>NZ_CP150316.1:3502500-4142500 GCF_051526825.1 Sorangium sp. So ce185 | reverse complement strand
TCCTCGACAGGTACCACCTGCGCCGGGATGCGCTCGAGGAGCATGATGACGTGCACGCCGAACGACGAAGCGACCGGCGCGCTGAGGTCTCCGCGCGCGTTCAGCGCCGCCGCCGCGCGCGAGAACTCGACGTCGAAATGCTGCGGCGCTGGGCTGAGCACGCGGCCCGCGGCCGTCACCGGCGGGAGCGCCTCCGCGACGACCTCGAGGCCATCCGCGGGCACGCCTTTCGCGGCGCGGATGAACGCGTCGGCGGCCGGATCGCTGGGAGGTTGCCGCGGCCCCGCGGCCGGCGGCGGCTCGGAGCTCCGGGCGACCTCGCGCGAGGACAGCACCGCCGCCCGGATCGCGTCGGCGAGCGCCCGCGCCTTGTCACGGGTGGCCTCGCCGGCGTCCGCCGAGAGCCTCACGACGGCATGCACGGTGCGGTATCCCTCGGGTCGATCGAGGTCGAGCCAGTGCCGTTCGGTGGCCGCGCGCAGCTCGTCGTCCGTCACGGGGCCGGCGTTCTCCGCCTCGTCCTTCAGCCGGTGGAGCAGGCGACGGGCGAGCACCGCGTTGATGTCGCGCTGCACGTCGGCGTCGCGCTCGAGGCCGCGGTCTCGCGCAGCGGCGGCGAGGAGCGCGTCGCGGATCGCCGCGTCCCGTGCGTGCGCCGGCGAGATGTGCTGCGCTGCCGCGATGCGAGCCACCGACTCGACGGAGATGTCGAGCGCGCCCACGCGCGCCGCCGCGTCGGCCGGAAGCGGCGCCGCCCCCCGCGCGGACGTCGACGAGGCAGCCCAGGCCGCGCACGCGCACAGGCACGCGACGGCCGCGATCCCTCGGCGCCCAGGGCTCACGCGCTACCCCCACGGGGGCGAAGGATCTCCGTGGACGCCTTGAGCGAGAGCCCGCCGATCACCAGGAGGTAGATGGCCTTGAAATCCTGGCGATCGCCGAGCGCGTGGACCCCGAAGGCGAAGGAGAACGCGGCGGCGACGAGGAGCAGAATCGCGAAGACATCGACTGCACGGGACACGCGCGTGAGTGTAACGCGATTTGACGTGGAACCGGCGGAGATGCGGGGACGCTGCAGGGCAGCCACCCTCGGCGAGCGGCGGCCGGGCCGCTGCTCAGCGCAGCATCATCACGACCGCCCCCAGGACGGCGAAGACGATCAAGACCAGCAGCTGCCGGACGGCGCGGTGGGTGAGCCGCCGCGCGCCGGCCGTGTATCGGCGGCCGCGGGCGACCGCGACGCCGGAGGCCGCGGTGATCAGGGCGACGGCACAGGCCACGGCGACGGCCTGGGCCAGGAGGGCGCGGTCCGGGTCCCGGACCCGCCACGCGAGCACGAGGATGGCGAGGCTCACCAGCGCGCCGAACGCGACGATCACGGCGGCGAGCGGCGGCAGGTGGGCCCGAGGCTGCAGGAGGGGGACGTCCGGGTCCGGCTCCGGCTGGCGCCGCACCTCCCAGCGGTCGCGCCAGGAAAGCGCGAAGAGGCCCCAGGCGATCCCGCCGATGGCCGCCCGGACCGGGTCGAGGCGGGACGGCTGAAGGGAGGGTGAGGCGAGCAGCCACGTCAGCGTGACCAGCGCCAGGAAGGCAGAGATGCCGAGGTGCCGCGCCGCCCGGCGGTGGGAGGCGGCGAGCAGCGGCGCGGCGATGCCGCACAGGAAGGCGAGCGTGGCGGCGACGCTGGCGGACACGGGTGCCCCGCGGCCGAACCCGGCAGGAGCGACCGTGATCATCCAGGCGACGACCGCCGCCAGCAGCGCCTGCGGGGCGCGCCCCTCCCCGAGGCCCGGGCGCGCCGCTCCGGGCTGCGGCGCCTCGGGGCCATCCGCGGCGGACGGTCCGTCGCCCCTGCGCGCCGCCGTTCCGCCGCGCTCGTCGGGCGCAGACGCGCTCGCCTCCGCCTCGCGCGGAACGCCGATCGAGATCGCGCCGGGAGCCTCCGTGCTCATGCGCGAGCCGCTAGGCCAGGTTTCTGAGCAAGTGGCCCACGGGCAGCACCTCCGGCGCCGGCGCGTCGGCGCCTGCCTGGCTGCTCGCGCTCCCCTCTTCCCGGGCGACCTCGAGCCCGAGGCGCTTCCAGAGGCCCGTGTCGAAGAGATGGCTCGGGCGCACGTTGCCGAGGGCGGCGAGCATGTTCTGCCGGGCCCCGGGGTGGCGCTCGTCGAGCTCCGCGAGCAGCCGGCTCACCGCCTTGCGCTGGAGGTTCTCCTGCGACCCGCACAGATCGCAGGGGATGATGGGGAAGCGCTCCTCCGCGGCGAACGCGGCGAGCTCGGCCTCGGCGCAGTAAATCAGCGGGCGGATCACGACGTTGTCGCCGTCGTCGGAGATGAGCTTCGGCGGCATGGACTTCAGCTGGCCGGCGAAGATCAGGTTCAAGAGCAGCGTCGTCACGGCGTCGTCGCGGTGGTGGCCGAGGGCGATCTTCGAGCACCCGAGCTCGCGCGCGACGCGGTAGAGGATGCCTCGCCGCAGGCGGGAGCAGAGCGAGCAGTACGTCTTGTTCTCGGGGATCTTCTCGGTGACGATCGAGTAGGTGTCCTCGGAGATCATCCGGAACTCGTGGCCACCCGCGGCCATGTAGTCGGACAGGAGGTGCCCGGGATAGCCAGGGTGTCCCTGGTCGATGTTGACCGCGATCACGCTGAACCGGACCGGCGCGCGGCGCGCGAGGTCGATGAGGAGCGCGTGCAGCGCGTAGCTGTCCTTGCCCCCCGAGACGGCGCAGAGGATCCGATCGCCGTCGGCGATCATGTCGAAGTCGGTGATGGCGCGGCCCATGGCGCGCGCGAGCTTACGGCGGAGTTGCACGGTTCAGCCGGTGAAGCCTTCGACGAGGCGGAGGAAGGTAAGCACGCCGTGACCCGTCCCGCCCTTGGAGAAGATGCCGTAGGGCTTGCTCGCCATGGACGGGCCGGCGATGTCCACGTGGGCCCACGGGACGTCCCCCACGAACTCGCGCAGGAACAGGGCCGCGGTGATCGCCCCGCCCCAGCGGTCGGCCGTGTGCTTGATGTCGGCCCAGTCGCTCTTCAGGCCGTCGCGGAGCTCGTCGACCAGCGGGAGCTGCCACATCGACTCGCCCGCCGCCTTCGCGGCGCCCCGCAGGCGATCCGCGAGCTCCTCGCGGTTCGAGAAGAAGCCCGACACCGTGGGCCCGAGGGCCACGACGCAGGCGCCCGTGAGGGTCGCGTTGTCGACGATGAGGTCCGGCTTGAGCGCGCGCGCATAGGCGAGGCAGTCGGCGAGGACGAGGCGCCCCTCGGCGTCGGTGTTGATGATCTCCACCGTCTTGCCGTCGAGGGAACCGAAGATGTCGCCCGGCCGGTAGGCCGCGCCGTCGGGCATGTTCTCGGCCGCGCCGATGATGCCGTGGACCTCGACGCTCGGCTTGGCGGCCGCGACGGCGGCCATCAGCGCGATCACGTTCGCGGCGCCGCCCATGTCGCCCTTCATCTCTTCCATGCCCGGAGCGGGCTTGATGCAGAGGCCGCCGCTGTCGAACGTCAGCCCCTTGCCCACGAAGACCAGCTTCCCCTTCGGCTTGCCGGGAGGCGCGTAGCTCATGTGGACCAGCCGAGGCTCGCGCGCGCTCCCCTGCCCCACCGCCATGATGAGCTTCATCCCCCGCTTGTTCAGCGCGGCCTTGTCGAACACCGTCACCTTGAGGCCGTGCTGCTTGCCGACCTCTGCGGCGACGCGCGCGAGCGCCTCCGGATGCATCTCGTTCGGCGGCTCGTTGACGAGGTCGCGCGCGATGCAGATCGCCTCGCCGACCTGCTGGCCGAGCGCGACGGCGTCACGCGCCGCCTTGCCCGCCTTGCCCTCGACGACCACGGTGCCGCGCGCGAGCCCGAACTTGGGCACGCGATCGCCCGTGAAGTAGCGGGTGAACCGGTAGGACCCGAGCACGAGGCCCTCGGCGGCGGACCGCTCCGCGCGCTCGACGCCGGGCGGCACCACGACCGCGACGCTCTCGGCGCGCACGCCGTTGGCGAAGCGCGCCCCCTTCGCCGCGACCAGCCGGACATCGACGTCGGTGAGCTTGCCGGACCCGAGCCCGAGCAGCAGCACGCGGCCAGGCTTCAGCGCGCCGCGCGTCGTGAAATCGACGCTCTGATCCTTCTTCCCCGTGAAGTCGTCACGCTTGACCTGGTGGGCCACGGACTCGCCAAGCGCCTCCACGAGCCTCGCGAGCACGCCCTCACCCGTCGAAGCGCCTTCAGGCACGCCGATGACGAGGACGTCGACGGCGAGGCTCAGCGGGTCTGACGAGGCGAGGTTCACTTTGATCGGCATGCGGTCTCCTGAGCCCGGACGGGGGGGTGTATCCAGCGCGGCATCTAATCACGAAGGGCTAACCCCGTCGACGTGGACGATGCCGCAGGCGGTCGGCCCGAGGCGCGGGGGAGCACGCCTCCCGGGCGCCGGAAGCGCGCTCCCGGGCGCGGCGGAGGCGCTCCCAGGCGCGGCGGAGGCGCGGCGCCGCTCGGCGGCCGGCAACGACGGGCGGCGTGGCGCCTCTGTGGCGGGCCCCGCGGCGCCTCCGGCGGGATGCCTCGTGCGGCGACGCTTACGGGGACGGCGGTCCGGGCGTCGCGCCCCGAGCGCCGGATCGAGGGGCGTCAGCGCCCCGACCTGTAGATGTGGATGACGTCGGCCAGGAGCTTCAGCGCCTCGGCGCGCGGGCGCTGGAACGCGTTGCGCCCCATGATCGAGCCGAAGGAGCCGCCCGCGACCATCTCGCGCACCTCCTCCAGCACGGCGTCCGTCGCCTTGGACTCGCCGCCTGAGAAGATCACCACGCGCTTGCCGTTGAAGGTCGCCTGCACGACGTGGCGGACCCGCTCGGCGAGCGTCTGGAGGGGGATGCCGAATTTTTCGTACATCTTTCTCGCCTCCTCCTGCTCGACATGAGCCGTCGGCGGCTTGACCTTGATGATGTGCGCGCCGAGCTGAGCCGCGATGGTCGCCGCGTAGGCGCAGACGTCGACGGCCGTCTCGCCCTGCTTCGACAGCCCGGCGCCGCGCGGGTAGCTCCAGACGATGACGACCAGGCCCTTGCGCCTGGCCTCGAAGGCGATCTCGCGGAGGTCCTCGTACATCCGGTTTCTCGCGCTGGACCCGGGGTAGATGGTGTAGCCGACGCCGACGCAGCCGAGGCGGAGCGCGTCGTCGACCGATCCGGTCACCGCCGACAGGGGTTGCTCCACTTTCGCCAGCGTGTCGCTGTTGTTGAGCTTCAAGATCAGCGGCACCTGCCCCGCGAACCTGGCCGCGCCCGCCTGCAGCGACCCGAGCGGCGCCGCATACGCGTTGCACCCAGCGTCGATCGCGAGCTGAAAGTGGTAGTCGGGATCGTAGGCCTCGGGGTTCGGAGCGAACGATCGCACGGGGCCATGCTCGAACCCTTGGTCCACGGGCAGGATCACCATCTTGCCGGTGCCCGCGAGTGCGCCGTAGTTGAGCAGCCGGACGAGGTTCGTCAGCGTGCCGGGGTTCTCCGAGGCGTACCAAGAGAGGATCTGCTCTACGCGGGAGGTGAGCGCCATGAATCACTCCGTGGAGGGGGTTGCCGCCAGAACGCGCAGCCCACCTGGGCGTGAGCACGAGCCGTCCTGCCCCGCGGCCCGGGTCGACGCCAGCGAGCGAGGAAGCCCTGGCATTGTCCGAGGACCCGAGACGAACGTATCGAGCCGAACACCCCGGTCGAGCAGCGCTTGGAGGATGTTGTACGGAGCCGTCGGATACGCAATTCTCGTCGCCGCGCCGGTCGGCTCTGCGGGAGCAATCAGCAGCAGAGGCCGCGAGCGCGAGCACGTGGCGGGGCGGCGACGTCCTTGCCATCACGCGGAGGGATCATGTCGCTCTCATCGGACCAACGGAATCTGAGCTGGAAGCCGCCCGAGGCGCAGTCGCGCATCGGGATCACGCTCGAGACGTACATCCTCGAGGGAATGCTCGGGTTCCCCGCGGCGACGGGGGCGTTCACCTCGCTGCTGAACCAGTTCGGCCTGGCGGCGAAGCTCGTGACATCGAAGGTCCGGCGCGCCGGCCTCGCCAACGTCCTCGGGTACACCGGCCAGACGAACGTGCAGGGCGAGATCGTGCAGAAGCTCGACGAGGTCGCCAACGAGACGCTGCTCAGCGTGCTCGGACGGCGCGGGCACTGCGCCGCCGTGGTGAGCGAGGAGCTCGGCGAAATGAGGCTCCTCTCCACGGATCCGCGCGCCAAGTACATCGTCGTCGTGGACCCGCTCGACGGATCGTCGAACATCGACGTGAACATCTCGATCGGCACGATCTTCGGCGTGCTCCGCAAGAGCGACGCCAAGATGGGCGCCGACCCCTCGGATTTCCTGCGCCCCGGCCGCGATCTGGTCGCGGCCGGCTACGTGCTCTACGGGTCGTCGACGCTGCTCGTCATCACCACCGGCCTCGGCGGCGTGCACGGGTTCACCTACGATCCGACCGTCGGCGAGTTCTTCCTTTCCCACGAGAACATCCGGATTCCGGAGCGCGGCTCGACCTACTCGATCAACGAGGGCCACAGCGCGCGGTGGCCCGAGGACGTGCGCCGCTGGAACACGTGGATCAAGGAGGAAAACAAGCACGAGGGGAGGCCCTACGGCGCCCGGTACGTGGGATCGCTGGTGGCGGACGCGCACCGGACGCTGCTCAAGGGCGGCATCTTCGCGTACCCCGCCGATCGAAGCGGCCAGGGCAAGCTGCGGCTGCTCTACGAAGCGAACCCGTTCGCCTTCATCTTCGAGGCCGCCGGCGGCAAGGCGAGCACGGGCTCCGATCGCATCCTCGATCTGGTGCCGAAGTCGCTCCACGAGCGCGTGCCGCTCGTCCTCGGCTCGCCCCGCGACGTCGACGACTTCGAGCAGTTCCAGCGCGGCGAGCGCTGACGCCGCGAGAGGACGCCGCCGCCCCTTCCCATTACGAGCCGAGCGTGGAGGGGGCGGCCCCGCGGGTCAGACCCCCTGCGCGTCGGCGCCCCAGATCACCTTGTGGAGCTGCACCTGCACGCGGACGCGAAGGCCGTCGTCGAGCACCCACTGGACGAGATCTCTCGGCGCGAGCTTGCCCCAGACGCACGAGGCGAGCAGCGTCACGCCGCGCGCGTCGAGGCGGCGCTCGCGGATGGTGCCCCGCATCCATTCGTAGTCCGCCCGATCGGCGAGCACGAACTTGATCTCGTCGCGCGGCGTGAGATGGTCGAGGTTCGACCAGCGGTTCCGGTGGGATTCCCCGGAGCCGGGCGCCTTCAGATCCATGATCTTGTGCACGCGTGGGTCGACGCGCGACACGTCGGCCTCGCCGCTGGTCTCGACGAGGACCGTGCGGCCCGCGTCGCAGAGCTCCTTGAGGAGCGGGAGCGACCCGGGCTGAAGGAGGGGCTCCCCGCCCGTGAGCTCGACGAGCGGCGTGCCGAGGGCGAGCGCGCGCTCGAGGACGTCGCTGCGGCGGAGGCGCTTGCCGCCGTAGAAGGCCTGCGAGGTGTCGCACCAGGCGCAGCGCAGGTTGCACCCGGTGAGCCGGACGAAGGTGCACGGCAGCCCGGCAAACGTCGATTCGCCCTGCACGCTGGCGTAGATTTCGTGGACGACGAGGGTGTCTTCTTTCAAGGAAGCGACGCCTCCGAGGAGCTCGGGCCGGCCTCGGCGGCTCCGCGCCGCCGGCGACCCGCGATGAGGCCGCAAGCTTTGGCCGCGCCGACCGCGCAACGCAAGCGGCGCGAGGCGCTCAGCCGGTGATGACGCTGACCTCGCCCGCCGCCACCGCGCGGAGGACGCCGTCCCCTCCGCGGATCAGCAGGTGCCCCTCCGGGTCGATCCCCGCCGCGACGCCGGCCACGCCGGCGACCTCGACGCGACGGCCGCGCAGCCAGTCCATCCGGGCGAGATCCTCCGCGAAGGGCGCGAGCCTTCCCGCCTCGAACCTCGACGCGGCGTCGCCGATCGCCTGGAGCAGCTCCGCCGCGACGAGCTCGCGCGGAACGTCGTCGATCCCGAGCATCGCGAGCGACGTGGCCCGGCCCGAGAGCTCCGGCGGGAAGCTCGACGCGTGGACGTTCAGCCCGACGCCGACGATCACGCTGCTCACCGATTCGCCGCGCAGCTGGGCCTCGACCAGGATCCCCGCCAGCTTGCGGCCCCCGGCGAGCACGTCGTTCGGCCACTTGAGCCGCACCTCGGCGGCGGCGCCGTCGCCGCGGCGCGGACCGGGCGCGAGCCGTGCGAGCTGTCGATCGACGACCGACGCCACGGCGAGGCCCATGACGAGGGCAATGGGGGCCACGCTACTCGCCGGGAGGCCGGGGCGCAGCACGACCGACAGGTACAAGTTCTCCCCGGGCGGAGAGTGCCAGGCGCGCCCGCCGCGCCCGCGCCCCTGGGTCTGCGCGTCGGCGAGGAACGCCGCCCCGTGCGGCGCCCCGGCGGCCGCCGCGTTCCGGGCGTCGTCGTTCGTCGACGCCGTCTCCCACGCAACGGCGAGCGGCCTCCCGATCGGCGCGCCGAGGCGCGCGAGCTCGCGCTCGATGGCCCCGGCGTCGAGCCGCCTCACAGCGAGAGATCCAGCGCGATGTCGGCCGAGCGGGCCGAGTGCGTCAGCGCGCCGACGCTGATGATGTCGATGCCCGCCGCGGCGAGCTCGGGGATGCGCTCCAGCGTGATCCCGCCGGAGACCTCGAGGAGAGGCCGGCCGTGCTGCGCCGACCGGACGCGCGCGGACGCCGTCTTGACGTCGGTCAGCGTGAAGTTGTCGAGCATGATGATGTCCGCGCCGGCAGAGAGCGCCTCGTCGAGCTCGCGGAGCGAGGCGACCTCGACCTCGATCTTCGTCGTGTGCGGGGCGCGCGCCCGGGCTCGGCCGATGGCGGTGGCGATGCCGCCCGCCGCGACGATGTGGTTGTCCTTGATGAGCACCGCGCTCCCGAGGCTGTCGCGGTGGTTGTGCGCGCCTCCGACGCGCACCGCGTAGCGCTCCAGCGCGCGCAGGCCGGGCGTCGTCTTGCGGGTGTCGGTGATGCGCACGCCGGACCCCTGCGGGATCGCCGCGGCGTAGCGGCGCGCCTCGGAGGCGACGCCGCTCATCCGCTGCGCGAAGTTGAGCGCGGTGCGCTCCGCGCTGAGGAGGGTGCGCGCGAGGCCGCGCACCGTCCAGAGCACGGCGCCGGTATCGACCGCGGTGCCGTCCGCGATCAGCACCTCGCCCTCGACCTGCGGATCCAGGCGCTGAAAGACGCGGAGAAACACGTCCCCACCGCAAACGACGAGCGGCTTGCGCGCCACCGCCTTCGCGGTCGCGCGCGCGGAAGCCTCGACACAGGCCTCGGTGGTGAGATCGCCTCCCGCGAGATCTTCTTCCAGAGCGCGATCGATCAGGGCATCCAGCAACGGCGCAGCCAGCACAGGCATCTCCTCGAGCGCCGCAACCCCCGGCGGCGCCCCCAGGTATACTCGTTCCCGCACGCGCGCATCAGCGACGTCGCACCCCCCCGAGGTGGGCGACGCAACGCGTCATCAAGAGTCGTGCCAGGGCGTACGAGCTCGGCGGCGCGGCTGCCCGGGACGGGAGCCCTGCGGCGCGGATCGGGCCCGCGGCGCCGAAAAGCGGTGCGGTTCGCGACCTTCGCGACGCTGTGTCGCACAAATGGGGCTGACGTTCGTCTACCAGCCTGTGAGACTCTCCGAGCAACTCCAGCGCCCTCAACGGAGATCGATGCGTCCGCAGGCAGGCCAGGTCATCCACAACAAGTACCGACTCGTGCGCCTCATCGGCGACGGCGGCATGGGGAGCGTCTACGAAGCCCGCCACGAGGTGCTGGGGACGACGGTCGCCCTCAAGTTTCTCCACCCCGAGCTGTCCCGCCGCTCCGGCCTGGTGCAGCGCTTCCTGCAAGAGGCGCGCGTCTCCGCGCAAATCCAGAGCGCGCACGTGGTCCGCGTGGTCGACGTCGACCAGACCGCCGGCGGCCTGGCGTTCATCGTGATGGAGTACCTGGAGGGGAAGACGCTCCAGACGCTGTACGAGGAGCTCTACCGGGCCGGCATCCGGCTCGCCTACGCCGACGCCCTCGAGTACGCGATGCAGATGCTCGAGGGCGTCGAGGCCGCCCATCGCGCGGGCGTGGTCCACCGGGACCTCAAGCCGGACAACGTCATCATCACGAGGACGACCAAGGGAGAGCCGCTCATCAAGCTGCTCGACTTCGGCATCGCCAAGCTGAAGGTCACGGGGGAGCTCGATCGCGGGCTCACGCGGCCGGGCGTGATCATGGGCACCCCCGAGTACATGGCGCCCGAGCAGGCCTACTCGGCGGACTCCGTCGACGCGCGCGCGGACATCTTCTCGCTGGGCGTCATCATCTTCGAGATGCTGGCCGGCCGCCGGCCGGTCGGCGGCGACGAGCCCCAGCAGATCGCGGGCGCCTACCTGTCGGGCCAGATCTCGCGGCTCTCGGACCTGGCGCCGGAGCTCGCGCCGGGCCTCTGCGCCGCCGTCCACCGCGCGATGGCGGCCTCGCCAGCCGATCGGTTCGCGACCACCGCCGAGCTCCGCGGCGCCCTCGAGCCGTTCGCCCGCGCCGCCCGCGCCCCCTCGGCGCTCACCCCATCGCCGTCCGAGGTCAGCGTGGCGCGGTCGTCCGGGCCCGCCCTGCCCGCAGCCCTCGCCGCGCCCGCGATGCTTGCGGCCTCCGCGGCTGCGCCCGCGGCCAACCCGATGGGCGACGGTCGCACGAGCTCCGTCCCCAAGACGATCCCGCCCGAGAACGGCGGCGCACCGCACGCTGCGAGCGCCCCCCCGGGCGCGCTCGGACCCTCGACGCCCCTGGGCGGCTTCGCCTCGGACGCCCGGGGTCCGTCGGCGTCGACGCCGGGAGCGCCAGGGTTCACGCCCAGGCCAGAGCCGTCCTCGGGCCCGTACTTCGCTCAGGGCGGCTACCCCCCGGTCGGCCAGCCTGCGACCGTGAGCGCCGCGCCCTACATGCCCCCGCAAGGGGTGCCCGGCGTGCCAGCGACGAGCTACGAGCCCGGGCCGTTCGATGTGTCGCCTCGCCCAGGCGGGACCGCGGTCGGCAACGCGCCCTTCATGGACCGGAGCTCGGCCGGCGCGTTCAACGGAGCTCCGGCGCCCGGCTACGGCGGCGCCTACGGGGGCGGCGCGCAGGGGTACATCCCTGGGACGGCGCCGATGGATCCGCTGCCCAGGACCTCGCACGCCGCGTCGGCGCACGGGGCGAAGCAGCCCGCGCGGCGCGGGACCTCGCTGTTCACCATCCTGCTGCTCGCCACGGGGATCACCGGGGCCGTCGTGGGAGGCGTGTACATCGCCAGCGAGCTCGGTCGGAGGGAGCAGGCCGACGTGGCGCCGGCCATGCCGACGTTCCAGCCGACCGCGACGGCGCCCTCGGAGCCGAGCACCCCCGCGACGACGGCGCCCCCCGCCGTGACGCCGCCCCCGGTCGAGCCGCCGCCGGTGGTCGCCAAGCCCCAGCCCCGGCCGACGTCGACCTCCACCTCGAAGCCGCCGGCGACGCCGAGCGCGACGGGGACGCAGCCGGCGCCGACGACGCGCCCCAGCGGGACGGCGATCCTCCCCAACCTGCCGCCGATCGTCATCCCGTCGACGTTCCCGTTCCCGTTCCCCGCGCCGCCCGGCGCGCAGCCGCCGGCCAACAACCCCCAGCCCACCCCGAACACGACGACCCCGGCGCCGACGACGCCGCCCACCACGCCGTCCAGCAAGCCGCCACGGCGCGTGATCATCGTACCGAACAACTGACTCGCCCGGCGCAGGCGGTAGGATGCGATCTCGATGAGCAATCAGAATAGCGGTCCGCCGCCCGGATGGCCTGCGCCCCCGAGCGGCATGTACGGCCCTGGCAAGACCGTGCCCGGCGAGCCTCCGCTCGCAGGGCTCAACTCGCCTCAGGGCGCCTTCCCCGTGCCGCCCGGCACCGCGCCGCACGATCCAGGAGCCGCGGGCGGAGCCGTGCCGCGGACCATCGTCGAGGGCGGGGGCAACAGCGCGCCCCCGCCCGGCGCGCCAGCCCCTTACGGATCCCCGGCAGGCGCGTACAGCGCGCCGCCGGCAGGCGCGCCCGGCCCGTACGGGCCCGGCGCAACCGCGAATTACGGCGGCCCTCCAGGACCAGGGGGCGCCTACGGGCAGCCGCTCCCGCCTCCCGCGAGCCCGTACGGCGGCTCGCCGTTCGGGGCTCCGAGCGGGGCCGCCGGCGCGCCGGGGTTTCACGGCGGCGGCGCTCCGGCGCTGCCGGGCAGCGGCGGGCCGTACGCGGCGCCGATCCCCGCCCGGCCTCGCCCGAAGAGCTCCGGCCCGACGCTCGCGCTGATCGGGATCGGCGCCTTCGTGGTCATCGGGGGCCTCACGACCGCCTTCTTCGTGATGCGCAGCGGAAGCTCGTCCGACGGCGCGACGGCGCTGCCGTCGGTCGACACGCCGCCGGCGCCGGCGTCCGTCGCCAGCGATCCGGCGCCTCCGCCGCCGGCCGCAACCACGACGCCCGAACCGCCCCCGCCGGAGCCGGTCCCCGTCCCCGCAGCGGCCCCGAAACCGCCGCCGAAAGCACAGCCCAAGCCGGCGAACCCGACCACCACGCCGACGATCCCGTCGACGACCGCTCAGCCGACGATCCCGACGACGCCCAGCGCGACGACCCCGACCACCACCCCGTCCGCATCCTCGACGGGCCGGAAGAAGATCATCCTGCCCGGCAGGAATTGAGCGGATCTCTGCGGCCTGCCGCGCCGCAGCGGGCGCAATCCGAAGCTTTCGCTCGAGTCCGCTTGACAAGGCGATCAGGGTGATCAGCTTCCGACCTCATGAGCAAATCCGGGATCGCCGCAGTTCTGTCCTTTCTCATTCCGGGCGTTGGGCAGCTCTACAACGGCGCGTTTCTGCGCTGCATCTTCTGGCTGATCGTCACCCCCGGCCTGTGGATCGGCACCGGCGGATGGCTCGGCTGGATCTGCCACCTGATCTCCGCCTACACCGCGTACCAGTACGCGAAGCGCTCGGGCGGCTGAGCCGCGACCCGCGAGGCGGCGCGCCGGGCCGAGCCGGCGCGCCCGCTCACGTCGCCTTCGCGAAGATCCTCTTCAGCACCTCGCCCGTCGCCGTCGGCTGACGCGAAAGCTCGCGCGGGGTGCCCTCGGCCACGATGCGCCCCCCGCCGGCGCCGCCCTCCGGGCCCAGCTCGACCACGTGATCCGCGCAAGCGATGACCGCCGGGTGGTGCTCGATGATCACCAGCGTGTCGCCGCGCTCGACCAGGCGATCGAGCACGCGGACGAGGCGCGTCACGTCCGCCAGGTGCAGGCCGGTCGTGGGCTCGTCGAGGACGTAGAGCGTCGGCTTGGGCCGCACGCCCGCCGTCAGCTCCGCCGCGAGCTTGAGCCGCTGGGCCTCGCCGCCCGAGAGCGTGTGCGAGCCCTGGCCGATGTGGAGGTAGCCCACGCCGAGGTCGCACATGGTCGAGAGCGGCGCGCGGATCCGCGGGTGCGCCGCGAAGACCTCGACCGCCTCCTCGGCGGTGAGATCGAGGACCTCGCCGACGGACAGGCCGAGGTAGCGCACGTCGAGCGTCGCCGGCTCGAAGCGCGCGCCGCCGCACGCCTCGCACGGCGTGGTCACGTCGGGCAAAAACGACATCTCGTGCGCGATGACGCCCTGCCCCTCGCACGCGGGGCACCGCCCGCCCGAGGCCGTGTTGAAGGAGAACCGCGCGGGGCCGTAGCCGCGCACCTGCGCGTCGGGACAGGCGGCGTAGAGCTTGCGAACCTCGTCCCAGACGCCCAGGAACGTCGCCGGGATCGAGCGCGGCGTCCGGCCGATGGGCGACTGGTCGACGGCCACCGCGCGCAGGATGCTCTTCGGCAGCCGCAGCGCCTTGTGCGGGCCCGGCTCGGGCGCCTCGAGCTTCAGCGCGCGGCGCGCGGCGGGGTAGAGCACCTTCTGGATCAGCGTGCTCTTCCCGGAGCCGGACACGCCGGCGACCACCGTCATCCGGCCCGCGGGGATCCGGAGCGCGTCGCCCTGGAGGTTGTGCGCCCGGGCGCCGAGGAGCTCGATGTGCTCGCGCGCCGGCGGGCGCGCCGGGCGCGCGCTGAGCAGGGCGTCCTCGCCGGCGAGCGCGCGCGCGGTCGGCGAGTCGGGGTTCGCGAGCACCTCGCGCGACGGGCCCGCCGCGACGATCCTGCCGCCCTTGCGGCCGCCCGAGGGGCCGAGATCGATCAGGTGGTCCGCGGCGCGGATCGTGTCGGCGTCGTGCTCCACCATGAGCACGGTGCTCCCCATGCTGGCGAGCCGCCGCAGGTTGGAGAGCAGCCGATCGGTGTCGCGCGGGTGGAGGCCGATGGTCGGCTCGTCGAGGACGTACAGCGCCCCGGTGAGGCCGCTGCCGAGCTGCGCCGCGAGCCGCAGGCGCTGCATCTCGCCGCCCGAGAGGGTCGACGCGCGCCGATCGAGCGTGAGGTAGCCGAGGCCCACCTCGCAGACGAAGTCGAGCCGGCGGCAGAGCTCCTTGTGCGGCGCCTCGGCGATCAGCGCGCGATCGCCCGTGAAGCGCAGGCCCCTCGCCCAGGCGGCGGCCGCAGCCACCGACCGGCCCGACGCCTGGTGGTAACGCTCGCCGGCGAGCCGGACGGCCCGGGGGATCGGCGCGAGGCGCGAGCCGCCGCACGCCTCGCACGGATCGGGCGTCGCGAGCGCGTCGTCGTCGAAATCCGAGGCGCCGGTCCCCTCGCACGCCTCGCAGCGGCCCTGCTTCGTGTTGAACGAGAACCAGCGGGGATCGAGCTCCGGGACGCCGACGCCGCAGCGCGGGCAGGTGCGCGTGGTGGAGAGCAGCTGCTCGCCGCCGCGGCCGCCGGCGAGCTTCACCGCGCCCCGCCCGAACGCGAGGGCGCGATCGAAGAGCGCGCGATCGAGGGCGTCCATGCGCCCCTCGTAGATCACGAGGTCGATCGAGTGCTCGCGGCGCTTGTCGAGGCGGGGAGGGCTGTCGGTCGCGCACGGCTCGCCGTCGGCGAGCGCGCGGGTGATGCCGGCGCGGGCGGCCGCGGTGAAGACGTCGAGGTACGTCCCCTTGCGCGCCACGACCGCGGGGGCGAGCAGCGTCCGCGCGCCGCGCGTCGCGAGCAGCGAACGATAGACCTCGTCCGGCGAGCGCGCCTCGATCGGCACGTCGCAGTCCGGGCAGCGCGCCTCGCCGACCTTGGCGTAGAGCAGCCGCAGGTAGTGCGCGATCTCGGTCACCGTCGCGACGGTGGAGTTGGCGCCGGAGCGCGTGGTGCGCTGCTCGAGCGCGATCGACGGCGGTACGCCGGTGACGCGATCGACGTCCGGCCGCGGCAGCGTGGGGAGGAACTGGCGCGCGTAGGGGGTCAAGGTCTCGAGGAAGCGCCGCTGGCCCTCGGCGAAGACCACGTCGAACGCGAGGGTGCTCTTGCCGGAGCCGCTCGGGCCGGTCACGACGACGAGCTCGCCGTGCGGGATCACCGTCGAGACCTCGGCGAGGTTGTGCTCGCGGGCGCCCTCCACCTCGATGCGCCGCCGATCGAGCGACGGGCGCGCCGCGCCGTTGCCATGGCCGTTGCGTTTGCCGGACTTCGGGGCGGCGGCAGGCGCCGCGGCCTTGGCGCCGCGGCGCGGCCTCGGCGCCGCGCCGTCGCCCCGCAGCGCGAACCACTCGGCCAGCGCGCCGCCGGTCCGCGTCGCCGTCCTGGCCACCGCCTCGGGCGTCCCTTCCGCGACCACGCTCCCGCCCTCGCTGCCCGCGCCCGGCCCGAGATCGATGACCCAGTCGGCCGCCGCGATGACGTCGAGGTCGTGGTCGACCACGAGCACGGAGGCGCCCTCGGCCACGAGCACCGACAGCGAAGCGTTGAGGTGCTTCACCTCCTCCGGGTGCAGGCCGGCGCTCGGCTCGTCGAGGAGGAAGAGCGCGCCCGCGCAGGGCTCGCCGAGCGCGCGCGCGATCTTGAGCCGCTGCGCCTCGCCGCCGGAGAGCGTCGAGAGCGGCTGGCCGAGCGTGAGGTAGCCGAGGCCGAGCTGCTTGAGCGGCGCGAGCGCCCGCCGGACCGCGGGCTCCCGCTCGAAGGCCGCGAACGCCTCGTCGATCGAGAGATCGAGCACGTCGGCGACCGAGCGGCCGTCGAGCTTCACCTCGAGCACCTCGTCGCGGAAGCGCTTGCCCTTGCAGGTCGGGCAGGTCAGCGACACGTCGGCCAAGAACTGCATCTCGATCGTCTCGCTCCCCTCGCCGGCGCACGCCTCGCAGCGCCCGAGCGCGACGTTGAACGAGAAGTGGCCGGGCCCGAGATCCCGCGCCGCCGCCTCGGGCTGCTCGGCGAAGAGCGCGCGGATGCGGTTCCACGCGCCGGTGTAGGTCGCGGGGTTGCCCCGCGAGGTGCGCCCGAGCGGCGCCTGATCGACGAGCGTGACGGTGCGGATGTCGGCCGTGCCCTCGATGCGCCGGTACAGGCCCGGCGCATCGACGTCCTTGTAGCCGCGGGCCCTCGCGATGTGCCGGTAGAGCACGTCGTTCACCAGCGTGCTCTTGCCTGACCCGCTCGGCCCCGTGATCGCCACCACGACGCCGAGCGGGACGTCGACGGAGACGTCGCGCAGGTTGTTCTCGCGAGCGCCGTGGATCGTGATCTTGCCGCTCGGCGACCTTCGCTCCGCGGGCGCGGCGGGCAGCGGCCTCTGCGCGGCGAGCCCCTCGGGAGGCCCGTCGAAGGTGACGCGCCCGCCCTGCTTGCCCGCGCCGGGGCCGAGCTCGACGACGCGATCGCTCGCCCGGATGACGAGGGGCTCGTGCTCGATGACGAGCACGGCGTTGCCGCGGTCGGCGAGCTCGCGCATGGCCGCGATGAGCGGCGGGATGTCCGTCGGATGCAGCCCGACGGTCGGCTCGTCGAGCACGAAGAGCGCGCCCGTCAGCGACGTGCCTAGCGCCGCGGTGAGCGCGACGCGCTGCGCCTCGCCGCCCGAGAGCGTGCGCGCCTGGCGGGAGAGCGAGAGGTAGCCGAGCCCGACGCGCTCGAGGTAGCCGAGCCGCGCGATGAGCTCGCGGCGCGCCATCTCCCCCTGGCCCGTCTGGGGGCGCTCGGCCTCGAGGCGCGCGCGCGCCTCGCGGAGCTCAAGCTCGTGCCACGCGGCGAGATCGAGGCCGCCGACGCGGTACAGGAGCGACTCGGGCGAGAGCCGCTTGCCGTGGCACGCGCCGCACACGTCGTAGGTGCGGTAGCGCGCGAGCAGCACGCGGACGTGCATCTTGTAGGTGCGCGTCTCGAGCCAGCGGAACCAGGCCTTCACGCCGGGGTACTTGCCCTGGCTCCACGTGCCCTCGCCCTCGAGCACGAGCGCGCGCTGCGCCTCGGAGAGATCGCGCCACGGCCGATCGGTGCGGATGCCGTTCCGCTCGCAGAACGCGCGGAGCACCTTCCGCTCCCACGTGGTGGAGCGGCCGTTCCAGGGGCGGATCGCGCCGCCCGCGATCGACTTCGACGGGTCCGGGATCACCTTGTCGTAGTCGATGCCGAGGGTGCGGCCGAAGCCGCGGCACGAGGCGCACGCGCCGGTCGGCGACTGGTACGAGAAGAGCCCCGGGCGCGGCGGATCGAAGGCGCGGGCGCACGAGGGGCAGGCGAGCCCGCGCACGAGCCGGAGCCGCGTCGACCCAGCCCCGTTGCCGCCCGGCTCCTCGGCCTTGCGCTGCAGGTGGAGCGACGCGTCGCCTCCCCCGCCCTTCCACGCCTCCTCGATGGCGGCGCCGAGGCGCCGGCGCTCCCGCGGGGCGACGCGGACGCGATCGACGATGACCTCGACCTTGTCGGTGCCGCTCATCGCCTCGGAGGGCGCCACGCTGTCGAGGTCGCGCGCCTCGCCGCGGACGAGCAGGCGCCGGTAGCCGGCGGCGAGCAGCGACTCGCGCACGTCGAGGAACCGCTCGGTCCCCGCGACGGCGACCGGGTACGTGACGAGCGCGGTCGCGCCCTCGTGCTGGCTCGCGGCGAGCTCGGCCGCGCGCACCGGGTCGGTCCGCGCCGCCGGCGCCTCGCAGGACGGGCAGACGGGCACCGCCTCGCGCGCGAAGAGCGCGCAGAAGTACGGCTCGAGGTCGGCCATCGTGGCGACGGTCGACCGCGAGCTCTTGACCGGCGCGCGGCGGTCGACGGCGACGCCGGCCGCCACGGGCTCGAGCGCGTCGATCGGCGGCCGCTCGAGCCGCTCGAGGAACTGACGAGCGTACGGGCTGAAGCTCTCGACGAACCGGCGCTGCCCTTCGGAGTAGAGCGTGTCGAGCGCGAGCGAGGACTTGCCGGCGCCGGACACGCCGGCGATGGCCACGAGCTCGCCGGGCCGGAAGTCGAGGTCGATGCCCTGGAGGTTGTGCGTGCGGGCGCCGCGGAGACAGATGGATTGCATAGGAGGCGCGGATGGGTGGGCCCCGCGGGGGTGGCGTCCGGGGTGGACAGGCCCGCGTGAAACCGCGAGTGTTTAGCCCCCTTTCCGCCGATCGTCGCGGACGATCGTACGTGACGGCGCGCAGAGCGCGGGCCGAGTTGCATTGCGCTGTTCGGCGCGGGATTCTCGCGTTCGTGTCGAGGCGCGCGGTGGGAGCGCGCGTGCTCCGAGCTGCTCCGTCTGCCCGGTGCGTCCGTTGCGACCGACGGACTCAGCGGCTGATCGCGCTGGACTCAGCAGCTAGCCGCGGCGGCCCCTGCGGCTAGCCGCCGTTGACGAGGAGGACCGAGATGTAGCCGTAATCGTTGCTGTTCCAGTTGCGGCTCAACGTCTGGCCGCACATCCCGATGTTGTACGTGCCCGGGCTGAGGCCTGTAATGACGGCGCTGAGCCCGAAGGGCACGCGCGTGCCTGGGGGGACCCTGCCTCCAGTCATCCCAAGGCCGACCGTCTGAATCGGGCCGAACACCGGGGGGCCCTCCGGCTCGGAAAGATCCTGCTGGTAGCACATGAACAGGCTGAGGCTGTTCGCCGGCTCGGTGCCCGAGCCCAGGTAACGATGCGCGGTCGCGTAGATCGACTGGCTCCCCGACGAGACCGCCACCTTGACCGTCGGGCCGAAGAAGTCGATGGCCACTCCCGACGGGAGCGTGGGGTGCGGGCCGACGCCGCTGGCCATCACCGAGAGCACGACCCCCTGAGGCCCGGTAGGCCCAGTGGGGCCCGTGAAACCGCGGGGCCCCTGAGGCCCGACGGGGCCCTCGGGACCGACCGGACCCGTCGGTCCTTCAGGGCCCGTCGGTCCAATCGGACCCTCCGGGCCGATCGGACCTATCGGACCTTGAGGGCCCATGGGACCGATCGGGCCCATCGGTCCCATGGGGCCGACCGGGCCCTCCGGCCCGATCGGGCCCGCCGCCCCAGCAGGCCCGACCGGGCCTTCCGGGCCCCTGGGACCGACCGGGCCTTCCGGCCCCGTGGGGCCGGCTGGCCCCGTTGCGCCCGTCGGACCCGCGGGACCCGTCGGCCCTTCCGGGCCCGTCGCGCCGGTCGGCCCGGTGGGGCCCGGCGGCCCTTGCGGCCCTTCCGGCCCTTCGAGCCCTGCCGGCGAGCCGACCCACTCCCCGTCCTCGTTGATCACCTGGCCGCCGTTCACGACGACCCCGCTCTCGTCGATCACCACCGTGCTGCCGTTCGCGGTGTTCACCGTGACCGAGGTCGGCGTGATGTCGCCGTTCACGTTCCCGGCGAGGAGCGCGTACGGCACGCTCGCGACCGTCGCGCGCGGCTTCAGCTCGACGTCGTCGCCGACCGTGATGCCGAGGTACCGCTCGGCGCCGTCGAAGATCGCGCCCTGGAACGGCGTGATCGAGCCGAGGCGCACCGAGAAGAAGCCGTCCTCGAACGTGATCGCGTGGACCTCGCTCCAGATGGGGATCGACGCGTCGCGAGCGTCGTAGAGGGCGAAGACGACGTCGAGCGTCTCGTTGATCGGCGCGTCGCGATCGTCGAAGAGCCGGCCCTGGTGGGTGATGGTGGCCGGCACCGCCGCGGCCGCGGTCCCTGCGCTCGCGAGAGCGCCCGCCGCCAGGGCGGAGGCCGTCATGCGCCGCGCGATCCTCGATGTCCTCATCGCCACATCCTCGTCATGGCAAGCTCCCGTTGGCTCCGAGGAGCCCACCCTGCATCCGCACCTTGGGCGAGGCCGACGTCCCCTGGTTCTGCGTCGGCTGGCCGAGCGTGAACACCATCCGGTAGCGGGAGCTCCTCGCGACCTCGCCGGCGGTCACCGTCTCGGTCGCCTCCACGCCCGTCTCCGCGGGCACGCTCCCGCCCTGCCCCTCGCCGCCGTGCCCGCCGCCGCCGCCCTCTCCGCCGCTGCCGGAGCTCGCGCCCTGACCGCCGTCGCCCCCGACCCCGGCGCTGCTCGCGTATGGCGCGTCGACCATCGAGTCGGCGGCGCAGCTGCAGCTCCACGCGGGGGCCACCGCAGAGATCGCCACCACCGCTCCGAGCCAGGCGGAAAAGCCCCGTCCGCGATTCACTCCGTCCTCCGGCCCGACAGCACGTCGCGCTCGATGCATCCATTGGACGAGCAGCGGCGCTCGGCGTCAAGCGACCGCGCCGCGGCCGCGCGGCACAGAAGCGACGGCGCGGCGCCGCAGGGCGCCGCACGGACCGCACGACCCCACACAGGGCCGCGCCGCCCCGCCGACCCGCCGCCCCGGCGCGCCGGCGCGATCCGCCGCCCCGGCGCGCCGGCCACGGCGCCATGCGCGGAGAGGCGGTGGACAGACGGCGGCGCGCGCGCTATGCGGCCGCGTGAGCCGCGCTGGCAAAGAGAAGGAACGAGAGGGGGAGAAGCTCATCGTGCGCAACAAGCGCGCGACGTTCGACTACACCCTCGACGATCGGTTCGAGGCGGGGTTGGTGCTGCTCGGCAGCGAGGTGAAGATGCTCCGCGAGGGCGCCGCCGAGCTGACGGACAGCTGGTGCGCCATCGAGCACGGCGAGGTGTTCCTGAAGGGCGTCAACATCCCCGTGATGCCCGGGGCCGCCTTCGGGCACGAGGCGAAGCGCCCGCGCAAGCTGCTGCTCCACGAGGCCGAGATCGAGGCGATCCGCAAGGGCGTGGAGCGCGAGGGCATGACCGTGATCGCGACCCGCCTCTACTTCAAGCACGGCCGCGTGAAGGCCGAGATCGCCCTCGCGAAGGGGAAGAAGACCGTCGACAAACGCGAGAGCCTGAAGGAGAAGGACGCCGCCCGCGAGGCCCGCGCGGCGATCGAGCGGGCCCGCGGCGGCGGCGACCGCGGGCGCAGCCCCGCGCCCCGCGCGGCGCGCGGCGAGGCTCGACCGAACCCCCGGAGGCCGGAATGAGCTGGCATCTCACCTGGTCGAGGGGCGGCGAGGCGGAGCTCGTCGAGCTCGACGGCGACCGCGTGCGGCTCCGCTCGACCGCATCGTCGGCCCCCGGAGCGCGCGTCGAGGGCGCGCTCCGGTCGACGGGGACGGCGATCCGGCTGAAGGTGGCCCGGTGCCGCCTGCGCGCCCCCCACGAGCCCACCGAACAAGCGCCGGCCGAACGCATCTACGAGCTCGAAGGCCGGCTCATCGACGCGACGCGTGAGGTCCGCGCCGAGCTCGCGCGGCTCGTCGGCAGCGAGCGTCCGGGCTGATCCGCACCGCGCGGCGGCGGAGCTGTCCGCGCTGCACCACGGCGGGCGTCCGGGCCGATCGGGACCCCGCTGCGGCCCGTTCGGCAGCAGGTGTTGCGGTGACTCACGGCGACACTTACGCTGGTGATCTATGAAAATCGCGTCGCGCCCTCGTGTAATTTTGCGGCGCTGCTCGACGTATGATGTGGAGAAGATCCGCAGCATCGTGCGCAGCGGTCTCGAGGAGCTCTCGCTGCGCCCCCGCGGCCGGACGCTCATCAAGCCGAACGTCGTCGCGTCCGGCGCGCACTTCCCGCACGCCTATACGCGGCCCGAGTTCATCGAGGGGGTGATCGGCGCGCTCAGGGATCGCGACGACGGGCGCGTGACCGAGCTCGCCGTCGGCGAGCGGTGCGGCATCACGCTCCCGACCCGCATGACCTACGAGGGCGCCGGCTATTACCCGATGTTCCGGCGGACCGGGGTCAAGCACTACCACTTCGAGGAAGAGCAGCAGGTCGAGATCCGGCTCACGCACGAGGGCCGGCTGCGCGACTACCTGTTCACGCCGGAGCCCGTCGCGAAGGCCGACTTCTTCGTGAACTGCCCCAAGTTCAAGTCGCACCCCTGGACCACCGTGACCTTCTCGATGAAGAACTACATCGGGATCCAGGACGACCGGCACCGGCTCATCGATCACGACCACCGGCTGAACGAGAAGGTCGCCGACCTCCAGTACATCGTGCAGCCGCAGTTCATCGCGATCGACGCCATCACCGCCGGCGAGGGCCGGATGCTCACGCCGACGCCGTTCGACCTCGGCCTCATCATCATGGGGAACAACCAGGTCGCCTTCGATTCGGTCTGCTGCCAGATCATCGGCGTCGATCCGAGGAGCGTCGACCACATCCGCCTGGCCTCCGAGCGCGGCTTCGGCCCGATGGACCTCGGCGAGATCGAGATCACCGGCGACGTGACGCTCGAGGAGGCGAAGCAGAAGGCCAAGGGGTTCAAGGTGGGCCTCGTCCGCGTCGAGAAGTACTTCGAGGGCACCAACATCACCGCCTACGCGGGCACGCCGCCCGAGCCCGAGCACACCGACTACTGCTGGGGCGGCTGCCCAGGCGCCATCGAGGAGGCGATCGAGATCTTGCGCGAGTACGACAAGGAGTGCGACGCGAAGATGCCGCGGATGCACGTGGTGTTCGGCGCCTACGAGGGCCCCATCGACGCCAAGCCGGGCGAGAAGGTGGTCTTCATCGGCGACTGCGCGACGTACAAGGGCAAGATCGGCGATCAGCTGATCAGCATCGACAGCCTGTACCGCGAGCGCAGCGCGCGCGACCCCTACACCGCGAAGCACGACGACGTGCTGGCGAAGATGGTGAAGGTGACGACGAAGCTCGCGAAGGCCCGGAACGAGAGCGTCATCCGGCTCGAGGGCTGCCCCGTCAGCGTGGCGGAGCAGGTGCTCACGCTCGTCACGCTGGGCAAGACGAAGAACCCCTACTTCGCCGCCGATCAGGTGCTCGAGTTCAACAAGGCCTACGTCGCCTGGCGCGGGGCCTCGCTCGCGAAGCGCCTCGCCGGCAAGCCCTACCAGGTCCACGGGGCGTGCTCGCGCGGCGAGGCCGCCCCGGAGCTCCCCGCCGAGCCGCCTACCCCGCCGGCCGCAGAGTGAGGTCGAAGAGGACCTCGAGCTCGTCCCGCACCTTGAAGGCGCCGAGCGGCCCCTTGACCTCGCGCACGCCGAGCGCAGCCAGCGAGAGCTGACAGCCCCCCGTCACCCCGATGCGCCCCTCGCCGAGATCGCGCGAGGACAGGCGCGCCGCGAGCGCGGCGCTCCCCGAGGCGACCTGCACGCGCACGTCGGCGCGATCGCGCGCGGCCCCCGAGGCGCGGACCTCCACGACATCGGTGCCCCCGAGCACCTCGCCCTGGATGCGGCGCTCGATGTCGCGGCGATCCCCGGCCGAGAGCGCGTCCGGGTCGAGCCGGTCGCCGCGCAGGACGCCCGCGACGCGGAGATCGGCGACGCGGACCTCGAGCTCGGCGGTCCATGCGTCGCCGTCGAGCCGCGCCCGGCCGCGCAGCGCTGGCGCGGTGATCTCGAGGTCGTGCGCGAGCCGCGCGAGCATCCCGGCGGCGCGGGTCCGGATCGTCAGGCGGGACGCGGCAGGATCGAGGTGCAGCTCGTTCACGGGGCGGGATCCTTGGGACGCTTTCAGGAAGGAGGACGCCGCGCTCAGCGGCGCTTGGAGCGGCGCGGTCCGTCAGGGACCAGCACGTACCGGCTCGAGGCCGGCTCGGGCTGGCGGAGGAGCTCGGCGCGGAGCAGCGCCTCGGAGAGCCGCGCCTCGATGACCTCGTCCGTGACGCCGGGCTCCAGGGTCACCACCGCGGCCTGGATGTCGCGCGCCAGCGCGTCGAACTCCGCGCTGTCGAAGGCGTAGATGTCGTCGGGGAACAGGAGCGCGAGCGGCTTCCGCTCCACGGCCGTGTTCGTCAGCGCCGCGAGGTCGCTCTCGACGATGAGCATGACGCGGGCCCGCAGGCACATCCCCCTGCAGCGCGCCGCGAGCGCCTCCGCCGAGCCGACGAGCAGGACCGAGCGAGGCGTGTTGACCGCCTTGGTGGCCTCGTCGTCGTCGTGAGTCATCCCTCGAAGAGTACGTGAACGGGCGGATGAAGCCATCCCCCTCGCGTGGCCGGCAGCTCCGCGCCTCGGCACGGCGGTCGAGCGGCCGGTCGCGGCCGCCGGCCGGCCGCGATCGCCGGAACGGGCGCCCGCGCCGCGGCGGCGCGCGACGCTACTCCCTGCAGCGCGCCGCCGCGGCGAGCGCGAGGAGAACGGCGCTCAGCGCGAGCAAGCCGGCGCTCGCCGGCTGCCCGAGCCCGAGCGGCGCGGGACCGCCGAGGAGGTTCACGGCGTTGCCCCGCGGCATCAGCGCGCCGACCACACCGGCCGAGCCTCCGAAGAGGAAATCGGCCGCGAGCGGCGCGAAGCGGCCGAGGCCGCGCCGGTGGAAGGTCGCGCCGAGCGAGAACCAGCCGGCGTAGGCGGCGCCGACGAGCGCGCCGATCCACCCACTGATGAGCATGTCTTGGACAAACGGCGCAGCGCCGGGCCCCTGGGCGGTCGCGACGACGACGACGGCGAGCAGCGCGCCCACACCGGCGGCGGCGAGGGCCGTGGCCAGGGCGATACCGAGCGCGACATGGTGGGAGGACGCGCCGAAGCGGGCCGCCGGCCAGGCCGCGTCGCGCAGGGCGGTTCGATCCGCGGCGTCGGCGGCGAGGGCGAAGATCGTGAGCGGTGTGACCAGGCGGAACGTGGCGAGCAGCGCCCGGTCGACGGCGCCGGACGACCCGAACGCGAGCTCGATCACCGCCGCCGCGACCGCGAGCGCCACGCCGAGGCCGAGCGCCAGCAGCGGGCGCCGCGCGCGGAGGCGGCTCAGGGCCATCTCCATGCCGAGCCGGACGCCCACCCGCGCGGGCGTCGCCCGCTCGGAGCCCCCCTCCGCGGGGGGAACCGGCGGCGCTGCGTCGATCGGAGCGCTCTCACCCACCATGCTGGCGTCCTGTCTCCGCGGCCTGCGGCGAGCCGTCGGCCGCCGGCGCGTCGAACGCCGCCACGGCGACGGGGCCCTGGGGCGGCGCGCCGGGCAGCGGCGCCGCGCCGTCCCCCGCGGGCGCGCCGAACGGCCGGCGCGGGCGAACGGCGGCGAGGTGCAGCGCGGTCGCGGCCCGCACGTCGCGCAGCGACGGCGCCGGGGACGAGATCGCGATCAGCGCGACGTCCTCCTGCGCGGCCGCATCCACGAGCGCGAGCGCCGCTGCATCCCGGTCCGCAGCCCGGATCCGCAGCGTCGACGACGCCTCGGCCGGCCCCGGCTCCCACGCGCCCGCGCGCACCGCGGGGGAGCGCGCGAGCGCGGCGGCGAGCGCGCGAGCGCCGGGCGCGCCGGGCGCGCGCTCGTGGACGAGCACGTGGAGCTCGATCTCGGGCCCCGCGGCGCCGGGCGCGGCCGGGCTCGGGGCGACGGCGAGGCGCTCGCCGTCGCCGGGCTCGGTCCGGGCGATGACGCCGCGATCGAGCACGTGGATGCGATCGGCGAGGGCGCGCGCGTCCACCGCCGAGGACGTGATGAGCACGACGCAGGCGCCGCCCGCCGCGAACGCGCGCAGGCGCTCGCGGACCGGCGCGGGCGACGGCACGGCGACGTCGGCGAACGGCTCGACGAGGCAGAGCAGGAGCGGCTGCGGCACCCCCAGGGCGAGCGAAAGCTCGATCGCCCGGGTCTCGGCGAAGCTGAGCGAGGCGGTGCGGCGCGCGAGGAGCGGCGCGACGCCGAGCGCGTCGAGCAGCGCGGCGGCGCTGCTCGCGGGCGCGCCGCGGGCGCGGAGCGCCACCGCCATGCAGGACGCCACCGACGCGCCGTCGGGCAGCTCCGGGGCGATGGAGAGGACGCCGATCCGCGCCCGCGTCGCCGCGCTCCGGTACGGCTCGCGCCCCCCCACGAGGACGCGGCCGGCGAGGGGCGCGGCGCGCCCGGCGAGCACCTCGGCGAGCGCCAGCGTCCCGTCCTCCGGCGCGCCGAGGACGGCATGCACGCCCGGGCCGAGCGCCGCCGCCGCGCCGAAGAGGCTCCCGCGGGGGCGACCCGCCTCGCCGGCGCTGTCGCGCGCGCGCACGCCCTCGAGCGCCGCGATGGGCGCGCCCGGGATCATCCAGCGGGGCTCCCGGCCGAGCGGGCCGCGAAGGAGAGTAACGCGCCGAGCGCGCCCGGGATCGACCAGCGCGCGTCGCCGGCGAGGTCGGCGAGGGCCCAGGGGACGAGGGTCAGCGAGAGGAACAGGGCGCGCCCGCGCGCGCCGGCGATGCGGCCGCTCGCCGCGGCGAGCCCGCCGAGCGTCACGCCGGAGACGGCGCCGAACAGGGCGAGCGCGGCGCCGAACGCGAGGTGCTGGAGCGCGAGCAGCACCGAGCCGGAGAGGAGCGCCGCGAGCGCCGAGAGCGCGGCCAGCGGGAGCGCGACGACGCGCGCGATCTCCAGCATCGCGGCGAGGCTGCGCGCCCCGTGCAGCGAGGCCCGCGAGATCCCCCGCGACGCGGCGAGCGCCTCGACGCCGTCGCGGCGGTCGGACGCGGGCCGGTCGTGCGCCGCGGCGAGGGCGATGGGGCCGGCGGCGGCCCACGCGAGCCCGCGCGCCGCGGACCCGAGCAGCCCCTCGAGCGACGTCGTCCCGTCGTCGAGCCGGAGCACGAGCGCCGTGGCGCCGTACCCGAGCGAGATCAGCGCCGCCATGGCGAGGCCGAGCTGCCCGCCGCGCGCGCCGCGCAGCCGCGCGCGCCCCAGCGCGACCGCGGCGCGCAGCGCCTTCCGCGCGGCCGCGCGCCGCCGCCCGGGATCGTCCGGACGCATGCTCGGCGCGTCGCGCGGTTCGGGGTCGTGCGGGCGGGTCATCGAAGGGGGCGTGCCGAGGGAGCGTGCAGGCGGGCGCGCAGGCAGAGCGGCGGCGGCGCGCTGCTAGCGCTGCCCTTCCAGGCGCGCGGGCGCAAGGTCAATGTGCCACGGGCCGGCGCGCCGCTGGAATGTGATCGCCGCCGCGCGAAAGCGCCACCCCCGCTGTGACCGAAGCGCCGCGCTACGCGGACGCGCGCCCTGCCCGGTCGTCGCCTAGTCGAACGAGAGCCCGCGACGGCCCTTGTGCCTGCGTTTGCGCTCCTTGTCGGCGACGCCGATCTTCCCCCACTCGTAGGTGATCCGGCGGCGGAAGACGCCCAGCGCGTCGCCGCCGTAGAGCAGGAGCTCGCGCGGGGAGTCGGTCTCCCCGAGCGTGGGCTCCCAGAGGTCCGTCGAGACGAACGCGAGCAGCGCGGGCGTGCTCAGACGCATCCGCGCGACGAGGAGCCCGCACGTCGCCTTGTCGCCCGGCCGCGCCCGCTTCGCGCGCTTGCCGCGGCCGCGCGCCTCCTTCGCGCCGGGGCGCGCGCAGCCGCCGCCGAGCACGAGCTCCTCGTTGCCCCGGGGGTGCCAGGTCCACATGCGCTCGACCTTGAACGCGGCCTCGGGCGATCCGGCCTGGGCTGCGGCGCGCGCCTCCTCCGGCGCGAGCTCGGCGAGCTGCGCCGCCACGCGCGGGTCGACGAGCGGCTCCAGCCGGAGCGGGCGATCGCGCGTCACCTCGAGCACCACCTCGAAGCTGTTCACCTCCCCGGCGCAGCAGCGCACGCCGACCTCGGGGCGGCGCGTGTCCGGCTTGACGCCGCGCCCGTGGGCGCAGCGCCCCACGAGCTCGCCCGAGGGCCCGTTGCCCCCGCGCAGCGTCACGAGCCCCGGCTTGCTGGTGTCCCGCTGCCACTGGCTCGAGGTCCAGGTCCACACGCCGCCGTGGAGATCGTGCACCCCGAACGCGCTCACGCACCCGGCGTTCACGCCGTTCGGCGTCAGCACCCGGCTCTGCCCGGTCGCGCACACCGAGGCCTTGTACGCGTCGCCGTACTCGTACGTGGTGTTCGCCGGCCCCTTGCAGGCCCGCTCGATCTCGAGCTCCGTGCAGAGGCGCTTGCCCTGCGCCTCGCAGAGCGCGCGCGCCTCGTCCTGCGTGACGTTCGTGGTCGGGATCGCGCCGACCTCGTTGGGGTACGAAAAGACGTCGATGTAGAAGCCGTGCATCACCACCTGCGCGCCCGCCATCTCCTCGTCGGCGATGCGCGGCAGCCGGTCCGGCGGCGTGCCGGCGATGAGCACGCCCTTCGGGATCCACGCCATGCCGGGGCGCGGCTCCGGCTCGGCCTGGCCCACGTCCCAGGGCGGCGCGGCGTCGAGGTCGGCGTCCGTGCCGGGCGAGGCGCCGCCGCGCTCGCAGCCGGCGGAGGCCGCGAGGAGGACGGCGAGCGACGCGGCGGCCGCGAGCGCCTTCCCCCTCAGCGCGCGGACGGAGCGCTGCTCGCCGGGGCCCACGGTCTCACTCGGGGTCGCGCTCGCGGAGGTTCAGCTCCTTCATCTTGAGCTGGAGCCCCTTGCGAGAGATCTTGAGGAGCCGCGCGGCGTGGGTGACGTTGCCGTGCGTCTGCTTGAGGGCGCGCTCGATGAGGTCGCGCTCCAGCTTGCTCATCGCCGCCTTGACCTGCTCCTTCAGGCCGTCGGGCGTCGAAGGCGCGAGGGCGGTGTCGGCGGCCGCGGGCGGCAGCGACGCGCCGGGCGCCGACGGGGCGCCGCTGCGGATCTCCTCCGGCAGATCGTCGAGCCGGATGCGCGCGCCGTCGGCGAAGAGCAGCGCGCGCTCGACGACGTTCTCGAGCTCGCGGATGTTCCCCGGCCACGCGTGCGACGACAGGCGCTCGAGCGCCTCGGGCTCGATGCCCTCGATGCTCTTCTTGAGGCGCGCGTTGAACTTCGCGACGAAGTGGGCGCAGAGGTGGGGGATGTCGCTCCTCCGATCGCGCAGCGCGGGGAGCGCGATCGGGACGACGTTGAGCCGGTAGAAGAGGTCTTCCCGGAACGTGCCCGCCGCGATCTCCCGCTTGAGATCGCGGTTCGTGGCGGCGACGAGCCGGACGTCGACGTGGATGGTCTTGATGCCCCCGACCCGTTCGAACTCGCTCTCCTGCAGGACGCGCAGGAGCTTCACCTGCATCTCGGTCGGGATCTCGCCGATCTCGTCGAGGAAGAGCGTCCCGCCGGAGGCGAGCTCGAAGCGCCCCGGCTTGGAGGCGACCGCGCCCGTGAAGGCGCCGCGCTCGTAGCCGAAGAGCTCCGACTCCATGAGATCCTTCGGGATGGCCGCGCAGTTGACCTTGATGAACGGCCGGTCGCGCCGGCTGGAGTTCTCGTGCAGCGCCCGCGCGACGAGCTCCTTCCCGGTGCCGCTCTCGCCGCTGATGAGCACCGTGGTCGGCGTGTCGGCGACCCGCTCGAGGATCGCGTAGAGCTCCTGGATGGGCGGGCTCTCGCCGATGATGCCGAAGCGGTCCGAGCCGCCGCGGGGCGGCGCCGCGGAGACGTCGCGCGTGGCGTCCGCGCTCGCGAGATCGCGGGTGCGGAGGGCCTTCTTCACGACGACGCGCACCTCGTTCTGATCGAACGGCTTCGTGATGTAGTCGAACGCGCCCGTCTTGAGCGCCTCGACGGCGTTGTCGACCGTCCCGTGCGCCGTGAGGAGCACGACCGGGCGCGAGGGGTCGTCGCGGAGCGCGGCCCGGAGCAGGTCCATGCCGTCGACCTTGGGCATCCGGAGATCGGTGATGACCAGGTCGATGTGGTGCTCCTTGAGGAACGCGAGGCCCTCCTCGCCGTCTTCGGCGGTGTGGACCTCGTAGCCATCCCGGCCGAGCTGGGCGCTGAGGACCCGCCGGAGGTTCGCCTCGTCATCGACGACGAGGATCTGCTTCTTTTCGGGGAGCATCACCGGGCGAGACTAGCAGAACCGGCAACCGGGCAAGCGCCGTGACCGATCCCTGGCGCTCCGGGTCGGTCGTCGTCGGTCGTCATCGGTCGTCGACGACGACCAAGCCGCGCGCGATGGTCGCGCCGGCGGGCGCCGGATCCGGCCCGCCGCCTCGCTCGGCCGCCCGTCCCGCGGTCGACGGGCCGAGCGCATTGCCCCGAAGTCCGCCGTGATGCCTTTTTCTCGCTGCCGGCGAAACGGATCAGTATGCTGCGCCCACTTCTCGTGGAGGGCGGCTCGGATGCGTGTGCTTCGGACTTGGCTGGTCGGTCTCGGCGCGGGGATGTTCCTCGCCGCGGGGTTGGCCGTAGCAGGAGATCCGGCCATCGAGTACCCCGAGTGCAACCGCACCGCGACGCCCGCTGACCTGGAAGGCGCCAAGGGCGCACACAAGGCCGCCACGCAGTTCTACGAGCGGGCCGACTACGACCGCGCCATCCAGTACTGGAAGGACGCTTACCGGCTCGACTGCGCGGCGCACGCGGTGCTCATCAACATCGCCAACGCCTACGAGAAGAAGGGCGACCGCGCCGAGGCGGTCACCGCGCTGGAGACGTACCTGGCCCGCATGCCGGACGCGACCGACGCGCAGACGATCCAGGACAAGATCCAGAACCTCAAGAACTCCATCCGGCCGGCGCCGACCCCGACCGCCAGCGAGTCGGCGTCCGCGCCCGTGCCGCCGCCGACGCTCCCCACCGCCTCGGCGACCCCGAGCCTCTCCGCGGAGCCGCCTCCGCCGCCGCAGCCCCCGTACGGGTATGCGCCGTGGGTCGCGACCGGCGCCGGCGTGGTCACGCTGCTGGTCGGCGGGATCCTGACCTCGAGCGGCTTCGCGGACATCGGCGCCGCCGAGGACAGCTGTCAGGGGCGCGTCAACTGCGAGCCGGACGTGGCCGATCTGGGCAACCAGGGCCGCACCCACGCCACCGTCGGCGGCGTGCTCCTCGGGCTGGGCGCCGCCGGCGTCGCGGGAGGCCTCATCTGGGAGCTCGGGTTCAACCAGCCCCGGCCGTCCGCCAGCTCGCCTGCGCCCTCCGCCGGGATCCGGCTGACCCCGGTCGCCGGTCCAGGCGCGGCCGGGGTCGGCGTGTCGGGCCGCTTCTGAGCAGCCCCGGCGCGCCGCCGGCCTCCGAGCCGGCGCCGGCGCGCCACGACCGGCGGGATCCGCTGCCCTGGCCCGCGGAGGCGCGCCGCCGCGGGGAGCGCCGGGCCGCCCGCGAGCGAGCGCTCGCGGGCACATCGTCTACTCTTCCATCGTGCGTTTCAGCTCCTCCGCCCGCTTGCTCCTCACACGGTCATCTCTGAACAGAATCGCGCTTCCGGGCGCGCTGCTCGCCGCGCTGTCGGTCGCGGGAGCCGCGGTGCTCGCCCGCGGCGAGGCCCCCGCGCCCGCGCTCGCGCGGATCGGCCACCTCCTCGTGCCCGCGGCCGCCGCGGCGCCCGCTGCGAGCGCCGCCGCCGCCCGGGTCGCGATCCTCGCGACGTCGCCGGGGGCGACCCGGACCACGCTCCACATCGCCGCCGTCGGGGGTGGCCAGGCCGGCCCCGCCCTGGCCACGCTCCAGCACCTCGGCGACGCGGTCGTCCGCGCCCGCGTCGTGCCGCGGACGCCGATCGTCGTCGCGACCGCCGACACGCGCCCGTCGCGCGATCGCTCGTTCAACGCGACCCTCTTCCGCGTCGAGCCGCACGCCGAGCCGGTCGCGCTCTGCGACGGCGTGGTGCACGCGAGCCGCCCGCTCGTCACCGCCGACGGGCGCGTCTTCGTCTCGCGCGGCGTCGCCGGCCCGGAGCCGCCGATGGACGGCGACCTCGCGCAGCTCCGGGTCGACGCGCTCACGATCGACGAGGTCGACCTCGCCACCGGCGCGACGCGCACCGCGCACCGGCACACGGGCTACCTCGCCTTCCTCGCCGGCGCGTGGAACGGCGAGCTCGTCGTCTACCGCGTCTCCCCTGGGTCGGCCGACCTCGTCCTCGTGAACCCCGACTCGGGCGCGTCGCGCGTGCTCGCCCCGTCGATCCCGCCGTTCGCGCGCGATTTCTCGATCGACGCGACCACGGGCGCGCTCGTGTTCCAGGAGCGGCACGAGACCGATCCCGGCCTGTGGGTCATCGATCGCCTCGATCTCGCCCGCGGCAAGCGCGCCCGGCTCGAGGTGAGCGCGAACAGCGGCCTCGCCCCGCACGCATGGCCGGGCGGCGGGCTCGCGTACACGCCCGATCGCGCCGCCGGGCTCCGCGTGGTCGGCGCCAGCGCCGAGGTCCGCGGTCCGCTCGGCGCCGGCGTCGACGCCATCCAGGCCGTCTCGCCGGATGGGGCGTGGGTCGCCGCGCTGCACACGAACCCCTCCGCGTTCGCCGTCCCCTTCGCGATCCACGCGGAGAGCGGCGAGGCCTTCGCGATCCCCGCGCCGTCCGGCGCGCGCATCGCCGTCGCCGGCTTCACCACCGCGAAGGAGGAGCCGTGAGGGGCCGCCTTCTCCTGGTCCCGGCGGCGATCTCCGCGGCCGCGCTTCTGGCGCCGGACGCCCGCGCGGCGTACTGCCCCTGCTTCACCGCGTCGAGCGCCTACAACGATCGCGGGTGCGCGATCGAGGCCGTGCCCGGGATCAACCCGTCGGTCGCGGAGTGGAACGCCATCTTCGATCTCGTCTCGCGGGGCCCCGCGGCCTGGGGGGACGCCGGCCCGGAGACCATCGATCTCGGCCAGGGCTGCGAGAAGCCCGAGGCGCCGCGGCAGGTCGACGCGACGTTCCCGTGCGAGCTGCTGAAGGCGATCGCCATGCAGGAGTCGGGGTGGCAGCAGTTCTGCGCGCCGGACCGGCCGATGGATCAGGCGGGGGCGAGCTCGCGGACGATCATCTCGTTCGACTGCGGCTACGGCGCGTCGCAGATCACGAGCGGCATGCGCGGCGGCGACAGCCCGGATTTCGATCCGCGCCGCGTGGCCGCGGACCCGACGTACAACGCGGCCACGGGCACGCACATCCTCGCGATGAAGTGGAAGGCCACGCGCTGCGTCGGCGACCGGCAGCCGTCGATCGTCGAGCACTGGTACAGCGCCGTGTGGGCGTACAACGGGCTCTCGTACGTCAACAACCCGAACAACCCGAACTATGACGCGGGGCGCGGCGTCTACGATCCGGCGATCGGCGGCGCCGCTCCGTACCAGGAGCGGGTGTTCGGCCGGATGGAGCACACCGGCGGGCGCTGGGAGAAGATCGAGGTCGCCTACCCGGCCCTCGGCGAGATCGGCGCCGGCGGCGCGCCGGCCGCGCTCTCCGATCCGCGCTGCGCTTCGCCGACGGACTGCACGCGCACGCGGCCCCTCCACGTCACGCGCTGCGCCGACGACGGCGGCCCGACGGGCGACGGCGGCGCGGGGGGCGTGGGCGGCAGCGACGGCGCGGGCGGCAGCGGTGCGGGCGGCGGCGGCGGCGGCAATGCCGGCAGCGGCGGCGCGGGCGGAAGCGACGCTGCAGGCGGCAGCGCAGGCAGCGGCGGCGTGGGCGGCAGCGGCGGACCGGACGGCAACGCCGGAGGCGCGCCCGTGACCGCAGGCCAGGGAGGACCCGGAGGCCCCGTGGACGACGACGGCAACGACGACGGAACGACCACGACGACGGTGGGCCTCTACGGCCGGTGCTCCTGCGACCTGCCCGGGGGCGGCGGCGCCGCAGGCGCGGCGTCCTGGATGGCGCTCGGCGCGGGCGCGCTCGCCGCGGCGTGGCGGCGGAGACTTCCGAGGCGCGGTCGCGGGGATTAACCTCGCAGGCATGCCGCCTTCGCTCGGCTCCGAGCTCATCGCAGCGTGGGCTGCCCGGCGGGGCCTCGCCTTCACCGCGCGCCCCGACGAGGCCTGGTTCCGTCGCTGGGAGCCGTACGACACGATCGCGCCCCCTTCCGCCTACCTGTCCTCGTGCACGTGGACGGCGAACCCCGGGCACGCGGTCATCGCCGAGCCGTGGTACGCGGACGGCGACGCCGAGCCGCTCGAGCGATCGCTGCTCGGCTTCGCGGCGCACCCGGCGCTCCAGCGCCGCGCCGCGATGCGCGTCGGCGAGCATTTCCTGACCCGCGTCGCCTTCATCGAGAGCGCCCCGCCGCCCCGGGTAGTCCTCGGCGACGCGCTCTGGGACACCCACGTGACGACCTTCGCCGCCTCGCCGCGCGAGGCCGCCGCCGCGTTCCACCCGCGCCTGCGCAAGCTCCTCGCTCGCCGCGGCTTCCAGGGTCACCTCGAGCTCCGCCCCGGCGGGCTCGTGGTGCACTGCGCCGGCCTGCGGCCCATCCCGGAGCACTACGACCGGCTGCTCGGCATCGTGCGCGAGCTCGTGAACGCGGCGCTCCCGTGAGCGCGGGTCGCGCGGATTGCCCGGAGCGCCCGGCCACGCCACGCAAGTGCGCGTGACCACGCCACAATGTGGCGGCACGACCCCGCCGGCCAGCCCTGTCGACGCGTCCGCCGCGCCGGTCTAGGCTCCCCGATCATGGCCAAGGTCCTGGTCGTCGAGGATGAGCCGGCCATCGCCGAGTCGATCGCCTATTTCCTGCGCCGCGACGGGTTCGCCGCCACGGTCGCCACCACGCTCGCGGCCGCCGAGCGGGAGATCGACAAGGCGGACCTCATCATCCTCGACCTGATGCTCCCCGACGGCAGCGGCTTCGATCTCATCGGCCAGGTGCGGCGGAGCGGGGCGCGCGCCGCGATCATCGTCCTGTCGAGCCGCGACGGCGAGGCCGACCGCGTCGCCGCGCTCGAGACCGGCGCCGACGACTACGTGACCAAGCCGTTCTCGCCGCGGGAGATCGTCGCGCGGGTGCGGGCCGTCCTGCGCCGCGCCGCGCGGCCGCAGGCGCCCGACGCCGCCCCCGCGCCGCTGCCGCTCATGGTCGACGAGGCCACGCGGAGGGCGCACGTCAACGGCCAGAAGGTCGACCTCACCCGCGTCGAGTTCGACCTGCTCGCCTGCATGCTCGCCGCGCCGGGCAGGGTGTTCACGCGCGCGCAGCTGATCGACCGCGTCTGGGGCGACGGGTTCGCGATCACCGACCGGACCATCGACTCGCACGTGAAGGGGCTCCGGAAGAAGGTCGTCGAGGCCGGGGGCGACGCCGACCTCATCGAGACGGTGCGCGGCGTCGGCTACCGCGTCACCGACAAGCCGAGCCCCCCGGAAGGCGGCGCCTAGCCCATGGTGCGCCTCGTCGTCACCGCGGCGGCGGCCGTCTCGATCATCCTGCTCGTCGCGCTGTTCGCCTCCCGCCTCGTCCGCGCCCGGACGGCCGGGATGAGCATCCGGATGCAGATCTTCATCGCGCTCGGCGGCATCGTCGGCGCGTTCGCGTTCGGGCTCGGGCTGCTCGTCATCGATCGCATCGAGGCGCGCGCGACGCTGCTCGCCGAGGGCAGCGCGCGCGACGAGGCGGCCGCGTTCGCCGCCGTCGCCGCGATGGAGATGGAGGTCCGCGGCGTCGACCTCGCGGCCGTGCGCGCGCTCGACGGCGAGGGCCCGACGGCCCAGAACATCGCGCTGCTCGACCCGGAGGGGCGCGTGCTCCGGGCCCGCGGCGCGTCGCCGGGCGAGCCCGGGACCGTCTTCGTGACCGCGCCCATCGAGGTCCGCGGCCGGCGCGTCGGGAGCGTGCAGGTCGTGAAGCCGACCATCGTCGTGCAGCGGATGGTCGCCGACTTCGCCCCGCCGATCCTCGTGATCAGCACGGTGCTCGGCGCCGCGGCGGCGCTCTCGTCCTTCCTGATCGGCCGCGCCATCGCGACGCCGATCGAGGCGCTCACCGAGTTCGCCGTGCGCGTGAGCGAGGGGGAGGTGCGCGCGGCGCCGCCGCCGGCCCAGGGCCGCGAGGTCCAGCGGCTGACGCGCGCCATCGACTCGATGCGGCGCCAGCTCGAGGGCCGCCCCTTCGTCGAGACGTTCGCCGCGGACCTGTCGCACGAGCTCAAGAACCCGGTCGCCGCGATCCGCGCCAGCGCCGAGGTGCTCTCCGAGGGCGCGCTCGACGACCCCGAGGAGGCCGCGCGCTTCGTCGCCCGCATCCGCGAGGCGATCACCCGGATCGAGGCGCTCCTCGGGGAGCTCCTGTCGCTCGCGCGCCTCGAGGCGCGCGGCGTGGAGCACGCCGCGGTCATCGACCTCGTCGCGATCGCGCAGGCCGCCGCCGCGCGGGCGCGGGAGCGCGGCAGCCGCGTCGAGCTCGACGCGCCGAGCTCGGCGGCCGTGCGCGGCGACGAGCTCTGGCTGTCGCGCGCGCTCGACAACCTGCTCGACAACGCGCGCACACACGGCGACGCCGCGGCGCCCATCCACATCGCCGTGTCCCGCCTGGGCGGACAGGTCGCGATCGCGATCCGCAACCGCGGCGAGATCGGGCGGCACGTCGCCGGCCGCCTGTTCCGCCGGTTCGTGACGACCCGCGCCGACCGAGGCGGCACCGGCCTCGGCCTCGCGATTGTCAAGGCGATCGCCGAGGCCCACAGCGGCTCGGCCGAGTGCACCCACCGCGGGCCGCCCGAGGTCGAGTTCAAGCTGTCGCTGCCGGGGGCCTGAGCCGCCCGGAAACCACGAGCTCCCCCGCTCCATTTCACCCCCCCGACTCACCGCCAGGAGCATTTGGGTTTCCGGGAGGTTTCTCCGGTTTGACAGCGCACCCGATCGGTGGTGCGAAGACGCGGCTGGCCGCCCGGCGGAGCGCTCTGCCGGGCGCGCGCTAAGGTCCACGGGCGGCGGCCCTTGAGCTCATCCGCGGCATCCTCCACAGAACCTCCACAATCGCATCACCGTCTGCCCCCCTACCGCGCCCAAGCTCGGCGCAGAGTGGGTCGTCGTCCCCACCAGGAAAACCATGACGTCCAGCAATCTCCCCAAGCACGTCGCGATCATCCTCGATGGCAATGGCCGCTGGGCAGCGGCGCGGGGTCTCCCCCGGATGCAGGGGCACCGGCACGGCGCGCAGGCCGTGCGCCTCTCGGTGCGCGCCTGCCGCGATCGCGGCATCCCGTACCTCACGCTCTACGCGTTCAGCGTCGCGAACTGGTCGCGGCCCAAGGACGAGATCGACGCGCTGATGCGCATCTGCCAGGAGTTCGCCGAGGGGGAGCACGACGAGCTGATCCGGCGCGGCATCGCGGTGCAGATCGTCGGCGACCTCGAGGACATCCCGACCCCGACGCGGCGCGCGATGGAGAAGCTCGTGGAGGACACCTCGGGCGGCACCGAGATGACCCTGGCGCTCGCGCTGAGCTACGGCGGCCGCCGGGACATGGCGAACGCGATGCGCGCGCTCGCGGTCCGCGCGCGCGCCGGGCTCGTCATCCCGGAGGAGATCAACGAGAAGTCGCTCCGGAACTTCCTGACGACCAGCGCGATGCCGGATCCGGATCTCATCATCCGCACCGGCGGCGAGAAGCGCCTCAGCGACTTCCTGCTCTTCGAGGCCGCGTACGCGGAGCTGTTCTTCACCGACACGCTCTGGCCCGATTTCACCGAGGCGACCTTCGACGAGGCGCTCGAGATCTACGCCCGGCGGCAGCGGCGCTACGGCCGGACCGGCGAGCAGGTCCGGCGGATGGCCGCGTCGGGCTGAACCGGCGCAGCGCGGCGTGCCGCGCCCGCGCGCGCACGCCCGCGCCGCTCGTGACGCTCGATTCCGGGGCCGCGATGCAGTACGAATGACGCGCTTGTCGTCCACGCGCCCGTAGCTCAGCTGGATAGAGCAGCGGCCTTCTAAGCCGCGGGTCGCAGGTTCGAATCCTGCCGGGCGTGCCGAACGTCCCCGGTGCGTCGCTTGACGGTCCTGCCCGCAGCGGACCACCATGTTCCTGGAATCATGGAGAAGCGGGTCGTGCTCGTGCTGGGCGGTCTGGTGCTGGGCGCGGCCTGCGCGCTCGCGGCGGGGCGGGTGCGCGCCCAGGGTGTCGCGCCGAGCGCCCCCGCGCCGCGGTGGGAGCAGGACTGCGAGCAGGCGCACGGCGTCGAGGAAGCCCGCGCCGTCGCGAAGGCGCGCGGGGAGAGCGGCTGGGAGCTCGTGGCGCTCGACGCCGGCGTGATGTGCTTCAAGCGGCCGGCCCCGGCGCCTCCGAAGCCGGCCGACCCCTGGCCGGGCTACTGATCCGCCGCGGCGCGCGCCGCGCCCGCCGTTCGAGGCGGAGCGGCCCCGGCGGCGCCGCGGCCGCCGCCCTTCTCGGCCCGCGCGCTGCGTGTCAGCGTTCGGCATGATCGATCTGTGCGATCGGCGCTACGCGCTGCCCGCGCGCAAGACCGTGGTGTTCTGCGTCGACGGCTGCGCGCCCGAGTACCTCGACCAGGCGCTCGCGGACGGGCTGATGCCTCGGCTCGCGGCCACGCTCGCCGGAGGCGGCCTGTACGTGCGCGGCCGCGGCCAGATCCCGAGCTTCACGAACCCGAACAACGTGTCCATCGTGACCGGCCAGCCGGCGCGCGTGCACGGCATCTCGGGCAACTACTATTTCGACGCCGCCTCGGGGGAGGAGGTGCCGATGAACGACCCGCGGTTTTTGCGCGTCCCGACGCTCTTCGAGAGGATGGAGCAGGCCGGCGTCCGGACCCTCTGCATCACGGCCAAGGACAAGCTCCGCGCGCTGCTCGGCGCCTGCCGCGAGGGGGGGCCGCGCCCGATCTCGCTGTCGGCCGAGAAGGCGCACGAGCAGGCGCTCCCGGAGCACGGGATCGCGTCGATCACCGCCGCCGTCGGCCGCGAGAACCCGTCGATCTACGACTGGGACATCTCGCACTACGCGATGGAGATGGGCCTCGCGCTGCACGAGCGGGTCTCGGCCACGCTGCTCTACGTGTCGCTGACCGACTACGTGCAGCACAAGGAGCCGCCGCGCGGACCGATGTCGGACCGGTTCTACGCCCGCTTCGACGCGCTCTTCGGCGCGTACCTCGACGCCGGGTTCGTCTGCGGCATCACCGCGGATCACGGCATGAACGACAAGACCGCGCCGGATGGCTCGCCCAACGTGCGCTACCTCGAGGACGCGCTCCGCGAGGCCGGCCTCTCGGACTTCCGGGTGCTCCTGCCGATCACCGACCCGTACGTGGTGCACCACGGCGCGCTCGGGTCGTACGCCACCGTGTACGCCTGCGCCTCGACGCAGCCGCGCGCCGCCGAGGTCCTCGCGCGGCTCCCGGGCGTGGAGCTCGTCCTGCCCCGCGACGAGGCCGCGCGGCGCTTCGCGCTGCCGCCGGACCGGATCGGCGACCTCGTGGTCCTCGGCGATCGGAGCACGGTGCTCGGCAAGAGCGCGGCCTACCACGACCTGTCCGCGGTGCGGCGCGGGCTCAGGTCCCACGGCGGCCTGCACGAGGCCGACGTGCCGATCCTCGCGAGCCACCCGCTCCGGCCCGAGGAGCGCGCGAGGCTGCTCGGCGCGGACGCGGACGCGGCGAGCGGCCGGCCGTGCGCGCTGTCGAACGCGGACGTCTTCGATCTCTTGCTGAACCGACTCTCGATCGCCGCGGCCTAGCGCCATCGATCGAGCGCCTGAAGGGGGGACAGGATGGGCTCGACGCTCTCCATCGAACGACCGGGGTTCCATTTTCCGTGCCTGATCGGGGGCAGGCCGGTGAGCCGGGACGAGCGCATCCTCGTGCGCTACCCGTTCACGGGCGAGGTGATCGGCAGCGTGCCCAGGCTCGACGAGCAGGAGGTGACGCGGGCGATCGAGGCCGCGTCGTCCGGCCCGCCGCGGCTCTCGCGCCACGAGCGCAGCCAGATCCTGCTCCGCGCCGCGGCGCTCATCGAGGCGCAGGCGGACGCGGTCGCGCGGCTCATCACGTGGGAGAGCGGGCTGTGCCTCAAGGACACGGCGTACGAGGTGCGGCGCGCGCTCGACGTGCTCCGGTTCGCCGCGTACGAGGCGCTCCGGGACGACGGCCAGTGCCTCGCGTTCGACATCTCGGCGAACGGCAAGCCCCGCCGCGGCTACACGCTGCGCGAGCCGCTGCGCCTCGTGACGGCGATCACGCCGTTCAACCACCCGCTGAACCAGGTCGCCCACAAGGTCGCGCCGAGCGTCGCGAGCGGCAGCGCGATGGTGCTCAAGCCGTCGGAGAAGACGCCGCTCTCCGCCGTCTATCTCGCGGCCGTGCTGCACGAGTCGGGGCTGCCGCCCGGCATGCTCAGCGTCGTGACCGGCGACCCCGCCGAGATCGGGCGGGCGCTCGTGACGCACCCCGCGGTGGAGCTCGTGAGCTTCACCGGCGGGGTCGAGATCGGCAAGCGCATCGCCGGCATGCTCGGCTACCGGCGCGCGGTGCTCGAGCTCGGCGGCAACGATCCGCTCATCGTGCTCGACGACGCGGATCTGGACGAGGCGGTGCGGCTCGCCGTCTACGGCTGCTACAAGAACTCGGGGCAGCGCTGCACGGCGGTGAAGCGGCTCATCGTGAGCGAGCGCGTCGCGGACGAGTTCGCCGCGCGCCTCGCCGCCGCGTCGGCGCAGATCAAGGTCGGCGATCCGCGCGACCCCGCGACGGACATGGGGACGGTGATCTCCGAGGCGGCGGCGCGGCAGCTCCAGGCGGCCGCGGCGGACACGCTCGCGCGGGGTGCCGAGCTGTTGTTCGGGAACGAGCGCCGCGGGGCGCTGTACGGCCCCACCGTGATCGATCGCGTGCCGCGCGACGCCCCGTCCGTGCAGCAGGAGACCTTCGGCCCGCACGCGCCGATCCTCCGGGTGAGGGACATCGACGAGGCGATCGCGGTGGCGAACGGGACGAGCTACGGCCTCTCCGCCGGCGTCTGCACGAACGACATGAGGCACGTCCACCGGCTCGTCCGCGAGCTGCGCTGCGGCACGGTCAACGTGCGCGAGGTGCCGGGGTACCGCTCCGAGCTGTCGCCGTTCGGGGGCATCAAGGACAGCGGCACCGGGGTCAAGGAGGGCGTCGTCGAGGCGATGAAGGCGATGAGCAACGTGAAGCTCTACACGGTGCCCTGGGAGTGAGCGGCCTCCGGCGCTTCCCCATACCGCCGCGGCGCGCGCCGTTGTAAGCCGAGCGGCATGAGCGGAGAGCCCCTGTCGGAGCGAGAGTTCGACGCCGTGGCCGATCGGTCGCTGCGCGCGCTGGATCGGGCGATCAACGAGATCCCCGACGGCGTGGAGGCCGACCTGCAGAGCGGCATCCTCACGCTGGAGTTCGAGGACGGCGTCAAGTACGTCGTCAACAGCCACCGCGCGGCGCGGCAGATCTGGATGGCCGCCGAGCGGGCGGCGTGGCACTTCGACTACCTGCAGCCGGAAGGCCGCTGGGTGGCGCAGCGGACCGGCGAGGAGCTCTGGAGCACGCTCGAGGCCGTGGTCTCCCGGAAGCTCCGCCGCGACGTGAAGCTCGAGCGCTGAGCCCCGCCGCTCACAGCGCGAAGCGGATGCCGAGCGCGCCGAGCGGACCCGTCACGGAGGCGCCGACCCGCAGATCGAAGGCGACGCGGTCCCACGGCCGGAACGAGAGGCCGAGCTCGGGGAAGAGCAGCCACGGATAGACGACCGGCTTCAGGCCCTGGGGCTTTCCCTTGGGGCGGGTGAACCAGCTCGGCTCGGCGTAGCCGGGGTAGTGATCCGCGTCGTAGTCGAGCTGGTTGCAGTACCGGAAGCTCCCCTCCGGATTGTTCGGCCCGCGGCACTTCTTGTAGCGGTACGGATCCCCCGGCACGAAGGTGCTCTGGTCGCCGGGGACGGCGTCCCCGGGGTACGCCTGGGTCCGGTAGAGCTCGCCCATGAACATCCAGCCCACGCCGAGGCCAGCCCCGACGCGGAAGGCGAACCGCTCGTCGCGATCGAGCGGAATGTTCCAGACCAGGCGGGCGTCCGCCTGGAGCGCCTGGAGATCGCTCTCGATGATCTCGTAGTCGGTGTCGGGGTGCCCGTTCGGCAAGAAGGGCGTCTCCTGCAACCGGAAGCGCGCGTAGGCGACCGAGAAGACGAGATCGAACCGCCCGAGCCGCGTGGACAGCGAGACGTCTCCGCCGGGGAAGAAGGCGTGCCGCCCGCCCTCTCCGAAGAGCCCGAACATGACCTGGGGGACGAAGAAGCCCCGGAAGCCGGCGCCGATCCACACGTTCCGCTGCTTGCGCCGGGCCGGCGACGTGGGCTCGGGCATCTCGTCCGGCGGCGTGGGCTCGGGCATCTCGACCTGCGGCTTCGCCTTCTCGTCGGGCCCGGCCGCGACGCGCGGCTCGTCTTCCGCCGACTCCGTCGCCGCGGGCTTCGTCGGCTTCTTCCCCGGCGGCTTCTTCGCCACGGGCTTCGTCGGCTTCTTCTCCGGTGGCTTCTTCGCCACCGGCTTCTGCGGCTTCTTCTCCGGCGGCTTCTTCGCCACCGGCTTCTTCTCCGGCGGCTTCGCCGCCGCAGGCTTCTCCGGCGGCTTCTGCTCCGGCGGCTTCGCCGCCACGGGCTTCTCCGCCGGCTTCGCCGCGCCGGGCTTCGGCTTGAGGCGCAGCTTGAGCTCGCGCCGCTGCTTCTCCTTCAGCGTGATCTTCTGCGAGAGCTCCTCGTACCCCTCGGCCCTGGCGACGACCGAGAGCGGCTTGCCCGGATCGAAGCGCTGCGGCGTCGATGGGTCGCCGATCGCCTCGCCGTCGATCTCGACGACGAGCCCCGCGTAGGGCTCCGCCGGCGTGACGACGAGCGTCGGGATGCGCGCGTCGAGCTGCGCCGCCTTCTTCTTGGCCGATGTGATGGCCACGACATCCCGGCCGGTGTACCCGGGCTCCTTCTTCTCGCTCGCGACCGTGTGATAGATCTCGCTCGCCTTCAGCAGCTCGCCCTGCTTCGCGTAGCAGTCGGCGAGCGGGACCGCAGAGCTCGGGCGGTGCCGCTGGCCCTCGGCGGACTCGAGGAGCGGGATCGCCCGCTTGCAGAACCCGCCCCGGGCCGCGTTGATGCCCTGGTTCGCCTCCTTGTCGCCCGGCGCGGCGAGCGCCGCATGGGCGAACAGCACAGCCAGGACGCCGAAGAGAGAAGCGATCGGAAGACGCAAGAGGCGCTCAGTCTACCACCTCATCCACGGCGCGCGCGGGACGGACGCGCCATTTGCGCCCACGGATGTCGCGAACGGCACGGCGGCCCGAGGGAAGGAGCGGCGCGGGCGCCAATGTGGCGGCGCCTCGCGCCGCTCCTTACCTCGGCTCGGGCCGCCTCGACGGAGCGAACGCGGCCTGGACGGCCCGCCGTCCGGGCGCTCGCGCAGGCCGCCGGGGAGACACGGGGCTTTTCGGGGATCCCGAGCGCGCCCGGAACGTCGAAGCGCTGCAGACGAAAAGCTCGACGGACTTCTCTTTACACCTTCGACGCTGGCCGAGAGCCCCTGTAAGCTCCCCCGGAATGGCTTCCGGCGCAGGTATCGAAGAACCGCACGGGCTGGGCGAGAGCACCGGCGCAGAGGGATCGGGCGGCGGCGTTTTGTCCGGGCCCGTGCGGCGCACATTGAAGGCAGGCGAGATCCCGAACACGTTGATCGAGTGCGTGCACTCGGTCGAGTGCGCGGGCTGTCCGCTCATCGCGGGCGATTACGCAGAGCAGCTCAGCACGAAGCGCGCGAGGGTCGTGTCCGCGGCCGCGCACTACCCGTCGCTCGAGCTGCTCCAGACGAGCCCGGTCATCCCGGCTGATCCGATCACCGGCTATCGCGGCCGAGCGAAGCTCATCGTCGCCCCCTCCGGCGCGATCGGGCTCTACGGCCGCACAGGGCATCACGAGGTCGTCGACATCCCGGGCTGCCGGGTCCTCGCCCCGGCCCTCGCGGCGGTGACCTCGCGGCTCCGCGAGCTGATCGCGTCCCCGCCGCCGGAGGTCCGGCCGCTGCTCTTGCCGTACGATCCGGCGCGCGGCGGCGTGCTCCGCGCCCTCGACCTGCGCGAGGTCCACCTCGCGCCCGGCACGCCGCTCTACGCGGAGATGGGCGCGACCGAGGACAACCCGGCGTTCGTGCTGATCACGTTCGTCCTCCAGCGCGAGCGCGCGTGCACGCGCGACGAGCTGCGCGAGGCAGGCCGCGCCATCCGCCCGATGCTCCCCCGCGTCATCGGCGTCGCGGCGAACTTCCACGACGCGGAGGCGCCGCAGATCCTCGGCCCCGAGACGATCGTGCTCGACGGCGTCTCGCACGCGGAGGACCGGATCGGGCAGACCTACCACGTCGCCGCGTTCGGCTCGTTCGTGCAGGCGCACCGCTCGCAGGCCGCGCGCGTGCACGCCCTCCTGCTCCGCGAGATCGCGTCGCTCGAGAACGACGGGCCCGTGATCGAGGGCGAGGCCCCGATGGGCCCGGCGTCCCGGCGCAAGGAGCCGCCGCGCATCCTCGATCTGTACGGCGGCTCGGGCGCGATCTCGCTCGCCCTGGCGCAGGGCGGCAACCGCGTCCTGATGGTCGAGTCCTTCGCGCCCGCGGCGGCGAACGCCCGCGCGGCGGCCGAGGCCCAGGGGCTGAGCCAGCGCGTGGAGGTGCGCACCGGCGACGTCTCGGAGATCGTGAGCTCGCTCGTCAACGGCTCGGAGAAGTTCGACGGCATCGTGGTGAACCCGCCGCGCCGCGGCGTCTCCCCGACCGCGCGCGAGGCGATCGCGCGCCTCGGCGCGCCGCTGCTCGTCTACGTCTCGTGCGATCCCGACACGCTCGCGCGCGACCTCGATCACTTCTGCCGCCTCGGGTACTCGTCGACGGAGCTCACGCCGCTCGACATGATCCCGCTCACGGAGGAGATCGAGACGATCGCCGCCCTCCGGAGGACGCCCCCGCCGGCGCCGAAGGTCATCTACGACGACGACGGCGTGCTTGTCGTCGAGAAGGGCCCGCACGAGCCGGTGGCGCCGCAGCCCGAGTACCTCGGCTCGCTGCTCGCCCGATGCGCCCGCATCCCGGGCAACACCACGACGCCCGTGGTCGTGCACGCGCTGGATCCGGGCACGAGCGGCCTGGTCATGCTCGCGCGAAACGAGGAGGCAGCGGCGCGCTGGGGCGAGGCGCTCACGAAGACGGGGCGCCTCATCTACCTCGCCGCGGCCAAGGGCGTGACCCCGGGCAAGGGCGCGATCACCCGCGATCTCCGCGAGGGGACGCGCACGTACACCGCGCGCACGCGGTACCGCCGCCTCGCCGTCGCCTCGGGCCACTCGATCCTCCGCGTCATCCCGGACGGCGGGCGCACGCACCAGATCCGGCGGCACCTCGCCGCGATCGGCCACCCGATCCTCGGCGACGAGCGCTACGGCCACGTGCCCACGAACCGCTACTTCGAGGAGAAGCACGGGCTCGACCGCTCGTTCGTGCACCTCGTGCGCATCGAGATCGAGCACCCCCGCACGGGCGTGAAGATGATCATCGAGTCGACGCTGCCCGGCGACCTGCGCTCGGCGCTCGAGCGCTCGACCGGCCCGTCGGTCCTGCGCTTCCTCGAGCAGAAGCACGCCCTCGGCGAGCAGCGGGCCGTCGCGGTGCTGACGACGGCCACGGACGAGCCCGCTCCGAGCAGCAGGATGATCCCGCTGCGCACCGAGGACGCCGAGTCCGCGCCGCCCCCCTCCATCCGCAGCCCCGGGCCCATCTCGATCCGCGTCCCGGATCTGGACGAGTCGCCCCGGACCATCCGGCACCCCATCATCTCGACCGGCGACGAGGACTGAGCGGCCCGCGCCGCCGTCCCGCGCACGCAGGCGGCCGGCCGCCACGGTCGCGGTCGGCGGCCGCGGCGCTCCCGCCGCGACCACCTCGCGCGCGGTCGGCGGCCGCGTCGCTCCCCTACCCGCGACGCCGTCCGCCTTACCTGAGCGCCTCAGGGTCGACCGGTCCTCGCGGGGCGCGGGTCCGTCCGTGTGCCCGACCCGCCCACCTTGGACCGATGGGCTGCGAGCGGATCTGGTAGGCTTGCCGGCCGCATGTCCACGTTTCCAGAAGACCGCCCTCGCATCCTCGTCGTGGACGACGAGAAGGTGATCCGCGACATGCTGGCCGACTTCCTCGGCATGGAGGGCTACTACGTCCGCACTGCGGAGGACGGCACCAGCGCGCTGAGCGAGCTCACGAAGGGTCATTACGACCTCGTGATCAGCGACCTCAAGATGCCGCGGATGGGCGGCATCGCGCTGCTGGACGAGATCGGCAAGACCGCGCCGAACGCGCTCACGGTCATCATGACGGGCTTCGGCACCGTCGAGACCGCGATCGACGCCATGAAGCGCGGCGCCTACGACTACGTGCTCAAGCCGTTCAAGCTGGACGAGGTGGTGCACGTGGTCCAGCGCGGCATCGAGAAGCAGCGGATGGCCGCCGAGAACATCCGGCTGCGCGAGGCGGTGTCGCTCTACAAGGTGAGCGAGGCGATCGCGGCGAGCCTCTCGCTCGACCAGGTGCTCGAGACCGTCGCGGACAGCTGCCTGCACGAGGTGCGCGGCGATCTCATCTCGACCTGGCTCGACGACGGCGAGGGGAGCTTCTTCGAGCGGCAGCACCTCCGCAGCCCGTCGCTCCCGCCGGAGGCCGATCTCGGGAGGCTCGATCCGGCGCTCGTGCTCGATCATTTCCGCCCCGAGGCGCTGCTCCTCGAGCAGGGCATGAAGGGGCTCAGGTTCTTCGCGGCGGAGCCGTCGCTGCCGCTCCAGTCGCTGGTCGCGGTGCCGCTCCGCATCCAGAAGCGGCTCATGGGCTTCGTCGCCGTCGCGTCGTTCACGCGGACGAAGCGCTTCGACGAGGGGCAGCGCAAGCTCCTCAGCATCATCGGCTCGCGCGCCGCGGCGGCGATCGAGAACGCGCGCCTCTACCAGGACCTCCAGGCGACGTTCCAGCAGACGATCGAGGGGCTCGCCAAGGCCATCGACAAGATGGACCGCTACACCGCGGGTCACTCGGATCGGGTCGCCGTCTACGCGGTGATGCTCGCGCAGCGGCTCGGCCTCGGCCCGCACGAGATCGAGATCGTCCGGCAGAGCGCACTCATGCACGACATCGGCAAGATCGGGTGCGTGCTCAACCTGAACAAGCCGGGCAAGCTCACGAACGACGAGTACGAGGTGTTCAAGCGGCACCCCGTCTACGGGCGCGACATCCTCGATCCGATCAAGTTCCTGCACCCGCTCATCCCCGGCGTTCACCTGCACCACGAGCGCTGGGACGGGCGCGGCTACCCGCTCCGGATGCGGGGCAACGAGATCCCGATCATCGCGCGCATCATCTCGGTGGCCGACACGTACGACGCGATGACGAGCGACCGCTCGTACCGCCGGGCGCTCCCGCACGAGGTCGCGGTGGCCGAGATCGAGCGGTGCTCGGGCTCGCAGTTCGACCCCGAGGTCGCGGCGAGCTTCACGACGCACATCGAGGCCTACCGCGACGAGCGGCGCGCGCACGGCGAGAAGGTCCCGGAGTAGACCATGCCGACCACCTCGCTCCGCGATCTCCTAGAGCCCCCGCGAGACCAGGGCGCCGAGCTCGGGCCGCCGAAGCCGCGGCGCGCGCGCGCCGTGTGGATCGGCCGGCGCCGCTACGCCCCGATCCACGATCTGCAGAAGCAGCTCGTCGAGGCGCGCGCCGAGGGGCGCATCGGCGACACGATCCTGCTCCTGGAGCACGACCCCGTCATCACGCTCGGCCCGCGGGCGAACCCGGAGAACGTGCTGCTCGACTCCGGCGCGCTGAACGAGCGCGACATCGACCTCGTCGCGACGGGCCGCGGGGGCGACGTCACCTACCACGGCCCCGGCCAGCTCGTGTGCTACCCGCTGCTCGATCTCCGCCCGGACCGGTGCGACGTGCGCAGGTACGTGCGGTCGCTCGCGGAGGTGATGATCCTGCTCGCGCGCGAGCACTACGTCGAGGCCGGCGTGGTCGACGGGATGATCGGCGTCTGGGTCGATCGCGCGGCCCCGGAGCAGTGGGGCGGCTCCGCGTGGGCGGGCGAGCTCGCCAAGCTCGGCGCGATCGGCGTGCGCCTCTCGCGCTGGCTCACCATGCACGGCTTCGCGTTCAACATCGCGGTAGACCTCAGGGCGTTCGAGCTGATCGTGCCCTGCGGCATCCGCGAGCACGGCGTGACGTCGCTCCACCAGCTCACCGGGAGGACGCTCACCGTCGCCGAGGTCGCCCTCGCCAGCGCGCCGCAGCTCGCCCGCGGGCTCGAGCTCGAGGTCGACCGCGTCGAGGATCTGTCGGCGGTCGCCGATCTCGCCGGGGCGCTGCTCGCCCCGGACGCCGCGGCCGGCGAGAGCCACAGCGCTCCGTAGCGCCGCGCGCCGGCGCGACGCGGCGGGCGGCGCGGCCGACGCCGCGGGCCGCGCCGCCGAGGCAGTGTCGCTCGGCCGTGCCGTGGGCTAATAGCGGTCCCGTGCGCGCGCAGCCCACGACACGGCCCCGTGAAGGCGACGGCTCCCTCCCGCACCGCGGCGCCGCGGCCCCGCGGCCGCGCTGGCAGCGCGCCCTCGTCCTGGTGCTCGCCACGGCGGCCGTGGCGCTCTTCGTGTTCGTGCTCCTCGCGCCCGTCGCGGTGGTCTTCGCCGGCAGGCGCAGCGCCGCGGCGTGCCTCGCGTCGATCGAGGCGCCGCGCGGCCCCGCGCTCCCCGACTGCCGGCCCGAAATCCGCTGGTTCGCGCTGCCGTCGCGGCTGCCGTGGACCTACGGCGCGGCGAGCGCGCTGGCCGAGGAGCTCGGCGTGCGCGCCGCGATCGCCGAGTACGTCGACGCCGCCGTCGGCCGGCCGGACGGCGCGGCGCTCGCCAGGGCGACCGAGGCGGTGGCGACGGCCGAGGCCACGGTCGCCGCCGGCTCCAGGCGCATCGCGTTCGACGAGCTGGGGCCCTCGCGCGGCGCGCCGAGCCTCGCGCGCGAGGCGGCGCGGCTCGGCGACCGCCGCGCGCTCCTCGGGCAGCCGGATCGCTGGCCCGACTGGCACGTGCGCGTGCAGACCCTCCGCGCGGCGCTCGCCGAGGGCGACCTGCCGCGCGCGCTCGCGATCGCGAACGGCTACGCGGGGATGGACCCCCGCGACGAGGATCTGCGCACGACGATCGCCGCGATCCTCTGCCTCGGCACGAGCGCGGACGCGAAGCGCGGCGCCGAGCTCCTGACGCTGACCCAGGACGACCGGGCCTCGAAGCGCCACGCGGGCATGGCGCGCAACTGGGGCGAGGTCCGCGCCGTCCTCGTCGCCTGCGCTGCCCGGGCGGGCGTGGAGCCCCCGCCGATGCCGGAGGCCCCTGAGGCCGGCGTGGCCGACGCCGTGGAGGCGCGGCTCGCGCAGCGCGCCCGCCTCGCCGCCGCCCGCGACGACGCCGCCGACGCGAAGGGGCGCGCCGCGCGCGCGATCCGGGACCTGCTCGTCTCGGCCGACGCGCTCGATCCGGACGCCCGCGGCGATCTGCTCGCCGTCGCGCTGGCGGAGGACGGCGCGCTCGACGCCATCGAGGCCGCCGCGCTCGCGCGGCCGGAGGGCGACGGGACCGAGACGGCCGGCGCGGACGCCGTCGTGCTCGGAGGCGCCGGAGCCGGCGCTGCCCCGGCGCGCGCGGCGGCCGGCGCGGCGCTCTCGCGGAGCGCGGGCTCGCTGCGCGCGCTCGACTGGCTGCCGGAGCGCGGGCTCGCGAGGCCCGTGGTCGCCGGCTCGCTGCGCGCGCGCGCCGCGGCGCGCGCCGCCGAGCTGGCCGCCGCCCCCGAGCTCTCGCCGTCCGACGGCGACGCCCTGCGCGCCGCCGCGGGATCCCTCGCGCTGAAGGCCGCGCGCGAGCTCGCCCTGGAGGGCGACGCGCCCGGCGCGATCGACGCCCTGGATCGCCTCGGCGCGCTCGCCCCGGAGCTCGCGCCGGAGGCGGCCCGCGCGCTCGCGCGATCCAGCGCGTGGACCCTCGCCGGCGATCGCCCGCGCGCGCTCGACCTCATCGAGCGCGTCGATCTCGCCGCCGCGCCGCCGGCCCTCCGCGCGGCCGTGCACCTGCAGCGAGCCGAGCTCCTCGCCTCGCTGGGGCGCCGGCTCGACGCCGCGCACGCGGCGGTGCTCGCCGACGAGGAGGCCGCGGCCGCGCGCGCGGCGGGCGCCGTCGACGCGCCGCCGGGGCTCGCCGGGCTCGCGCTGCTCGAGGCGCGCGCGCGGTGGACCCGGCTCGCCCTCGCCCCCTCCGAGGGCGGCTCGCCGCTCCGGCAGGGCGGCCCGCCCGCGCTGCTGCCGGCGGACCTCTCGGCTGCGTGGCCCTGGGTCGGCTTCGCGCGCCTCGACGCGCCCTGGGCGCGCGGCGACCAGCCGGCGTTCGCGCGCGCGCTCGCCGCCTGGAGCGCCGCGCGCGACGCGCCGCCGGCCACGCGCCGCGCGCTCCGCTACGCCGCCCTCCGCCGCCGGGGCGACGCGCCGCCCGCGCTCGTCCCGTACGCCGCGCTCGCGGCGCAGCTGCTCGGCGAGGGCGAAGGGGACGCCGAGGTGTGGCTCGACGCCTTCCTCGCGCTCGACGCCCCCCGCTTCTCGCTCCGCCACGTCGCCTTCGCCCGGGCCGAAGCGGCGCGGTGGCGCGGAGACGACGGCAGCGCGGCCGCGTGGCAACGCCGGTACGAGGCCCTGCGCGCCGTGGCCTCCGACCCGGCCCGCGCCGAGATCGCGCGCTACCTCGGCCTCTGACGCCCGCGCGCCGGGCGCATCGCGCCGGGACGGACCCCCACCGCGCCGGCGTTCCGCGGCATGCCCCCGAAAAACCTGGAGAGCACATCATCGTACATCTGGCGGTGGGGGAGCTCGGTTCCTACGCTACAGCCTGGCTCGCGAAGAGCTGCTCGCGGAGAGAGTCCTCATGTGTCCTCATTGCGGAAAGAACGCGCCGGTCATCCACCGCGGGCTCGCGGCGTACTGCACCGCGTGCGGCCGGGAGCGCCTGCCCTTCGCGGGCAAATCGGTCAGCCTGGCGGGGAAGCCGTCCACGGTCGGCGGGGCCGTCGCGGGCGTGCTCGGCTGGCTGGTCCTCATCGGGGGCACCGCGCTGGCGCTGCTCCTCGGGCTGGGCGCGGCCGCGCTGTTCCCGGGCTCGATCGCCGGGCTCGCGATCGGCTTGCCGATCGGGTTCATCGCGCTGACGCTCGGCCTGCTCCTCCTCATCAGCGGGCGGAAGCTCTCCCGGTCCGGGGTGAAGGCCTCCCGCGACGCGCAGGCCCAGGCGATCTTCTCCCTCGCGTCGCACCGCCGCCGCCCGCTCACCGCGCAGGAGGTCGGCGTCGCGCTCGACCTGCCGGCCCCGGAGGCCGACGCCCTGCTCACCGAGCTCGCCAAGGAGCGCCCCGACGAGGTGGGCGTCGAGATCGGCGATCGCGGCGAGATCCTCTACACCTTCCCCGGGGTCTCGGGGGCGGCCGGCGTCCGCTTCCCCCAGCCCTCGCTCCGCATCGATCCGGGCCACGGCGCGGCCGACCCCGCGGCGCGGGTCTACGCCGAGGAGTTCGAGGAGGAGGACGCGGGCGCGTCCCGCGCCTCCCCCCGCCGCGAGCAGCTCCGCTGAGCATGTCCCGCGGCGCGCGTGCTAGCCTCGCGCCGCGCGCGCCCCTCGAGCGCCCGGCGCGCGCCGCCGTCGCCCTCGCTCCCTGGTTCGGCGCGGGGGCGCCCTGGGCTGCTCGCCGCCACCGACCATGAGACGCTCCCCTGCCCCCCTGCTGACCGCCGCCGCCGCGCTCGCGCTCGCCGCGCTCCTCGCCCCCTCGCGGGCCGACGCCTTCGAACGGCAATGGCACGCAGGCGCCAGCATCGGGTACGCGCTCCTCGCGGACGGCGGGACGTACCCGGGGCTCGGCGGCGGCCTGCACGTCGCCTACGGGCTCACGGACGCCTTCAACGCGATCGTCGAGCTCGACACCGCGTCGCACCCGGGGGGCGATCTCATGTTCCTCGGCGCGTCGGCCGGCGCCACCTACGTCATCGATATCCTGCAGTGGGTGCCGTACATCGGCGTCATGACCGGCGCCTACGACAGCGTGCGCCTCGCGCCGTGCGGCTCGTATGGTCAGCCGAGCTGCCACCGAGGGCAGTTCGGGGTCTCGGTCCCGTTCGGCATCGACTACGCCTTCAACCGCCAGTTCGCCGCGGGCTTCGCCGGCAAGTACACGCTGCTCCTCCCCGGCGCGGGCGACGGTCCGGGGAGCTACTTCACGGCGTTCGCCCGCGCGGAGTTCCTCTGGGGCTACTAGGTCGCGGCCCCATCGCGGCCGCCGCCGTCGCGGCGGCGCTCGCTCCCGGCTGCACGTGCGGCTCGCCCGCGCCGCCGCCGCCGCCGGCCGCGGACGCCGCCCGCGCGGTGACGCTCTCCGTGTTCGCGCGCGGGCTCGACCAGCCCGTCGCGCTCACCTTCGCGCCGGGCGACGCGCGCGAGCGCCTCTTCGTCGTCGAGAAACCCGGGCGGATCCGCGTCCTTGCGGGCGGCCGCGCCCAGGGCACGCCGTTCCTCGACGTCTCTGCGCTCGTCTCGACCGGGGAAGAGCAAGGCCTCCTCGGGCTCGCGTTCCACCCGCGCTACGCCGAGAACGGGCGCTTCTTCGTCAACTACACCGATCGGCGCGGCGACACCCGCGTCGTCGAGTACCGCGCGGCGCAGGGCGACCCCGAGCGCGCGGATCCGGCCACGGCGCGCGAGCTGCTCCACGTCGCGCAGCCGTACTCGAACCACAACGGCGGCCACCTCGCCTTCGGGCCGGACGGCAGGCTCTATGTCGGCACCGGCGACGGCGGCAAGCGCGACGATCCCCACGGCCACGGGCAGAACCGGCGCTCGCTGCTCGGCAAGATGCTGGCGCTCGACGTGAACGGCCACGGGCAGGAGCGGCCCGCGCCGGAGATCGTGCAGATCGGGCTCAGGAACCCGTGGCGCTACAGCTTCGACCGCAAGACCGGCGACCTGTACATCGCCGACGTCGGCCAGGACCGCTACGAGGAGGTCCACGTCGTGCCTGTCGACCGGCTCGCGGGCCACAATTTCGGGTGGAACGTGGTCGAGGGGGACGGGCACTGCCTCCACGACCTCCCCTGCAGCCGCGAAGGGCTGACGCCGCCGGTCCTGGAGTACCCCCACAACGACGGCTGCTCGATCACGGGCGGCTTCGTCTACCGCGGCGCGGAGCTGCCGGAGCTCGACGGGCTCTATTTCTACGCGGACTACTGCACCGCGATCCTCCGCAGCTTCCGCTGGAAGGACGGGCGCGCGACGGAGCCGACCGACTGGAAGCCGATCCTCGATCCCGACGGCGCCCTCTCGCGCGTGACGTCGTTCGGGGAGGACGCGCGCGGCGAGCTCTACGTGCTCTCGCAGGACGGCGAGATCTACAGGTTCGTCCGGCGGCCGTGACCCGGGCGCGCGCGTCGTCCCGCCCTCGCGCGCGACGACGCGACGACGCGACCGGGCGCGCTCGCCGCGAGGTCCCGGCGAAAACGCTGCCATTCCCATGACGTGCGGTACGGGAAACGTCTACAAAGAGCGGGCGCAGTCGTGCGAGGCCTCCGAGCGAGCCATACGGAAGGAGCGGACCGTGGAACAGCTTTGGCAGCGCGTCTCTGAGGGCAGGCACACGGCCTTGCTCGACATCGTCCCCGGCGAGCCTCCGTCCCACCTCGGGCTGCGCATCCTGCGCGTGCGCTGCGACGTGCCGGAGGTGACGCTGGGGCCGCTGCACGAGGTGAGGACCAAGGTCGAGCGGCTCGTCGGCGGGGCGCCCCCGCTGCTCGATCAGGCGCGGAGCCGCGTCGTCTCGGGGCTCCGGCGCCGGCTCCTCGGCGACGTGCACGAGCGGATGGTCGACGTCGAGTTCATCGAGACCGCGAACCGCCTCGCGCAGCAGACCGATCGCAGGTGGGCCATCGTCTTCGACGCGGTGGAGCTCGCCGATCACGCCTCGCTCGACGTGCTGCGGCGGGTGATGTCCCGCCCCGAGGCGCTCCGGGTCGCGCTCGTCCTGTCCTTCCGCCTGCACGCGCCCGCCGGCCCGGCCGGCGAGCTGCTCAACGCGGTGCGCGCCGCCCTCGGCCCCGACGCGATCCTCCGGCCGCCGGAGGCGACGACCACGCTGACGAGCGTGAGCGCGCCCCCGCCGCCGGCGCAGATCGCGCTGCGCGAGCTGCCCGGCGAGGTGCTCCGGGTGCTCCGGGCCGGCGCGATCGTCGGCTCGGGGTTCGAGAGCGAGCTCGTCGCCGCGCTCCTCCGCGTGGACGCGGTCGACGTGCTCGAGGCGCTGCAGCGCGCCGCCGACGCCGGCGTTCCGGTCGAGGACCGCGGCGAGGGCCGGTTCCATCTCCCGCCGACGACCGTCGAGGCGCTCCGCGGGTCGATCCTCCCGTCGTTGGCGCGGCTGTGGCACCGGCGGCTCGCGACGCTCCTCAGCGAGGAGCCGGTCGCGCCGGACGCTCCCGCCGCGCACGAGCCGCGCACCGCCGCGCCCGACCCCGCGCCGGGCCTCGCCGCGGCGCCTCCCGCGCCGCCCGCTCCCACCGCCGCGCCGCGCGGCGACGACGTGGCCGCGCGGGCCGCCGGGCTGGCGAGGCCCGGCGCGGCGGCGCCGATCGCGACCACCCCGTCGTCCACGTCGATCCCCGCCGTCGCGACGCCGCGCACGAGCGCGGTGATGCCCCCGCCGACCGCCGCATCGCCGGGCGCGCCCGCCGCCGCGGCGTCGCAGGGCCCCGAGGCGAGCGGCGCGGCGGCCGCCGACGAGCGGGACAAGGGCGCCGACGCCGCGCTCACGGCGGCGCGCGGCGGGGTACCTCGCGCGGCGGACACGCTGCGGCCGCCGCCGGTCGCGGCCTATGTCGGCGGCCCGTCCATGAGCAGCGCGCGGCGCGCGCCGCCCCGCGTCGGCCAGGACAGGTCCACGCCGATCGCGCCCGCCGGGCCGGGCAACCCGCCATGGCCTTACGCCGAGCTGTTCCACCGCAACCCGGAGAGCCGCCGCCTCTCCGAGCCGCCCGAGTCCGTCCGGTTCGACGCCCCGCCCGACTCGCTGGACGCGCCCATCCCGGGGCCGGTGCGGGTCCCCCGCGATCTCGTGCCCGGCGGCGCCGGCGCCCCGGCGGACGAGCCGAGCCGCTCGCTCCGCGGGGCCGCGCTGCGCGTCCCCGCCGCGCTATCCGAGCGGTCGTCTCCCGGCGGCTCCCGCCCGTCCTTCCGGCCTCCGGCGGCCGACGCCGCCGGCGGAGCGCGCGTCGACCCGGCGCGCGCGGCGGCCGAATCCCTGCGCGGCGCGGCGCCGCTCGGCGTGTCCGTGCACCCGGCCCCGCCGGAGCGCGACCCCGCCGAGGCGCCGAGCGCCCCCGCGGCCAGCGCCGGACGCCGGCCCCACGACGCGCGCGCGGCAGCCCACCTGACCGAGGCCGGCGAGCTCGAGGAGGCGGCGCGGCGTTACCGCGCGGCCGCGGCGGAGGCGGCCGCCATGGGCGCGTATCCCCAGGCGCTGAGCTACGGGCAGAAGGCGCTCGCGCTGCTCGACGGCCTGCCGGCCACCCCCGCGCGCCGGCGGCTCCGGATCGGCGCGCTCGCGGGCATCGCCCGGGTGCAATGGCAGGCGGCCGGCCCGGATCCGGCGTTCACGCTCGCGGGCGCGCTCGAGGTGCTCGACGCCGCGCGGGCGCTCCTCACGCAGGGCGACCCGCCGGAGCTGCACGCCGAGGTCGCCGCGCTCATCGCGAGCGTCTGCTACGACCTCGGCGACATGCGCTCGCTGGAGCGCGCGCTCGAGGAGCTCACGACGGCGAGCCGCCTGCTGCTCGACGCCGGGGACGCGCTCGGCTCGGCCCGGCTGCTCAACGATCAGGCGGCGGTCTACGTGCGCATGGGCGATCCCGTCCGGGCGACGCACCTCCTCACCGAGTCGCGCCGGGTCTTCGAGGAGCGGGCCCGCGTCGATCCGGTGGCGCGCGTCGAGCTGGCCGAGACGGATCACCTCTTCGCGCGGATCCCGCTCCACGTCCCCGCCCGGCCCGGGCGCGAGTCCGACGCCCTGTCGATGGGGATCGATCACGCGCTCGCCGCCGAGCGCACCTACAAGCAGCTCGGGGACACCCGGGAGATCGCCCGGGTGTGGGAGACGATCGGCCGGCTGGAGCTCCGCAAGGGCCGCCTCGATCGCGCGACGCAGCGCCTGACCGCGGCGATCGAGGCCGAGGAGGCGCTCGGCGATCTCATCGGCCTGGCCCGCTCGACGGCCGCGCTCGCGGAGGTGCTCTCGGCGAAGGGGCTGCACCGGGAGGCGCTCTCGCTCTTGGCCGAGTCCATGGCGATGAACCTCGAGAAGGGCTCGCCGCTCGGGCTCGCGTACAACCGCCGGGCCTTGAACGCGCTCGTCCCGAACATCTCGCTCCAGGGGGAGGAAGCCGAGCTGCTGCGGAAGATCGCGGCGGAGCTCGCGGCGGCGGAAGCGGCCCTCGGCCGCCTGAGGCTCCCGGGCGAGCCCGACTGAGCCGCCCCGGTCGCCGCCGCGGCATCGGGCGTCGCCGGGGCGCCGCCGCTCCGGCGATCCGGGCCGGTCGCGCCGCGGCCTTTGACCTTGCCGGGGCGCCGCCGCTCCGGCGAAATGCGCGGCATGTCGTCCCGTTCGACGCGGCGCCCGCGCCACGACGGCGCGCTGCGCTCCTTGCTCGGCTTGTTGGCCCTCTCGGCGGCGTGCGCGCCCGCCCCGACGGCGCCTGCGCCGGCCGCGCCCCGGCCGGCCGCGCCCCGGCCGGCCGCGCCCGCGCCGCCTTCGCCGTCGGCCCCCGCCGAGGCGCCGCGGCCTGCGCCCGAGCGGCCGGGGTACGAGGGCCACGGCGCGGCGAGCGTCTCGCCTGAGATCCTGGCACGTTACGCCCCGCCTCCGCTCCCGGACGACGTGTCGCGCCGGATCCAGGCGCTGCTCGACGTGCGCGCGCCCGGGGGCGGCGTCCTCGGGCCGGACGGCAAGGCGCTCTACTTCACCTGGACGATCACGGGGACGAGGCAGGTCTTCCGGCTCGATGGGCCGCAGCGCTTCCCGCTGCAGCTGACGGGCGGCGAGGATCCGACGGTGGTGGTGGACGTCACGCCGGACGGCGCGCACCTCGTCCTCTCGCGCGATCGCAAGGGCGAGGAGAACCCCGGGCTCTATCTCCAGGACGCGAAGGGCGGGCCGCTCCTCGCCATCCAGCACAAGCCCGGCGTGCAGACGCAGCTGCAGCTCGTCTCCGACGACGGGCGAACCGTCTATCACCGGGCCAACGACATCAAGAAGGACGCGTATGCCATCTACCGGTATGACATCGCGTCGAAGCGGCGCGAGCTCGTGTTCGATCGCGAGGGCATCTGGCGCGCCGTGGACGCCGCGGCGGGGGGCCGCCTGCTGCTCGCCAAGGACGTCGGCTCCAACATGAGCGAGCTCTACGAGTGGGCGCCGGGCGCCGCAAAGGCCGATCCGGCGGCCGGGACGCTGACTCCCCTCTTCGGGCAGGGCGAGCGCGAGGACTACAGGGCCATGTACGGCGCGGCGCCCGGCGAGGTCCTCGTCCTCACGCCGCGCCTCGGGGAGCACCGCCGGCTCTGCAGCTGGAAGGCGGGGAAGCTCACGCCGATCACGCCGGAGATCCCGTTCGACGTCAGCGCCTTCTCCATCGATCGGGCGCGGAAGCGGGTGCTCTACACGGTGAACGAGCGGGGCTACACGCGGCTCCGCGCGCTCGACGCGAGGTCGTACCGCGAGGTCAAGCTGCCCGCGCTGCCGGCGGCGGATCACGTGGTGCCGGTCGCGACGACGCCGGACGGCCGGTTCACGACGCTGCTCCTGGAGACCTCGAGGGCGCCGGCGGCGAGCTACGTCCTCGACTGGACGACCGGCAAGCTGACGCAGTGGCACACCCCGAGCATGCCGGAGATGCCGCCGGACGCGTTCGCGGCGGTCACGCTGGAGTCCTATCCGGCGCGCGACGGGGCGCAGATCCCGATGTTCGTACGGCGCCCTGCCCAGTGCGAGCGGCCGTGTCCGGTCATCGTCCATTTCCATGGCGGCCCGGAGAGCCAGACCAGGGCGGGGTTCAACGCGCGGGCGCAGATCTTCGTGGACGCGGGGTTCGTGTTCGTGGAGCCGAACGTCCGGGGGAGCGACGGTTACGGCAAGACCTGGCTGCACGCGGACGACGGCGCGAAGCGGCTCGACGTGATCACGGACATCGAGGACGCCGCGAAGTTCGTCAGGGCGAGCTTCGGTCACGAGGGCCGGCCGCCGAGGGTCGGCGTCTTCGGCGGCAGCTACGGCGGCTATGCCGCGCTGATCGGAATGACGATGTTCGCCGGCGCTTACGACGCGGGCGCGGCCGTCGTCGGCATGAGCAACCTGGTGACGTTCCTCCAGAACACCGCGCCTTACCGGCGCATCCTCCGGATCTCCGAGTACGGAGATCCCGAGAAGGACCGGGAGGCGCTCCTCAAGCTGTCGCCGATCACGCACCTCGATCGGGTGAAGGCGCCTCTGCTGATCATGCAGGGGGTGACCGATCCGCGCGTGCCTGCGGGCGAGTCGGTGCAGATCCAGCAGGCGCTGGAGGCGAAGAAGATCCCGTCGGAGCTCATCCTGTTCGCCGACGAGGGGCACGGCGTGCAGAAGCGGGACAACCAGGTGCTCCAGTACGGGCACCTGGTGCGGTTCTTCCGGACGCACCTCGCGGCGCGGTAGGCCCGTCTTCCTGGCGGCTCGACATCGTCGCTCCCCGCGCCGGGCGGCGAGCGCGCTCGCCTCGGCCCCGCGACGTCGCGGCCTGCGGGGCGGATGCGGTCAGACCCTGGAGAGGACAGGAGGCTTCACGCGGCGCGGGTGGCCGGACGCTGCGCCGGGCTCACCGGCTCGCCGGGGGCGCGGCCTGCGCCGGCGAGATCGTCGAAGACCTGCGGCATCAGGGACACCTTGCCGTGGAGCCGGAGCACGCACTTCACGAGGAGCTTCGCCGCACCGTAGACGGTGAGCCACTCGGCGCGCGCGGCCTTCGCCTCGGGGGTCATCGTGCGGCGGGCGAGCCGGGCCTTGCGCACGCTCCGGAGGAACGGATCGAGGGCCTCCCGGGCGCGCTCCAGCTCGGCCACCCACGCCTCGCGCTCGGGCAGCGGACGCTTGCGCTGCTCGAGCACCTCCGCCGCGTGCGCCAGCGCCTCGGCGAGCTTCGCGGGGCGGGCGCGGAGCGCCGTGGCGAGGCTCTGGCCCTGGAGGAGGTCGCGGGCGAGCGCGACCCCGCCTGGCCGAGACGCGGCGCGCTCGACGATGCGGCGCAGCAGGTCGCGCCCCCTCGCGACCGCGGCGGCCTCGCGTCTCCTCGCGGCGCTGGACGCCGGGGCCGCCGCCGCGGCCGCCGTCGCCTCCACCATCGCCTTGCGCGAGGCCTCGGTCGCGGCGTCGAGCCGCGCCGCGACGGCGCGCAGGGCCTGCTGGAAGCCCGCATCGACCGGCACGATGAGCTTCCGGATCTGCGACGCGGTGAAGCGGCCGTATGCCTCGATATCGCGCTGGTAGATGTAGGAATCGGACATGGGGGGCAGCTCCACGGCGCAACGGGCGGGCCCAGCCAGAGCTCTCTACCTGAGCCGCGCGAGGGGCGGGAGGGGATTTCGTGGTCCGCGACGACGCCGGCACCGTGGTACCTGTCGTGGACATCCACGACGGCGAGCCGGCCTGGAGCGCATCGGAGCGGCGGGACAGCGATGATAACGAAACAGCTCAAGCGCCTGCTGATGATCCCATCGCCCAACGCGTCTCGCCCCCGATCTCTCGCGCTGCCCCCGGAGCCGCCGGGCGCACGCGTGGAGGGAGCCGGCGCGGCTCGCCCGGAGACGTCTCCGCCGGCCGGGCCGAGCGAGCCCCCCGCGCCCAGACCGACCGGCGACCCTGCCCCGCGCCGCGCGCCGGCGGTGCCCAGCTTCCTGCGCGCAGCGCCGACCGCCGCCGAGCCGCCCCGCGCCCCGCCGGCGCCGGCCGACCCGGCGTCGCTGGTCCCGCCGGGCATGCGCAAGTTCACCGATCTCCGGTCGACGCAGCCCACCTCCGACGCCGCGTCCTCCGCGCCCGTGCTGCCGTTCGGCCTCCCTGCGCCGCCGGAGCCCGCGCGCCTCGGCGCAGCCGCGGCCGAGGTGCCCAGGGGCATGCGCCACTTCACCAGCTTGACCGGAACGCAGCCGACGTCCGGAGCGCCCGCGGGCGCGGCGTTGCCGTTCTCGTCCAGCGCGCGCGCCGCGCCGGCTGCGCCCGCGGGCGCACCGCCGGGGCCGGCGCTGCCCCTCGAGCAGTACGCCGCCCTCTGCGCCGACCTCGCCGTCGCCCCCGCCAGCGCCGAGGCCCTCTTCGCGCAGTACGGGCTCCGGGAGCCCGAGGCGCGCCTCGCGGTGGACGGCTTCTGGCGCGATCGCCTGGCGCGCGACCAGGCGGCCTACCAGCGCTGGCAAGAGCTTTACTGGCAGCACCGGTCCCGCTCTTCTCCCGCCGGGAAGAGCCCGAACGAGCCGAAATGACCGCCGCGCCCGGCGGCGCGCCCCCGAGGAGACCCGACCATGGCCATCGACGTGCGCCTGACGTTCCCCCGCTCCGGAGTCACCGGCTTCGAGGTCCACCAGCTCGACTACAGGGACGCGCTCAACGAGCTCTTCGAGCTGACCCTCGACGTGGTGAGCACCGATCCGGAGGTCGATCTCTCCAGCGTGGTAGGCGAGGAGATCGTCGTCGAGCTCGACGGCGAGCCCCTCCTCAAGAGGGTTCACGGCATCGTGCGGCGGGTGCGGCAGCTCTCGGCGGAGCCCACCGGCGTGTCGCGCTACGAGCTCGCCGTCGTGCCTCCGCTGTGGCTCGCCACGCGGGGCGCGGATCACCGCATCTTCCAGGGCCTCACGGCGGACGACGTCTGCAAGGTCGTGGCGGGGGCGTACGGCGGCCGGATCCCGGCGCCGCGATCGCGCATCGCCTCGCCGGACCGGCCGGCGCGCGAGTACCGCGTCCAGTACGGGGAGACCGACTTCGACTTCATGTTCCGCGCCCTCGCGGAAGAGGGCCTCATCTCGTATTTCGATCACGGGTCCGGGAGCAGCGACTGGGTGCTCACCGAGGACACGGCCTTCACCGACGGCGGCGCGCCCCGCGTGCCGTTCGTGCCGCCGGCGGGCGCCGGCATGAGCGCGGCGGGCCCGACGGTCTCGTTCATCGCGATCACCTCGTCGATCGAGACGTCGATGATCACGGTGCGCGACTACGACTTCAAGAAGCCGGAGTACGTCCTCGAGCAGCGGGCCGAGGCGTCGCAGAGGGCCTTCGTCCGCGAGGCGACGCTCGAGCGGTACGAGTTCTCGACGAACAGGTTCACCGCCGCCACCGAGAAGCACGGCGAGGCGCTCGCCCGGCGGGCTCTGGAAGAGGCTCGGTCGGAGCGGCGCGTCCTCGAGTGCCACACGAGCTTCGCGCTCGGCGCCGGCGGCCGCTTCACGGTCGAGAAGCACCCGCGCGCCGACGTCAACGGCCAGCTGCTCGTGATCCGGTCGCGCTGCACGGTGACGGAGGGGGCCGACGGGCACCCGGTGCGGCGGCACGCGCTCGTCTGCGTGCCCGCGGGCGACCCGTGGCGCCCTGCGCGCCGGCCCAAGCCGCGCATCTTCGGCACGCAGACCGCGTTCGTGGTCGGCAACAAGGCCGGCGTGGACGAGATCGACGTCGACGAGCACGGCCGCGTCAAGGTCGAGTTCCGGTGGGATCGCCGCGATCTGCACGAGGGCAACCCGACCCGCTTCGTCCGCGTCTCGCAGGGCTGGGCGGGGCTCGACTACGGCATGGTGATGCTGCCGCGCGTGAACGAGGAGGTCATCATCGCGTACCTCGACGGCGACCCGGACGAGCCCGTCGTCGTCGGCCGCCTGCACAACGCATGGAGCGCCTCGCCGCTGAAGCTGCCGGCGGAGAAGACGCGCTCGATCTGGAAGAGCAAGACGTCGCCCGGGGGCGAGGGGTTCAACCAGATCATGATGGAGGACAAGAGGGGCGAGGAGCTGCTCGAGCTCCACGCCCACCGCGACAACGTCGTCACGGTCGGCGCGCAGCAGGCGGTGGACGTGGGCGGCGACCAGAAGGTCCACGTCGGGGGCAAGCGGGGGGACCACGTCGAGGGCGCGGTCGAGGAGGACTACGACACCTCCCTGAAGACGACCGTCGGCGGGAAGCAGGAGACGACCGCGAAGGACGTGGTCGAGCGCTACGCCAGCCAGGACACCGAGATGGCGGGCAGGAAGCACACGAAGGCCGGCGCCGTGGACGAGGACTTCGAGAGCCTCGAGACGACGGTCGAGGGGCTGCACAAGGACAAGTTCGGGACGATGAAGCTGGAGGGCGGGGCCGTGGAGTGGCGGGTCGGCGCGCTCGACTGGGAGGCGAAGGGGCTCAAGTGGACGCTCGGCGGGGGCGGCACCATCAAGGCGCCGAGCTTCGTGATCGACGCGCCGGAGTTCAAGGTGACCAACGCGGGGAGCCACAAGGAGGTCAAGGGGTTCTGTGATACGGTATGCGCAGCATTGACGGACACGACCGCTCATAAAGCAGCATTTCTAACGACGGACACCAAGTTCGTAAAATTCGAACAAAAGGCTTTCGTCACCAGCGTCAACGTCGGCGTATTCAAACTGGATGTAACCGGCGCAAAGATCGACATGGCCGGAGCAAAACTTCAGAACAACTCATTCAACCTGAAGAAGATTGACACTGTCACAGACATGAATGCGCTCAAGATAGCTATAGCAGGAATTTTCTCGATCGCGTAGAACCGCCTTCGCTTGGCGCTGTTCGCCACATTGATGCTCGCCATCAATGCAGCGATGCGAGCCTGCGCCCGCCAAAGGACGCTATACTTCTACCCTTCCATAACCGAGGGCACTGGCTCGACATGGCTTTGTCTATATGATCCTCGGGTCACCCATGCTCGTACCCTGCCACCATCACCGCCGAGCCGAGCGAACTCCTGCTCGCTAAGGTTCCATAGAGAACCTCTCCCCAACACGATGTCCGGCTGACGCGGCGGCGTAATCAGCACTGGCGTAAACGACAACGGACGCCATGAACCGCATATACGACCGACCGCTTCATGCTCAGGCCGGCAGACACGCGCGTAGCGCCAGCGTCCTCTCAGCCAGAGCAATACGGCGAATGTGCCGGGAACAAGGACGAGGAGAATGTCCTCTTGGATCTTACCCGTCTCTGCTGTGCTAGACACCAACTCTTTCATATCATGAAAAATCAAGAGCAGAGGCCATATGGTGATAGCGAACATTGCTCTCGCCCACCTAGTAAATCTCCCGATGCGAGCCGGCGCCCGCCGCGGATCGGCCGCCACGTACACGACGAGCCACCACCGCCTCTTGACGCGTGGCGGATGCAGCGCAGCCCACACCGCGTCCGGCAACGCCACCCGCGCCCCGCAGTAGCCGCACGGCACGATCCGGCTCGACCCGTCCGCCACGAGCGGCCCGCCGCACTGGGTGCAGGCGACGTGCACGGGCTCCCGCGGCCGCTCCTCGGCCATGGCCGGCTCGTCGCTCACGAACCCGAGCACCGGGCTGTCCGGCGGCAGCCACGGCGGCTTCGGCAGGATCGCGCGCCCCGCGCCGCACGCGGCGCAGACGCAGCCCCCCTGCGGCGCGAGGCGCATCGGCCGCTTGCAGCGCGGGCACGGCGGCGCGTCGTGGCCGCGAAGCCACTCGACGTGCGGCCCCGGCGGCGGCCCCCCCTCGCCCCACTCCGGGCCGTGCCGCAGGTACCCGGGCGCGAACTGCACCACGTCCTTCTCGACGCCGCGCAGCGCCTCGTCCCAGGCCGACGGCGGCAGCGCCGACTCCATGAGGCAGCTCGAGCAGCGGCACCGGTCGGCCAGCGTGTTGACCGCCATCGGCGCGCTGCAGTGGGGGCACGGGCTGAGGAGCTCGATGCCGGCAAACTCGACGGTCGCGGTGCTCATCCTGTCCTGGGTCGACGGCGCGCTCGGGCGCGTTGCGTGAACTGTACACGAAGCGGCAGCGCGCAACGCGGCTCGGCGGCGCACCCCGCAGGCTCGACCACGACGACCACGACCTCACCCCCTCGTCTCGGAGCCCCTGCGGAGGCCGCAACCAATCCGCCCCCTCGTTTCGTGGGCCCCGCCCACATCGCGACCTGTCCGTTCCGTTGAAATCATGCCGCGCGACAGGTCGCGACCTGTCCGTTCCTTCAAAATTACGCTGAGCGATTGGTCGCGACCTATCCGTTCCGTCGAAATCATGCGGAGCGATTGGTCGCGACCTCCGCGCGCGCTCGTCACGAGCGCCCGCCACGGTCGCCACCCCCCGGCCCCCTTCCGGCCATCCGGCCGGTGCCGCGCCGGCCCCGTCCTCGGCCGTGCGCCCCGGCGCGCCCGCCCCACAGCCCCCATCGCTCACCGCCGGCCGGGCGGCGCGAGCTCCGCCGGCCACGGCGCGCCCCCGCGTCCCGCCGCGGCGCTCCCCCATCTATCCCAAGGTCTACGGTTTTATCCTCCAGGATAGGCCGCCCCCGAGCCCCGCGCTCGCTCCCCGCGGCTCCCCCCGGAAAACCCCGCCCGAGGTCGCCTGGCATCCTCCCTGCAATAACCCCTCAGCGTCCACGCCAGAGTAGCTCAGCGGTAGAGCGCGAAAACAACTCCGGACGGTGTTCTCCGGCGCGATGAGCGCCGGCAGTGAGATCCGGGGTTACTTCCCTCCTAAGGACGAGGTCGCGGGTTCGAATCCCGCCTCTGGCACAAGGGCGCAGCGCGGCAGTGAGCGTCACGGTTCCTTCGTTTTGACACGACAACCCCGTGACCACCCTTCTCCGCGCTGCGCCCGCTCTCTCGACCCCTCGCCGCGCGTGCGTCGAGGAAGGAGGTGTCCCCATGGCGTTCTTTCAGCATCTCAAGCGCAAGGCTCAGCGCGACGGCGTCTCGCACCTGAACTGGATGGGCGGGCGCTCCTACGACATCGCCGATCCGCTGAAGCGCCTCCGCCTCGCGGCCTCCTCGTGCTTCTTCGGCGAGCCCATGTACTACCACCGCGATCCGGCGGACCCGCGCCCGGCGAAGACCAAGAAGAGGGCCGCCGACCGCGCGCGCCTCTCCGACGCGGACGTGAAGCGCCTGCGCGAGACGCTCGGCGCCGTGGATCCGGCCGAGTGGCGCGCGCTCTCGCCCGCGGCGCTGATCGAGAAGGCCATCGACGAGGCGCTCGCGGCCGACCCGGAGGCGACGCTCGCCGAGGCGGCGCGGCTGCGCGAGGAGGAGCACCTCCGCACGACGCCGCAGGTCATCCTGGTGCGGGCGGCGAACGCCGCCGCGGTGCGCGGGACCGGCCTCGTGCGCCGCTTCGCGCCGCGCATCCTGAAGCGCGCGGACGAGCCGGCGGTCGCCTTCGCGTACCAGCTCTACCGCTTCGGCAAGCCGGTGCCGAACGCGCTGAAGCGCGCGCTGCGCGACGCCCTCCAGCGCTTCGACGATCACGCCCTCGCGAAGTACCGGCTCGAGGGCAAGGGGAGCAAGACCGTGGACGTCGTGAACCTCGTGCACCCGAAGAGCCCGAGCGTCGACCGCCTCGCGAAGGGCGCGCTCCGCGCGACCGGCCGCACCTGGGAGGCGATCGTCTCGGCCCGCGGCTCGAACCGGTGCGCGTGGCGCAAGGCGCTGCCGGCCATGGGCCACATGGCCCTCCTGCGCAACCTGCGCAACCTCATCGAGGCGGGCGTGCCGGCCGAGGCGTTCCTGCCGAAGCTCGTGGCGACGGCCGCGGAGGGCAAGCAGCTGCCCTTCCGGTACTACAGCGCCTACCAGGCGGTGAAGGGCTGCGCGCCGGGCGCCGTGCTCGACGCCGTGGAGCAGTGCCTGCACCGCGCGCTCGGCGAGGTGCCGCGCTTCCCCGGCCGGGTGATGGTGCTCTGCGACAACAGCGGCTCCGCGCAGGGCACCACCACGAGCAGCCTCGGGACCATGCGCGTCTCCACGATCGCGAACCTCACGGGGGTCGTGGCCGGGATGCGCGCCGACGACGGCCACCTCGGCGTGTTCGGCGACCGGCTCGAGAGCTTCGCGGTGCGCAAGCAGGAGAGCGTGTTCTCGCAGCTCGACCGCGCGGAGCAGATCGCCCGCACGATCGGGATGGCGACCGAGAACGGCGTGTGGCTGTTCTGGGATCGCGCGATCCGCGAGCGGCAGCGCTGGGACGCGGTGTTCGTGCTGAGCGACATGCAGGCCGGCCACGGCGGCCTCTACGGGTCGCGCCCGAAGGACTACGCGGGCTTCGCCTGGAACGGGCACTACATCGACGTGGCCAAGCTCGTCGCGGCGTACCGCGCGGCCGTGCACCGCGACGTGCGCGTGTTCCTGGTGCAGGTCGCCGGCTACCAGGACACGCTGGTGCCCGAGTTCTACGATCGCACGTACATCCTCGGCGGCTGGGGCGAGGGGCTCTTGCGCTTCGCCGCCGCGATGGCGCAGGCGTAGCGGCGCGCGCCGGACATGTGCGGCGGGATTCCGGCCGCTGCATTGACGGACGCGAACGGCTCGGAGACAGTGCCGCCGCGGCGCAGCACGCGGCGACCCGGCTTCACGGCCTCGCACCCCTCGGCGCGGGGCCGTGGGCATGCCGTCCCGCGGCGCGCCTCTCTCCCCATGAAGACGATCAAGCCCCAGAAGCTCGGCCTCCTCCACAGGGTCTTCGAGGATGGAAGCGACTGCTATCTGTCGGTCACCATCCTGGCCTTCTTCTCGTTCGGCCCCGAATCGGCCCTTTTGTCCGAGATCGATCTCTGGAAGTTCGCCGCGGCCGAGCTCGGCAGGGACGCCGTGCTCGACATGGGCATGCCCAAGCCGAGAGGAGAGCTCTTGATCTCCGGGCGGGCTTACCCGCGAGAGCGTCCAGCGCAGGCCTGCGCGGTGAGGGCGCGGCTCGGCGCGGTGGACAAGGCGCTCTACGTCATCGGCGACCGGACCTTTCGGCGCGGCGTGCCCACCGAGCCGGAGCCGTTCACCGAGATGCCGATCGTCTGGGAGCGCGCCTTCGGCGGCCCGGGGTTCGCGCCCAACCCCGTGGGCAAGGGTCTCCAGCGGATCGAGACCGAGGCGGGAGAGATCCACCCGCTCCCGAACATCGAGCTGCCGAGGCATCTGATCACCTCGCCGAGCGATCGCCCCGCGCCCGCAGGCTTCGGCCCGATCGATCTCACGTGGCCGCAGCGCTTCGCCAAGATCGGCACGTACGACCAGAAGTGGCTCAAGGAGCGGTTCCCCGGCTTCGCCGAGGACACCGATCTCGGCGTGTTCAACGCCGCGCCGGAGGACCAGCAGATCCAGGGGTTCTTCCGGGGGGACGAGCCGATGGTGCTGGAGAACATGCACCCGGAGAGGCCGGTGCTCGAGGCGGCGCTGCCGGGGATCGCGGCGCGGGCGTTCATCAACCGCAAGAGCGGAGAAGCGGAGACGTTCAGCGAGATCGCGACGCACCTCGAGACCGTGCACCTCTTCCCGCACGCCGAGCGCGGGGTGCTCCTGTTCCGCGGGCTCGCGCTCATCGACGAGGACGACGCGGCCGACGTGCTGCAGATCGTGATCGGCGCGGAGGCGCTCGGCGAGCCCAGGACGGTGGAGCACTACCGCGAGGTGCTGCGGCAGCGGCTCGACCCCGAGGCGGGGCACCTCGCCGCGCTGCGCGACGGCGATCTCCTGCCGCCGCTGCCCTCGGGCGCGCGGCCGCCGCGCGACAGGTCCGACGTCGAGCGGCTGCTGGAGAGCGACGATCTCCTCCGGAAGAACCTCCGGGACGGCGCGCGGCGCCGGGCGGAGGCGAACCGCCGAGCGGCGCGCGCCACCGTCGTGGAGCTCGGGCTCGACCCGGCGCAATTCGGCCTGGACCAGCCCGAGGAGCCGCCCGTCGAGGAGGCCATCCCCGACATCGAGGACCTGGGGCCGTTCGTCGAGGCGCTGGAGGCCCGCGCGGAGCGGGAGCGGGCCGAGGCGGAGAGCCGCCGGGCGAGCGCTGAAGCCGAGGCGCGCGCGGCCTACGCCGCGGCCGGGATGGACTACGACGCGCTGCAGGCAGACGCGATGAAGCAGGCCGCCGGCCCGCCGAAGTTCTCGGCGAAGGCCGAGCGCGAGCGGCTGGAGGATCTCGCGACGCTGCTCGCGAACGCCGGCTACCCGAACGCCGCGCTCGAGGAGACGCTCGCCGACCCCGACCTCGATCGGAAGCTCGCCGAGATGGAAGCGCAGGTGCTGGAGGGGTACCGGCAGACCGCGCACCTCGGCCCCGCGGCCGGCCGGCTCGCGGGCGAGGCCGCGCGCCGCGTCCGCGACGAGGTGGTCGAGGCGCACCGCGCGGGGCGCTCGCTCGCCGGCCGCGATCTGACCGGCGCCGACCTCTCCGGCCTCGACCTTCGCGGCGCGATCCTCACCGGCGCGCTGCTCGAGGGCGCGAGCCTCGCGGGCGCCGACCTGGAGGGCGCCGATCTGGAGCGGGCGGTCCTCGCGCACGCCGACCTCTGCCGGGCCGCGCTCCGCGGCGCGAGGCTCGAGGACGCGAACCTGGGGCTGGCGACGCTCCGGGGCGCCGATCTCTCCGGCGCGGACCTCTCCGGCGCCGTGCTCTACCGGGCGGATCTCACGGGGGCCTCGTTTCGCGGCGCGGAGCTCACCCTCGCCGACCTCTCCGAGGCCACGCTGCGCGACAACGACTTCTCCGACGCGCTGGCGCAGCTGCTCACGCTGCTCCGGGTCGATCTCGCGGGGTCGAAGCTCGCGGGCGCGGATCTCTCGCGGTCCACGTTCATCGAGTGCAAGCTCGGCGGCGTCGATCTCTCGGGCGCCCGGCTGATCTCGACGGCCTTCTTCTCGTCGGAGGGCCGCGGCGCCGTGTTCCGGGGCGCCGTCGCCGACAACCTGCGCATGGTCAAGGAGTGCGCCTTCGACGGCGCCGACTTTCACGGCGCCACGCTGACCGGCGCGAACCTCCGGGGGACGAGCCTCCCCGGCGCCGATTTCACCGAAGCGCGGATGAACGGCAGCGATCTCAGCGAGTGCGACCTGCGCGGCGCGAGGATGGCGTGGATCGCGGCGCGCGAGGCGCGGTTCATCCGCGCCGAGCTGTCGGACGCCGATCTGACGAACGCCGATCTGATGCTGGGCGTCCTCCAGAAGGCGAGGCTCGCGGGAGCCGATTTCACCGGGGCCAACCTCTTCCGGGCCGATCTCGCGAAGGTGCTCGGCGACGACCGGACGCGCTTCGAGGAGGCGAACGTCCGGGAGGTGCGGTTCGTGCCGCGGAGGCAGCGTGGACAGGGCTGAGCTCATCGCGGCGATCCAGGGCGGCGAGACGATCGCGGGCGCCCGCCTCGACGGCGAGGACCTGAGCGGCGCCGACCTCTCGGGCGGGCTCTTCGAGCAGGTGAGCTTCAGGGGAGCGCGCCTCGCCGGGGCCTCGTTCAAGGAGTCGATCCTCACCGCGTGCGATCTCAGCGAGGCGGATCTGACAGGCGCCGACCTGCACCACGTGGCGATGCACCGGTGCGTGCTCGCGCGGGCCACGCTGGTCCGGACCCGCTGGGCGGCCGCGCAGGTCGCCGCGTCCGATCTGTCGTCGGCCGACCTCTCCGAGGCGGATCTGATCATCGCGGCGTTCGCGCAGTCGCGCTTCCACGGCGCGAGGCTCGCGCGCGCGAGCCTGGATCGCACGGTGCTCGTCGACGCGGACGTGGCGCACGTGGATCTCTCGGGCGCTCGGCTGGAGTTCACGCACCTCGTCAGGGCGGACATGACGACGGTCGCGCTGGCCGGGGCGCGCTGCCGGAGCGCGGTCTTCATCGGCGGCCGGTTCGCGGGCATGGACCTCGCGGGGCTCGACCTCACCCTCTGCCAGTTCACCGAGGCGGATCTCACCGGGGCGAACCTGACCGGCGCGATCCTCGCGCAGTGCGGCTTCAAGGGCGCGAAGCTCACCGGGGCCCGGCTCGACGACGCCAGAGCGGAGAACGCGATCTTCGTCGAGGCCGATCTGCGCGGCGCGAGCCTCCGCGGCGCGTCGCTCAAGCAGGCGATCTTCGTCGACGCCGAGCTCGGAGGCGCCGATCTATCGAGGGCCGGCCTCGAGCAGAGCATCTGGCACCGCGCGCGCTGCGAGCGCGCCCGGTTCCCGGGCGCGGAGCTCACGTACGCCGACTTCTCCCATGCCGACGTGCGGGGGGCGGATTTCACGGGGGCCACGCTCTTCCGGGCGCGCTTTCACCGGACGCGGGACGAGGGGGCCGTGTTCACCGGCCGCGCGCTCGCGCTGGGCGACGACGAGCCGCTCGCCGAGGCGGAGACCTGGCAGGACGAGCGTCGAGGCAAGGCCGGCTGAGCCGGCGCGGGAGGCGTGATGCGAAGCAACGTTGCGAGGAAGCTCGAGAGGATCGAGACGGTCGAGCCGGAGGCCGCCTACCAGGCGGTGGGGCGCGTGGTGCGCGCCGCGGGCACGGCGTTCGTGGTGGCCGCTGGCGCCGCCGAGATCGAGGCGCGCCGCGCGGTGAGCTGCATGGTCGAGCCCATGGCCGGGGACGAGGTGCTTGTCTCGGTGCTGCCGGAGCGCCGCGCCTACATCCTGGCCGTGCTGGAGCGGGAGAGCAGCGACGTCAGCGTGGTGCTCGAGGGGGACCTGCACGTGAAGCTGCCCCGAGGGCGGTTCGTGGTCGGCGCCGCCGAAGGCGTGACGCTCGCGTCCGGCAAGGCGGTGGGGGTGGTGGCCGGCGAGCTGAAGGTCAACGCGCGCCTCGGCAGCGTCCTCGTCGAGAGCCTGTCGTACCTCGGGACGGCCGTGCAGGCCGAGATCGAGAAGGCGAAGGTGAAGGCGGCGGCGTTCGACGCGTCGGTGGAGCGGGTGACCCAGCGGCTGAAGCGGGTGTATCGCTTCGTCGAGGAGTTCGAGCAGCTCCGGGCGGAGCGCGTCGACTACGTGGCGAAGAAGAACATGAGCCTGCGCGGCGAGAACACGCTCGTCACGGCCGAGGAGCTGGTCAAGCTCGACGGCGCGCAGATCCACCTCGGCTGAGCAGAACGGGGGTTGAGAAGCGATGTTTGCGAATTCACAGATGATGGGCGTCGATCTGGGGCTGCCGGACGTGTGCTTGACGCCCACGCCCGCGCCTGTGCCCGTGCCTTACCCGAACATCGCCGCCGGGCCGATGGGGGTGCCGGCGGTCTACAACGTGCTGTTCATGGCCGCGCCGGCGCACAACCTGGCGACGACGATCCCGCTGACGAACGGGGACAACGCCGGGATCGCGATGGGGGTGGCGTCGGGCACGGTGATGGGGCCGAGCCGGCACCTGACCGGGGCGTTCTCGGTGCTGATCCGCGGGATGCCCGCGAGCCGGCTGACGAGCATGTCGCTCCAGAACAGCACGAACTGCCCCGGGATGCGCGTCGTCCCGAGCCAGGTGAAGGTGCTGATGCTGGCGCCGTGAGGGGGGCCGGCATGGCGCTGAAGGGATCACGGCGTGCCATGGCCCAGATCCACGTCGTTTTACAGGGGTGTTGGTCATGCGAGATCGATGGCTTCGGTGCTGTTCCCGCCTTCTCCTCGTTGCGTCTGCAGGGACCGGAGCGGGGTGCGGGCTGCTCCTGGGATTGAACGAATTCGAGGATGCTCCGTCGTCGGAGTCCGGGGGGACCGGAACCGGAGGCGAGCTTGCAACCTGCGAACCAGGCGAAGCTGTAAGCTGCTACGAGGGACCGTCCGAGACGAGAGGAGTCGGCATTTGCAAGGACGGGAAGACAACGTGCAGCGATGAAGGCAAGACCGATGGGGAATGCCGAGGGCAGGTCATGCCTGTTCCGGAGACTTGCGCCGACACGCGGGACGAAGACTGCGATGGGAGCGATTGCGTTCTGTGGACAAAAATCTTCGGTGATATCAGCAACCAAAGCGTGACCGGCGTGACCATCGACAAGGATGGAAACATCATCCTGGCAGGCACATTCTCCGGAAAGTTGAGCTTCGTTCAAACTGCACCCCTGGAGGCAAGCTCCCCAACGGTCTACCTGGCCAAGTTCGACTCAGATGGAAACCACATTTGGAGCAAGAGCTTTGCGGACAGCCTCACCAGCGCACAAGCACTAGCAACAACCAGCAAGGGGAACATCATCCTGGCAGGCAGATTCAAGGAATCTTTCACATTGGGAGACACAACACATAACGCGACCGAAGAGTACGACGAAGCCGTCTTCATAGCCGAGTTCGACGCGAACGGAGCACCACTCTGGAGCGCCATGCACGAGGACGGAGAACAGGGTACAGACGTCGCCGCTGTCGCCGTCGACTCATCAGATAGCGTCATCCTCTTTGGAAGCAGCTACTGCCACCAGGCATGCAGCTTGCCGTTAGAGAGACTCTGGCTTCGGAAGTATGACCAAAACCGAGCGGTTGCATGGTCCAAAGGATTCACATACACCGAGGTCGGCGTCCGCCGGCCTGGCAGCGTCACCATAGACACGTCCGACAACATCCTGATCACAGGTTGCTTTGACGAGTCCGAAAACTTCGGCGGAGGCCTGATTTCATCCAATGGTGGGGCAGACGCCTTCGCTGTCAAATTTGACCCCGCGGGAACTCAAATATGGGCACGCAATTACGGCGACAGCGCTAGCCAGTGCGGCACCAGCATCGCAACCGACAGATCTGACAGCATCATCGTTGCAGGCACATTCACCGGAACCATACGAATCGGAACCAGACACTACTCGTCCATCGGAACGCAGGACACGTTTCTACTCAAGCTAGACACAGACGGTTCCCCCCTGTGGCTCCAAACACTCGGAAACGAGAATCGCACGTATGCACCCACCGTCACAACCGACGCGCTAGGAAATATAGGTATCACCGCCGAAACAACAGGGGCCATTGGTCTCGGAGGTAAGGTTTTGATGCCCGGCGGGGCAGCCGACATCTTGCTGGCCAAGTTCGGACCAGACGGCGCCCACGGTTGGAGCAAGCTCCTCGGCGACGCGGCAGATCAGCGCTCGCGCGCTCTGGCAATCACTGACGAAGGGGAGATTGTTCTGGTCGCAAATGTACAAGGAGCAATCGACACCGGCGCCGGCAAGCTCTTCTCAGCCGGTGGATTCGACATCCTGGTAGCCAAGTTCGCCCCCTGACAGTACTTGCAACATCTGAGGCGATACCTCCAGCCGACCGAAGCGCACACTGACGCGATCACATGCAGCGCAACCAAACCTCTCGCCGACAAGCAACGTAGCCCTGTCAGATCGGGCTCGGGTTTCTCCCTCTTTGTGGTTCACGGGAATCCTCGACATAGGCTTCGATCGCGCGACTGGCGCCCGTTCTTGAACCTCCCCGGCCCGTGGGGGACCTGGTACAGACTCACTCGAGCGCGCTGTTCTCCGCCCAATTTCGAGGTTCACATCCGCCAGTTCTCCACAAGAAGGGCGAACCCCGAGTCAGGGGCACACCAAGTTGTCCTCGACACAATCATCACTCGGAGGATCGATATCAGTGCACTTGTTCGTCAGCTGCAAACTCCAGATACAGAAGTTCTTGTAGATAAAACCGTCGACCCGATTGAATGTGACATTCACGTCCGAATAGACCGGTCCCTGGTGGCAAGCGCTCTGCGCGCCGCCGATGTAATAGACCTTGTTACCCACCTGTACGAGCCCGCCCTCGGTCCCATTCTCAACGTGAATATTCCCATAGGACCCAACGACGGTCTCCTCGCCCATGGTATTGGTCCGCAGCACCGGGGATAGCGATCCTTCCAGCCGGACCTTCACTCCTCCCCACTTGTGATAAAAAGGTGTCTCCGTGGGTGAGCTGAGCTTCACCACTTCGTCGGCTGTGAGGACGTGGGGCTCCGGGACATCAACACGACCGGTTCGCATGGCGCTCTTGATCCACTCGATCTGGAACTGCCCGATCGCGCTCTGGGGGATGAGCTCGGGGCTCGTGCCGCAATCCTGTCTACAGTTGCTCGCATTCTCCGGCGGTTCGCTGGCGGAATCGCACGTCAGATCGCCACAGGCGTCTCGGCAGGACGAAGAGCTGAAGTAAGTCGTCTCTCCAACGACATCGAGCACATCGCCCGGCGCGACGTCGTCAGGGAAAGGATCGCCCGCCGATGCGCTCTCGAGGCTCGGGCAGACGGGCTCGCCGTTCCCGTCGGTCGTTGCTTTGCTGCGGGAGACCGCCAGGATGCCCGAGTTGGCCGCAGTCTCTTCGAGACCCGGGCTGGAGAGAAACACCCCCCAGAGACAATCTCCGGAATTCGTATCGTCGAGGAAGAACTTCCGGCTCATCGCCACGACGCCCTTCAGCTCGACTACGGTGTCCCTCGGCACGACCTCGGTGGTGATCTCCTCGATCGTCACCACCCGCGCCGGCGGATCCTCCGTCCCTCCCCCGCCCCCACCGGCGCTCCCCGTCGTGGCCGCCCCCGCCTCGCCCTGGTCGCCGCCCGCGCTCGCCCCTGCCCCGCTGCCGCCCGCGCCGGTCGTCCCTCCCGGCCCCCCCGGACCCGTCGACAGGCTGCTGTTCCCCTCCGGCTGACACCCGCCGGCGCCCACGAGCAGCGCCACTGCGCAGAGCGCGCCTAGCCCCAGCAGCCCGACATCCCTGCTACGCATGCGAACCTCCACGACGAGAAAAACAACGCCGTGCGCCCCTCGCGGAGCGATCGCGACGCCATAACGCAGCGCGCTGCGAGCAGCCGCACCGACCATGTCGGTGAGCCGCTCACAGCGAGCGCATTACGACCGTAGCACAGGTTTCGTTACGCTTTGTTGCCGAGCCCGAAGCCGTCGTGCAGCGCGCGGACGGCGAGCTCAGCGTACTTCGTCGAGACGAGGCACGAGATCTTGATCTCGCTCGTGGAGATCGCCTGGATGTTGATCCCCTCGGCCGCGAGCAGCTGGAACATCCGCGCCGCCACGCCGGCGTGCGTGCGCATCCCGAGGCCGACGATCGACACCTTCACGATGTCCTCCTCGTAGCGGATGCCCACCGCGCCCACGCCGCCGGCGATCTTCTCCATCACCTGCTTGGCCCGCGGAAGATCGGCCTTGCCGACGGTGAAGGTCACGTCGGCCTTCACCTCGCCGGCCGCGCCGCGCGCCTCCAGCCCGTAGCTCGGCGCGTTCTGGATGATCATGTCGACGCTGATGTTCTCCTCGGCCAGCGCGCCGAAGATCTGCGCCACGACGCCCGGCTTGTCGTCGACGCCGACCAGCATCACCCGCGCCTCGTTGCGGTCGAGGGCCACGCCCGTCACCGTCACGCTCTCGAGCGACTGCTCCTCGCCGACGACCCACGTGCCCGGCACGTCCGAGAACGACGACCGCACGTGCACCGGGACACCATACTTCATCGCAACCTCCACGCTCCGTATCTGAAGGACCTTCGCGCCCAGCGAGGCGAGCTCCAGCATCTCTTCGTAGCTGATCCGCTCGATCTTCCGCGCCGTCTTGCAGATGTTCGGGTCCGTCGTGTAAACGCCGTCGACGTCCGTGTAGATCTCGCACTCGGCGCCCACCGCCGCCGCGATCGCCACCGCGCTCGTGTCGCTGCCGCCGCGCCCGAGCGTCGTGATGTTGCCCGCGTCGTCCACGCCCTGGAAGCCGGCGACCACCGCGATCTTCCCCCCCGCCAGCGCCTCGTGCAGCCGCTGGGCGTCGATCGCCTTGATCCGCGCCTTCGTGTACGCGCTGTCCGTCAGGATCTTCAGCTGGTGGCCGAGGAAGCTCCGCGCCTTGCCGCCCTGCGCCTGGATGGCGATCGCCATCAGCGCCGCAGAGACCTGCTCGCCGGTCGCCGCGAGCGCGTCCATCTCCCGCGCGTCGGGGACAGGCGCGATGTCCGACGCCAGCTTGAGCAGCCGGTTCGTCTCGCCGGCCATCGCGCTCACGATGACCACGACGTCATGGCCGGCCTGCTGTGTGGCGAGCGCCCGGGCGGCCGCCCGCTGGATGCGCTCGATGGACCCGACGGACGTGCCGCCGAACTTCTGGACGATGAGGCTCACGCGAGGTGTGGCCAACTAGTCCAACATGGACGCCCGGGTCAAGAGGAAATTTGACAGGGCCGTGAAGCAAAGCCGTGAAGCAAACGAACACGGCACGACCAGGACATGCCGGAGAAGCGCCGCCGTCCCGCCCACCCACGTCAACCGTGGATACCCCGGACAACCACGCCCGGCGCGGGCCCGACCGACGGGAATAAACCCCCGGCTCAGCCGCTTCGGGTCGGCGCTGTTGACACAGATCCCCCCGTCGCTACGATGGCGCCCCCTTCGCCTGGGTAATGGGCGATCCAGGGGGCCCCGACGGCGAGGTCGCCGGTGAGGGGCGGGGGATCGCCAAGGGCGAACCGCGGAGCAGGGCGCTCCGCTTCTCAAGGAACCATCGTAAGGAGGTCATTTTGGCTAGCGATGTGATGATCGAGGCGAGCTCGCTGACCAAGCGCTATGGGTCGCTGCGCGCGCTCGACAAGGTGAGCTTCGAGGTCCATCGCGGCGAGGTCGTCGGCTTCCTCGGACCAAACGGGGCCGGCAAGTCGACGACGATGCGCATCCTCACCTGCTTCATCTCGGCGTCGGCCGGGACGGCGCGGGTGCACGGATACGACGTCTTCGACGAGCCGCTCGATGTCCGGCGCAAGCTCGGGTACCTGCCCCAGCGCGCCCCGCTCTACGGCGAGATGAACGTCTGGGAGTACCTGTCGTTCGTCGCGGACATGCGCGGGCTCGACCAGTCGGTCTTCAAGAAGCGGATGAAGGGGATCGTCGAGGTGTGCGGCCTCGCCCAGGTGCTCGGCAAGGACATCGGCACCCTCTCCCACGGCTATCGCCAGCGCGTCGGCCTCGGCCAGGCGCTCGTCCACGACCCGCCGATCCTCATCCTCGACGAGCCGACGAGCGACCTCGACCCGAACGAAAAGGCGGAGGTCATCCGCTACATCAAGGAGATCGGCAAAGAGCGGACGATCCTCCTGTCCACCCACAACCTCTCCGAGGTCGAGGCCGCCTGTGCCCGCGCCATCATCGTCTCCAAGGGGCGCGTCGTCGCCGACGGCCCGCTCGACGACATCCGCGCGAAGAGCGGCAAGGTCCGCTACGTCGTGACCGTCCACGAGAAGAAGGTCTTCGAGGGCGGCGACGGCTACCGGTCGGGCGCGCGCAAGCCCCCGACCGCGCAGGAGGTCCAGGAGGCGCTCGCCGGGCTGCCCGGCGTCACCAGCGTGACCGAGCTGCCGACCGACGACAGCGCCCACAGCTTCCAGCTCCTCGGCGCGCTCGGCGGCGACATCCGGCCCGAGCTCTTCCAGCTCATCGTGCAGAAGGGCTGGCTCCTCCTCGAGATGCGCCGCGACTCGCAGAGCCTCGAGGACGTGTTCAAGGCGCTCACGCGCGGCGACGAGCGCAAGGACCGCGGCCGCCGGCTGATCACCGACGACCTCGACGACGAGGACGAGGCGAGCGCCGCGGACGACGAGGACGAGGACGACGAGGACGAAGACGAGGAGAGCGCCGGCGACGAGGCGAAGAGCGCCGGCGACGAGGACGAAGGCGCGGACGACGAAGCGCCGGCGAAGAAAAAGGGCTGAACGGCATGAGCACCACCCTGACCATCGCGAAGCGGGAGTTCCGCTCCAACTTCGATTCCCCCCTGGCCTATGTCGTGATCTGCTTCGGGCTGATCGCGCTCGGCGTCACCTTCTTCTTCATGAACGGCGGCTTCTGGCAGGCGGACCGCGCCTCGCTCGTGCAGCTGTTCTCGTGGGCGCCGATCGGGCTCTCCTTCCTCATCATCCCCGTCATCACGATGCGGCTCCTCGCCGAGGAGAAGCGGAGCGGCACGCTCGAGATGCTGATCACCCTGCCCGTGCAGGACCACGAGGTCGTCCTCGGCAAGTTCCTCGGGGCGTGGGGGCTCGTCCTCGTGCTGGTCTTCTCGACCATCCTCTACCCGATCCTGATGTTCACGTGGCCCTGGCACCTCGGCGCGCTCGACACCGGTCCGGTGGTCGCGGGCTACATCGGGCTCGTGCTGTACAGCGCGGCGGCGGTCTCGATCGGCCTCCTCATCTCGTCGCTGACCGAGAGCCAGGTGATCGCCTTCTTCATCACCTTCCTGCTGCTCGGGTTCCTGCACGGCGTGGACAACCTCGCCGACTACGCCCCGTCGGCCATCCGCGACGTCCTCTCCTTCATCAGCTTCGACACCCGCCTCACGCCGTTCGCGCGCGGCATGGTGTCCACCCGAGACATCGTCTTCTTCCTCTCCGTCACCGCGGGCTGCCTCATGGCCGCGTTCAGGGCGCTTGAGCGCAGGAAGTGGGCGTAAGGATTACCATGGAACGCAAAGCCAAAGCCGCGACGCAAACAGGCGTCTATCTGGCCATCGTGGCCGCCATCCTCGTGGTGGCCAACGTCATCTCGCACGGCGTTTACAAGCGCTTCGACATGACGAAGACCGAGAGGTTCACCCTCTCGAAGGGCTCGGCCCACCTCGTCCGCGAGGGGCTCAAGCAGGATCTCCAGATCGACGTCTACGTCACCCGGGGGCTCCCGAAGCACGAGGCGTTCATCCAGGACCTCACCGACCTGATGAACGAGTACGAGCAGGCCTCGAACGGCAAGCTCCGCTACGCGATCATCGAGCCGAAGACGGACGAGCAGCGCGCCGCCGCCAAGGAGGCGGGCCTGCAGGAGGCCGCGTTCGGCGAGGGGAGCGAGACCGGCCAGGACCAGGCGACGATCACCCGCGGGTTCATGGGCATCGCCTTCAAGTACGGCAGCGAGAAGGAGGCGATCCCGATGCTCTCGCCCGATCAGGGGCAGGGCCTCGAGTTCTGGATCACGAACACCATCCGGGAGATCCGCGACAAGGCGGACGGCATCGACACGAAGATCGGCGTCGTGACCGGCAAGGACGAGATCAAGCTCACCGACCCGAACCTCGTCGCCTCGCAGGGCGGCCGGGGCGGCCCGTCGATGCGGGCGCTGCTCGAGCATCACTTCCCGTTCTACAAGTTCGAGGACGTCGACCTGAAGGGCGGCGACGCCGAGATCAACAAGGAGCTCTCCGGCCTCGTCATCACGCAGCCGGGCAAGGAGTTCACCGAGAAGGAGCTGCGCCGCATCGACCAGTTCCTGATGCTCGGCGACAAGTCGCTCGCCGTGTTCGCCGGCGCGGTGAACCTCAAGGCGTCCGACCCGTCGATGAAGGCGACGCTCAACACCTGGGGCCTCGAGAAGCTGCTCGACGGCTACGGCGTCGAGATGAAGAAGGAGGCGATCCTCGACTGGAGCCGCTCGATGGCCATCCCGGTCCAGTCGCAGTCGGGCCAGCTCATGTGGTTCCGCGCGCCGGGCATCCTCCAGCTCCAGGAGGACAGCCGCTTCGACGAGAACGAGCAGATCCTCGACTCGTCGTTCCCCGGCTTCTTCCGCCTCCCCGAGCTCGCCTTCCCCTTCCCGTCGACCCTCGTGCCGCACCCGGAGAAGCAGCCCGAGGCGACGATGAAGGTCGTCGCGCGCTCCACCCCGAAGACCACGGCCGACACGTCCGAGACCATCGACATGAAGTTCTCGGCCGACTGGAAGCCGAAGGGCGAGTACGCGCAGCGCGCGATCGGCGTGACGGTCGAGGGCAAGCTCAAGAGCGCCTTCGGCGGCCAGGAGGGGCTCGGGATCACCGCGCCCGCGGAGAGCGCGGCCCCGAGCCGGATCCTCGTGCTCTCGGCGTCGCAGTTCCTCGCGAACCCGTTCGCCCGCGCGGGCAACCCGCCCCCCATGCCGCCGCAGATGGCGATGATGGGCGGGATGGGCGGCGACGAGGACCTCCTGATGCTCTCGCAGCCCTACGCGCAGAAGTACCTGACCGCCACCATCCTGGCGTTCAAGAACACCCTCGACTGGATGGCGGGCGACAGCACGCTGCTCGCGGCGACCGCGAAGATGTTCGGCGAGACCAACCTGACCTACGCGGACATCGAGAAGCCGAAGCAGGAGGCCACGGACGACGAGGCCGCGCTGGCCAAGAAGGCCGAGGAGTACCGGGCGGAGCGCAAGACCGTGCAGCAGCGCGTGCAGTGGACGCTCACGCTCCTGCCGGCGGTCCTCTTCGCTGCGTTCGGCATCGTCCGGTGGCGGCGGCGCGAGAGCGCGCGCGAGAACATCACGCTCGACTGAGCCAGAGCCCCATGGGGTGAAAGAGCCATGAAGACCGAGCACAAAATCTACATCGCCCTCGTCGTCCTCGCGCTCCTCGGCGTCGGCGTGTTCCTCACGCAGAAGCGGCAGAAGGACCAGCTGGCCGCCCACTCGGCGACCGCCGCGACGGCGGACCTGCCGAGCGTCGGGGTCTCGAAGGACGACGTCGAAAAGATCACGAAGATCTCGATCAAGAACGCCGACAAGTCCGACGTGACGCTCGAGAAGAAGGGCGACACGTGGGAGGTCACGAAGCCCGTGAACGCCAAGGCGAACACGGCGAACGTGCGGAGCCTGCTCGACAACCTGAAGGAGCTCAAGCTGAAGGAGGTGATCGACAGGACGAGCGGCACCTACGGCCAGTACGAGCTCACCGACGACAAGGCCGTCCACGTGGTCGCGTACAAGGGCGACGAGAAGGCGCTCGACATGTACTTCGGCAAGAGCGGGTCGCGCGGGCAGATGTCGCGCGTCGAAGGCAAGGACGGCGTCTACATCGCGGGCGGCTACTCGAGCTACCTCTACACGCGGGAGCCGAAGAACTGGCGCGAGAACTCGATCCTCAAGTTCGAGGACGAGAACGTGGTCCAGGTCTCGGTCGAGAACAAGAACGGCCTGTTCAGCTTCTCGAAGAACGGCGACAAGTGGGCCGGCACGTTCGCGCCTCGCGACAAGGGCGGCAAGATCGGCGCGGCCTCCGCGAAGTGGGAGAAGTTCGACGAGGCGAAGGTGAAGGACCTGCTCCGGGCCTTCAAGGGCCTCGGCGCGGAGGACTTCGGCGACGGCAAGTCGGACGCCGACACCGGGCTCGACGCGGCGACCACGAACGGCGGCATCATCACGATCAAGCTCAAGGACAACGCGGGCGACCACACGATCAAGGTGGGCAAGACCGCGAAGGGCCAGAGCCGCTACGCCGTCAAGGAAGGCGGCGACGGCACGATCTACGTGCTGTCGTCGTGGTCGGCCGACTGGGCCCTCGCGGACCAGAAGCGGTTCGAGAAGAGCGAGAAGAAGGACGAGAAGCCCGCGAACCCCCATGAAGACGAGGCCGCGGGCCACATGGGCATGCCGGGCATGCCGGGCATGGACGACGGCGAGTAGCCGGCGACATCGCGCGGGAGATCGGGAGGCGCCGGGCGACCGGCGCCTCTTCGTTTTTTGTGCGCCGAGGCGGGCGGCCGCCCGCGCCGCGCGAAACCCGGTTCGCACACCGGGGCCGATGTGACGAATATTCGACGCACTCTGCGCACGGATTTTCGTCACCCGGGACGCCACGATCAGACGGATTCATGAGCTCGCATCGCGGAATCAGGCCCAAACCAGGATTCCATTGTTTTCTGTTTGCCCTGGCCCGGATTTCGCTTATGGCTGCGCTCACTCAAGCCCCGGGTGTCCTTGTCGGACGGACACCTACGTCCGACCGGTCTGAGTCAGCAGAGAGCCATGCGAACGTTCGTCGAAGTTCTCCAGCAAAATTCGGTGCACGCCGACCGAGCGATCACGTTCATGCGCAGCTCGGGGGAGGAGCGGTCGGTCAGCTACGCCGAGCTCTGGCTCGAGGCGCGGCGCAGGGCCCACGCGCTGCGCAAGCTCGGGCTCAAGAAGGGCGACCGCGTCGCCCTGATCCTGGCCGAGGCCGACGAGTTCGTCCTGACCTTCGTGGGCGCGCTCACGGCCGGCATCGTCGCGGTCCCGATGTATCCGCCGCAGTCGCTGGCGAAGCTCGAGGCGTACAGCGAGACGGTGCAGCACATCCTCGCCGCCTCCGGCGCGCGCGTGCTCGTCACGAACGAGCCGCTCAAGGAGATGATCGACGCCCACCTCGCCGCGAGCGGCGACGGCCCGGCGGCCCTGCGCGTCGTCCTGGAGCGCGAGCTGCGCGAGCCCGAGGGGTTCGACGCGTCGGACGCGGCGGAGCCGTGGCGGGTGTCCCTCGACGACCTCGCGTTCCTGCAGTTCACGTCGGGGAGCACCTCGCGGCCCAAGGGCGTGATGGTGACCCACCGCAACCTGACCGTGAACAGCCACGCGATCATGTTCGACGGGCTGCGCTCCACCCCGGAAGATCGCGGGGTCAGCTGGCTGCCGCTCTACCACGACATGGGGCTCATCGGCTTCGTCATCGCGCCGCTCTACGCGCTCGTGCCGGTGCTGTTCCTGCCGACGACGGCGTTCATCCGCCGCCCCTCCCTCTGGCTCGACGCGATCCACAGGTTCCGCGGCACGATCACGTTCGCCCCGAACTTCGCCTTCGCGCTGGCGACGCGCGCCGTCACCGAGGCGCAGGCGGGCCAGTGGGATCTCTCCTGCCTGCGCGCGCTCGGGTGCGGGGCCGAGCCGATCCAGGCCGACGTGCTCCGCGCGTTCCTCGATCGCTTCGGCAAGCAGGGGCTCCGCCCGGAGAGCATCCTGCCGTCGTACGGCATGGCCGAGGCCACGCTGGCGATCACCTTCAGCGACCTCGCGGCCCGGCTCACCACCGACCGGGTGGACGCGAAGGCGATGCAGTCCGGCAAGGCGCGGCCCGCGAACGGCGGCGCGTCGCTGGAGCTCGTCTCCTGCGGCCGTCCCCTCCCCTGCCACGAGCTCATCATCGCGGGGCCCGAGGGCGCGCCGCTCGGCGAGCGCGAGGTGGGCGAGATCTGGGTGCGCGGCCCGAGCGTCGCCGCCGGGTACTTCAACGAGCCGGAGGCGACCAAGGCCGCGTTCGGAGGGGGCTGGCTGCGGACGGGCGATCTCGGCTATACCGTCGCCGGCGAGGTGTACCTCTGCGGCCGCTCGAAGGATCTCATCATCCTCGGCGGCAAGAACTATTTCCCCCAGGACATCGAGCGCGTCGCCTCCTCCGTGGAGGGGGTGCGCGAGGGCCACTGCGTCGCGTTCTCGTGCCTCACGGCGTCGGGGGCCGAGCGGGCGGTCGTCGTCGCCGAGGTCAAGCGCGGCGTGGCCGGCGTGGCGCAGGCGATCCTCCAGGCGGTGCGCGCTCAGCTCGGCGTCCAGCTGTCCGAGGTCGCGCTCATCAAGCGGGGGACGCTGGCCAAGACGTCGAGCGGCAAGGTGCGGCGCCGCGAGATGAAGCGGCGCTTCGAGGCCGGCGAGCTCGAGGTCGCCTCGGACGTTGACGAGGGCGTCACGCCCTCCCCCCAAGCCGACGCGGTCCGCGCGAGCGGAGCGGCGGCGCGAACCGAAGGGGGCCGCGCGGGCGGCGCCCCGGCACGTGTCGAAGGAGTCATCGATGGGATCCAGTAAGGCCGAGGTCGAGGTCAGCTACGACGTCTCGAACGAGTTCTTCAGGCTGTGGCTCGACGAGCGCATGAACTACACCTGCGCCGTCTACGAGTCCCCCGAGCAGTCGCTCGAGGCCGCGCAGCTGAACAAGCTCCGGATCCTGTCGGACTTCGCCAAGGTGGGGCCCGAGAAGAAGGTCCTCGACATCGGCTGCGGGTGGGGCGCGGCCCTCGAGTACGTGGCCTCGACGCGCGGCGTGAAGCGCGCGGTCGGCGTCACCCTGTCCACCGCGCAGGCCGCGGAGGTGAACGCCCGCAAGATCCCCGGCGTCGAGGTGATCGGCGGCGATTTCCGGACCTTCGCGACGCCCGAGCGGTTCGACAGCCTGATCTCGATCTGCATGATCGACCACCTGTGCTCGCCGGAGGAGGCGCGCCAGGGCAAGGCGATCGACATCTACCGGGCGTACTTCAAGAAGGCCTGGGAGCTCACGAACAAGGGCGCCTGGTTCGGCCTCCAGACGATCCTCCGCAACCGGACGCCGCGGATGACGCCCTGGGGCGGGCTCCCGGCCGGCACGAGGCAGGAGCTGGAGGACATCTACTTTGTCACCAAGGAGATCTTCCCCGGCGGCTTGAACCCGCGGCTCGAGGACATCATCCAGGCGGCGAACCCCTACTGGGAGGTGATGCAGGTGAACACGCGGCGCGAGCACTACCAGCGCACCACCGCGGAGTGGCTCCGCCGGCTCAGGCTGAACGAGAAGACCATCCGGTCGACGTGGGGGGACAAGGTCTTCGACGACTACGATCGTTACCTGTCGACGTGCGTGAACGCGTTCGACAAGCACTACAGCTCCCTCGCTCAATACGAGCTTCGCAGGATCGACTGAACCATGACGGACAAGACCAATCTGCTCGAGATGTTCAAGACGGTTGCCGCCCGCGTGGACAAGCGCGAGTTCCCCAACGTCACCGCGGCGTCGGTGATCACGGAGCTCGGCATCGACTCGCTCTCGATGATGCAGATCGTCGGAGAGATGGAGACCGAGCTCGGGATCATGATTCCGGACGAGGATCTGGTCGAGCTCATCACCGTGGGCGACCTCTGCAAGAAGGTCGGGGAGCGGCTGGAGGCGGGCGCATGAGCCGGCTCGAGGAGAAGATCTTCCGGGAGTACATGACGTTCTTCGAGAAGGCGGAGCGCGAGCGCCGCTGGAACATCTTCGAGGACATCCCCTGGGACCGCGTGAACAAGGAGGCGAGCGAGGAGCTCGCGCTCTGCGCGGAGACGTTCTGCTCGGTCGAGATGTACCTGCCCGACTACGTGTCGAACGGGATCAACCTCGTGCGCAGCTACTTCGGCCAGGCGTGGTTCCAGGCGAACTGGGCCTACGAGGAGTCGAAGCACTCGCTCACGCTGATGCAGTACCTCCTCAGGTCCGGCAAGCGCACCGAGGAGCAGCTCACCGATCTGCAGCACCAGATCTTCGCGAAGAAGTGGGACCTCCCGTTCCACACGCCGCGGCAGATGACGTTCTACGGCTGCGTGCAGGAGATGGCGACGTTCGTCATCTACGTGAAGCACCGGGAGCGGGCGGCGGCGGAGGGCGACGAGTGCCTGCGGGCGATCTACGACTACATCGCCCGCGACGAGATCGCCCACTGCCGCTTCTACCAGAGCGTCATCAAGGTGCTGCTCGAGGAGGACCGGCAGGGCACGCTCGCCGACATGGCGCACGTGTTCGCGAACTTCGAGATGCCGGGCGTCGGGATCGTCCCCGACTACGACTCGCGCATCCTGAAGATGCGCGAGGCGGGCGTCGATCGGAACGTGTTCATCCAGAAGGTCTACATGCCGATCCTCAAGTACCTCGGGGTGGGCCGGCACGAGATGCTCGCGGCCCAGCGCGCCGCGCTCGATCTGCGCCGCGGCGGAGAGCGCCGCCGCGACACGTCGATCGAGGCCCTCGCGATCGCCCCCAACCTGAACGACGCCGCCCCGCAGGCGCTGTCCGCCTGAGCGCGTCCGCCCCTCCCTGAACCCCTTCCCCCTTCCCTGAAACGAGCACGAGCAGTCCCATGCGAAGGCGCGTCGTCGTGACCGGGATCGGCGCCGTCTGCCCGCTGGGCAACGACGTCGCGACCACCTGGCAGAACCTCCTCGCCGGCCGATCCGGCGTCGACTACATCCGCGATTTCCCCGTCGACAAGCTCCGCAGCGACATCGCCGCCAGCGTGAAGGGGTTCGACGTCGGGAAGTACCTGTCGCCCAAGGAGGCGGACATCTACGGCCGGGTGACCCACCTGAGCCTCGCGGCCGCGGTGGAGGCGCTGCGCGAGGCGGGCATCGCGCCGCTCCAGCGCGCCCCCGCGGCGGACGACGAGGCGGCGGAGGGCGCGGCGCCGCGCGCGGCGGGCGCGGCGCCGACGGGCTCCGCGGCGCCGGGCGACGGCGGCCTCGACAGGACCCGCGTCGGGTGCCTGATGTCGACCGGGATGGGCTCCGTCGAGATCTTCGAGGAGCAGATCGCGAGGAGCGCGGCGCGCGGCCCGAGGGCCGTGTCGCCTTACTTCATCCCGGGCGTCATGCCGAACGGCGCGGCGGCGCTCATCGCCATGCGCTACGGGCTCATGGGGCCGTCGTACAACCTCGCGAGCGCGTGCGCGACGGGCACGCACTCGATCGCGACCTCGGCCCTGATGATCGAGGCGGGGGAGGCCGACGTGATGGTCGCGGGGGGCGCCGAGGCCGCGACGCGGCTCAACACCGTCGCGGGGTTCGGCAACGCGAAGGCGCTCGCCAAGGCGGTCGACGGCGACCCGACGCGCGCGAGCCGCCCGTTCGACCGGCGGCGCCAGGGCTTCGTGATGGGCGAGGGCGCTGGGGCGCTCGTGCTCGAGGAGGAGCAGCACGCGCGGGCGCGCGGCGCGAGGCCGCTCGCCGTCGTGGCCGGCTTCGGGATGACCACGGACGCCGAGCACCTCACGCGGCCGCACTCGGAAGGGCTCGGGCTCGCGCTCTCGCTGGAGCGCGCCCTCGCCAGGGCGGGCGTCGCGCCGCATGCGATCGGGTACATCAACCCGCACGCGACCTCGACGCCGCAAGGCGACGCCGCCGAGGTGCTCGCCCTGCGGCGCGTCTTCGGCGAGCGCCTCCCGCGCATCCCGATCTCGGCGACAAAGTCGATGATCGGGCACCTGCTCGGCGGCGCCGGCGCCGTGGAGACGATCGCGGTCGTGTGCTCGCTGCGCGATCAGCTGCTGCACCCGTCGATCAACGTGGATGAGCTCGATCCGGGGTGCTCCCTCGACATCGTGCGCGAGCGCCGCTCGGTCGACCTGCGTCACGCGGTGAAGTGCTCGGCGGGCTTCGGCGGGCACAACTGCGCGCTCGTGCTGGAGCGGGCGTAGCCCGGCGCGGCCTCGCCCGCCGCCGCCCGCCGCCCGGCTGGCGGTCCCCTCCGCCCGGCGCTAGGTGGGCCTCATGGCATCCCCCACGAACCGGCTCGCGAGCGAGCCCTCGCCGTACCTCCTGCAGCACGCGCACAACCCGGTCGCGTGGTACCCGTGGGGCGCCGAGGCGCTCGAGCTCGCGCGGCGCGAGGACAAGCCGATCCTGCTGTCCATCGGCTACGCCGCCTGTCACTGGTGCCACGTGATGGAGCGCGAGTCGTTCGAGGACGAGGCGATCGCCCGGCGCATGAACGAGCTCTTCGTGAACATCAAGGTCGACCGGGAAGAGCGGCCCGACCTCGATCACATCTACCAGCTCGTCGTGCAGCTCATGGGCCGGAGCGGCGGCTGGCCGCTGACCGTGTTCCTCACCCCCGACCAGCGGCCCTTCTTCGCGGGCACGTACTTCCCGCCGAGGGACAAGCACGGCATGCCCGGCTTCCCGAAGGTCCTCGACGCCGTCGCCGACGCCTACAGGAACCGGCGCGGCGACGTCGAGCTCCAGGCAAAGGAGATCACCGAGGCGATCGAGCGCGTGCAGCGAGCGCCGGCGAGCGCCGCAGCGGCCGCGAGCGCCGCGGAGGCGGCGAGCGCCGTGGATCTCGCCTCGTCCGACCTGCTCCGGCGCGCGTCGCGGCAGCTGCTCGCGCGGTTCGACAACCGCCACGGCGGCATCGGCACACGGCCGAAGTTCCCGAACACGATGTCGCTCGACGTGCTGCTCCGCCGCGGCGTGCTGGAGGGCGATCGCGTCGCGGCGGAGAGCGTCGAGCTCGCGCTGGACCGGATGCGCGACGGCGGCATCTGGGACCACCTGCGCGGCGGCTTCCACCGCTACTCGACGGACGAGCGCTGGCTCGTGCCCCACTTCGAGAAGATGCTCTACGACAACGCGCTCCTCCTGCGCCTGTACGCCGACGGCTTCCGCGCGTTCAAGAAGCCGATCTACGCGGAGACGGCGCGCGAGATCGTGGGCTACCTGTTCGCCGAGATGCGCGACCCGGAGGGCGGGTTCTACGCGTCGCAGGACGCCGACTCCGAGGGGAGCGAGGGCAAGTTCTTCGTGTGGACGCTCGACCAGCTGCGCGCGGCCGTCGGCGACGATCCGCTCGCGTACGACGTGGCCCGCTTGGTCTTCGGCGTCACCGAGGAGGGCAACTTCGAAGACACCGGCGCGACGGTGCTCTCGCAGCACCGCACGCTGGAGCAGGCCGCGGCGATCCTCGACGCGGGCGCCGGCGGGGGCTCCGCGGCGCACCTCGATCGGTGCCGCGAGGCGCTCGCGCGCGCCAGGGCCAAGATGCTCGCCGCGCGCGAGGCGAGGCCCCGGCCGGCGCGCGACGACAAGGTGCTCGCGAGCTGGAACGGGCTGCTCATCGGGGCGCTCGCCGACGCGGGCCGCGCCCTGGATGAGCCCGCCTGGATCGAGGCCGCCGCGCGCGCCTTCGCGGCGCTCGAGCAGAAGCTCGTGCGCGGCGGCCGCGTCGGCCGCTACCTCAAGGACGGCGCGCCCGCGGGCGCGAAGGCAGCGGGCGGCGACGGCGCGGCCGACGTGCGGCCGGGCTTCCTGGACGACCAGGCGTACCTCGGGAACGCGGCCCTCGATCTCTACGAGGCCACCTCCGACCCGCGCTACGTCGGCGTCGCGCGCGCGATCGCCGACGCGATGGTCGCGCACCACTGGGACGACGCCGCGCGCGGGTTCTTCTTCACGCCGGACGACGGCGACGCGCTCATCGCGCGCACGCAGGACATCTACGACCAGGCCGCGCCGTCGGCGACCTCGATGGCGGCGCTGCTCTGCCTGCGCCTCGCCGAGATCGCCGACGAGCGCTACCTCCCGCCGGCAGAGCGGCAGCTCGAGGCCCTCGCCCCGGCCGCCATCGAGAACCCCTTCGGGCTCAGCCAGACCGTGTGCGCGCTCGATCGCCTCGCGCGCGGCAGCGTGACGGTCGTCGTGGTCGGCGAGGCGGGCTCGGCCGCGGCGGGCGAGCTCGCGCGCGAGGCGTTCAAGACTTACCTGCCGAACCGGGCGGTCGTGCTCGTGGATCCGGCGCGCCCGGAGACCGCAGCGGCGGCGCAGGTCGTCGCCGAGGGCAAGCCGGCGCGCCCGGGCGCGGCCGTCGCCTACGTCTGCCGCGGGCGGACGTGCTCGGCGCCGGTGACGACGCCGGCCGAGCTCAAGGCGCTGCTGGGGTGACGCGACACGCGCTGAGCTCGCACGGCCCGCGCGCCGGGACGCTCGTGCAGGAGCATCCGGACACCGGGCCGGGCGCGTGGGTCTGCGCGCAGCCGCGCCCGACGCCCTCGGCGCGGGCCTCGGCCTTCGAGCAGACCTCCACGTCGAGCTTCGCGTCGGCGTCGAAGTCGGTGACGAAGGTGCAGCTGCAGCGATAGGGCGTGCCCTGCTCCGGGCCGCACGCGGACGCGAGGACTGCACACAGCAGGACGCCCGCGCGCGCCGCCCGGATCTCGGACCTAGGGCGTGACCGTGCCGCCACTGTTGCCGCCGCCGGAAGCCTTGTTGCCGCCGGTGTTGCTCTCCCGGATGTGGAACTCGACGCGCCGGTTCTTCTGGCGACCGGCCTCGGTGTCGTTGGTCTCGATCGGCCGCCGCGGCCCGAAGCCCGCCGCCGTGAGCCGCGCCGGGTCGATGCCGCCGCGCTCGATCAGGTACGTCCTCACCGAGTGCGCGCGGTCGTTCGAGAGCCGCTCGTTGAGCTGATCCGACCCGCGGTTGTCCGTGTGGCCCTCGATCGCGACGAGCGTGATCTCGGGGTTCACCTTGAGCAGCCGGACGACCTCGTCGAGGATGCCGTAGCTGTTCGGCAGGATCCGCGCGCTGCCGGTCGCGAACTGCACCTGCTTCAGGATCTGGATCTCGCTCGAGCCCGTGATGCGGCGGATGAACTGCGGGCAGCCGTTCTTCGCCGGCTCCGGGCTCGGCTCGCCCGGCTCCTTGGGGCAGGCGTCCTTCGCGTCCGGGATCTTGTCCTCGTCGGCGTCGTCCTCCGGGCAGCCGTCGGCGTCGTTGATCTTGTCGAAATCCTCGGCCTCGTCCGGGCACTTGTCGCTGACGTCGGGGATGCCGTCGCCGTCGCGATCGGGCAGCGCCGGGCAGCCGTCGCTGGGGTTCGGCGGCTTGTTGTCCTCGGGATCGGTCGGGCAGAGGTCGATGTCGTCCGGGTAGCCGTCCTTGTCCGTGTCCGCGGCGCGCGGCGGGGGCGCCTGGAAGCGCCTGCCGGGCGACATGGGCTCGACGTCCGAGATGCCGAACGCGTAACCGATGACCCCGGTCACCCGGAAATCCGGCGCGTAGCCGCCGGTGAGCCGCGTTCCGCCGCCGACCCCGAGCCACGCCTTCTTCCGCTGATCGAGGGCGAGCCGCCCCTCGGCCATCCACTCGAGCGGCGTGTTGTCCCCGTCGAACGTCGTGCCCCGACCGAGCCCGGTCGATCCGAAGAGCTGCGCGCCGAGCCGCAGGGTCCCGTTCCGCAGCGGGACGAAGCCGCCGATGCCCCACCGCCACTCGTGCGACACGTCGAAGTCGTTGACCGAGGCGTACGGCCGGAAGTGCACCCCGGTGTTCAGCACGAAGAACATGCTCTTGAGGTCGATCTCGCCCGAGAGCCCGATCAGCGCGCTCGTGCTCTTGTCGCCGGCGAACGAGAACCTGTGGCCCGTCGGCACCCACGCCGCCGCGTTGACGCCGAGCTTGAAGAAGCGATCGTCGGACCGGTACAGGATCGCCCGCGCGTCGAGCCGCAGGTCCATGATCGCGGCGGCCGACGGGCTCGCCGCGTCCTGCGCGCCGGCGATGGTCGAGTCGTTCGTCTGGTTGCTCGTCTGGAAGGCGATGAACGGCAGCCCCACCTGGACGCTGAAGCGGTCGAGGAACTCGACGCCCCCGTTGAGGTACCCGATGAGCTGCGAGGACACCGGCGCGCCGTAGTCCCGGCTGAACCGCTCCGCGGCGTGCTCGTCGTCCAGCATGTTCTCGACCCGGAAGGGATTGAGGCCGAAGCCGAGCCCGAACTGACCGAAGAAGCGCGTGTCCGGCGCCACCTGCGGCCGCCAGAGCGCGATCGAATCCTCGGGAGCGCCGGCCATGTAGAGCCGGTCCAGGTAGAACGTCCTGGTCTGCGCGCTCGCAGGGAGCGCGCTCAGGAACAGGGCTCCCGCCGCAGCAGCGCCCAGCGCGCGTCGCCCGACGCCCCGCGCAGTCACGTGCTGCTTCTCCCCCACATGTCCACCGGTGCGCGTCAAATTCCCTCCTGTGACCCCTTGAGAACGGCCGTCGCGGTCGATCGGAGGCTACACGCTAACCCAGGTACCTAGAAAGGTGAGAGAGAACGGCGAACCGAGGCAACGCCGCGTCGTCTGGTGTTGACCTGGGCCGAACGTCGTGCTTTCTTGCGCGCCCGCTTGACGTGCGGCCAGGTCGCCGCCGTTCGCGGTCCAGAACGCCAAGGGACGACCAGCCATGAAGCGCACTTACCAGCCCCACAATACTCGCCGCGCCCGGACCCACGGCTTCCGTGCGCGTATGGCGACCGCCGGCGGTCGCAAGGTCATCAACAACCGCCGCCGCAAGGGCCGCGCCCGGCTCGCGCCTACCATCTACAAGAAGTAACGCAAGCGTGATGGCGACAGCGCATCCGCGCTCGTCGGCGTCCTCCTCCTCGTCGTTCCCGCGCGGGCGCCGCATCCGCAAGCGGGCCGATTTCGTCCGCATCCAGAACGGCGGTCAGCGCGTCACCACCCGACACCTGCTGATCCTCGTCGCGGCCCCGAACGACGCGGCGGCGCGCGGCGCGGGATCCCGCCGCGCGCCGCTCGCCCCCGAGCCCGTACCGGGGGCGCCTCGGCTGGGCCTCGTCGCTTCGCGCAAGGTCGGCGGCGCCGTGGCCCGCAACCGAGCGAAGCGCCTGCTCAGGGAGGCGTTCCGGAGATTCCCGGAGCTCTTCCCGGAGCGCGTCGACATCGTGGTGATCCTGCGCACCGGCGCCGGCGCGCTCGGCCTCGACGACGTGCTCGCGGAGCTGCGCAGCGTGGTCCCGGTGCTCCGGCGCAAGGCACGGGACGCGCTCGCCGGCGGGCCTCCCGCGCCCCCCACCACTGCGCGCGGCGCGCCCCCCGCCGCTGCGCGCGGCGCGGCCCCGGCCACGGCCACGGACGAGCGCGGCGCAGAGGATCCGACAGGCCGATGACGTAGCTCACCTTGCGCCGTGGTGCGCCGGGCCCCAAGCTCCCCGCTCATCCACGGGTCACCGCATGCTGGCGAAGCTCCTCCTCGCGCTGATCCGCGCCTACCAGATGACGCTCTCCAAGGTCATCGTGGCGTTGGTGGGCCCGGTCTGCCGGTTCGAGCCCTCGTGCTCGCGCTACGCCGCCGCCTGCATCGTGGGTCACGGAGCGCTTCGGGGGAGCTTGCTTTCGCTCAAGCGACTGTGTAGGTGTCACCCGTTTCATCCGGGCGGGTTCGACCCTCCGCCACCACCTCGTCTTCGCCGTGGCGCGGCGGCTCGGGCGCCAACGCCACGGGACGCTGACCCGCGGGATACGGCACGCTGTTCGTCTACTGGCACGGAGCTCGCCTCGCGCGCCTCGCCCCCCCGGCGAGCGGGCTCCAGCGGCCGGGTCACTCTCATGGACTAATCCCGCTCGACCATCGACACGGCCCCGGCGGCACGGCGCCCGACACCCCGCGGGGCGAAGCCCGTCCGGAGCGACCCTGGGCAGCCTCGTGAGGTGTCACGAGACGCCAGCAGCGAAGGGCGCGGGCTCGAGATCCTGGGATCGACGAAGGACTTCATGGAACGCAGCAATATCGCCAAATGGCTGTTCCTCGGCCTCGCCATCATCCTGTTCATCCAGTTCGGCAAGCCGCTCCTCTTCGGTGAGAGCGCGGAACAGCTCCAGCCGCTCGACGTCAACGACAGCACGGCCCCCGCGGAGCGCGCCCCCGCGGAGGCGTGCGTCATCGACGGAGATCGGTTCAAGGCCGAGCTCTCCACGCGGGGCGGGTCGGTCCGGCACATCTGGATGACCGACCCGAAGTACACGACGGGCAACGGCGAGCGCAGGCCGATGGACCTGGTCACGACCTCGCTCGAGTCGCGGATGCCCCTCCGGACGGATCTGCGCCTGCCGGGCGGCAACGCGCAGCAGGTGCCGTTCGACGACCTCGACTGGAAGCTCGCGGCGCAGGACGGCAAGAGCTGCACGTTCACCTACAGCGACGACGCGACGAGGCTCACCAAGGTCGTCGCCGCCACCGGGCGCCCGTACGAGCTGTCGCTGCAGGTGACGGTCGAGAACCTCGCCCAGGAGCCGCGCAAGCACCGGTTCGCCGTCGAGCAGACCGCCTGGCGGACCCAGAAGGAGACCGAGGGCCACCTCGGCCTGATCTCCGAGTGGATCACCGAGACGGTCGCCGCGACCGACCAGACGACCGAGCGCCAGCACCCCGACGCCTTCGAGCCCGGCGACTTCAAGGACAAGGAGTTCACGGCCGAGCGCTGGCGCCGCACGCCGGGCAACGCGCGCTTCGTCGCGGTCTCGAGCAGCTACTTCAGCAAGATCGCGATCCCGCTCGAGGGGCCCGGGAAGCCGGTGGCCGAGACCCAGATCGAGGAGATCTGGGACACGTCGAAGTTCCAGCAGAAGGCCAAGGACCCGAGCCACGGGCACGTCTACCGCGCGCGGCTCGCCTTCCCCGAGCACGAGCTCGCGCCCGGCGGCGCGGTCACCTACAAGGCCCTCTCCTTCACCGGCCCGAAGGAGCGCGACCTGCTCGGCGCCGTGGGCCACGGGACCAGCGAGGTCATCAACCTCGGCTGGTTCTCGCCGATCGCGAAGCTCCTCGTCTCGTACCTCTACGTCCTCTACCGCGCCGTGGGCAGCTGGGGCTGGGCGATCGTCCTGCTCACCATCACCGTCCGGCTCCTGCTCTTCCCGCTGAGCATCCAGCAGATCAAGAGCGCCGCGGCGATGCGCAAGCTCAAGCCGGAGATGGATGAGATCAACGCGAGGTACAAGGACGACGCCACCCAGCGCGGCCTCGCGATGCAGGAGCTCTGGCGCAAGAACAAGGTCGCCAACCCCGTCATCGGCTGCTTCCCGATGCTGCTCCAGATGCCGGTGTGGTTCGCCCTCTACACCGCGCTCCAGACGGCGGTGGAGCTCTACCACACGCCGTTCGGCCCCGTGATCCCGGACCTGTCGGCCCCGGGGAAGTACTTCATCATCCCGATCGTCCTGGGCGCCTCGAGCTTCATCCAGCAGAAGCTCATGCCCCCGCAGGGCGACCCTGCGCAGCAGAAGATGATGCTGTACCTCATGCCCGGCATCTTCACCGCGATGATGCTCTTCCTCCCGGCCGGCCTCGGCGTTTACATGTTGACCAACACTTGGCTCGGCATCGGCCAGCAGGTGCTCGTCGAGCGGTACCTGAAGGCGAAGAACGAGCGGGCCGGCGGCATCGAGGTGCGAGAGATCGCGAACGCGGAGCCCCAATCCGCGATGAAGAAGACTCAGGGCGACGACAAGTCGGCGCCTGCTCTCGGAAAGGGAAAAGCACGTGTCCGTGGATAGTGAAGCTGCCGAAAGGGGAATCGACGCGGCGGACGTCGATGTCGACGCAGAGGCGCAGGGCGCTGGAGACGCGGCCGAGTTCGAGGAGGACGGTCGCGCCGACATCGCGCTCGACTTCGTCATCGATGTGCTCGCGGCGATGGGCATGGACTGCACCGTCGACCTCCTCGAGAACGAGGAGGAGGATCCGCCCGAGGAGATCCGCCTCGAGATCGAGGGGAAGGACGCAGGTCGCGTGATCGGCAAGAAGGGGCAGACGCTCGCGGCGCTGCAGTTCCTCGCCAACCGCGTGATCAACCGGCCGGGCAAGAAGCGGCGCCACGTGATCATCGACGCCGAGGGCTACCGGCAGCGCCGCGAGGACACGCTCTCCTCCATGGCCCGCCGTCTGGGCAAGCAGGCGGTCGAGGAGGGCAAGATCATCACCTTCGAGCCGATGAACCCGCAGGACCGCCGCGTCGTCCACCTGGCCCTGGCGAAGTTCCCCGGCGTCGTCACGAAGAGCGACGGCGAGGGAGAGGCCCGCCGCGTCCAGATCATCCCCGTCCGCCGCTGAGCCACACGAAGCCACACGGAGACCGAGCGCTCGCGAGAGCGCGCACGTGCGCCGCGACCGGCGTTGACACAGGATCGCCCGCATGCATAATGCCGCACCTCTCCGGTACCCCCCGGGGAGGCGCGCGGGCCGCGCTCGCGCCCCATGCTCCCGGAACCGCAACCGGGCAAGCATCTGTGTCATGGCGTGATGCACCGGGCCGCGCGCGGCCCCCGCTCCGCCGGACACAGTCCACGAACTGCGGCGGCCCTGCCCCCTTGAGCACGGGACCGCGAAGACGGATCCCCGACCCCTTGAAGGATTGACCGACCATGCAGACCTCGAACATCCTCGCGAAGATCGAAGCTCCCCTGTTCCGCGAGGGGATCCCGGATTTCCGCGTCGGCGATACGGTGCGCGTCCACTACCGGATCGTCGAGGGCGAGAAGGAGCGCATCCAGGTGTTCCAGGGCGTGGTGCTGAAGCGCCACCGCGCCGGGGTCCGGAGCACCTTCACCGTCCGCAAGGTGAGCTTCACGGTCGGCGTCGAGCGCATCTTCCTCCTCCACAGCCCCCGCATCGACAAGGTCGAGATCGTCTCGCGCGGCGTGGTCCGCCGCTCGCGGCTCTTCTACCTGCGCAACCTCGCCGGCAAGGCCGCCCGCGTCCGCGACGCGAAGGATTGATCCGCGCCGGCCGGCGTCCCGGCTGCACAGCGCACGTTCCCGCAGAGCAGGAGGCCAGGGGAGCAGTCCGCCCCCTGGCTTGAGGCGCGCTGGCGTTCATGGCGCAGCGCCGCAGATGGCGCGCGCCGAACGGCGATGCGAGCAGGCGCGCGAGCCGCATTGCCGGTCTCCGGCAAGGATTCCCGCATACTTCTTCTTGATCCTCGGCCGAGCGCCCACGGTATGCTCGCGCCGCGGCGCCGCGGCGCCGCGAAACCCGAGAAGGATCACCATGCTCTGTCCGCGTTGCGGTGCGCCCGCGACCCCCGCCGATAAATTCTGCGCCGTGTGCGCCTCGCCGCTCGCCCCGTCCGGGCCCGGAGCGTTCGGGGCGCCGCCTCCGCCGCCGCCGCCTCCTCCTCCGCCGTTTCCTGCCCCTGGCTTCGGCTCGCCCCCCGAGCCCCCTCCCAACTTCGGCTCGCCGAGCGGCGGCTTTGGTCCACCGCCGCCGGCGCCCTTCGGAGCACCGCCGGGCTCGCCGCCCGGCTTCCCGCCGCTGCCCGAGAGCGCGTCGGGCTTCGGTCCCCCGCCGCCCTTCGGGTCGCCGCCCGGCGGCTACGGCGCTCCCCAGCCGCCTCCTCCGCTGCCGCTGAAGCCGCCGCCGTTCCCGCCGGAGCCGCCGATCTTCGGCGCCCCGGGCGGCAGCGGCGGCTTCGGCCCGGCCCCGAGCTTCCCGGAGCAGCCGCAGGGCGGCTATCCCGTCCCGCCGGTCCCGCGGCCCGGCTTCGGTCCTCCGCCGCAGCCGCAGGGCGCGCGCTGCGTGCAGGGGCACGCGATCCCGGCAGGCGGCTCGTTCTGCATGGAGGGCGGTCACCCGATCGCCCTCGACGGGATCCAGATGAGCGGCGACGCCTTCAACCAGACGGCGTACGCGCCCAACCAGCCGGGGCCGTCCGCGCCGCCGCCCATGCAGCAGGGGGGCGGCATCGGCGGTTACGGCGAGCCTCCGCCGGCCCAGCAGAACATGCCGCTGCCCGCGCCGCCGCCTCCGTACATGTCCTCCCCGCCGGCCGTGCGCCCGCCGACGCCGGCGCCGCCGCGGGGCCAGGAGCGGCGCACCCTCGCGGGCTTCCTCGTGAGCTTCCAGGACGACCCGCTCGGCAGGTTCTGGCCGCTCTGGCAAGGCAAGAACTCGGTCGGCCGCGCCGAGACCGGGCAGAGGGTCGACATCGAGATCGCCCACGGGACGACCTCGACCCACCACGCGACGATCGAGGTCGACGGCGGCCGGATCGTCCTCGCCGACCTCGGCTCCACCAACGGGACGTTCCACAACGAGGAGGCGATCGGCTTCCAGGGCCGACGCGAGCTGCGCGATGGCGACAAGATCCGCTTCGGCGGGTTCAGCGTCATCGTGTTCAGCGTGGCCGCGCGGGCCTGACCGGCCCATCGCACGAGGAGAGGCGTTGCCGAGCCTGGCCCCCTTCCCCCGCGACGTTCGACCGGCACCTGGCGCCCCGGCCAGGCTGCGTGAAAACCAACCGGATAGCCGCCGCCAGCGCGCGGCGGCCGCCCCGCTCGCGCGGGGAGCGCTCCTCAGCTCCCTCGCGCTCGCTGGAGATCCCCACGCATGACTCCCTCTCATGACGCGACTCGCCCGATCCACTCCATGAGCGCCTCCGCCCGCCGCGAACGGCGCCGGGGCAAGGCCCGCCGCTGCGCCCCGCTGCTCGCCCTCGCCGCAGCCGTCCTCGCGCTCCTCGGCGGACAGCCCCGCGCCGAGGCCGCGCCCGAGGCGCACCTGCTCCGCATCGACCCGCGCGCGAGCACCGTGGACGGCTCGCCCGTGCTCACGACCGTGCTCGAGGTCGTGCAGAACAAGCGCCTCAGCGACATCACCCGCAACTGCGCCGCGCTCACGGGCGACGCGAACCTCGACTGCGTCGCCGACGCGATCGAGCAGCCGTCGGCGCTCTACTCGTCGTTCGACTTCCCGGAGAAGAACGCGATCTTCTCCGTCACGGTCGACGGCACGGACCTGCCGGCGAAGTTCGAGTCGAAGGCGCGGTGGGGAGACAGCGCCGGGCAGCCGGGCGTCGGGACGGCGTGGCTCATCCTGATCGACGCCGCGTCGAGCATGGGCACGCGCTTCGACGAGGCGAAGGCGGTCGCGAGCGCGTTCGTCAACGCGATGCAGCCGAACGACATCGTCGACGTGATCTTCTTCAACGATCGCGGCGTCGTCGAGGACTCGAAGTGGGTAGGCAACAAGCAGGCGGCGGCGCAGGCCATCGCCGGCGTGACGCGCACCTACCCGACGCAGGGCCGCACGCGCCCGCTCTTCACGATCATCAAGAACGCCGCGACCGACGCGTTCAAGGAGCTCGGCAACGCCGGCCAGGGGGTCTCGGTGCCGATGCACCAGGCGATGGTCGTCCTCTCGAACGGCTCGGCCGGCGCCGACCCGAGCTCGACCGCGGCGGCGTCGAACCTGCTCCGGGACTACCTCACGAAGGGGCGGTTCCCCGAGAACAACGACGTCCTGCCGAAGACGCCGGTGCCCGTCATCTCGATCTGGTTCCCGAGCCGGCTCGTCGAGGAGTTCACGGCGAACGCCCGCGAGTTCATGGAGGGGATGGCGAACACCGAGATCGGCGGCTTCTTCAGCGTGGTGCGCGACGGCCAGCAGCGGCGCGCGGCCAACATCGTCAACGCGATCCGCACCCGCTTCAACAAGATGCACATCGTGAAGTGGCGGGTCTCGTGCGTCGCGCCGAGCATCACGCAGACGTTCAAGCTCGCCTTCGTCAACACCGATCCGCCGATCGCGGGCGACGCCACGTTCCAGAACGTCCCCGTCGGCATCGATCCCACCGCGTGGCCGCTCGACATCGATCGCGACGCGACCGATCGCGCCGCGAAGAAGACGCCGCTCTACCCCGGCGGCACGATCAAGATCTTCGGCAACTTCTGCTGGGGCGGCAACGCGCAGCGGGCCGAGATCTACATGATCCCGAAGAACCAGGCCGCGCCGCAGTCGCTGCAGGGCGGGAGCATCGAGGACGCGAGGAAGGCCCAGCGGACGCTGATCGACGGCGGGATGCGCGGCAAGGCGATCTCGGCCGGCGACAGCGTCGTCGAGTTCGAGCTGCCGGACACGGACAAGTTCCTCGTCGGCAAGGGCGACCAGATGACGGCGCGCCTCATCGTCTACGACAACCACGCGCGGCGGACGAGCGCGGTCACGGCCGACAAGATCCTCACGCTGAAGGCGAAGGAGGCGCCGCTGCCGTACCTCTTGATCGCGGGCGTGACCTTCGGCGGCGTCGTCATCGTGCTGCTGCTCGTCTCGATCTTCCGCGGCGGCGGCGGCCGCCGCCGCGGCGGGACGGCGGCCGCGGCGCCCCCGAGGCCCATCGTGGCGGGCGGCGGGTCGCCTCCGCCGTACGCGCCCGCGCCGCCTCCGCCGGGCGACTTCGGCTACGGTGGCGGGCCGATGATGGCGCCTCCGCCGGGCGGCGCCAGCCGCGCGACGCTCTCGGGGCCGGCGGGCATCTTCACGGTGCACCCCGGCGTCGAGGTGCGCGCGGGGCGCGACGGCGCCTCGTGCATGATCGCGCTCTCGGAGCCGCGCGTGTCCGGCACCCACGCGAGCGTGAAGCTCGAGGCCGGTCAGCTGTTCGTGCGGGACGAGGGCTCCAACAACGGGACGTACGTGAACGGTCAGCGCGTCGCCGCGGGCGTGTGGACGCCCGTGCCCCCCGGCGCGTCGTTGCGGTTCGGCCCGGTCGAGTTCAGCGTCCGTTTGGAGTAGCGTGTCCGGGGCCCGGCCTCACGCCCCAAGCGACGCCCCCTCATGATGCCCCCGACCGAGTCCTCCCCGCACCTCAAGATCGAGTTCGCCCAGGCCAGCGATGCGGGCCGGGATCCGAACAAGCAGGTCAACGAGGACGCGTGCGGCTACGCCGAGACCAAGTTCGGTTACCTCTGCGTCCTGTGCGACGGCATGGGCGGGCACTACGGGGGCAGCGAGGCGAGCCGCACCGCCATCAAGACCATCTTCGAGGTGATCGAGCAGACGCCGGCCGCGGTGGATCCGAGGGCGGCGCTCAAGGCCGCGATCGAGGAGGCGGGGCGCCGCGTCTATCAGCTGGGCGGGCCGGCGGAGAACCGCGTCCGCCCGGGCTCGACCGTCGTCGCGATGGTCCTCCACGACAGCGGCGTCGACGTCGCGCACGTCGGCGACAGCCGCGCGTACGTGATCCGGAGCCACCAGATCTACCCCCTCACGCGCGACCACTCGATGGTGCAGGGGATGATCGACGCGGGCATGATCACGGAGGCCCAGGCGATCGGCCACCCCGACGCGAACAAGATCACGCGCGCCCTCGGGATGAAGCCGGAGGTGGAGGTCGAGGTTCGACCCGAGCCGATGGAGCTGTATCCGGGCGACGTGCTGATCCAGGCGAGCGACGGCCTCACCGATCTCGTGCTCGGCGCGGACATCCTCGGGTGCACGCGGCAGGCGCTCGCGTCGGGCTCGGTCGATCACGCCTGCAAGATGCTCGTGCAGCTCGCGAACCATCGCGGCGGTCACGACAACATCACCGTCCAGATGGTCCGGGTGCTCGAGACGGGCAGCCGCTCGCTGACGATCGCGCACGGGCCGCCGGGGGCAGACGGCGCCGGCGACGGCGTCGATCTGACGCGCGCGTCGGGCCCGCAGGAGACCGTCGCGATGACCCGGCCCGGCGGGGCGGCGGGCGCAGAGAAGGGCGCTGCGGATGCGGCGCTCGCACGCGGGCACGGCGCGGCGGCGGCGGGCGCCTCGGCCGCCGGAGGCGCGCCGGCTGGAGGCGCCGTGTCGCCCGGCGACGCGACGACCGTGGTCCCGACGGGCAACACCGGTGCGCCCGCCACGGCGCCGAGGACCACCGGCGATGGGCCCGCCTTGGCGCCGAGGACCACCGGCGACGGGCCCGCCCTGGCGCCGAGGACCACCGGCGACGGGCCCGCCTTGGCCCCCACGGCGACCGACAACGTCGCTGCTGCCCTGGTCCCGACGGCGACCGACAACGCGCACGCGCTGGTCCCGACGGCGACCGACAACGTCCCTGCCCTGGTCTCGACGGTGACCGACAACGCCGCTGCCGCGGCGCCAGCAGCCGCGAGCAGCGCGCCCGCGGTGGCGCCGACGCTCACCACCGGGGCCCCGGCGGTGCGGCCGACGGCCGCCGACAACGTCCCTGCCGTGGCGCAAACGCTCACCACCGGCGCTCCGGCGGTGAGCCCGACCGCCACGGACAACGTCCCCGCCGTGGCGCCAGCAGCCGCGAGCAGCGCGCAGGCGCTGCGCCCGACCATCGACAGCACGCCGACGGTGAGCCCGACGGCGATGGACGCCGGCCTGGCGCGGCCTGCGACGGTGCCAGGGAGCCCTGCGCCCGTGCCTCACGCGATCGCGCCGGACGCGCCCGCCGTGCTGTCCCCCCTCCCCCTGAGCGCTCCCGCGGCGGCCGCTCCGCCCCCGATGGCCCATGGCGCGCCACCTCACCCGGGTTCCTTCGGCGCTTCACCTCACCCCGGCGCCGCCTTCGGCCCGCCGCCTCACCCGGGTTCCTTCGGCGCCCCGCCTCACCCGGGCGCCGCCTTCGGCCCGCCTGGCGCCGCCCACGGCCCGCCACCTCACCCGGGTTCCTTCGGCGCGTCACCTCACCCCGGCGCCGCCTTCGGCCCGCCTGGCGCCCACGGCCCGCCGCCGCACCCGGGTTCCTTCGGCGCCCCGCCCCCGGGCGCCCCGCCCCACCCGGGCGCCGCCTTCGGCCCGCAGCCTCACCCAGGCGCCCCGCCTCACCCGGGCGCCCCGCCCCACCCGGGCGCCGCCTTCGGCCCGCCGCCGCACCCGGGTTCCTTCGGCGCCCCGCCCCACCCGGGCGCCGCCTTCGGCCCGCAGCCTCACCCGATCGACCCGGACGCTCCTCCTCCCTCGGTGGCCTTCGCTGGGCACCATGGCGCGGCGCCGGGAGGTCCCCCTGCCGCCGCCGCGCCGCACCTCGCCCCCGGTTCGCCGCACGCGCCTGGCTACGCCGCGACCGCGCCGCGCGCCGTGCCAGCGCCGAGCTTCTCCGGGCCCGTGTCCTCGTCCACGGCCTCGGGTATCCCGAGCACCGTGCGCGTCTCGCGCGGCGTCTACATCGCCGCCATCGCGTCGATCTCGGTCGTGGTCGTCGCGCTGATCGCCCTCCTGCTCTGGAAGCTCACCGCGGATTGAGCCGAGCGGCGCGACGACGCCACCGCGCCCCGACGCAACCACGGCAACCACGCGACCGACGCAACCGCCGCAGCGTGAACGGACGCGCGGACGAACGCTGCGGCGCGATGGGGCCGCGGAATGCAATTGAAGAAGGACAGGATTCCGGATTAGCCTAGCTCTCCGGAGGTTCCTCCATGCCTGGAGATCAAGAGCTCGAGGTCGGACACGACATGGAGCGCGCACCCGCGGACCTGGAAGACGAGCCCCCGTCGACCCGTACGCTCTCCCTCGAGGAAGCCCGCGCCGGCTTCATGCTCCTCGACCTCTGATGCGCTGAGCGGCACGGCTCCCGGCCGCCGCCGCGCGCCGCGCTGAAGCCCTGTTCGCCCAGCGACGAAGACCTCCCGCCGCTCCACACGCCCCACACCGCGCGACGAAAGCCACGCGCTCCCCACTCACGCACCCGGCCGCGAGCAGCGTCGCGGCGAGCGTCGGCCGCAGCACGCGCCTCTTTCCTTGCTCTCCCCAACCGCCTGTGGTGAAACGCGGCCCGCATGATCCCGGGGCTAGGTAAACAAAGCATCACGATCGGCAGCGCCCCCACCTGCGATGTGGTGCTCGTCGCTCCCGGCGTCCTGCCCGAGCACGCGCGCATCGTCCACCAGGGCGGCGGCAAGCTGCTCTTCCTCTGCGGCCAAGGGCCCGCGTCGGCCAACGGGCGGCCCCTCGCGCCCGGCGAGCAGGTCCCGTTCGACTTCCGCACCCAGTTCGTCGTCGCGCAGGCGCCGGTCCCGCTCAATCACCCGGCGATCACGCTGATGATGGCGTCGCCCGGCCAGCTCGCGCCCGCGCCCGGCCAGGTCGTGATCGGGCGAGACCCCACGCGCGCCTCCCTGGTGCTCCAGCACCCGAGCGTCTCGAGCCAGCACGCCACCGTCACGCTCGATCGCATGATGGTCATCGACCACAACTCGACGAGCGGCACCTACGTGGGCGCGCAGCGCATCGCCCCCGGCGCGCCGACGCCCATCGATCCGCAGGGCGCCGTCGCCTTCGGGCCCGTCCCGGTCCAGGTCAGCCTGCTCGTGCAGCTCGCCCAGGCGGCCCGGCAGTCGTCGCTGCCCGCCGCGCCCGGCGCGAGCGCCCTGCCGCCGCAGCCCGCCGCCGTCAGCTACACGCCGCCGCAGGCCGGCTACGCGCCGCCGCCGCAGCCCGCCGCCTCCGGCTACGCGCCGCCGCCCGCACCCGCGGCGTCGTCCGGGCCCGCCGCGGGCGCGCCCGGCAGGAAGAACAAGACGGTCCTCGGCCAGCTCGACTTCTCCGGCGGCGGGCCGAACGTCAAGCAGATCGGCCGCACCCCCGACAACGACATCGTGCTCGCCCACCCCCAGGTGTCGAGCCACCACGCCCTCCTCCACTCGATCAACGGGCAGCTCTACGTCGAGGATCGCGGCAGCGCCAACGGCACCTACGTCCGCGGCAACCGCATCGCGCCCGGCCAGAAGATCGCCGTCCAGAGCGGCGAGAAGATCTACATCGGGCCGATGCCCCTCCAGATCGAGATGGGGGGCGCGGGCGCGGTCGAGGTCGTCCAGGAAGAGTACGCCGCCGACCGGTGGGCAGGGCGCCCGCTCTACGAGATCGAGGCGTGGAGCCTCGCCCTCCAGGTCCCCGACCGGGACAACCCCCAGGAGCAGAAGACGCTCCTCGACAACGTGTCGTTCAAGGCGCTGCCGGGCGACATGATCGCGCTCATGGGGCCGTCGGGCGCCGGCAAGACGACGCTCCTGCTCACCCTGAACGGCTACCTGCCGCCGACGAGCGGCGTCGTCCGCATCAACGGCGAGGACCTCTACAACATCTACGACACGCTCCGCGGCTCCATCGGCTACGTGCCGCAGGACGACCTCGTCCACCCGGAGCTCACCGTCTTCGAGGCCGTCCGCTACAGCGCGAAGTTCCGACTCCCGCCCGACTACAGCGAGGCCGAGATCGACGCGCGCGTCGAGCAGACCATCAAGGACCTCGGCCTGGAGGGCGTCAAGAACCTCCAGATCGGCAAGCCCGAGAACAAGATCCTCTCGGGCGGGCAGCGCAAGCGCGTCAACATCGCGCTCGAGCTCGTCACCGACCCCGTCATCCTCTTCCTCGACGAGCCGACCTCGGGCCTCGCCGCCGACGACACGACCGCGCTGATCAGCCTGCTGCACGACCTCACCAAGGCCACCGGCAAGACGATCATCATGACGATCCACCAGCCGGCGAAGGACGAGTTCGAGAAGTTCAGCCACGCGCTCATCCTCGGCTACGGCGGCATCCCGATGTTCTTCGGGCCGACCCGGCCCGACGCGTACCGCTTCTTCGGCAGCTGGAAGGAGCGGCACGGCCAGCCCAACGACGTCGACAACCCGCGCGACATGTTCGAGATGCTCGCCCTCCGCGAGCGCCCCATCTTCGATCAGCTCCGCGCGCGGGACCCGAACGCGTCGCGCGGCGAGGCGAGGCGGCTCGCGGCCCTCGAGTGGCGCAAGGAGTTCTTCAGCGACGGGAACCCGACGTACCGGCGGATGTACTCCGGCCGGCGGGAGATCGGCACCGGGCAAGGGCAGCGCGGCATCCCGGCCGGCCGCGCCACGACCAAGGGGCAGCTCGGCCTGCTCCTGTCGCGCTACTTCAAGGTGAAGAAGCGCGACATCGGCGGCACCCTGATCATGCTCCTCCAGGCCCCGATCATCGGCATCCTGCTCGCGATCGTGTTCGGCGGGCAGGAGAAGGCGATCCCGGCGTGGTGCCTCGGCGCCCTCCAGGAGCTCGGCCGGCGCGCTGGCGGCGCGGACCAGAGCACCGACATCCTCAAGGGGATGGAGGTCACCACCGATCACACCGCGGCGATCTTCTTCCTCGTCGTCGCCGCGGTCTGGTTCGGGACCTCGAACGCGGCGCGCGAGATCGTCAGCGAGCGGGCCATCTACCTCCGCGAGCGCATGGTCAACCTGGGGCTCGTCAACTACGTGCTCTCCAAGTACCTGCTGCTCGCCGGGTTCTGCCTCGTCCAGTGCACGATCCTGCTCGCGATCGTGTTCTTCGCCCTCGGCTTCCACGGCGGCGCGCAGGCGTTCGCCATGCAGCTCGCCGCGCTGACCGCCACCTCGCTCAGCGCCGTCGCGATGGGGCTCCTCCTCTCGACGGTGGTCGCCTCGTCCGAGGCGGCCATGGCGCTCACGCCGATCGCGCTCATCCCGCAGGTCGTCCTCGGCGGGCTCATGGTCCCGATGACGACCGTGCCGCACCTCCGGCCGCTCATGTACATCATCCCGGCGCGCTGGGGCTTCGAGGGCGCGATCGCGCCGGAGCGGCTAGCCGTCGCGGAGGACCCGGCCTGGGTCATCGATCTGCACCGCACCGACTCGAGCCCCGCGGACTTCATCGAGGGCGGCAAGTTCAAGTGCTCCATCGCGCAGATGGCCGCCGACAACTACGCGGGCGCGTGGGGCTTCACCACGTACGATCAGACCTGGATCCCCTTCGCGGTCCTCGCCGGGATGACCGTCATCATCCTCGTCACGCTCTGCGCGGTGCTCAAGCGGCGCGACCCGGTGTGACCTCGTGACGAAGCAGGAGCCGGCCCCCGCCCGCACCGATGTCGATGGCCCGCTCCCGGGCGCGCGCCCGCGAGGGCAGCGCGCCGCGGCGCTGCTCTCGCTCGCGCTCGCCGCGCTCTCGCCGGCCGCGGCGCGCGCGCAGCAGCAGGAGCAGCAGCAAGGCCAGCAGGGCCAAGGCGAGCCGCAGGCGCCCGAGGGCCCGACGAGCGTGCCCCGCGGCGAAGGCGGCGCGATCGTCACGCCGGCCGCCCCCACGGCCGCGCCGGCGGGGCGGGCGACGCCGCCGCGGGCGCTCAAGTACACGCCCCCGGCGTACCCGCCCGAGGCCGAGAAGCAGGGGCTCGAAGGGTCGGTGACCCTGCAGCTCGACATCGATCGCAACGGGCGCGTGAAGCAGGCGGTCGTCGTCGAGAGCGCGGGGCACGGGTTCGACGAGGCGGCGGTCGCCGCGGCCCAGAAGCTCGAGTTCGAGCCCGCCCGCCGCGCCGACGGCACGCCCGCCGCGGCTCGCATCCTGTACCGCTACTCGTTCACCCTGAAGACGGCCGCGCCGCCGCCGGCCGCCGGCGAGCAGGAGAGGCCCGCCGAGAACCTCCGCGGCACCGTGCTCGCCAGCGGCGGCGACGTCCCGCTCGCCGGCGCCACCGTGTCGGTCGCGCGCGTCGCCGCGGTCGACGCTCGCGGCGCCGCGCCGCCGGAGCGCACGACCGACGAGGGCGGCGGCTTCGTCTTCGTCGATCTGCCGCCCGGGCGCTACCAGGTCACCGTCGCCGCGCCCGGCTTCGAGCCGCTCTCGGTCGAGGAGGAGATCGCCGCGGGCGAGCAGCTCGAGGTGAAGTACCGCCTCCTGCCCCGCGGCGAGGGCCTCGAGGTCACCGTCCGCGGCGACAGGCCGCCGCGCGAGGTCACGAAGCGCACGCTGGAGCAGCGCGAGATCAACCGCATCCCCGGCACGAACGGGGACGCGCTGCGCTCGCTCCAGAACCTGCCGGGCGTGGCGCGCCCGCCCACCCTCGCCGGCCTGCTGATCGTGCGCGGCTCGGGCCCGCAGGACACGCAGACCTTCGTCGACGGCACGCAGGTGCCGCTCATCTACCACTTCGGCGGCCTCTCCTCGGTCGTGCCGACCGAGATGCTGGAGAAGATCGACTTCTACCCCGGCAACTTCAGCGCGAAGTACGGCCGCGTGCAGGGCGGCATCGTCGACGTCGCCCTGCGCTCGCCGAAGGAGGACGGGGAGCTCCACGGCCTCGCGCAGATGGACCTCATCGACGCGCGCGTCCTGCTCGAGGGGCCCGTGCCGTTCCTCAAGAACACGCGCTTCATGGTGGCGGGCCGGCGGAGCTACATCGGCGAGTCGTTCGGCCCGGTGCTCGAGGCCGCGGGCGCGGGGGTGACGCAGGCGCCCGTCTACTACGACTACCAGGCCCTCCTCGAGACCGAGCCGACGCCCTCGTCGCGCCTCCGCCTCACCTTCTTCGGCTCGGACGACGCCCTCGAGCTGCTCCTCAGCGACCCGGCGCCCAACGAGCCGGCCCTCTCGGGCAACGTCGGGCTGCACACCGCGTTTCAGCGCCTGCAGCTCCGCTACGATCACGAGCTCACCGATCGCGACCGGCTCGACGGCGTGCTCGCGATCGCGCGCGACGACGCCGATTTCGGGGTCGGGCCGATCTACTTCCAGCTCGATCTCAAGACGCTCTCCGGCCGCCTCGAGTACGCGCGGCGGCTGTCCAAGGGCGCGGTCCTCAACGCGGGGGTCGACGTCTTCGCCGGCCTCTACGCGGTGAACCTCCGCGCCCCCGCGCCGAACCGCCCCGGCGAGCCGCCGAACCAGCCGTTCTCGACGCGCTCCCTCCAGGAGGTCTCGCGCGACGGCAGCTTCTTCTACCCCGCGGGCTACGTCGAGCTCGAGTTCGCCCCGAGCCCCCAGGCGAAGATCGTCCCGGGCGTGCGCCTCGACTACCAGGACCTGAACGAGCAGCTCACCGTGAGCCCGCGCGTGAACGGGCGCGTCGACGTGGTCCAGGGGTTCCCGCGGACGACGGTGAAGGGCGGCGTCGGCGTGTTCCACCAGCCGCCGCAGTTCCAGGAGGTGATCCCGCCGCTCGGCAACCCGGGCCTGAAGTCGACCCGGGCGCTGCACTACGCGGCCGGCGTCGAGCAGGAGATCACCCGGCACATCGAGGCGTCGGCCGAGGGGTTCTACAAGCAGCTCGACGCGCTCGTCGTCGGCGTGAACCGCCCCGGTTCGATCCAGCTCGACTACCAGAACGCCGGGTCCGGCAGGGTGATCGGGGGCGAGTTCCTGCTCAAGTACAAGCCCGACGATCGCTTCTTCGGCTGGGCCGCGTACACGCTGTCGCGCAGCACGCGGGTGCCCGGGCTCGGCGAGCCGGAGCGGCTCGTCTCGTTCGATCAGACGCACATCCTGACGGTGCTGGGCAGCTACCGCCTCGGCGACGGCTGGGAGTTCGGCGCGCGGTTCCGCCTGGTCTCCGGCAACCTGGTCACGCCCAACGTGTGCAACGTCAACGAGCTGAGCTGCGACGCGTACCGCACCAACGCGCTCTTCTACGCGCCCACCGGGACCTATACGCCGATCCCGTTCTCCGGCCCGAGCAGCGAGCGGCTCCCGGCGTTCCACCAGCTGGACCTGCGCCTCGACAAGTCGTGGAAGTTCAAGCGCTGGCAGCTCTCGGCCTACCTCGACGTGCAGAACGTCTACAACAACGCGAACAGCGAGGCGATTCAGTACAACTACAACTACACCGCCCGTCAGTACGTCACGGGGTTGCCCATCCTGCCGAGCTTCGGGCTGCGAGGAGAGTTCTGAGATGCGATCGACGCGGGCGATGAGCGGCGCGGGCGGCGCGGGCGGCACGTGCGGCACGTGCGGCACGTGCGGCACGTGCGGCACGTCAAAGAACGCCGGCGCGGGCCGAGGGCGCAGGTGGCGGCGCGCGGTGCTCGGGACGCTCGCGCTGAGCGCGCTCGCCGCGCCGGCGATCTCCTCCGGGTGCGTCGCGGGCTTCGACCCGCCGAGCCTCGTGAACAGCCTCCGCGTCTTCGCCGTGGTCGCCGACGTCGCCCCGACCGAAGGGCACCCGAAGGCGAGCTCTTCGTACGCCTACCCGGGCGCTCAGGTCACCTTCAAGATCCACTACCAGGACGGCCTCGGCGGCCCCGAGGAGGGATCGCGGCCGGTCTCGGTCTACTGGTTCGGCGGGTGCGAGAACCCGGTCGGGGACGACTACTACGGCTGCTATCCGCAGCTCGCAGAGCTCGCCCCGAAGATCGCTGCATGGGCAGAACAGCTCGAGACCAACCCGAACGCCCCGCTGCCCGAGCTCAACGGCGTGCCCATCGGCATCTTCAGCGACACGTACACGATCACCATCAGCGACAAGATCCTCGAGGGGCGCGAGGCTCCCGCCACGGGGGGCCCGCGGTTCGGGAGCGCCTACGTCTTCTTCGTCGCCTGCACCGGGCAGCTCGGCGCGGTGGAGGACCAGGGCACCGGGCGCGCCGGGACCTTCCCCGTGGCCTGCTTCGACGCCGACGGGCGGAGGCTCGGCCCGGACAGCTTCGTGCCCGGCTATACGCAGGTCTACGTCTTCGAGGACAGCCGCGCGAACAAGAACCCGGAGATGCAGGGGCTCACCTTCGACGGCGACGAGATGTCGGAGGACTTCGCCGCGATCCCGACGGTGGAGCGCTGCCCCATCGACCGCGATGAGCGGCGCGACACGGGGTGCAGCGCGGAGGATCCGTTCACCGCCTGCACCACCCACGCGATCGACGCGATCATCCCGCCCAAGGTGGCGGAGGACGACCCCGACGCGAAGCAGAAGGCGCTGAAGGAGATCGTCTGGGTCAACTACTTCGCCGACATGGGCGACCTCGACGGGGGCATCAAGCTCGTGAGCGACGCGGCCAAGGGGTACCTCGGCGACCACGCCGTGACGTGGATCCCGCCGTCCGAGCCGGGCATCGCCACGATCACCGCGGTCCTGCGCGACGCGCGCGGCGGCTCGTCGGTCGTGCAGCGCCTCGTGCGCGTGAAGTGACGGCGGGCCTCACGGCGTGACGACGCGTGACGACGCGCGAGCTCGCGGGGCCAGCGGCGTCACCCGCAGCCGGCCTCGATCTGCGAGAGCTGCTCGATGAGCTGCTCGGGGCCGCGCGCGGCGCACAGCGCGTCGGCGGCGTTGTGGCTGGCGAGCCGGGCGACCTGGGCGAGCAGCTCGAGGTGCGCGCGGCCGCCCTCGCTGCAGACGAGGACGACGAGCAGCCGGAGCGGGGCGCCGCCCGGCGTCGGCACCGCGAGCGGCTCGGCCAGCGTCGCGATCACGGCCGCGGGGCAGGCGCCGGCGACGATCGCGTGCGGGACCGCGACCCCGTTGCCGAGCACGGTGGGCGACTCGCGCTCGCGCCGCAGGATCTCCTGGGCGAGCGCGCTCGCGGCCAGCGCGCCGCCGGGGGGCGCGAGCCGGGACGCCGCGACGTCGATGACGTCCTCGATGTGCGCGCACGAGAGGTGCAGCACGATGCGCTCGGGCGTGAGCAGCCCGCTGAGCCGCCGCGCGGGCGAGACGCCGAACGGCGCGCTCACCGGGAACTCGGCGTCGACGAACGCCTTGATCCGCGCGAGCTGCGGGCCGCTGAGGTTGCGGCGCGCGAGCTCGAGGAAGAGCGCGTTCGCCGCGGGGACGCGCTCGAGGTAGCGCGAGACGAGCGGCTCGACCTGGCGGCCGAGCTCGAGGAGCACCGCCGGCGGCAGCTCGAGCGCGCTCGCGATCGCGGTGAGCCGGTCGGGCGTGGGGATGGCGTCGTGCCCGTGCTCGACGCGGCTCAGGTAGGCGCTGGAGACGCCGATGCGGTGCGCGAGGGCGCGCAGGCTGAGGCCCGCCTCGACGCGGAGGAGCCGCAGCGCGGCCCCGAACTCGGCGAGCGCCCGCGCCCGCGAGGCGCTCTCGGCGTCGGAGACGGCCGGCATGGGGCTCAGGAGCGATCGGGCTCGCCCGCGAGGGCGGCCGAGAGGATCGGCGCGGAGGGCGCCGGGGCCGGGGCGCGGGCGGCGGCGGGCTCGTAGCTGCGCACGACGAGCAGCGAGGTCGGGCACCCCTGGATGACGTCCTCGGCGCGGATGCCGAAGCGGCGCTGCGCGAGGCCCCACTCGGCCCCGACGCCGACGAGGACGAGATCGTAGCCGCGCTTCGACTCCTCGAGGGCCGCGTCCGCGGGGGAGTCGTGCTCGACCACCTTGAGCACCACCTTGGCCTTGCGCAGCGAGCCGCCCTCCTCGCCCTCGAACACCTCGTCGACCGCGTCCTGCGCGCCGAGCGCGTCGCTGGACGCGCGCTTCGGCTTGACCACGTGGAGGATGGTGACGTCGGCGCCGACCTGCTGGGCGAGCCTGCGGGCGAGCGCGAGCGCCGCCTTGTCGTGCGCCGTGCCGTGGAACGGCACGAGCAGCTTGCGGACCGCGGTGAGCCCGCGATCGATGAGCACACCGACGTCGGTGCGGGCGCCGCGCATGACCTCGTAGACGGTGCCGCCGAGCACGGTCTGGCTGAGCAGCGGCTTGTGCCAGCCGACCAGCACGAGGTCGGCCTGCTTCACGTCGGCGACGTTGCAGATGTCGTGGCTCGGCTTGGGCGACACGAAGGAGAGCGGCCGGACCTCGGCGCCGAGCTCCTTGGCCCGCGAGAGCAGCGGCGCGAGCGCGGCCGCGCCCTGCCGCTCGGGCGCCTGGTCGAGGTAGAACGAGCCGCGGTCGGTCGGCGGGATGAGGCGCAGGGCGTAGAGGCGCCTCGCCTCGGGGCCGTGGCCGGCGAGCGCGCTCGCGAGCGTCACCATGCCGGGGCCGGAGCGCTCGTAGGAGACGCACATGAGCACGGTGAACACGTCCGCCGCGACGGGCAGGGGCGTGCGCTCCGGGACGTCGGCGAGCTCCTTCGCGAGCTCCTCCGGCGGGTAGATCCAGCGCAGGAGCGGCGTGGTCATGAAGGTGGTGACCAGCGCCATGAGCACCATCATCGTGAACAGCGTGGGCGAGATGATGCCGAGATCGAGCCCGAGGTTCAGGACGATGAGCTCCATCAGGCCGCGGGTGTTCATGAGGATGCCGAGCGCGCTGGCCTCCCGCCAGCGCTGGCCGGTGAGGCGGGCGGCCACGGCGCTGCCGCCGAATTTGCCGGCGCAGGCGACCACGATGATGAGGCCGCACATGATCCAGCCGTCGGCCGAGTTGAGCAGGCCGATCTGCGTGCGCAGGCCGCTGTAGGCGAAGAAGAGCGGGAGCAGGAAGACGACGGCGAAGTCCTCGAGCTTCTCGGCCAGGCTGTGCGCGAAGCCGGTGCCCTTCGGCATGATCGCGCCGAGCATGAAGGCCCCGAACAGCGGGTGGATGCCGATCATCTCGGTCGTCCAGCTCGAGACGATGAGCAGGAGGAGCGTGACGGCGACGAGGTCCTGCGAGAGCCCTTCCTTGCTGGAGCCGCGCTCGCCGAGCCGGGCCAGGAAGGGGCGGACCACGAACATCATGCCGGCGATGTAGGCGACGGCGAAGACGGTGGTCCAGACGGCGCCCACGAGCCCGGTGGCGCGCGCGATCGAGACGACGAACGCGAGGATGCACCAGGCGGTGACGTCGTCGACGGCGGCGCACGTGATCGTGAGGGCGCCGACCTTCGTGCCCAGCAGGCGCCGCTCGGTGAGGATGCGCGCGAGCACCGGGAAGGCCGTGATGCTCATGGCCACGCCCATGAACAGCGTGAACGACATGAACGGCACGGAGCTCTGGGAGAGCCGGGGGTACAGGTACAGCGCCAGGAGGCCGCCCAGCGCGAACGGCACGACGATGCTGGTGTGGCTGATGATGACCGAGGCGTGGCCGCGCCCGCGCAGGAGCTTCGGATCGAGCTCCAGCCCGATGAGGAACATGAAGACGATGAGGCCGACCTCGCTCACCAGCTTCAGGAGCGGCAGCGACTCCTGGGCGAACAGCACCGCCGACGCGTCGGGAAAGAGCCAGCCGAACAGCGACGGGCCGAGCAGGATGCCCGCCGTGACCTCGGCGATGACCATCGGCTGCTCCAGCCTGCGGGCGACCATGCCCACGAGCCGCGCGCAGGCGATGATCAGGAACGCCTGGATGAGGAAGCGGCTCAGCGGGTTGTGGATCAGGGTCTCCATGGGAGCGCTCCCTCCTGGTAAGTGTTAAGTGATCGCTTATCAGCGGGCCGCCTCGGCTGTCAATAACGAGGATGCAGAGCGTCAAAGCAGAGCTTGCTCTGACGCACCGGCGGCGGTGCGGTCGGTGGAGGCGCGTACCCCGTGAGCGCGCGGGACTGTCCGTCGCGCGGGGAAAGCTCCGTCCCGTGGGCAGCTGCTGCCGAGTTTGCTCGACTCCGGGGGCGTCCGCGCGCGGCGGCGCCTACCAGTCGGTCGGCATGTAGTCTTTGAGGAACTGGCCGTAGACGTGCTGGCCGCTGAGGAGCCCGGAGAAGATGGGGTCGCAGATGCGGGCGGCGCCGTCGACGATGTCGAGCGGCGGGTGGAAGCCGTGCTCCTCCAGCTTGCGGGCGGCGAGGGCCGCGGGGTCCTCGTCCGTCACCCACCCGGTGTCGACGCTGTTCATGAAGATGCCGTCCTTCGCGTAGTCGGGCGCGGAGGTGCGCGTCATCATGTTGAGCGCGGCCTTGGCCATGTTGGTGTGAGGGTGCCTGTCCGTCTTGTAGCGGCGGTAGAACTGCCCCTCCATCGCCGAGACGTTGACGATGTGCCTGTCGAACGTCGGCTGTCGCAGCATGAGCGGCTTCAGCCGGGAGTTCAGCACGAACGGGGCGACCGCGTTCACGAGCTGGACCTCGAGCAGCTCGACGGTCGGGACCTCGGCGAGGGTCAGCCGCCAGCTGTTCATCGTCCGGAGGTCGACCTGCTGGAGGTCCGCGTCGTAACGCCCTCTGGGGAAGAGCACGTCGTCGAGGGGCGCGTCGCCCGGGGCGGGGATCTGGGAGAGCAGCGCCGGCGCGCGGAGGCCGGCGGCGGGGTCGCCGCCGGCGACGAGGGGGAGCTCGCCGCGCGCGCGGAGGCCGTCGTACGCCTGGAGCAGCGGCCGCGCGACCTCCGGCAGGGCGTGGACCGGCGCGGTCTCGCCCTCGATGAGGTGCGCGTAGAAGCCCGGCGGGCGCCGCACGGTCTGACAGGCGTTGTTGATGATGAAATCCAGCCGGTCGCGCGTGTGGAGGAGGTGCCGCGTGAAGCGCTCGACGCTCGGCGTGTGGCGGAGATCGAGGCCGTAGATCTCGAGCCGAGAGCCCCAGACGTCGAAGTCGCGCTCGGACGAGTAGCGGCGGGCGGCGTCGTGCGGGAAGCGGGTCGTGACGATCACCCGCGCGCCGGCGCGCAGCAGCATGATCGCCGCCTGATAGCCGATCTTGACGCGGGCGCCGGTGACCAGCGCGACGCGGCCGTCGAGCGGCGCGGTCTGGCTGCGCTTGCGGTAGTTGAAGTCGCCGCAGGGGCCGCACATCGAATCGTAGAAGAAGTGCACCTTGCGGAACTCGGCCTTGCAGACGTAGCACTTGCGCGGCTTCGCGAGCTCCGGCCCGCCGCGCTCGCCCGGCGGCGCGGCCTCCTCGACGGGGGGCGGCGCGGCCTCCTCCGCGGGGGGCGGCGCCGGCGCGAGCGGGGCCGCCAGCGCGGGGACGGCTGGCGCGGCGGAGGCGGCGGGCGCGGCCAGCGCGGGGGCGTCCGGCGTGCGGAACACGGGCTCGCGGCGGGCGGCGCGGATGCCGACCGCGTCGAGGAGCGCGGTGTCGGCGGACCTCCGAGCGCGCCGATCGCCCTTGCGGAACGCCCTGGCGAGCTCTCGCTGCTCGGCGCGCTCGGGGCGCGAGACGCGGCCGGCGGCGAGGAGGAGCCGGCGGCGATCCTCGACGCCGATCGAGGCGAGCTGCGCGCGGTCGTCGACCAGGGACTCGAGCACCCGCAGGCAGGCGTCGAGATCGGCGGCGGTGAACGGGCGGCCTGCGCCGGCGGCGTCGCTCTCGGAGCTCATCGAAGCGGCGGTGCATAGCACGCAGGCGCGCAGGCGCGAACCAGCGGCGGCCGAGCGGCCGCGGCGGATTGCGGCGGATCGCGGCGTCGACGGCGAACGTGGCGGATCAGCGCTTGTACGGGCAGGGCTTGCCGCCGTCGCCGGTCTCGACGGGAGCGCCGGTCGCGGCGTCGACGGCGAACGTGGTCGGGAACGGCTGGCCGCCCGGCCCCTTCGAGGCCTCGGCGACCGAGAGGGAGAGGCTGTCGCCCGAGCGCTTGAACGCCCCCTGGCGCTGGATGATGCCCGACCAGATGCACGCCGCCTTCGGCGGACAGGGCGAGACGCGATCCTCTGCGGTGAAGCTGCCGCCCTTCGCGAAGGAGAGCACGCGCTCGTATTTGCGGGAGCCGCACGCCGCGGACCTCCACGTGCCGAGCAGCGCGTCGTCCCCGGGTCCAGGGCCCGCGGTCGGCGCCGTCGTGGGCTGCGCCTGCGCCGTGGGCTCCTGCGCGGTCGGCGCCGCGGTCGTCGGCGCCTGCGCGGTCGGCTCCTGCGTCGCCGGCGCGGGCGGGGTCGGAGCCGCCGTGGTCGGCCGCTCCACGGGCGACGAGGCCGGCGACGGCGGCTCGGGCGCCGGCTCTCGCGGGCTGTTGACGGTGCACGCAGCGAGCGACGTGAGCAGCGCGGCGAGGGGGAGGATGGCTCTTCGCGGCATGCCCGCTCATCCCATGACGGCCCAACCCCCGCAAGCCGGCGCGGCGCTGCCTGGGCGCGCCCAGCGCGCCGCTCAGATCCCGACGCGCCCGGCGCGCCGCTCAGATCCCGACGCGCCCGGCGCGCCGCTCAGATCCCGACGCGCCCGGCGCGCCGCCCAGATCCCGATCTCGCCTCGCGCTACCCCAGCAGCGCGAGCAGGTCCTCCCGGGTCAGCGCGACCGCCCGGTCCGCCTCGCCCAGCGCGGCCCCGGCGATCGCGCGCTTCCGCTCCTGCAGCGCGAGGATCCCCTCCTCCACCGTGTCCTTCGCGACGAGCCGGTGGACCAGCACCGGGCGGTGCTGCCCGATGCGGTGGGCCCGGTCCGCCGCCTGGTCCTCGACCGCCGGGTTCCACCAGGGATCGAGCAGGAAGACGTGGTCCGCCGCGGTCAGGTTCAGGCCGGTGCCGCCCGCCTTGAGCGAGATGAGCATCACCGGCGGGCCGCCCGGCGACTGGAACGCGTTGACCACGCCGGCGCGGTCGCGCGTCGCCCCGTCGAGGCGGCTCCACGGGATCCCGGCCTCGGTGAGGTGCGGCTCGACGAGGTCGAGCAGCGAGGTCCACTGCGAGAAGACGAGCGCCTTGTGGCCGTCCGCCACGCACTCCTCCAGCGCCGCGAGCAGCCGCATCACCTTGGACGAGGGCGCGGCCCGCCCCGCGGGCGCCGCGCCCGCCTCCGCGGGGCCGGCGCCCGACCCCGGGATCAGCGCCGGGTGGCAGGCCGCCTGGCGCAGGCGGAGCAGCGCCTCCAGCGCCGCCATGACGCTCGCCCCCTGCGCGAGCCGCTCCACGACGTCCTTGCGCGTGGTCGCGCGCACCGCCTCGTAGAGCTCGCGCTCGGCCTCCTCGAGCTCGCAGTAGAGCACCATCTCCGAGCGCGGCGGCAGCTCGGGCGCCACCTCGCGCTTCAGCCGCCGCAGCACGAAGGGGCGGATCTTCTGCCGCAGCTCCGCCGCCACGCCGGCCGCGCCCTCGGCGATCGGCCGCCCGTAGCGCTCCTGGAAGGCGCTGCGCCCGCCGAGCAGGCCGCGGTTCGTGAAGTGGAGCAGGCTCCAGAGCTCGTCGAGCCGGTTCTCGACCGGCGTGCCGCTCAGCGCCACGCGCAGCTCGGCGCGCAGCGCGAACGCCGCGCGCGCCGCCTGGCTGTCGGGGTTCTTGATCGCCTGCGCCTCGTCCAGCACCACGATGTCCCACGCCTGCGCCGCGAGCAGGTCGACGTCGTTGCGGAGCACGGCGTAGGTCGTCAGCGTGACGTCGGCCGCGGGATCGAGCGCGCGCCGCGCGCCGTGGTAGACCGCGAACCTGAGGCCGGGGCGGAACCGCCGGATCTCGTCGGCCCAGTTGTGGACGACGCTGCGCGGGCACACGACGAGCGTCCGGCCGCGCATCGCGCAGAGCGTCTGCAGCGTCTTGCCGAGGCCCATGTCGTCGGCGAGCACCGCCCCGAGCCCGGCGTCGCGCAGGAACGACAGCCAGTCGACGCCGCGGCGCTGGTACGGGCGCAGCGTCGCCGTCAGGTCGGCCGGCAGCGGCGCCTCCGGGAGCGACGCGAAGCCGTCGAGCAGCGGCATGAGCTTGTCGAAGCCGGACGGGCGCGGGTACTCGATCTCGTCGCACAGGGCGGCCAGCGCCGGGAGCGCCGCGGGCGGCACCTCCTTGTCGTCGCGCCGCGCCGCGAGCAGGTCGGCGACGCGCGCGCCGTACCTCTCGAGCCACGCCGCGGGCAGCGGCGCCCACCCGCCGCCGAGGAGCGGCACGAGCGGCAGGCCGTCCTGCCACGCCCGGATCACGGCCGCGGCGTCCGCGCGCTTCGGCGGCGCGCCGGCGCCCTCGCCCGCCCCGTCCTCGCGGCCGCTCGAGAGCTCGAACTCGACGTCGAAGGCGCGGTCGTCGATGACGAAGCGCGGCACGAGCTCGGCCTTGCCGAAGAGCTCCCCGCGCGCGTCGGCGAAGGCGCGCGCGTCCCACGCCTCGAGGCGCGAGGCGAAGCGGATCGCCTCGGCGCCGTCGAAGTCGACCCGGCGGCCCGGGATGAGGTGCAGCTCGTCGCGCAGCCGGATGAGCAGCTCGCGCTCCGCGGCCTCGTCGCGGACGGGCACGGGGCCCGACAGGTGCACGAGCCGGCCGCCCTCGATGCGCGCCTCGGGCGGATCGCCGTACACGAGGCTGGGCACGACCGAGAGCGTGTGATCCTTCTGGCTGAGCTCGAGGAGGATCCGCGGCTTGGACGCGCCGCCCGCGCGGGGCAGGCGCTGGCTCTGGACGGTGACCGGGACGCGCTTGGTCAGCTCGGGCAGGACCTGGGTCACCAGCTTGCCGAGGTCGCCCCGCGAGAAGATCCGCCGGAGCGGCAGCCGCTCGAGCTTCGGGCCCGTGAGGTCCGTCTCCCGCAGCAGGTGCAGCGTGCCGCCGCACCGGACGACGCCCGACGCGATCACCTCGTCGACGCGCGGGTCGCGCTCCACGACGAGCGCGACGCCGTCGTCCTGATCGCGCACCGCCGCGCGGGGGCCGATCGCCTCGCTGGAGACGCGGATGGGCGCGCCGTCGAGCTCCACGTCGGCGACGCCGGCCAGCGCGGCGAAGAGCTCGGGCTGGCGATCCGACGGGAAGTAGCCGTGCTGCTTGGTGCCCACGAGCCGATCGATCGCGAGGTCCTCGTGCGTCGGGTAGAGCTCGGGCAGCCTCGGTCCGGGCCGCTCGGCCCCCGCCGGGGCCCTGACGCCGCGCCCGGCGAGGCTGGCGAGCGAGATCCGGAGCGGCTCCTCGGCGCCGCTCGCGTGGACGACCATCCGCTCGAGCGCGAGCACGAGGCCCTTGCGCCGGAGCCGGTAGCGCAGCCGCGCCGCCGGGGCCGCCATGGCGGCGGCGCCGCCCCGCGCGGCCGGCTGGCCCTGCGCGGCCGGCTGCCCCTGCGCCGCCGGCTGGCCCTGCGCGGCCGGCTGCCCCTGCGCCGGCTGGCCCTGCGCGGCCGGCTGCCCCTGCGCCGCCGGTTGCGAGAGCGCGATCGCCGCCGCCACGGCGTGGGCGCAGGGGTCGACTTTGCCGCCGCAGTCGCACGTCCACTCGGCGTCCGCGGGGTAGAGGGTGACGGTGGGCGCGACCGGCTGGCCGGCGGCCTTGACGCGGACCACGACGGCATCGCCGCGGTCCTCCCGGCCGAATGCGGCGCCCTCGCGGGCGAGCTTCACGCCCTGGGACCAGAGGCCCGGAAGACAGGCTTTTCGGATGGCTTCGAGAAGACCCTGCACAGCGACTCCAGGCGCCGACCACCTGCCCTGACGAGGCGCGCGCTCGCGCGCTCTCCGGGGACCGGCGCCACTTCTTGAGAATGTTCACAGGAAGACGGAGAGGACGGGAAGAGGCTCAGGCGCCTTTTTCCGCCGCCCCGTCTTCCAGGTTCCAGGAGCTTGCCCGGCGAGCGCGGGGCGCTCCTGTAGCAGGAATTCGCGCCGCGCGCGGCTTGACCCGGCGAGCTCTACCGGCGCGTCAGGTGCTCGCGGTAGCGCGTCGTGAGCTCCATCCAGCGCAGCGTGAGGATCGGCTCGCGCTCGAGCCGGTCCTGCCAGCTGCGATCGATCGCCTTCCACAGGTCCCGGTCCGTGATGCCGTGGCGCAGGAGCGCCCGATCGAACGACGAGGCCACCCCGACCGACGACTCGGCGCAGAGGGCCGCGTACTGCTGCAGGCTGAGCGAGGGCAGCGCGCCTCGCTTGCCGGGAGGGTCCTGCGCGGCGGCCGGGTCGGGGGCCGCGGCGCCCGCCTGCGGGGCGCTGCCCGCGCCGGCCTCGCCGGGCGGGCGCCGGAGGGTCACCCCCGATCGCGCGTTGCCGCCGTCGAGCTCCATCAGCTCGGTCTCGGGCGGGGGCTTGATCGAGGGCAGCGGCATCGCCCGCGGCACCTCGACGGGCTCCTCGGCCTCGCCTTCCCCGGGTTGGCCCTTCCCGCTCGACAGGGGGACGATCGCGGACAGCGGCGGCGAGGCCGCGCGCCGCGGGGGCACGGACGACTCTCCCCTCCGGGGGCCCCGCCGCGACCCGGGGCGCTCGCCGTCGGGCGCCGCGAACGACAGCACCGGACCGGCGTCGGTGATCTCCATCTGCAGGACGATCTCGCCGTCCTTCCCGCGGACGATCAGCCGATCGCCCGCCGCGGCCGCCTCCATCTCGTAACGTCGCCCGGACGAGAGCTCGACGGTCGCGGACGGGACCGGCGCGCCGCACGGCGCCCCCCGGCCGCCGATGTCTTCCTGAGGATGGGTCGCCGTCGGATGCAGCGCAGGCTCGGTATCGGGTGGATCCCCACTCATCAGGACGCAGAGCCTAACGCAGCAAGCGCGCGCTCCGCGAGGGCTTTCGGCGGCCGCGCTCGGGCGCAAGACGACCAGAGGGTACGCGGCTATCCGCCTGGCAACCGGAAGGTGAGGCGGCCCGCGCGCCGACGGCGAACGACGTGGTTGCGCGTGGATGCGCGCGGTTGTGCGAGGTTGCGCGCCGCCGCGGAGAGCTTACGGGAGGTGGGGAGTCTTCGTTTCACAAAGTGCGTCGCTGCGCCGGCGCAGGCGCCGGTCCATCCCGCACGCGAACAAAAACTGCCTATCTTCACAAACGGTTAGAATTCGCCCACTCGATCCGCAATGGGTCCAGCAGCGCCATTCCTCGCACTGCACGGCTCGTTTTCGACGGCGTCCTCCGGATTTGTAGTAAGCCGGGGGCTGCGAGCTCTACCCGAAAGGAGGTCTCATGAAGAGGACCGATCTCGCGCTTGCGCTGCTGTTCGCCGCGTGCCTCGGAGGCTGCGAGATGCTCGGCGGCGGGACGTACCATACGTGCGCGGAACACTGCAAAACGGAGCTCGACCCCGACGCGTGCATCGAGGCATGCGGCACGTGCGCAGGCCAGTGTGTCAACCCGGTTCCAGAGGGCTTCGACGGCCCTGCGTTGCTCTGGGTGGGCAGGACGACGGATGAGCCGCAGTGCCCCAACAGCGCCCCGAGCACGGTGTACGTGGGGTACGAGACCCCTGACTTCCCGTTCGTGTGCGATCCGTGCCGGTGCAGCGAGCCAACGTGCGCCCTGCCCGACGGCCTCAGGACGGCGGCCTCGCTGAGGTGCGATGGCATCGAGCTCTCGCGGCACGATGCCCGGAACATCCAGGGCGGCACCTGCGTGGTGCCCAGCGAGGCGCTGGCGAGCGATCGCAAGGCGCTCCTGCTCGGCGCGCCCGAGATGACGCCGTGCGAGCCCAGCGTCGAGCCCCCCCCGGTGCCGCGCATCGTCTCGCGGTGGTATCGCTCCGGGAAAGCCTGCTCTGGCATCCTCCCGGAAGATACCTGCATGGCTCCGAAGAGGTGCGTTCCGGTCGATGATCGGCCGCTGGATCACGCGTTCTCGCAGTGCATCATGCACCTCGGGGCCGGCGAGGCGACGTGCCCGCCGGACTACCCGGAGGACGTCGTCCTCTACGACGGCATGGTGGACGATCGCCACTGCTCGCCTTGCGAGTGCGGCCCCCCCACGGGCGGCGAGTGCTCTCTGACGCTCCTCTCCTTCCAGGACGAGGCGTGCAGCGAGCTGCTCGCCACCGACACGACGTCGGGCGTGGACCCGGCATGCCTCACGCCGGTGCCCGGGATGAAGCCCAAGAGCATGAAGGCGGTCTTGCACGTCAACGAGCCCGGCCACTGCGAGCCGAGCGGCGGAGAGCTGCGAGGCGGGATCACCCTCACCGGTGCGACCACGTTTTGCTGCCAGACGCGCCCGGACAAGCGTCCGGGCGAGAACGAGTGACGGCGGCGCGCCCTCGCCGAAGCGCCGGCACCGCCCGGGGCGCGATGCGGGCTCTCCCTGAACCAGGGTCGGGCGCAACCAGACCCGATGTCGCGGAGATGAAGATCCTCAGTGCAGGGTTCGATCGGCCCGACAAAAATCTCTCGATGGGGAGAATTTTAAAAACGAAAACACAATGCGTTGCAGGCGATCGGGTGCGCGCACAAAAGCCTTTACGTGCGCTCCAAAGTCGGTATCTACAGGATCACGAGGTGGGAGCGGTGACGTCGAGCCCGCCTCCGCCACGCGGCAGAGGTGCACTGTCCCACGGGCGCCGGAGACGTTTGAGGAGGGGGCAAATGTCGAGGTGTAGCGGCCGGATGAGAGGCAGCGGGGGGCTTCGGGTCGGGGTGTTCCCTCCGCGCGGCGCGGCACAGATCCCACCCTAGCCGGGACGCCGATGTCACGCGCCGGTTGCGCCGTCATGGTCGCTGTCGTCACGGCAACGGCCCCGGTGCACGCGGATACGCCTCGGTCTGAATCGCGACGGGAGACGGATGAGCCGCGACGGGACATGCAGGAAGGAGACGACATGTTGCGCGGCGAGCTGTCCGCGTCGCCGCTGCTCGCGACGGGCCTCCTGCCCGCGCTCGCCGGGGGGGCCTCGTTCGCCACGACGTTCCGCTGGCCTGCCCTGTCGATCGCCGTCGAGGCGCGCATGCTCACCTCGCTGGCGGACACCTTCGAGGACGGCGTCCTGGTCCACGCGAGCCTGGCGATGCCGACGCTCGACATCTGCGGCCATCGCGGGGTCCTGTCGGTGTGCGCCGTCTTCGACGCCGGCGAGCTGCAGATCACGAGCGATCCCGGCGTCGCCATCCAGGCGCGCAAGGCCTGGATCAGCTCGATCGGCCTGCGGGCGGCCGGCGACTGGCGGTTCTCCGAGCATCTGTCGTTGCGCGGGTTCGTCGAGCTGCACACGAACCACAGCCGCCCATCGCTCTGGGTGAACGGCAAAGAGGTATGGCGGGTTCCGCCGCTCTCCGGGGTGGTCGGCCTGGGGCTCGCGCTCCCGGTGGACGCCTTCTAGCGGATCCCCTTGGCCGCTCCTCGACGGAGCGCACTCGTCGTCGAACCCTGGCCTGAACGAGCGGTCACCACGCCGCGATGAGCACCATGTCAGCACCTTCAGCAAGAAACACCGGAGCCGGCGCGGCGACCCCGGGGCGACCGTGGCGCCGGACGCCGGCGTGGCTCGCCGCGGCGGCCGCGGCCCTGCTCACGCCCTGGCGCGCCGCCGCCGCGCCGCCTCGCGCCGCGGTGCAGCTCGAGTACCGGCGCGCGCCGGGGACCGAGCGCTGTCCGGACGAGGGGCTCTTGCGCGAGGAGCTGGCCAGGCAGCTCGGCTACGACCCGGTGGCGCCCGAGGCGGCTTTGCAGGCCACAGCGCTCGTGTTCCGCGGGCCGGGCCGGGAGGTGCACGCCGCGATGGAGCTCCACGACGCCGAGGGCTCCATCACGTGGTCGCGGCACCTGGTCGCCTACAACGACGACTGCAGGGAGCTCATCATGAACATGGCGCTCTCGCTCCGCGTGGCGCTCGATCCGAGCCTCCACGTGCAGCCCGCGGCCGCCCCGCTCCCCGCGCCCGCGCCCCCGGTCGAGGCCGCGTCCGGAGCGCCGGCGCGCCCCTCGGGGCCCGGGATCAGCGTCGGCCTCGCCGGCGCCGCGGTGTTCGGGATACTGCCGGACACGACCGCCGGGACGGCGCTCCACGTCGCGCTCCGTTATCCCTCCTTCTCGCTCGGCCTGGAAGGCCACGTGCAATGGCCGGCCGCGGTCCAGATCGACAAGAGCGGCCTCGTCACGACCTGGCTGGCGGCGGCGAGCGCGATCCCGTGCTCCCAGATCCGTCGCCTCTTCGCCTGTGCCTTCGTGTCGATCGGGGTCGTCGAGACATCCGGCTCCAACATCGAGCTCGTCGATACGCCGTCGCTCTGGCTCGCCACGGGGCCGCGCGCCGGCGTCGAGATGCCGTTCTCGGATCGGATCAGCGTGCAGCTCTATGGCGATCTCGTGCTCCGTCTCACGGAGTTCCGCATCGAGGGGCCGTCGGGTGTCCTCTGGGCCCCACCCGCGTCCGGCGGGCTCGTCGGTTTCCGGGTGGATTTCCACCTGCATCCGCGGCGCGAGGCGCCCGCGCGGCGCGCTCCCGTGGCTCGGGGGGCGTGGGCGCCGCATTGACCAGCTTCGCGGCGGCGACGTCGCCGCGCTCCAGGGGGGAAAAGACATGGGGTCACCGTCACGCAAGAGCACGTCCGTGGAGCCTTCCCACGCCTTCATGGCGGCCATCGCCGGCGAGCACTTCTCGTTCATCGCCCGCTACCTCGCCCGCCTCGGGGTGCGCGCGCAGGACATCGAGGACGTCGCCCAGGAGGTGCTCGCCGGCGCCTACCGCGCGCTGCCGCGGTTCGATGCGAGCCGGGGCAGCGTGCGGTCGTGGCTCATGGGGATCGCGACCCACCAGGCGTCGAACCATTTCCGGCGGGCCCACCGCCGTCGCGAGCGGCTCCGGTCGCTCGACGATCTCGCGGAGCTGCCCGACGCCACGCCCGACTCCGAGCAGCGCGTCATCGCGCGGGACCGGCGCGGCGTGCTCGACCAGCTGCTCGCGGAGCTGCCGATGGAGCGCCGCTGCGTGTTCGTCGCCCACGAGCTCGAGGAGATCGACATGGCCGAGATCGCCCAGCAGCTCTCGATCCCCCTGAGCACCGCGTGGAGCCGGCACCGGCTCGCCTGGGTCGACATCGAGGCGGCGATGCGCCGCTGGCAGGCGCGGCAGCGCGGCCGCGCGCTCGCGTTCATCCCCGTCAGCGCCGGCGCGCTCGTCCGGGAGGCGCGCGCCGATCGCGAGATCGGGCGCTCGCTGCTCGCGCGGGTCGGCCGCGCGCTCTCGCCGCGGCGGCTCGCCGGCGCCTCGGCCTCGCGCTCCGCCGCGCTCCACGCCGTCGCGACCGCCGCGGCCCCGCTGGCCGCCGCCGCGGCGGTCGCGATCGCGATCGGCGCGCTGCGCGCGGACGCGTCGCTGGTCGCCGCCGATGCGCGCGCCTCGACCGCGCCGGCCGTGGCTGCCGTCGCCGCGCCAGAGGCGCAGGCCCCCACGCCGCAGGCCCATGCTGCGTCGCCGACCCTGGCCGCCGTCGCGGCGCCGCAGGCGCAGGCTGCCGCGCCGCCGTCACCCGCGGGCGCCGCGCCGCCGTCGTCCCCGGGCGCCGCGCCGCCGTCACCCGCGGGCGCCGCGCCGCCGTCGCACGCAGCTGCCACGGCGGACGCTTCGCGGGATCGCGGAAGCGCGGTCGCCCCGGGCGCGGCCGCCGGGATCTCGCCAGCGGGCGGCGCGACGCTCCCCGGCCGGAAAGCCGCGCTCCGTCCGGCCGCCGGCGCAGCCGCGCCCGCCGGCCGGCGGGCCGCCGCGTCGAACGACGAGGAGATCGCCGCCGAGCGCGCCCTCATCGACGGCGCGATCACGGCGCTCTCGAAGGGCCGCTACGCGGAGGCGAACAGCCGCCTCGCCGAGCACCGGCGGCGTTTCCCGGCGGGCCGCCTCACCGCCGAGAGGAACGCGGCGCTCCGCGCGCTCCGCGCCCGCGCGACAGCCGCTCCCCTCCCCTCTGCGCTCCACGACGTTGGTCAGGCGAGCATGAATTGACCCGCCAAGCCACCAAGGACGCCCGCGAGGGAAATCTCTGAATCCCCCCGTCCCCTCGGCGATTCCCCTCCACCGCATCACGCCGCCCAAGCCCCTCTCGCCCCCATCTCCGGCCCCCGCGCCGCCGAGCGGTGCTCTCCCGCACAGGAGACGGGCCCAGATCGGCGTTTTCGGCGCACAGGCGTGCTCCAGCACGCCGAGCACCGAAAACGCCGAGGTGGGCCCGTATCCGAAGCGGGAGAGCACCGCTCCCGTCCGTGGCGCTTTGGGGTGGGTCGCTCGGGGATCGCGCGCGCACAGAAGATCATTTTTGAGGGGCCATGGCTTTTTTGTGAGATGGGGGATCGGGTCCTCCTAACTAAGGGAGCATGGGACAACCGCACCGCACGCTCGCTCCATCGATGCCGCTGGATAGACAGCGCGCCTTTGTCCGGCTCTTTCGGGGGAAGACCTACGACTCCGTGTGGAACTGGCTGAAGCGGCTCGGGGTCCCACGCCGCGACCGGAGCGACATCCTTCAGGACGTCTTCCTCGCCGGATACCAGAGCTTCCCCACCTACGATCCGCTCCGCGCGCGGCCCGAGCGGTGGCTCAACCGGATCACGGTCCACGTGGCCGCGCACTACCGCGATCGGGCGCACCACCGGCGCGAGGAGCTCTCGTCTTGGCAGGCCCCGCGGCGCGTCGCCGACGAGCGCCCGAACGCCGAGGAGCAGATCGACGCGGAGCAGACGCGCTCGCTCATCCTGTCGCGGCTCGGGTCGCTGGTGACCGAGGAGCAGCGGATCCTCATCGAGCACGACATCGAGGGCCTGCCGATGGCGACGATCGCCGAGCAGCACGGGATCCCGCTGTCGACCGCGTACAAGTGGCGCACCCGCGCGATCGCCTCGCTGCGCGCGCTGATCGAGGAGCCCTGCGCCGAGCGCAAGCGAACGCGGCCACCGCAAACCGCGGGGGGCCACGCCGGGCGGCCTGCGCCGCGGCGGGCCGAAGCCGCGGGCGAACGGCAGCCCGCGCTGCGGCCCGCGAAGGCCGCGGGCGAACGGCAGCCCGCGCCGCGGCCGGCGGAGGCCGCGGGCGAGCGGCAGCCCGCGCCGCGGCCCGCAAAGGCCGCGCGACGGGCGCCGCCCGCGGCTTCCGCCCGCGCGAGCGCGAAGCGGCCGGCGGCGCCCTGCCGCACGCCCCCGAGCAGCGCCCCGCTCGCCCGCAGATCCGGCGCCGAGCAGGCTCACGCGCCCGCGAGCACGTGAGCCGTGGAGACCGCCGGCCGCCCAGAGGTGCGCCCGCGCGAGCCCCCCGCGCCGTCCGCGACCGGGCGTTCCGGACGCCTGCGCCTCGACGACGCGCGAACACCAGCGAGGCAAATCTTCAGGCCGACCGGAATTGTTCAAACCTGGCCAAACCTGGCCAAACCAGGCTAGCCCTGGCCAGCCCTGGCCGGCGCCGCCCCGGACCGATCGGAACGGACCGGAAGGCGATCCGGAAGAAAAAATGCCTTCGTTTCACGCACGGGCAGTCGGGGCATATCGCAGCGCGCTGCGACGCGCTATGCTGGCATCCTCACGATGTACTACTCGACCGACGACCTTCGCATTGCAGGGCTCAGGCCCTTGATCCCCCCCGCGATCCTTATCGAAGAGATCCCCGTCAGCTCCGCCGCCTCCGAGACGGTGGCGTTCACGCGCCGGGCCGCCGAGCGCGTGGTCTCGGGCGACGACGACCGGATCATCGTGGTCGTGGGCCCCTGCTCCATCCACGACCCCAAGGCCGCGCTGGAGTACGCGGCGCGGCTCCGGGAGGCGCGCGACCGGCTGAGCGACGACCTGCTCGTGATCATGCGCGTGTACTTCGAGAAGCCGCGCACCACGGTCGGCTGGAAGGGGCTGATCAACGACCCCGACCTCGACGGGAGCTTCTCGATCAACAAGGGGCTCCGCGTCGCCCGCGGGCTGCTCCGCGACATCGCCGAGCTCGGCCTCGCGAGCGCGACCGAGTTTCTGGACACGATCTCGCCGCAGTTCATCGCAGATTTCATCTCCTGGGGCGCGATCGGCGCGCGCACGACCGAGAGCCAGATCCACCGCGAGCTCGCCTCGGGGCTCTCCTGTCCCGTCGGCTTCAAGAACAGCACCGAGGGCGACGTGCAGATCGCGGTCGACGCCGTGCGGGCCGCCCGCGAGGCGCACCATTTCCTGTCCGTCACCAAGCAGGGCATCTCGGCGATCGTGGCGACGCGCGGCAACTCGGCCTGCCACGTGATCCTGCGCGGCTCGCAGCGCGGGCCCAACTACGCGCCCGAGCACGTCCGCGAGGCGGCCGACCGCCTGACCAAGGCGGGCCTGCCGCGCCGCCTGATGGTCGACTGCAGCCACGGCAACAGCCAGAAGGACCCGGCGCGCCAGCGGATCGTGGCCGAGAGCCTCGCCGACCAGCTGCGCTCGGGCTCGCGCGACATCCTCGGCGTCATGATCGAGAGCCACCTCGTGGGCGGCCGGCAGGACCTCACGCCGGGCAAGCTCCCCATCTACGGCCAGAGCATCACCGACGCCTGCCTCGGCTGGAACGAGACGGTGCCGGTCCTCGAGCTGCTCGCCCAGGCGGTGCGCGACCGGCGGGCCAGCAAGGCGGCCTGACCCCGCCGCCCGGCGCGGTGTGACCCCGCCGCCCAGCCCGCCACCCCGGCGCGCCAGCCCTTTCAGAAAATTCCATCACAGGCGCAACCACGGATCGCAGCGCGGGCGGCGACGATCGCTCGCCGGCCTTGTCCGTGCATGCTCCGCGTCGCTGCCGCGCCAGGGGCGACGCGCTATGTCCCCGGAGCGCCTCGGAGGAGACCATCATTTTATCGGAGATTCTCATCATCCTGGCGCTCGTGCTCGTGAACGGCATCTTCGCGGGCGCCGAGATCGCGGTCGTCACGGTCCGCAAGACGCGGCTCGACCAGCTCATTCAGTCAGGGAGCCGCCGGGCGCGCGCGGTGAAGCGCCTGCGGGGCAACCCGGAGCGCTTCCTCGCCACCGTGCAGATCGGCATCACCATCGTCGGCGCCACCGCGAGCGCCTTCGGCGGGTCGACCCTGGCGCAGGACCTCGCGCCCTTGCTCCGCGCCGTGCCGTGGATCGGGGACGCCGCGGACGAGCTCGCGCTCGCCGCGGTGGTCGCGCTCGTCTCGTTCCTCTCGCTCGTCCTCGGCGAGCTCGTCCCGAAGTCGCTCGCGCTCCGCTCCTCCGAGCGGTACGCGTTGCTCGTCGGCCCGCCGCTCCGCGGCCTGGCCTCGCTCGCCCGCCCGCTCGTCTGGCTGCTCACGGCGACCTCGAACCTGGTGCTGAGGCTCTTCGGCGACCGCACGAACTTCGTCGAGGCGCGCATCTCGCCCGAGGAGATCCAGCAGATCGTCGACGACGCCGCCGAGGCGGGCTCGGTCGACCGGCGCGCCGGCGAGATCGCCTCCCGCGCCCTGGATTTCGCCGGGCTCACCGCGCTCCAGGTGATGCTCCCGCGCGTCCGCGTCGTGGCGATCCCGCGCGAGGCGACCGCCGCGGAGGTCCAGCGCGCGGTGCTGGAGCACGGCCACACGCGGATGCCGGTCTACGAGGGGTCGAACGACAACGTGATCGGCTACGTCACGACGCCGGAGGTGCTCGCGCTCCTCTGGGGCGACGGGCCGTTCTCGCTGGAGAGCGTCCTGCGCCCGGCCTACTTCGTGGTCGCGTCGATGCCGGCCGTCGACCTCCTCGCCGAGATGAAGCGGCGGCGGCTCCAGCTCGCCATCGTCGTGGACGAGCAGGGCGGCATGATCGGCATCGTCACGATGGAGGACCTCGTCGAGGAGCTCGTCGGCGAGATCTTCGCCGAGAACGAGGCGCACGCGCTCCCCACCGAGGGGATCCGCCGCGAGCCGGACGGGTCGGCGCTCGTGCCCGGCGACATGCCGGTCCACGAGCTCAGCCGGCAGCTCGAGATCGAGCTGCCGGACGACGCGCGCTGGTCCACGGTCGCGGGCCTGTGCATGGGGCTCGCCCGGCGCATCCCCGCGCCCGGCGACGTCCTCAGGACCCCGGCCGGGGCGGAGCTCCACATCGTCGACGCGAGCCCCCGGCAGATCCGCACCGTGCGGGTGCGCGTCCCGCTGGAGCCGGCCGAGCGCGAGGACGAGGAGCAGCGCGACGCGGGCTGAGCGCGCGCGGCGCGGGGCGAGCGCGCGCGGCGGGGCCGAGCGCGCGCGGCGAGGGCCGCGCGCGTCACGCCGCCGGGACGGGCGGCGCGCCGGCGGGCCTCGGCTGGAAGTGGTCGACCACCACGTACCGCCGCGCGAGGAGGCCGAAGACGAGCGCGGCGAGCAGGATGAGCGCCGCGAAGAAGAGGTACTGCATCGCGCCCGAGAACACGTTGAGCGCCGCGACGCCGGCGGTGATCAGGTTGCCGACCGTCACCGTGAGGTTCCAGAAGCTCATGATGGTGCTCTTCATCTCGCGCGGCGCCTGGGAATAGGCGAACTCGAGGCCGGTGGTGGACACCAGCACCTCGGCGAGCGTGATGAGCAGGTAGGGCCCGGCCTGCCAGAGCACGCTGAGGCTGCCGCCCGAGCCCATCGCGAGCTCGATGGCGGCGACCGCGACGAACGAGACCCCGGCGATCGCCATGCCCGCCGTCATGCGGCCGAGCGCCGTCAGGCGGACCCCGCGCCGCTCGAGGGCGGGATAGAGGATCATCGTGTTGAAGGGGATGATCAGCATCACCATCAGCGGGTTCAGCGCCATGAGCTGCGATGGGGCGAGCGTGTGGCCGAGCACCTCGAGATCCATGCGGGTCGCCTGGACGATCCAGGTCGACCCCTTCTGGTCGAACAGCGCCCAGAACACCGGGATCGGCGCGAAGATCGTCATCACCCGCAAGACGGCCTTGGCGCCCTCGACGGCGCCCTCCGGGTGCCTCCCGCGCGCCGCGTCGAGGAAGTGCCCGCCCTCGGTGGCGCCGCGCGCGCCGCGCCCGCCCCGGACGGCATCCCAGAGGACGCGAAGGAAGGAGTGCGGGTTCTTGCCGGTCGGCGGCACGTGCACGTACTTGTCGCGCCCCATCCAGAACACGACCGTCGCGATCAGCATGAGCGCGCCGGGGATCCCGAACGCCACCCTCGGCCCGAACCACTCGAGCGTCTTCGGGATCAGGGCCGATGCGAAGAAGGATCCGAAGTTGACGATCCAGTAGAAGAGCGCGAACACGTGCTTGACGAGGTGCTTGTTCTCCTCGGAGAACTGGTCACCGACGTGCGCCGAGACACACGGCTTGATCCCGCCCGAGCCGAGGGCGATGAGCGCGAGCCCGGCGTAGAAGCCGCTCGGGCTGCTCTCGAAGATGGCGAGGCAGGCGTGCCCCGCGCAGTAGATGAGCGAGAGCCAGAGGATCGTCCGGTACTTTCCGAAGAAGCGATCGGACAGGAAGCCGCCGAGGAGCGGGAAGAAATAGCAGGCGCTCACGAACAGGTGGTAGTTGGCCTTGGCCACGTGCTCGTGGATCAGCATGTAGTTGATGAGGAAGAACGTCAGGATGTTCTTCATGCCGTAGAAGCTGAAGCGCTCGCACCCCTCGTTTCCGATGATGTATTTGATCTGCGGGGGGAATCGGTCGGTGCTCGAAGCGGTTTGCGTCATGGCAGGGCCCTCGCTCGCGCCTGCGCCGTCCTAGACCGCCTCCCGCGCCCGGGCAATCCGCGCGTCGCCCTCGCCTCCCCTCCTCCCCGCTCCGCGCGCCGCGGCGCCCGCCGCCGGCGCCGCCGCTCCTCACCCGCCTCGGCCGGGCGCGCTCTGCGCCCTGTTCCCGCGCAAACACTCCGCCTCGAATGCCCGGTGCGAAATGCCCCGCTGCGGCGAGGCGCCGCGGGAGCGCGCCGCCCGCCCGGCCCGCCGCCGCCGCCGTGAAATCCGGTACGCGCATTGCTTTACAACCCCGAGGATCGTCGAGCAGGCATCGAGAGATCTCATGACCAGGCCACCCGGCCGCACCGCCGGGCGCGCGCGGTCGTCGGCTTCTCCCGCGCCGTGACGCGCGTGACGCGCCGCTCGCGCGCATCCAGCAGGAGCCAGACACCATGAAATGGTCATTCAGGGTCGCCAGGATCGCCGGTATCGACGTCAACGTGCACGCGACCTTCGGGCTCATCGTCGCCCTCGGAGCGCTCCAGTGGAGCGGCCACCACGGCGCCCGGGGGGCGCTGTTCGGCGCCGCGCTGATGCTGGCGCTCTTCGCCTGCGTGGCCCTGCATGAGCTCGGTCACAGCCTGGTGGCCAGGCGCTTCGGGCTCACCGTGCGCGAGATCCTGCTCCTGCCCATCGGCGGCGTCGCGATGTTCGCGGGCCGCCCGCAGAAGCCGCTCCACGAGCTGCTCATCGCGCTCGCCGGCCCCGCCGTGAACGTGGTCCTCGCCGCCGTCCTCCTGGTCGTGACCGGCGCGCTCGGCTTGCTCTCGGAGCTCCCCTCGCTCGGGACGGGGGCGAGCCCGTCGCTGCCCACGGCGCTGCTCTGGCTCCTCGGCGCCAACGTGGCGCTCGCCGTCTTCAACATGATCCCGGCGCTGCCCCTCGACGGCGGGCGCGTGCTCCGGGCCGGCCTCTCGATGGCGATCGGCCCCGCGCGCGCGACCTCCGCGGCGGCCGCGATCGGGCAGGTCATCGCGGTGGCCCTGTTCGCCCTCGCCGTGCTCTCGGGCCACCTCGTGCTCGCCTTCATCTCGGTGCTCGTGTTCCTCGGCGCGACGCAGGAGCGGACCACGGAGCGCGCGCGGTCGATCCTCGGCGTCGTCCCCGTCGGGCGCGCCTACAACCGGCGCGCCATCGCGCTGTCGCCCTGCGATCGCGTGAGCGACGCCGCCGAGCACATCCTCACGACCTACCAGACCGACTTCGCGGTCCTGCTCGACGGGCAGCCGATCGGCGCCTTGACGCGGGGCGACGTGGTCCGCGCGCTCGCCGAGGGCGCGGGCGGCGCGTACGTCGCCGGGATCATGCGGCGCGACGTCCCCCGCGTGGACGCCGACCGCTCGCTCGACGACGTGATGCGGCTCATGTCCGAGAAGAGCGCCCCTGTGGCCGCGGTGTACGACGGTGAAAGGTACCTGGGCCTCATCAGCCAAGACGACATCGCCGAGGCGCTCGCGCTCCTGCAGTTCCTGCCGGCCTCGCGGCTCGGCGGCGACCCGTCGCCGGCGGCGCCGCGCACGCAATGGACCTGACGCCCTGACGACCTGACGCCGTGACGCAGGCCTCCAGACCGCAGCGGCGCCGACGCGGCGCGCGCCGGCACGATCTACGCGCAGGATCGGGCTGCAAGCATTGACAGCCCGGAAGGCCATCAGCGTATCCTCCCCGGTAGCTCTTCGTTACGACCCCCGTCGCCGGCATCTCTGCCGAGGGAAGGCTCATGGAAAAGGTCAAATCGCGCTTCAGGCTTGCGCCGACGTACACCCTGCTCTGGCTCGCCGCGGCGGTGCTCGCCTCCGTGGCGTCGTGCTCGGATGGCGGTCCTACCACGAACGAGTGCATCGCTCCCGAGACGCAATGCGACGGCGTCTGCGTCGACACGAGCTCGAACTCCAGCCACTGCGGCGCGTGCGGCGCGACGTGCTCGAGCGGGCAGGTCTGCAGCGCGGGCGCTTGCGTGGCCGTGTGCGAGTCCGGGCAGACGCTGTGCGGCGACCGCTGCGTCGACGTCGACACCGACGAGGCGCACTGCGGCAGCTGTAACCACGCCTGCGAGGAGGGGCAGACCTGCCAGGGCGGCGACTGTCAGGGCGACTGCGCCGGGGGGCGCACCGAGTGCGGCGGCGCGTGCGTCGACACCGCGTCCGACCCGGCGAACTGCGGCGAGTGCGGCGCCGCGTGCGAGGAGGGGCAGGTCTGCGAGGGCGGCGCCTGCCAGGAGGAAGGGTGCTCGAGCGGGCTCGCCGACTGCGGCGGCGCCTGCGTCAACCTCTCCAACAACGAGTCGCACTGCGGCAGCTGCGGGACCGAGTGCACCGACGGGCAGACGTGCGTGGCGGGCGAGTGCAGGGACGGCTGCGGCTCCGGGCTCACGGCGTGCGGCGAGGCCTGCGTCGACGTCCAGACCGACGCCGCGAACTGCGGCGGCTGCGGGACCGAGTGCAACGACGCGCAGGTCTGCCAGGCCGGCATGTGCGCGTGCACGGTGGGCCCGAACCAGGACCTCGGCAACGCCGTGCCGCAGACCGCGAGCGGCACGACGGTCGGCCTGCCGAACGCCTACGCCCCCACGTGCGTGTCCGCGAGCTCGAGCGAGCACATCTACGCGTTCACCGCGGCGACCGCGGGCGTCTACTCGTTCGACGCCAGCAGATCCGGGTACAACGTCGTCCTCGCCCTGCTCGACGCCACGGGCTGCGCCGAGATCGGCTGCGCCGCCGACTCGAGCGCGCCCCTCACGGCGGATCTGGCCACGGGCCAGACCGTCTACATCGTGGTCGACGGCGCGGACGGCGAGGCGGGCACGTTCGAGCTGGCGATCTCGCGGGCGAGCGAGCCGAGCTGCCCGGCGGGCGCGTTCACCGGCTTCGTGCCGCAGACGATCACCGGCAGCACGGTCGGCCGACCCAGCAGCGTGCGGCCCACCGCGACGGAGGCCTGCCCCAGCGCCGCCAACGCCCCCGACGCGGGGTACTCGTTCACGGCGCAGGTCGCCGGCGACTACGTCTTCGATACGTACGGGTCCGCGTTCGACACGGTGGTCCACGTGCACGACGCCACGTGCCGGGGGACGCAGCTCGCGTGCAACGACGACACGCGGGTCGAGCAGTCGGAGGTCACCGTGACGCTCGCCGCGGGCCAGACGGTCGTGGTCGTGGTGGACGGGTCCCGCGACGCGAGCGACGGCGCGTTCAGTCTCACCGTCCGGCACGCCGTCCCGCCGCCGGTCTGCGACGACGCGGGCGTGTGCGGGGACGGCAGCTCGGGGTGCGTCCTGTGCGCGTTCGACGGCAACTGCAGCGACGAGCTCGCGGCCTGCAGCGACCGCGATGCGTGCATCAACTTCATCGACTGCTACGTCACGTGCGGACCGGACACCGACTGCAAGGAAGCCTGCGTCGCCCGCGATCCGGAGAGCGCCGCGATCTACAACGCGGCCATCCAGTGCGCCTACTGCGACGAGTGCGCGGACTCCTGCAGCGGCGCCTCCCCGGTCGCGTGCCGGTGAGCCGCGGCGCCAAATAGAACGAGCGCGGTGGCCGTGGTAGGAGCGCGTCGATGCGGCGCATCCTCCTCCACGGCCACTTCTGGACGATCGCTCCCTGGCTCAAGCATCAGCTCCGCGCGCCGCCGCTCCCCCCTTCTTCCCCCTTCTCGGTGAACGTCGACGAGTCGCCGGCCGGGCCCGTCCGGCTGCTCGGCCGGGTCCGCCACCGCGAAGGCGCGACGTCGATCCTCGTCGCGGTCCACGGCCTCGGCGGCACGCTGGAGAGCCACTACGTGGTCGAGGCCGCCGCGCAGGCCGAGCGCGCCGGGCTCTCGTGCCTGCGCGTCAACCTGCGCGGCGCCGGGGGCGACGGCGCCGACCTCTACCACGCTGGCCTGTTCTCCGATCTGCACGCCGCCATCGCCTCCCCCGAGCTCGACCGGTACGAGCGCGTGCTCGTCGTCGGCTACTCGCTCGGGGGGCACATCGCGCTCCGCTATGCCGCGTCCGGCGCGCTCGACCCGCGGGTCCGCGCCGTGGCCGCGATCTGCCCGCCGCTCGATCTCGAGCAGTCCGTCGCGGCGATCGATCAGCCGGAGCGCTGGATGTACCGCTGGCACGTGCTGTCGGCGCTGAAGGAGATGTACAGCGCCGTGGCGTCCCGCCGCGCCATGCCCCTGCCCGTCCGGGAGGCGCTCGCGATCCGCACGATCCGCGAGTGGGACCGGCGCATCATGACGCCGCGGTTCGGTTATCCGAGCCCGGAGGCGTATTACTCGAGCGAGAGCGCCGCCCCGCGCCTCCGCGACCTCGCCGTTCCGTCGCTGATCGTCGCGACGGAGGCCGACCCCATGGTGCCGCTCGACACGGTGCGGCCGGCGCTCGAGGCCTACCCGCGCTCGCCGCTGCTCGACGTCCAGTGGCTCCGGTTCGGCGGGCACGTCGGCTTCCCGCAGACGCTGAGCCTCGGGTTCGGGGCCGCGCCGGGCCTCGAGTCCCAGGTCATCCACTGGCTGCAGGGGCGCTGACGCGCCGGCGCGCGAGCCAGAGGCCGCGCCGCCGCGCGCGACCGCTTCACGCCGGCGGCGCGGCGGGCTTCAGCGCGTAGACGTCGACGTCCACGCCCGGGCTGAAGAGCACGTGCGGGGCCCCCTGGGGGACGGGCAAGCCGGCCGCGGCCACGACGCTCTCCTCGACGTGGCTCACCTCGGCGCGGTGCAGCGGATAGGGCGCGTGGTGCACCTGCCCGACCTCGAGCGCGCCCCGGCGCGACGCGAACAGCAGGTACCGCTCGGCCAGGAAGTGCTCGAACGTCCCCGGCGCGGCGACGCCCCCGTCGATCGGCGCGCCGACGCGGTAGCGCGCCTCGAAGCGCGCGGGCACGGGGCCGGGCCAGCGCCGCTCGCCGCGGTAGTGGACCTCGCCGCCCCGCGGCTCGAGCGCCATCGAGGCGTAGTGATACGGCAGGTGCCAGCCGGCGCGGGCCACGAGGACCGCGAGCGCCTTGGCCGCGTCCAGGCTGAAGAACCACACGCCCGGATCGCGCCCCGCCCGGTGCACGTAGGTGCGGACGTTGAGCTCGTGGAAGTTCGAGATCCCCGGGACGCTCGGCGACCACCACGGCGTGACGTCGCGCATGGTGAAGGCGACGACGCCGACGTAGGCCCTGCCCTCGAACGCGTCGAGCTCGAGCGCCGGCGGCACGACGGCGCGGAGCGCAGAGGCCGGCGTCTCCCAGTGGAGGAAGAGCAGATCTCTCCAGCGCTGGAAGCCCGCCGGGCGGCCCGGCGGGCGGAGCGTGGGGGCGAGTCGGTCCATGGCGCCCGGAGCGTAGGGCAGCGCGGCGGAAAGATCTCCTCTCGCGGCGGGCGACGCCATGGGGATATCCTGCGCGCGGAGAGCGGACGTAAGCGGGTGTAAACGGACGACACGCGGACGACGACGGAGCGGAGGCAGGATGAAGAAGCTCATCAATGCGCCGGGCGATCTGGTCGGCGAGGCGCTCGAGGGCATGGCGCTGGCCCACGGCGAGCTCCTCCGGGTGAACGCCGCGCCGCTCTTCGTCACGCGGGCGGAGGCGAAGGCCAGGGGCAAGGTCGCCCTCCTCTCCGGCGGCGGCAGCGGGCACGAGCCGCTGCACGCGGGGTTCGTCGGGCGCGGCATGCTCGACGCCGCCTGCCCAGGCGCCGTGTTCACGAGCCCGACGCCCGACCAGATCTTCGAGGCGACGCGGGCCGTCGACGGCGGGGCCGGCGTGCTCCACATCATCAAGAACTACACCGGCGACGTCATGAACTTCGAGATGGCCGCCGAGCTCGCCGGCGAGGCGGGGATCGCGGTCGAGGGCGTGATCGTGAACGACGACGTGGCGGTCGAGGACAGCCTCTACACGGCGGGGCGGCGCGGCGTCGGGACGACCGTCCTCGCGGAGAAGATCTGCGGCGGCGCCGCCGAGGCCGGCCTGCCGCTCGGCGAGGTCGCGGCGCTGTGCCGGCGGGTCAACGCGCACGGCCGCAGCATGGGGGTCGCGCTCTCCGCCTGCACCGTGCCGCACGCCGGCAAGCCGTCGTTCGAGCTCGGCCCGGGCGAGATGGAAGTCGGCATCGGCATCCACGGCGAGCCCGGCCGGCGTCGAGCCCAGCTGGAGCCGGCGGATGGCGTGGCCGAGCTCCTGATGCAGCCGATCCTCGACGACCTGCCGTTCAAGCAGGGCGACGACGTGCTCCTGTTCGTCAACGGCATGGGCGGGACGCCGCTCATCGAGCTCTACGTCGTCTACCGCAAGGCCCACGCGATCGCGCGCGAGCGCGGCCTCAAGGTCGCGCGCAGCCTCGTCGGGTCGTACATCACGTCGCTCGAGATGGCCGGCGTGTCGGCGACCGTCCTCCGGCTCGACGACGAGATGATCCGCTTCTGGGACGCCCCGGTGCACACGCCGGCGCTCCGCTGGGGGGCCTGAGCGATGCAGACCCTGAGCGGCGAGCACATCGCGGCGTGGCTCGAGCGTACGGCCGAGGTCCTGGAGCGCGAGAAGGCGTTCTTGACCGAGCTCGACGCGGCGATCGGCGACAGCGATCACGGGGTCAACATGGCGCGCGGCTTCGCGGCGGTGCGCGACCGGCTCGGCCGCCTCGATCGCGCGGACGTCGGCGCGCTCCTCCGGGACGTGGGGATGACGCTGCTGTCGACCGTCGGCGGGGCGAGCGGGCCGCTGTACGGCACGCTCTTCCGCGACGCGGGCCAGCGCGTGGCCGGCGCCGCGGCGCTCGACCTCGCGGCCCTGGCTGGCTGCCTCGAGGCGGGCCTCGAGGGCGTGAGGCGCCGGGGCAAGGCGTCGCCCGGCGACAAGACGATGGTCGACGCGCTCGTCCCCGCCGTCGACGCGCTCAAGGCGGCGCTGAGCGCGCCCGGGGCCGCGGACGGCGCCGCGCTCCGGGACGCGCTCGGCCGCGCCGCCGACGCGGCGCGGGCCGGGGTGGAGGCGACCGTGCCGCTCATCGCCCGCAAGGGCCGTGCGAGCTACCTCGGAGAGCGCAGCGCTGGGCACCAGGACCCCGGCGCCACGTCGTGCTGGCTCTTGCTGCGGAGCCTGGCCGCGACGGCAGGCGCATGAGCGGGGCGGCGGGCCGCGTCGGGCTCGTCCTGGTCTCGCACAGCCGCGCGCTCGCCGAGGCCACCGAGGCGCTGGCCCGCCAGATGACCGGCGAGTCGGTCGCCATCGCGTGCGCGGCGGGCGCGGGCGACGGAGGCGCCGAGCTCGGCACCGACGCGACCGCCATCGCCGCGGCGATCGAGCGCGTCTGCGGGCCGGCCGGCGCCGTCGTGCTGATGGACCTCGGCAGCGCGATCCTGAGCGCCGAGACGGCGCTCGAGCTCGTGGATCCGGAGCTCGGCGCGCGCACGCGCCTCACGGGCGGGCCGATCGTGGAAGGCGCGGTCGCCGCCGCCGTGCGGGCGGCGGCGGGCGGCACGGTCGAGCAGGTGGCCGCGGAGGCGCGGCGGGCGCTCGAGCCGAAGGCCGCGCAGCTCGGCGAGGGCGAGCGCCCCGCCGCGGCCGCGGCGGACGCGGCGGACGCGGGCGCGCCGGCCGTGGCGGTCGACGTCGCGATCGCCGATCCGAGCGGCCTGCACGCGCGCCCGGCCGCGCAGCTCATCGCGCGCGCGGCGGCGTTCGACGCGGCGATCACCCTGGAGAACGTGACCGCCGGCCGCGGGCCGGTGGCGACGTCGAGCCTGATCGCGCTCGCCTCGCTCGGGGCGCGCCGCGGCGACGTGCTGCGCCTGCGCGCGACCGGCCGGCAGGCGGCCGAGGCGGTCGCGGCGCTCGCCGCGCTCGTGCAGCGCGAGGCGCCGGCGGGCGCGGCGGCGGCGCCCGCCACGTCGGGCCTCGCCACCCCGGTCGCGCCGGGCGTCGCGCTCGGGCCGCTCGTGCGGCTCGTGCGCGTGCTCCCGGACATCCCCGAGACCACGGTCGACGACCCCGCGTCCGAGGCCGTGCGGCTGCGGCGGGCGCTCGAGATCGCGGCGCAGGACCTCGGGAACGCGCTCCGCGGCAGCGACATCCTTGAGGCGCACCAGGCGCTGCTCTGCGACCCGGCCCTCGTCGACGAGGCCCTGTCGCGCATCGATCGGGAGCGCTGCAACGCCGCCTGGGCCTTCCGTCTGGCCATCGAGGCCGCGGCCGCGATCTACCGGCAGCTCGACGACCCGTACCTGCGGGCGCGCGAGGCGGACGTCCACGACGTGGGCGACGCGGTGGTGCGCGCCCTGCTCGGCGGCGCCGCGGCCACGCTGCCCGAAGGGCCGCCGGCCGTCGTCGTGGTCGACGATCTCACGCCGTCGGAGGCCGCGCGGCTCGACGCGGCGCGCGTGCTCGGGGTCATCGATCGGCGCGGCGGCCCGACGTCGCACGCCGCCATCCTGCTGCGCGCCGCCGGCATCCCCGCGGTGGCGGGGGCCGCGGCGCTTGTGCCCGACGGCGGCGGCGCGCGCGCCGGCCTGGACGGCGCGACCGGCGAGGTGTGGCTCGACCCCGATCCCGAGACCTCGGCCGAGATCGAGCGGCGGCGGACGGCCCTTCGCGCGTCGCGGCGCCCGCCGGGCGCCCGCGACGGGCGCCTGCGCCTCGCGTGCGGGCGCGAGGTCGAGCTGTGGGCGAACGTGGCCGGGCCTGCGGACGCGCGGGCCGCGCGCGAGGCCGGCGCCCTCGGCGTCGGGCTGCTGCGCACCGAGATGCTGTTCCTGGGCCGCGTGGACGAGCCGGGCGAGGCCGAGCAGGCGGGGCTGCTCGCGGAGATCTTCGCGGCGTTCGCGGGCGCGCCGATCGTGGTCCGCACGCTCGACGCGGGCGGCGACAAGGCGCTGCCCTACCTCGAGCTCGACGCCGAGACGAACCCCAGCCTGGGCGTCCGCGGGGTCCGCCTCTCGCTGGCGCGGCCGGCGATGCTCGAGGCGCAGCTCCGCGCGATCCTCGTCGCCGGGCGCGGCCACGACGTCCGCGTGCTGATCCCGATGGTCTCGACCGCCGCGGAGGTGGTCGCGGTGCGCGCCGCGCTCGATCGCGCGCACGAGGCGCTCGCGGCCGCGGGCCTGCCGCACCTCTGGCCGGTGGCCACGGGGATCATGGTCGAGGTGCCGTCGGCGGCGCTGATGGCCGAGCGCCTCGCGCGGCAGGCCGATTTCTTCAGCATCGGCACCAACGATCTGACGCAGCACACGCTGGCGGCCGAGCGCGGGCACCCGCGGCTGCACGCGCTCTCGGATCCGGCGCACCCGGCGGTGCTGCGGCTCGTGCGCGCGGTGGTGGAGGCGGGGCACGCCGTGGGGCGGCCCGTCTCGGTGTGCGGCGAGGCTGCCGGCGATCCCGGCGTCGCGCCGCTCCTGGTCGGCCTCGGCATCACGCGGCTCAGCATGTGCGCCTCCGCCTTCGACGCGGTGGAGGACGCGCTCGCCGGGGCCTCGTTCGCGGAGCTCGCCGCCGTGGCCGAGGAGGCGCTCGCGGTCGACGACGCGGCGGCGGCCCGCGCCGCCCGCGCGGCGGCGCGGCGTCCGGGCTGACGGCCCGGCGGCGCGGCGAGGGTCACTTCTGCGTATCAGGTGAAGATTCGGTGCCGCGACGATCGAAGATCTTCAGAATCAACTGTGCCATCACCGGCAGCTCTTCGGGGGGCTGGCGTGTAGTTGTCCACTCCTGCACCAAGGCGGCCAACCTTCGGACGATGTCACAGTCAGCCTGCTGCACGATGAGCGTCGTCGCCACCTCTCTTGACGAAATCGCATCGAGGGCATCCCCCATCGCTCGCAGAGCCCCTAACCATTCACTTCTCGGAACCTCGGACGCCGGCGCGCCGACGTCGAGCGATTCCACGATCGCAGAGAGACAGTTAAAACCCTCGGAGAGCGCCTCCGCCACTTGCCGATCACGTGCCATTCCTCCACCCCCCCTATTTCTCAAACGTATATCGACAAAGCCAGGTTCCAAGTGGATTTATGACAGTACAATTGTCTCCATTTGAATACTGATACGAGCATGTCCACGTGGTCTTGCCACCTTTGCACCAGTACAGATCGCCGATTCCGCTGCTAGGACTGTACGGATGCGAAGCTCGATGAGCGCAGTAGGCACCGATCGCCTCACACTGCTCTACGCACGTATGGCTCGCGGGAGACGCGCAAGCAACCTGGGCTGCCGCCTCAACCGCTTCGCTGCACTCGGAACGCTCTATCGCGCCGTGCGGCTCCGGCGGCACATCACCGAAGCCTCCGCCCCCGCCGGAGGTGATGGTTCCGGCGCCGACGCCTTCACCACGACTATCCCGGAGGTAGCACTCACCCATGTCGTAGTTGCATGCGGCAACGACGCCAGAGATCAGAATCAAAAATCTCTTCATTTCGCCTCCAGTCGCAGCACTGCATGAAGCTCAACGAAGGCCCCCTCTCCTTGCGTCCGCGCACCCCCATGAACGGACTCGCCGCAACGTTGGGTTCGCCCCGATCTGGATTCCGCCTACACTCACGCCACCGCTGAAATCGAGTGCCGCTGCCTGCGCCGGAATAGAGGCGAGCACACAGGACCAGAGCAAACAGACAAACTTCGGCATCCTCGCCCGTCGCGACTACGCGCCTTTATCTGGCCCCGCGGCGACGACGCTATAGGGGGCCGCTGCGCGATGCAATGCCCACCTTAGAATCCGCCGGGGGCGGTCGAAGGGATTCGCCTATCCTGTCGGAATGATGGAACCGCCAAGGCGTCATAAGACGCCAATTTTTTGTGCTTTTCTCGGCGCCTTGGCGGGTCGAAAAGACCCCACCTTCAGCCGAAGTACCCACCACCCACCGCCGGCTCCTTGGCATCCGGCACCGCCGCCGCGGCGCAACGCCACGGGTGCGTCGGGCACTCCGCGCCGCGGCCCCCGACGCCCTTCGCTACAGCGCCCCTGCCGGCCGCGCGTCCTCGTGCGCGGAGCGCGCGGTGGCGTCCTCCGCCGGCTGCGGCCCGCGGACGGGGTGGCCGAGCAGGCACGTGCCCTCGCCGGGCAGCTCCGTCCCCGGATCGCACTCGGCGAGCTCCCAGCCGCGCGCCTGCTCGGCGTCCGTCCCGGAGAGGTCGGCGCCCCGGAGGTTCGCGGCGCTCAGATCGGCGCCCTCGAAGGTCGACTCGATCAGGGCGGCGCCCGAGAGGTCCGCCCCCACGAGGCGCGCATTCCGGAAGCTCGCCTGCGTGAGATCGGCGCGCGAGAGGTCGAGCCCTGACAGATCCAGCCCGTCGAAGCTGCGGTGGCCGCTCCGCGCGAGCAGGCGCACGGCCGCGGCCCGATGCGCGGCGTCGCCCGAGGAGAGCGTGGCGCGCAGCCGGAAGACGGCGAGGCGCGACGGGTCCAGGCCGTGGACGAGCGTCGCGGCGAGCGCGGCCAGCACGAGGCGGGCGCCGAGGGCGCGCGCGGCGCCGCGCTCGGCGCCGAAGGGCGGCAGCGCGAAGGTCAACAGCGCCGCGCCCAGCGCGCCGCCGGCGTGCGCCGCCCACAGGAGCCCGGGCGACGGGACCTTCGCCAGCGCGACCGCGGCCGCCAGGGCGAGGAGCAGCGCGCCGCCGGCGAGCGCGAGGCGGACCTCGAGCGACCGCGCGAGCAGGGGCCCGTCCGGCGCCGGGCGTGAGCCGGCGGCCACGGCGGCGCGCCGGGCCGGCAGCGGCTCGGCCGGCTCGCCGGCCCGGCGCGACGCCCCGGCGACCGCGCCGGGCCGGCGCGCGTCAGGCGAACCGGTCAGCCGCTGCGATTCGGGCGGCGCCGACATCCGTTGGGAGGACGGTGCCGCGGACAGCCGCTGCGAGTCCGGCGCCGTCCCCAACCGCTGTGATTCGGGAGGCGCCGACATCCGCTGCGAGGACGGTGCCGCGGACAGCCGCTGCGAGTCCGGCGCCGCCCCCAGCCGCTGCGAGTCCGGCGCCGCCCCCAGCCGCTGCGAGTCCGGCGCCGCCCCCAGCCGCCGCGAGTCCGGCGCCGCCCCCAGCCGCTGCGAGTCCGGCGCCGCCCCCAGCCGCCGCGAGTCCGGCGGCGCGGTGCGGCGGCTCCGCTCGGCGCTCGCCGGGGCCGCGTCCGCGCTCACGAGCGCCTCGCGCAGCGGCGACGCGAACGAGGCGACGTCGTCGAACGACGCGCCCGCGCTCGCGAGCGCCAGGATGGCCTCCTCGTCGAGGCCGGAGCGCGCGCACGCCGCCGAATCGACGCGCGCGCCCGCGAGCGAGCTCGCCGACGAGAACGAGCGCGGGAGCTTCGCCCCGCGCAGATCCGCGGCGGTGAGCAGCGCACCGCCGAGCAGCGCCCCCGAGAGATCGGCCCAGCGCAGGTCGGCGCCGGTGAGGTCGGCGTTCACGAGCGACGCCGTGTCCAGCCGCGCCCCCGCGAGGTTCGCGCCGGGGAGCTTGGCCCCGTCGAGGCGCGAGCCGGCGAGGTTCGCGCCCTGCAGATCGGCGCTGGGCAGGTGCGCGGCCGCGAGATCCGCGCCGGGGAGCTCGATCGCGGCGCTCTCACCGCCGCGGCGCGCCGAGAGGGCGCCGAACAGCCTGTGCAACGCTGAGGTATCCACGGGCGCGCCGCCTACTCGTCCGGGTCGATGGAGCCGACCGCGCTCGCGAACACCACCTGCCCGTCCTTCATGTAGCCGTCCAGCGCGAACCACGCGTGCGTGCCGTCCGCGTCGAGATCGCCTCGCGCGTAAGCGGCCCACCGCCTGTTCAGCGGCACGTCCTCCGGAAAGTGATTGACCGACACGGGCATGGGAGAGCCGCCGAGCCGATATCGATACTGGTAGGACTGAGGGTGGCTGACCTCGAATCCTAGGCACAGCCAGCCCGCCGTCGGGCTCCCGGTGTTGTAGTCCACGCCCGGGCGGGGGTCGGGCCGGTATTTGACGCCCTGTACGCGATAAAACGCGTTGGGCACCGTGACCGCATCGCTGCACAGCGGCTCGGACGCGGCGCCGTCCGACCTCGCCTGGAGGCGGTCGGCCGACGCGACAACCGCCCTGGCGATGCCCCCGATCGTCTGCTTCGCCTCGGCCGACGTGGCGAACACCAGGTATTTCGACACCCCCTGGGTGGCGAGCGCGGCCAGGAGCGCCACGAGCCCGCCCGCGAGCATCACTTCGACGAGGGTGAACCCCCGTCGTCCCCGCCCCCGAGATGCCTTATCGACTCCAGCTCGGAAATTCCTTACCACGATACACCTATAACCGGAGCCTTGCTCGCTGAACAGGCAGATCCCTGGGGGATGGGCCACAGCAAACGCCGTTTGGTCGGGTGTTGTGGGGAGCGCGGCCGTTGAGGCGGCGCGTCTCCCACGTCAGCCACAGCGAACGACGTTGGGTCGCGTGCCGTAGCGAGCGCGGCAGTTCCAGCGGCGCGCTCCCAGGGAGCCTGTGTGTGGTGTGGAGAGGCGGGGCCGGGGCGCGCGCGGCGCGCTGCGGCGGGGCGCGGCGAGCCGCTCGGAACGGCCGCGAGCGCTGCGGACGGGACGTCGGCTCAGGCGCGCGGGCCGGCGGTCTTCGGCGGCGGGTCGCCTGCGAGGAAGGCCTCGAGAGCGTCGGCGATGCGCTCGCCCGTCTTGCCGTCCCACCCCTCGGGCACCGTGCCTCGCTTGCCGCGGCCGTCGAGGATGGCGTCGACCTCGCGCGCGATGAGCGCGGCGTCGAGCGCGACGACCGTGTTGGTGCCCTGCGTCACGGTGATCGGTCGCTCGGTGCCCTGGCGCATCGTGAGGCAGGGGATCCCGAGCGCGGTCGTCTCCTCCTGGATGCCGCCGGAGTCGGTGGCGACGAGCAGCGCATTGCCCATCACGGTCACGAAATCGTCGTACCCGAGCGGCTCCATGATCCGGAGCCCCTTCGTCTCCCGGAGGCGCGACGACAGCCCGAACGACTCGGCGCGCGCCACCGTGCGCGGGTGGACGGGGAACACGGTGGGCAGGCGCTCGGCGATCGCGGTGAGCGCGTCGAGCGTCTCGGCGAGCCGCTCGGCGCTGTCGACGTTGGCGGGGCGGTGGAGCGTCGCGATGGCGTACTTCTTCGGCTGGAGGCCGAAGCGAGAGAGAGCGTCGGTCTGCCGCTTCAGCGCGTAGTGGACCGAGTCGATCATCACGTTGCCGACGAACCGGATCCGCTCCGGGGCGATGCCCTCGGCGAGCAGGTTGGGGTGGGCGTCGTGAGAGGGCGTGAGCAGGAGATCGGAGAGCTGGTCGGTGAGGACCCGGTTGATCTCCTCGGGCATGGTCCAGTCGCGCGAGCGGAGGCCGGACTCCACGTGGACGACCGGGATGCCGAGCTTCGACGCCGCGAGCGCGGCGGCCAGGGTGCTCGTGACGTCGCCGACCACGACAACCACCTTGGGCCGGTGCTCGATCAGGTCGGCCTCGGTGCCGACGAGGACCGCGGCCGTCTGCTGGGCGTGCGAGCCGCCGCCCGCCTTGAGCGTGTGATCCGGCGTCGGCAGGCCGAGGTCGCGGAAGAACACGTCGCTCATCGTCGTGTCGAAGTGCTGGCCTGTGTGGAGCAGCCGCATCGGGAGGCCGCGCGCCTTGAGGGCGCGGCAGATGGGGGCGAGCTTCATGAAGTTCGGGCGCGTCGCGGCGACGAGGTAGATCATGTCGACCGAGGAGCATGCCGCGGTATGCGGCGCGGCACCAGCGTTTTGAGGGAGCCGGGAGGGAGGCTGCGCGCGCCGAGATCCGTCGCTAGGCGCCGCGGTTCGCCACGGCGCCGTGGTTCGCCACCGCGCTCGCCACGCCGCCGACCTCGGACGCGGGCGTCTTGCGCTCGCGCTCCGCCGCCGACAGCCGCGCCCTTCGGGTGCGCCACCACCGCTCCGCGGTCATCACGGGCAGGATCGACATCGCCACCAGCGTCGACTTGACCCACGCGTCGAGCGAGAGCGGCGCCGAGCCGAACAGCGTGTGCATGAACGGCGCGTAGACGAAGCAGAGCTGCAGCGCGAGGAGCGCGCCGATGCCCACGTAGACCCAGGGGTTCGTGAAGAGCCCGATCTTCAGCATCGAGTCGCGCAGCGTTCGGCAGTTGAGCACGTAGAAGATCTGGAACAGCACCACCGTCGTGACCGCCGCGGTCTGCGCCTCGCGGTAGGCGACGTCCGAGACGACCCCGCCGCGCACCTCGGTGGAGTACTCGTAGAAGAACAGCCCGATCGCGCCCGCCGTCATGAGCACCGCGACGATCGCCGTGCGCACGAGGACGAACCGGCTCAGGATCGGCTCGCTCGGATCGCGGGGCGGGCGGCCCATGACGTCCTTCTCCATCGCCTCGAACGCGAGCGGCAGGGACAGCGCCACCGTGGCCACCAGGTTGACCCAGAGGATCTGGACGGCCGTGATCGGCATGAGCGGCGCGCCCCCGACGATCGGGAACGTCATCACCGCCACGAGCAGGATCAGCGCCTCGCCCAGGTTCGTCGGCAGCACGAACGCGAGCGCCTTGACCAGGTTGTCGTAGACGCGGCGCCCCTCCTCGACCGCCGCCCGGATGCTCGCGAAGTTGTCGTCCGTCAGCACGACGTCGGCGGACTCCTTCGACACCGCCGTCCCCGTGATCCCCATCGCCACGCCGATGTTCGCCTGCTTCAGCGCCGGCGCGTCGTTCACGCCGTCGCCCGTCATGGCGACGACCTTCCCCTGCGCCTGCAGCGCCCTCACCAGGCGGAGCTTGTGCTCCGGCGCCACGCGGGCGAACACGTTCGTCGACGCCGCCGCCGCGCGCAGCTCGTCGTCCGACAGCCGCGCGAGCTCCGTGCCGTTCATCGCCCGCCCGCCCTCGCTCACGAGCCCGAGTTGCTGGCCGATCGCCCGCGCGGTCGCCAGGTGATCGCCCGTGATCATCTTCACCGTGATCCCGGCCTCATGGCACGCCTTGATCGCGTCGATCGCCTCCGGGCGCGGCGGGTCGATCATCCCCTCGAGGCCGAGGAGCGCGAACCCCTCCGCGAGGTGCGCCTCGTCGAGCGACGCCGCGCCGCGCTCCGCGGGCCGCGACGCGACCGCGAGCACCCGCATGCCCTGCGCCGCCATCCGCTCGACCTGCGCCATCGCCTGGGCCCGCTCCGCCTCGCCGATCGCGGCGCAGCCGAGCACCGCCTCGGGCGCCCCCTTCATGAAGATCACCCGCTCTCCGCCGGGCGCCTCGTGGAGCGTCGCCATGAGCTGCCGCTCGGACGAGAAGGGCACGGCGTCGATGCGGGGGTACTCCCGCCGCGTCCCGTCGACGTCCACGCCGAGCTTCTGCGCCGCGACAACGAGCGCGCCCTCGGTCGGATCGCCCTCGATGCCGCACGCCTCGCCGTCGCGCGTCATGCGCGCGTCGTTGCAGAGCAGCCCCGCGCGGAGCAGCGCGCGCGCCGCCTCGGGCACCTCGCCGGCCGTGGCGCCGCCGCGGCGGAGCTCGCCGGCCGGCGCGTAGCCGACGCCGGTCACCTCGAGCGCCTCGTCCGCGCCCTCGCCGGACGCTCCGGCGGACGGCGTCCACAGGGCGCGGACCGTCATCTCGTTGCGGGTCAGCGTCCCGGTCTTGTCGGAGCAGATGACGCCCGTGCTGCCCAGCGTCTCGACCGCGGGCAGCTTCCGGATCACCGCCCGGCGCCGCGCCATCCGCTGCACGCCGATGGCGAGCGAGATGGTGATGATCGCGGGCAGCCCCTCCGGGATCGCGGCGACCGCCAGCGAGATGCCGGCGAGCATCGCGTCGACCGGCGGGTAGCCCCGGAGCAACGCGACCCCGACGATGAGCAGCGCGACCGCCACGATCGCGATCGTCAGCACGCGGCCCACCTTGGCCATCGAGCGCGTGAGCGGCGTCTCGATCTCGGTCGCCTCGTGGAGCATCGACGAGATGCGCCCGAGCTCGGTCGCGGCGCCGGTGGAGATGACGACGGCGGTGCCCGTGCCGCTCGTCACGAGCGTCCCGCCGAAGGCGAGGTTCTTGCGGTCGCCGACGCCGGCGTCCTCGGGGACGACCGCGACGTGCTTGTCGGAAGGGACCGACTCGCCGGTGAGCGCCGACTCGTCCACGTGGAGGTTCTTCACCGAGAGCAGCCGCGCGTCGGCGGGGACCTTGTCGCCGGCCTCGAGCACGACCACGTCCCCGGGGACCACGTTCGCCGCGGGGATCACGCTCCGCTGGCCGCCGCGCACGACCGTGGCCGTCTGCGGCACCATGTCGACGAGCGCCTCGATCGCCTTGCCCGCGCGGAGCTCCTGCACGAAGCCGATGGCCGTGTTGAGCACCACGACGGCCAGCACGACCGCGCCGTCGATCGCCTCGCCCATCGCCATCGCGAGGGCCGCCGACGCGAGCAGCACGTAGATGAGCGGGTCGTTGACCTGACGGAAGAGCAGCTTGAGCGCGCTGTCGCCCTTGGCGCGCTGGATCACGTTGGGCCCGACCTCCTCGAGCCGCCGCGCGGCCTCGTCGTCTGCGAGGCCCGCCTCGGCGCTCTCGATCTTGGAGAGCGCATCGCCGGCAGACAGGTTGTGCCAGGCGATCGCGGCCGATGGGGGGAGGACGCGTTGGGACATGGAGTCATCTCCTGCGGTGTGCAGCCGCGCTGTGCGCGCTGCGCTCACCGGCTATGGCAGCCTCATGTCACGTGGTTCGCACGTGATTGCGGCGTTGTCGGCACGTCCCATGCCAGCGCCGCGCCGGGCTGTTCAGCATCCCGGCCAGCTTCAACCGAGCGTCGAGCAGGACCTTTTCTCCCCGGTGGGGAATTTTGCCTCGCACCGGAAGCCGCGTTTTCCCGCGTCCGCTCCGGGTCGGAGCGCTTTGTTCCCGGGGCTAGCCGCGCGCGTAGGCGAAGGTCCCGTCGATGTTGAGCAGCCCCGTGGCCTGGACGAGCTCGGCCACGGTCACCCCGAAGCGCTGGACGAGCCGGTCGGCGACCTCGCGGCGGAGGATGTCCCTGCGGAAGACGCGCAGCGGGCGCGGGGCGAAGTACCCCTCCAGCTCCGCGAACGTCAGGCGCTGGTACGCGGCGGTGCCGGGGATGGGGCGCCGCGAGACGACGTCGTAAAAGAAGAAGATGCCGCCCGGCCGGAGCAGGCGGAGCGCCTTGTCCATGAGCCCGCGCTTGAGCTCCGCGTTCGTGACCGACGACAGGACGGCGAACATCATCACCATGTCGAACGGGCCGCCGACGTCGGCCTGCAGGAAGTCGCCCGCGACGAAGCGGATGCCGGCGAAGCGCGAGCGCGCGAGCTCGGTCCGCTGCGCGACGAGGTCGATGCCGGTGAGGCGCGACGGATCCGCGCCGAGCTCGACCAGCCACGCCAGGTTGGAGCCCGACCCGCAGCCCACGTCGAGCACCGACATCCCGCGCAGGGCCTCGGGCGTACGCACGCCGCACTCGACAAGCGCCTCGCGCACGCGGCGCTGCCGCTGCCGCGCGACGAGGTACGGGTGGGCGTTGAGCAGGCTCGCCCACGGGTTCGCGGGCAGGAAGCGCTCGGTGTAGTGCTTGCTGATCGCCTCGAGATCCCGCTCGAAACCGCCGTCCTCGCCCATCGGCCCGCCTCCCTCTCCCGCCCGCGCGGCGCCGGCCTGCGCCGTCATGGCTGCCCCACCGCCCACCCCGGCAGGCGCAGGACCCCCCAGCGCACCGCCTTGAGCAACCCGAGCGCCACCGTCTGCTCCACCGTGAGCGGGCGCTGCGGCTTCCGCCGCGCGAGGTAGTCGTCGAGGTAGCGCAGGAACTCGGGATCCGGCTCCATGCCGCCGACCTCGCGCCGGATGCGCCGGTACTTGCGCGTCTTCCAGATGAAGTTCTCCCAGCTGTCGAAGTAGTCGTGCCGCATCAGGAGATCCGGCACGTAGACGACCCGCATGTCGGGGAACGCCCTGGCGATGCGGTAGACCAGGTAGACCCCCTCGGCGCCGTAGAACTGATCCGGAAAGCCCCCGGTCTCGAGGTAGACGCCGCGCCGGATCGCCATGTGCCCCTCGGTCGCGAGGACGTCGTCGATCATGTCGTCGCCGCGGTCGTAGTGCCCCGCGAGCGTGCAGAAGTAAGGGTGCTCCTTGGGGATGATCCGGCCGCGCATCGCCGCGATGCGCGCGTCCTCGAAGACGCGGCAGACGACCTCGACGAACGTCGGCGCGATCAGGCCGTCGTCGTCGATGAAGGCGACGTGCTCGCCCCGCGCCCAGGCGATGGCCGCGTTGCGCGCGGCGTTCAGCGGGATGCCGTCGGTCAGGCGGAGCTCGACGTCGACGAGCGGCGCGGAGCGCGGCCTGAGGTGCTCGATGCCGCCGCTGTCGGCGAGCAGGATCTCGTACGGCACGTCGAGCGCCGCCGTCTGGCCGCGCGCGTGCTGGAGGCACTCGATGAGGTAGTCCTTCGCCTTGTACGAGATGATGATCAGCGTGAGCTTCGGCGACGGGACCTCGCGCCGCACGATGAGCTCCTTCACCTCGGGCGCGTACTTCGCGCGCCACGCCTCCTGGAGGGCGCGCTCGCCCTCGGGGAGCCCCGCTCGATCCTTGGGAAGATGGTCAGGCATCGCGGCTCGCATGCCACGGCGGCCGCCGCGCAGGCAAGGACGTCGAGCGGGCGCCGCTCGAGAAAGGCCGGCGCGGGTTGCCGCCGCGCGCGGCGGCAACGCGAGGAAGGACGGCGCCGCGCCCGCTCCGCGCGCGGCGTCAACCCGCGCCGCGCGCCGCGACCTCCTCGAAGAGCCGCGCGAGCGCGCCCGCCGCTGCGCGCGCGCTCAGCCCGGCGAGCGCCGCGCCGTCGGGCTCGACGAGCGGCCGCCCGGCCGCGCGCGCGTCGACGGCGTCCTCGATGCGGCGCTCGATCGCGGCGGCGTCGCCGGCCGCGTGCGTCCAGCCGAGGCGCGTCGCCTCGAGGATGCGCGCGACCTCGGGGGACGGCGAGACCGCGAGCACCGGCGCGCGCGCGAGGAGGTAATCGTAGAGCTTGCCGGGCAGGAGGTACGGCTCGTCGCCGAAGCCGGTGAGCAGCGCGAGGTCGGCGCCCGCGACGAGGCCGAGCCCCTCGGCGTACGGCAGGACCGCGCGGTGCTCGAAGAGCCGCGACACGCCGAGCTCCTCGGCGAGGCGGAGATCGCTCCCCGCGACGCGACCCAGGTTGAGCAGCCGGATCGCGCCCGGGCCGAGCGACCGCCGGCGCGCGACGGCCGCGAGCGCGCGGACGAACGGCGCGAGCGTGCGCTCGCTGTAGCAGTTGCCGAAGTGCACGAGCGTCACCGCCCCGTCGCGCCGCGGCGCGACCGCCGCGTCCGGGTCGAAGCCGGTCCGGATCGACGCGACGCGGCGCGCGATGCCCCGCGCGACGTACGCGTCGCGGGTCATCTCGGACGTCACCGTGAGCGCCGCGGCCGCGCCCACCGCGGCCCGCTCGACGAGCGCCACCGCGGCGCGGACCCACGCGGGCCGCGTCGCCATCACCGGACCGAACGACCACGGATCGCGGAAGTCGACGACGACCGGCCGGCCGACGGCCCTGCCGGCGAGCAGCCCCGCGAGCACCGTCTCCCACGGCGCCCCGGTCGCGAAGATCACCTCGGCGGAGGCCTCGCGGGCGAGGCGCGCGATGCGGGCCGCGAGGGCCGGGATGCGGCCCGCGTCCGGGCCGATCACCCGGACGTAGCGGAGCTCGGCGGCGACGCGCGCGAGCCCCCTCCGGCGCGCGACCGGCAGCGGCGCCTCGGTCGGCGCCTCCACGGTGCCGTCGGAGCCGAGCGCGCGGCGCGGCATGCGCGCGAGCTCGGCGTCCGTGAGGTAGTCGCGGCGCACGTCGCAGGCCGGCAGGTCGGCCTCCGCGAACGACGGATCCAGCCGCTCGCCGGGAGGCGGCCTCGCCGTGAGCACCGTCGCCGCCCAGCCGTGCTCCGGCAGAAATTTCGCGAAGCGGTACGCGCGCTTACCGCCGACGCTGAACCGCGGGGGAAAGTAGTAGCTCACGAGGAGCGCGCGCCTCATCGCCGCGCCTATATCACGGCCGAGCGGGGCCCCGCGCGCCCGCCGCGGGAGGCCGCTCCGCCCGCGCATGTGCTACCGAGCCGCCATGCGGGACGAGCAGCCCACCCCGGTCGAGCCGAGCGCGCCCCCGCGTGCGCCCGAGGCCGCGGGGGCCGCGCGGGTGGCCGACGGCGCGCCGCCCCCCGCCGAGGCGCAGGGCGCGTCGCTCGCCGACCGGATCGGGATGATCGTCGGCGGGCAGTTCGTGAACACGCTCATCGTCCTCGTGCAGGGCGTCGTCGTGGTGCGGCTGCTCGGCAAGTCCGAGTACGGCGCGCTCGCCTTCGCGACGATGCTGTTCATGACGGGGCGCGATCTCGCGCAGCTCTACCTGCCGGAGTCGTTCCTCTATTTCGCGCCCAAGGTGACCCGCCCCGAGCTCAAGGGGCTGGTGCGGCAGAGCCTGCTGCTCCTGCTCGGCCTCGGGGCCCTCTCGGCGCTCGCCTTCGCGGGCTTCGCCCTCGTCCCCGGCGTCTTCCTCGACGTCCGCGAGGGCGCGACGCCGCTCCTCCTGCTCATCGGCCTGATGAGCGTGATCGCCTACCCCGCGAGCGTCTTCGGCCCGCTCTTCATCGCCACGAACAACCACCGCAAGTCGGCGGGCGTCGCGCTGGTCGTCACGCTCTCGACCGCGGCGGGCGCGATCGTCCCCGCCGCGCTCGGCTGCTCGGTGGCGTGGATCCTGGCCGCCCAGTGCGCGGCGCAGGCGCTCCGGCTCGGGCTCTCGTACCGGCTGTACGCGCGGCTGTTCGGGGACGTCGCGGCGGCGCCTTTCCCCGGCGGCGTCCGGGCCCAGCTCGCGTACGCGCTCCCGCTGTCGGTGACCCGCTTCGCCGGCCTCTTCAACCAGAAGCTCGACAAGTTCGTCATCGGCCTCTTCTTCAGCGCCGGGCTCTACGCCGAGTTCGCCGTCGGCTCGCAGGAGCTCCCGCTCGTCGGCGTCCTCGCCTACTCCGTCGCCTCCACGATGCTCCCGGACCTCGTCGCCCGCTTCGAGGGCGGGGCGACGCCCGCGCAGGGCGCGCGGGCCGCGATCGCGCTGTGGCACTCGGGGATCCGCAAGACGACGCTGATCATGCTCCCGGTGGCGGCGTTCCTCCTCCTGTTCGCCGAGCCGCTCATGCGCACCGTCTACGGCGACGCGTACGCCGGCGCCGCGGTCCCGTTCCGCATCTACTCCACGCTCCTGCCGCTGCGCGTGACGGCGTACGCCATCGTGCTGATGGCGTTCGGGAAGACGTCGATGATCCTGCGGATCCAGGTGCTGTCCATGGTGTTCAACACCGCGGCGAACCTGGTCCTCCTCCCGACGCTCGGCATGGTCGGCGCGCCGCTCTCGGCCGTCCTGACCCAGGCGCTCGGGATCGTCGTCATGGTCGCGACCATCGCGCGCCTCTCCGGGGTCGGCCTGCGCGGCGTCTTCCCGTGGCGCCACTACGGGCGCGTCGCGGCCACCGCGCTCGTCGCCGCGGCGCCGCTCACCGCGTTCCTCGTCACGGGCGCGGTCGACGAGCGCCCCGCGCTCTGCCTCGCGCTCGGCGCCCCCCTCTACGCGGGGCTCTACCTCGTGGCCGCGTGGGTCACCGGCGTGCTCGCCCCCGAGGACCGCGCGTTCGTCGCGCGCTGGCTCCGCCTCGAGCCGCTGCGCAGCCGCCATGGCTGACGCGCCCGCGAGCTCGACGCCCTCCCCGCGCTGCGGGCTTGAGGTCGGCGACCGCCGCCACCATCCATCCACGATGCTTCCCGCAGGGCGAATATGGCGAACATGACCGGCGCCGCCGCAACCAGGCTCTGCCACATCCCCTCGAGGCGCTCGGCGCGCGCGCGACGACCACCGCTGCAGGCCTCGACGACGAGGCTCGGGCGATCGACCTGGCCGCTCGAACCACGGTTCCCCACGTTCGCTGTCTCGGGCGGCAAACAGCGGATCCGGATGTGGAATCGGCGCAGGCTGCCAGGATATGTGGGCAGCCTGGAAAGGCTGGCAGTCGTCCGATGGCCCCTCTCGTGGCTCCCGGCTTCGTGTGGATTTCCCGTCGATCGGTGTTCTAGGCTTACTCGCCGGCCTCATCGGCGCCTTGTGCGATGGAGACGACCATGAGCGAAGACCAGGAAGCCGGATTCGTCCTCCGGGTCATCTCGGGCCCCCTGGCCGGACAGACCGCGCACATCCCTGGCGACCGTCCGCTGCTCGTCGGCCGCGCGCCCGAATCGGATCTCTCCATCTCGAGCGACGGCGAGCTCTCTGCCCTGCATTTCTCGGTCGAGCAGATCGACGGCAGCTACCTGCTCCGCGACCTGGGGAGCCGCAACGGCACGCAGGTCAACCGCGAGCGCGCGCGCGAGGTGTCGCTCCGGGACGGCGACGAGATCCGCGCGGGGGCGACCCTGTTCGCGGTGGTTCGCCACGTGCCGAGCCGCCGCTATGCGCCGACAGAGCCGGCCCCGCCCTCGCGGCGGGCGCGGACCGAGCCGGTCCCGTCCTCGCGGCGGGCGCGGACCGAGCCGGTCCCGTCCTCGCGGCGGGCGCGGAGGACCGGGATCCCCACGACCGGCTCGCCGTTCACCGCGTCGGCGCGGGCGCGGCTGCGGGAGGAGCGCTCGCCGCTCTTCGCGGTGGTCGACGCCGCCCGCGATCCGCGCATCCGGCTGCTCCTCGGCGAGGCGGGCGAGCAGACCGCCTCGCTCTACACCGGCTTCCAGGGCGAGATCCTCGCGGACGTCGGCCCCACGCTCGTGCACCTCCCGCCGGGGTCGACCCTGCTCGACGCGCTCGTCGACTGCGGCTGGGGCGACAGCTGGGGCGTCTTCCTGACGAGCAACCGCCCGTTCGGCGACGTGCGGAAGCACCTCCGCCGCTTCCTCCTGGTCGAGAGCGGCACGGGCAAGCAACAGTACTTCCGGTTCTACGACCCGCGCGTGCTCCGCGGCTTCTTGCCCACGTGCGGTCCGCGCAAGCTCGAGGCGCTGTTCGAGGAGATCGAGGCCTTCGCGATGGAGGCCGAGGATCCGGGCAAGCTGCTGCGCTTCACCGCGCAGGGCGGCAAGGCGATCCGCGAGGAGGCGGCGCTCGAGCGAGGGAGCTGAGGGCGGCGGAGGCGCCGGGCGTTCAGCGCGGCGCGCCCCCGTCCTGAGTGGGCAGGTCCCAGGCGATCACGCGCAGGAGCTCCGCCACGCTGAACGCTTGAGCGAAGCTGCCGCCGGGGTGGTGCGGCGCCTCCCCGGAGGCGACCTCGGGCACCTGGCCGAGCGCGATCTCGTTCGCGGCCGCCGACGTCACCAGCCTGTGGAGCAGCGGGAGGACGTGCTCCCCGAGCGTGGAGAAGTGCCGGGCGGCGCGCGCGTAGAACCCGAGCAGAAACGGCCAGACCGTGCCCTGGTGATAGGCGGCGTCCCGCGCCTCGGGGCCCCCCTGGTACCGGGGCGCGTAGGCCGGATCGGCGGGCGAGAGCGTCCGCACGCCGGCGGGGGTCACGAGCTCCAGGCGGGCCCGCTCGAGCAGCGCCGAGGCCTGCTCCGGCGTGAAGCAGGCGGGATCCACGGCCACGGCGATCACCGCGTTGGGGCGGATCGACGCGTCGCGGAACGCGCCCTCCCCCTCCGCGTCCTCCGAGATGACGTCGTACGGGTAGCTGGTCTCCTCGCACCAGAAGCGGGCGGCGAAGCCCCGGCGCGCCGCGCTCGCGGCCGCCTCCGCGCGCTCCGCGAGGCGATCGTCGCCGGCGGCCCGCGCGAGGCGCGCGAGCGTCTCCGAGCCCTTCGCCCACAGCGCCGTGAGCTCGACCGGGCAGCCCGCGCGCGGGGTGACCGCGCGGCCCGCGACGCGCGCGTCCATCCACGTGAGCCCGTCGATCGCGCCCTCGCCGCGGCGGCCCGCGGCGAAGAGGCCGTCGGCCGTGACGTGGATGCCGTTGCGGGTCCCGCGCAGGGCGGCCTCGAAGGCGTCGCGGAGCGCGGCGAGCAGCTCGCCCGTGACGAACGGGTGCGCGTCGCCGATCGCGTCGGCGAGCAGGCGGGCCGCCTCGAACAGCCAGAGGGTGGCGTCCGCCGCGTGGAAATCCGGGGGCTCGCCCGCGTCGGGGAGCCGGTTCGGCACGAGGCCGTCCTGCATGGAGTCGATGATGGCGCGGAGGACGCGGATCGCCCCCTCGGTCTTGCGCGGCACGAGGTAGAGGCCGGGCAGGGAGATGAGCGCGTCGCGGCCCCACACCTCGAACCACGGGTAGCCCGCGATGACGCCGGGCCGCGCGGCCGCGTCGGCGCGGAACGCCTCGGCGGCGATGCAGAGCCGCCGCTCCAGGAGCGGCCGCCGGGGCCCCGGGTCCTCGGCGCGGATCGCCGCGCTCGCCGCGGCGAGCAGGTTCTCCGGCTCGTCCTCGGGCAGCGCGCCCACCGCCACGAGCAGGTGCACGGGCTCGGGGCCGATCACCGTCTCGAAGTGGCCCGGCGTCCAGAGGTCCTCGAGGAAATCGAGGCCGCGATCCTGCTCGCCGAGGTACTCGAAGCGGCGCCACCAGTCCTGCGAGCCGACGAACGTGCCCTGGTAGCGGAAGCAGATCCGCGGCAGCGCGCGGTTCGGCTGCACCCGGACCTCGCCGATCGAGGGGCTGTGTCGCCCCGCGCCGGCCTCGCCGCGCGCGGCGCCGGCGCGCAGCTCGACCTTCTGGGAGATGCCGCCGTTCTCGCGGAGCAGCTGGTGCATGTGGCGCGCGGCGAGGAGCGGGCGCAGCGTCAGCATCACCGGATCCGCCCCGCTCCAGGCGTAGCGCAGGACGGCGGCGTTCTCGCCGCGCACGAGGCCGAGCGTCACCTCGAGCTCGCCGCCCGGGAGGGCGTACGCCCAGCGCGGGAGCGGATCCTGATCGAAGCGCTCGAGATAGAACGAGCCGTTCTCCGGGTCGATGCCCGGGAACTGGTGCTTGGCGAGGTCCCACCGCGGCCACGCCGCCCGGCGCTCGGTCGGGGCGCCCTGCTGCCGGATCGGGCGGACGCTGGCGTCGACGTGCGAGAGCATCACGTGCCGGCGCCGCGGCGGGTCGAGCGCCGCGACGAGCAGCCCGTGGTAGCGGCGCGTGTGCATGCCGGCGATCGTCGAGCTCGCGTAGGCGCCCGCCCCGTTCGTGTGCAGCCACTCCTTGCGCGCGATCGAGAGCTGGCCGCGCACCTCGACGTGGGGCCACGGCGACGCGTGCTCCAGCGCGGCGCCGTGGGCGCGCGAGGCCGCGGGCGCGGACGAGAAGGCTTCGTGAGGCGGAGCGTACCTCCGGGATCCGTCAGAGCTCATCGACCGCCGGTGGCCTTCCTGAGCGAGTCCTCGGCGGCGGCGCGCATCACCTCGACCGGCGCCGGGAGGCCGGTCCAGAGCGTGAAGGACTGCGCCGCCTGGCCGACCAGCATGCCGAGCCCGTCGGACGCGCGGAGCCCTCGCTCGCGCGCCATGCGGAGGAACGGCGTCACCGGCGGGTTGTAGACGACGTCGTAGAGGCAGGCGCTCGGCGAGAGCGAGTCCCACGGGATGATGCGGGTGACCTCGTCGCCGGGCGGCCCCCCGAGCATGCCGGCGCTCGTGGCCTGGATGATCAGGTCGGCGGCGACGGCGAACTCGCTCCAGTTGAGCCGCAGCGCCACCGAGGACTTGCTGCTGATCGACCGCTCGGTCGGGATCGGCCAGGGCGCCGTGAGCGCGCCGAGCTCGGACGCGCGCTGCCCCGCGGGCGACTCCAGCATCTCCTCGGTGCTCGTCCACGACCGGGTGGTCACGCTGATGAGGTGGTAGCCGAGCATCTTGCAGGCGGCGATCGCCGCGAACGCCGCGCCGCCCGCCCCGATGATCAGCGCGCGCTGGCGCGGGCTCGAGGGCGCGCCGCCTCGCCCCGCCGGATCGTCGCCCTGGGGCGGGGCGGATCGCAGGAGCAGGTCGAGCTCGTCGCGGAGCGCGATCACGTCGGTGTTGTGCGCGGTCACGCGCCGCGGCTCGGCCGCGCAGAGGACGTTCGCGACGCCGACGTCGGCCGCGCTCGAGTCCACGTCGTCGACCATCGACATGATCGCGCGCTTGTGCGGGATGGTGACGTTCGCGCCCGCGATGAGGCCGCTCCGGATGTCGCTGACGAAGCGCGCGAGCTCCGCGCCGGTGGGCACGTCGAACGCGCTGTAGATGTGGGGCAGCTGGTGGGCCCGAAACGCGGCCGAGTGCATGGCCGGCGAGACCGAGTGGCCCACCGGGTGCCCGACCAGACCGAACATTCGCCGCTCAGGGTTCGACATGACGCCTCTCCTCCGGGCCGGCCTCCGCTCCGCCCTGCCCCGCCGAGACCTGGCCCGAGGCGCCCGCGCGACCGAAGGCCGGGGCGCGCTCGTCGGCCGCGAAGCCGAGCCCGAGCTGCTCGCACGCGGGCGCGCCGGGCTGCGCCCTGCGCCTCGGCGCGCGGCCGGCCGCCGGGGCGCGCGGCCCGCCGCTCTGGCGCGCGGGCGGGGCGGGCGCCGCCGCCTCGGCCGGCGCGGGCGCCGCCGGCGCCGGGGGCGCGCCTCGCTCGACGAGCGGCTCGTCCGGCCCCGCGGTGGCCACGACCCGCGCGAGCAGCGCGCCGTGGTGCACGCGCACCGTGATGGGATCGCCCGGCGCGACCTCGCGGTGATCGCGGACCGCGCGGCCCGACGGGTCGGTCGCGATGGCGTAGCCGCGCGCGAGCACGCGGAGCGGCGACATCGCCTCGAGCCGGGCGACATCGCTCGCGAAGCCCTCCCGGAGCAGGGCGACGTGGCGGCGCGCGGCGGCGGACAGGCGCACCGACAGCGGCCTGAGCGCGCCGCGCGCGCCGGCGAGCACCGCGCGCGGGTGGCGCGCGGCGAGCCTGCGCTCGAGGCGCTGGAGCCCGGCGCGGTCCTCCACGAGGATACGCTCCATCCGGCGCCGGAGCCTCGCGACGGCGTCGTCGATCCGCTGCTGCGGCTCGGCCAGGATCTGCGCGGGCGAGCCGAGGCGGGCGCGCTGCCGGTCGACGTCGGCCCGCGCTGCCCTGAGCCGGTGGGCGATCGCGCGGCGCATGCGGGCCTCGAGGTGCTCCAGCGCCGCGCGGCGCGCGGCCGCGTCCGCGACGAGCATCTCCGCCGCCTGCGACGGGGTGGCGGCGCGCGCGTCGGCGGCGAGGTCGGTCAGCGCGACGTCGATCTCGTGCCCGACCGCGCTCACGATCGGCACGCGCGCGGCCGCCACCTTCCGGACGACGATCTCCTCGTTGAACGCGCTGAGGTCGTCGGCCGAGCCGCCCCCGCGCCCCACGATGATCACCTCGATGCCCGGGAACTCCTCGAGCAGCGCGATCGCGCGGACGATCCGCTGCCCCGCGCCGGCGCCCTGCACCGGCGTGCGCGCGAGGATCAGCCGGGCGGCGCCGCGGCGGAACGCGACGGTCACGATGTCGTGGATCGCCGCCCCGTCGCCGCTCGTGACGACGCCGATGATCTGCGGATCGACCGGCAGCTTGCGCTTGCGCTCCGGCGCGAAGAGCCCCTCGGCGGCGAGCTTCTCCTTGAGGCGGAAGAGCGCCTCGAGGAGCGCGCCGCGGCCGGCGAGGCGCGCGTCGTCCGCGCAGAACTGGAGCCGGCCGCGCGGCACGTAGACCGTGGCGCGGCCCGTGAGCACGACGCGGGCGCCGTCGGCGAGCAGCTTGCGCGCGCGCGGCGCGGCGGTCCGGTACATCACGCAGTCGATCGCCGCCTCCTCGCTCTCGTCCTTGAGCGTGAAGTAGGCGTGGCCGCTGCCCACGACGCGCAGGCCCGAGATCTCGCCCTCGACGCGCACGTCGGCCGTCGAGCCCTCGAGGATCCGCTTCAGCCGGCGATCCAGCTCCGCGACCGAGACCACCTCCGGCTCGGCGCCCCTCTGCCGGCGCGAGGTCGGCGGGCTCGTGAGCTCGCGAGGCTCGGCGGCGGGAGGGGCCGCAAACGAGAGCTCGGGCGGGATATCGCGGCGCTGCACAGGGCAGACCTACCCTTTTGCTCGGCCTGGGGAAAGACTCTCGCGGGCCTGATCCCGCGTCGGGCCGCGACGAAGAACGCGCGGCTCCAGGTGGAGCACCCCACCGCCGAGTGGACGACCGGCGTCTGGATCGCGCGGCGTCATCCCGCGCGTACGGCCGGCTGCTGCCGAGCACGCCGTCGCGGGCATCCGGAAGAGCCTCGCTTTTGACGGGATCTCCTCTCGCGCCCTGAGTTCCAGGCCGCGCGCCGGCGACGCGGGCTCCGCCGACGAGCCCCCGCGGAGCGCTGCGGCGACCGCCGCGGAGCGCTGCGGCGACCGCCGCGGAGCGCTGCGGCGACCACCGCCGTACCGTGACGACGAGGCCTCGCTCGTCGCCGCGCGCGCCGTCGGGGCTGCAGGCCGAGCCCCGCCTGCTCGCCCAGCGGCCCTCGATCTGCTTCGCCGCGAGCGTCGCGGCCTGCTTCACCGCGACGCTCGCGGCGCGTCGCCCATCACGTTCAGGCGAAGCCCGCGCGGGAGCCCTGCGATGCCTCCCGCCCGTCAGGCGGCGCCGGGGCCCTGCGACCGGAGCGCAGCCTGCGGCGCCGTCCCGGCGCCGCCCCGAGCCGGTGCCTCCGGTCGAGGCGCCGCCTACGCGGCGCGTCGCACCAAAGTCTCTCTCGCTCCGGCCCCGCTCGATGCTATTCTACGCCGAACTTTCGGCTGGGGTGGAGGTGCGATGGGACGCGAGGCGAAGGGCCAGAAGGACCCTCTTGGGTCCGTCGCCACGCTCCCACCGATCGAGGCCCGCGCGCAAGAGCCTCCGCCTGCCACAGGCTGGCCGTCCGCTCCGCTCGCGGGCCAGCCAGCAAGCGATGAGGCCGTGACGCCTCCCCCCGAGCCGCGGTGGTTCGACGCCACCGCTCCCGAACTCTCGCCGGCGCGGGGCGCAGGCGCTCGACGGCTCTGGTCGATCCCGCTCCTCGTGGCCGCGCTCGTGCTGGTCGCGACCGCGCGCAGCGTGACGGTCCGCGCGCTCCTGCCGGTCGCGCTCGTCGCGGCGGCGGGCGCGCTGCTCGCGCGGGGGCGACGGCACCTCCTGCCGGCGGCGCAGGCGAGCCGGCGCGGGCTGAGCCTCGACGGCGACCGGCTGCTCCTGCGCGGCAAGGGCGGCGCCGGGGAGCACGTGCTGCTCACGACCCGCGAGCGGTTCGGCGTGACGCTCCTCGCGACGCCGCGCCGCGATCGCATCGTCGCCCTGCTCACCTCCAGCGCCGGGATGTCCTCCGTCGGGGCCAGCTTCGACGGCCCCGCGCGCCGCGCCTTCGCCGCGCTGCTCGACCGCGCGTCCGTCGTGGGCTCCGACGAGGTCGGGCTCGAGGCGATCGGCCCGGACGGCGAGCCGATCTCGCTCGGCCCCGCGGTGCTCGCCTCGCTCCTCGAGGAGCTCACGGAGCGCTCGCCCGGGTGCCTCGATCGCTTCCTCCTGACCGACGCGCGCGGCGCGGCGCTCAGCCTCGACAGCCGGGAGCTCCGCGCCGGCGGCCGCGTCTTCGATCTGACCGCGCCGCTCGAGTGGCGCGCGTTCGTCTTCCAGGAGGCGCTCGGCCAAGCGGTCGCGGTGTACCAGGGGACGTGGGTGCGCCAGGGCACGAGCGAGATCTTCCTCGTCTGCTTGCTCCCTGCCATGACGCCGTCGCTCGACGGGCTGGGCGCGTCGCCCGGCCCGCTCGATCGCGGCGCGCTCCGCGATCTCCGGCTCATGCAGGGGGCGCCGGAGAGCCCGCCGCCCGCCGAGCAGCGCGTCGCCATCGATCGCCTGCTGATGGTCCCGATCCGCTCCGCGCTGGACAAAGCGCCCCGGCCCGCCGCGCAGACGCACCGCGCGCGCGCATGAGAGCGGCGCCAGGCGCGCCCTGACGGCGCGTACGGCGCGATGGACACGGCGTGCGTGCCGTGTCCCGACGTCCCGATGCGAGCGCGCCAGAGCGTCGGCCTTCGCTTGACGCGCGCGTACGGGCACGGGTAAACCGCGCACGGTACCTAGACGTTCACGTCACCACGTCCCCTACGAGATCCGGAGGCGATCCATGGCCGTCGATATCCAGAGACTGTTCAACGAAGAGCTCCCTGCTGCCCTGGCGAAGCATTCCGACGCGGCCAAGCAGATCGGCGGGAAGTACCAGATCAACGTGACCGGCGAGGGCGGCGGCGAGTGGCTGATCGACCTGTCCGACACCGGGCCGAAGCTCGCTTCGGGCAACCCGGGCGGCGCGGACGTCACGATCTCGCTCACCAGCGAGGACTTCCAGAAGCTGTACGAGAACCCGCAGGCCAACTCGATGCAGCTCTACTTCGCGGGCAAGCTGAAGGTCGCGGGCAACCAGATGCTCGCGATGAAGCTCCCGAAGCTGTTCCAGCTCAGCGCCGGCTGATCCCGGCGCCGGAGGCGCCCCGACTCCCCGGCGCCGCCGACGAGCCTCTCTCGGATCGCAGCCCTGCGATCACCTCTCTGATCTCTCGGAGCCCGCTTCACGCCGCGCGCGCACGCGACCGGCGTCCCTTCTCTTCCCCCTCGATCGTCGACCCGCCTCGCGCAACGACAGGGAGGCCCCCATGCGCCCGCTCACCGATACGCGCATCCTCGATCTCTCGAGGCTCCTGCCGGGCCCCTTCGCGACCCTGGTCCTGGCGGATCTCGGGGCGACGGTGGACAAGATCGAGGACGTCGCCGGCGGCGACCTCCTGCGCGGGCTCCCCCCGCAGATCGCCGGTGAATCCGCGGCGTTCCAGCTCTTGAACCGCGGCAAGCGCAGCGCCCTGCTCGATCTGAAGAAGCCCGAGGGGCGCGACGCCTTCCGCCGGCTCGCCGCGACGTACGACGTGCTCTTCGATCAGTTCCGCCCGGGCGTGCTCGAGCGGCTCGGGCTCGGCCACGCGGCGCTCCGCGCGGACAACCCGCGGCTCATCGTCTGCGCGCTGACCGGCTACGGCCAGACGGGCAGCCTGTCGGCGCGCGCGGGGCACGATCTGAACTACGTCGCGCGCGCGGGCGTCCTCGGCGCCCAGGGGCCTGCCGAGGGTCCGCCGCAGGTGCCGGGCTCCCAGGTCGCCGACGTGAGCGGCGGGATGTGGTGCGCGATCGCCATCCTCGCGGCGCTGCGCGAGCGGGACCGGACCGGGCGGGGCGCGGTGCTGGACATCGCCATGACCGACGGCGTGCTCGGCTTCGCCCTCCCCACGCTCGCCGCGGCGCTCGCGGGCGGCGACCCGGCGCTCCGCGGGGATGACGCCGCCGAGGGCGCGCGCGCGGCGGGCGACGCGCCGCTCACCGGGGGGCTCGCGCCGTACAACACCTACCTCTCGAAGGACGGTCACGCGATGGCGCTCGCCGCGCTGGAGCCGAAGTTCTGGCGCGCGTTCTGCGAGGGCGCGGGGATCGAGCCCGATCCGAGCGCGCTCGTCCCCGGACCGCACCAGGCCGGGCTCAAGCGCGAGCTCGCCGCGGTCTTCCGGCAGAGGACGCTCGCGGAGTGGGAGGCGCTCGCCGCCGAGCGCGACTGCTGCCTCGAGCCGGTGCTCGATCCGCGGAGCGCCCCGTCCGATCCCCACCTCGCGTCGCGCGATCTCCTGTTCGAGATCGCCTCGCCGCGCGGCCCTGTCCCGCAGCTCAGGACGCCCGTCACGCCGGCGGGCGCCGCGTTCGCGCCGGCGCCTCGCGCCGGGGAGCACACGCGCGCCGTGCTGCGCGACGCGGGTTTCTCGGACGGGGAGATCGACGCGCTGGTCCGCGCCGGCGCGGCGCGCGAGGCGGGCTGACGTCAGATCTTCTTCAGCTCGTCCACGAACTCCCAGTCGGCGATGAGGTGCTTCTTCAGCAGCAGCGACAGGAGCGCGGCGAACATCGCCTCCCAGCGCACGTTGTTGCCGAGGATCTCGCTGGCGTCGGCGCCGTGCGAGACGGCGCGGAGCGCGGAGACGAGATCGCGCGCGGTGAGGCCGGGATCGTCCGCGGCGGGCGCCGGCGGCGGCTCGGACTGGGCCGCCGCCCGCGCCGGGGCCGGCTGCTGCCGCTGCTGCTGCTGGGACTTGGTCCCGCGCGCGGGGAGCGTGATCGTCGTCCCGTCGAGGAGCGTGAGCGACACCATCCGGCGGCGACCGCGGCCTTGCGGCGCGGGGATGTTGCGCACCTCGCGCTCGCTCGGGGGCTCGTCGCCGTAGTCCGGGGCGCTCTCCGCGGCGGTGCGCGCGGCGCTCTCTGGAGCGCTGCGCGCGGCGGTCTCCGCGGCGGCGCGCGCGGCGCTGGCGCGCCCGAGCACGGCGCCGAGGAGCGCGGCGGCCGGCGTGCTCGACGTGGGCGGCGCCTCCGTGCTCGGCGCGGCCTCGCTGGCGGGCGGCGTCAGCGGCCCCGGCGCCGAGCTCGGGCGCAGCGTCTTCCGGCGCTCCGACGGCGCGGCCTGCGCCGGCTGCGCCGGCTGCGCGGATTGCGCGGCCTGCGCCGCCGCGAGCAGCTCGGGCGACGGCGCGACCTTCAGCGTCGGACGCGAGCGCTGCTCGTCAGGACGCCCGCGGATCTGCCGCTCCTCCGGCCGCCCGCGGATCTGCCGCTCCTCCGGCCGCGCCGCGGGGCGCGGCGCCTCCCAGGCGAGCTCGTCGTCGATGACGCCCATGTCGCTGGCGTCGACCTCGGAGGTCTCTATCGCCGGCACCGCGTCGTCGACCAGCCGGGCCCCGGAGCGGAGCGCGGGCCTCGTCAGCAGCAAGGGCTCCGGCGTCGACGAGACCTCCTCCGAGTGCCTGGCGGTCTCCGGCGCGCCGAGCTCGGAGGACGGCGGCGGATCGACCGGGCGCGCCCGCGACTGCGGCTCGGTCGCCTGGGCCCGCTGCGCGGGCGCCGGCGGCGGCGCGGAGCGAGCGCGCGCCCCGTAATAGACCCGGATCGCGTTCCGGATGTCGCTCGGCGGCGCGATCATCGCGCGCACCGGCAAGCCCGAGAACGCCATGCACTCCTTCATGCCGTCCTCGTTCGTCGGATCGTCCATCGCGACGTAGAGCGTCTCGCCCTGGTTGCGGACGTGGCGGACGTAGATCGGCACGAGGCAGTAACGCTCGGCCACGTCGTGCGGGACGAGGTTGAGCAGCTGCCGCGAGAACTCGATGTGCAGCAGCGACACCCAGGGAACAGCGAGCTGGTGCGATAGGATCTGCGTCAGCTGGGTTTCGTTGATGAGACCTTGCTCGACGAGGAGCGTCCCCAACCGCCGGCCGTCCGTGCGCTGCAGCTCCAGGGTCCTCTCGAGGGCGTCCTGGGTGATCATCCGCGCGTCGACCAGGAGCTGACCGAGACGTAGGCGAGGCGTAACCATCGCGCCCGAGGTTACCCCAAGTGGGATCCAGGACCTAACAGACGGCAGGACGAGCCCCCCTGCCCCCCTCCGGCCGAGGCCCCGGGGGCCCAGGGAGACCTCGACTCCAATCGCTATCCCGAACGTGGTAAGGTCCCGCGCGTGTCCACAGTGGTCTGCCCGCAATGCGCGAATCCGTGCGAGCAGGCGCACAAATTCTGCCCGGTGTGCGGTTTCCCCATCTCGGAGTTCAACCGGACCTCCGACGACCCGCTGATCGGGACGACGCTCCCGGGCAACTACGTGATCCTGGAGCTCGTCGGCGTGGGCGGCATGGGCCGCGTGTACAGGGCCGAGCAGAAGGCCCTGGGGCGCACCGTGGCCGTCAAGATCATCCACCCCCACCTGCTCGGGGACGAGAGCGCGTCGGTCCGGTTCATCACCGAGGCGCGCGCCGCGAGCCGCCTGAACCACCCGAACTCCGTCGGGGTCATCGACTTCGGCAAGAACGGCGGGCAGCTCTACCTCGTCATGGAGTTCCTGCGCGGGCGCGACCTCGCCCGCGTCGTCTACGAGGACGGCCCGCTCCCCTTCCGCCGCATCGTCGACATCCTCTGCCAGGTGCTCGCGGCGCTCGCCGAGGCGCACCACCTCGGCATCATCCACCGCGATCTCAAGCCCGAGAACATCGTGCTCGAGCCGATGCGCTCGGGCGGCGACTTCGTGAAGGTCGTCGACTTCGGCCTCGCGAAGATGAAGGCGGAGGTCGCGACGACGAACATCACGAGCCCCGGCATCGTCTGCGGGACCCCGGACTACATGGCCCCCGAGCAGGGGCGCGGCGATCCGATCGACGCGCGGAGCGACCTCTACGCGTGCGGCGTCATCCTGTTCCAGCTGCTCACCGGCCGGCTCCCCTTCGAGGCCGAGTCGCCGACGCAGGTCGTGCTGATGCACCTCTCCTTGCCGCCGCCCGACCCGGCCCTGGTCGCGCCGGAGCGCGAGATCCCCGAGCCGCTCGTCGAGGTCACGCTGCGGGCGCTCGAGAAGGACGCGGCGCGGCGCTACCAGACCGCCGACGAGTTCTCGGCCGCGCTGCGCGCGGCGGTCGGGACGTTCGACACGCCCTCCGGCCGCTTCTCGTTCGCCGAGGCGACCGTCATCTGCGCCTCGTGCCGCGCCATCGTGCCGCGCGGCCAGAAGTTCTGCGGCGAGTGCGGCGCCAGGATCGCGCAGGCCCACGCGCCCGCTCCGGCGCCGCGCGCCGCGCCGGCCCAGGCCGCGCGGCGCGATCGCGCGACGTCGGCCCCCCCGCTCCCGCTGCCGTTCGCGGCGCGCGAGGAGGACCTCGCGTGGCTCGACGCCTGCCTCGCCGAGGTCGAGGGCTCGGTCGTCGCCGCGCGCATCGTCGGCGAGCACGGCGTCGGCAAGACCCGGCTCCTCCGCGAGTTCCTCGACGTCGCCGCGAGCCGGGGCGACATCGTGATCCAGACCGGCCCGGACCCGTGGGGCGCCGAGGTCGGCTACTACGCGCTCCGCTGGGCGATCGCCGGGCTCGCCGAGCTCCCGCACGACGGCGGCAACGCGTCGAACTGGAACGGCGCGACGCCGGAGGCGCGGCGCGGGCTGCTCGAGATCTTCGGCAAGGGCGACCGCGCGGCCGACGTGCGCAGGCACGCCTGGAACAAGCCGGCCGCGGGCGGCCTGTCGCCCGACGATCGGCGCTTCATCGCCGCGGAGGCGCTGCGCTGGGCGCTCTCGCGCGCGCAGCAGTCCGCCTTCCCGCACCGGGTCCTGCTCGCGATCGACGACCTGCACGCCGTCGACGGCGCGAGCCGGAACGCGTTCGCCGACGTGATCGCGGAGCCGCCGCTCGCGGCGCTGCTCATCGTCGCGAGCCACACCCCCGGCTTCGAGCCGGGGTGGGGCGGGGCCGTGCGCGCGCTCGGCGGCCTGCCGAAGGACATCGCGCTCTCGCTCCTCCGGAGCAGCGTGAGCCTCGATCACCGCGCCGCCCGCAAGACGCCGCAGAGCACGGGCGGGGCGCGGCCGTCGCCGCGGCGCGATCCCTCGGACGGCGCCACCGCCGATCACGTCGCGCTGGGCCTGCCGCCGAGCGCGGCGACCCCGGCCGGCCTCGGCGGCGACGCCGCGACGGTGCCGCCGCTCTACATCGACCAGCTGGTCCGCTACACCCTCGAGGGCGGCAGCGATCCGCCCGCGCGCATGGCCGACCTGGTCGCCGCGCGCATCGAGCGGCTGCCGCAGGACGCGCGCCGCACGCTGCAGGCGCTCGCGGTCATCGGGGACGCGGCGGACCGGGCCACGCTGCAGCGCCTCTTGCCGGACATCCGCGCCTTCGACGAGCTGCTCAACAAGCTCGCGGCGGCGGGCATGATCGAGGAGCACTCGAGCGGCATCCGCACCGCGCACCCGCTGCTCCGCGACGTGACGCTCGCGACGATCCCGGCCGGCGTCCGGCGCGACCTGCACGCCAAGGCGACGTTCGACAGCGCGGGCGATCCGCTCGCGCTGCCGCTCGAGGTGCAGGCGATCCACGCCTACCACGCGCAGAACGCGTTCGTCGCGCTGATGCTGCTCGAGCAGGCGGCGGATCGGTCGGCCGCGCGCGGGGACACGGCCGGCAGCGTGCTCGCGCTGCGCCGCGGCCTCGACCTGGCGCGGCGCGAGATCTTCCGCGGCGAGCTCGACGATCCGGTGCGCGCCGTCCTCATCTTCAGCCGCAAGCTCGGCGAGGCGCTCGCGCGCGCCGGCGATCTCACCGACGCCGACGGCGTGCTGCGCGAGGCGCTCGACCTCGCCGGCCCCGGCGGCCCCGACCGCGCGCTCGTCCTGGGCGCGCTCGCGCACGTGGCGCACCAGCGCGAGCGCACCGGCGAGGCGTCGATGTACCTCCGCGAGGCGATGGACCTCGCCCGGCAGAGCGCCGACAGCGACGTGGTGCAGTCGCTCGACAAGATGCGGCGCGAGTGGATGGCGCGCTGAGCGAGAGATGGTGAGCGGCGAGGAGCGAGCGCAAGGGCCCCGAACTCCGGCGAACGCAGCGGCGCCTGCGGTGCGCGCGCCGTTCATCGCGCGGTGGGACCTCGACAAGACCTACCTCAGGACGGACTTCGACACGCTGCGCGATCTCGTGCGGACCGCGATCGAGCGGCCCGACCAGAAGCGCACCGTGCCGGGCGCCGGGTCGCTCCTGCGCGAGCTCGGCCGCGCGGGCGTCGAGACGCACATCCTCTCGGGCAGCCCGGAGCAGCTCCGCTCCCGCATCGAGCAGAAGCTGCGGCTCGACGGCGCGCGGTGGGCGTCGCTCACGCTGAAGCCCAACCTGCAGAACATCCTCCGGCTGCGCTTCCGCGCGCTGCGCGGCCAGCTCGGCTACAAGCTGCCCGCGCTGCTCCAGCGGCGCTGCGAGCTCCCGAGCCAGCGCGACGCGAGCGGCGCGCTGATCCGCGAGGTGCTCCTCGGCGACGACGCCGAGGCCGACGCGTTCGTCTACTCGCTGTACGCCGACGTCTGCGAGGGGCGGGTCACCCCGCTGGAGCTCGGCGAGGTGATGCGGCTCGGCCACGCCTACGACGACACCATCCTCGACGCGCTCCGGTTCGCGAGCTACGTCGAGAAGGGCCCCGTCGTCGAGCGCATCCTGATCCACCTCGATCGGCAGTCATCTCCCTCGGATTTCCGGATCTTCGGCGACCGGGTCGTCCCCTTCTACAACTACCTGCAGGCGGCCTTCGTGCTCCACGAGGACGGCCGGATCGCCGCGCACGCCGTGCTCCGCGTCGCGCAGGACCTGGTCGTCGCGCACAACTTCGACAGCGTCGCGCTCGCGCGGAGCTACGTCGACCTGTCCCGCCGCGGGCACGTCTCGGGCAAGGGCATCGCGTCCCTCGAGGCCGCCTACGGCGAGCTCGCGCAGCGCAGGGCCGCGGGCGCGAGCGACCTCGGCGCGATGATCGCGGAGCTCACGCGGCTCTGCAGCGACCTGCGCCCCGCCGTGAGCCGGCCGCACGCGGCCATCGACTACCGCGCGCTCGCCGCCGGCCACAACCGCCGCTCGAAGCGCGGCCGCTGACCGCTCGCTCACACCCAGGCGTTGTTGAGGATCTCACCGACGCCGCCGGCGCCCGGGACGATGTACTGGATCGCGTTCAGGCCGCGCTCCTCGTCCCAGTGCGTGCCCGGCTCGGTCTTGAGTACGCGCGCCGGCGAGAGGCCGCGATCGAGCCGGAGCGCGTAGATGATCGCGTCCGGGTGGGCCTCGGTGACGCGGCGGATGTACTCGGGGGTCACGATGAGGTGCATGGCGATGCACTTGGCCGGCCGCCCCTCGAGCGCGGTCTTGTAGTACGTCATGGCGCTGACCATCGACGAGCCGGTGGCGCCCATCGGATCGGGGAAGAGCACATGGCGCCCCCCGACGTCGCGCCCGATCTTGGCGTCGTGCCAGGTGGCGCCGACCACCTCGCCGTGCTCGTTCGTCTGCCGGCTCATGAACAGGTGATCCTGCCGCACCAGCGCCGGGTCGAGGACCTCGTTCATGAGCTCGTAGACGACCTGGGAGGGCATCGTCCCGGCGCGGGCGATGCCCACGGTGACGACCTTCGTGGCGCGGGACAGCGCGGTGCCGCGATACACGGCCTCCGGGTGGGACGAGATCATCCGGGTCGGGACGTCGACGCGGGTGCGCTCCAGCTCGGCGGCGAGCACGGCGCGCGCCAGGGTCTGGTAGAGGAAGCCGACGAGGCGCCCCACGTCGGGCTGGCCGGTCTCCGGGGAGCAGGCGCGGGCCAGCAGAGTCCACGCGAGCGGATCGTCGAGGAGGTGCACGCCCGGACCGTATCGGTGCGCAATTTCGGGGGGCCGGAATCGGCTCTCAGCGTACGCAACGTCGACCATCGTTTTTCTGTTACACTACCTGGCCCGGCGCGGGGTATTCCTCCGGGTGCGCGCCGGTGCTCTCCCCGGGAGCGAAGCGGTTTCGAAGCGATGAGGGCGCCCGCCCAGCGGGCTGTCCCGTGGACTTGCAAAGGAAGGGATGTTCGGTGGATAGCGACCTTGCCGAGTCGGTTACGGCGCTCAAGGATGCCTTTGCCCGAAGAGGCATCCCCGCGAGGTTCGGAAAGGCGGCTCCAGCGGTGGTGGAAGAGCTGCGCAGGACGCTGCGGGTGCCCGCCAGGTACCGCGCTTTCCTGCAGGAAGCCGACCCGCTCGACGTCGAGACGGTGACGCCGGTCGAGCGCGTACGCCTCATCCCCTCCGAGAAGCTCGCGGCCGAGCAGCAGGCGAACGGCGGCGACAGCTCCCTCCCAGGCTGGCGCAAGAGCTGGATCCTCATCGCGCGCAGCGCCCTCCTGGGAGACCCTTACTTCCTCGACATCTCGAAGCTCGACGCCGAGGGCGACTGTCCCGTGTTCACCTGCATGACGGGGACCGACTCGCTCAAGCCAGAGCTCTGCGCGTCGAGCTTCCAGCAGTTCCTTCGCATCCTCGCGACCTCGATGGAGGTCGCGTCCGGCTTCGGCGAGAGCGGCCTCGACGACGACGACGAGGCCATCTTCCGCGAGGCGCTGGCGCCGAAGATCAAGACGATCGACTCCGCGGCCCTCCGCGCGGGTCACTGGACGTGACGCAGCGCCCGCGGCGCGCCGCGCGCGGCCGCCGCGGGTCGAGCTGACCGTGCCATGGCCAGGTGCCCGGTTTGCAACGCAGAGGCCCCGGGCTCTGCGCGGTTCTGTGTGGCGTGCGGCGCGCCGATCGCCGCGAAGGACGCCGTCGCCGCCCCCTCGTCGCCTCCGCCCGGCCCGCAGGCGACCGTCCCCGGGAAGCCGCTGCTCGAGGCGCTGCTGCCCGAGGATCCGTCGCGCCGGGTCAGCGCGCCGGCCTTCGGGGCCAGCGGCGCGAACGGGCCCGCGGCGGCGCCGCACGTCGTCCCGGCGCCGCTGGCGGGCTCTCTCCCGCGGCGCTCGCCGGGGGGTCACCTGCCGGCGGGGACGCTCGTCGATCAGAAGTACGTGGTCGAGCGGGTGCTCGGCGAGGGCGGCATGGGGGTCGTCTACCTCGCCCGGGACGTCCACACCGGCCTGCACGTCGTCCTGAAGGCGGTGCGGCAGGAGCTCGGGCATCGGCCCGACGTGCGCGCGCGGACGCTCGCCGAGGGCCGCGCGCTCGCGCAGATCGATCATCCGAACGTCGTCCACCTGAAGGCGGTGGTCGCGGAGCGGGACGATCTCTGGCTCGTCATGCAGTACATCGACGGCGAGAGCCTCGAGCAGGCGCTCGCCAGGTACGCCGACGAGCGCCGGCCGATGCCGCTGCCCGAGGCGCTCTCGATCTTCCGGCAGATCGCCTCCGGCATCGCCGCCGCGCACCGCGAGGGGGTGATCCACCGCGATCTCAAGCCGGCCAACGTGCTCCTCCGGGGCAAGGACGGCGTCGCGAAGGTCACCGACTTCGGCATCGCGAAGGCCGAGGCGGACGCGCTCGCGGGGCGCGGGATGACCAAGGGGATCATCGGCTCGCTCTATTACATGTCGCCGGAGCAGGTCCTCGGGCGCCGCGATCTCGACAAGCGTGTGGACATCTACGCGCTCGGCGTCGTGCTCTACGAGATGCTGGTCGGGCGGGTGCCGTTCGACGCCGAGAGCGACATCGAGATCATGCGGCAGCACGCGGAGGCGCCGCTCCCCAGGGTCAGCGCCGCGCGTCACGACGTCCCTCCGGAGCTCGACGCGTTCCTCCAGAAGGCGTGCGCGAAGGACAGGGCGGATCGCTTCGCCAGCTGCGAGGAGATGCTCGCGGCGCTCGACGCGATCGCCCGCCCTCCGGCGCCCGCGACCTCGGCGCCGCTCGGCGCGTCGAGCCGCCCGCCGCCGCCCGCCGCCACGACGGTCGATGAGGTCCGCGACGCGGCGCGCTCGCCGGGCGGCGCGGCGCTCGCGAGCCGGCCGGCGCCGCGTCGTCCGGCGAGCGCGCGCGGCTCGTGGCTCGCGATCGGCGCGGGGGCGCTCGTGATGTTCGGCGGGGCTGCGGCGCTGCTCGCGCTGGGCGTGCTCGACAGGCCGCGCGACGTCCGCCGGAGGGGCGCCGCGGCGCAGTCGCGCCCGACGGCCAGCGCGAGCAGCGCCGCAGCCCCGGACGCGAGCGTGGAGCCGACGCACACGTCGCCGCTCGCCGGCCTGACGGGCCTGTGGGTCGGCAACGGGCGCGAGCTCGAGGCCGTGCTGGCCGGCGAGGCGCTCGAGTTCCGGGTCCGCCGCCCGGAGCAGTTCGCCCCGCAGGACTATGAGGAGGGCGAGGCCCGCTTCTCGCTGCGCGAGATCCCCGGCGAGAGCGGCGTGTTCGCCGTGGAGGACCGGCTCCGCTTCATCGCGCCCGAGTCGCGCCAGTTCGACCCGGCCCGCTCGCGCGGCACCTGCCAGGACGTCCGCAGCGACGTGGAGGGCCGCCCCCTGCGCGCGAGCTTCGACGGCGCGCGCCTGAGCGTCGAGTTCGCGAAGATCGAGCCGACCACGAGCAACTTCGTGATCGAGCGCAACAAGGTCGTGAGCTGCCGCGGCCTCAGCGCCCTCCCCGCCACGCTCGTCGTGAGCACGCTGTCGAGGATGTGAAACTCGCTCAGAGGCCGCCGACGGCGGGGACGGGCTGCGGCTTTCCGGCGTGGATGACCGCGCACCGGACGGTGGTCGACGACGTCGGCGCGCTCGACCGCCCGCCCCCGAGGACGAGCGTGTTGAAGACGTTGCGCGCCGCCGCGTCGACCTCCGCGGCGCCGCGCGGCGGAACCGGGTTCCCGCTCGCGTCGAACACCGTCACGGCCTGCACGACGCCGCGGGCGATCTCGCTGTCCGGGAAGGACATCATCACCGTGATGCGGACGTAGGCCGACGCCCCCTCGACGATCCCGAAGCTGTGCGGCTTCTTCGCGAACGATCCGCAGAAGCCGCTCGTGCCCATGCCGCCGTTCGGGCCGTAGTTCGCCGACGCCCACTGCCCCACGTTGACCGTGAGCCCGCTGTCGCCCGAGCCCTGCGCGTACTGGACGCACTGGGCGAGCGCGGGGTCCCAGATCGCGCCCGTCGGGCACTGCCCCACCTTGGCGCAGGCCTGGCCGGTCCAGACCTCGTCGCGCGCGCAGGTCTGCGAGAGCGGGACGCACGCGGCGGTCGGGCCGTCGACGATGAGCTGCTGGCCGGGCGGGCATCCGAGCTTCTGCCCGGCGCCGATGGCGACCCCGGCGTTGGTCGCCACCTGCTCGCGCGACACGCAGAGGCCCGTGCTCTGGTCGATCTCGTCGCCCGGCCGGCAGCGGTCGGGGGCGCACCCGCCGGCCTCGTAGTGGCGCCCCACGCCGCAGAAGGCGTTCGCCGCTTGCGGCGTGAGGCACTGGCCCGCGATCGAGAGATAGCCCTTGAGGCAGCGGCAGCGGTTCTGCTTGGTGTCGAAGCCGGCCCCGTCGCTGCACGACGAGATCGAGCAGCGGCAGCTGCTGCCCTGGCAGATCTTGAGGAAGCAGGAGTTCTCCGGGCACCCGACGAGGACCAGAGGCGCGAGCGCGAGCAGCGCGATCGAGAGCGCGGCGGGGGCGAGGCCGAACGAGCCGGACCGCATGGGGCGACCCTACTCGATCCGCTCGGGCCGGCAAACTCGCGGAGCGACGCGCGCGCTGCGTCCGCGCCGCGCCGCGCCGCGGACGCAGCGCGCGGCCGCGCAGGCACGGCCCGCCGTGCGCGGCCGACGTACCGGCGGCCGGGGTGGTGTGGTACGGGGTGTCGCCGTCCGCGCGGAGATCCCGCCGCGGCGGTCCACCATCAAGCCATGCTGCCCATCTACATCGAAGGTTCGCCTGAGTTCGAGTCCACCCTGTCTGCCCTGCGCACCCGCGGCACGGGCGATCTCGCGAACGTCACGCCGGCGGTGACCGAGATCATCGACAACGTGCGCCGCGGGGGTACGTCCGCCGTCCTCGGCTACATCGAGAAGTTCGAGCGGAGGACGTCGAAGGCGCTCGTCCGCCACGCGGGCCCCGAGGCGGAGGGCGGCTTCGGCGGGGCCGAGGCGCTCGCGCGGCTCCCGCAGGAGGTCCGCGCCTCGCTCGAGACCGCGGCCGCGAGGATCGCGCGCTACCACGAGCGGCAGCGCGACGCGGGCGACCTCGGGCCCGCCGAGGCGGCGGCGAGCGGGCCCCCGCTGCAGGCCGGCTTCAGCTACGAGGACGAGGGCGTCCTCCTCGGCATGCGCGTGCGCCCCCTGCGCCGGGTCGGCGTCTACGCGCCGGGCGGCAAGGCCCGCTACCCGTCGAGCGTGCTGATGTCCGCCATCCCCGCCCGCGTCGCCGGCGTGCGCGACATCGTCCTCGCGAGCCCGTCGGCCGACGACGTCACGCTCGCCGCGGCGCACCTCTCGGGCGTGACGACCCTGCTCGACTCGGGTGGAGCGCAGGCGATCGCGGCCATGGCCTACGGGCTCCCCGAGCTCGCGCCGGTCGACAAGATCGTGGGGCCCGGCAACGCCTACGTCGCCTGCGCGAAGAAGCTCGTCTTCGGCGACGTGTCGATCGACGGCATCACCGGGCCGAGCGAGATCCTGGTGCTCGCCGACGACGCCGCGGATCCGCGGCTCGTCGCGGCCGATCTGCTCTCGCAGGCCGAGCACGACGAGGCGTCCTACGCGCTCCTCGCGACGACCTCGGCCAAGCTGGCGGAGGCGGTCGCGCGCGAGCTCGACGCCGCGCTCCCCGAGCTCACGCGGCGCGCCATCGTGCAGGCGTCGCTCTCGACGCACGCCGCCGCGCTCGTCGTCGGCTCGCGCGCTCGCCTCGCCGAGGTCGCCGATCAGCTCGCCGTCGAGCACGTCGCGTTCCACGTCGCCGACGCCGAGGGGCTGTTCTCGGAGATCGGCACGCTCGGCGCCGCGCTCCTCGGCAGCCTCACCCCGGTGGCCGCGGGCGACTACCTCGCGGGGCCGTCGCACGTGCTCCCGACCGGGGGCTCGGCCCGCTTCGGGGCGCCGCTCGGCGTCTACGACTTCGTGACGCGCGCGAGCCTCATCCGGTACTCCGGCGCGGCGCTGCGGGCGCAGGGCCCGATCATCGAGAAGCTGGCGCTGGCGGAGGGCCTGCAGGCGCACGCCCGCGCCGTGTCGCTCCGCCTCTCGAGCCCGGCGACCGATCCGGCAGCGAAGCGCGGCGCGTCGCAGTCCTGACGCCCCGCTCCGCCGCCCGCGCGCCGCGCCCTCGGGGGCGCGGCGCCGGGACGTGGCGCGGCGCGCATCGAGCGCGCCCCGGCCTGCGCCTGTCCGCGCGCCCGTCTCCCGTGGCAGCGGGTTGAGCGCGCTCGCCCGCCGTCAGCCCGGGTAGGGCGCGCGGACGCCGAGCGATCGAGCCGCATCACGCGGCCTCGCGGCGCCTCGCGCGTGGGCCCGGCTCACTCGACGCGGAGGTAGCCCGCGTTGATCATCTTCAGCACGGACTGCGCGGTCTCCAGATCCGTCGCGGGGCTCTTGTTGAGGACCATCGCGAGGTGCCCGTGGTTGTAGACGACCTGGAGGACGTCCAGATCGACGGGCGAGAGATCGCGGAGCGACGGCTTGAGCGGCTGGGGGATGACCAGGCGCGCCGACAGGTCCGGGAGCTGGTGGCGGATGTTGTTCAGCTCGTCGATCTGCCGGAGCCCCTCCATGAGGAGCTCCTGCACCGTCGCGCTGATCTCGCCGGTCATGACCCGCTCCTCCGCCGGCTCCAGGTCGAACGTCCCGCCGGCCCACGTGAGGATCCGGTAGACGCTCTTGAGCGGCGGGACGTCGGTCAGATCGTTGATCGTCGCAAAGGTCACGATGCCCTTGCGCAGGTAGATCTTGCCGACGTCGTCGTCGGAACGGACGACGAGGACTCCGCTCTTCTTCGATGTGCCGAAGAGCTGAAGCAGATCGGGGAGCGGGATCTCGTCGATCGACCCGGACATCGACCGGGTCTGACCGCTCCTGAGCGAGGGCTCGTCCATCCGGCGGCGCGCCGGGGGCGCGCTCGGATCGGTGGAGACGACCTTGAGGATGCTGGTGCCGATGAGCACCCGGTCACCCTCCTTCAGGGTCGTCTTCTTGATCTTCTCGCCGTTGACGAACGTGCCGTTCGTCGAGCCGAGATCCTCGATCACGATCTGCTGTTCGGTACAGGCAATCCGGGCGTGGCGCCGGGAGACCATGTCCTCGACGAGGACCATGTCGAGGTCGCTGGAGCGACCCACGACGATCTCCTGCTGCTCCCCGAGGGGGAATTCGCCGCCTTGGTACTTCCCGGAGATGAAGCGCAACGCCAGTTGCCGCGTTGCCGACACCTTGGGAGCGTGGTTATCCATCGCAGGGAGTAAAAACCTTCGAGCGCTACGCGAGCGCCAGCAGGGGGCAAAGTCTAGTTTCACCGAGCAAAGCTGGTCAAGAGATCCGGGCGGTTCTTTCAAATGAGTTGGCTCGTTCGTCCTGACGCAGCGCGCCGCGCCCCGCCCTCGCCCCTCGTTCCCGTCCCCCACCCCCTTCCTCTAGCCCTTCCCTGACGCCGCCCTCCGGTCGGCGCAAGTGCGTCCAATCCGCGGGGAAAATGCCGATCGGCGCCGGCCGGGCGGCCGGCTCCGGGCCCCTCCGGGCGGCGCGCCGGGCCGCCTCAGCGATGCAGACCGCCGCCGCTCCGGCTCATTGCCCTTGCTTTCGGGCGCGGCATGTTGAACGGCCTCGGCGTGAGCTCCTCCGAAGCGACGCAACGCACCCTCGCCGCAGGCGATCCGCTGGGCACGCACCGCGTGCTCGATCCACCGGGGGCCCTGCCGCAGCCCGCAGCGCGGCTGGACGCTGACGCCTCGCGCAGCTTCGAGACCGAGATCGTCGTCGAGGTGCAGACGCTGAACATCGACGCCGCGAGCTTCCGCCAGATGGAAGAGGCCTCCGGCGGCAGCTCGGACGGCGTGGCGCGGCTCGTCCTCGAGACCGTCGCGCGCCGGGGCAAGCAGCACAACCCGGTCACCGGCTCGGGCGGCATGCTGCTCGGCGTCGTGCGCCGGGTCGGCTCGCTGGCGGAGCACCGCGGCGTCGCCGTCGGCGATCGCGTCGCGACGCTCGCCTCGCTGTCGCTGACGCCGCTCTCGCTCCGCCGGGTCGTCGCCGTGCGCCCCGCGTCCGCGCAGCTCGACGTCGAGGGCACCGCGATCGTCTTCGCGTCGGCGCCGCTCGCGCGGATGCCGACCGACATGCCCGAGCGGCTCGCCCTCGCGCTGCTCGACGTCGCGGGCGCGGCGCCCCAGGTGGCGCGCCTCGCCGGCCCGGGCGACACCGTGGCGGTGCTCGGCGCGGGCGGGAAGTCGGGCCTCCTCTGCGCGGCCGAGGCGCGGCGGCGCATCGGCCCCGGCGGGCGCGTGATCGGGATCGAGGCATCGGCCGAGTTCGCCGCCGATCTGCGCGCGCTCGGGCTCTGCGACCACGTCGCGGTCGCCGACGCGCGCGATCCCATCGCGGTGCGCGACGCCGTGCTCCCGCTCACGGGCGGCGCGGGCGCCGACCTCACGCTCTCGTGCGTGAACGTCCCCGGGGTGGAGCTCAGCGCGATCGTCGCCACGCGCGACCGCGGCAAGGCGTACTTCTTCGCGATGAGCACGAGCTTCACCGCCGCCGCCCTCGGGGCCGAGGGGATCGGCAAGGACGTGGACCTCTACATCGGCAACGGCTACGCGCACGGCCACGCCGACCACACGCTCGCGCTCGTGCGCGAGCGCCCCGCGCTCGCGGCGCTCATGGCGTCGCGCTACGGCTGATCGCGCGGCGCGGCGCGGCGCGGCGCGGCGAGCGCGCGCGCCGCAGCGGCGCTCGTCGGGAGCGCCGCTGCGCCGCCGGCAGTCGCGGAGGCTTCAGCCCGGCCGATCCTGAGGCGCCGGCTCGGCCGCCGGGAGCGCCGCCGGCGACGGCGCGGACGGCGCCGCGCCCAGCTTGTCGACGGCGGCCGGGAGGATCACGGCGAAGGTGCTCCCCTTCCCTTCGTACGAGCGGACCTCGATGCGGCCGCCGGCGCTCTGCGCGATGCGCTGGCTGATCGACAGCCCGAGCCCCGTCCCCTTGTCCTTCGTGGTGAAGAACGGCAGGAAGATGTTCGCGAGCACCTTCTGCGAGATCCCCGGGCCGTTGTCGGTGACGTTGAGCTCGACGAACGGCTCGTCCGAGCCGGAGCCCGGCCGCGTGCCGCGGCCGAAGCGGACGCGCGTGGAGATCACCACCTTGCCCCGGCCTTTCATGGCCTGGACCGCGTTGCGGAACAGGTTCATCAGCACCTGCCGCAGCTGCTCGGGATCGATGGCGACCCGGGGGAGATCGGGGTCGAGCGTGACCTCGACCTCGAGCTGGTCATTCCTGCGCTCGATCGAGAGCACCTGCAGGGTGCGGCGCACGATCGCGTTCACGTCGGTCGGGACGACCGAGCCCTGCGCCGGCCGCGCGAGATCGAGCACCGAGCCCACGACGCGGTCGAGCCGATCGACCTCCTCGAGGATGATCCCGATGAACTCGCGCGACGCCGGATCTATCTGCGCCTCCGGCACGGGGTCGGCGAGCAGCTGCGCCGCCCCCTTGATCGCCCCGAGCGGGTTCCGGATCTCGTGCGCGAGCCCGGCCGCCATCTGGCCGAGGAGCGCGAGCCGGTCACGCTCCTTCATCTGCGCGTAGAGGCGCGAGTTCTCCAGGACGACGCCGATCTGCGCGGCGAGCGTCTCGAGCAGGGTGAGCTCCTCGGGCGAGAACGCGTCGCGCACGCGCGTGTCCGCCACGACGAGCAGCCCGATCGGCTCGCCTTGCTCGTCCCGCGCGCACAGCACCACGCCCGAGCAGAGGCTGCCGAGCACCTCGGCCGCCGCGAGCACCGCGTCCTCGGGGACCTGCGGCCGCACCTCCGTCCGCCGCGCGAAGTTGCCGTCGTCGCCCGCGTCGCTGCGGCTCCGGCGCGCCCGCCGCTCGCGCGCCTCGCGCTCGAGCTCCTCCATCGCGAGCGGCCCGCGATCGAGGCGATCGAGCAGCGCCCGCGCCGTCGCCACCTCGATCCGCTCGGGGACGCGCGGCCCGAGCGACGCGAGCCGATCGAAGCCGGTCCCGTCCTGATCGCGCAGGTACAGCGCCGCCGCGGTGACCCGGCGCGACTGCTCGAGCGCGCTCATCACGATCGAGCCCATCTCCTCCACCTCGAGCGTGTGCACGAGGCGCCGCCGGGCGTCCGCGAGCGAGCGATCGAGATCGAACCGCTCCCGCAAGAAGAGGCGCTGGAGCTGCTCCTCGACGCGCTCCCGCAGCGGATCGAAGAGCACCAGGATCACGATCGCGGCGAGCACGGCGTTCAGGTACATCGTGTTGAAGCCGCCGATGAACGTGAGCAGGAGATAGAAGATCAGCGCGATGAGGAACGCGACCGCCGTGGCGACGAGCAGGCGCGCGAGCATCTCGTAAGCGTCGAGGAGGCGCTCGTGCCGCAGCGCCTGGGCGAGCACGAACAGGAACACGATCGAGAGCGCCGCGCCGACGGGCGGCGGCTCCGCGCCGAGGAACCAGGCGAAGTCGGCGACGCTGGCGAGCGCGGCGAGCGCGCCGATCACCACGAGGAACCGCACGCGCCGCTGCGTCGCGCGCGAGGAGCTCTGCTTGCCGCGCTGGCCGAGCGTGTACAGCCCCGCGGTGAGCAGCGCGAAGACGTAGAGGAAGATGCAGCCGCGCGTGAGCCAGTCGAGCCACGAGCCCGGCTCCCGGCTCACCAGCACGAGGACGAACAGCGGGATGGCGAGCACCCCCGCGAACCGGAGCAGGCGCGAGCGGCGATCCCCGTCGTGGGGGATCATCGCCTCGAAGAGGTGCAGCGCGAACTGCGGGAGCAGCACGGCGAGGATGGCCGTGAAGCGCTCCCAGATGGAGGCCTGGAAGAAGCCGAAGAGCGACTGGGAGAGGTACCAGAGCCCGACGTCGGCGGCGAAGGCGGCGAAGAAGAGGTGCACGCGCCGGACGCGCCCCCGCAGCAGCGTCGAGGCCGCGATGGCGAGGGCCAGGGCCCCGCAGACCAGGGTCGTCCGTGTGCGGAGATCGATCCCGAGCGGCGCCACGCGCGAAGGCTACCGCAGCGAGCCGCGCGGCAACCCCAAAACGAGCCGGGGCGCTCGTGGACGAGCGCGCCAGGGCGCCGGGCGCGGCCGCACAGGGCCGGCGGTGGCCTGCAGCTCAGCGCGTCCCGTCGCCGTCGCTGCTGCCCTTAGGGTGCCACGGGAGCGGCTCCGGCATCTGCGTGTCCCGCGATCGCACGTACGTCCGCGTCCTCGATCCCTCGTCGCCGGCGGCCGGAGGCGAGGCCTCGCGCAGCCGGAGCCGCGGCAGCTCCGCGCGGTCGGCGGCGGGGGCGGCGACGTCGCGCTCGACGTCCTCGCCGCCTGTCTCCGAGACGAGCGCCTCGTCGGAGCTCGTCGGCTCGAGCTCGCTCCACGCGTCGTCTGCCTGCTCGTCGCGCTCCCCGGGCGCGAACGCGCACCCCGTGAGCAGCGCAGGGACCGACAGCGCAAGCGCGAGGCCCCCGGACAGCCAACCCCTCCTGCAAGGTCGCATCACTTCAATCCTCCGACGTCCCGCCAAAGCCATACTGTTTCACAAGCTGCGAAAGACGTGGTCTCTTCATACCCAAGAGCACCGCGGCGCGCGTGATATTCCCGCGACTTTCGTCGAGCGCCCGGGCGATGCACTCGCGCTCGATCTCGCGCTTCATGTCGCTCAGGCTGACCCCTCCTCGGACATGCGCGTACGCGAGCTCCAGCGGCGTGCGGTCGACGGGCGACGACGGGGCCACGGGCGCCGACGGGGCGACGGGCGACGACGGGGCCACGGGCGCCGACGGGGGGTGAGACTCAGGCTCCGCCCGCTCGGGCGCGGAAGAGCGAGGGCCGCTCGACGGCTCGACGGCAGGGATAGCAGGCAGCATGCCAGCCCTCGGTGTCATCGGAGCGCTCGCCGGTTCCAGGGCCTCGAGGTCCCGCAGCCCCTCGACGTTCGCCGTGAAGTCCTCGAGCTCGATCACCTCGCCGTCCGCGAAGATCGCCGCGGCGCGCAAGGCGTTCTCGAGCTCGCGCACGTTGCCCGGCCAGGCGTGCCGCGAGAGGGCCGAGATGGCCCTGCCGGAGAGGCGCTTCGGCGCCGTGCCGCGCTCGGCGGCGATCCTCTCCAGGATCGCGGCGGCGATCGCCGGCACGTCGCGCGGCCGCTGGCGGAGCGCCGGGATCTCCAGGACGACCTGCCGGAGGCGATAGTAGAGATCTTCCCGGAACTCGCCGCGCGCGACCATCGCGCGCAGATCGCGGTGGGTGGCGCAGAGGATCCGGACGTTGGCGCGCAGCGGGGTGACACCCCCGACCCGCTCGAAGGTCCTGTCCTGGAGGACGCGGAGCAGCGCGACCTGCGTGCGCGGCGAGATGTCGCCGATCTCGTCGAGGAAGAGCGTCCCCCCCTCGGCGAGCTCGAACCGCCCGCGACGGCGCGCCGCCGCCCCGGTGAACGCCCCCTTCTCGTGCCCGAACAGCTCCGAGAGCAGCAACGTCTCGACCAGGGCGGCGCAGTTCACCTTGATCAGCGGCCCGCCCCGCCCGCTCGCCTCGTGGATCGCCTCGGCGACGAGCTCCTTCCCCGTGCCGCTCTCGCCGTGGATCAGCACGGTCGCGTCGCTCGCGCCGACCTTCTCGACCTGGTGGAGGAGGCTGAGCAGCGCCGGCGCCGTCCCCACCAGCCGCTTGATCGCGGGCACCACGGTGGACGGCCGGTGCGCGCGCGCCGCGATCCGGGCGCACCCGGCGCACGCGCTCGATCCGCACAGCTCGCAGCCCCTCGGCTCCGCCTCGGCGGCGACGCGCGCCGACGCCTCGAGCCGGCCGAGCGCCGCGAAGAGCCGGCGCGCGAGGAACCTGCGCGCGATGTCGGGAGGCAGCGACGCGGTGATGCGATCGCGGAGGTGGATCGCCGCCTCGAGGTGCGACCGCGTGGCCGCGGCGTCGTCGTCGGGCGCGCGCGGCGGCCGATCCCCTGACGCCGAGGCGTGGTGGAGCAGCACGTGCGCCTCCAGGGCGCGCTCGCGGCCGTGGTCCTTCCGCGAGAGCGCGAGCGCCTCGGCGGCGAGCTGCCCGAACGGCTCGCCGGCGGCGCGCGCGCGGAGCGCCTCGAGGAGCGCGACCTCGGCGAGGTGCCGATCGGACCTCGCCTCGGCGCGCGCTGCCTTGATCATCTGCGCGGCGAGCAGGAGGTCGCCGTCGTCGAGCGCGATGCGCGCGGCCACGGCGTAGCACTCGCCGAGCTTCGGGCCGGCGCCGTACGTGAAGGCGGCGCGGAGCTCGTCCCCGGCCTCCTGGGTGCGGCCGCGCTCCAGGTGGATCTGCGCCGCGACGTAGGCCACGTGCGTGATCCACACGCCGGGGATGCCCGGGCCGGAGACCTTGCGCGCGAACGCGAGCGCCTGCTCGGCCTCCTCGAGCAGCCCGAGCTGGAGCCGGAGCTCCGCGAGGTTCGCGATGAGGTTCACGAGCGCGACCTTGTCGCCGATCTTGCGGAAGATGCCGATCGCGCGCTCGAAGAGGCGCAAGGCCTCCGGGTACTCGTGCTTCAGGTGGGCGATGACCGCGAGGTTCGTGAGCGCGTAGCCGGTCGCCGCGCGCTCGCCGCGCCGCTCGCCGTCGTCGAGCACCGCCGAGAGCATCGCGCGCGCCTCGTCGAGCCGGCCGCTGGAGAGCTGCGCGATGGCGCGGTTCAGCCGGGCGCGCAGCTCGCTCACGTGCTCGCCGGCGCGCGCCGCCTCCCACGCGTCGGCCGCGAAGTGCCGCTCCGCCTCGGACCAGGCCTGCTGCGTGAGGAGCAGCTTGCCGAGGATGTTGCGCGCCTGGAGGCGCGTCGCGATCTCGCCCGCGCCGGCGAGCCCCTCCTCCGCGTGCGCCTTGGCCGCCGCGAGGTCGCCCGTCTTGCAGCAGAGCTCCGCCACCTCCACGGCGCCGCGCGCCCGCTCCGCGGGCGTGGCCGCGGCGGCCGCCGCGCGCGAGAGCACCATCGCGGCGGTCGTCAGGTCGCCGCGCGCGCTCGTCGCGCGGCCGTGCACGAGCAGCGCGGCGAACGACTCCCCCTCACCCAGGGCCGCCGAGGAGAAGTCGAGCGCGAACTCGACGTCGCCGAGCCGGAGCGCGAGCTCCGCGGCCCGGAGCAGCCGCTCGCCGGGCGGCGAGCCGGAGAGCGCGCGCATCGATCGCGCCCAGCGCTGCCAGAAATCGGCGCGCGCCGACGGCTCGCCGACCGAGGAGATGGCGAGCGTCGCCGCGGCCTCGGCGCGGTCGGCCCGGCCCAGCGAGGCGAAGAGCTCGCTCGCGCGCGAGAGGCTCCACGGGTCGGACGGCTGCTCCTCGAGCGCCTCCGCGACCGCGAGCACGTCCCCGGGATCGGCGCCGGCCGGATCGGCGGCCGCGCGCCGCGCCGTCACCCACCCGCGCTCGTCGGCCTCGATCAGCCCGAGGCCCGCGAGCTCGTCGCCGGCGAGGGGGCACGCGGCGGCCCCGGGCCCCGGCTCCGCGCGCCGGGGCGCGAGCCGGACGAGCTGCGCGGACGGCCAGGGCCGCTGGCTCAGTGCGAGCCGATCGAGCAGCCGCCTGGCCTCGAGGCTCGGCTGCTGCGGCAGGGGGCGCGGCTCGGCCGGCGCGGCCAGCACCGCGGAGCACCAGCCCTCGAGCGCGTCCAGCCGGTCGAGCTTCGCGACGACCCGGCGCTCCGCCTCCGCCGCGAACGCCTCCCAGAACCGGTGCAGGTCGTCGGGCGACGCGACGCCGTCGATCGCGATCGCGCTCGTCCACGGCCGCCTCGCCGCGTCGCTGCACACGATGACCAGCGCGGAGCTCGATCCTTCCGCGATGAGGCGGGAGACCTCCTCCAGCACGAGGCTCCCCCAGCTCGTGGGCTCCCCCTCGGAGACGAGGAGGATCGCGCCCTCCGCGGCGGCGCTGATGCCCTGCGCGACCGCGACCGGATCCGCGGAGGCGACGCCGCAGCGCAGCGCGAGATCGCGCCAGGGATCCCGACCCGCGGCGTGCGCGGCCGAGATCAGCGAGCGCCCCACGCCTCGAGCGCGACGCGCGAGGTGGGAGCAAACCGCATCCAGGATCGGCCGCTGTCCATGGACGTGGAGCACCCCACGCGACGCGGCTTCACGGACGCGCTCATCGAGCGCCCGGAAACCCCCGGCATCGCTCGTGGTGGCAAAAGGAACGCAGGCTGCGGCGACAGATCCCAAGGCAATGGAAGCGTACCTCTCGGCTGGAGCACGCATCAACGGATCCTGCCGTCGAGCATCAATAAGTAATTGCCGCACCAATAGAAAATTTCAGTGCGACTACCGGGTTCCGTCCAGGACCTGTTGGATCGCGTCGAACGCGTCCGGAGGCGCTTCGCCCAGGGCGCGGGCCAGCGGGAGCTGCGTGGCCGCGGCGGCGACGTAGAACGGGACGAGGTGCGGCGCGAGCCGGCGGAGCGTCTCGAGGTGCCGCGCGACGCCGGGCGCGTCGCCGCGCCGGACCGGCCCCGTGAGCGCCTCGGGTACGCCGAGCACCTCGACGTTGTCCGCGACCGTGCGGAGCAGCGGGCCGAGCATCTCGGCGGCGGTCTTTCGCTCGACGCCGGCGCGCTCGAGCAGGTCGACCCCGGCGGCGGCGAGCGCCGCGGCGCCGTTGGCCACGAGGCCCGCGGCGGCGTGGTAGGCGACGCGGTCGAGGTCGGAGAACGTGCGCGGCGTCATCCCGAGGCGCACGCCGAGCGCGCGCGCGGCGCGCACGGCGGCGGGATCGCCGTCGATGTGGAGGTGGCCGCGCTCGAGGAAGGGCACGAACGCGGGCGAGGCGAACGAGATCATCGGGTGCATCTGCGCGACCGAGACGCGGCGGCCCCGCACCGCGGCGAGCGCCTCCGGGCCGAGCGCGCCGGCGCAGTGCACCACCGCGACGTCCCGGTGGCCGACGAGCCGCAGGTCGCGCATCGCCTCGGCCGCGGGCGCGATGGCCCCATCGCGCACGGCGAGGATCACGAGGTCCGCCTCGATGCGATCCATCGGAAGCCCGTCCCGCGCGGGCCGCAGCGTGACCGACAGCCCCGCGTCGCGGCTCGCGCGCGCGAGCCCGCGGCCCACCTTGCCGGCGCCGTAGATGAACACCTCCGGGAGGGCGCTGTCGTCCCGGTGCATCGGCGACGGGCGTGTGCTGTCCATCTCGTTCATGCGCCGCTCCCGTATAGGCCGTGCGCGAGCGCGTAGTCGAGCACGGCGCGCGGCACGCGCTGGCGGACGGCCTCCAGATCGCCCGCGGCGAACGCCCGGCGGATCTCGCTGCTCGAGATCTGCGGGAGGAGCACGTCCGCGGGGCGCAGGAGCGGGCGCGGGTCCGCCGCCGCGTCGAGGCCCTCCGCGGCGGTCGCGGCGAAGCCGGAGCGGCCGAGGACGATCGGCGGGGCGAGCTGCTCGATGCGATCGAAGCGGTGCCAGCGCGGGAGATCCGGGAGCACGTCGGCGCCGACGAGCAGGCGCATCGCCCAGCCGGGGTGCGCCGCGGCGAGGTGCTCGAGCGTGCGCAGCGTGAGGCTCTCGCCGCCGAGATCGCGCTCGACCGCCGAGACCGACACGCGCGGGAGCCAGCCGAGCGCGAGCTGGCACATGGCCAGGCGATGCTCGAACGGCGCGAGCTCCTTGGAGAAGGGGTGGCGGTAGACGGGGACGACGAGCACCTCGTCGATCGGCGCGACGGAGATCGCGTAGGTCGCCGCGAGCACGTGCGCCACGTGGGGCGGGTTGAAGCTGCCGCCGAAGATCGCGACGCGGCGCGCTTCTGACGCTGACCCGCGCGCACGCCCGCCCGTCGCGCCCGTTGCGCCCTCAGCCGTGCGAGCCACCTTGAACCCTCAGCTTGGGGCCGGCCGCGGGCGGGCCGACGACCTCGCGCGCGGTCACCGCGCCGCTCGCGTTGATCACCTCGATCCGCACCCCGCCCTGCCCGTCGTCGAGGAGCGCCCGGCCGCCCTCGGAGCCGATCGGCCCGGGAGAGAAGAACGTCCGCGGGCCGACCCTCTTGATGAGCGGCTCGGAGCTCTTGCCGAAGACGAGGAGCGACGCCGCGACGATGTCCTCCTCGTCGAGCGCCGCCTTGTCGAACACGAACAGCGCGACGCGCCCGTCCAGGATCTCGATCGTGCGCTGGCCCGGCGGGAGGCTCATCAGCACCTTGAGGCGCAGCCGCGCCCGCTCGGACGCCACGAACGCGTCGATCTGCTCCGGCGTCGCGGCGGCGCAGCGCGCGGCCCGATCGAAGAGGGCGCCCTCGGTCGGGTTCACGCCGACCAGGCTCTGCGCCCAGCCCTCGACGACCCGGTCGAGCGCGTCGTCCTCGGCGACGTAGATGACCCGCTCGGCGTGGCCTTCGTCGAGCAGGTGCTGCGCGCCGCGAGCGAGCGCGGGCAGATCACCCTGTGCAGGGCCGAGGACGCCGAGGCGCATCGGCCACAGCATAGATCAGCGCGCGAAGCGGGGGGCACCTTCTCCGCGCCGCGCGCTCGCGCCGGCGACGCCGCGCGCTTTCCGTGCCGCTTCCCTGCCGCTTCCCTGCCGTTGCTTACCGTCTGCTTACCGTCTGCTTGCCGCTTCCCTGCCGCTCGCTTGCCGCTTCGCTCCCGCGTTTTCCCTGGCCCGCGGCGCGCGCGCCCGGCGCGCGTCTGCTAGCGTCCGCCCATGTTTCGGCGAGGTCGCGCGCTCCGGGATCCGGTCACCATCACCCTCGACGGAGCGGACGTCCCGGCGGAGCGGGGAGAGCCCCTGGCCGTGGCGCTGCTCGCCTCCGGGCGCGTGACGCTCGCGCGGAGCCCGAAGCTGCACCGCCCGCGCGCGCCGACCTGCCTGCGCGGCGGCTGCGACGGCTGCCTGGCGCGGGTCGACGGGGTGCCGAACGTGATGACCTGCCTGCGGCCCGCCGCCGGCGGCGAGCGCATCGAGGTGCAGAACGTGGTCGGCTCGCGGGAGGCGGATCTGCTCCGGGTGACCGACTGGTTCTTCCCGCAGGGGATCGACCACCACCACCTGATGGCCGGCGTCCCCGGGCTGTCCGGGGTCATGCAGTCGATCGCGCGCAAGCTGGCGGGGCTCGGCCGGCTGCCGAGCGCGCCGCTCCCGCCGGAGCCCGCCGCGCGGCTCGAGCTGGACGCGGCGGTGATCGGTGCCGGGCCCGCCGGCGTCTCGGCGGCCTCGGCGCTCGCGGCGCGCGGCCTGCGCGTCGCGCTGATCGACGACGGCCTCGCCCCCGTCGGGTCGCTCGCCGGGGCGCCGCGCCGGGCGGCGGAGCTCCTCGCGCGGCACCCGCTCGACGGGGTGCGCGTGCTCTGCGAGCACGTGGCCGCCGGCGTCTACCTCGGCGAGCTCCTGGTCGCCGGCGACGCGGGCGCGACCGTGATCGAGGCGCCCGCGCTGGTCTTCGCCACCGGGGCGCACGACGGCGTCGCGGCGTTCCCGAACAACGATCTGCCCGGGGTCTTCTCGGCGCGCGCGCTCTGCCGGCTGCTCGCCTGCGGCGTCGAGCCGACTGGCCCCGTCGCGATCGCGGGCGAGGGCTTCTGGGCCGACGAGCTCGCGAACGCCCTCGGCGACCGGATCGCGGCGCGGATCCCGCTCGCCGCGCTCGCCGCGGTGAACGGGATCTCGCAGGTGAAGAGCGTGACCGTGCGCGGCGCGCCCTCCGCCCAAGGCAGCCCGACGCGCGATCTCAAGGTGGTGGCGCTCGCCGTCGAGGCGCCGGCCGCGCCGTCGTTCGAGGTCGCCGCGCAGGCGGGCGCGCGCGTCGAGGTCGACCCGCGCGCGGGGTACGCCGTGCGGGTCGACGCGCGCGGCCGGGCCGGCGACGGCGTGTGGGCGATCGGCGAGTGCACCGGCGCCGCGCTCGATCTCGACGGCGTCGCGCGGGCGGCGGCGCTGCTCGCCGACGACGTGGTCGCGGCGCGCGGCGCGGCCGCGTGAGCCTGCGATCGCCGTCGCGCCGCGGCCCAGCTGCGCGGCGGGTCAGCCCTCGATGATCAGATCGAAGAGGCCGATCCCGCCCGCGATGAACACGACGTCGAACACGCCCATGAGCGCCACGTAATCGGTGAGCTCGCCGAGCGTCGCGCCGCCGAAGAGCTCCCGCGTCCCCGCGACCGCGGCGAGCAGGGTGGGCGCGAGCAACGGGAAGAGGACGCTCGCGAGCACGAGGTCGCGGGCGCGCGTGCGCACGGTCATGGCCCCGAAGAGGGTGCCGCTCGCGGCGATGCCCGGCGTCGCCGCGAGGCAGAAGAGCGCGAGCCCCGCGCCCGTCTTCGCGAGGTCCACCGCGAAGAGGAGCGCCGCGGCCGGGATGATGATCGCCTCGACCGCGATCACGAAGACGCACAGCCCGAGCGCCTTGCCGGCGAACAGGGCGCTCCTCGCGATCGGCAGGACGAGCAGGCCCGAGAGCGCGCCGTCCTCGCGCTCCCGCTGCCACGTGCGGCTCAGCGCGAGCACCGACGCGAACGCCACGCTCACCCAGATCACGCCGGGCGCGACCCGCTCGGCCGCGTCCTGCCCGGCGTAGAACGCGAGCGACGCGATCACGGCGACGAGCACCGCGAAGAACCCGCTCGTCGTGACGATCTCGCCGGTGGCGAGCTCGATCGCGAGATCCTTCCGCGCGACGAGCATCGCCTGGCGCACCCACCCGGGCCGGCGCCTCGAAAGCGACGCCGGGCCCGCGGGCGCCGTGGTCTCGGAGAGCACGGCGCGGCTCAGAGGCTCAGGTACGTCTGATCCTTGAGCCCGCGCTCGTAGTCGGCGAGCAGCCGCATGCCCTCGGTCGGCTTGAGGAGGTCCTGCTTGATCGCGCCGTCCACCTGGGCCTTCACCTTCCCGACGAGATCGCGGTTGTCGTACTGGGTCAGCGCCAGGACCTCGTGGATCTTGTTCCCGGCGATCGTCTCCTCGATGTAGTACCCGCTCTCCTCGTCCTCATCGAGGAAGACGTGCACCTCGTTGACCCGGCCGAAGAGGTTGTGGATGTCGCCCATGATGTCCTGGTACGCGCCGGTCAGGAAGATGCCGACGTAGTACGGCTGGTCGCCCACGATCGGGTGCAGCGGGAGCGTGTCCTTCACGTCGTTGAGATCGATGAACTTGCTCACCTTGCCGTCGGAGTCGCAGGTGATGTCGACGAGCGTGCTGTCCGCCGCGGGGCGCTCGTTCAGCCGGTGGATCGGCACGATCGGGAAGAGCGCGCCGAGCGCCCAGTGATCGAGCAGCGACTGGAACACCGAGAAGTTGCAGATGTACTGGTCGGCGAGCTGCTTGCGGAGCTCGCCGAGATCGTCCGGCACCTCCTCGGGGTCGAGCTCCGACGCGATCTTCTCCATCGCCTCGGCGATCTCCCAGAAGAGGATCTCGACCCGGGCCTTCACGTCGAGGTTGAGCAGGCCGAGCTCGAACATCTTCTGCGCCTCCTCCTTGATCTGGAGCAGGTCGTGCCACGACTCGCCGAGGTTCGGCCCGGAGAGGTTGTCCTTGATGTAGAGGAGGTTCTGGATGAGCTTGTGCTCCTCGGTCTGGATGTCGATCGGCGACATCGGCGTCTTCTCGATCGAGCCGAACGCCTGGACGACCAGCACCGAGTGGTGCGCGACGATCGCGCGGCCGGACTCCGAGACGATGTTCGGGTGAGGCACCCGCTCCTCGTCGCAGATGTCCGCGATGTTGTGCACGATGTCGCGCGCGTACTCCTCGACCGAGTAGTTCATCGAGGAGTGGAAGGTCGAGCGCGAGCCGTCGTAATCGATGGCGAGGCCGCCGCCGACGTCGATGTACTCGATGCGCTGCCCCATCTTGCGGAGCTTCGCGTAGTAGCGCGTCGCCTCGCGCACGGCGCGCTTGATGATCAGGATGTCCGGCACCTGCGAGCCGATGTGGAAATGGAGGAGCTTGAACGAGGAGCTCATCCCGGCCTCGTCCATGATCCGGATCGCCGCGAGGATCTCGGCGGTGGAGAGCCCGAACTTCGCGTTCTCGCCGCCGGACGTCTTCCACTTGCCCGCGCCCTCGGTGAGCAGCCGCACCCGGAGGCCGATCATCGGCTCGACGTTCATGTCCTTGGCGACGCGGGTGATCATCCGCACCTCGGAGAGCTTCTCCGCGATGAGGATCACCTTCTTGCCGAGCTTGCGCCCGATCAGCGCCGTCCGGATGAAGTTCTCATCCTTGTAACCGTTGCAGACGATCAGCGACTCGGGGTCGTGGTGGACCGACAGGCCCGCGAAGACCTCGGGCTTGGAGCCGACCTCGACGCCGTAGTGGTAGGTCTTGCCCGCGTCGAGGATCTCCTCCACGACCTCCCGGAGCTGGTTCACCTTGATCGGGAACACGCCGCGGTACGTCCCGCGGAACTTGCTCTCGGCGATCGCCTTGTTGAACGCCTCGTTGAGCGACCGCACCCGGTGGTGGAGCAGGTCCTGAAAGCGGATCAGGAGCGGCGTGCGGAGCCCCTGCTCGAGCGCCGCGTCCACGACGTCGCGGATCGCGATCTTGCTGCCGCGCTCCTGGAGCGGGGCGACGGTGAGGTTGCCGTCCGGGCTCACGTCGAAATAGCCGCGACCCCAGCGGTCGATCATGTAGAGCGACTTGGCGTCTTCCGTCGTCCAGACGCCGGTCTCGGTCTCGTGCGCGCTGCTCACAGTCGTTCTCCTTGGCGGGGCTCGCGGCGGGCGACACCCACCTTTCTGGGAGGGCCCACGGGGGGCTTCAGGCTCATCAGGGGACGTCAGATCGTCGGTCCGACGCTGGACGGCTGGACGCCGCGCGCTGGCGACGCGGCTCAATTACGATAGGAACGCCGGACCTTCAAGGGCGGGCAGCCCGGTCCGGTCCGGCATGGACGGCGCGCTCGACGAGCGGGCGGCTCAGGCCTGAGCCTTCGGGGTGGCCGAGGCGGCCTTCGCCCGCTTCGAGGCCGACTGGTAGAGGTCGTAGAGGCGCGGCACCGGGTACGCCTCGAGGCGCTTCCTGTAGCCCTGGTCCTTCGACCGGTTCAGGACCGCCAGCGTCTCGTCGATGAGCTTCGCGCGCGTCCCGAACTTCTCCTTCACCGTGCTGAACGTCGCGTGCAGGCGGAGGAGCTTGGCGTTCGACACGTGCTCCAGGCCCTTGGAACCGCCCCGATCCGTGCTGACGCGCCCGAGCCAGAGGTCCTCGTTCGCGAGCCCTTTCAGGGCCTCGACGAGCTTCGCCTTGTCGCCGAAGCGCTCCTTCACGATCGCAAGCGGATTTTTGCTGGCCATTCTGAGACTCCCACGGGCAGGCGGGGCCTGCGCCGGAAATGCGCGAGATGACTCGCGCGGCATTGAAGAGGGAGCGCGATCTAGCAGAGCGGCCGGGGTCACCGCAAGGGCGCGCCGCGGAGGACCGCGCCGGCGGCGGAGGGACCGCGCCGGCGGCGGAGGGCGCGAACGCGGCGGAGCCCGCGCGTCGGCGCTGTGCTGGGCCGCGGATCATGGTACAGGGCGCGCCGATGCTCAACCTGGGGAGCTGGCTCGTGGCGCACGTCGACCGGCTCCGGCCGCTCCTGCCCCCCTCGGACGCGAGCGCCCGCCTCGCCGAGCCGTCGTCGGCGCTGGCGAGCACCCTGCTGAAGGCGCTGTTCCCGGTCGCCGCGTTCATCGCGCTCGCGCCCCTCCTCTGGCTCTTCTTCCGGCGCACCTGGCGGGAGCTCGACGTCGAGGCCCACGAGCACCAGCGGCGCACCCTCGCCGCCGGGGGCTACGACCGCCGGCCCGCGGTCCTGTTCACGATCACCGCGGTCGTGCTCATGCTGCAGCAGTACTACGGCGGCCGGGCGGTCTACGACGAGCACATCCGGCCGTGGCTGCGCGAGCTCGAGCTCGCCCAGACGCTCTCGCCGGCCGGGGTGATCGTGCCGATCTCGCTCCGCCGCTACGACGAGCTCTACAGCTACGTGTGGTGGTCGTTCACCCGCGTCTTCGGCTACGTCGCCATCCCCATGGTCGGGTGGAAGCTCTGCTTCCCCAGGGACAGCCTGCTCGACATGGGGCTGCGCGTCCGGGGGCTCGCGCAGCACGCGTGGATTTACCTGCTCTGCCTCGCCGTCGTGGTCCCGGCGGTGTTCATCGTCGCGAGCGCGCCCGACTTCGGGAGCTACTACCCCTTCTACAAGCAGTCCTCCCGCTCCTGGTTCGACCTCATCGCCTGGGAGGCGATGTACTTCGCCCAGTTCTTCGCGCTGGAGATCTTCTTCCGCGGCTTCTGGCTCGCCGGCCTGCGCCACACCCTGGGCTCCGGCGCGATCTTCGCGATGGTCGTCCCCTACTGCATGATCCATTTCGGCAAGCCGTACCTGGAGGCGGCCGGCGCCGTGGTCGCCGGGATCGCGCTCGGCTCGCTGGCGATGCGCACGAAGAGCATCTACTCGGGCTTCCTGGTCCACGTCACGATCGCGCTGCTCATGGACCTCGTCGCGCTGTCGAACCGCGGCGCGCTGCCGCGATCGTTCTGGGGGACGTGACGCCGGCGAGGCCGGCGCCGCCGGCCCTCGCGCGGCGGCTCAGCCGAGCGTCCGGGTCAGCTTGCGCATGATCTCGGCGCGGCTCCGGTCCCGGATCTCGCGCCGGTACAGCGCCTCCAGCCCGACGGCGGCCGCGCGCGCCGCGTCGCGGTGCTCGCCTTCCCAGGGAAGCACCGCGAGCCGCCGCCATAGGATCTTCTCCAGGAGCCGGGGCCTGCGCCTGGCCAGCGCGCCGCTCGCGAGCTCGATGACCCGGGCGGAGGCGGGGTCGGCCCGCATCGCGCGCACGAAGAAGCCCACGGCGGCCGTGACGCGGCGGCCGCCGCGCATCGCCTGCACGCCCGCGTCGCACAGCGCCTCGGCCCGCTCGCGCGGGGTCGCGGCGCGCCGCGCGCGCTCCCGCGCGGCCTGGACCTCGGCGCTCAGCGCGTCCCGGCGCCGCCGGGCAGGGCGCATCTTGATGACGAGGAACAGGATGAAGAGGGCCGCAACCCCCGCGAGCACGTGTCGCCAGCCGATCTCCATGGCGCCCGCCTTAGTACAGCGCCCGGGACGTGCTCACCAGAGCGAGCTTCCGCGCGGACGCCCCCGCGGTGGACGGCCTCGCGCGGCCGTCCTCGGAATGGCGCCGCCCGCCGCGGCGTTCGTCGTGGCGTTCCACGACGTTCCTTTCCGCGACGTCCTTTCCGCGACGTCCTTTCCGCGACGTTCCTTTCCGCCGCCACGGTGCGGTTTGCGCGAGCAGGCGATCCCAACCTATGCTGAGCCGAGAAATGCCCGTCCCGTCGACCTCCGGCTCCTCCGTTCGCGTGCCCCTGCGGGCCCTCGTCGCCGCGCTCGGGCTGGCCGCCCTCGCGCTGCACCCGGGCAGCGCGCTCGCCGATATCTTCACGTACACCGACGCGGATGGAACGGTGCACTTCTCGAACCGCGCCGCCGGCGACGCGCGGTTCAAGGTGTACATCAAGGGCGACGGGCGCCGCCCCGGGACCCGCCCCGGCGTGGCCCCGGTCGCCCCGAGCGACAAATCCCTCGAGCGCTTCAGCCGCTACGACACGTGGATCCGTCAGGCCGCGACGCTCTACCAGATCCCCGAGGAGCTCGTCCGCGCGGTCATCAAGTGCGAGAGCGACTACGATCCGCGCGCGGTCTCGCCGGTCGGCGCCCAGGGGCTGATGCAGCTGATGCCCGAGACCGCCCTCCGCATGCAGGTGCGCGACCCGTTCGACGCGCGGGAGAACATCTTCGGAGGAACGCGGTACCTGCGCATCCTGGCCAACCTCTTCAACGGAGATCTCGATCTCACCATCGCCGGGTACAACGCCGGCGAAGGGGCGGTGATGCGGTACGGCGGCATCCCGCCCTACGAGGAGACCCAGGCTTACGTGACGCGCGTGCGGACCTACTACGCGCGCTACCGCACCACCCGGGACACCACGGTGGCCTCCATCGAGCCCTGATCGGCTCGCCCGCCGCGCCGCCCCTCCGCTCGCCAGCCGGAGGCGCGCTCGACCGCACGGCGTAGCGCACACCGCCCCCGACGGGGGTACCGCGATGCTACGATCCCAGGAACGGCTGCCGCAGCCGCCCCCGGGCAGGCCCCGGGAAGCGCAGGTGCGGGCAGGCGGCCATCCATCACGCTCTCTTTGCTCCGCGCGGGCAAGGGTCCACGACATGACGACCACCTCGAGCCTCATCGAACTCACCAAGCGAAGCCCCGACATCGCGCCCCTCAAGCCGCCGGTGGACCCGGCGTCGCTCCAGCACACGAAGCTGCCCGAGGTGCCCGACTTCCGGAGGATCCCGGCCTACGCCGAGGTGACTGACGAGCAGTTCATGGATCACCGGTGGCAGGCGAAGAAGTCGATCACCCGCCCGGACAAGCTGCTCGACACGCTGCGCGGGATCGTTTCGGACGACTTCATCCGCGACGCGACCGAGGGCTTCGCGCACGCGCCCATGAGCGTCCGCGTCTCGCCGTACATGCTCTCGCTGATCGACTGGAACGATCCGTACGGCGATCCGCTCCGGACGCAGTTCATCCCGCTGGCCTCGCGCTTCCTGCCGGATCACCCGAAGCTCGGGCTCGACTCGCTGCACGAGCGCGCCGACGCGCCGGTCCCCGGGCTGACGCACCGGTACGCCGACAAGGCGCTGTTCCTCCCGCTCGACACCTGCCCCGTGTACTGCCGCTTCTGCACGCGCAGCTACGCGGTGGGCATCGACACGGAGGAGGTCGAGAAGACCCACTTCAAGGTCGACGAGGAGCGCTGGAAGCGCGCGTACGCGTACATCGCGTCGCGCCCGGAGCTGGAGGACATCGTCGTCTCCGGCGGCGACGCGTACAACCTGCGGCCGGAGCAGATCAGCGCGATCGGCGAGACGCTCCTCAGGATGCCGAACATCCAGCGCATCCGCCTCGCCACGAAGGGCCCGGCCGTGATGCCGCAGAAGATCCTCACCGACGACGAGTGGATCGACGCGGTGACGCGCACGGTGGAGCTCGGGCGGAAGCTGCACAAGGAGGTCGTGATCCACACGCACTTCAACCACCCGAACGAGATCACCGGCATCACCCGCGACGCGATGAACAAGCTGTTCGAGCGCGGGATCACGGTGAGGAACCAGTCGGTGCTGCAGCGCGGGGTGAACGACACGCCCGAGACGATGAAGCTGCTCGTGAAGCGCCTGGGGCACCTGCACGTGCACCCCTACTACGTCTACATCCACGATCTCGTCCGCGGCGTGGAGGACCTCCGGACCACGCTCGCGACCGGGCTCATGATCGAGAAGCACGTGCGCGGCTCGACCGCCGGGTTCAACACGCCGACGTTCGTGGTCGACGCGCCCGGCGGCGGCGGCAAGCGCGACGCGCACTCGTTCGAGCACTACGACCGCACGACCGGGATCTCGGTGTTCGAGGCGCCGAGCGTCAAGCCGGGGCAGCGGTACACGTACTTCGATCCGATCGATCAGCTCCCGGCCGAGGGGCGCGCCCGCTGGGCGGACCCGGCGGAGCACCAGAAGATGATCGACGAGGCGCTCCGCGCGTCGCGCTGAGGCGGCCCGCGCGCGGGGCGGTGGTGGGGCCGCGCGCCGCGGGCGGTCGAGGGGCCGCGCGCGGCGAGCGCCCGCGCGCGAGCTCGCGGCGGCGGGCGAGCGCCCGCGCGTGAGCTCGCGGCGGCAGGCGCGCCCGCGAGCCCCTACTGGCCCTCGGCCTGCCCCGAGCCCTCGGCCGGCGGCGGCTCCGCGTAGCGGGCGATCGCGCCGGCGAGCTCGCGCTTCACGCGGTCCACGAGGTCGGGCGGCTCGACCACGCGGGCGGTCTCGCCGAAGCCGAGCACCCACGTCGCGAGCTCGGTCATGTCGCCGATGTGCATCGTGAGCCGCACGCCTCCGCCGGGCAGCTGCGTGATCTCCTGGGAGGGGTGCACCTTGCGCGTCCGCACGAACTCGGTCACGCGCTCGTCGAAGTCGATCACGACGCGCCGGGGCTCACCGCCGCGCCAGATGCCGAACTGGCCCTGGAAGTAGTCGTCGATGGAGAAATCAGGGGGCAGCTCGAAGCGCTCGGTGACCGCGCACTCCGTGTCGCGCATGCGATCGAGCAGGAACGTGCGCACCTCGCCGCGGCTCACGTGGAGGCCCACGCAGTAGATCGCGTCCTTGTAGAGGACGAGCGCGTACGGATGGATGAGCACCCGCTCCTCGCGCCCGTCCCGCGAGCGGCGGTAACGACACCGGAGCGGGCGCAGATCGGCGACGGACTGGAACAGGTCGTCGAGCTCCTCGGTCCGCGCGGCGTAGTCCTTCGGGGCGAACGGGAGGTAGAGGAAGCGCTCCTCCAGCCGCGCGTCGGCGACGCCAGCGTTCGGGCCGCGCCCTGGCCTGCGCGCGACGCCGAGCAGCCGCTGCGCGGCGAGATCGATCTCCTCGAAGAGCGTCGAGCCGCGCATCGGCTCGAAGAGACGGCGGGCGGCGAGCAGGGCGTACGCCTGCGTCCGCCGCACCTCGACGCGCCGGGGCGCCTCGCTCGGCGAGAGGCGCCAGAGGCGAGGGCCGCCGGGGCGCGTGGCGACCGACACGAGATCGAGCTCGCGCTTCACCTCGACGAGGTAGCGCCGGAGCGAGCGCGGCGTGACGTTGAGCTCGCGCGCGAGGTCGTAGATCGTCAGGCCGGCAGGGTGCTTCTGCAGCAGGCTGCGCAGCGAGTCGAGCCGCCGGTGCTGCGTGAACGGGCCACGCGGCCGGCCGCGCCGCGGGCCGCCCTTGGCGTCGTCCTCGTCGTCCTCGTCCTCGTCGTCCTCCGGCGCAGGAGGCCTCCTCGAGGCGGCCGCCGGAGGGGGCGCGTCCGTCCGCGCCGGGGCCGCTGGAGGGCGCACGCTCGGCGGAGGGCGCACGCTCGGCGGAGGGCGCACGCTCGGCGGTGGCGGGGCCGCCGTGCTCGGCCTGACGTCGGGCGCCGCGTCCCCCGTGAGCCGCGGCGTCGCGCCGGCGCGCGGCTTCGAGGGCGGCAGCGCGCTGCTGGAGAACGGGTCGGCGGCCTGGCCGACGCGCCCGCGGGGCGCGCTCCCGGCCCCGCTCGAGCCGGCGGCCCCCCGCGCGCGACCGGGCGAGGTGGCCGGCGCGGGGGCGCCCCCAGGGCCTGTGCGAGCAGCGCGCGCCATCAGCTCAGCGCTCTATCGCATCACCCCTTCCCATCCAAGATGTTTGTCCCGCGCTCCTCCGGCCGGACGGCGACCGCGGCGCGGGCGCACGAGGACACGCGCGTCGCGCGTCGCGCGTCGCACGTCGGGCTCTGGCTGCGGCTGCGCTCTGGCTGCGGGCGGCGCGGGCACACGAGGGCACGCACGCCGCACCCCGCACGCCGCACGCCGCACGCCGGGCTCCGGCCACGGCATGGGGGGCGCGCGGGCGCAGCGCGCCAGCAAATCCGTTAGTTAACCTAACTTATCGACACGTGAGCCGCAGAGACGCAGCGGCGCCGGCGCACGGGGGCGCCCCCGCCAGGCGCCGCGGGCGGCTCACCAGGGACGATCGCGCATCGTCTTCTTGTACTGCTCCTTGTAGAGGTCGTGGCACTGCTTGCAGCTCGCCTTCGCGCCGTCGATGTCGCCGGCCTTCGCCTTGGCGGCGCCGGCCTTGGAGATCGCCCCCCAGCTGCCCATGCCCGGCGGCGGCTTGCCAGCCACGTACTGGAGCGCCGCGGCGATCTTCTCGCCGTCGCCGCTCGAGGTCGCCGAGGCCATCGTGCTCTTCATCCAGGCCTGCATCGGACAGAGCTTCTGGCCCTTCGATCCGCACTCGAACTTCTTCTCGCCCGCCTGGGCAGCGCCGGTCGCCGCCGGCGCTGCGGCCGCAACGGCCGACGCCGCCGCGGTCGCCTTCGCGGCGGCCGCGGCCGTCTCCGCCTTCGCGTCCGCCGCGGCCGTCTCCGCCGGCGCGGCCGCCGCCGCAGCCGTCTCCGCCGGCGCGGCCGCCGAAGGCTCGGCCGTGGCCGCGGCCGGCGTCGCCGCCGGCGCGGCCGTCGTCGCCGCCGGGGCCGCCGGGGCCGCGCTCTCGGTCGGCTTGCCCTCGGCCACCGCCCCCGGGGTCGTCGCGTCGTTCCCCTTGCTGTCGCAGCCGAGCGTGGCGAAGGACAGGCTCGCGAGCAACAGCGCGAGCGGGGTGATCGTTCTCCTCATGCAGTCTCCTTGGTGATGAACAGAAGCGCTCCTTCGAGCGCGACCGAGGGATGCGTGCCGCGGTCCCCGGCTCGACGCGCAGTGTAAACGGGTCGCCGTCCGTCCGCTGCGTTCGCGCGCCCCCCTGACGCCGCCACCCGATGGCCCGACGCGAGATGCCGCCTCCAGAGGCGACATCCGACGACATGGACCTCTCCGCCGGTCAGACCGCGCTCGCCCCCGTCAATCGCGCGTCCCCGGCGTCGCGGCGAACGCCGACCAGCGGAAGTTGTCGAGGAGGGCGACGGAGTCGTTCCAGGGATCGTTTGTGTCCCAGATCACAAATCTCAGCTCCATGATCTCTCCCGGGACGACGTTGCCATTCATGACCAGCCAGCCGGTCCCGCCGCCGGCGCGCTCGCTCGTGCCGCACCAGCCAGGTTCGCCCTCGATCTGCGCGGGTGGCCTCGTGATGTCGAACCCCGTCCCGAGGAGCTGACCGACGCCCGTGCAGGTGGTCGTCGAGCCGGCCTTGGCGCCGCCGCCGCACCCGGTCGGCCCGTTGACGCACTGGGTGAAGAGCCCGGTATCGCCGAATGCGAGGTTCACGCCCAGCGGGTAGACCGAGCCGCCGGCGGGCGGGGGATCGTAGAACGCGAGGTTCTTGTCGTCGGGGTTCGCCGCCTCGCCCGGGAAGGGCTCGAACGTGGAGTCGAGGAGCGCGAGGAAGAAGTCGTTGAACCGGCTGCACACCCACTCCGGGTATTCGGACGAGAGGAAGAACGTCGAGACGCTGAACGAGCTCGCGTTGGTCGGCACGCGCACGCGCAGCCGCAACATCACGGGATCGTGGGCCGTCGTGCCGCCCAGCGGCTCCGGACAGCCGGGCGTGTTCGGGAGGCGCTCGCCGTTCGCCTCGAGCCAGTCCGCGGGCATGCCGCTCGACGTCCCCATGTTCTGGCCGCCCTGGAACGGGGCGAAGCTCGGCCGCGTGTTGTTCGGCGACGCCTGGGCCGCGGCCACGCCCGTCGAGAGCACCGCGAGCCGCGCGCCCCGGAGCGGCAGGATGCCGGAGCCGAAGCCCCGGCGGATCGACCGCTGGGCCGCCACGGGCGTGCCGGCGCCGTCGGCGAGGCGGAAGCTCGCCGAGATGACGCCCCACGTGCGCCGCGACGTCGTCGTGGTGGCGCAGAGATCCATCGCCTTCGCGTAGTCGAGCGCGGTCGCCGAATCGCTCGCGAGCCCCTCGTCGCAAGGCGAGGCGTTGTCGACCGCGCCGTCGCAGTCGTCGTCGATCCCGTTGTCCGCCACCTCGAAGGCGCCAGGGTTCATGAGGGACGCGGGGCCGCACGCGTCCAGCGAGGAGTCGCAGCAATCGCCCTCGCAGATCGTCCACCCGTCGCCGTCCTCATCGGGCGGGTTGTCGACCGTGCCGTCGCAGTCGTTGTCGATGCCGTCGGCGCACGCGTCGAGCTCCGGCAGCACTTGGCCGAGGCACGGCCCCCAACCGAGGCCGCTCGGCCTGCACGTGGAGACCCCAGGGGCGCAGGGACCGGCGCCCTCGGTGCCAGGCGCCCCCTGATAACACGCCCTCGCCTCGCCCGGCGTGCACGAGCAGGGCCCGCGCGCCCCCTCGTCGTGCTCGCACCCGTCCGCCGGGTCCTCGTTGCAGTCGAGGAAGCCGCCGTCGCAGGCGCTGAGCACGCAGCCGCCCGCCACGCAGGCGCTCTCGCCGTGCGCCAGATCCGGACACGCCCGACCGCACAGGCCGCAGCTCAGCGCGTCGGTCTGGAGATCCCGGCAGAGCCCGTCGCAGCACGAGGCGCCGCCGTCGCACGGGCGCGTCGGCGAGCAGCCCTGAGCGCACTCGCCCTCTCCGGTGCACAGCGTGCCAGGAGGGCAGTCGCCGTCCGCGACACAGGCAACACAGGTGTGCTCGGCCGGATCGCAGTGGAGCGGAGCAGGGCAGTCGGACTCGGATTCACATCCGGCCACGCAGCGCTTCGCCTCGGGATCGCACACCTGGCCGGCCGGACACGCGTCCGGGCCGGGGAGGCACGCGACGCAGCTGCCCGTCGCCCGGTCGCAGAGCGGAGCGCCCGGATCCGCGGAGCAGTCGGTCGGGCAATCGCCCCCGCCCTCCCCTCCGCCGCCCAGGGGAACGCCGGGAGATCCGGCGCCGGCGGCGCAGGACGGCGCCGCCGCGGACGCGAGCGCGAGCCCCGCCAGGGCGACGAGCCCTCCGGTCCAGGCCAGCGGGCGGCGACGGACAGCGCGGGTTCTTGTCGACATCGGCGAGCTGCTCCCCTCCGCGGAGGCGGCGCACCCGAGCGGCGCCCGACCGCAAGGATCGTAGGATACCCCGCCGGCGCCGCGGACGACGGCGGATCCGCGGAGATCGGCTGCGCCCCTCGACGGGCGATGACGCGCGCGGCGCGATAGGCCGAGCTCGCCGGAGGTGCGACCGAGACGGCGATCAGCGCGTGCGCTCGTACAGCGTGAACGCGCCGTCGCGCTCGATCCGGCGAAACGAGGTGTGCGCCGCGGTGAATACCGGCCTCTCCGGCCGCTCGTTGCGGAGGATCACGTAGTCGTACGCGACGCCGTGGACATCCGGCTTGAACCACTCACCGCGGTTCGACGGCGGCGCGGGGAGCCGGCGCTTCAGCTTGAAGGGGAAACCCACGTTGTGCCAGCCATCCGCGCTGAAGCCCCCGCGCATGAGCTGCACCCACGAGGAGAAGTGGTTCGTGCCCTCGATGATCAAGGCCTCGTCGGTCCGCGGGGGCAGCGACACGAAGAGGACCTCGGCGCCCGGCGGGATGCGCGCCACGATGCGGGCAAACGGCTCGAGCCGCGCGTCGAAGCTCGCGTATTTCTCCGAGAGGTGGAGCGGCAGCACGAGCGCGACCGCCGCGGCGGGGGCCATCAGCAGGCGAGCGCGGCCCCGGAGCGGCGCCGGGATGGCCAGGAATCCGAAGAAGCAGATGAGCGGCGAGAAGCGCCCGCTCACGAACCACCAGTCGAACGGGCGAGCGAGGTGCAGCGGCACGAGGAAATAACAGGCCACCATCGCGGCGCAGAGGACGAGGGAGCGGTGGTGGTGCAGCCGGCCGATCGGCGAGCTGGCGGGCGGGGCCGCGTCCAGCGCGGGGAGGAGCAGGCCGAAGCGCCGGGCCAAGCTCCAGAGCGAGAGCAGCGACGCCACCGCGAGCAGCACCCAGAAGAGCCGGGTGTCGAGCTCGCCCGACACCGAGTTGAGCGTGTACTCGGGGAACGAGCGGAGCATCTCGTGCCAGGGCACCCAGGCGCCCTGGAACCGCGGGCCGCTCCGCAGGTCGACCATGGGGCTCTCGAAGGCGACGAGCTGCCAGGCGAGGAGCGCGACGGCGGGCGCGAAGAGCGGCAGCGCGCGGGGGATGCGCGACCACCGGGGCAGATAGCAGAGCATCAGCGCGGCGACGCAGACGTAATAGCCAAAGAGGATGAGCGGATGGCTGAGGCCGCAACCGACGCTGAGCAGCGCGACGGCGGCGGCGCGCCCGGGGCTCGGCCGCTCGAGATGGGCGTCGAGCGCGACGACGCCGGCGAGCAGCAGCGCGATGCCGACGAGGAACGGCAGGAAGCCGCACGCCCACGAGAGGCTGAACGCCAGCGGGAAGGTGAGCAGCGAGAGCCAGGGGCTGCGCCGCGTCCGGTGCGCCCAGCCGAGCGCCGCCGCGGGGATCCCGAGCACGTACCCGGAGAGGACGATCCGGTTCGCGTCCTCGAGGTCGACGGCGTAGGCGAGGAGGTGCGTCAGGATGTGATAGGCGCCGTACGGGGCCGGACGAAGGCTGAGCTCGTAGAAGTCCCGGTAGCGAGTCCACGGCTCGTCGAAGTGGTGCCAGATATGAACGGCCGCGAGGTGGTTCGGCAGATCGAGCAGCGGCAGGAACCGCACGCGCCATATCGGCACGATGGCCGCGACGGCGAGGAGCGCGAAGGTCGCGACGAAGCCGCGATCGCTCGCCCAGCCAGGCCACCGCCGCGACGCGGGGGGCTCGGCCGCGACGTCGCGCCGGGGCGGCGCCGCGGCGGGCGTGAGGGCGCTGTCGGGCGGGCTCGAACCGGGCATTTCCATGAGAACGGTGGCCCTCCCCTTCCCTGCGCGCGCGGCGCGAGGTGCGGAAAGACCCGCGAGGGGCTGCGAGCCTTAGCACAGGAGGCGGCGCCGATTGCAGCGCCGCGTGTCTTCCTCTAGTTTCCCGGCCACCTCGCAGGCAGACACGGCACGCGATGACACCCACCGGCCATCCGGAGCGGCACGGGGCGCTCCACGCAGCCCTCCAGGAGACCTGAAGCCATGAGGCACCTTGCTTGCGTCGCAGGCGGCGCCGCCGTCCTGCTCGCCCTCTCCTCGCCGCGCGCGCAGGAGCCCGCGGCCGAGGCGCCCGCGGCCGAGGCGCCCGCGACCGAGGCGCCCGCCGAGGCGCAGGCGGCGAGCGGAGAGCCGGCCGGTGAGCCGGAGCGCGCCGCGCCGCCCGCCGCCAGCCCGAGCGCGCCGGTGGGCCAGCCGCCGCGGCGGGAGGCGCCGGCGCAAGGCTCGCAGGCGCCCGCGCGCGGCGACCTCCTCTCGCCGGGCTTCCGGGAGCGGATGCGCGTCGCGCTCGGGCCCCTGGAGGTCGCGCCGATCGCGCTGCTCGCGCTGCAGGCCGCGCCCTACGTGGGCGACGACGCGCTGAACCAGGCCGGGGACAGCGCCGAGCAGCCCGGCTTCCGGCTGCGCCGCGCCCGCGTCGGGCTACGCGGCGACGTCGCGGGGCTCGTCCGGTTCGCCGTCTCGACGGAGCTCGCCGGGGGCGACGAGGGGACGGCGCGCATCCACGAGGCGTGGGCCGGCGTCACGGCGGAGCGCGCGCTCGAGGTCTACGCGGGCGCGCGGACCGTGCCCTTCTCGCGCTCGGCGATGCTCGGCGCCGGCGACGGCGCGCTCACCGAACGGCCGCTCGCCGTCCGCGCGATGGCGCCGTTCACGCAGGTCGGGATCCAGGCCGAGGGGCACTTCCAGGACCGCGCCTTCAGCTACCACGCGGGCGTCTACAACGCCTTCCAGCGCGCCGATCAGTTCTACGCAGGCCACTCCGAGAGCCTCGCCCCCCTCGGCAACCGCTTCGAGGGGATCGCCTTCGCCGGCAGGCTCGCCACCGAGCCGCGAGGCCCGCTCGGCCGCACCCTCCAGGACGTCGCCCACTCGCCCTTTCGATTCGGGGTCGGCGCCGACGGCTTCTTCAGCAACGGCGGCGCACGCACGCTGTACGGCGCGAGCGCCGACGTCCTGCTGCACGCCGCGGGGCTGCACGCGCTCGGCGAGGTGCTCTGGACCGGGGCGAGCCCCAAATCGGTGCCCACCCAGCCGATCTCGCAGGTCACGTCGGTGTCGTCGCTCGCGCTCGTCTTCGAGGCAGGCTATATGGTCGTCGCCCGGAAGCTCGGCGTCTCGGGCCGGGTCGAGTGGATCGACCCCAACATCGATGTCGACGACGAGGGGGACAACCTCGCGCTCACGGGCGGCGTGAGCTACCACGCGTACGACGATCTGCTGAAAGCGCAGCTCGATTACACGCATCGTGAAGAGCTCGGCGGGCTCTCGCTGGCGAACGACGCCGTCATCCTGCAACTCCAGCTCTCGCTGTAGGAGAGATCGCTGTGCGGCGAACACACCGCTGGTTCACGAGGGTCGCGCTCCTCCCGCTCGCCGCCGCCGCGCTCGCGGCCCCCGCGCTGCCGAGCTGCGGGGGCGACCGGCTGCTCCGCGCCAAGCGGATCGAGCACCGGGCCGAGCTCGTCGGCGGCCCGGTGGCGATGGCGGACGTCGGCGACTTCCTGCTCGAGAACGACCAGATCCGCGTGGCCATCCTCGGCGGGCGGGACTCGCCCGGGCCGGGGATCTTCGGCGGCGCCATCGTCGACGTCGATCGGCGCCGCGGCCGGATCGGCGAGGAGGGCGGACAGGGGCGAGATCGGTTCGCTGAGATGTTCTCGCTCGCCAACCTGATCGTGCCCGACCCGACGGCGACCGACGTCTCGGTGCTCGCCGACGGCTCGGACGGCGCCGAGGCCGGGATCCGCGTCGAGGGAGACGGGGAGTTCCTGTTCGAGGCGATAGGCCTGCTCCGGGCGCAGGAGGACCTGCTCGGCCTCTTCTTCCCCAACGTCCGCTCGAGGATCCGCTTCCGGACAGACTACCTCCTTCGCCCGGGCGATCGGTTCGTGACGGTGCGCACGGTGCTCCTGCTCGACGACAAGCCGCCGCCCGGCTGCGAGGCCCCGAGGAGCTGCGAGCCGTGCCCGGACGGGTACCAGCAGGACCCGGGCGGCTGCCTGACCTGCGCGTGCAGCGACGTCCTGCCGCTCGACAACGCCACGGCCCCCGTCTCGGTGCTCGGCGGCGTCCTCGGGGATCCCGCGGACCAGGCGCAGGAGGAGGCGGCGCGCCGCGCCGGCATCGTCGCCGGAGACTTCGTGTTCTTCGGCAACCAGAACGACGTCTTCGCGCCCGGCGCCGGCTTCGACGAGGACACGGCGGTCCAGGACGCCTGGAACGCCGGGCGGAACTCGTTCTCGGAGCCGCTCACGTTCGATTTCGTGGCCGCGGCGGGCGGGGACGTCAGCTACGGCTACTTCACCAGGGCGCAGGAGGGCGCGGCGCCGTCCGTGGTCAACGTGCCCCTCTTCGCGAGCGCGGCGACGGCGTTCGTGTCCGCCAGCCGATCGTGCCTGTTCAGCGAGGGGGACGACGCGGCGTGCGACGCGCACCGCGCGTTCAGCTACGAGCGCTACCTCGCCGTGGGCGACGGCGACATCGCGAGCGTGACCGACGTGATGCACCGGCTCCGCGGGACCGAGACGGGCACGGTCCACGGCCACGTGCTGTGGGAGAGCACGCTGGAGGCCGCGCCGAACGCGCGGGTGTTCGTCTTCTCCGACCCGGATCCGTCGCGGCCCTTCGGCTCGCTCGACGAGCTCGTGGCGGCCAACCGGGAGGCGCGCGGCGACGTGGGCCTCATCAACGAGATCGACGCGGATGTCGGCCTCGATCCGTCCGAGGACGGCGATTTCCGCGGCGCCTTGCCGCCCGGCAGCTACGTGCTCGTCGCGCGGAACGCCGCGGGGACGGCGACGTCGGCGCCGGTCCGGGTGCGCCTCGGGGCCGGCGAGCAGGTCGCGGTGTCGCCGCGCCTGCCCACGCCGGCGACGGTGCGCTACCGCGTCGCGGACGAGGCCGGCCAGCGGATACCGGCCAAGCTCGCCTTCATCTCGCTCGACGACGCGGGGCGGCGGCTCCCGGGCGACGGCCGGCGCAGGGTCTACCTCGGCGACGGCCGGCTCGGGAACGGCAACCGCGCCATCGAGGTCACGGCCACGGGCGAAGGAGAGGTCGAGATCGAGCCGGGGCGATACCAGATCACGGTGTCGCGAGGCATCGAGTACGGGATCTACGTGGAGCGCGACGTGACGCTCGCGCCGGGGCGCGCGCTCCAGCTCGACGCCACGCTCGTGCGCGAGGTCGACACGAGCGGGTGGATGTCGGCCGACATGCACCTCCACTCCAGGCCGAGCTTCGACAGCGGCATGCCCGTGCCGCGGCGGGTCGCCATGGTGGCGGCCGAGGGCGTGGAGCTCGCGGTGTCGACCGACCACGACGTCGAGACGGACTACCAGCCGACCGCGCGCGCGCTCGGGCTCGCGCCCCACCTCGCCACCGCGATCGGGGCGGAGATCACGACGCTGGAGCAGGGGCATTTCATCGGCTTCCCGCTCAAGTACGACGAGCTCGACGTCCCGACCCACGGCGCGCACGACTGGACGTGCGAGCCCGGCGGGACGATCCTCGACGCCATCCGCGCCTCGGGCGACGGCACCGTGGAGCCGCTGACGATCGTCGCCCACCCGCGCGACGGCTTCTTCGGCTACATCGAGCAGCTCGGCGTCGACACCTACACGATGGACCGGACGCCGACGTTCCTCGAGGAGAACAACCCGGTGTTCCGGACGGCGAGCTGCGCGTTCGACGCGATGGAGGTCATCAACGGCAAGCGGTTCGATCTGGTGCGCACGCCGAGCGTGGCCGAGGTCGTCGACTGGAATCGCTGCCTCGCGCGGCTGAACGCCGCCCAGGGCGAAGGCGAGATCGAGGCGGCGTGCCCCGAGGTGGCGGGCTGGCTGCGCGCGCCTTGCGCGGCCCCCGGCGGGTCGGCGCCGGCGGCGGGCGGCGCCTCCGGCTCGCCCTCGGGCGCGGCGGTCGCGCTGGCCATCGCCGACTGCAAGCGCCGCGCGCGCACCGAGCTCGCGTGGGCGCTCACGAAGCGGATCCTCGCGCGAACGCCCGACGAGCAGGAGAAGAACTGGGGCTTCCCCGGCACGAGCCCCGACAGCCAGGAGCTCTGCGGGCCCGCCGCGCTCGGCGACGCGCCCGTCGCCGCGGAGGCGCGCGACGAGCCCTGCACGTTCCGGGCGGGCCAGGTGGACGACTACTTCCGTTACCTCGAGCGGGGGTTCTTGCCGGCGCAGATCGCCAGCAGCGACGGCCACGACGCCTCGAAGGAGCCGGGCTTCCCGCGGACTTATTTCCGCAGCGCGACCGACTCCCCGGCGGCGCTCGAGACGCCGGCCGCGGTCGAGAGCCTGCGGGGCGCGCACGCCTTCGCGACGTACGGCCCCTTCATCCGGGCGACGATCGGCGGCAAGACCTACGGCGAGGTGGCGGGGGCGAGCGCCGGCAAGCCGCTCGAGCTCCTCTTCGATGTCCAGACGGCGAGCTGGTTCGGCGTCGATCGGGTGGAGATCTACCTGAACGGCAGGATGATCCGCCTGCTGGAGCCGGAGATGCCGCCGAGCGCGCTCGTGGACGTGCGCGGCAAGGTCACCTTCACGGTGCCGGAGCGCGACTCCTGGGTGGTGATCATCGCCATGGGCCTCGAGGACAGGAACCTCATGAGCCCTGTCTCCCTCGACGTCCCGTTCGGGGAGATCCAGCTCTCGCGGCTGGCGAGCGACGGGTTCGGGAGGATCCCCGCGATCAGCGCCCTGTTCGCGCCCACGCCGACGGTGCCCGACTGGTCGCCGGTCCCGCCTTATGCCGTGACCAACCCGATCTACATCGATGTCGACGGCAACGGTCGCTACGACGCTCCGCTGCCGAGGCCCGACTTCTGCTCTCGCCCGTGCGATCCGGCGGTCCTCGATCCGGAGCAGTGCCCGGCGGCGCAGGATTGCCTGCTCGAAGAGCAGGTCTGCGGCTTCCCGATCCCCGGCAAGTGCGACCATCGCCGCCCGGCGCTCGGGCATCACGACGACTGAGCGCCGCGGCGGGCCGCGCTCAACCGCGCGCGAGCGCAGCCGTCGCGCGAGCGCAGCCGGCCTGCGAGCGCGGCCATCTCGCGAGCACGGCCGTCCCGCGAGCGCGGCCGGCCCGCGAGCGCGGCCATCCCGCGAGCGCGGCCGTCCCGCGAGCGCGGCCGTCGCGCGAGCGCGGTCGTCTCGCGAGCGCGGCCGTCGCGCGAGCGCGGCCGTCTCGCGAGCGCAGCGCCCGGCGCGCGAACGCGCGGCCGGCGAGGCCCTTCGGATCGCGGAGAGGGCGCCGGCGCGCACGTGGCGAGGCACGCGCGCGCCGGCGCCGGCGGATCTCGGCGTGGATCCGGCCGGCCCGGGCGGGAGCCTACCGGCCCTCGATCGACTGTGACTTGATGTGGAACTCGACGCGCCGGTTGCGCTGCCGGCCTTCCGGCGTGTCGTTGGCCACGAGCGGCCGGCGGGAGCCGTAGCCCACGGAGGTGAGCCGCTCCGCCTGGATGCCCTTGTTGATCAGGTAGACCCTGACCGCGATGGCCCGGTTGTGCGCGAGCCGGTCGTTGTAGTCGATCGTGCCCTGGTTGTCGGTGTGCCCTTCGATGCTGAGCAGCTTGATCTCCGGGTTCGCCTTGAGCAGCCGCACGACCTCGTCGAGGATCGGATAGCTCTGCGGGAGGATCCTGGAGCTGTCGAACTCGAACTCGACCTGCTTCATGATCTCGATCTCGGCGGAGCCGGTGATCCTGCGGATGTAGTACGGGCAGCCGTTCTTCTCGGGCTCGTCGACGACGACCTGCCCCGGCTCCTTCGGGCACTTGTCCTCGGCGTCGGGGATGCCGTCCTGGTCCGCGTCCTCCTCGGGGCAGCCGTCGCGGTCGTCGATGCCGTCCTTGTCCTCGGGATCGTCGGGGCACCTGTCGACGACGTCGGGGATGCCGTCGCCGTCGCGATCGGGCATGTCCGGGCAGCCGTCGGCCGGCTTCGGCTGCTTGCCGTCCTCGGGGTCCTCCGGGCAGAGGTCGATGACGTCGGGGTAGCCGTCGCCGTCGGTGTCCTTCTCCTGCTCGATGACGTAGTTGAAGCCGGGCGACCGGGTGCCCGAGTCGGCGATGCTGAACGAGTAGCCGACGACGGCGACGCCCCGGAAATCCGGGGCGTAGCCGCCGCTCATCCGGGTGCCCACGCCGGCGCCCGCGTAGAGCGCCTTGTCCTTGGTGAGGGCCATCCGGCCGTTCAGCTGCCACTCGATGGGGGAAGCGTCGAGCTCGCCGAGCGTCTCCTCGCGGAGGCCGAACGAGCCGAAGATCTCGGCCCCGACGCGGACCGTGTCGTCGACCAGCGGGACGTAGCCGCCGACGCCGTAGGTGAGCTCGGTGCCGACGCGGAGCTCGTGGAGCCGCACGGGCGGCCGGATCGCGACGCCGGTGTTGAGGGTGACGAAGAAGTCCTTGAAGTCGTATTCGGCGCCGAGGCCGAACGCGCTGCTCACGGTCCGGTCGCCGCCGAAGGAGTAGACGTTGCCGACGGGCACGAAGACCGCGGCCGTGAGTCCCAGACGGAAGCGCCGCTCGTCGAGCTCGAGCGCGACGAGGCGCGCGTCGAGCCGGAGGTCCATCGGGGTGGCGGTCTTCAGGTTGACGCACTGGTCCAGGCCGAGGGTCCGGTCGGGGTGGCAGGTCTGGTTGCCGTCCTGGAACACGACGATCGGGAACGAGGCCTGGAGGGCGCCGCGGCCGAGGATCTCGACGCCGGCGCTCAGGTAGGTGATGAGCTGCGAGGTGACGGGCCCGTCGCCTTCGAGCTGCTCCTCGACGGCGAGGTCGTCAACGTAGTTGTCGTTGCGGAGCGGGTGGACCGAGGCGCCGAGCCCGAGCTGCCCGAAGAGGCGCGTCTTTTCACCCATGTGGGGGCGCCAGACCCCGATCCCGTCGTCGGGGGCGCCGGCCATCCTGAGGCGATCGAGGTAGAAGGTCCGGTCCTGCGCGCGCGCGGTGGAGGGCGCAAGCGCGACGAGGGCCGGTGCGGCCAGGGCGGCTGCGGTCAGCGCGCAGCGAAGGCGCGACGGGCGTCGCGGCTTACCGCCCGGCAGGTTTCTTCGATCCATCACGGTGAGCTGTCCTCCAAGCAACGCTCGAAAAACGAGGTTGACGCGGGCGTTCCGCCGCATGCGGGCCGGCGTCCGGGCGGGAGATTACTCGGCCCGGGGGAGGATGTCTCCTGGGTCGAACCAGGAGGTGCGAGGAGCCCCGGGGGCCGGGGCGGCTGTGTCCGGGGCGCGCGGGGCGGGTGGGGCCTCCTGGCGGGTCGCGGCACGCGGAGCGCGGCGCCGGTCGCGAGGGTGAAAGGACGATGCACAGCCACGCAGAGCGCTGCTGATCGCGACACCGCCGGGGCAGCGTCGCTGCTGCTGCTTCGACTTGACGAAGGGAGGCGATGTACTTCAGACGGGCGGTCGCGGCGGAGACGGCGGCGCTAGTGATGGTCCACAGGGACGCACACTCCCATGTCTGAGCCGACCGATGCTATTGGTTGAGGTGGGACACCCGACCGAGGCTACGCAGCGCCTGCGCGGCAGCTTCGGCCACCGAGAGCAAGCTCTCAACCTCAACGCGAAACATACCGCGCCAACTTCACCAAAGCCGATGTTCACACAAGCGCAATCGAAGGCCAAGGCGCGTCTAGCAACGACGCGACCATTGCTGATTTCTCTTGCGTCAGGCCTGGCTACCGCTGGATGTGGTCTAGTCCTCGGGCTTGATGAGTTCGAGGACGCTCCCGGCGCCGGCATCGGCGGCAGCAGCGCGAGCTCCGCAGCAGGAGAAGCTCCATGCAGTGATGGCGAGCGAGACTGCGTGGGTGACGTGCCGCGACAGTGCGCCTCGCAAGAGTGGGTCGTTCAACGGCCGTGCAGCGGAGAGCAGCCGGAGTGTTCACGAGGTCACTGCGTGGAGTGTCGCGAAGGAGAGCGCGGCTGCAGCGGTCGCACGCCGCGCCAGTGCGTCGAGGCGTCCTGGAGAGACGAGACGCCGTGCGCAGCGCCGTTCCCTGGATGTCGGCTCGGCGCCTGTGTCGCGCCCAGCTGCCAAGGGTCGGGGCCAGGTGCGGGAACCGACTGCGGACGCAGCCCAGGCGTCGACTGCTGCGGCACCGCGAGCATTCCCGGAGGGACCTTCGATCGTCTCAATGCTCCCATGTACCCGGCAACCGTCAGCGGGTTCCAGCTAGACATCTACGAGATCACCGTTGGACGTTTCCGCGCATTCGTGGAGGCAGGGAAAGGCACTCGAGCAGATCCACCGGTCTCCGGCGCAGGCGCGCATCCCAAAATTCGAGAAAGTGGTTGGAGCTCAAACTGGAACAGCGAACTAGCCGCAGACGAATCAGCTTTGAAAGTGGCGCTCAGATGCGAATACTCGCACTGGACGGACTTTCCGGAGCAGAACGAGCGCCATCCCATGACATGCATGACATGGTTTGAAGCGTTCGCCTTCTGCATATGGGATGGCGGGCGGCTACCCACCGAGGCGGAATGGAACTATGCGGCCGCAGGGGGCGCAGAGCAGAGGTTGTACCCCTGGGGAGAGTCAATCGATGCGTCTAGGGCAGCTTACAACTGCCTCGGAGACGGGGACCATGCAGCGGAATGCAGCATACAGGACTTCCTGCCCGTGGGGTCAAAATCTCCGGATGGCGATGCCAAGTGGGGCATGGCTGACATGTCGGGCAACGCAGGAGAGCTGGTATTGGATGTTAGCCAGCTAGGGCTTCCGAATCCGTGCAACGATTGTGCTCAACTTGAAGGCAACACGGCGAACCGTGTGGTCCGCGGGGGTACGGCGTGGACCAGCGGGCTCTACGTTGCTACCGACGCTCAATCAGCGGAAAATCCGCGCAACAGGAACGGCTTCGTCGGCGCACGCTGCGCGAGAGATTTCCCAGCCGATGCTGCTCCATGAAACGGATCGCATGAGCTGCCCCCGAGGTCGGTGGTCGATCGCCGGCCCCGAGGAGGCTCATTCGTGCTGGTTCGCTCGTCGAACAACCCCTAATTGGCCGTGGGGGGTATCTCGACCTCATTGATGGGCAGGAACCCCGCACCGGCAGGATAAGCGTAGGAGACGCGATAATTCTGCTGGATCGCGCCCCATCCCCAGACCGTGACGCCGAACGGAAGGTCGCTCCGCATCTCGTGTCGGCCGTTGGCGCAATCGCCCACCGATTCGAAGCGCCCCGTCGTGAGATCGACGATGGTGTACTCGTAATCGCCAATCGGCTCCCACCCGCTGAGCTTGCCGGCGCAGTCCAGCTCCACGTCAGCGAACTCACCATTCAACTTCGAGCGGGTGCGAACGACGACGAGGCTCGTCTCAGGATAGGTCGGGTCCGTAAAGAACACATAGTAATCCAGAAACTGAGACGGCGGAACCACATTCACCCAATCGGGATCTCCGATGAACATGTACGGGTCCCCGCTGGTCATGTACTGACCAACATAGAAAGGGTTATTCACCCCCTGGCTCCTGACGACAAAGGGCTCGCCCGTATCAAACTCAACCACTTCGCCGAGGTTGATGGTATCCGGCGCGCCGTTCGGTTTGGACGGCTCCCAGATGAGCTCCGTATTGTCGACCATCCCGACGATGCGCCAAGGCGGCGACTCTTCGAGCTCAGTGACGCGATTTTTGTAGCGAACCGCCACGTACTCGCTACCAGTAGCCCTGACAGGGGCGATTTGCTGTTGCCCTGAGTCACAGTCGCCACCGTTACTCGGGACGACCATACAAGCATGAGCTCCAAACACGCCAATGGGCTTGGTCGACTGGATGGGGCTCCCGGTCAACTCCTCAGACTGGGTAATCTGCAGGAATTCACCAGCGTTCAGCGTGTAAGTCTTCGCCTCGTTGCTGGTCGCTGGCTCGACGTTGGTGCCTGCTTCGATGTCCACCTTCGGCAGGATGGTCACGTCGGTTTCATCCTGATGGGCGACGATGGCCAGCGAGGGATTGGCTCCAGGAAAATCGGGGGACTCCGATGACGAGTAGCCATTGATGGCAACGTAGTTGGTATGCCAGGCGCTCGTCGGCAGGAGCAACGTCGCGGATGTCATGGCGGCCTGCCCCCCGCCGTAGGGGAGCATCTGGTAAGCTACGACCGGATAGTCCGTCGTAATATGGAATGCCGTCCCGCGGCCGGTTCCCGCTACGCCAGTTTCCAGATCCAGCGCGCCGGTCTTGGGGCAATCCACAACGCTCGAACCGGGAGACCGTCGCGAAAGGAAGAGGACAGCGACCTCACCGACACCAAGCCCAGTCTCCGGGTTGTAGGGATTATACTGAATATCCTGAATAGATCCCTGCCCGACCGGAATATAGGCAAACTTCTCTACCGGAAGCGGCTGTCCCCCGCGTTCGACATTGATACGAACCGGCAGCTCCCACGTATTCGCAACGATCGCAGCAAAACACGCGCCCTGCGTCGTCGGCCGGAGCGCCGTCTTCAGCGCCCAGTAGTCGCACCCGTACGAGCTCTTCGACTTCTCCGCCGCCTCGCACGGGTTCGGCTCGCACTTCGCGTTGACGCACCCGAACTCGGGCCCGCACTCCTCGATCGTCACGCCGTTGCAGCTGATGACCTTCTTCAGATCATTGGAACACGTGTACTCGCACTGCCCCCCCTGACCGAAGGTCCCCGTGCTCCCCCCCTCGCCGCCCTGGCCGCCCTGGCCGCCGGTGCCCGACCCGCCGGGCCCCGAGCCGCTGCCGGTGAGCTCTCCACGGTACGAGTCAGAGCACCCGGCGAACGAGCCCGTCACACCGGCTGTCGCTGCAAAAAAACCCACAATCGCGTGTCGACGGTATCTAGCTATGTTCGCCATCTCCACAGGGCTCCTTCCCCCACAAGCATCCTGAAAAACTTCGCGACTGCGAGCCTAACACGGTTCGCCCGCCCTGGGGAGGCCCGCGAAAGCGCTGGCGATTTTTCAGCGGCCTCATGAGAGAGGGCTCTGGCTTTCAGGAATGCAATGCGCGCCTGACCTCGCACCACCGCCCTCTAGCGCCAGGACGGACAGAGAGGCCCTGTTCCGCTCACCGACCTCCCACCTCTCGCCTCTCCATGGGTAGGACGAGGTGGTCCGGCCAATTCGACTCCCGCGACTTCCGCGTACCTCGCTGCTACTCCCACTCAATGAGCGTCATCGCTGTCCGACGCGGCCCCCGCCCGGCCGCTGCCGAAGACGCGGAAGAGCACGTACAGCGAGGGGAACAGCAGCACGAATCCGACGCCGAGGACCCAGACAAGCAATCGTAACGTCCTCGGGTTTGCCGCCGCCCCGGCGAGCGTCACGTCCGGCACCACCAGGTACGGGTACTGCGAGGCAGCCCAGCCCAGCAGGATCAGCGTGACCTGCGCCGCCGCCGCGAAGCGCGCCAGACGGAAGCGGCGCGTCCACAGCCCGAAGAACGCCGCCGTGGCCGCAATGCCCGTCGCGACGTGGAGCGGCCACGTGATCGGATGGTCCGTCAGCCCCTCTCGGATGAGCGGAGCGCCCTCGAACGAGGCCCCAAAGGACGCGAGCGCGAGCGCCGCGACCACGCAGCCCGAGACGAGCGCGCGGATACGGAAATCGTCGACGAGCGCGGGCTCCGTCGCCTCGTTGGTCAGGTAGACCGCCGCGAGGAACCCGAAGAGCGAGAGCGCGAACAGCCCGACCATGAACGGAAACAGCGAGAGCCACGGCGCGAAGAAGCCGCTCGTCACCACCCCGGACGCCACCCGGATCCGCCCCGACGCCACCGCGCCGACGATCATGCCGAGCAGCACCGGCGCGATCACGCTCGCCAGCGAGAAGAGCAGCCCCCAGCGCTTCTGCCGCTCATCGCGCCGCGAGTCGTAGCTGCGGAAGCTGAACGCCGAGCCGCGGAACACGACGCCGACGAGGAACAGCGTGAGGGGGACGTGCAGCGCGACCGAGATCGCCGCGAACGCCGGAGGAAACGCGGTGAAGAGCAGCACCACGACAAGGATGAGCCACACGTGGTTGGCCTCCCAGATCGGGCCCATGACCCGCTCGATGAGCGCGCGCTGCTCCTGCTTGCGCGGGCCGGAGGCGAGCAGATCCCAGACGCCGCCGCCGAAATCCGCCCCGCCGAGCAGCGCGTACAGCACGAGCGCCGCCACCATCACCCCGCCGAGGAGCCACTCAACGACCATCGGCCGCGCCTCCCCCGAGCGCGCGCAGCCGGCCGCCGCCCGCCGCCCCGAGCGCGCGCGGCTCGCCGCCGCCCGCCGCCCCGCCCTCGTACGGCCCACCGCCGCCCGCCGCCCCGCCCCCCGGCGGCGCGACGTCTCCCGTCACCGCCAGCGGCGCCGCGCGGAGCTGGCGGACGAGCAGGTAGGTCACCACGACGCCGAGGAAGACGTAGAGCGCCGTGAAGGTCCAGAACGGCGCCTCGAGGTGCGGGAACGGGGTCACCGCGTCGCGCGTGCGCATCGCGCCCCGCACGATCCACGGCTGGCGGCCGAACTCCGTCACCAGCCAGCCGGCCTCCATCGCCACGATGCCGAGCGGGCTCGCGAGGACCACCGCCCAGAGGAACGGGCGCTGATCCGGGATCCCCCGGCGGCGCCACGCGAGCGCCGCCGCGACCAGCGCGAGCAGCGCCATCGCGGAGCCCGCGCCGACCATCACCTGGAACGAGAGGTGCGTCGCCGTCACCGGCGGCCACTCGTCGCGCGGGACCGCGTCGAGCCCCGGCACCACCGCGTCGGGATCGGCGTGCAGGAGCATCGACAGGCCCCCCGGGATCTCGAGCGCGTAGTCGACCTCGCCCCGCTCCACGTCGGGCAGGCCGCCGACGAGCAGCGGCGCGCGGGCCGAGGTCTCGAAGTGCGCCTCCATCGCCGCGAGCTTGGCGGGCTGACCCTCGCCGACCTCGACCGCCGCGAAATGGCCGACGAACGGCTGCGCCAGCGCCGTCACCCCGGCGACCGCGAGCGTCACCGCGAACGCCTTGCGGAACAGCGGGCTCTTCGGGTGCCGCAGGAGCACGAGCGCGTGGATCCCCGTCATCACGAACGCCGTCGCCTGATAGCACGCGAGGATGCCGTGCAGCGTCTCGTGCTTCCACGGCGGGCTGAACATCGCCGCCACCGGGTCGATGTCGGCCGGGCGGCCCCCCACCATCGTGAACCCGGCGGGGTCGTTCATGCACGCGTTCACCAGGATCACGAAGAACGCCGAGAGCGCGCCGCTCAGCGCCACCAGCGCGCCCGAGAGCAGGTGCAGCTTCGGCGGGAGCTTGCCCCGGCCGTAGAGGTAGATGCCGAGGAAGATCGCCTCCGTGAAGAACGCGAACCCCTCGAGCGAGAACGGAAGCCCGATCACCTCGCCGAACGTCCCCATGAAGCTCGGCCACAGGAGCCCGAGCTCGAACGAGAGCACCGTCCCCGAGACCGCGCCCACCGCGAACAGGATCGCCGTCCCCTTCGCCATGCGCTTCGAGAACTCGAGGTAGTCCGGATCGTCCGTCCGGTGCCAGAGCGCGTCCGCGATGACCATGATCAGCGGCAGCGCCACCCCGGCGGCCGCGAAGATCATGTGAAATGCCAGCGAAAGGCCCATCTGGGCCCGTGCGTAGAGGAGGCTGTCCATGAGGCCCCGTACGGCTCCCTTCTCCGGTGCGACCGCGACCGGCGCCGCGTCCGCTCTCCCGCGGCGGCGGCCCGCGCGCTCCCGGCGACCATAGGGATGCGCGCGCCGGGGACAAATAGGGTCGAACGCGGCTAAGCTCCAGGGCGATGCAGACCCTTGTCGAGCTCGTCGCGAGGAAGCGCGACGGCGGGCGGCTGTCCGAGGACGAGATCGCGCGGCTCGTCCGCGCCCACGGCGACGGCGAGCTCGCCGACTACCAGATGAGCGCGCTGCTCATGGCCGTCTTCTTCCGCGGCATGGACGACGCGGAGACCGTCGCGCTCACCCGCGCGATGCTCCACTCGGGCGACGTCCTCGACCTGTCCGACGTGCCCGGACGGAAGGTCGACAAGCACTCCACCGGCGGCGTCGGCGACAAGGTCTCGATCTGCCTCGCCCCCCTCGTCGCCGCGTGCGGCGTCCCCGTGCCGATGGTGTCCGGCCGCGGCCTCGGCCACACGGGCGGCACGCTCGACAAGCTCGAGGCCATCCCGGGGTTCGACGTGGCGCTCGACGCCGCGACCTTCGCGCGCGTCGTCCGCGAGGTCGGGACGTGCATGATCGGGCAGACCGCGCGGATCGCGCCGGCGGACAAGCGCATCTACGCGCTGCGCGACGTGACGGCCACGGTCGAGTCGATCCCGCTCATCGTCGCGAGCATCCTCTCGAAGAAGCTCGCCGAGGGCATCGACGCGCTCGTGCTCGACGTCAAGGTCGGGCGGGGCGCGTTCATGAAGACCCTGGACGACGCCCGCGCGCTCGGGACCGCGCTCGTGCGCGTCGGGACCGCGGCCGGAAAGCGCGTCTCCGCGCTGCTCACCGACATGAGCGCCCCGCTCGGGCGCGCCGTCGGCAACGCCATCGAGACCCGCGAGGCGATCGAGGTGCTGCACGGCCGCGGGCCGGGCGACCTCGTCGCCTGCACGCTCGCCCTCGGGGAGGAGATGCTGATCGCCGGCGGCGCCGCGGCGAGCGCGGCCGAGGCGCGGCCGAAGCTCGAGGCCGCCATCGCGAGCGGCGCCGCGGCCGAGGTCCTCGCGCGGATGATCGCGGCGCAGAAGGGCGATCCGGCCGTGGTGAACGACCCCGGCCGGCTGCCCGGCGCCCCAGTCGTCGTCGACGTCGCGGCCGAGGGCGAGGGGTACGTCGTCGCCGTCGATCCGCTGGAGATCGGGCTCTCCGCGGTCGCGCTCGGCGCCGGGCGGACGCGCGCCGACCAGCGCGTGGACCCCGCCGTGGGCATCGAGCTCGCCGCCGCGCGCGGCGATCGCGTGGACCGCGGGGCCCCCCTCGCCCGCATCCACGCCCGCCGGGCCGACGACGCCCGCGCCGCGGCCGCTCGCGTCCGCGCCGCCTTCCAGCTCGGCCCAGCGCCCGCCGAGGCGCCCGCGCTCGTGCTCGAGCGCATCGAAGCGTAGGCCGCTCGCGGCCGCCGCGCCGCCCCACTAAGCTCCCGGCATGCGGACCCCGCGGCGCGACCTCACCACGCTCGGCTACCGGCGGATCATCCAGCTCCTCGTCTACCTGGTCATCGTCCCCGGCGTGCTCCTGTCGGGCGTCGGCTTCCTCCTCCTCGTGCTCGGCGAGGCCCAGTACAACCTCATCATGGGGATCCTGGTCCTCACGTTCTGCGGGACGCTCGCGACCGGGGTCATCCTCGTCTGGGTCTTCCTCCGGCGCGAGCGCAACCTGTCCGAGCTCCAGGCGGATTTCGTGTCCAAGGTCTCGCACGAGCTGCGCACGCCGCTCACGTCGATCCGGATGTTCACCGAGACGCTCAAGCTCCGGCGCGGCGACACGCACAGCGAGGATCGCTGCATCGACGCCCTCACCAAGGAGAGCGCCCGGCTCCAGCAGCTCATCGACCGGCTGCTCGACTGGGGGCGGATGGAGAGCGGCCGGCGCGTCTACGAGCTCTCGGAGCAGGACCTCGGGGTGGTCATCCACGAGGCGATCCACGCCTTCGAGCCGACCCGCGAGAAGCGCAGCGTCGAGCTCGACGTCTCCGTCGACGCGAGCCTCCCGCCCGTGCTCTGCGATCGCAGCGCGCTCGTCGACGCGATCGTGAACCTGCTCTCGAACGCCTACAAGTACGGCGGTCAGCCGAGGAAGATCAGCGTCTCCGCCGATGTCCGCAGCCGGTCGGCGCTGATCACCGTCCGCGACAACGGCAAGGGTATCGCCCGCAAGGAGCACAAGCGGATCTTCGAGAAGTTCTACCGGGTCGACGACCTCCTCGCCCGCCAGCAGGAAGGCTCGGGGCTCGGGCTGTCGATCGTCAAGCACGTCATCCGGGCGCACGGGGGCCGGATCCTCGTCGACAGCGAGCCCGGGAAGGGCAGCACCTTCACGCTCGTGCTCCCGCTCCGGGGCTCGTCCAGAGCGACCGCCGCGGCGCGGCGGCCGGCGGGCGCCAAGGCGTCCCCCGAGGCGGCGGATCGCGGCGTCAGGGCGGACGCGTCGCCGTAGACGCGGCCGCCTCCGGTCCGGACATGAACATGCTAGAGGACGTGCTCAGCATGACCCGGAACCCTCAGGCACCGGCCCGGACCGTCCTGCTCGTCGAGGACGATCCCAGCATCGCTATGGGTCTCGAGATGAACCTCACCGCCGAGGGCTACCGCGTCGAGGTGGCCGAGGACGGCGAGCGCGGGCTCGCGCTCGCCCGCGCCGGCGGGATCGACCTCATCATCATCGACGTGATGCTCCCGCGCCTGAACGGCTTCGAGCTCCTGCGCATCCTCCGGAACGAGCGGCGCACCCTGCCCGTGATCATGCTGTCCGCGCGCGGCGCCGAGATGGACAAGGTGATGGGCCTCGAGCTCGGCGCCGAGGACTACATCACGAAGCCGTTCAGCCTGGCCGAGCTGCTCGCCCGCGTGAAGGCGGTGCTCCGGCGCGACGCGATCGCGCGCGCGGACGGGGCGCAGCTGCGCGCCGGCGACATCGTGATCAACGCGGCGACGCGCGAGGTCCGCCGCGGCGAGGCGCTGATCGAGCTCACGGCGACCGAGTTCGACGTCCTGCTCTGCCTCGCCGAGGCCGGCGGCCGCGTGCTGTCCAGGGAGCAGATCCAGGCCAAGGTGTGGGGCCCGACGCACCACGGCACCCCGCGCACCATCGACAACTTCATCCTCCAGCTCCGCAACAAGCTGGAGGACAACGCGACCGCGCCGCGCCACATCCTGACCGTGCGCGGCGTCGGCTACCGCTTCGTCCCCTGATCGCAGGCCTCGCCGGCCGCGTCGCGCCGACGAAGGCGCGCGCCCTCGTCGCCGCGCGCGCGCCCTCGTCGGCGCGAGCGCCCTTCCGGGCAGAGGGCCCGTCAGGGCGCCTGACAGAACTTGTTGATGTTGTCGACCAGCGGGTCTTCCTGCTTGATCGCCTTCTCGATCGCGGCCTGGGCGGTGTTGCTCTTCTCGGCGTCGTTCGCGTCCGCCGCGGTCGCGAGATCGCGCGCCGCCTTGGCGACGTCCTTCGCCATGGCCTGGTACTCGCCCGAGAACTTCTGCAGCTCCGGGGTGGTCAGCTTCACCTGCGCCGCGTCGGCCGCCACCTTGTCCATCGCATCGGCCATCGCCTTCAGCTCGCTCGACCCGCCCTGATCGGCGCCGGTCTTGGTGCCCTTCTCGATGCTCTGGACGCCCTTGTTGATGACCTCGATGAGCGCGTTGCACTCCGAGACCTTGTTCTGGCCGCAGCCGCCAGCGCCGGCGACGAGCCCGAGCGCGGCGACGAGCGCTGCGAGGGTGACCTGGGTGCGCATTCTGCTGTGTCTCCTCATGTGGTGAGCGAGGCCGGTCCGCCCATCCCTAAACGCCACGGCATGAACCCACATTTTGCGGGTATGTTTCAACATGGAATCGGCGTACCGCGTCCGCGGGCGCCGCGCGGGTCACGCTCGAACCCGCCAGTTGCCCTGGAAAGTTCGGCCGATGTCGTCGGCTGTGGGATCCGTGATGATGAGCTCCGGCCGGCCGCCTTGCGCGAACACGATCGTGTTCTGCCGGAAGACGCGGCCGAAGGCGATCGCCTCGTCGCGGTCCATGCCGTGGACGAGCCAGGCCGGCTCGCGCCAGATGCCCTCCGGCTCCGCCTCGGATCCGACGCACGGCTCGACCCGGTAGCACCCGAGGATCAAGAGATCGCGGAGGACGTGGTGGCGCTGATCGTTGACCCGGCGGGGGATGAGCATCGAGCGCGGGTTGTAGGCGGTGAGCACGGCGAACTTGCGGGTCAGGAGCTCGGGGAGCCCGGCCTGATCCTGGACGATCTCGCCGTCGAGCGAGACGCGCAGCGTCCCCGCCGCCGTGGGGAACTCATAGATGGTCGAGAAGTACGACCGGAGGAGCGTCTGATCCATCGTGAAGCGGTGGGTGTGAGGGGGCCGCGGCGCTCGGCGCACCGGGTGCGTCGCCTTGCAGAGGGGCCCGTGGCGTGAGCGCCCGGGCCGCCGGGCGCGACGGCGGAGGGTTACCAGAGACGCGCGGCTCTGGCTACTCGCCGGCGTCCCGCGCCGCCGGCGGCGCGCGGGAGCCGGCGCGCGCTTCCCCTGCCCCGCCCGGTGCGCTAAGCGTTCCGCGCGATCGCCCGGCCCGCCCGCGCGCGCCGCGCCGGCCGCCCTGACCCCCTGCGCCCCGATGTCCCGATGATCGAGGTCGAGCACCTCTCCAAGTCCTACGGCGCCCACCTGGCGGTGAGCGACCTCTCTTTCCGGGTGAGCCAGGGCGAGATCGTCGGGTTCCTCGGGCCGAACGGGGCGGGCAAGAGCACGACCCTGCGCATCCTCGCGGGGTTCCTCGGCGCGACCTCCGGCCGGGTGCGGGTCGCCGGCCACGACCTCGCCGAGGAGCCGATGCGCGCGCGCGCGTCGCTCGGGTACATGCCCGAGATGTCGCCGCTCTACCCGGAGATGCGCGTCTCGGAGTACCTCGCGTTCCGCGCCGAGCTGAAGCTCGTGCCGCGGCGCGCGCGCCGCGAGGCGGTCGCGCGCGCCCTGCGCGACGCGCGCGTCGAGGACGTCGCGAGCGTCATGATCGGCCACCTCTCGAAGGGGTACCGCCAGCGCGTCGGCCTCGCGGACGCGCTCGTCAGCGATCCGCCGCTGCTCATCCTGGACGAGCCGACGGCGGGCCTCGATCCGAACCAGATCCGCGAGGTGCGCGCGCTCGTCCGGAGGCTCGGCCGCGACCGCACGGTGCTCCTCTCGACGCACATCCTCTCCGAGGTCGAGGCGACGTGCACGCGCGCGATCGTGATCGCCCGCGGCAGGCTGGTCGCGGAGGGCTCGATCGAGGAGATCCGCGCGATGCGCCGCGCGTCCGGCGTGCGCGTCGCGGTGCGCGGCGCGGCGGACGCGGCGCTCGCGGCGGCGCGCGGCGCGGCGGGGGTGCGCTCGGCCGAGGCGGAGGCGGCCGGCGACGCGGCGCGGCTCACGGTCGAGTTCGACGCCGGCGCCGACCCGGGCGAGGCGACCGAGCGCCTCGTGAGCGCGCTCGTCGGCGCGGGCCTCGGCGTGCGCGAGCTCGTGCCCCACGCTCCATCGCTGGAGCAGGTCTTCTCCGAGCTGACCGCCGCCGATGATGCGCAGGGCGGCGCCGGCGAGCCGGGCGCGGCCGCGGCGGGCGACGCCGGCGCGCCCGCCGGACGAACGGCCCGGAAAAAGGCGAGCGCGGCGCGGCGCGGCGCGGTGAAGGAGCGGCGGTGAGGGGCTTCTGGCCGATCTTCAAGCGGGAGCTCTTCTCGCTCTTCGTGACGCCGCTCGCGTGGGTGCTGATCACCACGTTCCTGCTCGTGCAGGGCGTGCACTTCTTCCTGATCGCGACCCAGTTCGCGGGCGAGGCGGAGCTCTCCGCCGACACGGGGCCCGTGCAGGTCTTCTTCGGCCAGACGATCCTGATTTACCTGCCGCTGCTCTTCGTGTGCCCGCTGCTCACGATGCGCCTCTTCGCGGAGGAGCGCCGGAGCGGCACGATCGAGGCGCTCCTCACCGCGCCGGTGGGCTCCGCGGGCGTCGTGCTGGCGAAGTACGCCGCGGCGCTCGTGACCTACGTCGCGATGTGGGCGCCGACGCTGCTCTATGTGGTGCTCATCGCCAGGACGGGCGAGCTCGACTGGTGGGTCGTGGGGGCGAGCTACCTCGCCGTCGTGGCGGTCGGCGCCGGCTACCTCGCGATCGGGACGATGACGAGCGCGCTCACGAAGAGCCAGCTCATGGCCGCGGTGCTCAGCACGATGGCGGTGATGGGCCTGTTCATCCTCGGCATCGGGGAGTTCATCTTCCCGGACGGCCCGGCGCACGACCTCTGCTCCTACGTCTCGGTCTGGACGCAGATGAACGATTTTTCTCGCGGGATCGTCGACCTGCGCCGGCTCGTGTTCGACGCGACGGTGGTCGCGCTGCCGCTGTTCGTGACCGTGCGCGCGGTGGACGCGTGGAGGTGGGGCTGATGGGCGACGAGCGGCCCGATCCTCCGTCTGCGCAAGGCGAGACTCGGTCGGCGCGGGTCCCTCCCGGCACCTCGCTCGGCGAGAAGCTCTCGACGAGCGTCGGGATCATCGCGGCGATGGTGCTCGCGGTGCTCGTCAACCTGCTCGTCGCCCGCCACTACAAGCGCTGGGACTGGACGCAGGGCGGCCTGTACACGCTGAGCGACGCGACCGTCTCGACGCTGCGCGCGCTCGAGGAGCCGATCCGCGTCTACGTCCTGCTCTCCGAGGCCGACCCGCTGACGCTCTCGGTGCGGCACCTGCTCGACGCGTACCGGGCCGAGACGACGCGGCTCGAGGTCGCGGTGACCGACCCCGACCGGCGCCCGGCGGAGTTCCTCGCCGTGCAGCAGCGCTACGGGGTCGTCGCGGGCAAGACCGAGGACGGGCGGATCGTCACCGACGCGGCGATCATCGTCGCGCGCGGGGACCGGCCCCATTTCCTCACCGCGAGCGACCTCGTCGAGGTCGAGGACGAGGGCGACCTGCGGGCCCGCCCGCGGCTCGAGCAGGCGCTGACCGGCGCGATCCGGAGCGTCCTCCGCAGCGAGCGGCCGAGGGTCTGCTTCGCGAGCGGCCACGGCGAGAAGTCGATCGAGGTCGGCGGCGCCGGCGGGCTCGCGGCGCTCAAGGACCGGCTCAACAAGAACAACTACGAGGTCGTGGAGCTCGGCGGCGGCCGCGGCGGCCACGACCACGGCGACGACGAGGAGCCCGGCGCCGCGCCGGAGGCGCCGGCGCCCGAGGCCGATCTCGGCCGCTGCCGCGTGCTCGTCCTCGCCGAGCCGAGCCAGCCGGTGCCCCCCGGCGACGTGGCCCGCTACCGCGCGTTCATCGAGGAGGGCGGCAGCGCGCTGCTCGCGATCGGCCCGGTGCCGGACGAGAGCGATCAGCGGTACGTCGACCTCGGGCTCGCGGGCCTGCTCGCCGTGGCGGGCGTCGAGCTCAGGTCCGACTTCGTGTTCGAGCTCGACCCGAAGCTCCGCTCGACGCAGGGCTTCGGCGAGACCTTCTCGCCCGTCGTGAGGCCGCACCCGATCACCGAGGGGCTCGTCAAGGCGGCCGACCAGGGGCTCGGCCCGGTGCTCACGGTGGCCAGCTCGCTCGCGCCCGCGGCGAGCGGGCCCGTGGCCCCGGCGCCGCTGCTCGTCACGAGCGACAAGGCCTTCGGCATGGTCGACTTCTTCGGCTGGGCCCGGGACCCGTCCGAGCCGAAGCCGCGCGACGGCGATCACCCGGGGCCGCTCACGGTCGCCTACGCCGCGGAGCTGCCGAAGCCCGCGGGCTCCAGCGCCGCGCACGGGCCGCGCGTCGTCGTGGTCAGCTCGCCCAGCGCGCTCTACGCCGCGAACTGGCAGAGCCCCGAGCTCCGCGGGACGGCCGTGTTCGTCGAGAGCGCGCTCTCCTGGCTCGCCGCGAGCCCGCCCATGCTCGACATCCCCGACAAGCCCGCGGTCACCGCGGGCCTCCGGCTCAGCGAGGACGCGCTCGCCGGCGTCTTCCGCTACGTCATCGTCTACATGCCGCTCGCCGCGGCCCTCCTGGGCCTCGCCGTGCACCTCTCGCGGCGCGGCTCCGAACGCCGCCCCGGCGGCCCCGACGACAAGCGCGGCCCCGGGTCCCCGGCCGGGCGCGGCGCGCCGGGCGGGGTTGAGCGCGAAGGGGCGCCGTGATGCGGCGCCTCCGCCGGCACGCGACGACGCTGATCCTCGTCGCGCTCGCCGCCGCGGCGGCCGTCGCGCTCTTCGTGCTCGACCGGGGCGCGGTGTCCACCGACGAGGCCGAGCGCCGCAAGAAGCACCTGTTCGAGGCGTGGCGCCCCGACGAGATCACCGAGCTCACCGTGACGGTGGCGCCGCCCGGCGCGCCGCCCGCCGCGCAGCAGACCGCGCGGCTCACCCGCGGCGACGTCGACGACGCCGGCCAGCGCCCCTGGAGCGTCGAGATCGACGGCCAGCGCTACCCCGCCGACGAGCCCACGGTCGATCAGCTCCTCGGCACGCTCGAGTTCGCTGCGGCGGAGCGCCGCGTCTCCGCGGAGGCGAGCGATCGCGCCGCCCTCGGCCTCACCGCGCCCCGGCTCACGATCGCGCTCGCGATGGGCCCGCGCCGCGAGCGCCTGCTGCTCGGCGGCGGCGCCCCGACGCCGCCCGGCGCGGTCTACGCCGAGGTCGCCGGCCGCGGCGTCTTCGTCATCACGAAGCAGCTCGCCGCCGCCCTCGACGTGCCGCCGGATCGCCTCCGCACCCGGAGCTTCGTCCCCTACCTCCCGTCGGAGCTCTCGGGGCTCACGCTCGAGGGCGCGGGCGGCGCGCGGCGGTTCTCGCGGGCCCCGTGGGGCGGCGGCCGCGGCGCCGGCTTCCATTTCGCCGAGGGCTCGCCCGAGGGCAGCGGCGTCCGGGTCAGCGCGCCGGTGCTCGACCTCGTGCTCTCGGCGCTCGGCCGCATGCAGGCCGAGGCGTTCCTCTCCGACGAGGAGGCCGAGCAGGCCGCGGCCTCCGGCGGCCCCCGGGTCACGCTGACGCTCCTGCCGAGCGATCCCTCGGCGAAGCCCGGCGTGATCGACGTCGGCGGCGCCTGCCCCGACAGGCCGGACCACGTCGTCGCGGTGCGGCGCGAGCCCACGCGCGCGGCCGCCTGCGTGCCCGCGAGCGTGCTCGAGCCGCTCACCGAGGAGGCGTCGCGCTTCGTCGACCTCGCCCTCGTCGCCGCGCCGCTCGACGAGGTCGCCGAGGTGAAGCTCTCGGCCGGCGAGCCCGGTGCGCGCTCGCTGGAGCTCGCGCGCGCCGGCAGCGAGTGGCACCTGCGCGCCCCGGAGGACCGCCCCGTCCCGACCGAGACCGGCCGCGCCCTGGTGCAGGCGATCCTCGACGTGCGCGCGGCGCGCCTCCTCCCCGCGGCGAGCGACCCGAAGGCGCTCGGCCTGGATCCGCCGCGGGCCACCCTCCGCGTCGTATCGACGCCCGCGGCGGCCGGCGAGGGCGAGCCGCTGGAGCGGATCGAGACGCTCGAGATCGGCGCCGAGCAGGCCGGCGTGGTGCGCGTCCGGCGGCTCGAGGACGGCGCGATCGCCGAGCTGCCGGCCGCGGCCGCCGGCGCGCTCCTCCCCTCCGAGGTGTCGCTGCGCTCGATGGAGGTGTTCGATTTCGCGCCGGATCAGGTCAGCGCGCTGCGGATCGAGCGCCCTGGCCTGGTCCAGCGGCTCCGCCGGACGGGCGAGGGCGCGTGGCAGCTCGTCGAGCCGACCGGCGCGGGCCTTTCGGCCGACGGCGGGCTCGCGGACGAGCTCGCCGCGCAGCTCGCCGGCCTCAAGGCCGAGCGCTGGGTCACCGTGGACGCCGCCCAGGGTTACGGGCTCGCCGCGCCCCGGCTCGTCGTCGAGGCCGAGCTCACCGCCGCGGAGGGCGGGGGCGCGTCCGGCGCGGCGTCGCGCGCGGCGCGGGTGGAGCTCGGCGCGCACGCCGGGGCGGGCTCGTTCGCGCGCGCCGACGGCGGCGCCGCCGTGTTCGTCGCGCCGCCGTCGCTCGAGGCCGCGGCCGGGCGCCTGCTGCTCCGCCGCGACGTCTTCCTCGTCGCGCCCGAGGACGTCGCGCGGGTGACGCTGAGCCCGCGGGACGGCAAGCCGGTCGTGCTCGAGGGCTCTCCGCACGGCTTCACCGTCGCGGGGGCGGCCGATCCGCCGACCGCCACCGCGACCGCCGCGCGCGTCCGGGACGCGCTCGCCGATCTGCGCGCCGAGGGCGCTGTGGCCCTGGGCTCGCCGGAGCGGCACCACGGCCTGAGCCCGCCGCGACTCCGGGTCGCCATCGAGCTGACCCGGCCGCAGCCCGCGCCGGCGGGCGCAGGCGCGCCGCGCTCGTCCGAGGGGTCGTTCACGATCGCGATCGGCGCGGGCGACGCTTTCCGCGGCACGAACGTCTTCTATGCCCGCCGCGACGGCGTGAGCGCGGTCTACGCCATCGCGCAGTCGCGGGTGAGGCCGCTGCTCGAGGCGGCGGGCGTCGCGGGCGCCGACTGAGCGGCGCTGCTCGGCGGGGCGGACTGTTTCGTACTATTTCGTTCTGGCGACCCAGCTGTGCTAGGCGACGTGGTGGACATGGCGAAGGCGGACATGGCGAAGCGGCAGCGCCCGCTGACGGTCGACATCCCCCGTCCCGGCGACGAGCAGCCCGTCTGGTCGCGGGTCGGGGTGATCGCGCTCGTGGGGTTCGTCGTGGGCGTCGCCTGGCCCAGGCTCGCCGGGGTCCGCATCGGCCCGAGCGTCCCCGGCGACCTCAAGCCGACGGCCGAGACCGCGGCCGCGTCGGCGGCGCCCCCTCCCGCGGCGGCGCCGCCCGGGACCGCGGAGGCCGAGGCCAAGCCGCCGGAGCCCGCGAAGAACCAGCAGCAGGTCGTGGTCGGCCCCGGCCGGATCACGCGCTGCTCCGACAAGAAGAACAAGAAGGTCGAGGACTGCGGAGAGCTCCAGTTCGACCCGATCGCGCTGCCCCGGCTGAAGGAGCTCGCCCAGTGTCCGGCGGCGCTCGGCGCCGACGGCAAGCTCCCGATCGGCTTCGAGCTGAACTTCGAGAAGAAGGAGGTCCAGGTCGTCAAGGGGAAGAAGACGAGCCTGCCCGCCTCGACGGTCAGCGGCATTCTCCAGTGCGCCGCGCGCGAGTTCTCGAACGTCTCGCTCGAGGAGGTCCCGCACAAGTACCGCCGCTACTCCCTCGTGTACACCGCCACGTTCCACCCGCCCGGCGCGGAGGCGGCGAAGGCAGAGGGCGGCGGCGAGGAGCAGGAGCAGGCCGCCGGCACGACCACGAGCGAGACCGCCGTGAGCGGCCTTGCCACGGTGAGCTGGGATACTGCGCTCGTCCGCGGGGCGCCCAAGGAGGGCGATGTGGTCATGCGCCTCGTGCGCGGAACGCGGGTCAAGCTCATTGGCCGGCAGAACGACTGGTACAAGGTCGAGCACCGGGGCAAGACGGGCTGGATGTACCGCGGTGCCATCGGCCTTTAGCGGCGCGGCGCAGGCGCTCCCCCGTGCGGGCGGCGTCGTCGGGCGCGGATTCCGGCCCCGCGGCCGGGCGAGCGCGCGTCGGTTCGCGTAGAATGGCCGGGTCCGATGACGCGCAAGCTGTCGCTCCCGCTGATTTCTCTGGGCCGCCCCGAGCGCGCCGCGTCCGCCGCCGCGAAGCCCACGGTCGACGCGGTGCGCGAGCGCCTCGGCGGGCGCGCGTCGAGCGAGCCGGGCGTGGGTGAGCTGGTCCTGCTGACCACCGCCGCCGGCACGGCGCTGCCAGGGGTGGTCCTCTTCCGGCGCGGCGCCGTGGTCGATGTGTGGATCGACGCTCCCGACGCAGTCGGTTCCGCTCGGGACACAACCAACGGCGCCCTTCCTGGGCGTTCCGTGGCCCACCGGGGGCTGGTTCGCCGGGCCCGTCCATCGGACCTCGCGCCGTTGCGCGCCCCTTCCCCGGAGTCGCTCGTCGCCGTCGCAGCGGACGCGCGCGTCTTTGCCGCCCTGAGCGAGGGTCAGCGCATCCGGTTTCAGGACGGCGGCGATCTGGCCGAAGGCATGCTGGTCGAGAAATGCCGCTTCGGCGGTCTGGTGCAGCGCGACGACGGGATCATCGTCGGCGTCGGTTTCCGCCGTCTCTGGCCGGCGCAGGCCGAAGGCGCCCGGCGGAACTGACATGCTCCTGCGGGCTCGCCCGCTCCCTGGCGCGCCCGCGCGCAACCACGTCCGGCTTGTACCTCCCCCGCGGACGCGATAAGAGGGGCGGCGTCATCGTAGCTCGCGCGCCGCGCGACCAGGTTGGAGGAAACCGCCCTTGAAGCTCGCCCTCTCGTTCACGGTCGCCCTCGCGCTCGCCATGCTCGCGGGCTGTGGGGCCTCTCCCTCAGGTCTGTGCGAAGACAAGTGCGATTGCACCGGCTCGTGCAGCGAGAGGGACGAGGTGGAGTGTATCGATGCCCTCGAGGACGCCGAGCGGACTTCCGAGTACGAAGGCTGCGAGGACCAGTTCGACGAGGCGATCTCCTGCATCGACGACGAGTTCGTGTGCGACGGACGTGACGTCGATATCTCCGGATGCGCCAGGCCGCTGGAGAACCTCGGCGCGTGCGCCGGGCCGCTCGTATCCCTCGCGGTTTACGGCCAGTTCGAGTGATCGAGCGCGGGCGCCGTACGCGGCGCGCATGGCCGCCCGTGTAGCCATTTGAGCCCGCCACGACACGGCCCCCTCGCCGGAGGTGGACCGTCCTGCCCGGCGCGCCCCCTGCCGGATGCGCCCTGCGCGTCGCTCGGCAACCGTCGATGCGCCCTCGCGACGACTGCGATGCTGTCTGTAGAGCCCCCGCGGGCGAGAGGTCTGCTGTGGAGGTCCTCTCGGAGAGAGAGGCTCGCCGGAGCGCCGGGGCGGCGCGCCGGGGACACGAGAGGGGCTATTCGCCGAGGTGGGTGCGGACCTTCAGGAGCAGCGTATCGCTGTCAAAAGGCTTGATGAGATAGTCGGTGCATCCGTTGGCGAAGCCGATCTTGATGCTCGTCTGATCGCTCCTCGTCGTCATCATGATGATCGGCACGGTCTTCGTCGCGTCGAACGCGCGAAGCCACCTGCAGGCCTGGAAGCCGTCCATCGCGGGCATCACGACGTCCATCAGGATGAGGTCGGGGCGCTCCGCCACGGCCTTCGCGATGGCCTCCTTGCCGTTGCGCGCGATGACGATGTCGTAGTCGTCCTCACCGAGCGTCAGCTGCTGTGACAGCAGCGAAGTCAGCGAGTCGTCGACGACGAGGATCTTCTTCTTCCGAGCGGTCGCGCTGGGTTCGCTACTTGGCGCGGACGGCCGGCTCCGCGGCGCCGAGTCGGAAGCGGAGGCCGTTTCCGGAGAGCTCTTTCGCGAGGAGTCGACACGACGATCGGCCATGAGGGAGCCTCCATGAGGAGGCGCCGTTCCCTAGGGCGCCTCCGGAGTGTTCAGGTTGCAACGAGTGGTCCCCCCGTCACCTTACCAGGATCGCTACCGCACAGGAACCAAGTTCCACTGTCACCTGATGTGGCCAAACCCGCGAAAGCACTCCTGAACCGTCCGCCGCGCGTTGCGTTGCGTGCGCCGGCGTGTGCGCGACGCGTCAGCCGTTGAGACCGCCTGGCTCTCTGAACGAAAGGCCGAGTCGCTCAGGTGTCCACGACGACATCGACGCCGGGCGGCGCGCACACGCGGGGGGCGCGAGGACAGAGCAGCGAGCGCCTCGCTCGCCGAAACAAGAAAGAAGGGGTAGTGCCCAGGGACGGAATCGAACCGCCCACACGAGGATTTTCAATCCTCTGCTCTACCAACTGAGCTACCTGGGCTTGCTGCGGGCCCCGCGCTTACGCCGAGGCGTCGGTCACGGGCGGGCTACGTTACGCGGATGTGGGCGTATGTCAAGGAATTCTTTGGGGCCCTTCCTGTTGGGGGCCCTTCCTGCGCGCGGATCGTCGGAGGCCGAGGGAGCGCGCTGGCATCTGCTCGCAGCCGGCGCGCTCACACCTCGGCGTCTTCCGCCGCCGAGCGCGGCGCGGGCTCCTGCGCGGGCGCGGAGCGATCGACCAGCCGGAGGGCGGCCGCGAGCCAGGAGGCGCGCAGGTACGCGGCGGCCGCGAGCGCCGCGAGCTGCGCCGCGAACGCGGCGGCGACGCGCGGGCCGGTGCCCGCGCCGGCGAGGTGCACGCCCCACGCCCCGCCGGCCAGCGCCGCGGCGGCGAGCGCGCCCCGGGAAGCGCAGGCCCAGGCGGCCGCGAGCGGCGCGGCGCGCAGCGCGTCGAGGCCCCGGGCGACGGCGGTGTAGAACCCCCGCTGCTCGGCGACGAGGGCGGCCCGCGCGAGGTCGTGGACCAGGCCGATCGCCGCGGCGTGCGCCAGCGCGACCGCGGCGACGGCCGCCGCCGCGAGGTCGCGGCTGCGCGGCACGGAGAAGAGCGCGGCGCAGAGCTTCGTCCCGGGGAGCAGGACGAGCGCGGCGGCCGTGACCTGCGCCGCGAGCGCGACGCCCCAGAGCAGCGCGAGCGGCCCGAGGGCGCGCGCGGCGCGGCCGCCCACGGCCTGCGCGGAGAGCGGCCCCGCCTGGCTCAGCGCGACCAGGAGCACCGCGAGCGGGACCAGCCCGAGCGCGGCCGCGAGCAGGGCGCCCGCGCCGAGCTGCGCGGCGAGGGCCCCGGCGGCGGGCGCCCCGAGGCGCACGAGCTCGCTGAGCATGAGCCCTCCGGGATCGAACAGGATCGCGTCGCCGCGCGGGTGGTCGCCGACCAGCTGGGCCGCGAAGACTGACAGCGGCGCGGCGACGACCAGCGAGGCGAGCGCCCGGTAGCCGAAGTAGAGCCCGACCGCGCCGAGCCGCTCGTGCGCGGCGGGGCGCCGCGCGGCGGGCCGGGCGAGCGGCGGATCGGCGCCTGCGGCCGCCGCCCCGCCCGGAACCGTCGCGCCCTCCTCCGCCGGCTCGCTCATGGCCCGAGGAGCGTGAGCGCGAGCCCCACGGCGAAGCTCGCGCGCGCGAGCACGCTGGGCGCGAGGAGGTCCGGGTCCACCCGGAGCGCGTTGTTCGCGAGGTCCTCGTCGAGCAGCACCCGGCGATCGGGGTCGATCACCACGGCGACGAGCGGCGAGGCGCCGGCGTAGGGGATCCTGGCGGTGCTCTCGTGCGCCTGCCAGAGGACCCGCTGCACGACGCCGTCCGCGCCGTGCAGGGCGACGTCGACGGGGAGCGCGAGCGGGCCGCGGCGCCGCACCACGGCGTGGCCGCGGTAGGCCGCGCCCTCGTGGCCGCCCTCGCCCGGGGCGGGCTCCGCGGCGTCGGCGGGCCACGAGTGGAACGTCGCGACCGTGTAGTCGACCCACGCGCGGTCGAAGAGCCCGGCGCGGAGCGCGTCGGCCGCCGGGTCGCCCACCTCCCGCCGCACGGCGTCGAGCAGCGCCTCGGGGCCGGGGTGACGGAACCGGTTCCCGCGCGCGTAGCGGCCCACCGCCCGTCGGACGAGGTCCTCGCCGTAGACGCCGGCGAGGGTCGCGAGGAGGATCGCGGGCCGCCCGTACACGAGCCCGGCGTAGTCCGCCCCGTCGACGAAGCTCGTCGCCGGCTGCGCGACGGCGCCGCTCTGGCCCGACGCGAGCGCGTCGGCGCGGTACTGCGTCCGGAGGTCGATCTCGAGCCCCGGCAGCCGCGCCGCCGAGCTGTCGCCGTAGCGCGCGCGGAGCGCGTCGACCTCGGCGTAGGTGGTGAGGCCCTCGTCGAGGAACGGGTAGCGGTGCTCGTTCGTTGCGACGAGGCCGTAGAACCACTGGTGCGCGAGCTCGTGGATCGTGACCGCCTCGACGAAGCGCACGCCCGCCGCGGGCCAGAGCCAGCTGCCGCCGGTCGTGATCAGCGTCGGGTACTCCATCCCGCCGGCCTCCTCGGCGCCCTCCGGCGGGTGCACGATCGTGAGCGTGCCGTACGGGTAGCGGCCGAACGCGGCGCCGAGGTGCGCAAGGCCGAACCGGGCCAGGTCGATCTCGAGCGCCGCCTCGCGCTCGCTCCCCTCGGGGAAGAGGCACCGGATGGCGACGCCCTCGTCGGTCATCGCGCGCACCTCGCGGAAGCGGTCCCACGCGGCGAAGGCGAAGTCGTGCACGTCCTCCTGCACGAACCTCCGGATCGCGCGGCCGTCCCGCCGCTGCTCCTCGACGAGCCGGCCGGTGGCGCCGACCGCGAACCCCTCCGGGACGTCGACGGTCACGTCGTAGGCCCCGAAATCGGCGTAGAACTCCGAGAGCCGGTGGAAGGCGAAGTGCGCCCAGGTCCCGTCGGGCTCGAGGCGCGCGATCTTCGGGAACCACTGCCCCACCATGTGAAAGCTCCCGTAGTGGCCCGTCCTGAGCGCGAGCGCCGGCAGGCGCGCGTCCCAGGCGAGATCGATCGTGATCGCATCGCCCGGAGCGACGGGCCGCGGCAGCGCCACGCGGATGTCGGTCTCGTCGTCGGGATCGCCGGGCGTCGTGGGGTTCCCCTGGGGCCAGACGTCCGCGCCGTCCATCTCGCGGACCGCGAACCGCGTCACCTGGATATGCCCGTAATCGCTGAGGATTTCGTTGCCTCGAAAGCCCCCGATGGCCGACCTCAGGAACACGGTGCGCTGGTTCTTGAAGCCGTTCAGGTAGAGGTGGACGAACAGCTCGCGCTGCGGCTCGCGCGATGCGTTCCGCCAGACCAGCGTGCCCTCACCGCGCATCGTGTGCTGCGCCGGATCGAGGGTCGCGCGCAGCGTGTAGCTCGCGATCGGATCGGCGCGCGGCGCGAGCTCGGCGTCGGCAGGAGGCGCCGGCGTCGGCGTCGCGCGGTCGGCATCCGCGGCGCCCGCGTGGGCATCCGCGGCGCCGGCGGCGGCGGTGGGCGGCGGTGGCTGCGCCGGAGCGCCGAGCGCGACCGCCGCGAGCAGGGACGCGCCCGTGCGGCCGGCGAGCAGCGCGAGGAGGAGACCGACGGCGGCCTGGAGAGCCGTACGCACCGGTGCACCCTAGCGAGCCAGCGTCATCGCGGAAAGGCGCGTCGGCGGGCGCGGCGGCCGGCGCGGCGCGGTTCGAGGCGAGGCAGGGACCTCAGGCGACGCCGGCGCCTACACGCCGCAGACGATCCCCTCCTGCACGAGCTCGTACAGGAGCCGCAAGGCCTCGAGCGTCTGCATGCCCGACACGTCGAGGATCTCGTCGATCGAGCTGTACCCGTCGATGCACGACAGCAAGAAGCCCGCACGGTGATCGAGGTTCAGCGAGCGGAGCTGGTCCGGCGGCACCGCGAGGCGGAGCACGCGCGAGCCGTCGCCCAGGCGCGACTGATACATCTGACGCAGCATCTCGACGCAGCTGTCGGCGTACTGCCGCGCCATCCAGTCCTTCGGGTTCTCCTCGAGCAGCCCCTCCGCGAGGACGAGCGCGCCGCCGAAGTCGCCCTGATCGAAGCGGTGCTGCATCTGCTCCCGCGGCCCGGGGGCGCTCATCTGGGGCTCGGTCGCCCGGGAATGAACCCCCTTGTCCATCCGCGCGATCACCGCCGGCGCACGATCCGTCTCGGTCCGGCGCGGCGAGCGCGCCCCGCCCTGCGCGTCGCCGGAGACCCGGTACGAGGTGGAGCCGGCGAGCGCGCCCGTCCCGCCGCGGAAGGCGGGCTCGTCGTCCTCCACGATCAGGCCGTAGCGGAGCGTGCCGGGCGGCGGCGTGACCGGCTGCTCGTCCGCGGCGGGGATCGGCTCCTCGAAGCCGAGATCGAGCCGGAAATCGATGCCCAGCGGGCCGCCCTCGTCGGCACCGTACCCGCGGCCCCGCGCGCTCGGCGGGAGGTGGATGTCGCGCGCGTCGACCGGAGGGCCGCCGAAGACGTCGATCTCGCCGAAGCTGTGCGGGTACGGCTGGCTCGGCTCGCGCAGGAGGTCGTCGTCGAGGTCCGGCCCGAGCTCGTGGTCGCCCTCGAGCGACCCGAAGCCCATCCGGCCGCCGGGCCGCGACGGGACCCCGGGCTCGTCGCACTCCAGCCCGAGCCGCCCGGCCTCGAGGCTGGGCGGGCCGTGCCTGCCCGAGAAGCTGCTGCCGGGCGGCGGCTCCCAGGGGATCGTCCTGCGCGGCGGCACCGGCGGGTACTCCTCCGGAGGGGGCTCGGGCGGGCGCGGCCGCTGGGCGGTGATCTCGGAGCTCGAATGAGAGCGGCGGGTCATCATCTTTGCCACGTACTCGCTGACGGGGATCGGCGGCGGAAGGGTGATCTTGCCCTCGGAGTCCGGCGGAAGGGGCGAGCCGGAGGGCGGGGTCGCCCCCAGGCGGGACGAGCCCGGCTCCCCGCGCGCGAGCGCGGTGAGCGCGAGGATCTCCTCCGAGGCGACCGGCTGGGTGTCCTCGAGCTCGTCCACCTCATCGTGCCCCCAGGAGGAGTCCAGGGTCTTGGAGTCAGGCGGCACCGACCGCATCGTCATCCCTCATCGCGGCCACCGTTCACCCCTGTGGCCTGGCTACGACACCCTTGAACATCCGGTGGGTGCGCGAGAGCGCCTCCATCTGCTCCTTGACCGCGGCCGCGTCGCGCCGGCCGATGGCCTGGCGCGAGCGCTCGACGATCCCGCGCGCCTTGCCGATGGCGTCGCGGCCGAAGTCGCTGGACGCCACGATCTGCTCGACCTGCGGGAACATCCGCTCGATCTCGGCGATGAGCTTCTCGGCCTCCTGCCGGACGCCCTCGAACTGGTCGCTCGCGCGGCGGTCGACGAGGTACTCCTTCGCGGCCTCCATCATCTCGCCGACCTCCTCCTTCGTGAGGCCGCTCGACGCGGTGACCTGGATCGACTGCTGCTGGCCGGTCTCGAGATCCTTCGCGCTCACGGAGACGATGCCGTCGCTGTTGATCTCGAACGTCACCTCGATCTCGACCTGGCCCTTCGGGGCGCGGCGCAGGCCCGTGAGGATGAACTCGCCGAGCAGCTCGTTGTCCGTCGCCTTCTGGTGCTCGCCCTGCATGACCAGGATCTTCACCGCGGTCTGGTTGTCGCGGCTCGTCGTGAAGATCTTCGACCGGCTCGTGGGGACGGTCGTGTTCTGCGGGATGAGCTCCTCGAAGTTCGACCCGAAGGTCATGATGCCGAGCGCGTGCGGCGTGACGTCGAGCAGGATCATCTGCTTCGTCTCGTCCACGAGGGCGGCGCCCTGCACCGCCGCGCCGAGCGCGACCACCTCGTCGGGGTGCACCCCCTTGCACGGCTCGCGCTCGAAGAAGTCGCGCACCGCCTCCTGCACCCGCGGCATGCGCGTCATGCCGCCGACGAGCACGACGTCCTCGATCTCGTCGCGATCGAGCCGCGCGTCCTCGAGCGTCTGGCTGCAGATCTCGATGCACCGCTCGACGAGGTCCTCGCACAGCTCCTGGAGCGTGGCCCGCGAGAGCGTGCGCTGGAGGTGGAGCGCCTCGTTCCGCGCGCTCGAGATGATGAACGGCAGGTTGATCTCGGTCTCGAGCACGCTGGACAGCTCGCACTTCGCCTTCTCGGCCGCGTCCTTGAGCCGCTGGAGCGCCATCCTGTCCTGCCGCAGGTCGACGTCGTGCTGCTCCTTGAAGCCCTGCACCAGCCAGTCGATGACCCGCGCGTCGAAATCCTCGCCGCCGAGGAACGTGTCGCCCGCGGTGGCGATGACCTTGAAGACCCCGCCCGCGCCGATCTCGAGCACGGAGATGTCGAACGTGCCGCCGCCGAGGTCGAAGACGGCGATCGTCTTCTCGACGTTCTTGCCGAACCCGTACGCGAGCGCCGCCGCCGTCGGCTCGTTGACGATGCGGATGACGTCGAGCCCCGCGATCTGACCCGCGTCCTTCGTCGCCTGCCGCTGGTTGTCGTTGAAGTAGGCGGGGACGGTGATCACCGCCTTCGAGACCGGCTCGTTGAGGTAGTCCTCGGCGAACAGCTTCATCTCCTGGAGGACCATCGCGCTGATCTCGGGGACCGAGTACGTCTTGTCGCGCAGCTGGATGCGGACGTCGCCGTGCGGGCCCTCGACGATCTTGTACGAGGCTGTCAGGATCGCGTTCTTCACCTGCGGGGACGACCACTTCCGGCCGATCAGCCGCTTCGCGGCGTAGACCGTGTTCTCGGCGTTGGTGATCGCCTGCCGCTTCGCGATGTGCCCGCAGAGCCGCTTGCCGGCCTCGGTGATCGCGACCATGGACGGCGTCGTCTTGTACCCACCGCGATTCGGGATGACGGTCGGGACGCCCTCCTCGACGATGGCAACGCACGAGTTCGTGGTGCCAAGGTCAATGCCGATGACACGCTCCATCGATGCCGCTGCTCCTCTTGTGATCTTCGGCTTGTGATCTTCGGCCCGAACGGCCGCCGAGGTCACGATGCTAGACCGTTTCGCGGAGCCGAGCGGGCCAATCGTGCGCGGCCCGCTTCGGAAAGGCGCCGCCGCCGGCCCGACCCAGCCCGGCGGCGCCCGGCGGCGCTAGACTTGCTTCCCGTACCTCTTGGCCTGGTCGCGCGTCTGGGCGATGAGGCCCCGCAGCCTGGCGTCGTTCCCCGCGAGCTCGGCAGCCCGGTCGAACTCGCCGTTCGCGCTCTTCGCGAGCCCGGCGGCCGCGTACGAGAGCGCGAGCGTCAGCCGGTATTCCACCGACGAGGGCACGAGCTCCACCGCCCGCCGCGCGAACTCCACCGCCCGCCGCGTGTTCTCCCCGGCCTGGAGCGTCGCATAGGCGACCCGCTCGTGCGCGCTGGCGTCGTCGGGGCGACCGTTGCACACCTTCGCATAGCTCAGCGCCGCCTCGACCCAGCGCCCGTTCTGTGCCTCGTACTGGGCCTGCTTGAGGTAACCGTCGGCCAGCGTCACCGCCGCGAGGCGCTGGACGTCGGCCGACGCCTTCTGGAGCGCGGCGTCCTCTGGCGCGAGCGACGCGGCGATCCGGTACGCGTTGGCCGCGCTCGCGTAGTCGTTCCGCTCGAGCGCGGCCCGGGCCGCCTCGGAGTACCGCGCGATCTGGTTGCGGACGGCCTCGTTCCGGGCGGAATCGTAGCGCGCCTTGAGCGCATCGACGGCCCGCATCGACTCGGGCGAGCGGACGCCGCCCGGGGGCCTCGACACCGCCCCCGCGGCAGGCGCCGTGGCCACCGCCGCGGCGGGCGCCGAGGCCGCCGCCGCAGACGCCGCGGCGGGCGCGCCCGCCGGACCGCGCCGCAGGCCCCCGGTGAGCTTGCGCGCGAACATCTCGCGCCGATCCTTCGCGCTGGGCGCGGGCGCGACGGGCGTGGTCGCCGCCGCGCTCCGCGCCGGCGCGCCCCCGGGGTCCGGCGCGATCGCCGCCGCGCTCCGCGCCGGCGCGCCCGCGCGGTCCGGCGCGATCGCCTCGGGGGACGGCTGCGCCGGCGCCGCTGCCCGGGCGAACGCCGCGGCGGGGGCCTGCTCCGCGGGGGTGCGCTCGGAGGAGTAACGCCCGGGCGATCCGACCAGGTCGCGCGGTTCGGCGAACGCGGCGCGCACCGAGGCGTCGACGGCGGTGGTGATCGTGGCGATGTCGCGGGGCGTCTGCTCGATCAGCGCCGCCATCGCCCGGTTCTTGTGGGTCTGCTCGAGGTACGCGTCGTACTCGGCGCGCCGCTGCTTCGACGTCAGCGTGTCGTGCGCCAGCGTGATGCGCGTGAAGATGGCCTCGATCTTCTGCTTGTACGAGCCGAGCTGCTTGCGGAAGTAGGTGTCCGGATGGAACTCCGGCGCGAGCTGGTAATAGGCGCTCTTGATCTGCTTCTTGTCCGCCTGATCCGCGACGCCGAGCAGCGCGTAATGGCTGAGATCCTCGAGCCGATAGTAGAGGTCGAGGATCCGCCGCTTCCGCTCCGGGGCGAGCTCGACCGGCTCGTCGAGCTCGGCAGGATCGTAGAGCGGCGGGGAGTCCGCCTGCTGGAGCGCGTCGCGGCCGAGCGGGAACGGCTCGCCTCCGGACGCCATCGGCCGCTCCGTGTCCACCCCGCGCCGCGCACCGTCGGCCGCGCCCCGCTGCGGAGGCGGGCCCGACTCGCCGTCCAGGAGGATCGCGCCGAAATCGCGCAGGCGGCGCAGCGCATCGACGGTGTCGCCGTGCGACATGCCCGTGATCAGGGACAGATCCCGATCGGTCAGGACGCCGTCGATCCGCGACAGGAGGAACGCGTCCGCGGGTTTCAGCGGGAGCGATTTGACATCGTACCCGGGTTTCGGCCTTGGTACACGGAGCGTCATCGCGTCGGGCAGCGGCCCCCTCCGGTCGAGTCTAACGAGGAACGCTCGCCCGTCGCAATTGGAGACCACGGCGGTCGCGCGCTTCAGCGCGGGTTTTCCTGGGCGCCCTTCAGGGCCTCGGTGATAACGTGATCCTGGATCGAGATCGCCCGCTCCAGCAGGCCGACCGCCCGCGCGCGGGCCTGCGCCGCCGCCTCGCGCTCCCCCTTCTCGTCGAGCGCCTTCGCGCGGCGCTCCTCGACCACGCCCGCGACCTCGTAGAGGTGGCCCTCGTAATGAGAGGGCGCCGGCGCCAGCTTGAGGCCCGCGTCGACGTCGCGCGCCGCGCCGTCGAAGTCGCCGGCCTCGCTCCGGAGCTCCGCCAGCCGGGCGTAGGTGTCCGCGGTCACCTCGGCGACCTCCGGCGGCGCGCCGGGCGGCCGCGGCGCGGCGATGATCCCCTCGAGGGCGCGGATCGCGGCGGCGCGATCGCCCGCGCCGAGCGACACGTCGGCGGCGTGGTGCGCCGCGCGCGCCCTGGAGAGGAAGGCGAGGAGCGTGGGATCGACGATCTGCGCCGGGGCGCACGCGCACGCCGGATCGCCCGGGGCCGCGCCGGCACGCGCCGGGTCGTCGTCTCGGGCGCACCCGAGGTGCGCCGCCGTGAGGAGCCCCAGGCAGGCGGCGGCAAGGCGCGCGCTCCGCATCAGCGCACCCCCCACGCCGCATAGCGGTTCTGGCGCAGATCCGACGCGCGCGCGGCGGCGATGCGATCGATCCGCTCGGTCTGGCCGCCCTCCCTCGGGAACGGCGCGGCCGGATCGAAGAGCGCGGCGGTCGATCGCGCCTCGATGAGCGGGAGCCGAGGCGCGGCCGCCCCGACCGGCGCGGCCGCCGCCCCGGGCGCGCGCGCCACCGAGGCGCGCTCTTCCCGGAGCTGGCCGAAGATCAGCGCCGCGGCGGCAGCCGCCGCGGCGAGGGTCGAGAGCGCCGCCATCGTGACCGGCGCGATGCGCCGGGCGCGAGGCGCGGGCGCGGGCGCGGCGCGGAGGGCTGCCTCGACGAGCACGCGGTTCCGGAGCTCCGCGAGGGGCGCCGGGCGCCACGCGGCCCGGAGCGCGACGGCGAGCTCCGCGAGCTCGTCTTGCTCGCCGGGCGAGGCGAGCTCGCGGGAGCTGCCGCCCCGCTCGATGCCGGCGCCGCCGGCGGCGCCTGGATCGAGCGCCTCGCGCAGGCGCTCCGCGGCGCGCAGCTCGGCCTTGGTCGGCGGCGCGCCCTCGTCGCCGAGCGCGCGCGCGAGCAGCGCCTCGTGGTCCGCCCGGTCGAGCCCGACGGGCCGGGCCGCGGCCCGGAGGGCCGCCGCGAGCGGGACCTCGCCGCGATCGAGCGCCTCCGCGAGATCGCGCGCGGCGCGCAGCTCGTCCTCGGACGCGGGCGCGAGCGGCTCCGCCTCGGGCGCGAGCGGCTCCGCCTCGGGCGCGCGCGGCGCCGCCTCGGGCGCGACGAGCGCGAGCCGACGGCCGCGATCCGGGCCGCCGCGGCGCTCGGCGGGCCCGTCTCCGCTCGGCGGGGGGCGCGGATCCGAGGGCAGCCGCGGCTTCATCGCACCCCTTCCTTGAGCTCCGCGCGCGGCGCGGCAACCCCCGCGGCGAGCGCCTTCTTCAGCGCGGTCATGGCGCGGTGCAGGACGACGTCGAACGTCGCCACGCTGACGCCGAGCGCGAGGGCCACCTCGTCGCGGGGCCGCTCCTCGAGCACCCGGAGCCGGATCGCCTCGGCGTAGCGCGGGTTGAGGCGCCCGAGCGCGTCCTCGACCCGCGCCCGCGCGTCGGCGAGGTCGCGCTTCTCGCAGAGCTCGACCTCGCCGCGGGCGGTGAGATCCGTCTCGGCGGCGTCGATCTCGCGCTGCAGATCCTCCGGCTCGAAGAGCGCCTCGCGGCGGCGCGCGCGGAGCATGTCGAGCGCGATGCGCAGCGCGATCACGCGGAGCCACGGGTAGATGCCGCAGCTCTGCCACTGGAACTGGGAGAACCGCTCGACCACGCGCGCGTACGTCTCGGCCAGAGCGTCCTGCGCGGCCGCGTCGGAGCCGAGGCGGGGCAGCAGCACCGCGCGGTAGAGCGAGGGGCCGTACTTGCGGAGCAGCTGGCCGAGCGCGGCGCGATCGCCCTGCGCCGCGCGCTCGCACTGCAGGCGCTCCGCCTCGAGATCGGGCCTCGCTGCTGCCGCCGCGGTCACGACGGCGACGATACCCGGACGTGGAGCGGTCCGCACCGGTGTCCACCTTGCGCCCGCGGCGGGACGGAGCGCCCCCCGCCCGAGGAGGAGCGCGGGCGCGCCGCCGGGCCGGCTCCCCGCGCCGCCGCGCGGGCGCCACGCGGCGGCGGGGGCCGAGCGCGGGAGGGGTGCCGCATTCACACCTCGACAACGGCCCAAAGGCGTGGACCTTACGGCCCGAAGACTCCACATTGTGCCGGCCTCGGCACGGCGCGCCCGACCGTGCCGGCCTCGGCGCGGAGCGTCCGCCGTGAAAGGAGCCCTCGTGACCCTCGATACAACGTTCAGGTCTCGCGCACGCCTCCGGGTCGGGCGGCGGGTCGGGACCGGCCTGTGACGGCGGGGCCGTCCGGCGAGCGGCGGCGCTCGCTCCACTGCGCGCGCTGCGGCGCCCTCAACGGCAGCGACTTCAGCCGCTGCATCCGCTGCGGCGCGCCGCTGCTCGCGCCCGCCGTCCACGCCCCGCCGGCGCGGGGGCTCCTCGACGGGCGGGGCCTGCTGGCGACCAAGATCCTCGGCGCGCTCACGTCGTTCGTGTTCGTCGGGCAGCTCGTCGCCGCGCATTCCCGGGATCTCGGCCTGCTCTCGGCGTGGGACAGGTCGAACTACGTCCGCTTCGGCGCGCTCCTCATCGAGCCCGGCGCCCCGTTCGAGCCGTTCCGCCTGCTCTCCGCGGTGTTCGTCCACATGGGCGTCCTCCACTTCGGCATGAACATGATGACGCTCGTCATGCTCGCCCGCGCCGCGGAGCCCGCCGTCGGCTCGGCGCGGTTCGCGATCGCCTACGTGCTCACGGGCCTGGTCGGCTTCGCCGCGAGCGCAGCCTGGAACGTCTTCGTGCAGCCCGAGGTCGTGTGCACGGCGGGCGCGAGCGGCGCGGTGTTCGGCGTGATGGGGCTCCTGCTCGGCTGGCTGCTCCGCCGCCGCGACCCGCGCTGGAAGGACCTCGCGCTCCAGGCCGTGTTCTACATCGTCCTCTTCGGCTTCGTCGTGAACGCGTCGAACACGGGCATCCGCATCAACAACGCGGCGCACATCGGGGGCCTGGTCAGCGGCGCGCTGCTCGGGCTGAGCTACGCGGGCCCGGCGCGGCGGAGGCTCGAGGGCGTGATGAACGCCGGCGCGCTCGCCGGCGTGCTCGCCTGCCTCGCCGCGCTCGGGCTCGCCCAGCGCTCGCCGCTCTGGCGCGCCGCGGCGTCGATCGACGGGCTCTCGCGGCTCGAGGCGCCAGGGCGCGAGGAGCGCGACGCGCCCGGGGGGCCGCCGCGGGGAGCGCTCCGGGCCCCGCGACCGCAGCCCGCGGGGTCGCCCGCGCCGGGCGCCCCTGACGACGCGTGACGCTGATTGCCGCGCCCTGCCCGAACGTCTAAGCGCCATCGTCGCATTCACGTGGGGGCGGGCGCGACCGTCCGTTCCCTCTCAGGAGACGTCATGGTCCGAACCTCATCGCGCATCGCCTCGTGCGTGCTCGCCGCGTCCCTCCTCTGCGGCTGCCATGTCACCATCCAGAGCGGCAGCAAGCCGGCAGAGACGTCGCCGCCGCCCCCCCCTCCCCCCGCCAAGACGGCCTCCCGGTCGCGCAAGCCGGCCAAGCCCGATCCGGAGCCGGCGCGCCGCAAGACCGCGAAGTGGCGCCTGCCCACGCAGGGCGCCCCGCGCATCACCGCCCCGATCGCGTTCGGCAACGGCGAGGGCGGCGCCTTCCGGGGGCTCGCGTACGTGATCCCCGAGAAGAGCCAGAAGCTCCCGAGCTTCGACGGGCTCGTGCCGTTCGCGGTCCTGTACACCGACAAGTTCGAGGTGAAGTCGCAGGACTTCTCCGGCGGCTTCCCGGGCGCGCTCGCGCAGAACGAGTGGTTCGCGATCCGCTTCGAGGGCGAGTTCAAGGTGCCCGAGGAGGGCCTGTACCAGCTCCGGCTCACCTCGGACGACGGCGCCATCCTCTACATCGACGACAAGCGCGCGCTCGCCAACGACGGGGTCCACAGCGCGAAGACCGCGGACGGCGAGGCGCGGCTCGCCGAGGGGACGCACCGGCTGCGGCTCGACTACTTCCAGGCGCAGCGGGGCCAGGTCGCGCTCATGCTGCAGATCGGCCAGAAGGACAAGCTCGAGCCGCTCGTCGGGGTCCGATGACGCGGGGCCGCGCCGGCCGGCCAGCCGGGGCCCGGCCAGGGCCGCCCTGACGCGCGCCCGCGCACGCCCCGGCGCCCCCGATCCCCTTTTCGTGTATCGTCGCCGCCGCCCATGGCGTCGGTGAACCCACTGTCGCGCGAGCTGGTCTTCAAGATCGTCTATTACGGGCCCGGCCTGGGCGGCAAGACGACCACCCTGGAGTACCTGCACGCCACGGCGAAGCCCGAGTACCGCGGCAAGCTCGTCTCGCTCGCGACGCCGGTCGACCGGACGCTCTACTTCGACTTCCTGCCGGTCCGGCTCCCGCAGCTGCGCGGGATGAACGTGCGGCTCCAGCTCTTCACGGTGCCCGGGCAGGTCTACTTCAACGCGACCCGGAAGCTGGTGCTCACGGGCGCCGACGGCATCGTGTTCGTCAGCGACTCGCAGGCCGTCCGCGCCGACGCGAACGTGGAGAGCCTCGAGAACCTGCGCGAGAACCTGGCCGAGCAGGGGCGGGAGCTGCAGCATGTCCCGCTCGTCTTCCAGCACAACAAGCGCGATCTGCCGGACCTCCTCCCCCTGGAGGAGCTCGACGCGATGTTGAACCCGTTCCGCGCCGCCTCGCTGGCCACCTCGGCGAAGACGGGGCTCGGGCTCTACGAGGGGCTCGAGGAGATCAGCGCCACGGTGCTGCGCGCCTTCGAGAGCCGCCTGCCCGACGCGATGGGGAGCGGGCTCGGCGGGTTCGACGCGATCGAGGGCGGGCTCGTCACCGCCCTGCGCGACGCGTCGCCGCCGCCGTCGGCGCCGCTCGACGCGGTGATCTCGCGGCTCGCTCCGCCCAGCAGGCCGTGGTCGACGATGCCCCCGAACTCGACGATCGGCGACCCGAGCGAGGGCGAGGCCGCCCCCGGCGCGGCCGCCCCGCCGAGCGCCGGCGCCGCGCCGCGCAGCGCCGGCGTCAGGGATCCGGTGAGCCGCGGGATCCCGTCGTCGCTGCGGCTCGCCGCCCGGAGGCTCGCCGCGTCGGCGGAGGCCCCGGCGACGGCCCGCGCGGACGGGCCGTCCGCGGCGACGAGGCACCTCGCCCAGCCGGGCCTCTCGTTCGTCGCGCTGTGGCCGACCGCCGAGCGCGAGGCGGTCGCGGAGGTCGAGGCGGCGATCGCCGCCGAGCGGTACGCCGTGGCGCTCGAGCGCTGCGGGGCGCTCGTCGCGGGGATCCTCGCCAAGGCGGCGGAGCTCGCGGGCGCGACCGACGCGCCGCGCGACCCGGCGGCGGTGCCGGCGCTGCTCGGCCTCGACGGGCGCCGCTACCTCGGCTTCCGCGCCGCGCTGCGGAGGGCGCAGACCGGCGGTGAGGTCACCGAGCGCGACGCGCTCAAGGCGTTCGCGTTCGTGATCGAGGCGCGGCTCGCGGAGAGCGCGATCTGACGCGGCGGCGGCGCGCGGGCGGCCCCGCCGCCGTCACAGCCGATCGAGCGAGGCGACGCCGGAGTAGCGGCGCATCGACACGCTCATGAGCAGCGCGATCGCGACCATGACCGTGGTCACGCTCGAGCCGCCGTACGAGAACAGGGGCAGCGTGACGCCGACGACCGGCAGCACGCCCGACGTCATGCCGAGGTTGATCACCGCGTGCCAGAAGATGATCGCCGCGCAGCCGACGCCGAGCACCGCGCCGAACCGATCCTTCGCCATCGACGCGATGCGGATCCCCCACACGACCAGGAACGCGTAGAGGCACACGAGCACCACGCACCCGACGAACCCCCACTCCTCGGCGAAGACCGGGAACGGGAAGTCGGTGAACTGATCCGGCAGGAAGAGGAACTGGTTCTGGGTGCCCCGGAGGTACCCGTTGCCGAACAGCCCGCCGTTGCCGATCGCGACCCGCGAGTGGTGGGCGTGCCAGCCGCGGTGCAGGAGGTCCTCCTCGGGGTGGAGGAACACGAGGACGCGCGCGCGCTGGTAGTCGAGCAGCACGTACTCCCAGACGATCGGCACCGCCACGAGGATGGACACGACGAACAGCGCGGCGCTCCTCCACCGCACGCGCGTGACCGCCGCGATCGTCAGGAAGACGAACACGAGGATGAGCGCCGTCCCGAGATCGGGCTGCTTCAGCACGAGCAGCGCCGGGACCGCGGTCAGCGCCGCCGGGATCGCCAGATCGCGCAGGGTGCGGCCCTCGTTGCGCGGGTCGTCGTGCAGGAACTTCGCCAGCGCGATGACCAGGAACACCTTCATGAACTCGCTGGGCTGGAAGCGGAACGCGCCGAACTCGATCCACCGCGCGGAGCCGCGCACGTCGCGCGCGAGCACGAAGACGAGCGCCAGCGAGAAGACGCCGAACGTGTAGAGCACGTAGCCGAGGCGCTCCAGGTGCCGGTAGTCGATCGCGATCAGGACGCCGCCGATGATGCCGCCCATGAACAGCCAGTAGACCTGGCTGATGTAGAGCTCCGCGCGCGCCCCGGAGTAGACGCTCGTGGCGCTGTAGAGGTTGACGACGCCCAGCACCGCGATGGAGACCGCGGCGATGAACAGCGGCCAGTCGAAGTGGTCGCGATCGCGAGAGGAGAGAGAGTCGCCCCGGATCATGGCGTGCGCCCCGACGCGGCGGGCGCGCGGCCCGCGCTGCTCTTGCCCGCGCGCGGCCCCTCGTTCGGGCCGCCGCGCCGCTCCTTCGCGAGCTCCTGGTAGGCGCGGACGACCTCGAAGGCGACCGGCGCCGCGTGCTTGCCGCCGGTGCCGCCGTGCTCGACCAGCACGACCACGGCCACCTCGGGCGCGCGCGCCGGCGCGTAGCCGGCGAACCAGGCGTGCTCGCGGTTGAAATACCAGACCCGCTCGGCCTCGACGCCGCGCGTGAGCCGGTGCGAGACCTGCGCGGTCCCGGTCTTGCCCGCCATCTCGACGCCGGCGACGCGCGCCTTGAAGGCCGTACCGCCCTCCTCGTTCACGCCGGCGACCATCGCCCGGTGCACGAGGGTGAGGTTCTCCGGCCGGATGTCGATCTGGCGGCGCACGCGCGGCGTGAACTCCTGCACGACCGTGCCGGCGCTCGTCTCGACGGCCCGCACGATCTGCGGCTGGTAGAGCGTGCCGCCGTTCGCGAGCGCCGCGTACGCGAGCGCGAGCTGGAGCACGGTCACCGTCGTCGCGCCCTGGCCGATCGCCGCGTTCAGGCCGAAGCCGAGGCGGAACTGGCCCTTGTTCCGGAGCGTCATCCACGCCCGGGTCGGCATCCTGCCGCCCGCCTCGGCGTTGATGCCGAGCCCCGTCCGCGCGCCGAGCCCGTAGCGCTGGCCCATCTCGGCGATGACGTCCATGCCGACGCCGTACTCCGCCGCGAGCTTGTAGAAGTAGACGTTGCACGACTCGGCGATCGCCTTCTGCATCGCGACGGGCCCGTGCACGTGCGTGCACCGGAAGGTGCGCTTGCCGAACGTCAGCGCGCCCCGGCACCGCGTGGACTGCCGAGGATCGATGAGCCCCTTCTCGAGCGCCGCCAGCGCGGTGAACGGCTTGAAGGTGGAGCCGGGCGGGTACGCGCCGGAGAGCGTCTTGTCGAGAGCGGGCTTCAGCGGATCCGAGTAGAGCCGCCGGAAGGCGTCGCGGATGACCTGCTTGCCCGAGCCGCCCGAGAGCGCGTTCGGGTTGTAGCCGGGCTTCGAGTAGAGCCCGAGGATCCTCCCGGTGCGCACGTCGACGACCGCGACGCCGCCGGCGAGCTCCCCGCGCATCGCCTTGTCGATCGCCTTCTGGATGTCGGCGTCGAGCGTCAGCCGGAGGTCGCGCCCGGGGATCGGGTCGACCCGCCGCGGCTCCTCGATGATCCCGTCGCCGCCCGTCCGGCGCCGCCCCTTCGCGTCGACGAGCACCTTCTCCCAGCCGCGCGTGCCGCGGAGGTAGCTCTCCCAGGCGCGCTCGATCCCGGTGACGCCGATGCGGTCGCCCTCGATGTAGCCGACGCTCCGGAGCGACGCGAGCCGCTCGGCGTCCACCTCGGCCATGTAGCCGAGCACGTGCGAGCCGACCTCCTCGTAGGGGTAGTAGCGCACCGGGACCGGCACCACGTCGACCCCTGGCAGCTCGGCGTCGTGCGTGGCCAGCGTCGCCACGGCGTCGCGCGAGATGTCCTCCTTCAGCAGGATCTGCTGGTTCTTGCGCGGGCCGTCGTCGGCGCGGATCGAGGTGATGAGCGCCTCGAGCCGCGCCCGCTCCTCGATGCCGACGCCGAGGTACTCGACGAGCTTCGGCCAGGTCGTCTCCATGTCGAGGCGCCGCGGGACGACGTACACGTTGTACGAGGGCCGGCTCGCCGCGAGCACCTTGCCGTTCTTGTCGCGGATGATGCCGCGCGTGGTCGCGAGCGTCACCCGCCGCACGATGTTCTCGCGGGCGATCGCCTTGTTCTCGTCGGCCTCGAGGATCTGGAGGTAGAAGAGGCGGCTGACGAGCACCATGAAGCCGACGACCATGCCGAGCGCGATCCACCGGAAGCGCCGGCGGAACTCGCTCACGTCGGAGCGCTGGACGAGGAGGCTCACCGCGGGCTCTCCCCCGGCCGCGGGACGTTGATCGTCGCCTGGTGCACGCGCTCGGCCAGCCGGAAGACGAACGGCGCGAAGAGCGCGGTCGAGACCGCGTGCGGCGCGACGAGCAAGGCGAGCGCGCGGGGGCGCGCCGCGTCGCCCCCGAAGATGGCGGTGAGGATCACGATGAGCACCCCCTCGACGAGCCCGAAGACGAAGGCCAGCGCGATCTTCGTGAGCAGCGTCTGCGCGGCGAGCCGCACGCCGGCCGCCCGCGACACGACGAAGGTCGCCACGGTGATGAAGGTGAACAGGCCGACGGGCGCGCCGGTGAAGAGATCGAGCAGGTAGCCGAGCAAGAACGCGAGCGCCGCGCCGCGCGCGATCGAGTACTCGTGCACCCCCATGAACACGACGAGCGGCAGGAGCAGGCTCGGCGTGGAGCCCGGGATGTTCAGCTTGCCGATGAGCCGGAAGAGGTTCGACTGAACGATCAGCAGGGCGGCCCCCATCGCCAGGAACGCGGAGTTTCTCATCGCGTCACCTCCGCTGCGCCTGCGGCGGCGCCTCCTCCGGAGGCGTCGTCGTCACGATGAGCACCTCCTCCAGCCGGGAGAAATCGACGGCCGGGGCGACGTAGACCTGCTGGTAGATGCCGAAATCGCGGCGGATCACCTGCGTGACGGTCCCGACCGGGATCCCCTTCGGGAAGCGCCGGCCGACGCCGCTCGTCACGAGGAGATCGCCGACCTCGATCTCGTCGGTGCGCTGCACGTACTCCACGCTGCAGGAGTACTTGCTCTCGTCGCCCGTGCCGCGGACGAAGCCGCGCGCGCCGGTGCGCTCGACGACCACGTCGACGCCGCTGCCGCCGTCGACGACGAGCCGCACGTCGACGGTGTCGCCGGCGCTCTTCAGCGTCGTGCCGACCACGCCGTCCGCCGAGAGGACCGGCAGGTTCGAGCCGATGTCCCGCGCCTCGCGATCGAGCGTGACCCGCACCACGCGGAAGAAATCGTTGGTGCTCTTGCCGACGACCTGGGCGCTCACGACGTCGGTGCGGAGGCTCTGGCGCAGATCGAGCAGCCGGCGCAGGCGCCGGTTCTCCTCCTCGAGCGCCTCGAGCTTCCGCACCCGCTCGCGGAGGCGGGCGATCTGCGAGGCCTGCCTGGCGTTGTCCTCCTTGACGTCGACCAGGTAGATGTAGTCGCCCCAGAGGTTCGAGATGCCGCGCGCCAGGGTCGCGGCCGCGTACTGGATCGGCGCCGCGATGCTGATGATGATCCGGTCGGCCCCCGTGTTCTGCTTGGGGTCGCGCATGCTGGCGCGCAGGAACCAGAACGGCACCGCGAGCGCCAGCAGCACGATCACGAAGTCGCGGTAGCGTTTCAGGTTCACCGTGGCTCCCGGACCCAGGTAGTACGGGGCGCCCCGCGAGGCCACCCCTGTCGTCGCCGCGCGCGGCGCGCGCCGCCTCGGGGCGCGCGCCGCAAGAGAGCCCCGCCGGCAAGCTCACGGGCGGGGCGTGAGACCAACCTTCAGCTGATCGTGACCTCTTTCAAGAGCTCGAGGTGATCCAGCGCCTTGCCGCTGCCGAGCACCACGGCGCTGATGGGGTCGTCGCACACCATCACGGGCAGCCCCGTCTCCTCGCGGAGGAGCACGTCGAGGTTCTTGAGGAGCGAGCCGCCGCCGGTGAGCACGATGCCCTTGTCGACGATGTCGGCGGCGAGCTCCGGCGGCGTGCGCTCCAGCGCGATGAGCACGGCGTCCACGATGGCGTTCGTCGGCTCGCTCAGCGAGTCGCGGATCTCGTCGGAGTTGACGACGACCGTCTTGGGGATGCCCGCGACCATGTCGCGCCCCTTGACCTCCATCGTCAGCTGCTGCTCGAGCGGGTACGCGTTGCCGATCGTGATCTTGATGCGCTCCGCGGTCTGCTCGCCGATGGCCATGTTGTACTTGCGCTTCATGTAGGCCATGATCGACTCGTCCATCTTGTCGCCGCCGACGCGCACGCTCTGCGAGTAGACGATGCCGGCGAGGGAGATGACGGCGACCTCGGTCGTGCCGCCGCCGATGTCGACGACCATGTTGCCGCTCGGCTCGGTGATCGGAAGCCCGGCGCCGATCGCCGCCGCCATCGGCTCCTCGATCAGGAAGACCTCGCGCGCGCCGGCGCCCTCGGCGCTCTCCTTCACCGCGCGCTTCTCGACCTCGGTGATGCCGAACGGGACGCAGATGATGATGCGCGGCTTGACCAGCGTGCGGCGGTTGTGAGCGCGCGCGATGAAATACCGGAGCATCGCCTCGGTGATCTCGAAGTCGGCGATGACGCCGTCGCGCAGCGGCCTCACCGCCTGGATGTTGCCGGGGGTGCGCCCGAGCATCTCCTTCGCCTCGCGGCCGACGGCGAGCACCTTCTTGCCGCCGCGAGCATCGCGCTGGACGGCGACCACCGAGGGCTCGCAGGACACGATCCCCTTGCCCTTCACGTAGATGAGGGTGGTGGCGGTGCCGAGGTCGATCGCGAGATCGTTCGAGAACAGGCCGTAGAGCCAGTCGAAGATCATCGCTTCGCCCTAACAATGAACAAGGTTAAGCCGAGCACCGCGAGGGCGCAGAGCCTGACCCGAGGCCCGCGTGCGCGGGCCCCGGCGGCAACGGCCAGCTGCGCAGCGTGCAGCCTGGCCTAGCCCTTCGAGATCTTGCCTTCTTTGTGCTCGGTGTGCTTGCGCTCGGTCGGGCAGAACTTCTTGATGACGAACTTGTCCGTCATCGTCCGCTTGTTCTTCGTCGTGTGGTAGTTCGCGCGGCCGCAGTTGCCGCACGTCAGCTTGATGATGTCGCGCATCGGAGGTCTCCGAAGACAGGGCCGACCTGTGTCACAGGCGGCCCTGGTTGAACCTAGGCACGGGCAGCACGGGGGCGCTGACACCGCAACCGGCAGGGCACCAGGGGGGCGTGAGCGGGGTCAGCGACGCCCGACCGCCCGTCTGGAGGGCGCCTACCCTACGGGAAACGGTGCAGTTGTCAACCGGGAGAGCTCATTCGTCGTCCCAGTCGTCCCCACTGCGGCCGCGATCCCAGTTCTTGTTGTTGGCGCGACGGCCGCCGCCGCCGCCGCCACCACCGCCACCGCCGCCGGGAGGGCCGTCGCCGTCGTGACCGCCGCGCCGCCGGCGATCGTCGAACGTCTTGCGCGCGGGCGGCGGAGGCCCGCCGCCGAAGCCGCCACCGCCGCCGCCGCCGCCGGCGAAGCCGCCGCCGCCGCCGCCGCCGAAGCCGCCACCACCGCCGCCGAAGCCGCCGCCGCCGCCGCCGAAGCCGCCGGGGCGCTCCTCGCGCGCGGGCCGCTCGCCCTTCGGGTGAGCGAGGTTGACGACGAGCCGCCGGCCGCGGACGTCCACGCCGCGCAGCGCATCGATCGCAGCGCGCGCCGCCTCGGCGCTGGCCATCGTCACGAAGCCGAACCCGCGCTTGCGACCGTCGGGATCCATGGGCAGGTGGACCCGCACCACCGGCCCCGCGCCCGTCGAGCCGATCAGCCCCTCAACCTCCTCGACGCTCGCGTCATAGGGGAGGTTGCCGACGTAGAGGGTCCGATCGGGCGCCGCGGCCGGGCCGCCGCCCATGCCGCCTGGACCACCGCCTGGGCCACCACCGGGACCGCCGCCGGGGCCGCCCATCGGGCGCCCCCCCTCGCGGCGCGGCGGCTCGGCCTGGAAGGGGCGGACCGAGATGGACTTGCCGCCCTGAAAGGACCCGTCGAGCGACTCGCGCGCGGCGTTGGCTTCGCCGGTCGTCGAGAGCGTGACGAAGCCGAACCCGCGCGGACGACCTGTCGCGCGATCTTTCGGAAGACTGACCTCGACGACGTTGCCGCCGGTGGCCTCGAAGAGCTGCCGCAAAACGTCTTCGGTGATGGAGTCGGGCAAGCCCGCCACGAACAACTTACGCGAATCTTCAGCCATTGTAGAAAAACCTGGGGTTGGCCCCTGCGTTCCCTCTTATTTGGTCCACTCGCTCCGTGATCGATGTCGATGATGCGGAGCCTTTCGCGAGCGCGCCTCGATCGACCCCCCCTTTCGGCGGAAGGGGCAACCGAGCTCAATCGAGCGAAGGTCGGCGGGCCGACCCTCTGGTGCAAACTCCACCCCACGATATCTAGCGCCCCAGGCGCGTCAAGGGACCCGCCACGGGCGAGCGAGCCAAAAGAAGCCCGTACGGAGCCGTCCTGACCCCCCCGGCGCGAAAGGCGCAGCGCCGGCGGACCTGGAAGGCGGCGCCGCCCGCGCTGTGTCCGAGGCAGGCGGCGCCGGCCGAGGCAGGCGGCGCCGGACCGCCGTCAGGAAGCGCAGCGCCCGGGAGCCGTCGAGTCCGGCGCCGGCCGGATCGCGAGGGCGTCGCGCGGCGCGGATCTGTCCGACACGACCCGAAGGCGGTGCGCAAGCCCCCGGAAATCCCGGGGATCCACGCGGGCGCCGCGCCGGCCCGCCCGGAGGATTACCGGCCCGCCCGAGCGCGGGAGGGGCGGGGCTCCTCAGCTTCATCGCCCTCGTCGTCGTCTTCGTCGTCGGACGCATCGTCGTCCGCGACGCGCGGGGCGCCGTCGAGCGGGCCCACCCCGGCGCTCGACGGCTCGCCGCGCGCCGCCATGCGCAGGAAATAAAGGCCCAGCGCGAGCAGACCGAAGCAGGCCCACTGCGCGGGGGTGAGCCCGCCGTAGCGCGGATCGCCGCCGACGAGCGTCCCCTCCCGCTCGCGCAGGAAGTCGAGGCCGAACCGCACCGGCGCATACGCGGTGCACATGACCCCGGTATAGAACCCGAGCGGGCGATGAGGGTTCCGGCGCCAGAGCACCGCGAACGCGATCGCGAGCGGGATCGTGAGCACGCACTCGTAGAGGCCGAGATCGAACCGGCCGACGACGCCGTTCCCGAGCGGGTACTTGACCGCGAACCACGCGTCGGAGAGGCGGCCCGGATGATCGTGGACCGATGCACAGCCGGCGCGCCCGAAGACCCACGCGAGCGGAAACGCGCTGTTGACCACCTCGCAGTAGGGCAGGATCCTCTCGCGGCGGTAAAAGCGCCACGAGGCGGCGCCGATCAGCGCGCCGGTGAAGCCGCCGAAGCTCGACAGGCCGTCCCAGAGCGCGAAGAGGTAGAGCGGGTCACGGGCGACGCGCTGCGGGTGGTAGAAGATCGCGTCGAAGACGTGCCCGCCGATGAAGCCGGCCGCCACGACCCAGAAGATGAACTCGCTCATCTTCTTCTCGTCCAGCTTCCGCTCGCGCGCGTGCCGCGTGGCGACCACGGCGCCGATGTAGACGCCGAGCGCCACCAGCGTGCCGAAGGGCTTGATCGAGGGCGGCTTCGCCGGATCGATCAGCTGGCCCACGAGCGGGATGTGCTCCAGGAACGAGAGCGGGATCTCGGGGAGCTCGATGTAAGGGATCAGAGGGCCGGACACGCCGCTCCCCTAGCGCAGCGGCGATGCGAAAGCCATCCAACGTCAACGACATCACGATGGCGCCGGGCGACGTCGCGCGCGCCCGCGGCCTTCGTGGCCGATGCCCGATGGGACGGCGGCCGGCGGCGCGCCCTCCGCCGGACGCGGGCGGACACGAGGCGCGACGAGGGCGGACACGAGGCGCGGCGCGGGCAGGCACGAGGCCCGAGCGCCGCCCGAGCCCGGGCGGCCGCCGCGTTCGCGGGGAGCCCCGCGACGATCGCGCCGGCGTCACCAAGAGGTCGCCATTCGCCGGCGAGAGGCGTAGATCTGCCGCATGAGCCGCTCCCCCGTGCGCGTCGCCACGCTGACGCTCAGTGACACCCGCACCCTCGAGGACGACGAGGGCGGACATCTCCTCGGCGAGCTCCTCAAGAACGCCGGCTTCACCGTGACGTCACACGCCGTCGTGCGCGAGGAGCCCGAGCTCCTGCGCGCGGCGATCGAGCAGATCGCGGGCGCGGGCTCCGCCGACGCGATCGTCACGACGGGCGGGACCGGGATCGCGCCGCGCGACAGGACCGTCGAGGCGCTCGCGCCGCTCTTCGAGAAGACGCTCGACGGCTTCGGCGAGGCGTTCCGGCGGCTGAGCTGGGACGCCATCGGGCCGAACGCGATCCTCTCGCGCGCCGCCGCGGGCGTCGTGCGCGGGCTCGTGGTGATCGCGCTGCCCGGCAGCCCGAAGGCGGTGGAGCTCGCCGTCACGCGGCTCATCGGCCCCGTGCTCGCGCACGCGGTCGCGCTCGCGTCCGGCAAGGGCGGCCACCACCACCGGCACGCGCAGCCGGCGAAGGACGGCGCGCGCGACGAGGAGCAGCGCGGATGATCCCCTTCGAAGAAGCGCTCGCGCGGCTGCTCTCGGCCGCGGTCCCGGTCGGCCCGGAGCGGGTGTCGCTCGACGACGCGGCCGGGCGCGTGCTCGCCGAGGACATCGCGGCGGCCGACGCGATGCCCGCCTTCGATTACAGCGCGATGGACGGCTACGCGGTCGCCTCGGCCGAGCTCGCGGGCAGCGGGCCCTGGACGCTCCCCGTGCGCGGCGAGAGCGCGGCCGGCCGCCCGCTGCCGACGCTCACGCCGGGCACCGCGTGCCGGATCTTCACCGGCGCGCGGCTGCCGCCCGGCTCCGACGCGATCGTGCCGCAGGAGGACGCGGCGCGGAGCGGCGACGAGATCACCCTGCGAGAGGCGCCGCGCGCCGGCGCCTGGGTGCGGCGCCGGGGCGCGGATCTCGCGGCGGGCGCCGTCGCGCTGCGGAGGGGCGCGCGCCTCACGCCGGGGAAGGTGGCGCTCGCGGCGGCGCTCGATCGCCCGAGCGTCCTCGTCGCGCGCCGCCCCGTGGTCACGGTGCTGTGCTCCGGCGACGAGCTGCGCGGGCCCGGCTCGCCCGGCCCCGCCGGCACCGTCGCGGAGTCGAACAGCTACTTCATCGCCGCGACCGCGCGCGCCGCGGGCGCCGCGGTCCGCATCGCGCCGTTCGTCCCCGACGACGCGGCCCGCGCCGCCGAGGCCGTATCCACGGCGCTGCGCGGCTCGGATCTCGTGGTGACCGTCGGGGGCGTGAGCGTCGGCGACCATGACGTGGTCCGCCCCGCCCTCGAGGCCGCGGGCGTGACGCTCGACTTCTGGCGCGTCGCCATCAAGCCGGGCAAGCCGCTCGCCGTGGGGCGCGCCGAGCTCTCGCGCGGCGGCGCCGTGCACGTGATCGGGCTGCCGGGCAACCCGGCCTCTGCCTCGCTCACGTTCGTCCTCTTCGGCGTGCCGCTCCTGCGCGCGCTCCAAGGAGACGCCGCGCCGTTGCCGCCGCGCGTGATCGTCCGCGCGGCCGGCGCGCTGCGGCGCCAGACCGGGCGCGCCGAGTTCCTCCGCGCGCGCCTCGAGATCTCGAGCGGCGAGCTCGTCGCGCGCATCGCCTCGAACCAGGCCTCGGGCGCGGTCACGAGCTTCGCGGAGGCCGAGGCGCTCGTCCTCGTGGCGGCCGATCGGGAGCGCATCGACGAGGGCGATCGCCTCGAGGCCATCCGCCTCGCCGAGATCTGACGGCGCGCCCTCCTGCGAACGCGCCTTCGCATGGCGCGCGGCGGCCGTCTTTGCCCCGCGCGCCCGCGCGCCGGGCGCGCCTTGACCCCAGCGCGCCCGCGCGCCGGGCGCGCCTTGACCCCAGCGCGCCCGCGCGCCGGGCGCGCCTTGACCCTCGCGCAGGGGCGCCGGAAGATGGCCGAAACATGCTCATCCTCGGGATCAACGCCTATCACGGCGACGCGTCGGCCGCGCTGCTCGTCGACGGACAGCTCGTCGCCGCGGCGGAGGAGGAGCGGTTCAGCAGGATCAAGCACTGCGCTGGCTTCCCGCGGCTCGCGGTCGAGTACTGCCTCGGCGCCGCCGGCGCGCGCGTCGAGGACATCGATCACATCGCGATCGGGCGCGACACGCGGGCGCACCTCGGCGACAAGCTCCTCTACGCGCTGACCCGGCGCTCGCCAGCGGGGCTCCTCAAGGGCGCGCTCGGCGCGAGCGCCCCGAAGGTGCACCTCGGCGCCGCGCTCGGCGTCGACCCGAAGCGCATCCGCGCCGAGTCGCACAACGTCGAGCACCACCGCGCGCACCTCGCCTCCGCGTTCTTCCCCTCGGGCTTCGACGAGGCGGCGGTCGTCTCGATCGACGGCTTCGGCGACTTCGTGAGCACGATGTGGGCGCGCGGCCGCGGCAACAAGCTGGAGATCCTCCGGCGCGTCGCCTTCCCCCACTCGCTCGGGCTGTTCTACTCGGCCATGACGCAGTACCTCGGCTTCCCCAAGTTCGGCGACGAGTACAAGGTCATGGGGCTGTCTGCCTACGGCCAGCCGGAGCTGCTCGACAAGCTCCGCCAGGTGGTGCGCGTCAAGGACGGGGCGTTCGAGCTCGGGCTCGAGTACTTCCAGCACCACACGAAGGGCATCTCCATGACGTGGGAGGGCGAGCCCCGCTACGGCACCATCCACGCCGAGCGCCTCGTCGAGCTGCTCGGCCCCGCGCGCAGCCCGAAGAGCGGGATGGAGGACCGCTTCAAGGCGGTCGCCGCCTCGACGCAGGCGGCGTTCGAGGAGGTCTACTTCGAGCTGCTCGCGACCGCGAAGCACCTCACCGGCTCACCGCGCCTCGCCCTCGCGGGCGGCTGCGCGTACAACAGCGTGGCCGCAGGGAAGATCCGGCCGAAGGGGCTGTTCGAGGACGTCTTCGTCCAGCCCGCGGCCGGCGACGCGGGCACGGCGCTCGGGGCGGCGCTCTACGTCCACCACCACAAGCTCGGCAACCCGCGCGCCTTCCACCAGACCCACAGCTACTTCGGCCCCGCGTTCTCGCAGGAGGCGATCGACGAGCTGCTCCGGAAGGAGCAGGTCGCGTTCGAGACGCTCCCCGACGAGGACCTGATCCCGCGCGTCGCCAGGGCGATCAGCGAGGGCAAGGTGGTCGGCTGGTTCCAGGGGCGGATGGAGTACGGCCCCCGCGCGCTCGGCAACCGCAGCATCCTCTGCGACCCGCGGCGGCCGGACGTGAAGGACCTCATGAACGAGCGGATCAAGCGCCGCGAGATGTTCCGCCCGTTCGCGCCGGCGCTCCCGCTCGAGCGCGTCGGCGACTACTTCGAGCAGACCTCGCCGGACCCGTTCATGGTCATGGTCTACAAGGTCAAGCCGGAGCGCCGCGACGAGATCCCCGCCGTGACCCACGTCGACGGCACGGGCCGCCCCCAGACGGTCACCGCCAAGGACAACCCGCGCTACCACGCGCTCCTCCTCGAGTTCGGCCGGCTGACCGGCACCCCGGTCCTCCTGAACACCTCGTTCAACGCGAGCGAGCCGATCGTTTGCACCCCCAAGGAGGCGCTCGATTGCTTCCTCCGGACGAAGATGGACGCGCTCGTCCTCGAGCAGGCCTACGTCGAGCGCGCGCAGACCCCCTAGCCGGAGCTGCACAGCCCGGCGGCCCGTCAAAAGCGCGCGGGAAGCGGCCGAGAAATCTCAGGCGAAAGTTCCTGGTTGACGTGGAGCGAGGGGACGGCAAATGGGCGTCCCCGGCATGTGGAAGAACGGGACGGCGGGCGCGATGCCCACCTCGACGGAATGCCGGAGCAGGCGGCTCCAGCGACCGGAGGTGCTTGGAAGCCCAGCCTCGATCATGATGCCGGCCCGCCGCGCAACGCGCGCGCGGACCGGGTACCCCACGGGCCTACGGCGCAGCACGCGCTCGCGGCCCCTCCTGCGTAAGGGTCCGCGCCGCGGCGGCCCAGGCGGTCAAAGAGGATGGATGCGAATCGGATGAAGCTCGTACTCGAAGACGGCACGACCATGACGGGCCGGTGCTTCGGCGCCCCGCGCGCGGTGAGCGGCGAGGTCGTCTTCAACACCGGCATGACGGGGTACGTCGAGACGCTCACGGATCCCTCGTACAAAGGGCAGATCCTGACGATCACGTACCCGCTCGTGGGCAGCTACGGCGTGCCCGCGCCGCGGCAGGCAGGCAGCGTCGACGGGCCCTACGAGGCCGACCGCATCCAGGTGCAGGGGCTCGTCGTCCAGAACTACATCGAGCGCTACAGCCACCACGCCGCGGTCCGCTCGCTCGGCGCCTGGCTCGCGAGCGAGGGCATCCCGGCGATCACCGGGATCGACACGCGCACGCTGACGCGGCGGCTCCGGGAGGTCGGCACCATGAAGGGCTGGCTGTTCCCGGCCGAGATGGACCTGGATCGGGTGAAGCGCTCGGCCGAGGCCGTGGACATGCGCGAGGAAGTGTTCCGCCTCGTGTCGCCCCGCGAGCCGATCACGTACGAGGGCGGCCCCCTGAAGGTGCTCCTCATCGACGCGGGCGCGAAGGACAACATCGTCCGCTCGCTCCTCCGGCGCGGGGTCACCGTCGTCCGCGCGCCCTTCCACGCGCCCATCGCCGAGCTCGCCGAGGCCGCCGACGGCGTCCTCATCGGCAACGGCCCCGGCGACCCGAAGGACCTCGGCCAGCTGGTCGCCGCGGTGCGCGGCCTGCTCGGGACGTACACGAAGCCGATCTTCGGCATCTGTCTCGGCAACCAGATCCTCGCGCTCGCCGCCGGCGGCGACACCTACAAGCTGCCGTACGGCCACCGCGGCGTGAACCAGCCGGTGCAGGACCTCCTGAGCCGCCGCTGCTACGTCACGAGCCAGAACCACGGCTACGCGGTGAAGCACGAGTCGCTCCCCGCCGAGTGGGAGCCCTGGTTCGTCAACATCAACGACGGCACGAACGAGGGCATCCGCTCGCGGCTGCGCCCGTTCTTCAGCGTCCAGTTCCACCCCGAGGCGACGCCCGGGCCCGAGGACGCCGGCTACCTCTTCGACGACTTCCTGCGCCTCTGCGGCGCGATGAAGGGGTCCGCCGATTCGCGACTCAAATCCGCAGGGACCGCTGGCGCGGATCCCCGCCCCACCTCCACCGCAGGAAGGAGCTGAGCCATGTACGGCGCCTATCTCCCCAAGAAACCCCGGCGCGTGCTCGTGCTCGGCTCCGGCGCGCTCCAGATCGGTCAGGCCGGCGAGTTCGACTACTCGGGGTCGCAGGCGATCAAGGCCCTCAAGGAAGAGGGGATCGCCACCGTCCTCGTGAACCCCAACATCGCCACCATCCAGACGAGCGAGGGGCTCGCCGACCGCATCCATCTCTGCGCGGTCACCCCGGAGTTCGTCGAGCGGATCATCGTCAAGGAGGAGGTCGACGCGATCGCCCTCTCCTTCGGCGGGCAGACCGCGCTCAACTGTGGGCTCGAGCTCCACGACGCCGGGATCCTCGACAAGTACGGCGTGCGGGTGCTCGGCACGCCGATCAAGGCCATCCGCGACACCGAGGACCGGCGGCTCTTCATCGACCGCCTCGACGAGATCGGCGTGAAGACGGCCCGGAGCCGCGCCTGCCGCACGGCGGCCGAGGCCATGGCCGCGGCGCGCGAGATCGGGTTCCCCGTGATGCTCCGCGGCGGCTACGCGCTCGGCGGCAAGGGCAGCGGCATCGTCGAGAGCGAGCGCGACCTCGACGACGCCGTGCGGCGCGGCTTCGCCGGCGGCGTGCCCCAGGTGCTCGTCGAGGAGTGCCTCCGCGGCTGGAAGGAGATCGAGTACGAGGTCGTCCGCGACGGCCGCGACAACTGCATCACCGTCTGCAACATGGAGAACCTCGATCCGATGGGGATCCATACCGGGGAGTCGATCGTCGTCGCCCCGTCGCAGACGCTGAACGACGAGGAGTACCAGCTCCTCCGCTCGGTCGCGCTGAAGACGATCCGCCACCTCGGCATCGTGGGCGAGTGCAACATCCAGTACGCGCTCGACCCGAACAAGGTCGATTACCGGGTCATCGAGGTGAACGCGCGCCTCTCCCGGTCGAGCGCGCTCGCCAGCAAGGCGACGGGCTACCCGCTCGCGTACGTCGCGGCGAAGATCGCCGTCGGCTACACGATGCCGGAGATCGCCAACGCGATCACCCGCAGGACGACCGCGTTCTTCGAGCCGGCGCTCGACTACCTCGTCTGCAAGGTCCCGCGCTGGGACCTCGGCAAGTTCCGCGGCGCCTCGATGCGGATCGGCAGCGAGATGAAGAGCGTCGGCGAGGTCATGGCCATCGGCAGGACGTTCCCCGAGGTCATCCAGAAGGCGCTCCGGATGCTCGACATCGGGGTGAAGGGGCTCGACCCCGACGCGTTCACCTTCCAGGACCTGCCCGACGCGCTGAAGAACGCGACGCCGCTCCGGATCTTCGCCGTCGCCCGCGCGCTGCAGGAGGGGATGTCGGTCGACGCGATCCACGATCTCACCAAGATCGACCGGTGGTTCCTGCACCAGATCGAGCCGATCGTGCGGATGCACCGGGACCTCAAGACGCTCCGGGTGCCCGTCCCGGCGCAGGCCGACAAGCCCGCGGCGGCGCAGGAGCCCGCGCTCGACGAGGCGACGCTCCGGGAGGCCAAGCAGCTCGGCTTCAGCGACCGGATGATCGGCACGCTGACGGGCGCGCCGCGGGGCTCGCTCCGGGAGCTCAGGAAGCGGCACGGGATCGTGCCGCACCTCGCGCAGATCGACACGCTCGCGGCCGAGTTCCCCGCCGAGACGAACTACCTCTATTCGAGCTACCACGCGTCGGCCACGGACGTCGCGCCGTCCTGGCGGAAGAAGATCATGGTGCTCGGGTCCGGCGCCTACCGCATCGGATCGAGCGTCGAGTTCGACTGGTGCTGCGTCAACGCGATCCGCGCGGCCTCGGAGCTCGGCTACGAGACCATGATGCTGAACTACAACCCGGAGACGGTCAGCACCGACTACGACACGTGCGACAAGCTGGTCTTCGACGAGATCAGCCTCGAGACGGTGCTCGACATCTACGAGCGGGAGCAGCCGTACGGCATCGTCGTCAGCATGGGCGGGCAGGTCCCGAACAACCTGGCGCTCCGGCTGCACCAGGCCGGGGCGCGCATCCTCGGCACGAGCGCGGGGAGCATCGACACGGCCGAGGACCGGAAGAAGTTCAGCGATCTGCTCGACCGGCTGGAGATCGATCAGCCGCGCTGGGCGCACGTCGTCGACGCGGCCCAGGCGGGCGAGATCGTGAACAAGCTCGGCGGTTTCCCGGTCCTCGTGCGCCCGAGCTACGTGCTGAGCGGCGCGGCCATGAGCGTGGCGCACGAGCCCAACGAGCTCGATCGCATCCTCGCCCGGGCCAAGGCGGTGTCCCCGGCCTACCCCGTGGTCGTCTCGAAGTTCGAGACCCACGCCCGCGAGGTGGAGATCGACGCGGTCGCCGACCGGGGGGAGATCGTCCTCTGGGCGATCAGCGAGCACGTCGAGAACGCCGGCGTCCACAGCGGCGACGCGACGCTCGTCTTGCCCCCGCAGTCGCTCTACATCGCGACGATCCGCAGGATCAAGCAGATCGCCCAGCAGGTGGCGCGGTCGCTCTCGATCACCGGGCCGTTCAACATGCAGTTCCTGGCCAAGCACAACACGGTGAAGGTCATCGAGTGCAACCTGCGCGCGTCGCGGAGCTTCCCGTTCGTGTCCAAGGTGACGGGGAACAACTTCGTCCGGGAGGCGATGCGCCGGATGCTCGGCGTGTCGCAGCCGGTCGAGAACCGCGGGCTCGATCTCGATTACGTCGGCGTGAAGGCGCCGATGTTCTCGTTCTCGCGCCTCGTGGGGGCCGACCCGATGCTCGGCGTGGAGATGGCGAGCACCGGCGAGGTCGGCTGCTTCGGGGACGACGTGCACGAAGCGCTGCTGCACGCGCTGCTCGCGACCGGGTTCCGGTTCCCGAAGAAGGGCGTCCTCCTGTCGCTCGGGCCGCTCGAGGACAAGTACTGGTTCGCGGACGAGGCGCGCATCATCGCCGAGCACCTGAAGCTGCCCATCTACGCGACCCCGGGCACGGCGGAGGCGCTCCGGGCGCTCGGGCTCGAGTGCACGAGCCTCGCGAAGCAGCCGGACGAGGGAGAGACGGCGATGAGCGCGATCGAGCAGGGGAAGGTGGATCTCGTGATCAACATCCCCCGCGAGTACGACCAGCTCGGGCGTCCGGACGGGTACCTGATCCGGCGGCGGGCGGTCGACGCGAACATCCCGCTCATCACCGATCTCCAGCTCGCGCGGGCGGTCATCGAGGCGATGCGCGCGAAGCGGATCGAGGACCTGCGGACGCTCGCCTACGACGAGTACATCGCGCGGAGCCCGGTGGCGCTGCGCTGAGGTGCAGGCCCGCGCGCCCTCGAAGGGGGGCGCGCGGGCGCCCCGCCGAGCTCGCCTGAGCCATCGCTCCTTCCAGAGCTACGCGAGCCAGCTGCGTTGAGCGAGCTCATCGCTCGTACGGATTCGAGCGCGAGGCGCTCGCCCTCAGTCGTTCGTGACGATGAACCAGCCGTTCACCAGGCTGCCGGCGGTCGTCGAGCTCGCTCCAAGGATCGCGCTGCCCCCCTCATTGCGGAGGCACATGCCGACATTCCAGTTGCCCTCTGTCAACGAGGTCGTGCCAGAGACAGCGTAGGTGGCGCGCGTCGGCGTGAAATAGTGGCTCGCATAGGCGTTTCCGAAGAAGTTGACGAGATCGCCCCCGACACCCGCCTCGTCGACCGGCTGGTAACAGAGGCCGACCATAGCGAGGAGCGGAGCGCTGGACGGGCCTAGACCAAGGGCCGCAGAGGCCGATCCCGTCACGCGCTTTGTCCCGGTGATGCTCACCGACCCCGGAGGACCGACGAAGACGTACTCGGGGCTGTAGCCAGGAAACGTGGGGGCAATGTTGCCCGCAATCGCGATCGTCGCGAGCACCCCTGACGGACCGACCGGCCCCTGGAGACCCTCGGGCCCCGGTGGCCCAGGAGGACCCTGGGGCCCCTCAGGACCCCTCTCGCCAGGCAGACCCTGAGGCCCCTGAGGCCCCTCGGGCCCAGGAGCACCCGGAGGGCCCTCAGGACCCACCTCGCCAGGCAGCCCCTGAGGCCCCTCGGGCCCAGGAGGACCCTGCGGCCCCGCGACCCCAGTCGGGTTGCCGACCCAGTTGCCGTTCTCGTCGATGACGACCTTGTCGCCGATCTTCACCAGCTTCGGCGTGATCTCACCAACTGCGTTGTTCGCGACCATCGCGTACGGAACGCTCCCGATCGCCGTGCGAGGCTCCATCTCCGGATCGTTCGCGACCGTGATTCCAAGGTAACGGACCGAGCCGTTGAAGACCTTCGCGGCCTGCTCCTCCGTGAAGTCGAGCGCCGTGGAGAAATATCCGTCGTCGAACGAGATCGAGATCGTCTCGCTCCAGAGCGGCGCCTCGCCGTCCTCGGGCGCCTCGGCGGCGTACACCGCGAACGTCACCTGGAGCGCGTCGTTGACCGGCTCTCCGTTGGCCGTGAAGAGCCGACCCTGGTGGGTGATCTGCGTCGGCACAGCGGCAGACGCGCCGCGCACGAGGCCGACCGAGGCGGCGAGGAGGACACAAATCGCGAGGACACGCCGTCCCATCCCGTTCATGGCAAGCTCCCATTCGCCCCGACGAGCCCGCCCTGCATGCGGTAGCTCGGCGAGGTCGTCTTTCCCTGATTCTGCGTCGGCTGACCGAGCGTGAAGACCATGCGGTAGCTCGGGCTGCTCACGACCTCGCCCGCGCTGACCACATCGCTCGCAGCGACGCCCCGGTCGACAACCTCAGCCTTGCCCCCCTCACCGCCCCCGCCATTCGACGCCACCGAAGGGCCAGCCCCCGCACCGCCAGCACCCCCGGCCCCACCGCCGCCCGACCCAGGCCCGGTCACCGTCAGCTCTTCACTGCCGCAGCTGCAGCCAGGAAACACGGCAAGTGATGCAACAAACAGGCCAAGCCAGGTAGAAAATCGCGGTCGCGCCATCAACGTGTTCCCCTCTGCTTCTGGGGCTTACGATCTGGGACAACAAGGTACGCGCGGCGCAACCAAGGTTCAATCGAATCCCGAACCGTTGTGAAGCATCGCCGCTTTACGTCGCGGTCGACGGGAAGCGCAACGAGCACGACAGCGCGCCGGCACGCTCACGCCGCAAAAAGGTGTCCGCGCAGGTGCGTTACGAGAAACATCCGCTCTCCGGTGGAATGCTCTCGCTGCCTCTCTCCGCGCTTGCTCCTGCGCGCGGCGTGGAGCCGGTCCAGCCATGAGCGCCAGAGCCGCCTATCGGTGTTCATCGGCGCGTCCGCCGCCCTGTTGCTGAGCACGCCGATCGCCGTCGCGCTCGCCGAGGCGGTCAACGCGCGCATCGACCCGCGCTGGACTCGAGGGCTCGCCGTCGCCCTGCGCATTGTCATGGACGGCATCCACCTGCTCGGCGCGAGCCGCACGGCCGCGCGATGGCCCGCGCCACGCGGCGATCCCCCGCCCTACAGCGCGCGACCGGGCGGGCCCGCGCCGCCGTTCCCGTCGGCCGCGTCGGCCGGCGGCGCCCCGCCGGCGGCGGCGCGTAGCTCCTCCGCGACCGCCGCGGGGTTGAACGTCACGAACCAGCGGAGCGACCACCAGAGCAGGTTGAACCAGGCCGGCACCGGCAACCGGCGCGTCACGCCGACCTCGGCGATCCCGGCCGCCGCGAAGAAGACCGGCAAGAGCGTGCCGAGATCCGCGCGGTAATCCATCGCCTCGCGCACGTCCGCGTTGATCCCGGCGACGGCGTGCGCGACGGCGCGCGCGACGCGCGTCGGGCCAGGGTGGCCCTCGGGCCGCGGGGCGGCGATCAGGCGGCCGTCGTCGTCGCGCGCCTCGCCGACCAGCTCGGCGAGCCGGGCGCGCAGCCGCTCCGCGTCGAGGCCGCCCTCGAGGCGCTCGACGATCACCGAGCCCGTGACCGGTCGGACCGTCACGACCTCGCAGGCGGGATCGGCCGCGAGCTGCTCCGCGACCCGCTCGCACGCGCGACGATGGCCGGTCAGCGCCGGGGCGCGCAGGCGGACGCGCCGCTCCAGCACGTGGGCGACGAGCACCGGCGGCAGCCTCATGACGACGGCTCCCCGTGGAGCTCGGAGGCGCCGTTGCTCCGGCGCGCCGCGCGCGCGCCCCGCTCCGCGCCCCCGGCCGTGCGCCGCGCGCGCTCCGCGATCTCGGCCCAGAGATCCTCGGCGTGCTCCCGCTGGCGCTCGACCAGGGCGAGGCCCAGCCGGCCCAGGTGGAGCCCGAGCGCCGCGATCTCGACGACCACCGGCCGGAGGTGCTGCTTCTTGCCCATCAGGAGGACGGCGCTGCCGACCCCGAGGGCGAACGACGGTGGATGAAACCTCATGATGCCGTATCCCCCTTTCGCGAACCGGCGGCGCGCGCGCCGCGCGCGCCGTCGTCGATGCGCTCGACGTCGAGGAGGTCGACCGAGTCGACCGGGCGGACGATCGAGATCTCGCGGCCGGCGCCCGCGGCGCGCGCCGGAGACCCGCGGACCAGCGATGGCAGCGCGCCCGCGATCAGCGCGAGCGCGAGCTCGCCGGCGGCGAGGCGCGGCGCCCCGAGCAGGCGGCCGAGAGAGCGCGAGCCGAGCGCGAGCGCCTGGAGCGCGGAGGTCGCGGCGAGCGCGCGCGCGACGTGCGGGTTGTCCCGGCGCGCGAGCGGGCCCGGAGCGCCCTCCGGGGCGCCGGCGCGGCAGGCGAGGATGTGGAGCAGCTGCGCGGTCACGAGCGCGGTGAACGCCCTCGACCCCGCGGTCGCGCGGCCGCCGATCGCGTACGCCGCGAGCGAGGCCCCGGACATCGTGGCCGCGTCGAGCCCCAGCGCGCGGAGGTCGCGGCGGCCGAGCAGCGGCGCGGCCGGATCGCGCGGGGGGCGCCGCATGACGCCGGGCTCGGCCGGCTCCAGCGCGAGCGCGAGCGCGGGCGCGATGTCGGTGAGCAGGTTGATCCAGAGGAGCTGAAGCGGCGTGAGCGGCGAGGCGCCGACCAGGGCGCCGGCCAGCATCGCGAGCACCTCGCTCGCGTTCGTGGCGACGAAGTACGCGATCGCGCGGCGGACGTTGTCATGCAGCCGGCGGCCCTCGCGGACCGCCTCGGCGAGGCTCGGCAGGTCGTCCTCGGCGAGGACCACGTCGGCCACCGCCCGCGCGATGTCCGTGCCGCGCTTGCCCATGGCCACGCCGACGTCCGCGGCCTTGAGCGCGGGGCCGTCGTTCACGCCGTCGCCCGTCATGGCGACGATCGCGCCGCGCTGCTGGAGCGCCCGCACGATGTCGAGCTTGGCCTCGGGCGTGACCCGGCTGTGCACGGCGTCGGCGGGGATGCCGAGCTCGGCGCCGATCGCGCGCGCGGTCCGCTCCTGATCGCCCGTGAGCATCAGGGTGCGGATGCCCGCGCCGGAGAGGGTCGCGAGCGCCTCCCGCGCGCCCTCGCGCGCCGGGTCGCGGAGCCCGACGAGGCCGGCGAGCTCGAGCGGGGCGTCGTCGTCCGGCCGGCCGTCCCGCCGCCACGCGAGGGCGAGCACGCGCAGGCCGCGCGAGGCCATCGCGTCGTTCTGCCGGAGCACCTCGTCGCGGCCCGCGCCGGGCGGGGCGTCGCAGCGCGCGACCACCTGCTCGGGCGCGCCCTTCACGAGCTCGATGTGCCCGAGCTCCGGGTGATCGTGGACCGTCACCATGAACGAGCGCTCGGCCGAGCGGCGCTCCTCGCTCACGCGCCGCGCCGCGAGGCGCCGCGCCGACACGGGGTAGCCGGCTGCGAGCGCGAACTCGACGAGCGCGCGCTCCGTGCCGCTGCCCTGGACGACCTTGCCGACGTCGCTCAGCTCGACGTCGGCGTTGAGCGCGGCGATGCGCGCGAGCGCGTGCACGCGCGGGGCGCTCACGGCGACCTCGCGCCCGTCCTCGCCGACGAGCGCGATCTCGCGCGGCGGCCCGGCGCCGTCGCGATCGCCGCCGCCGCGCTCGCCGCGCGCGGCGCGGGCGACCCGCAGGACGCCCTCGCCGGGGAGGAAGATCTCCGCGACCCGCATGCGGTTCTCGGTGAGCGTGCCGGTCTTGTCGGCGCAGACGACGCTCACCGCGCCGAGCGTCTCGGCCGCGGCGAGGCGGCGGATGACGATGCCGCGGCCGCGCAGGCGGCGGCTCGCCAGCGCGAGCGCGGTGGTGCCCACGGCAGGGAACCCCTCGGGGATGGCGGCGACGCCGAGGGCGACGGCGCTCCGCGCGAGCTCGCGGAGCGGCCGCCGCCGCGCGAGGCCGACGGTCACCACCGCCGACGAGCTCGCGAGCGCGAAGGCCGCGAGGCGCCGGCCGATCCAGGCGAGCTCCCGCTCGATCGGCGGGGTGCGCTCGCCCTCGCGGGAGAGCGCGCGCTGGATGTCCCCGAGCGCGGTCCGGCCGCCCGTCGCGACGACCACCGCCGCGCCCTCGCCAGAGGCGACCGTGGTGCCCGCGTACACCATGCCGCGGCGCTCGGCGAGCGGCGCGCTGGCGTCGACCTTCGCGGCGCCCTTCTCGGCGGGCTCGCTCTCGCCGGTCAGCGTGCTCTCGTCGACGGCGAGGTCGCGCGCCGCGACGACGCGCGCGTCCGCGACGACCGGCTCGCCCGCGCGGAGCGCCAGCACGTCGCCCGGCACGATCTCCGAGGCGGCGAGCCGCTGCTCGCGCCCGTCGCGCACGGCGCGCGCCCACCCGACCCGGAGAGCGCCCCAGGCGTGCAGGAGCTCCTCGGCGCGCGACTCGGTGTACGTGCCGATCGCCGCGTTCGCGCCGACGACGAGGAGGACGGCGCCCGCGTCGACCGTATCGCCGAGCGCGAGCGACAGGCCCGCCGCGCCGAGGAGCAGCGCGGTGGGCACGGTGAAGAGCTGCTCGGCGAGGATCTCGAGCGACGAGCGGGTCGCGACGCCCGCCAGCTCGTTGGGGCCGACCTCGCGGAGGCGGCGCAGCGCCTCGGCGGCGCCGAGCCCCGCGGCCGGGTCGACCCCGAGCGCGCGGGCGACCTCGCGCGCGTCCTCCGCGTGGGCCCGGTCGACGGCGGCGGCGCCCTCGCCCCGCGCGGCCGGCGCGCGCTCGCCCCGCGCGGTCCACGCCGCCCCGCCGCCGCGCTCGCCCCGCGCGGCCCACGCCGCCCCGACGCCGCGCTCGCGCTCGGCCGCGCCCTCGCGGCGCAGGCGGCGGCGCGCGCCGCGGACGAGCGCGCCCACGCCCTCGGCCAGGGCCAGCGCGGCGCGCCGCGCGGACGGCGGCGGCGGGGCGCCGGGGACGGCGTAGGCGGCGAGCACGACGGCGGCCAGGTGAGCCGCGTCCTCCCGCACGCGCACGAGCACCCGCCCGGTCCTCGCGCTCGCCCGCGCGGACGCGACGCCGGGGACCGCGGCGAGGTCGCGCTCGATGCGCGCGGCGCGCGCACCGTCGCCGAACAGGCCGGCCACCTCCGCGCGCAGCCGCGCGATCCCGGCGCGCCCGTGCAGATCGCGCCCAGGCGAGCGGCGGAGCCGCCGCGCGCTGCCGCCGCCGCGGCTCTTCCCCGCGCCGGCGAGACCGATCCAGCCCGTCCCCGAACGCCCCATGATCCTCCGCGCTGGGCTCTGGGCCTCTTCAAAGGTCGAGCCAGCGCCGGTGTGCGGGCGGGCCACATCGCTCGGCCGGGCCGGCGCGGCGGCGCGCGGCTCGCGCGCGGGGCGCACCGGCGCTCCCCCGCGCGCGGCGCGATCCCGCGCTCGACCCGCGCCGGCGCGCACCCGAGCACGGCGCGGAGCCGGGCGAGGCGCCGCCGAGGTGGTCGGCTTGTTGCGGTCAGGGCGCGAGGTTAGCGTGCGAACTAAGGAGGGCCCCATGACTGCACGCTTGCTTGAGGACAAGATCATCGCCATCACGGGCGCGAGCTCGGGGATCGGACAGGCGTCCGCGTTCGTGTTCGCGGGTCACGGAGCGCGGCTCGTCCTCGCCGACATCGACGAGGATCACGGCGAGGCGACGGCGCGGAGGATCCAGGAGCGCGGCGGCGACGCCGTCTTCGTCCGGGCCGACGTGACGCGGGCGAGCGACGCCGAGGCGATCGTGGCGCGCGCGGTCGAGCGCCACGGCCGCCTCGACGGGGCCTTCAACAACGCGGGCATCGACGGGGCGATCGCGGCCACGGCCGACTGCACCGAGGAGAACTGGGATCGCACCCTCGCCGTGAACCTCAAGGGCCCGTTCCTCTGCATGAAATACGAGCTCGCCCAGATGCTGAAGCAGGGAGGCGGCGCCATCGTGAACAACGCGTCGGTCGCGGGCCTGGCCGGCGTCGGGTCGCTCCCGGCCTACGTGGCCTCCAAGCACGGCCTGGTCGGGCTGACCAAGACCACCGCGCTCGAGTACGCGAAGCGCGGCATCCGCGTGAACTCGGTGTGCCCGGGGCCCATCCGGACGCCCATGTACGACAGCGCGATCAAGAACAACCTGGTCGACGAGAAGGCCCTGCTCGCCCTGGAGCCGATGGATCGCCTGGGATCGCCCGACGAGGTGGCCGAGGCGGCCGCGTTCCTCCTCTCCGACCGCGCGACGTACATCAACGGGCACGCGATGGCCGTGGACGGCGGGTGGACCGCCTGGTGATCGATCGTCGAGGCGGCCCGCGCCCGCCTCCGCTCACCCCCGCGCCGCGATCGAGGCGAGGACGGTCTGCAGCGCGCTCGGCTCGATCGGCTTGACGAGGTGCATCGCGAAGCCGGCCTCCTGGGCCCGGCGCCGATCTTCCTCCCGGCCGTAGCCGGTCAGCGCGATCATGAGCGAGGGCGAGGTGCCCGGGCTCCCCTTCAGGGCGCGCGCCACGCCGTACCCATCCATCCCGCCGGGGAGGCCGATGTCGCACAGGACGACCTCCGGCAGGAACGCGCGGGCCGCGTCGACGCCCGCGGGCCCGGACAGGGCCACCTCGACCCGGTGGCCCTCCATGGCGAGCAGCGCTTGCAGGGTCTCCGCGGCGTCGACGTTGTCCTCGATGATCAGGATGCGCAGCGATCGCGCCGCGAGGTCCGAGCCCGGCGCGGCGCTCTCGGCCGACGGCGCGACCTCGCGCGAGAGCGGCAGGCGGAGGACCACCTCCGTCCCGCGGCCGATGCCCGCGCTCTCGGCCGAGACCGCGCCGCCGTGCAGCTCGACGAGCCCCTTGACCAGCGCGAGGCCCAGGCCGAGCCCGCCCCGGCTGCGGTCCAGGCTGCAGTCGGCCTGGCTGAACGGCTCGAACGCGCGCGCCAGCATCGCCGCCTCCATGCCGATGCCCGTGTCGCGGACGCGGATCGCGGCCGAGCTCTCCGGCGCCGCCGACAGGGCGACCGTCACCCGTCCGCCGGCCGGGGTGAACTTGCTCGCGTTGTGCAGCACGTTGCCGATGGCCTGCGACAGGCGGGTCCGGTCGCCGTGGACCCACAGCGGCTCGGCCGGGATCTCCAGCGCGAGCGCGAGGCCGCTCGCCTCCAGCGTGCTGCGGTAGTCCTCGGCGGTCTGCCGGAGCAGCAGCGCGAGGTCGCAGCGCTGCTTGCGCAGCTCGATCCGGCCGCGGGCCACGCGCGAGACGTCGAGGAGATCGTCCACCAGCCGGGCCATGTGCGAGACCTGCCGCTCGAGCACGCCGCACGCCCACGCCGTCGACGGCTGCTGGGGCCCGGACCGCCGCAGGAGCTCGGCGGCGTTGCGCAGGGGCCCGAGCGGGTTGCGCAGCTCGTGGGCGAGCATCGCCAGGAACTCGTTCTTGCGCTGGTCCGCTTCCCTCAGCGTGGCCTCGGCGCACTTCCGATCGTGGATGTCCGTGCAGGTGCCATACCACTTCACGATCTCGCCCGACGGCCCATGCACCGGCACCGCGCGGCCGAGGTACCAGCGGTGCTCGCGGGCAGCGAGGACCCAGAAGCGGTATTCGATGTCGAACGGCTCGCCGGACAGGACCGAGCGGCGCCAGCTGTCCGTGCACCTCCGGCGATCGTCCGGGTGCACGAAGGAGACCCAGATGTCGCCGGTCACCTCGCCCTCGCTCAGGCCGCAGATCTCGTACCACCTGCGGTTGTAGTAATCGACGCTGCCGTCCGGGCGCGCCGTCCAGGCGATCTGCGGCATGGCGTCGGCGAGCGTCCGGAACTTCGCCTCGCTCTTCCGGACCATGTCGTCGACCTGCTTCCTCTCGGTGATGTCGTGGGCGATGCTGATGACGAGCCGCCTGCCCGCCGCGTCCTTGCCCAGCGGCGCCCCGCGGAAGAGCCACGTGCGCTGCTCGCCGCGCGCCGTGGTGACCGCGGCCTCGAGCTCGCCCGTGGAGGCGCCGTCCAGCGCGTGCAGGGCCTTGATCCTGGCGCGGACGACGTCCTTCTGGGCCGGGTGCGCCCGGTCGAGCCACGCGTCGATGGTGGGGATCTCCTCGCTGGCGTAGCCGGTGATGTCGGTCCACGCGGGGTTGACGCCGACGACCCGGCCGTCGTCGGCGTGAATCATGATGGGGAACGGGATCGCCATCACGGCGCGACGGAATCGCTCCTCGCTCTCCTGGAGCAGGAGCTCGGCCTGCTTGCGCTCGGTGATGTCGATGACCGAGCCGACGTAGCCGAGGAACTCGCCGTCCGGGCCGAGCCGCGGCGAGCCCGACGCGATGCACCAGCGGTACTCGCCGTCGCGCCGGAGCAGGCGGTAATCCACCCGGAAGGGCTCGCGCCGCGCCTCGGCCCGCCGGAAGATCTCGAACGTGGCCGGGCGATCCTCGGGGTGGATCGCGTCGAGCCAGCCGAAGCCGAGGTAGGCCGAGTCGTCCTGGCCCGAGAACTCGGTCCACCACCGGTTGCCGTACGTGGCGCGGCCGTCGGAGCCCGTCATCCAGATCATCACGGGCGACTGATCGGCCATGTTGCGGAAGCGCTCCTCGCTCTCCCGGAGGGCCAGCTCCGAGAGCTTCCGGGGGGTGATGTCCCCGACCACGCCCACGAGCCGACGCGGGCGCGCGTCGCGATCCCGCTGCACCAGCGCGCGGCTGTGCACCCAGCGCACCTGCCCGTCGGGATGGAGGATGCGGAACTCGGCGGAGCAGTCCGCCTCGCCGCGCATCGCGCTGTCGAAGCGCGCCCAGACCTCGTCCCGGTCGTCGGGGTGCAGGAGCCGCTCGAAATCGTCGAGGGTGCCGCCGAACTGCGCCGCGTCGATGCCCGCGCACTCACACGCCTTTTCCGACCAGAAGAGGCCCCCGCTCGGCACATCCAGCTCCCAGACGCCGAGCTGGCCGCCCTCGAGGGCCAGCCGCAGTCGCTCCTCGCTCTCGCGCAGGCGCTCCTCGCCGGCCTGAGCCAGGAGGGTCGACCCGGGATGCAGCTCGGCCTCGCTCTGCCCGCGCGGCGCCCCCTCTCCTCGCGCCCGCTCGTCGATGTCGGCCGCCGTGCCGAGCCAGCGGCCCGCCCGGCCGCCCGCATCCTCGAGGACGGGCTCGGCTCGGCCGCGGAACCAGCGGTAGGCGCCGTCATGCCGCCGCACACGGAACTCCAGCTCGAGGGCCGCGCCCCGCTCGACGGCCGCCCGCCACGCCGCGGAGCAGCGCACCGCATCCTCCGGATGGATGACGGCGGCCAGGCCCAGGCGCGTCACCTGGTCCGCGGCCGGGCCGGTGTACTCGCGAAAGCGGCCGTTGACGTAATCGCACGAGCCGTCGCTGCCCGCGACCCAGACCAGCTGTGGGATGCTCTCGGCGAGCAGACGGAAGTGCAGATCCATCCCGCGCGGCTCGGCCCCCCGCGGCTCAGCCCTCCGCGGCTCAGCCCTGCGCCCCTGCTTCGTGGAGATCACACTCATTCGATTCGCGTCGCGCGATTCCACCGGGCATTGCCGGCGAAACGCCGTGGACGCTTTGTCTGCGCTCAGCTCGTTCCGCAAGGGCCGGAGACGCACCGCTGATGCGGAGTTCCCGGCATGCCATCCGGAGAGCCGGAGAGAGCGCAACGCAAAGGCGCAAAGCGCAAAAAGAACAAATATGATGTATTTTTGAGTCTTTGCGCCTTTGCGTCTTTGCGTTGAACTCTCTCTTCGCTCGCGAGGCAGATCCCTGGCGGGATCTCTGATCCTCACGCGCGGTGCTAGCCGCGTCCGAACCGCTCCACGAACTGCCGGTGCGCGGCGAGCTCGGGCGCGTCTCCGCTCCAGAGCTCCTTCTCGCGGTAGCCGGTCGCCACGGACAGCACCTCGATCCGCCTCCCCTCGGCCCTGAACCGCACCCGCCACGAGGTCACCGCGAGCCGCATCGCGTCCCCGTCGGCGCGGATCCTCCGGTAAGGGTGCGGCTGCGGGCCGAGCGCGAGCGCGCGGTCCACCCGCTCCCGCAGCGCGACCCCGTGCGTCGCGTCGAGCCAGGCGGCCTGCTCGGCCGCCCGCTCGCTCCAGACCACCTCGAACCCCGGCTCCGGATCCGCCGGCGCCTCGCCCGGCGCGAGCGGCGCGACCCAGCCGGTGCGCGCGTGCGGGTAGGCGTCGGCGTAGGGCACGTACGGCTTCAGATCGAGCACCGGGGTGCCGTCGATCATGTCCACGCCGCTCACGCGCAAGGTGAGGCCGTCCACCCCGAGGAGCTTGACCACGCTGAGGCCGATCGGGTTCGGGCGGTGCGGCGAGCGCGTCGACAGCACGCCGCGCCGCTTGCCGGCGCTCCGCGGCGGCAGGACCTTCGGGCGCCAGCCCTCGTTGAGGTGGAACCAGAAGACCACCCAGAGGTAGTCCCACCCCTCGATGTCGCAGAGCGCGTGCTCCAGGCCGCGGCCGGGCACGAGCTCGATCGTGCCCTCCGCCCCGGCCGCGGCGTGCGGCTGCCGCGGCGCGCTCACGCGGTCGGGGAACGGGGTGCGCACCACGCCGATGGGCGTGAACGTGACGGGCGTCACCGGAGCGGCACCTCGACGAGCAGGACCGCCGGGCCCTCGAACGCCGCCCGGCCGCGCTCGAGCGGCGCCCGCTGCGCCGCGCCGCCGAACCGCGGCTCCTCGCTGAACGCGAGCACCCGCGCCTCCGGGCGGCCGAGGTCCACGTCGAGCGCGCCGCGGAGCGCGACGAGCGCGACCACGGCGGTCTCGCCGCCGCGGCGCTCGATCCGGACCGCGTCCGGGGAGAGCGCCTCGGCCGAGAACGCGTCGCGCGCGCGGCTCCGCAGCGCGGGGTGCGACGCGCGCAGGCCGAGGAGCTCGCGGTACCAGGCGAGCACGCCGGCGTGCTCCGGCCGCTGCCGCTCGTTCCAGTCGAGCTTCGAGCGCTGGAACGTGCGCGGATCCTGCGGATCCGGCACCTCCGCGCCGCCGAACGACGTGAAGTACTGGAACTCGCGCCGGCGGCCCTCGGTGACGAGCCGGCCGAGCTCGGCGTTGTGATCGGTGAAGTACTGGAACGGCGTCCGCGCGTTCCACTCCTGGCCCATGAACAGGAGCGGCGTGTACGGCGTGAGCAGGAGCAGCGCCGACATCGTCCGGAAGGCCGCCGGGCTCACCTTGTCCCCGAGCCGGTCGCCGACCGCGCGGTTGCCGATCTGATCGTGGTTCTGGATGCAGTGCACGAACCGCGGCGGCGGCACCGGCGCGGCGGGCGTCCCGCGCGGCTTGCCCGAGTGCTTCGAGACCTGCCCCTCGTAGAGCCACCCCTTGCGGATCGTCGCGGCGATGTCCTCGGCCGTGCCCCGGTGGTCCTCGAAGTAGCCGTCGCGATCGCCGGCGAAGAGCACGCGGAGCTCGTGGTGGAAGTCGTCGGCCCACACGCCGTCGAGGCCGTAACCGCCCTGCTCGACGGGGGTCACGAGGCGCGTGTCGTTGGTGCTGTCCTCGGCGATCACGACGACGCGCCGCCCCGCGCCGGCCGCCCGCGCGCGCTCGGCGATCTCCCGGAGGATGTGGGGCTCGGTGTCGTCCAGGATCGCGTGCGTCGCGTCGAGGCGGAGGCCGTCGATGTGGAAGTCGCGGATCCACATCTCGGCGTTCGCGATGGCGAGCGCGCGCACCTGCTCGGCGCCCTCGCCGTCGTAGTTCACCGCGTCGCCCCAGGGCGTCTTGTGGCGATCGGTGAAGTAGCGCTTCGCGTAGGCGCGGAGGTAGTTCCCGTCGGGGCCGAAGTGGTTGTAGACGCAGTCGAGGATCACCCCGAGCCCCGCGGCGTGGGCCGCGTCGACGAGGCGGCGGAGGCCCTCCGGGCCGCCGTAGGCCGCTGCCGGGGCGAAGAGATCGACCCCGTCGTACCCCCACCCGCGCTCGCCCGGGAAGCTCGCGACAGGCATGAGCTCGATGGCGGTGATCCCGAGCGCCCGCAGGTCGGCGAGCCGCCCGATGAGCGCGTCGAACGTGCCCTCCGGCGTCGCCGTGCCGACGTGCACCTCGTAGAGGACGAGATCCTCGAGCGCGACGCCCTTCCACCCCGCGTCGGTCCACACGAACGAGGGGTCGTCGACCGCCGACGGGCCGTGCACGCCGAACGGCTGCGCGCGGGAGTAGGGGTCCGGGAACGGCCCCTCCCCGTCGATGCGCACCTTGTAGAGCGCGCCCGCCCCGAGGCCCGGCGCCGTCGCCTCGAAGTAGCCGCCGCCGGTGGGGGCCGCGGGCAGCGCGCCCGTGATCTCCTCGCCGTCCTTGCCGTAGGTGACGATCTCGATCCGATCGTGGTCGGGCGCCCAGACCCGGAAGCGGACCGCGCCGCCCTCGAGCCATGCGCCCATCGTGCGAATCGCCTTCATGTCACTGACCTCGCTGCGTCGCCCGCACGAGCAGGGCGACGGGAAAATCGGAAAGCACGCGGTCGAGCGGGAGCGCCGCGCCGTCCTTTGGCTCGGACGTCGCGACGGCATCGCGCGGCAAGGAAGCGGAAGGCGACGCCTCGATCTCGGCGCCGGTGAAGAGATCCGTGTAGAGGCCGGGCTCCACGTCGACGAAGGTCCCCGCCCACACCTTCCCCGTCGGCGGGGCAGAGGCGCCGCCGAGCAGCCGCGCGCTGAACCGGGGCGCGATCACGACGGCCGAGCGCCCGTCCTTCGGGTCGCGGCGCGCGAAGGCGACGACGTGCGTCTCGCGCTCGCCGATCACGGCGCGCGGGGCGTAGGCCCCGTCGGCCCCGAAGAGCGCCGGGTGCCGCCGGCGCAGCTCGAGCGCCACGTGCGTGACGAAGAGCTTGATGCGGCCGTCGCGCGCCTCGGCGCAGAGCTCGCGCGCGAGCGCGAGGTCGCCGCCGTTCCACCGCGCGCGGATCTCCGCGAGCGCCTCCTCGCGCGACGCGTAGTCGACCGCGCGCCGGTTGTCGGGGTCGACCAGGCTGAAGTCCCACACCTCGTTGCCCTGGTAGATGTCCGGCACGCCCGGCGACGTGAGCTTCAGGAGCGTCTGCGAGAGCGAGCCCCACATGCCGTGGTAGGCGACCACGCGCGCGAGCGGCAGGAGCGCGCCCAGGACGTCCGCGGACGCGATCGCCTTGCGCACGAACGCCTCGACGGCGGCGTCGTACTCGGGCTGCGCGTCGATCCAGGACGTGTTGACCTTCGCCTCCTTCGTGGCCTTGCGCATGTAGTCCACGAGGCGACCCGCGTAGGCCGAGAGCGCGTCGCCCTCGGGCGCCCGCGGGCCGCTGGAGGCGCCGAGGAGCGGCTCGATCGGCAGGCTCCCGAGGAGCGTCTGGTAGAAGAGGTACTCCTCGTTGCTGTCCGGCGCGAGGCGGCCCTCGATCTCGGCCTTGAGCGGCGCGGCCGCGGCGGCGGCGCGCTGGAGCGCCTCCTCCCAGGCGGACGGGATCTCCGAGAGCGCGCTGATGCGCGCGCGGACGTCCTCGCTACGCTTCGTGTCGTGCGTCGACGTCGCGAGCATCGAGTACGGCCACGTCTTCTGCCGCTGCACGTTGGCGCGGTGGAACGCGAGCACGCTCGCGCCGTAGCGCTCGGGCTCGCCGCCGACCTCGTTGAGCGACACGAGCCGGTTGTAGATGTAGAACGACGTGTCCTCCAGCCCCTTGGCCATCACCGGCCCGGTGAGCTGCTGGAACTTCATCACGAACTCGCAGAAGTGGCGCCGGTCCTCCTCGCGGAAGAGATCCGGATCGAGCATCAGGACCGAGCGCACGAACGTGAAGATCGTGGCCTCCATCGTCGGGTTGCGCCGGCGCGCGAGGGCGATCGCGCGGCCGATCGCGACCCGGTCGTGGTCCGAGATCGTCGGCGTCCGCTCGTTGACGTACGTGCGGTAGACCGGGAAGCACGCGATCACCTCGCGCAGGGCGTCGTTGAGCGAGCCCAGGGTGAAGTCGCGGAAGCGGCGGTCGCGCTCGGTGAGCCGGTTCAGCGCGTGCGTGAGCACGTTGAGCTCGCTCGCCAGCGCCGTCCGCAGGATCACCTTCTTCTTCTCGTAGACGAGCGTGTCGAACTCCAGCTGATCGCCGATGAACCGCTCGTAGATCGCGGTCATCGACGCCTCGCTCGAGGAGTCGACGAAGAGCTCGCCCACCGCCGCGGTGAAGTCGTAGCCGCTCGTCCCGTGGATGGGCCACGCCTCGGGCAGCGTCTCGCCGCGGGCGAGGATCTTCTCGACGACGACGTACATCGGCCGCTCGATCGACGAGCCTTGCGCGCCGTGCGCCCCCCCGGCGCCCACGCGCTCCTCGATGGCCGCGCGGATCGCCGGCTCCAGCCTGGCGAAGCGGGCGGCGGCGGGCGGCCTCCGGCGCGCGTCGTCGAGGCTCCGCGGCTCGGGCTCGCCCGCTGCCTCGGCGAGGAAGCGGCGGCGGCAGCGCTCGACTAGGTAGCCCCGCTGCAGGTCCTCGAAGTAGCCGATCGGATCCCACAGGCCGTCGGGGTGATCGATGCGCAGGCCGGTGACCTGGCCGCGCTCGCAGAGCTCGAAGACGAGCCGGTGCGCCTCGGTGAAGACCGGCCGGTGCTCCATCTTGATCGCCGCGAGCTCGTTGATGTCGAAGAACCGGCGGTAGTTGATCTCCTCGGCGGCGGTGCGCCAGAAGCTCAGCCGGTAGGCCTGCTCCTCGAGCATCGCCTCGAGCGCGTCGAAGCTCCGCGGATCGCCCGCCTTGCCGTTGATGCGCTCGACGCCCTCCGCCACCGCCGCCGCGACGTCGGGCGAGTCCGCGACGAGCGTCGCGAGCCGCCGCTTGAGGACCTCCTTCTCGCGCCGCCGCTCGATCACCTTGGCCCGCTGCGTCTCCGTCCGCGGCGGCAGGTTGCGGAGCCCGGTCAGGATGCTCTGGAGCTCGAGGAGCGCGTCGTGCTCCTCGCCGAGCGCGGCGGTCAGGCCGGGCACGAGCGGCCCGATGACCATCCCGAACGTCCGCGGGTTCACCGGGAAGACGTGATCGAAGTACCGGAGGACGAACGCGCCGCTCTCGAACTCGATCTTGAGCTCGCCGCGCTCGAGCACGCGCCCGTAGTGGTCGCCGAGCACGGGGAGCAGCACCTTGTGCTTGAGCTCCGTCTTGAGCGGCGCCCAGTCGATGTCGAAGAACGGCGCGTAGAGCGAGCTCGGGCCGTTCTCGAGGACGTCGTTCCACCAGGCGTTGTCGGAGGTGCCGACGCCCATGTGGTTGGGCACGAAGTCGAGCAGGAGGCCCATGCCGTGCGCCGCGAGCTCGCCCGTGAGCCGGTCGAGGTCGTCGCGGCCGCCGATCGCGGGGTTCAGCGCGTTGTGATCGACCAGGTCGTAGCCGTGCAGGCTCTCCGGGCGCGCCTTGAAGAAGGGCGACGAGTAGAGATCGCTGACGCCGAGCGCGTCGAGGTAGGCGACCACGCGCCGCGCCTGCTCGAAGGTGAAGTCCTTGTTGAGCTGGACGCGGTACGTGGCGCGCGGCAGCCGCGGCGCCACGCCGTCGCACGCCGCCTCGACAAGCCGCGCCGCCTCTCGCGCCGCGCTGTCTGCCTGGCTGCTCATCTTCTGATCGTCCGACGCTTCCGTCATTCGTCGTGTGCCTCCGGCGCAGAATCTACTTCGAACAAGGCTTCGTGCAGGGTGCGATCTGTCAGGGTCGCGGCGCGATCCCGCGGCTCCGGATCGCCGATGAAGGAAGAACCTGAGGCAACTAGGGAATGGCAGCAGAGCGCGCCCGTGGTCGCCCGGACCTGCGCTGAGCCCAAGCGCCATTCGCCGGCGCGCCGTCGCGGCGCCCGTGCGGCGCGGCCGTCCTCGAGCTCGATTCGCGTCCGCTCCTCTTCGTCATGACAGGCCTTCATTCCGGTGTGCCGGCGCGGAGCGCTCCAGCCGATGTGTGGCTTTTCGTCTCAGTGACGTTTTGCCCCAAGGGCCGCCCTCACTGGCCATCGCCGCGCCGAGCGGCAATCGAAGGCGCGCGAGCATGGCGCGCCCTTCGCGAGCGCGCCATGCTCGCGCGAATGGAACAACGGCGTGGCGCGCCGAGCTGGCAAGAGATCCGGCACATGGCGCGCGAGCGGTTCGGCGTGAAGACCTTCCGGCCGGGCCAGCGTGAGCTCATCGAGGCGGTGCTCGCCGGGCGAGACGCCCTGGGGCTCCTGCCGACGGGGGCGGGCAAATCGCTCTGCTATCAGCTGCCAGCGCTCCTCCTGCCGCGCCCGGCCGTGGTCGTCTCGCCGCTCATCTCGCTGATGCAGGATCAGCAGGAGAAGCTGGCGCAGGCGGACATCCCTACTGCAAAGCTCAACTCCACGCTGACCACGGCCGAGGAGCGGGAGGCGGCCCAGGGGATCCAGAGCGGCGAGCTCCCGCTCGTCTACGTGACGCCGGAGCGGCTCGAGAACCCGGAGTACATCGACCTGCTCCGGCGCTCGGGCGTGTCGCTCTTCGTGGTCGACGAGGCGCACTGCGTCTCGCAGTGGGGCCACGACTTCCGGCCTGCGTACCTCGGGCTCCGCGACGCGATCGCCGCGCTCGGGCGGCCGCCGGTGCTGGCCCTCACGGCGACGGCGACGCCCGAGGTGGCGAGCGACATCGTGGAGCAGCTCGGCATGCGGGCCGCGGCGGTCGTGAACACCGGCATCGACCGCCCGCAGCTGTCGCTCGAGGTGATCCGCACGCCGAACGAGGAGAAGAAGCGCGAGCGGCTCCTGCGCGTCCTCGAGGAGGAGCGCGGCGTCGGGATCGCGTACACGGCGACGGTCCGGACCGCGAACGATCTCCACCGGTGGCTCGCGGATCAGGGGATCTCGGTGGGCCGCTACCACGGGCAGATGCGCCCGAGGGAGCGGGAGGAGGCCCAGCAGCGGTTCATGGGCGACGAGTACCGCCTCATCGTCGCCACGAAGGCGTTCGGCCTCGGCATCGACAAGCCCGATATCCGCTACGTCGTCCACTACCACTTCCCCGACTCGCTGGAGAGCTATTACCAGGAGGCCGGGCGCGCCGGGCGCGACGGCCGCCCGGCCCGCGGCGTCCTGCTGTACCGCGTGGAGGACCGGCGCATTCAGGCGTTCTTCCTCGGGGGCAAGTACCCGCGCCCCGACGAGAGCTACCGAATCTACGAGACCCTGGGCCGCCTCGAGGCGCAGCGGGCCGAGGGCAAGCGGCGGGCGGGGGTGCCGGTGAAGGCGCTGGCGGAGGTCGCGGACCTGCCCGAGCGCAAGGTGAAGGTCGTGGTGGCGCTGCTCGAGGCCGCCGGCATCGTCGACCGGAGCCGCGGCGTGCGCCGGCTGCGCGACTTCGCCGACGAGGCGGAGCTCGACGCGTTCCTCAAGGCCTATGAAGAGCGCCGCGCGGGCGACCGCGAGCGGCTCGAGGCGGTGATGCGCTACGCCGAGAGCCCGTCGTGCCGGATGGCGGCCCTGAAGGCCTATTTCGAGGAGCCCGGCGAGGCCGCGGCCGGAGAGGGCGCGCCCGACTGCGGCCGCTGCGACAACTGCCGGCACACGGACGACTCGAACCGCGCCGTGGTCGACCGCCTGACGGCCGCCGCCGCGCCCTGAGCCCTCCGCCGCCGCGGCGCCGCGGGGGGTCCTCGCGGCGCCGCGCGCGGGGCCTCCTCCCCGCTCGGGTCTCCTCTCTCGGGCCTCCTCCCCTCCGGGCCTCCTCCCTTCCGGGCCTCCTCCCCGCTCGGGCCTCCTCCCCGCTCGGGCCTCCTCCCCTCTCCCCTCCTCCAGATGCGATGACGCGCCGCTCGGCGCCCCGGCGCCGGCGCCCGCGACTTCCGTGTCGAGAAGTTTCCTGGTTCGGTGCCCGGCCGCGCTCCCTCGCCCGGTGAGAGGCCGAGGGCGCTAGGCGAGCTGCGATATGTTTGCAATGGCCCCGCCCGTGCGGGCGGCGCCAGACAAGCAGCGTTCGTCCTACAGGATCAGGAGATGCATTGATGACCAGCTCTTGGAGATTCGTCGCGCACTCAGACGCGCGGAGCAGGGCCCTTCAGTACGCGAAGCAGGCCGCGTCCGCAGACTGCTCGGTCCTCATCGTCGGGCCGACCGGAGCGGGGAAGGACATCCTCGCGCGCGACATCCACCAGCACAGCAGGCGCTCGAAGCACCGGCTCATCACGGTCAACTGCGCAGCGCTGACGCAGACGCTCTTCGAGAGCGAGCTGTTCGGCCACGTGCGCGGCGCCTACACGGGGGCGACGGCCTCGAAGCGCGGCGTCGTGGAGCTCGCCTCCGGGGGCAGCCTGTTCCTCGACGAGATCGGCGAGCTGCCGACGGAGGCGCAGGCGAAGCTCCTCCGCTTCCTCGCGGACGGCTCGTTCTGGCCGGTGGGCGGCTGCGAGGAGAAGAGCGTGGACGTCCGCATCTTCGCCGCCACGAACCGCGATCTCGCCGCCGGGCTCGACACGACGTTCCGGTCCGACCTGTTCTTCCGGCTCAGCGTGTTCACGATCGTCGTGCCGCCGCCGAGCAGGGACGATCTGCGCGGCCTCACGCGGGTGCTCGCCGGGGAGATGAGCGAACGCTACCGCGCGGCCGCCTCGGCGCGCGAGGTGAGCGCCCTCGGCGAGCTCGCGAGCAGCGGTGTTTACAGGGGCAATGTCCGCGAGCTCCGCAACGCCGTCGAGCGGTATTTCCTCGTGCGAGACCCGGAGCGGACCGTCGAGGAGAACTGGCGGGCCGCGTGCGCGCTCGACCTCCTGGCCCAGCAGGGCGAGCTCGCGGACGACGCCGCTACGGCCCCGCAGATTCAACCGCAGGAGATCGAGAAGCTCGACGATCTCCTGTTCTTGAAGTGCGCGAGGGAGACGAGGAGCGCGCGCGAGCTGTCGCGGAGGATGAACCGCTCTTTACCTTACGTTTACAGCCGCCTGGCAAAGCTCGGCATCAAGCCGAAGGACCTCCAGAGCGCCGACAGCCTCGAGCGCACCTCGGAGAAGATCCGCGCCTCGCTCGCCCCCTATCGCTCCACGTTTCTCCGGCTTCTTAAAGAGTTCTAACAAAACGATCGCGCCCGCCCGAGGCCATCCGCCGGAATGTCCGCACGGCTCGCTGGTACAGCGTTTGCCGTAGGGACGAAATCGACGAACAGGACGGCGAACGTCCCAACCGAAGGATGGAGGAGCGCATGCTGACTCTGGGCCTCGCCGGAGGCTTGGATCCCGTCTACGACTGCCGTTACGACGCGCCGCAATACTTCACGTACGACGCGGCGGCCGTGCTGGTCGAGGACGGGCAGGTGGTGGCCGCGATCGAGGAAGAGCGGCTGAACCGCGTCCGCCGGACGAACAAGTTCCCGTTCGACGCGCTGCGGGCCTGCCTGCGGCAGCGGGGCGTCTCCCTCCAGGACGTGGACCGGATCGCGTATTACTCGAGCGAGGAGACGGCCAATTTCCTCGTCGGGCGCCTGCGCGCGGCGTTCCCCGAGCTCGCCGGCGTCCCCGACGCGCGCGGCCTGCTCCAGGCGGCCATCCAGCGAGAGATGAAGTGCGCGATCGATCCGGAGCGGATCGTCTTCGTGCCGCACCGGCTGACGCACGCGGTGAGCGCGGCGGCGATGTCGGGCTTCGAGCGGTCGCTCGTCTACGTCATCGACAACGAGGGCGGGGTCTTCACCGGGACATCGACGCGCGGCGCCCGGTCGTGCCTCACGGAGCTCGCGGCCTTCTCGCCGCAGAAGTCGCTCGGCGAGCTGTGCCACCGCACGATCCGAGCGCTCGGGTACAGCCCGTTCGAGGAGGCCGAGGCGATGGAGCTCGCCCCGCACGGCGACCCGGCCGTGCACCGCGCCGCGATGCGCGACGTGTACAGGCTCCTGCCGGACGGCGATTACGACCTCGCGTTCCAGCGCCTCGCCGCCGTGGTCTCGAAGGCGCCGGGCAGGCTGCGCGGCGAGCCGGTCGAGCAGGCGCACAAGGACGTGATCGCCGCGCTCGAAGAGGCGCTCTCCGAGATCGTGCTCCACGTGCTGCGGCACCACCGGACCGCGAGCGGCGTCCGGCGGCTGTGCCTGGCCGGTGGGGGCGCGCAGATCTGCGCCGTCAACTCCCGCGTCCTCGCGAGCGGCCTGTTCGACGAGGTGTTCGTCCAGCCCGCCGCGCACGACGCCGGCTGCGCCCTCGGGGCCGCGCTCTACGCGGCCGACGCGCCGCCGCGCCGCGCCGCGCTCGATCACGTGGCCTGGGGGACGGACCTCGGCACCGCCGACGCGCTGCTCCCCGCGCTGCGCCGCTGGGGCGCCTTCGTGACGGCGGAGCGCAGCGCCGCACCGGCCCGCGAGGCCGCCGCGCTCATCGACGGCGGCGCCGCCGTCGGGTGGGCGAACGGCCGCTCGGAGATGGGGCTCGTGGCGCTCGGGCGCCGGGTGATCGTCGCGGATCCGCGGGACGAGCGGCGGCGGGCGGCGCTGAACGCGATGAAGCGGCGCGCGCCGCACCGGCCGATCTCGGTCGCGATGCTCGCCGAGGACGCGGCCGAGTGCCTGATGCTGCCGTGCCCGGCGGAGCAGCTCTGTTGGAAGAGCTTCGCCCTCCGCGTCCGGCACGAGCGCAAGGCGGCGCTCGCCGCGGCGCTGCACGAAGGCGGCACGGTCCGCGCGCGGGTGGTCCTCGAGGAGGCGGATCCCCGGCTGTTCGCGCTGCTCGGCGCGTTCAAGGAGCGCTCCGGGGTCGGCGCGCTGCTCGTGACGTCGCTCGACGACGGCGCGGAGCCGCCGGCCGAGACGGTCGACGACGTCGTCGCGCTGCTCCTCACGAGCGGCCTCGAGGCCGCCTTCGTGGACGACGTGCTCGTCCGCAAGAAGAGCGCGTCGGTCGAGGACAGGCTCGGCATGGCCGTGTCGCTCCCGCGCTCGACCCAGGTGGTCCGCACGCGCGGGTGGCACGACGGCGCGCGCCCGGGCGACGCGTGGGAGCTGCGGACGAGCTACGACCGCGGGCTCCGCCGCAAGATCTCGCGATCCGCGTACGACGTGCTGGCGAAGGCCGACGGGACCCGGCCCGTCGCGGCGCTGCCGGGCGGCGCGGGGGCCGAGGTCGCGGGCGAGCTCTGGGCCCTCTGGACGGAGCGACTCATCCGGCTCGCGCCGGCCGAGCGCGGGTGAGGCGCGCGTGTGAGGCGCGCGCCGGACGGGCCGGGATCGCGGGGTTGAAACAGCACGGATGCAAGGAGAAGAGCGGTGAGCTCGAATGACATGATCATGGGCGCCGGGCGCCGGGCGCGCCCGCGGATCGACCTCGCGCGGCAAACGGAGCTCGCGGAGGACGCGCTGAAGAAGGCGCTCGCCGACAGGGATCTCCCGGCCTTTTATCGGGTGTTCCGGTCGACGGATCTGCCGTTCTTGGGGCTCGTCTACGAGGGGGACGCGGCGGGCCTGTTCCGCGCGTGCGCGCACGTGCTGCACCGGCTCGGGGGCGTCTCCCCGGCGGTCGCGCTCGCGGTGGAGAACCACTTTTACGTGAGCTCCGCGATAGCCACCTTCCCCATCGGCGACGACGAGCGGCTCGACGCGCGGCGGCGCGCGCTGCTCGCCGAGATCGTCGAGCAGCGCCGGCTCGTCGCCAACACGAACTCGCGGGTGCACGGAGACCGCGTGGGCGCGGTGGGGACGCGGGCCCGGAAGGTCGACGGCGGATACGTGGTGAGCGGCGCCGCGTCGTACACGTCGCTCGCGACCGAGGGGGATCTCCTCATCTTCACGACCGCGCTCGAGGAGGGCTTCCCCGCGGTCCTGATGACGCGGCCGCGCGGCAACGCGGCGGTGGAGATCGGCCCTTACCTGTTCCCGGACGCGATGATCGACTCCGACACGCGCCGGATCGTCTTCCACGACCTCTTCGTGCCCGAGGAGGATTTCCTGCTCGGCGGCCAGACACCGGAGGTGATTCAGCTCCTCCTGTTCGAGATGGTCTGGCACCAGGCGCTGATTCCATCGCTCTACCTCGGCGCCGCGGCCCGGGCGATCGAGGAGTCGCGCCGGTTCCTCCGGACGGTCCGCGCCCGGGAGGGCGCGCCGCTCGCCGAGCTGGACGGCATGGTCGTCGACGTCGGGCGCCTCGTGATCCGCTACCGCGCCGCGTGCGCGGCGGTCCGCGAGGCGGGCGAGGCGATGGGCGCGATCCGCGGCGCGCGGGACCGCGCCGAGCGGCTCCCGGGGCTCTACGAGCTCGCCGGGGCGGCGAAGTACGTCGGGACGAGGTGCGCCGAGGAGATCGTCGCGGCGGCGCGCGGCATCGTCGGCGCGCGCGCGTACGCCGGGGACAGCGTCCTCGAGCGGCTGAGCAAGGAGGTCGTCTTCGGCCCGCTCGGACCGGAGGTGAACGCCGTCATCGAGCGCGCCCACGGGCGGCGCGCGCTCGGCGAGGGCGAGTTCGACGGCGCGGCGTCGTCGCCGTGGCTCGATGGCGCGATGAGCGCGAGCGGCAAGGAGGAGACATGCTGACGCTGGGGCTCTCAGGCGGGCTGAGCTTCGCCCACGAGGAGATGTACGACATCCCGCAGAGCTTCACGCACGACGGCGCGGCCGTGCTGGTGGAGGGCGGAGAGGTCGTCGCGGGGATCGAGGAGGAGCGGCTCAACCGCATCAAGCACTCCAACAAGTTCCCGATGGAGGCGATCCGCTTCTGCCTCGCCCGGCGCGGCGTCGACATCGAGCGGGTGGACCGGATCGCGTTCTACGCGAGCGAGGAGTACTGCAACGCGCTCCTCGCGCGGGTGCGCCTCCTGACCGGCGGCGCGCTGCCGCGCATCGACGCGCGCACGCTGCTCGCGGCGAAGCTCGGCCAGGGCTTCGGGCGCCCGATCGACCGGGACAAGATCGTCTTCGTCCCGCACCACCAGGCGCACGCGGCGAGCACCTACCTCCTGTCGGGCTTCGACGACAGCCTGATCGTGGCGATCGACGGATCGGGAGACTTCCTGTCCGGGCTCGTGGCCGTGGGCTCGGGCGACCGGATCGACGTCCTGTCGACGATGCCAGAGTCGAAGTCGCTCGGGAACTTCTACGTCGCGGTCATCAACCTCCTCGGCTACGGCGTCTTCGACGAGTACAAGGTGATGGGCCTCGCGCCGTACGGCGATCCCGCGCGGTACCGCGCGCAGATGAGCGCGCTCTACGCGCTCTTGCCGGACGGCGATTACGAGGTGTACCGCGACCGCGTGGGCGCGCTCGCGCAGGTGATCGAGGTGCGCCAGAAGGGCGGCCCGTTCACGCAGCAGCACCGCGACGTCGCGGCGTCGCTCCAGGAGGCGCTGGAGGCGATCGCGCTGCACGTGCTCCGCCACCAGCGCGAGGCGACGGGCAAGACGCGGCTGTGCCTGGCCGGCGGCGTCGCGCACAACTGCACGATGAACGGGAAGATCCTCTATTCGGGCCTGTTCGAGCGCGTCTTCGTGCAGCCGGCGGCGCACGACGCGGGCTGCGCGCTCGGGGCCGCGCTGCACACGAACCTCGCCGCGGGGGCCCTCACGTCGCGGCGGCGGCTCGAGCACGTGTTCTGGGGCAGCGACGTCGGCGAAGAGGCGGAGATCGGCCGCGAGCTCGCCGGCTGGTCCCGCTTCGTCCGGAGCGAGCGCGCCGCGGATCTGCCGGGGCGCGTCGCCGACGTCATCGCCGGCGGGGCCGCCGTGGGCTGGGCGCAGGGCGGGTCCGAGTTCGGGCCCCGGGCGCTCGGACACCGCAGCATCCTGGCCGACCCGAGGCCGGCCGCGAACAAGGACCTCGTGAACGCGATGGTCAAGAAGCGCGAGGCCTACCGCCCGTTCGCGCCCGCCGTGCTGGCGGAGGACGCGCGCGAGTTCTTCGAGCTCCCGGCCGGAGAGGGAGAGTTCCCCTTCATGATCTTCGTGCTCAAGGTCCGGGAGGACAAGCGGAGCGTCCTCGGGGCGACGACGCACGTGGACGGCACGGCGCGCGTCCAGACGGTGTCGCAGCGGTCGAACCCGCGCTTTTACGGCCTCCTCAAGGCGTTCAAGGACCGGACCGGCGTGCCGGTGCTGCTCAACACCTCGTTCAACAACAACGTGGAGCCGATCGTCGACTCCGCGCACGACGTGGTGACGAGCTTCTTGACGACCGGGCTCCATTACCTCGCGATCGGCGACTACTTCGTCGAGAAGCGGCCGTGGACGTGGGAGGACCTCGCGACGCTCGCGCTCGAGATCCCGAGGCACGTCCGCGTCGACCAGATCCACAGGTTCGTCGCGATGGATCGCGCGACCTCGGTCTTCGAGCTGCGGAACACGTACGACGCCGGCGCGCGGGCGAGCGTGTCGCCCGACGTGGGCGAGGCGCTGATGCGCGCGGACGGCGCGCGCTCGATCGGCGAGCTGCTCGCGGAGGCCGGCGCCGGCGAGCCCGCGCGCATGCAGAAGGCGGTCCTGGAGATCGAGGGGCTCTGGTCGCAGCGGCTCGTGTCGCTGCGCCCGAGAGAGGCCTAGTTCGTGGGTGCCTGTCCAGCGCCTTGAGGGTGGTAAAGCCTGCATGCTTCATCAAGAACAACTCCTCTCGCGGGCGGCCACGCTCGTCAGCATGCTCCGCGAGACGCCGGTCGTGCGGCTCGACCACGAGCGCCTCGAGCTCTTCGTAAAGCTCGAGTACTGCAGCGCGGTCGGGAGCATCAAGGACCGCCCCGCGCTCTGGATCCTGAAGTCGGCGATCGAGCGCGGCGAGATCGACCCGCGGACGACGGTGGTGGAGTCGTCGTCCGGCAACTTCGCCATCGCGCTCGCCGCGTACGCGCAGCTCCTCGGGCTCGACTACATCCCCGTGATCGATCCCCACATCTCCGCGGTGAACGAGCACGTGCTCCGCTCGCTCTGCGCGCGGGTCGTGAAGGTCGAGGAGCGGGACGACACGGGGGGTTTCCTCAAGACGCGGCTCGCCCGCGTGCAGTCGCTCTGCGCCTCGCTCCCGCGGGCCTACTGGCCCAACCAGTACAAGAACCCCGACGGGATGATGGCCCATTTCCACACGACGGGCCGGGAGATCTGCGAGGCGTTCACGGAGCTCGATTTCGTGTTCGTCGCCGTGAGCTCGGCGGGGACGGTCGCCGGGCTGTCGCGGCGCCTGAAGGAGCACTTCCGCGGGGTGAAGATCGTCGCGGTGGACGCCGAGGGGTCGGTGATCTTCGGCGGCCCGCCGCGGCCGCGCCGCATCCCGGGGATCGGCGCGGGGGTCGTGCCCGACCTCCTGCGAGAGGCGCTGATCGACGACGTCGTGATCGTCCCAGAGGTGGAGTCGATCGCCGCGTGCCGGACGATGCTCGACCGCCACCGGCTGCTCGTCGGCGGCTCGACGGGGACGGTCTACGCGGCGATCCAGCGCTATTTCGGCCGGGCGACCGGCCTCACGAGGCCGAGGGTCCTGTTCCTCTGCGCGGACCGCGGCGTGCCTTATCTCGACACCGTTTACAACCCTGCGTGGGCGTCGCGATACGCCGAGGGATGATCGATGCGCTTTGGTGTGGTCTCTGGCAATGTCATCCGTCGCCTCATCGAGGAGAGCCCCGAGGAGTGCGTCGAGGCGGTCGAGGGCGCGTACCTCGCCGGCCACCGCGGTGAGGTGGTCTGTCCGAACAGCTATTTCCTCCGCTTCCCCGACCGGCCGGACGCGCGGATCATCGCGCTCCCGGCCCACCTCGGCGGCGGAGAGCCCGTGTCGGGGATCAAGTGGATCGCCAGCTATCCGGCGAACGTCCGGCAGGGCATCCCCCGGGCGTCGGCGGTGATCGTCCTGAACCGCGCGGACAACGGGTATCCGTTCGCGTGCCTCGAGGGCTCGATCATCTCGGCGGCGCGCACCGCGGCGTCCGCGGTCTCCGCGGCGGCGGCGCTGTCCGGGGGGCGGCGCGCGCGCTCGCTCGGCATCGTCGGGACCGGGCTCATCGCCCGGTACGTGGTCTCGTTCCTGTCGCGCCTCGGCTGGGAGATCCCCGAGGTGCTCCTGTTCGACACGAACCCCGCCGAGCCCGAGCGGTTCCGCGCGGCCGCCTTCGGGCCGGACGAGCGCCGCGAGATCCGCGTCGCGAAGGACCTGGAGACCGTGGTGCGGCGGAGCGATCTGCTCGTCTTCACGACCTCGGCGGCGACGCCGCACGTCCACGACGCGGGCTGGTTCTCCCACAACCCGGTCGTGCTGCACCTGTCGCTGCGCGACCTGTCGCCGAGCATCGTCCGCTCCTCGTTCAACGTTGTCGACAGCGTCGAGCACGTGCTGAGCGCCGGCACCTCGCTCCACCTGGCAGAGCAGGAGTCCGGCCGGCGCGACTTCGTCACGGGGACGATCGCCGAGGTGCTCCTCGGGCGGTGCGCGGCGCCGCGGACGAGGCCGATCGTGTTCTCGCCGTTCGGGATGGGGATCCTCGATCTCGCGGTGGCGCGGTGGGCCTACGCCCGCGCCGAGGCCGCGGGCGACGTGACGTGGATCGACGACTTCTTCGACATGACGCGCTGACGCCGGGCGGGCTTCGCAGAGGGCGAGAGAGCGCGGGAGCTTTTCGATGAGCGGTGTTTTGGTGGGTGATCTGGATCGCTGCGCGACCCTGGTGGATCTCCTTCGGTTGCGCGCCGAGGCCCAGGGCGATGCCCTGGTCTTCCGGTTCCTGACGACCGGAGACGTGGACGGCGGCGCCGAGGCGTGGACGTACCGCGATCTCCACGTCCGCGCGATGGGCATCGCGGCGTCGCTCCAGGCGGCCGGGGGCGCCGGAGAGCGCGCGCTGCTCCTCTACGCGCCGGGGCTCGACTTCATCGCGGCGTTCATGGGTTGCGTCTACGCCGGCGTCATCGCGGTCCCCACGTACCCGCCGAACCCCGCGCAGATGGATCGCACCCTGCCGCGGCTCCGCGCGATCGCCCGCGACGCGGGCGCGAGGTTCGTCCTCTCGACCGCGATGATCGCCTCCATGGCGGAGGCCCTCGGGCAGCAGGCGCCGGAGCTCGGGGCGCTCCGCTGGATCGCCACCGACGCGCTCGAGCCCGGCGCGGCCTCGGCGTGGCGGCCGCCGGCGATCTCCGGGGAGACGCTCGCGTTCCTCCAGTACACGTCCGGCTCCACCGGGCACCCGAAGGGCGTGATGGTGAGCCACGCGAACGTGATGGCCAACGAGCGCGCCATCCTCGCCGGCTTCGAGCACGACGCGGGCTCGTCGGGCGTCGGGTGGCTGCCGCTCTTCCACGACATGGGGCTGATCGGCAAGGTGCTGCAGCCGATCTTCGTCGGCTTCCCGTGCACGCTGATGTCGCCGCTCGCGTTCCTGGAGCGGCCGATGCGGTGGCTCAAGGCGATCTCGCGCTTCCGCGCCACGACGAGCGGCGGGCCGAACTTCGCCTACGACCTCTGCGCGCGCAAGGCGACGCCCGAGGACCTGGCGGCGCTCGACCTCCGCTCCTGGTCGGTGGCGTTCAACGGCGCGGAGCCGGTCCGCGCCGAGACCCTGGACCGGTTCGCGGCCACGTTCGCGCCGTGCGGCTTCCGCCGGGAGGCGTTCTACCCGTGCTACGGGCTCGCCGAGGCGACGCTGTTCGTCTCCGGGGGCCTCCGCGCCGCGCCGCCCGCGTGTGTGAGCGTCGACGCCGGCGCGCTCGCGCGCGGGGTCTCGCTCGAGGTGGACCCGGCGTCCCCGGGCGCGGGCGCGGGCGCGCGGCGGCTCGTGTCGTCGGGGGCGCCCCGGGCGCGCGTGGCCGTCGTGTCGCCGGAGGGCGGCGAGCGCCTCGCGGACGGGCACATCGGCGAGATCTGGGTCGCCGGCCCGAGCGTCGCCGGCGGGTACTGGGGCCGCGCCGAGGAGACGGCGCGCACGTTCGGCGCGCGCCTCGCGGGCGACGACGCCACGCCGTACCTGCGCACCGGGGATCTCGGGTTCCTCGCGGGCGGAGAGCTGTTCGTCACCGGGCGCATCAAGGACCTCATCGTCATCCGCGGGCGGAACCTGTACCCCGACGACATCGAGCGCACGGTGGAGGCGGCGCACCCGCGCGTTCGCCCCGGCTGCTGCGCGGCGTTCTCGATCGAGGTCGGCGGGGAAGAGCGGCTCGGGATCGCGGCCGAGATCGACGCGCGCGGCGGGGGCGAGCCGCCGCCGGACGCGGTGGAGGCGGTGCGGTCCGCCGTCGCCAGGGAGCACGACGTGCAGCCGCACGCGGTGCTGCTGCTCCGGCCGCGCACGATCCCGAAGACGTCGAGCGGCAAGATCCAGCGGCACGCGTGCGCCCAGGGGTTCCGCGACGGGACGCTCGAGGCGCTGGTCGCGTCGCTGTCCCCGGAGGCGCCGGCCGGCGCGGCGGCGGAGCCGGCGCGGCCGGCGGCCGATCCGGCGCGGATGCTGCGGCTCGCGCTGCGCGCGGTGCCCGCCGCGGGGAGGGCGGCCCTGCTCGTCGAGGCGGCGCGCGAGGAGCTCGCCCGGCTCGCGCGGGTGGACGGCGGGAGCATCGCGCCGACCTCGAAGCTCATGGCGCTCGGGCTCGACTCGCTGGCGAGCATCGAGCTGCAGGCGCGCTTCGAGGAGCTGCTCGGCGTCCCGGTGCCGGCGCAGCTGCTCTGGCAGGCGTCCACGGTCGAGGAGCTCGCGGCGGCGCTCGCGGGGGCGCTCGAGGCGCCGGCGCGGGCCGAGTCGCCCGCCGCGCCGCCCGCGGCGGCGGGGGAGCCGGTCGAGCTCTCGTCCCACCAGCTCCGCCTCTGGTTCTTCTGCAAATTCGCGCCGGAGAGCCCGCTCTATCACGTGGTGTTCGGCGCGCGGATCGTCGGCGCGCTCGACGAGGCGAAGCTCGAGGAGAGCCTCGCGGCCGTGGTCCGCCGGCATCCGGCGCTGCGCACCGTGTTCCGCGAGATCGGCGGGGAGCCGCGGCAGATCGTGCTCCCCGAGGTGGCGGTGCCCCTCGCCCGCGCGCGCGTCGAGGCGGCGGGGGCCGACGAGCGCGAGGAGCGCCTGCGCGCGCTGGCCGCCGAATGGGGGCAGCGGCCGTTCGCGCTCGAGGAGGGGCCGCTGACGCGGGTGTGCCTGGTCTCGCTCGGCGAGCGCCACCACGTGCTGCTCTTCGCGCAGCACCACCTCGTGACCGACGGCCGATCGATCGAGGTGCTCGTGCGCGACCTCGCGGCGGAGTACACCCCGCGCGCGGCCGGCCGCGCCGGAGCGGCGCTGGGGCCGGCCCCCGGGTACGACGGCTACGCGCGCGCGCAGCGGGCCGCGCTCGCGCGCATGGACGCGGAGCGGGCGCACTGGAAGGCGAAGCTCGAGGGGCTGCCGCGGCTCGACCTCGGCGCCGAGCGACGGCGCCCGGCGGCGTCGCCCTTCGCCGGCGGGACGGTCCGGTTCGCGCTGTCCGCGCCGCACGTCGAGGCGGCGCTCGCCGCCGCGCGGGCGGAGAACGCGACGCTCTTCGTCGCCCTCGCCGCCGTGTACGCGGCGCTGCTCCACCGCACGACCGGGCAGGAGGACTTCGGGATCGGCGTCGTCGTCGCCAACCGGAGCCGCCCCGAGCACCAGGAGATCGTCGGCTTCTTCGCGAACACGGTCGTCCTGCGCGTCGATCTCTCCGGCAGGCCGACGTACCGCGAGCTCGTCCGCCGCGTGCGCCGGACCATGGCCGAGGCGATGGAGCACGCCGAGCTGCCGTTCGACGAGGTCGCGCGCGCCGCCGGCGCCGGGCGCCCGGGCGAGCGGGACGCGCTGGTCCAGGCGAGCTTCGTGCTGGAGAGCGTCTCGGAGCCGCCCGCGGGCGCCGAGGGGGCGCTGTGGCGTCCCGTGCTCTGGTCCCCGGACGGGGCCGTGGAGGGCACCGCGAAGTTCGACCTGGGGCTCAGCGTGGCCCGCTTCGATGGCGAGCGCGGCGAGCTCAGGGCCGCGCTCGAGTACCGCGAGGACCGCTTCGCGCGCGACGAGATCGAGCGCATGGCCGGCCACCTGGAGGTGCTCCTCCGCTCCGCCGCCGAGGATCCGGACCGGCCGATCGACGAGCTCGCGCTGCTCCCGCCGGACGAGGAGCGGTACCTGATCGCGGGCTGCAACGACACCGCGGCGCCCGTCCCGGAAGGCGCCTGCTTCCACGACCTCTTCCGGCAGCAGGCCGCCCGCACGCCCGACCGGATCGCCGCCGCCTGCGGCGACCTCCGGCTCTCCTACGCGGAGCTCGACCGCCTCTCCGATCAGGTCGCGCGCGCGCTCGCGGCGCGCGGCGTCGGCCCGGATCGCCTTGTCGCCCTGCTGACGCGCCGCGATCTCGATTTCCTGGTGCTCGCGCTCGGGGCCTTCAAGGCGGCGGGCGCGTACGTGCCGCTCGACCCGGCGCACCCGGCGCGGCGCAACGCCGACATCCTCACGCGCGCGGGCGGCCCTCTCCTCCTCGTGGGCGACGCGATCCCGGGCGCGCTGCGGGACGAGATCGTCGCCGCGTGCGCCGCCGCGCCCGAGGCGCTCTCGGCGGGCGAGCTGCTCGCCGAAGGCGCGGCCGCGCCCGACGAAGCGCCGGCCCGCGCGCGGCCGGAGCACCTCGCCTACGTCATCTTCACGTCGGGATCGACCGGCGCGCCCAAGGGCGCGATGGTCGAGCACCGGGGGATGCTGAACCACCTCTTCGCGAAGGTGCGCTCCCTCGGGCTCGGGCCGTCGGACGTCGTCGCGCAGACCGCGCCGGTCAGCTTCGACATCTCGGTGTGGCAGCTGCTCTGCGCCCTGCTCGCGGGCGGGACGTGCCGGCTCGTGCCCGACGAGATCGCGACCGACCCGGCGCGGCTCCTCGAGGCCGTGGGCGACCTCGGCATCACCGTCCTGGAGATCGTCCCGTCGCTCCTGCGCGGGGCGCTCGACGAGCTGGAGTCGCGCCCGAGCTTCCGGCCGCGCCTCGAGGGCCTGCGGTGGCTCGTCCTCACCGGCGAGGCGCTCCCGCCCGATCTCGCGCGGCGGTGGCTCGCGCTCTTCCCGCAGATCCCGCTGATGAACGCCTACGGCCCGACGGAGTGCTCGGACGACGTCGCCCAGCACGTCCTCGCCGAGCCCCCGCCCGAGGACGCGGCGTACGTGCCGATCGGCCTCCCGATCCAGAACACGCAGCTCTACGTGCTCGATCGGCGGCGGCGGCCCGTGCCGCTCGGCGTCGCCGGCGAGCTCTACGTCGGCGGCGACGGCGTCGGCCGGGGCTACCTCCACGACCCCGAGCGCACCGCGGCGGCGTTCCTGCCGGATCCGTTCGCGCCCGGCGCGGGCGCGCGCCTGTACCGGACCGGCGACCTGGTGCGGCGCCTGCCGGGCGGCGAGCTCGTGTTCCTCGGGCGGATCGACCACCAGATCAAGCTCCGCGGCTTCCGCATCGAGCTCGGCGAGATCGAGGCGGCGACCGCGCGGTGCGCGGGGATCCGCGATGTCGTCGTGGTCGCCCGCGAGGACGCGCCGGGCGACCCGCGGCTCGTCGCGTACGTGGTCCCGGAGGCCCCGTCGTTCGATCCGGGCGCCCTCAAGGAGCAGCTCTCGTCGCGCCTGCCGGCATACATGATCCCGGCGGCGATCGTCCCGCTCGACGCGCTCCCGCTGAGCGCGAACGGCAAGGTCGACCGCAAGGCGCTGCCCGCGCCCGCGTGGGGCGCCGCGGGCGATCTCGCGGCGCGGACGGCGCCGCGCACCGGCCTCGAGCAGGCGATCGCCGAGGTGTGGCGCGCCGTCCTCGGGGTCGAGCGCGTCGGCGCGCACGACGACTTCTTCGCGATCGGCGGGCACTCGCTCTCGGCCACCCGCGCGGCGGCCCGCCTGCGCGACGTGCTCGGCGTCGACGTCGCCGTCCGGTGGATCTTCGAGGCGCCGACCGTCGCCCGGCTCGCCGCACTCGTCGAGCGGCAGGTCCAGGGGGGCGCGCGCCCTGCGCCCCGGCCGATCTCGCCGACGCCGCGCGAGGGCGAGGTGGCGCTCTCGTTCGCGCAGCAGCGGCTCTGGTTCCTCGATCAGCTCGAGCCGGAGAGCGCCACGTACAACGTGCCGGCGGCGCTCCGCCTGCGCGGCGCGCTCGACCCGGAGGCGCTCGGCCGCGCGATCGCGGCGGTGGTCCGGCGGCACGAGGTCCTGCGCGCCACGCTGCACGCCGTCGACGGCCGCCCGGTCCAGCGCTTCCACGGCGCGCCGGAGGCGTGGCCCCTCCCCCTCGTCGACCTCTCGGGGCTCCCCGCGCCCGAGCGGGAGGCGTCCGCGCGGCGCCGCGCGTCGGAGGAGGCCGCGAGGCCGTTCGATCTCTCGCAGGGGCCGCTCCTGCGCGCGGCGCTCTTCCGGCTCGCGCCCGACGACCACGTGCTGCTCGTCACGCTCCACCACATCGCCTCGGACGGGTGGTCGCTCGGCGTGCTCGCGGGCGAGCTCACCGCGGCCTACGAGGCGTTCGCGCGCAAGGAGGAGCCGCGGCTCCGCCCGCTGCCGATCCAGTACGCCGACTACGCCGCCTGGCAGCGGCAGGAGCTCACCCAGGACCTGCTCCAAGCCGAGCGGGAGGTCTGGCGCCGCCGGCTCGACGGCGCGCCGCCGCTGGAGCTGCCCACGGACCGCCCCCGCCCCGCGGCGCGCTCGTCCCGCGGGCGCACGCACCGGTTCGAGCTGCCGCGCGACCTCACCGCCGCGCTCCGGCGCCGGAGCCAGGAGCTCGGGGCCACGCTGTTCATGACGCTCCTCGCCGGCTTCGAGGCGCTGCTCCACCGCTACAGCGGCCAGGAGGACTTCTGCGTCGGCACGCCGGTGGCGGGCCGCGGGCGGGCCGAGATCGAGCCGCTCATCGGGCTGTTCGTCAACACGCTCGTCCTGCGCGCGCGGCTCGACGGCGACCCGAGCTTCGAGGAGCTCGTCGGCCGCGTGAAGGCGGACGCGCTCGAGGCGTACGCCCACCAGGATCTCCCCTTCGAGCTCGTCGTCGACGCGCTCGCCGTCGCGCGGGATCTCCGCCGGAACCCGCTGTTCCAGGTGATGTTCGCGCTCCAGAACGTCCCCCCGCCCGCGCTCTCGCTGCCGGGCGTCGAGGTGTCGCCGGTCGAGCTCGACGTCGAGCAGGCGCGGTTCGACCTGACGCTCTTCCTCACCGAGACCGGCGATGTCATCGAGGGCGCCCTCGAGTTCGATCTCGACCTGTTCGACCCCGCGACCGTCGCGCGGCTCGCGGGGCACTACGAGACGATCCTGCGCGCCGCCGCCGCGGCGACGTCGGCGCGCGTGGGCGAGCTCCCGCTCCTCACGCCGGCCGAGCGGCGCGAGGTGCTCGTCTCGTGGAACGCCACGAGCGCGCCGCCTCCGCCCGCCGCGTGCCTGCACGAGCTCTTCGACGCGCAGGCCGAGCGGTCGCCCGACGCCGTGGCCGTGGTCTCCGACGGCGGCGAGCTCACGTACGGCGAGCTCCGCCGCCGCGCCGACGCGCTCGCGCAGCGCCTGCGCGCGCTCGGGGTGGGGCCCGAGGTGCGCGTGGGCCTGTGCGTGCGGCGGACGCTCGACCTTGTCGTGGCCCTCTGGGCCATCTTCAAGGCCGGCGGCGTCCACGTGCCGCTCGACCCGGGTTACCCGCGCCAGCGGCTCGCGGTGATCCTGGAGGACGCGGCGGCGCACCTGCTCGTGACCGAGCGCGCGCTCTCGGGGCTCGTGCCGGCCGGGTCGTCCGAGGTCCTGCTGCTCGACGAGATCGCCGCCGGCGCGGCGGACCCGGCCGCCGCACCGCTCGCCCCGCTCGCCCCCCTCGAGCCGGGGCGGCCGGACCAGGCGGCCTACCTCATCTACACCTCCGGCTCGACGGGCCGGCCAAAGGCCGTCGTGATCGAGCACCGCCAGGCCGTCGCGCTCGCGTGGTGGGCGCGGCGGGCGTTCTCGGACGAGGAGCTCGCCGGCGTGCTCGCGTCCACGTCCACGTGCTTCGACCTCTCGGTCTTCGAGCTCGTCGTGCCGCTCTGCTGGGGCGGCAAGGTCGTCCTCGCCGACAACGCGCTCGCGCTGCCCGCCCTCCGGCGCGCCGGCGAGGTCACGCTCCTCAACACCGTGCCGTCCGCCGCGGCGGCGCTGCTCGCGGCCTCCGGCATCCCCGCCTCCGTGCGGACCGTGTGCCTCGCCGGCGAGCCGCTCCGCGCCTCGCTCGCGCGCGACGTGCTCGCGCTGCCGCACGTCGGCCGGCTCCTCAACCTGTACGGCCCCAGCGAGACCACGACGTACTCGACCGGCGCGACCGTCACCGCCGACGCGCGCCCCACGATCGGTCGGCCGATCGATCACACCCAGGTCTACGTGCTCGACGCCCGCAGGCAGCCGGTGCCCGTCGGCGTGGCCGGCGAGATCTACATCGCCGGCGCGGGCGTCGCGCGCGGCTACCTCGGGCGCGACGAGCTCACGGCCGAGCGGTTCGTCCCCTGCCCGCTCGACGAGGCCCGCGGCGCGCGCATGTACCGCACCGGCGACCGCGCGCGCTGGCTCGCGAGCGGCGAGCTCGAGTACCTCGGCCGTCTCGATCACCAGGTGAAGATCCGCGGCTTCCGCATCGAGCCGGCGGAGACCGAGGCCGCGCTCGCCGCGCACCCGGACGTCCGCGAGGCGCTCGTGCTCGCGCGCGACGACGGCCCCGCCGGCCGCTGGCTCGTCGCCTACGTCCTCGCCCGGCGGCCGCTCGACGCCGAGGCGCTGCGCGCGTTCGTCGCCGAGCGGCTCCCGGAGCCCTTCGTCCCGTCCGCCTTCGTCGAGCTCGACGCCTGGCCGCTCAACCCGAACGGCAAGGTCGACCGCAAGGCGCTCCCGGCACCCAGCCGGCCCGCCCCCGCGGCCCTCCCGCGGCGCGCGCCGGCGACGCCGACCGAGCAGGCCCTCGCCGGCGTGTGGGGCGAGGTCCTCGGCCGAGACGGCCTCGGGACGACCGACGACTTCTTCGCGCTCGGCGGCCACTCGCTCCTCGCCGTGCAGGTCGTCGCGCGCGCGCGGCGCCTGTTCGGCGTCGACCTGCCGCTGCGCGCCGCCTTCGACGCGCCGACGATCACCGCCCTCGCCGAGCGCATCGATCGGGCGAAGCAGGACGGGCGCCGCGCCGCGCCCCGGCCGCTCCGCCCGGCGCACCGCGGCGCCGACGCGCCGCTCTCCCCCGCCCAGCAGCGCCTCTGGTTCGTCGAGGCGCTCCAGCCGGGCACCGCGGTCTACAACATGCCGATCGGGGTCCTGCTCCGCGGCCCGCTCGATCGCGCCGCGCTCGCGCGGAGCCTCGAGCAGATCGTCGCGCGCCACGAGGTGCTGCGGACCCGGTTCGAGGTGCGCGGCGGCCAGCCGGTCCAGATCGTGCTCCCCGAGGCCCGGATCGAGCTGCGCCACGTCGACCTGTCCCGCGTCCCGCCGCAGGACCGGGCCCGGGCCGCGCGGCGCGCGGCGGAGGAGGAGGCGCGCCGGCCGTTCGACCTCGCCGCGGGCCCGCCCCTCCGCGCGGCGCTGTTCCGCCTCGCCGACGAGGAGCACGCGCTCCTCGTCACCGCGCACCACGTCGCCTGCGACGGCGGCTCGATCCCCGTCCTGCTCCGCGAGCTGTCCGCCTGCTACGAGGCCGCGCGCGCGGGCCGCGCGCCGGACCTGCCGCCCCTCCCGGTGCAGGTCGCCGACGTCGCGATCTGGCAGCGCGCCCAGGCCGACGCGTGGCGCGGCCAGCTCGAGTACTGGAAGCGCGCGCTGGCCGACCTCGAGCCGCTGGAGCTCCCCACCGACCGGCCGCGCGGCGGCGCCCTCTCCCACCGCGGCGACACCGTCCCCGTGCGCCTGCCCGCGCCGCTCGTCGAGGCGCTCCGCGCCCTCGGCCGGCGCGAGGGGGCGACGATGTTCATGCTGCTCCTCGCCGGCTACGTCGCCCTCCTGCACCGGTACACGGGCCGCGCCGGCGTGGCCGTCGGCTCGCCGACCGGCGGCCGCACGCAGGTCGAGATGGAGCCGCTCATCGGCTTCTTCGTGAACATGCTCGTCCTCCGCGTGCGCGTCGACGACGACCCCACGTTCGCCGAGCTCGTGCGGCGGGTCCGGCAGGTGACGCTCGAGGCCCAGGAGCACCAGGACGTCCCGTTCGAGCAGGTGGTGGACGCCCTTCAGGTGAAGCGCGACCTCGGCCGCACGCCGCTCTTCCAGGCCGCCTTCGCGTTCCAGGGCGCGCCGGAGCGGCCGCGCGCGCTCGGGGGGCTCGCGGCCTCGCCGTTCGAGGTCGACACCGCGACCGCGAAGTTCGACCTCCTGCTCGCGCTGGAGGAGGGCGAAACGGACATCTCCGGCGGCATCGAGTTCAGCGCCGATCTGTTCGACAGGTCCACGATCGAGCGCTGGCGAGGCCACCTCGAGGCCCTGCTCGCGGCGAGCGCCGCGCGGCCCGAGCTGCGCGTCAGCGACCTGCCGCTGCTCGGGCGCGAGGAGCGCGATCTCGTCGTGCGGACGTTCAGCGACGGCGGCGCGGCGCAGCCCGCCCCCCAAGCCGCGTGCGCGCACCGCCTGTTCGAGGCGCAGGCCGGCGCGGCCCCCGAGCGGACCGCGCTCCTCTTCGAGGGCGCGGCGGTGAGCTACGGCGAGCTGAACCGCCGGGCCAACCAGCTCGCGCACCACCTCCGCGCCCGCGGCGTCCGGCGCGGCGCGCTGGTCGGCGTGTGCATGCCGCGCTCGTCCAACATGATCGTGGCGCTCCTCGCGGTGCTGAAGGCCGGCGGCGCGTACGTGCCGCTCGACCCGACCTACCCGCGCGACCGGCTCGCCTTCATGATCGAGGACGCGCGCCCCGCGCTGCTCATCGCCCAGCCGGAGCTCCTCGAGGCGCTGCCCGCGGCGCTGCCGCCGGTCGTGCGGCTCGGCGAGAGCGAGCCCGCCTTCCCCCACGAGCGGGCCGACGATCCCGACGCCGGCGCGCTCCCCGAGGACCTCGCCTACGTCATCTACACCTCCGGCTCGACGGGCCGCCCCAAGGGCGTGCTCATCGAGCACCGCTCGCTCTCCGCCTTCGCCGAGGCGCAGCGCAAGCAGCTCGGCGTCGAGCCGGGGACGCGCGTCCTCCAGTTCACCCGGCTCAGCTTCGACGTCTCCGTGATGGAGATCTTCGTGCCGCTCTCCGCCGGCGGCGTCGTCTGCCTCGCGCGCGCCGAGGCGCTCATGCCCGGGCCCGGGCTCATCGATCTCCTGCGCCAGGAGCGCATCCAGATCGCGATGCTCACGCCCTCGGCCCTCATGGCGGTCGGCTTCGACACGCTCCCCGACCTGCGCGTCCTGTGCGTCGCCGGCGAGGTGTGCCCGGTGGAGCTGCCGCGGCGGTGGGCGCGGGGCCGGCGGTTCCTCAACGGCTACGGCCCCACCGAGGCCACGGTGCTCGCGACGTCGGCCGAGTACACCGCCGACGTCGCGCGGCCCACGATCGGCCGCCCGCTGCCGAACACGCAGGTCTACGTGCTCGACGGCCGCGGCCAGCCGGCGCCCGTCGGCATCCCCGGCGAGCTCCACATCGGCGGCGTCGGCCTCGCGCGCGGCTACCTGAACCGCGACGACCTCACCGCCGCCCGCTTCGTGCGCGCGGCGTTCCCCGAGGCCGAGGGCGCGCGGCTCTACCGCACGGGCGACCTCGTGCGGTGGCTGCCGAACGGCGAGATCGACTTCCTCGGCCGCCTCGACGAGCAGGTCAAGATCCGCGGCTTCCGGATCGAGCTCGGCGAGATCGAGGCCGTGCTCGCGTCCCACCCGGACGTCGCCGAGGCGGCGGTGGTCACCCGGGAGCACGCGCCCGGCGACGTGCGGCTCGCGGGCTTCTTCATCCCGCGCGGCGGGCGCGCCGACGCCGACGCGCTGCGCCGCTTCCTCGCCGCTCGGCTGCCCGACTACATGGTCCCGCCGGCGCTCGTGCCGGTCGAGCGGTGGCCGCAGACGCCGAGCGGCAAGATCGATCGCCGGGCGCTCGCCGCGTCCGCGCCCGCGGCGCTCGCGGAGGGCGCGCGCGTGCCGCCGCGGACCCGGCTCGAGCTCGAGCTCTGCGCCCTGTTCGAGGAGCTCCTCGGCGCGCCCGGCGTCGGCGTGACCGACGACTTCTTCTCGCTCGGCGGGCACTCGCTGCTCGCCGTGCGGCTCATGACCGAGATCCGCGGCCGCTTCGGCCGCGATCTGCCGCTCACCAGCCTCTTCCGCGCGCCGACGGTCGAGGGCCTCGCGGCGCTCCTGCGCGACGGGGGCGGCGCGACGCCGGGCCGCGCCTCGGTCGTGGTCCCGCTCCACACGCGGGGCGCGCGCCCGCCGCTCTTCTTCGTGCACCCCGTGGGCGGCAACGTCCTCTGCTACGCCGACCTCGCCGCCGCGCTCGGGGACGAGCGCCCCTTCTACGGCATCCAGGCGTACGGGCTGGAGACCCCCCCGCGGCCGCTCGGCAGCGTCGGCGAGATGGCCGAGGCGTACTGCGAGGAGCTCCGCCGCGTCCAGCCCGAGGGGCCGTACCTCCTCGGCGGCTGGTCGATGGGCGGCGTCGTGGCCTTCGAGATGGCCCGCGTCCTCGAGCGCGGCGGGCGCCGCGTGGCCGCCGTCGTCCTCCTCGACGCGTACCTGCCGCCGTTCGACGAGCCCGGCGACGAGCTCCCGCCGATCGCGCAGCTCGCCGCGGATCTCGCGGGGATCTCGGGCGCGTCGGCCGCCGCGGCGCTCGCCGAGCTGGGCGACGGCGCGCCCCACGCCGCGTGGCTGCTCGAGCGCGCGCAGGAGCTCGGCGCCCTGCCCCGCGGCACCACGCTCGCCGAGCTCGAGGCGCTGCTCGACGTGTTCCAGCGGAACGCGGCGCTGCTCGCGCGCTACGCCCCCGGCGCGGTGTCGGCCCGGGTCGAGCTCTTCCGCGCCGAGGCCTCGCCGCGCCGCGACCCGCGGCCCGCCTGGGCCAGGTGGGCCCCCGGCCTGAGGAGCCACGTCGCGGCCGGCGATCACTACACGCTGCTCCGCAAGCCGCGCGTCGGCGCGCTCGCCGAGCGCATCCGGGCGGCGCTGCTCGAGGCCGACGCCGGCGCGGACCGCGAGGGCGCCGCCGGGCCGCCCGGGTGATCGGCGCTCGCGCCGCCGCGCTTCACCGCCCTGCCGCGCCCGTCGCGGGCAAGGGCCTTTGACCGACTCGTCTCGAATCCATCAACCGAATCGAAGAGGACCATCATGCCCAACATCGCCGTGCTCACCAACGACCTTCAGTACGAGTTCATCGACAAGATGCCTGGAGGTCGCGAGCTCCTCACCCGGGTGGCGCCGCAATTCAACATGTTCCTCGGCGCCATCCGCGCCCTGGGGCACGTCGTCGTCCACCTCCAGCTCATCAACGATCCCAACGATCCGCAGATCCAGCGGCGCTTCCGCGGCAAGGAGATCCCCGCGATCAAGGGGACGCCGAACGCCGAGCTGATCAAGGACTTCGTCCATCCGTCCGACCTCGTGATGGTCAAGGGCCGCGACAGCGGCTTCTACGAGACGCCCCTCGACGACAAGCTCAAGGAGCTCGGCGTCAAGACGGTGCTCGTCACGGGCATCCAGACCCAGATCTGCGTGCAGACCACGGCGGCGGACGCGTTCTTCCGCGGATACAAGGTCTGGGTCCCCGAGGACTGCGTGTTCTCGCTCAAGGAGGAGGACAAGAAGCGCTCCCTCGAGTGGATGGCGTCGTACTGCGCCGCGATCGCGCCCGGCGCGGAGATCATCAAGCGCCTGCGCCAGAGCGACGACCTGCCGAGCCGGGAAGAGCTGCTCGGCTGACGGCGCGCGACGGGGCCGAGGGGCGGGCGGCCTCGTCGCTTTTACGCGCTCGTGCGCGCTTTTACGCGCGTTTACACCCCCTCACCGCACACCTGCGGAGTCAACGCTGGAGCCTCACATGACGAAAGAACACGCGAGAGAGAACGAAGAGGTCGTCCTCGACCACGGGACCGGCGCCCGCCTGAGCCGGGAGCTCGTCGAGCGGATCGCCGCCACGCTCGGCGACACGTACATCGGCGCGATGGAGGACAGCGCGATCCTCGACGTGCCCGCGGGCCGGATCGCCATGACCACGGACTCGTTCGTGGTCACGCCGCTGTTCTTCGGCAACGGCGATATCGGCAAGGTCGCCGTCTGCGGCACGGTCAACGATCTCGCGGTGAGCGGCGCGAGGCCGCTTTACCTGACCCTGGGCCTCATCATCGAGACCGGCTTCCCGATCGCCTCGCTCGTCCGCGCCCTCGAGTCGGCGCGCGACGCGGCGCGGGAGGCCGGCGTGAAGATCGTCGCCGGCGACACGAAGGTCGTCGGCAAGGGCGAGGCCGACCGGCTCTTCATGAACACGACCGGCGTCGGCGTCTTCGAGCGCCCGCCGCTCGTGAGCCGCGCCGTGAAGCCCGGCAACAAGATCATCGTGAGCGGGCAGCTCGGCAACCACTCGATCCACCTGCTCTCGGTGCGCGAGGGCCTCGGCTTCGAGAAGCGGGTGCAGAGCGACTGCGCGCCGCTCAACGGCCTCATCGACGCCGTCCTCCGGGGCGTCCCCCAGGGCGCCGTCACGGCGATCCGCGACGTGACCCGCGGCGGCCTGTGCGCCGTCCTGCACGAGTTCGCCCGCGCCTCGGGCGCGGAGCTCTCGTTCGCGCGCGCGGCGCTGCCCGTGCTGCCGGAGGCCGTCATGGCCGCGGACATGCTCGGCATCAACCTCATCCACCTCGCCAACGAGGGGTGCCTCTGCCTCTTCGTGGAGGCGGACAAGGCGGGCGACGTGCTCGGGATCCTCCGCGCGCACCCGTACGGCCGCAACGCGGCGGTCATCGGAGAGGTCAAGAGCGCCCCGGCGCCGGCCGTCTCCATGATCGAGCCCGATGGGACCCAAACCCTGCTCGAGGAGCTCTATGGAGCCGAACTCCCGCGACTCTGCTGAGCCGCTGCCGGCGCTCGTGACCCGCCGCTTCCGGGTCTCGGGCATCGTCCAGGGCGTCGGCTTCCGGCCGTTCGTGCACCGGCTCGCGCGCGCCGTCGGCGCGCGCGGCTGGGTCCTCAACGACTCTCAGGGCGTGCTGCTCGAGCTGCAGGCCGGCGACGCCGAGATCCAGGCGTTCCTGCGCGCCCTCGTCGAGTCGCCGCCGCCGCTCGCCCGGATCACGGCCGTCCGCGAGGAGGCGCTGGCCGAGCCCGCCCCGCGGTACGACGACTTCCACATCAAGGACAGCGTCGATCTGCGCTACACGGACACGCTCATCCCGCCCGACTCGGACGTGTGCGCCGACTGCCTGCGGGAGCTGCGCGACCCCGCGGACCGCCGGCATCGCTACCCGTTCATCAACTGCACCCACTGCGGGCCGCGCTACTCGATCATCTGCGAGATGCCGTACGACCGGTCGCAGACCACGATGCGCAGCTTCCCGATGTGCCCCGCCTGCGCGCGCGAGTACGAGGACATCGAGGATCGGCGCTACCACGCCCAGCCGAACGCGTGCCCCGCGTGCGGCCCCCGGCTCACCCTCACCGATCGGCTCGGCGCCCCGATCGCGGCCGAGGATCCGGTCCGCTTCGCGATCGCCCGGCTGCGCGAGGGCGCGCTCTTCGCGGTCAAGAGCCTCGGCGGCTTCCACCTCGTCGCGGACGCGCGCAACGAGGCGGCCGTGCGGGAGCTGCGCCGGCGCAAGCGCCGCGACGCCAAGCCGTTCGCGATCATGGTGGCCGACTGCGAGGCGGCGAGCCGCTACGTCGCCCTCAGCCCGCCCGAGCGGGCGCTGCTCGAGAGCCGGCAGCGCCCGATCGTGCTCCTGCGCCGGCGGCCCGGCTCCCTCCCCGACGCGGTCGCCCCCAGGAACCCGAGCTTCGGCGTCATGCTCCCGTCGACGCCGCTGCATTACCTCCTGCTCGAGGACCCGGCGCTCGACGTCCTCGTCATGACGAGCGGCAACCTGTCCGGACACCCGATCGCGTTCGACAACGACACGGCGCTCGCGCAGCTGCGCGACATCGCGGACTACTTCGTCCTGCACGACCGCGACATCCGCACCCGCGTCGACGACTCGGTCGTCCGGCTCACCGAGGCGGAGGGCCTCGACGGCCCGCTCCTCTCCTTCATCCGGCGCTCGCGCGGCTACGCCCCGTACCCGATCCACCTGTCCCAGGGCGTCGGCGCCGTCGTCGCCCTCGGCGGCGAGCTCAAGACCACCGTCGCCGTCGGCAAGGACAACCAGGTCTTCATCAGCCAGCACATCGGCGATCTGAAGAACGACTCGACGTTCGGCGCCCACGTCGACTGCTCGTCGCACGTCCAGCGGCTCCTGTCCGTGCAGGCGGACACGGTCGCCTGCGACATGCACCCGGCGTTCCGCTCCACCCGCGCGGCGAAGGACCGGAGCGGTATGCAGGTCACGACGGTGCAGCACCACCACGCCCACATGGCGGCGTGCATGGCCGAGAACGGGCTGAACGAGCGGGTGATCGGCGTCATCTTCGACGGCTCGGGCTACGGCCTCGACAACACGATCTGGGGCGGCGAGTTCCTGGTCGGCGACTACCGCGATTTCGTGCGGGCCGGGCACCTCCGGCCGATGTACCTCCTCGGCGGCGACAAGGCGGTCAAGGAGCCCATCCGCGTCGCCATCTCGCTGCTCGTCGAGACGTTCGGGGACGAGCTCGGCGGGGTCCGCGTCCCGGCGCTCGCGGACATCCCGGAGGAGCGCCGCGACGTCTTCGTGAAGATGGCGCAGCGGCGGCTGAACGCGACGGCGACGACGAGCATGGGCCGGCTGTTCGACGGCGTCTCGTCGCTGCTCCGCGTCTGCCACGAGGTCGAGTACGAGGCGCAGGCCGCCATCGAGCTGGAGGCGCTGCTCGAGCGGGACTTCGGCACCGCGCCCCCGCTCGACTACGGGATCGAGGAGCGGGACGGCCGGCTCGTCGTCGACTACCGGCCGCTCGTGCGCGATCTCTTGCGCGCGACCGAGGAGCATGGCGCCACGCCGGCACATCTCAGCCGCCGGTTCCACTCGACGGTGGTGGATGTGATCGCCAACGTGTGCTTGCGCCTGGCCGAGCGGTACGACGTGCGCCGCGTGGTCATGAGCGGCGGGGTCTTCATGAACGAGTTCGTCGTGATCAACGCGCTCCGCCGCCTCTCGCGGGAGGGGCTCGCGCCGCACTGCCACAGGCTGGTCCCCCCGAACGACGGCGGCATCTCGCTCGGCCAGATCCTCGTCGCGGCCGCCCGCGCGCGCGGCGCCGCGCCGGCGCGGGGAGAGCGCCCCGCCCCCCCCGATCGTCCATGAAGCTCATCGCCTTCATCGCCGGCTACTCCCGGCGGATCCTCGTCCTCGCGGTCCTCGCGGGGGTGCTCTGCGGCGCCTGCAACACGGCGCTGCTCGTGCTGATCAACCAGGCGCTCCAGGGCGAGCGCGGCGCGGTGATGTGGGCCTTCGCCGCCGTCTGCCTCTTGCTCCCGTTCGCCCGGTACCACTCGGAGATCCTGCTCACGCGCCTCAGCCAGGGGGCGCTCTTCGATCTCCGGGTGAAGATCTGCCGCAAGATCCTCGGCGCCCCGCTCCGCCAGCTCGAGGAGATCGGCCCGCCGCGGATGCTCACGGTGCTCACGGACGATGTCCCGGTGATCACCGCCACGCTGCAGCACATCCCGATCATCTGCATCAACCTGGTCATCGTCGTCGGCGGCCTCCTCTACCTGGGGTGGCTGTCGCCGGTGATGCTGGCCTCGGTGGTCGCGCTCATCGTCCTCGGCGTCGTCGGGTACCAGCTCCCGATGAGCCGGGCGACTCGCCACTTCCGCCGCGCGCGCGAGGCGACCGACGAGCTGATGAAGACGTTCCGCGCGCTCACGCGCGGCGTGAAGGAGCTGAAGCTCCACGCGCGGCGCCGCGAGGCGTTCCTCGCCACGTCGCTCGACGAGGAGGCGGGGGCGGTCCACGCGAGCAACCTGCGCGGAATGGTCGCGCTCACCGCCGCGAACGGGTGGGGCCAGGGGATGGTGTTCGCCATCATCGGCGTGACGCTCTTCGTCCTGCCGCTCTTCCAGGTGGCGAGCGCGGAGACGCTCGTCGGATATGCGATCATCCTCCTCTACCTGATGACGCCGATGCAGGTCCTCATCGGCTCGCTCCCGGCGCTGAGCCGCGCGGGCATCGCCGTGCAGAAGGTCGAGGACCTCGGCGCGGGCCTCGCGGTCGACGCGGGCGAGGCCGAGGCGCCGGCCCCGCTCCCCGAGAAGTGGAAGCGGCTGGAGCTCGCCGGGGTCACCCACGCCTACCGGTCCGAGGGCAAGGACGACAGCTTCACGCTGGGCCCCATCCACCTCACCGTGCGGCGCGGCGAGCTGATCTTCCTCGTCGGCGGCAACGGCAGCGGCAAGACGACCCTGGCGAAGCTGATCACCGGCCTGTACACGCCCGAGGCGGGCGAGATCCGGCTGGACGGCGAGGCGATCACGGACAAGAACCGGCAGGCCTACCGGCAGCTCTTCTCGGTGGTGTTCTTCGATTTCCACCTGTTCGAGCGCCTGATCGGGCTCGACTCTCCGGAGCTCACCCGGCGTGCGCGGGGGTATCTCTCTCGCCTGCAGCTCGATCACAAGGTGTCTGTCGAGGGGGGCGCGCTCTCGACGACGTCGCTGTCGCAGGGGCAGAGAAAGCGCCTCGCGCTGCTCACGGCGTACCTGGAGGACCGGCCGATCTACCTGTTCGACGAGTGGGCGGCGGACCAGGATCCCGTGTTCAAGGACGTCTTTTACCGCCAGATCCTCGCGGAGCTCCGGTCGAGCGGCAAGACGATCATCGTCATCAGCCACGATGAGAAGTATTTCGGACTGGCGGATCGCGTGATCAAGATGGACTTCGGTCAGCTCGTGGGCGAGGCGCCGGCGGCGCGTTCGGACGAGACGCGCGCCAGCGCATGAGATAGAACCCGCCGCGTTCGTCGCAGGGCGGCGAGCCGACGGGAGGTGTCATGGAACCGCTGGTCCTGTATCTTGGTACGAAGACGTATTCGACATGGTCGCTCCGCGCTTGGCTCGCGCTGAAGCACACGGGCGCGCCGTTCTCGGAGGAGGTCATCGCGCTGTATCAGCCGGGCTCGCGCGAGGCGCTCCTCCGGCGCTCGCCGTCGGGGCGCGTCCCGGCGCTGCGGCACGGCGATCTCGTCCTCTGGGACTCCCTCGCGATCTGCGAGTACGTCGCCGAGCTCTTCCCCGAGGCGCGGCTCTGGCCGGCCGACCGCGCGGCGCGCGCGCTGGCCCGGTCGGTGTCGAGCGAGATGCACTCCGGGTTCGCGGCGCTGAGGAGCGCCATGTCCATGGATCTTCGCCGGGAGATCGCCCCGATCGCGCACGACGCGGCGGCGGACGCCGACATCAGCCGCGTGACGTCGATCTGGAGCGAGTGCCGGGCGGCGCACCGCGACAAGGGAGACTACCTGTTCGGGCATTTCACGATCGCCGACGCAATGTTCGCCCCGGTGGTCACGCGGCTCCGCACGTACGCGGTCCCGCTCACGGGCGCCGCGGCGGAGTACGCCGAGACGATGTGGCGGCACCCGGGGCTCGCCGAGTGGGTGGCCGCGGCGCAGGCGGAGTCGCTGACGGGGTAGCGCCTCGCCGGCCGAGGTGGTGGCCCAATTTGCCCCGGAGTGATTCCCATGAAGGCGGGAAGGCAGGAAGATCAATGATCTTTCTTCCCGCCTTCCCGCCTTCATGTTCAAATCCGGCCCTAGGCCGACGGGTCGACAGCGCTACTTGCGCAGCTCTTCGATGGCCGCGGCGAGCTCCGCGGGCGGCAGGGGGTCGGCAGCGCGCCAGGGCGGCATGCGCAGCGGCGAGGTCGCCGGCTCCTGCAAGCGAAGGATGGCCGCGTCCTTGGTCTCCCGCGACATGCCGTCCAGGTTCTTCACGTTGAACCTGGCGCGGTTCAGCGCCGGGTTCACGCGACCGTCGTGGCAGCGCGAGCAGAGCTGCGTGAGCACGGCGCGCCCGCTCGCCCCCGGCGGCGGCACCAGGCCCAGCTTCACCTTCGCGTCCGCGGAGAAGAGGTCGCGCGAATCGAGCAGGGATTGTCGCGGGGCCGCCCCCGTCACCACGTCGAGGTAGGACCGGGTCCGCTCCGCGCGGAGCGCGGGATCCGTCACGTCCACGAGCGGGTAAGGCACCGAGATCGAGTCCCCCGCCAGCGACACGGCGAACTGCTTCTCCCAGGTCGGGCTCGACGGGCCGACCTCGATCTCGGCCTCGATGCGCGGGTCGAACGCGTTCGGCTGCGCCGACTGGCCCTCGGCGGCGAGCAGCGCCTCGAGGTGGGCGCCGCTGCCCTCGTCGATGGCATTCTGGATGGTCGCGATGGGGATGCCGCCGTACTGCGCGTCGTGCGCGTGGGCCTCCGCGAACTGCGCCGTGAGCACCCGATCGGACTCCGTGCGCTGCACGAAGCGCTGCGGGAACCAGTGCATCCAGGGGAACTCCAGCTCCTGCATGCGCAAGATCTTCCTCGTGCCGTGGCCGTCGGGCTGGTGGCACGAGCGACAGTCGAACGACGTATTCTCGACGTCCTCCTCGCTGTAAACGCTGAACGCGGTCCAGCCGTGCTCCACCTCTTCGGTGAGCAGGCTCGCGAGATCGCAGCCGCCGTCGTAGTCGCACTGCCGCTCGAACGTGAACAGGTAGAAGTTGTAGTCGCCGGTCGAGAGATCGCGGCTCACGATCTCGACGAAGGGCTCGCCGCGGACGAAGCCGAGCGCGGTCATCTCAGCCGGCCTTTCGCGCATCTCGGACACGCGCGGAAAGATGATGATGCGCGGATTGACGGCCGAGACGGCCCTCTTCACCAGCGAGGTGGAGTTGCCGGTGAGCGCGAAGGCGCGATCTTCGTCGAGCTTCGCGACCTTGAGCAAGCTGGCGAAGTCGGTGATGCTCGGCCGCGGCGTGGCGCACACCGCCCGGAAGAAGCTGTCGCCGCGCGGCGACGCGCAGAACGCGCGGTACTGCGCCTCGCGCGTGGGCAGGCTCCACAGCTCCGGGTCGGGAGCGCTCACGGGCGGCAGCGTGTCCCAGTCGATCGTCGCCTGGTCCGTGGCGAGCTCCTCGCCGATCTCGCCGACGACGCAGCCCGACAGCAGCAGCGAAGCCAGGCACAGGCTCGGAAGGTACTTCATGACGGCCTCCTGCGGCGGGCGCCGAACGTCATCCAACCGGCAATGAGCGCGAAGGCCAGGAGCGGCGCGCGGCGCTCGGCAGGCCCGCCCGTCGCGCTGCAGCCCAGGCCCAAGAAGCCTCCGTCCTCGCTCGGCGCCTCGCCCGGCGCCTCGCCCTCGCTCGGCCCCGCGTCGACGGTGCCGTCCAGCTGCTGCACATAGGCGATGAGCTGCCCGAGCTCGGCTTCGCTGAGCCCGCTGATGAAGGCGTGGCGATCTTCCGGGTTGGCCGTGACGAGGACGTCGCGCAGCGTCGGCGCGGAGCCGTCGTGCAAGTACGGCGCGGTCTCCCACACGCCGTTCAAGGTCGGCGTGTCGATGCCGAGCAGCGGCTCGCCGGCGCGCATCCCGGAGGACGGCTTCACGGTGCCCACGTCGTGCAGCTTGCCGCGCGCGCTGTCGGTCCCGTCGAGCCCCGTGTGGCAGAAATCGCAGCCCAGGCGCTTGAAGATCGCGCGACCCGCGACGCCGTCTTCGGTGAGCGAGCCGTCGGGGTTGCGATAGGGGCTCGGGCGGTACGTGTCGAGCGAGCCGAGGAACGCCGCCAGCGCGTCGAGCTCGGGGCTCAGGCCGGCCTTCTTGTCGCCGCGCGGCGTGCCGACGGTCCCCACGGCGAGCTGCTCGGCGGTCAGGAAGCCCTTCCCGCCGAACAGGTGGCGGATGTTGTCGTCCGAGTCCTGGATCTCGTCGAAGCTTCCGCTCCAGTTGACGTTGCCGTGGCCCGTGCCGCGCCGCCCCAGCAGCGAGACGGTGTTGCGGAGCCCCTCCCCCGCGCTGCCGAAGTCCCAGACTCGCCCGTCCTCCGCGCCGTCGAAGTGACACGACGCGCAGCTGATGTAGCCCTGGTCGCTCATGCGGATATCGGCCGAGTTGAAGAACAGCTGCTTGCCGCGCAAGACCTGCGGATCGAGCTTCTCCACGGCGACGGTCGGGATCTCGACAAGCTTCTTGGTGATGAGGTCGTGCGAGCTCACGATGTCGGCGACGTCGTACACCGTCACCGCGCGGCTGAGCGACGCGTGCACGAACAGCTTGTTGGTTTCGGTCAGCGCCAGGCCGCGCGGCGCGAAGCCCGTCTCTTTCAGCGCGGTCACGAACTCGCCCGTGTAGGCGTCGCGGACCTCCACCAGGGCCGAGCCGGCGACGCTGACGAAGGCATAGTCGCCGAGCGGCGTGAACACGACCTGGTTCGGCAGGTTGCGATCGTCCAGATCGATGCGCCGCGCGACGTCCTCGACGCCCTCCGCGAGGTTCAGCAGCGCCACGAGCGGACGCACCGTGTTGTCGTCGGTGAGGTCGAGCCCATCGCGGAATGGCCCACGAAAGATGTTGTCCTTCTTGCCCGGCACCCACGCGAACGCGCCGTCGGGCGAGAGCCCCACCGAGAACAGGTAGTTCGGCAGGCCGCGCCCTTGTTGGTCCGTGTCCTCCGTCGTGGTGTCCGCGGCGAGCGCGAAGCGCGTGCTCACCTGGAAGGTCGCCGCGTCGATGCGCGCCACCTCGCCGTGGCTGTCCTCGGAGAGGAAGCGCGTGACGTAGATCTGCGCGCCGTCGTGCGACACCGAGACGCCCCGCGGCGTACCGCCGAGCGCGAGCTCGGCCACGACGGCGCCGCTCGCCACGTCCAGCTTCAGCACCTTGCCGACCGCCATCAGCGTCACATACGCGGCGTCTCCGGTCGGGCTGATCGCGAGGCCCATCGGCTGCGACGCGTACGGCAGTGCGATCTCGCGCTCCACCAAGAGCGACGCGGTGTCGAGGATGGAGACCGAGTGCGCATCCCGGTGCAGCACCCACAGCTTGCCTTGCGCGGTGAGCGCGAGCCCGACCGGGCCGCGCGCCACCGGCACCTCCGCGATCTTGGTCAGCGCGCTCGCATCGAGCACGCTTACGCTGTCGTTCTCGTAATTGGCCGTGTAGACCTTCGCGTTCGGCGGGTCGTACACGAGGTCGGTCGAGCCCGCCGCGCTCCCCGCGACGAGCGGCCGATGCACCGTGTGCACGAACGAGACGCTGGTGAACCCGACATCGTCTTTGACCGTCGCCAGCACCGGGTAGTGGCCGGGAGCGGCGTAGGTGTGCACCTGCTGCACGTCGTCGACCGTGAACTCGGTGCGTGTCTCGTCTCCCATGTCCCAGCGCACCTGCACGGGGCCGACCGCGTCGGCGATCGTCAGGTCGAACGTGACGGCCTCGCCGGCGACCGAGGACGCGCGGTCGGCGATGCTGGCCGTGATGGCCAGCGCCTCGGCCGGCCAGGCCGCGACCGAGCAGATGCCTCCGAGCAGACCGAGGAGCTTCGGGAGCGAGCGCATGACTCAGGGACCGGTCGTGAACGTCGACTTGAACTCGGCCGCGATGCCGTTGCCCACGAGGTCTTTCATACCGTCCTTCGGCAGGACGATCTCGTAGGTCGTGTTCGGCATCAGGTCCTCGTCGGGATCGAAGTTGACGATGCCCATGTACAGGCCGAACTTGCCCTTCACCTGCTGCCCGCCGACCGGCCTCACGATGAAGCTGCCGTGGTGAACCGTGGCGATCTCGACGTTGTCGGTGAGGCTGAGGCCGATGCGCGACTTCCTGGACAGCCCCGTCGCCCCGTTCTTCGGCAGCACCGTGTCGACCGCCGGGGGCGTGGTGTCCGGCTCGGTGGAGTGCGCGGCGATGACCATGCCGCGGTAGGGCAGCTCGTCGTCGGCCAGCACCAGCAGGCTGCCGACCGGGATCGAGAACTGGTCGTCGCCGTTCGTGAACTCGAGCCGGCCCCAGACGCGGCTCTGGATCGACATCTTATGGATGTCGCGCACGTCGATCTTGGAGACCCCGGCGTCCGGCCGCAGGTGACCGAGGAACATCGTGCCGTCGGAGAAGCTCATGTACTCGGACCCGGCGGGGTAGCCCTTGGCCCTGAACGCCGAGTCGGGCAGCGTGGCGATGGGCGAATTGGCCGAGCCGATGTCGGTGGGGTCGGTCAGCACGTCCCACACGCGCAGCGGCGACTGCACGTAGACGTGCTTGCCGTACAGGCCGCAGATGTAGCTCTTGCTCGGGGTGATGAAGTCGAGCGCGACCGGGTTCATCGGATCGCTGATGTCCATCGTCGCGATGCCGCCGTTGTCCTTGGGCGTCGTGATGACGAGCGTATTGCCCACGGCCCACAGCGGACCGGCGCTCACGCCGCCGAACTGCGAGATCGGGATCTTCTTGACGAACTTCACGTCCTCGGGATCCGCAGCGTCGAGGATGTGCAGGCCCGTGTTGGTGCCGCCGATGTAGATGACGCTGCCCTGCCAGTACATGCCCCAGACGGCGTCGGTGAAGTCCCCGTAGTTGACGCCGTCGAGCTTGACGAGCCTCACGTGACGCGGCGCGCGGGCGTCGGTGACGTCCCAGATGTCGACGCCGGTGCCCGAGGTGGTGACCTGGTAGAACTTGTCGCCATAACGGCCGAGCGAGGTCTGATGCGACTCGGCCTCGCCGACGCCCTTGGGCCCTCCCCTGGGATCGAAGCCAGGGCTCTGCTTGCGCGAGAGCATCTTCGGATTGGCCGGATCGGCGATGTCGTAGAAGACGATCTCGGCGTTGCCGGCGCCTTGAACGTAGCCGTTGACGACGATCGGCTGGTTCTGGTGGTGGCCCGCCTCGAGCGTCGGCGACACCAGGCCATCTCGCCACTTGTCCCGCGGCAGGTTGACCTTGTTCGCCGGCATCGGCGTGTTCGGGATCGTGCCTTCCGGAGCGGTGATCGCGTCCGGCTCGACGCCGACCGGGCCACCGCCGGTGCCGGTCGTGGCGTCTCCGCCCGAGCCGCTCGTGGCGCCGCCGCTCGTGGAGCTGCTGCTCGTGGAGCTGCTGCTCGTGGCTCCCACCGTGGCCATCGGCGCCCCGCCGCCAGTGCCCGTCGCCACGGAGGTTGTATCGGCGGTGCTGCCGCCGTCTCCTTCCGGCGTCGGGCCGAGGTCGGCGCCGCCGGAGCACGCCGCGAGCAGGGCGGCGAACGAAGGAAAGCCGAGCCAACGCATCCGAATAGTCTTCGTACGCATCCCTATCCTCTTGAGTAGGCGTAAGTAATGAGTAATGATGGATGGCCAGCCCGCGGAAACCTCGAGCCGACGGTATCCACCGCTGTCGCAGCGGACACGCGGGGCGCGCGGACACGCGGGCGACCTGTTGAGGAACATTGTGAACGCTAACATTTCACATGTCAACAGCGATCGATATCCGCCGAATTCTAACATGTTTCTCATGTTAACGTTAACAAATGATGCAAGGCGGCATGCCCGCCTGTCGCGGAGAGCTGGCCCACGTCGCGAACACGCGCGTAGGCCGAGCCGCGACGCCGGTGGCGCCGCGCTCGTCCCTGGCTCCTGGGGCGAGCATAAGAAAATTTAACCAATAGTGATATTTGACCCCGGCTCCCGGGGCGACATCAGAAAATTGGAGTGATATTGAGATCTCCGGGCTGCGCTCGGGGCTCTCCCCCGGTGCATCCGCGTCCACCGCGGCGAGGGCGAGCGTTGGCAGGCGCCCTCTTGGGTTGCCGCAGGCGGCGCTGCGCCCGGTCGTCGAAGCCCACCCCGGCGGCCGGATCACCGGCCGCGCGGGGCGCGGGGGCGTCGTGGCCAGTCGGCTACGTCCGCGCCTTCACGCGTTTGACCTTCTTCTTCTCCTTGCGCTCCAGGAGCCGCAGCACCGCCACGGACCTGTCGACGAGCAGGTAGCGCTCGCCCCCTGCCCTCGCCGGCACCGTGCGCGCCGGCTCCGCGGCGGTGCGGGTGTCGATGAGCACCTCCCACCGCTCGCCGAACTCGATCGCGGGCAGCACGAACTCCAGCGGCGAGTGGTTCGCGTTGATGAGCACGAGCAGCGTGTCGCCCGTGATCGGCTCGCCGCGCGGGCCGCACGACCAGAGGGCGTCGCCGCCGAGCAGGTAGCCGATCGCCCGCGCGTTCGGGTGGGTCCAGTCCTCCGGCGTCATCTCGCCGCCGTCGGGGCGGAACCACACGATGTCCTTGAGCCCGCTCCCGTGCACGTAGCCGCCCGAGAAGAACGTCCGCCGGCGCAGCACCGGCTGGCTGCGCCGGAGGGCGATGAGCCGGCAGGTGAACTCGAACAGCTGCCGCCGCCGCTCGTCGAGATCCCAGTCGTGCCACGAGAGCTCGTTGTCCTGGCAGTAGGCGTTGTTGTTGCCGAGCTGCGTCCTGCCGATCTCGTCGCCGGCGTTGATCATCGGCACCCCCTGCGAGAGGAGCAGCGTCGCGAGGAGGTTGCGCTTCTGGCGCTCGCGCAGCTCGACGACCGCCGGGTCGTTCGAGGGGCCCTCGACCCCGTGGTTGTAGCTGTGGTTGTTGTTCGTGCCGTCCCGGTTCCCCTCGCCGTTCGCCTCGTTGTGCTTCTCGTTGTACGAGACGAGATCGTTCAGCGTGAAGCCGTCGTGCGCCGTCACGAAGTTCACGCTCGCGTACGGCCGGCGCCCGCTCGACGCGTACAGGTCGCTCGACCCGGTGAGCCGGTAGCCGAGGTCGGCCGCGAGCAGATCCCCCTTCCAGAAGCGGCGGACCGAGTCGCGATAGCGATCGTTCCACTCCGTCCAGAGGACGGGGAAGTTGGCGACCTGATACCCGCCCTCGCCCACGTCCCACGGCTCGGCGATGAGCTTGACCCGAGAGAGGACCGGGTCCTGGTGGATGATGTCGAAGAACGAGCTCAGGCGGTCGAAGTCGTGGTGGCCGCGGGCCAGGGCCGACGCGAGGTCGAAGCGGAAGCCGTCGACGTGCATCTCGGTCACCCAGTACCGCAGGCTGTCCATCACCAGCTTCAGCGTCTGGTAATGGCGCGTGTTCACCGTGTTCCCGCAGCCCGTGAAGTCCATGTAGTAGCGCGGGTTGTGCGGCACGAGCCGGTAGTAGGCCCAGTTGTCGACCCCCTTCAGGGAGAGCGTCGGGCCGAGGTGGTTGCCCTCGGCGGTGTGGTTGTAGACGACGTCGAGGATCACCTCGATGCCGGCGGCGTGGAGCGCCTTCACCATCGCCTTGAACTCGGCCACCTGCTGGCCGAGCCGCCCGCTCGACGAGTAGCGGCCCGCGGGCGCGAAGTACGAGAGCGTGTTGTAGCCCCAGTAGTTGATGTGCCCGCGCTCCCAGATCTCGCGCTCGCTCGCCATCTCGTGCACGGGGAGCAGCTCGAGCGCGGTGACGCCGAGCTTCTTGAAGTGGGCGATCGCCGCCTCGGAGGCGAGCCCCGCGTAGCTGCCGCGCAGGTGCGCGGGGACGCCGGGGTGCCGCTGGGTGAACCCCTTGACGTGCACCTCGTAGATGATCGTGTCCTGCCAGCGGGTCGCCGGCGGCCGGTCGCCGTCCCACGCGAAGCGGTGGTCGACGACCACGGACTTCGGCGCGCCCCAGGCGCTGTCGCGGTGGCAGATCTCGAGGTCGTCGAGCGCGGTCGGCGGCGGCGGCGGCGTCGACGCGCCCTGCTTCACGCGCGGCTGGCGCTCGCCCGACTTGCCCGCGCGGCCGCCCTCGCCCTTCTCGGCCGCCGCGCCGTCGCGCCCCGCGTCCTTGGGCCGGCCGCCGCCGCCGTCGCCGCGCTCGGACGGCCCGCCGCGGTCGTAGGCGAAGAGCGGCGCCTTCCAGTTCGGCTCGCTGGAGAGCGCGTACGCGTACGGATCGACGAGGAGCTTCGCCGGGTTGAAGCGGTGCCCGGAGCGCGGATCGTACGGCCCGTGCACCCGGTAGCCGTAGAGCTGGCCGGGCTTGAGCCCCGGCACGTACCCGTGGAAGACGTGGGCCGTTCGCTCGGGGAGCTCGATGCGCTCGCGCTCCACGACGTCGTCGACGGCCTCGAAGAGGCAGAGCTCGACCTTCGTGGCGGACTGAGAGAACAGCGTGAAATTGACCCCCTCGCCGTCATAGACGGCGCCGAGGGGGGTCGGCGTGCCGGGCCATATGCGTCTGGTCATCGGAAAAACCTGTGGAGTCGCCCTATTCGCGAAATCGGCGCCGCTGTCGAGACACAAGCGCGGCCGGCTCGATTTTTCGCCCCCAGGGCCCGGATCGCCCGCCGGGATCGGGCGCCGCCCGCCGCCGGGATCAGGCGCCGCCTCCGCGCCTGCCCGGTCCTGCGCCGACGCGCACAGGCAGGGGCATGACGCGGCGGCGCCGGGGCGGCCCGACGAACAGATGGAGCATCGCCAAGCGCGCGAGCCGGGATAGACTCCGCCCCGAACGCCTGGAGCCAAGCGAAAAACGCCCATGTCTTCTCCCTCTGCCGAAAACCAGTCCCAGGGCTCGTCCCAGAGCTCGCCTCCTTCGTCCGGCGCGCGCCGTCGCATCTCCGGCGTGACGGTGCCGCTCTTCTCGCTCCGCAGCGATCGCTCGTGGGGCATCGGCGAGATCGGTGATCTCCCCGAGTTCGCCGCGTGGATGCGCGGCGCGGGGCTCCGCCTCGTGCAGCTCCTGCCGCTCGGCGAGGTGTCGGGCGGCGAGACGTCGCCGTACATGGCGCTCTCCGCGTTCGGCATCGACCCGATGTACATCTCGCTCTCGGCCGTGCCCGAGCTCCCGCCGGAGCTCTACGGCGAGGCGCTCGGCGACGACGCGGCGGCGCTCGATCGCGCGAAGCAGAGCGCGCGCGTCGACTACGATCTCGTGCGCCGCGTGAAGGGGCGGGCGCTGCGCTTCGCCTTCGACCGGTTCGAGCGGGAGCACCACGCGAAGCAGACGCCGCGCGCGGCCGAGCTGGCCGACTTCGTGAAGCGGCAGTCGGACTGGCTGCCCGACTACGCGCAGTTCCGCGCGTTCAAGGACGGCTTCGGCGGCGTCGCGTGGTGGGACTGGCCCGAGGAGATCCGCGAGCGGAGGCCGGAGGCGCTCGACGGGCTGCGGCAGGAGCGCGCGCGGGACATCCTCTACTACGAGTACGTCCAGTGGCTCGCGCACACGCAGTGGGAGGCGGCGCGCGCGGATCTCCGGGAGAAGGGGGTCGAGATCATGGGCGACCTCCCGTTCATGGTGTCGCGCGACAGCGCCGACGTGTGGGCGCACCAGGACGAGTTCCGGCACGACATGTCGGTCGGCGCCCCGCCGGATCAGTTCGACACGGAGGGGCAGAACTGGGGGCTCCCGCCGTACTACTGGGCCCGGATGCGCGAGAACGGCTTCGCGTGGCTAAGGCGGCGCTGCCGCTACACGGGGCTGCTCTGCGACCGGTTCCGGATCGATCACCTGGTCGGCTTCTACCGGACGTACATCTTCCCGGAGCGCAAGAGCCAGGGGCAGGGGGGCGAGCGGCCCAGGGCGACGTTCGATCCGGCGGAGGAGCCGGAGCAGCGCGAGCACGGCGAGCGCGTGGTGCGGGCGATGATCGAGGGGGCGGCGGAGACCGGGGCGCAGCTCGTGGCCGAGGATCTCGGCGCGGTGCCGCCGTGGGTGCGGGCGTCGCTGACGGCGCTCGGGGTGCCGGGGTACAAGGTGCTGATCTGGGAGAAGGACGACGTGGTGTTCCGCAATCCGGCGGAATACCCGCCGCTCTCGGTCGCGTGCTTCGGGACGCACGACACCGACTCGGTGGTGGCGTGGTGGGAGTCGCGGGACGACCGGGAGCGCGCGGGGGTGCTCGATCTGCCGCAGCTCGCGCCGCGGCGGCACGAGTTCGGGCGGGAGTTCACGAAGGAGACGCACCGGGCGCTGCTCGACCTGATCCACGGGTCGAAGAGCGAGCTCGTGCTGCTGCTCGTGCAGGACGTGCTCGCGACGCGGGATCGGGTCAACACGCCGGGGACCGTGGGGCCGGAGAACTGGTCGCTGCGGCTGCCGGCGCCGCCGGCGGAGATGGACCGGGATCCCGAGGTGCGGGGGGCGCTCGATCGGGTGCGGGAGAGCATCGAGGCGAGCGGGCGCGGCTAGGCTCGCCGCGCCAGCGCGCCGGGTACAGAAACGCCCGGCCCGAGGGGGGTGAGCTCGTGCGGGCGCGGGGTGGGGGCCCCGCCGAACTCGCCTGAGCCATGGGCCAGCCGGCTTCGCCGGCTAACCCATGGCTCAGGCTCAAACATCGGCCCATCCCCCACCCCGCGCCCGCACGAGCTCACCCCCCTCGGGCCTACCGATGTGCAGAGGGGCGGCGGAGATCAGACCCCTCGAGAGCACAGACCCTCGGCCGTCGCGCGGAGCGATCGCGGACTTGCTTGACATGCAACCGATTGGTTGCATATTGACAGGCAACCGATCGGTTGCATGATGGGGCCGGTGAGCGGCTCGATGGACAAGGTCTTCAAGGCGCTCGCGGATCGGAGCCGCAGGAAGCTGCTCGATCGGCTGCACGCCGAGAACGGGCAGACGCTGGGGCAGCTCTGCGAAGGGCTGGACATGACACGCCAGGCGGTCAGCAAGCACCTGGCCGTGCTCGAGGACGCGAACCTCGTCGCCGTCGTCTGGCAGGGGCGGGAGAAGCTCCACTACCTGAACCCGGCGCCGATCGGCGAGATCTACGAGCGATGGATAGGCAAATACGAGCGCCAGCGCGTGCGGGCGCTCGACGCGCTCAAGCGCGCGCTGGAGGGAGAGAGCAACGATGAGTAAACCCGAGTTCGTCTACGTCACGTACATCGCCTCGACCCTGGACAAGGTGTGGGAGGCGCTGACCACCGGAGAGTTCACCCGGCAATACTGGGGCGGCAGGACCATCCAGTCCGAGTGGAAGCCCGGGTCCGCCGTGAAGCACGTCAAGGAAGACGGCTCGTTCGACTGGGAAGGCGAGGTCCTCAAGGCCGAGCCGCCGAAGCTCCTCGCCTATACCTTCGGCAACGTGCTCGGAGAACGCCCGTCGCGCGTCACCTTCGAGCTCGCCCAGTTCGGCGCGCACGTGAAGCTCACCCTCACCCACGACCAGTTCGCGGAGAACAGCAAGGTGCTCCCCGCCATCAGCAACGGCTGGCCCGCCATCCTGTCGAGCATGAAGAGCCTCCTCGAGACCGGGAAGGCCCTCTACCCCGAGTGGCGGTGACCCCACCGGCAGGTGGCCGCACTGCAAATCCATCGACCCGCTGGAAACACCGGTCCGCCCCGCGCGCCGGCGGTCAGGGAGCCCACGCGGCCTGACTCGCTGCGTCGTGGCGGCATGATTCACGCGCTCGTGAAGTACATGCCGGCGAAACATTCCGGAAAACTGCCTCCTCTTACCTTCGCCGTCGAGGAGGCCACCAGTGAACGAAATCAACGCCTCGGACACCACCTGGCTCCTGGTCTCGTCGGCAATGGTCCTGCTGATGACGCCAGCGCTGGCCCTGTTTTACGGGGGCATGGTCCGAACCAAGAACACGCTCAGCACTTTCATGCACAGTTTCTTCGCCATGGGCATCGTGACCCTGGCGTGGGTGACCATCGGGTACTCGATGGCGTTCGCCGAATCCAAGGGCGGGTTGATTGGCGGCCTCGATTACGCGTTCCTGAACGGCGTCGGCACCGAGCCGCGCGCCGGGACGACCGTGCCTCACCTCCTGTTCATGGCGTTCCAGATGATGTTCGCCATCATCACGCCGGCGCTGATCTCGGGCGCCTATGCCGAGCGCATCAAGTTCTCGTCATACGTGGTGTTCACGCTGCTCTGGTCGCTCGCGGTGTACAGCCCCATCTGCCACTGGGTCTGGAACCCGGGCGGCTGGCTCCTCGCGCGCGGCGCGCTCGACTTCGCCGGCGGCACCGTGGTGCACCTCGCCTCGGGCGCGAGCGCGCTCGTGATGGCGATCGTGATCGGCAAGCGCAAGGGGTACCCGACGCGCAAGATCGTGCCGCACAACCTCACCATGACGCTGCTCGGCGCCGGCCTGCTGTGGTTCGGCTGGTTCGGCTTCAACGGCGGCTCCTCGCTGGCGGCGAACGGGCTCGCGAGCGTCGCGTTCGTGAACACGCACATCGCGGCCGCCATCGGCGCGCTCGCCTGGGCGCTCATCGAGGCCGTGCGCTTCGGCAAGCCGTCGCTCCTCGGCGTCGCGTCGGGCCTCGTGGCGGGCCTCGTCGCCATCACGCCGGCCGCGGGCTTCGTCGGGCCGATGGCGTCCGTCGCGATCGGGCTCGCGGCGGGCGCGGTGTGCTACGGCGCGGTGATGCTGAAGGGCAAGCTGGGCTATGACGACAGCCTGGACGCGTTCGGCATCCACGGCGTCGGCGGCCTGCTCGGCGCCCTGCTCACCGGCGTGTTCGCCTCCAAGGTGTGGAACTCGGCCGGCCAGGACGGCCTCATCAAGGGCAACTCGGCGCTGCTCACCGAGCAGGTGATCGCCGCCGCGGTCGCGGCCGGCTACGCGGCGCTGGTCACCTTCGTGCTCGTGAAGGGCATCAACGCGGTGATGGGCTTCCGGGTCGACCCCGAGACGGAAGACGAGGGCCTCGACGGCATCCTCCACGGCGAGGAGGCCTACGCGCTCGGCGAGGGCAGCGCGCACGCGGTCGAGTCGATCCCCCCGACCTCCTCCGCGCCCGCCCCGTCGCCGGTCCTGGCGCGCGAAGGCGCCTGATCCAGCGCAGCGGAAGCGCGCCCGCGAGGGCCGCCTGGCGAGAGCCGGGCGGCCTTCGCCGCTTTGTCCCCCAGCCCTCGCTCCGGAGCGCCGAGGCCGTCGTTTGAGCTCGAGAGATTGAACCCCAGAGGCACAGAGGGCACAGAGGAAGACAGAAGAGAAAGCTCAGAATCTCTTCATCCCTCTGTGCCCTCTGTGCCTCTGGGGTTCAAATTCTCTCGCTGGCACGAGCGCCGCGCAGCGCGAGCGCCTCACCTGCACGCGAACAGCGGCTCGCCGGTCTCCTCGCAGCCCCGCTCGCAGGAGATCTTGGCGCACCCGCAGCGGCGCAGCGCGCCGCGGTCGCCGGCGCGCTGATCGCAGCCGTCGCTGAGGCTGCGGCACTCGGCCTCGCAGCGCGCGGCCTGAGCAGGCGACGGCGCGCAGTCGACGACATCCGTCCGTCCAGCGGCCTCAGCGCCGCTGCACACCTCGACGGACGCGACCTGCTCGAGCAGCGGGATGCGTCCTCCCGTCATGCACTGCGCGTGCGGCTCACAGACGTGGTCCCGCAGCACCGCCATCACGCGAACGCGCTGACCGGTCAGCGAACGCCAGTCGGGACCGAGCCAGCGCTCGGCGTCCTCCCGCGACAGGATCCTCCCGGCGATGAGCGGCTGAGCGCCCTTCGTCAGCTCCAGCGTCCCGACCCAGCGCTCGCGCGGTGACGCATCGCCAGATCGCTCGCGCTCGGCCGGCGGAGCGACGGGGAGCGCGCCGGCGGGCGCGGGCGCGGCGGCAGGCACGGAGCTCGCCGCCGGCGCCGTCGATGCGGCCGACGCCGCGTGCGCCGTCGAGGCGACCCGCGCCCCCCTCGCCGGCGCGGCGGGCGCGCTCTCCGCGCAACCGATCGCCCCGGCGCCGCACGCGCCGGCCAGCGCCCCGCAAAGCCACAGCCAAGCCCCCGCCGCGACGGGATCGCGCCGCGCGGCGCCCACCGGGATGGAAGAGAGCACGCGTCGTTCTACCACGCGCAGGCCGCGCGGCGCGCCGCCTCAGCTCGCGGCGCGCAGCCACTGCCGCGACAGCTCGAGCACGCGCGCGTTCTCGGGGATCTCCCCGAGGAAGCTCCGGCGGTGCGCCGCGGGCAGCCGCTCCGCCCGCGCGCGCAGCCGCTCGCCCACGCCGGCGATCGCCGCGCACGCGGCCTCGCGCTCGCCCGCCGCGTGGAGCGCCTCCGCGTGGACGAGGCGGGCGAACGTGCCCTTGTAGCCGGGCGCGCCCCAGCGATCGTGCGCCGACACCACCTCCGTCGCCGTGGCGAGCGCGTCCTCGACGCGGCCCGCGGCGAGCCGGATCGAGGAGAGCAGCGCCCGCGCGCCCGCCTGCTCCAGCGGCAGGAACGCGAGCAGATCGATCGCGGTCAGCGCCTCGCGCTCCGCCGCCTCGAGATCGCCCTCGCGGCGGAGCAGGCTCGCGAGCGCCCAGCGCGCGAACCCCTGCTGCAGCGGGTTGCGCCGCTCCAGCCCCATCCCGAGCATCGCCCCCGTCTCGTCCCGCGCCCCGTCGAGCGCGCCGCGATCGATCAGCATCTCGATGCGCAGGAACGTCCGCAGCCACGACACCGGGCCGAGCTCCTCGCCCGCGGACATCGTCTCGAACAGCTCGCGCTCCGCCCGGTGGAGATCGCCGAGCAGCCGGGCGTTCATCCCGATCGCCACCTGCGACACGATCGACCCGCGCCAGTAGCCCGCCTGCACGAAGCTCGCGCGCGCCGCCTCGGCCTGGCACAGCCCCGCCCACAGATCCCCGTCCCGCCACGCCTCGTGGAACGCGTGCGCGATCTGCAGCCACCCGCGCGCCACGGGCTCGCGATCCGCGACCGGCTCCGCCACCTCGCGCACCCGCCGCGTCAGCGCCTCGGCGAGCCGGAACTCGCCCAGCTGGGCCGCGTAGTAGCTCCCCACCCCGAGCGCGAACGCCGCCACCCCCGTCGCCTCCGGCGCGAGCTCCACCGCCTGCAGCGCCCGCACCGTCGCCGTGAACTCGTCCATCCGCCCGAGGTGGATGTCCGCGGTGATCTTCGCCGGCACCGTCCGCACCCACGGCATGCTCCCGGGCGTCAGGAAGCGCTGCGCCTGCTCGAGGTAGAGCAGCGCGTAGTCCCACTCGCTGCGCCACGCGTGCACCTCCGAGAGCACGCCGAGGAGGCTCAGCTGCACCGCGTCCGGCACGCCGCACTCGAGCCCGCGCCGGGCGCGCGCGATCGCCGCGTCCGCGTCGCTCCCCCGCAGCGCCTGCTCGGCCGCGCGCAGGTAGAAGCTCCCCGCGCGCAAGAGGTCGAGCCCCCGCTCGTAGTGCTCGGCGAGCATCGTCGGATCGCTCGCGCCGTTCTGCTCCAGGAACGTCGCCGCGAGCCGGTGCCCGAGGACGCGATCGGTGTCCGTGAGCATCTCGTAGGCCCCCTCCCGCAGGAGCGCGTGCCGGAACATGAACTCCTCGTCCCCGGGGATCCGGCTCTCCTTGCGGCGGACGATCACCTCCCCGTCGCAGAGCTCCGAGAGCACGTCGTGCGGAGCTGCCCACGGCTCCGCGCTCCCGAGCAGCGCCTCGACGCCGCCCCGCCAGAAGACGTCGCCGAAGACGCTCGCCGCGCGCAGCACCTTGCGCGCGTCGCCGTCGAGCGCGGCGAGCCGCGCCTGGACCATCGCCAGCACCGTCTCCGGCAGCACGTCGCCCTTGCCCTCGGCCACGGCCCGGATCAGCTCCTCCAGGTAGAACGCGTGGCCGTCCGCGTGCGCCACGAGGCGCGCCACCGTCGCCGCGTCCAGCTCCTCGCCGAGCGCGTGGCGCACCAGGCGCTCGCACGCCTTCTTCGGCAGCTTCGCGAGGTGAAGCACGCTGAGCGCGCGCCCGCTCCAGAGCGACGGGAACAGCTCGCGGACCTCGGGGCGCGCCAGCCCGAGCACCATGAACGGCTGCTCGCCGAGCGCGCCGAGCACCGCGTCGACGAAGCGCACGGTCGGCAGATCGCCCCAGTGCAGGTCCTCGAGCACGAGCAGGACGGGGCGCGCCGACGTCTCGGCGGCGAGGAAGTCCTCCCACGCGCGGCGCATCTGCTTGCTCATGGTCTCCGCGTCGTCGCGGGCCGCCCGCAGCAGCGCGCTCTCGGCGCCCGGGAACGGGACGCCGGCGATCTCCCCGAGGAACACGGCCACGCGCTCGCGGTCGGGGCCGGGGACGTGCCGCGCGACCCGCGCGACGATCTTCTGCTGGCGGGCGGCGGCCGCCTCGCCGCCGTGGATGCCGCACGCGCCGCGGATCGCCTGCCCGAGCAGGCCGAACGCCGAGCCGACGCGCAGCGCGTCGCCGCAGCCGGTCCAGATCTCGACCGGGCCGCCCTCGGCGCGGAGCGCGCGCGTGAACTCGTGGGCGATCCGGGACTTGCCGACGCCGGGGGGCGCCGTCACGAGCACGGCGCGGGCGACCGGCATCTCGACGCACTCGGCGAAGATCGTCTGCAGCGTGAGCAGCTCGCGATCCCGGCCGACGCACGCGCTCGCCCTGCCGAGCAGCGTCTGCGCGCCGCCCGCGAGGTCGCGCTCGCCGTGGAGCTCCCGCCGCTCGCCCTCGCCGGACACCTCGAACCGCGCGCCGAGGAGCCGGGCCGTCACGTCGTCGATCGCGATCGGCCGCGGGCGCGTGTCGGGGTGCCGCTGGACCGCCCGCCGCGCCTCGCAGGCGCCGAGCAGCCGCGCGGCCCGATCGATCGCCTCCCCCATCGGCAGGTGCCGCGCCATGTGCGCCCGGCCCGTGGAGAGCGCCATCGGCCGGGTCGGGGCCAGCTTCCGCAGCGCCAGCGCGCAGCGCGCCGCGTGCGCCGCCTGATCGGTCGCGTCCCGGCTCGCGACGATGGCGATCACCGCCGAGCCGTCGGCGAGCGCCTCCATGTGCCCGCCGTGCGCCTGCACGACCTGCCGCAGCTGCGCGTCCACGGTCACCTGCAGCGTCTGGTCGAGCGGCGCGGTGTCGGCCTCGACCGGCGCTGGCTCCTTCCCCACGAGCAGCACGGACAAGAGCCGCAGCTCGCTCGAGGTGAGCGCCTCGGGGCGCTCCGACGCGACCCCGCGCGGGGGCCCGCAGCCGGCGGACCGCAGGGTGCTCAGGATCACGGCGACGGTCGCGCCGTCGCTGAGGCGCTCGTCCGGCTCCTTCGCGAGCATCAGGTGGATCACCGCGTCGAGCTGCGGGGGGACCTCGGGGCGGAGCGAGCGGACCGCGGGGACCTCGCCGAACAGGATCTTCGCGAGGATCGCGGGGATGTTCTCGCCGACGAACACGGGGCTGCCCGTGAGGCACTCGAAGAGCACGCAGCCGAGGGCGAACACGTCGGCGCGCGGCGTGAGCGCGTTGTACCCGACGCGCGCCTGCTCCGGGGCCATGTAGGCCGGCGTCCCGAGGGCGACCCCCGTCAGGGTCATCGGCGTCGCGTCGAGCCGGCGCGCGATCCCGAAGTCGAGGATCTTCACCTGGTCTATCTGCCCGTCGACGAGGAACAGGTTGCTCGGCTTGAGATCGCGGTGGACGACGTCGTGGGCGTGCGCGGCCGCGAGCGCCTCGCCGGCCTTGACCCCGAGCGTCAGCGTCTCTTCGATGCTGAGCCGGCCGCGCAGGAGGCGCCGCGCGAGATCCTCGCCTTCGAGCCACTCCATGGCGAGATAGGACTTGCCCGACGAGGCCCTCCCGTGGGCCACGTGCCGCACGATGCCCGGGTGGGAGAGCTCCGACAGGAGCCTTGCCTCCCGCTCGAACCGCGCCTCGTGCGCGCCCTCGCCGAGCACCACCTTGAGGGCGACCGTCTCGCCGGTCGCCCGATCGAGGGCCCGGAACACCTCCCCCATGCCGCCGGAGCCAGCGCGCGTGAGGAGCTCGAACCGCTGCCCGACGACGTCGCCGACGCGCATGAAAGAAGTATTGCCCGGCTGCCGATGCGATGTCCAGCGCGCGAGAAGGAGAGTCGGTCGCTCGCGCCGCTCGCGCCGCCGTACTTGCGAACCTCGTAGGATTTCTCGCTCTACGTCTCTCGTGCTCGACAATCACACTGGCAGCCGACATGCACGTTCATGACGTGCTTATGTCCAGGCGTGTCCGCGCCGAGCGAGCGTGGGAGTCCACAGCGCTGCGCGCGCGCTCAGCGCGGCCTGTGGAGTGTCACTCCGATCCTCGGCGACGGCGCGGCTCCGGCGGCGCGCCGCGCGGCGGCGCCTCGTCGTTACGTCTCGTGCGGAGCGCGCGGACCCCCTCCGGCGCGAGATCCTCGAGCGCGGACGACAGCGACTGATGCGTGGACAGATCGCCGAGATCGATATCGAGGGCGACCAGGCTCATCGCGATCTCCGGGCGCACGCCGACCAGGATGACACGGGCGCCGAGCAGGGCAGCCGCGCGGTGGATCTGCTCCAGCGCGTGGGCGGCCGGGGCGTCGAGGCGCAGGACGCCGGTGACGTCGAGCAGCACGCAGCGCGCCCGGTGCAGGTTCACGCCCTCGACCACGCGCTCGAGCACCTCCCGGGCGCGGCCGGTGTCGAGCTCGCCGATGAGCGGGACGAGCAGCACGCCGCGCAGGAGCGGGATGAGCGGGCAGCCGAGCTCGCGCACGGCCGCCGAGAGCGCGCGCTCGCGCAGATAGGCCTCCTCCAGGCTCGCGTGCTGCTCCGAGAGCGACTGCATCAGCGCGTCGCGCTCGAGGGCCGCGCTGAGGAGCGCGCCCCAGATCGCGACGGTGCCCTCGTCGCCGGCGCTCTCGATCGAGCCCGGGCCGACGATCGCGAGGACCCCCCAGTCGCGGTGGAGCGTGCGAATCGGCTGGAGGGTCACCATGAACGGGCCGCCGGCGGTCGAGGGCGGCAGCAGCTCGGCGGGCGGGAAGGCCTCTCGCGCGTGGACGCCGCCGAGGGCGGGAGTCGGGGTGCCATCGCGGCTGTACGCGCCGGTGACGACGAGGCGCTCGCGGGTCATCGGGTCTTCCCAGAGCCCGAGGCACCCCCAGACGGCGGTTGTCGAGTCGAGCCAGGAGAGCGAGCGGGACTCTTCCTGGGTGCCGCCGAGCAGCGCGAGGCTCACCTCGTGATCGGACCGCACGACCACGCCGAGCTCCTCGACGAACTGCCGCTCGGCATCGATCCGGGCCAGGGTGAGCGAGAGGCGCAGTCGCTCCAGGAGCTCCTCGACGCGCGCCTCGGCCGACTCCGCAGCTTCGGCGGTCCACCCCCCGCGCGGGCGGCGGTGCCGGCCGAGGAGGCGGGCGATCCCCATCAGGCTCTCCACGTCGGGCGTGAGGCGGACGGCCTGCTGGCAGGCCTCGTCGAGCGCGTCCGACGGAGGGGGGCTCGTGCCCTCGATCGCCGCGAGGTACCCCTCGATCACCGTGGCGACGCCGGGCCACACGGCGGCGGGGGGCGTATCGGACGGGAGCGGATGGCCGATGAGCAGCTCCACCATCTGCCGGGCGAGGACGCCGCCGGCGACCTCGTCGGGCGCGCCGCCCCGCCGGTGGAGGAAGCCCTGGAGCAGGTTGCACCCGCAGGTCCGCCGCGGAACGAGCGAGGTCGGCGCGAGCACGGGCCCGGGCGGGACGGCCTCGCCGGCGAGCTGCGCCAGCACGAGATCGCACGCGATCTTCCCGAGGCCGTCGAACCGCTGGCGCACGGTGGTCAGGGGCGGGGTGGACCACTGGGCCTCGGTGATGTCGTCGAAGCCGACGATCGCGAGATCGTCGGGGATGCGGCACCCCGCGGCCTGGAGGACGGACATCATGCCGAGCGCGTTCTTGTCCGTGGCGACGACCGCGGCGGTGAATTCGCCCCGGCGCGCGAGGACGGCCTCTGCGGCCTTGGCGCCGCCGGATTGCCAGTTATTCTCGGCCTCGAAGACGAGCCCGGGATCGAAGGGGATCCCGCTCTCGGCGAGCGTCTCCTTGTAGCTCTCGAAGCGCTCGCGGATGTCGTCCTGGTCCATGAAGCCGACGTAGGCGATGCGCCGGTGCCCGTGCTCGACGAGGTGGCGCACCGCGGCGCGCATGCCTTTGCGGTTGTCCGGCATCACGGTCGGGCAGCCCGCCTCGGGGGCGCAGGTGCTGATCGTGACGAGCGGGACGCGCGCCGCTGCGAGCCGCTCGATGCCGTCGGTGGCGAGCACGACGATCCACCCATCCACCTGGTCCCGGGCGAGCGAGGGAGCCTGGATGAAGTCGGGGGTGCCGCAGATCACCACGACGCGGTGGCCGCGCTGCTGCGCCGCCTGGTGGACGCCCCTGAGGATGGCGCTGAAGTAGAAGCCGTCGAGGAAGGGCGTGAGGACGCCGATGGTGGTCGGGCGGGAGGGCATGGGGGGTGCGCGCGCGCTCCGGGCGTCCGCATCGTCGCGGTCCGGGCGTCGGCATCGTCGGTGCTCATCCTACCGGACATCGAACCACCGGAGGAACGCCCCGGCGGCGAGATCGCCTCACGCGATGAGCGCGAATCGTGCTCCCCGCCCGCGGCGCGAAGCGCGCTGAGCCGCGCGGAACGCCGGGGCATCCGCCGCCTCGCCAGCCTCGGCGCGCGGCCCGCGAGCCTTCCCCACCTGGGTCTCCTCGTGTACACGCGATGGAAGCGAACCAGCATCGGCGCCCGTAAATCCCGTGTGACTTGTGATCTACCCGCGTGTACACAGGCCCCCCACAATTTGGCGACTGAGCTAACATTCTCTCCGTCATGACGCGCCGCACCATACGAAGTCGCCCCCTCCCCCGCCGCGAGCCCGGTCCGCCGGCGCGAAGGGGGCGGCGGTGAGCGAACCGGCCGTACGTACGCTGATGTCAGTCCTCGGCGCCTGCGTCGCGCTCGCCCCGGCCGGGGCGTGGGCCGAGGAGTGCGACCGCGGCGCCGCCGACGTGTCGTGGGTGCGCCTCGCGGGCGCGGAGGCGCAGTGCCCTAGCGCGGCCCAGTTCCGCGCCGAGATCTCGCGGCGGCTCGGGCGCGATCTCGTCACCACGGGCAAGGTCGCCTCGATCGAGGCCATGGTGCAGGGGCAGCCCGGCGCCTGGTCGGCCACGATCCGGACCCAGCTGTGCGACGGCGCCCCGCCGACCGTCCGCGAGTTCGCCGACCACGGCCAGAGCTGCGACGGGATCGTGGCCGCGGCGGCGGTGCACATCATGCTCACCACCGATCCCGAGGCCGCCCTCTCCCCCCCGGCCGAGGCCCCCCCGCCGCCGGCCGCCGCGCCGGCGCCGCCTCCTCCTCCTCCGCCGGCCGCCGTGCGGCCGCCGAGCCCGCCGGCGGCCACGCGGTCGCCGGAGCCGCCGTTCCCCTGGCCGGCCGAGACCCGGGCCGCGCCGCCGCCGGCCGAAGATCCGCCGCCCGTCGGGATCTCGGTCGCCTGGCGCGGGTTCGCCTCGGTGGGCCTCGTCCCCTCGCCCGGGGCCGGCGTCGCCCTCTCGGGCGAGTGGGCGGTCCTGTCGCGGTGGACCCTCGAGACCGGGGCGCTCTGGCTCCCGGAGCAGCACGCGACCCAGCGGACGTTCGCCTTCGGCCTCACCGCCGGCTGGCTCGGCGGGTGCCTGGAGGCGGTCCGGAGCCGATCGCTCGCCCTCGGGCTCTGCGGCCGCGTGGTGGCGGGCGCCATCCACGCCGTCGTCTACGGGGACGAGCAGATCACCCCGACGATCCTGCCGACCGACGTCGGCTCGCGGGCCTGGCTCAGCCTCGGGGCCGGCACCCGGCTCGGCGTCCGCATCGTCGGGCCGCTCCGGCTCGAGACCGGGATCGATCTCTTCGTTCCGATGACACGGTACAGCTTCCAGCTGCAGGACGGGCAGCCGGCGGGCTTCGAGCAGCCGGCCGTCGGCGGCGCGGCGTTCGCGGGGGTCGGGGTCACCTTTTGATGAAGGATCCCCCGGCTGGCAGCATCCACCAGACCGTGGAGCAAGCTTTACGAGCAGAGGTCCTGGGCGACGCCAAGCAGTCGCCGCGGAGCCTCGTCGCCCTACACGCCGAGCACGGCGGATTCGTCTGGGCCACCCTCCAGCGGTTCGGCATCCAGCATCCGGACCTGGAAGATGCCTTCCAGGACGTCTTCATCGTCGTCCAGCGGCGGCTCCCGTCCTTCGACTGGGCCTGCCCCATCACGACCTGGCTCTTCGCCATCTGCCGCCGGGTCGCCGCGTCGCACCGCCGCCGCGCGCACACGCGGCGGGAGCGCCTCGGCGAGGTGGTGGACGACGTGCCGGACTCCGCGCGCGGCCCCGAAGAGATCACCTCCCAACATCAAGCGAGATTGCGGCTCGACGGCATCCTCGAGGCCATGGATCTCGACCGAAGAGCCGTGTTCGTCATGTTCGAGATCGAAGAGATGCCCTGCAACGAGATCGCGAGCCTGGTCGGCGTCCCCGTCGGCACCGTATACTCGCGCCTCCACGCAGCACGGAAAGAGTTCGCCACGCTGTTGAAGAAGAGCGAGTCCGAGCGCGCGCGCAGGGGGGTCCAATGAGCGATCCGAAGCGATGGAAGCAGGAAGGTGGCGGCGCCCCGCTGGGAGCGCGCGAGCTCCTCCTCGCCGCCTCGCGCCCGCGCCCGATGACCTCCGCCGAGCTCGCGCGCACCGCGGCCCGGGTGGCGCCGCTCGCGACGAGCGCGGGCGCCGGGGCGACGGTGCCGATGTGGATCAAGGGGATCTTCCTCGCGGTGGGCCTCGGCGCCGGCGGGGCCGGGCTCTACGCCGCCCTCGACGACGGCCGGAGCGCCGCCGCGCCGGTCGCGCCGCTGACGGACCTGCCGCTGGAGCAGCTGTTCTCGAGCGCGCGGGGCGGCCTGCCCGCCGCCGCCCCGCCGCCCGCGCCCGAGCCGGCGCCCGCGCCGGCGGCGGAGCCGGCGCCCGCGCCCGTCGCCCGCCGGGAGGCGCCGCGGAACGCCCGGCCGGCCGCGCCGACGCCCGACGCGATCGCCGCGGTGGACAACGACGACCTGGTCCGGGAGTCGAACCTCGTCGACAAGTCGCGGGCCGCGCTCGCGCAGGACCCGGCGGCCGCCCTCGCCGCGCTGGCCCGGCACGAGGCCGATTTCCCCAAGGGACGGCTCGCGGAGGAGCGGGAGTTCATCGCGATCCGCGCGCTGATGCGCCTCGGGCGCGCCGACGAGGCGCGGGCGCGGGCGGCGGCGTTCGTGGCGCGCTACCCGTCGAGCTCCTTCGCCGAGCCGGTGCGCCGGATCGTCAGCGCGACGCCGTGACGCCCTGACGGCCCGAGGGCCGCGAGGCCGCGGCGCCGCGGCGGGCTGAAGAGCGACGCGCCCCTCACGATTTCGTGAAGGGCCAGCGGGCTCGGCAGCATTCACCGGGCATGTGGCGATCGTCGACGAGGTCGGGCCGGTGCGCCGCGCCCGGCGCCCGGGCTGGCCCCCCGGCGGCGACCGTCGTCCTCCCGGCGGCCTCCGCGCTCCCGCCCGCCGCGTGCCCGACCGACGTCGCCGTCATCGGCCGGGAAGCTGAGCCCCGCCGACGACGGCCGTGGCGGCGAGATCCGTACACCGCCCCATGAACATGCGCGTTCGCGGGACAGGCATCTTCCTCGACAGGGAGCTCTCCCCTATCGACGACCGCGGCCCGGGCAGCGAGGGGCGCGCGCAACTACGCTTCACGCACGAGCTCCATCCGACGTTCGAGCACATGAACGGCGAATCCCTCGTCCACGCCAGCGACGATGATCTCCGGGTGTTCATCGACGGCCGATCGGCGCCGCACGCGCGGCGCCTGGCATGTCACGGACACGACATCGGATAAGGCTTGCTCGAGACGTAAATACCACTATTGTTCAGCCCGCGTTCACGGGCAGCCGCTCCGGGAGATGAGGGCGTCACTTCGCCTCATCGCAGAGCCGTAGGCTCGACGCCATCCATGCGCGTCGTGCCCCGCTCGGGCGCGCGCTCGACTCGTGTCTTCGCAGGTCGAGGCGCGCGCTCGCCCGCGATCGTCGGGCTCTGTCCGCACGTCCAGCCGTCACCCGGGAGCGCGCGCGCCAGAGCGCGGGCTCCGTCGTTTGTCGTCGTCGTTCTCAGGAGGTTTCATGTTCTCTAAGCCGTCGAGTTCGAGCAATCCGGTGCGCTCTCATGTTGGCTCTGCCCCCGCCGGAGCGCTCCGACGGGCGCGGCGCGCCGCGCTGATCTCGCTCGCGATGCTGCCGGTCTCCTGCGCGGATCTCTCGCCGACGAACGGCGATCCGGCCGATCTCGCGGAGGGCGACGCCGCGTCCGCCGCACAGGAGCTCTCCCTGGCGTTCCCGATCGAGGGGCGCAAGTCGCTCGTCGTCACGAACGCCGATATCCTCAGCGCGTTCACGCTGAAGGACGTGCTCCAGCAGCTCATCGATCAGGCGGGCGTCAGCCTGACGCCCCTCCAGCTGTTCCAGCAGCTCATGGACACGAACCGGAAGGCCGCGGACGGGCTCGGGCTCGGCCCGAACTGCGATGACGTGGTGATCCCCGGCTCGGACGGGTCGATCAACGGCTGGCCGATCGACTGCCCCCGCGCCGTGGGCTTCGAGGCCGACCGGGATCCCTTCGCCGACGAGACCGCCGACAACGCGTACGTCGCCACGACCCTGTCGAACCGCTTCGACCTCGCCCCGCCGGACGGCGCCAACTGCGGTGAGTACCGCGTGGTCTTCGCGAGGCGCTCGGGCATGACCCCGGGGGCGTTCCAGCTGCGCAACTTCATCATCTTCGAGGCCCGGCTGCCCAACCCGACGCCGAGCCTGGGCCGGGAGGGCTGCCGCCCGGTCGTCGACTTCTGGTACGGCCTGTCCGACCCGGCGGAGACCCTCGCGGACCGGCGGGACGCGCTGCACGACTTCTACTTCGAGGGGCTGCCCGGGTTCGAGCCCGTCATCCACATCGATCATTACGGTCAGAACACAGGGCCGTTCGGCGGCCAGATCCGGACCAACGAGTTCCTCTTCGCCCCCGAGGTCGTCGGGGATCCGCCCGTGCCCTTCACGACGTGGAACCTGCGGGAGTTCAGGCTCCTGCACACCGGCTCCGGGACGAGCGCCACGCTGGTCGCGACCCCGTCCTTCGTGAAGGACACCCCGGCCGCGCCGCTCTTCGATCCCGCGTCGACCGACGCGCGCGCCGTCACCTTCCGGAACACGTCGTTCCCGAGCCTGGTGGAGCGGCTCGCCGCGGCCGACGACATCAACCGCTTCGCGTTCGAGCCGGGCTACCCGACGACCATGAACGCCGGGGAGAGCCAGATGATCGGGCTCCAGAACAACTACTTCGCCACGTTCGGCAGCGGGACCTCGGCGCTCAGGACCAGCATCCAGAACAAGCTCACCGCCATGGGCAGCACGCTCACGCCGGACCAGATCGTCGGGCGCGCGTTCTCGCTGTCGTGCAGCGGGTGCCATGAGCCCATCGGCGACGCCACCGGCTCGCCCACCGTCGATCTCGATCTCGGCACGACGGATACGCTGGCCAAGACGGCCCCGTTCGTCCAGACGACCGAGCAGCTCGAGAGCGACCCCATCGAGGGCGGGCAGCGCTTCGCCATCTCGGAGGCGCTCACCGAGGTGTTCATCCCGTTCCGGGAGAACGTGATGGCGGACTTCCTCCTCAACAACCCGATCCTCGGGTTCGAGAAGCCGGGCGCGTGGACGTCGACGCAGGCCCAGCTGTCGCTCCACACGGGCCGCGCGGTGGAGGGCATCTCCTCCCTCCAGATCCTGACGCCGGGCACGTTCCACGCGGTCGTCAGCCCGAATTTCAGCACCGCGGGGCTCACGATCGGCAACAAGATCACGGTCGACCTCTTCGTGTCTCCCGCGCAGCCGAACCCGAGCTGGGTCGGGAACGTCGAGGTGCTGATCTCGATCCCGTCGGCCGGCATCAACAACGAGTGGGCCGGGAACGTGCCGCTCACGCCGATCACGCGGGGGTCGTTCCAGAGGCTCCAGTTCGCCTCGCTGGCGACGGCGACAAAGAACGCGCTGAGCGCAACGCCGCGGCCCACCGACGTGAAGCTGCAGTTCAACTTCAACGTGACCACCAACTCGGGGCCGTACTACCTGGATAACGTCCGGTTCGAGAATTAGCGGGGGCGGGCGCTCGCGAAGGCGAGCGCCCGCTCAGGAAGAGGCGCCGGTGCTCTCCCCCCCGACCGGCGTCCTCTTCCTTTTTTCTTTTGTGGCCCACGCGCGCCCGCGCACGGCCAGGCCGCGGGGCGCCGTGCAGGTGCATGTAGGCACCAGGGAACGCCATGACACCCATCGTCTCCGCAGGCTCACGCGCAGGAGGGCCGCAGCAGCGATCCGTCGGGCACAGTCCGCCAAGGCGGATGAATCATCCGTTATAGTAGACAAGAGCCGTGGGCTTTGTTATGACGCGTTCATGTCAGGCATTGCCATCATCACTGGAAGTGTTTCTGCCCGTTCGAAGACGGCCGCGCTGGCCGCCCGGATCGCGGCGCGGCTCGGGCGCGAGGGGTTTCGCGTCACCACCGTCAACGTCCGCGATCTCCCCGCCGAGGACGTCCTCTTCGGCCGCGTCGATTCGCCCGCGGTCGCGGACGCGGTGCGGATCGTCGCGGAGGCGGCCGGGGTCGTCATCGCGACGCCCATCTACAAGGCCTCGTACACGGGCGCGCTCAAGGCGTTCCTCGACCTCCTGCCGCAGTTCGGGCTCGCGGGGAAGGCCGTGCTGCCGCTCGCCACGGGGGGGACGCTCGCGCACGTGCTCGCCATCGATTACGGGCTCCGCCCGGTCCTCCAGTCGCTCGGCGCTCGGCACGTGCTCGCCGGGCTCTTCCTCCTCGACAAGGCGCTCCGGCTCGGCGAGGACGGCGCGCTCGAGATCGATGACGAGCTCGGAAGCAAGCTGGAAGAGGTCGTGAGGCCCTTCATCGACAGCGTGCTCCGCGAAGGCCTCCCGCTCCCGGCGCGCGACGTGGCCGCCTGAGGTCCGGCCGGGGAGGAGGGCGCCCGCACGGCGCCCTCCGGTTCGATCGCTCGATCCCACGGAAGCGCAAGACACCAGCCAACAACTCCCGGTGCTTCGAGGTAGACCATGCGCTTGCTCACCCTCCCCACCCCGGAATCGACCACGGCCCCGACCGAGCGCGCCACGGCGCTCGCCTTCGAGGACCGCCGATCGCACCAGCTGCTCCAGCGCGTGAAGCAGGCGGCCGCGGGCGACGCGGCCGTGCTCCTCGCCGGCGAGACCGGGACGGGAAAGGAGATCCTCGCGCGCTACGTGCACGAGCTCGGCGCGCGCCGCAGCCGGCCGTTCGTCGCCGTGAGCTGCGCGGCGCTGTCGCCCGCGCTCGCGGAGAGCGCGATCTTCGGAGTCGAGCGCGTCGAGCGCGTCGAGCATGGCAGCGGCGCGAGAGGCCCCGCCCCGAGGCGCAGCCTGGTCGAGGCGGCCGAGGGCGGCACGCTCTACCTCGACGAGATCGGGTATCTCCCGGTCGGCGCGCAGGACAGGCTGCTGCGCTTGCTGCAGGATCGCGAGGTCGTCCGGCTCGGCGCCCGGCAGCCGGCGCCCGCCGACGTGCGCGTCATCGCCGCCGCCAGCGTCCCGCTCGAGGACATGGTCGCCGTCGACAGGTTCCGTGAGGACCTGCGCTCCCGGCTCTCCGGCGCGGCGATCGCGGTGCCGGCCCTGCGCGAGCGGCCGGGCGACATCCTCCCGCTCGCCCGGCATTTCCTCGCCATGTACGGGCGCCGCCTCGGCCCCGCGCCGTGCGTGCTCGCGTCGTCGGCGATGGATCGGCTGCTGGCGCACCCGTGGCCGGGCAACATCCGCGAGCTGGAGCACGTCATTCAACAGGCGCTCCTCGTCTGCCGCGCTGGCCGCGTGACAGGGAGCGATCTGCGGCTCGCGAGCCTCCCCCCCAAGGCGCCTCCGCCCGCGCTCCCCGGCGCGTCGAGCGGCGTCGACGCGTGGATGGCCACGCTCGAGGGCGCCATCACCGCCCTGTTCGAGGGCGACTTTCCCAACGTGCACGAGCGCGTCGAGGAGATCGTGATCCGCGCCGCGTACCGACGCTGCGAGCGCAACCTGGGGCACACGGCGAACCTGCTCGGCGTCACCCGCGACCTCGTGCGCGCGCGCCTCTTGCAATCCGGCGAGCTCGCGGCGCCCCCCACGTCGGAGTCCCCAGCTTCGCTGTCGAGGGCCGGGGAGGCGCGCGCGGCGGTGCGAGAGCTCCTGGCCCCCGAGCCCTGACCGCGCCGCCCGCGCCGCGCGCGGTCACGGCCCGGAGCCGCCCGGCGGCGCGCGACGGGCAGTGCTCAGAATTGAACATGAAGGCGGGAAGGCGGGAAGAAAGATCAATGCTCTTCTTGCCTTCCCGCCTTCATGGGGACTCTCTCCGGGCACATCTGAGCGCTGCCCGCGACGCGGCGCTCTGGCCGGCTCAGCTCTGCGACCGCTGGGGGAGGATGTCGTTGGCGATCACCTCGCCGAACGGCCCCGTGAGGTTGGTGCGCGCGTCAGGCCCCTTCCGCGCGACGGAGAGCCGCGGGAAGAGCAGCTCGGCGACGCGATAAGCCTCCTCGAGGTGCGGATAGCCCGACAGGATGAACGTGTCGATCCCGAGCTCGGCGTACTCGCGCATGCGGAGCGCGACCGTCTCCGGGTCGCCCACGAGCGCGGTGCCGGCGCCGCCGCGCACGAGCCCGACCCCGGCCCAGAGGTTCGGGCTGATCTCGAGCGCCTCGCGCCGCCCGTTGTGCAGCGCCGCCATGCGCCGCTGGCCCTCGGAGTCGAAGCGCGCGAACGCCTGCTGCGCCGCGGCGATGGCGCGGTCGTCGAGGTGCCGGATGAGGTCGTTCGCCGCGGCCCACGCGGCCTCGGCCGTCTCGCGCACGATGACGTGCAGGCGGATCCCGAAGCGCACCTCGCGCCCCTCCGCGGCCGCGCGGCGGCGCACGTCCGCGATCTTCTCGGCCACGGCCGCCGGGGGCTCGCCCCACGTCAGGTAGACGTCGTGGTGGCGCGCGGCCAGCGCGTGCCCCGCGGGCGACGATCCGCCGATGTAGAGCGGCGGGTGCGGCGTCTGGATCGGCGGATACAGGAGCTTCGCCCCCTTGACGCGCAGGTGCTTGCCCTCGAAGTCGACCGTCTCGCCGGCCATGACGCGGCGCCAGATGGTGAGGAACTCGTCGGTCACGGCATACCGCTCGTCGTGGCCGAGAAAGACGCCGTCGCCCTCGGCCTCCGCGGGATCGCCGCCGGTCACCACGTTGAGGATCAGGCGGCCGTCGGAGAGCCGATCGACCGTGGACGCCATGCGGGCAGCCCACGTGGGCGAGACGATGCCCGGCCGCAGCGCGACGAGGAACCGCAGCCGCTGCGTGAGCGGGATCATCGCAGACGCGATCGCCCATGCATCCTCGCAAGACCTCCCCGTGGGGAGCAGCACGCCGTAATAGCCGAGGTCGTCGGCGGCCTGCGCGATCTGGCGAAGGTAGGCGAGCGAGACGGGGCGCGCCCCCTCGGCGGTGCCGAGATAGCGGCCATCGCCGTGCGTCGGGAGAAACCAGAAGATGTTCATGAAATCGTGGGCTCCTCGCCCGTGGATCACCGGGCCAGCGGCCCGGAGGCACGTTTCGCGCCGCAGACGCGAGGTGACGGGCTTCCGCGCGAGCGCCGCCCGCCGTCCGAGGGCGCCCGCGCGCACCGCGACGCTGCCGCTGCTGCTGGAGCAGCAGTTGCTGCTGGAGCAGCAGCGCGCGCGCAGCGACTGCTGCTCCAGCAGCAACGCCGGACAGCCTTCATGGCGCAAGGACCGAGTCCGCGCGGGCTGCTCGATGGCACGGCTCATGCCTAGTTCTAAGGCAATTTCCGACTTTAGCCAGTGATGTGCCAATGGCGCGCGACGTCGCGACATCGCATGTCCACCGAGGCCGAGGCATGCAGGGCGAAGTGGCTCACGCAAGCAATGGACAGTCGCCTCCGGCGCCGGGCAGCGCGCTCGACGTCGCCGACGATCTCGCGCGCGCCTTCGCCGTGACGGCCGTCGAGCGGGACAAGCGGGGCGGGACGCCCAAGGAGGAGCGCGATCGGCTGCGGCGGAGCGGGCTCTTGTCGCTCTCGGTGCCGGCGCCCCTGGGCGGCTGGGGAGCGCCCTGGACCGTCGTGCTCGAGGCGGTCCGGCGCATCGCCCGCGCCGACAGCGCCGTCGCCCATGTGTTCGGCTTTCATCACCTGATGCTCGCGACGCTGCGGCTCTTCGGGAGCGCGGACCAGGCGAGCCGGCTCCAGGCCGCGAGCGTCGCGGAGCGCTGGTTCTGGGGAAACGCGCTGAACCCGCTCGACACGCGCGCGCGCCTCGTGCGCCGCGGCGACGGCCTCGCCGTGCGCGGCGCGAAGAGCTTCTGCTCCGGGGCGAGCGACTCGGACATGCTCATCGTGTCGGCGCTCGACGACGCGACATCCAAGCTCGTCGTCGCCGCCGTCCCCACCCGTCGGCCCGGGATCCGGGTGCTCGACGACTGGGACAACATGGGACAGCGGCAGACCGACAGCGGCACCGTCGAGCTCGACGACGTCGAGGTGCGGGCGGACGAGCTGCTCACCACGCCGGGGCCGCTCGGCTCGCCGTTCGCCTCGCTGCGCCCGTGCCTCGCCCAGCTCGTGCTGGTGAACGTGTACCTCGGCCTCGCCGAAGGGGCGTTCGAGGAGGCGCGGCGGTACACGGGCACGCGGCGGCGGCCGTGGATCGCCGCCAAGGGGACGCCCGCGACCGAGGACCCGTATGTCCTCCTCCGGTACGGCGACCTGTGGCTCGCCCTCGAGGGCGCGCGCCTGCTCGCCGATCGCGCCGGGGCGGCGTTCCAGGCGGCGTGGGAGCAAGGAGATCGGTTGAGCCCCGAGCAGCGCGGCGGGTGCGCGATCGCCGTCGCCGCGGCGAAGGTGGCGACGTCGCGCGCAGGGCTCGAGATCACGAACGGCATGTTCGAGGTGATGGGGGCGAGCGCGACGGCCGCCAGCGCCGGGATGGATCGGTTCTGGCGGAACCTGCGCACGCACACGCTGCACGACCCGGTCGATTACAAGTCGCGCGAGCTCGGCGCCTATGCGCTGAACGGCGCGATCCCGGAGCCGAGCTTCTACTCGTAAGGGAGCGCGACACGACCGACCCGGGCAGCGAGCCCTCCCGGGATGGCGACGTCGAGGCGCGGCGCGCGCGCGGCGGGGCGGCGCCGTGACGGGAGCTCGCCTGACCGGACCCTGGCAAGAGCGATCGGCGCGCGTGCGCCGTCATGAGGAGAGAGACATGGCGAGACGAGATGATGCAGCGATCCGCGAGCGCGTGGGGGCGATTGTCGCCGCCGTGATCGCGCCGAACGCCGAGCGGATCGATCGCGAGGGGGTCTTCCCGCGCGAGAACCTCGACGCGCTCGCGCGCGAGGGGTGGAATGGGGTCCTCCTGCCCGAGGAGCTCGGCGGCCTCGGGCTGGGCCACACGGCGTTCGCCATCGCGGCCGAGGAGATCGGGCGCGCCTGCGCGTCGACCGCGCTCGTCTACGTCATGCACATCGGCGCGGCGCAGACGATCGCGCTCTTCGGCAACGACGATCAGAAGGAGCGGTGGCTCAAGCCCGCCCGGCGAGGGCTCGTCGGCACCTACTCGACGAGCGAGAAGGCGTCGGGCGGCCACTGGTGGTTCAACTTCAGCGAGGCGGCGCGCGACGGGGACGATTACCTGATCTCCGCCGAGAAGTCGTTCACGACCAGCGCGGGGAAGGCCGACTATTACGTCCTCCAGACGCGCACGCCGGGCGCGAAGGGGCCGACCGACATCACCTTCTTCATCGTCGACGGGAAGCGGCCGGGCATCGAGGCGGGCCGCTGGGACGCCCTCGGGGTGCACGGCAACCACAGCGGGCCGATCCGCTATAGCAACGTGCCCGTGCCGCGCCGCGATCGGCTCGGCGCGGAGGGCCAGGGCAAGGACATCATCTATCACGGCGTCTCGCCGGTGTACCTCATCGGGCTCGGCGCCGCGTGGCACGGCGTCGCCCGCGGCGCGCTCGCGACCGTGACCCAGTACGCGCTCGGCACGGTGCACCGCGACTTCGATCGCCGGCTCGCCGACTACCAGGTCCTCCGCCAGCAGCTCGGGGAGGCGAAGGTCCTCGTCGAGAGCCTCCGCCCCTGGCAGGCGGCGCTCGCCGAGCAGCTCGACGAGCTCCAGGCGGCGGGCAGGCCGCAGGGCGAGCTGCTCATGCCGCTCACCGAGTTCAAGGTCCACGCCGCCGAGGTGGCCAACAAGGTGGCGCGCCTCGCGCTCGACGTGAGCGGCGGCTACGGCTACCGCCGCGGGCCGCTCGAGCGCGCCTTCCGCGACGCGCGCGCCGCGATCGGCATGGGGCCGTCCAACAACATCGCGCGCGAGTGGATCGGCAAATCCCTCGTCGGCCTGCCGCTCGAGCTCTTCGAGGCCGGCGGAGAGTGAGCCCCCGCGGGCATGCTTGGAGGAATGAAATCATGAGTGATCACGGAAATAGTGTGCTGACCGCGCCGACCGCGCTGACCGCGCTGCCCTCGACGGCGCCTTCGCGCGGCCCCGTGAAGTTCGCGTACTGGGTGCCGAACGTCAGCGGCGGGCTCGTGGTGAGCAAGATCGAGCAGCGGACGCACTGGGGCATCGACTATAACCGCAAGCTCGCCCGGCTCGCCGAGGGCAGCGGCTTCGAGTATGCGCTCAGCCAGGTCCGGTACATGGCGAGCTACGGCGCCGAAAACCAGCACGAGTCCACGTCGTTCAGCCTGGCGCTCTTGCTCGCGACCGAGCGGCTCAAGGTGATCGCGGCGGTCCACCCGGGGCTGTGGCACCCCGGGGTGCTCGCGAAGCTCGGCGCGACCGCCGACGACCTGTCGGGCGGGCGGTTCGCCGTCAACGTCGTGAGCGGCTGGTTCAAGGGGGAGTTCACCGCCCTCGGCGAGCCGTGGCTCGAGCACGACGAGCGATACCGGCGCTCGGAGGAGTTCATCCGGGCGCTCCGGGGCATCTGGACCGAGGACCACTTCTCGCTGCGGGGCGACTTCTACCGGATCAACGACTTCACGCTGAAGCCGAAGCCGGTGCAGAAGCCGCACCCCGAGATCTTCCAGGGGGGGAACTCGAAGGCAGCGCGGCAGATGGCCGCCCGCGTCTCCGACTGGTACTTCATGAACGGCAACTCCATCGAGGGCGTCCGCGCGCAGGTGAGCGAGATCCAGGAGCTCGCGGCGCGGGCGGGGCGCCGCGTGAAGTTCGGCCTGAACGCCTTCATCATCGCCCGCGACACGGAGGAGGAGGCGCGGCAGGTCCTGCGCGACATCATCGCGCACGCGGACGTCGAGGCCGTGAACGGCTTCGGCGACGCCGTGCGGCAAGCCGGCCGCGCGTCGCCCGAACGCGAGGGCATGTGGGCCAACTCCAACTTCGAGGATCTCGTGCAGTACAACGACGGCTTCCGCACGGGCCTCATCGGCACCCCCGAGCAGATCGCGCGGCGGATCGTGGCCTATCAGGCGGCCGGGGTCGATCTGGTGCTGGGCGGGTTCCTGCATTACCTCGAGGAGGTGGAGCAGTTCGGGAAGAAGGTCCTGCCGATCGTCCGCGAGCTCGAGGCCGACGAGGCGCGCAAAGCGGCCTGAGGGCGGCCGGCGACCGCGCGGGCGCCGGCGCCTTCCGGCGAGCTCGGTCCGGGCGGGGCGGGCGCCCCGCGGGCGGTCGGCCCCGGATCAGCCCTCCTCGTCGCCCGCACGGCGCGCCATGCACCCGTACATGAACGGCGGATAATCGGCGTCCTCTCCGTGATTGCGCCAGGCGCCGACGGGGGTGATCCCCTCGCTCGTCAGCCGCCACGGGCCGAGCAGCGGGCGGATGGCCTCAGGGGCGCGCATGTGGAACCGGAGCCCCGGCGCCTCGAGCAGCGCGACGATCCGCGGGTACCGGCGGCACATCTCGCTGTCGAAATCGAGCGCCATCAAGCTGCCGGGCGGCGCCAGGTCGTGGAGCGACGCGAACGTCGCCGCGAGCTTGTCGTCGGCGATGAAGGCGGCGACCCCGACGAACACGATCCCGAGCCGCCGGATCGGCCCGAGCACGCGCTCGACCGACGCCCGGTCCAGCGTGGTCAGGTCCGAAGCGTCGCAGTAGGCATACCCGACGTTCGGCAGGCCGGCGAGGATCCGCTGCCCCATCGCGATGTTGATGGGATCCACGTCGGTGTAGAGCACCCGCGCGTCCGGCACGGCCTCGTGGACGTTCCCGGAGGTCGGCAGCCCGGCGCCGAAGACGAGGAGCTGATCGATCCCCTCCGCGCGGATCGCCCTCGCGGCGCGCCCGATGTACGCGCGCAGGACGCGGAAGATGCCGCGGAAATCGCCGTACGCGGCCTCGTATTCCTTCGCCGCCTCGATGTCGACCGGCAGGTAGTGAATGCCGCCGAGCCAGTAATCGATCATACGCGCCGCGTTCGCGTGCGCGAACCGTCCCACGGATGCTGAACCGCTCATCATCTGACGTCTCCTGCCATCTCCGGCCATCTCCGCGCCGCGCGCCGGCCGGCCCCGGCGGGGCACCTCATCGGCGCGCGGCCAAAAGAACGCCATCGTTGCCGATCGCGCTCGGCTTCCTCGCGAAATGGGCCCTCAGCTCGCCTGCGAGCCGCCGCTTCATGAGCTCCGCCGCCGGGTGCCGGTCGTACCAGAACCGCTGAAGGACCTCCGCGGCGCCCGCTATCCTCTCCTCGAGATCGGCCTCCTCGCAGCGGAGCTCGACGTTCACCCTCGTCATCTCGATGCTCCTGAAGCCGCGGCCGAAGAGCACCTCCGCGGCCGTCGCGAGCAGGTATCCCTGATGATCGGCCGCGTCGCCCGCCACGGCGCAGCAGTTCCTGTTCAGCAGGCCGATCATCTCGTTGTCGGGGGCCCCTTGCACGATCAAGATCCTCGACCCGCGCTTGTCGCACACCCGGATCATCTCCTCCACGGCCCTCACGACGTCATCGACGTAGTGAAGCACCCAGGTCGATACGACCCCATCGAACGTGTCCTCCTCGATCGGCAGGCGCTCGGCCTTGCCGCGCAGCACGCAGATCCTGTGGCCCGCTCGCCCCTCCCCGATCGCGGACGCGCTCGCCGCGTCGGGCTCGACGGTCGTGCACCCGCCGAGCGCCTCCGCGATGCGCCGCACGACCACCCCGGTTCCTCCGCCGATATCCAGGACCCTCGTGCAGCCCTCCAGCCGGTCGAGGATGGGCGGGATGTCATTGCGGACGAACCGGCGCGACGCGAGGGCCCAGGCCTGGTGGGTCAGCCGATGCGGCCGGCGGGGGCGCGCGGGCATCGCCTCCGGCGCACCGCAGAGAGGATAGCGGCTGACGTCGAACCCGGTCATGGCCTCTCCCGTCGGCGTCAGGACGCGCCGCCCCGCGCTCGGATCTCGTGGATGACGTGCGCGTGAGGCCCGTCGTCGTCGCGGCGCACGATCCGGGACGTGTACCCGAGCCGCGCCGCGATCGCGCCCGGATCGTTCTCTGCTCCCGCCATCTGCGAGAAGGGCATGAGAATGACGGAATCGCGCGCGACGAAGCCCCTCGCCTGGATCAAGAACCTCTCGATGATGGCGCGGCCGCCGTCACGCCTCATGCCGAACACGCCTCGCGGCGCCGTGCTCGGATAGAAGGGTTGATTGAACACGATGAGATCGAACATCGTGCCAGGTGGGACCGACGAGAACAGATCGCTCTCCACCGCGCGGACCCGGAGCGGCGGGTTCCTCGCCACGTTCGCTGTCGTGCACGCGATCGCCGGCGGATGCTTGTCCACCGCCCAGACCTCTCTGGCTCCGTTCTTGCTCAACACCAGGGCGAGGTACCCCGATCCGCAGCCCATATCGAGGGCGCGACGAGGCGTGTACCGCCCGAGGACGGCCGCGAGCCGACGCGGCGAGTAGCCCAGATCGGGAGGAAAGACGTCTTGTGCGACCCAGATCCGAAGTCCGTCGACGTCGATCGCGTACGGCTGCCGGCGGCGGATCGCGCGGAGCTCGGCGTCGCGTCGAGTGTGTTCGCTCGACAACATGCCTCATCCATATAAGTACGAGATGCGCCGCAACAAGAGAGAAGGCGCGACTTCGTGCCTGCGCGAGGACGATTGTAGATGGTGGGACGCGACGTCGTGTCCTGGTCGGTCCCTCAGGACAGACGGCGAGCCCTCCTGCTCTGCTCCAGCGCGTAAGCGATCCCGCTCTGCAAGGTCCCCTTGGTCACGATCGCCCCGAAATCGATGTCCAGCGCGACCAGCGTCTGCGCCACGTCGCCGCGAACGCCCGTGATCACCGCCTGCGCGCCGAGCAGCCGGAGGGCGCTCGCCGTGCGGATGAGCGAGGCAGCGACGCCGGTGTCGATCGATTTGACGCCGGTGATGTCGATGATCACGACCTGCGTGCTGTTCGCGTCGACCCCTTGCAGCGCCGTGTGCAGCACCTGCTGGGCGCGCGCCGCGTCCATCGTCCCGATGAGCGGCATGACCATGATGCGATCGGTGATCGGGATGAGCGGCGTGGACAGCTCGGCCAGCCTGTCGTTCTGGACCCGGATGATCTCCTCCTGGAGCGACGCCCGGGTCTGCTCGGAGCGCGCGCGCTCGGCGAGCTCGATCTCCAGCCGCTCGCCGGCCACGCGCAGCTCCTCGGTGCGGTGCTGCAAGTGCGCGTAGAGCAGCGCGTTCTCCACGGCGATGGCCGCCTGCGACAGGAGCAGACCGAGGAGCTCGATCCGCGCCGCCGTGAAGGCGTTGCTGACGGCGTTGTTCTCCAGGTAAAGCACGCCCGTGAGCCGGCCCCGGTGGATCATCGACATGCAGAGGACCGACCGCGGGCGGCTCGCGACGATGTACGGGTCGGCCGCGAAGCGCGCGTCCTCGGTCGCGTCGCCCAGGACGACCGGCTCCCGGGTCCGGGCGACGTACTGCACGATCGAGACGGCGATCTCGGCGCTGTCCTCGACGGGCGTCGTCATGCCCGTGCGGACCGCGTCGGGATCGACGGTCGCGAGCGCCTCGACCACGAGCCGCTCGCCGCGATCGAGGACGAGCGCGCCCCGCTGCGCCCCCGCGTTCTCCACGGCGATCCGCATCAGCTGCTCGAGCACGTTGTCGAGCTCGACCTCGCCGGCGATCACCTGCGCCGCGCGGATCATCGCCGTCACGTCGAGCACCCCTTTGCGACCGGTGCTGGCGGTCGAGGAGCTCGACACCGTGAAGGACACCGGCGAGTCCGCGCGGCCCGAGCCGGCCGCGGGCTGGAGGGCGAGCGCTGGATACCTGTCCACGAGGGCCTGCGCCTTGGCCGTGGCCCCCCAGCGGACATACCCGTAACACGCGCTCGCCAGGTAGAACCGCGCCGTCTTGCGCCTGCCCTTCGCGAGGTGGAACTTCGCGCAAAGCTCGCTCGCGAGCGCCTCGTCCCGGACGAACCCGCTCTCTTGCGCTGCCTCGATCGCCTCTTCATAGCGCGCCATCGCCCCGAGCTCGTCGCCGGACGCGCGGGAGCGCTCGGCGGCGACCAGGAGGTGCTTGTGCCGGTAGTTCTCCGGGCAGCTCTCCGCCCAGCGCGCGAGCCGCGCGTGATGCTCCTCGAGCATCGCCGCGCCCCGCGCCGGCCCCTCCGGGGCGGCCTCGCCCAGGGCGAGCAGCGTCAAGCAGAGATAGAACGACAGCTCGGTCGTGGAGACATACCCCATGCTGCTCGCGAGGGCCCGCTCGGCCGCGAGCGCCTCCGACAGCGCGGCGGCGTACTCCTCGTCCAGGAACAGGAGCTCCAGCTTGACCACGTGATACCAGAAGGCCGTGAACATCGCGCTCGGCGCGCCGAGCGTCGCCACGAGCTCGGCCTCGTCGAGCTCGTCGTCGCTGAGCGACGCCCCGCCGTCGGTGCGCCCCTCGAGGCAGGCGACCATCTGCCTCGCGATGGAGAGGAAGGCCGTCGACAGGGCATTCTTGGTCCGCGCCATCAGGCCCAGGAATCGGTCGATCTCCTTCCTGACCGACGCGAGCTCATCGCCGAGGCCGAGGCGGGCCATGACGATCGCGTTGCACGTGTACGAGAGGTAGGCGAAGTCCGCGGACACCATCCCTGCCTCGAGCGCGCTCCGGAGGTCCTCGACCGTCTCGCGCAGCGGGGAGAAGAAATGCGCGTAGACGCCGAACGTGAAGTGGATCTTGCAGGCCAGCTCGACGTTGTCGAACCTCCGGTTGAGCTCGATGCCGAGCCGCCCGAACCGCCGCGCCTCGTCGTACCGATCGCGCAGCACCGCCATGTACAGGCCGTACAGCACGAAGCCGAACGCGGACACCTCCGAGTGCCCCTGCCGGAGCGAGAGGTTGACCTGCTTCGCCGTGACCAACGCCGCGAGCCTCGCGTCGGTGAGGTACGCCGGCGAGGAGAGGTTCGTCAGGAGCTTCAGGACGATCAGCGCCTCTCGGTCCCGGAGCGCCGGGGCGAAGGCCAGGTCCTCGATCCGCCGGCCCCCCAGGTTGACGGGCACCTCCGCGAGCTCCGCGTCGAGCGCCGCCTGGACCTGCTCCTCGGAGCGAGGCAGCTCGATCCCGAACAGCGCGAGGCCCGCGCGCCCGACGCTGATGCAGTCCGCGACCTTGAACAGGGTGAGGTAGAGGACGAGCCGCAGGTCGTGGACCTGCGCTCGCTCCAGGGTGGAGCTCGCGCGGGACAGCAGGAGATCGAAGAGCGACTCGGCGCGATCGAAGTTACCGCACATGTACTCGCACTCGGCGAGCGCGACGGTGAGCGCGAACATCAGCTCGCCGTCGCGGGCCCACGCCTCTTCGCCGAGCAGCGACGCCCCGACGGCGAGGTAGCCGGCGGCCGCCTGGTGGGCATTCGCCGCCTTCGCCCTCCTCCCCGCGGCCAGGTTCAGCCTGGCGAGCTCCGCGCGCTCGCCCGGCTCGGAGATCAGGTCGACGGCGAGGTTCATCTGGTGGACCACGGCGAACAGGGCGTCGTCGCGCGGGCTCGCGCCGGCGTTCGAGAGGAGCAGCCTGCCGATCCGGAGGTGCGCCGCCTTCCGGCGCTCGTCGTCGAGCAGCGAGTACGCGGCCTGCTGGACGCGCTCGTGCAAGAACCGGTAGGACACGTTGAACCTGGTCGAGGGCACGTCGTCCGCCGCGTCGCCGCGGGGAGAGGCGTGGACGAAGCGGTACTCGGTGCCCGTGGGCTGGATGAGCCCGTCGCGCAGGGCCTCCCAGAGATCGCCGGCCGTGTCCCGGCGCGATCGATCGCAGATCGCCGAGAGCACCTCCAGCTCGAACTCGTGGCCGAGGCACGCCGCGAGCATGAGGGCGCGCTGGGTGTCCGGCGCGAGCCGCTGGAGCTTGCCCGCCATGAGCGCCACCACGTTGTCCGTCATCTGCATCGCCTGGATCGGGGCGAGCTCCCATGTCCAGGAGCGGGAGCGCGCGTCGAAGCGCAGGAGATCGTCCTGGCGGAGCGACCTCAGGAACTGGCTCACGAAGAACGGGTTGCCGCGGGTCTTGTCGAAGACGACCTCCGAGAGCGGCGCCGCCTGCTCCGCCGCGCAGTCCAGCGCCTCGGCGACGAGCTGAGCGACGGCGGGCCGCGGGAGCGGCTCGACGGCGATCGCGTGGACGGCGACGCTCGCGCTCCGCAGCGCGTCGACCAGCAGGCGCAGCGGGTGGGCCGCGGCGATCTCGCCCTCCCGGGTCGTGCCGATGACGCCGATGACCAGCAGATGCGCGGTGCCCGGCCCGGTCATCAGCGCGTACATGAGCTTGAGCGAGGCCGCGTCCGCCCACTGGAGGTCCTCGAGCGCGAGCACGACCGGGTGCTCCCGCGTCGCGAAGACGCGGAGGAAGTTCTGGAACACCAGGTTGAACCGGTTCTGGGACTCGGTAGGTCCGAGCTCGGCCACGGCCGGCTGGGGGCCGATGACGAGCGCGAGCTCGGGGACGAGGTCGAGGAGCACCTGGCCGTTCGGGCCGAGCGCCTCGAGCAGCCTCTCCTTCCAGAGCTCGAGGGCGCTCGTGCGCTCGGCCAGGAGGCTCCGGACGAGGCTCCGGAGCGCGCTCGCCACGGAGGCATACGGGGTGCTGCGGCCGATCTGCTCGAACGCGCCTTCGATGAAGTACGCGCGGCGGTGCGCGATCGCCTTGTGGAGCTCCTGCACCAGCGCGGATTTGCCCACGCCCGCCTCGCCCGAGACCAGGAGGAGCTCGACCGCGCCCCGGCTCGCGCGGTCGAACGCCGCGAGGAGCGTCGCCGTCTGCTCTTCTCGACCGTAGAGCTTCTGGACGATCCGGAGCTCGCCGACGCGGTCGGAGCGCCCGAGCGCGAACGGCTGGATCTCGCCGGTCGCCTCCAGCTGGCTCAGGCACTCTTCGAGATCGGCCTTGAGCCCGGCGCCGCTCTGGTAACGCGCCTCGGCGGTCTTGGCGAGGAGCTTCATCACGATATCGGAGACGATCTGGGGGAGCTGCGGGCTCACCTCCGCCGGCGGCGCCGGCCTCCTCGCGATATGGTGGTGCACGAGCTCCATCGCGTCGTTCGCCTGGAACGGGAGCACGCCGGTGAGCATCTCGTAGAGGGTGACGCCGAGCGAGTAGAGATCGCTGCGGTGGTCGACGACGCGGTTCATCCGCCCGGTCTGCTCGGGCGACATGTACGCGAGGGTCCCCTCCAGCGCCTCCGGCGCCAGCGCGGCCTGGCTCTCGCGCGACAGCCGCGTGGCGATGCCGAAGTCGATCAGCTTGACCTGCATCGTCTCGGGGTCGACGAGGATGTTGTGCGGCTTGACGTCCTTGTGAATGACGTGGCGCTGGTGGACCGAGTCGATGATGTGGGCGACCGACGCCGCGATCCGCAGCGCCGACGCGAGGCTGAGCCGCTGCGACCGCATCATGTCGCTCAGCGACCGCCCGCCGCTGTCCTCCATGATCAGCGCGAGGCCGTTCCCGTGCTTCCCCACCTCGATCACCACGGGGATGCCCGGGACACGGAGGTCCCGCATGAGCGCGTGCTCGTGCCGTATCTTGGCGAGCTCTCGCGGATCCGGGTACTCGCTCTTGAGGAGCTTCACCGCGACAGGCAGCCGATCCGCGTTGCGGTGACCACGATAAAGAACGGACGTGATGCCCTCGTAGATCTTTTCCGTGGCAGTGTAGTCCTGAAGAATCAGCATGTAATGAGCCCCTCTGGGCCATCGTACAGCAGTCGAACGCTTGAGTTCCACCTGCCCTGTTGAGCAGCCCTGTTTGAAGAGACGACGGAATGAGGTGTGGAGTCGGGCCGCGTCGCGACGGCGCGCGCGCGATCGCGTTCGACTGCGACGGCCTGGACCCGTCCGCTACGAAACTGGCGACGCGCAGCGTGAATCGCCTTACCATGCGCGGCATGTCCAACCAGCCATCCGAGCCCGCCCCGGTCCCGCCCGAAATCAGGGCGGGACGGGCGAGCCGCGCCCTCGACGCGCTCGAGCGGGCGGGCAACAAGCTCCCGGATCCCGCCCTGCTCTTCGTCGTGCTCGCCGCCGTGGTCGTGGTCCTGTCCGCGGCGCTCGCGCCGCTCCAGTTCAGCGAGATCGACCCGAGGACGAAGCAGCCGCTCGTGATCCAGAGCCAGCTCTCGGGCAAGGCCGTCACCGAGTTCCTGGCGAGCATGGTCCCGACCTTCACGGGCTTCCATCCGCTCGGCGTCGTGCTCGTGGCCTTGCTCGGCGTCGGGATCGCCGAGCACTCGGGGTTCATCAACGCCGGCCTGAAGAAGCTCCTCGCGGTGACGCCGAGGGCGCTGCTCACGCCGATGCTGATCGTCGTGGCCATCGTCAGCCACACGGCGGCCGACGCGGGCTACGTGCTCGTCATCCCGCTCGGCGCGGTCATCTTCCACACCGCGGGCCGGCACCCGCTCGCGGGCATCTCCGCCGCGTTCGCGGGCGTCTCCGGGGGCTTCAGCGCCAACTTCGTCCCTTCCAGCCTCGACCCGCTGCTGCAAGGCCTGACCCAGGCCGGCGCCGGGATCCTCGATCCGAAGCGCACGGTCAACCCGCTCTGCAACTGGTTCTTCTGCAGCGCCTCATGCCTGCTGATCGTCGGGCTCGGCTGGTTCATCACCGACCGTGTGATCGAGCCGCGCATCGCCCGCACGCCGGTCGACGCCGCGCCGGAGGAGGAGCCTCGCGCGGCGGACCTCACGCCGCGCGAAGCGCGCGCGCTCTGGGCGGGGCTCGCGGCGATGGCGATCTGCATCGGCCTGCTCGTCGCCGCGAGCGCGCCCGCGTCGTCGCCCCTGCGCGCGCCGGGCGGTCAACTGACGATCAGCACGGCGCCGCTCATGAACGCGATCGTGCCGCTCATCTTCCTGTTCTTCTTGATCCCCGGGATCGTCTACGGCTACGCGGCCGGCACGTTCACGAGCCACCGCGACGTGATCGGCGGGATGAGCAAGACGATGGGTACGATGGCCTATTACCTGGTGATGGCCTTCTTCGCCGCGCAGTTCATCTACCTGTTCAACAAGTCGAACCTCGGCGCGCTCGTGGCGCTCAAGGGCGCTGCGGCGCTGCAGGCCATGGCGCTCCCGAGCACCGTGACGATCGTGGGCATCATCGCCCTCACCGCGACGGTGAACCTCTTCATCGGCTCCGCGTCGGCGAAATGGGCGCTGCTCGCGCCGATCTTCGTGCCCATGCTCATGTCGCTCGGCATCTCGCCGGAGCTCACGCAGGCGGCTTACCGCGTCGGCGACTCGACCACCAACATCATCACGCCGCTCATGGTGTATTTCCCGCTGGTGGTGGTCTACTGCCAGAAGTACGTGAAAGGCACCGGGATTGGCACGCTCATGGCGCTGATGTTGCCGTACTCCATGACGTTCCTCGTCGCGTGGAGCCTGTTCCTCCTCGCCTACTGGCAGCTCGGGCTCCCCCTCGGGCTCGACGCGCCCTACGTCTACCCCTGAGCGCCTGCGCCCCCCGGGCCGCGCCGCCCTCTCCGCCGCGCGCGCGCCGGAAACGGCGGCGGAGAGGGCGCAGCCCCGCGCACCCACCTCTGCGCCGCCGGTGCGCCCGACATTTCGACGAACGCGCATCGATTGCGTGCCCGGCGCGACAGATGCGCACGCGATGCGGCCTCAGCCGCAAGAACGACGTGGGCTCGCGTATTTAGCCGACGGCGCGCGATATGCAAGCGCGGACGGTATGCAGGGCCGGACGGCAAAGCGAGGAGGGTGTTGGTATGAGCTCAATGCATCGCGGTGCGGCAACGAACGCTGTCGTGGTGTCCTCGACGCCCCTCCTGACCGGCGGCGGGTCGGTCGTTCCTAACCCAACGGGGTGTGCGCCCGCCGACAAGGACGCCGAGCCGCCACCCTCGGTCGCGCGCGCGCTGACCGCCGCAGCGGAGGCGCAGGGCGCTGAGCGCTCCGAGTCCTGGGAGCTGTGCGGCGCGCTGCTCGCCCTCGCCACCGGGTGGCTCGCCTGGTCGCTGCCCGCGCCGAACCCGCGCGACGTCCTGCTCGTCGCGCTCTGCTTGACGCTCGTCACGCTCGAGTACCGCCGCGCCGGGGCGCGGTTCCGCAAGGCGATCGCCGCGGCCGCGGGGGCCCGCGGGCTGACGGCCGGCGAGGCGGCGCGCGAGGCGTGGCGGCGCGACGCGGCCTTCCGCACGGCCCGCGCGGAGGGGGAGGCCGCGACGGGCGCTGACGCAGAGCGCCGCTGAGCGGCCTCACCGGCCAGCTATCCGCACCGCGGGCGCCAGCCGCCCCCCACGTCGCGCTCGCGGAACTCGGCGCGCAATTCGCTGCGCGCGTCGGCCGCGAGCAGCTCGCACGGGTCGAAGTAATGCGACGTCCGGGCCTGCGCGGCGATGGGCGGCAGCGCGCCGGAGAACTCCGGGACCTCGGGGCAGCGATGGTGCCAGAGGGCATAGCGGTCCGGGACCTCGCCGAAGCACAGCACCTCCTTGACCCCGCCGTTGCAGTTCGTGCTCACGACGAGCACCGGACCCGGCAGCGGAGCGAAGCGATGGATCCGGAGGACCACGTCGTGGTGGAACTCGCCCTGCGTCCAGTGCGCCAGGAGCTCGAACTCGCCATGTCGATCCCGGACCTCCTGCAGCAGCGAACCGAGATCCATCGCATCGGCGAGGGCTTGAACACACGCGTTCCCCATGGCGCACGCTCCTTCACGGCAGGCGTTGCTTACGTTGTAGCACAGCGCCCGCTCGGCACGGGACGTGGGCCGCGCGACCGCCTCGCGAGGCGCGCGCAACGGCGGCGCGACACGATTTCACGGAGCTCGGGAGCGCGGATGGCCGCCGATCAGGCCTCGCCGCGGCCCCGGCGAGGATCGGCCGCGCTGGCGCGCGGCCGTCGAACGCCGAACGCCGCTGGCGGACACGCCCTCGTTCCGTGAGATACTCGAGCGCGCATGATACCGGGGGAGCGCTTGGGGGCGCGCTACACGATCGAGCGGCAGGCCGGCAAGGGCGGCCTCGGGACCGTCTACCGCGCGCGCGACGTCGAGAGCGGCGCGCCGGTGGCGATCAAGGTGCTGCGGGAGCCGACCGAGGAGAAGCGCAGCCGGTTCGCCCGCGAGGCGCGCGCGCTCGCCGCCCTGTCGCACCCGAGCATCGTCCGGTACGTCGCCCACGGGACGACGCCGGACGGCGAGCTCTACCTCGCGATGGAGTGGCTCGAGGGGGAAGACCTCGGGGCGCGGATCTCCCGGGGCCGGCTGGAGCCGACCGCCGCGCTCAGGCTCCTTCTCCGGGTGGCCGACGGGCTCGCGTTCGCGCACGCGCAGGGCATCGTCCACCGCGACATCAAGCCCCAGAACATCTTCCTCCCGGGCGGCGAGATCGAGCGGGCGACGATCGTCGACTTCGGCCTCGCGCGCCTCGAGGACGCGACGTCGTCGCTGACGCGTACCGGGGCGACGGTGGGCACGCCGTCGTTCATGGCGCCCGAGCAGATCATCGGCGATTGCGAGGTCGACGCCCGCGCGGACATCTACTCGCTCGGGTGCGTCCTGTACGCCTGCCTGACCGGCCGGCCGCCCTTCGCCGCGCCGCACCCGCTCGCCCTGCTGGCCCGGGTGGTCTTCGAGGAGGCCCCGCGCCCGAGCGCGCTCGTGGCCGGGCTGCCGCGGGAGCTCGACGCCTTCGCGGCGCGGCTGCTCGCCAAGCGGCCGGGCGATCGCCCCGCCGCGCGGGCCGCCGTCGACGAGCTGCGCGCGCTCGCCGAGCTCGTCGCCGGGTCGTCCTCGACCGCGCCCGCCTCGGTCGCCGGCCTGACGCGCCGCGAGCGGCGCCTCGTCAGCGTCATCCTCGCGTCCGAGGCGCCCGGCGGCGGCCAGCTCCCCGCGAGCGCCGACTCCTGCGAGCTCACCGCCTCGCTCAGCGACTCCCCGCTGCTCAGCACGCTCTTCAACACGTCGCAGGCGCTCCGGCAGGTCGCCGCCCGGCACGGCGCGCAGCTCGAGCTGCTCGGGGACGGCTCCCTCGCGACCGTCCTCGCCGGCTCGGGCTCGCCGACGGATCTCGCCGTGAACGCCGCGCGCTGCGCCCTCGCCCTCCGCGACCTCCTGCCGCACGCGCGCGTCGCGCTCACGACCGGCTGGGACGAGCTCGAGAAGACGCAGCCGATGGGGCAGGTCATCGACCGCGCGAGCGCGCTGCTCGCGGCGAGCTCGGCCGGCGCCGCCCCCGTCCTCCTCGACCGGATGACCGCGGATCTCCTCGGCGAGCGCTTCGACGTGTCCCTCGACGGCGCGGGGCTCGCGCTCGTCGGCGAGCGCGAGCCCGCGGACGAGGCGCGCAAGCTGCTCGGCAAGCCGACGCGGTGCGTAGGGCGGGAGCGCGAGCTGCTCCTCCTCCAGGCGACGTTCGACGAGTGCGTGGCCGAGTCCGAGGCCCGCGCGGTGCTGGTCACGGCCGAGGCCGGGGTGGGCAAGTCGCGCCTGCGCCACGAGCTGATGCGGCGCCTCGCCGCCCGCGGCGAGCCGTTCGAGCTGTGGATCGCGCGCGGCGACCCGATGCGCGAGGGCGCGCCGTTCGGCGTGCTGGGTCAGGTGGTCCGGCGGGCGGCGCGGCTGCTCGACGGCGAGCCGCTCGACGCGCGGCGGCAGAAGCTCGCCGCGCGCGTGGCGGAGCACGTCCCCGAGCCGCTGCGGCGGCAGGTCGCCGAGTTCCTGGGCGAGATGGCGGGCACGCCCTTCCCGGAGGACGACAACGTGCTGCTCCGAGCCGCCCGGCAAAACGCCAAGCTCATGGGCGACCAGATGCAGGCGGCGTGGGTGGAGCTCGTGCGCGCCGAGTGCCGGGTGCGGCCGCTCGTGCTCGTGCTGGAGGACCTGCACTGGGGCGACCGACCCACGGTCGAGTACGTCGACGCGGCGCTCCGGCTGCTCGAGGGCGAGCGGCTCATGGTCCTGGCGCTCGCGCGCCCCGAGGTGCGCGAGGCCTTCCCGGATCTCTGGACCAAGCGGGCGCTGACGGATCTGCGGCTCACGGCGCTGTCGCGGAAGACGTGCGAGAAGCTCGTCAGCGAGGCGCTCGGGGGGCTCGACGCGGAGGACGTCGCCCGCATCGTCGACCGCTCGGGCGGCAACGCGTTCTTCCTCGAGGAGCTCGTGCGCGCCGCGGCGGACGGCCACGTCGGCGGCGTCCCGGAGACGGTGCTCGCGATGACGCAGTCGCGCCTGGAGGGGCTGGCGCCGGACGCGCGGCGGGCGCTGCGCGCGGGCAGCGTGTTCGGGGGCGCGTTCTGGCGCGGCGCCGCGCGCGCGCTGCTCGGCCCCGAGGCGGACGAGGCGCTCCTCGACGACTGCCTTTCGGAGCTCGCGCGCAGCGAGCTCATCTCCCGCCTGCACGAGTCGACGTTCCAGGGCGAGGTGGAGTACGCCTTCCGGCACGCGCTCGTGCGCGAGGCGGCCTACGAGATGCTGACCGACGAGGACCGGCGGCTCGGCCACCGCCTCGCGGGCGCGTGGCTCGCCCAGGCCGGCGAGACCGACGCGATGGTCCTGGCCACGCACTTCGAGCGCGGCGGCGATCTGGAGCGCGCGATCGGGTGCTACCGGCGGGCGGCCGAGCAGGCGCTCGGGGGGAACGACTACGCGGCGGCGCTCGAGCGCGCCGAGCGCGCGGTCGCGTGCGGCGCGGCCGGCGAGGCGCTCGGCGAGCTCGAGACGATCCGGGCGGAGGCGTGCCGCTTCCGGGGCGAGAGCGCGGCGGCCGAGCAGCACGCGACGGCGGCGATGCGGGCGCTGCCCGAGGGGAGCGCGTGGTGGAGCCGCGCGACGGGGGTGGCGCTCTGGACCTTCCAGATGGCGGGGCGCGCCGCGGCGGTCATCGCGCTCGCCAGGCAGCTGTGCGCGCGGTGGTCGGAGGAGACGGTGACCGGGCCCGTGCTCATCTCGATGGCGCAGGCGGCGCTGGCCCTGCACTACATGATGGGCCAGAGCGACGAGACCGAGGCGCTCTGCCGCCGGATCGACGCGACCTTCGAGCGCTTCCGGCACGACCCGACCGTGGCCGCGCCGGTCCTGCGGCTGCGCACGCACCTCGCGATCGTGGCCGGGGACGTCGGCACCGCGCGTGAGCTCGGGGAAGCGACGGTGAGCTGCTACGAGGCGGCGGGCGACATGCGCAACGCCTGCATCGCGCGCGGCAACGCCGGTCATTTCTGCAACGAGATCGGCGCGTACGCCGAGGCCGTGCACCTGCTCCGCGCCTCGCTGGCCGACACGGAGCGGCTCGGCATGCCGCACATGGCGGCCTTCGTGAAGGAGAACCTCGGCCGCACGCTCGTCCACCTCGGCGCTCTCGACGAGGGGCGCGCTCTGCTGGACGACTCGCTGCGCTCGTTCGTGGCGTCGGGCGACCGGCGCATGGAGGGCGGCACCTACGTCTACCTCGCGGAGGCATCCCGCCTGGCGGGCGATCTCGCCCGCGCCGAGGCGGAGGCGCGCCGCGGCTGCGAGCTGCTCGCCGAGTGTCCGCCGCTCATGCCGTGCGCCCTGGGCACGCTCGCGGGGGTGCTGCTCGCCGCGGGGCGCGCCGAAGGGGCGCGCGAGGCGGCGGACAAGGCCGCAGAGCTCGCCGCCCCCATCATCGCCTCGCAGGGCCACCTCGAGGAGGGCGAGTCGCAGATCTACCTGGTGCGCGCGGAGGCCCTCGCGGCGTGCGGCGCGCGCGTGGAGGCTCGCCGGGCGATCGCGATCGCCCGCGGCCGGCTCCTGGAGCGCGCGGCGAAGATCGCGAACGCGGCGTGGCGGGCGAGCTTCCTGGACAACGTGCCCGAGAACGCCCGCACGCTCCTGCTCGCCCGCGCGTGGCTGGACGAGCAGGACGGCGCGCCGCCCGGGTAGGCGCCCCTGGCGGGATTTCTGAAACGCGGAGCTAGGCCGCGAACGCCGCCGCGTGCTCCTTCGCCCACTGCGCGAACGTGCGGGCCGGCCGCCCGGTCACCCGCTCGACGGTCGGGGCGACGGTGTAGCCGATTGCCGGCGTATTTCCGTAGATTTCCACGAAGAACTCGATGGCCTCGGGCGGGAATCCGGCCGCCGCCCACCGCTCGCGCGCCTGCTGCTCCGTCAGCGCGACGAGCCGGATCTCGCGCCCGGCGGCGGCGGCGAGCGTCTCGACCTTCTGGCGCAGGCTGAGCACCTCTGGCCCGGTGACGGTGTACGTCTTGCCCGCGTGGCCCTCCTGGGTCAGCGCCGCGACCGCGACCGCGGCGATGTCGGCCTCGTGGACCACCGCGCTCAGCCGGTCGCAGAACGGCTCGCGCACCACCCCCTCGCTGCGGATCGACGCCGCCCATTCGAGGTGATTGGCCATGAACTCCACCGGCTGGAGGAACGTCCAGTCGATGCCGCCGGCGGCGACCGCCGCGTCGAGCGGGGCGGGCGAGCCGCCGAGCAGCACCGTGATCCGCCGCACCCCGGCTTGCCTGGCGAGCGCGACGATCTGCTCCCCGGTCTGCAGCGGCGCATCATCGTCGCCGCCGAAGTTGATGAGGTGCAGCGCCTCGACGCCCTCCAGGGCCGCCGCGAACGTCTCGGGCGCGGCCAGATCGCCGGCCACGGCCTCGACGCCCGCGGGGAGCTTCGCCCTGCCCGGATTGCGGCTCAAGGCGCGGACGTGGTGACCGCCCGCGGCGAGCTGCTTCACGATCTCGCGGCCGACGGTTCCGGTCGCGCCTGTGACGAGGATCTTCATATTTTTCCTGTACCTCTGGAAACGCCACCGGGGTTCCGGCGGCCTGTGGATGGTCGTGCGCGCCGTGCGCGGGGTCTCGAAGCCGGGATCCCGTGCCCGAGGCGGGCGAACGGCGTCCGGCTCGCCGCGGGCGCCTCAACGGCGGCGCGCACCCGAGAGCCTGCGCCATCCCTCCTGACAACCCGTGGCAGCAGCGCGCGCGGAGCGAGCGCGCCGCGCCCGCGCCGGCCTCACGCCGGGGCGCCGCGCCCGCGCCGGCCTCACGCCGGGGCGCTGCGCTCGCGCTCCCAGGCCTGACGCCACTCCTTCGTCAGCGTCCGGCGCGGCTTGCCGTAGGGCTGCGCGGTGAGCGCGACGCGCTCGATGCGATCGGCGCGGAAATGCCGGAACGACGCGCGCAGGCAGCACCACGCGGCGACGATCTGCTTGCCGTCGTAGTACGCGATCTGCACCGGCCAGACGTCGCGCTCGGTGGTGCTCCCGGACTCGCTCTGGTAGCGCATCGCGAGCGCGCGCTCCTTGCGCATCGCTTGGCGCACGAGGCCGAGCACGGGCTGCGGCGCGTCGCCGGGCCCGTGGAGGACGACGGGCCAGAGCCCCGTGTCGTCGATGCGGCCGCGGAGGTCGTCCGGCGAGGCCGCCGCGATCTTGGCCACCGCGTTCTCCGCGGCGCCCGCGAGGCCCTCGTCGGCCTGCGCGCCGACCCAGCGCGCGCCGAGGACGAGCGCCTCGAGCTCCTCCGCGGTGAACATCAGCGGCGGCAGGAAGAACCCGGGCCGCAGCACGTAGCCGACGCCCGCCTCGCCCTCGATCGGCGCGCCGAGCCGGATCAGCGTCTGTACGTCGCGGTAAATCGTGCGCACCGAGACGCCCTGCTCCTCCGCGAGCTGCGCCGCGGTGACCGGACGCCGGTGGCGCCGGAGCGCGTCCATGAGCGCGAAGAGGCGCTCGGTCCTGTCCATCGCCGCCGACGATCGCAGGGCGCGCGGCCCGTGTCGAGCGCCGGCGCCGCCACGGCGCGCCGCTCCCGCCTCCGAGCGCGCGGCTGAAGGACCGCGACGCGCCCTGGCGACCGTACCCCGCAGCAATGTTCGATGTCGTGCCGCGTCGCCCGGGCTCGTTCGTGGTTGGAGGAGAGAGGGAGCCACAGAGGCACAGAGGACATAGAGGCGAGAAAGAGCCCCCCTCTCACGCCCTTTTATCTTTCCTTTTTGCGCCTTTGCGACCTTGCGTTGAACTCTCCCCCACGAGCTCGAAGTTTTCAGCCCAGCAAAACACATAAAGCGATCCAGCAAACCATGGATGCCCGCCGCGCGGCCTGCGACGCACCGGCGAGCCCGCAGGGAGTTGCCTACCATGCACCACAAATTCAGCGCCTCCGCCGATCTTCACAGCGCCATGGTCCCGTGAGCGCGAGCGCTCGACACGCGATGTCCTCACCGTGGACTCCCGCGCTTGCGTCCGAGAGACGCGCCGCGTATCGTCGTCAGTTCGAGAGCCCTCCGCGGCGGTGAAGGCGCGCGGGCCAGCCGAGATCACGCCGTGCAATCGCCCTGGCCCCTCCCGATCGTCGCCCTGACGCCGGCCTCCTGCGGGGCCGTGCTGTGGCGCATGCAGGGCGCAGAGCGGCTCACCGTCATCGTCAAAGCCACGTTCGCCCTCGTCCACGATCGGCACGCGGAGCTCGCCGCCCCGACGCCGCTGGTCCGCTCCGACCAGCTGCGAGAGGGGCGCGGCAGCCTGGAGGAGGCGTGTGAGACAGCGCCCTACCTGCCGGGCGCCGGGGTCCTCGTGCGCGGACACGCGGCCGCGCCCGCGGGGACGACCGCGACGGCGCTCTCGGTGCGGGTCGCGCTCTTCCGCGACGATCGCTGGGTCCTCAACAAGGAGCTCCACGTCTACGGCGAATTCACGCCACATGCGCCGAGCCCGCGGCCCTTCAGCCTCGTGCCGCTCGTGTACGAGCGCGCCTACGGCGGCCCGCACCTCGACGCGAACCCCGTGGGCGTGCCCCCAGGGGCTGCGCTGCCGAGCATCTTCGATCCGGCCGACCCGACGCGGCCCGCGGGCTTCGGGCCCATCGCGGGGCACTGGGCGCCGAGGAGAGCGCTCCTCTCGCGCGGCGAGGCGCCCGATCCCCTGGCGCCGGACCTCGATGGCAGCTTCGACTTTCGGTACTTCCACGCCGCCCCCGCGGACCAGCAGATCGAGCGCCTCCGCGGCGACGAGTGGATCTTCCTCCAGGGGCTGCACCCGCACGCGCCGTGGATCCGGTCCAGGCTGCCGTCGGCGCGCGCGCTCGCGCGGCTGCATCGGACTGGGCCGGGAGGCGACGACCCGGGGCAGCCGGTCGAGCTCGTCGCCGACACGCTGACCATCGACGCGGATCGCCTGCTCTGCTCCTTGATCTGGCGGGGGAATGTCGCCCTCCTGCCGGGCGACCTGCCGGCCCGGATGCGGGTGGTCGCAGGCGTCGAGATGCCCGGGCGGCCCCTCGCCTGGCCTTCGGTCGCGGCGGATCGCGCCTCGTCGCGCCCGTGGCCCCCGGCGGCCGGGCCGGCGTGTCCGGCGCCGGCGCTCGCCGGGGACGGGAGGGGGACCGAGCGGCGGACGGCGCCCGACGGCGAGGGCAGGCCCGCGGCCGGCGCGCGCGGCCCGGCGGCGGGCATCGATCTGCGGCTCGCGCCTGTCGCGATCGTGGATCCGGGGGGTGCGCTGGCCGAGCGGGGGGCGGAGCTGCCGGCGGGGCACTGGAGCGCCGTCACGCAGCAGGTGACGCAGCTGCATGCGCTGCCCCCGTTGCCCTTCTCGCAGCGGCAGGAGCCGCACTGGAGCGCCGTCACGCAGCAGGTGGCGCCGCTGCAGCCGCCGCCTCCCCTGCCCTTCGCGCCCGCGCCCGAGCCGCACTGGAGCGCCGTCACGCAGCAGGTGGCGCCGCTGCCGCCGCCGCCTCCCCTGCCCTTCGCGCCCGCGCCCGAGCCGCCGCCGCGCCCCGAGCCTGCCCCGGGCTCCGTGCCGTTCGCGATGCCCTTCGCCGCTTCGGGGGCCCACGCCGCGCCGCCGCCCCGGGTGCAGCCGCCGCTCGCCGGGCTCGACGAGACGCACCCCGTCATCGACCCGCCGCCTGCGCAGGCGCAGCCGGCGCCCACGCCGGACGGCGAGGCGGGCGCCGTCGCCGAGACGCCGCCCTCGCAGGCACAACCGCCGCCTGGCGAGGCGGCCGCCGTCGCCGGAGCGCCGCCCTCGCAGGCACAACCGCCGCCTGGCGAGGCGGGCGCCGTCGCCGAACCGCCGCCCTCGCAGGCACAACCGCCGCCTGGCGAGGCGGGCGCCGTCGCCGAACCGCCGCCTTCGCAGGCGCAGCCGTGGCCCGCGCCGGTCCACGACGCCGCTTCGGACGAGACGCGCTCTCCGGACGCCGCGGCGCCCGCGGCCGAGACGCCCGCGCCCGCCAGCGCCACCGCGCCGGTCGAAGCGGCTCCCGCCGACGTCGCGCCCCCTGACGCCCCGTCCGCCCTCTCTCCCTCGGACGCCTCCCCCGCCGAGCCGCCCGCGCCCGAGCCGCCCCCGCCCGAGCCAGAGGCGCGCGGCCTGCGCGCGGCGGTGCTCGCCCGCCTCAAGAGCGGCCAGCCGCTCTACGACCTCGAGCTCGCGGGCGCCGAGCTCGACGGCATCGACTGGAGCGGCGCCTCCCTCGAGCGCGTCAACCTCGCCGGCGCGACGCTCGCCCGGTGCAACCTCACCTCGGCCCGCCTCGCCCGGGCGAACCTGAGCGGCGCCGACCTCACCGACGCGCGCCTCACCGCCGCCGACCTCACCCGCGCCGATCTCTCCCGCGCCACCCTCGACCGCGCGCAGCTCTCCTCGGCGATCCTCAGGAGCGCAGACCTCACCTCGACGAGAGGCGCGCACGCGCGCTTCGACGGCGCGTCGCTGGACGGCGCCGACCTGCGGCAAGCGCGCCTCACCGACGCCGTCTTCGACGGGGCCAGCCTCGCCGACATCAACGCAACCAAGGCGGAGCTCTCCCGATCGAGCTTCGCGAACGCGAGCCTCGCCGGCGCCATCCTCCGCGCGGCGAAGCTCAAGGAGGCGAGCCTCCCCCGCGCCAACGTCGATGGCGCCGATCTGCGCGAAGCGGACCTCGCGGGCGCCAACCTCTATGGAGTCAAGCTCGCAAACGCGAAGTCGAGCGGCGCGATCCTGCGGTCCATCGTCGAAATACCGCCGGAGGGAGACGACATTAACGTTTCTTCACAAGGTTGACTCGCGGACTCCTTTACGTCTAGCTCCATGGAACGCGCTCCCTCGGGAACGAAGGCGGAGCATTCACCTCCTCGCAGCCTGGAAGAGACACGACCATGAGCGACCTCATCACGTTCTCCTCGAGCATCCTGCAAGGCCCGACGCGCGTCGTCGGCTTTCGCGGCGTGGAGGCGATCTCGCGCCCCTATCGGTTCGAGATCTTCCTGTCGGTCCCGAGCGAGGGCGAGGACGACACGGACTTCGCCGAGATGGTCGGGGCCAAGGCCCGGCTCGCGATCGACCGCCAGGACGACACGAATCCGCCCTACGTGTTCACCGGCGTGCTCGCCGGCGTCGACCTCGTGCACGAGTTCGGCGGCCGCGCGCTCCTGCGGGCGGTGCTCGTGCCGCGGCTCTGGGGGCTCACCCTGTCGAAGCACAGCCGCATCTTCACGAAGAAGACCGTGCCCGAGGTGATCAAGCTCGTCCTCGAGGAGAACGGCATCACGGGGAGCGACGTCGAGCTCAACCTCGGCAGCTACGAGACCGAGGAGCACATCTGCCAGTACCGCGAGAGCGACTTCGACTTCGTCTCGCGCTGGATGGAGCGGGAAGGCATCTTTTACTATTTCGAGCACACCGAGGACGGCGAGAGGCTCGTCCTCTGCGACGACAAGAGCTACCCCGCAGGGCCGCTCGGCGCGCCGGTCCGCTACCACCCGCAGACCGGCGAGGACCGCAGCGCCTCGGCCTCGTTCCGCACCTTCTCCTGCCAGCACGGGGCGCTGCCGTCGCGGGTGAAGCTCAAGGACTACGACTATGTCCGGCCGCACTTCCCCCTCGCGGGGGCGGCGCCGGTGTCCCAGTACGGCACCGGCGAGATCAGCCTCTACGGCGAGCGCTTCTTCAGCGCCGACGCCGGCAAGCGGCTGGCCCAGCTGCGCGCGGAGGAATACCTCGCTCGCGAGGCGGTCTATCAGGCCACCGGCTCGCGGCTCCACCTGCGCTCGGGGTACACGTTCGAGCTCGAGGACCACCCGCGCGCGCGGTTCAACACGAAGTACCTCGCGGTCGAGCTGCGCCACCACGGCAACCAGTCCGCGGGGCACAGCGACTTCGAGGAGCTCACCGGGCTCACGCACGAGGAGGTCTATTTCGTCGAGGTCGCGGCCATCCCGGCGTCGACGCAGTTCCGGGCGGAGTCGCGGACGCCGTGGCCGCGCATCTACGGTTACGAGAACGGCACGGTCGACGGCTCCGCGGCGAGCGAGTACGCGCAGATCGACGACCACGGGCGCTACCTCGTCAAGTTCAAGTTCGACGAGGCGAGCCCGCGCGACGGCAGCGGCTCGACGTACGTGCGCATGATGCAGCCGCACGGCGGCGGCGTCGAAGGGTTCCACTTCCCGCTGCGCCGGGGGACCGAGGTCGTGCTGAGCTTCCTCGGCGGCGACCCGGATCGGCCGGTGATCTCCGGCGTGGTGCCCAACGTGCTCACGCCGAGCCCGGTCACGAGCGGCAACCACACGAAGAACGTCGTCCAGACCGGCGGCCGGAACCGCCTCGAGCTGGAGGACCAGGCCGGGGCGCAGCGCATCACGCTCTCGACGCCGTACTCGAACACGTACATGCGCATGGGGTCGCCCAACGACGGGCACGAGCTCATCGGCAAGACGGACGGCAACATCCTGCTCGACAGCGGGGTGAACATGGACTTCCTGGTCGGCGCCAACTGGACCAGCATCGTGACGAGCAACATCACGACGACCGCCGCGTCAGGCAACATCACGACGACGGCGACCACGGGCGACATCACGACGACGGCCACCGCGGGCGACATCACGACGCAGGCCGTCGCCGGCACCCTCACCGACAAGGCCAAGGGGGACGCGACGTTCATCTCCGAGGCCGGCAGCGTCCACGTGAAGTCCCTGGCCGCCGACGTGAACGTCTTCGCCCAGGGCCACTACAACATCGAGGCGAAGGGCGACAAGAACGAGACCATCTCGGGCAACCACAACACGACGAGGTTCGGCAACTACAACCTCACCACGATCGGGAGCGTCCGCGCCATCGTGCTCGGGAGCGCCACGTCGATCACCATGGGGAACGGGCGCGACGTCAAGATGGGCACGTTCGAGTCGCACACGCACGGATCGACGAAGGAGTACAAGCACAGCGACGCCGAGAGCGTCACCAACGGCAGCACGTACGACCACAAGATCGGCTCCTTCAAGACGATCACCGAGGGGGCGTCCACCGACGTCAAGCTGACGCAGGCCTACGAGTTCACCTTCGGAACCAAGCTGTCGCTGTCGCTCAGCGCCACCGCGGAGGTCGTCGCTGGGTTCAAGTCGTCGATGAACCTCGCAGGCACGCTGGACCTCAAGCTGGGGCCCACGGCGACCATCAAGAACGGTCCGGAGCTCGTCATCCAGAACGCCATCTTCAAGGCCGATACGGTCACCATCGAGAACGAGAACTTCAAGCTGAAGAACGTCGCGGCCGAGATCAAGAAGAGCGGCATCTTCATCGTCACCTGACGCTCGGGCGAGCTGCGCCGCGCTCGCCCGCCTCCCGCCGGCGCTCGCCCGCGCCGGGCCCTCGCCAGGCGCTCCGGGCACAACTTACGATTCGAGATCCATGCGCGTCATCAAGCCTCTTCGCCTCTCCGTCCTGCAGCGGGTGCTCACGATCCGGCGCAGCCATCATTTGAGCGTCGGGCTCCTGATGTTCTTTCCGCTCGACGCCCCGGAGGTGCCGCTGCCCGAGGCCTCGATGTGGCAGCGGGTGACGCCCGCGCTCGGCAAGGACGGTCTCCTGGACGAAGGCATGCCCAAGCCGCGGGGCGAGGTCCTCGTCTTCGGCAAGGCGTTCTCTCCCGGGGGAGAGCCCCGGCCGGCCTTCGCCGCGGGCCTGACGGTCGGCCCGGCCGACAAGCCGCTCGTCGACAAGACGATCGCCGTCGTCGGCAAGCGGCGGTGGCACCACGGCGCGCCGACCGAGCCGGAGCCGATCACCGAGATGCCGCTCGTCTGGGAGCATGCGTTCGGCGGCCCGGACTACCCGCTGAACCCGAAGGGAATGGGGCTCGGGGCGATCGAGGAAGAGGGGGCCAGGGTGCATCACCTGCCCCACCTCGAGGACCCGCGGCACCTCCTCAAGTCGCCCGGCGACAGGCCGCCGCCCGCGTGCTTCGGCGCGCTCGATCCCACGCTCGCCTCGCGGATCGCCAAGCTCGGCACGTACGGCGCCGAGTGGCTGCAGCACGATTTCCCCGGCTACGCCCGGGATCTCGACCCCGAGTACTTCCAGGTGGCCCCGGAGGACCAGCGGCTGCCGGACTACTTCCAGGGAGGAGAGCCGATCAGCCTCAAGCACCTCCACCCGACGCGGCCGCAGCTCGGGACCCGCGCGCCGACGCTCCGCGCCCGGTGCTTCGTGCGCCAGCGGGGCGCCGAGGACGCGGACGGCGAGGAGGGCCTCCGGGAGGTCGCGACGCGCCTGGAGACGGTGATCCTCTTCCCCGACCTGGAGCGCGGCGTCGCGATCTTCCGCGGGGTCGTCCAGGTGGCCGAGGACGACGCCGACGACGTGCGCCTGCTGATCGCCGGCCTGGAGCGGGCGGACGCGCCGAAGCCCGTCGAGCACTACCGCGCCGTGGTGGCGAGGCGGCTCGACAAGGACAAGGGGCACCTCCACGCCCTGAACGACAAGGAGCTGCTGCCCGAGGCCGAGCCCGACGCCCCGTCGTTCCCGGACGAGGCGATCAGCGACATGGACGAGCTCATCCGCCGCGAGCGGGCCCTGGAGCAGCGGTCGTTCACGCGGGCGCAGCGCGAGCTCGACCAGGCGCGCCTCACCCTGCGCATGCTCGGGATGAACCCGGACGAGAAGCTCCCGCGGGAGATCAAGCGCCCGGAGGACCCGAAGCCCGACGAGCTGGCGGAGCTCGCCGCGCGGATGGATCTCGAGGCCGCGGAGCTCCAGAAGCAGGCCGACGCGCAGCGCAGGGACGCCGAGGACGAGGCGCGGAAGCTCTGCGCCGAGCAAGGGCTCGACTTCGACAAGGTGGTCGCGAAGAGCAAGCGCGAGGGGGGCGGCCCGTCGAGGTTCAGCGCCGACGAGGAGCTCGCCCGCCTGCGCGAGCTCGCCGAGGCGGGGCGCAAGGCGGGCGCGCCGATGGATGACCTCGAGGCGAAGCTCGCGGATCCGGAGTTCGCCGCGAGCCTCCGCAGGACCGAGGAGAGGGTCCTGGGCGCGTACCGCGCCTTCGCGCACCTGTACCCGCCGGCCGAGCCCGCGGAGGAACCGAAGAGATCCGATCTGCGCGCCGAGGTGGAGCGGGCGCTCGCCGCCGGCGAGTCGCTCGCGCGGCGCGATCTGACGGGCGCCGACCTCCACGGGCTCGGCCTCGCCGGCGCCGATCTGCGCGAGGCGCTCCTCGAGGGCGCGGATCTGTCGGGGTGCGATCTCGGCGGGGCCGATCTGACGGGCGCGGTGCTCACGCGCGCGAGGCTCGAGGGCGCGCGGCTCGGGAAGGCGACGCTGCGCGGGGCGAACCTCGGCGAGGCGCGCGCCGCGCGCGCGAGCTTCGAGGGGGTCGACCTCCGCGGCGCGGTGCTCCACAAGGCGAGGCTCGAGGAGGCGCGGCTCTCGGGGGCCGACCTCGCCGGGGCCGATTTCCTCGAGGCCCGCGTGCGAGGCGCGGACTTCAGCGGCGCCGCCGCGGACGACGTCCTCTTCTTCCAGCTCGACCTCACGGGCGCGCGCTTCGCCGGCGCGAGCCTGCGCAAGGCGACGTTCTTCCAGTGCGCGGGGGCGGGCGCGGACTTCGGCGAGGCCGACCTCGAGGACGCGGCCCTCGTCGAGTTCAAGGGCGAGAATGCCTCGTTCCGGAAGGCGAAGGCCACGGCGCTGCGCGTGGTCTCCGCCTCCGCGCTGCCCGGCGCGGACTTCTCCGGGGCCGAGCTCGCGCGGGCGAACCTCCGCGGGGTCGACCTGGAGGGCGCGATCTTCGAGGGCGCCTCGGCCGACGGCGCGGATTTCAGCGAGGCGAACCTCCGCAAGGCGCGCCTCGCGCAGATCTCGGGCAAGGGCGCGCGGTTCATGCGGTCGGACCTCGCCGAGGCGGATCTGACGGGCGCGAACCTCATGGACGCCATGCTGCAGAAGGCGAAGGTGCCCGGCGCCCGCTTCGAGAACACGAACCTGTTCCGCGCCAACCTGCTCGACGCGAAGGGCGATCCGCGGACCTCCTTCTCCGACGCGCACATCAAGCACGTCGTGTTCACGGGGCAGGGCAAGTGACCCGCGACGAGCTGCTCGCGAAGGTGGACGAGGGCGAGGTGATCGCCGGGGAGGACCTGTCCGGGCTCGACCTGTCCGGGCTCGACCTGTCGGGCGTCGTGTTCGAGAAGACGACGTTCCGCGGCGCCCGGCTGAGGGGCGCGAAGATCAGCGAGTCGATGTTCAACGGGTGCGATCTCTCGGGCGCCGACCTGTCCGGCGCGCGGGCCCGCCACGCGGTGTGGAGCGGGTGCGCGCTGCTCCACGCGCGCCTCGACGAGGCGGACCTCGTCTCGGCGAGCTTCGCCGAGTGCGACGCGTCGCGGGCGAGCTTCGACCGCGCGAACCTCACGATCGGCAGCATGATCAAGGGGCGCGCCGACGAGGCGAGCTTCCGCGAGGCCAACCTGGACCGGTTCTCGCTCGTGGAGACCGAGGCCGCGCGCCTCGCGCTCGACGGGGCGAGGCTCAAGCAGGCCTGCCTGCTCAAGGCGGACCTGTCGACCGCGAGCCTGCGCGGCGCGACGATGCACCTCGCGGTGCTGGTCGGCGCCCGCCTCCGCGGGCAGGATCTGTCGGGCATGGACCTGACCCTGGCGCAGCTCACCGACGCCGACCTCGCCGGGAGCGACCTGCGCGGCGCCCGGCTCGTCCAGGCGGGCTTCAAGGGCGCGGACCTCACCGCGGCGAAGCTCGACGGCGCCGACGCCGAGCGCGGCCTCTTCTTCGGCGCGCGGCTCGCCGGGGTCTCCGCCGCGGGCCTCAAGGCGCGGCAGGCGATCTTCTCGGAGGCCGACCTCGAGGCGGCGAACCTCGCCGGCGCCGACCTCTACCAGGCCATCTTCCACCGGGCGGCCTGCCCGCTGGCGAGCTTCCGCGGCGCGGACCTGACCTACGCCGACCTCTCGCACGCGAGCATCGAGAAGGCGGATCTCTCGCACGCGAAGCTCTTCCGCGCGCGCTTCCACCAGGCCCGCGACGCGGGCGCGACCTTCACGAGCCGGTCCGCCGCGCTCGGAGACGACCCGGATCTGCTCGAAGCCGAGCGCTGGACGCCCTGAGGGGATGCCCCTCCCGACAGCAGGAGAACGAGACCATGCGAGACAATCTGGCGAGACAAAGGGTGGAGACCTTCGCGATCCAGGAGGTCGGTACGGTCATCGGCGCCGTGGACCGGTCGTTCCAGGTGCGCGTCGGGTCGGGCGACTACGCCGCGAAGCGGGCGGTGAGCTGCCTCGTCGAGCCGGCGCTCGGCGACCGGGTGCTCGTCGCGCTGCACGACGCCGGGTGCCACGTGCTCGCGGTGCTCGACCGCGAGGGCGACGCGCCGACGCGGCTCGTGGCCGAGGGGGATCTGGAGGTGAGCGCCCCGGGCGGGCGCGTCACGGTCGCCGCGGGCCAGGGCGTGCGCCTCGTCACGCCGGCCGAGGCGTCGGTGGCCGCGGGCAAGGTGCGCGTCGCCGCGAGCGAGGGGTCGCTCGCCGTCGGGGCGATGACGTACGTGGGCGAGCGGCTGGTCGCGCAGGTGGATCGCGTGAAGACGGTCGCGCGGTCGGTCGAGTCGATCGCGGAGCGCTGGGTGCAGCGGCTCGATCGGGCGTACCGGTTCATCGCCGAGTCGGAGCAGGTGCGGGCGCAGTACTACGAGGTCACGGCGAAGGCCGCGGTCAACATCAAGGCGCAGGCGACGCTCGTCTCGAGCGGCGAGCTGACCAAGATCGACGGTGGGCAGATCCACCTCGGCTGACAGGAGGCACCGATGTTCGCGAACACGCAGATGGGAGGCCTGGCCCTTGGCGGGCCGGACGTGTGCTTGACGCCGCCGGCGCACCTGCCGGTGCCCTACCCCAACCTGTCGGCGCAGCCGATGGGGGTGCCGGCGGCCTACAACGTGCTGTTCATGTGCACGCCGGCGCACAACTTGACGACGCAGGTGCCGCTCACGAACGGCGACAACGCCGGCCTGGAGATGGGCCTGGTCTCGCACACGGTGATGGGCCCCTCGCGGCACGTCACCGCGGCGTTCACCGTGCTCGTGGGCAGCGCGCCCGCCACGCGGATGACGAGCATCACGACGCAGAACTCCGTCAACGCGGTCGGGGTCAGCCTCGTCCCGAGCCAGGTCAAGGTGCTGCTCCTCGCCCCGTAGGCCGCCGATGAAAGAGCACAACCGGCTCCGCATCGAGCGCCTCACGGCCCGCTACGCGCGGCGCATCGAGGCGGCGCGCGCCCCCGCGGAAGCCGATTTTCTACGTGAATTCGAAGACTTGCGCGAGCGCGTGCTCCGCCCCCAGATGGAGGAGTTCGCCGCCGAGCTGAGGAGAGCGGGCCACGCGCCGCGCATCGTGCTCGACGAGGGGCACGACACGCCGAGCATCGAGCTCGCCCTCGGCCTGCGCGAGGCCAAGGCGAGCCGCAACGTGGTCGGCTTCTGCGTCATCCGCTGGACCGGCTATCCGCTCCAGATCCTCGCCTACCTCGAGGTCAACCCCACGCCGTTCGATCTGGAGCGGTTCGCCCGCGCCGCGGACATAGGGCCGGACCGCGTCGAGCAGCTCCTCGTCGAGGCGATCGAGCAGATCATGGTCTGCAACGCGCCCTGAACGGGGCGGAGCGGCGGAGTCAGCAGGAACGGAGTCCGCGGGAGACGGCGGAGGGCAGAGCTCGGCGCGGGAGCGGAGGCGCGGAGTCGAGGGCCGGCCGTTCAGCGACAGGGGTGGGTTTCAGGGCTATGCTCCGCGGATGAGTACCCAAGAGCTCAGCGCGGCGAACTTCGAGCAGACGGTCGAGTCGAACGACATCGTCCTCATCGACTGGTGGGCGCCCTGGTGCGGCCCCTGCCGGGTCTTCGGTCCCGTCTTCGAGAAGGCGTCCGAGAAGCACACGGACATCGTGTTCGGGAAGATCAACACCGACGAGCAGCAGGAGCTGGCCCAGGCGTTCGGCATCCGCTCGATCCCGACGCTGTTCATCTTCCGCGAGAAGGTCCTCCTGTTCGCGGAGGCGGGCTCCTTGCCCGCGTCGGCGCTCGATCAGGTGATCGAGAAGGTGCGCTCGCTCGACATGGACGAGGTGCGCGCGAAGATCGCCGAGGAGGAGGCGAAGGGCGCCGAGGGAGGCGAGGCCGCCGAAGGGCCTTGAGGGACAGGCGGCCGCGAGGGAGCGCCGGGCGCGCCGGCGGGAGCGCCAGCGTCCTCCTACCGGGACTGGCGCGCCGACGCCGCGAGGAACGCGGCCAGCCGCGACGCGGCGTTCTCCCGGAGGTTCATGAAGAAGAGCTGGAACTCGATCGCGTGGTAGTTCTCCTCGCCGAGAACGCGATCGAGGATGCGGCTCGGCAGGTCCCGGGGCGTGGCGCCGACGTCGTGCACGAGGAGCGTGCCGTCCACGCACTGGGCGTCCCCCGCGAGCCCCGCGCGCGGCGCCTTGTCGTCGCTCTCGAGGAACACCGCGCCAGGGTTCAGGTCCGCGGGCGCGCGGGCCCCGTCCGTTCGCCATGACAGCGGGTTGGTGCAGAGCCGTTCCCGCGGGTCCGGCCGGTGCATCTCGAAGTCGGTCGGCACGTACGCCGCCCCGCGCGCGTTCCACGCGACGGCGCAGCGGACGTCGTCGGCCGCCTGGCATGGCGGAACGTCGGGCGCGCGCTCGCGCAGCCCGTCGACGGTGACCGCGCCGCCGATGAGGTAGGCCGCCACGAGCTGGTCCCGGAGCGCGGTGCCGGAGATGGCCTCGCGCAGCAGCCGCTCGGCCATGACGGTGCCCTGGCTGTGGGCGGCGAGGAGGAACGGGCGGCCGGCGCCGCGCCGCGCGTTGAAGGCGTCGAACGCCCGCCGGACATCGCCGTAGGCCACGTCGATCGCGCGGTCCCCGTCGGCGGAGGATCGCGTGAACGCCATGCCGTTCGCCTGCCGGTACCGGGGCGCGTACACCGCGCAGCAGCCGTTGAACGCCGTCGCCTGGATCCCTGTCGCGCCCCGGTCGGTGGCGTCGTTGACGGCTGTGTCGTTCGTGTCGGCGTTCCAGGAGCGGCCCACGTAAGAGGTCGAGTGGACATAGAAGACGTCGGCGGCGGCCCGGCGCTGGTCGACCGCCGGCGCGGAGGGGGGCGCCGCGTCGCCGGCGTCGTCGCGCTCCGGGAGCGCGCTCCAGCTCCGCGGATCCGCGTAGTCCGGCGCGGGCGGCAGCGCCGCCGCGTCGAAGGGAGCCCCTGGCGTCAACGCGCTTCGAGTCAGCGCGCCGACGTTCAGCGCCGCGATCGCCCCGCAGGCGACGACGCCCAGCGCGACCCGGAGCGCGATCCTCACCGATCTCTTCATGGGGATACCTCGCCTCGGTGCATCTAGACTACGTGGTGGTCTTGGCGCCGCGGTAGTCGGTGGCCCCGGGGATGGCGGGCAGCCAGGGCACGCGGTGCACGGTCCAGAGCTGGAACGACGGCGGCGGGAGGTCGCCCGGCCGGTCCATCGTGCCGAGGAAGATGTCGAGCTCCCGGGCCCCGTCGCGGCGCCAGAAGAGCGATGAGCCGCAGGTCGCGCAGAACTGGCGGATGGCGAAGCTGGACGACCGGTACGTCGCGGGGGCGCCCGAGAGCAGCTCGAACTGCTCGTCGGGATAGGTGGCGAACGACGGCATCGGCGCGCCGGTCTGGCGCCGGCACTGGCTGCAGTAGCAAACGTTGACGCTCGCCGGCGCGCCGCGGGCGCGGTAGCGGATCGCGCCGCACAGACAGCCGCCGGTGTGGTGAGCCTCGGTCATGGACGTCGCCTCCTTGCTCCTGGAACTCGCGCTCGCCAGCCTGGCCCCGGCCGGCGCACCGCGCAACCGGCGCAGCGGCGCAGCGGCGCAGCGGCGCGGCGGCGCGTCACGCAGCGACCCGGAGCGGCCGGCAGAGCGCGAGACCGAGGGCGGAGCCGACGGCGTACAGCGCGAGGTCGGCGGGATCGAATCCCCCGTTCGCGCCGAGCAGGAGCCGCCCCGGGGCGGTGCTGCGCGCGGCCCACAGCCAGGGCAGCTCGCTCAGCTGGAGCAGCTCGATCGCGCACGTCGCGGCGAAGACCGCGAGCGCAAGCCGATGGGTGCGGGCGGAGATCCACACGAGCTGCGCCGCGGCGATCCACACGACCTCATAGAGCACGGCGCCCGCGCTGTTGCGCAGCCAGACCGGACCGCCGTGGAAGCGCGCGGCCAGGCCGACGGGAACGACGGCGACGATGAGGAGGGCCAGCGCGAGGCGCTTGCGGGCGGCTTCCGGCATGAGACGAGCCTAACCGCAGCCTCTCCGCCAGTGCAGCTTCCGGCGACCGGCCGTTTGGAATTGACAAGCAAAATGTGAACGCTCACAATGCGGTCCTCAAGGGCATCTTTGCTTCGCCACGGTCGTGACGGGACGATGCCTCACCGACGCGGAAGCTCGCGCGATGTCCGGCGAGACGCGGGCCATGGGCCGAGTTCCTTACCTCACTGGCCGGTTCGACCGGCTCGGATCTGCACCGTTTGCAGCAGGAGCGACGATGAAGCTTGCGAGGTTTGCCGCCGCCGCGGTGGCCATGGCCCTGGCCGCGGGAATGGGCGCCTGCGACTCCAGCGAGAAGACGGCCGACAAGGGTGGTTCCGGCTCCAAGGCGGGCCCCCTCGTCGGCGTCAGCATGCCGACCAAATCGTCGGAGCGGTGGATCGCCGACGGCAACAACGTCAAGGCGGCGCTGGAGAAGCTGGGCTATCAGGTCCACCTGCAGTACGCGGAGAACGACATCCCGACTCAGGTCAACCAGATCGAGACCCAGATCACCAAGGACGCCAAGCTGCTCATCGTCGCCTCCATCGACGGCACGGCGATCACCACGCAGCTTCAGCAGGCGGCGGACAAGAAGATCCCGGTGATCGCGTACGACCGGCTCATCCGCAACTCGCCGAACGTCGACTACTACGCCACCTTCGACAACTACAAGGTGGGCGTGCAGCAGGCCACTTCGCTCCTCGTGGGCCTCGGGCTGAAGAAGGAGGACGGCTCCGACGGCGCCGCCCAGGGTCCGTTCAACATCGAGCTGTTCGCCGGCTCGCCCGACGACAACAACGCGACCTTCTTCTTCAACGGGGCCATGGACACGCTCAAGCCCTACATCGACAAGGGCACGCTCGTCGTCAAGAGCGGTCAGAAGGACTTCAAGACCGTGGCCATCCTCCGGTGGGACCCGGCGACCGCGCAGAAGCGCATGGAGGATCTGCTCACCGCGACGTACACCGGCGGCGCGAAGGTCGACGGCGTGCTGTCGCCCTACGACGGGCTGTCCATCGGCATCCTGTCGGCGCTGAAGAGCAACGGCTACGGCGCCGGCGGCCAGAAGTACCCGATCGTCACCGGGCAGGACGCCGAGAAGGCGTCGGTCAAGTCGATCATCGCCGGCGAGCAGTTCGCCACCATCTTCAAGGACACTCGCCAGCTGGCAGAGGTCACCGTGAAGATGGCCGACGCCGTGCTCAAGGCCGGCAAGCCCGAGGTGAACAACACCAAGGACTACGACAACGGCAAGAAGGTCGTGCCGTCGTACCTGCTCGAGCCGATCATCGTGTACAAGAGCAACTACAAGAAGGTGCTGGTCGACAGCGGTTACTACAAGGAGGACGAGCTCAAGTAGCCGCGCCGCGGCGCCGGCCGCGCGGGGCCGGTCGGCGGCGATCGCGCCGCGCGACGCCGGCCGGCGCGCCGCCTGGGACCGCCGGCCGGGCCAGCGCCGCCCGGCTCGCGCGTGCGACCCCCTCAAGGAGGCAGACCGGGATGGCCGACGACGCGATCCTCGAGATGCACGGAATCACCAAGACGTTCCCGGGTGTCAAGGCGTTGCAGGACGTCAGCCTGTCGGTGCGCCGCGGCGAGATCCACGCGATCTGCGGCGAGAACGGCGCCGGCAAGTCCACCCTGATGAAGGTGCTCTCGGGCGTCTACCCGCACGGCTCGTACGCGGGTGAGATCTACTTCAGCGGCGAGCTCTGCAAGTTCTCCAGCGTGCGGGACAGCGAGAAGCGCGGCATCGTGATCATCCACCAGGAGTTCGCGCTGAGCCCCCACCTGTCCATCGCCGAGAACATCTTCCTCGGCAACGAGCGGGTCCACCGTGGGCTGATCGACTGGAACCGCACCAACGCAGAGGCCGAAGCCCTCCTCGCCCGGGTCGGGCTGCCGGAGAACCCGGTGACGCCCGTGATGGACATCGGCGTGGGCAAGCAGCAGCTGGTCGAGATCGCCAAGGCGCTGTCGAAGCGCGTCCGGCTGCTCATCCTCGACGAGCCGACCGCCGCCCTCAACGACGACGACTCCGCGCATCTGCTCGACCTGATCCGGGGGCTGCGCGACGACGGCATCACCTGCGTGATCATCTCCCACAAGCTGAACGAGATCGAGGCCATCGCCGATTCGACGACGATCCTGCGCGACGGGCGGACGGTCGAGACGCTGGACATGAAGAGCGGTCAGGTGACCGAGGACCGGATCATCGCCGGCATGGTCGGGCGCGATCTGGAGCACCGCTTCCCGCCGCACGAGCCCAAGATCGGCCCCGAGGTGCTGCGGATCGAGGACTGGACCGTGCACGACCCGCTCCGGCACGGGCGGGTGGTGGTGTCGGGCGCGAGCCTCACGCTGCGCGCCGGCGAGATCGTCGGGCTGGCCGGCCTGATGGGGGCGGGCCGCACCGAGCTGGCGATGAGCGTGTTCGGGGGCAGCTACGGCGTCCGCGCCGGCGGGCGGATGTTCAAGGACGGCCGCGAGATCCGCCTGCGAACGGTGAGCGACGCGATCGACCAGGGCATCGCGTACGCGACCGAGGACCGGAAGGCCTATGGCCTGAACCTGATCGAGGACATCAAGCGCAACGTCTCGGCGGCCGCCCTGCGGAAGCTCGCCGAGCTGGGCTGGGTCGACGACAACGAGGAGTACCGCGTCGCCGACGAGTACCGGAGGCGGCTGAACATCAAGGCCCCCAGCGTGCTCACGGTCACAGGCACGCTGAGCGGCGGCAACCAGCAGAAGGTCGTCCTCGCCAAGTGGATGTTCGCGGACCCCGACGTGCTGATCCTGGACGAGCCCACCCGCGGCATCGACGTCGGCGCCAAATACGAGATCTACACGTTCATCAACGCGCTCGCCGACCAGGGCAAGGCGATCCTGGTCATCTCGTCGGAGCTGCCCGAGCTGCTCGGCATCTGCGACCGGATCTACGCCATGTCGGCCGGACGGATCACCGGTCAGCTCGCCCGCGCCGACGCCACACCGGAACGGCTGATGCAATACATGACCAAGGCAAAGGAGTAGCGGCGAGATGGCCAGCGTCGCGCCCACCGGCAGCACGGCCCCCACCACCAAGGCCCTGCCCGCAGACATGCAGTCACCTCCCGAGCGGCCGCTGAGCCACCGGTTCTCGATCAACCTGCGGCAGAGCGGCATCTACGTCGCTTTCGCGCTGATCGTCGCGCTGTTCACGGGCCTGACCGGCGGTCAGCTGCTGGCGCCCCAGAACATCTCGAACATCATGGTCCAGAACTCGTACATCCTGATTCTGGCCATCGGGATGATCTTGATCATCATCGCCGGTCACGTCGATCTGTCGGCCGGCTCGGTCGTGGCGGCGACCGGCGCGGTCGCGGCCGTGCTGATGGTCGAAAACCACGTGCCCTGGCCGCTGGCGGCCGGCATCACCGTCGTCGTGGGCGCCCTGATCGGCGCCTGGCAGGGCTTCTGGGTCGCGTACTTCCGCATCCCGGCGTTCATCGTCACGCTCGCCGGCATGCTCCTGTTCCGGGCCGTGACCCTCACGATCCTGGGCAACCAGGGCATCGGCCCGTTCCCGGACGAGGTGCGCACGCTGGCCAACGGCTTCACCGAGGGGTACCTGGGCAACGTTCGCCTCGGGGCGCTCGGCGGGGTCGACGTGGTCACGCTGCTCGTCGGGGCCGCCGGCGTGGCCGGCATCGGGGCCACCCAGTGGCGCGCCCGGGCCGCCCGGCTCCGCTACAAGCAGCAGGTCGATGCGCTGCCGGTGTTCGTCGCGAAGCTCGCCGCCGCGTCGGCCGTGGTGCTGTTCGTCCTCGTGCAGCTGGCCCGGTTCAAGAACCTGCCGTGGGTGCTGATCCTGCTGACCGCCCTGGCGCTGGGCTACACGCTGATGACCAACCGGACGATCTTCGGCCGCCACATCTACGCGGTGGGCGGCAACGTGCACGCCGCGATGCTGTCCGGGATCAAGGTCAGTTGGGTCACCTTCTGGATCTTCGTGAACATGGGCGTGCTCGCCGCGGTCGCGGGGATCATCTTCGCCGGCCGGCTGAACCAGGCGGGCCCGACCGCGGGGATCAACTTCGAGCTGGACGCGATCGCCGCGGCCTTCATCGGCGGCGCCGCCGTGCAGGGCGGCGTCGGCAAGGTGGCCGGCGCGATCACCGGCGGTCTGATCATGGGCGTGATCAACAACGGCATGTCGCTGATCGGCTCCCCGTCCGAGCGGGTGATGCTCGTCAAGGGACTGGTGCTGCTCGCCGCGGTGGCCTTCGACGTGTGGTCGAAGCGACGCGCCGGGGCGACCCGCTGACCGCCCGCGCCCCGCTTCACCCCGTCACGCGCCGCCGCGCGCGGGGCGGAGCGCGAGCGGCGCCGTGCCGGTGAGCAGCCCCGCCGCGAGGGCGACCACGCCGCCGAAGCCGACGCAGGCGCAGCCGAGGGCGCCCGTCAGCGCGGCGACGCCGCACGCCGAGGCCCAGGAGGCCCCGAGCCGGTCCGACCGGCGGAGCGCGCGCGAGAGCAGCACGCCGGCGGCGACCCCGCCCGCCAGGCAGGCCGGGACGCAGATGGAGACGCACCCCTCCGGCGTGCAGAGGTGACCGTAGACGCGCGCGGCGTGCGCCGCCGCGAAGGGCACGAGCCCCGCCGCGACGCCCGGGAGCACGCCCCGCCCGAGCTCGCGCCCCCGCCACGAGAGCAGCGCCGCGGCGACGTAGAGCGCCGCGCCGATGATCGCGGTGGTGAGCGGGCGGTCGCTCATCAGCGCGGCGACGAGCGCCACGGCGAGCGTCGGGGTCGCCGCCCAGGCCGCCTGTCGCGCCCTCCCGCGCTCGTAGGCTCGATAGGCCCTCTCCTTCAGGCCGGCGAGCGCCTCAGGTTCCATAGATCCTCCTCCACGCCTCCCGGAGGCGGGCAAATGCGCGCTCGCGGCGCTTGCGGAACGCCGCGCCCGAGACCGATGGATCGCGATCGCCCTCCAGCAGCGTCGCCCTCAGCGTCTCGCGATCCGCCTCGCCCAGCGCGCCGAGCACCTCGCGCGCCGCGTCGTCCAGATCCCGGGCGATCGCCGCGTCCTCCGGCGTGGGCGTGTCGGCCGCGAGCGACGGGAGTTGCTCGTCCGGCGCCTCCCGCGATCGGGTCCGCCGCCGCCGCGCCGTGCGGCACTCCCACGCCGCGATGGCGAGCGCCCAGGTGAGCGCGTCCGCCTCGGGATCGAACGAGCTGGCGCGGTCGAACACCTTGAGGAGCGCCTGCTGCGCCGCGTCCTCCGCGTCCGCGTCGCCCGCGAGCATGCGGCGGCAGAACGCGCGGATCGCCGGCCAGAGGGCGGCATAGACAGGGTCGAACGCCGCGCGATCGCCGTCGGCGAGGCGCCTCATCGAGGCGTTGAGCAGCGATCGCGCGCGCGGTTCCAAGAGGCTGGGTCCTCAGCCGCAGGGGCAGTCCGGGCACGGGCAATCCGCGCACGGACAGCCGCCGGCGAGCTGCGTTCCAGCATAGGCCATCGCCGGGATGCCGAGGACGGCCGCGAACAGGGTCACCTTGAGCCAACGACGCATGGGAGGTCTCCTTGTCTTCTCCGGCCGGCGGTCCTCACCGGCCTTCCTCGGCTCTAGGCGCGAGCGGGGCCGAGCGTGACACCCGCGCGATCGAAAATCGCGGCGGCCGGACGCGACCTCACCTGTGCGCGCGCCGCCGGCCCCCGTCGCGGCATTGGCAGATCATTCCGCCGGGCAGGCTCGGCGTGCTAGGGTGGCGCGCCTATGTCCGGCCGCTCGTGGTTCGCCGCCGTCGGCGTGCTCTGCCTCGCTTGCACGCCGTCGCGACACGACGCCGGCTCGGGCGCCGACCCGGCCGGGCGCGCGGGCGTCGCGGTCGCGGAGCCGTCCAGCGAGCGCCCGGCAGCCGACCCGGGCGCCGCCGGGCCGGTCGTCACCCCCGAGCCGCCGAAGGCGCCCGCCGCCGAGGCCCCGCTCGCCGCGGCCGAGGCGGCGCCGGAGGTCCCCTCCCGCGTGTACGCGAGGACCCGCGAGGTGTGGATCCGGTCCGCGCCGCGGCCGAAGGCCCAGTGGATCGGGTATCTCTCGATCGGCGGCTCGGTCCGCCTGAAGAGCCCCGAGCCCGTCCGGGCCGCCGGCGATTGCCCGGCGTTCTACGCCGTGGAGCCCCGCGGGTACGTCTGCGTCGACGGCGAGCGCGCCACCCTCGACGCGGCCGATCCCCTGCTGAAGACGCTGAGCGAGCACGCCCCGCTCGTCGATCAGCCCGTGCCGTACCGCTACGGCGAGTCGCTCGGTCTCAAGCGCCTCTTGAACGTCGAGGGCATCGACGCGCCGGCGTGGCCCGAGGGGATGCACGACCTGCGGCACATGCAGGTCCGCCCGCGCTCGTCGGTCGCATGGACGAAGGAGGTCGAGGCCGGCGGGGCGACGTGGCTCTGGGCCTCCGATCTGACGTTCGTGCCGAAGGACAAGGTGAAGCCGTATGAGCCCGCCACCTTCGAGGGGGTCCACCTCGGCGCCGACGAGCGGCTCCCGATCGCGTTCTTTCGCCGCAAGCCGCGCCCCAAGTACCGCCTCACCGAGGAGAACCAGCTCGCGAAGACGGACGCCGTGTGGGAGCGCCTCGACCGGGTCGGGCTGACGGGCAAATCGCGGCAGGTCGGCAAGCTGACGTACCTCGAGACCCGCGACGACGGGCACTGGGTGCTCGAGCGAGATGCGGTGGTGATCAAGCCGCGGAAGGCGAAGAACCCGTGGGGGCGCCGCATCCAGCTCGGCGGCGCGGCGCCCGCGGCGCCCGCCGAGGGGCCGAGGAACACGTGGATCGAGATCGCCGCGCTCGAAGGCTGGCTCATCGCCTACGAGGACGACCGGCCCGTCTTCGCCACGCTCATCTCGGCCGGGCGCAACGGGGCGGAGGAGCCGGAGAGGGCCGAGCCGTTCGTGCCGCCCTCCACGACCCCGCTCGGCCAGTACCGCATCAACCGCAAGTGGGTGACGAAGACGCTCATCACCCCTCACGTCGACGAGGACGACTGGATCGAGGCGGAGGTGCCGTGGAGCCAGCACTTCTTCAGCAAGTACCTCCTCCACGCGGCGTACTGGCACAACAACTGGGGCGACGGGCAGAGCGGCGGTTGCGTGAACCTCTCGCCGGTCGACGCCAAGTGGCTGTTCCACTGGACCGAGCCCCCCGTGCCGGAGGGGTGGTACGCGGTCCAGGTCACGCGCAAAGACCCGTCGACGCGCGTCGTGATCCACCGCTGATCGCCGCGGCCGAGCGCGAGGCGCGCCCGCGTCGCGCCTCGCGGGCGCCCGCGAAGGCGGCTATTTCACCGGGACGCAGCCGGCGGCGCCCGCGTCGCCCGCCGCGGCCATGCGCCGCATGCAGAGCTTGAGGCCGGCGCGGAGGTTGCCGACGGTCGTGACGCCGGACAGGTCGAGCCCGAGCGCGATCATCGTCTGGGCCACGTTCGACCGGATCCCGGTGACGATCCCCTCCGCGCCCAGCAGCCGGATCGCCTTGATCATCTCGATGATGTACCCGGCCGTCCGCGTGTCGACCGCGTCGACGCCCGTGAGGTCGAGGATCGCGTAGCGGGCGTCCTTGTTCACGATCGCCGTCAGCAGGTTGTCCATCACCTCGGCGATCCGCAGGCTGTCCACCACGCCCACCATGGGCAAGGTCAGCACCTTGTCCCAGACCTCGATGATCGGCGTCGAGAGATCGCGGATGACCCTCTGCTGCTTCTCGATCAGCTCGAGCTTGTTCCGGAGCTCCTGCTCGCGCTGCCTCGCCGCGGTGGCGTCCATGGTGATGCTGACCGCGCCGGGCTCCCCGCCGTGGCGCACGGGGACGTACCATGTCTCCCAGGTGAGGCCGTGCGCCTCGGTGACGACGTGCGACCCCTTCCCCTCGATCGCCTGCCGTATGGCCTCCACCCCCTCCGGCGCCCCCGCATAGAGCTCGTAGACGCTCTTGCCGAGGAGCTCTCCCGGCCGCACGCCGCCGGAGAGCTCCAGCCCCTTGCCGTCGTGGAACCTGAAGATCCCCTCGCGATCGTACCTGCACACGGCGACCGGGAGATTGTCGAGCACGGCCCGGAGGAGCAGCTCCGCCTCTCCGAGCTCCACCTCGGGCTCATTCTGGATCTCCGCGCCCGCCGCGACCGACGCCTCGTCCCCCGTCATGAGAGTTTTTTACCCCGCGTGCGCGCTGGCCGTCGAGCGTTTGTCGACGGTGGACGGCAAGTTTCGTGAACCCACCGGGGGAAACATCGCACCGCTTGCTGAGGCCGCTTGGCCCTCGCAGACGCGATGTCCCGGTGAAGCTATCGAGGCCCGCAGTCGCCGTGCCGCCGCGCCGCGCCGCGAGGCCGGGCGCGACGCGGCGCGGTGCGGGTTGACATGGTGTCCGGATTACACAAAGCTTCGTGTCCAGGTTACACGGAGGTCCGGATGTCCGTCGCATACGAGCACCCACGGCCGGCATTGACGGTGGATTGCGTCGTGTTCGGCCTCGATGAGGAGGATCTGAAGGTCCTCCTCATCCGGCGGGAGCTCGAGCCGTTCCGCGGCCGGTGGGCGCTCCCGGGCGGCTTCGTGCGCGTCGACGAGCCGCTGGACGACGCCGCGCGGCGGGAGCTCGCCGAGGAGACGGGGCTCTCGGGGGTGTACCTGGAGCAGCTCTACACCTTCGGCGCGCTCGGGCGCGACCCGCGCGAGCGCGTCGTGTCGGTGGCGTACTACGCGCTGGTCAAGCTCGGGGATCACCGGGTGAAGGCGGCGACCGACGCCCGCGAGGCCGCGTGGTTCTCGGTGGACGACACGCCGGCGCTCGCCTTCGATCACGAGGAGATCTTCTCGACCGCGCTGGAGCGGCTGAAGGGCAAGGTGCGGTATCGGCCGATCGGGTTCGAGCTCCTGCCGCCGAAGTTCACGCTGTCGCAGCTCCAGCGGCTCTACGAGAAGATCCTCGAGCGCCCGCTCGACAAGCGCAATTTCCGCAAGAAGGTCCTCGGCACCGGGCTACTCGTGGAGCTCGACGAGGTCGAGCAGGACGTCGCCCACCGGGCGGCGCGGCTCTACCGGTTCGACCGGCGGAAGTACGAGCGGCTCGAGAAGGACGGGTTCAGCTTCGAGATCTGAGGCGGGGCGGCGTCACAGGACGGCATCCAGCGTGACGACATTGCACGCTGCGCCGCATTGATATTTCCTGTCCTTGCAGTGATCGCGGACCATGTAGTCCTTCGACCTGCCATCTGGAGCTCGAATCGACACCTTGCACTCGAGCTCGAGGCAGCCGATCTTCGAGGGCACCTCGAAGTGCCCCGAAGCGTTGGTGGACGTCTTGCCGTCGAGGCGCGCGTCAGGGCACGTCAGCGTGACCTCCGCGCCCATGATCGGATTGCCCGCCGCGTCACGCACGACGCCGGAGACATCGATCCCCGGGTCGCACCCGACGAGCGCTGCCGCCGCCAAGGCGGCCATGCACGCGCTCCGCAACGCACACCAGACTTGAGAACCCATAGGTAGCTCCTCCGGAGATGACGCTGGCCTGGAACGGACACGGCGGGTTTTCATGGGGCCTTGCTCCAGCGAGCTCGCCTTCGCGGCCATCGTCGCCCGTCCGCGCCAGCGGGTCGACCCGCGCCAGGGCCCGCAGGGGAGTATACGCGCCCCCGGGCATTTCGCACCTGGCTCGTACAGGCCGCCCGCGGGCGATCGGGGTTGACATAGTGTTCATTCGACACCATGCTTAGTGTACGTTGAACACACAGCCGAGGGCGCGCCGCGTGCGCGCCCCCGCGGCCGGCATCGACCGTGGACCTCCCACGTCGGGATCCGACGGCCCGCTCGGCCGCGTCGTCCACGTCCGGTCGGCAGCGCGCCCTGGGACGGGCGCAGAAGGGACCAGCATGACATGCGAGGCCGCTTTCCCGGCTGACCTCGGAGGGGGATCGCGCTTCGAGGTCGCCGGCGGCACGGTGACCGGGACGGACCACCTCGCGGTGGGGCGGCCCAACCAGGACGCCTATGCCTTCCGGGCCGAGGGCGGCTGTCTGGCCGCGGTCGTCTGCGACGGCTGCGGCAGCGGCGCGCGCAGCGAGGTGGGCGCGGCGCTCGGGGCCCGGCTCGTGACCGAGCAGGTCCTCGGCGCGCTCCGGCGGGGCGGAGATATCGAGTCGCCGGAGACGTGGGAAGAGGTGCGGCGCGGGGCGCTCGCGCCGCTCCGGGCGATGGCGGCCGGCATGGGCGGGAGCCTCGCCGAGGTCGTGTCGACCTACTTCCTCTTCACCGTGGTCGGCCTCGCCGTCTCCGGGGACAGGGCGTGCGCGTTCTCCCTCGGCGACGGCCTGATCGCCCTCGGCGACGAGCTCCTGCGGCTCGGCCCTTTCCCGCGGAACGAGCCCCCGTACCTCGCGTATGGTTTGCTCGAGCGCCCTCCGGGCGGCGAGGCGCCGCGCTTCACGGTGCACCGCGCCTTCCCGTCGAGCGCGCTCCAGACTGCCCTGCTCGGCACCGACGGCGCGATCGATCTCCTGGAGTCGTCGTGCCGGCAGATCCCGGGCGGCGGCGGCGCGGTCGGCCCGCTCTCCAGGTTCTGGGAGGACGATCGCATGTTCGCCAACCCGGACGCGGTGAGGCGGCGGCTCGCGCTCATCAACCGCGCGGTGACGCGGCCGGTGTGGAAGGAAGAGCGGATGGAGCGCGAGGGCGGGCTGCTGCGCGACGACACGACGCTCGTCGTCGTGCGGAGGGCGCAGAGCGCGCGCGATTGACCCGCGGCCCTGCGCGGCTTCGCGCGGATCGCGGCGTGGACAACGAGGCTCTCGGGGCGCCCGGAGGAGGCGAAGGTGGACGTTTATCTCGGTGCAAAGCGGGCTCGGCTCGACCCTCGGGCCTCGATCGGCAAGGGCGGAGAGGCGGACGTGTTCGACCTCGGCGACGGCCGCGCGCTCAAGGTCTGGAAGACGCCGGATCACCCGGATTACGCCGGACAGGACGCCGAGCAGCGCGCCGCGCAGGACCGCATCGAGCGCCACCAGGACAAGCTGCGCGCCTTCCCCGGCGCGCTGCCCGCCCAGGTGATCGCGCCCGCCGAGCTCGCGACCGACCGATCGAAGAAGCGCATCGTGGGCTACGCCATGCGCCTCGTGCGGGGCGCCGAGCCGCTCCTGCGGTACGGCGAGCCGTCGATGCGCCACGGCGGGCTCTCGTCGGCCGCGGTCTCCGAGGTGCTCGCGGGGCTCCACCGGACCGTGGAGGCGATCCACGGCCGGGGCGTGGTGATCGGCGACTTCAACGATCTCAACGTCCTCGTCGCCGGCGGCGAGGCGTTCGTCATCGACGCCGACAGCTTCCAGTTCGGCCCGTTCCTGTGCCAGGTGTTCACCGAGCGCTTCGTCGATCCGCTGCTCTGCGACCCTTCCCTGCCCCGGCCGGCGCTGGGGAGGCCTTATTCGCCGGACTCCGACTGGTACGCGTTCGCCGTGATGGTCATGCAGAGCCTGCTCTGCGTCGGGCCTTATGGCGGCGTCTTCCGGCCGCGGTCCGCGGCGGCGCGCGTGCCGGAGTGCGCGAGGCCGCTCCGCCGCATCACCGTGTTCGACCGCGAGGTGCGGTATCCGAAGCCGGCCATCCCCTACCGCGTGCTGCCCGACGATCTCCTCGACGCGCTGTACCGCGTCTTCGTCAAGGATGAGCGCGGCGTCTTCCCGCGCCGGCTGCTCGAGGGGCTCGCGTGGGCGCGGTGCGCGTCGTGCGGCGTCGAGCACGCGCGCCCTGCCTGTCCGACCTGCGCGGGCGCGGCGCCGGCCGCCGTCAAGGCGTCGACGGTGGTCCACGGCGAGGTGCTCGCGACGCGGCTCCTGAGCACGCGCGGGGTGATCCTCGCCGCGTCCGCCGGGCCGGGCGGGCTCGCTTATCTCGTGCACGAGGGCGGGCGGTTCCTGCGGGAGGACGGGTCGGTCGTCCTGTCCGGCGCGCCCCACCCCGCGATGCGGTTCGCGGTGCAAGGGCGGGCGACGCTGATCGGCCGCGCCGGCGAGCTCGTGGTGCTCTCGCCGGGAGCGCCGCCCGAGCGGATCCCGGTGGACTGCCTGGGGACGAGCCCCGCGTTCGGCGTCAACGAGCGCGCCCGCTACTGGACCCGTGGCGGCAAGCTCCTGCGCAGCGGCAGGCCGGGCGCCGCCGCGCTGTCGGGCGAGGCGGGCGCCGTCGCGATGGGCGATGTCCTCGCCGGGCAAACGGTGTTCTGGGTCGGTCCCCGCTTCGGGCTCGGCTTCTACCGGGCCGGGAACGTCTCGATCGCGTTCGTCTTCGACGCCGAGCGGCCGGGCCTCAAGGACACGGTCAAGCTGCCTTTCCCCGGCGGCAAGCTCACCTCGGCCACCTGCGTGTTCGACGGGGCGGCGCCGCGCGCCGGCCGCGGGCGCGCGTGGCTCTTCCTCGCGGCCGAGCTGGCCGGCCGGACCGTGCACCGGTGCATCGTCGTGGGCGAGGACGGCGCGGTCGAGGCGGTCGCCGACGGCGAGGGGGGCGGCGGCTCGTGGCTCGGGGCGCTCACGGGCAAGTGCGCGGCGTCCGGCTTCCTGCTCTCGGCGACCGACGGCGGCGTCGTCCGCGTCGAGGTCCGAGGGGGAGCGCTCGTGGAGACGCGGCAGTTCCCCGGCACCGAGCCGTTCGTCACCCAAGCTTCCCGGCTGCTCGTCGGGCCAGAGGGCCTGTTCGTCGTCGACGCGCAGACGATCACCTTGCTTCGCATCGCGTGAGTTCGATTCTGAGCTGATTGGCCCGCTCCCGCGGGCCCTTGAGAGGAGAGAGAGACCATGACAACGACAGAGCTCCCGCTGCCCGCCTTCTACGATCCGAGGAACGCCGAGCGGTGGGGTTACCACCCCGACGAGACGGCGCTCCACGGCGCCGCCGCCGCGTGGCGGAAGGCGCACGGCGTCAAGCCGTCGGCCGCGGACGCGCGGAACGTGCACCTCCTGCTCATCGACGTGCAGAAGGACTTCTGCTTCCCGCAGGGGTCGCTCTACGTCGCCGGCAGGAGCGGCACGGGCGCGGTCGACGACAGCCGCCGCATCGCCGAGTTCATCTACAAGAACCTCGCGTCCATCACGAACGTCACGGTCACGATGGATACCCACTTTGCGTACCAGATCTTCTTCCCGTCCTTCTGGGTGGATCGCGAGGACCGGCCGCTCTCGGCGCACCGCGAGATCACGACGGCGCAGATCGACGCGGGGGAGGTGCGGCCGAACCCGGCCGTGGCGCGGTGGCTCTGCGGCGGGAGCTATCCGTGGCTGATGAAGCAGGTCCGGTACTACTGCGAGGAGCTCGAGAAGGCGGGCAAATACAAGCTGTACCTGTGGCCGCCGCACTGCATCCTCGGCAGCGACGGCCACGCGCTCGCGGGCGTCGTGCACGAGGCGCGGATGTTCCACGCGTTCGCGCGCGGGGTGCAGTCGTGGGTGGAGGTCAAGGGCGGCAACCCGCTCACCGAGAACTACTCGGTGATGCAGCCCGAGGTCCTGACGCGCCACGACGGCCAGCCGCTGGCGCAGCGGAGCACGGCATTCCTGAAGACGCTGCTCCACGCGGACGCGGTGCTCATCGCCGGCCAGGCGGCGAGCCACTGCGTGCGCAGCTCGATCGAGGACATCCTGACCGAGATCGCGCTCACCGATCGCGCGCTCGCGAAGAAGATCTACGTGATGACGGACTGCATGTCGCCGGTCACGGTGCCCGACGGCAAGGGGGGGTTCGTCGCCGACTTCACGGCCGAGGCGGACAAGGCGCTGAGCCGGTTCGCCGCCGCCGGGATGAACCTCGTGAAGAGCACCGACCCGATCGCGCGCTGGCTCGCCTAGCGCGGCGCTGGCCGCGCGGTGAAGCGAAGGAGAGGAGAGAGGCGATGAACATGAGCAAAGACGACCGTAAGACGATGAATGGCGGTGGCTCGCTCGACATCGAGCAGCTGTTCGAGGCCGCGCGGGACGAGGGCGCGCTCTCGCCCGAGGCGATGCAGGCGCTGCACATCACGGACCTGGGCGCCCAGATCCAGGCCGGCTTCGGCGTGCAGGTGGACGACGTGGCGTCGTCGGAGGTGGTGCTCGTCACCGTGATGCCCGACGACTCGGGATCCATCAAGTTCGCCGGCAACGCCCGGGCGGTGCGGGACGGGCACAACCTGGTGGTGAGCGCCCTCGCCGACTCGAAGCAGCGCGACTCCATCCTCGCGCACAACCGCTACCTGAACGGGACCGTGCTGTATCCGTATTGCCCGATCGCCCAGGCGGTGAAGATGGACACGAAGAACTACGACCCCCAGCTCGGCACGCCGCTCTACGACCAGACGGTGGTGCTCCTGGGAACGGTGATCGCGAAGGCGCAGGAGTTCGCGCTGAACGGCGTCCCGGCGCGCACGGTCACGCTGATCATCTCGGACGGCGCCGACGCGGGATCGACGTGGGCCAAGGCCAAGGACGTGTGCGCGCTCGTCCGCGACATGCGCCGCGCCGAGGCCCACATCGTGGCGGCGATCGGCATCGACGACAAGAACACCGACTTCCGGGCCGTCTTCCGCGACATGGGGATCGAGGACCGCTGGATCCTGACGCCGAAGAGCGACGCGGCCGACATCCGCAAGGCGTTCGCGCTGTTCTCGCAGTCGGCGGTGCGCGCCAGCCAGGGCGGCGCGTCGTTCTCGAAGACGGCCGCCGGCGGCTTCGGCGCGTGAGCCGCGTCAGGCCGCGGCCGCCCAGGGAAGGACGCCGTAACGGCGGCGCAGCTCCTCGACGTCCACGTCCATGACCGACCAGAAATCCCAGTCATCCATCAGGTCGATGTTCATCTTCGTGCCTCGAACGAACGAGCGCACGAGATCGTCGGCGAGCCCCGGCGTCGCCAGCATCCCCTGCTGCGACGGCGCGAGCACCGTGAGCGTTATCCCTTGCTGGAGCTGGACCAGCAGGAACACGAGGATTCCGAACGGGTTCTCGCGGCGATACCCCGCCTGGAAGGCGATCGTCAGCGCCTCGCTGCGGAGGTCGGTGCCGTAGCCGGCGAGGATGTGGCTGAGATCGTGGGTGAGCACGCCCTCGGGCACGCCGCGCTTCTCGCCGGGAAAGGAGAAGCCGTTCTCTCGATAGAAGGTGAACAGCGCCTTGCCGAGGGTGCCCTCCGGGTACCCCTCGAGGGCGCGGTAGCGCGCGGCCACGGGCTCGTTCTCCAGGAGGCCGGCGAAGCTCGCGAGGTTCCTGGCGAGCCCGGATACGCCGCCCTCGTCGAGCATGCGCCGCACGCTCTTGCCGAGCAGCGCGTTGCGGCTGATGTCGATGCGCAGGAGGAGCAGCCGCCGCTCGTAGAGGCGCTGGAGCTGGCGGACCGCGGGCGGGCGCGCCCCGAGCGCCGCGGCGAAGCGCTCTACCTCGAGCAGCTCGCGCTCGTCGATGCGCTCGCCGCACAGGGTCATCGCGCAGAGGCCGCTCACGAGCTGCTCGCGGAGCGCGGGCTCGCGGACGGCGGCCGCGAGCGCCTCGGGCGCGATCGGGGCGAGCGCGTCGATGTCGTGCGCCGTGTGGAGGAGGTGCCGCTGCACCGCGGCGATCGCGTCGCGCCGCGGCCCGTCGAGGGGACCGGCCGAGGTGAGGACGCCCTTGATGGCACGCAGACCCGCGTGCGCCTGCTCTTGGCTCGGAATGAGGTAGGTCATGCCGGAGAGGATGAGGACGAGCCCGCGCCCCGTCCTTGACCGGCGGCGCCAATGTGTTGACCGGGCGCGCCGCCAGGACGGCTCGCGGGCAGCGGCGCCTCGAGGGCCTCTGTCCACGCCGCTGTCCCGTTGTTCTGTCCCGGGAGCACGCGCCCGAGAGCGTGGTGCCGTAGCCAGATTGCGACTCACCGCGCGCGGGGCGGCCGTGGTACGGTGGGGGTCGCTTCTCCGCCGCTGCTGGGCCGCGCTCGTGCCTCGCAGATCGCGGAGCGCGGATCGACAGAGGGCCTCGATCGCGCAAACGGGCGACGACGTGCGCCTTCGCCGCGACAGCCGGCAATCGACAGGAGAGATGGGGGGTGGCCATGAGGTTTCAGGTCGCTTGTACGAACCGTGATAATCCCGAGATCGATCGCGAGCTTGGACGCGCAGAGACGGTGAGCGCCGACCGCGCGGACAGCAGCGATGGGCCGTTCGCGGTCCCTCGACGGCCCCGGGTCATCACGGCGTCGCGGGGCAGCGCCGGAGAACAGACGATGCTCGACGGTCAGGAGGCGCCGAGCGCCCGCGGGATCGTCGAGCACCTGCTCAAGAGCAGGCCGGGGGAGTACGACAGCCGGGCGGCGCAGCTCCTCGCCACCGCGTCGGCGTGGGCGTACTCGGATATCGACACCTTCACCAGGATCATGGGCCGCCGGGGCCTCCAGGGGGCGACGTGCGTCGAGGTCTCGCTCACCAACGAGGAGCTCTTCGTCGACACAAGCGCATACCTCGTCCAGAGCCCGTGCAAACAGCTGGCGATCCTCTGCTTCCGCGGGACGAGGCTGAGGAACGTGATCACCTGGCTGACGGACGCCGCCGTGAAGCCGGAGCCGTTCCACGCGGCGGGGACGGTGCATGGCGGCTTCTACCGGGCCGCCCGGGCCGTGTGGTCGCCCCTCCTGGTGATGCTGAGGGGCGCGCTCCACGGGCGCCGCGTCGACGACGAGCTCTCGCGGGAGATCGAGAGGACCGCCGTCCGCTCGGTGACGCTCGACGGGCTCGTGCGCAGCGTCGACGAGGCGCGGCTCGACAAGGTCCTCGAGGAGGTGCGCGCGGTCAAGAAGCTCATCGTGCAGGACGCCAGGGAGCGGCTGCTGGACAAGGTCGCTCCGGAGAGCGCCGGCAGAGGGCGGCCGGAGGACGCCCCCGCGACGCCCGGGTGTGACGAGAGCACCTCGTCCGCGCCGTCGGCGGCCCTGGCGCCCCACGCGGCTGCTGGACATCTGCGCGCGCGCGAGGCCGGGCCGAAGCGCGCGGAGAAGCCCGAGCTGAAGGCGCTCTACATCACCGGCCACAGCCTGGGCGGCGCGCTGGCGGTCCTCGCCGCGTCGCAGCTCTTCATGGCCAACGAGGCTCCGGAAGACGCGGTGGAAGACCTCCAGGCGCTGCAGGGGTGCCTGCGCGGCGTCTACACCTTCGGGCAGCCGATGGTCGGCAACAAGGTGTTCGCCGACAAGCTCGGCCGGTGCTTCGGGGACAAGCTGTTCCGTCATGTCTACGGGGTGGACGTGGTGCCGTCGCTCCCGCCGATCTCGACGGGGTCGTTCTCGCATTTCGGCCAGGAGCTGCGCGCCAACGGGTCCGGCTGGGGCGAGCACGCCGGGAAGGTGAACCAGACCTGGTCCGCCACCTTGGGCCTCGCGCTCGGGGTCGCGGCCTTCGTCATCGAGCAGCTGCCTTTCCTCCACTGGATCAAGCTGCGCTTCTCGCTGGCCGACCACTCGCCGCTCACCTATCTGCGCGTGTCCCAGCGGAGGGACTCGGTGACCGAGTTCGACTGACCGAGCCCGCCTCCGCGCCGTCAGGCGGAGCGGCGGTAGGCGGCGGGGCTGTGCCCGGTCCAGCGGCGGAACGCGCGCGAGAAGGCGCTCACCTCGGAGAAGCCCAGCAGGAACGCGATCTCGGCGATGGTGCGGCCCCGCTCGCGCATGTGGGCGGTCGCGAGCTTGCGGCGCGCCTCGTCGAGGACGCTCTTGTAGCTCTCGCCCTCGTCGCCGAGCCTCCGCTGCAGCGTCCGCGCGCTCATGCCGAGCGCGCGCGCGGCAGCGCCGACGTCGGGGACGCCGCGCCCGAGCGCCTCGAGGAGGTGGCGCTCGAGGGCGCCGCGCACGCCCGGCTCGGCCGGCAAGCGGGCGAGCAGCTCGTCGGCGTGCCGGCGGAGGACCGCGCCGAGCGCCGGGTCCGACCGCAGCGTGGGGGCGTCGAGGAACGCGGCGTCGAAGAGGATCGCGTTCTCGTCCGCGTCGAAGGCGAGCGGCGCGGCGAGGAGGCGGTCGTACTCGCCGCGCTCCGCCGGGGCGGGATGGGCGAGCGTGATCCGGTGCGGCGTGAAGGAGAGGCCGGTGAGGGCGCGGGCGCGCAGGACCCACAGGCCCACGATGAAGCTCGAGAGCTGCGGCGGCGCGACGGCGGCCGAGAAGCGCTGCGAGACGCGGGCCCGCGCGTCATCCACGGTGAGCCGCACGTCCAAGGCGTCGTGGATCAGGCGCTGATAGCGCAGCATGCAGCCGATCGCCTCGCGCACGGTGGCGCACTGGTCGGTGACGAAATCGACGACGTCGAACAGCTGGCCGACGAGCAGCTCGGCCGCGTGCAGGCCGAACGCCGGGTCGCGCGCGAGCTCGGGGACGTGGGTCCACGCGCGGACGACGGTGTCGTGGGGGACGCGGGCGGTGGGATCCTCGAGCAGGGCGGGGTCGACGCCGGCGACCGCGAGGGCCTCGCGCGGATCGACGCCGGCGCGCGACGCGGTGAGGACGCAGAGTCGGATGGCCTTGATGCAGCCGGTGGGGCCCATGGCGCTCGCTCCCTGTCGTATCCGATCTTGCGCCCGCCATCACGGCGGCGCGCCGTCGCGCGGGGGCGAGGCCGGCGCGCGGAAGCTCTCCCCGCCCCTTGTCGTCCGCGGTGACGCCTGGTAGCCGTGCCCGTCCCGCGGCCCTCGTCGCCTCGCGGCGGCGCCGGCGCGCGCGGGGCTCCGAGGTGGTTTCCGATGGCGGTCGTGCGGTGGAGAGCGTTGGAGCGGCGCGTGACCCAGCACTCGCCGTGGCGGAGGATCGAGGACGTCACCTTCGAGCTCCCGGACGGGCAGATCCGCACGTTCTCGCTCAAGAAGGAGGGGCGGGTCGTCTGCGTCCTCGCCATCTCCCGCGAGGAGCGGGTGATCCTGGCGCGCCAGTACAGGCCCGGCCCGGATCGGATCCTCGACGAGCTCCCCGGCGGCGGCGTCGAGCCGGGCGAGACGCCGGAGGACGCGGCCGCGCGCGAGCTGCTCGAGGAGACCGGGTATGTCGCCGGGCGGCTCCTGCCGCTCGGACGCCCGCTGGAGTGCGCCTACTCGACCATCGAGCGCCACGCGTTCCTGGCCGTGGACTGCGTGCGCGGGGGGGCGCAGGCGCTCGACGAGACCGAGTTCATCGACGTGATCGAGAAGCCGATCGAGGATTTCGTCGCGCAGCTCAGGGAGGGCGCCTGCACGGATCCGGAGGTCGGGTGGATGGGGCTGTACGAGCTGGGCTGTCTGCGGGCGAACGCCTGATCCGCGCCCGCCTCCCGCGTCGCGGGCGTCGCGAGCCCTGCCGGGCGCCGGCTGGGCTATGCTGGAGCGCATGCGCAGCAGGCACGACCACGTCCTCCTCGCTCCCGGCGCAGACGCGTCCGGCCGCACGCTGAAGGCGCCCTCGTCCAGGGCGCGCCCGCACGTCGACGACCGGCTGGCCCCGCCCGAGACGCGGGTGGAGTACCTCGACGGCGCCGAGATCTTCGCCGCCCCGGCCGACACGCCGCACGCGACGCAGCATTTCGATCTGACCTATGTCCTCGGCGCCCACGTCGCCCCGGGCTACCGGGGCGCCGTCGACATGCTCACCCGGGCCGACGAGGGCAGCGATTACGCGCCCGACGCCAGCGTCTTCGCGCAGAAGCCCGACCGGGGGGGCCACCGGCGGCTGGAGGAGCTGGCCTTCGAGGTCAGCGACAAGCAGGCCCTCGCCGTTCCGACCAGCAAGGCGCGCCGGCTGATCGATCGAGGCGTGCGGCGGGTGTTCTGCATCCTGGTGAAGCAGCACCGGGTGCTCGAATGGTCGCGCGAGACCGATGGCTGGCGGACGCTCCCGAAGGATGCGGTCATCGAGGACCCGTGCCTCGTGCGCCCGCTGCCGCTCCAGGCGTTGCTCGACGCCGCGTCCTCGGACGACGCCGTGGCCCGCGCGCTGCTCCAGAAGCGCGTGCCCGCGCTCGAGGCGGCGCTCGCAGAGGGCGAGGCCCGCGGGGAGGCGCGCGGCGTGGCGCTCGGCGAGGCGCGCGGAGAAGCGCGCGGCGTGACGCTCGGCGAGGCGCGCGGAGAAGCGCGCGGCGAGGCACGCGGAGAAGCGCGCGGCGCGCTGCTCGGCGAGATCCGGATGGCGCAAGAGGCCATCACCACGGTGCTCCAGGCGCGCGGGGTCGCCGTGCCGGCCAAGGTGGCGCGCGCGATCGCCGGCTGCGACGACCCGAGCAAGCTGCGTCGATGGCTCAAGCGCGCGGCCACCGCGGCGACGGCGGCCGAGGTCGTCGCGGGCACCCGGCGCAAGCGCTGAGGGTCGGCCGTCAGTCGGCGCCCCCGCCGCGGCGCACGAGCTTCTTCTCGCTCGTGCGCCGCTTGTCGTCGAGCCGCCTCGCCTTCGACGCCCGCGTCGGCCGCGTCGGCCTCCGCAGCGCCGGCACCTCGAGCGCGCGCAGGATCAGCGCGCGCAGCTTCTCGCGCGCGTCGTCCAGGTTGCGCTGCTGATCGCGCGTCAACTGGCTCACGATGAGCAGCCGCCCTTCGGCGTCGAGGCGGCCGCGCGCCAGCGCGCGCAGCCGCGCCTTGGCGCCCTCGTCGAGCTCCGGCCATGCGGCGAAGTCGAAGCGCAGCTCGACCTTGGAGGCGACCTTGTTGACGTTCTGGCCGCCGGGCCCCGACGCGCGCACCGCGCTCCAGCTGAGGAGCGCGGCCGGGGCGGTCAGCGCATCGTTGACGACGAGGGGGTGGGACACGGCGGCTCGCTCCTCCCCGCGGCGGGCGTGAGCGCCGCGCGGGGCACCTGACGCGTAGCACGCGCCGGCCCGCGGCGAGAGCGCAGCGCAGGCTGTCGGCGGCGAGAGCGTCGCTGCGCGCGGCGAGAGCGTCGGCCGCCCGCGGAGCGCCGGCTGCCCACGGGGCGCCGGCTCCCGGTGGAGCGTCAGGTCCCCGCGGCCCCGCCGCCGGGATCCCCCGACCGGGGCGGGACCTCGACCAGCCGCGCCTCGTCGCGCTTGCTCAGCTTCGCGCCTTGCCGCGAAGCCCCGTAGACGTTCGCCCCGTCGAGCTCCGCGTCGCGCAGGTCCGCCCCATCGAGCCGGGCGAAGGAGAGGTCGGCCCCGCGCATCCGGCTGGCGCGCAGGTTCGCGCCCGAGAGATCGGCGCGCACGAGGCGGCACCCGCCGAGATCGGCGCGGTGGGCGATCACCCGACCGAGCGACGCGCCGTCGAAGCGCGCCTCCGCGAGCCGCGCCTGCCGCAGATCCGCGCCGGTCAGGCGAGCGCCCTCGAGATCGGCGCCGTTCCCCTGGGCGCGCTGCAGGTTGGCGCCCGTCAGGTCAGCGCCCGCGAAGACCGACGACGCGCAGCTCGTGCGCGACAGGTCGGCGCCGGTCAGGTCGGCGCCCGCGAAGCGCGAACCGTCGAGCTTTGCGCCCTGCCAGACCGATCCGGGCGCGGCCGCATCCTGGAACGAGCACCCCGTGAGCTCCGCGCTCGGCGCGCGCGCGTTCCCCAGCCTGGCCCGGTCGAACGCGGCGCCGGCGCCGCGCGCGTCGTCGAGGCGGGCTTCCGGGAGCGACGCGCCCGTGAACCGCGCTGCCCCGAGCGAGGCGCCGGAGAGGTTGGGGGCGAGCAGGTCCGCGCCCTCGAACGAGGCGCTGTCCCAGACTCCCCGCGCGAAGCTCGCCCGCGCGCCGGTCACGGCCGCGAGGCTCGCCCCTGCGCCGCGGGCTGAGGCGAGGATCGCCTCGTGCAGCGTGGCGCCGTCGAGCCGCGCGCCCTCCAGCACGGCGCGCGACAGGTCGGCGCGGGTCAGATCCGCGCCCGAGAGGTCTGCCCCGCCGAGATCCGCGCCGGCGAGCTTCGCGTCGGCGAGGCGCGCCCCGGCGAGCTTGCTCCCGCGCAGGCTCGCGCCCTGGAGATCGAGCGCGGACAGCGAGGCGCCGCTCAGGTCGAGCCCGCTCAGGTCCGCGTGCGCGAGCTCGAGCCCTCCGAGCAGCTCGCCGGCCCGCAGCCGCGCGATCACCTCGGCCCGCAGGCGTTCGTCCGCGGGGTCCACGGCAGCGGCGCCCGCGGCCGGTGCCGCGCCGGCGGCGCCCGCGGGGTCCGGGGGCGCCACGACGCCGGCCGCCGGCGGATCGGCGGCTCGAGGCACGACCGCCGGCGACGCCATCACCGCCGGCGGCGCCTCCACCGCCGGCGGCGCCCCCACCGCCGGCGGCGCCTCCACCGCCGGCGGAGCGCCCTCTCCGGCCGGCGTGCTCCCGGCCGACCCAGCTGCCGATGGCCGCAGCGGCACAGGCGCGTCCTCGGTCTCCGGCACGACCTCTTGCGCGTCCGGCGGATCGAGGTCGACGAGCGCGGTCGCGCTCTCGTCCATCGGCCGGAGCAGCGCGGCGGGCCTGGGCTGCAGCGCGGGCTCCGGGGGAGCCCACGGCGCTCCCGGGATGGGCGCGGCCGGCTGCGCGGGCAACCCGGGCGGCGCCAGCGCGAACGGCGCGAGCGGCGCCTGCAGCTGCATCGCCAGCTCCGCCGGGTCCTGCATCCGCGTCTCCTCGTCCACGAGGGTGGCGCCCGACCACCGCGACGGCCGCGACTCCCGCGCGGCGCTCGCGGCGGGCCAGGCCTGCGCCTGGGCTGCTGGGCTCGGCAAGAACGGAAGCACCGGCGCGCTCGACCTCGACGCGCCGCCGACGGGGAGCGTCGTGCCGAGATCGCCCGGCGCGCTCGACCTCGACGCGCCGCCGACGGGGAGCGTCGTGCCGAGATCGCCCGGCGCGCTCGACCTCGACGCGCCGCCGACGGGGAGCGTCGCGCCGAGATCGCCCGGCGCGCTCGGTCGGCCGTGCGGCGGAGGCGCGGCCTGCTCCAGGCTGGGCCACGAGAGCGGATGGCCCGGCATCTCGAGGCCGGCGCACACCCGGATCGACGCCCCCTCCTCGGCGCGCTCGAGCGCGAAGCTGCCGCGCCACACGATGGAGCAGATCTGGCGATCCACATCGATGACGAGCGTGTCGGCGGCCAGATCGACGGGCTGCCCCTGCCCGCCCCCGCCCGCCGGATAGCGGCGCGCCATCGCCCGCGCCGCGGGGAGCTGCGTCTGCACCCGCGGCAGCTCGGGGTGCAGCCCGTCGAGCACGAGCCACTCGTCCCCGTGCAGGAACGGCAGCTGCTGATCGGGCGGCGCCGCGTGAAAATAACGCCAGTCGAAGCCCGCCGTCGGCCCGGCCTGCTGCGGCTCGCCCCCCCGCGGCTCTGCGCCGCCGAGCAGCCGCTGCCGCGCGGGCCACCGCGGCGAGATCGGCCCCATCCCGGCCGGCCGCGTGGGCTGGACGGGGTCGAGCAGGTTCGGCAGCGCCGGCGCGGCGCTGGACGCGGCGCCGACCCCCACGGGGTTCTCGGGCACCCCGGGCCCGCCGAAGGCGCGCTCGTAGACGAGCGGCATCCGCTGGAACGGCTGCGATCTCCACGGCGGGACGGGGGCGCGATCCCCGACGATCTTGAGCCGCTTGTCGAGCAGGCGCGCCTCCCCGCGGTAGATCGCCAGCCGGGCGATCATCGTCGCGATCGGCTGCCCGCCCGGCGCGTAAGCGTGGCCGGTCAGCACCACCCCCACGCTCGGCAGGTACGGCGCGACCTCGCTCGCCGCCTCGAGCGAGCCCGAGGGCCCGTGACGGTCCTCGCGCACGATCGGAAGCGGCGCGATGGGCCAGGCGAGGCGATCGTGCGCGAGGGCCAGCGTGGCCTTGACGATGACCGTGACCCGCTGCGCGCTCCCGGCCTGCCACAGCACCGAGCCGCACGACACGGCGTTCAGCGCGACGACTTGGACAGGCCACGGCGAGGTCACGTGCGGCGGATCGGGCCCGGCGAGGCAGACGCGAGGGCGAGCGTCCACTCTAAGCCCGCCGCCCCGCGGACGACAAGCGCGAGCCGTGGCGGGCTGCCTCGGTCCGCGCCCGATCGAGGCACGAAGCGACACCGCGCGGCGCCGCTTTCCTGCGGAGCGCTTCGGGGCTGGCGCGGGCCAGCCCACACCCAGGCCCCGGCCGCGCCGACCGCGTCTCGTGTCCGCTTTCCGCTTTCCGCTTTCCGCCCTCGGCGATCAGCCCGCGGCCATCGCGGGCGCGGGGGCGCCGTCGCGCCGGACGCGGCGGTGGATGAGCTCCTCCAGCCAGCGCTCGAACGCCTTGCCCTCGCGCTCGTCGGGGTCGTCGCGGATCACCTCCACGCCCTTCTCGGCGCGGCCGCCGCTGCGCTCGATGACGGTCTCGACGAGCGAGGTCCACGTGTACGTCTGGATCGCCCCGCCCAGCGTCTCCATGACCAGGAGGTCGGCGAGCGTCGAGGCGCGGTTCCACGTCTGCACCTCGAAGCGCACCGACCCGTCGCCGCCGGGCGCGGGCTCGGCCAGGAAGCGCACGGCGCCGGCCAGCGGGTGGCCCTCGAGGGTGGCGAGGGTGACCGCGCGGGGCGAGACCTCCTCGACGCGCACCTGGACGTGCCCGCGCAGCGGCAGGGCCATCGTGAGCGTCGCGCCCGGCGCGATGCGCGTCGGGCTCTCGGGCTCGGCGCCGACGACGACCGTCTTGCGCGGCGTCAGCTCCGGGAACTCGTCGCGCACGAGCGCGATGAGCCCCTCGGCGTCGAGGCGCGCGCCGCGGATCACGGCGCGGTAGATCTTGCGGTGCATCGGGCCGAGCCCCTCGGACGGGAGCCGCTCCGGGAGCGAATCGCCGAGCTTGGCCAGGCTCTCGTCGAGGGGGGTCGCCTTCACGCCGAGCACGTCGAGGGCGTTCTCGCGGCCCTCGGGGATGACGTTCCCCTCGGTCACCATCGTGATCTGGTCGGCGTTGACCGGCGTCTCGATGCCGAACTTCGCCGCGAGCTTCGCCCCCGTCGACTCGATCCACGCCGGCAACGGGATCCGGGTCGGGTGCCGGTCGGTCATGGCCTCGAAGCGGTCGAGCACCTGGTTCATCGAGGTCAGCTCCGGGCCCGCCAGGTCGAGCTCGCGCCCCGCCAGGTCGGCGCGCTCGGCCGCGATGGCGAGCGCCTCGCCGCAGTCCTCGCACCAGATCGGCTGGAACGGATCGTCGCCCTTGCCGACGAGCGGCACGACCGGCAGCGTGCGCACCATCTTGAGCAGGAGCGAGATCTGCTCGTCGCCCGGCCCGAAGACGTTGCCGGGCCTGAGGATGATCCACTCGCGCGAGAAGGTGCGGGCGATCTCCTCGCCCGCCTTCTTCGAGCGATGGTAATCCGACTCGCCGCGATCGGCGCCGAGCGACGAGACGTAGACGAAGCGCTGGACGCGCGCTCGCTCGGCCTCGGCGACGATGTTGCGTGTGCCCTCGACGTTCACGCGCTCGAACGTGACCTGCGGAGGCCGCTCGGCGACGGTCGCCGCCAGGTGAATCACCGCGTCGCACCCGTCGGCGGCGCCGCGGATCGACGCGGCGTCGCCGATGTCGCCGTCGAACGCCTCGACGTCGCCCTCGAACGGCTTGCGATCGTCGCTCGCGTGGCGCGACAGGAGCCGGACGCCGTGCCCTCTCCGCAGGAGCCGCCGCACCACCTCCGGGCCCACCACCCCTGTGCCGCCGGTCACCAGAACCTTCATCATCCGTTCTCCTTTGCACCCATCGGATGGGCGAGGACAGGCGAAGGCCGTGCCAGCCCCAGCTCGCGGCGTGCCCGGGACTTGCTTGCAGGCGCGGCATGAGCCCGCGCATCACCGGCGCGCAGCGCCCCGGCACCGCCTCGCCGCGCGGAGGCGCCTCGCAGGGGCCGCTCGTCACGCCCGACGGCCGCTACCTGATCGTGCGCGGGCGCCTGTGGCGTCGGGCCAACCCCGCGCTGCCGGAGGACGCGCGGAGGCGCCTCGTCTCCGAGCTCATGGCGGCGCGGCGCGAGGTCGGACGCGCGCTGCGCGCGGGCGACGCGGGGGCGCTGCGCGCGGCCCGCCGTCGCGTGAACGAGGCGAAGATCGCGCTCGGCGAGCGGGGGCCGCCGTGGTGGAGCGACGGCGCGCCCGACGAGAACCGACGCTTGGTCGCGTCCACGAGCTACGCGCGCTGGTACGACGCGCTCTGCGGGGAGGAAGGGCTCGCGCGGTAGCGTCTCCCGTGCAGGGCGAGCCTGCCGCTTCCCCTATCCGGCGAGGACCTCATCGAGCGAGCGGGCGCTCATCGCCCGCAGCAGCCAACGCTGCAGAGTCGCGATCAACCCGGGTCGGTTCGGCGGTGAGCGGCCCGACCTGGGCAGCGCCCGGGACGCAGCCGAATCGCGGCGAGGGACGGCGCCCGTTCGTGTATAGGTACCTGATGACCGCCCCGCTCCTCGCCAGCGGGAGAGCGACACGCGGGAGAGAGATGGTAGGACCAAGACCGAGGACGACTCCGCATCTCCGGCGAGCGCGCCGGTCTCGGCGGGTCGGACCGTGAACCAGGGAGGACAGGGCAGATGAAGATAGCGACCTCGGCGTCGACCGCAGCGACGGCGGGCGCGGCGTTCGACGAGGCCATGTCCGCGCTCCACGCGCGCCTCGGCGCAGCCCCCGACCACATCTTCCTGAGCTACACGGAGCGTTATGATGTGGACGAGCTCGCGCGCGCCACCGCGGCGCTCCCGGCGTCGGTTCGCGTCCACGGATCGAGCTCATGCCTGTCCGTCATGACCTCTGCCGGAGTCCACGGCATGTCCGGTCCCGGCCTCGCCCTGCTCGGGGTCGCCGACGCGCAAGGTGCTTATGGAGTCGCCGCCGAGCCGATCGGCGGGGCGCCGCGCGAAGCGGGCGCGCGCGCCGCGCGCCGCGCCATCGAGGACGCCGGGCGAGCCGGCGAGCTCCCGGCCCTGTTCTGGCTCACCGCGCAGACCGGCGCGGAGGAGGACATCCTGCTCGGCATCGCGGACGTGGTCGGCCCCAACGTGCCTGTGTTCGGCGGCTCCTCTGCGGCAGACTCCCTCGACGGGCAGCAATCGCAGCTGGAGCGCGGGCGCGCCTGCAAGGGATCGGCGCTGCTCTCCGCCCTCTACCCGTCGGGGGAGATCTCCTATGCATTCAGCAGCGGCTACGTCCCCACCGAGCACCGCTGCCGCGTCACCCGCGCCGCGGGCAGGCGCCTGCCCGAGATCGACGGGCTCCCGGCCGCCGAGGTCTACGACCGATGGACCGGCGGCCTGATCTCCGCGCAGCTGGGCGGCGGCACCATCCTGGAGCAGACCGCGCTGCACCCGCTCGGGCGGCCCTCGGGCTGGATCGGCAAGGTCCCCCAGTTCCTGCTCATCCATCCGAGCACCGTGGAGGAGGACAACTCCATGACGTTCAGCGCGAACATCCACGATGGCGACGAGCTCGTGCTCATGAGCGGATCGCGGGAGAGCCTGATCGGCCGAGTCCGCTCCGTGGTCGACGCCGCGCTGGCGTCCGCGCCGCGCCCGTTCCGCGCGCAGGGCGCGCTCGTGATCTTCTGCGCGGGGTGCATGCTCGCCGTGCGCGACGAGCTCGACCGCGTGGTCGAGGGGGTGATCGCGTCGCTCGGAGCGACACCCTTCCTGGGCAGGTTCACCTTCGGTGAACAAGGGTGCTTCACGCGGGGCAGGAACCAGCACGCGAACCTCTCCATCGCCGTCCTCCTGCTCGGGCAGTGAGATGTGATGGAGGACGAGGCTGCCCGAGAGACCATCGCCGAGCTGCAACGCGCGCGCGAGGAGGAGCGGGCGCTCCGCCTGGAGGCCGAGGGGCTGGCGGAGGCGCTCCTGCTCTTCACCGAGCCGGGGACCTTCGCGGAGACGCTGGCGCGCATCGTCGAGGCGACCGCGCGGACCGTCGGGGCCGCCGCCGGGCTCGTGATCGCCTTCGCCGAAGGCGCTGACGGCCACGTCGTCGCCTCCACCGATCCGCGCCTGTCAGCCACCGTGTGGCGGCGCGGGCCTGCGTTCGATCGCGCCCTCGCGGGCCGGCCGGTGGCCAGCTTCGACCTCGCCCAGCTCGCCGAGTGGCAGCGCCAGCCGGCGTCCGTCCTGGAGCGGTGCGGCTCCGCGCTCCACGCGCCCCTTCAGGCCGGGCCAGAGCGGGCGTTGCTCGTGCTCACCCATCCCGCCCGCGCCTACTTCGACGCGCGCCACGTCAGCCTCGTCCGTCGCCTCCTGCCCGCGGCCTCGCAGGCGCTCGCGCGCGTCCGCGCCGAGGAGGAGCTCGCCCGGGCGCGCGAGCTCGCCCACGAGCGGGAGATCCAGGAGCAGCTCACGCTCATCGAGCACCAGCGCGCCGCGATGCGCGCCCTGTCCGTGCCTATCCTCGAGGTGTGGAGCCAGATCCTCTGCGTCCCCGTGATCGGCTCCATGGACGAGGAGCGTTGCGGGCTCCTGATGGAGCGGCTCCTCGCCGCCGTGAACGCGACCAGGGCGCGCGCGGTGGTCATCGACGTCACCGGGCTCGACCGGATGGAGGCGAACGCGCTCACGCTCTTCGTGCGCGTGGCGGCGGCGGTGAGGCTCCTCGGCAGCGCCTGCGTGCTCGCCGGCATCGGCCCCGAGGTCGCCCGGGAGCTCGCGCGGGAGGGCTTCGCGTGGGGCGACATCACGACGCACCGCCGCCTGCACGACGCGCTGCGGACGCTGCTCTCCGCCCGCGGGCGTAGTCGCCGCTCGCGGGCGTAGTCGCCGCTCGCGGGCGTAGATAGCGGCCGCCGGCGCCCCGGCCAGGTGGACGGCGCGCCCAGCCCCGCGCGCCGCCCGCCGGGCCCGCTGCCCGCGTGCCGCTCAGGACGCCTTGCGGCGCGCCGAATCCCACCCGCGCCGGACGGCGCTCTTGGCCTCGTCCCACGTGCGCCCGCTCTTGAGGTCGTTCCACTCCTCCCGGAGCTTGCTCTCGACCCGGTCGTCCCAGTCGCGGTGCTCGGTGTACTGGCTCGCCGCGCCCCAGCCGTAGCGCAGGCCCGGCTCGACGTCGTCCCAGTCGCTGTTCGGCACGTGCCGCGGCGGGATCGGCTGCTTGCCGAGCGCCTGCTTCACCGTGTCGTCCACGTCCTGGTTGAGCTCCTGCCCCTTGTTGTTGGTGAAGTCCGCCTTGGTCTGCTCCCAGTCGCGGCGCAGCGCTTCCTTCACGCGCTCCCAGCCGGACGTCTTGTGCTCATCCCACCACCTCGGATTGATCGACTGCGTCATGGATACCTCCCATCGGTCGCGCGGAAAGGGGTCAGCACGGAGGCCGAGCCCGGCGCGTGAGGGGGGCCGTTACACGAACGGTGCCGCCGCGAGCGCATGCAGAAATGACCAGGAAATACAGACGCTTACAGCAGCGTCCGGGCCGCCGCCCCGCCGTCGCTCCGCGGCTGGAGGCGGCGCCCCCGCGGCAGGCAGCCACGGATGAGACAAGCTGCCTCAGCGCATCCCCGGAGGCTCCGGGCAGCCCCGGCGCCGGGCGCGACGCGCCGGGGTCACCCCGCGGGGCGCGCGCCCTCGTCCCACGCCGGCAGCGCGCAGCGGAGCGTCGCCCCCTCGCCGGGGACGCGCTCGGCCCACAGCCGGCCGCCGTGCGCCTCGACGATCGAGCGGCCGATCGCCAGGCCCACGCCGAGCCCCCGGGCCTTCGTGGTGAAGAACGGCTCGAAGATCCGCTCGAGATCCTCGGCCGGGACGCCCTCGCCGGAGTCCGTCACCGAGAGCTCGACGCGGCCCTCTCCGCCCGCGTGCGTCCGGACCACCACGCGGCGCGCCTCGGGCGGGCGGCAGGCGACCGCATCGAGCGCGTTGGCGAGCAGGTTGCTGAGCACCAGCTGCAGCCCGGCGGCGTCGCCCCGGACGCGCGGCAGGCCCGGCGCGAGCTCGCTCCGCACGGTCGCGCCGGCGCGGTGCGCGGCGCCCGCCAGCAGCCGGCGCACCTCGCGGACGAGCTCGTTCAGGTCCAGCGCGGCCGCGCCGAGCTCGCCCTCGCCGAGCCGCGCGCGCATCCGCCGGATGATCTCCGCGGCGCGGCGGTCGTCCGCCGCGATGTCGTCGAGCGCGGCGCGCACCTCGACGACGTCCGGCGGGCTCCGCGCGAGCAGCCGCTGCGCCGCCTGCGCGTTGCTCAGGATCGCGGCGAGCGGCTGGTTCAGATCGTGCGCGATCGACGCCGCGAGCGCGCGCATCGCCGACACCCGGCTCAGGCCCGCGAGCTCCTCCCGCGCCGCCTGCGCCTCGCCCTCGGCGGCCCGGCTCAGCGCGATCGTGCGCTCGAGGCGCTGGATCTCCGCGCGGAGCGCCTCCGTCCGCCGCGACACCTCGAGCTCCAGCGAGGCCCGGGAGCGCGCGAGCTCCTCGTGCATGTCCGACAGCGCCCTCGCCGCCGCGCGCGCGGCGAGCTGCGCCCGCACGCGGGCCACGAGCTCCTCGCGGACGAACGGCCTGGCCACGCCGTCGACCGCGCCGAGCTCGATCCCCCGCGCCCGGCCCGCCGCGTCGGCGAGCGCGGTCACGAAGAGGACCGGGATCTCGTGCGTCGCCGGATCCTCCTTGAGGCGGCGGCAGAGCTCGAACCCGGAGAGGCCCGGCACCGCGGCGTCGAGCAGGACCAGATCGGGCTCCTCGCAGCGGATCTGCTGGAGCGCCGCCTCCCCATCGCCGACCTCCGCGACGTCGAACGGCTGGCCCGAAAGGGCGTCCGCGAGCAACCCGCGGCTCTCGGGAGCGCCGTCCACGATCAGGACGAGCGGCGGTCGGCCTCGCGCCAGCCGGGAGCCCGAAGCCAGCGGGTCGGCGCGCGCGTCGAGCGCCTCGCCGCCCTGGACCCCCTCGGCGGCCTGAGCGCGGGATCGAGGTGCTGCCATGACAGACGATCTGTGCCACGCCTCCCCGCGGTCGACCATGGGACCTTGGTCTCAGGGCGCGCCCTCGCCCTCGCGCCACACCGGCAGCGTACAGCGGAACGTCGCCCCCTGGCCGGGGCCGCACTCGGCCCACAGCCGGCCGCCGTGCGCCTCGGCGATCGAGCGGCTGATGGCGAGGCCGACGCCGAGCCCCTGGGCCTTCGACGTGAAGAACGGCTCGAAGATCCGCTCGAGGTCCGCCGCGGGGACCCCCTCGCCGGAGTCTGCCACCGAGAGCTCGACGCCGCCGCCGTCGGCCGGGCGGGCCCGCACCACGACGAGGCGCGCCTCGGGCGGACGGCGGGAGACCGCGTCGAGCGCGTTGACGAGGAGGTTGAGGAGCACCTGCTGGAGCTGGATCCCGTCGCCCCGGACGCGCGGCAGGCCCGGCGCGAGCTCGATCCGCAGGGTCGCGCCCGCGAGGAGCGCCGCGCTGGCCAGGAGCCGGGCCACCTCGCGGACGAGCTCGCGGAGGTCCAGCGCGACCGCGCTGAGCTCGCCCTTGCGGAGCATCGCGCGCATCCGCTCGATGACCTTCCCGGCGCGGCGGCCGTCCGCCGCGATGTCGTCGAGCGCGGCGCGCGCCTCGGCGATGTCCGGCGGCGCCTGCCCGAGGAGCCGCTGCGCCGCCTGCGCGTTGCTCAGGATCGCGGCGAGCGGCTGGTTCAGCTCGTGCGCGATCGAGGCCGCGAGCTCGCTCATCGCCGACACCCGGTTGAGGTGGGCGAGCTCCTCCTGGGCCTTCCGCACCTTGAGCTCGGCGGCCCGGTTCAGCTCGAGCTCGTGCTCCAGGCGCTGGTTGGCCGCGCGCAGCTCCTCGGTCCGCCGCGCCACGTCGAGCTCCAGCGACGCCCGGGCGGCCGCGAGCTCCTCGTTCTTCTCCGAGAGCGCCCGCGCGGCGGCGTGGATCGCGAGCTGCGTCCGCACGCGGGCCAACAGCTCCTCGCGCACGAACGGCTTGCTCACGTAATCGACCGCGCCGAGCTCGAGCCCGCGCACCCGGCTCGCCGTGTCGGAGAGCACGGTCATGAACAGGACGGGGACGCCGCGCGTCGCCGGATCTTCCTTGAGCTGGCGGCAGACCTCGAAGCCGGAGAGGCCAGGCATCACGGCGTCGAGCAGGACGAGATCGGGCGCCTCGCGCCGGATCTGCCGCAGCGCCATCTCCCCGTCGATGGCCACGGCGAGGGTGATCGGCTGGCCCGCGAGGGCCTCGGAGAGCAGCTTGAGGCTGCTGGGGTCGTCATCCACCAGCAAGACGAGCGCGCGGCGGTCCGACCCCATGGGGAGAGCAGATGCCAGCGCGCCGTCGGGTGCGTCAAGCGCTTCGCTGCTCTGCCCGCCTGCCCGCGGTTGACGCCCTCGGTGGGTTCGGCGTGAATGCGGCGCTGCCATGGACGTGACCGGGCCCACGGTGTTCGTTGTGGACGACGACCCCTCGGTGCTGCGCGCCCTCGAGCGGCTGCTGCGCTCGGCGGGGTATGCGGTGGAGGGGTACGCGTCGCCCGAAGCGTTCCTGGAGCGCGCCCCCTCGGAGCGGCCGGGTTGCGTGGTCGTCGATCTGCGCATGCCCGGCCTGGGCGGGCTCGAGCTGCAGGACGAGCTCGCGCGCCGGGGGTGCCCCCTGCCGATCGTGTTCCTGACCGGCCACGGCGACGTGTCGAGCTCGGTGCTGGCGATGAAGGCGGGCGCGATCGACTTTCTGACGAAGCCCTGCGACGACACCGACCTGCTCGCGGCGGTGGAGCGCGCCATCGCGCGCGACGCCGAGGCGCGCGCCGCCCGGGGCGAGCAGCAGGCGCTGCGGACGCGCTTCGAGGCGCTGACCCCGCGCGAGCGCGAGGTGTGCCTGCGGGTCGCGCAGGGGCTCCTGAACAAGCAGATCGCCGAGGAGCTCGGCGCGGCGGAGAAGACGATCAAGGTGCACCGCGGCCGGGTGATGGAGAAGCTCGGCGTGGCGTCGGTGGCGGAGCTCGTGCGGCTCGTGGATCGGCTCGATCAGGGGCCGTGATCGGCGAGCGGACAGGCTCGATCGGTTCGCGGGCTGCGGCGACTTCACACGGGCCGCCGAGGGGCGCGCATCCAGCGAGACTCGACCTTGCTGTCGACCACGACCTCGCCGCCCACGTTCACGGCCGGGAGCCCCGTCCCCACCGCGACCCGCGCCTCAGCTGCTGGCCACGAATCGCACCCGCTCCGTCCCCTCGATCATCTGCAGCGCGAACTGCGCCGCCGTGAAGGGCAGCTCCGCCCGCACCGGCGCGAGCGCCGCCTTCATCCGCTCCGCCAGCCCCGCGATGTCGACCACCTGCCTGTCCGCGTGGCGCCACGGGACCACGACGGCCTCCGGCTGGCTGACCCCCGACGGGTCCCGCAGGTTCTTCGTGAACTCCTGCCCTCCGGCCTCCTGCGCGTCGAGCCCGTAGTGCATCGCCTCCGGCGCCTGGAACACGTCCAGCGTCTTCACCTCCCCCGCGAAGAGCACGAGGAGCGCGTCCGAGGCGAGCCGGTCGAACCGCAGCGGCGTCAGCGCGTCGGTCGCCGGCGGGATGACGCTCGGGTCCGGCAGCCGCTCCGGGTAGCCCTCCACGACCAGGGCCGGCCAGCCCGAGACCACGCTCGACCGCATCAGGAACCCGCTCACCCGCTGCGGCCCCTCCGAGCGGCTCGCCCGCACCGTGCGCGCGTGCTCGAGATCCGCGTTCGTCACGCGGCCCACGCTGCGCGCCCCGTCGAGCAGGCACTCCACCCAGGCCGGGTCCACGCAGAAGAACCGCAGCCCCTCGACGGGCAGCAGGCGCTCGTCCGGCACCAGGTAGCTGAACGGGAGCCCCACCAGGTGCTCCAGGTCGGCGAGCCACTCGGCCACGGCCTCCGGCATCTCCACCGGCTCCGACCGCGTTTGCCGCAGCGGCAGCCGCCGCGCCGCCCGCTGCCGCATCGCGTGCCGCTGCTGCGCGCTCTCGCGCGTCCAGCGCAGCAGGTCCAGCGCCACGCGCGTGTTCGCCAGCGTCCGCAGCCGCCCGAGCTCCCACGCGGCCGCGTACGAGACGTCGAACATGCCCGTGTCCGGGTCGTAGCGCACGAGCTCGTCCGCGCACTCCGCCGGCAGTTTGACCTCCTCCGCGCCGATCCCGGGCGCGAACGGCCCGCGGTAGAACGACACGCTCTTGCTCCCCCGGCGCATCCGGTGCGGCAGCGGCAAGTAGCCCTGCTCGAGGTACGGCGCCGCCGGGCTCGCCGGCGGCAGCGCCTCCGGCAAAGGCGCCCGCAGCTCGGCCGGCGCCCGGTCGAGCCCCTTGAGCAGCTCGCTGAAGCTCTGCTCCGGGTCCACGCTGTCGAACGTCCAGCTCGCGAGGCTCACCAGCCGGATCCATTCGTCCGGCCCGGCGCCCTGAGCATGGAAGACCCCGTTCGGATAGCACTTCTCCAGCGAGACCAGGTGCACGGTGCTCGTGCCGTTCGGCTCGGGAAGGCGATTGCAGACCACCGTCGCGTCGAGGTCCCCCTCGGGCACCTCGTTGCCGTCCTTGCGCTGGTGGGCGTGCGCGAGCAGCGCGAGCTCCGCCGCGGTCGGCAGCAGGTGCTGCAGCGTCTTCCACTGCACGTCGATCACCGTGACCTCGTCCGACGCCTGCTGTCCCTCCTCCAGCGCCATCTCCTCGGGGAAGCGCGCCGTCGTCGCGGGCGTCTTCACGAGCTCGCCCAGCGTGAGGGTCTGCACCCGCGGCTCCTCCACGCCTTGGTCGGCGAAGTCCGACGCGCGGAACAGGAGCAGCGCCATCCAGGAGCGGTTCTCGTCCACGAGGCCCGGCAGGCGCTCCCAGGGGAGCGTGCTGCGGCTCAGCGTGATGTGCGGGAGCACGTTCGCGTGCTCCCCCACGCTGCCGGGCGGAGGGAACATCGCGACGATGTCCTCCGGCCCGAGCGGGCCGAAGCGCTCCCCGAGGACCGCGAAGATGAGCCGCTTCGGGAAGACCTGTCCCGGGATCTTCCCGGCGGCCTCGAGGATCTGCTGGATCTCGACCTTGTACGTCCCGCTCTCCAGCGCCGGCTGGTGGAACTCCAGGAACTCGATCGTCCCGTCCTCGCTCGGCGTCCGGAGCGACCCGCGGACGCGCAGCCCCGACCCTCGCAACGCGCGCAAATTGACAGACGGCATGGCTCTCCCTCGTGCATCCGTGGTGGGCGCCGCCTACGCGGCGGCGCTCGTGTCCTTCACCTGCGGGGCGAACACGAAGGTGTCCGCGACGCCCGCGTCCAGCGCCACGTCCGCGGCCGGGTCGAAGCCCAGCGCGGCGAGCAACACGTCCCTGCCTGCGTGACCCGCGATCGAGCCCTGGATCGCCGCGCGCCGCGCGGCGTCGTCCCCCGCGGCCGCGCGGAACGCGGGCAGCGCCGCGAAGGCGTGGGCGCCGAGGGCGTCGCCCGGCTCGAACAGCAGGAGCCTCACGGCCACGTCGTCGGTGTCCCCGCCCTTCGGCGGCTGCGCGGGCTCGATGCGCAGGCCGCTCAGCGCGCCCTCCACGAACGGGGTCCCGTTGACGTCGGGGAAGCGCAGCCGGTCGCCGTTCATCCGCGGCTCCCCCCACACCGCGGCGGGCGCCCTCCGCTGCAGGGCGGTGAGCGTGAACTTGTCGCGCTCCACGCCCACCCCGTCGCGCCAGATGGAGACGTGGAGCTCGCTCCGAAGGTTGCCCGCCGTCACGCCCATGGGCGCCACGCCGAACTTGGCGTTGCCTTGCGCCGGCGAGTGCTCCCCCGGGTGGTAGGCCTCCTTGATCGGGATCACCGAGTCAATCGTGAGCGCGACGTCCTTCGGGTTGACCACCCACAGCGCATCGCCCGTGACCGTCTTGACCTGCCGCATCAGGCCCTCGGCCACCGCGACGCTGCAGACCTCCTCGTCCGCCGGCAGGAGCGACGCGCGGAACTCGGGCCATTCGATGGGCACCGGCCCGAACGCGTCCCGGTTGCCGAACCTGACGGTCACCGAGAACAGGAAGACCTTGAGCTTGGCGTAGCCGCCGAGGTCCGGGCCCCACACGTGCAGCTCGGCGCCCAGGCTGGCCGAGAGCGGGCCCAGCCCGAACTTGAAGTGCTGGCGCAGGTGCACGTCGTAGCAGTACGGCTTCCAGCAGATGAGGAAGTCGGCGCCCATGCGGAAGGACGCCCAGGCGGGGCCGGCCTCGAAGTCGGCCGCGAAGCTGCCGCCCGCCATCACCGCGTGGGCGCACAGCGCCATGTAGGCCTCGCCCCGGAGCGACAGCGTGCTCCCGAGCCTCAGGTCGAAGCCGACGCGCGGCACGGTGGGATAGTGCTTCGGGACCTTGAACGACGGGTGGTAGCCGCCGATCGTGAACACGAAGTCGCCGGCCTTCTCGCCCGCGAACCAGGTGGCGAAGGCGAACCCGCCCGTCAGCCGGCACGACGGCGACAGCAGGTACGACGCGTCCGTGAGCTGCCCCTGCACGAGGAGGGTCCCCTCGGACGGGGCGAAGCGCGCCTGCAGCGCCGTCTCCATCACGACGAGGGGCTCCGGGACGCCGAACGGCACCTCCAGCCGCGTGAGGCCGAGCAGGCCGAGCTCGAAGCGGTCGCCGAGCTCCGCCGTCAGCAGCGCGAACCCCTCGAGCATCTTGAACGAGGTGAACTTGACCCCGATCGCCAGGAAGCCCGCGTCCGGCGCGATCGTGATGTACCGGGAGAGCTCGCGGAGCTGGCCCGCGGCGACCACGCCGGGGTCGTCCGTGTCGTCGTCGCCGGTGTCGTCCACCGCCTGGGCCACCAGCGGGAAGCGCGCGACGTCCTCCAGGCGGGGGTCCTCGAGCGAGCGCCCGTAGCCGAAGCCGGCCGAGAGGCCGGTCACGAAGAAGAACGGCGGACCGCCGAGCGGGTACTTGAGCGTCGCGTACAGGAACAGCGACGGCCGGTCCTCGACGTAGGCGTAGGCCCCGATCGCCGCGAGGCCGATGGACGCGGGCGGCTTGCCGCCGCTCGCCTTGAGGCGGAGCTCCAGCGCGGCCATGCCGGCGTACTCTTCGTACCCGTCGCGCTCGCTGCGCAGGAACGCGCCGCCGACCCGCAGCGCGTCGTTCTCGTAGGCGAGGCCGAAGCCGTCGAGACGGAGCTCCGGGTCGCCCCCGGGCAGCGGGAGGCGCACCGAGACCCCGTTCAGCAGCAGGCGGAGGGGGCCCACCGAGAGGACGACCTCCGGGACGAGCTCCGCGGCCCCGTCGCTGTACGTCAGGCCGAGCCGCGCGAAGTGCACCGGGCCGACGGCGCGCTGCACGTCGATCCAGGCGCCGTTCTGGCCGACGGTGACGAGCGCGTCGTCCGGCGCGCTCCGCGGCGCGCGCCCGGCCGACCGCCCCGCCGCCGCGAGGAACGGGTTCCACGATCCCGAGCGCGGCCGGAGCGGCGTGTACCACGTCTGCCGGATGTCCCCGAACGCGGCGTACCCGACGAGGTGCGCCCCGCGCGTGAGGTCCTGCGCGCTGGAGCTCGACGGCCGGATGAGGAACGGAGACTCCAGGTCCTCCAGCACCCCGTTCAGCGCCTTGAGCTCCTTGTGCGTCCAGTCGTGCGTCGTCGCGAGCAGCTCGAGCGTGAAGTCGGCCTGCGCCTTCCCGTCCTCGAAGTACAGGCCCACGAGCGGCAGCTGCCCGAGGTTCACGCCGGCGTGGAAGCCCACGCCCACGAGGATCCTGCTCCCCAGGCCGCTGCCGGCGCGACCCGAGAGGACCGCGACGACGTTGCCCCCGAGGGGGATCGCGAGCTCCTCCGGGATCAGCGCGGCGAGGCCCGGCGCGACGCCGCCGAACAGGGCGTGCAGGGGGATGGCCGGCTCGCCGGTGACGTTGAGCTGGGCGACGTACATGTCGCCCATCTTGCTGGTGAACTGCCCCTCGAACGCGAGCCGGACGTCGTCCGAGACGGGGATATCGATCTTGCCCCCGTACTCGGCGGGGCGCTTCCCCCCGGTGTTCTTGTCCGGCTTGATAACGATGTTCATCCCGAGGATCAGGTGCTGGGCCTCGCCCTCGTCGTCCTCGGAGACCTTGATGCCGATCGCGAAGGCGATCTCGTACTGGTTCTTCTGGTGGTTGGCGTAGAACTCCGCGCTCTGGAGCGGGACATGCTCGTCGAGGGTGTCCAGGAAGCCGGGGAAGAAGTCCACCTGGAACTGGGCGTGCAGCGCCTCGCGCAGCGTCCGGATGCTGGCGAGATCGTCTTCGCCGATCACGATATCGAGGGCCATGGTCTGCCTCCTGGGTCCGCTGGCTGGGGGTCAGTATTTGATGATGTAGTTGACGACCAGGTACGGCGGCATGTTGTTGTGGGCCCGCCCTCCGCCGGCGCTGGCGAGCGTGATGCCCGTCGTTGCGCTCTCCGTTCTGGCGTGGCCGTCGGGACCACTGTCATCCCCGTCTGAATGTGTCGAATTGTCCCCGCTCCCGTGATACACAGGGCTGCGATGAGAATGCCCTGGATCTGTGAGTGTGTGATTGTGGTTCGGCATCTCGTCGATGGTCAGGGTATGCGTAGCCGATCCCCCGCTCGCCGCCAGCGCGAAGCCTGAACCGACCCCGACCGGGACTCGAGTCCTCAGGTCGGGGACACGGAACTTGCCCGCAGCGGCGGTTCCATAGGTCTCGCCGATGACGGCGAACAGATCCCCATAGGTCTGGCGCGACTCCTCTTGACCATGGCACATCAGCCATCCCTCGGGGGCCGTGCTGCCGCCGTAGGCGACGATGGTGCCCACCGGGGCCACGAAGCCGGTCTTGTCCTTGACCCGGCCGTTCGCGGTCAACGTCCCATCGCTGCGCAGCTCCATCAGGGCAGCCGTCTCGTTCTTCTTGAAGAAGCGCGCCGCGATCTCGTCATCGGCCCCGCCGTTCGTGGCCACGTCGGTACGGAACACGAACGGGCGCGCGCTCTGAAACTCCGAATAATACGGGTTCAAACGCAGCTTCCCGTAGGAGGACAGCTCCATCACGGGAGTCTCGCTGTCCCCGTGATAGAAGCTCGCGGCCTCCGAGCGACTGCTGCCCCTCGTATTGGACCGGAACGTCAACATGTCCACATGCTGGAGCTCCCCTGACTCGACCCGGATGTTCCCGTTGCGCACGTGGAGCTCGGCGTCGGGCTCGCTCACCCCCATCCCGACGCGGAGGCGCTTGTCGCCCCGGCCGAAGATCAGCGGCACCTTTTCGATCGGGCAGAGGATCTCCCCGTCCCAGTAGCCGGGCACGGCGCTGTAGCGGAGCTCGAGGTGCGCCGTCCCGCTCGGTTCCCCCGGCATCAGGTTGCTCAGCTTCAGCTCCAGAAACTCCTGCGGCGCCAGCGCCACGTCGCTCGCGGGGGTGAGCACCCACTCGAGCAGGTCGCCGTCGGCGTTCAGCACGGGCTCGGAGACCGTCCAGCCGGCGAGCGCGATCACCGCGTCGTCCAGCCAACTCGCCGTGCCGAGCGCCCACGGCTGGGTCCCCACCGGCAGCGCCACCACGAGGCGGGAGCTCTTCTCCGGCTCGCTCGCGTCGTGGCGGAAGCGCAGGATCTCCTGGGTCCGGGGCGAAGCGCTGTTCACCAGGCGAAGGGTCACCATGCTCTTCGCGTAGCTCCTGCTGAGGAGCGCCTGGTTCGGCCCGTCGAAGCGCGCCCGCAGCGGGATGTCCGGCCTCCCCCGCCGGTCGCGCACCCCGAGGGAGAGCTTGTCGGCCAGGAGGTAGTCCGAGCCCTGCCCGGGGCCGAGCGGGATGAGGACAAAAACGTCGGCATCGGTGAGGCTCTGCGCCACGGTGAGCTTCGGCCAGGCGAGGTCCAGCACCACCTCCGCGCCCGCGTCGGGCGTCGCGGACACGCCGTGTAGCAGCAGCACCAGCCGCTCCCCCGGGGCGATCTGGATCTCCGGGCTGCGCCAGGCCAGGTACACGTCCGTCGTGCCGTCCTGGCGGTCGATGCGCAGGACGTCCCAGTCCTCTCCGGCGACGCCCGTCTTGCGCCCGGCCAGCGCGCCCGCCGGGAAGTGCAGCCGGAAGTGGTGCTGGCCATTGGCCTCGCCCGCGGACCCCCGCTGCTTCAGGACGATCGCCGCGTCCGTCAGGATGTTGACGATGTCGAGCTGGAGCGCGTTGCCGGAGCCCGGGTTCTCGATGAGCAGCACGTTCCGCAGCCGCTCGCCGCGCGCGTTGAACAGCTCGTAGCTCACCTCGAACCCGAACGGCATCGGCTTCTCGGCCCCTTCGCTCACGGTCGCCGTCTCGGTCGCTTCACTCATGGTCGTTCCCTCTCCTCCAAACACGCCTGCTCAACCGCCCGATGCCTCGGTGCGCCGCAGCATCAGCCATCCCTCGCGGAGCTCCTGCGGCGCGGCGAACGCGGCGCGGGCGTTCGGCGGCGCGAGCTCGCTCGTCTCGGCCCAGCCGCCGCCGGCCTCCTGCGTCACCCACGACCACGCGTGCCCCGGCTGCCGCGGCACCTCCAGCCGGAGCGCCCCCTGGTCCGTGAGCAGCGGCGCCGTCAAGAAGCTCACCTCCATCGCGTCGAGCGCCTCGCGGTAGTGCGCCGGCGACAGGCGGAGCTGCGAGCTCGGCAGCACGCCCGTGGTCGCGTGCACCTGGCCCCCCGGGTCGAGCAGCAGCGTCACGCGCTGCTCCGGCCCGTCGGGCGTCCGCTCGACGTGCAGCGATCCGTCGGCGTAGGTGCGGATCTTGTCGTGCCCGATCGCGCGGAGCTGCGGCGAGTAGAACACCCCGTCCGCGTACGACCCGTCGTCCTGCTCCAGGAAGTAGCCCACGAGGCCGTCGTCGAGCTGCGCGAACTCGCCGAGGCGCACGGGGATCTTCACCTGCTCCAGCCCGCGGGTCGTGGTCGTGCCCTCGCCCGCCACCGCGCTCGGATCGAACGCCGGCGGACCCTGGAGCTCCAGGGCGAACGCGGCCCGCACCACCGCCACGGGCCGCGCCACGAGCAGCGCCCGGCCCGGGTTCGCGGCGGACGCCTCGGGATCGATGGTGTCGAGCGCCGTCCGCTGCGCCGAGAGGAAGAGGCGTAGGAACGCCGGGCCCTGAGCGCGCACGTGCTTGACCACCCGATCGAGGTGAGCGTTCGGGAGCTGGAAGTCGCCGCGCGCGTCCATCCGCACCCGGCCGCCGCTCTCCGGCGCGGTGCGCCACGTGCCGCCGCGGTCGACGGCGCCGAGCGCGCGGCCCTCCTTGTCGTAGACCGCGAGCGCGCCGTCCAGGGTATTGACCAGCAGGAAGCCACAGACCGGATTCGTGTCCGGGTGCTCGCTCGTGCGCTGGCGCGCGCCCTCCAGCGGCTCCGCCGGCAGCCACTCGAAGCGCAGGCGCGCCGGCTGCGACAGCCGGGGCGTGAGCAGGACGTGGTAGAGGAGCCCCGCGGGCGGCGTCTGGTCGGTCGTGGTGATGACCTTCGCGTCGCCGGACGACTCGATGTCGACCACGTCCTTCGCCTGCCCGAACGTGTCCACCAGCGTCAGGCCGGTGATCGACATGGCCCCGGCGCGCAGCGGGTTGAAGCGGTCGAACGCGAGCGGCCGGCGCTGGATGCTGCCCCCCATCGCGTCGCGCGCCGTGTCCGTGTAGAAGAGGTCCTCCGAGTCGTCGTAGGCCGTGGGCAAGGCGATCCCGAGCTGCATCGTCGGCTCGCGGAGGAGCAGCACCTTGTTGAAGTTGCCGAGCGACTGGGCCAGGCACGGCGCCTCTTGCAGCTCCTCGTAGGCCCACAGCGCGGTGAACACGGGGTCCTCGATCCCCGGCGCCGGCGTCGTCTGCCCGAGGTACCACGCCTTGATCTCGGCGAAGTGCTGCTCGAGGTAGCCCTTGCCTCGCTCGTCGTCGGGGACGTCGTGCGCCTCGTAGTAGTCCTGGACCACGCCGTGATCGAGGTAGTGGACGAGGCGCTCGCGCACCTCCAGGCCCGCCGAAGGCGTCAGCAGGCTGACGCCCGTGTAGCTGCTGACCATCGACGAGAAGCTGTCCTCCTGCCCCGGCAGGAGGGCGTGATCCACCGCCTGCGTGTCGAGCTTGTAGTGCGCGCGCACGAGCTCGGGGTCGTAGTCGCCGTTCTCGTCGCGGCCGCAGGAGGCGACGTGGAAGGACCAGTGCATCAGGAACGGGTTCCACGGCGGCTCCGCCCAGACGTTCCCCTCATCCACGCCGAGCCCCGCGAGGTAGGCCTGCAAGGCGGCGACGGTGGCGTCCGGCAGCGCCGCGAGGTCGAGCGCCGCGTCCACGCGGTCGCACGGGAGCAGATCGTCGTCTGCGCCGCCCTTCCAGATCGCGCCCGCCGCCGCCTCGCCCGTGATGAGCAGGACCGGATCGGCCGGCTCGTAATAAGGCGCCGCCGGCAGCGTGCGCACGGCGAACGGCGCGGCCGCCCCCGCCTCGGTCGCGTTGTACGCCAGCACGGCCGATTGCAGCGCCTCGAGCGCCGCCGCGAGCCGCCCTGCGATCGACGACGCCGACGCCGGGATCTCCAGCAGGAGCCCCTCGGCGTCCGCGCGCACGGGATAGACGACGCCGCGGTCGTGGATCTCCCACGCCTCGTCCCGCTGCAGCACCGCGACCGTGTGATCGGCGGACAGCTTGAACGCCTCGTCGATGCAGTTGGGGAACTCGACGGGCCAGACCCAGTAATCGTCGCCCGACTCGTCCAGATCGAAGGGGGCCCCCGCGTTGAGGCTCGCCACGTAGTCGGCGTAGTAGCTGCTCAGGCGGGAGACGATCCGGTGGACCACGGGCTCGACGCGGGCGTGGAAGCCGCCGGTCGCCTCGCCCTGCTCGAGCGCCAGCTGCCCCAGCGAGGTGCGCCGTCGCCGCACGGGCACGACGTAGCCCTCGAAGAAGTTGACGCCCACGACCTCCCTCGCGTTCACGAGGGCGTGCCAGCGGACGTACATCCGCTGGCGCAGGTGCTCGAGCTCGTCGAGCGCGCGCTGGTGCTCGTCCTGGAGCGTGTTCAGCGCCTCGAGCAGGCCCGCCCATTCGGGCGGCTGCGCCCGCGCCGCGCGCGCCGGCGCCCGGCGCAGCCGCGCGAACAGGTCCCCCGCGCCCTCGGTCTCCGGCTGGACCGCCCACCGGACGCCGGCCGCGTGCGAGGCGAACCCCCGCTCGTGGCGCGCCTCGTAGAGGATCGCGTCGAGGTCGAGCCGGTGCCCCTCCAGCCGATCCGCGAGCTGCAGCGCCTCGAGCTGGTCCTCGACGAGGCGGCGCTTCGCGAGCGCTTCCTCGTTTGTCTCGCCCGCATGCAGGTAGGCGAGGTAGGCGGCCAGCGCCTCCGTCTCGGTCTGCCCCACGGCGAGCGCGGGCGGGGGCAGATCGCGGACGACATCCCGCGCGGCCCGCGCGCCCGGCGCGAACGTGAGCCGCGCGTGGAAGAGCGTCGCCTGCGGCAGCGCCTCGCCCGGCGGGGCCGCCGCGAGCGTCCACTCGAGCTTCTCCTCGAGCAGCGCCTTGAGCTTCGCCGGCGTGTCGGCCGCGGCGAGCAGCGGGGCCAGGCAGTCGCGCTGCGGGTCGCCGTACCAGCCGATGACGTCGTAGCGCAGCCCCGCTGGCGGCGTGCGCGTGGGGAAGTCCTCGTCCCGGAACCCGAACACGGTGCGGCAGTTCGGGTAGAACGACGCGAACGTCGCCCGCACCGGATCGAGGACCGCGACCTCCGTCTCGGGCCCGACGGCCGTGAGCGCCGCGAGGTGCTCGTGCTTCGGATCCGCGTGCGTCGTGCGCCACTCCGCGAGCGGCAGGGCGCGCCCGAGGAAGCGGTAGCGGTACCCCTCTCCCGGCGCCGGATCGGGCACGGCCATCACGTTGACCGGCGCCTCGCCCTCGCTCTCGATGTCGTCGCCCCAGCCCTCCGGGTAGAGGTAATCGCTCTCCACCACCCACTGCCGCTCCGGCTCCCCCCCGCCGCTGCGCAGGACGAGCCAGCGGTTCGGCACCTCGGGGAACCGCGTCCCCTGCGCCTCGTGCTCCCCCCGGGCCAGGGCGTCGGGCAGGAGCCAGTGCAGGTGAATGCCGGGCAGGAGCGGCAGATCCCGCGAGAACGGCGGCGCGAGGATGTGCTCGCTCAGGTTGGGGTTGTCGTCGTAGTCGACCCCTCCGGCCCTGAACGGCAGCCGGCGGTAGTCCGCCATGGCCCGGACCACACGCCTCCTGTCGCTGGCGGCGTCGTCGTCGCCGTCGTCCAGGCACATGGCCTGTAGCCGGAGAGGAACCCGGAGAAAGCGCTGCGCGTTGCTCGGTGCCGTCATGTCTGCCCCGCTCCGCGATCCGTCGATCGGGGGTTGTTGGTGAAGCGTCGTCTGGTGGGCCCCGCCCTCGCCCCGAACGCAGGGCGGCGACCGGTGAGGCGCGCTGTCCGCGCATCGCCGAGGCGCGTCGTACGTAGCCGCGAGCGCCGGGCCGCTTCTATGGGACCTTGGTCCCATGGCGGCCGGCGCGGACGCGCGATAGCGAGGGCGCCGGGCCCTCCCAGCCGACCCACGCGCCGGACAACAGTGCGGCACATTGGGAAGCGCCAAGGCGCCAAGGACGCCAAGAGATCTGAACAATTTGGCGTCCTTGGCGCCTCGGCGGTTCGATCCTGTGCAGCGCTGTCCGCGGTAAGCACCGCACCACCGCCGCGCTGCCCTCGACCCATTGGACACGGTGGGGGCAAGGCTGCCGCGCTGCCTTCCCGCCACCGGACACGGTCCGGGAAAGGCTGCCGCGCTGCCTTCCCGCCACCGGACACGGTCCGGGAAAGGCTGCCGCGCTGCCTTCCCGCCACCGGACACGGTCCGGGAAGGGCTGCCGCGCTGCCTTCCCGCCACCGGACACGGTCCGGGAAGGGCTGCCGCGCTGCCCTCGACCTACCGGAAACGGTTCTGGAAAGGCTGCCACGCTGCCCTCGACCCACCGGAAACGGTCCGGGCAAGGCTGCCGCGCTGCCCTCCCGCCACCGGAAACGGTCTGAACAGCTTCGCTGAGCTTGTCCTACGGGACCGGAACCGCTCCTGGCGGGACTGCCGCGCTGCCCACGCGCAAGCTCACGAATTCACGCGGCCTGTCGTCAGGATCTTGCCAGGCGCGTTGACGCATGGAGACGCGTCGTTATGCCTGCCCGGAACGTCCGGCGCGCGCCGGGCGCTCAGAACAACATCCATCGCCGGGGGTAGAGGGCGTGTGTCCTTTGCTGTCCTCCACGGCTCGGCGATGGAGACAAGCGAGAGGTGATCCCCTCATGGCGAAATCTTCTTCGGTCAAGAAAAAGCCCTCTCCCAAGAAGCCCTCGGCCCCGCCCCAGGCGGCGGCGGCCTTCGACAAGGCGCTTCCCGAGATCGAGGCCCTGAGCCCGGACCGGCTCATCCCTCTGAACCTCGACGTGCCCCGCGTGGTCTCCCAGGTGCTCGGCGTGCTGCCCGGCCTCCGCGCGCTGCGCGCCGACATCACGGAGCACCTGCCGACGTTCGAGCTCGCGCGGCTCGACCGGCTCGAGACCTACGCGCTCGCCGCCTGGTATGCGCACCTCCTGTGGCTGTCCAGCGGAGATGCCGAGAGCGCGGTGAAGCCGCTGCTCGCCGAGGCGGCGCCGCTGCGCGAGAACCTGCTCGGCGACGCCGAGGCGCTCGCCCGACGCGGCCTGCTCGACGCAGAGGCGGTCGCGGACATCCGCGCGGGACAAGGGCACATCGACACGGCGAACGACCTCGTGGCGCTCTCGGCGCTCTTCAGCGCGAGCTGGTCCGAGATCGCCGGCAAGACGGCGGCGACCGAGGAGGAGGTGAAGCGCGCCGGGGAGATCGGGCCGCAGCTGCTCGCGGCCCTCGGAATCAGGGAGCACGGCAAGGGACCCGGGCCGACCGAGGCCGCGGACAAGCGGACCCGCGCCTTCTCGCTGCTCGTCCATGCCTACGACCAGATCCGCCGCGCCGTCGCCTACCTGCGCTGGGACGAGGAGGACGCCGACGTGATCGCCCCGTCGCTCTACAAGGGGCGCACGGGCCGCGCGACGCCGTCGACCGACACCGACACCGCGACAGCGCCGCCGGACGAGGCGCCGGCTGGGCCGGCGGCGCCGCCCGGCACGCCAGCCCCCGTCACGCCGGACGGCACGGCCGCGCCGCTGGCCCCCGGCGCCGCGCCGTCCGGCACGGCGACCCCGCCGGCTCCCAGCGCCGCGCCCAACGGCGCGCCGACCGTGGGCTAAACCCTCCCCAGACCGCTCCCGACGCCAGAGCCAAGCTCAGCTCGCCCGCCCAGACCGTTTCCGGTTCCCGGAGGGCCGCTCGACCGGTCCACGACGATCGCCGGCTGCGAGCAGGGCGCCCCCGGCCCGTGCGCCGGCGGTGCGTTTCCACAAACGGACCGGGAAAGCTCCCCGTAATTCTAGGTATGAGCAGATCCCGCGACGACATCTGGAACTCCATTCACGCTGCCGCGACGGAGCTTCTCCCCCGGTTGCTGCGACTCCTGGGGGTCGCCGAGGCCGACGTCGATGACCTGCAGCAGGAGGTCCTGCTCGCGGCGTACAAGAGCCTCGACCGTTTCCACCCCGACTGGACCCCGACGCCTCGCGAGGCTCCCTCCGCCGCCGGCCCGCCACGCGTGCAGGGCCAGCGCCAGCGGCGCAGCCCTGAAGCCCGATGGGTGATCGGGATCGCGTTGAACAAGGTCAGCCATCACCTGGACCGCGCCCACCGCCGCCGCGAGGTGCCGGCCGGCTTGCACCTGGTGTCGCAGCGCCAAGCGGTCGACCCCGCGCCGAGCGGCGAGGAGCACCTCGCGAACCAAGAGCGGCTGGAGCTCACGACCGAGGTTCTCGACACGCTCGATCCCGAACGGCGGGTCCTCCTCGTCCTGTACGAGGCCTACGAGGTGCCGCTCGTCGACATCGCCCGCGAGCTCGGCCTCAAATACAACACCGCCAGCAACCGGCTTCGCCTCGCCCGCGAGGACTACCGCGCCGCCGTCGAGCGGCTGCGCCCGGAGCAGCGCCAGGCGCTGCGCGCCTTCTGGCTCCCGTTTCCTCTGGCGTCGGGCTTCCTGGCGCAGGAGCACGACGCGGAGGCGCCGGCATCGCCAGCCCAGGCGCCGCCGTCCCCCGCGCTGCCCGCGTCGCGACCGCCGGCATCCACACCCCGTGCGCCAGCACCGCCGCTGGCTGCGCCCTCGATCCTGCGCCTGCGAGGCAGCTCGGTCCGGATCGCCCGCGCTCTCGGGTGGGCCGCGGCGGGCGCGGCCGTGACGGCGGCCGCGCTGCTCGCCCTGAGACCGCCGCCGCCGCGCTGGGCTCACCGCTTCGGGGCGGCGCTGCGCGCGCTGCCCGTGCGCGGCGCCTCCCTCGCAGCGACCGCGCCGCAGCCGGCGCCGGAGCCGCTGGCCGCCGCTCCGGCGGCCGAGGCGCTCCACCGGCCCTGCCGTCCCGCCCCGCGGGCGTCGCCGCCGGCCATCGAGCGGGAGGACGCGTTCATGGAGGAACGCCGGCTGCTGGACGCGGCGCAGGAGCGCCTCTCCGCCGGCGACCCCGCCGGGACGCTCCGGCAGCTCGACGCGCACGAGGAGCGCTTTCCCCTCGGCCGGCTGACGTCCATCCGCGAGCGGCTCCGCACGCTCGTCCGGACACGCTTCGCCGCCCCACCGGAGCAGGGCGCGCCTGAAAGGGAGCCGTCGCGATGAGCAGGCCCAGGGCTCGACCGGAGCTCGGCAGGCGGCCTCTCCGCTGCGCCGCCGGAGCGCTCCGGGGCGCGCGACGCCGGACGCGCGCCGCCGCCCTGGCCGTCATGGTCCTGCTCTGCGCCGCGGAGGCGCGCGCCGCGCCGGAGCCGCCTGCGGTGCGGATCGAGGTCCAGCGAGGGCCCGGCGCCGAGGGCTGCCCCGACGAGACGTTCCTGGGCGCGGAGGTCGCGCGCAGGCTCGGGGCCGACCCGTTCGAGGACGACGCGCCGCGGGCGCTCACGATCCACATCGCGCGGGAGGGCCCCGAGCTCACGGCCTCGCTGGCGCTGCGCGACCGCGAGGGGAAAACCCAGTGGGCCTACGGGTTCAGCACCCGGAGCGGCTGCGAGGAGCTGCTGTCCGGCGTGGCCCTCGCGATCGCGGCGCAGCTCCTCGGCGCGCCGGAGCAGGCGGGTTCGTCGCCCGAGCCATCGCCGCCGTCGGGGTCCTCGCCGCCGTCCGGGTCCTCGCCGCCGCCCGCGCCCTCGGCGCCGTCACCGCAGGCCCGGCGCGCCGCGCCGGATCCGCCCCGGCCGACCGAGCCGGGCGGGGCGCCGCCGCGGCCAGAGACACCGGCGGCTGCGCCGGAGCGGCTGCGCCTGGAAGCCGCGCTCGGAGCGAGCCTGAGCCTCGGGATCACGCCGGGAGCTGCGACCGGAATGACGCTGTCCTTCGGCGTTCGCCGGTCCGACTGGTCGATCGCCGTGGAAGGGCGAGGGCTCGTCTCCCTGGCGCAGGAGGTGGAAGGCCTCCTCATGGGCACCACGGGCTTCGCGGCGGTCACGCTGGCGTGCTATCGCGGCAGCCCGCTGTTCGGATGCGGACTCGCCACCCTCGGCGCCGTCCGGTTCTCCCCTCGGGACCCGTGGACCATGACTTCGCGCAGCGATCCCATGTTCGGTCTCGGGGCGCGCCTTGGTACCGAGTGGCCCCTCTCCCGCAGGTGGTCCGTGCAGGGCTACGCCGAGGCGATCTGGATGGTGAACGAGGCGGCGTTCACGCGCGTGACGCACGACAGCGCGACGCCAGCGCCGCTCCGCTGGACGTCATCGCCGCTCGGCGCAGTCTTCGGGTTGGGCGTCACGGCCACCTACTGAAGGAGCCTGAGATTCAATGAGTCTGTCACGAGCATGTGTAGAGAATCTTTGAAGGGTCTCGGGAATGGCAAGCACAACTGACGATCTGAACGAAACTACCCATTGTGCGGTTGCAGGGACACCCGATAGGCTGCTCGGCATGCGCATCTTCTCCCCTCTGCCCATGTGCGTTCTGCTGGTCCTCGGCTGCGGCGACCCTCCGGCCGTTTACGGTCCCTGTCAGCCGAGCGAATACGGCTACCCAGGCTGCCCCTGGCCCGAGGCGGGCCCAGGAGATGCGGGAGACGCAGGCGACACTGGGGGCGGCGGTGCCGGCGGCGGCGGTGCCGGTGGTGCCGGCGGCGGCGAGGAGCAGGCCTGCGCCGGCGATTGCATCCCGCCGGCGCCGCTCGGCTGGTTCGGCCCGGTGCTGCTCTGGTTCGGCCCGCCGGACCAGGCGCCGGGCTGCCCCGCCGCCGCGCCGAACGTCGGCTACGAGGGCTTCGCCGACCTGGCGCCGGAGCCGCTCGCCTGCGCGGCCTGCCGGTGCGACCCGCCGGACCCGGCGACGGCGTCGTGCCAGCTCCCGCTCCGCTGGTCCGCTCACACGGCGACGGCGTGCTCCGGCGAGGCCTCCGGCGCTGTCGTGACCTCCTTCGCGGCGCCCGAGGCCTGGGACGGCGCCTGCACCGCCGTGAACGCGATCCCCGCCGGCCAGGACTGCGGCGGGCAGCCGTGCGTGCGGGCGCTCTCGGTCGAGGCGCCGGCCGTGGCGGTGACCGGCGCGTGCACGCCCAGGGTCGACGAGCCGCCGCCGCCTGCCCGCCTCGATCCTTGGCAGACGCGCGCGCTCGCCTGCCTGCCCGGCGCTTACACCGAATGCCCGGGCGACCGGAGCACCTGCATGCCGTCGCCGGAGCAGCCCGGGGTCCCGCCGCCCGGCGGCTTCCTGACCTGCGTGTTCCACGAGGGCGACGTGACGTGCGAGGAGCCCTACCTCGATCGCCACGTCTTCTACGGCGGCGCCGACGACACCCGCGGCTGCTCCGAGTGCGGCTGCGGGGAGCCCGAGGGCGCGTCGTGCACGATCATGGCCTCGGTCTACAGCGACGGCGCGTGCGCGGACCAAGTCGCATCCAGCCTCGTCAGCTCCATGGCGTCGTTCTGCGTCGTCACGCCGCCCGGGGTCGCCCTCGGCAGCAAGTCGGCCGAGCTCGTGGCCGTCGACCCCGGCGGCTGCGCCCCGAGCGGCGGCGAGCCGGTCGGCGAGCTGCTGCCGGCCGAGCCGTCGACGTTCTGCTGCCAGGCATAGGGCTGCACCGCCGCCGCCGCGTCCGCGCGGTCAGCCGCCGCGCCGGCGCAGCTCGGCCTCGAGCTCGGCGATGCGCCGCTCCGCCGACGCGCGGGCGGCCTCCTCGGCCTCCGCGCGCCGGCGCTCGGCCTCCTCGGGGGTGAGGACGAGCTCCGCACCGTCGGGGGTGCGGGCGAGCCGAAGCGCCGCCGGCTGGCCCGCGGCCGGGACGACGACCCAGTGCAGATCGAGCACCGTGCACGGGCTGCGCTCCCCCTCGACGACCCGCTCGACCAGATCGCCGTCGATGCGATCCCAGACCCGCAGCCGCTCCCCGGGCGCGGCCTCGGGGTCGAACGCGACCAGCTCCAGCACGCCGAGCTCGTGGTACTTGCCGAGCTTCTCCGCCCAGATCTGCGGATCCGCGTCGTGCTCGCTCACGATCTCGACCGCGAGCTCGGGGGCCCCGCGCTCCCACATCTTCCAGGAGCCGAACGGCGTGTCCGGGGTGCCGAGCCGGACGAACGCGTCCGGCGCAAGGCACCGGCTCGGATCCGACGCGGACCAGTAGACGAACTGGTCGGAGCCGATCGCCGCTCGATCCGAGAAGGTCTTGAGCACGAGGTAGAGCAGGGTCCTCAGATCGAGGTGGCGCTTGGTCTCCGGCACGAGGGCCTCTTCCGGGAAGTGGAGCGGCGATGGCGCGCGGACGTGACGGAGACGACGCGCGTGCACGGCGGGTTGCATGGGGGGAGTATAGCCTCCCCGGTCATACCGTGCAGAGCAGCATCGCCGGGGCGGCTCGAACGGTCGCCCAGATGCGCCCGCCTCGGAAGGGCGGCTCCCCTGACGTGTCGCGCTCCCGGAACAGGTGCTTACCAGGTCCGCCGCGCCGCCGCCTACCTGCGCTGGGACGAGAGGGACGCCGACGCGATCGCCCCGTCGCTCTGCAAGCGGCGCACGGGCCGCGCGACGCCGTCCGCCTCGTCCGACACCACCACGGCGCCGCCGGACGAGGCGCCGGCGGCAGCGTGCTTACGCCGCTCTGCCGCCGGCTTGAGGGCGTCGTATCAGGCGGTGGCCTCGGCGAGATCGCGCTCGAACGTCGGTGCGGCTTCGGCCTTCGCCTGCGCCTCCAGCCAGGCGGCTTCGTCGAAGGTCTTGTTCGCCATTGCGCGCTCGATGGCCTGCGTCTCTCGGAACTCCCGCGCCTCGGCCGCCAGCGTCCACGTCACCTCCAACGACATCCGCTCGATCTCCTGGCGGATGTCGTGGAGCGGCACGCGGAAGAACTCCTTGCGGGGGTTCACCTTGTTCACCTGGTTCCGGACGAACCGCTGGTGAAGCACGCGCTCGAGGGACGGAGCATCCTGGCTCGAGATCATCGCGTGCACGTCGAACTCGAACGGCACGCTCGCGTCGCCCAGCTCACGGACCCGGTCCAGGGGCTCGAGCCGCCGCGTCATGCCGATCTTGTAGACGTGCTCTCCGAACGAGCCGACATTCGAGATGATGTAGACGTGCCCGGCCTTCGTCTGCTGCGCCATCGAGATGGCGCGCTGGTTCTTCTCCTCCGCCGCGCGGAGCCGTTCGGAGAGCTCGAGGAGCTTCTGCTCGTACCTGGCGCGCTCATCGTCGTTCGCCTTCTCCACGTCCCGACGCGCCTTTTCCATCGCCTTCCGGATCGTCTCCTCCTCCTTCTCGGCCTCCTTCTTCGCCTTCTCGAACTCGCGCTGCGCTCTCTCCTCCTCGCGGATACGCTCCTTGATCTGCCGCTGCTCCTCGCGCTCCTTTACCTTCAGCTCCTGCGCGACCACGGCCCATCGGAGCTCCTCGAGCCGAGCGTCGAGGTACTCGGGCAGGATCCGCGCCTCGCGGAAGGCGCGCCCGCCCTGGTTCACCAGCATGAACGCGTCCCGGATCTTCTGCTGCAAGGTCCCGAAGTTGTCGTGCCGAACGTCGGCGAGGATCGTGTCCACCTTGCCGTTGAATGCGTCGAGCACGAAGGCGATGGCGGTCGTGCGCCGGTTCGCCTCCGCGTACTCGCACGTCGCCGCCAGGCCGTCGCTGATCATGTCGCGGCACTTGCCGCGGGCCGCCTTGAGGCGCTGTCCTGCCTCGGCGAAGCCGAACTCCTCGGCGAGCTCGTCCAGGAGACCCGCCGTCGGCATGACGTAGCGATCGCCGTAGCCCTCGATCACGTTCTTCATCGCCTGCGCGGTCTGCTCGAGGCGCTTCGCTTCCCGTTGCGCGGTGAGCGCAGCGCCGGCGATCTCCTCGGCGCGCCGGTTCGCGCTGTCCACGATGCGCGCCGCGTCGGCAGAAGCCTGGGCCAGCGTCGCTTGAACGGAGGCGCGCGCCGCCGCCTGGGCGGCCTGCGCCTCCGCCGAGACCTGCGCCTTCAAGGCGTCGGCCGCGGTGTGTGCTTGCGCGTGCGCAGCGCGCGCGTCGGCGAGGAGGCGATCGGCCTCCCGTCGGGCGCCGGCGGCGAGCTCCGTCGCGGCGGCCTGCGCGTGCGCTCTGAGCTGCGCTGCCCACGTCTCCGTCTGCGCTCGTATCCCCGCGGCGGCGGCTTCGGCGTCGACGATCGTCTGGTAGCGGCTCAGATGCTGGAGTTGCGCCTGCAGGCTCGCGACGTGCTGGCAAAGACCTCCGTTCGTGTCGAGCGCCCGCTTCAGCTCGCCGTTCGCCTGCTGGAGGGAGCTCTCCATTTGCCGGAGCGAGCCCTGCGCTTGCCGGAGCGAGCCGCTCGTCTTGTGCTCCTTGGACGCGAAGAACGCCGCGGCCGCGAGCGCGACCACGAACAGAACGATGAGAACGAGCTCCACGATGCTCCTTCTGCGGACGGCAGTACGCCGCGCTTGCAGAGTACGCGACCGTCGTATCGCGCGTCCCGGCTCGAATCTGATGACGGCGCATCTTTGTCAATCGCCGGGGGCATCCCTCAACACTCTTCACCACATCAGGGGCGTCCCACATAGCGCCATCACACCCGACGTCCTACGCCGAACAGCGGCGCTCGCCCGGCGAGCGCCGTTCGCCCGTCCCAGAACGCCGTTTGAATGCAGAGCAGCGCCAGCACCGAGCGCGCCTCGACCTCACCGTGGCAGTGCAGATCGAGCACGGCGCACGGGCTGCGCTCCCCCTCGACGCCCCGCTCCACCAGATCGCCGTCGATGCGATCCCAGACCCGCAGCCGCTCCCCGAACGCGGCCTCAGGGTCGAACGCGACGAGCTCGATATGTCACGCACTCGAACCGTGACATGTCACGCACTCGAACCGTGACATGTCACGCCCCCGAACCGTGACATGTCACGCACTCGAACCGTGACATGCCACACCCGATACCCTGCTGGCCTTCCCGCAAACCGAGGACGTCGCTACACTGCCTCTCACCATGAGACAGCTTCTCGGTGCATCTTCAATCCTTCTCTTCTCGATCCTCACCGCCTGCGGCGAGTCCGGCGAGCCCCCCGCCGACCCGGGCGAGAGCGGCTCCGGCGGCGACAGCTTCGGCGGCGGAATCGACCCCGATGGCGGCTTCGATCTCACCCCCTGCCGCGACCTCCCGTCGGCCGCCATGAACGTCGACTTCTCGGGCGACGGCGAGCGCCTGCTCGTCGGCGATACGCTCGGGACGAGCGCGATCGACACGCGGACGTGGGCCGTCGAGCGCACCGCGGCGGATCACCGCGGCACGGTCTACGGCGCCGCTCTCTCGTCGGACGGCCGCGTGGCCGCGAGCTTCGGTGAGGACGAGGTCGTGCGAATCTGGGACGCCCCGTCCGGCAAGCGCCTCGCCGAGAGCCCGAAGATCGCCGGCATCACCGCGTTCGCCCGCTCCGAGGAGGGCGGCGTCATCCTGGTTGGGTTCGGCGACGGCACCGTCAAGGCGCTCGACCCCGCCTCATGGGAGGAGCGCTGGTCGGTCGACGTCGGCGAAGGCCCTGTCACGCCCCTGATCGCGTCGCCGCGCGGCAGCCTCTTCGCTCTTGGCAAGGACCGCGGCACCCAGCTCCGCGACGCCAGGGACGGGACGCTCGTCGGGGAGACGACCTTCGGCGACCGCGTGGGCGCCTTCTCCCCCGACGGGACGCGCTTCGCTTGGGCCGAGGACGACGACGTGATCGTCTTCGAGGCCAAGGAGGGTATCCCGGAGCGCGCGGAGGTGCGGGCGCGCGACGTCGTGCAGGCCCTCGCGCTGGGCCCTGACACCGGCGCCGTCTACGTCGCCCACCCGAGCCACATCGAGCGGCTCGCCCTCGAGGGCGGCGCGGTCGAGATGGAGTATCCCGCCGGGTTCTCGCCGCGCCAGCTCGCCGTGTCCCCCGACGGCTCGCGCCTCGCGGTCGCGGCGCAGAGCCTCCACATCTACGACACCGGCTCGGGCGAGGTCATCTACGAGCGGTTCGCCAACGGCTTCGTCTGGAGCCACGACCTGGACAGGACACGACCCTACGTCGCGTTCGCGGGCGTGGGACAGCCCGCCGAGGTGTGGGACTACGAGACGGGCGCCCGCCTGCGCGTCTTTCCGAGGCCGCCTGGCAACCAGCACCTCGTCGCCTTCCACCCTTCCGGCGAGCTGCTCATCAACCATGACGGCGTCGGTCGCTACTACGACCTCGAGAAGAGCGATCCGACGCGGACCGTCACCTATGAGACGGACGAGGACCTGCCCACGACCTCGTCCTCGGACCCCGAGTGGTCGGGAGACCTCAGGATGTCCCCCGACGGCACGCTGATGCTCGGCACCCATGACGCCAACACGAGGGGGATCTTCCGGGTATTCGACGCCGCGACCGGCGCGCGCGTCGCCACCTTCCCCGGCTTCGAGGGCAATCAAACAGCCTGGGTCTGGTCTCCGGATCAGAGGCTCATCGCGGTCGCTGGGTTTGCCGCGAGCGACGACTCCGCCATTCCCACGACGTACACTGGCATCGCCGTCCGCATCCACGACGCAGCGACGCGCGAGGTGCTCCACGAGCTCGTCGGCCACGAGCACCCGGTGCGGACGCTCGCCTTCTTCCCCGACAATCAACGCCTCGCCACCGCCGACGAGCGGGGCAGCATCCGCTTCTGGGACGTCCAGACCGGCGAGCTGATCGAGGAGTTCCTCGAGCGGAGCAGCGGCGGCGCAGGCGACATCGACATCCACGACGGCGAGATCGCCCTCTCGCCCGACGGCCGCTACCTGGCGAGCGCGGCGGCGAACTGGGGCCTCACCCCCGGTCACACGGGCACGATCACGATCTTCGACATCGAGAAGCATGAGCCTGTTCGTCGCCTGTACTCCTTCGCCGAGGCGAACATGGGGAACGTGAGCTTCTCCCCCGACGCGCGTCACGTCATCGTGGGCGGCGTCCCCGGCGTGCGCGTGTATTGCCTCGGTGACTCCCCCGCGTCTCCCTCTCCTGCTCCCCCGCCGCGCTGAGACGGCGTGGCCGACGATGGCCCCTCGTCGTCGAAGGCCCCGTGGGAAGCCGGGGACGCACCGCCGAAGTCGCCGTCGCGGCCCCGCTCGCCTATGCCGTGTCGCGCTCCCGGAACAGGCGCCTACCAGGTCCGCCGCGCCGCCGCCTGCCTGCGCGCGGCCCCCCCCCGCGCCGCCGTGGCGACCCGCTCAGTAGGGCGTCGCGCAGACGTTGTAGCCGCACCCGTGGACGAGGAAGGCGCCGGCGACGGCGTTCCGCACCCCCCCGAAGGTCGCGACCGCCGCCCCCGTCTCGATGTCGTAGAAGACGCCGTCGCCGCGCGAGTAGAAGACCGTCGCCGAGACCGGCTGAATCCCGTAGTAATCGTCGGTGCTGTACTCGGTGCGGACGGGGAGCCTCGGCAGCGACGGCGTGCCGACGACGTTGCCCAGCTCGTCGTAGATCGTCGATTTATCGTAGTTCCAACGAAAGGTGTCGTCATCCTTGACGTAGGTCTGGACGAGCACGCGGGTATCGTCGACCCAGCCGACCGCGCAACCGCGCACCGCGTTGACGAGCGCGCTGCCCTCATAGATCTGCGTGAACCCGCAGCCCTTCTCGGAGACATCATCGGTCACGACGAAGTGGCGGCCGTCGGGGGAGACGAACGGCGTCGGTGCACGCCTGGTGTCCTGGAAGATCACCGTTTCGCCCGACCAGTCGCTCACGATGCGCTGGTACATGGTGGTGCTCGAGGAGTAGGAGCGACCGAGCACGGCGCCGTCGAGGGACATCGAGAAGTCCCTCGCCCCCACGTCGCGCGACAGCGAGGCGCGCTCCTCGCCGTCCGGCAGGGAGAAGAGCCGGAGAGAGTAGTCCACGACGCTCGACCGGGCGCCATAGGCGCGCGCCGCGAGCAGGCTGCCGTCCGCCGAGAGCATCACCTTCTCGGTGAAGAACGGGACGGCCGCCGAGGGCCCCGCGTCGAGCGCGGCCGTGTCGTAGATGAAGACTTTCCCCGAAGCCGTCGCGACGGCCGCATGCCCCGATGGAGAGCCTCCGAGGGCGGTGATCCTGCCGCAGCCGAGCAGCCCCGCGTCCTCCGGATCGGTGAGGATGCCCTTCAGCGAGATCATGCCGAACGCGCTCGAGGCCACCCAGCGCAGGTCCTGGTCGATGTGGATCCTGCTGTTGTAGAACATGGGCATGTCGTGCTCGCTCCGGGTCACCTCGGCGCCGCCGAGATCGATGACATCGAGCTCCGGCCATTCTCTGCGCAGCACGCCGATCGCGCGCTCGTTCGGCACGAGGGTGTACGCGTTCCCGTAGGCGTACTCGGCGGCGGGGACGAGGCCGCCCCCGACGCGATAGATCGTGAGCGGATAGCCCGGTCTGTCGTCCTCGAAGGTCCAGAAGTAGTCGCGCGTCCCCCCGAGATGGCGGGTCGACGGCAGGTTGACGATGCTCTCCTGGGTCGCGGCCTTCGAGTACACGCGCACCGTGGTGCCGGTGGTGGTGAGAAACCGCCCTCCATCCTGGAACCAGGAGTGGAACGTGCCCGAGAAGGCGGGGGTGACGGTGAGAGGCGAGCCGTCGGCGGGGAGCACGATGACGCCCTGGTCGCCCCCGACTGCGATGCGCAGCGCGTCCGGCGCCGCGTAAAGGGCGCCGTGGTGGCTCGCCGCCGCGGACCAGCGCTCGACCCCCGCGGTGCTCCAGAGGGTGATGATATTGCCAGAATACCTGCGTGTCCAGACGTAGCTCCCGTCGGTCGCGAGCCCCACCTCGTCGTACTCGGCGGTGACGGTGGCCAGCAGGGACCCGTCGGCGGCGCTGCGCAGCTCGAAGACGTGCTGAGGGTCCGTCTGGATCAGCACGATGTCTCCGCGGAGCTCCACGCCCCCCGGCAGCTCGCGCGGCGGGGCTCCTGACAGCGGATCATCGATGAAGGTGCCGCCCGGCGCGTGGCCGTCGGCGATGGCGGCGCGGGCGTCCGTATCCCAGAGGATCCAGCGATCGTAGTCCCAGCCGAGGACGCGATTTCCGGAGAGGAAGAGCCGGGTGAGGTTTCTGTGACCGAGATCGAGAAAGGCATTCGGAGAGCCGAGCGCCAGGCGGCCAGTGCCGCACGGGCCCAGGGCGGCGCCGGAGCCCCCGTCGCCGCCGGTGCCGCCGGTGCCGCCGGTGCCGCCATCGCCGCCGAGGCCGCCGTCGCCGCCATCGCCGCCATCGCCGCCGAGGCCGCCGGTGCCGCCGTCGCCACCGAGGCCGCCGGTGCCGCCAAGGCCGCCGTCGCCGCCGGTGCCGCCACCGCCGGTGCCGCCGAGGCCGCCACTACCGCCGGTGCCGCCGAGGCTGCCACCACCGCCGATGCCGCCGAGGCCGCCACCACCGCCGATGCCGCCGAGGCCGCCATCACCGCCGGTCGCCGGCCCGGGAGTCGCTCCGCCGGAGCCCCCTCCCCCCGCGTCGGAGCAACCGAGGAGAGCAACGAGAGATGCCGCGAGAAGCTCGATCCGTTTCATGTGCATGGTCTCATGGATGCCGCCGGTGCCATGCCCGTTCATCGCCGAGCCAGCGCGCGCCCGACGCGCGCGGCAGGCGCCTGACATGGTTCACCATTCCTCGGCGCCGGCCAAGCCGCTCGACGCGCCTTTCGGGCCTCGATGGTCACGTGCAGGCCACGACGGGCAGGCGCCCCTACCAGCTCACGCGCCGAGGCAGCTCGAACGGCCAGGCCCAGATGCGCCCGCGCCGGAAGAGGGATCCCCTGACCCCCTGCGCGCCGCGACGGCCTCCATGGGACCAAGGTCCCATGGCGAGGCCCGGCGCTCGATTCTACAACCGGCCGGCCCGCGACAAACGGCCGGCCCCGCGACGGTGCGCGGAGGCATCGATTCACTTGCCCTGGAGAGGAAGCCATGACGACCAGCGTGACAGTCCCCGAGGACGACACATTCTACCATCCGCCACCGTCGCTGCTCGAGGGCGAGCACGGCGAGGTGATCTGGTCGCGCCCGCTCTCGGGCGAGGCGGCGATCGCGTCGGCGCGGCTCAACCAGCTCGTGCTCTACCGATCGAGAGATGTCCACGGCAAGCCGATCGCGGTCTCCGGCATCGTCGCGCTGCCTCGCAAGCCCGCCCCGGAGGGCGGCTATCCGATCGTGAGCTGGGCGCACGGGACGGTGGGCTGCGCGGACACGTGCGCGCCGTCGCGCGACACGGTCACGTCGCCGGCGCACCCCTGGAACGAGTACCCGCACGGGCTCCTCAGCGCGTTCCTGGACAGGGGCTGGGCCGTGGCGATGACCGACTACGAGGGGCTCGGCACCGACGGGCTGCACCCGTACCTGCTCGGCGAGTCCCAGGCGCACGGCATCCTCGACATCGCGCTCGCCGCGCGCCGGCTCTTCCCCGCGGAGCTCTCGAGGAAGCTGGCGATCGTGGGCCACTCGCAGGGCGGCCAGGCGGCGCTGTTCGGCGCGCACCACGCCCCGATCTGGACGCCCGATCTCGACCTGCGCGGGGTCGCGGCGATGGCCCCTGCCTCGGGGATCCACCTCCTCGTCGCCGCCGGCACCACCCTGGACTACGCGCAGCCGGGCTTCGCCTTCACCGCGCTGTTCCTGGCGGGCGCCATCGCCGGCAACCCGAACATCAATCCGGAGGAGCTCCTCACGGTGAAGGCGTACAGCGTGTGGCACCACATCCACGAGCGGGCGCGCGTCGAGCTGGCCAAGGAGGACTCCTGGGGCGGGCTCAAGGGGAACGAGCAGCTGCGCCCGGAGCCGAACCCCAGCAAGAAGGCGTTCTTCGACCAGCTCGAGCTGATGAACCCCGCCCTCCGCATCCTCGCCCCGATCCGGATCTCCCAGGCCGCGAAGGATCAACGCATCCGGGCGGACTTCACGAGGACGCTCCACCACCAGCTCGCCGCGCTGAACGGCCCCGTCAACGTGACCTACAAGGAGTACGAAGAGGTCTCCGCGACGCACGATCCGGTCGAGCTCGGCTTCCACTTCGGCCTGATGGACACGGACCTCCCGAGCCTGACGAGGTGGCTGGAGGAGCGGTTCGCCGACGCCGAGCCGGAGGCGCCGACGGCCAGCCCCCGGTAGCGGCCGGGCGGCCCGCGGGAGGCCGCGGCGGGCGCGGGCCGGGCTCGGCGTCGAGGCCGCCTCGGGGCTGTCAGGCGGAGCGGCAGCACGCCACGGCCGAGGAGCTGCGGGCGGCGCCGGCAGGGGAGCTCATGGCGGCCTCGGAGGCACCGGGGCCAGCTGGCGGCGCGCTCCCCGCGCTTGCCGCCCGCCCACGCTTTCACCTACCCTCTCGCCCATGGCCAACCCCACCGCGCTCCTCGAGACCTCCCTGGGCAACATCAAGATCGAGCTCTACGTCGACAAGATGCCCGTCACCGCCGGAAACTTCCTCAAGCTCGCGAAGAGCGGGTTTTACGACGGGCTGCACTTCCACCGCGTCATCGACGGCTTCATGCTCCAGTTCGGCTGCCCGCACAGCCGCGATCCGAAGAGCCGGCTGGCGGGCACGGGCGACGGGCCCGACGGCTGCATCAAGGACGAGCACCCGGCCGGCGCCAAGCTCTCGAACGAGCCCGGCACGCTCTCCATGGCCAACACGGGCTCCCCCAACAGCGGCTCGTGCCAGTTCTTCATCAACACGGTCCACAACGCCTACCTCGACTGGTTCACGCCCGGCCCCTCGAAGCACCCCGTGTTCGGCCGCGTGATCGAGGGCATGGACGTCGTGCACAAGATCGAGAAGTCGCCCACCGACGGGAGCGACCGGCCCGTGACCCCGATCCGCATGAACCGCGTCGTCGTGCAGGACGCCTGATCCGCGCGGCCGCGGTCGCGGCGCGCGCTTCCCGCCCCATCCCCCCATCCCCCCAGCCCCGAGACTCGGCGCCGGCTCCGCGCTCTCGCAGCGCCTCGTGAGCCAGCCCTTCCCGACACATCACATCGTCTGCCTGCGACGCGCCTATGGGACCAAGGTCCCATGGCGCGATCCCAGCTCCCGGGACTAGATCCAGCGGGCCGCGCGACGGTGCGCGGAGGCATCGATTCCCATGCAGGGATCGCGCCCTTGAGCGCGCTGCCGCCCGGGACGTGCGCTCCGCCGGCCGCGGCGCGCGCGGTCCATCTCCCCAGCTTTCGCGGGAGCGCGCCTCGGCGCGCCAGACGAGCAACCATCGAATTCCAAGGAGGCGAGTCCATGACGAGCAACAGCACGCCGATCATCAACACGGTAGAGGGCCCGGTCCAGGGCGTCGTCGAGAGCGAGATCCTCGTGTTCAAGGGCATTCCATACGCCAGGCCGCCCGTGGGCGACCTGCGCTGGAAGGAGCCCCAGCCGGTCGAGCGCTGGAAGGAGACCCGCAAGGCCGACACCTTCGGCCTGGCCTGTCTCCAGCCCACCTATCCCTCGATGGATGGCGCGGGCAGCGTGGGTCCGCAGAGCGAGGATTGCCTTTACCTGAACGTCTGGACGAGCGGCGTGGACCCCGGCGCGCTGAAGCCCGTCATGGTGTGGATCCACGGCGGCGCCTTCAAGATCGGCGTCGGCAGCGACAAGATCTACGGCGGGGGTCCGCTGGCCAGGAAGGGCGCGGTGGTGGTGACCTTCAACTACCGCGTGGGCCTGCTCGGGTTCTTCGCCCATCCGGGCCTGGACAGGGAGCTCGGGCCGGTCAACTTCGGCCTGCTCGATCAGATCGCCGTGCTGGAATGGGTGCAGCGCAACATCGCGGCGTTCGGCGGCGACCCTGGCAATGTCACGATCTTCGGCCAGTCGGCGGGGGCCGAGAGCGTCCTTGCCCTGTTCGCCTCCCCGCTCTCGAGGGACAGGAGCCCGGCCCTGTTCCACAAGGGCATCGCGCAGAGCCCCTACGCGATCCCGGAGCAGACCCGGGTGAAGGCGTCGGAGCTCGGCGTGAAGGTCGCCTCCGGGCTGTTCGGGCTCAATGGCGCGCAGGCCACGGCCGAGGAGCTGCGGGCGGTGCCGGCCGAGAAGTTCAGCGAGAAGTTCATGCCGACCCCGGAGAACCCGCGCGGCCAGGTGCCGTTCCTGGGGCCGAGCCCGGTGCGCGGCGACACGGTCCTGCCGACGGGGCTCAGGGCGACCTTCGAGGCCGGCGAGCAGGCGAAGAAGCCGCTCATCGTCGGCACCAACAGCGACGAGGCGAGCGTCCTCGACGCGTTCGGCATGAACCCGGCGGAGATCATGCAGATGATCATCGACGCGGGCGGGGAGGAGGCCGAGAACGCGCTGGAACAGCTCAAGGGTCTTTACCGCAGCGACCCCGAGGTGACCGAAGAGGACCTCAAGGACCCGAGCCGCTTCGCCGGCCTGGTGCTGCGCGACATGCTGTTCACCGCGCAGGCCCGGTGGCTCGCGGACAAGCACTCGAAGGCGGCCGAGACGCGGTGGTACTACTTCAGCTACGTGCCCGAGGGGGACCGCCAAGACCAGCCCCACGGCGTCCCGCACGGCGGCGAGATGATGTTCCCGTTCGGGGGCATCAAGCCAAGGTTCACCGCGGCGGATCGGACGATGTCCGAGAAGGTCAGCAAGTACTGGTTCTCCTTCGCGAGCAAGGGCACGCCGGAGGGCGACGTGGCGTGGCCCAAGCACGAGACGGGGGGGTTGCTCATGCGCGACAAGACCCTGAAGCTCGGCGAGACGATCGAGGTCGCGTACGACTTCAGGAAGATGCGCCTCGACGCGCTCATCGCGCAGTACCCGAAGCTCGAGGCGGCGCTCGCGGCGGGCGCTGGCTCGGGCGGCGGGCCGCGGTAGGGAGCTAGCCGGCCCTCGCCGACTCGCTCCCGCGCTGCGCTCGGTGCTGGTCCGGCACGACGTTCACGAGATCGGGATGAAGGACGTCGCGGACCTCGAACCGCCAAGAACGCCAAGAAGAGAATCCTATCTTGGCGTCCTTGGCGTCCTTGGCGCCTCGGCGGTTGATTTCTCGCTCGCCCTTCAGCCGCCCACGGAGGCGAGGCTCTTGGGCTCGAGGCCGCCCTTCTTGACGATGAACGCGGCGATCTCCTCGACCCCCTTGTTCTCCTTCAGGTTGGTGAAGAGGAACGGCCTGTCTCCCCGCATCTTCCGGGCGTCCCGGTCCATCACCTCGAGGCTCGCGCCGACCATGGGCGCGAGATCGATCTTGTTGATGATGAGCAGGTCCGACCGGGTGATCCCGGGGCCGCCCTTGCGCGGGATCTTGTCGCCGGCGGACACGTCGATGACATAGAGGGTCAGATCGGCGAGCTCGGGCGAGAAGGTCGCGGCCAGGTTGTCGCCGCCGGACTCGACGAACACGAGATCGAGCGGGGCCAGGCGCTGCGCGATCTCGCGGACGGCCGCCAGGTTGATCGAGGCGTCCTCGCGGATCGCCGTGTGGGGGCAGCCGCCGGTCTCCACGCCGACGATGCGCTCGGGGCTGAGCGCGCCCGAGCGGGTCAGGAACTCGGCGTCTTCCTTCGTGTAGATGTCGTTGGTGACCACGGCGACGCGCCACTCGTCGCGCATGCGCTTGCAGAGGCGATCGACGAGCGCCGTCTTGCCGGAGCCGACCGGCCCTCCGATACCGACGCGGAGGGGACCGTGAGTGCTTGCTGTCATGATCGAAACAACCTCGTGTGTTGGGTTTCGTGGTGCATCGACGAGAGATCGACCCCCGGCGTCGCGGCGCCGATGCGATCGAGCGGCGTGTCGCGGGCGCGCCGGGCGGCGGCGACGATGACCGGCTCGAGCGCCGCCACGACGCGCTGGCCGTCCGTCTGGCCGAGCGGGACCAGGCGGATGCCCGCCGAGACAAGGCTGGAGCCGAAGGCGTGCAGGTACGCCGTCAGCGTCGGATCGAGCGGGACGCCGTGCGCGGCCGCGGCGAGCCCGACCGCGACCGGGAAAGGCGCCTCGCCGGCGTGGCGCTCCGCGAAGGCGTCGAGGCGGGGGTGCGGCCAGGCGGCGCGCGTGATGGCGAGGAACGCGGCGCCCTGCTGCGCGCTCTCCAGCGCGAGCTCGCGGGTGCCCCGGAGCGCCGCCCCGAGCTCGGCCACCTCGTCGAGCTCCCGGTCGTGCTCCGCGCGGTAGGCGGCCGCGAGGAGGGCCGCGTCGACCCGGCCAGAGCCCTCGCCGAGGATCGCCGCGACCCAGACCCGGAGCTGCTCGGCCGTGCGCAAAAGGCCTGCCTCGACCGCCCACTCCAGGCCGTGGCTGTAGCTGAAGCCGCCGACCGGGTAGGCCGGCGACATCCAGCTCATCAGGCGATAGAGCGCGCCCTCACCCACGGCGATCACCTGTGTCCGCGCCCGTGATCGTGCGAATGCCCGTGTGCGTGGGGGTGTCCATGATCGTGAGCGTGCCCATGATCATGGTCGTGCGAAGGCTCGTGAGCATGGGAGTGCCCATGATCGTGGGAATGGGCGTGGTCACGCTCGTGAGCATGAGAGTGCCCGTGCGCATGGGAATGCCCATGTTCGTGGGCGTGCGAGTGCCCATGCCCGTGAGGCGCCTTCTGGTCGTACGCGCCGCGCTCCGGCGTGAACGGCGCGCGGAGCGGCGTCGCCTCGGCGCCGAGCCCCCGGACCATGTCCACGATCACGTGATCGTACCGGATGAGGATCCGCGCGCCGTCGAAGGCGGCCGGGATATGACGGTTGCCGATGTGCCAGGCGATGCGCGGCAGGTCCGCGGCCTCGCGGCACGTGACCGCGACGAGCTCCTCGTCCGCCGCGCGGACCAGGAGCCAGCCGCCGTCCTCGAGGCGAAGGCCGTCTCCGTCGCCGAGCACGGTCGCCTCCGGCAGGTCGAGCAGGAACTCCCACCCCGCGTCGGTCGCGAGCCGGATCCGCCGGCGGTGGCGGTCGTCGTAGGCGAGCGTCACGCGCGCCTCGGCGGCGGTCTCGGGCGTGCTCCCGCGGGGGATGACGTGGATGGCGCGTCGCATGTCAGAACAGGAAGTAGCGCTGGGCCATGGGGAGCACCTCCGCCGGCTCGCAGGTGAGCAGCTCGCCGTCGGCCTTCACCGTGTAGCGCTCCGGGTCGACCTCGATGCACGGCGTGGCGCTGTTGTGGATCATGCTCGCCTTCGAGATCCCGGACCGGGTGTTCTCCACCGCGACGAGCGGGCGCGACAGCCCCGCGGCCGCCCCGACCCCGCGCGCGAGCGACGCCTGGCTGACGAACAGGACCGAGCTCTCGATCGCGCTCCGGCCATAGGCCGCGAACATCGGCCGGTAGTGCACGGGCTGCGGCGTCGGGATCGCGGCGTTGGGCTCGCCCATGAGCGCCATGGAGATCGAGCCGCCCTTGAGCACCATGTCCGGCTTGACCCCGAAGAACGCCGGCGACCAGATCACGAGATCGGCGAGCTTGCCGACCTCGACCGAGCCGATGTGCCGGCTGACCCCCTGGGCGATGGCCGGGTTGATGGTGTATTTCGCGACATACCGCTTGGCGCGGAAGTTGTCGTTGTCCTGCGTCTCCTCCGGCAGCTTGCCGCGCTGGCGCTTCATCTTGTCGGCGGTCTGCCAGGTCCGCAGCACGACCTCGCCGATGCGCCCCATCGCCTGGCTGTCGCTCGACATGATCGAGATGGCGCCGAGGTCGTGCAGGATGTCCTCGGCGGCGATCGTCTCCTTCCGGATGCGGCTCTCGGCGAACTTCACGTCCTCCGGGATGTCCTTCTTGAGGTGATGACAGACCATGAGCATGTCGAGGTGCTCGGCCACCGTGTTCTTGGTGAACGGCCGGGTCGGGTTCGTGGACGCCGGCAGCACGTTGGGCACCCCAGCCAGCTTGATGACGTCGGGCGCGTGGCCGCCCCCGGCCCCCTCGGTGTGGAACGAGTGGATCGTCCGGCCCTTGAAGGCCCGGATCGTGTCCTGGATGAAGCCGCTCTCGTTCAGCGTGTCGGAGTGGAGCGCCACCTGGACGTCGTACGCGTCGGCCACGGAGAGGCAGTTGTCGACGGCCGAGGGCGTGGTGCCCCAGTCTTCATGGAGCTTCAGCCCGCAGGCGCCAGCCTCGATCTGCTCGATGAGGCCGGCGGGCCGGCTCGTGTTCCCCTTGCCGAACAGGCCGATGTTGATCGGCAGCGCCTCGGCGGCCTGGAGCATGCGCCGGAGGTGGAAGCGGCCGGGCGTGCACGTCGTCGCGGTCGTGCCCGCCGCCGGCCCGGTGCCTCCGCCCATCAGCGTTGTCAGGCCCGAGCAGAGCGCCTCCTCGACGAGCTGCGGGCAGATGAAGTGGACGTGCGTGTCGATGCCGCCGGCGGTGACGATCTTCCCGGCGCCCGCGATCACCTCGGTGCCGGGGCCGATGACGATGGTGACGCCGTCCTGCACATCGGGGTTGCCGGCCTTGCCGATGGCGGCGATCCGGCCGTCCTTGAGGCCGATGTCCGCCTTGACGATGCCCCAGTGGTCGAGGATGACGGCGTTCACGATCACCGTGTCGACGGCGCCCTCGGCCTGCGTCCGCTGGGACTGGCCCATGCCGTCGCGGATGACCTTGCCGCCGCCGAACGTGACCTCCTCTCCGTATCCGTGGAGAGCGGTGAGGTCTTGCTCGACCTCGATGAAGAGCTCGGTGTCGGCGAGCCTCACCTTGTCGCCGACGGTCGGGCCGTACAGGCTCGCGTAGTTGAAGGGAGTGATCGTGGAAGCCATCGCCCGGGTCTCCTAGAGTGAACCGTTGATCTTCCCCTGAAACCCCACGGCGGCACGGTCGCCGCCGTAGGCCACCAGGGGCACGTCCTCGTACGTCTGGCCCGGCTCGAAGCGCCTCGCCGTGCCGGCCGGGATGTCGAGCCGCATGCCGCGGGCCCTCTCGCGGTCGAACTCGAGCGCCCCGTTGACCTCGAAGAAGTGGTAATGGCTGCCCACCTGGATCGGCCGATCGCCGGTGTTCTTGACGGTGACCGTCGCGCTCGGCCTGCCTTCGTTGAGCACGATCAGGTCTTTTCTTCTGCTGATGATCTCTCCGGGGATCATGGGACCTCCTCCTCGCCTCTACGGCTTGTCGTGCTCGTCCTGGGGCGCCGACGTGACCCCGAGCCGCGGGCCGATCGGGTTGTGGACCGTGACGAGCTTCGTGCCGTCCGGGAACGTCGCCTCGACCTGGACGTCGTGGATCATCTCGGCGACGCCCTCCATCACGTCTTCGAGGAAGACCACCCGCGCGCCCCTGCGCATCAGATCCTCCACGGAATGGCCGTCGCGGGCGCCCTCCATCACGAAGTCGGAGATGAGCGCGATCGCCTCCGGGTAATTGAGCTTGACGCCGCGCTCCAGCCGCCGGCGCGCGACCATCGCCGCCATGGAGATCAGCAGTTTGTCCTTCTCTCGCGGGGTGAGATTCATCGACTCCTCCTCAGATCGACCAGAAACGCGGCATGCGCGCCGGGTGGCCCGAGCGCGCCGCCCTGAGCCACGAGACCAGATCGGCGAGATCGCGCCGCACGTGCGCCGGCTCCGCGCCGAGCGCCCGGGCCACGAGCGCCCCGCCGACGAGCGTGACGCCCGCGCGGGACGACCCCCGCGAGAGCCGCGCGCGCGCCTCGTCGACCCACGCCGCCGCGTCGTCGGCGACGAGCAGCAGGAGCCCCGCCGCCGTGGCGCCGCCGAAGCCCGCGGGATTCGCGATCTGCGCGGCGACGTCGCCCGAGAGGTCGAGCGCGTCCGCCCACGTGAGCCGCCCTCCGCGCCGGAGGCGCCACACGTCGTGCAGCGCGCCGGCCGTGAAGCGCTCGCCCCGCGCCAGCCGGCCGAAGACGACGAGATCCAGCGCCAGGAGGCTCCCGCCGGGCGCGACGTCGAGCTCGACGCGCCGCTCGAGCCGGGCGCTGTCGAACAGGATCGTCTCCTGGGGCAGCCACTCCAGCTCGGCGCCTTCCTCCGCGCGGAGCCGGAGCGACAGCTGGCTCGGGGCGCCGAGCGACGGATAGATCTTCTCGGCGGCCTGGCTCGTCACGGTGGCCGTGGCGCCGCGGGACGCCTCGATCGAGACCCGGAGGACATCGCCGCCGGCCGTCCCGCCGGAGGTCGTGATGAACACCCCGAGCAGCGGCTCGTCCGGCTCTTGCCGCGGGAAGAGCATGCGACACGGGGAGCGGTGCGCGACGTGCACCGGCCTCGTGCGGTCGTGCCGCTCGAAGCGGACCTCGAGAAACCCGTTGTCCCGTTGCAGCCCCAGGCGGCGCTCGGGGTAGTCCGTCGGATCAGCCAATGAGAGCCCCTGTCGATCGTGCAAAGTGCCCCGCCTCGCCGCTCGCCGATCCGGCCTCGGGCTTGTACTCCAGCCGATGCAGCGCTGTCCATAGGACTTTGGTCCCATGCCGGTCGCCTCTCTCGGCGAGCGGGCCAGCCGTGCGCATGCGGGGCTCGCGCTTGCCGCGGCTTGCCGCGACGTGCGACGCGCAGCCGGTGCTCTGGCGTCAGGAGGCCGAGGATCGAGCCGGATGTCCGTCGTGTAGCCGCCCGGTCACGGTCCTGTCATCTCCGGCGCCGCGATGGAGAAGAATTTGAGCCACAGAGGCACAGAGGGCACAGAGGAGAGAGAAATAGCCTTTCTCTCTCTTCCCTCTGTGCCTCTGTGGCTCATTCTTTCATTCTCTCGTGAAACCAGGGATGAGCTCGGGCGACGCCTCGAGGGGCCAGAGCCGTCGCCGCGATCTCGTCTAGAGTGCGGCCGGCATGCTCGGCCAATCCCCCTTCCCCTGCGGGCGCCTGCGCGTCGCCCTCGCGCTCGGCCTCGGCGTGGCCCTCGCGCCCGCGCCCGCCGCGGCCGACCTCCGGGCGCGCGGCGTGCCGGCGATGCGCGTCTTCGACGTGGAGGACGGCATCCCCCAGATCACCGCGACAGCCGGTGCTCGCGGTCGCGCGTGGGGGTCCTCGCGCGCCGGTTGTCCGGGTGCGCCATCCGTCCCAAGGACGGGTCGTACGTGAAGAACGCATCGAAGAGGTTCAAGAACGCGTGCTTCTCCCGGACCAGCCGGGAGCACACCTCGGGGCCGAGATCGGCGGGCGCCCCGCCGCGCAGGATCTGGAGGTTGAGATCGGCGCCCGGGTTGGCCTCGTCGCGGCTGGGCGCGGGCGCGAAGTTCAGGAGCCACGAGGCGCGATCCACCGCGGAAGCGTTGGCGCGGCTCCCGTGCCATACGTAGTTGTGCAGGAACAGCGCGTCGCCGGCCCGCATCGTCACATCGAGGGACCGCTCCGGCGCGTCGAACGGATCGACATAGAGGCACGCCCGCGTCTCGTCGATGTCGACGAGGGGGATCCAGAGGTGCACGGAGCCCTTGTGGCGCCTGGACGCCTCGGAGAAGCCTTCCTTGCCGCCGTCGACGTCCCGGTGGCGCCGGGTGGCGTACGATGAGCCCGCGCGCACCACCATGACCTGCTCGTACTCGAGGAACACCTCGTCCCCGACGATGCTCCGCAGGAGCGGCCCCAGCTTCTCGGCCAGCGCCTGGAGCAGATAAGGGACCTGGAGCAGCACCTTCTCCAGGTTGATCTTGTCGCGGTAGGCCGCCCTGTCCTCCCCCCACACGTCGGCGATCAGGGGGTGCACGACGGCGCGCAGGGCGCTCACCACGTCCGCGGACAGGACGCCTCGGACCACGGCAAACCCGCGGCGCTCGAAGTGACGCTGGACCTCGGCCGTGTAAAAGGCGTTGTCGACGGCGCGGATCCCCTCCCACACGTCCACGGGCCCTCCCTGATCGAGCGAGTGGGCGAAGTACCGCTCCGCCCTCTCGGTCCCGTCCGCGCCGCGCACCACGTACCGAAACGGCTCGCCGGGAGCCAGCTGGCCCGCGTCGACGGTGTAGAGATGCGGCAGATCGGGGTGCGGCTCGCAGCCGACCGACGTTCCCCCCTCGGAGCGAGCCAGGAGGCTCTCGCCGTGCTGCAGGTGCATCTCGATGAGTCGCTGGCACCTTGGATTCATGGCCGTCATGACGATGGCATATACACCGCCAGCGGCGGGCACAGGGCTCGCCTCTCGCGGTGCATGTCGCGGCCATGGTGGGGTCATGGCGGCCCTGCGCGCCATGGGACCTTGGTCCTACGCCGCAGCGCCGCCGCGCTCGCGTGAACGAGGCCAGGCGTCCCCCGGGAGCTCCCGCCCCTTCCGCCTCGGCGGCCTCCCCGGCTCACGGACCAGGAGAGAAGCGCTCGGCCATCCACGCCTGCCACGACGGCTCGGCGCGGGCGGCCGCGGCTTTGGCCTGGTCGCCGTACAGGTAGAGGCGGATCGGCAGGAAGATCTTGCCGGCCATGGGGAGCGCGAAGATGTGGGCGATGCCGGGCGCCGGCTCGTCGAGCCGCAGGAGCAGCTCCGGATGCTCGCTCGGCCCGGCGCGCTCGACGACGCCGGCGAGGGGCGGCGCGCCGGCGGAGGTGCTCACCCGCTGGCCCTCGGCGGCGCCCGCGAGCCCGAGCTGGCCGACCAGCGCGTCCCACGTCGCGGCGAGCGGCGCGGGGCCGGCGCCCATCACCTGGAGCGCCGCGCTGGGCTCTCCGCGGAAATGGGAGAGATAGAGCCGCAGGATGCGGAAGAAGGCGACCCAGCCCTGCTCGTGACCCTCGAACTGCTTGTCCCAGTCGTCGGTGCTCGCGAACCAGCTGTGCACCACGCGCACGACGCAGCTCCCGCCGGACCGCGCCTCGACGATCCACTCCGTGGCGACGGCGGGGCTCCCCGGCCCCATGTCCTCCGGGCTCTCGGCGGCGAACCGGCGCGGCGGATCCCAGGCCGTGATCTTCGACACCGAGTCCATGCTGTTGCCCGGGCCGAAGTGAGACACGGCGGCGCCGCCCTCGCGCTCCTCCACGTCGCTCGGCACGAACCACGACGAGATCCCGGGCCCGGTCGCGATGGCTCGCCACACCTCCTCGGGGCTGCCGGGGACCTCGACCTCCGCTTGGACGCTCCGGCGGCCGGACGCGTCTTTTTTCACTGGCATGTTGGCTCCTTTCGAATTGTCGCGATCCGGGAGCCGAGCTCCGCGAGCAGCCGGCTCTCGACGAGCTCGACGGCCGCCGTGGCCGCGGCGGATCTCGACGTCAACGTCAGCCACACGTCAGGCTTAACCTTGACAACTTTTTTTGTCAATGACGTCGGCCCGGCGGTCCCCGCGGGGGGCGGGGCCGCGCGCGGCCCCGGTCACGCGCCGCCGGCCCCGGGGAAGAGCCCGGGCTCGATCTCCCGGTAGATCGCGGCGAGGCGCTGCGCCCAGGCCTCCACGCCGTCGTCGCTCAGCAGCCCGTCCTGGCGGATCTCGAGGAGCACGCACGGCAGGCCGCGGGCCTCGCCGTGCACGGGGATGCCGTAATCGCCCCCATCGGTCACGCGGTACGGCTCGTTGTCGCCGACGCAGAGCCCGGGCTCGCGGCGCATCGCCTCGAGGAAGGGCGCGGCGAGCCGCCGATCGCGGCCGTAGAGGACCGCGGCGTGCCAGGGCCGGTCCTGGCCGGGCATCGACGGGGTGAAGCTGTGGACGCTGAGGATCGCCGTGCTCTTCCGGCGCTCCCGCCGCTCGTCGAGGAGCGCGTCGATGGCGCGGTGGTAGGGCCAGAAGCACGCGTCCGCGCGCGCCGCGGCCTCCGCGGCGTCGATGGCGTTGCCGGGGATGGGCACGCCGCAGCTGATCTCGGGGATGGAGGTCGGCGAGCCCAGCGGCCGGTTGCAGTCGATGACCAGGCGGGAGTAGCCGGAGAGCACGAGCGCCGCGTCGAGGAGGGCGGACAGGCGCCGCGCGAGGCGCGCCGCGCCGATGTCCCAGCCGGTGTGCTGGCAGAGCGCTTCCTTCTGCGCGCCCAGCTCGGCGAGGCGCCGCGGGACCGCGTTGGAGGCGTGATCGCAGAGCAGGACCGCGCTGGATCGCCCCTGGGGATTCACCACCTCGAACGCGGGCGGCTCGTCGGGCGCGAGGATGCGCAAGGCAGGCGGGGAGGAGCTCATGGCGTCTCGCCCGAGACATAGCAGACCCGAGCGCCGCCGCGCCGCGCGCGATCGGGAGCGAGCGCGCGCTCCCGATCGCGCGCCGCCCGCGATCGGCCGCGATCAGGGCGGCGCCGTCATGCAGGCGCGCAGCGCGGCCTTGGCGCGGTGCAGGAGGACCGCGACGTGGCCGGCCGAGATGCCGAGCGCGCGCGCCACGTCCTCCCCCGGCTGCTCCTCGAGCATGCGCAGGGTCACCACCGCCTTCTGGATCTCGCAGAGCTCCTCGACGCACGCGCGCAAGCGCACGTGCTCCTCCGCGCGCGCGATCGCCTCGTCGGTCGCCGGGACGACCCCGGCGGCCTCCGGGTGCGCGTCGAGGTCCTCGTGCGGCCGGGCGCGGAAGTGCCGGCGGCGCCGGTTGCGCGCGGCGTTCCGCACCATGCCGGCGAGCACGCCTCCCCACGCGCCGGCGTCCTCCGGGAGCTCGCCGCGCTGCGCGACGGTGAGCAGCGTGCAGAGGCCCTCCTGCACGCAGTCGACCGCATCCTCGGGCGTCACCCCCTCGGCGCGCGCCAGCGCGGCGAGCGCCGCACGCTCGACGCGCACAAGGTGCGACACGCGACCCAGGATGTCGTCCGCGTCCTTGATGGCTTCCATGGTCTACGGAGGTCAGGTCTCGAGCCGCGCCCACATTACACCGGCGCGCGCTGTAATGGATGCCGGCGTCGAGACCTGCCAAGGCATGGAGGCTCGCGCAATGTCCACGAATCCCATCCACGAGATCAACGAGCTCGACTTCGACGCCGAGGTGCTGGAGGCCGGGGTGCCCGTCCTCGTCGAGTTCACCGCGGAGTGGTGCCCGCCGTGCCGCGCGCTCGCGCCGATCCTGCACAAGGTGGCGGAGGAGGGCGCAGGTCGCCTCAAGGTGGTGGCGGTGAACGGCGACCGGAGCCCGGCGCTCGCCCGCCGCTTCGGCATCCGCGGGCTCCCCACGGTCGTCGCGTTCGCCGGGGGCAAGGAGGTGGCGCGCCACGTGGGGCTGACCACGAAGGAGAAGCTCCTGAAGCTGGTCGAGGGGCGAGAGCTCTCCGCGGGGGCGCGGCGAGACCGGGCGGCGCCCTCGCCGCTCTGAGGGCGTCTCGCCGAGGACGACTCGCCGGTGGGTAGCGGTCAACTTTGCCCAGAGAGAGTCCACACGAAGGCGGGAAGGCGGGAAGATCATGAAGGTTTTCTTCCCGCCTTCCCGCCTTCATGTTCACATGTGACCACGACTCGCCGGTGCTCCTTTGGCCTGGCGGCGGCGCGGCGGCTCGGCCCGATCCTGCCGCGGCGGCTCGGCCCGCGATCTGGCTCGCTCCGGGGGCCGCGCCGGCGGCGCGCCCCGCCCGCGTTCTACCGTCGTTGCCGGTCGCGCGGTCGATGCGTACCGCGCTGCCCCTGGTTGTCCCGCTGCCCCTCGGCGGCGGGGAAGCTGACCCGGCGCGTCGCCTGCTCGGTTGCGGAGACCTCGAACGGCCCGACCGGCTGCGGTTCGCTGACCGGCCTACCGTTCTCGTCGACGAGCGTGATCGTCCCGACGTAGTCAGCGGCGGTGACCTGGACGCTCGTGTCGAACCGCTCGCACGGGACCACCTGCCTGGTGACCTGGTTGTTCTTCGCGTCGATGAGCATCAGCTCGACCGCGCTCGCGCCGTACGCCTTGCATTGAGAGGCGTCGGTCTTGTCCTCGATCGACCACTGGACGGTGACGAATCCCATCTTTTCGGGCTCTGTCTCCCCCGGCCGTGTCTCTCCAGGCTCCGTCTCGTCGCTCGTGTTGTGCATGCACGCGACCATCATCGCTGCGCATGCGCATAGCCCTGCCACAGAGTAGATACTTCGCATTCTCAACCTCGCTGTGCTCGGCGCAGATCCCGGCGCCGCGCTCCGCGCCAGCAACGCGGGTGCCACGCTGGTCTCGCGGCGCGGCGGCGAGCGACGAGAGCTCGCCCGCCGGGCGTGAGCCGCGGCCTTGCCCGCGTGGCTGCGCGCCGGCGCGCACAGGGCCCACGCCGTCGGGCCCGGCGGGCGCTGGGCTCGGCGGCGCGCGCGCTGCGGCGCGCACGCGCTGCGCGGCGGCGGACGCGAGCACGGCGGATCTCCGGCGAGCGCACGGAGCGGGCGCGCAGGACTGCCCTGGAGGCCTGCGCCTCGTCGAGGCGCCGCCGACGCCGAGGCTTGCGGGGAGGGCGCGCTCCTTCCCATGCGGCCGGTCGCCCGAGCGTCGCCCTGGGCCGGCCGCCGCGGCTACCCGGGTGGACGGCTCAGGTAGACACGCGTGCGGCCGGGGAACCGCTGAAAGTTGGTGCCCATATCGCCGACGACGGCGCGCGCGATCAGCTTCTCCACGAGGGCGCTCGACAGCGTGTCCATCTGCGGGTGCGAGAGCTCCAGGCGGCACAGCGTCGACGCGCACGCGAGCGCGGTCACCTGCACTTCCCGCGGCAGCGCCTCGCGCAGCTTCGCGCCGAGCTCCTCCTCCGCCTCGGCGCGCCAGCGTGGATCCGGAGGTTCCCTCTCCACCCGATCGCTGAGCTCCTGATAGAAGGCATCCATCGCCCGCGCTCGCGCGGCCGGATCCTCTCCGGCGGAAGGTCCACCCGGCCCGACCGCCGCGAGGGTGGCCTGATCGACCGTACGCAGCCGATGCTCGACGTACCCCACCGCGCCGATCGAGCAGGCGACGGCCACGAGGCTCAGCATAGTTGAGTAGCGCACGGCCTTGCCAGACGGTGAAGGGTTAGAACGCACGAACGGAGCGAACACCCGACTGAGTGTTGCTGCTCGTGCCGCCCAGCACCGGCGGAAGCACGCACTCGACCACGTAGCTGTTCGACGCCGAGCCGGTGCCGATGTTGACGCTGAAATTCAGCGTCGCGACGCCGGTGAACACCCCCGTCGTGCTCGCGAAGGGGGTCGTCCCCAGCACGTTCCCCGACCCGTCATAGACGCGGCCTCGGCACGACATGACGCCCAGAACCTCATCGCCCGTCTGATCGTCCACGACAGCAGAGAAATTGATCGTCCCCGATCCGAGGTTCGCCTCGATCGGCACCGGACACAGCAAGGAGGCGCCCTGAAAACCGTAGGTCCCGCTCAGCAGGTGGCTCGTGACCTCCTCGTCCGTCCCATACTGAGGCTGGCAGATCGATCCGTGCACCGCGGCGTCGGACGTCGTCGTCGCGAGCACCGCCCCGACGAGGAGCGACCCCGCGAAGAGCACCCTCGGCAACGTCAAACGAGCCGAAAAACCGGCACACCGCTCCCTCAACGCGCGCATTCTCGCCATGGAGATACCCCTCATTCCACAATCCAAAGAGTGGACCACGAATCGGTGGCGGACCGACCCCCGCGAGCCTGCAGAGCGCCCGCAGGAGGACCGAGAACCGGGCTCCTCGCGACGGCCTAGACCCTCCGGCCGTCCTCGACTCGCGCTGACGGTCTAGCGCGAGCTCCTATCTACGTCAAGCCGACAACATGAATGCTTCGATCATGAACCATCATGTCACGCTCGCATCGTGACATGTCACGATCGCAGACCGATTCGTCACGTGACATCTCACGATCGCCGTTCGCGGACATGGGCTCGGCGTTGCGCTCGCCGCCTGCGACAGCGCCATTTTCCCCCAGCGATGGACGGATCCAGCTCGGCGGAAGTTGCCGCCCGCGCGCGTCGACGCGCGCGGCGATGAGCCATCCGCTCGCCCCTCCGGCCCGCGATCAGCCGGCCTCGATCACCGCGCCGCGCGGATCAGCGGAAGTCGTCGATGTTCATGTTGAATCGCCGGATCCACCGGTGCACCTGCGCGCGATCTCTCCCGAGCTCGCGCGCCACCGCGGCGACGTTCCCCCGCCGCTGCACCAGGAGCTCCCGCAGCACCTTCTCGTCCGGGGAGATCCTCGGCGGCAGCGTCGCCCTCGGCGCGTACGCCCCCTCGCCTGCAGGCATCGGCGCCTCGTCCGGGATCGGCGTGGCGCGGGCCTCGTCCGCGGGCGGCGGCTGCGACGCCGAGCTCCGGGCGCCGTAGCCCCGCATCGTGCGCCGGATCTCGTCGCTGAGGTCCTCGACGTCGAGCTCGGCGCCGCGATCCCTCGCGGCCCAGCGCTTGATGAGCGCCTCGAGCTCCCGCACGTTGTAGGGGAAATCGTGGTGGAGCAGGCCCGCCATGAACGCCATGCTGGGCCGCGCCACGGGCCGACCGTGGCGCCTCGCGAGCGCGATGCACAGCGAGAAGATGTCTTCCTTGCGCTCGCGCAAGGGCGGGAGGGTGATGCGGAGCTCGTTCAGGCGAGCGAACAGGTCGGCGCGGAAGGCGCCCGTCTGCTGGAGCGCGTCGAGATCGCGGTGGGTGGCGGCGACGATCCGCACGTCGACCTGCTCGGGCTGCGACGCGCCGAGCGGCGTGATCTCCTTCGACTGGATCACCCGGAGGAGCTTCGCCTGGGCTTCGAGCGGCATATCCCCGATCTCGTCGAGCAGGAGCGTGCCCTGGTGGGCCGCGCGGAGGATGCCGAGCCGGTCGCGGTCGGCGCCCGAGAAGGCGCCGCGCTGGTGCCCGAAGAGCTCCCCCTCGATGAGCGCGGCGGGGATCGCCGCGCAGTTGACGGCCTGGAGCGGCCCGCGCCTGCCGCTCCAGTCGTGGAGCTGCTCGGCGAAGATCTCCTTTCCGGTCCCGCTCTCGCCGAGGATCAGCACCGACAGCTCGCTGCGCGCGATCTCGCGCAGGCTCCCGGCGAGGCGCTGGCTCTGGTAGCCGCCGACGATCCGGCTCGTCGAGGCGCGCGGCCGAGCCCCCGCCGGCGCGTCCGGATCGTCGAAATACGCGCCGTCGATGCGGTAGTGCGCGTAGCTCTCGGCGTCGCTCTCGACGAACTTGAAGATGGCGTCGCCGATCCGGATCTCGTCGAGGTGCGCGAGGACGGCGTCGGCGACGAACTCGCCGTTGTGCAGCGTGCCGTTGCGGCCGCCGAGATCGAGGAGCTGCCAGACGCCCCCGCGCCGCTCGATGCGGGCGTGGTGGCGCGACGCGGTGCGCGTCGGTATGTAGATGTCCGCGCTCGGGTCGCGGCCGAGGACCGAGCCCGACTCGGAGAGGCTGTACGCCGGGCGAAACTGCTCGTAATTGGGCGCATAGAGCAGCACGATGCCTGCCCCCGAGCTCACGCGCCCGGCGGTCGGCGCGCCAAGTCGCATCGATGCCGTGGTGCTCAACGTCGCTGTCGATGCGCTTCTGTCGCCGGACATCGTGTGGGCCATGCTACCAAACATCCCCCGCGCGGCGCAGGCTTTGTTCCGTTCACACCAGCTCTCGTCGCGTCGGTTCCGTGCCTTCCATGCGACACCGCTCGCGCGGGACACGTTTTGCTACATCGACGCACAGGACCGGGACCGCCAGGTCTTCCGGGCGGCCCCGCTGGCGGGGACGGCCGACGTCGTTCTCGACGTTCACTTTCCTTGATAAAGGCTCGCCCCCCGGGCCATCCAGGGAGGGCCGCGGGCGTCGCTGCCTCGGCCCCTCCGGATGACCCTCCAGCAGATTTTCGAAGAGAACGCGGCCTACGTGTGGCGCGTGCTGCGAAGGCTCGGCGTTCGCGACGCCGACGTCGAGGATGTCTGCCAGGAGGTGTTCCTCGTGGTCCACCGGAAGCTCGACACCTTCGATGGCAGCTCGGCGCTGCGCACATGGCTCTACGGCATCTGCCTGCGGCTCGCGTCGGAGTACCGGCGGCGGCCGCACCGGAGGCGCGAGGAGGTGGCGGGCACCGTCCCCGAGCAGATCATGGCGGCGCCGCAGGACGAGACGCTCGACCGCCGCCGCGCGCTCGATCGGCTCGACGCGGCGCTCGATCAGCTCGACGACGACAAGCGCGCCGTGTTCGTCCTGTACGAGATCGAGCAGATGCCGATGGCGGAGATCGCGCAGGCGGCGGGGTGTCCGCTGCAGACGGCGTACTCGCGGCTGCGCGCGGCGCGGGCGCAGATCGAGGCGACGATGCGCCGGCAGGAGCTCGTCGCGGCGCCGGCCGAGGCCGCGCGGATGACCGCGAGGAGCAGCGCATGAGCGACGAGCTTCCCAGGTTGATCGACGCGGACGGCAGCCCGGACGCGCTCCGGCTCGGGCTCGAGGCCGCGCGGCGCGACGGGCCGGACGAGGCCCGGCTGGCGCGGCTCGCGGCGCGGCTCCCGCTCGGGGGGCCAGGCCCGTCGGGCGGCTCGGCCGCGCCGTCGGGCGGCTCCGCCGTGCCGGCGGGGCTCGCTCCAACCGTGGCCGTCGCGCCGCCGACGGTCCTCTCCGGCCTGGCGATCGGCGCGGCCGTGGGCGCCGTGCTCGTCGGGGCCGTGTGGCTCATGCCGTCGCGCTCGCAGCCGCCGCCCGGACCGCCCCGCGCCGCGGCGGTGGCGACCGCGCCGAAAGCGGCGCCCACCGCCGCCCCCGTCGCGGAAGCGCCGGCGGTCCCCGCGGACGCCCCCCCTGCGGCGCCGCCGGCGCGCGGGCTCGATCCGGAGCCGCCGCGCCCTCCGGCGAGCGCGCCGGCGCCCCCGCGCGCGCCCGCCCCGGCGACCGACGCGAAGGTCGCGGGGGATCCGGCGCAGGCGGCGCTGCCCGACGCCGAGACGGAGACCGGCCTGCTGCAGCGCGCGCAGGACGCGCTCGGCGCGCGCCCCGCCGAGGCGCTCGCGCTCACCGACGTCCACCGCGCGCGCTTCCCGAGCGGCGCGCTCTCCCAGGAGCGCGAGGTGATCGCGATCGGCGCCTTGAAGGCGCTCGGCCGCGGCGGCGAGGCGCGCGCCCGCGCGGAGCGCTTCGTCGCGGAGCACCCGAGCTCGGCCTACCGCCGCCGGATCGAGGTCCTCGTGCCGGAGCTGAGGAGCGACCCGCGATGACGGCGGTCCCGCCCGCACAAGACGCTTGAAATCCGGGAGCAACCTGGACATGTTCGCCGCGGCTGGACGCGAGCGGCGCCCCGCGACGGCTGCGCCGGGCCGGAAGGATCGCGCCCGGGAAGGCATCACCGTTCATGCGCACGCCCGAGAACGCTCGCGAGAGCCGCCGAGAAGCGGCCTTGGGCGTCGTTTACGGCATCGCCGCCTACAGCGCGTGGGGCGTCGTTCCCGTCTTCTGGAAGCAGCTCCGGCACGTCGGCGCGGTCGAGATCCTGGCCCACCGCACGGTGTGGAGCCTGCTCGCGTTCGCGGCGCTCACGCTGGCCACGGGGCAGCTCCGCGCGCTCGTCGCGGCGCTCCGCGACCGGCGCGTCGTCGGGGCCATGGCGGCGACCGGCGCGCTCGTCTCGGCGAACTGGGTCCTCTTCATCTACGCCGTCGCGGTGGGGCGCGTGCTCGACGCGAGCCTCGGCTACTTCATCAACCCGCTGCTCAGCGTGCTCCTCGGCATGGTCTTCCTGCGCGAGCGGCCGCGCCCGGCGCAGTGGATCGCGCTCGGCCTCGCCGCCGCGGGCGTCGTACACCTCGCCGCGCGCGCCGGCTCGGTCCCCTGGATCGCGCTCGCCCTGGCCGGGACGTTCGGTGTCTACGGCCTGCTGCGGAAGGTCGTGGCCGTCAACGCGCTCCCGGGCTCCACGCTGGAGACCCTGTTCGTCGCCCCGCTCGGCGCGGCTTACCTGGCCACCCTCCACGCCCAGGGCGCCGGCGCCATGGGCCACGTGGATCTCCGCACCGACCTCCTCCTCGCCGCCACCGGCATCATCACCGCGCTGCCGCTCGTCTGGTTCACCAACGCGGCGCGACGCCTGTCGCTCACCACCCTCGGCTTCCTCCAGTACCTCGCGCCCAGCGGTCAGTTCCTGCTGGCCGTGCTGGTCTATGGCGAGCCGTTCACGGCCACCCAGGCGGTGAGCTTCGCCTGCATCTGGACCGGGCTCGCCGTGTTCAGCGCCGACGCCGCGCTGCGCGCCCGCCGCGCGTGATCTCGCGGCCCTGACCTGCCGGCCGATCGCGCGCGCGCTGATCGTCCCAGGCTCAGGCCAGCTGCGGCCGACCGAGACGCGCGCAGTCCGTACCGCGCGATCGTCGGCGAGTTCGCCCCGGTCGTGCGACTCGTGTTCTGGATCCGGTCTTCCGTGGGACAGCGCATTTTCCTGAGCCGCGCCGGGCGCCCGCGAACGACTTTGCTGGCTGTCCTGTCACCCGCAGGCGGCGGGCGCTGCCCGCCTCCGGAGGAGCGATGTCGATGAACTGGACCCCTTTTCACCCCGCCTTCTCGACCTTCAATCGCGCAGCATTGACCGTAGGTGCGGCGCTCCTCGGCGTCGGCTGCATCGCCGAGCCGGACCTCGCCGGCGCCGAGGCCGTGGGCGATACCGCGGAGAGCTTCGAGGCCTTCGCCGCGACGGTGTACCGCGAACCGGAGAGCGGCCTGTACATCGTCGACGGTGACACGCCCCTCCAGGATGAGCTCGAGCTCCGCCGGTTCTTCGACCGGCACGTACGCGACGGGGCGCTCATCGTGCATCAGGTGAGCGGCGTCGACGCGAGATGGAACGACGTGGAGAAGCTGAACATCACCTACTGTGTCAGCACGAGCTTCAACGCCCGTTACGACGCCGTGGTCGAGGCCATGACCGACGCAGCTGGCGCCTGGGAGCAGGCGGCGCAGGTCGACTTCGTGCACGTCAGCGCGGAGGACGCGCGCTGCAGGGCCAGCAACAACAACGTCGTGTTCGACGTCCGACCGGTCCGTTCCGGGAAGTACCTCGCCCGCTCGTTCTTTCCGAGCTTCTCGCGCGCCGATCGCAATGTCCTGATCGACGCGTCGTCGTTCGACACGGCCCCGCCGCTCACGCTGGCGGGCATCCTGCGCCACGAGCTCGGCCATGCGCTGGGCTTCCGCCACGAGCACACGCGACCCGAGTCCGGCACGTGCTTCGAGGACAACAGCTGGCGCGCGCTCACGACGTACGACTCGAGCTCGGTCATGCATTATCCGCACTGCAACGGGACGAACACGTGGGCGCTCACGCTGACCCAGAAGGACAAGGACGGCGCCGCGCTGCTCTACGGGCCCTGAGCAGGACGAGCCTGGGCGGCTCGCGACTAGGCGCCGGCTCCGGCGGAGAGCAGGCCCTCGCGCAGGCGCCGCTCCACCGCGAGATCCACGGTCGTCACGACGTCGCCGGGGTCGGCGACCGTCGCGCCTTCGACGTCACGTCGCCCGGAGCGAGGCGCCGCCAGAACGGCAGCATGCGCTCGCTCGCGACCTCCTCCAGGAAGGCGCCCACGCGGGCCAGATCGGGGATCGGCATCGCGGCAAGATACGTCCCCTGATATTGTCCGCTCCAGGCAAAGCGGCACGAGGATCGCCTTGCGACGCCGGCGGCAGCGCGCTCCCTTCCCGCGCGCGGGAAGCGAGCGCCCGCCGCGCCGCGACCCGAGGGCAGACGATGAGCTCCGAACCGACCGCACCGATCGCCGACCTCTCGCAGATCCCGGCGCACATCGCCGGCCCCGCGGCCTGGTACGGCCCCGCGATGGCGCGGGGCGACGGCTGGATCGAGCACCTCACGCCCGCGGAGGTCGAGGAGGTCGAGGCCGCCGTCCGCCGCTTCGGCGAGACGGGCGCAGATCCGGCGCAGATCCGCAGCGAGGGCTTCCCGCTGCCGACGCTCGCCGCGCGCCTCCGCCGCGTGCTCGACGAGGTGCTCGACGGCCGCGGCTTCGCCCTGCTCCGCGGGCTGCGCGGCCGCTGGCTCGACCGCGGCGGCCGCGACGACCTGCGCGCGGCCGCGATCGCGTTCCTCGGCATCGGCAGCCACCTCGGGAGCGCGCGCTCGCAGAACGCGCGCGGGCACGTCCTCGGTCACGTCAAGGACCTCGGCCTGTCGAGCCAGGACCCGAGCGTGCGTGTCTACCAGACGCGCGAGCGGCAGACGTTCCACACCGACTCGTGCGACGTCGTGGCGCTGCTCTGCCTCCGGACCGCGCGGGCGGGCGGGCTCTCGGCCCTGGTCAGCTCGATCACGCTGTACAACGAGATGCGGCGCGCGCGCCCGGACCTCGTGGAGGCGCTGTTCGCGCCGATCGAGACCGATCGCCGCGGCGAGGTGCCGGCGGGCGAGAGGCCGTATTTCCGCATCCCCGTGCTCAACTGGCACGCTGGGCTCCTGTCCGCGATCTACCAGCGACAGTACATCGAGTCGGCGCGCCGCTTCCCCGACGTCCCGCCGCTCACGGCGCGTCAGGTCGAGGCGCTCGACCTGTTCGACGCGCTCGCCAACGACCCGGCGCTCCACATGACCATGGAGCTCCGCCCGGGCGACATCCAGCTCGTGCATAACCACACGCTGCTGCACGATCGCACGGCGTTCGAGGACTGGCCGGAGCCGGATCGCAAGCGGCACCTGCTGCGCCTGTGGCTCGCTCCGCCCGGGGCGCGGCCGCTGCCGCCGGTGTTCCGCGAGCGCTTCGGCTCGCTCACCCCCGGCGACCGCGGGGGCATCGTGGTGCCGGGCGCGCGCCTCCACGCGCCGCTCGCGCCTGCGTGAGCGGTCGCGCGCACGCGGGCCCGCCGCGTGCGCGCGCTGCTCGCTCAGGGCGCCTGCGCTCCGCGAGGCAGCTCACTACCGCGTCACGACCGCGCGCGCGTTGCCTGCCCAGGGTGCCTGCTCCGCGAGGCAGCTCACCGCCGCGTGCGCACGCCGCGCCCACATGGCGCCGGCATGCGCCTCGCAGCCCCTCTCCGCATGGCTCCCTTGCCTCCGGCCCGAGCGGCAGAGGAATGCTCCGGCGGCGACCCCGGGCCCGCGCCGGTCGGCGGGGCGCTCGTCCCGGTCGCTCCGCCCGCCGCCCTGAACGCGCCCGCCGCCCGCCGCGCGCGGTGGAGGGCGCTGCTCCACGCGGCGCTCGCGGCCTTCGGTCTGGCCGCCTTGGCCGCGCTCATCCGCCATGTCGGCGCGGCGGAGATGCTCGCCGCGGTGATCCGCGCCGCGCCGTTCTTGCCGTTCCTGGTCGCGCTGGAGGCGGCGCGCGTCGGCTGCGAGGCGCTCGCGACCGGCCTGCTCTGCGCCCCGCGGCGCGTCCCGGCCGCCGAGCTCCTTCGCATCCACGCGGTCTCCTACCCCGTCATGACGCTGATGCCGGCCGGCCGCGCAGCGGGCGAGGCGGTCAAGGGCGCGCTGCTCGCCCCCTACGTCGGCGCCCCGCGCGCGGCGGCGATCGCCACGGCGAACCAGTCGCTCGCGCTCCTGGGCGCGGCGCCGCTGTCGCTCCTCGCGGCCGCGGCGCTCTTCCGGATCGGCGGCGGCGCCTCCCCGTTCGCCCTCGGCGTGCTCGCGCACGCCGCGCTCCTCGTCGCGAGCGGCCTCGGCGTCGCCTTCGCGGCGCGGCAGCGCGCCGCCTCGGCGTGGATCACCCGGCGGTTCGCCCGCGCCGGCCAGCTCACCGCCGCCTTCCAGGAGGCGGTCCGCGAGCGCGCGCCCGTCCCGGCGTGGCCGTTCGCCGCCTGCGTCGCGGGCCGCGCGCTCCAGGCGGCGCAGTACGCCGTGCTCCTCGCCGCCGTCGGCGCCGAGAGCGGCCCGCTCCGCGCGCTCGCCGCGTACGGCGTGGGCGCGGCGGGCACGGCGGCCGGCGACCTCATCCCGGGGCAGATCGGCGCCACCGACGGCGCCTTCACGCTCGCCGCCCCGCTGCTCGGGCTCACCGCGAGCTCCGCCATCGCGGTGTCGCTGCTCGTGCACCTGCTCCAGGCGGCGTTCGCGCTCGCGGGGATCGCCGCCGCGCTGGCGTGGCGGCGCAGCCCGCCGGGGCGGTGAGCCGAGCTCGGCTGGGGCCAGGGAGGTCGCGCGCGCCTCCGGCGGGCGCTCAGCGGCGCTCGCGCTTGAGGCGCGTGAGCTCGGCGAGGGCCTCGGCCAGCCGCCGTTCGGCCTCGTCGGCGCGCTGCCGCTCCTCGTCGGCGCGCTGCCGCTCCTTGTCGGCGCGCTGCCGCTCCTCGTCGAGCCGCCGTCTCTCCTCATCGAGCCGCCGTCTCTCCTCATCGAGCCGCAGCTCGGTCCGCTCGATGCGCGCCTCGAGGTCGCCCACCATCGTGCCGAGCCTGTCGAGCAGCTCGCGCGTCTCCGGCAGCGCATCTTGCCCGTGAAAGAAGCGCAGCCGATCGCCGTCCAGGCCGAGGTCCAGGGCGAGCACCGCGCTCGAGAGCCGCCCCTCCTGCGGGACGATCGGCTGGTAGCGCCCGCTGCCCTGGACGAGCCGGAACCCGCGGAGCTGGCGGCGGCGCCGGTCGAAGACGAAGTACTCGGAGATGCCCAGCGACGCGTAGCGGGTGACGTTGTCCTCGAGATCCTTCTTGCTCTTTCCTCTCCATAGGATCTCCAGCGCAAAGTCGACGCCCTTGCCCTCGGCGCTCACGGACCAGTGGGCCCGCTCCTTCACCTCCACGTCGAGCACGGCGATGAGATCCGGCGCGAACATCCGCTCTGCCGGGTAATAGACCGGCAGCTCGCACGCGAGGTACACGCGCCGCCCGATGCGCTGGAAATACCCGCCCAGCGTGTCCCGGGCCGCCACCTTCGGGTTGAAGTGGAAGTCGCCTTCGGGAGGGCTCGCCTCCGAGACCTCGAACTCCGACGGGAGCGTGTCGAGGACCCACTGCCGCTCCTCCGGCGTCATGCGATCCCAGAGCTCCTGCGGGGGAGCCCGAGGATCGTCGGGGTCGATCTCCCAGGACGTCGGCGCGCGCTGCATGGTCCGAATCATAGCGAGCCCGCGCGGGCGCGACCAGCCAGGGGCTGGCAGCCCCGCGCGCGAGCCACGCGATGGAAGCAGGCCGCCGTTCGGAAGAACGCCGCTCGCCGGCTTCGGGCCCGCAGCGCCGTGCAGCCGCGCGCGCTCGAGGATCTGTAGACGCCGCAGAAGCGACACGTGCGCGTCCGAGGATGCCTCCGGTGCAGAGGCGTTTCCAGTGGAGGGACGGCCGAACAGCGACCTTCTCGGGGAGCTGCAATGGTGCCTCGATGGCTTCCTCGATTATCCGTTCTCGCCGGAGACGGATCACGCAGAGCGCGTCCTCACGGCGCTGCGCGCGTGGGGGCAGCGGGCGTTCCAGGCGCTGGCGCTCGAGATCAATGAGAAGCACGGCGACGAGCGCGGTGCGGGGGCACCTATCACTAGCTCGGGATCGTCGCGCAGGAGCGCCGGCTGCAAACCCACGTGCGCTTCGAGCGGGACCTGGAAGGTGCTGGTCGATAAGCCGAGCGTGATGCCACGCAGGCGCTCCGCGCGCACTCAGCCGCGCTCACGCCTGAGGCACTCCAGCTCGGCCAGAGCCTCGGCCAACCTCCGCTCGGCGTCGTCGGCGCGCTGCCGCTCCTCATCGAGCCGCTGCTCCGCCTCTTCACGCAACGCCATGAGGTCGTTCACCATCGCGCCGAGCCTGGCGAGCACCTCGCGCGGCTCCGGCAGACGGGCCAGCGCGTGGTAGAAGCACAGCCGGTCACCCTCCAGGCCCAGGTCCAGGTCGAGCACGGCGCTCGCGAGCAGGCCCCCCTTCCGGGCGATCGGCTCGTAGCGCGCGCTGCCCTGGGCGAGCCGGAAGCCGCGCAGCTGGCGGCGCCGGCGATCGAAGACGAAGTACTCGGGGATCCCGAGCGACGCGTAGCGGACGGCGAGGTTCTCGAGCTCCTCCTGGCTCCGCTCGTTCCAGAGGATCTCCAGCGCCAGGTCGACCCCCTTGCCCTCCGCGCTCACGGACCAGCAGGCGCGTTCCTTCACCTCGACGTCGCGCACCGCGATGAGATCCGGCGCGACCATGCGCCCTGCCGCGTAGTAGACCGGCAGCTCGCACGCGAGGTACACGCGCTTGCCGATGCTCTGGAAGTGTCCGCCCAGCGTGTCCCGGGCCGCCAGCTTCGCGTTGAAGTGGAAGTCGCCCTCGGGCGGGCTCGCCTCGGAGATCTCGAGCTCCGACGGGAGCGCATCGACGACGCGCTGCCGCTCCTCCGGGGTCATCCGGTCCCAGATCTCCTGCGGCGGGGCCCGCGGATCGTCGGGGTCGATCACCCAGGATACCGGCGCGCGCTCCATGGCCCGAGCATAGCGAGCCCGCGCACGCGCCACCACGGCACGCGCCCGGCCTGGTAGGCGCTCGGGCTCGGCCCGTCGGGGCGTTCGAGGGCCGCGCCGAGCCAGCGCCGCGCTCCCCCACTCGCGCGGCCTTGCGCCAGGAGGGGGTCCGGCACCTCCGCGCGTGCTCTGCATTGCGTCCCGGGAGGGGTCCGGCACCCCCGCCAGCGCTCTGCGTTGCGGTCCGAAGGGGTCCGGCACCCCCTTCTGGCACAAAGAGGAGGGGGTACGCGGGGTCGTTGGCACAGAAAATCCTCAAAAAACGCGTTTTCTGGCACAATCTTGCCCTGAAAATCGCTCCGCCGAGCGTTCTCGAGGGGTCCGGACCCCGGTGTGTCGCAATGCATTGCGTTTGTGCCGGTGCCGGACCCCCCTCCCCTGGCACAAAACAACGCCGTTCTGGCACAGAACCAGGGCGCGCTGCTCCGTCCGGAGGCCGCCCGCGGCGTCGGCAGCACCCCAACCTGGGTCGGTACCTCAACCTGGGTCGGCTCCCCAACCTGGGTCGGTACCCCAACCTGGGTCGGCTCCCCAACCTGGGTCGGCACCCCAACCTGGGTCGGTACCCCAACCCGGGTCGGTACCCCAACCTGGGTCGGTACCCCAACCCGGGTCGGTGCCCCCAGCCGCCGGCCGCGCGGGACGGCTCTCTCACCCGGCCGTCCGCTCCCCCATCCCTCCACCGGCCGCCCGCCGGCGGCCTCCCTCCCGCCCCTCGCGGCGGGGCGGCGCGCGCGACCGCGCCAGATCGCTGGCCACCCTCCGGGGGTTCGTCCTAGGGTGTGCACGTCATGACGGAAAAGACCGGCGGCCCTGGACGGGACGTGCTCACCCAGAAGGAGGCCGAGGAGCGCGCCGCGCGCATCGGCAACGCGCGCTACGAGCTCTCCCTCGACCTGTCGCGCGGCGACAGCGGCTACCGCGGCGAGGCGATCGCCTACTTCGACGTCCGCGGCAGCGGCGACACCTTCATCGACTTCCGCGGCCGGCGCATCGAGCGCCTCGAGATCAACGGCGTCCCGGTCGAGCCCGAGTGGTCCGACTGCCGCATCCGCCTCCCGGGGAAGCTGCTCGACCCGGAGACGCGCGTGCGCGTCGTCTACGAGAACGACTACGACCATACCGGCGACGGCTTCCACCACTTCCGCGACCCGGAGGACGGCGAGGACTACGTCTACTCGGACCTCGAGCCGTTCAGCGCCCACCGCCTGTTCCCCTGCTTCGACCAGCCGGACATCAAGGCGAGCTACCGCCTCTCCGTCACCGCGCCCGAGGACTGGGAGGTCATCGGCAACGCCCGCATCCGCCGCACCATCGGCGCCGGCCTGGGGCGCTCGACGCGCGTGTTCGAGGAGACGACCCGGTTCAGCACCTACATCTTCGCGCTGATCGCCGGCCCCTACAGCGGCGTCCGCGACGAGCACCGCGGCATCCCGCTCGGGCTCTACTGCCGCAGATCGCTCGAGAAGCACCTCGACCCGGACGAGCTCTTCACGATCACCAAGCAGGGCTTCGACTTCTACCCCGAGTTCTTCGACTACCCGTACCCCTTCACCAAGTACGACCAGGTCTTCGTCCCGGAGTTCAACGCCGGCGCCATGGAGAACGCCGGCGCCGTGACCCACAGCGAGCGGATGATCTTCCGCGACCCGCCGACCGACCACCAGCGCCTCACGCGCGCGGAGGTGTTCCTCCACGAGATGGCCCACATGTGGTTCGGCAACCTCGTGACCATGCGGTGGTGGAACGATCTCTGGCTCAACGAGAGCTTCGCCACGTACATGGCGTTCCTCGCCATGGAGCAGGCGACCCGGTTCCAGCCGGCCGTGTGGAAGGCGTTCAACGTCATGAAGAGCTGGGCCTACCGGCAAGACCAGCTCGTGACGACGCACCCCATCGCCGGGGAGCTCGCCGACACCGAGCACACGTTCCTGAACTTCGACGGCATCACCTACGGCAAGGGCGCGGCCGCGATGAAGCAGCTCGTCGCGGCGATCGGCCTGCCCGCCTTCCGCGACGGGATGCGCCGGTACTTCAAGCGCTACCAGTACGGCAACGCGACCCTGCGCGAGTTCCTGTCCGCGCTCGAGGAGGGCTCCGCCCGCGACCTCGGCGCCTGGTCGCGCGTCTGGCTGGAGCAGGCGTCGCTCAACACGCTGACCGCCGAGTGGGAGCCCGACGGCGACCGCATCGGCCGGCTCCGCGTGCTGCAGACGGCCCCCGAGGACTACCCGACCCTCCGGCCGCACCGCATCGACGTGGCGCTCGCGCGCGAGGAGGGCGGCGCGCTCGTGGTCGACGCGGTGCCCGCCGAGATCGAGGGCGCGGCCACCGAGGTCGCCGCGGCGCGGGGGCAGCGCGCGCCGCTCTTCGTGTTCCCGAACCACAACGACCTCACGTTCGCCAAGATCGCGCTCGACCCGGGCTCGCTCGCGTTCGTGCGCGAGCACATGGGTCGCGTCGAGGATCCGCTCCTGCGCCAGCTGCTCTGGTCGTCGCTCTGGAGCATGGTGCGCGACCAGAAGCTCGCCTCCCCCGCGTACCTCGCGCTGGTGAGGGACAAGCTGCCCGTCGAGCCCGACCTCTCGCTCGTCGAGCCCGTGCTCTCGAACGCGGTGACGGCCCTCGCGCGCTACGTGCCCGACCCGATGCGCGAGGTCGAGGCGAGCGCGTTCACCGCCCTCGCCCTCGCGGCGCTCCGGGCGGCCCCCCGCGGCGACGCGCAGATCGTGTGGGCGCGGGCGCTCCTCAACGCGGCCTACGCCGCGCCGGATCTCGCCCTGGCCGCGCGCCTCGTGGACGGCGAGATCGAGGTGGAGGGGCTCGAGATCGACCAGGAGATGCGCTGGACGGTCGCCGTGAAGTGGATCGCGCGCGGCATGGCCGGCGCGGACGCGCGGCTCGCGGCCGAGCGCGAGCGCGACCCGTCCGATCGCGGCCAGCGCGCGGCGCTGCGCGCCGAGACGGCGCGCCCGGATCCGGCGGCGAAGGCCGCGGCGTGGGAGCGCTTCCACGAGGGCGGGTACGGCTCGCTGCACCTGACGAGCGCGGCCATGTCGGGCTTCAACTGGTCGTTCCAGCGCGCGCTGCTCGAGCCGTACGCGCAGGGGTTCTTCGAGCGGGTGCAGCAGGTCTTCGAGACGCGGACGCACGAGCTCGCGTCCGCGTATTTCACCCACCTGTTCCCGTCGTACCGCGTCGATCGGGACCTCCTCGCCGCCGCCGAGGCGCGGCTCGCGGCGCTCCAGCGGGCCCCGGACGGCGCGGCGCCGCGGCTGCCGATGCTGGTCCGGATGCTGCGCGAGGCGATCGACGACCTCGCGCGGGCGATCGGCTGCCGGGAGCTCGCGGCGGCGAGCGCGCCCCAGAGCGCCCGCGCGGGGAGCGGCGGCGCCCCGCGCTGAGCGGGCGGCCGGGAGGGCGGCCTCGAGGCGGCGATGATCGTGCAGCTCGGCAAGGCGTCCGTCACGTGGACGCGCGCGGACCTCGAGGCGAAGCTCGCCGGCCACGCGCGCGTGCTCATCGACGTCGGCACGGGCGACGGGCGCTTCGTGTACCGCTCGGCCGGCGCCCACCCGGACACGTACTGCATCGGCGTGGACCCCGCGGGCGAGCGGATGCGCGAGGTGTCGTGGCGCGCCAGCCGCAAGCCCGCCCGCGGCGGCCGGCCGAACGCGCTCTTCGTGGTCGCGTCGGTGCAGGCGCTGCCCGAGGAGCTCGCCGGGCTCGCCCACACCCTGACCCTGAACTTCCCGTGGGCGTCGCTGCTCTCGGCCCTGGTGCTCCCGGAGGCGCCCGTGCTCGAGGCGCTGCGCCGGCTCGTCCGGCCGGGCGGGGAGCTCATCGCGCTGCTCAACCAGAGCGTCTTCGACGACCGGCCCTACGCGGCCCGGCTCGGCCTCCCCGAGCTCTCGGACGCGTGGATCGACGACGCGCTGCGCCCCGCCTACCGCGCCGCGGGGTTCGAGATCCGGGCGAGCGAGATCGTGGACGGGGAGGTCCCGCACCAGACGAGCTGGGGGCAGCACCTCACGCTCGCGTCGGGCCGGCGGACGCGGCTGCTCACGGCCGAGGCGATCGGCTGAGCGGGCGACGGCCGCGGCGGAGGCGGCGCGCTGTGCGTCGACCGGTCGACGGGGGCGGCCGGGCTACGCCGGCGGGGTGCCGGCGGGCTCGACGCGGACCGGGACGCCGTTCAGCGCGGCGGTGCCCGAGAGCGCGTCGATCGCGAGGTCGTCCGTCAGATCGTTGACGCTCTCGCCGGCGTGCCGCCGCGCCGTCTCGAGCCGGACGCCGTCGCGGCCGTGGCCCCAGCCGTGCGGGGCGCTGACGACGCCGGGCATCACCTCGTCGGTCAGCTCGACCTCGAGGTCGATGCTCCCGACCCGCGAGCGCACCCGGACCCGCTGCCCGGCCGCGATGCCGCGGCGGGCGGCGTCCTCCGGGTGCATGAGCAGCGTGCACCGGTTCCTGCCCTTCACCAGGCGACGGCTGTTGTGCAGCCACGAGTTGTTGCTCCGGAGCTGGCGCCTCCCGATGAGCTGGAGGTCGTACCCCGCCTCGCCCCGCTGCCCCGGCTCGCCCGCCTCCCCCGCCCCGCGCTCCTTCTGGCCGGGCCCCCCGCGCTCCTCGCGGCCGAGCGCCGCGCGCGCTCGCTCGAGATCGGCGACGAGGACCTCCGGCGCGAGCTCGATGCGCCCGGACCGCGTGAACAGCCGCTCGGGCAGGCACGGCACGAGCGGCCCGAGATCCACGCCGTGCGCCTCGCGCTCGAGCCTGCGCAGCGAGAGGCCGCCCGACAGCGGGCGCACGCCGGCGCCATAAGGCCCGAAGCGGAGCGCGGCGTCGAGCAGCCGCGTCGGCGGGAGCACCCGCGCCAGGAGGCGCGCCGCGCGGCCGGCGAGCGGCGCCGCGGGCCCGGGCGCCGCGAGGCGCGCGCCGAGCTCGACGAGGATCTGCCAGTCGTGGCGCGCGTCGTCCGCCGGGGCGAACAGCGCGGGGGCGTACTTGGCGGTGTTCCGGACCGCGAACGCGTGGAACGCGAGGTCGTAGTGATCGCGCTCCAGGGGGCCGGTCGGCGGCAGGATCACGTGGGCGTGCCGGGTCGTCTCGTTGATGTAGAAGTCGATGCTGGCCATGAAATCGAGGCCGGCCAGCGCTCGATCCAGCGTCCGGCCGTTCGGCGTCGACAGCACCGGGTTGCCCGCCATCGTGAGGAGCGCGCGGACCTGCCCCGGGCCCTCCGTGAGGATCTCCTCGGCGAGCGCGGCGGCGGGGTACTCCCCGGCGAACGCGGGCAGCTGCCGCACGCGGCTGCGGCTCCGGCCGAACTCGCCGCGCTGGCCGAGCAGGTCCTGCATCGCGACGACGTCGACGGCCGGTCGGGCGAACATCGCCCCGCCGGGGCGATCGAGGTTGCCGGTGACGAGGTTGAGCACCGCGATGAGCCACGTGGTGAGCGCGCCGAACTCCTGGAGGCAGGCGCCGATCCGGCCGTAGCAGACGGCCGGGCGCGCCGCGGCGAAGGCGCGCGCGAGCTCGCGGATCTGCGCCGCGGGGATGCCGACCTTCGGGGCGACGCGCTCGGGCGTGAAGTCGCGGACGAGCCGCTCGATGTCGGCGAGCCCGTTCATGAAATCGCCGAGCCGCCCCGGCGAGACGAGGCGCTCGGCGAAGAGGGTCGAGAGCAGCCCGAGCATCAGGAAGACGTCGGTCCCGGGGCGGATGAAGTGGTGGCGATCGGCGATCTCCGCGGTCTCGGTGCGCCGCGGGTCGACGACGACGATCGTGCCGCCGCGCGCGCGGATCGCCTTGAGCCGCCGCGGCATGCCGGGCGCCGACATGAGGCTGCCGTTCGAGACGACCGGGTTGGCCCCGACGATGAGCAGGAACGAGGTGCGGTCGATGTCGGGCACGGGGACGAGCATCTGGTGCCCGAAGAGCAGCGTGGAGACGAGGTGGTGCGGCAGCTGGTCGACCGAGTTCGAGGAGAAGCAGCTCCGCGTCCGCAACGCCTCCAGGAACGGGGTGATGTAGAGGAGCGACGCGTAGTTGTGCGTCCTTGGATTGCCCAGGTAGACCGCGACGGCGTCCCTGCCGTGGCGCCCCTGGACGTCGCGGAGCCGCCCGGCGACCTCGTCGAGGGCGTCGTCCCACGAGATGCGCTGGAAGCCGGAGGCGGTGCGCCGGACCGGAGCCCGGAGGCGATCCGCGTCCTCGTGGAGGTCCTGGAGCGCGAGCGCCTTCGGGCAGATGTACCCTCGGCTGAACGGGTCGCGCTCGTCGCCGCGGATCGAGGTGATCCGGTCGCCGTCGACCTCGATGTCGATCCCGCACATCGCCTCGCAGATGTTGCAGGTGCGGTGGTGCGTGCGCGCGGTCCCGTGGCTCGGCATGGGGCGCGAGGGTATCAGCGCCCGGCGCGGCCCGCGAGCGACGGAGCTCGAGCTGCGCGGGGCGGCGCGGCGCGCGGCGGGGCGAGGCTCGCGCCGGGGCGCGCTCGGGCGACGGCGATCGCTCGCGGCGTCAACCTCGGGTTGACGCTGTGTACATGACGCGCGTGACGGCGAAGGGCGCGGCGCTGGACGGAGGGGCGCCGCCGCGCGCGCTTGGCGAGAGGCGCGGCGCTGTCGTAGATCTGCGGCGCGCGCTGGCGAGGTTGCGTGTGGCCCGCGCGTTGCTCGCGTTGCTGAGGCGTGGAGACGACCATGACCGACCGCTATGCCATCATCGGTAACCCGATCGCCCAGGCCAAGTCGCCGGCGCTGCAGACCGCCTTCGCCAAGCAGTGCGGGCAGGACATGGAGTACGGCGCGATCCTCGGCGAGCTGGACGGCTTCGCCGCCGCCGTGCGCGAGTTCCAGAGGAGCGGCGGCAAGGGCATGAACATCACCATGCCCTTCAAGCTCGAGGCCTTCGCGCTGGCCGACGAGCTGACGCCGCGCGGCCGTGCGGCCGGGGCGATCAACATGTTCACCTTCCGGGCCGACGGCACCATCCTCGGCGACAACACCGACGGGGTCGGCATCCTGCGCGACATCACGTACAACCTCGGCCGCGAGCTCATGGGCGCGCGCGTGCTGCTCCTCGGCGCGGGCGGCGCGGTGCGCGGCGCCTTGCTGCCGCTCTTCGAGGAGCGGCCGGCCGAGATCTTCATCGCCAACCGCACCGCCAGCAAGGCGGCGGAGCTCGCCGCCGAGTTCGGCGCGCAGGCGGGCGCCGCCCGGCTCGCCGGCGGCGGCTTCGCCGATATCGTCGGGCGGTTCGACGTGGTCATCAACGGATCGGCCTCGTCGATGACCAACGAGGTGCCGCCCCTGCCCGACGGCGTGTGGGACAAGGACTCGCTGGCGTACGACATGGCGTACAAGAAGGAGCCGACCGCGTTCGTGCGGGCGGCGCGCGCGGCCGGCGTGAGGCAGACCGCCGACGGCCTCGGCATGGTGGTCGAGCAGGGCGCGGAGTGCTTCGCGCTGTGGCGCGGCGTGCGGCCCGACACCGCGCCGGTGATCGCCGCGCTGCGGGGGGCCTGAGCGGAGCTCGTCTTCCGGGGGGCGCTCCGCCGTGCGCAACCTCGCCGTGCGCAACCTGGGTCGGTCGCCCCAACCTGGGTCGGTCGCCCCAACCTGGGTCGGTCGCCCCAACCTGGGTCGGTTCCCCCAACCTGGGTCGGGTTGCCGGTGCCGCGCTGGCGCGTCCTGGCACAGAACGTTCACCACACAGCCGCGTAAGTGCCCGAAATCGCACGATTCGAACTCGGCACGCAGCATGCAACCTGGCACGCCCGGCCGCGTCCGACGTGGGCACGTGAGGCCCCGGCGGCCAAGGAGACCCCATGCGCATCCGTTTCCGCTTCGCTTTCATGGTGGGAAGCCTTCTGGCGCTGGCGGCGTGCTCGGGCGGCGCGAGCTCGAGCGACCCGAGCTCGGACGAAGGCGGCGACGGCGAGATCCCGGGCAGCGGCGCCGGCGCTGACGTCGGCGCTTCCGGCTCGGCCGCTGCGGGCGGTGTGTCGGATGGGGGCGACTTCTCCGGCGGCTCCAGCGGCACCGGCGCAGGCGTCGGCGCCGGCGGCGGCACTGGCGTCGGCCCCGGCCCCGGCGCCGGCACCGGCGGCGGCGGCGGCGCTGGCGGCGGCGGCGGCGCTGGCGGCACCGGCGGCGGCAGCGCCGAGCCTGGCACGCTCACCGCGGGCGTCTGGGACGACAACCGCAACTTCGACTTCTTCCTCTCGTACCGGAGCACGCTCTACGCGCAGCAGCTCCCGGGCTTCTTGCCCTTCACCGAGGCCGACCACCAGGCCGCCAACAGCCTCTTCGCGACGCCTCCCGGACCGAAGGAGACGCTCGACGTCTCGCTCATCATCGACACGACCGGCAGCATGGGCGACGAGATCACGTATCTCCAGACGGAGTTCATCGCCCTCTCGGAATCCATCTTCGCCAAGTACCCGAACGCCGCGCAGCGCTGGTCGCTCGTCGTTTATAGAGACACCGAGGACGACTACATCGTTCGGTGGTTCGACTTCCGCGACGATCCCGACGAGTTCCAGGCGAAGCTCGCCGCGCAGGCGGCCGGCGGCGGCGGCGACTTCCCGGAGGCGCCCGACATGGCGCTGTTCAAGGCGGCCGACCTCGCCTGGCGCACCGGCGACGACACCGCGCGCCTCGCCTTCTGGGTGGCGGACGCGCCCCACCACGACGCCAACGCGGGCGCCATGGCAGAGGGGATACGCGCCCTCAAGGACCTCGGCGTGCATGTCTATCCCGTCGCGTCGAGCGGCGTGGATGAGCTCACCGAGATCACCATGCGCTCAGCCGCGCAATTGACGGGCGGCCGATACCTCTTCCTGACGGACGACTCCGGGGTCGGCGGTGCCCACAAGGAGCCGACGATCCCCTGCTACTACGTGACCAAGCTCGATCGCGCGATCCTGCGCATGGTCGACATCGAGCTCTCCGGCGTCCACCGCGAGCCAGCGCCGTCCGAGATCCTCCGCACGGGCGGCGATCCCGAGGACGGCGCGTGCGCGCTCTCGTCCGGCAGCGAGGTGCTCGCGTACTGAGCCGGAGGCCGCGCGTCGCTCGCATGCATCATCGCGCGGCCGCCGCCGCCGCTCGCGGCGCGGCGCGGCGGCGCGCTACGGCGACGATGCGCCGTCGAGCGGCAGCTCCATGACCACCTCCGTCCCGTCCATGCGACCGTTGGGGCGGAAGCCCAGGCTGCGGTAGAACCCCTCGGGGCTGCCCGGGCCCGGGACGTAGGACAGCAGCAGCGACGAGAAGCGCCCCAGGCGCCGCACGTGCTCGATCACCTGCAGCATCGCCGCCCGGCCGACGCCGCGCCGCTGGAAGCGCTGGTCGACCATGAAGCGCCACACGCCGATCTCGGGCCTCTCCGGCGGCGGGGACGCCATCGACTGGTCTTCCAGCATGACGAAGCCGGCGGGCTCGTCGCCACAGTAGATGGCGCGGTACCAGGCCTCGGGCGCGAAATGCGCCTGGGCGAGCGAGACCGCGTTGGTCGCGACGAAGCCCTTCTGGCTCTCGGCCACGGAGAGCTCGAGGATGGCGCCGAGGTTATCGCGGGTGATCTCGCGCAGGGTAACGGGCGGCGTGGCGTCAGGCATGGCGTCTCCCGGAAGAAGCGAGGCGCCGGCTCGGCTCAGCGCTCGTCGCGCGGCAGGGTACCACGGGGCTCACGAGGGGCGGATCGGCTCCGCGAGCCAGCGAACCAGCGCCTCGGCCTCGAGATCGAGCAGGGCGTCCTCGACCTCGCCCGGACCGAGCGCGCGGGCTCGCTCGACGATCGAGCGCTCCTCCTCGGCCGTCGGTCGTCGCCCGATCCGCCGCGCGAAGAGGCGGCCGAGAAGCTCGGCGATCGCCTTCTCCTCGCCGCGCTCCTCCCCGCGCTCCACGCCTCGCTGCTCTCCTCGTCGCTCGGCCTCGAGGATCATCTCCCCGATGATCGGCGTGCGACGGAGCAGCCCCTCTTCCTCGTCCTCGACCATCATGATGAGCTCCTTCAGCAGATTATGCCGCCAGGGATCGATCGTCGCCATCACCAGGAGCGCCGTGTAGAGCTCGGCCCGCTCCTCCGCGGTCTTCGCGCCCGCGTGGATCTCCGCGACCACCTCCCGCAGCGCCGCCGCGGTCGCGTTGCGTGCAAGCGGGGCGAACACCAGCCAGAGCACGCTGCCGCGCGCTCGCAGCTCGGCGACCGTGCGCTGGTAGACGGCGTCGACCCGGAACCGCGCGCCGCTGAACGGCCGCCCCGGCCAGGCGATGCGGCGCTCCGCGGCCTTCGGCAAGCGCCGCCTGCGCCCCGAGAGGACCACGGCGACGCTCTCGATCGGCGGCACCGGCTCACCGGGGGCTTCGAGACGGAGCGCGGCGAAGAGGAAGCCGAGGTACTCGAAGATGCGATCCGGCACGTCGCCCCGGAGCGCGAAGCAGAACTCGACATGCAAGACTCGCGGCTCGCCGCCGACCCGAAGGCGAAGGGCCTTGTCGAGGCGGCGCTCGATGTTCGTGACCTGGCTGTCGAGCCAACCGAGGACCTCGATGGATCCCTCGGGGACCAGGGCGCGCACCAGGTCCTCGGGGCGCCGTCGGGCGAGGTGGCGCAAGGTGATGTCGGCGTCTCCCATGCGCGGCGCCCATGGCAGAGGGCATACCAGCCGCTCAGACGGCTGAAACCACGGGCTTCCGCGGTCTGGCGCGACGCCGGCCGGGTGGCGGCGCCATGGCGGGCGGCGGCCCCTGGAACGGCTCCGCGAGGAGCCTCGGCCGCTGCGATCCCGCCCGGGCTACCCCAACCTCGATCGGGTCGTTGCGCGGGGTGGGGGTCGCTGCGCTGCTACGCGGGCGCGTAGGCCGCGACCGGCTGCGCCTCGGGTGCGAGGCGCACCCGCGTCGAGGTCTGCTGTGCAGCCTCCCTCTCTTGCCTCATTGCAACGGTCTTGCGGTACTGCTCCGCCTCGGCGACGCGCGTGATCTCGATCTCTCCGTGCATTCTCCGAACGGTCTTGGCAATCTCATCAATGTCGACCTGGAAGAACTCCTTCTTCTCATTGATGAGGTTGATCCGTCGCTCGTGGAAAGCACGATGCAGGGCGGTTTCCAGCGCCGGAGCGTCCTCCGAATAGATCATCGCATGAACATCGAACTCGAACGGCACCGACGCATCGCCGAGCTCATGCACTCGATCGAAGGGATCCAGACGGCGCGTCATACCGATCTTGTAAACGTGCTCTCCGAACGAGCCGACATTGGAGATCACATAGACGTGCCCCGAGCGCGTCAGCTGCGCTCGAGAGATCGCCCGCTCCTTGTTGGCGTGCGCTTCTTCGAGCTTCTTCTGTAGCGCCTCGATCTGCGATTGAAGCTTCAGCTGCTTGGCGCCGGCGGCCCTCTCGACCTCCTCCTGCGCCCTTCGCAGCGCCTCCTCGTAGCGCTGCTCCTCTCGCTCCGCCTCCAGCCTCGCCTTCTCGAGCTCCCGCTGCGCGATCTCCTCCTCCCGCATCTGCTCACGGATACGCCGTTGCTCCTCTTTCTCGGCCTGGACCTTCTCCTGGTACTCGTACGCGAGATACAGCTCTTGAAGCTTGAGATCGAGGTATGCCTTCGTAATCTCGCAGGCCTGTACCCCGACAAGCCCGTTGATGACCTCCCACGACTTCTTGATGCGAGACTCCATCACGTTCACGTTCTTGTAGCTCACCTTCGCGATGGCGGCATCAGACTCGCCGTTGAAGGCACGCAGTATGAGCTTGAGGGTTTGACTGACCTGCTTCCGCCCTTCCGCGGCGCTTCCGTTGACCGTCCACACGGTACGGCAGATGGCGGCGGACTTGTCCTTGAGCATCTGCTTCTGGCGGTCGCGGATCTGCTCGAGCTTGCCCTGGTAGATCTCCGATGATGAGAAATCGTACCGCGGCCGGTAGAAGCCGAAGGACTGGAGGTTCGACTCCTCTTCCAGCGCGCGCTGCTCGGCACGGAGCTTCGCGATGCTTGCCTGGAGCGACGCTAGCTCAGCCGTCCCCTGCTGGAACTGGCCCCGGAGTCCCTGCAGCTTCTGCTCCCACTGGACGCTGGCCTGTGTGACCTCTCCCTGGAGACGTGCTCGATCTGCATCGAGCTGAGCGACGGTGCGCTGCTTCTCCTGCTCCGTTGCAGCGACGCGCCCGAGGCGCTCGCTCATGATGTGAAGGTCATTCTGCAACAGCGCTTGCTGAGACGCCAGGTGATCGACTGCGCTCCGCTTCTCCCTCTCGGCTGCGGCGAGGCTGGCATGGGCGTCGCTGAGGGCAGCGTGGGCCAGGCGCAGCTTCTCCAGCTCGGTACCCGTGGTGAGATGTTGCGTCTGCACGGCCCGAAGGGCGTGCCCCCACTCGGCTGTGCTACGGTCGATGTCGTTCTGCAAGCGTGACCGATCTGCCTCGAGCTGAGTAAGCACACGCTGTCGCTCGGCTTCGGCATCGACGATGCCGCGGAAGCGGTTGAGCATGGTCGCATGCGTCTGCTGGAGTGCAGCGAGCTCCGAGAAGACGCGGTCGTGCCGCTCCTGGAGACCCAAGAGGGCCTGCTCTCGCTCGGCCTTCATCCGCTCGGCAGCATCGCGGGCTCCTTGAAGCTTGTTCTTCTCGTTCCTCAGCTTCATGAGCCGTCCGACGAGCACGGCAACCACGATGAGCGCGAGACCGAGCAGGGCTCCCAGCAGTTCTTCCATGGCCGAGCACACTCCTGCGAGGGACAGATTTGCCAGGAACGATCGTAGGCCCCCCGCTAGCATCAACGTACAGGGCGTGTCAGCGCAATGAAAGCGTTTCCTCCTGAGCTGCGTTCTTCGTACCTCTGCGCACCTTCCGGATCAGCTGCGCGCTCGGCGGGGTCGCGCCGGCCGCCAGGACCAGCGTCGTTCAGGTCGCGCGGGCGTCGCCGGTGGTCGGTCCCCCTAGCGGCTGTGGGGTTCCGGGCACCCGTTCAACGCCTCGCCCGCCGCCGCGCTCGACAACGCGCCACGCGCCGAGCACCTCGACGCCGGAGAGCGCTCCGTCCGGAGCCCGCACCCGCTCCCGGCGCTCCGCCCCCCAGGGTCCCAAACCCGGCAACTCCTGGAATACCCCCACCGAGCGGCGTCGTTGTTGCGGGCGCCCGATGAACCCCCGAACACCGACTCTCCTTCTGGCCGCCGCCCTCCTCGCCGCGGCCTGCTCACCCCCCTCCAGGCAACCCGCGCCGGACGAGCGGAATGCCGGAGCCGAGGAGACCGCGACGCCGCCGCCGTCTCCCCCCCAAGCGCCGTCCACGACGCCGCCGTCCGCGAAGCTCCGCGCGGCCCTGCGCGCCGGCGGCGCCCTCGTGCGCGCGCCCCAGGGCGACGCGCTCTACCTGGCCGACGAGGACCACCGCGTCGTCCGCCGCATCCCGCTGCCCGTGGACGTGAGCACACCGCCCGTCGCGATCGCCATGCCGGGGCGCCCTGCGCAGGTCCTCGCGCTCGACGACCGCGTGCTCGTCACGATCCGAGACCCCGGGCTGCTGCTCGTCATGCGCCCGGATCCGACCGCTGGCCTCGCGGAGGTCGCGCGCGTGCCGCTGCCGGCCGACGCCTGGGGGCTGGCCATCACGCCGGACGAGCGCACCGCCATCGTCACCAGCGCCTGGACCGCCAAGGTCTCCGCCGTGGATCTCGCGACCGCCTCGACATCATGGTCGATCGACGTCGCGCGCGAGCCCCGCGGCGTCGTGGTCCGCGAGGACGGCGCGGCCGCGTACGTCACGCACCTCACGTCCGCGGCCCTCACCCGGATCGAGCTGCGCTCTCCGCCCAAGGCGCGCTCGATCGCGCTCCCCCCGTCGCCGTACCGCGCCCCGCCGGACGAGCCGCGCGCCGCCTCCCTCGGATACGCGGCCGCGCTCTCCCCGGACGGCCGCCGCCTGTTCGTCGCGCGCCACGCGCTCGGCGCGATCGGCGAGCTCTCGTGGTTCGGCGCCGCCACGGTCGACGCCCTGCAGACGGGCAACGACGAGCCCCTCGCGCCCCGCCGCCGCGAGGGCGCCCCGAGCCGGATCGCGCGGGACTTCGAGCTCGACATCGCCGGCGACCCGGAGCTCGAAGCGCCGAAGACCGAGCTCGCCCCGTTCGTCCAGCCGCGCGCCCTCGTGGTCCGCGAGAGCACCCGCACGCTGCTCGTCGCCAGCGAAGGCACCGACGCCCTGGTGGAGCTCGACGCGCTCTCGATCGATCCGGCGCTCCGGCCCCTCGGCACCTACCGGCTCGGCAACTCGCCGGCGACCGTCGCCGCGGCGCCGGGGTCCGTGGACGCCCTCGCACGCGACGTCGGCGCCGCGACCCTGTGCGGCGCGCCGAGCGGCGTCGCCCTCTCCGGCGACGAGTCCGTGGCGTGGGTGTACTGCCGCTCGACCGACACGCTCGCCATCGTCCGCCTCGACGAGCACAAGGCGGGCGCGCGCTACGAGCCGGGGCCCGTGCCGTTCATCCGGCTGGCCGAGCCCCCGCTCGTCGAGCAGGCCGCCGTCGGCCGGAGGCTCTTCTACAACGCGACCGACTGGCTCACGAGCGGCGGGCTCGGGTGCGCCGGGTGCCACCCCGACGGGCGCGACGACGGCCACGTGTGGCACGAGGTCAGCGGCGGCGACTTCGCCAATTTCTTCGGATCCGCCGACAACCGGCCGATGGAAGGGCTCGCCGGAGGCGTGGCGCGACAGACACCCATGCTCGCGGGGCGCGTCTCGGCCGTGGGCCCTTATGGCTGGAACGCCCAGAGCGAGAGCCTGGCCGCGCGCATCCTGGAGGGCTTCGGCCTGCATCGATGGGGGACGGGCGGCGCCAAGGACGGCGCGCTCGGGCTGCGCGCGACCTACCTCGCCAGCTTCCTGCGCGAGGGCCTCGCGCCCCCGCCGCGGGAGGATCGGCCGCTCACGCCGCAGGAGAAGCACGGATTCGCGCTCTTCACGAGCGAGGCGGCCCAGTGCTCCCGCTGCCATGTGCCCGAGACCGAGTACACCGACCGGATGGGCTACCCGATGCCGCGCTTCGTCGCCCAGCCGGGGTTTTACAGGGAGAAGAAGGACCAGGTGTTCAAGACGCCATCGCTGCGCTTCGTCGCCGGGACGGCGCCCTATTACCACGACGGCTCCGCGAGGACGCTCGAAGAGCTCGTCGAGAACAACGAGGATCGCATGGGCCGCACAAGCCACATGTCGAAGAAGGACAAGGCGGCGCTCGTCGCCTTCTTGAGGACGTTATGAAGAAGCTCCTTTGGATCGGGACAGTCCTGCTCGGCGCGCTCGCGCCGGCGCAAGCCGCAGAGCCGCAGAGCGCTCACACCGCGGCGCCGTCCGGCGCCGTGGCCGCCGCGCCGGACGGCGCCGCGGCCGGACCTCGGGCAGAGACGGGGGCAGCCCTCCCGGACGGGGGAGAGGGAGCGCCGGACGGGGGGGACGGCGCGGCGGCGCCCGAGCCGCGCGCGCTGGAAGAGGCGCCGCCCGCGCCCGAGCGGACGCCGCGGCCCGCGATGGCGGAGTGGGACGACGCCGAGCCGGTGCGGCTCGCGAGGGACAAGAGCGGCGCCGCGTGCAAGGCGCGGATGCGGCGCGAGTGGCTGCGCATCGACTGCACGGCGCCCTCGCTGGCCGCCGTGAGGACGCTCGGAGCGAGCGCCGGCGAGGCGTGGTTCCGGCTGGACCAGAAGAACGGCGAGGAGCTCGCGAGCGGCGTCTCCGTGGTCTTCCCCGTCCGGCGCGGCGACCGGAGGGTGATCGAGATCCTCACGGGCGTGTGGGCGTACCGCGGCCAGCTCGGGATCTCGACCAACTTCATGATCTCCGAGCAATGGCTCGACGGCGACGCCGGGCCGCTCGTCAGCGTGCTGTGAGCCCGACGCGGGCCGCGGAGAGCGATCGCGCTCGGACCGGCTTGCCCGGACGCGCGCGGCGTGCCTTGATCGGGCGCGTGACGACGGGGATCTTCGAGGCGCGTGGGTTGCGTTTCCGGCTCGATCGCCAGGGGGCCGAGGTGAGCGGGGGGCCGGCGCGCCCGGTCCAGGCCAGGATCGAGCCCGACGAGGCAGGCCTCGGCGGCGACGAGCCGCTGGCCGAGCTGCTCGGCCGCCGCCTGTCGGCGCTGCTCGGCGCGCCGGTGAGCGACGAGGAGGGGATCTTCGACCTGGCGGTCGAGCGCGATGGCGCCGTGGTCGCGGCCGTGCAGCTCTCGTGCGGCGAGGACGACGAGGACGTGCTCGAGCTGCTCGGCGAGCGGGCGCCCTCGCTGCCGGTGCGCGCGCTGGTGGAGGCCCTGGTCGAAGCGCTGCGCGGCCCGGGGTGATCGCGCAGCGCCGCTGAGGCCGGATCGCCCCGCCGCAGGCCCCGGGGGCGGTCGAGGCGGCCCCCTTCGCGAGCGCCGCGGCGCCGCTACGACGCCCCTGCGCCGTGCGCCGCCTCCCGCTCGGTCACCCGGCGGACGGTCTGCGCCGTGGTCTTGTCGTCCTCGCGCTGCGCGATGTCCGACAGGCTGATGATGCCGACCAGCCGTCCGTCAGCGTCCGTGCACAGGACGCGCGACTTGTGGTGCTGCCCCATCAGCTGCTCGGCGCGGTGCACCTCGTCGTCAGGCCGGCACGCGACCACCGCGCGGGTCATGACGTCGCCCGCCTTCGTGCTCAGCGGGCGGCTGTCGGCCAGCACCCGGATGGCGAGATCGCGGTCCGTGAGCGTGCCGAGCACCTTCCCCTCGTCGTCGCACACAGGAAGGAAGCCGACGTTCGCATCGCGCATCTTGCGCGCGGCCGTCTGGATCGTGTCCGAGGTCATGACGCACTGGATCTCCCTCTTCATGATCTCCTTGCACAGCATGGTTTCCTCCTTCGGCTCCGTTTGCAGCGCTCGGTTGCGTCACCGCGCACACCCGGACCTTAGGGGACCGGCGCCGGCAGGGGATGGAGCAGCGGGATGAATGCGGCGTCAGGCACCGCTTGACGGGGCGGCCGGCTCGGGCGAGCGCCCTGGACCGCGCGGCGGCAGCGCCGCGCGCCGCGCCGAGAGGCATACTGGGACGCGAGGCACCATGTCGGAGCGGATCACGAGGGCGGTCATCCGCCGAGCGCAGCCCATGGACGCAGCGACCATCGCGCGCGTCGAGGTCGACTCCTGGAGGGCGGCTTACCTCGGCCTCGTTCCGGCGGCCGACCTCAACGCCCTCTCCGTGCGGGCGCGCGAGGCGAGCTGGCAGCGGATCCTGTTCCACGGCGCCGCGACCGGCACGCGGGCCTGGGTGCTCTGCGCCGACGACGCCGCGCTCGGCTTCGCGAGCGCCGGACCGACGCGCGACGACGACGACGATCCCCGCGCGGTGGGCGAGCTCTACACGATTTACCTCCTGCCCGCCGCGTGGGGCCGCGGCCTCGGCGCCGCGCTGCTCGACACCGCGCAGGCCGACCTCGCGCGGCGCCGCCACCGGACCATGACGATCTGGGTCCTCGAGGGGAACACCCGCGCGCGCCGCTTCTACGAGCTCTCCGGCTTCACCCGCGACGGGGCGCGACGGGGCGCGCGCGTCGGCGCGGGCAGCCTGCCGGAGGTCCGCTACCGGCGCGCGCTGTAACGCCCGCTGCCAGCGCGCGCCGCGGCAGCCGACGGGGTTCGGCTCGCCTCACGCGTCGCTGTCGGGCACGCAGATCCCGCCGCCGCAATCGGCGGTGCAGATCCACACGCCGCGCGCCGTGTCGCATCCACACGCCGAGGGCGTGCAGCCCTCTTCGACGCAGGTCTGCCCCGCGGGGCAGCCGTGGGTCTTGCAGCCGGCGGGGCTCGGGTCGCGACACTCGGTCTCGTCGGGCTCGTCGGGCACGCACGTCCCGCCGCCGCAATCGTCGGTGCAGACCCACGATCCGGTCGCTGGGTCGCATCCGCACCTCGACGGCGTGCAGCCCTCTTCGACGCAGGTCTGCCCCGCGGGGCAGCCCTGGGTCTTGCAGCCGACGGGGTTCGGGCCGCCGCACGCGGGCTCGTCGGGCACGCACGTCCCGCCGCCGCAGTCGTCGGTGCAGATCCACGATCCTGTCGCTGGGTCGCATTCGCAGCTCGACGGCGTGCAGCCCTCGTCCACGCAGCTCTGCCCCGCGGGGCAGCCCTGCGTCCTGCAGCCGGCGGGGTTCGGGCCGCGACACGCGGGCTCGTCGGCCACGCACGTCCCGCCGCCGCAGTCGTCGGTGCAGTACCATGATCCGGTCGCTGGGTCGCATCCGCAGCTCGACGGCGTGCAGCCCTCGTCGACGCAGCTCTGCCCAGCGGGACAGCCCTGCGTCCTGCAGCCGGCGGGGTTCGGGCCGCGGCACTCGGCGCCAGCGCCGCCCGAAGAGCTCGAGCCGTTGCCAGCGCCGCTCGAAGAGCTCGAGCCGGTGCCTGCGCCGGAGTTGCTGGTGCTGTCGCTGCCGCCGTCGCCTCCTACGCCGCTGCCGAGAGAAGATATCCCGCACGCGGCGACGAGCAGCGAGAGCACCGAGGAGCAACAGAGTGTGGATACGGTGTTCAAGAGCCTCATCACAAAGCCTCCTGCCGGTTCAATCTCCGGGTTCGCTCCGCCGGATCACGGTTTCTTCGCGCGCGCCGATGCCGGCGGCCGACTCGACGCGGTCGGCGTGCGGGCTGCCGGGGTGCGCTTCGAGGAAGCGCCGCGCCGCCGCTCGCGCGCCCGCGCGATCTCCCTGGCTCGCCAGCGCCTCGACGCGGATCGCCGCGGCCTCATCGGCGAGCTGCGCGTCGTCGAACTCGCGCGCGTGGCGATCCAGCAGCGCGAGGGCGGCCGCCGGATCGCCGCGCCGCAGCGCGCGCCGCGCGGTGTCGAGCAACGCCAGCTCGGAGGCCAGCGTCGACGTGTTCCGTTCGGGCGCGCGCGGGCTGCTCGCGGCCGGCGCGGCTTTCGCCAGCGCGGCTCGACCCGGGGCGGCTCGACCCGGGGCGGCTGGCCCGGACAGGGGCGGGCCCTCGTCGGCGCGCTCCTCCGCGACGTGCCGTGGCTCCGCCTCTGCCGCGCCGGAGGCCGGCGGCGGAGCGAGCTCTGCCGGCGCCTTGGCGGGCGGGTGTACCGGTGCCGCCGGCGCGGTGGGCGCCTCCTGCGAGCGCCGCGCCGGCGACGTGACGTCGGTCCAGTGCACGACCCCGAGCGTGAGGACGCCCGCGAGCGCGCCGATCCCGAGCGCGCTCGCGATCCCGCCTCCGCTGGCCGCGCCCGCCACCTTCAGCGCGGCCCCCGCGGCCGCCCCGCCCGCGGCCGCCCCGCCCGCGGCCGCCCCGCCCGCGGCCGCCCCGCCCGCGGCCGCCCCGCCCGCGGCCGCCCCGCCCGCGGCCGCCCCGCTCGCGGCCGCCCCGCCCGCGGCCGCCCCGCCCGCGGCCGCCCCGCTCGCCCCCGCCTCGGCCGCGCTGCCCGCGAGCGTCGCGGCCGTCGCGACGCCGAGCGCGGCGAGCGTACGCCTCGTCAGGCCGCTCGGCGGGCTCTCGTCGAGCGCCGCGCGGAGGAGCGCCGTCTGCAGATCACCCTCCTTCTTGTCCAGGAGGCGCTCGGGATCGGTCATGGCGATTCTCCTCGGTGATGGGCCCGCGCCTCCAGCCGCTTCACGGCGGCCTGAAAGTGCTCGCGCGCGCGGCGGAGCCGGGACGCGACCGTGCCCGACGGGAGCTCGAGCAGCGCCGCGATGGCCGCCGTCGGCATCTGCTCCAGCTCGAACAGCACGAAGACGGCGCGCAGATCGAGCGGCATCGTGTCGAGGATCGCGTCGAGCGCCGCACGGGCGCGCGCGCGATCCATCATCTCCTCGGGCCCCGGCGCCGGATCGGCGCGCTCGCGGGGCTCGTCCTCCAGGACCTCCCGGCGCCGCTGCTGCGTCCTCCGCGCGCGCGACGCGATCCGCAGCGCCGTGCTGAACAGGAACGCAGGCTCCCGGCCCGCTTCGATGTCCCCGAGCCTCCGGGCCGCCACCAGGAAGACCTGCTGCACCGCGTCCTCCGCGTCCGCGCGCGGCACGCCGAGCCGCACCAGCGAGCGCCAGACGAAGGCCGAGTGCTGCGTCACGAGCGCAGCGAGGCGCCCGGCCGCCGCCCGGCTCTCGGGTGGGACGGCGGCGGGGAGCTCCGCCAGGGTCAGCGCTTCACCACGGCTCACGCCTCGTGCAATCTCCGGATCCAGGCGACCGGATCATCAAAACGACAGGCCGGCGCCGGCGTGCAGCGTCCACGTGACCGCGGGCACCTCGTGGACGAGCTGCGCGGGGCTCTCGAACACGAACGAGCGCCGCACCAGCGGGAGCTGCGGGCCGCCTTGCAGGTCGGCGCGCACGCGCGCCCCGAGCGAGGCGGTCGCCCGCGCGAGGAGCCCGAGGCTGGCCCAGGGCACCGTGGCCTGCTTCGCCTCGGCGATCGCCTCGCCGACCCGCCCGGCGCCGCGGAGGAAGCCGCCCTCGGCGCCCACGCAGGGCGCGAGCGCGAGCCAGCGCGCCGGGCGGAAGAGGTCCGCGCAGGCGTCGAGCCGTCCGATCCCGCGGGTGAAGCTGGCGCCGCCCGGCCCGACGTCGACGGCGCCCGTGGCGGCCAGCTCGATCGCGCCGCGAAGCGAGAGGCCGACGCCCACGTCGGCGCGCAGCTCGAGGAAGGGCCCCCCGCCGAGGAGGGCGAAAGGGGTGACGCCGGACGCCGCGCTCGCGTGCAGGCCGAGCGTCCACCGGCGCTCCTCGGGCAGCGGCTGCCGCGGGGAGCCCGAGGACACGCGGGCGGCAGGTGACGGCGGGCGGGCCGACGCGGGCGCGGCGCGCGCGACCTGCGCCGGTGAGGCCGGGGGGGCGGCGGGCGGCGGCGCGGCGGCGCGGGGCGGGCTCGATGATCCCGGCGCTTCGCCGACGGCGGCCTCCGCCGCGCCGGCCGCGCGCGCCGCGCCGGCGGGGTCCGCCGCCCCGCCGACGGTCGCCGCCCCGCCGACGGTCGCCGCGCCGCCGGGCGCCGGAACCTCGGTCGAGCGCGGCTCAGCGGCCGGCGGCTTCGGATCGAGCGACGCGGTGGGGTCGACCCGGAGGGCGGTGATGAGCGCCAGGGCCGCGACGACCTCCGCGCACGTGACGCCGCCGACCTCGCGGACGCGCGCCCCCTCCCCCGCGCCGAGGGTGATCCGGCCGCGGGTAGCGCCCGCGCTCCCGGTGATGCGCACGCGCACCTCGAGCGCCGCTTCGTCCGGCGCGGCGGCGCGCGCGCGGCTCGTGCGCGCGGTCAGCTCGCGCAGGAACACCTCGGGGCTGGGACAGCCCTCGTGCGCCTCGTAGGTGATGCGCAGGGGCTGGTCCTCCGCCCGCGCGTCCGACCCGGCCAGGGCACCGGCGAGCACGGCGACGGCCACGAGACGGCGCGGGTGGAGCACGGCGCTCCCGGAACATCGCACGGCGGCGCAGCGTACACGAGCCGCCGTGCGTGGCTGCGCCGATCACACGCCGCCACGAACGCCGCGCCGCCGCGCGAGGACGACAGCTCCCCAAAGCGGCGACGAGGCGGACGAGGGTCGTGGCGGGCGCCCCGTCGATCGGGCCGAGACGGATACCCGCGCTTCGCCAAGGTGCCGCGGAACAGCGCGCGGGACACACCTTGCCACATCGCGCCGCTTTTTCTACCGTGGTGTGGGACTGCCCTACCAGCTCCACCAAAGCTTGATTTTTCCCACCGGCGCGAGGGAGTCGGGCATGGCGCACAACTTTCACGACATCAACGGCTGGCTCATCGTCGGCATCGAGGGTCACAGCGGCTTTCACATCTTCCCGCCCGCGCCGATGTGGTTCTGGAAGCTGACGCTGCTCCACCCGTTCACGCTGGGGGACAGGCAGCACCCGACGGTGCTGTTCAACGGCGTCCCGTCGGTCACGCACCAGCATGAGCCGATGTTCCTGTGGCCTCACCTCGGGATCATCCCCGATCCGCTCGACGCCCTGACGCCGCTCCACATCCTCTTCGGCTCTCACAAGTGCTGGCTGCCGCGGGGAGCCGTCGAGATCTGCGGCGAGAAGGCGACGTGTTGCGTGATCGGCGGCCCGGTGTCGCTCAACGCCGATTGCTGGGAGTACGGCAAGTGGCCCACGTCGCTCGTCCTGAACCCGGGGACGGTGCAGACGACGCCGACGTTCAGCGATTTCGCGCAAGGGGCGCTGACGCTGGCGATCGATCTGGTCCTGGATCTCGCCTTCGAGGTCGTGGCGAGGGCCGGCGGCGCGCTCCTCGCGAAGTTCGCGGGCGACCTGGTGAGGCCCCTGTTCCGGAAGGGCGATGATGTCGTCGGCGACGGGCTCCGCGCGGCGACCAAGAACGCCGACGAGGCGGGCCAGGAGGCGGCCGAGAAGGGCGCCAAGGACCTCGCCGACCAGGGCGCCTCCGCGCCGCCGCGGAGCAAGTGCACCGAGGCCGGCCATCCGGTGGACGTGACCTCGGGGCGCGTCGTCGACTCCAGGGTGGATCTCTCGCTCCCCGGCGCCATCGAGCTCTCCTGGGAGCGCCATTACTCCTCGGCGCGGGCCCTCGAGCGGACGTCGCTCGGCCGCGGCGGGTGGGTCCACAGCTTCGAGCAGCGCGTCGAGCGCGGCGAGCAGCGGATCACGCTCCGCGACCAGGAGGGGCGCGACGTCTATTTCAGGGCGGTGAAGCCGGGCGAGCGCGCCTTCCACCGGGGAGACCGCCTCACCCTGACCGCGCTCCCGGACGGCGCCTTCACCGTTTACGATCACGAAAGCCGCCTGACCCGGCGCTTCGCGCCGGCCGAGCCCCAGGGGCCGGCGCTCCTGCGATCGATCGAGGACGCGTATGGCAACGCCATCGCGCTGGAGTACAGCGGGGCGAGGCTCCGCCGGGTGATCGACACCGCGGGCCGGGAGGTGCGGGTCAAGCTGACCCACGGCGGCCGCATCGCGCGCCTCGAGGTGTGGGCGGGCGACAGCCTCGAGCAATGGGTCGATTACGGCTATACCGCCATGGGCGAGCTCGCGAGCGCGACCGACGCGCTCGGGTACGCGGACCGCTACGCGTACGACGAGGACCACCGGATGGTGAAGACCACGCTGAAGAACGGCGTGAGCTTCCATTATGAGTACGATCCCGAGACCGGCTGGTGCTGGAGGACCTGGGGCGACGGCGGGATCCATGCGGTCGAGATCGTGCCCGATCTCGAGCGTCGCATCACGCGGCTGAGCGGCAACGACGAGCCGCGGATCCTCCACTGGAACGAGGACGGCCTGGTCGTGCGCGAGGAGACGCCGGACGGGATCCTGATCCGGACGTGCGCGTACGACGCGGACCTCTACCTCCTCGCCGAGGCGAACGGGGCGGGCGAGACGATCCGGTACGAGTACGACGCGCGCGGGAACAAGATCCGGGAGATCGACCGCGCCGGGAACGTGATCACGTGGGATCACGAGGACGACCTGCCGGTCGCTCGCGTCGAGTCGGAGGGACGGGTGGTGGAGCGTTACGGGTACGACGAGCGCGGCCGCCTGCGCGAGATCGTCTATCCCTCCGGGCTGAGGTACGTCTTGACGTGCGACGAGCGCGGCCGGGTCCGCGCGATCCACGGCGAGCAGGGCCTCCTGGCATCCTTCGCGTTCGACGCGCGACACAACGTCGTCCAGCAGGTCGACGCGCGCGGCGCCAGGACGGAGTACGCCTATGACGCCATGGGGCGCCCCGTCGCGCGGACCGACGCGCTCGGCCGGCGCAGCTCGGTCGAGTACGACCGGCTCGGGCGCCTGCTCGCCCTCCGCCGCCCGGACGGCACCGTCGAGCGCTGGGAGTACGGCCCGCTCGAGCGGCCGATCCGGTCCACCGACGCCATGGGGTATCGCCACGAGATGGAGTACGGCGGCACCGGCGTGCTCACGAAGGTGACCGAGCCGGGCGGGGGCACGTGGAGCTTCGCGTACACGGCGCGAGAGCGGCTGCGGCGGGTCAGGAACCCGCGCGGCGAGAGCTACGAGTTCACCTACGACACGGCGGGGCGGATCGCGACGGAGACGTCCTTCGATGGGCGCGAGCTCGCCTACGCGTACTCGCGCGCCGGGCGGCTCGCCCGGATCGACTATCCGGACAGCACCTTCCGCGCGTTCTCGCACGACCCGCTCGGCAACATCGTGCGCGACGACTCGCCGGACGTGACCGCGGTCTTCCACCGCGATCCGAAGGGCAGGCTGCTCGGCGCGGTGAGCGAGCAGGGGGGCCAGCGGGTCGTCACCGTCTTCGAGCGGGACGCGCTGGGGCGGATCATCGCCGAGACGCAGGGCGCCCGCCGCATCCGGTACGGGTACAACCCGCGCGGCAGGCGGACCGAGCGGATCATGCCGGACGGCGCGACCACGCGGTACGAGTACGACGCGGCGTACAGCCTGACGGGCGTGCAGCACGACGGGTATCGGCTCGACATCCGCCTCGACCGCCTCGGGCGCGAGGTCGCGCGGCACGCCCCGGGACAGGTGACGATCCAGAGCGAGCGCGACGCGCTGGACAGGCTGATCGAGAGGACGGTCAGCGTCGGCCCCCCGGGCGGCGCGCTGTCCTCGGTGCTGGCCCAGCGATCCTGGCGCTACGACGAGAACGGGGTTGTGAAGCGGCTGGACGACCGCCGGTGGGGCGCGACCGCGTTCGCGCACGACGCGATGGGCCAGCTCGTCGCCGCGCAGCGGGGCGCCCGGCGCGAGGTCTTCGATTACGACGTCGCTGGCTCCCTGAGGAGGATGCTGGAGCGCTTCGAGCCGGCGCCTCAGGCGGAGCCGGCGGAGCAGGAGCCCTGGCAGATCGCCCCGGGCAACCGCCTGGTCCACACGGAGCGCGCGACGTACAGCCATGACCGGCGGGGCCGCCGCGTCCTCAAGCGCTCGGCGCGCAGCGGAGCGGACGGGCAGCCCGACGACACGACGGCGTACGTGTGGGACTGCCGCGATCAGCTGCGGGAGGTGAGGCTCCCGTCGGGCGCCAGGGTCGCGTTCACCTACGACGCCTTCGGGCGCCGGATCCGCAAGGAGGTGTTCGACGACGGCACGGACCTGCGCGAGGTCGTCGAGTTCGTCTGGGATGGCGACATGCTCGCGGCCGACATCCACGGCCAGCGCGGGACACGGACCTTCGTCCACGCCCCCGGGACGTTTCTTCCGCTCCTCCAGGCCGAGCAGGGGGAGGTGTTCTGTTACGTCACCGACCACGTGGGCACGCCGAGGGAGCTCATCGACGCCGCCGGCCGGGTGGCGTGGTCCGGCGCCTACTCGGCCTGGGGCGAGCTACGGGAGACGTTCGTGGACGGCGAGCGCGCGGCGCAAGGCCGGACCGTGGAGCCGCCGTTCCGCCTGCTCGGGCAGTACGAGGACGAGGAGTCCGGCCTGCGCTACACGCGGTACCGCTACTTCGATCCGGAGGTGGCGCGGTGGTGCAGCCCGGATCCGCTGGGGATCTACGGCGGCAACGACCTGTACGGGTTCGGCGGAGCGCCCACGTGGTCCGTCGATCCGTTCGGGCTCAGCCACGATATCGACGTGAGGATCACGCTCGCGGACGGCACCGAGATCCCGGAGTTCCGCGTCGGCAACGTCCCCGGGAACCGGCTCCTGGACAGCGAGGTCATGCTCGTCCAGCAGCTCACCGGGCGCACGGATCTCGCGGGCTCCACGATCCGGATCTTCGGCGAGTGGCACTCCTGCGCGAACTGCGTCAACGCGATGGACAACTTCAGGCAGCTGCCCGAGAACCAGGGTATGGCCATCCAGTACACCGGCCTCGGGGCGGGCAGGGGCGGCCAGGGCATGCCGGTAACGCTCTACCTGGGCCCGGATCCGGTGCCTCCCAACATGCTGGGGAGGGACGATTACAACGCCGAGCGCGACCGCAGGCAGCGGGCGGCGAGGCGACGAGGCGGATGTGGTTGAGCTCGAGGGTCTCGACGCCGTCGACTGGGGAGCCCTCGAGACGCCCTGCGGGCCCGGCGACGTCATCCCGGAGATCCTGCACGATCTGGCCTCTCCGGACGCCGACGTGCGCGAAGACGCCTGGCTCGATCTCCTCGAGCGCCTGGTGCACCAGGGGACTTTGTGGCCGGCCTCGCTCGCGGTCGTCCCGTTCGTGATCCAGCTGCTGGAGGCCCCCGAGGTCCCGGACCGACACCGGTTGCTGCTGCTCGTGCGGGAGCTCCTCTCGCCGGAGGGCGACCTCGGGACGCCCGCGCGCGAGCGCTCTCCGCTCGCCGACGCGGTCGGCGAGGCCGCGCGCGCCGGGGCCCCGCTCTACGTGCGGCACGCGCTCCACGGCGATCCGCAGCTCCGGGCCAGCGCGGCCTGCGTGCTCGCCGCCCTCCCCGGGCCGACCCTCGAGCACCGCGAGGCCGTCGAGCGCGCCGTCGAGGCGGCAGGGGAAGGCGCCCACGGGGCGAGCGCCGTCGTGGCCCTGGGGCTGATCGGCCGGCGGCTCGGGACCACGATCGGCGCGCCGCGCTTCGAGGCTCTCCTGCGCTCCCGGGATCCGCTGGTGCGCGGGAGCGCCGGCATCGCGCTCGCGCACGTGGCGCCGCGGGACATGCCGCGCGCGGCGCTCGAGGCGATCGGCGACGCCGCGGCGCTCGGCCCGCTCGCCCGGTGGGATTTCCCGTGGGGCGACGGGCACGTCGGCGCGTACGCGGCGCGGGTGCTGGGCCGGCTCGGCGAGGCGCGGCCGGCGGAGGCGCTCGGCGTCCTGCGCGCCGCCGTGGAGCGCCGGCTCGCCGCAGGGCAGCGGCTCTTGCCGCGCGTCCGCGGCGAGCGCGTCGAGCCGCCCGCGCCGCACCGCGAGTCGCTGGCCGCCCTGCTCACCGCGCTGTTCGACGTGGCGTTCCGGCAGTACGAGGGGCGCGAGCACGACGAGGTGCTGCCCGAGGAGCTCTCGGCGCCGCAGCGCGCGACCCTCGAGCTCCTGGTCGCCGAGGGCGCGCTCCAGGCGCTCGCGCGGGAAGCGTCCTCGATGCTGGCCCGGCGGGGGCTATGGCTGCCGCAGGAGGGCGCGCGGTTCCTCGGGCTGTCGCCGCCGGGGCCGCTCGACGCGCGGCTGACGATGCCGGTCGACGGCTCGCCCCGCGACTGGCCGACCTGGAAGTGGCTCCGGGCGCTCCGCCGCGGGCAGGTGGACGAGGCGGCGCTGCTGGAGGCGCTCCACGGCCAGCGCTCTCCGGAGCAGATCTTCCGGCTCTGCCTCGACATCGTCTCGGGCGCCTATGCTCCCCTCGCCTTCCCCACCTTGCTCGCGGACCGTGGCCCTGGGCTGTTGCTGCGGCTCGTCGAGCCGGTGCGCCGCGCGCTGACGGCGTGCCTGCGCGAGCGCGCCGAGCACCTGCTGGAGATCGGGCGGTCCTCCAGCCCGAACGCGCAGGAGTGCCTCCTCGTGATGCTCCCGATGCTGCGCACGCTGCGCGAGCGCGGCGAGGAGGTCGACCCCCGGTACGATCCGCTGATCGCGAGGGCGCTCTCGCCCGCGGTCCTCGATCTCGGCCGGGAGATGCTCGGCCTGCTCCCCCGGGATCGCAGGGAGCCTCTCGAGCGCGCGCTCGCGCGGATCCAGGGCGCCTAGGCGAAGCGCACGACGATGCTGCTGTAGCCGCCCCGCGGGTCGTGCTCCGAGGTGACCTTGCCCCAGGAATACTCGTACGGCGGCGCGCCGAGCATCGACTCCAGCCACGCGTCGTGGTTCGCCTTGCGCTCGGCCTCCTCCTTCTCGGACCAGTCGTTCCAGAAGGCCTTCGACTCCGCGCCCACCTCGAAGAGCTCGACCGACGCGAGCTTGCCGCTGAAGAAGTGCAGCGTGATCCGGAAGGTGCGGAAGCCGATGCGCTGGCGCGCCGTCCGGTAACCGCTCCGCGGATGCGCCTGGCTCAGGGCGTTGGCCGTCCGCGCGAGCGGCGACGACAAAAACTGCGCTTCCGAATACGAGGGGCCGATGCGGAGCCCGGACGCGAGCTCGATCTCGCCTGTCTGCCGATGGATCATCCAATCCTCCGACCGCTCGCGGCAGCATACACCACGGCTCCCGGCCCCGTGTGGCCCGCCGTGCCACCCCGGCGACCGGACTCGGCCGTTCCTCGAGCGCGAGCGACTCCGCCTCTCCTCGGGTAGGTGCTCGCCGGAGACTCGCCCCCTGCCGGATCCCTCGCCGCTCCGCGGGAGATCGCGAGATCCGCCGCGCATTTCGCGCAATGCGACGGTCGCCGCACCTGTCCCCCGGTGTCGACACGACGCCCACGCTGTCGCCGCGATCCGCGACGTGCGCTTTTACCAGGGGCGTAAAGCTGCGCGGGCAACGCGGCTTTTCCCACTTGTGATGAGCAGAGACCCGGTAATATCGGCCACGGTTCGCGCCGCCCCATCCGAGGTCATTCGAGGTCTTCTTGCCGCGCTGCCCATCCTGCCATCGCCGACTCGCAGCCTTCGCCCCCTGCCCAGCGGACGGCGCCCTGGCGCCGCTCCGCGCCGCGCCCGTCGAGCTCGGCGCCGAGACGCCGCCGTCGCTCGCGGGCTTCCTCATCGGCCCGCCGCTCGCGGCGGGCGCGTTCTCGATCGTCTGGGACGCGACCCGGCTGGAGGACGGCGCGCCCGCCGTGCTCAAGGTCAGCAGGGCCCACTCGCTCCTCGCGCGCGAGCGCTTCCGCAGCGAGGCGTGGGCGCTCGAGCAGCTCGGCCCCCCGGTCTCGCCGCGCCTGCTCCAGAACGGCGTGCTCGAGGACGGCCGCGCGTACATCGCCATGGAGCGGATCGAGGGCCAGACGCTGGCCGCCCGCCTCGAGGGCCTGCCCGCCGCGCTCGACCTGCGCGCCGCGCTCGACGTCGCGCTCGCCGTGCTGAGCTGCCTCCAGGTCGTGCACGAGCGCGGCCTCGTCCACCTGGACCTCGCGCCCGAGAACGTCTTCCTCGAGCCCGGCGGCGGCGTGCGGCTCCTCGACTTCGGCCTCGCGCAGCGCGATCGCGGCGTCGTCTGCCACCCGGCGGACAGCGCGCTCACCACGCTGGGCGCCATGCTCGGGGCGCCCGAGTACGCGTCGCCCGAGCGGCTCCGGGCCGAGCCGCTCGACGGGCGCGCGGACCTCTACGCGTTCGGCGCGCTCCTCTTCGAGCTGCTCACGCTGCGCCCGCCGTTCGCCGGCGATCGCGAGGACGTCGCGCAGGGGCACCTCGGCCGGCGGCCCCCGCGGCCGAGCGAGCTCACCCCGGCCGCCGCCCCCGTCCCCCCGGCCGTCGAGGCGCTCGTCCTCGCCTGCCTCGCCAAGGAGCGGGCGCTCCGCCCCCGCGACGCCGCCGGCCTGCGGGCCGCGCTCGCGTCGGCGGGCGCCCCCGGCGCCGCGGAGGCGGCGCGGGACGACGCCGCGAGCTCCGCGGACCGGCACGACACCGTGGTGCTCGCCCTGGAGGCCCGCGGCGCCGAGGCCGAGGTCCGCGCCGCCGTGGCCCGGCACGAGGGGCACCTCGCGCGGCAGCGCGGCTACCGCTTCGTCGCGATCTTCCCGGGGCCGAAGGAGGCCGCGGCCGAGCGCGCGCTGCTCGCGGGGCGGGAGATCGTCGCGTCGGTCGGCGCGCCGCTCGCGATCCACGTCGCGCCGCTGAAGCTCCGGCGCGAGGCCGACGGGGGCCTGGCCGCCACCGGGCTCGCCGTGGAGCGGCCCGAGGCGTGGCTCCCCGCGGATCCGTGGCGCGGGATCGCGCTCAGCGCCGAGCTCGTCACCGCCCACCCCGGCTTCGACGTCGCCGCGGCGAGCGAGGACGGCCGCTACTTCTTCGCGCAGGAGGCGCCGCTGTCCGCGGGCGATCGCGACGCCGCGCGCGCCGCGACGCCGCTGCCGCTCGTCGGGCGCAGCGACACCCTGAGCGCCCTCGAGGAGAGCCGCGAGCGCGCGCTCGCGGGCCTCGGGCCCGGCCTCTGCGCCCTCGTCGGCGAGCGCGGCCTCGGCAAGTCGCGGCTCGCCGAGGAGATCGCCGCGAGCAGCCGGCGCGCGCACCCCGGCGCGCTGGTGATCGCGCTGCGCGCCGAGCCGGAGCACCCCGGGCGCGCCGCCGGGGGCCGGCCCGGCCAGGCCGCGGCCGCCCTGCTCGCCGGGGTGCTCGGCGCGGAGGGCGGCGCGCTCGCGGCGCCCCGCGATCCGCGCGCGCTCTGCGTCGAGCGGCTCGGCGAGGCGCTCGGCGGCGACGTGTGGCCCGCCGTGGCCGCCTTCCTCGGCTGGCCCGACGGCGCGCGCCTCGCGGAAGAACCGCCGCCGGCGCGCCGCGGCAGCGTGATCCGCGCGATCGCCGAGGGGCTGCGCCGCCGGGCGGCGGAGCGCCCCGTCGTCGTGATCGTCGACGACGCGCACCTCGCCGACGGCGCCGCGCTCGACGCGCTCGACCTCGCGACGCGGCGCGAGGCGGATCTCCCGCTCTGGGTGCTCCTCGCCGGCGCGCCGGAGCTCGCGGCGCGGCGCCACGCGCTGAGCGCCCGCGATCACGCGCGCGACCGGGTCGCGCTCTCGCCGCTCGACGACGCCGCCGGGCTCCTCCTCTGCGCCGAGCTCCTCCGGCCCGCGGAGCACCCGCCCAGCGCCGCCCTCCGCCGCCTCTGCGCGTGGGCCGGCTACAACCCCCGCTGCCTCGTGGAGCTCACCCGGGCGATCAAGCGCGCGGGCCTCGTGCGGCTGCGGGCGCGGTCGAGCAGCTACCAGCTCGCGACCGCCGAGCTCGACAAGCTCCCGCCGTCGGTGGCGTGGCAGTGGTTCGCGACGCGGCAGCTCGAGGCGCTCCCGCCGGAGCTCGGCGCGTGCGCGAGGCTCTGCGCCGTGCTCGGCTTCGAGCTCTCGGAGGACGTGGCCGCGGGCGTGCAGCGGGCGCTCGAGGGCGAGGGCGCGGCGGCCGCTCGCGGCGACGGCATCGACGTCCCGAGCGGCCTGCGCGCGCTCGCCGCGCGGGGGATCCTCGTCCCCCGCGGCGCGCAGGACGCCGCGCGCGAGGGCACCCCGTGGGGGGGCGCCCGCTACGCCTTCCGGAGCGCGCTGTTGCAGGAGGCGATCTACGCGCTGCTCACCGAGGAGCAGCGCGCGGGGATGCACCGGCACGCGTTCGCCGTCTGGGAGCGCCTGGCCGAGGCCCAGCCGATGGCGCCGGACCTGCTCGAGCCGATCGCGCGGCACGCCGCGGCCGCCGGCGCGCGCGCCCGCGCGGCGCACGCCTACCTGCTCCTCGGCGACATGCACCGCGACCGGCACAACAACGCCGTGGCGGAGGGCCACTACTCGTCCGCGCTCCTCTGGGCCGACGGCGACGATCAGCGCCAGCGGTACCTCGCGCTCCTCGGCCGCGCGCGCGTGCGCTACCGCGTCCTGCGCACCGGCGAGGCGCTCGACGATCTGCGCTCGGCGGGCGCGCTCGCCCGCACCATGAAGGACCCGCGGATGATCGCGGAGGCGCTGCTCGAGGAGGCGACGGCGCTCGACTGGGCCGGCGCCTGGGAGGAGTCGGCCGCGCGGGTCGAGGAGGTGATCCCGCTGCTCGACGTCCGCGAGGATCACGCCGACGCCGGGCTCGCCGCGCGCTTCGAGGTCGCGGCCGGCCGCTCGTCGTACCGCAAGGGCAACCTGGAGGACGCCCTGGAGCGGCTGACGCTCGGCGTGGAGCGGGTGCGCGAGGCCGACCACGACACGCACGTGATCGGGCTGACGCTCCTCGCGTGCGTGCTCGTGCGGTGCGGCCACCTCGACGAGGCGGAGCAGCGCTTCGGCGAGGCCGTGCGCGCCTGCGAGGCGCGGGGCGACCGGGTCCACCTCGGCGCGGCGCTCGTCCGGCGCGCGGAGCTCTGGCCGGCGCTCGACGCGCCGGATCGCGGGATCGCCGACCTCAGGCGCGCGGTCCAGCTCGCCCGTGAGGAGGCCAACGCCTGGGCGGAGCGCGAGGCGACGATCAAGCTCGCGGAGCAGCTCTACCTCTGGGGGCGCGAGGACGAGGCGCTGCCCCTCGTGCGGCAGGTGCGCTCGCTGGACGAGCAGTTCAAGGACCGGCCGGTCTACAGCAGCGCGCTCCTGCTCGCGCGGATCCACGCGATGCGCGACGAGCACGCGGACGCGAGCCGGCAGCTCCGGTGGCTCCGGGCGCAGGGCGCGGTCGCGGACCTGCCGCCCTATGCGCAGGCGCTCCTCGGCGTGATGCAGCTCGCCGTGAAGGACCCGAGGAACAGCATGGAGAGCGCGCGCACGCGGGCGGCGTTCCGCGAGGAGGGCGAGCCCTCGGGCGAGCTCGGGAGCGGTCTGAGCGCCGACCAGCGGGTCGAGCTGCTCTACTGGCGCGCGCGGGCCCTGCTCGACGCCGGCCGCCCCGACGACGTGGCGCTGCTGCTCGCGCGCATCGCGCCGCTGCTCGCCGAGAGCAGGGCCTGGCGCCCGCGCTTCGCGAAGCTCCGGGCGGGGTACGGGCAGCTCGCGGGGTAGGCCGCGGGCTCACCTCGGGTCGACGCGGAACACCTCCCCGGTGAGCATCACCACGTACAGCTCGCCGGCGGCGTCCTCGCCGAACGAGGCCGCCGGCAGGCTCGACGCGAGGTCCGCCGTGATCTCCACGTGATCCCGCACGGCGCTGCCGTCCCACCGCAACGTCCAGAAGCGGTGTGTCCCGTAGTCGCCGTAAACGTACCTCCCCTGCAGGCACGGGATCGCCGAGCCGCGGTAGACGTAGCCGCCCGTGATCGAGCCGCCCTCCCCGCTCGAGTGGCTGTGCTCCACGGCGGGCGCCACGCCGACGCGGGAGCACCCGGAAGCGACGCAGTGGTCGCCCTCCATCGTCGGCCAACCGTAGTTGCGCCGGCCGGTGCGGGCCGGCTCGATGTTGAGCTCCTCCCAGGCGTTCTGCCCCACGTCGGCGATGTAGAGGTCCCCCGTGCGCCGATCGAAGCTGAAGCGCCACGGATTGCGCAGGCCGTAGTCCCACACGAGCGGGTTCACGCCTGCGCCGGAGAGGTTGCCGGACGGCCCGAGCCCGGTATTCACGTCGATCCGCAGGATCTTGCCGAGGGGCGACGAGAGGTCCTTGGCCGGAGAGGTCGAGTACGGCGTCACGGCGGAATCGCCGACCGACGCGTAGAGATGGCCGTCGGGCCCGAACGCGAGCGTGCCGCCCGCGTGGTTCCAGCCGCCGTGCTTCGCGTCGAGGAGCGTCCGGACAGGCACGCTCCCGGCCGAGGTGTCGGCGACATCCGGGTTCGTGGCGGAGCGGCGGAACTCGGCGATCGTGACGTTGCCCCTGGGCGCCGCGGTGTAGAAGAGCCAGAACCGTCCGTTGCTCGCGTAGCTCGGGTGGAACGCCATCCCGAGCAGCCCGCCTTCCGCGGTCGGGCTCGGCGTGCACACGAGCGGGCGCGCGCTCGCCGGGCGCGACGGCGGGCACGAGGTCCCGCCCCGGATGTCGAGGAACGGCGTGGCCAGGAGGACACCGTTCTTGATGAGGCGGACGACCCCGTCCTTTTCGAGGACGAACATCCTCGAGGTGTCGCCCGGCGGGCTCGTGAGGAAGAGCGGCGCTTCCAGGCCCGACGCGACCTGCGTGAGCTTCAGCCGCGGCACCCCGGCGCACGCGGGGCCGGCGCCGCCGCTCCCGCCGGCGCCGCTGCCGCTGCCGCTGCTCGCGCCGCTGCCGGCGCTCCCGCCGCCCGCGCCGGAGGTCGCGCCGCTGGCGCTCGCGCTGCTGGCGCTCGCGCTGCTGGCGCTCGCGCTGCTGGCGCTCGCGCTGCTGGCGCTCGCGCTGCTCGTGCTCGCGCTGCTTCCGCCGCTCGCCGCCCCGGCCGCCGGCCGCACGTCCTCGATCCACGCGCGGACCGCCGCGAGCCCCGCCGCGTCGGCGACCTCCGACCCGATCGGCGGCATCTGCGCCCTGGAGCCGCGGTGCGCCATCCGGCGCACCACCGCGCTCGACTCGGGGTCTCCCGCCGTGATCCGGTGGACCACGCCGGTCTCCCAGAAGCTGGGCCTCACGCCCACGCCCGTCGTGTACGTGTCGGTGCTCTCCACCGTGGTGTCCGCCGCGAGCAGGCGAGTCCGCAGCGTCGCGACGCCGGTGTCGTTGTGGCAGTTGCCGCAGTTCGCGTGGAGATAGCCGAGCGCCGCGGCCGCCGTGGCGTCGCCCGGCGGGCGGAACCCGCCCGGCATCGGCACGGTGAGCCACCCGGCGTTGCTCAGCGACCGGATCGTCTCGCCCGGTCCCGCATGGCTCAATTGCAGCGCGCTGAAGCCGAGGATGCGCTCCGGGAGCTTGCCGTGGCACTCCCAGCAATCCGCGGTCCGCGGGATATCGTGCTTGGTCCCGCGCGCGTCCTCGACGCCGTCCTCGACAAGGAACGCGTCGCTCCCCGACGGATCCCACGCATAGGCGGCGAACACCCAGTCGTCGATCCCCGGCCCGAACCGGTGGATGAGCCGCGTCTCCACGGCCACGCCCTCGGCGCGGAACTCCTTCCAGAACCGCGTCCCCACCGGCAGCGACCAGTGATCCATGTCGCTCGTGTCGATCGTCGCGCAGCGCGGCAGGTACACGAAGCGCCGCTTGGCCGCCCCGTCCGACCAGAGCTCGTAGGCAGGGCGGAACTCGCGCGTGTTCGCCGCGCGCGACCGGGTCGCGATGTCGGCGTAGAGCCCGGTCTCGGAGAGCCGATCGGGCGGCACCGGATCCGGCGGGAGCGCGGCCGGGTCCGCGCAGGCGTCGCCCGCCGAGCTCGCCCCGCCGGTCGAGCTCGACGTCGCGACGCTCGACGCGGCGGTGCTCGCGGCGCCCGTCGTCGCGCCCGTGCAGGGCGCGCAGTGCGGCCCGCCGCAGTCGATGCCCGCCTCGAGGCCGTTCATCACGCCGTCCGAGCAGGTCACGTAACAGACGTCGAGCCGGGGGCGCTCCTCCGCGCGGTCGATCTCGCTGCTCCTCAGGCTGGTGGAGCGCGCCGGCGCCTCGTCGAGGAGCACGCCGTGGTTCGGCGCGGTCCCGAGCACCCACGCCTGGACGAGCGACGACACGTCCGCCGCGCGCGGGCCGACGCCCGCCTCCGCCGCGATGGTCGCCGCGCTCTCCCGCTCGAAGCCGCCGTCGCCGAAGGTCCGCCACGCGACGGTGCGCTCCTCCCACGGGATCATGACGCGATGTACGCCGATCGCGCTGCCATCGACCTTGTACGTCTGATGAACGATCATCGAGGCGGAGACGACCGTCGCGCCCGTGGGCACGGGAGAGAGGTCGAACTGCACGACGGACCGGCGGCGGCCGGCGCTCCCGGCGGCTCCCGTCGAGAGGTTCGGAGAGGCCGAGTCGCTCCACGCCGGAGCGTTTTGCCACAGTGTCGCATCTCTCACCGTGCCTCGCTCTCCACGCTGAATCGAGACGCACACCTTGGCTTCGCTCGAGAGCGCCGCGCGCGCTACCCCGAGCCCGAGCCCGAGACCGAGACCGAGGGCAGGCGAATCGCCGAGATCGCCCTCCCCCACGTCGTCGACACCGCCGGTGCCATGCGCGATGTCTCCCTCGGCGCCGGGCCCGGTGCTACAGTTGACGGTCGCGACGGCGGCTCCGGCGAGGACGCCGCGCATCATGAGGGAGTGAACGCGCGATCTCGCCGCCCCGCGGCGAGATCGGCAGTCGGATGGCCCGGGCAGCCCGGGCGCGAGGGGTCGTTTCATACGGCGAGAACCTCCTTGTGGGGTTGCCCGACGGGATCTCTCCCGCAGGTGACGGCGGTTGTGCGCGAGGCGCTCGGTGGCCGGACCGGATCCACGGACACACCTCACCATCGGTGGGCGCCGAGATCGAATCAACGAGCGTGCCACTCGGCTCGGCCAGCTCGGCTCGGCTCGGCTCGGCTGGGCCAGCGCAGCGCAGCGCACCGCGTCGCACCACGTGGGGCGCGGTGCTCGCCGGCCTGCGATGCACATCACACCGTTCAGACGCGGTTGGATTCCGCGCGAGGGCCGCGTAGAGTCACAGATTGTGTCATCCCCCGAACCGACGCAGAGCGCTTCGCTATTCCTCTGCATCACCTTCTTTCCGAGCGAGCGCCTGGCGACGGCGGTGCTGCGGCTGGTGTCCAGCTTCTGCGGCGCGGTGCTGGACGACGCGAACGTGAGCTCGCGGTTCTACATGGCCGCGCACGAGCTCGCCGAGAACATCACCAAGTATTCCACCGGCCCCCGCGTCAGCCTCGAGCTCGCGCTGGAGGAGGACGAGCGCTCGCACATCATGAAGATCCGCGCGCGCAACGAGGCGTCCCCGGAGCGCCTGCGGGAGGTCGAGAAGCGCCTGCTCGATCTGAAGACCGCCATCGATCCGCTGAAGCACTACGACGAGCTCATCACGGAGACAGCGATGGTCGAGGGCGTCTCCGGCCTGGGCCTCGCGCGCGTCCGCGCCGAGGGGGGCCTCGACGTCGACTACAAGATCGAGGGCAACGAGCTCACGATCATCGCGCACGCGCCGCTCGAGCGGTGGAGGCCCAATGAGCAGCTTAAGGGTTGAGCCCGTCGTCACCGAGAGCTTCGGCATCGAGCCGACGCTCGCCGGCGATCGGCTCAGCGTCAAGCTCACGGGGACGGGCGACATGGCGGCGGCCGGGCCGCTCGCCAGCTATTGCAACGAGGTCCAGCTCGAGGTGAAGCGCCTCTCGCTGACCACCGTCGAGTTCGACATACGCGCCTTGTACTTCCTGAACTCGAGCTGCCTGAAGGCGTTCATCGCCTTCATCTGCGGCATCTCCGCGCAGGGGCTCGGGTGCGAGATCAAGTTCCTCACGGACGCGAGGCTCGGCTGGCAGCGGCGCAGCCTGGCGGCCCTCCAGCGCATGTCCCCGAGCCTCGTGTCCATCGACGAGGCGTGAGCCGGGAGCGACGGCGCATGGCGACGAAGCGGCCCACGATCGCCCTCCTGACCGACTATCTCTGCGGCGAGTACCAGTCGGAGGCGCGCTTCGGCGTCGAGCGCGCCGCAGAGGCGCACGACGTCAACCTCGTCATCGTCTTCGGGGAGACGCGCGCCCGCCGGGGCTACTCCCTCCTGGACGCCCGGGGCAGCATCTACTCGCTCGTCGGCGCGGCGACCGTCGACGGGGCGGTGATCATGTCGTCGGCGCTCACGAACGCCCTCGGCGCCGACGGCATGCACGAGTTCTGCCGATCGTACGCGCCCCTGCCCGTCTGCAGCGTGGGGGTCGCGCTGGAGGGCATCCCGAGCGTCGTCGTCGACAACGCGCTCGGGGGGGAGGTGGCGGTCGCGCACGTCGTCGACGACCACGCGCGCCAGCGCGTCGCGTACATCAGCGGGCCGCCCGGCAACACGGAGGCGAAGCTGCGCGCCCGGGCCTACCGGAGGGCCCTCGAGGCGCGCGCGCTCCCCTACGACGAGCGCCTCCTCGTGCACGGCGATTTCTTGATCGACGGCGGTCGCTGCGCGATGCGCGAGCTCCTCGCGCGCGGGGTCCGCTTCGACGCGGTCGTCGCCGGCAACGACAACATGGCCCTCGGCGCGATGGACACGCTGAAGGCGCACGGCATCGGCGTCCCCGGCGACGTGCTCGTGTGCGGGTTCGACGACGTCGCCGTGTCGCGCGTCGCGCGGCCGTCCCTGACGACCGTCCGCCAGCCGATCAAGGAGCTCGGGGCGCTCGCGGTCGCGACGGTCCTGCGCCAGCTCGCCGGCGAGCGGGTGCCGGAGTGCAGCCTCCTCCCGGTCGAGCTCACGCGGCGCGAGTCGTGCGGCTGCGGCTACTACGCCGCCCTCCCGCGCGCGTTCGCCGAGGCGCCGTCGCGCCGCGCGCCGCGCTCCATCGCCGAGCAGCGGGAGGACCTCACGCGCGCGCTCGAGCGGGCGGTGACCGCCTCGGCCGCGTCGCTCAGGGACTGGCCCCGCGAGCTGCTCTCGGCGCTCGAGGAGGAGCTCGCCGGGCAGGAGGGCCGCTTCCTCCGGGCGCTCCAGGACCTCCTCGACGCGGCGGGGCGCGAGTGCGTCGCGCTCGATCAGCTCCAGGGCGCGATCACGCTGCTCCGCGCGCGCGTCCGCCGGGCGCCCGGCGTCGCCGAGGACGACCTCGAGCGGCTCTGGCACACCGCGCGCGTCCTGATCGGCAACGCCTCCGTGCGCGCCGAGGGCGAGAAGCGGCTGCGCCTGGAGCGAGCCTCGATCGACCTGAGCTGGACCGGCATGAGCTTCTCGACAAGCCTGAGCATGCCCACGCTCCGCCGCACGCTCGCCGCGGAGCTGCCCAGGCTCGACCTCAGGCACGTCGCCGTCTCGCTCTACGACGACCCGCGGCGCGCCACCTTGCGGTCGCTCTTCCTGATGGAGAACAGCCGCGAGGTGGAGCCGCCGCCCGCGAGCTTCGCCTCCTCGAGCCTCGCGCCGCCCGGGTTCCTGAGCTCCGCCGAGCGATGGAGCGTCATCGCGATGCCGATCACGTTCGGCGAGGCGGAGCACTTCGGCATCGCGCTCGTCAACAGCGGCGCGAACGAGGTCGTCTACGACGCCGTGCGCCTCCAGATCGGCTCGGCGATGAAGGCGGTCATGATGCACCGCGAGATCGTCCGGCAGGTGGAGATCCGCGAGCGGCTGGAGCAGGAGCGGGTCCGTCAGGAGAGCGTCGTCGCGGAGCGCATCCAGACCACGCTCGTCCCGCCGCGGCTGCACGTCGAGGGGCTCGAGCTCTGCGCGGCGATGAGGCCGGCCGCCGAGGTCGGCGGCGACTACTACGACGTGATCGCGACGCCGGAGGGCGGGTGGCTCGGCATCGGCGACGTCGCGGGGCACGGGCTCGCGGCGGGCCTCATCATGCTGATGATCCAGAGCATGGTCGCGTGCATGGCGCGCAAGGACCCGACGGCCAGCCCGGGCGAGCTCATCTCCGCGCTCAACCGGGCGATCCACGAGAACATCCGGGATCGCTTGAAGCGCGACGAGCACGCGACCCTGCTCCTGCTCCGCTACGAGCGCAGCGGGCGGGTGACGTTCGCCGGCGCGCACGACGACCTCGTCGTGTGCCGCGCGGGCACGCGGCGCTGCGAGTGCGTCGCGAGCTCCGGCGTGTGGATCGGCGTCCTGCCGTCGGTCGACGCGATGACCCGGGACGCCGAGCTCCTCCTCGAGGACGGCGACCTCCTCGTGCTCTACACCGACGGGGTGACGGAGGCGCGGAACGCGCAGCAGGAGCAGTTCGGGCTGGAGCGGCTCTGCGCCGCCGTCGAGGCCTCCCAGGACGCGCCCGTCGACGTCATCCGCGACCGCCTCCTGAGGGACGTCGAGAGCTGGTGCTCGAGCCCGGACGACGACATCACGCTCCTCGTGGCGCGGCACCGCGCGCCGCCGGGCGCCGCCTAGGGCACCGAACGGGCAGAAAATCATCTAAATTCAACAGGTTGCGGCGCCTGCTGGATCCGCCGAGGGGCCAGCTGGAAGAGCGCGGCACGCCGCGAGCGGAGAGACCTCAAGGGCGCAAGAGGCGCAAACTAACAGAGGTATCGTTGTATTCTTCTCTTCCCCTTGCGTCCCTTGCCTCCCTTGCGCCCTTGCGGTCCTCTTCGAGTCGACGGCCGCCGCCGGATGTGGTGAAATCCGCCGTATTCCCTTGAGCAGCCCGCCCCGGCGTCGGGCGCCGGACCGCCGCGCGACGGCGCCGCGGCGGACCGCGCGCGGCGTGACGGCGACGGGGCGGCCCAACCATAGAACGAGGTACCTTTATGAGCCGCGCTTCCTTCGCGAAGCCCCGGATGCCGATGACCGGGGAGGAGTTCCTGGCGAGCCTGCGCGACGAGCGCGAGGTCTGGGTCTACGGCGAGCGCGTCCGCGACGTGACCGCGCACCCGGCGTTTCGCAACGTCGCGCGCATCCTGGCCCGGCTCTATGACGCCTTGCACGACCCGGACACACAGCCGGTCCTGACGGCGCCGACGGACACCGGCTCAGGTGGGCTTACGCACAAGTTCTTCCGATCGCCGAGGAGCGTGGACGATCTGCGGGGGGCCCGGGACGCCATCGCTGCGTGGGCGCGCATGTCGTATGGATGGTTGGGCCGTAGTCCAGACTACAAGTCAAGCTTCCTCGCCACGCTCGAGTCCAACGCCGAGTTCTATGCTCCCTACGAGGCGAACGCGCGGCGCTGGTACCGGGAGGCCCAGGAGCAGGTCCTGTTCTTCAACCATGCCATCGTGAACCCGCCCATCAACCGCGGGCTGCCCCCCCACGAGTCGCGCGACGTCTTCGTCCACGTCGAGAAGGAGACCGACCGCGGGATCGTCGTGAGCGGCGCCAAGGTGGTGGCGACGGGCTCTGCGCTCACCAACTACACGTTCATCAGCCAGTACGCGACGCTGCCCATCCAGGACGAGGGGCTCGCCCTGGCGTTCATCGTGCCGACGGGCGCCCGCGGGGTGAAGCTGCTCTGCCGGCCCTCGTACGCGATGACGGCCGGCGTCATGGGGAGCCCGTTCGATTACCCGCTCTCCAGCCGCTTCGACGAGAACGACGCGATCCTGGTGCTCGAGGACGTCCTCGTGCCCTGGGAGGACGTCCTCATCTACCGCGACATCGAGCGGGCGCAGCAGTTCCTGCCGCGCTCGGGCTTCGCGCCGCGCGCCTTCTTTCATGGGTGCGTCCGCCTCTCGGTGAAGCTCGAGTTCATCGCCGGCCTGCTGCTCCGGGGCGTCGAGGTCATGGGCAACAAGGACTTTCGCGGCGTCCAGGCGGAGGTGGGCGAGGTCATCGCCTGGCGCAACGTCTTCTCGGGCCTGGCCGACGCCATGGTGCACGCCCCGACGCCGTGGAAGGACGGCACGGTGCTGCCCAACGCGGAGTACGCCATGACCTACCGGGCCCTCGCTCCCTCGATCTACCCGCGGATCAAGGGGATCCTCGAGAAGGTCCTGGCCAGCTCCCTCGTGTACGTGCCGTCGCACGCGATCGACTTCGAGGTCCCCGAGCTCCGCCGGCACCTCGACCGGATCGCCCGCGGCTCGGACGGCAGCTCCGCGCTGGAGCGCGCCAAGCTGATGAAGCTGACGTGGGACGCCGTGGGCACCGAGTTCGGCGGGCGGCACGAGCTCTACGAGCGGAGCTACGGCGGCAACGAGGAGAACTGCCTGGTGGAGCTGCTGCACACCGCCGCCGCCGCCGGCGCCACGGAGCGCTGTAAGGAGCTCGTGGCCCGGTGCATGGCCGACTACGACGAGAAGGGGTGGACCGCGCCGGACCTGATCGACGCGAAGGACATCAGCCTCATCGGCGGCCGCGCCGGCGCGCGGTGATCACCGGAGCGCGGGGCCCGGCCGCGCGGCCGCCCGCGCCTCCGCGAGCGCGCGGTGCACCGCGGCGACGAACGCCGGCGGGAACAGCTCGGGGTCGGTGAACCACGACGCCACGCTGTCGACCGCGCTCCGGATGCCGGAGCGCTCGTCCGCGACCGCCCCGGCGAGCAGCCACCCGGTCCCGAGGGCGAGCCGCGTCGGCGGCAGCCCCGCGTCACGCGCGAACGACCGGGCGATCGCGCGGCAGACCTCGTCGGGCAGGTGCGCGCGCCGGACCTCGCGCAGCAGCTCGGCCGCCTCCAGGAGGCGCTCGTAGGACGCGGCGCGCCGGGGGATCGCGCGGCAGAGCGCGCGGTGGAGGACCCGGAGGTGCTGCTCCAGGAGCACGCTCGGCATGCCGCGGTTGGAGAGCAGGCCCGCGAGCCAGCGGATCTGGCGCTCCACGACCGGGCGCGTGTGGGTCGAGAGCGTCACGAGGAACGCGCTGTCGCTCCCGGTGAAGCGCCGCCCCCGCTCGCCGTAGCGAAACCCGTAGTACGGCGAATGGCCGAGGGAGAGCTCGCCCGCGCGCAGCGCCGCGGCGACCTCGCGCGGGTCGTCGGGGACCGGGGTCGAGCCTGCCTCGGGGTTCAGCGGGTGGCCTGGCATCGGAGCGGAGCGCGGCGCGCGGACGGGCCCGTCAGCCCGTGACGCGCCCCTCGATGATACCGCCGTCCGCGGTGATGGCGACGACCACCTCCGAGTCGACGAACAGCGACACCACCGGGCCGACCCAGGCGTCGTTCTCCCAGACGCACTCCCACGTCCCCGCCATCGGCGGGATGCCGCCGCGCCGCACCCAGATGCGGCCCGCGCTGCCCGCCCAGGCGCGGCCCTCCGCGTCGATCGTCGCGGCCGACAGGGCGCGGCGCGGCTCGATGTGCTCCGTGAAGACGCTCTGCCCGTACCGCCAGACGACGCTCCCGTCCGCGCCGACCGCGATGCCCACGCCGAGATCGGGCCGCCCGGCGCAGGCGACGAACGCCCGCGCCGGCGGCGCGGGGAGGCGCTCCATGTGCCAGTCGAGCGGCGCGTAGAGCGCGACGAGCCCCTCGCCCGCGGTCGACCGGCCGACGAGCAGCCACCGCTCGTCCTCGACGCGCGCGACCGCGGCGAGGAGCGCGACCCCCTCGGCCGGCATCGGCCGCAGCCAGCGCTTGGCGATGAACGCGTGCAGGAGCGGCCGCGGATCGTTCGGCGTCGTCGAGACGAGGATGCCCATGTCCTCGAGGTCGCCGCTCAGCGCGACGTGGCTCTGCGGCTCGCCGGGCAGCTGGAAGACGCCCGTGACGCCGCCCGTCGTGTACACCGCCAGCGTCGAGCCGTCGCCGCCGAGCAGCCAGCGGCCGGGCCCGATCCGGTGCACGAAGCGCACGCCCTGCGGGCTCGGGAGCCCGCCGGACGACGCCTCGCTCCAGCTCGTCCCGTTCCAGAAGAGCAGCCCGCCCGTCGCCGCCGCGAGGCACCGGCCGTAGCCGTCCCAGGCCACGCTCCGGATGACCGAGTCGAGGCTCGGGTGGTGGAGCACGCTCCACGTCCAGCGCTCGACGATGAACGACGGCCGAGGCGGCGGCGCCTCCCGGCTGAGGCGCGGCGGCGCGCTGATGAGCTCGGCCTCGATCGCGCGATCGGGGCTCGGGCGGTCGACGGCGCGATCCACGGCGGCGGGCGCGGCGGCGGGCGCGGCGGCGGCCTTGGGCTGGCGCGGCGAGAGCAGCGTCTGGCCGAGCTCCCCCTTGAGCTGCGCCGGCGCCTTCACGTGCGTCGCCGGGATGGTCATGGGCGCCATCTCGTCGTGGGCGCGCGTGCGCTGCTCGCCCGCGCTCGCCACGATCCGCTGCTCCAGCGCGGAGACCGGCGAGGCGGGGCGGAGGTACGGCGAGAGCATCGCGGCCACGGCCACGGCCTCCTGGAGGCGCTCCTGCGCCTCGCCGGCGGAGGCCCAGCGCAGCGCGAAGTCGATCGACTTGCACGCCTGGTCGTTGCCGCGCAGCGCGGGGTGGAGCCACCGCGTCTCGAGGATGCTCCGGCGCGTGCGCGCCATGGCCGCCATGAGCGCCTGCGCCTGCGACTCCGCGACGATGTACTGCTCGCCCGTGAGCAGGAAGAAGATGACGGACGCGAGGTTGAAGATGTCGGTCCAAGGGCCGATCGTGCTCGGATCGGCGGACAGCATCTCCGGCGGCGCGACCCCGGTGTTGCTGACGACGCCGGCCATGATCGTCTCGCGGATGCCGCGCGGCCGCGCCATGCCGAAGTCGCTGATCTTGAACAGCTCCTCGTCGCCGGAGCCGCAGCACAGGATGCTCTCCGGCGTGAGCTGCCGGTGGACGACGCCCACGTCGTGCACCGCCGACAGCCCGCTCGAGATGCACTCGATCGCGCGCGTGGCGCGCGCCGGATCGAACGCGTGGCCCGTGGCCTGGATGGTCCCCTGCACCCGCTGGCGGAGCGTCACGCCCTGCACGCCGCCGTGCACGTACTCGATGGTGATCCAGGGCAGGTCGAGCGTCTTCGTGCCGCGGCGGACCGCGAAGGTGCCGGTGTCGATGAGGCGGACCACGAAGGGGGTCGGGGGGACCTGCTCGTTGAGGCGGCCGAGGGACACCGCCTCCTTCTTCACGATGACGGCCGCCGACGGCCCCATCTGCCTGAACAGCGACGGCCTCAGGATCTTGACGACGACCGGGGTCTCGCCCTCGGGCGCGGTGCGGACCGCGTAGTACGAGACGAACATCGTCCCGGCCCCGGCGCGCGACACGATCCGGTAGCCGATGCTTGGCGAGAGGTCGCTGGGGATCGTGGCCCCCTGCAGTCCTCCGAGGGCCTCTTCATCGCTGGGTATTGTGAGCACGTGAACGACCATAGCGCACCCGGCGCGCCGTGGAACAACTTGACGAAGGGGGGCAATGCGGCCCGCTCTGACGTGGCCCGCGCGTGGCCCGCGCGTCGCCCGCGCGGCCTGCCGGCGCCCCTGTAAGGTGGCGCGGGGCTCGCGCGTTGCACGGCCATGAAGAACCAGAGCTCTCTGTCGCGCCGGCTGTGCCTCGCCGGGTTCCTGCTGTCGACCGCGCCCCTTCTCGCCGCTTGCGCGGCGCAGGCGACGCCGCCTCAGGCCGTTCATCCGGAGTCCCACACCATCACGGTCGTCGGCCGGGGCGAGGTCCACACGAAGCCCGACGTCGCCCGCGCCCAGCTGGGCATCGAGGTGCTGGCGCCCAGCGTGAACGAGGCGACGAGGTCGGCCGCCGCGCGCATGAACGAGATCCTCGCGGCGCTCAGGAAGCTCGGCGTCGCGGACAAGGACATCCAGACCAGCAACTACTCCATCCAGCTCATGCGGCAGGCCGACGTGCCGCCCTGGATGCTCCCCCCGCAGCCCCTCGCGGCGCCTGCGGCGGCCGCGCCCGCCGCGCCCGCCGCGCCCGCCACGGCGCCCGCGGCGCCCGCGGGGCGCGGGCCGAAGCCGGCGCCGCCTCCCGCCCCGAAGCCGCCGGCGCCGCCCGATCTGGCGCCGCCCCAGCCGGCGCCTCCGGCGTACTACTATCAGGTGAGCAACACGGTGACGGTCGTCATCCGCAACCTCGATCAGGTCGGGCCGGTGCTCGACGCCGTCGTGGCCGCGGGCGCGAACAACGTGTGGGGCGTCTCGTTCGGCCTCGACAAGACCGAGCCGCTCGAGGCGCAGGCGAGGGAGAAGGCGATCGCGGACGCGCGCGCTCGCGCCGAAGCGCTCGCCAAGCTGCAGGGCGTCTCGCTCGGGGGCGTCGTCGCGATCAGCGAGATCGTCGACTCCGGCCCGCGCGGCCCGATGTACGCCCCCCGCCTCGCCGCCGGCGCGATGGCCGCGGACGCCGCCACCCCCGTCGCGCCCGGCGAGGTGCAGTTCGGCACGCAGGTGAAGGTCATCTACGCCCTGGAGAACGCGCCCGCGGGCCCGCGCAAGTGATCGCCCGCCCCGGGCCGCCGCGCCACGACGGCCGTCGCGCGCGCCCGCCCCGTGGGCGGAGCCTCGGCCTCCGCGGCTGAGCGGCCTGCGCTTCGCCCGCCGGCAGGCCGGCGCCGCCGGCAGCCCGGCGCGGCTGGCAGCCCGCCGCGGCCGCGGTCGGATTACAGCTATAGCCAACCCGCGCGTCGCCGCAGCGGATAGAGTTCCAGCGTCCCGCTTCGGCTCCTACACCGCTCCACCCTCACCAGCGCCACCATGACCGCTCCGACCTGCCCTTCCCTGCTCCGCGCTGCCGTCCTCGCGGCGCGCCCGCGCTTCGCCACCGCGCTCGCGCGCTCGCTCGGGGCCGCGGCGCTCGCCGCGTCGGCGACAGGCTGCCTCGTGATCTCGCCGCCGGAGTACGATCACCCCGAGAGGACACCGCCGGTGCTCACGGCGGTCTTCCCGCCCCCGCACACGCCCGTGCACATCGACCCGGTGAACATGATCACGAACTTCCACGCGACGGTGCTGTCCGAGGACAACGGCGATCCCGTGAAGGTCAATCTGTACCTCGATTATGGGCGGCTCTTCATCGATACGCACCCGCACCGGGGCGTCGTGGGCCGGGCATCGGTCGAGGCGGGGACCATCGCCGGCGGACAGCGCCCGGTCACGGCCACGTTAGACCGCAACTTCGACCGCCTCCCGAACGACAGTATGACGGAGGGGGAGTGTCATACGATCACCATGATGGCGTCGCACACCTTCGACGATCGCAAGTGCGATTGCCCGGACGACCCGAACGACATGAGCTGGATCACCTGGCAGCTCATCGACTGCCGCCCGGACGAGCAGTGCCCGACGTCGTGCCCTGCGCTGGACTGCCAGACCACGCGGTGCCGCTTCTGCGATGATCCCGCGCTCGCGACGGACTGCGTCCGCCCGGAGGTCGACGCGGGCCCTTGACGCCGCGCCGGAGGGCGGCGCCGGCCCCCGGCGCCGCCGGGCGTGGTACATGGGGCCGATGACCGCTCCCCCTGACGTCCAGCCCTCCCTCGCGCCGACCGGCGGGGTCGTGCGGCCTGCGCGCCGGCCGCCCGGCTGGGTCGCCCCTGGGCCGCGGCCGGTAACGCCGGAGCGGCCGGACGTCTGGCCCGGCCCCGGCGAGGATCTCTGCTACCTCTCCGGCGATTTCCGCATCCTCCAGCGGCTCGACGGCCACCGCTGGTCGGCCGACGATTTCCTGACCGCCTGCTTCGCGGCCGAGCAGGTCGCGCACGCGCCCCCGCGCCGCGCCGTGGATCTCGGGTGCGGCATCGGCACGGTGCTCCTGTTCACCGCGTGGCGCTTCCCGGACGCGCGCTGCGCGGGCGTGGAGGCGCAGGAGGTGAGCATGGCGATGGCGCGGCGGTCGGTCGCATGGAATGGCATCGACGACCGCTGCGAGGTCCGGTGGGGGGACCTGCGCGATCCGGCGGCGCTCGACGGCCTCGGGCCCGCGGACCTCGTGACGGGGACGCCGCCCTACTTGCCGGTCGGCACAGGCATCGAGTCCTATCGGGTCCAGTGCGGGCCGTGCCGCTTCGAGCACCGGGGCGGCGTGGAGGACTATTGCCTCGCGGCGGCGCGGCTGCTCGCGCCCGGCGCGCCGTTCGTGGCCTGCGCGGCGGCGCGGCAGCGGGGCCGCGTCGAGGCGGCGGCGGCGGCGGCCGGGCTCGCGCTCGAGGCGTGGCGCGACGTCGTCCCGAAGCCGGGCAAGGCCGCCCTCTTCTCCGTCTACGCCCTGCGCCGCGCCGGGGCCGCGGCGCCGTGCCGCGACGAGCCGCCGCTCCTGCTGCGCGGCCAGAACGGACGCTTCACGGAGGAGTTCGACGCGCTCCGCCGGACGATGGGAATCCCGGTGGTGAGGACATGACGGCGTGACGGCGGGTCCGCGCACTACGGATCTCGAAGTTCTCCAGCATATGAGTCCGGGATCGGCCGCTTCGGCGTGGACTGCGGCGCACGACCGCGGTAGTCGATGGCGATGAGCCTCCGGATCACGCAGGTGGACGCGTTCACGGCCAAGGCGTACCGCGGCAACCCGGCGGCGGTCTGCGTCCTGCCCGAGGCGCGCCCCGCGGCGTGGATGCAGGCCGTGGCGCGCGAGATGAACCTCTCCGAGACGGCCTTTCTGGTCGCCCGCGGCGACGGCGGCTTCGATCTCCGCTGGTTCACGCCGACGGTGGAGGTCGCGCTCTGCGGCCACGCCACGCTCGCGAGCGCGCATGTGCTCTGGGAGACAGGCCTGCTCGCGCCCGACGAGCAGGCCCGCTTCTTCACGCAGAGCGGCCTGCTCACCGCGTCTCGCCGCGACGGCGGGTGGATCGAGCTGGATTTCCCGGCGAAGCGGGAGGAGAAGGCGGAGCCGCTCCCCGGCCTCGATGAGGCGCTCCGCGTTGAGCCGCTCTACATCGGCAGAAACGCGTCCGACTACCTCGTCCTCCTCGGCTCGGAGGACGAGGTCCGCGCGGCGCAACCCGACTTTGGCCTGCTCGCGACGGTGCCCGCCCGGGGCGTCATCATCACGAGCCGGAGCTCGTCCCGGGAGTTCGATTTCGTCTCGCGGTTCTTCGCCCCCGCCGCGGGCGTCAACGAGGATCCGGTCACCGGCTCCGCGCATTGCTGCCTGACGCCGTTCTGGGCGGCGCGCCTCGGCAAGGCGGAGATGCTGGCCTATCAGGCCTCGGCGCGCGGCGGCGTGGTGCGCGTGCGCCTGCGCGGCGATCGCGTCGACCTCGGCGGCCAGGCCGTCACCGTCCTGGAGGGCGAGCTGCGCGCCGAGCCGAACATCCGGGGCGAGGGCTCCCCCTCGGACAGCCCTCCTCCGCGCTGACCCTCTCGCGCGCGTCAGCTCGGCTGCGACACGAGCGGCAGGGGCACGGTCTGCGCCCGGAACAGCGGCCGTCCGTCGCGCCCGAGGAGCCCTTCTTTCGCCGGCTGGCCCTGGGCCGGCCGCTGCTTCGCCGGTCGCGCCGGCTTGTCTCCGGGCGCTGCTGGTGCCGGCGCGGCGGGCGCCATCTCGACCGGGGCTTCCCATGCGTTTCGGGTCCCGCCCGCCTCGTTGGCCTGGAAGAACACCGCGCGGAGCGCCCTCCCCTCGACGTCCGTCTCGACGGCCATCATCCAGAACCAAGGGCCGTCCGGCTCGGTCTCTTGCCCCATGAACGAGAAGGCCATCTGTCGCGCCTCGCCCCGCCGGCCGTGCTCGCTGCGCGCCGCCTCGAGGTGCCTCTGCGAGGGCTTGTCGGCCGGACCGCGGTACACCCGCACCGCGATCCCGTCGATATGGGGCATCAGGTACAGGCCGTCTCGGTGGACGGTCAGCCACGGGTGCTTCCCGCTGTCTGCCAGCTTGCAGAGGGCGTGACCGAACCGCTCGTGCGCCTTGCAGCCGATCCCCCAGCTCGTATCGCCCTCTTCGCGGTTCGCCTCGCTGAACGCCTTGTTGCGGACATCGACCGCCGTCTGCGCCAGGAGGACGAGCCGGCTCTCGTGCAGTGCGGGGTTCAGCTCCCAGGGAAGGGCGACATCCATCGGAGCTGGCACGGTACGCGCGTTCACTGAAAAGTCAACCGGTCCCGGCGGTCGTACCGTACGCCCGCGAGGTGGCTCCGCGCGCCGCGGGCGGCGCGGCGGTCGGTCTGCCGGGCGGCGCGCGTTCTAGCACGGCGCATGGCGCCGCTGCGCCGTGGCGCCGTGCTAGAGCGCGCTCCGCGCGCGCCTGCGTCGCGTGCGAGGAGGTATCCTTGGGAGAGGCGATCGTCGGAGGGAGCGCCGCGGAGCGGCCGCTGGTGGGCGTGGGCGTCATGCTGGTGCGCGACGGGCGCGTGCTGCTCGCGCGGCGGCGCGGCAGCCACGGCGACGGCAGCTACTCGTGGTGCGGCGGCCACCTCGAGTTCGGCGAGTCGTTCGAGTCCTGCGCCATCCGCGAGGTGCGCGAGGAGAGCGGCCTCGTGGTCAAGAAGCTCTCGTTCCTGTGCCTGAGCAACATCCTCGCCTACGGGAAGCATTACGTGGACATCCAGCTCCTTGCGGAGGAGTTCGAGGGCGAGCCCGAGGACCGCGAGCCCCACAAGATCGCCGGCTGGGGCTGGTACTCGCTCGACGCGCTGCCCGAGCCGTTGTTCCGCCCGGTGGAGCTCGCCATCGCGAGCTACCGCAGCGGCCGCCGCTACAACCCCTGATCCCGCCTGTCGCGCCCGCGCCTGGCCCAATCTTGGAGAGGCGCGAATCCCGCGGATCCGCCTCGCAAGGATCCGACGGCTCCTCCCCGCCGGGGCCGTGCGGGCGTGCTTCCTCGCCGCCGCACGACCGGACCGAGAGAATGCAGCAGAAGAGAACGATGCCCACCCCCCGTCGGTGCTCGGCGCTTCGCGCCTGCGCGCCGCCGGCCCCTCCCATAGCCCGCGCTCCGCGCGGGCTGGGAGGGGTGCGTCCGTCGCCAGCCTCTCGCGTCGTGCTCATGCGGGTTGGCCGCTTGGCCGTGGTCCTCATCTCGATCTCTCCTTCCTACTCACCGTTCATCGAAGCGGCGAAGCCACGCCTGGCTGCGCTCCAGATCGAACCGGAGCCCCGGACCGGCGTATTGAAAGGGCCGGTGCTTCGTGATGCGGATCGGCTTCAGGTACTTCGACAGCTTGACGTACAGCTCCGGCCAGACGTTGCGTTCCGCGTCGCCGAGCTGCGGACGCGAGTCCGCCTGGATCAGGATCCCGCGTCAAAAACGGCGAACAACGAACCTGCTATTCAACGCACCCACCTCGCCGCCGCGCATGTCGCCGCCGCGCACGTCACCCGCCTCCCAGCCGCGCCAGCACGCATGTCACGTTGTCCGGCCCGCCGTGCTCGTTCGCGAGGTCGACCAGCAAGCTCGCCGCAAGGCTCAGCTCCCCGTGCGCCCGGAGCACGCCCGCGATCCGCTCTTCCGGCACTGGCCCCCACAGCCCATCCGAGCACACGAGGAACACATCCCCCGGCGCCGTCGCCTCCACCCGCGACTCGATCGCCACGCTCTCGTCGCACCCCAGCGCTCGCGTCACCGCGCTCGCCCGATCGCTCAGCGCCTCGAGCGTCTCCAGCGCGCCGTCGCCGTCCCGGAGCAGCTCCTCCAGCAGCGTGTGGTCCTGCGTCAGCCGCTCCAGCTTCCCCTCGCGCATCCGGTAGACCCGCGAGTCGCCCACGTGCGCGATGTACGCCATCCCCGGCCCCAGCAGCACGCCCGCGAACGTCGTCGCCATCCCGCGCATCTCGTCCTTTTGCTGGCTCGCCTCGTAGATCGCCCGGTTCGCCCGCCGCACGCTCAGCACCAGCCGCACCTCGTCCTGATGGCGCGGCCTCGCCGCGCCGTACGGCCACGTGTCCTCCAGGTCGTCCTCCTCCTCGAAGCAGCTCTTGACCACCTCGATCGCCATCCGCGACGCCACCTCGCCCGCCGCGTTTCCTCCCAGACCATCGGCCACCATGAACAGCCCCAGGTACGGCAGCGCCGCGAAGCTGTCCTCGTTGCGGCTCCGGCGCCGCCCCACGTCCGACTGCGCCGCCGCCTCGATGGCGAGCTGTGGATACACGATCGTCCTCCTCGCATGCTCGTCGACAAGACGAGCCGAGCCATGGCGCGCCGTCCTGCGCGGCGCGCGTTTCCCTGATTGGTGAGGCCGCGCCGCGCGCGGCCCTCTCGTTACGTCGCTACGTCACCGCAGGCGCAGCGCCACCAGCGCCACGCCGCACAGGATCGCCAGCACCAAGACCACGGTGCCAAGCGACTCCACGAGCGACCTGTGCTTGTCGGCCTCACACGCCGCCGGCACCGCCCTCACCCACGCCTCGTGGGCCTCCGCCTCGGCCTCTTGCTCGGCGGCAATCTCGGCGGCAGCCAGCTTCGCCACCCAGCCTCTCATCTGGACGATCGCCCTCTGGACGTCGGCGTCGTCCGCCAACATCGACAGCAGGACCTCGTGCGGCGTCATCGTCTTGGAAGCCCTCATCGCTTCAGCCTCCACACGGCGACCGCTTCGCGAAGTCCCAGCAGCTCCCGTCGCTCCCCGGCGCTCCGGCGGTTTCCATCGCGCCTCCGGGGCCGGCGTTGCCGCCGAGGCCGGGTGTACCCGCGGCGAATTGCACCGCAGGCGCTTCGCTGGGCGTCACCGCATACGCAACGCCTACGGCATAGCCGCCCCGGCCGCCACCACCGGCGCCACCTGGGCCGCCGAGACCGCCGTTTCCTCCCTGGCACCCGGGCCTGGAAGGTGCCGTCCCCGAAGCCGTCCCACCCGCGGCCCCATTCCCACCAGCGGCGCCGCTTTGCCCCGCCGCCCCGGCGCCTCCGTTGCCGCCCTTGCCCACCGCGATCGTCACACCGGTCAGCTTCAGCCGGTTGCCCAGGCTCACGATCCCCACGCTCGAGCCGCCCGCCTGCCCGCCGCCGCCTCCCTTCCCGCCACAGCCCCCGGCTCCGCCCCCTCCGCCGCTGGCTCCCACGCCGTCGATGGTGTCCGGTCCGAGCTTGCAGAACAGCCCCGCCTTCGCCCCGCCGCCCCCGCCTCCGCCTTGACCCCGGCCGCCGGTTTTGCCCGCGTCGCCGTCGCCCCCGCTCAGGCCCGTCAACGCCAGCGTCGCGCCCGTCCCGCCGACGCCGGCAGGGCCAGCGGTGCCGCTCTTGCCGTCATTTCCTCTCTCACAGTCTTGAGACGCCGTTTCCCCCACGCCTCCGAGGCCTTTACGCATCGGATTCTCCTCCGGCACCGGCCCCCCATCCTCCCCCACCTGCCCGTTGCCCTCGTCCGTCTCCCCGCTCCCCCCCAGCCCTCCGCGCCCGCCGGCCGTCTCGCCGTCCTCGCAGCTCGTCACGCCCGCGGCCCCGCCCAGCACCGCGTTCTCCGCCACGCACGCGTTCGACGCGCCCCCGGCCTCCGCGCTCGCCCCGGCCACCGGCGCCTCTTCCGGCGTCGTCCCTCTCGCCCCGTCCTTGCCGTTGCCCGCGGTCACCTCCACCTCCGCGAGCTCCGCCTCCACGTCGGCCACCACCACCCCGATCGACGACCCGCCGTCCTGCTTCGCGTCCGCCGCCCGGATCGCGAACCCCTCCACCCGCGCCCCCTCCGCCCCTTCCCCGAGCGTCAGCGCCACCTGATCCGCCGGCCCCGCGAGCGCGCTCTTCCTTCCCGCCTCCAGCGTCCACCCCGCGCACGCGAAGCTCCCGATCACCTCCAGCCCCGCCTCGACCTTCACGCTCTCCTCGAACGCCGCCTCCCCCTCCGCGCACGCGTACACCCGCTTGCCCTCTGCCGTCGCCTTCTCGATCGCCTCCTGCAGCGACCCGTACGGCCTCTGCCGCGTCCCCTCTCCTCCTTCCTCAGCCCCCGCCCGCGCGAACACCCCGCACCCCTCGCTCACGACGCTCGGGTCCTCCCGCGGATCCGCCTCGCAAGGATCCGGCGGCTCCTCCCCGCCGCTGCCGCCCGTACCGCCGCCGCACACCCCGCCCGGGTACTCCGCGCAGTCGTTGTAATCCACGCCGAACACGCACCCCGTGCCGGGCACCATCGCCGCCCCGAAGGCCATCGCCGTGATGCCCATCAGCCCGCGCCAGTGACGCATGCGTCGCTCCTCCTCACGCCCCGCTTCGCCCTTCACCACGTCCCCCGGATCAAGAGCGCACCGCCGCCGGCCGTCACGACCGGCGCCGCCGTCACGACGCGCGCCGCCGCCACGCCCTGGCGCGGCGCGCCGCCGCCCCAGAGCGCGTACGCCCCGGTCGCGAGCCCCACGGCCCCGGCGCCCACGAAGGTCCACAGCGCGGCGTTCTTCAGGTCCGCCGCGCCCTCCAGCGCGTCGCGCAGCGCCGCGCACTTCGGCGAGTCCACCGCGCACGCCGCCGGGCCGCCCTCGCGGACGAGCGCGTCCCGCTGCTCGTCCGCGTCGCCGTCCCGCCCGACCGCGAGCGCCGTCAGGATCACCCCCGCGACCACGCCGGCGCCGGCGACCGCCCCGCCCGCGATCAGCACCTCCGGCCGCGGCCCGACCGTGTCCGCCCCCTCGCGCGGCGCGGGCGCCAGGGCCTCGGCGCCCGGCGGCGGCGGCGCCGACGGCGCGGGCCGCTCCGCCGCCGCCGGCGGCAGCAGGGTGAGATCCGCCGTGTTCACCTCGCCGGCGGGGATCTCCAGCGTGACGCGCGCCGGCTCGTGCCCCGCGAGCCGCGCCTCCACCGCGACCGTCCCCGGCTTCACGAACACCTCGTGCCGGAACGGCGTGCGCCCCACCGCGGTCCCGTTGAACGACACCTCGGCGCCATCCAGGTTCGCCTTGACGACGATCGACCCCACCTCCTTGCGCACGGCGCGGAACTGCGCCCGGATCTGCTCGTGCTGCGCCGCATTGCCCGTCGCCGGGAAGCTCCGCAGGCAGAACGCGAGGTGCTCCGCCGCCTCGACCTTCATCCCGCGCTGGAGCTCCGCGTTGGCGAGGTTCGCCGCGATGTCGTAGCTCTGCTTCAGCGACCACGCCGTCCGGTACTGCTCGTACGCCGCGTCCAGCTTCCCGAGCCGGTACAGCTCCTTGCCCCGCGCGAACGCCGCGTCCGCCTCGCGGGATGCCTGCGCCGCCTCGGCGCTCGCGGGCGCCGGCTGCGCGCTCGCGGGCGCTGGCTGCGCGCCCGCCGGCGCCCCCTGCTCTCCCTGTGCGCGCGCAGCCGTCGGCGCCACCGCCAGCGCACCCACGACCAGCACCAGCCAGCCCGCCGCGCGGGCCTTCCTCGCTCTCGCCTTCATCTCAGAACACCTCCGGTGGCAGTGGACCAGGGACCGCGCTGCTATCCGGCGGCGGCGCCCCTGCGCGCGCGGAGCTTACTCCGGCCGGCGCGGCCTGGGGCATCGCGACATGGCCCCCCGGGCTGGGCGCGGCGGCGTCCACCGTTCGCTTGGGCGATGCCGGCGGCGCGGGCGCACGACCCGCGGAGGCAGGCGACGCGGGCGCAGAAGCCACCGATGCAGGCGGCGCCGGCGCAGGAGCCGCCGACGCAGGCGGCGCCGGCGCCAGCGCAGGAGCCGCCGACGCAGGCGGCGCCGGCGCCAGCGCAGGAGCCGCCGACGCAGGCGGCGCCGGCGCCAGCGCAGGAGGCGCCGACGCAGGCGGCGCCGGCGCCGCCCCCGCGTCCGCCGACGGGGCGCGCGCCGGCGCCTCGCCACGCACCGCGCGCGACGCCGGCCAGAGCGCGATCGCGCCGGCGACCGCCGCGACCACCGCGAGCACGACCGCCGCCTGGCGCAGCCCGGCGCGCGGCGAGCCCGCTGCCGCGCGCGCCGGCGCCGCCGCTCCCCCCTGCCCCTCCGCCCCCCGATCCCCCGGCTTCGCCGCGCGGCGGCCCGCCTTGCGCACCGCCACGAGACCCGCGCGCTGCTCGACGGGATAGAACGGGTCGCCGCCCTGCCCGTCGTGCCGGAGCTTCTCGATCAGCGAGTCGAGCCTGGGATCGTCGCCGGGCTTCACCACCGGCCGCTTCGGGTCGTCCATGCGCATCACTTCCCCTCGTTCGTCGCTCATCCGCGCGGCGGCAGCGCCGTCACCCCGCGCTCGACGAGCGCCGCCGTCACGCGGTCGAGCAGCGCGTCGTGGCGGCGCCGCGCCGTCGAGACCGAGACGCCGAGCTCCGCCGCCACCTCGTGCATCGGCCGCTGGTCCACGTAGTACAGGGCATACAGCCGGCGATCGGCGTCGCCCAGCGCGGCGTACACGTCGCGCACGTGGCCGATCGCCCAGCGCCGGTCCTCCACGTCGATCGCCACGTCGTCGAGGGAGTCCCCGGCCTCGACGATCCCGAGGACCATGGTCGCGACGAGCTTCATCGCGTAGTCCGCGAGCTTGCCGGTGTTCGTCGCCTCGTCGTCCCAGATCACGTCGAACCGATCGGAGGTCTCCGCGACGAACGTGCGCGCCGCCAAGCTCGCCGCGCGCATCAGCCGGCGGACCTTCCGCTCCCGCTTCAAGCAGTCGAGGATCTCACCGGCGATGAACGCATACGCATAGGTCGTGAAGCGCGTCCCCCTCGCCGGAGAGAAGCGCGACGCCGCGTCCACCGCCCCCCAGTACCCCCAGGCGATGAGCTCCTCCCGCTCCTCGGGCCGCGCGTACGGCGCGAGCTCCGCCACCCGGGCCCGGACGAGGTCCATCGCGCCCACGACGAGCGCCTGCTGCTCGGGCGTCAGCGGCCGGGGAGGACCCTTGCGGTCCCTGCTCATCCCTTCCTCCCGCGGCGTCGCCCTGATTCCCGGCGATCGCCGCGCTCGGCTTCCTCCTTGCTGCCGGGCGCGCCGCCCCGCGCGATCTCGTGGCTCTCGTCGGGCGGCGGCCGCTGCTGGATCGACCCGAGCAGCGCGGCCGGATACGGGTGCGTCGACATCTGCACGAGCGCCTCCTCGCGCATGTGCTCGATGAGCTCCGGCGACAGCTTCCCGCGGTACGGCGCCAGCGCGCGCTCCACCACCTCCACCAGCACGGGATCGAACTCGCACAATTTCGTGGCCATCGTAAACCTCTCGCGTGACCGTCCAGGGTGGTGCCGGGACGCGCCGTCCCGAGCCCTCTCCTACCAGTTGTCCAGCGATCCTTCGGGGATTGCTCATGAACATCGAGCCGGGCCGCCGGCATCGCGGCGTCCCCGGTCGGACGCCGCTCCCGGCCAGGCCGCTACTCCAGGAACTCGTCATAGAACTTGGGGTCTCGGATGACCGGCCGCCGCCTCGGCCTCGCCTTGGTGGCCGGCGGCGCGGCGACCGGCGCGACCGGCGTCGGTACGGCAGTCGGCGCGGCCGCCGGTACGGCAGCCGGCACGGCCGTCGGCGGGGCGGTGCTTCCTTCGCTCTGCCGGGCTCCGGCGTCGCCGTCGGCGGGGGGCGCCTCGCGTGGCGCCGCGGCGCCCGCGCCCTCCACAGTCCCCGTCGCGGCGGGCGGCTCGATCGCCGCAGGCCCCGCGGCGCGCGCGAGCGGTGCTCCTGACGCCGGCGTCGACGGCGGCGCGTCGATCGCACGCGCCGGCGAGGGCGCCGCCGGCGCGCTCTGGAGCCGGAGGATCACGTCGAGGAGGAGCAGGCTCACCACGACCCCCAGCGAGAGCCCGATCGCCAGCGTGCGCGGTGTGATCCGCGGCCGCGCTCCGGTCGCGCCACGCGCGCTCGCCGCCGCCGGGCGCGCCGCGACCGGCCCCGCCGGCGCAGCGGCCCGCGCGGTGCTCGCGTGGGAGCCGCCGGCAGGCGGCCGCGCGCCCGCGCGGGCGTCCCCGGCGACCGGCGCCCTGCGCGGCAGCGGCACGGTGTGCTCCACGGGCACCCACGCCGCCGCGGCCTGCTCCAGCGGCGGGTCCGGCGCCCGCTGCGCGAGCGCCGCGACGCAGCTCGGGTCCCGCAGGCGCTCCGGCAGGCGCTCGGTCATGCCCCAGCCGGTGCCGGGCTGCCCGGGATCGGCCTCGCCGCCGGCCTGGCGGCCGGCCTGCGGGTCGCGCGGCAGCAGGCGCGTCGCTGCTCCTCCCGGCGATCCCGCCGCGGCGGCCGCGGGGACGGCGGCGCGCTCGACGCTCGCCCGAGGTCGGTCGGGCGCCGCGGGCCCCGTGGTCGCCGCGGCCTGCTCGTTGCCCCACCGCAGGACCTCCGAGATCTCCGGCTCGCCCGGGTTGGTGTCGCGCGTGCTTGGCGCATCGCGCATAGCGAGGAACGCGTCCCACAACGCGTCGGCGAACGCCAGCCCGTCCCGGTGCCGCTCGCGCGGGACCTTGTTGACGGCCCGCGCGATCACGTCCGAGATCTCCTCCGGCACGCCGACCCGCGTCAGCGGCGGCGGCACCTCGTTGAGGTGCTTGGCGAACAGGGCGTCCACCCGCCCCGCGGCGCGGGCATCGCCGAACGGGTGGAACCCGGCGATGGCCTCGTAGGCGATGAGCCCCAGCGCGTACACGTCCGTCGCCGGCGTCGGCACCTCGTCGCGGATCTGCTCGGGCGCCATGTAGAGCGGGGAGCCGTGGGTCTGCGCGTCCAGCGTGTCCGGGGCGCCGCTCAGCCGCGCGAGCCCGAAATCGAGGAGCTTCACGTCGCGCGGTCCGCGCACGATGAAGAGGTTCTCCGGCTTGATGTCGCGGTGGATGCCGCCGAACAGGTGCAGGTGGCCGGCGCCGAGCGCGGCGGCGCGGACGGTGGCGCACGCGAGCGGGAGCGAGAGCGCCCTGCGGCGGCGGAGTTCCTCGCGGAACGTCACGCCGTCGAGCAGCTCCATCCGGTACCAGGCGGTGAGGTTGTCGGTGAGGCCTACCTCGTGGACCTGGACCACGTTCGGGTGCCGCATCCGCGCGAGCACCTCTCCCTCCCGCAGCAGCCGGCGGCGCTGGTCCGGGTCGTCGAGGAACTCGGACCGCACCAGCTTCAGCGCCCAGCTCTGGCCCTTCTCCGTGACGGCGTACACCGCCCCCATGCCGCCCTGGCCGAGGAGCCGATCGACGCGGAAGCGGCGCACGAACCAGGTGCCCGGCTTGAGGAGCGGGGGACCGGTCCGGCCGATCGCCGCCGGAGGCGCCTCGCCGCGGCGCCCCTCGGCGACCACCTCGCCATCGTTCTGTGACCTCCGCTTCACCGTAGACCTCCGCGTCCCGGGTCGGACGCCCTTGGACGACGGCCCGGCGCCGCGGGTCCTGCCCTCCCGCGGCGCCACATCGCGTCCGTGCTGGTTATCCGCGAACGGTTCACGATGTGCTCACGCCGCGCGTCGGCTCCGCCCTCCGGCGCGCGGCGCCACGGAGGACGCCCGCAATGGTCCGGTCCAGCCCTCTCCGGCGCACCCCGGCGTCATGTCCCCGGCGCGGCGCGCCGCCATCGGTCCTCGGGGGGCAGCTGGCCGCCTCCGCGACATCGATGACGGTCCTCGGGAGGCAGCTGGCTGCCTCGCGCGCGCCGGCTCCGGTTCCGGGAAGGCAGCTGGCTGCCTCCGGGACATCGATCCCGATCCCGGGGAGGCAGCTAGCTGCCTCCGGAGCACCGATCCCGATCCCGGGGAGGCAGCTGGCTGCCTCCGGAGCATCGATCCCGATCCCGGGGAGGCAGCTGGCTGCCTCCGGAGCATCGATCCCGATCCCGGGGAGGCAGCTGGCTGCCTCCGGAGCATCGATCCCGATCCAGAAGAGCAAATCAGCGACGTTGACGGCCTGACCGGGGTGATTATCCCAGGCGGACCGCCCGGCGCACGCCGGACGGTCGTATCGAACCCAGGGCGGGGGACTCAAGAGCACGACAGGGCTCTTCGCCTCTCCGCGCCCGACATCAACGAGAGGTGCTCCCCTCATGACCAAGCCTTCTCCGCTCAAGAAAAAGCCAGCTCCCAGGAAGCCCGCGGCGCCGCCCCATGCGGCGGCGGCGTTCGACAAGGCCGCGCCCGAGATGAACGCGCTGGAGCGGGACGCGCTCATCCCGATCAACATCGATATCCCGCGCGCGGTCTCTCAGGTGCTCGGGGTGCTCCCTGGCTTGCTGGCGCTGCGCCCTCTCATCGCCGAGCGATTGCCGACGCACGATGTCGGTCTGGTCGACCGGCTGGAGACCTACGCGCTCGCCGCTTGGTATGCGCACCTCGCGTGGCTGTCCAGCGGAGGATCGCAGAGCGGGCTGAAGCCGCTCCTCGAGGAGGCGGCACCGCTGCGCGCGAATCTCCTCGGCGACGCAGAGGCCCTGGCCCGCCGCGGCCTGGTCGACGCGGAGACGGTCGCGGACATCCGGGCGGGGAACGGTCACATGGACACGGCGAGCGACCTCGTCGCGCTCTCGGCGCTGTTCAGCGGCAGCTGGTCCGAGATCGCGGGGAAGACCGCCGCGACCGAGGATGAGGTCAGGCGCGCCGGCGAGCTCGGGCCGGAGCTCCTCGCCGCCCTCGGCGTGAGGGAGCACGGCGCCGCCCCGGGCCCGAGCGACGCCGCGGACAAGAGGGCGCGCGCGTTCACCTTGTTCGTGAACGCCTACGACCAGACCCGCCGCGCCGTCACCTATCTCCGCTGGAACGAAGGAGACGTCGAGACGATCGCGCCGTCCCTCTACAAGGGCCGCGGCGGTCGCGGGGCGTCGTCGAGCGACACGAGCGCCGCGCCGCAGGTCGCTCCGCCGGCGCCGCCCGGCGCGGCGGCGCCTGCACCGCCCGGCGCGGCGGCGCCTGCGCCGCCCGGCACACCGGCCGCTGCGCCGCCCGGCTGAGCCGCCACCGCCGCTCCGCGCCCCCGCGGGGTGCGGGCTCGCCGTCCGGGCGAGCGTCGCCGGACCCGGCTTGCCTGGTTGGCTGCTTTTCCTTTTATGGAACGCAGACTCATGACGCCTGCGGCGTGAGGCACAAGATCCACACCCATGTCGACAGCGCATGGCATCACGGTCCGTCAGGTCTTCACAGGATCCTGCCGGCACGGGGCGCCGAGCCCGGCTGGTATGGATTCGAGCCCGCGCGACGCGCTCAATCACGTTCTCGGTCCGGCTCGTCGGCCCGGCCGACGATGCCCGAGCCCCGTGGAGCGCCGCGCACGCGGCCTCATCGCCCTCGCCGAGCGTGTCGCGCATCAGGAACCGTCTCCATGCCCCTCGCCTCCCAGTACACGATCACCATGCCTCTCTCCCTCGATGGCAGAGCCGTCGTCTATCGTGCGGTCAGGAGCGCCGATCGCTGCCCGGTAATCCTCAAGGTGCTCGATCCGCGGCGCAGCCGCCCGAAGGACCGCGAGCGGCTGAAGCGCGAGTATGAGCTCGGACAGCTGCTCGACTCCCGGGCCGTCATCAAGCCGCTCGCCCTCCAGACGTACCACGGCATGCCGGCCCTCGTCCTGGAGGACTTCGGCGGCCAGTCCCTCGATCGCCTGCTCGGGACGCCCCTGGGGATCGAGCGCTTCCTCCCCCTCGCGATCCGCATCGCGGCGGCGGTCGCGGACGTTCACCAGCAGGACATCATCCACAAGGACCTGAAACCCGACAACATCCTCGTCAACCCCGCCTCCGGCGAGGTCAGGATCGCCGACTTCGGGGTCGCGTCCCGCCTCCCCCGCGAGCAGCAGCGCGCGCAGCCCCCCCGGCTCATCGAGGGCTCCTTGCCCTATCTATCGCCGGAGCAGACAGGTCGGACGAGCCGGGCCATCGACAACCGCACCGATCTCTACTCGCTCGGCGTGACGTTCTATCAAATGCTCACCGGCAGGCTCCCCTTCGAGGCGCGCGACCCGGTCGAATGGGTCCATTGCCACGTGGCCCGCGTTCCCGCGCCGCCGTCGGAGCTCGTCCCCGAGGTGCCCGAGGCGATCTCGCGCATCATCCTGAAGCTCCTCTCCAAGATGCCCGAGGATCGCTACCAGAGCGCTCGCGGCCTCCAGCGCGACCTGGAGAGGTGCCTCGCAGCGTGGAGCGCGAGCGGGCGGGTGGAGCCGTTCGCGCTGGGCGAGCGAGACACGACAGGCCGGCTCCAGATCCCGCAGAAGCTCTATGGCAGAGAGGCGGAGGTCGCCGCCTTGCTGCAGGCCTTCGGCCGCGTGGTCGCCACGGGGACGCCGGAGCTCCTGCTCATCTCGGGATACTCCGGGATCGGCAAGACCGCGCTCGTCCATGAGCTGCATAAGCCGATCATTCGGGAGCGGGCCTTCTTCCTTTCGGGCAAGTTCGATCAATACAAGCGCGACATCCCCTACGCCACGCTCGTCCAGGCCACCCAGGAGCTCGTGACCGAGCTCCTCGCCGAGAGCGAGGAGCGGATCGCGGCCCGGAGACGGCAGCTGCTCGACGTCCTCGGGGTCAACGCCCAGCTCATCGTGGAGGTGATCCCGCAGGTCGAGCTGGTCATCGGACGGCAACCGCCGGTCCCCGAGCTGCCGCCGACCGAGGCGCAGAACCGCTTCCGCATGGTGTTCCGGCGCTTCATCGGGGTGTTCGCCCAGAAGGAGCACCCCCTCGCGCTCTTTCTCGACGATCTCCAGTGGGTCGATGCGGCCAGCCTCGGGCTGCTCAAGGACCTCTTGGTCCACCCTGAGATGCGCTATCTCCTCATCATCGGCGCCTACCGCGACAACGAGGTGTCCCCCACCCACCCGCTCCTGCTGACGTTGGACGAGGTGCGGAAAGACGGCGCGCTGGTCTCGAACATCGTGCTCGGCCCGATACCGCACGAGCACCTCGCCGCGTTCGTCGGCGAGGCGCTTCGCTGCCGCCTCGAGGACGCCGCGCCGCTCTCCGAGCTAGCCTACGAGAAGACGGCCGGCAACCCCTTCTTCGCCATTCAGTTCCTCCTCTCGCTCCATGAAGAGCGCCTGATCGAGTTCGACGAGCGCACGGAAGCCTTTCGGTGGGACGTCGCGAAGATCCGCGAAAAGGGCTACACCGACAACGTGGTCGACCTGATGGTCGGCAAGCTCAGGCGGCTGCCCGTGAAGACGCAGGAAGCGCTGAAGCAGCTCGCCTGTCTGGGAAATACCGCCGAGGTCGCCCTCCTGGCGACGGTTCGCGGCAGCGCGGAGCACGACGTGCACGCGGACCTCTGGGAGGCCGTCCGCGCGGGCCTCGTCATCCGCGTGGACGGCACGTACAAGTTCCTCCACGACCGCATCCAGGAAGCGGCCTATTCGCTCATCCCGGCGGAGCTGCGCGCCGAGATGCATCTTCAGCTCGGCCGGCTCCTTTCGTCTCGGTTGCCAGAGCAGGAGATCGCAGAGCGGGTCTTCGACGTCGCAAACCAGCTCAATCACGGTGCCCACCTCCTCACCGACCCGCGCGAGAAGGAGGCGCTCTGCCGGCTCAACTTCCTGGCGGGGACCAAGGCGAAGGCCTCGGTGGCCTACGCGTCGGCGCGCAGCTACCTGGCCCAGGCGACATCCCTGCTGCCACCGGACGCCTGGAGCGCACGGTACGAGGATGCATTCACGCTCCACCTGGAGCTCGCCGAATGCGAGTACCTCGTCGGCCGCTTCCAGCGGGCCGACGAGCTGTTCGACCTGATCCTCCAGAACGCCCGCTCCAAGCCCGACCGGTCCAGGGCGTACCGATCGCGCCTGCGGCTCTACCAGATCGCCGGACGGCACCGCGATGCCATGGCGGTCATGATCCAGGCCCTGCAGCTCTACCGGGTGATATTCCCGGAGTCTGACGAGGAGATCGAGACGGCCGCGGAGGCCGAGATCCGGCAGATCTCGATCAACCTGCGCGGGCGCCCCATCGCCGACCTCGTCGATGCCCCTGTAGCCACCGACGAGAGCGTTCGGGCGCTCATCGGCCTGATCGCCGAGTCGTGCCCCATCGTATACACCTCGCGACCAGCGCTCTGGGTCCTGCTCACCGCCACGGGCGTGAACGTCTCCCTGCAGCGCGGGCACGCCGAAGAGTCCTCTTTCATCTATAGTAATTACGGCATGGTGCTGGTCTCGATCTACCGCGACATCCAGCGCGCGCTTCAGTTCTCCGAGATGGCGCTCAGGTTGAATGAAAAATTCAAGAGCGCCACGGCGACACTGAAAGGGAAGCTGCTCTTCCAGAATGCAAGCGTCATCAAGGTCTGGTACGGGCGCTTCGCAGCCAGCATCCCGCTCATGGAGCAGGCCTTCCTCGCTTGCCTCGACATCGGAGACCTCGTCTTTGCCGGCTACTTGACCTACAACATGACATGGCTTGTTCTGGAGAGCGGAGAGCCGCTCGTTCATGCCATCGACGTCGCCCGGAAGCACATCACGTTCGCCCGGCAGACCCACAATGACGTGGTGTACCATATCCTCCGGCTCGAAGAGCAGTTTGCAGCGAGCCTGAAGGGAGCGACGCGCGCGCCCACGAGCTTCAGCGACGGCACCTTCGACGAGGAGAGCTGTATCGCGGCCCTCAAGAAGGCGGGCTTCGGCGTTGGAATTACGTACTACCATATCATGAAGCAGATCGCGACATTCACCCATGAACGATATGCCGAAGCGCTGGAGTCCGCGGCCAGCGCCACGTCGATGCTGCGCCAGGTGGCGTCCATGGCGATCGAGGCGACGCATCACTTCTACCACGCGCTCACGCTGACGGCGCTCTATGCGCAGGCCCCTGCCGAGCAGCAGCGGCAGTTCGCGCAGACGCTCGCGAAGCAATTGCAGAAGCTGGAGCTCTGGGCCGACAACTGCCCCGAGAACTTCCGGACCCGCTACGCCCTGGTATCAGCCGAGGTCGCCCGCATCGAGGGCCGGGACCTCGACGCCATGCGCTTCTACGAAGAGGCCGTCCACTCGGCGCGCGACAGCGGCTTTGTCCACGTTGAAGCGCTTGCCTACGAGCTCGCATCTCGGTTCTACCGGGCGCGAGGGTTCGTGCGCTTCGCCGATACCTACTTGCGCGAGGCCCGCTCCTGCTATGTCCGCTGGGGCGCCGACGGGAAAGTCCAGAACCTCGACCGATGCTACCCCGAGCTCGTCGAGCGACCATCGGTCGCGCTCACCGGCACGTTCGTGGCCGCGCCCGAGCAGCTCGACCTGTTCTCGGTGGTCAAAGCCTTGCAGAGCATCTCGTCCGAGATCCTCTTGCCGAAGCTCAGCGAGACGCTGCTGCAGATCGTGCTACAGCAGGCGGGCGGGCAGAGAGGGGCGCTGATCCTGGTCCGCGACGGCGAGCTCGCCGTCTACGCCGAGACCACGACCGACGGGACGGAGATCCGCGTCGCGAGCCACAAGGGCGTCCCGGCCTCGGCGGCGGCGTTCCCGATGTCGATCCTCCACTACGTCGCGCGGACGCGCGAGCCCGTCATCCTGGACGAGGCCGCCGTGGCGACGCGGTTCGCTTCGGACGAGCACCTCACCCGGAGACGGCCGCACTCGCTGCTGTGCCTCCCCATCGTACGGCAGGCGCGCCTGAGCGGCCTTGTATACCTGGAGAACAACGTCGCGACGGGGGCGTTCACGGCCGGCACGATCCGGGTGCTCGAGCTGCTCGGCGCCCAGACGGCCATCTCGCTCGACAATGCCATGCTCTACGCCGACCTCGAACGGAGCCAGATGGAGATCAAAGCGGTGCTCGACAACATGGTCGACAGCGTCTTCGTCGTCGACCGGACCGGGCGCGTCACCCTGGCCAACCATGCGGCGGCGCGCCTCGCAGGGCTCGCGAGCCCGGACGAGGCGCGCGGGCCCATCGTGGAGCTGGCGCGGCGGCTCCGCTTCGACCGCCCGAACGGGACGCCCTACGAAGCGGAGCAAATTCCGCTCGTGCGCGCGCTCGGCGGCGAGACGGTGGTCCTGGATGAGGGGACGATCTCGCTCCCCGGCGCCGAGCGGACCCGCTACGTGCACACGAGCGCGTCGCCCATGCGCGATGCGGGGGGGCAGGTGGTGGGCGCGGTGGCGGTCGTGCGGGACGTCACCGAGATCGTGGAGCTCGACCGGCTCAAGGACCAGTTTCTCCGCGTGGTCGCGCACGAGCTCAAGACGCCCGTGACGGTGATCATGGGCTACGCCGAGATGCTCTTGCGCGCGGCGACGGAGCTGCCGCCGAGCCAGCGCCGGATCCTGGACGGGCTGCTGCGGGGCGCCGACCGGATCGAGCGGATCGTGGCCGATCTGCTGTTCCTTTCGCAAGTCCAGCTCGGCCGGCTGAATCTGGTGCTCGAACGCGTGGATCTCGGGGAGCTGGTCGGCCGCATCGCGGCGCGCCTGGAGCAGGGGGCGCGGTCGCGCCGCATCCGGGTCACGTGCGCCGAGCCCGTGGTGCTCCAAGGGGACCGCGAGCTCTTGGAGCGGGTCGTGGCGCACCTGCTCGACAACGCCCTGCGGTACTCACCGGAGGGCGGCGAGGTGGAGCTTTCCGTGCGGATGGCGGACGCGCTCGACGCCCTGGTGTCCGTGCGCGATCAGGGGGTGGGGATCCCCGTGGAGAAGCAGGCGCGGATCTTCGAGCGCTTCCATCGCGCCCACACCGATACGCCCCACGATTACGGAGGGATGGGGACGGGGCTGTACCTGTCGCGCGCGATCGTGGTGCGCCACGGAGGCGAGATGTGGTTCGAAAGCGAGGAAGGCCGTGGCAGCACTTTCCACGTCCGCCTGCCCCTTACATGCGAAGGTGCGACCGTACCATCCTGACCAGCTGGTCGCAGTGGAAGGGCTTCGCGATCCACCCTGCGGCGCCGATCTCCTGGGCTCGAAGGGCGGCGTGCTCGGCCGCGGTCAGGACCATGATGGGCACCGACCGGCCGTATCGGATCTGAAACTCCCGCGCGAAGGTCCGGCCGTCCATGACCGGCATCTTTATGTCGAGCAGGATGAGGTCGGGCATGTTTTCACCTATCCTCTCCAGAGCCTCTTGTCCGTGCCGCGCTGTCTGCACATGGAACCCCTCCACCGAGAGCATCATCGCCATGAGCTCGCGCAGGTCGTCGTCATCTTCCGCAACGAGAATATTGATCGTCACCTTGTTCTCCATGGCCCCCCAGAGTGACCGATAGGGCTCAGGCCACCTCTCCGTCCACTCAGCGCGGGAGCCCGATGCCTCCGTCGAGCTCTCTTCGATGTCGATCCGCTGGCCGTTAACCACCAACACTCATTTCCTATACTGTACTGTACAGCCATTCCTCCCTCCTGGCGCCAGCACAGGCGGGCTCGACCGAGAGCATCCTCATGGCCATTTGAGTATAGCCATTCCGATTCACGTCGGCCTTCAAAAAAGCCCCTCATCGTCGGACGGTTACTCCCTCTGCGACCGCCTTTCCGCCTACAGGCAGGCATGCGGCCTGGCTCTGCCTGCAAGCCCACGACCGAGGTGATCGTGACCACCCTGCCCGCCGTGCTGGCTCGCCCGTCGCTATGCTCGGCGGGGAAAAGGCGAAGCTCGCCATGGAGTGACGAGAGGGATCGCTGCTGGACGGCTGAAGCCATCGAGGCCGGCGACGCGGGTCAAGGCCATCGCTCCTTCGGCGTGCCCCGAGCAGCGTGAGCCAGCCGCCCGCTGCGCTGGAGAGCGCCCCGCGGTGGAGCTCGCCATCGCGAGCTGCCGCAGCGGCCGTCGCTACAACCCCCGATCCCGCCCGGCCCCCCGGCGCGGCGCCGCGCCTCGCCCGCGGCACTATTGACTCCAGTTCAATAGCTGGTATGAACACGGATCGGCGCCCGTGCCCCGCGCCGCGCTGCCGCGCGCCCGGAACGGGCTCCCCCGGCCCCGCGACCGGCGCCGGAGGAGGACACCTCGGGAGGATCGGGAGGACGGAAAGCTCGATGATCATCGCTCAGTCACCCCTCAGGCCGCGCAAGCCGCCCGTGTCGTTCGAGCAGGGCCTCACCCGCCACTGGCTCGGCGGGCACGTGGTGCCGACCCACGTCGCCAACGCCGTCAACCTGCTGTTCCCCGCGGGCGAGCGCTTCTTCATCCGCAGCGTCGCGCGCTACGCCGACCGCGTCGAGGACCCGGCGCTGCGCGCGCAGGTGAAGGCGTTCTTCGGGCAGGAGGGCCACCACGCCAAGGCGCACGAGCGGTTCTTCGACCTGCTCCGCGGGCAGGGCTACGAGATCGACCGCTTCCTCCGCGCCTACGAGCGGGTCGCCTACGACGGCATCGAGCGCGTCTGCTCGCCCGAGCTGCGGCTCTCGGTCACCGCGGCCCTCGAGCACTACACCGCGATCATGGCGGAGGACGCGCTCCAGGCCGGCACGCTCGACCTCGCGCACCCGACCGCGAGGGAGCTCCTGCTCTGGCACGCCGCCGAGGAGATCGAGCACAAGACCGTCGCCTTCGACGTGCTGAAGCTCGTCAACCCGAGCTACGCCCTGCGCCTCGCCGGCTTCGCGCTCGCCACGATCACGCTGGCGATGTTCTGGCTCTCCGCCCTGCTCGTGCTGCTCGCCCAGGAGCTCCCCCGCCGCGGCGAGCGCGACGCGCGCGCGGCGCCGACGACAGCGCGCCTCCCGCCCCCCAGGTACAGGTCCGTGCTGAGGGGCGTGTTCCTCCGCGGCATCCGCGAGTACGTGCGCCGCGACTTCCACCCTTCGCAGAACGACAACATCCACCTCGCGCGGGCCTACCTCGCCGGGATCGGGGCGGCCTGAGCGCCGGATGGACGTCATGAGCGGCCGCGAGCAGCGCGCCTATGCCGATCGCTCCGGGCTCCGCGAGCCCATCGCCTTCCGCCCCCGCGCCCCTTTCCGCAGGATCCTTTCCAGCGGCTCCGCTCAGTCCGCATCAGCGAGCGCCGCTGCCGAGGCCGCCCCGCCCGGCGCCGCTCCTCCTGCGAGGGGCCCAGCCATGCTGGCGCGCGCCGCTCCGCGCGAGGGGCCAGCCGCGCTGAGCAGCGTGGCATTCCGACACACTCTCGACATCGTGCTTGACGCCGCGCGGACGCATGCACAGCCATGGCGGCGGACGTGACGCTCCCGCGACACGTCCACAGGCCGTCGCGTGCACGCCGCTTCGCAGCTGCAGCACGTGTCGCTCTTCGTTGATAGGCATGAGCAGGGCACGTATCATGCGCTCCATGGCAGATGCGGCGGGCGGCCCGCCTGGCTTCAGTTCCGGAAGCGAGAACGGCGGCGATCCCCCGGCGCCCCTCGTGCCCGACGTCGCGGATACGCTGCCGGGCGTGGACACCGTCGTGCGCGACCGGTCCCCCGCGCGGGTCGAGCCGCCGATCGAGCCCCACAGCGACAGCTCGACGCTGAGCGACGAGGACCTCGCGCTGGCCGCCACCCGCTCGAGCATGCACGAGGGCGGAGGCCACGTTCAGGTGCCTCCCGACGGCACTTTACTGGGAGGGGTCTATCGCATTCTGGGTCGGCTCGGCGAGGGGGCGATGGGCGTCATCCTCCTGGCGCGCGACGAGCAGCTCCAGCGCGACGTCGCCATCAAGCTGCTCCGGCCGGAGCAGCTCGACAACGCGCAGATGCAGGCCCGGCTGCTCGCGGAGGCGCGGGCGATGGCGCGCGTCCACCACCCGAACGTCGTCGAGATCTACGCCTTCGGGGAGTACGTCAACGCGCCGTACTTCGTGATGCAGTACGTGCCCGGGGTCACGCTCGACACCTATGTCCACAGCAAGGGCGGCCGGCTCGGGCTCGACGAGGCGCTGAGCATCCTCGACCAGGCCTGCCTCGGCGTGTCGGCGATCCACGCCTCGGGCATCGCCCACCGTGACGTCAAGCCGAGCAACATCCTCGTCGGCCAGGCCCTCCGCGTCGTGGTCGCCGATCTCGGCCTCGCGAAGCGCATCCCCCGCGGCGACCGGGTCGAGCTCGCCTTCTCGGGCACCCCGGCGTACCTGGCGCCCGAGGTGGCGCTGGGCCGGCAGCTCGACCCTGCGCTGCTGCCGCGGATCGACGTCTACGCGCTCGGGGTGGTCGCCTACTACCTGCTCGCCGGCCGCCTGCCGTTCCAGAGCACGAGCACCGTCGATCTGGTGATGCAGCACGCCTATCAGCCGCCGATCCCGCCGAGCGAGCTCTGCCTGGACCTGCCGGCGTCGTTCGACGCGCCGGTGCTCGCGGCGCTGGCCAAGGAGCCCGACCAGCGCATGGCGAGCGCGGACGCGCTGCGCGAGGCGCTCCTCGACGCCCGCAGCGCCATGCCGGCCTACGCCCGCACGACGCGCGTCATGGTGGCCGACGACAGCCCGTCGTTCCGCACCTTCCTCGCCAGCGTCCTCGCGCAGGCGCTGCCCGGCGCCGTCATCGAGACCGCGCCCGACGGCACGGCGGCGCTCGCCGCCATCGAGGCGAACCCCCCGTCGCTCGGCGTGTTCGATCTGGACATGCCCGGCCTGGACGGCATCGCCCTCACCGCGGCGGTGCGGAAGCTGCCGCGGGGGGACTTCCCGATCATCGTGGCGACCGGGACCGGGGGCGCGGCGGACTGGCAGTGCCTGTCGCGCCTCGGCGCCTCGGCGTTCCTCGTCAAGCCGTTCGACGCGGGGCAGCTCATCACCCTGGCGCGCGCGCTCGTGGGCGTCGCGGACGAGCAGAAGCGCAAGCAATGATTATCAAAACGGGGACCATGCCCACGGCGCCGGCGCTCTCGGCGCGGGCGGCGTGGCGCGTCGCGCGCCGGCGCGAGATCGCCGGTGTACCGACGGGTCGGCGACGTCGAGGCTCCTGATGAACGACAGCGAGATCAAGGTCCTGGTGGTCGATGACGACGAGGTCGATCACCTCGTCACGCGCAGGCTCCTCCGCGAGGTGTCCCGGACCCGCTACGACGTCACCTGGCTGAGCACCTCGGACGAGGCGATCGAGGCGCTGCTCGCCGGCGGCTACGACGTCTGTCTCCTCGATTACCGGCTCGACGCCCGCACCGGGCTCGACGTCGTGCACGAGGCGAACCGCTTCGGCTGCGCGATCCCCATCATCATGCTGACCGGGGTCGGCGACGAGGAGATCGACATGGCCGCGATGAGCGCGGGCGCGGCGGATTACCTCGTGAAGGGGCGGTTCGACGCGCAGATCCTCGAGCGCACGATCCGCTACGCCATCGAGCACAAGCGGAGCCAGCTCAAGCTCAAGCAGTACGCCGACACGCTGGAGGAGAGCAACCGGCAGCTCCTCCAGATGCACGAGGAGCTCGCGGCCAAGAACGCCGAGCTCGTCCGGCTGAACGAGGAGAAGAACCGCTTCGTCGGCATGGCGGCCCACGACCTCCGGAACCCGCTCGGCGTCATCCTGGGCTACAGCGACTTCATGCTGATGACCCACCGCCGCGGGGAGCAAGCGTCGCTGCTCCGGGAGGACGGGGTCGAGATCATCCAGATGATCCGGAGCTCGAGCAAGTTCATGCTCTCGCTCATCAACGACCTGCTCGACGTGTCGATGATCGAGCTCGGCAAGCTGAACCTCGACCGGAAGAGCACGGATGTCGTCCAGCTCGTCGAGTCGAACGTGGCGCTCAACATGGTGCTGGCCGGGCAGAAGAGCATGAAGCTCGTCGTCGAGAGCGACGAGAGCGTCCCGCGGGTCGACGTGGACGTCCACAAGCTGGAGCAGGTGCTCAACAACCTGATCAGCAACGCGATCCACTACTCCCCGCCGGGCACGACCATCCGCGTCCGGGTCGAGGGCGCCCCCGCCGCCGACGGGGGCGCGACCGAGGTGCTCCTGTCGGTCCAGGACGAGGGGCCCGGGATCGCGCCGGAGGACATCGGCAAGCTGTTCCGCCCGTTCGGCCGGGCGAGGACGGTCAGCACCGGCGGAGAGCGCTCGACGGGCCTCGGGCTCGCCATCGCGCAGCGCATCGTCGAGGGGCACGGGGGGCGCATCTGGGTCGAGAGCGTGGTCTCGAAGGGGGCGACGTTCTTCGTGGCCCTGCCCGTGGCGCCGGCGCCCGACGCCGAGGCGGCCGCCTAGAGCGGCGGTCACCCGCTTCGGATACGGGCCCATCTCGACGTTTTCGGTGCTCAGCGCACCGGAGTGCGCTTCCGCGCCGAAAACGCCGAGCTGGACACGTCTCCTGTGCGGGTGAACGCCGCTCTGTAACGCAGGGCGAAGACCGCTCTAGAGGGGATCAGGGCTCCTGCGGGAGCTCGGCGTAGTCGAGATAGTCGAAATCGGCGGGGAGGCCGCTGCCGGTGAGGTCGTGGGCGCACAGCGCCGCGAAGGCGCCGGTGAAGCCCAGGCCACGCGAGGTGCGCTCGTCGGACAGGAGCGACGCGTCGAGCACCGGCCCGAGCGGGTCGAAGCGCTCTCCGTCGCTCGAGGACGAGAACTGGAGGTCCTTGCCGGAGAGCTCGAAGCGGAGGTGGACGCGCGGGGCGGCGCAGGCGGCCGGGCGCGCGAGCCAGGTGAGCCGCCCGTGCTCGCTGCCGAGGAGCGCGATCGAGCGCCCGGCGCGCTCGTCGTGGCTGACCAGCGCGTAGAAGTAGCTCTCGTCGTCGTACATGCACATGAGCCCCGCCATCTGCTGGAACGAGGCGGGCTCGACCTCGAGGCAGGTCTCGACGCGGCAGCGGAGCGACTGGATGCGGCGGCCGACGACGCTCTGCCGGTGCAGCGACTGCGGCGACTCGCGGCCGCGGACGCGCAGGTAGCCGGGGCGCTCGCGCAGCGACACCCAGCTCTCGTCGGGCACGTCGCGCAGCGTCTGGTACGCGACGCCCAGCGCCGCTCGATCGAAGTGATCGCGCGCCGGGGGCTCCTTGAAGGGGTGGTCCGGCAGGCGTGGCGCCGGCACGCGGACGGCGGGCGCGGGCGGTCGCGGCGCCCCGTCGAGCGCGAGCCAGCCGTCGTCGGTCCATCGCACCCGCTGGATCGCCGTCTCGCGGCCGAGGATGCAGCGGCGCTCGCCCGGGAGCGGCCGCCCGACCAGGTGGGCGAGGTACCACTCGCCCGTGGTGGTCTCGACCAGGCAGCCGTGCCCGGCCTTCTGCAGCTCGATGGCCGGGTCGTGGACGGAGGTCAGGAGCGGGGAGCTCGGGTCGACCTCGTAGGGCCCCTCGATGCGGCGGGAGCGCGCCACGACGGCGGCGTGCTCGTAGCTGGTGCCGCCCTCGGCGACGAGGAGGTAGTAGTGGTCCCCGCGCCGGTAGAGGTGCGGCCCCTCGGTGCAGCTGCGGCCGCTACCGCTGAAGATCCAGCGGCGCTCGCCGACCAGGCGGCGCTGCTCGAGGTCGAGCTCCTGCAGCACGATGCCGGGGAACTGGTTGTTGCCGGGGCGGTGGTCCCACACCATGTTGACGAGCCACGCCCGGCCGTCCTCGTCGTGGAACAGCGAGGGGTCGAAGCCGCCGCGGTTCAGCGCGACGGGCTCGGACCACGGCCCCTCGATGCGGCTCGCGGTGACGTAATAGTTGTGCGCGTCGACGAAGCCGCCCCAGGACTTCACGTCGGTGTAGACGAGGTAGAACACGCCGCCGGCGTGGGTGAGGCAAGGCGCCCAGACGCCGCCCGAGCGGGGGTTGCCGAGCAGGTCGAGCTGCGAGCGGCGGTCCAGGGCATAGCCGATGGGGTTCCAGTGGCGGAGATCGCGGCTGTGGTGGAGCCGCACGCCGGGGAACCACTCGAAGGTGGAGGTGGCCAGGTAGTAGTCCTCGCCCACCCGGAGGATGGAGGGATCGGGGTGAAAGCCCCGGAGCACGGGGTTCTCGATGAAGGTCGGTTCGCTGGTCATCGCGGGGGCTAGGGTCCGAAGGAGGGAAGTCGGGTGCGGTTCGACGGCCGCGCCGGCGGGCGCGGGGGGCCGTGCGCGCGGGCATCTTGCAGCGGAGTGGCCCGGCGGCGCAACGGGGCACGGCGGGGCGGCCAGGCGCCGGGAGGCTCGTGCGGCGCGGCGGCCTCGGACCAGGGCGAGGCGAGGCGGGAGCCGCTGTCGTCGTTCTGGATGCGCAGGCGGGTGGGCTGCCGGAGCGTGCCGCGATCAGTCGAGATACCCGGCTCGGTGCAGCCCGTCGTCAGTGGCCATTGAGCTCGACGACGGCCCGCTCGTGGAACGTCTTGAGGCAGGCGTTGCGATCCGAGGCGAGGACGAGCGCGCGGAGGTCGTCACGATCGAGGAGGAGGACGAGGTAATCGTCCTTGCGCTCGCCGCGGAGGTCGTCACGAAACGCGCTCGTGAACCCGCCCACGGCGACGAAGAGGCCGAGCCGACACCGGCCATAGCGTCGCTCAAGCTTCCACATGAAGCTGCGTAGCTCGTTGACACCGGCAGGCTTCGTCCAGTTCTTGCACTCGATCAGGATGTAGGACGTCCGCTCGTTAACCCAGAACGGGTCCGTGGATTCGTTGCGGATCAGAAGGTCGATCTCCTCGACATCGTTGCGACGCCGGGCCTGGGCCTGACGGAAGCCCGGGATGGTCTTCACCAGGAGCAACATCAGATCTTCGAGGAGCTTCCCTTTCCGGTTCGGATCGGCCTCGGACTCGACGGCTGCCCAGGCTTCTCGAAGGGTCACCTCCGTCTCCTCCCGGGTGAGTTCGCCGAGCTGTCGCGCACGAACTGCCTCGATCGCGTTCCGGAGCTTCGGGAGCAGAAGAACCTGGAAGAATTCGTCCTTCTGTAGGTAATCGTAGACCCCCTCTTGAAAGGCCCGCATGATCGCGCCAGGCGTCGCGTAAGCGGTCACGAGGAGCGTCTTCGCGGAAGGCGCACGGAGACGGACCTCGGCGAGGAGGTCCAGCCCTGAGTCCGGCCCCTCGCGCCCCTGGAGCTTCTGGTCGAGCAGCACAACATCCCACCCCGGTTGATCGAGCTTGACCAGCGCGGCGCCCGCGTCGGGCGCCGTTTCGACGAGGTATCCTTCCTCTCCGAGGCGACTCTCATAGAGCCTCACGAATCTCGGATCGTCGTCGATGATGAGAACTTTTCCCGTCGATCTCATTGGTCCACCCTCTGTCGTACCGGGATCCGGAGCCTGAAGCGGGCGCCCCCGAGGGGGCTCTCCTCGCAGCGCGCCTGCCCATGCATCTCCTGCTCCACCACCTCGCGCACGAGTGCCAGCCCTTCCCCGGTACCGCCCGGTCGCATCGAGAACCCTCGCCTGAAGATGGCCTCCCGGTGCTCGCTTGGCACGCCGGGGCCGCTGTCGTCCACCAGAATCAAGAGCTCGTTCCCCCCGGCGGCTGCCTCCGCCGTGACCCGCACCTCGGCCGACGCACCGGAGGGCGCCTGCGCCGCGTTCCGGAGCATGTTGACGATGGCCAGGGTGAAGCGACGGCGATGGCCTACGACGGGCGGCAGCGGACCGCTCTTCGGAAACGACATGCGCGCGCCGAACTCTTCCGCTACCGCGGCGAGGGCCTCCTCGATGGCCGGCGCGACGTCGAACGGCTCTGCCGGCTCGGCGCCCAGGGCGGCGACGTTCAGCATGTCCCTCAGGAACCGGAAGATCCGGTCGATCCCGCCGTCGATCGCGTCCTGATGGGACGCGAGCGCAGCTCCTGCGCCGCTCCGCTCGACGTCGCGATAGAGGTCGTCGAGCGCCCCGCGCACCGGCACGAGCGCGTTTCGAACCTCATGGACGACCATGCGCGCGTGCCGCGTGGTTGCGGCCGCCGCGCCGTCGCTCTGGATGCGCGTCACGACGGGGCGGACCTTCCCAAGCACGGCGGACGTCTCATCCTGCAGCAAGGCCTCTGCGAGGACGGATAATGGCGTGTCCGCACCGGAGGCGACCTCCTCGAGAAGCGGACGGCCCTCGGGACGAATCTCAAACTCTGTGAGCCCTCCTCCGATGTACCTATCGTAGGCGAGGATCTCCAGGCTCGAAAGCCGACGGAGCGTCGCGCTCGCCACAGGCGCTCCTAAGTGTTGATCCTCGTAGATCGTCCCATCGGAGCTTCTCAGAAGTTCGGCGGCAGAGCTACGCGACAGCCGCCACTCGTCCTTGGATCCTCGCGACTGCACAGCCTCGACTGTGAGCAGCCACCGGACGGCATCGCGGGCGGGAAGATCCACGAGAAGCTTGCCGATAGGCGTCAATGTCCAGTGCTCACCGGCGCGAGCGACGGCACGGATCTCATGAGCGTACCGGGCGAAGTCGAATTCAGGCTCCTTCGTTCCCGTGACAGCTTGGGCGGCCAGCTTCCGCAGGCGATCGAGCTCTCGGTCCTTGACAGCGGAGCCGGCTGTCACATCCAGCCCAAGCGCGCGACTCAAAGACACGTTGATCAGCGCCGAGATCTCGTCGACCGGTAAGCCCTTGGCGAATCCTTCAAGAAGCAATCTGCCCAGCTCCGAAGCGAAGGGCTCGAGACGCCACGCCCAGTAACTCTGGTGCCACCGTACATCGATCTCAGGCTTGCCGCGCCGCTCGAGCTCCTCCAGGGCGGACAGCAGATGCCGCCGGTGCGCCGCGACGTCGGGCACGAAGGCAGGTCTCGCCTGCCCGATCCCCTCCAGGTAGTCCTTCAACTGATCGAGGAACGCCACGGCCAGAGCAGATGACCGCGCCGCGCCGACGTCAAGCGCGCGCTCCTCTACGCCGATAAACTCGGACGTTTCCGCTGCGCTCGGCGCCAGCAGGCGGTCACGGCAGGGGCACGGTCCTCGTCACCGCGAGCAGAGGAGGCCGGTCGGCTGGGGGCGCGGCTCGTCACCGGTGGGACGGAGCGCACCGCTCTGGGGACGCCCCCCGGGCCACGGGCGAGTACCACCGACGCTGCGCGGCGGACGCAAGCCTCCGCCGTCCGGACCTCGGTGTGGGCACGCGGCTCCCCGTGTGAGGACTCCGGCGCTCCACTCCAAACAGATTCCATCCATACGCGCCCCGCTCTGCAACGATGCCGTCCTGCGTCATGGAGAGATCCGCTTTCGCCCCCGTCCCGTCACCGCATTCCGCGTTGAGGATGTCATCCAGAACGTGGATAATCCGCGCAATGCAACTTCACGGCTCATGGTAGCGCGCGGCCGCGGACGCCAGGGGGATCGCAGGCCGCGCCGTGCCGGACGCGCCTCGATCGCCCGCCGGGAAACCGAGGTTCCATCGACCTCGGACCTGAACGTCCAGACCGCGGCTCGGCCGTGGAGGACACATCGATGTGCGCAGGCTCCGTACCTCGCGCGAGGTACTAGGGAGGAGTAGGCAGTGGCGAAGAGAGCTCGATTCAGAGGCGTGCTGTCAGCGCAGGCCAGGGTGATGGCCGCGCTCCTCTTGGTGTACGGACAGGGATGCGGGGGCGACGAGAACAAGCCCGATCCGCAGGAGCAGATTCCGCCGGAAGAAGAAGAGAACGAGAACCCGCCGCCCGAGGAGGAAGAGCCCGATCCTCCCGAGGAGGAGGAGCCCGAAGAGGAAGAGCCCGAAGAGGAAGAGCCCGCTACCCCGGAGGGACCCACCGAGTTCGTCTCGGCCGACGATCCCTTCACCGAAGGCTACCTCGGCGAGGAAGAGGAAGAAGAGGAGGAGGAGGAAGAGGAAGAAGAGGAGGAGGAAGAGAGCCGAGAGATCGAGGAAGGCGACATCTACCGCGTCCTCGGCGGCGGGCAGCTCCTCAACCTCAACCCCTACCGCGGCATCCAGGTCATCGACATCCAGGACCCGTCGAACCCGAAGTTCCTCGGCCAGCTCCAGGTCGCCGGCACCCCGGTCGAGATGTACGTCGTCGGCGATCGCGCGGCCGTGCTCCTCAACGACTGGGCCGGCTACCAGCTCAAGGCCGACGGCTTGACCGTGGAGCGGCGGACCGGCGGGACGGTCCTGTTCATCGACATCGCCGACCGCACCGCGCCCAAGATCCTTTCTCAGTACCCGGTCGCGGGCCGCATCATGACGAGCCGCCTCGCGCGCGGCACGAGCAAGACCTCGCTCTACATCGCCTCGAACGGCTCGGAGCTCGAGGAGTTCGCCCCAGGCCAGTTCCACTGGGTCAACAAGACCCTGGTCAGGAGCTTCGATGTCGGCACCGCCGCGCTGACCGAGCGCCCCGGGCTCGAGCTCGACGACGCCGTGACCGCCATCCACGCCGAGGCAGACGTGCTCCTCGTCGCGCGCAACCGCTTCAGCTGGTCGGAGGAGCCCAGCACGATCTCGGTCATCGACATCTCGAACACCGATGGATCCATGGTGGAGCGCGGCAGCGTCACCGCGAAGAGCTTCGTGCGCTCGCAGTTCCACATGGACTTCCGCGACGACATGCTGCGCGTCTTCTCCGGCCCGCGATGGGCGAGCGGGGCGCCCAGCTACCTCGAGACGTGGAACGCCGCCGACCGCGACGACATCACGCCGATCGACAGCGAGGACTTCGGCGCCGAGCAGTCGCTCTACGGCGCCATCTTCATGGACGACAGGGCGTTCGCGGTCACCTACCGGCGGCAGGATCCGTTCCACGCCTTCTCCATCGATCCGGCCGGGAACGTCACCGAGGAGAGCGAGTTCGTCGTGTCCGGGTGGAACGACTTCTTCCGCCCCGTCCTCGGCGCGACGCGCCTGATCGGCATCGGCGTGAACGACGCGAACGGCCGCCGCCTCGCCGCCAGCCTCTACGACATCACCGACCTGACCAGCACGGACCCCCTCGTGGCGCGGGCCGAGGTCGACAGCGCCGCCGACGGCTGGAGCTGGTCGGAGGCCAACTGGGATCACCGCGCGTTCACCGTGCTCGACGACGCCGTCGAGGCCGTGGCGCCGACCGGAGAGCCGGAGACGGGCCTCGTGCTGCTCCCGTTCTCCGCGAGCAGGGTCGTGGACAACTACCGGCGCCCGTTCTCGGGGGTGCAGATCTTCACCTTCTCGGACACGACGCTGACCCGCCGCGGCCTGATGGAGCACGGGACCCCCGTGCGCCGCACGTTCCGCGCCGAGGACATCGCCACGGCGAACGTGTCCGACGAGCACCTCTCCCTCTACGCGCAGGGCGATCTCGACGCCCCGACCAAGCTCGGGCAGCTCGAGCTCGCGCCGGATTACCAGAAGGTCTTCGCCTTCGGCAGCCACCGCGTGCGCGTGAAGCTGCCGTACGACACCTACTGGATGCCGTACGAGAACCGGAAGCTGAAGGCGGAGGTCGTCCCGACCGACGGGGTGACGCAGCTCGAGCAGCCGGTGGCCACCTTCGATCTGCCGCTCGACGCGCAGCTCCACCAGGTGGGCGATCTGCTCGTGTCGCTGACCACCACGTTCGAGAACTGGGTGGGCAAGGTCGTCCATCTCCAGGTGATCGACCTGTCCGATCCGACCGCGCCGCGTCTGGCGGGCACGCTCGACACGGGCGATCTCCCCTCGATCGGCGGCTACTACGGCGGGGGGAGCTCGTTCCCGACCGTGCACGCCGGGCGCGACGCCCTCGCCTTCCTGCGCGTCATCGGCCACATCGAGGATCTCGGGGTCGGCTGGACGTGCCGGACGAACGCCATCCAGAACCCGCAGTGCTTCGGGCAGGAGGGCTGCACGTACATGGCCGGCGATCGGCAGTGCCGCAAGATCGGCAACGACGAGTACTGCAACGGCGGGTTCGCCGAGTGCACGGACCACGTCGGCGCCGACACGACCTGCACGCCCGTCGAGGTCGACAGGAACGACATTCCGGGGGTCACCTCGACCTACTGCTACGAATACGTGCCGCGCCGCAGCTGGGCTCAGATCGAGATCAGCGTTGTCGACCTGTCCGATCCGGACAGCCCGGCCGTGAGGCCCGCCGTCACGCTGCCGGACGACAGCGAGACCGTGAACGTCCTCAACGACGACGGGGAGCTCTACTTCAACATCAAGCGCTCGATCGGCGCGCCGGACGATCCGCGCCCGCACACGCAGTACTTCCTCACGCACCTCGACCTGTCCAACCCGGCGCAGCCCGCGCTCGATCCGGGGATCAACGTGCCCGGCGAGATCATCTCGATCCAGGGCACGTCGATCTACGCGCGGGACAAGGTGTGGGGCCAGCAGTACATCGAGACGGCGCTCGCGCGGCTCAAGCTGCACGAGGGGCTCGCGTACCTCCAGGAGTACCAGCAGTTCCCGAACCGCCGGGTCAACGCGATCTCCATCGACGGCCGCGGGCTGCCGGTGCTGAGCCACAGCCTGATCTGGCAGCCGGTCTACGGGATTTACTACGGCTGGGATCCCAACCAGAAGCTGACCACGCTGTCGCCCCTCGCCGCCGAGGAGGAGCCGCCGCCGCCCGAGAACGAGAACGAGAACGAGAACGAGAACGAGAACGAGAACGAGAACCCGACGGTCCCCGAGTTCGACCATCTCTCCACGGTCCGGCTCGCGTCGTGGGCGTCGCTGCGCCACACCACCGACATGCGCGCGCTGTTCGAGGTGCCCGGCGGCGTGCTGGTCATCTCCCTCGAGCAGCCCGAGGCGCCGAAGGCGCAGGCGTTCTTCCAGACCTGGGGCTGGCCCGAGAAGTTCGTGGCGAGCGGAGAGGAGGTCCTCTTCGCCGCCGGCCGCTTCGGGATTCACCAGCTCGACCGCGACACCGTCAACCTCGTCCCCTACCTCGGCGAGTAGCCGAGCGCGGCTCGAGCCGGCCCGGGCGATCCCGCCGGGCCGGCTCGCCGCGGCGGCGTCCCGGCCGCCTCGCCTTCCCCCGCATCCCTCCTTCGCGCGGCGCCTTCGAGCGGCCCCCGCGGCCCGCGCGGCGATGCGACCGCCCTCGCGGGCGGCGCGCGCTCAGAACCCGATCATCAGGAGGTGCGCGCGCACCTCGGCGCCGAGGCGGAGATCGGCGATCTCGGCGGCGAGCGGATCGCCGCCGTCGCCCGCGCCGAGGCGCGCGATCAGGCGCGCCTCGGCGCCCATCCCGTACCAGCCGTCGAAGAGGTGCGCGCCCGCACCGAGGTGGGCCCCGAGCAGGGCATCGGGCGTCCTCGCGAGCTTCGTGACCGGCGCCCAGACGTCGAGCCCCGCGCGCGCGAAGCCGTGAGAGCCCGTGAGGCTGCCCTTGCCCGAGACGAACGAGTAGGTCGCCGCGGGATGAACGCCCAGGGTCGCGAAGTCGAGGGCGCCGTGGGCCATCCGCAGGATCGAGGGATCGAGCGCGAGCCCCCACCGCCGGCCGAGCCGCACGCGCACGTCCGGACAAACGCCGAGGTGCGCCGGTCTCCCCCGGCCGGTCCACACGCCGACGCACACACCGAGGACGCCGAGCTCGACGCGGGGGAACGTGACCGGCCTCGGCGCGACCCACCGGGTCACGGGTGAGGGGGTCTGCAGATAGGGGTCGGGCTTCGCGCGCTCCTCGGCGAGGAAGCTCGCCTCGAGCTGCGCGCGCACCCGGGCCTCGGCTTCGAGGCGAAGGCGCGCCTCCCATCGGTAATACGCCTCCCATTCGAGGCGCGCCTGCGCCTCGAGGCGGGCGCGGGCCTCGGCCTCGGCGCGGGCCTGGGCCTCCAGATCCACGGCAGGCGGCTGCACCCGCACGGGGGGCGGCTCGATCCGCACGGTGCCGCCGATGCACCAGGGCGGGACGCAGGGGTTCGACTGGGCCGCGGCCGCCTGCGCCCAGGCGAGGGCGCAGAGCGCGAGCGCGAGCGCGGCGAAGCGGACCATCGCGGGGCGGAGGCGGAGGAGAGGGCTGCGCGGGCGCATCAGAACCCCACGCTCGGGCCGAGCAGGAGCTCCACGCCGACGTGCGGCCCTCTCATGGCGGAGATCGCGCCGCCGAGGCCGCCGCGGACGAGCCCGCGCCCTTCCAGGAACCACCCCACGAACCCGCCGCGCCCGATGCGCGCGGCGCGGAACTGGAACCCGAGGCCGACGTGCCCGCCGAGCATCACCTCCGGCGGCCGCGCGCCGTCGTCGAACGGGAGCGTCACCTCGAGCCCGGAGCGCAGGTAGAGGTCGATACGGTCTCGCCGGCCCCAGAGGAAGACCGCCGAGGGCTCGAGCGTCACGGCGCCGACGCGGGCGACCCCGACGGCGTCGAGCGAGGCGTACGCGGCCGCGATCTCGACCGCGAGCGGCTCGCCCGGGCGCAGGCGCGCGCCCAGGCCGACCCCCTCCTGCGCATACGCGTCCTTGCCGAACGTGGCGAGCATCCGCCCGGCGGCGGACACCTCGAGCAGGGGCAGCCGGATCCGTACGGGGTTGGGCTCTCGCTCCACCCCGCGCTCGATCCAGGCGCGACGGCGCTCGTCGTGGACCTGCTGCGCCGCGGTCGCGCGCGCCTGCGGCTCGAGCCGCGGGCGCGCTTCGGCTTCGAGCCGAGCGCGCGTCGCGAGCTCGACCTCCGGCGTGAGCGGCGGGGGCCGCGCGGGCGCAGCCGGCGCGGGCGGCGGGCACGTTCCTGGAAAGCAAGGGAGCTGCGCGCGCAGGGCGCGCGGCGCGAGCAGGACCGACGCGAGCGCGAGCGAGGCAAGGGGACGGGGGACCATGGGCACGCGAGCTCGACGCCTCGGCCGGGCGGACGTCGACGGTGGCTCACGCCGGGCCGTGGGTTCGGAGAGGAACACGCATGTTCGACGATGCACGAGCGCGGATTCAAGCGCGCGCGGAGGGCGCGAGCATCAACGCGACGATTGCCGGGGGCGCGGGGCGGGGCGAGGGCGCCCTGCGGCGCGAGGGAGGCGGAGGGATCCGGTTTCGCGGAGCGCCGGACAACGCTATGGAGGAGCCCCATGGTCGAGCAAAACACAGCGGAAAACGGGGATGGGCGGCCGGAACGCGCGGAGCCCGTCGCGGAGCGCGCGCCGGACCAGGAGGCCCGCGAGGCCGCCGGAAGGGCGGCGGAGGGCGGCGGGGAGGCCTCTCCCGATGGCGCGGCGGCATCCACGACGGCGGCCGCTGCCGCAGAGTCCGCCGGCACGTCGCCCGCCGCCGCAGAGTCCGCCGGCGCGGCGCCCGCCGCTGCAGAGTCCGCGGGCGCGGCGCCCGCCGCTGCCGCGCCCGCTCGCACGCGCCCGCCGCGGGTCATCGACATGCGCCGGCCGCGCACACCGGCGCCCGCGCAGGAGCCGCCGCCGCGGCGCTCGGCACGCGCGGGGGAACGCGGACCGGACGAGCGTGGGGCCCGCGAGCGCGGGTCGACAGAGCGCGGCGCGCGCGACGGCGGCGCGGCCGAGCGCGGGGCGCCGGACAGGACCAAGGCGCCGCGGGAGGGGGCGCCCCAGCGCGGACCGTCAGGCGCCGACCGCGTCGGCGGCGCTGCCCACACGCGCGCGCCCGCGCCCGGCGCCGCGCCGGGTGCGGCCAAGCGGGAGCGCCGCGCGGCCGCCGCAGCGGATCCTGCGCCGAGCGGCGCTGGCAAGGCGGAGCCCGCCGCGGCGAAGCGCGCGGCGGCCGGCCAGGGGCCCGAGGCTCCCCGCAAGGCGGCCCGGCAGCCCCAGCGCGCCGAGGCCCACAAGGCGGCCCCGGCCCCGCCGCCGGCACCGGAAACGGCGGCGCCCTCCGAACCGCGCCGGGAGGCCGCGTGGGTGCCTCCTCCTCCCAGCCCCGCGTTCCCGAAGAAGAAGAAGCCGGCGATCACCGCCAAGGAGGCGATGAAGGCCAAGGTGCAGGCGCGGGCCGGCAAGAAAGCGGCGAAACCCGCGCCGAGCCCGGCAGCGGAGCGCGCGACGGACCAGGCCACGGAGGCCGCCCGCGAGGAGCCCAGGGCGTCCGCCGCGAAGGCCCGCGACACCGCCACGGCGAAGGGTCGCGACACCGCCGCGGCGAAGCCTCGCGACAACGGCGCAGCGAAGCCTCGCGACAACGGCGCAGCGAAGCCCCGCGACAACGGCGCGGCCAAGCCCCGCGATGGCGCCGAGGCGAAGCCCCGCGACGCCGCGCCCAGGTCGGCACGCCGCGCCCAGGCGGCAACGCCGGAAGCGCCGGCCAAGAAGCCCGGGCTGCTCCGGCGGCTGCTCAACCTGTTCCGGCGATCCGGCTAGCTCCGCGGGTCAGAAATCCCGCCAGGATTCCGCCTCGGTGGCGAACCGTCGCGATCCGTTGCTTTCGGCGGGATTTCGGGGGGCGTGACGACGGATCGCACCCCCTCGAAAGCCATGGACCCAGCCCGGGCCCAACCGCCGAGCGGTGGAGCCGCTGGAGTGCCGCGCGCGGTACCCGGCGGACCCCGCGTGACGAAACCGACAGGGAGGGGCGCTGCTCGACGACGTGGCCGGGGGAAGTCTGCCCGGAGGTGCGTGCGCCCGCCATCACGACGCGCCGCGAACCGCGACGGCGGCCGTTTGGACGAGCTCAGCAGGGTACAGCTATACGGTAGGATGCCTTCCGCTTGGTGCTACGTTGCGGCAATCCCAGGCTTTTTGCGTGATTATTTTAGGTAACGCTGGGTGAGCATCATGCGTGCGCCCTTGGATGCATTGATAGACGGAGCGTGCAAAACGCGCATATCCATCACATAAACGTCGCCTGCCTTGCCGCACATCTCAATGATCTGCACAGGAACGCCGTTTACGGATTGAGGCGTAAGGAAACGAGCACGGTTGGACTCCGTGGATAAAAAGAGCGCGGAGCAAACAGGATCTTCTCGCAGCGCTTGATGCGCACTCACCGGAGAGGAGCCCTTCGCACTGTGCAGTCGATGGGAACCAGCGATCGCCAACGTAGCCCCTCCTCGGGGAGGAACATCATCCAGCAGCACAAAAATCTGGATGCCGGGAAGCACATCGCGAGACGGTGAGTTCACATCGAGATGCCAACCCAAATACGGAACATCCCATTCAAATTTCTGCGGTGGCGTTACGAGGATTTGCGGATGAGGTTGAGGGCCGAGCTTAAACCCCGCCAGCTCATGGACGAAATGCACAAGATCGTCGGGAATAACTTCATCAAATGCGGCTTGATGGCGAAGCCTTTGTAAAATTTGGCCGGTGACGTTAAACGGAGCGACATGATCGAATTGTTTGGTATGCCATTTTCCGTTTTCCCGCAGGCGCAGCCGCGTGAGCTCATTGAGAATGGCTTCTTTGGCGGGACTTGTCTTGTTTCGCGGAACGAGACCCTTAAAACAAAGAACCCCCTTTTCCGCGAATAGATTTTGATCTTTCGAACTTAGTTTCATCGAACGAAAACTTATTTAGTACCAGTAGGGTACAGCTATACGGTAGGATGTCTTCCGCTTGGTGCTACGTCGCGGTAATCCCAAGCGTTTCAGGCGTGGAAGACCTGCCCCCATCGCAAAGGCCCGTTCTGTCAATGAGCTCGTACAGTCGGACTGCCGAGTCAGGAACGGCTCCGAGAATCTTGACTTTGCGGAACGCGTTTGCTTGTCCTATCCGCGAGCGCTCGCGCCCGATCTCGCCGGCCTCTATCGGCTGAGCATCATTGCTCGTGGCGAGGTTCGCGTGATTGAGCCCCCGCGGAACGAGGTCCGACATGGCGAAGCTACGCCCGCGGCCCGAAAAGGGCCAACAGATCGATCCGTCCATCGACAGCTCCCCCCATCCGTACGATCGCTTCTCTCACCGCCGAGCACGGCGGTCCAGCACGGCAGCCCGAGCAGACGACCGATTGTCTCGTGAACGACCCGGGCCGCCACCTCGTCCCCGAGGGCGACGGCGCGGCTCAGGGTGCTGGCCAGCGAGGCGACCACGGCCGCCCGAGGCGACGGATCGGTCACGGCGAGCGCCCCAGGCCCTGGGCTTGACAATCGGGCCCGGGTTGGGCCCACGCCTTCCGAGGGGCTCCGATCCGATCTCCTCGTCCGACAGCGTCACGCCGAGGTTGGGCATGACGTCGTTGTACAGCGCGCCGTTCACCTCCATCGGTCCGGTGACGCCGAGCAGCGTGATCCGGATCGGCGTCTCCTTGTCGTCGAGCAGCCACGAGGCACCGACGAGGGGCGGATAGAACCGGACCGGCACAACGGGACCAGCGAATCGCGCTGAGGCACTCTACAAGGGGGTGGAGTCGCTCCGCCGCCCAACTTAGCTGCCGGTCCGAGGACTTGCGCTCCTTGCTGGGGACGACACCGCCTGGCCGTTGCATGCAGCCGACCTGCCTCCGCGTCGGGTGCTGCCCGCCTCTCACCGGGCCTTGTGGCGAACCGCGGCCGGAGCCGATCCTCCTCGAGCCGCGCGCCGCTACTGCTCTGCGCCGACCTCGTAGAGGAACTCGTTGTAGGCGTCGACCTTCTTCCACGGGACCACGTCGACGCCGAGGTCGAACTGGCTGCCTTCGACGAGCTGCGGCGCGAGGATCTCCTTGACCGCGTCGAGGCCGATGCTCTTGATGCCGTAGACGATGTAGGGCCCGAGGTACCCCTCGTAGTACTGCCGCTGGACGTGCGTGGCCTGGATGCGACCCTGGCGCATATAATCGGCGGTCTCCGGCGCGAAGTCGAAGGTGACGATGGGGAGGTCCGGCGCGTCCGCGGCGTCCGCGGCCAGCACGCATCGATACGAGTCGATGAACATTCCGATAAGGCCCACGACGGGCGGGTCGGCGTCCTCGATCTCGCCTCTCATCAACTCGACGTCCATGGCTTGGTCATGATAGATGGACTGATGTACCAGAACGTGGTAACCGGCTGCCTCGAACACGTCCCTGGCGCCCTGAGTTCGATTGACACCGTCGACCCAGATCGGGTCGGCCCAGCCGTGGATGAGCACCGTGCCCGGCCCATCGGGCAGCATCTCGAGCAGGGTGTTCCCTGCCACGGCCCCGGCATACGCGTTGAGTACCCCGACGTAGATCTGGCGCTTCGAGCTCACCAGGTCAGCGTCGAGCGTCACCACGGGGATCCCCTCCGCGATGGCCTCGTCGAGCGCGGCCGCGTTGCCTTCGCCGACGGGCGTGATGACTATCCCCTCGGCGCCTTCCGCCACCGACCGTTCGATGTGCCGAGTCTGGAATTTCATCAATTCCTCTAGCTCTGTCTCAGTGGTGTAAGGCGCGAGCACGTTCCCCGTGGCCCTCCCGGAGGCCCCGAGCTCACCCATGGCTCGGTTCGCGCCCGTGGCGATCGGCGCAAAGAAGCCGTCGAGGGACTTCAGCAACACCGCGATCTGCATCGGTTCGATCGAGGTCTTGTTGATCTCGGCGACGAGCTCGTCGATGGTCGCCTCGATCTCGAGCGGGATGAACTCGCTCCGAGGAAGCGGCGTTCGCTGGATGGGCGCGGCTGTCTGCGCCGCGTCCGGATCGCTCGAGCCGCATGCCGCCGTCGTCAGCATGAGCCCGATGGCCACTGCCCAGTTTCGCCCAATCATCGTCATGAGGCCCCCTGCTACGTTGTCGCTCGTTCGTGCGTGGTTCGCGCGGTCGCGCGCGGCACCCTTGCGCGCAGATCAGACCTGATGCGCGCCCGGCGTTCGGAGACGGCCCACTCGATCACGACGATCGAGTCGGCAGCGGGACAAGCGGCCAGCGCATCACGTGCCTGTTCCCCCGGAGCGATGCGACGCGACAGGTCACATCGAGTCCTTGCGCGACCTGATGGACATCGCATCACAGCGAGGAGCCGCATGTCAAGCGGCGTCCAGGGCGAAAACTTCCAATCTGGGTGGCTGGATCACGCCAAGCTGCTGTGGAAACCTCTGGGACCAGGATCCATCCTCGGAGATCGCGTTCCTTGTACGTGCTTGGCGGCTCCTCAGCCGAGAGGTGAGCACGAGGACGCCGAGGCGGATCCGCGCCGACCTCGTTCATACGCGCCGGGCGACGCGCTCGGCGGCAGCGCGCGGAGCGGCGCTCGGTGAGGCGCGTCACCCGGCGAGCGCTCTCCCGCGCCGGCCCGACGAGCGCTCGTCGTGCCGTGCGCCCGATGCGCTAGCCTGCTGGAGATGAGCGAGCCACGTTCCGAGGACGCATGCCCTTTCCTCCGCGAGGACGCCGACGGCGTTCTTTGTTTCGCCATCGAGGGCGATATCTCGGACGAGATCGCGCGCTCTCTCTGCGCCGTGTTCCGGCGCGTGTGGGAGAGCGGTCGCGAGGTCTTCGTGCTCGCCGACGCCCGCCGCGTCGGGACCCTGACGGCGGCGGCGCGCAGCGCGCTGGCGGAAGAGCTGCGCGGCGTGCGCTTCGGCGGGGTCGCGAGCTTCGGGGCGAGCTTCTCCGTGCGCGTCGTGACGACGCTCGCCTCGAGGAGCGTGCAATTCTTCACGGGCGAGGTCTATCCGCTGGCGTTCTTCGACACGGAGGACGAGGCGCGCGCGTGGCTGCTCGCCCGGCGAGACGCGCTCCGGTCCACGCAGGCGCAGGGCGCATGACGCCCGCCGCCCGCCGATGCGCGCGCCATCGGCGCAGCGCCGGCGCGCAGGACGCGCGTCGCGGGGATGGGCTACCATGCCTGGCATGAGCGATCCCCGTCCGGCGGGCGCGAGCTTCGAGCTCCGCGAGGAGCCGGATGGCCTCCTGGTCATCGCGACCGACGGCGATGTCCTGGAGGACAACGCGCGCGCGCTCGTGGACGCCTTCCAGCGCCTGACGGACAGCGGCCGCGAGGTGCTGGTGCTCGCCGACGCGCGTCGCTGCGGGGCGGTCACGCCGGCGGCGCGCAAGGTGTACCTGGACGGGCTGCGCACGGCGCGCCTCGACGGGATCGCGGTCTTCGGAGCGGGCTTCCATATCCGCGTCATGGCGACGCTCGTCGTGAAGAGCATCAATCTCCTCACGAAGCGGTTCCCCTTGCTCGTGTTCTTCGAGACGGAAGCCGAAGCGCGCGCGTGGCTCCTCAAGCAGCGGGGAGCGCTCCGGGCCGGGCGGCGGATCCAGGCGTGACGTCACCCTCCGCGGCGCGCCTGCGGGGGCGGAGTGCGCCTTCTTCGCGTCTTCCGTGCTCGAAGCTCCATGCGCTGCCGCGGCGCTCCAGCGCCCCCGCTGACGGGCGCGCGCGATGACGAGCGGTCGCCGGAAACAGCAGCGACGACCGAGACAGGCAGACGGCCAGTGACATTCTGACCGCCAGTGGTGACGCCGCCGGCTACGTTCGGCCGCCTTCCCGGGGGTTCGGGAGCGCCTGGAGGGGCGCGGCGGACGCAGAGCCGGAGGTATCGCGCGGCTCAATCGTAGTGGATCAGGCTCGGCCAAGCTGCGGCCAGGGACACGCGGGGCTTCCTGCAGCGGTACACCCAGGACTCCGCCTCATAAGGCATGCACAACCCGCAGCTCAATGGAGTGACCGGCGTCACCTCTTCGAAGAGCGCATCGAGCCGCCCTCGATCGCGCGGAGAGACGACGACCAAAAGCACATTTCCGCGCACGCCGCGCGGCCCCCAAAGCCCATAATTGTTGTGACCGCTGATGGCCCGCGGCAAGCCCCGGCTCGGCCCCAGCAGGTCGACGGCGCCGGCCTCGCCGTAGTTGGCCGTGAAGATGCCGGCCTGCGCGCGCTCTTCGGGCTCGAGCGTGGCGTAAGCTCGGGCGACCGCCGCGACCACCGCGTCCCAGCCGTGCATGTCCGCGTACAGCTGCGGGAGCGCCGCGACGTGCTTCTTTTCTTCCGTGGCCGGGGCGACGCCAAGAGCGCTCGCGTACGCCAGATAGCGGTTCACCGGCAAGATCGGCAACGCCAGAGGCGCCGTCGCGACCCCGCCGAGCGCGACCGCGACGATGACCAGCGGCTTCACCCAGCGTCGACGGAGGCCGCCGACGGCGACCGAGCCCGCCGCGAGCAACACCGTGTAATACGGAGCCAGGTAGCTCGCGCGGCTCTTTCCGCTCAGGGCGAGCAGCGCAAAGATCGCCAGATACGCGATGGCCACCGGACGCAGCCGACCGCGTGAAGCGATCCAGAGATAGCCGAGCCCGGCCAGCCAGATCGGCGCAAAAAGCGGATGCATCATCTCGATTTGCCCGAGCAGGAAGCCAGCCCAGGACACCTCCGCCATCTTCGACTGGGTGGCCCCTCGCAAGAACGCGGCCGTGGGCCAGCCGTGCTTCATCTGCCAGAGCAGGTACGGAACGCCGCACGCCAGCGCGCCCAGCAGCGTTAGCCAAGGCGCGCGTGTCCGCAGCAGATCGCGGCGCGTCAACAGGAGCCCGCCGCCCATGCCCGCCATCAACCAGAGCGCGCCGAGCTTGTTGAGCAGCGCGAGCCCGAGCGTCGCCCCGAGCGCCACCCAAGACTTCGAGTCGCCCTCTTGAAGCACGCGCACGAAGAACAAGGTGCTGGCGCCCCAGAGCGCCAGATCCAGCGCGTTCATCGAGTAAAATGAGCTGAGGCCCAGGACCACGGGCGCGAGCGCGGTCGCCAGCATGGCGAGCGCCTGCGCCGCGCGCCCGCCCCCCAGCGTGCGCGCCGTACACGCCGCGATCGCTACCGTGAGCGCGTGCGCCAGCGCGGGCACCCACCGCAGGGCGACCAGCGATTCGCCCAGCGTGCGGCGCACGAGCCACAACAGCGCAATCGAGAGCGGCGGGTGGTCGACGTAGCCGAAGTCGAGCTCCCGAGCGCAGGCCAGATAATAGAGCTCATCGCGGAAGTAACCATATCCGCGCAAGAACGGCAGGTGCACCAGCGCCGTCGCCGCAGCGCCCATCAACGCCGCTCGGTCTACCCGGATGCGGCCCATGGGCCCGTGAGATCCGAGCGGTCAGCAGCTTCACGTAGAGGGCCGGCGAACGTGAGCACCAGCGAGATGCGGCCCGTAGCGTCTACCTCACCCGCGTCGAAGAACTCGATATTCTCGCCATTACTACGCTCGACGACCGAACGGAACCGAAACGTGGTGTTCCCCGCGTCGATGACGCTGAGCATGCGGACTCGCACCAGCAGCGGATCCGCGAGCAGCTTCGCGATTTCGTCGGCGACCGCTGCTCGCCCTCGGATCTCGCGGCTGCGTGAGACGACGCGCCCGTCGGCCGCGAAGCACGCCTCGAGCATCGCTGCCCGCTTTTCGGGGTCCCGCTCGCTCGCCGCGTCGATGTAGGTCTTCACCGCGGCCTCGACCATGCTTTCCATCGCGGGGCCAGGAAATCCAAACGCGATCCGAAAGTCAAATTGCCGCCCGCCCCCGGGCCGGGCGCCGCTCGCCGCCGCCGCTCGCTCGCGCCTCGCCGGAGACCTCCGGGACGCTTCGGCGCGCGACCGCCGCGCGCGGGCGATCTCGGCAGAGCCCGCGGGCGCTGGCGAGCGGCGAGGCTCCGGCAGCGCGTCGACGTCCTGCGCTCGATGTCCTTCGGGCAAACCAGCGCATCCACGACCGCTGCCCGTCGGGCGCGTGGAGAGCGCAGATCCCCCTCGACGGCCGTCTTGAATGCGCCACGTTCGTTGCGCCGACCCCCGTGGGAGGGGGCCGGACGCGACGGGGGGACTCGATGCAGCCGCAGATGAAGCGCGTCTCGATGGAGGCGCTGAAGGACCTGCCCACGCCCGTGCGCCGCCGCGTGGACGCGGCGGATGTCTGGGCCCCGGAGGGCTACGAGGTGGAGCCCGTCGTGGCGGGCCTCTCCTTCCCCTGCGCCCTCTGCTTCGGCGAGGACGGCACGCTCTTCTTCGCCGAAGGCGGCAGCACCTGGCCCACCCGGCCTTATATGACACCGCGCATCTGGCGCATGGCCCCGGGGCGGGCCCCGGAGGTCTTCGCGGTGGAGGACCTGGGCGGTCCCCGCGGCATGGCGGTCCGCGACGGCCATCTCTACGTCTCGCTCAAGGGCGGCTACCACATGCGGATCACGCGCCATGACCTGCGGACCAGGGAGCGCGTCGTGCTCGTGGACGGGATCCCCTCGGGCGGCTGGCACGAGCCCGGGGGGCCGGTCTTCGGGCCCCACGACGGGAGGATGTATTTCGGCCAGGGCTCCGTGGGCTTGCAGGGCGTCGTGGTGCCCGAGGGCTTCACCGTGGACCTCGCCAAACACCCCCACGCGCACGACGTGCCGGGCCAGGACGTCACGCTCACCGGCAACACCGTCTGGGCGCGCGACCCGCGCCTGCCCTTCCCCTACTATGCCGAGACCGGCCCCTTCCAATCGTTCGGCACGCCCGTGACGAAGGGCCAAGTCGTCAAGGGCCAGCTCAAGTGCAACTCGGCCGTCTGGCGCTCCAGGCCCGACGGGAGCGAGCTCGAGCTCCTCGCCTGGGGCATCCGCAACCCCTTTGGGCTCGCCTTCGGGGAAGACGGCCACCTCTACGCCACCGACAACGACTTCGAGGAGAAGGGCGAGCGCGCCATCGGCGAGGACCCGGACCGCATCTGGCGGATCAAGAACGCTCGGGTCCCGCCCGGAGAGGTCGAAGCGCCCGAGTGGTTCGGCTATCCGGACCTCTGCGGCGACGGACTCCCCGCCTGGCACGAGTCCCATCGGCCCATCCGGGGCAAAGCGGCCGAGCCCTTCCTCGAGGACCCGCCGCCGTGGGCGGGCCCCGCGGTCTTCCTCTTCCCGCCGCACACGGCGCTCGGGAAGCTCGCCTTCAGCCGCTCGGACGCGTTCGGCTTCCGCGGCCATGCCTTCGTCTGCCAGTTCGGCACCTACGCGCCGCTCAACACGAACCGCGAGGCCGGGCGCCTTCGCCATCGCCGAGCAGCTGGGCCTCGCCCTCGCCCATCGCGAGCTGCGCGACCTCGCCTTCGACGTGGAGGCCGAGAAGTCCACCGACCAGCTCATCCTCAAGGAGCTGATGCTGGAGATGGCGGCGGTCTCGATCCTCTACGGCGAGCGGGTCTGAGGCGTGGCCGCGCCGCGCTGCCGGGGACGCCCCGGCCGGCGCGAGCGGCCCCTCGCCTCCCCCGCCGCGGCGCGCTCAGAGCAGGCGCACCCGGATCGCATGCGGGTCGGCCCGCTGCACGCCGCCGGCGTCGATGTTGGTGATCGGCGTGATGCGCTTGAGCTTGCCGCGCTTGCCGCCGCGGGTGACCTGGACCACGCCGACCCCGGGCGTGCTGCCCACCGACGCGTGCGGATCGCCGCTCAGCGGCGTCGGGCCGCGCAGGGTCACGAAGATGCGGTTGCCCGACGGCGACAGGTCCATGAGGTCCGGCGCAGGGTCGCTCGACAGCGGGCCCTTCAGGTCGACGGTGGCCACGTGCGCGTTCGTATTGACGTTGAAGACCTCGGCCACGCCCTGGATCCGGTCCAGCGCCCAGATGGTGCGGCCGCGCTTCGTCAGCAGCATGCCGTGGGCGTCGCGGTCCGCGGAGCCGTCGGTGAACACCACCTGGGGCGCCGGGGTGTTGACCGGGTTCGTCGGCGCATAACCGGCGAGCGGGAATCGGTACACGTCGAACTGATCGAGGTTCGCCGCCGTCCCCCCGCCGGAGTTGATGAACATCGAGCCGCCGGCCTCGACGCCGCCGCACCCGTTCCCGTGCACGGCGCCGACGTTGTACTCGCCCACGATCTGGATCGGCGTCGCCGCAGGGTCGACGACGAACAGGCCCCCTCCGCGCAGCGTGATGAAGCCATGGGCGCCCGCCTGGTCGATGATCGGGCAAATGGGCGCGTTGTCGGGCCGGATGCCCGGGAACTGGCAGGGATCGCCGCTCGGCGCGACGCACGTGGCCAGGTTGAGCTTCGCGGCGGGATCCCACGCGAAGGTGCCCGTGGCGTAATCGGTCGAGATGCGCTCGAGCAGCTTGCCGTTCTGGTTGGCCACCAGGATGTACGAGTCGTCCGGCGCCGGCACCGCGGCGTGCGCCTGCCGCGCCCCGTCCGCGCCCTGCGACGCGCGGAGGCACGCGACCGGCGCGCGGGTCGCGGCGTCGAAGATCACGACGTGGCCGCTCGCCACGAAGGACAGCACCGCGTGGGTGCGCGTGGCGTTGAAGAAGAGCATGTGCGGCCGGACCGGGTTGGCGCCGGTCTGGTCGAAGCACAGCGACGCGGTGTCGCCCCCGAGGTCGATGACCTCCGCGACGGCCGGCGTGACCCCGCGGCCGGTCGAGAGCGCCTGTCCATCGTAAATGTAGAGCGTGCCGCCGTACGTCAGCCCGTTCGTGTCGGACTGGTCGACGGCCCAGACCTCGAAGGGCTGCTCGTCGCTCGCCGCCTCGAGGGCCGCCTCGGCGTCGGTCTCGGCGGCGGCCTCGGCGGACTCGAGCTCGGTCGAGTCGACGTGCTCGACGCAGGCGGATAACAGACAAAGGGAAACCGTCGCCCCCAGAAAGGGGCGGAATGAAAGCTTCATGGCTCGCTCTCCCAGCGTTGGTAAAGGCCGATGATGCTCGTCCACCAGCCCGCGGCGGACCGCGGCCAGCATCAAGCATTGGGAGAGGAGCATTACATCGCGGGGGCGTGCGCCGCAAGGCACATTGCCCGGGGCGCGCGCCAGCGTGCCCGGGCGCGACGGGTCACGGGTCGCGCGCTGTGCGGCCCGCCGTCGCCGCGTCCGCCGGCGCGCTCCTCGGCGCGGCGGCGAAATGCGCGATCGCCATGCCCGCCGCCATTGCCAGGACAAAGGCGAGGACGGCGCCGGAGCCGGTCGCGAGCGAGACGAGCGCCGGCCCGGGGCAATAGCCGGCCAGCCCCCAGCCGACGCCGAAGATCGCGGCGCCGCCGAGCAGGCGCGCGTCGACCCCGGTGCGGGTCGGCAGGGACAGGCGATCGGCCAGGAGGGGAAAGCGGGGGGCGCCCTCGGGGGCGGCGCGCTGCTGCCGGCGAAGGAGGCGATAGGCGAGGAAGTGCACCGAGATCGCGCCCGCCATCACGAACGCGAGGCTCGGGTCCCAGCCGCCGGCGACGTCGAGGAAGCCGACGACCTTGGACGGCTGGGTCATGCCGGAGACGCCGAGCCCCACGGCGAACAGCGCGCCGGCGAGCAGCGCGAGCGCGATCTGCTTCATCGCGCCGCTCCGAGCCCATGAAGGCTGACGTAAACGGTGGCGGCCGCGGTCGCCATGAACGTCATGGTGGCGACGAGAGAGCGGAGCGACAGGCGGCTGAGGCCGCAGACGCCATGGCCGCTCGTGCACCCGTTGCCGAGCCGCGCGCCGAGGCCGACGAGCAGCCCGGCGGCGACCAGGAGGCCGAGCGAGCGGCCGCCGCCCGCCGGCGGAAAGGCGGCGGGATGCGCGGCGGCGAGGGCGAGGCCGCCGAGGAGGAGGCCCACGACGAACGCCGCGCGCCAGGCGGTGTCGCCCCGCTCGCGGAAGAGGAGCCCTCCGAAGATGCCGCTGATGCCGGCGACCCTCCCGTTGAACAAGAGGAGGAGCGACGCGCTGAGGCCGATGAGCGCCCCGCCGACGAGCGGTCCTGTCACGGTGAAATCATGCACGATGAGACCTCGTGGGGTGACTCGTGGGGTGAATCGTCGGGTGACCGACCGACAGCATAGCAACGCGCCGCGCCCATCCTCCAGGCGAAGCCAGGCGCGGCGCTCGTGGCCGCGCGGACATGCCGAGATCCGGATCGTCGCGGGCGATGCGCGGCGTCCCGCGCGCAGCGCGTCGCACACCGCAGGTGGGGCTGGAAGCGGGCGTATCGCACACGCGGCCGGCGCGGCCGACGCGGCCGACGTGGACGGCGTCGAGGGCGAGGATTCTGCCGGGGCCCCGGGGGTGCTGGTGTATACTCATCGGTCGATGGCCCAAGCAGGCTGGGAAGCGGTGGAACCGGCTCCGTCGCGCAGGATTCCCCGGGTCGGGGACATCATCGGCGGCAAGTACCGCGTGGAGCGGGTGCTCGGGCGCGGCGGCATGGGGCTCGTCGTCTCGGCGCACCACGTCTCGCTCCGCCACCGCGTCGCGCTGAAGTTCCTGCTCCCCGAGGGGCGCACCACGCCGGGCGCGCTCGAGCGCTTCTTCCGCGAGGCGCAGGCCGCGGCGGCCATCGCCAGCGAGCACATCGCGCGCGTCATCGATGTGGGGCAGACCGACGAGGAGCTGCCCTACTTCGTGATGGAGCACCTGAATGGCATCGATCTGGAGGCGCTCGTGGAGACGCGGGGCCCGCTGCCGGTCGAGCAGGCGGTGAGCTACGTGATCGAGGCCTGCGACGCCCTCGCCGAGGCGCACGCGCTCGGGATCGTCCACCGCGACCTCAAGCCGGGCAACCTGTTCCTGGCGAGCCGCGCGGACGGCTCGACCCTGATCAAGGTGCTCGATTTCGGCATCTCGAAGGCGTCGGAGGCCGGCGCGCTCGGCCTGAACGCCAAGCTGACCGCCTCTTCCGTGGTGCTCGGCTCTCCCCGCTACATGTCGCCGGAGCACATCCGCAACACCCGGACCGTGGACGCCCGCAGCGACATCTGGGCGCTCGGCATGACGCTCTATCAGCTCCTGACCGGGCGGCTGCCGTTCGAGAACGAGGCCGTCTCGGCGCTGTTCGTCAGCATCGTGACAGACCCACCCGTGCCGCCGCGCGCGTACCGGCCCGAGATCCCGGTCGAGCTCGAGTACATCCTCCTGATGTGCCTGGAGAAGGACCCAGCGCGCCGCCCGCAGACGGTCGCCGAGCTGGTGTCGCTGCTCGAGCCGCTGGGGTCGGAGCGCGCGCGGCTGACGGCGGCGCGCATCCTGCGCAGGGCCATGGGGAACGAGACCGTGGACGCCCCGCCGCCTCCGGACCGCCCGAGGGTGGTCGATGAGGATGCCCCGACCCTGACCGGGTCGCGCGGCGCCGCGCCGGGGTCGTGGTGCGTCGTGGCCGAGCGGGCGCAGGGGTCGGCGCCGCCCACGCAGCCGTCCGCGGTCGACCCGCCGCCCGCGGTGACGATCGCGGCTTCCGTGCCGCCCGCGGCGGGCGCGCCGCCCGCGGTGACGATCGCGGCTTCCGTGCCGCCCCCCTACGCCTCCCCCGGCGTCGCGTCGGCCGCGGTGGCGTCGCACCTCGGCGAGCCGCTGGCGCCGACGGCGGCGCCGCCCGAGCGGCACGAGCGCGATCCCGCGGGGGACGCCCGCGGGCGCCGCGGCCGGCGCAGCGCGGCCTTGCCCGCGGCGGCGGCGCTCGCCGTGCTCCTCGGGGGCGCGGCGGCGCTCGCGTGGCTGGGGCGCGGGGCGGCACAGGTCCCGGGCACGCCGCCCGCCGGCGAGGCGGCCTCGCGGGGCGCGCCGGGCCGGGACGAGCCGGCGGCGATGCCCGCGGCGGACGAGGCGCTCGAGGCCTCGCCCCTCCCGCCGTCCGCGATCCTCACGCCCCCTGCGGCGGCCGTGGCCGCCGCGGCGAGCGGCTTCGCTGCGGCCGGCGCCGCGCTCGCGCCGTCGAGCTCGGCGCGGCCCGCGCGCCCGCGCGCCGTGCTGGCGGCCCCGGCGCCGCCAGCGGCCGGCGGCGAGCCGGCGGCGACCACGACCGGCGGCGAGCCGGCGGCCGGCGGCGACGCGCCGGCGACGAGGGCGGTGCGCCTGCGCGAGCACCGCTAGCGCCGCGGGTCAGCAACCCCGCCAGGGCTCTGCCTCGCGAGCGAAGAGAGATCAACGCAGAGACGCAAAGAGCGTAAAGACGCGAAAATGCACAGATTTTGTTCTTCTTGCGCCTTTGCGCCTTTGTGCCTTTGCGTTGAAATCTCCCTCCGGATCCCTGGCGGGCGGGACTAGCGGCATGCCGAGCTCGCCCTCGAGCACGCGCGCGCGCTCTCGGCGGCGCGCTCGCCGGTCTTGCCTCGCGGCGCTTCCCCTCCTCGCGGGCGCGCTGCTCCACGCCCCCGCCGCCCGCGCCGACGGCGAGGGCCAGGCCGACGAGGCCGACCTCCACTTCGAGCTCGGCCGCGACAGCTACAAGAAGGGGCAGTTCCGCGCGGCCCTCGAGCATTTCCTCGCGTCCAACCGGCTCGTGCCGAACCGCAACGTCGTCTTCAACATCGCGCTCACCTACGAGGAGCTGGGCCGCTTCGCGGACGCGCACCGGTACTACGACGACGCGCTCGCGGGCGAGACCGACCCGGAGATCGTCGCCGAGGCGCAGGCCGCGCTCGAGCGGATCGCGCCGCGCGTCGCCGTGCTGCAGATCGTCACGTCGCCGCCGGGGGCCACGATCTACGTCGATCGCAAGGACCTCGGCGCCCGCGGCACGGCGCCGCGCCGGCTCGCCCTGGCCGAGGGCCGCTACCGGATCCTCGTCGAGCTCCCGGGCTACGAGCCCGTGGCGGTCGAGGACACCGCGGTGAAGCTCGGGCAGACCAAGGAGGTGCTCATCGTGCTCCGCCGCATCGTGGGCACGGTCCGGGTGGACGTGCGCGGCGCGAGCGAGGCCGCGGTCCACGTCGACAACGAGGGCGCGCCGCCCGCCTGCGCCGCGCCCTGCGACCTCGACCTGCCGCCGGGCCGCCACGTGCTCTATTTCTCGCGCGCCGGCTACCAGGCGGCGCCGCAGCCGCTGACCGTCGCCGCGCACGAGACCGTGCCGATCACGGCGACGCTCAGCCCGCTCACGGGCTCGATCCTCGTGCGTGCCAGCGAGCCCGACGCCCTCGTCGAGATCGACGGCCGGCCGATGGGCTTCACGCCGTCGGTCATCCAGGGCGTCCCCGTGGGCCGGCGCCGGGTGCGCGTCAGCCTGCGCGGCTTCGCGCCCGTCGAGCGGACGATCGAGGTCGCGGCCGGCCAGCAGGCGGCGCTGCGCGATCTCACGCTGGAGCCGATCCGCGAGGTGTCGTCGGCCTCGCGCGTCCTCGAGCGGGTCGAGGACGCGCCCGCCTCCATCAGCGTCATCGAGCAGCAGGAGCTGCGCGCCTTCGGGTACCCGACCATCGCCGAGGCGCTGCGCGGCACGCGCGGCGTCTACCTCTCGAACGACCACGTGGTCTACTCGGCCGGGATCCGCGGGCTGGGCGAGCCGCTCGACTACGGCAACCGGCTCCTCGTCCTCTCCGACGGGCACTCGACGAACGACAACGTCCTCAACGCCTCGTTCGTGGGCTCGGACGCGCGCGACGACCTCCACGACGTGGACCACATCGAGGTCGTCCGCGGCCCGGGCTCGCTGCTCTACGGCACGGGCGCCCTCTCCGGCATCGTCAACCTCGTGCCGCGCGGCCGCGACGAGCCCACGGGCGCGCACGTGGCGGCCGGCACCTACTACGACGGCGTGGCCCACGGGCGCGCCGGGTTCCACGTCAACGCTGGCCCGGACGCGGGCGTGCGGGCGAGCGTCACCGGCGCCCGCTCCGACGGGTTCGACGTGCCCGTGGCCCTGCGCGACCCCCGGGGCGGCCCGCCCGTACCGATCGCCGAGCGCGCCGAGACCTTCCGGGCCGGCGGCACCTCCGGGCGCGCCTGGTACGGGCCGTTCACGGCGCAGTGGATGTACCACACGCGCGAGCAGCGCATCCCGACGGGTTACGTGGGCACGCGGCTCAACGACCTGGGGACGACCTACGACGACGCGCACATGATGGCCGAGGTGCGCTACGAGCCGCGGCCCGCGCCCGACCTGCAGCTCATGGCGCGCGGCCACGTGAACCGCTTCGTCTGGCGCGGGGTGTACCGGTTCGACGAGGCGACGGTCTTCGAGCAGCAGCACGGCACCTGGCTGGGCGCCGAGCTCCGGGCGGCGTGGACGCCGCTCGCCGGGCTCCGGGTCACCGGGGGCGGCGAGGTCCAGGGGCACCCCGAGGCGACGCTGCGCGGCGTCTTCGCGGACGGGCGCATCCGCACGAAGCGCGAGCCGTTCGGCTTCGGCGCCGGCTACCTCATCCTCGACGGCTCGCCCGCGCCCTGGGTGCGCTTCTCGGCGGGCGCGCGCCTGGACGTCTACAGCACGTTCGGGCCCATCTTCGTCCCGCGCGCCGCGGTCATCTTCCGGCCAGCGCCCGGAGGCGTGCTGAAGATCATGGGCGGGAGCGCATTCCGCGCGCCGAGCGTCTCCGAGCAGTACTACGAGGACGGCGAGACGCAGGTGCCCGCCGTCGACCCCACGGCGGGCCTCACGCTCGAGCCGGAGTCCCTCCATTCCGCCGAGGTCGAGTACACGCAGCGCATCGGCGACGCCTGGATCGCGCTCGGCGCCGTCCACGCGAGCCTGCTGTCGGGCGGGATCTCCCTCGAGGACCACGACGGGCTGCAGCGCTACGCGAACAGCAAGCGAGGCGCGTTCGTCGTGGGGGGCGACGTCGAGCTCCGCCGCGAGTGGCGGCAAGGCTGGATGCTCGCGGCGATGTACGGCTACCAGCGCGCCCAGCGAGGGGGCGGAGGGCGCCTCATCAACGCCCCGGAGCACCTCGCGTCGTTCCGCGGCGTCGTCCCGGTGGTGGAGCGGCTCGCCGCCGCCGGGCTGCGGATCAACCTGGAGGCGCCCCGGCGGATCTCCCGCAGCGCGGGCGGCGAGACCCGGGGCGCCATCGTCGCGGATCTCACGGTGTCCGGCGAGCTCCAGCGCTTTCACACGCGCTACGTGCTCGGCCTCTACAACGCGATGGACACGCGGTACGACTACCCGGCCGCGGAGACCTACCTCTCGTCCACGAGCCGGCAGAACGGCAGGACGTTCCTCGCCGAGATCACGGTCAGCTATCCGTAGCTCAGCCCGCCGGAAATACCGCCAGGACTCTTCTGCGGCACCGAACCGTCGCGACCCGTCACTTTATCCGGCGATCCTCGGGGTGGTGCGGGAGTCTGGGAGCTCACCCGAGAGGCTTGCGTTCCGGCGACGCACCTCCGGGGCGCGCCAGAATGCAAGCCCCGGAGGTGAGCCGAGCGAGCTCCCTCACACGTCCTGCGCGTGTCAGTACTTCTTGTGGCCTATCAACCCGATGGTGGTGTCGCCCCAGAAGAGGCTGAATCTAGAGGCGTACGGGCTCCCGACCACCACGTCGGGGATCCCCTGCCCGTCGACGGCATTGAAATCGTCGCTGGTCACGAAGCTGTCGCCAAGGCCGTTGATGCTCCTGGCGGCCAGCGCGTCGCCGAAGCGGGCGCCGGCCTGGTTCGTCTCCTCCGGGATGTCGCTCTGCTGCACGAACTGAAACGCCTGGAGGCTGGTTCCCCCCTTGAAGACCGAGACGGCCCCTGCGTTCGAATCCTCCCCGGGCGCTCCGACGATGAGCTCGTCCTGCGACGTGGACTGGATGATGTTCGCCGCGGCCAGCGTCGTACCGAACACATCCCCCGATTCAGGCGTGCTATTCTGCACGAGGGTCTGCTTGCGATGGAAGAGTTTCGGATCGGCGAACAGGCTCTCGTACTCGTAGACGTAGACTGCGCCTTTGAGGCTTTGCGCCCACGGCGCGCCGACGGCGATATCATTGGCGCTGCTTCCGCGGAAATTACCAATCGCGATCGAATAACCAAACCCGATCGTGTCGGCGTCGGGAGCGAGAACACTCTCGAAATGCGTGACTATCGGCGCCGAGAGGTTGGATGCCGCGACCGTCGCCGCGCCATCGAAGACGTCGATCTGGCCGTGGGTGTTGAAGGGCGAACCGACGACGAGGTCGACCGTGGTATTGGCGGTGACGCTGCCGATGGCGAGGGTGGTGCCGAACTGGGCACCGGCGACCGGGGCTGCGAGCTTCTGCGTGCGCCGTACTGAGCTCCCGCTCACGGGGTTGGTCTCGCTGTACAAGAACACGGCCCCCCCGCCATCCGTGCCCGGGGCGCCGACGACCAGCGTCAGCGCCGGATCGGTCGGCCCAGAGGAGCCGGAAGTAAACGTCTGCGCGATGCGACCTGCCGCGACCGCGAAGCCGAACCGGGCATTGGCGCGCACGACGTCGGCGCCCTGGGTCTTCTGCGTGTACTTGCGCCAGACTTGCAGCTTGCCGACGTCGTCGGGGTGGAACACGGCGACCGCGCCCGCGCTATCCAGGCCATCGACGTCAAGGTACGGAGCACCGACGATCAACTCGCTTCTACCGTCGTTGTCGATGTCTGCTGCAGCGAGCGACCTACCGAATCTAACGCCCTCCGCGGTAGCCCAGTTGGCGGTGCTCTGGGTGATGGTCTGCCAACGATAAATTCCCCGGCTCGTGCCCTTGTAGACACGGACCTCGCCCGCATCCGCCATGCCATCCACCGTCCTGAGCGGAAGACCGACTGCAACGTCGGAGTAACCGTCGCCATCGAAGTCGCCGATGGCGACCGCTCTGCTCGCATCATCATCGCTGGCGGGCGTCGGAAATGGATTGGAGTACATATAGAACACCGAATTGATGTCCTCTCGAGACATCACAGAATTAAACAGTATCGGCGATCCGTCTTTCTTCACAATCGTCGCGCAGAAGGTCCCGCCCATGCCATCCGAAATATTGCACGAGCTCGGCCGGCTGCTGGCGCAGAACTGCCCTGTCGGGTAATGCATGATGCTCTGATAATCGTAGACCCCCGACGTGATGGCCTGGCCCGGCTTGGTTTCATACTGGTCTTCGTCGCTGTCGTTGATGCAGGAATTGTTGATCGTCACGTAGTCCAAGCGATCCGAGCGGGACTGCTCGTGGAACAGGCCGACGACGTGCAGCATCTCGTGCATCACCGTGGGCGCGTTCGGCGGCACATTCGGATCGTTCGGATCTTGGTAGAACGTGACAACTTGCGCTCCGCCGTCGTAGCCTATCTCGTCCGACACCCCCCCCGTGCCGTTGAGTCCTAGGGCGATCATGACATGCGGCTGGAATGGCAGGGGTGAGAAGGGGCAGGTGATTTCCGTGAACGTGACGGGCAATCGGCGCGCCATCTCCGCAAGAGTGCTTCTAATACTCGGTTTCCACGCTTCCGGAACAGTCGAATAAAGCCCGGCCGGAGCAAAGCAGTAGACGATGTTGTCGTTCGGCCAGAATCGATCCCCACCAGTACGCGCGAGCGGCGACTCGGCGCTCGCGATCTCTTCGGAGGCGTCTTCGTCGATTGCGGCTCCGCTCGAGTCATCGATCGCGACGCACGCGGGCAGCATGCATGCGGTGGCGCTGATGGACAGGGCAGCGAGCGCGCGGTCAAATCTAAACATGGTCATATCTCGTGTTGGGGTGCGATGTTAATGGCGCGTTTCGTCCGTGGAACGTTACGTTTACGAGCGCGTGGGACATGGCAGCAGGCACCGTGGGTAGCCCATCCGCTCGAGTCGAGCGGCCCGGGATCCCACGGGTGCAGGTGGCCTCTTATCCGTAACGTCGGTCACTCGGCAGGATCGTTCGGGGTGTGCCGGACGAGAGCCGCGCGACCTGCTCGTCGCCATCGTCAAAGCAGGGAACGTGCCATGACCGTCCCCGCTGGACCGGACCCGCGATCAGCAGCGGAATCGACGGATATGCCGACCGATCCAGGCTGCGCGGGGGTTCGGGAGGCCGCTGCCCAGCGTGACAAGCGGCTCATAGAGCGTGACATGTCACGCCCGGCAGCGTGACATGTCACGCCCGGCCCCCTGGCATCGCAACCTCTGTGCGCTGGACCGGCGCAGGATCGGCTGTATCGCCTCGACGCACGCCGCCGTCGTCCCGAGAAGACGACGCTCTACGAGATCGTGCGCGACAACGTGGAGACGCTGTACGGGGCCATCGACGACGGCGCCATCGCCGTCCGGATACCCAAGCACGCGAAGAAGGAGCTCGAAGCCTACCTCGACTGCGGGCTGCTCTGCCGCGGGTTCGCGCGGTTTCGGTGCGAGCGCTGCGAAGAGAGTCGGCTGGTGGCCTTCAGCTGTAAAGGACGCGGTTTCTGCCCGTCGTGTCTGGGCCGACGCATGTGTTCCACGATGGCGAACCTGATCGATGACGTCCTGCCCGAGGTGGCGCACCGTCCGTGGGTGTTGACGTTTCCGTTTCCGTGGCGGCGCAGGCTCGCCCAGGACGGGGCGTTGTTCGGCGTGCTGACCCGCATCTTCGTCGAGAGCGTGGAGCGGTTCTACGAAGAGCGCGCCGCGCGCCGAGGCGCGTGCGGCGCGGTCAAGAGCGGCGCGGTGACCATCGTGCAACGCACGTGCGGCGACATGCGGCTCAATCCGCATCTGCACGTGGTCTTCCTCGACGGGGCTTATCACGAAGACGGCACCGAGCTCGTGTGGAACGAGCTCGGTCACCTCCGAACGCGCGAGGTCGGTCAGGTCCTCGAGCACGCCGTCGGGCGGATGCTCCGTTCCCTCCGGCGGCACGGGCATCTCGAGATCGAGCACGACGTCGAGGAGGACGACGAGCCCGAGGCAGCGCTCTGTGCCTCCGCCGCGCAAGCGCATCGGACCGCGCCCTGCGAAGCCAGAAGAGCCTACCAAGGCGGACGATGACGCCGCTTCGAAACGCAAGCGTGGCGGCTATCGGGCGATCGACAAACCGCGCCGAGCTCTTGCGCCGAACATTTGCGCTCGATGTCCTCGAGTGCCCAACTTGCAAGGGGCGGATGAAGCTCGTCGCCATGGTCACCGAGCCCCGGAACATCGTCCGCTTCCTCTCCGCGCTCGGCGAGCCGACCGATGTTCCAGCACGCTCTCCCAATCGGGGGCCACCGTACTGGGAAAGCACCGTTCTGCGCCGCAAGGCGCTCGGTGACGCCGTATAGCGTCTCGCGTCGCGCCTACCGGGCCAGACCAACGCCCGGACGGACACGTGTGCCCCACGGCACGCCGATGCGCCCCCGTAGCGAACGGTAGCGGGCGTCAGGCCTTCCGCGAGATCGGCGCGCCATCACACGAGGAGCTCGAGGACATCGTGCAGCGCATCCGAGAGCGCACGCTTCGCTGGCTGCGAAAGCGCGGCCTGCTCGACGAACGTCCGAACGAAGAGCGCTCGAACGAAGCGCCGGAACGGAGTGCGCTTGACGCTTGCGCTGAGATCGCGCTCCGCGGGGGCGAGTTCGTGAGGATTGAGGACGAGACCGTCGTGCCGCCGGACGATGGAGGCGAAGCGCGGTTCGAGCCGAAGCGCCGTGGGCCGCTCACGGTGGAGCTCGATGGTTTCAACGTCGAGGCGGCGGTGCGCATCGAGGGCTACGACGACGAGGGGCGCGAGCGGCTCGTCCGGTATTACGCGCGTCCCTGCTTCGCTGTGGAGCGGCTCAGCATCCTCCGCGACGGTCGGGTGGCCTATCAGGTGAAGTACCCGCGGCGAACAGGAACGCATCGGGTGATGACGCCGATTGTGTTTCTCGCGAGGCTCGCCGCGCTGGTGCCGCCGCGCCATCCGCTGGTGCGCTACCACGGTGTGCTCGCGCCGCATACGAAGCAACGCAGCGTCGTAGTACCGAAGGCGACGGGGAAGGCGTGTAAGCGCGAGCAGCGCGCCGGAGCTGATAGCGCAAGCAGCGATGACAAGAAGACGACGATCACGCCCATGCCGACGAGGCAGGCGCCGAGGGGGCGGGCGAGAGGCATGGCGAAGCCGTCGCGCAGAGGAGACGAGCGAAGCGAGGCGGCGCCGTCGGCAGTGTCGGAGCGAGGCGCTCGGGACGTGGCGGTTGGGGCGCTGCTGACGATGGTGCATGGCGAAGTCGAGCGCGAGCGGGTGTCGACTGCGCTGGGCGCTGTGCTGCCGTGGGCTGATGTTGGATTCGTGTCGGAGGGGATCTCGGTCCGGCACCTTGATCGGCTGCTGGATGGGCTCCTTCTGGCGACGTCGCTTCGCGTCGAATGGGCGAAGCTTTTGCGGCGGACTTACGCCGTAGATGCTCTCGCGTGCCTGCGATGCAGCGGACGGATGCGCCTCATGGCCGCCATCACGGATAAGGCGACGGCGAGGAAGATCTTGAGCCACCTCGGTCTGTTCGCCGAGTCGCTGGAGTGCCGCGCGCGGTACCCGGCGGACCCCGCGTGACGAAACCGACAGGGAGGGACGCTGCTCGACGACGTGGCCGGGGGGAAGTCTGCCCCGAGGTGCGTGCGCCGGCCATCACGACGCGCCGCGAACCGCGACGGCGGCCGTTTGGACGAGTTCAGTAGGATACAGCTATACGGTAGGATGCCTTCCGCTTTGTGCTACGTCGCGGTAATCCCAGACGTTTCAGGCGTGGAAGGCCTGCCTGATCGCATAAGGCCCGTTCTGTCAATGAGCTCGTACCGTCGGACTGCACGAGTCAGGGACGGCCGAGAACCTCGATTTTGCGGAACGCGTTTGCTTGTCCTATCCGCGCGCGCGGGCTGGCCGGCGAGCTCGCGCGCGAGGGCGAGGTGCACGCGCTCGCGCTCGACGGCGACGGCGACGGCGACGCGAGCGTGGGCGCCGCCGCGGACGAGGTCGCGCGTCGCTTCGGCCGGCTCGACGCCCTCGTGAACAACGCGGTCGGCGGCTTCGACCCCCAGCCCCCGTCGCTCGAGGTGACGATCGACGGTGCGAGGGCGGCACTCGAGACGGCCGTGCTCGAGGCGTGGCGCACGATCCGCGCGTTCGCCCCGCTGCTGCGGCGGGGCGGCCGTGGCCGGGTGGTCAACGTCTCGAGCGAGGCGGGCTCGTTCGGGTCGCCGCGCGGCATCGCGACGACAGAGTACGCCGACACGCTTGTTGCCTACGTCGTGTCGAAGGCGGCGCTCAACGCGCTCACGGTCAAGTTCGCAGCGGCGATGCGGCGCAGCGCTTGGTGGGCCTTTCTCTCGGTCCGGGCGGCGTCGTCAGCGCGTCGAACCGGCGCGACGCGACGGCGAGCGTCGATCCGGGGCATCGATCGGCGCCAGGTGCTGTACGATGGGTGCCATGAAGCAACTGGCGATCTCCCTCCTCGTCTCCATCACGGGCGCATGCGCCAGCAGCGCGCCTGCGCCTCGCTGCCCGTCGAACGAGGCTCCGACTCCGGGTTCCGCCCGGGCCACGCCCGCGGCCGACCAGCCTGCGCATGCGCACGACCACGGCCATCCGCACGGCCACGCGCATTCTCACCCGGGTGAGGAGCCGCCCGCGGCCAGCCAGGCGCTCGCGGTCGCGATCCCGCATGCCGGGGTGCGGTCCTTCGAGAACAACGGCAACACCCTGCGCGGCGTGGCCACGGCCAGCATGGGCGCCAAGACCTTCGAGGTCTGGCAAAGCAGCATCGCGGTCGGCTCGCGCACCCCACCCCATCGCCACGACGTGGAGGAGGTCTTCATCCTCCTGCGCGGCAAGCTCCGCGCGCAGATCGGGGATCAGGTGCTCGATTTCGAGGCACCGGCGACGCTCATCGCTCCTGCCAATGTGCAGCATCAGCTCTTCAACACTGGCCAGGTGCCCACCGAAGCGATCGTGGTGACCCATGTCGGCTCGCAGATCTGGACCCCGACCGGTGAGGAGATGACCCTGCCCTGGCGCAGGTAAGCGGCGTTTTGAGGAGGATGTCAGCGCGCCTCCTCCGCCCGCCTCCGCTCGATCAGCTCCGCCTCGATCCGCTCGCTCCGCTGGCGGCTCCGCTCGATCAGCAGCGCGTTCTCGACCGCGATCGCCGCCTGCGCCGCGATGAGGCCGTGAAGGTGACGCGCGAGGGGGTGAATGCGCCGGAGGCGGCGGAGTGCGCCCTGCGGCCCGATGCACTGACCGCGGCGGGCCGCATCTTCGTCGAGGAGATCGCGCGCTGGCAGGAGCAGAAGGCGACTGCGCGTGGCACGCCCGGCGGCGAGACCGGTTCGGTCACCTTCGTGCAACGCTTCGACTCCACCCTCGGAAGCTCCGTGCACTTCCACGTTGTTGCGCTCGATGGCGTATTCACGCGAAAGGACGGTCCCGAGGTCGTCTTCCACGAGGGCCCTGCGCCCGCGCGCGACGACATCGCCGCTGTCGCCGCGCGCGTCGAGAAGCGCACGATGCGGTGGCTGCGGCGAAGGAAGCTCATCGACGACCGGCCGATCGAGGAGCGCTCCAACGCGGTCCCCGAGCTCTCCCCGCTCGAAGCGTGCATGCAAATGTCGCTCTTCGGCGGCACCTCTCTGCGCCTCGACGAGGCCGACGTCCCCCTCGCAGAGGCGGACGACGAGGAGCGCTTCCGCCCCCGGGGCAAGAGCCCGTGGCGGAGACGAAGACGAAGACGAAGACGAGGACGAAGACGAGCGCGACGGCGCCACCGACCTGCGCCAACGACATCACGGCGCCGCCTCCCGCGGCGACCCAGCACCCTCCGGCGAGCGCGCGCACGAGCCTCGGCGACGGCATCGTCCGGCCCGTCTACGCGCGCATCGATTGGGCTTCCCTCATCCGCCGCGTCTACTTGGAGGATGTGCTCGCGTGTCCGTGCGGTGGGCGCCGGCGGGTCGTCGCCGACATCTCCGAGCGCGAGGCCATCGTGGCGATCTTGACCCATCTCGGCATTCCCACCGAGCCGCCGCCCATCGCGAGGGCCAGAGACCCGTCGTTTGACGCGGCGTGAGCCTCTCGGCCTCGTCCCTCGGCGTGCCGCCCGCGCGTGCCTTTGGCCGACGTCTGCCCGTTGCTCGACGCATGCCAGCGGCGTGCTCGTTTCTTGGGCATTTTCGTGCCCCGCGAATCCCCGATCGCCAGCCCGCGTCGGTGGCCCGCGCGGTTCTGCCTCGCGTGATCCGGCCGGCTCGTCCTATCCTCTCGAGCTTCCATTCCTGACGAACCGCGTCAGGTTCGAGCTCTCCGGCTCCGGAGGTGCTCCGCCGGGGCACGCCGCGCACCTGCTCGGCATACGCCTCGCCGATCGCGCCACCGTCCTGCGGGGCGCGGGAGCGCCTGTCGCTCTGCCCTGCGTCACCAGGTGAAGCGGCGCTTCACCTGGTGACGCAAGACCTCGCCGCCCCCTCCCGGCGCGGCGCGAGACCAGCCGAGCCGCGGCGCGCACGCGCCTGCGCGTAGATCCTGGGGAGGGAGCGCCCCTGTACCGGGCGCCCTGAGGGCCGACCCGGGCGGCATCCCACTTGCAATCCCTCGCGCTACGCCGAGGCCGGAGCTGGCGGTTGCGGCGTCAGGGCTGCTCTGGGATGGTGGAGGCTCGTTCGTGCTGAACGCCGCTCCCCGCGCGCTCCCGCGCCTCGTTCCTCGCGAGGCACGCCACGACATGGAGGAAGAACATGGGTGTATCCAACAAGGAAACCATTGGAAGCAAGCAGTTCACGATCTTCGATGACGGGAATGTCAATATCACGGCCACAGTACCTCAGGCGTTCTTGCTCGACGCGCAGGATCACTGGGAAGGGTTCCCCGTCTCCCTCTCGATCTCCAACAAGAGCCCCAACGTCCTGACCGTGACCTCGATCAGCCTCGTGGTCGGCATGGAGAACTCCTACAGCAACTTCTACACGCGGTGGAAAGACACGACCACGGATGAGCTCTCTGTCCCCCTTCCTTCGGGCGGGCTGCACGTGAGGCCGGACAGCACCTCTCTCATCAACGCGGGTAACTGGCAATGGCGGACGACGGCCGGCGCCGGAGCCACCATGCAGTGCAGCTTGGAGGCACAGGCGGTGTCGTACAACAATACGACGACAAGCAAGAACAACGCGCCCGGCGACGGCCAGCAGAACGGTCCCCAGATCATCGCTCCCTCGTGAGCCGTGCGACATGCTGAGCTCGTTGCCGCGCGGGCGACGCCCACGGATGGCCCCCCCTCAGCGCCAGACGCCTACGTGGTCGGCCACGCGCCGGGGTCCACGCCCAGCAAGCCGCACGGGCTTTCCCAGAGGATAGCCCGCAGCGCCTCATCGCCGAGCGCGATCCGCTGGGCCATCATCTCGTCGAGCATCCCGGGGCCGTGGTCGAGGTGGGGGAAATCGGTCCCGAACACCATCCGCCGAGGGCCGATCTCCCGCACCACCTGGTCGAGCATCGCCTCGCCGGGCTCGAGCGCGATCCAGCACTGCCGCTGGAAGTACTCCGAAGGCGGCCGGCGCACCCGGCGACGCACCTCGCCGCGCATCTGCGTGTACTCGACGCGGTCGAGCCGCCAGAGCCAGTAAGGCAGAAAGCCGCACCCCGCCTCGAGCAGGCCCACCCGCAGCGTCGGGTGGGCCTCGAGGACGCCGCCCTCGATGAGCGAGAGCAGCGCCATCATCGCCTCCATCGGGTGAGAGCACGCGTGCTGGCCGAACCGCGTCTCGAAGCGGTCGGCCCCCGCCGTGGCGACGCGCGCGTGCGTACCCTCGTGGACGCGCGCGTGCGTACCCTCGTGGAGGAGCACGGTGATCCCGTGGTGCTCGCAAGCCGCCCAGAACCGCGCGTGGGCAGGCGCGCTCAGCGTGCGGCCCTGCACCGGGTTGGGCCGGAGCACCACGGAGCGCGCGCCGTCGCGCGCTGCCTGCTCCAGATCGCCCGCCATGGCCTCCGCATCGTGGCGCGAGAGCAGCGCCGGGCGGAGGAGCCGCCGGAACGGCTCGGCGACGGTGACAAGGTTGACGTCCCCGCTGGCGGCGTCGGCATAGAGGCTCGTCGCGTCGGCGTTGAGGCCGGACACGAGCGCCAACCCCGTGGGCGTAGCGACGTAGATCCGGGGCAGGTTGATCACGGGGTCATGGGCCTGATACAGGTCGGTGAAGCCCAAGGGGCACTCGGGGCAGAAATACCTGTCTTTCAGGTTGATGGCGTCGGGCGGGATGATCGGCCTGTTCGTGGCGACGAGGGAAGCGTTGCCGGAGAAATAGTAATTGCCGAACTCGATGACCTGGGTCTGGTTGTACCCGGCCACCGGGGAAAAGCTGGTCAGGTGACTGAAGAGCACCCCCTGGGCGCGGCGGCTATAGGTGGTCGTCTGCACGTGGTTGACCCCGAGATCGAGGAAGTCCCAGTCGACGGTCCGCTTGATGTGCTCCGGATTGCGGTCGAACGGCAGAGTGTACGAGGCGCCAAGGCTCTTTCCGTTCGCCCACCCGTTGTCGCCGGTGCTCGATCCGCTCGCCTTGGTGGAGAGATTGAGCCACTTGGGGTGCGAGATGAACTCTGCGGACTCTCGGTTGCAGTCGGTCTGCGGGTCGAGATCGCGGAGGAGCCGCCCCGCCAGCGTGTTGGTGTCGTGGTCGCGGCAGTCGCACCACTTCAGTTTGAGTGTCCCGTTCGTGTTATTGGCGCCGACGCTGCCGATGACCGGCTGGGCCTTCGACTTTTCGGCGGGCCCAACGTCTACGCCGGAGGCGAGCGCGGCCCAGATCGGCGCGGGGGCCGGCGGTGAACGGTGAACGCCGGCGATCACCTCGCCGCGGTCTTCACCGATCGGACGCGGGACGCGACGATCACCGACACCAGCGCCCGGAAGAGTGCCAGGGTGTGCCAGTCGCGGAGGCGAGGGTGAGGCATTTCTCGAGGAATCACGCTGCGTAGCAATGGCACGGCCCTTGCCTAGGTGAGCGGTATGTCTTGGATCAACGCAGTTGCGGTTGCTGGCATGGCCTTCGCAGTGCTGGGGTGCAAGGGTGAGTGTGACCAGGAAACGGTGGATCGTGCGGTAGCGTTCCTCGACGCCCATCAGAGTTGTGAGACCGACGACGACTGCGTCGTCGTGTCCGACTTTTGCGCGGAGATTCCTGGAGGCTACTGTGGTCAGCTGGCGGTGAACCGCGAGGGCGCGGAATCTGCCGAGTGGCAAGCGCTCGAGCGCGCCCTTTCCGATTGCGGCCCGAACTCCTGCACGGTCTGCGACGCCGCGCTGGAGGTCGCCTGCACGGGTGGTTCGTGTCGGGGGCGTTGAACGTCGGCGTAAGCACGAGAGCACATCACGAATAGGCGCGCGCAATCTCCTGCGAGTCGAGCGCGCCGACAGTGGCCGAGGGTGATTGGCGGCCACGGATTTGTTTCAAGCGGGAGGGATGCCTCGCGGTGCTCGCCGCTCTTGGAGAGCGGCTGCGCCAACCTCAACGAATAGGCGTTTGCGGGACTGCGCCTGAGCAGCAGCGACGGCGAGGTCTCGGCGCAGTCCCGCAAACTCCTATTCGTTGGGCCCGCGTTGGGCCACACCGGCGCCTAGCGCGGCGGCAGAACAGCCGAAAGTGATTGAAATAGTTAACGTTTCTTCCGCTTGCCCCGCATCCGCACGGAAATCCCGCCAGAAACACCGGTCGATGACGAGCGGCCGCCGGAAACAGCGGCGGTTTTCATAGCGTGCTCGCGGGCACCGCGATCGTCATGACCGTCGACGCGTACGGCCCGATCGCCGACAACGGCGGCGGCACCTCCGAGAGGACGGACCCGCGACCGATGACAGCAGGCCCAAGGGGGTCGCGCGCCGGCGCGACGTGGCGGACTACTCTCGAGGCGAGAGCGACGCGAGCACGCGCGCAGCGACGTCCGCCACGGAGATCTCTTCGTCGAGGTCGCAGAACGTGGCGGGGTCGCGCGTCAGCGCCTCGACGAGCGGCGCGAGGGCCGCAGCGCGCGCCTGCTCGACCTTGTCGAGCGCCACGACCCGGAGCACCGGCAGCGCGTCGCCGAGCAGCGTACGCAGCGCGTCGATTGCCCCTTCGTCGGCCGGCAGGTGGCGCAGGGCTGTGACGCGCACCGCCTGCGGCGCGCCTCGATCGGTCGCAACCTGCACCAGCACCCGGGCCCCGTCGCGGCCGGCGGCGACGAGCTTCGTGGCCGCGACCTCGCGGTCGAGAAACCCCTCCGACCGGAGGCCGGCCTCCAGCGCACCGAGGTCGTCCGTCACCATTGCTTCCATCCCGGCAAGCTCCAATCGCAGACAAGCTGGGGCCCCGAGGGGCCGAACTTGAGACTCACGTGCTTGCCCCATGTCCCGGTCATGACGCGCCCGTCCGACGTGATGACGAGCGCCTTCGATTGCGCCTCGCCGTGATAAACGCGCGCGCCGTCGGGCGTCTGGCCGGTGTAGTCCGCCGTCCAGCCGGTCCGCTGCTTGAGCTCCGCGGCGTGAGTCTCGAAGTACTTGGCCTTTTCGGCCTGCCCGCCGGGCGCCTGGGCCGTCTGCTTGAAAAGGTCGGGGCCCGTCTGCGGTCCCGTCTGCGCGGCGGGCGCCTTCGCGGTCGGCGTCGTCTTCGGCGTTTCGACCTTCGGCGTCTCGACCTTCGGCGTCTCGACCTTCGGCGCCTCGACCTTCGGCGGCTTCACCGTCGGGTCGACCTTCGCCGGCGGCTTGCTCTGGTCACCCCCCCCGGACTTCACGTCGGACGAGCGCCTCGGCAGCTTGATGTTGCCCCCGCCGCCCCCGCGGGCCCAGCTATAGGCGCCGCCGAGGATTTTACCGGCGACCATGCCCAAGGCCACGCCCGCGAGCGCGTGCTGCACGTAGTTGGCGTAATTGACACGCGCCTGCCACATGGTCTCGGTGGTCTTCGGCGCCGACCCCCGGCAGATCGTGGTGGGCGCGATGATCAGCCCGCCCGCACCCCAGTAGTACGCGAAGGGGTGCGACCCGTCGGCCGGCTTGGGCGCCGCGGCGACCGCGGCCTTCGCCTCGGCGTGACTCTGGTAAATGGTCTTGTTGATGGGCGTCGCGCGGTCGATGGTAAAGTCGACGTCCGATTCGGGTACTTTGATGCCCGGGCCGCCGGGCGTCATGTTGCCGACGTACAGCATGAAGCCGTTGAGCCAGATGGTGTACCCGGCGGCGGTGATCGAGCGATCGATCCACTGTGGGTAGTCGGTAGGGCCGCTGATGATCTCGACGTCGATGTACGTCGGGCCCTGCTTGGGCGCCGGCTGCCGCGCGATCGCCGAGGGCGCCGCGCCGATCGGCCCCGCATGCCTCCCGGCGCTGACCGCCTCGGCCGCGCGGTCTGCCTCGCGCTCGGCCGCGTCGCCCGGCTCGCTGACGCGTCCGGCGGACCGTACACCCGCGCCCTGCTGCACGACGTGCGTCAGCTCGTGGGCGAGCAGCTTGCGCCCTGCCAGCGAGTCGGGGGCGTACTCGCCGCGACGGAACGCGATGTCGTGCCCCACGGTGAACGCCCGCGCGTCGAGCGCGCGCGCCGAGGCGTCGGCCCGCGCGTCGGCGTGCACGCGGATGCGGCTGAAGTCGTGGCCGAAGCGCTGCTCGAAGTGCGAGCGCACGCTGTCGGGAAGCGGCCTGCCCGGGCCCGAAAGCCCGGCCGCCGCCGGCCCGACACCTGGCGACAGGGCGCCCAGATCGGGCTGCGCCGCGGGGCCGAGCGACCGAAGGGCCTCGTCGGGTTGCGTCACCGGGCCGGCCGCCCGCGCCGCGAAGGGCCGCGCGGGCGCGGCGGCCTTACGGAAGACCATCGAAGGCGTCGACGGGTCCTTCGCGCGCGCGAGTCTTGCGTGGTGCAGCATCGTCCCCCTCACGTCTGAGTGTAGCGAGCGCCCGGGCCCCCACGCAACGCCCTCGCGGACGAATCGGCCGGCGACGCGAATGCCGTCGTTTCAGGTTGAAACGGTCGCGCGGCACGCATTCAGCCGAGCCGCGGTGGCCGCGAGCCCGTTGCGCCGTTGTTGCTCAACCCGCGCAGGGGTGGCTCGTCGCGCGAAGCCGAGGAGCGCTGGAGCTCGGCGGAGGCGCGCCGCCGGCTGGCTCGCCGGGGGTGATCGGGCTCGACGCCTCGTAGAAATCCCTGGCAGACGCCGCGCGCGCCATTCTGGCATGAGCGCTGCAACACGTACGAACCGCGTGAACGTCAACCGACTTGCTTGCATGCCCGGTACATCTCTCTCGCCGAGGACTCCATGAAGATTGATGAACGCAGTCTCCACTCCAGGATCTGGCAGCTCGCTGCAGCAGCAGCGGGCATACTGTCTCTCGTCGCCTGTGGGACGGAGGAGAGCACGGCCGAGCCAGCGCTCGACGAAATTGGCGTGGCCTACGAGGGGCTGAGCTCCCACTGGGGCTGGGCCCACACGGACCACGCGAACCCCTATACGAACCGCTGCGTGAACGATGCCGCCAGCAGCATCAACGCGCTCTATGACCCGAGCTATGTCATGGCCTACCGCAGCGGCAGCGACGCCTGCAGCGCGTATGCGCCCACGACGGGAACCGGGCTCATTCACCACCAGGGCATCCAGCGGCTCGCGCGTGACTACAACTATCTCCTGGTGACGACCTCGGTTCAGGGGGGCGCGCGCCCGGGCTTCGAGGTCGTGCGCCTCGGATCGCTGAGCAACAACCCGTGGCTCTTGGGTCGGAACGCTTCTCCCTCCCGGCTCCCGTCCTGCAGCGACGCGATCGTGCGTTACCAGCCCGACGACTCAGGGATGCCGTACGATCACTCGGGCGGCCTTCAGGTGAACGGCGATTACGTCATCGTGCCGTTCGAGAAGAGCGACGATCAGGCGACGGCGGGCTTTCGCGTCGCCAGGGTGTCGACCCCCTCGAACCCCCAGTGGGGCCCGCTGGTCTTGCGAGCGCGAGGCCAGACGGTCAACGCGGGAGCGGCGAGCCTCACGCTGCTCTCCTCGGGCCGCTACCTCGCGCTCGTCTTTGGCAACGACTCGGACGACGTCGAGGTGTTCGTGTCCTCGGAGGCGGCGATGCCCTACTTCGGCAGCTCGACCTCCACCTGGGTGTCTCAGGCGAGCGCCTCGACGCCCTTTGGCGGCGCGGATTATCAGGGCCTGCAGCTCGTGACCCAGTGCGACGGTCAGCTCTTCGTCGCGGGCACGCACAGGAACAAATGGTATGACGAGGACTGGGTCGACCTGTGGCGTGTGGACCTCGGCGAGACCTTCGTGCCTAGCTTCACCAAGGTGGCCAGCCGACACATGTCGTGCAGCAGCTCGGCCACGGGCAACAAGCGCTACTGCGCGTTCGACGCAGGGGCCGGGATCTATGTGGATCCAGACGGCGAGATCCTGCTTTATGGGGTGGAGCACTACAACGATGCCTACCCGGGCACGACACGCGCGGTCAAGGTGCGCGAGTTTCCGTAGACCCTGCGCCGAAGCCTGCCCTCACGACGCCGATCCGCCCCGAGCGCTTCGTACGTCCACGAGCGCGCTGCTGTCGTTGCTCCCCGGCAGCCCGGCGCCGGGCGCGGGTCCGGCTCGCCGGGGGTGCCGCTCGCGATCCATGGATGGGTCAGGGGCTCTTGAAGAGCTCCACCGCAGAGAGGGCGTCCCCCATCGTACCTGGCGCGTGGCCGCGGGGCAGGGAGTCGCCCAGGCCGAGCTGGCCCACGTGGTTGCGCCCCCAGCACTTGACGCGGCCGTCGGTCAGCAGCGCGCAGGTGTGATGCGCGCCAGCGGTGATGGCCTCCGCCTTCGCTCCCTCACCGAGGTCGACCGGGGGTAGCGCGTCGCCCATCTCGTCTGTGGCGTCACCGCGGTTCGCCATGTCACCCAGGCCGAGCTGGCCGAAATCGTTGAGCCCCCAGCATTTGACGCGACCGCTGGCGAGCAGCGCGCAGGTGTGATACCCACCTGTGGCAAGCGCCGTGACGGCCTCGCCCACGTCCACCTGGTCGAGGTTGTCCCCCATGTGGCTCGTGGCTGCGCCGCGATGGCCCGCGTCACCCACACCGAGCTGACCATATGCGTTGTGGCCCCAGCACTTGACGCGGCCATCGGTGAGCAACGCGCAGGTATGATGCATCCCCGCTGAGAGCGCCAGGGCGGGCTCACCCCCTAGGTCGACAGCACGAAGGTTGTCGCCCATCTCGTTCGGATCGTCTCCACGGGGCACAGGATCACCGAGCCCGAGCTGGCCAGCACCACCGTTGGCCCCCCAGCATTTGACGCTGCCGCCGCTCAGCCATGCGCAGGTGTGTGTCTCGCCCAAGGCGAGCGCGAGGGCTACCTTGCCGCTACCCAGGCTCACGGAGGAGCCATTGGCCACGTTCCGGTTTTCTCTATCACCGAGCCCGAGCTGCCCATTTTGATTCCAGCCCCAGCATCGTGTCACGTCGCTCACGAGCGCACACGTGTGTGAATGGCCCGCGGCCATCACAGTCGCGACTCCGCCCAGATTCACCACCTCGAGGCGATCGCCCATCTGGTTCGCCACGGCGCCGCGCGAGGTGATCGTGCCGAGCCCGAGCGCGCCGAAGCCGCTGCTCCCCCAGCACTTGACCGCGCCGCTGGTCAGCCGCGCGCACGAATGCGAGACGCCCATCGCGAGCGATTCGACCCTTGCATCCGCGCCGAGGTCTGTTACCGGCAGCGCGCTGCCCATCTGGCCATCCAGATTGCCGCGGTTCACTGTATCACCTAGCCCGAGCTGCCCGCCAATATTATGTCCCCAGCACTTGATTCGCCCGGTGTTCGCCACCACGCATGTATGGTGGTACCCCGCCTCAATCTTGACGACTCTCTCCGTCACGCAGCTCGCCGAGCACCCGTCCCCGTCGACGGTGCCGCCGTCATCGCACTCCTCTCCCGCTCCCGCGGACACCCAGCCATCGCCGCACGCGCAGTCCTCGCCGTCCTCGTTCGTGTCGCCATCGCAATCCTCGTCGCCGCTGCCGCTATCGCATACCTCCGCCTGGGGCGTCACCTCGCCATCGCAGCTTCCCACTGGCTTGCCCTGGTCATCACACCGCTGGAGTCCCCCCTGGCAGACCCCGACGCCCTCCGTCCCTGCAGGGCCCGTGTAGCAAGGCACCGAATCGCCCAGGGTGTGCACGGGCGTCGTCCCGTCGCAGCCATCGATCGTGCAGACGTTCCGGTCGTCAGGCACGTCCGTGGGCAGCGGCACCTGCTTGGCAGAGCCCGCGCCGTCGCACACGAGCAGCGCGCAGTCGCCGGCGGTCTGCTCGGGCAGCGGCTTGCCCTCGGCGGCGTCCTCGAAGACGCAGGCGCCCTCCTGACACGCCACGGCGGTGCGGCAGACCGGCTCGCCGGCCTTGCACTCGGCTACCGTGCGACACCCCCCATCGGGAAGGCCCTCCCGGATGCCAGCCACCTGGTTGCAGCTCGCTGCGACGACGAGCGCCACCGTCGCGCCCGCCATCCTTCTTCGCGTCGCTTCCATCACCACACCCCCTGAACCGCCACGCTGCCCGGGAGCAGCGCGATCTCGGCGCGCCACCGGGCTCCCCTCGATTGCACGCGCTCGTCGCGCTGCGCCTGCGAGGGCGCCGTCACGAACAGCACCGCGCCTCCCGCCGCCAGCAACCCGCCCGTGATCAACGCGACGGTCGACCCATTTCCGAGGCCCACCGCCTGCCGGCGCAGATCGAGCCCTGCCGGGTCGCAACGATCCTGCGCGCTGCAATGTCCGTCGTTGCTCTCCTGGTTCCTCGCGATCGCCAGCCCTCCGAGCACCGCCCCCGCGGCGAGGCCCGCGCCGCCGAGGCCGATCGCGACGATCGCCGCCGGGCGCTGCCACGGCCGCTCGGGGCTCGGCCCAGCGCTCGTCAAGGATTCGAGCGGCGGAACGGGCACGGCGACCCGGTGCCCATCCGCCGCGATCTCGATCTGCTGCTTCCTCGTCTTGTATCCTCGCCCGCTGACGACGATCTCGTGCCGGCCAACATCGAGCGGCAGCGGCACGGACCATTGCGCCTCGCGAACAGGCAACCCATCGCGCGTGATCGTCAGCCCGGGGACGGACCGCACGGACGCGGGGACCTCGATCGTCAGCGTCGCGAGCTTCGGCTTCAGCGCGGCGGACTTGCTGGCGGCCTTCATCTGGCGATCGAGGTCCCCGACCTTGGTTGCCTCCCCCTCGACCAACACATACTGGGACCAGGCGCTCGCGAGCTTGCCCCAGCCTTCGTAACATTCGCCGAGCGTGAGCTTCGCGCCGAGCGCGTCGGGCGCGAGGCGGACCACCTCCTCGAGCCGGGGACACGCGCGCTCGTAGCGCCCCGCATCCATCTCCGACGTCGCTTGCTCATAGAGCGCCTGGACGGTGGTCTCCCTCTGGGGAGTGACCGGCTGCGCCCGCGCCGTGACGGGCGCGAGCAGGCACAAAAAAAGGACGAACGCGCGTGGCGATCGCGCGCAGCACGCAGGGCTGATCATGAGCTGCTCTCCTGGGTTGTGTCAGCGCAGAGGTTCGCGCGTCTTTTTTTGCGGGACGCCGCCTGCTTCCGGGGCTTCAGGTGACTCCGGGACGCGGCTGGGGGCCTCGTCGGGGGCTGGTCCCGGGCTCATGGGCGTCTGCCTTGGAGCGCTCTCGGGGCGGCGCTTGCGACCCCCCTTCGAGGTGGATGACCCCGCGGGCGATGGCGTCTCGACCGTCACCGGCGGCGGGGGTGGCGAGGACGACCTCGCGAGCTCCCCGGCCCCTGAGGGCGCGGTCTCGACGACCTCCGAAGCCGACCGAGGCTCGGCGTCCGGCTCCGCATCCGGAAGGTTCGTCGAGGCGGCGGCTGGCACCTCGACGCCGTCTGGCGCGGCACACAGAGCGAGCCACGAAACGCAGGCCACGAGCGCGCTCACGCCCAGCGCCGCGCTCGCGAGGGCACGCGCCCGATGCCTGGCCGCCGGCCGGCCCTGCGCGCCGGTATGGCCCCAGGCGGAGCCCGTCGAGACGAGCGCCGGCGGCGCGCTCGCCGGCACGGGCTGCGGCGGGCTCGCCGGATTGGCAGCCTGCGGCGGGCTCGCCGGCGGCGCGAGCGAGGGCTGCGACGCGACGTCCGGCCGCGATCCAAGCCCTCTCCACGCCCCGCCGAGGAGCGCTGCCAGCGCGGAGGCGAGCTCCTCGATGCGCTGGTATCGATGCTCGGGGTGCTTCTGGAGACAGCGCGCGACGATGACGTCGAGCTCCGCGGGCAAGCCGGGTCGCAATCGGCTCGGCGGGACGGCATCCTCCTGCAGCACGCGGCCAACGAGCTCGGTCAGCGTGTCCGCCCGGAAGGGCAGTGTGCCCGTGACCAGCTCGTACAGAGACACCCCCATCGCCCAGATGTCGCTCCGCCGATCGACCTCCTTCGTGCGCACCATCTGCTCGGGCGACATGTAGAGCGGCGAGCCGAGCACGGCGCCAGTCGCGGTGAGCTCCAGGCTGTCCGAGGCGATATGCTTCGAGATACCGAAATCGAGGACCTTCACGTACGGTGAGCCGTCGGGCCGCTGGGCGAGGAACAGGTTGGCCGGCTTGATGTCACGGTGGATGATGCCGAGCGCGTGCGCTTCGGCGAGCGCCTTCGAGGCCTGGAGCGCGTAGGTCGCGGCTTCCTCGACAGACAGCGGGCCATGCGCCTTCACGATCTGCTTCAGGTCCGTGCCCGAGAGGAGCTCGAGCACCATGAACAGCTCGCCCGTCTGCAGCCGCCCGAAATCATGGACACGCACCGCGTGCTCGCCCTTGAGGCGGGCCGCCGCGCGCGCTTCACGGAGGAATCGCTCCTCGGCGTGCGCGTCTCTGGCCGTCTCGGGCAGCAGGAGCTTGATCGCGCGGAGCTCGTCGAGATCGAGGTGGCGTGCCGCCACGACGACCCCCATTCCCCCCTTCCCGAGGACGCGCTCCACGCAGTATTTGTCGAGCAGCAAGGCCCCCGGACGAATCAGCGCTTCCATGACGCTCGAGCGCGCTCCCCCCCTCGGGGCTGCGGGCGAGGAATACGCCGCAGCACGACGCGACGGCGCTACGGTATCAGGACAATGCGAGATGTCCAGTCACGCCCCGTTTCGCGAACCGAGTATTCCGAGAACGAATGACCGCATCCGTCTTCTCCGGAAACGCTCGCCTCCAGCGCCGGCCTGGACGAAGCCGCGCCGCAGCAGCATTTGGCGAGAGGGCGCCATCACGCTCAGCGGCAGCACGCTCCGGCGGGAGAGCAGGTCGCCGAAGTCCGGGGCAGAAACGGAAATCTCTAACCATCCACAAGATCGCCTGGACTGCCTACCCATGGTGGCCTGGATGCGCACTGAGGTCCGAAGCGGGACGCTCGCCTCGCTGGGGCTCAAGGGCGGACGACCGTTCTGGCGCCGCGTAGCTCAGCCCGTCGGAAAGCCCGCTCCTATCGTCGCGGCGAATGCTGCGCCTCGGCGCATCCGAGATGTATCGAAAGACGCTACACCTCAATTCATCGAGCCTATTTTTTTCGCCATCGAATGCACGAAGTGGAGCTTCCATTCATTTCCAACCTTTTTGAAGGTCACGCTCTCCAGAAAGTCGCGCTCAATGGCGCTCGCGTCATGATTCACAAACTTGCCATGATTGACGTAAATCATGCTTCCTGAGCTGACATCGACGTTGATCCTGACGTCATCCAACGAGAAAGTGGCCTTGGCGATCGGGGACCCCTTGATGATCTCGATCATGCCGTCGTTGTCCACGATCTTTCCGTTCTCGTAGATGACAAAGTCAGGCGTCGTCAAGGCTTTCATCCGCGCAAAGTCCTTCCGGGTGACGCAGTCGAAATACGACACGATGACCGCCTTCAGCTCTTCGGGACTATCGGGTCTATTGGGCTGACAAGCGGACAACGCTCCGGCGAGCGCGAAGGGAACGAATGCTGTCTTCATGGATGAAATCGACATTTTGTCATCGCCAAAGCCTGTTTTCAATTATTATTTACTGGTGTCCGCTCACGGGCAGACGCAGCGTTCTGCCACCCCTTCCGTAGTGCGAAGCGCGTCGTTCCTCCAGGCTGCAGGAGCTCTTCGGCAGCCCGCCCGAGGTAGCCGTCGATGAAGGCGCGCCGAGATCGAGCCGCTCCGGCGCTCCGGTCCCGGCGGCGGAGCGCCTCCCGAGGCACGCCCTGTCCGCCCCCCGCGCGGGAACCGTCGCATCGATGTACTGTCGCTCCCCTCGCATGCCCCCCGTCCGCCCCCGTTCGCGCTCCCGCCGCCCTGCCGTCCGGCCGGCGCCCGCGGCCGCGCCGACCGCCCCCCCTCGCCTCGCCGGCGCCGTCCTCGCCGGCGCCGCGCTGCTGCTCGCCGCCGCGGGCGCCCGGGCCGATGGCCGCGACAGCGTCGAGGGCACCGAGACGAACGCGCTCGTCGAGAAGGAGCACCGCATCGCGCTCCGCCTCGACCGCGGGCACGCCGAGCTCGTCGTCCAGCGCACCGTGCATAACGGCGGCCCGCGCCGCGATCAGGCGCTCTTCCTGCTCAACATACCGCAAGGCGCGGTCGCGACCGGGCTCGCCTCGCTCGGGCTCAAGGGCGGACGACCGTTCTGGCGCCGCGCGGACCTCATGGAGGCCGAGACCGCCGCCGCGAGGTACATGGCGCTCCCCGGGGTCGAGGGCTCCTCTCCCACGGATACGGCGCTCCTCTCGTGGCGCTCGCAGGGCTTCCTCGCGCTCCAGGCCTTCCCGTGCGCGCCCGGCCAGCCCAGGACCGTCGAGTACACCCTCCGCCTGCCCACGGCCTACCGCGAGGGCCGCCATCACCTCACCTTGCCGCGCGTGGGGACCGAGACCCTCGCCGCCACCGTCATGGTCTCCGCGGCGCGCCCCGGAGATCGCCTGTTCCTCGACGGGAAGCCCATCTCCCCCGGCGCCACCTTCCAGCTCGCGCAGGACGAGACCGACCTCGCCCTCGCCCCGCGCCCCTCGCTCGCGCTCGACGGCGCCTTCTCCTCCTCGCTCCTCGGCAGCGGCCGCGAGCTCGTCGCGCTCCGCATCGACGCTCCGCTCCGCCTCTCCGAGCCGCCGCGCAATGCCCGCGTCGTCGTCCTCCTCGACGCCTCGCGCTCGCTCCCCGAGCGCGACGGCGCCGCGGCCCTCGCCGCCGCCCGGGCTTATCTCTCCCATCTCGACGGCTCCCTCGTCGAGGTCCTCACCTTCGACCGCGAGGTCCGCCCGCGCCACGGCCGCTTCGTCCCCGCCGCCCGCGCCGCCGCCGACCTCGGCACGCTCGTCCTCCCCCGGCGCAACGGCAGCCGCCTCGACGACGCCCTCGCCCGCGCGGACGCCCTGCTCGCCGCGACGCCCGCGGGCCTCCCGCGCCGCATCCTCGCGCTCACCGATCTCCGCACCCGCTCCGCGCTCACGCCCCGCCGCCTCGGCGCGATCCTCAAGAGCGGCGCGCTCGTGCACGTCGGTATCATCGGCGAGGGCGCGCCGGGCCTCACGCGGAACGAGCACCCCTTCGCCGCCCCGGTGCGCGCGACCGGGGGGCTCGTCTGGACGGCGCGCGCGAGCGCCAGGCCCGGCGACGCCGGCGCCATGCGCCGCGTTTACGAGGAGTGGGTTCGCCCGCTCCGCATCGACCGCCTGGACGTGCGGTTGCCCGGAGCCGGCCTTTCGCAGGTCGCCTTCGGCGAACAGCTGCCCGAGGGCGACGGCCTGGAGCTGCTTCGCCTCCACCGCGGCCGGGCCGCGCGGGCGGTGCTGACCGGTGAGCTCTGGGCGCGGCCCGTGCGGCGCGTGTTCACGCCGGACCCGGCGCACGGCCGGCTCTGGTCCGCGCTCGTGTTCGGCTCCGAGCTCCTCGAGTCGCTCACCGAGCCGGAGATGGCAGCCCTCGCCTTCCGCGGCGGCGCCGTCTCGCCCGTGACGAGCTACGTCGCGAGCGCGCCCGGAAAGCGTCCCAGGACCGTGAGCCTGGGAGGCGGCACGGGAAGAGGGGCCAGCACCCACGAGGGGCTCGGGGGCGGCCTTGGCCACGGCGGCCCGACGGGGAGCGGGAGCGCGTTCGACCATCGCGCGTACCTCCGCGCCGCGCTGCAAAAGGCGTTCGGCGGCTGCCCGCCGGGTCCGAAGAGCGCGCGTGTCACGCTCGAGACCACGGTGGACGAGGTGGTCGACGTCCCCGCGGTCAGGCTCGCGGGGAGGCATGCCGCGGCGGTGCGCCAGTGCCTCGGCGAGGCCGCGTGGTCGCTCGCGCTGCCGGGGGAGTTCAGCGAGCAGCTCGCCAGCTATGACATCGAGGTCTCTCGCTGAAGCGCCCGTCCGGCGTCCGTCCTAACCGGCGCCGATGAGGATGGACAAGAGAAACCATGTCTCGGCGTCGCGGAGGTTCAATCCTCGCTCGATTGCCGAGATCGGCGTTCTCGACTACTCGTCGAGGGAGACCTCACGAAGCGGATCGCCTCCATCGATGTAAAGGCGGCCCCCCTCGCGCAACGCTCTGCGAATCCGCTGCCTGGCGATATGCCCAGCCTCCGGGTGGCGGCCGTCGAGCGCGCCAACCCGAACAGCGAACGCAATGTCATAGGGCCCCTCCCCCTCCTCCAGCGCGAATTCCTCGATCGCCACATGGCGAAAGCTAAGATGGCCAGAGGCCAGCTCGACCGCCGATCCCGCCATCGCCTGTGCGATCGCCTTGGCCGAGCGGTCGATCGCCAGAACATGCCCCTCGCCGATCCGCCTGGCGACGACGCGCGCCGCGACGCCGGGGCCGCAACCGATCTCCAGGACACGAAGCCCAGGCCTCAACGGCAGGGCCTCCACGATCGCCGCAAGTCTGGGCGATAGCTCACGGGGCATTCGGGTCGACCTTGCGGGCTGGCCGCGGGCTGAAGGCTTGTGCCGCGAGCGCCGCAGCCGCCGCGAGCTTGTGCTTCGCTTGCCACGGCGGCCCGACCGATCGGCCCATCGCGCGCAGGAAAGCGTCGACATCCTCGAGGCCGAGCGTCGCCGCCGCTTCGCGAAACACGCGCTCGCTGTCGTACCAATGCACGGACCAGCCGCGCGCCTCGGCGGCGGCCGCGAGGGCCTCGCGGTACATGACGGAATCGGCGACGGTCTGCGCGCGATTGTCGGCGATCCGCTCCTCGGTCGTCGGCGGCAGCGCGGGACACACGCGGATCGCGATGCTCGCGATCGGCGCGGGCACCGCCGCGGCCAGCGCCTCGAGGCCCGCGCGAGCGCCGCGCACGGCGGACGCGCGCACGCGCTCGACGAGCCCCACGGCGTCGGCGAGCGAAATCGGCCGCGCCCACGGGCTGTCGAGGTAACGGCCGACCGCCCACGACCCTTCGTGGTGATGCGGGTGCGTCGGCAGACCGGGATCGGTGAGGTCGACGCGCCGGCGATCGAGGAGCTCACCGCCGGGCGCGAGGGTGACGAGGACCGCCGAGCTGCCGTGCTCGGCGACGCCGACGGTCGCGGCGCGCTGCGTGCGTCCTCTCGCCATGTCTTCCTCCGTCGTGGGCGCGTCCTTCGGATGGTTCCGTCGCTCACGCCCGTCCGGACAACCATCCGTCGATGGGTCGACCGAAGCCGCCGGACCAGGCCTGTCCAGAGGGTCGCCTTTGGCGATCTCTCCCACCGAAAGTCTCACGGATCGGCGCTGCACCGCAAGACCCCAATGGTGGGCGGGGCGTCCCCAGGGGCGAGGCCAACAGCCTGCTAGTCGCAGCCGGGCGGAGCGGACAGCCCGATCAGCGAGAAGAACGTGTCGAACGCGTTGTCCTCGAAGCAGTTGCCGTGCGTGTCCGGCTGGGTGAGCAGCGTCAGGTCGCTCGCGACGAAGAAGAAAGGGTTCTCGGCCGGCGATCCCGGGTTCAGGCCGTTGTCCGTCGCCGTGTTGCCTACCACGTGGTTGTCGCGGGCGTCCTGGTCCAGCAGGTAAGGAACGGTGACGGACGGATCCGTCTGGCAGTCGCGGCCCGGGGCGCCGCTGACCAGCACACAGTAGTCCGCGATGGCGATGCCCGTGAGATCGTTGCCGAAGACCTGGTTGCCCGAGATCTCCGACTCGTCCACGCCGACATAGAGAATGCCCGACCCGGGATGGACGGACGAGAGGATGCTCCCCGGCCGCGCCGTGTTCGGCCTGTTGTTGTCGTATACGTAGTTGCCGCGAGCGTTGACGCGCTTGGAGCCCGCTCGGACGTCGAAGATGCCCGGCAACAGCAGGACCGAGATCCCCACGGAGTTGTTCCTGGCCACGTTGTACGTCAGGTCGACATCGTCGCTGTTGGACGTTTCGAAGCCGTTGGTGTTGTTCTCCACCAGGTTGTGCGTGACCAGGACGCGCTCGGAGGTCTCGATCCAGACGCCGCTGTCGTTGGCCCCCGTGGCCTTGCTCAGCGCGATCAGCCCGTTGCGCGATTGCGTGGGAAAGATCCCGTAATTCTTGTTGTTGTCCGAGTGGACGTCCACGATCCGGAAGCCGTCGACGCGCTCCGTGAACAGGCCGTTGTTGGAGAAGTCGCGGATGGTGATGCCGCGGATCTCGACGTCGTACAGGACCGGCTCGCCGTCGGTCATCGCGCTGTCGATGCCGGGCTTGAGCGCGAACGGCGGCGCCATGCTCTCGTGGCAGCCCATGCAGTCGCTGCGCTCGCTGGGCACGACGACGATCCCGTTGCGCTGGCTGCCGGCGTTCTCGAGGACGACGCGCTCCGTCGGCCTGTTCAGCCCGATGAGCGAGATGCCGCTCTTGTTGATGATCAGGCCGTTGGTCGCGTCGGCCGTCTCCCGGTACACGCCTGGCAGGATGAGGATCCTGGCCCCGTCGTCCGCCTGGTCGATGGCGTCCTGGATCGACTGGCCTGGGCGGACGACGAGGGTCTGGCGCCCGTGCTGGCCGACCGGGAGTCGCCCCTCCTCCATCGCATCCCAACCATGGGCGTTCCAGGAACCACCGTCGTGGTCATCCTCGTGACAGGACTGGCAGGCGGCATTTTCTTCCCAGGCGAGCATCGGCGCATGCTGCGAGGCCGGCTCCGCCGGCAACTCGTCAGAGGCATGGGCCTGCGCAGGTACGGAGCCTGCGGCAACTGCGCCCAAGGCGGCACAAAAGACGACCAGCACGTCGCGATGGCACTTCATGGAGCTCCTTCCTCTGGTGATGGAACGACGACCTACCACCAGAGATACGCCGGAGCTCGGAGCGATCTGACAATGAAGGAGACGAGACGGCCGCGCCCGACGCTGCGCTGGGCGGACCGCCCTCAGTCGATCGCGAACGTCGACAGGCGGGCGGCGCCACGGAACACGAGGTAGACGTCGCGTCGCCCATAAGCGCCGTCGAGCTCGGCGGTCGCGGTGACGTAGGCGTACACGTCCCCCGTGCTCGGCACGACGGCGGTCCCGACCCGCTTGCCGCGGACCGGATCGTCGAGCCGGATCTCGACGAGCGCGTCGCCCGCCTCGGCGCGGGCGAACCCGCCGCTGAAGTGGCTGGCGCCGCTGCCCAGCTCCACATCGGAGAAGCGGATCCAGTCGCCCGCGGTGGCGCCCACGGCGTCGCCCCACTCCATGCTCTCGTCGACCAGCTCGACGCCGGCGTAGTCGTCGAAGTCGACCGCCCGCGTCTCGCGGGCGAGGTCGCGCGCCGGAATGCGCTCGCCGCGCACGCGCACGGTCGTGCGGTGGCGGATGTCCGCCGAGGAGGAGCCGACCATCAGCTCGACGCCGGCCGCCTCGAGGACCCAGCGGCCCCGGGTCACGTCCCAGTGGGCGAGGTCGGAGGCCGCGAAATCGAGCTCGACCGTCCGCTTCTCGCCCGGCGCGAGGTGGATCCGCCGGAACGCCCGCAGCTGCTTGGCGGGCTGCGGATCGCGCGACGACGGCTGGCGGCTGTAGAGCTGAACGACCTCGTCGCCGGCCCGCACGCTCCTGTTCGTGACGTCGACGCGCACCGAGATCGTGTCGCCGGCCTGCACCGACCGGGCGCTCAGCTGGAGGTTGTCGTACCCGAACGTCGAGTACGACAGCCCGTACCCGAACGGATAGAGCGGATCGCCCTCGAAGTAGAGATACGTCCTCCGGGCCTTGATGATGTCGTACTCGAGGATGTCCGGCAGGTCGTCCGCCGAGCGATACCAGGTCTGGGTCAGCCGGCCGGCAGGGTTGTGGTCGCCGAAGAGGACGTCGGAGATGGCATGGCCGGTCTCCTGGCCCGCGTGGGTGGTCCACAGGATGGCCGGCACGTTCGACTTCTCCCACGGGATGGTCATCGGATAGCTGGTCTCCAGCACGACGATGGTGCGCGGATTGGCGGCGAGCACCGCCCGTACCAGCGCGGACTGCCCCTCGGCCAGCGCCATCGTCGTGCGGTCATGATCCTCCCGCCCGTTGATGAACGGCATGCTGCCGACGACGACCACGGCGGCATCGGCGCCTGTCGCCGCGCGCACGGCTTCGTCGACGCCGCTCCGGACCACGTCGACCTCGAAGCGCGCCGCGTCGGCCGCCTCGGTCGCGGTCAAGGCGAGCGCGCCGTCCTCGGCGATGGTCAGGTAGACCTCGGGTCCGGCCCAGTCGAACGCCTTCTCGTAGCCGGCGTAGCGGATGACGTGCGTGCCGTCGCCCTGCGGCTCTAGGACGAACTGCTGCTGGACGAACCAGTCGTACGGCTGGGCGGCGCGGTTCGCGAAGTTGGCGCCGAAGTTGAAGCGGTCGACCACCTTGCCGTTGGCCGCGCTCCGCAGCGTGACGATGCCCTGACCCCAGTCGAACACGTCGAACTCCTCGGTGGGACCCGCGCTGGCCGCGCTGACGCGGAGGATGTCCCCGTCGTCGTCCGCGCCGGCCGTCACGTAACGGCCGCTCGCGACGTCGCGCAGCACGATCCGGTCCACGCCCTCGCTGGAGAGGACCGTGGCGCCGCCGAGCCGCTCGCGGATGCCGTCCAGGGGCGTGACCCGGTACGGGAGCGCCCCGGAATACCAGTCCGTGTAGAGCGTGTCCGCGAGCGGCCCGACGACCGCGATCCGCCGCGTGGCCGACGGGTCCAGCGGCAGGAGACGACGCTTGTTCTCGAGCAGGACCATGGCCTCGTCGGCGGCCCGGCGGGCCAGCTGGCGGTGCGCCGGGCTGTCGATGACGTCGGGCCCGATGCCGGCATAGGGGCCCCCCTCCGGATCGAAATCGCCGAGCCGGAGGCGGACGGAGAGGACGTGCTCGACGGAGGCGTCGATGTCCTCCTCGGCGAGGAGCCCTTGCGCGAGCGCCGAGCGGAGGATTGCGATGGTGGGCGCGCTGTCGTTGTTGTCGACGGTGAAGCTGTCCACGCCGGCCAGGAGCGTCGCCGCGAAGGCCTCCTCGCTCGTGGCGAAGTAGCGCTGCGAGCTTGTCAAGTTGGAGGGGGCCCAGGCGTCGGACACGTTGTAGAGCGTCTTCTGCGTCCAGCTCCGCACGACGTCGCCGACATCGGGGTTGACGGTGGCGGGCCTGCCGTTGACCAGGTTATACGAGGTCATGACGCCGGTCACGGCGTCGGCGGCGATGGGCATCTTGAAGGCCAGCTCGTCGTACTCGTGCTTCACGCGCGGGCGCAGGTTCGACGACGTGGTGTCACGGCGGATCTCGTTGTTGTTGGCGAGGAAGTGCTTGATGACCGGCGCGGTCTTCAGGTAGAGCGGGTCGTCCCCCTCGAGGCCGCGCCCGTAGGCTGTGGCGATCGCACCGGAGAGGAGCGGGTCTTCGGAATAGCCCTCCTCGTTGCGCCCCCAGCGCGGGTCGCGCAGGAGGTTGACCACGGGCGCCCATACCTGCAGACCCCAGACGCGCGGGGCGAGCGCGTGATAGCCGCGAACCTCGTCGCCGACAGCCTCGCCGACCCGCAGGATGAGATCCGGGTTCCAGGTCGTCGCCAGGCCGATCGCCTGCGGGAACACCGTGCCGGTCGCCGTCACGACGGCGCCGCCGTTGTCGCGATCGGTCGACCAGCCCACTCCATGCAATGCCTCGGTGCCGGCCTTGAAATCCGGAATGCCGAGCCGCGGAATGGCAGGCTGGAACTGATGCAAGAGCGAGAGCTTCTCGTCGAGCGTGAGCCGGCCGAGGAGGTCGTGGACGCGGACCTCGATCGGCAGACCGGGGTCCTGGAACGGCAGCGTGTCAGCCGCGCTCGAGGCCGAGGGGTGAAGCGCCAGCGCGAGCGCGAACGGAACGGAAGCAGCAATTAAGCGAAATCTCTTCATCGATCGTCTCCTTTGGGGCCGCGTGCCGTGGCTCAGCCCTTCTCTTCCAGCGTGATGACCAGCGCGCCGCCGGCCGCCCTGACCAGCGCTCCCCGCGGGTGCTCCGCGCTCTCCCCGCCTTCGACCGCCACGACGCGGCGGTTGACGAGGAGGACGTTCCAGGCCCCCGGGGCGCCCGCGGCCTCCACCCGCACCACCGGGCCGCGCCGGGACGTGGTGAACGTCGTGACCGCGTCCCCGTCCGCGCCCGGGATCACCGTGGTGACGCTGGCGCCGTCCGCCGGCTCGTACACGCGCAGCGTCACCCCATTCGCATGGTCGTAGTCGGGACGGTCCTCCACCGCGCCCTCGGGGATCACCGCCCCCGGCCGCACGAGCAGCGGCACGCTGTCGAACCCGTGGCGCTCGCGCACCCAGCGACCGCCCTCGACGCGCTCCCCCGTGAGGTAGTGCGTCCACACGCCGCGCGGCACATAATAGGAGAGCTCCCCGTCGGCGGAGAAGACGGGCGCCACGAGCAGGTCGTCGCCCAGCATATACTGCCGCTCCAGGTGCGTGCAGGCCGGGTCGTCCGGGAACTCGACGACCATCGCGCGCATCATCGGCAAGCCCTCGCCGTACGCCTGCCGCGCGGCCCCGGCCAGGTAGGGCATCAGCCGCATCTTCAGCCGGGTGAAGCGCCGCAGCACCTCCACACACTCCTCGTCGAACAGCCACGGCACCCGGTAGGAGCCGCTTCCGTGCAGCCGGCTGTGCGACGACAAGAGCCCGAACGCGATCCATCGTTTGAACACCGCCGGGTCGGGGGTGCCCTCGAACCCGCCGATGTCGTGGCTCCAGAAGCCGAAGCCCGTCATGCCCAGCGACAGGCCGCCCCGCAGGCTCTCCCCCATCCCCTCGAACGTCGACTCGCAGTCTCCGCCCCAGTGCACCGGGAACTGCTGCCCGCCCGCCGTGGCCGAGCGGGCGAACACGACCGCCTCGCCCTCGCCGCGCCGCTTGCGCAAGAGCTCGAACACCGTCTGGTTGTAGAGGTGGGTATAGTAGTTGTGCGCGCGTTCGGGGTCGGACCCGTCGTGGTAGACGACGTCGGTGGGGATGCGCTCGCCGAAGTCGGTCTTGAAGCAGTCCACGCCCATGTCGAGCAGCGCGTCGAGCTTGGCGGCGTACCACGCGCGGGCCTCGGGGTTGGTGAAGTCGACAACGGCCATGCCCGGCTGCCACAGGTCCCACTGCCACACGTCGCCGTTCGGGCGCCGCAGCAGGTAGCCGCGCGCCCTGCCCTCCTCGAACAGCGGCGAGCGCTGCCCGATGTAGGGGTTGATCCAGACGCAGATGCGCAGGCCGCGCTCCCTGAGCCGGCGCAGCATCCCGGGCGGGTCGGGGAACACGCGCGGGTCCCACTCGAAATCGCACCACCGGAACTCGCGCATCCAGAAGCAGTCGAAGTGGAACACGCTGAGCGGCAGGCCCCGCTCGGCCATCCCGTCGATGAACGAGGTGACGGTCGCCTCGTCGTAATCGGTGATGAACGAGGTGGACAGCCACAGCCCGTACGACCAGGCGGGCACCCGCGCGGGCCGCCCGGTGAGCGCGGTGTACTTGCGCAGGATCTCCCTCGGCGTCGGCCCGTAGATGAGGAAGTAGCGCATCGATTGGCCCTCGACGCTGAACTGCGTCCGCGACACCGCCTCGGAGGCCACCTCGAACGACACGCGCCCGGGATGGTCGACGAATACGCCGTAGCCAGCGTTGGTGAGGAAGAACGGCGCGTTCTTGTACGCGTGCTCGCTGGACGTGCCGCCGTCGTTGTTCCAGATCTCCACGACCTGGCCGTTCTTGACCAGCGGCCCGAACCGCTCGCCGAGGCCGTACACGAAGTGGTCCACGCCTAGGTGGAGTTGCTCGCGCACGTAGTGGCGGCCGTCGTCGGTGTCGATGATCGCCATCGCCTTCCGCGCGCTGCCGGTGAGGCGGCGGCCCCCGGCCAGGAAGTCCAGCCTCCACCCCTCGCCGCGCCCGACCCGCACCGACAGCGCGCCGGAGGTCAGCGTGGCCGCGTCCTCGTCCACCGTCACCTCCCCGGTCGGGTCGGTGGCCAGCTCGAACGCCGGGCCGCGGGGCCGCTCGCCCGCGAAGTGCGTGATGGTGACGCCGATGACGTCCGGCATCGGGGATGCGCAGGTGACGGTCACCACCGGCCCCTTGAGCAGGTCGCCGCGGTGCCGGATCCGCTGGACGGGCGCGTGCACGACGAACGACGCCGGCCCGGCGTCGACGTCGAGGACCTCCATCGGGTAGACCGCGTGCACACCCTTGCACATCTCCCAGTAACCGTCAGTGAACTTCATTCTTTGATCGCTCCTGCTGTGAGTCCGCGCGATAGCGTGCGCTGGAAGATGAGGTAGAAGACAACGGTCGGCAGCAGGCCGAGCAGCGCGGCGGCGCTGGACATGGTGGCGTCCATCAGCCGCTGTCCCTGCAGCACGCCGAGCGCGACCGAGACCGTCTGGTTGTCGTTGGAGATGAGGAAGATGAGGGGGATCAGGAACTCGTTCCAGGTCCAGATGAAGAAGAAGACGAGCATCACCGCCAGCGTGGGCCGCACGACCGGCACGACCACCCGCCACAGGATCTGCCACCGGCTGGCGCCGTCTATCCGCGCCGCATCCAGCAGCGGCCGGGGGAACGCCATCATCACCGACGACAGCAGGTAAGTGCCGAACGCGCTCTGGATGACGGTGAACACGATGATGACGCTGACCCGGGTGTCGTAGAGCCCGAGCTGGTTGGCCAGGTAGTACAGCGGGTAGACCAGCGACTCCTGCGGCAGCGTGTTGGCCATCAGCAGCAGGACCAGCACCCACATCCGGCCCTTGATCCGGCCGATGCCCAGTGCGTAGGCGTTCAGCACCGACAAAAGGACCGCCAGCACGGCCACCGAGCCGCTGATGAGCAGGCTGTTGAGCAGCACGTGGCCGAAGCCGACGCGCTCCCAGAAGTCCCTGATCCCCTCGAGATGGAATCCCTCCGGCGGGGCGAGCGGGCCGTTGGCGGTGTACTCCGCCGGCGTCTTCAGCGCGTTGAAGACCACCACGGCAAAGGGGATCAGCATGATCGCGGCCATCGCGGCCAGCGCCGCCAGCACCGCGTAGGCCGACGGACCCCGGCGGCGCCGCCGCGGCCGGCTCCGCGCGGGTGCGCTCACCGGGCTTTGGGCCAGCGTCGTGGTCACCGCTCCTCCCCCAGCTCACGGCCCTGCAGCCGCAGAAAGACGATGGTGAGCGCGATGACGATCAGCGTCAGCACGGTGGCGATCGCCGAGCCGTAGCCGACGTCGGTCTTCTCGAAGAAATGGACGTAGGAGTAGTAGGACGGCACGTTGGTCGCGCCTCCCGGGCCGCCCCTGGTGAGCACGAAGATGTGCGGGAACGCCTTGAGCGCGGCGATCGTCGTCCACAGCAGCACCACGAAGATCTCGGGCCTGATCTGCGGGATCGTGATGTACCAGAAGCGCTGCGCCCACGAGGCCCCGTCGATCTCGGCCGCCTCGTAGAGCGAGGGGTCCACGCGCTGCAGCCCGGACATGAAGATCACGAGGGGGAATCCGATCTGGATCCAGACCATGACCCCCATGACGCTCCACAGCGCGGTGGCGGGATCGCCGAGCCAGTCGTGCGCGAGCGAGCCGAGCCCAATCGCGTGCAGCAGGACGTTCACCGCGCCGTTCTCGGGGGCGAGCAGCCAGCTCCACACGATGCCCGCGATGACGATCGGCAGGACCTGCGGCAGGTAGATGCAGGCGCGCAGGGCGCTGGCGGTGCGCGGGCCGAAGTGCCGGTCGATCAGGTCGGTCAGGACGGAGGCCAGCACGAGCCCGATCATCGTCGGGAGGATCGCCATCCCGACGATGACCAGCGCGTTGTGCCGGAACGACGCCCAGAACTCGCCGTCCGTCGCCAGCTCCCGGTAGTTGTCCAGCCCCACCCACGTCGGGGTGCCGACGCCGGCCCACTCGGTGAAGCTGGTCCCGATGTTCATCAGGAACGGCACCCCGATGACCCCGGCGAACAGCAGCAGCCCGGGGATCAGGTAGGGCAGGTAGGCGAGCCGGTCACGCCCTGTCAAGCTGCCTGTTGTCACTTGGGCAGGCCGCTGTCGTAGGTCTTCTGGAGGCCGCTGAGCACCGACTGCGGCGGATCGCCGTTCATGAGCTTCTGGGTCTGCGAGACCCACTGATCGTAAAAGCCCGGGGCCGGCCAGTCCGGGTAGTACGCCAGGCCGTTCGACTGGGCGAGGGTGTTGAAGCCGTCGATGAGCTTCTTGGCCCTGGGCTCGGTGATGGCCGAGCTGTCGGCCGCCACCGGGACGCCGCCCGCGTTGCCGAGGATGTTCTGGATCTTCTTCTGCAGCGTGATGTCGATGAAGTCGTAGGCGAGCTGCTTGTTCTTCGATCCCTTCGGGACGACCCACAGGTTGCCGCCCGAGCCGAGGGTCATCTTCGCGCCGGGCCACACGAAGGTGTCCCAGTCGAACTTGGCCTCCTTGGCCACGCGCCCGAACCACCAGTTCCCGGAGAACATCATCGGGAACTTGCCGCTCATGAACGCCACGCCGGCGTCCTCGCCCTTGGTGCTGACCGAGTTCTTGGCGATATAGCCCTTCGTCACCCAGTCGGCGAACGTGGTCGCCGCGTACGTCCATGCCGGGTCGGTGAAATCGGTCTTGCCGGTGTAGCGCTGGAACGCGTTCACCCACGGCTCGTCGGCCTTGTCCAGCGCGAGCTGGTAGACGTACTGCTGCGCCATGTACTCGGCGCCGCCGTTGGCCAGCGGCGTGACGCCCTTGGCGACGAACGCGTCCATCACCTTGGTGAACTCGTCGAACGTGGTCGGGACCTTGACGTCGTACTTCTTGAACAGGTCCTTGTTGTAGTAGACCTGCGTGTACTCGGCGTAGGTGGGCACGCCGTACCACTTGTCGCCGCCCATGATGCCCTTGTCGTCGTACTTGGCGACGACCTGCACGCTCGGGCTGATCAGCTTGTCCCAGCCGCGCTTCTTGACCTCGGGGGTGATCTCCTCGAGCAGGCCCTGCCTGGACAGCAGCCCGGCGGTCGCGTTGCCCTTGTTGTACTCCATGACGTCGGGGGCGCTGTTGGAGTTCACGATCATGGGCGCGGTCTTCTGGATCTGCTCGAAGCCCTTCAACTCGAGCTTGACCTTCACGCCCGGATGGGTGGCCTCGAACTCCTTGATGGCCTCGTTCCAGGCCACGCCCATGCCGCTCTCGGGAGCCTCGTAGTGCCAGACCCGCAGCTCCTTGCCGCCGGAGTCGCCGCCGTCGCTGCGGCCGCACGCGACCAGCGTCAGGGACCCTGCGGCGAGCACGGCGAGCAGCGCTGCGCCCGTGACTCTCTTGATCATAAATTTCCTCCGGGGTGAGAAACGGGCATCGGCCCTCCTTTTCGAAGCGCTCCGAGCGCAGGGATGATAGATCGCATGTGAACGTTAACACAACGGGCAAACCAGACAAACGCTCGTCGCATGTTCACCCGGGAGAATGTGGGTGGCCGTCGCCACCAGGCGCACCGGGAGGCAGCACCCATGAAGATCGTGGGGAGAGTGAAGCCGCCAAGGCACCGAGAGAACACAGGGATATCGCTTCTCGCGGCGTCCTCGGCGCCTCGGCGGTTTGTCGTTCTCTCGTCCTCGTCCGAGCACCGATTGGCCGCCTGTAGCTCTCCCATCCGAGCGCCGCACCAGGGTGGCGCCGGTAGGACGCCGCGCGGTCCGGTGGATCCAGGAGAGCGATGCGACGCAAGCCATCGATCGTGCTCTCCTCGGCGGCGCTCCTCCTCGCGACCGCCGGGGCCGGCGGCGCCCTCGCCAGCCCGCGCCCGGCCGCGAGCGGGCCGGGCGCGGGCTGGCGAGGACGCGGTCGTCCATGGACGGCCGGCGCCGCGTCGCCGTCGAGCGGCTCGGGCCGGCACAGCGCTGGGCGCGTCGGGCGGCGCGCTCTCGCCGGTGCGGCTCCACTCCCCCGGCGGCCGCACGGTCCAGGCGAGCGTGGGGTCCGGCGGCGGCAGCGACAGCACCGTCTTGGCCTTGGCCGGCGCTGTCGGGGATGGCGGCCGAGATGGCACAGGACCGGAGCAGGCGAGGACCAGCGCTACAATGGTTCACGCGGCGATGAAATTGAATTACATCTTTGGATACCGCAGCAAAACCCATAACCTCACAACAGAATAATATGGATCTGGGATTAGAGAACAAAGTCGTCATGGTCACCGGGGGCGCCAGAGGTATCGGAGAAGGTATCGTACGAGCGCTCGCAGAGGAGAAAGCCATCCCGGTAATCATTGGACGCGATGAGAGCGACAATTCAAAGGTATGCCGATCGATCGTTTCGCAAGGATCCAGGTGCGGATACGTGACCGCCGAGCTCACGTCAAATGACGGATGCAGACGGGCCACCGAAGAGACAATTTCAAAATTCGAGAGGATCGACGCGCTCATCAACAACGCAGGCGTAAATGACGGCGTGGGCCTGGCCTCGGGGAGCTATGAAAAATTCATCGACTCGCTTCACAGAAACCTGATTCATTATTATTTGATGGCGCACTATTCGTTGCCGGAATTGATTCGCAACAAGGGTTCGATTGTCAACATCGGATCGAAGACAGCCGAGACAGGGCAGGGCAATACGTCGGCATATGCGGCCTCCAACGGAGGGCGGAACGCGCTCACGCGCGAATGGGCGGTGGAGCTTCTGCCCTACGAGGTTCGGGTAAACTCTGTAATCGTCGCAGAATGTTATACCCCGTCATATGACACATGGATCAAGACCTTTCCTGACCCGGAAGAAAAATTGAAGTTAATAAACGAAAGAATTCCATTGGGGAAACGGATGACCACAAAGGAGGAGATCGCCGCGATGGCGGTTTTTTTGCTCTCACAAAAATCCTCGCACATCACCGGGCAGCTCATTCATGTGGATGGAGGATATGTGCACCTCGATCGGGCACTGCTTTAATTTGATGCGTCAAGCTCCTCGACGCGGGCGCGCGAACGGTGGTCGGCTCCACCGGGGGCTCTGCGCCACGACCGTCGACGGCAAGCTCTTGAGAAGGGCTAGCTCCGCGTCGCCCAGCGATGAGGCAGCCCCGGGACCGGAGCCGTCCGGGGCCAGGTTGAACGCCGTGCCGACCTTGCCGCCGGAATCGCCGCCGTCGCTGCGACCGCACGCGACCAGCGTCAGGGACCCTGCGGCGAGCACGGCGAGCAGCGCTGCGCCCGTGACTCTCTTGATCATAAATTTCCTTCGGGACGAGAAACAGACATCGGCCCTCCTCGTCGAAGCGCTTCGAGTTGCCAGGATGTTTACCCGCATGTTAGCGTTAACACAACCGGTTAAGTCAATGAAATTCGCCGACCACGCGTTCATCGAGGCGGAGCGGTTGCGCCGAAGATGTCATCACGCTGCGCCGTGGAGTCAGGCTCACCCGCGTTATGACGGCTCTCTCTTGCGTTGGAGCAGATGGATGAACGTACGACTCGTTGCAGGTATTTTCGTGCTGGCGTTGTCGGCAGCCGCGGGATGCGGAGACGATGACGGCGAGGGCGGCGCCGGCGGCAATGGCGGCTCCGGCGGCGCTGGCGGTGCCGGCGGCGTCGACGCCACGAGCACCGGAACTGGCACCGCCGGCGGCGGCGGCGAGCCCACCGGCACTGGCGGCAGCGGCGGCGAGCCCACCGGCACTGGCGGCAGCGGCGGCGAGCCCACCGGCACCGGCGGCAGCGGCGGCGAGCCCACCGGCACCGGCGGCAGCGGCGGCGAGCCCACCGGCACCGGCGGCAGCGGCGGCGAGCCCACCGGCACCGGCGGCAGCGGCGGCGAGCCCACCGGCACTGGCGGCAGCGGCGGCGAGCCCACCGGCACCGGCGGCAGCGGCGGCGCCGAGCCCACAGGCACCGGCGGCAGCGGCGGCGAGCCCACCGGCACCGGCGGCAGCGGCGGCGAGCCCACCGGCACCGGCGGCAGCGGCGGCGCCGAGCCCACAGGCACAGGCGGCAGCGGCGGCGCCGAGCCCACAGGCACAGGCGGCAGCGGCGGCGCTGAGCCCACCGGCGAGACGGACTGCACGAACTACGAGGACGACGACGGGGACGGGTCCTACGACTGCGCGGACACCGACTGCGCCGCGACCTGCGCCCCGATCGCCGAGGCCGCCTGCGCGAGCGCGACACCCATCGTCTCGACGACGATCCACGGCGACACGTCGGAGGGCACGAGCGGCCTGGAAGGGACCTGCTTCCTCGGCAACACGGGCCACGGACCGGAAGAGATCCACCTGTTCACGCCGCCCACCGGGCAGTCGGGCACGCTCGTGGTCGAGCTCGAGTCGCCGACCGATCACAGCGTCTACGCCCGCAGCGCGTGCGCGGACATGCGCTCCGAGATCGACTGCTCCGACGAGAGCTCCCCCTACGACGGTCTGCCCGACCAGGAGCGGATCGAGATCTACGTGAGAGACGGCCAGGCCGTGCCGATCGTCGTCGACACCTATGAGCCGCGGGAGGCCGGTCCCTACACGCTGAACGTCAGGTTCACGCCGATCGTCTGCGGCGACGGGACCGTCGACGCGATCGAGGAGTGCGACGACGGCAACACCACGAGCGGCGATGGATGCTCCTCCACGTGCGTCTACGAGCTCGACGTGCTGTGCGAGGACGCCGCCGAGCTCTCCATCGGCGAGAACACGGGCAGCACGACGGCCAGCGCGTCGGTGTTCGAAGGCAGCTGCGTCGGATGGGACCTGCCGGAGGCGATCCACAGGTTCACGCCGCCGAGCGACGGCACGCTCACGCTGACGCTGTCCGCCGAGGCCGACCTGGGCTTCTACGTGCGCGAGGGCTGCGCGGACTTCGGCTCCGAGCTCGGGTGCGCCGACGACGGAGGCCGCGGCGATGACGAGACGCTCGCAATCGACGTCGCCGGCGGCGAGCCCCTGTTCGTCATCGTCGACACCTACCTGCCGATCGGCGGAGGCGCCTACACGCTCACCGTCGACTTCACCCCCGCGCCCTGAGCGCCCGCGCGCCGTCCGGCGCGCCCGGGTGCCCTCTCCTCGGGACGGCCGAGGCACGCCGCGCGCGCGCTCGCCGTCCCGCGCGCGCCCGGGCAGCGCTGGCGTCTCAGGGTTGCAGGACGGGGACGCCGGAGAGCCCGTCGGCCGCGCGCCCGCGCCGCGGAAGCGACGCGCCGTGGGCATCGACCGGCGCCGGCGGATCGCCGGTCTCGAGGTCGATCTCGCGCCTCGCCGCGGCGGGCCGGAGCGCCCTCGAGTCGAGCAGCGTCACGCGGCGGTATCCGAGCTCCACGAGCTCGCGGGCGGCGACGGCGAGGTCGAGGCCCGCCGTGTGCTCGGCGCCCGGGTCGGCCGAGGGCGGGCTGTAGATCACCGCGCCCGCGCCGGCGGCCTCGATCTCCCGCAGGGCGCCGAACAGGTCGGCGTCGCCGAGGAGGTCCGACACGAGCGCCGCGCGATGGGTGAACACCACGGCGCGGTCGCCGGAGAGCGCGGGCGCGCCGTGCGTCAGCAGGAGCAGCTGCCGATCGCGGCGCAGCTGGTAGGTGTGCGCCCGCCACTCGCCGCTCAGGCCCGCGGGCCGGAACGGGGTGGTGCCGACGCGCGCGGCGACGTCCTCGCGCTGCACCCGGTGGCGGATGACGTCCCCGATGGAGACGATCGGCAGCCCGTGCCGCGCCCCGAAGCGCGCCAGGTCCCGCCGGCGCGCCATCGTCCCGTCGTCGTTCATGATCTCGCAGATGACGGCCGCCGGGTTCGCGCCGGCGAGCCGCGCCAGGTCGACCGCGCCCTCGGTGTGCCCCTCGCGCTCGAGCACCCCGTCGCGGCGCGCGCGGAGCGGGAAGACGTGCCCCGGCGACACGAGGTCGCGCGGCGACGCGTCCCGGGCGATGGCGGCCGCGACGGTGCGCGCCCGGTCGCGGGCGCTGATGCCGGTCGTGACGCCCTCGCGCGCCTCGATGCTCACCGTGAACGCCGTCGAGCGGCGGGCGCCGGCCCGGGTCGCCATGAGCGGCAGCGCGAGGCGGTCCACCTGCGCCTCCGTGAGCGCCAGGCAGATGAGCCCCCGGCCGTGGGTCGCCATGAAGTTGATGGCCGCCGGCGTCGCGTGCTCCGCCAGGACGACGAGATCGCCCTCGTCCTCGCGCTCCTCGTCGTCGACGAGAATCACCATGCCGCCGGACCGGAGCTGCTCGACGGAAGCCTGCACACGCACCGCTGATGACGAAACTGCCATGGGCGGCCCGCCACGCACGAGGCGTGCCACGGGCGCGACCTCGCTCCTCACCCGCCTCACCGGCGGTGGTCGGATCGGAGGCCGAAGGTGGAAGGCGGCCCAGTCGCATCCGCGAGGAGTCCGGCCAGGGATCCGGAGAGAGAGTTCAACGCAAAGGCGCAAAGGCGCAAAGGCGCAAAGGCGCAAAGGCGCAAAACGAAATTATGTATTTTTGCGTCTTTGCGCCCTTTGCGCCTTTGCGTTCAAATCTCTCCTCGCTCGCGAGGCCAATCCCTGGCGGGACTTCTGCCCCGCGGAACTGGCAAGCCGAGGTGCTGCTGGAGCAGCAACGGATGCGCATCGGGTGCTGCTCCAGCAGCGGCTCGTCCCGGGGGGCGCGCGAGGCGCCGGCGCGGCGGCCGGTGCGGTCACGCGCCCGGCGAGGCGGCAGGCGGCGGCGCCAGGCGATCGATCTCGTGCAGGTCGGCGTCGGTCAGCCGGAAGCCCACGGCGGCGGCGTTCGCGCGCACCTGCTCCGGCGATGTCGCGCCGGCGATCACGGAGGCCACCGCGGGCCGGCTGGCGAGCCACGAGAACGCCAGCTCCAGCAGGGTGCGGCCCCGGGACGCCGCGTAGGCGCCGAGCGCCGCGGCGATCTGCCGGTTGCGGTCGGTGAGGAAGCGCGCGGTCAGCGGCGCGTCCGGCGCCGAGAGGCGGGCGCCGGCGGGCGCCGCGCCGTCGGCCTGGTACTTCCCGGAGAGCAGCCCGCTCGCCAGCGGGAAGTACGGCAGGAACGCGATGCCGCGGCGCTTGCTCTCCGACAGCACGTCTTGCTCGGGCTCGCGCTGGAGCAGGCTGTACTCGTTCTGGACGCTCACGAAGCGCGCGCCCCCCGGGCGGACCGCCTCCTCGGCGCCGCGGATCTGCGCGGCCGAGAAGTTCGAGCTGCCGATCTCGCGCACCTTGCCGGCGCGCACCAGGGCGTCGAGCGCCTCGAGCGTGTCCTCGATCGGCGTCTCGGGGTCGGGGCGGTGCAGCTGGTAGAGGTCGATCCAGTCGGTGCCCAGCCGGCGCAGGCTGTCCTCCACGGCGCGCTGGATGTAGGCCGGCCGCGCGCCGCCCCTGCGCTCGTCGTCGAGCCGGACGCCGAACTTCGTCGCGATGATCACCGAGCTCCGCCGGCCGCCGAGCGCCCGGCCGAGCAGCTCCTCGCTGCGCGTCCCGCCGTAGACGTCCGCCGTGTCGAAGAAGTTGATGCCCGCGTCGAGCGCAGCATCGACGACCGCCGCCGTCCGCTGCTCGTCGATGCGGCCGCCGAAGTTGTTGCACCCGAGGCCCACGACCGACACCTCGAGCGATCCGATCCGTCGCTTTTCCATCGGGCCGCGGGACTGCACGGCCTGTGCCGCTGACGGACGCGGCGGGCGGCGCGGCGGTCCAGGGGCCGATCGATCGCCGGCGGCTGCTGGCCGCGGCGCAACAACGGGCCAGCAGCCGTGCTCGCCAGGCAGCAGCAGCGGGGGGGCGGCGAGCCGGAGGTGAGGTGCGGGGGATGCGCGGAGCGCGCGTGGTCGGAGGCCCGGCACGCCTTCTGCCTGGGCGCCGGCATGACCACCACCATCCGTCTCACGCTCGACACCCCGGAGCTCGCGCAGGCCTACGAGACCGGCAGCCACCGGCAGTTCAACCACGGCAAGCTCCTCATCGCGGCGCTGGGCGTGCGGCGGGGCCAGCGCGTGCTCGACGTCGGCGCGGGGACGGGCCGCCTGGCCGCGTACGTCGCGGAGATCGTCGGCGCGGAGGGCAGCGTGGTGGCGATCGATCCCTTGCCCCTGCGCGTGGACATCGCCCGGCAGAAGACGCGCGACAACCTCGCGACCGCGGTCGGGCGCGCCGAGGACCTCTCCGCCTTCGCCACGCACAGCTTCGACGTGGTGTACCTGAACAGCGTCCTTCACTGGCTGGACCAGGGCCAGAAGGAGCGCGCGCTGAGCGAGGCGGCGCGCGTGCTCAAGCCGGGCGGCAAGATCGGGTTCAGCACCGGATCGCGGGAGAAGCCGCACCAGCTCGACCCGATCCAGCGCAAGGTGCTGGCGGACCTCGGGAAAGAGGCGCAGGGGACGATCCCGCACAAGTTGACGGTCGACGAGGTCCGGGAGCTGCTCCAGCGCACGGGGTTCATCGTGGACACGGTGGAGATCCGCACGTTCGTCGACCACGCCGCCGACATCGACGAGATCTTGCGGCAGAGCGGGTCGGGCTCGTTCGGCAACCACCTCTCCCACCTGAGCTTCGACGAGAAGCGCGAGGTGCGCGACCGGCTCGCGAAGGAGCTCGAGGCGTGGCGCACGCCGCAGGGGATTCGGCTCGAGCGGAACCTCATCTTCGCGATCGCCCACACGGCGGGCAACTAGCGCCGCCGGAGCCTCGCCGCTCGCCAGCGCCCGCAGGCTCCGCTCGGGAGACTGGCCTCGTCGGACGCGCCCGGAGGGCCGCTGCTCTCGGACCTCAGCGAGCAGGCGCCATGGCCAGGACGATCTTGCCACGCGGGCGGGGGCGGGTGCCGTCGAGCATCTCGTGCGCGCCGCGGACCTCGGCGAGCGGCAGCACGGCGCCGACATCGACCGAGAGCTCGCCCGCGTCGAGCAGGGCGGCGATGCGGTCGAGGTGGGCCGTCGTGACGTCGACGAGAAAGAAGCTTGCCCGCACCCCGCGACGGGCGGCCTCTTCTCGATCAGGGGTCGACACCGCCGAGACCAGGGTGCCACGTGGCTTGAGCACGGCGAAGGACCGCGCCTGGGTGTCGCCGCCGACGAGGTCGATGACGGCATCGACGTCCCTGGCGGCGTCCTCGAATCGCTCGCTCCGGTAGTCCACGACGACGTCCGCGCCGAGGCTGCGGACGAAGTCGCGATCCTTCGCCGAGGCCGTCGCGATCACACGGGCGCGGGCTCGGCGCGCGAGCTGCACCGCGTACGCGCCGACGCTGCCGGCCGCGCCGTGCACCAGCACGGTCTGTCCGGCGTCGAGCTGGGCGTGATCGAACAGCGCCTGCCACGCCGTGACGGCGATGACCGGCACCGAGGCGGCCTGCACGTCGTCGAGCTGGAGCGGCTTGCGCGTCACCCTGCACGCCTCCGCCACGGCATGGCCCGCGTGTGCGCCGGTGAAGCGCCTGTTGGTGACGCCAAAGACCGCTGCGCCCGGCGCGAGGCCGGTCACCTCGGGGCCGACCGCGGCCACCGTACCAGCGAGGTCCGAGCCGAGCGTCAGCGGCAACGGCTGGGGCAGCACGCTCTTGCCGGCACGAATCCAGGCGTCCCACGGCCCGACCCCGGCCGCCGCGACGCGGACCAGCACCTCGCCCGGGCCGGGCAGCGGGACCGGCACCTCTTCGAGGGTGATGACCTCGGGGCCGCCGAACCGGCGGACTCGGGCGGCGTCGGTCGAGCTGGGGAGCATCGCCGTGAACATGGTCTGGACTTCGTGCGCGTCGAGGGGATCATGCCCTATCGGGCCTCGATCGGGTCGGCGCACCCGCCTGAGGCCTCGGGGGCGCCCACCTGCTCGTGCGGCTGCGCCCTTCGCGCGCAGTGTTTGCTCACGCTCGAGTCGCGGGGTGGCGCGATGGGCCGCCGTGCACCAGCCTCGCGCGCCTGCCACGAACGCGGCCAGCGGTCAGAAGTCACCCTCCTTCACGTAAGGGTAGCTCCACAGCGTCAGCTGCAGCAGGCAGGATTTGACCCACGCCGCGTGCATCCTCTCGACGTCATCGGCGGGGTGGCCCTTCTTGGCGAGGAACGGCTTCAGGGTGAACGTCACCGGGAAGATGAGCGCGAAGAGGTTGCGAAACGGCACCAGGTCGGTCGACGGCGCCCCGTCCGTCTTGTTCTTCTTGATGCGGTGGTGGCGGAGGCCGATCTCGTGCTGGTAGTCGAGCCACTTCTGGTCGTACTCCGCGCGGGCCGTGTCGAGGATCCACTGGCCGAAGCGCTTGCGGACCCCGCCGAGGTAGTCGCCGAGCGGCTTGCCGTCGGCCTTGCCGCTGAAGGACGCGAGGAGGTGCGGGTTCGCTCCGACGAAGCCGTACCAGACGTCGAGGATCTGCTCGACCTCATCCTTCACGATGTCGTGCGAGAGGCGCAGGTACTTCATGTCCTCTTCCCCGAAGAGGGCGCTCTTCTTCATGTCCTCGAAGTCGGCTGGCGAGACCGGGGACTTCGCGACGGCGCCTGTTCCAACCGTGTATCCATGGATGGTCATGATCGTCCACTCCTTCTGCGGGCGATAGCCCGCGCTCACCCCGAGCGACGCGCTGGGGAAGTCGAAACGGTCGTCGCGACGGCGACTGGCCGGTAGATCGTTCCGCGGAAGCTCGGCCTCGATCCCTCACGACGGTGCCGGCGCGCGTGCCGGCTGCGCTCCGAGGCCGCGGGCGGGCAGACCCGGAGTGAGGGACCAGGGAGAGGCCCGTCTCTGGCACATGCGTTCCAGAGCGGCGGTCACCCGCACAGGAGACGGGTCCAGCTCGGCGTTTTCGGCGCGGAAGCGCACTCCGGTGCGCTGAGCACCGAAAACGTCGAGATGGGCCCGTATCCGAAGCGGGTGACCGCCGCTCTAGTCAGGCTGAACGAAGCGCCGCCACGCGTCTTCGCGCTGCTGCTCTTCAGCCAGCTCGTGTTCACCGCAATCGATCCTCAAGTGTCGACCCGCCATCGGCGCGTCGACGAAAGCACAGTGGTGGGGCAGCGCCCCTTGATGAGCGTTCGGCCGGAAGTACTTGCAGGTGACGCACATGCGGCTCACGGGGATATGCCCGCTGATCTGCAAGGAACGGATGATCTTCACGACCCCAGCCAGGAACGCCTCCTGCTCCGACGCCGAGAGCGCGCTCACCGCGGACACGATGGCGTCGGGCAATGTCGTCACCTTCTCCGCGAGCGCGCGCCCCTGGGGCGTGAGCTCGATCAGGCTCGCTCGGGGGTGGCGCGGGTCGGGGCGCTTGACGACAGCGCCCTTGTCGACGAGCGCTCGGACCGACTCGCTGATGGTCGCCAGGGTGACGCCCAGGCGATGCGAGAGCTCGCTCCCGCTGAGCGGCCCCTCGAGCGAGAGCGTCGCGAGGATCTGCCCCTGCGTGGGCGACAGGCCCTCGTGGCTCGCCTGCTCCCACGCCTGCAGCTTCATGGCGAGCCCCAGCTTTCGAAGCCCTACCGCGATGCGCCGATCGATCGGCTCCGAGTTCTCCTCGAAGAAGAGCGGGAGCGAGCGACCCATGACCCTCATCTAACTTAGGAGTCCTAAGTTGTCAAGCGAGGCGTGCGGTGCTCCGCGCCGGGGGCAGCCCGAGGGAGCGCGCGGCGGGCGACGCCCGCCCCCGGCGTCAGGTCGCGGGTACAGCGCGAAGTCGAACCGCCACGGTGACCGACCTGGACCCATCGGCATTTCAATTCTGGTGCCTCCCACGGGTCCAGATCGGCGCTATCTCCACGGCACCGCGAGCCGATCGCTGCGCGGAAGGAGAAACCATGAACGAGAATCTTCGCTCGGCGCCTCTCGACGAGACGCCAAGAGCACGGACGAACATCCTCCGCGCCTTGCCCATCGTACTGGCGCTGCTCTGCGGCGCTTGCAGCAAGGAGCTGGGCGATGGCCCCTGGGCGGGCGCGGCGGGCGGTCCGACCCACCCGACCGGCTCGACGCGCGCCGGCGCGGCCCGCCAACTTCCTTCCGCGGAGCCGCTGGTGGCGCACCGGGTTCAGCAGCCCTCGCGCTCGCGCTAGCGAGATCAGACGCGCAGCTCCGATGAACACCCCCCTCCAGGAACGCGCCAGTGCAGCCGGGCCCGCCCCGGACCGCCGTCCTTTCATCGCCTGGTGCCTCGCGGTCCTCGCCGGCACCGCGGCGCTCTTCTCCCTGATCCATCGATACGCCGCCGACTACCCCCTCGCCTTCGACATCACGAAGGGCGCGATCGCGTCCTCCGCCGCGCTGGCCCTCCTCTATGAGGCGCGCCGCGGACGGCAGCGCCGGCCGATCGCCGAGCGCTGGAAGAAGCGCGCCGCCTTCGCGTTCTCGGCCGTGGCGGTCGTCGCCTACTTCGACGGGTTTCGCTTCGCCTACCCCTCCTTCTACCACCGATGGGAGCACTATCATTACTACCTCGGGGCCAAGTACTTCCCCGAGATGGCCTACGACGACCTCTACAAGTGCACGGTCATCGCGCAGGACGAGCTCGGGGTCGTCACGTATACGGACGAGCGCACCGGCCAGCCCGTCACGCTCGACATGAGCGCGGAGGTGCGCGAGCCGGACAAGAAGATCCGGAACCTCGGCGTGGACAACCTCTTGATCCCCGTGGGCGGGCTCCTGGAACACCCCGAGGCCTGCAAGGCGCGCTTCTCTCCCGAGCGCTGGGAAGCCTTCAAAGCGGACGTGCGGTTCTTCCGGACCGCCTCGGAGAAGGGCTACTGGGAGGACATGGCGAAGGACCACGGCTACAACCCGCCGCCGGTCTGGACGATCATGGGGCGCATCCTGGCCGAGCTTCACCCGGCCACGACAGGCTACCTCCAGCTCCTCGCCAGCTTCGACATCGCGTATCTGGTCGGGGTGTTCGCCGCTCTCTATTGGGCCTTCGGGTGGCGCGTCTGCGCGGTGGCGGTGATCTTCTGGGGGTGCCAGTCGCCGGCGCCGTTCTTCTGGACGGGCGGCGGCTTCCTCCGGAATGACTGGCTCTTCTTCCTCGTCCTCTCGGCCTGCCTGGTGCGCAAGAGGTACTTCAAGCTCGCCGGCGCGAGCATGGTCTACGCGGGCCTGCTCCGCATCTTCCCGGGCATCGCCGTCCTCGGGTGGCTCGCCGTCGCGGGGAGCTACCTCCTCCGGCACAAGCGCATGGCTCCGTCCCACGTGCAGGTGCTGATCGGCGGCGTCCTGGCCGCGGCCGTGCTGATCCCCGTGAGCGTCGCGGTCGCTGGCAAGGACTCGTATCGGCAGTTTTACGAGCACACGCTCAAGGTGCACGACCAGACCCCGGTGACGAACCACATGGGCCTGCGGGTCCTCGTGGCCCACAGGTTCGGAACAGGGGTCGAGTCCGGCAGGATGAAGTACACGAAGGACGTTGCGCTCGCCGATCCCTTCGAGGTGTGGAAGCGAATGCGCAGCGAGCGTTATGCGAAGCACCGAAGCGTCGCCTACTGCATCATCGCCGCGAGCTTCGCGTTCTTCGCCTACGCAGCTCGGCGGGTACGCTCGCTCTGGGTGGGGGGGTGCCTGGCGCAGATTTTCATCATCCTGCTGTCGCAGATCACCTGCTATTACTATGTGTTCATGATCTTGAGCGCCCCGCTCACCCGAGTGAGGCGGCGCCTCGAGATTCCCTTCCTCGGCCTGGCGGCGCTCAGCCAAGGCATCTGGAGGTGGAGCTCCTGGAACGACGACAGGTACACGGTTCTCACCGTGGCGATGCTCGCGTTCTGCTGTTTCCTGCTGTACACGTTCGCGAGGAGGGCGCCGCGGGGGAGGGCGCGCGTGCCGCTTCCCGCGCGCCTGAAGATGTAGTACTCAGAAGCCATGGACATGGCACATCTCGCATCCGTCCTCTTGCCGGTGTGCACGAGCTTCCGGTACGCGGTCGCGCTCGCTCCTGGGGCGCCGGCGGACTACGAGGTCGCCGCCGAGCTCTGCGTGCCGCAGGACAGCCCGCGGGACACGGTGCTGCTCACCGTGCACGGCACCACGTACTCGAGCGTGTACTGGGATTTCCCGTACCAGCCGGAGCGCTACTCGTTCGTGCGCTACGCCAACGCGGCGGGCTACGCCACGCTGAACTTCGACCGCATCGGCACCGGAGACAGCGACCGACCGCCCTCCCTTCTGGTCACACCGACCGCGCAGGCCTACGTCCATCATCAGCTCGCGGAGGCGCTCCGGAGCGGCGAGCTCGGGCGCGCATGGAGCCGGGTGGTGCTCGTCGGCCACTCGCTGGGATCGATCATTTCGGTCCAGCAGGCCGCGACGTACCACGACGTGGACGGCGTGGTGGTCACGGGGTTCTTGCACACCTACGGCCCGGGCTTGCCGCAGCTGCTCCTGAACATTCATCCGGCCGCGATCGACCCGAGCTTCGCGAGCGCCGGCCTCGACCTCGGCTATTTGACGACGCGGCCTGGCACCCGCGGCTCGCTCTTTTATCATCTTCCGAACGCGGATCCGGCGGTGATCGCCCTGGACGAAGCGACCAAGGGGCTCGGCACGTCCGGCGAGCTCGCCGAGTTCGCGCTGGTCAACACCGCGCTCACGAGCCTCCAGGTCGACGCGCCGGTGCTCACCGTCGTGGGGCGGCACGACACGGTATTCTGCGGGATCGCGCCGTGCGGGACCCTGTTCAGCGGGACCACGCTGGAGCCGGCCGCCTACGCGCCGGCCGCGGAGCTCGAGATCGTCGTCGTGCCCAACGCGGGGCACGATCTGAACCTCCAGATCAACGCGCCCACCGCGTACGCGGCGATCCGCGGATGGCTGGACGAGCGCTTCCCGCCGCTCGGGGACTAGGGTTCGCGCCCCTTCTCTCTATCGGAACGAGCTTGCTGGCCTTTCGCTTCCCCTCTGCAGGCGTGGCTCGTATCCTACGTGCCGCATGCCGAAGCCGCGGGTGAGCGTGGAAGAGCTATGGGTCGCCGGGTGCGCACCGCCGCCCAGGCGGCGCTCCACGGGATGCGTGACTCCCGGAGAGGTCTTCGGAGCTCCTCGCCGTCCATGAACCACGTTGCGCGCGACCGGCGCAAGCCGCTCGAGAAGCTGCTTGACCGGGAGAACCCTGGCCGGATCGGCCCCTTCCAGATCGTGAGGGAGCTCGGCAAGGGCGGGTTCGCGCCCGTGGCGCTCGCGCGGGAGCTCTACCGCGTCAGTGACGCCGAGGTCGAGGTCCGCCGGGTGGCGATCAAGCTGTTCGTGCCCGATGAAGCGCGCCAGCAGCGCGCGCAGGTGATCGAGGAAGCGCGGCTCCTGTGCCAGGTCGAGCACCCCAACATCGTCCGGTTCCACCGCCTGGTCGAGGATCCGGAGCACCCGCGGGTCGTGGGCCTCGTGATGGAGCTCGTCGAGGAGGACTCGCTCGCGAAGCGCATCCGGAGGGGCGAAGCGATCCCGCTCGCGAAGGTGCTGGCCATCGGCGCCGCCGTGGCGTCGGCGCTGTCCGCCGTCCATCGCGCCGGCCTCGTGCACCGCGACGTCAAGCCCGACAACATCCTCGAGGCGCACGGCCACGTGAAGCTCATCGACTTCGGCATCGCCTTCGGGGCGCGCAGGAGAGGCGGCAAGGAGCGGAGCGGCGTGCGCGTGAAGCTGGGCCACCTGCCGCCCGAGACGCTCGGCGCCAACATGTCGACGCTGACCGCGGCCACGATCGAGGGCACCGTGGATGCGGGAGGGAGCAGCGCGGACCTCTTCCCGAGCGGGACGGTGGGCTACATCGATCCGGCCTGTGTCGGCGAGGGATTGCCCGCGACGCCGGCGAGCGATCTGTACGCGCTCGGAGCCACGCTCTTCGAGTGCATCACCGGCAAGCTACCCGCCGTGCTGGCGACGAGAGAACGAGGCGGCCTGCGCGGGGAAGTGCTCGACGGGAGCGAGGCGGCGCCACGGCTCGGAGAGGTCGCGCCGGAGGTGCCGCCGGGGGTCGCGAAGCTGGTCGATGCGCTGCTCTCGCCCGCCCGGGAAGGCCGCCCGCGCTCGGCGGAGGTCGTCGCCGTCGCGCTCGAGCGGCTGCGCGGCGAGATCGGCGGCCGGGCGCGCAGCCTGCCTCCGGAGGAGTGGGGGCCCTTCCGCGGCCTCGGGCGCTTCGAGCAGGAGGACCGCGACGTGTTCTTCGGCCGCTCCGCGGAGGTCGCTGCGACCGTGGAGATGCTGCGCAGCCGGGGGCTCGTGGCCGTCGTGGGCCCCTCGGGCAGCGGCAAGAGCAGCCTCGCGCGCGCGGGCGTGGCCCCCGGCGCGGCCGATGGTGGGCTCGGCGGGTGGATGACGCAATGGGACGTGCGGGTCGCGTCGCCCGGCGCGGACCCGCGCGCCGCGATCGCGGCGGCGCTGAGCGATATCGTTCCCGACGCGGCGGCGCGCTCGCCCGAGCAGGCGGCGGCGGCGCTCGCGGCGCGCGCCGAGACGGAGTCGCGCGGGACGCTGCTCGTCGTGGATCAGCTCGAGGAGCTCGTCACGGTGAGCGCGGGAGAGCCGGCCGGGTGGGCGTCGCGCCTGCTCGCGGCCATCGCGGAGCCGCCCGTGCCGGGGGTGCGCGCGCTGGTGGCCGCGCGCCGGGATCTGCTCGATCCGCTGCTCGCGATGCCAGAGCTCGGGCGGGTGTTGCCGCGAGGGCTGCTCCAGATCGCGCCCGTCGGGGATGAAGCTTGGGGAGAGATCATCGAGCAGGCGCTGAATGTGTACGGGTATGCCTTCGAGGACGAAGCGCTGCGCGAGGAGGTGTCGAGGCAGCTCCGGAAGGCGCGGGCGGCGATGCCGCTCGTGCAGTTCGCGCTGACCGAGCTGTGGAAGAAGCGCGACAGGAGGAACAAGAAGATCACGCGCGCGGGTTTGCTGGAGATCGGCGGGATCAGGGGCGCGCTGGAGCATCACGCGGACGCGACCGTGAAGCAGCTGGCGGCCACAGTGCCCGCGGATCGCGTGCGCGCGGTGCTGCTCGCCATGACCACGGTCCAGGGGACGCGCGCGGAGCGGACGCTGGAGGCGCTATTGCGCGAGGTGGGGCCCGGGGCGCGCGCCGTCGTCAGGGTGCTGGAGGAGGCGAGGATCCTGGTGCGCGAGGAGTCGGGGCTGACGTTGGCGCATGAGACGCTCCTCTCGCAGTGGGGGACGCTGCGCGGATGGGTGGCCGAGGCGCGGGGGGATCGCTCGCTGGCCGAGGAGCTGGAGCAGGCGGCGGAGCGCCACGCGGCGGAGCGGGACGACTCGCTGCTCTGGACGAAGCGGCGGCTGATCGCCGCGGAGGACCTCGTGCGATCGGGGCGGGTCGCGCTGTCGGAGAGGGCGCGAGCGTTCGTGCGGCGGGGGCGCGTGGTCGAGCGGCAGGGGAAGATGGTGACGGGGGCTGTGGGGCTGGTCGTCGTGGCGCTCGCGCTGGCGGGAGGCTGGAAGTACGCGCAGGACATCAAGGCCGGGGAGGCGATGGCGACGGAGCTGGCCAAGCAGGCCCAGGAGAACGAAGCCAGGGCCAGGGAGAACGAGCGCAGGGCCAAGGAGAGCGAGGACAAGGCGCGACAGGCGGAGCGTGACGCAGCCGCGGCGCGCGATCAGTTCAAGAAGGACCTGAGCGAGCTCGAGCGTCGCCTCGAGCGCGCGAAGACCAAGGCCGAGTTCGAGGCCATCCAGAAGAGCATCCGTGGCACGCGGGAACCGGTGCCGGGGCCGCGCACGGAGCCCCGGCCGACTCCGACGCTGTCGGTGGGCTCGGTTGCTGGTGAGCCGCCGTGAGCCTGCTCTGCTAGCGTGCGCCGCCCGCGATGACTCTGTTGGTCTGCCGCTCGCTGCACGGACCGCGCCTGGCCCATAGGAGCAAGCCGTGGTGCAGCACACCCGCTGGTTGTCTCACGGCTCGCACGGCAGCGGCTCGACCGCGTACTCCGGTTCGGTATAGGACGTGTCGCCGGCCTGCAGCTTCGCGAGCAGGTCCTTGACGTAGACGCGCTCTTCACATAGGTCGATGGGGAAGCTCAGGGAACCGAACTTGCAGATAGAATATTTGCGGGCGGCACACCGATCCGAGCCCGTGAAGTCGATATGCTCGCTCGTGAATACATAACCGGCATCCTGCCCCGTGATGGCCCGAAGTGTGGCGAGTCGGCTGCCGTCGGACACGCGAAAGAGCATCATCGAGCCGCTTTCCCCAGCGGACGCGAGCACGTTGCTGTTCGGCGAAAACGCCACCGCTTTCACCTGAGAGGTGTGCCCCTCTAGCGTGCTGAGCAGCGCGCCTGTGCTCGCTTCCCACAGCCGCACGGTCTTATCCTGCAAAGCCCTGGATGCGAGACGATTGCCATCCGGCGAGAACGCCACCGCGCTCACCCCGCCGGTGTGCCCCTTGAGCGTGGCGAGCAGCGCGCCCGTGCGCGCATCCCACAGCCGCACGGTCGTGTCCTCAGCCCCCGACACGAGACGCTTGCCATCCGGCGAGAACGCCACCGCGCTCACCCAGCCGGTATGCCCCTTGAACGTGGCGAGCAGCACGCCCGTGCTCGCCTCCCACAGCCGCACGGTCGTGTCCTCAGCCCCCGACACGAGACGCTTGCCATCCGGAGAGAACGCCACCGCTGTCACCCCGCCGGCGTGTCCCCGCAGGGTGGTGACCAGCGCGCCCGTGCTCGCTTCCCACAGCCGCACGGTGTTCTCCGCAGCCGACGCGAGACGCCTACCATCCGGCGAGAACGCCACCGCGCTCACCCAGCCGGTGTGTCCCCGCAGCGTGCTCAGCAGAGCGCCTGTGCGCGCTTCCCACAGCCGCACGGTCTTGTTCTCAGCCGCCATCGAGGCGATACGCTGGCCATCCGGCGAGAATGCCACCGCTGTCACCCCGCCGGTGTGCCCCTGTAGCGTGCTCAGCAGCGCGCCTGTGCTCGCTTCCCACAGATGCACGTTGTTGTCATCAGCCGCCACCGATGCGAGACGCTCGCCATCCGGCGAGAACGCCACCGTTGTCACCGGGTATTTGTGCCCCTGCAGGGTGTCGAGCACCGCGCCAGTTCTCGCTTCCCACAGCCGCACGGTATGATCTTCAGCCCCCGATGCGAGGCGCGTGCCATCCGGCGAGAACGCCACCGCTGTCACGGAGTCGGTGTGCCCCCGCAGCGTGCTCAGCAACGCGCCAGTTATCGCGTCCCACAGCGGCACGGTCCTGTCCCACGCCCCAGATGCGAGACGCTTGCCATCCGGCGAGAACGCCACTGCTGTCACGGAGTCGGTGTGCCCCTGCAGGGTGCTCAGCAGCGCGCCGGTGCTCGCTTCCCACAGCCGCACGGTCCTGTCCCACGCCCCAGATGCGAGACGCTTGCCATCCGGCGAGAACGCCACTGCTGTCACGGAGTCGGTGTGCCCCTGCAGGGTGCTCAGCAGCGCGCCAGTCCTCGCTTCCCACAGCCGCACGGTCCTGTCCCACGCCCCGGACGCGAGACGCTTGCCATCCGGCGAGAACGCCACCGCGGTCACGTAGTCGGTGTGCCGCTTCTGGGTACTCAGCAGCGCGCCAGTTCTCGCTTCCCACAGCCGCACGGTCCCGTCCCACGCCCCCGATGCGAGACGCTTGCCATCCGGCGAGAACGCCACTGCTGTCACGGAGTCGGTGTGCCCGGGCAGGGTGCTCAGCTGCGCGCCCGTGCTCGCTTCCCACAGCCGCACGGTCTTGTCCTCAGCCCCTGAAGCGAGACGCTTGCCATCCGGCGAGAACGCCACCGCGGTCACCGCGCGGGTGTGCCCCTGCAGGATGTTGAGCTGCGCGCCCGTGCTCGCTTCCCACAGCCGCACGGTCCTGTCCCAAGCCCCCGACACGAGACGCTTGCCATCCGGCGAGAACGCCACAGCTGCCACCGCGCCGGTGTGCCCTCGGAAGCGAGCGCGCTCCCTCGATGTGATGGTGTCGATGATTGAAATCTCATTCCCATGGGCCACGGCCAGTTGCTTCCCGCTCGGCGACCAAGCAACCGACATGGTGGGACCTGAAAATCCATTGGGCATATTGAGCGAAAGCGCCTTTCCTGTCGCCTTCTCCAGGTCCACCATCGCCCGGTCGAACAGCCGCTGCGCCATGGCCCTGTCCCCGAGCTTCTTCGCACAATACCCCGCGGCGACCAGCGCCTGGCCATTCGGACGCCACGCTTCCCACGCGGCGACGAACTTCTCCATCGCACCCCGCAACGAGCCAGCGTCCCCCTTCGCATACAGAACGTCCGCCTCCCCGTACAGCCGGCGCATCTCCGCCTTGGCCTCGTCTGTCTCGGGAAAGCTCCGGTCGAGCCTCTCGCTCTTCGCCATTGCCGCCATTGCCGCTCGCCTGGCGTCTTCCGGCGCCGCCGTGGCCTTCTCGATCTCCTGCGCCACCCGGCGCACGTCGGCGTAGCGCCCCAGTTCCGCCAGCGTCTCGACCTCCGCGGCCCACGTCTTCGCCGCCGTCGCAGGACACAGCCGATTCGCCTTGCCGATCACACGCACCGTGCGATCCAGCCTGCCCTCGGCCAGCAGCGCGGGCACCAGCTTGCGCAGCCCCGCGGCGGACTGGCATGGCTTCGGCTGCGACGGCCTCTCCAATCCGGAGGGTGCGGTCCCGGAGCAAGCGAGGACCAGCACCAGCAGACCGAACACGGACCAAGCGATCGAGCGCACCGCGAGCCGCATGGCGCCGGACTTCACCACCGCGCCAGCGCGCGTGCAATCTCCTCCTAGGTCATCGGCCCCGCCGCCCCCGGCAGACTGTGCGAAAGTTCCCTCCACCAGCCGCTCCGGTGCCGCCATCGCTCGCGCCCGCAGCACCTCGTCCGTCTCTTCCGGCCTAGGCACGCGCGTGGCGCCTGCCATATTCTCCCCCTCAGTGCAGACGGTCCACATCTCCCGCCTCTCGGAGCTCATGGCGCTCCTCGAATCCGCGCCTCATGCGCGGTTCTGCTACCGGGGCCACGCGAGCGCCGCGTGGAGCCTGGTGCCGACGCTCTACCGCGACGTGGAACGCACCTCGCCTCCGCTGCAGCCCGTCGACGGCGCGTGGCTCGGCGCGCTCGAGCGCGACGTCGCGCGCCGCTTTCGGCTGGCGGCGCGCGGCGAGCCGGACATGCTCTCGGACGAGTGGCGCGCCCTGTGCCTCGCTCAGCACCACGGCGTCCCCACCCGCTTGCTCGACTGGACCTACAACCCCCTCGTGGCGGCGTTCTTCGCGCTCTCGGACCGCTCGCCCGACGACGCGGCCATCTTTCGACTCAACCTCTCGGACTATCCCTTTCCCGCGACGCTCGGCCGGCGTCTCCCGGAAGGCGCCTTCCGGATCGAGAACCTCCGCGCGCACCTCGGCGGCAGGACGCCGCCGTTCTTCACGCCCGTGTCGAGCCTGCTTCCCCGCGACGACGCCGCGGCCACCACGCTCGCCGCCGAGTCCACGCTGGTCGTGTTCCGGGCGCCGCTCGACGTGGCGCGCATCGAGCGGCAGCAGGGCATCTTCTCGGTCTATCTATCGAGGGATGACCACGATTTCGCGCTCGATCACCTGGCCCCGATCCTCGGCGCCGAGGCCTCCTCCGGGAGAGAGCTCCTCACGAAGGTGGTCATCCCCCGGACAGCGGCGGACGGCATCCGCAGGCAGCTCGCGAGCCAGGGAATGACGGCGAGCGTGCTCTTCCCGGACCTGACGGGGGTCGGGCTGGAGCTCAGGGCGAAGCTGCGCGACGAGCTCGAGGTCGAATTGCAGGACCGGCTTCGCCAGCGCGCCGACTGAGCCACCGTCGCCGCCGGCCCGCCCTCATCCATCGATCGGCCGCGTCGCCATGAAGTCCGCCGGCCGCAGCACCACCCCACCGCCGAGCTCGTCGACCACGCGCACCCCCGCCGGATGGAACCCGATCGCCACTAGCCTGGGCGCCCCCTCGGCCTGCGCGTGGTACCGCTTCCAGATCGGCACGCCCGCGCCGTGCCGCCGCAGCACCTCGCGCTCGGTCACGAGCCACGGCACGCCCCCCTCGTCGAGGCCCATGGCCATCGGTCGGCCGTTGCCCTCCGACGCTTCGACCGCGGCGCCGCTCTGGTCGAAGCGCATCACCACCCCGGCGCCCGCGGCCCACGCCCCGCCTTCGGCGCCCGCTACGGCCACCTCGAGCGGGGGCTTGTCGTTCATCCCCGCCGCGAACACCTGCGCCTTGCCTTCGTAGCCAAGCCACATCGCCCGGCCGCGCTTGCCCCGAAAACTGCCCGCCACGAAGAAGCCGAGCGGCCCCGACGCGATCGCGTTCACCTCGCCGCCGAGCGGCAACAGCAGCGGCTCGCTCCACCGGGCGCCGTCCTGCGACAGCCACAGCTCCGGTCCGCCCTCGCCGTCCTCCGTCTCCGCCGTCACCACGCCGAACGCGCGGCCGTCGCCCAGCACGGCGACGATCGGTCCGACCGCGCCCCCGCTCGCGCGCCGCGGCAGGGCGGCGAGCGCGAAATCGGTGCCGCGGACCAGGAGCACGTGCGCCGGGCCGACCAGCGCGACGCCGCCGCCGGGCCCGCGCGCGAGCCACTTCGTCGCTGCCAGGTGCGGGAGCACCTCCTCCGGTACCGCGACGTCGAACAGCTGCGGCTCCCGCTGCGAGAAGCAGTAGAGGCCGCCGTTGCTGCACGCGAACGCATAGCTCCCCGGCTGGAAGACGACCTCGCCCGGCGCGAGGCAAAGCGCGCGCCCTCCGGGGATCGGAGACGGCGGGACCACCTCCCTGGTCGCCTGAACCCCCTCGTCCGACGGGACCATCCGGGTCCGCCGGAACTGCGTCACCGGCCGCTGCTCCTTGCTCTCGCGCTCGATCCATCGCGCCGCCACCGCCTCGAGCGGCGGCAGGACCGCCGCGGCGAGCGCGTCGACGGTCGCGACCCGCGCCGGCACGTCCCCGAACATCGACGCGCCGAAGAGCTGCTGCGCGCGCCGCTCATAGAGATCCGCGCCCTCGCGACCCCAGGTGCCCGGCGGCAGCTTCGGCGACGCGCCCGCGCGGAGCGCGCCGTCGAGCGCGTCGAGCAGGGGCTCGTCGGCGAGGAAGCCCCGGTGCAGCCACCGCGAGGTGCGCAGGCTGCGGCGCTCGCCGGCGTTCCAGGCGGGCTCGGAGCGGCACCAGTCCTCGCCGGCGATCACGAAGAAGATCGTCGCGGCCAGCGCGTGCACGTCGCTCCACGGCCCGACCAGCGGGTTGCGCTCGCTCGGCCGTTGCGCCGAGAGTATCTGCTCGGGCGCGCCATAGCCCGGCGTCATCGCCTGCAAGGTGGCGAGCCGCAGCCCCTCGACCCGCGCGATGCCGCAGTCGGCGATCTTCGGGGTCTCGACGTCCACGGGGCCGGCGACGAACACGTTGTTGGGCTTCAGATCGCGGTGGATGACGCCGAGCCTGTGCAGCACGCGCACGCCCTCGATCATCCCGCGCGCCAGCCGGTGGGCCCGCACCGGGTCGACGCCGGCCTCCCCGGCGCACTCGATCCGCTCGGTGAGGGTGGTCCCCGCGCTGGACCCCTCGACGTGCTCGAGCGCGATCCAGGGCAGGGCGAGGGCGGCGTCGTTCTCGGCCTGGACGAGCGCGCTGCCGCTGCCGTAAAGGCCGATCACGAACTCGCTCGGAGGGCGCAGGTTCCTCACCCGCACGAGCGCCTCGACCTCGCGGCGGGCGATGTCCGTGCTGCGCATCCCGAGCCGAGCGAGCCCGTGCTCCGTCTCGGGCTTGACGATCTTCACGGCGAGGAGCATCGGCGCGATGTCGGAGAGGTGACGCGACGGGACGGCGGGATCTCGCTCGGCGAGGAACACCGCGGACATGCCGCCGGCGCCGATCCACCGCACGAGGCGCAGCCCGGAGGCCGCGCCCGTGGGGGCATCGGTGAGCGCCGGCCGGTCACGGGCGAGGTCGCGGAGGTCGGGATCGCTGCTCCGAAGGACGAGCGTCATGACGAGCGATGCTACGCGGAAGGGGCCGCGAGCGGGAGCCCGACGGTCCAGGACGCGCCGTCCGAAGCAGCCTCATCCTGCGCAGGAGCTCCCTCCCGGGCGGCTCCCCGCAGCCTCGGGTCTGAATTTCAATTCTCCCGGGCGGCTCCCCGCAGCCTCGGGTCTGAATTTCAATTCTCCCGGGCGGCTCCCCGCAGGTGGTGCTGCACTTTCCCTCAAAGTGCAGCACTCGTGCTCAAAGTACAGCACTCTGCGGAAGCGAAGTGCAGCACTCACGACCCCTCCGGGGGATCGAACAGGGACAGTTGGACCGGCCCGCGCGGCGGCTCGGCAGGAGGCGGAGGAACGACCTGGACCGGGGATGCCGGCGGAGGCGGAGGCTCGCTGCGGCGTCGCTGCTTCAACGCGGGCGTCGGCTCCGTCACGAGGCGCAGGAAGCCCCGGTTGTTCGGGAGCGGCCTCGCAGGCGCGGAGGGCTCGCGATGAGTGAGCGGCTTCGCCTCGGGAGCGGCGGCCTCCTCCTCGGCCAGGAGCGTCTCCAGGAGCTCGTCCAGCGTCCACACGTGGTCGGCGATGCCGGCCTGCATCGCGGGCGTGACGCGCAGCGTGCGGATGACGCGCGTCAGGTTGTAGGCCACGTAGTTCAGCGCTACGGCGGCGCGGTGGTGGTCGGCCTTCTTCGAGAAGGCCAGGCACAGGCGACGCATGCGCCCGTTGGTGTGGCGGGTGGAGCCGTTCAGGCGCTCGACGTAGGCCGTGGACGCCTTGGCCGGGTCGGGCGCGCCGTAGACCACGGACTTCGTGATGAAGGGGTCCCGGGGCGGCTCGTACCGGTGGTCGTCCCGGCGCCCACGGCTGCCGGAGTGGTAGTTCTTGACCGTCTGCATGTAGTCGATGCTCGTCCCGAAGGACGCCCCGACGGCGGGGATGTACGGCGCGAACCCGTCGCTGGTCAGCTGGGGCATCACCAGCATGCGGGCCCGCAGGTCGGCGATGAAGGCGTCCGTCGTCGCCTGGTCGCGCTTGCCGACGCGCCAGGAGATGACCATGCGGCTCGTCGCGTCGATGGCGACGAAGGTGTACGCCTCGCCGACGTCGGGCGGGTCGGCCTCGGTCACGCGGGACTGCTTCTTCTGGACGAAGGACCAGATCTCGTCGACCTGGACCAGGCTGCACTGCACGTCTCGCACGATGCGGTCATGCAGGCGCACCGCGCCGGCACCCAGCGCCAGCAGGAGGCGCGTGATGGTGCGGTGGTTGACCTCGGTCATGCGCTCGGCCGCCCGGATGCTGTTGCCATCCAGCAGGGCAGCCAGGACGCGCAGACGCTTCTCCGCCGGGAGCACGTTCGCCACGGGACCCTTGCCTTTCTCCGGCGGAGGGCCCACGATCCGGTCTGCCAGGACGTCGGACGGGTCGCACCGCTCGGCTTCTGCCGCCCTGCCTTCGGGTCGCAACCGGAGGCAGGGCGTTTTCGTCTAAGGTCCTCTGATTATAGCGTTTTTGCCGAGGAAAACCGCTCGGAAGCACGCAGAGCAGATGCCGACAGGACGGGGTATGTCCTAGCGAAGGCGGCCGCAAAGCCCCGGGACCTCCGACACGATCCTCTTGGCTTCTTCCGGAGTGGCGTTGGCTTCGTGCGCGGCACTGTTCCTGATGGCGCCAAGCGCCAATATGTGCTTCTGCGTGTTCCCATCGTACGCATCGGCCTTGTAGAGTGCGGCGTTCAGTGGCTGAAGCGTAAGCGGATTCCCGTTCTCGTTGTGCGTGGCGACACCATGGCGCGCGCACATGGACCGCAGATGCTGTTCCAGCACCGAGCCAGCGAGAACGGCCGCCGGCTGGTGGTAGCCCTTCGAGAGCAACTCTTCGGCTTGGTCCATGAGGCTAGCCTCCACCTCCGCCTCGGCGAGTTCCTTTATCTCAAAAACGTACCCTCGGTCCCACGCCTCAGCGGCGGACTTCAGGACGCCGAACATCTCTTGGGCGAGCTGGTGCTTCCAGACGGCAATCTTCTCCTGAAGATTAATGGCCGTCTTGTAATGCGATCCGTTTTCTCCAAAAACAGATCTAATGAGTGCCGTAACGCTCGTTACCCACTTGCGGCTTGCCTGCACATCTACTTCGATATAATAGTCTCCAGTCTTCTTTGTTCGCAGTACAGCTTCACCTTCATCGAGAAGAGCGTTAAAGTTCGATCGGATGCGCTCCGGTGTCATGCGTTGCCCAATGGAGGTTCATGTGGATGATATGGATAAGGCGAGGTCGGCGGTGCTCAACAGTCTCGGAATGTGCGCGGTCACGGCCCGCGAAGTCATAGAGAAGGACATCGTCAAGTCGACGGCGGTGGTTCTACTGTCCTCTCTTGGCCTATATCTGTGCTCTCTCGTGGAGAAGCAGTTGCCGAGGCTAGACGCGCCGAGTGAGGAGATGGCCTTGCGAAACCTCTCCAAGGCTGCTCGTGAGCTCACTCAACCCAAAACTTGACATCTGGGAAGTGCTGCTCGCCGAACTCCTTCGTCATCTCAAGTACCATCTTCGCCTGCTCGTCTGTGTATCCCACGGTGGCCTGCTTGATGCCGAATGCCGCGAGCATCGCTTTGCCGTGCACGTCGATAAGTGCATTGATAATTTGGCGCTCGCGTTCAGTGATATTGTGACCAACGAATTTGACCCGCTTCATGGACACTACCGTACAGCCGACGCCAGCGGTAGTTCTACTAGCCGCCCGTCCAGCGGCAGACGTTCAGGATGTGGCTGTGGCTGGATGAGGAAGAGGCGGGAGCGATGAAGGCGGGAGGAGGCGGGCTACTCGTCGGCCATCTGCGCCATGACGGCGATCTCGCGCAGGACCTCGCCCGGGGTGCGGCCTTCGTTCTGGGCGATGGTCTCGATGACCGATTCCAGCGGCTGCGAGCACAGCCGCGGGCCTCGGACGAAGCGGGGTTCGATGCCGAACCGCGGCGCACGCGGATCAGGCCGCTCGGGCGGGTACCAGGCGAACGGGATCTCCTTGGGCCAGCCGCGCTCGACCGAGAGGTACGACGTGTACCCCTTCGCCTTGAGGTACTCCTCGATGTCGCGCGGCGACACGCGCCGGGTGATGGGCTTGCCTGGGAAGCTGAGATCCATGCGGTAGTCGGGGTCGCGGAAGTTGAAGGTCATCGGAGTCTCCTCAGCCGCAGGGCCAGCGCCTCGCGGGCGATGCGGAGCCGCGACGCCGCCGTGCCCGGCTTCATGCCGCGCCGTCGGGCGTACGCAACGAGGCTCTCGGGGTCGTCCACCGAGAGCAGCGCCTCGCGTTGCCAGTCCGGCAGGTCGGCCAGCGCCTCCAGGACCTCGCGCGCCTCGGTCTGGGCGTGGAGGTCGATGCCGACGGGCTCACGGAGCCTGCCGAGGGGCTGCGCATGAAGCACGGCCCGCCGCACCCAAGCGCTGCCGAGGTAGTGCCCCGTCTTCCGCCACGCGATGCCGTAGAGCCACGCGCGGAGCGCCTTGCGGGCGTCCTGCGCGGGGTCCGGACGGTACATGCCGCGCTTCACCGAGCGCCACGCGCCGAGCAGGATGTCCTGCGCAACGTCCTCGCGGTCTCGCTGCGGCACGCCGCTGGAGATGAGCACGGCGACGATGACGCCGCGCTCGGCGAGGAGCGCCTCGATGCTCGGTCGCTTCCGGCGATGTCGTGCGGCAGGCGGGCGGCGAGCCCCCTTCCGCGGGCGGCTCATCCGCTCCTCCCGCAGGACGGGCAGCGGTCGGCCGCCACGGGTGGGCTCAGCAGGCGCTCCACGGTCGTCTCAGCGACCCGAGCGGCCAGCAGGACGAGCGCGGGCGACCCGCGGCCGATGCCGCAGGCGACGCCGGTTAGCGTGCGCGTGTGGACGCCGCCCATCGCGGCGGAGACGGCGCGCCAGCTGCCCAGGCGAGCCTTCAGCCCGCGCAGGGCAGCGCGGAGCCGTCGGGTCTCGTCGGGCGTGAGGGAGAGGGATCGGCTTCGATGGTACGAGCGGCGTGTAGGTACACGTCCGCCTTGCCCACCGTCGGGTGGGATCAGGTACAACTGCATCGTCGGACCTCGTTTGCGCGGGGTTCGGCCACGCAGCCCGGAGCGCGCCAACGCTCGCGGGCTGCACTACTTCCGGCCGAACTTAGCCCGTCACGGCGAGTCCGGAGTCAAAGTGCAGCACTCAGATCCAAAGTGCAGCACTACCTCCCCGCAGCCTCGGGTCTGAATTTCAATTCTCCCGGGAGGCTCCCGGCAGCCTCGGTCACCCCTTCGCCTTGCCGTTCGCGTCCCACTCCGCCCAGAAGCGCTCCAGGCCGAGGTCCTTCAGCGCCCGGTTCAGGAAGCGACGATCGGTCCAGGGCTCGACGTCGAAGGTGTTCCGGATCAGGCCGAACTTCTTCGAGTCGGCGACCGCCGACTTGTACCGGGCGATGACGTACTCGTCGAGCAGCGGGCTCGCGTTCTGCTTCATGTCCTCGCCCTGCTGCGCTTCCTTGTAGTTCGCGTAGGGCGTGCCCGACTTCGACCACAGCTGGAACACCTGGTTGCGGTTCTTCTCGTCCGCGACCCACGCCGACGACTTCACCGCCAGCGTGATGATGCGCTGCACGATCTCGGGGTGCTCGTTGATGAAGTCCTCCCGCGCGATGATGCCTGAATTGCTCGGGTAGGTCGGCGAGTCGCCCTTCGTCGAGTAGACGATCTTCGCGATGCCCTGATCGCGCAGCGACAGGAAATCGGTGCCGCCGAACGCCGCGTCGATGTCCTTCGTGGCCAGCGCCGCCTTCGACGTGGACGTGTCCATGTTGATGGAGCGAATGTCCTTCTCGGTCAGCCCGTGGCCCTCGAGGATCCGGTTCGCGGACAGCTGCGTCGCCGTGCCTTTGGCGAATGCCACCTTCTTGCCGCGCAGATCCTTGACCCCGTTGATCGGCGAGTCGGAGGGCACCACCAGGTAGGCGTGGCCGCGCCGGCTGGCGCTGCCCAAGAGCCGCGTCTTGAGGCCGCTCGCCCGACCCACCACCGAGGGCAGGTGTCCGTGCGTCCAGATGTCGAGCAGGTTGTTCGCCACCGCCTCGTTCACGGCCGGACCGGCGCCGCGGAAGAAGTTCCACTTCACCTCGATGCCGTCCTTCTTGAACTCTTCGACGAGGCTCCCCTGAAGGTGCAAGAGGGAGAAGAAGCTGCCCCCGGTGACGGGGCGATTGCCCACGCCCACGCCCGGCACGCCGACGCGGATCACACTGGGCCCAGCAGCACGGGCCCTGCCTGCGAGGAGCGCTCCGGACACCGCCGCCGCAGCGCCCCCCAAGAACTGACGTCTATCCATGGCGCGCCGATTTGCACCGGACATGCCATTCGCTGAGCACCCCCGAAATCAGCGCTCCGGCGCGCCACGCTGCTTCCAGGGGAGCACCCGATCCGCAACGATGCTGGCGGCGGTCCATCCCGCAGGCCGGCCGGGGAGCCGCGCCCGGCCGCGCGCGCCCCGCCCGCGGCTCGCCGCCGGTCCGGGCGTCGCGGCCTCAGCCGCCGAGCCCCCCCGGCCGCGCGCTCGCGAAGACGGCGACGTTCCGCGGCGTCACCTCGGGGTCGAAGACGATCGCCGCCTCGACCTCGTGCCCCTGCTCGCCGAGGGCCATCGCGCGGTCGAGCGAGACCGCGACCTCCGTCAGGCGGGCCAGGAGAGAGCGCGGCAGCGTGAGCCGGCGCATCCGGCCGAACGCCGCGCGCGCCGCGCGCTCGCGCTCGCGGAGCTCGACCTCGGTCGCCGGCGGGAGGCCCCGCAGCGCGAGCGCCCGCGCCGCGAGCTCGCGCAGCCCGCCGTGCGCGCGCCGCCGGTTGATCCCGCGCATCTCCTCGCCGAGGGCGACGTCGAGCCCGCGGCCGCGGAGCAGCGAGAGCAGCGCGTGCCGCCGCTCGCGCGCCGCGAGCTCCTCGTCCAGGCTGGCCTCGACCCCCGCGCGCCGCGCCGTGAGGTTGGTGAGGCCCAGCGCCTCGCGCCGGAGGACGAGCCCCGCCGCCCTCGCCGCCGCCGACAGCGGGGCGCGCGCCGGCGCGCCGATCTTCTGCAAGCAGCACGAGACGAGCGCGAGGTCGCAGCGCGCCGCCGCCGCCGCGGTCACCATGCGATCGCCGAGCTCCCCGCACGCGTGCAGGCCGACCGGCAGGTCGTCCGGCGCGAACGCGAGCGCCTCCTGGAAGGCGTCGAACGCGACGAAGCGGGCCCGGCCCCCGGCGGCCAGCGCCGAGGCCGTCGCGACGCGGTCGGGCTCGCGCTCGAGGCCGATCGCCTCGCGGTCGAAGCGCGCGGCGGCGAGGCGGGTGAAGTGCCCGTGTCCCGCGCCCACGTCGACGAGGCGGCGGGCGCGGGCGGCCATCGGCGCCACCGCGCCGAGCAGCGCCTCGAGCTGGAGCCGCTTGCGCGCCGGCACCGCCCGGAGCTCGTCCAGCGACGCCGGCGGGAGCGGCTGGACCGGCCGCCGCGGCAGGCTCGCGGCCTCGTCCGCGGCGCGCGCCAGGGCCGCGAGGCTCGCCGGCGCGCCGCCGAGCCCGGCGATGCACGCGGCGAGCCCCTCGCCCTCGCAGCGGGCGAGATCGGCGTCCGTGAGCGAGAGGAGGAAGCCCGTCCAGCCCCGCGCCTCGCACCAGGCCGGCGGCGCGCCCTCGTCGACGCGCGCCTCGACGATGTCGAGCGCCGGCACCAGCACCTCGAGGGCGCGCGCGAGGCGCTGAGCGACGGTGGGCAACCTGGGCGACGGGGGCATGCGAGAACCGGAGCGGGGCGAGCAGTACCGGATCCGCGCGGCGCCAGGAAGCCGCCTCTCGCGCGCGCCGCGGGGCCGGCGGGGGGGTTGCGGCCGGACACCCCCGCTCCATGAGACGCGCATGGAGAAGCAGAACAAGCAGAGCGCAGCGGGCACGGATCAGCGGCAACAGCACGTCGATGAGCGCACGCAGCGGCGCGCCGGCGAGGCGCACCACGGCGGCAAGGGCTCGCAGGAGAGCGCGGAGGCGTACCAGAAGGGCGAGAACCCCGGCGGCACGCACCAGGGCGGCGACACCGAGGGCGCGGTGGGCGCGACGCACGGCCACGGCGGCTTCGGCGGCAAGGGCGCGACCGGCGGCGACGAGGGCGAGGGCAGGCCGAACCCCTACGAGGACATCGGCGTGAAGAAGGGGCGGGACTGACCCGCCCGCCCGAGCGCGCGGCCGGAGCCATCCGGCGGGCGCGGGCTTCCTACCCGGCGGCGCATGGTAGCGTGGGGGCGCCATGCGCCTGCTCGCCTTCGCGTCTCTCTGCCTCTGGACGTGCGGTTGCGCTCCAGCCCTCTCCACGTTCCAGCCCGCCCACGTGGCCGACAAGGGCCATGTCCAGGCCGAGCTCGGACTCGACGTCTCGATCCCGACCGGCACCATCGCCTCGCTCATCGACGCCGGCGTCGTGCTCGCGGAGGTCGCGGAGTCCCGGGAGCTGTCCGAGCGCGAGCGGCAGACGCTCTTCGAGGCAGGCGGCGCGCTCACGCTGAACCCGCCGTCGGCGACGCCGCACCTCGGGATCGGCTACGCCGCGCTCGACCGCTGGGAGCTCAACCTCCGTTATACCGGCAGCGCGCTTCGCCTGGGCACCCGCTACCAGCTCCTGAAGCGCGACAAGGCCGGCGTCGACCTGACGGTCGGCGCCGGCGTCGGGCGTTATGTATTCGGGTTTCCTGTCGTGAGCGTCCTCGACATCGTCGAGCTCGAGGACTTCACGCGGTGGCAAGTCGATCTGCCGATCCAGGTCGGGACGGCGGGCACGTGGTACCGGGTCTGGGGCGGCCCTCGCCTCATGCTCACGACGTTCGACGCCGGCCTCACCGTGAACCTGCCCGCCGTCACCGGATACCCGGGCGAGCTCGAGATCGCCTCGCTCTCCGGCCTCGGGCTCTACGTGGGCGGTCAGGCAGGCGTCGCGTTCGGCTACAAGCATGTGTTCCTGGGCGTCGAGCTCACGCTCGCGGAGATCTTCACGGGCGGCGAGCTCGCCGTGCTCGGGAAGCGGGCGGCCGCGGTCGATCTCGACGGCTTCATCGTCTACCCGGCGGTGGGGCTGATGGTTGAGTTCTAGAGCGGATTTCTGCTGAACTGGCGCCCCCGGCGCGCGCAAGCGCCGTATCGATCAAAGACAGAACGAGCACGCCCTCGGCGAGCGCGCCGCGCCCGGAGGATGAGCGCCGCTGCGCAGCGCACGTCTCCAACGCTCGCGGGACGAGAAATGAGCCCACAACGAACCTGCCGCAGAGCGCAGACGACAACACCAAATCTTCCTTGCGTGAACCGCCATGTACGAGCATCCATTCGCGGGAGGATGTATCAATATGAAGATTCGCGGTCTAAGCAGAAATTACACCCGCGCATGCGTGCTGTACATGTCCCTCGCAGCCGGCTGCGCCACCGTTGATGAGCCGGACCGACAAACCGGTGCAGCACGGACGGCGCTCAGCTCACACCACCACGGCACACACGAGCAGCGCAGCGAGCGACTCAACCCCTTCCCCTTCGACGACGGCACGGGTCGCCGCCCATCGGCCCCGCGCAGCAGGCCGGCGCCGCGGCCCCTCGCGGAGCGCAGCGCGCTGCGCGAAGGCGTCACGTCCGCGCCCGCGACCACGCGGGCGCTCGTGCTTTATGACCAGGCCGGCGATTGGGCGTGGCTCGGTCAGTTCTACGCCGTCGCCGCGGGCAACCTCGCGAGCCACTTCGGCGGCTGGGATCCGATGCCCGTGTCGAGCTACCAGGCAGGCGACATGAACGCGTACGCGGCGGTGATCTACGTGGGGTCGACCTACGACGAGCCGCTCCCCGGCGCGTTCCTCGACGACGTCCTCCTGGAAAAGACGCCCGTCGTGTGGCTCAACCACAACATCTGGCAGCTCTCGAGCCGCGTCGCCGACTTCCCGACGAGGTATGGCTTCCAGCCGTGGATCTTCGAGACCGCGGCGGTCGGCGAGGTGCTCTACAAGGGGTCGCGCCTCACGCGTTACACGATGAACGGCGCCGGCATCATGACGTACAGCGGCGAGATCGACGCGACGAAGGTGAGCGTCCTCGCGCAGGCGGTTCGCTCCGACGGCGTCACCTTCCCGTGGGCGCTCCGCTCGAAGAACTTGACCTACATCGGCGAGATTCCGTTCAGCTACATCTCCGAGACGGATCGCTACCTCGTCTTCTGCGATCTTCTGTTCGACGTCCTCGCTCCGACCACGCCGGAGCGTCACCGCGCGCTCGTCCGCATAGAGGACGTGGACCCGACCGTGGAGCCCCATCAGCTCATCGCCATCGCGAACTACCTGTCGAGCGAGCGCGTCCCCTTCAGCATCGCCACCATTCCGATGTTCGTCGATGCGCTCGGCGCGTACTCCGGCGGCGTGCCCGAGACGGCGCGGCTGCGCGACGAGAGCGCGGTGGTGAAGGCCCTGAAGCACATGATCACGCGAGGGGGAGAGCTCGTCATGCACGGCTACACCCATCAGTACGGGGCGCGCCCGAACCCCTACTCGGGCGTGAGCGCCGACGATTTCGAGTTCTGGCTCAGCCACATCGACGCCGACGATTACGTGATCTACGACGGCCCCGTCCCCGAGGACTCGGCGGCCTGGGCCCTCGGCCGCATCGAGGAGTCGTACGGGGAGCTCAGCGCCGCCGGTCTGCCCATGCCGACCATCTTCGAATACCCGCACTATGCCGGCTCCGCCGTCGACTCGCGCGCCCTCGCCCAGCGGTTCTCCACGGCGTACCACCGGGGCCTGTACTTCGGAGGCGCCCTCGGGGGCGGGGCCGACGATCACAGCCGCATGCTCGGCCAGTTCTTCCCCTACCTCGTCCGCGACACCTACGGCTGGCAGGTCATCCCCGAGAACCTGGGCTCTTACGAGCCCGAGGCCTACAACCACCATCCGGCGAGGCTCCCGGCAGACCTCATCGCGAGCGCGCGCGCCAACCTCGTCGTCCGCGACGGCGTGGCGAGCTTCTACTTCCACCCGTTCCTGGAGCTCGACGCGCTCCGGGAGATCGTGCAGGGGATCAAGGCCGCCGGGTATACCTTCGTGCGCCCGCGGGATCTCTGATTCAGCGAACAGCGCCGCCGCTCCCTCGCTCGCGGCACCACGCCGCATAGCCGTCGAAGAGGCGGGCGGCGGCGGGGCCGCGCTCGGGGTTCATGTAATCGAGCACGGAGAAGGCCGCGAGCCGCGCCCCGGCGGCGCGCTCGAGCGCGGTGCTCCGGAGGACCGTGGCGAGCTCCGCCGGCACGGCCTCGAACGGCAGGTCGTCGCGCGGCGGCCCATGGACCTGACGGAACAGCTCGACCGTGGACCACAGCTCGACGCCGCGCGCGCGGGTCACCGGGCGCAGGGCCGCCAGCATGCGGCTCGCCGCCTCGGCGCTCCCGTGACCGCTGCCGACTCCATCCTGCAGCATGAGCACGTCGACCGGGCGATCCGAGAGGAGCTCCCCCCACCACCGCGCGTGCTCCTCGGGGCCGAGCGTCCCCGTGAAGAACGGCGATATCGCGACAGGGCGGCCCGGGCTCAGCCGGCGGAGCTCGCGCGCCGCGCGGGAGAGGAAGCGCCGGATGCTGTGGGAGCGCTCCGCCGAGGACCAGGTCGCGTCGTCGATCTCCTGCGGCAAGTACCAGCCCGCGCACGCGGGCGCCGCGGCGCACGTCCGCGCGAGGCCCGCGGCCGCGTCCGGCCGATCGAGCGGCGGCGGCAGGGCGACATCGACGGAGAACCCCTTCGGCCAGCGTGGGTCCAGGTAGAGGCCCAAAAGCACGCGCATCCCGAGGGGCTCCGCCGCCCGCAGGAGCGCGCGCACCGGCTCCTTCCCCGGCAATCGGCCGTCGAAGGGGCCGAGCTCGTCGCCGCTGTACTGGAGCACGATGCTCGTGACGCCGAGCGGCTGGAGCTGGACGAGCGCGCGCGTCCACTCGGCGACGCCGTAGCCGAGCTCCCGCTCGCTGATCTGGATGAACGTCGACTCGAACCCCCCGGGGCAGGCGCGCTGAGGATGGCGCGCCCACGCCCCGTTGCACGAGGACGTCAGGCTCAGGCAGACGCCTATCGCCGCCGTCCGGGAGAAGATCGTCAGGCTTTTGCTCAGAGCAGATTCCACGGTTGCGCCGCGGGGCTGCTGGCGGTGCGCCCGCGCCGCTTCTCGCGCGGCGTCGCGTCGAGCCCCGACATCGTCTCGAGGAGCTCGGCGATGCGCCACGCGGCCGCCCCATCTCCGTATGGATTGATGCCGCTGGCCATCGCCCGATAGCGCTCGGGCTGCGTCAGGAGCGCCATGGTCTCCTCGTAGATGCGCTCCTCGGCCGTCCCGACCAGGCGCGCCACGCCCGCCTCGATTCCCTCCGGGCGCTCCGTGACGTCCCGCATGACGAGCAGCGGCTTGGCGAACGTCGGCGCCTCTTCCTGCACACCTCCGGAGTCCGTCATCACGAGGTGCGCGCGATCCATGAGGGAGACGAACTGCACGTAAGAGACGGGCTCGAGCAGGGCGATGCGCTCGTGATGCCCGAGCATGTTGCGGACGGGGCCGGCGACGTTGGGGTTCATGTGCACCGGATAGACGATGCAGGCATCCGGCACGTCGCGGGCGACGCGGAGCAGGGCCCGGCAGATGCCCTTGAGCGCATCCCCGAAGCTCTCCCGCCTGTGCGCCGTCACCAGGATCATCCTCCGTCCGGCGAGCCGCTCCGGCGAGAAACCTGGTATCTCGGGAGGGCTCCGGCGCACGAGCTCTCGCGTGGCGAGCAAGGCGTCCACGACCGTATTGCCGGTGTTGAACACCCTGTCCGGGTCGAACCCCTCGCGGAGCAAGAGCTGACGCGCGGGCTCGGTCGGCGCGAAGAGCACGTCCGACAGCTGATCGATCATCCTGCGGTTGATTTCCTCGGGGAACGGCGCGTAACGCTCTCCCGAGCGGAGCCCCGCCTCGACGTGCGCGACGGGGAGCTTCCCGTAGAAGCCCGCGAGCGCGGCGGCGAACGCCGTCGTCGTGTCCCCCTGAACGACCACCCACGCTGGACGGCGCTCCTGCAAGACATGCCGGAGGCGATCGAGCGCCCGCGTGGTGATGTCGTGCAGCGTTTGCTTCGGGCTCATGATGCCAAGGTCGATGTCGGGCCGCAGGCCGAACGTGCCCAGGGCCTGATCCAGCATCTGCCGGTGCTGACCGGTCGAGATGATCAGCGGCTCGAAAGCCCCGCTCCGCGACAGCCGCTGCACGAGCGGCGCGAGCTTGATGGCCTCCGGGCGTGTGCCCACGACGATCGCAACACTTCGCCTATCCATGTTCCCCCCTATGACAATGTCGCTCTCGCCGTCTCTACGCGCGGGGCAGCGGGCCCCGCGCTCCTGGAGCGGCGCTTCGATCTTCATCGCGTCATGGCCGCGGCCTCGAGGCGCGCGGCCGTGAGTCTCCGTCACCGCGCGTCGTCGAGCTGGCCCGGACCGAGCGCCTGCTCCTTGAGGACGAGCGGCTCGCGCTCGGGCTGCCGCTCCCGGAGCGCGTCGGGGCACGGGAAGACGTGGGCCGTCTTCAGCCACCGGAGCGGCTTTCCGGTGATCCGGTGGTTGACGTACTGCACGACGGCGCGGCCCATCGCCGCGACGCTGATCACGTTGCCGACCGCCATCCGCGGGAAGCTGAGCAGCGCGTGCCCCGCGCCGTACAGCCTGAGGACGAGCCAGCCCTTCATCCACGTGCGCCAGACGAGCATGGCCAGGTTGAACCACAGGATCCACTGCAGCGCCGAGCCCTCCGGGCAGATCTGGGCGAAGCTCCACGACGCCGCGGTCGCGAGCGCGACGCTGCTGCGGACCGCCGCGTACGCCGCGAGCGCGTAGGCGAGCACGAGAAGGAGGTTCGTCACGAGCGCCTTGCGATCGCGGAACAGGCAATACAGGACCGGGAGCGGCCCTCTCCAGCCGAGCTGCTCCCACGTCTGCAGCGTGATGCCGAGGATCCACCGCGAGCGCTGGCGGATCGAGGCGCTGAACCCGTCCGGGAAGAACTCCCGCGTGGCGATGTACTCTTCCCCGCCCGCCACGGCGGGATCGTTGCCCACGACGGTGCGGCACGCGAAGCACACCTTCTTGCCGGCCAGCCGGAATTTGAGGCCGAGCTCGTAGTCCTCGGTGACGCTCTCCGTGTTGAACGCCCGCTGCGCGTGGGAGACCGCGATGTCCTCGAAGGCATCCCGGGCGAAGGCGCTGCCCACGCCGGCCGAAGGCACGAGGCCGCCGATCGCCTGGCGGACGAGCATCTCCTTCAGGTGATGCTCCGCGAACTCGTCGATGTACGTGCCCGAGACGAGCGCGCGCCGCGGGATGCGGAGGGAGAAGACGGGCGTCTGCACGAAGTCGTAGCCCGGGATCAAGAGCGAGTAAAGCCTCAGCGACATCGGGTGGATCAGATCCTCCGCGTCGTGCATGAGGAGGATGTCGAACCGCCGTCCGCTGCGCTGCTCCTCGAGGACGATGCCTTGATAGACCCAGTTGAGGCAATCTGCCTTCGACGTCGGGCCGTCGTGGGGCACCACGACCTTGTGGATGTTCGGCGCCCGCCGCACGACGGCGTCGACCCGCGCCTGGGTCTCGGGATCGTTGCTGTAGGTCCCGCAGAAGATATGGTAGCTGTCTCGGTCGTAATCGAGCGTCGACAGGTTGTGGTCGAGCATCTCCTCGATCACCTCCGCCTCGTGCCACGCCGGGACGAGGATCGCGACGCGCTTCTGCTCGACGGACCGGAGCGCCTCGATCGGCACGGCCCGCTGCGCGCGCCGATGCAGGCCGCGCGCCAGGTAATTGACGTCGACGAACAGCTCGTCGAGCTGGTTCGCCAGGATGGCGCCGCCGGCCGTGTAGGCCACCGCGCGGATGCTGAGATCGAGCGCTTCGAGGATCACACTCAGAACTCCACGTAAGTGGCGGCCTGGAGACGGAGATCGACGTACCCGAGCTGGCGCGGCGCCGGGTCGCGGCCTTCCCGCCCCAGGTAGGAGCCGGCGTGGAGCCCGAGCGCGAGATCGAGGCGCAGCGGCCGGAGCAGCCGGAGCCGGGGCCCCGCGCCGGCGTCCACGAAGTTGTTGAAGAAATCGCTGTTCGTATCCGCCGCTGCGCGCCCCTCCGCGACCACCTGCCACGCGAGCGGACCGGTGACGAGGTAGGTGGCCGAGAGCCGCGGCCGCGCGAAGGCGATGACGTTGTCGTCGAACCTGCTCACGAACACCGCTTCGGCGTAGAGCTCTGCGCACGGGACGAAGGTCCACGAGACGCCCTCTCCTCCGGGCGCGCAGCCGCCGGTCTCCGCGCCGAAGAACGCGCCGCCCCTCGCGTCGAAGGCGACGCGCTCGCGGCCGTCGTCGAGCAGGTTGAGCGCGGGCCCGGCCTGCACGAAGAGGCCGATCCGCCGGTCCCAGAGGCGCAGCATGGCGCCGAGTCCGGCGAGGGCGTAGTTGTCGGCGTAAACGAGCGGAACCCCGCCCGCGCCTCTCCCGCGGGAGGCGAGATCGCGGGTGACCTGCGCATACGCATAGAGCCCCAGATCGAGCGAGAAGGACGGGCGGAAGAAGCCGCGGGCCCTCAGCGTCGGGACGAGATCGCTCTGCTGCGCGGCGCCGAGGACGCGGCTCCATCCATAGGTCTCCGCGTAGAGGTCGGCCGAGAGGCGCTGCGGGAGCAAGCGCAGCTCTGCCTGGGCCTTCCGCGCGAGCGCCTCGTCCGGTCCGCGGCCCGCCTCCTCGAAGCGGCGGCGCGCCTCTTCTCTATCTCCTTGCTGGCTCGCGAGGTACCCGAGCTCGAGCGCCACGAGCTGCGCGTCGGCGCCCGCCGCGCGGGCCGCCTCGAGCGCCGCCGCGGCGCCGCGGGTGTCATGGGCGGCCTTGCGCGCGTAGGCCTCGTCGAGCAGGCGCCGCGCCGCCTCCGGGCCTTGCGCCGCACTCCCCTGCTCCGCGCGGGCCGCGCGCGGCGGCGACGAGAGCAGCGCGCACGCGAGCAGGGCCCGAGCCGTCACCCCCAGAATGGCCGGCGTCGCACGGCCTCTTTCGAAGGCAGCAAACATCGACGAATAAGTAGCACACACCAAAACAACGCACGACCGAATTCACGGAAGAACTCTAGTCGACACCGGCGTTCGACAGCGACAAACGGACACGGTAACTCGAGCGCAGCAGCCGCATCTCGAGGAGATAAACACCCCTCGTCCAAGGCGCATGACCGCGCCGCGGCGCCTGCGGCGAGCTGGCTTAAAGCGCGGCCGACGCGGCCGCGCGGAGCGCTTGTCCGAGACCGGATCTTCGTAAACACAGTTTGTAACAAATGTCGCAATCACCCCTGACGCCGCGGAGAGGGGCACGCGCGCGCTCGTCAGGGTGGCTATGCGCGGTCCCTCGCCGAGCGGAACACCGGACGTCGACCGCTCGCCGGAGCGCTGGCGCGTCGACGACCTCGGCCAGGGCGGTAGCGCCGCGGAGCCCCCCCCGAGGTGCGAGCGAGCTCCGGGGCTCCGGGGGGACCTGCGGCGGCCCGGCGAGCGCCTCGGCCGCCTTCGGCCGGGGCGTGTGACGCGGGCCGCGCGGCGCGCGTTACGACGGCGTATCGCGCATGAAATGCCGACGAAACCAGCGCCGAGAGACAATGCCGGCGTCCCCGCGGCGGCCCTCGCCGCGGGGCGGTCCTCTCCTCACCATGGAGGCCTTCCGCGTGGTGACCTCTGCAGATCTCGCCATCAAGGATCTCGGCCCTTGCCGCTACCCCTCGCCCGTCGCCGAGAAGCTCGGCGAGGAGGCCACGGTGTACGTCGGCGAGGCCGACAAAGTGCTGTTCGACGATCGCCTGTCCGCCGTCCTCTCGGGCGCCGCCGGCCCGCGCCCGCCGGCGTTCGAGCTCGCCGGGCCGCGCAACCGCGCCTTCTGGGCGCCGGAGGAGATGCGCGCCGGCATCGTGACGTGCGGCGGGCTATGCCCCGGCGTGAACAACGTCATCCGCGGGCTCGTGCTCACGATGGCGCACAGCTACGGCGTGCAGGAGATCTTCGGCTTCCGTTACGGCTACGAGGGGCTCGTCGCCCGCTTCGGGCACGCCCCGGTGCGCCTGGACCCGCGCACTGTCGAGGAGATCCACCGCATGGGCGGCACCGTCCTCGGCACTTCCCGCGGCAACCAGGACCCGCACCAGATGGTGGACACGCTCGTGGCCATGGGCATCAACGTGCTCTTCGTCGTCGGCGGAGACGGCACGATCCGCGGCGCGATGTCGATCGTCCGGGCCATCGAGGAGCGCCGGCTGTCGATCGGGGTCATCGGCGTGCCGAAGACCATCGACAACGACATCCACTTCATCGACCGCAGCTTCGGCTTCGAGAGCGCCTTCGCCGCCGCCGTGGACGTCATCCGCAGCGCGCACGTGGAGGCCTCGGGCGCGAAGAACGGCATCGGCCTCGTCAAGGTGATGGGCCGGCACTCGGGCTTCATCGCGTGCTCGGCGGCGCTCGCGTCGGCGGACGTGGACGTGGTGCTCATCCCCGAGGTCCGCGCGGAGCTCGACGGCCCGCGCGGCCTGCTCGCGCACCTCGAGCGCCGGCTCGCGCGCCACGGCAACGCCGTGGTCGTGGTGGCCGAGGGCGCGCTGCAAGAGCACTGCGCCTCGAGCGCGGAGCCGATGGCCACCGATCTCAGCGGCAATATCAAGCTGAAGGACATCGGCCTCGTCCTGCGCGATCGCATCAACGCGCATTTCCGGGCGCGCGGCGTCGAGGCGACGCTGAAGTACCTCGACCCGAGCTATCATATCCGCAGCGTCCCCGCGTCCCCGTCGGACAGCGTGTTTTGCTGGAACATGGCCAGGAACGCCGTCCACGCGGCCATGGCGGGCAACACGGAGATGCTCATCGGCCGGTGGCACGGCCGCTTCGTGCACGTACCGATGCCGCTCGCCGTCCGCATGCGCAAGCAGGTCGAGCCGACGGACGATCTGTGGATGGCCGTCGTGGAGGCCACGGGGCAGCCGCTCACGTTCCATTAGGCCGGTCTCCGGGTCGAGGCGCCGCCTCTCGTGCATCAACCAGGCGCGGGGCGCGACGCGCTCGTGGCATGATGCCCGGCATGAACATCTCGTCGCTCTCGCGCCCGCTCGTGCTCGTCGTCGGTCTCGCCGGTCTCGCCGGCTGTCACAAGGAGGCCCCGGCGCAGGCCCCGCCGCCGGTCGAGGCCGCGGCCCGGACGCAGGACCCCACCGCCGGGACCGGCGCCCCGACGGGCGACGGCAGCAGCGCCGCGCCAGGCGACGGCAGCAGCGCCGCGCCGGGCGACGGCGGCAGCGCCGCGGCGACCGAGCCCCGGTGCGCGGCAGACGCCGACTGTGTGGTCTCCTGCGCGCGGGTCGGACAGTGCTGCGACCAGCTGTGCCCGCCGTGCGACCAGGCGTACCACCGCGATGCGCTCGCCGCGCTCCAGCAGTGGCGCGCCGCGCGCTGCGCGGCCGAGAGCTGCCCGGTCGCCAAGTGCATGGCGCCGAAGGAGGACTCGGTCGCCCGCTGCAAGGCGGGGCAATGCGTCGTCGAGCGCGTACCGCACGTCGACCAGTGATCGGCCGCCCGCGCGAACATCGGTGAACGGCGCGGCCGAGCGCGCCTCACGCTGCGTTTTGCCACAGGCCGCACCTGCGCCACACCGATCGAGCTCGACGCGACTCGACCCGATCGCACAGCCCGTCTCCGCCGTCCTTCCCGCCGAGATCGCCAGCCCCTGGCCCTGCGCTTGCATTGCGTGGGTCCGAGAACATCGCGATCCCGGCCGCGGACGTCGCCGGCCCACGGCTGGAACGTGGAGAATCGTGGATCGGCTCTCGCCGAGATCGCCGCGGGAGGTCCCTTGGGCATCGAGATCCAGCAAGACCATTTCAAGACCGTCGATTACGGGCTCTTCAAGGCGCGCCTCCAGCAGAACCTCACCGCGCTCGAGATGGTGCTCAGCCGGCCGGGGTTCGGCCTCGGCGACACGACGATCGGCGCGGAGCTCGAGATGTTCCTCGTCGACCGGGAGGCGCGCCCCGTGCCGCTCGGGCCCGAGATCGCGCGCGCGGCGGCGAGCCCGATGATCACGCCGGAGATGGGCGCGTTCGACATCGAGCTCAGCACGCAGGCGGTGCCGCTCGCCGGCCGGCCGCTGTCGGCCCTGCGCGAGCAGATGCGCGCGACCGTGGAGGCGATCCGCGAGCGCGCCGCGGCGCGGGGCGCGCGCGTGGTCCCGGTCAGCATCCTGCCGACCTTCCAGCGGCAGGACTTCAGCCCCGCGACGATCACGAACCTCCCCCGGTACCGCGCGCTCGCCGCGGGGCTCTGCCGGCTGCGCAAGGCGCCGTTCCACATCCGGATCGACGGCGCCGAGCCGCTCGAGCTGATGTCGGACGACCCCGCGATGGAGGCGGCGAACACCGCCTTTCAGGTCCACCTCCGGGCGTCGCCCGACGCGTTCGCGCGGCTGTTCAACGCGGCCATGATGATGACCGCGCCCGTCCTCGCGGCCGCGGGCAACTCTCCCACCTTCCTCGGACACCGGCTCTGGCACGAGACGCGGGTGGCGGTGTTCAAGCAGGCCGGCGACGACCGCCCCCCGGAGACCGACGCCGACTGGAAGAAGCCCGCCCGCATCGGCTTCGGGACCGGCTGGGTGCGCGACGGCGCGGCGGAGCTCTTCATGGAGAGCGTCGCGCTGCACGAGCCCATCCTCCCGGTCTGCAGCGACGAGGACGTCATCGCGTGCGCGCGGGCCGGCGGCGTGCCCCAGCTGCACGAGCTCCGCCTGCACCACGGCACCGTCTGGAAGTGGAATCGGCCGGTGTACGACCCGGCCGGCGGCGGCCACCTCCGCATCGAGCTGCGCGCCATGCCATCCGGGCCCACCCTCGACGACATGCTCGCGAACGGGTGCTTCCTGCTCGGGGGCATCCTCGCCCTCGCGCCGACCGTCGGAGAGCTCCTGCCGTCGTTCCCCTTCGGGCTCGCCGCGCGGAACTTCTACCAGGCCGCGCAGCACGGCCTCGACGCCGAGCTGGTCTGGCCGGAGGGGCCGGGCGCCGCGCCGAAGGGCGTCCGCGCGCGCGATCTCCTCCTCTCGCTCCTGCCGCGGGTCGAGGAGGGCCTCGTGAGCGCGGGGGTCGACGGCGCGGAGGCCCGCCGCTACCTGCAGATCTTCGAGGCGCGCGTCGCCAAGGGCGTCACCGGAGCCGTGTGGCAGCTCCGCGCGCTCTCGGCCCTGGAGCCGCGCGCGCCGTCGCGCGAGGAGGCGCTCCGGCGGATGCTCGAGCGGTACATGGCCGAGGTCGACTCCGGCAACCCCGTGCACGCCTGGGCAATCCCGGGCGCCGGCTCGACGTGAGGTCGCCATGAGCCTTACCGCCACGAGCTCGCTCGCAGCGCAGATCGACGCGCGGCTCTCCGCGCCGGGGGCGATGGACGCGGCGCGGTTCGCGTCGTTCCTCGGAGGCCAGCGGAGGCTCGGCCTCACGCACGGCGGCCGCGCGCTGTGCCGCCACCTCAGGCCCTACCTCATCGCGGAGCACGACTACGCCGCGATCGCGCGCGCCGCCGAGCGGATCGCCGCCGCGCTCGAGCGCGTCGCGCGGCGCGCGCTCGTCGACGCCGCCCTGGCCGAGGAGCTGGGGCTCTCCGCGGAAGAGCGCGCCCTCGCGGCCCTCGATCCCGGCGAGGGGCCGTTCCTCACGGTCGGGCGGCTCGACATGCTCGTCACCGAGGGCGGCTTCTCGTTCATCGAATACAACGCCGACTCGCCCGCTGGCATCACCGACCAGCTCCTCATCGAGGAGACGTTGATGGCGCTCCCCCACCTCGCGCCGCTCCGGCGCGGGCGGGGCGTGCGCGCGCCGGCGCCGCACCGCGCGCTCCTCTGCGCCCTGCGCGAGGGGTACGCCGCGTGGGGCGGCCGCGAGGCGAGGCCCACGATCGCCATCGTCGACTGGAAGACCGCCGACACCTCGGCCGAGTTCAAGGTGCTCTCCGACCTGTTCTCGGCCGAGGGGCACCGGACGCTGATCCTCGATCCGGACGAGCTCGAGCTCGACGGAGGCCGCCTCTCGGCCGGCGGGGAGCGGATCGATCTCGTCTACCGGCGCGTCATCACGCAGGAGCTCGTCGGGCGGCGCGGCCTGGATCACCCGCTCGTCCGCGCCTACCGCGACCGCGCGGCGTACGTGGCGAACTCGTTCCGGACCAAGCCGCTCAACAAGAAGGCGGCGTTCGCGGTGCTGAGCGCCCCCGAGTTCGCCGACCTGTTCTCGCCCGAGCAGTGGGCGGCCATCGCGCAGCACATCCCGTGGACGCGCCGCGCGCGGGCGGGCCGGACCTCGTGGCGGGGGCGCGACGTGGACCTCCTCGAGCTCATCGCCGCCGAGCAGGAGAGCTTCGTGCTGAAGCCGAACGACGATTACGGGGGCAAAGGCGTGCTGCTCGGGTGGCAGACGCCCCCGGACGCGTGGAGGGCGGCTGTCCGCGACGCCGAGGCGCAGCGCGCGATCGTGCAGGAGCGCAGCCGCGCGCCCACGGCGCGCATGCCCGCGTTCCGCGACGGCCGCGTGGTCGAGGAGGAGGTCTACTTCGACCTTTGCCCCTTCGTGTTCGCCGGCCGCATGGAGGGCGCCATGGTGCGGCTCTCGGCCTCTGCGGTGAGCAACGTCTCCGCGGGCGGCGGGGTCACCGGGCTCTCGATCATCGACGATGCGCGCCTGAAACGAGAGGATAACCGCCATGTGTGAGCTCCTTGGCATGGTCTCGAACGTGCCGACGGACATCGTGTTCTCGTTCACGGGGCTCGCGCTCCGCGGCGGGCAGACGGGGCCGCACGCGGACGGCTGGGGCGTATCGCTCTACGATGGCCTCTTCGCGCGGACGTTCCTCGAGCCTCACCCCGCGTTCTCGAGCCCGCTCGCGCGGTTCATCCGCGAGAACCCGATCCACACGGCCCTCTCCATCGCGCACGTGCGCAAGATGACGCGCGGCGGGGCGGCCTTGAAGAACACGCACCCTTTCATGCGGGTGCTCCACCGGCGGCACATCGTGTTCGCGCACAACGGCACCCTGCCCAACGTCCGGGATCGGAAGCTCCACCTCGAGACGCCGATCGGGGACACCGACAGCGAGCATGCCTTCTGCGTCCTCCTCGAGGAGCTCCGGGCCGCCTACGGCGCGCAGTACCCGAGCGACGGGCGGGCGCTGGGGAAGACGCTCTACGAGCTGGGGAACGAGCTCGGCAGCGACGGCGTGTTCAACTTCCTGCTCGCGGACGGAGAGCACCTGTTCGCCCGCTGCGGCGACCACCTGTCCTGCATCCTCCGCCGCGCCCCGTTCGGCGAGGCCACCCTCGTGGACGCCGATCTCAAGGTGAATTTCAACGACGTCCACGGCCTGGGCCCCGACGCGCGCATGGCCGTGGTGGCCACCGAGCCGCTCACGCGGGACGAGCTCTGGAGCAAGGCGACGCCCGGCACGCTCTGGGTCTTCCGCGCCGGCGAGCTCGTGGCGACCTACCCCGAGGCCGCGGCGCGGGGCTCGATCGCGGACATCGCCGAGCCCGGCCCTCCGGGCTGAGGCGCCGTGTCCGCGGCGCGCCGTCAGCCGCGCGGCCGCGCGAACAGGTCCCGGAAGAAGTCGCTCAGCGTGTGCTCCTTGTAGTCGCGGAACTCGCCGGCATCGAAGTAGACGCCGCCGCACACGCTACAGCTCTCGTACCAGATGTGCGGCTGCTGCGGGTCGACCATGCGCACCATCGGCGTCGTGCAGCGGGGGCACGGCACGCGCCGGATCTGGTTGTTCTTCCGCCCGACCGCGGGGTCGCCGGTGTCGATGTGCTGCGAGCCCTCCATCGCCTTGAGCGACTCCTTCTCACGGCTGTCGAACCAGATTCCGCCGCACGCGGTGCATCGGTCGACGTCGATCCCGCCGAAGGTGACGACATCCATCGAGGCGGTGCATTTCGGGCAGTTCACGTCGCGCTCCAGTGCGGCCGGCGCCGCGGTCTGCCGCGATGCTATCAGACGGGCCGGATCGCGTGAAGCGCCGGCGTCACGTGTAGCACGCCGGCGCGAGCCGCAGCGCCTGGACGAGCGCTGGATCGTGGCCGAGGAGGAGCGCGCCGCGGCGCTCTCGCGCGATCTGCTTGAGGCGGCGGATGCTGGCGAGCGCGGCCTCGTCGTCCACGCTCTCGCCGGGGAGGATCTCCTCGCTGAAGTTCTCGGCGAGGTCGCCCGCGTCGCCGACGAGGACGACCGTGCCGGTGTCCCTCAGCTCGACCACCACGGACTGATGGCCGGGCGTGTGCCCGCGCGTCGACACGACCTCGACGCCCGGCATCGCCTCCCAGTCTCCCTCGACGAGGTCCCAGCGCAGGCCGGGCAGGTCATAGTCGCGCTCGAACCAGGCGGGCCCGTGATCCGGGCCGAAGGCATACGCGTGCTCTCGCCGCTGCACGGAGATGCGCGCGCCCTGGAACATCGCGAGGTTCCCGGCGTGGTCCAGGTGCATGTGCGTGAGGATGACGTGGCCCACGTCGGCGGGGCGCACCCCGATCCGGTCGAGCTGACAGGCGAGCTCGTGCTCCGGGAGGATGACCGGCGGGCGAATCCCCTGCTTCGTGTAGTGCTCTTCGCGGAGCGCCGGGTCGTGGACGAGCGCGCTGTTCAGCCCCGTATCGACGAGCACGAGCCCCCGCGCGGTCTCGAGCAGATAGGCCGACACCGGCTCGGCGAGGATGAAGCGCCCGCCGCGGTCGCGCGTCGAGACCGTCTTCTCGAGGATCTCGTACCCACAGAGCAGCACGTAGAGCCTCGAGACCTCGGTGCTCATGGGCGCGACCTCCCTCGCGGCGCCGGCCCGCGAGCGGGCCTGTCCAGCCTGGCCGAGCCTCGCGCCCGCGTCATGCGGCGGGGTGTGCCAGCTTCGAGTACTTCGTGCAAAAGAACATGTACACGCCGTAGGCGCACAGGCCGGCGGCGACGAGCACGAGCAGCATGGGCCCGAAGGGCGACGCCGCCACGGTCGAGAGCGCCTCGCCGACGCCCTTCGATTGCCCCGGATCGTGGGTGATCGCGGCCTTGATCAGCGCCGCGCCGATGATCCCGAACACGACGCCGCGCGAGACGAGCCCGACCCGGGCCATGCGGAAGACCCACGTGCGCTCGGGGGGACTCATGCCCTGGGTGCTGAGGTCCCGCGCGAAGCGAGATTTCATCGCCTTGCGGAGCTGCTGGACGGCGACGCCGATCACCACGAGCCCCGCGACGCCGACCAGCACGCCCCCGAACGGCTGCTCCAGCACCTTGCCGACCCAGGTCCGGGACCCGTCGCCGCCGCCGCCGCCGCGGCCGAGCGCGAGCTGGAAGGCCGTGATCGCGAGGCCCGCCGAGATCACGCCGCTCGCGGCCCAGCCCACGCGCTCGGCCTTCCCCTTCGCGTCGTGGCCGACGTGGCCCGGGTCCTTGAGCGCGAGGACCTCGCGCCACAGCGCATACCCGAGGAGCCCGATCCCCACGACGATCAGCAGCGCTTGCCCGAACGGCTGCTCGCCGAGGACCCCGACCGCCTCGTGGCCGCCGGCGGTGCGCCCGCCACCGCTGAAGGCCGCCTGGAGCGAGAGGGCGCCGATCAGCACATAGACGAGCCCCTTGGCCGCAAACCCGAACCTGGCCAGGGTGCGCACCCAACCGTTGTTTTCAGGCTGGGTGAACATGTTCTGTCCTACCGGAATTTCCATGGCTTCAGCTCTCCTGGGCGAGCCTGGTGCAGCGGGCATGCCACCGGTCGAGCGGGGCGCTTCGAGCGCGGGTGCGGGGGGCGTCGTGCGGTGTGGGGCGGGCCGCCACGCCTTGGCTCCAGAGTGCCTCACACCTGCTCGCCGAGCGTCGGTAACGTGCTTCGCCGCGCGCTCCAGGTGTCGCGGCGGGCGCAGCGGTCCTCGGGGGCGTGGGCGACGAGGGCGGGTGAGCGCACATGCGCTCTCGCAAGCGCGGGGATTTTCGGCGGGAAACCGGAGCGCTGGATGGAGGGGAGTCCTCTGGCAGCCTGCAAACGAGCCTACGTCCATCCTGGTCCGCGCTGGATCTTCGGTGGCCCACGCCGCGTGGTAGAGCATTGACACCCCGTTGCGGTTTGGGGTCTTCTCGCGCGCGATCTATCCCCCGCGCGGGCCGCTCTGGCCCTCCGAGCTGGCCGCGCCGGCTCTCTGTCGTCCCTGCTTCCGCTGTTCGGCCCCTCGATGACCCAGACCTCCCCTGACGTAGCGCCCGAGCCTGCGCCTGACGAGCCGCAGCGCGCTGGAACGCCCACGGCGCTGGCCGTCCCCTCGCCGTGGGGCGCGCGCGCCGCCCAGCTCCTCGCGCGCGTCCTGCCGTGGCTCGAGCGCCTCCCGCGCTTCGCCGTCGTGTTCCTGCGCGTGGTCGTCGCGCTGGCCGCGGCGGGCGCGATCGGCACCTACCTCGTGCTCGGGATCATCCACCTTCGTTTTCCGTTCGAGATCGAGTGGATGGAGGGCGGCCTCGTGGACGAGATCCGCCGCGCGCTCGCCGGGCAGAAGCTCTACGTCAAGCCCACGGTCGAGTACGTCCCTTTCCTGTACGCGCCGCTCTACTTCTATGTTGCGGCCGCGTTCTCGAAGGTGCTCGGCGTCGGCTTCTTCTCGGCGCGTCTGGTCTCGTATCTCGCCTCGATCGCGGGGATCGCGCTCATCGCGCGCATCGTCCACCGCGAGACCGGCGGCAAGCACGCCGCCCTGCTCGCGGCCGGCGTCTACGCGGGCGCGTATCCGCTCTCCGCCGGCTTCTTCGACATCGCGCGGGTCGACTCGCTGTTCGTGCTGCTGCTGCTCGCGGCGCTCTACGTCGCGCGGTTCGGCCGCTCGGTGAGCTCTGCCGTGGGCGCCGCGGCGCTCTTCACGCTGGCGCTGCTCACGAAGCAGTCGGCGTCGGTCATCTTCGTGCCGGTCGCGGCGTACCTCGTCCTCGCCGGGTGGAGGCGCGGCCTCGTCTTCGCTGCGTCTGGCGCCGCGATGATGGTCGGCAGCGTCGTCGTGCTCGACCGGATCCACGACGGCTGGTTCTGGTGGTTCGTCTTCTGGCTCCCGCGGCAGCACCCCTGGGTGGAGCGGATGTGGGTCGATTTCTGGCTCGAGGATCTGATGCGGCCGCTCTCGGTGAGCTGCCTCCTCGCGCTCTTTTACGTGATGGTCGATCGCCGGGTCTTCTCCTCGGGCGACGTGCGCGCGGCGGCTCCTGGCGACGCTCGTCGCGATGCCGAGCCGGCCGACGCGCCGCGCGTGGCGGAGGCGGGCGGCGCGCAGCTCGGGGGCACGGACGCCGCCGTGCCATCCCGGCCGGCCCACGGCTCGGCCTTCGCCCTCTCCTTCCGGGACTTCCGGGACGGCAGGTACTTCTATCTCTTCGCGGCCGTGGGGATGCTCGGCGCTTCCTGGGCGGGGCGGCTCCACGCGGGCGGCTGGCCCAACGTCATCATGCCGGGCTTCGCGATCCTCGCGATCCTCTTCGGCCTTGGCGTCCACGCTGCGATCGCCGCCGCTGCCCAGCTCTCCGAGCCCCGGCGGCACCGCCTCGAGGCGTTCCTCCTCGTGCTCGCGGCCGTCCAGTTCGCCTGTCTTGCCTACGATCCTTCTCGTTACGCGCCGAAGTCCCTGGATGCCAAGGCGGGAGAGCACCTGCTCGACAAGATCCGCAAGGTCGAGGGGGATGTCTTCATCCCTGCCCATGGCCACCTCGCGACGCTCGCGGGCAAGCGCCCTTACGCCCACGAGATGGCGGTCGCGGACATCCTCGGGATCAACGGCGGCCCCGCTGGCGCCGATCTTCGCGCCGACATCGAGAAGGCGATCTTGCAGAAGCGGTTCGGCGCGATCTTCTCGGACACCGACTTCTACAAGAAGGAGATCCAGCAGGCCTATCGCCAGGAGGGCAAGGTCTTCGAGGACAAGAAGGTGTTCTGGCCCGTGACCGGCTTCCGCGTTCGCCCCGAGCGCATCTACGTCCCCAAGAGCACCGGCGCATCACGCCCGAGCATCCCCCGGCGGTAGGTCCGCCCCTCCCCCGGGCGGCCCGGCTCTCCCACCGCAGCAGGCACGGCTCTCCGACCGCAGCAGGCCCGGCTCTCCCACCGCGG
>NZ_CP150316.1:0-3495000 GCF_051526825.1 Sorangium sp. So ce185 | reverse complement strand
GACCCACCTCGGGCTGGTGCTCGTGCTGGGCGTGCTGCATGTGCGCTTACCGCCCGGAGGATGGGTGGAGCGCGCGGTGGGTTATTATGGCGCGCTCTCCGGGGCCAGCAGCGCGTATTCCTTCTTTGCTCCGAGCGTCGGGCCCTTGCCCTGGGCCACCTTCGAGGTCAGGGATCGCGCGGGAACGCTGACGACCGATGTGCTGGAGACAGGAGCGAGCCGGGAAGCGGACCTCCGCGTCAAAAATATCATCGGTATGTACTGGGATGAGCAGGACCCGGCCGTGAGGCGCTCCCTGGTCGCGTCCTGGGTAGCGAAGGTGTTCGCCAAGCACCCAGAGGCGGACAGCGTCGTCGTCCGGCTCGAGAGCTACGACCTGCCCTCGATGGCGGAGGTTCGCGCGGGCAAGCAGCCGCAGTGGTATGTCGAATATCGGGCCAAGTTCACCCTGAAGGCGCAGCTCGCCGCCGGCGAGGTCAGCAAGGAGGCGACGCCATGAGGCAGCGGACCCATACCCTGCGCCTGCCGAACGCTAGAGAGGCAGCGGCGCGCCTGTGGTGCTCGATGGGGCGGTTCGCGTTCGCCCCCGCGTCGGCGCGGCCCCTGGCGGCGCTCCGGATAGGGCTCGCGTCGGTCCTCTTGACGCAGGCGGCGCTGATCGCGCCCATCGCCTCCGAGCTGTACTCGCGTTCGGGCATCGTTCAGGGACAGCTCCTCGACGGGTCTGGCGCGATCGGCTTCCCCCGGATCGGCCACCTCGTGAATGCATTTTCGCGCATCGGGGTCGGTGAGAGCTCGGTGATCGCTGGGGTGGGTGTCCTCTACGTGCTGTCGCTGGCTGGCCTCCTGCTCGGCTGGAGGACGAGGTCCTCCGCGGCGTGCGCGTGGCTCGTGCATTTCACGTTGATGGTGACCGCGGAGCGGACGAACTACGGAGCAGATCAGTTCGCGAACATCTTCCTGTTCTACCTCATATTCATGCCTTCTGGCGCTGCGCTGTCGCTCGATCGTGTCTTCGGACGAGCGCCGCCCGAGCCGAGCGCGACTGCGCGTCTCGCGCTGCGGGTGGTGCAGCTGCACCTCTGTCTCGTCTACCTTTCGAGTGGTCTGGAAAAGGCGGTGGGCTCAGCGTGGTGGGACGGCGACGCGATATGGCGCTCGCTCATGCTGCCCGAGTACCGGCGGTTCGATTTTTCGTGGCTCGCTCACCACGCGTGGGTCGCCATGGCCGCGGGGTGGATGGTGCTGCTCGTGGAGATCGGGTACCCGTTCTTCATCTGGCCACGTCGGACCCGGCGGCTCTGGGTAGCAGCCACGGTCGGATTGCACGTCGGGATCGCGGTCTTCATGAGGCTCGATGTCTTCGGTGCGATCATGTCGGTCTTCACCATTGCCGCGTTCGGCGTGGAGGCGGACCCTCGACGGGCGCGGGCGCCCTCGGCTGTGGGCGCTCTTCGGCGATGGGTTCGCGGGTCCCGTCCGCGAACGTGATCCTCCGCTCGACCGCGGTCCCGGTGGGGGTCGCCGCGTGGGCCTGGTCACGTGCCGAGCGCGGCGAGCCAGCGCAGGGCGCGCAGCCCGGGCATGAAGCAGTATTCTCCGCCGCGCGTGACCACGAACCGGGACAGACCCTGGACGCGGCGGCGGACCGGCCAGCGCGGGATGGTGAAGCCGCCGCCCCCCTCGCCGGTGCTGGCGATGGGATCTCGGTCCGCGCCGGCTCCGATGAACTCGCTGTCGTTGAGCCAGACCGACTGCACGAACTCGAACTGCCGACGCAGGTGCGCGCCGATGAACAGGAGCACCTGGCCCCGGTCGGCGCCGTCGTCCTCCAGCGCGCCGTCCGGCAGCGGCGGGCCGTAGGTCGTGCGGCGCCGGAGCACGCGGTGGATCCGCACCGTGTCTCCGCCCCCCAGCGCGTCGCGCGGGTTCGCGCGCCGGATGTGCGAGCCCGGAGGGGTCTTGTACCCCTTCGGATCGTCACGGTAGAGGAAGGCGTTGTTGCGCGTCGGGTCGGCGCCCAGGGCGGGATCGTCCTTCTCCGGGCTGAGCGCCAGCGGCGCGCCGCTCCGCCAGCGCCCCATCATCTTGGCGGCGAGCCACTCCTCTTCCTCGGGGTTCGCCGAGCTCTCCTTCAGGAACTGGCGGAACGCCGCGACGCGCTGGCGCACCTTGCGCAGGACCGCGTAGGTGCCGTTCCTGCCCAGCACCTCGGGCGTGGGCATCGGCGGCAGGCCGCCCAGCTCGTCGGGATAGCCGAGGACGAACTCACCCGGCTTCAAGGGGGGCTCGTCGGGGTTCGTGCCCGGGATGCCGCTCCCCTCGATCGCGGGCTGGCTGACACCATCCATGAACCCGAAGGGCTCCTGCCCGCTGGCGAGCACGTGGCAGTCCTCGCGCCAGATCGCCGCGAGCCCCGACAGCGCGCCGATCGCCTTCAGCGCGCGATCGATCCGCGTCGCGAGGCGCTCGGCGTCCGGCGCGATGGCGGCGAACACCACATGGACGTCCGGCGTGCCGAGCGGCGCCTCCCAGTGGGCAGGGGCGCTCTCGCCGGTGTCGCCCAGCACGGCGGCGCGCGCGGCCATCCCTTGCTGAAACTCCGGCGGGAAGCTGTCGAGCGAGGCCTGCGGCACCCCCAGCGCCCTGAGGCCCTGGAAGGTGAGGCCCACGTTCACCCACGCATCCCTGTCCGGGCTCGTCGCGCTCGCGGCCGACGCCACCAGCTCGCTCGCGCGCTGCATCAGCCTCCGCCCGTCGACCGGGTCGTCGATGCGGACGAGGAGGTAGGTCGCCGCGTAGGGGGTCGGCCGGGGGCGGAGGATGCCGCTCTGGATGTCGTCGAGCTCGAGCGTCATTGCGCGCCGCCTCCCCTCACGATGTTTCGCCAGAACTGCTTCAGGCTGTTCGTGACGCCGTACAGCGAGCTGAAGAGGGTGGAGTCTGCCACCAGCACGTCGCCGGCGCGGTCGCCGCCCGGAGGCACCCAGACGACCGCGTTGAACTCCCGGTTGCCCGCCTCCGTGAAGGGGTGCGGCGGCCTCGTCATGTCGATGGGCCGCGTGGCCAGGACACGCACTGACCTCGGGTCGTCGGTGGTCACCGCATAATGGGGCAGGTGAGGATGGTAGTTGAACACCGTGACGCCCTCGAGGAAGCCGCGCGTGTCCAGATCCCTCAGGACGCACAGCGGCGTGACGTCGCGGGTCCCCGGGACGACCGCGGACCGGAGCCCCCAGCGGTTCTCGACGGGCACCCCGAGCCCCTTCAAGAGGGCCCGGGCGTAGCCGCCGAAGCGTTGCCGGCGCGGCGTCGCGACGTCGCCGTGGTGGTGGAACTCCTTCTCGCGCTCCTCGGGGTCGTCGGATCGTCCGATGTCGTGGTGCGGGCCGACGACCAGGCAGGTCCCCTCGCGCGCCAGGAAGCGTCGGACCGCCTCGACCTCCTCCGGGGAGGGCTCCATCTGGGCGCGCAGGATCTCGGTGCCGAACACGAGCAGCGTGTCCGCGTCCGCGAGCACCCGCTCGTCGAGCGGGAGCGGGTAGCCGGCTTGATCGATCCCCTGGAACAGGGGGACCGGCTGTCCGGTGACCTCCGCGGCGAACTGCTGGAACGGCGCCCAGGTCCGGAGGATCAGCTCCAGCACCCCCGCGATGCCCTGCTGGTACGAACGTGGGCTCGCCGCCCATTCGAACTCGGGATAGAACACCCGGCGGAACTCGAACATGGTGTTGTACCGGTCGTCCAGCACGTTGACGTCCAGGTTCGCCTCCCCCGGGTACGTCCAGGAGGCGTAGATGCTGACGCGGCGCCGACCGGCGGCGTAGCTCCGGGGCGCGTGGGTCTGGTTGTAGGTCCGCGGCGCCGTCGGTGCGGTCATCTCGGCTCCCTCCGGTCTCTCACTGCATGGCGTCGAGCATCGCCGAGAACCCCTCTTCGACCTGGAGCGCCCGCTTGATCTCCTTCACCGTGACCCCCTCGTACTCCGAGTATTCGAGGAAGCTCGGGCGATGGTGCTCGCGGACGAACTTCTTGAACGCCTCGGGGTCCTTCATCCCGTTCTCCGGGAACCCCACGAGGTTCAGGAAGAGCGAGCCCATGCCGACCTGGTTGAAGATCCTGATCGCGTCTTCGGTGTACTGATCGAAGTCGGTGTCGAAGATGGCGATGTACAGGAACTGCGTGTCATTGTTGACGAGGACCCACCGCGCGAAATGGAGGGTCAGCGGCCCGAGCAGCTCGTGCAGCGGCAGCGCCGCCATCCTCCCCGCCTGCGCGCGGATCTCCGCGATCTTGTCCGGCTTGACGTCGGCAAGGATGGTGAGGCCGTTGGCCGGCGTCCTCTCGCTCGTGGACATGATCATCTCCTCAGGAAGGGGCGTCGCCGCTCCTGGGTGGCATGTAAGACGGCGTGGCGGCCGGTCAACCATGCCTCGGCGGCTGCCCGACCCGACGTCGTGACGGGGCGGAACCTGGAGGATGGGGGCGCCGATCTTCCGGACGTCATGCCGGGATCGCGCGGGCGCCCCATCCAGTCCGGGGGCGGCTCAGCGCACCACGACGGCGCGGCCATCGGCGGTGTAAATGACCGCCTCTGCCGCGGCGAGCGCGGCCGCCGTCGGCGCTGGCTCGATCGACGGGCGACGGGCCGCCACCTTCTCCACCTTCTTCGTCGAGCTCGTCGAGCGCACGAACGGCCAGAAAAGCTGCTCAGCCCAGGGCTCGACCGGCGCGTCGTCGGGCAGCCCGAAGCCCTCCTGCCGGGCATGCGGGATCATGAGCGTGCCATGGATGACATCGAAGCAGATGAGGGCGACGCCATAGTTCTTCATGGCGTTGCCGTAGCGGCCGACGCCGTGGTGGACATGGTGGGTGTCGGGCAGCGAGACGACGCGCTCGATCACCCACATGAAAGGACGCGTGAAGCGGTTGCGCTGGAGCGGCAGATCCCAGCGGAGATCGGAGTGCTCCATCAAGACCATCAGCGTCCTGAAGGCCAATCCAGCCGCGTAGGCGCCAGGCTGGCCGAGCCAGACGACGGCCGGGGCCAACCACGCGCCAGGCACCAGCACATGCCACAACCAGTTTTGCCGGTACCCGACGCCGATGTTCATGTTGCGCGGGGCGTGGTGCGGTTTGTGGACACGCCACAGCCACGGCCATTCATGGCTCTTGCGGTGGAACCAGTATACCGCGTACTCCTCGACGAGCACGTAGATCGGGAAGGCGAGCCAGAAGCTCACGCCCGCGAGCGCCCCCTCGGAGCGCGGCCAGAGGGCCTTGAACGCCCAGATCAAGGCTGCGAAGGATGCGCCACGCACCAGCAGGAAGCTGCCGAGCCCCACGAGGCTCGCGCCGAGCTCCCGCATGGTGAGCACGCCGGGGCGACGGTACAGGCCGAACGCGGTCTCCAACGCGGCGAAGATCGCGATGAGCGCGAAGGCGATCAGAGCACTTCCGAGCACGATGACCCTCCTTCCGCGCGCGGTGTCCGGGCTCTTCCGCCCGCCCGGGTGGCGAGGGCGATCGAGCCGCGGTCCAGGAACCTGTCGTAATGCAAGTGGTCCGGCGGGATCACGCCGCGCAGCACGTCGAGCGCGGCGTCGATCATCCCGGGCGGACCGCACAGGTAGGCCGCGCGATCGGCGTGGGCCGCGGCGACCTCACGGAGGTAGTCCGTGACGTGCCCCTCCCGCCCTGTCCAGCTCGAGCCTGCGGGCTCTCGCGAGAGCACGGGAACGAAGGCGAACCGCCCTCGCCATCGCTCCTCGATCGAGGCGATGGTGTCGAGCCCGTAGAGGTCCTCTTGGGTGCGCGCGCCGACGACCAGCGTCACGTCGCGAGCCAGCCCGTCCGAGATCCCTTGCTCGAGGATCGCGCTTATCGGCGAAAGGCCGGTACCTCCTGCCACGCAGAGGAGCGGCCGTTCGGCCTCGTGGTAGCGGAAGCCGCCGTGGGGCCCCGAGAAGCAGAGGCGCGATCCCGTCCGATCGGCGGCGAAGAGCCAATCGGTGAAGGCGCCGCCCGGGACGTGGCGGATATGAAAGAGCGCCCTTCGCGGCGAGGCTCGGGCCGGCGCCTCGGCGAACGAGTAGCAGCGCGGCTCGCCAAGCCCAGGGACGCCGGGCGACGTGAGCTGCGCATACTGCCCGGCCACGTAGCGGATCTCCGCGGCGAGCCCGACCTCGATCGCGAGGATGCCGGGCGCGAGCGGCGTCGCGCGCGTGATGCTCGCGTCAGTCTGCACCGGCTGCACCGACGCACGGCGCGTCGAGCGCTCGCGGCCCACGCCCGGGACCTCGACCGCCACGTCCTCCGACTCGGCCAGGCTCTGGCAGGCGAGGATGAAGCCGGCAGAGAGCTCCTCGGGCGTGACGTGGCCAGAGATGTCCTTTTTGAGGCGGACACGCCCCTTGGTGAGCCGGCACTTGCAAGTACCGCACTCGCCCACGTTGCACAGCCGGGGGAAGGGGATATTTGCGCGCGCGGCTGCGCTGAGCAGCGTCTCTCCGGGCTCGATGGCCGCCGCGCGCTCGCTGCCCAGGACATGAAGCGTCCCGCCTCGACCTCGCTTTCGGCGGACAGATGACAATCCGAACATGATGTGTTCTCTCCGTGTGGATGGCCCCCCAGGTCCGCGGCACCTGGCCGCGAGCTCGGGTCGCTCTTCGCTCGGCCGCCGCTTGCTCGTGCGGCCCTGAGCGCGCGGATTTCATGGGCGGGGACCCACGCAAAGCCCAATCAAGAAACGGTATGAGTCAGTTAACCGGCGCGAATATTCCGCGGAATCCGGGGTCGCGCCGCTTCGTGAACCAGCCCGCCCGCCGAGGACGGGTCAGACGCGGCTGCAGAGATCGGCGAGGGATCGCCGGAGCCACTGATGGGCCGGGTCGGCCTCCTGACATACGTGCCACATCATGAACAGCGGGATCGGCTGGATGGGCAGCGGACAGCTTACTACCCGGACGGGGAAGTGCTGCTCGAACAGCCGGGCCAGGGGGAGCGGCAGCGTGCAGACGAGGTTCGACTGCGAGACGATGAACGGCATCGATAGATAATGGGGAACCTGCACCTGCACGCGCCGCGATCGCCCCACGACGGCCTGGGTGTGCTCCGCCAGGTCGGTCTGGCCCTCGCGCGGCTCGAGGATGACGTGCTCGAGCGCCATGTACTCGTCGACGGTCAAGGATGGCCCCACGGTCGGGTGATCCTGGCGCACCAGCGGGACGAGCTCGACGTCGAGCACGCGCTCTCGCCGGAACCCCTCGCCCGGGATGACGACGTGATCCAGGACGAGCTCGACCTTGCCGAGCCGCATTTCATTCTGCAGCAGCGCCCCGGGCTCGCGGCAGATCTCGATCCGGACGCGAGCGCCGAGCTGCTCGAGCCACCGCAGAAACCGGGGCAAGAGAACGGCCTCTCCGAGGTCGCCGATCCCCAGCTTGAAGGTGTGGCTCGCCGTGTAGTCGAAGGCGTCAGGCTGAGCGAGCGAGGCCTGGATCAGGTCGAGCGCCCTCCGGATCGGGCCGGCGAGCGAGAGGGCGCGCGGCGTCGGAGCCATCTCCTTGCCGCAACGCACGAAGAGGTCGTCGTCGAACAGCAGCCGCATCCGGGCCAGAGCGCTGCTCACGGCCGGCTGGGTCATGCCGAGGCGCTCGGCTGCCCGTGTCACGTTGCGCTCGGCGAGCATGACGTCGAGCACGGTGAGCAGGTTCAGGTCCACGGCGCGCAGGCGCGGGAGCGGCGGTGCGCTCATGCGGAAAGGGTAGCGCGGCCCCACCACGTGCCGCGGTCGGCCCGCGGGGGGGCGAGCTCCTCCGCGCCTCCTTGAGGTCGGCGGCTCAGGGTGCTGGCCAGCGAGCCGGCCAAGGCGGCGGGCGTCGTGGGGTCGATGGCGCGATCTCTCCAGCCTGGGGGCTGGGCCGGCCGGGCCGCGCCCCGGAGCGCACGCGCGCTCCGGAGCGCCCGCCCTCGGCTCGGCGACCCTACTTCTTCGCCTTCTCGTCGAGGAAGCCGGTCACCCACGCGAACGGCGCGTTCCAGTTGATCGTGATCTCGTTGACGCTCCAGGCCTCGATGTGGTCGACGAAGCACCGCTGCGCGACGCACCCCTTGAGGCCGGCGCTCTGGACGTGAGGGTCCTGCAGCGAGGAGTTCGGGCCGCCGGACACGGCGCCGGGCGGCGCCTTTGGGTACTTGCCGTTCGCCTGGTGGGCCCAGAACCGGTGGTGCGGGTTCTCGAGCGGCTTGTCGCCATAGCCGGTCACGTACGACTGCCCGAGCGCGTTGCGCCCGAGGAGGTAGTCCATGCCGAGCACCACCCCGTCGAGGTACTTCGGCTGCTTGGTGAAGTCGTGGGCGAGCGCGACCACGAGCATGTTGTTGAGCACGAAGGAGTTCGAGCCCCACTCGTACTTGCCGGCGGGCGTCCGCTGGACGAGCGTCCGGTAGCCCTCCTTCTCGGCGACCGCGAGGTACTGGTCGGCGGCCTTCGCGATGCGGCCGCGGATCTGCTGCTGCCACGCCGCGTCGACGTGGCCGGGCACGATCGCCATCGAGATCTGGCCGAGCGCGTCCGTGACCTTCCAGTTCATCGACGAGGCCACCCCGTCGACCTCCGTCGGGAACCGCGCGTTGAGCGGCGAGGCCTGGAGGTACTGCTTGTACTCCGGCTTGCCGGTGGTGACGAAGAGCTCGGCCGCGGCCCAGTAGAAGTCGTCCTTGACGTCGGTGTCGTCGTACGGCCCGCCGCCCTTGTCGCCGCCGGGCGGCGCGTACAGGGCCGGGTTCTGCTTCGCCGCCGCCCACGCGCGCTCGGCGGCCTTGAGGCACCGCGCGGAGAACGCCGCGTCCACCGTCTTCCAGACGCGCGCGCACTGCGCCCCGACCGCAGCGACGTTGAGCGTCGCCGCCGTGCTCGGCTTGTGCAGCGAGCGCGTCATCTTGTCCTCGTGCGGCGCGAGGCCGAGGCCCGTCCACGCGTCGTCGTGCATCTTGTGGTGCACCATGCCGGCGAGCGGCTTGCCTTCCGGCACCTGCATCCCCAGCAGGAACTCGAGCTCCCAGCGCGCCTCGTCGAGGATGTCGGGCACGTTGTTCTTGCCCTCGGGGATGCTCAGCTTGCCGTCGCCGAAATCGGCGCTCGAGCTGCCGAGGTGCTTCGTCCGCTCGTGCCAGTTGAGCAGCGTCCACACCGAGATGCCGCCGTTGACCACGTACTTGCCGTGATCGCCGGCGTCGTACCAGCCGCGGGACGCGTCGAGCGCGTAGTCGCAACCGCTGCCCTTGAGGCAGCGCGTGCTCTTGTCCTGGAGGTGCCCGGCCGGGCGCGCCAGCTCGGGCTTGCCGGCATAAGGCATCTTGATCTCGATGCCGCTCCGGTTGTGATAGAAATACGCGAGCGCGTCGTACTTGAGCTTCTGGTAGATGTCGGCGCCGATGTCGAACGGGTAGCTCTTCTCCTCGCCGACCTTGAGCACGTAGCCCTGGCCCGGCGCCTTGTGGGCGGTGAAATCGACGAGGTGGACGTGATCGCCGGAGGCGCCGTCCTTCCCGAAGACCTTGGTCTGGCCGCGCGCGACCGGCTTGCCCGAGCCGTCGAGCAGCTCCCACGCGAGCGGCGCGGTCGCGGCGTTGCTCACGCTCGCGATCTTGATCGCGCCCGGCAGATACCCGACCTGGTTCACGGCGACCTTCGGCGCCGCCGCCGCCGCGTCGCCCGCGGGCGCCGCGGCCCTGAACTCCGGGTCGTCGAGGCGGATGTCGTCGATGCAGACCTCGAACGGCTCCTTGGCCGACGCCATCGCGCCGCCGATGTGGAACGCGAGCTCCGCCGTCGCGTCGTCGGCCTTCGCCATCGAGAACTTGCCGGAGAAGGTCTTGGGCTCGGTCCCGAGCTCGACGGTCTCGAACCAGTACTCGTCGTACGGCGGCCCCGACATGCCGACCTTCGGGCGCGCCTTCGTGGGCGCGGACGCCCAGGCCTTGTACTGGATCGTGTAGCTGTGCCCCTTCTGGATCACCATCTCCCGGTGGCGGAACTGGGCGTCCCAGTTGTTCGACCCCTTGTTCGTCACCGTCACGCAATAGGCGCCGTTCTTCACCTCGGCGCTGCCCGCGCCCGGCGCGGTGAACGAGGTGGTCCAGGGCAGGCTCTTGTTGTCGTTGAAATCGGAGGCCTTGAGCAGGTTGGTCTGCGCGGGCCCGGCGCTCACCGCGGCGCCCGTGTCGGCGCCCGGGGCGGCGCCGGCGGAAGGAGCCTCCGCGGAGGGGCCCTGCGAGGTCGCGCATCCAGCGCTCGCCGCGAGCGCGCCGAGCACGAGCGCGGACACCCGCCCCGCTCGGCGGAGGATCCACGGCTTGAGAAGAGAGTCGTTCATAAGTCCTCGGTTCACGGATGGGGGCAATCCGCGCTTAAAAAGCGGCAATTATGTCCATCTTGTCAAGCGCAATCCTCGCCTGCGCGTCGAATCGGCGGGCCGCTCCGTCCTGCGGATCCCCGCCCGGCTCCCCGCGGCGCGACACGGCGGCGCTGCGCCGGAGCCACGCCGGAGCCCCACGGAAAGCACGCCGGAGATCGCGAGCGCGCCGGAGGCCGGGGCGGCGCGCGTTCCATCCCCCGGGTGCTCCGGCGCCGGTCGATTCGCGCTGGTACCCCCGGCGCGGGCGCACTAGGCTCTGCGGCGCCTCGTCGCGTCCGGATCGCGACCGAGCACCCCAACGAGGAGACGACATGGCAAAGCACAGCTTCTCAGTCCCCTTCCCCGGCTCCGCTCAAGACATCGTCGCGAAGGCCAAGGCAGCGATCGAGAAGGCCGGTGGTCAGTTCAGCGGCAACGAGGGCAACGGCACGTTCTCGGTGCCCACGCCGGCGGGGACGGTGAAGGGCTCCTATGCCATCGCCGCGCAGAGCTTCTCGGTCGACATCACGGACAAACCGTTCATCGTCCCCGGCAGCGCCATCGAGTCCCAGGTGCGCAAGTTCCTCGAAAAGGCCTGACGCCCGGCCGCCTACCTACCCGCGCGCGCCCGCCTGCGCGCTCAGCCGTCGCCGCGCGAGGCGCGGAGTCGATGGCCGCGCCGCCCTGGCGCGTCGGGCTTCCTCCGCGAAGCATCCATCCACTCTGGAACGCGCCCCCCTTGGGGCGCGGGGCGGCCGGCGTCGCCCCCCCCGGGCGGGAGCTCGCCTGTCACGCGCCGTCGCCGGCGAGGTGCACCTTGAGCACGCTCTCCTCGGCGGGGACGCCGAGCCGGAGGGGGAAGCCGTAGTGCCCTGTCCCGCGGTGCACGTAGAGCCGGTCCGGGCCGCGGGCCCACAGGCCGTGATCGGGCATGTTCACGAAGAGCCGGAGGGCGGTCCACGAGCCGCCGAGGCTGACCAGGCCGAGCTGCCCGCCATGGGTGTGACCGGAGAGCACGAGATCCCCCTCGCCCTCGCCGAGGAGGCGGAACGCACCCGGATCGTGGAGCAGGACGAGCCGGAGCGCCCCGGGCGCGCGCGGGTGCCGGGCGCAGACCTCGGCCATGCGCTCCGCGCGATCGCGGTAGTGGAAGTCCATCCCGAGCACCTGGACCGGCCCCGCGGCCGTCTCGACGAGCGCCGCCTCGTCGACGAGCAGGCGCACCCCGGCCCGGGCGAGCGCGGTCGCGACGAGGCGGGGCGACTCGTGATCGTGGTTGCCATGGCACGCGAACACGCGGCCCTCCAGGGCGCGGAGCGGGGCCAGCGCCTCGGCGAGGTGCTCCGCGGTGTCCTGCGACTCCATGGTCAGGTAGTCGCCGGTGAGCACGACGAGATCCGGATCGCGCGCGACCGCGCGCTCGCAGATGCCGCGGAGCCGCGCGACGGACATGAACGGGCCGAGGTGAGGGTCGGTGATCTGGACGATGCGGAGCGGGCGGCGCGCGGGGGGCGCGCCCTCGCGCGGGAGCGGGTGGCGCTTCAGCCCGTCGACGCGCGCGCGGTCGACAACGAGCTCGACCTCCTCGCGGCGGGCGGTGAGCGACTGGAGGATGCCGACGCCGGCGAGGGCGAACGGCGCCCAGAGGCCGTACGGCGTCGCGCCGAGGGCGCCCGCGATGGCCCACGGGAACGACAGGAAGGTCGCGGCCACGAAGTAGGACGCCGGGATGCTCACGAGCGCCCGGTAGACGAGCGGGCGCATCCGCGGGCGCGAGAGCAGGAGGAAGTGCAGGTAGACCGCGCCGTGGAGGTACGCGAACGCCGGCGCGAGCGGGCCGACGTGGCGGAAGAGCGCGCACGCGATCAGCGTGTGGATGCCGAGCAGCACGCCGACGAACCGGGCGTAGAGCCGGCCGCGGCGGCGCCGCGCCGCGACGACGACGAGGAGCCAGGCCAGGAGGGAGGCCACCCAGAACAGGACGACGGGGGAGAGGGGCTTCAAGCGACGGCTCCAGGCGACGCGGGCGCGCAGAGCCACCGCGGTCTGCCCTGCCCGGTCGGACGGGCGAGTCTCCCGCGTCCGGCGCGCCCGCGCCAGGCGCCCGGGTCCGGTCGTGCGACGGGCGGGCTTACCCCCTTGGGGCCCGCGGCGTTGCGGCATAGGCCCCCTGCTGGTACGGAGGCGCGATGCGCTGCGGGGAGCGCCGCCAGGACCGCGCCCGATGATCCCGTACCCGAGGAGCGAATGGATTCACCTGCTGGTGTCCCCGCGCGGCTCCTTCTCGCCGGGCGTCATGCGGCGCGTGCTGGCCTTCGGGGTCATCGCCGCGGCGCTGTGGCTCGCGGACCGCTACATCCCGCGCGTTGGGCTCTCGATCGGCTTTTACGAGGTCGCGGGCGCGGTGATCGCCCTCATCCTCGCGTTCCGCACGAACACGGCTTACAACCGCTTCTGGGAGGGCCGGACCCTCTGGGGCTCGATCGTGAACGCGAGCCGCAACATCACGCGCATCGTGAACGCGCACGCCGCGGTGGACCCGGCCGAGGCGCGCGAGCTCGCCGTGTGGGTGGTGGTGTTCGTCCACGCCTCGCGGCGCTCGCTGCGCGGGCAGGCCGAGCGCCCCGAGATCGAGCGGCTCCTCTCCGCGGGGCAGGTCGAGGCCATGGCGGCGCACCCCCACCCGCCGCTCTACGCCGCGCAGCAGGTCTCCGAGCGCCTCGCGGCCTTCGCGCGGGCCGGGAGCCTCGAGCGCAACATGGCGGTGTGCGCCGAGGAGGAGCTGAACGTCCTCGTCAACTGCCTCGGGGGCTGCGAGCGCATCCTCAAGACGCCGACGCCGCTCGGCTACGTGCTGCTCCTCCGGCGCGGCGTGGCGCTCTACCTGGCGACGCTGCCCCTCGCCCTCATCAACGCGATCGGGTTCATGACGCCCTTGGTGACGATGATGGTGGCCTACCCCGTCCTGATGATCGAGGCGCTCGGCGGGGAGCTCGACGACCCCTTCGGCCACGAGCCGAACGACCTGCCGCTCACGCGCATCTGCGACACCATCGAGCGCAACCTCCTCGGCTCCTCGCCGCTCGTCCTGGTGATGGCGTCGAAGGCCGAGAGCTATGTGGACTGAGCGCCACGTCCCGCAAAATTCGCCCCGGCTTGCGCGGGAGCGCTCGAGCGCATGAAATCGACGCCGTCGATGTACGATCGAGCGACGGAACACCGAGGCAACTGGCATCCACCAGGCAATCGTGCGCGCGCCTTGACGGAAAGAGGCATCATCGCATCCACGCTGGAGGGCTCCTTGTTCCATTCATCACGGACCGTGCTGCTGTCGCTGGCGCTCTTCGCCCTGACCCCGCTCGCCTGCACCGAGCCCCGGTCGCCGGCGACGCCGGCGCGCACCGAGACGCAAGGCTCCGCCGCGGCGGCGCGGCTCGCGGCGCTCGCCGGCGAGTACTGGGACGGCCGGCTCGCGGCCGAGCCCGTTGACGCGACGTTCCTCGGCTTCCGCAGCCACGACGACCGCCTCCCCGACGTCACCGAGGCCGGCCGCGCGCGCGAGATCGCGCGCCTCGAGGCGCTGCTCGGGCGGGCGCGCGCGATCGACGCGGCGTCCCTCGCGCTCCCCGATCGCGTCACGCACGGGATGCTTGTCCATGAGATCGAGAGCGACCTCGCGTGGCGCGCGTGTGACCTCTCGGCGTGGACGGCCGACCAGCTCGGGGGGCCGCAGGTCGAGCTCTTCCAGCTCGCGCGGGTCCAGACGGTGCGCACGGTGGAGGAGGGCCGCGCCCTCGTCGCGCGCTGGAGCAAGATCGGCGCGTACGTGGACGCTCGCACCGACCGGCTCCGGCGAGCGCTCGAGCAGGGCAAGGTGGCCCCGCGCGCCACGGTGGAGCGCGTGATCGACCAGCTCGACGAGCTGCTCGCGAAGCCCTCGGGCGAGTGGGCGCTCATGAGCCCCCGCGACGCCGCGCACCCCGACTGGCCGGAAGCGGAGCAGAAATCGTTCGCGGCGGCGGTGGAGCAGGCCGTCGAGGGCGGCGCCCGTCCGGCCTTCTCGCGCTACCGAGAGGCGCTCGCCCGCGAGATCCTGCCGCGCGCCAGGGACCAGGCGCGCGCGGGCCTGTCCCACGTGCCCGGCGGCGAGGCGTGCTACGCGCGCCTCATCCAGGCGAGCACCTCGCTCCCGCTCTCGGCCGACGATGTCCACGCGATGGGCCTCGAGCAGGTCGCGCGCATCCGGGACGAGATGAAGGCGCTCGGCGCGAAGGCGCTCGGCACCGCGGATCTCGCGGAGATCCAGCGCCGCCTCCGCGAGGACAAGGCGCTCGCCTACGCCACGCGCGACGAGGTCGAGGCGGCGGCGTCGGCGGCGGTCGCGCGGGCCAGGGCCGCGCTCCCTGCGTGGATCGGCGCCCTGCCCCGGACCCCGCTCGTCGTGAAGCGCATGGAGGCGTTCGAGGAGAAGCACTCCCCGCCCGCCTTCTACCGCGAGCCCGCGCAGGACGGGAGCCGCCCCGGGACGTACTTCGTCAACACGTATGCGCCCGAGACGCGCCGCCGCTTCGAGTCCGAGGTCGTCGCGTTCCACGAGGCGATCCCTGGCCACCACGTCCAGGTCGCGCTGGCGCAGGAGCTCGGCGAGGTGCCCGCGTTTCGCAAGCACGCGAACGTCATGGCGTTCACGGAGGGCTGGGGGCTCTACAGCGAGCGGCTGGCGAACGAGATGGGGCTCTACTCCAGCGACCTCGATCGGCTCGGGATGCTGAGCGCCGACGCCTGGCGCGCGTGCCGGCTCGTGCTCGACACGGGGCTCCACGCGAAGGGCTGGAGCCGCGCGCAGGCCGTGACGTACATGATGGAGAACACGATCCTCGGCGAGGGCGTCGTCGTGAACGAGGTCGATCGCTACATCACCTGGCCCGGGCAGGCGCTCGCGTACAAGGTCGGGCAACTGGAGATCCTGCGGCTGCGCAAGGACGCCGAGCAGAAGCTCGGGCCCCGGTTCGACATCAAGGGTTTCCACGACGCGCTGCTCGGCGCGGGCGCGGTCACCCTGCCGATCCTCGGCGACCAGATCGCGCGCTGGGTCGCGTCGCGCGCGCGCCTCCCCTGAGCCGATCGCCACCTCGGACCGGCGTCCAGCCGTGAGGTGAGGCAAGGCGGCGCGCGCGAAGGGGCCGCTGTCGCGGGCGCCTCATCTCCCCCGGGTGGCCCGCACGATGTCGTACTGGTTTTCGGGCGAGAGGCCGGTCGGGCCGTAGAGCACGCACCCGTCGTCCGACACCCAGCCGACGGTGCGCACCTTCGGGGTCAGCGAGGGGTCGTTGAGCTCGGCGATCGGCTCCACGTCACGGAATTTCGGCACCTCCGTGCTGGGCCGCGTGGCGCGGTAGAACGTCGTGCTCCCGTCCCCGGACATCGCCGTGGAGTAATAGAGCGTCAGCCCGTCCGGGCTGATGTGGAACCCGCCTCCCGGGCGCTCTCTCCTGCCGTCGTACTCGACAGCTGGATACGGCTCGCTGAGCGGGTCTGTCGGGTCTGCGAGGAAGTAGAGCTCGTTATCGCCGGCCTGATACGCGGTCACGTAGTAGATCCCGCCGCTGACCACCTGCAGGCCGTTGAGGAAAACATCATCCGAGGTCATCAGCTCACCGGGCCCGAACTCCTCCGCCGTGGAAGCGCGCCTCGAGACGTAGGCCTGGGCGGTCGATATGTAATAGAGCGAGAGGCCGTCCGGCGACATGGAGGCGCCGTACTCGGCCGACCTCGTGTTCACGCCGGTGAGCGGCCGCGGCGCGCCGAACGCCGCGTCGCGCGACGGCCGGGTCGCGATGAAGAGCTCGTTGTCGTTGTCCTCCGTCTGCCTGGAGAAGAGGATCGTGAGCTCGTCGGCGGTGAGCCAGGGCGACAGGACGTCGCCTTCGATCTCCTCGAGCACCTCGCGCGCCCCGAACGGCTTGCCAGGGTCGCACCGCGCGCCCTGAGCATCGCCGCCCCCGGCGCCGTCGCCGCCGGCGCCTTCGTTTCCACCGCCGGCCGTCCCCGCGGAGCTCGTGCTCCCCGGGTCGTGCTCGCCGTCCGACGAGCACGCGAGGAGGCTCGCCGCGAGCAGCAGCGAGCCGCCCAGACGCAAGGGGAAGATGGATTGGATCTGGACCGTTTTCATCAGCAACCTCCGGTGAGCCTGGGCCCTGGACCGCGCTGGCGCCGGGTCGGCGCGGCGGGTCCTCGTGGAGCCTGGACGTGCCAGGCGCCTGCAACTCGTGCGATGCGCGACGTGCGACGCGCCCGGCCAAAAAAAAGTCTGGACGTGCGCGTCAGGATGCTGCTCCGCCACGCAGCGCCTGGCGGCGCCCCCTCGCGTCACGCGTTCGGTCGTCCGACTCCGTAGCGGTCTACTACGGAAGGATACGAGTCCAGCATGGAGATGAAATGCTCCTCGACGCTGCTCTTGCGCGTCGCTCCGGCGTACACGGTCTTCAGCCGCTCGCGATCGAGCTGCATCCGCGGCGCGCCCTCCAGCGCTGGGGGATCGGCGGCTCGCTTCCCGGCTCGACTCCCCGCAGCAGCGACAGCACTGTTCCACCCCTCGAACGCCGCCGTTCCAGCGCGCTGGCTGGCGACGCCCATCATGCCGCCGCACACTCTGCGCATCCAATTGCCATTTCCATCTCAACCAGAGATATCCATGAAAACGGAATGCTCGTTTCGACGTTGACAGAGTTTCCACCTGTGCAAATGATACCTCCGCGCCGGCCGACGGAGCACGGGACGGGCGCTCCGCTGCGGAGCCCGCAGCGCATCTTGCGGCATGCCCGAGATGCACCGATAAACCCCTGCGCCGACCACGCGCCTGGCTTGGAAACATAACCCATCACAACCCATTGGCGGACAAATGAAACACACCTGTCGCACGACGATCATGCGCGCCCTGACCTGCGGCCTCGCCGCCGGAGCGATCTCGCTGGGCGCACCCGCGCAAGCTCAGGCGGTGGAGTACGAAGTCTACGAAGGAGATGGTTGCCCCGTAGGATACGCACCGTTGACCCCGGTGGATGCCTTCTGGACGTTCGTCGGCCGCTGCGACGAGCTCCCCTATTCAGGAGTCTTTCGTATCGCGGACGGGGGTTCGATAGATGGCCCCTGGAACAGCTGCCAGCAGCATGCGAACGATACCCGCGAGCTGGACTACACGCTCTGCAAGCCCAACTACGAGCTCTTCGACATCGGCGGGACCACCTTTGCGGTGGTGAGAGGCGGAGAGCAGTGCATCGAGGGCTTCGAGCACGTGGATTTCGCGACCGCCTCCGCCTACGCGGAGGAGATATGCCCTCACGTCGGGCTGTGGGGAATTGCGAGGATCGGTGGAGGTGGCTCCATTGACGGTGCAGGGTACGATTGCAACGTCCGCGCGACCGACTCTCGCTCGCTCGGCGATGCCATCTGCGTAGAATCCGAGTAAATATCCCGAACCAGAGGCGGCTCCCGCAATCCCCGCCAGTCGGCCGCCGAAGAGGTGCCCGAGCAGGCTCCGTGCTCGCAGGGCTGGCGGTCCGCGGTCCCCAGGCGGGGCGCGGCGTGCCCTCGGCGCACGCACGCGCCGGCAGCGACGAGCAAGGATCCCCCGACTCCTCCGGTCTGCGGTCCGGCCCTGGCGCGCGGTCTTCGGTTATCCTGGGCGACCGATGCGTGTGTGTCGCTCCCTGCCGCTCCTTCTGGTCCTCGCCGCGTCCGGGTGCCGCGACTGCGCGCCGGATCCCTCGGCCGCGCCCCAGCCGGCGCCCGAGGCGCTCGCCGGCGCCGCGGCTCCGGCCGCCGCGTCGAGCGACGCGGCCGTCGCCCCGCTCGCCTCGGGCGGCGCCGCGGCGCTCGCCCCCACGCCCAGCGGCTCGGCCGCCGCGCTGCCCGGGTCACCTCGCGTCGACGCGGCGCCGGTGGATCGCGCGGCGTACCTCGGCGCCCTCGGCCGGGGCCGCGCCGCCGCGCGCGAGGGCCGGTACGCCGAGGCGATTGCCGCCTTCGACCGCGCGCTCGCCGCGATGCCGCACGAGCCGCGCGCCCTCGCCGAGCGCGGCCACGCCCGGATGCGCCTCGGCGCGGACCTCGACGCGGCCGCCGCCGACCTGCAGCGCGCCGAGCAGCTCGGGCCCGACGACAAGCTCGCCGCCCAGATCTGGTACAACCTCGGTCTGCTCGACGAGCTGCGCGGCGAGGCCGAGCTGGCCCGCGCCGCCTTCGCCCGGTCGTTCTTCCTGTCGCCCACGGCCGCGGCCAGGGCCAAGGCGGGCCCCGGCATGCCGTGCGGCGTGCTCGTCGAGCGCCGCGAGGCCCCGTCCAGAGGCGACTTCCTCGCGCCGAGGCTCGTCGTCGCGCGGGGCTGGCTCGACGCCTACGAGCAGCTCTACCGGGACAACGACCCGAAGGTGGAGCCGAAGGAGCCCGCGACGGAGGCCGAGGCGCAGCGCTCGCTCTGCGATCGCCACGGCGCGGATCGCTGCACGGGCCCTTCGCCGTGGCTGCTGACGCGGTACCTGAACAGCACCCAGGGCGAGATCGAGGATCACGTCCTGTCGCGGCCGGACGGCGCGCTGCTCGTGTTCCATGCGGGCATGGTGTTGCGGACGACGGACCTCACGGCGATGAACCGGATGGCGTGTATCCCCGAGGAGCGGCTCGACGTGCGGTTCGCGCCCGACGTGGTGCACGTGACGGTCGAGGCGGAGCTCCGCGCCTGGAAGAGCGCGGACGAAGCGGGGGCCGACGCGTGCGACCCCGGGCGGCTCGAGACCGAGGAGCTCTTCTACGACGCGAAGACGGGCCGGGAGCTCGTGCGGCTGAGCCGCGCGGGGGGCCGGGACGCGGCCAGGGTGAAGCTCGCCGGGCGCACGGTGGAGGTCGCGGCGGGGACCTGCACGACGACCGTGCCGCTCGACGCGCCCGCCGCCGGCGCGGGGAGGCCGGCGGCGCCGAGATGAGCGGATCGACGCTCCCCCGCGCCGCCCCCGGCGCCCTCACTCGGCGCGCAGGAACCCCAGCGTGTTGCTGCCCGGCCTGGTCCAGATGAGGCCAGGCTCGAGGAAAATGGGGTGGATGGAGTCGATCCCTCCGATCCTACCCGGCCCGATCTCGCGCACCACGGGCGCGGCGAAGCTGGTGCCGCCGCCGGTCTGGCGCAGGATGGAGATGCGCGCGTCGCAGTCGAGGGTCGCCGCGCTGCACGTGGCCACAGCGATGTCGAGCATGCCCGCGCCGGCCGTATTGAAGTCGTCCACGACCAGCCCGTGGACCAGCTTGAATCCCTGCGACACCCCGCTGTCCCGCGAGACCGGAGCGAGGAAACCGTTGGCAGCGCCGCGCAGGATGCTCACGTCCGGGCAGCTGCCGTCGATGCCCGAGAAGCACGGCCAGCTGAGCGGATTGGCTTTGCGCGGCAGGTTCGCGGTCACGATGTCGTCGAAGCCATCACCGTTCATGTCCGCGGCCACGACCTTCACAGGGTGGCCCATGCGCAGCCCGTCGAACGGCGCCACCTTGTAGGAGGCGGCGGCCAGGAAGGAGCCCGTTCCGGTGCCGCGCCGCACGGTGACGTAGCCCTCCTTGCCAGGGGTGAGGCCGTCCGCCTCATGCTGGTTGGCAGTCACCACGTCGAGGTGACCGTCGCCGTTGAAATCGCCGAGGGCGACGTCGTGGATGTAGGTCGTCCCCATGCCATAGGCGAGCGGCGCGCCGAGGTTGCCGCTGGCATCGCTGAGCCGGCGAACGATCCTGTCGTTGCATACCTCGACCACGACCACGTCATCGCGGCCGTCGTGGTTGAGGTCGCCGATGGCGACAGGCCCCGGACAGGCGGCGGCGTAATCCACGCGCGGCAAATTGCTGGCGAACTGGATGCCGTGGAAGACGGCGAGCCCGCCGGCGTGAGATACGATGAACCGATCGGGAGCGTTGCTGATGGCGATGTCCCGCCCCTCGGCGGGCAGCGCGTTGGACGAGGTATAATCGGAGACCAGCTTGCCCGCGTCATCGCCCGCCCGCTGCATGAGCGCGTCGTCGCACACGTAGGCCACGTCCTCGGCCACCTCGTCGAAGTAGGCGGCTTGCAGGGCGCCGGGCTCGGCGCAGAACGATGACCAGGTGGTGGTTACGCCGCAGCCCGCCTGGGTCAGCGCGCATCCGGCCACGTTGGCGATGCCCTCCGCGGAGATGCCGTGGGCGGCGATGCCCTCGGCCTCCTCCACCTCGTCGGCGAGCTGACACGCGCCAGCCCCGAGCGCCAGACCCGCGGTCACGGCCACCGAGAGCGCGCCGCGCAGCGAATTGCCGGTTCTCGATTTGTTGGTTCCCTCGATTGTCGTCGTGTTGGTCATACCGCGCAGCATCCGCAGCTTCCGTGCCAGCGCGAGACATGCTCGCAGCGCGTCCTCCCCGAGCGCGTCGGCGGCTGCTGTCACGCGGGCATTACGCCCAGATGTTACCGCTGCATCTCAGTGTCACGACCGCGTGACGCGGGCGCTCCCCTGCGCGAGGTCGTGCACAGCGGTGGACATCGGGGATCACGCGTCCGGTCGCCGGCCGTCGCCGATGTAGAGCGGGTCGTCGTCGGGCCGAAGCTCGATCGGCCGCGGCGACGCGCGATGGCCGTCCCGCGCGTCGTTCGCGTCGAGCGGCCTCGAGACGGCGGCGGCGCCCGCGACGAGCACGGGCTGCCCCACCTCGATGACCGTCTCCCGGTAGCGAACCGCGCCGTGAAAGCCGGCGAAGAACGACGCGCGCTCGTGCCCGTAGCGCTCGCGAAAGGCGTCGACGTGGCCGGCGGCGTCCGGGGGCGGTTCGGCGTCCGCGAGGTCGAAGCGCACGTGGCCGCTCGGTCGGACGAGCGCCTGGCCCGTGCCGTCGTCGAGGGCGAAGTCGGGGGCCCACTCGGCGTCGTCGTCGACGACCCAGACGAAGCCCAGGTTGTTGCGGCCGAAGCCGCCCTTGCGCTCCTGCCGCCAGCGCACGACCCGGAAGGCGACGCACGGGCGCCCGCTGAAGGGCGCGACGAGCGGCTCGCCGACGGGCACCGCTCGGCCCCTCGCGGCGGTGAAGCGGGCTGGCCGCAGCTTCGCGATCGCGTCGACGCACGCCCGGCGCAGCCGCTGTCGCTCGGCGCGCCGCAGCGCCCATCGCAGCCCGGCCCCGCCGAGGCCGAGCGTCAGCGCGACCCCCAGCGCGGAGAGGAGCAGGGCTTCCACGAGGGCATGATCGCTCGGATGGCCTCGCCCGGCCAGGGCCACGCCCGTTCGTTCGAGGCGCGCCGACGGGAGCCGCGCCAGGATATAGTCGCCGCCCATGCTCGATCGCCAACAGGTGTTGCTCCAGACGCGGGCTCAGCTGCACCCGGAGCGCATCGCCCGGCGGGAGGACGCGCTCGCGCGAGCGCGCGCGCTGATCGAGGGCTCCCTCGGCAAGCTCGACGAGGCCGGCCTCCGGCGGTTGCTCCAGCTCTTCAACGCCGACCACGTCGACGGCCGCGACGTGAACAACCGCTTCGCCACCGGCCTGATCGGCAACAACGCGAACCTGCTGGCCGCCGCGCTCGACGGCGTCAACGCGGCGGTGCCTTCTTTATGGCGAGCCGACGACGCCTGGCTCGCCGAGCACCTGGCCGAGCTCCGCCGCGGGCGCAGCCTGCCGGGCGGCGGCTGGCTGTTCCCGTCGATGATCTTGCACACCCGCGATCCCATGCGCTTCCCGCCGGCGACCACGACGATGGCGCGGGGGCTCGCCGCGATCGACGGCGGCCCGCCCATCGCGCTCGGCAGGCCGACCGGGTACCTCGACTACAGCGCACGCGTCCGCAAGCTCCTCGCGGAGCACACGATCTCGCCCCACGGCGCCGACGTGCTGCTCTGGCAAGGGGCCCAGCTCGCCGGAGAAACCGCGGACTCGGACGCGGGCGAGCTCGAAGAAGCCCCGCCCGCGCCCCCCGCGCCGGAGCCCGCGCCCCCCGCGCCGGAGCCCGCGCGGCCGACTGCCCGACGCGACGCGACGACCGTCGCCCTGGCCCCTCGGGGTCCCGACGCCTCGGCCAAGCTGTCGCGCTCGACCCGCCCTCCCGAGGAGGACGCGAGCGCCCCGCGGCCGGCGCCGTCCACGCCCGCGAGGCCCGCCTCGCTCGGCTGGCTGCACCTCACCGATCTCCACCAGGGCATGGGCGGCACGAGCTGGCTGTGGCCGAACGTCATGACCGCGCTGTTCGACGACCTCGCGCGCCTGCACGACGTGTGCGGCCCGTGGGACCTCGTGCTGTTCACCGGGGACCTGACCCAGTGCGGCACCCGCGACGAGTTCCAGAAGCTCGACGCTACCCTCGACAGGCTGTGGCGGCGCTTCGACCAGCTCGGCTCGCAGCCGCGGCTGATCACCGTGCCCGGCAACCACGACCTGAACCGCCCCAGGGACCTCGACCCGTACGTGCTCGCCCTCTCGCAGTGGCACGCCAATTCGCGCCTGCGCGACCAGGTGTTCGACGCGCAGGACTCCCTCGGCTACCGCGAGCGCCTCGCGCAGATCTTCAGGCCCTACACCGACTGGGTCGATTCCTGCCGGTGGCACGTCCGCGACCGCCGGAGGCTCGGCCTCCTGCCGGGCGACAGCGCGTACTCGCTGTCGCTCCACGGCCTCGAGCTCGGCGTCATCGGCCTCAACTCGGCCTTCCTGCAGCTCACCGGCGCCGACTACCAGGAGCGCCTCGCCGTGGACCCGCGCCAGCTCCACGCCGTCTGCGACGAGTACGCCCCCGAGTGGTTGCAGCGCCACCACATCAACCTGCTGCTCACCCACCACCCGCCCGAGTGGCTCCACCCGCAGGCACGCCAGGATTTCCGCCAGGAGGTCGACCCGGCCGGTCGCTTCGCCGCCCACTTCTTCGGCCACATGCACGAGGGCACCGCCACCTCCACCGCCCACGGCGGCGGCCACGCGCGCCACGCCCTGCAGGGCGCCTCCCTCTTCGGTCTCGAGGAGCACGACGGCCCCGGCGGCCGCGCCGTGACCCGCCTCCACGGCTTCAGCGCCGGCCGCTTCGAGCTCCTCCCCGGCGCCGCGCAGGCCCGCGTGCGCGTCTTCCCCCGGCGCATGTTCACGAGCGCAGGCGGGCGGCGGATCGACCGTGACGTCTCCGCCTACCACCTCGATGAGCGCGGCTCGTTCGCCTACGAGGTCCCGACCGCCCGCCGCGCATGACGCCCTTCACGCTGTTGCCGCCGGGCAAGGGCGGCAACCGCGGGGACCAGGAGGGCAAGAGGATCTCGGGCGAGGACGGCATCGACGCCGCGCTTCCAAACGACACTCGCCAGCTCTGTACAAATGAGCTGGTCGAGCGTCGAACCATGTTCATGCTTCCCGAGCGGCGAGAGGTTACTCGGGCGCAGGCAGATGTGGGGGCTTATCGCGCACCGAAGGTCCGCGACCCCTGCGGCGCCTCACGACGTCTCCCCCGGCGCCACGCGACCAGGCCAAGGCCGAACAGCGCGGCGAATGGCCAGCGCTCCGACGAAGCACGAATGAGACTGCAGGAGCAACCCGAGCTGCCCTGGTCCGTGGTGCCATCATCCGCGCCCCCCGAGCCACCGGAGCCGCCCTCGGACGCGCCGCCGGTGGATCCGTTGCTCGTCGCTCCGCCGCCAGTCGCTCCGCTGCCTGTCGCTCCGCTGCTTGTCGCTCCGCTGCCTGTCGCTCCGCTGCCTGTCGCTCCGACGGTTTCCGAAGGCGAGACGCTATCGCACAGCTTGCCAGTTCCAGGAGGGGGCGAGCACTCGCCGTCGTCTGGGATGTTTTCACCCGCCGTCCCGGTGAGGCGGAAGTAGATGCCGTACCTATCTTCGTATCGCTGATAGTGCGGAGTGAACTTCAACGTGTTATTGGAGTCCGTGTTCCGCAGCGTGAACTCCACCGTACCCGGGGTTTGAACCAGGTTGTTCTCGATGTCGGCGATCCACTCGTTGATCGTGATACCGTTGTTGATGCCGATGGTGTCTTTGATGACGACACCAGGGGGGATAGTAGCCTTCGCGGATGCCCACTGGGGCTCCGACAGCATCCTCTCCGTCCCGAGACCGGCGCTCAAGACGACCGGTCCGTAGACGAACGCCACCGCATTGGGGTTGTCGGGGAGCCTCGACACCTTCACCTCCATCGGCAGCGTGAGCTCCACCTTGTCGCCGGGCTTCCAGGCGCGACTTACCGCAAGATAGCCGTTCGCCTCCGTTGCGTCGCACGCCTGACCGTTGACCGTGATCGTCACGGGCTGACACCGAGCAACCCAGGAGGGCTTTCTGAAGTTGATCGTGACCGCATCGTCCGGGGCAGCGGCGATCTCGAAAACCGCCTTGTCGGAAACAGGGAAATTGGAGGTCTGTTTCAACGACAGCCCCCGCGCGGACCAATTCAACGTCGAGCTGAGGAACATGTTGACGTACAGATCCGTGTCGTCATGGAAGTACAAGCTGTCATTGAGCTTGGTATAGTTCTCCATGCCGGTTCCGTTGCAACACCAGAAAGTGTCCTCCGGTTTGCCGAACAGCTTGAAGTACCCTGTCCCCATCGGCTTGAAGTAGGTCGTCATTCCGTTCGTCGGATTGACGGCAGACATGATCTCGTTGATATGGGTCTGCTCGTAGTAGTCGGCATACTTGACGTCCCCCGTGGCCTTGAAGAGCCCCCTCGCCAGCTTCAGCATGTTGTACGAGTTGCACGTCTCGTTGTTCACGTTGTCCCTTTGCGCGTCCAGCTGCCTGGGTTCGTGAAAATGCTCGAGCTGGCTATTCCCACCGGTGACATACGTGTGATCCCTCAACACGATGGTCCAGAATTTTTCTGCCGCGGTGTAGTAGAAGTTCTCCGTTTGGCCCAGCGTCCGGTAGCGGTTCAGGGCGCCGATGAACTTGGGGATTTGCGTATTGGCGTGCTTGCCTGGCAGGACGTTGTTGCCTTGAGAAATCGGAGTGAAGAGCGTGTCCTCGTCGAAAACGTGGGCTGCCGCCAGGTGGTTGGCCTTGTTCGTCAGCCTGTACAGATCGTACAGGCAGTCGTTCATGCCGCCGTACTCAACGCCCAGGACCTTCTTTCGAAGGTCCGCATTCCAGGTTGAGCTGCGATTGTAGGCCCAGTCCCCCAACCTGCTCGCGATCTCGAGGGCCGTCGCATTTCCCTCGAACTCGTAGACGTCGATGAGGCCCGCGATGATCTTGTGCATCGTGTACCACGGCGCCCAGCTGGAGCCGCTGGCCTTCCCCTCGATGACGTCGAAATGCGTCTCCGGCGACGCGAACAGGTACCCTTTTGGACTCGCGTCTTGGAATGATTTCAACTGGCCGATCGTGTAGTCGATCTTCTGCGCGATGGCGGCGCTCTGCCCCGCGTCGGAGCCACTGAGTTGTTTGTACGCTCGCGCCATGGCGGACAGATAGTGGCCTATCGTGTGCCCGCGCAGAAGGCTCCAGCCGCCCTCCCACCCGCCGTAGAGATTGAGGCCCGTCGCATTCCCAGGGTCCTTTCCTTGCGACACCGCCTTGAAGCCCGCCAGGAGCCGGTTGGGGTCGAGGCTCATGATGTACGCGATCTCTTTCGAAGAGATGTTCTGGTAGTACGCGTCGGTCACGCTCACCTCGTCCAGCGCGAACTCCTGCAGCTTCTCGACGGGGTCCGCGGCGGACGCCGCCCCTGGAGCGAGGGCTCCAAGCAGAAGCGAAACAGTCAACGCGGCGGCGCCCGAGAGCGAGCGCCGGGTCTGCAGGATTCTCTTACTCATGACAGTTCCCTTCAGATCTCGAATGCGTTGTATCTAGGAGATTCGAGACGAGACTACGCCGCGCCAAACAGCGACGAGGCCTCCTCTCTATTCGCTTGTCGACCGTCGCACCATCGCGCTCAAGCACTGCCCAGACCGCTCTTCGAGGTTGGTAAATTGACCATGTGATCGATGCCGATGGGCTGCATGCTGACGAGGAACGCCGCGCCGCGGGCGAAGGACATGCCCGCGAGCGTCACCAGGAGCGGGGGCAGAGAAAACCGATGGATCAGGTGCCCCGTCATCGCGCCGAACGAGACAGACACCGCGAGGCGTTGTGACCCGGCCACGTGGCCAGCACCGCCGCATCTTTGAGGGGATCATCTCCGGTGAACAGCAATCGATATTTCACGACAGCCGCCGAACGAGCGCGGTATGCCGTGTTCTCTGGTGGAGCCCCCTCGGCCCGATGCCCATCCCCATCGTTCAGCGACCGCTGCCGCGACGACCGAGCGAACGGAGCTGGTGCAAAAAAATCGATCAGATGACGAAGGCCTCGGTACGCGTGGCGACCCGAGCAATGCGCAGCGACAAGGACACCCGTGGACGGCAATGTGAACGTTAACATTACCGCTGTCAATTCCAATCGACAGGTTTGTAAGTATCTCGATCCCGCGGGATCACGGGGCTGGCGGGCTCCTCCGCAGCGCCGCGGCAGGAGGGGCGGGCGCCTTGCCGCGATCGTCGCCGGACCGGCGACGAACTGGAAGCCCATCAGCCCATCGGCGGCTGGCGCGCGTCGCGACGCGTCGCGTCGCGACCGCATCGCCGGCGTGAGATCGCGCCGCCGCGCGCCGGTGATGGCGCCGCTGCAGCGCCTGCATGACCGCAGTCCGATGCCCGCCATATTGACGCGTCGCGCCGAATTAACGCGGCGCGCTCGGAGGAGACCTGTCTGCCATCGGGGCGCGAGGACGCGCCGTTCCGAATTGACATTCGATTTGTTAACGTTAACATTTCGCTCCGAGGCGCCGCTTCAGCGCGGTTCGGGACCAGGGTCGTCATGCTGGGGCACGAGCAGCGGGAGGCCCGACGGAGCCCGTTTTTTACGTTTTCCTATCAGCGGGGAGCGGGTGGAGGCGTTCATCGTTCGCTTCGCTTCGCCGCCCACTTCTTCGGCCACATGCACGAGGGCACCGCCACCTCCACCGCCCACGGCGGCGGCCACGCGCGCCACGCCCTGCAGGGCGCCTCCCTCTTCGGTCTCGAGGAGCACGACGGCCCCGGCGGCGCCGTGACCCGCCTCCACGGCTTCAGCGCCGGCCGCTTCGAGCTCCTCCCCGGCGCCGCGCAGGCCCGCGTGCGCGTCTGTCCCCGGCGCATGCTCACGAGCGCAGGCGGCCGCAGGATCGACCGTGACGTCTCCGCCTACCACCTCGATGAGCGCGGCTCGTTCGCCTACGAGGTCCCGACCGCCCGCCGCGCATGACGCCTCGCTCGCGGCGGGGTCAGCCGCCTCATGCGCCGATAAAGGCGGCCAGCTCGTCAGGCTTTCCCATGGGAAAGGCTTCCTTCAAGTGGTCGAGGAAGGCGGAGACACGAGCGCTCAGCAGCCTCCGGGACGGATAGAGCGTCCACAGGACGATGTCTGGGCCGTCCACATCGCCCCAATGCACAAGAGCTCCAGCGGCCAGATCATGACTTACGAGTGAAATGGGGAGGCGTCCGGCGCCGACGCCCGCTCGGACAGCATCGCGGACCATGATGAGCGACGACAGGCGCAGGACTGGATCGACCACGATGCGTGATCTTCCAGCTGGCGCCATGACGTCCCAGGCTGCGGTCCGGTCGCCTGCCCCCCGCACGACAGCCGGAACAGCGAGGCTGTCCGCCGGTCGAGCGAGGCCCGGGCTCGCGACGACGACCAGCCGATCGCGCATCAAGATCCGTCCGACGAGGCTCTCATCCGGATCCGGATTGACCCGGATCACCAGGTCATAACCTTCCTCGACCATGTCGACTTTCCGATCTTCCGTCGTGACCTCGAGCCGGACCTCCGGATGTTTCAGCGCGAACCCGGCCGCGATCTTGCCCATCGCGATCTGCGAGAAGAGCAGAGGCGCGCTGATTCGCAGCTTGCCTCGCGGCCGGCCCCCGCCCGAGGCGATCGCCGCCGCGGTCTCGTCGAGCTCGGTGAGCAACGCTCCCGTTCGCTCGAAGAGCGCCCGTCCCTCCTCGGTGAGCTTCAGTGTGCGCCCCCCGCGCTCGAAGAGCCGCAGGTCGAGGGCGGCCTCCAGCTCCGCGACCCGGCGGGACAGGGTCGCTTTCGGGCGCCCCGCGGCGCGCGCGGCTCGTCCGAAGCCCCCGTGCCGGGCGACGAGGCTGAAATCAGCGAGAGCGAGCAAATCCATGCGTTCCACCAGCGAGACGGTCTGTCCCAAGGTAACGTCTATCGGCATGGCTGTGAACCACTAATTTGCAGGGTGTCTTTCGACCCAAACCGGAGCGACCCCCATGACCATCCTCGTTACCGGCGCGACCGGCACAGTCGGCCGCCACGTCGTCGAACAGCTCGCGAAGCGCGGCGCCGGCGTGCGCGCGCTCGTCCGCGATCCCGCCAAGGCCAACTTCCCGGCGGGCGTCGCCGTCGCGCAGGGCGACCTGCTCGACGTCGACGCGCTGCGGAACGCTTTCTCGGGCGTCTCCACGCTCTTCCTGCTCAACGCCGTGGTGCCTGACGAATTCACCCAGGCCCTGATCGCGCTCAACCTCGCCCGCGAGGCCGGCGTCGAGCGGATCGTCTACCTGTCGGTGATCCACAGCGACCGCTACGTGAACGTGCCGCACTTCGCGGGCAAGTTCGCCGTCGAGCGCATGATCGAGCAGATGGGCCTCCGCGCCACCATCCTGCGCCCCGCGTACTTCATGAACAACGATGTCACGGTCAAGGACGTGGTGACCGGAGTCGGTGTCTACCCGATGCCGATCGGCGGCAAGGGGCTCGCCATGATCGACGCGCGCGACATCGGCGAGATCGCGGCCATCGAGCTGCTCCGCCGCGAGCGGGCCGCCGCCCCGCTTCCCCTCGACCGGATCAATCTCGTCGGGCCCGACACGCTGACCGGCGCGGATGTCGCGGCCATCTGGACGGAGGTCCTGGGGCGCCCGATCGCCTATCCTGGCGATGACACCGCCGGGTTCGAGCAGAGCCTCCGGCGGTTCATGCCGAGCTGGATGGCCTTCGACATGCGCCTGATGAGCGAGCGCTTCCTCAGCGAGGGCATGCTCCCCGAGGCCGGCGACGTGGCGCGTCTCACCACGCTCCTGGGGCGCCCCCTGCGCTCCTACCGCGACTTCGCCGCCGAGATCGCGACCTCGGGCTGACGGCCGAGCGAACCTCGACACGCACGACAAGGAACATCCTCATGATCTATTCGACCGCCACCGTCCCCGTGAACCCCGAAGGCGAGACCGCGCTGACCCGCGCGCAGGCATGGGAGGGCCTGGTCCTCAAGGCCCGCGACGCCCGCCTGTTCCTCCCGCCCGGCCTCTGCACCCGTTGCGACGTCGTCGAGGAGAGCGCTTCTCACATCGTGCGAGAGGCCACGATCGCGGGCGAAGACCTGCGCGAGATCATCACGTTCGAGCCGCAGAGCAAGGTCACCTTCTTCCAGGCCACCGGTCCCCGCGAGGGCGCGATCATCAACGAGCTGTTCGAGGACGCCGACGGCGCGCTCCAGCTCCGCTTCTACTGCTACCTCGGCCTGCGCGGCAAAGCGCCGAACGGCCCCGAGGAGCAGGCCGAGCAGGCGTGGATGAACGGCGACAAGGGCTACAAGAGCGCCTTGCTGTCGACGCTGAAGCGCACCCGCGAGCTGCTCGCGGAGGGCCGGCTCTGATCACCACGAGGGGCATGAACGACGGGACCGCCTCTCAGGAGGCGTCCCGCTCTCCGAGGTAGCTACCATGCAAACAACCTGATTTTCCCGCTCCTCTTGCGCAAGGTGTACGCCGACAAGGACCGGCAGGAGGCTATCGTCAGAGACAGCGGGCTCGACTGGGTTCTCGTTCGCCCCTCCGTCCTCAACGACAAGCAAGGCCGCAACACGATCCGCGCGCTCACGGATCTCTCGAGCTTCCACGGCGGAACGATATCGCGAGGAGACGTCGCGAGCTTCGTCTTGGACCAGGTGCGCGACGACACCTGGGTGCATCGTTCCCCGTTGATCACCTGGTGAGAGCAACTCAGCGCGTTCAGACCTGTGGTTCGGCGCTCGGCGTCGTGCGTCGGCCTCCTGTGCGGCCCGCCGGCCCTCCTGGACGAGCCCCGGCCGCGGCGTCGTCTCGCGCGCCCTTTGCGGTCGCTGCGCAGCTCTATCTCCCGGGCGCGGCGCCGAAGCGCGTCGCCGCGAGGTAGTCGCACCAGCGCTCGACGCTCGTCCGGATCGGCGGCATCGCCAGCCCGATCGCGCGGGCGTGGGCGTCTGCCGCGCGGGTGTCATAGGCATCCTCGGCGAGGAACGACAGGCTCTCTCGCGGCACGCCGGTGAGCGCCTCCGGCAGCAGGCGTACCAGGCCGACGGGCAGCACCCACCTCGGGGGGCGGCGCTCCAGGTGGGCGGCGATGCCGCGGACCAGCGCGGGCAGCCGCGGCGTCGCCTGATCGAGGACGCAGAGGTCCTGTTCCGCGGTCTCGGGGCGCTCGGGCACGCTCGCCAGGAAGCGCGCCAGGTAGTCGACGGTCACCAGCGGCAGGAAGGTGCGCTCGCTGCCGACCAGGGCCGGCAAGCGGCCCTGCCAGAGCCGCTCGACCGTCTCGCCGAGGCCGGTGAGCTGCGTCGTCTCGCCGCTGCGCGAGTCGCCGATGACGCTGCTCGGATGCACGGCCGTCCAGCGCAGCCCGCGCTCGGCCGCGAAGCGGCGCACGGCGAGATACGACTCGTGCTTCGACGCCTCGTAGGCGCCGAGCCGGCGGTAGAGCCGGCCCCGCGCGCGCTCGGTCAGCGCGCTCTCCGCGCCCGGCCGGGTGCTCGCGTGCAGCATGCGGTAGCCGCCGAGATAGACGAAGCGCCGCAGGCGGGGCCGCGAGAGCGCCCACCCGGCCGCGTGCAGCGAGCCCTCGACATTGCAGCGCCGCGCCTCCTGCGCGCCGAGCCCGAAGGCGAAGCGCGCCGCCAGGTGATAGACATCGCGCACGTGCTCGAAGCGGTCCGAAAGGCCGAGCGACGCCTCTTCCACATCGCCCTCGACCACCAGGAGCCGCCGCGAATCGCCGCCGTGCGCGTCGACGAACGCGGCGAGCGCCGCGGCCCGCTGCCGCGCGCGGCGCACCGGCGCCGCCACGACCTTCGTCCGGGTCAGCTCGGCCAGCAGCCAGCGCCCGATGAACCCCGTACCCCCCGTCACCAGAACCTCGACGTCGCTCACGTTCATAGGCCGCCCAGCATGCGTCGCTGGACCCATGATGAAAATTGGATGTATCTCATACCAGGCATGAGCGAGATCGATGTCCGCAGCATCAACCTGAACCTCCTTCCCGCCCTCGAGGCGCTGCTCATCGAGGGCAGCGTCAGCGCTGCGGCGCGCCGCGCCCACGTCAGCCAGTCGGCGATGAGCCACTCCCTGGCGCGCCTGCGCGAGCTCTTCGGCGATCCCCTGCTCACCCCCCTCGGCCGCGGCCTCGCCCCCACGCCGCGCGCCCTCCAGCTCCGGGCGGCCCTGCCCGCCGCCTTCGAGCATCTCCGCCGCGCCCTCGCTTCCCCCGAGCCCTTCGATCCGCGCACCTCGACGCGCACCTTCCGTATCGCCACCATCGACCACTTCGAGCTCACGACCCTCCCCGATGTGCTCGCCCACCTGGGCAAACACGCCCCCTTCGTGCGCCTGGAGATCGAGCGCTTCTCCCCCGACGCCGTCCCCGCGCTGGTCCTCGGCGACGTCGATCTGGCCCTGATCGGCGCCTCCCAGCCCGTGCCCGCCGCTGGCCTCCGCCGCGCGCCGCTCTACGAGGAGCCGTTCGCCGTCGTGGTCCGCAAGGGCCACCCGGCGATCGCGCGCCGCCTCGACCTCGAGACCTACGTCTCCGTCGGCCACGTCCTCGTCAGCGTCGAGGGCCGCCGCGACGGCGCCGTCGACCGCGCCCTGGCCCGCCTCGGCGAGAGCAGGCGCGTGGCCCTGCGCGTGCCTCACTTCATGGCCGCGCCCCTCGCCGTTCGCAGCTCCGATCTCATCTGCACGATCGCGAGCAGCGTCGCCCAGCGCGCCCGCGAGCTGTTCGGACTGCGGGTCTTCGCGCCCCCCTTCGAGCTGCCCGCCGCGCAGGTCGTGGCCCTGTGGTCGCAGCGCCACGACGACGACCCGGCGCAGCGCTGGTTCCGGGACCTCTTCTTCTCGGGCCGTGCCCTCTCGCCGCACCTGCGGGCCCTGGTCCGCCGGGGCGCGGGGGAGTCCGGCTGACGGTCGGGCGCTACCTGCCCGGCGGCACGGAGGACGGTCGCGACGGCGAGCCCACCCCGACGCCGAACCCCAGCAACTACGGACGGCGAGGACGCGGGGACGGGGCCGACGTGGGCTGCACGGAAGGAAGCTACGGGAGCTACGGCGCGCGAGGCACCGTCGGCGCCCCCGGCCAGGTTATCGGGCGCATCGGCGAAGCCGGCTGGGAAACGGACCGGGGCGGCGACGGCGGCTGGGGCACGCCGGGCCAGCGCGGCGGCGGAGGCGGCGAGGGGGGCGAGAAGCCGGTCACGACGGGCAGGGACGTTCGCGCGTGCCACGGGCGGCGAGATTGCGCTCCAGCGTGTCCTTCGCCGGGACCTTCAGGCGGGCGACGCGCAGCCGCCGAAGCGTGGGCTACGGTTGCAGCGCACCATTTTTTGCGGCAAGAGGAGGCCGGGAGATTTTTCCTCCCAAGAAACGAAGACACACGAGAACATGCAAATTCCGAGCAACCTCACGTCGCTGGTCGACGAAGGGCTCATCGACGAGGTTGTGCGGCCGCTGATGAGCGGAAAGGAAGCGGTGGTCTTCCTCGTCCGGTCGGGCGGCGAGCTGCGCGTCGCGAAGGTCTACAAAGAAGCGCAGAACCGCAGCTTCAAGAACCGCGCGGCGTACACCGAGGGCCGCAAGGTGCGCAACAGCCGCGACCAGCGCGCGATGGACAAACGGTCGCGCCACGGCCGGGCTCAGGACGAAGCCGCCTGGCGCTCGACCGAGGTCGACATGATCTACCGCCTGCGCTATGCAGGCGTCCGCGTGCCGACGCCGTACCACGCGATCGACGGCGTGCTCCTGATGGAGTTGGTCACCGACGCCGACGGCAGCCCCGCGCCTCGCCTCGCCGAGACGAGCCTCGACCGAGAGCAGGCCACGTGGGTCTATCATCGCCTGATCGGCGAGGTCATGCGGATGTTGTGCGCCGGCGTCGTGCACGGCGATCTGTCGGACTTCAACGTGCTCATGAGCGCCGACGGGCCAGTGATCATCGACTTCCCCCAGTCGGTGGACGCCGCGAAGAACCAGAACGCCAAGCAGCTCCTGCTCCGTGACGTCGACAACCTCCATCGCTTCCTCACGCGCTTCGTGCCCGAGCAACGGCGAGCCGCGTATGGTGAGGAGATGTGGGAGCTCTACGCCAGCGGCGCGCTTACCCCTGAGACCCGATTGACCGGCCGCCATCGGGTCTCCGAGCGAAGGGTGGATACCCGCGCCGTGCTCGACCTCATCGGCGACGCGAACTACGACGAGCGCAAGCGCCGCGAGCGTCAGGGCCTCAGCATGCGGGGAGCGCCGAAGACCACCCCATCGCCCGCGCCCGCGCCCGCCCCCGAGGCGCCCACGACCGAGGGGCGAACGACCGATCCGCGGGACCGACCGCGGCGGGCGGAGAGGCCGGCTGCGCATGCCGGGAATGGGGGCGGGCCAAGGCCGCGGCAGCACGGACCAGGGCGAGGGCCGCAAAACGCCGGGCCTGATCAGAGGCCGCAGCACGCGGGCAACGCGCCTGCCCAAAGGCCACCGCAGCACCCATCAGGACAACCGCCGGTGCAGTACGAGGCGAGGCAGCGACCACAGCGGCATCGGCCAGACCATCGACCGGCCCAGCATGCGACGGCGCAAAGGCCCGCGCAGCACGAGGCGCCGCACAGGCCGCAGCAGCACGAGGCGCCGCGCAGGCCGCAGCAGCACGAGGCGCCGCACAGGCCTCAACAGCACCAGGCGATGCAAGGGCCGCCGCAGCAAGGGGAGGCTCAGGCGGCGTCGCGGCCACGCCGCCGTGTCGTCATCTCGGTGAGCACCAGCGATCGGCGTTCGGGCACGCGCCGGAACCCCTGATAGGCCCCGCGTGGGGTCGCACGCGGCGGGTCCGCGCGTCACCGCGTCTCAGCGTGCTGGACGCGCACGGCGGTGAGGTGATCGCGGAGCTGGGGATAGGCGGAGCGGCAGCTCGCCGGCCCTCCTGTGCAGTCCGTCGACCCTCCTGCGAGCTCGGCGAACGCTTTCGGGCCGACCCCGACCGCGTCGCGGAACACGCGGCGGCGGTGGCGCTCGCTCACGCCGAGATCGTCGCCGATGGCATTCACGTGGCTCGACTCAAAGAGCGCTTCGAGCCCACGCGGCCGAGGTGCGTGTCGCCGAACGCCGTCCCGTACTTGAGCCCATAGCCCAGCATCCGATCGAAGCCGATGTGCCCGACCCAGATCGCCGCGCCGAGCAGCAGCGCCGGCGAGCCGAGCGCGACCGACGCGACCGCGAGCAGCGCCGGGGCCAGATGGCTGTGCCCCGCGTTGTAGACCGCCGCGCCCACGCGCGGGCCCGCGAGGTAGCCGAGCAGCGACAGGTCGGGCAGGAGGAACAGCGCCGCGAACCATCCCCAGCGCCCGCCCAGGTGCTCGTAGGCGAGCAGCGCTGCGCCGAGCACGAGCGCGCCCTCGAGGCGCAGGAGCGCGCGCGGCATGCCCTTGGCCCCGCCCGCCGAGATCTCGCAGATGGGCTGCGGCGCGGGGCGGCGGGTCGAGGGAGCAAGGTCGAGCGCAGGGAGCGTCGCGGCGGTGGTCATGGTCGTTCTCCTCGTCGTGCGCACCGGCGCGGGTGCCGGCGACGTGGAGAGCATGGTCGCTGCGGGTGCTCATGAACATTGTACAAATGCGTCCATCCGCTCATCATCTTTTGATGAGCCCAGCCGAGCCCTCGTGGGACCTCTACGGTGCCTTCCTCGCCGTCATGCGCACCGGCAGCCTCTCCGCCGCCGCGCGCGCCCTCGGCGTCGCGCAGCCCACCGTGCGCCGCCAGATCGAGCACCTCGAGGCGCAGCTCGGCGTCGTGCTCTTCACCCGCGCGCCGAACGGCCTGGTGCCGACCGAGCTCGCGCTCGCCACGCTGCCCTACGCCGAGTCCATCGCCGCGAGCGCGCGCGCCCTCGTGCGCGCCGTGTCGAGCCCCGCCGATGCCGACCGCGGCACCGTGCGCGTCACGTGCAGCGAGGTCGTCGGCGCCGAGGTGCTCCCCCCGATGCTCGCCGCGCTCCGCGTCGCTCATCCGCGCCTTCAGATCGAGCTCGTCGCCACGAATCGCACCGAGGATCTCCTGCGCCGCGACGCCGATGTCGCCGTGCGCATGGCGGAGCCGACGCAGGCCGGCCTGGTGAGGCGCTGCGCCGGGCGCGTCGAGCTCGGCCTCTTCGCCACCAAGGCGTACCTCGCCGCGCGCGCTGCCCCGACGTCGCTCGCGGGGCTCGTGCCGGACCACGCCCTCATCGGCGCCGACCGCTCGCGCGCCATCATCGACGGGCTCGCCGCCGCCGGGCTCGTCACCACGCCGCGCGATTATGCGTTCCGCAGCGACAGCGACGTCGCGAAGCTCGCCGCGGTGCGCGCCGGCCTCGGCATCGGGGTGTGCCAGCTCCCGCTCAGCCGGCGGCCGGTGCCGCTCGTGCGCGTGCTGCCCGCGCTCGCCTTCCACCTGGACGTCTGGGTCGTCATGCACGAGGATCTGCGCGCCGTGCGCCGCGTCCGCCTCGTCTTCGAGCACCTCGTCGCGCAGCTCGGTGCCTACGCGACCCAGGCAGGCGAACCACGGCCGGTGGCGGCGAAGGCCCGGCCGCCGGGCGCGCGGGGAAGGCCCAGCTCGGGCTGAGCGGCGAGGACCCGTTCATGACGACGGAGGTGGGGTCTCCCCCAAAACGTACGGGGTTCGGACCTACGAACACGCGGAGGTTGCCATCGACCACGCGCTCGGGAACCTGCCGGAGCCCGAATGGCTCACCCACGAGTTCTACGGAGGAGGCAGAATCACTCGTATTTGATGCCGACGCACGCGCCGTCGACGCACGCGGGGCGCCCCGTCATGGTTTGCTCGCTGCTGCATTGGGGCTCCGCCGGGATGCAGTCCGGGCAGGTCTCCTCGGCCGCGAGGCGCAGCGTCTCGTACGTCGAGCCGATGGCGTTGCCGGCGATGGGGACCGGACAGCTGGGGCCGCAGCGCGTCCACAGCAGGGTGAACGTACAATCCAGGTCCGTCTTGCAGGCGCGCGCCAGCGCGAGCGTCGCGGCTCGCTCGGGCTCGAAGGCGTCGCGCTGCTCGAAGCAAGCTGCAGACTGCGTGATGCACTCGGCGCAGCACCCGGCACCGGAGTAGACCAGCTCCTGCCCTTCCGGACAGGCGCTGGGACACTCGACGTCGGCGCACGGGTGGGCCGGCACCGGCGGCGGCTCGACGCACACCGGGCAGCAAGCACCTGCCACCGAGCGCGGCTCCTGGCCGTCCGGGCACGCGAGCGGGGCGCATTGGCGCAAGTCGCACCCGTCGCTGACGGGCGAAAGCTCGGCTTCGCACGCCAGGGTCGAGGACGGACCGCCAACTTTGCGGCTGACAAAGCAGCTCAGTTTGTACGTGTCCTCGGCGTCCGCCTGCTTTTTCGCGGTGCATTCGCGCTCGATGCCGTCTGCCTCCTCGGCCCGCAGGGTGAACCCCGAGCTCAAGCCATTGCTGCTGTGCCCCGAGCGAGGCAAGCCCGTCTGGTCCCCGCTCACGCTGACCGAGCACGACGCATCCCCCAGCTCGATGGTGACGACGCCAGCAGGACCGCAATCGCCGGTCACGTTGACGGTGATGCTCTCGGCGTCGTTCAGAACGCACGTCGGGATGTCCCCGCCGTGCGCCACCAGCGAGGCGCCCGTCGCGATCAGCGCCACCAGCTCGAGCTTCTGAGCTACCCACCTCTTCATCGTTTTCTCCCCTGATTGTTCGACCACCAGCACGCGAGCAGCACCATCGGCAACGCGAGCAGGTCGGTCGGATCCACGCGATTGGCTGGTGACCGCAGCGCCACGAGCGAGCCGAGCGCGGCGCAAAAGCCGTCGAGCACGGCCGACGCCGCTGCGTTCGTCTTCACCAGCGTGAATACAAGCGCCGTCGTGACGGCCCCGAGCGCCACCCGCCGCGCTCGCGACCAGCGCGTGACGCGAGCGAGCAGCGCCGCCACGAACAGCGGCAAGAAAAAGCAGGCGGCAAAGTCGCTGAGCTTGCCGGCGAGCACGACCGGCGCCCGCCCCTTGAGCCAGAAGTTATTGAACGTGAACAGCGCGACGGCCGCCAGCGGCGCCCACGCCAAGAACTCGGGCGCGCGCCGCCCTTTCTGAAGGGTCCCTTCCATCTCGACGTCGGTTCCCACCCTGGCAAGCTTCGCTCGCGAGCCTGGCAAGCTTGGGACCAGCGGACTTTCCGCGAAATTGTTGGTGCGCGGCCTCCGATACGGCCTGACAGCTGCGCCCTACCTGTGTGAACTCGCCAGCGGTGACGGTGAGGTGTGCCTGCGGCCCCGAATCGCCCCGGCTCGCGCGCGTCGCGCCCTGCCCGAAGGCGCTCCGGCCCGCCGTCTCATTGCCAAGGCTCGCGCGCGCCGCCCCCTGCCCGAAGGCGCTCCGGCCCCCATCTCGCTCCCTATCGGACGATATAGCGCTGCCGCGGCACGCCTGTGCAGCCCCGCCGCCCCTCCTGTGCAGCCCCGCCGCCTCTCCTGCGCAGCCCCGCCGCCCCTCCTGTGCAGCCCATTGACCCTCCTGGACAAGCCCCGGCGCCCTTCTGCGCAGCGCCGTCGGCCAGCCTGCGCAGCCCATTGGCCTTCCTGAACAAGCCCCGGCGCCGTCCTGTGCGGCCCCGGTGGGTCTCCTGCGCAGCCCCGCAGGCCCTCCTGCGCGGCCTGGGCGCGCTCCTGCGCACCCCCAGTTGGTGTCCTGCGCTACACTGGCCCCCGTCCTGCGCGGCCCTCGCGACCCTCCTGCGCGCCCCCGCTGGGGTCCTTCGTCATCATCGTCTGGCGCCTGCGCAGGCCCGATCGGTCTCCTGTGCAGCCCCGGCGTCGCCTCGCGCGCCTTTTGTGGTTGCAGCGCAACTCTTTTTCATTCGTGCACCACCTCCGCGGCCCGCTGCCCGCGGCGCCAGGCACGCCGCCCCCCTCGATTCGATGCGCGGCGGGGGCCGGCGGCTGCGGTGGCTGCGTGGCCGAGGCGACAAGGGGGGCGAGAACGGCTCCCCGAGCGTCGGCCTCGTCGCGCTGCACGCCACGGTGACGTGCGCGACAGCGCGATCGAGATGTCCGACGGCGGCCCGGGCGGCGACGGCGGCTAGCCCCAGCGAGGCGGACGAGGCGTAACCACCCAGCCAGGGGCATCGTGACCATCCGCGCGGTGCCGGTTACCTATTCACATCAGGGGCCTGGCTGCGGCGCGGCCTGGCACGTGCCGGCCACGCACGCGAGCTGCGGCGGTGGCGGGCACGGGGCGCACTGGAGGTTCCGGCACGCGGGGGCACTACGGGCGTTGAGCTCACGGAAGAAGTCTCCGCTGCCGTCGTAGATCACCAGGTTGGACGCACTCGCGACCGCCCTCGACGAGATCGTGCCGCAAGAGCAGCAGCGGTCGGTCGCGGCCACGAACACGCAGTCCGACGCGGCAGCGCAGGTCGCCGGGCCGGGCGGCAGGGGCGCCCCCGTCGGCCCGCCGGCGACGGTCGCCGTCGATGCCGCAGTCGGCGTCACGGCGGCTTCGGGCGGCTGCTCCGCGCCCCGCGGGGGCCCACCCGGACGGTGTGCGTCGCCGCACGCGGCCAGCAGCGCGGCGACGGCGATCACGAGACGACCAGCTCCTCGACCCAAGCTCGTATGCATTCCGGGGGAACGGTCGACCTGCCTGCCGCCTTACAGTGCTTCACTGCGGCTACGGCGGCCCGGGGCGCGGGGCCGATTCGATCGGCATCGCCTACCTCGACGAGGACCGGCTCACGGCCCTGGGCGTCACCTTCACGCTGGGGCCGCCGGTCAAGGGCGGCATCGGCTGGGCGAGCAGGGCGAGATCATCACGGGGGAGGATGGCGTCGCCCTGGAGACGCGCCGGTTTGCTGAATCGCTGGATTGGAGCTCGCCCAGCGAACCGCACAAGCTCACCTGCCCGGCGGGCGGGGGGCGCGGGGGAGCCACGAATCTGGGAAATCCTACAGGCCTGCCAGGTCAGGTGCAGCGCCTGGTTCGGCCCTAAGAGCCCTTCTCCGCGAACCAGCCGTTGTAGTCAAAGAACGGGTGCCCCCGAACCCGGTGCCCACCCCGTAGCTCGTCCAGCGACCACAGGTGCGCGGTGTAGTCGTCCATCGCCGCCCCGCTGAACCGGGCCAGCAGCCCGGCCACGAACCCGGCCACCTGCTCGTCGCCGGGGTGCCGCCCGGACACATCGGCGATCACGCAGGCCGCCGGCTCACCGCCGAAACGATGGACGATGTCGGCCCAGTCCTCCGACTCGTGCTCACGAGGGCCGTCCCGGTACAGGTTGATGTACAGGCAGGGGTCACCCTCCACGAACACGACCCACGGCGCCCGCTGCTCCGGGTAGGCGGCGTCGAGGTACGCCGTGACCGCAGACTCTATCGTGTCCCGCAGGAAAACGACGACCGATCTCATCGCACCTCTGCCGCCTCCGCTCGCCGAGCGACTTGGGCTTCTGCCGCGTGTGGGTGCGCTGCGCGCCCCCACACGTCGGTCAGCAGGCCCTTGTTGGGCGGAGCTATCGCCCATCGCCTCGTCACGAGGCTTTGCGAACGAGCGTCGCCTCGCGCGGTGGCAGCCGTACGAGCTTCCGCCCGCTCTTGGCCTCACGCGCCTTGAGCGCCTCGGCGAGCTTATCAATATCATCGTCGTGCTCCTTGGCGATGGCGTCGCGGGTAGCACGGACCTCGTCGATGATGGAATCGGAATAGCGCATGATATTACTCCTCCACGAGCTCCAGCGGTCCGGCGCCTCCGCAATACGGATCAATGCTGCCTCGATCCCTTCGGCGAACCGTACCGCTACGCGTGGATCCCGTTCGCGTACCACGCCGCAGCCTCCTCGGCTTCCGCGAGTGCGGCTGGCAGAACCTCAACGAGCCTCACGACGGCCGTTTGCAGCCGCCAGGATGCGGCGTCGGGCTTCCGGCCAGGGGACCGGCGTGACGACCCCGGCGTCGACGTTGGCGAGACGTTGCTGGATCTCCTCGGCCCGCGCAGCCTCGGCCTCCTCGGTCGTCTGCTCGGGCTCGTCGAGGCTCTCTGGCTGAGCCGCCGCCCATACGCCGGCGTCTGGCGACCCCTGAAGCGCCTCTTGCTGCACCGAGTCCGCGTCGTGGCCGAGCTGCACAAGCGCCTCGACCAGGGAAGTCGGCAGATTCTCGTCCAGGTTGATGCGCCTCAGAACCCGACGACCTTGGGCGCCGGTAGATCTTCCCGGACGGAATCCGCGGCGAACGCGATCACTGCGCGCACGTCGTCCGCGGTCAGGGTCGGGTAGTCCCGAAGGATGTCCTCGATCGAGTCGCCGTCCGACAGGCTGGTGAGCAGCGTCCGGAGCGTGACCCGCGTCCCCTTGATGACCGGCTCGCCCCCACAGACGAGAGGATCTCGCACGATTCGATCGCGGTGGTTCATGACGTGAACGCTGCCACAATTTCGGCTCGGCTTCAGCAGTATCTGCTGCCGGCCCCGGTCGACTTCGACGTCGAGGGACGGGAGAGACCGTGGCCGGCGGGCCTGCCGTGGTGAACCCGTGCGAGGGCGGGCTCCCGAGTGTCGGCGGCAAGAGCGGTGACGGATTGCCCGCCAGCGCGGCTGACGGCCCTCGCGCCGGAGCCCTCTCCCGCTTCGCGCTGCCCCCGCGTGGCTGTCCGTAACACTGATGCCAGGCGACCACACCCCCCCTGCCGCCGCCCATCGCTCCCCGCACCCCCGAACCCCGCGCCTCCCGGGGCCCGCCGCGCGCCCCCGCGCCCCTGCGCCCGCGCACGAGCCTTGCTCTTGCTCGGCCGCGCGCCGTCGACTCCCCGACAGCGTTCTGGGTTTGCTGTTGCTCGCGCTCGCCGAGCAGCCCGCCACCTCCGGAGGCCTCATGCATCGGAACCTCTCCCGCACGACACCCCACCTGGCCCTCGCGGCCTTGAGCGCGATCGCCGCCGGCGTCGCGGCCTGCTCCTCTCACCCCGACGACTCCGCGAACCGGTTGCCGTCGAGCCCCGCGATCGACGAGCCCCCGCCGCCCATCGGCGGCGGCACGCTGCTGATCGCCCGCGACGGGCACACCGCCGTGGCGGCCGACCCCGATCGCGACGGCGTCTGGGTGGTCGACACCGACGGCGGCGAGCCCCGCGCGATCCCCCTCGCGCGCGGCGACGAGCCCGGGCGCGTCGTCGAAGACGGGGCCGGCCGCGTCCACGTCGCCCTGCGCCGCGCTGGCGAGCTCGCGACGATCGATGTCGGGACGGCAAAGGTGCTCGACCGGCGCGCCGTCTGCCCCGCGCCGCGCGGCCTCGCCTACGACGCGTCGCTCGACGCGATCCATGTGGCCTGCGCCGGCGGCGAGCTCGTGACGCTCCCGGCCCAGGGCGGCGCCGCGCTCCGGAAGCTACGGCTCGACGCCGACCTGCGCGACGTGATCGTCGAGGGCGATCGCCTGCTCGTCAGCCGGTTCAAATCCGCGGAGACCCTCGTCGTCGGCCCGGACGGAGCGGTGCTCTCGCGGCGGTCGCTCCCGTGGTTCAGCGCGCACGCCGCCATCACCTCGGACTACCGCCCCTCGGTCGCCTGGCGCATGGTCGCCCTCCCCGGCGGCGGCGCGGCGATGGTCCACCAGCGCGCGTTGACCTCGCCCGTCGTGCTCGCCCCCACGGGCTACTACGAGGCCGCCGGCTGCGATGGCGGCATCCTGCACGGCGCCGTCAGCGTCCTGCCCCCGGCCTCGACGACTCCAGGGGACGGAGCCGAGCTCCCGACGCCGGCCCTCTGGCAGATCGCGCTCCCGGTCGACATCGCGGTCGCGCCGGACGGAAAGCGCGCCGCGGTCGTGGGCGCCGGCAGCTACACGACCGAGCTCATCGATCTCGACACCATCACGAGCGAGGACGCCTCGGGCACGTGCGGTGTCTACAGGTCGTGGCAGCACTCGAACCAGCCGATCGCCGTCGCCTTCACGGCGCGGGGCCGTCTGGTCGTCCAGTTCCGCGAGTCGGCGAGGATCGAGGTGCGCGATCTCGACACGCTCGATCGCGTGGGCATCGACCTCCCCGGCGACAGCGTGAGGGACCCGGGACACGCGCTGTTCCACAAGCCGCCGCTCGGCTCCCGCGGCATCGCGTGCGCCTCCTGCCATCCGGAAGCGCACGAGGACGGTCACACGTGGCGCTTCGACAAGCTCGGCCTCCGGCGAACCCAGACGGTCGCGGGCGGCGTGCTCAAGACGGCTCCCTTCCACTGGAGCGGCGATCAGAGCGACCTCACCCACCTCATGCGGGAGGTCTTCGTCTCGCGCATGGGCGGCTCATGGCCCGGGAATTGGAATGTCGAGCAACTCGAACGCTTCCTCGACAGCGTGCCGGCGTTCCCCGCCTCGCCCCCCGACGACCTGGCCGCCGTCCGGCGAGGAGAGGCCCTGTTCCATGACGCGCAGGTAGGCTGCGCGAAATGCCACGCGGGGCCGATGCTCACGAACAACCTCAACGAGGATGTCGGTTTCGGCGAGGCATTCCAGGTGCCCTCGCTGATCGGCCTCTCCGCGCGAGCGCCGTTCATGCACGACGGCTGCGCGAGGACGCTCCGCGACCGGTTCGACCCGGCCTGCGGCGGCGACCGCCACGGCGACGTCTCCGCCCTCGCCCCGGCGCAGCTCGACGATCTCGTGGCGTACCTCGGGTCGCTCTGACGCCACGGAGGACGCTCCGCCGCTCAGGCCGAACGCCGCTCCCTGCGCGTCGTCATTGGAGCATGCGCTGGTGGAGTGCTACGGTATCCAGATGATCTGGACCGGCATGGATCGCAGCACCTACCTCCGTGAGGATTTGTGGCGGGGCGATTACTTCGAGCTGGCGCTCGAGATCGGGCCAGCAGGAGATGACCGTCGTGCCAAGCGCGCGCTCGAAGCGCTATGGCAGCACCCGGCGCTGCGCGGGCCATGGGAGCGCGAAGACGCGTTCGGCTCTGATCCGATCGTGCCTGTGCTTCACCAGTCGACTCTCCTGGGGTGCTTGAGGTTCGACGATGTGGAGCTCGGCAGCATGTCGTGGCTCATCCGGGAAGAAGCGGGCTCCGATTGGATTGACCTCTCGATTCCCACCGGGATGCTCGAGGCTGCATTCGGGGCTTCGTACCCTCTCGATCCGCAGAAGGATCCCTGGCTCGTGCGCCTGGAGCGTTTCCTCGCGACGATTGGCGCGCGCATCTTCGAGGTGGAGCCCTTCCAGCTAGGTCTGCTGGGGGAAGAGGCGTCTGGTGTGAGCAGCGCGTCCGACCTCACTGTCGAGGAGTGTGAGCAGGGCGGGATCTTGGTCCCGCTGCAGCTCTGGGAGTCACGTGGATCCAGGCGGGCTTCGGAGCTGATCGGGCCCGGTCTGGTGTTCGTATCGCTCTTCGGCCCGCACATCGCGTCCGGCGGCTGATCAGCGCTTGCTGCGGACGATCCTGCGCTCGCCGCCGAAGCGCCGGTACCTCAGGCTCACAGCGCGAACCCCGAGCCCCCGCGGAGTCTGGCCGCCACGTCTTTGCTGGCGTGAGACCCGTGCGGCGCGGCTCGCTGCGACCGGCCAGGCCGCGCCTTGCGGTCGCCACGCGGGTCCCTGTCGCCTTCGGTGTGCCTCGTCGCGGGGCTTGTGGGGGCGCGAGCGCATCACTCGGTTGATTCGTCCATCGTCGACGCCGAGGCCCGAGGTGGATCCCGGTCGAGCGATGCAGTTCACGCGCGCGGCGCGCTGTCCGGATCGCGCGTAGTGAGCTGACGCCAGACGACGCCCGCGGAGGATTCGGCGGAGCTGTCGGTCACGGCGACGATCGCACCGGAGGCCAGCCGGTGCCGTATTGAAATCTCCAGGGCCGTGCTCTAGGTCCAAACGGCAGCATGTGGAGCGCACCCGCCAGGGACCGGCGGCAAAGAAACGAGGGCTGTCATGAGTAGCCGCGCACAGGTGCTGTTTCAGGTGGGCGCGTGGGCGTGGGTCGTCACCGGGATCGGGCACCTCGCGATCACCGCGCTGCTGCTCGGTCGCCCCGCGGCGCCCGCCGCGGAGACCACGAGCTCCCCTCCGCCGACCCCGCCCAGCTCTCCGCCTTCGCCGCCCCCTCTCCCGAGGCCCGCCTCGTCGCCCGCGGGGCGCGCTCCTCAACGACGCCGCCCGCGTGGCGCGGTACTTCGGCCCGAGGCTCGCCTCCCTGGTCCACGAGGAGCTCTGGATCGCCGCGCTCGACGCCAACGGCCGCGTCCGCGAGACGCGCCTGCTCGCCCGCGGTTCCGACGACGCCCTCCACGTCGGCCGCTCCACCGTCCTGCGCACGGCGCTGGACATGGCCGCCGTCAGCTTCGTCCTCGCCCACAACCACCCCAGCGGCGACCCCACGCCGACCCCCGAGGACGAAGCGATGACCCTGGAGCTGCGCCACCTCGGCTCGGAGCTGGAAGTCCCGCTCACCGCCCACGTCATCGTCACGCCCAGCGGCCGCTACGGCGCCGTCCACGAGTACGCCCTCGCGAGGCGCAGCACCCCGCCCCGTCGCCGGCGCGCGGCGCCGCTGCGGTGGTGCGCCCCCCGCCCCCGCGCATCCAGCCGAAAGCCTCCCGCGCACCGCCCCAGCCGGCAGCCCCGCCGCGCGTTCGCTCTCGTCATCGCGGCTGGCCGGGGAGGAGCCGGGGGGCTCCTCGTGCTAGGCTCGACGGCGAAGCGGGCTCGCCTCCCGCGTCCACCCCAGCGCGATGTCGACCGCCACCGTCACCCTCGCTCTCCTCGAAGCGCTCTACCAGCGCTCAAGGGGACTGTGCTCGCGACCCGACAGCCGCTCGAAGCCGTGATGCTGCGGGCGCTGAGCCTCGGCAGCCCTCCCGCCTGGGAAGACGCGCCCCCGGAGTTCCAGGTCGACCTCGCCTGCCTGGACAAGATGGACGACCAGGCGCTCTGGCAGATCGCAAAGAGCCACAGGTCCGAAGCAGAGCTCGCGCGCTACGACGAGCTGCTCGAACGGAACACCCAGGGGCTCCTCACGCCGGCCGAGCGCATCGAGCTCGAGCGTCTTCGCCACGAGAGCGACCTGTTCATGCTCCGCAAGGCGCACGCTGCGGCGCTCCTGCGATGGCGCGGGCACGCCGTCGCTTCTCCGTAGCGCGCGCCCTCCACGAAAAGGAAGACGGACTGCGGTGTCAACCTACGTCTCCGAGCTGCTCCGTTCGTCTCCGAGCTGCTCCGTTCTCGTATCGAGGAGGCCGACCGGCGCCGCTGTCAATACTGCCTGACAAGCGAGGCCAATAGCGGAATTCCCCTGACTTACGATCACATCACGCCGATCTCGAAGGGCGGGCCGACCTCGTTCGAGAACGTATGCCTCGCATGCCGCCCAGGCAACGAGTTCAAGGCAGGCGCCACAGAGTCGGTCGACCCGCTGACGGGAGAAGTCGTGCCGCTCTTCAATCCGCGCCTCCATCGCTGGAGCGATCACTTCACGTGGAGCATCGACGCGACCAGGGTAGAGGGCGTGACGCCGTCCGGTAGAGCAACGGTCATCGCGCTCCGAATGAACCGCCCGACGATCGTCGCCGCACGTCGGCGCTGGGCCGAGGTGGGCTGGCACCCGTCAGCGTAGAGCTGGCGACCCCTTCATCGCTCGGCGGAGCTGCACGTCCCGCTCACCGCCGACGTCATCGTCACGCCCAGCGGCCGATACGCCACCCTGCGCCGGCCCCAAGCCTCGCCTCTCGATAAATCCCATATCGATCATCAACGGAAACATCGCCGAAACGCAGCCACGTCTACATTCCGTGGCACGTCGAGGGAGCTCGATCGCTCCGGCACACGCCGGGGGATCCGCTCGCGCTGCCGCCCAGGCCGCGCCGGCCAGCGCGGCGCGGCCGGCCAGGGGCGGGCGCGCCAAGCTCGAGCCCTCTCGCCGTCACGTCTTCACGGAGGAAAGCCAAGCTTATGTCCTATTTGGCGCCGACAGAATTTGTCACCAAGATGGTCGACGCGGGCGAATCCAAGGTCTTCATGTCGACCCGGGACACGTTGATCCGAGCCTACATGGCCGGCGCGCTGCTCGCGCTCGCCGCCGTCTTCGCGGTGATGGTCACCCAGCAGACGGGCTACCCGATCATCGGCGCGATGCTGTTCCCGGTCGGCTTCTGCATGCTGTACCTGCTGGGCTTCGATCTGCTCACGGGCGTGTTCGTGCTGGCGCCGCTCGCGCTGATCGATCGCCGCAAGGGCGTCACCCTGGGCGGCGTCCTGCGCAACTGGGGCCTGGTCTTCGCGGGCAACTTCGCCGGCGCCTTCACCGTCGCCGTAATGATGGCGATCGTCTTCACCTTCGGCTTCTCCACGGAGCCGAGCGCCGTCGGCAAGGCCATCTCCGGCATCGGCGAGGCGCGCACGCTCGGCTACAAGGAGTACGGCGCCGCCGGCATGCTGACGCTCTTCGTGCGCGGCGTGCTCTGCAACTGGATGGTCTCGACCGGCGTGGTCGGCGCGATGATCTCCAACACCGTCGGCGGCAAGGTGACGGCGATGTGGATGCCCATCATGCTGTTCTTCGCGATGACGTTCGAGCACTCCGTGGTGAACATGTTCCTGTTCCCGTCGGCCATGCTCATGGGCGGCAAATTCTCGATCATGGACTACATCGTGTGGAACGAGATCCCGACCGTCGTCGGCAACATGCTCGGCGGCATCACCTTCACGGGCCTCACCCTGTACGCCACCCACCTCAAGACCGCCCCCAAGCTCGTCCCCGCCGCCAGGGCGCGCGAGCTCCCCGCCGAGCCGCTCCGCGCCTCCGCCAGCTCCGCCTCCTGACACGCCCGCAAGCAAGCGGCCCGCCCCGGGCGCTGCGCACCTCCAGAAGCCACGTCCGCAGCCCCTGGCAGCACAGGCCGTGCGTCCGACGGCGGCTGGGCCCCGGCGGCAAAGCCCATCACCACACGTCGCTTCCGCGCGCGGATGTGCAGCGGATCAAGCAGGCGCGACGCCGCGGGCAGCGCCGGCGACGATGGGGAGCCCGGCGCACCAGTCGAGCACCTCGGAGAACCGGCGAGCGACGAGGACGCCGAAGAGCGGATGGCGCGCGAGCTTGGCCTGCGTGGTCGCCGGGCTCGAGAGGCCGCAGAGGAAGCGCGCCGCCTGGCGAGGGTGACCCAGGGCGGCCCCGTGCGCCGCGCGCAGCGCCGTGAACGCGGCGACGTCGAGCCCCGCCGGCATCGGCGGCGCGCGCGGCGGCTCCGGCAGCCTCAGGGCGACCCGCGTGCGGCAGAAGGTGCAACGCCCGCACGCGGCGTCGAGGCGCTCGCCGAAGTACTCGGCGAGCGCGGCGGCGTGACAGCGCTCCGCGGTGAACAGCTCGATCACCTGCCGCACGCGCGCGATCTCCGCGTCCTCGCGCCGCGCGAACCGCGCGAGGAGCTCGCCGACGAGGGCGGGCGCGTCGTCCGGCGGCGCGACGCGCACGAAGCGGTGCCGCAGGTCCGACGCCTTGAGCTCCGCGAGCCCCTGCCGCTCGAGGTACTCGAGCGCGCGCACCACCCGCTCGCGCGGCTGGTCCAGCGCGGCGGCGGCGGCCGCCGGATCGATCGCGTACAGGACTCGCCCCTTCTTCGCATGGCCGAAGAGCGCCTCGAGGAACCGCGCCGGCTCGCCCTTCACCGTCGCGACGACCTCCTCGAGCTTGCGGTGGAGCCGCACCTCGTAGCCGGCGTAGAACGGCGTGAGCTGCCGGACCGCGCCCATCAGCTCGAGGTAGGTCAGCGCGGTGCGGAGCACGAGCGGCCGGACGTCGTGGCGCGCCGACAGCGCGTGCAGGCCGATCTCCACCTGGGGCGCGTCGAGCACGGCGCCGACCACCCCGTGGAGCGCCTCCGCGGTCGGCGTATCGCCGTAAGCGAAGTTCTCGAGGACCGGCAGATCGTCGCCGCACACGAAGAGCTCGACCGCCGAGGGCGCCTGATCCCTGCCCGCGCGGCCGATCTCCTGGCTGTAGCTCTCGAGGCTCTTCGGGAGATTGTAATGGTCGACATACCGCACGTCGGCCTTGTCGATCCCCATCCCGAACGCGATGGTGGCGACCACGACGCCGCGGTCGCTCTGCATCCAGTCGTCCTGCACGCGCGCGCGCTCCTCCGCGTCCATCCCGGCGTGGTAGGCGCGCGCCAGAAGCCCCGCCGAAGCGAGCTGCTCGGCCACGTGCTCGGCGGTCTTCTGGAGCGTGACGTAGACGATGGTGGAGCCGGGCGGCCGGGATCTCAGGCGCTCGATCAGGATCCGGTCGCGCGCGGGCGCGCTCACCGCCGTCGCGCGGATCTCGAGGTTCGGCCGGTAGAAGCCGGTGATGACCGCGTGCTCCTCGCGGATGCCGAACGTGGCGCAGACGTCGCGCACGACCCCGGGCGTCGCGGTGGCCGTCAGCGCGAGCACGCGCGGCACGCCGAGCGCCCGGGCGGTGTCCGCGAGCCTCAAGTAATCGGGGCGGAAGTTGTGCCCCCATTCCGAGATGCAGTGGGCCTCGTCCACCGCGAACAGGGCGATTTTCAGCTCTTTCAGCAGCGCCATGAAGCGCTCGCTCACGAACCGCTCGGGGGCGACATAGAGCAGCTTCGTCTTGCCCGAGCGCAGATCCCTGTGCGCCTCCGCCGCGTCGTCGGCCGACAGCGACGAGTCGAGCCGGACCGCGGCGATGCCGCGCGCCGTGAGGAAATCGATCTGATCCTTCATCAGCGCGATCAGCGGAGAGATGACGATCGTGACCCCGTCGAGGAGCAGCGCGGGGAGCTGGTAGCAGAGCGATTTGCCGCCGCCCGTCGGGAAGACCGCGAGCGCGCTGTGGCCCGAGAGCAGGGCATCCATGACCGCGCGCTGGCCTGGGCGGAGATCGCGGAACCCGAACCGCGCCTCGAGCACGTCGAGAAGATCCGGGCGGGGGGGCGTCGGCTGGTCCAAGGGGCGCATCCTACACACCCTGCGCGCCGAGGGGGGCTGCCCCGCTTCCGTGGACACCCCCGGAGGCACCGGGAGGCAGGGATGGGACGGAGAAACAGGAGGGCGCCCGAGCCCGGCGGCGGCGGGCGGACGACCCGATCGGGGATCGGTGTAGACTGCGAGGCCGGAGCTGGGCGATGGGCGGCAAGCTGTTCAACCTACCGAGGATGCCCCGAGGCGAGTACCTGGCGATCGAGGCCGAGGTGCGGCGCTACCTCGACGTCAAGCTGCCGGGACAGTACCGCATCCCGCGCTACTACGGCGACAAGCCGGACTTCGGCGACATGGATGTGATCGTCGCGTCGCGGCCGGACTGGGGCGAGGTGCGCGCCGAGATCGCGCGCGACCTCGGGGTCACGCAGACCAAGGCCGTGGGGCACGTGTTCTCGACGGTGTGCCGCGGGCTGCAGACCGATTTCTTCCCGGTGCCGGAGCGCTACCTCGACATCGCGTACAGCTTCATGTGCTTCAACGACGTGGGGAACTTCATCGGGCGGATCTGCCGGCGTTTCGACCTCAAGTACGGGGAGCGCGGGCTCGCCTACGTGTACCGGCGCGAGGGGGGCAATTACCGGGCAGACCTGGAGGTGACGCGGGATTTCGAGCGGATCTGCGGCTTCCTCGGGCTCGATCACGGGGCGTGGCAGGCGGGGTTCGCGTCGCTGCCGGCGGTGTTCGACTGGGTGATCGCGAGCCCTTATTTCTCGGTGGCGCCCTACCTCGACGATGGCGAGAGCCCGCTGCGGGAGCGCGCCGGCGTGCGGTCGACCGTGGCGCGGTTCATCGACTACCTGCGCGCCCGGGGGATCGACAAGCGGCCCACCCTCGGGGACCGGCGGTCGTACCTGCCCATGATCCTCGCCGCGTTCCCGGAGGCCGATCTCGGCGGGCAGATCGAGCGCGAGCGTGCGGCCGAGGCGCGGCGGGCGCAGATCGACGCGAAGTTCAGCGGGAAGCGGGTGATGCGGCTCGTGCCGGGGCTGGAGGGGAAGGCCCTCGGGGAGCTCATCACGCGGTTCAAGGGATCGTTCGACGACTTCGAGGGATGGGTGCTGGCGACGCCGGAGGAGGAGATCGACCGTCGCATCACCGAGCTCGCCGCGCTGCTTGATGCGGAGCTGCATCGTCCCGGCTCCTGAGCGGCCCCGCCGCGCGAGCTCGGGTAGTGCTCCAATTTACCCGGAGAGAGCTCACATGAAGGCGGGAAGGCGGGAAGATCATTGATCTTTTCTTCCCGCCTTCCCGCCTTCATGTTCAATTTCGAGCTCGCCGGGCCGCCTCAGGCCCTCGCGCGCAGCAGCCGCCCGTGGCCGCGGCGCGTCCCCACCTCGGGCAGCACCTGCCCGTCCTGCACCGCGAGGCGGCCATTCACCAGCACCGCGCGCACCGCGCGATCGTTCCTGCGCACCAGCCGCACGACGCCATCGAAGCCCTCGACCGGCGCCTCCGCGACCCGATCCACCTCGCCGTCGATGCCCTCGGGATCGAGCACCACCACGTCCGCCCGCCCGCCGACCTCCAGCCTGCCCGCGTCGATCCCGAGCCAGTCGCCGATCTCCGCGGTGAGGCGCTGGATCGCGCGCTCGATGGGCATGATCGCGCGGCCCTCGCGGGCGGCGTCCTTGACCAGCCGGAGCATGCGCAGCGGGAAATTGTAATGCGCCATCTGGCGGAGGTGCGCCCCGGCGTCGGAGAAACCGATGAGCGCGTCGGGGTGCCGGACGATCTCCTCCAGCGGCCCGGGCCGATCGTTGCCCATGACGGTGTACCAGCGGAGCGCCGGGCCGTGCTGCGCCACGAGGTCGAGGAAGACATCGACGACATCGCGCCCCTCCTCCTCGGCGACACGGGCAAACGACTTGCCCACGAGGCGCTCGTCCGGACAGCGCAGGATCTCCGACTGGTTGAAGTCGCGATGAAATAGCTTGGGCAGGAGCCTCGACCGCCACTGTGCCCGGAACCGCGCCCGGTACGCGGGGTCGCGGAGCAGCCGGGCGCGGGCCGCGGGGTCGTCGAGGTGCAGCGCCGCCGCGCCGGCGCCGAACTCCTCGAACACGACGAGATCGATGCCGTCGGCCCAGAGGTCGAACACCTCGGGCAGCGCCTGGAGCCGGAAGTCGGCGCCGAGCCAGGTGTTCGCGATCCGCGCGGCGAGGCCGACGAGGCGGTAGACCAGCCGGTCCGCGCGCAGGTCGATGAGGGAGATGATCGTCGTCTTGAGCGGGGCGCGCACCAGGCCGGCGCTCTCCAGCAGAAAACGGAGGATGTTCACCTTGGTCGCCGCGTCGGGCACGCCCTGGAAGACGCGCCCGCGCTCGCGCAGCAGGCCGCAGAGCCTGTGGACCTCCGACCAGCGCGCGTAGGTGGACGGCAGCGGGCGGCTACGGATCGGCCGGCTGCCGCCGATCTTGTCCCATTTGAGCGTCATCACGCTCATGCCGAGGTAACCCGCGTCGAGCGCCTCCCGCAGGATACCCTCCATCCGCGCGAGCTCGCCCTCCGTCGGCCGCGCGGTCCGGTCGAGCGAGCGCTCGATGCCCATCACGTGCGCTCGCATCGCCGAGTGCCCGAGGAAGGAGCTCACGTTGGGCCCAAGAGGCAGGGTGTCGAGGTGCTCGAAGTACTCGGCGACCGTGCTCCAGGTCTTCCGCTGCTCGAGCATCCGCCGGACCACGTCGTACGGGATCGCCTCGACACGGCAGAACTGGTCCGCGAGATCCTCCGGCGTGCCGATCGCGAGGCTCAGGCTGCAGCTGCCGAAGACCACGGTGGTGACGCCGTGGCGCAGCGACTCGGAGAGGGACGGCGCGAGCTCGACCTCGGCGTCGTAATGGGTGTGCAGATCGATGAACCCCGGGGTCACCCAGCACCCCGCGGCGTCGAGCACCCGAGTCCCGGGCCCGCGCGGCAGGGGCGCCTCGCTGATGGCGACCACCCGCCCGCCGCGGACGCCGAGGTGCCGCGGCGCGGGCGGGGAGCCCGTCCCGTCGAAGAAGAGGCCATTCTCGATCGTCACGTCGAAAGGCGCGCTCATCCGATCGAGGCTATCACGGAGCGCGCCGGCGCCGCGGCGGGAGGGGCGCGCCGCGCTCCGGTTCGATCATCCTGCAGGTCACAAGCCAGCACCGCACGTATCGTGCAGCGAGAACATAACGAAACCTGCTTGCCAGAGCGAAGCCTGCTTGTGACGCCCTCTCGCCAAGGCACGACGGCTCGCGCGCCCTCGGTGGTGCCGCGAGCCACCACCAGACATGGAGGCGCGTCCCTCCAGCCCGCGTCCCGCGCGCCGCGCCCCTCCCAGGATCTCAACTGAACCAGCCTCGCCGCTCGACCCGCTCCCCTCGTGGGCCCTGGTACGCCTCATGCAGTGTCCGCCGGGTCTCCGCACGAAGGAAGCCGCCCGCGAGACTTGCTGCAACGATCAAGGAGAGACGATGCTGCCCACGAACACGACCCACAAGACCCGCTCCCTCGTCCTGACGCTCACGATGGCCGCCGGCCTGGCCGTTACAGCGTCCACGTCCCCTGCGGCGGCCGGGCCGCTGCCGACGCTCTCCGGATGGGGCGTGCGCGGCCATGCCAGCTTCATGGGCTCGGTGAGCCAGCAGGTCGACGGCTCGCTCCGAGGGCATTTCACGATCGTCATTCACAATCCCGGCGAAGACCCCGTCACCTGCCGCTACCTGCGCTTCCGTCCCCATACCGTGAGCGGCGGGAGCTGGAGCTTCGATGGCCATGGCACGTGCTGGACCTCGGGCGGCACGTTCGCTGCGGCGAACCGCTTCACCTTCTCTGACCTGGGCAGCCCAGGCGCGGGCGTCGACGCCGTCGACGTGAACTACTACGGCTCGGTCGGCGTCTCGATTCCCGGCGGCTTCTTCGATGAGGGCGACATCGTCTACACGCCTTGAGGCCAGCCGCGATCCGGCGAGCGTGTCAGGCTGCGCTGGCGCTCGCGCCGCTGCGTCGGCCGCGCGATCCGGATGATCGGGCGCCCGGCGCCGGCGGCGCGACGCTCAGCGCCCTCGCCCCGCGGCGCGCGGCTCACGCCGCCGTCGCCTCGAACTCGCCGAGGATGAAGGTCGCGGCGACCGCCGGCTCGAAGAGCTCGGCGCGCACGGCGAGGTACTGCGCGTCGGCGAAGAACCGCTCCCGCGCCGCGCGGTCGGGGAACAGGAGGGTGAAGACGCGGTTGATGCCCGCTTCCCCCTTCAGCACCCGCGCCACGACGAAATCGTGGCCGAAGGCGCCGCCGTGGGACGACAGGATCGGCATCATGCCGGCGCGGTAGCGGGCGTAGGACGCCTCGTCCGCGATCTGGAGCCCCACCAGGAGCACGTGCTGTCGGCCGTCAGCGCCCATGGGAGTAGCCTCCATCGACGTCGAGCGTCGTGCCTGTCACGAAGCCGGCCCTGGCCAGGAACAGCGCCGCTTCCGTCGTGTCCCGCACCTCGCCGACGCGCTGCAGCGGGTGGATCGAGGCCAGCGAGTCCGCACCCTCGCCGATGAGCGGCGTGCGGATGACGCCGGGCGCCAGCGTGTTCACGCGGATGTTGTGGCCGGCGAGCTCGGCGGCCAGCGAGACGGTGAGCGCGTGGACGCCGCCTTTGCTGGCCATGGCGGCCGAGGCCGGCATCCGCGCCATGGCCTGCTGGACGAGCACCGTGCCGACATTGATGATCGAGCCCCCGCCGCCCTCGATCATCAGCGGCACCGCCGCCTGCGTCATCAGGAACGTCCCCTTCACGTTGGTGGCGAAGAACCGCTCCAGGTCGTCCTCCGTGCTCTCGAGGAACGGCTTCACGCCGAAGATCCCGGCGTTGTTGATCAGCACGTCGACGCCGCCGAAGCGCTCGCGCGCGGCGGCGGCGACGGCCCGCGCCGTGGCCCGATCGCTCACGTCGCCCGGCACGGCCACGGCGCGCGCGCCCCCGTCGAGGCTCCGCGACGCCCGCTCGAGCTTCTCCGGGTCGCGCCCGTTCAAGACGACGCTCGACCCCTCGGCCAGGAAGCGCCTTGCGAGGTCGAGGCCGATACCGCTGCTGGCGCCGGTGATGATGACGCGATCGATTCTGGTGGACATGGAGTGTCGCTCCTTTCGCGTCGACAACCTAGGACCGCCCCTCGAACCAAGAAAGTGGTATGTTTCTATGGACTCCATAACTCCAGGTTCTGATCCTGCCGGGCCGCCATGACCTACGATCAGCTCGTCGCCTTCCTCGCCGTCGCGGACGAGGGCACGTTCAGCGCCGCCTCCACGCGGCTGCACAAGTCCCAGCCGGCCGTGAGCAAGCTGGTGCGCAACCTCGAGCGCGAGCTGGGGGTCGAGCTGTTCGACCGCCGGGAGTACCGCGCCACGCTCACCGACGCCGGCCGCCTGTTCCACGAGCGCGCCGCGGCCGTCATCGAGGGCACCGAGGCGCTGCGCAGCTTCGGCATGCGCCTCTCGGGCAAGGCGGAGCCGATCGTGCGGCTCGCCGTCGACGCGGTGACGCCGCTCGGCCCCATCATGGACATCTTCCGGCGAGCGCAGGCGCGTCATCCCCTGGTGCGCATCGAGCTCGGCACCGAGCGGCTGGCGGGCACCGCCGACGCGCTGCGCGAGGACCGCGCCGATCTCGCCGTCGCCACGAGGCTCGGGATCGACGCGTCCGCGGTGGAGATCGCGCGCTTCTGCGACGTGCGGGTGATCCCGGTGGCGCGCTTCGATCACCCCCTGGCGACCTGCGGCGCGCCGATCCCGCCCGCGCTGCTGCGGGCGCACGCGCAGATCATCCTGCGCGACAGCGCCAGGGGGAGCGCCTCGCCGTCCCTGAACGTGCTGGGGGGCGGCCTGCGCTGGACGGTCACCGACGTCGCCGCGAAGAAGGAGATCATCCTCGCGGGCATGGGCTGGGGCGGGCTGCCCGAGCACGTGGCCGCCGGCGCGCTGGCGACGGGCGAGCTCGTGGCGCTGCAGGTCCCCGAGTTCGAGGCCGACACCATGGAGCTGTTCGTGATCCGCCGCCGCGACCGCCCGCACGGCGTCGTCGCGCAGGCGCTCTGGGAAGAGCTGCGGCGCTGCGGCCCCGGCGCCGGGGCGGCGGCGCCGGCGGGAAAGGCCCCGCGCCACCGGAGGAAGGCGTGAGGGTCTATCGACGCGATCGGTGTCCTAGCGTTGCAGGAAGACGAAAGCGCCCTTCTTGTTCGAGATGACGATGTCCGGCCGACCGTCTCCGTTACCGTCCGCGACCGTGAGCTGGGTGCCTACCCCCGAATCGTCGTCGATGAGAACGGGCTGGAAGTCGATGCGTTCCGCCGCTCGCGCCTGCTCGAACCAGTAGAGCCGGGCCGGCGCGTCGAAGTCCGGCATGCCGGCAGGCACATGACCCCAGAAGCGCTCGCCGCTCACGAGGTCCTCGAGCCGGTCACCGTCGATGTCGGCGTGAGCGAGCGCGTGCGGCTCGTGCATGAACACGCTCGACGCGGCGTCGGGCGTGGTCCCCGGAACGACGACGTGCTCCACGAACGCGGCGCCGGCCACGTTTGGGACCTGCTCGAACCAGGAGAGCCCGTAGCCGTGAGCGGCCAGCGTGGTCGCGATGTCCGCGTCGCCGTCGCCGTCCACGTCGACCACAAGCATCTGCGCTCCCCCGGCGCCGAACGGCTGCTCGACGCGCGTGAACGGCAAGCCGTCGGGCGACCCTGGGCTCTGCGTGAAGTAGCCGCTCGCCTCGACCAAGTCGCTCGCGCCGTCCCCGTTGACGTCGCCTGCGCCGAGGCCGTGCGTGAACGCGCGGTACCCCCGATCCTCGGTGAGCGCCCGGAAGACCCACGGCGCGGTCGGGTCCACGCCGGGCGACGACATCCCGAGCGCGCCCCCCGACATGTGCACGAGCTCGGGCACGCCGTCGCCGGTGATGTCGGCGAACAGGGGCGCCTCGTTGTCGATCGGCCACGGCAACGTGTCGTGACGAGCCCAGAGCGCGTCGCCGTCGCCGGGGTTCTGGTACCAAGCCGCGGGCATCCCCGGAAAGCCGACGACGAGGACGTCGGTGAACCCGTCGTGGTCGAAGTCGTAGGGGAACTCGAAAAAGCAATCCGAGTAGCCGTGCGGATCGAAGGCTTCCCTCGGCCACACGGGATGGCTCGCGCCATACCCCGGACCCTCGTACCAATCCGGGCCCGCGATGACGTCCGTCACCCCGTCGCGATTGAAGTCCGCAAAGCTCGCCCCCTCGCAGGTGAACTCGCGGTGCAGCGTGATCTTCACGAAGCGTGTGTCGAGGGCGGCCTCACGCGGGAGCGGTGGGGGCGCGGTGACGGTGCCCGCGGGCGGCGCGTCGGTGCCCGCGTCGACGGGCGCGGGCGAGGATTCGTCCGCGCAGGCGATCATCAAGGCGAGCGGTGTGCAGCACAATAACGCCATTCCCGAAGCCATCTCCGAGCGCTTAGCACGTCGTGGCCTCCTCAACATCCCGGTCGGAAGGACCGGATTGGCGCCGCTCGCCTCAAACGCCCGCCGCGAACGCTCGCACCCGGTCCCGGAACCAGGTGAGCGCCGGGTGCCTGGCTGTCCTGTCGTGCCACACCATGGCGATGGCAAAGCCCGACACCGGGACGGGGGGCGTGAGGATCTGGAGCCGGCCGGCGCGGTCGCGCGCCACGCGCTCGGGGACGAGCGCCGCCATGTCCGAGCGCGCGACGATCTCCGGCACCACGAGGAACGAGGGCACGGACAGGACCACGCGCCGCTCGCGCCCGTGCGCGGCGAGCGCGGCGTCGGTCGCGCCCGCGAAGCCGCCGCCGCGCGGGCTCACCACCACGTGGTCGAGCGCGCAGAGCTGGTCGAGGCTGATGGCGCGCGACACGAGCGGGTGCTTGCGGCGGACGATGACGACATAGCGCTCGTCGAGCACCTTCCTGCTGCGCAGGCGCTCGGGCGCGGTCTCGGGCGTCATGAAGGCGAGGTCCACCTCGCCGCGCTCCGCCTGGTCCGCGAGCTGGGCGCCGTCGAGGGCCCGCCACGCGAGCCGCACGCCCGGCGCCTCGCGCCGGAGCTGAAACGCGAGCGGCATCAGCAGCGCGTACTGCACATAATCGGACGCGGCGACCGCGACGGTCATTTCGGCGGTCTCCGGGTCGAAGCCGACCCCGGCGGCGAGCACGGCGCGCACGCCCTCCAGCGCCTCGTGCAGCGGGGCTTGCAGCTCCAGCGCGCGCCGCGTGGGCGTCATGCCGCGCTGCGCGGGGAGCAGCAGCGGGTCGCCGACGATCTCGCGCAGCCGCTGGAGCTGCGCGGACAGCGCCGGCTGGCTGAGGTTGAGCCGCCTGGCGGCCCTCGTCACGTTGCGCTCGGCGAGCAGCACGTCGAGCGCGACGAGCAGGTTCAGGTCGAGGCGGCTGCTATCCACCCGGGTGATAGCAGCACAGAAGAACCGCGTTTTCAACGATGCCGGGGAGAGGCGTAGTGTTCGAGGCGTCGACCCGGCCGCGCCGCGGAGGCCCGGAGCTCCGCCGCGCGAGCCGACGAACACGCCTCGGAAAGGACATGCCATGAACATCCTCATCGTCTACGCGCATCCCGAGCCGCGCTCGCTCAACGGCGCGCTCCGCGACCGGATGGTCGCCACGCTCACCGCCGCCGGGCACGAGGTGCTCGTCTCCGACCTCTATGCCCAACGCTGGAAGGCGGCGCTCGACAGCGCCGATTTCCCGGCCGAGGTTGAAGGCGCCCGCCTGCGCCTCATCGACGCCTCCCACCGCGCGTTCGCCGAGGGGACGCAGACACCGGACGTTGTCGAGGAGCAGCGGCGCCTCCTCTGGGCGGACGCCGTCATCCTCCAGTTCCCGCTCTGGTGGTTCTCCATGCCGGCGATCCTGAAGGGCTGGGTCGAGCGCGTGTTCGCGCACGGCTTCGCCTACGGCGTCGGCGAGCACTCGGACCGGCGCTGGGGCGACCGCTACGGCGAGGGCGTGTTCGCCGGCAAGCGCGCCATGCTCGTGCTCACCGCCGGCGGCTGGGCCGATCACTACGCGGAGCGCGGCATCAACGGGCCGATCGACGACCTCTTGTTCCCGATCCAGCACGGGATCCTCTTCTACCCCGGCTTCTCGGTGCTGGATCCGTTCGTCGTCTACCGCGCCGAGCGGGTGGACGAGGCGCGCTTCCGGACGATCGCGGCCGACCTCGACCGGCGCCTCGCGGGGCTGTTCACCGATCGGCCGATCGCCTACCGGCCGCAGAATCACGGCGACTACGAGATCCCGTCGATGAGGCTGAAGGACGGGCTCGGGGCGGGACAGCAGGGCCTCCGGCTGCACCGGGCCTGAGGGAATCGTCGTGGGAACACGGTAGGAGTATCGCCGCCTGCTGCCGGCCGTGCGCGGCGTGCCTGGCGCGCGAGGTGCGCGTATCCAAGGATGGACGCTTCGGCTAGTCTCCGGGCCGAGGTGACGTGATGAACGAACGGCGACTCATCTGTATCGCGCTGTTACCGGCTGCGTTCTCGGCCGCGGCCTGCGCCGCTGCGGAGCCGGATGAGCGCCCGACCGCGACCGCGCGCGCGGCGCTCGACGTCGCGGAGGATCAGCGGCTCGCCGAGCCGGCTCCGGGCGCTCAGCACCTCTTCGGCCATTCCGTTGCAGGGAGCGGGAGCACGGTGCTGATCGGGGCGCCGGACGAGAGCGGCCTGACCCGAGGCGCGGTGCACGTGTACACCGTGGCCGGGGGGGCCGCGACATTCTCCACCACCCTCGTGCCGAGCGATGGCGATGACGGCATGCGGTTTGGCCGCCAGGTCGCGATCGACGGCGACACCGCCGCGATCATGGCTGGCGCCGACTACGAGGCGAGCGCGATCGAGGAGCGCATCTATGTGCTCGTCCGGGGCGACGATGGCTGGTCCGAAGAGGCGCTGCTGACCATCCCGGAGGTCATCACGGGCGGCCTGTCGACCATGGCCGTGGCCGTGGACGGCGATACCGTCGTGGCGAGCGATGTATGCGAGGATATCGACGTGGCCGTGGGCCGGGCGTTCGCGTTCACGAGGACGGGCGGCGTCTGGTCGCTGCGCGCGGAGCTCGTGCCGCAGGACAGCCCTCGCGGCCTCGGCTGGTCGGTCGCGGTCTCGGGCGACACCGCGCTGGTGGGCGCGGCGCAGGACGACCCCGACGGGCGCTACAGCGCCGGCTCCGCGTACGTGTTCGTGCGCGAAGGCGGCGCGTGGACGCAGCAGGCCAAGCTCGTGCCGCCCGACAGCAGCGTGAACCTGGCCTTCGGCACGTCGGTCGCGATCGAGGGCGACACCGCGGCGATCGGGGCCAGGGACGCCGTGTACATCTATGCGCGCGAAGGCGCCGCGTGGACGCAGCGAGCGAAGCTCGTCCCGGCGCTGACCGGGGCGGCGGCGACCGGGGTACAGTTCCTGGGCACAGCGGTGCTGGCGGGGTTCGTCGGCGTGAGCGATCAGAAGGGCGTCGCCTCGGTGTTCTACGGCGGCGGATCTGCCTGGACGGAGGCGCGCACGCTGGTCGCGTCGGACGGTCAGCCGTTCGATTTCTTCGGCTGGAGCACCGGAGTTGCCGGAGGGAGCGCGATCGTCGGGGCCCCGTACCTCGGCAATGCGCCGACCCGCACCGGCGCGGCGTACGTCTACGCATTGCCGTCCCTCGATGGTGCGAGCTGCGCTGTAGATGCGGATTGCCTGAGCGGCTCCTGCCAGACGGGCGAGTGCGTCCCTCCCGACGGCAGCGGCGCTGGCGGCAGCGGCGGCGGTGGCGGCGGCAGCGGCGGTGACGGCGGCAGCGGCGGCGACGGCGGCAGCGGCGGCGACGGCGGCAGCGGCGGCGACGGCGGCAGCGGCGGCGACGGCGGCAGCGGCGGCGACGGCGGCAGCGGCGCCGCCGCGAGCAGCGGCGCCACCAGCGACAGCGTAACGGCTGCGGGCTCAGGCGGTGGAGACAGCGAGCCCGGCGGCGGCAACGGATGTCAGATGGGCAGATCGGATCCGCCGGCGCGGCGCGCTCCGGCGTTCGCCGTCGCCCTCTTCGCGCTGGCCGCCGTGTCAGCGAGGCGATCTCGCCTCGCTCACCGGATCGCGAGTGGAATCCCGGGCGAGCCGGACGCGCCCCGGAGGGGCAGCGGGCTGTAGACGTAGAAGAACTCGTACGGGCTCTTGTGGCCGTGCGTCCGGTCCTTGAGCTCCGCGGCCAGATCCGCGGCCAGCTCCGAGAGCACCATCGCCTCCTGCATGAAGATTCCGCTCTTCACCAGCAGGTGATGGTGCACCGGGAAGACCACCCCCGGCGCGACCGGAGGCTTCGGCGGGGTGACCTCGATGCCGAAGTTGTCCGACCCGACGCAGGCGATCCCCTTCGAGGAGAGCCACTTCGCGACCTCGAGCCCGATCCCCGGCTGGGCCATCCCCACGCCCGGCTGCGTGTAAAACCCCTCGGTGCCGAGCTCCCAGTTCTCCTCCCAGCCCGTGAAGATCAGCACGACGTCGCCGACGCCGATGTCGCGCGCGTCCATCTTCTGCGCGCGCAGCGTCTTCATCACCATGGAGAGCGTGATCTCCTGGCCCCACGCGAGCGTCTCCCCGCCGTTCGCGTAGCGCTTGACGTCGAGGAGCACGCCGCGCGTGACGAGGGGTTTCACGTTCTCGACGCCGAGGTGCGCGAGCCCGTCTTCGGTCATGACCTCGGCGCCCGTGAACTGGTTGTAGAACAGCGCGTCGTCGGGGTCCGAGCTCCCGGGCGGGATGTAGCCGAAGTGCCCGAGCGCGTCGAACTGCGTCCCCATCTGGCCGAACTCCCCGTGCATCACCTCGGAGTTCGTGACCTGCTGCGCTATCAGCGACATCGGCCCGGCGTCCAGGGAGAGCCCCTGGTTGCCGGGGAATGTCGCCATGCCCGGCTCGTAGACGTGCCCCAGGCGATAGACCTTGCCCTCCTTGATCAGGCGCTTGCCTTCGAGGACCTTGTCGTCCGTCTGCGTGTTGGAGGCGCCCGCCTCGTCGTCAGGGCCCCACGGCGAGGGGCCAGGGATCGGATCATAACCAGCCAGCGCCAGCGTTGGCACGCCGCGGGCCAGCGCCGCGCCTCCGATCAGGCTGACGGCCACGGTCGCCACGAACGCGCCCCGTAACGGCATCACTCCAGGCTTCATCGACAACCTCCTGGGCTACATCGCACGTTGTCCCGACAGCGCCCCGCGCTCCGGTACGGGCGCGGACGCATGTCCTCCACATCGTACACGGTTAAGGGCGCTGGAGAACCGCTCTTCGGCGGCGCTCGCGCGCTCCGCCGACGCCGTGGAGGCTTTGCGCGCACGCGCGACCACCCGGCCTCACGGTGGGAGCGCGCTCGGTCAAGAGCGGCGCCGGGCGCGGAGCGCGTAGGCGATGCCGCTCTCCAGGGTCCCTTTGGTCACGATGCCGCTCAGATCCGCGCCCGTCATCGTGAGCGTCTGCGCGACCTGCGGCTTGATCCCGGTGAGCACGACCCGGGTGCCGAGCAGCCCCGCGGCCCGCGCCGCGCCGACGAGGGACTGCGCCACGTGCGCGTCGACGTCCTTCACGCCGGTGATGTCGAGGATCGCGATCCGGGCCTTCCGGGCGGCGATCCCTTCGAGCAGCGTCATCAGGATCTGCTGGGCGCGCGCGGGGTCGACGGTCCCGACGATCGGCATCGCGACGACGCCGCGCGCCAGGGGCAAGAGCGGCGTGATGAGCTCCTGGATCGTCGCCTGCTGCATCTCGATGAGCCGCCGCTGCATCTCCGCGCGCTCGGCCTCGGCCTGCTTGGTCCGGCTGATGTCCACCGACACCGTCCCGACCGCGTAGAGCTTCCCCTCGGCGTCGCGGATGGGGAACTTTGTCGACAGGTAGTTGCGCGGACCGTCGGGATAGACGAGCACGTGCTCGGAGGCGCCCGGCTGCCCCGCGGCTGCGACCTCGTCATTGGCCTTTCGTATCGAGGCGGACGCCGCCGGCGGGAGGAGGTCGTAGACGACCTTCCCGAGCAGCTCCTCGCGGCTCATCCCGTAATAGGCCTCGATCTCGTGGTTCAAGAGGAGGAGCCGGCCCTCGACGTCCACCGCGACCATCATCGACGGTGTGTATTCGAGGAACGCGTGGAGCAGGCTCTCGCTCCGCTCGAGCATCTGCTCGGTGTGCTTGCGCGCGGTGATGTCGTGCGCCGACCCCAGCATCCGGCGCCCCGGGCCCTCCGTACCGCGGCCGAGCGCGACGCCTCGCTCGAAGAACCAGCGAAAGGCCCCGTCGCGGCCGCGCGCGCGGTACTCCACGGTCGCCGGCTCCCCGCTCTCCGAGGCGGCGACGCGAGCCCGGTACTCCTCGATACGGCCGATATCGTCCGGATGGAACATCGAGGAAAGGCCGTCGCCGCGGAGCGGGCCCGCCGCGGCGCCGATGCCCTCTCCGGCGAGCTCGGCGAGCTCCCGGTTCACGTAGACGTACCGCCGCTCCTCGAGATCGAGGACGTAAACGAGGCTGGGCAGCGCGTCGAGCAAGCGCCCAGGGAGGCTGCGATCCGCCTCCAGCTCGGCGTTGCGGGCGCGCAAGCGCTGCACTTCCTTCCTCAACGCGTCCAGCTCCGCCTCGAGCGCCACGGTCTCCTGCTGCTCGCTCATCGCCTCCCGGGGGATTTTACCCCAGATCCATGCTGAGATGGATCACAATCTTCCTCGACGTACATAGTTTCGAGGGCAGCCCTGGCGTGCATGGCGCACAGTCTGGGGAAATTCAATCGTTGCGGAGACATCGATCACATCGATCGCATCGATCACGTCGATCACGTCGATCACGTCGATCACGTCGATCACGTCGATCACGTCGATCACGTCGATCACGTCGATCACGTCGATCACGTCGATCACGTCGATGACGTCGATTCCCACCTGCGTGACCTGCCCCCGGCTGGCAGAGCCTATTTCGGATCGAGGAAGTCGCACGCGGTGAGATTGCGCCCGTGGGTCCAGCGAAAGCTCTCCATCCATCCGTCGAGCACGCCGCGCGCGTAGGGGTCGCCGTAGGCCTGGACGAACACGATCGACCCCGTGCCGGCGCAGATGGGGACGAGCACGAGCCGGAGCTCCACCCAGGTACCGCTGACCCGCCATCTCCGCTCGATGCCCGCGCCGAGCGCCGTCGCCACCGGGCCGCCGCCGAGCGCCTCGACGCGCATGGAGTGCGCGGCGACCTCGCGGGCGAACGACGCCTGCACCTCGCCGAAGGTCTTCTCGTTCTCGACATCGCTGGTGATGCGCGTGGACACCGACATTCCGCCGTGCGCCAGCGTGCCGGGCCGCTCGATCACGAACTCGACATCGCCGCCCAGGCGGCCGAGCATCCCCGGCGGCACCCGGCCGACGACATCGAGCCACTCGTTGCGGTACACGTCGCCGTCGAGGCGGCCCGGCTCCGGCTCGGGGAGGCGGACGCGCGGCGGGATCGGGAGATCGGCGAGCGGGGTGGGGACCGGCTCCGGTCCGGCGAGCGTGAAGAGGTGCGACGCGAGCGAGGCCTCGGCGCGCGCGGGGAAGCCGCGCACGAACGCGACGAGCTTGCCCCGGCGGTGGACGGCGATGTTGGCGCCGATCGTGTAGTCGCCGCGCTCGAGGCCGAGCGCGTTCTCCCGCCAGCAGGCCGCGCTCTGGCCGAGCGCGGCCTCGAGCTCCTCCGCGTCCTTCTCGGTGTCCCACGCGCTGATCCACGCCGTCGCGAGGCGCCGATCCGGCCCGACGAACACGCCGAAGCGGTCGCCCGCCCAGCCGGCGGCCGCGCGCTCGGCGACGTCCGCGTCGGCGCAGCGCTCGAGGAGGACGCGCGTGCCGAGCTCGCCGAGCGTGTCGGCGGTGGACAGCGCGTACCCCGGAGGCGGCCTCGGATCGGAGAAGGGCCGCGGGGGCTCGCCCGCGAGGTATTTCTCGGGGTGCAGCACCTGCTCGGTGCTGCGCGGGAAGCGCGCGTACATCTTGTCGACGAGCGGAAACCCGCCGGCGCGATACACGTCGGTGACCAGCAGCATCCCGTCGCGGTAGGGGAACTCGAGGCGCTTGCGCGTCACGTCGAGCGCCCTGTCGAGCTTGCTGCTCGCCTCGCCGCGCGTGACGCTCGCGAGCGGGACGCGCTTCGTCACCTCCACGATCCGCCGCAGCGTGCGCCCGACCGGCGCGCCGGCCTCGGCGCCGAGCCACGCGCCCATCGCCACCATCGCGTCGCCCTCGATGAGCGCGAGCTGCGCGATGGCCTCGTCCGCGCTCGTCGCCTCGGGCGGGCGGGAAAAGCGCTGCGCCTGGAGCGCGTGCTGCACCTCGTGCGCGAGCACCGCTCGCTGCTCGAGCAGCTCGTCCTCGGACGCGAGGGGCACGTCGGGGATGAAGACCTTGTCGGTCGCGCGGCTGTAGAAGCCGACGACCTGCTCCTCCAGCACCTCGTCGACGGTGGAGAGCCCGCCGCGCTCTCCAGGCTGCGGGAGGAAGTCGAAGCCGAGCAGAAACGCGGCCTCGGAGCTGAGCGCGTCGCCCGGCGAGGGCTCCGCGTCGCGGCTGCCGAGCAGGCGCTCCACGAAGCGCGCGCGGTCGAGCCGCTCGACGGCGACCGGCCTCCGCGGCGCGAGCTGCCGCGCGGCGCTCACCGCGCGCACGACGTCCTCGATGGCGCCGTCGTCGAGCTTGAACGTCCTTCGCGGCGCCGACGCCGCGGGCTGCTCGGGGCTGCGCGGGGCGCTGGCGGGCGTCGCGGCGTGGCTGCAGCCCGCGCCGAGCGCGAGCGCGACGAGCGCGCGGAGCCGGCGCGGGCGCATCAGAACTCGCCCAGCCAGTAGCGCGGCTTGACCCGCGCCGCCTTGCCAGCCGGCTTCTCACCGTGCTGCTCGAGCGTGACCGATGTGCCCGACGTCGCCCACAGCACGATGCCGCCGGCGAGCGCTGCGCCGCCGCCGATGAGCGAGACGATGCCCACGGTCTTGAGAGCTCCGCCCCCGTCGTCGTTCGAGGGGTCCGAGTCGACGTCCGTGCCGACGCTGCTCACAAACCACAGGGTGCCGCCCGTGACCGCGGCGGTAAGGCCCAGAATGTTCAGCCAGGACGCGGCGGTGCGGCGCCCGTAGCTGCCGGGGTCCACGTGAAGGGTGACGTCGCCCGTCATCTGCGCGAACGTGAACGGGTCCGGCGGCGGCATATCCTCCGGAGAGAGCGAGAACTTGCGCCCGTCGCTGCCGTCGATCACCTTGTCGCACGGCGAGACGCAGACGGGCCGGATCTTCTTGACGGCAAAGCCGTAGCCGCCGTAGGCGCCGTACGTCGTGGAGGCTTCCTCGAGCACCCGCACGGGCGTCGGGCTGTCGACATGCAGCCGCACCACGCCGGGCGCGCCGAGCGTCGGCTCAGGGGCCGGGACCGGCTGCGGCGGCGGTGCGGCGCCGTAGCCCGGCCCCGCAGCGCCGGGCTGCGCGGCGCTCTTCGGCGCGAACTTTCCGCGCTCCACGTCCGACACCTGGGACCAGGGGATGACGCGCACCTCCTTCTCGCCCAGCTCGATGATCTTCACGCTCTCCCCGGGCTCGGACGCGACGACGGTGCCCCGGATCGTGCCGCCGTTCTTGAGCGTGACTTCGTCCTCTCCGTCGGCGGCGCGGGCGCTCGCGGTGAGCAGCAGCGAAACGGCGGTCAACGTCGCGATGATCGGGAACCGATGGCGCATGAAGGCTCCTGTAGCGTAGTTTACGCAAAGGTCGCCGAATCCAGGATCCGTCGTCAAGCGCGAAGGCGCGTCACGAACGTGCGCAGCGCGCGCGGCGCTCGCCGGCACCGGCTGACGTGCGCGCGGGCCGCACCCCCGCGGCCCGCGGGCGCGCGACACGGCGCCTTCCCTATGCAGGGCACTCCGCGCCGCTGGCACAGGAGCCGTAGTCACTCCCTATCGGGGCTATCGTGATCGCCATGAATCTCTCCGGAAGCGCCGATATCCAGCTCGTGCCGATGACCAGACGTGGACGGCGTTGCCCCAGTCGGCGCGCGCATCATAAAGATGCAGCTCGACGCGAACAGCGCGATGCTGCGTTGTTCCACGCCTCGAACGCGGCCGTTCCAGATCGCCGCCTGGCATCGCTCCGGGTGACGCGGCATGCTCCGGACGTGATGAATGATGTGGAGGCAGGATGAAGAAAAGGGAACTTGGCCATCAAATTGGTATCGTGGTCTGCGCGGGCGCCGCGCTCGGCCTCTCCTCGGCTTGCTCGATGGAAGGCGCGTCGGACGAGCCGCTCGAGGCGCTGGAGTCGCACTCGTCCGCCATCATCGGCGACGAGGTGGTGCTCTACGAGCACTCGGACTTCTCCGGCGCCTCGCAGGGCTTCGGGATCGGGCGCTACGACGTCGAGGACCTGACGATCATCGGCAATGACCGCGCGAGCTCGATCAGGGTCCCCGCCGGGCTCCGGGCCACGGTCTTCTTCAACGCCAACTTCGAGGAGGGGGCGTACGTCTTCACCTCGGACACGAACCTCGCCGCGGGCACGAACGGTGTGTCCGTGAGCGCGGACGAGATCATCTCGAGCATCGTCGTCGCGCACGCCTCGGACCCGCAGCTGGACGTGGTGACCTTCTACGAGAACGCCAACTTCACGGGCCAATCGTTCGTGTACAGCGTCGGCGGCAACTTCTTCTTCAACGGCCCATGGGACTTTCGGGTCAGCTCCGTCCGCGTCCCCCCCGGCTTCAAGCTGACGCTCTACGACGGGTACTTCTGGACTTCGCCGGAGTCACGCGTCTTCACGGCAGACGCGAACCTGGCTCCCCACGGCTTCGACGACAAGACCCGCAGCTTCATCATCGAGCGCCTGTAGGAGCGAGCGCGCGGCGCACGGCAGCGCGCCTCACCCCGCGCGCGCCGTCGCGCTCTCGCGGCCGCCGGCAGCCGCACCCTCGCCGCGGCGGGCGCCGAGCCCAACCCAGGCTGGCCACGCGAGGCGAGCTCGCCGCGCTCCCGCGGTCCTTTGCGCAGCAGCCCCCTTCGCCTCGAGCCCCGACATGTGCGGGCCCACCGCCGCCGCCGTCACGCTTAGGATCACGTCCAGGGTGTGCGAAGATGCCCGCGGCGGCGCCAGGCGGCGCCCCGGAATGGCCGCGTTCGAGGAGTGGAACATTGAGGGAGCCCGATGATCTGTCAGGTCTGTCGATGTTCGTGCGCATCGTCGAGGAAGGCTCGCTCAGCGCAGCCGGCCGGGCGCTCGGCCTGCCCAAGGCGACCATCAGCCGCAACCTCGCGCTGCTCGAGAAGCGGCTCGGCGCGCCGCTGCTGATCCGCTCCACGCGCGCGCTCAGCCTGACGGATACGGGCAGGCGGTTCTTCGACAGGGTCCAGCCCATCGTTCGAGACGCGCAGCTGGCGACCGCCGAGGTCAAGCGCCGCCACGCGGCCCCCTCCGGGCTGCTGCGCGTCACGGCGTCCGTCGCCTATGGCCAGGCGGCGATCGCGCCCCGCGTGTTCGCGTTCATGAGGCGTTATCCGGCGGTCCGCGTCGACCTGCGCCTCGATGATGGGCGCGTCAACCTGGTCAACGACGGCTACGACCTGGCCATCCGCATGGGGGCGATCCAGGACAGCGCGCTGATCAGCCACAAGCTGGCCGACATCTCGATGGTCATCGTCGCCTCGCCGAGCTGGCTGGAGCAGCACGACATGCCCCGGAGGCCCGCCGACCTCGCCCGGCACGCCGTCGTCGTCCCGCGGCCCGACATCATCCAGTGGAAGATCGGCGGGGAGACCGTGCGCGTCCCCTGGCGCATGAGCACCAGCAACATGATCGTCACGCGGGACGCGGCGAGGGCCGGGCTGGGCATCGCCCTCGTCCCCGAGTTCCTCGCGTCGCGTGACCTGGAGCGAGGGTCGCTGGTACGCCTGCTCCCCGACGTCGAGATGCCGGTGATTCAAGCGACCGCCCTGTATACCCGGGCCGCCCGCCAATCGCTGGCGCTGCGCGCCTTGCTGGACGACCTCCTGGCCAGCCGACCCATCGAGGTCGATGCCGCGCCGTCGTGACCCATTTCGACACGTCCCATCATAAAGATGCAGCTCGACGCGAAGAGCGTGATGCCGCCTCGTTCCACGCCTCGAACGCGGCCGTTCCAGATCGCCGCCTGGCGCCGCTCCGGGTAGCGAGGCATACTCTGGACGTGATTCTCGAGCGGTCGCGGGCGGATTTCGTACGCCTGCCGCCGGGCCTCCCGCTCCGGTGGTCCCTCCACCGTACTGGGCCCGGCGCGTCGTCGCCGAGCCGGGCGTGCCGTCATCACGGGCCCTGTCGCTCTGCTCGCTGACGAATCGCTGACGAACGCTGGCTTGACCTCGTTGGCGCTGACAGCCGCCCGGCGGAGGCGGACTCTCTCGGCGCGAACGATCGTCTGAACATCATCATCATCATCATGATGTAGAGGTAGAATGAAGAAGAGAGAACTTGGTCATCAGCTTGGTCTCGCGGCGTGCGCAGGCGCCGCGCTCGCCCTCTCCGCGGGTTGCGCGATGGATGGCGCGTCGGACGAGCCGCTCGAGGCGCTCGAGTCGCAGTCGTCCGAGATCGTCGGCGGCGAGGTCGCCGAGGCGAGCCCCTGGGCCGTCCAGGTCTTCGACGTGCGCGGGAGCACGGGCGACTTCTTCCAGTGCACGGGCACGCTCGTCGCGCCGCGCTGGGTGCTCACCGCGCAGCACTGCGTCGCGGACGAGGGCGAGACGTCGGCGGTGCGCGTCGGCAGCAACACGTACCTCCAGGGCCAGCGCATCGCGGTCGACGCCGTCGAGGTGCCCTCGGCCAGGGCCGACATCGTGCTGCTCCACCTGACCGAGGCCGCCGCTGGACCGTTCGTCCAGCTGGCCGAGGCGACGTCGGTCGCGACCGGCAATGACGCGACGGCCTACGGCTGGGGGAGCGAGGGCACGCCGCTGGTGATGGCGCCGTCGCTCAAGAAGGCGACCCTCCACATCGACAGCTGGTACTCCGACGAGGAGCTCCTGGCGACCGGCGTGACGGGCTCGGGCTGGAACGGCGACTCCGGCGGCCCGTGGTTCGTCGACGGGCGTCAGGTCGCCGTGTTCTCGGCCGTGAACGGGCAGGACGGCACGAACCTGCACGCGAGGCAGCTCGGCGTCGACGTCGCGCGCCACCGCGCGTGGATCGACGCCACGATCGCCGGCGGCCCCACCGTCCACCCCAGCGGCCAGGTGGTGCTCTACGATCTCTCGAACTTCTCCGGCATCTCGCAGGGCTTCGGGCTCGGCCGCCACGACCTCACGGACGCGACGATCATCGGAGACAACCGCGCGAGCGCCATCAAGGTCCCCGCCGGGCTCCGGGTCACGGCCTTCCTCAACCCCGACGCCGGGGGCGAGGCGCGCGTCTTCACCTCGGACACGAATCTCGTGGCCGCGGGCTTCGACAACACCATCTCGAGCATCGTCGTCGCGAACGCCTCGGACCCGCAGCTCGACGTGGTCACCCTGTACGAGAACGCCAATTTCTCGGGCGGCTCGGTCGTGTACGGCATCGGCAACTCCCTCTTGTACAGCACCCCATGGGACCAGAGGGTCAGCTCCGTCCGCGTCCCCTCCGGCTTCAAGGTGACGCTCTACGACGGGCTCTGGCGATACTCGGCCGAGTCGCGCGTCTTCACGACGGACGTGACGAACCTCGCCACCCACACCTTCGACAACAAGACCCGGAGCTTCCTCATCGAGCGCTTGTAGGAGCGAGCGCGCGGAGCGGCCAGCGCGTCTCGCCACGGGCGCGCCGTCGCGCGCGCGGCCGACGGCAGCCGCGCCTTCGCCGCGGCGCGCGCGGCGGGATGCCCCCGGCGGTCGGTTCTGGGCTACCGTGTTCGCCATGAACCTCGCCGGAATCGCCCATATCCAGCTCTCGGTCACCGACTTCCCGCGCAGCCGCGCGTTCTACCGCGCGCTGTGCGAGCACTTCGAGATGCAGTGTCAGTACGACGACCCGGGCAACGAGACCGAGAGGCCCATGCTCTATTACATCGGCGGAAAGACCGGCCTGTTGATCCGCCCCGTGAACCCGGAGCACGCGGGCGCCCGCTTTCACCAGTACAAGCCCGGCCTGCACCACCTGTGCTTCCGCGCCCGCAGCCGCGAGGACATCGACGCGTTCCACCGGTTCTTCGAGGGCACGCTGGCCGCGCTCGGCGGCACGCTCGTGCACGCGCCCGAGGAGGGCGCGTGGGCGTCCGGCTACTACTCGATCCTGTTCGAGGATCCGGACGGCATCCGGCTCGAGATCAACCACGTCCCCGGCAAGGGCAACCTGTCCGAGGGCGTCACGCTGCCGCTGCCTCCCGTCCGGGGAGGCGTGCCCGAGCAGGCGTGACGAGGCCCGCGACCTCGCTCCCCTCCCCCGCTCACGCCTGCAGCACCCGCAGCGACCCCCGCACGACTCCATAGCTGCCCTCGACCCGCTGACCGCACCCGCAGCCCGCGGGCCCGTGGCACGGCGCCTTCTCCGTGCAGGGGCCGAGGCCGGAGCTCCCTCACCAGCTCCGTTCCCCGCTCGACGCGGACCTCGCGCGCGCCGGCCGTCGTCGCGCGTCAGTTTTCGATTGACGCCCGCCATGTGAACGTTCACAAAAGCTGGGTTCGGCTTGGATGACATCAGGGCGCGCTCCACGTGCGGAACGTCTGGCAACCACCTAGGCTCGATCGCCAGCCCCGCGAGCGAATGAGGCCATTCGCCCACGGGGTCAACCTACTCGGCGGCTGCCCGGAATGACGGCGTACGCGTGACGGCGATGAAGAGATCACGGATCATGTTCGTGCGCGCCGCTCCTGCGGCAGCAGTTTCGAAGCTGGCGCGGAGTTCCGGAGTCAGAAGAACGAGTCATCAAAGAACCGGATCGCCGAGGGCCTCCTGTCCATCAAGTACTGCGCACGATAACAGCCGAGCTGACCGCGGGATGCAAGGTGGCGAGGATACCGCGGGCTCGGCGGGACCGGCGCGAGCTGCCCGGTAGGGGTGGTGAAGGGTTTATGGACCCCTACCGTAATTTTTCGATACGTGACACGGCCGGATATGGAGGGTAATGTATCCATATGAAGTCCATCAGTGCTTTCACGGGTGTGCGCCTTGCGTCGCTGTCGCTGATGTCATCGATGCTGATGTCATCGATAGCGATAGCAGTTTGTATGCCCATCGCGGCGTGCGGCGACCAGGCGAGCGGTCAAGGCGGCTCAGGGCAAGGCAGCGCCGGTTCGACCGGCGCGGGCGGCGATCTCGGCGTTACCACCGGGAGCGGCGCGGGGAGCGGAAGCGGCTCGGGGAGCGGAAGCGGCTCGGGGAGTGGCGGCGGCGCAGGAGGGATGAGCGGCGGCGCAGGAGGGATGGGCGGCGGTGCAGGAGGGATGAGCGGCGAGGCAGGAGGCGGCGGCGCAGGAGGGATGGGCGGTCCCACCCTGCCGCCGATCGCCGATTACTCGGACGAGGGCCCCTTCGATACAGTCGTGGAGCGGAACGTGGGGCCGAACGGAGCCTATACGGTGTTTAGGCCCGAACCCCTGGGTACGGACGGCTTCTTGCACGCTCCGATCATTTTCGGCCCCGGCATCGGCCAGCAGGTGGCGGTGCACACGACCATGCTGACGAACTTTGCTTCTCACGGTTTCGTGGTCGTCGGGTCCCCCGTCCTCAATGGCGGCCCCGGCGACGAGGGCAATCGCAAGAAGATGGAGGATGGTCTCAACTGGATCCTGGAGCAGAACGACGCGCCAGGCAAATACCAGGGCAAGCTCTACGTCGATCACGCGGTCTCGATGGGCTTCTCGGTCGGCGGCACCTCGGCCGTGCAACTCGGCGGTCACGAGGCGGTGGCCACTGTCGTCTCGATCCACGGCCACAGGGCCTCGGCCGACCTCCACGGCACGATGCTGCAGACGACTGGCACCCAAGATACTGTCGGCATGCCCCTCCAGCAGGCCACCTACGACATGTCCGAAGTGCCGACATTCCTGGCAACGCTGACGGGCGCGCCTCATCAATACATCGAGAGGGACGGCGGCGGCGAAGAGCGACCCGCGATCGTCGCGTGGATGCGCTACTGGATCTACAACGACATGGGCGCGCGAGACCATTTCTTCGGCGATGATTGCGTGTTGTGCAAGCAGCCTTGGGAGAAGCCCCAGCGCAAGAACTGGGAATGACCTCGCGTTGAAGGTGCTGGGGCGCCCGCTCCCCTGCCATCCAAGTCACCCCCTCCCCCGCTCACGCCTGCAGCACCCGCAGCGACCCCCGCACGACTCCATAGCTGCCCTCGACCCGCAGCCCGCGCGCGACCTCCGCGGGCGCCACCTCCCCGGCGAGCAGCCGCCGGTACGCCTCCACCACCCGCCGCGCCCCCTCCGCGTCCTCGCGCACGAGCTCGATCCGGAACCGCCGCACGCCGCCCTTCGCGAGCTTCGGCACGAGGTGCGCCGCGCTCTGGGGCGCCGCGTGAAACACCGTGTTCCGACACCCCACGTCCGCCTCGAGCGGGTGATCCATCCCCGCCCGATCCCGCAGCGACAGCGCGTGCTCCTCGCACGGCCTCCCGCAGGTGCGATGATCCTTCCCCTCCGAGAGCGCGGCCGCGATCACGCAGTGCTCCATGTGGAACAGCGGCATCGGGTGGTGCACCACCACCTCGGCGAACGGCGCGAACGGCGAGTCGAGCAGCGCCACGAGCTGCGCGGCGTCGAGGTCGAACGACGGCGTGAACGCCGCGAGCCCGCGCGAGAGGACCTCGCGCGCGGCCAGCTTGTTCGTGACGTTCAGCGAGAAATCGCCGATCCGCGGCGCGCCCGCCGGGGCGTCGAGCAGCGCGCCGAGGCTGCGGACCAGGATCGCCGCCGGCCCGAGCGAGAGGAGGTACCGGTCGATCTTCTCCTCGCCCGGCTTGCGGATCCGCGGCGGCGCGACCGCCACCCAGGCCCCCGCCGCGATGAGCTCGCGCGCCGCGGCGCCGAGGCCGACCATCTCCAGGAAATCGAGGTAGACGCCGCTCGCGCCGGCGTCGAGCGCCGCGCGCGCCTGGCGCGCGTTGCGGCACAGCACGAACAGGCCGGGCGGCGGCGGCTCGATCGCCGGGGGGACGGCGCCGGCGAGCAGCCCGTCGTCCGGCGGCGGAGCGCACGCGTGCGGGCGGTGCGACGCCTCGAGGAGCGCCGCGACGAGCGCCCGGCGGGCGCGGTTCAGCGCCGACGGCGGCACGAGCGCCGGCCCGTCGAGCGACAGCGCGACGCCGCGCAGGACGAACGGCGTGTCGCCCAGCCGATCGAGCTGCCGGCGCAGCGTGGCCTCGTCGAGCGGCGACCGATCGGCGCGGCCGAGCGGGGCGTCGACCTCGACGGCGGCCGACGCGCCGCCCTCGGCCGCCGCCGAGAGCCGCGGGCGCTCGCCGAGGCGGCCCTCCAGGCGGACGTCGATCGCCACGCGGCGCGGGGCGCGCTCGAGCGCCTCGCGGACCGCGCGCGCGCCGGCAGGGTCGCTCGTGCGGAAGACCCGACGCCCGCGCAGCGTCCGCGCGCCGCGCAGCACGTCGTCGGGCAGGCGCTTGTCCGGGCCGAGCCACACCTCGACGTCGCCGCCCGCCGGCGCGCGCTCGACCTCGCGGCCGTCGGCCCACAGGCCCCAGATGCGGCCGCCGATCTCGCCCTCGCCGGCGAAGCCGCCCTCCACGAGGATCCCCTCGCCGCGCGCGAGCGGTCGGGCGGCGCGCACGACCACGACCTCGTGGCCGCGCCGGCGCGAGGCGCCGCGCGCCTCGCCGACCTCGATGCCGCGGTGATCGCAGGTGCGGCCGTCGACGAGGCGCTGGTGGTCGACGCCGCGCAGGAAGCCGGGCCCCGAGCCGCGCGAGAACGCCTGGAGCGCCGCCTCCCGGTCGAGCGCGCCGGGGCCGGGCCCCTCGCCGAGCGCGGCGTCGATGGCGGCGCGGTACAGCCGCGCGGTGGCGCCCACGTACTCCGGGCCCTTGAGGCGCCCCTCGATCTTCACCGAGGCGACGCCGAGCGCGACGAGGTCCGGGATGACGTCGGTGGCGTCGAGATCCTCCGGCGAGAGCAGGTAGGCCGCGTCGCCGAGGTCGCGGAGCGCGCCGTCGACGACGAGGCGGTACGGCAGGCGGCAGGCCTGGGCGCAGGCGCCGCGGTTGGCGCTGCGGCCGCCGATGGCCTCGCTCGTCAGGCACTGCCCCGAGTAGGCGATGCAGAGCGCCCCGTGCACGAAGACCTCGAGCTCGACGTCGGTCGCCAGGCGGATGGCGGCGATGTCGTCGAGCGAGAGCTCCCGCGCCAGGATGACCCGCGCGGCGCCGAGCGATCGCGCGAGCTCGACGCCGGCCGCGTCGGTGCAGGTCATCTGCGTGGAGGCGTGGATCGGGAGGCCGGGCGCGAGCGCGCGCACGAGGCGCATCACCCCGAGGTCCTGGACGATGACCGCGTCGACGCCGGCCGCGGCGCACGCCTCGATCGCGCCGCGGACCGCCGGGAGCTCGTCGTCGAACACGAGCGTGTTCAGGGTGACGTAGCCCTTCACGCCGTGGGCGTGGAGGAAGCGCATCGTCTCCGCGAGCTCCGCCGCGTCGAAGTTCGCGGCGCGGGCGCGGGCGTTGAAGGGCGAGGCCGCGCCGCCGCCCGCGGCGCCCCCCCGGAGGCCGAAGTAGACGGCATCGGCCCCGCCGCGCACGGCGGCTTCGAGGGCGGCGCGATCGCCGGCCGGGGCGAGGACTTCAGGGCGCGCAGGCCGCATCATCCGCGGCGTTCTAGCAAGGGGCGGCGCGGTTGTCCCTCTCGCACGAGCGGCCGCCCGAAGAACCGATGAGCCGGCTCGCCGGCGCGCGCGCGACGGCGAAGAGAGCAGGAAAGCGCCTTCTCCGGCGGGCTCGGGCGCGCCGGAGCGCCTTGACCTGCCTTCCCGAGGTGGGGCACGATCGGCCAGGACACCGAACGGGTTGAAACCCCGAGAGAATGAACCACAGAGGCACAGAGGACACAGAGGAAGAGAGAACTCAGAATCTTTTCTTCATCCTTGCATTTCCCGCCCGCCCATGCGCCAGGGCAGCGCATGCCGCAGAGGGATGCCGATGACCAGAGACGGATTTCGCTTCGGGTACGCGCTCTCGCGGGCCGTGCTCTGGCTGCCAGCCGCGCTCCTCGCGGCGACCTCCGCGTGCGCCGGCGACGTGAGCCCGCCGGCGGCCCTCTGCGATGCTCCGTATTTTGCCTGCGACGGGGTCTGCGTGGCGCTGCGGTCCGACCGCTCGAACTGCGGCGCGTGCGGCGTGGCGTGCTCGGTCGATGAGGCCTGCGTGGCCGGCGCGTGCGAGGCCCGGGGCGACGGCGGCGGGGGCTCAGGCAGCGGCTCCGCGGGCGTGGGCGGCAGCGGGCCGGCGTGCGGCGGCGACCGCGCCATGCAGCGCTGCGACGGGGAATGCGTCGACACGCGCACCGACCCGAGCCATTGCGGCCAATGCGGCTCGGCCTGCGAGCCGGGCCGGGCGTGCGTCGACGCCCTGTGCCGGCGGACCTGCCTGGAGGGCCTCACCGACTGCGCCGGCGCCTGCGTCGACCTCACCGCGGATCCGCTGCATTGCGGCCAGTGCGATCGCGCCTGCGACCCCGGCCGGCCGTGCGAGGGCGGCGCCTGCGGGTGCAGCGCCGAGCCGTCCCAGGACATCGGCTCCGCGGTCCCCCAGCGGGTGAGCGGCACCACGCTCGGCGCCGACGACAGCCGCTCGCTGAGCTGCGCGGGGTCGGGCGCGGCCGATCAGACGTTCCTGTTCACCGCGCCGCGCACGGGGACCTACCTGTTCGACACCTTCGAGGCCTCGCACGACACCGCGCTCGGGGCGCTGCGGGCAGACACGTGCGTCGAGCTGGCCTGCAACGACGACGCGGGGAGCGTCCAGTCGCAGATCGCCGTCGATCTCGCCGAGGGCGAGCCCATCCTCGTGGTGGTGAGCGGCGCGGAGGGCGACTTCACGCTGCGCGTGGGCGAGCCGGGGCCGGTCCAGTGCACGCCGACCGCGCTCGATCCGATCGTCCCGCAGACGGTGGTGGGCTCGACGGTGGGGCTCGAGGACTCGGTGCTCGCCACCTGCGACTACACCTCGAGCCTGGACGCCACCTACACCTTCACGGCCCCCGAGACGGGCCTGTACGTCTTCAGCGCGCGCGCCGCCGTGTCCGAGCTGCTCGTCGAGGTCCTCGACGGCGGCACCTGCACCGGCGATTCGCTCCAATGCCAGTTCGGCTTCGGCGAGTCGGTCGCGGTCGCGGAGCTCGAGGCTGGGAAGACGGTGCTCGTCGCCGTGGCGAGCCCGGTCACCGCCATGCGCGAGTTCACGCTGGACGTGTTCGAGGCCCCGGCGTGCCCGGGGGTGGATCTCGGCTCGATGGTCCCGCAGACGGTGACCGGGAACAACGAGGAGCTCCCCAACGTGCTCGCGCCGTGCTTCTCGGCCCCGAGCGGCGGCGAGGCGACGTTCGGCTTCACCGCGCCGCACGACGGCGTGTACATGTTCGACGCGACGGGCTCGAGCTTCCCCGCCCTCCTGGAGGTGCGCCGCGACGGGTGCGCGGGCGAGGTCGTCACGTGCCTCGACGGCACGTCCCAGCCCGCGCGGGCCGCGGTCCCGCTCGCGTCCGGCGACACCGCGGTCATCCTGCTCGACAGCTATGGAGAGGTGGGCGACTACGCCCTCGAGATCACCGAGCTCGCGTGTCCCATCATCGATCTCGGCGCGACGGCGCCGCAGACGGTCACGGGCACGACCGCCGACTTCAGCGATATCCTCGCGCCCGGATGCGGCTACTTCGGGGGCCCCGAGGCGACCTACCTGTTCACCGCCCCGGCCTACGCTCTCTATACCTTCGATACGGAGGGCTCGACGTTCGACACGCTCCTCGACGTGCGGGACGGCTCGTGCGCCGGCCCCTCGCTCAAGTGCAACGACAACGCCGATCCCACGGGGGTCCTCACCCACTCGCGGCTGAGCGTGCTCCTCAACGCCGGTCAGTCGGTGGTCGTGTCCGTGGACAGCTACGAGGCGAGCGGCGAGTACACGCTGAGCGTCACCCAGCAGGAGGCGCCGCCCTGCCCGCTCTTCGATCTCGGCGACTCGGTCCCTCAGACGGTCACGGGCAACATCGAGGGCTATGCCGATATCCTGACGCCCGCGTGCGGCGCCGGCGCCGGCGGCGAGGCGACGTACGCCTTCACCGCGCCGGCGGCGGGGTATTACGACATCGACACCGCCGGCTCCACGGTCGAGACGGTCCTGTCCGTGCGCGACGGCGGGTGCGGGGGCGACGAGATCGCCTGTGAGAGCGCCGGGCGGAGCTCGAGCGCCATCGTGCGGCTCGACGCCGGCCAGACGATCTTGATCAGCGTCGAGGCGAGCGGCGAGGGCGGCGACTACACGCTCACCGTGAGCCAGTTCGACGGCCCCGGCACGTGCGCGGCGCCCGCCGCGCTGGAGCCCTCCGTCCCCCTGAGCGCGGCGGGGACGACCGACGGGGGCCACGACGTCGCGTCGGCGAGCTGCGGCGGCTCGGACGCGCCCGACGTGGCCTATTCGTTCACCGCGCCCGAGGCGGGGACCTACACGATCGACACCTTCGGCTCGGAGTTCGACACGGTCCTCGCCGTCTTCGACGGGAGCTGCGGGGGCGAGGAGCTCGCCTGCAACGACGACGTGGCGAGCGAGGACTGGTTCGAGCCCGTGTCGGAGCTCGAGGTGTCGCTCGAAGCAGGGCAGACCGTCGTCATCGTGATCGACGGATACATGGAATACGGGCATTACGAGCTCAACATAGAGCGTTGATCCGCGCAGCGCCGCGCGGCGGCGGTCACCTCCTCGCCCGCTCCAGCTCGGCCTCCGCGGCAAGGAACACGGGGGATCGCAGGAGCGCGCCCATCAGCCGCAGCGCCTCGCGGGGGTGAGCCGCGGAGACGTCCACCTCGTCCGGATCCGGGGCGGCGAGATCGTACAGCTCGGGCGCGCCCCACTCGAACGGCAAGACGAGCTTGTAGCGCCCATCGAGGATGCCCACGCGCGCGATCTGCTGGTCCGAGACCGCCGTCGCGAGCAACGGCAGCCGGCGCGGGGGGGGCTCGGGATCGAGGAAACCGAGCAGATCCTCGCCGTGGTATCCGTTCATGGGCGGATCGGGGATGAGCAGCCGGGCGATGGTCGGCGCCACGTCGATGAGCGAGACGCGCTCCTCGACGACCATGGGTGGGATGCCGGGGACGCGCAGGACCAGCGGCACCCGCAAGAGCGACTCCCACAGGAAGGTCGAGTGCGGCCAGAACCCGCGGTAACCGAGCGCCTCGCCGTGGTCCGACACGAAGAGCACGAGGGTGCGGTCGGCGAGATCGAGCTCCTCCAGGCCGCGGAGCAGCCGCCCGAGGTGCTCGTCCAGGCTCCGCGCCACCACCCGGTAGCGCCAGTTCCAGCGGCCCTCGGCGGGCACGTGGTAGCGCTCGGCGGCGCCCTCGACGTACGTGCCATCGAGCTCGTGCCAGTTGTGGACATCGAAGTTGAAGAGCCACGCGAAGAACCGCCGCGAGCCGCGCTGGGCGAGCCAGGACAGGGTCTGGTCCACCATCGACCCCGCCGTCGGCTGGTCGGCGCCGTAGCCCCAGACCCCCCCGCGGGCGTGGTCGGGCAGGCGATACGTCTCATCGAACGCGAACGTCGGCAGGAGCAGGGAGATGAAGTCGGCCGCCGAGGCGGGGATGAACAGGGTGGTCGGGATCTCCAGGCGATTGGCCAGGTCCAGCAGGCTGCCCGGGCTGCGCGCCAGGCCGTCGTAGCTGCCGCCGAGCAGCCCGGGCAGCGCGCGCAGCGTGTCGGAGCCCGTCGAGTACGCGCGCTCGAATCGGACCGCCTGGCGCGACAGCGCGGCGGCGTTCGGCATCACCTCCTCGTCGTAAGCGACGTCGCTGCGGAGGCTGTCCACGTAATAGACGAGGACGTTGAAGTCGGCCGCGAGCGCGCGTCCCCCCGAGCCGGCCGCGCCCGCGCCCGGCCGATCGCTCCAGCCCGCGTCCCAGCGGGGGTCGCGCGTCGGCTGGTCGACGTCGTACCGCTCGCGCAGCGCCTCCACACGGCTGGCGCGCATCCCGGCGACGTCCTCGCCACGCAGGATGGCCTGCGCCAGCTCGATGCGGCGCAGCATCCTCCCGACGTAGACGGGGTCTCGGCCCGTGTGCGCCAGCACCTCCTGATGCCAGCCTCGCAGCCTGGGCGACGACGCGAGGAAGAGCACCCACACCGCGGCGGCCACGGCGACCGCCCGGATCGCGGCCCGCGCCCGCGCGCGCCGCGCGGCGAGCGTCAGCCCGGCGAAGCAGGCGCACCCGAGCAGCGCCGCCCCGCAAAGCTCGAGGGCCGTGTGCACGCGCCTGTAGATGGCCACGAGCACGGTGAGGTCCACGATCACGAGCGCGCCCCCGAGGATCGCGAGCGCGGCCGCCGTCGCCGCCGCCACCGCGGACCCGCCCGCGCGCTCGGCGTCCGCCGCGCGCAGGGCGCGGCGGTGGACGAGCGCGATCGTGGACGCGGCCAGGCCGACGGCGGTCAGCGCGAGGTAGGGGCCGAGGGTGCCCAGCGCGCCGGCGTGCGCGAGGCGCCCGGAGAACACCCAGAAGACGGTGCTCGAGAGCGCCGCGACCGCGATCGACCCGTAGGCCGCCGCCCGCGCGACCTCGGCGGCCCGCGGCGCCCGCCGCTCGAGCGGCGTCGCGAGCAGGCGCACGAGGGTGACGAGCGCCCAAGCGGCCAGCCCCAGGCCCGCGCCGACGGCGACGTAGAGGCCCACGGCGGCCCTGAGGTGCCCAGCCAGCGCGACGCTGGCGATGTCGTGGCGCACGGCGGTATCGGCCGCCACCGCGCCGAGCCCGACCGCGACGCCCGCCGACACGCACCGCGCGAGCTCGTCGCGCGATCGCCTGCGCCCCGCGGGAACCCGGGCGAGCCGCAGAATCCAGCGCTGAGCGGCGTGTAGTGATGTCCGAGGCACGCCGTCGCGAGCGTAGGAAACGGCGCCGGGTTCATCAAGCGGCGTCGCCTCGTGGGGCCGCGCGCGCTCTCCCTGCTCTCCACGGTGCCGCCCGGTCGCCCGGCGGTCGCGCGCGCCGCGCTGCGCTGTTCGGCGCGCCCCCGGTCCGCCGCGCGCCGAGGTCAGCGCGCGACCCAGTAAGCCTGCGTCCAGGCGCGCGACCCGTCCGGCGCCGTCAGGCGCGCGCGCACGTACTGTTCGGGGCCGCGGAGCCGATAGCTCGCGCGGTAGGCCGCGCCTGACATCTCGGCCTCGGCAGCCGCCGGCGTGGCCTCGAGCAGCACGCCCCACCGATCGAGGAACTCGACCATGACGTCGGGGGGCTCGACCCAGAGCGTGAACGTGTCCGACGCGACGACGAGGCGCGTGAGCCTGGGCCCCGACGAGGCGTAGAGCCGACCCGCGCCCAGGGCAGCGCAGATCGCCGCCTGCGACGTCTCCTCGGCGAACACCTCGACCCACCCGGTGCCAGGCCCCACCTGAGGCACGTGCTTGTCCGCGCCGGTGAGCGAGTGCATGTCGTCGACCGCGACCGCGGCGATCGGCTGGCCAGACGACAGCGCCTGCTCCCACTTCTCTTCCGCGGAGGTGCGGGTGGCGTCGCCGTCGCTCCGCACGTGCGGATGACCGCTGAAGATCTCGACGAGCTGGGCGCCCTCGGCCCCCGCGATGTCTTCGGCCTCGACGGCCCAGTGGAAGTTCGGGTGATTCACGAGCGCCACGCCGCCCTGCGCCAGGATCTCCGACGTCGCCCAGGCGAGCGCGGCCCGCGCGGTGCGGAAGGTCCCGCCGCCGATCCGCCGCTTCGTGCAGAGCGCGTTGACGTGCACCGGCTGCCCGGCGGCGGCCATCGTCACCTCCTCGCCGGGGATGACCAGGAAATCCTGCACCTGCGAGGCAGGAGGGCGCGTCACGTCGAGGTAGTTGTTGTGATCCGTCAGCGCGAGAAACTGGTAGCCGTGGTCGCGATACCAGGCGAACACGAGCTGCGCCGGGCTGTCACCGTCGGAACGGGCGGAGTGCGCATGGAGGTTGCCGCGCTGGAAGACGCTGACGTCCAGCTGCTGGACGAAGCGCGGCGCCCGCGAGGGCAACGGCTCCCGCGAGATGTCGAGCGCTCCCGTCGGAGCCACGTCCTGGCTCGTCCCCGCGCGCCCGAGCACCGCCGCGAGCGCGGCCGCGACCGTCGCCACCGCGGCCCATCGCGCGCATCGCTTCACCGTGGCGGGCTTCACCACCAGGTCGGCCATCCTCGGCGTCGGGTCGGAGCCGCGCGACATTGGGCCTCATTGTAGCACGCGTCGCGCAGCGTGGCCCATGCGGAGGCAGCGACGTATCCATGCCGCGAGTCAGTCAGGTCAGCCAGGTCAGCCAGGTCAGCCAGGTCAGCCAGGCCGCGCGAGCCGCCGCGAAGCGGCGCCGGAGCTCGGCCATCCCTGGCCGGGCTCCGGTCGGGGCGGAGCTAGAACGAAACGAAGTCGTGATCGCCCGTGGCGTGCAGCGCGCGCCCGTTGCTCGATGCGCCGCCGCCCGGGCGGCCCTTCTGCGGCGGCCTCCACAGCGCCTTACCGCCGTGGCGGTCCGAGTGACGCCCCGGCGCCGACGGCTTGTGGCCCGGGTCGCCGTCGCTCTCCTGCGAGAGGCGGAACGACGCCATCACGTTCTGGAGCTGCTCTGCCTGCGCCGAGAGCTCGGCTGCCGTGCTGGCGAGTTCCTCGGCGATCGCCGCGTTGCGCTGCGTGGCCTGCTCTATCAGCTCCACCGCCCCGCTGATCTGGGCCACGCCGTTCGACTGCTCCTTCGAGGCCACGGCGACGCCCTGCACCAGCTCCGCGGTCTCCCGGATCGACGGGACGAGCTCCGCGATGAGCTGCCCCGAGCGCTCCGCGACCATGATGCTCGACGCGGCGAACGAGCCGATCTCCTTCGCCGCGTCCCGGCTCCGCTCGGCGAGCCGCCGCACCTCCGTGGCGACCACGGCGAAGCCCTTGCCGTGCTCGCCCGCGCGCGCCGCCTCGATCGCGGCGTTCAGCGCGAGCAGGTTCGTCTGATACGCGATCTCCTCGATGATCACGATCCGCTGGGTGATCGCCTTCATCGCCTCGACCGTCTCCCGGACCGCCTGGCCGCTCTGCTCCGCGTCCCTCGTCCTCCGGTGCGCCGTCTCCTCGACCTGCTTGCAGTTGGCGGCGTTCTTCGCGATCGTGCCGCTCAGCTGCTGCAGGCTGGTCATCGTCTCCTCCACGGACGCCGCCTGCTCGCTGGTGCCCTGCGACAGGCTCTGCGCTGTCGCCGAGAGCTGCACCGAGACCGAGGAGACCGAGACCGCGCCGCCCCGGACCTCGCCGATGAGGCCCGCCAGACGCTCCGACATGGCCTTCACGGCGCCGAGCATCTGGCCGAACTCGTCGGAGCTCTTCACCGTGACCTCGCCGGTGAAGTCGCCCCCGGCGATGCGCTGGTGGAGCGACACCGCCTGGTTGAGCGGCAGCAGGACCATCCGGCTGAAGATGATGGCGAGCACGACGGCGACGACGAGCGCGAGCAGACCTCCTATCTGCAGCGTCACGTACATCGTCGCGACGAGCGCGTTCGTCGCCGCCTGCCGCTGGGCGAGGAGGGCGAGCTCCTCGTCGTCGATCTCCTTGAGCGTCGCCCGCATCTGGTCCATGAGGCCCTTCCCGCGCCCCTGCCTGACGTCCTCGGCGGCGCGATCCGGCGGCACCTTCGCCTCGTCCGCGCTGCGGCGGTGCTGGATGGTCGGCTCCAGCACGGAGGAGAGCCACTCGTCGTGGTCCTTGTCGACCTTGTCGAGGCGCATCTGCTGGCGCGGGTTGTCCCTGGTGAGCTCCCGGACGCGGATCAGGGCCTTGTCGAACCGGTCGCGCCCGTTGCGGTACGGCTCCAGGAAGGACTCCACCCCGGTGATGACGAAGCCGCGCTCCCCTGTCTCGGTGTCGAGCAGCGACTCCATGATCTCGCTCGTCGCGAGCATCACCTCATACGTGTGCTGGTCCCATGAGCGGGCCTCGTCGAGCTCCGCGAACCTCTTGTAGGCAATGCCCGCCAGTCCGAGGACGATGACGACCATGGCGGCGAAGCCGAGGTAGAGCTTCCGGCCTACTCCGATGTGCGCAAGCATGATGCATGCTCCGGGCTATGTGTGTTGCGGCTTCGTTCGAGCCCCGCCGGGGGCTGGAGCCGATAAACGGATGGCGCGACGCATCGCACGCGGTGGTCCGCCCCGTGGAGGCCCTCGGCGTGTCCGAGAAACAGGTATCCTGACGGCGCGAGGCTGGCGATGAGCCTCGCCACGATCGACGCCTTCGTCGCGGCGTCGAAGTAGATGAGGACGTTCCGGCAGAAGATCAGGTCGAACAGACCGAACCGCTTGGGCGCCGCGTCGAGCAGGTTGAAGCGCCGGAAGGTGACGAGCCCGCGCAGCTCGGGCCGGGCCTTCATGAGGCCCGCGCTCGCGCCCGTCCCGCGGAGCATGTAGGTGCGCAGGCGCTCCTCCGGGATCTCCGAGGCCCGCTCGATCGGCCACACCGCGCGTTGCGCCTGGTCGAGCGCGCGGGAGGACAGGTCCGTCGCGAGGATGGAGATCCCCGGAGCGCCCGTCGACGCGGCGCCTGCCCGCGGCGGCGTCCGTCCCGCCACGTCGCGGCGATCCCGGGAGGGCAGGCTGTCGAGCAGCGCCATCGCTATCGAGTAGGGCTCTTCCCCGGTCGAGCAGGCCGCGCTCCAGGCGCGCAGCGGGCGGCCGCGCGCGGGGGGCGCTCCGTCGCCCGCGCCCGCGCCCGCGCCCGCGTGCCACGCCGGGAGGATCTCGCGCTCGAGCAGCTCGAACTGCTCGCGTTCCCGGAAGAAATGGGTCTCGTTCGTGCAGATGCAGTCGAGCATGTGCACGAGCTCTCCCTCGCCGCCCGCCGCGGTCACGCGGCGGTAGTACTCGCCGAAGCTGCGGAGCCCGAGCGCGCGGAGCCGGGGCCCGAGGCGGCAGAGCAGGAGCGGCTTCTTCTGCGGGCCCAGCGCGATGCCCGAGAGGCGCTTGACGAGCTTCTGGAACAGCGCGAACTCCTCGTCGCTGAGCGTGCGCGGGCTCGGCTCGGCGATCGAGATCATGGCCTGTCCCCATCGCCGGCCGGCGCCCCGTGGCTGCCTGGGAGCGCCGGCGGGGCCCCGGGGGCCGAGGCACCGAGCGCCGTCGAGGCCAAGAGCTCCGCCGGCGAGAGGATGCGGTCGATGTCGAGCAGCAGCACGAGCTTCTGGCCTACCTTCGCCAGCCCGAGCAGCTGATCCGCGCGCGCCTGCGCGCCGAAGGCCGGCGCGGGCTCGATCTCGTCCGCGGAGAGCGTGAGCACGTCGCCCACGCCGTCGATGAGCAGGCCGAGGCGGGTGTTCTCGCCGTCGAGCTCGGCCTCGACGATGAGCACGCAGGTCCACCGGCTCACCCTCGTCGGCGGCAGCCCGAGCTGGACCGCGAGATCGATGACCGGCACGACGCGGCCCCGGAGGTTCATGACGCCGACGACGCACGCCGGCATCATCGGGACCCGCGATGTGCGGCTGTGCTCGACGATCTCCCGCGCCCGGACGATGTTCAGCGCGTACTCGTCCCCCGCGATGATGAAGGAGATATATTGCGACACGGGGCTCGATGCGTCGGACATCATGACGCCTCCAGGGAGAGAGAGGGGAAACGGGCGCCCTGCGCGCCGGGGCGCCCGATCATGCTGGGGCGCCTCCGGCGGCCGATGGCGCTGCCCTGCGCTCGTCGAGGGCGTCGGCCTGGCCCACGTCCCGGAGGACGCCGCCGAGCAGCGCGTCGACGTCGAGGATCATCGCCACGCTGCCGTCGCCGAGGATGGTCGAGCCGGAGATGCCCGGAACGCGGCGAAAGAGCTGGCCGAGCGGCTTGACCACCGTGCGCCCCTCGCCGTCGAGGGCGTCGACCACGAGGCCGGCCTCGGAGCCGCCGTGCGCGACGATGACGACGCGCTCCTCCGGCGGGGGAGCTCCGCCGAGCCCGAAGAGCGCCCGGAGGCGGACGCACGGCAGCGCGCGTCCGCTCCGGACCATGAGCCCCTGCGCGCCGCCGTGCGCGAGCGAGCCGCGCGGCAGATCGCAGCAGGCGAGCACCGCGCGGAGCGGGACCACGTACCGCTCGTCGCCGATCCCCACCGAGAGCCCCTCGATGGTGGCCAGCGTGAGCGGGAGCTGGACCAGCAGCGACGTGCCGTGCCCTTCGCGGCTCTCGATCCGGATCGTGCCCTGGATCGACTCCACGCTGCGCCGCACGACATCCATGCCCATGCCGCGCCCCGCCAGGTGGGACGACTCCGCCGCCGTCGAGAACCCGGGCTCGAACACGAGGCTGAAGAGCTCGTGATCGGGGAGCGCGTCGGGCGCGGGGTGCCTCCCCAGCGCCCGGACCCGAGCGGCGATGCGCTCGCGGCTCATGCCGGCGCCGTCGTCGGAGATCCGGAGCGCGATACCGCCCCGCTCGTGCGCGGCGTGCAGGGTGATGGTGCCGCAGGGGTCCTTGCCCGCGGCGCGCCGCGCCTCGGGCGCCTCGATGCCGTGACAGATGGCGTTGCGCAGGAGGTGCGTGAGGGCGTCGCGGAACCGCTCGACCACGGCCGTATCCACCTCGACGTCGCCGTGCAGGACGACGAGGCGCGCCAGCCTGCCCTGCGCGTGGGCGAGATCGCGCACCGTGCGCTCGTAGTGCCGGAACCAGGGGCCGACCGGCACCATGCGCGCCGCGCGCACCGCCTCCTCCAGCTCCCTGCAAAGCCGATCTTGCTCCTCCATCTGGTCGCGCAGCGCGGCGCCTGCCTCCCCGCGGACCGCGCGGAGCGTCCGCGCGAGCCTGTTCCGACCGAGGGTGAGCTCTCCGATGAGATCCGCCATGCGATCCAGCTTCTCGACGGCGACGCGGATGCTCTTGAGGGTGGTCGCTCCCTCCGCGTCGTCCTCGGTCGCGCGGCGCGCGCCCGTCGCCCACGCGCCCTGCAGCGCCTCTGGCCCTCTGCGCCGCGCCTCCTGGAGGCGCGCGATGACCTCTTCGTGCGAGTTGCTGCGCTCGACCTGTCCCCTCTCGATCTCGGCGACGAGCCGTCGGGCGGCGTCCACCGTCTCGAGCAGCAGCGAGACGACAGGCGTGGTGAGGGGGAGGTCGCCGCGGCAGAGCGCCTCGATGACGTCCTCCGCGGCGTGCCCGAGATCGCTCAGGCAGCCGAGGCCCACCGAGCCGGCGCTCCCCTTGAGCGTATGGGTGGCGCGGAAGACGCGCTGGAGCACGTCGTGGACGTCGGGTCCGGTCTCGAGCTGCAGCAGCGCGCGCTCGATCTCGTCGAGGATCTCGTGCGCCTCCGCCATGAACGTGTGGAGCAGCTCGTCGCGCTCCCTATCCATGCTGCTCACAGGGGCCATGCGGCTCACAGGGCCTGGATGGAGATGGCGCCGTCGTGCGTCCGGAAGACGATCTTGCGCCCCCGGTTGCCGCCCGTATCCAGCTGGGCGATCCGGATCCCCGCCGCGCGCAGGAACCCGAGGCCGGCATCGACGTTCTGGGCGCCGAGGTGGGTGCCGCGCTCCCGGAACGCGGAGATGAGGCAGGCGCCCCCGACGACGCGCGCTTGCAGCGCCCGGCTGGAGGCCCCGAGATCCATGAGCTGCTCGAGCAGACGCTGGCATGCGATATCGGCGAAGCGGACCGACGCCATCGCCGGGCTCGGGCACCCCGGAAGCACGTAATGGTTCATCCCGCCGACGCCGGTGGTCGGGTCCCAGAGGCAGATCGCCACGCATGACCCAACGATGGTGGTCACCGAGGTCGGCTCGGGCGAGACGAACAGCTGGCCCGGCATGACGTGGTGCGACTTTGTCGGCAGCGAGCGCCAGCTGGGCGGCCCGATGGATAGAGACTGTGTCGTGGAGTCAGGCGGCCTCGTCCTGTCCTCTCCGCCGACATCGTCGTGGGTAGACCCGGCTCGATCGGCGTCGCCGGAAGGCGCGCGGTGCGCGTCCTCGGATGCCCTGGCCGCTGAGTCAGTCGCCAAGGCAGTTCCTGACCTTTTCCAGGAGCTCCATCGTGTCGATGGGCTTGGTCACGAAATCGGAGCAGCCGCACCGGAATCCCTCTTCCATGTGCGCGACATCGCTCCGGCTCGTGACGAGCAGGATCGGCGTGCTGCGCGTCGCCTCGTCCGCGCGCAGCTGCCTGCATGCGTCGAACCCGTTCACGCGCGGCATGACGACGTCGAGGAGAATGAGATCGGGCCGCTGCTCCATGGCCACGGCGACGCCCTGGCCGCCGTCGTTCGCCGTGATGAGGTCGTAGTGCTCGCGCAGCGCCATCTGTTCGATGCGCAGGATGGTCTGAGAATCGTCGACCAGCAGGATCTTCTTCCGAGGCACCGTTGCACCCCCCTCGAGCGGATTCAGCGGCAGCGGCCGCGGCCGTGCCCTCACGCAGGGTAAGGAGACTCCCCCTCCTCCGCCTGCGTAAAGCACCTGCGCACAGGGCGTTCCCCCCCTGAGCAGCAACACCTTACCACGAGGGTTTGTAGAAGCTCCACCCAGAATTTTCAACATGTACGCATCTGGTCGCTGTCGGTCGCGCTGATTTGCCGACGCGCCGGAGCCTCCATGAGGTCCGAGACCTCGCTTCCCGTGACCTTCAAGCGGGCAGGCACAGGAGCTGGTCGACCCGCAGCTGGAGCGCGCAAGCGCGATCGGATACGCCGTCTCCGCGGCGACGGCGCGTGTGCGCGGAACCGGCGCACGAGCTCCGCAATAGGGAGCTCATGGAGGTCGAAGACAGGGGAAAGGGAGGCAGTAGGGAGAGAGGTGGCAGGGAGGCGAGGGATGTGCGCCCGAGCGCGCAGCCTGCCTGCAGGAGCGATCCGCGGGAGCATCCGGGCGTCGAGCTGAGGGCAGATCATCGTCCACCTGGTCGACCGCTCCCCGCGTCGCCGGGGCGGCGGACACGGGGGAGAGGACGAAGACTCTCTGCGTCCTCTGACTCTGCACCTCGATGGCGCAGATCCTGTGTGTTCGAATTCTCCCCATCACGGAGCCAGGGGCGAGCTTGATGAAGGCCCTATTGGGTTCTGCCGACGGCCGTCAAGCGCCCGGGGCGCGCGCGGGAGGGAGACGGAAGCAGCTCCGTTCGAGCTCGGCCGATGGTCCGGCCGCTCGAGAAGCGGGTGAGGCAGAACCTGCAGCGGCTCGCCGCGCGCTCGCGTACACTCCGGGCGCTCGGCATGGATCGGCCCGTCCACGGGGACAGCAGGGCGCAGCAGGCAGACGTCGCCGGCGCGCTCGCGGATCGCGCCTTCGGTGCGCTCGGCGTCCTGCTCCGCGGCTTCGAGGAGGCGGCCGAGCGCGACGGGCCGGACGCGCTCGAGGGCGCGCTCGCCCGCGGCCCGGAGCACCTCTACGGCGGGCTGCTCACCGCGATCCTCCGGCTCGCGTTCCTGCTCCACGCCGAGGCGCGCGGGCTGCTGCCGGTCGACGACCCGCGCTACGCGGCGCACCTCGGCGTGCACGCGCTGTTCCGGGAGCTCGCGGCGGAGCACGCCGCGCGCCCGGCCGCGATGCGGCGGCGCTCCGGCGCGTGGGCGCGGCTCGTCGCGCTGTTCCGCGCCGTCTTTCACGGGCTCGGCCGCCCCGAGCTGACCCTGCCGGCGCGGCGCGGGCAGCTCTTCGACCCCGAGCGCTACCCGTTCCTGGAGCGGGCGGGGCCCGGCGCGCCGCCTCTGGACGACGCCGCGGTGCACGCGGTGCTCGAGCGGCTCCTCGTGCTCGACGGGCGGCCGCTGTCGTACCGGTCGCTCGACGTCGAGCAGCTCGGCGGCCTCTACGAGGCGCTCATGGGCTACCAGGTCGAGCGCGCCGCCGGGCCGACGGTGTGCCTCCGGCCCGAGCGGGTCTGGGTGAGCGCGGCCGAGGCGCTCGCGCAGCCGAGGGCGCGGCGGGCGGCGTGGCTCGCCGAGCGGGCGGGGCTCTCGCGGCGCGAGGCGAAGCGGCTCGGCGAGGCGCTCGTCGCCGCCGGGACCGAGGCCGAGGCCCTCGGGGCGCTGGGACCGCTGCGCGCCAGGGACACCGAGGTGCTCGCGGCGGGGCGGCTCTTCCTCCAGCCCGGCGCCGAGCGGCGGCGGACGAGCTCCCATTACACCCCGAGGAGCCTGTCCGCGCCCATCGTCGCCCGGACGCTCGAGCCCCTGCTCCGGCGGCTGGGCGAGGAGCCGCCGTCGGCGCGGCTCCTCGAGCTCGCGATCTGCGACCCGGCGATGGGGTCGGGCGCCTTTCTCCTGGAGGCGTGCCGGTACCTGGCCGACCAGGTGGTGGCCGCCTGGGCCCGCGAGGCGGCGGCCGGCGACGCGGCCGCGGCGGAGCGGCTCGCCCGCGGGCGAGAGGACGCCGTGGGCGAGGCGCGGCGGCTCGTGGCGCGGCGCTGCCTGTACGGCGCGGACAAGAACCCCTTCGCCGTGAGCCTGGCGCGGCTGTCGCTCTGGCTCGTGGCGCGCGCGCGGGACGAGCCGTTCACGTTCGCCGATCACGCCCTCCGCCACGGCGACTCGCTGGTCGGGCTCGATCTCGCCCAGCTGCGCGGCTTCCACTGGAAGCCCGCCGCGCCGGAGCCGCCGCTCTGCGACGCGATCGACGCCGCGCTGGAGCGGACGCTCGCGCTGCGGCGAGCGCTCGCCGCGCCGCCGCCGGGCGGGGATGGCGGCGCCGCGCGCGGGCGAGAGCGGCTCGCGCGGGAGGCGGACGAGGCGATCGGCCGGGCGCGGCTCCTCGGCGACCTCGTGGTGGGGGCGTTCTTCGCGCACGAGAAGGACCGGGACCGGCTGAGGGAGCGCGACCGGCGGGCGCGGCTCGCGATCGCGTGGCTGCGCGGCGGGGGGCCGCCCCCGGAGGAGCTCCTGGCCATGCAGCGGGCGCTCCGGGAGGGCGCGCCGGGCGGGGCGCCGCCGCTGCCGGCGTTCCACTGGGCGCTGGAGTTCCCCGAGGTGTTCCAGGACGCGCGCCCGGGCGGGCCGGGCGGCGAGCGCGCGCCGGGGCCGGCGCGGCTCGACGCGTTCGTCGGGAACCCGCCGTTCCTCGGGGGAAAACGGATCTCGACGGATCACGGGGACGTGTACGCCGCGTGGCTCGAGCAGCTGCACGGCGCCACGAAGAACACCGACCTCGCCGCCCATTTCTTCCGCCGCGCGGCCGCGCTGCTCGGGGGCCGCGGCACGGTGGGGCTCATCGCCACGAACACGATCGCTCAGGGCGACACCCGGCGATCCGGCCTGCAGCCGCTCGTCGAGGCGGGGCGGGCGGTCATCTACCACGCGGTGCGCAGCGTCCCGTGGCCCGGGGACGCGGCCGTCCACGTCGCCGTCGTCCACCTCGCCGTGGGCATGTCGCCGGCCGACGGGGTCCCGCCGCCCCGGCTCGACGGCGTCCCTGTCCGCCACATCAACTCCCACCTTCGCGCGATGCCCGAGCGGCCCGACCCGAGGCCGCTTCAGGCCAGCCGGGATCTCTGCTTCATCGGCTGCTTCCTCCGCGGCGACGGCTTCGTCCTCACCGACGGCGAGGCGCGGGCGCTGTCTGCGGGCGACCCGGCGGCCGGCGAGGTGCTCCGCCCTTTCCTCGGCGGCGAGGAGGTCAACTCGTCGCCTTCGCACAGCCCGCACCGCCACGTCATCGACTTCGGCGAGCGCGGGCTCGATGACGCGGCGCGGTGGCCGGCGCTCCTGTCGATCGTGCGGAGCCGGGTCAAGCCGGCGCGGGATCGCCTGAAGCTCACCGGGATCGACGCGGGCCACCGGGCGCGATGGTGGCAGTTCGCCAACCCCCGGCCGGAGCTCCGGCGCAGGGTCGCGCCGCTCGCGCGGTGCCTCGTCGCGGCGCGGGTGACGAAGCACCTGTGCTTCGCGTTCCAGCCCGCGGGGCGGACGTTCTCCGACCAGCTGTGCGTGTTCGCCATCGACGATTACGCGCGCTTCGCGGTCCTCCAGTCGCGAGCGCACGAGTCGTGGGCGCGCCTGCTCTCCTCGACGATGGGAGAGGGCCTGCGGTACGCGCCGTCGGACTGCGTGGAGACGTTCCCCTTCCCTCGCCCGGAGCACCTCGCGGCGGGCGGGCCCCTCGACACCGCCGGCGAGCGCCTTTACACGGCGCGCGCCCGGCTGATGGTCGAGCTGGGAGAGGGCCTGACCGCGATGTACAACCTCCTCAAGGACCCTGCGTGCGCGCGGCCTGGCGTCGTCGAGCTCCGCCGGCTCCACGAGGAGATGGACCGCGCCGTGCTCGCCGCGTACGGGTTCGACGACATCGAGGTGCCGCCGTACGCCGCGCCGGCCACGCCCGGCGAGCGGAGCGCGGCGGGCGCCTTCGAAGATCGGGTGATCGACCGGCTCTTCGCGCTGAACGAGGCGCGGGCCGACGAGGAGGAGCGGCGGCGCGGAGAGGCCGAGCGGCGCGGCCCGGGGCCCGGCAAGCGGCCGCGGGCGTCGGGGCAGAAGGCCCCCGATGGGGGGTAGTTACGCGCGGCCGTCGATCGTCACGATCGAGCCGTCCGGCCGGTGGGTGAGCTCCACGACCTTCACGCTGCGCAGGGGCGTCTTGCCGCCGGAGAGCTCGCAGTCGTGATAGAAGAGCCACCACTTGCCGCCGAAGTTCACGATGGAGTGGTGCGTCGTCCACCCCAGCACCGGGGTGAGCACGACGCCCTGGTAGGTGAAGGGGCCGTACGGATTGTCGCCCGTGGCGTACACGAGGAGGTGCGTGTCGCCGGTGGAGTACGACAGATAGTATTTGCCGTCGTGCTTGTGCATCCACGCCGCCTCGAAGAAGCGGCGCGCGTGGTCCGTTTGCAGGAGGGGCTCGCCCCTCGCGTCCAGGATGCGGATCTCGCGCGGCGTCTCGCCGAACTGGAGCATGTCGTCGCCGAGGCGCGCCACGCGCGGGCCGATGGCGGGCTTCGCCTCCGTGGGCTCGGGCGGCACGGTGGGGTCGTACTTCCCGCTCTGCCAGCGCTGCAGCTGCCCGCCCCAGAGGCCGCCGAAGTACATGTAGTGCGCGCCGTCGTCGTCCTGGAACGTGGAGCAGTCGATGCTGTAGCTGCCCCGCATCGGCTCAGGCTCCGGCTTGAACGGCCCCTCCGGCCGCTTGCTGGTGGCCACCCCGATGCGGAAGATGCCGTCCCGGTCCTTGATCGGGAAGTACAGATAGTAGGTGCCGTCCTTGTGCGCCGCGTCGCCGGACCACAGCTGTCGCCCCGCCCAGGGAATGTCCTTGAGGTCGAGCGCCACCCCGTGGTCCGTCACCTCGCCGGGGATGCTCGCCATGGAGAGGACGTGGTAGTCCCGCATGTCGAAGTGATCCCCGTTGTCGTTCTCGGGGATGCCGCTGTCGACGTCGTGCGACGGGTAGATGTACACGCGGCCCTCGAAGACGTGGGCGCGCGGGTCCGCGGTGTAGATGTGGGAGACCAGGGGCTTCGGTCGCGACATGCCGCTCCGTGGGGTGGTGAGGGGCTCAGCTCAGCCGCGCCGGTCGTGGGACGGCGCCGCGGCGTGCGTCTCGAGCGCGTCGAGCAGCGTGGCGCGCCCCGCGAACGCGGGCTTGAGCTGAGTGGGCTCGCCCCTCTACCATCGCATCAGAAATTCCGCCAGGGATCATCGAGCCGGCGCCCGCCCGGGCCCGGCGCCGCCAGGCCTCGCCACAGGTAGGCCCGCGTCTCCTCGGCGAGGCGCGCGGGCGTCGCGATGCCGTCGACCCGCGTCCAGCGCCCCTCGGACGCGCGGCCGATGAGCGTGATCGGGGTGTGCTGCTCCTTGACGGGCGCGCGCCCGCCGAGCGCGTCGAGCACCCGGCTCACGCGCTCGCGCTTGCCGGTCAGGAACACCCAGCCCGGCCGCCGGCCGAATTTCTCCGCGTATCCCTTCAGCCGCTCCGGCGTGTCCGTGGCGGGGTCGAGCGAGATGGAGACGAGCCGCACGTCGCGCTCCAGCGCGTCGCCGAGCTCGGCCTGGAGCCGGCCGAAGATGGCCGTCATCGGCGAGCAGATCGTCGTGCAGGTGGTGAAGACGAAGTTCACCACGAGCACGCGATCCTTCGCGAGATCGCGGAGGCGGACCGGCGCGCCGTCCTGATCGACGAGCTCCTCGTCCGGCACCACGACCCCCGGCGCCGGGGCCGTCCGCACCGCCGCGGCGCCCTGCGCCGGGAGCGACGGATCCCGATCGGCGCCCGCGCCCACCGGATCGCTCGCGCGACCGCACGAGGCGGCGGCGAGCGCGCCGGCGAGGAGCAAGGCGTTCGGCACGGAGAGCGAGAGAGATCGCATATCGGCCTCACTGCGGGCATCGCCCCGTCGGGGCCCGCGAGGGGGCGCTCGCGCCGAGCGCCCGGGGTGTTCGTGCGCCGTCGCTCGACGAGCGAAGAGCGGGCGCGCCGCGGCGGCGGCGCCCCTCCTCGATGACCGCTCGATGGGCGATCGACGGCGGGTCAGCGGACAACGCACTTTGTCGCGCGATCCCCGGAGGTCAAGAGTCTTCGCCGGCGGGCGCGCGCGCTCGCGTCGGCGAGGCGAGGCCACGACGCCCCGGCCGTCAAAAATCGACGCAGACGGGCTCGTCGATCCGCAGCACGGACTCCTGATCGAAGCGCGCCTTGTACTCCTCGCGGATGGCCTCGATGCTGTCCGAGGCGGCCTGGCTGCCGTCGTGGAGGAGCATGATCAGCCGGCTGTCCTCGCGGATCAGCTCCTCCGTCGTCGCGAGGTACTGACCGTCGACGTCGAACTGCGTGAGCCCGTCCCGGAAGCGCGGGGTCACGACCGTATCGACGAACTGCTGCCATTCCTCCTGCGTGACGTCGGGCGCGTCGAACCGATCCATCCCGAAGAAGAGCTCGGTGCGGATCATCGGCGCCCCGGTGTCGCAGGTCGCCTCGGGCGCCGGCGGCGGGCTGTCCTCCGCCGCGGCGCTGCCGCAGCCGGCGGTGGCGAGGAGCACGGCGAGGAGGGCGCGCGGGATCGATCGGTCGGGCATGGATGCTTCCTCCGAGGTGAGGGCGTGCGACCCGCACGCTACCACGTCCGCTGTCACGGCCGGCGCGGCGGATTAGCTGAGGTTGTACGCGACCATCGCGATGCCCGCCGCGATGAGGACGATGCCGCCGATCTGCACCGCCGTGAGGGTCTCGCGCAGGTAGTAGACGGAGAAGACCGAGATGATCAGGAAGCCGCCCGAGGACATGATCGGATAGGCGACCGACAGGTTGATGCGCTTCAGCGCCAGGACGTAGAACAGGATGTTCGACGCGAAGAGCACGAGCCCGAGCACGAGGTGGTAGTTCGTCGCGAGCGCGAGCGCCTTGTCGACGAGCGACAGGCCCTCCATCGGCGGGACGCGCCGCGAGGCGAGCTTCATGAGGATGTTCGCGGTCGCGTTGAAGACGAGGGCGATGATGAGGAAGAGGTAACCTTGAGCCATGTCTCTGGTGCGGCGAGCGCCGGCGGCCCGCCATTCCCGGGAGACCTCTGGCGCAGCGGCCGGCATGGATCAACCGTGAAGCGCGCAAGCCTTCATCGCCCAAGGTTCGGTGAGCCCTCAGGCGGCTCCTGACGGCGAAATCGACGTGGTCGGTCGCCTGCCTCGGTGCGAGACTGCCGCCCGCCATGAGCTCCGAACGCCTGGAGATGCCGTTCGCGCCGACGATCGCCGCGGTCGGGACGGCGCTGCCGCCGCACTACGCAACGCAGGACGAGACGTGCGCGGGGCTGCGCCGGCTCTGGGCGGGCAAGGGCGACGCGCTCGCGCTCGTCGAGCGGGTCCGGCGGTCGATCGAGGTGCGGGGGCGGCACCTCGCGCTGCCGATCGACGCCTATTACGCGCCCTCGACGTTCGCCGAGCAGAACGGCCGGTGGAGCGCGTGCGCGGTGGAGCTCGGCGAGCGCGCCTGTCGCGCCGCGCTCGATCGGGCGGGCCTCCGGCCCGAGGACGTCGATCACATCATGTTCGTCTCGGTCACGGGCATCTCGGCGCCCAGCCTCGACGCCCGGCTCGTCAACCGGCTCGGCTTCCGGCGCGACATCAAGCGCACGCCCGTCTTCGGCCTCGGGTGCGTGGCCGGCGTGGCCGGCGTCGGGCGCGTCACCGACACGCTGCGCGCCTTCCCGGGGCAGACGTCGCTGCTCCTGTCGGTCGAGCTCTGCTCGCTCACGCTGCAGCGCGACGACACCTCGGCGGCGAACGTCATCGCCGCGCAGCTCTTCGCCGACGGCGCCGCCGCCGTCGTGGCGCGCGGCGCGCAGGCGGCTCGAAAGAGCGGCCGGACCGGCGGCGCGGCGGTGCTCGACGCGCAGGCCGTCTTCTACCCGGAGACCGAGCACATCATGGGGTGGGACGTCGTGGACACCGGCTTCCGGGTCGTCCTCTCCGCCGGCGTCCCGGCGCTCGTGCGCGAGCACGTGCGGCGCGACGTCGACGCGTTCCTCGCGCGGCACCGCCTGTCGCGGGGCGACGTCCGCCACTGGATCGTCCACACCGGCGGGCCGAAGGTGCTCGAGGCGATCACCGAGACGCTCGAGCTGCCCGAGGACGCGCTCGCCCGCTCGTGGCGCTCGCTGCGCGAGATCGGCAACGTCTCCTCCGCCTCGGTGCTGTTCGTGCTGCGCGACGTCCTCGAAGAGGCGGACGTCCGGCCCGGCGACTACGGCGTGATGATGGCCTTCGGCCCCGGCTTCTGCTCGGAGATCGCGCTGCTGCGATGGTGACCTCGGCGCAGCTCTACCTCGCCTTCCTCGGCGCCGTGGCCGTCGAGCGGCTCGCCGAGCTCATCATCTCGCGCCGCAACGCGCGGCGCGCCTTCGCGAAGGGCGGCGTCGAGGTCGGGCAGGCGCACTTCCGGGTGATGGCGCTGATGCACACCGCCTTCCTCGCGGCGTGCGCGCTCGAGGTCGACGCGCTCGACCGGCCGTTCCCCGGGCTCGTCGGGTTCGCGGCGCTCGCGGCCGCGCTGCTCGCGCAGGCGATGCGGTACTGGGTCATCGCCACGCTGGGCGAGCAGTGGAACGTCCGGATCATCGTCGTGCCCGGCGCGGCGCCGGTCTCCGGCGGCCCGTACCGCTACCTGCGCCACCCGAACTACGCCGCCGTGATCGTCGAGATGGTCGCGATCCCGATGATCCACGGCGCGTGGCTGACCGCGCTCGTCTTCAGCGCCCTCAACGCGCTCGTGCTCTCGGTGCGCATCCGCGCCGAGGAGGCGGCGCTCGGGCCGTCGTACGCGGCGGAGATGGGCGGCCTGCCGCGGCTCGTGCCGGGCCGCCGCCCCGCGCCGGAGCGCCCCCCGGCGCCGTGAGCGCGCGGTCCGACATCGCCGACATCGCCGTGGTCGGCGGGGGGCCGGCGGGCCTCGCCGTCGCGATCGGCTGCGCGCAGCGGGGGCACGACGTGATCGTCCTGGATCAGGCCGCGTGGCCGATCGACAAGGCGTGCGGCGAGGGCGTGATGCCCGAGGGCTGCCGCGCGCTCGAGGCGCTCGGCGTCCTGTCCGAGCTCGATCCGGCCGAGCGGGCGCCGATCGAGGGCATCCGCTACCTGCGGCCGGACGGGCTGCGCGTCGAGGCGCCGCTGCCGGCGCCCGGGGGGCTCGGCGTGCGCCGCACCGCGCTGTCGGCGGCGCTCTCGGCGCGGGCGCGCGCGGCCGGCGCGCGGCTCGCGGCGGGCGAGTCGCTGGTCGCGGTCGAGCGGACGCCCGCCGGCGCGCGGCTGGTCACGCGGCGGCGCGCCGTCGAGGCGCGGTACGTGGTCGGCGCGGACGGGCTCGGCTCGCGCGTGCGCCGCGCGCTCGGCTGGGACGCGCCGCCCGCCGGGCCGCGGCGGCTCGGCCTGCGCCAGCATTTCCGGTGCGCGCCGTGGTCGTCGTTCGTCGAGGTGCACCTCGGCGACGGGGTCGAGGCGTACGTGACGCCCGCGGGCCCGCAGCGCGTCGGCGTCGCGTTCCTGTGGGACGGCGATCGCCTCGAGGGGCGCGCGTCGACCGAGCGCCTCGTGCGCCGCTTCCCGGCGCTGGCCGAGCGGCTCGCGGGCGCGCCGGTCGACTCGACGGCGCGGGGCAGCGGCCCGCTCGAGCGCGCGTCGTCGCGGCTCCACGACGACCGCTTCGTGCTGGTCGGCGACGCGGCGGGCTACATCGACGCCATCACCGGCGAGGGGATCTCGCTCGCGCTCGTCGGCGCGGCCGCGCTGTCGACCGCGCTCGACGCGGCCCTGCGCGGCGGCGGCGCGGCCCCGCTCGCGGCCTATGCCCGCGTGTTCCGGCAGGCCTTCCTGCGCTACGCGGTGGCGACGCGCGCGGTGCTCTTCATCGCGCGGCGCCCGCGCCTCCGCGACGGGCTCCTGTCCGCGCTCGCGCTCGCGCCCGGGCTCTTCCGGCACGCGGTCGGCGCGGTGCTGCGCCCGCGCTGAGCCTGGCGGCGCTCGGAGGCGTCGCACGGGTCGGCCCCGGCGCGCTCCAGCACAGCAATCACAGCGGAACATTTCACCAACACCGCATCCATCGACGAGCGCGCGCACCGGGCCGCGAGGCGAAGGCCCTATGTACGATCATGGCATAACGAGCGCGCATGCTGACCATCGCTCGCGCGCGCTGCCGCTGTTCGAGAATGGCTCGTCGTGCGCCCACCACATATCTGCTCAAAGAAGGTTGTGAACAACCTGTGCGCCGGTTGCGCGCCGCTGCTCCGGCTGATAGCCTGGAATTGAATACACCGCATACCATCTTGGCGAGTGACGACAAAGAGGAGCGACGGCCGTTGGACGGCACGCGTGCTCGATGTTCGGCGCCATGCAGCAGCATCTCCCACCGAGGAGCGACGGGCGGCGGACGGCGCATACCGCATGAAGCCGCGCTCTCCTGCGTGCAGCGGCCGGCTTCGATCGGGTAGATACGGCTCTCGATCTCGCCCTGATGGGTTGCCCGTGCCTCTCGATCCTCGAGTGGCCACCATCCCGCCGACCAGCGCAGCGGCGTCGTCCGCGATGGTGGCCTCTGAGGATCCGTGCAAAGGAGCCTTGAATGCATCGTTCACCCGCGAGATGGGCGCCCATCGCCTTCGCTGTCACGGCCGCATGTCTGCTCGGAAGCCGAGCGTCCGCGCACGAGCCGGAGTGTGCGGGAGATCCGCCGAACAGAGACGCGGTCCTCGACTGGAACGCCGTCGCTCTGGACGCGGTCGCCAGAGACTACAGCGACCCCTCCAGGAGGCCGCCGGAGCAGGAAGGGCCCACGCGCGCCTCACGGGCGCTCGCGATCGTCCACGCGGCGATCTACGACGCCGTGAACTCGGTTGTGCCGCGGTACGAGCCGTACATCGTCTATACCCGCGCGCCGGACGCGTCCGTCGACGCGGCGGTGGCCACGGCGGCCCACCGCACGCTGACGGCGCTCTACCCGCGTCAGACGGCCGCGCTCGACGCCGCGCTCGACGCGTACCTGGCGGAGATCCCGGCGAGCGACGCCAAGGACGACGGCATCGTGCTTGGCAACGAGGTCGCCGAAGACATCCTCGCGGCGCGGGCGCGCGACGGGGCAGACGCCCCGATGCCTTACACCCCACGCTATGCGCCCGGCGACCATCGCGTCGATCCTCTCCACCCCGATCAGGGATACCTGACCCCCAAATGGGGGGAGGTGACGCCGTTCGCCATCGAGAGCGGCGACCAGTTCCGCGCTCCGCCCCCGCCGTCGCTGCGGAGCCTCTCGTATGCGTTGAGCTTCTACGAGCTCTTCGCGCTGGGCGGCGATGGCGAGAGCACCCCGACCCTGCGGACTCCGGAGCAGACCGTCATCGGGATCTTCTGGTCGTACGACGAGGCCCCGCGCATCGGGGTGGTGCCGCGGCTCTTCGGCCAGATCGCGCGGGTCGTCGCGGTGCAGGAGCACAACTCGGAGATAGAGAACGCCCGTTACTTCGCGCTGGTCCACTTCGCCCTGGCCGACGCCGCCATCGCCACATGGGACACGAAGTACCACTACAACCACTGGCGGCCGATCATCGGGATCCGTCTGGCCAACATCGATGGAAACCCGCTCACGGTACCGGACAAGCATTGGACGCCCCTCGCGTCCCCCGGCAGCAACGGAGGCCCGCTGCACGAGACCCCGGCGTTCCCGTCGTACGTCTCCGGACACGCGAGCCTCGGGGCTGCCACGTTCCAGGTGCTGGCCCGTTATTATGGTACGAACCATGTCCCCTTCTGCGTCGTATCCGACGAGTACAACGGAAGAACGACGGACGCGCGGGGCGACGTCCGCCCCAGGCTCCGGCGCTGCTATTCCGGCTTCCGCGAGGCGACTCAGGAGGTCGCGATCAGCCGCATCTACCTCGGTGTCCACTGGAGGTTCGACGCGATGAACGGGATGCGCCTGGGCAGGAACGTCGGAGACGCGGTCTTCGACGGGGCCCTCCAGCCGCTCGATTGACGTCTTCGCCGAGAGCGGCCGGTGATCGGCCGGCCGCTCCTCGAAAGAGAAGGACCCGCCCGACTCCCCGCCGCAACGCTAAGGCACCACCTCGATCCACGCCGACGCGCGCACGAGGCCGCCCGAAGCCGGGTCGATCCGCACGAGGCTCGCTCCCAGGACGCCGGTCCGGCGATTCCGGGCGAACGTCACGGGCGGGGCCGGGCCGGCGTCGAAGCCGCGCAGCCGCTCGAGCGCCGCGATGAGCCCCTCCCGCGTCACGTGGGCGCCGGCGCGCTTCAGCGCCTCGATCGCGATCTGCGCCGCGACGTAGGCGGTCGCCTGCGCCCCGAGCGGGCCCGGCGCCACGCCGGCCCGGCGCAGAGAGGCGCGCAGCGCCGCGCCCGACGCCCGCTCTCGCTCACCCGAGAGGCCGGCGTGCACGAACAGCACGCGGTCCGACAGGCGGCCGGAGAGCGGCTCGCCGAGGCCGACGACCGATCCCAGCGGGGCGTAGATCGGCGCCGCCGAGCCCGCGTCGTCCAGCGCCGCCCGCGCGCCCGCGAGGTCCTTGCCGGGGCCCCAGAAGAGGATCGCCCGCGCCCCGTGCGCCTGCGCCGCGCCGGCGACATCGCCCGGCGAGAGGCGGCCCGGCTCGAACGACAGCGCAGGCAGCGCCGGGAGGCCCCGGCCGGCGGCCTCCGCGCGCGCGCCCGACGCCCAGGCCTCGCCCTCGCGATCCCGCGCGTGCACGATCAGGGCAGGCGCCCCCGCGTTCGCCGGAGCGCCGGCGAAGTGCTTGATCGCCACGCGGGCCAGCACGTCCGGCCCCGGCCACACCCGGAACACCACGTCCTCGCCCCCGGCCGCCGCCGCGCCGGCGGCATCCCGCGCGAGGCCGGGGGCTCCGCCCACCAACGCGGGTGCGCCCACACCGCCCGGAGCTCCGAGCGCCCCCGCCACGGGCCCCACGAGCGGCGCCCGCTCCTCCGAAAGGCGCGCTCGCACCGCTGCCCCCTCGCCGAGGACGCTCCCCACCAGCGCCAGCACGCCCCCCTCCAGGAGGCGCTCCGTCGCCCCGGCCTCGCCCGCCGGCCCGCCGCTGTCCTCCACGCGCAGCTCGAGCCGCCGCTGGTAGATGCCGCCCTGCGCGTTCACCTCCGCGAACGCCGCCGACAGCACGTCGCGTACGGCCTCCCCCGCCGGCGCCGCCGGCCCGGTCAGCGGCAACGCGGCGCCCAGCACCACCGCGTCCGCCGTGACGCCCGGATCCAGATCGCGCCCGACGCAGCCGAGATACGCGGCGAGATCCGACAGATCCGCCGCCGACAGGCGGTACTGCGGCATCACCGGGCTCAGCCGCTGGCCCGCGCGGCCGCGCCCCTCCCGGACCGCCGCCGCGAGCGCCGCGGCATCGATCGCCGCCTCCCCCTGCCCGCCGCTCGGGCCCCGCGCGCCGCGGGACGCGAGGCGGCGGTCGGCCGCGAGCGGCGGCGCCTCGATGCCCCCCTCGTACGTCCCCTGCCCGCTCGCGCCGTGACAGCCGGCGCAGGCGGCGTCGCGGCCGGAGAGCGCCGCGGCGCCGCCGACGATCGCCCCCTCGATCGCGCGGCCGTCCGCGGTCACGCCGCGCTGGTAGATGCGCTTGCCGCGCCGGGCGGGCGGCGTGAGCTCGGCGCACTGCGCCTCGCCGGCCCCCGCGCGCGCCGCGGGCGCGCGATCGCCCCCGCCCACTGCCCGCAGCGCGACCATGCCGAGCGCGATCGCGGGCGCTGCAGCCAGCAGCAGGCGCAGGCGCCCCCGCGGTCCAGCCGCCGCCCGCGCGCCGCGCCGCCGGCCCCCGCGCGAGGACTTCCACACAGGCAGGGGGAGAGCGCTCATGGCGGCCTCACTGCGGGTCGTTGAGGTGCTGCGCGACGTGCGCGAGGGTCTCGGGCGGCTCGGTGGCGAGCGTCTTCAGCCACACGCCGGTCGACGTGTCGCCGACGAGCAGCGTCATCATGTGGTCCTCCGGCCTCCGCACCTGGCCGCCCAGGCGCAGCAGCACCGCGGCCACGTTCGCGGGCGTGCCGGTCAGGAAGTACCAGCCCTCGCCCGCCTTGAACTTCGCGGCGTATTGCTTCAGCGCGGCAGGCGTGTCGTTCTCGGGGTCGACCGTGATCGTCAGCATCGTCACCCGCTCGCCGCGCGCCCGGAGCAGCGCCTGCACGCGCGCGAGGTTCGCCGTCATCGTGGGGCAGGCGCCCTTGCACGAGGTGAAGGCGAAGTTGATGAGCACCTTCCGGCCCCGCAGGAGCCCGTCGTAGAAGCGGTGCGCGCGGCCGTGCTGATCGACGAGCTCGGTGTTGGTGAAGTACTTCGCCGCGGCGGCGTCGTCCTCCCGAGAGACGCCCCCGACCTTCATCCGCTCGACCCGCGGCGGCGCGTTGCCCTCCGCGGGCGCGAAGCGCGCGACCGAGGCGAAGAGGAGCGCGAGGGCCGCCGCGGCGAGCGCCGCCCCGGGCCTCACCGCGCACCTCTCGCGGCCGCGCCCGCGCCGCGCGGGGACACCCGCAGCGGGACGAACGGGAGCGCGCCGTACGGCGCGCCGCGCCCTGGCGCGGCGGCGAGGAAGCGGTACTGGCCCGACACGGGCGGCGTGAACGCGACGGAGAAGATGCCGTCGCCCTCCGCCCGCGGCGCGCCGCTCCAGCGATACCCAGCCGGGAACCTGATGATCATGACCTCCACCTCCTTGGCATCCAGTGCAGGGGCCGCTCCCGCCGCGGTCGCGCGGAAGCGGAGCGTCGCGGGCTCGCCCGCCTCGAGCCGCAGATCCGGCTCGAACAGCGGCGCGAGCGCGACGGCCGGCGCGGGGTCGCCCCCGCAGCCGGGGCCCTCGCCCGGGGCGCAGCGCGCGGGCGCCACGGCGGCCTCGAGGCACACCGCGGCCCGCGGGCGGTCGAGGAGGAGCTCGACGTCGTAGAGCCCCTCCGCGCCGAGGCGCACCGGGGTCGCGTACACGCCGGGCCGCACCTCCTTGAGCGATCGGTCCTCGACGAGGATCGACCGCGGCTCGCGGCCATAGCTCGGCAACGTGCCGATCGGGGCCATCATGCCCTCCGCGTACACGTAGAGCATCCTGTCGGCCGGGCTCGCGACCACGGCGCCGTTGCCCTCGGGCATCGGGGCGATGGGCGTGGCGAGCGCGCTCGGGCCAGGGCGCGCGCCGGCGGCGGACGGCGCGTCCTGGCCGACCGCGATGTCGATGAGCGGCGGGGCCTTCGGGCCGCCGAGGGCCGCCCGATCGACGAGCGAGACCCTCGGCGCGCCCCGGTTGCGGATGTAGGCAAAGGCGTCGGTGAAGGCCACCGCGTCCGGCGCCGCGAACCCCGTGAGGGCGTGCGCCACCGCGCCGGTCGCGCCGTCGAGCACGGCGACCTCGTTCGCGGCGGGGTTCAGCGCGAACGCGAACCGCCCGCGCGGCTCGAACTCGAGCGCGCCGAGCCCCGGCTTCAGGGCGATGCGCCCGGCGACGTCGCGCCGCGCGGCGTCGAGGACGACCACCTCGCCGCGCGCGGCGTTCGCGGCGTAGACCACGCCCGAGGCGTCGCTCGCCGCGATGGAGACGACCCCCTCGCCCACCGCGATCTCACCGAGCGGATCGAGCGTGGCGCCGTCCACCACGACCACCGAATCCCCTCGCTGGCTCGAGACCCAGGCGGCGCGGCCGCCGCCCGTGAAGGCGATCTCGTGGTGGCCCGGGCCCACCTGGAGCGTCTTCAGCACGTCCGTCGAGCGCGCGTCGATCACGCTCACGGTCCCGTCGCCGTCGTTGCCCACCCAGACCGTGCGCCCGTCGGGGGCGACCGCGACGCGCGACGGGTCCTCGCCGACGGGGACGTTCGACCGGACGAGCCCCCGCCGCGTATCCACGACGGCGAGGCCGCGCCCGCCCCGCAGCGTGACGTAGAGGCTCTCCCGGTCGGGGTGCATCGCGAACGAGACGCCGGGCCCCGCGAGGCTGACGACGCTCCGGAGCTTCGTCCTGCCGAGGGCGATCTGCGGGTTGATGGCCGAGAGGGTGCTGTCCTCGTTGAGCGTCCAGAGGAGGTAGGCGTTCATGTCCACCTCCGGGCGCACCGACAGGAGCCCTGCCATGAAGCTCTTGATCTTCCCCTGGCAGTCCTCCTCGTCCGGCGCCGCGTCGACCGCGCCGCCGGCTGCGCCGGCCGAGGCCGCGGCGCTGGCCGCCCCGGCGCGGCGCGACATCCACCCGAGCGGCGAGAGGCCGGTCACCGGCGCGCCCGTGGCCGCGTCGGTGATGGTGAACTCGGCCAGGACCTCGGAGCCGGCCGCGGCGCCGGCCGCCTCCGGGGCCGGCGCCGCGCCGCGGAGAGCGCCCTCGCCCTGCTCCAGCGAGCGCAGGGCGAACGCGATGGACAGCCCGTCGCGCTCGATCCGGCTCGACTGGAGGGGAGCCGCCGCCTGCGCCGGCCCTCTCGCGGGCTCCGCCGGCGCGGGCGGCGCCGCTGCCTCCGCCGGCGGTCCGGCGCCCTCGCTCCGCGAGGCGAGGAGCGCCTCGACGCGGCCGCAGCCGAGCGCCGGAGAGGCGCTGAGCCACGCCAGCGAGAGCCAGAGTCCGTGCGTGCCCGTCCAGGTCCGTTTCATGGGTGGCTCCGTCCTTCCTCTCACCGCGTGAGCCGCAGGATCCCCCAGAGCCCGTCGACGAGCGTGGCGTTCGCCTGATCGAGGTAGAGGCGATCCCCGGGGACGGCGTACTTGCCGCCCGCCCTGAAGTAGGGGTTGATGTTCCACGCGGTCATGGGGCCGACACCGCCCTGCGCGCTGATGGCGTAGGCCTTGCTGTTCCGGCCCATGTACCGGGATCCCGAGCCCTCCGCCCACGCGTTCTGCGCCCACTCCATGCCCCACAGGCCGAAGGTGTGCTGGCGCCGATGCCCCGAGGGCTGCAGCACGCGGACGCGCAGGCGCTCATGGACTCCCATCGTGAAGATCGGCGTCTCCGGGTCGCCGTGGGCCGCCGAGCTGAAGATGTCGCTGAGATCGAGGTTCTCGATGGCGCTGAACCGCGTCTCCGGCTTCACCCCGAGCCGCGACCAGAGCGGCTCGGCGCGGTAGTTGAACGCCTTGTGACCGGTGGTGTCCGGGTCGACGCCGCTCACGACGTTCGCGAGGGCCGTGCCGCAGCCCAGGGACGCGGCGCACTGGAACGCCGGATCGTCCGAGTGCAGGGCCACCTCGTCGTGGAGCAGGAGCACGACCTCGCGGAACCACTGCTCGGCGCCGGTCTCGTCCCGGTACTTCACCTGGGCGAGCGCGCGCGTGCCCCGGCTCGTGGTCCACTCGGCGCCCTCCGGCTCGACGATCAGCGCGCCGACCGCGCCGTGCATCGGGTGGTTCACCACGTCCGCCATGTCCTTCAGGTTCACGGCGCCGAGCTCGATGGGCTGCCAGCGGACCTCGCCCGCGGACGTCAACGAGACGTCGCCGGCGTACCACGTGTACTTCCGCTCCTCTCCAGGCGCGACCGTCCGGTCGGGGTTCTGGCCGACGTGCGCGCCGTCGGTCGCCACGACGTCGTAGGCCACGAGCTGCGGATACAGCGAGACGCGGTTCGAGGTCCTCACCTGGTTGACGTTGAACCCGTCGACGATGGGAGCGTTGTAGTTCCAGTGCGGCGTCTTCGGCGGATCCTCGGGCAGATCGTTCACGAGCGTGAACTCGACGCACTCCCCGGCCGCCGCGCGCAGGATGAGCGGCTCGACCGCCGCCTTGCCCGACCGGACCGCGCCCAGGTCGCGCTTATCGACGAACACGATGGCGTCGGGGTCGTAGAGCCCGTGCGCCGCGTTGTAGGTGAGGCGATCGCCGGGCAGGTCCCTCGCCGAGATCGCGTGGACGACATACTTCCGCTTCGGCGCGCCCTTCGGGCACACGTTGGGGTCCTTCTCGATCTTCTTCGGCAGCGACACGCCCGAGATCGGCAGGAGATCGGTCGGCGCGCCGTGGACGCGCAGGATGCCCCACGCGCCCGCGAAGAGATCGTCGGTCGCCGCGCTGCTGTACAGGTAGTCGGCGCCGCCGGACTCGTTCTTCTCGAAGACGGGCGCCGGCTCGAGCGCGAGGTCCATCTGCTCCGAGACGCCGATGACCTGCCCGCTCGAGTAGCCGCTGTCCGGGTCGAAGGCCTCCTGAAGCCACTTCTTCCCGTGCACGGAGAACACGTGCTGCTCCCCCTGCGCGCCCTGGGTCAAGCGGATCACCGCGCGATCTCCCTCGTAAACGCGGAGCACCGGCGTCGCGGGGTCGCCGTGCACGCTCGAGCTGAAGACGTTGTGCATGTCGCCGGCGGGGCCGCTCTTCGGGACGACCTCGCCTGTCGCGCAGTTGCGCTGGGCGAGCCGCAGCGGCATCGGCTCGACCCGGTAGTTGATGAGCCCGACCCCCGAGTCGCGCCACGACACCGCGTCGGTGGCGACGCCCGCGTGGGTGATCGCCCGGGGCAGCGCCGCCTGCGCCTGGTTCGGCGGGTTCACCGGGTTGCCGCACTCGTCGTAGATGGTGGCGTAATCGGAGATGCTCAGGTTGAACTCGCGGAACGGCGTCCTCTCGTCGCCGGCCGGGAACAGGATGTCGGCGCGGTAGCTCGTCGGCCCGCCGTCGGCGCGCCCGCCGAAGAGCTCTCCGGTCTCCGGATCGCGCCAGCTCGATCCGGCCGGCTCGATGACGAGGCCCCCGTAGAGCCCGTGTTGCTGGTGCGACGAGGCCGAGAAATGATCGTGGGTGAAGGCCGTGCTGAGCGCGCGGTCCTGGCCGGCCCGGTTCACGAGCGGATCGGCCCACCAGCGCTGGATCGTGGTCTGCGCCCCGAGCGGCGCGTCGGTCAGGCGCGGGTGCCTCGTCGCCTCGAGCCGCACGCGGGCGCCCGACTCGTCGAGCGAGCCGTCGGCGGCGCGGGCGCCGCCGAGCCGGTTGGCCGCCTCGATGCGCGCCATCACCTCGTGCGGCGAGAGCGTCCCGTCCTCGTAGTTGAACCCGTTCGCACCGCCGTCCGACGAGGTGATGTCGAACTTCACGAGGTGGATGTGCTGGCCGACCATGTCCGTCGGCGTGCGCGCCTGGAAGGCGTCCTCCGGGAGCACCTCCGGGATGAGGTTCGTCGCGTGGAAGTCGACGCACTCGCCGGACCTCGCGCGGAGGAACATCGGCTCCGGCGCCCGCGTGCCGTCGAGCGTGGCCGCGACGTCCCCCTCGAGGACGGTCGTCCGCAGCCGCGGGTCGTGCCAGCCGGCGCGGCTCACCGCGGCGTCGATCTCGACGTAGGCCGCGCGGTAGGTGCGCACCGGCGCGTCCTTCGGGCACGGGTCCGCGAAGGGGGCGCCGGGGGCGGGCGGCTGACCGTTCACGAGGAAGAGCGCCGGCTTGCCGGCCGAGGTGAAGGACGGATAGCCCTTGGCGGGGAAGCCGTAGCGCGTCGTCGCGCGCACGGCGCCCGGGAGCTCGCCCGCGTGGAAGCGGCTGGCCGCGATCTCCGCCGGGGTGCCCTGCTGCGGCAGCAGCTTCACTTCGGCCGCGTGGAGCTGCACGTCGAAGAGGCCGCCGGCGCCGCGCTCCACGCCCTCCGGCGGGGCGCTCGTGATGATGTGGCGCGGCAGCCCGCCGTCGTGCTCCATGTCGAGCGGCGGCTGCGAGGGCCGGTGCCCGGGCTTCGCGGCGATGAAGAAGGGATAGCCCGGCGTGGCCGGGACGACCTCGGTCCGGCCGTCGGGCAGGGTGACCGACGTCGGCGCGTAGGTCGGCATCGGCGCCAGCGCGATCCCGGGGAGGGGCACGACCGCGGGCTGGGGCGTCCCGCCCGCGATCTCGCCGTCCGGGAGCGCGCGGTCCGGCGTGCCCGCCTCGAAGACGTCGTGCGTGCGCCAGAGCCCCCACATGCCCGCCGCGAAGTGGGGATACAGGTGGCAGTGGTAGATGGCGTCTCCCGCGGTGAGGTTGCGGTTGCCGCTCCCGCCGTAGGCGATGTGGTAGGTGAAGGCCGCCTTCGGCCCGAGGGTCTGCGAGTCGATGTAGGCGCTGTTGTCGTTGCTGGGCGACCGGAGCCACTGGTGGCCGTGGGCGTGGAAGACGTGCGTCTCGCTCGGACCGGCGTGGAGGTTCCGGATGCGGACCGCATCTCCGAGGTAGCTGTGGGACACGTTCGCGGGGTCGTCGGGATAGAGGGCCCGGACGGCGTTGCCGGCCTCGTCCTTCTCGATAATCAGCCCCGGGTCTCCGTTCGCCCACGAGCTCAGGAAGAACTCCTCGAACTTGCACTCCGCGCAGTCCTTGCTCGGGCCGATCCGCCTCCGGTTGGCGATGACGGCGGCGCCCAGGCCGGCGGAGCCGTAGTTGATGCCGAAGCCGCTGCGGGCCCCCGCGTACCGCCGGTCCGCGAGCTCCGGGAACGCCTGAACGATGCCCAGGATGTCGTGGAACAACACCGTGAACTCGCGGAAGGCGTGGCCGTCGTCGGAGATGGGCGTCCCCGCCTCGGTCTTGTCGAAGCCCGCGATGATGGCGTTGAGATCGCCGTGAACGATCTCACCGGCGTCGTTGATGATCTTCAGGATCGGGACGCCGAAGCTGTCGACCGCCTCGTAGTTGACGCGCGGCGTGCCGTTCGGGTTCGCCGGCTTGACGGACGCGGCCTCGAGCTCCTCGGCCGTCACCTGCGAGCGGTAGGCGACCGCGCCCGGCGGCTCGACGTGGACGGCGCCGTACAGCGTATGGGCGATCAGCCGCGCCGGCCCGCCGCCGTCCGCGCCGGCCATGGAGCCCGCGCTGTACATGAGGAACGCGCCCTCGCGGCCGGCGAAGAGCTCGTAGCTGCGCGTCTCGCCCGGCTCACACAGCGAGCTCTCGTTCTGCCCGACGTTGCCGCCGAGCGCGTCGATGTTCCTGATCTGGAGCCCGGCCACATGGATCGAGGCGCTCCGGGTCGCGGGAGTAAGGGACGAAAGAGGGCCCGTCGCCGGTGTGAGCCAGTTGGTGAACGAGATGGAGAGTTTGTCGCCGGCGTTGACCCGCAGGACGAGTGGCCTCGGGCGCTTGCCCGGCCGCAGCGTGGCGTTGCCCGGCCCGATCGGCCTCGACGGATCGGCGGCCACGACGTCCCGGCGGAGGGCGTATACCATGCCCCCGGGGTTGAACGAGCCGAAGCGGTCATAGACGAACACTTGATCTATGGCCACGACGTCCGCAAATACGGTCCTCCCCGACGCGGGAACATGAAAATCGTCGCTCAACGCCTCTTCGCTCTGCGCTACGCTCTCCTCCTCCGGAGGAGGCGCTTCGGCGCCGGCACAGCCAAGGACAGCCATCGTCGTCGCGGCCCATCCGAGCCACCAGGAATGCCTCATCAGCACAGGAAATCCCCTAGCCCCGTGTGATCTACAAGGGGCGCTCGCTTCGAACGCATGTCGCCCGAGCGCCATGTCCAGAGCGCAGGCCGGCGGAGGAGCACGGGCATAGCGCAGCCGCCGGCTGAGGCGCCTCGATAACAGGAGGTTTTGTCTCCGTATTCCTCTAAGGTCAAGAATCTTCGTGATTGCAAACAACGCAATCTTCGTGATTGCAAACAACGCATGGAGACAGCGCTGTTTTGAACAGATCAGCGAGGGCTGTCTGTCCGCGCCGCCGGGGGCGAGGGCCGGCTCATCGGCAGCGTGCCTGTCGCTCGATCCCTGACGTGCCGGCCGTGACGTGCCGGTCGTGACGTGCCGGTCGTGACGTGCCGGCAGAGTGACGTGCCGGCAGTGACGTGCCGGACGCCTCAGCGCGGCGCGCCTGCTCCGGCACGCCACGCGCGGGGAGACGTCCGGCGGCGCGGCCGGCGCCGTCCGGTCAGGCTCCCGCTCGGCTGGTGCGTCGGCGCGCGAGGGGCCGGCCGCGGGCCGGGCGGCGCCGGTCCGCCCGGCTGCACGTCACGGCTCGGCGTGAGCCCGCGGCTCGTCGCCCTCGGCGATCACCAGGGCGGCCGCCGTGTCCTTCTCGTGGGTCAAGCTGACGTGAAACTGCCTCGCGCCCCGCCGCCGCGCGGCCTCGCGCGCCGCGCCCGACAGGCGGATCCGAGGGGAGCCGTGCTCGTCGCTGACCACCTCGAGCTCATGCCAGGACAGGCCGGACGGCCCGCCGAGCGCCTTGAACAGCGCCTCCTTGGCGGCGAACCGGGCCGCGAAATGCTGCGCCGGAGAGGCGCGCCCGCGGCAGTAATCGCGCTCTTGCTCCGTGAAGAGCCGCTTCTCGAAGCCTCCTTGATGTCGATCGATGGCCCTCGCGATGCGGCCTATATTGCAGAGATCGATCCCAAAACCGACGATCATACGATCCTCCTTCGAGCCCTCTCGGGGCGCGCCGCGGGCGCGCGCGTCCTCCGCGCCCGCCTGCGGCGTTCACGCATGTTGCCCCGAGCCGGCGGGCACCCCGCCGAGTTCCTACGTCGATGAAGCGGCTAGCCCACCGGGCTCGCCGCCGCGCGGTCGATGAGGTCGCAGACGTCCCCGACCGTCTTCACCTCCCGCTCGGCGCCCTCCGGGAAGGTGATCTTGCACGACCTCTCGATCGCGCAGATGAGCTCCACCATCTCCGTGGAGTCGATGTCCAGATCCCCCTGGAGCGACGTGCCGCGGTGGAGCTCGTCCGCGCTCTTCCCGAGGTGGTCCGAGAGGATCTGTCGCACCATGTTCTCTCTATCGCTCATGACTTCTCTTCCCTCCTTGATGGCCGAAACCCCTTGCGTGCTCCCTACCGGGACGGCTCCAGATCGAGCCCGTCGCCGCTGATGACCAGCGCGGCGTTGATGCCGCCGGATCCACGGCCGTTGACGAGGACGTGCTCGATCATCCGGTTTTTCATCGGCTCCGTGGCGATCGCCAGATCGCACTGCGCGTCCCACACATCCAGGTTGCTGGTCGGGGGCACGACACGGCGCTGGAGCGCCATCGCCGCGATCGCCACGTCCATCGCCCCGCTCGCGCCGTACAGGTGGCCGGTCATGGACTTCGGCGCGGTCACCGGCACCTGGCGGCCGCGGGCGCCGAACACCTCGTGGATCGCGGCGGCCTCCTGGTGATCGCCGTCCCGCGTCGCCATCCCGTCGGCCATGACGAAGGAGACGGCGCTCGCGGCGACGTCGCCGTCGTCGAGCGCCTTGCGCATCGCCGCCGACAGCCCCAGCTCCTCCGCCGGCAGCGGCGCCGGGTGGCACGCGTCCGTGGCCATGCCGAAGCCGGAGATCTCCGCGTAGATGCGCGCGTTCCGCCGGATCGCGTGCTCTCTGTCCTCGAGGAGCAGGAACGCCGCCCCCTCGCCGGGGACGATCCCCCGTCGCCCCGCGTCGAACGGGCGGTACGACGCGCTCGGCACCCGGTCCGGCTCGCGGATCATCACGCCGTCGGTGAGGCACGCCAGGTACATGAGCGGCGTGAGCGGCGCCTCCGCGCCGCCGGCGAGGACCACGTCGGCGCGCCCCTCTGCGACCGCGCGCGCCCCGTAACCGACGCTCGCGAGGCCGCTGGCGCGGTCGCACACGATCGTCTTGCTGTGCCCCTTGAGCCCGAACAGGATCGAGATCTGCCCCTGCGGCGCGGCGGGGAACCAGGCCGTCGCCTGGAAGGGGCTCACGGCGCGCAGGCCTTGCGTGTGGAGGGAGCGGATCTCCCGCTCCGCGAAGTGCCAGCCGCCGAAGCAGTTGCCGACGAACACGCCGAACCTCTGCTTGTCGACCTTGTCCAGCTGGAGCTCCGCGTCCTTCATCGCCATGTCCGACGCGGCGATGGCGTACTGGGTGAACGCGTCGAGCTTCCTCGCCAGCCGCGACGGCATGAAGTCGAGCGGATCGAAGCCGCTCACCTCGCCCCCCACCCCGACGGGGAAGCCGTCTGGCTCGAACTTCGTTATGCTCCCGATGGCCGGCAGCTTCGCCAGGATGTTCCCCCAGACGGCGTCCTTGCCGATCCCGTTGGGGGCGACGAGGCCGATCCCCGTGATCACGACGCGGCGGCTCACTTCACACCTCCGGCGTAGTCAGGGCTCGTGAACAAGAGCGCGCCGTGGAGGCCGGAGAAGCCGCTTGCGTCCTTCAGAACCACGTTCACCTTTCTTTCGATCCCTTTGTTGGCCACATAGTTCAGGTCGCAGGCCGGGTCCGGCCTGTCGTGGTTGATGGTCGGCGGTATCTGGCCCTTGTGAATCGCGAGCACGGCCGCGACGCTCTCGAGCGAGTTGGCCGCCGCGAGCGGGTGGCCGACCATCGATTTGATCGAGCTGACCGCGACCTTGTAGGCGTGCTTGCCCAGCGCCCGCTTGATCGCCGAGGTCTCGTTGATGTCGTTCTGCCGGGTCGAGCTGCCGTGAGCGCAGATGTAGTCGATCTCGTCTGGCCGCATCTCGGCGTCGGCCAGCGCGAGCTCGATCGCGCGCGCGAGATCGATGCCGTCCGGCAGCAGATCGGTCATGTGGTACGCGTTGTTGCACGACCCGAAGCCCCGGAGCTCGGCGTAGATGGGCGCCCCGCGCCTCTGCGCGTGCTCGCGCTCCTCCAGGACGAGGACCGCTGCGCCCTCGCTCAGGACGAAGCCGTCGCGCTGGGCGTCGAACGGCCTCGACGCGGTCGCCGGCGCGTCGTTGCGCTTTGTCGAGAGCGCCCCCACCACGTCGAAGGCCGCGATGGCGATCGGCGTGATCGGCGCCTCGGACGCGCCGCAGAGCATGACGTCGGCGTCGCCGTTGCGGATGAGGTCGAGCGACGCGCCGATCGCGTCGAGGCCGCCGGTGCAGCCCGTGCTGAGGGTGATGCATGGGCCGCGGGCCCCGTGGAGCGCCGCCACCTCCGCCGACGCGACGTTGAAGGTCGACGCCTGGTAGATGGTGCGCATCGCCCAGGTCGGATCGAGGCGCTCCCTCCCGCGCTCGGTGAGCACGAGGAACTCCTCCTCCACGGCCAGGATGCCGGCGATCGCGTTGCCGATGCAGACGCCGGACGTGTCGCTGGCCAGTGTGCTCGCCGGGAGCCGCGCGTCCTTCACGGCCATCTTCGACGCCGCGACCGCGAGCTGCGCATACCGGTCGAGGCGCCGCACCTGGTCCTCGGTGAGGCCGTGCGCCCGCGGCTCGAAGTCGCGGATCTCGCCTGCGACCTTGGACTTGAACGGCTCCGTCGAGAACCGGTCCAGCGTGCAGATGCCGGACCTCCCCGACATGGTGTTCTTCCAGAACTGCTCCCAGCCGGTTCCGTTGGGCGCGATGATCCCAAGGCCGGTGACGACGACTCGACGTCTCGTCTTTGCATTGAACGTCTTCACGTGTAGATCCCCCTTGTGGCGCACTCGTCGTGAACCCCGGAGCCCGACGGCTCGGCACCGGACCCTGGCAGCGTCGCCTCGACGCCCGGTCCGCCTCCACGCGCCGCCGACGGAGGCCGGGTGACTCTGGCTCTTGCGCTCAGTAGTTGCCGAGCCCCCCGCAGACGTTGAGCGCCTGCCCGGTGATCCCGCGCGCCGGCGCGGAGGCCAGGTAGGCGACCATCTCGGCGACCTCATCGGGCACGATATACCGCCCGATGGGTATACGCTGCTCGATACGCCGCTTGGCGTCTGCGGTGGAGACGCCCCAAATCTGAGCGTACACCGCCCTCGCCTTCTCAGCAAGCTCGGTCTCGACGAAACCGGGGCAAACGGCGTTCACGGTGATCCCCTTCGGCGCGAGCTCGAGGGCGAGCGACTTGGTGAACCCGATGATCCCGTGCTTCGACGCGCTGTACGCCGCGGCGTGCACGACGCCCTGCTTGCCTCCAGTCGATGCCATGTTGATGATCGTCCGCAGGGCTCCCTCCGTGTTGTGGTTCAGGATCGCCTTGGTGACGTGAAACACGCTGCTCAGGTTCGTCTCGAGGATCTCCCGCCACAGCTCGTCGGTCATCGAGGCCGTCACGCCGCCCCCGCCGCGACCTGCGTTGTTCACGAGCACGCCCACGCCGCCGGTCTTACCGACCACCTCGCGGACCGCCGCGACGACCGACGACGGGGACGTCACGTCGCAGAGCCCGACGACGGCGTTGCCCCCCGCGCGGCGCACCTCGGCCGCGGTGCCCTGGAGCTGATCCTCGGACCTCGCGAGCAGCGCGGTCGTGTACCCGTCCTTCGCGAGCCTCAGCGCGATCGCCTTCCCGATGCCCCTGCTCGCGCCCGTGATGAGGGCAACCTTGTTCATCGACTTGTCCATCGTCAGTCTCCTTCACTGGCGCGACTCGACGCGCGCCTTGATCGCCAGCATGGTGCTGCGGCTGTTCTCGTTGATCGCGCGGGTGACCCTCTCGAGCGCCTCGCGCGCCGTGATGTCACCCCAGACCTGCTTCACCCCCTCGGGCCGGAGCTCCACGCCGTGGCGCGAGACGACCCGGACGCCGCCGCCCGGCAGCGGCTCGACCAGCCACTCCCCGGAGTGCCGCCGCAGCACGGGCGGCGGCTCGGGCTGGAAGTACGTGATCCTCGAGGTCGGGGTGCAGCGCCGGATGGAGCGGAGGTGCTCGTCGCGGCCGCGCACGTCGACGGTCATCACGAACTCCTGGTCCTGGCCGTCGTCGTACCGGACCTCCACCGCGCGGCAGTGGGGGAGGAGCGCCGGCCACTCGCGCACGCGCTCGAGGAGGCCGTACACGGGCTCGGCCGGCCCCGCGATCGTCATCTCTTCCTCGAACTCGCCAGAGAGCTCGCCGCGCCGGCCGGCGTGCGCGCTCGCCTCGAGGGCCAGCTTGATCGCGAGCAGCTCTCGCTTGCTGTTCTCGTCGGTCGAGCGCTCCATGAAGGCGCGCGCCTCCGAGGGCGTCGAGACCCCCGCCACCAGGCCCTGCACGTCCTCCTTGACCGAGAAGCGGTGCTCGAGGACGACGAGCGCCCCGGTCCCCGTCTGGAAGAACCTCCACGCCACCTCCATGCGGTCGAGCAGCGGTGGAGGCCGGACCATCTCGCTCGTGATGACGCGCGCCTCGGGGTCGAGCTCCCTCCTCGATCGCCAGCTCATGACGTGCCCGTTCACGAGGGCCGAGATCTCGATGAGCTGAGAGCGATCGTCCTGCTCGATGACCTTCGCCGCCTTGCACGGCGGGAAGATCCCCGGCCATCGCTCCACATGGAGGCACAGCGCATACGCTTGATCGACGCCGGCGCTCACCTCTATCTGATGTCGCATGAAATGCATGGACCAACCCCTCGCCCGGCACGACCGGGCGTGATAAAGGACTATCCCCGCGGTCGGGCTCAGGCGATCGCGACGACGCGGCACCACGCCGCGTCAGCCCGCGCGAGCTTCACTGGAAAGCAAGCTACCTTGAAGCCATGCGGCCTACCGATCTTGTCGAGGTTCGTGAGGCGCTCGAGCTGGCAATACTCTCGCTCTCGCCCGTAGAGGTGCGCTGGCCAGAGATCGCCCGGGTCCCTGCTCTTCATGTACGACCTCAGCATCCTCGCGAACGGCGCGTCGAACCCGAAGCTGTCGACCCCGATGACCCGGACCCCTTGCTGCACGATCCACTCCGTCGCCTCCCTGGTGACGCCGCGGAACCGCGTGAAATACCGGCTCTCTCCGATGTGTGTGTCTCCCCCCGTGTCGAGCAGGACGATGTCGAGGGGCTTCAGCCGATAACCGATCGCGTCGAGCGCCGCGACGACCTCCTGCTTGCTGACGGGGCCCTCCGTGCCGGAGTGCGCCCGCAGCTTCAGGACGACGCCGTCGCAGAAGCACCACTCCAGGGGAACCTCGCAGATCGTCCTGGCGCGCGCTCCCTGGTTGTTCAGATCCCCATAGTGGTACGGGGCATCCATGTGCGTCCCCGTGTGCGTGGTCAGGGTATATCGCATCAGCGAGAGCCCCTTGCCCCCGGGAAAATCGCGATGGTCGACGCCGAGCCCGACCTTGTGCTTGACCCACGCGAGCGCGCGGGAGAGCCGGGTCGTGCCCTCGACGTACACAAGGGATTTGCCGAGCAGATCTCCTCCGCGGCGGTGGTCGACCACCTCGAGCTTGACCGGCTCAGGCTCCCAGTAACCAGGATCCACGGCCACGCTGAGGTCGATCAGGCGATGGCCCTCGATGGATGTCGTGGCGTTCATTCTGCGTCGTCTCCTCTCCGTGCTGGAAGCCGTCGTTGTTCGCCGCCGGCTCGCCGTCAGGCGAGCTTCTCGGCCATCCAGTCGGAGAGGCGCGGGACGGCGTCCGCGAAGCAGTTGATCGCCGCGTGCCGCTCGCCGTCGTAGCTGATGAGCGCCTTCTCGCCCCTCGCCCAGCTCATCAGCCGCAGGCACGATGCGTACGGGAAGACCCCGTCTTCCTTGCCGTGGATCGTCAAGAGAGGAGCCGTGAGGCGCGGGACGTCCCGGAGATTCACCCGGGACTGCGCGATGTGGTTCATCTCATCTTCGCTCTTCACGCCGAAGACGAACATGAGGTCCTTGCGGACATTGATGGTCATCTTCAGGAAGTTGTCCACATCGTAGGTGCCCGAAAGGTTGATGCACGCCTTGATATCGCGAGGGTGGAAGGCCGCCGAACGGGCCGCCAGGTAGCCACCGTAGCTGACCCCGAAGATGCCGATGCGGCCTCCGTCGACCGCCTCCTGCCGGTGCAGGGCGGAGAGCACGTCGCCGATGACGCGCTCGAAGTCGAGCACCATCGGGACCGTCCCGGCCAGGAGCCCTTGGCCTGGGCCGTCGAAGACGAACGCGGAGAGGCCCCGGCTCACGAACTCCATCGCAAACGCGTGGAGCTCCACTTCCTTCGCGGAGTCGAGGCCGTTGACGAGGATCACGCACGGGCGCTCGCCGCCGCCTGAGCGGTAGAGGTACCCCGGGAGCGACCGCCCCGCGTGCGGGATCTCCATCGGCTCGATCGAGCAGGGCATGTACGGGCGCGCCCGTTCGAAGGTGCGCGTCACGTCCTTCCTCGTCTCGATCTTCACGACCGGGTTGTCGAAATACATGAACTCCGCGAAGTGATAGCAAGCCGACGCCTTCTTGAACCAGAGGCGCGCTGTCGCCCGCTTTCCGCTGGCTTCCGCGTCGGCGCCCGCCTCCTCGTAATGGCGGGCGAGCCTCGCGAACTGGTCGTGCCAGTCATCCCAGTCTTCGTGGAGCGTGGCCTTCCTCACGCCCTTCAGCGCGCGAACCAGATCGCCCCAGTCGAGGCCGAAGTACAGCAGACGCGGGAAGAAATACTCACACATCTCCAGCGTCTTCATCGGTATGGCGTTCGCACCACCGGCCCGCCCGCGCTCCTCGGCACCACCTCTCGCCGTCTGAACACTCATGGCCTACCCCCCCATCGGAAACGACACCCGATCAACGCCGCTCGAGCGACGCTGCAAGACAAGATAGCACGTGCTCGGTAGTACCGAAGATCGTGGCGCCCACCCGACTCAGCGCCTCTTCGCGCGCGTCGCCCTCGAGCTGCGGCGGGACGTCGAACGTGTGGGTGATCAGGAGGCGGCTCCCGTGGCCGCTGGGCTCGACGACCCAGGTCCCGGTCATCGAACCGATCTGGGGCGGCAGGGTCAGCATCTCGAAGTCGATACGCTCGCGGCTCGGGGTGTAGCGCCTGCGCGATCGCACCGTGTTGGTCCCGAAATCGTTCGCCACGCTCATCGTCATGACGATCTCGTCCTCACCGACCTCTTCGCGGCTGGTCGATAGGACCGTGGGGAAGATCCGCGGCCACCGCTCGATATCTACGCAGGCGCTGTAGACGGCAGAAGGGGACGCGTCGATCACGATCTCATTGGTGATGGTCTTCATGTGATGTCCTCCGGCAGACACGAGCCTCGGCGCCGGGCGGCCCCGCGCCAGAGCTCCGTGCGTCGATCCGCCCGATGCGTGATGGGCTACTCAGCGTGAGGCCGTCGGAAGCCCCCGCCAGCGCGAACGCGCGCGGTACCCAGTGACGAGCGCTAGGCGCCGATCGTGGACAATCCGCCAGCTAGGCGCACCTCGTCGGCGGCCTATAGAACGAACTGCATCGCGCTCATCATTGTCGAAACGTCGCTCCGATACAGCCTGGACCGTGTCCCGTTCATGACGCGCTCCGTCACTGCTCGTCGTTCAACGATGAAATACACGAGGAGAGAATTCTAGTCAACGAAGAGAATGCAAACTCGCGCAAACCGAAATCAACCGGAACGACGGCACCATCCAACGCTCCGTGCGTAACGGCGATGGTCCTCCTGCGCGCTCCGAGCGCAGCAGCGTGGGCGGCGGCGGACCATCGAGTCCCGCCCATCGATCGACTCGGACACATGCGTCTGCCTGGGGCATTTCTCTGTGACGGCCAGGCGCGACCGCCGTTGCGTACAGCCGCGACGCAGACGCGCGCTTAACACGCAGCCTTGGATAAGCGTTCCTTATTATCGACTCTTGCTTCTCGCCATGAGCCGGATAGACGCCGACGCTCACGCGTGCGCCGGAAGGCGTCTCAGCCCGCGCGCCGTTCGGCTCAGGGCTCCGTGGCAACGCGAAACACCGCTGAAACGCGCCGGCATGCCGGAGCAGCCTGGGCGGCCGAGCTCTGGGAGATCCAGCGCGTAGTGCAGATGTCTGACTGCCATTCCATCTCAGCCTGCTATTGTCGCATCTTGAGCCAGCGTGGCGTACCGCCACTCGACTCTCCGCAGGTGTGGGAACGATGGACGGAGACGAGGCGAGCGCTCGAAAGGACGGAGACTCATCGTGAGCGACAGACCTGTGATATCTTGGGACTCGAACAGTACGACGAGGACGACGACGTCCGCGCCGGCCGAAGGCGGCGGAACTCACACAATCGATCGACAGTTCACCGGGATCGAAGCGCCTCCGGAGGCCGTGGGGCCGCTGCACATCCAGCCCGCGAACGACCAGCGGCAGCACGCTCCGGCGCAAGCGAGCGCGCTCTTCTTCTCGACCTCGACGTCGGGGACCTCGGGAAACGGCAACACGGCCATGAGGATCCTGGCTAAGTCGCTCGTCCGGGAGCTGGGGAAGCAGGGCTACGGCTCTCGCGAGGCGATCGTGCTCTCGACGGAGCTGGTGCGGCTCATTTCCGCCGAGATGGAACACCACAGGAAGATGCGTTATGTTTCACTGTCGAACGGCGCCGGTCCTGAAGCCCCGTCGCAGGCGGGCTCACCTGCGCTTCAGACCAGCGCGACCTGAGCGGGCGGCGAGGCGCTCCTGATCGTCCGGGCGGTCGACGCCGCCCAGGATCGCCTCCACCCCTGCGCGCCCGGCGGGCGCGACGTCAACAGGGGAGCGGCGCGCCCCGGTGCGCGCCGGGCGCCTGCGGCCGTCTCGCTGGTCCCGCCACGCAGCGGGACGGGCTGGAGCGCGCCCCCCGCCCTCGCCGCGCGCACCTCGCGAGGGGCTGCTGCCTTGTAGGACCAGGACCGCTCGGATAGGCTCCCGCCGCTCAGCGCACCGGCGCGAGTTGAGGATGGATCCGGATGATCCGGCAAGAAGGAGCCTGCCAAGTGCAATTGCCTACTTTGGGTGTCGCAGAGGTGAGGGTGAAGGGGAGCGCCGGGGTCTCCCCTTCCCTGCCCGTCCGGGCCGCGAGCCTCCGACGCCGCCTCATCGCGCTGCTCGCGCCCGCGCTCCTCGTCGGGTGCGGCTACACCGAGTTCGAGATGCAGGCCCAGCTCGACCGGTCCGAGCGCCTCCAGCGCGAGCTGCAGACGAGCCAGCAGCGCGTCCGCCAGCTGGAGCAGGACGTCGTGCGCGGGGGCGCCGCGGCGGCGCCGCGCGAAGATCCGCTCTCCGCGGAGGGCATCGATCTCGGCACCGGGCCGGGCGCGGGGGTGCAGCGCGGCGAGGCGGCCGGGGCTCGCCCGGCGGCCGAGCGCGACAGCGGCGTCCTGAGGGCGTTCCTCCCGGTCGCGGCCGGGGACGTCACGGTCGCGCCGCGCGACGGCCGCGTGGCGATCTCGATCCCGACCCGGGTGCTGTTCAAGGGGAACCGCGACGCGCTCTCCCCGGCGGGCGAGAAGATTCTGCGGGACATCGCCGCGATCATCCGCGGCAACGAGCCGCTCAAAGGCCTCGATTACCAGGTCGTCGGCCACACCGCGGGCGGCGCGCCGGGCGTGGCGCCGGGCGTGGCGTGGCGCAACGGCTGGGACGTGACGGTCGCCCAGGCGCGCGCGGTGCTGCTGTTTCTGGCGCAGCCCAAGGAGGCTGGCCTGCCCGTCGCGCGCTTGAGCCTTGCGAGCTTCGCCGACCTGCCGCCCGCCGACGCGGCCGGCGGCGCGCCCGCGCAGCCGGCGGAGCCGCGCCTGGAGATCGTTGTGGAGGGGACCGCGCAGATCGCGGAGAGGCCGGTCGGCGAGGCTCGCCCGGCTGGCGCGGCCCCGGCGGGCGCGGCCCCGGCGGGCGCGGCCCCGGCGGGCGCGGCCCCGGCTGGCGCGGCCCCGGCTGGCGCGGCCCCGGCGGGCGCGGCTCCGGCGGGCACGGCTCGCCCGGGCGGTGCGACCCGCCCGGCTGGCGAGGCCCGCCCGGCGACCGGCACGAAGGGCGGGGACGACACGTATCCGTGAGAGCGACGCGAGGGCTGCCGCAGCCGTCCGGCCGCAGCCAGCCCGTCACGCGCCGCGCAGCGCCTCGACCCTCCTCCTGAGCGCCCCGGCGTCGCCGAGCTCCCCCAGCACCGCGCGCACCACCTCCGGCGCGGCGGCCGCCACGGCGTCGTGGACCCGCGCCCGCAGCCGCCGCCCGCTCGCGACGAGGTACGCGGCCGCGAGCGCCGCGGCGACCTCGCCGTCGGCGCCGCCGCGCTGGAGGAGCGACCCGGCCAGCGCGCAGAGCGCCTCGATCGCCTTGGCCACCTGCGCGCCGTAGATCGGGTGGGCCGAGTCGACGCCCTGCTCGTGGCACGCCGCGAGGCATCGCGCCGTGCTGGTGAGCCGGCCGATGTCGGTCGGCTCCCCGCGCTCCCAGAGCCCGGACGCGAGCTGCTCCTCGAACATGCGCCCGAGGCCGGCGCCCTCGGGCTCGGTCCCTCCGGGCGCAGCGCCCGGCGCCGGCGCGGGGGGCGCGCCCGGCCCGGAGCCGTGCTGCTGGCCCGCGGGTCCGCCCCGCGCCGCCGCGCTGGCCGGGGCCGCGGCGCGCGGCGGGCCGGCCGCGGCGCTCGGCTGGAAGAGCTGCTTCGCGCGCGACAGCAGGCCGCGGGCGGCCGGCGCCGGGCTGCTCTCTGCAGCCCTGGGCGCCGGTGCCGACATGGCCATGGGCGCGGGCGCCGAGGCCCTGGCCTTCATGAAGGGACTGGCCTTCATGGAGGGACCGCCGATCATCGGACCGCCCATCGCGGCGAACGCGGCGGCCGGCGCCGCCGGGCCGCGGCGGCTCATCCCCCACCCCGCCGGAGCGCTCACCGGCACCGGCCTCGCCTCGGGCTGCCCGTGGGCCCGCCGGTCGCCCGTGCGCCGCTCGATCACCACGAACGACGCGTGCTTCGAGGCGACCCGGTGCCGGACCGCGAGGTCCACGATGCGCTTCCGCATCGCCTCCGCGCGCTTGCCCGACAGCCCGCGCTCCGACGCCTCGAGCTCCCGCACGCGCGCGCCCGCCCACAGCGCCTCGAGCCCCGGCCGCGACACCTCCGCCTCGAGCTCGACCGGCACCGCGAGGTGGAACCGCTCTCCGCGCAGGCTCCCACGCAGCTCCACGCGCCCCACCCCCGGCCGCTCGTAGCGGCCGTAGAGCACCCACGGCTCGCCGTCGACAAGCGCCGGGAGCTCGGCCGGCGAGAGCTCGCCCACGTCGACGCCCTCGAAGCGCGCCTCGAGCCCGGTCACCCGCATCGCCGTCGCCCGCGCGAACTGCGCCGTCACCTTCTCGTCGATGCGCTCGCCCGGGTGGATGAGCTCCGCGGCCCCCTGCGTCCGGCGCGCGAGATCGTTCACGAGCAGATCGCTCACGTTCGTCCCGATCCCGAACGTGTAGACCCGCACCCCCTGGCCCTGCTCGGCGACCCGGTCGACGATCTCGGCCTCGTTGCCCACCTGGCCGTCGGTCAGCAGCACGATCACGCGGTCCCGCTCCTTGTCGCCGAGCATGCCCGCGGCCGCGAGCAGCGGCTGCAGCATCTCGGTGCCGCCGGACGCGACGAGGCCCTCGACGAACGCGTCCGCGGCCTCGAGGGTCCGCTGCGTGAACGGGGCGAGCGACGGCTCCATGGCCCGGAACGTGTTGGAGAAGGCGATCACCCCGAACCGGTCCCCCTCGGCGAGGTGGCGGAGGCACAGGCGGAGCGCGCGCTTCGCCTGGTCGATCGACTCGCCCTGCATCGAGCCCGACACATCGACAACGAACACGACGTCGCGCCGGGCGGACGACCGCTGCGCGTCGAACAGGTCCGGCACTACGGTGAGCGCGAAGGTCCCCTCCTTGCCGGCGGCCCGGTCGCAGACGAGGCCCGCCTGAACGCCCGGCGCGCCCGCGGCGATCAGCACGATGTCCCGATCGAGCGCGGCCTTGTCGCCCCGGAGCGACACCCGCTGTCGACCCCCTTCCTCGCGGCGCACGGCGAGCGCGTGCGAGGGGCTCTCGATCGCGACGTCGCGCCCGAGATCGAAGACGATGTCCACGGTGATGCCGTAGTCGACCCGCGCGATCTCGGGGGAGATGCGGTCGGCGTCGGGCACCTGGTCGGTGGGCGCGTGGGCGCCGTGCGCGGTCCGCTCGCCCCCGGCCTTGCCGGGGATGTAGCGGGGCGCGACCAGGGTCGGGATCATGAGCCGCAGCGCCCCCTCGTCGGCCTGGAGCCGCTGCACGAACGCGACCTCGACGACCGTCTCCTCCCCGGGCAGGAGGTTGCCCACGCTGGCCGTGAACACGTTGCGCCGCTCCTCGTCGAGCAGCGCCGCGCCGTGGCCGGCGGCGACGGCCTCGTCGTAGGCCTGGAACGCCTCTTCCCGCTCCTTGACCTCCCCCTCGAGCCGCCGGCCGGCGCACTCCATGGCGAAGCCGGCGATGCTCGCCTCGCTCGGCAGCGGGAAGGTGTAGATCGCCTCGATCGGCCGGCGCTCCTCGTTCCGGTAGCGCTGCCGCACCACGAGCCGCGCCGCGCCGCCGAAGACCTCCCCGGAGAGGGAGACGCCGAGCAGCGGGACCGGGTGCCCCTCGGAGGAGCGTAGACACGAGCTCGGCGTCGCCGCCGGGAGCGAGGGATCGATGGAGGGGATCATCGCGAGCCTTTCGGGGCAAGGGTTGCGTAACGAGACTCGATATCGAGGGCGATGCGCCGCGAGCGCTCCGGCGCGTCGCCCCGCACGTGGAGCTCGACGCCGTCGGCGATCTCGACCCGCTCCCAGCGCGCGCCGCGCGGCGCTCCGGCGGCGGGGGTCGACGCCGCGGCCGCCTCCGCAGGGCCGGCGCAGGCGCCCGCCTTCGCGGGGGGCGGCGCCCCCGCGGCGATGCGCTCGATCTCGTCGAGACCGGCGCCCGCGAGGCGCGCCTGGATCTCCTCGAGCGGCAGGTGCGCCTGCTGGAGGACCTTGATGGCGCGGAGCCGGACGAGGTGCTCGCGCCCGTAGGAGGTGTCCTTCCCGCGGAACTCGGGGGCCGGCAGCAGGCCGCGCTGCACGTAATACCGCACCGTGCGCGGCGCCACGCCCGCCTCGCCCGCGAGCTCGTCGAGCTTGTACGTCATCACGACGAGCATCCTGGCTCGCGACACTTCGACTGTCAAGTAGACACCACAACCGGTACGCGCTTCGTGCCGCCGGTGTGTGTGGACACCGGCCGCCGGTCTCCGCCGCAAAGCTGCTTTCGTGGGCGGCCCAGGGAGAACCGGTGAGCCGCGCTTCGTACCCGCCGATGGCGTCGGTCGATGGACAGCGTCGAAAACGTGTGATGTCCTGACAAATTCGGCGCACCTCGGCCTTCGCGTGAAGGACCTGGTGCGGTGAGGGCATCAAGCGTCTCGTGGTAGAGAGATGAGGAGGTCCGCGGCTCACATGAAGCTTTCGAAATTCGCGCTCTTTGGGATGATCGCTCTCGCCGGGTGCTCCGCAGGAGAGGGAGGAACGGACGAGGAGGACACGGGGCAGATCGAGCTGAACCTGATCGGCGCGGCGGCGTCGGGCAACGTGTACCGTCTGCGCGACGGGATCGTGATGGTCCAGGGCCCGCAGGACACGATCTTCTTCAACACCGAGGACGACCCGAACCGAGCTCGCCTGAGCGCGGACGTCCCGGCGGGCACTTATTACACGTTCCTTCAGGAGGGCTGGCGGCTCGAGCGCCTGAACCTGGACAACACCATCGAGCCGGTAGAGGCGCAGTTCCTCTCGCCGAACCCCCAGTGGTTCAACGTGTACGCCAACCAGAACACGCTGGTCCCGCTGCGCTTCCGGGTCGGTGGGGACGACGTGGTGCTCGACCGGGGCTCCTTCGACATCGTGATCGAGGTCGAGGAGGCGCCCTCCACGTCGACGCTGTGCACCGACGACAGCGAGTGCGGGCCGGGCGGGACGTGCTGCCTGGCGGGCTTCGTCGGCACCTGCACGCAGCTCGGGGAGGGCGAGGCGTGCCCGTTGCCCGACCTCACCGTCTCCGCGGACGCGGCGCAGTTCAGCCTGAGCATCGGCCACGAGAGCTTCCCGGCGGACAGCTGCGCGATCGTGGAGGGCTGCGTGGGCGGGGCGGGCGACCGCCGCCTGATGCGCTTCTCGACCGAGACGCCGAACGTCGGCGAGGCGGACATGATCCTCGGCGATCCGATGGCCGTCGACGGCTTCGAGTACTCCGCGTGCCACGGCCACTACCATTTTGAGGGGTACGCCCGGTACGAGCTCCTCGACGGCACCGGCGCGGTCGTCGCGACCGGCCACAAGCAGGCGTTCTGTCTGCTCGACAGCTCGCCGGTGGGCATCCCGGGGGCGCCGTCGACGTCGCGCTTCCACTGCGGCTTCCAGGGCATCCAGCGCGGCTGGAGCGACGTCTACAGCTCCGGCCTCGACTGCCAGTGGGTCGACATCACGGGAGTGAGCCCGGGGGACTATTTCCTCCGCATCACGATCAACGCCGATCGCACGCTGCCGGAGAGCGATTACGGCAACAACACGATCGAGATCCCCGTGACCATCCCGGAGGACGGCTCGACGGTGCCCGGGGATCCGCTCTCGGCCTGCTCCAACCCCTTGGGCGGCGAGTGGCGCGACTGCGGCTGGTCGATCGCGCCCGGCTACGAGGCCGTGGCGTGCGATCCGAACACGGTGATCACCGTGGGCTGCGGCTGCCCTTCCGGCACCTGCGGGGGCGATCCGATGATGCGGGTGTGCGACGGCGCCTCGGGGTGCACCGGCGAGGAGGCGCTGTCCTCGGTGGATGACGCGTGCGGCTACTGCCCGCAGACGCAGTTCGTCTGCCCGGAGAGCGGTGTCTACACGGTGCTGGTCGCTTCGTACGACGCGACGGCCGCGTTCACCTGCGACGTCTCCGCCACCGTCGCGACCCCGTAAGCCGCGGCCTCGCGCCCGGTCCATCTCCTCCTCACGGTCCGCCCGCGCGCGTGCTACGAGAGCGCCGCGCGGGCGGCGGCGCGCTCGCGGGGCGGCGGAGGGCCGTCCCCCCGGGCGCGCCCCGCGTCCGGCCGCAGGAGACGCGATGCGCCCCATTCGAGACAGCGATCTGCCGCCCGTCAAGGAGCTCACCCGGGCGTTCTTCCGGGCGGTGAATCCGCACGTCGAGCCGGCCGAGTTCGAGGAGAAGTGGCAGGCCGCGCTGCGCTCTCCGATGCGGTTCATGCGGAGCTTCCCGCAGGCGTGGCACGTGGATCTGCTCGACGTCCCGCGGGCGCGGGTGCCCGGCGGCCGGTGTCTGTGCTTCGGCGACGCGCACCCCGACAATTTCGGGCTCATCACGTTCACGGTCGGCCCGCGCTACGTGTTCAACGATCTCGACGACGCGGGCCCCGGGCTCGCCGCGCTGGACGCGCTGCGGTACTTCACGGTGCTCCGGCTGCTGCTCGACGACCGGAAGGCGCTCGCTGAGCTCATGGAGCTCTACGAGGACATGCTCCAGGGCAACGAGCCCCTGCGCGAGCTCCCCGAGGCGCTGTACCCCGACGTCGCGGCCAGGGACGCGCGCCAGCTGGCGAAGTGGACCGAGGGCGAGGCGTTCCGGTTCGACGAGCCCTCGCTGAGGCTGTCGCGCGCGGAGGCGGGGACGGGCGAGCGGCTGCTCGAGGCGCTCGGGCGGTCCGGGCAGCTCTCGGAGGTCGAGGTGCTCGCGCTCGCGCACCGGGACCGCGACGCGGGCGGCTCGGGGGGGCTCGAGCGGTACCTGATCCTCGGCCGCGAGCGGGGCGGAGAGCGGCGGCTGCGCCTCCTCGAGCTCAAGGAGACGACGCACGCGGCGACGAGCTGGAACAACTTCCTGCACGAGGACGAGGACCGGCTCGAGCGGGTGAAGGCGTCGATATGGCGCGGCCTCGAGGTGCCGTTCTACCGGGAGGTGCAGGTCGGCAGGAGCGTGTACCTGCTCCGGGATCGCCTGGGCCGGGCCTCGGTGGACATCGAGGACCTGTCGAAGCGCGATCTCCGCGCGGTGCTGGAGGCGCAGGTGAGCATCCTCGCGCGGCAGCACGCGGAGGCGTTCGCGGGGCTCGACCTCGGCAAGCTCGACGACTGGCTGAGGGAGAGCCTCGATGTGACGGCGAAGCGGTGGCTCAAGGCGTACGAGCGGGCGCGGAGGCGGTGACGAGGCGACAGGCCGCCTCGCGCGGCGCTCGGTGCTTCCTTGTCTCGGGAGAGGTGGACGTGATGCGTCATCTCCTCGTGAGGGCATGGGGGCGCCAGGGGATGCTCGAGCCGGCGAGGGGGAAGTGAGCGCGTCGTTCGGCGTAGATCGTGGCTGATGGCGGCGGCTGCCTTTTTCCATCTCCATGGCGCGGCGATGAGCTTTCTCCGGAGATCCACGACGGCCGCGGCGCTGCTCGCGAGCGCGCTCGCGCCGAGCCTCGCCACTGCCGCGCCCGACGCGCCGCTGCCGCATGCGAAGCCGCCGGCCGAGCCGACCGCCGAGGCGCCGCCGCCCGGGCGCGACGCGCCGCCGGCCGCGCCGTCCGCCGAGGCGCCGCCGCCCGGGCGCGACGCGCCGCCGCCCGGGCGCGACGCGCCGCCGCCCGGGCCGGCTCGCGATGCGCTGTCGACAGAGCCGCCGCGCGATGCGCCGAAGGACGCGCTGGTGCCGCCGACACCGCTCACGCCGCTCGGCGCCGACTACCCTGCTGGAGCGCACGGCGACGCGCTGGTCCGCCTCGTCCTCACCGTCAACGCGGACGGGACGGTCCGCGCCGCGGTCGCCGAGGAGGGGCAGGAGCCGTTCGCCTCGGCCGCCGTGGCCGCCGCGACGTCGTTCCGCTTCGCGCCGGCCACCCGGAACGGCGCGCCGGTCGCCGCGAAGATCCGCGTCGAGGTCCGCTTCACCGAGGCCGCGCCGCCCGCGCCGCCCGACGCCTCCGCGCCTGCAGCGGCGCCGCCGCCCACGCCCGGCGGCGGCCCGGCCCGGGCGCCCGCGCCGCCGCCCGGCGCGCCGCGATCGCTCGAGGTCACCGTGCACGGCGAGCAGCAGGCGCCCGGCGTCTCCAGCTTGAGCCGCGGCGAGGTCAGGATCGTCCCCGGCGCGTTCGGCGACCCCTTCCGCGCGATCGAGATGCTCCCCGGGGTGACCCCGCTCGTCACGGGGCTACCGTTCTTCTACGTCCGCGGGTCGCCGCCGGGCAACGTCGGTTATTTCCTCGATGGCGTCCGTGTCCCCTATCTCTATCACCTCGGGCTCGGGCCCTCCGTGGTCCATCCCGGTATCGTCGATCGCGTCGACCTTTACCCGGGCGGCTACCCCGCGCGTCACGGCCGGTACGCGGGCGGGATCGTCGCTGGAGAGACGACGCCGCCGCTGCCGTACTGGCACGGTGAGGGCATGCTCCGGCTCGTCGACGTGGGCGGGCTCGTCGAGGGTCCTTTCGCCGACGGACGCGGGGTCGCGCTCGTGGGCGGCCGCTATTCCTACACGGCGCTGCTCCTCTCGCTGGCCGCGCCCGAGGTGGCGCTCGACTACTGGGATTACCAGGCCCGGCTGTCGTACCAGGTCGCCCCCGAGGGCCGGGTGAGCGTCTTCGCGTTCGGCGCGCACGACTACCTCGGAGACGAATCCGGCGGCGAGACGACGACGCTCTTCGACACGACATTCCACCGGATCGATCTCCGGTACGACCATGCCTATGGCCAGGGCAGCGCGCTGCGCGGCGCGCTGACGCTCGGCCACGACGAGACGGGGATCGAGGGCGGTCAGAAAGCGCTGACGCGGAGCCTCGGCGCGCGCCTCACGCTCGCTCACCGGCTGCGCGACGAGACCGTGATCCGCGCCGGCATCGACGCCGTGGTCGACGACAACGTGCTCGATCTCGGGACCGACGTCGGCGACTCCCCGGGCGACGTCGCGCCGGACGGTGACGACGATGATGATGTCTCGGTCGGCGATCTCCTGTTGAGCCGCGTCGACTTCACGACGGGTGGTTACATCGAAGCCGACATTGCGATCACCCCGCGCTTGCGAATCACCCCGGGGCTCCGGCTCGATCTCTACCATTCGGACGGCACGGTCGCGCTCGGCGTCGATCCGCGGCTCTCGGCGCGGCTCTCTCTGGGGCGCGGCGTCACGTTCGTGCAGGCGCACGGCCTCGCGTCCCAGCTGCCGAGCTTCGTCGTTCCGATCCCTGGCATTCGCCCGCGCCTCGACGACGGCCTCCAGCGGAGCTTCCAGTCGAGCGCCGGCCTCGAGTTCGCGCTGCCGGCGGACATCGACGCGACGGTCTCGGTGTTCCACAACGCGTTCTTCAACATGACCGACGCGCTCGGCGCCGCCGGCTTCCAGTCGATCGACGAGGCCTTCACGCTCCGCGCGCTCGGCGCCGCGACCGGCGTGGAGCTGTCCGCGCATCGGCGGCTCACGAAGCGCATCGGAGGATTCGCGTCGTACACGCTGTCCCGCTCCACGCGGAGCATCGGCCGCAGCCGGCAGGTGACCTCGGTCGATCGGACCCACGTGGCGAACGCAGCGCTGACCTACGATTTCGGCCGCGGCTACAGGGCTGGCGGGCGCTTCGTGTTCTATTCGGGGCTTCCCCAGCGGGTTGGCGGCGTGACGCTCCCGCCGGGCAGCGGCGTCCCCGGGGGGCTCGGGTCGGCCGCCGGCGCGGAGCCCCGGTGGGAGCGGCTGCCGCCGTTCTTCCGCCTCGATGTCCGCCTGGAGAAGCGCTGGTCGATCGGGAAGTCGGGCTGGCTGGCGGTGGTGCTCGACGTGCTCAACGCGACGATGTCGAAGGAGAACATGCCGCGGATGTGCGATGGGTTCGGGCCGTGCGAGCCGACCGAGTTCGGGCCGGTCACCGTGCCGAGCCTCGGGCTGGAGGGCGGGTTTTGAGGGCCTGACGAGGATGTTGACCTCGCCGCGGTGGTCATCGGCGATGACGACGCGGTGGCGCTCTCACGCGAGCTGCGTGCGGTGAACCGGAAGCGTGCCGGGAGACCTCCGGCTGCGCTCAAATTCAACCGGAGCCTCTCGGGAGGTGGCGGCATGCTTGAAGAAGACTCGTCTCGATTGACTACGGCTCTCGAGTAAACGAGTAGGCTCGGCCCTTTGGCCTTCGCCTCCGGTCTGCTCAGTCCGGTCTCGCCGCTGGTGCCGGCGCCCTGCCGTCGCTCTCGCATCGCACGGCAAGCCTATGTCCCGGGCCTGCTCGGCGTCAGGATGGGCTCTACCGAACGCGTACACGTTACGGTGCAAATTCGATTAAGGCGCCGAGCTCCGTGAGCTCGACCCTTCCGCAACCGAGCGGGACGCTGTCCGCGAGCTGCTGACAGAACTGTTCATCGGACTGCAATTTCAGCTTGACGCGTTCGATCACGATGTGCGTGCGCTCCCGGCACGCTCACCCCAGGGCGAGCTCCGCGAGCTCGCCCTGGGGCGACCCCGAGCTCTCGCCAACAGCGGGAAGAGCGCGTTTGCGGCACCAATCTATCGTGTTGCCTTTCACTGCGCGGAGATTGGTCCTTAACGAAAATCCTCGTAATGGAGAGCAACCTCCCGACGACGCCACGCAGAGACATCAAACACCCGCGAACCACTGTCACCGATCGCATCACGCAGCTCATCGGTGTCAATTTCATCCGAAACACCCTCGCGCTGAGCCATCCACCGCATTTCGTCGGCATCCAACACAACTCGGCCACTGCTCAGAGCATCATCGCAGCATTCAAAAGCAACAGCCAATGCACGCATCGCCCGTCGAGTAAGACCAGCACGAGCGCGCCGAAGCCATCCTAGAAGATACTCTGCAAGCTTGCTACCGGGCACGATCAACAAGAGCCCGAACGCACGTACCGCGACTATACCCTCCAATCCGACCATTTCTATCGACTGGCTCCCAACCAGGTAATCATAAGACCGCCGCGCACGATGCCGCTCCGCAATTTGCCGTATGACCTGATTTGCTTCCTCGGGCACATCCATCCATAGAGCAGGCCCCCTGCTAGGACGCCAACGCAGGTCAATCCGGCGCCGCGTAGTATCAACCACGATTTTATCTACTTCGCTCCGACTTCGCAGCAGTTCCCCAGGGTAAGACCACGTCAGCCCGTGCATGTTGCACACGAGCGTCCCCGCCGGCAAAACGTCGACTTGCGACCCAATGCCTGACATGATTCCGGCAAGAGACACGTCGCCAGGCACCTCACGAATCAAAGACTCGGCGCTTGTAAACAGCGCACTGTCCGTTGTCCACCAGTACTCTTCCGAGCGAATGTCCGCAATCGAAACCCGAGCTCTCTGCCCCTTTGATTCGCGAACCACAAGCGGCACTTGCGCTATCGCCTCGTCCAGAAGAGTAGAGTTGATAGGCCGCGCGCCTGTCCAAAGAGGGGCCAAGAGCCAGCGCGCCTCCTCCGCGGCCCAAGTCTTCGAGAACCCACGCCGCTCGAGTTGAGAAGCTTCGTCTGCAACCTGCTTGCAGTAAGCCCGATACACAACGCGCAACGCGGCGTACAGTTCACCAGTCACCTCGAAGGCCGAGCGCGCAACGTTAGTCTTTGGCGCTCCTGGACCGCTCACGTTACAGAGCGCGTAAAATGCAGACTGACCGTAGCCGGGGGTCGTAAATTCGACTCTTACCCCTTCCACGCACGTTCCGACCAACGTGTCCGGAGAGTCCGATCCACCTCGCGGTATCTCAACCAAAGACCACTCCTTGAACGTATCCGACCACTCAACCGCACACGCGATCGTAACACCGTTTTCGCTAACCTCATCAACTCTCAACTCAGGACCCTCAACGTGTCCAAATCTCCTGAGTTCATCTGAGAGCGCGGCTTTGACCGAATCGAACCCCACCCTATGCGCAGGCAATCCATCGACACTCAGCGTAACTTCGCATTCTGGAACAACGATCCAGCGCCTCATAATTTCTGCAACGTCACCCACGTCCGCACTAGGCCGCACATGGAGTCGCACAACAGTCCCATGCGCGCCGACCCGCTTCGCCTCCGGATCCACTTTCTTATCAAGCGTCCTAATAAGGTATCTTCCGTGAACCGAGCGAAGCGATAGAAGCCGCGCCTGTGGGTCGCCAGGGGCAGCGGTAATGATCTCGACGCTGTCCGCCAGCATAAAGCACGACAGGACTCCGATACCAAAACGACTAATCGGACTGAATTTTGGGTAACGCTTTCGAAAATCAGCTTCCTGGTACTTCGACGATCCAGCTCGAAGCAAGTGCCGCTCGATTACTGCTTGCGACATTCCTGTACCGTTGTCCTGCACCTCGAGCACCCGCCGCTCCGAGCTCCATGTCACAGCAATCGCACCCTTGTAGGACCGATCGCCCGCTTCTTGAGCGTCGATGCGCTGAACGCGAACGGCGTCGATGGCGTTTTGCGTGAGCTCTCTCAGCACTACCGTTGCGTCGTTGTAGATTGTGTGGCCAGTCAAAAGATCGAGAATTTTTCCCTGATCAAGAGTAAACTCAAACTGCTGGCGCAGAAAACCTTCTGCCTCGACGTGAGAGTCGTCAATGTCTCTCCACGGAAATTCATAGTTAGCCGCCCCTTCTTTCCGTGCGTATGTGACCCACGCATGGCTCTGCTGAAGCTCACGCTTGGCGTACGAGAGAAACGACGTTAGTCCGAAGAACCCAGACGGTTCCTTAAAATGAGCATAAACCTCGATTGTGTCTCGCGGTAAGTCCTTGTCGACCACGCCGTCACGGTCGCGCCCGAGGCGCGATCGTACGGTTCGGACGGCCATCTGCTTCGCCCACTCCTGCTGGCTAATCGGATCCGTCGGCGCGATCAGGCGAAATTCGACACTTGGCGTACGATCCTGCGTCATGTGGAGCAGATCGGCTGTCCGCAGCATAACAGCGATGTACTGCAAATTGCAGGACTCCTCGGGAAGGTCACCGTAGGGCTGCGACACTTGGTATTTCGACAGATCCTCCAAATCGTTGAGGTGGTGACTTTCACACACCAAGCCAAGATCCTTGCGAAAGGTCTCTGGGAGAGCACCCAGCATTTTGTTTATTTCTTCAACTACCAGCCTCGCGTCCCCGAGATCTGACACGTTCCTACCGGTCGACCAAGCGCGGATCCGTTTTGCATGGTGATGGCGAACGTACTCTTGGTAGTAGAAGCGCTCCCGTTGCTCCTGCGACAGCGAGGCCAACTTCGTCTCGAGGTCTTTTCCTGCGTCACCCACCAGCAGAACGTCGCTGACGTACGCCGGAAAACCAGAGTTGGCTCGCCTCGCGAACTCGTCACGCGTCACAAGCATTCCGCTGTCATGGAAATAGATCGACAGCGTCAACATGAGCCAGTCGCAGGGCGTCATTGCCTTTTGCGTTCTTTCGGGAATGAGCCAGTCAAGCATCCCAAGCATCTTGTTGATGTGCGTGATATCGTGACGCGTGAATTGCTCAAATATCTGTTCACGACCAATGTGCCCGAGCAGCATCGCCACTCGGCTTTTCACATTCGAAAGCTTGAACCCTTGGAATGCCGGCAGCTTCTCGACCGCCTCAGCGTTCTTCTCCGCTTCCGTGCAAATGGTGTCGTTCAGCAGGGTGGAAATCGTCACGGTCTAGCTCTCTTAGTGTGTAGTTTTCTGGAAACCGCCGCGGCGCTATCGCTCACAGCTACCGTAAACAAGCGCTTTCGACTGGTCAAGCACGACGGAACGGAGCACGCGTCGCCCCTGGGCATGTACACTGGTCCTCCCCCGCTTCCGTCGACACCCCCGACGGCACCAGGAGGCAGGGATGGGACGGAGAAAGAGGAGGGCGTTCACGCCCGAGTTCAAGGCGGAGGCGGTACGGCTGGCGAAGGCGAGCGACCGGAGCATCGGCCAGGTGGCGAAGGACCTCGACCTGACCGAGACGGCGCTGCGCGACTGGATCAAGCGCGCGGACACCGACGCGGGCCACGGCCCGCCGGGGGCGCTGACGACGCCGGAGCGTGAGGAACTGCAGCGGCTGCGCCGCGACGTGAAGCGGCTGGAGATGGAGCGCGAGATCTTAAAAAAAGCGGCGGGCTTCTTCGCGAAGGAAAACGAGTGAGGTTCGAGTTCATCGACGCGGAGAAGGCGCACTACCCGGTGCTGGTGCTGTGCGCGGTGCTGCTGGTCTCGCGCAGCGGCTACTACGCGTGGGCCAAGCGCTCGGAGTCCGCGCGGGCCAAGTCCGATGCTCAACTGAGCGTGCAGATCAGGGCCGTGCACCACAAGAGCCGTGGCCGCTACGGCAGTCCGCGCATCCACGCGGAGCTGCGTGCTCGCGGTATGCGTGTCGGCAAGAAACGGGTCGAGCGGCTGATGCGCGCTCAGAGGCTCGCGGCTCGGAGGAAGCGGCGCTTCCGCCGCACCACCGACTCGCGGCACAACGGCCCGATCGCCCCGAATGTGATCGAGCGGCAATTCGAAGCTCGAGCTCCCAACCAAGTCCGGGTGACGGACGTGACGTACATTCCCACCGGCGAGGGCTGGCTGTACTTGGCCGTGATCCTGGACCTGTTCTCGCGCCGCGTGGTCGGCTGGGCCGCGAGCGCGTTCAACGATCGCGCCTTGGCGCTCACCGCGCTCGCGTTCGCCTTGGGAACGCGGTGGCCGGCGCCTGGGCTGGTGCACCACTCGGATCGCGGCAGCCCCTACGCCAGCGACGACCACCGGCTCGTGCTCGGGGCCCACGGGCTCATCCCGAGCATGAGGCGCGCTGGCGACTGCTGGGACAACGCCGTGGCCGAGAGCTTCTTCGCGATGCTGAAGGCGGAGCTGGTCGAGTACGAGCGCTACACGACGCGAGCGGCCGCCGTCGCCTCGGTCAGAGACTACATCGACAACTTCTACAACCTGAAACGACGGCACTCACGGCTCGCCTACATGAGCCCGATCGAGTTCGAATTGAAGACCTACGTGACCGCGCGCGCGGCATAGTGAGACTGTCCGCGGAACCGGGGGAGGACCACGCGGGCAGCCCGAGCGCCCGTGGGCAGTCCACCAGGCTCCTCCCTTCACTGTCGAGCCAGCTATCCGCGATCTGGCTGCTCGAAGGCAGCCCGTCGCGCGTACACGTCCGGTGCACCCTCGGCACACCGGCGAGTTCGGCGCCCACGACCTGAGCTGCGCTCACGGATCCGAGGCACACGGCGGCAACCGGACGCGGCCGCGCAAGCGCACGGCGCAGTACAAGCACACCGCGAGGGGGACGAGCACCACCCGCCGCGCCGAGAGGCGCGCGTCGCCGATCGCGCGTCTCGCCGTCTAACCGGAGACGATGCGGTCCCGGCAGAGCGCAAGCACCTCCCGGAAAGCATGCTTTCCGGGCAGCGCGTCCCTCGCCCGCTCTGCGGCCCCGTGACGGCCCGAGCTCTCGCCCTGGGACCGGTACACGTTGTCCGTGAGCTCTTCCTTTCAGCCTTCCGCAGCCTCTACTCCACGGCCCATGGGGGTGGAGCATGCAGCACAGCTGCACAGCGTACGTGACCCGCTCGCCTGCGCCCCAGGGACGCGGTAGGCTTGGCAAGTGGCTGCCGCAGACCCGACGCGATGGGCAGAGAACCTACGCCTGGCCTTCGAGCTGCACGACGCAGGCGTGGCACTGATGCGGCAGAATCTCCGGCGCCGGCTGCCCGGGGCCGGCGAGGAGGACATCGACGAGCGCCTTGCTGACTGGCTGCGGGAGCGTCCCGGCGCCGAGTTTGGCGATTCAGAGGGGCGGCCCGTTCCCTGGCCGCGACGCGCCCCGTGAACACACTTCAAGACGCCCTCGGCCGCGTGGTCGCGGACTTGGAGAGGCTCAACAGGCGACTCGCGCTCGTGGGAGGCCTTGTTTCCGCACGGGCGGAACCGCGGTTCTCAAGGGATGTTGATCTCGCCGTGGAGCTGGCTGACAGTGCACTGGCTCAGATGGTGAGGTCGCGCGCTACCGGCGGCTTGAATTGAAATTCAAGCCGGAGCCTGTCGAGAGCCTTCCGGCTGAATTGAAATTCAACCTGGAGCCTGTCGAGAGCCTTCCGGCTGAATTGAAATTCAACCCGGAGCCTGCCGAAACCTGTCGCCCTGACAGCGCGGCGCGGCCTGACAGCGCCTCGCCCGCCGCCGATGGCCCGCTGACGCAGCGGGCAGCGCGGGCACGAGCGCTGCGAGCACCGGAGCCTCGAAGCGATCGGCGACGCGCCGATCCCGCGCCTCGTACCAGAGAAACGCCTTGCGCCTCGCTCTCTGCTTCGTTCGCGAGGACAATGGGACGGCGCGTTATCTCGGCCGCGCGAAGATGCGGCGCCGTGCCTCCTCCCAGGGGACGGGCTGGGAGCGCCCCGCCCGGATGTCGTCGAGGCGCCTCCGGGCCTCCTCGACCCACGCGCGGTCGACCTCTTCCGACGACTCGTCACCCACGCTTTCCAGGAGCCGCAGGGCAAGGACGCGCCGTTCGCTCTCGGGAAGCTTCATCGCCTGGTCGAGGAGTTCTTCGGCCGGGAGGCTGTCCAGGACCAGGGTGGCGGCTCGGACGAGGCCACCTAACCCCGCGAAATCATTCGCACCCCCGGCAAGAATTGAACTTGCGACCTTCGGTTTAGGAAACCGCTGCTCTATCCACTGAGCTACGGGGGCAGGGGCATCAGCCGCTACGGGGGCGGGACCCTGGCACACCTCGCCGCGTGCATCAAGCCCGATCCCTGGCCGCCTCTCCGTTCAGTCCGCCCTTCCGCTTCCTCTCCGTCCGTTCCGCCGCTCCTCCGCCTTCCTCCCCTCCCCTCCCCGCCCCGCCTCCCCGCCCCGCCCTCCCCGCCCCTGGCTCACGTCGTCCACGGCCCTCCCCAGAGCGCCGCCCCGATCGCCAGCGCGATCCCACCCCGCGCCAGCCCTGCCCGCAGCGCCCCCACCGCGCGCTCCCGGTTCCCCCGCACCACCCGGGCGATCTGCGGCGCCCCGCGGTAGGCGTGGGTCGGCTGCACCACCTCGACCCGCACCTCGTCCCCGAAGCCGAGGTCGACGCTCTCCCCCGTCCCCATGATCCCCGCCCCGCCCTCTCTCGCCTCCTCCGCCCCGATCAACCTGCTCGGCAGCGGCAGCGTCAGCACCTTCGCCAGGGCCAAGGCGTCGACCACGAACAGCGCTCCCACCACCGCGAGCCCGACCGCCGCCACCGCGAGCCCCACCTCGGGCACCGCCGGCCTCCCGAACAGCGCCGGCGCGGTCAGCGCCGCCGCCGCGATCACCGCCGCCGTCGCCGACCACACGGCGCGCCGATCCGCCTGCGCCACGACCGAGCCTGCGCGCGCCCTCCCGACGCGGTTCGCCGCGAGCAGCACCACCGCGAGCGCCGGAACGAACGGCAGCGAGAACACGGCCCCGAACGGCGCGCCGACGAGCATCCCCACCGGCCCCAGCACGAGCCCGACGGTCATGCCGTTGACGACGCCGGCCACCACGATGGCCCACAGCGAGAGCAGGCTCGCCGCGATCGGCCCCCGCCGCGTCCACCGCCCCGGTCCGCTCGCCCCCCCCGGCCGGTCCGCCCATCCCGCGACCGCGCCCGGCGCCGCCGCGCCGGCGCTCCCCACGCCCCCGATCCGGCTCGTCATGTAATGGCCCAGGAGCCCCGCGACGACCGGCGTCACGCCCGCGAGCAGGTAATGGACCGAGCGGTCCGGGAGATGGAAGCTGTCTGCGGTGAGCCAGCCGCCCACGAGCCCCATCGCCCCGAAGGGGAGCACGAGCGACACAGGACCATCAGGCGACACGGAATCGGACGTTGAACGCGGCATCTAGAAACCTCCGGCTCGTTCGTTCCCCTTCGACGCGCTTGCCCTCGAGCAGCTTCCAGCAGGCTGGCTCGCCGCCGACCTTCCATCTTCTCATCCCCACGCTCGACGCGCACTGCCTTCGCGGCGCGCCGCCCGCACCCCCGCGCCGCGCCGCCGGCGCCACGCCGCGCGAGCCCGTGGACCCCTCGGCGCCCCGCTCGGCTCCCCGGCCGACCCCGCACCGCGTCTCCTCCCTGCGCGTCGGCCCCGTATTCCGCACAGGCACGCCGCCGGCACGCGATCAGCCCGCGTCCAGCCGCGGCCCCCGAGGCTCCGGGTAATGGCTGAGCGCCACCAGGTTCCCCTCGGGATCGCGGGCGTACATCGTGTAGGCGCTCTCCCGCTCGACGGCCACGCCCGCCGCGGCCAGCCGGCGGCGCCACGCCTCGCGCTCGGACGGGGCGATCCCCAGCGCGACGCAGTGCCAGCCCGGCGCCTCGTCCGAGCGCGTCGGCCCGGCGGCCGCCGCCCGCTCCACGGCCAGGAAGGCGTCGCCCCCGAGCCCGAGCCACACCGACCGCGGAGCTCCGGCCTCGTCCGTCCAGCGCCGCACCACCGGCAGCCCGAGGACGCCCGCATAGAACGCCTCCGCCCGCTCCAGATCGCGCACGACCACGGCCAGGTGATGGACCGACAGCGACGGCAGCGTCTCGCCCATGCAGCCCCGCATCTCAGCGCCTTTCTCGCGCTGCCGCACCGAAAAACCGCACGAAAACCGCACGAAAGCCGCGCGACCCACGCCCCCGCAGGCCCGGGCGCCCGAGCGAGCTGGCTTGCCCCGGCAAGACACCTCGTCTATGGTCCCGCTCGCGGACGTTCCGCCCGGGGAGTCGCACAGTCCGGTAGTGCACGAGCTTTGGGTGCTCGTTGTCGCGGGTTCAAATCCCGCCTCCCCGACCCTCTCCGACGATCCCGTCCCCTGCCGCGATCCCGACGAGCCGCTTACCAAAGCGCTCGCCTGCTCCGCCGCCCGCTTTCATCGTCCCCGTCGCGCCTGCAGCTTACTTGGCCCCCTCGGGTCTCCCGCGCATAGTCCCGCCGATGTCAACGCGCGGAAGGCTCATGCTCGGCGCATGTCTCTCCTTGTCGGTCCTCGCGGGGTGCGGCGGGCAGCAGGCGGCCGCTCCGGCCTCGGCCCCGGCCAAGCAGGGGGCGAGCGCAGCCCCGGCCAAGCAGGCGGCGCCCGCCGGGCAGCTCGCCCGCGCCGACGTCGACCGGGTGCTGCTGCAAGGCCCGCCCTGGATCCTGCGGCGCGTCCCGGTCGAGGAGGTCATCCGGGCCGGCGCGTTCATCGGCTGGAAGATCCTCGCGCTGCCCGCAGACTGGAGCTCCATCGAGCTCAAGCCAGGCGACGTCGTGACCCAGGTGAACGGCACGACGCTCGAGCGCCCGGACGACCTGTTCGCGGCCTATCGCGCCCTGGCCAGCGCGAGCGAGCTCAAGATCGCCTACGAGCGCGAGGGCACCGCGCGCGAGCTCGCGATGCCCATCTTCGGGCCTCCTTCTCCGGAGACCGTCAAGGCCCTCGAGAGCGACAGCCCCCCGCGCCGCCCGGCCACGACCCGGCCCCGGGGAACGACGGTGATCGAAGAGGACGACGGCGCCGCGCCGCTCGACGACGGCGCGCCCTGAGCGAGCCCCCACCGCCGCGCGCCCGCCCACGGGCGCTCGGCGGCATGCGCTCCCTTCACGCGAGCCCCCCGGCGCCGCGCTCCCTCACACGAACGCCTGCCGCCGCGCTCCCTTCACGAGAGCCCCCGGCGCCGCGCTCCCCCGCGGAAGCGCCCGGCGCAGCGTCTCACATGTCGAGGGCCAGACCCAGGACCCACGTCGAGGTGCCGACGTGCATCTGCGGGCTCGAGCCGAGCCCGTCGAGGTTCGCGTACATCCACTCGCCGAAAAAGTAGGTGTGGTTGATGCCCGTCGTCTCGTCGAGCTGCGACGACGCGCGGCGGTCCATCCAGTTGAGCGCGAGCATCGCGCCGAGCGCGAGGTGCGTGCCCCAGGTGATGCCCTCGCCCCGGACCCCATCGACGTCCGCCGTGCCAGGACCGGACGACGTGAACCAGAGGCCCATGCCGAGCCCCGCCTTCGCGTAGGGCACGATCGGAACGCCCGTCCTGCGCATCAGCTCGTCGCCGCGAAGGACGGCGGACACGTGCATCGGCATGATGGTGAGCGAGGTCTCCTCCGCCTCGGCCCTCGTGTCGCTGCCCGCCTCGAACGCCTTCGCCGACGTCGACGTGTACCCCCAGCCGAGCCCCGGGCCGATCGCGCCGACGTACGGGATCCGGAGCGGCAGCCAGTCGAGCTCCATGCCGAAATAGAACTGCGCGCCGTCGCCGAAGGTCCCCTCGTAGGGGCCCGCGCCGGAGAACTCCTCGTCGACCTCCGGAGAGTACGGGGCGAAGCGGAGCTCGAACGCGAAGCTCTGCGGCGAGGCATAGCGCTCCTCGCGCAGGATCCTCGCCCGATCGTGCTGCCGCCAGTCGCTCCGGCCCGTCTGCGCGCCGGCCGCGGAGACGACGAGGAGCGCCGCGCTGCCGGCGAGGCTCGCCGCAGCAAGATGACGGAGATGACGGTTCATTGGCTCTCCTGCTTGATGGAACGCGCGCGAAGGCGGCGGCCCCTGCGCCATAGACCGAGCGCCGCGCCAGCCACGACCACGCCGAGCGGCGCCGACACCCACCGGCCGGCCCCGACCGGCCCCCCGACGCTGCAGAACCCGCCGCCGGCCTGCCCGCCGGCTTCCCGGTACTTCTCGAAGAACCCGTCGACCTCGACCGGCGTCGCGCAGGACAGCTCCGACAGCGGGCCGGCATTGCCCACGAGGTCATAGGCCGCGACGCCGACGACATACGACGTGCCGTTGGCGATCGCCGCGCCGTCCTCGAACTTCGCCGCCTCGCCACGGTTGGCCTTCCCGACCTTGCCGCACCGCAACGCGGTCGCCGGGACCTCCCCGGGGACCAGGCGCGACGCCCCGCATCCGGAGCTGCCACCTCCCGTCGCTCCACCCCCGCTCCCGCCGCCGGCTGCCCCCGCGCCGCCGTCGCCTCCGCCGGCCCCCGCCCCGCCCGCGCCGGGCGAGGACTGCCCCCCTCCGTCGCAGTAGAGATAGTACCCCTCCACGTCCTCGTCCTCGTTCTGCTTGAAGTCGACGAGGAGACGACCATCGCCGGGGTGCGCCTCGACCTCCGTCGGCGGCTTCGGGCCCTGGAGATCCAGCTTGGTGCTCTCCCACTTCGCGTGATCCGGCCCGTCCTCGTCCAGGGACTCGAGCCGCATGAAGTACATGGTGACCGACACCGCGCCGGTGCTGGACCGCGTGCCCTCGCACTCCTCGGCGCCGAGGGCCGTCGCGATCTCCTTGGACGACAGCTCGATGTCCATCGTCTCGCGGAGGGGCGACACGGCCGTGACCTTCCGGCATCGCGTGCCCGTGTCGCGGTTCGAGTAGAGCGTGCAGTCCTGCGACTCGCTGACCCAGACCTCGAGCGTCTGGCTGGTCGAGAAGTCGCTCAGCGTGACCGTGAAGCGCAGATCGTTGTCCGTCAGGCAGTCCTCGCGGCTGATCCAGAGCGGGTTCTGCGCGTCCTGGCGCCTGTCCCCGGTGCGATCCACGTCGGTGCTGATGGTCACCGTCGCATCGGCCCGGCGCGCGCCTCCGGCGAGCGCCGCCGCCGCGAGCGCCGCCGCGCACATCCGGGCGAGGTGCCGCCGCCCTCGCGGCCGGAGCCGCACGAGAGTCCTTGTCGTGTCCATGGGCGGGTCCTTTCAGCACAGCTCGTACCACGCCGCAAATGCCTCGCACAGCCCTCCGCGCAGCAGGGAAACGGCGCCTCTGCCCCAGTCGGAGCCCCGTCCGAACCCCGCGTCCGCCGCGCTCGGAAGCACCGAGGACCCTTCGACCGCCCCCGCCGAAGGGCGCCTCGATGCCCACGTCGGCGACGCGCGAAATGACGAGGTGGCCACCCTCGCGGTCCGTTCCTGACAAGTTGGCAGCGGCGCCGCGGCGCGCGGGGGCGAGCGGGCCGGCGCGCCGCGCCGCGACGCTGGACGCACCGCGTGGCCCGAAACACGCGCTCTTCGAGAGAGCTCGGCTAGCCTGGGCCGGGTGGACCCGACCGACGCAGCTCCCGCGGAGCCGAGCGCGAAGGGGCGCGCGGCCGCTCCGGAGCCGCAGCGCTCCGGGCAGCCGAGCGCGCGCCCGGACGGCGCGCCTGCGCCCGGGTCCGCCCCGTCCGTGCGCCCGACGTCGAGCCGGCCCAGCCGGCTGCCGCCGAGCGGCGCGCCGCCGAGCACCGACACCGCCGTCCTCGGCGTCACCCTCACCCGCGTCGAGCTGCACCGGAGCGCGCTGCTCTTCTGCCTGCTCTTCCTCGCCGCCCTCATCTTCGTGGTCGGCCGCTCGGCGCGCGACGCGCTCTTCCTCACCAGGTTCCCCGTCACCTGGATCGCGCCGATGTGGATCGTGTACGGCGCCGCCTCCGCGGTCGCGGCGCTCGCCTACGACCGCGTCGCCCGCCGCCTGCCGCGCGCCCGCCTGTGCGTCGCCTTCGCCCTGTTCGGCGCGATCACGTTCGCGCTCCTGCGCGTGCTCATCGGCCAGGAGGTGCGCGGCGCGATCCTCGTCTTCTACATCTGGTCCGAGATCATCGCGAACTTCACCGCCGTCCTCGTCTGGGCCGTCGCCCAGGACCTGCACGACGCGCGCAGCGCCAAGCGCCTCTTCGGCCTGATCGGCAGCGGCCGCGTCGTCGGCACCGTCGCCTGCGGCTTCGGGACCGGCCTCGTCGTGACGTGGATCGGCACCGAGAACCTGCTGTTCGTGCTCATCGCCGCCCTGCTCGCCATGGCCTCGCTCACCACGGCGCTCGCGCGGCGGCACCCGCTGGAGCGGCCCCCGTCCGGCGACGAGGAGCGCATCCAGGCCCGCCTCCCCCGCATGGAAGTGTGGCGATCGCGCTACGCCCTCACCATCGCGCTCCTGACGCTCCTCCTCTTCACCGTGCTCACGGTCGGCGACTACCAGTTCAAGGCGATCGCCCTCACCGCCTACCCCGACCGCGACGATCTCGCCCGGTTCATGGCGCACCTCTACGGCGCCGTCGGCGTGATCGGCCTGCTCGTGCAGCTCGGCGCGACGCCGGCGGTCCTCCGCCGCCACGGCGTGCTCGGCGGGCTGCTCGCCATGCCGGCCGCGTTCACCGCCAGCACCGCCGCGCTGGTCGCGATCCCCTCGCTCGCCTTCGCCTCCATCATGAAGCTGAGCGACAACGCGCTCCAGTTCACGATCCACGACGCGACGATGCAGCTGCTCTTCTTCCCGTTCCCGCCGGCGCTCCGGGAGCGGGTGAGGACGCTCGTCTCCGCGATCGCCAAGCCCCTCGGCTACGGCCTCGGCGCGCTGCTCCTGCTCGCCCTCGCGCCCACCGCCGCCACCGGCCCCGCGCTCGTCGAGGAGGCCGCGCGCATCGGCCTCTACTGCCTCCCGCTCTGCGTCGCCACCATCGCCCTCATCCCGCTCGTGCGGCGCGGCTACTTCGACGCCATGCGCCGGACCTTGATGCGCCGCCAGATCGAGCCGGACAGCGTCGTCTACGGCCCGCAGACGCGCGCGATCCTGACGGAGGCGCTCTACAGCCGCGCCATGACGCAGGTGCTCTTCGCCGTCGATCAGCTGCGCCAGCTCGACCCCGCCCTCGTGCGCGAGGCCGTGCCCGCGCTCGCGCGCCACGGCTCGGCCAGGGTGCGCGCGCTCGCGGTGCGCCTCGCGGCGGAGCTCGAGCACGAAGAGGGCGCCGAGATCGCGCGCGCGGCGATCCGCGACCGGAACACCGCAGTCCGCGTCGCCGCGGTCGACGCCCTCGCGGCGCTCTTGCGGGAGGACGCCCACGACGAGCTGCTCGCGCTCGCGCGGGAGAGCGACGCGCCCCGCGGCGCCGCCGCCGGCGCGCCCGGCGACGACGAGCTCCGGGCTGCCGCGATCGCCGCGCTCCTGCGCTACTGCGGCCTCGACGGCATGCTCGAGGGCGCGCCGCGGCTGCGCGCGCTGCTCGAGAGCCCCTCCCCGCGCGACCGCGTCGCCGCCGCCCGCATCCTCGGCATGGTCGGCCACGCGTCGCTCCAGCGCGCGCTCGCGCGGCTCATCGGCGACCCCGACCCCGCGGTGCGCCGCGAGGCCGTGCGCTCCTCGTCGAGCGTCGCCGATCCGCGCCTGCTCCCCCTGCTCGCCGACGCCCTCGCCGAGCGCGCCCTCGCGTCGGCCGCCGCCCGGGCCATCGAGGCGCTCGGCGACGCCGCCATCCCCGAGCTCGCGGCGCGCCTCGACGACGACGGCACCCCGCGCGCCGCGCGGCTCGCGATCCCGCGCGTGCTCGCGCGGCTCTCCAGCCACGGCGCCCTCGACGCGCTGCTCGCCCGGATCGACCACCCGAACGAGGCCCTCCGCCAGAAGGTGCTCGCGTCGGCCTCGCGCCTGCGCCTCGCGCTGCGCGCGCCGCCGGCCCCCCTCCGGCGCATCCGCGCCTGCATCGACGATGAGACGGTCGAGCACGTCCGCACGCGCGAGGCGTACATCGCGGTGCGCCCCCGCGTCGCGGGCCCGCTGCTCGATCAGCACCTGCTCCGCCGGCTGCGGAAGGGGATCATCCGGGTGCTCCGGCTGTGCGAGCTCGCCTACCCGCGCGAGGTCGTCGCCCTGGTGCGCACCCACGTCTTCGGCCCCGATCCGGCGCTGCGGGCCAACGCGTTCGAGGTGCTGGAGTCGCTCCTCGACCGGCCGCTGCGCGAGCGCCTCGTCTCCCTCGTCGAGCGCCTGCTCGCGCTCTCGGCCGAGTTCCCTCGGAAGCCCATGCCGCCCGAGGCCGCCGCCGTCGGCTGGATCCGCCGCGAGCTCGTTCGCGGCGAGCCCTACAGCGCCGCGCTCGCGCTCGACGCCGTCGCGCGGCGCGCCATCTCCGGCGCGGCCGCGGACGCGCTCGCCGCGACCTGGGACCCCGACCCGCTCGTCCGCGAGGCCGCCGCCATCGCGATCGCGGTCACGGCGCCGCCCGGCGCCGCCGAGCGCCTCGCCGAGCTGCGGGCCGATGAGGATCCCGCGGTGGCCCGTTACGCACGATACTGGGCGGTCACCGGCGGCACCGGCATCGAGCCCGAGGACGAGATGTACACCACCATCGAGAAGGTCCTGTTCCTCCAGCGTGTCCCGCTGTTCTCGCGCGTGGCCGGCGACGATCTCGTGGCGCTGGCGCGCGGCTCGCTCGTGGTCTCGCTGGCCCGGGGCGACGTCATCTTCCGCCAGGGCGAGCCGGGCGGCGCGCTCTACTCGATCATCTCGGGCGAGGTGAGCCTCACCCTGGACGGCCGCGAGGTCGCGCGGCTCGGCGCGAACGACGTCTTCGGCGAGATGTCGCTGTTCGACAGCGAGCCGCGGGGCTCGACCGCCGTGGTCACCGAGGACGCGGAGCTGCTCCGGGTCTCCGCGGAGGACTTCCACGAGGCGGTGCGGGAGACGGCCGAGATCGCCGACGCCGTGATCCGGGTGCTGAACCGGCGCCTGCGCGAGGCCGATCGCAAGCTGGCCGACGCGCACGCGCGGCTGTCGCTCCTGCCGAAGCCGCCGCAGCTGCCCTCGCGAGCGCCGCCGCCGCTGCCCTCGCGAGCGCCGCCGCCGTCGGACGAGGAGGCGCCGGCGCTCGACGACAGCGACCTCGATTGAGGCAAGGGCCGCGATGCGCGACGGCGCGCGCCGCGACGCGGGCTCGACGGTCGACGGCGCGCGCCGCGACGCGGGCTCGACGGTCGACGGCGCGCGCCGCGACGCGACGCGTGGCCTGGCGAAGCGGCGCCCCGAGCTCCGGGTGAGCTCCGGAACGGAGCTTGCAAAGCGCGGTGAACGCGCGGTGACTGATCCGGCGCGCGAGGACGTCTGAAGAGACCCGAGGACGCCCGAGGCCAGCCCGACCTCTTCCTGGCATCCCCCTCGAGAAGGACCCATCATGCACCCGATGCCTCTCCCCCCGTCCGCTCCCCCGAAGCGCCCTGCGCCTGCGGCGTCGGGCATCACCAGGCCCCTGTTCCGCCGGCTCGCGGGCGCGCTGCCGCTGCTCGCCGCGCTCGTCGCCGCGCCATCGAGCGCCGCCGCCCAGGGCCTGCCGCAGGGCTACACGACCGACGAGCCTTCCGCCGCCGGTGAGACCGCGGCTTCACGGCCCGCCGAGACCCAGCCGGTCCAGGCCGAGGTCGGCGTGAGCGCCGAGATCGCGGTGGACGACTACGAGGACACCGACCCGAGCGCCCTGGTCGAGTTCCAGGAGCCGCTCGCCGCGTACGGCACCTGGATCGACGACGCGAGCTACGGCCGGGTCTGGGTGCCTTCCGCGGTCGTGGTCGGCCCGGGCTTCGCGCCCTACCAGACCGCGGGCCGCTGGGAGCTGACCGACGACGGCGAGTGGCTGTGGGTCAGCGATTACGAGTGGGGTCACATCCCCTTCCACTACGGCCGCTGGGTCTGGCTCCCCGTCCACGGCTGGGCCTGGATCCCGGGGCGCGCCTACGCCCCGGCGTGGGTGGTCTGGCGCGTCGGCGACGACGGCTACATCGGCTGGGCCCCGATGCCGCCCACCTATACCTGGAGCAGCGGCGTCGCGGTGTCGCTGTGGACGGTGCCCCCGGCGGCGTACGTCTTCTGCCCGACGACCTACGTGTTCCACCACCACGTCCACCGGCACGTCATCCGGGATCGCGAGGTCGTCCGGCGCATCGCCGCGCATTCGCACCCCTACAGGCCGGCGCGGCCGACCGTGAGCCGGACCGGGCGCGACGACATCCGCCCGGACGGCAGGCGGGGGGCGGGGCACTCCAGCCCGTCCCACGGCATCCGTCCTGGCAGCTACCGCCCCGCATCGCCCTCGCTCGCCGAGGCCCGCGTCCCCTCGTCGGCTGCGCCGAAGGTCCGCGGCAAGGCGGATCCCCGCGCCCTCGCGTATGCGCGCAAGAGCACGACGCCGAGCGCGCGGCTCGCGCCCCCGTCGTCGCGTCGCATCTCGGCGCCCCCGGCGCCGGCGGGCGCTCGGCGGGCGGCGCCGTCGCTGCGCACGCCGAGGTCGCACGACGACGCGCCGGCCTCCGTCGCCAGGCCCGGCCTTCCGGGGCGGGGCTTCTCTGGCGCGGACGCGCCGCACCGCGCCTCGAGGGCGACCGTCGCGCCCCCGTCGGCTGCGCCGGCCCCGCCGCCGCGGGCGCTCCCGGCGCCGCGCGTCGCCCCCTCGCCGCGCGTCGTCCCCTCGCCGCGCGTCGCCCCCTCGCCGCGCGTCGTCACCGCGCCGCCCGCGCCCCGCGTCGACGCCTCGCCGTCCGCCCCGCGCGCCGTCCCGCAGCGGTCGGCGCCGGCGCCGGCACCGCAGCTGAGCGCGCCGGTCGCGAGGCCGCGCGCCCTCCCGAGCGCGCCGGCCCCGCGCCCCAGGATCCACATCCCGTCGGGCCCGGCTCCGGGGAGGGCGGCGCCGGCGCCGCCGGCTCGTCCGCGGTCGAGGTAGCGATTGGTCCACGTCTTGCGACGCCCACGGGCAGGAGCAGATGCGATGACGTTTTCCGCTGACTTCGTGAAGCTTCGTTCACTGGGGCTGTGGTCGTTCCTTCTCGTCGCCGCGCCCCTCGCTTCGTCCGGCTGCATCATCGTCGACGAGGACGGCCACCACGGGGGCCACCAGCACGACGATGGGGACGGCTGGGAGGACGACGACGACCACAACGAGCCTCCGCCACCCACGGACGAGCCGATGCTCGTCGCCATCGACACGGACGCCGCCCTGAGCAGCGAGCCGGGCGAGGGGGTCGGCATCTTCGTCGAGTACGCGGCCGGCGGGACGTGGCGGCTCTGGACGACCTGCGACACCAACAGCTCCAAGGTCGTCTGCAGCTTCGACCTCTACGCCTCGGTGGACACGTCGTCCGAGCTGTTCGACATCGTGGGCACCGACCTCGAGAAGTCGGACGCGACGCGCCTCGCCGACGATGGCATCGCGTACCTCCACGCCGAGACCGGCTCGGACATCGACGCGATGACGTTCACCACGACCGAGGGCGCCATCGTCCGGCTGGAGGCGTACCTCGACGGCGTTCAGGAGCATCGCTACGTCTACTGGTTCGGCGACGGCGTCCTGCATGAGGGCGCGCCGACGAACCCGATCGATTTCGAGCCGACCTCGCCCTGAGGGCGCGGGGGCCGACCTCGCGCCTGGAGCGGCTTTCGCTCGGGTTCAGTGCAGGCGTCTTCCGTAGTTCGTCTCTCGTCTCCGTGTTCGTCTGCGTGCGCGTGCGCGCTGACTCCGGGGAATCGCGCACGCGCACGCGCACGAAGGACGAGCACGGAAGACGGAAGACGGAAGACGGAAGACGGAAGACGGAAGACGGAAGACGGGGACGAGAGGCGACTCACCGCGCGGCGGGAGGAGCGCGGGCAGCGGGGACGCGGGCCGGTCAGGGCGTCTTCTTCGGCTGGATCGGCTGCCCCTCGACGTCCCAGGCCTCCGGCTCGCCGAGGCCGATCGCCTGGAGCTGCGGCAAGATCTCCTGCCGCGGGCCCACGATCACGAGGGTCGCCCCCTTCGGATCCACCGCCCTCGCCAGCTCCGCGAGGCCGGCGAGCGTCGCCTGCTGCCGCGCCTGGCTCGCGGCGCCGTCGAACGTCTCCGGCAGCGAGAGCCTCGCCAGCGTCCCGAGGCGCAGCGCGGTGCGGTTCACCGTCTCGTAGGCGGAGACGAGGTCCGCCCGGTCCTGCGCCTGCACCTTCGCCAGCTCGTCCCGGGTCAGCCCCGAGTCTGCCATCTTGGCAAGCTCGGCGAGCATCTCCTTCAGGGCGGGTCCGGTCGCCTCGGCGACTACGGACGCCCGCGCGACGAAGGCGCCCGGCCGCTTCGTCTCGCTGAACGCCGACGCGGCCCCGTAGGACCAGCCGTGATCCTCGCGCAGGTTCTGGTTCAGGCGCGACGTGAACGAGCCGCCGAGCGCGGTGTTGACCAGCTGCAGCAGCGGCCGCCGCGGATCGCTCGCGGCGACCCCCTCCCGCACGACCGCGATCACCGACTGCGGCGCCCCCGGGCGGTCGACGAGCACGAGGCGCGGCGGCTTCCAGGCCGGGGCCGCGGCGGGCGCGGCCGGCGCGCCCTTGTCGGCCGGCGCGGCGCCCGCCGGCGCGCCCTTGCCGGACCAGGCCCCGAGGTCGCGCGCGATCGCCTGCATCACCTCGTCCCGGGTGATGTCGCCGACCACGGAGATCACCGCGCGATCGGGGCGCCACGCCGCCTTGTAGAACGCCTTGACGGCCGGGAGCCCGATCGACTTGGCGTCCGCGAGCAGCCCCTCGACGGGGTGCCCGTACGGCGTGCCCGGCCCGTAGAGCGCGGCGGTCGAGACCAGCGCCGAGACCCGCGTCGGGTCGTCGCCGCGCTTGCGGAGGTCGTTCTGCCAGAGCTCGCTGACGCGCTTCCACTCCTTCGCCTCGAAGCGCGGGCGCGCGACGACGTCGGCGAGGAGCGAGAACGCCTTGTCGAAGTTCTTCTTGAGCACGGAGAGGGTCGCGACGCTGCCGTCGGCGCGCGCCCCGACCGAGACCGTCGCGCCGAGATCGTTGATCGCGCTGGACAGCTCCACCGCGCTGCGCTGCCCCGCGCCCTCGTCGAGCATGTCGGCCGTGATGTGGGCGAGGCCCGCGGCGCCCTTCGGATCGTCCGCCGACCCCGACGCGACGGCGACGGACACCGCCACGATCGGCAGCGTGTGGCGCTCGAGGAGCCACACCTTGATGCCGTTCGGCCCGTCGAGCACCACGGGCGCGGGCGGCGTGAACGGCTGCGGTTTGGGCAGCTCCGGCTTGGGCCCGAGCGGGTCCGCGGGCTGGGCGGCCGCGGCCGGGGGCGCCTTCTGCGGCGCCTCCGCCCGTGCCGGGGACTGCGCCGGCGCCTTCGGCTCGCAGCCGACGGCCGCGGCGACCAGCGCGATCAGGGCGCCTGCGTTCCTCGCTCTCATTTCGTCACCGCCTTCTTCGTCTCGTCGCTGCCCTTCTTCGCCTCGTCGCTGCCCTTCGGCACGACCCGCAGGATCACGCGCGCGTTCGGGTCCAGCGTGCTCTTCGCGACGGCCTGCAGCGACGCCGCGGTCGCGTCGCGGTAGCGCTTCAGATCCTGCTCCACGAACCCTGGCTGGCCCGTCCACGTCTCGTACCGGTTGAGCATCGAGGCCCGGCCGGCGACCGACTCGAGCGCCGTCACGAAGGCGGTCTCGTACTGGTTCTTGGCCCGGTCGAGCTCCTCGCGGCTCAGGCTCTCGTCGCGCACGCGGGCGAGCTCGGCGTCGATGGCGGCCTCGAGCTTCTCGAGCGGCACGCCCGGCCGCGCGATCGCCTCGACGGTGAACGTCGAGCCGAGATCGCCGGAGCTCTGCAGGGCGCTCACCTCCTGGGCGAGCGCCTTGTCGTAGACGAGGGCCTTGTACAGGCGGCTCGCCTTGCCCTGCTCGAGCGCCGTGGCGAGCAGATCGAGCTCGGCGTCGCCCGGCGCGAAGCGCGCGGGGCTGTGCCAGGCCATGACCACCTTGGGGAGGTTCACGTTGTCCTCGATCGTCTGGCGCACGACGCCGCTCAGCTTCACCGGCGGCGGCGCGGTCACCGCGGGGACCGGCCGCCCCGGGATGCCGCCGAAGTACCGCTCGATGGTGTCGCGCGCCTTCTGCGGCTCGAAGTCGCCCGCCACGACCAGGGAGACGTTGTTCGGCACGTACCACCGCCGGAAGAACGCGGTCACGTCGTCGACCGTCGCGGCCTGGAGGTCCTCGTGCGAGCCGATCACCGGGTGATGGTAGGGGTGCCCTTTCGGGTACATCAGCGAGGGCAGGAGGAGCTCGACCTTGCCGTAGGGCTCGTTCTCGCTGGTCTGGCGGCGCTCGTTCCTCACGACGTCGCGCTGCGTGTTGAGCTTGGCGGTGTCCATGCTGTCGGCGAGCGACGCGAACCGGTCGGCCTCGAGCCAGAGCAGGAGCGGCAGCGCGTGGGCCGGCGCGACCTCGTGGTAGTCGGTGCGGTCCTCGCTGGTCCACGCGTTGTTCCAGCCGCCTTCGGCCTCCATCCACGCGTCGAACTGCTTCGTGGGGACGCGGCGCGTGCCCATGAACATGAGGTGCTCGAACAGGTGCGCGAAGCCGGTGCGCCCCGGCTCCTCGAACCGCGAGCCGACCTTGACCATGAGGTTCAGGGCGACCATCGGCAGCGCGTGATCCTCGTGCAGGATCACGGTGAGGCCGTTCTCGAGGGCGTACTTGGTGAAGGGGACGTCGAGCTTGGGCGGGGGGGAGGCGGCGGTCGGCGCTCCCGGCGCGGGCTTCGGAGCGGCGGCCTCGGGCGGCGCGGCCGGGGCGGCCTTCGGCCCGGAGAGAGAGAAGGCGGCGGCCACGGCGGCCAGGATCGGCCCCGTGGAGCGCGGGAGCGGCGGGTGACGCGCGCGGGTCTGCATGGGCCCGAGGGTTGCGCCGGTCCCAGGCGGGACGCAAGCGGCCGGGAGCACCGAGGGCGAGATGCGGCCGGCGAGGGTGCCGTTGTCAAGTTGTCACGGAAAACGGACGCACGGCGGAAGCGAAAGGAAAGCGCGGCGCGGGCACGGGACAGCCGGGCTCACGAAGGCGGAGCGCCGGCCGGGCTCGCGGGCGCAGCGGGCGGAGGCACCGCCCCCTGCCGGTTTTCGACCGGCGTGCTCTCCGCGGCCTTGCGGGCCTTCTCCCGCCGCGATGCAGCGCGGCGGCGCCGCTCGTAGGCGCTCGTGACCTCGCGGACGATCTCCGGATGGCGGCGGAAGACGTGCGCCGCCGTCTTCCGGATGGCGCCGACGCGCTCGAGCATGAGGTGCAGGAGCTGATTGCGGATCGTGGTCGCGGCGGCCGAGGTGGCGCGTTCGGGGATCGCCTCCAGCGTTCGCCGTTGCAGGTCTTCCGCGAGCTTCCGGGCCTCGGCGATGAGGCGGACGTCGAACTCCTCGTCGGCCTCGACCAGGCGGTCCTCGAGCGACTCCGCGAGTTCCGCGTAATCGCGGAGCGCCTGGGAGAGGGCGCTGGAGCGCTGGCCGTCCTGCGCGTGGAACTCCTTGAGGCGCGCGAGCTGCGCGTCGGCGGGCTCGTCGACGTCGTCGTCGAGCAGGAACTCGAGCGCCGACTCGAGCTCATCGACCAAGAACCGGGCGCGCTCTCCCAGGTCGGTCACTGCGGGGTCGATGATGAGGAGCAGCCGCGTCTGCGCCTCCTGCACGGCGTGGACGATGGAGAGCAGCTCCTCGCTGCTCGAAGCGGGCAGGCGGCTCTTGACGCGCTTGAGGCCCGGGCGCTCGCCGTCGGGCTCCCAGTACTTCTTCACGAACGCCGCGGCGGCGACCGCCTCGCGCACGGCGACGTCGTACGGCAGGCTCAGCGGGTTGTCGGTCCGCGCCTGCTCGGCGGCGGCCTTGACCCAGCGATCGTAATCCTTCCCCTTCTTTGCCATGACGATTGCTCGACCCCCTCCTCCTGCGGTCCGCGGCCCCGCGGCCGCGGCGCGGAGCGGCAAAGATGAGCTCGCTCGAAGGGGTGTCCAGAGTCGACGCACGATCTGGACGCGCGTGGGAGGGCGCCGGAGGGGAGAGGTGGCGGTGGGATGTCCTGATGGCCGGGTGGCGTGTCCTGATGGCCGGGTGGCGTGTCCTGATGGCCGGGTGGCGTGTCCTGATGGCCGGGTGGCGTGTCCTGATGGTCACGCAGGGCGCGGCGGCCTCGCTCGTGGCCTCTCATCTCATTTCCAGATCGTCCGCACCTCCTGCCCGGAAATCCACAACGAGAGCACCTCGGACGGCACAGGGCCGGTCGAGGGTCGAGGTGGAGCGCTGGGGCAGCCGGGCGCAGCGGCCTCTCTCGCTGCGTGCGCCCACGTGGAGATCGGTGGAATGGGTCAGTACGACATCGCCTTGCGGCACATCGCGCTGCGCTGCGGCGACGAGCTCGCTCGGGGTCTGACGCTCGCATTTGCGGTCGACTCGGTCTCGTGGGTCGAGACGCAGCTGACCGCGCTGGAGCGCAGGATCGACCGGGTCCTCGAGCTCCGCGGCGGCGGTGAGCGACGCCTGGTGCAGCTGGAGTTCATCGTCGCGCCGGGCAATGACCTCGCGCTCCGCATGTTCGAGTACGCGGTCCTGCTCGTGCTCTCGCTCCGGGCCGCGGTCGACCCGGGCCGGGGCGACGGCGCCATTCCCCCGGTGGAGAGCGTGGCCGTCCTCCTCAGCGGGCGCGCGGCTCCGTGGCCGCTGGAGGGGCAGTTCCGCACGAACTGGCCCGAGAGCGAGCGCTTCTGCGGACAGAGCTTCCGCATCGAGGCTGTCTACCAACGCAAAGTGGCCGAGCTGATGGCGCGACCGGGCGTGTTCTGGCTCGTCTTCACGCCTCTGGCCGTGGACGCAACGGAGGGCTCCATCCGGCAGGTGGTCGAGGAGATCCGCCGCCGCGAGCCTCGCGACGAGCAGCGCGCGGAGCTGTATGCCGTGATGCAGGTGCTGGCGGAGCTGGCCCCCTGGGGGCAGACTTGGCACAAGGAGATCAGGATGCGAGTACAGGAGCTGGATCAGCAGTCGATCCTGGCGAGCGAAACCCTGCGGGAGGTGTTCGAGCAGGGTATCGAGAAGGGCATGGAGAAGGGCCGCAGACAGGGTATCGAGGAGATGCTGCGGGGCGTGCTCGCGCGCCGGCTGCGCCGCGAGCTGAGCGCCGCGGAGCAGGCCGCCGTGGCCAACAGGGCGAGCACGCTCGGCGATTCCCAGGCGGCTGCCGCCGTGTTCGAGCTGGACACCGAGGCCCTGCTGGCCTGGTTGCTCGGCCCCGACGCGGAGTGAGTGGGCGCCTCCGCGACCGGTGGCAGCTACTCCCGCGGCACCCAGCGCGACAGGACGACCCCCGGGATCGACGCCGCGAAGGCGATCGCGAAGAACGCCGTGAACCCCACGCCGGCGGCGAGGTAGCCGCTCACGCTGCCGGCGAACGTCGCCGAGACCGACATCAGCGCCGACCCGATCGCGAAGTGCGACGACTTGTACCCGTCCACGCAGCGCCGCATCAGGAACACCACGAGCACCGCCGTGCCGATCCCGGCGGCGATCTGCTCGAGCGTGACGAGCGCGACGATCCACGGGAGCGTCGGCCTGAGCCACGCGAGCGCCACATAAAGCAGGATCGCCAGGCTCTGCAGGAGCGCGATGGGGAAGATCGTGCGCGCGAGCCCCCACCGCTTGATGAGCACACCGCCGAGGGTCGAGCCGGCGATCGAGGCGACCGTGCCGACGCCGGCCACGTTGCCGCGCGCCGCCGTGTCGAGGCCGAGGTCCTTCAGCAGCGGCGACGACATCGCGAACATGAGCGCGTCCCCCGCCCGGTAGCAGAGGATGAACGCGAGGCTCGACGCGATCCGGGGCTGGCGCAGGAACACACGGAACGGCTCGACGTACCGCCGCAGCCCGGCGGCTCCCGGCGCCGCCCCGGGCGCCGTCGCCGCTCCGGGCGCCGTGGCGCCGGGCGCGGGCGCTACCGCGGGGCGCGGCAACCCCATCGCGTGCGCGCCCGCCAGCAGCGCGAGCGCGGCCGCCGCGACGGCGAACGACGCGCCGAAGGACGCCCAGCCGGCGAACGCGACCAGGAGCGCGCCCGCGAGCAGCGCCAGCCGGTACGCCCCGACCCGCAGCCCCGAGAACGCCGCCTGCGCGTCCTTGTCGAGCGCCTGCAGATAGAAGCCGTCGACCGCGATGTCGTGCGTCGCCGCCGCGACGGCGACCAGCCCGAACAGCGCCGCGACGAGCCCGAGCGCGCCGCTCTCCGCCGTCGCGGCGAGGCCGAGGAGGATCACCGCGAGCGCGATCTCGGCCCCCACGAGCCAGCGCCGCGCGCTGCCGTGGAGGTCGACCAGCGGGCTCCAGAGGAACTTGAGGTTCCACGGGAGCCCGTAGAGCGACACGAGGCCGATGATCTGGAGGCTCGCCCCCGCCGCCGTGAAGAACTCCCCCGCCACCTTGTGCGCGATCGCGTAGGGCAAGCCCTCGGCGAAGTAGGTCGACGAGATCCACAGACCCCGGCTCGCCGCTCGCTCCGCCGCCGCGCCGGGCGCCGCTGCCGCGCCGGACGTCACCGCCGCGCCGGACGTCACCGCCGCGCCGGACGTCACCGCCGCGCTGGACGCCGCCGCCACGCCGGACGTCACTGCGGGGGCGCCGCGCCTCGCGGCCTCCGCGCCCTGATCGGACAGCGCGGCGCGCGCCGGGGCAGCGGTCTCGACGGACTTGTGGGATGTGACGGCAGCCTCCACGCCTTCTCCGCACCCTTACACGAAGCGCCCCGGGGCGGAGCAAGTTCCAGGGCGCTCGGGGGCGCAGACCACCGCGCCGAACCGTGCGCGACCGCGCGGAACCGCGCCGACGCCGGCGCGAGGGAAGCAGCGGACTCCATTGCGAGCGACGCTGTGGTATCGGTCCGGCATCTGGTTTAACGGTGAACTGCATGCGACGGGCTCGCGCTCCCTCGGTGTCCCCCTGCCGTAACGGCCGCGACGCCGATCGTGGCGCCGCGCGTCCGGACGGCCGACACGCCGATCGTGGCGCGGCGCGTCCGGACGGCCGCGCGGCCGCCCCGGCGCGCACGGCCCTCGCGCCGACCTGCCCATCTCCGGTACTTCCGAGGGAGCGAGCGTGAACGAGTACACCCGGCGCGAGGAGGTCCGCGCCACCTTCATCGCCTCGGCCATCCTCGTCCTGTGCATCGCCGTGGCGGTCCTCCGCCTCGTGACCGTGGAGGGCAGGCTCGTCCCCGACCCGGCCGCGCGGCGGCAGGCCGAGGAGTCCGAGGCCCGCATCGCCCCCGCGCGCGCGTGCGCCCTCGCCGGCGAGAAGCTCATCGTCGAGATCGACCTGTTCAAGAAGGCCGCGAAATCCGCGCGCATGCCCGCTCCGGGCGAGGAGCCCCCGGCGCCGCCGCCGGTCACGAAGACGCGCGCGCCGCGCAACACGCCGCTGCCGAAGCCCAAGGAGCCGGACAAGCAGGGCGCGTGGGCGTCCGCCCAGCCGCTCTACAAGCAGGTCAAGACCCTCGCCGGCTGCCGCGAGGCGACCGAGGCGCTCCTCGGGGCGCGCGTGAGCGCGATCCCCGCCTGGGACGCCATCGTCAAGGCGGCCACGATCACGCCGCCGGGCACCGCCGAGGCCGAGCAGTTCGAGGCGGCGAAGCAGCTGCTCTCGCTCCTCGCCGACATCCCCGCCGACAAGGTCGCGCAGGCCACGAAGGACGCCGAGGCCGCCTACAAGGCGAACGCCGAGCGCGACCGGGAGCGCGCGCTCACCGCGATGGTCCGCGAGCCGCTCCCCCAGGGCGTCTTCTCCCGGCGCGTGGCGGTGAGCGTCGGCGTCGGGCTGACCGTCTGCGCCCTGCTCATCAGCTACCTCGGCGTGCGCGCCGCCTCGATGCGCCGCCTCGCGACGCTGCTGCCGCTGCGCGACGCCGTCCGCAGCGGGCGCCCCGGCATGCAGGCCGCGGAGATCCTGAAGACCGCCGCGGCGCACAACAGCGGCGAGCCCGGCATCGTCATCGGCGCGGCCATCGGCGGGCTCTCCGCCGCGCTCCTCGCGCCGAAGGACGCCGACCTCTTCGTCGCGGGCGTCATGGCCGGCCTCCTCATCGGCCTCGGCGGGCAGTGGGCCTTCCGCCTCGCCCTCGGGGCGAGCCGCTGGCGCGCCCGCGCCACCGAGCTCGCCGAGGTCGAGAAGCCCGCCATCCCGATCGTGCTCGTCCTGAGCGGCGTGAAGCCCGGCCTCGAGCCGGAGTTCATCCAGTTCCTCCGCTCGCTGCCCCCCGCCGACGCCGCCGCGGCGGTCGAGAAGCTCGCCTCGCAGGCCGAGGAGCGCATCCTCGCCGCCGCCGACGCCGGCGCGGCCTTCCCCCAGGGGAAGCCGCCGCCGGGGTGACGCTCGCCCGAGCAGGGCGCCCCGCCCGCCGCCCGCGCCGCCGCCGGACGCCCGCGCGCCGTCGCGGCGGACGGCGCCGCGGCGGCGCCGCTGCACCGATCGCTCGATCCGCACGCGGTTCCATGGAATGGAGGCCCACCCGACATGAAAACTCCTCTGCAGGCCCGCCGGCCCCCCGGGCGATGGGCGCTCCTCTCGCTGCTCGCCGCCACCTGGTGGCTCGCCGCGCCCCCTGCAGCGGCGCAGGACCCGGCCGCCGCGAACGCCGGCGCGCCCCCGGAGCCTCCGCCGGCCGCGCAGGCCGCCCCGCCGGCCGGTGCGGCCCAGGAAGACGGCGCCGCACAGGACGACGGCGCGCCCCAGGACGGCGCGCCCCAGGACGGCGCGCCCCAGGACGGCGCCGGCGCCCCGCCCTCCGGCGGGGGCGGCGCAGCCCCGGAGTCCGGCCCGCGCGCCGATCGCAGCCCGGCGCGGCGCGACCGGCCGGGAGCGACCAGCAGCCGCGCCACCCCCTCGAAGAAGCGCCGCGGCGACATCAACCCCTGCATGACCCCCGATCCGGGCTGGGGCGTCTACGACCGGTGGTCCCGCGCGCCCTCGATCGGGCAGATGATCATGCCCCACAAGGGCGGGGTCACGAAGCGCGGCGGCTTCGACGTCATCATCCACTTCCACGGCCACGAGGCGCTCCGGAAGGAGTTCGTGAAGACGGCCGACGGCGCCGTCCTCGTCGGCATCGACCTCGGCATCGGCTCGGGCGCGTACTCGAGCGCGTTCTCGGCGCCCTACGTCTTCGAGAACCTGCTCGACAGCATCGAGCGCGCGGTGGCGAAGAAGACCGGCAAGAAGAAGGTCTACATCCGGAAGCTCGGCCTCTCGGCCTGGAGCGCGGGCTACGGCGCCATCGAGCAGATCCTGCGCCAGCCCGCCGGCAAGCGGGTCGACGCGCTCGTGCTGCTCGACTCGCTGCACGCCGGGTACGCCGACGAGCACCAGCGCAAGCTCAAGGTCGCGCAGATCGAGCCGTTCATCGCGTTCGCGCGGCGCGCCGCGGCGGGCGAGGCGTTCATGTTCATGAGCCACTCCTCCATCCTGCCGCCCGGCTACGCGTCGACCGCGGAGACGGCGAGCTTCATCGTGCAGCAGCTGCGGGGCAAGCCGCGCGGCTCCTCGCGCCGCGACGTGCTCGGCCTCGACATGATCCGGCGCTTCGACCGCGGCGACTTCCACCTCCGCGGGTACACCGGCGACGACAAGCCCGACCACTGCGCCCACCTCGGCCTGATGGCGGACGTCATGCGGGTCCACCTCAAGCCGCGGTGGAAGACGCCGCAAGGGCGGCGCTAGATGGGCGGCATCGGCGTCATCATCAACCCCCGCTCGCGCCAGAACCAGAGCGATCCCCGCGCGGCCGTCCGGCTCGCGCGCGCGCTCGGCGACCACGGCGTCGTCCGCACCGCGCGCACCCGCGAGGACCTCGCCCGGATCGCGGAGGACTTCAGGAAGCTCTCCATCGACGTGCTCGGCATCTCCGGGGGCGACGGCACGAACCACGTGACCATCACCGGCTTCCTCGACGTCTACGAGGACGAGCCGCTGCCGCCGATCGCGTTCCTGCGCGGCGGGACGATGAACACCGTGGCCAACGCCGTCGGCGTGCCCCGCGGGCGCCCCGACGGCCTGCTCGCCGGGCTCATCGCCCGCTACACCGACCGCGGCCGGCACCCGCTGCGCTGGGTCGAGCGCCACGTGATGCACATCGGCGCCCACTACGGCTTCATCTTCGGCACCGGCTGCGTCCACGGGTTCATCGCCGAGTACAACCGCAGCGAGGAGCGGAACGCGATCTGGGCCGCGAAGGTCCTCGCCCGCGCGAGCGCCGCCGTGCTCCTCAAGACCGACACCCAGGTCGCCGCGCGCTGGGAGGGCCGCGTCCACTTCGACGACGGCTCGGCCTTCCCGGACCGCGACTACCTCGCCGTCGCCGCCGGCACCGTCGACCAGATCGGCCTCGGGTTCCGCCCGTTCCACCGCTACGACGAGCGCCCCGAGAGCTTCCACATGCTGGGCATCCACACCTCCGCCCTCGGCTTCGTGCGGAAGCTGCGCGACATCTGGCGAGCGCAGCCGATGGGAGAGGCGCACACCTTCGAGAAGATCGCGCAGCGCGCGGTGCTCGAGGCGCGCTCCGGTGTGGTCCGCTACGTGTGCGATGGGGACGTGCACGAGCACGTCGGCCCGCTCACGGTGCGCATCGGCCCGCGGGTAAAAATCCTCGTGGAGCACAAGACCGGGCACCGCCCTGTCGCCAGTCGGCGCACATCGCACGAGGTGTACGCCCGCGGCGCCCACGGCGAGCGCGCGCGCCGCGCGCGTTGATCGAGCGCCCTGCCGCGAGCGCGCGCTCGCCGCGCGCGCAACGGCCGCGCGAGACCATGGCTGTAGGAGACCGGCAAAGTTAGAATACCCTCGCTCCATGTCGCCGCGCTCAACCTCCGCGCCCGCACCCTCGACGGGATCGACGCTGCGGGCTGATGGCGTGAGCCGCCCCTCGTCGTCGTCCGCGGCCTTCCCGCGCGGCAGCGCCCCCGACGCGGGCGACCCGGAGCTGCTCGATCCGGAGTCGCTCGATCCATCGCTCCTGTCGTCGCTCCGGCAGGTCGGCGCGCCGTCGCCCGGCCCGGCGCGGTCGACGCGGCGCATCTACCGCGAGGGCGACGTGATCGGCGGGAAGTACCGGCTGCGCTACGTCCTCGGCGAAGGCGGCATGGGGATGGTGTGGCTGGCCCACAACGACGTGCTGAACATCGACGTCGCGCTCAAGTTCATCCGGCGCGAGGTCACCTCGACCGAGGCGACGCTGCGCCTCCAGCAGGAGGCGCGCGCCGCGGCGCGGATCGATCACCCCTCGATCGTCCGGGTGCTCGACTTCGGGGAGTCCGATCACCGCGATCCGTACATCGTGATGGAGGTCCTCCGCGGCGAGCAGCTGGTCGAGGCGATCGAGCGCCGGAAGCGCTTCTCGCCCGCGGCCGCGCTCCGCATCCTGCTGCCGATCGCGAGCGCCCTCGCCGCGGCGCACGACCGCAGGATCGTCCACCGCGACCTCAAGCCCGAGAACATCTTCCTCGTGAAGAACGATCGCGGCGACGTCATCCCCAAGATCGTCGACTTCGGCATCGCCAAGGTGTGGAGCGAGACCGCGGGCGGCGACGTGACCAAGGCGGGCACGGTGCTCGGCAGCCCCGACTACATGTCGCCCGAGCAGGCCCGCGGCATCACCGACGTCGACGGGCAGACCGACGTCTGGGCGTTCTCGGTGGTGCTCTACGAGACGCTCACGGGGCAGCGGCCGTTCCTCGGCGGCAACTACCACGACCTCGTGGCCGCCATCCTCGTGAAGGATCCGGTGCCGATCACCGACCTCGGCGTCGGCGACGCGGCGCTGTGGACCATCATCGAGCGCGGGCTCGCGAAGGAGCGCGCCGGGCGGTGGCGGACCATGCGCGACATGGGCGTGGCGCTCGCGCGGTGGGCCACCGAGAACGGGGTCGAGGAGGACGTGACCGGGACGTCGCTCGCCGTGCACTGGCTGAGCGACGGCGGCCAGCGGCGCCTCTCGGAGCGGCCGGCCGCGCGCCCGCCGCGCAGCGGCCCGGACGTGGAGACGATCGCGCGCGAGGAGCGCGAGGAGATCGCGCTGCCGCCCTCGGGCCGGCGGCGCTCCGCCATCGTCGCGCTGGCGGCGGTCGCGGCCGTCGTCGCCATCGGCCTCGCGCTGTTCACCCTGCGCGGCGTGACCGCGCGCGACGGCGGCGCCGACCCGCCCCCGGCCGCGACGTCCGCCGCGCCGCGCGATCTGCCCTCGCCCGCCGCCGCCGCCGCGCCGACGACGGCCGGGCAAGACGCCGGGAACCTGGCCCACCCCGCGCCGGCGCGCTCGGCCGGAGCGCCGGCGGCCGCCGGCGAGCCGCGCCGCGAGCCGACGGACGGCGGCGCCGGCCCCTCGGCGTCGCCCCGGAACGCGGGCGCCCGGCGGAGCGCCGCCCCGCGGACGACCTCGAAGACCCCTTCCGCCGCCCTGCCGGTCCCGGCTCGGCCGAACTTCTGAAGCCGCGATGCCGATGAACGTGAGGCCCGCTCGCGGAGCGCGACATCGCGAGCCCACGCTCGGCGCGCGATGGCCGCTGCTGCTCGCCCTCGCCGTGCTCACCGGCGCCTGCTCGCTGCTCGCGGACAGCGCCCTCTCCGACAAGCCCTCCGAGGGCGGCGCCGGCGCGCCGGGCAGCACGTCGACCGGCGGCTGCGCGCCGGACTGCCCGGCGGACGCGTGCTGCGGCGGGGCGTGCGTCGACCTGAGCCAGGACCCAGGGCACTGCGGCGCCTGCGGCAACGCCTGCGGCGCCGGCGAGTCGTGCTGCGACGGCGAGTGCACGAGCGTGCTGAACGATCCGTCGAACTGCGGCGCCTGCGGCGCGGCGTGCCCGAACACGCTCTGCGTGGGCGGCCACTGCTCGTCCGAGTGCGTCTTCGGCTTCGACAACTGCGACGGGAACATCGTCACGAACGGCTGCGAGGTCGATCTCACGAGCGATCCCGAGCGCTGCGGCGGCTGCTCCCTGCGCTGCCCCTCGGGCGCGATCTGCGACGAGGGGGAGTGCGCCTGCGCGCCGCCGCTCCTCGACTGCGACGGCCTCTCCGACACGGGGTGCGAGACCGACGGCTCGTCGAACCCCGCGCACTGCGGCGCCTGCGGCGTCACCTGCGGGCCGAACATGGAGTGCCAGGCGGGCGTGTGCGGGTGCCAGGCGGGGTACGCCGACTGCAACACGGCGCCCGACGACGGCTGCGAGGCCTCGCTGGGCACGACCGAGAGCTGCAGGGCGTGCGGCGACGCCTGCTCGGACGGCATGGCCTGCGACCTGATCGGCGGCTGCGCTTGCACCAACGGGCTCCTCGACTGCGACGGCCTGCCCGGCTGCGAGTCGATCGTCACCGACCCGGCGACCTGCGGCGCCTGCGGCGTGCAGTGCCCGGCGGACACGCCGCGCTGCGACGGCACGGCGTGCGTGGTCACCTGCGCCCCCGGCCTCACCGCGTGCGGCCTCTCGTGCGTCGACACGCAGACCAGCCCGCGCCACTGCGGCGCGTGCGGCGTGGTCGCGGGGCCTCACCAGCACTGCGAGGCCGGCGCGCTGGCCTGCGACGCGGACTTCGCCGACTGCGACCCGAGCGCGCCGGGCTGCGAGTCCGATCTCGCCCGGAGCACGCAGCACTGCGGCGCGTGCGGCAACGCCTGCAAGCCGGGCGCCGCGTGCGTCGCCGGCGTGTGCGCGTGCGGCGGGTTCACGCCGCACGACTGCGGCGCAGACTGCCGCGCCTGCTGCTCGGACGCGGACTGCTCGGACGGCGACGGCTGCACCACCGACGTGTGCGAAGCCGGCGGCACGGCGTGCCGGCGCACGGGCTGCGCCGCCGGAGAGCAGTGCTGCAGCCTCGTCGCGTGCCGCCAGTGCTGCACCAGCGCCGACTGCAGCGGCGACGAGATCTGCTCCGGCGGGGCCTGCATCGCGCCCTGCGGCTCCGGCCTCGTGGCGTGCGACGGGGCGTGCGTCAGCCTGAGCTCGGTCGAGCACTGCGGCGCGTGCGGCAACGCCTGCCTGAGCGGCCGCGAGTGCCGCGACGGCGAGTGCACGCCCCCGCGGGTCGTCATGGCGGCGGCCGGCGCGCCCATGCCGCGGCAGATGGCCGCGGCGGCCTGGATCGGGGACGCGCTCTTCGTGTGGGGCGGCCGCACGGCGAACAGGGACGTGAACGACGGGGGGCTCTACGATCCGGCGCGCGACGCGTGGTCGCCGCTGGGCATCGAGGGCGCCCCCTCGGCCCGCGTGCTCGCCGGCGCGGCGTGGACGGGCTCCCGGGTGCTCGTGTGGGGCGGCGGCGCGTTCGGGAGCACGGCGGGCCTGGCCACCGGCGCCGCCTACGACCCGGCGACGCGGACCTGGCGCGCGATGAGCACCACGAACGCCCCCACGGCGCGGCGGTCGCCGATCGCCGTGTGGACCGGCACGCGCCTCCTGATCTGGGGCGGCGCCGCGGGCGGCGCGCCGGTGGGCGGCGGCGCGCTCTACGATCCGGTCGCCGACGCATGGTCGCCCGTCTCCAGCGTGGGCGCGGCTCCGGCGCGCGACGGCGTCGCGTGGGCGTGGTCGGGCGCGGAGCTCTACCTGTTCGGCGGGCGCGCCGGCGACTCGACCACGGGCGACGGGTACGCCTACAACCCCACGACGGACGCGTGGCGGGCGCTGCCCAGCGCGGGCGCGCCGAGCCCGCGGGCGGACGCGTTCGCGGTCTGGATGGGAGGCCGGCTGCTCGTCTGGGGCGGCGTGGACAAGGGCGATCGCGACCTCGGCGACGGCGCGATCTACGACCCGGCGGCCGGCGCGTGGGCCGCGGTCGACGACAAGGACGCCCCCTCGCGGCGCAGCCGCAGCGAGCGGCGCACGGGCTGGACCGCGTGGACCGGCACGCGCGCGCTCATCGCGGGCGGGCGGAGCGATTCGATGCCCAGGAAGGACGGGAAGCTGTACGATCCCGCGGCAGGGTGGGGCGCGAGCGTGGCGGTGGCGAACAAGCAGCACAGCTACGGCGTGGGGGTCTGGACGGGGACCGAGCTCATCCTGTGGTCCGGGTTCGACGGGTTCTCGCTGCTCGCCGACGGGGAGCGGTTCAGGCCGTGACGCCGCGGCGGACGCGGGCCCTCGCCGGCCCCCTCGCGCTCTTCATCGCCGCGGCGGGGCTCCTCGCGGCGCCCGCGCCCGCCGCGGCGCAGAGCGCGGCCGACGTCGCGGTCGCGCGCGAGATCTTCATCGAGGGCTCCGAGTTCGCCAAGCAGGGCCGCTGGGAGGAGGCGCGGGAGCGGTACGAGCGCTCGCTCGCGATCAAGCGCGCGCCGATCACGCTCTACAGCCTCGGGGTGGCGCAGCAGCAGACCGGCCAGCTCGTCGAGGCGCTGGAGAGCTTCCGCGCGTTCCTCGTCGAGCCGTCCGCGCCGGCGACGAAGGAGTACGAGAAGCTCGCGCGGCAGGCGGTGCAGGAGCTCGAGCGCCACGTCGCCGGGCTCGATCTGAGGCTCTCGCCGGACGGCGTCGCGGGCGTGGTGGTGAAGATCGACGGCGTCGAGGTGCCCGCGGCGGCGCTCGATCGCCCTCGGCCGGTCAACCCGGGGAACCACGTGGTCACCGTGAGCGCGCCGGGCTACCGCGAGGCGCGGCGGAGCGTCGCCGCGGCGCCGGGGAGCCGCGTCGTCGTCATGCTGACCCTGGAGCGCGACGCCCCCGCGCCGGGCGCGTCCACCCCGGGCGCCTCCGTCGGGCCGCGGGCGCCTTCGGCGGAGGCGCTGCCGGGCGGCGCTGCGCACGGCGCCGCGCCCGACGCAGCGACGGTCCGCGTCGTGCCGATCGTGCTGCTCGCCGGCGGCCTGACCACGGTCGCGGCCGGCGTGGCGATCGGCCTGCTCGGCGTCGCGAGCGCGTCGGACGCGCCGACGCGGGACGGGGACGCGGCCGACGCCGCGCGGGCCCAGGCGCTCGCCGGCGACATCGTCGCGGGCGCCGGCCTCCTCGCGGCGGGCGCCGGCGTGCTCGTGCTGGTCCTCGACCGCGGCCCCGCCGGCGCCCCGCGGAAGCAGGCCTCGCCGCGCGCCGCCGTCGGCCCGCTCCGCCTCACCGTGCGCTTCTGATCGGCCCGCGGGGGCCGGTCGCTACGCCGTCGGCATCTCGCCGCGGTCGAGGCTCACCACCACGAACGCGCCGTAGTTCAGCACCGTGAGCGAGTCCTCGTCGAGGATGAGCACGCGGACGCACTGGGGCGGGGAGGGCGCGAGCAGGTCGGCGTAGGGGTCGAACGGCGCCTCGTCCGTGGGCGGCAGCGCGGCGTGCAGGAACGCGTGGAGCCGCGCCCGGTGGCCGAGGATGACGCTCGCGGCCGGCGGGTCCGCGCCGCCGGCCGCGGCGCTGCGGAAGAGCAGCCGGCGCGCCGCCGGGGACACGACCAGGATCGCCGCGTCGGTCACCTCGAGCTCGCTGCACGTGCACAGCTGCTCCACGCGATCGCTCACGGCGTCCTCCACCGTCTGGAACAGCCGCAGCCGCCGCCGCTGTCCCTCGGTGAGCCCCGGCTCCTCGAGGTAGGTCTCGAGGCTGCACCCGTGCATGTTCCGCCCGCCCCCGTAGCTCATGCCGCCCGTCGTGGCGCAGTCTGCTCGCCCGCCTTTGCCAGCCGGGTCGGACAGCCGCCACGCCTCCCCGCATGGGCGTTCATGCACGGGATTAGCCAACGCCCCCTGCGCCGCTCCGGGGCGCGGCGCGGTCGCCAAGCTCTCCAGGCCCGGCGCGGCGGCGCGCGCCCGCGCGGCGGGCGGCTACTGCGCTGCGGGCGGCGCGATCTTCGCCGTGAGCTCGACCTGGGCGACGCTGCGCTGGGCGGCCTGCTGGCCGCTGGCGCCGGGGGGCACGAGCAGCGCCTGGAGCCGCTGCGAGGCGTCGGCCGTGCCCGGCGCGTAGCTCGACGGCGACCAGATGAGCGTGCCCTTGCCGGCGGAGTCTAGCCGGTCGATGGTCAGCGTGACGTCGCCGTTCGGGCCCGGCAGCTTGAGGTCGGCGCCCTCCGCGTACTGGCGCGTGTCCACGCTGAGCGAGACGACATCCCCCTCCACCTTCTCGATCTTGAAGACGCGGTAGCGCAGCACCGGCAGCTGCGCGCCCGACACCACGGCGCGGTCGGTGACCATCCAGTAGGCCCCCGCGCCGACGGGCTTGTCCGGCAGCGGCGGCGTGAGGAGCGCGATGGCCTCCCCGAGGGCGGCGAGCAGCGGCTGGAGCCCGGGATCGGCGTCCTTGGCGAGCTCGGGCTTCTGGTTGCTGACCGCGTTCGCCGGCGAGAGATCGTAGCGCAGGGCGCTCCCCTTCAGCCTCGCCAGCGCGTCGGCGAGCTCCTTCGGCGGGCCGCCGATGGACATGGACGCGAGCGTCGCCGACGTGATCTTCGCGGTCACCGTCGTCGGCGCCGCGGGCGCGGGCGCGCCCTCCTTGGGCTTGTCCGCCGGCTTGTCGGCCTTGATGCTCAGGCCGAGCTCGAGGTTCGGCAACCCCTGCGGCCCGCCCATGCGCAGCCCGAGCGTCATGGCGACCTTCTGCTCGGATTTCGGATCGACCTTCGCGGCGAGCTGGGCGCGCGGCTCGCTGCCGGCGTCGATGACCTCGATCTTGTAGGGCACGTCCTTCGGGAGCGCGGCGACCGCCGCCTGCGCCGAGAACACGCCGTTCTCCGGCGGGCCGTCCTTCGCGCCGCCCGGCGCCGGCCGGCTCTCGGGGCCGCCCGACGCCGCCGCCGCCGCGAGCTCCGCGCCGAGCTTGCCGCCGACGACCGGGAGCGCCGGGCCGGCGTCGAGCGCGCCCGCGTCGGCGGCGGACTGCGCCTTGCTCTTGTCCCCGTCGCAGCCCGCGAGCCCCGAGAGGGCGACCGCCGCGAGCATCGAAGCCATAACCCCGCGCCACCGAGTGTGCATGACGGCGGGGTGTAGCCAAAACCCGCGCCGCGTTCCAGCGCGCTCTTGCGCCGGCCAGGGAGTCGCGGCGGCGGTCAGGCCCGCCGCGCGGCCTTGAGCCCGCCGATGAGCTCCAGGAGCTCGAGGGGCCGGAACGGCTTCGCGTAGTAGGCGGTCGCGCCGAGCGCCTCGGCGCGGGCGCGCGCCTCGCGGTCGTCGAGGGCGCTGATCACGACGATCGGCAGGCTGGCCGTCGCCGGGTCCGCGCGGAGGCGCGCGCAGACCTCGAAGCCGTCCATGCTGCCGGGGAGCATCAGATCGAGCAGGAGAACATCGAAGGGCTCGGTCAGGGCGCGCTCCACCGCCTCGGGGCCGGTGCCGACGCCGATGACCTCATGGCCGCTCGCGCCGACCAGCGCCTCGATCATGCGCCGGATCGCGTCCTGATCTTCACAGAGGAGGATACGCATGGTCGCGAGCTCACGGAGCCTCGCACCGGCGCCGTCGCGCGGTCAAGCGGGAACGCGCCCGCCCGGTCCGCTTGCTGCCGGCCTCGGGGCTCCCCCCCGGGCGTCCGCCGCGCGTCGGCCACCCCTTCCGAGATCGCTGGCGCGCGGAAGCTAGTACCGCGGGTCAGAACTCCCGCCAGGGATCTGCCTCGCGAGCGATAGAGAAATAAACGCGAAGGCGCAAAGGCGCAAAGGCGCAAAACTACAAATCTTTTTTGCGTCTTTGCGCCTTTGCGCCTTTGCGTTGAACTCTCTCTCTCTCCGGATCCCTGGCCGGACTTCTGGCGGGCGGAACTAGACGCGGCGAGGGCGATCGCGGAGGCGCGCGGCGCTCGCCGGCGGGCGCAGCGCGAGCTCGATGCCCACGCGCGCCCCGCCGCCCCCGCGGCGCTCGGCGAACGCGCGACCCCCGTGCGCCTCGGCGATGCGCTTGCACAGCGCGAGGCCCAGGCCGAGCGAGCCGCGCTCGGCGCCGCTCTCCCCGCCCTGCGCCCGCTCGCGCCGGAAGAACGGCTCGAAGATGCGCGTCTCCTCCCCGTCCGCGAACCCGGGCCCGCGATCCTCGACCTCGAAGACGACGCGGCTCGGACCGCCGGGGCGGACGCGCAGCCGCTCGGCCCCGCCCGCGTGCGCGCGCGCGTTCTCGAGCAGGTTGGCGAGCGCGCGCGCCAGCAGCGTCGCGTCCGCCTCGAACGCCGGCGTCCCCTCGGCGACCTCCAGCAGCGTCGGGTCGAGCCCGGCGCGCTCCAGCGCGCGGATCGCGGCCTCGGCCGGGTCGAGGCGCGTCAGGGTGAGCGCGGCGAAGTCGATGCGCGAGCTCGCCAGGAGGTCGCCGACGAGCGCGTCGATCTCCATGACCTCGCGATCGAGATCGTCGAGCACGGGCGCGCCGGCCCCGCCGTCCCCGCGGGCAATCTCGGTGAGCAGGCGGATCCGGGCGAGCGGCGTGCGGAGCTCGTGCGACACCGCGGCGAGGAGCTCTCGCTGGTCGGCGATCTGGCGCTCGATGCGCGCGGCCATGTCGTTGACCGCCTCGGCGACCACGCCGACCTCGCCGTGGCCGTGGCGGTCGAGCCGGACCCGGCTCGACAGCTTGCCGGCGCCGATCTCGTGGACGACGTGGGCCAGGTCGACGAGCGGGCGCGCGAGGCGGCGCGAGATGAGGCCCGAGGCCGCCCACAGGACGGCGGCCACGGCGAACAGCGGCAGGGCGAGGCGGAGGGACGCGCCGGACCGGCCGCGCCCGGGGCAGAGGAGCACGGTGCCGAGCGAGCCGCCGTCGCCGGGGACCGGCGCGACCAGGGGCTGCACCCGGCAGGGCTGGCCGTACCGCGCGAGCCGCCGCCCCTTCGCGTCGAGGAGGTCCAGGTCGGTGTCGAACTCCTCCGCGATCACGCGGGCGAGGGCGTCGCGGGCCACGGGATCGCCCCAGACCCGCTGGAACTGGAGGCCCACGAAGGACTGGGCGCGGGCGTGCTCGTGCCGCCAGCCGGAGTTGCCGACGCGGTCGATGGCGCCGACCGTCGCGATCGCCGCGAACGCGGTGATCAGGATGGTCGCGCCGAACCACATGAAGATCCGGCGGTGCAGCCGGGCGCTGAGGAAGCGGTTGATCGAGACCTTCCGCCCGTTCTCGAACAGCCACGAGCGGCAGCGCATCACGCGCGGTCCTTGGCGAGCACGTAGCCGACCCCGCGCACGGTCTTGATGAGCTTCGGCGACCTCGGGTCGTCGGCGAGCTTCTGCCGCAGGTGCGAGATGTGCACGTCGACGGTCCGCCCGCCGACGTTGACGTCGCCGCGGCCGGCCTCCTCGAGGAGCGCCTCGCGGGCGACGACGCGGCCGGCGCGCCGCGCGAGGGCGACGAGGATGTCGAACTCGATGCCGGTGAGCTCCGCGGGCTTGCCCGCGACGGTGACCACGCGGCCGGGCACGTCGATGGCGATGTCCCCGGCCACGATCCGCTCGCCGGCGGCGTCGGGCGTGGCGCGCCGGAGCACGGCGCGGAGGCGCGCGAGCAGCTCGCGCGGGCTGAACGGCTTGGCGATGTAGTCGTCGGCGCCGATCTCGAGGCCGACCACGCGATCGGCCTCGTCGCCGCGGGCGGTGAGCATGAGGATCGGCATCGAGCTCTTCTGCCGGATGCGGCGCACGACCTCGATGCCGTCCATGCCGGGCATCATCACGTCGAGCAGGACGGCGTCGAAGGTGCCCGCGGCGAGCGCCGCGAGGCCTCGCGCGCCGTCGCACGCGACCGTGACCGTGAAGCCGTTCTGCTCGAGGTAGCTCGCGAGCAGGGCGTGGAGCCTGGAGTCGTCGTCGATGAGCAGGAGCCGCAGCGCCATGGAGGGACCCGAAGGGAAGGGGCGGCAGCGCGCGGCGGCCGCCTCTGTCGTGTATAGCTCAGCGGCCGGGGGCGGTGTCGGTCTCCGGCGCCGCGGGGCGCGCGGGCGCGGCGCTCCGCCACGAGGAGCGCTCCGCCTCCCGCGCGGCGTCCACGCAGAGGGACGCGACGTGGCGCTGGAAGGCGTCGCGGCGGGCCTCGGCCCGGCAGCGCAGCGCCGAGAAGCCGGAGGCGTAACCGAAGACGGTGCCGAGGACGAGCAGCGTGATCGTGATCTGGCGTCGCATCATGGTCTTCGTTGCCTCCTTCACGCCCACTCGCCGTGCGTCCTGTAGGGGTCGGCGCGGTGGCCGCGCCGACCGGCCCTGCCGGACCACAGATCGCGGAACGCGGCCGGCCCGATCTCGATGAGGTCCGCGAGCTGCTCGCGCTGGCGGTCCTCGAGCACGGCGTGGACCTTGCCGAGCGCGCCGACCGCGGCCTTGCGCAGCGACTCGATGGCGGTGTCGTGCCGCGCGAAGAGCTCGCCGAGGCGCGTCTCGTCGAAGCTCGGGCTCCGCATGGCGGCCGCGACGTCCGCGCGCGTGCTGCGGATCTCGCTCCGGTGCGCGTCCGCGGCGGCGCGGAGCTCGTCGACGGCCGCGACGATGGCCTTCTCCTGCGACGGCGTGGTGCCGAGCCGGTCGAAGAGGAACGACAGGAAGAAGCGACGGCGGAAGCCGAAGCCGCCGAAGCCGCGCCGGCCGAAGGGGCGCGGCCCCGCGCCCCAGTGCCCGCCGCAATCGTACCGGCCGGCGCGCTTCAGGGTCATGATCAGGCCGATCAGGCAGGCCGTTCCAACGATGAATCCCAACATGATGAGCACCCTCCGTGAGCGTCTCCGCTGTCGATCCGTGCACGGGGCATGTCCGCGCGGCGCCCGGCTCGTCCGGACGCGCGCGGCCCCGGTCGCAGTCGGCCGGAGCCGCGCTCGCGCGGCCCCGGGCTGCGAGGCTGGAGCCGCAAACGCGCGGCCCCGAGCCACGACGAAGCTGCGCAGGGCGTGTGAAGGATGTGCAGGCGCGCTCGTGAAGAAAGATGAAGGAGGCCGCGCGCGGCGCGGCGATCTGTGCTGGGCGATACGGCGCGGCGCGCTGCGGTGAGGCGCCGCGCGGCGGTGAGGCGCCGCGCTGCGGCGATGCCGTGTGGCGCGCGGCCCGTGCGGCCTCGCGCCCTCGGGCGGCCCTACCTCGCCGGCTCCACCTCGCCGAGGTCGTCCAGGTCGTCCACCTCGGCCTTGGCCTTCTCGTCGCTCGAGACCGCCCACGGATTTGTGCGCTCGCTGTCGGCTGGCGCGCCGTCGCCTTCGTCGGCGTCCTCCGCTTCGAGATCGTCGAGCGACTCGACCCCGGCCGGCGAGGCGCTCGGCGCGGGCGGCGTCGACGCGCGCGGCGCGGGCGGCGCGGGCGGCGTCGACGCGCGCGGCGCGGGCGGCGTCGACGCGCGCGCCGCGGGCGGCGCGGGAGGCGTCGACGGGCGCGCCGACGAGACGCCGGGGTCACTCGGGAGCCTGCTGCGCGGCGGCTCGGCCACCTGCGACGAGACGGACGCCGCCGCGGCGCCGCCGGTCGACGGCGGCCTCGTCACGATCGCGCTCGGCGGCGTGATGCCTCCGGCCGGCTTCGAGCCCGCAGGAGCGCCGGCCGGCGGGCTGCTCACCGAGGGCGGGAGCCCTGCCGGCGGCGAGCTCGCCGCCCCGGAGGAGGCCCCGCCCGGAGCGGCGGCCGCGGCGGGCTTGCCGGGATCCGGCGCGCCTCCGGACGACACCGAGGCTGGCGCCGCCGGCGAAGAGGCGGGCGCGTTGCCGGACGACGCGGGGGCCGACGCCGCGGACGCCGAACCGGGCACGCCGGCCGGCGACACCGGCGCGGACGCCGCCGGCTTCGACGCGGGCGCACCGCCGGGCGAGACCGGCGCGGACGCCGCCGGGGCCGACGCGGGAGCGCCGGCGGCCGGCACGGCCGGCGCGGGCGCGCCGCCGGGCGGCGCGGCGGACGGCGCGGGCGCGCCGCTGCGGACCGACGACACCTCGGCCGGCGCCGCCTTCGGCGCGTCCGCCTTCGGCGTGGCGGCGCGCGCCGCGTCGAAGCGCATCGCCTTCTGCGCGAGCTGCACCACGGGGAGGATCTCGCGCGGCGGGATGTTCGCGGCGATCACGTCCGGCCCGGCGATCGCGAGCTCGCCGTCGGCGTGGAACGGCACGCCCGGGCGCTCGCGCTCCTGCTTGAGCCGCGCGTTGTCGATGGCGACGCGGACCTCGAGCGGGATCCGGGTCTGCCACAGCCGGCCGTCGATCGCCGTGCGCACGTCCCACGGCGTGAGGATCGGCGTCCTGCCGATGCCCTCGAACGGGCTCCGGTCCGCGAGCAGCGCCTTGAGCAGCCAGGCGACGATCTCCTGGTGCTGCGGCGTGTCCTGATCCCACGGCATCGACTCGCGGAAGAACTGCCAGTAGCCCCCGGCCGGGCCGTACACGGCGAGATCGCGCGGATCGAACGCGGCCTCGAACGCGCGCGGGGTGATGTCGCCCTCGTCGATGACGGAGTCGATGAGCGCGCCCTGGAAGTCCGGCGTCTTGCGGCGGGCGGCCCGCGGCGAGAGGCCCGTGAGCGAGGTCGTGATCTGCTGGCGAACGTCGCTCCGCTCGCGGAACCAGCTCATCCGCTCGACCGCGCCGAACCGCTCGCGCAGCTTGACCGGCGTCCACCACGGCAGATCGAGCTCGCGCAGCCGCGCGATCAGCTCCGCCACGAGCTGCAGAGCAGGCTCGCTCGCGAGGTGCACGCGCGCTTCTCTCCTCAGCGTCTCGTCGTCCTTGCTATCGGGATCCCGGTGCTGCAGCGATCGCTCCGCCATCGTTCCTCCGTGTTCCCCCGGCCGCTCCGCTGAATACCAGAACCGGATCCGCGCCGGCAGCCCGCGCGCGCGGCGGTGGCGCGCGCAAGCCCGGCGGGAACCGAGCCTCGACGCGCGCGGCGCACATCCCCGCGGACCGCCAGGATGTCGTTCTGCAACGACGCGCGAACGCGGGGCGGCGGCGCGCCGATCGAGCGCGGCCCGCGGCTCGCCACCGCGCGGTGCGTCGTGTCGGCCTCGAGGAGGAAGCGCCGGGGTCGAGGAGAGAGCGCCGGGCGCCCCGCCGCGCGCGGCCGGCCTCGACGAGCAGCGCCGCGGGCCGCGGCCGACCCTCGAACGCGACCCCTCCGCGTGGCCGCGGCCAGCGCCCGGGATCACCCGGTCGCGGCGCGCGCCGCCTTGGGCCTCGGCGCCGGGTCGATCCGGGCTTAGGCTCTCGCGGCCATGCAGGAGAACGCGGGAGAGGCGGCGCGCGAGCGCGCCGCGCGTGGGCTCGATCGGCTGGACCGCCCCGGGCGCGGGCTCTCGCCCTGGGCGCGCCGCGTCGCGTGGTCCGCCGCGGAGGCGATGCTCTGCGACGAGGACGAGCGCGGCGAGCTCGCCCCGCCGGGGGCCGAGGTGTGCGAGCGCGCGGTCGCGGCGCTGGATCTCTCGCTCGGGCAGGCCAGCCCCGAGACCCGGCGCGGCTTCGCGCTGCTGGCCGCCTGCCTCGAGCTCCTGCCGCCCTTCGTGATCGGCGCCTTCGGCCGGATGAGCCGGCTCCCGCTGGGCCGTCGGCTCGCCTACCTCGAGGCGCTGGAGTCGAGCCGCTCCGGGCTCCTCGCGATGCTGCTCGTCGCCTTCAAGGTGCCGATGTGCATCCCCGCCTTCGAGGAGGGCGCGGAGCTCGCGCTGACGGGCCTCGATCGCGAGAGCACCGCGGCGCGCCGCCGCCTGCCCGCGCTCCGCCCGGCCGCGGGCGCTCCGGCCGCGCCCCGCGCCGACGCGGGCGGGCCTCCGCGCGCGACGCCCGCCGCCCGGGGCGACGCGTGAGCGGCGCCATCGCGTCGGGCGAGCCGATCGTCCGCGGGCGCGATCTGCCGGCGGGGTTCGACGAGGCGTGCGACGTCGCCGTGGTCGGCTCGGGCGCCGGCGGCGCGGTCGTGGCGGCGCTGCTCGCCGAGGCGGGGCGCCGCGTGATCGTGCTCGAGGAGGGCCCCTACTACCGCCCCGACGACTACCAGCGCTGGAAGCCCAGCGAGTCGCTGCGGCGATTGTTCCGCGAGGGCGGCATGGTCACGGCGTTCGGCGTGGGCGAGACGCCGATCATCTCCCTCACGCTCGGGCGCGCGGTCGGCGGCTCGTCGGTGGTGACCGGCGGGGTCTGCTTCCGCATCCCGGGCAGCGTCCACGCGCGGTGGGTGCGCGACCTCGGCCTCGACGAGCTCTCGGAGCGGGCGCTCGAGGCGGCGTACGAGAGCGTCGAGGAGCGGCTCCACGTCCGCGAGGTGCCGGAGGCGATGCGCTCCGCGTCGACGGCGCGGTTCGTCGAGGGGGCGCGGCGGCTGGGCATCCCGATGCGCCCGCTCCGCCGCAACACCGGCGACGCGTGCGAGGGGAACGGGCGGTGCAACTTCACCTGCCCCGCCGGGGCGAAGCGCTCGGTCGACGTCGCCTACCTGCCGTCGGCGACGGCGCGCGGCGCGCGCGTCGTCGCCGACGCGCTCGTCGAGCGGATCGCCGTGCGGCGCGGGCGCGCGGCCGGCGTCGAGGGGACGCTGCTCGGCGGAGAGCCCGGCGCCCCGCCGCGCCGCTTCCGCGTGCGCGCGAAGGTGGTGGTCGCCGCGTGCGGCACGCTGCACACGCCGCTGCTCCTCCGCACGGCGGGCGCGTTCAAGGCGAGCGGCGCGCTCGGCAACGACGTGACGCTGCACCCCGCGGTGCGCGTGGTCGCGCGGTTCGACGACGCGCTGAACGGCTGGGACGGCGCGCTCCAGAGCGTCTACTCCGACCACTTCGACGCCGAGGGGATCAAGCTCGTCGGCGTCTACTCGGCGGTGAACGTGCTCGCGGCCGGCCTCCCGGGCGTCGGGCCCGCGCTGCGGCGGCGGGTCCGCGCGCTGCCGCGCTGCGCGGTCTTCGGCGCCATGATCCACGACGAGGGCGGCGGCCGCGTCCGCCCCGGCTTCGGCCGCGAGCCGCTCGTCTCGTACGCGATGGCGCCGCGGGATCTCGCGCGGCTGCGCCGCTCGATCACCCTCCTCAGCGAGATGGCGATCGCCGCCGGCGCGCGCGAGGTCTACACCGCGATGATCGGCGCCCCGCCGATCACGTCGATGGACGCCGCGCTCGCGGCCGAGCGCGCCCCCGTCGACGCGCGCCGCATCGAGTGCATGGCGTTCCACCCGCTCGGGAGCGCGCGCGTCGCGAACGATCCGCGGCGCGGGATCGTCGATCAGAGCGGCGAGTGCTTCGAGCTGCCGGGGCTCTTCGTGGCCGACGGCTCCATCCTCCCCACGAGCATCGGCGTGAACTCGCAGGTGCCGATCATGGCGATGGCGACGCGCATCGCGTGGCGGATGGCCGAGCGGTTCCCGCGGCTCGCGGCGGAGGGCCCCGCGTAGGGGCGAGGGGGCGCGGTGCTAGCATGTCGGCCGGGCCGACAGCCGAGGTTTTCAGGAGGCAAGCGATGATCGATCTCCGCTCCGACACGGTGACCCGACCGACCGCGGCCATGCGCGCGGCGATGGCGGCGGCCGAGGTCGGCGACGACGTGTACCGGGAGGACCCCACCGTGCGCAGGCTCGAGGAGCGCGCCGCGGAGCTCACCGGCAAGGAGGCCGCGCTGTTCGTGCCCAGCGGGACGATGGGCAACCAGATCGCGCTGCTCTGCCACACGCAGCGCGGCGACGAGGTGATCGCGGGCGAGGGCGCGCACTGCGCGTTCTACGAGAGCGGCGCCGGGGCCGCGTGGAGCGGCGTGCAGTTCGCCTTCGCCGGGCGCGGCGGCCTGTTCACGGCGGCGGACGTCGAGGACGCGATCAAGCCGCCGCAGTACACCCAGCCGCGCACGCGCGTCGTCGCGATCGAGAACACCCACAACCGGGCCGGCGGGCGCGTCTTCCCGCAGGACGACGTCCTCGCCATCGCGAAGGTCGCGCGCGCGCACGGCCTCGCGCTCCACCTCGACGGCGCGCGCCTCTGGAACGCGGCGGTCGCCTCGGGCCGGACGGTCGCCGAGCTCGCGGCGCCGTTCGACACGGTGAGCGTCTGCTTCTCGAAGGGGCTCGGCGCCCCGGTCGGCTCCGCGCTGTGCGGCGGCGCCGACGCGATCCGCGCCGCGCTGCGCTTCCGGAAGATGCTCGGCGGCGGCATGCGTCAGGCGGGCGTGCTCGCCGCCGCCGCCCTGTACGCGCTCGCGCACCACCAGGGCCGCATCGCCGAGGACCACGAGGCCGCGCGCACCATCGCGCGGGCGATGCGCGACGCCGCGCGACGCGCCGCCCGGCCGGGCGCGACCGCGCCGCCCGCGACGATCGAGGAGCCCGAGACGAACATCCTCTACGTCGACACGCCCGGGATCCCGGCCGAGCGGCTCGTCGACGCCGCGCGGCGGCGCGGCGTGCTGATCGGGGCGACCGGCAAGAGCACCGTCCGCGCCGTGACCCACCTCGACGTCGCGCCGGAGCAGGTCGCGCCCGCGGCGCGCGCCCTCGCCGAGGCGCTCGACGAGGTGCTCTCGACGCCGCGCGATCGCGGCCACGAGGGCGCGCGCGCATGAGCCGCCGCGCCGCCGCCTCGGCGCTCGCCCTCGCGATCGCCGCGCTGCTCGGCCCCGCGTGCGCGCCCGCGCGCGGCGACGCCTACGTCGCCGCGATGGCCGCCGGCGAGCGCGCCTACCACGCGGGGCGCTACCACGAGGCGGCCCGCTCGTTCGACGGCGCCGCGTCGCGCGCGCTGCGCGTGAAGGACCGCGACGAGGCGCGCCTCCTGCAAGCGCGCTCGTTCGAGCGCGCCGAGGCCTGGGCCGAGGCGCGCGCGTCGTACGAGCGGCTGCTCGCCGACTCGCCGCGCGGGCCGCGCTCGGTGCGCGCGGAGTTCGAGCTCGCCGACCTCGAGATCGAGCACGGCGACGCCGACGCGGGCTACGCGATGCTCCTCGCGGCGACGCGGCGGAACCCGTCGCACGGGCTCGCGCGCAACGCGCTGAAGCGGCTCCTCCGGCGCGAGGAGGAGCGCGCCGGCGCGGGCGGCGCGCTCGCGTGGCTGCGGCAACACGGCCCGGCGTTTCGCGGGACGGAGCTCGATCAGGACGTCGCCTACCACACGGGCCTGCTCCTCGAGCAGAGCGGCGATCGCGAGGGCGCGCTGCGTACGCTCGTCGCCGCCGCGCGCGCGCACCCGTACCCGGCCGGCAGCCTGACCGACGACGCGCTGTTCCGCGCGGCGGAGCTCGCCGCCGCGCTCGGGCGCCCCGAGGAAGCCATCGGCTACCTGAGGGAGCTGCTCGCGCCGCGCGAGTCCGCCGCGACCGGCAGCTACGACCGCGCGCGGTTCGACGACGCGCAGCTGGAGATCGCGCGGCTCTACCGCGACGCGCTCGGCGATCGCGCGGCCGCGCGCCGCGAGCTGCGCAAGCTCTACACGAACCACCCCGCGTCCATCCTGCGCGACGACGCGCTCTGGGCCGAGGCGAAGCTGTGGCGCGAGGACGGCCGGACCCAGGAGGCGTGCGCGACCGCGGCGCTCATCACCCGGGAGCTCCCCGAGTCGCGCTACGCGCGCTGCGCGCACGCGATCTGCCCGTCGCTCCCGGCGCTGCAGCGCCCGTGCGCCGACTACATCGTGCGCGAGCTCGACGGCGGAAAAGACAGCGAAAAGGACCGCTGACGCGGAGCGCCGCACGGCGCATCGCCGTGTCGGCGGCGGCCGGCCGTGGCGGCGGCCAGCCGTGGCGATGGACCGCCCTTCCGGCGGCCCGCCCCGCGGTCAGTCGTCCTCGTCGTCCTCGGGCTCGAGCTCGGCGTCGTCGTCGCCCTCGTCGTCGTCATCGTCGCCGAGGTCGTCGTCCTCCGCCTCGTCGAGGTCGTCGTCGTCCTCGCGCGGCTCGTACTTCAGGTCGATGCCGATGTCGCCGAGCTGCGTCTCGAGGAGCTCGAAGAGCTCGTCTACGTCGTCGCCCCCCCACTCGTCGAGCACGTCGGTCAAGAACTCAAAAAAGTCACCGCTGTCCAGACGACGCTCGATCTCTTCGACCTGCTCTTCCGAGAACGCTTCGAGGACGTCCTCGCGCAGCGCCTCGGTGTCGCCTTCCTCAACGGCATCCGCCGCAGAGAGGCGGATCTGCTTTACGGCACGCTTGTCGAGGTGAATCTCCATGAAGGTGGCTTCGTTTAGGCGACCCTCGCAGCTGCCGTCAAGCGGCGTATGGAGTCGAGCTTCACGAGACCGCTCGCCTCCCCCTCCCGTCCGCTCTTTTCCTGGCGGCGCGGCGGGGGACTGACAGCCGCCCCCGGGCCCCGCCGCCCGCGCGCGGACGGGCGTTGCCGGCGGCAGATCTCTCGCGTATCTCAAGCAACTCGTGCGTTTACGACCTCCGCCCGGCGCGCTCCCGGCCGCGACCCTCGCGGCGAGCGCGCTGCTGTCCTTGACAGCGCCTGCCGCGCCGCCGGAGGGCAAGGCTGAGGGCGACCTCCCCGCCGCCGCGCCCGACGCTCGCGCCGACGCCCGGACAGGCGAGGCCGCGCGCGACGGGAGCGACGGGAGCGACGGCGCGCTCGCCGCGCCCGAACGCGCCGCGCGCGACGCACAGGCGAGCGACGCCGCCGCGCGGCCACCGCCTCCTCCCGTCAAGCCGCGCGTCGAGCTCGCCGCGCGGCCGCCGCCGCTGCACGTCGAGTACGCGCAGTACGGCGTCGCCCTCGTGGCGGAGATCAGCCTCGACCCCGGCGCCGTCTGCCCGAGATCGGGGCCGCTGTACTCGTGCATCCTAGGCAGCGGCGGCGGGCTCGCGATCCGCGGCGGCTACCGATCGCCGGGCCCCTGGTACTTCGGCGGCGCGTACCAGTTCACGAAGATGGACTCGAGCAACCTCTACCGGCTCGGGATCTTCCAGCAGCTGCGCGCCGAGATGAGGTACATGCCGGACATCGGCTACCGAGCGGCCCCGTACTTTTCCGCCGGCATCGGCGGCGTCGTCTACGGCAACGAGTGGGGCGTCGAGACGGGCGGCGCGCTCATCTTCGGCGGCGTCGGCGTCGAGCTGGAGGTGTCGCGCCGCGCGGTGCTCGGCGTCAGCTGCGTCTACCGGCCGGTGCTGATCGCGGGCTGGAAGGACACGGCCAACTACGAGCGGGGCACCGGCATCGCGCAGTTCGTGGGCTTCGAGCTCCTGCTCGAGGTGCGGACCGAGCTCGGTCGGCGCTGAGCGGCTCCCCCTGCCCGCTCGAGAGAACGCACCGTCCACTTGACTCGACCGTCGCTCCGCGGTCCCCTCGGCAGCGTGATCTGCGATGTGTGCGGTCGCGACAACGCTGCCGATCTGACGTTCTGTCAGGATTGCGGCCGACGGCTCAAGGCGCGCGAGGCGCGCGTCGCCCCGCCGACGCCGCCGAGCGGCCTGCCCCAGGTGTCGCTCCCGGCGCTGCCTTCGCCCGCGCAGGCCGACGCGCCGCCCGCGAACGACGCCCGCGGGGCCGCCCGGGCGCCGGGGGCCCGCAGCGCGCCGGGGCGCCTTCGCCCGGAGGCGCCGGTGTTCTCGTTCAGCCCGATCGGCTCGGCGAGGACGGAGCCTTCCATGCCGGCGGCGCACGGCCGCGCGGAGCTCGCCGCGCGGTCCGCCTCCGCGCCCGCGCGCGAGGGCGCCGCGACGCCGGCCGTGGGCGCGCTGGACAGCGCCATCCAGATGGCGCCGGCGCTGCAAGGGCCGCGGCCCGCGGACCGGAGCGACGCGGAGGCGCCGTCCGTGGCGCAGGCGACGCCCTCGATCACCGAGGCGCTGCTGGGGCTCTCGTGCGCGAGCTGCGGCGGGGACAACCCGCCGGGCTATCGCTACTGCGTGACGTGCGGCGCGCCGCTCCACCGGAAGGACGGCGCCGCGCCGGCTGCGGCGCTGCAGCCGGCGAGCGTCGCGCCCAGGCGAACGAGGGGCAGCGACCCGGACGGCGCGCTGTCCCCCGCCGCGCCGTACGTGGCGCACCCGCCGCCCGACGAGACCAAGACGACGGCGCGGGGGGTCCAGGAGGCCGCGCCCCGGCACGCGCCTGCGCCCGAGGCCGCGCCGCCGCCCGCGTCGCGCGACGAGCGCCCCGGCGCCGGGGACGCGCTGCGGCAGGGCCCCGGCGCCTCGCCGCCGGCCAGGCCGGCGCCGCCTCCGCTGCCGCCGGTCGCCCAGCCGCCCCCGCGGCTGCCCCCTCCCCCGGCCAGCGGCAGCACCCCCGACAAGATCGTCGGCTCGCCGGTGCTCGACATCGCGTCGTCGCAGAAGGCGCCGGCCCGGCCGGTCGAGTGCGCGCGCTGCCACGGCCAGTGCCTCGCGGGCACGCGGTTCTGCAAGTACTGCGGGGCGCCGCTCGAGGGCGAGCGGCCCGTCTCCGAGCGCCCGTCCAGGCCCACCGCCGACCGCCCGCAGCCCGCGCCCTCGCTCGCCCCGGAGGTCGGGCGCGACCCGCCGCGGCCCCCGCACGACCCGCCGCGGCCCCCGCACGACCCGCCGCGGCCCCCGCAGGGCGACGCCGCCGGGCCGCTCTCGACCGAGGCGGGCAGCGCGCCGCCGCCCTCCCAGGTGCCGCTCGCTCCGCTGCGGGCGTCTTATTCGGTCCGCCCGCCGGCGTGGGTCCCGGCCGACACGCGGCCGGCCCGGGCGCCCGATGGCAAGCTCATCGTGATCGTCGAAGACGGGACCGAGGGGAAGAGCTTTCCCCTCACCGGCCCGCAGATCGACATCGGCCGCACCGAGGGGGATATCGTCCTCGAGGACGACCTGTACGTCTCGCCGCGGCACGCGCGGATCGTTCCGCAGAACGGGTCCTGGGTTCTCCGTGACCTGGGCAGCGTCAACCGCATCTACCTGCGCATCCGGAAGACGCACGCCCTTCGAGATGCCGACTTGCTCCTCCTGGGGCTTGAGGTGTTACAGTTTCAGACCGTGAGCGACGGGGAGCGAGGCCTCGGCCATGCGATCCAGCATGGAACGTTGCTGTTTGGCTCGCCCGCCATCCACCGGCGGGCGCGACTCTGCCAGCGGACGGTGGAGGGCGTGACGCGGGACGTGTACCACCTCTACCGGGACGAGACGGTGATCGGACGGGAAACGGGAGACATCGTGTTCACGGCCGACCCGTTCCTCTCGCGACGCCACGCCGCCATCCGGAGGAACCCGGCCACGGGGGAGTTCACGCTCACCGACCTGGAGTCGTCGAACGGGACGTACGTCGCCATCCGCGAGGACGTCAGCCTCCACGATCGCGACTTCGTGCGCATCGGGCAGCACCTGTTCCGCGTGGATCTCCCCCGATGAGCGACCCGACCGTCCGCGAAACGCCGACCGAGGCGCTGGAAGTCGAGGGGCTCTCGAGCGCGGCGTCGGTGGGGACCGACTCCAGCGGCAACGCGGGCAAGGCCCTTGGTGATTCCCCGCACGGCGCCGCGTCGCTCGAGGCCGGCAAGGCGGGGTCTCTGGAAGCAGGCAAGCCCGTGAACTGGAAGCCGCCCCCGCCGCCCAAGATGCGCCCGGCCGCGAACGCCGCGCGCGAACAGAAGGCTGGCATCGCCGTGAAATCCGTGAAGGCGCCCGGCGCCGCAGGCCCCGACAAGGTCGGGAGGAAGCTCCCTCCGCCGCCGCGGGTGCGGCTCACCGCCGGCGGGCTGCGCGAGGAGGACGCGGATGGAAGCCCGACGCGGTCGGACGACCTCGCGGACGGGGCGACCCCCGACGGGCCGCCGGCCGGCGTTCACGCGCACGCCTCCCTCGGGGCCCCGTCGGTCGCCGCGTCGCACGACGGCGCGCTCGACGAGACCCCCGCCGCGGAGACCGTCGGCGACGGCTCGACCCTGCGCCCCGCCGCTGGCGACGAGCCGGCCGAGGGCGCGCAGCGCCCCGACGACACGGACGGCGGGGCCGCGGCGCCGGCCGATCCGCGTCGACCCGAGGTCGTGCTGCGGCTGTTCGGCCGGACCGACGTGGGGCAGGTCCGCGAGCACAACGAGGACAACTTCATCGTCGCGGATCTCACCAAGGCGAGCCGCGGCCTGATGGAGATGGACCGCTACCAGGTGGTCGGCGAGCGCGGCGCGCTGCTCGGCGTGTGCGACGGCATGGGCGGCGCCGCGGCCGGCGAGGTCGCGAGCCAGCTCGCGGTCGACATCATCTACCAGCGGATGAGCGCCGGCGGTCCCCCGCAGGACCACGACGAGCTCGCGGCGCGGCTCGTGCAGGCGATCGAGGCCGCGGGCCTCAGGATCTTCAGCGAGGCGAAGCTCGATCGCACCCGGCGCGGGATGGGGACGACGTCGACCATCGCCGCGCTCATGGACGATCACCTGTTCCTCGGTCAGGTCGGCGACAGCCGCGCGTACGTCCTGCGCGGCGATCGGCTCGTGCAGGTGACGCGCGATCAGTCGCTCGTGAACCAGCTCATCGAGGCCGGCCAGCTCACCGAGGAGGAGGCCGAGACCTTCGAGCACAACAACATCATCCTCCAGGCGCTCGGCACGGCGGACTCGGTGCAGGTCGACCTCACCTACGTGGAGCTCAAGCGGGGCGACACGCTGATGCTCTGCTCCGACGGGCTCTCGGGCATGGTGCGGAACGAGGAGATCCGCGAGGTGCTGCGGACCGTCGACGATCCGATCGAGGCCTGCAAGGTGCTGACGGATCGGGCCAACCAGGCGGGCGGCCACGACAACATCACGGTGGTGGTCGCGAAGTTCGACGGCGACGGGCTCGCCGAGGCGGACCTCGTGGACATCGAGGAGCTCCGTTACCAGAAGTACTCGCTGCCCGAGCACCTCCTCGCGCAGAACGCCGCCGCGTCCGAGCCGGCGCGCAAGGTGAAGGAGCTCGACGAGAAGAAGATCTCGCAGCGCCCCCCCTCGCCGAAGTCGTGGCTGAGCGCCGCGGACAGCGACCTGGACGAGGACGGCGACGACTACGACCCCGTCATCTCGCCCCTGCCGGCGGACGACGCGCTCGAGGAGCGCAAGGCCCGCGCCCCCGTCCAGGGCGACGAGCCGATCATGATCCCGACCGACGGCGCGCCGCAGTGGCTCGTGATCTTGATGATCGTGAGCGCCGTCGCGTGCGTTACCATCGCCGGCTACTACCTGCTCCGTTAGGCCGCGCGCCGCGCACGTGCGCGCGCCACCCACCGCGATGCTGCGCAGCAACGACAAGCGTGGCCGGCAGGCTCCGGCCGCCCCGCAGGAAGGGCCGCCCCCGCGGGGACCGGACGCGGACGGCCGTGTCGACGTCGAGACCGCGCAGCGCATCGTCAGGGACGCCGTCGTGCAGGCGATGCAGCGCGAGGACAAGGCGGTCGCGCTCGTGCGGGCCAAGGCGGACGAGGCGCGGCGGCGGGTGGCGCGCCACAACCTGCTGCTCGGGCTCGGCGTCGTCGCGGCGCTCGTCGCTGTGGCGGTGGCGGGCGTGGTCGCGTACCGGTCGCGCCGGGCGGCCGACGCGCTGGCGCGCGAGGTCGGCCTCGGCGTCGCGCCCGCCGCGCGGCCGACGGGCGAGATCCCGGAGCAGGTGCTCTCGGGCCGCGCCATCTTCGAGCAGAACCGGCTCGCCCTCTACGTGATGGGCTACAAGGTGGACAACCGCATCGGCGGTTGCTGCTCGGCCTTCGCCGTCGCGCCCGATCTGCTCGCCACGAACGCGCATTGCGTCCGCGACTGCCGCGCGCGCGGCGGCACCCCGATCGTCACGCAGAACGACTCGATGGGGAAGACGCGGCTCCGCATCGTCGCGATGTCGGCCCACCCGGCGTACAAGCCCGGGCAGGCGGGGGCCGGCTCGCCGGACGTCGCCCTGCTGCGCATCGACGGCAGGGCGTCGCACACGGTGAAGCTCGCGAACGACGCCGAGCTGCGGGCGATCGGGCCGGGCGACGACGCCTACGTCCTCGGCTTCCCCGGCCGGCTGATGGATCCGCTGAGCCCCTCGGCGACGTTCCTCGAGGGCCGCATCGGGCGGGTGACCGGCATCGACGACGAGGCGACGACGCCGGACCGCGCCGTCGTCATCCAGCACGACGCGGTCACGCGCGGGGGCAACAGCGGGAGCCCCATCTTCAACCAGTACGGGCACGTGATCGGCATCCACGCCGCGCACATCGACGACGAGGACGACGTGACGATCGACGGGCGCAAGACGACGGTGACGCAGAGCTCGCCGTTCCGGATCGGGATGCGCATCGATCTGCTGAAGGGGGTCCCCGCGCCGTGATGCTGCGCGTCGTGCACACGTTCGGGCGCAACGCCGGGTCCGTGGAGCTCCATGACAAGCGCGTGGTGCGCTTCGGCCGCGCGCCGGACAACGACGTCGTGTTCGACCCGAACCACGATCGCGACGCGAGCAGCCACCACGCCGAGGCGCGCCTCGAGGCGGCGGGCTGGGTGCTGTACGACCTCGACAGCCGCAACGGAACCTACGCGGGCGGGCAGCGGATCAAGCGGCACGCGATCGCTTCGGGCGACGAGGTCACGTTCGGCGCGAAGGGCCCGCGGGTGCGGATCGAGGTCGTCGAGCGTCGGCCTCCGGGTCCGCCGCAGGCGCACGCGGCGCCGCCTCCCCCCGCGCCCGCGGCGGCCTACCCCGCGCCCACGGGCTACCCTGCGCCCGCGGCGTACCCGGCTGGCGCCGCGTACCCGGCGCCGGCGGCCGGCTATCCCACGCCGGCCGCGTACCCGGCGCCGGCCGCCGGCCACCCCGCGCCCGCCGCCGCTCTCCCGGCGCAAGCCGCGGGCTACGCCGCGCCCGCCGCGGCCCACCCCGGGCACGTCGCCGCCGCGCCGCCGGCCGGCGCCCGGCGGGTCGGCGAGCGGACGATCGCCATGATGATCTCCTCGGCCGTCTCGGCCGCCACGGGGCGCGCGAAGCCCCGCGGCACCGTCGAGCTCAACGCCATGCTCCACAAGGAGGTGCACGCCGCGACCGCGGGCCAGCGTCGCACGACCTACATCCTCGCCTCGCTCCTCGTGGTCGCGCTCGCGAGCCTCGTCGGGCTCATCCTCTACAACCGCTCCTCCCACGACGAGATCAGCCAGCTGCGCGCCGAGCTCGCGCGCCTCCCGCCCGAGGACCCGCGGCGCAAGGAGATCGAGCGGCGCCTCGGCACGCTGCACCCCTCGAACGCCAACTTCGGGCGCAACCTCCACGACCGCTCCAGAAAGGGGATCTTCATGCTCGCCTCGGGGCGCGAGGGGTTCTGCACGGCGTTCGCGGTGCGGCCCTCCGTCCTCGCGACGAACGCGCACTGCATCACGGCGGCCAAGCGCCGCGGCGGCACGATCGTGGCGCTCGAGAACGAGGGCCGGGGCCAGATAAGCTTCGCCGTGACCAGCATGCGGACGCACCCCCAGTACCGCGACAGCGCGGACCAGCTCACCCCCGACATCGGCGTCGTGTCGATCGCGGGGCGCGCCGCCGCCGTCCTGGAGCTCGCCACCCGGGAGGAGCTCGCCGCGGCCGGCGCGGGCGACGACGTGTACCTGATCGGCTTCCCCGAGCGCCTCACCGACGCCGCGAACCCGGTCGCCACGTTCCTGGCCGCCAACATCGGCCGGATCACCGGCGCGAACGGCCGGCCCGCGGCCGCGGCCGACGCCTGGCTGATCCAGCACGACGCCCGCAGCACGAGCGGCATGAACGGGAGCCCCATCTTCAACGGCCAGGGCAAGGTCATCGGCATCAACGCCGGCGGCTACCTGGAGGGCAACGACGAGACGATCTCCGGCCAGAAGACGGAGGTGGTCAAGGCCTCCCCCTACAAGTTCGGGATGCGCATCGACCTGCTCGACGCCATCCTGCGCTGACCCCGCGCGAGAGAGATGCTCCGCCACGCGCTCCGACGGCTCCTCTGGACGCTGCCCACCCTCGTCGGCGTCTCGCTGCTGACGTTCTTCGTGCTCTCGTTCGTCCCGGATCCCACGGACGATCCGCTCCTCGCCAGCTCGCTCTCCAGCGCGGAGCTCGCGCGGCTGCGCCGGGAGCGCTTCCTCGACCTCCCGCGCTTCATCAACCTGGAGCCGCGCGACGTGCGCCTGCGCGCCCTCGCGGCCGTGCGGGCGGTCGCGGCCGGCGGCGACGGCGCGGCCGCCGCGGCCGACGAGCTGCGGCGGCTCGGCGGCGCCGCGCTGCCGCACATCCTGCCGCTCGACGCGCTCGCGCCCGAGCCGCGCACCCGCGTCGCCCTCGCGCTCGCGCCGGTCGCGGCGCGGATGGGCCTGCCGCGCGCCGACGAGGCCGCGGACCCGGCGCACGCGGTCGCCTTCTGGACGCGCTTCTGGGACGACCGCGGCATCGAGTTCCGGAGCCCGTCGGTCCGGAGCGCGGTGCGCCGCCTGGTCCGCTACGGCTCCGAGTCGCGCGCCGCCGAGCTGCTCGAGCTCGACACGTTCGCCCTGCAGCCGGTGATCGCCGCGCTCCAGCCGCCGCGCGACGCGGCGGCGCTCGAGCAGGCGCGCGCCCTCGTCGACGTCGCCGCGCACATCACCGAGATCGACGACCGGATCGCGCCGGGCGAGGACCTCGCCGAGGCGCGCGCGTGCGTCACGCGGTGGAAGTCGTTCTGGAACGTCTACCGCAGCGACTTCGAGGTCTTCTCCGGCCCGGCGCGGCTCGCGGCGACGGTGCTGGAGACGCGGTACGGCAAGTGGGCGCTCGGCGCGGTCACCCACCGCCTCGGCGTCGCGGCGACCGGCGAGCCGGTGCTCGACGAGCTCGAGCGGCGCGCGCCGGTCACGCTCACGCTCGTCTTCGGCGCGATCGCCCTGGCCTACGCCGTGGCCGTCCCGCTCGGCGCGCTGAGCGCGGCCTCGCGCGGGCGGCGGAGCGACTCCGCCATCGCGGCCGCCGTGCTCACGCTCGCGGTCCTCCCGACCGCCGTCGTGGCCGTGGCCGCCGCGCTCCTCACGGGCGGGGCGCGCTCGCTGCTCCTGCCGACGTGCCTCATCGCGCTCTCGCTCATCGCCGCGCCGACGCGTCAGCAGCGCGCGGCGCTCGTCGCCGTGCTCACGCAGGACTTCATCCGGGCCGCGCGGGCGCGCGGCGCCGGCGCCGCGCGCGCCATCGCCGTCCACGGGCTGCGCAACGCCGTGCTCCCGGTCGTGACGCTCGCGATGCTCGAGCCGCCGATGGCGCTCGGCGGCGCCTTCGTCGTGGAGCGCGTCTTCGAGCTCCACGGCCTCGGCGAGCTCACCCTCCTCGCCGTGCAGGCGCGCGACGTGAGCTGGCTCATGGCCATCTCCATCGGCGCCGCGGGCATCGCCGCGCTCGGCGTGATCGCCACCGATCTCGCGTACGTGCTCGTCGACCCGCGGCTCGGCCCGGCCGTGCTCTCGCGGAGGAGCGGCGCGTGACGCACGCGGCGGCGTTCCTCCGCCGGATGGTCGGCAGCAAGCGCGTGGCCGCGGGCACCGTCCTGCTCGGCGTGCTCGCGCTGCTCGCCATCTTCGCCGAGCTGCTCGCCGCCCCTGCGCCCATCGCCCGGCTCGGGCCGGACGGCGCCGAGATCCTGCCCGCGGTCACCGACGCCGCGGAGCTCGAGTCGCTCACCGAGGCCGAGCTCCGGGTGCGCTTCGAGGTGGGCGTCGCGATCTGGCCGCCCATCCGTTACGGCCCGGAGCAACGCACCGACGCCGGCCCGAACGCGTCGCCCTCGCTCGATCACCCGCTCGGCACGGACTTCGAGAGCCGCGATCTCGCCGCGCGGCTGATCTACGGCGCGCGCACCGCGCTCGGCCTGTCGCTCAGCGCGGTGCTCGTGGGCATGTTCCTCGGCGTGGTGCTCGGCGGGCTCGCCGGCACGCTGCGCGGCTTCTGGAACGACGGCCTCGTCCGCCTCGTCGAGACGGTCGACACCTTCCCGGCGATCCTCGTCGTGGCGATCGTGCGCGCCATCGAGCGCGAGCCCTCCGCGCTGTCGCTGGTGCTCGCGGTCGCCTTCGTCCGCTGGGCGGAGATCGCGCGCCTCGTGCGCGCCGAGGTGCTGCGCGCCTCGAGCGAGGAGTACGTGATGGCCGCGCGCGCGCTCGGCAGCACCCGGCTGCGCGTCTTCTACCGCCACATCCTCCCGAACGCGCTCGGCCCCACGATCGTGAGCTCGGTGCTCGGCGTGGCGTCCGTGGTCCTGCTCGAGGCGGCGATCTCGTTCCTCGGGATGGGCGCGCCCACGCGCGTGGCGTCGTGGGGGGAGACGCTGGGCCAGGCGGCGCGGCACCCGAGCGAGATCCGGCTGCTCGTGCTCCCCGGCCTGCTGCTCCTGGCGACGGTCGGCGGCTCGTACCTCATCGCCGACGCGCTGCGCGACGCCGTCGACGCGCGCACCGTGCGCTCGCGGACGCCGCGCTGAGGGCGCGCGCGGCGGGGCGACGCGCGCGGCGGGGCGACGCGCCCGCGGCCGTCTCCGCTGCGCCCGCCGCCCGCCGCCGGCCGCGCGCCGAGGTCGCGCCGGGATTTCGCGAAATCGGCCTCATCCGCGCGATCTCGGCGGCGGGGGCCTCGCGCCACTCGATCTCGATGGGAAGGCCCGCTATGAATTCGCCCGCCATGGCCGTTCCCGAGATCAGCGAGCAGGAGTTCGAGCGCGAGGTGCTCCGCAGCGAGTTGCCCGTGCTCATCGATTTCACCGCCACCTGGTGCGGGCCGTGCAAAACGGTCGCGCCGGAGGTCGACGCCATCGCGCGCGAGCTCGAGGGCAAGGCCAAGGTGGTCAAGATCGACATCGACAAGTCGAAGCGCATCGCCACGATGCTGCGCATCCAGGCCGTCCCGACGTTCATGGTCTTTCACCGGGGCCGCCCGGCGGCCGCGGAGCAGGGCGTCCTCAACCGCAAGCAGCTCCGCGAGCTCCTCGATCCGTTCCTCCCGCGCGCCGAGGGCGCCATCCGGGCGGCCGAGCTGGCGCAGCTGATCCGCGAGGGCCAGGTGGTCGCCGTCGACACGCGCGAGGGCCCCGCCTACGGGCGCGCCCACATCCCCGGCGCGGTGCACATCCCGCTGGAGGAGATCGAGGGCCGGCTCGCCGAGCTCCACATGCTGACCGGCGCGCCGGTGCTCTACTGCCGCTCCGGCGACAAGTCGAAGGACGTGGCCGCGAAGCTCGCGGAGGAGGGCGTCCCCGTCGCGTTCCTCGAGGGGGGCTTCCTCGCGTGGGAGGCCGAGGCGCTGCCGATCGAGCGCCCCGACTGAGCGCGCGCGTCCGCCCTCTCCGGTGAGCGCGGCCGTCGGCCCGGCGCGCGCGCGCCGAGGCGCGGCGTCGCCGCCGGCGGCGTCAGCGACCGGCGGCCGTCGCGTCACCCCTTGGCGGCCGCGAGCGCCGCCGAGACGACCTCGCGCACAGGGACGCCGTGGGTCCTCGCCGCCGCGGCGCAGTCGTCGAACTCCGGCTTGATCTGCGGCGGCCCGAACGGCCCCTCGCTGATCTTCACCCGGATGGCGCCGTACGCGGTCTTCACGGTGGTGATGCGCCGCGGCCGCTCCGTGCGGGCGACCGGGATCTTCCGGAGCCCGATGCTGGTCGTCTCGCGGAGCAGCGCCGTCGCCACCGCGTCGGCCTGGGGGGCGGCGGCGAGCGCCGCGATCGTCAGCGCGGGCCGCCCTTTCTTCATCGTGATCGGCGCCGCCCATGCGTCGAGCGCGCCTGCCGCGAACAGCGCCTCGATCGCGTGCCCCGCCACCTCGCCGGTGAGGTCGTCGACGTTGGCCTCGACGATCACGTGCGACGCGCTGCCGAGGCTCTCCTCCCCGCCCGAGCGCGTCCCCAGGACGACCCGCAGCAGGTTGGGGCGGTCCGGGAGCTCTCGCTGGCCGGCGCCGAAGCCGATCCGGTCGGGCGCGAACGTCGGCCAGCGCTCGAACCGGGTCGCCAGCGCGGAGATGATGGCCGCGCCGGTGGGCGTGACCAGCTCGGCGTCGAGGTCGACGCCGTAGGTCGGGACGCCGCGGAGGCACGCGACCGCGGCGGGCGGCGGCAGCGGGAGGATCCCGTGCCGCGCCTTGACGAACCCGCGCCCCATGGGCAGCGGCGATCCGACGACCTCCGCCCCGATGTGCACGATGGCCGCGGCGGCGCCCACGATGTCGACGATCGCGTCGACGGCGCCGACCTCGTGGAAGTGCACGTCTTCCAGGCGGATCCGGTGCACGGCGGCCTCCGCCTCGCCGAGGCGCCGGAAGATCCGGCGCGCCAGCGCGGCGACGGGCGGATCGAGCGGCGCCGCGGCGAGCATGGCGTCGATCGATCCGTAGGTGCGCTCCGGCTGCGGCGCCTCGACGTGCACGTCGAACGAGGTCGCCACGATGCCGCTGCGGTGGGCGTGCCCGCGGTGCAGGTGGAACCCCTCGATGGGCAGCGCCGCGACCGCGCGCTCGATGACGAGGAGCGGCACCCCGAGATCGAGCAGCGCGGCGATGGTCATGTCGCCGGCGATCCCGCTGAAGGCATCGAAGAACAGGATCTTGCCGGCGCCCGCGCCTTCTTCGAGGAGCGGCGCGCGCGGGTGGTCATGCCCTTGCGCGTGGTCGTGATCGTGACCGTGGTCGTGCCCGTGCGCGTGGTCGTGATCGTGACCGTGCGCATGGCCGTGATCGTGACCGTGCGCATGGCCGTGATCGTGCCCGTGCTCATGGTCGTGATCGTGCCCGTGCTCATGGTCGTGATCGTGCCCGTGCGCGTGGTCGTGACCGTGCCCATGCGCATGGTCGTGATCGTGCCCGTGCGCGTGGTCGTGACCGTGCCCATGCGCATGGTCGTGATCGTGCCCGTGTCCCATGTCTCGCCTGCTCCGTTCGCCGGGCGTCTGAGCCTCGCGGCGCTCCCGCGGTCGCGCTCGTCGAGCGCTCACTCCTTCGGCAACATGCGGTGCACCACCATCGCCGCGCCGAAGCCGCTGTCGATGTTGACCACGGCGACGCCGGAGGCGCACGACGTGAGCATGCAGAAGAGCGCGGTGAAGCCGCCCAGGGCCGCGCCGTAGCCGACCGCCGTCGGGACCGCGACGACCGGGGCCGCCACGAGCCCGCCGACCACGCTCGGCAGCGCGCCCTCCATGCCCGCGACCACGATCACGGCGGACGCCTTGCGCAGCTCCTCGACGCGATGGAGGAAGCGATGCAGCCCCGCGACCCCCACGTCGTACAGCCGCTTCGCCTCGAGCCCCACGGCGCGCAGCGTCTCGATGGCCTCCTCGGCGACCGGGACGTCGCTCGTGCCCGCGGTCACGACCGCGACCGGACCGGCGGCGCGCTTCGGCGTCGGCGCGACCTCGACGGTGCCGGTCCGCGCCAGGGGGACGTAGCGAAACGCGGGCAAGAGCGACGCCACCGCCGCGCCCTTCGCGGCGTCGACCCGGGTCACGAGCACGTTCTGCCCGGCCCCCGAGATCTCCTGGGCGATCAGGGCGATCTGCTCGGGGGTCTTCCCTTCGCCGAAGATCACCTCGGGCACGCCCTGCCGCAGTGCGCGGTGGTGATCGACCGTCGCGACGCCCAGATCCCGGAAAGGCAGGCCTCGGAGCGCCTCGAGCGCCTCCTCGACGGCGAGCTCGCCGGTGCGAACGCGCTCAAGCATGTCCCGGACGAGGCGCGGCTCCATGTGCGCAGCCGCTTAGCGCGGCGGCGCCGCCAGAGCAAACGTTCCGCCCCGGCCGCCCGTTCCCCCCGGTCCCGTGGGGCGCCCGGCCGTGCGCGTCCGGCGGCTCGGCGCGCGCTCCTCTCGCTCGGCGCGCCGTCTCCGGGCGCGCCATCCCGGCGCGCTCCCCTCCCTTCCTTGTGCCGCTCCACCTTGTGCCGCTCCACGCAAACTCTCCAGGCTCTTTGCACAGGAGGGGGCGACAGGACTACGTTCCGCGCCGCGTGCCCGCCTTCGTCGCTCCCCTCGTCGGCTTTGCTCTCGGCGCGCTGCTCGCGTGGTTCAGCGCAGCAGCCCCTCACCGCCCAGGCGCGCTGCGCGCGGCGGAGCCACGGCTCGCGTCCGGCCCGCCCGATCGGCCGCTCGCCCTCGTCTCCCTGTTCGCCGTCCTCGTCTTCGCCCCGGTCTGCGCCTACTTCCTCGTCTTCGCGCCCGACTGGAGCTTCGCGTACCTCGTCGACACCCGCCGGGTCCCGTCCGCCGTCGACCTCGTGCTGCTCCTCCTCGACGCCGCCTCGGTGCCCGCCGGGTTCGTCGCCGCGCAGCGCTTCGCCGCGAGCGCCGGCGGCCGTCCGACCGCGCAGCGCTCGATCCGCGCGCTGGCCGTCTTCGCCGGCGCGCCGCTCGCGATCGCCCTGATCGCCGTCCTCGCCTTGTCCCGGCGCCTCGCGCTCGACGGCACCTACCGGCAGGTCGAGGGCGACTTCGGCGTCCATCCGATCACCGGCGGTCCGCTCGGCTACGCGCTCCTCTGGATGCACACCATGCTCGCCGCCGGCTTCGCGGTCACCGTGAGCGCGCTCCTCCGGCGCGAGCCGCCGGGCGGCGGACAGAAGGGTGAGCCCCCCGCCGGCCCGCGCCCCCGCGCCGTCCCGAGCGCGCCGGCTCCAGCGGTGGAGCCGCCGCGGCCCGCCTCGACGCGCCCGCAGCGCCGGCTCGGCCTCGGCAAGGGTGGCCGCTCGAACCGGCCGGGCTGAGGCGCACCCGCGAGCGCGGCCGCCGCGTCACCATGTCGGCGGACCGCCGCGGCCGCGGGGCCGCCGCGTCACCGCGTCGACGGACCGTCGCGGCGGCCGGCCCGCCGCGTCACCGCGTTGACGGAGCCACCGCGCTCCTCCACCCTGTCGCCTCATGTCCGAACGAGCCCGCATGGATCGTCAGATCGAAGAACTGATGGAGCTGGCCGAGCAGGTGGTGACCCGCGCCAGGAAAGGCGGCGCCGACGTCGCGGAGGCGATCGCCCGCTCCGGCTCCGAGCTCACCACCAAGGTGCGGCTCGGCGAGCCCGAGCTCGTCGAGGAGGCCGTCCACAAGGGCCTCGGCATGCGGATCATCAAGAAGCAGCGCGTCGCGCTGACCTCGACCTCCGACCTCACGCCCCGCGGCCTCGATCGGTTCGTCGCGGACGCGCTGGAGCTCGCCGACATCTCTCAAGAGGACGAATTTGCCGGCCCCGCCGATCCGGAGCTCATCGCCAAGGGGAACTTCCCCGCGCTCGATCTCTACGATCCGTCGGGCGGCGAGGTCACGGCCGCGCAGGCCATCGACCTCGCGCGCCGCGGCGAGCAGGCCGCGCGCGACGCCGATCCCCGCATCACGAACAGCGAGGGCGCGACGTTCTCGCGCAGCGCGGGCGCCTACGCCCTCGTCCTGTCCGGCGGGTTCCGCGGCGGCGTCGCCGGCTCGTACGCCCAGCTCGTGGTCTCCCCGGTCGCCGACGACAGCGACGACAAGAAGCGCCGCGGCTTCTACTTCACCGCCCGGCGCCACCTCGCGGACCTGGACGCCCCGGAGGCCGTGGGCCGCGAGGCGGCCCGCCGGACGCTGCGCAAGCTCGGCGCCCGCAAGGTGCCGACCTGCGAGGCGCCCGTCGTCTTCGACCCGGACGTCGCCCGCTCGATGCTCGGTCTGCTCGGCTCCTGCCTCATGGGCAGCTCGATCTGGCGCAAGTCGAGCTACCTCATCGGCCGCGAGGGGACGCGCGTCGCCAGCGATCTCATCACCGTCGTCGACGACCCCTTGCTCCCGCGCGCGCCCGGCTCGCGCCCGTTCGACGGCGAGGGCCTCCCGTCCAGGCGCAACGTCGTGGTCGAGCAGGGCATCCTGAAGACCTACCTCTGCGACAGCTACAGCGGCCGGAAGCTCAAGCGCCCCTCGACCGGCAGCGCCTCGCGCGGCGCCGGCGGCGGCGTGGGCCCGTCGACCTCGAACTTCATCCTGCAGCCCACCTCCACGCCGGCGGAAGAGATCGTCCGCTCCACGCCGCGCGGGCTGTACGTCACCGAGATGATGGGCTTCGGCTTCAACGCCGTGACCGGCGATTTCTCCCGCGGCGCCGCCGGCTTCTGGATCGAGAACGGTGAGCTGACCCACCCGGTCAGCGAGGTGACCATCTCGCTGAACCTCGACGAGCTCTTGCAGCGGATCGACGCGGTCGGGAACGACCTCGATCTCCGGACGGCGACGTCATCTCCGACGTTCCGGGTCTCCGCCATGACCATCGCCGGCAGCTGAGCGAGCGCGGCCGCCGTCGCCAGAGCGTGTCCGCGGCGCGGCCCGCGCTCCTCGACCTCTTCTTCTTCAGCTCATCCAGGAAAGCGCAGGAGCGGACTCGACAGCTGGGTTGCGAGCGACCCTTCAACCGGCCCCAGGTTGCGCTGCGGAGGGGGGGTTCTGTCCTCAGCGGGTCGTGCTTGCAGTGCTGCGCTCGGTGGCGGGCTCTCCTCCATCGCCCGCGGCCGTCCTCGCCCAGCCGTTGAGCTGGGCGTAGGACGGCCGGGGCCCTCGCTCAGCGCGAGGATCCGCCTGCGGCCAGGCTCCGCGGCGGCTCTTCCGAGGCTGCGCCGGCGCTCGCCTGGAGGGGCGCTCCCGGCTGCGCGGCCGCTTCAGGCATCAGGAATGCCCTTAGCTGCTGCGCGTCGTTGCGGCCGATCCTCCCCACGAACGGGGGCAGGCTGATCGGCTCGTCCGACAGCGCGACGAACGTCCCCTGCGAGTTCGCTCGGTGGAGCGCCTCGAAGAGGGAGGTGACGTCCACGTCGCCGGACACGGCCCGAACGTCGATGATGTACACGTCCGCGGGGTCCGCCCCCGCGTAGATCAGCGCGTCATACGGGTGGCTCGCGTGCCGGATGGGCACGCCTTCCCCGAGGGCTCGCGCCACGTGGGCCATCGTGTCCTTGGTGCCGATGGCCATCATCGACTTGGAGGTCGCCTTGGCGAGCTCCCGAGGCACCGAATAGCCCCATGCACGGAGGAACTCGGCCACATCCGCCGCCTTGAAGCGCAAGTGTCTCCCTGGCGTACGGAAATGGGCAATCCTCCCTCGATCCACCCAATTATGGATTGTCTTCAAGTCGACCTCGCACAGGGCTGCGAGGTCGGATGCGGTCAACAGCTTCTCACGAACACCAGCCATCGCCGAACTCCACGCGAAAGGCACCTGCCGCACAGCTCGCGTTCACAGCGCGGCAGCGTCTCCTCAGGTGGCGGCCCCCCCCACCCGTCTGTCTACTCGATTGAAACCTAGCTCTCACAGACGGGTCCGTCACCCGCTTTGCTCGAATTTTCTCTGCCCCTCGGAGAGATCGCCCTGTACGGAGGCAAACTCCCCATCCTTCAGGGGATCTCCTCGTTCATTATGTTCACGCGCCCGGGCGTCGGCCAGCTGGTCACGAAGGAGCCAGCCGAGCCGTCGGGAGCGCGCGGCCCTACGCGGGCCAGGCTCATCCCTGCTTTCGGCTCGGGCATGGCGGGCGACCTGGACAAGACTGCACCTCCTCCATCCATCAATTTGAGCGGTTCTCCCGAGTTCGACAGCCCATGGTTGCCAAGTTTTGGCACCCGGAGCAGGAGCGCCTCCGGAGGAGCCGGGGGATCGAGCTCATCATCGGAGATAAATCCCTCGTTGACGACCAGCGCGTACGCGCCGGGCGCCAGCGAAATGGAAGGTAATTCGGTCTCTCCGCCCACATCGGCCAACACATACCCTGTAAGGTCAGCTGGGACATCGCCATCATTGTAGAGCTCGACCCATTCCTGCCCCGGCTCCGGCCCGACAGGATTTGCCAGTACCTCGTTGATGATCACGTGGGGCATGGGCTCGCGCGTCATGGCCGAGAACGTCCGCCGCTCCACGCGGCCTGCGTTGTCGACGGTGGCAATGGCGAGCTCCACGGCGGTGAGGGGCGGCAAGGGCCCGAGGACGAACGGCTCGCCCGGTCGCAGGGCGAGGACCTCGTCCAGCCCCTCGCCCGCGATCGCCCAGAGCAGCGGCGCGTCCGCCGACCGGACGCGGATCCGATCGTCGGCGACCTGGGCGCACCCCGGCCCGAGAGGCACTTCGTCCGGCGCGCACGCCGCGGCGACGGCGGAGAGGGGCTCCGACTCCAGCGCAAACGGACGCGGATCGAGGCTCACGGCCGCCGGCTCGCCGTCGAACGCGACGGGCGGGCCCACGAGGCGCAGCTCGTCCGCCTCGCCCGGCGCCGGGGGCGACTCCCCCTCGAAGCGCAGGCAGCGGGCGCCGATGCCCTCGACGGCGCCGCGGCGCAGCTCGCCCGCCGGCCCGCTCGGCTCGAGGGTCGCCGCGGCGATCGTCTCCGGGAGCGGCGCATCGCCGCACCAGACGCCGAGGCCGAGGCTCGCCCCGGCGTCGGGCGGCGGCCAGATCCGCGGGAGCACGGGGGGCGAGCCCTCCGCGGCGACCTGGAGGTGGTGCGAGAAGACGGGGCTGCCGCTCGCGACGGCGTAGGTCTCGCCGGGCGCGAGCGGGACGAGCGGCGCCACGATCAGCGTGAGGTCCCCCGGGGGCGTCCCGTCCAGCCAGGCGATCGACGGGACGACGCGCGCCGAGAGCGCCTTCGACAGCTCGCCCTGCTCGATCTGGCGGAGGTGCGCCGCGCCGACCTTGCCGCGGACGACCAGCGCACGGGCAGGATCGACGCCCTCGAGCGAGGCGCCCGGGAGGCGCACCCGCAGCCGCAGCACCGGCGGCGCGGCGTGCAGGGGCGCTTCGGGCTCGATGTGGAGCTCGGGGCCCGCGTCCGCGGGGTCGGCGAGCTCGGCGTCCTCTTCGTCAGGCGGGGAGCGAGGGGGAGCCGCGAGCTCCGGCGCGCAGGACAGGGCGGAGGCCGCGAGCGGCGCGAGCGCGAGCGGCAGGGCGCGGCGAGCGCGGGGGGTGCACGAGGGGCGAGTCGGCGGGTGCTGGGTCATGACGCGGAGTTCGGCAGGAGCTCGCCGCCGGTTGCTCGACGTCGCTTTTTTTTTCGAGGCCGCTACCCTCGCCTCGCATGGCCCCCGAGGACATCAAGAAGCTCCGGCAGGAGCTTGGGTGCACGGCCCGCGAGCTCGCCGGAGCGCTGGGCATCGAGCAGGAGACGGTGCTCGCCTGGGAGCACGGCGACCTGTTCCCGACCAAGCGCTTCGTCGGAATGATGGAGGAGCTGCGGCGCAAAGGTCCGGAGGCGATCCCCCGCAAGAAGAAGAAGCAGGCGGCCGCCTCGCCGCTCCAGCTGCTCTCCGACCCCGAGCTCTGGCGGCTCTTCCGCAAGCTCCTCGCCCACCCCGAGCTGAGGAGCGCAGCGATGAAGCTGGCCGACACCTATCCGGATCCGATGGACGCCCCACCGTCGTAAGCGACGGGCCGATGGGCCTGAGGATCAGGAGGAGATGACGAATCAGTCGTCGTCCTCGTCGTCGTCCTCGTCGTCTTCGTCCTCGTCTTCCTCGTCGTCGTCCTCATCTTCCTCGTCTTCGTCTTCGTCCTCGTCGTCGTCCTCTTCCTCGCCCTCTTCGTCCTCGTCCTCGCCCTCTTCGTCGTCGTCTTCCTCGTCGTCGTCTTCCTCGTCGTCGTCCTCTTCCTCGCCCTCTTCGTCCTCGTCTCCCCCTTCGCCGTCTTCCTCGTCCTCGCCCTCTTCGTCCTCGTCTTCGTCCTCTTCGTCTTCGTCCTCTTCGTCGCGCAACGCATCCTCCTCGGCAGGGTTGTCGCGCCGGACGGCGGCCTTCTCGACAGCCCCAGCATCCTCCCCAACGACCGAGCTCCCCTCACGCACGTGATCTTCCATGGCTTCCATCGCAACATCTCCCTCCCGCGGCGCAGTAGGCGACACGCCGACGTCTTCCGGTAGATCCTCGGCCGCAGTGGCGACCGTCGTCCGGATTGATCCCTCCGCGCCGGCGAAGCTCTCCTGTCCCGCGGTCGCCACCGCCGTCTCCGGCGGCTCTTCGCCGAGCTCGCGCTCGTAGGCGCGTCGCGACTCCTCGGTCAGCTCGGTGAACTCGCGCAGGGTCGGCAGCTCGCCGAGCGCCTTCAGGCCGAAGAACTCGAGGAACTGCGCCGTCGTGCCGTACAGCATCGGGCGCCCGGGCTCGTCCTTCTTGCCCAGGATCCTCACGAGGTCTCGCTCCAGGAGCGACTTGAGCGCCGCGCCGGAATCGACGCCGCGGATCTCGTCGATCTCCGGCCGCGTGATCGGCTGCCGGTAGGCCACGATCGCGAGCGTCTCGGTCTGGGCGCGAGACATCTTGACCGGCTTCTGATCGGTCACCTCGCGAACGAACGGCGCGAATGCGGGGCTCGTCCGGAAGACGTACCCTCCGGCGACCTCGTCCAGCCGGAACCCCCGCCCGTCGTACTCCGCGACGAGCTCGGCCAAGAGCTCGCGCACGACGCGGTGCTCCGCGTTCGCCGAACGCGCGAGCTCGCGGGCCGGCACCGGTCGCTCCGCCACGAAGATGAGCGCCTCCAGCACGCCCTTCAGATGCTTGCGCGCGACCGCAGAGAGCCCGGGCACCTGCGCGGGCCCCGAGGCCGCGCTCCGGACGGGAGCATCGGCGCGACGCGCAGGATCGCCGAGCTGGGACCAGGCGCCTGCGCGGAAGCGAGCGAGCGGATCCTGCCGCGTCGCCCTGGAGGCGCGCGGCTCTTTCTTCGCGCCGCGCGAGCGCTTCGCTCCGCCGAGCCACGCGTACGCCGCCGCCCGCAGACGCGCCGGCGTGCCCCGCCCGCTCGCCCGCGCCGGCGCGGCCTGCGCCGACGTCTTCGGCGCGCCCTCCGCCGACGTCTTCGGCGCACGCGGCTCCTTCTTCGCCCCCCTCGGCCGCTTCGCTCCGCCGAGCCACGCGTACGCCGCCGCCCGCAGACGCGCCGGCGTGCCCTGCGCGTTCGCCTTCGCCGGCGCGCCCTGCCCTGGCGTCCTCGGCGCCCGCGGCTCCTTCTTCGCTCCCCTCGGCCGCTTCGCTCCGCCGAGCCATGCGTACGCCGCCGCCCGCAGACGCGCCGGCGTGCCCTGCGCGTTCGCCTTCGCCGGCGCGCCCTGCCCCGGCGTCTTCGGCGCGCGCGGCTCCTTCTTCGCTCCTCGTGACCGCTTCGCTCCGCCGAGCCACGCGTGCGCCGCCGCCCTCAGCTGCGCCGGCGCGCCCTGTCCTGTCGTCTTCGCCACGCGCCGCCGCTTCGCCGCGGCATCAGCCACCGTCACGGCCACTCCCTGCGTCTACCTCATCCACCTCTTCCGCCGGCGCAGCCTCTTCCGGCGGTGTCGCGGCCTCCTCCGAGGCCGGCAGGTCGCTCGGATCCGCGGCCGCATCGCGCTCCGTCTGCTCCAGGGCGGGACCGGCGTCTGGTTCGGCCGCTGGCTCACCCCCCACGAGCTCGTGCGCGCGGCTCGTCTCCTCCGCCGGCTCGGCACGCTCCGGCCCTGCAGGTTCGCCGCTCGATGGCTCGGTCAGCTCCGGCCACATCGCCGCTTCGCTCGGCGCCTCCGTAGCCTCCGCAGGCTCAGGCGCCTCCGCCTCGACGCTCATGGCCTCCACGGGCTCGGCAACCTCCGGCCACGCCGGCTCTCCGCTCGGTGCCTCCGCAGGCTCAGGCGCCTCTGTTTCGACGCTCATGGCCTCCACGGGCTCGGCAACCTCCGGCCACGCCGGCTCTTCGCTCGGCGCCTCCGCAAGCTCGGGCGCCTCCGACGTCTCCGCAAGCTCGGGCGCCTCCGACGTCTCCGCAAGCTCGGGCGCCTCCGACGTCTCCGCAAGCTCGGGCGCCTCCGACGTCTCCGCAAGCTCGGGCGCCTCCGACGTCTCCGCAAGCTCGGGCGCCTCCGACGTCTCCGCAAGCTCGGGCGCCTCCACTTCGACGCTCCTGTGCTCCAAGGGCGCGGCCATACCCGGCCACGCCGACTCTTCGCTCGGCGCTTCCGCAGCCTCCGCAAGCTCAGGCGCCTCCGCAACCTCTGCCAGCTCAGGCGCCTCCGCAGCCGCCGCCGGCTCAGGCACCTCCGCAGCCGCCGCCGGCTCAGGCACCTCCGCCTCGACGCTCCTGTCCTCCACGGGCTCGACCAGCTCGGCCGCCTCGATGAGCTCCGGCTCCGCCGCCTCGATGAGCTCCGGCTCCGCCGCCTCGATGAGCTCCGGCTCCGCCGCCTCGATGAGCCCCGGCTCGGCCGCCTCCACGAGCCCCAGCTCCGCTGCCTCCACGAGCTCCGGCTCCGCCGCCTCGATGAGCTCCGGCTCCGCCGCCTCGATGAGCTCCGGCTCCGCCGCCTCGATGAGCTCCGGCTCCGCCGCCTCGATGAGCCCCGGCTCGGCCGCCTCCACGAGCCCCAGCTCCGCTGCCTCCACGAGCTCCGGCTCCGCCGCCTCGATGAGCTCCGGCTCCGCCGCCTCCACGAGCTCCGGCTCCGCCGCCTCCACGAGCTCCGGCTCCGCGAGCTCGCCGCCCCCCACGCTCGCGGCCTCCGCTCCATCACCTTCGCCGGCAGCAGGCGGCGCGCCCGCCTCTTCGCCCCCGGCCGCCTCGACCCGCTTCGCCGACGGCGCCCCCTCGTCGACCTCGAAATCCGCCGGAGGCGTGCCGTCCGGCACCGAGAGCTGGATGTGGATCGGCGCCAGCGGGTCCGTCTGGTGGACCCGGATCAGCCTCAGCTTGCACATCTCGAGCACGGCCAGAAACGTGATGACGACCTCGAAGCGGGGAATGACGCCCCCCTTCGAGACGCTGTCGAGCAGCAGATCCTCGAAGCGCATCGACCGCCGCGCCGAGAGCTTCTCCGTGAGCTCCACGATGCGATCCGTGATGCTGATGCGATCGAAGACGACCTCGTGATCAATCTGGACGTTCGTCCGCTTCAGCACCCGCTCGAACGCGTCCAGCAGGCCGAAGATCTGCATCGACGCGAACGGAGCAGGACCCTTGGGCACCTCGCTCTCGCTCATGCCGCGCGTGAACACGTCCCGCCCCAGCGTGCCGCGCTCGGCCAGATCGGCCGCGGCCATCTTGTACTTCTGGTACTCCAGGAGCCGCCGGACGAGCTCGGCCCGCGGATCCTCCTCCTCGCCCGGCATCCCGTCGTCGTCCTGCCCCGCAGGGACGCTCGGCAGCAGCATCTTCGACTTGATGTGCGCCAGCGTCGCCGCCATCACGAGGTACTCGCTCGCAAGATCGATCGACAGCGAGCGCATGAGCTTCAGGTACTCGAGGTACTTTTCCGTGACGAAGCTCACGGGGATGTCGAGGATGTCGAGCTCGTGCTGCTGGATGAGGTGCAGCAGCAGGTCGAGCGGCCCCTCGAACGTGGGAAGCGTGACGACGTACTCGCCCTCCCGCGGCCCCGCGTCCGCCGCCGCCTCGGCCCGGGACGCGGCCTCCCGGGCCGAGGCGGCCTCCCGGGCCGAGGCGGCGTCACGGGCGGGCGAGGCGGCGCGCGAGGTAGCGGCGGCGCCCCGGCCGGCGGCGGGCGCAGGAGCGGCGCCCGCGTTGCCACGCCCTTTGCCGCCGCGCGCCCTCGCTGCGCCCGCCTTGGAACCGCTCACGCCGCGACCGTAGTCGCAAGGCGCCGGTCGGTCCACGCCCGAGCGTCCCCCGGCGGCGCGACGCGCCGAAACGCCGCTCCCTCCGAGAATTTGTGGCGGGAGCGGTGCTAGGATCAGCGCGGTCGATGAAGCCGTCCCCCGCGAAGAGCTGCCCCTCGTGCGGTGAGCGCTACGACGCGGGCGTGCTGTATTGCCCGCGCGACGGCACCCCGCTCGCGAGCTCGCGCAAGAGCGCCTCGCTGGGCGCCGCCGAGCGCGATCCGTACGTGGGCCTCACCCTCGGCGGGCAGATCCAGGTCCGCCACCTCATCGGCATCGGCTCGATGGGCCGCGTCTACCGCGCCTTCCAGGCAGGGATCGAGCGCGACGTGGCGGTGAAGGTCCTCCACCGCGAGCTCAGCAGCAACGCCGAGCTCGTGAGCCGCTTCCACCGCGAGGCCAAGATCGCGAGCCGGCTCGTCCACCCGAACGTCGTCCAGGTGCTCATGACCGGGAGCATCCCCGCCACGGCCGACGCCAGGATCGGCGGCGAGCTCTACCTCGTCATGGAGCACCTCGACGGCATCTCGCTGCTCTCGGCGCTCGCCGCCGCCGGCACGGCGGGCGAGAGCGAGGCGCTCCCGCTCCCGAGGGCGCTCCACGTCATCCTCCAGGTGTGCGACGCGGTCGGCGAGGCGCACGCGCAGGGCATCGTCCACCGCGATCTCAAGCCCGAGAACATCATGCTCGTCCGCCGCGGCGAGGACCCGGATTACGTGAAGGTGCTCGACTTCGGCATCGCCCGCCTCGACTGGGCCGACAAGGCGATGACCACCCAGGCCGGGCTCATCTTCGGCACGGCCAAGTACATCTCCCCCGAAGGCGCCGAGGGGCAGCGGGTCGGCCCGCCCGCGGACGTCTACTCGATCGCCACGATGCTCTACCAGTGCCTCGCCGGCCGCGCGCCGTTCGAGGGCGACTCGCCCGTCGCGCTGCTCGTCCAGCACACCCACGCCCCGCCGGCGGACCTGCGCAGCATCGCGCGCTCGAGCTACGTGCCCGCGCCGATCGCGCAGGTCGTGATGCAGAACCTCGCCAAGAAGCCCTCGGACCGCGCCCCGGACGCGCGCGCCCTCGGCCGCGATCTCGCCCTCGCCGTGCGCGCGAGCGGCCTCGACCCCGACGAGATCGCCGCCCAGCCCGGGCTCCTGCGCGCCAGCGCGGTCATGAAGCTGGCGTCGAAGTCGCGCACCAAGTCGCTCGACCTCTCCCCCGCGCTCGCCGCCAAGATCGGAGGCATCGCCGCGCCCACGCTGGAGAGCGCCCGCGTCAGCGACCTCGATCCGCTCCTCCCGTCGAGCGAGTCGGCGCTCTACGGCGGCCCCGCGTCGCCCCGCCACGAGGAAGATCCCGCCTCGACGAGCGACGAGGAGCGCTCCTCGTCGCCCCGATCGAGCGGCGTCGAGCGGTACTCCGCGAGCGGCGTCGAGCGGTACTCCGCGAGCGGCGGCGAGCGCGCCTCGTCGCCCAGAGCGAGCGGCGTCGAGCGCTCCTCGGCGAGCGACGCGGAGCGCGCCTCGTCGCCCAGAGCGAGCGGCGTCGAGCGCTCCTCCTTCAGCAGCGCGGACTTCAGCGGCGCGCCGGACGAGCCCGCGCGGACGGCGGTCGGCCTCGGCATCGACCCCGCGCGCGACTCCGCGCCCGCACCGTCGACCATGCAGGGCGTCGCGTCCGCGCCGCCGCAGCTCCCCCGCCGCGCGGTGATCGCCCGCGCCACCGCGCTCCTCGCGTGCGCCGGCGCGGTGGGGCTCGTCGCGTTCCTCGGCGGGCGGCACCTCGGCGCCTTCGGGGGGAAGACCGCCCAAGACTCCCTGGAAGGGCACATCGACCGCGCGCGCGACTGCATGGGCAGGCACGCGTGGGACACGCCGCCCGGCGAGAACGTGAAGGACATCATCGCGCAGGCCCTCGCGCGGTGGCCCAGGGACGCGCGGCTTGTCGCGCTCCGGCGCGAGTCCGCCGAGCGCGTCGTCGCCGACGCCCTCGGGCGGAAGTACGCCGGCGACAGGGCCGGCGCCATCCGCCTGGCGAAGCTCGCGATCGAGCTGCACCCGGAGCTCACCACGGCCCAGCACCTCGTCGCCGAGCTCTCGGCCCCGCCGAGAGACGCCCCCGAAGAGCCGCCGCCGCAGGTCTCCCCGCAGAGCAGCGGGCTCCGGAACGCCGGCCCGGATCGCCGGCCGCCCCCGCGCCGTCCGGCGCCGGACGGCGATCGCGGCTCGACCCCCGGCCAGCCGCCGGCGGCGGGTCCCCGCGGCGCGCCGGTCCCGCCGCCAGCGTCGGGAGGCGCGGGCGCGCCCGCGAAGGCCGGCGCCGCCCCGCCGCCAGCGTCGGGAGGCGCAGGCGCGCCCGCGAAGGCCGGCGCCGCCCCGCCGCCGGCCAGCGACGCGCCGGTCCTGCCGCCGTCGCCGCCCCCGCTGCCCACGGAGGGCTCCTCGCCGCTCCCCTCGTCGACCGGTCCGTGGCTATAATTCGACGAAGGTGAATCGAGGCGGCTGGTACCCGACGTCGCGCGCGCCCACCAACGTCCGCGCTGGGGAGGGTGACCGAGCAGCGCCGCCGCGCCGAGACGGCGCCCGCTCGAAGCGCCGCGCCGCGGGCGCAGCGGGCGCCGCCGCGCTCGCCCTGCTCCTCTTGGCGGCCCCCGGCCGCGCCGACGAGAGCAGGGCGGCCCGCCGCGCCGCCGCCGCGCGCGAGCGCGATCGCCCCTACACCATGGTCGAGATGAGCGGCGGCGTGATGACGCTCCCCGGCGCCGACGTCTGCCCCGTCCTGGCCCCAGAGGCGTGCGAGCAGGGCGAGACGAGCGTCTCCTTCGGCATCCACAACCTCTACCGCTGGGGCGACATCGGCTTCGGCGCGGGCATCTTCTGGGCGGCGTCGCTGAGCACCGACGCCGCGTACGGGGCCAGCAGCCTCGAGCGCGATCACTCGCGCCGCTACTTCATGCTCGACGGGGTGTTCCGCTACTACGCCCTCCGCACGCCCATGACGGAGTGGTGGGTCGGCGCGACCGTCGGCGGCGTCGTCGTCAACGACTCCTGGTCGGTCGAGGCCGATCGCAACCCGTACTCGGACACGGCGTACGTCGGTCCCAGGGCAGCGACGATCGGCACCGAAGGGGTCGCCGCGGGGCTCGCGATCGGAGGAGACTGGGCGTTCGCCGAGAACTGGAGCGTCGGGAGCCATCTTCGTTACTCGAGCTGGTTCCTCCCGGAGCAGCGCAAGATCTCGCCGACCGGCGATCGCGCGTCGCTCTCCGAGCGCGTCGACATGTTCAACATCGGCGTGCTCATCGCCTATCGCGTCGCGCTCTGATCCCGCGCGCGGGGTGGCCCCGGCGCGCGCGCCAGCGGCGGCCGCGCGCGCGGGAGGATCAGAGCGCGCGCACGGTGACCGCTCGGCGTGCGCCAGTTGACGCGACATCGCCAGGTCTGTACGCCTCCTCGACCGTTTCCATCCTGCGAGGAGCCCCCCGATGCCGCTGAATCTCTCGACGGTCGGCCACACGACCAAGCCCAGCGCCTTCACCTTCAACTGGAAGACCCTGGCCACCTACGCGCTCGGCATCGGCGCCCGTCGCGAGGAGCTCGAGTACCTCTACGAGGGCGTGCCGGGCGGCATGAAGGTCTACCCCACGTTCGGCGTCATCCCCTCGCAGGACGCGGTGTTCGCGGCGCTCGAGGCGGCCGGGGCCGAGCTGCCGCTCATCGTCCACGGCGGCCAGACGCTCCGCGTGCACCGGCCGCTCCCGACGAGCGGGACGCTGTTCACGACCGCCACCGTGTCCGGCATCTACGACCTCAAGAAGTTCGCGCAGGTGATCGTCGAGACGAAGACGACCCTCGACGACGAGCCGCTCTTCGACACGGTGTGGTCGATCATCGTGCGCGGCGTCGGCGGCTTCGGCGGGCCGCGACCGCCGCAGAGCGAGCCTGCGGCCTCGGCGCCGAAGGACCGCGAGCCCGACTGGGTCGTCGAGCAGGCGACCACGCCCGAGCAGGCGCTCCTGTACCGGCTCTCGGGCGACGAGAACCCGCTCCACGCCGACCCGGAGGTCGCGGCGAAGGCGGGCTTCTCGCAGGGCCCCATCCTGCACGGCCTCTGCACGTACGGCTTCGCGGCGCGCGCGATCATCCAGAAGGCCGCCGGCGGCGACGCGAGCCGGCTGCGGGCCTACGGCGCGCAGTTCCGCAAGCCGGTCTGGCCCGGCGACACCCTCATCACGCGGGGCTACATGCTCGAGGGCGGCAAGGTCGCGCTGGTGACGTCGGTCAAAGAGCGCCCCGATCCCGTGCTCACGAGCGCGTGGGCGGAGATCGGCTGACGGCCGGCGCGGCCGCGTGCTAAGGCCGAGGCCCGGATCAGGGAAGCGATATGAGCAAGACGACCGAGAAGGACAGGGCCAAGGACGACGAGGACCTCGACGAGGACGAGTCGACCGACGAAGGCAACGACGACGGGGAGGAGGAAGAGGCGAAGGCCACCGCGGTCCGCGGACGCGGCCACGCGCACGACGACGACGACGACGCGGACGACGACGGCGCCGATCCAGAAGATGCGTACTGGTGGACGCCGCACGCGGTGCTCAGCGCGCTCGTGCTGATCGGGCTCCTCGGCTTCTTCGGCATGTTCAACAAGACGCCGCTCGCTCGCCTCGCCGCCCCTGTCGCCCCGGAGCCGGACGAGCACGCGCACACGGCCGCCGCCGCGCCTCCCGCGCCCGCCCCGACGCCCCGTCCGGCGCAGTCGGCGCAGCCGCCCCGGGAGATGTTCGGCGCGAAGCACCTGCTCGTCATGTACCAGGGGAGCCGGCGCGCGCCCGCGACGATCACGCGCACGAAGGAGGAGGCGAAGGCCCGCGCGACCGAGGCCATGACGAAGGCCAAGGCCGATCCGAGCAAGTTCGCGGACATCGTGAAGGAGTACTCGGACGAGCCGGGCGCGGACCGGCGCGGCGGCGACCTCGGCAAGTTCCCGAAGGGCGCGATGGTCCCGGAGTTTCAGACGGGCCTCGAGAAGATCAAGGTCGGCGAGGTGAGCGACCTCGTCGAGACGCCGTTCGGCTTCCACGTCATCCTCCGCACGCAGTGAGCGCGCGGCGCCTCCGGCCCGCGGCGCCTCCGGCCCGAACGGCGCCGCAGCGCCGCCGGCCCGCGCGCCGCAGCGCCGTGAGCGACCCGCTCGCTCGCGCGCTCAGCGCGCCGGCGCGGTGACGATCTTCTTCAGCCTCGCCGACTTCTCTTCCTTGGTCAGCGTCAGCTTCGCGTGCTCGTCGGCCGTCATGCCGCTGCGGAGCACGCGGGCCTCGTCGCCGACCCCGTAGACGGTCTTGTCGGCGCGGGCGAAGATCCACTCGGTGGCGGGGCTCTCGCCCTCCTTGTGCATGAGGCGCACCGAGCCGTCGCCGATGCCCTTCTCCCGGACGGCGCCCGGCAGCTTCGCCAGCGTCGACAGCACGTCCTTGGCCTGATCGACGTCGGCGCGCACGATCGCGGCCACCCGGTAGCGCTTGTCGACCTCCTTGTAGTAGCCGAACGCGCCGGGCCCCGCGCCGTCGACCCCGAGCACGTCCTTGGTCTCGTAGCGGACCCCGAGCGGGATCATGTTGTCCTTGGGGAGCGCCGCCGCCGCCGGCGGCAGCGACGGCTCGCCGGGCAGCTTCGAGCCCATCTCCTTCACGAGCCCCGGCAGGACCTTCTCGCTCGACGACTTGAGCGCCGCCTCGGCCAGCGCCTCGTCGTTGTACGTGATCTCGGCGAGGTACTGCCCGCGCCAGAGGTACGCGTTCCCGACCCCCATCGCGGCCGCGCCGCCGCCGTCGATCTGGCGCGGCGTCGCCTCGTCGGCGGGGTCGCCGTCGCCCACGGTGCGCTTCGTGAACATCCCGTAGGCGCCCTCGGTGGACCCGAACTTCGAGAGGTGCACGTCGACCGTCGCCGAGCCGCCGGCGCCGCTCACGTAGCGCGCCTCGACCACCCGCCGCACCCCGAATCCCTTGTAGATCTCGCACTCCCCGTCGAACATGTCGCAGATGCTGTCGAGCGGCAGGGGCGCCGATTCGCCGAACGTCTTCTCGGCGCCGTTCGGGTCGAGGCAGAACCCGCCCGTCATGCGCGGGAAGAACGGCGCGCTCGCCGCGTCGCTGATCGTCCCGCCGCCGTCCGCGCACGCGGCCGGCTTCGCGGCCGGCGGCGGCGGCGGCGGCGCGCCCATGGGCTCCTCCTTCTTGCTGCAGCCCGCGGACAGCGCGGCCGCGAGCGCGCCCGCGAGCAGCGCACAGCTCCCGGCGCGGAAGCGCCGGGGCCTTTCGCCGCACGCGACAGGCGCGCTGTGGGCAGACGGGACTCTCGATGAACACCTTTCCGGCGGGAATCGCATGGCCCGTTCGCCTTGCACCTTTTTTCATAGCGCCGCAATCGTTAGCGCCCGTCCCGGACCGCTTTGAGAGATTCATCATGCAAATCCATGGTTTAGCGCGCATCGCCGAGGGCATGCGGCTTGCCTTTGCCGGCCCTCTGGTGCGTCCCTTTCCCTGTTCGCGACCTCCTCTTCGAGATCCCGATCGACCGCGGGCGTCGTCACCGCGAGAGCGCGCGCGGCGCCGCCGCAATGGGCGCGGCTTCACCCTGCCGGAGCTGCTCGCGGTGATCGTCCTCATCGGCATCCTGGCGGCCGCCGCGTCGCCGAGCTTCGTGAACGGCATGCGCGATCGCCGCGTGAACCGCACCGCGATGGAGATCAGCGGCCTTTACCGGCTCGCGCGCTACCAGGCGATCGGCCGCGGGGCGGCGGTGCTCGTGCGGTGGACGGCCGCGACGGGGCAGTTCGAGGTGCGGCAGGCGCGGGTCCAGAACATCGCCGCCGGCTCGCTCATCGCGACGAGCTGCCGCAGCATCGCCGACTGGACGAACGCCGACCTGACCGACCCCGTCACGACGCTGCAAACGGCGGGCATCGAGCTGGCGGCCGTGGAGCTCCGCGATCCGACCGCCCCCGATGGCGCCGTGCGCGCGAACGCCGACATCTGCTTCACGCCGAGGGGGCGGACGTACGTGCGCTATGCGGCCTCCGGGGAGTTCGTGCCGCTGCTCGGCGCGATCCGGGTGAACGTGACCAACACGAGGACCGGCCTCTTGCGCTCGGTCTTCGTCCCGCCGAACGGCGTCGCGAGGCTCGGCCTGTGAGCGCGGCGCGGGTGAGGCGAGCGGGGCGCTCCGGCTACACGCTCATCGAGGTCATGGCGGCGCTCGGCGTGCTCGCCATCGGCGCCACCGGGGTGCTCGCGCTGCAGAAGGCCACGCTCATCAGCAACACGAACGCGCGCAACATCGCGATCGCCAACAACATCGCCATGACCTGGGCGGAGCGGCTGCGGGTGGACGCGCTCCAGTGGAACGAGCCCCGGCGGGTCCCCGACCTCGACGGCGACACCCAGTGGCTCAGGCTCACGACCGCCAGCCCGTTCCCGGCGAAGGTGACGCCCACGCGGGTCGACGCGCTCGGGGCGCCGAGCGCCGACGTGTTCGGGACCGACATCCACCTCGGCGACACGTCGGAGCCGGCGTTCTGCACGCACGTCCGCTTCCGCCAGTTCACCCACCCCACGACGGGGACGCGGCTCTGGGAGAGCCTCATCCGCGCCGAGATCCGCGTCATCTGGGAGCGCAATGGGACCCCGATCAACTGCGCGGTCGACCCGATCACCGTCGACCAGCAGCCGGACCGGTTCGGCGCGGTCTACCTGACGACCGGCGTCCTCCGAAACACGAGCGAGGACCGACGATGACGACCGATCGCCGCATCTCCCCCGCGCGGGCGCGCGCCTCTGGACAGCGAGGCTTCACGCTCGTGGAGCTGCTCGTGGCGATGGCCGCCGGCCTCGTCGTGTCGCTGGCGGCGTTCCTGCTCTCGAAGAACGCGACGCGCTTCTTCCAGAACGAGGCGAGGGCGTCCGCCTCTCACCTCGCCGCGACCGTCGGGCTGAACCGGCTCGCCGCGGACCTGCAGCGCGCCGCGTACCTCTCGACGCCCAACATCCGCCTCGATCCGGAGGTCTGCCAGGTCCCGCCCGCGCCGCTCGGCCTGAATCGCCTCGCGGGCATCTGGATCCGGCGGCAAGGATCGGTGTTCGAGGGCGGGTCGGAGCTCAGCCAGAGCGTCGCCAACGAGCTGTATCCGGACTCGATCATCATCGGCGGGAGCTTGAGCAGCAACGAGCTCTTCGAGTTCAGGAAGATCAGCGACGCGACCGGCGCCCTGATCGTCGAGCTCAATCCGAACAGCGCCGCCGTGCAGCGCACGCTCCAGCGCGCGAACGGCAGCGGACAGGGGCTGTCCCAGATCTTCGCGCCGAACCGCATCCTGCGCGTCATGGTCCGGGGCCAGACCCAGTTTCTCTACGGGGTCATCCAGGGCACCAACGTGCAGGGCGATCCGCCCAACCTCATCGCCATCACCCTCAAGCAGTCTCCCGGCCTGCCGATGCTCTCGGGGTTCGGTCGGTGCGGCGTGACCCCCGGCGGCGCCACCGGCGACGCCGGATGGGTGAACGTCGTCAACCGCGTCCGCTACAACATCCGGAGCCTCGTCGGCAAAGAGACGCCCTACGCCCCCCTCGTCGCGCCCATCGCGGCGGAGCAGACCGGCGACGACGGCCGCACCGAGCTCGTGCGGGTCGAGCTCGACGATGAGAACAACGAGATCCCGGAGACGCTCGAGCTCATCGCGGAGTACGCCGTCGATCTCAAGTTCGGGATCTCCGCCGCGGAGGAGAGCGCCGATCCGACCGTGACCGACCCGTTCATCCAGCGGTTTCCGATCATGTCGACCGACAACGCCGCCGCGTACAACATCGCCGCCTCGAACGACCAGTCGAACGCCGCCCCGCAGCGCGTGCGGTCGGTCCAGGTCCGGCTCTCGACCCGCACCCGGGCGCCCGACCGCGACGTCGGCTTCCCCGAGCGCTCCGACGGCCGCAGGCTCAGGTTCCTGATCCCCGGCATCGTCGGCGAGACCACCTTCGCCCGGATGCGCACGCTCTACGCCGACATCGCGCTCCCGAACCAGGCCTACGTCAAATGGTGAACGCAAGCATCGCCCGGTCCCACCGCCGCGCCCACGAGCGGGGCGCCGCCGTGTTCATCGTCGTGCTGGTCATCACGATGCTCATGGCCATCGGCCTGTTCGCGGCCAACGTCGCCACGCTGTCGACCATCGCCACCGGCCACGAGCGCCGGATGACGCAGACGCATTACCTCGCCGAGTACGCGATGCAGCTCGCGCTCGCCGAGATCGAGCAGAACGGCGGCCTGGACGCCATCGCCCCGACGGAGTCGACAAACTGCTCGATCAGCACCGAGCCGTGCTGGTCGTTCTACCCGCACACGTTCGACGCGGCGGAGGATCTCGTGGAGCTGCCCACGCCCGAGGTGCCGGGGAGCCTCGGCCGCGCCGACGTCGCGTGGATCGCCAAGGTGGAGATCACCGACAAGATCAAGCCCGCGATAGGCAATCGCGCCGGCAGCGACCAGGGCGGCCCGAACGCCGTGAGCGCCGATTACTGCACGGTCACCATGAACGCGCGGCTCATCGCCTGGCCGAACGGCGCGGTCATGGAAGAGGCGGGCAGCCAGGAATCCCTGTCCGTCGTTGCCGATATCCTCTGCTCGAAGTGACGAACCGGAGCGCACGATGCGAAACCTGACGAAGGTCCTTGTCACGATGGGCTCCGCGGCCGCGGTCGGCCTCGTCGCCGCCCGCGCGCGCGCGCAGGCCATGGATGTCGAGCCGCCGCTGCCGAACGTCCTCCTGCTGGTCGACACGTCGGGCTCGATGGAGAAGACGGTGGCGGGCGGGGAGCCGGACTGCAACCCGCTCACGCCCCCGGCCTCCGAGGCCCAGAAGAGCCGCTGGACGAAGCTCGTCGAGTCGCTCACCGGCCCGATCCCGGACTTCTCCTGCTACGCGCAGCCCCGCACGCAGTCCGAGTTCATCGACGAGTTCACCATCGACGGGGAGCCGCCGTACGACGCGAACTACTACCTCGCGTTCCATCGCCTGCTCTCCAACGGCTGCACGCCGACCCCCGGGCCGACCCACAACGACGTGGTCGGGCACAGGTACGACGATGCGGCCATCCCTTGCACGTTCCCCTACGACGCTCCCAACGGCCTGCTCGACGTCTACCAGGACCGGATCCGGTTCTCGCTGATGACGTTCGACACGCTCCCCGACGCGCGCACCGGGCTCGTCGGCGGCGTGCGCAACGCCCAGAGCGGCATGCGCGGGATGTGGAGCTACTTCCTCGAGTTCCAGAGCGGCGCGGGCTACCCGGCGCGGGGCAACCCGCCCGACTGCGCCGTCGAGGAGGTGGAGGTCGGCGCCAAGAACCCGGCGGCGCCGCTCTGGGAGGGGCCGCTCATCCCCTTCCCGACCTACGACGCGGCCATCGACGCCGTGCGCGAAAAGAACCTGAGAATCCAGAAGGCGCTCCTCGCGACGCGGCCGTACGGCGCCACGCCGCTCGCCGGGATGCTGTCCGACGCGCGCGACTACATCCTCAACGAGGCCTCCCTCTGGGAGGGCCAGCCGCTCGGGCCGCGCGACGATCCGTACATCAGCGGCGGCTGCCGCAAGACCTCGATCGTGCTCGTCTCCGACGGCGAGCCGAACCTCGATCTGCGCCCGACGTGCGCGCAGGGCCCAGGGCCCGGCCCCGAAGGCACGGGCTGCCCGTACGAGGAGCCGCACGTCATCGCGCACTCGCTCAACACCCACGTGAACCCGAACCGGCGCGTGCGGACCTATGCCGTCGGGTTCGGACTCACCACGCAGGCGCGGCAGGAGCTCAGCGATCCGACCTTCGACTGCGCGAGGATCTCCAGCACCGATTTCCTGCCCGCCGGGCGCTGCGACAACGCCACCGGCGCGGTCAGGGCGTGCTGCACGCTCTCGCGCATCGCCATCGAGGGCGGGACCGACCGCGGCTACTTCCCCGACGACGCCAACGAGCTGTCCGCGGTCATGTCGCAGATCTTCGCGCGCATCTCCGCGAACTCGACGAGCCGCACCCTCCCCGTCTTCGCGATGGCGACCTCGACCGTCAACACCGGCAGCGAGGCCGCGGGGGTCGCCTACCAGTTCGGCTCGTCGTTCAGCCCGCCGGCGGACGGCTCGCTCTGGAGCGGCAACCTCGAGCGCAAGCGCTACGTCTGCGAGTCCGTGAACGGCGTGATAACGACGCAGCTGGAGGACGTCGACCCCAGCAAGGGCGACGACTTCGCGGCCAACGTGAGCTCCAACGATCTGGCGCGGCCGCGGAGGTTCCTCACCGTGATCGGCGATCTCGACGTCGCCCAGCAGCGCATCTGGTCGCAGCGGACCATCCGCCCCGCGGCCGCCGCCGTGGACGACCTCAGCGACTACACGGGCACGGTGACCGGCAGCGGCGCGCCTGCGCCGGCGCAGGCGTTCGCGGACGCCCTCTCCAGCGCGCCGCGCGCGCTCGGCCTCGATCCGAGCCTGGGCACCGTCCCCTCGCAGTGCTCGGGCGGGCTGCAGGCGACCACCGCCGAGGTCTGCGCCGAGCGCATCATCGAGTGGGAGACCGGCGAGCCGATGCCCACGAACGTCCCGTCCCGCGACGGCAACGAGCTCGGCAGCATCTATCACTCCACGCCGGTCGTCGTGGGGCCGCCGCGCGACTACATCCCCGACGAGTCCTACCGGCTCTTCGCGGAGCAGCCCGCTCAGGCGAACCGGCCGCTCGTGCTCTACACCGCCACGACCGACGGGCAGCTCCACGCCTTCCAGGTGACGGCCGCGACCGCGACCGACACGCTCAAGGTGGACCGGGTCGAGAACAACGAGCTCTGGTCCTTCCTGCCGCCCTACGTCCTCCCCCGCCTCCTCGATACGTTCAACCAGCAATCGATCCTGCTCGACGGCGCGCCCGTCGTGAAGAACGTCGTCTTCGAGCGCACGTCGGCGCAGATCAGCGCGGCGAGCGCGCCGTGGAGCACGGTGCTGCTCGCCGGCGGCGGCGCGGGCGGCGGCTTCTACTACGCGCTCGACGTGACGAACCCCGCGGCGCCGCGCTTCCTCTGGCAGCTCTCCACCGACAAGGACGGCAACCCGCTGTTCGGCGCGTCGACCCCGACGCCGGCGATCGGCATGGTCGAGATGGAGGACCGCGGCGAGATCCGCGAGATCGCGGTCGCCATCCTGCCCGGCGGCTCCGCCCCGCTCGACACGAGCCAGAGCGCGTGCCCCCGGAAGGGCACGACGAACCCGCTCTTCCATCCGACGGGCAGCCTGTCGGTCCGCAGCTCGGTGCGGTGCTGGGGCGCCGCGGGCAGCGGCAACCCCGTCGGGCCGGCGCGCTCGCTCACGATCGTCCGGCTCGAGACCGGCGAGGTGCTCCGCACGTTCCGCGGCCTCCCCTCCGAGGCGCCGGCCGGGCTCTCGACGCGGACCAAGGAGGTCGACTTCGACTCGCCGATCACCGGCGTCCCCGTGCCGTTCCCGGCGGGCGTCGGCGAGGTCGCCGAGCGCATCTACGTCGGGGACGCCGACGGGACGCTCTGGCGCGTCAACCTGTCGAGCACGGACCCGGACGAGTGGAGCGTGTCCCTCGCCTGGGACGCGTACTCGTTCGCGACCGACAGCGCGGCGAGCAGCCAGCCGATCCAGACGACGCCGATCGTGAGCACCGACCCGCTCGGCAACACGGTCGTCCTGTTCTCCACCGGCGATCAGGAGTCGTTCACGCCGGGCGTCGACACGCGGGTCTGGTCGATCACCGAGCGGCCGCACGAGACGAGCGTGCGCATCTCCGAGAACTGGGTCGTGCCCCTCACGAACGGCAAGCGCGTGACCGGGCCCATCTCCCTCTTCAACGGCTGCGCGTACTTCGCGACGTTCACGCCCGTGGCGCCCGGGACCTTCGCGTGCGCGGACGGGTTCGGCTCGATCTGGGGCGTCGACTACCTGGTCGGCCAGGCGGCGACCCCGGCCGCGTACCCGAGGGGGGGCGGCTGCCTCGTCGAGGATCCGCTCCAGCCTCCCTTCGAGGATCAGGCGCCGGGCACGGTCGTCTTCGGCGTCGCCGTGACGCAGAAGCCGACGTGCACGGAGACGGCGGAGTACACCGACGCGTTCTTCGGCAAGCAGACGATCATCCGGCAGTCGACCCCGCCCGAGTACCAGCTCGTGTTCCACACCGGCGCCGCGGGCCAGGAGGACGCGCAGGGGGGCGAGACACGCACGACCACGAGGACGCTGCAGCCGCCGCGCAAGGTCGTTAAGATCGACTCGTGGGCGACCATCCTCGAATGAAGCGCGGCGGCCTGTCGCGCGCCGCAGCGGCGCTCGCCGCGGCCGTCATCGGCGCATCCGCCGCGCCCGCCTGCCGCGGCGACGCGCCGGCGCCAGCGCCGACGCCGCCGCCGGCGAGCGAGGCCTCCGCGCCGAGGCCGCCCGTCGACCAGGCGCTGCCGGGCGAGCTCGCCGAGGGCACCGAGCAGGCGTTCGGCCTCCCGATCCCGCGGCGCATGAAGGTGCGCGCGCGCTTCCCCGACGCGGTCTTCGCGGTCGGGGAAATCCCGGCCGAGCGGGTGGCCAATTACGTGCGCACGCGCGTGCTCGCCGGCAACGTCGAGACCGGGCCGGCGAAGACGATCTTCTCGCGCGCGACCGTGAAGAGCGCGCCGCAGCGGATGCTCCGCGTCGAGGTCGTCTCGCGCGCGCACGTCTCGGAGCTCGTCGTCCGCGACGAGACGCGGCCGCCCCCGGAGCGGGGGCTTTCCGTCGAGGAGCGCTGGCGTCGCAGCGGGCTCACGCCGGACGGCAAGGTGCTCGATCCCACGCGCCTCGAGTGAGCGCGCGCCGCCGGCGGCCTCGACGTGGCGCGTCGTGGAGGCCGCCACGCCAGTCGACATCCCCGACCTTTCGAAGTAGATCGCGCCCGTGTCGACCAAGCCGCTCCCCACCGCTCCGCTCCGAAGGACCCCGCTCTACGACGAGCACATCAAGCTCGGCGGCCGCATGGTCCCGTTCGCCGGCTGGGAAATGCCGGTCCAGTACAAAGGCGTGACCGAGGAGCACCGGGCGGTGCGCACCGCCGCCGGGCTCTTCGACGTCTCGCACATGGGCGAGATGATCCTGAGCGGCGAGCACGCCGGACGGGTGGTCGACCACCTCGTCACGAACGACGTCAAGAAGCTGGAGGACGGACACGCGCTCTACACGTGCGCGTGCAACGAGGGCGGCACGATCCTCGACGATCTCATCGTTTACCGGATCGACGCGCGGCAGTGGCTCATCGTCTGCAACGCGTCGAACCGCGACAAGATCGCGGCCCACTTCCGGAGCGCGGCGCAGGGCCACTGCAGCTTCGAGGACGCCTCGGACCGCACCGCGATGATGGCGCTCCAGGGGCCGAAGGCGCTCGACATCGTCGCGCTCGCGGGCGGCGACGGCCCGGCGCTGCGCGAGCTGCCGTCGTTCCACTTCCGCGACGCGACGCTCGCCAACGTCCGCTGCACCGTGGCCCGCACCGGCTACACCGGCGAGGACGGCATCGAGATCTTCTGCTCCCCGTCCGACGCGCAGCGGCTCTGGCGCGCGCTGGTCGAGCTCGGCGGCCCGCTCGGCCTCGAGGCGACGGGCCTCGGCGCGCGCGACACGCTCCGCCTGGAGGCGCGCCTGTCGCTCTACGGCAACGACATCGACGACACCACGAACCCGATCGAGGCGGGCCTCGGCTGGGTGGTGAAGCTCGACAAGGGCGATTTCGTCGGGCGCGCCGCGCTCCAGCGCGTCAAGGACGAGGGGCCCGCGCGCAAGCTGATCGGCTTCGAGATGGTGGGGCGCGGCATCGCGCGCCACGGCTACCCGCTGCTCGATACCGACGGCGCGAAGGTCGGCGTGTGCACGAGCGGCAGCCCCGGGCCGACCGTCGGCAAGAACATCGGGCTCGGCTACCTGCCGGCGTCGATGGCCAAGGTGGGGACCGCGTTCCAGGTCGACTGCCGCGGGCGCACGGTCGAGGCCGTCGTGGTCAAGACCCCGTTCTACAAGCGGGCCTGACGCGCGGCGCGCGCGGCCCGCCCGAGCGGCCGCGAGACGAGCAGAGATCCAGGTTGGCAAAGGGAGAAGAAGTCCATGGCGAGCGATGATGTCCGAACGGACCGGCGGTACACGAAGGACCACGAGTGGGCCAAGCAGGAGAACGACCACGTCGTCGTCGGGATCACCGCCTTCGCGGTCGATCAGCTCGGCGACATCACGCTGGTCAACCTCGACGTGAGGCCGGGCGACACGATCACGGCGGGCAAGGCGTTCGGCACCATCGAGAGCGTGAAGACGCTGAGCGACCTGTTCGCGCCGCTCAGCGGCAAGGTCGTGCGCGTGAACGGCGACCTCGAGAGCCGCCCCGAGCTCGTCAACGACGACTGCTACGGCAAGGCGTGGATGATCGAGGTCGCGCCCTCGGACCAGGGCGAGCTCGCCGCGCTCATGGACCCCGCCGCCTACGCCGAGCTCTTGAAGACCGCGGCGCACTGAGCGCCGCGCCCCCCGCATCACCCTGCCCGCTGCACAACACCATGCGTTACCTGCCCCACACGCCCGAGGAAATCAGCGAGATGCTGCAGGCCGTCGGCCTGTCGTCGCTCGAGGAGCTCTACAGCGCGATCCCGAAGGAGGCGCGCCTCACGCGCCCGCTCTCGATGGATCCGCCCCTCGACGAGGCCTCGCTCATGCGGCACCTCGAGGAGCTCGCGCAGAAGAACCGCGCCGGGCGCATGCTCTCGTTCCTGGGCGCCGGCGCCTACGAGCACCACTTCCCGCCGGCCGCCGATCAGCTGCTGCTCCGCAGCGAGTTCTACACGGCCTACACGCCGTACCAGCCCGAGGTCTCCCAGGGCACGCTCCAGGTCATCTTCGAGTTCCAGACGATCGTGAGCGAGATCCTCGGGCTGCCGGTCGCCAACGCGTCGATGTACGACGGCGCGAGCGCGCTCGCCGAGGCCGTGCTGATGGCCCGCAGGCTCACCGGGCGCGAGCGCACGGTGCTGTCCGAGGGCGTGCACCCCGACTACGTGGGCACGGTCGAGACGTACGTGCACGGCATCGGCAGCGGCAAGGCGTCGCTCGCCCGCGTCGACGTCGGCCGCGACGGCACGGCGGACGTCGAGGCGCTGACGCGGGCGATCGACGAGACGACCGCGTGCGTGGTGGTCGGCTACCCGAACTTCTTCGGCGTCGTGGGCGACATCCGGAGGGTGGCCGAGGCGTGCCACCAGAAGGGCGCGCTGCTGATCACGGTCACGCTCGATCCGTACGCGCTCGCGCTGCTCGAGTCGCCGGGCGCGCTCGGCGCCGACATCGCGGTGGCGGAGGGCCAGCCGCTCGGGCTGCCGCCGCAGTACGGCGGGCCGAACGTCGGGCTGTTCGCGTGCAGGAACGACCGCAAGTACCTCCAGCAGGTGCCGGGCAGGCTGGTCGGCGAGACGGTCGACAAGCACGGGACCCGGGGGTACGTGCTGACGCTCGCCACGCGCGAGCAGCACATCCGGAGGGAGCGGGCGACGAGCAACATCTGCACGAACAGCGGCCTGTGCGCGACGGCGGTCACGATGCGGATGTGCATGCTCGGCAAGCGCGGCTTCGTCGAGGCGGCGCGGCAGTGCCTCGCGAAGGCGGAGCACCTCAAGCGGGAGATCGCGCGGCTCGACGGGTACGCGCTGCCGCTCTCGGCGCCGACGTTCCACGAGTTCGTCGTGAAGGTCCGCGGCGGCGACGCGGGGAAGCTCACGCGGGCGCTGGCCGAGCAGGGCATCATCCCGGGGCTCGATCTCGGCCGCATCGACGCCCGCCGGCGCGACGAGCTCCTCGTCGCGGTGACCGAGCGGCACAGCCGCGCGGACCTCGATCGGCTCGTGGAGGCGCTCGCGGGCTTCCCGGGCTGACGCCCCGGGCGGGGGCGAAGGGCGCGCGGGGGCGAAAGGTACGGGGCCGCGGCGGGTTGGCCCCCCCGGCGACCTCGTCGCCGCCTGGAGGCCGCGCCGGTCGAGCGCTCCCCGGTGCAAACACGCCTCGAACCGGGCGATACTTTGCCGCCATGCGCGGGGGAGAGGTGATCGCCGGGCGATTCGAGCTTGAGAAGCTCGGCGGCGCCGGCGGAATGGGCGAGGTTTACCAGGCGCGCGATCGAGCGTCCGGCGGGACCGTCGCCGTCAAGGTGCTCTACCAGCTCGACCCGCGGAACGCCGAGCGCCTGATGCGCGAGGCCGCGCTGCTCGCCGAGCTCGATCACCCGGGCATCTGTCGCTATGTGGCGCACGGGTGGACGGCGGAGGGCGCGCCCTACCTCGCCATGGAGTGGCTCGAGGGAGAGGACCTCGGCGCGAGGCTCTCGCGCCGCGATCTCAGCGTGGACGAGGCGATCACGCTCGTGACGCGCGCCGCCGAGGCGCTCGCGGTCGTGCACGCGCGCAGGATCGTCCATCGCGATCTCAAGCCCTCCAACCTGTTCCTCGTGGATCGCGACGTCGCGCGGGTGAAGCTGCTCGACTTCGGGATCGCCCGGTTCTCCGAGGTGACGCGGATGACCCAGTCGGGGATGATCGTGGGGACCCCCGCCTACATCGCTCCCGAGCAGGCCCGGAGCAGGACGGCGATCGACGCGCGCGCCGACGTGTTCGCGCTCGGCTGCGTGCTGTTCGAGTGCCTCACCGGCGTGCAGGCGTTCCGGGGCGACAGCTTCATGGCGACGCTGCTGAAGATCGTGCTGGAGGACGTCCCGCGGGCGAGCGAGCTGCGCGCGGAGGTGCCGCCGTACCTCGACGCGCTCTGCGCCCGGATGCTCGCCAAGAACCCGGCGGAGCGCCCGCGCGACGGCGCGGCGGTGGCCGCGGCGCTCGAGGCGGTCGGCCTGGGCGCGACGCTCTCCATGGCGGCGGCGCCGGCGAGCTTGGCGCCCTCGTCGCCGCTGTCGCTGACCCACAGGGAACGGCGGGTGCAGTGCGTGCTGCTGATGGCCCCCGAGCCGGGCGCGGCCAGCGGCCCGGGGACACCGGCCGCGGAGACCGAGATCGCCTCGGCCCCGGACGAGGTGACCCGCGAGGTCGCCGGGCTCGGGTGTCAGCTCGACCTCCTTTTGGACAGCTCGATCCTTGTCACGTTCACGGGGACGGGCCTGGCCACGGATCAGGCGGTGCGCGCGGCCCGCTGCGCGCTCTCGCTGCGCAAGCACGCCGGCGACCGGCCGATCGCCCTCGCGACGGGCACCGCCGAGCTCGCGGGGAGGCTGCCCGCCAGCAACCTCATGGACCGGGTGGCGCGGACGCTGGCGCAGCCCGCGCCCGCCGCCGCGCACGCCGCCGGGCAGGCGCGGCCGATCGCGATCGACGAGGTGACCGCGGGGCTGCTCGACGCCCGCTTCGATGTGGTCGAGACCGAGGCGGGCCTGTGGCTCCACGGCGAGCAGGCGCTCGCGAAGGGCGCGCGGACGCTGCTCGGCAGGCCGACCGCGTGCGTCGGGCGCGACTGGGTGATCGCGGCGCTCGAGGCGCTCCGCGCCCAGTGCATCGAGGAGTCGAGGGCGCGCGCGGTGCTCGTGACCGGGCCGGCGGGCATGGGCAAGTCGCGCATCGCCTACGAGCTGCTGCTCCGCGCCCGCCAGCGCGAGCCCTCGTTCGCGTTGTGGGTCGGCCGAGGAGACCCGCTGCGCACGGGCGCGGCGCTCGGCCTGCTCGGCCAGGCGCTGCGGCAGGCGTGCGGCGGCATCCAGGACGGGGAGCCGATCGAGGCGCGCCGGGACAAGCTCCGCGCCCACGTCGGCAGGTACTTCGACGGGGCCGACGCGCAGCGCGTGTCGGAGTTCCTCGGAGAGCTCCTGAGCACGCCGTTCCCCGACGAGGAGAGCCTCCAGCTGCGCGCCGCGCGCGGCGACGTCCGGCTCCTCGGCGACCAGATGCAGCGGGCCTGGGTGGATTTCCTCGCGGCGTCGTGCGACGAGCGCCCCTTGCTCCTCGTGCTCGAGGACCTGCACTGGAGCGACACGCCGACGGTCCAGTACATCGACGAGGCGCTGCGCCGCGTCCGCGACAAGCCGTGGATGCTGCTCGCGCTGGCGCGCCCGGACGTGCACGAGCTGTTCCCCCGGCTGTGGGCCGAGCGGGGGCTCCAGGAGATCCGCCTCGAGCCGCTGACCTCCAAGGCGAGCGCGCGGCTCGTGCGGCAGGTGCTCGGCGATCGGGTGAGCGACACGACGCTGCAGCGCATCGTGGCGCAGGCCGAAGGCAACGCGTTCTACCTGGAGGAGCTGATCCGCGCGACCGCCGAAGGCGACGTGCGCGACGCCCCGGAGACGGTGCTGGCGATGGTGCGGTCCAGGCTCGAAGGGCTGGACGACGTGGCGCGCCGGCTGCTGCGCGCGGGGAGCGTGTTCGGGGACGTCTTCTGGCGAGGCGCGCTCGACGCGCTGCTGGGCGGCGCGGGCGGGGCGGAGATCGATGGTCACCTCGCCCGCCTGGAGCGGCTGGAGTGGATCGTCACCCGGTCGGCGTCGAGGTTCCAGGGCGAGCGGGAGATCGCGTTCCGGCACGCGCTCGTGCGCGAGGCGGCCTACGGGATGCTGACCGAGGAGGATCGCGCGCTCGGGCACCGGCTGGCGGGGGCGTGGCTCGAGCGCGCCGCCGAGCCGTCGGCGGCGGTCATCGCCGAGCACCTCGATCGCGGCGGCGATCGCGCGCGCGCCGCGGAGCTCTACCAGAGAGCGGCGGCGCAGGCGTTCGCCGCGAACGACTTCGGCGCGGTGGTCCGGTGGGCCGAGCGAGCGCTCTCGCTCGGGGCGAGCGGCGAGGCCCAGGGGGAGCTGCTCTTGCTGCGGGCCGAGGCGCGGAGGTGGCGCGGGGATCTCGCCGAGTTCGGTCGCTGCGCGCAGGTCGCGCTGCGGGTGCTGCCGAAGGGCACCGGGGCCTGGTACGCCGCGCTGTCCGAGGCCGGGCGCGCGGCGAGGCACCTCGGGCAGCCCGAGGATCTCCTCCAGCTCGACGCGGCGCTCGCCGACGCGTGGCCCGAGGGGCAGCCGTCCGCTCCGGCGGTGACGGCGGCGGCGTCGATCGCGCTGGACCTCTTGCTCGCGGGCCTCCACGACCGGGCCGAGGCGCTCCATCGGCGCATCGAGGCGGTCGCCGAGCGCTTCCGCGACGACCCGAGCGTGAGCGGGCCGATCTACCGGCAGCGCGGGATGCGCGAGCTCTTCGCCGGGCACCTCGACGAGAGCTGCGCGATGGCCGCGCAGGCCCTCCGTTGCTACGAGCAGGTCGGCGATCTGCGGCGGGCGTGCATCGAGCGCTGCAACCTCGGGTTCCGGGAGTCGCTGCTCGGCGCCTATGCGGAGGCGCTGGCGCGGCTGCGCGCCGCGGTCGCGGAGGCCGAGCGGATGGGGCTCGATTACGTGCTCGGCTTCACGCTGCACGATCTGGGTCGTGTCCTCTGGCGCACCGGCGCCCTCGAGGAGGCGCGCGTGGTGCAGGCGCGGGCCGCGGCGCTGTGCGCGGCGCAGGGCAGCCGGCGCGGGGAGGGCTGGTCTCGGACGTACCTCGCGGGGATCCTGCGAGACGCGGGCCGGCTCGACGAGGCGGAGGTCGAGGCCCGCCGCGCGGCGGCGCTGCTGGAGACGGCGCAGCAGGCCCAGGTCGCGGCCCGGGCGACGCTGGCGTCCGTGCTGCTCGCGCGCGGCAGGTCGGCCGAGGCGCTCGCGGAGAGCCGCGAGGCCGTGGCGCAGCTGGCCGCGGTGCAGAGCGTCGAGGAGGGGGAAGCGATGACCCGCCTCGTGTACGCGGAGGCGCTCTTCGCGGCGGGGGATCGCGCTGGGGCGCGCGCGGCGATCGCCGAGGCGCGCGAGCGGCTGCTCGAGGTGGCGATGCGGATCGCGGACTCTGGGATGCGCGAGAGGTTCCTCCGCGACGTCGAGGAGAATGCCCGGACGCTGGAGCTCGCGCGGGCGTGGGTCGACGGCGGTGCGGATCGGGACCCAGCCGGCGAAGGAGGGTAGATCCGAGCGCTTCGGGCCTCTCCGCCGGCGATCGGGTCAGCGCGAGGCGACGTCCCGACCGCGCTGCTGCGCGGGGAACGGGTTCGGCCACACCGGCAGGAGCGCCTGTCGATACACGGTGAGCCGCAGCAGATCGATGCCCGCGATGGCGCCGAACGACACGGCGTCGTCGGTCCCGTAGCTCCCCTGGAGCGACAGGCTGATCCCGAGCGGCGCTCCGAGCGTGAGCGCGCCGGCCACGCCGGTGGAGCCCGCCCCCCAGAAGCGCTGGTAGCCGCCCACGTCGAGGGCGAGGCCGAGCTGGCCGGCCTGGAAGCCGCGCGTCGCGACCCGGGCGAGCAACGCGAGATCGATCCCGCTGTCGAGGAGCGGGGTCGCGCGCACGAGGCCGCCCACGATGACCGGCGCGTCCGGCGTGGTCCCGACGCCGACGTCGAGCGAGAGCGCGCCGTCGAGGACGAGATCGCTGTCCCCCTGCTTCCAGCCGACCGCGCCGGCGCCGACGAAGGTCCACGCGGAGGCGTCCGCGCGCGAGGGCGAGGACCAGGCGAGCGGGGCGAGCAGAGCCCCGAGGGCGAGGAGACAGGCGATCGGCGAGCGCACGCGAGCGAGCTACCACGAAGCGCCGAGCGGCGATAGGTCAGGGCGCGCCGCCCCGCCGCTCGACGATCCGCCGCGCCACGAGCGCGGCCACCTCGGGGTCGAAGAGGAGCGTGTTGTGCCCGCGCGCCTCCATCACGCGCACCTCGAAGCCCGGCAGCGCGTGCGCGATGGGCGAGCGGACCAGCGTGTCGGCCCCCGCGACGATCGACAGGTGCGGGACGCTCGACCGCGACGTCCCGAGGAGGACACGCCGGAGGAGCGGGCTCGAGGCGTCGAGATCGCGGGCGCCCCCGAAGCCGAGCAGCGCGGCGCGCGGGATGCCGCCGAACGGGCTCGCCATCGAGATGGTCTGCACGACCCGCGGGTCGCCGACCTCCTGCGCGAAGAAGCGGCACACGATGCCGCCCATGCTGTGGCCGACGAGGTGCAAGCGCGCCCCGCCCGGCAGCGCCGCGACGAGGGTCGCGAGGCGCGCCGACAGCTCCTCGACGCCGGGCCCCGGGGCGTACGACATCGTCGCGGTGTGCACAGCCCCCGCCGGAGGCTCGGCCGGGACCGGCCGGCCTCTCGCCCGCGACGCGGACGCGTGGCGCTCGATCGCCGTCCGGAGCGGCCGGAGGACGCCGGCCGACGCGAAGAGGCCGTGCAGGATGATCACCACGTCGTCGCCGTCGCGCGTCCCGGCAGGGATCACCGGCGCGAGGGTGTCGTACGGCAGGAGGACCGCCTGCCGCGCGAACGAGGCCACCTCCCTGCCAGCGGTCGCCGCGAAGGCCGACGCTCGGAACCACCTCACCACGTGGTGGCTCTTACCACGGATCCGTCGCGCGACGGCCTCGCGCCCTCCCGACGCGCTGCGTCCCGGCCGATCACGGCCGCAGCAGCCAGACGTGGAAGCTGCGGAAGGTCCCGAGGAGCGAGCGGATCCGGATCCGATCGCCCGGCATCACGTCGCGCAGCGGCACGCGGATCTCGGACCAGCGGCCCGACGGGCGCTCGGACACCTCGACGCGCGCCTCGCCGCCCGCGTCTCGCAGGGCCGCGACGCCGAGCGCGATCGGACCGCCCCCGTCGGTGCGCAGCGCGAGCACGGCAGGCCCCCGGTCGATCGCGGCGGCGGCGTCGATCGTGAACGACTGCTCGCGCCCCTCGGGGATGAGCCTGCCAGCGTCGAACCGCGGCGCGCCGTCGCCGCCCGCGCCGTCGCCGCCGCCCGGCAGCACCGCGCCGATGACCCAGCCGCCGCGCGGCGACGGGAAGGCATAGCCGTGGGCCCGCTCGTCGACGAGATCGGCGATGTCCACCTCGTCGAGGACCCCGGCGCGGCGCTCCCCCGGCGGGGCGAGCGCCGACCAGTCCGCCTCGTAGATCACCTTCTCGTCCGCGGCGCAGATGACGTTGTCGTCGATCTTCACCGCGTCGACGCGCCGGCCGAAGACGTCCGCGAGGCCGCCCCACCAGGAGGGGTACAGGGCGAAGACGTCCGGCCGCTCGGCGGGGTCGAGCCGCTCGATGAGCTCGACCACGGCGGGCACGCCGTGCACCGAGGCCCGCGCGAACGGCATCCCCCGGTACCCGCCGAGGCCGAGCCCGTCGATGGCGGGGATGCCCGACAGGTACGGGATCGCGCCCGCGTCGCCGAGGAGCACCCGCCGCGGCGCTCGGGGCCCACGCGCGCGCGCGGCGAGCCGCCGCGCGACCTCGACGTGCTGGCCGGCGATGTTCGCCGAGGCGCGGGCGAAGTGATCGATCTGCCGCGCGAAGCCCGCGGACGGCGCGGCGAGCGCCGCGACCGCGAGCGCCGCCGCGACCCCCGCCGCGAGCCGGCCCCGCCGCGCGAGCGCCTCGGCCCCGAGCGCGGCGGCGAGGAGCAGCATCGCGAGCGACGGGGCGGCGTAGCGGAGGTTCTGGTAACGCGCCGTCGCGTTGAGCGCGACGAGCAGCAGCGAGCCGTAAGCGCCGAGCAAGAGCGGCACGGCGACGCGCCGCGAGCGGCGATCGAGCGCCGCGACCGCGCCGAGCAGCGGCAGGACGAGGGAGAGCCACGGGCCGCCGAGGGCGCTCTCCAGCGCCTGCACCCGCAGCGCGGCGAGGTTCTTGATCACCTCCACCGCCTTCTCGAGCGGCGTGGGGTACGGGTTCGAGAGGAGGAGCTTGCGCACGGCCCCGGCGGCGCCCCACTCGCCCGTGAAGGCGCGGTTCGCGGCCGCGTGCGCGCCGAGGAGCAGCGCGGTGGGCAGCGACGCGCGCGCGAGCGACGCGGCCGCGCCGAGCGAGCCCGCGGCGTGGGCGACGGCGACGGCGAGCGGCGCCGCCAGGGTGATCGCCTCGGGCCGCGTCGCGACGAGCAGCGCGGCGAGGAGCCCCGCCCGGAGCTGCTCGGCCGGGCGCCGCGCCGGCGGGGCGAGCTCCGCGCGCCGCACCGCGACGAGCGCCCGGCCCAGCACGGCGCCGAGCAGCGCGACCTCCATGCCGGAGAACCAGCTCCAGTCGAGCAGCGGCACGGCGACGACGAAGAGCGGCGCGACCCAGCCGACCCAGCCGACCCAGCGGGACGAGGCGGCGCCGGGGCCGCCGCGCGGCTCGAGGAGCCGCCGGAGCGAGCGGCACAGGTCGAGCAGCGCGGCGCAGGCGAGGAGCGCGGCGAAGAGGCCGAGCCAGGCGCCGCGGAAGCCGAGCAGGTACCCGGGCGCGAGGGCGAGGGGGTACGTCAGGCTGGTCCCGCCCGAGGAGTAGCCGTTGCCGGGGATCCACGAGAACGGGTGGCCGAGGGCCGCGGCGCGGGCGAAGCCGAAGTGGATGTAGACGTCGTCGAGCGGCGCCGGCCAGGCGCCGCCCGTCCTCGCGAGCGCGGGCCCGTAGAACGCCGCGGCCGCGCCGAGGACCGGGATGGCGGCGCTCGCGTGCCACAGGAGCAGCCTGATCCAAGGCGCGCGCCTCACGGCCCGGCCGGTACCACGAAGGGGCCGGGACCGGGCGGCAATTCTGGCTAGACTGCGGGCCATGGTGCTCAGGGCTGTGGTGGATGAATCGGTGGACGCCGCCCACTGGGAGGCGGTCGAGGAGGCGGCCGAGCTCCTTCAGGAGGAGCAGGTCCAGGAGGCGCTCGTCGCGCTGCGCGACGTGATCAAGGCCTCGCCGTCGAACCCGTACGCGTACAACCTGCTCGGGCACGCGCTCTACGAGCTCGGCCAGCTCGAGCCGGCGCGCGACGCCTACCGCGCCGCCGTGCGGCTCGCGCCGAGCTTCCTCGGGGCGCGGGTGGCCCTGTCGCACGCGCTCCGGCGCCTCGGCGACACCGACGGGGCGATCGCGCAGGCGAAGGAGGCGCTCCGCCGGTTCCCGAAGGACGGCGAGGCGATGCACGCGATGGGGCTCGCCTACGCGGCGCGCGGGAACCGTGCGCTCGCTCGCAAGCACCTCCAGGGCTTCCTGGACGCGGGCCCGGAGGTCGAGGCCGCGATGGAGGTGCGCCAGATCCTCGAGATGCTCGGCGTCGGGGACGACGACGAGCCGCTCCAGTTCGAGTAGCCTCTCCCGGGGCGCGCGGCGCGCCTCGGAGGAACGCGATGGCGACCACCCCGCACTTCGATCTCATCATCATCGGAACGGGGCCGGGCGGCGAAGGCGCCGCCATGACGGCCGCGAAGCACGGCAAATCGGTCGCGGCGATCGAGCGCTACACGCGGGTGGGCGGGGGCTGCACCCACTGGGGGACGATCCCGAGCAAGGCGCTGCGCCGCGCGATCTACCACATGAACCTGGTCAACCAGAGCCCCATCTACAAGCGGATGGATGTGGTCCCGGAGTACCCGTTCGCCGAGCTCCTCGCGACGGCGAACCACGTGATCGACGAGCAGGTCGACCTGCGCGAGAGCTTCTACGATCGGAACCGCGTCCAGCTCATCCCGGGGCAAGCCCGCTTCGTCGATCCGCACACGGTCGAGGTCGAGGGCGACGGGGGCCAGCGCCGGCGCTTCACGGCCGACAGCTTCGTCGTCGCGACCGGCTCGCGGCCGTACCGGCCGGACGACATCGACTTCAGCCACCCGCGCATCTTCGACAGCGACACGCTGCTGCGCATGGATCAGACCCCCCGCAGCATCACGATCTTCGGGGCGGGCGTCATCGGCTGCGAGTACGCGTCGATGCTGCGCAACATGCAGATCGCCGTGAACCTGGTGAACACGCGCGCCCATCTCCTGGAGTTCCTCGACGACGAGATCACCGACGCGCTCGGGTACCACTTCTGCGACAAGGGGATCCGCGTCCTCAACGGCGAGGAGCACGAGAAGGTCGAGGCCACCAAGGAGGGCGTCGTGCTCTCCCTGAAGAGCGGGAAGAAGCTCCGGAGCGACGTCTTCCTGTGGGCGAACGGGAGGACGGGCAACACGGCCGATCTCGGCCTGGAGAACCTCGGGATCACGCCGAACAAGCGCGGTCAGCTCGAGGTCAACGAGACCTTCCAGACGAGCCAGCCGCACATCTACGCGGTCGGCGACGTCGTCGGCTTCCCGGCGCTCGCGAGCGCGAGCTACGACCAGGGCCGGTTCGCGGCCAGCCACATCTGCGGCGACGCCGACGAGAAGCTGGTCCGGGACATCCCCACGGGCATCTACACGACGCCGGAGATCTCGTCGCTCGGCAAGAGCGAGCGCGAGCTCACGGCGGCGAAGGTGCCCTACGAGGTGGGGAAATCGACGTTCAAGACGCTCGCCCGCGCGCAGATCACGGGCCAGCAGGTCGGGATGCTGAAGCTGATCTTCCACCGCGAGACGCTCGCGCTGCTCGGGATCCACTGCTTCGGCGAGAACGCCGCGGAGATCATCCACATCGGGCAGGCGATCATGTCGCAGCCGGCGCCCTGCAACACGATCCGGTATTTCGTGAACACGACGTTCAACTACCCCACCATGGCCGAGGCCTACCGGGTGGCGGCGCTCGACGGGCTCGGGCGGGTGTTCTGAGGGAGGCGCTCGGGGTCGGCGGTTGCAAGCGGGCGGCGCCGCGGGGATACTCCCGGTAGGAGCACGCTGTCATGGCCGCCGCTGCACCCCTCCTCGCTCCCCCTGCTGAACGCGCCGAAGCGGTCGCGGCAAGCGGCTCGGAAGACCAGCTCTTCGTCGTCCATGACGTCTCGTGGGAGGAGTACGAGGGCCTCCTCGCGGCCCTCGGCGACCGCGCAGGCGTGCGGGTGACGTACTGCGAGGGAGTGCTGGAGCTGATGAGCCCGGGAGGACCGCACGAAGGGCGGAAGAAGATCCTGGCCCGCCTCGTCGAGGCCTACGCGGAGGAGGCGGAGCTGCCGCTCAGCGGGTACGGCAGCATGACCGTCCGCGAGCGGCTCGTGAAGCGGGGGGTGGAGCCGGACGAGTGCTACGTGCTCGGGACGGTGGAGGACGGGGACATCCCGGAGCTCGCGATCGAGGTCATCGAGAAGAGCGGGACGATCGACAAGCTCTCCGTTTATGCGGGGCTCGGCGTGCCCGAGGTCTGGTTCCTGAAGAAAGGGAAGCTCTCGCTCCACCTCCTCGGCCCGGAGGGCTACGCCGAGGCGGAGCGGAGCCGGTTCTTGCCGGGGCTCGACATCACGGCGCTGACGGAGTTCATGGTGCGCCAGGGAGACCAGACGGCCGTGGTGCGCGCGTGGCGCGCGATGCTCCGGGAGCGCGGCAAGCGGTGAGCGCGGCCCGCTGAGCGGCGACGGGCCAGCTCCTTCGCTACGCCCCGCCCCGCCCCCGCGCCGCGCACGCCGCGGCGATCGCCTCCGCCCCGGCCTCCCGCGCCGCGATCTCGCACGCGCGCCACGCCGCGAGCCGCTCCGGCGCCGCCGCGCCGCGCGGCGCGGCCGCGACCCGCGCCTCGACCGAGCGCGCGAAGGCGCAGAGCGCCGCCTCGTCCCCGCGCTCCGACAGGAGCACGCCCAGCGTGAGCGCCGCGTGCGCGACCTGCCGCTCCGCGCCCGGGTACATCGCCTCCGCGAGCGCCTCGGCGAGCGCCGGCAGGTCGCGGCGCGTCGCGGCCTCGCGCGCCCGCACCTCGGGCGACGCGGCCTCGGCCCCCGCGACGCCGACGCGCCGCTCCAGGTAGCCCACGAGCGAGCGGGCAACGCGCTGGAACGAGGCGAGCCCGTCGGTCGGCACCTCCAGCACACCGCCCCCGGCGCGCGCGCCCGCCGCGTCGAGGTCGAGCACGATCACGAGATCCTCCCGCTCCCCGACGACCAAGAGGTCGCGCTCCCAGTCGAGCGAGCGCTCCTCCGTGAGCCACGCCGTCGCCCGCGCGAGCTCGCCGCGCGGCAGGATCCGCGTGCCGTCCGGGAGCGCGAGGCCGTCCGCCGCCGCGTAGAGCGCCGCGACGTCCGGCGGCTCGGCCAGATCGAGCGGCCACGCGCCCGCGGCCGCCTGGGGCCGCGCCTCCACGCCGGGGTGCGCGAGCAGCGCGGCGACGCGCGACGCGAGATCCGAGGCCGCGCTCACGGCGCCGGCACCCGCCCGCGCGGCGCGTCCGCGAGGCTCTGGAGGAAGCCGTGCGCCTGGGCGGCCGCCGCGGGCACGTCGAAGACCACGAAGTGACCGTCGCTCCCCTCGGGGACCGGCCACTGCGCGAGCACCCCCGAGGCGCGGCCGCCGGCGAGGTTCCCCGCGAGACCCTCGGGCGGCACCTCGACCGGCGCCGGGCCGCCGAAGCCGTACTCGCGGATCCAACGCTGCGCGGGCGACTGCAGCGGCAAGCCCATCGCCAGCGCGTGCATCTCGATGCCGCGCGGCGGCGCGTACGTGTCGCCGCTGCCGTCCGGGTTGATGCCTTCCGTCATGTAGATGCTCTTCGGCGCGAAGCCGTCGCGGGGCGCGACGAACAGCCGCGCAGCGTAGTGGATCGGATCGACCACGTCGACGATCGACTGCGCGAGCGAGATCGCGGGGTGGAGCTCGTTCACCTCCCCCTCCTCGTCGCCCATGAGCCCGAGGAAGACCGCCTTGACGAGCGCCGCGATGCTCGGCGGCGGGTTCGTCTTCTCGAGCAGGGTGATCGACATGACCGCCGACGCCCCGGAGAGCACCCCGCCCCGCGCCGAGTCGTCGGCCGCGAGGTAGAGCGGGCCGTTCAGCCCGCCCTGGGAGTGCCCGAAGAACAGGATCTTCGACGGGTCGAACCGGATCTCCTCCCCCGTGCTGGACACGCCGGCGGGCACGGTCATGCGCGACTCGGTGAAGAGGCGCGCCCGCTGCACCTCGTCGAGCGCCGACTGGCGCGCGTTCGTGCGCGCCGCGTACACGTTCTGCACGTTGTAGAACAGCGGCCCGGCCTGCGCCGCGTCCTGGGGCGCCTCCGGGCGCGCGCCGTGGAAGATCTGGTCGACGCCCATGACCGCGAGGCACCGCTCGGCGAGCGCGACGCCGGTGTGGCTGCGGACGTAGGAGCGGTAGTCGCCGCCCGTGCCGTGGGCGTAGAGCACGACGGGGTAGCCGGCCTCCGGCATCGGGCAGCGGCCCGCGGCGGGGACCGTGATCGAGAAGCGCAGGTCGAAATAGCCGGCGATCACCGGCTCGCCGGCCTTGCTCGCGAAGCCGCCGCCGTCGGCGTGGGTCGCGTACGGGGCCCGGCCGATCTGGTAGCTCGGGGACGGCCCGTACACGCCGGCGTACTCGTCCCACGACGGCGCGCGCTTCACGAGCCGCCACAGCGCGGGCCGCGCCTCCGGCGGCGGGACGCTCGCGAGCAGGTGATCGCGCAGCGCGAAGAGCTCCGCCGTCGGGTCGGCGGTGGTGAAGACCGCGAGGTGGGCGATCCGCGCGCGCTCGACGCCGGCCGCCTCGATCTCGTCGACCGCCGGCGCGAGGGCCGCCCGCGCGGCCTCGACGTCGGCGCCGGCCGGGTCGATCCCGAGCGCCTGCCGCAGCTCGGGGCTCGCCTCGACGCGGCCGCCGCCCTCGCCGCGCAGCGCGTCCGTCACGACGAGCGCGTACCGGGTCCGCGGCCGCAGCGGGAAGCCCATCACGGGCATGAAGGCGAGGGTGTTCTCCGGCCAGTAGACGCCGGCCTCGCGCCGGAAATGGACCGAGATCGGGCGCCGCTCTCCGCGCGCGGGCGAGCCCGGATCGACGTCGATGAGCTGCACCGACGCGACGGGGCTCAGGGCGAACGCGGGCGTCTCGGGGAGCGAGGAGACGTCGATCGGCCCGGCGAAGCGCAGGTACCCCGCCGCCGCCGGCGAGAACCCGTCGAGGACCGAGTCCATCTCGCCGACGTACTCGTCGAGGAGCCTGAGCCGCCGCGGGTTGGGGTAGCCGTCGAGCCGCACCGCGCCGCCCTCGCGGCGCAGATCGCTCGGCCACGGCGCGTCGAAGAACCGCGCCCCGCGGAGCTCGACGAGGTGCGCCGGCGAGACCCAGATCGACGAGACGCTCGGGCGCGCGTCGCCGCAGCCGAGCGCTGCGACGAGCGACGATGCCGCGATCGTCGCCGCGACGGAGGAGGCACGCATCCGGAGATAGTGGCGCACGCGCTCGTCGAGATCGACGGCCGGAACGCGGGCGGAGCAGCCGGACAGGCGGAGCGCGACGCGCTGATCGGCTCGCTTCGTCGCGGACGCGCTCGCCTGCGCCGCGGCCGCGCTCGCCTGCGTCTCGGACGCGATCGTCGCGGAGCGCACTGCACGCCCGCGACGTCCGCGTTTCAGGCGCGCCGCGGCGAGGGTGACTTCGGCCTGTGCTTCATATATATATGATTTAGGTGCTCCACATGTCCCTGGAAGGTAGGATCGCGCTCGTCACGGGTGGGGGTCGCGGCATCGGCCGCGCGATCGCCGAGCGGCTCGCGCGGGACGGCGCGCGCGTCGCCGTCGCGGGCCGCACGCAGGCCGAGATCGACGAGACGGCCGCGGCCGTCGGCGGCGTCGCCGTCCGGCTCGACGTGGGCGATCGCGAGGGCGCGCTCGCCGCGCTCGCCGCGCTCGAGGCCGAGGTCGGTCGCGTCGACGTGCTCGTCAACAACGCGGGCGCGGCCGAGAGCGCGCCGTTCGACAGGACCACCGACGCGCTCTGGGACCGCATGCTCGCGGTCAACGTGACCGGCGCCTTCGCGCTGTGCCGCGCCCTGATCCCGAAGATGATCGCGCGCGGGTTCGGGCGCGTCGTCAACGTCGCCTCCACCGCGGGGCTCGCCGGCTGCGCCTACTCGACCGCGTACTGCGCGTCGAAGCACGCCATGGTCGGGATGACCCGCGCCATCGCGCTGGAGATCGCCCGGACCCCGGTCACCATCAACTGCGTCTGCCCCGGGTGGGCGAACACGAGGATGGCGGACGAGGCGATCGCCCGCATCGCCGAGAAGACCGGGCGGGGCGAGGACGCGGCGCGACGGGCGCTCGAGGCGATGTCGCCCCAGGGCCGGATGGTCGAGCCCGAGGAGGTCGCGCTCGTCGTGGCGATGCTCTGCAGCGACGAGGCGCGCAGCATCCACGGCCAGGCGATCCCGGTCGACGGCGGGCAGGTGATGCGGTGAAGGGCGGCCTCGAGATCGTGCAGCCGGCCGGGTGGCCCGCGCCGCGCGGGTACGCGAACGGCGTCGTGACGCGCGGCCCGACGCTGCACGTCGCGGGGCAGATCGGGTGGGACGCCGCGTCCGGGCAGATCCCGAGCGACGACCTGGCCGAGCAGTTCGCGCTCGCGCTCGACAACGTGCTCGCCGTCGTCGCGGCCGCCGGCGGCGCGCCGGGCGACGTCGCGCGGATGACCGTCTACGTGACCGACCTCGAGGCGTACCGGCGCTCGCGCGCCGCGATCGGCGCCGCGTGGCGAGCGCGGTTCGGCAAGCACTTCCCGGCGATGGCCCTCGTCGGCGTCGCGGGGCTCGTCGAGCCGCGGGCGCTCGTCGAGATCGAGGCCGTCGCGGGCCTCGTCGAGCCGCGCGCGCGCGGCGAGGCCGCGGCCGCCCCCGCGCCCGGCGGGGGCGAGGGCGGCCCGTGAGGCGCGGGGCGCCGGCGAGGCGCCCGCTCGCCGCGGCGCCCCCGCCCGAGAGCGCGCGCGGCGATCAGGCCGCCGTGCGCGCCTGGGTGCGCATCCTCGCGGTCCACAAGCGCGCGCTCGCGGCCATCCGCGAGGACCTGGAGCACGAGATGACCCTCCCGCGCTTCGACCTCCTCGCGAACCTCGTGCGCAGCGACGGGCAGACGCTCGCGTCGCTCTCCCGCAGCATGCTGGTCACGGCGGGCAACCTCACCGGGCTCGTCGACCGCGCGGCGCGCGACGGCATGGTCGAGCGGCGGGCCGACCCGAGCGACCGCCGCGCCTGGCGGGTGCACCTCACCCCCAAGGGGCAGCGCGCGTTCCGCGACGCCGAGCGGCGCCACGCCGCGCGCGTCGCGAAGGTGTTCTCCGGGCTGAGCCCGGCCGAGCTCTCGACCTTGACGCGGCTGCTCGACAAGCTGCGCACCACGCTCCGCGAGCCGGACCTGCCCGTCCCGTCGCGCCCCGGCAGCGCCCGCGCGCACCCAGAGCGCAGCGCCCGCAGCCCGCCGCGGCGCACGCGGACCAAGCCCTGACCGCGAGACCTCGTCCCAGCGCAGCGCACCCGAACCCGAGAGGCCCCGATGACCCTCACCCCCCGCTCCTTCCAGCTCGAGATCGCCCACGGCGTCGCGGAGATCACGCTGAGCCGCCCCGACCGGCTGAACGCCCTCACCTTCGAGATCTACGGCGAGCTCACGGCCACGCTCCGCTCGCTCGAGCGGTCGGCCGCGCGCGCGGTCGTGCTCACCGGCGAGGGGCGCGGCTTCTGCTCGGGCGGCGACGTCGAGGGGATCATCGCCGAGCTGTTCGCGCGCGACGCGCGGGGGCTGCTCGAGTTCACCCGCGTCACCGGCGCGCTCATCCAGAGCATCTGCGAGCTCCGGCGCCCGGTCATCGCGGCGGTGAACGGCGTCGCCGTCGGCGCGGGCGCGGTGATCGCCGCCGCCTGCGACCTGCGCATCGCCGCGGCGAGCGCCCGCTTCGGGTTCATCTTCCCCAAGGTCGGCCTGTCCGGCGCCGACATGGGCGCCTCCTACCTCCTGCCGCGCATCGTCGGCCACGGGCGCGCCGCCGAGCTGCTCTTCTTCGGCGATCTCATCGGCGCCGACGAGGCGCTCCGCATCGGCCTCGTGAACCGCGTCGTCCCCGACGGCGACGCGCTCCCGCTCTCGCGCGAGTGGGCCGAGCGCCTCGCGCGCGGGCCGGCGTTCGCGCACGCGATCACCAAGCAGATGCTGGAGAGCGAGCGCACGATGCCCCTCGCCGCCGCGATCGAGGCCGAGGCGCAGGCGCAGGCGCTCTGCATGGCGCACCCCGATTTCCGCGAGGCGTACGAGGCGAACAAGGCGAAGCGCCCGCCGCGCTTCGAGGGCGCCGCCCTGGGCGACGCCGCGGCGGCGCCCGCCGAGGACGACGCGGCCCCCACCCCCCGGGCCACCGGCCCGTCGGCGCCCCGCCCATGACGAGGCTCGCGCTCTCCTCGGCCGATCTCCCGGTCTTCTTCGAGGAGCGCCACGCGGCCCTCGCCGCGCGGCTCACCCCCGAGGCGCTCGCCCCGCTCGCGGGCGCGCAGGGCCCCGCCGCCGTGGCGCGCTGCATGGGCGAGCCGCTCGGGCTCTACGCGCACCTCATCCCCGAGGCGCTCGGCGGCGCGCCCGCGGGCGGCGGCCCCGCCGCGGACCCCGCGGCCGTCGACGTGCGCTCGCTCGTGCTCATCCGCGAGGCGCTCGGCCAGGTCTCTCCGCTCGCCGACGCGATCTTCGCGGTGCAGGGGCTCGGCTCGTACCCGATCGTGCTGGCCGGCAGCGACGCGCAGCGCCGCGCGATCCTGCCCGACGTGCTCTCGGGGCGCCGCATCGGCGCCTTCGCCCTGACCGAGCCCGAGGCGGGCAGCGACGTCGCCTCGCTCCGGACCGAGGCCCGGCGCGAGGGCGACGGGTGGGTCCTCGACGGCGAGAAGGTGCTGATCTCGAACGTCCCGCTCGCGCACCACCTGGTCGTCTTCGCGCGCACGGGCGAGGGCCGCGCCGGGATCACGGCGTTCCTCGTCGACAGCGGCGCGCCGGGCGTCGCCGCGGAGCCGCTCCCGATGTCGGTCCCGCACCCGATCGGCCGGCTCCGCTTCGACGGCTGCCGCGTGCCGGACGGCGCGCGCCTCGGCGAGGTGGGCGGCGGCTACAAGCTCGCGATGCGGACGCTCGACGCCTTCCGCATCTCGGTCGGCGCGGCGGCGAACGGCATGGCGGCGCGCGCGCTCCGCGAGGCGATCGCGCACGTCACGCGCCGCAGGCAGTTCGGCGCGCCGCTGTCCGAGCAGCAGATGGTGCGCGCCTACCTCGCCGAGATGGCGACCGAGCTCGACGCGGCGCGCCTGCTCGTGGCCCGCGCCGCCCACAAGCGCGACACCGGCGGCGCGGCGGCGCGCGTCTCGACCGAGGCGGCCATGGCCAAGATGTTCGCCACCGAGGCGGCGCAGCGGATCATCGATCGCGCGGTCCAGCTCCACGGGGGCCTCGGGGTCGTCGAGGGGACCGAGGTCGAGCGGCTGTACCGCGAGATCCGGCCGCTGCGCATCTACGAGGGGACGACCGAGATCCAGAAGCTCATCATCGCGAAGGGGATCCTCGATCGCGCCGCCGCGGAGCTCGCGGCGGGCGAGTCCGCCCGCGGCGAGGCGCGGTAGCGATGTGGAAGCCGCCGGAGCGGATCCGCCACGCCCTGCCCCGCGACGAGCCCCCGACCGCGGGCGAGGCGGCGCGCGCGCGCCTCTTCTCGCCGCTCCGGCTCGCCTCGGGCCTCGAGCTCGCGGAGCGCTCGTGGGTGCCGGCGATGGTCCCCTGGCGGGCGACGGAGGACGGGCTCGTCACGCGGGACGTGCTCGACTGGTACGGCCGCTTCGCCGACGGCCAGCCCGGCGCCCTCGTGGTCGAGGCGACCGGCATCCGCGACGTGCCGAGCGGGCCGCTGCTCCGCGCCGGCCACGATCGGTTCATCCCGGGGCTCGCGGAGCTCGTCCGTACGGTGCGCGCCCGGAGCGCGGGCCGAACGCGCGTGCTCCTCCAGCTCATCGATTTTCTCCGCATCCGCAGGCGCCCGACCAGGGAGAGGTTCCTGCGGCAGTTCCTGGAGATCACCGGCGCGCACCGGCGCGCCCTCGCCGACGCGCTCGTCGAGCCGGGGCTCGAGGGCGCCCCGGAGCCGGAGGTGCGCGAGCGGCTGCTCGCGCTCGACGACGCGCGGCTCGAGGCCGTGCTCGCGCCGCGCGAGCTCGAGGCGCTGCGCTTCGGCGAGCGGGAGCGCGTGACCGACGTCGCGCTCCCCCACATCCGCGACCTGCCGCGCGCGCTGCCCGGCCTCTTCGCCGCGGCCGCGGCGCGGGCGCGCGAGGCGGGCTTCGACGGGGTGGAGCTCCACTACGCCCACGCCTACACGATGGCCTCGTTCCTCTCCGCGCTGAACACCCGGACGGACGGCTACGGCGGCGACCGCGAGCGCCGCGCGCGCCTCCCGCTCGAGGTCTACGCGGCCGTGCGCGCCGCCGTGTCCTCCCGCTTCGCGGTGGGCTGCCGCTTCCTCTGCGACGACGTCATCGCCGGCGGCAACCGGGTCGACGACGCGGCGTTCTTCGCGATCGCCTTCGCGCGCGCCGGCATGGACTTCCTCTCGCTCTCGACCGGCGGCAAGTTCGAGGACGCGAAGCAGCCCAAGGTCGGCGAGGCCGCGTATCCCTACACCGGCCCGAGCGGGTACGAGTGCATGCCGACGGCGCTCTCGGACGCGGCCGGCCCGTTCGGGCGGCAGGTGCCGAAGCAGGCGCGGGTCCGGCGGGCCGTGCGCGAGGCCGGCTTCGGCACGCCGGTCGTCGTCGCGGGCGGGATCTGCACGTTCGCGCAGGCCGAGGCGATCCTCGCGGCCGGCGACGCCGACCTCATCGGCGCCGCCCGGCAGACGCTGGCCGACCCCGACTGGTTCCTGAAGCTGCGCCTCGGCCGCGGCGGCGAGGTGCGCCGCTGCATCTACTCCAACTACTGCGAGGCGCTCGATCAGCGGCACCGGCCCGTCACGTGCCAGCTCTGGGATCGCGAGGGGCTCGACGAGCCCGGCGTCGCGACGACGGACGGGGGGAAGCGGCGGCTCACGGCGCCGCGGTGGAGGCGAGAGGAGGCGTGACCATGAGCGCACCGACATTTCCCGAAGAGTTCAACCTCGCCGACTACTATCTGTTCGACCGGCTGCGCGAGGGGCTCGGCGACAAAGTCGCCCTGCTCTTCGGCGATCAGCGGCACACCTACGCCGACGTCGCCGAGCAGGTCCGCCGGCTCCGCGGGCACCTCGCGGTCGAGGACGTGGCGCGCGAGCAGCGGGTGCTCATCGTCCTGCACGACTCGCCCGCGTTCGTCTGGGCCTTCTTCGCGGCGCTGCACCACGGCGCCGTCGTGGCGATGGGCAACCCCGAGGCGCCGGCCGCCGACCTCGCGTACCTCGTCGAGTACACGCGGGCCGCGGCGGTCGTCACGATCCCGCGCGTCGCCGAGGCGATCCAGGGCGCGCTCGCGGCGGCGGACCTCCGGACGCTCGTCCTCGTGCCGGAGGTCCCGACCGGCGGCGACCTCGAGGCCGACCTCGCCGTCTCGCCGGCCCTCGGTCAGCTGCGGGGCATCTCGCTCCGCGACGCCCTCGCGCAGGGGCGCGCCGCCCTCGTGCCGCGGAGCGCGCCGGTCGTCCCCCGCCCCACGCGGCGCGACGACGTCGCCATCTGGCTGTTCACGTCCGGCTCGACCGGCAGGAGCAAGGCGGCGATCCACACGCACCGCGATTTCGCCTTCAACACCGAGCGCTACGCCAAGGCGACCGTGGGCTACCGCAGCGACGACGTCACCGTCTCGGTGCCGCGCCTCTTCTTCGGCTACGCCACGGGCACCAACCTGATGTTCCCGTTCGCGGTCGGCGCGACCGCCGGCCTCTTCGTCGAGCGCCCGACGCCCGATTCGCTCGCCCGGTACATCGAGCGCTACCGCCCCACCGTGGTGACGAACGTGCCGACGATGATGGGCAAGCTGCTCGACGACGACGACGCCCGCGCCGCGCGCGGCGAGCCGCGCCTCGACCTCTCCAGCGTCCGCTTCCACCTCTCCGCGGGCGAGGCGCTGCCGCCCGCGCTCCTCGAGCGCTTCCGCGCGCGGTTCCAGGCCGACGTCTACGACGGCATCGGCTCCGCGGAGATGTTCCACATCTACTGCACGAACCGCCCCGGCGACGTGCGCCCCGGGTCGCTCGGCCGCGCCGTGGAGGGGTACACGATCAAGATCCTCGCCTCGGACGCGGTCGGCCCGGGCGCGCCGGAGCTCCCGCCGGGCGAGACCGGCGTCATGTGGGTGAAGGGCGACTCGGTCGCGCTCGGCTACTTCCAGGATCGCGACAAGAGCTGGAGCACCTTCCACGGCCACTGGTGCCGCACCGGGGATCTCTTCCGCATGGACGCCGAGGGCTACCTCTGGTTCAGCGGCCGCGCCGACGAGCTGCTCAAGGTGGGCGGCGTCTGGGTCGCGCCGACCGAGGTGGAAGAGTGCCTGACCGAGCACCCCGCCGTCAGCCTCGCCGCCGTGATCGGCGCCGAGGAGGCGGGCCTCGTGAAGCCGAAGGCGTTCATCGTGGTCCGCGACGACGCGCGCGGCCGCGTCGCCACCGAGCGGGGGCGGGCCGAGCTCGCCGCGGAGCTCAAGGCGTTCGTGAAGGACCGGCTGAGCAAGCACAAGTACCCGCGGTGGGTCGTCTTCATCGACGACGTCCCCAGGAACGACCGCGGCAAGGTCGATCGCAAGGCGCTCCGGCAGCGCGAGGCCGCCGGCGAGAACCCGGCGGGCCTGTAGGCGTGCAGGCCGCGCCGCGCCTCGCCGAGCTCACGACGTCCGAGCTCGCCGCGCTCCTGTCGGGCGGCGCGCCGTGCGTCGCGCTCGTGCCGGTCGGGTCGGTGGAGCCGCACGGCCCGCACCTGCCGCTCGGGACGGACACGCTCATCGGCGAGGCCGCGGCCGAGCGTGCCGGCCTGCGGCTCTGGGAGCGGGGCGTCGCCGCGCTCCTCGCGCCGCCCGTCGGCTACGGCGTCACCGATTTCGCGGCGGGCTTCGCGGGCGCGATCTCGATCCCGGCGCCCGCGCTCACCGCCTTCCTGCGCGCGGTCGCGGAGGCCTACCTGTCGGCCGGCCTGGCCCACGTCTGCTTCATCAACAACCACCTTGAGCCGGAGCACGACCGCGCCGTGCGCGCCGCCGTGGGCGACTTGCCCCCGGGCCGCGGCTCGGTGGCCTGCCCGCTCGCGCGCCGCTGGGCGCGGACGCTCTCCGCCGAGTTCCGGAGCGGCGCCTGTCACGCCGGCCGTTACGAGACCTCGCTCGTCCTCGCCGCGGCCCCCACGCTCGTCCGGAGGGACATCGCCCTGGCCCTGCCCGATCTCGAGGTGAGCCTGTCGGAGGGCATCAAGGCAGGGGTGAAGCGGTTCAGCGACCTGGGTATGGACGCCGCCTACACCGGCGCTCCGCGCGAGGCCTCGGAGGACGAGGGCCTCGCGCTGCTCGATCTCCTCGCGGCGATGATCGTCACCGAGGTCGAAGAGGGCCTTTCCAGGGCCGCCGGCCCCGACTCCGCGCCTGGACAGGGCAGCAGCGCGTGATTTAGCGGCCTGAACAGGTAAGTGGCCAGACAGGCACGCGGGTAGGCAGAGGCAATCAGGCCTGCCTCCTCACCCCCGCGCACACGCGCCTTGCCGGTAAAATTCCACCAGTGCGCCACGCGCCCCGGCAAGTCGTGGCAGCCCGGGTAGCCCGAGGACGCGCCCGTGAGCGGCATCACCAAAATGAGCAGGCGGGGGCTCGACAAGCGCTAGCGATTGGCGCAATAATGTCTCTTTTTGTCTCAACACGACTCGTGCTCTCACAAGGTTTCTCATCACAAATCTCGATTCGCGATTGACGTATTCCTTTTAAAGACGTACAACGGTATCGTTTTCCTCGCGCGCTGATCGAACCCAGAACGATCCGACCGTTGGCCTGACATAGGTGATCACTCACGGCGCGCAGGCAGAGAATGAGTTTGGCGGGGGCGCTCTCTGGCGCTCCAGCGCGACGGCGTCATTGTTGGCCTCGCTGGCGGGCTCGCCCGGCGATGCGGATCGGAGAGCATCATGAGGAATCGCACGTTCGTGAGCGGGAATCGGCATCTTCTCCTGGCCTACCTCGCCGCGGCATCCGGCGCGGCGGCCGCCGGGTGCGTCGGCGGGCCGGGCGCGGGCGACGAGCTCGTCGACGAAGCGCAGCAGGCGGTGACGACCTGCGTGACGCTCCAGCGCGCCGGGACGACGGGCACGGTCAAGGATGTGACCATCCATGAGTCGTCTCGCAGCTATGCGGACAATGGTCCCAACATGAATGTTGGCATGACCTCCGCGGCGACCCCGACGCGTATGTTCGGGCTGATGGCGTTCGACCTCTCGTCCATTCCCTCTGACGCCAGCATCAACTCGGCCAACCTCGCCGTGAACCTCGGCGGTGCGACGGCCGAGGTGGTCCGCGTACACCGGGTCACGCTGCCCTGGGAGGAGACCACCGCGAAGTGGAGCACGCACGCGGAGGCATGGGATCCTGGGGTCCTCGGGACCATCACGACGAGCGGGGGATTCGCCTACGGCTACCAGACGGTCAGCATCACGGCGCTCGTGCAGAGCTGGGTGAACGGCACCGTCGCGAACAACGGCGTTCTCTTCGAGCAGACCGCGAATACCACCGATATCCGGACCAGCGAGAACACGAACGCCATCGGGGATGAGCGACGTCCGAAGCTCACGGTCTGTTATGACAGCGCGACGGGTTCCGGATCGAGCACCACGGCCTCCAGCACGTCCAGCACCGCCGCTTCCAGCTCGTCGGCCTCCAGCACCGCCGCTTCCAGCTCGTCGGCGTCCAGCACCTCCGCTTCCAGCACGTCGGCCTCCAGCACCTCCGCTTCCAGCTCGGGCTCCGGCGGCACAGGCGGCGCCGGGGGTGCCGGCGGCGCGGGCGGCGCGGGCGGCGCCGGGGGTGCCGGCGGCGCGGGCGGTGCCGGGGGTGCCGGCGGCGCGGGCGGTGCCGGCGGCGGAGGCGGGGGCGGCGTGCCCGGCCTGCCGATCAGCTGCAGCAGCAACACGCCGGGCGCCGGCGCGAACTGCGGCCTCGCGGGCAGCGACAACTGCTGCTCGACCCTGCCGGTCCCGGGTGGGACGTTCAACCGGCTCAACCACCCGAGCTACCCCGCGACGGTCAGCGACTTCTACCTCGACAAGTACATGGTCACGGTCGGGCGCTTCCGGCAGTACATCGAGCGGACCGGCGGCCCGACGCAGGCCAACCCGCCGCCCGCCGGCGCGGGCGCCCACCCGAAGATCCCGAACAGCGGCTGGGATCCGACGTGGAACTCGAAGCTCACGGCCAGCACGGACGCGCTCCGGACGGCGCTCATCTGCGAGCAGTGGGACTGGCCGTCGTGGAGCAACACCCCAGGAGCCGAGGAGAAGAAGCCGATCGTCTGCGCGACGTGGTACGAGCTGTTCGCGTTCTGCGCGTGGGACGGCGGACGGCTGCCGACGCAAGCGGAGATCAACTACGTGTCTGCAGGCGGCAACGAGCAGCGCATCTATCCCTGGGGCGGCACGAGCGTCGAGGACATCGAGATCGACGACGCCTCGTGGTGCTGCCAGGGCGACGGAAGCGTCGCGGGCGCCTGCAAGACGTCGTATCCCTCGCTCTACCCGTGCAGCGAGAGGGACCTCACCGAGGTCGGCAAATTCCCGAACGGCACCGGGCGCTGGGGCCACATGGACCTGGCCGGCAACGCGTACAAGGCCACCCGCGACGGCTCGGATATCTATCAGCTGCTGGTGCCCTGCAACGACTGCTCGCGGCTCGACAACAACTCTGCCACGCGCTTCATGCACGGCGGCAGCTTCCTGGCCGCCGGGTTCAAGCAAACGACGGATTATCAGGTCTCCTACCGGAACGACGATCGCCGCTACTACGTCACCGCGATGTGCGCGCGCGACCTGTGAGCTGAAGTCCGGCGGGCGCGGGCCCGCCGCGCCGGTCTCCGCGCCTCTGCTGGTATCCCCGCCTCCGCCGGTGTCCCCGCCTCCGGCCGTCCCCGAGCTCCAGGCGAGCGCCTCGGCCAGCGAGGCGCCCGCTCCCGAGCCCGCGCACTCCTGAATCCCTCGAACTTGGCCCTCCCCCGCGCCTCTTGATACGCGCGCTCCATGCGCGTGCGAGGCTTTCTCCTGCTGCCAGCGATGGCGTTCTCGACGCTCAGCGTGAGCTGCCCGCGCCCTGCCTCCGAGCCGACGGCGGCGTCCCCGGCGCCTGCGCCGGCGTCCGCGGTCACCGCGCCGCTCGCCGGGGCGGCGCCCCCGGTCGCTGCCCCGGCGCCCCCGGCCGCCGCGGAGGACCCGGCGCCGGCCGGCGCGGGCGTCACGGCGGCGCCCGGCGCTGACGCCGCGGCGCCGAGCGGCGACCCGCTCGCCTTGCCGACGCTGCCGCCGGAGCTCGTCGATGACGGCTCCGACAGGCTGCCCGAGCTGGATCCGCCTCCGGTCACCTCGCCGACGGCGGCCGAGGAGGTCCACGAGCTCGCGAGCATCGCCCGGGAGACCTGGATCTTCGCCGAGCCGCGCTGGACCAGCCGGCGCATCGGATACCTGCGCGCCGGCGCCATCGTCGCGCGCCGGCCGGAGCCGTCCGGCAGGGAGTCGTGCGGCGGAGGCTGGTACCGCATCGAGCCGAACGGCTATGTCTGCATCGGCGCCAGCGCGACGCTGAACATCCACGATCTCGCGGTCGAGGCCTCGTCGCGCCGCCCGGTCCGCCGGTTCGCTCTGCCCGCTTTGCCGGTCGTCCGCGGCGAGGCCGCGCCGGCCGCGCCGAGCGCCGGCGAGAGCGCGCCGGCCGCCATGCAGGCGGGCGAGGCCGCGCCGAATGCCGTGCAGCCGGGCGACGCCGCCCCGAATGCCATGCAGCCGGGCGACGTCGCCCCGAATGCTATGCAGCCGGGCGAGGTCGCGCTGGCCGCCATGCAGCCGGGCGACGCCGCTCCGAATGCCATGCAGCCGGGCGACGCCGCTCCGAATGCCGTGCATGCGGTCGATACCGCGCCCGCCGCGCCGGAGGCGCTCGACGCTGCGGCCCTCCTCGGCGGGCTGCCCTACACGTACGTGATGTCGCGCTCCCCCACCCCGCCGCTGTACGCGCGCCTGCCGAGCGAGGACGAGCAGCGCAGCGCCGAGCCCGACCTCGGCGGGCACCTGCTCCGCGCCGCGGCCGCCGCGCGCGCGCCGGACTTCGTCGCCCCGCCGCCCCCCGACGCGACCCCTTCCGTCCTGCTCTACGGCCGTCCCGCGCCCGGCCTCGCCGGCGACCGCCGTTCGCCCGACGCGCTCGTCCTCGGCCGCGCCCGCACGCGCTCCGGCTTCGCGCTGCTCTCGACCTTCGATCACGACGGGCGCCGCTTCGGCCTGACCACCGACCTCACCGTCCTGCCGCTCGACCGCACCCGCGTCATCCGGCCGAGCGCCTTCTCCGGGCTCCTGCTCCCCGAGGGCGTCGCCCTGCCCGTCGCCTTCGCCCGGCGCCACCACGCCGCGCGCCTCGTCCCGGGCGAGCGCGGCGGCCTCGCCCGCGCCCCGCTCCGCTTCCGCGAGGCGATCCCGCTGTCCGGCGCCTCCCGGCGCGTCGCCGGCGTCGACTACCTCGAGGCGCGGGACGGCTCGCTCGTCCGCGCCGACGACGTCGTGCGCGTCGATCCGCTCCCGAGGACCCCGGCGTGGGCGGTGCGCGGGCGCAAGTGGATCGACGTCTCGATCAACCAGCAGAGCCTGGTCGCCTACGAGGGCGCTCGACCTGTCTACGTGACCCTGGTCTCGACCGGAGCGGACGGCCTCGGCGACCCCGAGACGACGCGCTCGACCATCCAGGGGCTGTTCCGCATCCACACGAAGCACGTCACGGTCACGATGGATGGCGACGAGGAGGAAGAGGATCCCTTCGATTTCCGCGACGTGCCGTTCGTCCAGTACTTCACCGGGGGCTTCGCGTTCCACGCCGCCTACTGGCACGACGATTTCGGCACCGCGCGCAGCCACGGCTGCGTGAACCTCTCGCCGCTCGACGCCGCCTGGCTGTTCGAGTGGACGACCCCCGAGGTGCCGGCCGACTGGCACGGCGCGCTCTCGCTGCGGAAGGGCACGCTCGTCTCCATCCGCCCCTGATCCGGCGGCGCGCGCCGGCGCTCTGCCCTTCCGTCTTCCGCGCCGTCCGAAGGCACGCTACACGCTGGCGTCATGGCCACGCAGGAGCCCGTCTCGCTCGATCAGCTCATGGCGATCGATCCGCTGCTCTCCGACGAGGAGCGCATGGTCCGCGACTCCGTCCGCCGCTTCGTGCGCGAGCGGTACCTCCCGCGCGCCGCGGACCTGTTCGCGCGGGAGGAGTTCGCGACCGACCTGATCCCCGAGATCGCCGCGCTCGGCCTGCTCGGGGGCTCGCTGACCGGCTATGGCTGCGCCGGCATGAACTCGGTCGCTTACGGGCTCGCGCTGCAGGAGCTGGAGTACGGCGACAGCGGCCTGCGCAGCTTCGTCAGCGTCCAGGGCTCGCTGGCGATGTATCCGATCTGGAAATACGGCTCCGAGGAGCAGAAGCAGCGCTGGCTGCCGAGGATGGCCTCGGCCGAGCTGATCGGCTGCTTCGGCCTGACGGAGCCCGACAGCGGCTCGGACCCGAGCTCGATGAAGACGCGCGCCCGGAACGACGGGAGCTCGTATGTGCTCACGGGCACGAAGATGTGGATCACGAGCGCGCCGATCGCGGACCTCTGCGTGGTGTGGGCCAAGGTGGATGACGGAGGCCCCGAGTCGATCCGCGGCTTCGTGGTGGAGCGGGGGATGAAGGGGCTGGAGACGCCGCTCATCCACGGCAAGATGAGCCTGCGCGCGAGCCCGACCGGGGAGATCGTCCTGAACGAGGTGCGCGTCCCGGAGGAGAACGTGCTGCCGGGCGTGGTCGGCCTGAGGGGCCCGCTCGGCTGCCTGACGCAGGCGCGCTTCGGGATCGCGTGGGGCGCGCTCGGCGCCGCGCGCGCCTGCTACGAGACGGCCGTGTCGTACGCGCGCGAGCGCGTCCAGTTCGGCCAGCCGATCGCGTCGCGGCAGCTCATCCAGGCGGAGCTCGTGGAGATGGCGACGGAGATCGCGAAGGGGCAGATCATGGCGCTGCACTTCGCGCGGCTGAAGGACGCGGGCGGGATCAGCCCGGTGCAGGTGTCGCTGTGCAAGCGGAACAACGTGGGCTGGGCGCTCAAGATCGCGCGGACCGCGCGGAGCGTGCTCGGCGCGAACGGGATCCTGCTCGATTATCCGGTGGTCCGGCACATGCTCAACCTGGAGAGCGTGTACACGTACGAGGGCACCGACGAGGTGCATTGCCTGATCCTCGGGAACGCGATCACGGGGCACAACGCGTTCTGAGGGGGCCTTCGGGCGGTCCGAGAGGGCTGAGCCGACGAGGCGCCGAGGACGCCGGGGGAAGAACAAGGGGAAGAAGGGCGCTGACGAGCGCTTCTCGCATCTTCTTCTCTCCTTCTCTCCCTTTCGTCGCGGCGGTCACCCCATGTCTCTTTCGAGCTCCGCCGAGCGCCGCGCCGGCGCGTGGATCGCGCGTGCGAGCGCGAGGAACGCGCCGAGCGCCGCGGACACGAGCGCGTCGCGCCGACGGATGAACACGGTCGCCGTACGCCCCTTGTTCGCCGGAAGGGGGTGAATCGAGAGATCGGCGCCGAGCGCGCTGCGCGCGACCACCGCGCGCGGGAGCATCGTGATCCCGATACCGGCCGCCACGCAACCGAGGATTCCGTCCAGCGTCCCGAACTCGAGCAGGCGCGTCGCCACGAGCCCCTTTCCCGCGAGGAGCGCCTCGAGCCGCTGGCGGTACGAGCACCCCGCCCGGAACACGACGATCCTCGCCCCCCCTTCGCGCGGCACCCACGTGGGCCACGCGGCGGGCGCCACGACAACGAGCTCCTCCTCGATCAGCTTCTCCTCGACGAGCTCCTCGTGGCGTACGGGGCCGACGACGAGCGCCCCTTCCAGCCGGCGCCCGAGCACGTCCGCGGTCAGGCTGGCCGTCGTGCCCGTGCGCAGCGCGATGTCGACCCGCGGATGCGCGCGGTGGTACGCGGAGAGGACGGGCGCGAGGCGCAGCGCCGCCGTCGTCTCCAGCGAGCCGAGCGCGAGCGTCCCCACGGGCTCGTCGCCGCGCCGGACGATCTCCTCCGCCTCGGTGAGCAGCCGCCCGACCTGCAGCGCATACGGCAGGAGCTGCTTCCCCGCGCCCGTCAGCATCACGCCGCGCCGGTGCCGCTCGAAGAGCCGGACGCCGAGCTCCTCCTCGAGGTGACGCACCCGCGCCGTCACGTTGGACTGCACGGTGCGCAGCTCGAGCGCAGCCTTGCCGATGCCGCCCGTGCGGGCGACCGCCTCGAAGACGCGTAGATCGGAGGAGTTCATGGCATCGCCTCTGGCATCACCATGAACGATGGCTCGCATCAAATCAAATCACTGCAAGCGATACATGGAAGGCGCTACCCCTGTGCCAGTCAACCCACGGGAGCGTAGTCATGAGCAAACTTGCGAGCCTCCTCGGCATACGTCATCCGATCGTGCAGGCGCCGATGGCGGGCGGGATCACGACCCCCGAGCTCGTCGCCGAAGTGTCGCGCGCCGGCGCGCTCGGCTCCGTCGGCGCGGCGTACATGACGCCGCAGGCGATCGAGGCGATCTGCGCCGATATCCGGGCGCGGACCACCGCGCCCTTCGCGGTGAACCTGTTCGCGCCCCAGGCCCCGAAGCCGTCTGCGCCCGAGATTGCCGCCGAGAACGCGCCGGTGCTCGACGCGCTCCGCGCGGAGCTCGGGCTGCCGAGCGAGACGGCGCCGCCCCACGTCCAGGGGCTCTTCGAGGCGCAGCTCGACGCGGTGCTCCGGTGCCGCCCGGCGGTGTTCAGCTTCACCTTTGGCCTGCTCGCGCCGGAGCACCTGCGCGCGCTCCGCGCGGCGTCCATCGTCGTCATCGGGACGGCGACCACGGTCGACGAGGCCGTGCTGCTCGAGGAGGCGGGGGTCGACGCGATCTCGGCGCAGGGGGCCGAGGCGGGGGCGCATCGCGGCACCTTCCACGGCTCGTTCGAGGACGGCCTGGTCGGCACGATGGCGCTCGTGCCGCAGGTGGCGGCGCACGTCCGCGTCCCGGTGCTCGCCGCGGGCGGCATCATGGACGGGCGCGGCATCGCGGCGGCGCGCGCCCTCGGCGCCGCGGGGGCGCAGCTCGGGACCGCGTTCCTCGGCTGTCCCGAGGCGGGGATCTCGCCCGCCTACCGCGCCGCGCTCCGCTCGGACGCCGCGCTGCGCACGGTGGTCACGCGCGCCTTCACGGGGCGGCCGGGGCGCGCGATCCGGAACCGCTTCACCGAGGCGCTCGAGGGCCGGCGAACGCCGCCCTTCCCGGAGCAGCACCGGAGGACGCTCGACCTCCGCGCGGCGGCCGCCAAGCAGGGACGCGCGGACCTGATGCTGCTGTGGGCGGGCCAGGGGGCGCCGCTCGTGCGCCCGATGCCGGCGCGGGAGCTCGTCGAGACTCTGGTGCGGGAGATGTGGGGGAGCGGGTCGGCCGGGGTCTGGTAAAGCGGGGACGCGGTGGAGGGAATGCTGTGATCCGGGCGAAGCCGTGGGTCACGAGGGAACCGTGGTAGCCTCGACCTGCTGGAGGCTACACGAGCGTGGTCACGCAAAAGCCCATCACCCTGCTCCACCTGTCCGACCTGCAGTTCGGCCCGCACCATCGGTTCGAATGGCCGAGCTCGTCCGGCAGCCTCCTCCAGCGCCTCCGCGATGACCTCGAGCGGCTGCGCGAGGAGGAGGGCATCCGTCCGGACCTCGTCCTGCTGACCGGCGACCTCACCGAATACGGAATGAAGTCGCAGTTCGATCAGCTGCTCTCGTTCGCGCACGGCCTCACCGAGGTCACGGAGCTGGCGCCGCGCCGGGTGGTCGTCGTGCCCGGAAACCACGACGTCAACTGGAAGCTCTGTCAGGCGTACTTTGCGGAGCGAGAGGGTAACGAGGAGCGGCGGTTGCTGCCGTACTGGCCGAAGCTGCGGCCCTACGCGGAGTTCTTCGCCCGCTTTTACGAAGGGCAGACAGGGATCCAGTTCACCGAGGCGGAGCCGTGGACCCTGTTCGAGTACCCCGATCTCCGGGTCGTGATCGCCGGCCTGAACTCGGCGATCGCCGAGAGCCACCGGCCCGAGGATCACTACGGCTTCGTCGGCGAGCAGCAGCTCCGGTTCTTCGCGGGCAAGCTGCGGCCTTACAAGGAGCAGGGGTTCCTCCGGATTGCGGCCATCCATCACGATCCGCTTCACCCTGGCGAGAGCGACGCGGCCAGGCAGGATGCGAAGGACCTGAGGGGGATGCTCCAGCCGTACCTGAACCTCGTAGTGCACGGGCACCTTCACGAGGAGCAGCTCGGATGGCTCGACAACAACGTGCCGGTCCTCGGGATCGGGAGCGCGGGCGTGAAGGTGCCTGAGCGGCCGCCGGAGGTGCCAAACCAATACCAGATCGTGCAAGTCTACCCAGATCGGCTGGCGTATGGCACGCGGGCCTATGTACCCGACCAGAAGCGGTGGATCGGGTGCCTGAGGTCCGATCCAGAGGGGCGCAGATGGCGCGTCGAGAAGAGGGCAGGGTTCGAGCGGGTCGAGGGAACGTTCTCGGGTCGTGCTGAATCCGTTGTGGCGCCGCTCGCCGATCTCGCCCAGATGGTCGACGCGTACCGCCGCCACTGGGCGAACGCATACCGGCGGGAGGCGCTGTTCAATCTCGCGACGATGGGGGAAGACGCGGACATCCCGGCGGGGCTCGATCTGCTCCACGTCTTTCTGCCCCAGACCGCGCGCCGTGAGCCGCCGCGGCTGGACCTGCCGCGCGATCTCGGTGGCGAGTTGGAGGAGGATGTCCTCGCCGGCGTCCCGCGACCGGGCCGCGCAGAATATGCGATGTCTCACGTGGCCCTCACCGGCGCGCCGAAGCCGATCGATCAGATCGTGACCTCGCCGGGGGAGCCCTGGGTCCTGATCCTCGGCGCGCCGGGGGCAGGCAAGAGCGCGCTCACCCGCTGGCTCGTCCTCAAGCTCTCGACTCCCGGCGAGTCGCTCGGCGACATGCCCGCCGACCTCGTGCCAGTGCGCATCGAGCTCCGCCGCTTCGATCTTCACTACCGTTCGTGCCGGCAGGTGGGCCGCTCGTGCGACTTCTTCGATCACCTCGACGAGGTCCACCGAGAGCGCAACCTCTCGCTCCGCGGAGAGCCGTTGCGCCGCCTCGCCGAGGCGGGACGGCTCCTCTGGCTGTTCGACGGGCTCGACGAGGTGGCGGACCCGCACGCCCGGCGAGACTACGCCGCCATGATCGTGGGCGCGCGCGATCGCTATGCGGGGCGAGGGATCGTGACGAGCCGGATCGTCGGCGCTCGCCCGGTACAGCCGCTCTTCCAGCAAGCCGGGCTCGCGACCTACACGCTGCAGGAGTTCGATGACCGGCAGATCGACGCCTTCCTGGAGCGCTGGCACCGCCTCGCCTTCCCCGGCGCACCGGAGGCCGCGGCGCGGCGGCTGGAGCGACTTCGCCAGACGCTCAAGGAGAGCAGGCCCGTGCGCGAGCTGTGCAGCAACCCTCTGCTGCTCACGCTCATCGCGCTGCTCAACCGCGGCGCGGAGCTGCCCCGGCAGCGGCACCGGCTCTACGAGCGCGCAGTGGACCTCATGGCGGAGCAGTGGGAAGCGAACAAGCACCTGGCCGCGGCCGGTGCGGTCCAGTTCGATCTACCCAGAAAGAAGCGGTTTTTGCGGAAGCTCGCGTTCCTGATGATTACCGAGCTCACGGGCGGCAGCGGCAATGCTGTACGGCAGCAGGACCTGAGCGCCTTCGCGGCGTCCTTCTGCGCCGAGGAGCTCGTGCTCAGGGCCGAGGAGGCGCAGGCGACGGCCGAGCAGCTCATCCAGCAATTGCGGGAAAGGAACTATATCCTCGCCTTGATCGGCGGGCAGACCTTCGGGTTCGTGCACAAGACGTTTCTGGAGTATCTCGCCGCGGCGGAGATACATGCGCGGTTCCGTACCCATGACTGGGGGCTCGACGAGATAAAGGCGGTCTTCAGGAGGAGCTGGCAGGACCAGGCGTGGGAGGAGACGCTGACGCTCATCTGCGGGATGATCGAGGAGGAGCGCCCGCAGCAGGTGGTCGAGCTGCTTCAGTCTGTGCTAGAGGACGTGGATCCCTTCGAGGACTATCCAGTATTCCACTTCGTATCGTTCGCGATCCGATGCGTGGCCGAGATCCGGCTGCTCGATCAGGAACCGGTCCGTTCGTTCGCGCACAAGCTCACGGACTGCATCCTCGGATATCACTTTACCCCGTGGTTCTTTATGAACAAGCTCCCTTCAGCGCTCCGACTGCGCGGACCGGAATGGCCGGACGCCGGTCGTATCGTCGCCGCTGCCGTCGAAGCAAAATCGCGAGATGGTCATCATCGCAAGTTATTCGTGCTAGACGAATGCGCGTTCGCGGTCAGCACAAAACAAGAGCGCCTCACCCGGTTAGCAGAGCTCGCCTTCAATCAACCTGACGAATTTCAGCTCATCAATGGGATTATGGAGGCAGGGCGTCTGGGAGAGTGGACAGCCGCCGAGGCGTTATCGCTTCATCACGACGTGGAGAAACTCAGTGAGCCGGCGAGGAGTACGGCGTGGATCGCGCTCCTCGGCAGCGGCATGGCCTCGGCGTCGAGGCCCGTCGCCGCGGTTATGCGGGATCACGAGGATCCAGGCAGGCGCTGCTCTGCGGCGCTCGCGCTGCTACGAATCCCCGAGTGGCGAAGCGATGCGGTGCGCACCTTGGTCGACGTGCTCCGGTCCGGGTATGAGCAAGCATTTAGCGGTGAGGAGTATGTGCAATCATTCAGCAGCGAGGACCTCCCACGCTTGCTGGAAGCTGCGGATGAGCCTCCTCTTCGCGCGCAGATACGCTCTTTACTCCATGTGGATAACGTTCGCTTGAGGGAGCGCGTCGCCGCGGAGATGGCTTTGCTTTGGCATGATGAGGAGGCCATCTCGATCTGGACGGAAGCACTCTTCCATGAGGGAGACGGATGGATATTCTACGGCGTTGACGTTGCCACGCTGGAGAGATTGGCCAACGAGCACGCCGGGGCGCGCCAAGCCCTGTGGCGCGCGCTAGACGACATCACCACGGTCAAAAGGCTGGACGCAAGAGTGGTCATCGCGCAGTGGATGGTCGCCCGCAATGACCCTCGTGGCGTGGACGCGCTGCGCGAGATGGCGTGCTCGAGCTCGTTCGCCGCACCGATCCGCCAGTTCGCAGCGAAAGCCCTGCTCGACGTCCCGCAGGGACGCCGCCTCGGTGTCGACGCACTGATCCTGCTCGTCCACGAGAAGCCAGATCTCCATGCACTGGATCCGATCCATGAGCTGCTGCAGCACGCGAGCAGTCTGCCGGAGGCACGTACTGGACTCTCGCAGCTCATCGAGGGCGGGCTCCGAGAGGACCTCCAGCTAATGGTGTGTCAACGGCTGGCTTCACTCGACGGAGAAAATCGGACCGAAGCCCTCCGTCAACTTCGCCAGCTCGCTGACGCTGCGGACGACGAGGCTGTCCGTGTTCGCGCCGCTGTGTACCTTCGTGACAAAGGCCTCCCGGAGCCGGCGTGGCGCCCTGTCCTCGCTCATCTGTCCCGCTCCGCCAGGCGCGGCTCCACCCGCCTCCTCGCCGCGAAGGCGCTCCGCGACGAGGCGCGCATCGCTCGCCTCGCTGCGCGCTCGAAGAGCGCGAAGGTCCGCAAGGCCGCCGCCGCCGCCCTGGAGGATCTGCGCCTCTACCGCGCCCTCCTCGAGGTCGGCCGCCCCCGTCGCGGCGTCGTCTCCGTGGACGGCACACGCGCCGGCATCATTGAGGAGACTCCCGGCGGCAGCCGCTTCACCTACGACCGCGCTTATCTCGCCCGCCCCGACGCCATCCCCCTCTCCTCGACGCTCCCTCTCCGCCCCGAGCCCTACGAGAGCCGCGGCCTTCACCCGTTCTTCGAGAACCTCCTCCCCGAAGGCTGGCTCCTCGATCAGACCTGCCGCAAGCTCGGCCTCGATCGCACCGACGCCTTCGGCCTGATGCTCGCCACCTGCGCCGACTGTGCCGGCGCGGTGGAGATCGTTCCCGAGAAGCTCTCGGTGGCGGCGTAGCCGCATGGGCGCGTGCCTGATCTGCCTGGGCGAGAGCCCGCCCGACGACTCCGGAGGAGTCTACCACCGCGCCTGCCTGCGCCAGCTCTTCGGCGTCGAGGACGCCCCTCGCATCGACCTGGATCTCCTGCACCTGCCAGCCCGGATCGAGCCCGAGATCGGCAAGATGTCGATCTCCGGCATGCAGCGCAAGGCGCTGATGCGGCTCTCGAAGGACAAGACCTGCCTCGAGGTCGCCACGAAGAGCAGCCGCTACATCCTCAAGCCGCAGCTCGAGAGGTACTCCCACGTGCCCGAGAACGAGCACGCCAGCATGCGCATCGCCGCCCTCGCCGGCATGCAGGTGCCGCGGCTCGGCCTCTTCTACCTCGCGGACGGGAGCCTCGCCTACGTCATCCAGCGCTACGATCGCACCGCGCGCAAGAGGCGATCAAAGCTCCACCAGGAAGACTTCTGCCAGCTCGCTGGCCGGCCGGCTCACGAGCGCGGCCAGGGAACCGCGGCCGAGTGCGCGACGCTCGTCGCGCGGTACTGCGGCGAGCCCGGGGTCGAGCTGCGCCGGCTCTATCAGCACCTGCTCGTCGCCTACTGGATCGGCAACGGCGACCTGCACCTGAAGAACCTCTCGCTCCTGCGCGGCGAGGACGGCATCTACCGCCTGGCCCCCGCGTACGACCTGATCTGCACCTGGATCTACGGCGACAAGACGCTCGCGCTGCCCCTCGGCATCCGCAACCGAGATCTGCGCCGTCACCACTGGCTCGACTTCGCCGAGCAGCACGCACGTCTTTCGCGCGCCGAAGCTGCGGCGATCCTCGACGCGATGCTCGATCGCACGAGCGAAGCGCTGGCCGTGCTGCGACGCTCGCCCATTCCCGAGGAATTGCGAAAGAGCTACGCGCGCCTGCTGAAAAAGCGGAGCCGCGCGCTGGAGTAACGCCGCCACCCCTCGCTCCGACCAGCGCGGCAGCCCCCGCTCCGCCCCCTACCCCGCCTTCCCCGCTGCCTTCCTTCGCAGCCCCACCAGGAAGATCTCCACGCTGTTCGCCCGCGTCCCCTCGGGCCGGATGCTCCGGACCTCCTCGCACAGGTTCCGCAGCGCGTCGCGGGCCTTCACGAAATCCTCGCTCATGAAGATCTTCCCGACGAACGCGCCGCCCGGCGCGAGCAGCGCCTCGGCCACGGCCACGGCGCGCATGAACAGCTCGTAGCTCCGCGCCTGGTCGGCGATCTTGCTGCCGCTCGTCGCGGGCGCCATGTCCGACAGCACCACGTCGTACGGCGCGAACTGCGCGAGCGCCTCGTTCGTCAGCGACAGCGCGTCCCCCTGCACCACCGTCGCCTGCGGGCCGAACGCCGCCGTGATCGGCGACAGATCCACCGCGAGCAGCTTCCCCGCCGCGCCGATCCGCTGCGCCGCGTACATCGACCACGAGCCGGGCGCCGCGCCCAGGTCGAGCACGCGCTGGCCAGGGCGGAGCAGCCGCACCCGGCGATCGATCTCCTCGAGCTTGAAGACGCTGCGCGCAGGGTAGCCCTGCGCCTTCGCCGCCTTCGTGAAGGCGTCCGGGCGCTTGTACGGGTTCTTGGGCTTCTGCGGCACGGTGCGACCGGAGGGCGCCGCCGGCGGGGCGCGCGCGCTTCCTCAGAGGCGCGCGTTCTCCACCAGCGGCGCGTGGATCAGCCGATCAGCCGCCCTTCTTCTTGGTCGGCTGCTGCGCCGGCACGGGGAGCCCCTTGCCGCCGCGCTTCTTCACGGCGCCACGGATCGTGACCACCTGGTTCTTCGGGCCGGGGACCGGGCCCTCGATGAGGATGAGGTTGTCCTCGGGGAGGAGCTTCGCGATCTTCAGGTTGAGCGCGCTCACCGTCTCGTCGCCGTAGTGGCCGGGCATCTTCAGGCCGGGCAGCGTGCGGCCGGGGGTCATGTTCGTACCGATCGAGCCGCCGTGGCGGAAGTACTCGTGGGTGCCGTGCGAGCTCACCGCGCCGGCGAAGCTCCACCGACGGATGACGCCGCTGAAGCCGCGGCCGCGCGAGCGGCCCTGCGCGTCCACGCGCTGGCCGACCTCGAAGATCTCGTCGACCTTGAGCGCCTGCCCGAGCTCGAACTTCGCCGCGTGCTCGGGGGAGCAGCGCAGCTCGCGCACGACGCGCTTCGGCGTCTGCCCCGCCTTCTTGAACGCGCCCGCGAGCGGCTTCGTCGTGTGCTTCTCCGCCCGCTCGCCGAGGCCGAGGACGAGCGCGCTGTAGCCGTCCTTCTCGAGCGTGCGCTTGCCGACGACGACGCAGCCCGCCTGCACGACCGTGCAGCGCAGGACCTCGCCCGTCTCGCTGAAGATCTGCGTCATGCCGATCTTCTTGCCGATGATGCCGGGATGCTGATTCATGATGCGGTTGCCTCTTCGCTCCGTCTGGGGTGGCTCGGACTGCCTCCGCGCGCGCGGCACGCCGCGGGCGCGATCCCCTCGGCACGCCTCGGTCACGAGCCGGTTCGGAGCGAAGAACCGGGGCGGTCGCCCGCCGGGTGCGTTGGGGGGCGCAGAGCTTACTCACGGCAAGCCCAAAAGGAAGCGAAAGTTTCCGCTTCAGACGTGGTCTGTCTCGCTTTTTCACTTTTTGAGCCGCCGCGCGCGCGGCAGCCGCCCACGAGCGCGGCGCGCCGTCCCTGAGGGTGCCGCCGCGCGGTGAGCGCGGGGCGAGGCGCGGTGAGCGCAGGGCGAGGCGCGCGCCGCCGCAGCCGAGGCCGCACGGACATTGTCCGTCTCTCCGGACATTTCCTGACCCTCCCCGGCGTCGCCGCTCCGAGGCGCGGGCCTCAAATTCTGACGTCGGAGGTCATGGATGACAGACATCATCGCTCACGGTGAGCCGCGCGGCGTCGAGCGCCTCATGGATCGTTACTGGTTCCTGCTGAGGGGCGGGGCTCCCGGCGCCGGCGAGGGCGGCGCCGGGGTGGGCGGCACGCAGGTGGTCCGTGACGGCGCGTTCGTCGTGGTGAGCATCGAGGCGACGGCGCTCGGGTGGCCCGAGGGGACGCTGCTCTTCAGGTTCAGGTCGGAGTCGGCGCCCTGCGCCGCGTGCGTCGAGCGCGCGGCCGCGTTCGCGCGCCACCGGACGAACGGCATGCTCGCCGCGCGCGACGTGCGCGAGATGCTCCGCTTCGCCGTGGCCCGCTGCGCCGCCGCGGGCGCCGACCTGGCGCACGCCGCCGCGCCGGCGGCGCGCGTCGACCTGGCGCACGCCGCCGCGCCGGCGGTGCGCGACGCCGGCTCCCCCGCCGAGCCGGGCCGCGCCGAGGCGCCCGCCTCGGGGACGCGCCGCGCGGCGCGGGACGCCGGCGGCGCGCGGCGCTACGACGCCGAGCTCTGGCTCATCCTCTGACCGGTCCGCTCGGCGCCGCGCCCCGACGAGGGCGCGGCCGCGTCACGAGCCGACCACGTTGATGGTCGCCTTGACCATCGCCATCCAGCACTGAAGCACCATCTTCCCTTCCTTCTCCGGGGTGATGGCCACCTCGACCGGCGTGTTGAGCGGCAGGTCCTTCTCGACCTTGAGATCGGGAATCGCGATCGCCTTCAGACACTCGCTCTTCGTCGTCCGCGTGAAGCGCAGCACCACCGGCTCTCCCTTCTTGAGCTCGATCGTCGACGGGGAGAAGCCGCTGTCGTTGACGGCGATGTCGATGCGCTTCACGCCCGCCGGCGCGGCGAGCTCGGCGGCCGCCACCGCCTTCGTCTCCTCGACGGGCTTGCTGCAAGCAGCGCCGGCGAGCGGCGACGACAGGAGGAGGGCGAGCGCGGCGGCGAAGAGCGGGCGACGCATGGTCCGCGCGTTCTTACCCGGCGCCCAGGGAACGTCAAGCCGCGCCCCCCGGGCATCCGCCCCGGGCGCGCACGCGGCCGCGGAGCGGCGGAACGCAGGACGGCGGAGCGTAGATCGCATCGCGCGCCGGCGCGCGCCGCGAGGGCGGCCGTCAGAAGTGGCGGCCCGAGAGGATCTGCAGAATGGACGAGAAGAGGTTGATGAAGTTGAGGTAGAGGTCGAGCGCGCCGCCCACGGGATCCTGCTCGTCCGAGTGGAGCAGGCGCGACGTGTTGTAGAGGACGTATCCCCCGAACACGAGCACCGACACGCTGGCGATCGCGAGCCCGAGGAGCGTGCTCCCGAGCAGGGCGTTGAGGAGCATGGCGCCGAGGACGACCATGGCGCCCATCACGAGCCCGCTGGCCAGGAACGACAGGTCCTCCTTCGAGAGGAGGACACCGAGCGTGAGGCTGCCGAACGTGAGGACCGTCAGGATGAACGTGTCCCGCACCGGGGCCGACGACAGGGTGCCGCCGAGGCCCGCGGCCACCTGGGCCATGTAGAGCGCAGGCGCCGTGGTTACCCCGAGGATCGCCGCCATCCCGAAGAGCGCGAGGACGTTGACGCCGGGGACGCGGCGCACCGCGCGGGCGCCGAACATCACGGCGAACACGATGAGCATCGAGAGGATCGGGTGGCTCGCGAAGAGCTCCACCAGCGGCGGCATCGGGCCCCCCGCGGCCGCCTCCTCCGCGTCCGGCGCCCCGATGTAGAGCGCGCACATGGCGCCCAGGGACGACACGACAAGGCTCGCCGTGAAGAGCCCATAGACCTTCTTCAGAAAGTCGATCCGCAGCGCCGCCTTCGCGTTGGGCGGTGCCCCCGCCACGTACGAACCCGCCTGGCGTGAACTCATCTGCTGCGCTCCTCCTTCAAGCCGATCGAAGCGGCTGCGCGAGCGTCTAGTCGTGCACCATTCGCCACGGACGTGCAACACCGCTGCGACGAGGCCCACCAACGCCCGGCAATCCGCGCGCGATTTACGCGCGTTTTACGCGCGATTTACGCGCACACCACGCCCACAGTACGCCCACAACCATCCGCCATCCGCGAAAAATCACATGCCCACGGCATCGCCCGCGCGCCGTCGCCACGCGCCGCGCGCCACTCACCTGGGCGGGCGCCGGCGGCGCCGGCAGCGCCGCGCCGGCCCGAGGCGGCCCACGTCCCCCCGCCCGAGGCGCGCCCTGGCCGGTGCGCTCGTCCTCATCGCGAGGCGAGCCGCCGTCGCGCAGCGAGCCTCCGTGACCGCTCCGTTTCATCCCGCGGAGGCGGCGGTTTCATGCCGCGAGGCCGGCGTGGGCCGCGCGAGCCGGCAGGTTGTCGCGCGCGGCACGCTCGTGTACGAAAGAAACGCGCCAGATCACGACGGCGTCGCGCCGGGCCAGGAGGACGAGGGGTCATGAACGTTACGACGATCGCCGTCGCGGAGGTCGAGCCAGCGACGGCGCCCTTGCCGGGGTTCGACAGCGAGGCCGCCGTCCAAAGCCTGCTGGTCGCGCCGATCGAGGCGTCCTACCGGCACCGGCTGCCGCTCGTCGGGCGCACCGACCTGCACCCGCTCGTCCAGGCGGCCTATACCGCCTTCACCCAGCGCTATCCCCTCGTGATCTCGCCCGACGTTGTCTGGTTCTGCCTGGCGCGCGGCTTCACGCTCCACCTCGCCGCGAGCGACGAGCAGCGGCGCCGCTTCCTCGCGGAAGACCGCGATTTCGCGCTCGTCGTCGAGCGGCCCGACTTCAACCTCGGCCAGGTGAACCCGTGGCCCGCGTTGTTTCCGGATTTCTCCAGGCAGGTTTCAGCGCGGGTCGGGACGCTGCGGGATCTCGTGACAGCCAACTTCTCCACCACGGGTCCTGTCGAGCGGGTGTCGTCGGAGCTCACGGTGGCGACCCCGCTCGCGCCGCACTTCGACTGGGAGCCGCCGTTCCCGGGCGATCTCGTGTACCCGCAGCGCGGCATCCCGCGCGTGTACCTGCTCGGCACCTCCGACGACTGGCGCTGGGTGCGCCAGCGCGTGGCGATGCTCGGCGCCGTCGGACAGGAGCGCTGGACGCGCGCCCTCCTGCCCGTGCTCGACCAGATCGCCGCCTCGTCGGAGGGGCGCGCCGACAGGTCGTTCTGGCGCGCGTTCTTCCGCTACGAGAACCCGGCGGACGAGCTCACGGGGTGGATCCACGTGCTGTTTCCTTACCTGCGCGCCTGGCCCAACGACTACTTCGCCCCGAACCCCTATATCGAGAGCTGGCACGAGCGGTGGCTGACGGCGGAGTCCCGCAGCGACGCGCTCGGGGGGCTCGGCAACCCGCAAGGGCCCGGGCTCTCCGAGATACCGCCCGGCCTGACGAGCGCCCAGCTGCGCTTCGTCGACGGGGGCCGCCGGCCGCACCCCATGGAGTTCATCAGCGGCCTGATCGGCGTCACGCAGGACCCGCACTCGCTCGCGCTCATCCCCGAGTTCGTGTGGGCCGTGGTGCACCAAGCAGCCGAGTCGGCCGCAGAGCGCCCCGCCGAGGCCTCCTGAGCCGCGCATGCGCGCATGCCGATCGACCGCGCGGGGCTCGAGGCGGGAACGCTCCGGGCGGTTCTGCATGGACGGCCGGCTCACCGTGACCTAGGATAGGGAGCCCGCCACGGGGCGACGCCCTGCGTCGTCCATCACGCTCGACACGGAGGCTCCAGTGCCCGGAGGCAAGTTCGCGCTACTCGAAGTCCCCGACCTGAACGGCGGGGAGCCGTCGTACCTGCGCCTCGGGGCCGCCGCGCCGCTCGGCGAGAGCGCGGGCGACGACCTCGCGGAGCGGATTCAGACCTTCACCGACGATACGCGCAAGCGCGACGGCTCGCCCGACTTCGTGCCCGAGGGCGAGCGCCAGGCCGAGACGGCGAAGCTGCACACGAAGGGCGGCTGGCGCGATCACTCGGACGGCAACCGGATCTCGACGACCAAGGGCGACAAGGTCGAGGTGATCGGGGGCAATTACCGCCTGCTCATCCTCGGCCGCGGCGAGCACCAGGCCGGCTGGGACATCTCGGGGGGGCACCTCACCGAGGTCAGCGAGACCTTCGGCGGCGGCACCACCATCGAGTGGGTGCAGAACTACGGCGGCACGTGGAAGGTGGTCGAGACGACCGTCAAGGGCGAGGTGCGCACCACCTACCACGGCGACGTCTACGACTATTATTACGGCAAGATCAAGCAGAGCCAGACGGGCACCGACACGTTCCCCACGCTGCAGGTCACCGACGACTACATCGACGACACGAACCCGCCCTCCCCCCAGTCGATCCCCACGGAGAACCCGACGATCATCGATGAGACGTGGGCGAAGAGCATCTCGTCCTACACCGGCTCGGAGAAGCTGCCGGTCCCCACGATCACGAACGAGACCTGGGCGGAGGTGATGGTCTCGAAGACGAACGCCAAGTCGATGACCGACGAGACGACCGTCAAGGAAGCGTCGGTGTCCACGATGAAGGCCGAGTCGATCACGTCCTCCACCACGGTCGACGGGACCATGGAGGACACGACCACGGCGAAGACGATCCGGAACAAGACCACCGCGGACAAGATCATCTCGGAGACGCGCGCCGACACGAAGGACGAGATGTACGGAGACGCGGACTCGTACACGCAGGGCAACAGCAAGACCGTGGTCGACGGGATCGAGACCACGATCAACCTCGGCGTCGTGAACGAGGTCGTCCTCGGGGCGATGATCGAGACGACGCTCGGCGGCGAGGTGACGTTCACGGCCGGGGGCTCCCTCGACGTGACCGTCGGCGCCAAGGTGGAGCTCAGCATGACCGCGAGCGTCGACTTCTCGGTCGGCCCCAAGCTCGAGGTGGGGACGGCCGGCGTGGAGCTCCACGCCAGCAAGACCGAGATCGCGCTCACGCACAAGGTCCTCTCGGCGTTCAACCTCTTCTTCTGAGGGCGGCGAGCGCCCCGCTCGACGCGCCCACCGGATACGGAGCTCCCATGGCCGGCGATGGCAAATACGCGATCCTCCACGTCCCCGACTTCAGCGAGGGGATGTCGTCGTACCTGCGCATCGGCGCGACGCCCGAAGACCCTTACACGTGGCGGGACGAGACCGACGGCAACCGGATCACGACGACCCGGGGCGACAAGATCGAGATCATCGGGGGCACCTACTCGATGACGGTCCTCGGTCGAAGGCAGTTCAAGGCCAGCTCGGAGGTGGAGGACGGGCGCATCAAGCAGGGCGGCATCACCTTCCAGGGGCGGAGCGATATCGAGATCGTGAAGGGCCCCCGCGGCCAGCGGCGGATCCGCGAGACGACCGTCAAGGGCGAGGTGCACTCGACCTACCACGGCGACTCGTACGAGTACCATTACGGCGGCAAGCTGGTGAGCCGCACCGGCGACCCGGACACGCCGACGCCGATCGAGGACTACCCGTCGGTGATGACCGAGAACCCCACGATCGTCTCCAGGACGTGGGCGAAGAGCATCTCGTCCTATACCGGCTCGGCGAAGCTGCCGGTGCCCTCGATCCACGAGGAGACCTGGGCGGAGGCGATGGTGTCGAAGACCCACGTCACGACGATGACCGACGAGACGACCGTCGAGGGGCCGTCGAAAGACACCATGAAGGCCGGGTCGATCTCGTCCACCACCACGGTCGAAGAGACCATCTCGGACACCACCAAGGCCGGGACCATCAAGAACAAGACCACCGCCGACAAGATCATCTCGGAGACCCGCGCCGACACCGAGGATGAGATGTACGGAGACGCCGACTCCTACACGCAGGGCAACAGCAAGACCGTGGTCGACGGGATCGAGACCACGATCAACCTCGGCGTGGTGAACGAGGTCGTCCTCGGGGCGATGGTCGAGGCGACGCTCGGCGGGGAGGCGACCCTCTCGGTGGGGGCGACGGTCGACGCGACGGTCGGCCTGGAGGCGTCCGTCAGCGTGACCGCGACCCTCGAGGCCAGCATCGGCCCCTCGCTCTCGATGGGGCCCTCGCGCGAGAAGATCTCCCTGGACCGGAGCAAGGCCGCGCCCGTCCGCACGAACATCGCGGCCGTCCACCTCATGGTGTGACGCAGGAGCGCGGCGAACCCACGGATGGCGAACAAGAACCTCACCCCGTTCCTCTTCGGCAGCAAGGTCACCTCGCGCCGGCCGCCCCAGCCGGAGATGACCCTGATCGTCCGAGCGAAGTTCAACCTGAGGCCCGGAGCGCCGCTCTCCCTGCCCGAGGGCCACCCGGCGCTCGCGCAGGAGACGCTGCGCGGCGACGTGTTCCGCGACGACGACCACGACATGACCGGCGAGTGCCTGTATCCGAGCGATCTCGCCGACTTCAAGCCGCACGCCGACGTCCTCTTGCTCGGCACCTGCCACACGCCGGGCAAGGCGCGCATGACCGAGTGTCCGGTGCGGTTCGGCGTCGGATCGTGGTCCAAGATCCTGCGCGTGGTCGGCGATCGGGTGTGGATGGATGGCCTGCTCGGGCCGGCCATGAGCGATCCGGTCTCCTTCGACCGGATGCCCCTCGGCGATCGGTACAGCTTCGGCGGGCCCGGACACCCGCTGAACCCGGTGGGCAAAGGCCACGGGACACGCGAGCTCCCCAACGTCGAGAACGCGGACGATCTCCTGCTGTCGCGCTCGGACCGGCCGGCCCCCGCGGGCTTCGGGCCGCTGTCGCCCAACTGGCCCGACCGGCGCGCCAGGGTCGGCAAGCAGTACGGCAAGTCGTACCGCGAGAAGCGGGCGCCCTACTACGCCGAGGACTTCGACTGGACGTTCTTCAACGCCGCTCGGCCCGATCAGTGGCTCCCCTACCTGCGCGGGGACGAGGAGCTCCTGTTCCAGAACCTCCACCCGGACGCCGAGGTGTTCCGGTCGCGGCTCCCGGGGCTCAGGATCCGCGTCTTCGTCAAGGACGCGGAGCGCGGCTTCCGCGAGGTGCCGATGCACCTCGACACGCTGCTCGCCGACCTGGACAAGGAGGCCCTGTACCTCACCTGGCGAGGGCTCACCGAGGTCACCGACGACGATCTCTCGCTCACCACCACGCTCGTCGCCTCCGAGCCGCTCGACGGGCCGTCGCCGCCGCCGGAGCACTACCGGGAGATCCTCGAGCGGTTCGAGGCCGATCCGCTCGAGATCGAGCAGCAGATCGCGCCGGAGCTCAAGGAGGAGTGGAAGGCCCTCCAGGCGCTGGCGAAGAAGGGCGACGAGGCGGCGCCGCCGGACGCGTCCGGGCTCGACCCGCTGTCGGCGCTGCTCAAGGCGCGGCTCGGCGACGCCGCCAAGCCGCAGCAGGACAAGATCCGCCGGGCGATGGCGGGGCTCGCGGGCATCGCGGTGCCGGGGGGGAAGGCCCTCGGCGGCCTGATCGCCGACGCGCTGCGCAACCTGCCGCGGTCGTCGCCGGCCCTCCCGCCGCCGAGCGCGGACGCGCCGCCCGTGGTGACCGACGCGCAGCTCCGGACCGCCTTCCGGCGGGTCGCGCGGGCGGTGGAGGAGGCGAAGTCGCTGGCGGCCGCGCGCGGGGCGCAGGTCCCGGCGCTCGCGGCGTGGGACAAGCTCGCGAGCGACCCGAAGCTCGCGTCGATGGGCCTGTCCGCGGCCCCGCCGCGGCCGCCGGGGCAGCCCGGGCCGGGGAGCGACCTCTCCGACCAGGACCTGAGCGAGCAGGACCTGAGCGGCCTCGACCTGACCGGCGCGAACCTCACCGGCGCCATCCTCACGGGCGCGAACCTCCGCGGCGCGAAGCTCGCCCGCGCGACGCTGAAGCAGGCGGTGCTGTTCGACGCCGACGTGCGGGACGCGGACTTCACGGGCGCGGACCTGAGCCACGCGACGCTCCAGAGCGCGTGGGCAGAGCGCGCCGTCTTCCGCGGCGCCACGCTGGAGGGCGCCTCGTTCGACGGCGCGCGGCTCATGGGGGCCGATCTCTCGGAGAGCCAGGGCGCGCAGATCGTCTTCTCGCGGGCGGACATGACCGGGGCCGTCGCGCGGGGGGCCAGGTGGACCACGGCGTACCTGGAGGGCACCGTGCTGGAGCGCGCGGACCTGTCCCAGGCCTCGCTCACGCGGTGCTTCGTGTCGAAGGTGAGCGCGGCCTCCGCCACGTTCGCGGGCGCGAGCCTCGCCGGCTCGAGCTTCTCCGGCTCCGATCTGCGAAAGGCCGTGTTCGCAGGCGCGCGCGGCGAGGGCAGCGTGTGGCTAGGCGCGACCGTCACCGGCGCGGACTTCAGCCTCGCCGTGCTGACGAGCGCCCACTTCACCGAGGCCGTGGCCGACGGGGCGAGCTTCTTCGGCGCCAACGCGCGCGGAGCCCGGTTCGACCGGGCGAACCTCACGCGGGCCGATTTCACGCGCGCCAACCTGTTCGACGCGGACCTGCACAAGTCGCTCGTCCCGGAGGCGAAGTTCGTCGATGCGAACCTCTATGATGCCAAGTTCTACGAGACATCCGGCTCCGGCTGTGATTTCCGGGGGGCGAACCTGAAGCGCTCGACGCTGGAGCGGGATCGATGACGCCGGACGAGCTGAAGGCGCGGGTCCAGGCGGGCGAGGCGCTCGAGGGCCAGGCGCTCGGGGACATGGATCTGCGGGGCGCCGACCTCCGCAAGGCGCGGCTGCGCGGCGCGAAGCTCGGCCGGCTGCAGCTGGACGGCGCGGACCTGTCGGGGGCCGACCTCCGCGGGGCGCAGATCGCCTGGTGCGGGCTCCGCGGCGCGGATCTGTCGGGCGCCGATCTCGAGGGCGCCGCCGTGGCCCAGAGCGATCTCTCGGGCGCGAACCTCTCCGGCGCGAACCTCGCGGGGGCCCACCTGGTCCGCGGCCAGCTGGCCGGCGCCAACCTGAGCGGCGCGCGGATCCAGGGGGCCAACCTGGCCGAGTCGCGGCTCGCGGGGGCGGAGCTCTCGGGGGCGACCCTGTCGAACGCGCGGCTCGATCTCGCCGACCTCACGGACGCCTCGCTCGACGGCGCGACGCTCGCGCACGCCTCGTTCGCGCGGGCGGACCTCTCGGGCGCCTCGCTGGTGCAGGCGCGGATCGAGGGCTCGTCGTTCGCCGAGGCGAGCCTCCGGCGGGTGGATCTCTCGGGCGCCCAGCTCGACACGGTGGTGTTCCTGAAGGCCGATCTCCGGGAGGCCGTGCTCCCGAAGAAGCTCACGAAGACCGTGTTCGACGGCGCGCGCCTCGGCCGGCTCGACCTCTCCGGCGCGGACCTCGCGGGCGCGGCGCTGGAGGAGATGGACTTCGCCGGGGTGAGCTTCGAGAACGCGAACCTCACGCTGTCGTCGCTCCAGGGCACGAACCTCCGCGGCGCGAGCTTCCGGGGCGCGACGCTCGACCAGACGACGCTCGCGAACTGCGACCTCACCGGCGCGGACTTCCGGGGCGCGACGCTGAGGTCGTGCATGCTGTACCGGGCGCGGCTGCCGGGCGCGGATCTCTCGGGCAAGGACCTCGAGATGGTCGTCTTCACCGAGGCCGACCTCACCGGGGCGAACCTGTCCGCGTCGCGGCTCGTGCGCTGCGTCCTGGAGCGGGCGGACCTCTCGGGCGCGGACCTGACCCGCGCGCTCGTCTCGCAGACCACGCTGCGGCTCGCCCGCGTGGAGGGCATCCGCTTCGAGAAGGCGATCTTCGATTGCGTGGACTTCTCCGGCGTGGACCTGACCCGCACGTCGCTCGCCGGGCTGACCATCTCGCGGTGCTTCTTCGCGCTCGGCAACCTCTCGGGGATGGACCTGTCGGGGTGCGACCTGTCGAACTGCGATTTCACCGCGTGCAACCTGGAGCGCACCCGCCTGGAGGGCGCCATCCTGGCCAACGCGAACTTCAAGGAGGCGAACCTGCGGCACGCCACCCTGTCGGGCGCCATGGCGAAGGCCGCCTTCTTCGGCGAGGGCACCCTCGCCGGGGCCGTGTTGACGCAGGCGATGCTCCGCAACGCGATCTTCGTGAAAGCCGATCTCGCGGGGGCGAACCTCGCGGGGTCCGATCTCCGGGAGTCGCTGCTAACCGAGGCCCGCGCGGCCGGGGCGCTGTTCGTGGGCGTCAGGGCGAACTACGCGGATTTCTCGCACGCGGACGTCACCGGCGCCGACTTCACCGGCGCGGACCTGACGTGGGCGAACCTGCACCATATCCGCGACGAGAAGGCGCGTTATCTCGACGCGAACCTCGCCACGGCGAGGCGCACGGACGTGGACCGGCTGGAGGCCGAGGCCTGGATGCCGCCCGAGCGGCGCTCGTAGAGGAGGAGCCATGTCGATGGGAGCCATGAAGGAGAGCGATCGCGCGGCGGCCGTGCGGGTGGACGCGCCGGCGGGCGAGGAGCACGCCGCGCGCGGCCGGGGCGCCGAGCTGCCCAGGATCGGCCTGGCGCGGGCCGGCGCCGCGGCGGAGGGCGAGGCGGGCCCGGCCGCGGCGCTCCCGCGGGAGTACCTGGGCCCGGCGCGGGTCACCTCGGCGGAGGCGGGGGCGATCGCGGTGGAGCTGCCGGGCGGCCAGCCGGTCGCGGTCCAGATGGCGCTCGCGCTGCCGTACGAGCCCGCGCTGGACGACACGCTGCTCGTCATCGGGCGGGACGACGCGTATTACGCGATCGGCGTGCTCCACGGGCGGGGGCGGTCGGTCCTGTCGCTCCAGGGCGACGTGGCGGTGCACGCGCGGGAGGGCGCGCTCTCGCTGTGCGGCGACAAGGGCGTCGAGATCCGGGGGCCGGAGCTCGAGGTGCAGGCCGGCAAGATCCGGATGGTGGCCGACGCCGTGGTCCAGAAGTTCACGTCGGTCTACCAGCGGGTGAGCGCGCTCCTGAGCGTCCAGGCCAGCGAGTCGCACACGGTGGTGGAGAAGACCTCGTTCACGAAGGCGAAGAACGCCACGATCCTGACCGAGGAGACGGTCACGGTGAACGGCAAGCAGATCCTCTTGGGCTAGGAGGCCGCGCGATGCTCCCTGCGAACAACAAGGCGGTCGGCCTGAGCGCCGGTTTTCCGGACGTGTGCCTGTCGCCGGTGCTCGGCCTGTTCCCCTTCCCCAACTTCAGCCCGAACGCGATGAAGTTCCCGTTCTCGTTCAACGTGTGGCTCTCGATGGCGGCCGCCGTGCACCAGGGGTCGTTCAGCCCCATGACGGCGGGCGATCAGGCGGGCACGCTGCACCCGACGTTCATGGGGCAAGCGCGGTACACGCTCGGCTATTTCAAGATCCTCATCAACTTCCTTCCGGGGACGATGCTGCTGTGCATGAGGATCGGCAACAACTTCAACTGCATCCTCGGCATCCAGGTGTTGCCGAGCAGGGTGAACGTGTTCTTCGCCTACAAGTCGGAGAGCGCGGGCGGCGCCCGTCCCGCCGACGCCCCGCTCCTTTCGGACGTCGACGCGACGGTCGCGTCGCTCCACCCCTGCGGGAGCGCGTCGCCCGTGGAGACCGCTTGGCTCGCGCCGGGGGTCGGCTACCTGCGCATCCGCCGGCTCTCGCTGGACGTGCCGGCCCGGGTCCACACGGAGATCGGCGCGCTCGAGGCGGAGGGACTGGAGACGCTCGTGCTCGATCTGCGCGACAACCCCGGCGGGGAGCTCACGGCGTTCCGCGAGCTCGCGGGCGACTTCTTGGAGCCGGGGAGCGTCCTCGCGCGGGCGATCGACGCGGACGGCGACGAGGTCGTGTACCGGTCGAGCCACCGGAACCCGTGCCGCGCGCCGCTGTGGATCCTGGTGAATCGCGGCACGGCGTCCGCGGCGGAGCTCTTCGCCGGCAGCCTGCAGTGGCACGGGCGGGCGATCGTCGCGGGGGAGCGGACGTACGGCAAGGGGACGGCGCTGAAGGTCGCGGTCGATCCGGCGGAGCGCGCGCCGGTGCTCGCGCCGGCGGCGATGATGGTCCTGCCGGGCGGGGAGGCGATCCACGCGGTCGGCGTCCGGCCGGACGTCGAGCTGGGGAGCGAGGCGACTGCGCCGGACGGGGTGCCGCCGTCAGTGGCCCAGCTCTTCGCCAGGGCCACCTCGAATCCGTGAGCCGTCCGAGGCTTTACCCGTTCAAGTCGTAGCTGGCTCCGGCGCAGGTCCGGCCATGAGAGCGATACCGCAGCTCGCCGGTGTCGGTCGTCATGGCCTCTTCGGCGTCCCGCCGGCCAGGCGCCGCTCGAAGAGCCGCTGCAGCAGGCAGGAGAACAGCAGGAGGAGCCCGACGACGATCTTGGTCCACCAGGAGCTGAGCGTGCCCTCGAACATGATGAGGGTCTGGATGGTGCCGTAGATGAGCACGCCGAACAGCGTCCCGACCACCGTGCCGAAGCCGCCGGTCAGCAGGGTGCCGCCGATGACGACGGCGGCGATGGCGTCCATCTCCATCCCGCCGGCGTGCAGCGCGTAGCCGGACACCATGTAGAACGTGAAGGCGACGCCCGCGAGCGCCGAGCAGAACCCGCTCAAGGTGTAGATGAGCACCTTGGTCCTCCCCACCGGGAGGCCCATGAGCATGGCGGATTGCTCGTTGCCGCCGATCGCGTAGACGGTGCGGCCGAAGCGCGTGTAGTGCGCGAGGTAGATCGCCGCGGCGAACAGCACGAGCGCGATGATCACGTTCCAGGTGATCGACGTGTCGAACAGGAACGGGATGCGGTGCGACGAGGCGGCGACGTAGAAGCCGTCGTGGATGGTGATCGAGTCGATGCTGATGAGGTAACAGAGCCCGCGGGTCAGGAACATGCCCGCCAGCGTGACGATGAAGGGCTGGACCTCGAAGTAGTGGATGATCACCCCCATCGCGAGGCCGATGCCCGCGCCCATGGCCAGGACGAGCGGGATGACCGCCGCCGGGCTGACGCCGTGCTTCTCGACGAGCGACGCCGAGACCATCGTGGTCAGCGCGATGACCGAGCCGACCGAGAGGTCGATCCCGCCAGAGAGGATGACGAACGTCATCCCGACGGCCGCGATCGCCAGGAACGCGTTGTCGATGAAGAAGTTGAGGAACACCTGCAGCGAGAAGAACCCGTCGAACAGGCAAGATCCGGCGCCGAACATGAGCACGAACAGGCCGATGGTGACGGCGAGGGGCAGGTGCCTCGGGCTCAACCGGAGCGACGGCCTGGTCACGGTTGCGGTGTTGCCCGTCACGGCTGCGGTGTCCATCATGGAACGGCCACTCTCCCGGCCCGCTGCCTCCCAAGGAGGCCCCTGACCTTCTGCGATTGCAGGATGCTGACCACGAAGACGACGAGCGCCTTCACCACGAGGTTGACCTCGGGCGGGACGCCGACGGCGTAGATCGTGGTCGTGAGCGTCTGGATGATGAGGGCGCCGACGACGCTCCCCGCCAGCGTGAACTTGCCCCCGGCGAGCGACGTCCCGCCCAGGACCACCGCCAGGATGGCGTCGAGCTCGAAGAGCAGGCCCGCGTTGTTGCCGTCGGCGCTCTTGACGTTCGAGCTCACGATCAGCCCCGCGATGCCGGCACACAGGCCGCACACCGCATAACAGGCGAAGGTGATCGAGCGCGCCCGGATCCCGGCGAGCCGCGAGGCGACCGGGCTCATGCCGATCGCCTCGACGAACATGCCGAGCGCGGTCTTGCGGGCCAGGAGCCCGAGGACGGCGCCCACGCCCGCCACGATGAACAGCGACGCCGGGACGCCCAGCAAGAAGCCGTTCCCGATGGCGTGGTAAGGGCTGTAGTAGATCGTGATGATCTGGCCGCCCGTGATGAGCTGGGCGATGCCCCGGCCCGTGACGAGCAGGATCAGGGTCGCGATGATCGGCTGCATGCCGACCATCGACACCAGCGCGCCGTTCCACATGCCGCAGGCCACCGCCGCGCCAAGCGCGCCGGCGAGCACGAGCGGCAGCGGGACCTGGGTCACGTCCGCCATGCCGGCCCCGCCGCTCATCGAGAGCTCGCCGCCGATCAGCGCGGCCGCGACCGCGCCCGAGATGGCGACGACCGCGCCGACGGAGATGTCGATCCCGTGGGTGGCGATCACCAGGGTGAGCCCCATGGCGATGATCATGAGCGGCGACGCGCGGTTCAGGATGTCGATGACGCTGCCGTACAGGTGGCCATCCTTGACCGTGACCGCGAAGAACTGCGGGTTGTTGATGAGGTTGAACAGGAGGAGCAGGCCGAGCATCGCCAGCGGGAAGGAGATGCTCCTCCCGGCGAGCCGGCGCAGGGAAGCCGCCGCCGCGCTCACGCGTGCCCTCCCGCGATGATCTGGTACACCCCCTGCTCGTCGGTCTGGCCCGCGTCGAGCTCCGCCACCTGGCGCCGGTCCCGCAGGACGACGACCCGGTCCGCGTAGCGCAGCGCCTCGGCCATCTCCGAGGAGACGAGCACCACCGCCATGCCCCGATCGCAGAGCTCCATGACCCGGCCCATGATCTCACCCTTGGCCGCCACGTCGATGCCGCGGGTCGGCTCGTCGAGGATGAGCATGCGCGGATCGGTCGCCAGCCATCGGGCGAGGAGCGCCTTCTGCTGGTTCCCGCCGCTCAGCTTGCAGATGGGCACCTCCGCGTCGGCCGCCGCGATGCCGAGCCGCTCGATGTAGCCGCGGGCGATGCTGTCCTGTCGAGCCCGGGAGAGGTTGCGGAACATGCCGCGCTTCGCCTGGAGGGCGAGGACGATGTTCTCGCGCACCGAGAGGTCGCCGATGATGCCCTCGGCCTTCCGGTCCTCGGGGCAGAACGCGATCCCGTGCGCGATCGCGTCGAGCGGCGAGCGGATGTGCGCCTCGGCGCCGTCGATCTCGATGGTGCCCTGATCCGCCTGGTCGACCCCGAACAGGAGCCGCGCCGTCTCCGTCTTCCCGGCGCCCAGGAGGCCCGCGAGGGCGAGCTCCTCCCCCGCCCTCACCTCGATGTCGATGTCCTGGACCGAGCCCTTCTTGCCCAGCCCGCGCGTCCGCAAGAGCGGCGCGTCTCCGCCCGCCGGCCGCTCCGCCCGGGGGCGCGCGGACCGGCTAGGACCTTCGTCTTGGACCTCGCGCCCCACCATCCGCGTGATGAGCTGCATCCGCGACAGCTCGGCGATCGGGTACTCGCCGACCAGCTGCCCGTTCCTCAGCACCGTGACCCGGTCGGAGATCTCGAACAGCTGATCGAGGAAGTGCGAGATGAACAGGATCGCCATCCCCTGCGCCTTGAGGCGCCGGATGATCGAGAACAGCACCCGGACCTCGTCCTCGGCCAGGCTCGACGTCGGCTCGTCGAGGATGAGGATCTTGGCCCGGGCGGTCAGCGAGCGGGCGATCGCGACGATCTGCTGGACGGCGAGCGAGAAGTCGGAGAGCGGCGCGGTGACGTCGATGTGAACGTTCAGATCCTCGAGCGCGGCGGCGGCCCTCCGGTGCATCTCCCCCCACCGGAGGGCGTAAGGGCTCGAGCCCTCCCGGCCGAGGCAGATGTTCTCGGCGACCGACAGGTTGGTGCAGAGGTTCACCTCCTGGAACACCGCGCTGATGCCGAGCTTCTGCGCCTCGAGCGGGCTCGTCGGCCTGATCTCCCGGCCTTCGAGGAGGATGTGCCCGCTGTCCGCGGTGTGGACGCCGGTGAGGACCTTGACCAGGGTCGACTTGCCGGCGCCGTTCTGCCCCATGAGGGAGTGCACCTCTCCCGGCAGCAGGCGGAAGTCGACCGACTGGAGCGCCTGCACTCCGGAGAACCGCTTGGAGATCGCCTTCATCTCGAGCATGGGCAGGGCGTCGCTCATCATCGCACTCCTCCGTCCGGTCTCCGCGCCGAGCTCTCCGTCGCGCTCAGTACTTGCGCTTCGGGAACTCCGCGGCGGCGGTCTCCATCGGGAACACGCCCTCCTCGGTCACGATGCGCTTGGGCAACGTCTTGCCGGCCACGAGGTCGTTCACCGCGCTCATGAGCTGCGGCCCGAGCAGGGGGCTGCACTCGACCGTCACGTTGAGCTTGCCGGCCATCATCGCCTCGAACGCGCCCTTCACCGCGTCGATCGAGATGATCAGGATGTCCTTGCCGGGCTTCAGGCCGGCCTCCTCGATGGCCTGGATCGCGCCGATCGCCATGTCGTCGTTGTGGGCGTAGAGGACGTTGATGTTCTTCCCCTCCGCCTTGAGGAACGCCTCCATGACCTCCTTGCCCTTGGCGCGGGTGAAGTCCCCCGTCTGCGAGCGGAGGATCTTGAAGTTCGGCTTGTCCTTGATGATCTCCTCGAACCCCTTCTTGCGATCGATGGCGGGGGCGGAGCCGACCGTGCCCTGCAGCTCGACGATGTTGACGGTGCCCTGCTGGTCCTTCGTCTTCTCGACCAGCCACTTCGCCGCGCGGCGGCCCTCCTCGACGAAGTCCGACCCCATGAAGGTGACCCAGAGGCTGTCGTCCTTCGTGTCCACGGCGCGATCGGTCAAGATGACCGGGATCTTGGCCGCCTTGGCCTCGCGCAGGACGGGCTCCCAGCCGGTCTCGACCACGGGCGAGAACGCGATGACGTCCACCTTCTGGGCGATGAACGACCGGATGGCCTTGATCTGGTTCTCCTGCTTCTGCTGCGCGTCGGAGAACTTGAGCTCGATCCCCGCGGCCTTGGCGGCCTCCTCGATCGACTTCGTGTTCGCCGTCCGCCACTCGCTCTCGGCGCCGATCTGCGAGAACCCCAGCGTGATCTTCTTCTTCTCCGACTGACAACCCAACCCACCCAGGATCACCGATAGTCCAGTCAGGACCATCATCGCGACGGCGACAACACGGCTCCTCTTCATGGCGCAGCTCCTTTCCGCTCCATCCTATGCACATCTCGTCCGCGGGACGCGCGCTCTTCGTCGCCCCCGCGGTGTCCGGCCTTACTTCTGGCCGTAATACGCGCCCTTGCCGTGCTTCCGCTCGAAGTGCTTGCGCACGAGCGCGTCCGGGAGGCGCGCGGCGCCCGGGTGGATCGTGCGGGTGATGAACGCCATCCGCGCGATCTCCTCGAGCACCGCCGCGTTGTACACCGCCTTGTCGGCGTCCTCTCCCCACGCGAAGGGGGCGTGTCCCGCCACCAGCACCATCGGCGTGTGGAGCGGGTTCCGCTCCGCGAAGCACTCGAGGATCTGCCTGCCGGTCTCGGTCTCGTAGTCGCCCTGCACGGCGTCCGGCCGCATCACCGCGGTGCACGGCACGTCCTCTGCCAGGTGATCGGCGTGGGTCGTCCCGTAGATCGGGATCGGCATGCCCGTCTGCGCCCAGCCGGTCGCGTAGGTCGAGTGGGTGTGGACGATGCCGCCCACCCCGCGGAAGTTCGCGTAGAGGACGATGTGCGTCCGGGTATCCGAGGAAGGTCGGAGTTGGCCCTCGACCACCTTCCCCTCGAGATCGACGACCACCATGTCGTCGATCGACAGCCGGTCGTACGGCACGCCGCTCGGCTTGATGGCCAGGACGCCCCGGTCGCGGTCGAACGCCGAGACGTTGCCGAACGTGTAGATCGCGAGCCCTCGGCGCGGGATCTCCAGGTTCGCCGCCCAGGCGCGCTCTCGCAGCTCTCGGTAGGTCGCGCTCACGTCACATCCCTCAGCGCGACAGCCGGTAGGCGAGGTCGTTCCAGCGCAGCTCGTTCCTCAGCGCGTGGATCTCGGTCCCGACCCCGATGCGGATCAGCTCCACGCCGGCGATCGACGCGAAGTCCTCCAGGTGCTCCATCGTCACGGCGCGGCTGTGCGCGCAATGATGAGCGCCCCCCGCGAGGATCCAGGCCTCGCACGCGCGCTTGAAGTCCGGCTTCGGGATCCACACCGCGCGCGCCACGGGCAGGTTCGGCATCTCCTCCTCGGGCGGCACCGCCTCGAGCTCGTTCGCGACCATCCGCATGCGGCCGCCCAGATCGATCATGGACACGTTCACGGCGGGCCCGGTCCCGGAGTCGAAGACCAGCCGGCACGGGTCCGCCTTGCCGCCGATGGAGAGCGGGTGGATCTCCAGCGACGGCCTCCCCGCGGCGATCGTCGGGCAGATCTCGAGCATGTGGGCGCCGAGGACCCGCTCCTTCCCGTCGACGAGGTGATAGGTGTAGTCCTCCATGAACGAGACGCCGCCGCGCAGCCCGGTCGCCATGACCTTCAGCGCGCGGACGAGGCCGCACGACTTCCAGTCGCCCTCGGCGCCGAAGCCGTAGCCGTCGGCCATGAGCCGCTGCACCGCGAGGCCGGGGAGCTGCTTGAGCCCGTGCAGGTCCTCGAAGGTCGTCGTGAACCCGCCGAAGCCGCCCTCCTTCAGGAAGGAGCGCAGCGCCGCCTCCTGCCTCGCCGCGTAGCGCAGATCGTTGCGGCGCGCGCCGCCCTTCCTCAGGGCGGGAGCGACCGAGTACGCCTCGTCGTACTCCGCCACCAGGCGCTCGACCTCGGCCTCGTCCACGTCCGCGATCCGCCCGACGAGGTCGCCCACGCCGTAGCCGTTCACCGACCACCCCAGCTTGACCTGCGCCTCGACGCGGTCCCCGCCGGTGACGGCCACCTCGCGCATGTTCATGCCGCCGAAGCGCGCGATCTTGAGCCGCCGCGCGTCCAGCATCGCGCAGGCCGCGCGCGCCCAGACGTCGAGCTTGGCGAGCACGTCGTCGTCCTGCCAGTGCCCGACCACGACCTTCCGCTCGATGCGCAGGCGCGCGCCGATGTACCCGAACTCGCGATCTCCGTGGGCGGACTGGTGCAGGTTCATGAAGTCCATGTCGATGCTCCCCCAGGGGAGCTCGCGCCCGTGCTGCGTGTGCAGGTGAGCGATCGGCTTCTCGAGCCGCGTGAGCCCCGCGATCCACATCTTCGCGGGTGAGAACGTGTGCATCCACGTGATCACGCCGGCGCACCGCGGCGTCGCGTTCGCCTCGCGACAGACGGCGAGGATCGCCTCGGGGCTCTTCAGCGTCGGCTTCCAGACGACCTTGACCGGGAGCTTGCCCGAGGCGTCGAGAAACCCGGCGATCTCCCGCGCGTGCTCGGCGACCTGCTTCAGCGTGTCCTCGCCGTAGAGGTCCTGGCTGCCGGTCAAGAACCAAACCTCGAAGCTCTCCCGAAGATCCTGCATCGCGACACCGCTCATTGCGTCAGCTCCTCTTCCACGAACGATCCGAGCTCGACATAATCCCTGTACAGCGCGTCATAGAGCCTGGCGCGCGCGGGATCCGGTCGATAACGGGCCTCGGTCCCGGAGGACATCGCGCGCTGCGCGTCCTCGATCGTGGCGTGCAGGCCCGCCGCGGTCGCGGCGAACATCGCCGCTCCCAGCGCGACCGGCTGCTCGCCGGCGCGGACCTCGACGGTCATGTCGAGCACGTCCGCGAGGACCTGCATGGTCAAGGGGCTCTTGCGCGCGACCCCTCCGATACCGATGATGCCGTCGATGCGGATCCCCTGCGCGCGGAAGCGCTCGACGATGGCGCGCGAGCCGAAGGCGATCGCCTCGACCAGCGCGCGGTAGATCCGCGGCGCGTCGGTGCCCAGATCCAGGCGGGCGATCGCGCCCTGGAGCCGCTGGTCCGCGTCCGGCGTCCTCCGCCCGTTGAACCAGTCGAGCGCGACGACGGAGCTCCGCGACGGCGGGATCTCCGCGGCGGCCTTGTCCAGCGCGGGGATGATCCGGTCCATGATCGCGTCGGCGAGCGCCGCCCGGCGCGGATCGCCGGCCTCCGGGGCGTCCGGCTGGATCGCGAGGAGCGGCCAGCTGAGCAGCTGCTTGAACCACGCGAAGACGTCGCCGAAGGCGGACTGCCCCGCCTCGTAGCCGATCGCGCCGGGGAGGATCGAGCCGTCCACCTGGCCGCAGATCCCGGCGACCAGGACCTCGGTCGCGTCCGTCTTCGGGGCGACGAGCATGTCGCACGTGCTCGTGCCCATCACCTTGAGCAGGTGGTGAGGCTGGATGTCGCCGCCCACCGCGCCCATGTGCGCGTCGAAGGCGCCGACGCCCACGACGACGTCCGCCGGGATGCCGAGCGTCGCGGCCCACGCGGGCGAGATCGTCCCGAAGGGCGCGTCCGCGGTGAAGGTGCGCGAGCCGAGGGTCTCCCTGAGCGCGGGCAAGCGTGGGCTCAGCCTCGCCAGGAAATCGCTCGACGGATACCCGTCGAACTCCGGGTGCCACATGGCCTTGTGGCCCGCGGCGCAGCGGCTCCGCCGGATCCGCCCGAGATCCTCGGTGCCGGTGAGGACCGCTGGGATCCAGTCGCAGTGCTCGAGGATGGTGACCGCCGCGCGCGCCACCGCCGGGTTGTTCTCGACGACGTGGAGCGCCTTGGCCCAGAACCACTCGGAGGAGTACACGCCCCCCGAGAACTTCGTGTAATCCGGGCCGCCCCAGGAGCGGGCGAGCTCGTTGATCCGCGCCGCCTCGGCCACGGCGGTGTGGTCCTTCCAGAGGATGAACATCGCGTCCGGATCCTCCTCGAAGCCAGGGAGCAGCGAGAGCGGCCTGCCCTTCGCGTCGGCCAGGACCGGCGTCGAGCCGGTGGTGTCGACCGAGATCCCGCGCACGCGGGCGGCCACGTCGCCGCCCGCCTGCGCCAGGGCCGCTCGGATCGACGACTCCATCGCAGAGAGGTAGTCGAGCGGATGCTGGCGGAACCGGTGCTCGCGCGGGTCGCAATAACGACCTTGCGCCCAGCGCGGGTAGGGCGCGACCGCCGCCCCCGCGAGCGCGCCGTCGCGCGCGTCCACGACGACCGAACGGACGGAGTCGGTGCCGAAATCGATCCCGATGACGAAGGTCCCAGTGCTCATGACGACCTGCTCATGGCCAATCCGAAGTGATGATGTTTCAATGTGAACGTTAACATCTTCGATGTCAACAACAATCGCCGTGCCGCTGCTGCGGCTCGGCTCCCGGGCGGGCGAGCTCGTCTGGCCGGCGCGTCGAGCGCGGCGCCGCGATCACTTGAACTGAAAATAATCCAGGTTGAGCAGAGGATCAGAACCGGTACCGGTGAAGCGTAGACAGATATCGTGGACTCCCGGCGGAACCGGAGCCGCGCACTCGACATCCGTCCACGCCTGCCAGCCTCCCGTGGGGCCGACCGCGCACACGCCGATGCGCTCGCCCGGCGCGTCGGTGAACCCCTCGCAGCCGCCCAGCAGCACCTCGATCGAGCCGCCAGCGGTCGAGCCCGAGGACACGCGCGCACGGAACGTCTCCACGCCGCCGCCGAAGTCGAGCTGCGAGTACCCGATCCAGTCCTTGTCGTTGATCCAGCCCACGGCGACCCCGGCGCGCGCGCCGCCCTCTTGCACGACGTCGACCTCGATGCCGCGCTGGGCGGCCATGGTCTCCGCCTCCATGCGGGCGCGCGCGTTGACGCTCTTCAGCTGAGCCACCCTGCCCTTCGTGGCGGAGACCTGGACGATCTTGCCCTGCGCGTCGTACATCAGGTTGTCGACCGTGATGCTGCGCTGGTAGTTCGAGAAGCCGTCGCGCTTCGCGAGCACGCGGTTGTGGAAGAAGATGTACCAGTTGCCCTGGTACTCGACGATCGAGTGGTGGTTGTTGTCGCCGTTGTTGTCGGCCGGGCTCGGCAGGATGGTCCCAGCGTAGGTGAACCCGGTCATCGGGTTGTCGCTCATCATGTAATCGATGTACGCCGCGTGGCCCGTGAAGTCGGTCGAGTACGAGAAGTAGTATTTCCCGTCGCGCTTGTGCATGAACGACGCCTCGAAGAAGGCCGGCGCCTTGATGGTCGTCGCCGACGCGTCCGCGAGGCTGATCATGTCCCGGCCGAGGCGGATGACGCGAGCGTTGTCGCCCGTGCCGGTCGGACCTCCGCCGAAATAGAGGTACGCCTGGCCGTCATCGTCGATGAAGCACGTGGGGTCGAAGAGCCAGTCCACGTCCCCGACGCCCGGCGTGCTCTTCGAGATGAGCGGCTTGCCCAGCGCTTCCTTGAACGGGCCTCCCGGCGTGTCGGAGACCGCGACCCCGATCCCGCTCCCCGAATCCGGGAAGTACAGGTAGTATTTTCCGTTAGCCTCGCTGTAGCAGGCGTCCGGAGCGTACAGGTACCTGGCCCACGTGTCCGCCGCGGCCAGCGCGACCCCGTGATCCTGCCAGTTCACGAGGTCGTCCGACGAGAAGACGTGGTAGTCGACCATCGAGTAGCCCGACTGGTCGTCCGGGTCGTGGGACGCGTAGATGTACACGCGCCCTTCGAACACGTGCGCCGACGGATCCGCCGTGAAGATGTGGCTCACGATCGGGTTCCGGGCGTACCCGTTCGCCACGCCGGGGGGAGCGCCGCCGGCGCCGCCGCCGCCGCCGCCGGTCGCGTCGACCCCGCCCGTCGTCGCTCCGCCGCCGGTGCCGCCGGTCGTGGAGACGGCGGCGCTGGTCGTCGAGGCGCCGCCGGTGCCGACGGTCGTGCCCTCGGAGGAGCCGCCCTGGCCCCCTCCCGTCGAGGACCCCGGGGTGTCGAGGGGTCCGGCACAGCTCGGCGCCGAGAGGGCAGCTGCGAGCATCAACGAAGAACGAGCGAGTCTCCTCATGGTCATCGTGGCTCCTGGTCCCACGCCTCGCCCGCCCCTCCCGCGCTCGGCTGGGCTGCGCCCACGACGGCTGGCGGACGGCGTCCGTGCCGAACGGGCCCGGCAGCGGCGGTTCCGGCGCGCGCAGCGGCCCGCTTCGGGGCAAAGCCGAAGGATGAGACGGCATTGTGAACGTTCACATGGCCGAAGTCAATGCCGATCCTGCCCGCGACGGCTGAGCCTGGGACCCGGCGGCGGCTGGCGCATCGCTCCTGGAGCGGCGCGTCAAGCGGACGGGCGCCGAGCCCTGGTCATGTTCGATGTGGATTCCAATCCGTCCGTTCACGACTAAGCTCCAGCCCCGATGGCTGAGAACTCCCCTCCAGAGCGGCGCGTCAAGCGAGGCGGGCGCCGCGCCGCGGTCATGGTCGATGTGGCCAAGCTCGCCGGCGTCTCGCACCAGACCGTCTCGCGCGTCCTGCACGACAGCCCCCACGTGCACCGCGAGACACGCGAGCGCGTGCTCGAAGCGATCCGCCAGCTCGACTACCGCCCGAGCTCCGTGGCGCAGGCGCTCGTCACCGGGCGCTCGCGGACGCTGGGCGTGGTCAGCTTCGACACGACGCTCTACGGCCCCGCGTCGACGCTCCTCGGGCTCGAGGAGGCGGCGCACGACGCCGGGTACGGCGTCAGCATCGCCAGTGTCAAGTCCCTCAGCCGCGCGTCGGTGGTGGACGCGGTGAAGCGGCTGTGCGACCAGGGCGCCGACGGCGTCGTGGTCATCGCCCCGCAGCGGTCGGCGGTGGACGCGCTCCGCCACATCACCTCCGACGTGCCGGTGGTCGCCGTCGAGGGTGGGCCGGACGACTCGATCCCGGTGGTCGCCGTCGACCAGCACGGCGGCGCGGCGGCCGCGACCCGCCACCTCCTCGACCTGGGGCACAAGACGGTGTGGCACGTCGCCGGTCCGCCCGACTGGCTCGAGGCCGACCAGCGCATCGACGGCTGGCGTTCGACGCTCGTCGCCGCCGGCGTCGAGCGGCCCCCTCTCCTGCGCGGCGACTGGAGCGCCCGCTCGGGGTACGAGCTCGGCCCGCAGCTGGTGCGCACGCCGGGCATCACCGGCGTGTTCGTGGCCAACGACCAGATGGCGCTCGGCCTGCTCCGCTTTCTCCACGAGGCCGGGCGCGACGTGCCGAAGGACATCAGCATCGTCGGCTTCGACGACATCCCGGAGGCGGCCTACTTCACGCCGCCTCTCACCACCGTAAACCAGGATTTTTCCGCGCTCGGGCGAAGGTGCCTCCACCTCCTGCTCGGTCAGATCGAGAGCGGCCACCGCTCCTATGCGCACGTCGTGGTCGAGACCAAGCTGGTCGTGCGCAAGAGCACGGCCGCGGCCCCCCGGAATCGCTGAGCGCGTACGGGCCTCCGGCGTAGGCCCGCCGGCCCGGTCCTCCACCGGGTCCGGGCGCGGACGCTCCGTCACATTTGTTTTGACATCGGCTATGTGAACGTTCACATTCTCCCCAGGGGTATTCTTTCGCTTTGCCCCGGAGGAGGCGGCCGTGCGTACCGGGCCCTGCGTCCTCGGGATCGGGATCGATCCGCGCGCCGACACCGCTCGCACGGTCGTCGCGCAAGCGATCGCTGACGGTGATCGACGTTGTGCCCAGGTCACGCCGGGCGATGTGCGGTTCGAGGTGCGACCAGCAGCCCTGAGGCAGGATTGCCCGCCGCGGGCTCCCGTGCGTCGTCACTCCCTTACGTTATCGGAGAGCAAGATGAAGAAGCCGTGGTGGCACGAGCGCCGTACTTCAAGAGAGATCGCCGCTGTGTGCACGCTCGCATTCGCGGCCGCGTGCACGGGCACGCTGGGTGACTCGGAGGACGGCGATGGGCCGCCCTCCGTTGGAAGCGACGGACCGTCGACGGGCTCGGCTCCTCCGCCGTTCCAGCCCGCTGCCGGGATGCTGCGCCGTTTGACGCGAACGCAGTTCCGCAACGCGGTGCGCGACGTGTTCGAGGTCGAGGTCGACGTCAATAAGCTCGACTCCGACAGCTGGAACGGTAACTTTGCAGTCATCGGCGCCGCGACCGTCGTGACCTCGGAACGCGGCGTCGAGCAGTACCACACGGCCATCGAGGACGCCGTGAACACGGTGTTCGCGGATTCCGCGAGGCGGGACCGATTCATCGGTTGCGCGCCCAGCGGCGCGAAGGACGACGCTTGCGTGCGCGGCTTCATCGAGACGCAGGGGCTCCGAGCGTGGCGCCGCCCGCTCGAGGCCGTGGAGGTCGACCGGCTCGCGGGGGTCGCCGCGACGGCCGCGACCGAGCTCGGCAGCGCCATCGAGGGTGCCCGCTGGGCGACGGTGGCCCTCTTCACGTCGCCGAACTTCCTGTACCGCCCGGAGCTCGGAGCGCCGAGCGCCAGCGGGTCGCTCCGCCTGACGGGCTACGAGATGGCGTCCCGGCTCGCGTTCCTGGTGTGGAACAGCCTGCCGGACAAGGAGCTGCTCGACCAGGCCAAGAGCGGCGCCCTCGAGACGGTGGAGGGGGTCCGTGAGGCGGCGACGCGGCTGCTCGACGCGCCCGCTGGACGCGAGGCCGTCGGCGCGTTCGCCGAGGAGTACATGCGGCTCGAGCGCATCGGCACGCAGGCCAAGGACACGGAGCTATTTCCGGAGTACGGCCCCGCGCTGCAAGAGGCGATGGTCCGCGACATGCGAGGCACCTGGGAGGTCCTCGCGTTCGACGATCAGGCGAGCGCGCTCGACCTGTTCTCGACCACGAAGGTCGTCGTCAACTCGGAGCTCGCCGAGCTCTACGGCCTCGACACGACCGGCCTCAGCTCGAACCGCTTCGAGGTCCGCTCGTTGCCCGCGGACGGCCCGCGCCTCGGGATCCTCGGCAAGGCGGGCTTCCTCTCGCAGTTCGCGAACCAGAAAGAGGGCTCCCCCACCCTGCGCGGCAGGTTCATGAGCGAGGCCCTTCTGTGCAAGACCATCCCGTTGCCCCCCGGCGACGTCGACATCGTGCTCGACGAGCCGACCGCGGATATGCCCCTCACCAAGCGTCAGCGGCTCGAGCGCCACCGGACCGACCCCACCTGCGCCGGTTGCCATGCGTTCATGGACCCCTTGGCCCTGCCGCTCGAGAACTTCGACGCGATCGGCCGCTACCGCACGACCGATCACGGCCTGCCGATCGACCCGAGCGGGTCGTTCGACAAGCAGCCGGTCGCCGACGCGCGCGAGCTCGGCGAGGCCATCGGCTCGAACGAGAAGGTCGCGCAATGCCTCGTCCGCAAATTCTACTCGTATGCGGCGGGGCACGAGGAGCGAGACGTCGACGGCAGCGTCGTCAACGAGCTGAACGCTTCGTTCGAGGCGTCGGGGTTCCAGCTGCGCGAGCTGGTCCTCGACGTCGTGACGAGCAAGGCCTTTTCGTCCGTCGCCCCCCAACGCTAGTCGCACGGTATTCCCCATGACGCTTAAAGCTTTGAACCGACGAACGGTACTCCGGGGCATGCTGGCGACGGGCGCCGCCGTCACCATCCCGCTCCCCCTGCTGGAGATCATGCTGAACCAGAGCGGCACGGCGTACGCTGCGCCGAACGCCCCGGTCTCGCCGCTCTACGTCACCTGGTTCTTCGGGAATGGCACGCTGCCCGGCCGCTGGAAGCCGGCGCGCACGGGCTCCGGCTCGGCCTGGGAGCTCAGCCCCGAGCTCCAGCCGCTCGCCGACCACAAGTCGCACCTCACCGTGATCAGCGGCCTCGAGAACAAGCTCGTCGTGTCCGGCCTCGAGCACCCCACCGGGTCGGCGGGGGCGACGACCGGCGCGCCGCTCGGCGGCAACGCCGTGCGGGCCGCCTCCATCGACCAGATCGTCGCGGATGTCATCTCGGAGGGGGCGCCGTACCGCTCTCTCGAGGTGGGATTGACGCCGGCGACGCCGGGAGGCCCCCAGGACTCGCTGCACACGGTCTCGCACCGGGGGCCGAACTCGCGCAACAACCCGGAGTTCGACCCGAAGGCCGTGTTCAATCGGTTGTTCATGGGCACATCGCCCGCGCCCAGCGATCCGCAAGCGGAGCAGGCCGCGAAGCTCGCGCGGGTCCGGAAGAGCGTGCTCGACTCCGTCCTGGAAGACGGCGCGAGCCTGCAGCAGCGGCTCGGCGCGGCCGACAGGCAACGCGTGGAGCAGCACCTCGACTCGATCCGCGCCATCGAGCGGCGCCTCGAGACGACGGCCCCCGGCGACGGCACGCCGACGGCGTGCAGCAGCCCGACGGCCCCCGCCGTCGGCAAGGATGTACAGAGCGAGGCGCCCCCGGCGGTGAACACCGCCATGGTCGAGCTCTCGGCGCTCGCGCTCGCCTGCGAGAGGACCCGCGTGCTCTCGTTCATGTTCTCGCTGCCCGCCGCGCACGTCTACTACCGGCACCTCGCGCAGGACATGAACGACGACTTCCACGACACCATCTGTCACGGCGACCCCGGGGATCAATCCAGCCAGCCCCGCGTCGACAAGGGCGTGATCTACACGATGCGCTGCCTCAACGAGTTCTTGACCAAGCTCAAGAATACGCCGCACGGCAGCTCGAACTTGCTCGACAGCTCGCTCGTCTTCGTCACGTCCGACACCGCCTGGGGAAAGACGCACTCGCGGACGGAATGGCCGGTGCTCTTGGCGGGCAAGGCCGGTGGGCGGCTGCGCGGCGACGAGCACCACAACTTCCCCGGCGACAACCTGAGCAAGGCGCTCCTGACGGTCGCCCAGATCATGGGCTCGAAGGCGACCCAGATCGGCATCGACGCCGGGCGGGTCAACTCACCGCTCCAAGGCATCCAGGTCTGAGCGCGGCGCAGCCCGGAGCGGGCGCGCCGCCCGCGCTCGCGAACACGTCACCCCTCATCGCACGGTGTTCCCCATGACGCTTAAAGCTTTGAACCGACGAACCGTACTCCGGGGCATGCTGGCGACGGGCGCCGCCGTCACCATCCCGCTCCCCCTGCTGGAGATCATGCTGAACCAGAGCGGCACGGCGTACGCTGCGCCGAACGGCCCGGTCTCGCCGCTCTACGTCACCTGGTTCTTCGGGAACGGCACGCTGCCCGGCCGCTGGAAGCCGGCGCGCACGGGCTCCGGCTCGGCCTGGGAGCTCAGCCCCGAGCTCCAGCCGCTCGCTGACCACAAGTCGCACCTCACCGTGATCAGCGGCCTCGAGAACAAGCTCGTCGTGTCCGGCCTCGAGCACCCCACCGGGTCGGCGGGGGCGACGACCGGCGCGCCGCTCGGCGGCAACGCCGTGCGCACCGCATCCATCGACCAGATCGTCGCGGACGCCATCTCGGCGGGGGCGCCGTACCGCTCTCTCGAGGTGGGCGTGACGCCGGCGACGCCGAACGGCCCCCAGGACTCGCTGCACACGATCTCGCACCGGGGGCCGAACTCGCGCAACAACCCGGAGTTCGACCCGAAGGCCGTGTTCAATCGGTTGTTCATGGGCACATCGCCCGCGCCCAGCGATCCGCAAGCGGAGCAGGCCGCGAAGCTCGCGCGGGTCCGGAAGAGCGTGCTCGACTCCGTCCTGGAAGACGGCGCGAGCCTGCAACAGCGGCTCGGCGCGGCCGACAGGCAACGCGTGGAGCAGCACCTCGACTCGATCCGCGCCATCGAGCGGCGGCTCGAGACGACAACCCCCGGCGACGGCACGCCGACGGCATGCAGCAGCCCGGCGGCCCCCGCCGTCGGCAAGGACATGCAGAGCGAAGCCCCGCCGGCGGTGAACACCGCCATGGTCGAGCTCTCGGCGCTCGCGCTCGCCTGCGAGAGGACCCGCGTGCTCTCGTTCATGTTCTCGCTGCCCGCCGCGCACGTCTACTACCGGCACCTCGCGCAGGACATGAACGACGACTTCCACGACACCATCTGTCACGGCGATCCCGGGGATCAATCCAGCCAGCCCCGCGTCGACAAGGGCGTGATCTACACGATGCGCTGCCTCAACGAGTTCTTGACCAAGCTCAAGAATACGCCGCACGGCAGCTCGAACTTGCTCGACAGCTCGCTCGTCTTCGTCACGTCCGACACCGCCTGGGGAAAGACGCACTCGCGGACGGAATGGCCGGTGCTCTTGGCGGGCAAGGCCGGCGGGCGGCTGCGCGGCGACGAGCACCACAACTTCCCCGGCGACAACCTGAGCAAGGCGCTCCTGACGGTCGCCCAGATCATGGGCTCGAAGGCGACCGAGATCGGCATCGACGCCGGCCGGGTCAACTCACCGCTCCAAGGCATCCAGGTCTGAGCGCGGCGCAGCCCGGAGCGGGCGCTCCGCTCGCCCGCCCGTGACCGCGGGCCCGAGCGCGGCCGCCAGCACCGGCGGCGCCGGCTCGGTCGCTCAACGGGTGGCGCGCGGGCGCTCCGTGGGCCGGAGCGCGTGGGCGATGCCGCTCTGCAAGCTGCTCAGCGTGACGATGCCGGAGAGGTCCGCGCCGAGCTCGATCAGGGCCCTCGCCACCTCCGGGCGGATGCCCGTGAGCACCACGCGCGTGCCGAGCATCCGGGCGGCGCGCGCGGTCCGCGTCAGCGCGTCGGCGACGAGCGCGTCGACGGCGCGCACGCCGGTGATGTCGAGGAGCGCGGTGTGGGCGCGCTGGCTGCTGATCCCGGCGAGCAGCGTCTCCATCACCTGCCCCACCCGCGCGCGGTCGAGCGTTCCGACGAGCGGCATGGCCAGGACGCCGTCGGCGAGCGGGATGAGCGGCGTCGAGAGCTCCCGGAGCGCCTCCCGCTGCGCGGCGATGACCTGCTCCTGCAGCGCGGCGCGCTCGGCCTCCGAGCGCCTCAGGTCGGTGTCCTCTCTCACGACGCCGCCGACGCCGACCAGCTCGCCGCGCGCGTCGTGAACCGGGAATTTGACCGTGGAGAAATAGAAATTCTGGCTGCCGTAGTCCAGCACCTCTTCGTACCGCAACGGCCGGCCGCTCGCGAAGACCTCGCGTTCTTTCGCCACGATCGCGTCGGCGACGTTGGGCGGCGTGGCGCCGAACTCATGCTCGTCCTTGCCGAGGAACTCGATGGCGTGCCGCCCGAGCGCGCGCGCATAATGGCGGTTGACGAACACGTACCGCCCCTCCGCGTCCTTGATGAACATGACGTTCGGCGAGTTGTCCACGAGCTGCAGGAGGAGCTGATAGCGCTCGTGCACCAGGTGCTCTCTCCGCCGCGGATCGTCGCCTTCATCCACGATGGCCGCGATCTCCCGGACGTCGCCTCGCTCGTCGCGCAGCACGGCGTAGGTCCACCGGCAGGTGATCGCGTTTCCCTCTCTCGTCGTGCCCGCGCTCGTGGTCGTGGCGAAGAAGCTCTCGCCAGCGTCGTGCTTGAACGCCTGCACCGCCTCGGGCGACACCGGATCCGCGGCCACGAGGTCGGAGAGGCGGCGGCCCACGGCCTCGCCCTCGCTCCAACCGAAGAGGCCCTCGGCGCCGTCGCTCCAGCGCGTCACGGTGCCATCCAGGCGCCAGTGGACCAGCGCCGGCACCCGCGTGGCGCCCCGCGCGAACGGCGCGTCGAGGTACGCCGCTGACGCGCTGACCAGCCCTCTCTCGCGCGCGAGCTCACCGCGCAGCGCGGCCAGCTCGCTCTCCAGCTCTTCGACGCGCGCGCGCAGCGCCGCGCTCTCTGCCTTGGGGTCGATGTCGCCATCGATGTGCGCGGACACCCCACCCCGCGCGGGGCTCCCGTCGAGCTCGCGATGCGCGCCCGCCGAGCCCTCTGCGCCCGAGCCGCGGTCTCCTCCGGATCTCCCGTGCGCGTGGGCGCGTCCGCTCGCTCCCGACGTGCCCTCGCTCCTGTCGCGGCTCATCCTCGCCCCTCTGCGCGCTGCTCCGAAAGCGCGTCCGTAGTGTAACGGACTTGCAAGTCGAGATCCCACCAAAAATCCGACCAGCCGCCACTCGCAGGCAGCGGGGGCGTCGGTCGATTGGCGTTGACACTCCAAATGTGAGCGTTCACAATCGACCAAAGCGGTATCCTTTTGCTTCGCCTTGGGTGGGTGCCGTGTGCCCGAGGCCCTCGTCGTCCGCTCGATCCCGGCCCGACTCCGTACGTCCTGCGGTGCGCGCCGCGAGCGGCGGATCGGCGCACCGCAGGTCGCCCGCGGTCGCGCGCCTCCCGGGATCGCGCGATCCCTCGCGATTTCGCGCACGAGCGAGGTCGCGAGCTCTGGTCGGGCTCGAATTGCTCATCATTGATCGGCCGCCGGCCAAACGTCGCGGGTCAAACCGAAGCCGCGCTCGATGACGGAGGAGAACACACCATTTCTGGTCTCTGGTGGTTGCGCTGACAGCCACGCTGAAAGAGCTGTTCATTCGTCAGAGCCTGTTGAGGAGACAATGATGACCTCACCGTCTTTTTCGATCACCGGCCGACCGCGCTGGAGGCGGGCGCTCGGCGCGGGGCTCTGCGCTGCGGCGCTCCTCCTCGCGGGGTGCACCGGCTCCCTGGGCGACCCGGATCAGGGTGACGGCGCCTCGCCGGGCGGCGCGGCGGCGGCGCAGGTCGCCGAGCGCAGCATGTTCCCGCGGCTCAGCCACGCGCAGTGGGAGAACACGGTGCGCGATCTCCTGCGCCTCGACGACAGGCCCGGTCTCTCGGCGTCGTTCACGACCGATCCGCTCGGCGGCGTGTTCGACAACAACGAGGCCGCGCTCCTCGTGACCCCGGGGCTCTGGAGCGATTACCAGCGCGCCGCCGAGGAGCTCGCGGCGATGGTGGCCGAAGACAAGGGCAAGCTCGATCGGATCGCGCCCGCGGACCTGCCGGACGAGCCGGAGGCGCGGGCGCTTGCGTTCGTCGAGCAGTTCGGCGAGCGGGCGTTCCGGCGGCCGCTCACGGCCGGCGAGCGGGACGCGTACCTCGCGCTGTTCCACCGCGGCGAGGAGCTCTTCGACGGCAACGATCCGTTCGCCGCCGGCGCGCGCGCGGCGCTCGAGGCGTTTCTGCAGTCACCCCATTTCGTCTACCGGGTCGAGGTCGGCGCCGGGCCGGCGAAGGGCGGGCTCATCCCGCTGAGCGGCCACGAGATCGCGACGAAGCTCGCGTACCTCTTCTGGAACACGATGCCCTCCGACGACCTCCTCGCCGCGGCGAAGGCGGGCGAGCTCTCGACCCCCGAGGCCGTCCGCGCCTACGCCGAGCGCATGCTCGACGACCCGCGCGCCCGCGACGTCGTCGGCGCGTTCCACCGGCAGCTCTACGATTACGAGCAGTACCACGATCTCAACAAGGACCGGGCGCTCTACCCCGAGTTCGTCCCCGAGATCGGGGACGACATGCAGCGCGAGGCGGAGCTGTTCGTGGAGCACATCGTCTTCGACAAGGAGGGTGGGCTCACCGACCTGCTCACCTCGCGCACCGCGTTCGTGAACGACCACCTCGCCGCGGTCTACGGCGTCGAGGGCGAGTTCTCGGACAAATTCGAGCAGGTGGAGCTCGCCGAGGCGGAGCGCTCGGGGCTGCTCACGCGCCTCGGCTTCCTCGCGTCGAAGGCGACGGCGCGGCAGCCGGACTCGATCCACCGCGGCGTCTTCGTGAACCTCAGGATCCTCTGCGCCGCGCTGCCGCCGCCGCCGGACAACGCGACGGGGCTGCCGCCGGGCGAGCACGCGACCAACCGCGAGCGCGTCGAGGCGCACACGGGCAAAGGGACGTGCGGCGAGGCGTGCCACGGGACATGGATCAACCCGGCCGGGTTCGCCTTCGAGCATTACGACGCGATCGGCAAGTACCGCACGATCGACAACGGCGTGCCGGTCGACGCCGCGGACGCCTACCGGTTCGGCGGCGAGCTGAAGAGCTACGCGGACGCGATCGAGTTCAGCCGGATCCTCGCCGAGAGCGACGAGGCCCACGCGTGCTACGCGCGGCGCTGGATCGAGTTCGCGCAGGGCCGCAGCACGGGCGCGAAGGACCGGCAGTCCATCAAGGAGCTCGGCGAGGCGTCGCGCGGCGGCGCCTCCACCAAGGAGCTCATCCTTCAGGTCGTCTCGTCCGACACCTTCCTCACCCGTGTTCCCGCGGAGGCGCAATGATCAGCCGACGACGTGTGCTTCGAGGCCTGTTTGGCGTAACGGTCGCGCTCCCGTTCCTGGAGACGTTCGCGCCCCGGCGCGCGGCGGCCGGCACGGGCGACGCGCCGCCCTTCGCGATCTTCATGCGCCAGGCGAACGGCGTGGCGCAGGCGGCCGGCGACGAGCCCGAGATGTTCTGGCCCAGCGAGACGGGCCCGCTGTCGAAGGCGTCCCTGGAGCGGGACAGCGGCCGGGCGGTCAGCGAGCTCAAGGACTACGCGAGCCAGCTCATCATGGTGCGCGGCGTGGATTTCGCGTTCAAGGCCAACGGGTGCGGCCACTCCGGCGGCGGAAACCAGTGCCTGACGGCCGCGCGCGTGTCGGATCAGCCATCGGGCAACGAGTCGCTCGCGATGGGCGAGTCGATCGACAACCGCATCGCGACCGAGCTCAACCCGCCAGGCGTCGAGCCGCTGACGCTCTACGCCGGCAGGATGGGCGGCTACATCAACGAGGTGCTCTCGTACCGCGGGCCGAAGCAGCTCCGCGCCGCCGAGCGCAACCCGATCAACGCGTACAAGAAGCTCTTCGGGCTCGCCGACGTGGGCGCCGAGGCCCAGCAGGCGCTGACCGAGCGCCGCACCAGCGTCAACGACCTGGTGCGCGGGGAGATGCGGGCGCTCATGAGCCGGAAGGACCTCAGCAAGAGCGATCGCGAGCGGCTAGCGCTCCATTTCGACAGCATCCGCGACCTCGAGGTCGCGCTCGCGTGCAATCTCCCGGCGGAGGCCGTCGCCGAGATGGAGGCGATCTCGCCGAACGTCGGCAGATCCGAGAACGTGGAGACCGTCACGCGCATGCAGATGGACATCATCGCGCTCGCGATGGCGTGCGGCGTGACGCGCGTGGCGACGCTCCAGGTGGGCGACGGCAACGACGGGACCGAGTACACGATCCATGGCGTCCGGCAGAAGAGCTACCACAAGATCTCCCACCGCATCGACAGCGACGGCACCTCCGGTCCGCCGATCGAGGGCGCTCAGGAGCTGCACCACCAGATCGACCGGATCCACGCGCGGATGTTCAAGCACCTGCTCGACCGGCTCTCGTCCTACGAGCTCGGCTCGGGGACGCTCCTCGACCGCGGCGTGGCGGTGTGGCTCAACGACAATGCCGACAAGTTCCACGGGTACCGGAGGGTCCCGTACATCCTCGCCGGCGGCGCCGCGGGCTACCTGAAGACCGGCCAGTTCGTCGACGTCAAGATCACCAACAACAAGCTGCTCAACACGATCGGCGCGGCGGTCGGCTGCAAGAACGGCCAGGGCGGCCCGCTCGACGATTTCGGCGACGAGAGCCTCGAGGGCGGGCTCGTCGATTCGATCCTCGCCTGAGGGAGCAGGAGATCCGCACGTCGCGGAGGCGCCGCGCCCCGGCTGCAGGACCTGCCGCTCGCGGAGCCGGGCCCCACGGCAGCCAGCTTCGTCTCATTCCGAGGCGGGCTGCGTCCGATCCATCGAACAACGGAGAAGCGTTGATGAATTCGAGAATACTCTTGCCCAAGCTGGCGCTATGCTGGCTCCTCGCAGGCTGCGGAGGGAGCGGTTCCGGCGACGCATCGGATGCGGCCGTGTCCGCGGGCACGGGGTCGCCCGGGAGCGCGGGCGCGGGAGGATCGACGGCAGCTGGCGCAGGCGCACCCGGCGACGGGGGCTCGGGCGGAGCGACATCCGGCGGCGGCGATGTCGCCAGCGGCACTGGCGGCGACGGCAGCGGCGGATCGGGCGGCAGCGGCGGATCGGGCGGCAGCGGCGGATCGGGCGGGTCGAGCGGCGGGGTCGTTCCGAGCGAAGGCTGCGGGAAGGTGCCCACGCTCAAGGACAAGAGCACCGTCACGATCCGGAGCGGTGGCAAGGACCGCAAGTACATCCTGTGGCTCCCCGCCGGCTACGACAAGGACCGTCCTTACCGGCTGGTCATCGCTTACCACTGGTACACGGGCAGCGCGGAGCAGGTCGTGGATTGCACGAAAGAGGGGATCCGGTGCTACACGACGCAGAGCCCGTTCTACGGGCTCTGGGACCTCGCCGAGAACAGCACCATCTTCATCGCGCCCGACGGGCTGAACGCTGGCTGGGGCAACGCGAACGGAGAGGACGTCACCTTCACAGAAGACATTCTCGAGCAGGTGGAGGCCGACCTGTGCGTCGACAAGTCGCGGATTTTCGCGAACGGCTTCAGCTATGGCGGCGGTATGACCAAGGCGCTCGGCTGTGCTCGACCTGACCTGCTCCGCGCCATCGCGGTGTACGGGGGCGCCGACTTCCTCGCCGGTTGCGACGGAGGGACGATGCCCCTCGCGTTCTACGGTGCCCACGGGGTGAGCGACGGGACCTGCGCTTACACTTCGGGCGAGCAGATCCGCGACAGGTTCGTCAAGAACAACGGCTGCACGGCGCAGGATCCACCCGAGCCCGCCAGGGGCAGCGGCACGCACACCTGCGTTTCGTACACCGGCTGCTCGAGCGGGCACCCCACGCGCTGGTGTGCGTTCGACGGGGATCACACCCCCTCGCCGAAGGACAAAGGCCAGTCGACGACCTGGAACCCTCGCGAGGTCTGGGACTTCTTCACGCAGTTCTGAGCTGAGGCCTCGTCGGGCGGAGCCCAGACCCGGCGACCCGGACGCGAACCTCACCGGCGTGGGGTCGCGGCCTGGGTCGCTTGGCGCGCCGCGTATGAACCACAGAGGCACAGAGGACACAGAGGAAGAGAGAAGAGGGAGAGATCAGGATCTTTTCTTCATCCCTCTGTGCCCTCTGTGCCTCTGTGGTTCCAATCCCTTCCTTCTCGGGCGCTTCAGGCTGATCGGTGCTCTAGCGCACCGCCTTCAGCAGGCCGAGGCGATACGGGAGCTGCGAGTATTCGCCGCCCGACCTCGGATCGCGGCCTTGATACAGGAACTGGAGATTGCAGGTGTCGATCGTCGCGGTCTCGTCGTTGCCGTCGCGGAGCAGCTCGCCGTGGCTGACGTCGTCGCTCCAGTCGGCCACGCCCGACGCGTAGGTGACGTTGTTCTGGCCTGCGAACGGCGCGTTCCAGGTGTGCGCGAGCGGGGTCCACGCGCCGTCGAGGCGATCGGCGGTGAACGAGCGATAGAACCTGGCGCCCGTCGGGCCGATGGCCTCGATGAGCGTCAAGTACTTGTCCATGCCCTTGATCTTGTACGTGGAGCTCCCCTCGAACAGGTTGTTGCGATTCGAGTCCTGAAGGGCGACCGAGACAGGACCGAACCCGCTCGGGAAATTGCGCAGGGCGGTCTGGCTGCGGTACATTTTACCGTCGTCGCCGGTGAAGAAGAGGTAGCAGTTGGCGCTGTCGCAGATCACCCAGTAGTCGATGGGCAGGCTGGGCATGCCAGCGGGCGTTGACGCGAAGAAGTTCTGGGGCCTGCTCCACGTCTCCGGGCGGCTCGGGTCGTCGGTCGTGGAGAACTGCGGCGGCTGCGATTGATAGATGAGGTACCACTTGTTCTGAGGCCTGAAGAAGAAGATCTGCGGCGCGCACCGGTAGCCGCTGAACCCAGGCGTGCGATCCATATAGTAATGCGACGCGGACGCGGCCTGGGGCCAATCGGTGAAGCTCAGGTGGGTCATCTGCCAGTTGCCAGCGGTGTTCGCCGTGGTGGCATAGATGTTGTAGCGATCGTTATGGAAGACGACCGTCGGGTCTTTGACAGACACGATATTGTGAGTCGCGTCCGACTTCGGGCTCACCAGGATGCCGCTCGACTGCCAGCGGAAGGAGGTGGGCAAGCCGCAGCCCCCGCCGTCAGAGCCCCCCGTCCCTCCGCCCGAGGTCACGGGCGTGACCCGGAATTGCTGGTTGGTCCCGCCGTTCGACGCCCACTGGATCACGGCGGTGCCGTCCGCGGTGCCGCGGCCGTAGACGTCCAGGGACTTGCCGCTGTGGCGGGCCGTGAGGCGCACGGCGCCGCCGGTGACGTCCGTGAACGACCACTGCTGGTTCTCCCCGGTCCAGCAGGAGTATTGCTGGACGCGGGCCCCGTCGCTGGTAGCTGCTCCCGCGACGTCCACGCAGCGGTCGCTGCCCACGTTGCGGATGCGATAGTAGCCGCCGCCCGCCGATTCCATGCGGAACTGTTGCCGCGCAGAGCCGTTGCAGGCGGCGATCTGCACGCCGGCGCCGTCAGCGGTGCTGCCTCCGGCCACCTCGACGCACTTTCCGCTCTGCACGCCGACGATCGTGTAGGTCGCCGCGGTGTCGATGGTGACGCTCTCCGCCAGGTCGCCGAAATCGAAGCCCTCTTCGTCGAGCTGCTCGGCGGGACCGCACGCGGTGGCGGCGGCGAACATCGTGGACAGCAAAGATAGTCGAAGTCCGATTCTCATCATCGTCTCCTGTACTCACCAAGGTATGAAGCTGCAAACAAGACACATAAGGCGCCCGGGATCGGCCGCGCGGGCTCGGGCTCACGGGCAGGCTCCGTCGAACCTGCGCCGTGAGGACGAGCCTGCGCGGCGCTCTCCGGGCGCGCGGCTGTCGGGGACGCGCGCGCGGGGGGCGCGCGCGTCGGCGCGGTCAGCGCCCCAGGTAGCCCATGAGCCAGGACATGGCGGGCCGCATCTGGCCGCCGCTGCTCATGAGCCCCGAGTTGGCGAGCCACGTCTGGCCGCTGACGTAGCCCCACAGCGTGATGCCCTTCACGCTGGGATGGTCGTAGAACATGGGGAACTGGCTCTGCATCACGCTGAGCTGCTGCGCGTCGTTCGCCAGGTTGATGTCGTACTCGGTGATGTAGACCGGCAGACCGGTGGCGGCGAGCCGGTCGAGGAAGGTCTTCACGGTGCTGGTCGGCATCGAGAACGCGGCGTGGGCCTGCGCTCCGATGCCGTCGATGGGCGCCCCTGCCGCCCGGATCCGATTGACGATGTTGATGGTGTTCTGGTTGTCGCCGCTGTACTCGATGTTGTTGTAGTCGTTGAGCAGCAGCTTGGCGTTCGGGCAGTACTGCCGCGCCCACTTGAACGCTTGCACGATCCAGTCGTACCCGCTCGCTCCCGCGCCGCCGAGGGCGTTCATGTACACCGGCGTGGTGTGCGGGGGCGGCTCGTTCACGACGTCGATGATGGCGACGTCCGGGTAGCGCTGGCAGAACGCCCGGATCCACTCCTCCACCTCCGCGCGCTGCTCGCTCTGCGACAGACCGGCGAGCCAGCCCGGCTGCTGGGCGCCCCAGATCAGGGTGTGGCCCTTGTAAGGAATGTTGTTCAGGCGCGCGTAATCCCGGACCCGGTCCATGCCGGACCAGTTCATGACGTTCCGCTGGCCCTCGACGGAGCCCCACTTGCCCTCGTTCTCCGGGGAGAGCTGGTTCCAGTATCGGGCCAGATCCGATCGCACCTGCCCGCCGGTCGTGATGTTGCCGACGAACTTGCCTCCACCGGTGCCGGTCCCCGTTCCGCCCGAGCTCACGGGCGTGAGTCGGAATTGCTGGTTCGTCCCGCCGTTCGACGCCCACTGGATCACGGCGGTGCCGTCCGCGGTGCCGCGGCCGTAGACGTCCATGGACTTGCCGCTGTGGCGCGCCGTGAGGCGCACGGCGCCGCCGGTGACGTCCGCGAACGACCACTGCTGGTTCTCCCCGGTCCAGCAGGAGTATTGCTGGACGCGGGCGCCGTCGGTGGTCGAGGCGTTCGCGACGTCCATGCAGCGGTTGCTGCCCACGTTGCGGATGCGATAGTAGCCGCCGCTCGCCGATTCCATGCGGAACTGTTGCCGCGCAGACCCGTTGCAGGCGGCGATCTGCAAGCCCGCGCCGTCAGCGGTGCTGCCCCCGGCCACCTCGACGCATTTTCCGCTCTGCACGCCGACGATCGTGTAGGTCGCCGCTGCATCGATGGTGACGCTCTCGGCTGCGTCGCCGAAGTCGAAGCCCTCTTCGTCGAGCTGATCGACGGGACCGCACGCGGCGAGCGCGAGGGCGGTCAGCAGGGGCCAGCGTTCGAATCGCATTCTCATAAGCTTCTCCTGTACTTAAGCGGGTAAGGTTATAGAGCAAAACCAGCTGCTTCGATGCATGAGATCATCGATATAAGGTCACTCGTGAAGGCGGCCGGAAGAGAGCGCCGCGGCGCGCGGTGCGCCGCGGCGCCAGGTCACGGCTGCGCCAGCTCGACGGATTGCACGTCGAGCTGGATGAACTGGCCGATGAACGGCTCGGGCGCCGGCGGCACGCCGTCCACGACCAGATGCTTGAAGTTGGCGATCATGGTACGATTCGGATCGTCGCCCAGGAAGGACACCATGGCTCCGCCGCGGATCGGGATGGTCTTCGTGTGGTCGATGATGAACACGTCGTGCCCCACGGTGGGGTTGTCGTTGAGGTAGTAGACCTCGGGCGGGTCGGACACCGAGAAGCTGTACCTGTTGTACGTCGCGTTGTCGGGCGTGCCGCCCACGCGGAAGTGCATGCCGTCGGGCGTGCCGCCCCGATACGTCTCCGGCTCGACCACGCCCCGGAGCCGGACGGTCACCTGGTAGACCGTGTCGGGCGAGCCGCCGAACGTCCTCTTCTCGTCGACCCGCGTGGACGTCGCGCACTCGTCGCGGTTGCCGGGGTCTTGGTCGCAGGGGATCTCCCAGCGGAAGCCGTCGATGCTGGCGGCCGCCGCGAGCAGGTCTTCGCCGCCGCTGCCGCCGGCTCCCCCGCCGCCGCCAGCGCCGCCGTCGCCGCCGGCTCCGCCGCTGCCGACGGAGCTCGCGCTGGTCGAGGCGGTCGTGCTGGAGCTCGTCGCGGCGCCTCCGCCTGCGCCCCCGACGCCGGTCGAGCTGGAGCTGGAGCTAGCCTGGTCGCCCGAAGGCGGGTCGGCGTCGGAGCCACAGGCGACGAGGAGCATGAATGCAGGGACCACGAGTGGAAAAATTCTCATTTTGCACCAGTCCGGCGAGCGCGCCGGTATTGAACGTGGGAATGCCAAACGTCGTCTCGTCGACATCGCGTCTCGTTCGAATGGCCATGCCATGGTCGTGAGCGGCCCGGCGCAGCGCCGCGAGCCGCCTCATGACCGGCTCGACGGGTTTCTCAGGTCGTGATCCCCCTGAGGTCGTCGACGCGGGTCAGCTCGGTGGATGTGCGGGGCGTCGAGCAGATGCTCGCGAACCGACGCGCGCGCGGGTCGTCGTGGAGCCCCCGCGCCCAGCGCTGCTGACCCGCGACCGCGACGTCCGCGAGCTCAACGTGGCTCGCGCCCGTGCCGACCGAGCGTGCTGAACCGGCGCCGAGATCGATCGGCTGACGAAGCTCTCGGCGCGTATGACCACCCCTCCGGAGCGAAGCAAGAGATACGAATGGGTTGTCATGTTAACGCTAACAGAAGCGATGTCAATCCAGATCGACCACCCTGCATCTTCCTCATGACTGAAGCGAGAAGGCTGACAGGGCTCCTCCGGAGCGCCGCGTCAAGAAGAGCGGGCGCTGGCTTCATCCATGCTGCCATGCCTGCCATGCCTGCCATGCTGCCGCACTCGACAGTACGCCTGGATTTCTCCGCAGCTGAGGCCGCGAACGACACCGATCGAGGGCGACAAGTCACACGAGCGCGGGCCTCGCCTGATGTCCCGCGGCGCCCCGCGCCCGCCCCTCTCCACGCCGCGGGCCGGAGGAGCCCCGCCAGCCTCGGCCTTCCCCGGGCCGGAGCATCACCCGCGGCCCGGTCGATCTGTGTTGACTCCGGCCATGTTAGCGTTCACATTGGCCAGGAGAAGTATCCTTCTGCTTCCCCAGGGATGGGTCGTCCGCGCCCGGGGCCCTCGTCATCCGATCGATCTCGGCACCGACGCCGTTCGCGCGGTGGTGTCGGACGCGAGCGCTGGCGAGCTCTTGATGGGCTGCCGCCACGCCGTCCGGAGATGCTCCAGCCGAGCCGCCTACGACATCGACGATACCTGACGAAGCTTCAGGAGACCAGCAAGGATCCGAGAATGGCAACGAACACGACGCTCATCCAACGTAAGGTCCTCACGGCGGCATCGATACTTTGCGGCGTGGCTGCATTCCCGTCCGTCTCGCTGGCGGACAACCCCATCGTTCAGACCATCTATACCCCCGATCCTGCGCCCATGGTCCACGGTGACACGGTGTACCTCTACACCGGCCACGACGAAGACAGCGCCACGGACTGGTTCGGGATGAACGAATGGAGGGTGTACTCTTCCAAGGACATGGTGAATTGGACGGACCACGGTTCGCCGCTGAAGTTCAGCGATTTCAGCTGGGCGAAGGGGGACGCGTGGGCTGGCCAGGTCATCCACAGGAACGGGAAGTTCTACTACTACGTGCCCGTGACGAGCCGCTCGCTCAACAGGATGACCATCGGCGTGGCCGTGTCGGACAGCCCTACCGGTCCGTTCAAGGACGCCCTGGGGAAGCCGCTCGTCGCGGCCGACTGCGGCGACATCGATCCGACGGTGCTCATCGACGACGACGGCCAGGCCTATCTGTACTGGGGGAACCCGAGCTCGTGCTACGTCAAGCTGAACGAAGACATGATCTCCTACCAGGGAGGCGTCGTGCACGTGCCCATGACGGCGGCGAGCTTCGGGCAGCGCACCGGGGAAAATGATGGTCGTCATACGACCAAGTACGAAGAAGGTCCCTGGCTCTACAAGCGCGACGGGCTGTACTACCTCGTGTATGCGGCTGGCCCCATCCCTGAATACATCGCCTACTCCACGAGCAGCAGCCCCACCGGCCCGTGGACGTACCGCGGGGTCATCATGCCCACGGAGGGCAGCAGCTTCACCAATCACGCGGGCGTCATCGATTTCAAGGGGAACTCCTACTTCTTCTATCACAACGGCGCCTTGCCGGGCGGCGGAGGCTTTCACCGCTCGGCGGCCGTCGAGAAGTTCACGTTCAACCCCGACGGTACGATCCCGACGATCAGGATGACGAAGGAGGGCCCGCCTGGCGTCGGCAACCTGAATCCGTATGTCATGACGGAGGCTGAGACCATCGCCTGGGAATCCGGTGTCGAGACCGAGCGATGCAGCGAGGGCGGCGTGAACGTCACCTCGATCGACAACGGGGACTTCATCAAGGTGAAGGGCGTCGATTTCGGCACCGGCGCGGTGTCGTTCGACGCGAGGGTGGCCTCGGCGACGGGCGGCGGCAGCATCGAGCTGCGCCTCGACAGCCCGACCGGCACGCTGGTCGGAACCTGCATGGTTCAGGGTACCGGCGGCGCCCAGACCTGGGTGACCACGTCGTGCGCGGTCGACGGCGCGACAGGGATCCACGATCTGTACCTGAAGTTCACCGGCGGGAACGGTCCTCTGTTCAATTTCAACTGGTGGAAATTCACGCCGCTCGACGCCCCGGATCCGGAGCCGACCGGCGTCGGGGGCGGCGGGGGCGGCGGGGGCGCCCCGAGCACGGGTGAAGGGGGAGCCACGGGCAGCGGCGGCTCGGGCGAGGGTGGGAGCGTCAGCAGCGCAGCGACCACCAGCACCGGAGCGACGGCGGGCAGCGGCGCGGGGGGCGCTGGCGCCGCCCCCGCTGATGGCGACAGCCACGACGAGGGCGGGTGCGCGTTCCGGGTCAGCTCGGGGTCCAGCTCCCCCGCGGGGGCGCTCGCCGCGTTGATCGCGCTGGGCGCGGTCGCCGCGCGGCGGCGTCGTGCGCGAGGCGCTGGGCGGCGCGGGGCCGCGGGTCGACGCTCCTCGGAGACCGCGTGAACTCGAGCTGCGCGCGAGATATCACCTGGAAACCGCGAGCGCGTCGGGGGAACTCCGGCTCTGCCATTCAGCGTGCGTGCCATGGAGGAATGCGATGATTCTGGTTGGAATGCAGAATTCGCGGCGTGGATCGCACGGACGGAGCGACGCGGAGCGTCGCGGGGCGCGCCGTTCGACGTGGGCCGCCAGGGCGGCGGCCGTCGCCCTCGTGGCGCTGCTCGGCGGGTGCTCCGATGAGCCGGGCGACACGACGTCGACCGGCTCCGGGACCGGCGGGGGCGCTGCCTCTAGCGTGAGCAGCGGGGATACGACGAGCGGCAGCACGACCAGCGCGAGCACGACGGGCGGCGGCGCGACCAGCGCGAGCGGCGGCGGCGGAGACAACGCGGGCGGCGCCGGGGGCTCGGACGGCGGCGGCGATGCCAGCACAGGCGCCCAGGGCGGAGGCGGCGCGGGGGGCGAAGGCGGCGCGGGCGGCGCGGGCGGCGCGGCCGGGTTCACGCCGTGCCCGACGAACGGAGAGCCTTGCAAGATCCTGCCGCTCGGCGACTCCATCACGGACGGGGTCGGGGGGGTGCAAGGCGGCGGCGGCTACCGGATCGAGCTGTTCAAGAAGGCGCGCGCCGCGGGCAAGAACATCACGTTCGTCGGCTCGCTCATCAACGGGCCGACGATGGTCGACGGCGCTGCGTTTCCGCGGAACCACGAGGGGCACAGCGGCTGGAAGATCAACCAGATCGGTGGGCTCGTGCCGACGCCCGCGTTCTCGAGCGGCCCGCACATCGTGCTGCTCATGGTGGGGACCAACGACGTGAACCAGAACGATGACCTCGCCAACGCGCCGCAGCGCCTGGGAGCGGTCCTGGACAAGATCTTCACCGCGGCTCCCGACACGCTCGTGGTCGTGGCGAAGATCATCCCGATCCGCTCCGCCGATCCCAAGGCGGTCGCCTACAACGATGCAGTGGAGGATATCGTCGAGGCCCGGGCGTCCGCAGGGAAGCACGTGGTGCTGGTGGACCAGCACTCCGGGTATCCGCTGTCGGATCTCCCGGACGGCGTACACCCCAACCAGCGCGGCTACGGGCGCATGGCCGACGTCTGGTACGCGGCGATCGGCGACCTCTTGCCGTGAGGCGACGGCGCGCGATCGCCTCCCTGCGAGGCGATCCCCGCGCGCCGCGCCGCCGGACCGCGCCGGTCCACCGACATCGTAGCTTGCGCGGGCGCAGAGGCCCCGGCGCGCGAATCGGTGCTGCTCCAGGAGGAGCACAGCCTAACGCGTCGCGCTGGGCGCCTCCACGCGCCGCGGACGCCGGAAAACTGCTGTATTGTCGTAAACTTGGCGTCCTAGTCAAACGCCCCGATCGCGACAAATTGGTTTGACTCATGAGCGTGTGTGGTCGAAACTAAACATATTCGGAAGTGAGCAGGGCGCTCGGCAGCACCGCGCGCTCGCCCCCGGAGGATCCTCGCCCGACGGCGAGGTGGCGCTGCGCTGCGGCGACGACACGGTTGTCGTTGCGCGGCTTCGCATCCTAGGGTGTGGAGCATGGGGGGTTCGGGATGGCGTCCAGTCGAGAGGGGCTTGCCTTCTGTACCGGTTAAGTCCACCTCGCCCCGTGCCGTAGGCAGGTCTCAAACGATGGGCGAGTGAACAGGCGCTCGCGCCGCGGGATAGATTGGGAGGTTTGTTCATGCATCGACCTCGGATTTGGGATCGGATAAAGCGCGCGGCGCCCCCCGCTTCGGGGGAGGGGCAGGCCGCCCGGGAGCGCTCGCCTCGGAGCGCCGCGTGGCGCCGCTCGGCGTGGCTCGCCGCGTGCGCCTCGGCCCTCGTGGCGGCGGCGTGTACGGGCACCCTCGGGGACAACTCCGGCGAACAAGAACCGGGTGGCAGCAGCGGGCGACCCAACGACGAGCACCCGGACGCGGAGGCGCAGTGCGCGCCGCGGCTCGGGCGCCGCGTCGTGCTGCTCACCGATCTTCAGTTCACGAACTCCGTGCGCACCGTGCTCGGGGACGACGCCGTGCGGGCCGATCTGGCGCCCGACGACAAGACCAAGCCGTTCATGAAGAAGGGGCTGGTCGCCGGCACATCGCTGGTGCGCGGGCGGCTCGACAGCGCCGCTTACGCCGCGGAGACCGTCAAGGGGCGCTTCCAGGAGGTGACGGGCTGCGCGCAGAACGGGGATGACGCGTGCGCGCGCGACTTCCTGGCTCGGTTCGCGGCGCAGGCGTTCCGGAGGCCGATCGGCGAGGCCGAGCTCGCGGACCTGATGGAGGTGTTCGCGCTCGGGAAGGAAGAGAGCTACGAGCGCGGCGTGGTGCTCGCCGTCGAGGCCATCCTCGCGGCGCCCTCCTTCTCCTACCGGACGGAGCTCGGCGAGAAGGACAGCGACGGCGTCGTGCGGCTGACGCCGCACGAGCTCGCCAGCGAGCTCTCGTTCTTCCTCACGGACAGCCAGCCGGACGCCGAGCTGATGGCCGCCGCCGACTCCGGGGCCCTCCGCGACCCGAAGGAGATCGCCCGGCAGACCGAGCGGCTGCTCGCGCTGCCGGAGACGCGGCGCAGCCTGAGCACGACGCTGCTCGCGGCGTGGGGGCTCAGCAACCTGTTCGGCACGATCAAGGATCCTGGGATGTTCCCCGAATACGGTCCCGGGCTCCAGGCGGCCATGTTCCACGAGACCGAGCTGTTCGTGGACGAGACCCTCTGGGAGCGCGGCGCGGACGTCAACGAGCTGCTCACGTCGCGCGAGACGTTCGTCAACGAGCCGCTCGCCAAGGTGTACGGCGTGGAGCACACGGGCGCGGCGGACGAGTTCTCGCGGGTCACCCTGCCCGAAGGCCAGCGCGCCGGCCTGCTCACGCAGGCGAGCGTCCTCGCGACGCTCTCGCGCACGGACAACACGAGCGTGGTCGCGCGGGGGCTGTTCGTCCGCGGCGCGCTGCTCTGCCTGCCGAAGCTCGCGTCGCCGCCGGAGGAGCTCGCGCAGGCGGTAGCCGACCTGCTCAAGGCCGACATGACCGAGCGCGAGCGCGCCGAGGCGCGCGCGATGAACAGCACCTGCGGCGTGTGCCACCGGGGGATCGACCCGTTCGGCCTGACGCTCGAGAACTACGATCCGCTGGGCCGCTATCGAGACACGCTCGATGGAGAGCCCATCGACTCGGTCATCGAGATGAACGGGCTCCTCGGGCTGTACGAGAGCTACCCGAACGCGGTCGAGTTCATCGGTGTGATGGCGCAAAGGGAGGAGTTCGCCGCGTGCCTGACGCGGCACCTCGTCACCTACAGCACCGACGATGAAGAGCTCAGGCCGGACGACTGCCAGGTCGAGGGCGTGATCAACGCGCTGCCGGTGGGCGAGCGCACCCTGCCGGCCCTCGTGAAGGCCGTCGCGACGTCGCGCGCGCTCGCCGAGCGCACGGAGGAGGAGTGACCATGAACCGCCACCTGCCCTATGTCTCGTCCCGCCGCCGCTTCCTCCAGGGCGTCGGCGCCGCCGCGGGGATGTTCGCGATCCTCCGCGGCCTCGAGCGGACCGCGGAGGGCGCGCCGAGCCCGAAGCGGTTCCTCATCGTCCAGCGGCCCGTGGGCACCGTCTACGAGAACTGGTGGCCGCAAGGCAACGGGACGAGCTTCACGCTGTCCCGCATCCTGAAGCCGTTCGAGCCGGTGAAGGACAAGATGGTGGTGTTCCGCGACCTGAAGCTGCCGTACGAGGGGTCGGTCGGCGGCGGCCACGAGCGCGGGACCGTCCTGATGGCGACCGGCACGCGGACCAAGCAGCTCTACCCCGGCAACGGCGGGGACGACCCGATGTCCGAGGCGGCGAGCGTCGATCAGCTGATCCAGAAGCAGTCGGCCGATCTGCAGGGGACGGCGATCGCGTCGCTCCAGCTCTCGTGCGACAAGCGCGCGGACACGCCGGAGGTGTCGACGCGCCACATGTCGTACTCCGGCCCGCGGGCCCCGATGACGCCGTACTACCAGCCGTTCGACGCTTACCAGCGGGTGTTCGGCTCGCTGATGCCCGGCGGGACGACGAACGACAACCTCGAGGCGCTCGCCAGGGCGCGCCGGCAGAAGAAGAGCGTGCTCGACTTCGCGACGCGGGACATCGGCCGGCTCCACGAGCTCGCGCCGAGCGCGCAGCGCGAGCTCCTGGACTCGCACCTGGAGGCGATCCGCGAGGTGGAGAAGGAGTTCGACGCCGACCCGACCAACCCCGCGTTCTGCGGCATGGAGCAGCCGCCGGAGATCGTCAGCGTCAGCGAGTACATCGACCCTTACAACTCGTCGCACGTCGTGAGAGAGCGCGACGACGAGAAGCACGCGCGCATCGGCGCCCTGCACTTCGCCGTGGTCAAGGCGGCCTTCCGGTGCGACCTGACGCGCGTGGTGACCTTCCAGTGGGCCCCGGGGACCAACCACGTGAGCTTCGGCGACCTGTGGCCGCCGGACTCGAAGATCTTCAAGGTCCACCACACGACGAGCCACGATCCCGACACGAAGGATACGCTCGAGTTCCTCACGCGCGTGGAGGAGTTCTATGCCAACAAGATGGTGGGGTTCCTGCAGGAGCTCGCGGCCGCAAAGGACGTGAACGGCGGATCGCTGCTCGACAACACCCTCGTCCCTTACATCACCGAGGTCGGGACCCGACATCACAACTGGGACAAGGTGGCCTGGCTGCTCTTCGGCGGCGCGGGCACCAAGCTGCTCGGCGGGCGCGTGTGGGACAACGGCGGCCGCGGCCTCCGGTCGACCAACGACTACTGGATGGCGTGCGCGGGCGCGTTCGGCCTCCCGAACTTCGTCATCGGGGACTCCGACCTCCACACGACGGCGATCTCGGGGCTGTTCGCGTAGGCGCGAGCGTTCGGGGCGAGCTCTCCCCCTCCCCAATCACGCCTCGCGCCGATCACGGGCGCACCGCGAGGTACACCGTGCTCCAGAGCTGCACGGCGTTCGACTCGTCGTGGTGCGCCCGCTCGGCGCCGAACGGGACCCGCCGGTAACGGCCGCCCTCGACGGCCCAGCTCCAGAGCTCCCCGGTGCTCGCCTCCCGCGACGCCTGGATCACCTCCCATAGCGCGCGCCGCGCGCGCTCCAGCGCGTCGCGCGCGGGGGCCGGCAGGTCGCCGCGCGCGAGCTGCCGGTCGAGGCCCGCGGCCAGCATCGCCTGCTGCCACGACCAGGTGACCGTTCCGTGGTAGTGGCCTCTCGTGAACAGCGCCCAGAGCGCCGGATCCGGCGCGAGCGCGGGGTTCGCGACGAGGACGCCGACCGGCGTCCGCAGGCCCGCCGGGAAGGGGCGGAGCAGGCGGCCGGCGATCTCCTCGAGGGCGCCGGGCGGCGGGTCGGTGAACAGGAGGACGAAGCTGTCGTCGGAGTGCATGATGGGGAGCGGCCTGCCCTCCCGGTCGAGCGCGATCGCCGGAAACGAGAGCGGCCCCGAGAGCGACGCGAGCGCCGGCGCCGCGTCGATGCCCAGCGACGCCGCATAGGCGGCGACGCGCCGCCGCGCCTCCGCCTCCGGCACCTCCACCCGGAAGAACACGCCGGCGTCCCGCCACGCGCGCGCGAGCCGCTCCGCCCGGCCGGCGCCCTCCGCGTCGGCGCCGAGCAGCGGGCTCGCGAGCAGCCGCGCCGACGCGCGGAGCGCGGCCGGGACGAGGGCGGCGTTCACGTCGTACGGGATGCGGCCGAACGCGAGGCCCTCCGCGCTGTCGCGCCACTCGCCGACGGACTCTCCCTCCTTGAGCGAGACGAGCGCCCTCGGATCCCCCGTCTCGGCGAACGGGGCGGCGAGGCGGAGCACGAGCGACACGTTCCGCGCGAGCGCCTGCGCATACGTGTCGCCCGCCGGCGTCCGGCGCGAGAGGAACGCCGCCGCGCGCTCCCGGCCCGGCGCGCTGCCGAGGAGGTACTCGGCGCAGAGCGGCGCGAGGAGGAAGTCGTCGTCGACCATCTTGTAATCGTAGACGGGCTCGCGCAGCGCCTCGGCGCGGCCGGCGGCGAGGTGCAGGAGCGCCGCGTACTCGCCGATCGCCTCCTCGTGCGCGACCTCCCCGGACGGGCTCAGCCGATCGAGGACCGAGCCGATGCCCGCCTCGATCGCGGCCGGCTCCAGGACCGGCAGGAGCATCCTCACCGCGAGCAGCGTGTCGCGGCCAAAGTACGTGAGGAAGCGCCACGACCCGGCCAAGAGCTTCTCCCGGTACGCGAGGAAGGCGAGCGCCTGCCGGTGGCGCGGGTCGTCGGCGGCGCGCTCGGTGACGAGCTCGTCGAGCGGCACCGGCGTGAGCGGCGGCTCGTCCGAGAGCGCCGTCACCCGGACCCGCAGGCCGCTCGGGCCCGCGGTGAGCTCGATCCGGCCGTCCGGCCCCAGCGCGGCCGTCGTGCCGCCCTCCGGCTCGACGAGCAGCTCGAGGTGGTGCTCGCCGTCCTGCGTGGTGCGCCGCGCGGCGATCGACGCGCCGCCCGCCTCGACGTCGCCGCGCAGCCAGGCCGGGAGCGGCGCGTCGCGGCCCACGTCGCGCACCGTGCGGATGCTCCCGAGGATCAGCCGATGGACGCGCAGCGCCGGGGCCTCGCTCGCGAGCAGCGCCGAGACGCCGCGCATGCCGCCGGGCCGCTCGACGCCGGAGAGCCCCCCCTCCACCGAGAGCTCGACCGGCGCCGGGAGCGCGTCGAACCACACGGCGATTCCCATGTTGCCCGCCGGAAAAGCGACGATGAGCCGCGGCGACACGCCCGAGCTCGTCAGGACATGAGCAGCGATATGACCATGACGGAAGAAGTGGTTACGAATCCGGCCTTCCTGGATCTCGAAGGCCAGGAGCTCAGGAGCGGGCGCCGCCGGGGGCGCCTTGCCGTGCGGCGCGCCGGAGGCGCAGGAGGCGGCAAGAAGCGTTGACAAGGTGGTTCTCCTCATGAATCGCCCGGTATTCGTGGGCCGCGTGGGCACCGCGAGACGCTAGCTAGCCAGGGCGCGCCTGCCAAGGACTAAGGATCTTCCTGCGGCCGCTAGCTTACGTCACCGACGCGCTGGCCGTTGTTCACATGTTTTCATTGAATTATCACGGATTCAGCAGAACGCTCACGACAGCCTCTTCAGGTGACCTCTGCGCGCCCGCATCCGAAAGGGAGGCGATGAGAAAGAAAGGGTTCACACCTTTGTTTCGCTGTGATAACCCATCCGAGACCTCGGTTGTCGATAGTGGGTTCGCAGCAGGCGAGTCGCCTGCCAACCACCATGAGGAAAGGGGGTTCGAGATGGACGAGAGCATCTCCGGCCAGATCGCGGCCGGCAGCAACGTTTCAGAGCACGCGCAGCTCAGCAATCCGCGAGAGGGGCTGATCTATACGTGGGTGGACGGCAGCCTCGGCGTGGCCGATGAGGTCGTGCGCGCGGGGTTCGGCTTGCTCGACGACGTGCGCGTCGAGACGCAGGAGCGGCTCGGCGCCACGCTCGACCTGATCGAGGGTATCCAGCGCAGCGTGCTCCGGGTGGCGCGCAAGACGCTCGTCCGGACGGACGCGATCAGCGCGCGCGCCCTCACGAACGGGCAGCACGGCTGGTATGCGCTGCTCGGCACGCTGCGCCGCACGTCGCAGGGCGCGACGGCGCTCGCCTCGGAGACGGCCGTCTCCATCGTGGGCGAGCGCAAGGCGACGCAGCAGCTCATCATACAGCAGTCGTCGTGAGCTGCGCGCTCACGAACTGCCGCTCGACCAGCCGGCGATAGAGGCCGTCCTCGGCGATGAGCGCCGCGTGCGCCCCGCTCTGCACGATCGTACCCCCATCCATCACCAGCACGCGGTCGGCGCCCATCACCGTCGAGAGGCGGTGAGCGATGATCAACGTCGTGCGCCCCTTCATCAGCGCGTCGAGCGCCCCCTTCACGAGGTGCTCGCTCTCCGCGTCGAGCGCGCTCGTCGCCTCGTCGAGCACGAGCAGCCGAGGGTCCTTGAGCATCGCGCGCGCGATCGCCACGCGCTGCTTCTGGCCGCCGGACAGCTGCACCCCGCGCTCGCCGACGAGCGTGCGATACCCCGAGGGGAACCGCTGGATGAACGCGTGCGCGTTCGCCGCGCGCGCCGCCGCCTCGACCTCCGCGTCCGAGGCGTCCTCCCGCCCATAACGGATGTTGTCGGCCACGCTCGCGGCGAAGAGGAGCGGCTCCTGCGCGACGATCCCGACCTGCCGGCGGAGCCAGGTCGGCGAGAGCTCGCGCAGATCGCGCCCGTCGAGGAGAATGCGGCCCTCGTCGGGGTCGTAGAGCCGCAGCAGCAGCGAGGCGATCGTGGATTTGCCCGCCCCGGACGGCCCGACCAGGGCGATGACCTCGCCGGGGCGAACGGCGATGTCGATGCCCTTGAGCACGGGCACGTCCTTGCGGGTCGGGTAGCTGAACCGCACGCGCTGGAGCTCGAGGCGCCCCTCGACGGCGCTCGGCTGGGCGCCGCCCGCGTCCGCCATGGCCGGCTCGCGGTCGAGGAGGTCGAAGATGCGCTCGGCGGCGCCGGTGGCCTTCATGAAGTCGGCCCAGAGGTCGCTGAGGCCGCCGAGGGCGAAGGCGACGACGATCGTGTAGACGAGGAACGAGGTGAGCCCGCCGAGCGTCATGCGGCCCTCGACGACGAGGTGGCCGCCGTACCAGAGGACGAGCGCGGCGGCGCTGTAGCCGGCGAACGTGACCAGGCCCATGAAGCTCGCCGAGGCGCGGATGCGCTTCCTGGCGAGGTCGAACGACTCGGCGACCCGGCCGGAATAGCGCGCCGCCTCGTGCTGCTCGGCGGCGAAGGCCCGGACGGTGCGGATGCCCGAGAGCGCCTCCTCGGCGACCTCGCTGGCGCGCGCGAGCGCGTCCTGCACGCTGCGGGAGAGCCGGCGGACGCGGCGGCCATAGGCCACCGAGCCGAGCGCCACGACGGGGACCACGGCGAGCATCAGGAGGGTGAGCCGCGGGGAGGTGTAGAGGAGGAACGCGACGCCGCCGATCACGGACGCGGCGTAGCGCAGCGCCATCGACACGTTCACGCTGACGGCGCTCTGGAGGACCGTGGTGTCGGAGGCGAGGCGGTTCGTCAGCTCGCCGGTCCTGTGGTCGTCGAAGAACGCCACCTCCTGCCGGAGGAGGTGCTCGAAGAGCTGCGCCCGGAGCCGGGCCACGACGCGCTCGCCGGCGGTCGAGAAGAGGACGTACCGCAGCGCGACGGCGGCGGCCTGCACCACGATGAGGAGCGCGAGCCAGAGCGCGGCGTCGTCGATCGCCTCGACGCCGCTGCCCGGGCCGAGCGCGTCGTCGATGATCTTCCGGATCGCCTGGGGGAGCAGGAGGCCGATGCCGCTGCCCACGCCCAGGAAGAGGGTGCCGAGCGCGAGCTTGCCGAGCTCGGGGCGGGCGAGGCGGAGGAGCCGCCGGAGGTGCGCTCGGCCGGGGCGCCGGCCGGTGTCTGGGCTCTGCATGGGGGGCGCGAGCGTAGCAGGCGGCGCGGAGGCGGCCGCGCCGCGGGCCGGGCGGCGCCGCGGGCCGGCGCGCGGCCCGCCGATCAGCGCCGGTCGGCGCGGCGCCCGGACCGCCGCCGCCGCCGGTGGAGCGCGACGGCCAGCGCGAGCGCCGCGGCGCCGAGGCCGAGGACGGCGAGGAGCAGCCCCGTCGCGCCCCAGCGGCGCAGCGGCCCCGGCGCGGCCTGCCCCGGGCCCTCCGCCGGCGGCTCGTCGCCCGCGCCCTTCGGCCGCGCGAGCGGGACGAGCGCGCGCCGCGCGGCCGCCGCCTCGGAGAGCGCGCGGCGGACGCCGGCGGCGTCGAGCGAGGCGCCCGCCGGGATCAGGGCGCGCAGCGCGGCCCTGCCCTCGAAGAACGCGGCGCCCTCGCTGCTCCACGCGGTCGGCGAGGCGTCGAGCGTCTCGTCGAGGGCGGCCGGGATCACGTCCTTCACGATCGCGTCCGCGGCGCCGGGCGACGCCGACCTGGCCAGGGCGATGTAGCCGGCGTCCTGGATGCCGCGGCGCAGGCTCTTCAGGCGCATCGAGGGGAGCACGCCGGCGAAGCCGACGGAGCGGGCGGCGAACCGCCCGCGCTGCGTCCCGGGGTAGAGCAGCATGCCGTCGCCGAGGCAGGCGTCGCCGTCGCGGTTGTGGAAGTTCTCGGCGACCGTGAACGGGTCGACGGGCCCCTTCCCGCCGCGGTTGCCGTCGTGCCAGAACGCCGTCTCCCAGAGGAACCAGCGGCCCACCTCGTGGGTCGCCGCGATCCAGCCGTCGGCCATGAGGCCGGTGAGCGGCGCGTCGATCATGAAGGTGCCGGTCCGCGGCAGCGCGCCGTTGTACACCCAGAGCCGCTTGCCGGCCTCGCGCGCGGCCCGCGCCCACACGGAGTCGAAGCGGTTGGCCGGCGTGAGCACGAGGTCGACGTCCTGCTGCAGCGGGTGCACCTCGCCGCACGAGTGCCCCACGAGGATGCGCGACGACAGGCGCGAGCCGCGGACGAGCCGGCGCCACCCGGGCCCGCGGGGGCTCTCGCACTGCTCGTCGATCGCGTAGAGCATCACGTCGTCCACCGCCGGCGGGAGGCTGTCGGCGACGGCCTCGACGCGGCGGAGCGTCTCCTCCTTCGGGTCGCCGAAGCCGCCGTAGGCGCCGAGCGCCACCGCGGCGGGCGGGACGCCCTGGCCCGGCCCGCGGTAGCCGCGCTCCTTCGTGTAGAGCGAGCCGTCGATGGCCGGCCGCAGCCGCTCGACCTCGGCGGGGCTCCGGACCGACGCGAAGCCGTCGACGTGGTGCTCGTGGAGCAGCTGCCAGAGCTGCTGCTCGACGGCGGGTCCGTCGCCGATCCGCTCGGCGACGCGGTCGATCTCGTAGAAGGCGATGAAGTCGACCGGGCCGTACGGCAGCGTCGCCGGCGCGACGTCGAGCCTCAGGTCGATGGCCGCGAGCTCGCCGTGCGAGGCCGAGCGGACCACCACCTTGCCCTCGTGGAGGCCGGGGGCGGCGCCCTCCGGGACGTGGAGGTCGACCCAGACCGCCCTGGTCTCGCGGGCGCCGACCTCGAGCGGATACGGCGCCCAGGGCGGCGCGAGCTCGACCGGGATCAGCGCGTCGGGGAGGAACCCGAGGTGCCGGTCGTCCGGCGGGCGCGCCGCCGGGCTCCACCCGAGCGACTCCAGGGGTCGCTGGTCGTTGCGCGAGCGCTCCCGGATCTCGACGTAGTGCTCGACGAAGCGGGCGATCGAGATCGCGTCCGCGGGGGCGAGCCCGGAGAGCTCGACCGTGACGCCGCGCAGGGGCTCGGCGCCCGCCTCGACGATCACCTGGAAGGCGACGACCTCCGCGCGGAGCGCGCCGAGCCGGATCGGCCCGCCGGGCCGGAAGAGCGCGTTGCCTTCGCCGCGCGAGAGCGGCAGGCCGACGTCCTCGCGCCGGACGCGCGTGCCGTCGTCGACCGCCCAGACGAGCGCGCGATCCGGCTGCGCCTCGCCGGCGGCGGCGCTCGCGGGCATCGCGGCCTGCGACAGCGCGGAGAGCAACGCGGCGGGAAAGAACGTGGGGGATCGCGGCATGGCGCTCGGCTTTCCAGGGAGGAGCGGCCGACGGGATCGGCGGCAGCGCCATGCTAGGGGCTCCGGGCCGCGGTTGACAGCGCGGCCGGGCTCGGGCCATGTCGCGGCGTGGATCTGACGCGAGCCGCACTCCTCGCCGGCGGCGCCGCCGTGGCCGGCGTGATCAACGCGGTGGCCGGGGGCGGCACGCTCGTGTCGTTCCCCGCGGCGATCGCGGCGGGGCTCGCGCCGCTGCCCGCGAACGCGACGAACGCCGTGGCGCTCACGCCCGCGTCGCTCGCGTCGGCGTGGGCGTACCGCCGCGAGCTCGCCCGGGACTACCGGGTCCTCGGCGTCCTCTTCCTGCCGTCGCTGCTCGGCGGCGTCGCGGGCTCGGCGCTCCTGCTCGTGACGCCGCAGCGCGTGTTCGACGCGGCGGTGCCCGGGCTCGTGCTCGTCGCGACGCTGCTCCTGCTCTGGCAGAACCTGCGCCCGGCGAAGCCGCCGGAGAAGGGCGGCGCCGCGGAGGAGTTCGCCCTGCCCTCGCGGCCGTGGCTCGTGTTCCTGCTCCAGTTCCTGGTGAGCGTGTACGGCGGCTACTTCGGCGCGGGCATCGGCATCATGATGCTGGCGCTGCTCTCGTCGTTCGGCGGCAACGTGGACATCCACCGGCTGAACGCGATCAAGACCGTGCTCGCGAGCCTGATCAACGGGGTGGCCGCGCTCGCGTTCCTGTTCGCGGGCGCGGTCGATCCGGTCGCCACGCCGATCATGATGGCGGCGGCGGTGGTCGGCTCGCTCGTCGGCGCCGTGGTCGCCCGGCGCATCGCGCCGAGCAAGGTGCGGTGGTTCGTTGTCGCGCTCGGGCTCGTGCTCACGGCCAAGCTCGGGTGGGACCGGTTCGGCCCGCCGGCCCGGCACGCGCGCCCGGAGCCCCCGGCTCAGACCGTCGAGCGCGGCGTGACCGCGGCGCGGGCCGGCCTCGCGCCGACGAGCATCGGGTAGAGCGCCCCGGCGAGCGCGCCGCCGGCGAGCGGGGCGAGCCAGAAGAGCCAGAGCTGCGACAGCGCCCACCCGCCGACGAAGAGGGCAGGGCCGGTCGAGCGCGCCGGGTTCACCGAGACGTTCGTGACCGGGATCCCGATCAGGTGAACGAGCGTGAGCGCGAAGCCGATGGCGATGGGCGCGAACCCGATCGGGGCGCGGAGATCGGTGGCGCCGAGGACCACCACCACGAAGCCGAAGGTCAGCACGATCTCGGCCACGAGGCTCGCGACGAGCGAGTAGCCGCCGGGCGAGTGCGCGCCGTAGCCGTTCGAGGCGAAGCCGTCGCTCACGGAGAACCCGGCGGAGCCGCTGGCGATGACGTAGAGGATCCCTGCGGCGACGATGGCGCCGGCGACCTGGGCGAGGATGTACGGCAGGATGTCTCGCGCCGGGAAGCGCCCGCCGACCATCATCCCGAGCGTGACGGCGGGGTTGAAGTGAGCGCCCGAGATGTGGCCGACCGCGTATGCCATCGTGAGCATGGCGAGCCCGAACGCGAGCGCCACGCCCGCGAAGCCGATCCCGAGCCCGGGAACCCCGGCCGACAGCACGGCGCTCCCGCAGCCGCCGAGCACGAGCCAGAACGTCCCGAGAAATTCCGCGGCCGTGCGCTTGGACAACGACAGTTCCATCTCCCCCTCTCCTGTGGCCGGCTTTCCTTCGTGCGGCGCGAAGCGCGGCCGCGCCCGTCCGCCGAGCCGCCTCGGCGCCGGGGCAGGCCGCGCGCTCGCCCGGCGCTGCCGCCGAGGCGGCGCTCCACCTGCGCTTCGTCGACGTTGGATGAGCCCAGGCGCGCCGCGTTGCTGCCGGACGGCGCGAGGCCCCCGCCGGCGCTTCCGGCGGGGGCCTCGGGCCGCGGGCCATCGCCGCGGCCGGCTCGCTGGCGCGGGGGAGGTTACAGGCCGACGAGCTGGGGCGGGCAGCTGTACGCGTTGCCCATGTGGGTGACGTCGGTCTGCTCGCCGGACATGCTGTCCCGATCGCCGGAGATGGTGGTGCCTGCGTTCGTGTTCTCGAGGACCACGTAGTTGCCGCCCAGATCGTGGGCCTGGTTCTTCATGTCGTTCACCGCCCCCTTCTGCAGGTTGGCGTTGCTGGTGAACTTCCCGGAGATGGAGCCGCCCTGCTCTCCGACGAGCGTGCCGAGGAACCGGCATCCTTCGGGGGCCGGCTGCTTGGTGACGATGACCTTCTCAGCGCCCGGGTTGAGCTCCACGGCGGCGCAGGCGGGCAGGGTCAGGGAGGAGAGAAGGACGAGGGCGAACGCGCGGTAGGTCGTGGTCTTCATGTCAAGTACCTTCTGCCGATGGATACGGCGCGCAACGGCGCTTCTTCCTCGCGACGCCGCCGGTCGGGCAGGGTTCCGACGCCGGTTCGCGGGCGGCGGGCTGCCTCTGGGAAGGCGGTGCCTCACCGGTCCTCGATCCTCCGCAGCCGGTACGCCCGCCCGTCCCACAGCGAGAACGCCCGCTCGCCGCTCATCAGGACGTCGAACCCGTGGCGGGCCGCGAGCCGCGCCACGTCGGCCGCGTCGCGCGCGAGGTCGCCCCGGTACGAGTAGCTCAGGATCGCGAGCTCCCCGCCCGGCCGCAGCACCCGGCGCGCCTCCGCGACGTGCCGATCCACGACCGCCTCGCCCGCCGCCACGAGGTACGGGAACGAGTCGACCGCGTACACGAGATCGAAGCGGGAAGACGGCACGTCGCCGAGATCGACGCCCGACGAGACCGCGAGCGCCACGTTCGGCAGCCCCGCGCAGCGGCGGCGCGCGGCCTCGATCATCCGCGGCGCGACGTCGAGCCCCCACGCCTCGCGCACCCGCGGCGCGAGCGCCGCCTCGAAGCGGCCGATCCCGCAGCCGATCTGCAGGATCGCGCGGTCCTCCCCGATCGCGCCCCACCGCTCGAGGAGCTCGACCACCTCCCCCGTCGCCCGCTCGAGGAGCGCCGGATCGCCGAGCGAGTACGCCGCGACGCTCGCCTCCTCCGAGCGCGCGCAGAGCTCGTCGAACAGCCGCGCGGCGCGCGCCGGCGCGTCCGGCCCGGCGACGCCCGCGTCACGGTGCGCGCCCAGCATCTCCGCCACCGTCGCGCACGCGGCGCGCCGCTCGTCCAGGCAGCGGCGCAGCGCCTCGAGCCGCGCGGCCGCCTCCCCCGCCGCGGGCCGCGCGGCCTCGATCGCGCGCGCGGCGTCCGCGAGGTCCCCGGCCGCGCCGAGCAGCCGCACCAGGCCGACCTCCGGCGACGCCTCGCCGGCCATCACGGCCGCCACCGCGCCCTCGCGCGCGCCCTGCCCGGCCTCCCGCTCGGCCTCGCGCGCGCGCCGGTGCCGCAGCCGCCGGCGGTATGTCCAGCGGTCGACCGCGCCCCACTCGTACTTGTACGGCTCGCGGCCGCGGAGGAAGTCCACGGTCCGCGCGCCCTCGGCCGCCGCGTGCTCGATCGCGCTGGCGAGCATCACGAGCCCAGGGCTGTACCACGCGAACTCCGGATCGAAGCCGGTGATGTACGACGCCATGCCGCCCCGCTCGGCCAGCCCGTAGAGCGACGCGATCACCCGCCCGTCGAGCCGCAGGCCGAACAGCCGCAGCGCGCCCCGCGCGCACAGCCCCCGCGCGACCGCGCGGTGGAACGGCCGGAGCGCCTCGTCCAGCACCCCGCCCTCCCCGCGCGAGACCCAGCGCGCCCGGTGGTTCGCGAACAGCGCGTCGAGCAGCTCGTCCACGCTCGACGCGTCGGCCACGTCGACGCGCAGCGCGCCGGCCTTCGCGAGCCGCTTCCGCGCGCGGCTGACGCGCGCGCGCATCCCGGGCGAGAACAGCTCGTCCGGCCCGGCGCCCTCCGGGATCGTCACCCTCGGACACGCCTCGTGCTTCTCGATCTCGTCCGACCAGCCAGCGGGCGCCTCGGCCGCGAACAGGGGCGACGACCCGCGCAGGTCGTGGAGATCCGCGACGTCCCAGGCGTCCGCGCGCTCGTCGAGGTACGCGAGCACCGCCTCCGCGACCGCGCGCTCGTACCCGGGCGCGGCCAGGACGTCGTTGTAGTCGGTGAGCCCGGCGCCGAGCAGCGCGACGAGGCGCTCGCCGCGGTAGTGGTGGATCGCGAGGGGCGCGAGGCCGACCAGCCCCTGCTCCGACCGGAACGCCAGGGCCAGCACCTCCTCGGGCCCGAGCTCGCGGCACCACGGGATCAGCCACTCCGGCCGCTGGAACACCGTCGCCGCCGGGCATCGTTCCCACAGCGCGCTCCACGGCTCCCGCAGCGCCTCGAGCGCCTCGCGGCGGTTCAGCACCTCAACGTCGAGTCGTTCGCTCACCTGGCCTCCGGGAGGCGGGCTCTCCTCGGAGAGCGCCGCCCGGAGGCGCTCCGCCGGGCTCCCGGCCCCTCTCGGCGCCGTATCCTCGCAGAGGCGAGCGGCCGCGCAACCGCCGCGCGCTAGCCCGGAGGCGGCGCGGCGAGCACGCGATAGAGGCTGCCGTCCGCGGCCTCGACGGCGAGCTCGACGCCCGGGCACGGGAGCGAGGCGCCCCGCGGCACGATCACCCAGCGCGCCGCGGGCGCGCTCGCGAGGATCGGCGCGAGCGCGCCGCACGAGAGGGCGCCCGCCCCCGCGTAGAGCTCGGAGAGGAGCCGGAGGCGGCGGTCCCACTCGAGCACCTCGCGGTCCGCGTACGGGTGCGACTTCCAGTCCGCGAAGATCGCCGCGGGCGCGTTGAGGCGCAGGTGCTCCCAGGACGGGGGGCTGACGATCACGTCCGTCGCCGCCCCCCGGCGCCGCGCCTCGCGGGCGAGCGCGACGCCCGGCTCCTCGCGGGGCCGCATGCGGTGCAGCCCCTGGCGCACGGCGACGGCCGTCGCGATCACCCACACGCCCGCGGCGATGCCCGGCAGGACGCGCCGCGCAGGGCGGCGCATCAGGCGGCCGAGGAGCGCCGTGAACAGCACGGCGGTGGAGAGCGGCACGAGCCAGGTGGAGATCCGCCACGGGAAGGCGAGCCGCAGCGTGTACAGCTGCGGAAAGGCGGCGGCCGCGAGCGTGCCGAGCACGCAGACGCCCGCGTACGCGCCGAGCAGCGCCTTGCCGGACCGCCGCGCGATCAGGAGGGCCGCCGCGACGATCAGCGCGCACAGGACGGCCCCGAGATCGAACCAGAGCTGCGGGCTCGTGTGGTGCGGGATGCGCTCGTCGGCGAGGATCCTCTGCGCGGCGCGGAACGTCGCGGGGTCGGACGGGGCGAAGCGCGTCGCCGTCCAGAGGAGCGGGGGCGCGAGCACGGCCCCGGCGAGCGCGGCCGCGAGCGCCTTGCGCCGCCACGGGACGCCGCGGTCGAGCGCGAGCGCCGCGCCGACGAGGAGCAGCACGGAAGGGATGTACGTGGGGTGCATGACCGCCGCCAGCGCGGCGATCGCCGCGCCGGCGCGCGGGCGCCCGCGGAGCAGCAGGGCGAGGCCGACGAGGAGCAGCGCGCCGAAATTCGCCGGCTGGAGGAAGTTGCGGAGCACCTGCTGGTCGGCGACCCCCGCGAAGCCGTATTGAGCGCGAGGGCTGGCGAGCCACGCGACCGCGAGCGCGCAGGCGACGACCCACCGCGGGGCGCGCGGCGCGCCGTCGGGCACGAGCGCCTCGGCCGCGAGGACGATCGCCGCGAGGCACGCGGCGGTGAGGATCGCGTTCAGCGCCGGCAGGACGCCGGGGCCGGCGAGCGCGAGCAGCGGGGCCACGAGCCCCGTGAAGAACGGCGTGGGATCCGCCGTGTGCGCGAACCAGTCGGCCGCGAGCTCCGGGTAGGCGCCGGAGCTCCGCGCCGCGTGCACGAGGTACGTGTTCTGGTTGGACACGAACGAGCGCGACATCGACGCGACCGCCCCGAAGACGGCGCACGGCGCGAGCCACGACCACGCGCGCCCCGCGGCGTCGTGGTCCGCGCGGGGCGCGTCCTCCGGATCGGGCGCTGGTTCGGCCGCGGGTCGCTTTACCTTGGTGGCCGGCAGCACGGAGGCCGCGAACCTACCACGGCCGCGCGCTCAGGTGTGCCCGAGCACGGGCGCGGCGACGTGCGGAGATCGTCGGCTGCCGCTCAGGCGCCCGCGCGCGCGACGGCGAAGATCAGGTGACGTCGCAGCCGGATCCCCTCCGGCGCGCGGCGGCGCTCGAGCTCGGCCTCGAGCGCCGCCTTGACCCGCGCGGCGTCCGCCGAAGGGAGGCTGGACAGGAGATTGCCGAACGAGCTGGCCAGGTAGAACTCGATCACATCGTCCGTGGCCGCGAAGTGATCCGTGAAGGTGCGGATCTGAAGCTTCGGATCCTCGAAGCCGGCGCGCAGGAGGGTGTCCCTCAGGTCGTCGGAGGTCACCTTGTAGGTGGTGTTGCCGAGCGTCTCCGCGGTGCCGGCCAGGCCGAGCGACGACAGCGCGCTCTCGAGCGCCACTTCGACCTCGTGCGGGCGCTCCTTGGCCGCAGAGCTGATGCCGATGCGCCCTCCCCGCTTGAGCACGCGGCGCGCCTCGCGCAGCGGGCCGAGCTTCTCGGGCAGCCAGTGGAGCACGCTGTTCAGGAACACGACATCGAAGCTCCCGGCGGCGAACTGCGAGAGATCCTCGGCCTGACCGACGCTGGCGCGGAAGTTCGGCCGGCGCTTCTTGTTCGCCAGCTCGACGCGGAGCGGCAGCGGATCGACGCCGGCCACCTCGCCGGACGGGCCGACCAGCTCGGCGACATGCGCCCCGAGCCGACCGGTCCCGCACCCGACGTCGAGGACGCGCTCGCCCGGGGAAATCTGGAGATCTTCGATGAGCAGCTTTCCGTGGTTGAACTGCCGATCGCTGACGCGATCGTACGTCTCGGCCAGGACAGCTGAATCGAGCGCAAGGCTGACCATCGTGGCTCCTTGGGAGAGGAGGTGAAAATGGGCGAAAGGCGGCTCCGAACCGGGAGATCTCGCCGATCACCACGTGTCTGTTATCGAGGACAATAGTCCGCGATAGCGGACCGAGCAAGCGCGATCTCGGTCGCAGCGCGCGACGGCGGCGATGCGTCCGAGGCGCGCCGCCCGCGAGGGTGGCGCGGGCCGGCCGGTCGACGCCGCGCGCGGCGACGCCAACGTCCGCGGCGGCGCTGGCCGGGGTTCGCGGTCGCGGCGGGGCGTGATAGGGTGCGTGCCTGCACCTGGACGGACGAGGGTTGACTCATGAGCTGGGTAGATCAGTATCGCGCATTGGCTCGCTACAACCTGTGGATGAACGACAAGCTCTATGCGCTTGTCGGCAAGCTCGACGACGCGGAGCGCAAGCGCGATCGCGGCGCCTTCTTCAGGTCGATCCACGGCACGTTGAACCACATCCTGCTCGCCGATCGCAGGTGGATGGGGCGCTTCACCGGCGACGAGGAGCGGTTCGCCGTGCGCGACGCGAGCGGCAAGGCCATCGAGATCACCTCGCTGTCGCAGGAGCTCTACGCGGACTTCGACGATCTCTCCCGCGAGCGCGCCAGGACGGACGCGGACATCCTCGCCTGGGTCCACGCCATCGATGAGCAGGCGCTCTCGGGCGACCTGACCTTCACGCGGGGCGGCACGGTGTTGACCCAGCCGCTCTGGTGGACCGTGGGCCATTTCTTCAATCATCAGACGCATCACCGCGGCCAGGTGACCACCCTGCTCACGCAGATGGGAATCGACCCCGGCGTGACGGATCTCTTCGCGATGCAGGTGGAGGAGAAGTCCGCGCCCTGACGCGCGCGGCGCCTCGCGCCGAGCGCCGTGGCGGAGCCCTGGGGAGGCCGGCGAGGCCGCCGCCGGGTCACCGGGCGGCGCGCCGCCTCGTGTCCTGTCGCGCCTGGCTCGCCGCCTTCGCCTCGGCGAGCGGGTTGCGCGCCTCGGCGGCGCGCAGCCGCTCGAAGCGCTCGATCAGGGCGCGATCGCCGCTCTGCCGCAGCGCCCTCGCCAGCACCACGCTCTTGGCGAGCCGGATGAACCGCAGCCGGTGCGCCGACGTCACGTCCTCCACGTCGCTCCTGCCCGCGCCCGGCCCGAACTCGCGATCGTACGCCGCCCGCAGCCGGTGCTCGCCGCGGAGGCCGAGCGCGTCCGACAGGCCCTCGAGGGCGGCCCGCTCGGCCGGGCTCGACCATGAGAGGACCCTGGCATAGGGCGTCGCCATGGTCTCGTGATCGGGCTTGTTCACGAAGCGGCGGAGGAACACATCGGACGTCGCGACCGGCACGTCGCCGGTCGCCTGGTGGAGGAGGGCGTACGCGAACGCCTCGTTCATCCCCACGAACCGGTTCTGGTCGAAATCGGCGCCGACGACGCGGTTGCCGAGGCGATCGACGCCCGAGAGGGCGGCGAAGAAGTAGCTGCTGAAGTCGGTGTAATCCGCCTCGTTGATCTCGGGCGTGCAGCCCGACGCGGGGCGGTCCCGGGTCGCCGCGAAGAACCCCACGACGTCGCGCTCGACGAGCTCGCCGTCGGGCCGGCCGCCCTCGAAGAGGAGGTTCGCGAAGGCGCCGGAGAAGCACTGGGCCATGACGAGGACGACGGGCGTGTCGTCGGGCAGCTCCTCCATGCGGGCGGCGAGGTCGCGCACGGACAGCCCCCCGCCGCCCCAGAGGTCGAACACGTTGTTGTCGAGATCGCGCCGCGGATCCGGGCTCCCGTGGCCGGCGAAGTACAGGAGCAGCGGGTCGGCCGGGCGCACGCGGACGAACTTGCGCCAGATCGCGTCGAACCCGCGGCGGGTCGTCGCGCCGTCGATGCGCGGCAGCCTGGGCGCGCGGTAGCGCATGCGGAGGCCGTCGAGGAACTGCACGCTCCGCGTGCCCCGGCTCCCGTCGGCGAAGAGGACGCGGCGCTCCACCGTGGCCGGGAGCAGCGACTGGAAGTACCGGACGTGGCCTTCGATGGCCACCTGGTTCATGGGCGGCCGCGGGCCGCCGCCGACCACGAGGGCGCGCCAGGCCGCGGGCTCGGGCTCGGGCGCGACCGGGGGAGCCTCCGGCGCCTCCGGCGCCTCCGGCGCGGCCGGCGGGGCATGCGCGGGCTGCGCGGCGCGCGCGGCAGGCAGGGCCGGCGCGGGCTGCGGGGCGCGCGCGGCAGGCAGGGCCGGCGCGGGCTGCGGGGCGCGCGCGGCAGGCAGGGCCGGCGCGGGCCGACGCGAGCGCGCCGACGGCGGCGCGGACCGCGGCGCGCCCGTGACGGAAGCAGCCGCAGGAGGTCGAGGCTCGCGCGCGGCCGCCGGCGTCGTGGTCGCCGTGGTCACGGCGAGCACAGCGGCTCGGAGGAGCAGATGGTACGCGGCGGTCACGTGCTCGGCCTCGGCAGCGCAGCCTGCGCCGCTCGATGCTAGGTAGCACCCGCCCGGCGCTCGCGCAGCGGGTAGACGCGCTGGCGCGCTGCGGCGTGGGCCTCCCTCGTCCCTTCGGCGCGCCGGGCGCCTACTTGGCCAGCTTCATCACGAAGCCGCTCTCGTCGGTCCAGTAGATGCTGGTGCCGTCGACCGCCAGGTCGTTCGGCGATACGCCCGAGATCACCACGACCGCCTCGCCGCCGTCGACAGGCACCCTCTTGATCTCGCCGTCGGCCACGTTGACCCAGTACACGTGGGTCCCGTCCACCGCGATGAAGAACGGGGACGCCTGGCCCGTGGCGAGCGCCACCGGCGCGCCCCCCGCCTTGGGTACCTTGTTCACGGAGCCCACGCTCGGCCCCTCGCCCGGGGTCGTCCAGTACACGGTGGTCGCGTCGAGCGCGACCTCGTGCGACTCGAAGTATCCGGTCGCGAGGATCACGTCCTCGCCCCCCCCGATCGGCACCTTCCGGATGGTGCTCGCGTCCGCGTTGGTCCAGTAGACGTGGGTGTCGTCGATCTCGAGGCGGCGGGAGCCGCTGCCCACGGCGAGCTGCACCGCCTCCCCTCCCCCGATCGGGACCCGCTTCACCGCGCTGTCGTCGCCCACATAGATGCTCGTCGAGTCCAGCGCGAGGCCCATCGGGAGGTTCAGCCCGGTCGCGAGCGGCACGGGCTCGCCGCCTTCGAGCGGCGCCCTGTAGACGGTGCCGAGCTCGGCGCAGGTCCAGGTCGCGTCCGTCGCGCTCACCTCGATCCCGAACGACGGGCAGCTCTCTGCGATCGTGACCGCCTCGCCGCCGTCGATGGGCGCGCTCATGATCTCGTCCGTATCCCGGTGCGTCCAGTAGACGTGGGTCGCGTCCACCGCGACGGCGAGGGGAGCGCCGGCCGCCGCCGCGAGCACGACCGGCTGGCACGCGGCGTCGCTGCACAGCCCACCCTGACAGCCATGGCTGCAAGCGCCGCAGTGCAGCCCATCGCTGCTCAGATCGGCGCACGCGCCCTCGCAGCACGACTCCCCTGCTGCGCAGGCGTCGCCGCACGCGCCGCAATTCGCCGGGTCGGAGCCCGTGTCGACGCACGCGCCGGAGCAGTCTGTCTCTCCCGGGCAGCTGCCGCCGGACGCCGAGGCGCTCGCCGCGCCGCCCTCGCCGCCGGCCCCGCCGCTCGCCGTTCCGCTGCCGCCGGCGCCGCCGCTGCCCGTCGCGCCGGGGGCGTCGATCTCCAGCACGCACCCGAGCGCGAGCACCGCCGCGCTCGACGCGAGCGCGGCGCGCGCGGCCCCCGCAGCCCATCCCCGGCGCCCGCGGCGCAGCGGGCGCGCGACCCTCGATGAGGGCGTCTCCTGTCGTTCGCCTGAGTGCGTTTTCATAGAACTCCGCGCATCGCGCAGCCTCCCACCGAGCAGCTAAAACCTTGCCGGCGAGCTGGTCAAGCGCCGTACCCGCGTGCACTCGACATCTGCGCCCGACCCTACATAGCGGACGGAACCACCCTTCTTTTCATGATCATCCCCTCGGATCGGCAGCATTTCGCCGCAGTCGAGGCAGATTGCCTCGTCGCGCCCGCGCTCGGCCACGGCAGAGCTCCCTTCCTTTTCGGCTCGGTCTCGTCACGATAACGCCGGGCTCGCACGCGCGACACGGGCGACGGCGGCGCCCGACGGCGGGACGGGCTCGTACCGCGCCGCGCGTACGCGCCGCTCCAGGCCGCCCACGGCTGAGCCCGTCCATCACCCGCGCGGATCTTCTCATGGTCCTCTGGCACGCAGGTTGCCGTTCTCGAGCCAAATCGACGTACGAGCACAGGAGAGAGACCATGTCGGCCAATTCATCGAAGATGACCATCGATCACGACGAGATCCGCCAGTGGGCCGAATCGCGCGGAGGCCGCCCGGCGACGGTGAAGAGCACCGAGAAGAAGGGTGAGCCCGGCATCCTCCGCATCGATTTCCCCGGCTACAGCGGGGAGGGCTCGCTCGAGGAGATCTCGTGGGACGACTTCTTCGCCAAGTTCGAGGAGTCGAACCTCGCCTTCGTGTACCAGGAGAAGACGGCGGACGGGCAGACGAGCAACTTCTCCAAGCTGGTGAGCCGTCCGGAGGACATGGTCCAGAAGGGCAAATCCACGTCCGGCGCCGCGAAGGGCGGCAGCAAGGCGAAGGCGAGCGGCGCGAAGGGCGGGAGCGGCGGCGGCGAGCTGGACGTCGAGATCGAGGTCCAGATGGATCTCGACAAGGAGCCCGGCGGCGCCGAGCAACGGTCGCACGCCAAGCAGGCGCGCGGAAAGGGCGGCGGGCAGGCGGGCGAGGGCGCGCAGGAGATCGAGGTGGAGGCGCAGATCGACCTCGACGAGGGCGAGGACGAGCGCGGCGGCGCCGAGCAGCGGCCTCGCGGAAAGCAGCCCCGCGGAAAGGGCGCCGAGGACGACCACTCGTCCCACATGACGGTCGACCACGACGAGATCCGCGCGTGGGTCGAGGCGCGCGGCGGCCGCCCGGCGACGGTCACGCGGACCGAGAAGAACGGGGAGCCCGGCGTCCTCCGGATCGATTTCCCGGGGTTCAGCGGGGAGGACACGCTCGAGGAGATCTCGTGGGACGACTTCTTCGCCAAGTTCGAGGAGTCGAACCTCGCCTTCGTGTACCAGGAGGCCAAGGCGAACGGCGAGCCGAGCTACTTCTCGAAGCTGGTGAGCCGCCCGGACGACATGGGCGGCAAGCAGGCGAAGCAGGGTAAGTCGAAGTCCAAGAAGGCGGCCTGAGCCCGGAGATCGGGTGAGGGAGCTCAGCGCCGGCGCGCCGGCGCGCTCGGCGTGACGTCGGGCGCGGCCGGCGCGCCGCGCGCGTGCTTGCGCTGCCACGCGGCGCCGTGCGCGAGCAGCGCGTCCCGGAGCGCCCCGGGCCCGCCCTGGAGATCGACGCCGCGCCGGTAGACGACGTAGAAGACCTTGCGCGGCAGCTCGGGCAGCGGGCGCGCCACGAGGCCGCGCGGCAGGCGGCAGCAGGCGTTGACCACGGCGACGCCGACGCCGAGCCGGACGAAGTGGAGCATCAGCTCCCAGCCGTTCGCCTCGACCGCCGGCTCCCAGCGGACGCCGGCCGAGAGCAGCGCCTGCGCCAGCGCGGCCCGGTGTGGCCGCCCGGGGCCGGGGACCACGAGCCGCGCCCCCTCGAGGTCGCGCAGGTGGACGCGGCGCTTCCGGGCGAGCGGGTGCGCCTCGGGGACGACGAGGACCTGCTCGACCTCGGTGAGGCGGTCGGCGGCGAGCCCGTCCGGCGCGCCCTCGAGCGGCGCGACGCCGAGGTGCGCCTCGCCCGCGACGACGGCGTCGAGCGTGGCGTCGCGGTCGCGCGTGAGCAGGCGGAGCGGGGCGACGGCGCGCGCGGTGAAGGCGCGGATCCCCTCGCCGAGCAGGTACAGGTACGAGCCCTCGCCGGCGCAGAGCACGACCGGCTCCCGGCTCTCGCCGTGGCGAAGGACGTCGAGGAACGAGCGCGTCCGCTCGCCCACCTCGCGCCCGAAGGCTGCGACGCGCCTCCCGTCGGCGGTGAGCTCGAGCCGCTGCCCGCGCCGCTGGTAGAGCGTGACGCCGAGCGCCTCGCCGAGCTTGCCGATCTGGGCGTGGAGCGCCGGCTGCGACACGTGCAGCGCCCGCGCCGCGCGGGTGAAGTTGAGGTGCTCGGAGAAGACCACGAAGGCGCCGAGCCAGTCGAGGTTGAGCATGCCGGGACGCTATCGCGAAACGCGATAGCGTATCCAGAAATACTTCTTCCGCGCGATAGCGGGGTGTCTATGCTTCTCCTCGTCCGACGTTCGAAAGGATGGAGCTTGACGATGGGCCGCGATCGCTTGACCGACATGAGCAAGAAGCTCTCCTGGCTGCTCCGCCACGGGGCGCCCTCGATGGGCGTCGCCATGGACGAGGCGGGCTGGGTGGCCGTGGACGACGTGCTGCGGGCGCTGGGGATACCGCGCTCGCTGCTCGACGCCGTTGTGGAGACCAACACGAAGAACCGCCTCGAGATCCGGGGCGACCGGGTGCGCGCCTCGCAGGGGCACTCGCGCGAGGGGATGCCGGTGACGCTCGCCGGCCTGGAGGCGTCCTGGGAGGAGGTGCACGGCGACGCGTCGATCTGGCACGGCACCAGCGTGGCCGCGGTCCGGAGCATCGCCCGCGAGGGGATCCGGCCGGCGGCGCGCACGCACGTGCACTGCACCGACGCGCCGGGCAGCGCGGTGGGCAAGCGCGCGAACGTCGACGTGATGCTCGAGATCAGCCCCGCGCGGCTCCGGGCGCGCGGCGTGCGCGTGTTCCGGAGCCAGAACGGCGTGATCCTCGCGCGAGAGGTGCCGGCGCCGTGCCTCGTGGGGCTCGTGCCGATCGCGGCGCGGGCGAAGCGGGAAGCGGACGCGCTGCGGGCGCTGATCGGCGGGGGGTGAGGGCCGGGCTGGCGGGAGAGAGCGGAGGTCGACCCCGGCGAGCGCCGCGACTGGCCACGGCGATGGGTGGGCGGTCACCAGGCAGAAGCGTGCATCATGCACATTTTTCTTGACGCGCGCCCCCTTCGGAATTACGTGTATAAAGCACTCAATAATCGTCTGTGGGCGAGCAGCGTCCAGCGGCCGCACACCATCTGCGGAGGATCTCCGTAAATGACGCTGCTGGTGCCAAACCGGCCGCGATGATCGCGGCTGCCATCTCGGTTCTCGCGTTCGCCGGCTGCGATGACGCGGAATCGGGGCCGCCGCCCACCTCGCCCAGCGCCCTCGAGGGAGCTCCGGCGATCGTGAGCGCGTCCGAGGACCTCAACACAGGATTGAGCATGAAGCTGAATAGGACTTTCGTAACCCCTTTTCTTGCATTCATCTTTGTCTCTGTCGGATTTTCCGGCGTGTTGATGTTCTTCCACTTAGCCGACGGCTTCACAGAGGTGTTGCACGAGGTGATGGGGCTAACTTTTGTGCTCTTTGCTTTTTCCCATGTGGCCATCAACTGGAAGAGCATGAAGAGCCACTTCGGAAAGCGGAATTTCTTCATTGCAGCTGCCGCTGTGGCCGTATTGTCCGTTGGGCTCATCGCCCTTGAACGAGCTCAGATTCCGGCAGATTTGATCATCATGGAGAGAGTGGCGAGAGCCCCGCTCTCCGACTCATTCAGGGTCCTTGAGATTGATCACATCAAAGCGGCCACGGCATTGAACAAGAAGGGAATCGGGCTCGAGGGCGCCGACACGATCGAAGACATCTGGCTGAACAACGATTCTTCTCCCGAAGAAGTCGTAGAAACACTTCTTTACGAAGCCAGATGAAGAGGCGGACCAGAGATCGACGTTTACAAATACTGAGGACGAGGAGCCGCTCAGCAGGGAGTCGTGGTCAAATTTGAACATGAAGGCGGGAAGGCGGGAAGAAACCTTGATGCTCTTCCCGCCTTCCCGCCTTCATGTGGGCTCTCTCTGGGCAGAGTCGACAACTGCCCAGCAGGGCGGCCCGCCAGCTGAGCTCGGGAGGCGTTCGGCCTCACGCCGTTGCCCCGAGCGCTAGCGCGCCCCCTGCTGGCGCGCTTCCGCGAGAGAAGGCCCGCCCTTTTCCGCGAGCCACGCGAAGACCGCCGCCGGTTCGCGCAGCGTGACGTCCGAGCCCCAGCCGAGGACGCGGAGCGCCCCTTCCGCGTCGAGCCCGAGCAGACCGACGCGGAACAGGCGGCCCCGGAGCTCGAGCGCGCACTGCCCGAGGCTCGGCACCCGGAAGCGCTCCGGCGGCGCCTCGAACGCGAGGAGGCGCGCGAGCTCGGCGACGTCGGGGCCGCGGAGCTCCACGGCGGGCGCTCGGGCGAGCGGCCCGTGCTCACCGAGCTCGCCCGGGTAAACGCGCACCGCGCGCGTCTTCGACCACAGCGCGTCGAGCGCCGCCTGGGAAGGATCAGGCCCGGTCGTGTCGGGCCAGGGCAGACGCGCGGGGACGTGAGGGAGACGGGGCGCCGGCATGGATCAGCTCCTCACCGGGTCTCGACGTACGCGCCCTTCCGGACGTACACATCTCGCCTCGGGTTCATCGCCCCGTTCACCGGGTTCTGTCCGACGGGCGCCATCATCCCAGGCCCCCAGTTGTTCGGCTTCTTCCAGAACTGATACCATTTCTTGCCCGAGATATCCTCGACATCGCCGCGGTACGTGGCGGCGGGGTCGTTCGACTTGGCGCCCCAGACGCTCGATTTCGTGACGTTCGCGACGCCCTGCGCCGTGCTGTCGTTGCCGATACCCCACTTCGGATCCGGCGGCGTCGCGCCGTTGCACGTCGACAGATCGACGCGCGAGCCCGGCCCCCCCTTGAAGCCTGCGCCCTTCAGCGCGTCCCCGAGCTGCTGCCCGTTGATCGTGGGCCGGTTGCCGTAAGGGATGAGCCCCAGGAATTTCTTCTTCTCTCCCCACTCGACCCCGCCCGGGTACCCGTGCGTCGACACGATCACGTGGTTCTCGTTCGCCAGCGGGGCGTTCTTCAGCTCGTCGTGGTAAAGCACCGTGGCCCCCGGATACATCTTCTGCAGATTGGCCTTGTGGCTCTCGATCGCCTTGTCGCCGCGCTGGCCGACGATGATCGTCGTGAGCCCCGAAGGGTCGATGTACAGCGTGACGTTCGGAACGAACCCGAGCTCGTGGAACGCCCCGGCGAGCCCCGCGGGATCGGGCGTGATGTACAGGCCGAGCGCCGGATCGTAGTAGCGGTGGCGGTTGTAGAAGAGGCCTGTCGGGGCGTCCCAGCGCTGCCCGGCGAAGCGCAGCGTCCCTGGGTCGCCCGAGCGGCGGGTCACGTCGCCCAGCGCGCCGAAGTCCACCTCGTCGAAGGCGCCGGCCGCGGACAGGAAGAGCCACGGCGTGCCGGCGGCGTCGGTCACGACCGCGCGGAAGTCGCCCCCTTGCCGCGCCTCGAGGAGCGGCGTGCAGCCGTCGTCGGCGAAGACGCGCCGCACGCGCCCTCCCCCGCTCGCCACCTCCTCGACCGCGGAGTCGCCGTCCCACCCGAACCAGACGCTCTCGCCGCCCATCGTCATCGCGACGCGGCGGCCGAGCGCGTCGTAGAGGAACTGGATCACGAGGCCGTCGTCGCGCACCGCGGCCGCGAGGCGGTTCAGCGCGTCGTAGCGGTACTCGAAGCTCTTTCCGCGCTCCGCCGAGGTGCGCCGCGCCAGCCGGCCGAGGGCGTCCCAGGTGAGGTGCTCGCCGGCCGTGCGCACGGGGCGGCCCCCGGGGCCGAGCGACCACGCCTCGCCCCGGGGCACCGGGGTGCCCTGCGGGGAATACGAGCGCTGCTCGTTCGCGCCGAGCCCCTGCACCGACAGCGGGCGGCCCACCTCGTCGAGCACGTAGCGCCGCTGCCCCGCGCGGCTGTCGTCCACCACCTCGATCGGCCCCGCCTTGGACCACGCATACGAGCGCGCCGCGATCTCGCCGCCGGTCGACGACACCACGGCCCGGTGGACCGGCAGGCCGTACAGGTCGCTCCGCGTGATCACGCGCGGCCCGTCCTCTCCGAACGCGCGCTCCGACTCGACCCCGCGCTCATCGTAGGCGAGCGTCAGCCGGGCGGCGCGCGCCTCGTCCACGGCGACCTCCCAGGCCGTGGGCGCGCCGTCGCCCGGACGGCGCTCGGTCGTCACGCGCCAGCCCGAGGAGTAGCTCCGCTCCACGACGCGGCCGGCGTCGTCGTAGCGGTAGGACACCGCGAACTGGAAGCCGCCGAGGCGCTGCTCCTCGCGCAGGACCCGGCCCGCGGCGTCGCGCACGAAGACGACCTCCGACGCGGCGCTCCTCGCGTAGAGCAGCCCGCCGCGCTCGTCGTAGCCGTACTCCTCGCGCTCGCCCGTCGAGTGCTCGCGCACGCGCAGCCGGCCCATCGCGTCGCTCGACAGCCGCACCCAGGAGCCGTCCGCCTTCATCACCGAGGCGATCTCGGCGACCCCGCTGTGCTCGTACTCCGTGCGGACGCCCGAGAACGACGTCTCCGCGCGGATGTTGCCGGACGGGTCGTACTCGAAGAGGTGCCGCTCGCCCGCCGGGTTCTCGATCCAGGCGAGGCGCAGCAGCGCGTCGTAGCCGGCGCGGTAGCGGCGCCCGTCGCTGTGCACCGACTCCACCGTGACGTCGCCGACCATGCGGTACCGGATCTCATGCCCGTTCGGCGCCCGCTCGGCGATGAGGTGCCCTGTGGGGCCGTAGTCGAAGTACGTGACCTTGCCCCCGGGCTCCCGGATGGCGATCACGTAATCGCGAGAGTCGTAATCGAGCTCGAGCGCGATGCCCTTCGGGGTCTCCGCGCGGACGGGCCGGCCGAGCAGGTCGAACTCGTACCGGAAGCGCGCCACCCCGCCGCCGGCGCTCACCTCGCGGACGTTGCCGTGCGCGTCATACGCGTAAGCGTCCTCCGTGCCGTCGGCGTGGATCACCTGCGCGAGCAGGCCCCGCGGGTCGTAGCCGTAGACGGTGGAGCGGCCGAGCTCGTCGACCTCCTCGGTCACCCTCGATCCCTGGTAGCGCACCTGCCGCGTCGCGCCTCCGGGCTCGGTCAGGGTCACCGCCCCCGCGCCATCGTCGAAGCGCACGGCGCGCAGGAGATCGCCGCCCACCGAGGCCTCGGTGTGCCTGCCCGACATGTCGACGCGCCGGCGCGCGACGCGCCCCTCGGCGTCCCGAATCGCGAGGAGCCGGCCGGAGCCGTCGTAGCTGTAGTGGGTGACGTACCCCCGCGGATCCTGGTAGGCCGTGACGAGCCCGAAGGCGTTGCCCACGTAGAGGTGCCGTTGACCCAGGCCGTCGATCACGTGCGTCTGAAACGGCTCGGGGCCCCACGACAGGCGCGTATGGAAGATGCCTTTGGGCCTGGGCGCTCCGGCGGGCGGCGAGCACCCGATCTCGCGCAGCACGTCGCCGCCCCGGAGCTCGCCCCAGCTCTCGACACAGCGGCGCTCGCCGGAGACGTCCGCGTAGACGAAGTGGTAATCGATGCCGTCCGGCGACGACTCCCGGACGAGGTAGTGATCCTCGTCGTACGCGAAGAGCGTCTCGACGCCGCCCGCGTCGACGGCGCGGACGAGATCGCCGCGGGCGTCGAGCTCGAGGACCACGAGCGTCCTTTGGTGGACCTTCCCCTCGTCGTCCGTCACCGAGAGCCGATGTACGACGAGGTTCCCGTCCCGCTCGACCGTGAGGACGCGGCCGGCGCAGTCGACGAGGCGCACGAGCGTGCCCTCGCGCCACTCGAGCTCGACCACGTTGCCCGCGTCGTCGCGCAGCTCCGCGAGGCAATAGCGCAGCTCCGCCGGATCGTAGCGGAGCACGCGCACGGCGCCGTCGTCGAGGTCCACCACGAGGTCGCCGCCGACGCGGCCCACCTTGACGCCGTAAGGCAGCACGAGCACCTGATCGCTGTCGGGCTCGGGGATGTGCACCTCGCGGAAATCGGGGTCCACGAGCACGAGCCCGTCGCCTTGCCTGCGCGCGTACCAGTGCAGGTTGTGCGACCAGCCCCAGCCCATCCCGCAGCGGGAGCGCACCGCCGAGGTCGCGTACCGGCGCACGAGGCCGACGGAGAACGGGCCCGGGAGCAGGACATCGAGCTTGGGGTTCGTGTACATGGTCCCGGTGACCACGTCGATCGGGTGCGCTGCGGCGGCCTGCCCCTCGGCCTGAGGCGGCGCGGGCGGCTTCGGCGGCGAGGCGCCGCTGCTCGATCCGCCGCCGCCCCCGCCGCCGTTGCCCCCGCCCTGCGGGCCGCCGCCGCCCGGGCCGCCGGCGCCGCCGCCGCCGCCGCCGCCGCCGCCGCCGCCCCCGCCCGCGCCGCTCGCGCTGGCGCCCGCGCCGACGGTGATGCTCTTGTTCATCTGCCCCATGCTGCCGGTGATGCCGGCCATGCCGAGCTCGATGAAGACGTTGGGCGCCCCGAGCCAGGGGAAGCACGGCCCGGCCGTGTTGAGGCTGACGACCTCTTTCAGCGTGCCCGGCTCGTTCCCGTGACAGGCCTTCATGCAGCCGCCCACCGTGAGGATCTTCGCCCCCTCGATCTTGGTGCGCATGCAGGGATCGATGATCCCCTCGGCGACCGTGCCCATCGTGGGATAGGGGATCGGCAAGGGGCTCGGCGCTGCCGGCGTCAGGCACACGCTGACGGCCATGCCGGTCATCTGGTGGCCGGACTTCTCGGTGATCGTGTCCATGCCCAGCGCGGTCACCTTGGCCATGAGCGAGCCTCCTGCGGCAGGCTACAGCGCTGCTCCGGGGGCGCCAACCCGGAACGTGCGCGGCTTCATGGCCTGCCTGCGGCGTGGTCGTTTCGCTTATCGTACGGAGCGCGCCCTATCCCTTGACCGTCACGAGCGGCCAGAGTCGCGCCACGCGCCGCGCGATCCCGGCATCCTCGACGGAACGGACGACCGGCGCGATCGGCTTGTAGGCATACGGCGCCTCCTCCTTCATCCGCTGGTGGTACTTCGCGAGGATGTCGCGCCGCCGCCGGACGCTCGGCGCATCCGGATCGAGGGGCGTCACGACATGCAGCTTCTCGACGGCGCGCCGGTAGAGGTCCTCGTCGGCGTGCGCGGAGCGGCCGCGCGTGAGGCTGCGGCCCGCGCCGTGGCACGCGCTCGCGAGCAGCTCCGCGTGGCCTTCGCCGGCGAGCACCCAGCTCGCGTCGCCCATCGAGCCGGGGATGATCACCGGGTGACCGGTGTACGCGAACACCCCGCCCTGCCCCTCCGGTCCCCCGGCGGGCGTCGCGCCCTTGCGGTGCAAGTAGCGCGGCTCGGCGCCGTCGGGCTCCCAGATGAGGTTGTGCGGCGCATCGTACACGAGCGAGCTCGCGACCCGACGGCCGAGGACCTCCTGCAGCGCGCGCACCACCATGAGGCCCAGGAAGAGGCGGTTCGCGAACGCAAAATTGGCGGCGTTCCGCATCGCATCCAGGTAGACCGAGGCCTCGCGGGCGTGGGGCCCCACCGCCGGCAGCACATAGAAGCCGTGCGCCGGGTGGGGCACCCCCGCCGGGTACAGCGCGCGGGCGCGCTCGTTGAAATAGCCGCCGACCGCGTGTCCGAGCCCGACGGAGCCCGCGTGGGCCATGATCGTGACGGCGTTCTTCGTCAGCCCGAACGCGCGCGCCGTCCCGCCGTCGACGAGCTCGTCCACGGCCTGGATCTCGACGAAGTGGTTGCCTCCGCCGACCGTGCCAATCTGGACGTCGCGCCCGTCCGCGCGGCCCGACGCCTGGATGTACGCGTCGAACGCGAACGTCCCGCGCGCGGGCAGCGCGCCGTGGAAGTGCACGCGCTCGAGATCCTCGCGCTGCGCGCGCGGATCGTAATGGTTCCACAGGCCGGTGCGGGCGTTGTCCGCCGCCGTCTCGTGCAGCCCGGCGAGGCCGTCGCGGAGCATCGCCGCGCGCTGGCGCGGCGACATGGGGATATCGCGCTGTCCCTGGAAGAAGATGGCGCGGAGCCGCTTCTTCAGGGCGCCGACGTGCGGCGCGAGCTCGTCCCGTTCGACGTCCGTCGCGAGCAGGCGCATGCCGCAACAGACATCGTTGCCGACCGCCTGCGGCACCACGAACCCGCGCGCGTCGACGACCGTGCCCACGGGGATGCCCGCGCCCTTATGAAAATCGGGCGTGAGCACGATGGACCGGATCTCGCCGGCCGCGCCGCCCCAGAACGGGGCGATCCTGCCGGCCTTCTCCCACGCGTGGAGATCGCGCAGCGTGCCTTCCAGCGAGGCGAAACGGAGGAGCTCCTCGATGCCGTCGGCCTCGACGACGACATCTTCCCGCGCCACGAGGGTGATCGGGATCCCGAACGGATTGTCGATGCGGGCCGTCGCGCCATCCACGCGACGCACCACCGCATCGAGATGCAATTTGCCAACCATGCTGCTGTCCAATTCACGAAGACGCACGCGGCCGACGCGATCGCGCGAAGGGGCCGCGGCTCACTCTCCCCCGGTGTGGACCCGGCGCGCGCACGAGGGAGGCGCACACCGCAGCAGCGGGGCTCAAGATAGACGCGAAACGCCGATCGTCAAGCGGCTCGCGCGGGTCCGCGCCTGCCAGGAGGGCGCGCGAGGTCGAGGCACACTCACGTGCGGCCAATCACACTTCCGTGCGCTCCGTCTCTTGCGGGGTGGCGGGGCGCAGATCCGCGGCCTCTTCGACGCACCCACCTCGCCCGCGCCTCTCGCTGGCATGGCGCCGCACCTCTCCCGTGGCCTGCCGATTCCACCCATCCACGGCCCCCGAACCCAGGCCGTTCAGGACACCAGCACGACTCCTGCGCCACCTACAGCCTTGACGCCCGACGCCCGTGGTCGTGATCTGATGGTGAATCCATCGGGGGGTGGTGGCCGTACCTGCAAGGCCCCGAGCTCGCGCCTGAGCCGGCCCTCATCGAGGAAAGGAATCCACCATGCGCATCGTCCAGATGGGCTCAGGTGAGCCCCGCGATCTCGTCCTCTGCTACCTCGTCGGCCCTCACATGGACGCCGCGCTGCGCGACGCCCTCGGCCCCGCGCCGTGCGTGGTCGCCTATGCCACCGGCAAGCCCGCCGAGAGCCTCGACGCGGTGACCGCCGCCGTGCGCGACCGGCTGCACCTCCCCACCCTCGGCCGCATCGTCCTCGCCGGCTACTCTCTCGGCTGCAGCGGCGTGCGATCCCGCTTGCTCGAGAAGGCGCAGGCGAACGGCGCCGTCGCCGCCCTGGTGCTCGTCGACGGCACCCACGCGAGCAAGCCGCCGGTCGCGTGGCAGATCGACGTGTGGCGCGACGCGTTCGCGCGCGCCCGCCGGGGCGAGCTGCTCGTCGTGGCCACGCACACCCAGCAGAGCTACGTCGAGCAGCTCAGGCCGCCCGAGGCGCCCTTCCTCTCCACCGCGACGGTGCTCCGCCAGGCCACGGAGTGGCCCCTCGACGCCGCGGGCCCCGTCGACGCGCCCGCGGTGCGCAACGATGGGCAGCTCTGGATCTACTCCTACGCCAGCAAGGCCATCGACGCCGAGGCGCACATCCTCCAGCAGCGCGAGGTCCTGCCGAGGGTGCTCCGCCAGCACATCCGCCCCTGGCTGGAGGGCCCCGGGGCCGACCCGACGAGACCCACAGATCCGCCCGTCGGCGCCGACGCGCTCGAGCAGGCCGAGCACGCCTCGACGAGCGGGCAGCCGGGGCCGAGCCCCGTCGTCCGCCAGATCCTGCGCCTCGGCTCGCGGGGCGACGACGTCGTCGCCTGGCAGCGGGTCATCGGGGTCGATCAGGACGGGATCTTCGGCGGCGTGACCGAGCGGCTCACGCGCCAGTGGCAGAAGCGGCACGGCCTCGGGGCGGACGGCATCGTCGGTCCCCTCACCTGGAGCGCCGCCGAGGCGCGGAGCGGCGAGGCCCTGCCCCCACGCGAGGTGCCCAAGCAAGCCACGCCGCTCTCCGAGGCGGAGCTCTCGGCGGTGCTGGAGCACAGCCACGAGCTCGTCTTTCAGGAGAACCCGAGCCGCGCGCGCCTCGCCTGCGCGTGGGCGCACGTGGCCATCGAGAACGGACGCGGGCAGAAGGTGTGGAACTACAACCTGGGCAACATCACCGGATTCGGCCAGTGGCCCGGGCAGTATTACGTGATCCGCGTCGCCGAGCGGGTGCAGCGCAATCCCGACCTGTGGAAGCAGGTGGACATGCGCTTTCGCGCCCACGCCGAGGCGCTCGACGGCGCCGCCGACTACTGGCGGCTCATGGGCAAACACTACCAGCCGGCGCTGGCGCGCTTCGACGCGGGAGACGCCGCGGGCGCCGCCTTCGAGCTCTCGCGGCTGCGCTACTACACCGCGCACGCCGACACGTACGCGCGGAACATGAGCTCGCTGTACCGCTCCTTCCCCGGCTGATCGCGCGGCGCGCCGCCGCCCGCCCGGCGCGCCGGCGCTGGCTCCGGCCGCGCGCCGCTGTGGTACCCTCCCGCCCATGGGTACCGCGAACGCCCTTGTCCCCGAACGGCGCTCTGCCCTGCGCCGCGCCCCCTGCGCGGCCCTCCTGCTCGCCGCCTGCGGCCCCGCGCCCACCCTGGCCGAGCCGCGCGCCCCGGAGCCGCCGCCCCCCGAGACAATCTACATCGTCATCCACGATCCGCTCCCGGCGGCGGGAGCCGCGGTGGCCGCGGACGACTGGGTGCCGGACGAGCCCCGCGGCGACAACCCGTTCGCGCGGACGCGCACCTGGATCGGCGATTACGACTGCCCGCAGGGCACGACCGAAATGACGTTCCGGATCCTTCAGGTCCAGGGCGACCGGATCAAGGCCGTCTTCGACTTCCGTCATGCCGCGTCCGGCGCGTCCGGGAAGTACCTTATGCGCGGCCGTTACGACCCCGAGACGCGCACCGCGACGTTCTCGCCCGGCGCCTGGCTCGAGCGCCCTCCCAACTACGTCACCGTCAGCATGAAGGGCGATCTCGCGCTCGACGGCTCGCTCTTCGCCGGGCGCATCGAGCACCCGGAGTGCGGCGCCTTCCGGCTCCGGCCGGCGGGCTAGCGCGCGCCGCTCAGCGGCCGGCGGACAGACGCCCTTCCGCCACCGGGCCGGCGAGCGCCGCCCGGTACCCGAGATAGCGCCCGAACGCGCGCATCGCCTGGTTCCAGTGCTTGGGCTGCTTCACCCACATCTCCTTCACGCCGACGTCGGCCAGCGCGTCTCCCACGTCGATCCATCGCGGTTCGCCGGTCAGGGCGTAGGCGGCGCCGAACACGGGCACGATCAGCAGGTTGAGGTCGGCGGTCCCGCTGTCGTCGTACGCGTCGGTCTCGCAGCCCCAGAGGTACCGGAGCGCGCGCCGGTCCGAGGTGATCGCGCGCTCCGCGAGCCAGCCCGCGGCGCGCGCCACCACGTCGCGGACCCGCGGGTCGCCGGTGAGCGCGCGGTAATCCATGAGCGCGTCGACGAGCAGCGCGGTCATGAACGGCGAGCCGCCGCGCGGGCCGCGCTCGCACTCGGTCGGGTCCGCGCGGTTGAGGTCGTGCTCGAAGGCGCCCGACGCGCCCTGCCGCTGCCACGCCACCGTGCGATCCGCGAGGCCGCGCAGCGCCGCGAGGAGCTCCGGCCGCGGGTCGAGCGCGTAGTAGCTCGACAGCGTCATCATCGCCCAGGCCATGTTGCGCTCGGTCGCGCGCAGCACGTCCTCCTTGCCGCCCGTGAGCGCCGGCAGGTTCAGCCGGAGCGCCTCGCCCATCGCGAGGACCGCTTCCTTCGCCGCCGGGTCGCCGGTGAGCAGGTAATCGTCGAGCATCCCCTGGCCGAGCATGCGCCGGAGCACCTGCCAGGAGAGGGGCGCCGCGGGGGTCCAGTCCTCCTTCTCGCAGACGTGGACCGCGAGCCGCCGGTCGGGCGAGAACCGGAGCTCGTGCTGCCGGTACCAGACGGCCTCGGCGCGCGCGCGCCGGTAGCGGGCGGCGTCGCCGTTCCGGAGAAAGCGCTGGTAGAGCGCGTGCGGGCCGTCGTAGTAGGTGCGGTGCGCGCCCGCGCAGCTGACGCCGTACGCGTCGTAGGCGGGCGTCATGCGGGCGAGCGCACCCTCGATGCCGCTCTCGAAGCCGGGGAAGCGGCGGTCGTCGATGGCGGGGAGCTGCGGCCCGCACACCTGGCTCGCCGCGTACCACGAGGGCGGCAGCACCGCGGCGATCGGGCCGTCCGGGTCCGGCAGGAGCGATTCGTCGAGCACGGCGCCCTCGATGCCCGGCGCGTCCGCCGGCTGCCCGGGGGAGCTCGCCTTGGCGCGGCGCCGGGGCGCGCCCGCCGGGGGCTCGCCGGGCGGAGCGCCCTTTGCGGGGCGCGGGGGAGCGCCGTGCTCCAGCGTGTAGATCGCGCGCTCGCCCGGCGCGAGCGCGGCGCGGAACGCGACGAGCGCGCTGCGGATCGAGCCGTCCAGCGGCCAGACCGCGAGCGGCTTCGTGCGCAGCGGGACCGGGGCGCCGCGGCCGTCGCGCAGGCGGAGGAGGCGGACGTCGCGCAGCGCGCCCGGCGGGAACGGCACGCCCGAGGACACGACGGCCTCCGGCGGCGGCGTCGCGCCGGCCGGGCCCTTCGCGGGCGGCGGGCCCTTCGCGGGCGCGCTCGTCGCGGCGTCGGCGACGAGCAGCAGCGGGACCGAGCCCGCGCGCGCGGCGGCGACGTGCGCCTCCAGGACGGCCCGCACGCGCGGCTCCACGCGGCGCGCCGCGGGCACCCGAGCGGACGGCCGGCCGCAGCTCGTCCAGAGGAGGGGCGCTGCGAGGAGCAGCGCTGCGAGCAGGCGGAGGGCGCCGGGCCTCGCCTTTGCGCGCTGCGCATCCATGCCGCATCCGATGACCGGCGCCCGCCGGGCATCGCGGCCGAGCATCGGGGAGCGCGGCCACGATGAGCCCGGCCGTTCGGACATGGTGCGCTCACCTGGTCGCGCCCGCCGGCTCCCGGCGCTCGCCGCGCCCGTGGCTCGTCGTGATGGCCTCTTCGATGTACCGTTCCGACCAGCGACCGCGTGCCTCGTGGGCTATCCCGGGCTCCCCACTGACGATGGCGTCGTGCAGGACGAGGACGCGCCGGGCTGTGCTCGCTCTCTTTCGAGGATAGCGAGAAGCTCTCAGCTCCGCACCGTCCCGCCGGCAATTCCGATGTTCGTCCGGCGGTGGAAGGGATTGTCGCCGAGCATCGGCCTCTCAAGTGGACATCCTCATTGCAGGAGGTCGATACTACGGCGGTGCAGCCGGGGGACGTGATCGCTGGAAGGTTCGAGATCGACGGGCGCGCAGGCGTCGGCGGCATGGGAGAGGTCTTCCGGGCGAGAGACCGGAGCTCTGGCAGGGACGTGGCAGTCAAGGTCCTCCTCGAGCGGCGCCTCGACGATGAAGTACGGTTCACGCGAGAGGCCGCGGTGCTCTCCGATCTGCGACATCCAGGGATCGTCGAGTATGTGACCAGCGGCGAGACCCCTTCGGGCCAGCGCTACCTGGTGATGGAGTGGCTCGCGGGGGAAGACCTGTCGGTCCGCCTCGCGCGCGGGCCGCTCGGCGTGGACGAGGCGCTGGCGCTCGGAGCGCGCGTCGCCGAGGCGCTCGCGGCGGCGCACGCGCGCGGCGTCGTCCACCGCGATCTCAAGCCGAGCAACATCTTCCTGGTGGAGCGCGACGTGACGCGCGCGAAGGTCCTCGATTTCGGGATCGCGAGGCGCGGCGACGCCAAGACGATCACCAGGGCGGGAGCGCTGCTCGGCACTCCGGGGTACATGGCGCCGGAGCAAGCGCGCAGCGGGCGCGACGTCGACGCGCGCGCGGACGTGTTCGCGCTCGGCTGCGTGCTGTTCGAGTGCCTGACGGGGACGCCGGCATTCCTCGGCGACGACCTCATCGCCATCCTCGTCAAGGTCCTTGCCGAGGAAGCGCCACGCGTGCGCGAGCGCTGCCCCGAGGTGCCGGAGGCGCTCGAGCAGCTCGTGAGCCGGATGCTCGCCAAGGAGCCGGAGGAGCGCCCCGGCGACGCGGTCGCGGTGGCCGAGGAGCTCGAGGCGCTTCGCGGCGCGCAGCGGCGCCCCTCCGTCCACACGCGGCGCTCGAGGAGCACGCAGCCTCCGTCGTTGACCGGCGGAGAGCGGCGGATCCTGTCGGTCGTGCTGCTCGGCAAGCAGCCGCCCGCCGAGGACGGCGCGCCGACGCTCTGCGAGGCAGAGCTCTCCAGCGTTCAGGGAGAGCTGCGCCGGACCGCCGCAGACCACGGAGGGCTCTTGGAGGTCCTGGTCGACGGTACGGCCATCGTGACGCTCGCGCGGACGACCCAGGTCCCCACCGATCAAGCGGCCCAGGCCGCGCGCTGCGCGCTCGCGCTGCGCGCCGTCTCCCGGGATCGACCGGTCGTGCTGGCGACGGGTCGGTCCGAGGTGACCGGGCGCCTGTGCGCGGGCGACGCCATCGACCGGGCCGCGCGGATGCTGGCGGCGCCCCCCGCGCGCGGCCGGGATCGGCCCGTCGCCATCGACGAGGTCACGGCCGGGCTGCTCGACGCGCGCTTCGAGGTCGTGGAGACCGACGCCGGGCTCGAGCTACGCGCGGAGCGCGAGCTCGCGGAGGGAGCGCGCACGCTGCTCGGCAAGGCCACGGCGTGCGTGGGGCGCGATTGGGAGATCGCGACGCTCGAGGCGCTCCTCCAGGAGTGCTTCGAGGAGCCGCTCGCCCGGGCGGTGCTGATCACGGCGCCGGCCGGGATGGGCAAATCGCGCATTGCCTCCGAGCTCACCGGCCGACTTCGCCAGCGTGGCGACGAGGTCGCGATCTGGACCGGTCGCGTCGACTCGCTGCGAGCGGGATCGTCCTTCGGCCTGCTCGGGCAAGTGCTCCGGAGCGCGCTCTCCCTGCGCGACGGCGAGCCGCTGGAGGCGCGCCGGGACAAGATCCGGGCCCGGGTGGCCGGGAGCACCCCGGCGGCCGATCAGCGGGGTATCGCGGCGTTCCTGGGCGAGATCGTGGATACGCCGTTCGCCGACGAGGAGAGCGTGGCCCTGCGGACGGCGCGTCAGAACGCGCAGCTCATGAGCGACCAGCTGCGGAAGGCATGGCTGGATTTCCTTCGGGCCGAGGTGGCGCAGCGTCCGGTGCTGCTCGTGCTCGAGGATCTCCACTGGGGCGACCAGCCCACGGTGAGCTTCCTCGACGCAGCGCTGCGCGATCTGCGCGCCATGCCCTGGATGGTGCTCGCGCTGGCCCGGCCCGAGGTGCATGAGGCCTTTCCCCGGCTGTGGGCGGAGCGCCAGACGCAGGAGATCCGGTTGAAGGAGCTGCCGCGCAAGGCGTGCGAGCGGCTGGTGCGGCAGGCGCTCGGCGCGAGCATCGGCCGGGAGATGCTGGAGCGCATCGTGGCGCTCGCCGGCGGGCATGCGTTCTACCTGGAAGAGCTCATCCGGGCGGTGGCCGAGGGCCGTGGTGAGGCGCTGCCCGAGACCGTGCTCGCCATGGTGGAAGCACGCCTGTCGCGGCTCGACCCCGAGGCGCGGCGGCTGCTGCGCGCGGCCAGCGTATTCGGCGAGGTGTGCTGGGAGGGCGGCGTCTCGTCGCTGCTCGGTGGTACGGAGCCTCCGCCCTCCACAGATGCGCATCTCGCGCGCCTGGTCGACCTGGAGGTGCTCGTGGCGCTCCAGGAGAGCCGTTTCCCGGGAGAGCGAGAGTTCGCGTTCCGGCACGCGCTCCTCCGGGAAGGCGCGTATGCGATGCTGACCGAGGCGGACAGGGCGCTCGGACATCGGATCGCGGGCGCGTGGCTCGAGCAGCGCGGGGAGACGGATCCCATGCTGCTGGCCGGACACTTCGAGCGCGGCGGGGATCGCGCCCGGGCAGCAGACTTCTACCTGCGCGCCGCGGACCAGGCGCACCGGAGCGGCGACGTGGCCGCCGCGGCCGTCCGCGCTCGCCGGGGGCTCGCGTGTGGAGGCTCGGAGGAGCTACGGAGCGCGCTGCTCGGCGTCCTCTGCGAGGCGCTCGTCTGGTGTCCGCAGACACTGGGCGACGCAGCGGCGTACGCCGAAGAGGTGATGAGGATCTCGCCGCGCGGCTCCTCCTCCTGGTCGCGGGGGGCGATGGCGATGCTGGCCAGCGCGTTCGCGGCGCGACGGATCGATGAGTACATGGCCACGATCCAGCTGCTCCAAGAGACGACACCCGCCCCCGGCGCCGCGCGTCTTCACGCTCTGGCGATCGTCGCCGCCGTCAGCGGGCTCGACGTCCTCGGGAGAGTTCGACGGGCGGACGAGGCCATGGAGCGGCTCGACGCCGGCATCAACGCCCTCGACCGTCAGGAGCCGCTCGCGTCTCTTGTGTGGACCGCCATGTCCTCGATCAGGAGCGCCTGCGTAACAGGAGAACCGTGGCGAGGGCTCGACTACGCAAATCGCGCCATGGATCTCGCTCGCGCTCAATCGGCCAATCACGAGTCCGACATCGGCGTCGCCCACCTGGCGAAAGGAATGTGCCTATGGCACCTCGGCGCGCCGCTCGCCGCCGAGCAGGTCCTCTCGGGGCTGGCCCCGTTCGTCGACACAGGCCTCGCCGTATTCAGCGCGTTTCGTCGCTTCAGCCTGGCGTGGCTGCGCGCCGACCGCGGCGCGCACGACGAGGCCCGCCAGCCAGCCGTGGAGCTCCGCGATTTCGGGTACGAGCACCGCGTCCCCCTCGACGAGGGTCGAGGCCGCTGGGCGCTCGCGGAGGTGAGCCGCCGCGCCGGAGACCTCGAGAGCGCCGAGCGCGAGATCACGGCGGCGCTGCAGCTCCTGGCGGAGGCGTCTCCGATGGACCATCCCGGCGCGCTGGGGACGCTCTCGGCCCTCCGGCGCTCTCAAGGTCGCGCCGCCGAAGCCCTCGCTGCTGCGGAAGAAGCGCTCGCTCGCGTCGACGACATGGGCGGTGCATGCGGAATGTTCCGCGGCGCGTTCGTGCGCCTCGCCCACGCGGAGGCCCTCCACGCCATGGGGGATCGAGCAGCCGCGCGCGCCGCCATTGCCACGGCCCGAGCGCACCTGCTCGCGATCGGCCACAAGATCGCTGACCCCAATTACAAGAAGAGCTTCCTCGAGAACGTTCCGGAGAACACCCGCACCCTGGCGCTGGCGCGCGCATGGTTGGGAGAGCCCGCCGAGGCGGCCGCGGGTCGACCTTGACGAGTGGCCGGGATCCCGGCCTTTTCCTCTCCTCTCGGGAATGAGCATCTCTCCTCGGGCGTACGGCAGCCCGCATGCAAGACCACCCTCGATCCTCACGCCGCGGCTTCCTCGGTGGAGCCGCCTCCGTCCTTCTCCTCGGCTGTGCGGGAGCACAGCAGCCGCAACCGGCGGGCGCCCAAACCTCGAGCGGGGCCCCGGCGACGACGCCCCCAGCGGCGGCGAGCGCGCAGGCCGCCGCTTCGCCAGCGCCCTCGCCCGGGCCGGGCGCGCAGGCCGCGCCGGCCCTCGCGCGCATCGAGGCGCAGCTCGGCGGCCGCGTCGGCGTGGCCGCCCTCGACACGGCGACCGGGGCGCGCCTCGGTCACCGCGCCGCCGAGCGCTTCGCGATGTGCTCCACCTTCAAGGCGCTCCTCGCGGCGTGCGTCCTCGCCCGCGCCGACCAGGGCCAGCTCAGGCTGGATCAGCGCGTCACCTACCGTGCGTCCGATCTGCTCGAGCACGCGCCGGTCACGCGCGCCCGGCTCGCGGAGGGCGGCCTGAGCGTCGAGGACCTCTGCGCCGCCATCGTCGAGATCAGCGACAACACGGCCGCCAACCTGCTCCTCGCGCAGATCGGCGGCCCCGCCGGCCTCACCGCCTACGTCCGCGGCCTCGGCGACGAGGTGACGCGCCTCGACCGCAACGAGCCCGCCCTCAACGAGAACGTGCCCGGCGATCTCCGCGACACGACGACCCCCGACGCCATGACCGACACGCTTCGAGCCATCCTGGTCGGCGATCGCGCGCTCCAGCGGGTGTCGCGCGAGCGCCTCGCCTCGTGGATGGTCCGGGCGACCACCGGCCTCGCCCGCCTCCGGGCGGGCCTGCCGAAGGACTGGGTCGTCGGCGACAAGACCGGGACCGGCAACGGCATCGCGAACGACGTCGCGGTCGCGTGGCGCCCGTCGCGCGCGCCGATCGTGATCGCGTGCTTCGTCGACGCGCCGTCGGCGAGCGCCGACGCGCGGAACGCCGCGCACGCCGACGTCGCCCGCGTCGTCGCCGAGGCGTTCGGCTGAGCCGGCGCCCCCCCTGCGCCGCCGTCGAGCCACGGCGGCGATCGTGCGCGCCGGACGTCGTGATAAGCGTCGCCGCACCATGCAGGCGCCCGACACCGACCCCTCCGCGCCCTCGGAGCCGCTCCACGACAGCGCCCCCCCGGCCGCCCCCATCGCGGACGCCGCCGCGCCCTCCGACCGCGGCGCCGCCCCCGCGCCCGCCGCCCCCGCGCCCTCCCCACCCCGCCGCTGGGCCGTCGGGCTCCTCAGCGCCCTCCACGCCCCCGTCTTCGCCTGGGCCGCCCTCTCCCTCCCCTTCCGGCCGTGGACGCTCTTCGCCGTGGCCACCGCCGCGCTCGCGCTGCTCCACGCCGCGACCGCCGCGCTCTCGCTCCTCCCCCACCCCCTCGCGCCGCGCGCCTTCCGCGCGACGTCCTTCGCCTCGCTCGGCTACCTCGCCTTCCTGAGCTACGGGCTCCTCTCGTCGGCCGTCTACGTCGCCTCGCTGAACCGCGGCCTCGGCACCGGCATCGCCGCGGCGCTGCTCGCGGTCTGGGCGGTCGTCGCGCTCCTCACGCTGCCGTTCGCCTGCTGGGGCGTCGCCTCGACCGGCGGCCTCCGCCTGCTCCGCCCGGAGCGCCGGCCCACGCCCGCGCTCGCCGCGCTCGCCGCGCTGGCGCTCCTCGCCGCGATCGCGCTGCTCTTCCGCCACCGGGTCGCCAAGGCCGACGTCCTGCCCGTGCCGGGCGGCGCGCCGTCGCGCACCGGGGCGGCGCTGCGCGAGGCGCTCTCGTCCTTCGACGCGCTCCCCGCGCCGCCGGCCAAGGCGCCGTCGCTCATGACCACGGCGCCGGCCGCGTGCCCCGCGCCCCCGGAGCCCGGCCGGCCCACCCTCGTCGTCACCCACCTCGCCCGCGCCGAGGACCCCCAGCGCGCCGCCGCCGCCACCCGCTGCCTCCAGCCCGCGCCCGGCGACGACCTCGCGGCGGCGCTGCGCGGCGCGCTCGCCGAGGCGCTGCGCGGCCCCCTCAAGATCGACGTGGTCTCGGCCGTGCAGCCGCTCGCGTCGCCGGGGCCGGGCCTCGTCGGCCTCGCGCTCCGCCCCGGGCTCGACGGCCTCTGCCTCGCGGAGCGGTGCCTCATGCCGTGGCAGCTCATCGCGACCGACGCCTTCAACACGAACGCGCCGCTCGCCGGCGTCCCCGACTTCCGCTTCGGCGTGGACCTCGCCGTCCTGCGCCGCGCCCTCGGCGAGCCCGAGCCGCCCGGCGGCCGCGCCCCCGACGACGCCGCGCTGCGCCGCGGCCTCGCGCGGATCGAGACGCTGAGCTACGCGGTCGACGCCGACGGCGTGCTCCACCTCCTGTCCCGGATCGGCGAGCCGTCGGTCCCGCTCACCGAGGCGACCGCCCAGCGGGCGGCGGCCGCGGCCCAGCGCTACATCCTCGGCGCGCAGCGGAAGGACGGGATGTTCCGCTACATCGTCGACCCGTTCACCGGGCGCGCCTCGTTCGACGGGTTCTCGATCGCGCGACAGGCCGGCACCACCCTCGCCCTGTGCGAGCTCGGGGGCGGCGACGGCGGCGCGCCGGCGCGGCCGGAGCTCAGGAAGGTGGTGCAGCGCTCGCTCGGGCTGCTCGCGAAGCTGGAGCGCAAGGGCGGCGAGGGCGGCGCCGTCGGCGCGCTCTTCTACCCCGCGGACAGCCCCGGAACGGTCGCGAGCCTCAACCCCACGGCGCTCAGCCTCGTCGCGTTCCTGTCGTGCCGCGACGTCGTCGGCGATGGGCACGACGCGCTCATCGGGCGGCTCGCCCGCATGGTGCTCGCGACGCAGCGGGACGACGGCGGCTTCGCGCCGCAGCTCGACCTCGCGCGCGTCGCGCCGATCCTGGGCCCGACGCAGCTCTACGAGGGCGGCCAGTCGGTCCTCGCGCTCACGCTGCTCGAGGCGCTCGCCGCCCGCGATCCGCGGCCCGAGCTCCCGCCCGCGGCCGAGGTGCGCGCCGCCGTCGACCGGGCCATGGAGTACTACGCGAACCGCTACTGGGACCATTTCGCCAGCGATTTCGTGTACATGGAAGAGAACTGGCACTGCCTCGCGGCGCGCGCGGCGCTCGGCCACCACCGCCGGGACGACTACGAGCGGTTCTGCCTCGACTACGTGGCGTTCAAGTCGCGGCTCGTGCTCGACGAGGACAGCGACGTGGCGCCCGATCTCGTGGGCGGGTACGGGTTCGGCAACGTGCTGCCGCCGCACAACACGTCGACGGCCGGGTTCGGCGAGGCGCTGGCCGGGGCGATGGCGGTGAAGGAGGCGCGGGGCGAGGATCTCGCGCGGGAGCGGGCGCTCATGGAGCGGGTGCTCGGGTTTTTGGTGCGGCAGCAGTGGTCGCCGGCGACGTGCTTCGCCTGCAGCCGCGACGTGATCGTCGAGGGGGGCTTCAGCGAGAGCATGGCGTCTCCCCGGATCCGCATCGACTACGTGCAGCACGCCTGGGCCGCGCTCGGCCACGGGGGCCGGATGCTGGGGCTCGTGCCGGGGCGGAGCGCGCCGGCGGCGGGGCCGCTGTGAGCGCGGGCGCCGGCGGCGAGGGAGCCGGACGCGCGGGCGCGGGCGATCATGACGCGAGCGCGGCCGTGGCCGGTGCCCCCGCGGCGAGCGCGGCCGTGGGCGGCGGCCCGCGGCTGGTCGAGCGCAAGGGCTACGCGTACGGCGTGACGGCGGGGCTCGTGCTCCTCATGCTCGCCCCGCTGTTCCGGCGGCCTCCGGTCGACAGCTTCCCGCTGTCGACCTACCCGATGTTCTCGTGGGGCCGCCACGACGCGCGCACCACGGTGGAGCGCGCTGTCGGCGTGGACTCCCGGGGCGAGCGGCGGCCGATCCCGCCGCGCCTCGTGGGCAGCGAGGAGGTGCTGCAGGCCAAGGCCACGCTGGCGCAGAGCATCCGCCAGGGCGCCCGCGCGGCGCGCGCCCTGTGCCGCGGCGTCGCGACCCGCGTCGCGGAGGACGATCGGTACGCCGACGTCGTCAAGGTCGAGATCCGGACCGACACCTTCGACGCCGTGGCGTTCTTCGATGGGCACGAGACCCCGGTCGACTCGAAGCTCCACGCGACCTGCAAGGTGGGCGCGCGATGAGGCGGCTCCTCGACCGGCTCGACCGCGGCTTCTTCGCCGAGGCGCCCGCCGAGCGGCTCGCGCTCCTACGGCTCCTCGTCGGCGCCTTCGCCCTCGTGTACCTCTGCGTCCGCGCGGTGCACCTCCAGCGGGTGGGCCACCTGCCGCCGGAGAGCTTCAGGCCGATCGGCGTGGTCTCGGCGCTGTCCGCGCCGCTCCCCCTCTGGGCGGTGCGGGGCCTCATCGGCGCGGCGATCGCGGCCGGCGCGGCCTTCGTGGCCGGCTACCGGTTCCGCGTCGCCGGCCCGCTCTTCGGCGCGCTGCTGCTCTGGGTCCTGACCTACCGGAACTCCTGGGGCATGGTGTTCCACACCGAGAACCTGCTCGTGCTCCACGTCATCGCGCTGAGCCTCGGGGCGTCGGCCGACGCCTTCTCGCTCGACGCGCGGGCCGCGCGGCGCGGGGGCGCCGCCCCGCCGGCGCCGGACGGCCGTTATGGCTGGCCGATCCGGCTGTTCTGCGCGATCACGGTGGCTTCGTACTTCATCGCGGGGGTGACCAAGCTCCGGAACAGCGGCCTCGACTGGGCGTTCAGCGATATCCTCCGCAACTACGTCGCTTACGACAACGTGCGCAAGATCGCGCTCGGCGACACGCACTCTCCGCTCGGCGGCGCGCTGGTCCGCTACCGGTTCCTGTTCCCGCCGCTCGCGCTCGCGAGCCTGGCGATGGAGCTCGGCGCGCCGCTCGCCCTGTTCAGCCGGCGCATCGCGGTCGTCTTCTGCGGCGCCGCGTGGCTCTTCCACCTCGGCGTGCTGCTGACCATGGCGATCCTGTTCCCCTATCCGCTGCTCGGGATCGCGTTCGCGGGGTTCTTCGAGCTGGAGAAGATGCGCGATCTGAGGCGCCCGCGCCGCGGGGGGCCCACCTCCAGGGCGGGAGGTGTCGAGGGGCTCGCCTGAAGCGACGAGCATTTCGGAAACGCTGAACGGGGTGGAGATTTGAACCTGCAAGACGCCGAGGACGCTGGGGAGAGATTCAGCGCTTGGCGTCTTGCAGGTTCTTTGTGCAGGCTCAGCTCCGCGCGACACCGGGTCGTGCCCCCGGTCTCCTTTCCATGTCCAAGTGGTCGAGTAGCTCCTTCACTTCAGCGACGAGCTGCTCGTTGCCGTCGGCCCGCGCGACGTCGAGCGTCTCAAGGAGCACGTTTCGCGCTTTCTCCGCCTGATCTCCGAGGAACAATGCCGTGCCGAGGGAACGAAGCGCGTCGCTCAAACGTGCGCGGTCACCGGCCTCCCGGAAGCGTGCGACGGCAAGCTCGTACCAGACGGCAACATTGGGCCAATCTCTGAATTCGACCATGATACTGCCGAGCGCCATCAGCGCGCGTCCCGCGGCAGAGCGATTCCCCGTTTGCTCGTAGAGGCGCGCGGCTTCTTCGTACTCTCGCAGAGCGCCTTCATGATCGCCGCCCTGACGACGCACCTGTGCGCATTTGAAGAGCAGGGCCGCTTCCCAGGAAGGATTTCTCAGCTCACGTGCAAGCTCCAGCGCCGCGTTGTAAGCGTCTCGCGCGAGCGCCACGTCATTCATCGATGCACACGCATCGCCGAGCCCCTCGATTGCCCGCGCCTCCCCGGCTCGGTCGGAGAGAGAGTGATAGATCGGCGCGACCTCTTCGTAGGCTTCCCGAGCCCGGAGCGGCTCACTCCGGCGCAGGGAAAGCTCCCCGAGCGCCTCATGCGCGGCAGCCTCATAGAGCCGGTTTTTATGCTCCCTGGCGAGCGACAGGGCTTCCTCGAAATCCTGGCGAGCATTCTTGACGTTGCCCTCGAGCTGCCACAACCGCCCACGCGAGAGGAGCGTGGCAGCGCGCTCGACCCGATCCCCGGCGTCGTCAAAAGCGGCGAGCGCCCTCTCGTAGGCCGCCCGTGCTTCCTCGAGCTGGTCGAGCTGGACCCTGGCATCTCCGATCGTCGTCCATCCGGAGCCTTCCTCGCTCCGCATGCCGAGGCGCTGGAAGAGCCGTACGGACTCTTCCGCATCCTCCATCGCCTCATGCGCGCGCCCCGTCCAGAGCTTCATCTGGGACAGGCGATCCATACAGAAGGCGAGCCCCTTCCAATCATCAGCAGCCGCCGCCAGCTTGCGTCCGCGCTCGAATAGCGCCTCGGCGGCATCCCACTGATCGAGTGCCGCGCGGGCGATTCCCGCGCCGAAGAGAGACATCACGGCCGCCTCGGGCGCAGCGCCGGAGCGCTCCAGCCATTCGCTCGCGGCATCATAGAGCGCCGCGATCCGCTCGATGGTGGTGGGATCCATGATCTCCCCGCGCCGCCGGTTCTCGTTTATCGCCAACTTATATAGGGTCATCCCCGCGACATGCAGATCATCGTTGGACCAGGCGCTGTCGTCGCGTTGCTGGCGAGATCGGAGCAGGAGCCGAGCTCCCGACTCTGCATCACCATCCTCGACGAGCTTCAGCGCCGTGCGGACAGCCATGGCATGGGGCTCGGGCAGGCTGGGCGAGCGCGCCTCGACGGGGCTCGGCAGCTGGGTAGATACAATCTCCCTGCCAACTTGTATCGGTGACGCCCGCCCCTCCGCTTCGGGAAACAGCCCGGGGGCCAGCTCCGCGATTGATCCCTCGAACCGCCGCAGCGCGGCGACGTGCAATAGCGCCCGCCGGAGGACCTCCTGGTCGCGTAGCAGGTCGAGGATCGGCAGCATTCCTCCCGTGTCGGCGAACCCCGCCTTGTGCAGCGCCTCGCGCCCCTCGGCTCCGAGCGCTTCGCCCCTCCCGACTGTAACGAGGGCGCGCACAGCGGCCTCTGCTGGCCCGGTCGCGAATCGCCCGGCGATGATACGTCCGATCGCCTCCGCTTTCGCCACGCCGACCCCCTCGCCCTGCGCCTCGGCCTCGACCATGGCCTCCGCCGCATCGACGAGGTCGATCGGGCTGATCAGCTTTGCCGAAATCTCCCGGACTGCATCGGCGATCTCCTCATATCCCCCCACCGGCCGCTCATCGAGCAGCCGATCCAGGATGCGGTGCAGCACCCCCATCTTCAGGGGCCCGAGCCACGCCTCCGCTGGCAAGCTGACCTCCTGATCGAAGTCGTACAGCGCGAGCCCCGGCGTCATCTTGCTGCCCTCGATGACAACCGCCTGCGGGTCCACCACCGGCACAGCGTCGACGCGCCACCACACGAGCACCGAGCTCGGCAGGTTGATCCGGCCCGAGAGCAGGGCGTGCCGCTCCGCCCAGCGGAGCTGCACCAGCCTCAAATCCGGCTCGAGCGCGCGCAGCGCCTGCGCAAGCAACACCGCGAGGCGGTCGCGGTGCGCGCGCGGAAGCCCGAGCGGCATCACCCACGGCCGCGGCAGATCACCGCTCTGGACGGCGAGGCGCGGAAAATGATCGCCGGCGAACAGGCGCACGCGGCCTCCTCCGGGTCAGGGAGCCTGACCGGCCGCGTGCTCGCAGAGGAAGTGGAGCCCGGGCGAGAGCATGTACCGATCCGGGCTGAGCAGCCAGTCGGGAACCAGAGCGCCGTACCGGAGTGCGCGCTCACGGAGCTCCTGCGTCACGCCGTGCGTGTCGAGCTCGACGCCGGTGAGGAACTGGTGCGGCGCGTGCTTGAACGCCGCCGCGACGCGGCGGATCTCCTCGCCGCGCAGCCCGGCAAACCGATTCTCCGCGATCCGGAGCAGGGCCTCGCGCAAGCGATCCCCGTCATCGGGCGCGAAGTCGATCCGCTCGTAGTCGAGATCCGCGAGCCACGAGAGATACCCCCAAGCATTCGTGGTCCACGAGGCGAGCGTCGCTGCGAGCTTCTCGAACCCGGCTTCCTTGAGGGCCAGGCGCTTGTCCGGGCCCGCCGTGCCCATCCGCGTCTTCGCGATCCGGAGGAGCTCCTCGGGCTCCAGGCCTTTCACGACGACCTCGTTCGAGTACAGCTTGCGCAGGTCCGCAGACACGAACTCGGTGCGGAGGTTCGCGACGACCACGCAGTCCCGGAAGCCGAGGATGGCCTTCGCCAGATCGGTGACCCGACGCACGTCCTCCTCGATCTCGGCGTAGCCGACCTGATCGAGGTTGTCGACGAAGAGGACCACGTGCTCCCCGGCGGCGCGGCAGTCGCTGAGGAAGTCCTGCACCTTGTCCCTGAGGAAATCGGCGTCGATCGCGCGCTCGTACGACTCCTCGACGGTCCGGACCCGGCCGGCGGCGCCGCTGATGCCGAACTCGACCTGCACGCTCTCGACGAGCTTCGACTTCACCGAAGCGCCGAGCTGGATGTTGCGCGACCACTGGCGAACCTCCTTGACGCTGACCTTGGTGAGCGCAGCGAAGCGCTGGAGCAGCTCCGCGCCCTTCTGCAGCGCCGGGTCGTTCGCGTTCTCCGTGGCTTCACGGCCGAGGTCGGCTGCGATGCGCTTGAGCACGGCGTCAGGGCCGTGGCCTGTCTGGGCGCCGTCCACGATGACCCGGAGCGCGCCGGGCGACGAGATGACCGTGTCGAGCGCCTTGCGGGTCAGGATCGACTTTCCGACCCCGCGATGCCCGCGAACCAGGATCCTCGCCTGCCCCGGTCCACCCGGCTCCAGGACGCTCTTCAGCCTCTCCACCAGGTCGCTGAGGAGCTCCTCCCGGTTCGTGAACAGCGCCAGATCGACGTAGTTGTCCGGCTGGAAGCAGGCCGAGCGGGTGGGCTTGGGGCGAGGGGTCATCGCGACGCTCTCCGGACGCCTTCGTGGCTCGACAGGCTTTCGCACGTCCTCGCCGGGCGTTCAAGGTGCGCTGCACCGCCCGCCCGCCTCCAGCGCCGGCGCCCCTCGCGCCGCTACGCGCGTTCGTCCGGCGCGTCGTCGAGCGGCTCGCACACGACATAGGTCTTCTTCCCGCTCGGATGGATCGCGAGCGTCGCGTAGCGCTCGCACGCCAGGCACGCCCGCACGTCGATCGCCTCCTCTCGCCGCGGGCAGCGCACCTGTTGCGGCTCCACGCCGCCCCCCTCGATCTCGAGCCACGCCAGCTTCTCCGGTGCATCCAGACGACGGGTCATCGTGACCTCCTCCCGCGGCCCTCGGCCGATGAAAAGGGGTTGTGCAATCGACGATCCGCGCGAGGGCGCGCCGCGGCACGGGCGCGACGAGCCGTCCGGGCCGTATTCCGATCGCGCCTCCTGCCGCGGATCCCGCGCCCCTCCGCCCCGCTCCTCCGACCCGCGGGTGCGCGGCCGGCGGGCCGAGCGGCTCGGTCCTCGCGCCGCGGCGCACGCCCTGCGCTGGAGGGCGCACGGCGTGCATCGGCGACGAGCGCTGCTCGCCGCGCCGGGGTGCTCACGCCGGCGCTCCCGATGGCGTGCCGATTGCTGCGTCGTACACGCAGCGTTCGGAGGGGTCACGATGGCAGCAGACTGGCTGATCGAGCTGCTGGCGGCAGCCGGCGGCGTTGGGGCGGTGGTCGTCGCGACGAGACGCCTGCTCGCCCGGCGCCATTACCGCGCCTCGGACGTCACCCTCGTCTGCCCGCGGACCGGCACCCCGGTGCGGTGCCGGATGATCGCCGACGGGCGCTCGGGGGAGCTCGTCGAGGTCGCGCGGTGCTCGCGGTTACCCGTCGGGCAGCCCGCGTGCGATCAGGACTGCGTGAAGCTCCTCAACCTCGGCATCCGCCTCTCGCCCGTCGATCCCGCGCGCAGCGGCCCCTCACCCGTCGATCCCGCGCGCAGCGCCGCGCGCGCCGACGCTGGCGACCCCGGCGACCCGCCCGGCCCTCCGGCGCCCTGACGCGCACGGCATGCGCCGACGCGCAATCCGTGCATCTCCCCGCGCGCGGGCAGCCGTCCTCGCCGGGGAGCCGTCGTGGGCACATGGCGTGCTCTCGGCCGGGGATCATGGCTTTCCAGACCCAGACGACCACGACCCGCTCCTCTGGCAATCTGCCGATCGCGCTCCTCCTCCTCGGGGGCGGCGCCCTCCTGTGGATCCGCGCCGCCCTGCGCACCCCGGGCGCGCTGGCGCTCCTCCCCGGCGCCGACGGGTGCCTGACCGCCGGGATCGTCGGCGTGCTGCTCGCGCTGCTGCACGGCATCGCGTACCGGACAGCGCTCGTCTCGATCGCGGCCCCGCTCGTCCTCGTGCAGGTCATCACCAGCGCGCTCGCGGGGTCGTCCTTCCTCCCCGCGCTCGGGATCGAGCTCACCGCCCTCGGCCTCTTCGGCCTGCCGCTCTCCCGGCTGCCCCGCCGCCGCACCGCGGCCGCCGGGGCCGTCCGCTCGCTGCGCGAGGCGCACCCGTCGCCCTCCTGAGCCCGCAGACGACCGACAGCGCCGCCGGAACAAGCGCTCTCCCGCGACGCGCACGCCGAGGTCGCGCCGACCCCGGCGCGCGACAAAAGACTTGGTTGCAGTCCCGCCTCGCCGGGGCTCGTCGCCCGGCGATCCGCCGGGGGCCCGGGCGGCGCGGGCCCCGCCCGGGCGGGCGGGGCCCCTCGCTGCCGCGGATCAGAACTCGAACTTGTCGAACGAGTTCAGGTCCTTGAACGCCTCGACGAGGCGCGCGGCCAGGCCCTTCTCGCCGAGGTGGAGCCAGCCGCGCGGGTCGATGTACTTCTTGTTGGGCTTGTCCTCGCCCTCGGGGTTGCCGAGCTGCGACTTCAGGTAAGCACCCTTGTCATCCATGTACTTCTTGATGGGCTGCGTGAAGGCCCACTGCGTGTCCGTGTCGATGTTCATCTTGATGACACCGTAGGACACCGCCTCGCGGATCTCCTCGGGCGACGAGCCGGAGCCGCCGTGGAACACGAAGTCGACCGGCTTCGCGCCCGTCTTGCGCTCCTTCTGGATCGCGTCCTGGGAGTTCTTCAGGATGGGCGGCCGGAGCTGCACGTTGCCCGGCTTGTAGACGCCGTGCGTGTTGCCGAACGACGCGGCGACCGTGAAGTTGCCGATCGGCTTCAGCGCGTCGTAGGCCGCGAGGACCTCGGCCGGCTGGGTGTACAGCTTGGCGTTGTCGATGCCGCTGTTGTCGACGCCGTCCTCCTCGCCGCCCGTGACGCCGAGCTCGATCTCGAGGGTCATCTTGATGGCGGCCATCTGCCGCAGGTACTTCTGGCAGATCTCGAGGTTCTCGTGGAGCGGCTCCTCGGACAGGTCGAGCATGTGCGAGGAGAACAGGGGCTCTCCGTTCTTCTCGAAGAACTTCTTGCCGTGCTCGAGCATGCCGTCGACCCACGGGAGGAGCTTCTTCGCGGCGTGGTCCGTGTGCAGGACGACCGGCACGCCGTAGGCCTCGGCCAGGTTCCGCACGTAGTGGGCGCCCGCGATCGCGCCCGCGACGGCGGCCTTCTCGCCCTTGTTGTCCAGGAACTTGCCGGCGAAGAAGTGGGCGCCGCCGTTCGAGAACTGGATGATGACGGGGCTCTTGGCCTCCCGTGCCGCCTGGAGCGCGGCGACCGTGCTGTGCGAGCCGATCACGTTCACGGCCGGCAGCGCGCACTCGACGCTCTTCATGTACTCGAACAGCTCCTGAAGAGCGGAACCAGTGATCACGCCGGGCTTGAGCTTCATCTTGGACATGGCACCTTGAATCCTTGTTCCTTGCTCGGGTTGCGCTGAGCATGCAACGCGAGGGCGGAAAGCGGAAGGGTGGATCGGATCCCCAGGGCGGGCGCGTCCCGGTACCATCGCCGAAGCCCCGGGAGCAAGCGGATTCTCCCGTGCGGCAGCGCGCGGACGAGGAGCGTTGCGTCACCGCGGCGACGGCGAGGGACGAAGCGGCTTCGAAATCTTCCTGAGATGTCAAGCGCAACCGGCGCTCGTGGCCACCGCCCGGTCCCTTGCCGAGAAAAATCTATCAATTCCAATAGGTTACCATCGACCCAGGGGACGGCTCGCGATTGACGCCGCCGGGGAGGTGGGCCATGCCGGACGCACGCCCATGACCATCGAATGCGCAACGATCGCGAAAAGGATTCGCACTCGGGTCGCCTGGCTCGGCCTGGTTGCGTCGCTCGTCCCCCTGGCGGCCGGCTGTGGTGATGACGAGCACAATCAACCCAGCGGCACCGGGGGCGGGCAGAGCGCCGGTGGAGGCGGTCTCGGCGGCGATGGTGGCTTTGGCGGCGGCCAGGGAGGCAACGGCGGCCTTGGCGGCGAGGGTGGCATTGGCGGCGGCCAGGCGGGCAGCGGCGGCCGGGGCGGCGAAGGCGGCCTCGGTGGCAGCGGTGGCCTCGGCGGCAGCGGCGGCAGCGGCGGCAGCGGCGGCAGCGGCGGCTCGGGCGGCGAAGGCGGCCTTGGTGGCAGCGGTGGCCTCGGCGGCGCCGGCGGTCTCGGTGGCAGCGGCGGCCTCGGTGGCAGCGGCGGCCTCGGTGGCAGCGGCGGTCTCGGTGGCGCGGGCGGCGGGGAGCCGGGCGACGAGCATCGGGTGACGTCTCCCGGCGGCGAGATCGTCGTGACGTTCGACGTTCAGGGCGGGGTCCCCGTCTATTCGGTCGAGCGCGCGGGCAGGGCCATCCTCGCCGACTCCGCGCTCGGCCTCGCCCTCGGCGATCTCGGGCCGCTCGGCCGCGGCGCGCGCGTCACCGGCGCGGATCGGCGGACCGTGGACTCGACATGGAATCCGGTGTGGGGCGCCGCCTCCGAGGTTCGTGAGCATTACAACGAGCTCACGGTCCACCTGGCGTCGAGCGCGCCGGCGACGCGCCTCGACATCGTGTTCCGCGTCTTCGACGACGGGATGGGCCTCCGGTACGTCATCCCCGCGCAGGAGGGCCTCGGCGAGCTCGCCGTCACCTCCGAGGACACCGAGTTTCGCTTCGCCTCGGACGGCACCGCCTGGTGGACGCGCGCGGACTTCGAGGGCGACGAGTCGCTGTACAACCGCGGCGCGCTCAGCGCCGTCGAGAACGCCAATACGCCCTTGACGGTCCAGCTGGCGGAGGACCTCTACGTGGCCTTGCACGAGGCCGATCTCGACGACTACGCCGCCATGACCCTGGAGGCGCTCCCGGGCGCCCCCCACGCGTTCCGGAGCGCGCTCGTGCCGGCGCAGAGCGGCGCGGAGAGCTCCGCCGTCAAGGCGCGGATCACGCTGCCCTTCGAGACGCCGTGGCGCACCCTGACCATCGGCACCGGCGCCGGGCGCCTCCTGGAGTCGCACCTGATCCTCAACCTCAACGATCCGTGCGCGATCTGCGACGGCGACCTGTCGTGGCTGCGGCCAGGCAAGTACATGGGCGTCTGGTGGGAGATCCACAAGGGCCTGTCGACGTGGGAGCCGGGCGAGCACGTCGGCGCCACGACCGAGAACACGCAGCGCTACATGGACTTCGCGGGCGATCACGGCATCCCGTACGTCCTCGCCGAGGGCTGGAACCGGGGCTGGGACGGCAGCTGGACCGACATGGATTACACCGCGTCGAACGACCGCTTCGACCTCGAGGAGGTCGTCGCGTACGGGGCGGCGCGCGGGGTCGGCTTCGTCGCGCACATGGAGACCGGCGCCAACGTCGACGGCTTCGAGGCCCAGCTGGACGACGCGTTCGGGCTCTACGAGTCGCTCGGCATCCACGCCGTCAAGACAGGATACGTCGGGAGCATCCCGGGCTATCACCACTACAGCCAGCGGATGGTGAACCATTACGCCGAGGTGGCGAGGCGGGCCGCGGACCACAAGATCATGGTCGACGCGCACGAGCCCATCAAGCCGACCGGGGAGGAGCGCACGTATCCCAACTTCATGACGCGCGAGGGGGTGCGCGGCATGGAGTACGAGGCCTGGAGCGACGGCAACCCCGCCTCGCACACGCTGACCGTGCCCTTCACCCGCATGCTCGGGGGCCCGGTCGACTACAACCCTGGCATCTTCGACGTCCTCTGGGCGCCGGAGAAGATCCCCGAGAGCCCCTTCGCCGGGAACCCGCCCGCCCGGGTGCACACGACGCGCGCGCACCAGCTCGCCCTCTACGTCATCCTGCTCAGCGGGCTCCAGATGGTGACCGACGTCCCCGAGCACTACGAGGGGCAGCCCGAGCTCGCCTTCATCGAGCAGGTCCCGGTGACCTGGGACGAGACCCGCGTGCTGAACGCCGCGATCGGCGAGCACACGACCGTCGCGCGCCGGAGCGGGGGGGACTGGTACCTCGGGAGCGGCACGGACAGCACCCCGCGCGCGCTCCGGATCCCGCTCGACTTCCTCGGTGAGGGGGCGTTCGTCGCCGAGACGTACACGGACGACGCCGAGGCCGACTACGACGCGCGCCCGAACCTGGTCGCCCGGAGCCGGTTCCTGGTCAGGCCCGGCGACACGCTCGTCGCGGCGATGGAGGCCGGCGGCGGCCAGGCGGTCCGCCTCCGCCCGGCGACCGCCGAGGACACGGCGAGCCTCGAGGACTACCGGGAGCCGCGCTACGCGGTCGAGGACGTGGCGCTGCCGGCGGTGGCCGTGGAGGGCGACGTCGTCGCGGTGACCGCCGAGGTGACCAACCTGGGCAACCTCGTCGGCGGCGAGACGGTCGGCCTCATCGTGGGCGGCGCGCCGGCCGACGCGCGCTTCCTCCGGATCAACGCCGACGCGACGGCGACCGTCGCCTTCGAGATCCGGCTCTCCGGGCGCGGGCCGGTCAGCGTGGCCGTGGGCGACGCCGCGCCCGTGACCGTGACGGTGCTCCCGCGGGACGAGGCGCCCCCGGCGCCGGAAGACCTGCGCGTCACGGGCGCGAGCGCCGCCTCGATCGACCTGGCCTGGGGGGCCGTGCCCGGGGCGGTGGCGTACCGCGTCTACCGGCACCTCCCCGGCGGGCTCTACGGCGACACCCCGCACGCCGAGGTGGACGGCGCGCTCACGACGTTCACGGACGCGGGGCTGACCGCCGACCAGACCTACTTCTACATCGTCCGCGCCGTGCACGCGGACGGCGCCGAGTCGCCGGCGTCGAACGAGATCGTGCAGGCGGCGACGCCCCGCCCGGTGGCCGTCACGTTCCGCGTCTGGGCCCCGCCGGAGACGCCCGCCCTGGACACGGTCTACGTGCCCGGCAGCATCGGCGCGCTCGGCCCGTGGGACCCGGGCCTCGTGCCGATGACGCGCGTGGGCGGCGGGATCTGGGAGACCACGGTCGAGATCCCCGAGGGGACCGAGCTCCAGTACAAGTACGCGCGCGGCACCTGGGATCGCGTGGAGTGGTGGGGGCGCATCACCGGGGTCACGAACCGCGCCGTGTCGATCCCGCTCGGCGGCGGCCCCCAGGTCGTCGACAACACCTCCACGGCGTGGGACGACGGCGCGCTCCCCGACATCGACAAGGGGGTCCGCTTCTGGCGGGATCCGCTCGTGTCCGGCACGGCACCCGCCGACGGCGACGTCGTCGCGGCGGCGCCCGCGATCGAGGTCGGCTTCTCGCGCGACATCGATCCGCAGGGCGCGGGCGGCTACGAGGGGTCGGTGCAGGTGGCGCGCGACGGCGAGCCGGTCGCGGGCGCGGTGGTCGAGGCCGCGCCGGGCCGCCTGGTCTTCACGCCGGCCGAGCCGCTCGCGCCGGGCGCCTACGAGGTGGTGGTCTCCGACGTGAGGAGCGCGCTCGGCGTGGACGGCGTGCCGATGCAGGCGCCGTACGCCTTCGGCTTCACGGTAGAATAGCCCCCGCGGCGAGCCGCCCTCGCCGCACCGCCCTCCGGAGATCCGCATGCAGGCCGATTCCGCGTCGCCCGAAGAGCTCCTCGCCTCCCTGGGGGAGGCCGCGCACAACCTGCTGTTCCCCAGCGAGTCCGATCACCCGCTGGAGCCGTTCCTGTCGCGCGGGGACGCGTCGTCGCCGGCCGCGCTGCGCGCGGCCGAGGGCCTCGCCGCCGAGACGCCGGTCGAGGTCACGACCCTCGACGACTTCCTCGCGCCCGTCCTCGATCCGCCCGCCGAGGCCGGCGACGCGGCGCGGGCCGACGCCGAGCGGTACCAGGAGCTCGCGGACCTCCTGGAGCGCCACCTCGCCGATCTCCGCGTCTACCGCGTGGGCCGCGTGGACATCGACGCCTACGTCGTCGGCCGCCACCCGTCGGGCGCGTGGCTCGGGCTCAAGACCAGGGTCGTCGAGACGTGATCGACGGAGGGCGCGCCGCTCAGCGGCCGCCTACGGGCCCGTCGTCGGTGCGCGCCTCGAGCGCGCGCTGCACCGCCTCGGGCAGGGCGGTCAGGAGGTCGTAGCCCGCGCGCCGCTCGATCTCGTCCACCGTCGTGCGGTACTGCCCCCAGCCCTCGTCCAGGATCCCCGCCTCGTTCGGCATCACCGCCGCGATGACGCGCGTCGCCGGCCCGATGTCGTCCGGCCCCTGCCCCGGCTCGAGGACCACGGCGACCTTGAAGAACGCGTCCGGCACGGCGACGCCCTTGCCGATGGCAGCCGGGCGCGCGCGCCCGCCGAAGAGGCCGCCGGCGATCACGAACAGCACCCGCCGCTGCTTCTGCGCGAGCTCCTGGCACGCCTCCTCGAGCCGGAGCCACGGGCCGGCGTTGAGGTCGTGCCGCTGCGGCAGGATGTTCGTGAGCAGGAACGTCGCCTTGTTGTCGTCGGGGGTCCGCGTCCGCTCCTCGGAGCGGACCATGTGGCCGCGATCGAAGCCGGAGCCGGTGTAGTCGTCGTGCTGCACGCGGTACCAGCCGTCCGGCAGCGCCGCGTCGGCGAGGAACTTGCCCCGGTGGCGGGGCGCGTCGCCGAACGACGCCGCGTCGAGCCGCCAGCTGACCCAGTTCGCCACGTTCCTGGAGCGGTTGTAGGAGAGGGCGTACTGGGGCTTGATCATCAGATGATCGTCGGACGCCGCGGCCTCGGCCCGGGCGGCCTGCGCCCCGGTGCGGGCCGGCACGCCGAGCTCGAGGTGGACGCTCTGCGCCGGCGGCCGCGGCGAGGGCGCGCCCTTCGTCGGGGCGCCCTTCGGCGGCGAGGGGCTGCTGGATCGGCCGGACGACGGAGACGGCCTGGAGGGCCGGTCCTCGCCGCGGCCCAGGCCGAGCTCCTCGAGCCCGCGCTCCAGGCCGCACTTGACCCCTGCGGCGCTGAGCCCGGCGACGGCGAGCGCGACGAGCGCCCGCGAGCCCCAGGACTTCCGTTGTCGCTTCCTGTTCGAGCCCACGTCGGCGCTCCCAGCGTTCTACGGCAGCGAGGGTGCCAGCGTCCAGCGCGGCGAGCTCGGCGCGGCGCACCGACCGCGTGGAGCGCGCGACCGAGGCGGCACGTTTCGCTTGAGCATGCCGGCGCGACTCTCCATGGTTTCCGGAGCGCCGATGGAGGAGCCGGAGGACAGGGAGCTGCGACGCCGGAGCCCGGCCGGCGCCGCGGCCGGCGCCGCGCCGCGCGCCTCCCGCTCGGCGGGTCGCCGCCCGTTGCGCGGCCGGCGCCGGGTCATCGCCGCGTCCGCGGCGGCCGGCGCGCTCCTGACGCTGATGGAAGGCGAGTCGACGGCAGAGCCCGCGGCGGGGCAGCCCCGCGCCGCCGCGGCGCAGACCGCGCAGGTCACCCTGCCGTCGCCGATCGGCCCGACGGACCCGCCCTACCCGCCCGGCGGCGCCGGCGACGCGACGGTGGTGCTCCGCATCACGGTGCGCGCCGACGGGACGGTGGGCGCGGTCGAGGCGGCGGAGGGCGCGGAGCCGTTCGCGAGCGCGGCCCTGCGCGCGGCGCCTTCGTGGCGGTTCGAGCCCGCGCGCCGCGACGGGCAGCCCATCGGCGCGCGCATCCTGTTCCGCGTGACGTTCCGCGACCCTCGCCCCGCCGCGCCCGCCGCACCCGCCGCGCCCGCCGCGCCCGCCGCGCCCGCCGCGGCGGCCGAGCCTCCGCCGGCCGCCGCGGGGCCGCTATCGCCCCTGGCGAGCCCCGCGCCGGCGCCGCCCCCGCCGCCTCCGCCGCCGCAGGCCATCGACGTGGTGGTCGTGGGCGAGCGCGCGGCGCCGATGACGACCTCGATGACCCGCGAGGAGGTGCGCCAGATGCCGGGCGCGTTCGGCGACCCGTTCCGCGCGGTCGAGGCGATGCCCGGGGTGACGCCCATCGCCTCGGGCGTGCCGTACTTCTTCGTGCGCGGCGCGCCGCCCGGCAACGTCGGCTACTTCGTCGACGGCGTGCGCGTCCCGCTGCTCTACCACGTCGCGCTCGGCCCCAGCGTGATCCACCCGGCGCTCGTCGAGCGGGTCGATCTTTACCCCGGCGGCTTCCCGGCGCGCTTCGGGCGCTACACGGGCGGCGTCATCGCCGGCGAGACGAGGGAGCCCTCGCGCCTGTTCCACGGCGAGGCCAACGTCCGGCTGTTCGACGCCGGCGTCCTCGTCGAAGCGCCCTGGGCCGACGGCCGCGGCACCACGCTCGTCGGCGGCCGCTACGCCTACCCGGGCGCGCTCCTCTCGCTCTTCTCGCCCGGCGTGGAGCTCGGGTACTGGGACTACCAGGCGCGCGCCACCTACGATTTCTCGCCGTACGACCGGGTCGGGCTCTTCGCCTTCGGGTCGCATGACTACCTCGCCGAGATCGAGGACGACGGGGAGACCGACGTGGTGCTCGCCGGCGACTTCCACCGGCTCGACCTGCGCTACGACCGGTTCTTCCGCCGGGGCGGCCGCCTGCGGCACGCCGTCACGCTCGGCTACGAGCAGAGCTCGAACCAGGACGGCGAGCGGGCCGGGAGCACGCGCCTCCTCGGCGCGCGCGTGGAGCTGTCCGCGCCCGCCTCGGAGCACCTCACCGTGCGCGCCGGCGCCGACGCGCAGCTCGAGCGGTTCGACATCGACATCCGCGAGCGCGACGGGGATTTCCCGAGCCGGAACGACCGGGCGCTCGCGCGCCTGTTCCCGAGCCGGGAGGACCTCGCCGCCGGGCTCTGGGCCGACGTCGTCGTGCGCCCCGCGCCCGCGCTCGAGATCGTGCCGGGCGTGCGCGGCGACCTCTTCGCGTCGGGCGGCGAGACCGCGGCGACGGTGGATCCGCGCCTCGCCACGCGGCTGCAGGCGACGCGGAGCGTCGCCCTGCTGAGCGCCTTCGGCGTGACCCACCAGCCGCCGAGCTTCCTCGGCGCCGTGCCGGGCCTGCAGATCGGCGGCCTGCGCGGCGGCGTGCAGACCGGGCTGCTCGCGAGCGCCGGCGTCGAGCTCCGGCTGCCCGAGGGGATCAAGGCGACGATCACCGCGTTCCGGAGCGGGTTCTTCGACCTCAGCGACGCCCTCGGCAACCGGCTGCCCGGCACCGACATCGGCCTCGCGCAGCGGGCGGAGCTGCGCGGCACCGGCAGCACCCATGGCCTGGAGATCCACGCGCATCGCAGCCTGTCGAAGCGGGTCGGAGGGTTCGTGTCCTACACGCTCTCGCGCTCGGTCCGCCACGTCGGCCGCGAGACGTTCGACTCGGCCTTCGACCGCCGGCACGTGCTCAACGCGGCCGCCGCGGTCGATCTGGGCCGCGGCTGGAAGCTCGGGGGCCGGGCGGTGTTCTACAGCGGCCTTCCGATGACGCTCGATTACGATCTCTGGGGGAACGACGCCCTGAACGGGCAGCGACCCGACGACGGTGAGGATCGCCCCGACACCGAGGAAGACATCCGCCGGCGCGAGCGGCTGCGCGCGCAGATCGCTCGGTACGTACGCGGGCTGAACCTGCCAGAGCGGCTGCCGGCGTTCTTCCGGCTGGACCTGCGGCTCGAGAAGCGGTGGGTGCTCGGGGAGGGGCGAACCATCTCGCTCACGGTCGAGGCGCTCAACGCGACGGCCGGCAAAGAGACGCTGCAATACGAGTGCTCGATCCTGCGCGGCTGCGCGCCGGAGGAGCTCGGCCCCATCGTCATCCCGAGCCTCGGCGTCGAAGCGAGCTTCTGAGCGGCATCGACCGTGCCACGCCTACGCGGGCGCGCTCCGCCCGGCGCGCGCCGCGCGGCGCGCGCCGGGCGGAGCGCGCCCGCGTCGAGGTCGAGGATCCCCGGAACCGCCCGTTCGCGCCGGGTCACCGATGGGCCAGGCGACGGAGTGCAGTACGGCCGTGAAAATCGCATATTGGCGCATCACCCCGGACTCACGCGGTCACGGCGGCGGCTGGCCATGACGGATGACGAAGAACCTTGAAGCATAGCAGTAAAATTATCGCCAGCACAGCAAGCGCAACGCGGACGTGGGCTCCGGCATCTGCAGGAAACCGTTCATCCACGCCAGCCGCGGACGCAAATCATTGCGGCACAGCGCAACGATCGACGCAGCGATCACGCAACGATCCACGCAACGATCCACGCAGCGAAGCGCGCGGCGTCTGCGCCGCGCCACGGCACGGCCGGGTCCAGCGGTTCACACGGACATCGCCCCCGAGACGAAACTCATTAAGAAATGTGTTCGAGGGCGGCGCGCGCAGTGTTCGTGAGCTATCTTGGTGGATCAGACGTTTTATGGTCCGGTGTTTGCGAGCCTCGCGAGGTGGAGTTGGAGCTGAGAGACCACGGGACATCGCACCGCGAGAGACGTTGCCTCACCTCCCATCACCTTCCGCAACCATGAGGGTCGATCGATGAATTTGTATTCCCGCACACTTAGCACGGTTCTCTTCTCGGCGGCGCTCGCGGCCACCTCTGCCCCCGCGAGCCAGGCCGAGGCGTCGTCGTCGAGCCGGCACACCAAGGTCGAGCGTCTGGTGTTCCCGGTGACCCTCTCCGACGGCAACACGTACGAGGTCGTGGGCTACCTCTACTATCGCGACCACTACAAGTATCGCCCGCTTCAGGTGCTCGTCCACGGGCTCACCTACACGCACGAGTACTGGGATATCCCGTCGATCGGTGGACGCGACTATTCCTATGCCCGGCACATGGCCAAGGAGGGATACGCCGTCCTGGCGCTCGACATGCTCGGGGCCGGGGAGAGCAGCCGGCCGGACGGCGACTTCCTCGACCTGGCCGAGACGGCCGAGAGCGTGCATCAGGTCCTCACCGAGATGCGCACCCGCGGCGGGGTCTTCAAGACGCCCTTCAATCGCATCGCGCTCGTCGGCCACTCGAACGGCGCCATCATCAGCACGTACGTTCAGAGCACCTACAATGACGCGGACGTCCTCGTGAACACCGGCCTCACGTTCACGCCGCACCCGATCCCCGTCTCTCCGGAGGCGATCTCCGCGCTGCTGCAGACGCCCTATATCGCGATCCCGCCGGAGATCCGCGCCGACGTCTTCTACGACGCGGCGAACGCGGACCCCGCGCTGATCGCCTTCGACAACGCCAACATCGCCGACACGTACACGCGCGGGCAGTTCCTGAGCCTCCTCGCCGTCTCCGAGGACCCCTCGCTCTCCGGCATCCACGACGTGACGAGCCCGGTGCTCATCCAGTTCGGGGAGACGGACGAGCTGCAGCCGGCGTCGTATGTGAACTCCGACGCGGCGCTCTACACGAGCGCCGCGCGCGTGACGAAGGCGATCGTCCCCGACACGGGCCACATCCTCAACGGCCACCGCGGCACGCCGATCGGCTGGGAGCAGATCGACTGCTGGATTCACCACAACATGGGCTGGTAGCCCTCGAGACGAGCCCGGTCGCGGCCGCCGGCGCTGCGCGGGGCCTTGCCGGCTTGGCGGCCGCCGCCGGGGCCCTATGCTGCCCTCTATGCGCGAACAGCTCGCCAAGACGCTCGGGGAGGTCTTCTGGACCGATCTCCGCGCCCACGCGGCCCGCGACGGGGTCATCCTCGTCGCGGCCGACCTCGACCTCCTGGACGTCGGCGAGGCCATCGCCGCGAACGACGCCGCCAGGGTCCAGGCCTGGATCGCGGCCGGCAAGCTGACCAAGCCCACGGCCGAAGATCTCGCGCGATGGCCGCTCCAGCTCGATCTGCGGTTCCTGTCGCTGGTGGTCGCGCCGTTCGTGCTGGTGCGCCGGCCGGACTCTCCGCCGCCGTCCTGAGGCGCCCGGGCGGCCCCCCTGCGGGGCGACCGCGCGGGCTCGCGAGCGGCACTTCCCCGGCGGGGATTTCGCTCATGCCGCCTTCACGCTGGCCGACGGAGACATCGAGTTCGACGTCGCGCCGGCGCCTGCGGGCGCGGCGGCCCACGAGCGCGAGAGGGCGTGATAGCTTCGCCTCCATGCGCCGGTTCGAGTTCGTGCAGGGGACGAGCGCCAAGTTCTGGATGGCCGACGTGGACGACACGACGTTCGTCGTCGTCTACGGCCGGCTGGGCACCGCCGGGCAGCGCAAGGAGAAGGCGTTTCCCACCGCGGAGGCCGCGGCGCGCGAGTGCGACAAGAAGATCGCGGAGAAGCTCCGCGAGGGCTACCAGGAGGTCGCCGCACCCGCGGGCGGCGCGCCCGCCGGCAGCGCCCCGGCGTCGAGCGGCGACAAGGCCGCCCCGCCGCCGGCGAAGCTCGATCTGCCGCCGCGCGTGCGGCCCGGCGAGGCCACCGAGGCGCAGCGGAGGGCCGCCGTCCACGCGCTCTCCGCGCTCGCGGCCGCGCGCGGCCGGCGCAGCTGGGCCCTCGGGCGCGCCGTCCGCCGCGCCCGCCGCGCGCTCGAGCCGCTCGGTGGGCTCGACCCCGCGACCGACGCGGCGCTGTCGGCCGCCGTGGACGCGCTCATGGCCCGCGTCGTCGCGCCGAGCGCGGCCGATCGGCTGCCGCTCGTCCGCGCGATCGAGCTGCTCTCGGAGCTCGACGCCGCCGCGTTCGCGCGCGCCGTGCGCGACACCTGGAAGGCGCCGCCCGCGACCTCGCCGGCCGCCGGCGCGCTCGCCGTCCTCGGGCGCCAGCTCGAGGAGATCGGCGACCCGGAGCTCGGCCTCCGGCTCGGCGCGCTGCTCGTCGACCGGCCGCACCACGGCTCGATGAGCGCCGAGGTAGGCTGGGCGCTCCGCTGGAAGGCGCTCTCGCCCTACCTCGAGGCGCACCTCGCCCAGCGCGGGCGAAAGCTCAAGGAGTACCTCGCGGGCCTCGACGCGGGCAGCGACCCGCACGTCGCGCGGCGCATCGCCCGGATGCGCGCCGCGTGAGTCGACTCCGCTTGACCTGATCCCCAGGGCTCGCGATTCTCTCAGGCCATCCCGCCGCGGGAGGCGCCTTGGCGAGCTCACCGAACCCGATCGACATCGCGAACGTCAAGCAGCTCGCCGCGAGCGGCTCGCCCGCCCTGGCCGAGATCCTCGAGGCCTACCTCGAGCAGCCGGATCCCGCGCCGGAGGCGCCGCCCCGCGAGGGCGCGCTCACCTTCGCGGCGTTCCTGCAGCTGCTCTCGGTCGCGCAGGGCAGGAGCACCCCCGAGCAGCGGCGCGAGCAGGCGACCGACGCGTGGCGGCGCTTCCTCGCGCAGGTCGACGCCGCGCCGCCGCCGCGGCTCGAGCTCGCCGATCTGCTCGTCCGCATCTACGAGGAGGGCACCGACGCCGGGCGCAGCGCGCTCTGCGACGTCGCGAAGAGCGCGCCGCTCGTCTTCGGCGCGTGGGGCGGGCTCAAGCGCATCTACAAGCTGGCCGAGGCGCGCCTCGACGCGGAGCTCTTCGGCGCCCTCGCCTACCGCTTCGACGCCGAGCTCTCGCGCGGCGGGCGGCGCGAGGTCTCCCGCGGCACCCTGATCTACATGCGCCGCCGCGCGTGGCGCTTCCTGCGCGAGCTCGGCCGGAGCACCCCCGAGCTCTACCCGCAGTTCGCGATCGAGGTCCTCCGCCACTACCCGCCGGACACGGCCTTCCGCGACCTCTGGGTCGCGAACCACATCTGGGCGCACGGCGCGGGCAAGTACGACGGGCGCTCGTTCCACGGCGGCGTCCCGCCGAGCGACATGGTGAAGCACCGCGCCTTCGGCGAGGCGTGGAGGCGATCGCCCGATCCGCTGATGCTCCTGCTCTCGACCTGCCAGGCCGATCCTCCGGCGCGGTTCGCGATCCAGGGGCTCAAGAAGGATTTCGCCGACGCGCTGCGGAGCGCCGCCACGCCCGCGTGGCTCGCGCGCCTCGCGACCCGGCCGCTCGCGAGCGCGCACGACTTCCTCATCGAGACGCTGCTCGGCTCGCCGGAGCTCCACCAGAGCAAGCTGCGGAGCCTCGGGCTGCACGACGCCGCGCTCGCGCTGCTCGGCTCGCCGAGCCCCAAGGCGCGCGCGTTCGCGATCGAGTACGCCCGCGCGCACGCGGCGGATCTCGACCCGGAGCGGCTCGCCGCGCTGCTCGCCTCCGAGCACAAGGAGACGCGCGCGTTCGCGGCGTCGGCGCTCCAGGGCAGGAGCCCGCGCGCGCTCGGCTTCGCGTTCCTCGGGCGGCTGCTCGAGCACGGCGAGACCGAGGCCTGGGCCGGCAAGGCGCTCGGCGAGAGCTTCGACCGCGCCGAGCTGCCCGAGCCGTTCCTCGTCGACATGATCTACGGCGAGGGCGCGCAGAAGCGGTGGGCCGCCGCCTACCTCAAGGCGAAGTACCGGCCAGGGGAGCTCGGGCCAGCCTTCTGGATCCGCGTGCTCGACGACCCGCGCCACGAGGACGACGATCGCGCGACGGAGATCGCGCTCGACGCGCTCGGCAAGCACCCGGTCGCGGCGATCGGGACGCCGTGGCTGCTCGGCGCGCTCACGCGGAAGCGCATCGGGCGCGCCGTCGCGGCCTGGCTGGAGAAGGCCGACGCCCTGCCCGACCTGACCGCCGAGGGCGTGGAGCGCCTGAAGGGGCTCGTCTTCAGCGCCGAGACGCGCGCGGTCGCGCTCTCGGTGCTCGGCAATCCGAAGATCGTGACCGCGCGGCAGCTCACCCTGCCCTGGCTGCTCGCGCTCGCGCGGCGCGCCGACCCCACGCTGAACGGCTTCGCGCGCCGGTACCTCCTCGCGCACATGAAGCCGCAGGACTTCGACGCGGGGCAGGACGCGGGCGGCCGCGGCGACCGCGAGGCGGGCACCGCGCGGCTGTTCGCGCTCGCGCTCGGCGAGAAGGAGCCCGAGCCGATGCGCGCGTTCGCGCAGACCTACCTGCGGTGCCACCACCCGACGCTCGGGCCCGAGCAGAGCGAGGCCAAGGAGCTCGATCTGAAGCCGGCGCTGAAGCGCTCGGCCTTCACCGCCGAGCGGATCTGGCCCGCGCTCTCCGACAAGCGGGACGACGTCCGGCGCTTCGCCGCGCTGATCACCCGCGCGGAGCTGCGGGCGTGGGGCTACCAGACCCGCGTCTACGAGCTCGCGCACAGCGACGCGAAGGAGGTGCGCAACATCGCCTTCGACGCGCTCCGCAAGGCCGGCGATCCGTCGGCCGATCCGGCGCTGACGCTCACGCTCGACGAGCTCGATCCGGCGCAGGTCTTCGCGCTCACGGAGAGCCTGAAGAAGAGCGCGCGCGAGGTCGGCCTGTCGCTCATCCTGAAGCACTACGCGCGCCTCGGCGGCCCGGAGCGCCTCGGCTGGCTGATGCAGAGCGCCGACCGCGAGGTGCGCCTCTTCGCGGTGCGGATGCTCTGGGAGAAGCACCGGCCGCGCGATCTGCCGCCGGGCTGGCAGCCGCGCCCCGCGCGCGGGAAAGACGACGCGCGCGGGAAGGAAAAGGAAGAGGGGCCGCGCCCGGCGGCGGAAGCGCCGGAGGACGCGGGCCGGTTCGCGGACGTCGAGGCGCTCCGGGCCTTCCTGCGGTACGTGCTCTCCGGCATCCCCGCGGGGCGCTCGCCGGAGCCGGGCGACGACGCGGGCCCGCGGCGACGCCTCTCCGCGAGCGAGGCCAAGCGGCACGTGATCGAGGTCGTGCGCGATCTCGCGGTCGAGGACGCGGCGTTCGCGGCGCTCGTCGCCCCGGTCATCGCCGAGTTCACCGGGTCGATCGCGAAGGGCGAGTGGCAGGCCTGCCTGGCGGCGCTGATGCGGCTCCGGCGCGCGCACCCGGGGCTCGAGATCGAGGGGCTCGCCGCGCCGAGCGCCGGACAGGAGCGCGCATGAGCCACACGATCGGCCACTACGAGAAGGTCCGCGCGCTCGCCGCCGGCCCGCGGCTCCTCGCCGTCGGCGGGGTGCGCGCGCCGGCGCCGGGCGGGACGTCGCCCGCGCGATCGCCCGCCGGCGCGAGCCAGGTGACGCTGTTCGATCACGCGGCGAACAAGCCGGTGCGCTCGATCGACGTGCCGGCGCACGTGCTCGGCCTCGCGTTCGCGGGCGACCTGCTCGCCATGGCGTGCTCCGACGGCGCGCTGCGCCTCGTCGCGGGCGGCGCGGCCGAGGCGCTGGCGCTAGAGGCGCACCCGGGCGGCGTCACCGCGGTCGCGGCGGCGCCGGGCGGCGCGCGCCTCGCGACCGTCGGCGCCGACGGCGCGCTGCGGGTCTTCCGCGTCGGCGGGGGCGACGGGTCCGCTGCCCCGCCGCCCGGGGCCGCGGCCGAGGTCGCGGCGTTCGCGCTCTCGGCGGCGCCGCTCCGCGCCGTCGCCTTCGACCCCGCCGGCGAGCTCGTCGCGGCCGCGGGCGACGACGGCGTCGTCCGCGTGATCACCCTGTCGACCGGCGCCCGCCGCGACATGCCCGGCCACGACGGGCCGGTCGCGGCGCTCGCGTTCACGCCGCGCGACGGGCGGCTCGCGTCGGGCGGCGACGACGGCACCGTGCGGCTCTGGTACCTCGTCGGCGACGTCGAGTGCGAGGTGCGCGGCGCGGACGGGACCGGGCACGCGGGCGGGGTCCGCGCGCTGCTGTGCCTGCCCACCCCGCCGCCGCAGGACGACGGCAAGGAGGCCGGCGATCGCCTGGTGTCCGCGGGCGCGGACGGCGCGATCCGCGTCCACCGCCTCGAGGACCGGCGCAAGCCGCGCACGCTGGAGACGAGCGCGCTGCCGCTCCACGCGCTCGCGCTCGCGCCCGCCGAGGGCGCCGCCGCGCGCAAGGGGTCGCGCGCGTCCGGCCGCGGTACGGCGGACGCGAAGGACGGGCTCGGCGCCGTCTTCGCCGCGGGAGACCGGCGCACGGTGTGGCGCTTCCCGATCGACGCGGCGGGCGCGCTCGCCGACGGCGCCGCGGAGCTCGCGCACGGCTTCGACGCCCTCGCCCAGGCGCTCTCCGGGGCGCGGCCGGCCCGCGAGGCCGCCGTCAAGCAGCTCGCGGCGCTCGACGAGCCCGAGGCGCTCGAGGCCGCGGCGCGCGCGCTCCGGTCCGACCGCGACGCCGAGGTGCGCGCGCTCGCCGCCCGCGAGCTCGGGGCGCGCGGGCGCCGCGGCGCGCGCGCGAAGCTCCGCGAGGCGCTCGACGACGAGCACGCGGCCGTTCGCCTGGCCGCGCTGGAGGCGCTCCGCGCGATCGACCGCGACGCGCCGCTCACCCCGCTCCGCGCGGGGCTCGAGGCGCGCGCCGCGGACGTCCAGCGCCGGGCGCTCGTCGAGCTCGGCAAGCTCCACGGCAGCTCGCCGCTCATCCCGGGGCTCATCGCGGACAAGCTCGCCGCCCGCGACGCGTCGGTCCGGCTCACGGCGCTCGACCAGCTGGAGAAGCTCCACCCGGGCAGCCCGGAGCCGCTCCGCGCCGCGTTCGAGCGCGGCCCGGCCGACCTCCGGGTCGAGGCGCTCATCCGGGCCGCCCTCCAGGGCTGGCTCTCGGCCCCGGCGTTCGCGCCGATCGCGGCGCGCGCGCTCGACGACGAGGACGCCGAGGTGCGCCGCATCGCGTTCGCGGCGAAGGTGATCGAGCGGCGGGCGCTCGCCCACGCGCTCGAGGCGCGCGACGAGGACCTCGGCCGCGCCGCGCTCGACATCGCCCGGCGCGCGGCCGAGGTGCTGCGGCGCGCCCGCGACGGCGAGGGCGAGCCGCCCGCGCCGGACGCGAAGGCCAAGCCGAAGGCGCCCGACGACGCGGACCTGAAGGCCGCGCGCGCCCGGATCCCCGGCGTGGGGAGCCCGGGCGAAGGGCCGGCGGAGCCCGACCTCGAGCCGCTGCTCACCGCGATGGCGTGCCGCACGCCGGACACGGCGGTGCGCGGCGCGCGCGGGCTCGCGCAGCTCGGCGACACGCGCGCCCTCGGCGCGCTGCTGCAGCTCACGCGCGAGCAGGACCCGTCGCTGCGCCGGCAAGCGGCGACCGCGCTCGCCGAGCTCCGGGACACGCGCGCCGAGAAGCGGCTCGTCTGGATGCTCGACGACGCGGACGGCGCGGTGCGCGCCGCGGCGCTCGACGCGTACGCGCGGCTCGAGCCGTCGGCCCCGCTCGCCGTGGCCGAGGCGTCGCTCCGCTCGTCGCAGGAGGACATCCGCGTCCGCGGGCTCGATCGGCTGGTGGCGCTCGCCGGCGAGGGCAAGGGGCCGAGGCCCCCGGAGGCCGAGGCGCTGCTCGCCGACGCGATCGAGGACGAGTCGCCCAAGGTCCGCCGCGAGGCGTTCCGGACGCTCTGGTCGTGGCACGCCGCGGATCCGCAGACGGCGCTCGACCGCGCCCAGCGCGCGCGCTTCCCCGACCTGCGCCTGCGCGCCGTCGAGGAGCTCAAGGCGCACGGCGAGCAGCCGTGGGCCGCCGAGCGGCTCAAGGCGGCGATCGGCGACCGCGACGACGCGGTGGCCCAGGCCGCGTACGAGGCGGTCGTCAAGCTGCGCGGCAAGGACGCCGCGGAGCCGCACCTCGCCGCGATGGCGTCGATCCACCCGTCGGTCCGCGAGAGCGGCGCCCGCGGGGCCGCGCGCGCGCCGGTGAGCGACGCCGTCCGCAGCGCCCTCGTCCGGCTGCTCGAGGACGACCACGCGGGGCCGCGCACCGCCGCGATCGAGGCGCTCGACAAGCTCCTGCCCGGCGAGGCGGGGCCGCTCCACATCGGCCTCCAGTCGAGCCACCTCGACCTCCGGGTGCGCGCGGCCGAGCTCTGCGCCGCGCGGCGCGACGAGCAGCCGATCAACCCCATGCGGGCGCTCCTCGCCGACAAATCGCTGTTCAAGGAGCTGCCGATCCAGATCCTCGGCCCGCTCCGCGCCCGCGCCGCGACCACGCTGGCGACGCTCGGCGCGCCGCGGCTCGTCAAGTACTTCGCCACCGAGCTGCTCAAGGACGACTACCCCGACGTGCGCGAGCAGGCGGCGCGCGGGCTCGCCATGGCCGCCCGCCGCGGCGAGGAGGGCTACCTGCTCGACGCCATGGGCCACGCCGACGTCGCCGTGCGCTCGTGGGCCGCGGACGGGCTCGCGCGGCTCGGCGACGTGCGGGCGCTGCCGGTGCTGACGGGCACGCTGCGCCACGAGCACCCGCCCATCCGCGTCGCGACGATCATGTCGTTCGCGGCGCTCGGGCCCGAGGGCTACGGCGGGATGCTGCAGGGCCTCGAGGACAGCTCGCGCGAGGTCCAGGAGCTCGTCTTCGCGATCGTGCTCGCGCGCGACCTCCGGGCCTTCCGCCGCGGCGATCCGCCGGATCTCCTGACGAGCGCGCTCTCGTCGCAGCGCTCCGACGTGCGCTTCGCCGCGGCGCGCGCGCTGGAGCTGCGCACCGATCTGGAGGCGTACCTCGCCCACCTCATCGAGGTGCTGATGCCCCCGCGCCCCGACGCCGCGGCGCAGCCGGACCGGGATCGCGACGGCGCCGCCGAGGGCGAGAGGCCCGCCGGCATGAAGGACTGGCCGCCCGAGGTCGCGCGCGGCCGCATCCTCGTCGGGCTCGCCGAGGCGCTCGCCAGCGACAACCCGGAGCAGCGGTACGCGGCCGCGCAGGTGCTCCGCATCCGCCGCAAGCCGGTCGAGTACTTCCGCGAGGCGAAGCGCGTGGCCGCGCTGCGCCCGGCGGGCGCGCCCATCGCGGCGGACACGACCCCGCGCGCCGCGGAGGAGACCGACACGCGGCCCGCGAAGGGGTGGCTGCGCCGCCTGTTCGCGCAGCTCGCGCAGCCCGGGCAGAAGCAGGGCGACCGGCCGGCCGGCGACGCGGTCCCGGAGGGCGAGCAGCGCCGGCTCCGCTGGCTCGCGTTCGGCGCGTACATGGGCCTGCTCCGGCAGGTCTCGCCGGGCGACGACGAGGCGCACCGGACCCGCCGCGACGCCATCGACCGCATCGTCGACGCCTGCCAGAAGGGCCACGTCAGCAGCACGGCGGCGATCCCGCCGCTCGTCCGGGCGCTCGACGACCCGCACCACCTCGTCCGCAAGGCGGCCTTCGCCGGCCTCAAGGCGCTCTTCCCGGAGGGGGCCGGCGAGCCGCTCGCGCTCGGGCTCGCGTCGGCGTCGGCCGACGTGGCGCGGACCGCGCTCGACGAGATCGCGGCGCGCGGCGACGGCGCCCGGCCCGAGATCGCGCGCGCGCTGAGCTCGCCGCTCCCCGACGTGCGCCGCTACGCCTTCGAGCTCCTCGAGCGGCTCTGCCCGAAGGGCAGCCTCGAGCCGCTGCTCGCCGCGCTCGGCAGCGAGCACGCCGACCTGCGCCTCGGCGTGCTCGAGCGGCTCGCGTCGTCGAGCGATCCGCGCATCGTGCCGGCCCTGTGCCGCGCGATGGAGAGCGACCACGACGATCTCCGCCTGCGCGCGGCGGAGCTCCTCGCCCGCCGCCGCGACGATCGCGCGGTCGACGTGCTCGCGGCGTTCCTGCGCGAGGGCGCGGCGCCGCCGGCGAGCGCGACGCTCGCCCGCGCGCGCGAGGCGCTCGTCGCGCTCGCGAGCGGCGCCGCGGTGCGCGCCCTCGCGGCGCGCATGGACGAGGCCGCCGCGCCGGCGGACCGCGCCGCGCTGGCGCGCGCGCTCGGGAGCGCCCGCAACCCGGAGGCGATCCCCGCCCTCGCGGCGCGCTTCGAGGACGAGGCCGCCGAGGTCCGGGGCGCCGCGTTCAAGGCGTGCCTCGAGATCGTCGACCGCGGGCGCGAGCGCGACAAGCGCGACGCGGCGCGCGCGGTCGCGTTCCTCGCCGCCGCCGCGCGCGCGAAGGACCCGGCGCTCCGCCTCGCCGCGGCGCGCGAGCTCGATCTCGGCGACGACCCCGCGCAGAACGACCTGCTCGTCCCGCTCTTCTCGGACCGCGACCTCCCCACGCGCGTCGCGGCGGTCACGTCGTACGCGAAGCGCGTGAAGGACAAGGGCGCGCCCACCGGCCCGCTCGAGGCGGTGCTGCGCGCCGGCGCGCGCGAGCTCGTGCTGCCGGCCGCCGAGGGGGTGGCCGCGCGGGGCCTCGCGCCGGCGCTGCTGCCGCTCATGCTCGTCGTGCGCGCGGGCGAGCCCGGCGAGCGGGAGCGGGCGCTGCTCGCGCTCGGCACGCTCGGCGACGCCCGCGCGCTGGACGAGCTCGAGGCGGTGGCCGCCGGCGGCACCAAGGAGTCGCCGGTCGAGCTCACCATGCAGGCCGCCGCCACCGAGGCGCTCGGCCGCATCGCCCCGAAGCTCGAGGGCGCCGAGCTCCGCCGGCGCGCCTCCGAGCGCGTCGAGCAGGCGCTCCACGCCGACGCCGTCGACCTGCGCGAGTCGGCGGCGCGGGGCGTGCGCTGGATCGGCGGCGAGCGCGCCCGCGTGCTCCTGGAGGAGCTCGCGCGCGCCGGCGACACGCCCGACCGGCTCCGCCTCGTCGCGGTGAACGAGCTCGGCGAGCTCGGCGACCGCGCGGCCGAGCCCGCCCTCGCGCGCGCGCTCGACGCGCGGAGCGCCGAGGTCCGCAAGGCCGCGCGCAAGGCGCTGGAGAAGCTCTTCCCGGGCGAGCGGACGCGCGTCGAGCTCCTCGCGGTCGCGAGCGAGCACGACGACATCGCGAGCCCGGCGGCGAGCTACCTCGCCGCGGAGGCCGACCCGGCCGAGCTCCTGCCCCGGCTCGCGGCGCTCAAGGACGAGGAGCTCCGGCAGCGCCTCGCCATGGGCCTGCTCCGCCGCGGGTCGCTGCCGGCGGCCGCGCTCCGCGCCATGCTCGAGGACGACCGCGCCCCGGCGCGGCAGGAGGCCGCGCGGCTCATCGCCGCCGGCGCCGTGGACGGCGGTCGAGAGGCCCTCGCCGCGGCCATCGCCGCGGCGGCGCGGCGCACCGCGGAGCGCTGGTCGGCCGCGCACGGCGACGCGCGCGACGCCGAGGCCGCGGCGTGGCGCGAGCTGCTCTGGGCCGGCGCGCGGGCCGGCGCGACCGCGATGGCGCCCGCGCTCGCCGCGCTCCTCGCGGACGGCGCCGCCCCCGGCGAGGTCCGCCGCGAGGCCGCGCGCGCGCTCGCCGCGCTCGCGACCGCCGCGGGCGGCGCGCCTCCCGCGGGCGCCGCGGACGCCCTCGCGGCGGCCCTCGTGGACATGGACGCCGGCGTCCGCGCCTCCGCGGCGGCGGCGCTCGCCGCGCTCGCGCCGGACGGCGCGGCCGCGCGCGCGGCCGCGGCGCGGCCGTTCGATCCGGTCGCCTTCGGCCCGACGGCGCGCGCCGCCCCGCCCGCGGCGCTCTCGGCGCTCGCCGCGAGCGAGCCGGGCCGGCGCCTCGCGCTGCCGGCGATGCTCGCGCGCGGAGACACCGCCGCGCTCGCCCCGCTGGTCGCGCTCGCCAGGGGCGAGGGCGGCGACGCCGCGGCCCGCCTCGACGCGATCGCGGCGCTCGGCCGCGCCGGCGGCGAGCGCGCGCTCGAGGCGCTGGCCGCGCTCGCGTTCGACAAGGCGGCGGCGCCCGACGCCGCCGTCCGCAAGGCCGCGTACCGGGCGTACCGCCGCGCGCAGCGCAGCGCCGCGAACGAGCGCGCGCGGCGGGCTTCGACCACGCGCGCGCCCGCCGAGCCCGGGCCCCCCGACGGAGTCAACGCATGACCGCAGCCCTCGCCCGTCCGATCCACCTCCGGTACGCCGCGCCGAGCGAGCTCGCCGCCGCCCCGCTCCAGTCGAGCGTGCGCCTCTCCCTCGACAGCGCCCGCGGCCCGGTCGGCGTGCGCGGCACCGTCCGCGACGCGGCGCTCTTCCGCGACGCGATGGTCACGCTGGCGACGCTCCTGGAGAGCGACCTCCGGTACAAGGGCCGCGATCGCACCGCGTACCTCGCCTACCTGATGAAGCAGGGCAAGAAGGCGACCGCGGCGATCTGGGAGGCGCAGAAGGCGTACCTGGAGGGCGCCCTCGGCGGCGGCGCCGCGGGCCAGGGCGACGGCTCCCCCGGCGCGCGCAAGCCCGCCGGCGCGCTCGATCCGGTGCTCACGGTGCACCCGGACGAGGTCGCGATCGAGGTCTTCTCGCGCGACGAGAGCGCCTACGCCCGGCTCGCCTTCGCGAGCGATCTCTTCGAGGGCCGCGAGGCGGCCCACGGCACCGCGTTCGTCGATCTCTCGCCGCGCATCGTCGAGCAGATCGATCGCCTGCGCGTCTACACGAAGGTGGAGCTCGACGCCGGCGCGTCCCGCGCCCCGGGCGGCGCCGCGCCGGCCGCGCCGCCGGCGCCGATCGAGCGCTCGCTCGAGGTCCCGGCCACGTGGCTGCGCGGCTTCCTCCAGGTGCAGTCGGCGGCGACGCTCCCCGCGGTCTCGTGCGAGCTCGCCCCGATCGACCTCTACAACGCCCTCTTCGTGCTCCGCACGCGCAAGGCGAAGAAGCCGCCCCGCGGCCTGCGCTTCGAGCTCGTCCCCGGCAAGCCGCCGCGCCTCATCCTCGAGCCGTGGGAGATCCTCCTCGAGGGCCACGGCCCTCCGTACGAGGGCCCGCCGCGCGTGGTCCGGACCTTCGGCCGGCAGCGGCTGCTCGCGCTCTCGCGCCTCCTGCCGCACGTGCGGAGCGCCCGCGCCGAGCTCCGGGGCCCCGGGCTGCCGGTCTTCTGGGTGCTCGATCTCGGCCGCGCGACGCTGACCGTCGCGCTCACGGGCTGGACCGACGCGAGCTGGGCCAGCGCCGCCTCGTTCGACGCCCTGATGCCCCGCGACGGAGAGCACGGCGGCGCGCTCGACGCGCTCGCCGGCAGGCAGCTCGCCCTGCTCCGCGAGCGCGGGCCGCTCCCGCTCGCGGCCCTCGCGGCCGGCGCGAGCGCCGAGGACGCCCGCGCGGCGCTCCAGCTCGAGTGCCTGCGCGGCCGCGTGCTCTACGACGTCGCGCGCCGCGTCTACCGCCCGCGCGAGCTCTTCGCCGAGCCGGTCGACGAGCGCGAGATCCGCTACAGCTCGCCCCGCGAGGCCGCCGCCCACCGCCTGCTCGCCGCGCCGGGCGCGGTGCGGCCGACCAAGGTGCACGAGATCGCCGGCGAGGGGACGGAGATCCACGGCGAGGTCGCGGACCGGGAGGCGCACCGCAGCTTCTCGCCCCGGTTCACGGTGGATCTCGAGGGCCGCGTCTCGGACGCGTGGTGCAGCTGCCCCACGTTCCGCCGGAGCGGCCTCCGGGAGGGGCCGTGCGAGCACATGATCGCGCTGCGCGTCGCCTACGCCCGCGAGCGCGCCGCGCGGGACGCCCAGCGAAAGACGGCCGAGGGGCGGGCGCTCATCCGCGCCGAGACGCGCACCTACGTGCGCCGCGAGGCCTCGGGCGCGGAGGTGGTCTACCGTGTCTCGCTGGACGACCGTGTCGTGCACCTGTCGTGGGGCGCGCGCGGCAAGGAGGACCCTCGCCATCAGCGCATTTGGTTTGACACGGACGGCGAAGCGCGCGACGCGTATTTCAAGCGCCTGGATGCGTTGACGTCGTCGGGGTTCGTCGACGCCGAAGCGTCGACGGCGTGACGAGGGGAAGGAGGTCTCAGCAAACGTCAGTCAACGTCAGATTGCGTCGTGTTGCCAGGAGAGGTTCTGAACGCACCAGCCTCCGCGCCTCGAGCGCAGGAGCGGCGTCGCGCCGCTCTGGAGGAACCGCCAGTCACTCTCCGCAAGGTAGCCTGTTCTTGGTTCTCTTCGGCTAGACCAGCGCTACGGCGCCGGGAGAGCTGAGACAACCTCGCAACCGCCGTTTCTCCCGGCGCCGTAGCGCTGGTCTAGCCGGAGAACCGGTGAGGCTACCGTGCCCCATGGGTAGAAGGTGATGCGCTCGGGGCCTCTCTTGGCGACATGAACCCGCGATCGGCGAAGGGCGCCGAGCTCGACCGCCGGCCGCCGGCCGCTTCCATCGTGCTGTACAGCCGCGCTTTCACCGAGACATGACCGCGAAGATCGACGCGACCGTCCCCGCCCGAGCCCCCGTCGTTCTCCCCCTCGCGACGCCGCCCGCCCCGTTCGCGGCGGCGCGCGGCAGCGCCGAGGAGCGCCGCCTCGCCCACGAGGAGCGCGTCGCCCGCTGGAAGGCGATCGCCGAGGCGGGCGGGATCGACGCGTGGGTGAGCGCGGAGCTCGCCGCGCGCGGCGCCGTCGCGACCGGCGATCCCAAGGCGATGTCGGACCGGGAGCGCGCCCAGTGGAAGGAGCGCAAGAAGGTCGAGGCCCGGGAGCGCCGCGCGCTGCGCCGCCTCGCCTGGGAGGCGTACCTCGCCACGCACATCAACCACCTCGGCGCCGGCGTGCACTTCCGCGATCGCGAGGGGCCGGACGCCTTCGACGTCCCGGGCCTCGCCGAGCGCGCGCGCTCGCGCGGCCTGCCCGACCTGCCCTCCGCGGGCGAGCTCGCGAGCGCGCTCGGGCTGACGATCCCGCGGCTCCGCTGGCTCGCGTACCACCGCGAGGTCGACGCCGGCACGCATTACCGGCGCTGGCTGATCCCGAAGCGCGACGGCAGCGCGCGCGCCATCTCGTCCCCGAAGCGGGAGCTCAAGCGCGCGCAGCGCTGGGCGCTCCGCAATCTGTTCGAGAAGCTCCCGGTCCACGCCGCGGCGCACGGCTTCCTCGCGAGCCGCTCCATCGTCACGAACGCGGCCGCGCACGCCGGCGCCGACACGATCGTCAAGATCGATATCAAGGACTTCTTCCCGACGATCACGTGGCGTCGCGTGCGCGGCCTGCTCCGCAAGGCGGGGGTCGCCGAGGGTCCGGCGACGCTCGTCGCGCTGCTCGCGACGGAGGCGCCGCGCGAGGTCGTGCAGTTCCGCGGGCAGACGCTCTACGTGGCGACCGGCCCGCGCGTGCTCCCGCAGGGCGCGCCCACCTCTCCTGCGATCACGAACGCGATCTGCCTGCGGCTCGATCGGCGCGTGTCCGGGCTCGCGCGCAAGCTGGGGTTCCGCTACACGCGGTATGCGGACGATCTCACCTTCTCCTTCCGCGCGCCCGAGCCGTCCGGGGTCGCCGGCGCCGCGCGGCCGCGCGCGCCGGTGGGCGCGCTGCTCCGGGGCGTCCGGGAGATCTTGACCGCGGAGGGCTTCCGGCTGCACCCGGGCAAGACCGTGGTGATGCGCAAGGGCAGCCGCCAGAAGGTGACGGGCCTCGTCGTCAACGGCGCGGGCGAGGCGGCCCCCGCGGCGCGGGTCCCGCGCGAGCGGGTGCGCGCGCTGCGCGCGGCGATCCGCAACCGGGAGCTGGGGAGGCCCGGGAAGGGGGAGACGCTCGCGCAGCTCAAGGGGCTCGCGGCGTTCGTGTACATGACCGATCCGGTGCGGGGGCGCGCGTTCCTCGGGCGCATCGAGGCGCTCGAGCGGAATCCGCCGGCGCCGGCCGATGGGGAATCCGGGCGGTAGGCGGGCCAGGCAGCCTGTTCAGAGCGCCGCGCGCGCGAACGCCAGAGCAGGCAGCAAGAGGGCTACTGTCGCTCCATCCTGAGCAGCGTGACGTCCCCCGCGTCCCTGGCGATCGCTGTCCCCCGCTGCCCCTGCGCCGTCAGCACCCAGTCGAAGACGCTGACGCCGCCGGACGAGTCGACCGTGGTGAAGGTGCCCGTGCCGTCCTGGTCCAGCGTCCATGTACCGGTAAAGGTATCGGAGAAGTACGCCCCCTCGAGATTCCCCGATTCCGTGGCGGTGAGCGTCCCATTGCGGTGGAATGTAATGGTCCCATTCGCCACGAAATTGCCCTGCCCGACGATGGTGCCGGAGGCGTCCCAGCCGAAGCGGCCCTGAAAACCGCCGCCCCTGCGCTCGGACGCCGCAGGCTCCTTCGCGTGCGCGATCCCGGCGCCGCGCTGCTCCACGTCGAGGAAGCACGCGCCAGTCAGCAGACCAACGATCGCCAGCCTTACCAATGAATTTTTCATGTTGCACCTCCACTCCCGGCTTTCGCGGAGCGGGTATGTTCGAGATGGTCCGATGAGGGGCACAGGCCCCCTCGATCCGAGCGCTCGCGTCTTCGCGCCTGCGGCGTGCCCAGATGGGTCATGACCCGAGGGACGCCGCGAGCATCGAGCACCCAAGTCTCGGTATCTGATTGAGGCTACGGGCTAGCGGGCTCATCTGTCAACACCGAGGGCACGCTCACGACGAAACCTGCTCGAATGTCGGAGCCCGAACAAATCTGCGCGCCTCTACGCTCCCCGCGGGCTCGCCAGGAGGAGGTCGAGGAGCCAATGGGGGCGCGCCGCGCCGGCCTCGCGGGCTCAGCTCCTGGTCGAGAAGAGGCGGATCGCGTCCTTCGGGGTGCGCATCGTGACCATGCTCGAGAGATCGATGCCCAGCGAGGTCATCGTCTGCGCGACCGCGGGCTGGATCCCTGTGATCGCGGCGCGCGCGCCGAGCAGGGCTATCGCGCGGACGATGCCGACGAGGCGGTCGGCGGTGCGCGTGTCCATCGCCTCGAGCGCCGAGAGATCGATCACGACGCTGCGCACGTGCCGCGTCGCGATTGCGTCGAGCAGGCGCTCGGTGAGCATGGCCGTCCGCTCTTCATCCATGGCGCCGATGAGCGGCACGCCGACGATGCCGTCGGCGACCTCCAGGATGGGCGCGGAGAGCGCGAGGATTTGCCGGTGCTGCGCCTGGATGACGGCGAGCCTCCGGTCGAGCTCGGCGGCGAGCGCCGATTTCTCGTCCGCCTCGCGCCGGGCCGCCGCGGCCATTGTCTGCAGCTCGCGCGCCGAGCGCTGGAGCGCCTCCTGGGCGCGCTGGCGCTCGGAGACATCCACGCTGAAGCAGGCGACCTGCACCTCGCCGCTCCTGCGGACGATCGGCTTCTTGACGGTCTCGTACCAGTGCACCTCGCCGTTCGGCCGCGTCTCCTTCTCCTCGATGACCGCCGGCTGCCGTGTGTCGATGACCTGCCGGTCGACGCTGGCGAACCCTGCCGCCTCCTCGGCGCTCGAGGTGAGCTCGTGCTGGGAGGCGTGGACGACCTGCTCCGGGGTCATGCCGTAGCAGTCCGCGAGCGCGCTGTTCGCCATGACGTAGCGGCTGCGCCGGTCCTTGATGAACATGAGGCTGGGCGCGAGGTCGATGAAGCTGCGCAGGAGCTCCACCTCCTCGGCGAGCTCCTCCTCGCGGCGGCGCGGCGCCGCCCCGCCCTGCGCGCGCGCGTGCACGAAGACGAGCGGCTCTCCCTCGGCCCTCGCGCAGCGCAGGAACGTCCAGCGCTGCGGGTCCGATCCATCCCCCGCCCCCGCGTCGATCTCCATCCGGCGCTGCGCCCCTCCGAGCACCGCGCGCGCGGCCTCCTCCGCCTGCGGCGCGAGGACCGGCGCTGCCCCGAAGGCGTCGCGCCAAGCCGCGTTGACCTCTCGCAGCCGCAGGGTCGCGTCGAGCACCGCGAGCGGCTCAGGAAAAGCGTCCAAGTCTGCGCGCATGCGCACCTCCGTGGCGGCCGGTGCGACGCTGCAGACGCACCGTGTCGGGAGCGACGACGATGCCTGTACGGCGCGCGGTTGTCTACGGCGTCCGCCGGTGAGATGTCGTGAGCACAGGCACCGTCCCGGGCGCTTTATCCATTCACGCTGGGAGCTTGTTCGTCCGCTCCGCAACGAGGGTGTCCGGGTCGCTCTCCAGCTGTGAAGCGGGGCTCGGACCTGAATGCCTAAGGAAGGTTGGGCGGCGCGCTCTCCTTCAGGGGCAGCCGCGCAGGGGCAGCCGCGCCGCCGGATCGCCGAGCAGCACGTAGCCGCGCAGGTCGTTGCGGAGCATGAAGGCGCGGCTGCGGTGCACGGGCTCGACCGGGGAGGGCCGGTTCCACGCGCGCGCGTCCTCTTCGGCCTGGTAGCCGGCGATCAGCTCGTCGTTGACCTCGCGGTACGAGCGCATCAGCGCGTCGAGCGCCACGCCGGCGCGGCTGCCGCGGGCGGTCGACTGGAGGCTGCTGAAGATCCGGGAGGCGCGGCTCTGCGCCGCGCGGGCCGGGTCGACGAAGCTGTAGGTCCAGGCGAGGTCCAGGTGCCCGATCACCGCGAGCGGCCCGTCGGGGTTGCGGAGCGCGGCCTGCGGCAGCGCGGCGAGGAACGGGCGCTCGCCGTCGCGGGGCAGGCTCGCCAGCACGCGCCGGGCCTGGCCGGCATAGGCGCCCTCGCGCGCGAGGAGGGAGAGCCAGGGGTAGAACGCGCTCTGCTCGGGCGTCCCGGCCCCGAAGCAGGCCAGGCAGAACCAGAGGCCGCCCGGGAGGAAGGGGGCGCGCTGGAGCATGTCCGCCGTGAGCAGCGCCTCGGGGCCCCCGCAGGCGCCCACGAGCAGCGCGCCCTGGAGCGCGCGCTGCTGTTCGACGGAGGCCCATCCGGCGCTGGGCCGGCCGAGCCCGTGGCTCACGGACAGGAGCACGGAGGGCCTCGCGGTGCTCCCCGCGCGGAGGAGGTCGTCCGCGATCTCGGCGCTCGGGATTTCGACGACGTTCGCGGCCGGAGCGCGCCGCTTGCCCGGCTTCCGCGCCATCGCAATGCAGGGATCGACGAGCAGGCTGCGCCCCAGCTCGGTCGCGGCGGTGCCGTCCTCCGCGACGTAGAACAGGGCGTCGGGCTGGTCGTGGTCTGTCGGGGTTTCGGCCCAGCGCACGACCTTCTCCGCGTAGGCGGCATAGCCGGCGGGGTCGGGACGGCCGTCTGCGCCCGCGACGTGGAGGCGGCCGACGAAACTGCCGTTCGCGAGGACGTGCTGGAGCTCGGCGGAGATCTGGTCGAGATCGCCGAGGAGGAGCAGGTATCGCGGCCTCTCCTCCTCGGCGACGCGCTCGTCGCGCAGCACCTCGTGCTTCCACCGGAGCGACTCGGCCACGCCCATGCCGGACCGGACGCGGTAGGGCTCGACCTTCGCCCCTTGCTCCGCCTCGCGCAGCCGGAGGAGCGGAGAGATCGCCTCGAGCGCCTGGTCGCCCAGCGCGCCCTCGGGCGCGATCACCGACCAGCGCTGGAGCTCGAGATCGTTGGGCTCCGCGTCGGGCCTCTCGAGCGAGAGCGCGTCCACGGCCCGCGCGGTCTTTTCGGGCTTCGGCGCGATGCCCGCCGCGAGCTCGGGCAGACCGGCCGCGAGGGTGGGGCGGAGCTCGATGGCGTCCGCGAGCAAGAGCTCGAGGGTGCTGGGGGCGGCAGCGGTCATGAGAGCGGCAGGGTGCCAGGGGGGTGATGGGGGGTCAACGCGACGGGTCGGCGGCATTCCGAGGATGCCGTAGCCATTGATGATTTCTCGCCGCCAGGTGCGGAGGAGGGGTCCAGAGCGGGAGGAGCGCACGTCGGCGGTGTCCTTGAGGGACAGAATCGCCCCGTCGAACCTCGTGTTGCCGAGCCGTCGGCGGCGACCTTGCCGGCCTGGCGGGCTGGCGACGCCCCCTGTTCCTTTCGATGGTCCCTCGCGGTAGAGTGACGCGGTGATGTGGCTGCGCGCCGAGATGCCTGACGCGCTCGTATCGGAGGTGAACGATGCTGGACTGGCTCAAGAAGCGCCTCGGCTCGAAACATCAGCCCGTTCATCCGCCGTGGAGAGCTGGCCAGTATGTGACCTATTTCCTCGAGCGCGAGGACGGGACCTGGACGGCCATGGCGATTCGCCTCCATGGCCAGCTGGACGATGGATCCTGGGCCCTCTCCGCAGATTTAAAGACCCCGCTCGGCGAGTGCACGGCCTGGTTCCGCTCCGATCCGCGGGCTCCTCTGGACGTGCCCGATCCCACGCCGGGCCGGGTCGAGCGGATCCGAGGTGCCCCCATGAGCGGGAATGTCGATGTGGCGACGCTCGTCCAGCGACCCGAGATGCAGACGTCGATGGCGATGAACCTCCTCCTGGTCCGCCGCTGGGACGCCGCGAAGGAGGCCCTGGGCGGCGCCGCGCGCGAGGTTCGCTATCCGTGCGGGATCGACCGGGCGTACCCGCTCGTCACGCCCATTCCCGGGGCCGAGCACCAGAAGCACCACGATCTCAACCCGCGCGTGATGCTGACGGGCGTGGCGTGCTTGTCGATCGACGGCGGCAAGAACCCGATCACGGTGACGTCGTTCGGGTGGAGCGATCCCAAGGGGAGCATGCCCGACTCGTACGATGACTTCGTGGATTTCTCCCACCCGAAGCGCGTCGATCACGAGGGGTTCTCGCTCGCGTACCCGGCGACCTGGTTCCTCCGCTCGGAGGAAACCGAGGAGTCTGGCCTCCGGACCGCCAAGCATTTCGCGCAGCTCGGCGGCAACACCTGTGCGACGACGCTCTCGGTCACCCTGTCCCACGGCGATGAGGCGCAGGTCGCCGCCGAGCGCGACGGCATCGTGAGCAGGCTGGAGGCGCTCCCTGGGTCCCAGGAGGGCGAGGTTCGCCGCCGAACGGAGGATGTTCCGGTGTTGTCAGGGGACGCCGCGGGGTTCGCGTTCGATTTCAGCGGTCCGGCGATCGATGGCTTCTCCGCGAACGGCGTCTTCCGCGCGGAGGCTGGCGATCGCGTGGCGCATGTCTCCCTGTTTGGCTGCGTCGCGAGGGGGAACCCCCGGCGAGATCGGGCGCTCGCAGACATGCGCGCGGTGTTCCGAGAGACCGTGGAGAGCTTTCAGTTCAGCTGAGCTGGCTGGTCCGCGTTCGCAGGCCCTTCTCCTTCTGCTCCGTCCGACCGCCGTGAGCTCGGCTCCGTGTGCTCAGGAACGAGGCGAACGGCCTGGATCTGGTCCTGTGCGATCGCGAACGTCGCTCGCCCTTCTTCCGAGACGAGGACGCCATTGAAGGAGATGTCGAGCACGCGGACGCGCCGCGCTCGCGCCCAAGGATCGGCCCAGCCAGGCGCCGCCCCGATCACCAGGTCGACGGCCGCGCCCGTCTCGCTGGCGCTCTTCAGCTGCTGGTAGAGGCTCACATCGCCGGGCAACGCCCAATCCGTGCTCAGCGCCTCGTCGATGAATCCCCAGCGGAGCCGGACGAAGCCGTGGAGGACACCGTACTGGTAGAATGCGTGGAGCGCCTTCACATCGCTCTCGAGCCGGCGCGCGAGCTTCGCGTGGTCTCCTTCGGCCAGGTAGCTCGCCACCTTCTCGGGGTCGCCGAGAGGACGACTGATACCGGTGGTGCCGGCGATGAGGAGCTCCGGCGTGATCTCCAGGATGCGGCCGGCGCGGTTCAACCGTCTCGACTTCTTCGGCGGCCTGAGGTCCACGACGCGGCGGCGGTCGGCGTCGAGCCCCAGCGCGTGCAGCGTGTCGCGGATGTGGAGGCCCGCGATCACGTCGAACCGCTTGAGCGCGCCGGCGAGCTCGGCCATGTCGCGACCGAGGAAGGTCCGGATCGACCGCAGGCCGACGTCGAGCACCGCCGCGGCCTGCGGCTCTTCCGGAAAAGGCACCACGCGAACGACGGCGCGGCGGGCGGAGCGCGCGATCTCGGTGTCGCGGCGCGCCTCCGCGTCGAGCTCCGCTCGCCGGGCCGCGATGCGCGCCGTGCACGCCGCGCGCTCCGCCCGCCGGACGAGCTCTGGCTGCGACAGCTTGCGGATCGCCCGCCGCATCGCGGCGAGGCCGGGCGCGCGCGGGGCCAGCGTGAGGCGTCCGCCGTCGCCGAGGACCAAGAGGTCGCTGTTCTCAGGCCCGTTGCGCTCGCCGAGCGGCGTTCGATGATTCGTGAGCGCCGCCAGGCAGGCCTCGATTTCTTGGACCGTCATGGGCTCCTGCCGTGCGTCGAGCACGGCCGCGGCCTGCCGGACCCATGAGAGGCTCGTCATGTAGCGATCGCGGAAAGCCGCGTCGAGCTCCTCGGCGGACAGCGGGACGTCGTCGCCGGGCGCGGGAGGTGTCGGCGCGGGGGGTGCCGGCGCCGCGCGTGTCGCGAGGAGGCCGGCGGCGCGCACGAAGATGCGGAGCGCGAAGGCGTCGAGGTCGAGGCCGAAATGACCGGTTGCGTCGCGGTAGACCGGCGCCATGCCGTGCCATGCTTTTCGGAGCGAACGGGTGAGATCGCCAGTCTCTGCGACCACGCCGGCGGCTTCGAGGCGCTCCGCGATCTCGTCGAAGGTCATGGGTCCGCCGCGCTCGAGGAGGGCGACGATCAAGAGGTGGAAGAGCTTCGCCGTGCCCTGCGCTGCGACGTGCTCGACCCGGGGAACGGCGATGCCCAGGCGCTCGCAATACCTGTTCTGGGCGGGGCTCATGGCGCGGTCGGGGCGTGCCACGGCACGCTGCATGTCGCGTGAGCGCTCGGACCGAGCGCGGGTTTCTTCGCGGTTCTCGTGGTCCTCGTGATTCGGGAACTCGGCTTCGGCATGGGCGCGCAGCCTACCGCAGGAAGCGAGTCGGATGGCCGACCACAAGTGCGGTAAATTCGAGCACGCCACCGGAATGCAGGCCCGATGCGGCATTGGCATTCCGATAAGCCTCATCTGATTATCGCGCAAACGACGCCCCGTGCCGAGGTGCGGCCCAGCGGGGGAGCGCGCGGGCGGCCGTTCCGTGAGCGTCGTCGTGGATGGCGCGCTCTTCAGCGCTGCCGTTCGACGCTCCGGTAGATCGCGGCGGCGTCCTCGCCGCCGGCTTCCAGGAATTTCTTTCCGTGCTTCCTGGGCTGGAACCAGAGAGAGTTCATGTAGGTGATCCCTTTGGCTGCTGCCGAACGTCGGGCATCCGGTGGGCCTGTTGCCGTGGCGGGGCACGCGCCGATGTTACATGCGGTTGCATCGAGGTGGGGGGTCCACAAACGGAGCGGAGATGAGCCAGGCAACGGGCGTCGAGGCCGCTGACGGGGCGCCGTTGTTCACGGAGACGGAGTGTCGAGGAAGATCGGCTCCACGTGGTCGTCGCTCGGTCTCACCCTTCCGGTGTCATATCGCGCGGAGGGCACCTTCGCGGCTCACGGCAGGTTGACATCTGGGTAGAACGGTATTCGGCCATAGGAGCGCTCGCAAGACTCGTAGCCTTTCCGGGCGTCTTCCTCGCTCTCATCGAGGTAAGCTCGGCGCATTTCAGCGGAGAGGCAGTCGGTGGTGGCAGAGCGGAGGAATAGCTGAAGAGTGGAGACAGAGAGAGCCCACACACGCGCTGTCTTGTCGCCCGACGCTGTGACCACCCGCTGCCCGTCAGCGCTGAACGCCGCGGAGACACCCGCATCCTCGTGGCCCCGGAGCACGACGGGCGGGCCGCTGCCGTCCGCTTGCCACACCCGCGCCGTCTTGTCCTTCGACGCGGTGACCACCCGCTGCCCGTCAGCGCTGAACACCGCGGACAAAATCCAGTCCTCGTGGCCCCGGAGCACGACGGGCGGGCCGCTGCCGTCCACTTGCCACACCCGTGCCGTCCTGTCGAATGATGCCGTGACCACCCGCTGCCCGTCGGCGCTGAACGCCGCGGACCAAACCTCAGCCTCGTGGCCACGAAGCACGACGGGCTGGCCGCTGCCGTCCGCTTGCCACACCCGCGCCGTCTTGTCGAATGATGTCGTGACCACCCGCTGCCCGTCGGCGCTGAACGCCACGGACAAAACCCTCTGCTCGTGGCCACGAAGCACGACGGGCTGGCCGCTGCCGTCCGCTTGCCACACCCGCGCCGTCTTGTCGAATGATGCCGTGACCACCCGCTGCCCGTCGGCGCTGAACGCCGCGGAACTAACCCTCTGCTCGTGGCCCCGGAGCACGACCGGCTGGCCGCTGCCATTTGCGTTCCATACCCGTGCCGTTTTGTCGTCCGACGCGGTGACCACCCGCTGCCCGTCGGCGCTGAATGCCGCGGACAAAACCCAGTCCTCGTGACCCCGGAGCACGATGGGCGGACCGCTGCCGTCCGCTTTCCACACCCGCGCCGTCTTGTCGAATGATGCTGTGACCACCCGCTGCCCGTCGGCGCTGAACGCCGCGGACCAAACCTCGGCATCGTGGCCCCGGAGCACGACGGGCTGGCCGCTGCCGTCCGCTCTCCACACCCGCGCCGTCTTGTCGAATGATGCTGTGACCACCCGCTGCCCGTCGGCGCTGAACGCCGCGGACCAAACCTCGGCCTCGTGGCCCCGGAACACGACCGGCTGGCCGCTGCCGTCCGCTTTCCACACCCGCGCCGCCTTGTCGAATGATGCTGTGACCACCCGCTGCCCGTCGGCGCTGAACGCCGCGGAACTAACCCTCTGCTCGTGGCCTCGGAGCACAACGGGCGGACCGCTGCCGTCCGCTCTCCACACCCGGGCCGTCTTGTCGTCCGAGGCGGTGACCACCCGCTGCCCGTCGGCGCTGAACGCCGCCGACAAAACCCACTCCTCGTGGCCCCGGAACACGACCGGCTGGCCGCTGCCGTCCGCTTTCCACACCCGCGCCGTCCTGTCCCTCGACGCGGTAACTATCCGTTGCCCGTCGGCGCTGAACGCCGCCGACACAACCTCGCCCTCGTGGCCCCGGAGCACAACGGGCGTTCCGCTGTCGTCTACGTTCCACACCCGCGCGGTCTTGTCGTCCGACGCGGTGACCACCCGTTGCCCGTCGGCGCTGAACGTCGCCGACACAACGTCGCCCTCGTGGCCCCGGAGCACAACGGGCGCTCCCCTGCCGTCTGCGTTCCACACCCGCGCCGTAGCGTCCCTCGACGCGGTGACCACCTGCTCCCCGTCGGCGCTGAATGCCGCCGACACAACCTTGCCCTCGTGCCCCTGGAGCACGACGAGCGCTCTCGTGCCGTCTGCGCTCCACACCCGCGCCGTCTTGTCCGCCGACGCGGTGACGACGCGCCGGCCATCGGGGCTGAACGCCGCCGACACAACCTCGCCCTCGTGGCTCCGGAGCACAACGGGCGCTCCGCTGCCATCTGCGTTCCACACCCGCGCCGTCTTGTCCGCTGACGCGGTGACCACCCGCTGCCCGTCGGCGCTGAACGCCGCCGACACAACCTCGCCCTCGTGGCCCCGGAGCACAACGGGCGCTCCCCTGCCGTCTGCGTTCCACACCCGCGCCGTCTTGTCCGCCGACGCGGTGACGACGCGCCGGCCATCGGGGCTGAAGCCGGCAAAGAACACTTCACTGCGATGACCGCGCAGCGTCAGCATCGGAGGACCCAGAACCAGCACATCATGTGTCAAGTCGGTCCAGCCTCGTACTTTTTCCGGCTCCGCGACTTCGAGCAGCAGCTTCACCGCTGGCGCCGGCTTGTTTCTCGCCAAGAGCTCACGAACTCCGGCCATCAAGAAAGAAGTCCGCGCGCGCCCCGCCTGGGCCGTAGCCTCCTGCTGCGCTGTCTTCGCCGCCCCCTCCGCCCTTCGCGCGGCATCTTCGGCGCTCCGCGCCATGTCCCGCTGCCTTAACGCCCACAGAACGATGACCGCCATCGCGGCGGCCACCACAACCGCGGCTGCCGCAATCGCTGCCAGCGTCCGCCGCGCTTTGCGCTCGCGGGCGATCCTCTGGCCATCTTTCTCCCTCCGCTTCCTCTCCGCCTCTTCCTGTTCCCGCTCCCGCCTCCGCTGGAACACCCGGCTCGCCAGCCAGTCGTGCCCGAGCTCGAAGTACCGGCTCCCCTGGTGCTCCGCTGCGCGAAGCACCGCCGCCCTCTCCAACCGCCCGAGCACCTCCTCTGCAGCGCCGGCGGGCAGCACGCCGCGCGCCTCGTGCTCGGTCAGCAAAGTCCGGTGCCCCTCTCCATCGACGAGGTGCTCCTCGAGCAGGTGCCGCGCTGCCTCGCTCAGCGCCCCCAGCCCATCCACCGTGGCCTCGAGGTAGCGGTACACGATGGCCTCCGCCTCCACGACCCCGGCCTCGCTGCCCTGCCCCGCCGCGCGCTCCTCCCACAGCGCACGGCAAACGATCTGCCCGAAGGCGGCCTGCACCTCTGCCTCCTCCGAGGCCGACGATCCAGGCGTCCGCACCTCCAGCATCAGTGCGCGTACCTGCTCTCCGCTCCAGCGCTGGGCCGGCCTCCCGTCCTTCACCGCCTGGCACACCGCCCGGGCCATCTCGCCGACCGTGAGCGGTCCTAGCCGAAAACCGTGATCGAGAAGTTCCCGCCGCCCTCTCGCCCGATCCCGGAAACGCCCGAGGTAATCCTCCCGCAGCGAGAGCGCGATTTGCAGCCCCCGGCTCGGGCTCTGCGCCAGCCGATCGACCGCCTCGATCAGAGCGCTCACCTCCGCCGTGTCTCTCCCCGAAAAGAGCAACTGCTCGAGCTGATCCAGGTAGATCAGGATCGGCCGTTCGCTCCTCCGCTCGGCAAGGCTCATCGCCTCGTCAAGCGCTTCGACCAACTTCTTCCCGTCAGGCACATCGCCCAGCTGTAGATCGTCGAAGATCGCGCGCACGAGCCAGGAGAGCGGCATCTCCCCGGGCGGCCACGTATCAACGCGCACGATCCGGAAGTCGTGCGCCTCCTCCAGGAGCGGGATCACGCCCGCTTGCATCAGCGACGACTTCCCCGCCCCGGAAGGCCCGAACACCGTGGTGCATGGGTGCGCCATGAGCCGATGCGCGAGCTTCCTCGTGAGCTCCTCCCGGCCGAAGAAATACCCGCGATCCGCGGCGCGGTACGGCTGCGGGCCCGGAAAGGGGTTGTGCGGCGCGCTCGCCTTGCTCATCGGCTGTTCCCCCCAGCCGCCACGAGCGCTTCGAGCCAACCGACGACGTCCTCGCCGCTCGCCGCGACGACCCCCACGCCGGCTCTCCCCGGCAGGCTCACGCCCTTCTCCCAGAGCTCCCGCTCGGCGTCGTCCGGCTCGATCATCGCCAGGCTCCCTCGCGGCACCGGCCGCCGGCCGAACAGCCGGTGCAGCAGCATCCGGTGGTGCCAAGTCGTCAGCGACATCCCGGCGATCAGCGCCGGCCGGCTGTTCAGCGTGCTCAGGATCTCGTCGGCCACGTCGCGGGGCAGCGCGCTCTCGAGCTCGCGGAAGCCGAGCAGGTAGTCATCCTCGGTGAGCAGCGGCCGCGTGAAGATCTGCTCCGGCGTGTACCCGCGGTAGAGCCGCAGCAGCACGATCTCCCGCTCCAGATCGACCGACGCGGGCGGCGCCTCGAGCGCCTCCCAGTCGCCGCCGGCCGCACGCCGCAGCACCAGCGTGCTCTCCTCGTCGGGCTGGATCACGTGGATCGTCCTCTCCGGCTGCTGCTCCGCGAGCGCGATCTCCAGCAGCGGGCTGCGGAGCAGCGTCGCGTGCGCCCCGGGGCCGAGGGCGCGCGCCAGCGCCTTGATCACCGGAGGAGCCTCCGCGCCGGCGCGGAACGCGCGCTGGAACTCGGCGCCCAGCTTGTCGGCCCCGCGGCGGAGCGCGTACCGCTGGGCCAGCGCGCTCATCGGCAGGCCCGCCGGCGGCGGCTCGGACCCCCTCGCGAGCTCGGTCCGGAGCTTGTCGCGAAATCGGTCGAGCGCGGCGCGCTCCGCCTTCCACCGATCCCCGAGCAGCAGCGAGAACGGCCGCGAAACGATGCGCGCGAGCGCAGGCTCGATCGCCCTCGCCGCGTCGCTCACCGCGGGCTGCAGCACCAGGGGAGGAGCCACCTTGCGCCCCTTGAAGTCGAACAGCACCCCGTCCGGCCCCCGGAGGTACACGACCGGCGAGAACGCCTCGGCGCTGCCCTCGAACTCGGCGAGGATCGCCCGCCGCGCCTCGCTCACGGCGCGCGCGACGTCCCCTTTGCCGAGGCTCGCGCCGGCGAGCGCGCGGTAGAGCTGCGTTGAGAACGCCCTGGCCACGTCGGCCTGGACCGGCCACAGGTGCGCGACCACCGCGTCCGCGCCGGCCCGGGCGAGGATCTCCGCGGCCGACGCGAACGCCGCCGGCCGCGCTCCCTCGCACGCCTCGAGCACCACGAGCCGGAGAAAGCTGCAGAAGCCGGCCGCGAGCTGCTGCCCGAGGAGCTCGACCCGCAGCCAGCGCTCGTCGCCGTCCGCGTCCGCGAGCCGCAGGACGGGGACGCCGTCCTGCACCCCTCCGTGGCCGACGAAATGGAGCACGTGCGGGATCGGCTCGCAGCGCAGGCGATCGAAGAGCCACGGCAGCCGCGCGGCCTGCCCCTCGATCGGCGCCAGCCACTCGACCTCGCCCGCGGCCATCGGGCCGGCGAGCGCCTCCTTGAGCCGCGCGAGCGCGGCGCCGCCGGCGGGCGCGATCGCGAGCACGCGCACCGCGCCGCGCACCTCGCGCGGCTGCCACGGCTCGTTGCTCCTGACGCCGCGCACGGGCAGCAGATCCGGCGACGTCCCCCAGTGGCGCATCGCCCCGCCCGGCGCGGCGAGCGCCTCCCACGGGACCTCTTGCAGCCCCGGCTCGCCGATCGCGAGGCGCACGAGCAGCGGCCCGCCCGCGGCCTCGCCGAGGCGCGCCCGGAGGTCGTCGATCCCTTCGCGGAGCACGGCGCCATGGAGCGCCTGCGCCATCCTCGCGACGCGCTCGTCCAGCGGCCGCGCGCGCGCGGCCGCCTGGCGCACGTCGCCCGCGAAGCGGTCGAGGTGCTCCGCGCCCAGCTCCGGACCGAGCGCATGAGCTGCGGTCTGCTCCCCCCGGTTGCCGCGAGCCGAAGCCCGCACCTCGGCTCCGCCGCTGTCGAGCGCGATCTCCATCCACACGCCGGGCGCCCCAGGCCTCTGCATGAGAGCGAGATTACCTGGTCCACGCGCGTCGTTTCGCCTCGGGCACGCTCCGCGTTTCGCCGAGCAGCGTTCCAGCCCGCCCGCGCACGCACTGCATGGCAACCCGGAGGGGTCCGGGACCCCTGCGAACGCTCTGCAGTGCGGTCCGGAGGGGTCCGACCCCCCCTCTTGGCACAACAAACCGCGTTTTCAGGGGGCAAATGGCACAAAAAAGCGCGTTGCGGAGCGATTTTTGGCACACAATCGCACTCTCGGACGCTCCGAAGAACGTTCTCGAGGGGTCCGGACCCCGGTGTGTCGCAATGCATTGCGGTTGTGCCAGTGCCGGACCCCCCCTCACCTGGCACAGATCGAGCCCTGCACGGCACAGAGCCGGGCGCGACGCGCTGAGACCGCGCCCGCGCCAGCGACTCTCAGCGCGGCCCCGACGAGGCGCGCTCCTCGACCATCACGGCACACACACACCAGCGGCGCTGCACGATTGACCTCGGTCGCATCCATAGAGCTGCTCATCGGGCCAGGAGCAGTCGGGATCAGGAGCGCCGCAGTTGCAATCGCACCCGTCGCGCGTGCCGTAGAAGCTCATCGGGCAACGCCAGGAGGCGAAGGTCCCGCCGCCGCTGCTCGGCCCGAGGTACTTGAACTTGATGGCGTCGACGTTCGTACCGGGCGAGATGTCCGTGGCCCGCACGTAGGCGCCGTTCGTGAGCTCGACCGAGCTCGCGATCACCGCCCAGCCCGTCTCCATCGAGCTCCTGTGCTGGTCCACGGTCTCCGTGGCGATCTCGGCGCCCGATGCGTTGTACACACGGTACGTGACCGTACCGCTCTCCGGGTCGCCGACGAACTTGGTCGACACCTCGAACATCCCGCCCGCCTCGAGCCGCGGCGTCCAGCGGGCGGCGCGGTTTGCTTCGTTCGGGTAGTACCAGTTCCCCATGGGGCCGTAATAGGTCCACCACACGAGATCGCTCGTGCCGTCGATCGCGTCGTTCACGTCGTCCACCTGGAAGACGTTCCGCGCGGCGTTCCCGCTGGTGGGGTTGTTCCCGGTGTCGACCAGCACCGTGTAGGCGCGCTGCTCCGCCGGCTCGTTCGGGAAGAGCTGGATGGCATCGCGGAACCACCGCGAGCCGTCCCGCCCCCGCACGAAGAAATCGTGGTGCGAGATCGCCTTCCCCTGACCGCCCTCGGCGATGCCTGCCCAGCCGTCGTAAGGGTCGTTGACGATCACCGCGTCGTCGTCGCGGGACGGGGTACCCTGATCTTCGATCCCGAGGATCACGAGGTAATGACCGGCGGCGCTGTCTCCGTTGGCGTAGACGTGGCCGATCACCGGCCCTGCCGCAAGGGCGCTGTACAGGGCGTCCTCGCTGTACAGGTCCGTGGTCTGCATGCCCCAGACGTGGTTGAGGTACCTCACCATCGCCTCCCGGAGCGCGCCGGAGTAGCCCCGGCGCTTGTAGTAGTCCTTGTAGCCAGCGGGTATCGCCGTGTCTCCGGGATCCGCCGTGACCCCCGCTCCCCAGCTGATGTTGCGGTACCCCACGGCGGGGCCCTTATAACCGTAAGACTGGAAGCCCGCGTGGTAGATCTCCGGGACATCGATGAAGCTCGTCGGATAGTAGTAGCGCAGGATCATCGCAAGCGAGGTAGGCCCGCAGGCAGACTCTCCGATCCCGGCGTAGTCGAGCTGGCGCAGGTAAGGAACGTCGGCGATCAGCGCCTGGGCGGCCGACGCCGTGTGGTCCAGCCCGGCCTCGGGGGTCTCCGTGCCAGGGGCCGAGCACGCGGCGAGCGCGACAGGAGCCGCCAGTCCAGCGAGCGCGACCATACTGATGGAAAGACGCGTGTCCATGTTCTCTCTCCTCATCTCGTTCCAACATCATGCGTCCCGGGAGCGGGTCTCCACGCCCGGGCGCGAGCACTCCCCCTGACAGCACGCGCCGTGCCGAGCCGAGATGGCGGTCATCTCGCGGGCTTTCGGGTCAGAGTGCATTCGCCCGGATGCACCCCTCCGCGATCCGCGCCCCGGCGGTGCATCCATCTGAATGCACCACCGGGCGTTCGACAGGCGACGGCGGCCGAGGTAGCTTGTCGCGCCATGAAGCCCGAGGACAAGACGCTGCCTGTAGAGCGCTCGGCGGAAGGTCTCAAGCTGCGGTCGAACAAGATCCGCATCGACGTCGTGAAGGGACCGGCGGCCGGAGCGAACGCCGACCTGCCAGGCCCCGAGGTCCGCATCGGCAGCAGCGAAGAGTGCGACTTCGTGCTCGAGGATCCGACCGTGAGCCGCGTGCACCTGATCCTCCGCATCGAAGGCGACGCGATCCGGGTCATCGACGCCGGCAGCAGGAACGGGACATCGATCGACGGGACGCAGGTGCGCGACGCCTATGCGCGGCCCGACTCGTCGATCGCCGTGGGCGGCTCGACGCTGCACCTGCGCATGCTGACCGACGTCGTCGAGGTGCCCCTCTCGGCCAACGATCGCTTCGGGCGGCTGCTCGGCGGCAGCGTCGCGATGCGGCGCGTCTTCGCCCTGCTCGAGCGCCTCGCCCCGACGGACGCGACGCTCCTCGTCGAGGGGGAGACCGGGACGGGGAAAGAGCTGGTCGCCGCGGGCGTCCACGAGAACAGCGCCCGCGCCGCGGGGCCGTTCGCCGTCTTCGATTGCTCCGCTGTGACACCGAGCTTGATGGAAAGCGAGCTCTTCGGCCACGTGCGAGGCGCGTTCACGGGCGCCCTGACCGATCGCGCCGGGGCGTTCGAGGAGGCCGACGGCGGCACGCTGTTCCTGGACGAGATCGGAGAGCTCCCGATCGAGCTCCAGCCGAAGCTGCTCCGCGCCCTCGAGAGCCGGGAGGTGCGCCGCGTCGGCTCGAACAAGCCGCGGCGCGTCGATGTCCGGATCATCGCGGCCACGAACCGCTCCCTCAGCAAAGAGGTGGAGCGCGGCGAGTTCCGGGAGGATCTCTACTACCGGCTCGCGGTCATCACCGTGCGTCTCCCGCCACTGCGGGAGAGGCTCGAGGACGTCCCTCTCCTCGTCCGGCACTTCGAGCAGGAGCGCGCCATCCCGGGGAGCCCGAGACCTCCGCTCCCCGACGCGGTCCTGCACGCCTTCAGCGCTCAATCGTGGCCCGGCAACGTGCGCGAGCTGCGCAATGCCGTCGAGCGCGCGCTCTCGCTCGGCGGCCCCGGCGCCCGGTTCCAGGAGGTCGGGCTCGCCCCGATCGCCGCGACGCTCAACGTGTCGCTGGACGTCCCGCTCCTCATCGGCCGAGATCGCGTCGCGGAAGCGTACGAGAGAGCATACCTGGAGATCGCGCTCAAACAGGCGGGTGGCAACGTGTGCCGCACTGCCGAGCTTGCCGGTGTGGGGCGGAATTTCGTCCAGAAGGCAATGAAGCGATATGGCCTGCGCGGCGGCGCCGGGACTTGATGGATGGGACGTGATGGGCTATTGGTTTGGACCAACCGCCGCTACCCAGTGACCGATGACCAGTGACCAATGGCCGATGAGGCGCCGTAGGCCCATTCGCGTGTTCACCTTGACTCGGTGATGCTCTGTCGCGATGACGCGATCATGTCTGCGAGATGGAACTCCTGGAAGGGCAACACATCACGCCGAACCTGCGCCTCGTACGTCCTGTGGGACAGGGGGGAATGGGGAGCGTGTGGGCTGCCGAGCACCGGAGCCTCGGCGCGCTCGTCGCTGTCAAGTTCATCCAGCCCGACCTGTCCGGCAGCGGGGTGATCGCGGCCCGCTTCAAGCGCGAAGCGATGGCGGCCGCGCAGATCAAGAGCCCTCATGTCGTGCAGGTGTTCGACTACGGGCTCACGGGTGATGGCACGGCCTACATGGTGATGGAGCTCCTCGAGGGCGAGGACCTCGGCCAGCGCGTGAGGCGCGCCGGTCCGCTGACGATGGCCGAGGTGGCGACGGTCGTCCGGCAGGTGTCGCACGCTCTGGCCAGAGCGCACCCGCTCGGGATCGTCCACCGCGACATCAAGCCGGACAACGTCTTTCTGACCGAGGAGCCGGACGGCGGCCTCTTCGTCAAGTTGCTCGATTTCGGGATCGCCAAGCAGGGCGAGCTCAGCGGCGCGACGTCCGCCGGCGCGGCGATCGGCACCCCGGTCTACGCGAGCCCGGAGCAGCTCGACGACGCGCAACGCGTCGACATTCAGGCAGACCTCTGGTCGCTGGCTGTCACCACCTACTATGCGCTGTTCACGCAGCTGCCGTTCAACGGGGCGACGCTCCAGGAGCTGCGCGCCCACATCGCCCTGGGGGCATTCACCCCGCCGAGCGAGCTCTCGCCCGACCTCCCAGCGGCGCTGGACGTGTGGTTCGAGCGCGCGTTCAGCCGATCCCCCGCAGGCCGGTTCCTCTCCGCGCTCCAGATGGCGATCGCCTTCGAGGTCGCGTCCGGGGCGCCCGCAGACGCCGCGCCAGCACGGTCAGGGCGCGATCGCCCGGGGCCGACATGCGCGGGCGGCCCGAGGACACCACAGCCCGACCGTGAGCCGCCGGCCGCGCGTGCGGGCGAGCGAGCCTCGCCGGCCAGCGCGCCGCGCGCTGCGGGCCCGCTGCCGCTGCCCGCGGCCAAGCAGGCCGCCGTATGCGGTGACAGAGTGCCTCGGGGGACGCGCGCCAGGGGCGTGGCCACGGTGGCGGCGATCGCGGCGATCGTCGCCGCCACGTCCGTGGCCACGCACGTCGTCGGGCGGCGCGCCGAGCCGGCGAGGCTCGCGGAGCCCGTCAAGCCCTCGGAGCCGGTGATGATGGACGTCACGCCCGGGCCACAGCCCGAGGCCACGTCGCCGCCCCGGAACAGCGGAGTCGGCGAGGTGCCCGCGGCGATGTTGACGGCGGGCGCTGCGCCGGCGAGCGTGGCCGCCGCGGCAGTCACAGCGATCCCCGAGCGCGCACGGACGCCGCCCCATCAAGCCAACCGGCGGCGCCTGACCATGTCGCCGGAGAGTCACCAGAAGCTGCCTGCGCAGACGCGCCAGGCTCCCGAGGGACCCAACGATGACGGACTTCCCCCCGCGATGCCAAGGACCGATGGTTTCTGAACGCATCCCCTTGCGCAAGGCACGCGCGGCAGTGGCCGCCGTGCTCGTGGCCGCCGGCGTCGCCCTGTCGGCCGGCCCGCTCCGCGCGGAGCCGACCGGCGCCGAGCAGGAGATCGCGCGCGTGCGGATGGCCGAGGGGCGAGCGAGGTTCGCCAAAAGCGATTTCCAGGGGGCGCTGACCGCGTTCACCGAAGCCGATGAGATCATGAAGGTCCCCACCACGGGGATCGCGCGGGCGTTGACGCAGCAGCGCCTGAAGCGGCTCCTCGACGCGCGCGACATCGCGCTTCGCGTCATGCGGTATCCCGTGTCGCCATCGGAGCCGCCGGAGTTCACGAAGGCGCGCGTCGAGGCAGCGAAGCTCTCGGAGGAGCTCCTGGCGCGCATCCCGGCAATCGAGATCACCGTCGAAGGTCCCCCCTCCGGCGCGGCGGTCGTCGTCAAGCTGGATGGCTCCGTTCTCCCGAGATCCGCGGCGGGTCTTCGCCGGATGGTCGATCCGGGCAGGCACACGATCACGGTGGCTGCCCCGGGTTACATGACAGAGCGCCTCACGGTCATGGCCGCCCAGGGGGATGTGGTGCCGGTCGAGGTCGTGCTCAGATCCGCTCCGCTCGCGGCGCCGGACGTGCGACGGCCGGAGCTACAAGCTCGATCGACGCCGAGATGGCCGGGGTGGGTCGGCGCCGGCGGAGCGCTCGCGTCCGCCGCGGCTGCGGTGTTCGCCGCCGACTTCGGGATCGCGCAGCGCGCTGTCGACAGGCGCTGCCCGACCTACGAAGGCGGAGGCTATGACTGCCCGTCGCTCACGGCCGCGCAGGCCAGGGATCTGGAGGCCCGCCGGAACCGCGATCTCGTGCTCGCCATCTCGTTCGGGGGTGTCGGCGCAGGGGCGCTGGTCGCGGCGGCGGTCGGGTACCTGAGTGCGCCCTCCTCGCGAGAGCGTGCCAGGCCGACACCCACGGTGACAGGCTGGGTCGCCTCGAGCGGAGGTGGCGGGGTGATCCAGGGGAGCTTCTGATGCGCCGCCTCCGCTCGGTTGGATCCGGCTGGCTCGTGGTGCCGCTCCTGCTGTGCGGCCCCGCTGGGGCGGCGTGCATCTCCCTCCGCGGCCTGAAGGACAGGGAGAGCGATGCCGTCGCGGGCGACGGAGGGGGCAGCGGCGCGGCGGAGAGCGGCAGCGGTGGCGTGGTTGAGCGCGGCGGAGGTGGTACCGGAGACACCGGCGCTGGTGGCGTCGGCACGACCGGTGCGGGCACGGTGGGGACGGGTACGATCGACACCGGCGCGACCGGCGGAGGCGGCGCCCCCGTGCTCAGGTGCGATGTGCCGACGGGCGGACTCTACTGCGGCAACAACGATGTTGAGGGGGGTGATGCCCACACCCTTTACCAATGTTACCAAGGAACCGCGACCATCGACAAGGAGTGTCCGTTCGGCTGCGAGCGCAGGCCCGATGGGACAAACGACCGCTGCAAGGGCGGCACGGCCGGAGAGATCGCGACGCAGCTGCTCGGGAGGTCGAGGAGCTTCCTGATCGGGCTCGGGCATGCTCAGGCCGACGAGCAGGTTGCCCACCATGAGCTCGGGATCACGCTCGATCTGCACGACCACCTCGTCGATCGCCTGGCCGATCCGACGAACGACCGGCGATGGTCGACGCTCGACCAGGCGCTCGCAGCCGACGATCGGAACGGCGTGGTACCCATGGTCACGCTCTCGCTGGGCACGTTGCACACCCTGAGCTGGCCGAGCATCAGAGCGATCCTCGCGGACCAGACGGCGATGCGCGTCTACTGGGACAACGTCACCGAGGTGTTCAGGCGCCTCGCGCGGACCGGCGCGCCGCGGGTGGTGAACCTGGAGCCATACCTCTTCGCCCACGCCCAGGACCAGGCGGCGCCCGCCGTGGCCACATTGCACCTCCAGGAATGTAAGTGGATGACCGCCGATCTGAATCATTTTGGGCGCTGTCTCATGCACCTCGCGCATGTGATCGCCCCGAACGTGGTCGTGGGGTTCCATGCCACGAGCGGGCTTGCCGGCCCTCCGGCGAGCGATGCGCTCACGCTGGATCGGATAGGCGCCTCCGACGCCGACATCCTCATCGTGAGCGTGCTCGATCGTGACGCCGGGTGTTACGAGTCGGGTGATTGCAGCAGCGACGGCGGCCCCTGGTACTGGGAGACCGAAGATCGGTTCACCGAGTACATCCATTTCGTTCAGAAGCTTTCCGAAGACGTGGGCCGGCCCGTGCTGTGGTGGCAAGTGCCGCTCGGGCAGCCCAGCGATACCCCCGGCGGGACGCCGAAGCGCTACCGCGACAACCGCGTCCGCTACTTCTTCGATCACCTGAGCGAGCTCGTGAGCATCGGCGCCCTGGGCGCCGTGTTCGGCAGCGGCGATGTCACGCAAACCGACATCGACAGCGACGACGGGCAGTTCCGGGACGCGGTGCGTGAGTATTTGTTGGGTGGGGCTCACCCGCTCCCGTGAGGACGCGCCCTCCGCCGTCCCGGCGCGGCGCCCGACCGAAGCCGCGCGCCGCGCGGCCCCCTCACCGAGCGCGCTCACCTCGTCCGCTTCAGCGCCGCCTTGAGCACGTGCTCCGCGATCAGATAGCCGAACCCCTCCCCGTCGATCCGCCGGAGCAGCTGGTCGCGCGCGATCCGGAGCGCCGCCGCGGTGGCGTCCAGGTTCCACCCGTGCGCGGCGAGCTGCTCCAGGAGCCGCGCGCGCCGCACCTGCCCGGCCGAGAGCCGGTAGGTCTTCGCGTACTCCAGCGAGCCGTCGTCGCGCACGATCGCCTCGCCGATGTGGTTGTCGAGCGCCGGATCGAGCTCGGTCATGAACCGCTGCAGCGAGAACGGCCCCGCCCGGTACACGCGCTGCGCCGCGATCGGCCGGCCGAGGAGGCCCGCGGCCGTGTCCACGTGCAGCGCGCCGGCCTCGGCCCGCGCCCGGCCGAGCGCGGCCCGCAGGTCGTCGAGCGAGCCGATCTGCGCCTCGTCGATCGGATGCACGAACGCCTGGCTGTCGCCGTTGTGGCGGGCCGCGTAGAGCAGCGTCTGCTCGTAGAAGTCCTCGATCAGCGTGCGGTGCAGCGCGCGGTAGTCGTCGGGGTGCGACACCACGAACACCGACGCGAGCAGCTCGCCGACGAAGAGCAGCAGGCCGCTCTGGCCCTCGTGGATCTCGAAGACGCGCAGCGCGTCCTCGAGGCTCGGGATCGCCCGGCCGGAGAGCGACACCTCGGTGCGCGGATCGAGGCCGCGGGAGATCGCCCGCCGCGAGTACTCGGACCAGGCGATCTCGGGGGCGTTGAAGTGCAAGGCGAGGAAGCCCTCCATCGCGAGGTGCTGCGGCAGGAGGCGCAGGCGGTTCCGCTCGGCCGGGTCCTCGCCGCGCGCCTCGCGCCGCACCATGCGGTGGAGCACGTTGACGCCGCGGCAGATCTTGGCGAGCGGGTTGCGGTCGGCGGGCCCCGCGAGCGCCGCGCCGTAGGACGCGACCGGCGAGCCGTCCTCGGTCCACCCGACCACGAGCGCGTGCGGCACGTAGCTCGAGTAGTACGAGCCGTCGCCCACATCGACGAGCGCCATGGGGTCGTCGTACCGGCGGCGGGCGATGCGCAGGTCGTCGCGCGGCGCGGACCGGAGGAGCGGGACCAGGCGCACGCCCGCGAAGACCTGGGCGTGCGTGGCCGTGAGGCCCCGGAGCGAGAGCGACTGGAGCAGGGCCGGCCCCTTCGCCATCAGGGCGCCTCGAGCGCCGCCGCGGGCGCCTCCTCTGACGGCGCCGCCGCGACGGGCGACTCTTCCGCCGGCACCGACGCGCCGGGCGCCCTGGCGTGCCGCGCGAGCAGGGCATCCGCGCGCCGCGCGAGGTAACGCTCGAGCTCCGCGAGCGGCGCCGTCCCCTCGGCGAACCGCGCGAAGCCGAGGACCGTCGGCAGATCCTCGGCGTCGCGCAGGCCGACCGTCGGGATCGACGGGCCGAGCGCGCGCGGCGCGTAGCGCTCGCTGTCGAACACCGGGTTGATGTGGACGATCGACGTGCGCTGCCCCGGATCGAGCCGCGCCCGGAAGCACCGCGCGACCTCGGCGGCGGCGCCGGCCGGGTCGTTCTCGAAGCCGTCCGAGACCACGATCACGACGTCCGGCCGCCACGCGAGCGCGTCGAGCAGCGGCGTCGCGAGATCGGTCTGGCCGCGCGCGCCGACGAGGATCTCGTCCGGTGTGGGCGCGGTCCAGAACGCGCGGTACTCGCTCGCGGCGGCGCGGAGCAGGTAGCTCACGCCGAGCGCGACGGCGAGCGGGCGGCGGCGCTTCTCGCTCGATCCGGACGCCGAGTAGCTCCGGTCGAGCACGGCGGCGACGCGCCCGAGCGCGGCGGGGCTCCGGCGGAGCGCGCGGGCGGCGGCGCGCTCGAGCGCGGCGTGGAGCTCGTCGCGGCGATCGCGCCGCGCCGCCTCGGGCAGGGAGAGCGCGTAGAGGGCGACGCGCGTGAGCGGGGCGCGGCCGAGGTCGACGGCGAGGTCGACGTCCTCGCGCCCGGCGGCGCGCTGCAGCCGCAGGCGCTCGCCCTCGGTCATGCGCGGGGCGGCGCGGCGCAGGAGCTCGTCGCGCGAGACGCCGCGGGCGGCGGCGAGGCCCTCGGCGACGGTCAGCGGCAGGTCGAAGATCGCCTCCTTCGCGTAGCGGGCCTGCCGCGCGCGCTCGAGGAGCGGCGCCTCGAACGGCGCGCGCCGCCCGGGCTCGAACAGGAACGGCCCGATCTCGCCCGGGAGCCGGAGGTGCGCGTGCACGGCGAGCGCGCGGACGTGGGCGCGGTACTTCACGGCGTCGAAGGCCGGGTCGGGCCGGCCGGCGAGGTAGTCGCGGATGACGGCGCGCGCGCGGCGGTTGTTCACGCGCCGCTCCCGGAGCTCGCGGAGCGCCCGGAGCGCGCGCTGCGGCGGCAGCTCGCGGAGCGCGGCCGCGATGAGCAGCCCCTCCTCGCGCCGATCGGCGGGGGGCGTCTCGGCGCCGGTCGCGAGGAGGTTCACGGCGATGCGCGCCTGGTTGAAGTGGTTGATGCCGGCCGCGAGCGTGCGCGCGTAGAGGCGGCGGTAGTTGCCGAGGATGTACTCGTGGAGGAAGTCGACGGAGACGACCTGGCCGCCGGAGGAGCCGTAGAACTCGGCCTGCCCGGTGCACGCGAAGCAGGCGTTGATGAACATGACGAGGTCCTCGCGCTCGACGCGCTCGGTATGGAAGCGTGCGGGGGGCGCGGGCGGCATACGAAAGCCGCCCGGGGAATGGTGGGGCGATCTACCTACGACAGTAACCAGACTGGGCTCGGAAATCGCCCCGGAGTCCCACGGGCGGCAACCGGCAGGATACACCGGGAGGGCGCACCGCAGAACCGGCCGAGCAGCTTTGCCACACCGGCGCTGCGCCGCGCAGGCGCCCGGATCCACGCCGGTCTACTCCGGCCAGACCTCGATCCAGACGAACAGCACCTGTCCGGCGGCCTGGTTGCCGACGGCCACCGGAACCACCGTGCGCGCCCGGAGCGCCTCGATGAGGTGATCGCGGTGGATGGCGAACCTCCCGATGAAGTCGTCGCTCACGAGGTCGCGGTCGATGAGCTCACCGCTCACGTGGACGTCCGGCGCGAGCGGCACGCGGCGCCAGGTCGGCGGGCCTTTCCACCCGGGCGTGCAGGTGTCGCGCTGCCCCGGGCGATCGAGCGTGAGCCGGCCGAGCGACCGGCCGCCCGCGAACAGCTCCGCCGAGCCGAACGGCTCCGGCGGCTCGGTGCCCGCCCCCGCCGCCTCCGCGGCGTACCCCGCCGCGCTGGCGGCCGCCGCGGCGGGGTGCGCCGCGCGGAGCAGGTCGCCGATGGCGGTCAGCGCCCCCGCCGGGACCGTGCCCATGCCGTCCCACTGGCGCCCATCCGCCTTGGCCGGGCTGATGACCGCGCCGTCGATGGAGACGCGCACATGGGCCGGCAGCGGCTCCGCCGCCGGCTTGCACGCCGCGCAGCCGAGGGCGAGCCCACACACCGAGGCCGCTTCAAGGAGAAGACGTGACGCCATGCCTCGGGAGCGTACCCCGGCGGGCGCGGGGCACCAACGCGCAAGGCCCCGTCCGGCCGGTAGAAGGGGCGTGACGCGGGAAACACCTGCTTCCGCCACCTCAAGCGGGCATGGCGATCCGCCCTCGACCCCCTCGAATCGTTTTACTTTTCCTCCGCCCTCGGTAGGCTCTGAATCTGGCGTCCCTCGGCAGCCGCAGGACTCGCACGAAGCGCTCGTCCTCATGGCAGGTGCGCATGCCTCGCTCGCGTCCTCGACGGCGGTCAGCTCGAATCGGTCGCGCCAGATGAAGAGAGGGTGAGGAGCGCGCGCTCGGAGCCCCTCAGGCGATCACAGGAGAGAAGAACCAGATCATGTCGCACAAAGAGACCGTGTCCATCATCGGCTTGGGTCAAATGGGCGCCGCGCTGGCGCGCGCCTACATCAACGCCGGTCATCGGGTGACCGTATGGAACCGGACCCACAGCAAGGCAGCGCCGTTTCAGGGCCAGGCGAAGGTGGCGGCGACGCCCGAACAGGCATGCAGCGAGAGCGACCTGACGATCATCTCGCTGTCCAACTACGAAGCGAGCGACCAGGTCCTCCGCGCGCCCGTCGTGGCCGAGGCCGCGAAGGGTCGGACGCTGGTACAGCTGACCAGCGGCACGCCCAGCGACGCCCGCAGCGGGGCGGCATGGACGTCGGAGCTCGGGATCGGCTACCTGGACGGGTGCATCATGGCTTACCCCAGCTACATCGGGGGTGAACAGACGCCGGTGTTCTACTCGGGTCCCAAGGGGCTCTACGACCGCCACGAGCCGACGCTGCGCGTCATCGGCGGGGCAACCTCCCACGTCGGCGAGCCGATCGGGGCCGCGGCAGCGCTCGACTGCGCTCTCCTGGAGAGCTTTTACGGCGCCACGCTGTCGTTCCTGCACGGCGCGGCGATCTGCGCGTCGGAGAAGTTCCCCCTCGACGCCTATTTCGCCAAGTACCAGGCGATCATGCCGCTCATCTCGATCACCGCCGACATGTGCAACAAGATGCTGTCGACCGGCGATTTCAAGGGGACCGACTGCACGCTGGACATCCACACCGGCGCCCTCGAGCACATCGCGCGTCTCAGCCGGGAGAACAACGTTGACCGGCGCATCCCGGAGCTCATCCTGTCGTATTTCAAGCGGGCGTTGCAGCTCGGCCACGGCGCCGATGAGATGGCCGCCGTGTTCAACGCCATTCAGGATCAGGCCCGCGCCGACCAGCGCTGAGGGGTCCGCGCAGGCCGCGGGTCGGGCGGGGAGCGGCGCAGCCGGCGCGGCGCGCTCGCTCCCGCGCGACCGCGCGACCGCGCGGCGCCGGTCAGCTCGCGGCCTTGTCGGGCGCGATCAGGGTGACCGTCAGCCGGAACGTCGGCGCCCCGAGCACGAGCCCCAGGAACGTCACCTCTTGCCGGTACAGGGCGATCTCGCGGCTCGCGAGGAGCTCGGGCTTCCACTTCGCGACCAGATCGCGCAGCGCCGCGCCGTACGCCTCGTCGTAATCGAGCTTCGTCGACGAGCCGACGCCCATGAGCGGCGCGGGCAGCCCGGTGTTCGTGGGCGTGGGCGCCGCCGCCGACGCCTTCGGCAGCTTGACGGGCACCCGGATCGTCTCGCTGGCCGACGCGATGACGATCTCCTCGGGCGGCATCGCGCCGAGATCGAAGCCCTGCTCGTGATGGAAGGGCGAATCCCCCTTCCCCAGCGGGCCCGTCCAGCCCATGAGATTGTACCTCAGGCCGCCGACGAACTTCTCGTCCCGCACCAGCACGAACCCGGACGTGAAGTTCTGCGCCTCGCCGCTCACCTTGATGCCAAGCACGCCCACGACCCCGCCAAACCCGGTGGCGCGAAACTCGGCCGTCGCCTCGAGACCATGCGTCGTGACCGGTCCATAAAAACCCATGATGTACCTCCTCAAAGGGATTGTTGTTGTCGGAAGCGCGCTTGGCGCTGTCCGTCCCCTTCTGCCCCTCTCATTTCAATGATCGTGCCGCGCGCCTGGCGAGGAGGAGGAGACCTGGGCTAGCGCGCTCGATCCGCGCGTAAACATGGTGAGGGCTGGCCATCGACAGCGGTCCTCGGACCGTGGTCGAAGGCCAAGGCGAGGGCGATCGGCGAAGGAGCTGGCAAGATCTTGCCGGGGCTTGCCGGAATTGCCGGCAAGATCTTGCCGCAGGTGGAGACCCATGGCCTCCGGCCGTCGACTCAGGAGCGCTCGCGGACCAATTCCTCGCTCTTCGCCCAGAGCGCCGCTGCTCGCTCGAGATCGAGGGCGTACGGACGGACCCCTTCGCTGATGGGATCGATCGGGTCGAGGGTCACCCTCGTGGTGACATGGCAGTTCTCGCAGTAGCGGCCTCCGACCTCGTCCGCCTCGGCCACGACGCCAGCCCAGACCGACGTCGCCGCGCCTTGGGGGATCGTCTTCGGGACGAACGGCGGTTTGCCTCGAGCAGCGAGGTCCGCGTTGATTCGCTCGACCAGGGTCGAGAGGGAGTCGCCGGGGAGGTGACGCCCGAGCTCGGTCGCGATGACGCCCGGATGCACGGCGGTGGCGCGCGTCCCGCGCCCGCGGAGGCGTCGATCGAGCTCCACCGCGAACAGGATGTTCGCGGTCTTGGAGCGCCCGTAGGCGACGAACGGCTCGTAACGCGTGCGCTCGAAATGAGGATCGTCGAGGTCGACGTCCGCGTAGCGATGCCCCGCGGACGAGAGGGACACCACCCTCGAGCCCGCCCGCAGCAAGGACGCGATCCGGTTGACGAGCACGAAATGCCCGAGGTGGTTCGTGCCGAATTGCAGCTCGAACCCATCCTCGGTCAGGCCGAACGGGCACGCCATCACGCCGGCGTTGGCGATGACGAGGTCGAACGGCTCCCCCTGCCTCAGCAGATCGTCCGCGCAGCGGCGCACGCTGGCCAGCGAGGCGAGGTCCAGCTCCACGAGCTCGAGCCGTCCGGAGCCGGCGTTCGCCGCTCGCACCCCGCGGGTCGCCGCTTCCGCTTTCTCGAGGTTGCGCGCTGCGCCCACGACGTGGGCCCCGTGGGCGACCAGCGCGCGCGCCGTCTCGACGCCGAGGCCGGCGGAGACGCCGGTGACCAGGATGCGTTTGCCGCTGAGATCGCGGCCCTCGAGCACTTCGTCCGTGGTCGAGGTCGATCCAAACGACGGGGTCATCGTTGTCTCCTTGCGCGCGCGCTCTTCCGCGCGCTCAGGACGCCTTGTACTCCGTCGCGACATCCAGGACCCACGTGACGCCGAAGCGATCCTTGAGCATGCCGTACAGGGGGGTCCACCCCGACGGCGCCAGGGGCTGCACGATGGTCGCGCCAGCGGAGAGCTGCTCCCAGAGCGCGGAGATCTCGGCGGCCGAGTCGCCGCGGACCGAGACGAAGAACGCGTTCTCGCCTCGCTCCCATGGCGTCCGGGAGGGCACGTCGTAAGCCATCACGCGAAAGCCGTTCTTGGCGGCGACTTGGCCCCACATCACCTGATCCGCCTCCGACGGAGCCTGGACGTTGTGGGCGTCCTTGTAGGTCACGATGGTGAGGTCACCGCCGAACACGGACTGGTAGAACTCCAGCGCCGCTCGGGCATCGCCGCGGAAGTTGAGGTGGTTGGTAACGCTGACGGTCATGACGTTCTCCTATGCAGGTTCAGGGTTTCGAGCGTGTCCGCGCGCGCGGGGCCCGTCGGGGCGCCGGCGCGGATTCGTCGGCCGGTGAGGTGGTGGGATCAGGCCGACGGCCTGTCGAGCCTTGTCCCACGCCGGAGGGCTGATTCCGGAGGGCTGGCACGATGACGCCGTCGACCATCGACACGAGGAAGGCGAGGTCGATCGGCTTGCGCTGGACCAGGGTGCGGTACGCGGCCATCGACGGGACGACCTGGGACAGGGTGGCGATGTCGGCGGACGCCGAGATCTCGCCGCGCGCCACGGCCCGCTGCATCAGCGCGAGATGCGCTTCGGCCCACGGCTCGACGACCGCGCTGTTCGCTGCCTCGGCGAGCGCCTGCTCCTGCGAGAGCAGCGAGGCGAGCCCGGTCATGATCTTGAGCTTGCGCTCGCCTTCTTCGATCGACGGCGGCTTGAACAGGCCGAGGAGGTCTCCGCGGAGCGTGCCCGTGTCGGGCAGATGCTCGATGTCGACCTGATTGCGCTTCATGTGCGCGACGGCGTCGATGACGAGCTCGACCTTCGAGGTCCAGCGACGGTAGATGGTCGCCTTCCCGGCGCCGGCCCGCGCGGCCACCAGGTCCATCGTCAAGCCTGCTGCGCCCACCTCGGCGAGGACCTCGAGCGCGGCCTCGAGGATCGTGGCGTCGCGCGAGCGGTCTCGCTTGCGCCCCGGCCTCGCGGGCTCGACCTCGGCGCGCTCGTCCTCGTTCTGGGTCATGCGGTCACCTCACCCTGTGCACATATCGATACCGACGAGTTTCGATACTGTCAAGTTCCGAAACCGTCCGGTGTCGTTTTTTGCCGGCGTGCCCGGCGCCTCTGCGTCGCCCGCCGGGCGCGGAGCGGCTGGGCGCCGGCGTCGCCAGAGGGGGCGAGCTGCCGCGATCCGCCCCGTCCCTCGCTCCGCGGTCCCCTTACCGCCGTGCGCGCCCAGCACGCCGCCGACGTCACGGCCGGCGCCTGGGTGGCCCTCCCCGACGGGACGCCCAGTTGCGCATCCGTCGCGCCCCCTCAGGCGCCCCCGGCCCCCCGCAAAGGGCGCGACTGCTGCCGGTGTCGGACGGCTCTATACGATGGATCTGGACCGCGTTTGGGTGTTGCGGCGAAGAGCCGATCCGTGAGATTTTTCGCGCGGGGACGTCACAAAAGACGACGATTGAGAGAGACCTGGCCCGGCGGCTTCGGTCGACCCATCGACGGATCGTTGGGTAGGCTCGGAGGGGCCGCGATGATTGACGCGATGACGATCTTGATGGCGCAGCGCTCCTGGCGCGACGCGGCCCTTGCCGACGCCCAGGCAGCGGCGCGCGACGCGGTGCACGCGCTCGCTGGTTTGGAGAAGGCCGTGGCAGCTCTCATGACAAATCTCCGCGATCTGGGCTACCCGCCGGTCCCGGGAGTCATCCCGCCCGAACCTGGCCTCGATTCGAGACGGTGGCACCTCGAGGCAACGGTCGGTGGAGAGGTTCCGCCGGTCCTCGTCGCGTTTTGGCAGCAGGTTGGGGGGATCTCACTCGTGGACCTCGAGGGGTACTCGCACGTCTAATTCTGGAAGGCTCACGGTGTCACCGGGCCGGACGGCTACTGTGATGGCGTCCACGTGGACCCATGTAGCGCTGCGTGGGTCGAGTTTACCGTGCAAGACTTCACCGACTTGAGCGAGGATCCGGGCTCGCCGCTGCTGGATGGTCCGTACCTGCTGAGCCTCGCTCCGGACGGCTACCACAAGGACAACATCAGCGGCGGGGTGCCGTATGGCATCGCGGTCGGCGGCGGCTGGCTCGCGCCCTGGCAGAACTTCTCCTGGACTGGACCGCGACGCCCGGTCTCGGCGCTGCCCGATCCCAGCGATCTGTTGGGATACCTGCGAACGTCCATCCTTGAGTGTGCGGGGTTTCCGGCTCTCCTTGGTGTACCGGCGTTCGAACCGCTCCGTGAACGATTGCTACGAAACGTCGAGGTGTTTTGAACATGGGCGGCTCACCGGTAGTCGCTCGGCTCGACGTCCTGGTCGCCGTCCTCGACGGCCTGGCTGTATCGCCACACATCGGGGCGTGAGCCGTCGAGGTCGGTGAAGCCGTACTCGGCCGCCAGCTGCGCGGAGGTCACCGACCGCTGGTTCCATCGCTCACGCCGGGTGTCGGTCGCAAGCGCCACGACCGCGCGCCCCACGTAGCGAGGCGACTCCGAGACCGCAAACCCGGGCGGAGCGGGCGCAGCGCGCCAGTTGTCCTCGGTGACCTTGTAGTTCTCGAGCATCATCTCGGATCGGAGCCATCCGGGGCTGATCGCCACGGCCGTGGCCCCGTGCGGCGCGAGCTCGTGGCCTTGGGAGAACGCCAGACGATTCACCGCCGCCTTGGCCAGGTCGTAGAACACCGAGATGCGGTATCGCGAGGCGTTGTAGTCGGCGGTGCCGTCGGTCACCTCGACGAGAAGGCCTCCGGGGCGAACGATCAGGAGCGGGATGAGGTGGTGGGAGGTGATCAGGTGCGTCTCGATGGCGAGCCGGAGGATCCGGAGCCCCTTCTGGAGGTCGTGCCGCCAGATGGGCGTGTTCCATTCGGAGGGTCCACCTTTGAGCCGCTCGGCGCCCCAGATGTCGTTGACCAAGATGTCGATGTGGCCGTACGCATCCCGGATCTGGCCCGCCAGACGCTCGACCTGGGAGTCGTCGAGGTGGTCGACGACCATGGGGATGCCGCGGCCGCCCCGCGAGGTGACGAGCTCGGCGGTCTCCTCGATCGTCTCCGGGCGGCCGTAGTCGGATTGCAGGGAGCGGTTGCGGCTGCTGCGGCCGGTACAGATCACCGTGGCGCCGGCCTCTCCCAGGGCGATCGCGATCCCGCGGCCCGCCCCCCGCGTCGCCCCGGCGACGACCGCGATGTGACCACGCAAAGCCTCCGGATCCAGACGCCAGCTCGTCATTTCGCTGCTCCTTCGACGGCTCCGCCGCCGAGCAGCCCGCGTCGCTGCCGGGCGCGATCCTGCGCAGCGAAGCGGCACCGGGAGGACGTGAGGCCATACCGCGCGAACATATCCGGAGGCCCGCGACGCACCAAACTGGAAGCAGCGCGGGCTCGCGCGGCGGGGGCGCCGTGCGCTCGCGTGGGGCTGGGCGCGCTGAGCGACGATAGGGTGTCCGGCAGCGCGCCTGCCGACAGGGCGCAACGCGCTCAGCGGCGCATATCCGAGCCGTCGAGCGCCCGTTTGCGCGCATGCGAGTGCGTCGAGGACCTGGAGATGAGTGGCGAGCCTCGGCCGGGCGCAGGCGCTGCTCAGCCGCGAGGGTGTTGCCCGCGGCCCTGGCCGCGCTTCGGGCGAGGGGCGCCGTGGCCGGCGCGGCGCGCTCGGTCACGTGCGCCCGAGCGGCATTTGTCAGCTCGCAGCCTTGTCGGGCGCGATCAGGGTCACCATCCGCCGGAAGGTCGGCGCCCGCCGACAGGCGCGGCGCTCCACCAGACCGTCGAGCGGCTCGCGTCGCGCGTGGCGTCCCGGCTCGCTGCCGGGGTGGACGAGGCGCCGGCGAACGCCGCCCGCTGGCGCCGTGGTTCGGCGTGCCCCGCTCAACGCCGCGCCAGGAGTTTGCACTTCCTATATTCTTGTGAGAGGTCTAACATAGACTCGATGTGGATGGGTCCCGCCTTGGGTGCCAGCCTCGGCGCCGCTCTGATCGTAGGTCTCGGTTGCGGCGCGGCCGGCGGCGCCACGCCGGGCGCCGAACCTCGCGGTTCCGGAGCCGACGCTCCGCCGCAGAACGCGCGAGTTGCCCTCTTCGCGGTGGCGCTCGTCGACGAGCTGGAGGCGCAGAACGCAAACCCGCTCCAGGGCGGGGGAGCGATGGACGGAGCACGGTCCTTCGAGACGCGCCTCGTCAACAGAGTCAATGAGTGCACCGCCGAGGCGGACACGACGTTCCGTAGGTGGGCGAGCGAGAAGTCCTTCGTCCTCCTCCAGCGCAAGATATCGCGAGGCGATCTGCTCCTCCACTTCAGCAAGGACAGCTTCCCAGGGCTCCTCGAGTTCGTCTACAATATCACACCAGAAAATTCGAACATCGTCGCGAGGGCGACTTTGTTCTACAGGAAACTGGATGGCGCTAAGGTACACATCCAGGACTTGAAGCCCCATTTGACCGCAGAAGATGTAGGCAGACTGCAAGAAGTCATCACGCAAGCCATCGACTGCCCAGGCACCTGACCCATGAACGATATCGTCCTGCTCATCGATCTCGAACCCGGCGAGTGGAAATCTACCTTTGGCGGCTGGCGTGTTGAGGCCCTGCGGATACCGGGGGCTACGGTGACGTCTCTCTTTCATCTAACGAAACAAGTGGACCCGCAGGATTACCGGGTGGACCACGAGGTGGTTAGGTACGGCGCGAGCGCCCCTTCCGAAAAGGTCGTGCTGAAGGTGACTGTCCCCAGTACCCTGATGACGATCGACAGGCTGCAAGAGAAGGAGCTCGAGCTGAAGAAGGTCCAGGAGGAGAACCTGACTGCCTACCGGCGGCGGGAGCTCCGGGTCAAGTTGGCGCTCGGGATGCTGACGTTCGCCGGAGGGCTCGCCGCGGCGTTCTTGATGCCCGGGAGGCAGGCGGCCCCGGTCGCCGCGCCCGACCTTCGCGACTGCCGCAACAATCTCCAGCTCGTCATGTCGCTCAGCGTACGCCCCGAGACGACAGGCGAGACCTTGAGGTCGCTCGTCGCGAACGAGATCGAGCCGTGCCTGCGCACACTGGACAAGGTGACTCGGAATGAAACGCGTTAGGCGCACAGCCATAGCAGCGCTCCTCGCCGCGAGCTGCGCGACGCCGCGTGCCGACGCACCGCCTGGCAGCGCCGCGCCGCCGGCTCCGGGCACGGAGGCGCCGCGTGAGGGGCGCGGCCGCCTGGTCGTCTGCGTCGGCGACTCCGCGACGGACGTCGTGCCCGCGACCTGGGCGCTCTCCTCCGTGGCCCGGGAGCTAGGGGTGCCTTTGTACGACGTCTCCGTAGGAAGCTGCCCTCCAATCCCGCCGTGCTTCTCCGACGAGCGAGGGCTCCTCTGCCGCGCCGACGTCATCGCCAAGCTCGTGAGGACCGCTGCGTACCTCGCCCATCAGCGCTGGCAAGGCCCGGGCGATGCCCAGGCCGCTTTCCCCGATCACGCGATGGCGACAGCGGATATCGCATCGGTCAACACCGATGAGAAGATCGAGCAGGCGATCGCGGCCGCGATGCGCGACGAATCCGGCTTGACGGCCGAGGAGCAGCGGCTCGCCAGGCTCACGCGCTCAATCATGTGGGTTCCGCTCACGTTCCTCATCGGACACGAGGACTTCCACATGCGGGGCAATGTGTGCGGAGCCCCGATGGAGCAGGCTCTCCGCCGGCAGGTTTCCACGATGAGCAAGCTCGACGCGGGCGAGACGCTATTCTGCAAGGGCCACCTGGAATTGAACGAGGTCCTCGCGGACCAGTGCGGCCTTGCCTATGTGGAGAACATCGAAAAACGAGGTGTGCCCCTGGAGGGTGCCGATCTCGCCTATGCAAAACGAGCAGGCGTAGCGCTGAGCACGTGGATGCTGTTGAACCGGTTCCGCTGGTCTCAGCCTGGCAAGATGGTGATCACGTCACCGGCGGGCTATCTCCGTGCGCCGTTGCGGGCGCTCTTGGTCGGGTCGAGGGCTGCTCCGGCCGAGGACAATCACCGTGCATGCGGCGAGGCCGCCAAGCTGATCGTCACCTACATCCAGGCGGAGACCAAGCGCTGCGAGGATGCCGGGCTGCCCTGGGGCGGGGATGTGCCGGACTCGGTGCTGGAGCTGCTCCCGCCTCGGGTCGCCCTGGCATGGGCCGGTAAGGAGCGTTGGGACGAGTCGACTTTCTCCTGTACCGACTAAACTCGATTTGGACATTTTTCTCGTAAAATCCGCGACCATTCTCATATCAACGACGACCGGCCTGCGGTGGTCCGCGATCGTGCGCCGTGGTGGCAGCGCCAATCCGTGCACGTTGTCGCAGGGGGTGAGGGTCCGCGGTGCCGAGCAAAAACATGATTGAGCTTGATTCCGAGCTCCGCCTCCCCATCGCGGGAGTCCATCGAACATCGTAAATGGCGAGATAGCGTCCCACGTCACGCCGTCGAGCTCGACAGGGCTGGCACGTCCAGGGCGCGCAACGGCGACGGGCGAAGGCCGCGCACAACCTTCGCCCATTACCTGCGGCCTTCGTCCGGGCGCGCTACGGTTGCTCTCGGATCAGCTTGACACAGAGAGCACGCCGGAAGAGGCTCGAGCGATGAGAGGCAGGGGAGGGGCTGCGACGGCGACAGTATGGCTCTCGGCGGCTATCGCGGCTGCGTCTGGCGGGTGCGCGCAGCTCATCGGCGCAGACTGGGACAGGTATGGGCAGGACACAGCGCCGGGCGGTGCAGGGGGAACGTCCGGCAGCGGAGCCGGGGGGATGCCCGTGCCGGAGTCACCGGTGCCGCCCCCCGAGCGGCTCACGCAGAGCTCGCCCGATAAGCTCGACCTCCTCCTGGCCATCGACAACTCGGGCTCGATGGCCGACAAGCAGGACGTCCTCGCCAAGGCCATCCCCGACCTCGTGCAGAGCCTCGTCAACCCGCGCTGCATCCACAAGAACGGCATGGAGCCGCCCGAGACCGTCTCGTCGCCGAACGAAGAATGCAGGCCGGACTTCAAGCGCGAGTTCGAGCCGGTCAAGGACATCCACATCGGCATCATCAGCTCGAGCCTCGGCGGCCACGGCTCGGGCGCCTGCCCGGCGATGACGAGCCCGTCCAACGTGGACATGGCGCACCTCCTCGCGCGCGAGAGCGAGAACTCCGAGGTCAACGACCTCCCGACCTACCTCAACAAGGGCTTCCTGGCCTGGGACCCCGATCAGAAGCGCGACGTGAACGGAGAGCCGGGGACGCCCGACCCGGAAGACGGCGAGGCGGACATCGAGGGCGACTCGCCCAACGATCTCAACGACACTTCGCTCGTCGAGCAGCTCAGGGCGATGGTCAAGGGCACCGGGCAGTCCGGCTGCGGCTTCGAGGCGCAGCTCGAGAGCGTGTACCGCTTCCTCGTCGACCCGGAGCCCTACGAGCGGATCGAGATCCAGGGCGACGTCGCCGTGCCGATGGGCCTGGACGGCACCGTCATCGAGCAGCGCAAAAACTTCCTCCGGTCGAGCTCCCTCCTCGCGATCATCATGCTCAGCGACGAGAACGACTGCTCGATCCGCGAGGAGGGCCGCAACTACCTCGTCGCTGAGACCAGGAACGGCTTCCGCCTGTGGCGGCCGCGCGTCGAGTGCGCCACCGACCCGGGCGACAAGTGCTGCAGGTCGTGCAGCCAGAACCAGGACGGCTGCCCGCCCGACCCGGCCTGCACGGGTACGGACGGCTTCCCCGCCCGGCTGAGCGCCGTCGAGGATCCGGTCAACTCCCGCTGCTGGGATCAGAAGCACCGGTTCGGCTTCGACTTCCTCTACCCGATCGAGCGCTACCGGCGCGCCTTCACCGAGGCGCAGATCCCGAACCGCCAGGGCGATCTCGTCCCGAACCCGATCTTCAGCGACCTGGTCACGGAGGACGATGACTCGATCATCCGCGATCCCGGGCTCGTCTTCTTCGCCGGCATCGTCGGCGTGCCCTGGCAGGACATCGCGCGCCAGAACGCGCAGGGCGAGCCGGACCTCCTGCGCGGCCTCAACGAGGACGGCGAGCCGGTCGGCGGGTTCAAGAACGCGACCGAGCTCGGCTCCCCGCTGCTCGACAACGCGTTCGCCAGCACCTGGGAGCTCATCCTCGGCGACCCCGCGAAGTTCCAGCCGCCGAAGGACCCGTTCATGATCGAGTCGACGGCGCCGCGCTCGGGCACGAACCCGATCACCGGCGACACGATCATCCAGCCGGACCAGACGGGCTGGAACACCATCAACGGCCGCGAGTACACGATCCCGCAGACGAGCACCGGCGACCTCCAGTACGCGTGCATCTTCGATCTCCCCGAGTCGAAATCCTGCGAGGGCAACGCCCAGAGCTGCGACTGCAGGGAGCAACAGGGCGCGCCGAACGACAACCCGCTGTGCCAGCCGGAAGCCGGAAGCAACCAGGAAGCCCCGGGCTCCAGGACGACGACGCAGATCAAGGCGAAGGCCTACCCGGGCCTCCGCGAGCTGCAGCTCATCCGCGAGCTCGGACCCCAGGGCATCGTCGGCTCGGTGTGCCCGGCGCAGCTCGACGACGACAACGCGGCCGACTACGGGTACCGGCCGGCCATCGGCACCATCATCGATCGTCTGAAGACGGTGCTCGGCAGCCGGTGCATGACGCGTCCCCTAACGCCTGACGCTGGAGGACAGCTCTCCTGTCTGCTCCTCGAGGTACGAAACTCGAAGGGCGCGTGCGACTGCGGTGACCTGCCGGCGCGCACCGACGCGGCCGAGGCGTACCCGTCGGCGGAGGCGGCCGTGCTCTCCGTCGACATCGCGAAGGCTGCCGGGTGGGATTGCGTGTGCGAGATCGAGCAGCTCGCGGGCGCAGCGGCCGAGGTGTGCAGGACCGATCCCGACGACATCCTCAGCGTGAACGGCAACGACCTGCACGGCTGGTGCTACGTTGATCCGTCGAATGGCCTTGGCGACCCCGCCATCGTCGCCGACTGCCCCTCAAACGAGCCGCGCAAAATCCGGTTCGTCGGCGAAGGTGAAGCCCAGCGAGGGGCCACGCTGTTCATCTACTGCCCGGACGAGTAGGCCATTCGCTAGTTTAGCGCCTCGGGGGTGGAAGGGAATTCGAGCGCTCACGCGGGTCTCCTCCGCTACGCGCCTGCCGGGCCCGCCCGCGCTCTCGTGCGGCGCCGGGATCGGGGCAATGTCGTGCCAGCGGTCGCGGTATGAGCTCATCTCTTACGAGACAAGGCGCGCCGAGGTACTGCCAAGCGTGTCCCTGCCGGCCTCTCGCGCCCGAGCGGCCGGCCGCGCTCCAGCGTACCTCGCGGACGGCGCGCGATCCAATGGTTGGACCAGCGTCGCTTTCCCAGGGGTCGTCGGGTCGCAGGGAAGAACGTTCTGTCAACCCGGCGTAGGTCCCACAGATCCCGCAGTTTTGTGGTGACCACCAAATTCGACTCTCGCCCGAATTGTGCAGTCCATCAACGAGGACGTGCCGTCACGCGTCGAGGCATAGGCGGGTATGCCTATACCTCGATCCAGCTGGCTCGGGTACGAAGTGGTGGCAGTCAGTTGCATCGTGCGATGCGAGGACAGACGGCGATCTCGGAACAGAGGGGCGAGGGCAGCGCATCCTCGCCGTACCGGATGACTACGATTCGATTCGTGCTCACCGGCTGTTCTTCGCCTGGGCGCACCCTGGACACCGAGACCACCCTCTCGACTTCAAGCGTGGCTACGAGCCTCTCGAATTGGATCGGCGTTCGCCACGACGATGCATCGCAAGGCAGATGCAGGCCTTTCGCACCCTGAAACCTCGGCACGAATTCGGACACTGGAGAAAGAAAAATGCGGTCAATACGTCGCTGCGTCTCTACGAACTTGATCGTCCTCGGTCTCCTGAGCATCGGCATTTGTGCCTGTGGTGAGGCGAACGACGGTGATACGACCTCGACCAGCGGAGGCACCCCTGACGGGTCTACCAGCGGCGGGGGTACCACGGCGACGGTCGGCACCGGCGGCACGGGTACTGGCGGCATGGGCCCTGGCGGGACCGGAGGCTCGGCAGCCGAGAGCACCTCGAGCAGCGGTGGCGCGACCACCGGGCCGGCCAGCAGCTCGGCCAGCGGCGGAGAAACGGCCAGCACCGGCGGGAGCTCGGGCGAGTGCGTCACGGGCCAGACCAGGGGAAATCAGGTCGCGGTCATCGGCGAATCGTTCATCGCCGCGACCCACGGCATCACGCAGCAGATCGAGAAGCAGGCCAAGGCCAACGGCTCCCTCGCCGAGAACGAGCGCTACATCGACAACTCGGTCAGCGGCACGACCCTGGCCGGCGATCAAATCCCCAGCCAGTACCGAAAAGCCGCGGAGAACGGCATGATCAAGTACGTGCTGATGGACGGGGGCGGGAACGACTGCTTGTTGCGAGGGGACGGCGACGGAGCCCTCGCGGCGGCGGAGTCGTTGTTCGAGACCATGGCCGGGGACAACGTCGAAAAGGTGGTCTACTTCTTCTATCCAGACCCCATCGGAAACCAGTTCGCGTCGCTCAAGACCTGCCTCGACGCGCTCCGACCGAAGATGAAGGAGCTGTGCGACGGGCTCACGTCGCCGAAGTGCTACTGGCTCGACCTTCGTCCGACCTGGAACGGACACAACGAATATACGCAAGACGGGATCCACCCCACCTCTGCCGGCAGCATCGCCACCGGGGATGCCGTCTGGGAAGTGATGAAGGAGAACTGCGTCGCGCAGTGACGACGCCGAAGCGACGGCCCCGCCGGCCGGTGGTGGCCCAATTCGCCCCGGCGTGATTCACATGAAGGCGGAAGGCAGGAAGATCATTGATCTTTTCTTCCCGCCTTCCCGCCTTCATGTTCAAATCTGGCCACCATCCGCCCGCCGATAGCGCGACGTCCTCCGCGCGGCGCGCGCGCCGCTCACCCCCGGCCCATCCGCGCGATCGCCTCGGCCAGCGCGCCGTCGTCCGCGCCCTCCACATCGCCCGCGAGCGCCGCCTCGGCCGCCGCGAGCGCCGCGTCGCGGAGGCGGTAGAGCTCCGGCTCGGGGATCCGCTCGCGCGCGGCGAGCACCCCGGGCGGGACGCCGCGCAGCATCTCCAGGACCACCCCGAGGCGGCGCCTCGCCTCGGGCGGGGCCGGCGCGCCCAGGCCGAGCCGCCGGCGCGTGGCCTCCGGCGCGCCGGCGACGCGGCGCGAGGCCGCCTCGGCGACCTGGGCGGCCAGCGCGCGGTACGCGGGCGGCGACGGGAGCGGCGCATCCATCCAGACGAGCAGCCGCACAAACTCGCGCGCGCCGCCCTCGAACGCCCGGCGGCCGTGGAGCATGCGCCGGTTGTCGACCACCAGGAGATCCGCCGGGCCGAACGCGAGCTCGATCACCTCGCGCCGCGACGCCTCGACGAACCGCGCGAGCCGCGCGGCGATCGCGTCCCCCGGCGGCGCGACCGGCGCGTGCGTCAGCGCGAGGGCGCCGTCGCGGAGCGACACCGTGGGGCCGAAGACGTCGCCGAAGACGAACGGGATGCGCCGGTAGGCCGTGAAGAGCGCGCGGAAGAGCTCGGGGTCGGCGCGCTCGACGGCCGCGAGCAGCGCCCAGCCGTCGAGCAGGAGGCTCTCGCCGCCGCGCTCCGCGGGCCGGACGCAGGCCATGATCTGCACGGCCGGCGGCGCGCCCGCGAAGCTCTGGCTGTCGGTGTGGAGCGGCGCCGCCGCGGAGCTCGCGGCGAACGACCTCCCCCCAGGCACGGCCTTGATCGGCTGCCGCTCGACGAGGCGCGGCCTCGACCCGAGGAGCCGCTCGGCGAAGCTCCACGGCGCCCGCGCGGCCTCCTCGGGGGCCAGCGAGGCGTCGCCGCGGAGGACCGAGAAGCCGCGCGCCGCGAGCTCGTCTAGGAGCCTCGCCGGACCGCGCTCCGCGCCGGGCCAGATCCACCGCTCGCTCACGGGCGCGCTCCGCGGGGGCGCTCGAAGGGCGAAATCATCACCGATATCCAGCACATACAGCCACGATGACCGCGCCGTCCACGCCGCTCACGCATCGAGGAACCGAGCCTCCCGGAAGCCGGCCCGGAGCAGGTCGCGCGGGATCGGCAGGACCCGGAGCAGCGGCGCGCCCTCGGGCACCTCGATCGGCGCCCCGATCCGGCGCACGTGGAACACCGCGGGGGTCGCGAAGAAGACGTCGGTCGCGACCACGCCGCGCATCACGTCGTAGCCCTCGCCGTGGATGCCGTCGAGCAGGCTCGACCAGCCCGGCGGCGTCCGGGTGAAGGCCCACGGCTTGACGAAGAAGTGCGGCTCGCCCGGCGGGTGGGGCGTGAAGTACTTCGTCAGGTACCAGAGCGCCCCGCGGTTCGCGGCGATGAACTCCTCGCCCAAGGCCCGGGCGAAGGTGCGCTCCACCGCGGCCGCGCCCTCGGCCAGGCGCGTCGCCTCCGGCGCGACGGCGAGCGTGTGCCCGTCGAACGTCGCGCGGAACGGCACGGCGTTCCTCACCACGAGCGACTCGAGGCGCCGCGCCCCCCCGCGCCACGGGACCGGATCCGGCCCGGCCGCGGTCGTGACCTCGGTCACCTCGGCGATCTCGGGCGCCGCCGGCCCGGCGACCACCAGCCGCACGCGCGCCGGCCCCGCGCTCCCCTCGCCCGCGTCGCTCCCCTCGCCCGCGTCTCCCGCTCGCGCGCTCCCCGCGCCCGCATCGCTCCCCTCGCCCGCATCGCTCCCCTCGCCCGCATCTCCCGCTCGCGCGCTCCCCTCGCCCGCGTCTCCCGCTCGCGCGCTCCCCTCGCCCGCATCGCTCCCCTCGCCCGCATCTCCCGCTCGCGCGCTCCCCTCGCCCGCCTCTCCCGCTCGCGCGCTCCCCTCGCCCGCTTCGCCCGCACGCCCCTTCCGCGCGCCGGCCTCGCCTCCCACGAGGCGCCGGTACTTGCGGGTCACCTCGCCCTTCTTCACCGCGAAGTACCTCGCGTCGTAGAACTCCGCGTGCGCCCGCCCCACCTCGGGCGCGTCCGCCAGCGCGCAGGCCTCGATCCGCACGCCGGGGCGCACCGGCGCGAGGCAGCCGATCTCGCCCTCGAGCCGCAGGCGCCGCGGCGCCTCGTCGCGGACGCGCAGCTCGACCACCAGCGGGACGAACGCGCGCTCGTCCGCGAGGTACGCCTCGCTCACCTCGATCAGCACGTTGCGGCGGTTCGCCGCGCCCGCGACCCGCAGCCACACGCCAGGGTCCGGGCGCACCAGGAGCCCGGTCCACAGCCGCAGGCGCGGCCGCCCCAGCCCCGTCCGGCACGTCCAGGCGAGGCCGCCGCGCAGCGCCCGGTGCCACGCCCCGTCCGGCGCCAGGAAGCCCTGCGACACGAGCCGGGGCAGCGCTGCGCGGTGGGCGCGGAGCAGCGCCTCGCGGTGCTCGCCCACAGGCTCGGCGCGGAGCGACCCGAGGCCCCGCTGCACCTCGATCGGCCGCGCCAGCGTGATCTGATGACCGAACGCGTTGCCCTCGAGCAGCGGCGCGCACGCCTTGGCCACGCGCAGCGGCACCGCGCCGTCGAGATCGCCGGCGCGCCGGGTCAGCCGGCACAGGCCGAGGGCGTCGAGCACCTCGAAGCAGGCATCACCCGCCGCAGCCACCGCCACCGCCGCAACCGCCGCCGCCACCGCAGCCGCCGCCGCCGCCGCAGCTCGACGAGCTGCACCCCGAGCCGCCGGAGCCGCCCTCGGTCGAGACCACGCGCGGCGGCGTGATCGCGAAGATCATCGGCCCGAAGAGCGGCGACATCGCGAGCGCCGCCGTGCCGGTCGCGGCCACCGTCAAGCCGATGTCCACCGCCTCCCGGCGGCGGCCGCCCGCGACGTCGGCGCGCAGCGAGACGGTCGAGTCCTCGATCCAGTCGAGGTAGGCCGACTTCAGGGCGCTGTACGCGCTCGTGCTCCTCGCCACGAGCCACGTAGCGAACAGGAGCGCGATCATCTCCACCACCAGGAACGTGTGCGGCCGGTGGAGCTCCTCCGCGCGCAGGACGCGGATCAGCCCCACGCCGAGCAGGACGACGCCCACCGCCCAGACCACCGCCGAGAGGATCGCCACCGTCCCCCGCGGCCGGATCATCCCGGCGGCGGCGAGCTCCTCGCGGAGCTCCGGCTCGACGTCGGCCGCGACCCGCTCGGCCGAGGCGCGCACCTGCGCCACCGAGAGCGCCGCGCTCGGGTCGCCGCCCGGGCGGAGCGACGTGAGCAGGCCGAAGAACGCCGAGAGCACCCGGTCCCGCGGCGGGGCGCCGCCCGCCACCTGGAACGACTCCCCCTTCCCGTCGCCGCCGGGGACGAGCCACCCCGCGGCCATCGCGACCGCGATCAGCGTGGCCGCGACGCCCTTGTTCTCCTCCCGGAGGTACGCGATCGCCCAGTACTCGTCCGGCTGCGGGACCCAGCCCACCGAGAGCCGCTGCCGCTCGGGCGGCGGCGCGTGGAAGCGGTACGGCGTGCCCGCCGCGGCCGCGGCGGCCGCCGGCGCGCCGCCCGGCTGCGCCGCGCGATCGAGCGACGCGCCGAGCGCCTTCCGCGCCAGCGCGGCGAAGAAGAGGCCGGACGACGACAGCACGAAGTAGAACAGCAAGAACTCCGGCCCCGACGCGATGTTGAACGGGAAGAAGTCGAAGATCTCGTGGATCATCGCGCCGCCTCGCCGTGCTCGAGCCGATCGACGTCGTCGACCGCGCGCGCGAGCAGCGCCGCCAGCGCCTCGTAGGCCGCGCCCGGCGCCTCGTGGGCCCGCTGCAGCGGGGCGACGTCCACGCCGAGCAGCTTGCCCGCGCCGACGAGCACCGTGCCGAGATCGTCGTCGCCGTCGATGCCGCGCAGGCCGAGCAGGGCGTGCAGCGGACCGCGGATCTGCTTCACCTTGCGGAGCACCGCGCCGCGCAGGGCCTCGTCCGAGCCCATCCCGTCCACCACCGCGCGCCGGAGCCGGATCTGCGCCTCGCGGAGCTCCTGCTCGACGCGCAGGCGGCGGTTCTTGCCGTCGATCACCAGCGCCGAGAACGGGTCGCGGCCGGAGAGGAGCACGTGGCACCGGCGGATGTCGTCGTAGAGCAGCGGGAACACGTCCGCGGCCTGCGGGATCTCGGCCGCCGTGAGGATCATCGCCTCGATCCGGGCCGCGTAGCGCGCGAGCCGGAGCGCGTTGGCGATCGCGTCGAGGCTCTCGCGGGACGCCTCCTCGAGCACCACCATCAGGTCCACGTCGCTCTGGCCGTCGCGGTAGCCGCCCCGCGCCGCGCTGCCGTAGACGAGCAGGCACGCGAGCCGGTCGCCGAGCGCCCGCTCCAGGCTGTCCTTGAGCTCGACGAGCCGCGCCTGCACCGGCGCCGGCAAGCGGGAGACCGCGCTCCCCGCGGCGTTCGATCCGTCTTTCATAGGCTATCTTCGCGGCTCGACGATCCGGACATCGGCGCTCGAGCCCATCCCCTTGATCGCCCAGATTACCCGACCTCCGGGCAGCCGTTCCCGCCGAATGAACGGCAGGAGCCTGGGCCGCACGCTCCCGTCGGCCGCCGGCCCGACGAAGCGGGCGCGGAGGAGCAGGCCATCGACGAGCGCCTCGGCCGCGAGGCGCTCGTCGGCCGCCGCCGCGGCGGCGATCCGGAGCGCGTCGGCGACCGCGGCGAGGCGGTGGGCCCGCGGCGACGCCTCGACGCACCGGGCCCCGAGGCGCGCGGCCGCCTCGCGGTGCGACGCGAGCCGCGGCAAGAGCGGGAGCGCGTCGTCGACCCGCTTGCGCTGGAGGATCGCGCGCGATCGCGCGACCTCGTCGGCCGCGAACGGCCGGACGTCGGCCGGCGACGGCGCGCGCGGGGCGGTGAAGAGCTCGGCCACGCGCGCCTGGACCGCGGCGAGCGCCGCGGCGCCGGGGGGCGGATCGGCGGCGGACGCGGGCGGCGACGCGGGCGGCGACGCGGGCGGCGGCGGGGGCGGCGAGCGGCGCGGCGGCGCGGACCGGGCGAGCGCGCGGGCGGTCGCGAGCTCGGCGGCGAGGGCGGCGAAGGGCGGGAAGTCGCCGTCGCGCTCGAGGAGGATCGGGACCGGCCCGGTGGCCGCGAGGACCGCGGCGAGGAGGGCGAAGACCGGCTCGGGGACGGGGTGGGCGTGCGTGTCGAAGTAGAAGCCGTGCTCGCGGGCGCCGCCGGCGACGTGGATCATCGCCACGCGCTCGAGCGGGTACGACCGGGCGAGCGCCCCGGGATCGACGCCGGCGTTGACGGCGTTCGCGTAGACGTTGCCGACGTCGAGGAGGAGGTCGCAGCCGGTGCGGGCGACGACCTCGGCGTAGAAGCTCCCCTCGTCGAGGCTGTCGTCGGGGAAGCGCAGCGTGCGCGCGGCGTTCTCGAGCAGGAGCGGGATGTCCGGGAGCGCCCGCCGGGCGGCGGCGACGTTCCGCGCGACGACGCGGGCCGCCTCGAGCGTGTACGGCAGGGCGGTGAGGTGCCCGATCTCGCGCCCGCCCCCGCGCACGAAGGCGACGTGCTCGCTCACGACCGGGGCCGCGAGCTCGCGGCAGAGCGCCCCGAGGCGGCGGGCGCGATCGAGGTCGACGCCCTCGGCGCTGCCGAGCGAGAGCTTCACCCCGTGGGGCACCACCGGCCAGATGCGCGCGATGGCCGCGGCCTCGCGCCGCGCGGCCGGGCTCGCGAAGCAGGCCTCGGCCACGACCTCGACGAAGTCCACGGCCGAGGGCGCGGCGAGCAGATCCGCGGCGAGCTCGGGGCGGAATCCAACGCCGACGCCGCCGACGCCGCCGACGCCGCCGACGCCGCCGTTCAGAGGAACTGGCTGCTCCATTTGCGGAACGTCATGATGGTCTTCTCGCCGGCGCACAGGACGGGCTGGGGGCGATAGATCTTGTTCTCCCAGATCGGGATGTCCTCCTCGATCTGCCGGCACACCTCGGCGGCGAGGGCGTGGCCGAGGCGCTGCGCGCCGTCGTTGCGCAGCCAGAAGGCGACGCGCACGTCGACGAGCTCCTCGTCGATCGGGGTGACCGCGTTCACGAAGAGGAGCTCGACGATGCCGGTGAAGCGGATCGTCCCGTACCCCATGCCGTGGCCTTCCCAGGTGATCGTGCCGTCGACCACCTGCCCGTTCGGGCCCTTCTGCTTCACCGACGATCGGGATCGGATGATGTGACCGTCGATCTCGATCTCGGTCCGGGGCTGCGCCGGCATGCTGTGCACCACGACGAAGTGGGCCGGGTCCACGATGTTCTCGAGCGTCTCCTGGACGTGCGTCCGGATCCTCCAGCGCTTGCTCATGCCCGGGGACCACTCCGCCGAGCGCGCCTCGGGGAGCGGCGGGATCTCGAACGCCGGGGGCTCGCCCGAGGGCGCGTGGTGGACCAGGATGGCGCCGTCGAGCTCCCGCACCTCCCAGCAGCGGACCCTCGCCTTCGGGGGGATCGTGTCCGCGTACGGGATGTGCACGCACGCGCCCTCGCCGGAGATCACCCATCCATGGAACGGGCACCGGATCCCGCGCTGCTCGACGCGGCCCCCCACCCCGAGGTGGGCGCCCATGTGCGGGCAGTGGGCGTCGAGGACGCGGGCCTCGCCGTCCTGCGTCCGGAACAGCACCAGGTCCTGCCCGAAGCAGCGGAGCGGGAGGGGGCCGCCGGTGGACAGCTCCTCCGCAGAGGCGACCTGGAACCAGCCTTTCGGGAAAGGCGGAAGGGGGATTCGAGCGCTCACGTGGATCTCCTCGGCGCCGCGCCTGTCGTGTTCGCCCGTGCGCTCGTGCGGCGCCGGGGGTGGGGGCGGAGTCGTGCCGGCGGTCGCGGCATGAGCTCACCATCTTACGAGACCCGGGCGCGCCGAGGTACATCCGAGCTCACGCCGGCCTCGCGCGCCCGAGCGGGCAGCCGCGCTCCAGCGAACCGCGCGCTCGGCGGGCGATCCGATCAGGCGGGGTGGAGCGTCATCGTGAGGGCATGGCGCGGCCGGAGGGTGGTGACGGCCTGAGGCGACACCGGGCGACCGGGCACGAGGCGCGTGCGGAGCCGCCGCAGCAGGACGGCGAGGAGGATCTGCGCCTCCATGATCGCGAACAGGTTGCCGATGCACTGCCGCGGTCCGCCGCCGAACGGCATGAACGAGTAGCGCGGGCGGGAGGCCGAGCGCTCGGGCGTGAAGCGCTCGGGGTCGAACCTCTCGGGGTCCTCCCAGAAAGCGGGGTCGTGGTGCATGACGTACTGGCTGACGATGACGGTCGCGCCGGCGCGCACGGGATAGCCGCAGATCTCGTCGTCCTCCTTCGCCACGCGCGGGAGGAGCCAGGAGGGCGGATAGAGGCGCATCGCCTCCTGGATCACCATTTTTGCGTAGTCCATCTTCGCCAGGTCGGCGGCCGTGGGCCGCCGGTCGCCGAGCACCTGCTCGATCTCCGCGCGGAGCTTGCGCTCGACCTCGGGGTGCCCGTCGAGCAGGTAGAAGAGCCAGGTCATCGTGATCGCCGTGGTCTCGTTGCCGGCGATGAACATGGTGACGAGCTCGTCCCGGAGCTGTCGGTCATCCATGCCGGAGCCGGACTCGTCCCGCGCGTGCAGGAGGAGCGAGAGGAGGTCGTCCCGCTCTTCCCCGCTCCGGCGGCGTTCCTTGACGAGGCGCAGGAGGCCCTCGTCGATTTTGGCGAGCGCGCCCCTGAAGGCGCGGTCGCCCGGGATCAAGCGGTCGGGCACGAAGTAGAGGAACATCCTCGCGTTCAGCGCCTGGAACGCGGTGAGGAGCGCGTCGCCGAGGCTATCGGCCTGCCGGGGGGTGATGCTGGCGCCGAACATGGTCGCGAAGATGATGCGCTGGGTGAGCCGCATCATCTCCCTGTCCATGTCGATGACGGCGCCGGTGCGCGCCAGCTGCTCGAGCCGCGGCAGATCGCTCTCGACGACATCGACCATGAGGTCGACCAGGCCCTCGAGCTGCCGCGGCGCGAATAGCGGCTGCATGCGTCGGCGGTTCCGGAGCCATTCGTCGCCGCTGGCCGAGATGAGGCCGTTGCCAAGGAGCTTCCTGAGGGGCTTCCACATCCCGCCTTCCTTGGTGAAGTTGCGCCAGTTGTCGTTGAGGACGTACTGCGCCTGATCGGGGTGCGTCGCCAGGTAGGCGTGGAGGACGCCGAGATCGAGCTCGATGAGCGCGCCCGGGTGCTGCCGCGCGAGCTGGAGGAAGAGGCTGGGCGCGTCGTGCACCAGCCCCGGGAGCAGCCCTACCACCGGATAGCCGCGGGCACGCGCGGCAGGCTTGCGAACCGACGTTGACGCAGCCGTGGACGAGGGATCGAACGTTTCGAGCATGGTCGCGCTCTCCTCTCCCGGAGGAGGCTACACGAGCTCGGTCGCCTGCCCAACCGCGGCTGGGGCGGACGCCCCCGCATGTCCCACGATGCAGCCAAACTGCCGACCAAGGCGGTCAACGCACCGTATCGTGCTCGCATGTGACCGTTGAACCGGCGGTCACGTCCTACGAGCCCACCATCGCTCGAGGTCGATAGAGGTCCTCGCGCGACGACGCTACGGAATCGCGAACGACTGCGACCGGGTGACCGGGCCTCCGGCGAACGGCGGGATCGTCGCGCCGCGGAATATTGAGGTGACACAGGAAGCGACGTCGGTCGCCGCGAACGGCTGACCGACGACGACCGCATGGCCGACGTGTCCATTCGGCGCGAACGTCACCTGCACGACGCCGCTTCCCGTGGGGCCCGTAGCGCGCGCGCAGCTCTTTGCCTTCGCCGCGGCCTCGACCAGGACCCGACGCGCGAACAGGTCGTGGAAGGGCCTTGCCGGCGCCGCCGCCGCCCTCCCCTCAGGCACGGGCACGACCGGCTCCGCGTACACGGGTTCTGCTTCCGGTGTGCTCGGCACGCGAAGCGCAGGGCCGGGAGCGCTCGCCTTGTCCTCGTCGTAGCGGCCGTCCGACGCGACCGGCCGGGGCTGCGGTGTCCTCCGGCCATCCTGCGGTTGCACGGTCGGCTGGCGTCCTTGACCGATGTTCCCGTCCGGGGGAGCGCTCGGCTGCGCGACCATCGCCGCTGAAGGCGGGCGGCGTTCCTCCAGCGCCCGCGGCTCCGTCGACTCACGCTGCTGCGCGGGCGGCGGCTCCGTCGACCCACGCTGCGGCGCGGGCAGCGCCTCCATCGACATGCGCGGGCTCGGCGCCTCCACGTCGCCCCTCGAGGCGGCCCACACGAGCCCGCATCCTCCCAGCACCGCAGCGGCCGCGACGCCCAGGAACCAGGCCCGCGTGGAGGTCACCGGGAGCTGTATCGACTCCTCGGGGGAGATCCTCGGGCCGGAGTCCGTCACCGCGGAGGAATCCGTGACATGCAAAGCGGGCACGCCGGACGCGCGATTCTCGGGCGCGAGAGGCGCCTCGCTCGGCTCGGCCCTCGGCTTGGGACGGAGGTCGACCGTCGCGTGGTCCGAGCCGCGCACCAGACCTGACGTCGCTTCCTCCGGGCGATCATCCTGGCCCGGCGTGGGCGCGTCCTCCGGGGGCGCTGGCGCCGTGGTCGCCAGGCCCAGCACGGAGACCCCGGCCGATCGCTCTCCGGCCGCCGGCGGCTCCATCTCCGGCAGCGACGCGGCCGGCCTCGGCACGCCCGTGATCCGCGCGAGATCGTCCAGCATCTCGTTGACGGACTGGAACCGCTGCGTTCGATCGCGCTCGAGCGCGCGGGCGAAAAACGAATCGATCGCGCGCGGTAGGTCGGGCGCGGCCCGCGTCGGACGTGGCGGTGGATCCACGAGGATCTTCGCAAAGACCGAGCCGAGCTCGTCGCCCGGGAAGGGGAGCTCGCCCGTGATGGCGCGGAACAGGATGACCGCGAGGGACCACAGGTCGCTTCGGTGATCGATGTCTCGCTCGCCCCGCACCTGCTCCGGGCTCATGTAGTAGGGCGAGCCGAGCACTTCGCCCGTGCGCGTCACCTCCGTCATGGGTCGGCCGGAGATGTCCTTGGCGATGCCGAAGTCGAGGATCTTGACGACCTCCTCGTCGTCGACGCGGGCGAGGAAGAGGTTGCCGGGCTTCAGGTCGCGGTGGACGAGGCCGGCTTCGTGCGCGCGGCGCAGGGCCCTGCCCGCCTGCATCAGGATGCGCGTCGCGCTGGACACCGACAGCCGGCGCACGCGCTTGAGACGCGCTTCCAGGTCCTCACCATGAAGCAGCTCCATGACGAGGTAGGGATGGCCGCCGTCGATGCCATGATCCTGGACATGGACGACGTGCGGGCTCTGGAGGTTGGCCGCGATGCGGGCTTCGCGCTCGAAGCGAGCCACGAACGACGGCACGGCAGCCAGCTCGGGGGCCATGAGCTTGACGGCGACGGGAGAGCCGAGCGTGACGTGGCGCGCCACCCAGACCGACCCCATGCCGCCTTGCGAGAGCGGGCGCTCGATCCGGTACTTCCCTCCGATGACGGATCCTGGAGCGATGTGCATGTCTGGCGCCTACTTCTGGTTGCCCTACGTAGGCGAGGGTACATGAACGGTGGGCGAGGAACCAGAATCTCTGCGGAAGGGCGCCTACCCGACTACCCGAACCTGGGTCGGATATCCCGAACCGGCTGCACCATGCCCGCCGAGGTGCGCGCGCGTCACGGCCAGGTCGCTGGAGAGCGAGGTCTCCGGGCACGCTGCGCCCCGCAGCACGGCGTCCACGACGTTTTGTTCAGCCGCCCTTCCGCGGGCGCCGCCTACCAGCAGGTCGGCTGTCCCTGGCAGCAACCGGGCTCCCCGGGCTCGCAGGTCTGTTCGTCGCAGTCCGCCATGCAGGCGTCCCGCTCGCCGGCGCACAGCTCGTAGTCATCGCCGGACTGGACGCAGAGCATGAAGAACCTGGCGCACCGGCCCTTGCAGTTGAGCATGGCCTGGCTCGCCTCGCCCACCTCGCCGTCGGGGGACGGCTCGTCGACGACCTCGACCTGACAGCCGATCAGGGTGAAGCTCACCAGCAGCGACGCGAGAAGGACGGACATGGTTCGTTGGATGACGCGAGTAAACATTCGATTCTCCTCGATGTAGACCGGGCATGTGAAACAGAGATGTCTTTGACGTCGACAGGAGCTCACCTCGAGCGCCCTTTGCGTCGGAGTCGCCCGCAGCTCCCGTCGAGCTACGCGCTCGCGCGAGGGGCCGGCGCAGGCCGCGATCGACGGCCCTTCGCGACGGCTACTCGCAATGGCAAACAGGCGGCGGCCCCAGGGTGCATACGACCTTCTCACCAGGCAGGCAGAAGGGAACGGGCGGCTTCGCTGCGGCGTCGCTCTCGGCGGCGGCCTCGACCACCGCGCCTTCGCTCGATCCGGGCGTGGCGGGGTCGGCATCGCCGACGTGCGCGAGCGGCAGCAAGAACGCGGCAAACAACAGGTGCTTCATGGACAGGCTCCTTCGGGTTGCTGTTCGTCTGGACGCCGACGCGCCGCCCCCTGCGCGCCGAACCACGCGCGACGTGCGTGGCTCGGCGGTCGAAGCGGCGTTGTCGGCGAGAAACGAAGCGGTCGGCGAAGGAACCAGCAATCGTCATGCCGCGGCGGGCGGGCCGGGCGACCGTCGGCGAGCTCCCGCGTTTGCTCCGAAAACGAGGCCAATCGCTCGCCTGAGCCACGGAGATGAGCGCGAGGCTGGCGAGCCCCCTGCCTCTCCAGAGGAGACACCTGTTCCTCCCAAGGAACAGCCGGGGGGTCAGCGCTGCGCTTGCTTCGCGAGCGCGGTCAGGCGACGGCCCTCGAGGACCGAGGCGACGGCGTAGCCGCCGCCGCCGGCGATGGAGAGGACCCAGAAGAGGCCGGGAGCGCCGAGGAAGAGCGCCGCGGTGGAGGTCAGGGCGAGCCAGGTGCCGAGCCCGTAGTGCAGCAGGTTGCGGCGGACAGCGCCTTCGCCGAGGTAGATCAGGCCGACGACGAAGCCGGAGCCGGTGGGCCAGAGGATGGTCTGCAGGTCCGGCATGTCGAGGGTGTACGCGAGGCCGGTGATGGCGAGGAACAGCGCGGTGAAGGCGCTGACCCACGAAGCGCCGAGCAGCTTGCCGGACAGGGCGTCGGCCCCGCTCGCGCCGCGCTGGGCGCGCGCGGCGGCGAGGGTGGCGTAGACGGTGCCGACCGCGAGCCCCGTTCCCAGGAGCGCCATGGGCAGCCAGCCGGGCAAGGCGAGCAGGGGGCTGGCTCCCTTGGAGAGCGCGGCGGCGCCGTGGCCGAGCGCGTAGGCAAGCCCGAAGCTGATGTAGATCGCGCGGTTGTCGACCTCGCCCACGGGAAGCGCGGGGACGGCAGCGGTGGTGGTGGCGGCGAACAGGGTCGGGGTGGCGGCGGACATGATGGGAACCTCCGGGTCATGGGGGCGAGCCGAGAACGGCGAGCCGTTGAAAGACAACGCGACGCCATCGGCATCGACTTACATGTGTAAGCTTATTATCGTCACCTAACGGTTGTCAACTTAACTCGGCGAGAAAATCGCTCCGGTGCGCGGAGGGTGTCGGGGCGTGACGCGAAGCAGCTGGCCCGCGCCCCCTCGCTGGGGCTGAGGTCCGCCTTCTCGGGCCGCAAGACGACGAGCCCACGGACCGGAGCCAGAGCGCAGGGTCACGGCCGCTCGTCGCCGCCGTCGAGCAGGTCCGCCGACCCTCCTCATATGTAATGATTCTTACGTTATCGTCAGCCCGCAAGGGCTAACATCGATAAGTTTTTGGGTGTAAGGTAACACCATGAGAGACAGCGGAACGGCGGCGTCGGCCGCACCGAAACCGGCCCGCGACCGCAACCGCCGCGGCGAGGGCGCCCGCCTGCGCGACGACATCGTGGCCGCGGCGGTCGCGCTGCTGGACGAGGCCGGCGACGAACGCGCCATCACGCTGCGATCGGTGGCCCGCCGGGTCGGGATCGCCGCGCCCTCGATCTACCCCCACTTCCCCGATCAGCCGGCGATCATGCTGGCCGTCGTGCAGCAGGCCTTCGCCGAGCTCGAGAGCAACCTGCGCCGCGCCGCGGAAGAGGCCGGCGACGATCCACGAGAGCGGCTGTACGCCGTCTGCAACGCCTATCTGGAGTTCTCCCGGACGCACCCAGAGCGCTATCGCACCATGTTCGGTGGCCTCTGGATGCCCACGCTGGGCGACAGCTCCCTGACGGAGCGGGACCTGACCACGCTCGGCGAGGGAGCCCTGAAGCTCCTCGTCGACGCCCTCGGCGGCTGCGTCGCCGCCGGCTGCTCCGCCAGCGCCGACCCCGCCGCCGACGCGATCGCGCTGTGGCTCGGCCTGCACGGGCTCGCACACCAGCGCGCCGTGACCCGCATCTTCCCCGGGCCCGCCGACATCGCCGAACGGATGATCTCCGCGCTTGCGCGCCTCAACCCCTGAGCGGGCGGCGCGGCTCAGCAGCCGAGGAAATCGAGCACATCCTCGTTGAACTTCTCGGGGTTCTCGACCCACATGAAGTGGCTGCCCCCCTCCTCGGCGCTGAAGATGATGAGCTCCGCGCCGGGGATCTGGTCGGCGACCCACTGCTGGGAGATGGGGCTGAAGATGCTGATCTCGCCCCCGACCACGAGGGTGGGCACGTCGATCCGCGGGATCACGTCCCGCCAGTCCTGCGCGGCCTGGTCCACGAGCAGCTTGGCCGCGTACTCGCGCGGGAGCTTCAGGTTCTCCTCGACGATGGCGGCCAGCCGATCCGCCGGAAAGTCGGGGCTGAAGAGGCTCGCCACGAGGCCCTGGGTCGTGGCGAGCCCGTCGGGGCCGCGCAGCGCGGCGGCCGTGTCGTAGAGCGACTGCGGCGTGAACAGGGACCCTGCCTCGACCTTCTCCTCCTCGGACCAGTCGGGCCAGGCCGTCATCGCCGGGCCCACGTCGACCAGGATCAGCCGATCCAGGTACTGCCCACCGTAGTTGTCCCAGTAGCTATAGAGCACGCCGCACCCCATCGAGTGCCCGAGCGCGGTGACGCGCTTGAGCCTCATCCCGCGGAGGAACTCGTGGAGATCCGCGCTGAAGCGCGCCATGCGATAGCCGTGGTCGACCTTCTCCGACTCGCCGTGGCCGCGCCAGTCGAGCACGATGACGTGGTAGTGCTCCGCGAAGGCGAGGATCTGCGTCCGGTACAGCGCCGCCGACTGGGACCACCCCGGCAAGAGGAGCAGCGGCTCGCCTCGGCCCGCCTCCAGGTAGTTGAGCGCGACGCCGTCGCTGGTCGTGAAGGTCCCGGAGCGGATGCGCGGGCGCGGCGCGGCGGACGCCTCTCCGCCGAGCAAGCTCGCGGCGGCCAGCCCCGCGCCGAGGCCCACCGCCTGCTTCAGCACCTGGCGGCGCGTACGGTCCGAGCGGGACGAAGGTGCTCCTTGCTTCTTGTCGGTCATGACTCTCGATCTCCACTGCAGGCCGCGCGAGCACGAGGCTGCCCCCCGGACACAGCGCCGCCACTGCAAAAGAAAGCTCTCGACACGACGGCAGGGACGTCGGAAGTGACGACCTTTGCCGGCGCGCCACCGGGCAAGATGCACACGAGTGGGCCGCCGCGGCAAGGAGGGAAATGCTCTTTACCAAAGAAACGTAAACAAACCTCCGACACCGGCGCTCGCCATGAGTCTGGCGGTCTGGCCAGCTGCGCCGGAGGGGCGGCTGGGTCATCCGTCATCCGCCATCCTCCATCCGCCATGCACGCGCATCGCCGCGCGTCAGGCCATGAACCGGACGCAGTAGATCGGCGGGAGATGGGTGGAGATGGCCTGCCACGAGTCGCCCTGATCCTCGGTGATCCAGAGCGAGCCTGTGGTGGACCCGAAGGCGAGGCGATCGCCGCTGTCGTCGATGTCGAGGGCGTGCCGGAACGTGAGGTCGTACGCGTGGCGCTGCGGGAGCCCGTCGCGGAGCACGTCCCAGGTCTCGCCGCCGTCGCGGGTGCGGGACACGACGACGCTCGCGCCGACGGGCACGCGCGTCTCGTCCTTCTGCGCGGGGACGAGCCACGCGGTGTCGGGGTCGCGCGGGTGGACGGCCACGGCGAAGCCGAACGTCGAGGGGGTCGCGCTCGGGACGTCGCGCCACAGGGCGCCGCCGTTCGTGCTGCGGAAGACGCCGTTGTGGTGCTGGGCCCAGAGGTGGTCCGGCCGCGCGGGACAGGCGACGACGCGGTGCGGATCCTGGATGGCGGGGTCGTCCCGGCGCTCGGGCGGCATGTACGCGGCGTACATGCCGGTGCCGCGCAGCGCCCACGAGGCGCCGTCGTCCTCGGTCTGCCACACGCCGCCGGACGACACGCCGATCGTGACCCGGCCCGGGCGCGAGGGGTCGACGCAGATCGAGTGGATCCCCGGCAGATCGGCGCCGCCGCCGAACCACTCCCTGCGCTTCGGGTGGTCCCAGAGCGACCGCACGAGCGTCCAGGAGGCGCCGCTGTCGTCGGACCGGAACAGGCCGCCCGGGATCGTGCCGCAGAAGAGCGTGCCCGGCTGGCTCGCGTGGGCCGCCTCGAGCGACCAGACCTGCTGGAGGCGCCAGGGCCACGGCTGCCCGTCGGGCAGGGAGTCGGCCTCGCCCTCGGGCTGCTGCGGATAGGCCGGCGTGGGGAGCTCCTCCCAGGTCTCGCCGCGATCGCGCGAGCGGCGCAGCTTCGCGCCGAAGTGGCCGAGCCCGAGCGCGGCGTAGATCGCGCCGTCCCGCGCGTCGGGCAAGACCATCGGGACAGCGTCCCCGAGGAACGACACCTGGGCGATGTCCCACCCGGCGCTACCGCGGTCGATCCGGAACAGGCCTTTGCGGGTCGCGACGAGCAATGAGTTCATCATGGTCCCTATCCTCCGGAGAGCGCCTGCATGACGTAGAGGCTCGTCCCGCCGCGCACCGGCTCGCTCAGGCCGGCGCGATCCCTGAGCTGCTGGCCATCGACGAAGATCACGACGTGCTTGCGGAGCGCGCCCTGCTCGTCGAGCACGTAGCCGCGCACGCGCGGGTGCAGCGCGAAGTAGCGCTCCAGCGCCTCGCGCACCGTCCCGCCGTCGACCTCGAGCGCGGGACATTCCACGTGTCTTGCCAGGTTCTGCGTGAAGGTGATCTGCGCCATGCCGCGTGCTCGCGCGCGGAGCCCGCCGCGCGCCCCTGCTCGGGCGGCATGGTCGATCTGGACGGAGGACGATGCAAGCCCCACGGCGGGGCCCGGCCGCCCGTGACGGCGATCACAGCGAGGCCGCGCCGCCCGTCAGGACAGGCGGCCCGTTCAGGGCATCACGGACGCCTGCCGTTGCCTCACCCACGCTTCTCCGAACGGGAACTCGAACCTCTCGAGCGACTCGGGCCGCAGGGTGACGCTGCATCCCGCCGCGCTGGGCGGCATGTAACGGCCAGCCTCGATCACGACCGGATCGACGAAGTGCTCGTGGAGGTGGTCGACGTGCTCCAGGACGCGATCCTCCAGCGACGCGCTCACGCAGATGTAATCGAAGAGCGAGAGGTGTTGCATGATCTCCGGCAGGCCGACCCCGCCGGCGTGAGGGCAGACCGGGACGCCGAACTTGGCCGCCATGAGCAGCACGGCGAGCACCTCGTTGACGCCGCCCAGCCGGGCGCCATCCACCTGGCAGAACCGGATGGCGCCGGTCTGGAACAGCTGCTTGAACATGACCCGGTTGTGGGCGTGCTCTCCCGTCGCCACGCCGATCGGCGCGATCGCCCTGGCGATGGCGGCGTGGCCGAGGATGTCGTCGGGGCTCGTGGGCTCCTCGATCCACCACGGATCGAACGCGGCGAGGCGCTGCATGCTGGCGATCGCCTGGTCCACGTCCCACACCTGGTTGGCATCCATCATGAGCCTGCGGTGCGCCCCGATCTCCTCACGGAGGATCTGCGCCCGGCGGATGTCGTCGTCGAGGTTCGCGCCGACCTTCATCTTGAAATGGGAAAAGCCGCGCGCGAGCCCCTCGCGGCACAGGCGGCGCAGCTTGGCGTCGGAGTAGCCGAGCCACCCCGCGGACGTCGTGTAGGCGGGGAAGCCGCGCTCTCGCATCTCTCGCTCCCGCGCGCCGCGGGTCGGCGCGCTCCGGCGGAGGATCTCGAGCGCCTCGTCGGGGCCGAGCGCATCCGTGATGTAGCGGAAGCTCACGCAGCGGACGAGCTCCTCGGGGGTCATGTCCACGAGCAGCTTCCAGAGCGGCTTGCCCGCCGCCTTCGCCCGCAGATCCCAGGCGGCGTTGACGATGGCCGCCGTCGCCAGGTGGATGACCCCCTTCTCGGGGCCGATCCAGCGGAGCTGGCTGTCGCCGGTGATCTCGTCCCAGAATGCCCCCGAGTCGGCCGTCACGTCGGCGAGGCGCCTGCCCACGACGAACGGCCGGAGCGCGCCGATCGCCGCCACGCAGAGCTCGTTGCCGCGGCCGATCGTGAAGGTCAGGCCGTGGCCTTCCAGCCGCTCCGGGCTATCGGTCTCGAGCACGACGTAGGCCGCCGAGTAGTCCGGCTCGGGGTTCATGGCGTCCGATCCGGCGAGAGAGCGCGAGGTCGGAAAGCGGATATCGCGGGCGACGACATCGGTGATACGGACGGACATAGGCCCCCTTCGAAGACCGCGCCGGACAGCGCGCGTGGCCCTCGCCGGTTAGATGCCGGCGCAGCGCGAGGGGGGCGGTCACGAGCGGCGCGGGCGCCGGGATCGCAGCGACGATCGGTCATGCGCCCGGGGCAGCGCGTCGAGGCGAGCGCCGGTCATTCGCAATTCCAGCCGCCACCGGTCACGCGCAAGCCCGCGGCGCAAGCCCATCGCTCCTCCGTGAGGGCCTTGTAGACGCAGGACAGCGATTTCTCGTCGAGATCGAACGCATCGGTCCCGATGGCGCAGCCCACCGCGTCGAACATGACCCCGATCGCGCCGCCGCACGGGAAATTGGGGACGAGGCACTCGTTCCCGATCTCCTCCACGCGCTTCGCTGCCACCTCGGCGGAGATGCCTGAATCTTCGCAGAACACCGGGCGCTCCTCGCAGGCCGGGCGGCCATCGAGCGGGATAGGCTTGTAATCCCAGTCGGTGACGATGACCCCACCGACGCCAAAGCCCCCGAGATCGTCCCGGCCTCCCGTGCCGCCCGAGCCTCCGGCGCCGTCCGAGACGTCCCGGCCCCCCGCGCCGCCGGCGCCGCCGGTGCCGGGGCCCGACGCCGGGTCGCTGGTGGCGCAGCCGAGAGAGATCACGAGCCCAAGGACAAGGAATCGCTGTTTCGATTGCATGGCCAGAGCATAGGCGCTTCCGTGGAGAGCACAACACGACTCTTCGGGTTCAGCTCTCGGCTGCCGCGAGGCGCTCGGCAGTCGCCCCGCGCCGCCGGCGAGCTCGAGGCGCTGCGCCACGAGGGACAGCCGCTCGCACGACACGGCGACGTCGATCACGTCGACGATCGCGCCGCCGAGCCGGAGGAGCGCGAAGCGGCGCGCACCACCTCGCGCTCGGGCGCCGGCCGCGCGGCGAAACGGGCGCCACCGCACGACCAGGCGAGGATAGCCCGTCAAATGGAAGCGCAAGCTTTGAGATGGGGGAGCAGAAGGTGGCCAATCTGCTCGCCGAGGCAGTGGGCCAGGAGCAGCTCATGCTCGGGCTTCCAGGCCTCCCGGGCGGAGGCTTCCGCTTCGAGGTGGGCGGTGCTGATGAGGCGCAGATCGAGGCCCAGCCGGCCGATCACACGGCCGTCGGGAGCGAACAGGTACGCGTCGTGGACCTCGCCCGGGCGAGCCAACCCGGGCGTGACAGCTACACGGAACCGCGCGAATACCGCATTACCGGAGCGGATCCAACCGTCCACGACCGCGCCAGGAGCGATGGCGTCTGCGGGGCCGAGGTCGAGGCTCTTGTCGAGGCGGACGTTCCAGACGAGGCGCGCGCTGGGCTCGAGCTCGAGGGTGCGGGGTGTCTGCAGGCCGTCGAAGCGCAAGCTGCGCAGGCAGGCGTCGACGGCCGGTCGGGGACCGGCCGGGAGAGGCGTGTCGAGCAACTCCAGATCGGCCAAGCCGAGCACCAGGCGATCCCCCAGGGGGTCACCCTCTGGCGCCACGCGCCAGCCTTGGGCGGCGTGGCTGCGCAGGAAGCGCCCAAAGTCGCGCACGATGTAGTATTCGAGCGCGGAGGCGTGTGGATCCCAGTCTCCTTGCTGGAGCAGGCAACCCGGGCCGACGGGTGAGGCCGGGGGCAAGGGCTTGCCTCCGCGATAGACCCGGTAGGCACTGAGCGCCTGGGCGCGCGCCCGGGACCGGTCCACGTGGCGGAGCAGGCGTGGGAACTCGGCGTGCGGATGGCCGATCAGGCCGCGGGCTGGCGGCACGATCATCTCGAGCGTCGTCACCACCGCCCGCGTCACCGCCAGGCTCTGGGTGGGGTCGACCGATTCGGGCTCGACGGCCACGAAGACCTCGGGCCCGCCCACGTAATAGGCCACGCGGTCGCGTTCCCACCCTTCGACCAGCAGGTCGTACACGGTCCGCTGCGCGTCTTCGGGATTCGCAGGGCTGGAGTCCACCCGTACGACGTCGAGGGCGACGTCTCGGGTCCCCTGCCGTGCGGCCAGGACGACTCCCGGTCGAAGCCGGCAAACCCCCTTCTCGGTGATGGTCGGCAGGCCATCGATCAGCGTCCAGGGTTCGGCCGCCGCGATGCGGGGACCGGCGGTCGAGGCGCAGCGGAACGGGTGGCCGTCGGTCGCCCAGAGATCGAGGTCGTTGATCCGGTGGAGCGTGCGGGTCCCGCGCGGCGGTTTTTCGACGAGGACGACGCGTCGGGGGCCCCTGTCGGTCGCCAGGAGGTCGCCGTTCTCGATGGTCTCGATGCCCTGGGTGGAGCCGTCGGCCATGAGGACCTGGGTGCCCGCGGAGAAGCAGCAGCCGCTGTCGTGGGGCACATACCAGTTGAGGGATCCCCATTGCGTGAGGCTGACCGCATAGCCGTTCGATTCGCTCGGGTACGTCACCGAGGGGTAGCTGCTGCCGGTGTAGGTGGTCATCTTCTCTTCCGGCATGGAAGCGGCGATGCCGGCACTGGCCTGAGGCAGCACGTCTGCGCCGGTCAAGGCCGGGAACCAGCTGGTGTAGCCGCCGCTCCGCCAGCTGACGGCCTGCACTTCGGCAGGCACTTGCAGGCCGTTCTGCTGATATCGGGTGATGGCGCCGTCGACGTCGGGCAGCCCCAGGGCGTCGAGGACCACCCAAAGATTGTAGAGGAACCACGTCGCCGCATTGGCGCTATCGCCGCCCATGGCCAGGGCCTGGTTGATGTCGGCGGTGAACTGGCCGCGGGAAATGGCTTGGTCGAGCAGCGTGGCTGCCGCGCCGGACTGGCCGGCGCTGACGATGGCGGCGAAGGCGCTGGCCGTGCTGGCGTAGCCACTCGTGAGAACCGGGAGGTAGCTGGCGGTGAGCGCCCCACGGAACGCGCTGTTGCCGTTGTCGAGATCGGTGGAGAGCTTGCCGCCATCGAGGCTGACGGACACCTCGCGACGAACCCCGTCCGTCAGGACCGTGACCCCGAAAGAACCCCACCAGCTGGGATTCAGAGATGATTGGGAAGCCTGAACCTTGGCCAGGATCAGCCCCGCGAGGCTGCTCTGACCAACGCCGCCGTAGAAGGCGTCGCGATAGCCGGAATAGGGCCCTCGATAGTAGTAGATGGAGAGATAGTAAGCATACCACGGACCGGATTCGTCCGGGTGCGGGGCGACGGCGTTGTTGGGCAGGTAGACCGCCAGCAGGTTGGCCAGGGCGCCACGGTGGACGGCCTCCATCGCCATGTCGCCGTAGTAAGGCAGGGCGTCGACGAGGGCGTCGACCCGGCGGCTCAGGTCAGGATCGCCCGCCGCGGCTGGGGCCCGACGGCCGTCGGCAGCTGCATCGATGCCAGCGGTCAGGTCTCGCGCAAACCGTTGTTGATATTCGGGATAGGTGGGCATGGCTCTCGGAAGGTAGGAGATTGGTGGGGCACGGGCTGGTTCATGGCCCGGACATGCACCGCCCCCCCTCTTCGAGAGGAGGGCGGTGCGGGTCGAGGAGCACACCGAGCGCGCTCTACGAGACGGTGATCACGAAGTCCGCATGGTCATTACCCAGATCATTCGTCGCCGTGATCGTCATCGGCCGTTCGAGGGCCGCGCTGGCCGCGCGACCGTTGGGGCTGAGCTTGCCGGTGGCATCGTCGAAGTCGAGGAAGTCCGGCAGGGAGCCGCTCAGGGTGTATTTCAGCGGCGAGCTCGGGTAGGTGCCGAAGTTGGGCCCGAAGGACTGAGAGGTGGAGGGGGTGGTGTTCACCAGGAACCTCGGGTTGACCATCGACATATAGTTGGGCTGCAGGCCGGCCATGGAGAGGAGGAAGTCAGTGGCTCGATCGCGGCTCCAGGCGAGCGTGTTGCCCTGGAGGACGAGCTGGCCCGACGCCTGGCTGGGCGAATAGTCGCCGTTTGCGTCGGGCAGTACCGGCTGGAGGTAGATCTGCATGGACGCGAGGGCGGTGGCGCCGTTGTCGGTCTGGGTGGTGGTGACGCCGCCGGCGGTGTTGCAGAGCCACATCTGCGTCGTGACGGTCGGGCCGCCGCTCGACCTGGGCGGGTTGGCCTTGGTCACCTTGGGCTGGAACGACACGCTGTTGTCGCTCATCAGGCTGAGCAGCAGGCTGACGGGCGCCTTGCCCTGCGCGGGCTGCACCTGGGCGCAGATTTGCGTCAGGCCGAAGCCGTCCGCGGCCGAAGCCCAGACGCACGAGGGCATGTAGTTGGGCGTGCCCAGGGCGATCGTGCCGTCGCCGTTGGCGAGCAAGGCCTGCGCCCCGACGGTGAGCTGGAAGCCCATCATGAGCAGGTGCGTGCCGGAGCGGGCGTAGGAGGTGGCGTAGTCGATGGCGCCGCACTGGGTGGCCACGTAGAAACCGGCCGGCCTCACGTAGTCGTCCACGAACTGCTTCACCGGGTCAGGCGGAGTCTGGAACATTTCCCAGATCATCAGGGCGACCCCCACCAGGGCGGCGATGATCGCCAGCGGGCCGGCCACCGCCACCATGGTGGCGAAAACACCGGTCGCCCCCTCGACGATGAACCAGCCCCCGACGACCGCGAAGAGCGAGAGCGCGCCGCTGACGAGGTTGCAGATGTCGGCCCCCAGGGCCAGGCCGGACTCCCCGGTGGCGATGAAGTAGATGCTGAGGCCCATGCCCGCGAGGATCAGCACCGGCCCGACCCGCGTGGCGATGAACTCGTCGAGGTTCCGGCCGAAGATCTTGGTCGTCCAGCTGACTTGCGCCGCCTCGTCTTCGCCGAAGAGGCCGACGCGGGCGAGCCTGGCCATGGCCTCGCGCTCGGCGTAGCTGCCGGCGGTGTCGCCGATCCAGCGCGCCATGTTGTTGGAGACCTGCATCATGGCGTCGTTCATCACGGCGGTCTCCGCTTCGCCGCTGCCGATGACCTTGAAGATGCTCGCGAAACGCTGGTATGTGGTGAGCCCCTCGGCGCTGTAGATGGCGTATACCCGGACGCCGCGCGTGACCACGGCCGAGATCATCTGCAGACCGAACTGGCAGGTCTCGAGGATGAGCTCGGCCTTCTGCCCGGCGTCGAGCTTGTCCCACTGCTTGTACTCGCGGATCATGTTGAACACGGCGAGCATGTTGAGGCCCGTCAGCACCATCGTGCCGAAAACGCTGCTGTACTTCGACAGGCGCGGGTAATTCGTCTCGAACCACTTGACGAAGCGGTTGGCGACGTAGGGCAGCGCCAGGGCCTCGTCGATGCTCTCCGCGATCGTGCGCAGAGCCGCGAGGGAGTTCTTCAGGATCTCGTCGGCATCCTCCTCGTCGAGGATCGCCTGGATCTGCACGGCGGCGGCGGCGATGTCCTTGTTCTCGCTATTGATGTTCTGCTTGACGAACTCCTGCAGGTATTCTTTGAACAGGTTGAAGTCGTCAGCGTCCCCTGTGAAGCCATACATGCTCGGGAGGATGTTCGTGCACATGAAGGTGTTGATCGCCTCGTTGTACTTCCGGGCGAAGTAGCCGGAGGGGTCGAGCGCGGTCAGCACGGTGATGTTTTGCTGGAACAGGCGGGTCAGCGTGGTGCCGTCGGTCGAGCCGGTGTTGACGCCGAGCTGGATCGCGATGTTGGCCAGGATGGCGGGCGCCGTGTTCCAGGTGTAGTACGCGAAGGCCCAGTAGAGCTTGTTCGTCTTCGCATAGAGCCCGGCCTCGCCCACCTGGTCCTCCAGCTTCTGCTTCATGTCGGCCGGAGACGCGTCATTCGCCACCACGTTCCGCTCGATGTCTTGCACGCTGAGCTTCACCTGGGCGTCGATGGTCGGCTCATAGGCCCCGGCGTTGTCGATCTGGTCGGCCAGGTAATCGTTGATGAGCGGGTTGCGCTGGGCCCACCGGTAGGTGAACAGCAGCTGGCTGTGGGCTTGGTAGACGGGAGCGTTGGCGACCTCCTGCTGCAGCCACGCGCCGGCGCGCGGGCCGTTCATGTTCTTGCAGTTCTCGTTCGAGCCGCCGGACATGCCCTGCGTCATCACGGCGGTACCGAGCGATTGATACCAGCTCACCGGATCGTCCACCCCTTTGACGGGCGTGTGCGCGACCCGGGTGAGCTCCGCGTTCAGGGTGGGCTTGGGCGTGCTGGGGAACAGCAGCTGCCAGATCGAGTCCGGCACGAAGGAGTTCATGATCGTGCCGAGGTCGTCGCGGACGGCCTTCTGGACGACGTCTTCCCAGGCGCCCTTGTCGTTCTGGCCAAAGGGCGTCATCGCCAACAGCCCCTGGATGGTCAGGTTGAGGTCGGCCATCGCGCCCGCGTGGCTCTGCGCGGCCCGGAGGACCCGCGGGTGAAGGTCGCGGTGCTCGCCGAGGGCGCGCAGCGTCTGGGCGGCGTCGAGGCGCTGGGCCCCCAAGCCCTCCGGGGACTCCGCGCTGCCGCCGTGCGAGGCAAAACGCAAGCTACCGCGCTCGGGCAGTCCGAGGCGCTCCTGGTGCTCGGGCGAGAGCCCCTGCCAGTAGAGCGTGTCGGCGTCGGCTCGACACCTGGCGACCGCCTGGCCGTCCACGTGGAGCTTCCCGTGGAAAACGCCGAAAGGCGCCTTGTCGCCCGCGGTCTGGTAATACCCGGACACGGACGGCAGCACGCGGGCCCCCTGCACGCCGATCAGCTGGCCCTTGGGAGCGATGTTGTTGATCTCCATGGCGCCGTCGATGGTGGAGGCGGAAGCGTCCTCGATCGCCTGGAGCCAGTAGGGATAGACGCTCTTCGGACCTGTGGATGGACCAGAGTCCTGCGGCGGATCGATCTCCGACTTGAAGACGAGGTTCCAGATCATCCTTCCCTGAGGGTCGACGCCCAGCTTGAGGCTCGCCAGGAAGGAGCCGACCACGGGATCCCACGGGAGGTCGCCCGTCTCATCGTCTGCGAACTCGAAGGTGAAGCTGGGCGGCAGGATGGGGCTCTCCTGCGTGACCGTGTAGGTGAGGAGCAGGCGGTCTTGCACCCATGCGGCGTTCTTCCAGGCGGCGGAGCTCGGATCCCAGTGAAAGCCGACCACCTTGTCGCCGTCGGTGATGTAGGTGGCGCCGCACTTTTCGGCCACCGCGCAGCGGAACTGCGCTTGCGCCCCGCCGGTGACCGAAACGGGCCCTGCCTTGGTCGAAAGCACCCCGACGGCGCCGCGGGTCCGTTGGGCCAGGTGGAGCTCGCCACCCCCGTCGTGATCCGTCCAACGCAGGATGCGGTCGTGCGCGTCGAACGACCACGCTTCGCGGGGGAGCGGGACCTGGTCGATGAAGAGCTGGTCGTAACCGCGGTCGAGGGGATTCGAGCGGATGAGGGTAACGAAGCTGGGAATCTGGCCTTCAGGGTTATTCGGAGTCTCCATCCGGCGAAGGCGGAGGTTGACGACGTCCTCAGGACGAGCGGAGAGGCGTTCCTTTTGCTTCGTGTTGGACGGATCACGGCGAATCATTGAAAACCTCTAGTTATGGTGGTGGATAGCTGCAACATCCTCGGACGCGAGCTTCGCGCTATCGACAACGCCGTAAGGGTCTCGCTTGTCGTGATAGCAGTCGCCTCGCATTTGTCTCGCGACGACGACGCTCAGCCTCCGATGGTGCACGCACCGTGCCCAGCCAGAGGCCCGGCGCTTCAGGCGCTCGTCCGCGCAGCGCGGCGACGGCGCTGGGTCACTCGCGCTCGCAGCGTGGATATATCCATATGCAGGTCGACCCGGCCGAGCGGCTCCGAGGGTATGTCGCCGCGCGATCGCCGCCAGTCGACGCTTCGCCGAGGACGTGTTGCCGGCGCGCCTTGCCAGCCCGGCGCGGGCAACTTCTTGCCGTGGAGTCTCTGCCGGCGTCGCGCGGGCAACTTCTTGCCGGCAACGCGTTGCCGGCTTGGCGCGGCGAACCTCTTGCGGTCGCCCCCGGCGACGCGCTCGCTATCATCGAGGCAGTCCGGGCGCCGTCGTGCGACTTGCCCCCTGCCCTGCTCGACCCCTTGCGCTTATGGCGAAGCGCTCCTCTTCCGTCCCGGGATGTGCGTGCGCAGCGAGGCGAAGCTCACGACCACCAGCGCGACGGCGGCGGCCACGGCGTAGAAGAAGTAGCTCACGGGCGGCTGCGGATCGAGCGCAAAGAACGAGCCGCCGGCCACCGTGCCGAGGAGCCCGCCGGCGCGAGACACCGTCTGCGCGCAGCCCACGCCGGACGCGCGGATATACGTGGGATAGGAGTGCGCCCCCACGGTGTAGAGGAAGCTCTGCATGCCGTTCATCGCCATGCCCGCGAGCGTGAGCAGCGCGAGCGACCGGCCGTCGAGGACGCCCCCGTTATCGAGGATGGTCGTGCCGATGAGGAACGTGGCGAGGGCGCCGACCGTCGAGAGCGCCGCGCCCACGCGGCGCGAGCCCCACCAGCCGATCATCACGGCGCCGCCCAGCGCGCCGAAGAACCCGCCGAAATTGAAGAGCTTCGAGCCCTGCAGCGACTCCGCGGTGCTCATGCCCGTGAACGACAGCACCGTGGGCAACAGGTTCACGCAGGAGAACAGCGCGAGCGTGTTCAACGCAAACGCGGCCCAGAGCAGCAGCGTCGTGGAGCGGTAGGTGGGGCCGAGCAGCCCGGCGAGCCAGCTCTTGGGCGGCGGCGGCGGCTCGGCCACCACGAAGCGCTCGTCGCCGGTGAAGCGGCGCTCGCGGAACAGGCGATTCAGCAGCTTCGCGAGGCGGCCGTGCAGGTGGGGGCGCTGCGCGAGGTACTTGGGCGACTCGGGCAGCAGGAACATCGCCGCCACGAAGAGCACGAGCGGCAGCGCCGCGCCGATCCAGAACACACCGCGCCAGCCGTACATCGGGATGACCCGCTGAGCGACCCCCGCCCCGAGCATGCCCCCGAGGGGCACGGCCACCATGGCGCACGCCACGGCGATGCTGCGGGCGTGCTTCGGGGTCCATTCGGAGATGATGGCGGCCGCGAGCGGCGTCACCCCGCCGAGCCCGATCCCCGTCACCACGCGCCAGATCGTGAGGCTGGCGAGCGAGCCGGCGTGGGCGCAGAAGAACGACCCGAGGGCCAGGAACGCCATGCAGGCGATGTACGAGCGCCTGCGCCCGACGCGATCGCCGGCCCAGCCGAGCGCCACCGAGCCGACGGCCATGCCCACCATGCTGCCCGTCAGGGCCGGCGTCAGCGCCGCACGCGCGATCCCCCACTCCTTCAGGACCTCGGGCGCCACGAACGCCATCGCCTGCAGGTCGAAGCCGTCGACCAGCATGATGATGACGGTGAGCACGGTTATCGCGAGCGGCAGGCCGATGAACTTCGCCGAATCGATGAGCGAACCGATCTCGATCTCGTTCTTGTTCATCTGGCCTGCTGCTCGACGCGACGCGAACGGGGTTGCACGTCCTACTCGACCTGGCCTGGCGCGTCCATCGCCCGGCGCCGCGCCCGCGAGCCGAGCTGATCCGCCGCGGCGTCTGCGCCGAGCCGGCTCGCCGCGCTCCGCGGCGCACGCAGGCTGTCGAGGCGAGTCCGGTCGGCGCGCGCGCAGAGGCCCTGCTGTATCTGTGCGAGCCCATCATAACAGGGGACACGAGGGCTCCTCGCCCATTGAAAAATTCGCTTGAGTTCACCCCAGACGGAGCGCGAGACATGGACTCAGGGCAGGAGCCGGAAACGCGCTGTCCGTCGAGGTTTGGACGAGCACCTTTGACCGTTGCGCCGTGAGCGGGGCGCGTGTTAGGGGTCGGGGAGGAGGAAATCCGGTTCGTTCGCCCCAGGCGCCTCGGGTTTCCAGCGGAGACAACCTCGATTGCCACGTGAGCGAGCCCGACCCTGGGTGGGAGCCGGCGTCGCCGAGCGATCGCGCCGGGGCGTGCCGGGGGCGCCCTCATCGCGCATCGGAGGGCGAGCGAGGGCTCGTTCGAGGTCGTGGACGACCGCAATCGTCGGAGCCAAGAGGGGTCATGAGACGCAGCGAAGACCGGATTCTCACCACCCACGTCGGCAGCATCGCCCGACCGGCCGCGATGCTCGAGATGGCGAGCCAGCGCATCGGCCCGCCGAAGGACCCGGAGGCCTACGCCAGGCTGCTGCGCCAGTCGGTCGCCGACGTGGTCAGCCGGCAGGCGGCGGCCGGGATCGACATCGTGAACGATGGCGAGTACGGCAAGTCGAGCTGGGCGAACTACGTCCTCGAGCGCGTGTCGGGCTTCGAGCTCCGGCCTGGCGGCAAGAGCCCGCGCGACTGGCTCGGCCGTGACAAGGTCCGCTTCAAGGAAGTCGTCGATCTCGAGTTCAAGGACAACCCCGGCACCCTCATGCAGCACGTCTGTACGAGCGCCCTCCGCTACCGTCCGGGCGACGTGCAAAGGGACGTCGACAACCTGAGGGCCGCGCTCGCCGGCGTGAGCGTCGCGGAGGGGTTCCTCACGGTCGTCGCGCCAGGGAGCGCCGTGTTCAACGGCCTGAACGAGTTCTACGGGAGCGAGCGCGACTACATCTTCGCCCTCGCCGAGGCGCTGCGCGAGGAGTACCTGGCCATCTCCAAGGCGGGCCTGGTCGTCCAGGTGGACGACGCGGTGCTCGCGAACATGTATGATCACCTCGTGCAGCAGAGCCCGCAGGCGTACCGCAAGTGGGCAGAGCTGCGCGTGGAGGCGCTCAACCACGCGCTCCGCGACATTCCGGAGGATCGCGTCCGCTATCACGTGTGCTTCGGCAGCTGGCACCTGCCGCACACGTCCGACGCGCCGCTGGAGGACATCGTGGACCTCATCCTCCGCGTCCGCGCGGGCGCGTACTCGATCGAGGCGGCGAACCCGCGGCACGAGCACGAGTGGCGCGTGTGGCAGAAGGTGAAGCTGCCGCCGGAGAAGATCCTCATTCCCGGCGTGATCACCCATCACATCACGACGGTGGAGCACCCGCAGGTGGTCGCCGATCGCATCGTGCGGTTCGCCAACATCGTGGGCCGCGAGAGCGTCATCGCCGGGTCGGACTGCGGGTTCGCCCAGGCCGATCACATTCAGCGCGTCCACCCGACGGTGATGTGGGCGAAGTTCGAGTCCCTCGCGCAGGGCGCGCGGCTCGCCACCGAGGAGCTGTGGGGGCGCAAGGCGTGACGCGCTGAACGCGCCGCGCGGGGGCCGCGCGGCGGAGCGTCGATGAACAGCCGCGGGTGAGGCAGCCGCCGCGGAGGGGGCGCCGGGTCAGCCGCGGCGTCCCCACGCGTGCGCCGGGGGGATCCGCGCCTCGAACCAGCAGAAGGTCTCGTGCACCAGGAACGCGCCGCCTTCGCCATGCTGCTCGGCGAACCGCGCGAGCGCCGCCGGCTCGATCGCCCGCGGGTCGAAGCGGTCGTGCGTCGTCGCCCGCCACCAGGTGAGCAGCGCGTCCAGCGTCGGATACACGTGTGTCCCCTGCTGCTCCTCCACGCGGAGCAGCTGAAGGCCTGCGCCCTCGACGTGGCGCGCGAGCGCCGCGGCGTCCTCGAAGGCGAAGTCCCGGAGGATCCTCTCCCCCGACGGGTCCGCGAGCCGCGAGAGCTCCCCGACGAGCGCGGGGAGCGACGAGACGCACTGGACGACGATGCGCCCCGCGGGGTGGAGCAGGCCGCGCAGCCGGCGGAGGACCGCCCGCTTGTCGCGGATCCAGTGGAACACGAAGTTCGAGAAGACGAGATCGACGGGGCGGTTTCGGGCGATCTCGCCGAGGGTCTCGGCCGTGCCCACCCGGAACTCGAGGTTGGGCGCGACCGCGGTGTCCTGGGCGAGCGCGATCCGCGCCTCGTCCGGATCGATCCCGACGACGCGCCCGCCGGGGCCGACGAGCTCGGCGAGCTGTTGTGTGAGGCCGCCCGTGCCGCAGCCGAGGTCGAGCACGAGCTCGCCCCGCCTCACGCCGGCGAGCTCGATGAGGCGCTCGCCGCGCCCCTTCTGCCAGAGGCTCCCTCTCCGGTAGGCCTGCGCGGCGGGGGGGATGGTGATGGATGGCAACGTCGCGTCGGCATCGGCGTCGGCGTCGGCGTCGGCGTTCCGAGGAAGACCGCAGCTCATGTCGCGACCCCGCGATCGAGGCGCACGGTGACGAGGTAGCCAGAGCCCTGGACCACGTTGGCGGAGTGCGGGACGCCCGGCGGGATCCAGATGCTCGTGCTGCCCGTGACGAGGTGGGCGCTGGAGCCGAGCTCGATGCGGTACTCCAGGCCTGTGGGGTCGGGGAGGATCAGGTTGATCTCCGGGACATCGTGGGTGTGCAGCGCGGTGTAGTCCCGGCGCGCCGGCTCGGCGCTGTCCACGCGATGGACCGCCAGGTGAACGGGGAACCCCGCGGCGAAGAACCGCTGGATGCACTCGACATCCTGATGAAATGCGACCGCGGACAGCGGGCTCGGCACGTTGGCGCAGAGAACCGCCTCGTCGAGCCGCTGCTCAGCAGAAATGGACCTCGCGAGGAGGTTCATGGTGGTCATCGGTATCGGCGCAGACATCATGATGCTCCGTTCCCCGGGTGATGGCGCGGCCATCCGCGCGCCTGTGCGTTGCGAGCCAGCGCGCGGATCAGCAAGGCACATGCCGTCTGGCGCGCCCTCCGAGGGAGCGCGCCGGCGGCGCAGCTCCGGCCGAACCGGGCGCGCCGCGGCCCGCGCCGGCCGAGGGCGCCCTCTCCCGCGGGGCGAGCCGCGGCGACATGTCACGGCCCGAGGCGTGACATGTCACGGCCCGAGGCGTGACATGTCACGCTCGCGCCGCGCGGCGCGGCTCACGGAGCGCGCGCATCGCACGCCGACCCCGTGCGTTGCTCAGTGAGAGGCGCGCTTCCTGCGCGAAGGTACCTTGTCAGCGCCCGGCGTCTCGCTGCCGGCGACGGAGCGTCAACAGCGCGAGGCCCATGGCGACGGCGGCTGCGGTCGAGCTCATCGGCTTCGAATCGCCGACGACATAGGCGCATCCGCCCGATTCGGATGCGGAATCCGGGCCCGCGCCGGGGTCGTCGCTGCCCGCAGCGCCGGTCGGGGTGCTACCGCCCGTGCCGCCGCCGCCCGTACCGCTGCCGGCGGGCTGCCCGCCAGAGCCGGCGGTTGCGCCCCCGCCGGTGGTGGTGCTCCCCGCGGCCGGTCCGGTGCCGCCCCCGGAGCCTACCGCGCCGCCCGCGCCGCCTGCGCCGCCCGCGCCGCCCATGCCACCGCCGCCGTCCGGCCCCGGACAGGCGGGCTCTGGATCGGCGCCGCCGGCCTCGTCGAGGCCGAAGAACGCGAGGATGGCGTCGGCCTCGTACGGCATGGAGTGCGCGCCGTCTTTCCCTGACCACGCCTCGAACACCGTGTAGCCACACTCGTCCTTCCAGAACTGGCGCTCATAGGTCGTCCCGTTCGAGGTCGTGCTGTCGGTCGAGCTCGGGGCCTCGCTCAACCCCAGGACGTTGGTCCACTCCTTGATCGCCTCGCCCTGGTTCTTGTAGTTGATCGTGGCGTCCGCCGTGCCGTGGAAGATCTGAAGACGCGGGCGGTGTCCCGTGTAGCCAGGAAACATCGCGCGAACCTGGTCTCCCCATTGCTCCGCCGTCTTGCTCGTCCTGCCCCCCGCGCAGTTGCCGCTCCACTGGTTGCTCGGGTCGAAGCCGTCGGCCCAGCACCCAGCCGGCACCCCCGCCCTCGCCGCGCCGGCCCTGAAGATGTCCGGGTACACGGCCAGCATGGCCTGGGTCATCATCGCCCCGGAGGAGCCGCCCATCACGTAGACGCGCTTCGGGTCGCCGCCGTACTTCTCGAGCGTGTATTTCACCATCTGAGCGACGGCCTGCGTGTCGCCGCCGCCGTCGTGGGTCAGGGACTTCGTCGAGCCCACGTCCCAACAGTTCCGGCCGGTGGCCTCCGGAAGGACGATGATGAAGCCGTTCCTGTCGGCCCCGGCGCGGATCCCCGAGATGCTGTTGAAGAACCCGCTCACCGGCGTGCTGCAAGAGTGGCAGGCCACCACGATGGGTGGATTGTCCGCCAGCCGGTCCGGGACATAGATGTTCATGTTGACGTAGTCCGGTACGCCGCTCGCGCCCCACGTCGTCCGGTCCACCTTCACCACGGACGCCGCGCGCGCTGGCATGGCCGCGAGCAGGCCCAGAGACATCGACGCGACCACGAGGGCGCGGTTCAGAAATCGACGCATGTCGAGCACCTCTTGCGCTGGCGTCGCCGACGATGGCGCGACGCTTGCCGCGTCGATGCTAATCGACGACAGAACTTCGGCGCAAGCCACGCTTCGAGTTCTTCCACGCCGGCAAAAGTTGCATCATACCGTTCCCGGCCGCAGAACATTACAGCATTGCAGAAGGCCGTGAGCCTGGGGTCTGCGCCGGCGCGCCCTCCGAGCGCGCAGCGCTGCCCCGAGGCCGCCGAGCCTTCCATCGAAGCGCCCGGATTAGCACGAAACCAAACGGATCGGTGTTCTAGCCGCTACGACGGCGCGCGACGATCCCGTCAAAGCGCCCGGCGGGCCAAGCGCCCGCCAGGCGATCGTCCCTCAGGGAGAGCAATCTATCTGAGGGGGCAGGCTCTTGAGCAGCGTACACCCCGGACGTCCGCATTCGATGGCGCAAGCCGCTTCCACCGTGGTGCACACCGTGCCCCCGCAGCGCTTGAGATCGAAGCATTGGCTCCCCGCGGGACAGAGGCCATGTTCATCACAGCGCGCGAGCGCATCACAGCGCGGCGCGGCCGCCTGCTGGACGCCGGCGGCCGGCGCGGCTGGGCTCTCCGCGGGATGACGTTCGGTGCTCGGCGGCTGCGGAGGGGGCTCTTGTGCCGGAGCGCCGGCGTCTTCGGCCGGACCGCCGGCGTTCGAGGCAAGCGGTGAGCTGCGCGGCGCCTCGCGTCCGGTCCCCGCCCCCCCGACGCGGCTCGAGCCGACGCACGCTGAGCCAGCGACCACAGCCCCGAGGAGAAACGGCAAGACGGCCTGCCACCGCGGGCCGCGGCGGTGACCTGTTGCGGAGCGTGCGCCGCGGGGCGCCCGCGGCTTCGGTTCATGCATCGGCGTTCGCATCGTGTCGACACCCAGGGCCGCGCTTCAGGCCGCGGGGAAGCGAACGCGCAGCGAGCTCGGCCCGCGGTCCTGCAGGTTCGACCCGGCGTAGCTCAACGTCGGTTCGGCGAGCTCCCAGCGCGGCAGCGAGAGCAGAGCGCGCAGCGACTCCTCCACTTCCATCCGGATGAGCGGGGCCCCCGGGCAGTAATGAGCGCCGCTCCCGAAGGTCAGGTGCCGGCTCTGCTGCCGCGTGATATCGAAGCGGTCCGGTGCGGAAAACAGCCCGGGATCGCGGTTCGCTGCGGCGATCATCGCGAAGACGAACTGCCCCTCGGACACCCTGACGCCCCGGATCTCGGTGTCCGTTTTGCACATGCGGCTGAGGGAGAGCACGGACGGCTCGAAGCGCAGGCTCTCCTCGACCGCGCCGCGGACGAGGCCCGGCGCCTCCCGGAGCTTCGCGAGCTCTGCGGGGTGGTTGAGGAGCGCGAGCACCGTGTTCGCGATCTGGTTCACGGAGGTGACGAAGCCGGCGGCGACCATCTGGAAGCACTGCATGGCCGCCTCGCCCGCGAGCTCGGTGTCACCGTCCTCCGCCGCGATGAACCTGCTCGCGACGTCCTCGCCCGGCGCCTTCCGGCGCTCCTCGACGAGCCTCATCATGTAGTCGAGCATGTCGCAGCAGCTCTGCTTCACCGCCCGCTTCTGCTCCTCCGAGCTCACCCCGCCGCCGGCGAGCTTCAAGAGATCCGTCGACCATCTCAGGAACTGCGGGCGATCGGGCTCGGGGATCACGAACATCTCGGCCAGCGTGTTGAGCGCGACCGCCTCGGAGAACGCCGAGACGACGTCCATCTCGCCGTCCCGCCGCGCCCGCTCGATGGCCCGCTGCACGAGCCCCAAAACCCGCGGGCGCATCCACTCGACCGCCGAGGGCGAGAACCCTTTCATGATGAGCTGCCGGAGCTGCGTGTGGCGCGGCGGGTCCTGGAAGAAGGTGAGCCGCGACAGGGAGTCGAACGTCCTCCTCGAGAGCTCGTCGTCGCCGAGCATGCCGAGGCCGCCGAGGAGCGCCGTCGCCCGCCGCGCGGTGAAGCTCGAGTCCCTCACGAGCCCCTCGATATCGGCAGGAGCGGTGATGATGAAGCACTGGAGCGGCTCGAAGAAGTAGACCGGCGCCTCGGTCCGGAGCCGCTCGAGCGTCGGGAAGGGATCGGCGAAGAAGCGCTCGCTCGTGAGGTCGAATCCAGCGGGAACGGCCATGAGTCCTTCCTTCCTTGTGGCGCCCGCGGCGCGGCTCGTGGCGCCCGTGGCGGCGGAGACTGACGGCCAGGCTATCCGAGGGGGACGGCGGAGGCAACCGGGCGGCGGTTCGACGCGAGCGGCGAGGGAGGCCGCCAATCACTCCCAGCCGGACATGCCGTTCGTGTCGCGCAGGATGGCGTGCACGGCGTGCACCTCACCGCCGGACATCTTGATCATGTGCATGTCCAGATGCCCGTCCGTCATGAAGTCGAACATGGTGAGACCGATGGCGATGCCGCGCACCTCGTCCGCCAGGATGACGCGCGGGATGAAGGTGCCGCCGGACCCAGGATCGCCGGCGCTGCAGGACGCTCCCGTGCGGCAAGAGAAGTTGCCGCCGCCGTTCTCCAGGCGCTTGCAGGCTGCCGTGACGTCGCAGACGCCGGCGGGGAACGCGCGGAAGTATTTGTCGATCCAGCTCGTCAGCTCTTCCCGCGTGGCCCGCTCGGCTTCCGGGACCTCGTCGTGCCATCCGATGTCGTCCGCGATGGCGATGATCGCGGCGGGATCCGACGCGACCGCGAAGGACGCCGTGTAGTCGCCCGGGCGGACGACGATCGTCTCGATCTCCGTCATCTCCGAGCCTTCCACCTTGATGCGGAGGGCGACGGGGAGATCCCTCCCGCCTTCCGGGATCACCGCCTGAGCGCCGACGCTGCACGCCTCGGTGTCCAGGGCGCGCTGCGAATGCTTCACCTCGCCAGCGTTCTTCCAGAAGTCCGTCGTGCCGATCTCGGCCTGCACGGCGTTTTCGGTGAACTTCACGCCTTCTGCCAGGGGTAGGCTGGAAGGATCCCCGGCGGCGAGGGCGGCGAAGTAGTCGTCCAGGAGGCCATCCAGGAGCTCGCGCGTGCATTCGCCCCCCGGAGCGCCGCCCGACCCCGACGCTCCGCCGGTGGCCGCTCCGGATCCACCGCCGCTGGAGGTGCCGCCGCTCGGCCCCGCCCCGCCGGTCGACGTCGCGCTGCCGCCGCCCGACGAGGCGCCGCCGGTCGCTTGCGGCGCGCCGCCGGTGCCTCCCGCGGGGCTCTGGCCGCCAGAGCCCGCCGCGCTGCCCGAGGCTCCACCACCTCCGGTGCCGCCCGCGGCGTCACCACCTTCGCCAGGGCCGCAAGCACCCAGCGTCAGGGCCAGGGCGACCCCGAGAGCTTGAAACGAGCTATGATTCATGGGCTACCTCCTCTGCGCTCGATCAGAGCTCGCCGGTGAGCGTCGGCGGTGTCCAGTCGATGTGGTCCAGGTGGTTGGGCTTGTTGGGCAGGTCCGTGGCGAAAGCGCCCGTCGCCGTGGCGTCCTTGCCCAGCAGGAACTTGTCGATCATCGCGTTGAGGGACGCAGTGTACTGCGAGCGCCAGCTGCAGTGGCTCCCACCCGCGCCCGTGTAGGCCATATGGTCTCCGACGCCGAGCGCCTCGAAGATCATCTTGCCGACGTTGGCGGTGACCCACGCCGAGTTCCGATCGAGCCCGTTGTACATGGTGCTCGGGTTGTCCACGATGTAGAGGCCGCGCGGCGCGATGAGGCCCATCATCTCGTGCATGTCGACGGGGAGCTTGTTCGTGTTGTCGGCCCCGGCGTTGTTGCCCGTGGTGAACTGGCCGAGCGCCACCTCCGAGAGCCAGCGGACGTAGCTGATGCCATGATAGGGCCACTCGGAGCCGCTGTAGCTGTCGAGCACCTCGACGAGGCGCAGGCCGACCGTGCCCCCGAGACCCGACTCCACCGGGATGGTCAAGGCGATGCGGTTGTCGAGCGCGCCGGCGACGAAGGCCCCCTTGCCCCAGCGTGAGCAGCCCGTCACACCCACCCGGCGCGGATCGATGACGCCGGGGTTCTGCTCCAAGACGTCGAGGACGCGGCTGATCTGCCAGGCCTGCGCCGTGAGGTACCCCGCGGGATGGTCCGAGCCGTACACGCTGTAGAACGGCCCGTTCTTCGCGCCGCTGCTGCCGGTCGACTCCACCGCGGTGAAGGTGATCGTCGCGACGCCTCTCGGGACTGGCATGCCGCTCAGGCCGCCATAGCCGATGATGGCCGGGGCGGGCGCCGTCGCACCGTTCATGTTCACGGTGAGGTTGAACGAGCCGCTGCCTCCGCCATCGTTGACCTGGACCGTGATCCTGCTGTCGCTCACGGTACCGGACACGGCTCCCTCTGCCGGGACGGGCTTGTCGCCGTAAATGAATTTGTAGGCTTGCTGGAGGATCTCTTCGCGCCGGCAGGCCCACTCGCTCTTGTCGGCGATGCGGGTGCCGTCCATCTTCTTGAAGGGGTCCGGCAGCTTCGCGTTCGCCGTGAGCGAGCCGACGCTCGGCATCGGTCCGACGGCGCACCCGGCTCCAGGGTCTTCCACCTGGCCCCACTCGGCGCTCGCCGCGTCGCCGCCGCCGCTGCCATCGGTACCACCGGTTCCCGGCGCTCCGCCCGTTCCGACCGGGCCCCCACCACCGCTGCTGGCCTCGCCCGTCGTTACGCCGCCGCCCGTCCCGGTCGGGGCACCACCCGAAGAGGACGCTCCGCCAGTGCCCGTCGACGCCCCTCCGGTGCCGCTGCTGCCGACGCTCCCTGTGCCGACTGACGAGCTTCCTCCTGAACCGGCAGGATCCGATCCTCCGTCTCCGGTGCCGCAGGCGGCGAGCGCCAAAGGCAGCGCTGCGAACAAGGCCAAAGAGATCGTGGGACGTGCGGTGCGTAGACGCATGTTGAGCGCTCCTCGTGAAGGGACCGTGAAGCAGGACACCGCCGGGGTCGGGCGACGGGGTGGCGGACGAGGGCCCGACCCGCGAGTGCCACTGTGGTTATTCCCCACTTTGCCGATCGTCTCAAGTCGATTCTGTCTTATTTCGTCGCGTCCGTTCGGTGCGCGCACCGCTCAGGTGGACTTTTTCGGGCCTTGAAAAATCTTGACTCTGGCGGAACGCGCCGGGCGTGCGGCCTCCGCGCTGCTTCGGCGGCTTGCCGCCGAACGAGCTCTCTGCGTCCTTTTCGACGGCCTCGATCCCTCCGGCCGCAGCTGGCAATCGTCCTCTTCGCCCACGCCAGGGGCCAGGAGCAGGCCGAAGCCGATTCCCCACTTGACCCTCGACGGTGCGACGAAAGAATCCTTTGCTTTGTACGCGAGGGTATCGAGGCGCACGATCGAGCTCTCGCGGACGTGCGGCGAGTCACCGATGAACGATGTCTCTATCTGCCCACACCGTCACGTCGCCGGTCTCGGGGAGCGGAGACAGGCTTTGAGGTGAGAGAATACTCGGAGTCCTTCAAAAGAAGGAGCGTCCAGCGGCGCGGGGCTAGCACTCCGGCAGGTGGACCCCGACCTCGAGCGGCAACTCGACCACGTTCACCGCGAGGCCGCCGCGCGCCGTCTCCTTGTACTTCGACTCCATGTCCGCGCCCGTGTCGCGCATCGTCTTGATCACCTTGTCGAGGCTCACGAAATGCGCCCCGTCGCCGTGCAGCGCCATGCGCGCGGCGCTGATCGCCTTGATCGCGGCCATCGCGTTGCGCTCGATGCACGGCACCTGGACGAGCCCGCCCACCGGATCGCACGTCAGCCCGAGGTTGTGCTCCATCGCGATCTCGGCCGCGTTCTCCACCTGCGCCGGCGTGCCGCCCAGCCCCTCGGCCAGCGCGCCCGCGGCCATCGAGCACGCGGAGCCAACCTCGCCCTGACACCCCACCTCCGCGCCGCTGATCGACGCGTTCTCCTTGTAAAGAAGGCCGATCGCGCCCGCCGTCAGCAAGAACCGGATCACCCCCTCGTCCGTCGACGTCGGCACGAAGCGCCGGTAATAGTGCAGGACCGCCGGGATGATCCCCGCCGCGCCGTTGGTCGGCGCCGTCACGACGCGGCCTCCGGCGGCGTTCTCCTCGCTCACGGCGAGCGCGTAGAGGCTCACCCAGTCCATCGCCGTCAGCGGATCTCGGAGGCCCGCCTCGGGGCTCTCGATGAGCTTGCGGTACAGCGCCGGCGCGCGGCGCGCCACCTTGAGGCCGCCCGGCAACACGCCCTCTGTCCGGAAGCCGCGCCGCACGCACTCCTGCATCACCTCCCAGATCCGCAGGAGGCCCGCCCGGATCTCCGCCTCCGGACGGAAGACCTTCTCGTTCTCCAGCATGACCTGGCTGATCGACAGGCCCCCGGCCGCGCACGCCGCGAGCAGCTCCGCGGCGCTGTGGAACGGATACGGGAGCGGGGTCGCGTCCTCCTCGATCGGATTCTCCCCCTTCGCCGCGGCCTCGTTCACCACGAAGCCGCCGCCCACCGAGTAATACACGCGCACGCGCAGCGGGGCGCCGCCCTGGTCCAGCGCGGTGAAGCGCATGCCGTTCGGATGGAAAGGCAAGCTCCGGTGCAAGAAGGCCAGATGCCCCTTCACCTCGAAGCCGATCTCGTGCCGGGCGAGCAGCGACAGCCGGCCGCTCTGGCGCACGCCCTCGACGACCTCGCCCGCGCGCTCGACGTCCACGCCGTCCGGCGTCTCGCCCATGAGCCCGAGGATGACGGCCTTGTCGCTGCCGTGGCCGCGGCCCGTGGCGCCGAGCGAGCCGAACAGCTCCACCCGGACCGACGCGGTGCGGTCGAGCAGGCCCGACGCGTCGAGATCCACCGCGAACATCCGCGCGGCGCGCATCGGGCCGACCGTGTGCGAGCTGCTCGGCCCGATGCCGATCTTGAAGAGATCGAAAATGGTGACTGCCATGTGCGCTGGTGCGCCGGAGAGCCACGCAGGGGCGCCGCTCGACGCCCGCGGACACTACGGGATCGCGCCGGCGACCGCCACCGCCGCGCCGGCGCGGCGCAGAGAAGCGCGCCGCCGCGGCGCAGAGAAGCGCGCCGCCGCGGCGCAGAGAAGCGCGCGGGGGGACGCGGGCAAAATCGCGCGGCGCGCCGGACGCCCGCCGGCGCGGGGCCGGCGTCCCGGTGGTATACTCGGCCCGTCTTCCTCACTTCCCTCACCCTCCGAGATGAGGTCCCCATGCGCCATCTCCCGGCCCTGCTCCTCGCCGCCTCGCTGCTCGCCCCCGCCGCCGCCCGAGGCGACGGCCCGGCACCCGCGCCCGCGCAGGGCGAAAAGGCCCCGAGGCCGCCCGCGCTGGAGGTGACGATCGACCGGTCGAAGGTGGACCTCAAGGGCCGCCAGATCGAGGTCAAGCTGTCGCGCGCCGCCGCCAAGGTGCGCATCAAGGTCGTCGGCCAGTCGGGCGCCGTCCTCGCCGAGGAGGAGAAGCCGTTCGGCGGGGCCGCGGCCGGCACGCCGCTCACCGTGACCTGGACGCCCTCGAGCGACGAGACCGTCGCGCGCATCGAGGTGTACGGCCACGACACCCAGGGCTACTGGGCGGGGGTCGCGATCCTCCCGTGGAACGTGAGCATCCCCCACGAAGAGGTGCAGTTCGAGACCAACTCCGATGTCATCCGGGCGCCCGAGGTGCCCAAGTTGGAGGCGAGCCTCCAGAAGATCTCGGAGGTCGTCGCGAAGACCAGCGAGCTCGGCAAGATCACCCTGTTCATCGTCGGCCACACCGACACCGTCGGCAGCGCGGAGCACAACCTCGCCCTGTCGCGGCGGCGCGCGCGCGCGATCGCCGCCTGGTTCAAGGGCCGCGGCCTGAAGCTCCCGGTCGCGTTCGAGGGGCTCGGCGAGTCGGCGCCGCTCGTGAAGACCGCGGACCAGGTGGACGAGCCGCGCAACCGCCGCGTCGACTACATCCTGTCGGTCGAGCCGCCGCGGCTGCCGTCCGGCGAGGCGTCCTGGAAGGCGCTCTGAGGCGAGGGCCCCGCATGAAGACCACCGTGCTCGCCGTCGGGACCCGGGGCGACGTCCAGCCCGCGATCGCGCTCGGCAAGGCGCTCGCCGCCCGCGGCCACGACGTCCGCGTCCTCGCCGGCAAGAGCTTCCAGGGCTGGATCGAGGCGCACGGGCTCACGGCGATCCCGGCGAGCGTCGACACCGTCGACATCATGGAGAGCGACCTCGGCAAGGCGTGGGTGGCGCGCGGCACCGATCCCCTGGCCCAGCCGCGGATCCTGCAGCAGATCATCGATCGCTACGGCGTGGAGATGTCCGAGGACGCGCTGCGCGCCTGCGAGGGCGCCGAGCTCATCCTGAGCAGCTTCACCTCGGACACGTACGCGGCGTCGATCGCCGAGGCCTCCGGCGCGGTGCAGATCAGCATGCCGCTCCAGCCCGCGATCCTCGCCACGCGCCACGGCCCGACCGCGATGGTCGCCCCGGTCCCGCGCGGCGACAGCGCGCTCAACCTCCTCGTTGGCAAGCTCCTGATCGAGCCGACGGTGTGGCGCTGGTACGCCGGCGTGACGAACCGCGTGCGGGAGCGGCTCGGCCTGCCGCCGCAGGGCCGGCGCGCGTACCTGGCCACGCTGCGCCGCACGCTGGTCGTCCACGGCTACAGCGCCCACGTGGTCCCGCGCGCCCCGGACTGGCCGCCCGGCTTCCACACGACGGGCTACTGGTTCCTCGACGAGGGCGGCGCGTACCGGCCGCCCGAGGCCCTCGAGCGGTTCCTCGCGGCGGGCGAGCCGCCCGTCGCCGTCGGCTTCGGCAGCATGACGTCCCACGATCCCGCCGCGACCACCCGGCTCCTCGTCGACGCGGTCGTGCGGAGCGGCCGGCGCGCGGTCCTGCTCTCGGGCTGGGCCGGGCTCGGCGACGCCGCGCTCCCCGACTCGATCCTGCGGATCGACGCCGTGCCGCACGACTGGCTGTACCCGCGCGTCGCCGCGGCCGTGATCCACGGGGGCGCCGGCACCGTGGCCTCGTGCCTGCGCGCCGGGCGGCCCGCGGTGGTCGTCCCGCACCTCGGCGACCAGCTCTACTGGGGTCGGCGCGTCGAGGAGCTCGGCGTCGGCCCGCGCGCCATCCCGCGGCCGCGCCTCACCGCCGAGGCGCTCGCGGCCGCGATCCACGCCGCCGCGACCGACGCCGGCATGCGGCGGCGCGCCGAGGAGCTCGGCCGCAAGATCGGCGGCGAGGACGGCGTGGCGACGGCGATCGGCCACATCGAGCGGCGCCTCGCGGCGCGCGCGTGACGCGGGCGCCTGCCCCCAGCGCGCCGCCGCTTGCCTCCGGGGCCCGGCGGCGCGAGGGAGCCGGCGATGGCAGAGGACAAGGCGTTCGCCCTGTGGCTCGTCCCCGGCGGCGCGCCGGCCGCGCGGCTCCGGGAGCTCATCGCGGCGCTCGCCCGGGAGACCGGCGGGCCCGCGTTCGCGCCGCACCTCACCCTGGTCTCCGGGCTGCGCGGCGACGGCGCCGCGCTGGCCGCGCGGCTCGGCGAGCTCGAGGGCGCCCTCCACCCCGTGGAGCTCGAGGCGCGCGGCCCCGCCGTCGGCGCCTCCCGCCACCAGTGCGTGTTCCTCGACGTGGCGCTCACCGAGCCGCTCGCGGCGCTGCGCCGCGCCGCGCAGGCCGCGCTCGGCGCCGGCGAGAGCCCCTTTCGCCCGCACGTGAGCCTCGTCTACGGCGACCTGCCGGAAGACCGCCGCCGGTCGCTCGCCGCGGATCCGCGGGTGCGCTCGCTCGGAGGCGACCGAGCGTGGGCCGAGCGGCTCGAGCTGTGGGCCGTGGACGGGCCGACCGAGCGCTGGCGCTGCGTCGAGGGCGTCGCGCTGACGCGCCCGTGATCGCCTCGCCGGGCGGGCGCCGAGCGTCGAGCCGCCCGCGGCATGCCCGGGCGCGCGTGTCCGGGCGCACAGCTCCGACAGTTCCGCCGGGGCGGCGCGGCTCGCCGGAGCTTTGTGTCCTGCGCGCAGGGCGCGGCGCTCCGGAGTAGGTGATCCCCTCGGATCTCGGCTAGCCTACGGGCCATGGTGGCGGTTCCCGTTGCGATAGGCGATGTGCTGGCGGGCAAATACCGCGTGGAGCAGATCGTTGGCGCAGGCGCGATGGGCACGATCGTCGCCGCGTGGCACCTGGAGCTCGATCAGCGGGTCGCGATGAAGTTCCTGCACTCGCCCGGGACCGAGGGCGGCGACCCGGCGGAGCGGTTCCGGCGCGAGGCGCGCGCGCTGGCCAGGATCAAGAGCGAGCACGTGGCGCGCGTCCTCGATGTCGGCTCGATGCAGGGCGGAATGCCCTACATGGTCATGGAGTTCCTCGAGGGGAACAACCTCGCGGAGGAGATCCGCGCGCGAGGTTCGCTCCCCGTGGTGGAGGCCGTCGGGTACGTCCTCGAGGCCATCGAGGCGATGGCCGAGGCGCACGCCGCGGGGATCGTCCACCGCGATCTCAAGCCGGCCAACCTGTTCCTCGCGCGCCGGCCCGACGGTGGGCGGATCATCAAGGTGCTCGATTTCGGGATCTCCAAATCGATGCTCGGCGGCTCGCGCGACGAGCTGGCGCTGACCAAGACGGCGGCGCTCCTCGGCTCGCCGCTCTACATGTCCCCGGAGCAAGTGCGCTGCGCCAAGGACGTGGACGCGCGCACCGACATCTGGGCGCTCGGCGTCATCGTGTACGAGATGCTGATCGGCCGGACGCCCTACAACGGCGACTCGGTGCCGCAGCTCTTCGCGTCGCTGCTCCACGAGACGCCCCCCACGATGGCGCAGCTGCGCGCGGACGTGCCGCGCGAGCTCGACGCGGTGGTGATGCACTGCCTCGCCAAGGACCCCGAGCAGCGGTGGAGGAACGTCGGCGATCTGGCGGCGGCGCTCCTCGCGTTCGGCCCGGCCGGGAGCCACGTGCACGTCGAGCGGGCGCGCCGCGTGCTCGGCCTCCCGGGCGGTCGGCCGTCAGCGTTCAGCCAGCCCGGCATCTCGCTCCCTCCGCCCGGCGCGGCGACCGGCGGGCAGCTCGCCGGAGCGCGCGTGTCCGTGCCGCACGGCGCGTCGTCCCCCGCGGCGTCGGCGGACACGGGGCCCGCGGTGAGCTCGTGGAGCAACACGGGCCAGGTGCCGCGCGCGGGGCGCAAGGGGGCGCTCGTCGGCGTCGCCCTCGCGGTCGGCGCCGCGCTGGCCGCGTTCTCGTTCGGCGCCCTGCTCTTCCTCTTCGTGCGCCCCGGGAGCACCGCCGGCGGCGAACAGCCCCCCGCGCCGGCGGCCACGCAGCTGCCCGGCGCCCCCGCGCCCGGCGCTGCGCCAGGCGCCGCGAGCGCCGCCCCGCCCGGCGCGACCGCCGCGCCGGAGCCGCCCGTGGCCGCCGGCAGCGCCGCCGCGCCGGAGCCGGCCGCGGCGGTCGGCAGCGCCGCCGCGCCCGAGCTGCCCGCGGCCGCCGGCAGCGCCGCCGCGCCGGCGGCGGCCTCCAGCCCGCCTCCCGCCTCCCGGCCGGCCGCGCCGCCGGCGAGCGCGGCGGCCCGCCCCGCCGAGCGCCCGCAGCCCGGCGCGGGCGCGCCGCAGGAGCCGCGCCGGAACACCACGATCAGCGACTTCGGCGGGCGGCGCTGAGCGCGGCGCCCGCGTCAACCGGGCGACGGCCCTCGGACGCCGTCGCGGCCAGCTTGGAGGAGAGTACAGGACGAATGAGACGGCATCAGCGAAGCACCGCACACCCCGTCGCGCTGGGTCTGTGCGCGGCGTTGATCTCCGGGGCGCTCCCCGCGCGGGCGGAGCCGAGCGCCGCCGAGAAGGCGACGGCGGAGGCGCTCTTCGACGCGGCGCTCGATCTGATGAAGCAGGGGCGCAGCGAGGAGGCGTGCCCGAGGCTGGAGCAGAGCCACCGCATCGACCCGGGGATCGGCACGCTGCTCTACCTGGCCGAGTGCTACGAGAACACCGGCCGCACGGCGAGCGCCTGGGCCACGTTCCGCCAGGCCGCGTCGGAGTCGAGGGCCGCGGGCCAGGCCGAGCGCTCCCGCAAGGCGCAGGCGAGGGCCGCCCGGCTGGAGCCGGGCCTGTCCAAGCTGAGCATCGGCGTCGCCCCGGAGAACCTGGCCCTCCAGGGGTTCGCGGTGCGCTCCGCCGGAAAGCCCGTCGAGCCGGCGATCTTCGGCATCGCGATCCCGGTGGATCCGGGCGAGATCGCGATCGAGGCGAGCGCGCCGGGTCATGAGACCTGGAAGACGACGGTGAAGCTCGGGAGCAACAAGGCGTCGGCGAACGTCGACGTGCCGGCGCTCAAGCGGCTCGAGGGGCCGCCGCCCGACCCGGTCAAGCCGGCGCCGAGCGAGGCGGAGGTCGCCGCGCCCGTGGTCGGCGCGCCGGCGCCGGCGCCTGCTCCGGCGCCCGCTCCGGCGCCGGCGGCGTCGCGGGGCGACACGATGCGCCTGATCGGCCTTGTCGTGGGCGGCGCGGGCGTCGTGGGGCTCGGCGTGGGGACGTTCTTCGGCGTGAAGGCCATCTCGAAGAACGGCGACGCCGAGGGCTACTGCAAGGGCGGCAGCACGTGCGAGGATCCGCGCGGCGTGACGCTGACCGAGGAGGCCAGCAGCGCCGCCACCGGCTCGAACATCGCGTTCGGGCTCGGGGCGGCCGCGCTCGCCGGCGGCGCGGTGCTGTACTTCGTGGCGCCGCGGGCGTCGTCGCGGGTCGAGGTGGGGCCGATCGTGGGCGCGCGCAACGTCGGGCTGCGCGTCGGAGGGACGTTCCAATGAGGCGCCCCCTCACGACCGGGCTCTTGCCGCTGGTCCTGCTGGCCCCGCCGGCGCTCTTCGGCTGGCTCGGCTGTCACGCCATCGCCGGCATCGAGGACCGCACCTATGTTCCGCCGGAGGAGGAGCCGGATCCTTCTCCCGTGAGCGAGGCGTGCGCGTCGTACTGCGCCGACGTGATGGCGAACTGCACGGGCGAGAACCAGGTGTACTCCACGCTGGACACGTGCCACGGCGTGTGCGCGGCGCTCCCGGCGGGCGATCCGCTGGAGCCGGTGGACAACACGCTCGCCTGCCGCGCGCGCCAGGCGGAGCTGGCGGGGCTCACCGACGAGCCGGCGGTGCACTGTCCGGCGGCGGGCCCTGGCGGCGACGGGGTCTGCGGGACCAACTGCGAGAGCTACTGCGCGCTGCAGGCGGCGGCGTGCTCGCCCGAGCTCCCCACGCAGGAGGAGTGCGTCGCCAAGTGCGCGGGGCTCCGGAACGTCGAGGGGTTCGACGCCATCGAGAACCACGAGGGCGACACGCTGCAGTGCCGCCTCGTGCACGTGAGCTCCGCGACGGTGGACCCCGACGAGCACTGCGATCATGCGAGCCTGATGCCGGTGGAGCCGTGCATCGAGCCGGAGGGGACCGAGCCGAGCTGCGAGGACTTCTGCCGGGTGGTCATGACGTCCTGCGAGGACGACCTGGCCGTCTACGACTCCGTCGAGCAGTGCCTCGCCGTCTGCGGGGCGCTCCCGCCGGGCGGGACGGAGGACCGGAGCGAGAACACGGTGGGCTGCCGCCAGTACCACGCCTACAGCGCGCTGCTGGCCCCGGACACCCACTGCGCGCACGCGGGGCCGGGGGGCGACGGCCATTGCGGGCTCGACGGCGACTCCACGACGACGGGCAACTGCGCGTCGTACTGCACGCTGCTCGAGGCGGCGTGCAAGGAGGCGTTCGACGAGATCTTCGTGGAGCGGGGCGCGTGCGAGCTCGACTGCGGCGACGTGTCGGGGGCGGGCCACGACTCCGGCTACGCCGTGGCGAGCGCGGAGGGCGCCACGGTCGCGTGTCGGCTGCTCTACGTGAGCCGCGCGTTCGAGGATCCGACGCTGTGCGCCGTGGCGCTCGGCGACGCCCCCTGCCAGTGATGGGTGACGAGCGGCGCGGCGCCGCGCTGTAGACCTTGAGGCCGGCGCGCTGAAGGGGCTCGGCAGCGGGCGTGAGCCGTGCTGCGGGGCTGCATGGTGCGGGCTCCGGCGCGGCGGGTGCTCGCGCCGGCCCTCGGGAGTCACGGTCACGGATCCCCGACAGCGCGCGCGGATCCGCCGTGCCGAACGGCGCCACTTCAGCGGCTGGCGCCTTTCTGGTCAACACCTCGGCATCCGGGAGCGGGTCTCGCCCACGCGTCGGCGTGCCGCGAGCAGCAGCCCCACCAGCACCGAGAGCTCGCCGCTGCCTCCGGAGGGAGCGTCACCCGTGGCGCAGCCGTTGCCGTGCAGCCGCGCGTGACCGTCAGGCGCAGGGATCATGCCAGGCGCACCGCCCGCGTCCGGGCCGCTGCCTCCGGCGCCTCCGCTGCCGTTGCTGCTGACGCTCGTGGAACCATCGTCCGCGCCCCCAGAGCCGCCGCTGCCGGCGGCGCCTGCGCTGGAACTGCCGTCGTCGCCCCCGGAACCGCTGCCAGGGGGCAATTCGATGGAGCAGCCGCTGGCAAGGCACACGCCGCGCTGACCGCCGTCGACGCAGGGGGTACCTTCGAGCTTCGGGGCGGGTACGCAGGCCCCCGTGCGAGGATCGCACCGCCCGGCGATGCACACGGCCACGTCGGGGCAGGTGACGTGGGTGCCGCTGAGGCAGACACCGTCCTGGCAGGTGTCGCCCTGGGTGCAGAGGTTGCCGTCATCGCAGGCGGCGCCGTCGGGCCTGGGGGGGCTCGCGCAGTCGCAGGCGTCACCGCGGCCGTCGTCGTTCGCATCGGCCTGGGTGGGGTTCGGGACCGTCGGGCAGTTGTCGGTCGGGTTGGGCACGCCGTCGCCATCGGAGTCAGGGGAGCAGACGCCGCCGAGGCACTGGGCGTTCAGGCACTCGTTGGTCGCGGCGCAGGGGTCACCGAGCGGCTTCTTCGGCGAGCAGGTGCCGGCGGCGCAGTACGCCTCGGGCACGCACGTGGCATTGCTAGCGCACGTCGTGAGGCAAGTAGCCTCCGCGCACAGGAAGAGGCCGCAGTTCTGGGAGCCGCCGTCCGTGCAGGCGCCGAGGCCATCGCATTGGTCGGGCAGTTCCATCAGGGCGCCGCTACAGGTCGCAGGGCCGCAGGGGCTACCGGCGGGCTTCGGAAGGTAGGCGCATTCGCCCGTAGCAGGCTCGCAGATGCCAGGTTCGTGGCAGGCGCCTGGCGGAGCGCAGTCGACAGGGGTCGAGCCGATACACAGGCCTGCCTGACAGGTGTCCGTCTGGGTGCAGGCATCGCCGTCGTCACAGACGGGCCCGGTAACCGGACCACAGGTGCCGTCGACCACGGCGCCAGCAGCGACCGAGCATGCCTCACACAGTCCGGCACAGGTCGTGTTGCAGCAGCTGCCGTCGACGCAGTAGCCGCTGCCACACTCAAGCGCGGTGGTACACGCACTGCCGACAGGAAGCTGGAGACGGAAGCTGTACACCATGCCAGAATCGGTGCCCGAATCATCCTCCCGGTACGCCCCCACCAGCGCGGTATCTCCCGACAACGCAACCGCAGTGCCGAAATAGTCATCCGCCACCCCGTCGGTCGAAGTTAGACTAGCCTCCAACGACCAGGTGACGCCGCTGCGAACGAAGACACGGGCCGCGCTCATTCCGGCGTCGCTATCCCAAGAAGGCCCAATCACTGCAGCGTCGCCTTCCAGCGCAACCGAGATACCAAAATCTCCTCGATTTTCAACCACTCTATGCTGCTGTAGCCATGTGGCGCCGCTACGCACGAAGATGTACGCCGCTCCAGAGTCCGGTCCCGCGGCGTGGGGGGCGCCAACCAGCGCTGTCTGTCCCGCGATCGCGACCGATTCGCCAAACGATGCTCGACTACCAAGGTCGCCAGGCCGGAGCTCAGCCTGCCGGGTCCATCTGGTTCTGGTACCAACGAATACGTGGGCCACGCCTGCGGTCGGCCCTCCTACAACATGGCCATTTGGAGCCCCAATGAGAGCTGTATCTCCAGACAGGGAGACCGACTGACCAAAAGATGAAAATCCATCAATGTCAGAAATAACATCCTGCTCAGACCAGACGCCACCGTCGCGGGCGAATACATGCACCAGTGAATGATTGGGTGAGCCAACCAGTGCCAAATCTCCGGAAATAGCAACCGAGTGACCGAAAGCAGCATCGTGAACTACGCCGGCGGGGTGGAGCTTAGCCTGTAGAGACCATGCGGCGCCGCTGCGCACGAAGACATACGCCGCACCAGTCTCACTGCCCCGAGAGTCGTTGCGCTCGGCCCCGATCAGCACTGTATCGCCGGATATCGCAACCGAGACACCGAACCGGTCGTCCCCGGATGCGTCGTGAGGGGAAAGCTTGATCTGCTGAAACCAGGCGTCTCCGATGCGCGCGAAGATGTAGACCGAGCCGTGTCCATCGTCATAGGGGGCGCCGACTACCGCTGTATCTCCCGACAGAGCAACTGAGCTACCGAAATAGTCATAGGGCATGCCGTCATTTGCCGACACCTTCGATAGTACCCAAACGAATGGATCTACCAGAACCGGATACGCGGCCCGCCGCACGTCCACGCGGATGGCCACCGATCCATCGCGCACCTCCAACCGTGCTGGTAACTGCTGCTCTACATCATCGTGCACGTACAATTCTCCGTAGCGCGCGACCCGCGTCCCGCCCGGCTCGCGCAGCGTCACCTCGCCACCCCCATCGACCGACTGCGCTGGCACCGCGCCCGCCACCGACAGCTCGATCACGACCTCCTCCGGCCGCGCTCCGTTGCCGCAGTCCGGCGCCGCAGGCAGCGTAAACCCCTGCTCCAGGCCGAGCGGACCGTTCACATACCACTCCACCAAGCCCACCCCCGTGGCCCCGTCGCGGCGGTACTCCACGCGGTTCTTCTCGCCCGTGGGCTCGACCGAGCCGACCGGACGCAGCGCGCCCGCGCACCCGTAGCGCGCGGTCGCCAGCGAGAAGCTCCAGCCCTCGTGCTCCAGCCGCACCCCTTCTGCCGTGAGCTCTATACCGAGCCGTTGCCTCGAATTGTGGGCCCGAAGCCTTCCCGTTGCCTCCGACGTTACGTGATACGCCGCTGGTGCCCCAGCCTGCACTGCCGCGAGGTGCGCGGCGCGCAGCCCTGGCGGCGCCCCATCGCTCCGCGCCGGCCGCCTGAGCCGTCGGGGCCAGGGATCGGACACCGCTGCCGTGGTCTCCGCCGACAGCTGTTCGCCCCCGGCGCCTGAGTCGACCTCCAGGCTGGCGCAACCCAGGCCCGCTACCTGGACTGACCCCACCGCCAGCAGGACAGCGCGCCGCACCCCCACACCGATCTTCTCCATCTTGACGTGGCGCACTATCTCAACAAACGCTCATGAACGCAACGAGCGCCGCCCGCTGCGCTCGCTAAAGAGGCACGATGGAGTGCGCGAGCGGCATCCCCAGAAGCTGCTGTGTTCGCTCAGGCTCACGGTCCGCTCTGCAGAAGGGCGAACGTCCTTCCGCGGCAGAGCTGCGCTGCACCGCGCTGTTGAGCTCGGGTGCCGATTTCCGCCGGCGCCTCCTGACCGCTGCGGCGATGGTCCGCGCTGTCGATCGAATCGCGTTTCACGATGTCGGCCTCTGGCGCGCAGGAGAGTCCGCATTTTTTTCACGAAATTGACGACCTGCGATGGCCTTCCCACGTCGGATGTCAACGAGAGCAGCGCGTCGAGCGCGCGCGCTCTCGGCCATAACCAGAACCCGCCGGTGCGCCTGGCGCCTCCTGGACACCGCGGTGGCAGCCAACGCCCTTCCAAAAGAAGCACGCGAAGTGCGCAGTCCATAGCGCGCCGCGGCTGTGTCCGTCCGTGTAAGTTCCTGACGACCTTAGGAACTGGCTTCGCGTTCGGTCGCGTGTTCGTGGCTGCCCTGATCCCTCTCCAGGGCCAAGGGCGCAGGTTCTTCAGGGAGTGCCTCAGGTGTTGCGCGTAGGCTTACGTAGTCTATCCACTCCGATGCGCGCCCACAGGTGCCCATGGTTGGGAAGCGCTACACACCCGCATGGCAGCCCCAATCAGCTACATGCGTTCCATATTACGCACAAGGTCCGCATGATGCCTGAGAATCCATCAAAACGGGCACTCCACCCACGCAGGAAACCCGACGCTCGATGCACGCGCGCATCAACCACCATGTCGAATGGTCTCGGAAAGCGCAGCGCGCGATACGGCCTCTTTCCAAGCCTCAGCAGCCCCGCCCCCCTCGCCCTGCCCTCACGGCGGCGCCACAAACGACGCCGGCCCCGCCACCGCCGGCGACCGGTCCTTCCGGTACCGCTCTTCCAGCAACGCCCGCCGATCCGCCGTCCACCCGTTCTTCGGCGACGCCGCCTGCACCAGCGCCTCCAGCGCGAGCCGCCGCAGCCGCGGATCCTCGCTCCCCCGCAGCGCCTCCTCGAGGAGCGACGGGTGCACGCAGCCGTGCACCGCGGCCATCGCCGCGACCATCGCGTCGTGGTGCAGCAGGTCCCGCCGGCCGAGCTCGACGAGCGCCTGCCCGAGCTCCCGCCACCCGAGCAGCCGGGCCGCCAGCCCGAGGTACTGCGGCACCGCCAGGTCGTCCGCCTTCAGCACCGCGAGCAACCCCTCGCCGACCGCCACGTGGTGCCGCGCGGCATAAGCGCCGAGCCGCGCCGAGAGCACCGGCAGGAACGCCACGAGGTGCCGGCGCCTCGGCGAGAGCTCCTTCAGCCGCGCCACCACGGCCGCGACCTCCCCCGGCTGCATCCGGGCGAGCACGGCGGCCAGCGCCACCGCCGCCTCCTCGGGCGCGGACGCGTCCAGGTGCCCGAGCAGCCGCTGAAAGAGCGCGCGCTTCTCGTCCCGGAGCGGCAAGGACGCGGCGCGCCGGAGCAGATCGAGCCGCGCCTCCGGCTCCGCCCGTCCGAGGATCGCGGCGAGCAGCTCCACGACGCGCTGCTCGGCCTCGCTCGAGAGCCGGCCGAGCGGGATGTCCGCGAGCTTCGAGGCCACGATCCAGTCGGGATCCCGGACGGCGCGGCCGAAGACGTCCCACGTCTCCGGCCGGTCGAGGTGATCCCAGAGCGCCCGCAGCAGCGCGATCCGCACGTCGCGGTGGGTCTTCGGGCCGTCCAGCCGGAGCAGCTCCCGGTAGGCGTCGTCGCCGCCCAGCTCGCCGAGCAGGCGCACGACCTCCTTGGCCACCGTCACCTTCGCCGTCGGCACGGCCCTGAGCTCGGCGAGCACCCGGTCGCGGGACATCTCGGAGAAGGCCTTCCGGAGCGCGTAGATGGCCCAGCGCGCGCGGTCGTCGCCCAGGCACTCGATCAGGACGGGCACGCCCTGGCCGGCGTCGAGCCACGGCAGCGCCCGGACGGCCATCTCGCGGAGCGGCTGCCGCGGATCCGCGGCGAACGGGACGATCGCCGACGCGTCGACGTACGCCAGCCGGGCCAGCGTGGAGACGGCGAACCGCAGCGTGGGGACGTCGCACGTCTCGTCCGCGAGCAGCGCGCGCAGTCCGGCCGCGTACCGCGCCTGCTGCCGCGCCGTCCAGCGGGCGTGGCCCGCGCCGAAGTCGATCACCCAGCGCGTCCGCCCCGTCGCGTACCTGCCGGTCATGGGCCGGCCGTCCAGCAGCGGATCGAGCAGATCCTGGCGCCTCCGGCTCACGTGCCGGGCGACGTCGCCGATCAGGGCGAAGCTCGCGTCCTCGCGCAGGAGCGCGGGCACGAGCCGCGCGAACCGCGGCCGGTCGTGGATGCGGAGGAGCGCCAGCGCCCCGGCCGCGACGCCGACGAACGGGAGCTCGCGGGACAGCCGCTCGAGCGCGTCGAGCAGCGGCGCGACCACCTTGAGGCGGACGCCGAGGCTGTGCGCGAGCGAGAGCACCGCCCCGGCCCGCTCGGCGGTGCTCCACGCGCCCGCGAGCTGCGCGAGCGCAGGTGTGAGCCGCTCGGCCTCCGCCCGCGTGAGCCCCTCCCCGAGCCCGGCCGTCGAGACCGAGCCGCGCACGGCGAGGATCCGCGCGAGCCAGCGGGCGCCCCACGCGCCGTCGACGCGGAACAGCTTGACCACGAGCCGCTCGACGGCCGAAGCCGTGGCCTGGGACAGGTCCGCGGCGTCGAGCGCGTCCTGCGCCACGACGGAGACCGCGTCGAGGTGCTCCGGCCCGAAGCGGGCGAGCGGCAGCGCGGCGAGGGCGCCGATCATCGCGCGCCGCACCGGGTCCTGCTCGAACTTGCGGGCGCGCACGTTCGCGAGCGCCTCGGCGAGCGCGCCCCGGTCGTGCAGGACGCTCGCGATCAGCAGCGCCTGCGCCTTGGCCCGCTCGTCGCCCTCGGGGTGCCCGAGGAACGGCGCGAGCACCGCCTTGGCCTCGGCGAACGGCAGGAGGCGCGCGTAGCTCATCCGCCGGTCCGGCTTGGCGACGAGCGCGGGGCAGTCGAAGAGGTGCCGCCGCGCCTCGCGCTCGCGCAGATCGCCCGGCAAGGCGTCGAGCACCTCGGGCGCGATCGAGCCGTCGGCGGCCTGCGCGGCGCACGACCAGCGCTCGAAGGCCCGCTCGCGGACCGCCTGCTCCTCGGCGGACTCGGCCTTCACGTAGCGGAACAGGAAGGCGCCGAAGCCCCCTCGCCCGCCGAGGAGGAAGGCGCGCAGGACCGCCTTCTGGTCGTCCGTGCGCAGCCGCAGGAACCACCGCACGCCCCGCTTCCCGTCGCTCAGCGCGCCCCAGGCGTTGCGGATGAGGAAATCGAGGCGCTCGGCGCCGAGGGCGGGCGCGCCCTCGTCGAAGCGCACGACCCCGAAGGCGCCCGGCGGCCGGGCCGGGCGGCCGCTCTCGTGGCGCGCCTTGAGGAGGTCGAACGTGGCGGCCGGGCGCGACCGGGCGAGCAGGCGGAGCTCGTCGGCGAGAGACGAGGGATCCTCGCCGCGGTCGAAGAGGGCCTGGATCAGCGGGAGCGCCGCGTCGGGGGCGCGCCGGGCGAGCGGGGCGAGGAGCGGCGCGAGGCGGTAGCGCTGGCGCACGTCGAGCGACCCGGAGCGCGCGATCGCCTCCCCGAACCAGCGCGCCGCGCCTGCGGGGTGCCGGTGGGCCAGCCGCGCGAGGCAGAGCGGGCCGCCCGCCTCGTCGATGGCGCGCCGGTGCGCCGACACGAGCGGCTCGGAGCCGAACGGGAGCAGATCGACGATCGTCGGATCGCGCCCCTGCTGCTGCAGGCGCGCGCCGAGGAAGGCGTCCACGACCGCCTGGCGCTTCCGCCGCGCGAGCTGGGCGACCGTGCGCCGGAGGGCGCGACGCTCGACGACGGCGCCGAGCGCCGCGAGCGCCTGCGCGTCGTCGCAGAAGCGGGCCACCATGCGGCCCGCGCGCCGCCGGACGAGGCGGGACGGGTCCGACACGGCCGCGAGGACGCGCGCGCCGTCGCCCGAGCCGTACACGGCCATGAGCGCGAGGAGGCGCTCGTAGGCCTGGGCGCTGCCCGAGAGCGCGCCGACGAGGGCGGCGGCGCCGGCGTCGCCGCCCGCGGCCGCGCGGCCGAGCGCGACGGCGCGGCGGACGCGGTCGTAATGGGCGAGCGGCTCGACCTCGGCGAGGAAGGAAGCGGTGTCCATGGCGGCGATCCTACCGCCGAAAAGCGTGCTCAGGACAGGGCCGGGCGCTCCGCCGCTCCGGGGCCAGGTGCGCTCATCGCACCCCCTGGCGCCCGGCTCGCGTCAATTCACGACGGGCACGAACTCCTCGCACGCCTCTTCGATCGCCGTGAGGGCGTTCGTGAGGCCGTCCTCGAGGCGCCCTTGGCAGAGATCCCAGAAGAAGCCGCGGCCGTCGGCGGCGAACGTGTCCACGATCCGCTGCAGGTTGTCGGCCTCTTCCGCGTCCCCATAGGCCCCCTCGCATTCGGTCTTCCCGCCGATGCCGAGGAACACGACGTTCTTCGCGTCGCCCTTCACGGCGACGAGCCGATCGTGGATCGCTTGCGGCTGCTGGCGGGGGACGGGCTGCTCGTCCTCATCGGTGATCACCACCACCACGAGGAGCGCGTTGTCGCGGCTGAACCCCGCGTTCTCCGCCTGGGAGAACGGCGGCTCCAGCGCGGCGGCGACGGCGGACGCGGGCTGTTCGTCGTCGTTGTTGCCGCTGCACTCGACATCGTCCACATAAAGATCTGCGGCGCACTGGAACTCGCTCGTCAGGTCGTTGCTCGAGCTATCCATCCACGCTTGTCCGCTCTGGAACGAACATTCGCCCGCGGCGCCGCGCGTGTGGAAATTTGCAGGGAGCGGGCAGGCGTCGATCACGGCCGCGCGGAAGTCTTGGATGCCGCTGATATCGAGCAGCGCCTGCGCGAAGGCCGGGAACACGACCTCGCGCATCGACTCCTTTTCCTCGTTCATGCTCGAGGAGTTGTCGAGCGCGAACACGACATCGACGTGCTCGCACCCCGCGCTGTTCGCGCCGCTGCCCCCCGTCCCGCCGGTCGCTCCGCTGACCCCGTTGCCGAAGGAGCCCCCTCCTTGCCCGATGGGGCCACTCCCCGACCCGAAGATGTCCCCGCCTTGCCCCTGGCTCCCTCCGTTGCTCGCGCCCGGCGAACCGCTGTCCTCGTTGGTGCCCGAGTCGCCGCCGCACGCCACAAGACCCATCATCCCTGCGCAGAGCGCCGCGCACCATGTCCTGAGCTCCATCCCGCACTCCTTCTTCTTCGGGGGCGCTATGCCCTACCCAATCGTCAACGGTCCCGCGACATCGATCGCCGGAACGTGGAGGGTATCACGCGCGTAGCGCCGGCTCCAGCGGATCGGCCGACGGGGGCGACGAGCGTTGCCGTCCCTGCCGCGGGTTTGCGCCGGGTTTGCGCCGGGGAAGAGGGGGACCTGATCATCCATGCGCCGATGAGCTCGATGATCCATGTGCGCAGCAGCCGCGTGCCTCGATGGCGCGCGCTCGAGAACACCGGCAACATAAGGGATCGTCGGGTCTTCGAGCCGCCCGAGCGCCAAGCGCAGGGCGTCACGTCCTGCGGTGTCGCGGCGGCGGACGATAGCTGCGCGTGGCTCGCGGTCAGGATCTTCTGCTGCGAGCGATACCGGGACCGCCATTGCCCCCCCCGGAAGCTCCGCCGGGCGAGCCGGAAGGCCATCCGCCGCGTTCCGCCGTTCCGCCGTTCCGCCGTTCCGCAGCGGCGCAAAATTCAGGGTCTCCCCGACCTATTGGTCGGTAAACGCATCCACTGACGCTCTCTGCGAGCCACCCTACAGTGTGTTGGATCGACGGGGGGGACGCTGTTCCTAGGACGAACAGGCCTATCGAGGTTCAATCATCGAAGCGCCCACGTGCGGGTGGGACGCGTACGAGGATCCGGAGGCAGCCGGGCGCCGATTCGACGATTCGCTTCTTTTGGCCCGACGGCATACGCCATTCTCCAACGGCGGTAGGCCCTCGAGGCGACCCGAGCGACGCCGCGCTACTCCCAGCGCTCCGAGAGGACCGCCCGCATCCGGTCGATCCTGAGCGCGCGCTCCAGGGCGCGCCCCTCGAAGGCGCTGAGCAGGGCGGGCAGCGCCTGCCGGGCCAGCGCCAGGAGCGCGCGGCGGCGCACCTCGGGATCGAGCCTGCCCTCGGTCACGATCTGGCTGAAGGCGAGCGCGAGGATCGCCTCGTCGCGCGTGAGCAGGCTGTACTCGTCCTCCTCGCCGAGCGCCTGGACCTCGGCCGCGTCCACGGCGTTCCAGTGGGCGCTCTCCACCTCCCAGCGGGCGAGGAGCGCGTCCAGCAGCTCGATGGGGCTCCCCTTCGGGTGCTCGTCGCGGAAGTCGCGGAACGCGGTGAGCGTCTCGTGCGCCGTCTCGTTGCCGAACGGGGCGGTCTCGTCGGTCAGCGACCAGAAGAACGGGTCGGCGAGGGCAGCGACCGCCCGGGGGTGAGCGTCGTCGGGGGAGAGGTCGGGGAGCTCGGGCGCTTCGGTCATGGAGGAGGGCCTTCCGTCGGGTGAGGCGGGCGCGGCGCCGCTACCTTACCGCGCCGGGACGCCGCGTCACCTCGCCGCGTCACCTCGCCGGGGCGCCGCGCGAGGCCGCGGCGCGGGCCCTCCTCACTTCCAGCGCCACTTGCCCTTGCCCTTTCCCTTGTGCTTGCCCTTGTGGATGACGATGACCCGGCGGCCGTCGTCGTCATCGTCGTCGTGCACCACGACCGTGGGCTTCACGTTGACCTTCACGGCCCACGCGGTGGCGACCAGGATGCCGATCACCGGCGCGCTCGGGCCGACCACGATCACCGAGCCCGGACGGTAGCCGCAGAGGACCACATCCGTGTGCCCGCCCTCCTTCACCACCACCGTGATCTTGGTCGGGTTGACCTTCGCCTTCAGCTTGCCGGTGAAGTAAAGCCGATCGGGCCCGGGCGCGAGCACGATGACGTCGGGGCCCGACGCCGTGTGGATGGCCAGCTTGATCTCGCGCTCGCCGATCGGGACCGGCTTGAGGTTGAGATCGAGCACGTAGACGCGCAGGTCGCCCGTCTCCTTGTCGGCGACGATCTCCACGATGTCGTCCCCGACCGGCTGGAGCACCCCGCCGTTGGGGCCCTTCATCCCATCGACCTTGGTCGCCTGGTTCTCCTTGGCGCTCTCCTGGAGCTCCCGGGTCCCGCCGCGCGGCACGTGCAGCACCCCCGTGAACGGCTCGCCCTTGACCTTGAACTCGTAGCTCACCTCGGTGAGGTCGTCCTCGAGCGGCGGGATCTTGGCGCGCAGGACGCCGCCCGACTTGGGCTCCGGCACGAGCTCGGCCTTCACCGCGGCGCCGTCCTTGCCAGGCACCTTGACCGTGAGGTTGCCCGACACGCCCTCCTCGATGGGCTTGCCGCCGCTGTCCTTCACGAGCACCGTCACCTGCCCGTCCTGGGCCACGGTCATGACCACGGAGCCGGGCTCGTGCTGCTCCGTCAGCGCCCAGTTGTCCTCGATGCTCTCCGCCGTGATCTGCGGCGACTTGCTGCAGGCGGGCGCGACGAGCGACGTGGAGACCACCGCGAGCGAGAGGAGCACGGAGCGGAGACAACCCTGGATTCTCATACATCCCTCTTTGGCAAAGCCCGGATCGAGCGCTTCGACTGCGGAGTCCATCGAACGGCGGCCGGGTGAGCCGGCCGCATCGTACCAGAGCGGCCGCGCCCGCGTGGCCGTCCGCCCGCGCCACGGGCGCGCGCCGGCGGCGCCGCGCGGCCGCCGACCTGTCCCGAGGTGCTCATGGTCCGCATCCCGCCTCACACCTGCTTGCGGGTCACGGACCAGATGAAGCCGTCGTACCAGAAGTGCATCAGCGCGACGGTCTGCGTGAGCGACCAGAGCGCGCGGTCCTCCGCCGGCGCGAGCTCGGCCCACACGCCGTAGGCGAGGACGCCCGCGAGGAAGACGGCCACCGCGATCGGCTTGCCGGCGCGGCGCGCGTCGAGGCGCAGCCGCCGGCGGAGGCGGCCGCCCTCCGACCACCAGACGAGCGCGAGGTACTGCACGGCGTGGAACAGGTTCATGATGAAGAACGCCTGTCCCCAGGGGTTGAACCCCCATGTGTAGATGGAGCAGAGCCCCGCGGTCGCGAACAGCCACACCTTGGGGAACGACACCCGATAGCCCCGCCGGTACAGCGAGCGGTAAGCGAGCGCGTAATAGACCAGGAACAAGGTCCCTGCGGCGACGACGCACCAGCGGATGATGCGGTGGTGCGACTCCATCAGCCCCGGGACGGAGGCGAAGAGCGCGGCGCCCACGTCCTCGAAGGCGTCGAAGCTCTGGAAGTGGAGGAGCATCGTCGCGCCCGCCAGGATGGGGCCGACGTAGAGGAGCAGGTTGAGCCAGAGATCCAGCCGGCGGCCGAGCGCCGGCGCGTTCCCCGCGCGGGCGTCGTAGATGCGCCCGAGGCCGAACGTCTGGAGCGCCGAATGGTAGACGTCCCAGAACACGACGAGGACGGTCACGCAAACGACGGCCCACATGGACAGCATCATCGCGGCGAACAGGGCGACCGGCGCCGCGAGGAAGCGGAGCCGGTGCCGCCGGAAGATATCCGCGTTGCCGTGGCTCCGGAGGAGCACCGCGGCGAGGTGGCCGTGAATGAGCGTCCCGATGAAGAGCCCCGCCCACGTGACCTTCTCCCCGTACAGCCGGAACCGCGCGTCGGTGAACGGCGTCCCCGCGATCAAGGCGCCGGCGGCCAGCGCGACGAGCGGCGGGAGCAGGAAGAAAGCCCAGTCGTACCCCGGGCCGACGATATAGGCCGTCCTGCCCGCGGCGGGGGGCGCGGGAGACGCGGGCTCGGCCCGGGCGCTCATACAGCACGCTCGACCGGGGCGGACCCCGGCTCCGGAGCTGCTGGCGAGAAGCCGATCGTCCACCCCTGCACGGCGAGATGGTCGACGAGCGACAGGAGGAAGAGATTCAGGCCCAGCATCTCCATCGACTCCTCCACGAAGTCGATGAGCGCGTAAACGAGGTTGTCGCTCCCGGCCTGCTCGGTCCAGTACCCGAGCGGCAGCTCCAGGGCGAGGGCGCCGGCGACATAGATGCTGCCCGAGAGCAAGAACCGGTTCCGGGTGCCGCGCGGGAGGTGCGCGAGGAACCCGAGGTACGCGAGCGCGAACGCCGCCACCACGACGGCCGCCGGGATCACCCAGCTGAAGTACAGGACGCCGCCCAGATCGAGCCAGGAGCTCGCGGCTTCGTGGAGCTCCACGACCTCGTCGAGCGAGATGTACAGGAACGCCGCGGCGAGCCCCCACCAGTGCTTTACGAACCGGCCCCCGCGGCGGGCGCCGGCGGCGATCGCCGCGAGGGTGAGAGAGCACGCGAACAGCAGACACGATGTGTACCACGTGGGCACATTCTGCTCGTAGCTCAGCGAGAGCAGCGGGACGACGCCGCTGCGGCTCTTCAGATCGAGGATCGGCTTGAGCACCTCGACGGCGAGCCCGGCGCCCGCGACGGCCGCCATCGAGGCGAACAGCGCGGTTCGCAGCCTGGCGCTCGCGAGGGTGATCTGCATCGAACATGAACAGATACGCGAGGACGTCTCACGCCGTCAACGCGCCCGGCCCCCCGGCCGCGCGGCGCGCTGGCGAGCGGCCTCAGGAGAGCTTTGAATGCGGCCTCCGACGCCGTCCGGCGGCGGAGCGCGGCGAGGACGAACTGGCATCGTCGGTCGCGTTCGCCCCTGCTGTCGCGCGCTCGGGCTCGCCGCCGGGACGCGGGCGATCAAGGCGCGCGGTAGGCGACGACCTGGCCTTCGAAGCGGTAATCGCCGCCGCTCGCCCAGAACACGTCCTGACCTTCCGGGGCGACGATGCGCCAGGCGAAGTGCTGGCCGAGCGCGAGCACGACGGTCGTGCCGCTCTCGAGATCGTGCGCGTTGACGCTGCGGTTCCGGCTCGTGTCCGTCGAGAACAGCGTCGAGCCCCGGAGGGCCAGCCCCGCCATCGAGCCCCCCTGGTGGATCAGCGTCTTGGCCCCACCGGCGATCGGCGCCTTGAACACGCCGCCATCGCCGGTGTTGGCCCAGTAGACGAACTCCGCGTCCACCGCGATCCCGGCCGGCTCCGCCTCGTTCTCGGCGATGACCGTCACCTCCCCGCCCGACTTCGCCACCTTGTAGACCTTGTTGGTGGCTTTGCCGCCGGTCCAGTAGATGTGGTCTGCGTCCTGCGCGAGGTGCTCGGGCTTGCCGGCGCCTTCCGCGAGGACGACGGGCTCGCCGCCGTCGAGCGCCATCTTGTAGATGTTGTGTCCATCGCCGTCGCCGAAATAGATCGACGTTTCGTCGCCGATGAGGCTCAGCAGATAACCGACCTCGGCCAGCGTCTCCATCTCCAGGGTGGATTTGTTGACGCGCTTGATCGCCGACGGGATGACCGGATCGTTGTCGCCGCCGCTCGCCCAGTACACGTCGGTGTCGTTGACCCACAGCGCCGTGGGGTCGGGATCGGGGGGCGTCATCGCCTCCGCCTCGGTGGTGCCCTTCTTGACGCGATAGATGAAGCCGTCGTTCGAGTCTTCAGGCGCGGTGTCCTCGGTGCCGCCGCTCGCGAAATAGAGGTACGCGTCGTCGGCGGCGATCGCCTTCGGGAAGTAGTGCTGGGTCGCCATCGCCGTCGGCGGGATCATCCCGGCAAAGAAGCTGGAGAAATGCGAGGTCTCCGTGATGACGCCGGCGGGAGAGGGGTCGTGACGCTCCATCGGGGCGAAGTCGTCGGAGCCGGTGGGCGCGGTGAAGCCGTAGGCGTCGAGGAAGGTGTTCTCCCCGAGCTCCGCCTCGAGCTCGACGGTGATCGGCAGCGTGAGCGTGATCGGCTTGGCGAACGTCTGCCCCTCAGGGCCGAGGACATACATGGGCCCCACCGCGCCGTCGCGCGTCGGCTCGACGCGCTCGATGGTGAGCCCCGTCGCCGCGCTGACCGCGCCCGGCGGCACCTCGATCGTGAAGCCGTCCTCCGCGGTGAAGACGCCGCCCTGGGCGTCGACGGAGAACTGCGGGCTTTCGCCCGGCGTGGCGTCGTCGCCCGCGTCCGTCCCCCCGCACGACGCGCTGCCGAGCGCAGCCGCCGCGCACGCCAACACCACGAATGAGGATTTACCCATCGTCTCGCCTCTCCGCGGGCGGTCGTCGCCGCCCCACCCGCACTGGTTGTCCTGGGCGAGCAGTCGCGCCCCGGCTCGCCGGCGGCTCATGAATCGACGCGACGAGATCGGCGCGACGGAGCCGACCGGCCGTGAGGACGCTCGGCGCGCGTGGGGTGGTGTGGTGATCGGGTGAGCCTCGCTCGCGGCGCGAGAGGCCGTTACCGGCCGGGGAGCGGCAGGCCGGCGTGCGCCGAGAGGCGGGCCATCGCGAGCTTCGCGGCGACGAGCGCCTCCTCCGGCGTGCTGCCCGTGGCCGAGAGGTGGCCCATCTTGCGGCCGGGGCGGGCGATCCGCTTGCCGTAGAGGTGGAGCCGGACGCCCGGGATCTCCAGCGCGGCCTCGAAGGGCGGCTGCGCGCCGTCGAGCCACGCGTCACCGAGCAGGTTGACGATCGCGGCGGGGCGGACGATCTCGACCGAGCCGAGCGGCAGATCGCAGACGGCGCGGACCGCCTGCTCGAACTGGCTGGTCGCGCAGGCGACCTCGGAGGCGTGGTAGCTGTTGTGCGGCCGCGGGGCGAGCTCGTTGATGAGGAGGCGGCCGTCCTTGAGGAGGAAGAGCTCGACCACGAGCAGGCCCTCCACCCGCAGGCCGACCGCGAGATCGAGCGCGATCTGCACCGCCTGCCCCGTCACCGAGGCCGAGAGGGGGCCGGGCAGCAGCGACCAGTCGAGGATCTGGTCGCGGTGGTGGTTCAGGGCCGGGGGGTAGACCGCCAGCTTGCCGCTCGGGCTCCGCGCGACGAGCACCGAGAGCTCGGCCTCGAGGTCGAGCGCCTGCTCGACCACGCAGCGCTGGCCGCCCAGCGATCCGAAGAGCGCCGCCGCCTCGCGCTCGAGGTCGTCGCCGCCGCCCGGGGACGCGCCCCCCGAGAGCCGCAGCTGCCCCCTGCCGTCGTACCCGCCGACGCACGACTTCACGAAGCACGCCCCGCCCATGGCGCGCGTCGCCGCGAGGAGCTCCGCGCTGGTCGCGACCTCGCGGAAGGGGCCCACCGGGAAGCCGTTGCTCGACAGCCAGTTCTTCTGGACGCCGCGGTCCTGCACCATGCCGAGCACCTCGGCGGACGGGCGCACCGGCGCGAGCCGCGCGGCGGCCGAGAGCCCGGCCGTGGCGACCTTCTCGATCTCGAGCGTCACCACGTCGCACTGCGACGCGAGCTCGGCCGCCTGCGCGGCGTCGTCGAACGAGGCGACGATGCAGCGATCGAGCACCGACCGGGCCGGGCAGTCCGGATCCGGGTCGAGGGCGTGGACCTTGTATCCGAGCGTGCGGGCGGCGAGCGCCGTCATGCGGCCGAGCTGACCGCCGCCGAGGATACCGAGCGTAGAGCCGGGAGCGATGGGCATTTCTGGGACCTGTGAGAACCTGGGTGATGCTGGACGATGCTAGACGATGACCGAGTCGCGGAGCACCGACGCCTCCTGGGCGCTGCGGAACGCGGCGAGGCGCTCGCGGAGCTCGGGGTGCTTGCCCGACAGGATCGCCGCCGCGAACAGGGCGGCGTTGGCGGCGCCGGGCTTGCCGATCGCCATCGTGGCGACCGGGACGCCCTTGGGCATCTGGACGATCGAGAGCAGCGCGTCCATGCCGTTCAGCGCCGTGGCGGGGATGGGCACGCCGATGACCGGGAGCACGGTCTTCGCGGCGACCATCCCGGGCAGGTGGGCGGCGCCGCCCGCGGCGGCGATGATCACCTCGAGCCCGCGGTCCGCGGCCGTCCTCGCGTACTCGAACATCCGGTCCGGCGTGCGGTGCGCCGAGACGACGCGCACCTCGTGCGGGATGCCGAGCTGCGTGAGCAGCTCGCTCGTCACGGCGAGGTGCTCGTAGTCGCTCTTGCCCCCCATGATCACACCGACCCACGGCTTCTCCGTCGAGCTCGCTCCCATCTCCGTCCTCGCCCGGCCCTCGCCGGCTCCTCCTTGCTCCGTCGTGCTCATCGTTCCGCTCATCACCGACCCATCATCCATCGACCGAGGCGCCGCGCCCCGGTCAGCGCGTGAGCTGCTCTAGCAGGCTCAGGCTCTCGCGCTCCTCCTCGCCGATCTCGCCGTCGGACGAGATCATCTCGCGCGCGGCCGCCAGGAAGAGCTGCCGGTGCGCGCGGGGGATCTTCATCGGATCCAGGTCGTCGGCCGCGGGGGGCACCTCGAGCCAGCTGCGCACCTGCTTGGCCTCCTCCTCGTCGAGCTGGAGCCGCAGGATCATCTTGCGCACGAACGCGCGCTCCTGCTCGCGCACCTGGAGGTCGGCCCAGGCGAACGAGCAGATGAACCGCATCAGCTGGAGGCGTTCTTGGCGAGAGAGCTTGTCGAGCATGGGCGGAGACTCTAGCCCGGATCAGCCGGCGCTTTGTGTGGAATCGGCACGCCGCCCGCCGTAAGGGGATTCCCGGACCGCGCCGTTCGCCGTTCGCGCTGCCGCCTCGAGTTCGCGCACCCCGGTCCCCGACCGCTTCCGTTTCTTCCCGTTCCTTCCCGCTCCTTCCGCGGTTCCACGCTGCCCGCCCGCGGCGCCTCAGCGGTACGGGCGAGCGACGCGCCGGCCGCGCAGGAGCGCCGACAGGTGCAGCTGCGCGCCGAGCAGATCGCGCAGGGTCGCGGGGTCCTCGAGCGGCGCCGGCACCGTGATCACGATGGCGTGCGGCGCGATCCGCAGCGCGTCCGTGCGGGCCCGCAGGCGCTTCACCGCCTCGCGCGCGCCGGGCGAGGCCGCGCGCAGCTGCTCGGGATCGTCGGGGTCGAGCGCCGCGTCGAGGGGCGGATCGAGCACCAGCGTGACCTCGGAGCGCTCGGGGTAGGGGCCTCGCTCGAAGCACGTGTCGATGTGGAACGTGGCGCCGTCGAGCTGCGCGTCGCGGATGCGCATGCGGCCGACCTCGAAGCGGCCATGGACCTCGGCCGCGAACCGCTCCCACGCCGGGCGCATGCCGGCCATCGGCGTGGGCGGCGGGATGCGCGCGGACGCCGCGGTGATCTCGGCCGCCAGCGCGGCGAGGTGATCCAGGAACGCGCCGAGCCACGGCTGGTCGTGGCCCGGCGTGCGGGACCGGACCGACACGTGCTCGTCGTCGAGCCGGACGTCGTCGAAGGCGAGCAGCGCCCTGCGCAGCGGCCCCGCGACGACCGCGCGGACCTGGCCGGGGTCGCGCCCGCGCACGCGGTAGCGGCGGCCGAAGCCCTCGTCGTCCTCGGAGGCGAGCGCGAGCAGGAAGCGCTTCACGCCGACCTCCAGATCGAGCCCCCACGACGGCCAGCGCAGCTCGCCCACGAGCGCGCCGCTCGACGACGAGCCCGCGTCGATCCACACCGACGCCGCGCAGCCGGAGAGCGCGCCCGAGAGGCGCAGCTCCAGCGGATCGAGCGACAGGCCGTGGCGCGCGCCGACCGCGCCCCAGACCGCGCGCCACCGCCCCGAGCCGATCTGCCGGCGGATCGCGCCGAGGCCGGGCGGCCGGTCGAAGACGCCGAGCACGAGCGGCGTCGTGTGGACGACGCCGTCCGCTCGCGCGAGCTCGACGCGCACCTCGAGCCCCCAGACGAGGGCGACCCACCCGGCGTCGAACGAGGGCGCGACGGAGCGGGGGATCCGGAACCGGAAGGGCAGCTCCCGCCCCTCGTCGCGGCTGTCCGCGCGGCGGAAGGCGGTGAAGCGGTGCGCCTCGGTCGCGCGGTTCGACGCGGCGGGGCCGCCGCTGAGGAGGCGCTCGACGCCGACCAGCGAGATCTCCATCCCGCGCACGCCGCGGCCCTGCACGTTGCCGAGCGCCACCGCCCCCGAGATCTCGTCGCCCGGCGCGAAGACCTGATCGTCGAGCGAGACCTCGATGAAGGGGCTGTCGCCGCGCGCGGTGGTGCCCGCGGCCGGCGATCGGGGCGGGCGCGTGACCGGGCGCGGCGTGACGAGCACCTCGTACGACTCCTGGACGTCGAGCCACCACGGGATCGCGATGGAGAGCGTGATGCCGTAGCGGATCTCGGCGCGGGTGCCGAGGTACGAGCAGGGCGCGTCGGCCGGGAGCGGGAAGCTCGCGCGGTAGCGCTGCTCGCCTTCGGGGAGCGTCGTCTCGCCCGCGAGGCGGGCGACGAGCGAGAGGAAGTGGGGCGGCACGAGGACGCGCTCCTCGACGCGGGCGATCTGCATGCCCTCCAGGTGGAGCGCGATGGAGTCGACGGGCGTCCTCGCGCGGCTGCGCAGCACGAGCTCGACGAGGACGACGTCGCCCGGGTGGACGGTCCTGGACATCCGGAGCTCGACGTCGGGTCGGCTGCGCATGGCGAACGGCTCAGCGCGGCGGGCGCGGGCTCACTTCACGAGCGGCGCCGGGACGGCGAGGCGGAGCGGCCCTCGGGGAGCGCCGCGCTCGAAGACCTCCCCGCGGCGATCGGCGACCCCGAGGCGCAGGAGGCCGTCAGCGCGCACGAGCGCGAAGGGGGCGCGCGGGACCGGCGCGTCGCGGGACGAGCCGCCCCGGCCCGCGTCGAACGGGACGACGAAGACCGCGACGTCCTCGGCGCCGGCGGGCGGCGCGCCGGGCGAGGCGGCGCTGGCGCAGCGCCCCGCGACCGAGGCGTTCCGGTCCTCGCCGGCGCAGCGGGCGAGCGCGCGGCGATCGGCGTCGGCGCCGCCCTGCGCGAGGTGGTCGGCGGCGGCGAGGCGGACGGCCTCGGCGGGGTCGCGCGCGAGCAGGTCGCGGGCCGCGGCGCCGTCGCAGCGCGCCCGGGCGACGGTGAGGCCGGCGAGGGCGTTGGCGCGGACGTAGGGGCGCGCGTCGGCGAGCGCGCCGCAGAGCGCCGCGGCCGCGCGCGCGGGCTGGCCGGCGCGGCCCGCGGCGCGCCCGATCGCGCCCGCCGCGTTGCCCGCCACGGCGGCGTCGGGGTCCTTGAGGAGCGGCTGGAGCAGCGGCAGCGCGTCCCGGTCCCCCACGGCGCCGAGCGACCAGACCGCGTTGGCGCGGACGCCCGGATCCGGATCGCCCGCGAGCTTGCGGAGCGCGGCGGCCGCCTCCGGGTGCCCGGCGAGCGCCTCGGCGATCTTGCGGCGGTCGTCGATCGGCGCCGCCGAGGCCATCCGCGCGAGCGCGGCGCCCGCGGCCTGCCCGGGCATGCGGCCGAGCCCCTCCAGGAGCGCGTCGCGCGCGGCGTCCGGCGCGCTCGCGATGGCGGCCGCGACGTCGCGGGCGAGGCCCGCGCTGCCGCCGTCCTTCGCGTCGTTCGCGCCCGTCGCGCCCTTGTCGTCCGGGACGCGCGACAGCGCGCCCGAGAGGGCGATGCCGAGCGCGCCGCGGTCCTGCTCGGCGGCGACGGTGAGGCGCTGGAGCAGCGCGCGCGCGCTCCCCGGGCCGGCGACGCGCGAGAGCGCGATCGCCGCGCGGAGGCGCACGTCGGCCGACTCGTCGTCGAGCGCCTCGAGCAGCGCGGCGTCCACGGCGGCGCCGAGCTCGCCGGCGGCGCGCGCCGCGCCGAGCGCCTCGATCACGGCGAGGCGGAGCGGCGCGGAGCGGGCCTTCGCGAGGGGCAGCAGCACCTCCTGGGCGCGCGGCGAGCCGGTGCGGCCGAGGAGCTGGACGAGGGCGAGCTTCTCGTCGGGCGGGGTGGCCGGGTCGACCAGCAGGGCGCGCGCGGGGTCGACCGCGCGCCCGTCGGGCCGCGCGGGATCGAGCAGCGCGGTCGCGGCGCGGATCGCCTCGCGGCGGACCGAGGGATCGGCGTCGCCGAGCAGCTCGAGCACGCTGGGCAGCGCCGCGGGGTCGCCGAGCGCGCCGAGGGCGCGGAGCCCGTGCCGGAGCGGGACGACGCCGCGCTGCATCGCCCGGACGATGGCGGGCAGCCCTTCCCTGGCCTTGAGCTCGCCGAGCACGAGGGCGGCGCCCGCCGCGGTGTTGGGCGACGGCGCGGCCCCGAGCGCGCCGACGAGCGCGGGGACGGCGGTGCCCTTGCGAGCGTTCGCGGCGCCGGCGCTCCCCGCGCCGCCGCCGGGCGAGGGCGCAGGAGCGGGCGCCGCGGGCGGCGCGGGGGTCGCCGCTGCCGCGGGCGCCGATGCCGCGGGCGTCGCCGACGCAGCGGGCGCCGCAGCCGCAGCGGGCGCAGCCGCCGCCGCAACCGCAGCCGCCGCCGACGGCCTCCCGGCGGTGACCAGCGCGTCGCGGACCGCGGACCGCGGCGCCGCGGGGTCGTCCTTCGCGAGCGCCGCGAGCAGCACCTTCACCGCCGCGTCGGTGCCGATGCGGCCGAGCGCCCGGAGCGCCGCCTCGCGCACGTCGTTGCTCGAGGTGCCGCTGTCGGTCGGGCGCGCTCCGAGGAACGCGCCCGTGGGCAGCGGCGACGCCGCGACGAGCTCGGCGATCGCGGACGTCGCCTCGTCCGAGCGCAGCCGGCCGAGGGCGGTCACCGCCTCGACGCGGACGTCCTGGGATGCGTCCTGGAGCGCGAGGATGAGCGCGCTGACCGCGCGCGCGTCCCCGAGCTCTCCGAGCGCCCGCGCCGTGGCCCGGCGGACCTCCGGGACCGAGTCCTGCACCTTGCCGATGAGCGGCACGACGGCGCGCGCGTCGCCGATCCGGCCGAGCGCGCGCGCGACCTCCGCGCGCACCTCCGGCGCGGTGTCGTCGAGGTGGCCGAGCAGCGGCGAGACGGCGTCCGGGAGGCCCGCCGCGCCCATGGCGGCGGCGGCGGCGAGGCGGACGTGCGGGTCGGGATCGCCGAGCACCCGGCCGAGGGCGACGACGGAGCGGTCGGTGGGCGCGGCGCGGATCACGTCGCAGGCCGCGAGCCGCAGGCGCGCGTCGCCCTCGCCGAGCCACTCGATCACGAGGTCTCCAGCGCGCGGCATCCGGAAGCGCACGGCCGCCCCGGCGAGGTGCAGCCGCACCTCGACGTCCGGGTCGCTCATGCCCTTCTGGATGAGCGCGATCGCCGTCTCCGGGGCGAGCTCGCCGACGCGGGTCGCGGCGAGGCGCCGCTCCGAGACGTCGCCCGACGTGAGCGCGCGCGCGATCTGCTCCGGCACGTTGGGCCAGAGGAACGCGGCGGCGTCCCCGGGCGGCGCGAGCGCGGCGGCCGAGGCGGCGACGACGAGCAGGACCTGCGGGAGCCGGCGCAGCGGCGAGACGGTACGGCGCACGACCCGAGCGTAGTACAGCGGCCGCGGCCGCGTCATGGCCGTTCCAGGCGGCCCGGACGCCTCGGGCGGGGGCGCCGGGCGGACAGGACCGCCGGAGCGCCGGTGCGAGGGCGCCGCCGCGCCTCGAGCAGCGCCGGCCTCCGGGCGCTCCCGCAACCGTCCTCGGCGTGCAACAGTCGAGCGAGGTGCCCGACATGACTCCCTTTTCCGTTCTCGACCTGTCACCCATCGTCCAGGGCGGAGACGCCTCCCAGGCCTTCCGCAACACGCTCGACCTCGCCCGCCATGCCGAGCGGCTCGGCTACCGTCGCTTCTGGCTGGCCGAGCACCACAACATGGGCGGCGTGGCCAGCGCCGCGACCGCCGTCGTGATCGCGCACGTGGCCGGCGGCACCCGGGCGATCCGCGTCGGCGCGGGCGGGATCATGTTGCCGAACCACGCGCCGCTGATCATCGCCGAGCAGTTCGGCACGCTGGCGTCGCTCTTTCCGGGGCGCATCGACCTGGGCCTCGGGCGGGCTCCCGGCACCGACCCGGTCACCGCCCGCGCGCTGAGGCGCAACCTCGCCGGCGACGTCGACAGCTTCCCCCAGGACGTCCTGGAGCTGATGGGCTACTTCCGCCCGGCGGAGCCTGGCCAGCTGGTGCAGGCCGTGCCCGGCGCCGGCCTGGACGTGCCGATCTGGATCCTCGGCTCCAGCCTGTTCGGCGCGCAGCTCGCCGCGGCGCTGGGGCTCCCGTACGCCTTCGCCTCGCATTTCGCGCCGGGCCACATGGCGCAGGCGATCGCGCTGTACCGCCGGGAGTTCCGCCCCTCGGCGCAGCTCGCGCAGCCCCACGTCATGCTGGGGATCAACGTGTTCGCCGCCGACACCGACGAGGAGGCTCGCCGGCTCTCGACCTCGCTCCAGCAGGCGTTCGTCAACCTGCGCCGCGGCCGGCCGGGGCCCCTGCCGCCGCCGGTCGACGGCTTCGAGCGCGAGCTGAGCCCGACGGAGCGCGCCGGCCTCGATCAGGCGCTGTCCTGCACGGTCGTGGGCTCGCCCGAGGCCGTGCGCCACGGGCTGGCCGCGTTCATCGCCCGGACCCGCGCCGACGAGCTCATGGTGAGCTCGTCGATCTTCGATCATGCCGCGCGCGTGCGCTCGCTCGAGATCACGGCCGAGGCGCGCGACGAGCTCGCCCGGGCCGGGTGAAGCGCCTCGCCCACGGCGCGGGCGCGCGCCGGGCTCAGCGCCTCACCCCGGGTCGATCCGGTAGATGCGCCCCGTGTTGAACATCACCACATAGATCTCCCCGGCGGCGTCCTCTCCGAACGACGCCGGGAGCCCGTTCGGGCTCAGCGCGGAGGTGAGCTCGACGCGATCGGTCGCGGCCTTGCCGTCCCACACGAAGGAGAAGAAGCGGCCTGTCACGTAATCCCCATACAGGTACCGGCCGCGCAGACACGGGATCTTCGCCCCGCGATAGACATAACCGCCGATGATCGAGCCCGCCTCGCTGCGGGGGTGCTCCACCGCGGGCGGGAGCCCGCGCGGCTTGCACGTCGCGCCCGGAGGATAGCAATGGGCGCCCTCCATCGCCTCCCAGCCGTAATCGTTCCTGCCCTGGCCAGGGCGCTCCACCAGGATCTCCTCCCAGCTCTTCTGGCCCACGTCGCCGATGTACAGATCCCCCGTGAGCCGGTCGAAGCTGAACCGCCACGGGTTGCGGAGCCCGTAATCCCAGATCATCGGATCGCCGCTGGTCATGTTGCCCGCCGGCGCCTTGGTCGGCTGATCGACGTCGATGCGGAGGATCTTGCCGAGCTTCGAGGTGAGATCGGCCGCCGGGCTCGGCGATCGCGCGGAGTCGCCGATCGCGGCGTACAGGTAACCGTCCTTGCCGAAGGCGAGCATGCCGCCGACGTGGTTCCAGGCGCCGTGCTTCACGTCGACGAGCGACCGGACCGGCTCGGGATGGGCGGTGTCGGCGCCCTGCGCGGCGCGCTTCCACTCCTCGATCACCACGTTGCCGCGCGGGGCGGACGAATAGTGGAGCCAGAAGCGCCCGTTCTTCGCGTACTCCGGGTGGAAGGCGAGCCCGAGCAGGCCGCCCTCCGCGTTCGGCGTCGGAAAGAACACGCGCGATCGCACGTCGAGGAAGGGCGCCGGCTGGACCGCGCCGTCCTTGACGAGCCGGAGGGTCCCCGCCTTCTCGAGCACCACGAGGCGCGCCGGATCGCCGGGCGGCGCGGCGACGTACGTCGGCTGATCGAGCCCGCTCGCGACGAGCGTGAGCTTCAGCGGCGGGACGCCGCCGCACTTCGCCGGGCGGGCGAGCTCCGCCGCGTTCGCCGGCGGCGGCGCGGGCGCGCCCTGCGCCGCGGGCGCGGCTTGCGCGGCGGCCGCGCCGTCCGCCGCGGCGGGCGCCGGACCAGGGGCCGCAGCGCCCGCCTGGGCCGCCGGCGGGGACGCGTTCCCTGCCGCGGCCGGACCGGCGGCGACGCCCTCGCGCGGCTCTTCGGGCGGCCCCGCGACCTGCACGCGCCGGTCGCAGGCGGCTACACTGCCTGCGAGCAGGAGGCACCAGGCGGTCCGATGGCACGCTCTCGTCAGCCAGGCAGCGCGCCCCGCGCGCCGGTGGATCGGTCTCTCGGGCAAGCGGACACCTCCGCCTCCACCTTCATCATGAGCGGCCACCTCTGGCAAGCCGTGCTCGCATCGCTGCTGCTCGCGAGCTGCGGCGGCTGCGGCGCGCAGGAGACGCCCCAGGCCGATCGCCTCCCTGCCTCGGCCCCGCCCGTCCCGGTCGGCCCGCACGCCGGAGCGGCCGCGCGCGACGCCGGAGCGGGCGAGCGCTCCGGCGAGAGCGCGCCCGCGGTGCCCCGGGAGCCGCCTTGCAGGGACGGCGACACGGACCCTCACGATCTCCGCTGTACCGGCCTGTACAGCGACTTCGGCGCGCGCTCGCTCGCGGCGGGCGTCCGCGAGTTCAAGCCGGCCTTCGAGCTGTGGAGCGACGGCGCCGAAAAGACGCGATGGATCTACCTCCCTCCGGGCTCGACCATCGATGTCTCGAGGATGAACGACTGGATCTTCCCCGTCGGCGCCAAGCTGTGGAAGGAGTTCCGGACGCCCGCGTCCGCCGGGGGCCGCCGGCTCGAGACGAGGCTCCTCTGGAAGACCGCGGAGGATCGCTGGACGCGCGCCACCTACGTCTGGTCCGAGGACGGCGAGAGCGCGCTGCAGGTCAAGGCCGGTGTCCCCCACGTGCCCGGCGCGGACGGCTATGCGATCCCGGCGCAGGTCGACTGCATCCGCTGCCATGCGGGCAAGACCGATAACCCGCTCGGCTTCGAGGCCGTCCAGCTCGCCGCGCGGGGCGCGGGCGGCCTGACGTACCCCGAGCTGGTCCAGCGCGGCCTGCTCTCGGCGAGCGCCGGCGGCCCGCTGCCCAGCGCGGACGCGCTCGAGGTGCCCGGGACCGAGACGGAGCGGCGCGCCCTCGGCCTGCTCCACGCGAACTGCGGCGTCTCGTGCCACCATCCGCTCGGCGTCGCGACGCACTTCGAGCTGCGCCTCGACATCGACGCTGCCGGCCGGGTGGGCGACGTGCGCGGCACGCGCGCCTACCAGACGGCGATCAACCAGCCAGCGAAGCTGCGCCCGCCCGGCGCGCCGCCGGGAGCGCGCTATTACCGGCTGAGGCCCCGCGATCCGGATCGCAGCACCCTGCTGCGCGCCATGGCCCGGCGCGACGCGCCCGGCGCGCCGCCCGAGCAGATGCCGCCGCTCGCGACCCGCCGCGTCGACGAGGACGCCGTCGCCGCGGTCCGCGCCTGGATCGAGGCGATGACCCCCGCCGCCGGCTACCCGCCGGCCGCGCCCTGAGCGCCGCGCGCTGGAGGCGCCCTCGCCGGCCGCGGGTGGCTGCCCGCAGCCGGAGGGCCTATCCTCCGGCCATGCCGCCCGCTGCGCTGAAGAAGGCGCCCGCCACGGTCGCCGACCTCCTCGCCATCCCGGAGCCGGAGCGGTTCCACGAGATCATCGGCGGCGACCTCGTGCGCAAGGCCATGCCGAGCCCGCGCCACGGCAGCTCCCAGGCGCGCCTCACCATCCGGCTCGGCGGCCCGTACGATCGTCGCCCCGGCGGGCCGTGGCCCGGCGGGTGGCGCTTCCTGACCGAGACCGAGGTCCAGTTCGAAAGCAGCGAGATCTACCGCCCGGATATCGCCGGCTGGCGCAGGGAGCGGCTGCCCGAGCTCCCCAGGGAGAGTCCCGTCCTGGTGCGACCGGACTGGGTCTGCGAGATCCTCTCGCCCTCCAACGAGCGCAACGACGTCGTGAAGAAGATGCGCACGTACAAGCGCTCGGGCGTACCTCATTACTGGCTCATCGATCCGATCGCCGAGACGCTCATCGTGTATCGCTGGACGGAGGACGGTTATCTCCTGGTCCTGGACGCCCAGGGAGAGGAGCGCGTCCACGCCGAGCCCTTCGAGGCCGTCGCGTTCTCGGTGCACGGCCTGCTCGACGGCGACGACGACGGCTGACGAGCACGGGCGAGCGTCCGGCCTGACCGCGCCGGAGCCCCTGCGCGCGCCGTCTCCAGCCGTCTCCAGCCGTCTCCGCCCGCCCGACCGCCGCCGTCCGAGGCGCTGGCTCGCAGGGCGCGCCGGAGATCGATGAAGGGAGCGCGCCGGAAACGCCCTCGCGCGCGCGCCGGGCCGTGGTGATCGCGGCTGCCGGGCTTCATGCTCCCGGCGGTCGCAGCGCCGCGCGGCCCCGGCAGGCGCCGGCGCGCCGCGCGCACGGCACCGGCGGACGCCCCGCCCCTGCCCGAGGAGCGCCCGCGACCACGACCGGGGGGAACACGTCACGTGAAGCAGCCGAAAGAGATCAAGAAGGCAGAGGGCAAGCTCGCGGTCCTGCTGCCGGGGCTGGGCGCCGTCGCCACGACGACCATCGCGGGCACCCTGCTCGCGCGGCGCGGGCTCGCCCCGCCGATCGGGTCGCTCACGCAGCTGGGCACGATCCGGCTCGGCCGGCGCACCGACCACCGCGCGCCGAGGATCAAGGATTTCCTGCCGCTCGCGGCGCTCGATCAGCTGGCGTTCGGCGCGTGGGACATCTTCCCCGACAACGCCTACGAGTCGGCGCGGCACGCGGACGTGCTCGAGCGCCGCCACCTCGACGCCGTCCGCGACGAGCTCGAGCGGATCCGGCCGATGCCCGCGGTGTTCTATCCGGAGTACGTGCGGCGGCTCCACGGCACCCACGTGAAGAAGGGCGCGAGCAAGGCCGAGATGGTGGAGCAGGTCCGGGAAGATCTCCGCGCCTCCCTGCGCGACAGCGGCGCCGCGCGCGCCGTGGCCGTCTGGTGCGGCTCGACCGAGGTGCACATCGCGCCCGCGGAGGTCCACCAGTCGATGGCGCGCTTCGAGTCGGGGCTCGCCGAGGACCACCCGGCCATCTCGAGCTCCCAGATCTACGCCTGGGCCTGCCTGAAGGAGCGCATCCCGTTCGCGAACGGCGCCCCGAACCTCACCGTCGACTTCCCCGCCGCGTGGGAGCTCGCGCGCAAGCAGGAGGTCCCGATCGCCGGCAAGGACTTCAAGACCGGCCAGACGCTGATGAAGACCGTGATCGCCCCGGGGCTCAAGGCGCGGATGCTCGGCGTCGCCGGGTGGTTCTCCACGAACATCCTCGGCAACCGCGACGGCGAGGTGCTCGACGACCCGGAGTCGTTCCGGTCGAAGGAGGTCTCGAAGCTCGGGGTGCTCGAGCACATCCTGAAGCCCGATGTTCATGGCGAGCTCTACGGCAAGCTCTTTCACAAGGTGCGGATCGAGTACTACCCCCCTCGGGGCGACGCCAAGGAGGGCTGGGACAACATCGATCTCGTCGGCTGGCTCGGCTACCCGATGCAGATGAAGATCAACTTCCTCTGCCGCGACTCGATCCTCGCCGCGCCGATCGTGCTCGACCTCGCGCTGCTCCTGGATCTCGCGCAGCGCGCCGGGCTGAGCGGCACGCAGGAGTGGCTGAGCTTCTACTGGAAGAGCCCGATGACCGCGCCGGCCCTGTACCCGGAGCACGACCTCTTCATCCAGTCGATGAAGCTCAAGAACACGATGCGCTGGCTCATGGGGGAGGATCTCATCACCCACCTCGGCAACGAGTATTACGACTGAGCCGAGTCGCGCAGCCTGGCGACAGGCCTCGACGAGCGGGGGAGCGCGCAGGAGGCCGCGCGCTCCCCCACCCTCCGCGCCGGATCAGTGGCTCCAGCTCGTGCCCTCCGCGATCTTCTGACCGGCCGGGCCGAACGTCGTCTGGAGCACCGACTTGCCCTTGATGCGGACCTTGGTGACCGTCTTCGGGATAGACCAGCTCACGACGTCGTCGCAGCTCGGCTGGATGAAGCCGCCGCCCGGGTAGTACACGCCGGTCTTGCTCTTCGTCGCGCCGATCTGCACCCAGCAGCCCTCGACCTCGTCGAAGCCGTAGAGCGTCGCCGTCGTCGTCGTGTGCTCGCAGACGCTCTTCGACTTGGGGGCGTTGACGCTGTACGCCATCGCCGTCTGGGTCGACGCGAACGCGTTCTTCACGTTCGTGACCTCGACGACGTAGTTGCCCTTGCTGCTGTAGTACGTGTTGTCCGGCGACTCGCGGAGGGTGAAGCTGCCGACGTCGCTCGAGTTCGACTGGGCCGCGGTCTGGTCGACCTGCAGGGCGGAGATGTCGACGCACAGCGCCTGCGAGGTCTCTTCGACCTCCTCCAATCCGGCCAGCTCCGCGTCGAGGTCGGTCGCGTCGGCGACGCAGCCAACGAGCGCGAACGAGGACACGAGGGACGAGGCGAGGAGGATCATTGCACGCTTCATGATTGAGCTCTCTTTCGGGTATTTAGTTGAACGACACGTGATCTGACGCGCGGGCGGTCCGCCGCGGGTGCGACGGAGTCGAGTCCATCCGTCGCCCGGGTCGCCCTGCTCGCCGCTTGGACCGCGCCGAGCGTCACGCAACGCCTTTAAACAGGAAGCGTGCCACTCCCCGATTCCGGCGCTCGGCCGCGCGCGCGCCGGCATTTTCGCGCCTTCGCGCGCTCCGCGGCCCGGGCGGTCCGCGCCCGCGCCGGCGCGCTGAGGGCGCGCCCCCTCATCCTGGAGGCGCCGCCCTCCAGGGGGGAGTCGTCAGGGGGGGTCGGAGCGCGCCGCAGCGCGGGCCGGTGTGGGATGGTGGCCGGCGGCGGCGCCGGCGCTCAGGGCGCGAACGACACGTCGAGCGTGTACGGCCCGGCGTCGGCCTGGGACCAGAAGCCGTCGACGACGATGAACAGCGGGGCGCCGCCGGTCACCTCGAGCTCGAGGGTCTCGATCGCGGGCGCGTCGCCGGCGCCTGCCTGCGCGGCGTCCTCGCACGCGAGCTCGGAGCTCGCCCACGGGCAGCTCGACCTCACGGACAGGGTCAGATCGGTGGCGGACGACAGCTCGAGCGTGAGCTTGCCGTCCGCCGGGGGCGTGAACCGGTACACGTCCTCGCGCGTGTCGGGCATGGAGCAGCTGCCCCGGAGGGCGATCGTGCCGGTCCGCGTGTCGCCGGTGTTCACCCCGAGGACGGCCTCCCGCGCGCCCTCGCAGACCGAGGAGCAGTCGTCGGCGCAGGCGCCGAAGGCGTCGGGGTCGTCGCACTGCTCGGGCCGCGTGACGGCGCCGTCGCCGCAGATCGCCGGGGCGAACGTGGAGCGCAGCGTGTACGGGCCCTCCTTGCCCGGCGCATGCGCGTCGACGACGACGGTCACCGGCTCGCCGGCGCTCAGGACGACCTCGATCGGCGCGGCGCCCCCGCCGACGGCGAGCTGGGCGCACGCGAGCTCGGTGGTTCGGTCGTCGCACGCGCCGCGGACGTAGAGCCCGTGGTCGGTGTCCGACTCGAGCGCGACCGAGAGCGTGCCGGACTGTTCCTCGGGCGGGGCGAACAGGTACACGTCCTCGCGGCCGGCGCCCGTGCAGCCGGCCCCGAACGCGTTCGTGCCGAGCGAGGTGTCGCCCGAGACCTCCGGCGGCAGGGGCGGCGCGGCGGCGCAGGTCGCCGCGATCGCGGCGCAGGGTCCCTCGCAATCGTCGTCGTCGCAATCGAAGGCCGCGTCGAAGTCGTCGTCCGCGCGATCGTCGCAGATCGCCTCGTAAATCCTGCAAAGGCCGGTGGCCACGTTGCACCTGCCGCGCGTCGGGCACTGCGCGTCCTCGGTGCACGCCGGCCGGCAGCTCAGCGCCCCGTCGGCGGCGGGGACGCAGGCATAGCCGGGACGGCAGTCGCTCGAGGTGTCGCACGCTGCATAGCAGAGGTGCCCGTTGCTGCCGGTCTCGATGCAGACGCCGTGGCCGGCGCAGGTGCCGCCGGTGTGCTCGCACGAGCTGATGCAGTAGCCGGAGGGCCATCCGTTGAGGTCCTCGCGGTTGCAGAAGTTCCCTGCGCACATCGCGTCGTCGGTGCAGGCGGCGCCGTCGGGCAGGTCGAGACTTCCGCCGGAGCCGCCCGCGCCAGCGTCGCCGCCGGAGCCGCCGATGCCGCCGATGCCGCCGCCGGTGCCGTCGGTGCCGCCTGTGCCGCCGATGCCGCCGCCGGTGCCGCCGATGCCGCTGATGCCGCCCGCGCCGCCCGCGCCCCCGATGCCGCCGCCGGTGCCGTCGGTGCCGCCTGTGCCCCCGATGCTGCCGCCGGTGCCGTCGGTGCCGCCTGTGCCCCCGATGCCGCCGCCGGTGCCGCCGGTGCCGCCGATGCCGCCAGTGCCGCCAGTGCCGCCGATGCCGCCAGTGCCGCCGATGCCGCCGCCGGTGCCGTCCGCGCCCCCGACGCCGCCGCCGGTGCCGCCTGTGCCCCCGATGCCTCCGCCGGAGCCACCGGTACCGCCCCCCGAGCCGCCGATCCCGCCCGCGCCAGCGTCGCCGCCCGCGCCGCCGGAGCCGCCAGAGCCGCCGATCCCGCCCGTGCCGCCACCGCCGCCCGTGCCGCTCCGTCCGCCATCGCCGCCGGAGCCCCCGAGACCTCCGGCACCACCGACGCCGCCCTCGCCGCCCCGGCCTCCGCCCCCCATCGCACCCGCGCCGCCCTCGCCGCCCGTTCCTGTGCTCGGGCCCGGGGTGCCGTCATCGTCCCCGCACGCCGCGGCGCTGGCCGTCAGCCCCAGCATGAGGAGGCAGGTCGTCCATCGTAGTCTCATTCTGTCGCTCCAGGGAAAAGGGGGATTCGCCCGTCGATGACGCGGCGTGACATGTCACCCGCGCGGCGCCATCTTCGGTGCAACCGCCTTTCGTGGGAAGCCCCCATACGCGCCGCTTCCCGGCTCCCTGATGCTGTCGAGACGCCGTCTCGCTCCCGCCGGAGCGCGCGCCCACCGCTCCTTCGCGGGAACCCGTCTTCCCGTGTGCCGTGCAGGCATGCGCGCGTCGAGGGGTCGACGCGACCTCCTCTTCGGGCTGCGCGCGGCGCGCCGGTGGCCGCGTCGAGGCGGCGGGCGCGCCGGGTCGCCCGTCGGCGGTGGCGTCACTGCCAGCGCAGGTGCACGTCGATGACCGCGCCCGTCCGGGCCGCGGCGCCGTCCGAGAACGTGAACGCGGCGCGCTCGATCTCGCAGTTGCCGCGCCCGTCGCAGCGCCGGTCGCGCCCGTACGAGAGCTCGATCGCGACGAGCCCGCGCGACGCGAGCGGCTCGAGCTCTCCGGCGCTCGAGGCGCGGTTCGCGTCGCGGTCGCTCCACAGCACGAGCCGCGACCACGCCTCGTCCCGCTCCGTGATGCGGCCGTCTCCGTCGGAGTCGAGCTCGCGGAGCGCGGTGAACCCGTTGTCCGCGCGGGCCCCGCTCGCGAGCACCGTCGCCGAGCCGAACAGCTCCTCACCGCCGTCGATCGCCCCATTGCCGTCCCGATCGAGCGCGAGCCACGGCGTCGCCGCGGTGGGCCAGTCGGTGGCGATCGTGGCCCCGAGCCCGCTCAGATCGAACGCGCCGCTCATCGCGGTCAGGTACTCGACCGGACGCTGATCGAACGAGAGCACGAGCGGCGTGCTGACGCTGCTCGACTGACACCCGGTCCAGGTCGGCACCCCCTCAACGTCCTCGCACAGCTCGTAGCCGCCCATCCCGTGGTTGGTGCAATTCCGGGACTCGCCGATCGTGCACGCCGCCTCGGCCTCCTCGCCTCCGGGCGTGTTCCCGCCGCCCCCGCCGTTTCCATTCCCGTCCTCGGTCGCCTCCGCGCCCTCGAGCGCGCTGTCGTCGCTCCCCTCGCCCTCCGCGGAGATCACCTCTCCGACGCACCCGGCGCCGAACGGCACCGCCGCGAGGAGCAGCGAGAAGGAGAGCGTTCCCATGAAACCCAAGCGAGTCCGTGAAAGGGTCGTGTTCATGGCACAGCTCCCGAGCAAGCCATGCGCCAGCCCCTCTCCGCCCGGCTAAACCATTGATTTTGCATGCATCAAGGGAGCGAAGAGCGCCCCTGTCTCCACGCGTTTGCCAGCGTGTGCCGTGCGCACCAGGGAATTGTGCCAGATTGGTCGCGCATCGATCTGTGCCGCTCGTGCGGGGACGGGCACCTGGGGCGGGACCCGGCGGCGGCTCCCGGGGCGGCTGGAGCCCCAGGCGGGCGGCGCTCCCCGGCGCTACCCCCGCGGCGGCGCGTAGAAGTCGACGATCCGGATCGGCTCGGTCAGCCGCACGCGGACGCGCGAGCGATCCCCGCGGACGTCGCCGCCGATCTGGAAGCTCGTCGCCGGATCCATCTCGATCGTGACCTCGTCCACGAAGTAGTCGAACACCGTCTCCAGGTCGTCGAACTCTCCGTTCCAGATGCTCGAGAAGTTCCGCACGAAGGTGAACGGCGAGATCATCGACACGCGCAGCTGCATCCGGTCCTGGCGATCGTCCGCGTACGGGAACATCCGGAAGCCGAAGCCGTAATAGGGGATCGTCGACAGCGCCGCGATCTTCGCCGGACCCTCGTAGATGACGCCGCCCTTCTTGATCGGCGCCCCGAGGATCGTCCCCTTCTCGCCGACGCGGATCGCGTCGTTGCCCTCGTTGATGATGCGGCAGTGCGGCGTGCGCCGCACGAGGTAGCTCGGGATCGTCCGCGTCGTCGCGGCGACGGCGTACGCCACCGGCCCCGGCGCGAGCCGCTTCAGCGGGCCGCGCGCGAGCGCCGACTTCACCGCGTTGTAGTCGCGCAGCATCACCGCGTCGATCCCGAAGCCGCAGAACGGCGACAGGATGTCCTCGGCCTCGACGAGCCGCAGGTTGCGGCTCCCGGCCTCGGCGCGCAGCCGCTGGAGGTCCACCGCCAGCCCGGGCTTCGCGCCCGCGCCCCCGGACGCGCCGAGCACCCACGCCAGCGAGTTGCCCGTCCCCAGCCGGAGCAGCCCGAACCGCGGCAGCGGCAGCCCGCGCCGCTTCGCCTCGTTCACCACCGCCGTCACCACCACGGTGAACGTCCCGTCGCCCCCGCCCGTGAGGATCGTGCCGTAACCCCGGTCGACGAGGATCCGCGCGATGCCCTCGCTCTCCTCGACCCGCCGCGACACGAACAGATCCCCCGTGTCAAGGATCTGATCGAGCGTCTCGATCACCTCCGCCGTCACGCTCTTGGCGTTGCCGTTCACCACCACGGCAATCCGGTTGCTCGCCACGCCCCGCGGCACGTCGCTCGGACGACGCGGCGCATCAGCGGCCTGGGAGACGTCATCGGAGCCGCGACCGGCGGGCGGAGAGGTCATGCACCGCGATCTACCACGACCGACCCCCGCGCTTGGAGATCGCGCGGGCGCGCGCCGTGGAAGCCGTGGAAGGAACGACGCCGCCACGAGGCCGACGCGGGCGCCGGCGCCGGCGCGGGGGGCCTTGCTCGACCGGAGCGTCGAGCCCGCCGGGATCGTGCTGTAGGCCAACGTGGCCAAAACAGCGCGCCCACGGCGGTCGCCGCTGTCCGAGAGAGGCCCAAGCGTGCGATGCTCATGGGTTTTGGCTCTCGAGCCGATCTTGGGTCATGCTGACCAACGGGAAAGCGAGGAGCCTCCCCCGAAACATAGTGGACGGGGAGGTCGATTTTTTGGTAAGGCGACGACCTGGCGAGCCAATTCGGCTTGACAGCCGCGCGGGTCTTTCCCCCGCGCGGGCGGCGCGCGCTTGTGGCGAAGGGCCGCGACGATCTCGTACCCAGCGGGGGACGCAGCGACATGCCGAAGATCACAAAGCAGGGCAGCTCCGAGAAGGCGACGGGCACGAAGAAGAAGGCCTCTTCGAGCGCCAAGGGGGGCGCTGAAGCTCAGCTTGCGAAACCCGTGAATCCGGTAATCAAGGAAGACTCGAAATCTTCGTCGAGCGCCTCGAAGCGTAAGCTCGGCCTCCGCGGCGCTGCGCCCTGGGCTGCCCGGCACGCGGCGAAGCACGCCGCCGAGGCGCGGGCACGGGCCGCCGAGCCGGCGCCCCCCGGCAGCGCCCGGGCGACCATCCGCGTGCCCACCGGCGCGGAGGAGATCAAGGCGAAGATCGCCGAGCTCCACAACCAGACCCAGAAGATCCGCACGCTCCGCAAGCGGCTCGACAAGGGGTTCTTCGACATCGGGGTGGTGCTCGCCGAGATCCAGCAGCAGGAGCTGTATCAGGCGAAGGGCTACGGCTCGTTCGAGGCGTTCCTCGAGCGCGAGATCGACCTCGGCAAGCAGACGTCGCTGCGCCTCATCAAGGTCGCCCACGTCTTCCAGCGCGAGGTGGCCCTCGACTACGGCATGGACCGGCTGTTCGTGGCGCTCGCCGCCCTCGAGGGCGACGCGGTCCCCAAGCCGGCCCCGTCCGCGATCCCCTCGGCCCCCGGCTCCAAGCCGCCCCTGCCCCTGAAGCCGCCCATGCGCATCGTGGGCTGACCGCCCGTCAAATCCCCGCGCCCCGGGGCGGCAGGGAGCTCGTCGTGGGGCGAGACATCGGCACCGGCTCGGGGATGAAGCGGGGGAGCCGCACGCGGACCGTCGCCCCCTCGGCCGCGTGCGTGCTCACCTCCACCCGGCCGGCGTGCTGGTCCACGATCTTCCGGACGATCGCCAGCCCGAGGCCGGTGCCCGCCGCCTTCGTGGTGAAGAACGGATCGAAGATCTCGGCGAGGATCGTCGGGTCGATCCCGGGCCCCGTGTCCCCGATCGACAGCCACACCTCGTGCGCGTCCCCCGACGCGCACGCCCGCAAGACCCCGCCGTCGGGCATGACGTCCAGCGCGTTGACGACGAGGTTCAGGACCACCTGCTTGAGCTTCTCCACGTCGCCGAGCGCGAAGCAGTCGTCGGCCAGATCGCGGACGACCTCGACGCGGTGGCTCGCGAGCGCCTCCTCCTCTAAGTCGAGGACGTCGCGCACGACGCGGGCCAGATCGACGGGCTCGCGGTGCGGGGCGCGCGGGCGGGCGAGCTCGAGGAACTCGCCGAGCAGCCGGCCCAGCCGGCCGATCTCGGCCTCGACGATGCCCACCCGCCGCTTCATGGGCTCGCGGATCGCCTCGTCGGAGAGGCGGTCGATGCCGCGGCTGAGCAGGTGGAGCTCCAGGACCGCGGCGTTCAGGGGGTTCCGGATCTCGTGCGCGAGCCCGAGGGCGAGCGGGGCCATGGCGTTCAGCGCCTCGGCGTCGGCGGCGCGCCGCTCGAGCGCGCGCCGCTCGGTCACGTCGATGCCGATGCCGTAGACGAGGTCGGTCCGGCCGCCGCGCCCGCCGCTGCGGACGCCGGAGAGGTGCCAGCGCACCCGGCGGATCGCGCCCACCGCGTCCCGGACGCCGACCTCGACCTCGGCGGCGGCGGCGTCGCCCTCGACGACGCTCTGGAACGACTGGTTGAACCGGCGCTGCTCGGACTCGTCGACAAGCGTCTCGCAGAACGGCATGCCGAGCGCGGCGTCGCCGCCCACCCCGGTCAGCGCGGACAGGCGCGGGTTGAAGAGGGCCACGCTGCCGTCGGCGTTCAGGCCGAGGATGAGCACGTCCGCCGCGTCGACGATCGCCCGGTACCGCCGCTCGAGCTCCTCCCGCTCCCGCTTCAGCGAGATCTTCTCGATCGCCTGGGCCACCGTGGAGATGAGCTCCTCGGGGCGGAACGACTTGAGGACGAAGGCGAAGGCGCCGGCGCGGAGCGCGGCCATGGCGGTGTCCACGGTCGCGAAGCCGGTGACGAGGACGATCTCGCCGTGGGGGGCGGCGGCCCGGAGCGGGGCGATGAGCTCGAGCCCGCTCGCGTCGGGGAGCTTGACGTCGACCACGGCCACGTCGAAGCCGTCGCGGCGGGCCGCCGCGAGCCCCTGCTTGCCGTTCGGGGCGAGGGCCACCTCCACGTCGAGCTCGCGCGCGCCCTCGAGGACGTCGCGAAGGTTTCCGGCGAGGCTGGTGTTGTCGTCCACGATCAGGATTCGAGCGCGCACCTGGGATCTCCTGGTCGAGCGGTCCGGCGGGCGGCCCGATGCACGGGGTGGCCTTCCGCTGTGGGGTCTTTCCTGAGTTTTATGCTATGAGCCGCCACCATGCGGTTCGTCGATCAGTGCCGTCTGAAGGTCATCGCGGGGGATGGCGGCAATGGAGCGATCGCATTCCGCCGCGAGAAGTACATCCCGTTCGGCGGCCCTGCGGGCGGCGACGGCGGCCGCGGCGGGGACGTCGTCTTCGTGGGCGACGAAGGCCTGTCCACGCTACTCGACTTCACCTACGCGCGCACCCTCGAGGCCGAGCGGGGCGAGCACGGGATGGGGAGCGACTGCCACGGGCGCGCCGGCGCCGACCGGGTCGAGAAGCTCCCGGTGGGGACGCAGATCTTCGACGCGGAGACCGGCGAGCAGATCGCCGACGTGACCGAGCACGGCCAGCGGGTCGTGGTCGCCCGCGGGGGCAAGGGGGGCCGCGGCAACCTGCACTTCAAGTCGCCGCACGACCGGGCCCCCCGGCGCGCCGAGCCGGGGGAGCCGGGCGAGGCCCGCGAGCTCCGCCTGGAGCTGAAGGTGCTCGCCGACGTCGGCCTGCTCGGCTTCCCCAACGCCGGCAAGAGCACCTTCGTCGCCGCCGTCTCGGCCGCCCGGCCGAAGATCGGCGACTACCCGTTCACGACGCTGACCCCGACGCTCGGCATGGTCGAGATCGGCGGCGGCGTGCGTTCGGGCGGGTCGAGCTTCGTCATCGCGGACATCCCGGGGCTGATCCCGGGCGCGAGCGAGGGGGTCGGGCTCGGCACCCGGTTCCTGAAGCACGTGGAGCGCACGCGGGCGCTCCTCCACCTCGTGACGCTCGATCCCGGCGACGGCCGCGAGCCGCTCGCCGACTACAGGGCGCTCCGCAAGGAGCTCAAGAAGTTCAGCCCGGATATCGCGCAGCGCCCGGAGGTCGTCGCCCTGACCAAGGCCGACCTGACCGAGGTGCGCGAGGCCTACCCGAAGCTCAAGGCGCGGTTCGCGAAGGCGAAGGTGAAGCTCCACCTCGTCAGCGCCGCGACGGGCGAGGGCGTGACCGAGCTCATCCGTGAGCTCGCGGCGATCGTGCGCAAGCGCGAGGAGTGACCGGCCGAGCGCGGGAGTCCTCTCCGCGCAGATCACACGGTGTCCTCACGTGGGCTGACCGTGCACATCGGTCGCGGATCTGGCGAGCGCGCGACGTCTGGACAACGCGGCGAAGTTGGCGTCCACTTTTCGTTTCGGACTCACGCGTCCTGCCAGGAGAGGAGGCCCGATGCGCTGGTCGATCTTCAGCTTCAGCAAACCGTCTGCCCTTGCGTGGTGTGTGGCCCTCTCGGCGGCGCTCGGCGCGAGCGGGACGGCGCGCGCCGACATCGTGCAACCGAACGGCACCACGATCCCCGCCGTCACCGGACGATTGAGCGACCTGCTCAACGGGTCGGCGAACAACGACAACATCGACGAGATGATCGACGTCGTGGCCGACGCGGCGGTGGAGCCGCAGGTGTTCTCGCCGCTCTGCGAGTTCAGCGGCAAGTACATCGCCAAGGGGGGCGGCGCCAACTTCGCCGTCGGCTGGTACAACGTCGACGACAGCCGCGCGAGCGACGACCCGCCGAAGTACGTCTCCGTGGACACGGGGGCCAACCTCAACACCGCGGCGCCGGAGAGCGATGTCCAGATCCTCTTCCCCTTCTCGACGTCCCTGCCGCCTGCCGCGATGCGCGAGCTGACGGCGGTGTCGATCCGGGAGAGCCCCGCGTACGCCGGCGGGCTGATCGGCTTCGTGCTGATCCCGAACCCGAACGGCACCGGCACCAGCAACGCCACGCAATACCATTACACCGAGCACCGGTTCAACGTGGCGTGTACGCAGTGCGAGACGCCGGGCCCGTGGTACTCGGACCTCATCTATCGTTCGAACGAGCTGCTCAACACGTTTTACCTGGGCTTCGAGGATCTCGACTTCCGGAACGCGGCCGGCGCCGCGGGCGTCAACGGCAACGATCTCGACTACGAGGACTTCCTGTTCCGCTTCTCGGGCATCACGTGCCCCGAGGCCGGCCAGCCGTGCGAGGTGGACGAGAACGTCGGCGCGTGCCGCCTCGGGATCTCCGACTGCGACGCGCAGGGGGCGGTGATCTGCACGCCCTTCGTGCTGCCTGGCAGCCAGGCCGAGCAGTGCGACGGCGTCGACAACGACTGCGACGACGTCATCGACGAGGAGGCGCCCTGTCCGGAGAGCCAGGTGTGCAACCGCGGCCGCTGCGTGGATCGCTGCGGGTCCGCGGAGTTCCCGTGCGAGCAGGGGTTCGTGTGCCGAGGGGGCCTGTGCGTCGAGCAGGCCTGCGTCGACGTGATGTGCGAGGTGGGCGAGGTGTGCCACGAGGGCGAGTGCAGCGCGCCGTGCGACGGCGTGGTGTGCCCGCACGACCAGGTGTGCCGCGCCGGGCGCTGCATCGATCCGTGCCAGGACGTCGTGTGCAACTCCGGCCAGGTGTGCGAAGGCGGCGTGTGCGTGCTCCAGTGCAACTGCCGCGGGTGCCCGACGAACGAGCGCTGCGACATGGAGAGCGGCCGGTGCGTGGAGGCCGCGTGCGCCGACGTCTCGTGCGATGAAGGCACGTATTGCCGCGAGGGCGCGTGCGTCGATGCCTGCGACGGGGTCGCGTGCCCCGCGGGCGAGCGGTGCGAGGCGGGCGCGTGCGTCGAGGCGCCGCCCCCGCCCACCACCGCCACCGCGTCGATCGGCGCGGGGCTCGATACCGTCGCGTCGTCCGGCGCGGGCGACGCCGCGTCCGGCTCGGGCGGGGCGTCCGCGTCGGGCTCGGGCGGGGCGCCGCCTGCCGGCGCGGGCGGCGGCGATTCCGGGGGCGGCGAGTCGTCGGGCTGCGGGTGCCGCCTCGGCGCCGACACGCCCTCGGCGGGCGGCGTCGCGGCCCTGCTCCTCGCCGCCGGCCTCGCGTTCCGCCGCGGGGCGCGCCGCCGGCCGGCCCGCGGGCAGCGCCGCGCGTCCGGCGGCGGCGAGATGCGTTGAAGCGTCGCGAGGGGGCGCGGGCGAGCGAGCCGCCCGCGCCCCCTCACTCCTACGGGCGCTCGACGGTGAAGCTCGAGGTCTGGTCGTCGAAGTCGTAGCTGTCGAGGTTGGCGTCCGCCGTGATGACGCGCGACGCGGGCGAATAAATGAAGAACAGGTCGTAGAGCGTCAGCTTGAAGCCGTCGGGGACGCGGACGGAGCTGATCCTCTTGTCCCAGGCGCCGCCGATGAGATACCTGCTGCCGACGCCGTAGAGGAGCGAGTCGCCCGAGAAATCGGCGTGCTCGTAGAGGGCGACCACGTCCTCTTGCGGGTCCGAGGCGCGCGAGACGACGAAGCTCGAGATGACGTCGCTGAAGCCCTCGGCCACGAGATCCGTGTCCGAGGTGAAGACGCGCGCCTCGCCCTCGAAGTTGTGGTGGAAGAACACCGTGACCCGGAGCCCGGCGGGCACCTTGATCGCGCTCGCGCGGTCGTTGCCGATGATCGCCATGTCCGGGAGGTTGTGGCGGCCGATCCCGAAGCTCTGTGAGACGCCGGAGAAGTCCGAGAGATCGTGGAGCACGACCTCGTCGTCGGGGTGGTCGGTGGGGCCGCTGGCGATCGTCGCGTCGATCCACGCGCGGTGGCGCGCGACGTCGACGCCGGCGAGCGACGCATGCAGGTTCGTGCCGTCCTGGCCGCTCGAGGCCGAGAACACGGCGACCTGAAGCCCGTCGACGAACCACGGGCCGCCGGAGTCGCCGCTCCAGCCCGAGCCCGTCACGCCCGTCGCCAGGAGCTCGTCGTCGGAGCGCCGGCCATCGATGTGGATGACCGCCTTCTTGAGCGACGGCGCCATCACCAGCGGCGTGCCCTCGCTCCCCCAGCCGTAGACCGTCGCGTCCGTCCCGTCCACGGCCGGCCCCGCGGGGGCGAGCTCTACGACCGCGCTGCCGGCGTCCTCGGTCAGGTGGAGCAGCGCGATGTCGACCTCGGCCGAGGGCACCTCGATGGCGTCGACCTCGATGCGCCGGCCCTCGCGGTACGCGTTGCTGCCGATGCGCACCGCCGACGTCTCGCCTTCATCCGCCATGCAATGCTGCGCGGTGAGCACCCAGCGCGGCGCGACGAGCGTGCCCGTGCACTGATAAAAATCGCCCGTATCCCCGCGCACGTCGAAGACCTGGACGGCCCAGGGGCTCGCCTCGGCGATCTCGCCGCCGATGATCTCGGACGACTGCGAATCGAGCGACTCGACCGGATCCTCCGGCGCATCCGCGATGGTGCAAGCCGTGGAGAGACTCAACGCGATCCCGGCGCAGATCGCGATACCCAGTTGATTCCCAAGCTCTTCTTTGTTCATGTCATCTCCGCATGGGTCACGTCCGGAGTATGCGGCGATACCCGGACCACGCCAGGCGGCGTTATGGAACGGCGGCGTTCGATGAGCGGAACATCGAGGGCGCTGGATGAGCGGCTTGGCCTGTCGGAGCTCGTGCACGTTCACGCGAAAGGTTCGCGCAGCGCGGCAGGCGCGCTGTCGAGGCCGCAGGCGCGCTGTCGAGGCCCGGGTCGATTCGTGCATCCATGAAAAGCATCGCTCTCCCGCGAGCGTGCCAGTGCCGCCGCGGCGCGCAGGCGACCTCTCGGCGCATGAAGAACAGCAACATCGTCGTCGCCCGGGCGGGGCCGCCGCGTCACATCGAGAGGCGCGCGGCCTCCTGGACCTCCGCGATGCGCGGGTCGTCCGCGCGGCCGACCACGGCGAACCCGTAGCCGTTGCGAAACCAGTAGCTCGTCGCGAGCCCGCCGTCGCGGCGCGTGCCCGTGAGCTCACCCGGGCGCGAGCTCGGGCGGATGTAGAAGCTCACGCGCTGACCGTCTCGGTCCTCGTACATGAGCAGGACCGCGGGGCCGTTGGCCGTGGAGAGCAGCCGGCCTCCGAGGAGGTCGAACCCGTACGGCGCCAGATCCGGCAGCGCCACCGGGCGCCCCAGCCGGCCGGAGAGCCAGGCCTGGAGATCGCCCCCGTCCCCCGCCGCCATCTCCACCGGCCGCACGCGATCCGTGGCGAAGGTGCGGTAGGCCTCGACCGCGTCGTCCATCGGCGCAGGCGCCCCCGGCAGGCTCATCGAGCGCGCCGTCCAGCCGCCGAGCGCGCCGATCCCGAGCGCGACCGCGAGCGAGGCGCCGAGCATCGCGCGCCGCTGGGAGCGCTGGCGCAGATCGCGCCGGATCGCGCGCGGATCGAGGCGTGGGTTCGGCGGCAGCAGCGAGGCCCCGGCGAGCAGGGCGCGCAGCTCCTCGGCGTTCCGCCGGTAGGCGGCGACGCGCGCGCGCTCGTCAGGGTGCGAGGCGAGGTACGCCTCGACGGCGCGCGCCCGTTGGGGATCGAGCCGGCCGTCCACGAAGGCCTGGAGCTCGTCCTCGGTCGGGGGATCGAGGCTCATTTGACCCTCCGGATCCGGGCGGGGGCGGGCTCGGCCTCGGTCAGGGCGCGGTAGGCCTCGCGCGCGCGGGAGAGGCGCGACATCACCGTGCCGATCGGCACGTCGAGGGCCTGCGCCGCCTCCTGGTAGGAGAAGCCCTCGACCGTCACCAGCAAGAGGACCGCGCGATGATCGACCGAGAGCTTGTCGAACGCGCCGAGCGAGGACCGCGCGAGGACGGCCTCCTCGCCGGGGTGCTCGCCCTCGGCGCGGACGCCGAACGCCTCCAGCAAGCGCCGGACGCGCCCCGCGCGCCTCCGGCCGTCGAGGAACTGGCGGACCATGATCGCGTACAGCCAGGCCTTCAGGCTCCCCTCCGGGCGCTTCGTCTGCCAGCGCGAGAGGGTCTTCTCGAGGCAGCTCTGCACCAGATCGTCGGCGGCGCTCGCGTCGCGCGTCAGCGAGGCCGCGAACCTCCGCATGCCCGGCAAGAGGGCGCGCAGCTCCTCGTCGTTCAGATCGCTCATCGCCGCACCTGCCCGCTCCTCGGCTCCAAGGCCTCCACGGCCGCGAGACGCCGCTCGAACCGAGGTTATTCCGTGGGGGGATCTTCTTTGTAGCCCGCGGAATACCGCCCCCCGGGCGGCGTCACGGCTGCATCCACCCACGCCGCCGCGATGGCGGAGGAGCTCGTGATGTTCGGATTTCTGCGTTCCGACGGGGGCCTCCAGGGCCTCTTGCGCGCGAAGGCCGGCGAGATCGCCCGTGCCGCGCTGATCTTCGCGATCGTGGCCACTCTGGCCGCGACGTTCGCCTTCGTTGCGGGGGTCCTGGATCCGTCGCGGTTGACCCCGGCGAAGCTCGTCGACGCGCTCGAGGGGCATGACGGCCTGCACCCGGGCTTTCGCCGCGCGCACGCGAAGGGCGTCTGCTTCACCGGGCGGTTCGAGGCGAGCGGCGCGGGCGCCCAGCTCTCCAGGGCGAGCGTGTTCGCGCGCGGCGAGGTCCCCGTGGTCGGGCGCTTCTCGACGGGCGGCGGCATGCCGTACGCGCCGGACGGGCGCGTCGCGCTCCGCAGCATGGCCCTCAGCTTCTCGCTGCCGAACGGCGAGCGATGGCGCACCGCCATGAACCACATCCCCGTCTTCCCGGTCGCGACGCCAGCGGCGTTCCTCGATTTTCAGCGCGCCACCTCGCCCGTCGCGGCCACGGGGAAGCCGGACGCCGCGCGCGTCGAGGGCTTCCTCGCCGCGCACCCGGAGACGCGCGCCTTCATGGCCCGGCTGCGCGACGGCGATCTGCCGTCGAGCTTCGCGAACGGCACCTACCACAGCGTGAACGCGTTCCGCTTCACCGGCGGCGCCGGCCCGGCGCGCGACGTCCGCTGGTCGATGGTGCCCGAGGCCCCGCTGGAGGCGCTCGACAAGGGGACGCTCGCCTCGAGGCCGCCGAGCTTCCTCTTCGAGGAGGTCGTCGCGCGCCTCGCGCGGGGCCCGCTGCGCTGGCGGATGCGGGTGACGCTCGCGGCCCCGGGCGATCCCACGGGCGACGCCACGCGCGAGTGGCCCAGCGATCGCGAGCAGATCGAGGTCGGCACGCTCGTGGTGGAGCGCGCCGCGACGGAGGAGGCAGGGCCGTGTCGCGACATCACCTTCGATCCGCTGATCCTGCCGGCCGGGATCGAGCCGTCGGACGATCCGCTGCTGAGCGCGCGCTCTTCGGCCTACGCGGTCTCGCTCACGCGCCGCGCCGGCGAGGGGCCGGCGCCGAGCGCGCTCTCGCGCGGCCCCGCCGAGGAGGGCGCGCGCCGATGAGCCGTCCGCAAAAGTTTCACCCTCTGGCGCGCGCCCTGCACTGGACCATGGCCGTCGCGATCGTCGCCATGCTGTTCATCGGGGTCGGCATGGCCTCGACGGTGAGCGGCGCCCGGACCTTCCTGCTGCCGGCGCACCGGTCGGTGGGCGTCGTGCTCCTCGCGCTCGCGGCGGTCCGCCTGGGGGTGCGCCTCGCGCGCCGCGCGCCGCCGCTGCCGGAGGACATGCCGGCCTGGCAACGGCGCGCGGCGGGCGCATCGCAGATCGTGCTCTATGTCCTGATGTTCACGATTCCGATCGTCGGCTGGGCGATGCTCTCGGCGGGCGGCTATCCGGTGACGCTGCTCGGCGGGTTCCAACTGCCCTCGATCGCGCCGCAGAGCCCCGCGCTTCACGCGGCGTTGCGCCGCGCTCACACCTACCTCGCCCTGCTGCTCTTCGGCGCCTTCCTCCAGCACCTCGCGGCGGCGCTCTTTCACCTCTTGATCCGAAGAGACGACGTGTTCGCGAGCATGGCCCCGCGGTGGTGGCGCCGGCGCGGCGGATAGCGCGGACCGAGCCCGCCTCGCGCTCCGGGGATCTGCCGCTCGCGCCCGGGGACCGGGCGGCGAGAGGGCCCTCGAAACGACATCTCCGCGGGCCCGGGGCGCTCGCCTCGGGCCCTCGCGTCAGCCGATCACGGATCGCCGGACGTCGCGCCGAAGAGCTCGACGTCGTCGATCACGACGGCGCCCGAGTCGGCCTTGCCGCGGCCGAGGAAGCCGTTCGCGCCGACGCCGTTCATCTCCGGGCTGAACGCGAGGCCGATGATCGACGCGAGCACGTCGTTCACGTCGTCGCCGGGGTCGAGCCCCTGGTCGATCGCCCAGCCGGGGAGCGCGATGTCGGCGAACTTGAGCTCGATGAGCTGCGGCTCGACGCCGAGCCGCACGTCCCAGCCGTGGCGGACCCCGCTGAGCCCGTTGGTCTGCGCGGGGCTCTCGACGTCGACGCGCAGCCCGCGCGCCGTGTCGGCGCGCGCCCGGAAGCGGACGCCCTCGAGCGACGTCACGTCGACCGAGCCCTCGGCGAGGGGCACCGTGAAATACACGTACTGGCCCCAGGGGTACGCCTCGTCGCGGAAGTCGAAGCTCAGGAGCAGGCTCTGCGCCCCGTCGAGCGGCGCGTCCTGCGTGAGGCCCTGCACCGCGCCGGACGCGTTGTTGGTGGCGAGCAGCGTGCCGACGTACAGCTCGACCGCGTCCGCCGCCTCGAAATCGTTGATCCCCGCCGCGGTGAACGAGAACGGCACGAGCGGCGTGTTGCTGGCGAACCGGCGCAGGCGCTCGCGCAGGATCGGCACCTCGCTCCTGAGGCGCGCGACCGCCGGCTCCCACGAGGCGAGGCCGGGCCCGAGCGGATCCTCCTCGACGGCGGCGCGGATCTGCGCCGCATACGCGTCGACCTGCGCTTCGAGCTTCCCTTCGCCGAACGGCCCGTCGAGCAGCGCCTGGAGCGCGGCCTGGTAGCCCGCGGGGTCCTGGCTCAAGGCGCCGAACAGCGCGTCGCACCCCGGCACGCGCACCCGCTCGGCGCCCATGAACACCGGCACCACGGCGGGGCAGGTCGCCGGCGCCTCGGTCCAGCGGGGCACCTGGCCAAAGTAGGTGCTGGCGCCGAGGGTCTGGTCCATATCCCACGGGATCAGGTGGAATTTGCCCGAGGCGGGATCGTCGTAGATGTAGAAGTTGTGGTTGTTGGCGCCGCCGGCGGCATCGACGTAGAAGGTCGTGACCCCGTCCCAGTTCACGATCGCCTCGTCGACGGCCATGTAGCGTTGCAGCTGCTCGATGTCCGCCCACTGCGACAGCGCGGCGAGGCGCTCGTCGCCCTCGGCGGACGCGAGCGCGGCGGCGAACGCCACGAAGCGCTCGTGCGTGGCCTCGTCCTCGTTCGTCTCGATGCGCTCCGCGTAGTAGCTGGCGTCGTCCGTGACCGGCCACGCTTCCTTGTAGAGGTCGCCGTCCGGCCCTCCGGGGAAATGGCTCTCCAGGAAGCGGCCGTCCACCTCCTCGACCATCGAGAAGAGCCCCTGGGGCTCGCCGTTCACATAGAGCGTGGCCCAACCGCTCCTCGGGGCCGCGACGCCCATCTCGCGGTACAGGCCATAGGCGATGCGCTCGTGGAGCTTCGTCGGATCCCAGATCATCGAGTGGAAGTTCAGCCGCTCCTGCGCGTAGAAGCGCTGGCCGTCGACGTACTCGTCGAACTTCACCTTCATGCTGAGCTTCGGGCAGGTGAGGTTTCCCTCCTCGTCGAAGCACATCTGCAGGGTGCCATAACCGCCCTTGAAGCGCAGGCCGACGACGCCCAGGCTCTTGCCCATGTAGCAAGCCTCGGCCTCCACGTACTCCTCGTCGCGGGCGTTCGCCTTGAGCTCGGCCCAGCGCTCTTCCGGAAGGAGGAAGTCGAAGCGCAAGACCTCGTCGGCCGCATACAGCTCGTCCGCGTCGCGGTCGGCGAGCGTGGGGTCGGGCGGCGCGCACGGCGGCATCGGCGGGGCCTCTCCGCCGGCCCCGCCGTCCCCCCCGCCGGTGCCCGCCCCGCCCGAGCCTCCGCCTCCAGCGTTCGCCCCGCCCGAGCCTCCCCCTCCGGCGTTCGCCCCGCCCGAGCCTCCCGGCCCGGCGCCGCCGGTCCCGCCCTCGTCATCCCCGCATCCCACGCCCGCGGCGACGGCCGCCAGCACAAGCCATGTCCAACACGTAAGCTTCATGCACGCTCCTTCAGCGGCTTCGAGCGTAATCGTGCACCTCGCGCGCGTCGATCCCTGTTTTTCGCGTCACGGATCCCCGGGCCTGGCCGTCCGAGAGGCCGTCTCTGTCCGCCCCGAGTCGGGAGCCTCTCCGTGCGATCCAGTTGACAAAAAGGCACGGAATGATTCGTCGCGCCCGGGCTTTTCCGGTGCGATGACAGACAGCAAGGGGCGCCTCCTCGGGAGGGTGAGACGTGTGGGGATCGGGCTCGCGGCGACGGCCGCGCTTCTCGCGCTGTTCCGGGCCGGCGCGTCGGCGTGGGGTCAGTCCCGGCTCCGGGATTACCGGGATGCCACCCGGGCCGAATGGGACGCGGAGCGCGCGCGGATCCGCGAGCGCTCGCGGCCCGCCGGCGAGGGCGCCGCGCAGGAGGACTGCGGAGCGAGCTACGCGAGGACGGCGTCGATTCAGCTGGACGTCCATCCAGAGTGGATCAAGCGGGCGCTCGAGGCGGGGCCCGGCGCGCCGCTCTCGCCCGAGCTCGCCGCCGAGATCGAGCGGCGCCGCCCGGAGATCGACGCCTTCCGGCAGACGGCGCGTTGCTCTCGTTACGAGCTGCCGGACGACAGCGCGTGGATCGATTACGGTCCCATCCATCCGGTGTGGCACGCAAACCGCGCTGTCCTGGTCCAGGGGCGCTGGCTCGAGGCCAAGGGGGATACGCGCGGCGCCCTGGACCGTTATCTCACCGTCGCCAAGGTCGGCGCGGACCTGTCCGCGGGCTCGGCCATCGCCGGCCTGATCGGCATTCACGACGCGGAGCGCGCCTACCGCCGCGCCGCGGCCCTCGTCGCCGGCGCGCCCCGGCTCCCCGCGGCGGAGCTCGCCGAGCTCGACCGGGCGCTCGAGGAGCGCGGGCGCCACCTGCCGCGGCTCGCCGACGTGCTCCGGAGAGAGCGCCTGCACCTCCGCCAGATGGCGATGCGCCTGAGCGACGGTGGCCCCCTGCCCGAGGAGGAGCTCCGTCCTCTCGCGCCGTCCACCGGCGCCCGCGCGCTCACCGCGGTGCTCCCGATGGCCGCCGTGTTCGGTCACGCCCTCCCGCCGCTCGACGCGCAGCTGCGCGCCGCGGAGCAGATGGCGCTCGACGCGCAGCGTGATTCTTCCCAGGTCACGCGCTTTCAGGAGGTGGCCGCCGATTCGCTCGCCGCCGACGTCACGGGGCTCGGTGCCATGTTGGACGCCGAGCATCTCCAGAGGACCGCGAGGCGGGATTGCGCCTTGCGGGCGTCGTATCTGCTGGCCCGCGCGGCCGTCCAGGCAGAGCGGGCGTATGCGGACGGCGGCTATCCGGAGGCGCTGCGGACGCTCCCGCAGGATCCTTGTGGGACAGGCCCGCTCGTGTACGAGAGGAGCCCGGGCGGCGATGGCTACACGCTGTCCAGCGTCGGCGAGAACGGCACGGTCGACGGTCCGCGCGCGGCCGGCGGCGCGGCGGGCGACAGCGACGATATCGTCGTCACGAGGCGGGGCTCGGACGTCCTGTAGCTCGCGACCTCGATCACCCGCGATGCCGCGGGGCGCCCGCGGCCGCGGCGAGGGCCGGCGCCGCGGCCTCGACGGCCAGGCACGCCTCGAACCCCTCGCGGTAGCTCGGGTAGAGCAGCGTCATGCCGAGGGCGCGCTTGATCTTCGCGTTGTCCACCGCGCGATCGTGGCGGAGCGTCTCGTGGAGATCCTCCCGCGGCGCGCCGGCCGGCAGCGAGAGGCCGAGCCGCGCGCAGAGCCAGCGGACGACCTCGATCTGCGGCACGGGCGCGTCGTCCGCGACCACGAAGACGTCGCCGGGGGCAGCGCGCTCCAGCGCCGCGAGCGCGAGGCGCGCGAGGTCCTCGACGTGGATGCGCGAGACGACGTTCGTGCCCTGCCGATCGCCCTCGCCGGTCATGCGGAAGTCGCCGCGCAAGAGCCGCTGGTGCAGGCCGCGGCCCGGGCCGTAGATGCCGGCGGCGCGCAGCGCCACGGCGCCGCGCTCGAGGTACACGGCCTCGGCCGCGAGGCGCGCGGCGGCGCGGGGGCCGTCGGCCGACGTGGGCGTCGCCTCGTCGATGCGCCCGGTGGCGTCGCCGTAGACGGCGGTCGACGAGACGTACGCGATCGCGCGCGCGCGGCGGAGCGACGGCGCGATCGCGGCGTCGGTCGCGCCGTCGGGCGGGAAGGCGACGAGCACGTCCGCGCCGTCCCCGACGAGCCGGTCGACGGCCTCGGCGGTGAGCGCCGGCAGGACGCTCACCTCGATGCCGGCCTGTGCGAGCTCTGCGGCGCGCTCGGACGAGCGCGTGGTCGCGACGACGCGGCCGCCGGAGGCCGTCCGAAGGCCGGCGACAACCGCGCCGGTGAAGCCGCAGCCGAGGACGATGAGCGGGGGAGAGGCGTCGGGCATGGTGTGGGCGACCCTTGTACCAGCAAGAGAGCGGGGGCGCGTCCCGCGGCGCGAGGGCGCTGCCGGCCGCCGGGCTCGAGCTGCACCGATGGGATCGCGACGTCGCGAGGACGTTTTCGTGCCGGTGGGTCGCTGGTCAGCTCAACGCCGCTAGGATGCCTGTCCTACGGCCGTCGGCGACGTTGCGACCGCAGGCGTGGCGGGGGAGCGCGCACGGCAGCGCAGGGAAGGACGGGGCGATGGGTCACAGGAAACGGACGAAGAGGCTGCTGCTCGTGGTCGCGGCGGCGGGGCTCACCGCGTGTGAGGACGACAGCCCCATCAACCCTCCGCCTCCGCCGCTCGTGTGCGACGAGGTCGCCGACGGCTCTGCGCTGTGGGCCAGGGCGACGCTCACCAGGGATCCTCAGCAGCCCAGCGCTCTCCTGTGGATCGAGCTGAACCACGAGGGCGCGTGGGTCGACCCCCCGGTCGTGACGGCCCTGTCGGGGATGACCATCACCTCCATCGACGCCTCCTTCGGTTCGAGGAACATCCATGCCGCCATGGACGACGGAGCCACGACCGCAAGCTTCCAGGTGCGCGGCAAGCTCACTGACCCCGAGACGACGTGCGACGTGGACCGCACGTTCACCTTGACGATCGACGAGAGTGGCGGCGTCGAGGTCACGAGGCGCGACGCGCTGCCGTTCCTTCCGCACCGGCACGCCTCGCTCGATCCGCGCCGGCACACCTCGTTCGACGTGATGCAGTGCAGCGGCGGCGAAGCCGAGCTGTGCGCGCCGGGCGGCGACAGCGAGCACGTCGCGCGGACGAACGCCGGCGGCACCATCGAGGCGACGGCCGGCGGGGCGCGCGGTGACGTTGGCCGGCGGGGCCGGGCATCGCCCCGGCCGAGAGGCTGATCGAGCCCGGCGAGGGCGGCTCCGCGCCGGCGTCGTGGCCCCTCGACGTCACGGGTCGCGGCCCGGCGCGCCGCGGAGGTTGCCCTGATCGCTCCTTTCCACGGCCCTGGGGGCGTGGAACCCGCGGAGTGTCGAGGCAAGCGCCGCCTCTGGTAGCCTGGTCGTCGCGGAGCGGGCGGCCGAGACGCAGCGCGCTCGCCGCCGCAGCGACGCCCACAGCGCATGGCGGTCAACGTCTTCATCTCCTACGCCCCCGCGGATCGGTCGTACCTCGAAGCGCTCGAGGCGCACCTCGCCGCCCTCAAGCGGCAGGGCCTGGTGAGCACGTGGCACCGCGGCCGGATCGGCGCCGGCGCGGCGCGCGACGGGTCGATCGCGGCGGAGCTCGCCGCCGCCGAGGTGGTGGTGCTGCTGGTGAGCGAGGCGTTCCTCGCCTCGGACAGCTGCTACGAGCGGGAGCTCGGCGCCGCGCTGGAGCGGCATCGCCGGGGCGCGGCGCGCGTGGTGCCGATCCTGGTGCGCGCGTGCGACCGGGAGGGCACCGCGCTGGCGGACCTGGAGGCGCTGCCGCGCGACGGCGGGGCGGTGACGAGCTGGGCCAACCCGGACGAAGCCTGGAGCGACGTGGTCCGGGGCATCCGCGCGGCCGTGGAGGAGGCCGCCGCGAGCGCGCGGCCGGAGGCGGCGCCCGCGAGGGCCGCGCCGGCGAGCGCGCTCGCGGCGACGCTGCGCGAGGCCGAGGAGGCGATCCGCGCGATCGACAAGCAGATCGCCGCGGCGCAGAAGCGGCGTGTGAGGCTGAAGGCCGCCGGCGCGAGCACCGCGGAGGTGGATCAGGAGATCGTCGACCTCAGGCGCAAGCGCCGGGAGGGCGGCCAGCTCCATGTGGGCGAGGAGCTCAGCGAGGGCCGGTACCTGCTGCTCGAGCGGATCGGCCGCGGGGGGTTCGCGACGGTGTGGCGCGCGCTCGACGCGGGGCGGGGCGACCAGCCGGTGGCGATCAAGGTGCTGCACCCGAACCTCGCGGGCGACGAGGGGCGGCGGGAGCGGTTCTTCCGTGGGGCGCGCGCGATGGCGGAGCTCGATCACCCCGGCGTGGTGCGCATCCTGGAGCCGAAGGGCGAGGACGGCGGCTGGCACTACTTCGTGATGGAGCTCGTGCACGGCGAGGACGTGCAGAGCGCGGTCGTCGGGAAGCGGCTGCCGGCAGAGGGGGTGATCCCGATGATCCTCCGCGCTGGAGAGGCGATCTCGTTCGCTCACGGACGGGGGCTTGTGCACCGGGACGTGAAGCCGGCGAACATCCTGCTCGACGGAGAGGGGCTGCCGCGGATCACGGATTTCGATCTGGTCTGGGCGCGCGACACGACGGGGGGCACGAAGAGCGGCGCGCTGGGCACCTTCCTTTACGCGGCGCCGGAGCTGATGCACCGCCCGCAGGACGCGGACGCGCGCGCGGACGTGTACGGGCTCGGCATGACGGCGGTGTTCTGCCTGCACGGGGGGGAGCTGCCGCCGATCATGATGCGGTATCCGGGGCGGGTGCTCGAGCGGCTGCCGTGCAGCGACGCGGTGCGGAAGGTGCTCGAGAGGGCGATCGAGTTCGAGGCGTCGGAGCGGTATCCGGATGTGGCGGCGTTCTGCGATGCGCTGCGGGGCGCCGTCGGCTGCGCGAGGGAGGCGCCGCCGGACGCGACGGGAGCCGCGACAAACGACGGCGGGGCGTTCCTGCGTTCGCTGAGCGATGACACGGCCGAGCCGGGCCAGACCGCCTCGATCCCGGAGGCGCCTGAGCCGCCAGTCGAGGGAATGTAGAACCGCAAAGACACCAAGAAGAGAATCTTATCTTGGCGTCCTTGGTGTCCTGACGGTCCATTTCTCGCTTAAATCAACGCGATCGGTGTTCTAGGCCCAAGGCCGGTCACCGGCCCGGCTTCCTCGTATACCGGTGCTTCACCCCCAGCGGGAAGTACTCCGGATCCCCCGCTGCCCTCAGCGTCACCCGCGGCGCGCGCTTCCCCGCCGGCACGTAGTTCCTGAACTCGCTGTTCAGCCGCACCAGGTGCTCCTCGATCGACCGCGCCGCGGCCTCGCGCCGCGCCTCGCTCTCCCCCTCCCCCGGCGCGAGCTCGACCACCACCGACAGGTACGGGTCCCTGTCCGCGCCCTCGCGGACCTCCAGCACGAACTTCCCGGTCACCCACTCCTTCACGCCGGGCTGCTCGATGCCCACGACCACGTTCTCCGGATAGATGTTCGCCCCGAAGTACGACACCGTGAAATCCGAGCGCCCGAACACGTAGACGAACGGCAGCTCCCGGGCGCCGCGCTCGCCGTCGAGCTCCCGCCCCGGATCGAAGCCGAAGCCGGCGAGCGCCGACATCATGTCCGCGTGCGCATAGACACCCCCGCTGTCGAGGATCGCATAACGGACCAGCGGAACCCCGTTCTCGCCCGAGAAGAGCAGCATCCCCTCGCGCTGCTCGAAGAACCTCACCGCCGGGTCGTACTGCACGAGCGTGGGGAGCCGGTCCTGCCCGAAGAGGGCGCGCGCGGCGTCCGGCCTCCCCGCGAGGAACCGGCGGATCGCGATGCTGAGCGGCGTCTCGTTGCCCAGCACGCCGGCGTCCGCCGTCCCGTACAGCGACGCCGAGTCGTAGCAGGGCGACGTCGACCCGACGCGCTCGCCGACCAGGCTCCGCCACTCCTCGCTGAACACCTCGCCGGCCATCACGAGCTTGATCCGGAGCGGCGCCCAGTCGACCCCCCGCGCCCGGCCCGTGTCGATCACGTCCTTCAGGAACGGCGGATACCCGAGCAGGACGACCTGATCGAACGCCGGCCCCAGATCCAGGACGACGCGGAAGATCTCGTCCTTGTTGTTGCCCGGCGTGACGACCGTGATCGGATATCCCTTCGCCGCGAGGTGGCGGCAGCACGCGGTCGTGTACATCCCGCCGACCCACGAGCCGAGCGCGAAGCACACGACGGCGAGCGTGCGGCGCGCGTCGGCCCGGAAGCTGTCGTGAAACACCTGCTCGAAGCGCCGGGCCACCGGGAGCTCGTCCGCGACCGACCGCGGCCAGAACGTCGGCTTGCCCGTCGAGCCCGACGAGACGGCGACCATGTCGCACGACTCGACGCGCCCGCCCCGGCACAGGTCCGCGATCGGGTGCCGGAGCACGTAATTCTGCTTCGTGATCACCGGGAGCGCCGCGAAATCCGCGGGGGTCCGGACCGCCGCCGGGTCGACGCCGTGCTCGTCGAGGAAGCGCCGGTACGCGGGGACCGTCGCGGCGACCTCGTGGAACAACGCGAGCGCGCCCGCCGCCGGATCGACCTCGCGATGCCGAGACAGCGCCGCGTCGAGCGGCGTGCTCAGGAAAGCGTCGACGGCCGCCAAGACCCGCCTGGGTGCTGCATCCTGCATCGCGAGATCTCCCTCCTTCGGACGTTTCACGGCGAGGCGCGCGGCCGGCGCGAGGCCGCCCGGCCCGCTCGCCTCCCCGCGGCTCCAGCGTACCTCACGCGCGGCCGGCGTTCCCCGCCCCCGCCTCGGCCGCGAGCGACACCTCGTCGGCGCGCCGCTCGTAGCCCGGCGGCGGATCGGACGGCGGGTTCGCGAGCAGCGACGTGACCACCGTCTCCAGCCACCGCCGCAGCGGCGTGTGCTGGAAGCCGAGCTCCGCCTTCGCCCTCGATGGATCCAGCGTCGACATCCAGCGATCGCTGAACGGCGACATCGCGACCGGGTCGATGCCGCGCGCCCGGAGCGCGGCCGAGGCGACCGGCGCGAGGCGCGCCGGCGCGCCGAGCAGCTCGGCGATCAGCGCGAGCAGCTCCGAGAGCGTCGGCGTCTCGTCCATGCAGAGGTTGTACGCCTGCCCGAACGTCGACGGCACGAGCAGCAGCGCCACGATCGCCCGCACGACGTCGCCGCTGTACACGTGCCGCACGGCGTGCCCGCCGCCGTCCGGGACGAGCAGCGGGCCGCCGTCGAGCACGCGCGCGACGTAGCGCTCGAGGCGGCGGTGCGGGTCGCGCTCCCCGTTCACCATCGGGATGCGCAGCACGGTCGCGGGGAAGCCGTCGTCCCGGAAGGCGGCCGCGAGCGCCTCCTCGCAGCCGCGCTTGTCCATGCCGTAGGCCCACGCCGCGCGATCCTCCTCGCCCTCGGGCTCCGGGAGCAGCGGGCCGTCGTAGTCGCGCTCGCGCGACGGCCGCGGGCACCCCTCGCGCACGAGGTACACCGAGCCGGTGCTGATCATCACGTAGTGCCCGACGCGCCCGCCGCCGAGCGCCCGGGCCGCCGCGCGGCCGTCCGCGGCCGCGTACGCGGTGAAGTCCACCGCGGCGTCGAACTCGCGGCCCCCGAGCGCCTGCGCCAGGTCGTCGGCCGCGCGGTCGCAGCGGACCCGCGCGACGCGGTCGCCGAACCGATCGGGCGTCGCGCCGCGGTTCAGGAGGGTGACCTGGTGGCCCGCCGCGAGCAGGCGGTAGACGAGGAAATGGCCCATGAACCGGGTGCCGCCGAGCACGAGGACGCGCATGCGCGGCAACCTACCACCGCCGCGCGCAATGCGGACGATGCGGACGACGCGATCGCGGCGCGGGCGGGCGACGAGCGGCCTCTCGCGCTCGAGCGGGATCAGGCCACGCCCCGGCCGTGGTAGAGAGCGGTCCGTGCCGTTCTCCCATATCCTCGGCCAGGACACCGCGGTCGGCACCCTCGCGCGCGCGCTCGAGACGGGCCGCGTGCACCACGCCTACCGCTTCGAGGGCCCGCCCGGCGTCGGCAAGGAGCTCGCGGCCGTCGCGCTCTCGCAGGCGCTGGTCTGCACCGGGGGCGACCCGCTCGGCTGCGGCCGCTGCGACGCGTGCCGGCGCGCGGCCGCGCGCTCCGACGGCCGCCCCGCGGCGCCGCTCCACCCCGACGTGCAGATCGTCGCGAAGAACTTCTATCCCGCCGCCGTCATCGGCCGGAGCCGCGACGAGCTGACCGAGATCTCGGTCGACCAGGTCCGCTCCATCGTGCTCGCCCACGCGTCCTACCCGCCGCACGAGGGGCGCGCGCGGGTGTTCATCGTCCGCGACGCCGAGGACCTCAGCGTCGGCGCCGCGAACGCGTTCCTCAAGACGCTCGAGGAGCCGCGGCCGGGCACCCACTTCATCCTGCTGACCTCGCGCGGCGATCGCCTGCTCAACACGATCCGCTCGCGCACCTTGCCCGTGCGCTTCGCCCCGCTCTCCGAGCCGATCGTCCGCGGCATCCTCCGCGATCACGGCGTGCCCGAGGAGCGGCACGACCTCGCCGTGGAGCTCGCCGCGGGCAGCGCCTCCACGGCGCTCGAGCTCGCGGACGAGGAGCAGACCGCCTCGCGCGACGCGTTCGTAAGGAGCATCCTCACGGCCGCGGCCGCCCGGGACCTCGGGCCCGCCGTCGCGTTCGCGGAGTCGCTGGATCGCGACAAGGGCGCCCTCAAGGACGACCTCCGCGCGCTCAACGCGGCGCTCGCCCGCGAGGCCCGCGCCGCGGTCGCGGCCGATCCGCGCCGCGCCGTCGTCTCGGCCAGGCGCTACGCGGCGGTCTCGCGCGCCGTGGCGCAGCTCGAGCGCAACGCCTCGCCGAGCCTGGCGATGGCCTCGCTGATCGCGGAGCTGCGCGGCGTCATCGGCTGACGGCCGCCGCGATCGCTCGGCAAGGCGACGCAGGCCGCGTCAGCCCTCGCCGCCGCCGCCGAGCCGCTCGTACCCGCCCTCCTCGACGCGCCGCCCGACCCAGGCGTGGATGCGCCCCTCGCTCGCGAGCACCACGGCCGCGTCGTGCCCGCCGCCCTCGTACAGGGCGATGATCCCCGCCTCGCCCAGCGAGGGCGCGCCCTGCCCCAGGCGCTCCAGCGCCGCCGGCAGCCGCGCGCGCCGCCGCAGGGTCATGCCCGCGATCTCGAGCGTCGCCGGCGGCTCGTCGGGCGAGTCTGCCGCCGCGGGCGCGAGCCACAGGATCTCGCGCCGCGGCGCGGGGAAGGCCACCACCGCCCGCTGCGTCGCGCCCTCCGGCGCGAGGAACACCGCGGCGACGATCTCGCCCCGCTCGCGCGCCACGATCGCGCCCGACAGCCAGCGCTCCTCGCTCCCGGCCAGGACCACGTCGCCGAGGGCGAACGGCAGCTCGTCCCACACCGCGTCCTCGGGGGACGCCGCGGGCGCGGCGCGCTCGTCCTCGTCGCGGTCCTCCCACAGCGCCTCCCGCTCGCGGCGCGCCGCCATGTAGCCCACGGTGGCGGCCACCGCCGCGGCGGCCGCCGCGAGCAGCGTGAGGCTCATCGCGCGCCCGCGCCGGGCGGCGCCGCGGCCGCGAGGGCGTCCTTGAGCGCCCGCGCCCGCGCGCTCACCTCCTCGAGGGCGCGCGACGTCGGCGCGCCCGGCGCCGGCAGCAGCGCGGCGATGATCGACGCGGCGGAGCAGAGCGGGCCCACGTCGCGCGCCCGCTCCAGCGAGATGCCGCCGATCGCCACGACCGGCAGCCCCGGCCGCGCCCGCTCGACCATGGCGCGCAGCGACGCGAGCCCCTCGAGGCCGACCACGGCGTCGGGGCGCTCCTTGCTCGACGTCGAGAAGATCGGCCCGATCGCGATGTAATCGAGGTGCTCGCTCGATTCGCGCAGCGCGGCCTCGATCTGCGCGGGCGTGTGGGTGGAGAGCCCGACGCGCAGCCGGACGCCGGCGCGCTGCGCGAGCCGGTGCACCGCGGGCACCGGGAGATCGTCCTGGCCGACGTGCACGCCGTCGCAACGCGCGAGCACCGCGAGATCGGCCCGGTCGTTCGCGTACAGCGGCACGCCCGCGCGCGCCGCGAGCGGCTGGATCGCGCGGAGGAGCGAGAGCGTGCGCGCGGCCCCGCCGCGCTTGTCGCGCAGCTGGAGGGCCCCGGGGCGAGCGTCGAGGACGGCCTCGGCGAACGCCGCCGGATCGAGCCCGCGGCGCTCGAGCGAATCGGTGTCGACGATGGCGTACAGACCGCGCATGACCACGCTTCGAGCGATGGGAGAGCGCCCGGGCGCCCCCGAGGGAGGCCGGGCTCGCCGGCTACGCTAAGGTTGACGCCCCCGGAAAGAAAGCGGAAGCGTTCGCTCCCGAACGGATCCTCCATGCGCACACGTCTCGTCCGGATCGCCTGTCTGTTCCCGTCGGCCGCCTCGGCCGCCGTGGCCGTCCTGGGGCTCGCGTCGAGCCCTGCGCTCGCGGAGGAGAAGCCGGGCCCCGCGCAGCAGGGGGAGAAGCCGAGCTCCGCCGCGCCGGCCGACGGCCCGAAGGCCGACGCCGCCGCCCCGCCTGGCGGGGCCAAGGCCGCGGCGTCGAAGACGAGCGCGGCCGCGCCGAGGGCGGGCGCGAAGAAGAAGGCGACCGAGCCCCCGCCCCCTCCGCCGGCGCCGGCGCGCGTCTGGCTCGTCGCGCCGTCCCCCAAGGGGCCGTGGACGCTGCGGATCGACAACGAAGGGGAGCGCCCGATGCGCATCCCGGCGGACGTGCGCCTGCTGCGCTTCGAGATCGACACGCTGAACAAGCGCACGAAGAAGACGACCCGCTGCGCCGCCCCCGTGGGGCTCAAGCCGAGCGGGTTTCCCGAGCGGCGCGCGCTCCTGCTCGCGCCCGGGCAGTCGTACGTGGAGCATTTCGATCCGCGCCTGCTCTGCTTCGGCAAGGACGAAGCCGCGCTCGCCGGCGGCGCGGTGGTGAGGGCGTGGTACGGCTGGGGCCCGCCGCCCAAGTGGTCGAGAAAGGCGCCCTCGCCGCCGTTCGCCGCGGAGTCGACCGACGATCCGCCGGCGTTCGCCCCGGCGCCCGGGCTGGCGGCGCCCACCGTCGTGCTGAGCTACGGCCTGCCCCGCAAGGAGGCCGCCGCGGACGGCGCGGGCGACGCCGAGCCCCCCTCGGCGGCAGACCATGAGGCGCAGCCGTCGGCCGACACGACGCCGCAGCCGTCGGCCGACAAGACGCCGCAGCCGTCGGCCGACAAGGCGCCGCAGCCGTCGGCCGACAAGACGCCGCAGCCCCCGGCCGACAAGCCGATTCAAGTCGCTGCGGGCGCGCCGGGCGAGCCGATCGTGGACGCGAACGCGCCTCGCCTGGAGCTCACGAGCGAGCCCTGGTCCGACGCGGCGAGCCCCCGCTCGATCGTCGTCCGGGTCAGCGCGAAGAACGCCGGCAGGCGCCCCATGACCGTGGCCATCCGGTCGCGGATGCTCGCGTTCCTCGTCGTCGGACCGAACGGCACGACGGTGTGCGAGGCGTCCGCGCCGACGGGGGCGATCCCGCGCGACATGTTCAGGACGCTAAAGCCCGGCGCGTCGGTCGACCTCTCGCTCCTCCTGCGGGAGGTCTGCCCCGACAACACCTTCGCCCGCGAGGGTCTCTACCAGGTCAGGGCCACGCTGCACGCGAACGAGCCGGGCACAGCGCTCGGCCTGGACGCGTACACCGCCGTCGTCCGCGCCAGGAGCTCGACGCTCCTCCGCGTGAAGAGCGCGCCGGAGCCGTTCTACGCGACCGCGCCCCGGGCCGTGCCGACGCCGAAGCCCGAGGAGGGCGAGGCGGCGGAGCAGGAGGACGGCGAGCGGCCTTGAGGCGGCTCGCCGCGCGGGGCGCGGCCGATCCCCGCGCTACACGGGGATGATCCCCCGCTTCTTCTCCGGCCGCTCCACCCGCTTCTTCCGCGCGAGCTCGAGCCCCCACGCGATCGCCCGGCGCGTGTCCCGAGGATCGATCACGTCGTCGATGAGCCCCCACCCGGCGACCTTCATCACGTCGATGTTCTTCTGGAGCGCCTCGATCATCCCCTGCTTCACCTCGGGCGGCGGCGGCGCGTCCCCGAACAGCTTCTTCGCCGCGATCCCGAGCATCCCCTCCGGCCCCATCACGCTGATCTCCGCGGTCGGCCAGCCGACGATGAGGTCCGGCTCGTACGCGCGCCCGCACATCACGTAATAGCCGGCGCCGTACGCCTTGCGCACGACCACCGTGATCTTCGGCACGGTGGCCGCGGCCATGACGTGCAGCATCTTCGCCCCGTGGCGGATGATCCCCTCGTGCTCGACCTTCGAGCCGATCATGAAGCCCGGCACGTCCTGCAGGAACACGAGCGGGACGTTGAACGCGTCGCAGATCTGCATGAAGCGCGCGGCCTTGTCGGACGCGTCCACGTCGAGGATGCCGCCCATCTGGGTCGGCTGGTTCGCCACGATGCCGACCGGCTGGCCGCCGATGCGCGCGAGGCACGTGATGATCGAGCGCGCCCACCGCGGCTTCAGGTCGAACCGCTCGCCGTGATCCACGATCGCGTCGATCAGCTTCAGCATGTCGTAGGCGCGCCGCGGGCTCTCCGGCAGGAGGTCGAGCAGCGACTCCTCCCGCCGCTCGACGGGATCCGTCACCGGCAGGCGCGGCGGCTCCTCGTCGCAGCTCGACGGGAAGAACGACAGGTACCGCTTCACCGCGGCGATGCACTCGGCGTCGTTCGCGTACTCCGCGTCGCCGACGCCGCTCTTCGTCGCGTGCACCTTGCTGCCGCCGAGCTCCTGCTCGGAGATGTCCTCGCCCGTCATCGCGCGCACGAGCGGGGGGCCGCCGAGCGCCATCGAGCCGACGTCCTTGACCATCGGCACGAAGTCCGCGAGCCCCGGGATGTACGCGGTGCCCGCGGCGCCCGGCCCCACCATGGCGGCGACCTGCGGCACCACGCCGCTCATGTGCACCTGCTCGCGGAACAGGTGCCCCGAGCCGGCGAACAGCGAGATGCTGTCCGGGTGCATCGAGCCGGGATCGATGCGCGCCCCGCCCGAGTCGATGAACCACACCATCGGCCAGCGCCCGCGGAGCGCCATCTGCCGCAGCCGGGTCACCTTCTCCTCGCCCGTCTGCCCGATGCTGCCGCCCTTCACGGTGAAGTCGTACGCCGCCGCGCACACCATCCGCCCGTCGACCTTGCCGAACGCGCACACCACCGCGTCGGCCGGCGGCCGGTCCTTCCCGTCCGGCCCGGCCGCGAGCCCCATCTGCGTGCCGTGCATCCCGACCTCGAAGCACACGCCGTCGTCGAAGAACGCCGCGAGCCGCTCCCGCGCCGTCATCTTCCCGCGGGCGTGCTGCTTCGCCACCCGCTCCTCGCCGCCCATCCGCCGCACCTGCTCCCGGCGGGCCTCGAGGTCCTTCACGAGCTCTCGCATGTTCACGGGCCACCTCATCCTGCGCGCCCCGCTCGCCGTCGCGCGCCGCGCGGCGAGCGGGGCCGCCTCAACCGAGAGCCAGCGAGCGCCGCGGCCTGCGGCGCCCTCCCGTCCCCCGCAAAGCACCCACGCGCCCCCCGGCGCCTACCTGCCCGACCAGCGGGGCTGCCGCTTCTCCAGGAAGGCCATGAGCCCCTCGCGCGCGTCGTCGGTCGCGAGGCAGCCCGCGAGCCGCTCGCGCAGCAGCGGCAGCGCCGACTCCAGGTCGAGATCGTCCTGCGCCGCGAACGCCTCCAGGCCGAGCCGCACCGCGATCGGGCTCTTCGCCGCGATCGCCCGGGTCACCTCGTCGACCGCGGCGTCGAGCGCGCCCGGCTCGACCACCCTGCTCAGGAGCCCGCACTGCGCGGCCTCGTCGGCGTCGAGGCGCTGCCCGAGCAGCATCATCTCCAGCAGCCTGCGGCGGCTCACGTGCCGCTGGAGCACCGCCATGATCATCATCGGGAACAGGCCCACATTGATCTCCGGCGTCCCGAGCTTCGCGCCGCGGGCGGCGATCGCGAAGTGCGACGCCGCGACGAGCCCGAGCCCGCCGCCCAGCGCGTGCCCGTTCACCCGCGCCACGATCGGCTTGCTCGAGTTCGCCATGGCGAGCAGCAGGTCCGCGTAGTCGCCCTTCGGCGCGGGCGCCGGCGCCCCCTCGGCGCCGGTGAGCTGCGCGAAGTCGCCGCCGGCGCAGAACGCGTCGCCCGCGCCGGTCAGGACCACGCAGCGCACCGCCTCGTCGGCCATGCCGGCCTCGAGGGCGTGGAGCAGCTCGTTCACCATCGCCGGCCCGATCGCGTTCTTGCGCCCCGGGTTGTTCAGCGTGAGCCGGAGGACGCCCCCCGCGGAGGCGACCTGGACGACCGCGGTCGCGCCGCCCGTCACGAGGCCGCCCCCGCCGCCGGACCGCCCGCGCCGTCGCCGCGCAGCCCCAGGATCTGCCGGGCTTCCTCGACCGTGGCCGGCCTGCGCCCGACGTCGCGCACCATGCGCACGGCCACCTCGCACAGCTCGCCGTTGCTGCGCGCCATCTCGCCGCTCGGCAGGTAGAAGTGGTCCTCGAGCCCGCACCGCACGTTGCCGCCGAGCACGAGCGCCGCCGCCAGCATCCGCCACTGCCCGTGGCTGATGCCGATCACCTCCCACTCCGAGCCGGGCGGCATGATCTTGGTCTGGAGCTGGAGCGACTCCACGTGCGCCGGGATGCCGCCCAGCACGTTGACGATGAACGAGAACTGCAGCGGCGGCTTGAGCAGGCCCATGTCGACGAGCGGCCACACGCCGTGGGTGTGCCCGGTGTCGAAGCACTCGAGCTCGGGCTTCGTCCCGGCCTCGTTCATGGCGGTGAGGAGCTTGCCGATCTTCGCGTACGTGTTGGGAAACACCATGTCGAAGTCGAAGCTCTTCCGCGCGCGCGAGTACTTCGAGTAGTTCATGGTGCCCATGTTGAGGGCCGCGATCTCCGGCCGGCTCTCGCGGATGGCCGCGCACTGCTCGCTGACGTCCTCGAGGATCGTGCCCGTCGAGAAGTTCAGGATCACCGGGCAGCGCCGCCGCACCTCTTCCTTGATCTTCGCGAACACGGCCGGGGAGAACGTCGGCGACCCGTCGTCGTTGCGCGCGTGGATGTGCACCGCCGCCGCCCCCGCGTCGTAGGCCCGCTTCGCCTCCTCGGCGATCTCGACCGGCGTGTACGGGATCGCGGGGCACTGCTTGCGGTTCGCGAGCACCCCGGACAGCGCGCAGGTCACCACGCAGACATCGGGGTCTCGCTCGTTCGGCTTCCGCGGTTCCCCGGTGAACGTCGGCTTCTCTCTCATGCCCCCTGCCTCCCTTTCACGTCCTGTCGCCGCCGTCGCCCTTCTTCGGTCCGCTCTGCGCGACCCGGGCGACCACCTGTCTCTGCAGCTTCGTCAGGATCCGGAGCAAGTCGCGCAGATCGGTCGAGCTCAGGCCGAGGAGCGCGCTCCGGAAGATCTCCATCGGCTCGACCTGGATCTCGCGGGCGAGCCGCGCCCCTTTCTCGCTGAGCCGGATGTGCACGACCCGCCGGTCGGCCTTCGAGCGCTCGCGCCGGACGAGCCCTTCCCTCTCCATGCGGTCGACGATCCCCGTCACGGTGCTGTTCTGCGCCCGGATCCGCTCCGACAGCGTGGACAGCGACAGATCTTGAAACGACTCGAGCAGCTTGAGGATGGTGAGCTGTGGTCCGGTGAGGCCGAACCCGCTCGCCATGCCCTTCGTGAGCCGGCGCGACTCCGTGTAGAGATAGATGATCATCTCCACGATGGCGTCGATCTCCGGCCTCTCTGGCGGGGGCAGGGTCGCGGTCACGATGCTTCGTGTACGAAATATTCGCTCCCGAAGGTCGCGTCAAGCGCGCGTCCTCACACGCCACGCGCGTACCGAGCGGACGCATCTGCGCCCGGACCGCAGGCCCCCGGGGAGGGAGCTCGTGGCGCGGCGCCGGGAGGACCGGTGTCTGAGCCTGGTGACGATGCGTCCCCGGCGTGCAGCGCACGCCGCCGGGGCGCGTTGTCCCAGGCGAGTTCGGTCCTCCCGGCGCCGCGCCACGAGCTCCCTCTCCGGGGGCCGGGCAGCTCGGATCACCCTGCGCCCTGCGCCCTGCGCCCTGCGACCCGCTACCGGCCGCTGCGCCCCTGCCGCCCCCGCTTCCCTCGCCGCCCTTCCGCCCGGATCTCCCGGATGCACCACCGCAGCGCCTCCTGGAGGTCGCGGTGCACCTGGACCGACGAGAGATCGATCCCGAGCGACGACGCCGTCTGCGCCACCTGGGGCTGCACGCCGGCCACCACGCCTTGCGCGCCGAGCAGCTCGATCGTCTGCAGCATGCTGATGAGGTGCTGCGCCGTCGTGGAGTCGACCTCTTCGACCCCCGTCACCTCGACGATCGCATACCGCGACTTCGTCTCGACGATCGTGCGCAGCAGCTTCTCCGTGATCTCGGTGGCCCGGTGCCGATCGATGCTCCCCACGAGCGGCAGCACGAGCACGCTGTTCCAGACCTGGATGATCGGCGTCGACAGCGTCTCGATCGCGGACTCCTGCCGCTCGATCACCGCGCGCAGCGACTCCTGCTGCTCGACCACCGCGCGCAGCGACTCCTCGGCGCGCATGCGCTCCAGCGTGATCGCGAACATCTCCCCGACGACCTGGAGCAGCGCCCGCACGCTCTTGTCCCACGCCCGGATCGAGCGCACCGCGTCGATCCCCACGACCCCCACGAGCCGGCCCGCGTACGCCGCGGGCATCCGCACGAACGAGGCGATCCCCAGCTCCGTGAACGCTCGCCGCTCGCTCTCTGCCTCATCCGGCAGGTCGGCCACGCGCGGCACGTCGCACACCTCGAGGCGGCACAGCCTGTCGACGAGCCACGGATACACGTCCTTGGAGACGACGGCCCGCTCCGCGAGCAGCGACGGGACCCCTTCGGCGCACCACTCGTGCGTGTTCAGGAACCGCCGCCCGTCCTCCGAGAGCAAGAACAGGCTCGTCCGATCGGCGCGCAGCGCCTTGCCGAGCTCCGCGAGCGCCAGCTGAAAGCCGCGGTCGATGTCCGCGAGCTTCACGTTGATGAAATGGGCCGAGATCGACGCGACCAGCATCTTGGTCTCGATCCGCTGCATCAGCGCCCGCTCGACGCGCTTCTGCTTGCCCACGTTGCGCGCCCAGGCGTAGACGAGCCCCTCGCCGGGCACCGACAGCATCGACCAGGACAGCCATACGTAGAGGCCGCTCCTGCTCCTGCACCGGTTCTCCATCCCGAGCGTGACCGGCCCCTCCCGGAGCCGCGCCAGCTGCTCCCGCGTCGCGGCGAGGTCGTCCTGGTGCACGAGATCGAGCAGGTTCCGGCCGACCAGCTCCTCGGCCCCGAGGCCCAGCGTGCTCTCCCAGGCGCCGCTCACGCGGAGGAACGATCCGTCGATCCGCAGAACGCAGAGCGGATCGGGACAGACAGCGAAGAACCTCGCTACGTCCGCTTCGTTCGCAGGTGCGTCCATCGCCGGTCGCCTTACCGAGCCCCCACCCCACGCTTACGGCTCTTTGACATCCTCGAACGTCGTCCGCGCCGCCACGTGCTCCTCGTTCAGGTTGAGCAGGATCGGCAGGGTCTCGTGCTGCCAGTCGTCGTCGAGGATCCGCCGCACCGTCACCCGCCCGGGCACCAGGTTGTACACGGCGTCCACGATGTCCATGATGACGTAGAAGCCGTTCGAGTTGCAGAACCGCATCTTCACGAAGTCCATCACCGTGGACGTGATCGGATGCTGCGGCAGGACTCGCGCCAGCTCGTCGAGGTAGCTGGACAGGTACCGGTACGGGTTGTCGATCCGGATAGCGCCCTCGAAGGTCAAGACGAGGCGGTTGTCGTCATCGAGCCGGGCGACCGACTGAAAGACGCTCAGCCCGCCATCCGTGATTTCTCCATAGCTGAGAGCCTTCATACGCGACCTTTCGTGGAAAACATACGGAGCCTTTTCAAGGGAAAGTAGCCTGGACGACGAGAATTCCATCGACGTACTGCGTCGAGAGATGGAATTTGTTCTCAGCGGTCAGCCGAATGAGGCCGAGGCCGCCCCTCCGCCGGTCGTTGCGCCGCTCGCGCACCGTCCTGGCGAAGAGCTCCCTCGGGTCCTCCGCGGCGAAGATCTCGTCGAATACCGCCTTGACGGTACGGTACTCTTCCGGCGTAACGCGGTTGGATACCTTGATGAGTAGCCGGTCGGGATCGATGCTCAGATCGAGTCGTACCTCGCTGTCACGCTCGGTCCCGTGCTGGATCACGTTGGTGACCAGCTCGGTGACGACCACGTTGACCTTCTGGCAGATCCGTCTGGGATAGAACCTCACCAGGAGCGCATCCAGAAAGTTCGCAAGCAGGCCGGCCACGTCGCCCGTGATGTGATCGATCGGAGATATATATATCGATGCACCGACCGACGTCTGCGAATGATTCTTCTCGGGCTTCATCAGGCGCACCTTCGCAGGATGATCAGTGTGATGTCGTCGGCGTCCGCCACTCGGAACCGCGTGTAGTCCTCGATGCACCGGTCGAGGATGACCTGCACCGGCTCCTCGCTGTGCTTGACGACGATTTCGTTGAGACGTTGCACGGAATATATCTCCCCGCTCGCGTCCTGCGCCTCGAACATCCCGTCTGTGTACAAGGCGAGGACGTCGTCCTCCTCGAACGGCAGCTCGAACTCGTGAAACGGCTTGATGCGCAGACCGATGAAGTTGCTCACCCGGTTGAACGAGCGAGGCGTACCCCGACGGACCAGGAGCCCGTACCCTCCGCCCGAGACGTAGCGGAGGAATCGGTCCGTAAACATGACGAAGTTCACCGTCGCGTACCGGCGAACCTCCCGGAGGAACGAGTAAGCGCTCCGGTTCACCCAATCCACGATCGCCCCGGGGCTGTCGAGGCGCTTGGTGGCGTGGGCGAACTGAGCCTTCAGAAACGCCATGATGAGCGCCGACGATACTCCGTGACCCGAGATATCGTAAACACCGATCGCGTGGCGCTCGCCGGGGAGATAGAAGAAGTCGTAATAGTCCCCTCCCACCTGCGCTAGCTGCTTGTGGAAGATGGCCATGTCGAACGCCGAGGCGATGGGCCCGCTCGCCTCCGGCAGCAGGGCGCGCTGGACCTGCCGCGCCACCGCGAGGTCGTCGTCGATGGCCCGGTTGTACCCTTCTAGCTCGTTCTCGATGCTGGTCGCGTGCTCCAGGATCGCCTCGTGCACCAGGGAGAGGTCGTCGAAGTCGAGCTTCAGCTTATCGACGTACTCCAAGAGTGCGCTGCAGCGCTCCATGAAGTCTGTGAAATTCCCCTCGTCGCGCAGGAGAGTGTTCCACGCTTGCCGCTCCTTCACGATCGCCCTGATGGCATCCAGATTGCTCTGCTTCTGTATGAAGCCTCTGGAGTGCATCGAGCTGATGTCCTTAGGTGCAGTCATGGCTCGACCTGGACGCGATTCGGGTTGGACGGAAGATCCCATCCGATCTCAATCACAGAGTATCATCTCGAAGTTCTGGTTGAACTTCTTGAGGTTGGGCAGCGACTTCCCCTGCCACGGGATGGACTTCGAGCCGCGGACGATGAGCTGGAGCTCTCCCTTCTTCCGGGTGGCGATGGCGAACTTGTAGAGGACGTTGATCCCCGAGCTGTTCAGGAAGTTCAGCGCCCTGACGTCGAGCGTGATGGTGGGAGGGTTCGTGGCCAGGACCTTGTCGAGCAGCTCCTCGATCGGGGCGTACTCGGTCGTGCCGCCAAGACGAAGGATGCCCTCCAGGTACACCACAACCTCAGAGGGATCGTACCAAACCCGGTAGTTGCCACCTTTGATTTCCATTCTCGACCTTTCGTTCAAAATAGGAATCCTGGCCATCGTCTTGATGCTGAAGCTGTTCACCGAGATCGGATCGAGCTTCCACCCAAGACTGACACCGTAATCATTCATGATGATGAGATAGCCGAGCCCCGACCCGGCGTTCTCTGCGTCTTCGGCGTTCGCCTCCGCCTGCCGCCGCAGGAGCTCCCCCGGGTCCTCCTGCGTGAGCTCGAGGAGCTTCTCCCGAAGCGACGGGACGGCCGCGTTCGTGATCTGGTTGCTGACGAGGCACACCAGGTCCTCACGCCCGATGCCGACGGTCACGGTGATATCACCGTGCTGATTGAACTTGACGGCGTTCTCAACCAGCTCGTTCAGAACGTAACCGATGGCGCCTGAGACCTCGTCTCGGCTGATGAGCCTGTCCTCGCCGTCGATCTCCGGGAAGAGCTCCCCGAAGTACTCGGCCATGAAATTCGCCGTCAGGTTACACAGGCTCCATCTCACCGCGAACGAGTCGGGGTACAACGTCAGCGACATGTGCTCGCTGAACGAATCGTCTAAAGAGTAGACGCCGATGATTTCGCTCATGGTAATGCCCAGTCTCCCCCTTGCTCATACCCTCTTAATGACAAGTACCGTAATGTCATCATGGATTTTGTTGTAGCCTACGTGCGCCAAGACGTCCTCGATGATAGCGTCCTTGATCTCCCTCGAGGTCCTTTCGTGATTGCGCGAGATCACCTGACACAGCCGGTCGATGCCGTATTGCTCTTCTGAAGAGTCCTCCGCCTCGGTGATGCCGTCGCTGAACAGCGTCACGACGTCCCCGGGCTCGAGCTGCACCTCGATGCTGCCGATGAAGTCGCTGATATCCAGATCGATGCCGATCGGCAAGCCGAGCCCCATTGTCTCGACGCGATCGAGGGTGCCGTCCTTCCGGACGATGATCAGGTCCTCGTGCTGGCCGGTGAGCTGGAGCTGGCCGTCGCTGTAGTCGAGCAGGGTCAACGACAGGTTCTTGTCCGAGCGGATGCGCTGGATGTTCTGGTAGATGACCTTGTTGACGATGCTCAGGAACTTCTTCGGATCCCGCTCGTTGCTCGCGAGCAGCGTCCGGACGGCCGTCTGCACCATCAGCATGAGCACGCCGCTCTCCAGCCCGTGGCCGGTGACGTCGCCGATGCCGATCTTCACGAGCCCGTCGCTCCGGAGCACGTCGTAGTAGTCGCCGCCGACCTCGTCGGCCGGGGCCATGTAGCCGGCGATGTCGAGGCCGGGGATCTCCTGGAGCTCGCTCGGCGCCGGGAGCACCATCAGCTGGAGCTGGCGCGCGACGTTCAGCTCGGCGCCGAGGCGGATGTTCTCCTGCGCGAGCTTCGCGTTCAGCTCGCTGATCTCCTCGTTCGCCTTCTCGAGGGCCATCGTCCGCTCGCTGACGAGCTCCTCCAGGTTCGTCGTGTACCGCTCGATGTCGGACGCCATCGCGTTGAAGGTCATCCCGAGCCGCCCGATCTCGTCCTGGCTGTCGATGTTGACCCTCATCGAGTAGTCCTTGTTCATCAGCCGGTGCGCCGCCTCGGAGAGATCGACGAGGTTGGCCGTGATCCTCCGCGCGACCCAGGCGATGCCCACGAGCACGGCGAACAGGCTCAGCACGACGACGATGATCTGCTGGCCGAGGATGTTCCCCGCCGTCGACTGGATGGCGCGCTGGGCCGTGTGCACCGTGGAGAAGAGCTCGGACTCGGGCACCACGAACCCGAGCACCCAGTACTCCATCCCGATGGGCTTCTCGCCCCGGTAGAAGTTCATCCCGGGCAGGCGCCGCAGGACGATGACGTAGGGCGTGGCCGGCTCGCCCGGCGCCCGCTGGATCGAGACCCGGTGGAACACCGGCTTCTCGCTCGACGGCATCGCGATCTTGGCGACCTCGGGGAACTGGCTCTGGCTGAGGAGGCGCTTGACCTCCTTCACGCCCTCGTTCTGCCCGTCCCGCGTCCCGATCCCGAGGACCTTCTCCCCCTCGCTGTTGATCGCGAGGACGTTCGTGTCGGACATCGACATGAACGCGAAGCCCGAGGACTTGATGTGCACGTGCCGGATGAGGGCCACCGCCTGATCCAGCGTGATGTCGATCGCGACCGCCCCGGCGCAGTCCGTCCGGTCCTTCGTCCAGAGGGGGTTGAAGAACGTGACGATGTTGCCGCCGGTCGCCGCGTCGATGTAGGGCGGATAGCCGGTGACGTCGGTCTTCGGGACGGGCTTGCTGCTCGGGTCCTTGAGCCAGCGCTGCCATCCCTCGTAGATGCCCGGGAAGAAGGAGTCCCAGAAGTTCTTGTCCGTGTGCCCGGGGTAGAGCCTGTCGAACGTCTGCGCCATCTCGAGCCAGGGCGTCAGACGCATGATGGGCTTTTCCTTCGGCCCCACGTAGTAGACCTGGAGCTTCTCGCTCCCGTTCTTGACGATGGCCGGGGCGAACAGGTCGAAGATCGCGTTCTTCTTGACGTCCTTCAGGATCTCCGGCTTGATCGAGCCGTCCTTCTCGAGCATGTAGTGCCACACGCTCATGACGGACTGCTCGCCCGGCTTGTTCTGGGTCCACTTCCCGTTCGGATCGACCTCGAAATCGTCCTTGAAGAAGGACGATTTGTCGGGGAGAGTGCCTATGGCCTCCGCGGCGTCCGGGTTGTCGATCAGCGTCTGGAGTATCGACGCCGTCATCCGGAGCTCGGAGAACGTCTGCTCGAACAGGAGGTCGAGGCGGAGCGCCGTCGTCTCGATGTAGTTCTCGAGGTACTCGTCGTTCGCCCGAGCCAGCCCGCCGTAGACCTCGGCGCTGGCCTCCTGCTCCAGCCGCGTGACGTTGTAGAGGGCCGTGCCCGCGCTCGACGCAAGAGCGATGAGGACGCCGAACGACGCCACGAGCATGAACTTCGTACGGAAGCGCCCGGAGGACCTCTCGACGATCCACTGAACGATCGAAAACTTCTTGCGCTCCTTAGCTTCCATAGGTCGGCTCGCGGCGCCTCATCGGCCTCTCCAGTTCACTCACGCTATCGCATCAGCCGTTCTGGCTTGCGCCCGGAGCCGGCGAGTATCGGCCAGTTCGCGTACCCCTTGTCGCTGAGGATGGCAGAGACGTGGGCCCTGAGCCCGATGCCAATCTCCTCGAAGATCACCGGATCGGCGTTCGCCGAAGCAGCGACGTCGCCGCAGAACTTGATCCAGCTCTCCACGACCTTCGCGAAGTTGTTCGGGTCGGTGTTCATGTTGTTGATGTCGATGAGATCGCTGCGGATGTCCTCGAGCCCCGCGTTCGCGAGCAGTTCGCGGGTCCTCACGCCGATGTCGAAGTCCATCCCGACCATCCGGCTCAGCTCGAGGTAGCGCCGGTACCCCATGCGGATGAGGTCCTGATCCGGATAGCCGGTCACGCACGCGAGCATCTCGTTCGTGATGTAGACGCGGCCGCCGGGCTTGCAGATCCGGCAGAGCTCCTTCATCAGCTGGTCCGGCATGTGGAAGACCTGGATGGCGAGCCGGCAGGACACGAAATCGAAGGAGTCGTCGGGGATGAGGAGCGCGGCGGCGTCGCCGTACTGATACTCGATGTTCTCGATCCCGAGGCTCCTCGCGTGCGCCTGGGCGTGCTTCAAGAACGCCCTGGAGTGGTCGACCGCCGTGACGTACTCCGGCTTGTACTCCGCGTTGAGCCGCACCGCGAAGTCCCCGAGCCCGCAGCCGATGTCGGCGACCTTCATGCCCGGCCGGAGGCCGTGCCGGTGGAGGAGCTTGCGCTCGTGGTTATAGACGATCTTCTCCTGGGTCCTGAGGACCCTGACGAAATCCTCGTCCTCGATCACGCTCTGGATCGGATAGAGCGCCTTGTCGTAGACCTCCACCGAGACGTTCGGATAGAGCTCCTCCATCACCTGGAACTTCCGCATCGCCCAGGGGATGACGCTCGAGATGATGAGGCGGATCTTGAGGTTGGGCCGCTCTTCCACGGCCCACCGGACGAACCGGTTGATCTCGAGGAAGGCGACGTTGTTCATGTACTTGAGGCGCTTGAAGTCGAGGGTGAGCTCGCCTGTCGCGTTCTTCGCGGCGGTCTCCAGCGTCCCTCGGATCGCCCGCATCTGGTCGCCCACGAACGGCCGGAGCATGCCGGCGAGGGCCACCTCCTGATCGTCCTGGTCGACCCGCATGTTGAAGGTCACCGACGAGCGCCATGACGGAAGGCTCCCCGATGAGGACGAGGGCGGGACGGCGTTCTCAGGGTAGATTGAAGCACTCATTTTCATCTACCTCAGTAAACGGCAGCTCGATGTTCAATGTCAGCGAGGTCCCGTTCTTGGGTTCAGTAAGGCTTAGCGTCGAACCGTAGACTACAGCGAGCTCTAGCAGACCTAGAGTCGTAACATCGTTGTCGGGCACGTCGTGCTCGAGCTGCTCTCGGTACCAGGCCATCGGATCTGGCTGGTTGAGCAGCTGGACGGCGTGCTTGTAGAACGCCACGTTCTCGCTGCTGGCGGGCACCTCGGCCGTCACGCTGATGCGACCGTTGTTCCTCTGGAAGGTGATGATGATGTCGCCCGACGGAGCGTGATTGCGATAAATGGCTTCAAGCAGCTCGTTGAAGAAGGTCGAGAGCAGCGTCGCGTAGCGCTCCGGGTCGTCCTCGTTTGCGCTCGCGTACCGCGCGAGGAAGTTCGCCATCTGATGGCAGTGGCTCCAGCGCTTGCTGAAGCCAGTGACCGAGAAGTTGGCTGAGATGATCATGCCGCTCGGCGCCATGACCGGCGGTGGTCGCAGCGTCGGGGCTACATCGGTCGGCTTCGAAACGGACATCAAGGCCTCGGGGTTGGTTTGCGAGAGGAGGCAGGACGCAGAGTACCTGGAGTCTGGGTGCCGCGTCGAGTGCGTCGCGCTCCCGCTCGAGGTCGCCATGGTGGACTCGGACGAGCACAGCGCTGACGAGGACTGCCTTGGAGGTGCCCGGATTGCCACAGGATCGAAACGATAATGTGGTACAGATCACATTTATTCGCTGCTGATATTCCGTGCAGGTAGAGAAAGGTATTCTTCGCGTGCGCCCGCTGAGGTCCGGACCGCGACGTGCGCTGTTGCTCGGGCGCGACGCCCGGTGGCCGGCCCGCGGCGCGGGCGCTCGCCGGCCGAATTGTCCACAGATCGGCGCGCGCGCGCCGTGCAGCGACGACGGAGAATTCGCCGCGCCGCGCGTCGCTTGCGGACCCTGGCAGGCGGCGCCTGCGATCATCGAAGCCCTCGAGAACACCTTCAAGGGAGGTAATCGAAAGCGCGTCGGTCCTGTCAACACTTTCATGCCGCGCCCGCCACTGCGGAGATCACTCATGGCGTGTGGTCGCGAGTCGCTACGGAACTGTGCGGAGCTCGGTGGGGCGACCTACCCAGTGCAGGCGGGCGCGGCGCGCGGGGGCGAGTGACCCTCTCCGGCGGGTGATTTCACAGCGACGTACGCCTCGGGCGCGCGCTCCGGGCCCGGCGCCCGCGCGCGCGCTGGCGGCCGCGGGCCCGCGCGAGCCGTGAGCTCGCTTGGCCCGCCAACTCGCTCTCTCCGCCCACGTCGCCGAGCGCTTGAGGCTGCGGTCGGGCGGGGCGTCGCGCCGGGCGACGATTGCGCTTGACACGCGCCCGGGCGGCAGCGCCGGATTCGCGGCTGTCACCGCGGCGCGGCGCCGCGCCGCTCGATCGCGTCGAGCTCGTCGATCACGGCCTTCACCCGCGGATCCGCGGGGTCCACCGCGCGCGCCTTCTCGTACGCCGCGCGCGCTTCCTTCAGCTGGCCCGACTGCGCGAGCGCGTTGCCCAGGTTGATCCACGCGCTGCCGAGCTTGTCGTCGAGCCGCAGCGCCTCGCGGTAGAGCGCGGTCGCCTTGGGCAGGTCGCCGCGGAGGTGGTACGCATACCCGAGGTTCGATCGGTACGTGGCGCGCGCGGGGTCGCGGGCCACGGCCGCCTCGAGGTACGGCACGGCGCGCGCCGGATCGTTGGCGGCGAGCAGCGCCGTCCCGAGATCGTTTTGCAGCCGCGCGTCGGCCGGCGAGAGCCTCGCGGCGCGCTCGTAAGCGCGGATCGCGTCGGCCGTCTTCCCCGCCGCGAGCAGCGCCGTTCCGAGGTTCGCCTGCCGCTCGGCGTCGCCGGGGGCGAGCTCGGCGGATCGCGCGAGCTCGCGGACGGCGTCCTGCAGGTGGCCGAGCGCGAGGTGAGCGACGCCGAGCGCGGAGCGGGCCTCGGGGTCGCTCGGGGCGAGCTCCGCGGCCCGCGCGAGCTCGCCGAGCGCCGCGTCGGCGCGGCCGAGGACGAGGAGGGCGCGGCCGAGCTCGAGGTGCGCCGGCGCGTGCTCCGGATCGAGCTTCACCGCGCGCTTGAGCTCGGGAATCGCGGCCAGGAGCGTCTTGTCGCCCGGCGCCCCGTTGTACTCGGAGGACACCCCCGCCCTGGCGATCGCCGCGCGCTGGGTCCCCACGATCGGCGCGGGGTCTCGCCTGTCGAGCAGCGCGGCCGCGCGATAGGCCCTCTCCGCGGCGGCGAAATCGCCGCTCGCGTAGGCGGCGTCGCCCTCCTCGAGCTTCCTGTCCGCCGGCGTGCCGGTGCCGCGCGCGACGCGCGGAGGAGGGCTCGCCGGCGCGCCCTCGCTGGTGGACGGCGCGTCGAGCGGGACGCCCGAGCCGGTCGCCTGAGGCTCCGCCGCGCCCGCGGCCGCGCCGTTCGCCGCCGCCGCCCCGCTCGCCGCGGGAGGCGCGGCGGGCGCGGCGGGCGCGGGCGGCATCGCCGGCGGGGCGTGCGGGGCCGATCGCGCGGGCGCGTCGGCCGGCGCGCCCGCGCAGCCGGCGAGCGCGACGAGGACGGCGAGCCCGCGGATCGAGCCGCAGGAGCTCACAGCTTGTACGGGGTCATCGCGTGCTCCTTGCCGTCGTAGCGGAGCAGCACAGGCTTGTTATCCATCTTCGTCGCCACGCCGACCGGCCGCTTCCAGCAGCGGACGAGCGCCACGAGCGTCTCGCGCGCGTAGTCGGCGCGCAGGTCGAAGCCGCCGTGCACGTGCTCGAGCAGGAGCTCCCCGCGGTTGCCGTAGTTGGCGTCGACGACGCGGATGTAGGGATCGCCGAAGTTCGTGAGCTGGAAGAGGAGCTTCTCCTTCACCTCCTTGAACTCGCGGCTCTCGATCTCGAACCGGTCGTTCCGGCCGGAGAAGCCGAACGTGTACATCTTCTGGTCGATCACGAACTCCGGCGTCAGGAACTCGTCGATGAAGGTCACGTCGTTGTAGAGCGCGCGCACCTGGAAGATCTTCTCGCGGCCGAGGCCGAGCCGCATGTCCCAGGTGCGCTTCGCGTCGAGGTCGGTGCACTCCTCCCACTCGCGGCCGAAGCGCCCCTTGTTCCACCGATCCTCGATGTAGCGATAGAGCTCCACGCCGACCTTGTAGGGGTTGAACCGCCCCGGCGCCGTCGCCATGACGCCGGCGTTGTTCTCGGCGTAGTCGATGATCTCCGACGCATCGAGGACCTTCTCGGTCATCATCTTCGAGTGCCAGTACGAGGCCCAGCCCTCGTTCATGATCTTCGTCTGGCGCTGCGGCACGAAGTAGTAGGCCTCCTCGCGGATGATCTCGAGCACGTCGCGCTCCCACCGATCGAGCGGCGCGTGGTCGAGCAGGAACTTGAGCACGTCGCGCTCCGGGCGCTCCGGCACCTTGCGCTCCGGCTTCTTCTGCTCCTGCCGCTTCTTCTTCTGCGCCGCGAGGATCTCCTCCGGGTTGATGAAGGAGTCCATGTACTCCTTGGCCCGGAGCTTGTACGTGTCCATCGGCTCCTCCGAGGGATCCTCTTCCTCCTTGGGCGCCGGGCGGCCGGTGAACGGGGCCCACGGGTCGATGAGGTTCTCGAGCGAGAGGCAGTGGTCGACGAACGCCTCGACCTTGTTGATGCCGTGACGCTCGATGTGGCGCGACACGCGGGCGCCGTGGTTCGCCATCTTGTCGATCCACTTGCGATCCGGGTCGTAGGAGTCGCTCCTGCGCACGGGGTCGAGGATCGGGCCGCGCTGGTCGAGGTCGGTGGACCGGAAGCAGAAGTTGTTCTTGAAGAAGTCGACGTGCCCGAACACGTGCGCCATCACGAGCTTCTGGTCGGTGAGCGAGTTGCCCTCGAGCAGGTAGGCGTACGAGGGGTTGTTGTTGATGACCATCTCGTAGATCTTCGAGAGGCCGTACTCGTAGCTCTTCGAGAGCTGCTCGTACTCCATGCCGAACCGCCAGTGCGGGTAGCGGCTCGGGAAGCCGCCGTACGCGGCGATCTCGTTCATCTGGTCGTACGTCAGCATCTCGAAGACGACAGGGAAGAAGTCGAGGCCGTAGTCCCTGGCGATCTTCTCGATGCGCTCCTTCTCGGTGCGCAGGTACCGGGGGAGCGCGGTGTTCAGCGCGAACTTGCTCATGCCGCCCTATTTCCCCTTCCCCAGGAAGTCCTTGATGCTGCCCACGATGGCGTCCTTGTCCCTGATCTCGCTCACCACGACGCGGTCGTCCTGCGAGAAGTGCTCCTTCAGATCCTTGATGAACTGGCCCGAGCCGTACGGGCTCTCGACCTGCCCGTAGGCGAACATGTTGACCCTCGGCAGGATCTGGGTCTTGAGCACGTCCACGCAGGAGAGGGTGTCGTCCATCGACCAGTTGTCGCCGTCGGAGAAGTGGAACGGATAGATGTTCCACTCGTCCGGCGGGTAGTCGTTGTCGATGATCTGAGAGCAGAGCTTGTAGGCGCTCGAGATCATCGTGCCGCCGGACTCGCGCGTGTGGAAGAACGTGTCCCGATCGACCTCGCGGGCGATGGCGTCGTGGATGATGAAGCGCGACTCCAGGCCCTTGTACTGGCGCGTGAGCCACGCATCGATCCAGAACGACTCGATGCGCACGATCTCCTTCTGCTCGTCGCCCATCGAGCCGGAGACGTCCATCATGTAGATGATGACCGCGTTCGCGACGGGCTCGGTGATCGTCTTCCACGAGCGGTACCGCTTGTCGTCCGGGATCGGGACGACGACCGGCGCCGTCGGGCGGAACGTCCCGCTCGAGATCATCCGCTTGAGCGCCTCGCGGTACGTCCGCTTGAAGTGGCGCAGCGACTCCGGGCCGACCCGGCGGATGCCCGAGTAGCGGTCGTGGGCGTTCGAGATCTTGCTCTTGCCCTTGTCCTGGATGTCGGGCAGCTCGAGCTCCTCGCCGAGGATGCTGGCGAGCTCCTCGAGCGTGACGTCGACCTCGAGGATGTGGTCGCCCTCGCCGCTGCCCGCCTGCCCCTGCCCGGGCTGCTTGTCGTCCGAGCCCCCCACGGGATCGCCGGGGTTGCCGTCGCCCTGCCCCACGCCGCCGCGCTGCTTGTCGCCGAAGCGGAAGCGCGGGATGTCGATCTGAGGAATCGGAATCGAGACGAGGTCCTTTCCCTTTCGCCCGATGAGCTCGCCCTGCGAGATGTACTTGCGCAGGTTCTCGCGGATGCGGCCGCGAACGATCTGACGGAAGCGCCCGTGATCCTGGTCGATCTTCAACGACACGCTGGCGAGTGTAGCATCGGAAGCGGCCCCGGGTCCGAACGTTCGGCGGGCCGCCGAGGTCTCCCGCGCCGTCGTCGTCCCATCCCCGACGGCCCCCTGCCCCGGCGTTCGCGCCCCCGCCGCTCCGGCCCCCCACCGCGCCCTCCCCGCGCCTTCCCTGCGCCCTCCCCCCACGGTTCCCCGCCGCTTCCCCCACCGTCACGCCCGCCCGTCGTGAACTGCACCCGTGATAGCCTCGGGACCGTGCCTTCCCGAGCGCCGGTCCTTCTCTTTGTGGTCCTCATGGCGCTGGCCCTCGGCTGCGGCTCCCGCGAGCAGCTCGTCGGCCTGCCCGAGCTCGCGGACGCAGGGGGCGCCCCCGACGCACGGCCGGACGCGCCGGTGTGCCGGGAGGACGGGCTCCCCTGCGAGGGCGCGGCGGACTGCTGCAGCGCCGCGTGCGCGCGCGGGATCTGCGGCGGCGGCAGCTGCGCGCAGGACGGCGCGCCGTGCGCCGCCCCGGGCGACTGCTGCACCGGGGTGTGCACCGAGGGGCTCTGCGGCCAGGGCTGCTCGGTCGACGGGGCGCCGTGCCAGAGCGCGGCGCAGTGCTGTACCGGTGTCTGCACGGGCGGAGCGTGCGGACAGGGCTGCTTCCCGAGCGGGAGCGCGTGCAGCTTCGCGGGGCAGTGCTGCTCGCTCCGCTGCGAGGAGGGCGCTTGCCGCGCGCCGTGCATCCCGAACGGCGCGCTCTGCGAGGGCGGCGACGCGTGCTGCAGCGGCGTCTGCCGCGGCGGCGCCTGCGGCCTCGCGTGCTCGCCCGACGGCTTCGGCTGCAACACGGGCGCGGACTGCTGTTCCGGGCGCTGCAACGCGGGCGTCTGCGGCGGCTGCAGCCCGGACGGGGAGATGTGCGGCTCGGCGGACGCGTGCTGCTCCGGCGTCTGTGACGAGGGCGTCTGCGGGGGCGTTTCCTGCTCGCACGGGCCCTGCGCGATCGGCGCGCCGCTCGCGGCTGAGTGCGGCGGCTGCGTGGCGGAGATCTGCCGGTTCGACTCGTTCTGCTGCGACGCCAGCTGGGACGAGATCTGCGTCCGCGAGGTGACCAGGCTCTGCGGGCTGACCTGCGGCGAATGCGCCCAAGACGGCAGCCGCTGCGCGTCCGACGCGGCGTGCTGCAGCGGCGCGTGCGAGGACGGCGTCTGCCGGACGCCGTGCACGCCGGAGGGCGGCGGGTGCGCGGCCGACGCCTCGTGCTGCAGCGGGAGCTGCTTCGACGGCGCCTGCGTCGGCTGCCTGCCGAACGGGGCGAGCTGCGGCTCGGCGGAGAGCTGCTGCAGCGGCGCCTGCGATCCGGCCCTCGGGTGCGTGACCGAGTGCAGGCCCGACGGGCGGCCCTGCGCGGACTCGGGCGAGTGCTGCAACGACAACTGCCAGAACGGCCTCTGCGGCGGGCCCGCCTGCCCGTCGGACGGGACCGAGTGCGGGGGCTGCGTGGCCGAGGGCTGCTGCGCGCAGCTCAACCAGTGCCTCGCCAGCGCCGCGTGCGCCGAGGACGTGGCGTGCTTCTTCGGCTGCCTCGACGCGGGGAACGACTCCGCGGTCTGCGGGTTCGAGTGCATGAACAGCCCGGAGACGTTCCGGCTGCTGCTCTGCGTGGGCAGGAGCTGCGGCGGCGGCACCTGCTTCTGACGCGGCGATGCGCGGGGCGATCGTGCGGGGCGCGTTGGGAAGGGTGTCCGCGCTGGCGTGGGGCACGGCGGTCGCGGCGCGGGGCGCGACGCGCGTCGTCGCCGCGCGGCTCGAGGCGCACGTCGTCGCCGCGCGGCTCGCGGCGCGCGTCATCGCCGCGCTGCTCGTGACGTCCCTCGCCGCCGCGCCCGTCGCCGAGGCCGCGCCGCGCGATCTCGCGGTGGTCGGCCTGCTCGCCGATCTCGAGAAGATGGTCGAGGTGCAGCAGTCGCTCGGCTGGACGATCGACCGGTACGAGATCGACGAGATCATGTCGCCGGCGCTGATGAGCGTGTGCTCGGCGACGGCGGAGACGCGCGCCGCCGCGCTCGCGGCGCTCGACCTCCGGATCGTCGAGCTCGGCGGTCCCGTCGAGGAGGCGTTCCGGCGTCGCGGAGAAGACCTCGACGAGGTCGCGGATCTCCTGTTCGCCACGCGGGTGCGCGCGCTCCTCGCCGAGGCGATGCGCCGCGCGATCGGCGCCGGCGATGCGCCGGCCGAGTGTCCGTTCTGGCTCCGCCCCTCGCCGGCCTTCCGGGGGCGCGAGACCGACGCTTACCGGACCACGCTCAACCTGGAGGGGGGCGGCATCGCGGTGCTCGAGGGCGCCGGCGGCAGGGTCCTCCCCGGCGCCGGCGGCTCGGCGCGGCTGCTGCTCGGCCGCGGGATCGACGAGCGCTGGACGTTCCTGGCCGGCGGCGAGTTCGGCGGCACGGCGCAGTTCGAGCAGACCGAGACGAAGACGCGCTTCCCCATCAGCTTCGTCGCCGCGCTGCCGATGGTGCTGCGGTACCACGCCCGCACCTGGCACTACGAAGGCGAGCTCGCGTCGCTCGCGTACTTCACCCAGGACGACCTCCGCGTGAGCCCGGGGCTGCGCGCCGGCGCGCTGGTCGGCGTCTCCTCGCTGCGGATGCGGGGCATCATGCCGTGGGCCGGCCTCGGCATCGCGGTCGAGCACGTGCTCGAGACCCACCGGCGCCCCGCCCAGTGGAACCTCAAGGGCGGCGCCCGCGTCGGCTTCGACTGGGATTTCTGAGCGCTTCCGAGCGGGTTTGCGGCGCCGATCTGCCGCCGGCCTGACGCGCAATAGGCGCCTCCGCCGGGGTGGGCTACAGCAGATCCTGATTTCGATTCCGGTCCTTCCCGCCGACTTTCCGACCGGGAAAGAGGAAAGGCTGTGGCACCATGAGGCCACGAGCGAGCTCATGTCGAGAGAGCTCGGGGGAGGGCTCTATGCCGAGAGGCGAGACAGCAAAGGATACGTCCAAGCAGAGAAAGCGGGTCGGGAGCGGCGAGCGCGAGCAGCCTTCGCCTGCGACGTCCCAGGGCGAGGCCGGTCGGACGGCGTCGGGCAGGCGGACCAGGGCCGCGGCCGGCGGCGCGAGGAAGGCCGCGAGCCCGACCCGGCGCGCGACCCAGGCCAGGAAGGGGTCGCGCAAGGCGGGAGCAGGCGCCGCCGCGCGGCCGGGCACGGCGCGGAGCACCTCGGCGGGGGCGAAGGCCGGGCCGAAGCAGCGGGCGGGCAGCGCGGCGAGGAAGACGGCCGCCGGCCAGACGAGCCGGCCGCGGAGCGCCGCCGCGAAGAAGGCGGCCACGACGCGGAAGCGGGCCGCCGCCGGCGGTACGGCGGGGCGCGGCCGGGGCGCGACCGGGCCGGCGGCGGCCGGCGGGCAGAAGACGGCGCGCAAGGCGGCAGGCGCCAAGCGGGCAGCGCCGCAGCGTGGCGGCGCGGCGAGGCAGACGCCGTCCACCGGGCGCGGTGGCGCGCGGCGCACGAGGGCGACGCAGCCGCGCGCGCAACGGGCCGGCCAGAAGCGCGCGACCGCCGGAAGGCGGACCCAGGCCAGCTGAGCCTCGACGCCGGGCGCGCCGCTCGCCGCGGAGCGCCCGCCCGCGTTGTTCCCATCCACAGCGATGCCTGCCCGGGGCTGCCCATCCAGCGGCCCTGGCCGAGTCCTGCCGACCGGCAGGATGCCAATCCGAGCGAATCCCGCCCAGCGCTGTCGCTCTCGGAGCGGTGCCCGCCCAGGCTGCCGCATCCCGGCGGAGCAGGGCTGCCCTATCCCGGCGGAGCAGGGCTGCCCCCATCCCGCGGTGCTGATCAGGACTGCGACGACGCCGGATCGCCGACCATGAGGACGACCCAGGTGGCGGTCAGGAAGTGGTACGACGTCCCGCCGAGGCCCGGGAGGGTCGCCTCGCCCCGCGCGCGCCTCGCGCAGAGCGGACAGCCCACGTCCCCGCGCCGGCCGATGAGGTACCGGCGCGAGGACGGCGGCACGGACGCAGGACAGACCTGAACTTCATCGTCCTCCATCGCTCCGCACATACCCCCCATCTCGCTCTGCGGCGGAAGCGCCTCCGTGCGCCCGATGCCGTGCGCTGCCCCGATCGATCGCGGCGCGCGGCCGCCCTCGCGAGGCCTGCGCTCGATGGTCCGACCTGCAGCCGCTGGCGTAGGGCGATGCTGGACCATCGTAGGAATGCTCCTTCGGGCGAGCCGAAAACCAGCGACCCAGGCTCGGATGTGGCGCCGCACTGCGGCCGAGATTCATCCTAGCAGGATCCCCGGACCATGCATGGATGACATTCCGTAGATGCGTGGTGCTTCCCACCGCGACAGCCTCTTGTCTCTGCTGTCGTTCTCCTTGCCGTCTTTCTCTGCTCAATCGATGTCGCTGCGCGGCGCGGAGAGCGGAGCGGCGGAGTGACTCGCAGCGTGGGCCGCTGACCGCTCGCGCGCAATGCGAAGACCGACGCGACGAGGCGCGCGGGCGTCGCGCGTCAGCGGCGGAGCGCAGCAGGAGGCTCCGGAGGGACGCTGCGGCGAGCCCCGAGGACATGCCGACGCTCCGCGGCGCGCGCGGCGACGCGCGACCGACCCCCGCGCGCGGACGAGCATCGTTTGCGGGCAGTTCGGGAGGGATACGACGCTCGTCAGGAGAACGCCGATGTCCGGCGCTCGGCCCCGGCAGAGGGCTCCGGGGCAGCGCGGCGAGCGAAGCGGGCGGGCGGGGTCGGCCGGAGCGCGTCAGTGGGGGACGGGGACCTGCGGCACCTCGTCGTCGGGCACGATGCAGGACGACAGGTCGAACAGCATGAAGAGCAGCGCCTTCTCCTGCGGGGTCAGCTCGTCCGTGGAACACCCCTCCGGGAAGGGCGGGCCCGTGACGTCTCCCGCGGAGACATGGATGTCTGTGAACACCAGGCGTCCGCACTGTTGATCTTCGTCGACGCCGATGGGCGTGTTGAACGTGAAGTACTGGACCCCCGCCGGCTCGGGCTCGTTGTAATAGATCCACCGGGTCGAGATGCCGTCGCCCACGTCGTTCACCGTGTGCTGCGCCCCGTTGATCACGATCTCGCCGGGCACGGTCGAGGCCCCGACGTTGACGAGCCAGTCCGCCAGGGCCTGCCCTTTCGGGAGCGTGGTGTCCACGAGCGCCGTGAGGGGGCTCACCGGGTCCTCGTTGAAGTTGTCCCAGACCGCCGTGTCCGGGAACGGAGCCGGCCCCCGCTTCAGCCAGTAGTTGTGCCAGTGGGAGGCGAACACGCGCCCGCCGAGCGAGGTGTAATCGAACAAGGCCTGGCGCGCCGTCTCCGGCTTGTCCGCGGCGTAGGGATCGCCCTCGCAGGCGAGGATCACCATGTCGTACTGGCGCAGGGTGTCGACGGTCCCCCAGAGGCTCGTGGCCGACGTGAACTCCACGCCTTGATTGAGGCTGTCCGCAAACCGCGTCGTCACGGGGTGCCCCGCGTCGCCGCGGCCGGCGAACAGGTGGACGCGCCCCGTCCCGGTCTCCGGCGTGAACTCGCTCTCGTCGATCCCGAGCTTGTGCAGCAGGCACTCGAGCGGATCGGCGCCGCCCGTCGTGAGGGCGATCTTGGGGATGTGCCCCTCCGCCTTGTTGCGCGGCAGCCGGATGGTCCCCGCCTCGGTCGCGGTGTCCTTGCATTTCTCGACCGCTGGGAGCGTGATCTCGCGCCGCCACTTGCCCACCTGGACGACGAGCGGGATGTCCTCGCCGACCGGCACGTCCTCCAGGACGAAGCTCCCTTTCGTATCGGTCAGCGCCGTCACGATGGGCGAGCCCGAGAGCGTCGCGCTGCATTGATCGCAGGTCGCGCCGTCGGTGAGGGGGTCGAGCGGCTCGTTGGGAACGTAGACAATCACGTTATAGAGGGGCAGTTTGCCCGAAGGGTCGTAGACGGTGCCGCTCACCGTGGTCTTCGCCCCGTCCTCGCATTGGACCTGCTGGCACTCGAGGCCCTCGCACGAGCCGTTCCCTCCCAGTCCCAGGCCGCCCCCGCCGACATTCGCCGGGAAGCCGCCGAAGCCCGTGCCGATCCCGCCGCCGTCCCCGCCCGCGCCGCCAGGCCCCGCGCCGCCGGACGCCGGGGGCGCCGTGCCTCCCGTATCGCCGCAGGAGCAGCCGGAGACAACGCCCGGCGCTACAGCGATCGCAGCCATCAAGACTCCCGCCCTGCCCGACCAAGTCAACATTTCGAGCCTCCCGGGCGGTGCGAGCAAAGGTACCCTGCTACCGCCCAGTCTCTATCGTAGGCCAGAGCGTAGAAATCGGGAAGTATGTCCGGCGAAGAGCAGGAATGAAGCGATAGTAGATTAAGGTAAGCCCTGATACCCCTGACTACCGACTCCGCGCAGGACGCGCACATCGCGGCGTGGGACAGATCGAACAGCGGATCTCCGCGCCTGCGACATGGTGGGCGACCGGATGCCGCGGAGGATCGACGCGTGGGTCTTTGGGAGGGGGCGCGCCGCCAAAGCGGCTGCGCGCGACCGCGCCGCGAGCGACGGCGCCGCCGCGCAGAGGCCGCGCGCGGGCGGCTCTCTCGGTCCGATCGACCGGAGCGCCGGTTATTGCAGATCGACCCGCGTCAGCCCGAACCAGAGCACGACGTGCCACCGCTCGTGCCACTGCAGCAGCACCGGCCCGATCGCGAGCCCGGGCGACGGGGTCCTCAGCTCGTCCTTGAGCGCGCTCACGGGCCAGGGATTGCCGAACGCCTTCTCGCCGTAGGTCAGCGCGAGCGTCGGCTCGCCGTCGAGCTCCGAGGGCACGAGCTGCGCCTTGAAGCGGCACACCTTGCTGCCGCGGACCCGGTTCGTGCCGGAGTTGCCCCCGTGGTCGAACTCGTTCCCTTTCCAGGGCATCCAGTCCGACGCGAGCGCCCTGATCAGCGGGCGCACCGCCAGATGAACCCCGGCGGTCGGCTGCAGGGAGAGCAGGCGGCCTCGCGGCGCGTCGCCGAGCTCGGCCGGATCCGCCGGCTTCCCCGCCCTGTAGATCTGCCGGAGCGCGTCGGGGTGCGCGCCGATGAGGCTGTCGAGGGAGGACACCTGGGTGATGAGGCGGCGCCCGGCCGCCGCGCCTGCGTTCTGCTCGCTCTGGGTGTTCATCGGGCCGCCTGGCATTCCACCGCGCCCGTCGAGGGTCAACGGCAACCGTCAGCGCGTCAGCGCGCCTCGTCGCCGCTCGCCTCGTCGCGGCTCGCCTCGCCGCCGCTCGCCGCGCTCGCTGCCGCGCCGCGCGCGACGATGGCCTCGTACGCGCGGCGGACGCGCTCGGTGATGGCGCCGTAGCGCGCGAGCAGCTCCTTCGCGGCCTCGCCCCCGGTGCGGCCCCGGATGCCCGTCCGCCGCGCGAGGAGCGGGACCCCGGGCGCGTTCTCCTGGAGCAGCTGCGAGGCGTCCGCGTGCACGATGCGGATCCGCTGCTCCAGCTTGCGCAGGAACGCGTGGCCGTCCCGGAAGATCTCGGCGTGCGCGGCCGCGAGGTATCCGGCCGAGGCGAGCGCGTCGATCGCGGCGAGCGTCTCGGAGGTCCGGACGCGCGGATCGGCGCCGTGGCGGATCTGCAGGAGCTGCACCGCGAACTCGATGTCCGCGAGGCCGCCCCGCCCGAGCTTGAAGTCGCGGCGGCCGCGGCGCTCGTGCGACAGCTCGCGCTCCATGCGCATCCGGAGCCGGTGGATCTCCTCGGCCATCCGATCGAAGTCGTCCGCCTGGAGGTACGCGGCCTCGTGCGCGATCGCGATCGCCTCCGCCCCGAGCGCCGGATCGCCGGCCGACGCGCGCGCCCGGATCAGCGCGAGCCGCTCCCAGATCGCCGCGCGCATGTGCCGCGCCCCGGGCGACGATTCCGGCTCCGCGGGCGCCTGGGCCGCCCCGTCCGCGCGGCGGATGCCGTGGTAGCGCGCGAACGCGTCGAGGGACGTGACGAGCAGCCCCTGGCTGCCCGACGGGCGCAGCCGCGTGTCGAGCTCGTACCCCGGGCCCGCCGCGTGCGACATCGAGATGAGCCGGATGATCTGCCGCGCGCGCCGCGCGTAGTAGGTGCCGGGGTCCGAGCCGGGCCCCTGATCGCCGGACGGCGCGCACGTCGGATCGAACAGGAAGAAGACGTCGAGATCCGAGCCGTAGCCGATCTCGCGCCCGCCGAGCTTGCCCATCGCGATCACGGCGAGCCCCCGCACCGGCTCCCCGGGCGGCGTCCCCAGCGCGAAGCGCGTCGCGGCCTCGAGCGACGCGTCGGCCAGGTCCGAGAGCGCGAGCGTCGCCTCGCGCGTGCCGACCTCGCCGCTCAGATCGGCGAGGCCGACCTCGATGGTGACGCGCGCCTTCGCGCGCCGGAGCGCGGCGATGAGCGCCTCCTCCGGATCTTCGTCCGGCGCGGCCTCGCTGAGGCTCTCCTCGATCGTGTGCCTGATCACGCCGGCGCTCGGCGCGCCGCGCGCGAGCAGCACGACGTCGACGAGCTCGGGGTACCTGACCATCGCGTCGCCGATGAACGCGCTCGACCCGAGCGCCTCGACCAGCCGGCGGAGCGCGCGCGGGTCGTCGCCGAGCATGCGCGCGTAGACGGCGGAGTGCCTGATGCGGGAGAAGCACAGCCGGAGGAAGCGCGCGGCCTGCTCCGGATCGGCGGCGTCGATGACCGCGGCGAGCAGCGTCTCCGCGAGCGACGACGACGCCTCGCGGCTGCGCGCGCCGAGCAGGCCGTCGGGGTGGCGCGAGAGCTCGTAGAGGTCGTCGGCGACGTCGCGGAACCGCGCGGTCAGCGAGGCGCTCGCGCCCGGCTCCGGGGGCGCGCCGGCGGCCGACGCGGCGAGCTCGGCGGCCTCCGGCTCTCCCCCGGCGCCGCCGAGGACGAGCACCGCGTGCTTCGCGAGCGCGTCGGCGAAGGCGTCGCGATCGCCGCGGTCGAGCGCGGCCATCGCCTCGATCCACCGCGACGGCCTGGTGCTCCCCTTCGGCAGGAGCGACAGGAGCCGGGCCTTGATCCGGCTCCGGCGCTGCTCGGTGTCGGCGAGGAACGCCGCGGCGTCCTCGAAGCGCAGCGTCCGGGCGAGGCGCTCCATCTCCGCCTCGCTGTCGGGGAGCAGGTGCGTCTGCACGCCGGTCGCCGACTGGACGGCGTGCTCCGCGCGCCGGAGCGCGAGGTACCCCTCCACGAGCTCCCGCCCTTCCCGGTCGGTCACGTACCCGAGCGCGCGCAGGCGCCGCAGGCCGTCGAGCATGCCCTGCGCGCGCGCCCGCGGCTCGCGCCCTCCCCAGATGAGCTGCAGGGCTTGCACGAAGAACTCCGCCTCGCGGATCCCGCCGGGGCCGAGCTTCAGGTCGCGCGACGCGTCGTGCGAGAGCTCCGCGCGGGCGCGCTCGACGAGCTCGATCATGTCGACGGCGAGCTGCGGATCGACCCGGCGCCGCCACACGAACGGGCCGAGCACGCCGAGCGCCTCGGCGCCGAAGTCGAGATCGCCGGCGATCTCGCGGGCGCGGAGCAGCGCGGCGCGCTCCCAGAGCCGGCCGAACGACTCGTAGTAGCGCTCGGCGGCGGCCAGCGAGTTGACGAGCGGGCCGCTCCGCCCCTCGGGGCGGAGCCGGAGATCCACGCGCCACACGAACCCGTCCTCCGTGACCTCCTCGAGCGTCGCCGTGAGCCGGCGCGCGACGCGGGTCCAGAAGTCGTGCAGGGTGACCGACACGGCGCGGTCGCCGGAGGGGCCCACCTGCCCTTCGTCGGTGTCGTAGAGGTAGATCAGGTCCACGTCGGAGCCCGCGTTGAGCTCCTCGCCGCCGAGCTTCCCCATGCCGAGGACGACGAACTTCGACCGCGCGCCGGTCGCGGTGCGCGGCTCGCCGAACCGCGCGGTCACGGCCGAGATCGCCTCGGCGAGCGCGACCTCGATCGTGGCCTCGGCGAGGGCGGTGAGCTCGCGCGCCGTGACGTCGATGTCCGCGCCCCCCGCCGACGGCGGGAGCAGCTCGCGCAGCGCGATGCGGATCCGCTCCTCGCGCGCCACGCGCCGGAGCTCCCGCCGCACGCGATCGGCGTCGGAGACGTCGCCGACGCGGCCGCGGATCCGCGACAGGTACGTGGCGCGATCGCGGGCCGTCTGGTGCCCCTCCGCCGCGAGCCGCTCCGCGATGTCCGGATTTGCCTCGATGGTCGCGCCGATCGCGGGGTAGGCGGCCGTGAGGAGCGCAGCGATGGCGAAGGCCATCGTCCCCGGCGGCAAGCGGGGCGACAGCCGCGCAGCGCGTTCCTTCACGCGTTGCTCGTCGATCGCGTTCGCGATCTCCAGGAGCCTCGAGACCTGTTGCATGGCGGGAGGCTAGCAAGACCCTGGCGTCGCGAACGCCGGTTCCGCAGCGCCCGACCGCCAGTTTATCGCCCAGAGCCTTCACCTCGCGCCTTGGCGACGTCGCCCTCCGATCCTATGCTCGCCGGGTGCGATTGCTCTGCGTTTCGGATATCCACGGCCACGCCGACGCGCTCGCGGCGGTCCTGGCCACCGCGGAGCGCCGAGGCTACACCCAGCTCCTGGTCGCCGGAGATCTCTGCTTTCCCGGCCCGAAGCCGCTCGAGACGTGGCGCCGGCTGACGCAGGCCAAGGCGGTTTGCGTACAGGGCGTATCGGATCGCGCCCTGGCGACGCTGGACATCGAGAAGGTCAGGCCACGGAGCGAGCACGAGCGGGCGCGGCTCGATCGCCTGGCCCAGACGCGCACCGAGCTCGGCGAGCTGATCCTGGCCCGGCTGGCGCGTCTCGCCCCGACGTACCGGCTGCCGCTCGAGGACGGCGGCGAGCTCGTCCTGGTCCACGGCTCCCCTGCGGACCCGATGGAGCCGATCTCGCACGACATGACGGACGAGGAGGTGCTCTCGCTCCTCGGCGACGATCCGGCGGATGTCGTGATCTGTGGTGGCTCCCACGTCCCGTTCGACCGGATGGTGGGGGGCGTGCGCATCATCAACGTCGGCTCGGTGGGCGAGGCGCCGTGCTCGATGCGGGGCGAGGTCGACCGGGTGCGCGTCGGTGGGCGCCCTGCCAGCGAGCTTGTGCGCAGCGGGCCTGTCTCCTACGGGGCGGGGCACGCCGACGCGACGTTCATCGAGCTCCGGGCGGGCGAGCTCTGGGTCGAGCAGGTCGTGGTGCCGCTCGGTAGGGCGGCCTGAGCGCGCCGGGGCGCAGGAGCGACGGGCGCGCCCCGAGCGCCCCGGAGCCACGCGACACTGCGCGAGGCACGCGCGGCGCTCGTCACCCATCGTACCAGGCGAGGAACAGCGCGCGCGCCATGCCCTCCCGCTTGAACCTATATCAAGGATTTAGGATCATCCTCGGGGAGCATGGGCAGCTACTCCCCCGACGATGATTTCGAGGCCACGCGGGTGGCCAACGTTGGGGAACTCCAGAAGGAGCTCCCGGCGCGCTCGCCGAAGGATCGCGCCTACCTCATCGTGCTCGCCGGCTCGAACGTCGGCGAGATGTACCGGGTCGAGGGCGCCGAGATCGTGATCGGCAGGGCCTCCGGGGCGACGATCCGGCTGAACGACGACGGCATCTCGCGGCGCCACGCCCGCCTGCTCCAGATGGACAGCCAGGTGCTGATCGAGGATCTCAACAGCTCCAACGGGACGCTGGTGAACGGCGAGCAGGTGACGCGCGTCGCCCTGCACGACGGCGACAAGATCCGCCTGGGCTCGACGACGATCCTCAAGTTCACCTACCACGACCACCTGGACGAGTCGTTTCAGCAGCAGATGTACGACGCCGCGCTGCGCGACGCGCTCACGAAGGCGTTCAACAAGAAGTACTTCCTGGATCGGCTCGAGACCGAGGTCTCCTATGCCCGGCGGCACAGCGCGCACCTGTCGCTGCTCATGTTCGACGTCGATCACTTCAAGCGGATCAACGACACGTTCGGGCACCTCGCCGGCGACTACGTCCTTGCGCGGATCGCCAAGATCGCGAGCAACACGGTGCGGACCGAGGACGTGTTCGCGCGCTACGGCGGCGAGGAGTTCGGCATCCTGTGCCGCGGCGTGGCGCTCGAGAACGCGGGCATCCTCGGCGAGCGGCTGCGCCTGCTCATCGAGGGGTCGGTCTTCGAGCACGAGGGCGTCCGCGTGCCGACGACGATCAGCGTCGGCGTGGCGGCGCACCCCGTGGTCCCGGTGCAGACCGGGCTCCAGCTCATCGCGGCGGCCGACGAGGCGCTCTACGAGGCGAAGCGCACCGGCCGCAACCGCGTGCTCCTGAAGTTCGGCCCGAAGCCGTAGGCCCGGGCGAGGGGCGCGCGGCGGGTCAGCCGGCGCGGCCGCGACGGGCGCCGTGGCAGCCGCGCCTCGGCGGCCACGCGCGAGCGCCGCGGCAGCCGCGCGTCCGCGAGCGCGCGTCGCGGCACCGGCGCGCGGCGCCGCCCCCGCGCCTCAGTCGATCTTGAGGAGCTCCTTGACCTTGGCGATGACCTGCGGCGCCTGGATGGGCTTCGTGATGTACGCGTTCGCGCCGAGCTGCAGCGCGCGCTGGCGATCCTCCTGCGACCCCTCGGTGGTGATGATGATGATCGGGGTGTCCTTGTGGACCGGATCGGTGCGCACGCGCTTCACGAGCTTGAGCCCGTCCATGATGGGCATGTTGATGTCGGTGATGATCACGTCGTACTTGGTCGAGGCGAGCTTGCGGAGACCGTCGACGCCATCATCCGCCTCGGTGACGCGGAGGTTCTTCACGCGCGCAAGCGCGAAGACCAAGAGCTGCCGCATCATGGGCGAGTCTTCAACGATCAGACACGAGTACTCGGCCATGATCAGTCCTCCAGGTCCAGGAATGCCTGGACGCCGGGCACCTTCCGGCCGGCGTCGGTGAAGAGCCGCGCGTTGATGAGGGCGGGGGCGGCCTGGGCCCCGAGGAGCTTGAAGAGCTCGGTGTCCACGTTCACGAACTCCGTCTTTTGCGGGAGCGTGCTGAAGATCGCGATGACACCCACGGTGCGCCCGTTGAAGTCGAGCGGGATCACTGCCGCCGGATCCTCGATGCTCCCCTTGGAGACGTCCTTGGTCTCGTCGAAGAAGATTTCCCCCTTCGAGAATGCCTGGCCGACGACGCCTTCGGTCACCGGCATGCGCGCGATCTCCTCGACGGCGACGCCTTCGCTCGCGATCGCGACGAGCTCCTTACCATCGGGGGACGCCAGGTACACGGAGAAGGCGCCCGCCCCGAGGAACTGCGCCAGGAGCTCCTTCAGGTTGCGGAGGACATGGCGCACGTTGCGCGCTGCGTGCAGCTGCGAGAGCGCGACGTACAGGTTCGCCAGGTTCGCGAGCTCGCCCTCCGCCTCCGAGTAGCGGCTGTTGAAGCGGTCTGACGCCGCCACCATCCGCACCGACTGCGTCACGAGATCGCGCTTCTCCTGCTCGAGCTCCTCGATCTTGCGGAGCAGGTCGCGGATGGCCGAGTCGCTCGCGAGGTGCGCGCGCAGCTTGCCGTTCTCCGATTCGAGCTCGGTGATCTTGTCACGAAGGCGCTCGTTCTCGCGGAGGAGCTCCTCGGTCAGCTGCGCCCCCTTGCGGAAGAACTGCTGAATGAAGGCATCACGCTCCTTCTTCAGGTCCTCGGGGGGACGATCGCTCGGACGCCCTTTTTTCTCCGTCATTTTATCCCGGGGTTCTCCAGAGCTTCGGACCGTATCATGCGGGGCTGACCGGACGGAAGCGTCGAGCGCGGGCCGCCGGCGACGCCCGGATCCGCCCCCGTCTCCCAGGGGGCGGCCGTCACGGCCGCCATCGATGACGTCGGCTCGGGCGCGCTCGCCCTACCTCGGAGACCGGACCCCCGCCCGCCCGGCCCGCCCACCCCCGCCTCCACGACTACGCCTTCTCCATCTGCTTCAGCAACTTGGTCCACTGGCGCAGCTCCCGGCCGAGCAGCACAGGCGTCTTCCGGAGCGACGCGATGTCGCGCGCCCCGACGAGCAGCATGACCGCCCGGAGCTCCGCCTCGATGTTCTCCAGGTACCGCACCGCGGCCTCCCGTCCCCCCGAGACGAAGGCCTGCAGCACCGGACGCGCGATCCCAGCCGCATGCGCGCCGAGCGCGACCGCCCGCGCGATGTCAAGGCCGCTGGTGATGCCCCCGGTCGCGATGATCGTCTTGAAGCGGGGACGGATGGTGCGGGCAATGAGCACCGAGGCGGCCGTCGGGACGCCCCACTCGCGCAGGGCCTGCCCGAGGGAGCGGGCCGCGCCGCTGGCGCGCTCCGTCTCGACCGCGACCCACGACGTGCCCCCGGCGCCGGAGACGTCGATGTTCCGGACGCCGGCCCGGATCAACCGGTAGGCGGTCCCCGGGCCGATCCCGCAGCCGGTCTCCTTCGCGACGACCGGCACGCTGAGGCCGTTCGCCAGCCGGCTCATCGCCTCCAGGGCGCCGGCGAAGTCGCGATCGCCGCCCGGCTGGACCAGCTCCATCGCGGGGTTCATGTGGATGCAGAGCGCGTCGGCGCCGACCTGCGCCACGAGCTCGGCGACCGCCTCGGTCGACAGCGACCGCGCCTGCACGGCGCCGATGTTCCCGAGGACGAGGGTCGTCGGGGCGCGCTCGCGGACCTCGTACGAGGCGGAGGCGTCGCCGTTGAGCATCGCCCGCTGGCTCCCGAGGCCGAAGCCGTACCCGCGCTCCTCGGCGATCTGCGACAGCTCCCGGTTGATCGCCTGCGCGCGCTCGGTCCCGCCGGTCATGGCCGCGATGAGGAGCGGCGCGCGGAGCCGCTTGCCGAGCAGCAGCACCGAGGTGTCGATCGCGTCGAGGGAGAGCTCTGGCAGCGCGTCGTGGATCAGCTCGACCTGCTCGAGGAGCGTGGTCTTGGCCCGAAACCCGACATCCCCCGTCGCGCAGAGCTCGATGTGGTCCGCTTTCCTCTCGGAGATGTCCTTCGCCTCTTCCGTCATGGGAGCACAACTTTACGCGGTCGCTGACCGCCGTCGAAAAGGAAGTGGCATGGACAAAAAATCGACAAAAATCGCGTCTGGAGCTTCGCACCGGCGCAGGCCGCGGGCGCCGGCCCCCGCCCCTGTTGCAGCGACCGCGCGACCGGCGCCCAGCCGTGGCATAAAGTAGCCGTATGGACCTCCCGGACGAATCGCAAATCCGCTGGATCCTTCGCACATCCTCCACGCTCCTCCAGCACGGCGCCGAGCCGGTGCGCGGGCTGGTGCAGCCGACGGCCGAGTTCTTCCCCGACCCCTACGACGGCTCGCCGAAGACGGTGGCCGCCCTGATGCTGCGGGTGCAAGAGCACGCGGGGCTCCAGGATCTGCCGGTGGAGCTGGCGGTGGTCACGCCGGAGGGGCAGGCCAGCACCGTGAGCTGCTCGAGCGGCGCGTGCGGCGGGATGGCGCTCGACACGAAGCTCGAGCGGGTCGCCCGGCGCGACGACGGCGGCTACCGGGTCGCCCTCTCCGCGGGCGAGCTCCGCAACCCGACGGTGCTCACCACGGCGTTCGTGCGCGCCGTGTCGTTCATGTTCCTGAGCGAGGCCGGCGCCTTCGAGGCGCTCGTGCCGCCGGACCGCGATCCCGCCGTGGATCTCGCCGCCGTGCTGCTCGGCTTCGGCGTCCTCGTGACGAACGGCTCGTACCTGTACGCGAAGGGCTGCGGCGGCGTGCAGGTGCACTCGGCGACGAAGATGCCGGTCGACGAGCTCGCGCTCGCGCTCGCCGTCTACTGCCGGATGCACGAGGTGCCCGACCGGACCGCCGCGCGGCACCTCGACGTGACGCCGCGCGCCCACTTCGACGAGTCGGCGGTCTGGGCGAGCTCCAACATCGCGCTCGTCCGCATGCTGCGCGCCGCCCCGGATCGGATCGCCGCGGACGACTACGCGATCGGCGAGTCGAGGAGCTGGCTGGCCCGCGCGCTCGGCCTCGGCAAGCGCCGGCCGGCGCGGACGGCGGAGGACGAGCTGCGCGAGCTCGAGCGAGAGCTCGCGCCGGCGGCCGGCGCGGCGAAGCCGCGATCGTTGGATGAGGGCAAGGCGAAGAAGCTTGCGGAGATCCGTGCTCTCGTGGACGAGAGCCTAGGGAGCTGAATGAGCGTACGACTCTGGGACAAAGGGGGCGCGACCGACGCCCAAATGCTGCGGTACACCTCGCGCGACGACTGGCAGCTCGACCAGCGCCTGCTCGCCTACGACCTGCGGGCCACGATCGCGCACGTCCGCGGGCTCGAGCGGATCGGCGTGCTCAGCGAGGCGGAGCGCGACGCGCTCGTCCGCGAGCTCGAGGCGCTGACGGCGCAGAACGAGGCCGGCGAGCTGCGGCTCACCGAGGACGACGAGGACGGCCACAGCGCGATCGAGGCGGCGCTGGTGGCCCGCATCGGCGACGCGGGCAAGAAGGTGCACACCGGCCGGAGCCGCAACGACCAGGTGCTCGTCGCGATGCGCCTCTACGAGCGCGACGCCCTGGACGAGCTCGCCGAGCACGCGACGGCCGGCGCCCGCGCGCTGCTCGATCTCGCCCGGCGCGAGGCGGACACGCCGATGCCCGGCTACACGCACCTGCAGCGGGCGGTGCCGTCGTCCGTCGGTTACTGGGCCGCCTCGTTCGTCGAGGGGCTCGCCGACGCGGTCGACGTCGTCCGCGCGACGCGGGCGCTCGTCGACCGGTGCCCGCTCGGCGGCGCCGCCGGCTTCGGCGTGAACCTGCCGCTCGATCGCGTCGGCGTCGCGCGCGAGCTCGGGTTCGCCGGCGTGGCCCTGAACCCGCTGGCCTCCCAGACGTCGCGGGGCATCATCGAGGCGCAGATCCTCGCGGCCGCGTGGCAGGTCGTCGCCGTGAGCCGCCGGCTCGCGTGGGATCTCAGCCTGTTCGCGATGAGCGAGCTCGCGTTCATCCGGCTCCCGGAGGCGTTCACCACCGGCTCCTCGATCATGCCGCAGAAGCGCAACCCCGACGTGGTCGAGCTCATGCGCGCGGCGTGCTCCGTCGTGCAGGGGGCGCTCGCCGAGGTGCAGTCGCTCGTGGCGCTCCCGTCCGGCTACCACCGCGATCTGCAGCTCACGAAGGGCCCCACGATGCGCGGCCTCGACGAGGCGCTCGCGACCTCACGCCTCTTGCCGCGGCTCGTCGACGGGCTCGCGTTCGATCGCGAACGCATGGCCCGGGCGATCACGCCCGAGTGCTTCGCGACCGATCGCGCCGTCGAGCTCGCCGTGCAGGGCGTCCCGTTCCGCGAGGCCTACCGGAAGGTCGCGGCCGAGATCGCGGCGCTCCCCGCCGGCGACGCGGCGGCGAGCCTCCGCGCGCGCGTGTCGCTCGGCGCCCCGGGCAACCTCGCGCTGGACGACCTGGCCCGCAGGCTGGAACGGAACGCGCGCTAGAGCGACAAACGGGTTGAATCTGCCTGAAAAGCGCAGAATTTTGAACCGGCAAGACGCAAAGAAGAGAATCCTCTCTTGGCGTCTTGCCGGTTGATCAATCGGTGCTCTAGCGCCGCCTCCATCACGAGCCCGCGCCCGCGGTGCGCGGGCGATGTCGCAGGGCTGCCCGGCGCTGCCGACGAGCTAGCGCTGCCGGCGGAGCTCGCGGACCGCGCCCGCCTCGGCCACCAGCACGAGCGTCGCCATGTCGAGGAACAGGCCCGTGTCCATGACCCCAGGGATCTTGCGGATGCGCGCGTCGAGCGCCGCCGGGGCGTCGATCGGGCCGAACGCCGTGTCGAGGATCCAGTTGTGGTTGTCGGTCTGGAAGGGATACCCGTCCGCGTTCTTGCGGATCGCCGGTTTGCCCCCGAGCGCCGCCAGGTGCCGCGCGGCCGACGCGCTCGCGAAGGGCACCACCTCGATCGGGACGGGGACGCGTGAGCCGAGCTTCTCGACGAGCTTCTCGGGGGTCACGAGGATGATGAAGCGCGCGGCCTCGTAGGCCACCACGCGCTCGCGGAGGAGCGCGCCGCCGAGGCCCTTGATGAGGCCGAGATCGGGCGCCACCTCGTCGGCGCCGTCGACGGCGACGTCGAGGCGCTCGACCTCCTCGAACGGCAGGATCGGGATGTTCTCGCGGCGGGCGAGCGCCGCCGAGCGCTCCGACGTGGCGACGCCCTGGATCTGGAGGCCGCCGCGGACGCGCTCCCCGAGGCGCCGGATGAACGCCTCGGACGTGCGCCCGGAGCCGAGCCCGAGCAACATCCCGCTGTCGATGTGCGCGAGCGCAGCGACAGCGACACGATCCAGATCGGCAGGGTCCAGCGCCGCGATGTTCATGCGCTGCTCATCGGTCATCGCGGCCGCTAGCGCAACGGGATTTTTCGAGCTCGTCGAGCGGCGCGGGGCAAAGCGGCCGGAGCCGGCAGCCTTTGCACTCGGCGCCCGTCCAGATGGCCTCGAACGTCGCCTGCATCTCGTCGAGCAGGAGGTCGTCGTCCGTGAGCACGCCCGCCTCGAAGTTCCGCCGCCCCTCGCCCTTCGCCCCGAGCCCGGCGCCGGTGAGGTTCGCGGAGCCGAGGTACAGGAGCGCGCCGTCGACGGCGATCATCTTCAGGTGGACCCGCGGGCAGCGCCGCATCTCGATCGGCGGCCGGGGCCGGCGGCGGAGCTCGGCGCGGAAGGCGCGCGACGGGACGCCGGCGTGCAGCAGGCGCAGCTCGACCCCGCGGGCGGCGAGCGCGTCGAGCAGGTCGAGGAACGACATGTACCGGCCGCGCGCCCGCGCCCTCGACCCGATGGGCGCCTCGACGCGCAGCTCCTTCACGTTGGCCGTCGCGATCCACACCGAGACGCGCGCGTTCGCGACCGCGCCCATCACGAGCGCGTCGTAGTGGGCCCTGTCGCGGAGGAGCGTCAGCTCGACGCGCCGCTTGAGCTGGGTCCGCGGCGTCGCCTCCACGTTGCGCGCCCGCGCGCGGGGGCGCGCCGGCCGCGCGCTCACGCCCGTTGACCGGCGCCGGCGGGCGCCTGCTCGCTCTCGAGGTGGGCCCTGAACAAGGCCCGGACGTCGTCCGGCATCGGGACCGAGACCAGCTGCACGAGATCGGCGGTCACCACCGTGTGCCGGAGCTCGGCCGACAGCACGCCGTCGTGAGCGCGGACCATGCGGTACCGGAACGTGGCGCTCCGCCTGCCGAGATGGACGACCGAGGTCTCGATCCGGAGCGTCTCGCCGTAACGCGCCGGCGCCGCGTAGTCGGCCTCGACCCGCACCGCCGGCAGCCCGATCCGCCGCTCGAGGATGAGCCGTGCGTAGCCTCCCTCGAGCGGCGCGAAGAACCGCTCCATCGCCTCGTGCGCGTAGCTGAGGAAGCGCGCGAAGAAGACGATGTTCGCGGCGTCGACGTCCTCGAACTTGATCGGGCGATCGAGGGAGACCATCGCGGCTAGGAGAGGTCCTCGGCGAGCTTCTCCAGGGTCGCCCTCCCGAGCGGCGCCTTCACGGAGTACCGCGGGTGCGCGACGACGATCGAGACCGCCGCCTTCTTGGCCTTGATCGCGGCCTGCGCCTCGGCCGGGAGATCCACCTTGAGGTAGTGCACCGCCGTCGTGCGGTCCTCCAGGACCGACGCGTCGCGCTTGCCGCGCGCCTTGGCGGCGACGCCGTCGACCTCGACCGACACGGTGTCCTCGAGCCCGACCAGATCGACGAGCATCTGGTCGCGCAGCGCCCGGTCGGGGATCTCGACGAAGAGCGTCAGGCTGAGCTGCCCCTCCCCCGGGATGAGATCGTTGTACGTCTCGATCTCGTGGAGGATGCCGCTCTCGCTCGTGATGCGCTCGGTGCGGAGCATCTCCTGGATCTGGAACAGCACCGAGTCGCGGTTCTCGAACACGGCGGTCAGGTGGTCTCCGATCCGCACGCGGCGGGGCCGCTTCTCCTCGATGATGCGGTTGCGGAATCGCTCCCGGATCGCCTCGTATTCGCCGATCCCGAGCACCTCGTTGCGATCGATGGGACGCATGACGGCTCCTCTCTTCGACGTCTCGCTCACGTCTCCCTCACGACTTCGGCTCGATGTACGACGTCGGCCCGAGCCCGTACGCGTGGGCGAGCGCCTCCACCGGGTGCAGCACCTTCGCGCCGTTCTCCTTGACCATCCTGAGGCCGGCGAGCGTGCAGTCGCTGACGATGACGTCCGCGCCCGCGACGCCGCGCACGAGCTTCGACGCGTACTTGCGGCCGGTCTCGTAGTGCGCCGCCTTCATCCCCCAGGTGCCGTCCACGGCCGAGCACTGCTCGACGACGCGCACCTCGGTGTCGGGCACGACGCCGAGCACCCTGGCGCCGGGGAAGCCGATCTTCTGGGCGCGCAGGTGGCACGCGGCGTGGTACGCGATCGTGCCGAGCCCCCGCTTGAACTCGCGGTTGAGCTTCTTCTCGCGCCCGAGCTGGACGAGGAACTCCATCATGTCGACCGTCGCGGCCGCGACCTCGCGCGCCTCCGCCGTCTGCAGGTATTCGGGCCACTCCTTCTTCATCGTGTAGCCGCACGTCGGGCCGACCACGACGATCTTCCTGCCCCTGCGGACGTGCGGGAGCAGCAGCGCGACGTTCTGCTTCACCTTCGCGGTGAACGCCTCGAGATCGCCGCCGTCGAGGTTCGGCATCCCGCAGCACGTCAGCGCGTCCGTCGGGGCGTCCTGCGGCTCGTCCGGGGCGGCGCAGCCGGGCACGTGCACCGCGTAGCCGTTGTGCTCGAGCACGCGGACCGCGGCCTCGGGGACCCCGGGCGTGTTGTACTCGCCGTAGCAGGTCGCGAAGAGGACGACGGAGCCTTGCTTGCCGGCGTCCGCCGCGGCGCCGTGCTCCGCGAACCACGACGAGAACGGCTTGCGCGCCATCTCCGGGAGCGGGAACTCCGACGAGATCCCCGTCACCTTCTCCTGCACCTTGCGCAGCAGGCGGCTCGCCTGCACGAGGTTCGCGAGCGGCGCGGCGGGGCCAGAGCCGAGCGCGCCGATCAGCTGCGGCTCGCCGAGGATCCTGTCCACCAGCGGGATGCCCTCCCGCTGGGCGCGCATCGCGCGCTCGCGCGCGAGCACGCGCGGGTAGTCCAGGAGCTCGTAGGCGTGCTCGTCGGCGGTGTACGGGCACTTGATGTAACAGAGCTTGCACTGCCAGCACTCGTCGCCGATGGCCTTGAAGTCGTCGTAGGTGAGGGCCTCGGCGCCCTCGGCGACGCCGGCCTCGATGTCCCTGTCGACGCGGGCGAAGAGCTCGGGGAACGAGCCGCAGTACCCGACGCACATGCGGCACTCGTGACAGATCTGGAACGTCCGCCGCAGCTCGGCCTCGAGGTCGCGGGGATCGAGATATCGCTCGTCGTTCGGCGATGTCGCCGGCGGACGGTCTGGTGCACGCCGAATGACGCTCACGGGTCGGTTCCTCTCAACATCCTTTGGGAGTACGGGGCGAAGGGGCGGCTGGCTGCGCGGCGCGGCGCCGGGCGGGCCGCGCTGGCAGCGACGGCGCGCGCGCCCCGGGTCGAGCCGCCGGCGGCTCGGCGCGATCCGGGGCGCTCGCGCTCACGCATCGGTCGAGATCAGAAGTCGAGCGACTGCAGCGCCTTCTGGAAGCGCCCGGCGTGCGACTTCTCGGCCTTGGCGAGCGTCTCGAACCACTCGGCGATGTCGTCGAAGCCCTCCTCGCGGGCCTCCTTCGCGAAGCCCGGGTACATCGTCTCGTACTCGTGGGTCTCGCCGGCGACGGCGGCCTTCAGGTTCTTCTCCGTGCTGCCGATCGGCAGGCCCGTCGCCGGGTCGCCGGCCTGCCGGAGGTAGTCGAGGTGGCCGTGCGCGTGGCCCGTCTCGCCGTCCGCCGTGTCCTTGAAGAGACCCGCGACGTCGGGGCGACCTTCGACGTCGGCGACCTTTGCGAAGTACAGGTAGCGGCGGTTGGCCTGCGACTCCCCGGCGAACGCGTCCTTCAGGTTCTGGTGCGTCTTCGTGCCCGTAAGCTGCTTGGTGGTCATGGTGTTCGCTCTCCTTGGTTGAACGGCTGGGACGATGGATCCCTGGTGCCGCGCAGGTCAGCTCGGCGGCGCGGAGGCTCCGCTAGCCACGTTCGGGGCGCCGCGCCCCTCGAGCCCCTGCGGGGCGGAGTCGACTGTGTTCCTCGCTGCGCCCGGCGTCGCGCCCGGCTGCCTGCGCGCCCTCGTCTTCCTGGCCGGCCTTCGCGCAGGCCGCGCAGAGCCCCCGGTAGATCCGCTCCACGGCGCGGATCTCGAAGCCGGGCGCGGCCGCGAGCGGCGCGGGCGCGACCTCGTCCGAGCGCTCGCCCGAGGGCTCGCACGGCACGTCGCGGACGAGCCCGCAGCGGTCGCAGACCGCGTGATGGTGCGCCGCCATGTTCGGATCGAAGCGCGAGGCGCCGGGCGACAGCGACAGCGCCACGCACAGCCCCGCCGACGCCAGCGCGTCCAGCGTGTTGTAGACGGTGGCGAAGCTCATCGTCGGCAGCGCCGGCCGGAGCCGCTCGAACAGCTCCTGCGCGGTCGGGTGCGTCGGATCGGCCGCGAGCTCGCGCACGATCGCCAGGCGCTGCGGCGTCAGCTTGAGCCCCGAGGAGCGCACGCAGGCGAGCATCGACGCGACCCGCGCATCCTCCTCGATCCCCTCGCGATCGAAGGCGACCCCGCGCCCCTGGGCGTCGCGGGGCGTAGGCCCCTTGGCGGCAGGTGTTCGCGAGGCGGCCACGGCGAGAGTGATACTTAGAAAGTTTCTCAGTTGCAAGTCCTAACAATCACGGCAGATGAGCCTGGCAAATCCGGGTCGGATCAGGCAGATCTGCCGCGTCCAGGCTGGTCGAGCCTAGACGACGCGCCGCGGCGTCGCGCGCCGTACGGCCGGGGTTGGCTCTTGCGAGGCCGGAGGGCCTCTGTCATAGTGCGCGCCCCGCGCCGCCGGCCCCCGCCGGCTTGCATTTTCGCCCGCCAACGGGGCAAGTTTTTTTCCAGCAAAAGAGGACGCTGCAAGACATGCCGACCGACGCCATTCAGTGCAAACCGCTCGAGGTCGCCGTGGGCGACAAGGGCATCGAGCGCGCCATCAAACACCTCAAGAGGAAGATGGCCGCCGAGGGGATCCTCCGCGAGCTGAAGCGGCGCCGGCACTACATGAAGCCGTCCGTGAAGCGGCGGAAGAAGGCGTCCGAGGCCGCTCGCCGGCGCCGGAAGCGGTCGAAGATGGACATGGTCGCCTAGCGCGACCGCCCCTCGCGCAAGGGCACCCCGCCAAGACGCAGAAGACGCGCGCGGACGCTTGAATCGAGCCTCCGCGGCGTGCTCTGCGTCTTGTCATTTTTGTCTCCCAGAGCCGCCTCGGCGGCGCGACGCGCCCCGGGTTGCGCGCGTCGGCGCCACGGCGGTGCTCGCGGCGCCCCCGCGCCAGAGGTCCCGATGCGCGCCGTCGTGCTCACGACGTCCTATCCGATCAGCGACGAGGATCCTTCGGGCCATTTCGTGCGCTCGTCGGCGCAGGCGCTCGCGCGCGGCGGCGCCGAGGTCCACGTGATCGCGGCCGGGGGCTCGGCCTTCGCCCCCCCCTCACGGGACGGCGATCTCGTCGTCCATCGGGCAGGCGGGGGCGCGCTGTTCGCGTGGCCGGGCGCCGTGGCGCGCGCGCGCGAGTCGCCGCTCCGGCTGCTCTCCGCGGGTCCATTCGCGGCCGCCGCGCTCCATCGGCTGCGCCGGCTCGGGCAGGTCGACCGCGCGGTGGCGCACTGGATCGTCCCGTGCGCGTGGCCGCTCCTGCTCGCCCTGCCGCGCGCGCCGCTCGAGGTGCACGCGCACGGCGCCGACGTGCGGCTCCTGCTCGGCGCGCCGCGCGCCGCGCGCGCGGCGGTGATGGGCGCGCTCCTCCGCCGCGACGCGCGCTTCGTCTTCGCCGCGCGCGCGCTGCGCGACGCCCTCGCGGCCGCGCTCGCTCCGGAACAGGCGCGCGCGCTCGCCTCCACCTCGCGCGTCGCGCCGCCCGCGATCGATCTGCCGCCCGTCGCCGAGCGCGCGGCCGCGCTCCGGAGCGAGCTCGTCCAGCGCCCCGGCGATCGCCTCGTCGTCGTGGCGTGCCGGCTGATCCCGACGAAGCGGGTCGAGCTCGCGATCGAGGCGGCGCGCGCGGCGGGCGCCGGGCTCCGGCTCATCATCGTCGGCGACGGCCCGGAGCGCGCCGCGCTCGCGCGCCTCGCGCGCGCGAACGCATCGCGCGCCGCGGAGAGCTCACGCGGCGCAGACGTCGCGGCGGTGCGCTTCACGGGCACGCTCCCGCGGAGCGAGGCGCTCGCGTGGATCGGCGCGGCCGACGTGCTGCTGCACCCGTCATCGCACGAGGCCGCCCCCACGGTGATCCGCGAGGCGCGCGCGCTCGGCGTGCCCGTCATCGCGTGCGACGCGGGCGACGTGGTCGCGTGGGCCAGGGACGACGACGGGATCCTCGTCGCGGAAGGCACCGCGGAGAGCCTCGCGGCCGCGCTCCGCGCCGTCCCGCCGCGCCGCCCAGAGCGCGCGCGCTGAACGACCGCGCGTTCGCGCTGGAAGCGGTGCGTTCTCGCTGGGCCGGCCACAGCGCGCGCCCGGCTCCGGACAGCGCCGGACGCCCCTTCCGGAGCGAGTCTTCGATCCGCGATGCGATGTCCTTGCAATTCCCAAGGCTTCGACTACGGTGCGCCTCGCTCCGCACCGAAACGAGGCGGCGGAGTGGCTCGGGGCGTAGCGCAGCCTGGTTAGCGCACTTGACTGGGGGTCAAGGGGTCGGTGGTTCGAATCCACTCGCCCCGACTGGTCCGGCGGAGAGGGTTCTCCGGCGGACCTTTCGGCTTTGTAGGGCTTCAGTTCTCGTCGACTGTGGACGCGCCGGGCAACGGCGGCGTGGCCCCGCCATAGCGTCCCGGTGTCGCTCACGTCACCGGGCCCCCGGGGCTCACGGCGTCATCCGGCGAGCGGGGGCGGTGAGACGGGCGTGACGGGCCGATCCGGCTCGCCGGCGAGTTCGTCCTCGATGGTGATCATCGCGGCCAGCACCACGTGATCGCTGAAGGGCAAGCCGACCACCTGCACGCCGACGGGCAGCCCCTCGCTCCTCGCGTCGACCTCGGCGGCCCGCTTCTCCAGCCGATCGCGCGGCCGTTCGCGGCGCGCCTCGCCGGCGCGCACGCGGGTCACGGGGACGACGCCGGCCGGGAACTGCGCGAGGTTCCAGAGCATGGCGGCGCTGCCCGCGAGGACGAAGTCGCGCGACGCGGTGTGCGGCAGCGCCGGCGTGGCGTACGGCGGGCAGAGCAGCAGGTCGAGCGACTCCGCGCGCATCGCCGACGCGATCGCGGCCCTCGCCTCGCGCAGCGCGTGCGTGACGCGCCAGAGCTCGGCGACGGACTTCGGCCCGGTGACCTCGAGGAGGCGCTGTAGACGCCGTTCGCCCGCGATCCCGGCGACGCGCGCGGCGGCGCGGCGCGCGAACGGCGGGAGCGACGCCATCGCGCGGAGCGAGCGGAGCGAGACGTCGACGTCGGCCGCGTCGCCCTGGAGGAGCGACATCGCCGTCGCGCCGCCGTCCGCCGAGAGCGCGGCGAAGTACCCGTAGACCGCGTCGGGGATGCCGGGCGGCGTGAACGGCACGACCGTGGCGCCGCGCGCGCGCAGCGCCGAGGCCGCCTTCACGACGGCGCGGGCGACGGCGGTCGAGGAAGGGACGAGCCCGTCGTCGCAGTAGAACCCGACGCGCAGCCGCGCCACCTCGACGCTCGCCGGCTCGGTGAACGGGAACGGCGGCACGCGCACGTCCAGCGCGGCCATGGTCGCGGGGTCGAGCTCGGACATGACGAGCGCGAGGTCGCGCGCGCTCCTCGCCATCGGGCCGACCTGCGAGCGGATCGCCTCCTGCCCGAGCAGCGCCGTGTTGCTCCCCAGGTTGGTCCAGCGATCGAGCGTGGGCTTCATGCCGGCGATCCCGCAGCAATGCGCGGGGACGCGGATGCTGCCCCCGATGTCCGTGCCGATGCCGAGCGGCGACATCCCCGCCGCGATGGCGGCGGCCTCGCCGCCGGACGAGCCGCCCGGGCTGTGATCGAGGCTCCACGGGTTCGCCGTCTGCCCGAAGAGCGGGTTGCGCGCCTCGCTGTACAGGAGCAGCTGCGAGACGTTCGTGCGCCCGAGGATCACGGCCCCGGCCCGGCGGAGCAGCGCGGTGACGCCAGCGTCGCCGGCCGCCCGGTGGTCCCTGCGGGACGCGACGCCGAGCGTCGAGGCCATGCCGGCCATGTCGAGCGACTCCTTCACGGTGATCGGCAGCCCGTGGAGCGGGCCGCGGATCTCCCCGCGACGGCGCTCGTCGTCGAGCCCGCGCGCGGCCGCGAGCGCCTCGTCGTGGAGCACCTGGGTGAAGGCGCGGAGGCGCGGATCGAGCGCCCCGATGCGCGCGAGGTGCGCCCGCGTGACCTCCTCCGAGCTGACCTCGCGCGCGGCCAGGAGCGAGGACAGCGCGGTCGCGGTGAGGCAGGTCGGATCGGTCGAGGCGCTCACGATGATTCGACGAGTATCACAGGTCCACGCGCTCGAAGGGTTGCTAGGCTCCGGGGCCCCGCGCCGTTCGCGGGGGAACCGCCGGAGCCATGCAGCCGCTGCCGATCGATCCGATCCTCCCCGATCTCTGCGCCGCCCTGCGCGCGCACCCGAGCGTGGTGCTCGAGGCGCCGCCCGGCGCCGGCAAGACGACGCGCGTGCCGCGCGCGCTGCTCGACGCCGGCTTCGCCGAGCGCGGCGAGATCCTGGTGCTCGAGCCGCGGCGGCTGGCCGCGCGCCTCTCCGCGCGCCGCGTCGCCGAAGAGCTCGGCGAGCGCGTGGGCGAGACCGTCGGCTACACCATGCGCTTCGAAGAGGCCGCCGGCCCGGCCACGCGGATCCGCTTCGTGACCGAGGGCGTGCTGACGCGGCGGCTCCTGGTCGATCGCGAGCTCCGGGGCGTCAGCGCCGTGGTGCTCGACGAGTTCCACGAGCGGCACCTCGCGGGCGACGTCGCGCTGGCGCTGCTCCGCCGGCTGCAGCGCGGCGCGCGGCCCGATCTCCGCCTCGTCGTGATGTCCGCGACCCTCGACGCCGGGCCGATCGCGGCGTTCCTCGGCGCGCGCGAGGCGCAGCCCACCTCCGCGGCCGAGGCCGCGCCGGCCGCCGAGGCCCCGCTCTGCGCGACGCTGCGCGCCGAGGGGCGGATGTTCGACGTCGCGATCGAGCACCTGGAGCCTGCCCGCGTGAGCGCGTCGACCCGCGCCGCGGGCGACCGCCGCGCTCCGGCGCACTGGGGCGACAGGACGCTCGAGAGCCTGGTCGCCTCGTCCGTGCGGCAGCTCCTCGACGAGGGGCTCGACGGCGACGTGCTGGTGTTCCTGCCGGGCTCCGCGGAGATCCGGCGCTCGATGGAGGCGTGCGCGCCCCTCGCGAAGAGCGCCGACCTCTTGCTCCTGCCGCTGCACGGGTCGCTGTCGCCGGCGGAGCAGGACCGCGCGGTGCGCCCCGCGGACCGGCGCAAGGTCATCCTCTCGACCAACGTGGCCGAGACCTCCGTGACGATCGACGGCGTCGTCGCGGTCGTCGACAGCGGCCTCGCGCGCGTGGCCGCGCACGCGCCCTGGTCGGGGCTGCCCACGCTCCGCGTCGCGCCGATCGCCCGCGCCTCCGCGGCGCAGCGCGCGGGGCGCGCCGGACGGACGCGGCCGGGCCGCTGCCTCCGCCTCTACACGCGCGGAGAGTTCGCCGCGCGGCCGGAGCACGACGCGCCCGAGATCCGGAGGCTCGATCTCGCGGAGACCGTGCTCGAGCTCTGCGCCGCGGGCGTCACGGATCTCGAGGGGTTCGGCTGGCTGGAGGCGCCGCCCGCCGCCGGGCTCGCCGCGGCCGAGGCGCTGCTCGTGCGGCTCGGCGCGCTCGACGAGGCGCGGCGCGTGACGCCGATCGGCCGGCGGATGCTGCGCTTCCCGGCGCACCCGCGACAAGCGCGGATGATCGTCGAGGCCGAGCGGCGCGGCGTCGCCGAGGACGGGTGCACCCTGGCGGCGCTCGCCGCCGAGCGCGACCTCGGCGCGCCGCAAGGCCCGCGGGGGGCGTACGCGCGGCACAGCTCCGATCTGCTCGCCGCGCTCCAGACCTTCGACGAGGCGGACCGCGCGCGGTTCGCGGCGGACCGCCTGCGCTGGCTCGGCGTCGACCCGGCGCGCGCGCTCGCGGTGGAGCGGACGCGCAAGCAGCTCGCGCGGCTCGCGGACCACCGGAGCGCGGCGCCGCCGGAGACCGCGGAGGCGCGCGAGATCGCGCAGCGCATCGCGATCCTCTCCGGCTACCCGGACCGGGTGGGGCGCCTCCGCCGCCCGGCCAACGCGTCGGGGCGGAGCGGGCGCGAGGTCGTGCTGGCCGCCGGCGGGACGGCCGCGCTCTCCGAGGCGAGCGTGATCGACGAGGTCGACCTCGTCGTCGCGGTCGACATCGAGGAGCGCAGCGAGGGGCGCTCGGCGCGCACCGTCGTCCGGTCGGCGAGCGCGATCGAGGCCGACTGGCTGCTCGACCTCTTCACCGACGCGATCCGGGACACGACCGAGGCGACCTGGAACGCCACCGCGGAGCGCGTCGAGGTCGTGCGTCGGCTCTCGTACGACGGCCTCGTGCTCGACGAGTCGCGGCCGGCCGCGAGCGCGGGCGGGCCGCTCGCCGAGGCGGCGGCGCGGGAGCTCGCCGCGCAGGCGAAGGCGAAGGGGTGGCGCGCGTTCGTGAAGGGCGACGCGCTCGATGGCTGGCTCCTCCGGGTCGCGTTCGTGCGCGCGCACTGCCCGGACGCCGGGCTGCCCGACGTGGGCGAGGACGCGGTGCTCGCCGCGCTCGAGGCGCTCTGCGAGGGCCGCAGGAGCTTCGCCGAGCTCCGCGACGCGGACCTCGCGGCCGCCGTGCACGCCTCGCTGCGCCCCGCGCAGGCGCGAGCGCTCGCCGAGCTCGCCCCCGAGTCGATCGTCCTGCCCGGCGGCCGCCGGGCGCGCCTCGAGTACGCGGCCGACGCGCCGCCGTCGCTCGCGTCCCGGCTGCAGGATTTCTTCGGCATGGCCGAGGGGCCGCGCGTCGCCGGCGGACGGGTGCCCGTCGTGCTGCACCTGTGCGCGCCGAACCAGCGCCCCGTGCAGGTCACGACGGACCTCTCGGGGTTCTGGGCGCGCCACTACCCCGCGATCGCCAAGGAGCTCCGGCGCCGCTACCCGAAGCACGCGTGGCCGGACGACCCCGCGCGCGCGGCGCCGCCGTCCCGCAAGGGATGAGTCAGCGCACGAGCGCCGCGGCCCTCGCCGTCTCGGCGGCCGTGCGGAGGAGCATCCGCACGATCCCCTCGCCGAGGGGCAGCGTGAACCCGACGTCGCTCTCGCGCTGCGCCACCTGCATCGGGGGGATCGAGCCGTAGCCGAAGCCCCACGACGAGAGCAGGCTCGCGATCCTGGCGATCTGCTCGAGGTTGCGGAGCGCGACGGCGCCGTTCGCCGCGCTCTGCGGGTCCGTGTACGTGAGCGCGCCGGCGAAGTTGACGCCGGGCGGCTGGAAGTTGCCGATGACGCGCACGTACTGGAGGCCCGCGAGGAACGGGAGCTGCCCCGCCGCCGACGCGACCGCGGGCTGGCTCGAGAGATCGCCGGCCAAGGCGAACGACGCGTTCTTCGTGCCGAGCAGCTCGACCATCCACGAGGGCACGGACCGCTTCAGCGCGCTGAAGCGGAGCCGATCGAGGGCCCGCCGCATGCCGGTCTCGTTGCCGGTGAGGATCGTGTGCGGCGTGAGCACGACGAAGCCCACGTTGCCGGCCGTGAAGAGATCGTTGTCCGCGTAGCGCGTCTTCACGAGCGGCGCGCCGATGACGGTGACCGACCTCGCGTCGGCGGAGCGGCGGATCGCGTCGACGTCGAAGTTGCCCTGCATCACGGCGCAGAAGTCCGCGCCCTGCATCGCGTAGAGCCCGCCGTAGATCTTCACGATGTCGCGCGACGGGACGAAGTTCGACTCTGGGCCCAGCGGGAGCAGGTTCGTGATGAGCTGGTTGACCTCGCCGCCCAGGCCGGAGGTGAACATCGCCGCCGCGTCGAGGTAGCCGAGCATCACCACGCCGCTCGGCAGGACCGCCAGGGGGTCGCGGTCGATCGCGGTCGCGTCGATCTTCTCGCCGCCGACCAGCGCGAGGCTGTCGTCCGCGCCCCCGCAGCCGGCGAGCGCCGGGGCGGCGGGCGCCGCGATCGCGAGCGCGAGCGCCGCGCGGCGCAGGGCGGCGGCGCCCCGGGATTGCAGCAGCGTCTGCTCCATCGTGTTCGTCATCAAGATCGCTCGTGCGGCGGGTCGGGGCGCTCCAGGGGGAAGGAGCCGATGATCTTCAGCATCTTGGTCTCGCGCTTCACGCCCTCGAGCGCCGCGACGAGCGCGCGATCGGTCGTGTGTCCGCTGACCTCGACGTAGAAGACGTAGTCCCAGCCCTCGCCGGGGACGGGGCGGGAGTGGACCCGCCGGAGGTTGCAGCTGCGCTCCTTGAAGTGCTGGAGGATGTCGTGGAGCGCGCCGGGCCGATCGTGGACGCTGAAGAGGATCGCCGTTGCGTCGTGGCCCGAGCGCGGCGAGGGGAGCCGCGACAGCACCGCGTAGCGGATCCGGAGCTCGCCCTCGTCGCCGACGTTCTCGCGGGCGACCCGGAGCTCCGGCGCCCCGCTGAAGCCGCGGGGCACGATGGCGGCGCTGCCCTCGTTCTCGGCCGCGAGCTCCCACGCGGCCTGCGGGCAGCGCACGTCGAGCACCAGCGCGCGCGGGTGCTGGAGCTCGAGGTAGTGCACGCAGGCCACGTGGTCCTGCGGCGAGGCGTATACCCGCTCGACGTCGGCGAGGTTGCCGGTCCGGTTCACGAGGTCGAGCGCCTGCACCAGCTGGCGCTCGCCGACCACCTTGAGGTCGGCGCCGCCGATCGCCTGGATCGTCGGGAAGATCGGCCCTTCCTTGAGCGACTCGTAGGGGACCACGGCGAAGTCCGCGCGCGAGCGCGCGACCTCCTCGATGGCGGCGGCGGGGCCGTCCGCGCGGACGAACTCGCCGCCGACCCCGAAGTGATCGTGCGCCGCGGTCCAGCCGAAGTCGCCCTCGGCGCCCAGGTACGCGACCCGGGGCGCGAGCTCGAACGCGCGCGAGGCCGCGTCGATGGCGACGAAGATCGGCCGCACCGCGCGCTGCGGGAACGGCGGCGTCACGGCGCGCTCGAGCGCCTGGATATGGGCGGCGTCTGCCGTGGGGGCGAACCGGGCCGTGCCCGTCCTCAGCTTGGCCAGCTCGTGCGCGATGCGCGCCCGGCGCTCGATGCTTCGTAGGATTTCTTGATCCAGCTCCGTGAGCTGCCGGCGGAGCTCCTCAAGTCGCTTTCTCTCATCCATCCCGGCCACCCTAGCACCGCCCCCGGCGCAGGTGGACTCGCAGCGCTCCGGGCGCAGGGCTGCGACGCCGCACCTCGCACGGCTGGCCACACGTCGCCTTGGATCGCCGGGGTCGCGTCAGGCCGCTGCGGAGGCGGACGACGCGCTGGAGTCGCTCTTGCTGCTGGTCGTCGACGAGGAGCTGCTCGACCCGGAGTCGGAGCTCGTCCCCGAGGACCCTGAGGAGCTACCCGAGCCGCTCTCCGACTTCGCGGGCGGCTTGTTCGAGCCCGAGGCGTACAGGTCGGAGTACCAGCCACCGCCCTTGAGAATGAAGCCCGTGCCGCGCGAGATCTGCCGCCGGGCCGTCGCGTTGTGGCACGACGGGCACTCCGAGAGCGGCGCCTCCTTGATCGACTGCTCGGCCTCCCATTCATGCGCGCAGGATGTGCAAGCGTACTCGTACGTGGGCATGGCGTTTCTACTCCTCGGAACAACGCGAGGGATATGGCTACGTTAGCCACCTGTCAAGGCGGCTGCCAAAGGCAACTGTTGCGATTCTGACGTCGGTCCGTCGCATTTCGGAGCGTCGATCCCGCTCCACGCTCCCGCGCGGTCAGACCGTAATGGCGCTCACATCCGTCGCGTCATCTACGTCGGTCCGCGTCATCGACATCCTCGACCGCCCTGGGCAAGACTCGGTCCTCAACGAGCGCGTGAGGAGGCGGGATCCGGCCTTGCCGCGCGGTGCCAGCCCACGTAGACCCCGGGGTAGAAGCCAGATGTGACGGTACGTGGCGTGCTGTGACGATACGTTTAAGCTCGCCCGTCCGGTCCCGGGGACGCCATGCGCATTCGGAAGCTCGAGATCAGCGGGTTCAAATCGTTCGTCGATCGGACGGTGGTCCATTTCGACACGGACGTGGTGGGCATCGTCGGTCCGAACGGCTGTGGCAAGTCGAACATCGTCGACGCGATCCGGTGGGCCATCGGCGAGCAGAGCGCGAAGCACCTGCGCGGCAAGTCGATGTCCGACGTCATCTTCAACGGCTCCGAGACCCGCGCCCAGCACGGGATGGCCGAGGTGACGCTCACCTTCGACAACAGCGAGCCGACGGCCGCGTCGCAGCTGCCGCTCGAGTACCGGGACTACGCCGAGATCGCGGTGACGCGCCGGCTCTTCCGCGACGGGACGAGCGAGTACCTCATCAACAAGACCCAGGTCCGGCTCAAGGACGTGACCGATCTCTTCCTCGGCACCGGCGTCGGCACGAAGGCCTACTCCATCGTCGAGCAGGGCAAGATCGGGCTCATCGTCTCCGCGCGCCCGGAGGACCGGCGGATGCTCATCGAGGAGGCCGCCGGCATCACGAAGTACAAGGCCAGGAAGAAGCAGGCCGAGCAGAAGATGGACCAGACGCGGCAGAACCTGCTCCGCGTGGGGGACATCGTCTCCGAGATCCAGCGGAACCTCGCGTCCCTGAAGCGCCAGGCCGCGAAGGCCGAGCGGTACGTGAACTACCGCAAGGAGCTGGAGGACCTCGTGCTCCACGAGGCGTCGCACAAGCTCCTCGAGATCACGGTGCTCACGCAGCGCGAGTCGATCGGCAGGGCCGAGCACGCCGAGCGCGAGCAGGCGTCCCGGACCGCGCTCGCCGCGCGCGAGGCCGAGATCGAGGTCACCCGGCTCGAGGCCCTCGCCTGCGAGGAGCGGGCCGAGCGCGCGCAGAACGAGGCGTTCGCGGCCGACAACCAGGTGCGCACCCACGAGGCGGAGATCGCGCGGGCGCGCGACCGCCTGCGGCACCTGGAAGAGCGGCTCGTCACCGCGGCCAAGGAGCAAGGAGATCTCGAGAAGACGGTCGCGGAGCTCAAGGCCGAGAAGGAGCAGCTCGAGGCGCAGCTCGCGGGCGTCGAGGAAGAGGAGGCGCGCGAGAGCGAGCTCGCGCTCGAGCAGCACGAGCGGCTCGAGGAGCTGCGGCACGGCGAGCGCACCGCCGAGCACGAGGTCGCCGCGCTCCGCCGGCGCGCCGCCGAGGCCACCGCGGCGGTCGCGGCCGCCGAGGCGTCGCTCGCCGGGTTCGACCGGCGCATGGCGGAGATGAGCCAGCGGCGGGCGAAGCTCGAGGACGAGCTCGGGCGGCTGATGTACGAGTCGGAGGAGCTCGAGCGGCGGCGCTCGTCGCTGACGCGGAACGTGGCGGAGCTCGCCGAGGGGAAGCGGCTCTCCGCGGAGGAACGAACGCGGCTCGACGCCGAGATGAAGGCGCTGCGGGAGCAGGCGGTCTCGAGCGACCGCGCCGTGGAGCACGCGAAGAACGAGCTCGGGCAGCGGCGCAACCGGCTCCGCGCGCTCGAGGAGCTGCACGCCCGGCTGGAGGGCGTCGGCGCGGGGGTGAAGAACCTCCTGAAGACGAAGGACCCGGCGCTGCTCGGGCTCGTGGCCGACCGGATCGAGGCGCCGGCCGAGCTGACCGCGGCGTTCGCGGGGCTGCTCGGCGACAGGCTGCAGTGCGCGGTCGTGAGCGACGTCGAGCGCGGGATCGCGCTGCTCGCGGACCTGTCGAAGAACAACCGCGGGCGGGCCAGCGTGATCGCGGCGCGTCCTCCGTTCGTGGCCGGCGCCGCGCGGCGGCCGCCGCGCGGCGAGGGGGTGCTGGGGCCGCTCGCGGATCGGCTCGTCTTCGCGCCCGAGGACGAGGCGCTGGCGCGCGCGCTCGTGGGGGACGCGGTGGTCGTCGCGAGCGCCGAGGTCGCGGCGCGGCTCGCGGCCGAGGGCGCGGGGTGCACGCTCGTGACGCTCGACGGCACCGTGATCCGCGAGGACGGGGTGGTGAGCGGCGGCTCGGGCGACGCGGTGGCGGCCGGGATGATCGAGCAGAAGCGGGAGATGCGCGCGCTGCACGAGTTCGTCGCGACAAAGTCGGAGGAGGTGACGGCGCTGCTCGACGCGCAGCAGAAGCTCCGCCTGCGGATCTCCGAGGTGGGGACGGCGCTCGAGCGCGCGCGGAGCGAGGCGCACGAGGGGGAGCTCGCGCTGGTGACGGCCGAGAAGGACCTCCGCCGCGCGGAGGAGCAGCTCGCCGCGGCGCAGAAGCGCGAGGGCGTGGTGCGCTCCGAGCTCGAGGACCTCGCCGACAACCTCGACGCCGGCGGGAGCGAGCAGCAGGCGGCGCGCGACAAGCTCGCGGCCGGGCGCGCGGCGCGCGAGGCGGCCGCGGCCGGCCTCGAGCACGCCGAGCAGGTGGCGGCCGAGTGGCGCGAGCGGGTGCTCGGGCAGCAGTCGGTCGTGACCGAGCGCAAGGTGAAGCTCGCGCGCGTGCGCGAGCGCGCGACGGCGGCGCGGGGCACGATCGAGCGGCTCACGCGGTCGTGCAGCGAGCTAGAGGGCCGGATCGCCCGGCTCGACCAGGAGCGGACGGAGAGCGCGATCGGCGCGGGCAAGGCCGCGGCGACGATCGTGATCGCGCGCGAGGCGCTGGTCCACGCCGTCGCCAAGGCGCACGCCGCGCAGGCCACGCTGACCGAGGCGCGGCGGGCGCTGGACGAGGCGCGGCAGGCGCACGCGGGGCGCGAGGCCGACCTGCGCGGGCTGCGCCAGGAGCTCGCCGACGTGTCGGAGCAGCTCCGCAAGCACGAGCTCGCGCTGGAGCGGCTGCGCGTCGAGCACAACCACCTCATCGAGGGGGTGCGCGAGCGCTTCCGCGGGCTGGAGCTCGCCCGCGTCGTCGGCGACTACCACAAGCGGCCGCCGGTAGACGCCTCGCACCGCGCGCGCATCCAGGAGCTGACGGAGCTGCTCGACCGCATGGGCCCCGTCAACCTCGACGCCGTGCGCGAGCACGCCGAGGCCGAGGAGCGGTACACGTACTACTCGAGCCAGAAGGCCGACCTCGAGAAGGCGCTCGACGACCTGGAGAAGGCGATCGCCCAGATGAACCGCGAGTCGAAGCGGCTCTTCAAGACGACGTACGACGGCATCAACGCGCGCTTCAAGGCGCTGTTCCCCAAGATGTTCCGCGGCGGCCAGGCGGAGCTCAGGCTGACGAACCCCGACGACATGCTGGAGACGGGCATCGAGATCCTGGCGCAGCCGCCGGGCAAGAAGCTCGGCAACATCGAGCTCATGAGCGGCGGCGAGAAGGCGCTCACCGCGGTGTCGCTCATCTTCGCGATCTTCCAGTTCAAGCCGTCGCCGTTCTGCATCCTCGACGAGGTCGACGCGCCGCTCGATGAGGCGAACGTGGCCCGCTACAACGAGGCGATCCGGAGCATGACGAGCCACTCGCAGTTCATCCTCATCACGCACATCAAGCGCACGATGCAGTCGGTCGACGTGCTGTACGGCGTCACGATGCAGGAGCCCGGCGTCTCGAAGCTCGTCAGCGTGCGGATCAACGAGACGGCGAAGCGGCCGGAGCGCGAGGCGGCGCCGGCGGCGGCGGTGGCGTGAGCGAGGGGCCTCACGCGGGCGGGCGGCTCCTCTCGCGCGGCGCCTCGGGGCTCCGGCACCTGCGGTGGGCCCGCGAGGTGCTGGCCACGCTGGAGGCCCACGTCGAGCACAACCCGGCGCTCGCCGATGCCGATCGCGAGGCGCTGCGCGGCGAGGCGCGCGCGCTCGGGGCCGCGGTGCAGGCCCTCAGCGGGGCCGTGAAGCCGTACCGCGACTTCCTCGAGCGGACGCGGGTGCGCTACCGCGGTCGCGTGCGCGTCGCGGAGCACCTGCTCCGGGGATCCGACGCGGGCGGCGCGGACGAGGCGGCGCGCGCCCGCCTCGAGGAGGCGCTGGCGGAGCTCGCCGCGATGGAGGAGGCGCAGCGGCGGCCGCTCAAGGAAGCGCTCTCGGCGGAGATCGATCGGCTGCGCGAGGCGATGGCGCGGATGGACGCGCGCCTCGCGGACCGGCTCTCCGCGGAGCTCGTCGAGAGCCTGTACCCGCCGCTCACGGACGGCGCGTCGAGGGTGACCGACGACGGGGATCCAGACGACGACGCGGCGGCGAGCGCTCGCTAGCGCCGCGCGACGGGTGAGGGCGCCGCCCGACCGGCGAGGGGCGCCGCGCGACGGGCGAGGGTGCCGCCCGACGGGTGAGGGCGCCGCGCGACGGGCGAGGGGCGCCGCGCGACGGGCGAGGGCGCCGCGCGACCGGCGAGGGGCGCCGCGCGAGGGCGAGCCGACCGCAGGGGCGGCAGCGGGCCAGCGGATCGCCGGGCGGACGGCGCGAAAGCGGCCGGCGGAACGGCAGATACCGGGGGGACGGAACGTCCTGCGTGCACGCCGGGATGGAGATGCGGTAAAGGGCCTGCGAAGGACACGGAGAGGACGTCGATGGGCAGCGCTGAGTCGGGCGCCTTCCTGCTCCTCCGCGGGCGCGCCGCGGCGAGCGAGCGATTCGAGGCGCTGATCCGACGCCATGTGCCGGACGTCTGCGTCGTCTCCGATCCCGAGCGCGCGCTCTCGCGGTGCCTGCGCGAGCCGCCGCTGGTGCTCGCCGTCGATGCCAGCGACCCGGCCGGCGCCGCGGCGTTCTGCGGCCGCGCGCGGGCGCAGCCCGGCGGCGACGCGGTGTTCCTCCTCGCGATCGCCGAGCGCGACACGGACCTCGACGGGCTCCTCGCGGCGGGCGCGAGCGATTTCCTGCTCGTGGGCGACGACGACACGGGCGCCCGGGCGCGGCTCGCCGTCGCCCGCGAGCGCGCCGCGCGCGACGCCGCCTCGCGCCAGGCGCTCGCGCAGACGCAGGCCCGCCTCGTCCTCGCCGGTCGCATGGCGAGCGTCGGCACGCTCGCCGCCGGGGTCGCCCACGAGATCAACAACCCCCTCGCCTTCGTCATCACGAACGTCGACGCGGCCCTCCGGCGCATCGGCGCGATGGAGCGGCGGAACGGCGCGCCGCGCAGCGGCCCGTGGGCTCGCTCCCACGGCGACGGCCGCGGGCCGTCGAGCGAGCTCTCCGAGGTGCTGAGCCTCCTCGAGGACGCCCGCGAGGGCGCAGAGCGGGTGCGGCTCATCGTGCGCGATCTCCACAGCTTCTCGCGCGCCGAAGAGGATCGCCGCGGGCCGGTCGACCCCAGGCGGGTGCTCGACTCCTGCGTCCACATGGCGATGAACGAGATCCGGCACCGCGCCCGCGTCGTCCGGAGCTTCCAGGAGGTGCCCCCCGTCGAGGCGAACGAGCCGCGGCTCGCGCAGGTCTTCCTGAACCTCATCGTGAACGCCGCGCAGGCCATCCCGGAGGGGCTCGCCGCGCAGAACGTGATCGAGCTCTCGACGCGCTGCGACGCCGTGGGGTGGGTCGTCGTCGAGGTGCGCGACACCGGCGCCGGGATCGCGCCCGAGTCGCTCGAGCGGATCTTCGAGCCGTTCTATACGAGCAAGGAAGAGGGCGAAGGGCTCGGCCTCGGGCTCGCGATCTGCCACGCCATCGTCGCGGCGCTGGGGGGTCGGATCGAGGTGGAGAGCCGCCCCGGCCAGGGGAGCACGTTCCGCGTCGTCCTCCCCGCCGCCACGTCCGCCGAGGCGCGGGCCGCGGCGGACGCCGTCTCCGGCGCGTCGAGCGGGCGGCGCGATGGCGGCGGGCTCGCCGGGGCCGCGCCGCAGGCGGCGCCGCGACAGCGGGTCCTCATCATCGACGACGAGCCGTTGCTCACGCGCGCCATCGCGGGGACGCTCGAGCCGCGGCACGAGACGACCGCGACCGCGAGCGCGCGCGACGCGCTCACCCGGATCCGCGCCGGGGAGCGCTACGACGCCATCCTGTGCGATCTCATGATGCCCGACATGACGGGGATGGACTTCTACGCGTCGCTCGCCGAGCACGCGCCCGAGCAGCAGCGCCGGGTCGTGTTCCTGACCGGCGGCGCCTTCACGGAGCGCAGCAAGTCGTTCCTGCAGCAGGTCAACGCCCGGCTGCTGCTGAAGCCGTTCGACGCGGCGACGCTGCTCTCGCTGGTCGACGAGGTCGTCGCCGCGCCCTGAGGCGCGCGCTGCTCCTCGAGGTCGTCGCCGCGCCGCCGGGCGCCCTCAGTGATAGTCGCGCGATTTCAGCGTGATCTCCTCGTCGTTCGGCAGCTCCAGCCGCTCCAGCTCGCGCGCGAGCACGTGGATCACCTCGCCCTGACGCTCGACCCGCCCGGCGACGAGCAACAGCGCGGCGTGCCGCGCCACCTGGTAGTGCTCCTCGAAGACCTGCTTCTGGACGATGACGTTGACCACGCCGGTCTCGTCTTCAAGCGTCACGAACGTCACGCCGCTCGCCGTCGCGGGCCGCTGGCGGCCGACCACCATCCCGGCGACCCGCACGCTCTCCCCGTTGCGCGCCGCCTTGATCTCCTCGGCGGTCCGCACGCGCCCGGCCCCGCGCCGCCGCTTGAGCGCCGGTCGCAGGTGTCGCATCGGGTGATCGTGCAGCGACAGGCCCACGCGCCCGTAATCCAGCGCGAGCTGCTCCAGCGGCCTGAGCGGGGGCAGCCCGACGTCGCTGTCGTCCTCGATCGGCACGCCGTCGAACAACCCCTCCACGCGGGGCGCGCGCGCCCGCCAGAGCGCCTCTCTCCGGGCGGGGACCATCGCGGCGAGCGCACCCGCTTCGGCGAGCGCTTCCACCTCGTTCTTCTTCAGCTCCGTGCGCCTCACGAGATCCGGGAGACCCGTGAACGGCGCCTCCTCGCGCGCCGCCACGATCGCCGCCACCGCCGCCTCCCCGAGCCCCTTCACGAGGCGCATGCCGAGCCGCAGCGCCGGGCCCGCCGAGGGCGTCTCGCCGGGCTCGAGGGTCGCGTCCCACGCGCTCTGCACCACGCACACCGGGCGCACCTCGACGCCGTGCCGCTGCGCGTCCTGCACAAGCGCCGACGGGCTGTAGAACCCCATGGGCTGCGCGTTGAGCAGCGCGCAGGTGAACGCCGCCGGATGGTGGACCTTGAGCCAGGCCGACGCGTACACGAGCAGCGCGAAGCTCGCCGCGTGCGACTCCGGGAAGCCGTACTCGCCGAAGCCCTGGATCTGCTGGTAGAGCATCTCCCCGAACTTCGCCGAGATCCCCCGCTCGGCGAAGCCCTGGATGAGCCGCCCGCGGTGCCGCTCCAGGCGCCCGTGCTTCTTCCACGCCGCCATGTCGCGGCGCAGCTGATCGGCCTCGCCCGGCGTGTAGCCCGCGCCGACCATCGCGATCTGCATCACCTGCTCCTGGAAGAGCGGCACGCCGAGCGTGCGCTCCAGGATGGGGTCCAGGCACGGGTGCGGGGACACCGGCGGCTCCTGCCCCGTCCGCCGGCGCAGGTAGGGGTGCACCATCCCGCCCTGGATGGGCCCGGGACGCACGATCGCCACCTCGATCACCAGGTCGTAGAACTTGCTCGGCTTCAGCCGCGGGAGCATCGCCATCTGGGCGCGGCTCTCGATCTGGAACACCCCCACCGTGTCGGCCCGGCCGATCGCCTCGTAGACGGCCGGGTCCTCCGGCGGGATCTGCGCGAGCGCCGCGATCGGATCGAACGCGGCGCCTCGACGCGCGTCGACCGAGGGGCCCGCGGACGCGGAGCCCCGAGCCGCGTCGACCGAGGGACCCGCGGACGCGGCGTCACGAGCCGCGTCGACCGAGGGGCCCGCGGACGCGGCGTCACGAGCCGCGTCGACCGAGCGATCCGCGTCCGCGGCGTCACGAGCCGCGTCGGCCGGCCGGCCCCCGAGCTCGGCGTACCGATCTGTGTGGATCAACCCGAGCGCCTTGCGGATCGCCGTCAGCATGCCGAGGGCCAGGACGTCGATCTTGAAGAAGCCGAGATCGTCGAGGTCGTCCTTGTCCCACGGGATCACCGTGCGGCCCTCCATCCGCGCTGGCTCGACCGGGGCCACCTTGTGCAGCGGCTCCGACGAGAGCACGAAGCCGCCGACGTGGATCGAGAGGTGGCGCGGGAAGCCCTCCAGCGCGCTCGCCATCAGGACGGCCTGCCGGACACGCACGTCGTCCGGATCGAGGCCCGCCTCGCTCACCCGCTGCTCCGTGATGTCCGCCTCGTGGTGGAGCACGAGGCCGCTCAGCCTGTCGACCTGATCCGCCGAGAAGCCGAACGCCTTGCCCACCTCGCGGAGCGCGCTCTTCCCTCGGTAGGCGATCACCTCCGAGACCATCGCCGCCCGGTCGCGTCCGTACATCTCGTAGATCGCCTGGATCACCTCCTCCCGGCGCTCGTGCTCGAAATCGACGTCGATGTCCGGCGGCTCGTTGCGCTCCTCCGACAGGAAGCGCTCGAAGAGCAGGTTGGATCGGGCCGGGTCCACCGCCGTCACGCCGAGCACGAAGCACACCGCGCTGTTCGCCGCGCTGCCGCGGCCCTGGCAGAGGATCTGCCGCGCGCGGGCGATCTTCACGACCTGCTGCACGCTGAGGAAGTAGGGCGCCACGCCGAGCTTCGCGATCAGCGCGAGCTCCTTCTCGATCTGCGCGCGCACCTGCGGCGGCGTCCCCTCCGGGTAACGGTCGCGGCAGCCCTCCTCGGTCAGGCGCCGCAGCGCCTGATCCGACGTCTCCCCCGGCATGCAGAGGGCGTCGCTCGGGAAGCTGTAGCGGAGCTCGGCCAGCGAGAAGCGGCAGCGGGAGGCGACCTCCACCGTGCGCGCGACCCAGGCCGGATGATCGCGGAACAGCGCCGCCATCTGCGCGCCGGACCGCACGTACGCCTCCGCGTTGGGCGCGATGCGCGTCCCGGCCTGATCGAGCGTGGTCTTGGTCCGGATGCACGTGAGCACGTCGGCGAGCGGCTTGCGCGACGGGTGGTGGTAGAGCGGGCGCGCGGTCGCGACGACGCAGGGGCCGTAGCGCCGCTCCGCCGCGAGGGCCGCCGCGACCCGCTCGCCGTCGCGGCGGTCGAGGTGCTTCCAGGTCGCGACGAGCGCGCGCTCGCCGAACGCGTCGCGCAGCGCGCCGATGAGCGCGCCGGAGGCGGCCGCGGGCACGAGCGGATCGAGCGGCACGATCGCGGACAGGCCCCGCGGCGCCGCCGCGATCGCCTCCGCCGAGATGCTCGCCGTCCCCTTCTCGCAATCGGCGTGCGCGAGCGTGAGCAGCCGGCAGAGGTTCGCGTACCCCTCGCTGTCCTCGACCAGGAGGACCACCGAGGGCTGGACCTCCGGCGCGCGCTCGGCGCGCGGCCCGGCGCGCTCGTCCGTCGAGCGCGCCGCGCGCGTCGCGCCGATCGTCAGCTCGGCCCCGACGATCACCCGCTGCTCGACCTTCTTCGCCGCCGTGTGAGCGCGGACGCTCCCGTAGATCCCGTCGCGATCGCAGAGCGCGAGCCCCTCGAGGCCGAGCTCCTTGGCGCGGTGCACGAGCTCCTCGGGGTGCGAGGCGCCCTCGAGGAACGAGAAGCAGGAGCGGCCGCAGAGCTCCGCGAACGGCACCGAGGCGCCGGCGCTCACTCGCACCACCCCTGCAGGAAGGCCTCGCCCGTCGCGCGGTCGACGTAGATCCACGCCTCGCCGCAGGAGCTCGCGCTCGCGCCGTCGCGGGGAGGGCGCAGCTCGCCGAGGCGCGCCGGGGCGGCCCTGCCGGACGGAGCGCCCGAGACCAGCCAGGCGCGCGCGTAATCGCGCGAGGCGGGCGTGGGCGTCCACCACTCCACCGCGTCGAGCCGCATCACGAAGGAGAGCCGCTCGATCGCGTAGAGGTGCCGGTCGACCGCCACGATCGCCCCGCGCCCCACGCGGCCGAGCGGGATCGGCTGCGGGAGGAGCCGCGCGGGCTCCGGCGCCGGCGCGTCGGCCCCCTCCGCGCGCTCCCCCGCGGCCCCCTGCTCCGCCGCGGCGCGCGCGCGGGCCGCGGCGGACGTGCGCCCCGCGGCCGCCTCGTCCGAGACCGGCACGAGCCGCGACCGCGCCTCGGGGCGGTGCGCGTCGGCGACCTCCAGGACGCCCACCCGCTCCGCGCCGATCTCCGCCGAGAGCTCGGCCAGGAGCGCCGGCAGGCTGTCGGGATCGACCGAGCGGTCGCGCGACAGATCGAGCTGCACCCGGCGGGCGCGCGCGATGCGGGAGGCGATGAGGTGGACCCCCACCGCGGGCGCCGCGAGCTCGATCCGCTCGAGCTTCGCCTTGAGCGGGCGGAGCAGATCGCCCGCGTCCGAGAGGGGCACCGGCATGTCGACGTGGAAGCGCAGCGAGGGGCCGCGCTCCTCGTCCTCCAGGAGCGCGTCGGCGACCTCGTCGTCGCGATCGCCGAGGCGGAGCCGCGCGATCGAGCGATCGTAGGCGATCGCGACGTTGAGCCGCCCGCACGCCTCGCCGCGCGCGGCGAGCCGGGACGAGATGCGCGACGTCATGCCGCGCAGCACGAACAGGAGCGACTCGGCGCTCTCGACCGGCTCGTCGAAGAGCACCTCCTCCTCGATCAGCCGGGGCACCTCGTACGGCAGGAGCGGCACGGGATCGCGCCCGGCGAGGAGCTCCATCACCTCGACCGTCCGCGGGCCCAGCCGCGCCGCCACCTGCGCCCGCGGCAGGCGAGCGAGGTCCTCGACGCGGAGCACGCCGAGCCGGACGAGGAAGCTCGCCACCTCGCGCTCGACCGGGAGCGCCTGCACCGGCAGGGGCCCGATCGCCTGCGCCCCCTTGCCCGGCGGCGCGATCGGGGCGTCTGCCCCTGGCGCGCCGTCCGCGTGCGCGCCGAAGCGCGCCAGCGCCTGCGCGAGCCGCGGCCCGTCGGCGATCGCGAGCCGCGCCCGGTGGCCGAGCGCCGCCACGCGCTCGCCGAGATCGCCGAGCAGCGCCTCCTCGCCGCCGACGAGGTGCGACGCCCCGGTGATGTCGAGCCACACCGTGTCGTACGGGCCGTCGCCCCAGGGGCTCCGCGCCGTGGTCGCGGCGCGCTCGCCGGGGCGGCTAGCCCGCGACGCCCCCGCGCGCGCGCCGGCGCGCGCCTGCGCGCCCTGCTCGCCGAGCTGGATCGCCGCCGTCGCCCCGAGCCCGAGCGCCACCTCGGCGACCCGCCCGAGCGCCGCGTCGATCTCGGCGAACGTCACCCGGTGGATCGCGAGGTGCGCGACCAGCGCCGCCGCCTCGACGACCTTCTGCCCCGGCCTGACCCCGTACCGCCGCGCCTCGTCGTCGACGACGTCGATCACGGCCACCGGCGCCGCCGGCTCGCGCTCGGACCGCGCGGCGAGCGCGGCCCGGCGCTCCTCCTCGCCGCCGATGATCACCGCGAGCGGCGCCTTCCCGCTCGGTGAGACCGGCCCACGCTGCTTCACCAGCTCGCACGCGAGCTGCGGGAGCACGATCGCCACAATGCGCCTCGCCGCCATCGCCTGTCCTCCTCACGCCCGCGACAGCGCGGGCCGCGGCTCGCTTCCCGCCGCCCGCTCCGCCTTCTCCCGCGCCCGCTCGCCGAGCACCACCGGCGTCGGCGACGTCACGCGCCCGCGCCGATCCTTGGCGACGCGCACCATCAGCCGCCCCTCGGCGACCTGCTCGAGCTCCAGCCGCATCGCGACCGGCAGCGGCATCGGCCGCGCCGCCTGGCGATCGGTGAGGAGCAGGATCGTCCCGTCGCTCCCCTCGGTGGCCAGGGCGAGCTTGCGCACCACGTTGACCCACCGCGCGAGGTCCTCCTCGCGGCGCCCCGCCGCGGGCGCGCCCCGCTCCCCCTTCCCCGCCCCCTGACCGAAGGCCCCCGGGACCCCGGCCACGTCGATCACGAGCACCGCGAACGCCCGGCTCATCGCCATCCGGACCGCGACCTTGGCGAGCATCTCCACGGGGGGCCGCGCCACGAGCAGCCGGCTCAGGTCGACCCCCGCGCGCGCGACCGCCGGCGCGAACAGCGAGCCGCTCGGGTCGATCCACGCGCACCACGCCCCCGCCGTCGCGCTCGTCCCGCGCAGCCGCGCCTCCGCCTGCGCCGACGCGCATGCGGAGAGGGCGATGGTGGTGGACCGCCCGAGCCCCCGCGGCGCGGCGAGCTCCACCACCCCCCCGCGCGGCAGACCCCCTTCCGGGAGCGCGTCATTAATTTCCTGTATACTGAGCGGTAGCGTCTTGGCGCGCGCTTCGAACTCGGGGAGGGTGTGGCGCAGCAGGTCCCGGGCGAGAGGAGCGGCAAGAGCGACGGGCGACATACTGAACATGGTAACAGTACCCTCGCGAAGCTGCCAACTTTGCAGGACGAACAACGTCCTACCTGCGCTCGGTGCGTTCCCCTTTCGCCGTTCCGGGACAGCGGAATGGCTTGTGTCGGTGATCTTCGGGCGGCGGGGATGACAGGACAGCGGGGATGAGGGGAATGCCCGCCCTGAGTTCTTCAATAAGTCCTCCCCGCCCCCTGTCGACCTAGGGCGGGGTCAGGACCGTCGCGGCGCTCTGTCGCCAGCGCGGGCGGGGCTCCTGCCGCGGGGCTCCTGCCGCTCCGGCGTCAGTGCGGCGGGGCTGCGGCTCCGGGGACAGCGGCCGCCCGTGGAACGTCCCCAACGTAACGCGAGCTCGGCCGGATGAGCCGCCCGACGCGCCGCTGCTCCTCGATGTGCGCGTACCAGCCGGCGACCCTGCCCACCGCGAAGGTCGGCGCGAAGAGCGCGCGCGGCAGCCCGAGCGCGTCGAGCAGCACCGCCGTGTAGAACTCGACGTTCGCGCGCAGCGGTCGCTCCGGGTGCCGCGCGCGGAGCGCCGCCTCCGCCGCCCGCTCGACCGCGCGCGCCAGCGCGAGCCGGGCGCCCTGCGCCCCGCCCGCCGTCCGCCCGAGCCGCTCGATCGCCCGCTCGAGCACCGCCGCCCGCGGATCCCTCACCCGGTAGATCCGGTGCCCCATGCCCATGATCCGCCGCCCCGCCGCGAGCTCCGCCTGGATCCAGCGCTCGGCGCTGCCTGGCGACGGCGCGCCGCCCTCGCCCGCCGCTGCCCCGATGGCGTCGAGCATGTCGAGCACCGGCCCCGGCGCGCCGCCGTGGAGCGGCCCCTTCAGCGCGCCGATCGCCGCGACCACCGCCGAGACCGCGTCCGACCCCGTCGAGGTGACCACGCGCGCGGTGAAGGTGGACGCGTTCATGCCGTGGTCCGAGACCGTCACGAGGTACGTGTCGAGCTCGCGCGCTTCGGCCTCGCTCGCCGCCGCGCCGCGCGCCATGCGCAGGTAGTCGGCCGAGAGCCGGAGCGCCGGATCGGGCGCGACCGGCTCCTCGCCCGCGCGCCGCCGCGACCAGGCCGCCGCGAACGTCGCGACCGCCCCGGCGATCGCCGCGGGCGACGCGTCGCCGCGGAGGTGGGCGACCGCGGCGCGGAGCGCATCCATGCCGTCGCCCGCGTGGAGCGCGTCCCCGAGCCGGCCGAGCAGCGCGAAGGCCCGCGTCCGCCCCTCGGCGATCGCGCCCCGGAGCGCCTCCCGCTCCGTCGCCGAGGGCAGCGCGCCGCCCCAGAGCAGCCCGCACGCGTCCTCGAACGTCACCCCGCCGCCGCCGGCGAGCGCCTCGACGTCGTGGCCGGCGAGCGTGAGCCTCCCCCGCTCGCCGTCCACCTCCGAGAGCCGAGTCTCCGCCACCACCACACCCTCCAGGCCGCTCGCGAGCGGCGCCGCCACGTCCTTCATCCGATCACCTCCGCCAAGGACATGTTGGGCATCGCATGAGGTTGATCAACCTTGATTGTACAATCAACCATGCACGCTATCGAAGCGCGTCGAGGACGCCGCCGGAGCGCGATCGCCCAGCCCGCGCCCCCGCGCGCCGCGCCCGCGCGCGCGCCGGGGGGAGGGCGTGGGCAAAACGGCGGCGCGCGGGCGGCGCCTGAGCGAAGAATCCCGGCGAGGACCGGGGAATCCGATGCTAGGAGGGACACATGCGTCCGGCGATCCGCGGGCCGCGCCTCCTGGATCGGCGGACAGGGTTCGGACCTGACGTTGATGGCCCTTCATGGTTGATCTACCTGACTCGGAGCAGCGGCCCTCGGCGTACGTGACCGGCGCCGAAGCGGCGGAGCTGCTCGGCGTGAAGCGGGAGACGCTCTACGCGTACGCGAGCCGCGGCGTGCTCCGGGGCGTGCCCGGCGGGCGAGGGCGCGCGCGGCTCTACCTCCGGGCGGACATCGAGCGGCTCAAGGCGCGGCACGACGCGCGCGCCGGCCACGGGCCGGTCGCGGCCGAGGCGCTCCGGTGGGGCGAGCCGGTGCTCGAGTCGGCGCTCACCGCGATCGGCCCGCGCGGGCCCGTCTACCGGGGCAAGGAGGCGGTCGCGCTGGCGCTCGAGGACGCGCCGTTCGAGGCGGTCGCGGAGCTCCTGTGGACCGGCGAGCTGCCGGCGGGAGGCGCGCCGGCGGCGCGACCCGGCCGGCTGAGCGTCCGCCCGGCGAAGCTCGCGGCGCTCCTGCCGGAGGGCACGCCGCCGCTCGCCGCGCTCGCGCTCGTGGTGCCCGCGCTCGGCGCGCACGACCCGGCCCGTCACGTGGGCGCGCCCTCGGGCGACGGGCGCATCCCCACGAGCGACGCGGAGCGGGCGCGGGCGCGGGCGCTCGTGCGCTCGCTCGCGGCGCTCGTCGGCCTCGGGCGGGACCCGGCCAGGGCGACCGCGGCCCTCGAGGCCGAGGGGGCGGCGCGGCGCCTGCTCGTCGCCCTCGGCGCGAGCCCCTCGAAGAAGGCCGAGCGCGCCGTGAACCGGGCGCTCTCGATCTCGGCCGATCACGAGCTGAACGCCTCGACGTTCGCGGTCCGGGTGGCGGCGTCCACCGGGGCCGATCTCTACGCCTGCGTCAGCGCCGGGCTCGCGGCGCTCTCCGGCCCGAGGCACGGCGGCGCCACCGACCGCGTCGAGGCCCTGGTCGCCGAGGCAGCCCGGCCCGAGCGCGCCGCCGCCGCGGTCCACGAGCGGCTGCGCCGCGGGGAGCCCATCCCCGGCTTCGGGCACAGGCTCTACCCGGAGGGCGACCCCCGCGCTCAGGCGCTGCTCGACACGGCCCGGGCGCTCGCGCCCCAGAGCGCGGCGCTGCGCACGGTGCTCGCGCTCGTCGACGCGCTCCGCGACGCCGGCCACGACCCGCCGTCGCTCGACATGGGCCTCGTCGCGATCACGGCCGCGCTCGGCCTGCCGTCCGGCTCGGCGGCGGCGCTCTTCGCGGTGGGCCGCGCCGCGGGGTGGATCGCCCACGCCTTCGAGCAGCGGGAGGCCGGGTACATGCTGCGGCCCCGCGCCCGGTACACGGGGCCCTGACACTCGCGCCGCCGCGCCCTAAAAGTCGACCTGCATGCCGAGCTCGACCACGCGGTTCGGCGGCAGGCCGAAGTACGCCGTCGCCGGCCGCGCGTTGCGCGAGATGAACGCGAACAGCCCCTTCCGCCACCGGGACATCTTCGACCGCCCGGTCGTCAGCAGCGTCTCCCGGCCGAGGTAGTAGCTCGTCCGCCCGAGATCGATGTGGAGCCCGTGCCGCTTGCACCCTTCCAGCACCGACGGGGCGTTCGGCGTCTGCATGAAGCCGTAACACGCCGTCACCTGGTAGATGCCCTCGCCCCGCGGGATCACCGTCGTGCGCCGCTCCGCCGGCACCTCCGGCACGTTCAGCACCTGGATCGAGAGGAGCACCACCTGCTCGTGCAGCACCTGGTTGTGCTTCACGTGGTGCAGCAGGATCGGCGGCGTGCCCTCCGGGCTCGACGCCATGAAGACCGCCGTCCCGCGCACCCGGTGCGGCTTCGTGCGCTTCACGTCCTCGAGGAACATGTCGAGCGGCAAGATGGCCGATTTGATCGCCGCGGCGAGGTGCTTGCGCCCCGTCTTCCAGGTCGTCATCACGGTGAAGGTCGCCGCCCCCATCACGATGGGAACCCAGCCGCCGTGGAAGAACTTGGCGCTGTTCGCCGTGAAGAACGCGAGATCGATCACGAGGAAGAGCCCGGCAAGCGGGAGCGACTTCCAGACCGGCCAGCCCCACGTCTTCCGCGTGACCACGTAGTAGACCACCGTGGTGATCCCCATCGTGCCCGTCACGGCGATGCCGTACGCGGCCGCGAGCGCGCTCGAGCTCTTGAAGGTGAGCACCAGCACGATGCACGAGATCAAGAGCCCGCTGTTCACCTCGGGGATGTAGATCTGCCCCGCCTCGTCCTTCGAGGTGTGGACCACCGTGACGCGCGGGAAGTACCCGAGCTGCACGGCCTGCTGCGTCAGCGAGAACGCCCCGGAGATGAGCGCCTGCGACGCCACGACCGCCGCCGCGGTCGCGATCGTTACCGTGGGGTAGAGCGCCCACGGCGGGACCAGCGCGTAGAACGGGCTCGCCGCGGCGGCGGGGTCCTCGAGGAGCTTGGCGCCCTGGCCGAAGTAGTTGATGAGCAGCCCCGGCCAGACGATCGTGTACCAGGTGTACTTGATGGGCCTGCGGCCGAAGTGACCCATGTCGGCGTACAGCGCCTCGCCGCCCGTGATGCAGAGGACGACGGCGCCGAGGATCAGGAAGCCGTGCACGTTGTTCTCGGCGAAGAAGCTCACCGCGTAGGTCGGTGAGACGGCCCGGAGCACGCCGGGGCTGTGGAGGATCTCCTTCGCCCCGAGCAGCGCGAGCGCCACGAACCACACGAGCGTCACCGGCCCGAAGATCGTCCCGACGCCGGCCGTGCCGCGCTTCTGCACGAGGAACACGGCCAGCAGCACGGCGCAGGTGATCGGCACGACGGCGGGCTTCAGCGTCGACGTCGCGACCTCGAGGCCCTCGACCGCCGAGAGCACCGAGATCGCCGGCGTGATCACGCCGTCGCCGTAGAGGAGCGAGGCGCCGAAGAGCACGAGGAGCACGAGCAGGCCGCGGCCGTCGCCCTTGCGGTCGCTGCTCGGGACGAGCGCGAGGAGCGCGAGGATGCCGCCCGCCCCCTCGTTGTCGGCCCGCGTGATGAACGTCAGGTACTTGACGGTCACCACCATCATCAGCGACCAGAACATCAGCGAGAGCACGCCGAGCACGTTGTCCGGCGTCGGAGCGACGTGGTGCGGGCTCCTCGGGCTGAAGCACTCCTTCATCGCGTAGAGGGGGCTCGTCCCGATGTCGCCGTAGACGACCCCGAGCGCCGCGAGCATCAGCGGCCACATCTTCTTCGGGGTCGAGCCGTGGGCGCGGTCGGCCGGCGCGGACGCCGCGGGGCGCTCGGCGCCCTCGGCCGGTTGTGGGCTTGTCGTCATCGGGGCGAATCCTACTCCATCGTGAGCGCTCATCGCGAGGAGGCGCGGCGCGCGCCTCAGCCGAGCGCGCGCGCCGCCGCGGTGAGATCGTCGATGAAGCGGGAGAGCTCGGCTTGCCTGGAAGCCTCGTCGGGCATGCGCAGGATCGACGCAGGGTGCACGGTCGCGAGCGTGCGCGGCGCGAGCGGCGAGGCGACGAGCCGGCCGCGATCGCGCGTGACCCGGAACGAGCTGCCGAGCAGCGCCTGCGCCGCCGTCGCGCCGAGGCACACCACGATCTCCGGCTGCACCGCCTCGATCTCCGCGGCGAGCCACGGGAGACACGCGCGGATCTCGCGCGCGTCGGGCTTCTTGTGGATGCGGCGCTTGCCGCGCGGCTCCCACTTGAAGTGCTTGACCACATTGGTCACGTACGTCCGCCGCCGGTCGATCCCCGCCGCCTCGAGCGCCCGATCGAGCAGCTGCCCCGCCGGACCCACGAACGGCTTGCCGGCAAGATCCTCCTTGTCGCCCGGCTGCTCGCCGACGAGGAGCACGTCCGAGCGCGCCGCGCCCTCGCCGAACACCGTCTGCGTCCCCCGCTCCCACAGCGGGCAAGCCCGGCAGCCCGCCGCGGCCTCGCGCAGGCGCGGCAAGGAAGGACGGCTGGGGACCAAGGCCGCCGCCGTCGCCTCGCCGGGGCCGGCGTCGCGCCCTGCTGCATTTCGTCTCGCCACGGTCGCCATGGTTTCCCCGAGCAGCATCGCGCGTGCCACCCGCGCGCCGTCGCGACGCGCTGCGTTCGAGCGCGTCGCGACGGCGCACGGCCGAGCCGGCTTGACGGCCCCGGGCGTCCTTCCCATAGTGCCCGGGTCCCTCTAGTTGACCCACCGGTCAGAATGCCCCGCCTCGCCGATCGCCGCGCCAGGATCGAGTTGCTCCGCGCCGCCGAGGCGGCGTTCACCGAGCGCGGCCTCGCCGCGGCGAGGGTCGAGGACATCACCGAGCGGGCAGGCGTCTCGAAGGGCGCTTTCTACCTGCACTTCCAGAGCAAGGACGACTGCTTCAAGCAGATCGTCGAGACCTTCATCGCGCGGCTCGCGGGGTGCGTGGAGCTGCCGCCCATCGCCGTCGAGGGCGTCGATCGGGCGTCGGTCGACGCGTACTTCAAGCGGCTCCTCGCCCACGACGTCGAGGTGCTCGAGTTCTGCTGGCAGAACCGCGCGCTGCTCAAGATGATGCTCGCGGGCGGCGGCGGAGCCCCCTACGCCTACCTGATCGACGAGTTCGCCCAGCGCGTCGCGCGCCTCGTGGAGACCCGCGTCCGGTACGCGATCGACATCGGCCTCTACCGGCGCGATCTCGATCCCAGCGTCCTCGCGGAGCTCATCTCCGGCGCCTTCGATCGCCTGGTCCGCAAGCTCATCGACGCGCCGTGCCGGCCAGACATCGCCGCCTGGTGTGGTCAGGTGCTCCAGCTCTTCCTGCACGGCCTGCTCACCCCGGAGGCGCGCGCCTTCGCTGACCTGCCGGTCACGGAAGCGCCGCCGCGCAGCGCGCGGCAGACCGCTGGCGCGGAAGCGCCGCCACGCAGCGCCCGTCAGACGACTGGCGCGGCCCCTGCGTCAGCCCCCGGCGAGCGCCGGCGCGCCAAGGCCAAGGCGACCTGAGGCGGCGACCGTTTGGCACAAGGCCGTCCGGGGCGGATACGATGCGCGCCGCCGATGTCGACTCCGCGCTTGACGTCCGGCGGCGCGCCGCCCGGACCTCCGCGTCACGACGCGCGACATCCGCGTCGCGGCGCGCTTTGTAGGGCGTCACCTGAGCGGAGCCCATGGATCCCCGGTCCGCACCGGGCAAATTGTACAGGGAATCCCTGACCCGTGATTCCTCATTGCCCTAGCGGTCGGTCGGGCTGCAGCTGAGCTAGAGCTAACAGTCAACGGGGACTTCGGCCTCGGGACAGTGAGGGGGTGAATCGGGGCGCCGGAGGGGAACCGCTCAGGCGACCCGGAAGAGCGCAGCCTGGGGAGCTGCCTGATCGTTCGACCGCGCCGTGGCGACCATCGCGCGCGCTGGACGACAACAGGCGCTCTCCGCGAGGGAACGGGGCTGTCGAGGGGGGCTGTATGAGCACACGATCGGGCTGCGAGAGACGGTTGATCCAGGAGCTGCTCCGGCAGACGTGCCGTTCGCTGGAGTGGCGCGCTGACACGGAGAGGTCGATCGCGGACAGGCTCGATGCTGCCCTCGCCGAGCACGCGCTCCACGTGTTCACCCCGGACGTCGACCTGCGCGTCCAGCTGACCAGGGACCTCGCGCTCGCCATCGCGATACGCGTCCTCTCCTTCGGCGAAGACGCCGAGGAGTCCCTGTGCAAAGCCCTCTCCCAGGACAGATCGCCGATGGCGGAGCTCGTGAAGTCAGCGTGGCCCCTCGTGCGCACCGCCTGCAGGACGGCCGAGCGGAGCGCCGGGCGGCTGGTGCTGCTCACGACGGTGCCCGAGGCGTGAGGCGGAGAGCAGGGCGCGCGCCCAGAGCCCGCGCGGAGGGCTCACGGCGACGGACCGGCGCGAACAAGGCGACGCTCGGATCTCGCCGGCTCGCGCCGGCGTCGAGGAGCGCCGATCCCTCGAAGCAGCTGCCAGGAAGAGCGATGAACACCGCATGACGGAGCCAGGTCCACGAGGCGATGCAGATGGCGCTCCAGACCACCTACAGCATCTACGTTCGCTTCCGGGGCAGGCGGCTCGCGCTCATGAAGCACATCCGCTCGCTCGAGTCGGCGCGCACCTCGTTGCAGGCCTTGCGCGCCGAGCGGTTCCACGACGCGGATCAGGTGTTCCTCGTCAACGACGCGACGAAGCAGGTCGTCGATGAGCGAGCGTGGGAGGACGCCCGAGAGCCCGGCGCGGACCGGGAGATCGGCGTCAGCACCCACGTCGAGGCCGACGACCAGCGCGGGGATCGCGCGCGCGAGGCGACGGATCAGGAGGCTCCCGCGCCGTGGGAGGCCACGGCGCCAGCGCCGCACGAGGCGCACGAGGCCCTGACGCCCGCCGAGCGCGAGGCGCAGGCCGAGGACAAGGCGCGGCGCGAGCCGCCGGAGAGGAGGTCGCCCACGGTCGAGGGCGCGGAGCCCCCACGCGCGCGCCTGCGCCGCGCGATGGCGGCAGCGCAGGTGGCCCGAGCGCGCCACGAGGCCGCCCTGGAAGTCATGAGCAGGCTCCAGCCCGGCGGGAAGGTGGATGAGATGACGCTGATGAGGCTCAACGACTCCGCGCGCATGGCGTCCGATCGGTCGGCGCGCGTCCTCGAGCAGCTCGAGCAACTCCTGAAGCGCCTGGAAGGGGCGCGCTGATCGAGGTGAGGTGGCGGTAAGACACCGTGTCGGGCGCTCCGCTAAGGCAAGGACAGGCACGTCGACCGACCGATCGCCGCAACGTTAGCGTCGCCTGTGCCCCGCGGCTGCGAGGCGCCCGAGAGAGCGCTTAACCGTTCAAGCAACCATGCCGGAACCGAAGAAGTCACGCCGGACGCAATTCAGGGCACCGGGCCACAGCGACGCCGCGCCCCACGCCGGCAGGGCGGCTGCGCAGCGGCGCGCGCCGGACTCGTCCGAGGACACCGGCGAGCAGGCCGCCGCCGCAGAGCCGCACCTCGGGAACGAGCAGCGGTTTCCGGTCGTCTGCGTCGTCGCGTCGGCCGGCGGGCGCGGCGCGCTCGCGGAGCTGCTCCGGCGGCTGCCGAGCAGGGACACGAGCCTCTCCCTCGTGCTGATCTACGGCGCCGAGCCAGGGGAGATCCCGGTCTTCGAGCTCGCGGCGCAGAGCAGCCCGCTCCCCACGAGCGAGCTTCGCGCCGGGGCGAGGCTCATGCCAGGTCACGTCCAGGTCCTGCCCCCGGACACGCGAGCGACGCTGGACGGCGTGCGCGTCGAGCTCGCGCCGCGCGGCGAGTCCGGTCCGGGCCCTGCCGATGCCTTCCTGCGCTCGCTCGCGCGCGAGCTGGGGTCGAGCGCGGCGGGCGTCGTGCTTTCCGGCACCGGGAGCGACGGCGCCCTCGGGCTGAAGGACGTGAAGGCGGAGGGCGGGGTCACCTTCGCGGAGGACCCGCGCACCGCCGAGCGGCCGGCGCTCCCGCGCAACGCCATCGCGGCCGGAGGCGTCGACTTCATCCGCGGCGTCGAGGCGATCGCCGCGGAGCTCGCGAGGATGGGCCGCCCCGGTCACGCGCCCGCCCTGTGGCTCCCGCAGGGCACGCCCCTCGGGGTCGACCCGGAGCTCGGCAAGCTCTTCAGGCTGCTCCACGCCGCGGTGGGCGTCGACTTCAGCCACTACAAGAAGAGCACGCTGAGGCGCCGTATCCAGCGCCGAATGACGCTCCACCGGCTCGCGTCCCTGCAGGAGTACCTCGATCACCTGAGAGCGCACCCGGACGAGATCGAGCACCTCTATCAGGACCTCCTCATCAAGGTGACCACGTTCTTCCGCGATCCGGGCGCATTCGCCGCGCTGAAGACCCACGTGTTCCCGGTGCTCATGCACAACAGGCCGCAGGACTCCCCGGTTCGCATCTGGGTGCCGGGCTGCTCGACGGGCGAGGAGGTCTACTCTCTCGCGATCTCGCTGCTCGAGTTCCTCGAGGACGACGCGAACGATCACGCCATCCAGATCTTCGGCACCGACCTGAGCGAGGCCGCCATCCAGCAGGCGCGGGCCGGGATCTACGTCGATGGCATCTCGTTCGACGTCTCGTCCGACCGGCTGCGCCGCTTCTTCGTCCGGGTGCACGGCGGCTTCCAGGTCAACAAGTCGGTCCGCGATCTGTGCATCTTCTCGCGCCACAACGCCGCGGCCGATCCGCCCCTCGCGAAGCTCGATCTCGTCAGCTGCCGCAACCTGATGATCTACATGGAGCCGAGCCTGCAGCGCCGGCTGCTGCACACCTTCCACCAGGCCCTCAAGCTCACGGGCTTCTTGCTCCTCGGCTCCTCCGAGAGCATCAGCGCGATGTCCGACCTGTTCGGGGTGGTGGACAGGACCCACAGGATCTTCTGCAAGCGCGCCGCGTCGGAGACGGCCAGCGCGCGCGATCTCGCCGCGCCCGCCCTCCCCGCCCCGCCTGCGCCCGCGCCGGACAAGGGGGAGCCGCGGAGCCCCGAGGGGCTCCTCATGGACGCGCTGCGCAAGGAGGCCGACGCCATCGTGATGGCCCGCTACGCCCCCGCCGGCGTGGTGGTCGACGAGGAGATGCAGATCGTCCAGTTCCGGGGCAAGACAGGGCCCTACCTCGAGCCGGCGCCCGGCGACGCCAGCCTGCACCTCTTCAAGATGGCCCGCGAGGGGCTCCTGCTCGGCCTCAGGGCCGCCATCGACGCGTCGATGAACTCGGAGGCGATGGCCCGGAAGGAGCAAATCAAGGTCCGGCAGGGAGACAAGCTCCGCCACGTTGATGTCGAGGTGTGGCCGCTCAAGGTGCGGCTTCCGCAGGGGCGCTGCTTCCTCGTCGTCTTCTCCGAGTCGGGCGGCGCCAGGCTGGACCGTACAGGCGACGACCCGGCCCAGAGCGCCCCCCAGAAGGACCTCGAGGTCGCGCAGCTCCGCAGGGAGCTCGTGACCACGAGGGAGCACCTCCAGTCGATCATCGACGAGCTCGAGGCGACGAACGAGGAGCTCCTGTGCGCGAACGAGGAGCTCCTCGCGAGCAACGACGAGCTGCACAGGATGAAGGACGCGCTCGAGTCCGCGCACGAAGAGCTCCGGTCCGCGAACCAGGAGCTGACGGCCATCAACGAGGAGCTCCACAGCAGCAACGTCGCGCTCGGGCTCGCCAACGACGAGCTGCGCAACCTCCTCGGCAGCATGAGCATCCCGGTGCTGATGCTCGACGCGGACCTCCGGATCCGCCGCGTCGCCGGCGTGGCCGACAAGCTGCTCGGCCTCGCCGCGAGCGACGTGGGTCGATCGATCCTCGAGGTGAGGCCGAGGAGCGCGGCCGACATCGCGCCGATCGTCGCCGAGGTGCTCGACACGAGGAGCGGCGTCGAGCGGCAGGTCGAGGACCGCGAGGGCCGCGTCCATCTCGTGAGGGCGCGCCCGTTCCGGATCACCGGGAACGAGGTCGACGGCGCGGTGATCTGGTGGCTGGAGAGCGAACCGACGAGGCGCGCCGGGCGCGAGCTCGCGGGCGCGCGCGACCGCATCTCCGCCGTCTTCGAGGTGCTGCGCCACCCGTTCCTCCTGCTCGACGGCGAGCTCCGGATCCGCGCGGCGACGCGGCGCTACTGCGAGCTGTTCATGGTCTCGCTCGGGGACATCGAGGGGCGGCCCCTCTCGGCCATCGACGCCGTGTGGAACACCCCGCAGCTGGAGCAGCGGCTCCGGGACGTGCTCCGCCGCAGCGCCGCGCTCGTCGACTTCCGCGTCGAGGCCGCGCTCGCGCACGCCGGACGCAGGACGCTGTCGCTCTCCGCCTTCCGGCTCCAGGCCGACGAGGGCGAGCTCCCGGCCCTGCTGCTCGTCGTCGAGGACAGGACCGGGCCCGAGGAGGACGAGCCCCCGCAGGCGGGGCTACGGCCAGCGCGCCGCGCCGGCTCCGACTGACGCGCTCACCGCCCGCGCGCCCGCCAGTCCCCCGAGGCGATGCGGGGATACCCCAGCACCTGGCCGGCGGGCATCAGGTACGCCTCGCAGCGCGCGCCGCCGTCGAGCTCGATCATCTCGCGCCGGAAGAGGTCGGGGCAGCCCTCGTAGACGTCGAGCGACGCGAGGGTCTCCCGATCCGGCTCGTAGAGCTCCCCGACGACCGCGGCCGAGCCCCCGCGCACGAGCGCCGGGTAGGCGCCGAGGTCGGCGAGCTCGAACGACCGGGCGGTGCGGGCGACCCCGAGGAAAGGCGCGCGCCCGAGCAGCCGGTGCGAGCGCTCGCCGCGCATCAGCGTGCCGTAGACGAACAGGGGCACGGCGCCGTCACCGGCAGTGCTGTTCGACCGCGGCGAGCAGCTGCTCGAGGTTGATCGGCTTCTTGAGGAACTGCGCCGCGCCGAGCGACGACACGAACTCGTCGCGGCCCGTCGCCGAGATGATCACGACCGGGATCGAGGCGAGCTCCGGGTCCTTCTTCTGCTCCGCCCTGAACTGCCAGCCATCCATGATCGGCATCATCAGGTCGAGCAGGATGAGGCCGGGCTTAGGCTCCGTTCGAAGCGCGCTGAGCGCCTCGCCGCCGTGCGCCGCCGACGTGACGGCGTAGCCCTCCTCTTGCAGGAGCTCGGCGAGGGTCTCTCGAATATCCGGATCATCATCGACAACGAGGATCCTCTTCAAGGGAGTGGCAGGCACGGTGCATCAACCACTATGCGAAAGCCGGACGTCACGGCGAAACAGGGAAAGCCCTGAATCCCTGCTCGGGGTCCGCTTGATCAGGCCTGTTCTGCGAGAAAGGGCGCGCATGAAGGTCTCTCTGCGGCAAGGAGCGCCGCGGGGGCGCCTCGGAACGGAGCCCGCTCGAGCGCCGCGCGCCACCGTGGAACCGTGGACCCGCGCGGAGTCGACGGCCCTCACGCCGGACGGGTCTGGTAGGAGGGGTTCGGGCGTGCGCATCGTGCTCGATCGTCGGCGGTCGAGCACGATGTTACAGCACAGTGACGCTCCGGCGAAGGCGCTCTCTGCCAGATCTGCGGCCAGCCAGGGTGAGCATCGCGCGGCTCGGTCGTGCTCCGCCAGGTCATGAGCCGGCGAGGGTACCACCGGCGCGCTGGAGCGCAGCCGCGCGGCGCCACCCGAGCGGCTGCGCTCCAGCGCGTGCGGCGCGGATCGGGCGGGCAGCGTCAACCTGCCTCGCCCGCGGCGCCGAGCACCACCTTCGAGAGGGTGCTCAGCAACACGTCGATGTCCACCGGCTTCGGGATGAGCGCGGCCGCGTGCAGCCGCTCGGCGATCGCCTTCATCTCGTGGGGCCGGCGGGCCGAGAAGATCATCAGGGGAGAGGGCGGGCCGAGCCCCGCGATCTCGGAGACGAACCGGTCCGTCGTCATGCCCGGCATCGTCAGATCGAGGAGGACCGCGTGGAAGCGCCGCTCCGCGAGCGCGTCGAGCGCCGCGCGCGCGGTCGCGGTCAGCTCGACCTCGTACCCCTCCAGCGTCAGGAGCTCCTCCAGCATCGCCGCCGTGTCGATGTCGTCCTCTGCAACCAGGATCACGTGCTTGCCACGCATGGCTCCCCTCGGCTTTCCTCGGAAGCGGGGCCGCTCTGCAGGCGGCGCGCCCTCCCGTCCCGCGCCGGACGACGCGCGCGCCCCAGCAGGCCGGTCGCCGGCGCGGCACAGGCCCCTCGAGGACGGCACGGCGTGACGAGCGGCCCAGGCGAACGGATTTACGCGCTCCGGAGCGTTCGCCGCAGCGCGCCGCGTCCACGATGACAATGCGCGCAGCCCGACAGACGGATCGCCGCACTCCGGCGATCCGGCGTAGTCCTTCCCCCTCTTTCGCCCCGGGCACTATGAAAGCCCGGCCGCGCTCGGGATGCAACTCCGGACGGGCCCCGGACGTAAGCCAGGGCGTACCCCGGACGTCGGGCAGAGCGGACCGGGAGTTGGGAGCAAACAGAGAGCGCGAACGGACTCCCCGACGGGGGAGACACCCTGGTAGACTCCCATGGATGCCTGGCGAACGCCGCGTCGCGCTACTCGCGATGGAGCCAACCATGCCGGACGGTGGGGGAGCGCCGTTCAGCCATGGAATCCGTCGTGTCGAAGCCTCTTTGCTCGCCGATCCGGAGCTCGCCGGTGTGCCGATCCATGTGGTCGAAGCGCAGACGAGGGATCTCGACGCGTGGGTCGCCGAGGTCGAGACCGTGGATGCCGACATCGTCGGCCTCGCCGCGCACGTCTGGTCCTTTCCCACGTTCATCGACGTCGCGCGCCACCTCCAGCGCAACCGGCCGGGGCGCACGCTCGTCCTCTGCGGTCCCCTCGCGCGCCCCGCGATGTTCGCGCTCGCGCCGTGGCGCGACGCCGCCGCCTGCATCGACGCCCTCGTGCACGGCAACGAGCTCACGTTCCGGAACATCGTCCGCCTGAGCGATCGCTCCCCCGAGGCGCTGCGCACCGTGCCCGGGCTGCACGTCTTCACCGCCGGCGGCTGGGTCTCGACGGGCGAAGCGCCTCACGTGGCGCCCGACGAGCTCCCGTCCGCGATCCGGATGAAGCTGCTCCCGACCGATCGCATCGTGCCGATCGAGATCTGTCGCGGCGGCGTCATGAGCTGCCCGACCTGCGGCATCTCGACGGGCGACGCCTCCGCCGGCGTCTTCTCGGAGGCCTACCTCGTCGAGGAGCTGAGCGCGCTCCGCGCCGCCGGCGCCCCGGGCGCGCAGGTCGTGGACGCGCCGCTCAACCTGAACGCGGAGGCGTTCCGGAACCTCGTGGCCGCGGAGAAGCAGGTCGGCTTCTTCAAGCAGGCGACGCTCTCGGCGTCGATCGATCCCGAGCACGTGCACGACGAGCACCTCGAGTTCCTCCGCGGCGTCGCGCGCGTGTCGCTCGACGCGCGGCTGCCGCCGCTCAACAAGGACACCGGCGACGGCACGCAGCGCCCCTTCCGGGAGTCGAAGTTCGCGAAGGTGATCGAGGAGCTCTCGACCTTCACGGACATCGAGGTGGACATCCTCCTCGGCCTCCCGGGTGACGGCCCCATCACGTTCCGCCGCACGCTCGAGCGCGCGCGCGAGCTGCCGTGCAAGGTCCGCATCTTCCACAGCCTCGTCCTCCCGGACGACCTCATGACGCGCGCGCCGGCGTCGTTCGAGCTCCGCTTCGACCCGTTCACGCTGATGATGCGCTCGTGCCTCGGCTGGTCCGAGGACGCGCTCTCGCGCGAGCGCAGCCGCCTCATCGAGATGGCGTACCGCGAGGGCGGGGAGATCACGCCGGACATGTGGTCCTTCCCCGGGCCGCGCGAGATGCGGCGGCCGGCGATGCCGCTCGGCAGCGGCGTGGTCCCGCCGGGCGGCGAGATCCGGGTCGAGGGCGCGACGACGCTCGCGCCCGCGGGGCAGGATCTGCAGCGCGTGCTCGAGCTCGGGATCAAGGAGGCGACCTCCGGCGGGTGGACCTTCGTGGAGGCCTCCGCGCGCCCCGGCGAGATCGTCGTCATCATGAAGACGCGCGACGGCGCGCTCGTCGTCGAGATGCGCCCCGCCTCGCCCACCGAGAACGCCTACAAGGTCGTGGACGGCGTCGCGTTCGGCTACCGCTCGCCGCGCGGCGTGAAGATGAGCGACGGCGCGCTCCGCCTGCTCGATCGCGTCCTCCAGCGCCTGCACGCGCCGGCGCGCACCGCGCTCGGCCTCTCGACGCAGGACGGCGGCCCCGGCTCGGCCCGGGTGCGTCGCTTCCGAGCGACGCCCTCCTGACGCCGCGGCGCTTTCGCGCGACGCCCTGCTGACGCCGCGCCGCTATCGCGCGCCGCCGCGCCCCGTGCTCTGCAAGGCGGCGGGCGCCCGCGCGGCGTCGGGCCGCGGCGGCATCGATTCCATGCGGCGGGGCCGCGAGAGGAGCTCTCGCCGGAGCTCCTCCAGGCGCGCCGGCGAGAGCTCCTGGTGGTCCACGATGTAAGGGTGGACCTGGCGGCTCTTGCCCCGGATGCTCAGGGCGCCGGTCGGCGTCGCCGGGACGCAGTCGTCGAGGTTCGCGTACGTCGCCTGGCAGATGATGATCTTGGAGCCGAGCTCCTTGTTGAACTGCTCGAGGCGCGAGGCCGTGTTTACGGTATCTCCGATGCAGGTGTACTCCATTCGCTGGAGCGACCCGATGTTGCCGGAGATGACGGTGCCGGTCGCGATCCCGACGCCCATCTTGATCTCGCCGCAGCCGAGGAGCTGCCGCTGGTTCATGCGCTCGAGGGCCTGCACCATCTCGATCGCCGCGATCACGGCGCGCTTCGGCGCGTCCTCGACCGAGAGCGGCGCGCCGAACACCGCCATCAGGCCGTCGCCGATGTACTTGTCGAGGGTGCCCCCGTAGCGGAACACGATCTCGACCATCTCCGTGAAGTACTCGTTCAGGAACGAGACCACGGCCTCCGGCTCGACCGACTCGGTGAGCGGCGTGAAGTTGCGGATGTCGGTGAACATCACCGAGACGTGCCGGCGCGTGCCGCCGAGCTTGAGCCGCCCCGGATCGGAGAGGACGAAATCGACGAGGTCCTTCGAGAGATACCGGCCGAGCTCCTGCTTCTCGCGCTCGAGGCGGAGGCGGGCCAGCGACTCGAGCTCGGCGCGGAGGACCAGGTTGCGCGACATCCGCGCGATGATGCCGGCGACGACGCCCGGGAGCGCGATGAACAGGACCTGCTGGCACTGGTCCGCGATGTTGATGGCGTTCTGCCCGTAGACGGACACCGGGCTGATCGGGATCGCGCCGGTGTAGACCGTGATCGCGAGCACGATCGAGTTGAAGAGGACCGACAGCCCCGCCGAGTACAGGCACGCCGCGAGGCTGTAGCGGAAGCCCGACATCAGGTTCCAGAGCACGTAGACGGTCGCGAGGTAGCTCGAGAAGTACTCGATCATCCCCGAGTGGTTCCTCGCCGTCGCCAGCGCCGTGAGCGTCAGGAGCGCGAGGTCGACGAAGATGCTCACGTACTTGAGCCAGCCCGCGTAGGCGTTGGGGCGCAGGCGGAAGAACGCGTAGAGCAAGAGCGAGAACACGAGGTACCCGCCGATCTGGATCGCGAAGATCTGGTTCGCGGCCGGCGTGTTGACCGTCCACACGTGCGCGAACGTGTAGGCGGACAGCAGCGCGAACACGAACCGGACGTGGTTCACGATCTGCTCGCCGCGCATCTCCTGCGCCTGGAGGATCCGCACGATCTCCGGCGACTTCTCGATGTTCATGCGCGCCGCTCCCCTCCGCGCTCGAGCCGGTACCACGCCGCGGCGAGCCCGCGGGCGCAGAGCGCGGTCGTCAGCGCCCTGCCCTGGTGGTGCCCCTCGCGTCCGCGCTTCATCGGCGCCCGGTAGAGCGGCTCGGCCGGCCAGGACCCGTCCACGAGCTGGCGCTCGCCGAGGTACCGCAGCCCCCGCTCCAGGAGCAGCGGATCCGGCGACGCCGCCATCGCCGCGCCCTCGAGGCACGCGGCCGTGCCGAGCGGCGTCCCGAAGCCGCCGTCGAGCCGCTGCGCTCCGAGCATCCGCGACAGGATCGCGGCCTCGACCGCGGCGACGTCGGCGGCCCGCGGCGCCTCCCCCGCCCGCTCCCGGTAGAGGCGCGCGAAGCGGAGGAACGCGAGGTCCGTGTACGCGGCGTCGTAGAAGCACGCGCCCTTGATGCCGCCCTCCGCGGCGGCGCCGAGCACGCGCCGCGCGTTGTCGTCGATGAGCCGCGCGAACCGCGCCGCGTCGAACGAGAGCAGGCCCGCGAGCAGGTTCAGCCGGACCGCCGTGCAGTCGTCGCCGGCCCACGCCGCGCCGGGCGTGGTCGGCCCCGACGGCCCGCGGTAAAACCAGGTCGGCACGGCGCCATCGTCGCCCACGTTGGCCAGCATGACCTCGATCCACGTCTCGGCGCGATCCCGGGCGGCGCCCGTCTCGGCGACCAGCTGGAGCATGATCGCGAGGTCGTCGGCGTCCGGCGGGAGATCGCGGAACGCGCCGAAGTAGCGGAGCTCTCCGGCCGGGATCTCGTCGAGCAGCGCCGCGGCGTCGGCGCGGACGTCGCGCCCGGCGTCCCCGATCTCGAGCAGCGCCTTCAGGATCGTCGCCCGCACGAACCAGTGGCCGACCGGCTGCTCGCGCGACCCGAGCACGCCGAAGCGCTGCACCTCCCAGGACTCCGACCACGGCGCCGCCTCCGCGAGGAACGCGACCGCCGCCTCCAGATCCGCGCCCGCGTCCTCGCGCGGCGCGCGGTCGCCCTGCGGCCGCAGCGGCGCGGGCGCCGCGCCGGCGCCGAGCAGATCGCGGAACGCCATCAGCCCCTCGAAGAAGCGGAAGCGCTCGGCGAGCGCGTCGACGAACTCGAGCTGCGCCTCGACGAGGCCGCGCTCGGTCGAGCGCGCGCGGGGCGCGCCGGCCGCCGCCGCGCGGGCCGACGCGAGCGCGCCCCCCGCGCGCGCGGCGAGCGCGGCCCGGTACGGGCGCGCCGCGAGCAGGCCGTGGATCTCGCGGCGGCGCACGGGGGACGCGCGCTCGCCCGCGAGCGCGCGGAGCAGCGGAGGAGCGAGATCCGCGCCGCCGAGCCAGAGCGCGAAGAGCGGCGTGAGCGTCGGCGCCGCGAGGTCCGGCGCGGCCGGATCGAGCCAGAGGCGCGCGAGCCCGTCGAGGAGCCAGAGCGGCTCGGCCACGGCCTCTCCGAAGCGGCGCGCGGGCGCGAGATCGTCGCCGGCGACGAGCGCGGGCGCCGTCCAGAGGGCGACGACCTCGCGCGAGCCGGCGGCGCCGGCGCGCCCCGCCGCGACGTCCGGCGCCGCGCCGGCGACGCCCGCGACGACCGGGTTGCGGGGCCACGAGGCCTCCGCGAGCCCGCCCAGGTCCACGAGCCAGCGGCCCGCGCGCGCCTCGCCCGCGTGACGCGCGAGCAGGCGCGCCGCGAGCGCGCCCCGCGCGAGCGCGTCCGGAGCGCCCTCGACGCCGCCGGCGGCCACGGCGGCGACCGCCACGGCGGCGTCGGCCGCCGCGGCGGGCGCCGACACGCGGCCGCACAGCCGGAGCGCCCAGCTGGCCCACGGGATGCTGCGCCCCGGCGGCGCGCCCACGCCGCGCTCGATCGCGGGCGCGCCCCAGGCCGCGTCACCGCGCTGGAGCGCCCCCGCGGACAGCAGCGCGGACCAGGAGCGCTCGCACGCCACCTTGTCGTCCGCGTCGAGCCAGGGCCAGACGGCGGTCGCCCCTGACGCAGGAGACAACGTCACATACCGACCCCGCCCTCACGCGCCGCGGCCGCGATGGCCGCATCGACCGCTTCGGGCGTCGAGGTCGCGGCGTCGCGGATGCGCTGGAGCGTCTCCGGCCCGACCTCGTACCCCTCCGCGTCGATGGTGCGGTCGGGATCGGCAAGGAGCTGCTGGCGGAAGCTCGAATCCACAACGGCACGACCGATGAGCTCTGCCTCTGTTTTCTTCGACGTCACGACTCCTCGCTTTCTCGCTCGGGAGGCTAGGAGACCTGCAAACGGCTAGCAAGTACCAGCAGGCGCGCCGCGCGCGCCCGGGCGCCGGCTCACCGCGGCGCGCCGCCGCTCGCGGCGGGCTCGCCCGCCAGCGCGCCGAAGAACGCGCGGAATACGCGCCGCTGGATCTCGGTCATGTACCGCGCGCGCTCCCTGCAGAAGCGCGCGGCCTCCGGCAGCCCGAGCGCCCCGGCGGCGACCTCGGCGCGAGCGAGCTCACAACGCGCCTCCTCCAGGATGGCGTCGAAGCCGCCGCGCGCGAACAGCTGCGCGCGCAGGGCAGCCGCGCCGCGCCCCGCCGGATCGTGGCGCGGCTCGCCCCCGGCGGGGGCGGCGCCGTCCGGCCGAGGCCGCCCCGCGTCCCTCGCCTCGACCTGCGCGCCGAGCCGGGCGAGCACGTACGTCGCGTTCCCGAGCGCGCGATCCTTCTCGGCGTGGAGCAGGTCCACGAACAGCTGGTGCGCCGCGGCGAGCGCCGCGACGAACTCCTCGAGCGCCGCGAGGCGCTCGGCCTGCGACAGCGCGAACAGGGCCGCGGCCGCGGGGAGCACCAGCGGTCGCGAGCGGGCGAGCACCCGCCGGAACGTGGCGGCGTCGCGCGGGCCTGCGCCCCGGTGCAGCCGCCGCTCGAGGAGCATCGCCTCGCCGTACCCGAGCCACACCTCCTCGAAGAGATCCCAGAACGGGCTCCCGCCGGGCAGCGAGCGGGCGAGCAGCGCCTGGTGGCGGGCGAACAGCGCTCCGGACAGGAGCACCGCCGCCCCGGGCTCGCCGACCCCCTCGTCCAGCAGGTCGTCTTCGATGCGGACGTGCAGGTATCCGACCGCCGCGGCCTCGGCGAGCTCGACCGCGAGCGGCGGGATCGCCCGCGATCCGGCGTCCGCGGCGGGCGCCGGGCCGCCCGGCCGCGTCGCGACCCAGAGCGGCAGCTCGAGCACCGGCAGCGCGGCCGGGTGGGAGAAGTAGCCCTCGCCCGGCTCTCCTTCGAAGAGCCGGAGGCGCGCGGCTAGCTCATCGAACAGCGCGCCGAGCTCGTCCCCGACCCGGCCTCGAAACGACGCGAGTCGCCGCAGCACCTCGGCCTCGAGCCGCGCCCTAACGTCGTCGACGACGACGTCGCCCTCGCCCCCTCGCTCTGCGCGGCTGTCCTCGTTCATCCCACCTCTCGACGGCGCGGCGGCGCCGCACGGGCGACGCTAGCACGAGCAGGCTCGTCCGAGGGGCGAGCGCAGCCGACTTTGCCAGGAGCGCCGCCCGTGCGAGACTCGGCGACTTCACGAGATCGGAAACCATGATCGACTCCGAGCGTTTCGCCGAGCGTCACGGGGACATCACGACCGACGCCCGCGCTGACGTCCTCGATTTCCGCGACACCCTTTATCGGCCCACGATGATCGAGGTGCCTCCGGTCATGCCCCCGGAGCGCTTCATGGACCACGGCGTGCCCGTGCTCGACCAGGGCAGGAACAACGGCTGCACCGGCTTCACCGTCGCCACCGTGGCCCACTTCCTGCTGCGCAAGCGCAAGGTCTCCCCGGAGTACGGCCTCGTGAGCCAGAACATGGTGTACACGATGGCGCGCCGCTACGACGAGTACCCGGGCGAGGACGACGCGAGGGGCTCCAGCCTGAGGGGCGCCATGAAGGGCTGGCACAAACACGGTATTTGCTCTTATGAGCAATGGCCGTGGGACCCGAACGATCTCCACGGCACGCTCACGCCGGAGCGCGCCACGGACGCGATGCTCCGGCCGCTCGGCCTGTATCAACGCGTGAACCACAAGGACCTCCCGGCGATGCACAACGCCCTCGCGGAGGTCGGGATCATCGCGGCCTCGGCGCTCATCCCCTTCAATGGCTGGTATTACGGGACCCAGAAGAACGGCATCATCCCGCCGGTCGACAAGACGAACCCGTTCATCGCCCCCTGGGGCGGCCACGCCTTCGCGATCGTGGGGTATGACGCGGAGGGCTTTTGGCTCCAGAACTCCTGGGGGCTCGGCTGGGGCAAGAGCGGCTTCGGGCGGCTCTGCTACGACGACTGGCTCCAGTACGGCTTCGACGCGTGGGTCGGGCGGCTCGGCGTCCCCATCCGCCTGAACCAGCCGCGCTCGCTGCGCCCGCTCGCCTCCACGAGCCGGACGTTCGCGAGCCTGCGGCCGCACCTCATCAGCGTCGACATGCACGGTCAGCTCCAGCAGCGCGGGGCCTACGGCACGTCCTCGGAGGACGTCCGCATCATCATGGAAGAAGACTTCATGAGCGCGACCGAGAGCTGGAGGCGCCGCCGGCTCGTGCTCATCGCGGGCGGCGGGCTGCGCCGGCAGATCGACGGGATCAACCGGATGTCGCGCCTCCGGCCGAAGCTGCTCGGCCACGAGATCTACCCCATCGAGCTGCTCTGGGAGACCGACCACTATCCGCGCCTCCTCGAGATCCTCCACCGCGCCACCGAGGGCCGCCGCCACGACGGCTATGATCCCAGGGCGTTCGGGTTCATGATCGATCGCCGCGACGACGCCCTGGAGCCGCTCGTCCGGCGCATGGGCGGCAAGGCCGAGTGGGATCGCATGAAGCTCGCCGCGGGCGACGCGACCATGGACGCCGATCACGGCGGCGTCCGCGAGATGATCAGCCGCCTCGCGTCGCTGATGGACCAGGACCCGAGGATCGAGCTCCACCTGGTCGCCCACTCCAGCGGCACGTTCCTGCTCGCGCCGCTCGTGCAGCTCGTCACCGCGGAGAAGGGCAAGCGGATCGAGGGCGGCCCGATGCGGGGTCAGCTCGGGCTCGGGCTCCCGATCGAGTCGCTGTCCCTGCTCGCTCCGGCGAGCGCCCTCGACGCGTTCCGCGACACGTACATGCCGCCGATCAAGAGCGGCATGGTCCGGAGGTTCGCGCTGTTCACGCTCACGGACGAGGCGGAGCTCCAGGACCACTGCGAGGTCTACGGCAGGTCGCTGCTCTACCTGGTCTCGAACGCGCTCGAGCGGCGCCCGCGGGTGCCCGGCACGAGCGGCGTCTCGCTGCTCGGCATGGAGGCGGGGCTCCTCGACCCGGAGAACGCCGACGTCCTCGCGCTCCTCACGGAGAACCGGGATGATCGGCCCACCGTGTTTCCGCGGGCGGAGTGGATCAAGGGGCCCAACACGAGGCCCCCTCCCCACGGCTCGGAGGCGCGGCGGCACGAGGACTTCGAGAACGACGCGACCACGTGGAAGTCCGTCATCGCCCGCATCCTCAACCAGCCGTTCGCCGATCACCTGCCGCCGATGTCGGCGCGGGATCCGTGGTGAGCGCGCCCCTCACCCCTCCGGGCGCCGCCGCTCGGCCGAGGTCATCCCGTGGAGGGCCGGGGCGCCGAGCCGCTCGGGCGCGAGCGGCGGCGCGATCGCTCCGCTCAGGAGGATGGCAAACGAGGCCCGGATCTCCTCGCCGAAGTTGATCCGGAAAAGGCCCATATCGGGCCGACTGCGGATATCGCGGATCACGTCGCTGGGGTCGCAGACCTGGCGCATGCCGATGAGCAGGGCATACATGCGGATGAGGATCGGGCCGCCCTGCCCTGGCGCGAGCGACGGCAGACACCGCTCGAGCAGCGTCCCGGTGCGCTCGATGTTGGCGACGAGGGAGAGCTTGAAGCGGAGGGCGGCCTCGTAGCTGACGTTCTGCTCGAGCACGCTGTGAAGGATGGAGAGCAAGCGCGTCATCGCGTCGCGCGCCACGAGGGTCGCCGACAGGATCGAGGCGATGCTGCCCGCGGCGCCCGCGCCGGGCGCCGCGGGCGCGCCGCGTCGGGCGCGCGGCGCCCGGGGGCGCGCCGCGGCCTCCTCGCCCTGGGAGGCGCCGAGATGCGTCAGGCGGATATCCACCTCATGGAACCACTTCGCGAGCTCTTGATCGACCACGGCGAGGAAGAGCTCCTCTTTGGTGGTGAAATAGAGGTAGAGGGTCCCCTTGGCGAGCCGCGTGCGCTCGGCGACCTGCGCCATGGTCACCTCGAGATACGGCGTCTCCTGGAACAGCTGCCAGGCTGCGTCGATGATGATCCTCCGCCGCTCCTCCTTCTGCTCCTCCTTCCGCGCTCTTCGCGTCGAGCTCATCGACTTCTCGGTTTACGATGTCTCCAGAAGCGCCGCAATGCAGACGCCGCGGCAATCGCGTGCGAATTCGATTTCACGATCGCGTCGTCAGCGCTCGCGCGCCGCGCGCTCGCTCAGCCGGCCATCGCGCTATCGCGGGTAGCCGCGCTCATCACATTTCACCGGACACGGTCACACCGAACCCGTGCAGACCGAGGAACATCGGGGCGACGCCCGAGCGCACCGCCCGCTGGACGGTCCTTGAGAGCGCCCGCGCGATGCGCGCCGCGAGCCCGCCCGGGTCCTCGGCCGCGCCGCCCTGCGCGCCGGGCGGCGCGGCGGCGCGCAATGCGCGGGGCGCGGGCAGCGCGAAGAGCCCAGCGCCGTCGTTTCCGGGCCGCGCGAAGCACTGAGGAGCAGACAGCAGGGTCGCCGCCACGACAACCACCATGCCCTTCACGATCGCTGGACCAGCGCTCATCCCGGCACCCACGTGAAACCTAACGCCATCGACGCGCATGTCGTGAGCGATGGGACGGTAAAATAACGCTGCTATTGCCGAACGCCGGAGCACAACGTGGAGAGTCGCTCCTCGGGCGACATCCCGCCTCGGCGCGGGCTGCGCCAAGTCGGGCTCTCCCTGGATCGCGCGGCCTCAGCCCGCGGTCGCCATGGCCAGGGCCCGGTGGATCACGCGCAGCGCGACGTCGGTGAGGCCATGGGCGGGCAGCTCGGGGATCGGCACGAAGGCCGCGTCGGAGGCGTCGTCTCCGGGAGAGAGGACGCCGCCGGTCGACTCGCACAGGTAATCGAGGATCACGTAATGGTACGGAGTCGCCACGATCTCCACGACCTCCACGAGGGGGCCGACGCGGATCTCGAGGCCCGTCTCCTCGCGGATCTCGCGGGCGAGGGCGTCCGCGAGCCGCTCTCCCGGCTCCACGCGTCCGCCGGGGAGCGACCAGGAGCCCTCGAGCGGCGGGCGGGCGCGCCGGATGAGGAGCACGCGCGGCGTATCGGACGCGCCCGGGCGGCGCTCGATCACGACGGCGCCGACCGCCACGCGCGGGGGCTCCAGGGCGTGTCCCGGCGCGTCGCTCACGGCGCGGCCGCCTCGGTGCGGCCGGCCTTGCAGCGGGCGTCGCCCGGCGTCGCGACCGCGAGCTCGTAGTCGCCGAGCGCGACATCGCCGGGGATGATCACGGCCCCGTCGTAACGGCCGCGCTCATCGGTCGACAGCGAGCCGATCGTCAGGCCCTGCGGCGCCGCGTTCCCCGTCAGGATCACGTCGACGCGCACGTGGCCGCACGGCGCCCCGTCGCTGCTCACCTGGCCCTGCAGGTGGAGCGGAAACCCGCGGCGGATTTCCCTGTCGAGCGCGGTCACGGCCACGTCGGTGCGCGCCGCGGCGCGCTCGGCCGCGTCGCTCGTGGGGGTGGGCGCCGGCGGGGGCGGAGGCGGCGGCGCGCCGGCGCTGGCGGAGCCGGCGCCGCCCGGGCCGGGCGGCCCCTGCTGCGTCTGCTCGGCGCGCGTCCGATCGGCGAGGTCCTGGCCCGAGTCGCGCTGCTCCGGCCAGCTGTAGGGGTCCGGCGGCGGCACGTACGGCGGGCGGCTCGGATCGACCTCCTGGTCCATGTTGAGGGCGGCGCCCCCGAGGTCGATGCGATGCCAGAGCGAGCCGTCGAAGACCTCGACCCAGGCGTGCGCCTCGTTGACGACCATCCGCGCGGGGATCCCGATGTGCAGGGCCGTGACGAGGAACGCGAAGGCGCGATGGCGGCAGACGCCTTTCCGCGACAGCGCGAGATCGAGGTAGATGTCCCCGTGCCCCTTGGGCGGGTCGTCCGACGGGGCGAACGACCGGAAGTACTCGACCATCTTCTGCACGACCTCGCGCGGCCGCATCGCCGTCGAGATGCCGATCGCCTGGGCGACCTGCTTGAACGCCGCCTCGTGGGAGGGCTCCTGCGGCGGGCGGAACGGCGCGAGCTTGCCCCAGTCGACCTCGGCGAAATCGCTGCCGAAGGTCGCGCGGGCGATCGCGAGCTGCACGATGAGCCGGACGCGCGCGCTCTTCGTGCCGCGGACGAACCAGTTGTCGGCGCCGTCGCGCAGCACGACCACCGGCGTGTCGGGGTTCACGTGCACCCGCACGAGCCGCGTGTCCGGCCCGACCGTCGGGATCCGGACCGGCTCGTTCGGCACGAGGTCGACCGCGATGTCCCCGTAGAACGCCTCGTCGCCCGCCGCGACCTTGCCGCCGACCTCGACCGCCTTCAGGCTCCGATCGCGGACGACGAGCGAGTAGTCCGCCCTGACGGCGTCGTAGGCCTGCAGCCGCTTGAACGGCGCGGTCGCCGGGGAGAACGGGTCGTCGTAGCGCTCGATGTTCGGCCGGCGGGTGTCGCGATCCGGCTCGTAGGAGGCGTCGGGGCCGGCGTCGGAGCCGACGGTGCTGTAGACCTGCTGCTGGTTCGACGGCGGGCGCTGCGGATCGGGCGCCGTGGCCAGGCCGCTCGGCGTCTGGATCGCGGCCGGGAGCCCTCCGTCGAGCGTGGTCGTGGCGAGCGAGACGTCCTCCGCGGGGTCCGGCGCGATGAACTCGTGGAGGAGCGACACCTGCGCGTCCGCGAGCGGCGACACGGCGCAGGCGAGCGCGAACACGAGCAGGCCGCGCGCCCAGCCGCCGAGCCGGCGCCGGGAGGCGGAGACAGCGGGCACAGCAGCAGGGCGCGGGCGCGCGACCGGAGCGGACATCAGGAGGCTGTTATGAAACCAGAAACCCCGGCGATGTTCCACGGCGGCCGGTCCGTTCGCGCCCCTGCCGCCGGCCGTCGCGGTCGGCCACCGGCGCCCCGGTCAGCGCCGGTGCTGCGCCGCATCGGCGTGGTGGCGCCGCGGCTGCGGGGCGGAGCGGAGCCGGTCGATCGCCTCGGTGGATTCCCCGCGCGCGGTCAGCTCGGCGGCGAGCACGTCGAGGGCGGGCTGGAAGATGTCGGTCCGCGCGAAGCGGCCGGCGCGGCCGCCGGCCAGCCTCGGCAGGACGGCGACGATGCGGCGCATCCCGTCGGCGTACCGGCGGGAGATGGCCAGCCGGTCGATGAGCGGCTCGAGGAAGTCGGCGACCGCCGCGGCGCGATCGCGGACCCCGTCGCAGGCCTCCTTCATCGGCTCGAGGAGCAAGAGCGTCCAGAGGACCGTGTCGTCGAGCGGCCGGTCCGCGGCGGTGCGCCGGTCGACGTAGTCGAGCACGCGCCAGAGGCGCTGGCCCGGGCCGTCGTCGCCGCGATCGTCGTAGAGCAGCGCCGAGACCTCGGGCAGGAGGACGTCGAGCACCCCCGTCTCCCACGCGAGGTAGATGGTCCGACGCGCCTGGCCGCCGCGCAGGAGGCGCAGGATCTCCTCCGACAGGCGCGGGCGCGCCGCGAGCGCGAGCGCGTCGCGGCAGTAGACGACCGCGTCGTAGACGTCCGGGGTGATCGCGAAGCCCAGCCGGCCGGCGAACTTGAGCGCGCGCAGGATGCGGATCGGATCCTCGCGGAAGCGCGTCTCAGGGTCGCCGATCGTGTGGACCACCTGGCGGCGCACGTCCTCCATGCCGCCGACCCAGTCGAGGATCTGCCGCGCCTCCACGTCGTAGAAGAGCGCGTTGATCCGGAAGTCGCGGCGCAGGGCGTCCTCGTGCGCGACGCCGAACGCGTTGTCGCTCCGGATGAGCAGCTCGCTCCCGTCCTCGGAGTCCTCCTTCGGGTTGCGGCGGAAGGTCGCCACCTCGATGACCTTCCCGCCCTGAAAGAGGACGTGCACCAGGCGAAACCGCCGGCCGATGATGCGCGAGTTGCGGAACAGCTCGCGGACCTCCTCCGGCCGGGCGCTGGTGGCGACGTCGAAATCTTTCGGGCGGCGATCGAGCAGCAAGTCCCGTACACACCCGCCTACCAGGTAGGCCTGGTATCCGTGGCGAACGAGGCGTCGAACGACTTTCTGGACATCCGGATCGATCCGCGCCTCGTCGAAGACGACCTGGAAGCGGCGCGGGGTGGGGATGTCTTCGTCGACGAGCTCGACGCGGAACGGATCGCCGTCGAGGACGCCCGTGTCCGTCGGCACGAGCTCGCCCTCGGGCCCTACGCGCAGCCCGGGGGCGCTTCGGACCTCGTACGTCGGAAGATCGGCGTCTTGATGTGCCGCTGTGCCGTTATCAGGAGATGGGGTCGCGCGACCCATAATCAGCAACCGAGAAAGCACCAGGCAGCGCCTGGAGGAGTGGAGGACGACTGGCGCGCGATTCTGGGTACTCCCTGGAGAACCGACCCGCGCGATGAGGCCCGCGCCCGCGGACCCCCGAACCGTGCCGGCTCGCTCGCCTCGGCCTGCTTCGGCCTGGCGAGCGGATCCGGCTGTCGCCCGGAACAAGAGATGCTAACGGCCGTCTAGCAGGGCTTCGCCGTGAGAGCAAAGCCGAGGCGCAGGGGGGCCGACAGAAGCCTCCGGAGCGAGCCGGCGTCACGGCTTGGTACCCCAGTGCCCGAGCCCGGGGGCCGGCGGCGGGGCCGCGTCCGGCTGGGTGGCGAGCGGCGCCCCGGCGCTGGCCTCCGGCGTCGCGAGCAGCGCCTGCCGCAGCTCCGCCATCGAGGCGAAGCGGCCGCGCGGATCCTTCACGAGCGCCTTGCGCACGACCGCGTCGAGCTCGCGCGACATGAGGAGCCCCGGGTGCAACCGGTGCGGCGGCGGCGGCGGCTCGCGCGCGTGCTTCTCCGCGATCGCCGGGTACGTCCCCTGGAACGGCACGCGGCCCGCGAGCATCTCGTAGAGCACGATGCCGAGGGAGTAGACGTCGACGGCGGGCGCCGCGGGAGCGCCCTGCGCCTGCTCGGGCGCCATGTACTCGGGCGTCCCCACGACCCGGGGAAAGAGCGCGCCTTCGCCCTGGCCCGCGATGAACGAGAGCCCGAAGTCGAGCAGCTTGACGATCTCGCGCCCGTCGGCGGCGTGCACGAGGAACACGTTCTCCGGCTTCACGTCGCGGTGGATCACCCCGGCCCGGTGCGCGGCCTCGAGGCCCGCGGCGAGGTCGGCGGCGATCCGGACCGCGCGCGCGGGGACGAGGGAGCGCGTGAAGCTCAGCGTGTCGGCGAGGTCGAGGCCGACGAGCAGATCCATCGCGAAGCACGGCGCGTCGCCGGCGCGCTCGAGCGCCTCGACGCGGAGGACGTTGGGGTGACGGACGCGCGACGCGGCGTCCGCCTCTCGCTCGAACCGCGCGACGAGCAGCGGGTCGTCGCGGAGCTCTGCCCGGAGGACCTTGAGCGCGACGCGCGACGGCGCGGCCTGCTGGGGCCTGCCGGTGCGATCGGCGAGGTAGACGTGCCCGACCCCGCCGCTGCCGAGCAGCTGCACGACGCGGTACTTGTTGCAGAGGAGCTTGCCCACGAGCGCTTCGGCGGCGACGCGAGCAGGAGGCATGGATCGATCGTAGCGCAGTCGCGCCTGTCGAAGGGCAAACGCGCGCAGCGGCGGCGCAGAAGAGCGCGCGGGCCGGCCCGGCGCGGCGCGCGGGCGCAGCGGGAGGTTCGCCGCCGCACCGATCCGCGGCCGCGGCGCGCTCGCCTGCGAGGGCCCGGGCCGGCGCGGCCGCTCCCGCCGGCCCGGCTGGCTCCGCCGGAGGGCGCGCGGCGCGCGGCGAGCTGCCCGCCCGGACGCGGGATCGCGCGGACCGCTTGAGCGGCGACGCGGAGACGGCCACGCTTAGCGGCGCATGACCGACGATCGTCGAACCTCCTCCCCGAGCGCGCTCGACCTGGACGCCGAGCTCTCGCCCTCGGCGGCGAGCTTCCCACGGCCGAGCGCCGCCGCCTCGCGTCCGCCCCCGCTTCGCTGGAAGAAGAACCTCGCGCTCTTCTGCCTGACGGTCGTCTCGGTGTTCGCCGCCGGCACGTTCTGGGCTCAGGTCACGCCCGAGGACGACAGCGCGCTCTCCCTCGTGAAGGCGCTGTTGCAGGGTTGGCCGTTCGCGGTGCCGTTCCTGTCGATCCTGCTGGCGCACGAGTTCGGGCACTACTTCGCGGCGCGCGCGCACGGGGTCGAGGCGTCGCTCCCCTACTTCATCCCGCTCCCGCTCATCGGCCCGCTCGGCACGATGGGCGCGGTGATCTCGATGAAGGGCAGGATCAAGTCGCGGAACGCGTTGCTCGACATCGGCGCCTCCGGGCCGCTGGCCGGCCTCGTGGTCGCGCTCCCGGTCCTCTTCGTGGGCCTGATGCACTCGGAGGTGCACGCCACGTCGGGACCCGCGCTGCAGGAAGGGCGGAGCCTGCTCTATCTCCTGCTGAGGCGGCTCGCTGTCGGTCCGATCCCGGAGAACCACGACGTCTTCCTCGGCCCCACGGCGATGGCGGGGTGGGCCGGGCTGCTCATCACGGTGCTCAACCTCTTCCCGGTCGGCCAGCTCGACGGCGGGCACGTCGCCTACGCGCTGCTCGGCAAGCGGCAGGACCGCTACGGCCGCGCCGCGCACTTCCTGATGCTCGCGCTCTTCGTCGGCAACGTCGTCTACTTCACGCAGCACTTCATCGCGGACGGGCTCTACGACGCGCTCAGCGCCGGCGTCATGAACGGGATACCGTGGCTCACGTGGTTCGGCCTCGTCTACCTGATGCTGCGGATCGGCGGGCGGGAGCACCCGCCCACGGAGCCCGGCGAGCTGTCGCCGGGGCGCAAGGCGATCGCGGTGGTGACGCTGCTCCTCTTCGTGCTGCTGCTGATGCCGACCCCGTTCGGCACCTACTGAGCGCGCCGGCGCTCAGGGCTTCGCGGCGCCGAACTTCGCCCGGAGCGCGTCGCAGACGACGGCGGGGGCGTAGTGGCTGACATCGCCGCCGTGGCTCGCGATCTCGCGCACGAGCGACGCCGAGACGAAGCCGTAATGCGTGCGCGTCGGCAGGAACACGGTGTCGACGCCGGGGAGCATGTCCGCGTTCGCATGGGCGATCTGCAGCTCGTACTCGAAGTCGGTCGCCGCGCGCAGCCCGCGGACGATCACCCGCGCGCCGACCCGCTGGCAGTACTGGATGAGCAGCCCCTCGAACGAGTCGATCCGCGCGTTCGACACCTCGCTCGTGGTCTGGCGCAGGAGCTCCAGCCGCTCCGAGTAGGTGAAGAGCGGGTGCTTCGTCGGATGCCGGCCGACCGCGATGATCACCTGATCGAACAGCTTCGACGCCCGCTGGATCAGGTCGAGGTGACCGAACGTGATCGGATCGAAGCTCCCCGCGTAGACCGCCAGCAGTTCCTTGGCCATCGCGCTCACCGGTCCGGCGTCCGCTTGGGAGCGCCCGCGGGCGGGGTCGACTTCGGCGCGGCCGCGGGCGGCGCCGGCGGCGCCTGAGGCGCGGGCGCCTGGGGCGCGGGCGAGCCGATCCCGCCCGCGGGGCCGGCCCCGTCCGCGGGGGCGGCGGGGACCTGCCCCTCGTTCGCGGGCGCCGGCTCGCCGCCCTGGAGCACCTTGTTCACGGCGGTGTCGTCCTCGATCCACATGAGCCGGCCGCCGTCGGCGAAGGTGACGCGGAAGTAGGCGAGCAGCCCCGCGCCGATCACGCCGTCCAGATCGAGCTGGAGCTGCTTCTCGACGGCCTGGAGCGGCGCCCCGTACACGCCGGGGACCTTCGGGATCTCCAGCGCGCCGAGCCGCAGCATCGGCACGACGCCCTGCTTCAGCTTCTGCTCCGGATCCTGCTCGACCCGCTTCAGGCCGTCGGCCTCGAAGCCCGCCTTCTTCCAGCCCTCCTTGTCGAGCGCGATCGGGAACGTCATCGACGTGTCGATGAGCATCGGCCCCTGCACCGTCTTGTCGGGCCCGAGGCTGCTGCGCAGCACCATGCCGCCGCCCTTGATGAAGGCCACGTCGACGCGCGTCGCGTCGGGCGGCGCCGGCGGGGAGAAGCTGCGCACGACGAACTGCCGACCGGCGTAGTCGATCGTCGCGTTGAGGTGCCGGATCAGGTTCACGCCGAGGAGCGCCTTGACCGGCGCGCCGATCTGCTTCGAGATGCCCGAGAGGTCCTGCGTGAGCGCCGGGACGTCGTTGACCTCGAGCCGCCGGCCGAAGCGGAGCGAGACCCAGCTCGGCTCCTTGCGCGTGCTGCTGTCGAGGACCACCTCGCCGGTGCCGGTCGACACCATCGCGAGCGCCGACTCGCCGTCGATCTCGAGCTCGACGACGAAGAAGGGCGCCGCGGGGTTGACGTGGGGCATCTCGATCGCCGCCAGGAGCCCGCCCGAGAGCGTGAACGGCGCGCGCCCCGCCCCGCGTCGCGCCAGCTTGGCGATCGACTTCGCCCAGTCGTCGACCACCTCCGGATCGTCGAGCATCGCCTCGAGCTCGTCGGCGGCGGCGTCTAGGTCGCCCTTGTACCAGAGCGCGCGCCCGCGGATCCCGGCGGCCTCGGAGCCGGCGACGCCCTTGAGGAGGCGCAGCGCCTCGGCGTAGTCGAGCCGGGCCAGCGCGATGCGCCCCGCGAGCAGGCGGGCCTCGGTGTCGGCAGGGACGATCGTCAGCGCCTTCGCGACCGCATCGCGCGCGTTGTCGACGTCGGCGGACTGGAACTCCTGTCGAGCGCGGGCGAGCCACTTCTCCGCCGCCGGCGGGCGGGCGGACTCCGGGCCGACCATCGTCGAGCACGACGCGAGGAGGGTCGCGGTCAGCAGGCCGCCGAGGCGAGCAGCGAGGGAGCTCCTCGTCGGCGCGTTTCGATTCGAATGGATTCGCACGTGGATCTCAGGCCCTTTGCGGCGCGCCGTCCGGGCCGATTTCTCCCGACGAAATCGGCTCGATCGCCAGGATGCGATCGGCCCGTAGCTCGCGGCGGCTGCGCGACGGGAGCAGATAGCCGAGAACCCGGGGTGGGTCGAGGTCCGTTCGCACCCCCGTCACCCGTACGACGAGCTCCTCCGGCCCGCGGCGCGCCGGCCGGTACCGCACCCGCACCGTGGCGCCATGCTCGGCCGCGCGCACCGCCGCGGCGACCAGCTCCGGGCGCGCGTGGCGCTCGCCGATCCGGACGTGCCACAGGTCGCGCGGCGTGCGCGGGGCGAGGACCTCCAGCACCTTGCGGAACACGCCGCGCAGGGCGTGCACGTCGTCCTCGGCCCGGTGGGCGCGCTCGCGGTGCACGCCGAGCTCCCGGCAGAGGGAGGCGAGGCTGTGGCTCGGCAGGGCGAAGGCCCGGCGGGAGAGGACGAGCGTGTCGAGGTAGTACGGCACGCGCTTCGCCTTCCCCGCCCGCGCGAGCTCCGCCTCCAGGAACGCGACGTCCCACGCGGCCGCGTGGGCGACGAGCACCGCGCCCTCCGTCACCTGAGCGATGCGATCGCAGAGCTCGGCGAACGTGGGCGCGCCCGCGAGCTCCTGCGGATCGATGCCGTGCACGTGCGCGTTGCCGAACACGCCCGGCTCGGGCCTCACGAGCGACGTGATCGCGTCCTCGCACGTGTCCCCCCGCACCCGCTCGGCGCAGACCTCGATCACGCGGTCGCTCTCGGGGCGCAGGCCCGTCATCTCGAGATCGAGGAACACGAGCGGCGCGCGCTCGATCGGATCGTCCCACGGCGAGCCGGCGGGGGGCTCCGCGCCGGTCGTCCGCTCTGGCTCCGCTCCTTCGCGCTGCTCCGTCATCCGACCTGCTTCCCCACCCCGGCGGCTCGACCCAGGAGGCGACCGTCCCTCGGCATGGAGGCGTCTTACCGAAACCGGCGCCCGACCGAAAGCGGTCCGCGGCGCGGGGCGACGCCCCCGGCCGGCGATGCTCGGGCGCCGGCCCCCTGGCCTCCCGCGGGCCCTGCCCCGATGGCGGCCCCCCGCGCCTCAGCGGACCGGGCGCGGTCTCCAGGCGAGGGCGCGGGGCGCGTCCCTCCGCGACGGCGGCGTTCCAGCAGAATTTCCGCGCTGCAGCACCGGATGTTCAAGGGGGCTTTCGTTGCTACACTCCTCAGCGTGCCGGACGGGGTAGCTACAGTCCCGGGGGGCTCTCCTCACGAGGAGCTCGATCTCGGCGACGCGTCTTCGGGGTTTCACCGCGAGCGCAGGACCGAGCCGCTCGATCTTCCCGTCCTCGTGGTGAACCGCTTCTTCCAGCCTGTGCAGATCACGACGGCGCGCCGCGCTTTCCTGTTGCTCTTCGGCGGCGCCGCCCTCGCCATCGACGAGCTCGGCGAGCTCCACGATTTCTCGGCCTGGCGGCGGCTGCCGGTGCGGGACAAGGACGACGGCCTCCCCGTGGTCGGCGGCTCGCTCCGCGTGCCGCGCGTCCTGCACCTCCGCCGCTACGAGCGCATGCGGCGCCCGACGATCCGGCTCACGCGAAAGAACGTGATGCTGCGCGACGCGCACCAGTGCCAGTACTGCGCGCGCCGCCCGCCCGTCCGCGATCTCAACATCGACCACGTGCTCCCTCGGTCGCGCGGCGGCGAGGACTCCTGGGAGAACCTCGTGACCGCCTGCCGCACGTGCAACCTCCGCAAGGGCTGGCGCACGCCGGACGAGGCCAGCATGCGGCTCATCCGCCAGCCGGTGCCGCCGCGCTGGTCGGCGACCATGCAGATCCTGATCGGCTTGCCGCACTCGTTCGACGAGTGGAGCCCCTTCCTCAAGGCCGGCTGACCGCCCTCGCGCCTGCGCCGCGCCGGCGACCGAGGCGGGCGCCGACGGCGGCATCGTTCACGGGATCACGGCGACGCGCCCCTGGTCGTCGCAGTAGGCGACCGCTCTCCACCCCTCCTCGGCGCAGAGGAAGAAATCGATGCAGCCGGTCCGGCACGCGGCGTCCGCGCAGGTCTCGGCGGCCTCCGCCGGGCAGTCCGGCAGCTGCAGCGCGGGCGCGCAGCCCTGCGCCTCGCCGCCGTGGTCGAGCGTCACGGCCTCGCACCCGCCGTCCTCTCCTCCGCCCGCGCCCGCGTCTCCGCCCCCTGCGCCCGCGTCCACCGCGGGCCCGCCGGGCCGATCGCACCGCGCGACCTCGGTCCAGGCGCCGTCCAGGCAGTCGTGGAGGGCGCGGCACGCGGCGTCGTCGCAGCTGCCTCCTCGGCCGACCGGGCACCCTCCCTGGGGGATCTCCCCGCACAGCTCTGGCTCGGCGATGGGATCGCAGCCGGCCGGCGCGAGGACCGCGAGGGCGGCGCCCGCGATGAATGACAGCGGAATCTTCAAGGCGGCAGCCGCAAGCAGCCGGAAGCAGCCGCCAAAGAGGGCTCGAAGCGCGGCGCGCGGGGGCGAAAAACACAAGGCGCCTCGCTTCCGCTCATCCGGAGCGATTAGTATGCGCGCCATGCGTCCCTGCGCCACTGCCAGCGCCGTGTTCACCGGAGTCCTCCTCGCCGCGACCCTGTTCGCGGCCTGCTCGAGCGGCACCGCGCCGCCCACGCCCCCGGACAGCGCGCCGCTCGGCGCATCGCCTCCGCCCGAGTCGCAGCCGCCCGCCGCCGCCGAGCCGGGCGCCGCAGCCCCGGGCGCCGCCGAGCCGGGCGCGGCCGCCGCGCCGGCGCAGCCGGACAGACCCGCGGCGCGCAAGAAGGCGCCCGAGACGGTCGAGGACTGCAAGGTGATCGCCTCCGAGATCACGAACGATCCGCCCGACGGCGGGGTCGTGATGAACAACGCGATGACCTCCGCCGACGCGGGCTCGAGCGACCGCTTGCAGCCGCTCGTCGACGCGATCAAGGCGAGGCGCGACGGCTTCCGCTGCTGCTTCGATCTTTACGCCCGCAAGCACCCGGGCGCGCAGGGCAGGATCACGTGGCAGCTCAAGCTGAAGCCCGACGGCACCTTCGAGGAGGCGAGCATCGTGCGCGACAAGAGCGACGTGACCGCGCCGCAGATCGAGTCGTGCATGGCGGAGCTCGCGAAGTCGATCACCTGGGCGCGCTCGCCGAGCGGCAAGGAGACCGTGCTGACCTACCCCTTCGATTTCAAGCGGCGCAACTACTAGCCACGCGCCGCCGGGGAGGAGCACGTCAGTGTCGAGCGACGCTTCGGGGATCCTGCGCGGCTCGGGCTACCCCGGCCGCAACGCCTACGCCGAGCTGCTCCGCGACACGCGCGGCCTGAGGCGCGAGCAGCAGCAGGCCCGCGAGGCGTGGTTCGCGCGCCTCGCGGCCGACAAGAAGGACGAGACGCTCTTCGAGCTCGAGATCCTGCTCAAGGGCGTCGCCTGCTTCGCGAACCCGCGCAACCACCCCGGCGCCGGCCGGCGCCAGACCATCGTCAGCCACGACTTCCGCGAGCACCTCCAGCACGCGCGCGACGGCATGGCGCGCGTCGTCCAGCTGACGCGCGCCATGCTCGGCGACCGCGATCGCGCCTTCGTCTTCCAGCGCTACCTCGAGACGGTGCTGCCGGAGGACACCGCGCGCACGCGGCTCCTGCACGCGACGATGGCGCAGGAGTCGCCCGAGTCGAGCCTCTTCGTGCTGCGGCACGGGTTCACGAACCTCATCGAGGTCGCGGGCGGGCTGCTCCGGCTGCCGCGGGTCAACTTCAGGCTCTTCTACGCCCACCTCGCCACGGCGATGCGCGAGATCGCGCAGAGCACGTTCTTCAACCCGCTCCACGCGCTCGAGTTTCGCCCGGAGTTCGATCGCATCGCCTCCACGCAGGTGCTCGAGCTGATCCACCGCGTGCCCGGCGAGCAGGCGCACCGCCTCGTGGCGCTCACGTTCCTCGCGCTGTTCCGGATGCTCCGGTACCTCCGGCTGCTCGACGCGATCGCGCTCGATCACTCGGATCACCGCGTCGCCGGGCGCGGGTACCTCGTGCTCGCGGTCCTGCGCAGCGACGCCCGCGCGCTCTCGAACTACCTCCGGCGCCGCGCGGGCGCGCTGCTCGCGGACAGCTTCGAGCGCGATCTCCTGCGCGTGCCCGCGAGCGACGTCGTCGCGCGCCACGACGAGCTCGCCGCCGAGGGGCACCGCCTGCTCTCCACGAAGGCCGCCCTGACCGGGCTCGCGGCGAACCTGCGGCTCGAGATGCGCCGCGCCTTCGAGCACGATCTCCCGCCCGCCGACGCGCTGGTGAGCGAGTCCGAGTACCGCGTCCGCCTCCGCGCCGTCGCGCACGGCCTCCGCCCCGCGCTGCAGAACGCGATCCTGTTCCTCGGCAGGTCGCTCGGCGCGAAGCTCGAGGAGGGCCGCGTCTTCGACGACCAGGCGGCGCGGCGGGCGACGAGCGATCGCCTCCGGCGCGACGTGTGGATGTTCGCCCAGATCGCCCGCGCGTTCGCGAGCAAGGCGCGCACCACCGGACCGGCGCCCGATCGGTGGACGGGCATCGCGAGCTTCGCGTTCGTCCGCGAGTTCCTCTCGTACTTCCGGGCGATGGGCTACCCGCTGCTCCGGGTGGGCGACTACCCCCGCGTCGACGCGTTCGTCTCGGCGATGACGGCGCTCGAGGAGAGCGATCTGCTGGATCCCCAGCGGCTCGACGCCGCCATCCGCGAATGCGAGGCGTTCTCCGAGTTCCTGGTGAAGCTCTTCGAGCAGATCTCGAAGCGCGAGGACCTCGTCGGCGTCCCGTTCGACCGCAAGGGCGCCGCGCGCGCCCTCCGGCTCTACCTGGGCGAGCGCGCCTGATCGTTCGGGCGCGCGCCTGACGACCGCCCGGCGAGCGCCCTCGACGCCGCGCCGCCGCGCTCTCTCGGCGAGCGCCCCCGGCGCGCCGCGCCGCCGCTCCACCCCCGGGAGCCCGTCCGCCGCCTGCGGCGCCGGCAGGCCTCTCCGCCCGCCGCGCCGGCCGGGATGCGCGCGCGCCGCTCCAGCGCCGCGCCGCGTGGCGGCGAGCCGCGCGTCGCGCCGATGCCGGTCGCCGCGGCCCTGGGCGGCGGCGCCGTCGCGGGGACCTCGTCCACCCGCGCGCCCGGCCTGGCTCAGCGCGCCGTCGCTGCGGCGTCCTCACCCCCCGGACGTCTTAGTCGTCGGATTGTCTCGTCGCGGCCGGCAGGCCCGCTCGCGGCGCCTCGAGCTGTAGAGAAACGCGAGGCGCGCCCTCTGCGCCCTATTCAGACTCGTCGGACGGCCCGGTGCTCGCGGGGGCCGGGGCCGGCGTGCTCTTGCGCGCGCCGCGGGCGCTCCCGCCCTTGGCCGGAGCGCGCTTCGCGGCGGCGCGTCCGCCCCGGGGCGCGGCCGCCTTCTTCGGCGCGGCGGCGCGCTTGCCGGCCGCCTTCGCCTTGCGCTTCGGAGCGGCCTTCTTGGCGGCGGGCTTCTTGGCGGCCGCGCGCTTCGGGGTCTTCTTGGCGGCGGCGCGCTTCGGGGCGGCCTTCTTCGCTGCCTTCCGCGCCGGCTTCTTCGCGACCTTCCCGGCCTTCGCGGCGGCCGGCTTCTTGGCCGACTTCGTCACCTTCTTCGCAGGCTTCTTCGCGGTCTTCTTAGCAGCCATTGGAAATCCTCCTGCATTTGCCCCGGCGCGGCGGACATCGCCCAACGTCCTCGCCGCTACGAACTCCTGACCGAGGCAACAGATGTTGCACGACGTATATTGCCACGCATGGTGATGGTCAAGGAAAATCTTGCAGGCCCTAAACCGATGTATCCCATGTGTTCCAGGCAAACTGGTCCGCAAGCGTTGCGAGGGTAAACGCCGGATCAGGCCGTGGCGAAAACAACCAGACCGCACTGGACAACGGATTTTCGTTGACAATCGCTCGAATGTCTGTCTTGGCCCTCCGTGCTCCTCCCTGGCGATCGCGCGCCCGCGCGGCGCGGCGAACGGCGCCGGAGAGCTCATGCTCGCATGGAGCACCAGCGTTGCGCAGGCTCTAGAGAGCCTTGTGCGGCGCCATTCGCCTCGCTACGGTCGCGCCGCCGGCGCGGCGCCCCTCATGGCCGAGCGCCGCGCGGCTCTAGGAGGAAAGGTATGTTGGTTCGTCGCTCGACGTCGTGGTTGCTCCTGGGTGCAACGCTCCTCGCCGGCTCTGGGCCGCTCGGGTGCGGCTACTCGGAGGAGGAGATGCAGGCGAAGGTCCGCGAGATCGAGGGCCTGAAGACCCAGCTGAGCGCCGAGCAGGCGCAGAACAAGAAAGCCAAGAGCGAGCTCGACGAGGCGGCGGCCCGGATCGAGCAGCTCAAGTCCCAGCTCAAGGCCGCGGGCGTCGACATCTCCAACCTGAACGCGAACCTCGAGCAGCAGGCCCGGGCGCTCGAGGACTTCCGCCGCCGCGCCCAGCAGCTCGAGGACATCAAGAAGCGCTTCGAGGTCCTGCGGGAGAAGCTCCAAGCCCTCACGAAGCTCGGGCTCAACGTGACCGTCCGCAACAACCGGATGGTCATCCAGCTGCCCGGCGACGTCCTCTTCGACTCCGGCCGGGAGACGCTCAAGAAGGAGGGCCAGGACATCCTGCTCAAGGTGGCCGAGGTCATCCGCAACGACGCCGGGCTGTCGTCGCGCTCCTTCCAGGTCGCCGGGCACACGGACAACGCCCCGCTCGCCGGCGGTCGATTCAAGGACAACTGGGGGCTCAGCGTCATGCGCGCCCGCGAGGTGCTGGCGTTCCTCCTCCAGCCCCAGGACAAGGGCGGCGGCGGCCTCAAGCCCGAGAAGTGGAGCGCCTCCGGCTACGGCGACACCGACCCGGTGAAGCCGAACGACACCCCGGAGAACAAGCAGGCCAACCGGCGCTGCGAGCTCGTGGTGCTGCCGAACGTCGAGGAGATGCTCGACCTGAAGACGCTCACCCAGTGAGGTCTCCGGCATGAGCGTCGCGGCCATCGACATCGGGACCAACTCGGTCCTCCTTCTCATCGCCGAGCGCCGCGGGGGTGAGCTCGTGGCGCTCGTCGACCGCGCGACCATCACCCGGCTCGGCCAGGGGGTCGACGCGGCGCGCGCGCTCGCGCCCGAGGCCGTCGCGCGGACGCTCGCCTGCCTCGCCCGTTACGGCGAGGAGCTCAGGTCCCTGGGGGTGGAGCGCGTGGACGCCGTCGGGACCAGCGCGATGCGCGACGCCGCCGGCGGCGAGGAGTTCATCGCCCGCGCCCGCGAGCTCATCGGCGTGGCGCCCCGCGTGATCTCCGGGCCGGAGGAGGCGGAGCTCACGTACGCCGGCGCGCTGACGGGGCTCGACCTGCCGGCCGAGGGCCCCAGGGTCGTGTTCGACGTGGGCGGAGGCAGTACGGAGATCATCGTCGGCGGCATCGGTGGCGCGGTGGAGCGGGCGGTGAGCCTCGACGTCGGGAGCGTCCGGCTGACCGAGCGCCACATCCGCGCGGATCCGCCGGCAGCGGAGGAGCTCGAGGCGGTCCGCGCGGACGCCCGGGCCGCCCTGGCGACGGTCCCGTCCGTGCGCTTCTCCTCGGCGCCCACCCTGGTCGGCGTCGCGGGGACGGTGACCACCCTCGCCGCGCTCGTCCGCGGCGTCGCGCCTTACGACGGCGCCCGCGTGCACGGCGCGCGGCTCTCCGGGGCGGAGATCGTGGCCACCACCTCCCGCCTCGCCGCCCTGACGCTCGCCGAGCGCAGGCAGCTGCCCGCCCTGGATCCGGCGCGCGCCGACGTCATCGTGGCGGGCAGCGTGCTCATCGAGGAGATCCTCGCGTGGGCCTCGCGGCTCGCCGGAGCGCCCGTGGATCTCGTCACCTCGGATCGCGGCGTCCGTTGGGGACTGGCCGAGCGGCTCTGCGCCGCCTGAGCCCCCCGGCGCGTTCGAGGTACGGACGGCCACAGCGGTAGGTACCGTTGTGGCTGCCAGATTTTTCGACCCATCCCACCCCGGTCAGGTCCGCCACCTCTCCCGCAGACGCCCGCTCTGCCCTAGACTAGGGGGCGTGAGCCAGCGTGCATCCACGCGGATGCCCCATCGGTGCACACTGTGACCCCGCCGGATCCCGAGAGAAAAACCAGAATGATCACGCCACGATGGGTCATCTTCGGGGATTTTCGTTGACGTATTTAGGCCGGCTCACTAGAGTGCGCGCGCCTGGCGCAAACTGGCCCTTGTTCGAGAGGGCCGTTCCCCCAACTTCAATCCCTTCCGCCCGGAACCGTCCGCTTCTACCGCCGCTCAAGATTCCACTGTGCACGCCGGAGCACCGACCTCTCGAAGGTCATGGCGGTGGTGCTCGCGCGTCTGCTTCTCGCACAGCGGTCTCGAGCGGCGGCTCACGGCTCTTTTCTAGGAATGCGCGACGGTGTCTGTCGGTTCTGCGGGTCCAGGTTCAACCGCATGTTCAACGGCCGCTTCCCGAAGAGGATTTCGGGAGGCAGACGAAAAAATAAAGAGACGGCGGGGTGGAAGGCAAAGGAGACGATATGCAGGCTCGTTCGGAGATCCAGTTCAAGGTGGGCGACAAAGCCGTCTACCCGGCCCAAGGCGTTGCCGAGGTTGTCAACATCGAGGAGAAGGACATCGCTGGGAATCGCCAGCGATTCTACGTTCTCCGCATCTTGGACACGGATCGCAAAATCATGGTCCCTGTCAGCAACGCGAGCGCGGTCGGCCTTCGCCAGGTCATCTCTGAACAGGAAATCCGGGAAATCTTCGACATCCTCCGCGAGCGCACGATCGCGTTCGACAATCAGACCTGGAACCGCCGCTACCGCGGTTTCATGGACAAGATCAAGACCGGGTCGATTTACGACGTCGCGGAGGTGCTCCGCGACCTCTACCGCCTGAAGACGGACAAGCAACTCTCGTTCGGTGAGCGCCGCATGCTCGACACCGCCCGGACGCTGATCGTCAAGGAGATCGCGATCGCCCGGGGTCAGACGGAAGAGCAGGTGAAGACCGAGATCGAGGCGATCTTTCTCGCCAACTGAGGCGAACCCTCATGGCTAGCGGCCATGTGGCCGCTGCCGATGGAGGCCGGCACTGCCGGCCTCCGGGCTTTTGTGGGCCGGAAATCTCGCGCTGGGGCAGCGCGCCGCGGCCGGCGCCGGCCCCGTCGGGTCGAGCGGGCTCAGAGATCGCTGCCCGGCCGCTTCTGGACGGGCGGGAGCGCGGGCAGCGCGAGATCGACGCGCCACCCTGCGTCCTCGTAGACGCAAGGGATCTGGGCGCGCTCGCCCGGGAGCAGGCCGGCGACGTCCACCAGGGCGTGGGCGCCGGCGATCTGGGCGACGTACCGCTGGGGCTCGAAGCGCAGGAGGAAGCGGGACGGCGTGATCATCGCCTCGGGCGCGATCGCCTTGCCGGTCGCCGCGCTGTAGCGCTGCGCGCGCGCGGCCAGGTTGTCCCGAGCGCGCCGGGACAGGAGCTCGAAGGCGGCCTTGGCGTCCGCCGGGTCGCCGTGGAGCTGCCGCAGGCGGACGACGAGCTCCCGGACGGCGCCGTCGGGCGTGCCGTTCGGGGGCCGCCTGCTGCACCCGGCCGAGGCGAGCGCCGCGACCGAGAGCGCGACGGCCACGCCGGCCCGAACGAGGCGCGCGGCCGCCCCTCCGCCGCCGTGCCGTGCGTGCTGCCGGTGCGCGATCATCGGCCCCGTCCCTTAGAACGATGCCCCGCCCGCGTCCACCGCGCGCGCCGCCGCGCGGGGGTGAAGCCGCGCGCTCGCTGCGCCCCGCGGCGTCACCCCGGCGCGGCGCCCGCGAGCGCGCCCACCTGGCGGAGCGCCTCGTAGAGGACGATGGACACCGCGTTGGCCAGGTTGAGCGAACGCACGGGGCCCAGCGTGGGAATGCCGAACACGTCGTCGGGCATGCGGGCGAGGAGATCGGGATCGAGGCCCACGCTCTCCTTGCCGAAGACGAGGGCGTCGCCCGGCCGGAAGTCCGCGTCGAGGTAGCTCCGCTGCGCCACGGCGCTGAACAGGCGCAGCCGCGCGTTCGGGTGCCGGTGGCGAAAGTGGGCGATGTCAAGGTGCTGCTCGAGCGTGACCAGGTGCCAGTAGTCGAGCCCCGCGCGGCGGACGCTCCGCTCGTCGATGCGGAACCCCAGCCTCCCGAGCAGGTGCAAGGGGCTCTGCGTCGCAGCCGCGAGCCGCGCGATGTTGCCTGTGTTCTGCGGGATCTCGGGCTCCACCAGCACGATCCGGAACGGCGGATCGAGCGGCGCCGCGCGGAGCCGGGGGCGACCGTCTTTGAGCACGCCCTCTCTTTCCGCGACGCGCCCGCGCGCCGCAAGCCCCGAGCGGAGGGATCGCGCGCGGCTAGGCTCACCCTCACCCTCACCGCCGCCGCCGCCGCCGCCTCGCCGGGTGCCGGCCCACGCGCCGCGCGCAAAACGCGATCGGAAGCGGCCGAGGCGCCTCTGTCCGCTTGACGGCTGTACGAGCGGACACGTAGCCTCCCGCCTCGGAGACACGGAATGCGCGCATCGTGCTGGATCGCATCGGCTATTGCCCTCGCGGGGGTGGCGTCGTCCTCGCTGGCGGCTGCAGACTCCATGGACCCGGCGCTCGCGCGGCTCGTGCGCGACCGGGCTTCGAGCGCCGGTGCCGCCGCGCCCTGCAGCGTCCGAGGGCCGGACGGCGGCGTCTATTACAACCCCGCGTCGGGCTACGAGCGCTGCCTGACCGACGACGCGGCGTTCGCGAAGCTCATCGCGCAGTACGGCTTCGCGGTGGCGCCCTCGGCGATGCACTCGGCGCGGACCACGGGCTACGGCGGGTTCGAGATCGGCATCGAGGCCGACTACACGAAGATTGACAGCGAGGCGGACTACTGGAAGCGCGGCACGCAGGGGCCGCCGGATCCGGCGAGCGGGCAGTCCTCGATCGAGAACCGGAGCCCGGACTCGTTCCTGCAGCACTACTCCCTCAAGGTGCGCAAGGGCTTTCCGTTCGGGTTCGAGCTGACCGGCGCCGTCGGGTTCCTCGCCAACACCAGCCTCGTGAGCGGCGGCGCCGACGTGCGCTGGGCGCTGTTCGAGGGGTTCCGCCGAGGGATCCCCGCGATCTTCCCGGAGTTCGCCGTCGGCGGCAGCGTCCGGACGGTCACCGGGACCGAGGAGTTCCAGCTGACGGTCGCCGGCTTCGACGCGCAGATCTCGAAGCCTCTGCCGATCGGCGGCACCGTGGTCGTCACCCCGTACGCCGGCTACCAGTGGATCCACATCTTCGGCGACTCGGGGCTGATCGATCTCACCCCGAACACCGACGCCGTGAGCTACTGCAACTTCCGCGGGCTGAACTCGCCCGCGAACCCCGTGACGGGCTCGAACGGCGAGACGCTCCCGCACGACGGCCAGCCGGTGTGCGACGGCGGCTCCCAGGCCGACTTCAACAACACCGTCGTGTTCGACGCCGTGCGCATGACGCGCCACCGGCTCCACTTCGGCGCGCAGCTGCGGTTCCAGATGGTCAAGTTCGGCGCGCACTTCGTCACCGACGTCGTCAGCCCCGAGGACGCGAACCAGGGCTCGAAGCACGAGATCAACGGCGAGAACAAGTTCGCCGGGCTCGGGTCGCAGTGGACCCTGGCGCTCGATCTCGGCGCCGTGTTCTGAAGCGCGCCGTGCCGCGCCGGGACGCCCGGCGCGGCCGCAGCCCCTCAGCGCTTCGAGCTCAGATCGGGCAGCGCGTAGCCGAGCTCGGCGAGAAGCGCCCGGAACGCGCGATCCTCGTTCCGCGCCACGGTCAGGTGCTCCATGAACTTCTTGAAGTTGCCCTGCGCGGCCGCGTCGGCGGCGCGCTCGCTGTTCTCGAGCACGAGCAGGAGGTGGGGGTGCGCCTTGGAGACGGAGGCAGGGCACTCCATCTTGCTCGCCACGCGGGCGCGCGCCTCGGCGAGCGCGTGCACCACCATGATGAGCTCCTTGTCATGGGTGCGCGGCAGCAGCATGTCGCCTTCCCTGCGCGCCTCCTCGAGGAGCAGGCTCGCCCGGTCCAGGTAGCTCCCGGCCCAGGCCGGCAGCGCGACGAAGAGCGAGCAGAGCGTGAAGGTGAAGGCAAGAAACAGGTGACGGATCATCGGCTGGGTCCTCGGTCGTTCACGGATTGCTCGGAGGAGCTCCCGCCGGCTGGCGGGGCCCCCGCGCCCTCGGGCGCGCCGCCCGCGGCCTCGGCGGGCGCTCGTTCATCGGATGCGGCCCTGGGCTCCGGCGCGGCGCACGCCACCAGCGCGGCGCGCGCGGCCGCCTGCTCCGCGAGCTTCTTCGACCGGCCCCGGCCGGTGCCGATGACCTGGCCATCGACCTCCACGGCGACGAGGAACGCGCGGTCGTGGTCCGGCCCCTCCGTGCCCATCAGCCGGTAGCGCGGCGACGCCGCGCCGCGCGCCTGCACGCGCTCCTGCAGCTCGCTCTTCGCGTCGCGCCCGAGCATGCTGCCGCTCGCGAGCTGGGCGAGCGGGCTCGCGACGATCTTCCGGCTCAGCGCGCGCGCGCTCTCGAAGCCGCGGTCGAGGTAGAGGGCCGCGACGAGCGCCTCGGCCGCGTCGGCGAGCACGTTCGTCTGGTCGCGCTCCCCGGCGACCTCCGCGCCGCGCCCGACCCGGAGCGCCGCGCCGAGCTCGATGCCCCGCGCCCACGCCGCGAGCGCGTCGGTGTTGACGAGCGCCGAGCGCATCATCGAGAGCTCCCCCTCGCGCGCCCCCGGGAACCGCTCCATCAGGAGCTCCGTCACGCAGAGCCCGAGCACGGCGTCCCCCAGGAACTCGAGGCGCTGGTTGTCCACGCGCCGGCCGCCCCGCTGCTCGTTCGAGAAGCTCGGGTGCGTCAGCGCCTCCTCGAGGTGCGGCAGCTCCCCCTCCAGCCCCAGATCCAGACGTCGCAGCAGCTCGCTCGGGAGCATCGCCAGCACCTTGCCCACGCGCGGGGTCAGCCCGTGCTCAGGCGGTCGGTCAGCTCGGCCAGCTCCAGGTCGAGCGCCGTCAGACCGCCAGCGTCATGCGTGGACCACGCGACCCGCACCTTGCCCCACGACAGCTCGATGTCGGGGTGATGGTCGCGCCGCTCGGCCAGGAGGGCGACCCGCATCACGAAGCCCACGCTGGCCCCGTAATCCGGGAACGAGTAGCTCCGCTCAAGCCGCTCGCCCGCCTGCACCCAGCCCGGGTGAGCCGCGACGAACCCGGCGATCTCCTCGCGCGAGAGCCGATCACGCTTGCCCATGGGGCGCAACTATGAGCTAAGCCCCGCCTCGGTGGAACCCCGAATGCGGACCTCGCCACCGCGCGCCGTCCGCCGCGCGGTGCGCCGTCCGCCGCTCGCCGCGCGCTCGGCCGCTGTGCGCTATACCTCCCGCCGCGATGACCGGGCTTTACGCCTGCCCCTTCTGCCGGGAGATGTTCGAGGCGAGCGAGGCGCCCACCTGCCCCGCCTGCGGCCTCCGGCTGGAGGCGCTCTCGAAGCTCCCCCCCTCGTACGAGGCGCTCCACGAGGACCCCGACGCGCCGCTCCCGCCGCACATGGAGCCGCTCCCGTGGACCTACGTCGGGCGCGGCAGGGGGGCCCTGCTCGCGCTCGCGGTCCTCGGCCTCGCGGCGTTCTTCGCGCCGTGGGTCCACGAGACCGCCCCGGAGCTCCGCGACCTCAGCGGCTTCGGGCTCGCGCGCAGGCTCGGGTGGATCTGGGCCCCCGCGGTCGCGTTCTTCGTGATGATCCCGCTCGTGCTGACGCGGCGCTCGATCCACAAGATGCGCGGCGCCCGCGTGGCCGTCGCGTTCCTCGCCGCGGTCGCCCTCACCACCGTCGCGATGCGCCTGCTGTTCACGCCGGCCAGCACGCTGCTCCGTCCAGTCCGCTTCGCGTGGGGGTACGGGCTCTACGCGACCGGGGCGATCGCGCTCCTCGCGCTGGCGACCGCAGCGTTCTTCGGGGGAAGGATCGACGACCTCCCCACGGGACAGCGGCGGCGGGGCGACGAGGTGCTGCACTGAGCCCGCCGCGCGTGGCGCGTGGCGCAGGACAGGAAACGATGGCCGATCTCCGGCATCGTGACGCTCTTCGCTCCGAGCGCAGCGCCGATCCCGCGCCGCGAGGGTGCCGGTGAGGCCGGTGAGCATCGCGCTGCGGGCGCGCATGCGGAGGCGCGCCCGGCACGCGGACGGGAAACGCGGACGGGAAGCGCGGGAGGGAAGCGCGGCGGAAGGACGACGACGAGCGCGCCCGGGGGCGTCTCGGGTCGACAGGCCAGCTCGTGCGACGTAACCTTGGTGGGAGTGGCCTCCGTCCGCTCCTCGAAGGTGCGCAATGGCCAAGAAATCTGCCAGCGTACGCCGTGAGCTCTCGCGGGACGACGAGGTGTTCGACGTCCCCGCGGCGGTGCTCTGCGCGTGCTGCGGCCAGCCCGATTGCGCCGGGTGCGCCGCGGCGACCGACGAGGGCTCCGGGGTCGTCGCGATCATCCCCTGGGAGCGCACGATCGACGGGGTCTGGTCGCGGCTCTGGGCCACCTCGAAGGCGACCACGCTGGGGGCCGAGACGTTCTTCGCGGCGATCCCCGACGGCGCGATCTCGGCGGCCATGCGGTTCGCCCTGCTGGCGGAGACGCTCGCGATCCTCTCGATGATCGTCGCGCTCCTGCCCGTCGCCGCGCTGGCGCTGCCGGGCCTGACGCTGGAGCTCGCCCGGAACCCGGCCGCGCGCGAGAGCGCCCTCCAGTGGCTCGCGCTCGGTGTCCCGGGGCTCACCGTGTGGATGGTCCTCGCGCACGCCTTGCACGGCGCCGCGCTCGACCTCGGCGCGCGCCGCCAGGGAGCGCGGCCCGAGCGACGGCGCGCGATCCGCTTCGGGCTCTACGCGTGCGGCTGGGACCTCATGGCCGGCCCGCTCGGCGCGCTCGTCATGCTCGTCACCGGCGGCGTCAAGGGCGCCGAGCAGCTCCTCTCGGCCTCGCTCCGGGTGCCGGGCAGGGCCGCCACGGCGCTGCTCCTCGGGGTCTACGCGCTCCACCCCGGCGCGGCCGAGCGCGCCCGACGCGCCGGCAGCCTCGCCGCGCTCGCGCTCACCATCGCCTCCGGCCTCGCCGCCATCGCGCTCGCCGTCGCCCTCAGCTGACGCTCGCCCCCGATCGATCGCGGCGGTCCGGAGGCGTAGGCGCCGCGCTCCTCGCCGGTCGCCGTGCGTCAGCGCATGTCGTTGCGCGGCACGGGCGATGGCGGGGGCGCGCCCGGGCGGCGGCTGCTCGCGAGGGTGCCCGGGCGCCTCAGCGGCTGCAGATCGCCCGTCGAGGTGACGTCGATGAGGTCGACGAGCTCGGGCGCATGGCCCGACACGTCCTGCGCCCGCAGGCGCTCGAGGAGCTGCTTCACCTGCGCCTCGGCCTTGCCGTGCGCGAGGATCTGGCGGATGGACGGCGCCTCCTGCTCCAGCGAGCGGCTCACGGGCCTCCGGCTCTGGCGCCGCCACAGCACGGCGAAGCGATCGCCCTCCGGCACCGGCTCGGGCACGAGCTCCGCGTCCTTCACCCGGGCGGCGGCCTGAAGGAGCCCCGGGGCGACCTTCAGCCCCGGCTCCGACGTGGCGCCGTCAGGCGCCACGAAGCCGAGATCGCCGCCGCGCATGCTGGTCGCCTTGTCGAGCGACCTCTCGCGCGCGATGTCCTTGAACCGCTGGGGCGACGGGTCCTTCTTGAGCTCCGCCAGGATCGCCTCGGCCTCCTCGCGCGTCGCGACCAGGATGCGCCAGAGCGCGACCATCGCCGGGGAGCTGAACTTGTCGCGGTGGGCCTCGTAGTAGGCGCGGACCTCCTCGTCCGTCACCGGGGAGCTCGCCGCCGCCTCCGCCTGGAGCCGCTGCAGCAGCGCGGCGCGCAGGACGCTGCGGACGCGATCCTGCACGTCGGCGCGCTCGGTGAGCTTCTGCGCGGCGGCCCCCTGGGCGAGCAGCTGCTCGCGCACGAGGACCTGGCTCACGAAGTTCTTCCGGATCTCCTCCGGCGTGCGCCCGAAGCTCTGGAGCTGGAACGGCGGGATCTGCGCGAGCCTGCGCTCGACCTCCGGCGCCGTGATCACCCGGTCGCCGACGCGCGCCACCACCGCGTCCGCCGCGCCGCCGGCCGGCGTCTGCGCCTCGGCGCGGAGCGACAGGCCGGTCGACGCCGCGCACACGGACGCCACGGCGGCCGCGGCGAGGGAGAGCTTCACCGTTCTCGCGCGCATCGGAGCGGGTTATCCCCGCGCGGGCGGGCAAGGTCAAGCCGCGCCGCGGCGCGCGGCCTCGGCGGACGCGCCTTGCTCTCCGCGCTCGCTGCCCCGCAGCACCCCCGCCTTCCGCAAGGCGTGCGCGTCGAGCCCGACGAACCGGTACACGTCCGCGGAGAAGCCGTAGGCGCGGTGGAGGTGCCGCAGGCCCTCGACGAGCTCGGCCGTCACCTCGACCGGGGGCGGCGGCGGGTACGCCTTGCGGATCGAGGCGAGCGGCTCGCCGAGCTCGAGGAGCTCCTCGACCCGCGACAGGACGTCGATCGGCTTGAGCGCGCGCTTGCCGCGCCGCGCGACGCCCTCGGCCAGCTCGGCGAGCAGGCGCCGACGCCGGCGCTCGGTGCGGCCGTCGCCGGCGCGGCCGCCGCCGCCCAGCAACAGCTCGTTGAACCGGCGCGCCGCCCGGCGCTTCTCGACCGCATCCGGGCTTCCCCGGCGGTTCTGCGCATCGCCGTTCCGCTTGGCAGGACGGGGCGCTTTGGTGGATCCGGCCCTGGCGGCCGGCGAGCTCTTCGTCTTCACGATCCTCGGCAGGAGCACAGCGGCGCTCGAGGAGCCGGTAGTCCCCGGCACATCTTGTTGCTGTCCCCGCAGTATAAACAGCTCATCCCCCGCTTCGAAGAAAGCGGCGAGCGCGGGGCGCGGCGCGCGCGGCATCGAAGCGTCAGCGTCCGCCCTCGCACCACGCGAGCGCCGTTCCGACCGCGGCGATCACCCAGGCCGGCCACGTCGCGCGCGCGAAGCCGGCGAGATCCGAGAGCGCGCCGCGCCGCGCCCGCCGCGCGGCCTCGGCGTGGCCGATCCGGCGCAGCTCCTCGCGCTCGATCTGCGCGTGCTCCTCGTCGTCGAGCGGATCGCTGCCGGCCAGGTGGTGCAGGTGGTGGGTCACCTCGTGGTCGATCGTCTCGGCGATCTCCGCGTCCACGTCGAACCCGGGGTCCGCGCGAGCTTCCGACCGAAACGTCCGGTAGAAGATCCGGATCTCCGGAGGGCGGGCGATCCCGAGCTCGTCCGCGGGCGTCCCGGGCGTGTAGCAGCCGAGCAGCGGCTCGCCGCCGTCGTCGCAGGCGGGCACCCCCGCGTCGATGAAGAGGTCGATGTTCCGCACGCCGCGGGCCGCGTAGATGCGCTCGGCCGCCGCGCGGACGCGCGCCTCGAAGGCGTCGAGATCCGGGAAGGCGCCCGGCCTCCCCGCCGGCGCGCCGGGCTCCTCGGGATCGTCCGCGCCCGCTTCGGGGGCGCGGAGCGGCGCGCGCGCGAGCTCGCGCTCGAGGGGCACGTCGAGATCGTTGCGGGCGCCGCAGCCCTGGCAGCGGTGGACCGCGACGAGCCGCGCGGGGTAGCGCGCCTCGTGGTAGAGGTCGACGATCGCCGCCCACGCCTCGTCCGGCGCCGCGGCGAGCGCGTCGGCGATCACCTTCGCGCGCCGCTCGCGGCCGAGCGCCGCGATCCCCATGGCCACGACCAGCGACGGCGTGATCCGGAGCGCGCCCTCGCCGGGCAGGCGGAGCAGCGGCATCGCCTCCTCCACGGTCCGCTCGGCGAACCGCACGCCGCGGCAGACGGCGCGCCCCACGCGCAGCGCCGGGATCGGGTGCAGCGCGCCGAAATCGAACGGGCGATCGAGCTCGGGATCGTCGAGCTCGCCGTCGGTGAACGGCCCGATCTCGAGCAGGCGCGACGGGGCGACCTCGAACGGGGCGCCGCAGTTCTCGCAGGTGTACGCGCCCGGCTCCTCGGGGACGACGCCGGCCGACGCGAGGAGCGCGCGCAGGACATGGGCGTCGGCGAGCGGGAGGCCGAGCGGATCCAGCGGCGCGCCGCGCGCGTCGGTCAGGACGGACGGGCCCGCGAGGACCTGGACGTCGCGCGCGCACCTGCCGACGGAGGAGCGCTCGTCGCCGCCGCGGCCCCCGGGGGCGCCGAAGAGGGTCGCGGCCTCGGCGCGCGCGGCGGCGTCCGACAGGCGCACCACGGTGCCGGAGGGGAGGTGGACCTGATCGGGCAGCGGGCGTTGCGCGGGGCTCGGCATCGCTCGGCGCCTATAAAGAAACGCGAGCGCGTCTTCCAGCGCGGCGCGGCCTCGTCGCGCGCCTTCCAGCGCGGCGTGACGTCGTCGGGCGTGGAGCGCCGCCGCGGCCCGTCGTCGTCAGGGGTCCTCGGTCGCCGGCGAGCCGCCGGGGCCGCCCTCGCCGGGCGGAGCCGAGGAGCCCCACCCCTCGCGGTCCCTGCCAGGGCCGGAGGGCTCGCGCGGCGGCCGGCCGCTGTCCATGCCGGCGGCGCTGGCGATCCCGGCGGCGCTGGCGAGCTCGGCTGCCACCGCGGCGGAGAGCGAGCCTCCGCTCAGCGGGGACGTCCCCGCGACGGTGGACACCGGCGACGGCTCCGAGGACATGCGATCGCGGCGGCGGCCTCGACCGAGCACCGGCGCGCGTTCGCCGTCGCCGGCCGGATCCGGCGCGGCGGCGCCGACGCGATGCACGGTGGGGCGGAGCTGCATGCGCCCGAGCGACAGGCTCGCCGCGCTGGCCGGAGGCACGCTCGACGAGGGCTCCGCGCCCACCGGGATGCCCTTCCCGAAATCGAGGTAACGGGTGATCGCCAGGGCGTAGATGAGCTTGCGCACCGTCGACTCCGGCGCGACCCCAGACCGGAGGAGCGCGGGGAGCGAGGGCGCGGAGCACTGGACCACGTCGAGCACGGCGAGCTCGCCCTCGCTGAAGCCGAAGCGACCGGGCTCGAGGGCGGGGTGCAGGCGGAGGGGCACCGACTCGATCCGCTCCAGGGTCCGGTGGAGCCGCGTCGAGCGCTCGCCGTGGTCGCGCAGCCCGGCCCAGAGGAGCCCGAGCGGATCGACCTTCGCGGGGTCGCCCCCCCAGTCGGCGAGCACGTCGAGGCCGTCGAAGTAGCGGTACTTCGTCTCCGGAGGCAGGTCGAAGAGGCGCACCATCCGCCGCACGAACTGGATCTGCGCGAGCCAGTCGATGGTCGGGGCGTCGAGGAGCCCCGTCAGCAGCAGCACGTCGCCGAGGAGGCCCCTGGTCGCGAGCGCGTCCGACAGGATGTCCGCGGAGATCACCCCCTCCTCGAGCAGGATCTCGCCGAGCCGGGCGTAGCCGTCGCTCGGGCGGATCTTGATCGGGGATCCGCGGACGATCCGCAGGGTGTGCTCGGCGCCGGTGGGCTCCACCAGGATGAGCGAGCCGGTCAGCCGGTGGTCGACGGCATAGACGAAGAGGTGAGCGAACGGCGTCCGCTCCAGATCTCCTTCCGCCGTCGCCGGACCGTCGGCAGACATCCTGCGCCAAGCTACCATAGCGCACGGGCGCCGGAGCCCCTTTCTCCATGTCGCGCGCGACGGAGTCGCGGCGGGGGTCGCGGCGTCACGGACCGCGGCGAAAGGGGCGCGGCGCTGCGCGCTTCCGGCGCGCGGGGGCGGCGCCTGCGGCGCAGCGGCGCCCGCGCGTCGGGCCGTTCGCCACGGGTTCTTGTCGCTGCCGACGCGCGCTCGACGCACGCTGCTGCGTGGCGGCGCGCGGCGGCGCGCGCCGTCGGGCGTCGGCCGCGGCGGTTCCGCGCTACGGTGGCAAGCATGCCGCGCGGACATGTGCTGGTGCTCGATGACGAGCGAGCGATCTTGACGACATTGCAGAAGGCCCTGTCGCTCGAGGGCTACACGGTCGACGTCGCTGGCGGCGTCGGCGTGGCCGAGGAGAAGCTGGCGAAGCGGAGCTATGACATCGCGCTCTTCGACGTCTCGCTGCCGGACGGCGACGGCGTCGAGCTGCTCCAGCGGATCCGCGCCGCGGGGTCGGAGATCCCGGTCGTGATGATGAGCGGCCACGCGACGGTCGACGCCGCCGTCCGCGCGACGCGGCTCGGCGCGATCGACTTCCTGGAGAAGCCGCTGTCGACCGATCGTCTGCTCTTGGTGCTCGAGAACACCCTGCGCCTGGTCCGCGCCGAGGCCGAGGCGAAGGCGCTCCGGACGCAGACCGGCCAGGTGGGCGAGCTCATCGGCGGGAGCCGGGCGATGCTGGAGCTGCGCGAGCAGATCGCGCGGGCGGCGAGGGCGACCGCGACGGTGTTCGTGACGGGCGAGCGCGGCACCGGCAAGGAGCTCGTCGCGCGCGCGATCCACGCGGCGTCGAAGCGGGCGCGCGGGCCTCTGGAGAAGATGAACTGCGCGGCGGTCCCGAGCGAGCTCATCGAGAGCGAGATGTTCGGGCACGAGGCGGGGGCGTTCACGGGCGCGACGAAGCAGCGGCGGGGGAAGTTCGAGCGCGCGAGCGGCGGGACGCTGTTCCTCGACGAGGTCGGGGACATGCCGCTCGCGATGCAGGCGAAGCTGCTCCGGGTGCTGCAGGAGCGGGAGATCGAGCGCGTGGGCGGGCACGAGACGATCAAGGTCGACGTGCGCGTGGTAGCGGCGACGAACCGCGACATCGAGGCCGCGTGCCGCGAGGGGCAGTTCCGGCCGGACCTTTACGATCGGCTGAACGTGCTACCGCTGTCGCTGCCGCCGCTCCGGGCGCGGCGCGAGGACGTGCCGCTCTTGGCGCGGCATTTCCTGGCGCTCGCGACGCAGGCGAACGATCGGCCCGGGATGGCGTTCACGGAGGGCGGGATGCGGATGCTCGTCGCCTACAGCTTCCCGGGGAACGTGCGGGAGCTGCGCAACATCATCGAGCGGCTGGTGATCCTGACGCCGGACGAGACGATCGACGAGGGTGACGTGAAGGTCTGCCTGGGCGGGCAGCAGGCCGCGATGAAGGGCGGGATCTTCCGGCCGGGGGTGCCGTTCCGGGTGCTCGCGGAGGAGGCGGAGCGGACCATCCTGGAGGAGGCGCTCGGCCACTACGGAGGGCAGATGGCGGCGACGGCGCGGGGGCTCGGGCTGGAGCGGAGCCACCTGTACAAGAAGTGCAAGGCGCTCGGGTTGCGCGGGGACAAGGGGGAGGCGGAGGACGAGTAGACGGCGACGGCGACGGAGAGGGGGCCCTGCCGGGAGGCCGCGCCGAGGGGAGGGTCTGCGCGGCGGCCGCGGGTGGGCGCTCGGCCATCCGCCAAGACGGGGACGGGGGAGCTTGCGCTGAGAACACCGCCCGGCATGTCTCCCTTCGGGCCTTGCCACCTGGGACGTTTCGTCGCGCGCCACACAAGGCGCGCCTGAGAGGCGGAGCCCGCTGAGACCTTATGGCACCTCGGTCGGTGCTCGCCGCGCCCACCCGCGGCCGCCGCGCAGACCCTCCCCTCGGCGCTACGGGTGTCCTTTCCAGACCGTTTCCGGTTCGCCGAAGGCTCCCAGCTGCCTCTTCGAGACCGTTTCCGGTTCCCCGGGGGCTCCCCAGCTGCCTCTTCGAGACCGTTTCCGGTTCCCCGGGGGCTCCCCAGCTGCGCCCTCCGGACCGTTTCCGGTTTCTCAAGGGCTCCCCAGCTACCTCCCCCGGACCGTTTCCGGTTCCTCAAGGGCTCCCCAGCTACCTCCCCCGGACCGTTTCCGGTTCCTCAAGGGCTCCCCAGCTACCTCCCCCGGACCGTTTCCGGTTCCCCGGGGGCTCCCCAGCTGCCTCCTTGGGACCGTTTCCGGTTCCTCGAGGGCTCCCCAGCTATCTCCCCTGACCGTTTCCGGTTCCCCGAGGGTTCCCAGCTGCCTCCCCCGGACCGCTGCCGGTCCGCCGAGGTCTCCCAGCTGTCCTCCTGCGCACGACACGCCACGACCGAGCGCCTCGGCCGGCGGCTTGCCTGCCTCCCGCATACAACGACAAGATGCGCCATGGCGACGGCGCGCGTGCTGGTCCGGGAGCTCGATGCTCCCTTCGCGGGTCAGGAGGACGATCTCCTCGAGAAGGAAGAGGAACCGTCGCCGGACGAGACGCAGCCTCGGCAATCAGCCAGCTGGCCCCTCCAAATTTCCAAGGCGGAGCGCTCCATCCTCGAGCTGCACCGGAGCTGGAAGAACGGGGTGCTCCGCCTCGATCCGGACTTCCAGCGGGAGTTCGTCTGGGATTACTGGCGCAAGGTCAAGCTCGTCGAGTCCGTGCTCATGCGACTCCCGTTGCCGGTGTTCTACCTCTCCGAGGAGAACGAGGAGGAGACCCTCGTCATCGACGGCCAGCAGCGTCTCACCACGCTATTCGAGTTTCTCGACGGAGGGTTCCGTCTGAGCGGGCTCAAGCTGCTCCCGGAGCTCAACAAGAAGCACTTCAAGGATCTCGACGGCAAGGTACAGCGCCGGTTCGAAACCACACCGCTCACCTGCTTCATCGTCCAGCCGGGCACGGACGAACAGGTGAAGTTCCAGATCTTCGAGCGCGTCAACGAAGGGGCCGTCGCGCTCAACGCCCAGGAGATCCGCAGCTGTCTCTACCGAGGGCCTGGCCTGGACTTCATCAAGCGCCTCGCCAACGACGCATCGCCCGGCTCGTTTCGTGACGTCGCGGGCCTGAACCGGGACTACAGACGCATGAGGGCGGAGGAGCTCGTGCTCCGTGCCATCGCCTTCCTCGATCTCGGGGTGGACCGCTACCCCGGCGAGCTGAAGAGCTTCCTGAACGACGAGCTCAAGCGGCTGAACGCCTCGACGGAAGAAGAACGCCACGCGCTGGAGCGCAGGCTGACGTACGCCCTCGCTCACACGAAGACCGTCTTCGAGGATCATGCTTTCTGCCGCTACAAGCCCTCGGACGGATCGTGGGCGCGGCAGCTCAACGGCCCCCTCGTCGAGGTCATCGTGGCCGGCTTCGATCGGTTCTTCCCCGCAGGGACGCCCTTGCCGCCCAGGAAAATCGAGGCCGTTCGGGATCGCTTCCAGGCGATCTCCGGCGACCAGGCGTTCCGCGATTCGATCACCTTCGCCACGCAGTCCGCGAACACCGTTCGAACGCGGTTCGACCTCTGGATGAAGGAGCTCGCCCATGTTGCGTAGCGTGACGCTCGAGGGCTTCCGCTCGTTCGAGCAAACGACGGGCGTGCGCTTCGCCCCGCTGACGATCCTCGCGGGGCCGAACAACGCAGGGAAGAGCTCCGTCATCCAGGCGTTGCTCGCGTTCGTTCAGTCGGAGCAGGCGTCGAGCGGCGACGCTCTGCTGCTGAGCGGCGCCTGGTGCGACCTCGGCCGGTTCGACGAGGTCGTCAACGCAAGCCGCCCCTTGGATCAACGCCGATTCGCGATCGGCATCAGCGGAGAAACATCGAGCGGACGTTCGACCGACACGCTGTGGGAGGCCGGACCGCCAGAGGATGCATCACTCGCGTCCGCGCTAATCCAGAAGGTTGAATACTGCCTCGACAAGGCGACCGGGCAACTCCTTCGGGAGTCGGATCGTTTCAGTTGGACGGAGGAGCTCCTCGACGTCGAGCAGCAACGCCACATCGAGCGTAGCGGGCGCGCATTCTTCACGCATCCCGGCCTCGTAGATTTGCTCGAGCAAGGCTCTCTGCGGACCCCTGATCAACCCTCGCTGCCGAGGTACCGCAGCAAAGCCACGATCCATTTCTCGCCGCTCGAGGCCTCGCGCACGCAGTATGTCGGGCCCTTCCGCTCGCCGCCGCAGCCGCTCTACACGCCACGCACGTCGCCGGCCGGCCCGCCGCTCGGCCGGTACGGAGAGCACACGGCGGAGCTCCTGTTCCGTCATCGCGCGCAGCGGACCGACATCACCGTCCCCGGACAGCCGCGCGAGGACGCGGGAGCGCCGATCATGTCGGCGGTCAACGCGTGGTGGTCTTACATCTTCGACGGCAGCTTCGCCCTCCAGATCGACGCGCCCGCCCGCCTCGGGTTCACGCTCTCGATCGACACGCCCTCGGCAGAGCGGCTCTGGCTCGGGCAGGTCGGGCTCGGGCTCTCCCAGGCGCTGCCGATCGTCACGGCGTGCCTCGTCTCCCGCCCCGGCGATCTGCTCGTCATCGAGACGCCCGAGGCGCACCTCCATCCCGGCGCGCAGCATCGCCTGACGAGCCTCTTCACCGAGCTCGCCCGCAAGGGACGCCAGGTCGTGATCGAGACCCACAGCGAGCACCTCGTCACGGCCGCGCAGATCGCCGTCAAGGAAGGGCTGCCGCCCGACGACGTCGCCATCAGCTTCTTCAGCCAGGAAGACGGCCGGACGGTGGTCCAGGAGATCGAGCTGAGCCCGCATGGACGCGCGCTGCGCTGGCCGCCCGGCTTCTTCGATCAGGCCGCCGTGGATCTCGCGGAGCTCCTCCGCTGATGCCGGTCGTGCTGCTGAACCACGACTTCGTCGAGGGGATGGCCTACCGCGCGGATCTCGGCCCGGTCGCCGTCGCCCTGCAGGACGTGCAGCGACGCCTCGGGGGCGATCCGATGCACGTGCACCCGGCGCTCGCGCATCAGGCCACCGGCGAGGGTCCGTTCATCGCGTGGGGCAACCAGCACCGCAACGACGTCGAAGCCGACCGCAACCGGTTCATCCCGCTGCTGCTCCGGCTGCTGAGCGGCCCGTTCGTGACCGATCTCCCGAGCGAGCGCGATGTCTCCCTTCTCTCGGACGACCCCGCGCTTCCTCCCGAGCCTCCGTGGCGGCGCGAGGCGATGCGGCACCTCGCCGCGCACGCGCTCTCAGCGCCCTCCACAGCGCCGTGGGTGCTGTCGTTCGATCCCCGCTCCGATCTCTCGCAGCCCAGGTACCGGTTCGCATGCGGCGACGCGATCGCCGAGGTCGACAACTTCAGGAGCAGCACCGCGGCGCTCCACCGGCTGAGCGAGCTGGCGACCCGCGGGCTCGTCGGCGCCCTCGCGACGCTCGAGGCCGCCGCGCAGCAGGAGAGCCGGCTCATCGTCCTCGATCGAGCTCGCGATGCCGCGCGAAGGTGGAACCTCGACTGCCCGGAAGCCACCCTGTTCCGCGCGCTGGTCGACCTCGCGATCTACGCCGCGGCGCTCGACGAAGGGCTATCCCGCGAGCTGGCCGCCGAGCGTTACCACAGGGCGAGCGGCATCCCGATGTCCCGGGAGAGCGGCGAGGTCGCCCGCAGCCCCACCTGCAAGAGGCAGCGTACGTTCGTGGTCCCCAGCCGGGGCGAACAGTACTTCGACATGCACGCGAAGCCCGGCGCCAGCACGCGCATCCACGTCTGGACGGACGTCGTGGAAGACCGGCACGTCGTGTACGTGGGTCATTGCGGCGAGCACCTGCTCTTGCCTGGCGGCAAGCGCTGATCGCGCGCAACAGCGAGCGCGCTCTGAGGCGACGATGCTCGCGTCGCGAGGATGGCGCCGTGCTCCCTAGGACCTACCGCGCGGCGGGCCCAACGTGAGCGCCGGAGGGGGTCTCCGCGCGGCAGGGCGCGGGTGGGCGCGGCGAGCACCGACCGAGGTGCCATAAGGTCCCCGCGGGCTCCGCCTCTCAGGCGCGCCTTGTGTGGCGCGCGACGAAACGTCCCAGGTGGCAAGGCCCGAAGGGAGACATGCCGGGCGGTGTTCTCAGCGCAAGCTCCCACGCCCCCGCCTCGGCGGATGGCCGAGCGCCCACCCGCGCCCTGCCGCGCGGAGACCCCCTCCGGCGCGTGCAGCCCGGATCTCCGCCCTCCCCTCCCCTCCGCCCCTCGGCATCTCCCCTCAATCCGGCATCGCCCGCGGCGCCGGCGGCGACGCCCTCCGCATCGCCTTCTGGTACTCCAGCGCCTGCTTCGCGTAGTCGTCCTGCTTCATCTTCGCGTACGCCTTGGCGAGCTCCCCGTAGATCTCCGCCGCGTCCCCGGCCCGCGCCCCGGCCAGGAGCGCGCTGTTCAGCTCGTAGATCGCCGACACGTGCCGCCCCGTGCGCGCCAGCGCCCGCGCGTACAGCCGGTGGATCTCCGGGTTCGCCACGTCGACGTAGATCGCGCTCTCGCCGACCTTGCGCGCCTCCTCCCACGCGCCGCGCTCCACGAGCAGCCGCAAGAGCCGCCGCCAGACCCGGCGATCGTGCTGGTCGAGCAGCGAGAGCCGCCGCAGCGCCGCGAGCTCGCCCGCCACGTCCTTCTGCCGGCGCGCGAGGTCGTAGAGCCCCTGCAGCGGCTCCGCTTGCGTGGGATCCAGCCGCGACGCCGCCTCGAGGTTCGCCTTCATCCTCGCCGCGTCCTTCTTCAGCTCGGCCAGATCCGCCAGCTTCATCCGCACGACATAGCCGTCGTGGCCGTCGGCCACCATCTTGCCCAAGAGCCTCGCCGCCTCGTCGAGCTTCTTCTCGCCGAACGCCGCGCGCACCTTGAGGTAGTTCGCGTCGGGCTGCTTCGGGTCCACCCGCAGCGCCTCGGCGAGCACCGCCTCGGACTCCTGGTGCTGCCCGTCCTTGTCCAGCGCGAGCGCGAGCTCGACAAGCCGCCGCGCGTCCTTCGGGGCGCGCGCCGCCGCCTTGCGCGCCTCGTCGAGCGGCGGCGCCTGGAGATCGGGGACGTACTGCTTCTCGTAGCGCTCGAGCCGCGGCTTCAGCCACGCGCGGAAGCGCCGATCCAGCTCCTCCGTGCCGACGCCGAGCGACTCCTTCACGACCTCCGGCGTGCGCTTGCCCGCCGCCCACCGCGGCAACATCGACACGACCTTCGAGAAGCCGAACTCCTCGACCATGAAGACCACGATCTGGCTCGCCGCGAAGTACGCCATCGTCACGTCCGAGATGTCGTCGACGTGCGTGAAGGCCCGGTTGAACCCCGCGACCGCCGGGATCCTCCCGCCCTTCAGCGCGGCGAACAGCGCCGGATCTTCCTCGCGGTGCCACTCCGGCCGCCGCACGATCGTCTCGTACTCGCTGAGCCCCTCGGTGAACCAGCGCGGGACGTGGTTCTTCGAGAGCTGGATCGCGAAGACGTGCCCGAGCTCGTGCCACAGCACGTTGCCCCAGTTGAACTCCGCCGCCGCCGGGCTCAGCGCGGCGAGCGTCTGGCCGAAGCAGACGCCCTGGATGCCCACGTTGGGCAGGCCGCTCGTCCTCACGCTGAAGTTCTCCGTCGACGCGTAGAGCTCGATCGAGACCGGCACCTTCGGCGTGAAGCCGTAACGCTTCACCATCGAGCCCCAGGCCTCCTCGAGCATCCGCGGCACGTACCGCTCGAGGATCGCCCGCTCCTCCTTGTGGTAGCGGACGCGGAACGTCTGCCCCTCGACGGTCACGTACTGGGTGGCGATGTCCTTCTCGTAGAGGTTCAGCGTGTTGAAGACCCGGACGTTGAAGCGATCCTTGTCCCACGCCTTCTGGAGCGCCTGGAGGCCGCTCTTCTCGTCGCCGGCGCGGATCAGGTTCAGCCCCAGCGTGGCGTGCGCCTTCGCGTCGCTCGGATCGACCTGCGTCGCCTCCCCCATCATCTTGACGATGTCGTCGTAGCGGTGCTCCCACTCCGCGAACTCGCCGACGATCTGGAAGAACCGCGAGAACTCCGGGTTCAGGCCGAGCACCTTCGCCTTGAGCGCCTCGAAGCCGGCCGCGTCGTCGGCGAGGAACCGGCCCGCCGCCTTGATCGAGAGCAGCTCCAGATCGCCCGGGTTCACCTGGAGGCCGCGGCCTGCCGCGGCGTCCGCGGCGTCGATGTCCATGTCGCGGAGCGCGAGCCCGGCGCGCACGAAGTAGGCCTCGGCGAGGTTCGGGTTCACCGAGAGCGCCTGCGCGATCTCGCTGTCGGCGCCGCCGAAGTCGAGCGCGCTGTCGAGCTTCACGCGCGCCATCGCGACGTGGACCATCGGGTCCTTCGGGGCGAGCTTGAGCGCCTCCTTCACCACCTGGCCGGCGTGGCCCGGGTCGTACTTGTCGAGGAACAGCTCGGCCCGCCAAAGCAACGTCTCGACCCGCTGCTTGCCGCCGACCTTCTCGGCCGCGTTGAACGCGTCGTTCGCGTCGCGCGCGCTCCGGAGCAGGTGCGCCGCGCGCCCGACCAGCGACAGGCCCTCCGCGTCGTTCGCGGTGATCTTGTCGTCGTTGTAGTCGTCGATGATCGTCATCAGCGGCGCGCGCGCCTCGCCCCGCTTGCCCGACTGGATGAGGAGCTCGCCGAGCACGAGCCGCGCACGGCGGGCCTCGTCCTCCCGCTCGACCTCGCGCGCCGCCGCGATCGCCTCGGCCACCTTCCCGCGGCGCGCGAGCGCCTCGGCCCTGAGCGGCGCGGCCGCGATCTTCGCCTCCCTGCCGAGCGCGGCGGCCGCCTTCGCCGTCTTCGCCGCGTCGTCGTAGCGGCCCGTCGCGAGCTCGATCCGCGCCTTCGTGAGCAGCGCGGCGGCGCGCTCCTTGCCGCCCTGGAGCGCGACGAGGACCTTCTCGGCGCCGGCGTAATCCCCCTGCGCGACGAGCGCCTCGGCGCGCGCGAGCGAAGGGGGCGGCTCCGCGGACGCGGGCGCCTGGGCCGCGCAGGCGGCGGCGACGAGGAGGGCGGCGAGAGAGCGGCGGATCGAGTGGCTTCGCATGAGACCCCGTGCGCAACCGTGCGCCATCGTTCGCAGTCGTACGTAGCCGCACGTGAGCCGTGCGGATCCGTGCGGAAACCATCGAAGGTTCCCGCTGGGAATGCGGCGCCCGGTCGGGCCGGGCAAGCCCATCCTAGCCGAGAGGAGGAAGGCCGAGCATGAGCGAGCGGCCGAGGGCGCGCCAGGATCGGCCGCCGCGCGATCGTGGTATGCGAGGGCCCATGGCGAGCAGGCTTGCAGGGCAGGTCGTCTTGATCACGGGCGCGTCGTCGGGCATCGGCGAGGCGCTCGCCCGGGAGGTCGCCCGGCGCGGCGGCCGCGTCGTCCTCGCGGCGCGGCGGACCGAGCGGCTCGAGGCGCTCGCCGGCGAGGTCCGGGCGTCCGGCGGCGAGGCGATCGCGGCCGCGTGCGACGTCACGCGCGACGGCGACGTGGAGCGCGCCGTCGCGCAGGCGATCGAGGCGTTCGGGCGGCTCGACGTCGCCATCGCGAACGCGGGGTTCGGCGTGATGGGCCGCGTCGAGGACCTCTCGCTCGACGACTTCCGCCGGCAGCTCGAGACGAACGTCTTCGGCGCGCTGCGCACCGTGAAGGCCGCGCTGCCGGAGCTCAAGCGCGCGCGCGGCGGCGTCGCGCTGATGGGCAGCGCGAGCGGCTACCTCGCGTTCCCCACGATGGGCGCGTACACCATGAGCAAGTTCGCGGTGCGCGCGCTCGCCGAGACGCTGCGCGCCGAGCTCCACGCCGACGGCGTCGCGGTCACGCACGTCGCCCCGGGGTTCGTGGACAGCGAGATCCGCCGGATCGACAACGCGGGCAAGCTCGTCGACGGCGCCCGGGAGCCGGTGCCGCGCTGGCTCATCATGCCGACGCCCACGGCGGCGCGGCAGATCATGGACGCCATCGCCGCGCGCCGCGCCGAGGCGATCGTCACCGGCCACGCGAAGCTCGGCGTGTCGCTCGCGCGGTACGCGCCGGGGCTGCTCAACGCGGCCGTCGCGCGGCTCCCGCGCAAGGGCCGGCGCGCAGGCGGCTGAGCCGGCGGCGGCCCGCCTACGGAGCGGCGGGCCCGAGCTCGCGGCGGACGAGCGCCTCGAGGGCGTCGATGAAGCGCGGCCGCGTGTTCACGGCCGGCGCCCGCTCGAGCCGGGCGAGGCCCGCCTCCCGGGCGATGACGTGCGCCTCGACGTCGAGGTCGTAGAGGGTCTCGACGTGATCCGCGACGAAGCCGATCGGCGCGACCAGCGCCTCGCGCGCGCCGCGCGCGGCGAGCGCCTCGAACGTCGACCGGAGATCCGGGCCGAGCCAGGCGTCGCCGGTCATGCCCTGGCTCTGGAACGCGACGAGCACCGGGTTGCCCCGGGGCGCGACGCGGCGCTCCACCTCGGCGGCCATCGCGCGGAACTGGCGCTCGTACGGATCGCCCGCGTCGATGATCCGCTGCGGCAGGCTGTGGGCCGAGAGGATCACCGCCACGCTGGCCCGGCGCTCCTCGGGGAAGCGCGCGAGCGCCTCGTCGATCACCTCGACGAAAGCGTCGATCAGCGCCGGCTCGAGCCCCCACGCGGGCACGCACCGGACCTCCATCCCGCCTTGCTTCGCGGCCGCGTCGCGGACCACGGCGTGGTAGACGTCGACGGACTGCGGCGCGAGCGGCAGCGAGACGACGCGGCGCACGCCGCTCGCGTGGAGCGACGCGAGCACCTCGCCGGGGTACGGATGAAAGAGGCGCCCCGCGATCGCGACCGGGAGGCCGATCCGCGCGGCGAGCGCGTCCGCCTGCGCCTGCGTGATGCGCATGAGCGGCGAGCCGCCGATCCTCTCGAAGCGGCGCCGCACCTCGTCGATCAGCTCCGGCGGGGCGGGCCGGCCGCGGCGGATGTTGGCGAGGAACGCCGGCAGATCGTCGAGCCGCTCGACGGTCCCATGGCAGCTGAGGAGGACGGCGGTGGTCACGGCGCCACTCTACATCGCCTCCGCGCGGGCAGCGCCGGCGTCGGCGGCGCCGCCGGCGCATCGCAGCGGATCACTCCGCGTCCCAGGCGACGACGACGCGGTCGTGGCCGATGAGGCCGTTCCTCTTGCGGGCGAGGTGCTGCGCGACGACCCGGTCGCCCGCGGCGTAGACCCGCACCTCCGTGAACGCCAGCCCGTCGTCGGTCTCGATGCCGTCCAGGATCTCCGCCGCGTCCAGCTGCCGCGCCCAGCCCGAGACCGGATCCCGGAAGAGGTCCTCCTGGAGCCGCTCCAGGATCGCCGGCCTCCCGGTGGTGACGTTGGGATGGGCCGGGGGATGCCGGCCGCTCACCTCCTCGATCACCGCGTCGTCGGCGTAGATCCGGGAGAGCGCCTCGATGTCCTTGCCCCTCAACGCGCGGGTGATCTCCGCGAGCAACCCGCCGCTCACCCGCTGGGCCGAAGGTCGCGTCCGCTCCGAGCCTTCCATACATGCTTGCATGGGACGCGTCGGCGCGGGCGTCGAGCCCAGGAGGGACGTGTCCGCGATGCCGATGTCGAGCGCTGAGCTCGCACGCCGCGACCTCCGTCCCGGCGAGATTGCGACGGGCGGCGAGTTGCAGCGTCCGGACGGACGTGATGAATAGAGAGGGTTATGACGCAGCGCCGCACGGTTGTCCTCGCCGATCTCCACCTGGTGCGCCAGACGCCCGGCGACGTCACCGCCGATCTCGCCCGGTTCGTGGCGGCCCACCCGGGAGCCCGCATCGTGGTCGCGGGCGATCTGTTCGATCTCTCGTCCGAGTCGCCCTGGATGCCCCGGCCGCGCGCGCTGCGCGAGGCGCTCTTCGCGCACCCGACCGCGCGGGCGGCGCTCGCCGAGCACCTCGATCGGGACGGCGAGCTCTGGCTCGCGGGGGGCAACCACGACGCCGAGGTCGGAGCGCCCGACTTCCCGCAGGCGCTGGCCGAGGCGCTCGAGCTGACCGGCGAGGCCCGATCGCGGATCCGGACGACGCCCTGGTTCTTCCGCGAGGGGGCGATCCACATCGAGCACGGGCACCTGTATGACCCGGACAACGCCCCTGCCCACCCGCTCGTGGTCGGCGAGCGCAGCCTCGGCGTCCACTTCGTCGAGGAGTTCATCGCGCCGACCGGCGCGCACCGCTATCTGCAGGCGAACGACCAGACGCCGCTCCGGCTGTTCCTGTCGGCGTTCACCTGGTACGGGCCCCGCGCGCCGTACGTCATCTACCGCTACTTCCACGCGGCGATCGGCGCGATGCTGAAGAGCGGGCCGCTGTACCGCGCGCGGGGCGAAGCGGAGGTGGGGGCCGAGGTCGTCGAGCGCTTCGCGCACGAGCTCGGGGTGCCGCGCGCGATGGCCGACGGGCTCCTCGGGCTCGCGGCCACGCCGACGCTCGAGAGCGCGGCGAGCACCTTCACGCGGCTGTACTTCGATCGCGTGATCGCGACGCTGTCGATGGGCGCGGGGTTCGCGGCGCTCGGCGTTGGCGCGCGGGAGACCGGCGCCGCGGCGCTGAGCCTCGGCGCGCTGCTGATGGGCGCGAGCTGGGCGAGCGGCCACAACCGCTACGCCGGCACGGTCGCGGAGCGGCTGGCCGAGAGCGCCGGCCGCGTGGCGACGACGACCGGCGCGAAGCTGGTCGTCTTCGGCCACACGCACAAGGAAGCGCTCGGCGACGGGTACGCGAACACCGGCAGCTTCTCGTTCCCGCGCACCGCGCCCGGCAGGCCGTACGTGGAGATCGAGGGGCCGCCGGACGCGCCGCGCGCGGTGAGCCGCTTCTGGAGAGCGGTCGCGTGAAGCGCTGACGACCTAGCTGCCGCTCGCGTGCGCGGTGAGCGCGCCCTCGACCAGGTCGAGCGCGATCGGGACGTCCTCCTCCGGGATCGGCGTCCCGCCGAGCATCGCGGCGAGCAGGCGCTCCCGCGGCTCGGGGCGCAGCAAGAGCGGGCCGCCGCCGCACGTGCGGCACACGAGGCCGCCGCGCGCCGGATCGGCGTGGGCCGACTGCGTCGCGTCGCAAGCGCGCCCGCACCGGACGCACTGCGTGAGCTCGAGACCCCAGCCGAAGGCGGCCAAGAGGCGCAGGCCGGTCTCCGCCAGGAGCGCCTGAGGCGGCGCCACGGACGCCTCGTCGAGCCGATCGAGGAGCTGGTTCAGCTCGCGCCACGCCGCCTGCTCGGCGGTGTGCGCGGGCGCGATCTCGCGCACCCACCGCAGCGCCCGCCCCGCGACCTCGAGGCGCCCGAGATCCCCCGCGAGCCGCAGGCGCGGGCGCTCGATCGCGGCCTCGGTGAGCTGGGCCAGCTCGGCGCCGGGGCGGACCTCCAGGGTCACACGCAAGAGGTGCATCGGCTCGAGCGCCGGGAAGCGCTTGGCCGAGCGGCGCGCGCCGCGCGCAGTGGCAGAGAAGAGCCCGGCCTGCTCGGTGAAGAGCCCGACCAGGAGATCGGCTTCACCGAAGGGGACACGCCGGACCAGGAGCGCCTCGGTGCGGAGCCGCTCCGTCCGCGGGCGAACGGATCGGGGCATGGCAGGAGATGGCAGGGAACGGCAGGTTGAACCGCGAGCCGCGGCGAGCGCGCGGCGAAAATTTGGCCCTCAGGCCGAGAGCGAGGTACGAGCCGCCGCGACGGTGCCCTCGGACAGCTCCGGCGGCATGTCGTGGCCGCGGGGCCGGAGCACGATGCTGAGCGCCAGCGTGAACAGGATGAGCAGCAGCACGAACGCGATCGCGACCCCGAACCGCCGGCTCTGGGTGCGGCGCGCGGGCGCCGCGATAGGCAGCGGCGTCACCAGCGCGATCCGGCGGCTCGCCGTGTATCGGGCCAGCACCTCCTCCATCGGGAGCGAGACGGCGCGGGCATACGCCTTCAGGAACCCGCGGACGAACACCTCGCCGGGCAGGTCATCGAAGTGATCTGCCTCGATCCGCTCGATGGAGATCACGGGGATGCGCGTGGCGCGGGCGACCTCCTCCACGCTCATGGCTCGGGCCTCACGCGTGCGTCTCAGGTAGCGTCCGATCGACTCCATCCCATTCCACCCATCGTCATTCGGTCGTCACTCTACTCACCCCGAGAACCGTTGCTCAACCCCTTAACGCTCCCCGAGCTCCTTCTCGGAGCGAGGCGCGCCGAGGACCTATTGCAACGTCTGTAACTGTGCAGCGCAGCGCTGCCCCACCGGCGTCGACGCGTCGATCTCGCGGCACCGCTCGAGATCGGCGCGCGCGTCGTCGACAAGCCCCCTCTTCTCGGCGACGCGGGCGCGCGCGTCGAACGCGTCCTGCAGCCGCCGGCACTCCGGCTGGTCGGTCTCGACCGCCCTGGTGAACGCCTCGCGCGCCAGCTCGAGCTCGCCCCGCTTCTCGTAGGCGAGGCCGAGCCGGTACTGCCCCACGCAGAAGAGGGGCTGCGCCGCGACGGCGCGGCGTAGCGCGTCGATCGCCGCGTCGTTGTCGCCCTTGAGCAGGTACGCCCAGCCCAGGTTGCCCCACGACTTCTCCGGCGAGGCGTAGAGGATGTCCCCGGCGAGCGGCTTGAGCACCGCGATCGCCTCGTCGTAGCGCCGCTGGTGCACGAGGATGACCCCCAGCGCGTTCTTCGCGTCCCGCATCTCGGGGTTCGCCTCGAGGGCGCGCCGGGCCATCTTCTCGGCGCTGTCGAACCGGCAGTCGCTCGAGTGGGCGTCGCCGGCGCAGAAGCCGAGCAGGATCAGCGCGCCCAGATAGGCCGCGTCCGCGTTGTCCTCGTCGAGCGCGAGCGCCTTCTCGACGTGCGCGAGCGCCTCGCGCAGGCGGCCGTGCTGGAACGCATCGCGCGCGAGATCGTACTCGGCGAGCGAGCGCGTCTCGTCCGCCTGCGCCGCGGGCTGCGCGCCGCCGCACGCCGCGAGCGGCGCAACCGGCGCGACCGCGAGCAGCGACCGGAGCGACAGGACGACAGCCGCGCCGCGGATGCACCCCGCGCGCGTCGCTGATGTCATGTGTCGCTGCGATGTCATGTGCGATCTTGATTCCGCTGCTGAGCAACGCCGCAGCGCGGCAGCACGTCAGGGCGAGAGGTGAGCTGCCCTGCGGGGACCCCTGAGTAAACCAGGCCGCTGGTCACGTCAACCCGCGAATCTGCCTTGTAGACGCGGCGCGTCCTCGCGATCGCGATTCCGCTTTCAGCAGATGTCAGGTCAGCCTAGGATGCTGGAGCGGGGGATTCCTGGACCTCACTGTTCGCCGCGGATCTCGTCCTTGAGGCCGAGCAGGCCGAACAACCTCCGCAGCGCCTCGATGTCGGGGATCTCGAGGCGCTCGTCGGCGACGCGCAGGTACTGGCCCTCGCGGAGCTGCTGCACCGCGCGCTTCACGGTGTCGACGTCGAGGCCGACGCGGGTCGACAGCTCCATCGGCGAGATCGCGAACGAGGCGCCGTTCGACGAGGCGCCGCTCGCGGCGCGCGACTGCTGCGCGAGCTTGAGGAGCGCGTTCACCACCTTCGACTGCGTGTCGTTGAGCATCATGATCTCGATCTGGTCCTCCGCGTCGCGGAGCCGACCCACGAGCTGCTTGATGATGCGCAGGGCGACGGCCGGGTTGCGCTCGACGAGGTTCTGCAGCGTGCCCTGATCGAGCGCGAGCGCGACGCCGCGGGACAGCGCGATCGCCGTCGACCAGCGCGCCGCACCGCCGAGGAGCGCGGACTCGCCGAACAGATCGCCGGGCTTCAGGACCATCAGGCTGCGCTCGGCGCCGCGGACCTTCTTGATGAGCCGGATCCTCCCCTCCTCCAGGAGATAAGCCTCGGTCCCGGGCTCGCCCTCGCGGAAGATGACGTCGCCCGCCTCGAAGGGGCGGCCGAACCGGGCGCGGAGCCGCTCGGGATCGGGCGCCGAATCGACCGGCTCCGCGCGGGCGGAGAGCTCGTCGGGCGCGTCGGGCGCCGCGGCGGGGGTGGAGCGAGGACGCGCAGGCGCCGCAGCGGGCAGCGGCGCGGGCTCCGCGTCGCTGGAGCTCGAGGCGTCGCGCTCCGCGTCGGGTGCGACGCCGTCCCCTTCAGACGAGCTGGTCATCGGGGCGGAGTGTATCCCAGCTCGGCTGGCTTCGCGTCCGGCGCGCGCACATAGAGCGGCTCGAGGAGCTCCGGGTCGTGCCCGCGGGCCGCGCTCCCGCGCTCGCCGCCCAGCGCGGCGGCCCGGAGCCGGCCCGCCGCGAGGCGCGCGATCCACGCGGCGTCGGGGAAATCCAGCGCCTCGCCGCGGACGGCGAGGGGCCGGAGCGCCTCGATCTCCTCGGCGACCGCGCCGACGACGACGATCCGGCGGCCCGCGGCGAGCGCGGCCACCGCGTCGAACGCCGCGTCGCGCGGCAGGTGCCGCGGCGGCATCGAAGGCGGCGCGGCGGGCCGGTCGAAGGCGGCGAGGAAGACCTCCCCCTTCTTGGCGTCGATCAGCGGGACGAGCAGATCGCCAGGGGCCGCCGCGCCTCCGGCGAAGGCGGCGGCGGCCATCGCCTCGAGCGACGTGACGCCGGCGATCGGGGCGTCGAGCGCGAGCGCGACGCCCTTGGCCGCCGCGACCGCCACGCGCACCCCGGTGAACGAGCCGGGCCCCACGTCGCAGCCGAGCGCCTCGACCGCCGCGGGCGGCACGCCCGCCGCGGCGAGCACCTCGTCGATGGCGCCGAAGATGCGCTCCGCGTGGCCGTGGAGGTCGGCGTACGCCGTCGCGGCGAGCAGGCGCGCGCCCGCGCCCAGCGCCGCCGCGCGATCGGCGTCGGGGGCGGCGCCGCCCGGAGGCGCGGCCGCCTCGGCGGAACCGTCCAGGTTCGCTGCATCGAAGAGCGCGACGCTGCCGCGCGGGGTCGAGGTCGAGAGGGCGAGGAGCTTCAAGGCGCGCTCGGGAACGTTGCAGACGCGGTGCTGTCTGGCAGAACCACGGGCCACGGGCAACGGGCTTCAGCGAGGTGCTGGGCGCCGCGGCCCCTTCGACCGGGCCCGGGCGCGGAGTGCGAGCGGATGCGCGATCAACGAGCGATGCTGCCGGCGCTCCTCGTCTCGACGCTCGTACACCTCGGCGCGTGGGGGTCCGCGCGGCTGACCCCGGAGGCGCCCGCGAGCGCTCCCGCCGCGCCCACGGCGGAGCGCGAGCCCATCGATCTCTGGACCGGCACCACCGCGGCGCTGCCGGGCAGCGGCGGTGCCACGCCCCCGGCCGACGCGCGCGCCGGACCGGATCGCGCCCCGGCGGCGCCCGCTCCGGCCGACGCCGCCCGGCCCGAGGCGCCCGCGGCGCGCCATGACGAGGCCGGCGGCCCGCCGGCGCCGCCCGCGACGGCGCCGCGCGTCCAGGCGGCGCCTCGGCCCAGGGCGACGCCGCGGCCCAGGGCGGCGCCGCGGCCCGCGGACGGGCGCCGGGCGCCGGCGGCGGACGAGACCGCCGGCGACGCGGCGCGCCCCGCCGCGGCGCGGACGGGCGCCGGCGAGGGCGGAGAGGGCGACTTCGGGGCGGCCGGCCCGAGCGCGGTGCGCAGCCTCGGGCGCGCGTTCACGAGGGCGATCCCGCCGGCGTGCCAGGCGGACCCGATCTGGGCGACGCTGCCGCTGGGGAGCGCCGGGAAGGCGCGCTTCGTGATCGACATCGACGAGGCCGGGCACATCGCGTCGTGGCGTCCGGAGGGGGAAGAGCCGCCCGCGCGGCACCTCGGCAACCTGGCGAAGCGGACGATCGCGCTGCTCGGCCGAGGGACGTTCGCCGTGGCGCGCGGCGCGGTGACGGCCGGGAAACAGACGCTCGAGATCAGCGCCGTGATCCGCGCCGGCGCCGAGGACGGCGAGACGGGCGCGCCGGCCGATCTGGCGTGGCGCTTCGAGGGCGGTCGCGGCAAGGCGTCGTTCGCCCAGCCCGGCGGCCGCCTTGTCGAGGTCGTCGTCCAGGTGGTGCGCACGGAGGCCGCGCGGGGCGCGCCCCCCGGCTGAGCGCGTCGCGCGACCTCGTGCAGGCCATGGCGGCGCGTCGCCCGACTGCGCGCGGGGCGCGCTCTCCAGCGCGGTCCCGGCGCTGCTTGCGGTCTCCCCTCGAAGCCCTACGTCCGGCGCGTGGAACGGCTCCGCGCTGCCGCATGGGCGTGTGTCGGGCTCCTCGGCGCCGCGCCGCTCGCTGCCTGCGACGACCGGGCGGCCGCGCTCTCCCGCCCGGCGGCGCCCCGCGAGGCGGCCGGCGCGCCGTGCTCGATCCCGCGCGAGGAGCTGCCGCCGGCGGCCGGCGGCGCGTGGCCCCTGCCGGCGCTGCCCCTGCCCACGCTGATCGAGCAGGTGCGGCCCGTGGTGGTGACCGTCGCCACCCTGCGCGCGACCTCGCTGCCGGACGGGCGCGCGACCCCGACATCCCCCTTCGGCCGCAGCGCGCCGCGGGTGGAGCGGGCGATCGGCTCGGGGTTCGTGATCGCCGCGGAGGGGCTCGTGCTGACGAGCGAGCACGTGGTCGGCGACGCGTTCGCCGTCGAGGTGCAGCTCTCGGACGAGCGGGCCTTCGAGGCGACCGTGGTCGGGCGCGACCCCGCGCTCGACGTGGCGCTGCTGAAGCTGCGGGGGGCGGGGTCGCTGCGCGCCGCGTCCCTCGGATCGAGCGCTCCGATCCGGCCAGGGGACGACGTCCTCGTGATCGGCAACCCGTTCGGGCTCGGGCCGACGGTGACCCGCGGCATCATCAGCGCGACGTCGAGGCCGATGGGCGCGGGGAGCCTCGACGGGTACCTCCAGACCGACGCCGCCATCAACCCGGGCAACAGCGGCGGGCCGCTCTTCAACGCGGCGGGACAGGTGATCGGCATCGCGACGGCGATCCACGAGGGCGGCCGCGGCATCAGCTTCGCCCTGCCGATCGACGAGGTGCTGGAGATCCTCCCCGAGCTGCGGGAGACCGGCCGCGTGGACCGCGGGCGCCTCGGGATCAGCTTCCAGGAGGTGACGTCGCAGCTCGCGCGCGCGCTCCGGCTCCCCGGCCGGATGGGCGCGCTGATCACCGAGGTCGAGCCGGAGAGCCCCGGGTCGCGCCTGGGCTTCAGGCCCGGCGACGTGATCACGTCGGTCGAGGGGCGCCGCGTCGATCACGCGCGCGAGCTCGCGCGCGAGCTCCGGCGATCCAAGCCCGGGGACGAGGTGAAGATCACCTACAAGCGCGGCGGCGCGGACCGGCGCGCCACGGTGAAGCTCGAGCGATCGGCCCTGCGCGATCCGCCGCCGGGTCGGCGCGCGCCGGACGGCCGCGCCCCCAGGGACGCCGAGGAGCCGCCGTTCGGCGTGCTGGCGAGCGACGCGCTCGAGGGCGCGCTCGTCGAGTCGATCTCGCCGCAGAGCCCGGCGGCCGGCCACCTCGAGGTGGGCGACGTGGTCCTCGACCTGAACGGCGCGCCGGTGCGCGGCGGCGCCGATCTGACGGCGCGCCTGCTCGCGGCCGGGCGCCAGGATCTGCTGCTCCGGGTGCGACGCAACGGCGCGACCCGGTACCTCGCCGTCCCGGCGCGCTGAGCGGGCGCCGCGCCGGCGAGCTCGGTCACGCGCGCGGGAGGGCAGAGCAGGCTGGCGGGCTACATGCCCGCGATGGAGGCTGCTACGTTACGCCGCATGGGAGCTTCGGCAGGCGCGAGTTGCCCGATTTGCCGCAAGTCGGCGGGGCCCAGGCCCGAGAACCCGGTCTTTCCGTTCTGCTCGCCCCAGTGCAAGCTGGTGGATCTCGGCCGCTGGCTCGACGGCAGCTACCGGGTGCCTGGCCCACCCGTCTCCTCGACGAACGACGACGAGGCCCTGGAGTCGAGGGGACGGACGAATGGGTTCGGCGGCAACCTTCAGGAAGAGGACGAATGATCGCTCGCCGCGCGCTTTGCCTGCTCACCGTTCTCGCGTCAGCCGCCGCGGCGTCCACCGCCGCGGCGCAGCCGGGCCAGCCGGCCCTGGGGGCGTCGCCGGGCGACGGCGCGGCCGCGGCCGCGCCGACGAACCCGTACGATCCTTCGATGCAGGCCGGCGGCCTCGCGCCGCCACCTCCGATGACCACGCCCGAGCCGGAGCCCGTGTCGCCCGACGACACGGAGAGGCGCCTCGACGACGCGAAGAAGGAGGACTCGGGCCGCGGGCTCGAGCTCATCTGGCTGAACGTCGAGGGGGGCTACGAGAACGTCGGCCTCCAGACGTTCAACATCGACGAGGAGGAGCTCACGGCCGGGTTCATCTCCAGCTCGGCGAACGGCGGCGTCCTCGGCGCCGGGGCGGGGGTCCGGCTCCTCTACTTCACGCTGGGGGCGCGCGGGCGGGTCGGGTTCTTCGACGACTGGCAGCTCTTCACCCTCGGCGGCGAGGTCGGCCTGCACCTCCCGCTCGGCCGGCTCGACCCGCACGTCGATCTGGGCTTCGGCTACGCCGGGCTCGGGAGCTTCAAGAGCGCGGTGAGGGGCGCGGCCGACGCCATCGCGATCCGCGGCGTCTACGGGAGGATCTCCGGCGGGCTCGACCTCTATCTCTCGCCGGTCTTCTCGATCGGCGCGAACGCGAGCTGGGAGCTCCTGGCGCTGACCAGGCCCGGGCTCTCCACGGCGCAGATCGACCGGATCAAGGGCGAGGCCGCCGCCACGCCGCAGCAGGCCAAGGCCGATCTGCTCGCGGCCGAGGGCTCCAGCGTGGGCTCGGCGCTCGCCTTGACCGCGGTCGCCGGGCTCCACTTCTAGCCGCCGCGCCGCCGGCCCCACCGCCCTGCCGCTCGCGCCATGAACGCCGCCTCCGTGCTCCTCTGGCTCGCCACCGTCGCCGCGCCGGTCGGGGGGCTCACCGCGCTCCTCCTCGCGTCGCAGCGCCTCTACGGCAGGCGCCGGTTCGTGGTGGCGACCGCGGTGCTCGGCGCGCTCGCGTTCGTGCCGGCGCTGCTGCTCGAGAGCTTCCTCCAGCGCTGGCAAGGCCTCGACAAGAACGCCGGCGCGCTCGACGCGGTGACGCTCGTCTACCTGTTCGCCGTCGCGGCGCCGCTGGAGCAGGGACTCAAGGTCGCGGCGGTCACGCCGATCGCCCGGCTGCGCACGGTGGACGAGCCGTTCGACGGGCTCGTCTACGCGGCCGCCGCGGCGCTCGGGTTCGTGTCGGCCCACAACGCCGTGTACCTGTGGGGCCGGCCGCTTTCGTCGATCGACATCGCGCGGGCGCTGCTCGCCGTGCCGGCGCACCTCTCCTTCGCCTCGCTGTGGGGCTACGCGCTGGGCCGCGAGCGCAAGCGGCCGCTGGGCGGGCGCCGCTTCAACGCCGCGTGGCTCGTGGCGATGCTGCTCAACGGCGCCTACGACTACATCGTCTTCGCGTGCCGCCCGGTCGCGCTCTTCCTCGCGGCCCCGGTGCTGCTCGGCCTCGGCGTCGTGGTCTTCCTGGCCGCGCGCGATCTGCTCCGCCGGAGCGCGTCGCCCCGCAGCTCGCAGCGCAAGGAGCGCCGCTTCCTGCCCCACATCGCGCCGCCGTCGCTCGGCACGGTGCGCGAGGCGCTGAGGCGCACGGAGCGGCCGGTGATGCTCACCTGGATCGCCTTCGGCGCGCTCGTGACGGTCGGGGTGATGACGACCACGCTCGCCCTCGCGGTCGCGCTCGGCCACCGCTTCGGCGTCGACTTCGCGGCGGTGGATCGCGGCGACGCGTCGACCGCCGCGGCGGCGCCGCTCCTGCTCCTGGTCGCCGGGGCGATCGCGGCGTTCCCGTTCGCCGGCTACCTGGTCGCCCGGGCCTCGTCGACCGGCAGCCTCCTCGAGCCGGCCGCCTCCGCGGCGCTCGCCATCGTCGGCACGCTTGTGCTGCTCGGCCTCGCGGCGCCCGTCGCGGTCGTGTTCGCGACCGCGCTCGCCCCCATCGCCTTCAGCCTCGCGTGCGCGGGCGCCTGGATCGGCACGACGCGCTGAGGGCGCGGCGCGCCCTCGCGACGGGCGCTACGCGGTCGCCGCCTTCGCCGCCGGCTGGTGCTTCGCCACCTCGTCCTGGAACCTGCGGAGCAGCTCCTGCGCCGCGGGCGAGAGGTTGCGCGGCACCTCGACCTGGACGATCACCTGGAGCGAGCCGCGGCCGCGGCCGTCGATCCGCGGCGCGCCCTTGCCCTTGACCGAGATCACCTCGCCGGGCTGGACGCCCGCCGGGACCTCGACGTCGACCGCCGTGTCGTCCGGCAGGTCGATCTTGACCGTGCTGCCGAGCGCCGCGGCGACGAAGGAGATGGGCACGCGCGTGATGAGGTCGAGGCCGTCGCGCTCGAAGCGCTCGTCGGCGGCGAGATCGACGTCGACGTAGAGATCGCCCGGCGGCGCGCCCTGGGCGCCCGGCATGCCCTGTCCCGGCACCCGCAGCCGCTGGCCGCCGTCGATGCCGGCCGGGAAGTTGACCACGACCTTCCGCGTCTTCTCGACCGCCCCGAACCCCTTGCAGACGGCGCACGGCGTCTTGATGACCGACCCCTCGCCCGAGCACTCGGGGCAGGTCTGGGTGAACATCACGAAGCCGCGCGAGGTCGAGACCTGACCGGCGCCGCCGCACGTGCCGCACGGCTTGCGCTTGGTCCCCGGCTTCGCGCCCGAGCCGGAGCACTCGTCGCACGCGACCGGCGTCCGCAGGACGACCTCGCGCTTGCAGCCGAGCAGGGCGTCGCGCAGCGAGAGCCGCTGCTGAACCCGGATGTCCTGGCCGCGCGCCGGCCCGCGCCGCCGCCGCTGCCCGCCGCCGAAGCCGCCGAAGAACTCGGAGAAGATGTCCTGGAAGTGCGAGAAGATGTCGCTGTCGGCCGCGCCGCCCATCCCCTCGAGGCCGGCGTGGCCGAACTGGTCGTACCGCCTGCGCTTCTCCTCGTCGGAGAGGACCTGGTACGCCTCGGTGGCCTCTTTGAAGCGAGCCTCCGCCGACGCATCGCCGGGGTTCCGGTCCGGGTGGTACTTCAACGCAGCCTGACGATAGGTCTTGCGAATGTCGTCAGGCGTCGCGTCTCGCGCGAGGCCAAGAACTTCGTAGAAGTCGCGCTTTTCACTCATGAATGGTGGACCGCCGCGTCGATCCTGCCCGACAGGGGGCATAGGCGCCGGCAGACCATAAGTCGTCGCCCGCGCCTGTCAACGCGTAATACAGCGTGAACGCCCAGGTGACCCGGGCGTCGCGAGATCTTCCGTGCGGGCCGCGGGGCTGCTACTGGCCGCGCGGGCCGCGGCGCAGCTACTGGCCGCGGCGCTGGAACGCGGGCGTGTCCCAGTCGGAGTCGAGCGGCGGGACGAAGCTCGCGCGGTCGCGCGGGCCGCCGCCCGCCGACTGCACCTGCGGCGCCGGACGGCGGGTGGCCGGGTACGCGACCTCCTCGTGACGGTGCGGCTGGCGCTGCGTCATGGGAGGAACGCTCGGGGCAGAGCGGGCCGACATCGGCCCGGCCGCGGCGGAGAGCGACGCGCCGATGGAGTGCGCGGTCGCGCGGGGCTGCGCGGCGCTCGCGAGCTGCTGGGGCACCTCGGCGACGAGGTGATCGAAGCCGGTGGCGATGACCGTGACCTTGATCATCTCGCCCATGTTCTCGTCGATCGTCGCGCCGAAGATGATGTTCGCGTCCTCGTGCGCCTGCTCCTGCACGAGCGTCGCGGCCTCCTCGATCTCGCGCATCCGCATGTCGGGGCCGCCGACGATGTTGATGAGCACGCCCGTCGCGCCCTCGACGGAGATGTCGTCGAGCAGCGGCGAGCTGACGGCCATCTCGGCGGCGAGGCGAGCGCGGCCCTGCCCCTTCGCGCAGCCGGTGCCCATGAGCGCGCGGCCCATGTTCGACATCACCGTCTTCACGTCCGCGAAGTCGACGTTCACGATCCCGTTCTGCGTGATGAGATCGCTGATGCCCTTGATCGCCTGGTAGAGGACCTCGTCCGCCTTGCGGAACGCCTCGACGAACGAGAGGTCCTCGTCGCCGAGCGTGAGGAGCTTCTGGTTCGGGATCGTGATCAGCGTGTCGACGTGCTCGGCGAGCATGGCGAGGCCGAGCTCGGCGCGGCGCGAGCGCTGCTTGCCCTCGAAGAAGAACGGCTTCGTCACGACGCCGACGGTCAGGCACCCCTCCTCGCGCGCGAGCTGCGCGATGACCGGCGCGGCGCCGGTGCCGGTGCCGCCGCCCATCCCCGCGGTGACGAACACCATGTCCGCGCCCTGGATGCACTCCTTCACCCGGGTCACGTCCTCGAGCGCCGCCTTGCGGCCCTTCTCGGGATCGGCGCCCGCGCCGAGACCGCGCGTGACGCTCGCCCCGATGTGGAGCTTGGTCGGCGCGAGGCTCGCTCCGAGCGCCTGGGCGTCGGTGTTGACGACGATGAACTCCACGCCCTCGAGGCCGAAGTTGATCATCGTGTTGACTGCATTGCCGCCAGAACCGCCACAACCGATGACCTTGATCCGGGCGTCGTACCCGGTGTGCTCGTCGGCAAACTCGATGGAGAAACTCATGAACTCCTCCCGGGGATGTACAGCTAGCCGCTCGGCCCGGCGCCGACCCTCGCGGAGGTCGAGCGGCACGGAACCCTAAGTGCGCGAGGACGTCCTCGCTCCGGACGGCGTTCAGAGGGGCGCCTCTTCCCCTTCGAACACCGCTTTTCAGACCCTCTTGACTTTGCGTTCAAGAGGGCTCGCCAGCGCGTTCTCCGGCCCTCTCAAACCCAATTGTCTAACAACTTTCTCTTGCTACGTCATGCCTAGAATGCTGCTCGCAGCCAGTTCCAGAACCTCCCGCTCGACCTCTTTTCAATCTGCATTTCTTCGATGACCTCCCGGCGCGGCTCGCGCTCTCGGAGCTTCTCGCGGCGGCCCTCCGCGCGGCCGGCGTGAGCGGCCTCGTGCGTCACCGGCGTGAGCGCGCGCGCCTGCGCGAGAGCGTTGGCGCCGTACTGAACGAGGCCCACCCCGGTCGCGTACTGCGGGCCAGCCACGAGCTGCGTGATGCCTCGCACGCCGACCGGCACGCCGAGGCGCACCGGCATACCGAGGATCTCCTCGGCGAACTCGGTCATCCCCTCCATCAGGACGCCCCCGCCGGTGACCACCGCGCCGGCCGAGAGCTGCTCCAGCATGCCGGTGTCCTCGATCCGCTTGCGGATGACCGCGAAGATCTCCTCGACGCGCGGCTCGATGATGTCCGACAGGACGCGGCGCGCCGCCTTGCGCGGCAGGTGCCCGCCCACGCCGGGGACCTCGATCTCCTCCTCGTCGCCGACCATGCGGCCGAGGGCGCAGCCGGCGTTGCGCTTCAGGCGCTCGGCCTCGCCCATCGGCGTGCGCAGCCCGGCCGCGATGTCCGCGGTCACGTTGTTTCCGCCCGCCGGGATCACGCTGGCGTGCGCGATGCCGCCGTCCACGTAGAGGAGCAGATCGGTCGTGCCGCCGCCGATGTCGATGATGGCGACGCCGATCTCCTTCTCGTCCTCGGAGAGCACCGCCTCGGCGCTGGCGAGCGGCTCCAGCACGACGTCGGCCACGGTGAGGCCGCAGCGCTCGGCGCAGCGGACGACGTTCTGGACGCACGAGGTCGCGGCGGTGATGAGGTTCACCTTCACCCCGAGCCGGACGCCGCTCATGCCGACCGGGTCGCGGATGCCGTCCTGGTTGTCGACCGTGAACTCGCGCGGCAGGACGTGCAGGATCTGGCGATCGGCGTCGACCGGGATGGCCCGCGCGCCCTCGAGGACGCGCTCGACGTCGAGCCGGGTGACCTCGCCGCCCGAGACCGCGGCGACGCCGTCGGACTGCTGGCAGCGGATGTGGCTGCCCGCGACGCCGGCGTAGACGGTGCGGATCTCGACGCCCGCCATCGTCTGCGCGGCCTCGATCGCCTCGGCGATCGAGCGCACCGTCCAGTCGATGTTGCTCACCACGCCCTTCCTCAGGCCGCGGCACGGGACGTTGCCCACCCCGAGGATGGTGATCCCATCAGCGTCGATCTCGCCAACGACCGCCGAGACCTTGGTCGTCCCGATGTCGAGGCCGACGACGATCTCAGTAGTCTCCATCCGGCTCTTCATTGCGTGCACCACCTCATGCGGGGACGAGCCCCATGCGCGTGTCAGGCGGGCACGACGCTGCCACGAGCCGAGAGAGCCGGCCAAGTTTTGCTCGGCGATCGCCGGCGCGGAGAGCGGGCGCGACGGCGGTCATCTCATCCTCACCACGACGCGCTCGGGGTGCGCGTCGTTGTCCAGGAAGATCACCGACGCGCTCGCCTTCCGCTGGGCGAGCTCGGTGAGCACCCGCGCCGCCTGGCCGACCTTGTCGCGGTAGGGCGGCTGCCCGAGGTGGAGCGCGATCCCCTCCTTGCCGATGGTGATGACGACCGACCCGTCCCGCTCGACGTGGAGCTCCTGGATCGGATAGCGGCGGGCGACGCCGGCGCGCTCCATGTCCTCGACGACGTCGAGCAGGCGCCGGACCGCGATGATGACGCCGGCGCGATCGCGCGCCACCTGCTCGCCCGTGATCCCCGTGACGATCGGGAGATCGAACGGGTCGTCCTCGGCGAGCTCCTTGAAGAGCTCGCCGTCGCGCGTCGCGAGGTAGAGATCGCCGCCGATCGCGACGAGGGCCTGCGCCTCCCGCTCGACGACGCTGACGTGGACCGTCGAGGGGAGCTTTCGGGTGACCGTCGCCTTCTCGATCCAGGGATCGGTGGAGATCGAGGCGCTGGCGAGCTCGAGGTCGAGCGTGAAGATGTTCTTGCCGACCTCGATGCCGCCGGAGCTCGCGACCTGCTCGGCGGAGCGGCGCACAGCGCCGTCGACGAGCACCGTGCGCACGGCGAAGCGGGGGCTCGACACGATGTAGCGGCGCGCGCCCCACGCGACCGCGGTCGACGCGATGAGCACGACGGCGGCGCCCGCGAGCAGCTGGAGCGCGCGGAGGTGGCGCGAGATCGGCCGCGCCGGGCGCGCCTCCGCGGGCGAGCCGCTGTTCGACGGCGGGCGCGGCGGGCGCACGGAGACGCTCGTCGCGGGCGGGGGCGGCGACTCGTGCGACGACGGGGTCGCCGGCCGGACGCGCTCGTTCTTCGGCGCCGGCGCGGCGGCCACGGGCTCCGGCTTCGAGCCGCGCGCGGGCGCCGCCCGGCCAGGCGGCGCGGGGGGCGCCGTCGACGCGCGACGGCGGTTCGGCGGCGGGGCGCTCGGGCGCTCGGTCATGGGCTGCCCTCCTGCGGCGCCCTCGCCTCAAGGCGCGCCTTGAGCTCCCGCACGCAGGCGTTCACGTCGCCGGCGCCGAGCGCGATGACCACGTCGCCCGGCCGGACGATCTGCTCGAGCGCCTCCGCGAGGTCGGCCTTGTCCGCGACGTAGCGCGCGTCGTGGTGGCCGTGCTCCCGGATCGACTGGACGAGGCGCTCGGCGGTGACGCCGGGGATCGGCGCCTCGCCCGCGGGGTAGATGTCCGTGACGAGCAGCACGTCGGCCTGGTTGAAGGCGCGCGTGAACTCGTCGAAGAGGTCGCGCGTGCGGGTGTGCCGGTGCGGCTGGAAGGCCACGACGACGCGGTGGTCCTCGCCGGGGAACGCGCGCCGTGCCGCGTCGACGGTGGCGCGGATCTCGGCCGGGTGGTGGCCGTAGTCGTCGATCAGCGTGACGCCGCCGATCGACCCGACGACGGTGAAGCGGCGCGCGACGCCGCCGAACGTGGCGAGCGCCTGCTTGGTGACGTCGAGCGGCACCTCGAGCTCGTCCGCGACCGCGATCGTGGCGAGGCAGTTCAGGACGTTGTGCGCGCCGGGCATCTTCACCGTGAACCCGCCGAGCGGCTCGCCCCGGCGGTACGCGTTGAAGCTCGTCTCCAGGCCGCGGAACTGGATGCCGCGCGCCGAGTAGTCCGACTGCGGGGAGACGCCGTACGTGACGTGGCGGCGCGGGATGCGCGGGAGCAGATCCTGGACGTGCGGGTGGTCGAGGCAGAGCACGGCCAGCCCGTAGAACGGCACGCGCGCGGCGAACTCGACGAAGGCGTCCTTGATGCGCTCGTGCGTGCCGTAGTGATCGAGGTGCTCGGGGTCGATGTTGGTGACGACCGCGATCGTCGGGGTGAGCCGCAGGAACGAGCCGTCGCTCTCGTCGGCCTCGGCGACGAGCAGGTCGCCGGCGCCGAGCCGCGCGTTCGTGCCGAGCGCCGCCATCTTGCCGCCGACGACGACGGTGGGATCGAGGCCGGCGGCGCGCAGGACCGTGGCGACGAGGGAGGTCGTGGTGGTCTTGCCGTGCGAGCCCGCGATGGCGACGCCGTACTTCACGCGCATCAGCTCGGCGAGCATCTCCGCGCGGCCGATCGCCGGGATCCCGAGCGCGCGCGCCTCGGTGAGCTCGGGGTTTTCGGGCCGGATGGCGCTCGAGTACACGACGACGTCGACGCCGCGGACGTTCTCGGCGCGGTGGCCGATGTCGATCCGGACGCCGAGCGACGTGAGCCGCCGCGTGGTCGAGCTCTCCTTGAGGTCCGAGCCGGAGACCTCGAACTCGAGCGAGCGCAGGATCTCGGCGAGGCCGCTCATCCCGACGCCCCCGATGCCGACGAAGTGAACGTGGCGAACCCGACCGCGGAACATCAGCCTGCCTCCTCCCGACCGAGGGCAGCACCGAGCGGCGCGGCCTCTTCCATCACAGCGCCGCGCTGCGCCTCCCCGCCGCGCGCCGCGCGGCCGAAGAGGGCCGGGAGGCGCAGCGCGCGGTGGCGCGGAGCTCGCGCGAGCTCGAGCAGATCGGCGGCGACGCGCGCCGCAGCGTCCGGCGTGGCGAAGGCCGCCGCGGCGTCCGCCATGCGGGCGCGCAGCGCGGGCGCGGCCGCGAGCCGGGCGATCTCGCCGGCGAGGCGCGCCTCGGTGGCGTCGGCCTGGGCGATCGCCACCGCGGCGGAGGCTCGCTCGAGGGACTGCGCGTTCTTCAGCTGGTGATCGTCGGCCGCGAACGGGTACGGGATCAGGATCGACGGGCGCCCGACGGCGCAGAGCTCGGCCAGCGTCGAGGCGCCGGCGCGGGCGATCACGACGTCGGCCGCGGCGAGCGCCTCGGCCACGTCGTCGATGAACGGGACGACGCGCGCGCGCTCCGCGAGGCCGAGCTCGGCGTAGAGCGACCGGACCGCGGCCTCGCGGTCCCTGCCCGTCTGGTGCACGACCTCGAGATCGACGCCGCGCTCGCGGCCCTGCGCGATCGCGCGCGGGACGACGTCGTTCAGGGCGAGCGCGCCCTGGCTGCCGCCGAGCACGAGCAGGCGGAGCTTGCCCTCGCGCGGCGCGTACGGCGCGCGGGCGAAGGCGCGCCGGAGCGGGACGCCGAAGAGGCGCACGGTGCTCGGGCGCAGCGCGCGCGCCGCCTCAGGGAAGGCGACGTACGCGCGATCGACGATGGGCGAGAGGAGCCGGTTCGAGAGCCCGAGGACGCTGTTCGGCTCCAGGATCGCGACCGGCACGCCGAGCGAGCGCGCCGCGAGGGAGACCGGGCCGCCGGCGTACCCGCCGAGCGAGAGGACGACGCGGGCGTCGAGCCGCTCGACGAGGCGCCTCGCCTCCGGGAGGACGCGGCCCGCGCGGGCGGCGCCGCGCACGAAGCCGGAGAGCCCGCTCCCGCGGAGCGGCAGGACGTGGAGCAGCTCGAGGGTGTCGCCGCGCTCGCCCATGACGCGCACCTCGATGCCGCGCGCGGTGCCGACGTAGACGACGCGCGCGTCGCGCGCCGCGGCGCGGACCGCGTCGCCGACGGCGACCATCGGGAAGACGTGGCCGCCGGTGCCGCCTCCGGCGATCAGGACGGTCACCACGCGCCGCCCCCTTCGGCCGAGGTGGCGATCACGGCGGACGCGCTCGGCGCGTTCGGGACGGGCGAAGCGCCCGCCGCGCCGCCCCGAGCGGTGGCCACCGGGGTCCGCGCGCGGCTGATGCTGAGCAGGATGCCCGCGGCCGCGGCGTTCACGAGCAGCGACGATCCGCCGTAGCTGAGGAACGGCAGCGTGAGCCCCTTCGTCGGGAGGATCGCCATCGCGACGGCGAGGTTCGTCATCGCCTGCACGCCGAAGAGCGTCGCGATGCCGAACGCCATGAAGCTGCCGTAGTCGTCGTCGGCCTCGAGGGCGATCTTCACGCCCCGCGAGACGATGACGAGGTACGCCGCGCACAGGCCGACGATGCCGACGAAGCCGAGCTCCTCGCCCACGATCGCGGACACGAAATCGGTGTGCGCCTCCGGCAGGTAGAGCACCTGCAGCCCCCGCCCGAGCCCGAGGCCGAAGACCCCGCCGGAGCCGAAGCTCATGACCGACTGGAACGGCTGGTACGCCAGGTCGGCGCGGTTGTTGTCCATGTCGATCCACGCGAGGTAGCGCGCGTAGCGGTAGCCGCTGAAGCGCACGAGCGCGGCGGCGGCGAGCGCCATCAGCATGGAGAACGCGGCGATGTACGGGACGCGCGCGCCCGCGACGAACAGCAGCGTGAAGGTCAGGAAGAGCAGCACGACCGCGCTGCCGAAGTCGGGCTGCTTGAGGCAGAGGAGCATCAGGAGCCCGACCACGATGAGGTGCGGGAGGAAGCCGACGGAGAACGATTTGATGCGGTCGGCCTTCTTGGAGAGCGAGTAGGCGAGCCAGACGACGATCCCGAGCTTCGCCACCTCGGCCGGCTGCACGTTGATCGGGCCGAGCGCGAGCCACCGGTACGCGTTGCCCGCCTTGTGGCCGAGCCCCGCCACGCAGGCGACGAGCATCGCGGTCACGGCGATGAGCACCGGGTACGTGAGGACCTTGATCCGGCGGTAATCGATGCGGCTCGTGATCCACATCGTGGCGATCGCGAGGACCGCGTAGACGGCCTGGCGCTTGAGGAAGAACTGCGCGTCCTTGTAGCGCACGGTCGCCTCGACGGCGCTCGCGCTGTAGACCATCACCACGCCGAACCCGATGAGCGCGGTGACGACGGCCGCGAGCAGGGCGTCGACCGGCCCCGAGGGGCTCGACCCCTTCCAGAAGGCCTCGGCGGCCGCGAGGGCCGCGCCGGGCGCCGCCTTGTCCTGCTCCGAGGGACCGATGTGCCGGTTCTTGGGCGCGCCTTCGCCCGCGCCGAGCTTGCCGCTCCACATCACGACGCCACCTCCCCGGCGGCTCGCTCCAGCGCGCGGACCGCGCGGACGAAGGCGTCGCCGCGGTCCTTGTAGTCGCGGAACATGTCGAAGCTGGAGCACGCGGGGCTGAGCAGCACCGCGTCGCCCGGCCGGGCGAGCGAGCGCGCGGCGCGGACCGCCTCGTCCATCGAGCCCGCCCGCGCGATCGGCAGGGCGCCCTCCGCCGCGGCGGCGATGCGGTCGGCGGCCTCGCCGAGGACGACGAGGGCGCGCCCCCGGTCGCGCAGCGCGGCCACGAGCGGCGCGTAATCGCCGAGCTTGTCGCGCCCGCCCGCGATCAGCACCGCCTTCGCCTCGCGCAGGCCGGAGAGCGCGGCGACCGAGGCACCGACGTTGGTCCCCTTCGAGTCGTCGTAGTAGCGGACCCCGTCGACGTCGGCGACGAGCACGGTCCGGTGCGGGAGCCCCTCGAAGCGCGCGAGCGCGTCGGCGATCGCCGCCGGAGGGGCGCCGAGCGCGGCGGCCAGCGCGACGGAGGCGCAGGCGTTCGCGAGGTTGTGCGCGCCCGTGAGGCGGACGCGCTCCAGCGGGTAGCTCGCGCCGGCGACGCGATCGACGATCGCGCCGCCCGAGGCGCTCACGTCGGCGCGGGCTTCGCGCGCGCTGAACGTCACCGCGCGGGCGCGCCCGCGCGCCGCCTGGCGGGCGACGAGGTCGTCGCCGAAGGGCACGACCGCGACGTCCTCCGGCGTCATCCGCTCGAACGGGTTGCCCTTCGCGTCCGCGTACGCCGCGAAGCTCGGGTACCGATCGAGGTGATCGTCCGTGATGTTCAGCAGGGCGTGCGCGCGGGCGTGCAGGGTCGGGACGCGCTCCGCCTGGAAGCTCGAGATCTCGAGGACGAGGGCGTCCCACGCCTCCCCGACGGCCTCGGCGAGCGGGGTCCCGAAGTTGCCGCCGACGAAGGTGCGGAGGCCGGCGCTCTCGAGCATCGCACCCGTGAGCGCCGTCGTCGTGCTCTTGCCGTTGGTCCCGCCGACGAGCACGATCGGCGCCGACACGAAGCGCGACGCGAGCTCGAGCTCGCCGATGACCTCGCGCCCGGAGCGCTCGACGGCGTCGAGCGCGGGGAACGACGGCACGCCCGGCGAGACGACCACGAGGTCGGCGCCGTCGAACAGCGCCGGATCGTGCCCGCCCGGCGCGAGGACGGCGCCCTCCGCCTCGAGGGACGCGGCCGCGGCGGAGAGCCGCTCGCGCGGCGCCCCGTCGTTCGCGATCACGCGCGCGCCGCGCGTGAGGAGGAGGCGCGCGGCCGCGACGCCGCTCCGCCCGAGCCCGACGACGATCACTGTTCGCCCGCGGACGTCCATCATGCCCTCACCGCAGCTTCATCGACGCCAGGGAGACCAGCGCCAGGAGGATGGAGATGATCCAGAAGCGCACGATGATCTTGGGCTCCGCCCACCCCTTCTTCTCGTAGTGGTGGTGGATCGGCGCCATCAAGAAGACGCGCTTGCCGGTGAGCTTGAACGAGAGGACCTGCGTGATGACGCTGACCGTCTCGATGAAGAAGATCCCCCCGAGGATGATCGAGAGGAGCTCGTTCTTGGTGAAGACGGCGAGCATCCCGAGCCCGCCCCCGAGGGCGAGCGACCCGACGTCTCCCATGAAGACCTGCGCGGGGTACGTGTTGTACCAGAGGAAGCCGATCCCCGCGCCGATGACCGAGCCGCAGTACACCGACAGCTCGCCGGCCGACGCGATCGCCGGGATGTCGAGGTAGGCCGCGAGCGAGAAGTTCGCGATGGAGGCGCCGACGATGTACGCGAGGATGAGGTACGTCCCCGCGTTGATGATCACCGGGCCGATCGCGAGCCCGTCGAGGCCGTCGGTGAGGTTCACGGCGTTCGACGTCGCGACCACGACGAAGACGGCGAACGGGACGTAGGCGTAGAGCGGCAGCTCGATGTGGTACTTCGAGAACGCGAGGAACGGGATCGCGAGGCGCGTCCTGATCTCCGCCCAGTCCGGCGGGAGCTTGGACGCGAGCAGGAACGTGTAGGCCACGGCCGCGCCGCCGATGAGCACCTGGCCGATGAGCTTGTAGCGGCCCGGCAGGCCGCCGCTGTTCCGCCGCTTGATCTTGAGGAAGTCGTCCAGGTAGCCGATGACGCCGTAGCCCGCGGTCACCGCCGTCGTCGCGAGGACGAACGGGTTCCGGAGGTCGGCCCACAGCACGGTGGGGAGCAGCAGCGACAGCAGGATGAGCGCGCCGCCCATCGTCGGCGTGCCCGCCTTGATCTTGTGCGTCTCCGGCCCCTCGGCGCGGACCACCTGCCCGATCTGCTTGCGCCGCAGCTCGCGGATGAACCACGGCGCGAGCAGGAACGTCAGCACCATGGCGGTGATCGTCGCCATGATCGTGCGGAACGGGATGTAGCGGAGGACGTTGAGCCAGCTCAGCCAGCTGTAGTGGAACTTGAGCGGGTAGAAGAGCTCGTAGATCATCCCGCACCTCCGCGCGGCTGCCGCTCGGCCCGGGCGCGGCGGGCGGCGAGCGCGCGGCGCGCCTCGTCGCGATCGTCGAACGGCAGCGTGACGCCGCCGATGATCTGGTACGGCTCGTGGCCCTTGCCCGCGATGAGGACCAGGTCCCCGGGCTCGGCGTCTCGCACCGCGCGCTCGATGGCGCGCGCGCGATCGAGCTCCACGACGACGCGCGCGCGGCCGGCGGCGAGGCCCGGCAGGATGGCGTCGGCGATCGCGCGCGGATCCTCGCTCCGCGGGTTGTCGTTGGTCACGATGGCGACGTCGGCGCCGAGGCCGACCGCCTCGCCCATCCGCGGCCGCTTCAGCGGATCGCGGTCGCCGCCGCACCCGAACACGCAGTGGACGCGCCCGCCGCCGAGGGCGCGGACGCTCGCGAGCACGCGGGCGAGCGCGTCCGGCGTGTGGGCGTAGTCGACGAGCACGATCACGTCGTCGACGCCCGGGGTGTCGCAGCGCTCCAGGCGGCCGGCGACCTGGATCGGCGACGAGAGCGCCGCCGCGGCGTCGCCGACGTCGAACCCGAGCAGGTACGCCACGGCGAGGGCGGCCAGCAGGTTCGACGCGTTGTGCGCGCCGAGCAGGTGCGACCGGATGGTGACCTCGCCGGCGGGCGTGCGGGCGCGGAGGAAGATGCCGCGCGCCTCGTGGACGAGCTCGACGGGCGCGATCTCCGCCGCGTCCGGGCCGGCGCCCACCTCGGTCGAGTAGCGCGCGAGCGTCGACGCGACCGGGCGCGAGAGCCCGCCCGGGGCGATCCGCTGGACGAGCTCTCGCCCGAAGGGATCGTCGACGTTGATCGCCGCGGCGCCGGGGCCGAGATCCACGAACAGGCGCGCCTTCGCCTCCGCGTACGCCTCCATCGTGCCGTGGTAATCGAGGTGATCCTGGGTGAGGTTCGTGAAGACGGCGGTCCGGAAGCGGACCGCGTCGACGCGCTTCGCGGCGAGCGCGATCGACGAGACCTCCATCACGAGGTGCGTCGCGCCGCGGCCGACCATCGCCGCGGCGACGCGCGCGAGCTCGTCCGCCTCGGGGCTCGTGTGCGAGGCGTGGACGTCGAGATCGCCGAAGCGGTAGCCGAGCGTCCCCACGATCCCGGCCCGGCCACCGCACCGATCGATGCAGGCCTGCACGAGGTGGGCCGTCGTCGTCTTGCCGTTCGTGCCGGTGATGCCGACGACGTCGAGCGTGAAGGTCGGGTGCCGGTAGACCGCCGCGGCGGCCAGGGCGAGCGCGAGCGGCACGTCGGGCACCTCGACGCGAGCGGCGCCGAGCGTGTCGGCGGCGCTCCCGCGCGCGAGGATGACCGCCCGCGCGCCGCGCGCGACGGCCTCGGGGATGAAGCGCTCGCCGTGCGCCCGCGCGCCCGCGCGCGCGACGAAGATGTCCCCCGGCTCCACCTTGCGCGAGTCGAGGTGCACGCCGGTCACGAGCAGCTCCGCGGCGTCCGCGGGGGACAGCGCGGCGCCCGGGATCTCGCGCAGCACGTCGCCGAGGCGGAGCGCGAGCTCGACCTCGGCCACGCCGGTCTCCTTGTGGTCGCGCGCCGTCATGTGGGGGGCTCGAAGATCAGCTTCAGCGGCGATCCCTTGGGCAGCACGGTCCCGGCCGGGGGCTCCTGGCGCGTGAGCTTCCCCGTGCCCTCGACGCTCGGATCGAGCCCGAGCGCCGCGGCGCTCCTCACCGCCTCGCGCTGCGGCAGGCCCGAGAGATCGGGCACGCGCAGCTCCCCCGTCTTGAGCGGCGCGGACGGCGTGACCACCCCCGTCGCGATCGGCGCCGCCGCGGCGCGCGCCTCGTTCAGGACCTGGTAGGTGTTCGCCGCGATGTCCTCGCCCGACTGCTCGGCGACCTCCGACAGCTTCATCGGCACGCTCCCGCGCGGGGTAACGCCCAGGTAGCGCAGCGCCATCTCGCCGACGCGCCGGAAGACGGGCGCCGCGACCGAGCCGCCGCCGTACGTGCCGCCCAGCGGCTCATCGAGCACCACGGCGATGGCGAGCCGCGGCCGCTCGGCCGGGACGAACCCGACGAACGACGCCACGTAGTGGGTGTCGGTGTACCTGCCCGTCGCCGGATCGATCTTCTGCGCCGTGCCCGTCTTCCCCGCGACGCGGAAGCCCGGGATGCTCGCCTCGACGCCGGTCCCGTCGCCCTCCGTCACCGCGACGAGCATCTCCGACATCATCCGCGCGATCGACGCGGGCACCGCGTCGCGGCGCACGCGCGGCGACGTCTCGGACAGCGTGACGCCGGTGCCGTCGGTGATCCGCTTGATCAGGATGGGCTCGAGCAGCCGCCCGCGGTTGGCGACCGACGCCATGGCCATGGCGAGCTGGAGCGTCGTCACGCTGATCCCCTGCCCGAACGAGGCCGACGCCGTCTCGACCTGGACCCAGGGGCGGCCGCGCGGCCGCAGCACGCCCACGGACTCGCCCGGCAGCGGCACGCCGGTGAGGTCGCCGAAGCCGAACCTGCGGAGGCCCTCGTAGAGCCGCTGCTCGCCGAGCCCGAGCGCGATCTTCGCCGTGCCGATGTTCGACGACTGGCCGAGGATCTGCGGCAGCGTCAGCCACTTGTGCACGTGCGTGTCGTGGATCACGACGTTGTCGATCGCCATGTTCCCCTCCTCGCAGTAGATGGTCGCGCTGGGGGAGACGCTCTTCGCCGCGAGCGCGCTCGCGATGGCGAACACCTTCATCGTGGAGCCGGGCTCGAAGCGATCGACCACGCAACGGTTGCGCCGGGATCCCGGATCGCTCTGCGAGTAGTCGTTCGGGTTGAACCCCGGGGCGCTCGCCATCGCGAGGATCTCGCCGTTCTCGGGGTCGACGACCACGATCGCGCCGCCGATCGCCTCGTAGGTCTTCATCGCCGCCTCGAGCTCGCGCTCGGCGGTGAACTGGATGCCCTTGTCGATCGTGAGGTGGACGTTGTGCCCGGCGAGCGCCTGCTCGTCCGCGATCCCCTCCGAGAAGATGAGCCGGCCCGATCGATCGCGGAGCCCGCGCACCTCCGCCGCGTTGCCGCGGAGCTCGTGCTCCATGCTGAGCTCGAGCCCCTCCTTGCCCTCGCCGTCGGTGGCGACGAAGCCGAGCAGCGGGCCGGCGAGCTCGCGGTTCGGGTAGAAGCGGCGCCCCTCGCCCTCGATCACGAGCCCGCGCACCGGGTAGCGCTGCGTCCGGTCGCCGAGCGCGCGGACGTTCTCGACCTCCTGCTCGGAGATGCGGCGCTTGAGCCAGGCGAAGCGGCGCCGCCGGCTGAGCTTCTCCACGACGTCCTCGACCGGCAGCGAGAGCGCCTGCGCGATGCGCTCGGCGTACTGCTGGATCCGCATCGGGATGTACTGCTCGTCGACGCCGCGGAGCATCTCGACCGCGTCCACGGAGACGCTGGGCACCTCCACGCTCTCCGCGAGCGGCGCGCCGTTCCGGTCGTAGATGGTGCCGCGCTTCGGCGTGATGTGGAGCCGCCGCTGGCGCTGCCGCTCGGCGAGGTCGTACCAGGCGTCGCCGTCCTCGACCTCGATCCGGTAGGCGCCGGACACGACGCCGCCCAGGCCGAGCGCCATCAGGCCGCAGAGCAGCCCCATGCGGATGCGGATCCACCGCGCGCGCCGCGGATCGAGGTTCTTCATTCCGGCCGACCCCCGCTCGGCGGCGCGCTGCCGGTCTCGCCGCTCGCCGGATCGCGCTCCGGCGGCGCGGTGTACCCCCGCACCGGGATGACCCGCTCGGGCGGCGGGGGCGCCATGCCGAGCAGCGAGCGGGCGACCATCTCCACGCGCTGCGGCGTCTCGTAGCTGGCCGCCTCGAGCGACAGCACCCGCTTGACCTCGCGCAGCCGCGCCTGCTCGGCGCGCGCCCGGCCGAGCCGGTAGCCGAGGTCGACCGTGCGCCCGCGCAGGGCGAGGTGCACGACGAACGCGGCCACGGTCGCGGCCACCGCCAGCGTCCAGAGCACGAGGAACGGGCGCTGCTGCGTCACGCGAGCGCCTCCGGGCCGGAGACGCGCCGCGCGGCGCGGAGCTTCGCGCTGCGGGCCCGCGGGTTGCTTTCGATCTCCTCGTCGCCCGCGGTCACCGGCTTCTTGGTGAGCGGCTGCCAGACCTCGGGCTCGCGCAGCGCGCGCTTGACGATGCGGTCCTCGAGCGAGTGGAACGAGATCACCGCGAGCACGCCGGCGGGCGCGACGATCCTGGGCGCCGCCTCGAGCAGCGCCTCGAGCTCGTCGAGCTCTCCGTTCACGGCGATGCGCAGCGCCTGGAACGTGCGCGTCGCCGGATCGACGCCGCCGATGCGCGCCGGCCCGACCGCGCGCACCACGGCGCGCCTGAGGTCGAGCGTCGTCGCGAGCTCGCCGCCCTCGGCCGCCTGCTTGATACAGCGGGCGACCCGCCGGCTGCGGCGCTCTTCGCCGTAGCGGTAGATGACGTCCGCGAGCTCCTCGTCGCTGAGCCGCTCGATGAGCTCGAGCGCCGTCTCGCCGCGGCTCCGGTCCATCCGCATGTCGAGCGGCCCCTCGGCGCGGAAGCTCATGCCGCGGCCCGGGTCGTCGAGCTGCATGGAGCTCACGCCGATGTCGGCCACGAGCCCGTCCACCTGCGGGACGCCGAGGGCGGCGAGGTGCCGCTCGATCTCGGAGAACTCGCCGTGAACGTAGGTCACCCGGTCTCCCATCCGGGCGAGCCGGGCGCGCGCGATGGAGAGGGCGCGCTCGTCGCGATCGATCCCGATGACGCGGGTGCCGGGCGTCTCGAGGATCGCCTCGGTGTGGCCGCCGGCGCCGAGCGTCGCGTCGACGTAGACGCCCTGGCTGACGGGCGCGAGGGCGGCGAGCACCTCGCGGCCGAGGACGGAGACGTGCTGCTCGCCGCGCGGCCGCGGTGGCGGAGGGGGCAGGTGCATGGGGACTACATTGACGACGTTCATAGGCGGAACTGCTCCGCGATTGCTGTCTTGAAGCTCTGAAGCTCGACCTCGCTCATCTGCTGGGCGGCCTTCCACCGCTCCTTCGCCCAGAGCTCGATCGTCTGGCCCATCCCCGCCCAGAGGACGTCCTTCGTGAGGCTCGCGTGCTCGCGGAGCGACGGCGGGATGAGGATCCGGCCCTGCTTGTCGAGGTCGCACTCGACGGCCGCGGACAGGTAGCGGCGCCGGAACGCGACCACGTTGGAATCGAATTGCGGCAGCGCTGCAATTTTAGCCTCCAGCTCCTCCCAGGCCTTCATCGGGTACGCGTGCAGGCAGGGGTCGAAGAGGGCGGGGGTGATGACCATGCGCAGGTCGTTCGCGGCCGCGAGCACGTCCCGAAAGCGCGAAGGGAGGCTCGTGCGCCCCTTCGCGTCGATCGCGTGCTCGAAGTGACCGCGAAACATCGTGCTCATCGACCCCAGCTCCGGCTCGCCTGTCCTGCCGAGGGCTTGGCGACGCGTTGCTCCAACGAGCGCTCACCGCGTCGTGACATTCTCTGCCACTTCTTCCCACGAAGCTCCGCCACGCTACGGAGGGAGGTGCCGAGTGTCAACAGTTTGGGAGATTTCTGGACCTCAACCGGCACCTATGTAGGACACTTATCCACAAGGTGTCCTTTCACAAAACAGCGCGTTTTCTCGCGATCGGGCGGCAGATCCAGGCCCGTGGGAGGAAGTGGGGGGGCCGCTCGAAGGTGAGCGCGACCGCTTCTGACGGACGCTGGCAAGGCGGAAAGGAAGCGAGGCGGATCGCCGCCCTGGACGCCCGCTCTCGCGGGCCGGCGGGCGGGACCATGGGCGGCGACGGACGGGCTCAGCGAGCCGGGTGCCGGTGCCGGTGGGGAGGCGTTCGGTGGAGGAGCGTGGGGGCGCGCGGTGGGGGAGAGTGGGGACCCGCGCGGTGGGGGAGAGTGGGGAGCCGCGCCGCCGGGGCGGTCAGCTGTGGGGGGTCACGTGGGTCTGGACCCACTCCACGATGCTCTTCAGGGTGGTCCCGGGGGTGAAGACGCCCTTCACCCCGGCGTCCTGGAGGCGCGCGATGTCCTCGTCCGGGATGATGCCCCCGCCGAACACCACGATGTCCTCGGCGCCGTGCTTGCGGAGGGCCTCGATGACGGCGGGGAAGAGGGTGTTGTGCGCTCCGGACATGATCGACAGCCCCACGGCGTCGACGTCCTCCTGCACGGCGGCGGACGCGATCATGTCGGGGGTCTGGTGCAGGCCCGTGTAGACCACCTCGAAGCCCGCGTCGCGGAGTGCCCGGGCGACCACCTTCGCGCCGCGGTCGTGGCCGTCCAGGCCGGGCTTGGCCACGAGGATTCGGACTTTGCGCTCTGCCATGATCGCGTCGATTACCGCCTGCCCGGGCATGCGTAAAGCGCTGCGCCCCGGCGGAGCGGCCTCCCCTCCCCGCGTGCGCTCACTGGGCCGCGAAGACGAACGGGATGGTCACGGGCGTGGAGCCCGAGGAGGGCGGAAAGCGCCAGGACTTGATCCGCGAGGCGATGCAGCTCGCCAGGCCGGGGTAGTCCTTCTCCGAGCCGCCGGCCGAGACGGACTGGACGGCGCCCGAGGCGCCGATGACCACGGAGGCCGAGACGCGGGCGGTGGTGGACGCGTTGCGGTCGCGCGCGTCGAGGGCAGGCTGCCAGCAGTGGCGCCGGACGCTCGGCCGGTTCGCCTCGACGACGCCGGAGATCTCCCCCTGGGAGAGCGGGGTCAGGCTGGAGCCGGCGCCCTGGCTGCCCGGCCCCGACGTCGGGCCGGGAACCCCGGCGCCGAACCCGGACCGGTCGAGCTGCGCCCCGGTCGCGGAGGCGACCGGCTTCTCCGGCGCAGGTCGCTGGCTCGCCACGGCCCCCGGCTTGCCGGGCGAGGCGGGCTCCGGCCTGGCAGAGGGCACCTCGGCGGGGGGCGGCGCCTCCGGCTCGACGCTGGGCGGCGGCGGCGGGGCGGCCGTGGGGAGATCGACCGGGTTGCTCGGCGGCGCGGTCACGACCTGCACGGTGGTCTGCGGCTTGGGCGACAGCAGGACGTAGGCGGAGACGCCGCCGAACGCCGCCGCCATGGCGATGAAGGCGTAGGCGAGCGGGCTCATGCCCGAGCGCCGCCGCGGCGCGACCGTCTCCACCAGGCTGGCGGGCGTGGCCACGAGGGGCGCGGGCTCCGCGGAGGAGAGCGCGCCGGCCGGCGCCGCCGTCGGGCGCGGCGAGCCGCCCACGGCCACGCCGCCCGCCGCCACCGTCGCGGACGGCGAACCGCCCAGGGCCAGGCCGCCCGCGGCGCGAGCGACGTCGGCCGAGGCGGGCGGCGCCAGGTCGGACCTCGGCGCGGCGGCGGCCGCCGGGCCGGCGGCCGCCGGCCCGGCCGCGAACGGATCGGCCAGCACCTCGACCGGCGCGGGGCCCGCGGCGTGGGCGCGCGCGGCGCCGCCCGAGACGTCGGGCCACGCGGCCGGCGCGCTCGCGGCGGACGTCGCCGGCGCGCTCGCGGCCGGCGTCCCCGCCGCGGTGAAGGCGGCGACCGCGCCGGCGACCGCGGGGGACCTCTCGCTCAGGCCGGGGGCCTCCGGCTCGAGCGCCGCCGAGCGCGCGGGCGCGGCCGCAGCGAGCGGGGGGACCCTCGACGACGAGGGTGCCTTCGCCGAGGGAGGGACCTGCGGCTGAACGGCGGCGAAGCCCGTGCTGCTGGTGCGGCGTGCGGGCGCGGACACGCGGGTCGTCTGGGCCTGCGTGACGATCTCGAGCAGCTCCGGGAAGTTCTTGAGGGGCAGCCACTCGTCGAAGCCCTCGCGCCAGACGAGGGAGTCGCCGTCCACCGCGCCGGCGAGCGCCTTCTCGCGGATGACGGCGAGCCGCACCGGGCCGAGCGGGACCCCGCCGACCCCGACGTACCAGTCCTCGCTCGCCGTGGCGCGCACGGCCGGCGCCTTCCCGAGCGGCCGGTCGTTGGACATCGATCGCGTGAACGCGCTGGCGGCCGCTGCGGCCGGCGCAGGCTCCGCCCGCGCGGCGGGCGCGGCCGGACCGGCAGGCGCGGCGGGCGCGGGCTGGGCGGCCCGCGGCGCGGCGGGTGCGGGCTGGGCGGCCCGCGGCGCGGCGGGCGCGGGCTGGGCGGCCCGCGGCGCGGCGGGCGCGGGCTGGGCGGCTCGCGGCACGGCGGGCGCGGGCGTCCCGGGCGTCGGCGCCCCGGGCGCAGGGAGCGGACCCGACACCGGCCCGGGCGCGGCGCGCGGCGCCGCCGGAGGTCGAGGCGCGCCCCCAGGGCGCGGGAGGGCCTGCGACGCCGGCCGGGGCGGCGCCGGCGCAGCGCCCTGGCCCCGCGACGACGCGGGCGGCGGCCTCGGCGCGCTCGCGGCACCGGCGTCGGCCACCGTCGCGCCGAGCCCGGCGGCCGGAGCCTCGTCGCTCGGGGGGGCGAGCTGCGCGTCGTCGGTCGCGCGCGGCGGCTCGACCGGGAGAGCCCGCGCCACGGAGCTCTCGGTGACGCTCGCGCTCACCTGAATGAGGTGCCCGCATCGCCGGCACTGCATCCGCACCATCTTGCCGGCGACCTTCTCGTCGCCGATCTGGTACTTGGCCTTGCAGTTATCGCAGATGAATTTCATCCAGGGACGCGCCTGCCGGTGGAATCGGCGCAGTCTACGACAGCTTGGCCGTGGGCGACATGGGCTAGACGGTCAGAGCAATCCGAGCAGGTGCTCCTTGATGGATTGCCGCGTCGGGTCATCGGGCGCGACGCCCAGCGCGCGCTCCCACGTCTCGATGGCTTTGTTGCGGAACCCGGCCTTCTGGTAGAGCACCGCGAGGTTCTTCAGGGCCGGGAAGTGCTTGCCGTTGATGTGCAGCGCCGTCTCCAGCTCCTGGATGGCGTCGTAGAGCTGTCCCTGCTTGCCGTAGAGCAGGCCGAGGTGGAAGTGCAGCCGGTACGCGAGCGGATCGATGGCCGTGCCCTCGCGCAGGTGCCGCACGGCCTTGTCGAAATCGCCCGCGCGGTACGCCGCGATCCCCGCGGCGAGGAGGCGCTCTGCCTCGGCCGAAATCCGGTCCTGATCGCCGCGGATCGAGCGCGCCTGGAGCGCGTTCTCCACGGCGGCGACGACGTCGGCCACGCGGAAGGGCTTCTCGATGTACGCCTCCACGCCGTAGCTCGACTTCAGGTCCTCCGCGAACCGCCACCCGCGGTAGACGGCCGAGATCATGATGATCGGGATGTGGCCGTAGCGCTGGGTGCCCTTCATGCGGCGGGCGATGTCGAAGCCGTGCACCTCGGGCAGCATGGCGTCGAGGATCATCACGTCGGGCGGATTCTCCTTGACCATGCGCAGCGCGAGGAGCCCGCGGTCGGCCTCCTCGACGCGGTACCCGCGCTCCTCGAAGATGCGGCGGAGCAGCTTCCGGATCTCCGGCTCGTCGTCGACCACGAGGATCGTGGTCTGATCGCCCTGCGGCGCCTTGCCTGCGCCCGGGAGCGACTCGACCACGGACAGATCGCGATCGGCGGTGCCGAAATCGGTGTCCGTCAGCTCGTCGGCGGCCGCCGCCCTCCGCATGGCGTCGTCGACGACGAGCGGGGGCCCCGCCGAGGAGATGCGGGCCGGCGACGGGGCAGCGGGCGGGCTCGGTTCGTCGGTCAGATCGGCGAACGAGATCTCGGCGTCGTCGCGCGGGCGCTCCGGCGCGGGCTTCGCCGGCGGGGCGGCGCTGGGCGCGGGCGCGGGCGCAGGAGCGGCAGGGGCCTGGGCGACCGTCGACGGCGGCACGGCGGACGCAGGCCGGCGCGGCGGCGGCGGCGGCTGCGCAGGAGAGGGCGCGGGCGCGGGCGCGGGCGGCGCCTCCGGCGCGGACGACGCCGACGTGGCGCCGAGCCCGGCCCGCTTCAGCACCTCGGGCGGGCACTTGGCGCCGACGAAGAACGGCTCGCCCTGCTCCTTCATGTCGTAAGCGGCCGCGATGGTCCGCACGAGGGGGCCTGCGAGCGCGATGTACGGGAAGACGCGCTTGCCCGTCACGAACTCGAGCTCGTCGATCACCTTCTTGTCGGCGGGCGCGGCCATGGCCACGAGGATGCGATCCTCGCGGACGAGCACGGGCAGGAGCTTGTGCTTGGCGGCGATCTCGCGCGGCAGGATCGAGAGGTCGCTGAGCTTGATGCAGACCTGGTTGAGGTCGATGCCGGGAACGCCGCTCTGCTCGGAGAGGGCCTTCAGCGCAGCGACCTCGGAGACGGTGCCGCTCTCGATCAGGTTCGTGGCGAGGGGGACCCCCTTCGCGCGCGCCTCGAGGAGCGCTTGTTCGAGCTGGGGCTGGGTGACCGCCCTTTGCTGGAGGAGGATGCGTCCGAGCGGCTTCTTGTTGGCGTCTTGCGTCATTCCGCGGGCCGAGTCCGAAGGCTAATGGACGAGGAATGCGCGGGCAAGCACGCGGTCCGCGCGCGACGGCGGCCGTTCGGCGGGTGCGGCCGGCTGGGGCTCGTGCGCCGGCGCCTCGGGCCTACAGGCGGGTCGAGCGCGGCCGAGGCGTGGCCCCGCGCGCGCGGCTGCGGGCGCGCGACGCCACGCCGGAGGCGAGGGCTCACCATCCGCCCATGGTAGCTCGGAACCCTCCCGGGCAGCGCGGACGTTGCGCCCTCCGCGCGATCCCCCGCGGCCGCGCCAGGAGCGCGTCCAGAGACCATGGAGACGATGTAGGCGGCTTTCGATCCCGCGGTCGCTCGGCCACCGGGTTGCTCGGTTGCCCGGTTATTCGGTGGCATCGCGCGCGCCGAGCCACGCGCGGGCGAACGCCGCGTACCGCCCCTCGGCGATGGCCGCGCGCGCCTCGCGCATCAGGCGGCCATACAGGTGCAGGTTGTGCTCGGTCAGCAGGCGCAGCACCAGGATCTCGCCCGCCATGTAGAGGTGCCGGAGGTACGCGCGGCTGTACCCCCCGGCGCAGGTCGGGCAGGCGCAGGTCGGGTCGAGCGGCGATCGGTCGTCCTTGTAGCGCGCCTGCTTGATGACGATCTTGCCGTGCTGCGTGAGCGCTTGCCCGTTGCGGGCGTTCCGGGTGGGGAGCACGCAATCGAACATGTCGACCCCGGCGCCGATCGCGTGAACGAGATCGAGCGGCGTCCCCACGCCCATGAGATAGCGGGGGCGCGACGGATCGAGGCGCGGCGCGATCTGCGCGACGGCCTCGTGCATCAGCGCGATCGGCTCGCCCACGGAGAAGCCGCCCAGGGCGAGCCCATCGAACGGCAGGGCCGCGAGCTCGTCCGCGTGCGCCGTGCGCAGGGCGACCGAGGTGCCGCCCTGAACGATGCCGAAGAGCGCCTGGGTGGGGCGCTTGGCGGCGAGGCAGCGCTTCCCCCAGCGCGTCGTCAGGCGGCACGCCTCCTCGACCTCCGCGAGCGGCGCGCCGCCGGGCGGGCACACGTCGAGCTGCATCGCGATGTCGGCCCCGAGCAGCCCCTGCACCTCCATCGCGACCTCGGGCGTGAGCGCCTTGCGGGCGCCGTCGAGGTGCGAGCGGAACACGAAGCCGTCCTCCACGAGGGTGCGCCGCTCGGCGAGCGAGAAGGCCTGGAAACCGCCGGAGTCCGTGAGCATCGCGTGCGGCCAGCGCGTGAACGCGTGCAGCCCGCCGAGCTGCGCGACGAGCTCGGGCCCGGGGCGGAGCCACAGGTGGTACGTGTTGCCGAGGACGATCCTCGCGCCGGTCGCGGCCACCTCGGCGGGGGTTAACGTCTTCACGCTGCCCTGGGTGCCGACCGGCATGAACGTCGGGGTCGGCACGTCGCCGTGCGGCGTGGAGAGCACGCCCGTGCGGGCGTGACCGTCCCGCGCGAGCTCGGAGAAGGCGAAGCCGGGCGTCCGGCTCATGGCGCGCTCGCGCCGCGGATCAGCATGGCGTCTCCATAAGAGTAGAAGCGGTAGCGGGCCTCGATCGCCGCGCGGTACGCGAGGAGCGCGCGCTCGCGGCCGGCGAAGGCGAACACCAGCGCGAGCAGCGTCGAGCGCGGCAGGTGGAAGTTCGTCAGCAGGCCGTCGACGACGCGGAACCGGTAGCCGGGCTGGATCAGGAGGCGCGTCTCCCCGGACTGCGCCCGCACGAGGCCCTCGCGCGCCGGGTCGGCCGCGCTCTCCAGCGCGCGCACCACGGTGGTGCCGATCGCGACCACCGGCGCGCCGCGCTCGCGCGCGGCCGCGACCGCGCCGGCGGTCGCCTCGGGGACCGAGTAGACCTCGACGTGCATCGGGTGCTGGTCGAGGTCGTCGACCGTGACCGGCTGGAACGTGCCGAGGCCGACGTGCAGCGTGACGCTCGCGATCTCGACCCCGTTCGCGCGGAGCCGCTCGACGAGCCCGGGCGAGAGGTGGAGGCCCGCGGTGGGCGCGGCGACCGCACCCGGGACGCGGGCGAAGATGGTCTGGTACCGCTCGCGATCGGACGCGTCGTCGCCGCGGCCGAGGTAGGGCGGGAGCGGGACGTGGCCGTACGCGTCGATCGCGGCCGCGACGGACAGCCCTGCCGGCGACGAGAGCCGCACCGTGAGCACGCCGTCGTCCGCGCGCTCCAGCACCTCCGCGACCAGCGCCCCGTCGCGCTCGAGATCGAGCAACGCGCCCGGCCGGATCGGCTTGGACGCGCGCCCCATCGCTCGCCAGCGCTCGGGCCGCGCCGCGCCGTCGCACGGCTGGCCGGCGGTCCCCTCCCCGCCGTCGGGCGCCTCGTCCAGCCGGTGCAGCAGGAAAAGCTCGACCTGCCCTCCGGTGCCGCGCTTCTTGCCGAACAGCCGGGCGGGTACGACCTTCGTGTCGTTGACGACGACGAGCGCGCCGCGCTCGATGTACCGGTCGAGATCGCGGATCGCGGCGTGCTCGACCTCGCCGGCCTCGCGGCCGCGGTCGACCAGGAGGAGCCTGGCGCCGTCGCGCTCCTCGGGGGGCCGCGACGCGATGAGCGCTTCAGGGAGTTCGTAGTCGAGCAGCTCGCAGCGCACGCCGCGCTACTAGCACGGCGCGGGCGTGAGCACGTTCGTCTTGGCGCGCAGGAAGCGACAGATCTCGCCCACCTTGTATGGCTTCGGGACGAACGCCACGGCGCCGCAGTCGGCGCGCTCGACCTGGCGCGCGGAGAGGTGATACGGGCTGGAGAGCACGACCCGCACCCTCGGGAAGGCATGCCGGATGTTACGGGCGAGCTCGAGCCCGTTCAGGTCCGGCATCATCAGGTCGATCATCGCCACGTCGACCGGGGAGGCGCCGAGGATGCGCAGCGCATCCTGGAACGAGGCGGCGAAGACGACCTCGAACCCCTCGACGCTTAGCCCAGCTGAAAGAGCGCGACGCTGGGAATTCTCACCGTCCACGATCAGCATGCGGGCCATTAAGCGTCCTCCTGCGGCGAGCGCCGCCAACCATGACTACGCCTATCGGTTCAGGGGTTAGCAATTGCCGGGCCAAGCTGCCGAATCACCGCGTTGCGGTTGCCGACGCCGAAGTGAAACAGATGCGCACAGTCTACATCGGCTGCCTCATTGCACTAAGGCAAATCCCGACCCTGCGCCATTGCAAAGATGCAAGCCAACGTGGGCTAGCTGCCCTGATTTGCTGGCGAGTCAGGTCTGTTGCTCAGCCTGGCCGTACGTGCCGGTCGAACCGCGGACAGGCACACGCTGGCTGAGCCCGGTGGGCAGAACGTTGCTCAGCCAGGTGAGCACTGGCCTGCTCAGTCGGGTCCACGGAGTTCCGCTGTACCCTGAGGGAACGTGCTGTCGAGCCTGGTCGTCGGGAACGGCAGAACGGCTGCGGAGGGGCTGCTCAGCCCGGCGGGTACGTGATCGTCAGGCGGGTCATCTTGCGCCAGAGGGTGGTCGCGCTGATCCCGAGCACCTCGGCGGCGCGCTCCCGGCTGCCGTCGCACTCCCGCAGCGCGGCCTCGATCGCCTGGCGCTCGGCGCAGTCGACGACGTCGGCGAGCAGCCGGCTGCCGCCCTCGGGCGCCCGCTTCGGCTGCACCGCGGCGGGCAGCACGTCGTCGACGCTGATGACGCCGCCGCCCGAGAGGGCCACCGCCTGCTCCACCATGTTCTCGAGCTCGCGGATGTTGCCGGGGAAGTCGTACTGCGTCAGCGCCTCGATGACGCCGTCCGCGGCGCGCGCCCGACAGGCCATCTTCCGGTTGTACTTCTCCAGGAAGAACTCCCAGAGGATCGGGATGTCCTCGCGCCGCGAGCGCAGCGGCGGGAGCACGAAGCGCGCGACGTTCAGGCGGTAGTAGAGATCCTGGCGGAACCGCTTCTCCGCCACCGCGGTCAGGAGCTCCTGGTTCGTCGCGGCGATGATGCGCACGTCGACGTGGATGGGCTTGTTCTCGCCCACGCGGCGGATCTCGTTCTCCTGGATCGCGCGGAGCAGCTTCGCCTGGAAGGTGAGCGGGGTCTCGGCGATCTCGTCGAAGAAGAACGTGCCCCCGTCGGCCTCCTCGAACAGGCCCTTCCTCGCCGAGATCGCGCCCGTGAACGAGCCGCGCGCGTGGCCGAACAGCTCGCTCTCGAGGAGCGTCTCGCTGATGGCGGCGCAGTTCACCGGCACGAAGGGGCGATCGGCGCGCTTGCTGTTGGCGTGGATGGCCTTGGCGACCAGCTCCTTGCCGGTGCCGCTCTCGCCGGTGATGAGCACCGTCGCGTCGGTCGGCGCGACCTTCACGATCCGGCCCAGCACCTCGCGGACCGCCTGCGAGCGGCCCACGATGTTCTCGAACCGGTAGCGCTCCTTGAACTCGCTGGCGAGCAGCTGCACCTCCCCGGTGAGCTTCCGGTTCTGGATCGCGCGCTCCACCTTCACGAGGAGTTCCTGCTCCGAGAACGGCTTCTGGATGTAGTCGAACGCGCCGAGCCGCATCGCCTCGACCGCGCTCTCGATGGTGCCGTACGCGGTCATCACGATGACCTCGGTGTTCGCGTTCGACTCCTTCACCGCGCGCAGCACGCCGATGCCGTCGAAGCCGCCCATCCGCAGGTCGGTGAGCACGACGTCGTACGCACCCTTGGCGCCCAGGTCGGCGCCCTGGCTGCCGTCGCCCGCTTCATCGACCTCGTACCCGGCGCCACGCAGCATCATCGCGAGCGTGGTCCGCATGTTCCGCTGGTCATCGACGACAAGAATCTTCGACATGGATTTCCCCCGCCGCGCTCATCCTCCTCGAGGGACGAGCGCGGCGCGACGATCACGGCCGACGCACCGAGCCGGCGCGTAACCGCGCGAGCGCGGTCGTCCGCGGCGCCTTGGACATGCGTCCAGAGTATCGTACGTCAAGCGCGGCCTCCGCCGCCAGAACGCGCGCGGGGTGCGCCGTCGGTGCGGGGGGGCCGAGCCCCACCCTACCCTACTCGCGGATCTGCTGGGACAGGTAGGCGGTCTCGCCAAGCTTCTCGATTAGGCCGATTTGCGTCTCGAGCCAGTCGATGTGCTCCTCCTCGGACTCGAGGATCTTGGCCAGGAGCTCCTCGGAGGTGCGATCCCCCTTGTCGCGGCAGAGGGCGATCGCCGTGTTGAGCCGCTTGACCGCGTTGTACTCGAGCTCGAGGTCGCTCTTGAGCTGCTCCGGCACGGTCTGCCCGATGTGAAGGGTGTCCAGGCGCTGCAGGTTGGGCAGCCCTTCCAGGAAGAGGATGCGATCGATGATCGCATCGGCGTGCTTCATCTCGTCGATCGACTCGGCGCGGCCGCGCGCGGCGAGCGTGACGAAGCCCCAGTGCGCGCACATCTTCGCGTGCAGGAAGTACTGGTTGATCGCGACGAGCTCCGCCGCGAGCACCTCGTTCAACGCGTCGACGACATCTTTCGCACCCTTCATCGGACCCTCTCGCGCTCGTGCCTGTCGTGCTCGCCCCGCCTGCCACGGCGAGGAGGCGCCGGCGGGAGCGCCAGCGCCCAGGTCAAATGCGCAAGGTCCACGGAAGTGCGCAAGAAATTTCTAAGGAAAGGTCGCCGATCCCCCGCCGGAGAGACCGGAGCGCAGCGTCGATCCAGAGAATCAGGCTGCGCTGGAGACCGGCGCCATCGTCAGGCGGCGCGGGGCGGCGACGGGCTCGCCCGCGCCGACGAGCTTGGCGATCGTCGGCTGGCAGGAGCCGCACCGCGTGCCGGCCCCCGTGCACTCCATCACCTCGGCCACGGAGCAGGCCCCCTCGTTCACCGCTTCGCGAATCTCTCGATCACAGACGCCCATGCAGAGGCACACGTACATGCAGAACCCCCGGCTACGTTTAACGGGTAGGTTGATATTGAACATAGCTTTCAATATCGACGCGTCAAGCGCGAATGTTTCGTGGGCGGATCGCCGAGCCGGCTCGGGGCTCGGCCTCCCGGGGTTCGGGCGCCCCCGGCGCCGGACGGCGGCGCCGGCGGAGCGAGACGTGGGGCCGCCGGACGGGGCAGGCCGACGACGGACGCCGCCGGGCAGCGCCCTGGGTGTCCAGGAGGCGAGGCGCGAAGCGAAGGGGCGCGGTGAGTGAGGACGCGCGGGGACGCGGGGAGGATGCGACGAGGACGCGCGGGGACGCGGCGGGATGCCGGGGCCGCCGCTCCGGGGTCACATCGTGAGACCGCCGTCGACGTCGATGCAGCGGCCGTTGAAGTACTCGCACTCGATCACGAAGCGCACGGCCTGCCAGATGTCCTCGGGCACGCCGATGCGGCCGACCGGGATCATGGCGACCAGGGCGTCGCGCGCCTTCTGGTGCATGCCCTGCGTCATCGGCGTCTCGATCATGCCGGGCGCGACCGCGCCCACGCGGATGCCGAACGGCGCGAACTCGAGCGCCCAGGTCTTCGTATTCGCCGCGAGCGCGCTCTTCGCGGCGGTGTAGTTCGACTGGCCGCGGTTGCCGTGGCGCGCGATGGAGCTGATGTTGACGATGACGCCCTTCTGCTCGGTCTCGACCATCTTCGCGACGACCTCGCGGACCATCAGCGTGGCGCCCGTCAGGTTGACGTCGATGACGGCCTGCCACTGCGCCGCGCTCAGCTTGACGACCGCGCCGGTCTGGCGGTCCTTCTTGACCAGGAGGCCGTCCCGCAGGATGCCGGCGTTGTTCACGAGGCCGTTCAGGCCGCCCATGGCCCCGTGCGCGAACCGGACGAACGCCTCGACCTCCGCCTCCACCGCCACGTTGAAGGGCCGCGCGTGGATCTTCCCGGGGAGACCCTGGCTCGCCTCGACCAGCGACGCGAGCCCCTCCTCGTTCACGTCGCCCGCGGCGACCTGGCCCCCGGACTCCGCGAGCCGCAGCGCATAGTGGCGACCCAGCCCCTGGGCGGCGCCTGTGACGACAAACTTCGTGTCCTCGAGTCGCATGATCGCATTCCTCCGAGGGATCGCTCCCGGCCACTGTCTCGAAGGCGCGTCTACCACAGCGCCGCCCCCCAGCGGCGGACGACGTCGCGGCGCGCCGCGCTCCCCCGCGCCGAGCGCGGTAGCCGCTTGCGCCAGGTCGCATCGATGTTATTCAGCGCCCATGAGGTCGATCGCGCTCGCCGCCGCCGTGTGCGCCGGCATCCTGATCCTCGCGCCGGCCTGTGACCGCGCGCCCCCCGTGCCCGAAACCTCCGATCCGACCGGCAAGGATCTGGTCGTCGGCGCCGTGGTCGCGGCCACCGAGAAGAGCGGAGGGATCCGCATCTACAAGATCGTCGAGGTCGAAGACCTGCCCGAGCCGTTCGGAAGGGACCTGCACATGATCGCCTACGATCCCAAGGTGCAGACCTTCCAGGAGGCCGCGGAGCTCCGCCGCAAGGGGAAGCTGACCGTCGTGAAGGACCACATGATGGTCCGCCTCGTTCACTTCATGCCGCGCGATCACCGCGTGATCAGCAACGAGCCGGTCACCGACGAGGAGCGCGCCCCGTACCTCCGCTCGGTCCAGAGCCGGCAGCGATAACCGCCATCCGTCGAGGGGGAACGACGCGCCGGCGCGCCCGTGGGAGAGCGGCGCGCACGCGCGTCAGCGCATCGCGCGGAGCAGCTCGCCCAGCCGCGCGATCGCCTGGCTGTGCAGGCGGCTCGCCCAGCTCTTGCTGATCCCGAGATCCTGCGCGATCTGATCGAAGCGCTCGTCGTCGAAGTAGTGGCGCTCGACCAGGGCGCGCTCGCGCTCGGGGAGCTCGCGCACGGCGTGCCGCACGGCCTGTGCGAGCTCGGCGGCAGAGGCGCGCTCCTCGGGGCTGTCGGCGGCGTCGGCGACCGCAGCGACGTCGCCCTGGTTCGAGAGCAGGCCGAGCGCCATCGCGGCCGCGTGCCCGGCGAGCAGGCCGCCGAGCCGCGCGGCGTAGTCCTCCTGCGTGGCCGGCGCGTCGGCGTCGTCCTCCGGCCCCCGCCCCTCCGCGAACCGCGCCGACGCAGCCAGCGCGCTGGCCCGCGCCGCCGCGGATCGCCAGCGCGTCTCCCGCCGGATACCGTCGAAGATCGCCCAGCGGATCTTCCGCTTGGCGTACGCCTCGAACGAGGATCGGCCTGGATCGTACGTCCGCACCACCTCGAGCAGCGCCGGGTGCCCGAGCGCGACGAGGTCCTCGACCGGGATGCGGCGGCCCAGGCGGCGCGCGACGCGCTTCGCGACCAGCTGGAGCAGAGCGAGCCCCTCGGCGAGCAGCCGGTCTTCCGGAGTGCGCACCGCTAGCCCGCCTTGGCGCGCCCCGCTGCGCCGAGCACCCCGAACGCCCGCTCGCCGCTCTCGTCGACCTCGCGCGGGTGCGCGCGCCGGAGGAGGCGGATCGCCTCCTCGTCGTGCAGCAAGACCTCCGCGAGCTGCTCGCGCATCCACGCGACCTCGTGCGCCGGCAGGCGACCCACGTAAGGCGCCACGGCGGCGTCGACCTGAGCGGCGATCCAGGGGTCGTCGAGGAGCGAAGCGTCCATGCGGGGCCGCATTATATCCGCATCGCGCGCGCCGTCATCCGGCGCACGCGACGCGGCGGCGTCACTTGGCCGGCGGCGGCGCGTTGAGGCAGGCCTCGAACGCCCTGACGCTCCGCGCGTCGAACGCGCACTTGAGCGACCTCGGATCCACGTGCTTGCCGACGTTCTGCTCGCACGACTGCGCGTACTGCTCCCCGAGGGTGGCCGCGACGGCGTCGATCCTCTTCTCGGTCTCGCCCCGCTGCTCCGGCGTCAGCTTGGCGCTCAGCGCCGCGACCTGCTCCGAGCGCGTGAGCACCGTGAGCTGCTTGCCGAGCTCGACGCAGTCGCCGTGCATGAGCGCGTAGTCGTCGGGCACCGAGTCGTCGCGCCGCGGCGCCGCCGGCGCGGCGGACGGCGTCGCCGGAGCGGGCTCCGCCTCCTGCGCCTCGACGCCCAGGGCGGCCTCCGGCGCGGGCTCGGCGGCCTTCGCGGGCTCCTCCAGCCGCGCGGGCTCGGGCTGCTCGGCCGGAGGTGGCGCAGCCCCGCCGCACCCGAGCAAAGACATCGTCAGCGGACCCGTGATCAAGAAAAGAGCTCTCCCCATGCGATCAGGGTTGATCGGTTCGCGCCGTGCGTCCACGCCGCGCCGGGCGCGCTCGGCGCTGTTACGCCTGTAACGCAACTTCATCGGTCGAGCGGTCCGCCTTGCCTCGAGGGTGCACGACCCGCCTTGGCAGACTCCGTGCAGGGCGCACCGTGGCGACTGGCCGGGCTTGCCGGTGACGTCGCCTGTCCGCGCGGAGGCGAGCCATGCGGTCGCTCTGGATTGTTCTCGTCCTGGTGCTCGGCTCGGCGCTGCTCCTTCAGGTGGTGGTGGCGTCCGACAGCCGCATCCCGTACGCGCGGTTCCGCTCGCTCGCGGAGAGCGGAGAGCTCGCCGAGGTCGAGATCCGGGACGGCGTGTACATCGGGCGAGCGGCGCCCGGCCTCAGCGCGACAGCGCCGCGGAGCTACCGCACGGGGCGCATCGAGCAGACCGAGAAGGATCTGCTCGCCGCCCTCGACCGGCGCGGAATCCCGTACACGCGCGCCGCGGACGAGCGAGGGCTGCTGCCGTATCTCTGGCTGGCGCTGCCCCTGACCGCGCTGGTCGCGATGATCCACCTCGCGTCGCGCCGGTCGGCGGCGGGGAACGTCTCGGGCGCCGCGACCGCCTTCGGCAAGAACAAGGCGCGGCTCTACGAGGAGCGCGGGTCGACGGCGACGTTCCGCGACGTCGCGGGCAGCGCCGAGGCGAAGGCCGAGCTCGGCGAGATCGTCGACTTCCTCAAGGCGCCCGAGCGCTACGAGAAGCTCGGCGGCCGGATGCCCAGGGGGGTGCTCCTCGTGGGGCCGCCCGGCACGGGCAAGACGCTGCTGGCCCGGGCGATCGCGGGAGAGGCGAGCGTCCCCTTCTTCAGCGCGTGCGGGTCGGAGTTCGTGGAGATGTTCGTCGGCGTCGGCGCCGCGCGCGTGCGCGATCTCTTCTCCCAGGCGCGCGAGAAGGGGACCTGCCTCGTGTTCATCGACGAGCTCGACGCGGTCGGCAAGGCGCGCGGCATCGGCGGCTCGGTCGGCGGCCACGACGAGCGCGAGCAGACGCTCAACCAGCTCCTGACCGAGATGGACGGGTTCGACGCGCGCGCGGCCATCGTCGTGATCGCCGCGACGAACCGCCCCGAGATCCTCGATCCGGCGCTCCTCCGGGCGGGGCGGTTCGATCGCCGGGTGCACGTCGATCGGCCCGATCTCGCCGAGCGGCGCGAGATCCTCGCGGTGCACGGGAGGAAGGTGACGCTCGACGCGGACGTGGATCTCGACGCCGTGGCCGCGCAGACCGCGGGGCTCGTCGGGGCCGACCTCGCGAACATCGTCAACGAGGCGGCGCTGCTCGCGGCGCGGCGCAGGGCCACCGCGGTGGGGCAGATCGACCTGGAGGCCGCGATCGAGCGCGGGCTCGCGGGGCTCGAGCGGCGGGGCCGGCGGCTCGGCGCGCGCGAGAAGCTCGTGGTCGCCTACCACGAGGTGGGGCACGCGCTGACGGCGACGCTGCTGCCGACGCAGGACCCGGTGCGCAAGGTGTCCATCGTGCCGCGCGGGCCAGGGGCGCTCGGGTACACGATGCAGCTGCCGCGGGAGGACCGTTACCTGTGGAGCCGGCAGGAGATCCTCGACCGGCTGGTCGTGCTGCTCGGCGGGCGCGCCGCCGAGGCGGAGGCCGTCGGGGACCTGTCGACCGGCGCGCAGGACGACCTGCTCAACGCGACGGAGCTCGCGCGCCGCATGGTGCGCGAGCTCGGCATGGGCCAGGGGGTCGGGCTCTCGGCGCTGGAGCCGCGCCGGCCGCTGTCGTTCCTCGGCGAGCCGCGGGGCGCGCCCCCGTCCGGGGCGGGGCGGGAGTGCAGCGACGCGACCGCGCGCGAGATCGACGCGGAGGTCGCGCGGATCCTCTCGGACGCGGAGGCGCGGGCGCGCGCGATGATCCACGGGCGCCGCGCGACGCTCGAGCGCATCGCCGCGAGGCTCTACGAGGTCGAGACCCTGAGCGGCGATGAGCTCAGGGCGATGATGGCGCGAGGCGACGCGTGACCCGGGCGCTCAGTCGACGCTCCGCAGGGCGCGGGACAGATCGAAGCCCTCGGCGTCGTGGTGATAGACGACGCGGAGCACGCGGCCGCGGACGAGCTCCCGCGGCACCGCGCCCATCGCCCGGCTGTCGAGCGACGCGGCGCGGTTGTCGCCCATCACGAAGAGGTGGCCCGGCGGCACGACGACCGGCCCGAACGCCTCGAGATCGGGCTCGCCCGCGGCGTGCGTGACCGGGCCGAGGTGCTCGACCCGCGTGCCGTCCCCGAGCTCCTCGGTCGCCTGCGCCGCGCCATCGACGTAGAGCACGCCTCGCCGGAGCATCACCGTCTGCCCGGGGAGCGCGATCACGCGCTTGACGAGGAGGGTCGAGCCGCCGCGCGGATCCGCGAAGAGCACCACGTCGCCGGCGCTCGGCCAGCTGCGCTCGAACACGTAGCCGTCCGTGAGCGGGACGCGGAGCCCGTAGGCGACCTTGTCGACAAGGATGCGATCGCCGGGGGCGATCGTCGGCCACATCGAGCCGGTGGGCACGTGATACTGGTCCGCGAGCGTCGAGCGGCCCAGCGTGAGGACCGCGAGGACCGCGAGGACCTTGAGGAGGCTGCGACCGAGCGGCGCGACGGTCTGGTAGGCGCGCCGCGCGAACGCGCGATCGGATCGGGGCATGAACAGGCCGGCCTTGGCGGGCTCGAGGCACGCTGTCGCCGCCTCCGCCGCCGGCCCGGGGGAGCTCTGCTCGCTCATCGCTGGCGGGGCTAGCATCCGCGCTGGAGACAGGCCAGCTTCGCTGCATGCACGGCTGTACTTCGTCGACTGCATCATTCTCCCAAGCTCTGGGCCGCCTCACACTCTGCGGATCAATGTCGCTTCATCCGGTATCGACAGGCGCCGCCATGCACCTCGCCGGCTACCGCGCGCTGGGGCTCGATTTTACCTATATCCCTTTTGCGGTGACCGATGTTGAGGGAGCGACGCGCGGGATGCGGGCGCTCGGGATCCGCGGCCTCGGTGTGTCGATGCCCTACAAGCAGGCGGTAATTCCGTTGCTGGACGAGATCGACCCCATCGCCGCGCGCATCGGCGCGGTGAACACGATCGTCAACGACGGCGGGCGACTCCGGGGATACAACACCGACTGGATCGGCGCGGCGCGGGCGCTGGAGGAGGCGACGCAGCTCGGGGGCGCGCGGGTGCTGCTCCTCGGCGCGGGGGGCGCGGCGCGCGCGGTCGCGTTCGGGCTCGCGGAGCGCGGCGCCCGCGTCACGATCGCGAACCGGGATCTCGAGAAGGCGCGGCAGCTCGCGGCGGCGGTCGGCGGGACGGCGGTGCCCCTCGACGGGGGGGCGCTCACGCCCGACCACGACGTCCTCGTCAACGCGACCTCGCGCGGCATGGCCGAGGTCGACCCGCGGAGCCCCGTCCCGGAGGAGGCGTTGCGGGAGGGTCTCCTGGTGATGGATATCGTGTACAAGCCGATGATCACGGAGCTCGTGGAGGCGGCGCGGCGGCGCGGGGCCACCGCCGTTCACGGCGGGAGGATGCTCCTTCACCAGGCGGCGGAGCAGTTCCGGCTGTACACCGGGCGCGAGCCGCCGCTCGACGCCATGGACGAAGCGCTCCGCGCTCAGCTCGGCTGACGCGCGCCGCCGCGCGGGGCCGGCTCGCGCCGTCCGCGCGCCGGCGGGGACGGGCGGCGCGCGGCGAGCTCTGTTGTACGCCCCGCGCGCGGCATCCGTAGCAATGGCCAAGCGCGAGCGCCACGCGTAGGCTTCTCCCGATGATCTCGTTTGAAATACGCGCAGCCGTGACCGGCGACGAGGAGCAGCTCCTCTATGTCGCGCGCCACCTGAACTCGGTCAACCTGCCGAACAACCGTGACGCAATCCACGAGATCGTCGCCGAGAGCCACCGGAGCTTCAGCGGGGCCATCCAGGACCCGCGCCTGCGCCAATACGTCTTCGTGCTCGTCGACCTGACGAAGGGCGACAAGGGCATGATCGTCGGCACCTCGATGATCATCGCGCAGCTCGGCCGGCGCGGCGTCCCGTACATCTATTTCGACGTGCTCGACGAGGAGAAGTACTCGGCCACGATCGACAAGCATTTCCATCATACCGTGCTGCGCATCGGCTACTCGTACAATGGACCGACGGAGATCGGCGGACTCGTGCTCATGCCGGACTACCGGCAGGGGCCTGAGCGGCTCGGCACGATGATCTCGTATGTTCGCTTCCTCTACATGGCCGCGCGGCCCGACCTGTTCCAGGAGGAGATCCTCGCGGAGCTGATGCCCCCGCTCGAGCCGGATGGAACAAGCCACCTCTGGGAGGCGCTGGGGCGCAAGTTCACCGACATGAGCTATGCCGAGGCAGACCTCCTCTCCAAGAAGAACAAGGAGTTCATCAAGGGGCTCTTCCCCGAGGGGACCATCTACGCCTCGCTGCTGCCCGAGGACGCCCAGCGCGTGATCGGGAAGGTCGGGTCGCAGACCCGGGGCGTGGAGAAGCTCCTGCGCCGCATCGGCTTCCGCTACGCCCACAGGGTCGATCCGTTCGACGGCGGGCCGCACTTCACCGCCCGCATGGACGAGATCTCCCTCGTGAGCGACACCCGCCGGGCCAAGGCTGGCCGCCCGTTCGCGCCGAGCCCGTCGGACCCGAAGGGCATCGTCGCGCTCGAGCGCCCCGACGCCCCCTACTTCCGCGCGGTCGCCGCGCACTTCCGCGACGAGGGAGAGCGCGGCCTGGCGATCGCCGAGGACGCCTGGCACCACCTCGCGCTGGAGCCCCGCGCGCCGATCTGCGTCCTGCCCATGCCGTGAGCGACGCCGCCGCGCGCTCCGACCGGAACGCGCAGACCGAGCGGACCGGGCCGCCTTGCATTTCGACGATTCTGTTGCTACAGAATTAACAGAAGTTATCACGAGGGGCTCGGACGACCATGACCCTGGGATTGGACTTCGATTTCAGGCGCTGGCCCGCGCTGGAGCGGCTGGAGCGGAAGGAGCGCTGGCCCGGGGCGGCGCAGCGGGCGGAGGGCGGCGCGGAGAGCGCGCCCGCGACAGGGGGACGGCCTGGAGCGGAGCCGGCGCTCTCGGAGCGGGAGCTGCGCGTCGCCGCCGCGCTCGCCGAGGCGGCGATGCCGCCCGGCCGCTTCCTCGAGGGCGCCGGCGCGGCGACCGCCGCCCGCCTCGCGGCCTTTCTGTCGACGATCCCGCCGCACCTGGCGCAGGGGCTGCGCGCGGCGCTGTGGGCGATCGAGCTCGCGCCGGTGGCGACGCGGCTCAGGCCGCTGTCGGCGCTGCCGCTCGAGGAGCGGATGGAGGTGCTCCGCGGCTTCGAGCAGAGCCGGGCGCTGGCGCTGCGGTCGCTGCTCCGCGCCGTGCTCACGCCGCTCCGGTTCCTCCACTACGACCGGCCCGAGATGTTCGAGCACGTGGGCTGCCGCTACGAGCTGCCCACGGTGCGGGACGAGAGCCCCCGCTGGCTGTCGCAGGTGACGAACGGGCGCGAGGTCGAGGAGGACCTGGAGCTCGAGTGCGAGGTGCTCGTGATCGGCACCGGGGCCGGGGGCGCGGCCGCCGCCTACGAGCTCGCGTCGCGGGGGCACGCGGTCCTGATGCTCGAGGAGGGCGACTACCACCGCCGCTCGAGCTTCACCGGCCGGCCGGCGCGCGCGTACCGGGAGATGTACCGCGATCACGGGCTCGACATGGCGATCGGCAACGTGGGGATCCCGGTGTTCGCGGGGCGCGCCGTCGGAGGGAGCACCGTGATCAACTCCGGGACCTGCTACCGGGCGCCGGAGAGCACCTTCGCGTCGTGGCGGGACGGCATGGGGCTGCCCGCGGAGCTCTCGTCCGAGGGGCTCGCGCCCTACTACGAGCGCGTCGAGCGGATGCTCCAGGTCGCCCCGGCCGATCCGCTGCACCTCGGGGCGATCGGGCCGATCATCCGGCGCGGCGCGGAGCGGCTCGGCCTGCAGCACGGGCCGCTCCAGCGCAACGCGCCGGACTGCGACGGACAGGGGATCTGCTGCTTCGGCTGCCCGACCGGGGCCAAGCGCTCGACCGACGTGAGCTACGTGCCCGAGGCGCTGAAGCGGGGCGCGCAGCTCATCACGGCGGCGCGCGTGAGGACGATCGACGTCGTGGCGGGCCGCGCGCGCGGGGCGACGGCCGTGCTCGGCGGCGACACGAGGGCCGGCGGAGGCGGCCGCTCGGCCGGCGGCGCGAGGCGGCGGCGGCCGCGGCTCGTGGTCAAGGCGGAGGCCGTCGTGGTGGCCGGCGGCGCGCTGATGACGCCGCTCTTGCTGCGCCGGAGCGGGGCGTGCCTCTCGAGCGGCATGCTGGGGAAGAACCTGTCGATCCACCCGGCGTCGAAGGTGATGGCGCTCTTCGACGAGCGGGTCGACCAGTGGCGAGGCATCCCGCAGGGCTACCAGATCGACCACTTCGCCGACGAAGGCCTGATGTTCGAGGGCGGGTCGCTCCCGTTCGACGTCGCCGCGCTGGCCGTGCCGTGGACGGGGCGGCGCTACACCGAGCTCATGGAGCGGTACCCGCACCTCGCGACGTTCGGCTTCATGATCAAGGACACGAGCCGCGGCGAGGTGAGGCCCGGGATCGGCGGCACGCCGCTCGTGCTCTACACGATGAACCCGGAGGACGTCGCGAGGATGCAGCGCGGGATCGAGCTGCTCTGCGAGGTGTTCCTGGCCGCGGGGGCGCGGCGTGTCCTGCCGCTCGTCGCCGGCTGCGACGAGGTGAACGGCCCGGAGGACCTCGCGCGGCTCAAGGGGCGGCAGATCAAGGCCGGCGACATCGACGTGGCCGCGTTCCACCCGCTCGGGACGTGCCGCATCGGCGTCGATCCGCGGTCATCGTGCCTCGGGCCGGACCACCAGGCGCACGACGTCGCCGGGCTCTACGTGTGCGACGGGAGCGCGATCCCCTCATCGCTCGGCGTGAACCCGCAGATGACCATCATGGCCATGTCGCTGCGCGCGGCCGAGCTCCTGAGCGAGCGGCTATCCGGCTGAGCCGCCGCGGTACCCGGCGGCCGCGGCGCGCTCGCTGCCGATGCGGTCGCTCTCGATGGCCCCGTCGCGCATCGTCACCACGCGCGGCATCGACTCGGCGAAGCTGAGGTTGTGCGTCACCACGACGACCGTGGTGCCGTGCTTGCGGTTCATCTCGAAGAACAGCTGGTGGATCGAGTCGCTCGTCGCGGTGTCGAGGTTGCCGGTCGGCTCGTCGGCGAGGAGCAGCTTCGGCGACAGGACGAGCGCGCGCGCCAGGGCCACCCGCTGCTGCTCGCCGCCCGACAGCTCGCCCGGCCGGTGCGTCGCGCGCGCGGCGAGCCCCACCTCGGCGAGCAGCGCGCGCGCGAGCGGCTCCATCTCGCGGCGGGTCTTCCCCTGGATGAGGCCCGGCATCATCACGTTCTCGACCGCGTTGAACTCGGGGAGCAGGTGGTGGAACTGGAAGACGAAGCCGATCATCCGGTTCCGGATCGCCGCGAGCCGCGAGCTCGGCATGCCGGTGAGCTCGTCGCTGCCGAGGCGGATGCGGCCGCTCGTCGGGAGGTCCAGCGTGCCGATGCAGTGGAGGAACGTGCTCTTACCGGCCCCGGAGGGGCCCACGAACGCCACGACCTCGCCCTGGTTGATCACGATATCGATGCCGCAGAGCACGTGGAGCTCGCGCCCCATGTGAACGAACGTCTTGCGGAGATCTTCGACGACGACGAGCGGAGTGGACATGGAGGGGTTTACTCGTAACGGAGCCCGTCGACCGGAGAGAGCTTCGAGGCGGCGCGGGCCGGGTAGAGGGTGGCGATCGTGCAGATGAGCAGCGCCGCCACGGCGACTATCGCATAGTCGGAGCCGTTCACGTTCACGGGCAGCCGGTCGATGTAATAGACGTCCGGATCGAGCCGGACGCCGAACCAGGACAGGCCCGTGCAGACCGCCAGCGCGGTGCCGACACCGTAGACGGTGCCGATGGCGCCGATGATGACGCCCTCGAGCATGAACACGCGCATCACCGCGCTGTCCGAGGCCCCGAGCGCCTTCAGGACGGCGATCTCCTTGCCCTTCTCCGTCACCATGAGGAGCAGCGTGCAGACGATGCAGAAGCTCGCGACCGCGATGGCGATGGACAGGATGATGAACGTCGCGATCTTCTCCAGCTTGAGCGCGCTGAAGAGGCTCTTGTTGCTCTCGACCCAGTCGCGGACGCGGAGCTTTTGGGGCGGCTTGCCGCCCTCCGGCGCCTCGTCGAGCGCGGCGCTCGCGGCGACCGCCGCCTCGACGGCCGGGCGGACGTCCTGCACCCGCTCGGGATCCGGGATCCGGATGTCGATGTGGGTGATCCTGTCCTCCAGGCCGAAGAACTTCTGCGCCTCGTCCAGCAAGACGTACGCGTGCGAGACGTCGTACTCGTACATGCCGCTGTAGAAGATCGCCGCGACGCGGAACCTGCGGGAGCGCGGCATCACGCCGGTGGGGCCGAGCTCGCCCACCGGCGAGAGGAGCGTCACCTCGTCCCCGACGAGCACGTGGAGCGACTTCGCGAGCTCGCGGCCGATGACGACGCCCGGGTACACGCGCGTCTGCCGCTTCAGGTACTCGCGCACCGACGGGTCGACGTCCGACGGCTGGCGGAAATCCGGCCCCTTGAAGTACGGCTCCCCGCCCGGGCCCCGGCCGATGATCTCCTCCGGCGGCAGGCTCGTCAGCTTCTCGGGATCGCGCAGGTAGTCGAAGTTGCCGACCTCGATGTTCTTCTTGAGATCGATGACCTGCCCGATCGTGTCCGGATCGATGCCGCGGACGATGGCGCCAGCGGTGTTCGAGGCGCTGGAGCCCATCGCCTCGCCGGCCGCGACCGGCGTCGCGGCGCCCCCGTAAGGCGCGAGCGCGACGCGCACCTTGGTGAGCTTGTCGTCCCAGTCGCCGAAGCCGCCGGGGCGGGTGGCGTCGACGACCATGTGCGCGTTGTTGCCGAGGATCTTGCGCTTCAGGTCGGCGCCGAAGCCGCCCATGATGCTCGTCACTGAGCACAGCGAGCACGAGCTGACGGCGACCCCGGCCATCGACAGGACCGAGATGACCGTGAGAAAGCCGCTCTTCGAGGCGCGCACGTGGCGCGCGCCCACGTGGGGCACGAAGCTCCGGCGCTCCAGCGCGTCGAGGGCGAGCGGCAGGAGCGCCGACAGCACGAAGAACAGGAAGACCGTGCTGGAGACGAGCGCGGCGAAGCGGATGATCTGATCGGTGGGGTTGTGCGCCGCGAACCGCCCGACGGGCATCCTGGCCGTGAGCGCCGCGGTGACGCCGAACGTCACGCCCACGAGCGCGCCCCACCACCAGCCGAGCGCGCGGTAGAGCCCCTTGCGGACCAGGCGAGTCCCGGCGATCGCGTAGCCAACGCCCGCGGCGATCAGGACCCCGGCGAGGAGCCACTTCAGCGTCGGATGGAGCGGCAGGACCGCGAGCCAGACGACGGCCACCGCGAGCGCGGCCACGAGGCAGATCACGCCCAGCGCCCTGACGAACGCGCGGACCTTGGGCCCTCGCGCGCCGAACACCCGCCAGCCGAGGCCCGTCGCGGTCACGAGCAGCAAGCCGACGCCCGCCCCGGCCAGCGCGCCGAGGGCGCCGCCGATCATCTCGGGGTTGCTGGCGACGACCACGCCGACGAGCCCGAGGGCCTTCGCTCCCCCGCCGGCCGTGAGGAGCGCGAGCGCGAGCAGGCCGCCGCCCGCGAGCGCGAGCACGAGCCCGACGCGCGCGACGACGGGGCGCCGCGGCTCCAGCTCGCCCTTCTTGTCGAAGCGGGTGTAGCCGCGCCAGGCGAGCAGGAGGACACCCAGCGCGACGGCGGCGAGCAGCGCGGCCTGCAGGGGTCGGGAGAGCTCGATCACGCGTCGGTCTCGGGGCGCAGGAGGGGGAACAGGATGACGTCGCGGATGGATGTCGCGCCGGTGAGGAGCATCGTCAGGCGATCGATCCCCATGCCGAAGCCCGCCGTCGGCGGGAGGCCGTGCTCCAGGGCGCGGACGTAGTCGGCGTCGTAATCCATCGTCTCCTCCTCGCCCCGCGACTTCTTGGCGACCTGCGCGCGGAACCGCGCGTCCTGGTCCTCGGGGTCGTTGAGCTCGCTGAAGGCGTTGCAGAGCTCGCGGCCCTCGATGAAGAGCTCGAAGCGGTCGACCAGCGAGGGGTCGCTGTCCTTCTTGCGCGCGAGCGGGGAGACCTCGAAGGGATAGTCGATGATGAAGACGGGGACGCTCTTGTCGCCCGCCTCGGTGCGGTAGTCCTTCGTGAGGAACGGCTCGACCACGTACTCGTAGGCGCAGAAGACGAGCTCGCCGGGCGACTCGCACTTCTTCGCGCCCGCGCGGAAGTTCGTCCAGTCGATCTCGCGCCCGCTCGCCTTGGCGGCCTTCGCCCACTCCTTGATCGGCGCGTCGTCCGCGGCGACGCGCTGCGGGACGTCGGCCGGGAGCCCCGCCTTGGCCAGGGCGCGGGCGAGCCCCTCGGCCATGGGCACGCGCGCGAAGCGCTCGAGCGAGAACGCGCGCTGCGAGGCCCAGGCCGCGTGCTCGGCCGGGAGGCGCTCGGCGAGGCGGGCGTCGACGTGGCGGAGCATCGCCTCGGTCGCGTCCATCAGGGTCTCGTACGTCGCGTACGCCTGGTAGTACTCGAGCATCGTGAACTCGGGGTTGTGCCGCGTCGACAGCCCCTCGTTCCGGTAGCAGCGTGCGATCTCGTAGACGCGCTCGAAGCCGCCGACCACGAGCCGCTTCAGGAAGAGCTCGGGCGCGATGCGCATGAAGAGCTCGAGATCGAGCGCGTTGTGGTGGGTCTTGAACGGCTTCGCGGCCGCGCCGCCGACGAGCGTGTGCATCGTCGGGGTCTCGACCTCGAGGAAGCCCCGCGCGTCGAGGAACTCGCGCAGCGCGGCGACGATCGCGCTGCGGGCGCGGAAGACCCCCGCCACGTGCGGGTTGGCCACGAGGTCGACGTACCGCATGCGGTAGCGCGACTCGACGTCCTTGAAGCTCGTCTTGGTCGGCAGCGGGCGGTAGGCCTTCGTGAGCAGCCGGAGGCGCTCCGCGCGGATCGAGAGCTCCCCCTTCTGCGTGGCCATCGCGACGCCGTGGGCCTCGACGAAATCGCCGAGATCGATGTCCTCCAGCCGCTCGAAATCGGCCAGGCTCCCCTGCTCGCAGTAGAGCTGGAGCTCGCCGGTGCGGTCGCGCAGCCGCACGAAGGTGACGCCGCCGAACGAGCGCACGAAGAGGACCCGGCCCGCGACGCGGAACGGGGTCGGCTCGACGCGCGCCGGGTCGTAGCGATCCGCCGTCGGCGCGGCGGGCCGGTCCGGCGCCGCGCCCTCCGGCCGGGGCTCGGCCGCGGCCCGCGCCCCGTCGAAGCGGGCGCGGACGGCGGCGAGCTCGGTGAGCGGCTCGCCCGTCGTGACGTCGTTGGCGAACGGGTTCTCGCCGCGGGCGCGGAGGCGGGCCGCCTTCGCCTTGCGGGTGGCGATCAGCGTCTCCTCGGCGCGCGCGGCCTCGGCGGCCTCCTTCGCTAGCCGCTCGCTCTTCTTGTCGTTCGGTCGGTCTTTTTGCTGGCTCACGGAGCGTCGTCCTCCGCGACCGAGCCGCCCTTCCTGAGCGAGCCGCCGGCCGCGGCGAGCAGATAGGCCTCGATGAAGCCCTCGAGATCGCCGTCGAGGACGGCGTCCACGTCGGTGGCCTCGGTGGAGGTGCGGACGTCCTTGACGAGCCGGTAGGGCGCGAGGACGTAGTTCCTGATCTGGCTGCCGAAGTTGATGGCGCTCTTCGCGGCGTTGTAGGCCTGGACCTCGGCCTCCCGCTTCTGGAGCTCCATCTCGTACAGCTTCGCCTTGAGGACCTTCATCGCCATCGCGCGGTTCTGGTGCTGGCTGCGCTCGGCGCGGCACACGATGTTGAGGCCGGTCGGGAGGTGGCGCAGGCGAACGGCGGTCTCCACCTTATTCACGTTCTGCCCGCCCTTGCCGCCGGCGCGCATCGTCGTGATCTCGATGTCCTTCTCGTTGACCTGGATGTTGATCTCGTCGTCGCTGTCCGGGGTGATCTCGACGGCGGCGAACGCGGTCTGGCGCGTGTGATCCGCGTTGAACGGGCTCATCCGCACCAGGCGATGGACCCCTGCCTCGGAGCGCAGGTACCCGTAGGCGGCGTCGCCGGTCACCGTGAAGGTCACGGCGTCGATGCCGGCCTCGTCGCCGTCCTGGTAGTCGATGATCTCCGTCTTGTAGCCCCGGCGCTCGCAGAAGCGCAGGTACATGCGGAGGAGCATGGACGCCCAGTCCTTCGCGTCGGTGCCGCCGGCGCCCGGGTGGATGCTGACGATGGCGTTCCCGCGGTCGGCGGGGCCGGACAGCATGCGATCGAGCTCGGCCTTGCGCAGGCGCGCGGCGATGGCGTCGGCCTGCGCGTCGGCGTCGGCGATGACGCCCTCGTCGCCCTCGGCGGCGCCGAGCTCGAGGTACTCCGCAAGATCCTCGATCTCGCGGCCGAGCTTCTGCGCCATCTCGAGCTTCGCCTCGACCTGGGCGCGCTTGCGGAGGACGGCTTGGGCTTTTTCCTGATCGTTCCAGAACCCGGACGACAGCGTCGTCTGGGTCAGGTCCTGGAGCATCCGTTCGAGCTTAGGGACGTCAAAGATGCCCCCTTAGCGCCTCAAAGCGCCGTTTGATGTCCAGGACTTTCTCGCGGGTCTCGGAGAGCATGGCCGGGGATCTATTCGATCTGGGCGGCGATCGCCAGGAGAGACCGCCCCGCGCGCAGACGCAGAGGCCGCGGCGGCCCGCGCCGGGGGCGCTGGCGGCTCAAGCCGGGGTCGGTCGGGGGACAGATCGCTGGAAGGCCCGACGGATCGCGGGCCATGACGGCCGAGGTCTCCTCGCTCGGCGCGAGCTCGCCACCACGTCTCGGATCGTCCTCAGGGAGATCGGGGGAGCCGCCGCCGGGCTGCTCAGCGCACCGTCGAGGTAACGGCCCAGGAGCTCGGTCAGCGCGACGGCGGTGATCGCGTTGGAGAAGAGACCGGCGACCGGGACGAGGCCGAGCGTGAAGTTGGCGAAGAGCCGCACAGCGGCTCCGCCCCAGATGATCTTGCTCACCTGAAGCCACGGAGCCCTGAGGAGCGGCACGCCCCGCGCCCGCGTCAGCGACGCGGAAAACCAGTAATGGATGGGAACCACGATCAGCTCATCTGCGCCGGGAATGGGCTGTGTGACGAAGCTCGTCACCGCGGTGATCGCGGAATACTTGTTGGTCAGTCGGCGGATCTTCGGTTCCATCGACCGTATATACGGCGCGGCGTTGGCCACCGGGAGGCCGGACGAGCTCGCTGGGTCGAGGCCGCGACGCGCGAAGTCGAGGACGAACCGCGCTCGACCAGGGCGCAGCGCGGGACTCGCCGCGATCCCGATCGCGGGCCTCGGCGCGCTTCGCGAGCGCGCGGCGAGGCGAGATCCCCCCGGAGCGACTCTGCAGATCGGCGGATCGATCCAGCGCGAGCCCCCGGGAGCCCGACCCCGCGCTCCGCTGGAATGGCGGCGTCTCCAGCGCCGGCGGCGCTACGGATCGAGCCCTTCCCTGCAGGCGGCCCTGAGCTCGGCGAGCGCGGCGACGAGCGACTCCCGCTCGCCGCGCCACGCCGGCGACGCGTCCTCGGCGTCGCGCCGGCGGAGGTGCTCGCGGGCCTCGTCCCAGAGCGGGCGCGGCGGCTCCAGCGGGGGCACGCGCCGGCGCACGGCGTCCGTCAAGCGGAGCACGCGCTCGACGCGGGAGAGCGCCTCGCCGAGCGGCACCTCGCCCGCCTTGCAGCGCCGGAGCAGGCCGCACTCGTAGCTGCTGCACACGGAGAAGCGCGTCTCGTAGACGGTGCACTTCCGGTCGCGGTGGCACGGGCACGGCAGCCTGAAGGCGTCGTGGTACTGGTTGCACGCGAGAGGCAGGCGCAGCTTCTCGGCGAGCGGGAGCTCGTGCTCCTCGAGCGGCGCGACGTCGAAGAGCAGCCCCGTGCAGCACAGGCCGCACGCGGTGCACAGGTCCGAGCCGCTCGGCCGCGCCTCGGGGGTCTCGCTCGCCGGGGGAGAGCTCACCCGCCTCGATTGGCACGCGCGCGGCCGCGCGTCGAGCCGGGAGGCGGGCGAGCGAGGCGCGCCCGGCGCCCGGAGGCAGGCGCGGGCGCGCTGGCCGGCGATCAGAACACGATCTCCGAGTAGGGGCAGCGCTCCCGGATGGCCTCGACGTCGCACGGCTCGGGCGGCATGCAGTTGAACGACGGCGGGCAGCTCGCGTCCTGCTCGCAGCCGCAGCCGCACGCGTTGTGGAAGTAGGCCGTGGTGTCGGGGCAGACGAAGTCGATGAGCTGGCACGTCTCCGGGCTGTCGGCCGCGTAGCTGCGCCACCACTCGGCCTCCGGGTCGCACGCGCAGGCGCGCTCGGTGCACGCGACGCTGCCGTCGGCCGCGCACGTGCAGGTGTTGCAGCCGTCGATGGACGGGAACGCCTCCCCCACCTCGTAGATCGAGCCCTCGTAGAAGCAGCCGTCGTAGCAGAGGACCGCCGTGCAGACGGCGATGCCGTCGGCGTCGCACCAGCAGGTGTTGCAGCCGTCGTCCATCGGGAGCTCCTCGCCCGGCGCGCACCCTTCACACGCGATGGTGGAGCACTCGACGTTGCCGCTGCCGGAGGGGTCGCAGATGCACGAGTTGCAGCCGTCCGAGGCGCGGAAGGAGTCGCCGGGGGCGTGGTCCACGCCGTCGTACGTACAGCCGCCGGGCACGCACGCCTTGCGGGTGCAGGCGATGGTCCCGTCGTCCGAGCAAACGCAGGTGTTGCAGCCGTCCTTGTCCAGGAACGAGTCGCCGGGGCTGTAGACGGTGCCGTCCACGTCGCAGGGGGTCCCGCCATCCACGACGTTGATGTGGCAGCCCGCGAGCGCGCCCGCCGACGCGAGGGCGACGGCCACCGAGAGCAGGCCGCTGATGTGGAACCAAGGAAGACGATGAGCTGTCATGGGATTCGCTCCTGTGCCAAAGAATGCCAGCGAGACGCCTGGAATCAGCCGCCAGACGCGGAGAGGCGCTCGGGAGCGAGGTAAAGAAAGGACCGTGCCAGGCGGCCCGGAGGCGCGCGGGCTCGAGGCGCGCCGGTTGTCGCCCCGCGCCCGCACCGGCGGCGTCCCCGCCTCGCGGGCGCGATCTCAGCGCAGCGCGCCGTCCTCCGCGCCCGCGCCCTCGAGGACGATCTCGCGCAGGTGGTCGAGCCCGACCGACCCAGAGCCGATCACCTTGGCGTGAAACGCCTTCAGATCGAAGGCCTCGCCCTGCCGGCGCCGCAGCTCCTCGCGCAGCTCCAGGACGACCCGCTCGCCGACCTTGTACGAGATCGCCTGCCCCGGCCAGCCGAGATAGCGCGTCGCCTCGCTGTGCGCGTGATCCAGCGTGAGGAAGGCGCGGCGGTGGAGATACTCGACCGCGGTCTCGTAACTCCACGGCTCCCCGGCGTGGAGCGGGGCGTGCTGGGGGATCGGCAGGTCGAGGTGCATGCCGATGTCGAGGACGACGCGGTAGGCGCGCGTGAGCTTGCCCGCGAGCATCCCGAGCACGTAGTCGGGGCGCTCGAAGTAGCCGAGCTCGTACATCAGCTGCTCGGCGTAGAGCGCCCACCCCTCGGCGAAGCCGGAGCACGTCACCAGGAAGCGGTGGAGCCGGCTCAGCCGGTCCTCGAGGTGCACCTGGAGCGCGCACTGCAGGTGATGGCCGGGGAATCCCTCGTGGTACGCCGTGGTGATCTCCTCGTAGAGCGGGAACTGCTGCTTGTCGCCGGCGGCGTACCAGACGGTGCCGGGCCGCTTGAAGCCGTCGCTCGGGGGCATGTAGTACGCGCCGAGCGCGCCGCCCGGCGGCGCCAGCTTCACCTCGATGTGGCGGATGGGATCGGGGATGTCGAAATGCACGCCGTCGAGCTCGGCGAGCGCCTTCCGCTGGCGCTCGGACATGAGGCGGAGGAACTCGTCGGCGCCGCGCGCGCACCGGGCGGGATCGGTCATGAGCACCTCGATCACGTCGGGCAGCGACGCGCCGGGGAGGATCTCGCCGGCGAGGCGCGCCATCCGGGCCTCGATGTCGTGCACCTCGGACCACCCCCAGGCGTAGGTCTCGATCGGATCGATGGTCGCGCCGAGGAAGCGGCGCGCCATGCGCAGGTAACGCTCCTCGCCCACGGCGTCCGCGGCGCGCGCGCTCGGCAGGTACGTCTGCTCCAGGAAATCGGCGAACGCGCCGAACGCGGCGCGCGCCCGCCCGACGCCGGCGGCGAGGCGCGCGCGGCCGGCGTCCGTGGCGCAGCCGGACGCCTCGTAGGCGGCGGGCAGCGTGAGGAAGAACGACGCCTCGCCGACCTGGTAGCGCGCCTGCTCGATGACGGCGCGCACCTGGCGGCGCGCGACGACCTGGCCTGTTCGGCGCCCCTCCTCCAGCGACGCCCGGTAGCTGTCGAAGGCCCCCGGGAGCCCCTCCAGGCGCGACGCGATGGCGTCCCAGCCGGCCGCGCTGCGCACGTCCATGAGGTCGAAGACCACCCGGAGGTGCTGGAACGCCGACTCGATGTTGTTGAGGTCGCGCAGGTGCTCGCCGTGACGGAAATCGTCGAGCCGCTCGTCCAGGTGATCGGCCATCACACGGCGTGCGAGGCGGCCCCACCGCGCCTCCGGCCCGCGCCCAGGGGGCGGCAGCGCCCGGAGCCTCTCCTGGAAGGACGCGACGGTGGAGGCCCAGGACGCGGCGCCGCTCGGGCTCCAGTCGTTCCAGGCGCCGTCGTCGCACGGGATGCCCGCCAGGGTGGCGTGGGCAGGACATTGTGCGGCGAAGGTTTCGACGAACTCGTCGCTGAGGGCGAAGATCGGATCGCGCGCGTCGTGGTGTTGGCTCACCGCGACAGCATAGGCGGCCACGCCCGGAATTTCTTCGTGCACGCGAGACGGCCCGTCGGGTCTTCGTTACGCTTGTGGAGAGAGGCCGCTCACGGGGCGGCCCCGGGGAGCGACATGAACCATCGCAGCCTGAAAGGCGAGCTCCACGACGACGACCGGCGCCCGAGCGCCGCCCTTCCCTCGCGTTCCCGGCCGCCGCGGCGGCCCCTCCGGCCGCGCCTCTCCGGGCTGCTCGCCGCGGCGGCGCTCGCGGCGCTCGGCTGCGCCGGCTCCGCAGGCCACCCGGCGAGCTCGGCGCCCCCGCCCGCCGCGATGACGCCGGCCCAGATCGCGGCGCGCGCCACGCCGGCGGTCGTCACGATCCGCGGCGACGGCTCGCTGGGGGCGGGCTTCCTCGTCCGCGAGGACGGCTGGATCGCGACGAACTTCCACGTCATCGCCGGGATGCCGGATCTCAAGGTCGTCCTCTGGGACCAGAGCGAGCACCCCGTGCTCGAGGTGCTCGCGTTCGACGAGGACCGGGATCTCGCGATCGTCCGGATCCACGCGCCGCGGAAGCTCCCGCTGCTGCCCCTGGGCGACAGCCGCGCGGTGCGCCCGGGCGATCCCGTGGTCGCGATCGGGCATCCGCTCGGCCTCGCCGACACCGTGTCGAACGGCCTCGTGAGCGCGGTCCGCGTGGTCGATCCCGCGCTGACGCTGCTGCAGATCTCCGCGCCGATCGCGCCGGGCTCCTCGGGCGGGCCGCTGTTCAACGAGCGCGGCGAGGTGATCGGCGTCGCCGCCGCGGTGGCGACGCAGGGGCAGAACCTCAACTTCGGCGTGCCCGCCGACTACCTCAAGCGGCTGCTCGTGCGCCCCGACCCGGTGCCGCTCTCGACCTTCGCGGCCGAGACGGCCGACGAGGAGCAGGCGCTGCCGGCGGTCAAGCGCTCGGTGCCCCACCACGCGCTCGCGATCCTCCGCGGCTGCACCGAGGGGGATCTCCTCGTCTTGGCGCGGACGATGGACGGCGCCATCGAGGTCGGCTCGCCCCTCTACAACCAGGGGGATTTCGCGTCCTGCTATCATATCTACGAGGGCGCCTCGCTCGACATGGAGCGCCGGCTCGGCCCCTCGTGCCGGGGCCCGAGGCAGGCGCTCGCCGAGGGCCGCCGCAAGGCCGCCGGCCTCGACGACAACGCCGCGCAGGCCTGGGCGATGCGCGACGCGTTCGACGGTCTCCTGGATGTGATCCTGCGCAAGGTGCACGGCGACACGCAGTGACCGGCGCGTTGCGGCGAGCGCGGCGCCTTTGACCGGCGCCGCGTCGCGGCAGCGCAGGGGGCCGGGCGCGGCGCGCCGCGGCCCCCGAGCGCCGCCAGGCAGCGCGGCTAGTCGAGGTGCGCCCCCACCGGCCGGCCGCCCTCGTGGGCGATCGCGGCGCGCGCCGCGGCGCCGTGGTGGCCCGCCGCGACGACCCCGTCGCCCGCCGGAGCGACGCCGCCCTCCCCCGCCCCGCGAGGCGCTCCCGTATCGTCGTTGTCGTTGCCCCGCATGAACGGCAGGACCCGCTTCAGCCACGACGAGACGTCGTCGAAGAGCGAGTAGGCGACCGGGGTCGCGAGCAGCGTCAGCAGGAGCGCCATCGTCTGCCCGCCGATGATCACGAACCCGGTCGCGCGGTTGGTCCCCGAGCCCGCGCCGCTCGAGGCGACGAGCGGGATCATGCCGGCCACGAACGCGAGCGTGGTCATCAGGATGGGCCGGAGCCGGTCGCGGTTCGCCTCCAGGATCGCCTGCGCGCGCGGCAAGCCGTGCTCGCGCAGCTTGATGGTGTGATCGATCTGGAGGATCGAGTTCTTCTTCACGACGCCGAACAGCACGACGATGCCGAGCAGCGAGAAGATGTTGAGCGACTGCCGGAAGATGATGACCGAGATGAACGCGAACGGCACCGTCAGCGGCAGCGACAGGAGGATCGTGATCGGGTGCAGCCACGACTCGAACTGCGCCGCGAGCACGAGGTACATGAAGACGAACGACAGGAGCAGCGCGACGAGGAAGCTCTTCATCATCTTGGCGAGCTCCTTCGACGCGCCGACGGGTCCTGCGGAGTAGCCGGGCGCCAGGTTCAGCTGCGCCACCGCCTTGTCGAGCTCCTGCACGACCGTCTGCTGCGAGTAGCCCGCCTCGAGGTTGGCCATCAGCATGACCTGCCGCTGGCGGTTGTACCGCTCGATGCGCGACGGGCCCGTCCCCTCGTTGAACGTGACCACGTTGTCGAGCGTGACCGCGCCGAGCTTGGTCGACGGCACCGTGATCTTCGCGAGGCCCTCCTTGTCGGAGCGGAAGCTCGGCAGCGCGCGCGCGCGCACCTCGTACTGCTCCCCGCCCTCGTTGTAGGTCGACACCTTGTACCCGCCGACCAGGAGGCGCAGGGTGCTGGCCACGTCGCCGACCTGGACGCCGAGATCGGCGGCCTTCTTGCGGTCGATCTCCACCCGGATCTCCGGCTTGCCGACGAGCAACGACGTGTCCGGATCCACGACGCCCGGCATCGCCTTGAGCTTCTGGAGCAGCGCGTCCGAGTACAGGCCGATCTTCTGGAGGTCGGGGCCCTGCACCTGGTACGCGATCTGCGCGCTCTGGCCGCCGGAGAACGCGGGCACGACGCCGATGCTCGCCCGGAGCTTCTCCGCGTCGAACCTCGGCTGGAGCTCGCGCCGGGCCCTGTCGATGAGGTCCTGCTGCGACAGCTCGCGCTCGCTCACGGGCTTGAGCTTCACGTAGATGTTGGCGAGGTTCGGCGTCTTCTGCGGATCGTCGCCGATCGTCGTCAGCGTGTAGCTCACGCCCGGGAGCTTCTCGATCTCCGAGGCGATCCGCGTGGCGATGACGCGCGTCCCGTCGAGGCTCACGCCCTCGGGCGCGCGCAGGGTGACCTGGAACTGCGACTCGTCCTCGACCGGGAGGAAGTTGAACTTCGCGAGGCCCCCGAGGACCGGGATCGAGAACAGGGCCAGGACCGAGGCGAGCACGATCACCCAGCGGTGCGCCATCGACCAGCGGAGGAGCGACATGTAGCCGCGCTCGATCGGCCCGTAGAAGCGCGACTCCTTGGAGCTGTGGGAGCCGCCCTTGTCCGGCTTCTTCAGCCACCGCGCCGACAGCATCGGCGTCAGCGTGAAGCTCACGATAAGCGAGACCAGGATCGAGAACGCCATGGTGAGGCCGAACGAGTTCAGGAAGCGGCCGACGATGCCGCTCATGAACGCGACCGGGAGGAACACCGCGACCAGCGAGAGCGTCGTCGCGAGCACCGCGGGGCCGATCTCCCGCGTGCCCTGGAGCGCCGCCTCCCACGGGCTCGCGCCCTTCTCCTCGATCCAGCGGTAGCAGTTCTCGAGGACGACGATCGCGTCGTCGATCACGATGCCGACCGCCAGCGTCAGGGCGAGGAGCGTGATGCCGTTGAGCGTGAAGCCCGCCACCCTCATCAGGGCGAACGTGGAGATGATGCTCGTCGGGATCGCGATCGCGGAGATGACCGTGCTGCGCGCGTTCGCGAGGAAGAGCGCGACGATGATCGCGGCGAGCAACGCGCCGAGCACGAGGTGCTCCTTGACGGCGTTGACCGAGTTCTTGATGAACTCCGACTGATCGCGGGCGATGACGATCTGGTAGCCCGGGGGGAGGCGCTTCTCGACGTCGCTGATCCGCGCCTTCAGGCCGTCGATGACCTCGACGGTGTTCGTCCCGCTCTGCTTGCGGATGCTGAGGAGCACGGCGGGGTCGAGCCCGCGGAAGCCGGCGGACTCCGGCTCCGCCATGCCGTCCTGGACCTCGGCGACGTCGCCGAGCCGGACGGAGTAGCCGTCGCGGTTGGCGAGCACGATGTCCGCCATCTGCTCGACCGACTGCACGCGGCCGCGCGTCCGGAGGGTGAGCGCCCTGCCCCCTTGCTCGATGCGGCCGGCGGGGATCTCGACGTTCTGGCTCGCCAGCGCCTGGGCCACCACGCCGCCCGTCAGCGCGTACTTCTCGAGCTTCTCCGGATCGATCCAGATGTTGATCTGGCGGCTGCGGCCGCCGATGACCAGCACCTGGCCGACGCCGGCGAGCGACTCCAGCTCGCGCCGCAGCGTCTTGTCGGCGAACTCGGTCACCTCGCGGACGCTCGCCTTCGGCGACGAGACGGCGAGCGTGAGGATCGGCGCCGCGTCCGGATCCAGCTTGCCCACGATCGGCGGATCGATGCCCTCGGGGAGCTCGGCGAGGATGCCCTCGACCTTGTCGCGCACCTCCTGCGCGGCCACGTCGACGTCCTTCTCGAGCTGGAAGGAGATCATGACCTGGCTGAGCCCCTCGACCGACGCGGAGCGCAGCTCGTCGATGCCGCTGATCGTGTTGACCGCCGACTCGATCTTGTCGGAGATCTCCGTCTCCACCTCCTCGGGCGCCGCGCCGGGGAGGACCGTCGTCACGACGATGAACGGGAACTCGACCTTGGGGAACCGGTCCACGCCGAGGCCGAAGTACGAGAACGCCCCGAGCACCGTCAGGAGCAGGACGATCACCGACGCGAACACCGGCCTACGGATGCAGATTGCCGCGAGCCATTGCATGGTCGCTACCTTTCTTCAGTAATGAGACGCGCAGCGCGCTCGGCTCACTGCGCCGCCGCGATCTCGATGCCGTCCGCCAGCTCGCTCACCTTGTCGATCGCGACCTCTTCCCCATCGGCGACCGGGCCGATCACCTCGATGAGGCCGTCGACCTTGCGGCCGGTCTTGACCAGCCGCTCCGTCACGCGATCACCGGACCTCACGAACACGCGCGCGCTCGTCCCGGAGGTGCCGACCGCCGCCTCGGGCACGAGGAGCGCCGTTTTTGACTCGCCGGTCAGCGCCAGCTGACCCTGCGCGAAGAGGCCGGGCCGGAGCTTCCCCTCGCTGTTGTCGAACTCGGCCTCGACGGGCAGCGTGCGCGAGGAGGCCTTGAGGCTCGCGCCGATGCGCTTCACGACGCCCGGGAACGTGCGATCGGGGAAGGCGGCGACCGAGATGCGGACCGGCTTGCCGACCTCGATGCTCGCGATGTCCGCCTCGGGCACGTCGATGCGGAGCCGCAGCGGGTTGTCGCGGACCACGACCGCCACCACGCGGCCCGGGCTCGCGAACTCGCCGACGCTGATCCGCTTCTCGGCGACGGCGCCGTCGAACGGCGCCCGCACCGTCGTGTCGGCCACCGACTTCGAGGCGAGCCCCGCCTGCGCCTGCGCCGACGAGAGCGCGGCGACGGTCGCGCGGATGCCGTTGACCGCGGCCTCGTACTGCGCGGTCGCGTTCTGCGCCTGCGTGCGCGCCGCGTCCCACGTCGACTGGGCGACGGCGCCCTGATCGAAGAGCTGCTTCACGCGGTCGGCCTCGGCCTTCGCGAGCTCCATGCTCTGCTTCGCGGCCCGGACCTCCGGCACCTGGTCGGGATCGATGTCCTTCGGCGACGCGCCCTGCTGCAGCGCGAGCTTGGCCCGGGCCTGCGCCACGGCGGCGGAGGCCGCCTGCGACTGGAGCGCCAGGTTGCGCGCGTCGAGCACGACGAGCGCGTCGCCCTTCTTGACCCGGGAGCCCACGTCGACCTCGACGCTCACGACCGAGCCGGCGACCTGCGTCGCCACCTCGCTCGTCTCGTCGGCGACGAGCGTGCCGCTGATGTCGAGCGTCTGCGGGAGCGGGCGCGCGGTCACCTTCCCGAAGCGCACTGCGGGCTTCTCGCGAGGCGCGGCGGTGTCGCGCGCGGGCGCGGGCTTCGCCTCCGCTTCCGGGCGCTTGCAGGCGGTCAGCGTGGTCGCCGCGAGCGCGGCGACGAGCGCCGCGACGACGGCGGCGCGAGAGTGATTCGAGGCGGCGCTACGAGCGCCGAAAACCCGTCGAGCGATACGGCGCTCGGGTCCGCAAGGAGGATGTGTCATGGGGAGTCCGCCCGGTTCTTTGCCAGCGCCTGCCGGTGCGGTCCAGGAGCAAAGCTGGCGGGCACCACAGTAGGGTGCTGACCGGCCGGTCATCAAGGGGGTGTTCCGGCCAATGTCTCCGTCCTCCTCGCACTTTATGCCGCCATGGCCGAGGAAAACGTGCTGCGCGCCGCGCTCGGGGTTGCGCCGGCCGGAGCTCGGCAATGAAACGGAGCGGTGAATCGCCGGTCATCGTCCGGAAAGGGGGCGCCGGAGCGGTGAGCCGCCGCGCGAATGCGCCCTCCTCAGCGCCGCGCGCCGCGGCCGCCGTGGCATCCGCGGCGCAAGGGTGCTGCGCCTCGGGGCAGGCCGCCAGCGGTAGCCGCAAATTCCGCCATAGAGTATTTCAATAAAGGCGCATTCTAGTGTGTGTGTATTCGGGATGTTGAAAGCGGTTCAGCTCCTGATCTCCGGAGATGTCCGGGGACGGGGCAGCGCCGTTGAGAGGCCGCTCAACGCCACGGGTCGAAGGCGTCCTGGAGCGCAGGGCCCGAGAGCTCGGCGAGGAACGGATCGAGCGCGCAGAGCGCGTCGAGCCAGGCGACGTCGGCGGGAGCGGCCGAGGGCTCCTGGGCGAGGCCCGCGAGCCGGCGGGCGCGCGCCGCGTGGGCCCGGGTGCGCGCCTCCGCGTAGGGGACCATGTCGCCGGCGGACATCATGAACGCCCAGTCGCTCGACTGGAGGAGGAGGAGCTCGCGGATCGCCTGGTCCAGCGCGCGGCCGGGCAGGCCGCCCGCGCCGCGGCGGCGCGAGAGCGCCCCCAGCACCGCGCGCTCGGCGTGATGGGCGTGCCGCCACAGGCGCGCCGCGCTCGGGCCCGTCCAATACGCGCCGAAGCCGCCTTCGCCCCACGTGGAGGCGGCGGGCGCGACGACCTCCGCGGGCGGGTGGCGCTCGAGGTAGGCGCCGAGCGCGATGGGGACGGCGCGGTCCGAGGCGGCGAGGCCGCGCAGGGCGTGCTCGAGGAACTCGGGCCCCTCGAGCCAGAAGTGGCCGAAGAGCTCGGCGTCATAGGGGGCCACCAGGATGGGCGGGGCCGGCGCGCCGGCCCACGGGGCGCCGTGGATCGACGCGAGCGCGGCCTCGCGGCGCGCCACGAACGCCGCGGCGTCGGCGCGCGCCTGCGCGGACGCGCGGGCCGGGTCGTACGGCGCCTTGTCGGGGCCGGGCCCGGTCACGCGGTGGAGCTTGAGGCCGGTCATGAGCCGGGCGCCGCCGGGGCCGATCTCCCCGTCGAGCTCGCGCTCGGGCAGGTCGAGCCCGACGTCGCGGTAAAACTCGCGGTAGACCGGGTGGCCCGGGTAGCCGGCGTCGCGCGACCAGACCTCGCGCGCGCTGTCGCGATCGCGCCCGAAGCACGCGACGCCGGCCGGCGAGCGCACGGGGACCGACGCGCCGGCGGACGGCGCTGGCGCGGCGAGCGCGAGGGCGTGGGCGTCGAGCACGGTGAAGCGGACGCCGGCCGCGGCGAGATCGGCGTCGATGCCGGGCGCGTAAGCGCACTCGGGCAGCCAGAAGCCGCGCGGCTCGGGCGCGCCCGTGAGGGCCGCGAAGGCGCGGCGGCCGAGCCGGATCTGCGCCCGGATCGACGCCGGCGTGGGGAGCAGGCCGGGCAGGTACGCGTGCGTCGCGGCGGTGGTGAGGAGCTCGACGCGGCCCGCGGCGGCGTGGCGCAGGAGGGCGCCGGGGACGTCGCCGCCCAGCGCCGCCCAGGCGCGCGCCGCGCCGGCGAGCCGCGCGCGGTAGAACGCGGCGGCCGCCGCGAAGCCGCTGCCGGCGAAGCGGGCCTCGACCCGGGCGGCGAGCGCCGTGATCCGGCGGAGGTGATCCTCGAACCGGCGGAGGAGCAGCTCGTCGCGCAGCATCGCGAGGAGCGGCGGCGAGACGGAGAGGGTCAGCGGGGCGACGACGCGATCGGCGGCGAGGCGATCGAGGACCCCGAGCAACGGGAGGTAGCACTCCCAGAGCGCCTCGAAGAGCCAGCGCTCCTCCAGCGAGCGCGCGTGCTCGGGGTGGCGCACGTACGGCAGGTGGGCGTGGAGGACGAGGGCGACGTAGCCCGGCATGAGCGCTGGCCGGCGGGAGATCGCCGGTGGGCGCGATGTCGCACGGGCGCGCCGGCGCGGGAAGCGTCGGAGCTCCGGCGTCGGCCCGTGCGGCTCAGCCTTTCTTGAGCTCCATCCCGAGGTCCTCCCCCAGGCGCGCGGCCTCGCGCTCGTCTCCGGGCCACGGGACGCGCCGCTCGGCCCGCCGCAGCCGGGAGCCGTCGGGCTCGGCGAGGAGCGCCCGCAGCCAGAGCGCGCCGCCGTCCCGCACCGCGTAGGCGGCCACCGGCGTCCGGCAGCTGCCTTCCACGGCCGCCATCACGGCCCGCTCCGCCGTGACGCAGACGGTGGTCTCGCGGTCCGCGAGCGCCGAGAGGACGCCGCGCACGCCGGCGTCCTCGGCGCGGCACTCGATGCCGAGCGCCCCCTGGCCGATCGCCGGCAGCGACACCTCGGGCGACAGGACCTCGGTGGCGCGATCGGCGAGGCCGAGCCGCTTCAGGCCGGCGAGCGCCAGCACCACGGCGTCGAACGACCCGTCGAACACCTTGCGGAGGCGCGTGTCGACGTTGCCGCGGACCGGCTCGATCGCGAGATCCGGGCGCGCCTCGCGCAGCGCGACCGCCCGGCGGAGGCTCGAGGTGCCGACCCGCGCGCCCGCCGGCAGCTCCGCGAGCGGGGCGCCGCTCCGGGTGACGATGACGTCGCGAGGATCCTCCCGCGCGGGGATGCAGGCGATGCACAGCGCCGGGGCGAGCTCGGCGGGGACGTCCTTGATCGAGTGGACCGCGAAATCGGCGCGCCGGTCGAGCAGCGCCTCCTCGAGCTCCTTGATGAACAGCCCCTTGCCGCCGATGTCCTGGAGCGAGCGATCCTGCGTCTTGTCGCCCGAGGTCACCACCTCGAGCTCGCGGAGGGAGAGATCGGGCACCGCCGCCTCGAGGGAACGGGCGAAGGCGCGGGACTGGGCGAGGGCGAGCGCCGAGCGGCGCGTGGCGAGGGTGAGCTCCATGGGGTCACGCTCCCTTTAACCCAGCTGCGCGCACGGCCGCGGCCGGATTCGCGACGGCCAGGACGCCGGCCTCGGCGGGCTGGGGGCGCGCGCTGGGCTGCCGGGCGTAGCGGCCGTCGTCGTCCGCGACCTGAGGGCGCGGGTCGACCTGCCGCGGCGAGGCGCCCCGCGCGCCGGAGGGCGGCGGCGCTGCCCCGCGGGCGGACCGCGGCGTGGGAGGGCCCTCCGCGGCGACGCGCAGCTCCCCCTCGGCGAGCGGGGCGGCGGCGCTGTCGGCCGGCGCGCCGTCGATGTCGAAGAGCTCGCGGAGCGAGTCGACGTGCTCGGCGACGCGGGGATCGGTGGCCATGGCGCGGAGGCGGGTGGTGGGCACGTGGAGCAGCTTGTTCGTGGCGGCGTCGACCATCAGCGCGAGCGCCTGGCGCTCGGCCGGGCCGAGGTGCCGGAGCTTGCCGGCGAGGCTGCGCTCGACCTCGGCCGCGAGGATGGAGCGCGTGCGGGCCCTGAGCCCCACGATCGTGGGCGTGAGGGCGCGCTCGAGCGTCCACGTCTCGAAGGCGTGCGCCTCGTCCGCGACGATCGCCTCGGCCCGCGCCGCCTCGGCGGCGCGCCCCTCGACCGACTGCGCCACGATCTGCGAGAGATCGTCGACGTCGTAGAGGTAGACGCTGTCGAGCTTGTTGACGGCGGGGTCGATGTCGCGCGGGACCGCGATGTCGATGAGGAACAGGCTCCGGCCCTTCCTGGCCTTGCGGGCCCGGCGGACGAGGTCGAGCGTGACCACGTAGCTCGGGCTCGAGGTCGACGAGATCACGATGTCGGCGTCGATGACGGCGCGCTCGAGCTCGGCCCAGGGGCGGGGCTCGCCGCCGACCTCGCGCGCGAGGGCGGCGGCGCGATCCAGGCTCCGGTTGACCACGACGAGGCGGGCGCCGGCGCGGACGAGGAGCTTCGAGGCGGCCTCGGCCATCTCGCCGGCGCCGATGAGCAGCGCCGTGTGCCCGGCGAGATCCGCGAAGATCTGGCGGGCGAGATCGATGGCGACGCTGGAGACCGAGACCTGGCCCGCGCCGATCGCCGTCTCGGTGCGCACGCGCTTGCCGACCTTGATCGCGCGGTGGGCCGCGCGGCCGAGCCGCGCGCCGAGGGTCTTCGCCCCGCGGGCGATCTCGATCGCCTCCTTCATCTGCCCGAGGATCTGCGGCTCGCCGACGACCATCGAGTCGAGCGACGCGGCGACGCGGAAGAGGTGGAGGACGGCATCGCCGCCGACGCGGCCGGCGAGGTGGCCGCGGACGCCGTCGCCCCCGAGGCCGACGAGGACCCCGACGGCGGCGCGCAGCGCCTCGTTGTCGGCCGCGAGCTCCTCGTCGGACGGCGGCGCGGCGCCGCCGGGGCGGGACAGCCCGGGCGCCTGCTGCCGCGGCGAGGCGTAGACCTCGACGCGGTTGCAGGTGGAGAGCACCAGCGCCTCCCCGATGGCCGGGTGCGCGGTGAGGCGGCCGAGCACCTCGGGGAGCCGGTCGCGGCCGATCGCGAGCCGCTCGCGCACCTCGATGGGCGCGGTCTTGTGGGAGAGCCCGACGAAGATCACGGGCGCTAGCCTCCGAGCCCCGCGGCGGGGCGGACGAGGTAGATCACGAGCACGGCCGCGGCGCAGGCGAGCCCCGCGATGGTGCCGTACGCCGCGCGGCGGCCGCGCCAGCCGGCGGCGGCGCGCAGGAGCAGCACGAGCGCGATGAGGAGCCAGGTGGCGTAGCCGAAGATGGCGCGCATCACCTCCTCGGTGCTGCCCATCTCGAGCTGGTGCGCCCAGTACGTCCCCGTGACGATGCCGAGCGTCAGCAAGGGGAAGCCGGCGATCAGGAACCGGTGGACGGCGTGATCGAGGGTGTCGAGCGGCGGGAGGCCGCCCATGCGCTCGACGTGCCGCTTCCGCTTGAGGCGCTTCTCCTGGACGAGGTAGAGCGCGGCGGCGGCGCCGGCGAGGAGGAAGAGGGCGATCCCGAGCAGGTTCGCCATGACGTGGGCCGCGATGAACAGCGGGCTGAGCTTCTGCTCGGAGTGCGGCTTGCCGAGGAAGAAGGTGCCGAGCAGGAAGGCGAGCCCGAGCGGGCCGATGAGGAGCCCGAGCGCGTCGATGCGGAAGCGACGGCGGGCGACGAGGTACACGGCGATCGCGAGGAGGGACGCGACCGAGAGCATGAAGTGGACCGAGTGGACCGGGCAGACGCGCGCGACGAAGCTGGCGAGCGTGACGTAGGTCGCGTGCCCGAGGGCGCCCAGGCCGAGCAGCAGGGGCGCGTGCCGCGACGCGCGCGCGGCGGCGGTGGCGCTCGGCCGAGCGGCGGGGTCGTGGGCGTGCGCCCCGCCGCCGAGGAGGCCCGGGAGCTCCCCCGAGGAGGGGAGCCGCGCGCGGCTGCGGGCGACGTCGAGGAAGAAGAGCGCGCTGGCGGCGCCGTAGAACAGGAGCGCGAGCGCAAAGCTGATCCCGGAGATGACCTCGGGCATGGCCCCCGTTATAGCCTGCCTTACCGGGGATGGCCCGCCGCGCTCGGAGGGGAGCGCGTACCGTCGTCGGAGCCGGCCCGACAGCGCGAGGCCCCGGTCGGAGGGTGGGCGCCCCGGGGCGACCGCTGCGCCGGGGACGCCGTCGCGCCCGACGGGTCGCCGGCGGCTGCGGCGCCGTCGCGCCCTGCCGGGGCGCCGCGCCGGGGGCGCTCCGGGCCCCGCCGGGGACCGCCGCGCGCCCGGCCGGTGACCGCCGCGCGGCGGCGCTACATCTTGCTCGTCAGGAACGCGGCGAGGAGCTCCTCGTCGCTGGTCAGGCTGCTGTTCGTGGCGGTCGACGCGGGCGCGGCCTTGCGGTGCTCGGCGAACGTGCCCACCGGCGCGCCGATGAACCCCGGGATCACGTCGTAGGCGTTGTCGCCGATGATCATCGACCCCTCGAGGATCTCCGCCCCGAGCTCCCGCAGGAACGCGCGCGTCTTGACCCGGCCGAGGACCTCGTGGACGTCCGCCGCCCCCGTCACCTCGCGGAGCACGCGGATCGCCTCGATGATCTTGTAGCGGCGGCCCTCGGTCTTGATCAGAAGCTCGTCGTTGTTCAGATCGACGCGGTCGCTCGCGATCCAGTCGTCGAGCGCGGCCTGCGGAAAGAACACGCGGTTCTTCATCGCGGGCAGTCTACTCAAAAACAGGCCCGAGCGGTTGGGCCGCGATGCCGGCGGCCAGGGGTCGGCCAGCGGCCGGGACCCGCGTCAGGCCGGAGGGGGCACCCGGGGCGGCGGCGCCGAGTCCCGCGACAGGCCGCGGAGGCGCGCCGGCAGGTGCCAGAGCGACTCGAAGATCCCGAGCAGCACGTAGAAGCCGAGCAGCCACACGAGCACGAACGCAGGCTGCAGCTGCGTCGAGATCACCGCGCTCGAGCCGACGGCGAACGCGACGAAGAGCACGGTGCGGACGTTGAGCCGGAGATCCTTGAAAGAGCGGAACCGGATCGTCGAGACCATCAGCAGCGACAGGATCGTCGTGGTCACGAGGATCGCCGGCGCGTAGCGCTCGCCGCCGATGTCGCCGGCGGCCGCGTGGTTCGCCACCACGATCGAGACCAGGATCCCCGCGGCGCCCGGGATCGGCAGGCCGACGATGTACTTCGAGGGCTTCGTGGGCTTGCCCGCCTCGCCCATGGAGAGGACGTTGAAGCGCGCCAGCCGGACCGCGCCGCACGCCGTGAAGATGAACGACACGAGCAGCCCCGCGAGATCGAAGCGGTGCAGCGTCCACTGGTACACGAGCATCGACGGCGCCACGCCGAACGAGACGATATCGGCCAGCGAGTCGATCTGCAGGCCGAAGGCGCTCTGGGTCTTCGTCATCCGCGCGACGCGCCCGTCGAGCGTGTCGAAGAACATCGCGAAGACGATGAGCAGCGCGGCGCGGTAGAAATCATCCTCCGACTGCGCGGTCGCCGAGCGCCGGATCGAGTCGAAGCCGCAGAATATCGATGAGAGCGTGATCAGGTTCGGAAGCAGGAACAGCGTCTTCCTGAGCTCCAACCGCCGTCGCTTCCGGATCATGCCGCCTCCCTTTCAGGCAGGCCAGGCTATCGCCGCACAGACCACGAACGCAAGCGCCGAAGCGCAGACGCGAACCGCTAGAAGGTTACCGCGAGCCGGGATCCAGGAGCGTTTCATCGCACCCTCTGCTGCGTTTCAGCCGTTCTTTTTCTCGGCTTTCGGCCGCCGCTCAGCGCTCAGCGCTCAGCGCTCGGGGCGCGGCGAGCCGTCGAGCGCCGGCTCGCTCCATACCGCCTCCGGGACCTTCGCGCTCGGCTCGAAGCGGCAGGCCATCCGGCGGAGCTCGATGGCCGTGCCGGTCGCGCCCGACGAGCCCGCTGCCGCCCGGAACAGCCACGACTGCGCGAGATCGCCGGGGAGGATCGCGGAAAGAGGAGCCCGCCCGATCGCCCGGGCGTCCCAGCCGGCGACGCACGGCGCGGACGGCGTGCCGTGCAGCACCGTGGAGGCGGTCAGGAGCACCATCACCTCGGGCGCGCCCGACGGGCCAGCGGCGTCGGTGACGACGACGGGGTGGCGCGTGCCAGGGAACAGGGCCTCGCTGCCCAAAAAGAGCGGCACCTCATGGCGCGCGGTCGCGGCGCGCTCGGCGGCAGAGCACGGGCGCGGCGCGTCGCCGAGATCGAACGGCGTCGGCAGCGGCCGCGCAGCGCCGAGCGTTCCGTCCTTGCGAAAAGGCTGGAAGAGGGCCCAGGCGATCGCGTGCCCTGGATCGGCGACCAGGGTCGTCACGCCGATCGACGTGCCCGCGTAGGTCCAGTCGGTGTGCACGAGCCGATCGCGGCCCGCGGGAGGCGCGACGGTCACGGCCTCGATCGCCCACGCGGGGCCCGAGCCGGGCGGGGCGGGCGCGCCGGCGGAGGGCGCCGGGGCCGGGCGGTGCGCGAGCAGCATCGCGGTCACCGGGCCGTTCGACGCCTGCCGGACCATCCCCACGCCGACGGGCTGGCCGTCCGCGAGGACGGCGTCGGCCCGCACGTCGAGGCTGCCGTGGAGGCCCGACGCGGGCCAGGACGGGAAATCGAAGCGCTGGAGCTTGCCGGACGGCTCGTAGAAGAACGTGAGCTCCGAGTGCGCGCTGCCGGAGTGCGGGCGAAGAAAGATCCCGCGCAGCGAGACCGACAGGAGCGCGGGGTCGTAGAAATCCTCGGGGGGCGGCGCGGGCGTGCGGCGCTGGCCGGGCTGAGGGCGCGCGCCCGGAGGCGCGTTGCGCGCGGCGTCCGCAGCGGGCTTCACGTCGCCGAGCTCGAACGGGCCGGCGTCGGGGATGACGCCGCGGCCCGAGGTGCCGTCCAGCCAGTTCTCCCATGCGACCTCGACGTTGCGCATCGGCGCGCCCGGCTTCGCCGCGCCGCCGGGGATCCGCACGCGCGCCGCGGCGTAGCCCTCCATCTGCGCGGTGAGGTTGGTCGCCACCCGCGCTCCCCCGAGCCCCGCCGGCACCGCCGGCAAGAGCGATCGCGTGACGACGCGCGCCTCGCCGGCGCCGGACTCGGGGAGCGTCGCGGAGACGACGTCGATGGCGCCGCTCGGCGCGCGCGTGAGCAACGACCAGACCGACCGGCCGCGCAGGAGCTCGTCGGCGTCGGGCAGGCCGAGGCCGCTCGCGTCGACGTGGTCGATGCGCGTCCATTTCGAGGACGGCAGCGTCTCGCAGACGATGGGCGTGCGCACGGCGGGCTGGGCGCGCGGCGGAGGCTCCGGCGCGCGCGGCGGCGCGGCCTCGGCCTGGCCGCCCCAGCCGACGCGGGTCGCCACGTCGCCGAAGAGGCAGCCGCTCGCGCCGCACGCGACGGCGACCGGCGCCTGGGCGAGCTCGCGCGAGAGCGCCGGCATCTCCGGGAGCTCGACCCAGGTCACGCCGCCGTCGAGCGACTCCCAGAATGCGGCGACGTCCTCGCCGCCTCCGTCGGTATGCGCGCGCCCGCGCGACGCCCGCGCCGACAGCGCGACCACGCGCCGCCCGAAGCCGGCGAGCGCCGCGCTCTCCGCCGGCGCGGCCGCCGCCGTGAGCACCCGGCCGTCCTCGTCCGCGGTGAGGTACGTGAGCGCGCCGCGATCCGAGAGCAGCAGGCCCACGGCGCCGTCGTCCGCGGGGCGGAGCGCGCTCTCCTCGACGATCTCGAGCCCCTCGGGCGACGCGCCCTCGCCCGGGCCGCCCTCGGCGTCCTCGTCCTCGTCCTCGGCGCCGTCCCCCCGCGCCGCCGGCGGCGCGCCGCCGGTCGCGTCGAGCGACCGCGGCGCGAAGGTCTCGCCGCCGTCGTGCGAGACGAACAGCGCGAGGCGCTCGTCCTTGCCGCGGTAGCCGAGGAAGTAGGCGGAGCGCCCGTCCGCCGAGAACGCGGGCAGCGCGGCGGGGGCGCTGAGCGTGGGGGCCGCCGCGAGGGTCACCGCGTCGCGCGCGTCGCGGGCGCCGTCGCGGGTGAGGAGCAGCGGCGCGGTCGGCTTGCAGCCGTCCGCGCCGTCGCTCGGCCTGCAGACGCCGGTCACGAGCGCCGCGCCCTCGGGCGCCACCGCGACGCCGACCTGGTCGATGTCCGCCGTCTCCAGCGTGGCGGCCGGCGACCACGCGCCGCCGCCGTCCTCGCTGCGGAGCACCCGCGCCACGATGCGGTCGCCGTCCGGCTCGGCGCACACCGCGACCACCCGCCGGCCGTTCGCGCCGAGCTTGATGCTCCCGCACTCGCCCGTCCCCGGCAGGGGCGCTTCCTTGAGCGGCCCGTCGATGGGGCCGCTCGCGAGGCGCCACGGCGCGCCGGCGTCGTCCGGGCGCACCGCCTCGACGTAGCGATCGCCGGCGATCGCCGCCCGCCCGAGCCACACCGCGGCGGCGGACGGCGCGCGCGGGGCCGCGATGGCGAGCTCGACGTCGGCGCGCGGGAGCGTCGCCGCGCCGCGCGAGAACGCGGGCGCGCGCCGCGGATCCCAGGTCGCCGACGCGAGCAGGCCCTCGGCGAGGAGCTCGCCGCCGAGGACGCCGACGCGCGACAGGCCCATGGCCGGGAGCGGCGCGCGCGCCCAGGTGGCGCCGCCGTCCTCGCTCGCGAACAGCGCCTCGGGCAGGGCGAGCGCGAGCGCGCGGCCGCCCTCGGTCATGGCGACGCCGAAGGCGCGCGGCGGGGACCCGGCCTGCGCCGCGGCGCCGTCGAGCAGGGTCGGCTTCCACCCGAGCTCCTCGCGCCAGCGGAGCACGCCCCCGGCCCGGGTCACCCCGAGCAGCGAGCCGCCGGCGCCCGCGAGCTGCACGAGCGGCTCCGGCGGCGAAAGCGTCCGCGTGAACGGCCCGAGCGGCGAGGAGGCCTCGTAGATCGACCCGCTCGCGCCGACGAACATCCAGGAGGCCGGCGAGCGCCGCACGATGGCGGTGAGCTCCTCGGGTGCGGGCGCGGCGCTCGCCCTGCCCTGCCCCGCGCACCGGACGGGCTGCGCGGCGGCGCCCGGCGGCGCGGCGGCGTCCGGTCGGGCCGCCGCGGCCGCCCGAGACTCGGGCGTCACCGTCCAGCGCTGGCCGCCCTGGGCCACGACGACGCAGCCGCCGCCGGTGGACGGCGCCCACGCGACCGCGGCCTCGGGCGGCGCCGGGTGGTAGCTCCAGCGCGCCGGCGAGGCGTACGCGGCGCCCGCGATGTCGGCCGGCGGGAGCACGGCCGCCGCCGGGCGCGACGGCTGCGCCGGGGCGCTGGAGCAGCCCGCGAGGGCGCACGCCGACGCCAGGGCGAGGGGCGCGCGGCGCCGCGGCGGCGCGGTCATTCGACCCAGCGGGCCACGAACAGGTTGGTCTCGCCGGGCTTCGCGCCGTACCGGTTCGAGGCGAAGACGACGTGCTCGCCGGTCGGCGAGAACATCGGGAAGCTGTCGAAGCCCTCGTAGAACGTGACGCGCTCGACGGGCGGCACGCCGTCGGGCCCCGGGGGCCCCTCCGAGTCGACGAGGTAGAGGTCGAAGTTCGGCATGCCCCGGGCGCCCTGCGGGGTGCTGAAATCCGAGGCGAAGACGAGCCGCCGCGAGTCCGGCAGGAAGTAGGGCGCGAAGTTGGCGCGGCCGTTCCTCGTCACCGCGCGCGGGTTCTGCCCGTCGGCGCCCGCGACGAAGATCTCGAGGGCGCTCGGGCGGACGAGCCCCTTGGCGAGCAGCGCGCGGTAGTCGTCGAGCGCCGCGCCGGTCGGGCGGCTCGCGCGCCAGACGAGCTTGGTCGAGTCGGGCGAGAAGAAGGCGCCGCCGTCGTAGCCGGGCGTGCTCGTGATGCGCCGGACGTCGGAGCCGTCGAGCTTCGCGGTGTAGAGCTCGATGTCCCCGTCGCGCGTGCTCGTGAACACGAGGCGCGAGCCGTCGAACGCGACGGTGGCCTCGGCGTCGTAGCCTTTGCCCTGGATGAGGGGGCGGAGATCCGAGCCGTCGGGGTTCGCGGTGTAGATGTCGAACTCGTCGAGCGGCCACACGTAGCCCTGCGAGTGATCCGGCTTCGGCGGGCACGCCTCGCCGGCGGCGTGGGTGGACGCGAAGAGGACGCGCGGCTGCGCCGGGGCCGGGGGCGCGGGGAAGAGGAAGTAGCCGCAGGTCGTCTTGCCCTGGCCGTTCGAGACCCGGCGGACCTCGCCGCTCTCCAGGTCGATCACGTACTGCTGGTCGCACGCGTTGCCGTCGCGGGTCGACTGGAAGATGAGCTTCCTGCCGTCGGGCGACCAGTAGGCCTCGGCGTTCTCGCCTGCGAAGGTGAGCTGCCGGAGGTCGGCGAGGTGCTTCTCGCGCGGGTCGGCGGCGACGCTCTTGCCGGCGCGGATGCGGAAGGGGAGCCACTCGGGCTTCGCCGTGGTCGTCGCCTCGGGGATCTGGCCGAGGGGCTCCTTCGGCCGGGGCTCCGGCGAGGCGCAGGCGGCGAGGAGCAGGCAGGCGAGCAGGGCGGGCGGCCGTCGGTTCATGGCGGCGCGACTCTAGTACGAAAGCGGGGAGCCGTCGCGGGGAGGCCCGCGGCCGGATGCGGTACACTTTCCGGCATGGCAACTGCTTCGCCGCTCGGTCGCGCCACCGCCGAAGATCTCGCGCGGCTGCCCCTTGACGTGCGCGCCGAGATCATCGACGGCGCGATCGTCGAGAAGGCGACCCCGAGCGCTGAGCACAGCGACGCGCAGGGCGAGGTGATCGCCCGCCTGCGCGGCCCCTTCCATCGCCGCCCGGGCGGCGGTCATCCCGGAGGGTGGTGGATCCTCCCCGAGGTCGAGATCGAGCTCGATCCGCATGAGGTCTACCGCCCCGACATCGCCGGCTGGCGCCGCGAGCGCACCCCCGAGCGCCCGAGCGGCCGGCCGGTGAAGAGCAGGCCGGACTGGGTCTGCGAGGTGCTCTCCGCCTCGAACGCCAGCAACGATCTCGTCAAGAAGCTACGCGTCTATCACCGGTTCCAGATCACCCATTACTGGATCGTCGACCCGCAGAACGAGACGCTCACCGTGCTGCGCTGGACGGCAGACGGCTACCTCGCTGCGCTCACCGCCGGCCCCGGCGACCGCGTGCGCGCCGAGCCGTTCGAGGCCGTGGAGCTGCCCGTCGGCGTCCTGTTCGGGGGCGACGAGGAGCCCGCGGCAGGGACCTGATCCCGCTACTGCCGGAAGATCGTCACCGTCGTCGGAATCGTATGGCCCCCGCCGGAGCAGTTCCGGAAGCTGCCGTCCGACGCCGGGTTGCCGCAGTGATCGTCGCACTCGCCGAGGACCTCGACGACGCAGCCGTCCGCGTCCGCGCCCGTCCCGCCGCACACGCGGCGGATGAGCGTCGACCCGGGCGACCTGCACGCGAACCGGAGCTGCTCCGGCGCGAAGAGATCGCCGAAATAAGCCCCCTCCCGGTGAGGGAACGACTCCCGCTCCGCGGGCTCCAGCTCAAGGGCCTTGTTCTGGCCGCGCATCGAGATGGGGAGGCTCTCCCCGAGGTGGTTGACCCTGGCCAGCATGCAGGAGGACACCCACCCTTGGCATCGCGCGTTGCAGTGCCCGTGCGCCCTGCCCCACTCGGGTGAAAGACCGACATCCCCCTCGAAGACGTGAGTCTCGCCGTCCAGGGAGACCTCCACCGACTGCCCCGCCGGGAGCGCGCAGCCCACCGCGTACTTCAGGAACTCTCGGGCCAGCGGATCCCGGAGCGCGTTCAGGACATCGCCGCTGCCGGCGATCGCGTCGGTGGTCAGCGGATTGCCAGTGAGCTCCCCCGTCGCGACCCTGTCGGTCGTGAGCGCGCTGGCCTTGAGCGCGTTCTTCGTGAATGCGTTCCGCGTGAACACCTCTTGCGCCGCCGTCTCGCTGTCCTCCTCGAAGGGGTCGCCCTCACTCACGCAGGCCGGCAAACAGGCAGTCATCAGGCCCAGGAACGAGATCGCGAGTACGATACGATTTCGCATAGCCCCCTCAATAGCCACTCAAACATGTATCAGGAGTTTCCTCAACCCGTTTTCGGGAGGGACCTCAAGATTCCGCACCTGCGTCGATATCGCAAAAACAGCGTGCGAGCAGCCGATCAGGCGCGCTCGTGGGCGGCGCGAGGACTTCGGGAGAGACGCTGGCAGGGAATCCTACGTTCGCTGGATCGCACCGTTATCCATCGCACCCATGTCGCATCATTGCCGAGCGTCGCTGTCGCCGAGCCACCGCGCCGCCAGCGCGAGCGTCTCGACGTTGTCGAGCGACGAGAGGAACCGATCCCGGTTGCGAGGATTCGAGATCTGCCCCGCGCGGGCGAGCACGCTCTGGCGCGCCCGCGCGACCGCGGCGATCCCTTCGTCCTGCCGGCCGCTCGCGAAGAGGGCCTCCGCCCGGACGAGCCGGATCAGCGACTCGCCCTCCTCGACCGCGCCGAGCGACTCGAGGAGGGCGAGCGCCTCGCCGGACAGCGCGAGCGCCTCGTCGGCGCGGCCCTTCCGGAGCAGCACGCGCGCGGAGAGCGCCCACGCCGCGGCGCGCAGCGGCGGCGCGCTCTGCAGGAGCTCGGCGGCCGCGCGGGCCTCGGCCTCCGCGACGGCGAGGTCGCCGCCGAGCAGCGCCGCCTTCGCCAGGTAGGCGCGCGCGACCCCCTCGGCCCTCGGATCGCCCAGCCGCTGGAACGTCGCGATCGCCTCCGCCTCGACCCGCCGCGCCTCGTCGAGGTCGCCGCGGGCGATCATCACGTTGCCCAGGTTGCTGCGGGCGAACGCGGCCAGGTCCGTGAGCTCCATCTGATCCGCGGCGCGCAGCGCGGCGCGCAGCGCGGCCTCGGCCCCCTCGTAGTCGCCGAGCTCCATGGTGACGGCGCCCAGGTTCACCCGCAGCGAGCACGCGTTGCGGCGATCGCCGCTCCGCTCGAACACCGCGAGCGCCGCCTCGATGCCCTCCAGGCAAGCGCCGGGATCGCCGAAGGTCATCGCGCGGATGGCGCGCGCCTCGTAAAGCCTGGCGCGCACCTCGACGTCGAGCGCCCGGCCCTCGTCCCCGCTGCGCTCGAGCGCGGCGATGATCCCGTCCGCGGCGGAGTAGCGGCCACCGAAGACGAGCCAGAGGGCGCCCTCGACGAGGCAGATGTCCCGCCGGGTGAGCGCGCCCTCGCCGGGCGACGCGCCCCGCGCCGTCGCCACCCAGGACTCCACGCGGTCGAGCGCCCCCTGCTTGCCGGCGGCCATGACCACCCCGGTCGCGGCGGAGTACCAGGGCGGCGAGCCCGGCTCGAAGAGCGCGGCCGCCTCGAGCGCGCGCTGCTCGGCCGCGGCGAAATCGCCGCGCCACACGCGGGCCTCCGCCTCGACGAGGAGCAGCCCGCCCGCCTCCGCCCCGGAGGCGCCGCACGCGAGGCCGCGCTCGGCGTGCCCGATCGCGGCGAGGAGATCGTTGCCGCGCAGGGACTGCTCCGCCGCGCGCCGGTACCACGCCGCCGCCCGCCCCGGCTCGGCGCCGCGCTCGAAGTGCTCCGCGAGCTCCGCCGCGTCGCCCTTCCCCTCCCCTTCCAGCCACTCGCCCGCGAGCCGGTGCCCGAGCTGCCGGTCGTAGTCCGTCAGCGCGCCGTACGCCGCCTCCCGCACGAGGCCGTGCCGGAAGCTGTACTCGGGCTCGGCCTCGCCCGCCTCGCCCGGCGCGCCGAGCTCGAGCGCCGCGGCCTCGCACGCCGTGGGCGCGTCGCGCTCGGGCTCGTCGATGGGCCCCGGGCGCGGGGAGGAGGACAGCGCGGAGAGGAGGCCGTCGCCGCGCCGGCCAGGCTGCCGCCGCGGGACGATCACCTCGCGCTCGACGAGCTCGGCGAGCCGGTCCCCCACCTCGGCGTCGGCGCCGCCGAGCAGCGCGGCCACGCCCGCGGGCCGGAAGCTCTGGCCGAAGACGCTCGCCGCCCGGAGGACGCGCCGCGCCTCGGGATCGAGCGCCTCGAGCCGCGCCTGCACCATCGCCAGCACCGTCTCCGGCAGCGCGGCGCCCCGCCCGTCGGCGGCGGCGCGGATCTGCTCTTCCAGGAAGAACGCGTTGCCGTCGGCGCGCTCGACAAGCGTGGCGACGACCTGCTCGGCGGCCGCGTTGCCGAGCGCCTGGCGCACGAGCCGCTCGCTGGCGCGGCGCGAGAGCCCCGTGAGCTCGATCTCCTGCACGCCGCGGCCGGCCCACAGCTTCGGGAACATCTCGCGCACCTCGGGCCGGCCGAGCGCCAGCACCATGAACGGCGCGTCGCGCAGGTTGCGGAGGGCGCTGTTGATCATGGCCACCGTCGGCAGATCGCCCCAGTGCAGGTCCTCGAGCACGAGCAGCACCGGCTGCGCCGCGCACTCGGCGCGCAGGAACTCCTCCCAGGCGAGGTGCAGCTGATCGCCCATGAGCACGGAGCTCCGGCGCGCCACCCGGAGCGCCTCGCTCTCGTCGTCCGGGAAGGGCGCCCCCACGAGCTCGCCCAGGAACGGCGCGAGGCGGGCGCCGTCCTCGCCGTGGCGGCCGACGCGCTCGCGGATCTTGCGCTGCACCGCCGCGGCCGGCGTGCCGTCGGCGACGCCGAGCGCGCGCCGGAGCGCCTGCGAGAGGAGGCCGAAGGAGGCGCCGGCGCTCATCGGATCGCCGCGCGCGATCCAGATCTCCATCGGCTCGCCGCGCGCCCGGAGGCGCCGGAGCAGCTCGGTGCGCAGGCGCGATTTGCCCATGCCCGCGGGGGCGGTGACCAGCACCGCGGACGGGGTCTGCTCCTCGATGCACTGGACGAAGGTCGCCTCGAGGAGGGACAGCTCGCGGTCGCGGCCCACGCACGGCGTCGGCTTGCCGAGCAGGCGCGGCACCACCTCGAGGTCGTCGCGCTCGCCGCGCAGGAGGTGGCCGGTGGGGTCGGCTCCGACGTCGAACCGCGCGCCGAGCAGGCCGGCCGTGACCTCGTCGATGCGGACGACGCCGGGCCGCGCCGCGTCGCCGGCGAGGAGCGCCGCGGCCTGGTCGATGAGGTTGCCGATCGGGGAGCGGGCGGTGAGCTCGGTGCGCCCCGAGACCAGCGCGACGGGCGCGCCGCCGAGCAGCACCTGCATCGCGAGCGCGCACCGCGCGCCCCGGGCGGCGAGATCGGTCGGCGCGACGGCGCCGGAGAGCACGACGACCGGCGAGCGCGACTCGATGATCTCGAGGCGGCCCTGGTGGCGCTCGGCCAGGGCGCTGAGCGCGCGCACCCGGAGCGCGTCCTCGCCCTCGGACCGGGTCGCGTCGCTGTCGAGCGCGCCGTCGCGGGCGAGGAGGAGGCAGATCATCCGGCGCTCGCCGGTGGTGAGCTCGGGGGCGGGGCCGCCGATCGGCAACGGGACGCGCCGCGAGCCGGGCGCGAGCTCGCCGAGCGACGCGAGCTCGGCGGCCACGGCCGCGCCGTCGCGGGGGCGGTCGCGCGGGGCCTTGGCGAGCATGCGCATGACGAGATCGTCGAGCGCGGCGGGCACCTCGCCGCGGAGCTCCCGGAGCCGGGGCGGATCCTCGAGGAGGACCTTCACGAGCACGGAGAGGCCGTCGTTGCCGACGAACGGGGGCCGGCCGGTGAGGCAGCGGTAGAGGACGCAGCCGAGGGCGAAGACGTCGGCGCGGGCGTCGATGGTGAGCTCGCCGCGCGCCTGCTCGGGCGCCATGTAGCCGGGGGTGCCGAGCATCACGCCGGGCATGGTGAGCTCCTGGCCGGCCTCCGCGACGCGCGCGACGCCGAAGTCGAGCAGGGTGACCTCGTCGACGGAGCCGCCGACGAGCAGGAGGTTGCTCGGCTTGAGGTCGCGGTGGACGACGCCGAGGCGGTGGAGGGCGCCGAGCGTGGCGGCGACGCGCGCGCCGAGCGCGAGGCTCTCGGGCACGGTGAGCGGCTCGCGGAGGAAGCGCTCGGCGAGGGTCTCGCCGGAGAGCCACTGCATGGCGAGGAAGAGGTCGCCGCCCTCGGTCGCGCCGTGCGCGACGTACGCGACGATCCCGGGGTGACGGAGCGTGGCGAGCGCCTGCGCCTCGCGGAGGAAGCGGTGCGTCTCCTGGGGGCCCCGGCGCTGGAGGATCTTCACCGCGACCGGCTCGCCGGTGAGCCGGTCGCGGGCGCGGAAGATCTGCGCCATGCCGCCGGCGGTGGCGTGCCCCTCGATCTCGAAGCGGTTGCCGACGAGGTCCCCTGCGCGCATCAGCGGTACCCCTGCGGCGGCCCCGGGAGCCGCGGCGCTCGCCAGTGCAGTGCGTCGGAAGAGCCCATCGCAGTGGCCGAGGATATCCAGAACCGCGCCGCTTCCAGGGAGCAATTTGTGCTGTGAGGAAGGCAACCGTTACGAGATCTAGGTTACGGTTTGCCGCGGAGCGGTGCGTAAGGTGGGCAGGAGGTTGTGCTCCGCACCACGACACGTGTCCGGAGCGGTCAGTCCCGCGAGGGTCCGTCCTCGGCGCCGGAGAGGACTTCGGCGACGGGCCTGACCCAGGCGCGCTTTCCGTCGAAGACCGCGACCAGCGCGTGCACGGGCGCGGCGCCGGCGGCGATGAGCTCTGCCGCGTAGCGGCGATCGCGGACCTGCCGCGCGGCGGCGAGGAGCGCCTGCTCCGGCGTCTCGCCGCGCTGCGGCACCTTGAGCTCCAGCACGACCCCTGGGCGCCCCGGCGTCCGCGGCCGCACGAGGACGTCGGCGCGACCGAGGCCCGACTCGCGGTTGGAGCGGACGTCGTAGTCGCCCTCGAGCTGCACGAGCAGGCCGAGGATGAAGCCGTGATAGAGCTTCTCCGGCTCCCGGCCGGCGGGGTCCTGGTAGGACATCACGGTGACGAGCAGCCGCTCGAGCAGCGCCTCCAGCGACGGCGCGTCGCCCGCGAGCAGCGCGCGGAGCAGCCCCTCGGCGTGCCTCCGCTCCGGCAGCCCGCGCCGCAGCCAGGAGCGGAAGAGATCGCGATAGGCGACGCGGACCTCGATGTTGGGAATCGCGAGCTCGGCGATGACGTCCCCGAGCTCTTCGCGCACCGCCCTGGGCGTGAGATAGCCGGAGAAGAGGAGGAAGCTCCACAGCGCCTCGGGCTGCTGGTCCAGGTCGCGCAGGACGATGTTCTCGTCGATGTGTGCCTCGACAGGCTCGCCGCGCAGGAGCGCCTCGGTCTCGCTCGAGAGGCCGAGCCCGCGCCGGGCGATGAGATCCTGGAGGAGGTCGGTCGAGGCGGTGTTGACCCAGTAGGGCCGGAGGGCGCCGCTGGCCACGCAGTTGAGGATCGACCAGGGATTGTAGATGACCTCGCCGCTGAAGAGATATCCGTTGTACCAGGCCCGGATATCGTCGAGGCGGAGCGGCGCGTGCTCCGGGAGCGGCGCGGTCTGCCCGGCGGGAGCGCTGTCGGGCCGCGCCTGCTCAAGGACGCCGGCGACCTCCGCTTCGGTGAAGCCGAAGGACGTTGCGTAGCGGCGATCGTTCAGGATCGAGGAGACGATGACGTTGTTGAGGCCCGAGAAGAGGTTCTCCCGGGCGACCCGCAGCACCCCGGTGAGCACCCCCTTGAAGAGGGAGGGATTGTCCTTGAGGGCGGCAGAGAAGAAGTTCCGGAAGAACAGCGTCACCTCGTCGAAGAAGCCGTTGAGATATCCGGATTGGATCGGGGTGTCGTATTCATCGATGAGAATCATCACCCGGCGGCCGTGATGGCGCGCGAGGTGATCCGAAAGTTCCCTGAGCGAGCGACGGCAGTCTTCCTCGGTCGCTTCGCCATAAAGGATGCGCTCGAACCGCGGGCGCTCATGCGGCTCGAGCGCCCCTTCGTCGAGGAGATAACGATGCTTCGCATACAGGCCCTGGAGCTCGCTGCGAATCCCTTCCTGGGTGGTCTCGTAAGAGGCGGTCTTGATGTCTTTGAACGTGAGGAGCAGGACAGGGTGCTGCTGGAAATGCGCGCGGGCCGCCGGGTCGCTCCAGACGGCGAGGTCCTGGAACAGCGGGGAGAGGTCCTCGTCGGATTTCCCGAGGAAATACGCGAGGGTGGAGAGGTTCAAGGTCTTGCCGAAGCGGCGCGGCCGCGGGAACAGGACGACCTGTGCGGGATCGGCGAGGAGCTGTCCGATGAACGAGGTCTTGTCGACGTAGCCGGCGCCCGCCCGGCGGAGCTCGCGGAAATCGGACTGGCCGAGTGCGGGGACGAAGGGCATGGCTTCCTTCAATGGGGCCGCCGCCTTTCAGCGGCGGAGAGGGGGCTCGCGGCGCGCACAGTGACTGTCCTCGGCCCCACCTCGCCCGTCAAGCATTCCCCGGAAAGGGCAGACGTGCCCGCCGAGCTCACCCGCCCGGCGCTGCAGCGCCCGTCGCGCCCCTCCCTGGACGCGCCGCCGCCGCTCCGCGTGGCCCGCCGCGCACCGCCGATCTACCCTACCCCCGTGCGATCCCTCGTTCTGGCCGGCTGCCTCGCGGTCCTGGTCCCCGCAGCCGCGACGCTCGCGATCCCGCACGCCGAGGCCGCGGATTTCGATCCCTCCGGCCGCGGCAAGCGCAAACCGAAGGCCCCGAAGCCCGGCGGCGGCAAGCCGGGCCCCGCCGCGCGGCCGCAGCCCGGACCGCGGCCGCAGCCGGGACCGCGGCCGCAGCCCGAACAAGCGCCGCAGGCCAAGCCCGAGCCGGCCGAGGGCGCCGACGCGAAGCGGAGCGGGCCGTCGAACGACGCGCTCATCGCGCGCTACACGGCCATCGTCATGAGCCAGCCGAGCGCGCCTTTCCCGCTCCAGCGCCTCGCCCAGCTCTACCGCGAGCGCGACGGGAACCTGAAGAAGCTCGTCGAGGAGTTCGAGCGCCGCGCCGCGCAGCCCGGCGCCGATGCCTGGGCCTCCAAGGTCGTGCTCGCCGGCATCTACAAGCAGGACGGGCGCTACGACGACGCCATCAAGACGTACGAGGCCGCCATCGCGGACCGGCCGGCGGACCCGGCGGCGATGATGGCGCTCGCCCAGCTCGAGGCGGACCGCGGCGACAAGGCCCGCGCGCGGGCGCACTACGAGAAGGCGCTGCCGCTGCTCAAGGTCGCCGCGGACGTCGAGCAGACCCGGCGCACGCTGCTCGCGCTCTGCCTCGACCTCTCGGACTTCGACGCGGCCAAGGCGCACCACGACGCGCTCGTGAAGAACGCGCAGGGCTCGCTCTTCGTGAAGGCCGAGCTCGGGCGCGAGCTCTCCGCGCGCGGGCACCACGCGCGCGCCGAGGCCGAGTTCCGCGAGCTCGTGAAGGCCGCCGCCGGCGACAACCGGGCGCTCGCGCCGGCGCTGCGCGACCTCGGGCAGGCGCTCGCGCGGCAGAAGAAGATGGACGAGGCGCTCGCCGTCCTGAAGCGGGCGCTCTCCATCGCCGGCAACGCCGCGGGCGTGCGGGCCGAGATCCTGCTCATCATGACCGACGCCTTCCGCGCCGAGGGCAAGCTCGCCGAGCTCATCGCGATCCTCGAGGCCGAGCGGGGGCAGGACTTCCAGCGGCTCGCGACCCTCGGCGCGCTGTACGAGGAGACCGGCGACGTCGACAAGGCGATCGCGATCTACCGGAGGGCGCTCGCGCTCGACGGCAAGCACATCGACACGCGGCTCCGGCTCGTGCACCTGCTCCAGACCGCCGGCGAGCTCGACACCGCGATCCGCGAGTACGAGCTCTTGATCAAGGCGGCCCCGAACAACGCCGACTTCGTGTTCGAGCTGTGCGAGACGCTCATCCAGCGGGGCGATCGGCCCAAGGCGCTCGCGCTGCTCACCCAGCTCGAGGGGCGCGTCGCGGACGAGCCCGAGACGCTCGCGGCCGTCGCCGACTTCTACGAGCGCGTCGAGGAGAAGGACCGGGCCCTCAAGGTGCTCCAGCGGCTCGCCGGGGCCGCGGGCGGGGATCCGAGCCACCTCGTCGACCTCGGCGACCGGTACTTCCAGGCGGGCGACAAGAAGAAGGCGCTGGAGACCTGGGCGCGCATCAATCTGGTCGTGCCGAGCCGGGCGCGCGCCGCGGCCACCCTCGGCGAGGTGTACCTCGACCACGACATGGTGACCGAGGCGCTCGCCGCGCTCCGGGAGGCCGCGCAGCTCGAGCCCGCGAACGCCCGCTACAAGAAGGCGCTGGCGATCGCGCTGGAGCGCACCGCGAGCTCGCTCGGCAACGCCGGGCCACGCTACGCCGAGGCGCGCGAGCTGTGGGAGCAGCTGCTCGCCGGCGCGGGCGGCGACAAGCTGCTCGCGCGCGAGGCGCGCACCCACATCGTCAGCCTCTGGTCGCTCACCCACGAGCTGCAGGGCCGCGTCGGGCCGCTCGGCGCGCGCTTCAACGCGACCCCGCCCGACCTGGAGGCGGGGCGGCTGCTCGCCGAGGTGCAGCGCAAGCTGCACCGGCTGCCCGACGCCGAGGCCACGCTCCGCAAGCTCGTCCAGGCCGCGCCGGGCGACGAGGACTCGCTCCTCGCGCTGGAGCGCGTGCTCGTGCTCCAGCAGAACCTCCTCGGCGCCATCGACGTGCTGGGCAAGCTCGTCGAGGTGAACCCGAAGCGGGCCCGCGAGTTCTACCAGCGCATGGCGCAGTACGCCGCGGAGCTCTACCGCGACGACGACGCGATCCGGTACGCCGCGCGCGCCGTCGAGCTGTCGCCCGAGGACGCGAGCGGCCACCAGAAGCTCGGCGACATGTACCGGAGGCGGCAGGACTTCCCGCGCGCCATCGCCGAGTACCGGCAGGCGCTCGCGAAGAACGACCGGCTCTTCCCCGTCTACTTCGACCTCGCCGAGCTCCTGCTCACCGCGGGGCAGGCCGACGAGGCCGACCGGCTCTTCCGGCGCGTCGTGCGGGCGTCGAACGACGAGGAGCTCGTCGCGCGCGCCGCGCGGATGTCGATGCAGGTGAACCTCGGCCGGGGCTCGCTCGAGGTGCTCGAGCGCGAGCTCCTGCCGGTCGCGGTCGGCAACCCGCAGAAGCCGCTCTACCGGCGGCTGCTCGTCGAGCTGTACGGGGCGATGACCTTCCCGCTGATGCAGAAGGTCCGCGCCGAGGGCGGCGCGGCGAGCGCGGCCGCGCGCGCGGAGCTCGCGAAGATCGGCGCGCGCGCGGTGAAGCCGCTGCTCGACGCGCTCGCCGACGAGAAGGAGTCGCAGCAGAAGGTCGCGATCGAGGTGCTGGCCTACGTCGAGAACAAGAGCGCCGGGCCGGCGCTCTACAACTTCGCGATCGGGCAGGCGGACAAGGGCCTGCGCGCCCGCGCGATGATCGCGTGCGGCGCGCTGCGCGACCCGTCGATGCTGGAGCGCTACGAGCAGATGCTCGCGCCGCGGGACGCGGCGGCGAGCGTGCTGCCGAACGACGCGGTCGCGGTCGCGGCGACCTGGGGCGTGGCGCGGCTCGCGGCGGGCGGCGGCCGGCCCGCGGCGAAGGCCGAGGCGCTGCTCGCGCGGCTCCTGTCCTCGCCGGCGCCGGAGGTGCGGGCGATCGCGGCGGTCGGCCTCGGGCTGACGCACGACCGGAGGCACGCGGCGGCGCTGTCCGCGGTCGCGCGGGCGCCCGAGGCCGGCTCCGTGCCGCGCGCGGCCGCGGTCCGCGCGCTGGGCGAGATCGGCGGCGGCGGCGAGGGGCCCGCGCTGTTCATGTCGCTCGCGGACTCGAGCGAGCCGGAGCTCCGCCGCGCGGCGCTGCTCACGCTCGCGCGGCTCGGCGACGGCGCCTCGGCGAAGGGCGCCGGCGAGGCCGAGGCGCCCGCCTCGGGGGGCGCCGCGCAGGCGATCGCGGCCGGCGCGTTCTCGTCGGACGAGGGGCTGCGCGCGGCCGCGGTGTCGGCGGCGGTCGCGCTCACGCGGCGGGCCTACCCGCGCGCACGAGAGCCGCTGCCCGTGCCGGACGGGGCGCTGACGGTGAAGGACGTGCTCGCGGGGCTCGACCCGGATCCGCCCGGCCCGGAGGACCGCGCGGCCGCGCTCGTGGCGCTCGGCCCGGCGCTCCAGAAGGCGGCGGTCGCCGCGGTCGCGACGTCGCCGGAGCGGGCGCTGGTCGTCGCGGACGCGATCCTGTCGCGCGGCGCGGCCGGCCCGCGCGGCGCGGGCGCGGCCGGCGATCGCGGCGCCGCCGGCGACGGGGCGGCGCTCGGGCTCGCGCCGTTCACGGACGGGCGCGCCGAGCTCGCCCCGGAGCTCCGGCGGCAGGTCGAGGCGGCCGTGGAGGGGGTCGCGGCCGCGGTCGTGGGCGGGTTCGTGGCGCTCGTGCGGCACCCGGCGATCGAGGTGCGCACGCGCGCCGTGGAGCTGCTCGCCACGCGGCCCGAGCCCGAGGCGCAGGCCGCGGTGATCGACGCGCTCGGCGATCCGGAGGAGAGCGTGCGGCGGGCGGCGCTCGCGGCGCTCGGCGCGGTCCGGCACGGGCCGACCATCGCGGCGGTCTCGGAGCTCCTGCGGACCTCGCCGAGCTGGCCGCTCCGCGTCCGCGCGGCGGAGGCCCTGGGCCGGCTGGGCGCGCCTGGCGGCGGCGGCGCGGCCGGCGGGCGGCCGGGCCAGGTGGCGGAGACGCTCGGCGCGGCGGCCCGCTCCGACGCGTACGCCCTCGTGCGCGAGGCGGCGGCGCGCGCCCTCGCCTCGGCGGACCGCGCGGCAGCGGCGCCGGTGCTGAAGCACCTCGCGGCGCGCGACCCCGAGCCGCGCGTGCGCCAGGCCGCGGCCGATCTGATGCGGAGCGGCGCGCCGTGAGCGCCGCTGCAGCGCCCGGGCCGCGGCGCGCCCCGCTGCGGCTCGCGCCGCTCGTCCTGGCCGGCGCGGCCGCGGCGGGCGGCGCGGCCGGCTGCGACGACGTGAGCCGGTTCTCGACGGCGGACGGCGAGGCCTACTGCGGCGCGATCACGCTGGGCGGCGCGTTCCGCGCGGGCCTGAGCCCGCGGGTGCAGATGCGGCTGTCGCTCGACGCGGACGCGCTCGACGGGCCGGAGCCGCCGGGCGCGCTGTGGACCTACGAGGCGCCCGACGGGGCCGCGCCGGAGCGGCGCCTCCTCGACGGCGCGCCGCTCAGGCCGATCGGCGCGCTCGCCCACGATCCGCTGTCGCGGCTGGAGTTCGGGGAGGGCCGCGAGCGCAACGCGATCTACGCCGTGAGCGCGTCGGATCCCGCGGCGGAGCCGCTGCTCGCGATCCTGTCGCTGCGCACCGACGCGTCCGTCGAGGTCCGCCTGCTCCGGCCGGGCCGGGAGCCGCTTGCGCCGGGCGCGGCGCAGGCGGAGGGAGAGCGGCAGGTGTTCGGCAATTTCAGGCTGACGCGGCGGACGGGGACATGCGGGTTCTAGGGATCGAGACATCGTGCGACGAGACGGCGGCGGCGGTGGTGACCGAGGGCGGCGACGTCCTCTCGGACGTCGTGCGCAGCCAGGTGGCGCTGCACGCGCCGTACGGCGGGGTCGTGCCCGAGGTCGCGGCGCGCGATCACGCGCGCGCGGTGGTCCCGGTGGTGCGCGAGGCGCTGTCGCGCGCCGGCGTCGCGGCGGCGGACCTCGACGGCGTCGCGGTGACGTCGCGGCCTGGGCTCGCGGGGGCGCTGCTCGTCGGCCTGCAGGCGGCGAAGGGGCTCGCGTGGGCGGCGGGCAAGCCGCTCGTCGGCGTCGATCACCTCGTCGGGCACCTGCTCGCGGTGTTCCTGCGGCGGGGCGGCGCGCCGCCGCCGGAGGAGCGGCCGTCGTTCCCGTACGTCGCGCTGCTCGCCTCGGGCGGGCACACGGCGATCTACCGGGTGGACGGGCCCTCGCTCGGCGCGATCCGCGAGCTCGGCGCGACGCGCGACGACGCTGCGGGCGAGGCGTTCGACAAGGTGGCGAAGCTGCTCGGCCTCGGGTATCCGGGCGGCCCGGTGGTCGACCGGCTCGCGGCGACGGGGGATGCGGCGGCCGCGTCGGAGGCGGTGCCGGCGGTGATGGCGCGGAAGGAGTCGCTCGAGTTCAGCTTCTCGGGCATCAAGAGCGCGGTGGCGCGCCACGTGGCGAAGCGGGGTCGGCCCGAGGGGCAGGCGCTCCACGACCTGTGCGCGGCGTTCCAGGGCGCGGTGGTCGACGCGCTCGTGCAGAAGACCGTGCGGGCGGCGCGGGTCGAGGGGGTCGAGCGGGTGGTGCTCGCGGGGGGCGTCGCGGCGAACCGGGGGCTCCGGGCGAGGATGGCGGCGGCGTGCGAGCGGCGGGGGCTCGCGCTGTTCGTCCCGCCGTTCGCGAGCTGCACGGACAACGGGGCGATGATCGCGTATGCGGGCGCGCTGCGGCTCGCGGCCGGGGAGCGGGACGCGCTGGATCTCGCGCCGGAGACGAGGACGGCGCTGCCGCGGGTCACCCGGAAGGGCGGCGGCGCGCGGTGAGCGGAACAGGCCGGTAGCGGGGCGTCGCGGGGAGCGGCATGGGCGCGGGGCGCGAGGTGTGTGGGGCCATGGCGGGCGCTGGCGAACGGTGGCGAACGGTGAAGGCACGGCTGGTGCCGGGGACTACCTCGGACTTGTCGGCTGCGGCGAGCCGTGGTCTGATGAGAGCTCAGGACTCAGGCCGGCCCGCGCTGGCCGTTTTTCCGGCCTCACGGGACAGGACAGCTTGGGATAGCCGCCCGTCGGGGCGCGAGGTTTGAGGGCCATGCAGGTTGTTCTACCGATTGTGCTTGGGTTGGTTGCGGTGGCGTGCGGCGCGGGCGTCGTGTTCTTGCTGATGCAGGTGGCGCCGCTGAAGCGGCAGCTGAAGGACGCGAACCAGCACATCGAGGCGCTCCGGCAGGCGAAGAACCAGCTGGAGCAGATGCGGGGGCAGTACGCGCAGCTCCAGCAGGCGCTCGAGATCGCGCGGGGCGAGGATCGGCAGAAGGTCGACTGGCTCGACGCCCAGCAGAAGGAGATCGACTGGTACAAGAGCGAGCTCGATAGCCGGCCGAAGATCACGCAGAAGCGCTACAAGATCCTGACCCTGGGCATCAAGTGGACCGGCAAGACGTCGCTCACGCTCAAGTGGGCGAATCCGCTCGTGGATCTCGGCACGCTGCAGGGGACGAAGATCGAGCGGTACGAGCGGACGGTCAGCCACGTGCTCACGAAAGAGGTCTTGACGGAGCACGTGTTCGAGATCGGCGACTGGGGCGGCGAGCACATCGTGGACGCGCAGCAGGAGCTCATCATGGAGGAGATCCATGGGCTCCTGATGGTGGTGGATCTGGCGGGCAAGGACGGGCAGAAGCTCGAGCCGTCGCGGATCCAGGAGCAGCTCCGGGAGTTTCAGCCGCAGTCGCTGCAGTTCTTCTTCAGCCCGAAGACGCTGGCGTCGTGCAAGGCGGTGGTGCTGTTCATCAACAAGTCCGATGTTCTGTCCGGGACGCCGGCCGAGGTGGAGAAGGAGGCGCGCGGGTATTACAAGCCGCTCATCGACAGCCTCGAGCGGTACAAGAACCACATCGACATTCGGGTGCTGGTCGGTTCGGCGAGCTACGGGCACAGCACGCACCATTTGTTCTCGCACTTCGTGGAGCGGATCCTCCCGAAGAACGCGTATGATCCGCAGCTGCTCCAGCGGATGAAGGCGGACATCGGGCCGAATCCGGCGCTGTCGCGGACCGCGCAGCTCCCGGCCCCGCAGTTGCCGCAGCAGCAGGTCAGGCCCAATGTACGGTAGCGAGGGCGCCTCGGGGTATGTGATCCCGCGGTACCGCGCGCCTGCGGAGGCGGCGTGGTATCACGTGCTGCACGGGAACATCCCTGGGCATCAGATCGATTTCATGTACTGCCCGGAGGTGCCGCAGGGGGCGCTGACGACGACGCATTTCAGCCACCTGGCGCGGCTGATGAAGTACATCGAGCCCGCGACGGGGGCGACGCATGCGTTCGCGATCGGCAACCTGTCGCGCGACGACACGCAGCACGAGCCTGGGCACGGCGCGGTGGGGCTCATCTTCGGGTTCCGGATCGGCGGGGCGATGGATCACGCCGGTCGGGGGAATCCGCCGTTCGCGCACGGGCTCGTCGCGGTGGATCGGGACCTCGGGTACACGTCGCTCCTGGAGGCGTCGGCGACGTTTTACCGGCACGTGATGAACGCGACGGAGGTCAACTCGTCGGCGGGCATGTTTTACCGCGAGTACGTGGGCGCGGTGCGCGACGCGCCGGAGCGGGTGGCGCACGTGCTGGAGCGGTACGTCGAGGAGTTCGGGGATCTGCCGTACCTGCGGCGGAGCAGCGCGACGTGGGACTGGGTGGCGGACGAGGGGTCGCTGCCGAAGCGGGTCGTGATCGTGCACAAGCACGATGAGCCGTTCGGGGCCATCGCGCACGCCGCGGCGAGGATCGCGACGGTGCTGTACCGGTCGAACATCAAGTGGACGTCGATCACGAGCGGGCGTGAGGCGGACATCCCGGGTGGGGTGTCGGTGCGGTTCGTGCGGGAGCGCGACGTGACGATGGAGGATCGTCACGGGGCGCTGCTGCGGATCGAGGACGTCTCTGAGGACGAGGGGGAGATCGCGCGCAAGCTGTTCGGGGCGCGGCCGCAGGGCGAGACGGGGGACAAGCCGCAGTTCGGCGGGTGGCGCGAGCGGTACGCGGCGCAGCAGGCTGGGGGCGCGGCGCACCTGGCGCAGACCGCCGGGGGGGCGGCGCCGGTGCCCGCGGGGCCGGTGTCGGAGCGGGGGCGGGTGCCGTCGGCGCCGCCGGCGCAGCGGCGGGTCGAGGCGCACGCGGTCGAGGGGGCGAGCGCGGGGGCGGCGTCGTCGGCGATGGGGCCGAAGGGGACGCTGGTCATCGACGCGGAGAAGCTGCTGCGCGAGGCGGGGCTCGTGGAGGCGGCGGTGGGGAATGCGGTGATCGGCGGGGTGCCGCCGATCTCGAGGGGTCCGGCGGACGTGGCTCGGCTCGGGGCGGGGGCGCCGCCGTTGCCGATGGCTGCAGGCAGAAGCGTGCAGCAGGCGCCGGCGATGCCGCCGGTCTCGGCGCGCAGCGCCGCGGGGGAGGACGAGGGCGGGGAGATACCGATCGTCGTCGAGCAGCCTCAGAAGTCCCGGAAGGCGCTCTGGGCGGTCGCGGGGCTCGGGTGCGCGGCCGCGGCGGGGGCGGTCGCGTGGGCGGTTGTGTCGAGGGGCCCGGGAGCGCAGCCGGCGCCGCCGCCGGAGCTGCCCTCGGCGGCGCCGACGACGGTGGGCGGGGCGCCGGGCACGAGCGTGAAGGAGGGGGCGGAGGCGGCAGCGCCGCAGGCCACGGCGGGGCCGCAGGCGACGGGGGCCGCGTCGGCGCCGGAGGGGGCGGCGAGCGCCGGGGAGGATGCGCAGGCGAAGCCGCAGGCGTCGGCGTCGACGGCGAGCCAGCAGCGGAAGACCGGCGGCGGCAGGGCGGGCTCGAAGCCGTCCGGCGCGCAGCAGCAACGCGGCAAAGACGGGAAAGAGACTGCGCGCGACCCGGAGGACCAGAAGCCGGTGGGCGCGATTCAACCGAAGGTAAAGTTTTGATCATGCGTCTCGCGCAGAGTGTTCCGTGGATGTGCTTCGTCGGCCTGCTGACGGCCGCCTCGCCGAGCGAGGCGCAGCCGAAGGGCGGCGCCTCGCCGAGGGGCGCGGGGCAGCAGGGCGCAGCGGGCCAGACGGCGATCCAGGCGCCGCGCGCGCCCGGCGAGGCGATGAGCGACAAGGCCAGGAAGCTCTACATGGAGGGCGTGACCGCCTCGGAGAAGGGGCGGTGGGCCGACGCCTATGCGTCGTTCGTGGCGGCGTGGGCGCTGCAGAAGCACTACACGATCGCCGGCGGGATCGGCACCTGCGAGCTGATGCTGCAGCGCTATCCGGACGCCGCCAAGCACCTCGCCATCTACGTGCGCGAGATCGAGAAGGACACGACGGCGACGCCGGAAGAGCGCGCCGCCGCGCTCAAGACGTACGCGCAGGCGCGGGCGAAGGTGGGCGCGGTCAAGCTGCACGTCAACGTGGAGGACGCCGAGGTGCGCGTGGGGCAGGAGGTCGTCGGGACCGTGCCGCTCGAGGACCCGGTGTTCCTGGAGCCGGGGGCGCATACGATCTCGGTGCGGCGGCAGGGATACGAGCCGGCGAGCGTCGAGGTGGAGCTCAAGGCGGGGGAGGAGATCGAGCGGAGCGTCGAGCTGAAGAGCGCGCGACCGAGCGAGGGGCCGGTGGGGGAGAGGCCGAAGAGTCCGGGACAAGGGACCATCGTGGCCCACCCCGTCCCCGGGCCTAACAAGACGCTACTCATCGCTGGAGGAGCGGCGGCCGGGGTGGGGCTGATCGCGGGGACGGTGCTCACGATCCTATACTTCGGGAAGGCGGGCGATGCAGAGGCTCTACGTCAGGATATCCTTTCCGGCTCCGGCGGCGCGCCCGAAAGATACTGCCCCAATGCCAACTCGCCGCCAATCTGCGCAGAATTGAACGATACGGTCGACGTCCAGTACGTCTTCGCCAATGTAGCCGTCGGCAGCTTCATCGTCGGGGCAGCCGGGGTGGGGACGATGATCTACGCGCTCGTGGATAGGCCGTCCGTACCGGACCGTCGCGTGCAGGTCGCGCCGCTCGTGGGATCGGGCGTGACCGGCCTTTCCCTGAACGGTCGGTTTTGAGCGGAGAACGCGTGAACCGGGGAGTCGGTAGAATGGGTCATCGTCTTGGTTGTCGCTTCGCGGCGACGCTTCTCTTGGCGGCGATGTCCGCGGGGATTCAGGCGAGCGGATGCTCAGCTGAAGAGTGCGACAGGTTAGAGCTGCCGATTTGCCTGAGAATCGCTGACGGGACCGGCGGTACGGGCGGCGACGGCGGCAGCGGTGGAATCGTTCTTCCGCCCCCAGGGTGTGACCCGGAAACGGCCGACGGTATCGTCGGCGATGATTGTGGGGTATTCGTGTCCACGAACGGCGTCGATGGCGCCGACGGCACCAAGCAGGCACCGCTCAAATCGCTCAACGAGGCCTTCGGGCTCGCTGCGAGCGACGGCAAGAAGCCGGTCGTCTACCTGTGCGCCGGGGTCGAAGACGAGGGCTTCGACGAGATCGTCACCATGCCCAAAGGCATGACGGTGTACGGCGGGTTCGACTGTGAAAACTGGGAGTGGAACCGCACACGCTTAACGGTCCTGACAGCACCACAAGGGATGGTCCCGCTTACACTGAACGCGACTGGCGGGAGCGTGCGAATCGTCAACTTGCATGTCAAGGCTCCGACCATCGTCATCAATCCGAACATCCCGAGCGATACCGCCAAGTACAGCAAATCCTCGATCGCCGCGATCGCCGATGGCGGCAGCGTCGAGCTCGTGCGGTGCACGTTGGAGGCGGGCGATGCGGCGCGGGGCGCACCGGGGGGACCTGCCGACCCCGACCATCCGCGCGCCGACGATGGGCACGACGGCAGCGATGGTAGCAAGGCGTGCACGGCAGTTACCGTATCTTCAAACCCAACTCCAGAGAACGACTGCGGAACACCGGACGACCCCAACGACGACCCCATCGGCGGACTAGGTGGCAACGGCGCGCGCAACCAAGCAGCCCAGGGCGCCAACGGTCTTCCCGGCGACATTACAAATCCCAATGCCGGCACTCGCACCGAGACTGGAGAGTGCGGCGACGGTCGTGTGGGCAGCGATGGCAAGCCCGGTGGCGCAGGCGACAACGCAATCGGAAAGGGTACCATCTCCAACATGGGGTACACCGGCTTGTCTGGCGATGATGGCAAGCCCGGAACCCCCGGCCAAGGGGGCGGAGGCGGCGCGGGCGCAAAGGGCAGCGGCGCATGCAGCGGCAGTGCAGCGAACTACGGCGGGGCCAGCGGCGGGTCCGGTGGCAACGGCGGCTGTGGCGGCAAGGGCGGCAAGGGCGGCGGATCAGGCGGCTCCAGCATCGCGCTCGTCAGCATCGAGGCAGAGCTCGTCTTTCAGGATGTCCGCCTCATCGCCGGGTCCGGCGGCAACGGCGGCACGGGCTCCGAGGGCCAGCCCGGCGGCAACGGCGGCGACCCGGGGCTCGGTGGCGAAGGTCCGACCGCGCTGAGCACTGGCTGCAACGGTGGCATAGGCGGCAAGGGCGGCAACGGCGGCAAGGGCGGCAAGGGCAGCGACGGCCATTCCCTTGGCATCGCCTTCCTCGGCTCCCAGCCGCCAGTGGAGAGCGACGGTGTGGTCACCATCGAAGTCGGTGCTGCCATTGGCAACGGCCTCGCGGATAAAACGCTAGATTTCACCAACGCCTCGCCGTGAGGTCCTGCCGACATCTCGGCCCGGCGCTTCTCCTCGGGCTCACGCTCCTGGCCACCGCGCCCACCACCGTCGCCCAGCCGTCCCCGCCGACCGCCGAGGCAAAGCTCGCGGCCAAGGCGCTCGCCGACAAGGGCTGGGAGCTCTTCAACGCCGGCCGATACGAAGACGCGCTCACGGCCTTCCGCGACGCCGAGGCCCAGGTCCACGCCCCGCCGTTCCTGGTCATGGCGGCGCGCTCCTGTGAGCGCCTCGGTCGACTGGTCGAGGCGCGCTCGCACTACCAGCGCGTCCTAGACGAGCCGCTGGCGGCCAACGCTCCGCACGCCTTCCAGCAAGCGCAAGCCGATGCGAAGGCCGAGCTCACTGCCCTCGCTCCGCGCATCCCGACCCTGGAGGTGGCCCTCGGCCGCACGCCGCAAGGGGCGGTGGCGCTGACGCTCGACGGAGAACGCATCGCCCCGGCGAAGCCGGTAGAGGTTGACCCCGGCGAGCACACGGTGTCCGGCGTCGTGCCAGGGCGCCCTCCGGTGACAAGGACGATGCGCCTGGACGAGAGGGCGAAGGGATATATCGTCCTCGACTTGATGCCGCCCCTCGCCGAAGCTCCGCTGGCGCGCAGCGCGCCAGCCGCGTCAGGACGCGATCTGCGAAAGCCGTTGCTTATCGGCGGCGGAGTTGCGGCCGGGGTGGGCATCATCGCGGGCACCGTGTTCACGGGTCTCGCGCTCGGCGACGGGAGCGACGCCGAAGATCTGCGCGGAAAGGTCGATTCCGACCGCGAGCTCCGCGGGTATTGCCCGAGCACCCAGCACCCGCCGTTATGCGCTGAGCTGAGTGACACGGTCGACCGTCAGTACGCATTCCTCAACGTGGCCATCTACAGCTTCATCATCGGAGCAGCCGGCGTTGGGACGGCGATCTACGCGCTCGTCGATCGGCCTGCGGCGCCGGCCAGTCGCATGCGGGTCGTGCCGCATGTTGGAGCTGGCTCGACAGGCATTTCCTTGATGGGTCGATTCTGAGCGGAGGCACCGATGAGCCGAGGAGTCAGCAGGATGGGTCATCGTCTTGGTCGCCGCTTCGCGGCGACGCTCCTCCTGACCGCGGTGAGCATGGGGCTCCATGGGAGCGGATGCCTCGTAAGAGCTGACGATGCAGACAAGAGGCGCGATGGCTCACCCGGCACTGGCGGAAACGGCGACACTGGTGGGGATGGCGGCACTGGTGGAATCGTTCCTCCGCTTGAGGGATGCGACCCGGAAGCCGACGGTGGCGTCGGCAAGGATTGCGGGGTGTTCGTGTCCGCGGAGGTCGTCGAAGGTGCGGTCGGCACGAAAGAAAAGCCGTTCAATTCGATCAACGATGCCATCGCGCTCGCGGTAAGCAGCAACAAGAGACGCGTCTATGTCTGCGTCGGGGAGTTCAAGGAAGTCGTCTCCGTGCCGAAGAACGTGACGATTTTCGGAGGGCTCGACTGCAAAGCGGAAGGGGAGAAGTGGCCATGGGCGCGCATGGAGAAGACGGTCCTCACGACGCCGTCCACCGCGTCGCCAGGGACGGCTCCGCTCACGATAAGCGCTGCGGGCGGCAGCGTGGAGATCAAGGATTTCCATGTCAAGGCACCAGCGATCGTGGTCGATACGGAGAACCCCGGGAACCCTGAGAATACTGACAAGTACGGGAAGTCGTCGGTGGCGGCGATCGCCGACGGGGGCACCGTCTCCTTCGTGCGGTGCATCTTGGAGGCGCACGATGCGGCGCCGGGAGCTCCGGAGAAAGCTGAGGCGTCGGCCGCTAGGCAGGGGGAAGATGGCAGCACAGGCAAGGCGGCGTGTACGGATAGTTTCGTGACCCCGAACCCGCCCCCGGAGAATGATTGCAGCACAATAGACCATCCGAATTACATCTCGATCGGCGGACCGGGCGGGAACGGTTCGTCAACCCAGGCCGGCGCCGGTAACGCAGGCTCTCCCGGCGATACGACAAATCTCAACGGCGGCACGCGCACGGGCGACCAGTGTGGCTACGGCAAGGCGGGTCTCCCCGGCGAAATGGGTGACGAGGGCGACCCGGGGAGCGGAATCGGAACGATCGCGAGCGCCGGTTACACGGGCATCCCTGGGGGGAACGGCAAGCCCGGAACCCCCGGCCAGGGAGGCGGAGGCGGCGCCGGCGCACGGGGTGGCGACAGCGCCTGCCCCACCGGATCCATAGGCAAAGGTGGCGCCAGCGGCGGCTCCGGTGGAGCCGGTGGTTGTGGCGGCATGGGCGGCAAGGGCGGCGGACCGGGAGGCTCCAGCATCGCCCTCATCAGTATCAATGCAACGCTCAGTTTACAGGAGGTCCGGTTGAGTGCCGAGGCCGGCGGCGCTGGCGCCAGCGGCGCCCCAGGCCAGCGCGGCGGCCGGGGTGGCGATCCGGGTCTCGGTGGCGCTGGGGGGATAACCGCCTTCAGCAGGGGCTGCGACGGCGGCCGAGGCGGCGAGGGCGGCGAGGGCGGCCCCGGCGGCAAAGGCAGCGACGGCCATTCCCTCGGCATCGCCTTCCTCGGCCCCCAGCCGCCAGCGGAGAGCGAAGGGGTGGTCACCATCGACGTCGGTGCTGCAATCGGCAACGGCGTCGCGGAAAAAACGCTGGATTTCACCGCCCCCTGACTCCCGACAACGATCGCCGCCCGCTGGACCTGCTCCTCCTCCCCGCCCCACGGAGACCCGCCCCGAGACGGATCGACCGTCCAGGCCGCCTCGCCAGCCGCTACGTCAGCGCCAGTCCCGCAGCAACACGACCGGCCTGCCCAGGTAACGACGCCCGACGAGCCGCTCGACGCCCGACGAGAGCCGCTCGATCCTTGCGCGTCCCACCACAGCATCCCGACGCCCCGCCCCCTCGTCGAGCCCGCCAAAATCCGCTGCGAGCGCTCCGACCGCAGGTAAGATGGTCCCCATGCGCCCCTCCCAGGTCGTCCCGCTGCTCTGCCTGCCAGCGCTGCTCGCCTCCACCTCGCCGGCCGCCGCGCAGCCGAAGAGCAGCGCTCCGCCCACGAGCGCCCCCGCGCCGAAGGCCGCCCGCCGCCCCAGGATCCAGCGCGCGCCCAGCGATGCCATGAGCGACAAGGCGCGCAAGCTCTACATCGAGGGCGTCGCCGCGTCCGAGCAGAACCGGTGGGCCGATGCCTACGCCTCGTTCGTCGCGGCCTGGGCGCTGCAAAAGCACTACACCATCGTCGGAGGCATCGGCACATGCGAGCTGATGCTGCAGCGGTACCGGGACGCCGCCGAGCACCTCGCGATCTACGTGCGCGAGCTCGCGGAGGACACGACCGCGACCCCGGAGGAGCGCGAGGCCGCGGCGGCAGCCTACGCGCAGGCGCGCGCGGAGGTGGGCGCGGTGGTCGTGAGCGCCAACGTGCCGGGCGCGAAGGTGCTGGTGGACGGCTCCCCCGTGGGGACGACGCCGCTCGTCGACCCGGTGTTCGTGGAGCCGGGACCGCACACGATCACCGTGCAGCACGACGGCCATGCACCGAAGAGCAGCGCGGTGGACGTCGCCCGAGGGGGCCAGAGCGAGCGCGCCTTCGAGCTCGAGAAGCTCGAGGTCAGCGCGCCGCCGGAGCCGGCGCCAGCGCCACCGCCGCCCGACGTGGCGGAGCGGAGCTCGGCGCCGATCGTGGCCGGCGCCTCGGCGGCCGCCGCGGGGGTGATCGCGGGGGTCGTGTTCACGCTCGTCGCGAACGCCAAGGCGAGCAGCGCGAGAGAGCTGCACGCGACGATCAAAGGGACGAATGTGAATGAGGGAGGCGTGAACTGTACGAACCCCGCCGGCACCGAGCAGAGACAGCAGTGCAACAGGCTGAGAACGCTGGTCGACGACAGAGATCTCTTCAGCAACCTGGCGCTGTGGAGCTTCGTCGGCGGAGGCGCGATCGCCGTCGGGACGCTCGGTTACTGGCTTGCCAGCCCATCGACCCCCACGGAGAAGCGGCACGTCCGCGTCGTTCCCCTCGTGGCGCCTGGCGGCGGGGGGATCGTCGCTGGCGGTGTTTTTTGAAGCGAGGAACGCATGAACCGACACGCTAAGAGGGCAATGCGGCTCACCGCTCACAGCGCTTCGGCGATGGTCATGACATCGCTGATAGCGGCGGTGCTCGCGGCGAGCTGTGTCTATCAGACTCCATCCCCCAACTGCGAGGACCGGCATGAAGACTGCTTCTACGCAGGCGCAGGCGCTGACGCTGGCACGGATGGGCAGGTGCCGGATCCTCCCGACGCTCCCGACCCTCCCGACGCGTCGGAAGACGAGGAGGAGACATGCGTACCCCGTGACAAACCCGATGGCGTGGACGACTCCTGTGGCGTCTTCGTGTCGGCGCGCGGTGGCGCATCCAATAAGGCGGGGACCAAGGCGGAGCCGCTCAGCTCGCTCCAGGAGGCCGTCGATCTCGCGAAGGAGAAGGGAACCCTGCGCGTGTACGCGTGCGCCGGCGCTGGCGACGGCGATGACTTCAACGAAGCGGTTGTGGTGCCGGGCGGCGTGGCGATCTACGGCGGGCTCGACTGTGACGACGGCTGGAAGTGGATCGGCGGTACGAAGAAGACGAGCCTTACGGCGGGTAAAGGGGTGATCCCGCTGACGATGCGCGGGCTGCCGGGAGCCGTGCACATCGAGGATCTGCACGTCGTGGCGCAGTCGACGGCGCAGCAAGACCAGAACGGAGCAGGGCTATCGTCGATCGCGGCCCTCGCGCACAGCACGAGCGTGGAGCTCGTGCGATGCGTGCTCGAGGCCGGCCTCGCGGCATCGGGGGCGGTCGGGGCTGCTCATATGGGCACTGCCGCGCAGGGCGCGCCGGGGGAGGCGGGAGGCAATGCATGCTCCGCCGGCCGGGACGTCGACGTGCGCGGCGGCCGCACGGTAACGAATCAATGCGGCACGCCCGACGATGCGGCCGATGACTCGTGGGGGGGCAAGGGCGGGAATGGCTCCGTGAGTGTCGGAGACCGCGGATACGATGGTCGACCCATTCTCTCATCCACGGATGGATCCGAGAACGGCGGCTTCGGCCACAACGGCATACACGACTGCGCGCCTGGCCGCCCAGGCAACGCCCTCGACGACGGCGCGCCTGGAACAGCGGCCTCTGGCAGCCCTGGCGTGGACGCCGCGGGCATCGGAGCGATTTCCCTGAACGGCTACGCTGGCGTCTCCGGCGGTGATGGCGGCCGTGGGGCGCCTGGGCAAGGCGGCGGCGGCGGCGGTGGTGAGCGGGGTGTGATTACGGCAACGGAAACCCGTTATTGCCCGGGCGGTCGTCCGGGCGACGAGCAAAGGCGCGCCGGCGCGGCTGGCGGCTCCGGCGGCGCCGGCGGCTGCGGCGGCGCCGGCGGCCGAGGCGGCCTGCCGGGCGGCTCCAGCATCGCGCTCATCAGCCTGGATGCCGCGCTGTCCTTCGAGGACGTGACCCTCAAGGCCGGCGACGGAGGCAACGGCGGCCAGGGCGGTCCCGGACAGCCGGGCGGAGAGGGTGGCGAGGGGGGCCCAGGCGGAAGCGGGGCCACGGGACTACGAGCAGCCTGCATGGGCGGCAAAGGCGGCAACGGCGGCAACGGCGGCAACGGCGGCGGCGGTCAGGGCGGCCACTCCGTCGGCATCGCGTTTCGCGGAGCCCCGCCGTCCACCGACGGCGCCGCCATCGAGCTCGGCAAAGCCGGCACCGGCGGGCAGGGCAGCGATGCCGGCCACAGCGGCGTCCCTGGGATGGCGAGCAATACGCTGGAGTTCAAGTAGACGCCCTACCGCCTAGATGCGCTCTGCAACCATGACCATCCGCCGACATCTCCGCCTGGGTCTGCTCCTCGCGCTCACGCTCTCCGCCGTGCCGGCCACCGCGGTGTCCCAGCCTGCCCGGCTGGACGAGCAGGCCAGGGCCGCGGCCCGAGCCCTCGCCGACAAGGGCTGGGAGCTCTTCAACGCCGGCCGCTATGAAGAGGCGCTCGCGGCCTTCCGCGACGCCGAGGCGCAGGTCCACGCCCCGCCGTTCCTGCTCCTCGCGGCGCGCTCCTGCGAGCGGCTCGGTCGCCTGATCGAGGCCCGCGCGCTCTATCGACGCGTCGCCGACGAGCCGCTCGACGCCGGCGCTCCGCGGGCGTTCCATCAGGCCCAGGCCGACGCGAAGGCCGGGCTGGCCGCCCTGGCGCCGCGCATCCCGGCCCTGGAGGTCGCTGTCGCGGGCGCAGCGCCGAGCGCGGTGGAGCTGACGCTGAACGGAGAGCGCATCGCCCTGGGGACGCCCGTGGAACGCGACCCCGGTGAATACAAGCTGGTCGCGACCGCGCCGGGCTACACCCCGGTAACGAGAATGTTCCGGTTGACGGAGGGAAAGAGAGAGCGCGTCACCATCGAGCTCTCGCCTGCCTCCACCGCGGCAGCAACGGCGCCGCTCCCGGACCGCGCGCCTCCAGCAGCGGAGAGCGATGCGAGGACGATCGCGCTCATCGGCGGGGGGGCAGCTGGAGCTCTGGTGCTCGCGGGCGTCGCGTTCACGCTCGTCGCCAATGGCCATGCGAGCGACGCGAGACAGCAGTGGAGGACGGTCAACGCCATGGCCGGCGGTCCGGTGAACTGCTCCAGCCCCGCCGGTAACGATCAGGCGATTCAGTGCCAGAAATTGAGCTCGATGGTCGACGACAAATACCTTTTCAGCAACCTCGCGGCGTGGAGCTTCATCGTCGGTGGAGCGAGCGCGCTCGGAGCGCTCGGCTACACCTGGCTCGCTGCAACGCCGAGCGAGCCGGAGAAGCAGATGCACGTCTCGCCGCTCGTGACACCGGGCGGCGCGGGGCTCGTCGCTGGCGGCGTGTTCTGAGTCGACGACGCCATGAACCGACGAACCAAGAGGGCGATCCGACTGGCCGCACGCGGGGCACCGACGCTGGTCATGATCTCGATCGCAGCAGCGATCCATTCGTCGAGCTGCCTTGGACCAGACTGCTTTGAGCTGCATCAATGCGGAGGCGCTGCTGCAGCCACAACATCGCCGGAGTCGCCGGATCCGCCGGACAACCCTCCCGACCCGCCCGACCCGGAGGAGGCGAAATGCATGCCCCGCGAAAACGTCGATGGCGTGGACGACACCTGCGGCGTCTTCGTGTCGGCGCGCGGTGGCGCATCCAATGAGGCGGGAACCAAGGCGGAACCGCTCAGCTCGCTCCAGGGGGCCGTCGATCTCGCAAAGAGGAAGGGAGCCCCGCGCGTGTACGCGTGCGCCGGCGACGGCGAGGACTTCATCGAAACGGTCGTGGTGCCCGGCGGCGTGACGATCTACGGCGGGCTCGACTGCAACGACGGTTGGAAGTGGGTCGGCGATACGGAGAAGACGATCCTGACGGCACAAAAAGGGGTAATCCCGCTGACGATGCGCGGGCTGCCGGGAGCCGTGCACATCGAGGATCTGCACGTCGTGGCGCAGTCGACGGCGCAGCAAGACCAGAACGGAGCAGGGCTATCGTCGATCGCGGCCCTCGCGCACAGCACGAGCGTGGAGCTCGTGCGATGCGTGCTCGAGGCCAGACACGCGGGAGCGGGGGCGGACGGGGCTGATCATCTGGGCACTGCCGCGCAGGGCGCGCCGGGGGAAGCGGGAGGAGACGCGTGCTCCGCCGGCCGGGAGGTCGACGTGCGCGGCGGCCGCACGGTAACGAATGAATGTGGCACGCCCGGCGATGCGGCCGATGACTCGTGGGGGGGCAAGGGCGGGAATGGCTCCGTGAATTTCGGAGACCGCGGATACGATGGTCAACCCATTCTCGCATCCATGGATGGAGCCGAGAACGGCGGTTTCGGCCACAACGGCCTACACGACTGCGCGCCTGGCCGCCCAGGCAACGTCCTCGACGACGGCGCGCCTGGAACAGCGGCTTCTGGCAGCCCCGGCGCGGACGCCACGGGCATCGGAGAGATTTCCCTGAACGGCTACGCTGGCGTCTCCGGCGGTGATGGCGGCCGTGGGGCGCCTGGGCAAGGCGGCGGCGGCGGCGGTGGTGAGCGGGGTGTGATTACGGCAACGGAAACCCGTTATTGCCCGGGCGGTCGTCCGGGCGACGAGCAAAGGCGCGCCGGCGCGGCTGGCGGCTCCGGCGGCGCCGGCGGCTGCGCCGGCGCGGGCGGCCGAGGCGGCCTGCCGGGCGGCTCCAGCATCGCGCTCATCAGCCTGGATGCCGCGCTGTCCTTCGAGGACGTGACCCTCAAGGCCGGCAACGCAGGCAACGGCGGCCAGGGCGGTCCCGGACAGCCTGGAGGAGAGGGAGGCAATGGGGGCAAAGGCGGAAGGTTTCCGGACAGGTCCGCGGGATTCCGAGCAGCCTGCGATGGCGGCAAAGGCGGCACCGGCGGCACCGGCGGCAAAGGCGGCGGCGGGCAGGGCGGCCACTCCCTCGGCATCGCATTCCGCGGCGCCCCGCCTTCCAGCGACGGCATCACCGCGATCGAGCTCGGCGAGCCGGGCACCGGCGGCCGAGGGAGCGCCGCCAACGGCAGCGGCGCGCCTGGGATGGCGAGCAACACGCTGGAGTTCAATTAACGCCCAGATTGCGTGCGGCGCACAGTCGGTGGCTCCACCGGCGGTTCACGCTGCCGCATGCACCGCGAGCTCCACACCGCCTCGCTGCGACGGCCGCTTGCGCCGCTCCGACCTCCGCTGCCATCGGTGGAAGCCGTACCTCGCCCCATCGGTGTCCGCCTTCGTTCAGGCGAAGCGCAACATCGGTCGCTCGATGTCCGCCTTCGGCCGCTCGAAGCACCGCATCGATTTTTCGATGCCCGACATCGGGTTAACGACGTCTCACATCGCTTTTTCGATGTGAGACGTCGATTTACAGCAATTACCCTTTGACAAGCGCCTGCACCGAGCAAAGCACCGCGCGCTTTCTCAGAATCCCCAATCTGGCTGTCCGGGTACCGCCTTCTGAGGCGCCGCTGCTCTTGCCGGCTTTGACCCACCTGGACTGGAGGGTTGCGCTCCCCCCGAACGCTTGTCCTTGGGTGCTCCCCCCTGCACCGAGGGCGCCGGCGCGGCGCTCGTCCCCGGCGAGCCTGTCGGAGCAGGCTTCACTTCCTCGGGCGGTGCGCTCGCTCCAGCGTCGCTCTCCGGCGCAGGCGCGCTCAACGCCGGCCCCGGCAGCAGCGCCGGCTCCTCGCCTGTCGCCGCCGCAGGCGCCTCCCCTGTCGCCACCGCAGCCGCCGCAGCTCCAGGCGCGCTCGCCGCGACCTCCGCGGACGCCCCCGCCACCGCCACCGGAGCCGCCGGCTCCTCCAGGGCACGCCGCAGCGCAACCCCCAGCCCCAATCCCATCACTGCGAGCCCCACGCTGCCCGCCAGCACCCAGGCCACCCGCGCGCCCCGCGATCGCGACCGCTGCGACGCCGCCACACGGATCGCATCGGTCAGCGTCCCCGGCTGCGCCTGCACCTCATGCCCCGCGGCCGCTCCATGCCCCCCCGCCTCACCGCTCGCCCCCACCCCCGGCGCCCCACCCGCAGCGCCATACCCCGCGCCCCTCCTCCCGCCGGCGCCCGCCCCTGGCCCCCCGCCCGCGCCGCTCCCGCCCGCACCGCCTCCCCCCGCGCCACCCCCGCCGCTCCCCCCCGCTCCCGCCCACGGCGCCCCCGCCGCTCCCGTCACCCCCACCGCCCCCACCGCCGTCCACCCGAACGGGCTCGACCCCCCGATGCCCGACGACGTGAACACCGGCATCCCCGTCGCCCGCCCGAACTCCTCCACCATCTCGCGCACGCTCTGGAACCGCTGGTTCCGGTCGCGCGCCAGCGCCCGCGTGAAGAACGCGTCGATCGCCGGCGGCAGATCCGGCGCGAGCTGCCGCGGCGACGGGATCGGCTCCACGAGGATCCGCGTCATCACCTGCGCCAGCACCTCACCCGGGAACGGCAGGTACCCCGTCACCATCCGGAACAGGATCACCCCCAGCGCCCAGAGATCGCTCCGCGCGTCGATGTCGCGCTCCGCGCGGAGCTGCTCCGGGCTCATGTAGTGCGGCGACCCCATCACCTCGCCGGTCGTCGACGCCTCCGACACGAGCTTCGTCGCCGTCTCCTTCGCGATCCCGAAGTCGATCAGCTTGAGCATGTCCTCGTCCTCGCCGTCGACGCGCGCGAGGAACAGGTTCGCCGGCTTCAGGTCGCGGTGAACCAGCCCGGCGTCGTGGACGCTCCGCAACGCCTTCCCGGCGTGCACGAGGAGGCGCTGCGTCTCCGGCAGCGAGAGCCGGCGCACCCGCGTGAGGCGCGCGCTGAGGTCCTCGCCGCGCAGGAGCTCCATCACGAGGTACGGCACCCCCTGCTCGAACCCGAAGTCGTGCACCTGCACGACGTGGGGGCTCCGGAGGTGCGCCGCCGCGCGCGCCTCACGCTCGAAGCGCGCGCGGAACGCCGGCGACCCGGCGTAGGCCGTGCCCATGAGCTTGACGGCGACGTGCGTGCCGAGCTGGACGTGCTGCGCCACCCACACCGAGCCCATGCCGCCCGCCGAGAGGGCGCGCTCCAGGCGGTATTTGCCGGCGATGATCGAGCCTGATTCGAGCTGCATGCGCCGGGGCGCCTCCTGCGGGTGGGAGCAGCGTACCCGATCGCACGCCGGACGCGCAGGCCGAGCGCGACGGACGCGGCGAGAGGGCGCGGCGCACGGGCAGCGCCTCGAGGCGAGCTCGAGCGCGGCGCCGTGGCGCGACGTGCGCCGAGGCGACGGGCCAGCCTGCTCAGAACGGCCGGGGCGGCGGCGTCTTCTCCGCGGCGCCAGCCGGCGACACGGCGCGGGCGGGAGGCGGCGGATATGGCGACGGCTCGTCGTCGTACACGGAGTCCGGGGCCGTCACCGGCTTTCCAGGGACGGACGCTCGCCCGGGCGACGGCTTCGACGTTCCCGTCGCAGCGGCTGCCGTCCCCGTCGGCGGCGACGGCCTCCCCTGGTCCGATGTCCCTCCGGAGCCAGACGAAGCCGGCGGAACCTCCCCTTGCTGCGGCGCCGCTCGCGACGGCGGCGCCGTCTGGGCCGCGCTGGCCTCCCGGGCCGCCCTGGCCTCGTGTTGCTCCCGCTCGATCGGCGCCGCCCCCTCGACCCCCGCGTCCGCGCCCTCCGCGGCTCTCTCCATCGCGGCTGGCTGCCCCGGCCCTGCGGCAGCATGCGTCGCCGCTGCCGCAGCCGGAGCCCTCTCGCGCGGCATCGCCTCCGCCGCGCCCACGGCTGGCTCGCTGCCTCCATCGGCTCCCGCCGGCGGGGTCGGCTTTTCCGAGCCGAAGAGCCACGTCGTCGCGACCGCGCCCGCGATCACGCCAACCACCAGCGTCACGGCCACGGCCGCCGTGGCCTTCCCTCCCCTTCGCCTCGCCTTGCCGGCGGCTCCCACCTGCGCTGCGGGTTGCGCGCCCGCGGCGCGCGCGCTGGCCTGCTGCGCCTGCGCCGCGCGCATCCTGGCCATCGCCGCCTGAACCTGCGCCTCGGCGGCCTCCCCTTGCATCACGAGCGTCCCGCGGAGCGTGACCACGGGTCCGGCTCCGGCGGCCGGGGCGGCGGCGCTCGTGCTCGGCGCGGCTGCTCCTTGCAACACCCGCCCGGCCGCCGCCCCGCCCTGCGGCGCGTGCGCGCGCTGCTGCCCCGGCGCGCTCTGCACCACCGACGGCGCGCTCTGCACCACCGACGGCGCGCTCTGCACCACCGACGGCGCCCCCTCCATCGCGTGCGCGCCCTGCGCGCCCACCCCCCATCCCTGCGCGCCCTGCCTCACCGCGCTGTTCCCGCCGCCGCTCTCCCTCGCCGGCGCCCCCGGCCCCGCCAGCGGCGCCGTCGTCGCGAGCTCCTCCGCGGACGCCGCGCGCCCCTGCCCTCGCGCCGGCGCCACCACCGTCTCCTGCTCCACCGCGCTCCCCAGCGGCAGCGCGGTGCGCTCCCCCGTGACCCGCAGCCCCCCGCGCCCCGCCTCCCCCGCGTCCTCCCGGAGCCCCCACGCCTCACCGGCGGCCGGCAGGACGAACGCCGCCAGCTCCCGCGCCACCTCCTCCGCCGTCCCGAACCGCTCGTGCCGCTCCCTGCGCAGGCACCGGTCGACGATCCACACGAGCCGCTCGTCCACGCGCCGCAGATAGCGAGACACCTTCGGGATCTCCCCCGACAGGATCTGCGACAGGAGCTGCGGCCCCTCGCCCTGGAACGGCCGCACGCCGGTGAGCATCTCGAACAGCATCACCCCGAGCGACCAGAGATCCGCCCGCGCGTCGAGGTCCTCGTCCGCGCGCAGCTGCTCCGGGCTCATGTAGAGCGGCGAGCCCACCACGTCGAGCGTCGACGTCGCGCCGCTCGCGGCCGCGAGGCTCTTCGCCACCCCGAAGTCGAGCACCTTGACCACGAAGTCGCCCGCCTCGCTCGGCCGGTGCAGGAACACGTTCGCCGGCTTGAGATCGCGGTGCACGATCTGCACGGCGTGCGCCGCCCCGAGCGCGCCCGCCACGTCGCGCGCGATCCGCGCGGCCAGCGGCGCCTCCAGGCGGCGCCGCGCCTCGAGCAGCGCGGCCACGCTGTCGCCCACGAGCAGCTCCATGATGAGGCACGGCTCGCCGCTCTCGGTGCGGGCCACGTCGATCACGTCGACGATGTTCGGGTGCTGCAGCGCGCCGCAGGACTGCGCCTCGCGGAGCAGCCGCTTGCGCAGCGACGGATCGGGGCGCGCGATCACCTTCAGCGCCACCTCGCGCCCGGTCGCCTCGTTCCTCGCGGCCCACACGACGCCCATCGCGCCCTGCCCGATCTTGCGGCCGAGGCGGTACTTCCGCGCGAGCAGCATGCCCGGAAGAAGCCTGTACGCCTCGATCGGTTCCGACATATGCCCCCCGGGTCGCGCCCCAAGCCCAGCGCGGGCTTACCATCGCTCCCGCGCGACCGGAATCGCGGAACCCGGGCCCTGGCCGCCGAGGCCGCTCAGGGGGCGTATGGATCCCGCTTCCGCTCGTTCTCCCGCAGGCAGTTGGTCCGCATGAACCCGGTCTTCCCCGCGCACGGATCGACCTTGGGCCGCTTGGCGGCGGGCTGCTGCTGCGCCGTAGCCGCCGGCGCGGGCGTTTTCACGGGAGCCTTGCCCCCGGGTTGCGCGGCAGCGGCGAGCCGCAACGCAGGCGACGCCGCCGCTGGCGCCGCCTTGGCCGGCGCTGCCGCCGCTGGCGCCGCCTTGACCGGCGCTGCCGTCGCAGGCGCCGCTGCCGCAGGCGCCGCTGCCGCGCCGGCCGCCGCCGCCGTCGCCGCTGCGGCCGGCGCGCTCGGCGCCGGTGGCGACGATGCGTCCGCCTGCGCCGGCTCCGCGCTGCTCGCCACGCCCGCATCCGTGTCGCCCTCGCTCGGCTCCGCCGCCGCCGGAGCCTGGGGCGCGGACGCCGCCGGCGCAGCCAGCGTCTCGGCCGGTCGGGCGACGCTGCTCTCGACGCTCTCGCGCTCGCCGCCGGCCTCCATCGACGCGTCCGGCCCTGCGGACACCTCGCTGTCACCCGCGGACCCGCGCAGGGCGAAGAAGAGCACCGCGCCCACGAGGCCAGCGCCAAAGGCAGCCACCAGCGCCAGGATCGCGCCGGGGACCTGGATCCTCCCCGGGCGCCGCTTCGGCTCCGGCGGCGGCATCGGCGGCGGCGTCGCGCGCGCTGCCCACGGCGACGGCTGCGCTGCCGCCCGCCCCGCCTCCGGACCCGGCGCGGGCGTCGATCTCCCCGCTCTCCCCGGCTCGTCCTGACCCCACGTCGGCGAGGCGCCCGCTCCCGCGTCCGCGCCCACCATGACCTCCGGATCGAGCTTCTGGGTCAGCTCGGCGTTCCACACCGGCTCGGCCGCACCGCTCGCGCCTGGCAGCGGCGGCAACCGCGCCGGCGCCGCGCTCGCCCCCAGCGCCGCGGGCAACCCCGCCGGCACCACGCTCGACCCCAGCCCCGCCGGCGCCACGCTCGCCCCCAGCGCCCCCGCCGGCACCACGCTCGCCCCCAGCGCCGCGGGCAACCCCGCCGGCACCACGCTCGACCCCAGCGCCGCGGGCACCCCCGCCGGCGCCGCGCTCGCCCCCAGCCCCGCCGGCATCCCCGCCGGCGCCGCGCTCGCCCCGAGCACCGGCGGCGATACCGGCGCCACGCTCGACCCCAGCCCCGCCGGCATCTCCGGCGCCGCGACGCCGCCTCCACCCCCGCTCCCCACGGCGGCGCCCGCCCTCCCGCCCGACCTCGCGCCCGCGGCCGTGTACCCGTCGAGGAGCTCCGCCAGCTCCGCCGCCGACCCGATCCGCTCGTCCCGGTGGCGCGCCATGCACCGCGCGACGAGCTCCACGAGCCCCGGATCCACTCGCCGCAAGTACCTGGAAATCTTGGGGATTTCGCCGGTCAAGATCCCGGTGAAGACCGCCCTCGCGTCCCCCTGGAACGGCCGCGTGCCGGTCAGCATCTCGAACAGCACCACGCCGAGCGCCCAGATGTCGGCGCGGTGATCGACGGTCGGATCGGCCTTCACCTGCTCCGGGCTCATGTAGAGCGGCGACCCCACCGCGCCGCCGGTCGCCGTGCGGATGCCGTCGTTCGTGGCGAGGTTCTTCGCGACGCCGAAATCGAGCACCTTCACCACCGGCTCGTCCGTGTCCGGCTCGCGGTGCAGGAAGATGTTCGCCGGCTTCAGATCGCGGTGGACGATGTGCGCCGCGTGCACCGCGGCGAGGCCCCGCGCCACGTCGCGCCCGATCGCCGCGGCCACGTCCGCGTCGAGCCGGCGCCTGCGCTGGAGCAGCTCCGCGAGCGTCTCTCCCGTGAGCAGCTGCATCACGAGGAACGGCTCGCCGAACTCGGTCTCGCCCATGTCGTACATGTCGATGACGTTGCCGTGCCGCAGCGCCCCGCCGTTCCGCCCCTCGCGCTGGAGCCGCCGCCGGAGCTCGGGATCCGGCCGGTGGATCAGCTTCAGCGCCACCTCGCGCGACGTGGACAGGTTGAGCGCAGCCCACACCACCCCCATGGAGCCCTCGCCGAGCCTCCTCACCAGCTTGTACTTCTCGGCGATCACCAGGCCGGCAGCGATGTGCGTGAAGGACTTGGACATCGAGCTCAACAGGGTTGTTCGGGGCGCAGCAGCGGAGCGCGCAAGGTATCGTGACGTACCACGGAACGAAAGGGCGTCACCACGAGGTAACACGCGCGCCACCGCGACCTTCGGGGGTCTCCGCCCCGGCGCGCAACAGCAGGTACCCCGCGGCCATGCCGATCCCCACGAGGACCACCGCGGCGAGCACCGCCAGGGCGATCCACACCGCCGCCGGGCGAGCCACCGCGGGCGGCGATCGCTCCGGCATGCGGAGCGTCTCCAGCGGCACGGTGCCGCCCCCCGGCGTCGGCGCCGGCGCCGGCTGCGGCGCGATGGCACCGGCAGGACGCGCCTGCGCGGCGACGAGCGCCTGCCGATGAACGTCCGCCGCCGCCGGTGAGAGCTTGATGGTCCCGTGCTCCCCCAGCAGGGAATGGCTCGACATCGGCGGCCGAGGCGCCGGCGCCGCCGGGCTCCCGTTCGCCGGAGGCGTCGGCGACGCGCCCGCCCCTCGCGGCAGCGGCGTCAGCGACGCGCCCGCCCCTCGTGGCAGCGGCATCGGCGACGCGCCCGCCCCTCGCGCCGACGTCGCCGGCGGCGGCGCGCCGCCGTGCCCGTGCGGGACCTGCAGAGACGCCACCGACGCCGGAAGCGGCGTCGCGGTCGCCGGCATCGGCCCGGGCGCCGCCCCGCCCCACGGCCCTCGCCCCGGCTGCTGCAGCACGTCGTACCGAAGATCCGGCGACGAGCCCGGCGACGAGGCGCTGCGCGGCCGCGGAGGCGGCGTGACGAACGGCTCGAGCGCCGCCGCCACCTCCGCCGCCGAGCGCGGCCGCCGCTCGCGCTCGCGCTGGAGACACTGCGCCACGAGGGCGTCGAGCCCGGGGTCGATCTGCCAGACGATCTGGGAGACCGTGGGGATCTCGCCCTGGAGCACGTTCCTCAGGAGCTCGTGCGCCCTGCCCTGGATCGGCCGCCGGCTGGTGAGCATCTCGAACATCACCACCCCGAGCGCCCAGAGGTCCGCGCGCGTATCGAGCTCGCCCTGCGCGCGCACCTGCTCCGGGCTCATGTAGGCGGGCGAGCCGATGAGGATGCCTGTCGCGGTGCGGATCTGATCAGCCCCCGTGGGGAACTTGCTCACGCCGAAGTCGAGTATCTTGACGACGTAGTTGCTCTCGCCAGGGTCGGTGTGAAGGAAGATGTTGGACGGCTTCAGGTCCCTGTGGATGATGCCGCGCTCGTGCGCCGCGGCGAGGCCGCGCGCGATGTCGCGCCCGATGCGCGCGGCCTCGGGGACGTCCAGCTTTCGCTTGCGCTTGAGCAAGGACGAGAGCGTCTCGCCCGAGAGCAAGGGCATGACGAGGAACGGATCGCCCTCCTCGGTCTCGTCCGCATCGTAGATATCGACGATGTTCCGGTGGCTCACCGCGCCGCAGGCCCGCGCCTCCCGGAGGAGCCGGACGCGGAGCTCCGGGTCGGGCCGCACGAGCAGCTTGAGCGCGACCTCGCGCGAGGTGGCCTCGTTGTGCGCGGCCCAGACGACCCCCATGGCCCCCTCGCCGATCTGACGGAGCAGCCGGTACTTGCCGCGAACGAGCGTACCTGGCGGCGGGCCGCCGGGAGGCGAGGGAGATGGCATGGATGGGCTCGCGTTAGGGACGACGCGGGGGCAGGTCGCAGGCGCTCTTCGGGGAATTGTCGCAGGTGAGACAGCACACGGTCAAGAACGGGGGCGCGCCGGCGCGGCCGCGGCGTCAGCGCGGGAGACGCGGCGCGTGACCGGGGAACAGAACGCCTATTTCTTGAACCTCGCCTCGCACTTTTGCTTCTCCATGAACTTGAGACCAGCGCACGGATTCGAGGGCGGTTTGGCGGTCTGCGCCGTCCCGGTCGGAGGCGAGCTCCCTCCGGTGCGCGGCTTCGCGCTGCTCGGCGTCGCCGGCGCGGTGGCCCCCGCCGCGGCGCCCGCGCCGGTGCCCGTCGCTCCGGCGCCGACCCTTGTCGCGCTGCCAGCGCCCGCCGTGCCGGTGCCCGCCGCCGTCCCGGCGTTGCCGCTCGCCGCCGGCGCAGCGCTGCTCGCCGGCCCAGCGCTGCTCGCCGGACCGGCGCTCGGCGCCGCCGTCGGCTCGGGCGGCGGTGCCGTCGCGGAGCCTGGCGGCAGCCCCGCGGGCTGCTCCGGGAGCCGGTCGTCCCGCGTACGAACGCCGCCGCCCTCGGGCGGCGTCCCCTCGTCCCGTCCCGAGGTGATCTCGGGCAGCACCGCGCTCTCGGACGGCGCCGGCGCGGCGGGCGCCGGCTCCTGCGATCGCAGCGCGATCAGCATCCCCACGAGGATCAGCGACAGCGCGGCAGCCGCGATCGCCAGCGTCGCGGCCGTCCGCTTGCGCTTTTGCTCGTCGCCCTGCAGCGCTGGCTCCTGGGCGCCCTGGGCCGGGTGCGCCCCGGTCTGATGGACCGACGGGTGGTTCGAGACGAGCGGGGTCGTCGACGAGCTCGCCCCCTGCTGCGGCACGCCCGTGCCGGTGGTCGCGCCCGGCCTGGAGTCGGAGGCGCTCGCGCCCGGCTCCGACGCGAGCTTCACCGTCGACTCCGGGATCCGGCTCGACGACGCGCTGGCGCTGCCGGAGGCCTGCGCGCCGGCAGCGCCGAAGCCCCCCGGCCCCGCCGTCCCCTCCGGCGTCGGCGGCGAGGCCATGCGCACCGTCATCCCCCAGGGACCGCGCTCCGGGATCGCCCCCGGCACGGGGTGCGCCGGCGCGGGCTGCGCAGCGCTCGCGTGAGACGGCCCTGACGCCGCCGTGGGGAGCGGCGTCAGCAGCGCAGCCGCGGGGTGTCCCGCCGCCGGGTGCTGCCCCGAGCCCGCGCGCGGCCTGCCGGCGCCGGCCGCCTCCGCGCTCCCTCGCCCGAGCGGCAGGGTCGCCACGTCCTCTTCCCACAGCGCGCGCCCCGCCGACGCCGCGGCAATGTGCTGGCCCGAGCTCCCGGCGCGCCGAGGCGACGCGACCCCCGCCTGTCCCGCATCCGGGCTCGCGCTTGCCGCCTGCCCGGCGGCCGCCTGCCCAGGGCCCAGCGACGGTGGCGCGCCCGCCCCCGGCGGCTCCTGCACCGGGATCGGAGCCCGCGGCCCGCCGCCGAGCAGCGCCAGCGGCAGCGCTCCCGCGCCCGCGTCGGCGCCCCCCAGCCCGGGCTGCGTCGCCAGCCGAGGTTGCGCCACCGACCCGGGTTGCGCCACCGACCGAGGTTGCGCCACCGACCCGGGTTGCGCCACCGACCCGGGTTGCGCCACCGACCCGGGTTGCGCCACCGACCCGGGTTGCGCGGCGCCGGCCTGCGCCCCCTGCCAGCCGCCGTCCGTGGCCTCGCCCGGAAGCAGCCCCTGCTCCTCCGGCGACGTCTGCCGCAGCGCCGCGTCCATGCCGGCGCCGGCGCCCCGCGCCGCGTACCGATCGAGCTGCGCCGCGACCTCCGCCGCGGAGGCGATCCGGTCCGCGCGGTCCCGCCGCATGCAGCGCGCGATCAGATCGACGAGCCCCTGGTCCACCCGCCGCAGGTACTTGGACACGGTGGGGATCTCGCCGGTCAGGATCCCCATGAACACCGCCTGCGCGTCCCCCTGGAACGGCCGCATGCCGGTCAACATCTCGAACAGCACCACGCCGAGCGCCCAGATGTCGGCGCGGTGATCGACGTTCGGCTCCGCCCGCACCTGCTCCGGGCTCATGTAGAGCGGCGACCCCACCGCGCCGCCCTGCACCGTGTGCAGGCCGTCGTTGACCGAGAGGTTCTTCGCGACGCCGAAATCGAGCACCTTCACCACCGGCTCGTCCATGTCCGGCTCGCGGTGCAGGAAGATGTTCGCCGGCTTCAGGTCGCGGTGGATGATGTGCATCGCGTGCGCCGCCGCGAGGCCGCGCGCCACGTCGCGCCCGATCGACGCCGCCACCGGCGGATCGAGCCGGCGGCGCCGCGCGAGCAGCTCGGCCACGGTCTCCCCCGTGAGCAGCTGCATCACGAGGAACGGCTCCCCGGCCTCGGTCTCGCCCATGTCGTAGATGTCGATGACGTTCCGGTGCCGCAGCGCCCCGCTGTTGCGCGCCTCGCGCTGCAGCCGCAGCCGGAACTCGGCCTCGGGGCGGTGGATCAGCTTCAGCGCCACCTCGCGGGAGGTCGCCACGTTGACCGCCGACCAGACGACGCCCATGGCCCCCTCGCCGATCTGGCGCACGAGCCGGTACTTCTTGTCGATCAGCACGCCGGAGGCGAGCAGCGTCGAGCTCTTCGGCGATGACATCAGCGACTTTCCAGCAGCGCGGCGCGCCCCGCCGTCACGGAGCACGCCCGGACGGACGCGGCCAGCGGGGCGAGGCGAGCCGCGGCCCCCGTCCGGCGCCCCCGCCCAGCGCTCGCGCCGTCCGTTCCCTCACGCGCCTGCTCCCGCGCGACGTAACATCCGATTCCCAGGTCCACGGGACGCGCCTCCTGAGCGGGGCATCTTACAGCAGTTCTCCCCGCCGCGATACGTTCTCTGCAGCGCGGGACGGACGACGAACGACCGACCAGGAAAGCGGGAGAAGCCCGATTCGCGCGTGTCAGGCTCGGACCCACGATCGCGCCCACGCTCGCTGCAAAACCCGGCGAACGACGCGAGGAAAGCGAGGCGCACATGGGCGATACAACCATCATGAAGGTCTCCTCCGGCCGCTCCCCGAGAGGCCAGATGGGCCAAAAATACCTGGCCTCCGGAATCCAGGTCTCGATGCGACTCTGGGAGCGCGAGCCGCCGGGCGACGCCAAACCGCCGACCGTGCGCGATTACGAGACCGTGGGGTTCGTCATCGAGGGGCGAGCCGAGCTGCACCTCGAGGGGCAGATGGTGCGCCTGGAGCCGGGCGACTCCTGGACGGTCCCTAAAGGCGCATCGCATTCTTACAAGATCATCGAACCGTTCACGGCGGTGGAAGCGACGAGCCCGCCGGCCAGCGTCCACGGACGCGACGAGACATGAGGAGGCCCACCGGCGGGGCCTGACCGCGGCGCTGGCCGTCGTGCCCGGGACGAGCTCACCCGGGCCGCCGGGCGGCGCGCCTCAGAGCGCGGTGCCGGCGCCGGCCGCGGGCTTCTCCCGGTCCTGCGCGCCCTTGGCGCGCCCTGCCGGCTTCTTCTCGTCCGCGCCGCCCGGCGCCGGCTTCGTTTCGCCCTCGGCGGTCTTCTTCTCCTCCGGCGCCGCTCCGGCCTGATCGCCCGCGCCCGCCGCCGCCCCCTCGCGCTTCGCCGGCTTCGTCTCGCCCGCCTCGGCCTTCTCGGCCCGCGCCGGCTTCGTCTCGCCCGCGCCCGCCGCCGCCCCCTCGCGCTTCGCCGGCTTCGTCTCGCCCGCCTCGGCCTTCTCGGCCCGCGCCGGCTTCGTCTCGCCCGCGCCCGCCGCCGCCTCCTCGCCCTTCGCCGGCTTCGTCTCGCCCGCGCCCGCCGCCGCTCCCTCGCCCTTCGCCGGCTTCGTCTCGCCCGCCTCGGCCTTCTCGGCCCGCGCCAGCTTCGTCTCGCCTGCCTCGGCCTTCTCGGCCCGCGCCAGCTTCGTCTCGCCCGCACCCGCCGCAGCGCCTGCCGGCGCGCTGCTCCCGTCCTTGGCGCTGCTCCCGTCCTTGGCGACGGCCGCCTTGCGGCCCTCCTCCCCGGCGGCCGTGGCCGCGGCGGCCGTCGCCGGCTTCACCGGCTCGGCGGCCGCGGCCTTGTCGCCGTCGTCCACCGCGCCGGCCGCCTGGGCCGACGCCACGCGGACCTCGTCCTCGCGCGGCTCGCGCGGCTCGACCGGCGGCGGATCGTCCGGCAGCGAGGTCGGCACGTACACCACGAGCCGATCCCCGGGCATCAGCGGGCTCCGCCTCGAGCGCTGGTTGATCCGCTCCAGGCTGCCGACGCTGAGGCCGTAGCGGGTCGCGAGCTTGCTGAACGTGTCGCCCTCCCGCACCGCGATCTCGATGCGCTTGCGCCCCTTCAGCCCCTCGAAGTGCGCGAAGAACTCCTCCGAGCCGACCGGGAGGATGCGCGCGTCCGCCTCGTCGAGCAGGAACACCCCGTCGTAGCGCTGCGACCTCGGGACGAACAGCTGGAGCGTCATCCCCTCGTGCAGCGACGCCCCGGGCGAGAGCGTGTTCCAGCGGCAGATCTCGTCGGGCGTCACCGACAGCACCGCCGCGAGATCCCGGATCGCGTCGCCCGCGACCACGCGGTAGAAGACGCGCCGGCGCCCCTCGTACGAGAAGCGCTGCGCCGGGACCACCACGACCGGCTTCGCGTCCGACGACAGCGGCGCGCCGTTCGCGAGCAGGTGCTCCGCCGCCGCCACGCCCACGCCCTCCGCCGCCGGGACGAACAGGAGCGTCCCCGGGCGCACCGGCTCGCCGGCCCGCAGGCCGTTCAGCGTCTGCAGCGTCCACCGCGTCGTCCCGCGGAACGTCGCGATGTCGTCGAGCGACTCGCCCCAGCGGACCAGGTAGCGCTCGAGCTTCGGCTCGCGCTCCAGGAGCTTCGGCATCGCCTTGGCCGCGCGCGCCCCCGCCCCCGCAGGCACCCGGACCTCCCAGCGCGCCTGCTCCTTCGCGTCCACCGGCAACGGCGGCGTGCGCTTCGCCACGAGCTGCGGGTTCAACGCCTCGATCTCCGGCGCCCCCGCCCCGACCGCGGACGCCACCGACTGCAGCGACACCCCGGACCCGAGAGAGATCTTGTCGAACGTCACCGCCGGATCGAGCTCGACCTCGTCGCAGCCGAACACCTTCAGGTTCCGCGCCACGATCGCGATCGCGAGGATCTTCGGCACGTAGAGCGCCGTCTCGAGCGGCATCCCCGCCTCGAGCCGCGACAGCTCCCAGAAGTCGTTCGTGTTGTACTTCCGGATCGACGCGAGCAGCCCGCCGTACCCCATGTTGTAGGCCGCGAACGCGAGCTCCCAGCCGCCGAAGCGCCGCCGCAGATCCGAGAGGTACCGCGCCGCGGCGAGGGTGGAGCGCTCCGGATCCAGGCGCTCGTCGACCCATCGATCGACGGTGAGGCCGTAGATGCGCGCGCCCTCGGGCATGAACTGCCAGAGGCCGGCCGCGCCGGCCGGCGAGTGGATGGTCGGGTCGAAGCCGCTCTCGACGAGCGAGAGCCAGAGCAGGTCCTCCGGGAGCCCCTGCTCGCGGAGGACGCGGCGGATGGCGGCGCCGTAGCGGCCGCTCTTCTTGATCCAGGAGACCACGGCGGAGCGGCCGCGCGGGTCGTCCTTGTAGTACTCGAGGTAGCGCACGACCCGGCCGTCCCAGCGGACCGGGATCTCGGGCAGCTCGAGCTGCCGCAGCCAGGAGATGTCGCGGGTCTCCTCGGCCTGCGGCGGCGCCACGGACAGCCCCGAGGGCGGCAGGCCGGACGCCTCGAGGCGCGGCTCGCCCGCGCCGAGCAGGAGCGTGCCGTCGACCGGCCACGCGGGCCCGGCGCTCGGGGTCGCGCCGGGGAACAGGGCCTGGTCGATCTCGCGCATCGTGCGGAGCTCGGGCGACTCGGCGACGCTCGCCCCCGCCGGCGCCGCGGTGCCCGCGATGACCCGGCGAGCGGCCTCGTCCGGCGCGCCGGGCTCCCCCGGCTTGCGCGTGATCTTTGTCGCGCCCTTCTTCGGCGCCTTCGATCGCGCCGCCGGCTTGGCCGGCGCCTTGGCGGCCACGCGCTTCGCGCCGCCCTTGCCGCTCGACGCGGCGGCGGACCTGGCCGGCGCGGGCTTCTCCGGCGTGGCCTCCGCCGCGCCAGCCTTCTTCGCCTCCGGCCGATCCGCCTTGCCGTCGGCCGCCGCATCCCGCTTCGCCTCGACCTTGGCCGGCTCGGCCGCCGCGGCCTCCGGGGGCGCGGCGAGGCCGTCGAGAGCGACGCCCGAGAGGGCGGCCATCCAGCCAAGACAGACAAGCCTGCGTGCGGCGCGTCGGATCCGCATGTCAGCGCCCGACCTGTCTCACGATGCGCCCGAGGGGTCAACTTTGGCAGTCAGGCGGAACGGCCGCGAACCGTCCACGACACAGAGGGCTGGCGCACATCGCACCGGCGGAGGTGTGATGAAGAGAGAGATTTCAAACTACAGAGGCACAGAGGATGCGAACCGCGATGGCGGTTCTTCTGCGGATCCGGCTGACTTCCCGCAGCAGCGCTAGGAGAGCAGCGCGATGAAGTCGCCGATCGCCGTGAAGGGCAGGCTCTCGTTCACGACCCCCGCGCGCACCGCGGCCCCGGGCATGCCGTAGACCACCGCCGAGTCCTCGCTCTCGGCCACCACCGTGCCCCCGGCCGCGCGGATCGCCCGCGCGCCGTTCACCCCGTCGTCCCCCATCCCCGTCAGGATGATGCCCACCGCGCGGCTGCCGCCCACCTGCGCCACGCTCCGGAACAGCCGGTCCGCGCTCGGCACGTACCGATCGCCAGGCGCCGGCGCCCCCACCCGGATCCGGATGTCGCCGCTCAACCCCACCCCGCTGCCCGGCGTCACCGCAATCTCCATGCACATCCGCCCTGGACACACGTAAGCCTTGCGGGCCACCACCTGATCGCCGTTCTGCGCCTCGACCACCCGGAGCCCGCCCTTCCGATCGAGCCGCTCCGCGAACGTGCGGGTGAACTTGTCCGGCATGTGCTGCGCGATGAAGATCGCGCCGGGGAAGCGATCCGGGATGCGGTTGAAGATCTCCAGGAGCGCCGTGGGCCCGCCGGTCGACGAGCCGACCGCGACGAGGTGGCGCAGCGAGACCCCGAGCCGCGACGACTCCTGCACCGGGCGCTGCAGCGCAGGCTGCGACGCCCGCGCCGGAGCCGAGGCCGCCGGCATCGGCGACCGGGGGCGGAGGTAGCGCACGAGCAGGACCTTCTGGATGATCTCCTTGCGGATCTGCGCGTCCGCCGTGAACTGCCGGTCCGGCTTCGCCACGAAGTCCACGGCGCCGAGCTCGAGCGCCTTGAAGACGTTCTCCTTGTGGCTGTAGCTCGAGACGATGATGACCGGCGTGGGCTGCCTCGCCATCAGGATGCGGAGGAAGGTGAAGCCATCCATGCGCGGCATCTCGAGGTCCAGCGTGATCGCGTCCGGCCTCAGCTGGGCCGCCTGACGGAGCGCGTCGTCGCCGTCTCCGGCCTTGCCCACGACCTCGATCTCGTCGCTTCCGCTCAAGATCTCGGCGATGTTGCGCCGGTTGTACGCGGAGTCGTCGACGACGAGCACGCGCAGGGGAGCGAATGTCATGAGCGCAAAACCTTCCGCCGGAGGTTCATTCTACCCCACCAGGAGCGCCATGGGACCACCCGTCGCCCGTGCAGCCTCGACTTCGTCGGCGTCTCATCCGCCACGCTCACCGTTCTCCCACTCACCGCCCCCCCGGCTCACCGCCCCCCCACTCGCCGCCCCCGCGCTCACCACCCCCCCACTCGCCGCCGCCCCGCTCGCCGCCCCCCCGCTCCGGAAAGAGCTCCGCGAGCCCGAGGCGCATCGTCGCCGCCGGCTTGCGGTACACGAGATCCTCTCGCAGGTGCACGATCTCGAAGGCGGTCGTGACGTTCAGGAGCGACTCGGAGTGGCCGAGCAAGAGGAACCCGCCCGGCGAGAGGCGCTCGTAGAAGATGTCGATCACCCGGCGCCGCGACTCCTCGTCCAGGTAGATGAGCACGTTGCGGCAGAAGATGACGTCCACCCGCCCGACCACCGCCGCGCGCGACGAGTCGAGCAGGTTGAGGTGGCCGAACTGGCAGAGCGCGCGCAGCTCGTCCACCACGTGGAACCCGTCCGGCCGCTCCGTGAAGTAGCGCCGCTTCAGCTCGGGCGGCGTCACGCGGAACGACGAGGCGCCGTAGACCCCCTTGCGCGCGGCGACCACGCACCGGCGCGAGATGTCGCTGCCGAAGACGCGCACCTCGCGGCGATCCGCGGCGCCCGACTCCCGCGCCGCGATCGCGATCGAGTAGACCTCCTCGCCCGTCGAGCAGCCCGCGCTCCAGATGGACAGCCGGCCCTTGGCGCCCCCGGCCTTGACGATCATCGGCACGATCTCGGTCATGAGCGCGCGCAGCTGGTAGTCCTCGCGGAAGAAATACGTCTCGTTGACCGTGATGAGCTCGAGCGCCTCGTCGAGCTCGGCGCGCCCGCGGCTGTGGGAGCGCAGGTACTCGTGGTACTGCGCGAACGACGAGAGCCCGAGCACCACCACCCGCTCGCGGAGCCGCCGCTCCATGGACGTGCGCGCCTCGGGCCCGAACTGGAGCCCGCAGTGCTTGTTGAACAGGTCCCGCAGCCTCTGGAACTCGTCAGGCAAGAGGCGGATCTCGTCGTCCCGCCGCCGGTTCACAGCACCTTCCCCGACGGCGGCCCGCCGGACATCCCCGAGGTGGACACCGGGCCCTCGCCGCCATCGATCGAGACGGGCGCGCTCAGCCGGTCCCCGGCCTCGCCCCACGGGGGATCCGAGCGGAACGGCGCGCCCCCCTGCGCCGCCGCCGCGACGAGCTCCGGCTCCCCCGACGCGCGCACCAGCGAGAGCAGCTCGCGGGCGCGCGCCCGCTCGTCGCCCGCGCGATCCGAGAGCGACGCGTACAGCCGGCCGAGCGCGCGCGCCGCCGCGAGCCGGACCTCCCGCTCCTCGTCCGCCAGCGAGAGGCTCAGCACCTCGAGCGCCGAGACGCCCGCCGCCGCCGCGACCGCGGTCACGGCCGCGCGCCGCGCGCGCACGTCCCCGACCGACGCGACGCCCGTGAGGAACGCGATCTCCTCCTGGTCCGCCGTGCCGAGCGCCTCGATCACGATCGCCGCCGCGAGGTGGGTCTCCCCCGCCTGCATCAGCCGGCGCGCGAGCGCGCGCGCCGACTCGGGGTACCGCTCCGAGAGCCCCGCGAGCGCGCTCTCCGCCGCGCGCGCGACCGGCAGCGAGATCGCGCGCGTCTGCGAGACGACGAGCGGGAAATCGTCCGCGGTCCCGATCTTCGCGAGGCCGTAGAGCGCGCTGGTCGCCACGAGCGTCGACGGGCTCTTGACCGACCTCCGCACCGCGCCGAGCAGCTCGTCGAGCGTCGGGTCGGCGGTGGGCTGCGGCGGCTGCGGCGGCTGCGGCGGCTGCGCCGGCGCGCCCTCGCGCCCGCGCTGCTCCGCGATCGCCACGGCGCCGTCGATGAGCGCGGCCGTCGCGTCGTCGAGGCCCTCCCAGAGATCCGGATCGGGATCGATGTGCCGCTCGAGGTAGGCGAGCACCGCGGGCAGCGCCTCCCCGCCGAGCAGCCCGAGCGCGCGCTGCGCCGTCTCGACGAGCGCGGGCTCGATCATCGCCTGCACCGCGGCGTCGGCCGCGCCCGGCGCGCGCGCCATCGCCGCGAGCACGAGCGCCTGCGCGCGCCCGCTCACCGGATCGGCGCCGAGGCCGCGCCACGACGGGGGCTCCGCGGCGCCCGCGCCCGGCGAGGCGGCGGCGGCCTGCACGAGGCGGGCGCCCACCTCCTGCGGGGCGGCCCGCAGCGCGTCGACCGCGTGCGACGCGAGCGGCCCCTCGACGAGCCGCGCGAGCGCCCGGACGAGCTGCGCGAACGCGCCGCCGCGCGCCGTCGCGAGCGCCGCGACGAGCGCCCGCGGCGCCTCCGGGCTCTCCGCGAGCGCCGCGGCGACCAGCGCCGCAGGGCGGAGGATCGGGTCGTCGATGAGCTGCGACAGCACCCGCCACGGCACCGGCGCCTCGAGGCCGTTCAGCCCGTTCAGCGCGGTGAGCCGCACGAAGCGATCCCGATCGCCGAGCCGCTCGTACAGGATGTCCGTCACCCGCTCGCGCGCGATGAGCCCCATCCCGGCGATCGCCTCGATCGCGCTCTGGCGCAGGTTGTCGTCCTTCTCGGCGAGCGCCGCGTAGAGCGCGTCGAGCGCCGCCGGGTCGCGCGTGCGGCCGAGCGCGTCGAGCACGAGCTTGCGCTCGTCGCCCTTGAGCTCGGCGAGCGCGCCGACGAGCGCCGGCGTGGCGTCGCGGCCGCAGTAGCCGAGCACCTCGATGGCCGCGTTCCTGAGGCCCACGTCGTCGCTGGTCCGCAGCGCGTCGAGGAGCGCGCCGACGAGGACCTGCGCGGCGGACGGCCGCTCGCCCTCGGCGCCGGCCGGCGGCGCAGCGGGCCGCTCGCCCTCGGCGGCCGGCGGCGACGAGGCCTGGATCAGCCGGTGGCAGGCGTAGGTCGCCTCCTTGCGGACGCGCCAGTCGGGATCCCCGAGCGCGCGCATGAGGAGCGGCAGCGCCTCCGCGACGTCGGCCCGGCCGAGCCGCGCGGCCGCCTGGCGGCGCTCCTCGGCGTCGTCCGCGGCGAGCGCCGTGGCGATCGCCGCGATCGGCATCGGCGTGCTGCGCACGCTGGGCGAGATGGACTCGGGCTCGGTCGGCCACGGGCCCGCGTCGCTCACGCGCGGGCCCCCGTACGGGCCGAGATCGTCGAACGCGCGGCTCACGGCGCCTCCAGGAGCGCGCCCGACGCGGCGAGCGCGAGCGCGAGCTCGACGAAGCGCCCGACGTCGAGCACGAAGATCATCCGCTCGTCGTGGGTCGTCACCCCGACGATGCCGCGCAGGTCGCTGCTGCCGCCCACCGGCGGCGTCGGCCGGTAGTCGCCGCTCGTCCCGAAGACCTCGGTCACGGCGTCGACGACGAGCCCCACCGTGTGCGTCCCCACGTCGACCAGGATCCACTTGGTGCTGCGGCTCGGCTCGACCGGAGGCAGCCCGAACCGCACGCGGAGCTCGATCACCGGAACCACCTCGCCGCGGTGGTTCGCGACGCCGGCGACCTCCGGGGGCGTGTGCGGCAGCGTGGTCACCTCGAGCGGATTCACGATCTCGCGCACCCGCGTGATGTCGATCGCGTACTGCACGTCGCCGACCACAAAGCCGACGAGGCTCTTGTGCGGGTCGGGACGGCTGCGCTCTCCAGTCAACGGCATCTGAGCCTCCGAGCGCCCGGGCTCTACGAGCCGCCCGGGCGCGGACGATTCGTCCGTTAGGACGCGAGTATGGCCTGCAGGTCGAGCAGGATGATGACGCGCGGCTGCGCCTCGCCCTGGGTGCCGTCCGACGCGCTCGCCCCGTGCATGGGCCGGGCGATGCCGGCGATGTAGCCCGCGACGTCGCCCCCGAGCGCCGTCGCGGCGTGCTCGATCTCGGCGTCGGCGAGCCGGTAGACCTGCTGGACCTCGTCGACGAAGAGGCCGAGCGTCTCGCCGTTCGCCGCGTCGACGAGCAGGATGCGCGCCCGCCGCTGCGGCGCGCCCTCGTGCAGCCGCATCCGCCGCCGCAGATCGATGACGGTCACGAGCTGCCCGCGCACGCTGACGATGCCCATCGTCGAGTCCGGCGCGCGCGGCACCGGCGTGAGCGGGGGCGGCTTCAGGATCTCGCGCACGAGCGAGACGGGCGCGGCGTAGGTGTCGCCCGCGAGCGTGAACGCGAGGTACTCGGTCCGCGGGCCGCTCGCCTGCGCGCGCGGGTTCCTCTTCGAGACGGGTATCCGGGCGGGCCTTCGGGAGAGGTTAGCCATGGGTGCTCCGCGGATCGTTGCGCTGCCTGTCGCCGCCGTGGAGGATCTCCTCGATGAGCGCCGGGGCGTCGAGGACGAGCGCGATGCGCTGGTCGCCGAGCTCGGTGGCGCCGGAGAAGCCGCGCACCGACGAGAGCGACGGGCCGAGCGCCTTGATGACGACGTCCTGCTGGCCGATGAGCGTGCTCACGACGAGCCCGAGCCGGCGCGCGCCGACCGACGCGACCACGATGTACTTGCGCTTGCTGCCCCCCTGCAGCCCGAGCGTCGCGCGGCCGTCGCCGCGGCGCCCGCCGGACACGGCGGCCCGCGCCGCCGAGCCGCCGCGCGCCCCGCCGAGCAGGCCGGCGATGCGCGCGCTGAGCTCCTCCTCCTCGTTCAGGCCGAAGAGCCGCGCGAGGTAGCAGAGCTGGAGCGTGCTGTTGCGCAGCGTGATCATCTCGCGGCCGTCGATCTGGCGCACCGTGCTCTCGTCGAGCGCGACCGCCTCCTGCACGTTCGTGAGCGGGATCGCGAAGAGCCGGTCGGCGACCCGGACGATGAGCGCGCTGATGATCGCCAGCGTGATCGGCAGCGTCACCGTCATCTTGGTGCCGATGCCGGGCTCGCTGTGCACGTCGATGACGCCGCCGAGCTTGCTGATGTTCGTCTTCACGACGTCCATCCCGACGCCGCGCCCCGAGATCTCGCTCACGTCGGTCTTGGTCGAGATGCCCGGCTGGAAGATGAGGTTCAGGACCTCGCGGTAGCTCGTGGTGCGCGCGTCCTCCGGGGTCATCACCCCGCGGCGCAGGGCGGCGTCGAGCAGCTTGTCGACGTCGATGCCCTTGCCGTCGTCCTCGATCTCGATGACGACGTGGTTGCCCTTCTGAAAGGCGTTCAGCGCGATCGTGCCGACCGCCGGCTTGCCCACCGCCTCGCGCATGCTCTTCGACTCGATGCCGTGGTCGATGGCGTTGCGCATCATGTGCATGAGCGGGTCGCTGAGCTCCTCGACGATGAGCTTGTCGACCTCGGTCTCGGCGCCCGTGATGACGAGGTTCACGAGCTTGTCGGCGTCGCGGCTGATCTGGCGCACGACGCGGGCGAGCTTGTCGAACACCTGCCCGAGCGGGACCATCCGGACCTCGAGGATGCCCGCCTGCATGGCGGCGAGGTGCCGGTCGAACGTGCGCTGGAGCCGGTGGAGGTCGAGGGAGAGCTCGCGCTCGGTCGGCGCCGCGCGGAGCCGCTCGACGAGGCGGCCGAGCGCCGATCGGACGAGGGCGAGCTCGCCGACGATGTTCATCAGCCGGTCGAGCTTGTGGATGTCGACCCGCACCGTCTGGGCGACGGAGCGGATGGAGCTGAGCTCCCCCTTGCGCCCGCCGCGCGCGCTCGACGGCGGGCTCGCCTGCATCGAGCCGGTCAGGTCGACGGCCCGCGACACGCCCGTCGGCGCGCCGCCGCGCAGCGCCGCGGACATCGACGGCATGCCCGGCGGGGCGACGCGGCCGTGCCCGTTGTTGTTGCGCCGCGGGATCTCCTCGACCGCGGCGCCGGCCTGGTGCAGGGCGCGCTGGAGCTCCTCGAGCGGCGCGCGCGACGCCATCAGGATGTCGAGCTCGATCGAGTCCTGGTCCGCGCCCGCGCCGGTCGGCAGGTAGGTGATGATCTCGCCGTACGGCTTCGCGGTGATCTTCAGGTCGTCGAGGGCCTGGTCGATCGTGGCGAGGTGGAACTGCACGCGGAGCCGGAACAGGGTCATCCCGCTCGCGATGTTCGTGCGCAGCCGGTGCTCCTCGTACTCGGTGAGCACGGAGAGCAGCCCCGGATCGAGGTCGTAGTTGTCGTCCGGGAGGCCGGCCGCGCTCGGGCCGGCGTCCTGGTGGAGCTGGCGCAGGAGGTCGTCGACCTCGGGCATGGGCGCGTCGCGCCCGTCCTTCTCGTTCTGGAGGATGCGCCCGTAGAGCTCGACGCTGCGGAACAGGAGATCGAGGACGGACGCGCTGATCTCGATGCGGCCGAGGCGCAGGTTGTCGAGCAGCTCCTCGAGCTCGTGCGACAGCGTGGCCATCCGGGTCGCGCCGAAGAGCCCGGCGAGCCCCTTCAGGGTGTGCACGGCGCGGAAGACGTCGTTGATGACGTCGGGGTCGACCTTGTTGGTCCGCACCGCCTCGTCGAGCGCGAGGAGGTCGCGCCCGAGCCCCTCGACGATCTCCTGCGCTTCCGAGAAGAACTCTTCTCGCGCTCGATCGCCGCTGTCGACCATCAGCCGCCGCCTTCCTCGCCGGAGCCGGGCTGCTTCGTGCGGGTCACCGGCTCCGGGGCGCGGGCGGCCGGCGGGGCTCCGCCGTCCTCGGCGCCGCCCTCGCGATCGGCCGGCGGCGAGCCATCGGGCTCGGCGAGCTGGGGCCGCCCGTCGAGGCAGGCGACCACCGCGTCGCGCAGCGCCTCGGGCGTGAACGGCTTCGGGAGGAAGCGATCGGCGCCGAGGCGGAGCCCGCGCTGGATGTCGCGCTCGGCCGCCTGCGTCGAGATGATGAGGATGCCGACGCGGCGGTAGCGGTCGCTCTGCCGGACGAAGCGGATGAGCTCGAGCCCGTTGATGTCGGGCATGTTGATGTCGGTGATGACGAGGTCGAACGCGCCGCGCGGCAGGAGCCGGAGCGCGTCGAAGCCGTTCATCGCCTCGACGATGTCGACGTCGCCCGCGAGCCCGAGCACGCAGTCCTCGAGCGTCGAGCGTACGTACGCTCGCATTGCCGGCGAGTCCTCGACGATCAGGATGCGTGCCATGTCGGCGACAGGGTAACGGAAATCCGCCGGGGAGGAGCAACTCGCTGACGCTGACGGTCCGGCGGCGGCGCGCGCGCTTCGACGGCGCGCCGGCTATGTACGGCGGACTCCTTCCCGGTGTAAACCGGCGCGAGCGCTTCCGGGAAGCCTCCCGGCGGCCCCGCGCGGCGGCCGCCGGGCTGGGTCTCCGAGGAGCCTCTGGGGAGGGAGGGCGCCGCCCTGCCCGCGGCGCGGCCGCGCCCGGCCGTCGCGCCGGCCGCCCGTCGGTCGGCTACGGCAGCGAATTGACAGCGCGGCGTCCGATGCGCGCTAATCGCGCGCGTGAAAATCCTCCTTTGTTCTCCAGCGTTCCGGATCCTGCTCGCCGCCCTGTTCGCGCTCTCGAGCGTGGCCTGCGGCGGCGGGCTGCGGGTAACCCGGATCAACTCCGCCCAGAAGAAGCCGAACAACGTCTGGGTGTTCTTCAGCGTCGACGCCGGCGAGGACGAGCCGGTGGGCGGCCTCACGGCCAGCGACTTCGAGATCTACGAGGACGGCGACCTCGTCTCGACGTTCGAGAGCAAGCAGACCATCCAGAACCCCGAGGTCGCGGCGGTCATGTACACGATGCTGCTCGTCGACATGAGCGGCAGCATCACCGAGTCCGGCCAGGCCGACGCCCTCGTCGACGCCGCGCAGTCGTTCAGCGATCGGGTCGGCAAGAGCCAGAAGGTCGGCGTCTACGCGTTCGACGGCGAGGCAAAGATCCACTCCGTCGTCCCGTTCACCGAGGCGCAGGGCTCGGTCCAGGGTGGCCTCGAGGGGCTCCGGAGCTACAAGCCCAAGGACACGTCGACCAACCTCCACGGCGGCGTGGTCGAGGGCATCCGGGAGCTCAAGAAGCAGCTCGACAAGGACCGGCGGCCGCTCAAGTTCGGCACGCTCGTCGTCTTCTCGGACGGCACGGATCGCGCGAACCGCGTGAGCCGCGAGGACATGATGAAGGAGCTCGACAAGGAAGACTACGAGACCTACCAGATCTTCGTCGTCGGCGTCGGCGCCGAGATCGAGAAGGCGCGGCTCGACGAGATCGGGCGCGACGGGACCGAGCTCGCGGCGGACCAGGCCAAGGTCAAGGAGTCGTTCGACAAGATCGCGGCGAAGATCGAGGCGCACATGAAGCGCTTCTACCTGCTCTCGTACTGCACGCCGGCGCGCGCGGGGGAGCACGAGGTGGAGATCAAGGCGATCCGGAAGGATCCGTCGGCCTCGGGGTCGGTCGCGTGGAAGTTCAACGCCGACGGCTTCGGCCCGCCGCCGGAGTGCGACCCCAACACGCCGCCGTCGTTCGATCTGAAGGCGACCTCGCCCGTGGACGATGGAAACGGGGGCGCGGGCGCGAAGGCGAGCTTCAAGGCGAACGCCAACGTGAAGGTCGAGGCGAAGTGACGGGCGTCGCGGCCGCCCTCCGCGGCCGCGGCGCGGCGCCCGAGCGCCGCTAGCGCGGCACGTCGGGGATCAGCTCGGCGCCGAGGCGGAAGATCAAGAAGTCCTTGGTGACGTTGCCGGCGCTGCCGCTGGGCCACAGGAACGGGCTGCCGGCGCTGCGGTCCGGCTCCCACTCGTACCACATCCACCGAGCCTCCTCGTCGATGCCGCAGACGACGGGAAACTCGTTGCCGGGCTCCGGGATCTCGCGTGCGGTGTCGTTCGCTTCGCCGAACACGACGTGGCCGCGCGCGGACGCCTCGGTCGTCACCCAGCCGGCGCTGCTCGTCTGCGGGTCGAGGTCGCCGCGGTTGCAGCTCGCGAGCTGCTGGTTGATGGTCTCCAGCGTCGGCCCGTGCGAGCCGAGGTCGTAGTCCTCGCCCGTCGCGCAGACCTCCCACCCGCCGTTGCCGGTGAAGACGGGCTCGGCCCCCTCGCGGAAGAACTGGCCGATCACGCCCTGTGTCGTGAGCTTGTCGGCGTACGTGATGATGTAGAGGTAGTGCCCGGCGTTCGCGGACTCCGACGGCACGGTGTACGACTCGGGCCCGTGGCCGATGGGACAGGAGAAGATTTCCGCGGCGAGGTTGTTCTCGATGCCTCCGAAATAGCTCAGGAGCGTGTCGCCGGTCCCGTAGCCGAAGCCATACGCGTTGTCGGCCGTGATGATCACGCTCACCGCGCTCGAGAGCCCGGTCCCCCCGCCGCCGCCGGCGATCTCGCCGGGACCGCCCTCGCCGTCGCCGCCGGCGCCCCCGTGACCGGCGCCGGCGCCGGCGCCGGAGTCGCCGGGATCGGAGCCGGCGTCCGAGCACCCGGATGCAGGGAGCGCGATCGCAAGGGTCAAAGCTGAAAGAAGACGCAGGTTCATCGCATCAAGATCGTCGAAGCCGCGCGCATGGTAAAGGCTCGTCGGATTACCATTTTGCGCCATCCTGGCGTCGCGCAGGATCCTGGCTCGGCAGCGGCGGCCTCGGGGGCGCGGCGCGGGCCACCTGCAGGGTCCGCCACACGGTGGCGCCGAGGATGATGGCGCCGCCCGCGGTCGACCAAAACCCGGGGCGCTCCCCGACGAGGAGGAGCGCCCAGATGGGGTTGAGCACCGGCTCCACCAGCGCCAGCAGCGAGGCCTCGACCGCCGGCGTGTGACGCACGCCGCGGCTGAACAGGGCGTACGACAGGCCGATCTGGACCGCGCCCAGGAACATCAGGAGCCCGAGGTCGACCAGCCCCGGGCGGGCGGCGCCGGCCAGCGCCATTGGGAGCGCGCAGAGGCACGCGAGGAGGTTGCCCGAGACGAGCACCGCGGCGTGGTCGTCCGGGAGCGCACGGAAGCTCATAAGGCACAACCCGCACGCGAGCCCGGAGAGGAGCGCCAGGGCGTTGCCGAGGAGCTGTCCCGCCGAGAGCTGGTCCACGAAAAAGAGCCCGAGGCCCAGGAGGAACACGGGGACGGCGAGCTTCTCGTTGCGAGAGGGTCGCTCCCCGAGCAGCCGGGGGCTGAGCAGGAGGACGTACACGGGCGAAGTGGACTGCAGGAAGATCGCGTTCGCCGCCGTCGTCAGCTTGGTGGCCAGCACGAACAGCACCATCGTGACGGCGTAGAGCGCCGCGGCGCCGAGCGCGCGCCGCGACGGCCAGCGACGCGCCCCCGGCATGACCAGGCCCAAGGTCAGCGCCGCGATGAGCGCGCGGCCCGCGATGATCTGCCACCCGTCGAGGGAGATCAGCTTGATGGCGGCTCCTCCGGTGGACCAGAGGACCGCGGCGGCGAGGATCATCAGTCGAGAACGGACCATGCGGACGAGGGCGCCGAGCCTACCCGAACCATCGGCCAGATGCTCAGGCGAGCGGCGTCGCGAGCGCCGCCCGCGCGACCGGCCGCAGCTCAGGGCACGATCTCGCGGACGCTGCCCTTCCGCCGCCGAGGCCGCCGCCGCCGGGACCGACGTTGCTGCTACCGCCGAGGCTGCCTGTGCGCGGCGAGCAGGCGAGAGACGAGCAGGCCCATCAACCCATCACCGCGCATCACGCCTCATCCGGCGAAGAGGCGGTCCGCGCGCGACGGGCGCGACGATCAGGCGCAGCTTGCCCGCGCGCCTCGCCGTCTCCGGTCCGCGGCGCTGCCCTGCGGGCCTTGCCAAGGTGAACAGAGCACCCAAGGTTGGTTCGGTTCATGGAGCTCAAGCGAAAGCTCGCGATCCTCGCGGACGCCGCCAAATACGATGCCTCGTGCGCCAGCAGCGGCTCCAGCCGCCCCGCCCTGCCGCAGGGGATCGGCAGCACGGAGGGCATGGGCATCTGCCACAGCTACACGCCGGACGGCCGCTGCGTGTCGCTGCTCAAAATCCTGCTGACGAACGTCTGCATCTACGATTGCCAGTATTGCGTGAACCGCCTGTCCAGCGACGTCGAGCGCGCGAGCTTTTCGCCCAAAGAGGTGGTCGCGCTCACCCTCGACTTCTACCGGCGGAACTACATCGAAGGGCTGTTCCTGAGCTCGGGAGTCCTCAAGAGCCCCGACTATACGATGGAGCAGCTCGTGGCCGTCGCCCGATCGCTGCGCGAGGAGCACCGGTTCGGCGGCTACATCCACCTGAAGGCGGCGCCGGGCGTCTCTCCCGAGCTCCTCGACGTGGCGGGGCGGTACGCCGATCGCCTCAGCGTCAACGTCGAGCTGCCGACGCAGCGGGATCTCGCGGCGCTCGCGCCCGAGAAGACGATGCCGGCCATCGAGGCCGCCATGGCGGAGATCCACGCGAAGATCGCCGAGGCGCGCGACGACCCGAGCCCACGCAGGCCCGCGTTCGCGCCCGCGGGGCACAGCACGCAGATGATCGTGGGCGCGACGCCGACGAGCGACCAGGAGATCCTCGCCACCGCCTCGCGGCTGTACACGGCGCACGGGCTCCGGCGCGTCTACTACTCGGCGTTCAGCCCGATCCCGCATGCGGACGCCCGGCTCCCGGCCGAGTCCCCGCCGCTCGCGCGCGAGCACCGGCTGTACGAGGCGGACTGGCTGATCCGGTTCTACGGCTTCTCCGCGGGCGAGCTCCTGAGCGCGACCTCGCCGAACCTGGATCTGACGATGGATCCGAAGCTCGCCTGGGCGATCGCGCACCGCGAGTTCTTCCCGGTCGACGTGAACACCGCGCCCCGGGAGGCGCTCCTCCGCGTGCCCGGGCTCGGGGTGCGGACGGTGAAGCGCGTGCTCGCGATGCGCCGCCACCGGGCCGTGCGGATGGCCGACCTCGCCCGGCTCCGCGTCCCGGTTGGCCGCGCGGCGCCGTTCCTGGTCACCGCCGACGAGCACCGCAGCGCCGCGCGGGATCTCGACCGCGCCGGGCTCGCGGCGCGGGTGCGCCCGCCGGCGCAGCTCGGGCTGTTCGAGGCGCGCGAGGTGGCGCGCTCCGGGGAGCAGTGATCCGCGCGCCCATCCCGCCGACGTTCGAGGCTTTCCGCGACGCCGCCCGCGCGCTGCTCGCCCGCCATGCGGCGCCGGAGGACGTCTTCTGGGAGGACATGGTGGAGGGCCAAGGCGTCCTCTTCGACGCGGCGCGCCCGGCGCTCCCCGCGCCGGCCGCGGGCGCGCCGTCCTCCCCGGCGCCGGGCGCGCCGTCCTCCCCGGCGCCGCGCGTCCCGGCCGCGTTCATGAGCCTCGCGAGCGCCGCGGCCTGCCATCGCGATCCCGGGCGGTTCGCGCTGCTCTACCGCGCGCTGTTCCGCCTGACCCACGGCGAGCCCTACCTGCTCGACGTCGCCGCCGATCCCGACGTGGCGAGGCTGCGCGCCCTGGAGCAGGCGGTGCGGCGCGACGTCCACAAGATGCACGCGTTCGTTCGCTTCCGGCGGGTCGAGGACGCGGGCGGCGGCGAGCGCTACGTGGCGTGGTACCGCCCGGATCACCGGATCGTGCGCCTCGCCGCGCCGTTCTTCGAGCGGCGCTTCCCGTCGATGGCGTGGTCGATCCTGACGCCGGACGAGTCGGCGCACTGGGACGGCGCGGAGCTCCGCTACGGCCCGGGGCTGCCGCGCGACGCGGCGCCGCGCGAGGACGAGCTCGAGGAGCTGTTTCGCACGTATTACCGGGCGATCTACAACCCGGCGCGGGTGAACCTCCGGGCGATGCGCGCGGAGATGCCGGCGAAGCACTGGAGCACGCTGCCCGAGACGTCGGTGATGGGCGAGCTCGTGCGGGACGCGGCGTCGCGCGTCGACGCGATGCAGGCGGGCCGCAGCGGGGCGGCGAGCGCGGCGGCGGCGTACGTGCCCGGCGCGCGCGAGCTCCCGGTGCTGCGCGAGGCGGCGGCGTCCTGCCGGGCGTGCGCGCTGTGCGAGCGGGCGACGCAGACGGTGTTCGGCGAGGGTCCGGCGGGCGCGGCGCTGATGCTGGTGGGGGAGCAGCCGGGCGACGAGGAGGACCTCTGTGGGCGGCCGTTCGTCGGCCCTGCGGGTCGCGTGCTCGACGAAGCGCTCTCCGGAGCGGGCCTGTCGCGGGGCGGCATCTACGTGACGAACGCGGTGAAGCACTTCAAGTGGGAGCCGCGCGGCGAGCGCCGTCTGCACGCGAAGCCGGTGGGCCCGGAGATCCAGGCCTGTCGCGCCTGGCTTCAGGCGGAGGTCGAGGCGGTGCGGCCGCGCGTGATCGTGTGTCTCGGCGCGACGGCGGCGCGCTCGTTCCTCGGCGGTCGATTCAGCGTCACGCAGAGCCGCGGGCAGGTCTTCAAGACGCCGTGGGCCGAGGCGTGGATGGCGACGTACCACCCGGCGGCGCTGCTGCGCATGCCCGACGAGTCGGCCCGCGCGGCGGCGCGGGCGCATTTCCAGGCGGATCTCGTGAAGGCGGCGAGCTTGGTGGCGGGTGGAGCGCAGGGGAGCGGATAAGGGCGCTGCGGGGCGTCGAGAGCGATGTCGGCGGCGTGCGTGCCAGATGACTTACGGGGACGGCGTTGTTTTCGTTCGAGGATTGCACCCTTCGCTGTGCTTCGAGCCTGAATCATTCTGAAACGCTGTCCCGCGGGGAGCCCGCTGGGTGGCACCGCGCCGGCCGCTTGAATGGGTGCTGTCCATGCTACAGTACCTGCCCATGTCGACGACGGCCCGTGAGGAGCTCCTGTGGCGGTTCGCCAGGACCGGCGACCCTGAGATCGACGCGCGCCAGGACCGCATCCTGGAAGTCCTGCTCTCGGCCAATCCCAAGATGAAGCAGCGTCTGGTCGACGAGGGCCGCCTCGAGGGTCGCCTCGACGAGGCGCGCGCGGCCCTGCGCCGCGTGCTCGCACACCGGCAGCTCGACCTCACCCCGGAGGATGCGGCGCGCATCGAAGCCTGCGCCGACCTCGCGACGCTGGAGCGGTGGTTCGGTCAGGCGCTCACCGCGCCGAGCGCATCTCAGGCCCTGCGCTGAGCGCCGCCGCCGGCGCTCAGCACCGGAACGGCCGCGGCAGCATGAGCGGCCCTTCCGGGAAGGGCCCGCGCACCATGAGCCGCACCGCCCCCGCGCCGCCGAGGGCGCCGTCGCCATCCACGAAGACGTGCGGCTCCGCCGCTGCCGTATGCCGAGCGCGTCCGGGCACGCGAACAGCTCCACGCGCCGCACCTGCGCCGGCAGCCGGAGCAGGATCTCGTCAAGTGGCGGCAGCTCCGCGGCCACCGCGTCCATGAGCGCCACGAGCGGCGTGCGGAGGCCCGGCTCCGACCAGGATCTGCGCGATGTCGTCATGTGCGCTCTCTATCCCCACATATCGCGGTCCCGATTCGAGGAGAACGGCTCTACGCCGAGGCAGACGAAGAGAGAATCGAACCACAGCGGCAGAGAGGCACAGAGGACAGAGAAATAACGGAACAGAGGTCTGGGCCTTCCTCTCCCCCTCTGCCTTTCCGCTCCCCTTTCTCCCCTCTCCTCTCTGCCCTCTGTCCCTCTGTGGTTCAATTCTTCACATTCATATCTCCATCGCTCGCGGTTCCAGCAGGATTGCGGCCTCCAAGCGCCCGCCCCATGAGATCCCCCGAGCATCGCTCTGCAATGCGGTGCACCAAGGGGGGAATCATGAAGAGTTCACTCGTCGCGCTGGTCCTCGGCGCGCTCTCGTTGTCTGCCGTGCTGTCCAGCAGCGAACCGGCGCAAGCGCAACGACGACCGCCGGAGGGCTCCTATCTCAAGACGTGCAGGGACGTCCGGGTGAATCGAGGCTCGCTGAACGCGATGTGCAGGGACCGGAGGGGGCACTACCACAGGACGCGCATGGTCGACTTCCGGCGGTGCCGCGGAGACATCACGAACGACAACGGCCACCTCCGCTGCGGCCGCCGCTGACGCGCGCCGCAGCCGGACAGGGCGCCCGCCACGCGGCGGGCGCCCTCAGCGGCGAGGGAGCGGGGCCCCCGCCGGGATCCGGCCCTCCTCCACGGCGACCACGTACGGCGGCAGGCGGCCCGCCCGCACCGCGCGGACGTCGGCGCGCATCGTCGCCGCGTCGGGATAACGCTCGACCTTGTGGAACGCGAGGGCGCGATCCACGACGTCGCACACCTCGGAGGGCACGCCCGGCGCACACAGCGCGAGCGACGGCGCCCGCTCCGTCGCCGCGGCGATGAGCAGGCGCGCGTCGGCGACGTCGCCGTGAATCGCGCGGCCGGAGAGCAGCCGGAACATCGTGGCGCCCAGGCCGAAGACGTCGGTACGGCCGTCGATCTCGCGCACCATCCCCGTCGCCTGCTCGGGCGCCATGTACTCGCTCGTGCCGAGCGCCACCCCCGTCCTCGTGGCCGTCTTCTCCGGCAGCTCCCCCATCCCGAACGGCAGCGGATCGAGCACGCGCGCGATCCCGAAATCGAGCACCTTCACCCGCCCGTCGTTCCCGACGTGCAGATTCTCGGGCTTGATGTCCCGGTGAACCACGCCGTGCGCGTGCGCCACGACGAGCACATCGAGGACCCGCTCCGCCAGCGCCATCACCTGGCCCACCGGCAGGCTCCCCGCCCGGGCCATGCGGTCGAAGACCGTCTCGCCCTCGAGCACCTCCATCGCCAGGTAGGCCGCCCCGTCGTCCGCGATGCCCGACTCCAGCACGAGCGGCAGCCCCTCGCAGAGCGGGCCGACCGCGGCCAGGGCGCTGCCGATCGGGCCCTCGCGCAGGAAGCGCTTCCGCAGCTCCTCGATCTGGCTCAACGACGGGTGCAGGACCTTCACCGCCGCGACCTGGCCGTCCGCGCGCCGCCCGAGGAAGACGCTCGCCATCCCGCCGCCCCCGAGCACGCGCTCCACCCTCCAGGTGCCGATCCGCGTGCCGATGCGCCGCGCCGCGAGCTCCTCGTCGTCCATCATCGCGCGCGGAGGTTACCAGACCGCCGCCGGCCCGCTCGGGAAACCCCGCCAGCACCGCGAAACACGCCCGATCCCGCCCCGAGCTACCCCTTCCGCTCCTTCCACGGATCGTCCTGATAAAGGTAGTTCGGCTTCAGGATCTTGTTCTCCATGTTGGTGTGGAACACCGCCATGGTCGACGCCGACATCGGCGGCACGATCCACGTCCAGTCCGCGTAGACCGGGCGCTCGCATTGCCGCTCCTGCTGCTCGAACTTCTTGAAGTACTCCGAGAGCGTGTGGTGGTCGAGCATCCGCACCTTCGCCTGCCGGAACGAGTGCAGCACCGCGATGTTCAGCTCGACCAGCGCGGCGTCCTGCCACAGCGTGTCGCTGCGCGACCGGTCCAGCCCGAGGCGATCCGCGATCAGCGGCAGCTGGTTGTACCGCGTCACGTCGCTCAGGTTGCGCGCGCCGATCTCGGTGCCCATGTAGAAGCCGTTGAACGGCGCCGCCGTGTAGTGGATCCCGCCGAGATCGAGGGCCATGTTGCAGACCGCCGGCAGCGCGTGCCACTTCAGCCCGAGCTCCGCGAACCACGCGTGCCGCGGGTGCTCGATCGGCACCTCGAGCACCCGCTCCCGCGGCAGCTCGAACAAACGCGGCCGCGCGTCGCCGATCTGGATGATCAGCGGCAGCAGATCGAACCGCGTCCGCTCCCCGCCCGGCCACCCCAGCGAGAGCGCCTGGTCCGTCAGCTCCACGTTCGCCGGATCGCCCAGGATGCCCCCGTCCGGGAGCCGGTAGCCCGCGTAGCGGATGAGCTGCCCGTTCCAGATGCGGATCCGCGGCTCCCCCGGCCGGAACACCGACATGGTCGCCCGGATGTCGCCCCCGTTCGTCGCCAGATCGAGGTGCTCGACGAGCGCCTGGAAGAGCTCCTCCTCCGTCTTCAGGTGCCGCAGGTCGCGCACGTGGAGCGTCGACCAGAAGAAGCGCCCGATGCACCGCGAGCTGTTCCGCCACGCCAGCCGCGCCCCGTAGGCGAGCTCGTCGGGCAGGTGCGCATAGGTCCCGTGCTTCTCCAGGCTCGCCCGCACCTCCTGCCAGCGCTCGTCCACGGCCGACGGCACGCCGAGCTCCGCGTAGCACTGGCGCAGGAACGCCTCGGCCTCGGTCAGCGCCGCCGCGGGCGCCGTCGGGGTCAGCTGAAACGACCCGTGCTCGACCGGACAGACGCCCCCGGCCGCACGGACGGCGCCGGCCCGCCGGAGCGGCGCCTGCCGGATCGTGCCCGCGGCGTCGACGTTCGAGGTGAACAGCTCCCGCTGGATGGCGTCCGCCGGCCAGCCCGCCGCGCGCAGGTGCTCGTGCGCGTCGCGCATGAAGCCCTCGGGCCCGCACACGAGCGCCCGCGAGCCCGGCCGGTACGGGTACAGCTCGACCACGTCCTCCGCGGAGAGCCGCCCCTCCGCCTGCGTCGCGCGCAGGCGGAACGCGGCGCCGGGCGTGCGGCCGGCGATCGCGCGCAGCTCCTCCTCGAAATAGAGGAAGTCGGCGGCGCGCGACGCCGACCAGTCCAGGAGGAAGGCCCGCGCCTCGGGGCGGTCCGCCCTCCCGTCGAGCGCCCGCAGCATCGCCATCGCCGGCGTGACGCCGATCCCGCCCGCGAGGAACACCACCCGCTCCACCGGCGGCGCCGGGAGGACGAAGCCGCCCCGCGGCGCCGAGGCGCGCAGCAGCGAGGCCGCGGCGCGCTCGCACAGCCACCGGGAGAAGACCCCGAGCTCCTCGCGCTTCACCGTGATCTCGTAGTCGCCGCCCGCGCGCGCCGGCGCCGAGAGCGTGTACGCGCGCGCCACCCAGCGCCGATCGAGGTAGCCCTGCACGAGCACGTGCTGCCCGGGCACGGACGCCGCCGGCGCGCCGCCGACCGGCGACAGGGCGATCTGGAAGATCCCGGCGGCGAGCTCCCGCGCGCCCTTCACCTCGGCCTGCACCAGGCTCGACCCGCCGAACATCTCCTCGATCGCCGGGACGCAGCCGCCGCAGATCTGGCCCGCCCGCGTCCGCTCCGACAGCTCGGCCACCGTCGCGCACCCGCCCTCGATGAGCCCCGTGATCTGCCCCCGCTTGACCCCGGCGCAGTTGCACACGACCTCGTTCGGCTCGCACAGCGCCGCGGACTGCTCGAGCTTCAGCTCGCCGAGCTCCCGGAACGTCGCGAGCTGCCAGCCGGGCAGCGGGGCGCGCGTCATGAGCTGCCGCATCGCCGAGGGGAGGCCCTGCCACTCGCCCTCGACGTGCACCCCCGCGAGCTGCCCGCCCGACACGAGCAGCGCGCGGCGCTTGTCGCGGTCCCCGCACGTCACCCACCGGAGGCTCTCGGCGGGCGCGTCGAGCCACCGCGCCGAGACGCCGCTCCCGTCGAGCGCGCGGAAGAGCGTGAGGATCCGGCCGCCGCCGTCCACGATCGACGAGACGGCGGCCTGCTTGCCGGCCAGCGCGCCCATCGCGGCGCCGTCCTCGACCGTCGCCTCGCGCTGCGAGAGGAGCCCCTGCCCGGGGAGCAGGTGGACGTTGACGTAGTCGAGCGCGTGCCGCTCCGCCCACGCGTCGACGCTCGCGGGCGGGAGCTCGAGCCAGGCCTCGGCCGGCCCCTCGGGGATCCCTTCGGCGGCCACGCTCGCCCAGCCCTCCACCAGCGCCTCGGCCGCCGCCCGCCGCAGGCCCGCCCGCACCAGCGCGGCGACGGCCTTGTCCGCCGGCGTGTCGACGTACCGGATCTCGAAGGTGTCCTCGCGGAGCAGCTGCTGGACCAGGTTGTCGAGCCGCCCCCGCAACCCGGCGGTGAACTCCTCGAAATCGAGCGTCCCGTCCCCGGTCGTGTCCGCCGCCACGAGCAGCGCCCTCGCCTCGTCGGCCGGGATCCCGAGCCCGGTGAGGTAGGGCAGGAGCTCGTCCTCGCTGAGCGCGCGGTTGTTGTCGCGATCGATCTCCTCGAACCTGCGCCACGCGAAGCGCTCGCTGGCGAGGGCGGCCCGGACGGCGCGGGAGAGCGCGGCCGCCACCTCGGCGCCGGTGCACGCGGCGGGGCCGCGGACGACCGGCGCCTCCACGCCGGGCTGCTCCAGCGCGCGGATCGCCATGCGGGCCACGTCGGCCGGCGCCACCCAGGGCAGCGCGGCGCCTCCGAGCGGCAGCGGCAGCGTGCGACGGAGCCGGATGTCCTCGCGCCAGAGGTTGAGCGCGCTGAGCAGCGGCCCGTGCCACACGGCCGTCACCCGGTGGCCGGAGGCGCGCACGAACGCCTCAGCGTCGCGGATCTGCTGCCCCAGCGGGCTCGAGGGAGGAACGTAGGGCGCCACCCAGAGCAGGTGCGACGCGCCCACCTCCTTCGCCGACGCGACGAACGTCCGCGCGGCGACGTGCGGATAGGCGAGATCCGCGGTGCTCAGCACGAGCGCGACGACCGGCTCCGCGGGCTCGATCGGCAGCGACTGGAGGAAGGAGGCGAGGTCGTTCTTCGGCTCGGAGCAGACGATTTTGAGGAAGCTCATGGTGCTCGGCGGGGGCAGCGCGGAGGAGCGGAGCTCGCCCTTCCGCGCGCCGGTCGATGTCGATGGATGCGGGCAGGCGCGCGATCCCGCCCGCCAGGATACGGCGCAACGCCCGCGTTCCGCGGGCGAAACGTCGGCCCGGCGCGTCAACGCGAAACGTCAGCTCGATGCGTCGCACATGGTGGCGTCAAGTCGCCAAAACACGCGGAGCGTCAGGGCATCCCGCATTTTGAGTGAAGGGAATCCGTCCGCGCGTAACAATCTGCCCCATGGGGCACTTTGGCGCCCCGGTCAGCGCTCTCACCGTGTCGGGTAGATGGCGCTCCTGTGACCACCGCGCGCAGGTCCGCTCCGGATAGCCGCTGACGACCGCCGACGGCCTCGCGCGCTCGCCCGGGGTTTCGGGTCGACGAACTCCGCTGGATTCGCGGGAAATCACGCGAGCGCGGGCGCGGTGGACGAGCGCGCCTGCGGCGCTGGCGCGCGCTCGAGCTCCGCCCGGCGCGGCTCACCACACCTCAACACGGTGTACGACTGCGAACCGGACATACGGGCACGATCCTTGAATTCGCTCGCTCAGCGCAGCCATGAAGACCCTTACTTCCGACCGGCCCCTCGCGATGGTGAGCAAGCAGACGCGGTCCTCTGCCGCGTGCCGTCCCGCGGACTCCGCCGCGCGTCACGCCATCCTGCAGGGGATGACGATGAAGCCGGCGAACGTGGCGGAAGCGCTGGTGGCGCTGGAGACGGTCGCGGCGCGGCTGCGCGAGAGGAACGACCCCCGGGCGGTGTTCCCCGACGTCTACGCCGTGATCACGCGCCGCGTGAAGGAGGCGGTCGTCGACGGCACCGATCAGCGGTTCCTCGAGCCCGCGTGGATCTCTCGCCTCGCCGGGATCTTCTGCGAGTACTACCTGACGGCGCTCGCGGCGTCGCTGGACGGGCGCTCGACGGGCGTGGAGGCGTGGGACGTCGCCTTCCAGTGCAGCCGCACCGACGGGACGGCGGCGGCGGTGCACGCGCTGCTCGGCATCAACGCGCACATCAACTACGACCTGGCCCTCGGGCTCTACCGGAACATCGTCCAGCACGGCGCAGCGCAGGACGCCCGCCTTCTCCACCGCTACCGGCACGACCACGATCTTGTGAATGAAATTCTCGCGGCAGCGATGCCGGAAATCTTCGCGATCCTGAGCGATCGTTATGGCTGCCCGCTCGCCCGGATCGCGACCTTTACCAAGGACGTGCAGCGCACCGTGTCGAGCGTCGTGCTCTTCATGCTCAAGGGCTGGCGCGACCGGGTCTGGAGCGACCTGCTCTCCTTGCTCGACACGGTCGAGGCGGCCGACGCGATGGCCAAGCGCGCTGTGGTCGTCCGGATGAACCAGCACTCCGGGAAGGTCGCCCGCACGTTCGCGGCGGGCAACGGGGCGCTGCGGGTGGGCGCGCCGTTCGTCCGGAGCGCCGCCCTCAAGCTGGCGCTGGCTGCCTGACGCGGGCCATCCCCGCGAGCTGGCCGCAGGCGCCGCCCACGTCGCGCCCCCGCGGCCGCCGCACCAGCGTCGTCACGCCGTGGCCGGACAGCCGCGCCACGAACGCGTCGAGCCGCTCCGCGGACGGCGGGCGCAGCGCCGGATCCGGGCCGGGGTTGCAGGGGATGACGTTCACGCGGCAGCGGAGCCCGGCGACGTACGCGGCGAGGAGGTCCGCGTCGTCCGGGGCGTCGTTGTACCGATCGAAGAGCACGTACTCGAACAGCACGCGCCGGCCCGGCGGCAGCGATCGCGCGAGCGCCTCCTTCAGCGCCGCCATCGAGAAGCGCGCGTTGACCGGCATGATCGCCTGCCGGCGCGCGTCGTCCGGGGCGTTGAGGCTGACGGCGAGCTCCGCCCGCGCCTCGCGGAAGAACGCCTCGATCTTGTCCGCGACCCCGACGGTGCTCACGGTCACGTGCGACGGCGCGAACCGGAACGCGCGCGGGTCGGTGAGCAGGCGGATGGCCTTGAGCACCTCGCCGAGGTTGTCGAACGGCTCGCCCATGCCCATGAAGACGAGGTTCCGGAGCGGCGCGCCGCGGCGCGCTCGTCCTTCGGCGAGCGCGAGCGCCTGCGCGATCCGGACCTGATCGACGATCTCGCCGGCGGTGAGCTGGCGCGCGAGCCCGAGCCGCCCCGTCTCGCAGAACGCGCAGGCCCGGGCGCAGCCGACCTGGCTCGAGACGCACAGCGTGGTGCGGGCCGGCCCGGGGATGAGCACCGACTCGATGAGCGCGCCGTCGCGCGCGCGCAGGACCAGCCGGAGCGTGTCGTCCTCGGACGGCGCCCGCTCGGCGACCTCGAGCGACAGGCCGGGCTCGAGCGCGAGCAGCGCCTCGTGCGCCCACGCTCCGACGCCCAGGGCGGCGAGCGCGGCCGCGTCCCACGCCGGCGCGGGCCGCTCGGCGCCCGGCTCCGCGCCGAACGCGTGGCGCACCACCTTGCCGGCGACCGCGCGCGCCGCGGACGCCGTGCCGCCGGCCTTGCGGAGGAGCTCGGCGAGCGAGGCCGCGTCGTGGTCGGCGAGGCGCGCGCGCCAACGCGGGACGCGCGCGCTCCTCCGGATCAGCGGTCGCGCCGGGACGGGCGCCGGCGGCGGCGGATCGCCGGCGCCGAGGGCCGGCGCGCCCTCTTCGGGGATTTCCGGAACGCGCATGCGCACCAGCTAGCACGCCGCGCGCGACGCCGCGCGGCCCTGCGCTCGTGGCCCCCGCGCCCGGCGCGGCGCCCGCGCCCGGCGCGGCGCCCGCGCCCGGACGGCCGCCAGGGGGCCGAGCACCCCGGCGAGGCCCCAGCGGCCGCCGGGTCCGCCTCCACAGGTCGTCACGCGGCTGTCAAGGAAGACCGGACACCCGGACCCGGCCATCCCCTTCGGTGCCCGCAACGGGGACGAAATCTGACCCCTGTCTGGGGTCATCGGGTGTCCAAGCTGTGGACAAGCGGTTGGGCTTTCAAACACGGCTCAGATGCGTGATTTTTGGGTTGCAGATCGGGCTCGGAGGAGGGAGTTTAGCGCCCGGAAGTTCTGCGGCGCGTCGGGCCGCGGAGTGCCCGAGATCGCAGAAAAAAATCGGTGGCATCGGTGTGGGCGGCGCGTCCATGCCCGGGCTGGCGTTGGCCGGCGCCGGCGCTTGGAGGAGCTGCCGCCCCGCGAGCGACGCAGGACCCGGGCAGCTTCCCAGAAGATGTCGAGGGACCCCGTCTGGGTATTCCACAAGCTGGGAACAACCTGTGGATTATTTGTCCGTGCTGCGCCCTCCGTGCGGCGGAGGCCGGCTGGGCGGTACACCTGCCGCGGAGTTTTTGTAGCGCTCGCGGCCACACCGGTGGGCTACGTTGCGGCCCGATGCCCCTACGCAACGGCTCCGCTCTCCGCGCGCCGCGCGCGCTGGTCGCGATCGCGGCGGGGGGGCTCTCCGGGTGGCTCGTCGCGGGCGCGGCGGCCGCGCAGGCGCCTCCCCGGGATGCGCAGGCGGAGGCGGCCCTGAACGAGGCGATGGGGGTCGACTACTTCGAGACCCGGTTCGATCAGGCGGAGCGCAAGCTGCGGGCCGCCATCGACGCCTGCGGCGCGTCGGAGTGCTCGCCCGCGATGAAGGCCAGGCTGTTCGTCGCGCTCGGCTCCGTGCTCGCCCAGGGCAGAAAGGAGCTGGGGGACGCGCGCGACGCGTTCGCGGACGCCCTGCGCATCGATCCGTCGGCGAAGCCGAGCCCGGATCTCGCGACGCCGGAGGTCTCGTTCGCGTTCGAGCAGGCGCGGGCCGCGACCGGCGTCGCTGCGCCCGCGGCGTCCGGGCCGCAGCTCACGATCGCGCCGCCGCCCGAGCAGCGCATCCGCACGCCCGTCCCGATCTATGTCGAGGTCCCGGCCGAGCTGCTGCCCAGCGTGAAGCAGGTGACGCTCTGGTACCAGGCGCCCGGCGAGCGCGAGTACCGCCCGCTCGTCATGAAGAAGCTGCGCGGCCAGGGGTTCGGGATCAACGTGCCGTGCGCCGCGACCTCCGCGGAGGGGACGCTCCGCTATCACGTCGCGGCCGTCGACGAGGACGGCGCGATCCTCGCGAGCGCGGGCGCGCGCGACGCGCCGCTCACCACGGAGATCGAGGCGCGCATCACGTCGGCGCCGCCCCGCTGGCCGGGCCACGCGCCGCCGGCGATGTGCGCGGCGCCGGAGCGGGAGCGGCCGCGGCAGTGCATCGACGACCGGCAGTGCAGCCGGGGGCTCGCCTGCGTCCGCGGCGCGTGCGTCGAGAGGCCCCCCGCGGAGGTCGCGCCCAGCGTCTCGCGGAACTGGGTCGGGCTCACCTTCTCCCCCGACGTCGCGCTGCTGTCCGGCAGGGAGGTGTGCTCCCTCGCGTCGCAGGAGCGCCGCAACTTCGTCTGCCTGCGCGGCGACGGGACCCGGTACGACGGCGCGCCGACGCCGGACGTCGCGAACGACGTGAACCTCGGCTTCGCGCTCGCGACGTCGCGGGTGGCGCTCGCCTATGATCGGCTGGTCCTCGACAACCTCACGGTCGGCGGCCGCGTCGGCTTCGCGGCCGGCGGCACGACGGGCGGCGGCGCCTCGTTCCTGCCGCTCCACCTCGAGGCGCGGGCGCAGTACTTCCTCATGGCGCGGCCGTTCGAGCAGCTCGGCGCCCGCCCGTTCGTGCTCGCCGCGGCCGGGGTCGCGCAGGTCGACGCCGAGGTCGACGTGGAGGTCCTCGAGGACGCGGCCGCGTGCGGGGCCGATCCTGACGACATCACGAGCCCGTGCACGAGGCCCGGCCGGAGCGGGAGGGTCGAGGAGCGCCAGCAGACGCTCGCCGCGACCCGGCAAGCGGGCCAGGGGTTCGCGTCGCTCGGCGCGGGCGTCGCCTATGCGCCGCTCGAGGCCGTATCGCTGAACCTCGCGCTCCGCGCGAGCCTCACCTTTCCTGCCGTGACCGCCGTCCTCTCTCCGGAGGTCGGCCTCTCCCTGGGGTTCTGAATGGCCGATACGTCGGATCAGCGCCGGGGCGCGACGCCCCCGGGCGCGCTGCGCAACCCGAAGATCGACGCCGCGATCGAGCGCGCCGTGCAGCTCGGCGACCCGGCCGAGCTGCTCGCGCTGCTCGATCGCAGCTCCGGGCTCCCTGCCCGGCGCGGCGGGGGGCGCGCGCCCGGGCCCGACCTCGGCCCGAACGCCCCCTTGCCGCGCGTGAACCTGGATCTCGCGCGCGCGGTCGGCGCGGCGATCGCGGACCGCGGCGCGCCGGCCGAGCGCCTCGTGCGGGCGCTCTGCTCGAGCGCCGAGGAGTACGCGCTCATCGTGGCGGCGCAGGCGCTCGCGGCGATCGCGGCGCAGGGCGCGCAGGCGGAGGTCGCGGCCAGGTCGGGGCGGCCGCCGCGCGCGCGGGGCGGCCGGGGCGGGCTCGATCCGCTGGGCGAGCTCGGGCAGCTGGCCGAGGATCCGCGGCGCGTCGTGCGCGACGGGGTGGTGGCGGCGCTCCGCGCCGTCATCGCGGCGCGCGGCGACGCGGTGGTCGGCGAGCTCTCGTCCTGGACCGACGGCTACTTGCAGGCGTACGTGGCCCTCGAGGCGCTCGCGGAGCGCACGCTGCTCACGGGGCTCTCGGCGGGCGCGGAGGTGGTCGCGCGGCTCGAGGAGGCGTTCGCGATCTCGGATCGCTCGCCGCGGGCCGACGAGCGGCTGCAGGGGCTGCGCCTCCTGCGGCAGGGGATGCCCGCGCAGATCGCGACCCTGGCGGGGCGCTTCCCCGAGGTGGTGCGCTGGCTGGAGGAGAAGGCGCAGGCGGAGCGCCCCGAGTCGCGCGACGTCGTGGGGCAGGCGATCGCGGCGCTCCGGAAGGGGTCGTTCTCGGACGCGGAGACCGATCGGCTCGCCGCGGCGCTCTCGGCGACCGCCCCGCCGCCGCGCGACCCGTCGCGCATCGTCCAGGGGACGCGCAAGCGGAGCAAGGGGCGGCGGTAGAGGGGCCGGGGGGGCCGCGTGCTGCGACGCTGGAGAGTCGCTGGCCGCTGGCCAGCCATGCCGCCCCCGCGCCCTGAATCAGACGCCGAGCCGGCGGACCTCGCGGCGAGCCTCCGTCAGGGAAGGGACATGCGTCTCTTCATCGGCGGCGGGAGGTGTCCAGGCATCCACCGCGCGCTGCGGTGAGTACTCGCCCCGCTCGATCTTGCGACCGACGACACACCCCGCCTCGTCGTCCTCCTTGTAGCGTGTTTGCTCGTCCACCGGACGATGACCGCATAGCCACGCGATCCACGCCTCGATGTGCCAGGTGGGGACGACGATGGCGACCGGATCCGAAGGGGCGATGGGCTCCAACCTGGAGTCCTTGAGCTTCTGTGCGAGCTGTTGCCGGCGTCGCGCGACGCCGTGCTCGTCGCCGTCGACCACGACGAGCAGTCCCACGTTCGGGTCATGGCTCTCGGCTCGCCACTGCCTCACTGCGTCCGTGTAGCGCTCGATCACGTACTGCGCTGCGGATCCGCGCGCCTTGGGCGAAGCGTCGATCTTGCGCTGCCTCGGTCCGATCCCCCACCGGTCGGCGAGGCGCTCGACGAACCGCTGCTGCAACGCATCCTCGCAGAGCACGTAGAGTCTACGACGCTTCTTCATGCTCGTCCTCGTAAGCCCATGGACGTGAGAGCCACTCGGAGATCCGAGCTCCGCCAGCCGTCTCCAGCGTTACCTCATCGATGCGTACCGGTCCTCCGGCAGGTCGCGAGAATCGGACCGTCCGAGCCGCAGCCATATAATCGATGACCGCGGGATGATGCGAGGTCACGACAGCCTGACCATCGTGCTTGTCGAGCGCGGCCGACATCGCGGCAAGCCAAGGCTGCATCTCGTGGGGCGCGAGGCCGGTCTCCGGCTCATCGAGGAACGCCAGCGTGGCATGCTCGATTGCGCCGAGGAGAAAGCCATAGAGCACGACCAGCGTCCGCTGACCGTCCGAAAGCTCACCCGCCGACAACTTGTAGTCCGCTCCTCCAGTCCGAAATGTCAGCATCAGCTCGCGCACTTCGCTGCTGATGCGCTCGAACGCGACGCTCCGTAAACCCGGCAACGTGGGGCTCAGCGCCTCGAGCAGCGCGTTGCCTAGCCCGGGTCGCTCGACGAGGACACCTCGGAACCATGACGAGAAGTTCCTCCCGTCCCGATCGAGCCATGGAGCCTCACCCGCCGTCGTCGGATCGAGGCGCCGCGGGGAAGGCGCGAGTAGCCATACCTTCGCGAGCGCCTCGCGGAAGGCGATAGTACGCTGATTGTCGTGACGTGGCTCCATGTCCGGCAAGAAGGAGCGCTTGCGGCCGAATGGAAAGCTCGTGCGCGGCGCTCCCATCGGGCTGTCCCCATAGAGACGCACGTCGCCGTCGAGCGCCTCGTAGAGTGTCTTTCCACTGGAGGTCAGCTCTTCGCGCCGGATTGACGCCTGCTGCCGTGCGATATCGTGAACGATCTCGATTTCGTAGTGATACGTCTCTGCATCGAGATCCATGTCGATGGCGAACCGCTGCACGGGGTCACCGTTCAGCCAGCGAGTGAGCGAGCGCGTGGGGAACGCGCTCGCTGCCTCGGTGCTACGGACGATGAGGTCCTGAAGACCGGCGAGCGCCTCCCATAGGCTCGTCTTCCCCGACCCGTTGCTACCGACGACCAGGAGCCTTCGTGGAAGCTCCATCGCGAAGTTCACGAAGCAGTTGTAATTGTGGATGAAGACGCTGGTGAGCATGAGCCTGCCGTGCGTACAAAGTATCACGCCGACGAGCCCTGGTCCTCTCTCTGTTCCGCGGGCGCTCCTGCGCCTGGCTCAAGCCGCCTGCTGCGACCCCTCCGCCCCCCCGGCGCCGCCCTCCGGCCGCTCCGCGGCGGCCTCGGCGAACAGGAACTGCAGCGCCCCCGGCGCGCGCCGGCGCCACGCGTCCTCGGAGTGCGTCCCGCCCTCGTCCGGGCAGAAGAGCAGGTTCGGCTCGCCGTAGCCCCGCTCGCGCAGGTGCTCCACCAGCCGCGCGGCGTCGCGCAGCACCGAGCCGCCGTCCTCCTGCGCGCCGGCGTCGACGTACAGCCGCGAGCCCGGAGGGACGGGCTGCGACGCGATGACGTCGAAGATCTTCCGCTCCGCGAACCAGAGCGACGGCGACATACAGAGCGCGGCCCCGAGCACGTCGGGGCGGCGGAAATGCGCGTAGAGCGCCGCGAGGCCCCCCATCGACGAGCCGCCGATCGCCGTGCCGGCCGCGTCGCGCCGCACCGGGAAGCGCTCCCGCACGGCCGGCACGATCTCGGACGCGATCCAGCCGAGGAAGTCGTCGAGCCTCCCCTCGCTGCCGTCGCCCGGGAACGGCGACAGCTCGGTCAGCCGCTCGCTCCCGCCGTGATCGATCCCCACGAGGACCGGCGCCACCTGGCCTCGATCCGAGAGATCGCGCACCGCCTCGTGCAGGTGCCAGCCGCCGCTGTAGGAGGGATCGTCGTGAAAGACGTTCTGCCCATCGAACAGAAAGAGCACCGGCGACGGCGCGGCGTGCGCCCCCTCGCTGGGCAGATAGACACGGACGTTGCGCTCTCCCTGAAAGCCGGGAATCCGATACGGACCGAGGAGATAGATGATATGTTCCGCCATGGGCTCTTCCAGACGGAGGACCCGCGCAGCCCGATCGCCCGAGTCCTCCGGTCGTTCGCGATTCTTCGCCTGCGCGGAGGTCCGTTCCGCCGCCCCGGTGTGAAGCAATCGCCAGGCCGCCCCTCGTTCGCGGCGTACCGGCCGCGGCCCGCGGCGCGGACCTGGGCCTCTTCCGCCCAGATCGCGCCGCGCCGCCGTGGCAGAACGCCTCATGCGTGACAGGCTGCTCCGCGCCGTCGGCGGCCGCGCACGTGCGCGGCATCACGGGTGCTCGCCGCTAATTGCAGCTCGCGTCCGACGCGCCGCCGAACATCGTGGTCCAGTAGGACCCGTACGTCCCGCCTCCGGTCGCCCGCCCGATGCCGATGACCTTGTAGGACGACCCGAGCATGTTCTTGTTGTGGCCGTCCGAGTTCTTCCACTGGGTGAACGTCGCCTGCGCCGCCGAGTTGCCCGCGGCGATGTTCTCGGCCATGGCGGTCCTGCCGGCGGACGCATAACAGGCGTTGGCCGCGCGATCCCACGGCGTCCGGCCATCCTGGCTCGCGTGATCGAAGTAGTTGTGATCGCGCATGTCCTCGCTGTGCCCCTGGGCGGCGCGGCTCAGCGCGGTGCACGCCGAGAGCGCCCCGAGGCCGTTCTGCGCGCGGTACTGGTTGATGATGGACAGGAACGCCTGCTCCTCGGCGTCGAGCGGCGTGGTGCTGGGCCCCGCGCCGCCGCACGTCTCGCCGCCTGTACCCGTCGAGCCGCCTTCGCCCGTCGAGCCGCCCACGCCCGTCGAGCCGCCCACGCCCGTCGAGCCGCCCTCCCCCGTCGAGCCGCCCTCCCCCGTCGAGCCGCCCTCCCCCGTCGAGCCGCCCGTGCCCGTGCCCGTCGAGCCGCCGTCCGGCGCCGCGGGGGCGCACGCGACCTGAACGTACATCCGCTTCGCGCTCCTCCTGCACGGATCGCCGAAGGTCGCGTTGCTCGCCCGCACGGTGCAGCTCGACTGCCCGAGGCACGCGCGCTCCACCACCGCCTTCGACGTCGGCGCGTTGCACGAGGTCGCGCGGTAGCTGCCGCAGACCCCCCGCGGCGTGCCGTAGCTCGCGAACTCGACCGCCGTGATGACCTCGCCGGCCGGACAGGAGAGCGAGATGTCCGAGCCCTCCGGAGCGGTATCGCAGACCGCCCCCTCGACCGGCTCGGACGCCTCGCCAGACGGCTCGTGATCGACCTCGGTCGATGCGAGACAACCGACGGCCGAACAGCCAGCGATGAAGGCGAGGACCAGCGTCCGGTGCAAAGCGCTCATATGCATGCTCCTTGTGATTAAGCCCGTCTGAGCTCGGCCCGCCCCGGCCCCGCGGCTCGCGCCGGCAGGTACGCCGGGGCACACGGCGCCATGGCGGGCCACCCCAGTACAGCGTTGTTCAGGGGGCGGAGTAGCGCCCAGCGCGATCCCGCGCAGCGCAGCGCCTCCCTTCAGTTCGCTGACAACACGGTGTCACCTGACCGCTGGCATGTCCAGATACGAAACACCCCCAACCGCATGATTTACCGCCGAATCACTGAACCTTTCCACGACGCGTGGAATCGACCTTCACAAGGCTCCATGAGACAGGATTTCTTCACTCGAGGCCGGTGCGCGACAGGGCGCCAGCAGGACACCCCATCTCCCTTGAGCCGAAGGGTAGGTGTTCATGCTCCGAGAGGAGACCGAGACCAGCGATCCGTCGATGCCGGCAACACCGTGTCAGCGAGACCACGACTGACCTGCTGGACAGGGCCCCTCCAGCGGCCGACGCTCGACGGGAGCGGCCTTTCCCGGCCCGCGCGCGGCCCCGTCGCCCATCGGCGCGCTGGACCGAGCCGGGCGCCGCAGCGTCGCTCGGCCGCCACAGCCCACATCCCGCGGCCCACCTCGACCGCCCGGCGCGCTCGTCCCGCGCTCGTCCGGGGCGAGCTGCGCGCCATGCGTTGAAAGCCCCCTGACATCCGAGGCTCCCGGCCGATCGTCGCCGCGTCGCTCTGCGCCCTTCGGAGCCCTCGCTCGCTCCCGTCCACGGCAGAGCCTGTCCTCGCGCCTCGCGCCTCGTGCCGCGCGCGACGCCCGCGCGGGGCGTCGCGCGCAGCGTGGCGTCGCGTGGCGTGGCGGACGGCCGCGCGCGATCACGCGATCACGAGATCGCGCCGCGGGCCCGCACCCTCGCCGGGTCCTGTGCTATGACCGCCCTCCATGCGCCTCAAGGACCGCGTTGTCTTCATCACCGGAGCTTCCCGCGGCATCGGTCGGGCCGTCGCCCTCGCCTGCGCGCGGGAGGGCGCGGACATCGTCGTCGCCGCGAAGACGGAGGTCGCCGAGAACCCGCGCCTGCCGGGCACGATCCTCGACGTCGCCCGCGAGGTCGAGCAGCTCGGCCGCCGCGCGCTGCCCGTCAAGCTCGACGTGCGCGACGACGAGGCCTGCAAGGCCGCCGTCGCCTCGGCCGTCGAGCGCTTCGGGCGCGTCGACGCGCTCGTCAACAACGCGGGCGCGCTCTGGTGGGCCGACGTCGCGGACACGCCCATGAAGAAGTTCGACCTCATCATGGGCATCAACGTGCGCGCGTCGTTCGCCCTCTCGCAGGCCGTCCTCCCCCACATGATCGCGCAGAAATACGGCCACATCATCATGATGTCGCCCCCCGTCGAGCCCGAGGCCTGCGCCCACCACGGCGCCTATGCGGTCTCGAAGTTCGGCATGACGATGATCGCCAACGCGATCGCCGGCGAGTACGCCGAGCACAACGTCACCGCCCACGCCCTCTGGCCCGCGACCGCGATCGAGAGCTACGCGACCATGAACTTCGGCCTCGGCGGCCCGGAGCTCTGGCGCAAGGCGGACATCATCGCCGACGCGACCGTGGCGCTGCTCGCGCGCGAGCCGTCGGCCCGCCCCGGCAAGGCGTGGATCGACGAGGTCCTGCTCCGCGAGGAGGGCGTCACCGACTTCTCGAAGTACCAGTGCGTGCCCGGCGTGGAGCCGCCGCACTTCCCCTTCAGCGCGATCCCCAAGGCGACCACCACCAAGAAATGAGGCGCGACGCGTGAGCCGCGACGACGACGACGAGAAGACGCGCCCCGGCGCCGGCGGCGGCATCGATCCCGGGCCCGAGGTCGCCGCGGTCTTCGACGATCTCGAGACGCTGCTCAAGAACGGCGACGTGATCGCCGCGCTCACCGCGCGCGGGATCAACGCGAGCCTCGCGCTGCTCGCCGCCGACGCGCTCCGCGCCTACCTCGCGGGCCGCAAGGCCGAGGCGGCCGAGGACTTCGCGACCGCCGCCGAGGAGATCCGCGGCCGGCTCGCCGTGAACGCCGAGGGCTCGGGGACGGACGCAGGATCGCAGGGGGAACCGTCACGCTCGAACGGGAGGCGCTGAATGAGCACGAGCTTCGAAGCAGAACAGAGGTCGCAGCAGGCAGGCGACGGCGCGCGGCTCGCGCCGCCGTGGGCGCCGGCCGAGGCCATCTCCGGCGCGGACTACTCGGCCGTCGAGCTCGCGCAGGGCGACGACCGCGTGTTCCTCCTCGAGCAGCGCGACCTGCCCGAGCGCGAGCGCTACGTCACCGCGACCGACGCCGCGGGCGTCGCCGAGGCCATCCGGACGATGGTGGTCCGCGGCGCCCCGGCGATCGGCATCGCCGCCGCGTACGGGATGGCCCTCGCCGCGCGCGCCGCCCGGAACGAGATCGCCTCCGGCTACCTCGCCGCCATGCGCGCGGCGGGGGAGCACCTCGCCTCCGCCCGGCCCACCGCCGTGAACCTCGGGTGGGCGGTGCGGCGCGCCCTCGCCCTGGCCCTGGAGCACGCGGGGCGCCGCGGCGAGGAGCGCGCGCGGGAGCTCGCCGCGCTCGCGCGCGAGATCCACCGCGAGGACGTCGCCGCCTGCCACCAGATGGCCCGCGCCGGCGCCGCGCGCCTGCCCGAGTCGGGCACGGTCCTCACCCACTGCAACGCCGGCGCGCTCGCGACCGGCGGCTACGGCACGGCGCTCGGGGTCATCCGCGCCGCCGTCGCCGAGGGCAAGAACATCCGCGTGCTCGCGTGCGAGACCCGCCCGTACCTCCAGGGCGCGCGCCTCACGGCCTGGGAGCTCCAGCGCGACGGCATCCCCGTCGAGGTGATCTCCGACTCGATGGCCGCGTGGTTCATGCAGAAGGGCGAGATCGGCGCCGTGGTCGTCGGGGCCGACCGCATCGCGCGGAACGGCGACGTCGCCAACAAGATCGGCACCTACGGCCTCGCCTGCCTCTCGCGCCACCACGGCGTCCCGTTCTACGTGGCCGCCCCGTGGAGCACGATCGACCTCGCGACCGACACCGGCGCGTCGATCCCGATCGAGGAGCGGACCCGCGACGAGGTCGCCGTCGTCGGCGGCCGCCGCGTCGTCCCGCCCGGGGTGCCGGTCCGCCACCCGGCCTTCGACGTCACCCCCGCGGAGCTCATCACCGCCATCTTCACCGAGCGCGGCAAGCTGACGACGCGCGAGATCAGCCGCTCCGTGCCGCCGGGCGGCTGACGCCGGCCGCCTCCCCCTCGCGCGCACGCGCCGCATGGGCTAAGGACACCCCTGATGGCGCAGTTCTCGCCCAAGCCTGAATGGCTCAAGGTCCGCGCTCCTGGAGGCGACACCTACCACCACCTCAAGGAGACGTTCCGCAAGCTCGATCTCCACACGGTCTGCGAGGAGGCGCGCTGCCCGAACGTCGGCGAGTGCTGGCGCGAGGGGACCGCGACGGTGATGCTCCTCGGCGACGTGTGCACGCGCGGCTGCCGCTTCTGCGCGGTCACGACCGGCGACCCGCGCGGCGCGGTCGACGTGCGCGAGCCGGAGCACGTGGCCCGCGCCATCGCCCGGCTCTCGCTCCAGTACGTCGTGATGACGATGGTCAACCGCGACGACCTGCTCGACGGCGGCGCCGACCACGTCGCCCGCACGGTGAGCCGCCTGCACGCGCTCCGCCCCGACCTGCTCATCGAGACCCTGGTCGGCGACTTCCAGGGCCACATGAGCGCCGTCGACACCGTCGTCGACGCCGGGCCCGACGTCTTCGCCCACAACGTCGAGGTCGTCCGCCGCATCACCCGCGTCATCCGCGACGTCCGGTCGAGCTACGACCAGTCGCTCGCCGTGCTCCGGCGCGCGAAGGACCGGCAGCGGCGCCTCGCCGCGGACGCGGAGGGGCGCGGCGCGCCGGCGCCGCGGCGGCTCACGAAGAGCTCGATCATGGTCGGCATCGGCGAGACCGACGACGAGGTGCTGGAGGCGCTGCGCGACCTGCGCGAGGCGGGGGTCGACATCGTGACCATCGGCCAGTACCTCCGCCCGTCCTCGAAGCACGCGCCCGTGCAGCGCTTCGTCGAGCCGGACACGTTCGCCGCGTTCGAGCGGGCGGCGCTCGAGATGGGCTTCCTCTACGCCGCCAGCGCGCCGCTCGTGCGATCGAGCTACAAGGCCGCGGAGGTCTTCGTCCGCAGCCTCGTCGACCGCCGCCCTCCGGCGTCGCAGGACGGCGCCCCGGCGGGCGAGGCCCCCGCGGGCGCGCACGTCGAGGCGCTCCTCGAGGAGCGGCTCGCCGTGGCGCGCCGCGAGGCCGCCCGGATCGAGGCGGAGCTCGCGCCCGACGACGACGAGCCCCGCCAGCTCGGCGCTCCGGCGGCCGCGCCCGCCGCGCGGCTCGTCCCCGCGGCGTCCCTCGTCCGCCGCTAGTCCCGCGGGCCGGGTCGGACGAGAAACCGAACGGATTCGCCGCGCGCTGCGGCGGCCGGCGCAAGCGCCTTGACGCTCCCCGGGGATTGTCCGAGCGTTGAAGGCGGCAGGAGGGTCAAAGACCACGATGTCCGCTCCCATCGACAGGCGCGCCCGCGGCATCGCTCCGGGCGGCATCGCTCCCGGCGCGTCACGCCTCGGCGCGGAGACGCCCCGCGCGCGCGTGGCTTCCATCATCGCCCAGGCGGCGAGGGCCTACAGCGCGCGACCCCCGATCGAGGACATCACGATGCCCACCGGCTTCGATCCGGCCGCCGTGGCGCTCTTCGAGACGATCATCGAGGCCGCGTTCCTCGTCGCGAACGCCGACGGCCACTTCGACGAGGCGGAGCGCAAGCGCTTCCAGGCCATCGTCGTGGACGCATGCCAGAACCTCGTCCACGAAAAGCAGCTCGAGGCGCTGCTCGCCGACCTCGGCGAGATGCTGGCCGAGGACGGGATGGAGAAGCGCGTCGCCATGGTCTCCCGCACGATCGGGCGGACCGAGCACCAGCGCGAGGTGCTCCGCGTGGCGGCGTTCATGGCGCAGGCCTCCGGCGGCGTGAGCTTGCACGAGCGCGGCGTGCTCGAGCAGCTCGCGCGCGGGTTCAAGCTCGACGCGGCCGCGGTGGACGAGGCGCTCGCGCAGGCGGCCGAGCCCGGGAACGTCTAGCCGGGACATCGACACCGCGGCGTGCGGTGTGCGACGTGCGGCGAGGCCGCGCGCGGGCCCGTGATCGCCGCGGCGAGTCAATCCGGACGCGCGCTCGCTGCGACGAGTCAACGTCGCGCGTAAAGCGAATGAGCGAACGCCGCGTCTCGGCACTGGTCTCGGGCAGCGCCTTTGATTAGTGTCCACGCGAGCCGATGAGCACCGCGACGTACTCCACCGACCGCCCGCCGACCGTCTCAGGGGCAAGCCTGGAGCCGCAGGCTGCCGTCGCCCGGCACCCGCTCGACACGTGTGCCGACGACGTGATCAAGGTCCTGCGCGACGACGGCTCGCTCGATCCCGCGCACGATCCGAAGCTCGACCCGTCGGAGGTGAGCGCCCTCTACAAGTTCATGGTGCGCGTGCGCCACCTCGACGAGCGCCTCGTGGCGCTGCAGCGGCAGGGGCGCATCGGGTTCCACGTCGGCTCGCTCGGCGAGGAGGCGGCGATCCTCGGCAGCGCCTACGCGACGCGGCCTCAGGACTGGATGTTCCCGTGCTACCGCGAGTTCAGCGCCGCGCTCTGGCGGGGGCTGCCGCTCCAGCGGTACATCGACAACATGTTCGGCAACGCGAACGACACGGTGAAGGGGCGGCAGATGCCGGACCACTACACCTACCGCGAGGGGCACTTCGGCTCGGTGAGCTCGCCCATCGGCACGCAGATCACGCAGGCCGTGGGGTTCGCGTGGGCCGCGAAGCTGAAGCGCGACGAGCTCGCCGCGCTCGTCTACTTCGGCGACGGCGCGACCAGCTCGTCGGACTTCCACAGCGGCCTCAACTTCGCGGGCGTGTTCAAGGTGCCGGTCGTCTTCTTCTGCCGCAACAACGGCTGGGCGATCAGCGTGCCGACCGAGCGCCAGACGTCGAGCAACACGTTCGCGTGCAAGGGCGTCGCGTACGGCGTCCCCGGGGTGCGGGTCGACGGCAACGATCTGTTCGCCGTCGTGAAGGTGACGCGCGACGCGATCGCGCGCGCCGCGCGCGGCGAGGGCGCGACGCTCATCGAGGCGATGACGTACCGCCTGTCGGGCCACTCGACGAGCGACGACCCCAAGGCGTACCGCCCCGACGCGTGGCTCGACCCGTGGCGCCGGCTCGATCCGATCGCGCGGCTGCGGCGGCACATGGAGCGCGCCCACGGCTGGACCGAGGCGCAGGATCGCGAGATCGAGGCGGCGGTCGACGCGGAGATCAAGGCTTGCATCGCGGTCTCGGAGAAGGTGGCGCCGCCGTCGCTCGACTCGATGTTCGAGGACGTCTATGCGGAGCCGCCCTGGCACCTGGTCGAGCAGCGGGAGCAGCTCAAGGCGGGCCCGAGGCCCAAGGGCCACGGCGGCCACTAGCGCGTGCGGGCGCGGCGTGGACGACGGCGCGGTCGGCGGGGCGGCTCGCCGGGCGGCGCCGATGGCCGGGGTGGCGCCGCCGCCCGCGATCGATAGGGTCCCCAGGGGAGCGGGGGCGCCTGTGAGGTTGCATTCCCACCTTCTGGCCGAGAGACGGAGACGAAGAGCATGCCTCAGATGAACATGGTCCAGGCGATCAACGACGCGCTACGCCACGAGATGCGGCGGGACGCGCGGGTCGTCGTGCTCGGCGAGGATGTCGGCAAGGTCGGGGGGGTGTTCCGCGTTACCCAGGGCCTGTTCGACGAGTTCGGGGACGACCGGGTGATCGACACGCCGCTCTCGGAGGGCGGCATCGTGGGGACGGCGATCGGCATGGCGCTCTACGGGCTCGTGCCGATCCCGGAGATCCAGTTCGCCGATTTCATCTATCCCGCGTACGACCAGATCGTGTCCGAGCTGGCGAAGTACCGCTACCGCTCGGGCGGCGAGTACCCGTCGAAGCTGGTCATCCGCACGCCGGTGGGCGGCGGCATCCGCGGCGGGCACTACCACTCGCAGTCGCCCGAGGCGCAGTTCATCCACGTGGCGGGCCTGAAGGTCGTGTGCCCGTCGAACCCGGCCGACGCGAAGGGGCTCCTGCTCTCGTCGATCCGGGATCCCGATCCGGTGCTGTTCTTCGAGCCGAAGCGCATCTACCGCGCGGCGAAGGGGGACGTCCCCGAGGGCGACTACACGGTCCCGCTCGGCCAGGCGAGCGTGGTCCGGCCGGGCTGGCACGTGACGCTCGTGGTCTGGGGCGCGATGCTCTACGAGGCGCTCGACGCGGCGAACCAGGCGGCCGCGCAGGGCATCGAGTGCGAGGTGATCGACCTGCGCACGCTGTGGCCGCTCGACATCGACACGGTGGTCGAGTCGGTGAAGCGGACGGGCCGGTTCATCGTGGTGCACGAGGCGCCGAAGACCTGCGGGTTCGGGGCCGAGATCGTCGCGCTTGTCAACGAGAAGGCGTTCCTCCACCTGGAGGCGCCGCCGCTCCGGGTGACGGGCTTCGACACCCCCTTTCCTTACACCCTCGAGAACGAGTACCTCCCGCTCTCGCATCGTATCCTTCCGGCGATCCTGGAGACGGCGAGGTACTGACGCATGGGCAAGTACGAGTTCAGGCTTCCGGACATCGGCGAGGGCGTCACGGAGGGGGAGATCGTCAGCTGGCTGGTGTCGCCGGGCGACGTGGTCGTCGAGGACCAGCCGATGGTCGAAGTGATGACCGACAAGGCGACGGTGACGATCACGTCGCCGCGCTCGGGCCGGATCGTGGAGACGCGGGGCAAGGTGGGCGGGGTGGTCCCGGTCCACTCGGTGCTCGTGGTGTTCGATCTCGACGACCGGTCCGCCGCCGCGTCGCCGGCGCCGGCGCCGCCCGGCGCGGGCGCGCACGGCCGGCCTGCGGCGCCGTCGCCCTCGTCCGGGGCGGGGATGCGTCAATCCGCCGCGAAGACCGGCCCTGCCGAGCCTGCGGCGACGGCGGTCGGCGACATCCGGGAGGACCTCCCGGGGATGAACCTGATGGTGCCGGCGCGGCCCGCGTGGGCGAACGGCAGCGCGGGCGCCGGCGCGGCGGCCTACTTCAACGAGAAGCCGCTGGCGACGCCGGCGACGCGCAAGCTGGCGCGCGACCTCGGGGTCGACCTGCGGCGCGTGCCGCCGACCGGCCCCGGGGGCCGCGTGACGAAGGACGACGTGCGGGCGCTGGAGGCGCCCGAGGCGGCCGAGGTGGCGCCCGTGACGGCCCCGGCGCTGTCCGAGGTGGCGCCGAAGCGGCCGGCGGGCGCGCCGGAGCGGGCGGCGGGCGCGGCGGCCGTGGAGGCCGAGCTGCTGGACGAGGCGCCGGTGCGCGTGGCGGCCCGGCCCGAGGGGGAGCGCGGCCGCGGGCAGCCGGCGGCGGCGGGCGACGAGCGCGTCCCGCTGCGCGGCGTGCGCAAGCGGATCTTCGAGGCGATGTCGCGGTCGAAGCACACGGCGGCGCACTTCACCTTCGTCGAGGAGTGCGACGTCTCCGCGCTGAAGGAGCGCCGCGCGCGCCTGCGCCCGCTGGCCGAGAAGGCGGGCGTCAAGCTCACGTTCCTGCCCTTCTTCGTGAAGGCCGTCGTCGCCGCGCTCAAGAAGCACCCGACGCTGAACAGCACCTTCGACGAGGCCGCGCAGGAGATCGTCGTCCGGAAGAGCTACCATATCGGCATCGCCTCCGCGACCGAGGCCGGGCTCATCGTGCCTGTCGTGCGCGACGCGGATCGCCGGAGCGTGCTGGAGATCGCGCAGGAGATCGTGCGGCTCGGCGAGGACACGAAGGCAGGGCGGGTGAAGCCGGAGGATCTCGGCGGCTCGACGTTCACGATCACGTCGCTCGGCCAGCAAGGCGGGCTGTTCGCGACGCCGATCCTGAACTTCCCCGAGGTGGCGATCCTCGGGATCCACCAGATGAAGCAGAAGCCGGTGGTGCGCGACGGGCAGATCGTGATCGGCGAGGTGATGCTGCTGTCGCTGTCGTTCGATCACCGGATCATCGACGGTCACGTGGGGGCGGCGTTCGCCTACGAGATCATCGGGTATCTGGAGGATCCCGATCGGCTGTTCCTCGAGATGAGCTGAGCGCGTCCCCGCGTCGCCGCGCTCGCGAGCCCACCTGGTGGGCTCGCCTGCGCGCTGCGCCGAGCGAGCGCCCCCTGTCTCACCGGGCTCGCGAGCCCACCTGGTCGGCGTCTTCTTCGACGAGCCCTGTCACGATGTCATCGACAGGGCGGCGCCGGTGTGGGCGCGGCGCGCGCTGGTTCGCGGAGGACGGACGATGTCTGGCGCATCGCCCGCTCGAAGCGATGGGCGATGCGCGCCAACGCATGGCAGCATGTGTCGCGATGACCCGTAGCAGGGCGCCTGCGGACACCACCATTCCCGTCTTCTCCAATCACGGTGCGTCGTCCCGTTACGCCATCATCGCGGTCCTCTACGAGGGTTCAGACACCCTTCTTTACCGGGGCGTACGTGAGGGCGACGGCCTTCCCGTGGTGCTCAAGATACTCCGGCGCGAACACGCGAGCCGCCGTGCCCGCGAGCGGCTGCGTCACGAGTACGAGGTTGCTCGGGCGCTCGAGAGCACGGCGATCGTCAAGCCCTATGCGCTCGAGATGCTCGGCGATCAGCCGGCGCTGGTCCTGGAGGATTTCGGCGGCGTGTCGCTCGATCGGCTCCTGGACGGGCCGATGCCGCTCGAGCGCTTCTTCCCCCTCGCCGCCGGCATGGCGGAGGCGCTCGCCGCGGTGCATCGGCACGGCGTCGTTCACAAGGACATCAAGCCTCAGAACGTGCTCCTCCACCCCGCCACCGGCGAGGTGAAGATCACCGACCTGGGGATTGCGTCCCAGATACCCCGCGAGCTCCAGCATCTCGAGCACGTCGGGCTCATCGAGGGGACCCTGGCCTACATGGCCCCGGAGCAGACGGGCCGGATGAACCGCTGGGTCGACGAGCGGACCGATCTGTACTCCCTCGGCGTCACCTTCTACGAGATGCTGACGGGCGCTCTGCCGTTCCGGGCCAGCGATCCCGTCGCGTGGGTCTATTGCCACATCGCCCAGAAGCCGGTCCCGCCGCACGCGCTCGTCCCGTCGATTCCCCCGCTCCTGTCGGAGGTCGTGCTCAAGCTGCTCTCCAAGGCCGCCGAGGAGCGTTACCAGAGCGCGGCCGGCCTGCGGTACGATCTGGACGAGTGCTTCGCAAGGTGGCGGGCGAGCGGCGCCATTCCGCCCTTCGCGCTCGGTCAGCGCGACGTCTCCGACCGGTTCCAGGTGCCGCAGCGTCTGTACGGGCGCGAGCGCGAGGTGGAGGCGCTGCTCGCCGTGTTCGAGCGGGTGGTGACGCAGGGCCGGCCAGAGCTGGTGCTGGTGTCGGGCTATGCGGGCATCGGCAAGTCGTCGCTCGTCGCCGAGCTGCACCGGCCGATCGTGAGGGAGCGGGGGTTCTTCCTCTCCGGCAAGTTCGATCAAACCGCGAGGGACGTCCCCTACCGCGCTTTCCTTCAGGCGTTCCGGGCGCTCCTGCAGGAGATCCTCGGCGCGAGCGAGGAGCAGGTCGAGCGCTGGAGACAGCGCTTCCGGGAGGCCCTCGGCGAAAGCGGCAGGCTGCTCGCCGATGTGCTCCCCGAGCTCGGGCTGCTCCTCGGCCCGCAGCCGCCCGTGCCCGAGCTGCCGCCCACCGAGGCCCAGAGCCGGCTGCACGCGACCCTCCAGCGCGTCGTCGCCGCGTGCGCCCGGAAGGAGCACCCCATGGCGCTCTTCCTCGACGATCTGCAGTGGGCCGACGCGGGAAGCCTCCAGTTGCTCGAGCAGCTCGCCACCTACGCCGGGCCCGAGCACCTGCTGCTGATCGGCGCGTACCGCGACAACGAGGTCGGCCCCGCGCACCCGCTGCGGCTCACGCTGGCCGAGGCGCGCAAGCGCGGCGCCGCCGTCTCCGAGCTCGTCCTCGAGCCGCTCTCCGCCGCCCACGTCGAGGCGCTCGTGGCCGAGACGGTCCACGCGCCGCACGCGCCCGCAGAGCAGGTCGAGCCGCTCGCGCGGCTCGTCTACGAGAAGACGGGCGGCAACCCGTTCTTCGTGCTCCAGTTCCTGCTCGCGCTGCACCAGGAGGGGCTCGTCACCTTCGATGCGGAGGAGGGCAGGTGGCGGTGGGACATCGCCGCGATCCGCGACAAGGGGTTCACCGACAACGTCGTCGAGCTGATGGCGGGCAAGCTGTTGCGGCTCTCGGTCCCGACGCGGGACGCGCTCAAGCTCGCCGCGTGCCTCGGCAGCAGCCTGGACCTCGACACCCTCGCGATCGTCGCGGGCCATCCGGCGGCGGAGCTCCGCGATGCGCTCGAGGAGGCCGTGCGGGAGGGGCTGCTCCTCCGCCGAGACGGCGCCTATCGATTCCTCCATGACCGGGTGCAGCAAGCCGCTTACTCGCTCATCCCGGCGGGACAGCTCGCCGAGATGCACCTGGGGATCGGGCGGCTGCTCCTCTCGGCACAACGCGCGGAGGAGCGCGACGACGCGCTCTTCGACGTCGTCGGCCACCTCAACCGCGGCGCCGCGCTTCTACGTTCCCAGGCGGAGCGGGATGAGGTCGCGGCGCTGAACCTCCGCGCCGGCAGGAAGGCCAAGGCCGCCGCGGCCTTCCAGTCCGCCGCCGCGCTCTTCGCCGCGGGCCTCTCGCTGCTCGCGCCGGCCTCGTGGGAGGCGCGGCACGAGCTGACCTATGACCTGGCCTTCGAGCGCGCGCACATCGCGTACATCACCGGCAGCTTCGAGGAAGCCGAGCAGCGCCTGGAAGAGCTCATGGCTCGCGCGAGGACCCGGCACGAGACGGCCGCCGCCGCCGCGCTCGTCGCCGCGCTGAACGTCACCCGCGGGAACTACGCCCGCGCGGTGGAGATCGGGCTCTCGTGCCTCCGCGCGTGCGACGTTGATCTGCCGCTCCACCCCACCGACGCACAGATCGAGAAGGAGACCGAGAGCGTCTGGCAGGCCCTGGGCGATCGGGCCATCGAGGACCTGATCCGCCTGCCCCCCATGACGCACCCGGACATCAAGATCACGATGGGCGTCCTGCGGAGCATGTCCCTCCCTGCATTCTTCGTGGACCCGAACCTGTACAATCTCGTCGTCATGCGCATGGTGAAGCTCAGCCTGCGCCACGGCAACGCCGAGCACTCCGCTGTCGCGTACGCCGCCTTCGCGATGGTGATCAGCTCGAGGTTCGGGCGATACCAGGAGGCTTACCTGTTCGGCAGGCTTGCCCAGGACCTGGCGGACGGGAGCGGCCTCCTGACCACGAAATCGGTGGTGGTCGTCCTCTTCGGACACCATGTCGTCTTCTGGACACGCCACTACCGAGAGACGTATCCGTACACGCGCGACGGCTTCAGCGCCGCGGTCGAGTCCGGCGACCTGAACATGGCGTGCACCAACTGCATCTGGGCCGCGCTGTTCCCGCTGCTCGCTGGCGAGCCGCTGGAGGACGTGCTTCACGAGGTCAAGGAGCGCCTCGATTTCGTGCACAGGGTCGGTTACCCGTTTGCGCACAACGCCCTCCTCGGCGGCCACGCCATGATCCAGACGCTGCGCGGGAGGCCGGTCCGCTTCTCGATGCTGGACGGGTCCGAGCTGGATCCGCCGGCCTTCGAGGCGCAGCTGGAGGAGGCTGGGAAGCTGGAGGCCGCTCGCGACTTCTATTACAGCTTGAAGGCGCAGGCGCTCTTCGTGCTCGGCTCTCCCCGAGAGGCGCTGGCGGCGGCGACCCGCGCGATCGCCGAACACCCCCCCAGGGTCGTGCCGCACGCGGTCGTCGCCGAGAGCTTTTATGTTCTCGCGCTCGCGCTCGCGACCCTCTTCAACGAAGCGCACGAGGCGCACGAGGCGCAGCCGTCCCCGCTGGGGGCGCTGCCCGAGGGGCTCCTCGACTGCGAGCGGCAGCTCGGCGAGTGGGCCAGGAGCGGCCCCGACAACTTCCTCCACAAGCACGCTCTGGTCCGCGCCGAGATCGCCCGGCTCCGGGGGCACGAGCCGGAGGCCAGCCGGCTTTACGAGCAGGCCATCACATCGGCGCGGGAGGCCGGCTTCGTCCAGCACGAGGCGATCGCCTGCGAGCTCGCCGCGGGGTTCTACCGCGCGCGCGGCCTCACCACGCCCGCCGACAGCTACCTGCGAAGGGCACGCGCTGCCTACTTCACGTGGGGCGCTCACGCCAAGGTGGAGCAGCTCGATCAGCGTTATCCCCACCTCGCCCCGCGCAAGCCGATCGCCCCCACCATCACGTTCGCCGTGCGAGCCGAGCAGTTCGACGTCCTGCCGGTGGTCAAGGCCTCGCAGAGCATCTCCGGTGAGCTCAAGCTCCCGCGGCTGCTCGAGACGCTGCTGCGCACCATGGTCGAGCACGCGGGCGCCGAGGAGGGGCATGTGCTCCTGCTCCGGGAGGATCGCCTGTCGACCGCGGCGGCGATCGGGGCGCCCGGAGGCGCGGTACGGCTGCTCGGCGCGGGCGAGGCGCGGTCGGATGCGCTGCCGCAGTCCGTCCTCAACTACGTTCGCCGGAGCCACGAGCGCGTGCTGATCGACGACGCCGCCGCCCGGCACCCCTTCATGGAGGACGAGTATTTCCGGCGCAAGCGCCCGAGATCGGTGCTGTGCCTCCCGATCGTGCGGCAGGCCCGGCAGATCGGCCTGCTCTACCTGGAGAACAACCTCGTCACCGGCGCCTTCACCCCCGGCCGGCTCAGCGTCATCGAGCTGCTCGCCTCGCAGTCGGCGATCTCGCTGGAGAACGCGATGCTCTACGCCGAGCTGGAGCAGGAGAACGCCGAGCGTCGGCGGGCGGAACAGGCGCTGAAGGCCAACCAGGAGATCCTCCAGGCCATCGTCGATAACTCGGTGACGTCCATCTACGTCAAGGATCACGAGGGTCGATATCTGCTCGCCAACCGGCATGTGGGCACCTCCGTGGGCCTGCCGAGCGAGCAGCTCGTCGGGAAGACCGACGCCGAGCTCTTCCCTGCGCCCGTCGCCGAGATGATCCGCGAGCACGACCGGAAGGTGCTCGAGGCGGGCGCGGCGATGGAGTGGGAGGAGGAGGTGCCGCTTCAGGGCGGGCCGCACACCTTCCTGTCGGTCAAGTTCCCTCTCGGCAATGGGCACGCGCCCCGCGCGGTCGGCGGCATCTCCACCGACATCACCGACCGCAAGCGGGCCGAGCAGGCCGAGCGCTTCCTGGCCGAAGCGAGCCGCAAGCTGATGATGCTGGGCTACGGCGCGACCTTCGAGAGCGTGGCGCAGCTCCCGGTGCCCGAGCTCTCGGATCAGTGCGTCGTCGAGGTGCTCCTGGAAGACAGGACGCCGGGTGCGACGGCCGTCGCAGGGGTGCCCGGCGAGCAGCTGGGAGCGCTGAAGGACGCGCTGCGCGCTCTAGCAGAGGCGTCGCCGGCCGGATCCGAGGGGGAAGATGGCCGCGCCACGCCGCTGTTGCAGCAGGTGCATTCGCTCGACCCCCGGGTCAGGCCACCCTGGGATCGGCTCGGCGTCCGTTCCTTCCTGCGGGTTCCGCTGCTCGCGCGCGACCGGTACTTCGGCGTCATGACCCTGCTGGCGACCGCGCCCGAGCGCCGTCATGGTCCCGCCGACCTGCAGCTGGCCGAGGAGCTGGGGCGCCGCGCGGCGCTCGTGCTCGACAACGCCCGTCTGTATGCCGAGGCCCAGGAGGCGATCCAGCGGCGGGACGAGTTCCTCGTCGTCGCGTCTCACGAGCTCAAGACGCCGCTGACCTCGCTGCAGATGCAGGTCCAGGCGGTCGAGCGCGCCCTGCGCCGCCGCTCGCTCGCGGACGTCCCCCCGGAGCGGTTCGAGAGGATGTTCCAGACGCTCGGCCGCCAGACGTTGCGGCTCGGGCGCTTGGTCGACGAGCTGCTCGACGTCACGCGGCTGAACGCCGGGCGGCTGACGCTCGCGCGGGCGCCGGTCGATCTGACGGCGCTGGCGCGCGAGGTCGTCGACCGGATGCGCCCGCAGCTCGCGGACGCCCGCTGCCCGCTCCAGCTCGATCTGGACGAGCCCGTGGTCGGCGACTGGGACGCGTCTCGCGTGGAGCAGGTCGTCATCAACCTCCTGTCGAACGCGATGAAGTACGGCGCAGAGAGGCCTATCCTCGTCGGCGTGCGGCGGAAGGCCGATCGCGCGCTGGTGGTCGTCCGGGATCAGGGCATCGGGATCGCCGAGGCCGATCAGGGCAGGATCTTCGAGCGCTTCGAGCGCGCGGTGTCGGTGCGGAACTTCGGCGGCCTCGGCCTCGGGCTGTACATCGTGCGCTCGATCGTGATGTCGCACGGCGGATCCATCCGGGTGGAGAGCCATCCGGGCGCGGGCGCGACGTTCGTGGTGGAGCTCCCGCTGAACCCGCCGGAGGCGGGCGAGCCCGGCTAGTCGGGTAGGCAGGGTCCCGATCGGCTGTTCCTCGGGATGAGCTGAGCGCCAGGGCGCCGATCCGGGCGCTCGCGCCGCGGCCCCCAGGCGACGGACCCACCGCTCAGTGGCGCGTCCTGAGCAGATCGCGTTCGGTGGGCGCGTTCCTCGCGCTCGTTCCGCGGTCGCCGCGGGGAGCACGCGCGCTCCGCGGCGCCGGGCGGGGCTCGACCGGGCGCGCGGCCTGTTGCGCGGCAAGGGGGCGCGGCGCGGCCGCCGGGGCGGCGGCCTCCTCGGGCGCGGGGGCGTAGGCGGCGGCCGCCGCAGCGTCCCCCGAGCGCGCCGCTGGGCGCGGGCTCGCCTGGGCGGCGATGCGCGCCTGCGCGGCGCGGACGATGGCCCCGGCGCGCGCGTCGACGCTCGCCGCCCGCAGCGCGCCGGGGACCTGGACCTGCGCCCACAGCGCGCCGGTCGACAGCACGACGCCGAGCGCCACGACGAGGCCGGCCGCGAGGCCCAGCTTGCCCCGGCGCGCGGGCTCGGCGCGCGCAGGCGCCGCCGACGCGCCGACCGCGGCCTCGTAGGCGGCGACCATGGCCTCCATCGAGGGGAACCGCTCCGTCGGATCCAGGGCGAAGGCGCGCGCGAACCAGCCCGAGAGCGCTGGCGGCGCCGCCGGGCACAGCGACGACCGCGGCGGCGGCGCGCTGGCCAGGATCGAGGCGAGCACGTCGCTCATGGTCTGGCCCGGGAAGGGCAGCTGGCCCGTGAGCGCCTCGTACGAGACGACCGCGAGCGCCCACATGTCCGAGTGCGCGCTCGTGTCCCCGTCGCATGCGTGCTCCGGGCTCAGGTACGCCGGCGTGCCCAGCACCACGCCGTCGGCGGTGCGACGGGGGAAATCGGCTGGCAGGTCTTTCCGGATCCACTTGGCGATGCCGAAGTCCGCGACCTTGGCGCGCACCTCGCCGCTCCGCTCCTCCTCGAGCAGCACGTTCGTCGGCTTGACGTCGCGGTGCACGATGCCGAGGCCGTGCGCGACCGAGAGGGCCTCTCCGATCTGGCCGAGCAGCGGGGCGAGCTCCGCCGGGGACATCGGCCCCCGTTCCTGCATGAGCTGCCTCAGCGACCGGCCTCGAACGTAGCCCATGACGAGGTACGGACCCGCCTCGGGATCGCTCCCGACGTCGCGCACGGCGACGACGTGGTCGGTCTTCTGCGCCAGCTGCGCCGCGACCTGGGCCTCGAACCGGAAGCGCTCCAGCGCGGTGCCAGCCTGGCTCTCGCGCTGGACGGTGAGGAGCTTGAGCGCGACGTCGATGCGCAGGGCCCTGTCGTGCGCGAGCCACACCTCGCCCATGGCGCCGCGGCCGATCAGCCGCAGGAGCTTGTACCGCCCGGCGACGACCTGGTTGCGCCGGGGGTCCTGCGCGACGTCGCCCCGCCCGGCTGCGGAAGAGGCGGGGCCGGCGTCGCCGGAGCGGCCGGCGCGCGCCAGAGCGGCACGCGCGCTGATCGGGGGATTGGCGTCAGATTGTCCAGCGGAAGCCGATGCTTGCCACACGAGCGGTACCCTCCGTGCCGTCGCCGTGTCCAAGCTCGTTGACGCGCTGATGCGACAACGCTCCTGGCCACCGAGACCGGGGCATGTCGGCTACGATACCACCGGGAAGGCGAAACTGGAATCAGGAATGGTGGAAGCGCCTCGCTCGGGAGTCGCCGGATCCACCATCATGTGCGCAAGGGTGGTGAGTTGGCGCATGATGGCGGCGACCTCGCCCAGGTCGGAACGTGATCTTGTCGGCCGTGGTGGACGACCTCGATGGTGATTCCGTCGGCGTCGCGCACGAGCGCGGCGGAGCGGCCAGGGCGGCATGGGCGCTCGCCGGGAGGGCCGGGCGCGAGGTGGGTATGCACAAGGGGGCTCGATCCCTTCGACGAAGAAGGACGATTTCCTTGATCGCGCTTTGATCCCTTTGGGGATTCCGCGACGGCGACAGACTTTACGCCGACTTCATTTCCGCTCGCGCGTCGCTCATGGCTCGTAGTGCCGAGCAGCTGATCTCCGGCGGCAGCGCGGCCTTCTCGTGACCGCCAGCGGGAGCTCGCCACGTGGAGAGCAGCTCGATTCCGGCTGCGCGGTACGTGGCGGCGCGCTCGCGGTAGAGAACACGCGATCCGGGGGGCGGCGTCCTCATCACCCGGTTGGACGGGCGCCTCCTGGCGCGCGAGCGCCTCGATACCTTCCGCGTGAGCGCACCGTTGAACGATCTCAGAGCGGGCGGGCACTCACCGAAGGAGCACCGACGCCAGGTCGCCGGCCCGTCCGTAGACCTGGGTCGCCGGTGCTCTCACGCGCCAAGTCTCCCGCTGTTCTCGGGAGCTCGCGGCGCGCGCTCTTCTTCCACCCAATTCGACGGCGTTTTTCGGAATCTCGTTCTTCGACCGCCCTTTCAAAAAGCTGCAGATCAGCGCTCGATACCCTCGAACGCCGATTCAGGTCGCACTTTTCCCCGAGGAGCTCGCATGAATCGTAGTCGTTATTTGTTCTCGGCGCTGTCCTTACTATCCGCTCTCGTGGTCGTCGCGTGCAGCGACGCCGAGAAGGGCAGCAGCGGCTCATCCCGCTCCGGTCCGGAGAACGGCGACGCGGAAGCGCTGCCGTGCGACGTCGACAAGATCCTCTCCACGAAGTGCCAGACCTGTCACGGGGCGTCCCCTAAGTTCGGCGCGCCGCTCCCGCTGGTCGACCGGAGCGATCTGGTCGCGCCCGCGGTGAGCGATCCCAACAAGAAGGTCTACGAGCTCGTCGCCGCACGCGCCCGCGACACCGCGCGCCCCATGCCTCCGCCCCCGACCGAGCGCCTGACCGCCGCGGAGCTCGCGATCTTCGATCAATGGATCGCCGCCGGCATGCCGGCCGGTAAAGAGACGTGCGTCGACCCGGGCGGCGGCGGAACCATCGACCCTCCGACCCTGAGCTGCACACCGGATGTCCTGCTAGCGCCGTCCGCGCCGTACGTCATGCCGAAGGACGTCCAGGACCAGTATATGTGTTATGGGGTCGATGTAGAGATCGGCCAGAAACGACACCTCGTCGGGATCGCACCCCAGATCGACAACAGCACCATTGTACACCATATCCTGCTCTTCAAGGCGGATGAGGCGTCTCCCTCGACGCCCACGCCCTGTGAGGGGGGCGACATCCAGGGGGCTCTTTTGTCCGTCTGGGCGCCCGGCGGCGAGGCCACGGAGCTGCCGCTAGAGGCGGGCTTCCCGCTGGAAGGCACGGCACACTTCGTAGTCCAGGTGCACTACAGCAACATCAAGGGCCTCGACGGGCAGCAAGACAGCACCGGCTTCAACGTCTGCACGACGACGGAGCTCCGCCCCAACGACGCCGGCATCTTCTCGTTCGGCACAGAAGACATCAACATCCCGCCTCACGGCTCGCTCGACGTGAGCTGCGATTACCAGTTCCCGCGGGATATGGGGACGATTTCGGTGATCAGTGTTATGCCGCACATGCACAATCTCGGCAAGCACCTGTCGAGCAACACGGTGCCCACGGACGGCAGCGAGCCGAGCAACCTGGGGCTCGCCGATCCGTGGAACTTCGACAACCAGATCTGGTACGACAACGATACCATCCTTCGAGGCGGCGACACCGTGAGGACGCGTTGCGCGTGGGACAACCCGGGCAACAGGGCCGTGGAATTCGGGGAGCGGACGGTGGATGAGATGTGTTATAATTTCGTGATGTACTATCCGTCTCAAGAGATAGAGTTGACTACTCCGACGGACGACGCGTCCTGTGTGACGACAAAATAGACCAGCTCGTGCAAGACGCGCGGCCTGTGCCCAAGCGGAGGCGCGCGCCGTTCGGCGAGAGCGCTCGTAAGCCTGGCGAACAGGAGCACCGCGCGCGCCGCCGGGCGCCTTCCAGGGTCTCTTCGATCCGCGCGCCACCCCGACGGCCGCGTCGATCGCTTCGCTTTCAGCGAGCGGATAGGACAAGCAAACGCGTTCCGCAAAGTCGAGATTCTCGGAGCCGTTCCTGACTCGTGCAGTCCGACTGTACGAGCTCATCGACAGAACGGGCCTTGTGTGATCATGCAGGCCTTCCGCCTGGGCGGCGGAGAGCATCGACCTCGGCCTGGGTCTCGGCCACGTCGCGCCGCTGGTGCTCGGCCCGGCCGTCGTGCCCGAGATCACCGATCCAGCCGAAGCGGCGTCGGAGACGGAGCTCGCCGTGCTCTCGGCGGTGACGCACGGCAACGGGCCGAACGGGCTCGCCGTGGTCCAGGCCGCGCTCGCTGCCCTTGGCCGGCTCGACCACGAGCACGCGATGGTGTATTTCAGCTCATCTGGAACGCGTTGCGTGAGCCGATGCGGCAGGCTCTGGAGGCGTTGGTCATGGAACGGCAGATCGAAGGCGAGGCGACGTTTCCCCCGTTCGTGCAGAAGCTCATCGATCGCGGCATGCGTGAGGGCGACCTCAAGGGCATGCGTGAGGGCAAGCTCGAGGGCATCCGTGAGGGCGAGCTCAAGGGCAAGAGGGATACGCTGTTGCGGCTGCTCGCTCGTGCAGGGATGGCGCTCACCGAGGACGAGGGCGCGCGCATCCAGGCATGCACGGACGTCGCGACCCTCGACCGCTGGATCGATAACGTCCTCGGGGCGAAGACTGCCGCCGAAGTGCTCTCCTGACGGGTGACGGATGCGGCCCGACAGGGCGATGAATCAGACGGGCTTCGCCCGCTGATTGTCGCCGGGCGTTGGGCGGACATGGCGTGGTGAGGAAGCCGTGAGCGACCATCGTGTTCAGTGTCCCTGCTGCGACTACTTTTCCTTGCCCTGCCGGGGCGAGTACGAGATCTGCGAGGTCTGCTTTTGGGAGGACGACGGCGGGGCTCTCGGCGATCTCGATGAGTATTCCGGGCCGAACCACATGACGCTTCGGGAGGGACGCGACAACTTCCGTCGGATCGGCGCCTGTGACGATCGAGCGCTCGCTCACGTTCTTCCTGTGGCGGACCGCGTCCGGTTCCGGCGGGTGCCTCGATGATGCTGCTCATCCGCGAGCTCGCCGGAGCGTCACGCGCGTCCGTACCGTCGCTGTCCGTGCACCACCACGGCGCGCGCCTCGCGCTCGGCGTCTTGCGTCTTGATGGCCTCGCGCTTGTCGTAGATCTTCTTCCCCCTCGCCAGCGCGATCTCGGCCTTGGCGAAGCCGCTCTTGAAGTAGAGCCGGGTAGCGATGGCGGTCATCCCCTCACGGGCGATCGAATGGTCGATGCGCTCGATCTCGCGCCGGTGGAGCAGGAGCTTGCGCGCGCCCTTCGGCAAGTGGCCGAAGGCGGCGCCGGCCATCGCGGCGATGCTCACGCCGTGCAAGAACGCCTCTCCCCGCAGGACCGTGCAGAACGAGTCGGTCAAGTCGGCCTTGCCGTCGCGGAGCATCTTCACCTCGCTCCCCTTGAGGACGATCCCCGCCTCGAACCGGTCACCGAGATCGTAATCGAAGCCTGCGCGCTTGTTGCGCGCGATGAGAACCTCGCCCGGCCTGACCTTTTCCTTCGGCACGGAGGGACCTTAGCACGACGCTCCCGTGCCCCCCGACCATGGAGCCGCGCGAGCCCCCTGCCCGGCTGCTTCGAACAGCGATGCGCGCACCGTGGCTCAGCCAGCGCGAATTCCGTCGCCGCGGGGCGGCCCTGGGTCGAGGTCGGGGGCCGCTCCGCGCAGCCGGGAGAGCGGATGCCGCTACTGCTGCCGAGCCGAGGTCGGCCAGCGGCGGAGAGAGAGCGCTAGAGCCATTGACCTCGGGGCTGCCTCATCGTCGTTCTAGGTGACGGGCGGCGCGCCGTTGGTCGCCGCGCCGGATACCGCCGCGGCCGGCGGCGCAGCACCGGATGCCGCCGGCGCCGCCGTGGCCAGCGGCGCCACTGGAGGCGCAGGCGACGCCGGCGCCGTCGGGGCGGTCGGGGCGTCGTCCTGCGGCGCCGCGGCGTCGCTCGACGATGCCGCGCGACCACCGCGGCCCTTGTAGAGCGACGGCGCGATCGTGTCGGCGTCGCCCTCGTTCCAGCGGAGGTAGGCGATCGCGCGGCGGGTCTGATCGTAGGCGTGCACGAGCAGCGCGAACGCGCGCGCCCTCGTGTCCGCGGCCTCGGTCGGCCCGGGCCCCTTGCCGTGCTCCCTCACGCCGAGCGCGGCGAGGAGCTGCGGCCCGAGCTCGCCGGCGCGATTGACCTCCTCCTCGGTCGCCGCGGTCTTGCCGGCGATCTCCGACCAGCTCCCGCTGAACAGCGCCGAGAGCGCGACGAGATCGTTGGCCGTGTCGATGTGCCCCTGTCCCGCGCGGATCTCCGCGACCGTCTCCGCGTCGAGCAGGCCGCGGCGGGCGAGCGCCTCGGCGTCGCCCAAGAGGTTCTCGCGGAGCGGGACCGCCTCTTCGACGAGCGGCTTCAGCGCGCTCTCGGTGCCTCCGCTGGACAGCCATACGAGGTGCGCGTACCACGCGGCGAGCGCGTACGTCTCCAGCCGTTCGAGCAGCGCGACGTCGTGCTTCTGCAGCTGCTCGGCGATATCGGGGCGGAGCGCGAGGAGACCGGGCAGCACGCCCAGCACCTGGGAGACCACCCGCGGAATGTCGAGGTTGACGGCGATGAGCCGATCCGCGCTCAGCGCCTCGATCTCGGGGAGGGCCTCGTTGAACGCGGTCGCCGCCTTGAGCGGGGCCGCGGGCTTCTTGGGCGTCGGCTTCTTCTTGTTGGAGAACGGTCTGGCCATGAGGGAATCACCTCTCGTCGATGTGCGCCGCGGAGAGGCGGAAGAATAGATACGCCATGCTCCCCCACCCCCGTGCTGGACGCGATGTGACCGCCCGGCGCGCGCCGGACGTTCCGGTCAGGGATAGTCACCCTCATCTTGCTGTCAATTCCGAACGCGTGCTCCTCAGTGTCGTAATGTTGCGCCACGGCTTGTGTCGTAATGTTCCAGCATAGGTGGCGTGCCTGCATGGGCCGACGGGAGGGGCCGCCCTGCCGCCGCGCGCGCCCCTGGCATCTTGCGGGGCCGGCGCCGTGCGGGGCCTGGAGGCCGAGGGTTATGGATCGGGCAGACCCGTTCGGGCGAGGGCTGCCGAGCTGCCTGCCGGCAACCGGGTCCGGTTCCGAGAGGGCTGCCCAGCTGCCTGACCGCAACCGGGTCCGGTTCCGCGAGGGCTGCCCAGCTGCCTGTCGGTAACCGGTTCCGGTTCCGCGAGGCTGCTCAGCTGCCTGCCCGTAACCGGTTCCGGTTCCGCGGGGGCTGCCGAGCTGCCTGCCCGTAACCGGTTCCGGTTCCGCGAGGCTGCTCAGCTGCCTGCCCGTAACCGGTTCCGGTTCCGCGGGGGCTGCCGAGCTGCCTTCCGACAACCGGTTCCGGTTCCGCGAGGCTGCTCAGCTGCCTGCCCGTAACCGGTTCCGGTTCCGCGGGGGCTGCCGAGCTGCCTTCCGACAACCGGTTGCGCGACCGGGCTTCTCGCAGCGCTCCTCCTCCGCGGCGATGCGCCTCGCGAGCGCTTCCCGCGCGCCATCGAGCGCTCTCATGCGCCACCTGTAGACCGTGCTGGCGGGTATCCCTCGCATCTCGGCGATGTCTCTCACGGCGATCTCGTGGAGGTCGTGCTGGACGAGCACCGAGCGCAGCTCGAACGGCAACTCCAGGACGAGTGCTCTCAGCAGGCGCCGCCGCTCCGCCGCGAGCAGGCGCTCGATCGCCGTCGCGCTGCCGCCGGCCTCGCACAGCGCTGCGGGATCCGTGAGGATCTCGTTCCGTCGAGAAGCCTTCGCGTGGTAACGCGAAGCGACGTTCACCGCAATGCCATTCAGCCACCGCGCGACCTCGCCACGCGAGGGGTCGTAGGTGCCAAAGCCCATGATGGCCGCGAGAAAGACATCCTGGCTCAGATCGCCTCGATCGCGCTCGGGTACGCGGAGCTTCCCGAGCCACCGGTGAACGCGCCGAGCCGTCTCGGCCCGAAAGAGATCGTGAAACGCGTCCGCCCGGTCACGGGATGTCGCGCGCTTCGCCTCGTTCTGCCGAGATCCCAGCACCGCCTTCGGCACGAGCGCCGCCTCGCGCTCGGCGATGGCCCGCTGCGCGCTCCTCACCGGATCCGATCCAGCAGCGCTTCGCGCTCGCGCGCCATGCGGCCCCGCGGGAACCTGCGTCCGTGCTCCTCCAGCATGCGTCGCGCCTCGACGAGCGACGCGACATCACCGGCCTCCACGGCCGTCCGCGCGCGGGCGACCAGATCTCGCTCGCGTGCGCCGATCGCCGGGCGCCGCGCCGCGGGCCGGCCTGGCGGCACGGCGGGGCCTGCCGGCATGGCGAGGGCGGCAGTGGCCGCCACCGCCGCGGCCAGCGCCCGAGGCGCCGTCACCGCGCCGTCCAGCGCCTGGTCCACGCGCGCCGGCTCGGCGGGATCCCGCCCGGCCTGCGCGGTCGCCGGCACGAGCGTGCTCCGGGAGACCACGGCGGCCATGGACGTGCGGAGCGGCTCGACGGGCTCCCTCGGGCCCGCGGCCAGCGTGCCGAGCGCCGCCGCGCACGCGATGGCGAAGCCCGGCGCCACCCAACGCGCCGAACCACCACGCCGGAACGAGCGCCGCTCCAGGAGCCAGGGCGCGAACAGCACGGCGCGCAGCCGCCGGACGCCGCGGCCCCGCTGCCTCGCCTCCCAGCGGGCGGCCGCCTCCTCGAACTCCACCCGGGCGCGGCGCAGGCGACTCCGCGCGGTCTCCAGCGGGATCTCCAGCTCTCGAGCGACGTCGGCGATCGGCCGCTCCAGGAGCTCGCACGCGATGAAGACCGCGCGGCGCCGCTCGCCGATCTGCTCGATCAGCTGCCGCACCAGCGCCGCCTCCTGGCGCGCGATGGCGTGCTCCTCGGGGCTCTTTCGCTCGTCGCAGAGCGCCGCCTCGTCGAGGCCCGTGAGCGCCTCCTCGCGCCTGCGCGCCGCACGCCGGTGATCGCGGGCCGCGTTCAGGACGACGCTGTCGCGAAAGGCGCTCGGATTCGCGGCCGAGCGCGCCTGCTCTCGCTTCTCCCACAGCCGCACCATCGCGTCCTGCATGACGTCGTCGAGATCCCGCGCGGGCACCCCGACGTAGCTGGCGAGCGATCTCACGCGGGCGGGTAGAAGGCAGGTCGGCGTTGCTCGGTCCACGACCCACCAGACGATCCGAGCCCGGCCCGATGGTCCAAAAATCGACCGGGCCCGCGAGAGAGGGTGGGACAGGCGGCGCCACGCACGGCACACGATGGCGACATGGCGACGAGGCGGGACGCGGGCCCGGCGAGATGTCCTTCGTGCAGACTTGCAGATCCAGCCTGCCGGCGGAGCTGAGCCGTTGCCCAGCTCCGCCGTGGCCCCCTGCCCCATTCCGGCCTCTGACCTCCGGTCCCCCGCAGTGAGGTCACGGCATTACTTCATCGATGCTCCGGTTCTCTTTCGGTCGTTGCTCCAGTGACGACTCTGGCCGTCTCGAACGCCATCGACAACGATCAACAACGAGAACCCCCAGCGCTTCCGGGGACCGGCTCGTTGACATGGGCCCGCACGAAGGAGTATCCACCGAGCGGTGTGCCGCGCGCGCTGCGCCTTCGTGACGTGCGTTTTCCTTGGCGTCATCGCGGCGCAGGAGGGCGTGGCGGGCGCGCGAGAGCCCCACGCGATCTCGGGCGCGCACGAGGCATCGACGACGGCGAATCCGCTGCGCCTCGCCCGGCAGGCGCGCGACGCCGGACGGTGGGTCGAGGCCGAGGCGGCATACGAAGCGGCCCTCGAAGCGGCTGAGGCGGCGTGGACGACCGACGCGGAACGCGCCGAGATCGCGGCGGAGCTCGGCCTGTGCGAGCTCGCGCTGGGCAGGTACCGCGACGCGGCGGACCACCTGGCGCAGAGCTTGAGGCACCGCGACGGGCTCCGCCGCGCGCTCCGGGAACGCGCGGAAGACGGCCTGCTCCAGGCGGAGCGCCGCGTGGCGACCGTCTACCTGGGGGTCAATCCGCCCGACGCCGAGGTGTTCGTCGATGGCAAAGCGCTGGGGCGCCCGGCGCCGACCTACGAGCTGTTCCTGGAGCCGGGGCACCACACCGTGCGGGCCCGGCTCGATGGCCACGCCGAGGCGGTGAGCGCGTTCGAGGGGCAGGCAGGCAAGGACATCTCGCTGGCGCTGAAGCTGCCTCGCGCGCCGGAGCGCGGCGCACGGGCGCCGGAGGCGGCCGGCGCTGGCGCGGCGCGGTCGGCGGCTCCGTCGCCAGGTCCGGCGGCCCGGCCGGCGGTGCCCCTGACGGAGCTGCGGATCGGGGGCGCGGCGCTGGCGACGGCCGCGGTGGCGGCCGGCACGGTGTTCCTGCTGCGGGCCGATGTGATCGACGGCAATCTCGCCGAGCGCGAGGTGGCGCTCCGCCGGCAAGGCTGGACGCCGACGACGTGCTGGTGGCCGGACGCGCCATCGGCCTGCGCGGAGATCCGCAGGGACCTGGCCGCGCGGGATCTGTTCGCGACGCTTGGCAACGTGGCGCTGGCGACGGGGGCGGTGTTCGGGATCGCGACGGCGGCGTCGTTCCTCGCGGAAGGGTGGCTCCTGGACGAGACGCCGCCCCGCGGAGGCGTGCAGGTGGTGCCGAGCGCGACGAGAACGCAGTCCGGGCTCATCCTTCAGGGCGCGTGGTGAGGCCAGGAGGGACGATGGAGATGCGCCGGCGGCGAGGTCGAGCGAGGCTGCGTTCGGTCGCGCTGATCGTGCTCGGCTGCGGAAGCGTCTCGGGGGGCGCCGGCTGCTACTATGCCGAGGACTGCGCGAGGAGCTTCACGTGCCATCCGCTCCCCGGCGAGACGCCCCCGACGCTGCCGGCGTCGCCGTGCGACGGCGATCCCGCGACGAGCCCGGCGAAGGACGGGTGCGGGGTGTTCGTCGCGCGGCACGGGGACGACGCGAGCGACGGGACGAGGGAGGCGCCCGTGAGGACGCTGCGGCGCGCGGTGGAAAAGGCGGCGGAGCCCGGGGGGACGCGGCGGGTGTACGCGTGCGCGGAGGACTTCGAGGAGGCGGTCGTGCTGCCGTCGGGGGTCGCGATCTGGGGCGGGCGGGACTGCGGCGCGCAGGCGTGGACCTGGGGCGGCGGGGAGAGCTTTAGCGGGATCGTGACGGCGCCGGGGCGGGTGCCGCTCACGGTGGAGGCACGCCAGGAGAGCAGGACGTCGGTGGTGTTCGGGGTGCGGCTCGTGGCGGCGGATGCGGTCCGGCCGAGCGGGTCGGCCATCGGGATGATCGTGGGCGAGGGCGCGGCGGTGGAGGTGGTGTCGAGCGAGATCCTGGCGGGGGACGGGGCCGATGGGGCGGATGGGGAGAGCGCTCCCCAAGCATGGCGGGCGCCGGATGGGGCGCCTGGCCATCCAGGCGCGCCGGGGTGCCTGGCGGACTGGACCGAGGGCGCGCCGCCGGCGGTGACCATGTGCGAGGACGGCACGACCTCCATCGGCGGCGCGGGCGGCGAGGGCAACGTCGCTGCGGGAGGCGACGGTGAGCCAGGCGCGCCAGCGGCTGGCGTGGCACCGAGGCCTGGCTCGATGGAGGACGGTGAAGGGGGAAAGGGCGGGGCGATGACCTGTACGCCCGGCGATGATGGCCACCCAGGTGAGCCCGGCGCGAACGGGATCGGCGGCGGGACGGGTTTGGACGACCGGCTCCAGTACGGAACCATCAGCGCGCGCGGCTGGCAGGGTTTCTCGGGACAGGACGGCCAGAACGGGGAGATTGGCCAGGGAGGCGGCGGCGGGGGCGGTGTCGGAACGAATGGGCAGTGCCGCCCTGTGGATCCGCAAGGCGGACCGTCCGGCGGCTCGGGCGGGGGCGGCGGCTGCGGGGGGCGCGGTGGCCGAGGCGGCGGCTACGGAGGCGGTAGCTTCGGGATCATCGCGTTGCATGCTCACGTCATGGTGGACAAGACGGACGTTATCGTCGGCAATGGGGGGCGCGGCGGCAACGGAGGGACGGGGCAAGAGGGTGGCTGGGGCGGTTCACCCGGCGCCCGGGGAGCTGTCGCACCCGCAGCCTACTATGCATGCGGGGGCGGGGTCGGCGGCACCGGCGGCAAAGGCGGCCATGGCGGCGGAGGGCTCGGGGGCGTGGCCATTGCCGTCGCGCTCGTGGACAGCAGCGTTCACCTCACGGAGAGCGCCGACTGGGCTTGGGGAGCCCCTGGTGCCGGTGGACGCGGAGGCGATCCGAGCGACGATAACACCAAAGGGGAGGACGGCCGGACCGCCGTCCTCTGGGAGTTCCCCGAGCTGATTGTGCCGCCCCAATGAGGCCGTTCGCACGGGAATGATCAGGGAGAGAGGATCATGAAGATCACAGCCGCTGCATGGATCGTGCTGCTGTCCTCTCCGGCCGCCCTGGGGTGCGGGACGGAGCCGTTCGCCCCGCCGTGCGCGGAAGGGAGCACCTGCGACCGAGAGCCCGCGGCCGCGCCCTCGGAGGAGGAGTGTCTCGAGGGGCTCGCCGCGCTGCGCGTACTGGCCGGGTGCGGGGTGTTCGCGAGCCGATCGTTTGGAGACGATAGCAACCCCGGCACGATGGAGAAACCGGTGAAGACGCTCGCCCGTGCGGTCGCGCTCGCTCCGCGTGCTCGCGGGCGGGTGTTCGTCTGCCCCGACTCTTACGCCGAGGGTATCACGTTGCCCTCCGGCATCGATGTGTGGGGCGGGTTCGCTTGCTGGGCGAGATGGCGCTACTACACGGAAGGGATAACCAACAAGCCGGCGACCCTCTATTCACCAGACGAGGGGGGTCCGCCGATCACCGTGGTGGCAGCGCAGGACGACGGCGAGGGGGTCACCGACGGCGTATCGACGATCGTGGATATGCACGTGGAGCACAAGCGCAGACTGCAGCCGGATCGCTCCTCCATCGCGATGAGGCTTGAGCCGGGCGCGGTCGTGGAGGTGCTTCGGAGCGTCATCGAGGCGGACAGGGGCGGCGGAGGCAAGCACGGCGAGGATGCGGTCTACGTTGATCCGCAGCCAGCGTACGGGGAGATCGGAGCGATCGGCAGGGACGCCTGCTCGGCAGCGACCGTGGCCGGCGCGCCCGCCGTGACGACCGTGTGCGGCGACATGGTGTCGACCGGCGGCAAAGGGGGCGACGGGACCCCGGACCGCGGTGGCGATGCCGAAGACGGCAAGCCGCTGCCGGCCGCGAACCCCAGGGATACGGGCCTGGGCGGCGCGGGAGCGAAGGACGGCGTCCGGTGCGAGCACGGCCGCGATGGGGAAGACGGCGCGCCGGGCGAGCCGGGCGCAGCCGGCCAGGGTGGACGCCTCACACAGGCCGGGTGGGAAGGCGTGCCCGGCCGCCAGGGCGGCACGGGAGCGCCCGGCCAGGGGGGCGGCGGGGGAGGCGGCGCGCCGGGGGGCCGGAGCGCCTGCGGCAACGCGGCGCTGGGCGGCGCGTCGGGGGGCTCGGGCGGCGGCGGCGGCTGCGGCGGCACGGGCGGTCGCGGCGGCGGCGCGGGCGGCGCGAGCATCGCGATCTTCGCCGATCCGGGCAGCAAGCTGACGCTGCAGGAAACGCGCATCATTACGGGCCCGGGCGGCGCCGGAGGCATGGGGGGCCGAGGCCAACGCGGCGCGCAGGGCGTGCAAGGAGGCCCGCCGGGGCGGGCGCCGGAGCCGGGGGGCGAATACGCCTGCCGAGGAGGCTACGGCGGCTGGGGCGGCGCGGGCGGCTACGGCGGCGGGGGCTCCGGGGGGCCCGCGATCGGTATCGCGTATGCTGATGACGAGCAGCTCACGCTGGATCGCGTCACGTTCGAGATCGGCCCGGGGGGCCTGGGAGGCATCGCGGATGTCCTCGATGAGACGCGCGACAAGGCGAACCGAGGCAGCGGCGGCTTCGCTGCTGAGACGATGCGCTTCTCGCCGTAGGGTCTGCACCCGGGATCGCCGCCCGAGACCGCTGCCCCTTGCCCGATCGGGAGCACCGGAGGACGAGCGAGCTGGGCTTAAGCTTGTTGCGCGCGAGCAGTCATCGTGCAACCAGAGCCATCCGACCCCCGACCGCGCCGTGAGCCGTGGCGAGCCGAGTCACGTAAGGTGTGCCTCGCACATCAAAGCGACATACCCAGGCGCGATCAGCGTCGTACGCGACAGCACCTCCAACGGAAACCGGTGGTGCAGCTTGCAAGCTCGGCAGCTGCTCCAGTATCTCTTCGCCTCCCGCACGCCATCGAAAGGACCATCTACTCAATTCAGACGACCTTTCCGGATGCTCCTGACACTCGACGACGCATCCGCGGTCATGACGGGACCACGCCAACAGCCGCTCGAGAACGTAAAAATCTCCAACATGCGAGAGCCACGCATGCAGCCCGGACTTCGCCCTCATTCCGTTGGAAAACACCTTACCCGGCGCGATCCATTCGCCGGAAAGCTGCCGCAAGAGGAGCTCGTCAAACCGCGACAGCAACAGGCCCTCGGCAGTCTGCCTCGGGAAGTACCCTGCATGATAGCGCCCAAGGTTTGCAAGCTGCGGGTGGAGCACGCTACCAGACGCGCAAAATCTAGATATCGCCACGGGGGAGCGGCGACACCATAGTTTCCAGAGAGTGGCGGCGAGCACGATCTCAAGCTCAGAACACCGAGCGACGGATGGCTTTCGCTGCAAGACGTCCGCGACATCGATATAGGCTTCTACCGCCGGATCGGGCCCTCGTGGCATTGCCAGCGTCGCATCAGGCTCAAGCGCCATCATGAAGACTTGTCGCCCTCGCTCAGCCGCGGAAGCGCAGATCCTGGAGAAGCTCACCAGGCCGCGGATCGTCGGCGGCAGCGCCACGCAGATCGGTTTGCCGTCAGAGCTAGCGAGATAATTGTTGAGCTCGGCAGATGGCTCCACTCCCCAGTGCCGAGCTCGCAGGGCTCGATGACGCTTCGGATGTGCGCCCGACGGACCGAGAAGGATATTGTCATCCTCGGCGACCACCGGAGACACAATCTTCCTGAGCTCTGATTGAGCGATTCTACCTAGCGCGACGTAGACGGCATCCTGGGGCGAGCAGCTCATCATCGGAACCCACACTGTCGACACTTACACTGCGGTGGGTACGGCCTGTCATTGAGGCAGGCGTCGAGGCAGGTCCTACACGGGCTGCTACCATGGATATCGCATCCGGGGAATCCAACAATACACTTCACGCCGATGTCTTCGCAGTCGTCGAACATGTCATAGCAGTCCTTCGACGGCGAGCACCCAGCCATCAGCGCCTGTGACGCGCCATCTACATCTCCTTCTCCGTCGTCTTCCCCGTTCCTGAGGTAATCCCAGCGCCTACTGAGCCTGTGGGTATTCCAGCACCTGCGCCTCCCGGCTCCACTGTCTCGCAGTCGTAACTCAAGTCGCATGCGGGAGCGAGCACCGTCACGAGTATGCCGCATAGCACGAGGGCGATCAGCCTCATCGTTGCCCGAGATCTCATCTGTTCCTCCGAGCGGTTTCGGACGCATCGTTCCGATCATCCGGCAGCAACGCAGCGTCAAGACCGTGCTGGTCCACGTGCTCGCCCCGGTGCCCTCGCGCCCTCGCGACCGCCACGACGTCGCCCTCGCCCACAAGGGCAGCGAGGCGAGCCCGCCGGCGGCCTCCGCCCGCACTAGAAAATCCCTCCCGAGCACGATCGAGCAGGCGCGCGCGACCCTCGCGAAACCGACCCGCCCCCCACGCGTAGCACCATCGAACGAAGCGCCCGGGCCATCACAGGCCGAGGTGGGCGCCATGCAGGCGCCCGCGGCCGCTCCGGTCTCCGCGGCGTGCTGGAGGAGCGCCCACTGCCACGCGGCTCGCCGCGGCGGGGGCGATCCAGGTCGCGTCATCTCAATCACCGCTTCTGGAGGATGTTCATGAAGATTCGGAATCGCGCGCTGTCGGCCCTGCCCCTCGTCCTCACCCTCGCCGCTGCTTGCAGCGACGGCGATGGCGGCGATACCACCGGCGCCGGTGGCATGGGCGGGGGAGGCGCGGGCGGGGATGCGGTCACGAGCTTCGAGGTGACCCTCGAGAACGTGACGCCCGCGCGGGAGTACCGGGTGGCCAGCGTGTTCAACACCCCCGTCGGCGAGAGCATGCCCGGGCCGCTCTTCCCCGAGAAGAGCTTCGAGCTCCGCGTCGGCGCCCTGCCGGGCGACAGGCTGTCGTTCACGACCATGTTCGGTCAATCCAACGATCTGTTCTATGCGCCCGACGGCGCCGGGATCGCGCTCTACGACGAGAAAGGCGCCCCGGTGAGCGGCGACGTGACCGACCAGGTCCTCCTGTGGGACGCGGGCACCGAGGCCAACGAGGAGCCCGGCGCCGGGCCGAACCAGGCGCCCCGCCAGAGCGGCCCCAACACGGGCGCTCCGGACCCGGACAAAACGGTGCGGCTGGTCGACGATGACTATACCTACCCGCCGGTCGAGGAGGTCATCCAGGTGACGGTGACGCCGGAGCCAGGCAATGAGTTCACGATCCGGATCACCAACATGTCAAAGGCGGGGACGCTGATGCCCGAGGGCGGGGAGCCGGCCGCCGTGCCGCTGTCGCCGGGGCTCTTCGTGGTGCACACGATGGACAACCCGCTGTTCACGGTCGGACAGGCGTACCCCGACAACGGCCTGGAGGCGCAGGCCGAGGACGGGAACCCGACGATGCTGCACGAGGGAGCCATGCCCCGCGCGGGGCTGACCTCGCCGGTGGCGCCGGGCGTCGCGGTGGTCCACGGGTCCGGAGCGCCCCTGTTCATGTCGGGCGAGGCGGACCGGGGCAAGGGCCTCGAAATGCTGGCCGAGGACGGGAACCCGACCGCGCTCGCGGCGTCGCTGGAGGACGAGGTCGGGGGCGAGAGCGGGATCTCGTCGGTGCTTGTCTACAACACGCCCGTGGGCGCCTCGATGCCGGGGCCGCTGCTGCCCGGCGCGAAGCTCAGCTTCACGGTGACCGCGCGGCCCGGCGAGCGGCTGAGCTTCGCGTCCATGCTCGGGCAATCGAACGATCTGTTCTTCGCGCCGAGCGCGCAGGGGATCGCGCTGTTCGACGCGAGCGGCGAGCCGGTGAGCGGCGATGTCTCCGACGAGGTCACGATCTGGGACGCGGGCACCGAGGCCAACCAGTGGCCCGGCGTGGGCCCCGACCAGGCGCCGCGCCAGGCTGGGCCGCAGATGGGCGCCGACGATCCCACGGACCAGGTGCGCCCCGTCGATGACGGGTATGCGTATCCCGCGTCGAACCAGATGCTGAAGGTGACCATCACCCCGGCGCGGTAGCGAGAGCGCGAGCCTCGACCCCGCCGACGCGACGTCCGACGAGGTAGCGCTCGGCGGCCCGAGCGAAGCATCCTGTGCCAGAACGGGCCAACGCTTCTCCGGATGTCAGGGAGCGGAAGGCCCGGAGCGCAGCGGCCCGGTCGCCCCGCGCGCATCGCTCCGGAAACCCACGCGCCCGCGATCGCGGGCCGGCGCGGCACGGCCGATGCTGGGCGGGCCGGCATGATGCGAACCCTCCGAACCTGCGCTCCGCTCTTCGCCCTGTCTCTGGCCGCGATCCTCGGCTGCGAGACGTCCACCGAGCCCAACCTGCACCCCGACCCCGGGGGCGAGGCCTGCCGCGACCGCGACAAGCCCGGGTGCGTGGTCGCCTCGGACAAACAGCGCATCTCGACCCCGGACGTCCCTCCGGAGGACAAGACCGCGCTCGTCTCGGGCAACTCCGCGTTCGCGCTCGACCTCTACCAACAGCTCCGCGAGGAGCCCGGCAACGTCTTCTACTCGCCCTACAGCATCTCGACCGCGCTCGCGATGACCTGGGCCGGCGCGAAGGGCGAGACCGAGACGGCCATGGCCGACACGCTGCGCTTCGGCCTCGGGCAGGACAAGCTCCACCCGGCGTTCAACTGGATCGACCAGGAGCTCGAGAGCCGCGGTCAGGGCGCCCAGGGCGCCGACGGCGAAGGCTTCCGCCTCAACGTCGTGAACGCGCTCTGGGGGCAGATCGGCTACGGGTTCGAGGCGCCCTTCCTGGATACGCTCGCGCTGAACTACGGCGCCGGAATGCGCGTCGTGGACTTCGTGGGCCACAAGCAGGAAGCGGTCGATCTCATCAACGGCTGGGTCAGCGACCAGACCGAGGGCAAGATCGAAAAGCTGGTGCCCATCGACGCGATCACCCCCGAGACGGTGCTGGTCCTCACGAACGCCATCTACTTCAACGCGGCGTGGCGCACCCCCTTCGAGCCCACCGCGACGGCGGATGGGCCGTTCGAGAAGGCCGATGGAACCGAGGTGACGGTGCCCCTGATGCACGCCAGCCTGGAGATGCCCTACGCCGAGGGCGAGGGCTACCAGGCGGTCGCGATGCCCTACGACGGGGACGAGCTGTCGATGGTGCTCGTCCTGCCGGCCAAGGGCACCCTCGACGCGTTCGAGGCGTCGCTCGACGCGGCGAAGGTCGACGGCATCGTCGGCGCGATGAGCGAGCACCTGGTCGAGACCACGATGCCCAAGTTCAAGTTCGAGTACGAGCTGAGCCTCAAGAAGACGCTGGAGGCGATGGGGATGGAGATCGCGTTCACGTCCGGGGTCGCGGACTTCACCGGCATCAACGCCGAGGGACAGCCCTACATCCAGGACGTCCTCCACAAGGCGTTCGTCGGCGTGAACGAGGCCGGCACCGAAGCGGCGGCCGCGACCGCGGTCATCGTCGGCGACGAGTCGGCGCCCGTGCCGGCGTCGCTCGCGCTCGTGAATCCCTTCCTGTTCCTCATCCGCGACAACGCGACGGGCAGCATCCTGTTCGTCGGCCGCGTCGCCGATCCCAGCGCGAGCTGACCCGAAGGGCCCCGCGCCGGGCGCGTCCGCGCGCCGGGCGCCTGCGATGGCGAACCGCCGCCATCATGGCTCCACCAGCGCGCGCGCCGCTCGACCTGCCCGCGCCCCCGCCGGCGCGGGAGCCCGCGGCCCAGACCCCGGGGCGCGGCCGCGCCGCCTCCCATAGCATCGCGTCCGTCACATCCTCCGCGGGCCGGGTCTGCCTCAGCGACACCCGAAAGGAGACCCGTATGAGACGCGCAGCGCCGATCCTCCTGTCCATCACCACCCTGGGCACCACCCTGGCCCTCGCCGCGTGCGAGGCCGCCGACGTCGAGCCGCCCGCCCCCCTCGCCGAGGCCCCCGCGCCGCTCCAGGCCGTGGCGCCGTTCTCGGTCGTCATCGCCTCCGATCCGCAATACTGGTGGAGCGAGGACGACCTCGTGGGCGAGGACGCCGTGGAGGCCCATCTCTCGTCGGCGGACATCAAGGCCCTGGGCAACAAGACCAACCGGGATCAGGTCAAGGCGATCAACGCGCTCGTCAAGGGCGCGACGCCCCCAGGCTACAGCGCGCCAAGCGCCGTCGTCGTCAACGGCGATCTGACCTCGTTCGCCCGCCCCGACCAGTGGGCCGCGTACGAAGATCAGTATGAAGACGACCTCCTGGTCGACGTCTTCCCGGGGCTGGGGAACCACGACTACGGCAGCAACGTGCACGACAGCTGCGGCGCCTCGGCGCAGGACATCGCCGAGGCCTGCGGCTATTGCGCGGCGAGCCCCGGCTGCGACCTGTGCGAGCTCGTCGGCGCCTGCGATTGCGACAAGGGGTGCGCCGAGTGCGACCGGATGACCGGCGAGGGATCCAACTACTGCGGGAACGAGTCGCGGCGGTGGATGGAGCGCTGGATCAAGAAACACCGCGGCCAGCTCGAGGCATATGATCCGGGCAGCGTGGCGTACTCGTTCGTGAAGAACGGGATCCGCTTCATCCAGCTCCACAATCACCCCACCTACGAGGAGCCCGACTTCCACATCTCGAAATCGATCGACTTCCTCCGGAACCAGCTCGCCGACGCGGTGGGCGAGGGGCAGCGCGTCGTCATCAACATGCACGATTTCGGCGAAGACATGCCGACCACGGACGAGGAGTTCATCGGCGCCATCACCGGCTTCGAATACAACATCCTCGGCATCTTCTCGGGGCACATCCACTATCGGGCCGGCTACAGGAAGAACATCGCCGTGAACGACGTCCAGATCCCGTGTTTTTACACCGGCTCCGCGACGTTCAGCTACTTCCTGCTCGTCCAGTTCGACGGCGACAGCATGGATGTGAGCGCCGTTCACAGCGAGGGCGGCGTCCCCGTGCAGGTCACGGCGCACACGACCTCGGACTGCGACCATTACGGTGTGGGCAACTGCGCCGACGTCAGCGCGAAGTCGGAGCACCCCTACCCCATCAACCCTTGCCCGGGAGGCACCCAGCCCGACGGCACGCCGGGCAACAGCTGCGTAGTGGTGCCGGCGCAGCGGATCACCGACGGCCACACCGAGGACAAGGCCGAAAAGGACGATCATTTCGGCCGGGCGTTGGCCACGGCGGACTTCAATGGAGACGGCTACGCCGACCTGGCCGTGGGCGCGCCCTACGAGGACATCAACGGCGCGGACGACGCGGGCGCCGTCAACGTGATTTACGGATCGATCCTCGGGCTGACGAGCGGCGGAGACCAGCTGTGGCACCAGGACTCGCCGGGCGTGGTGGGCAGCGCCGAGAACGACGATCGCGTCGGCTATGCCCTGGCGGCCGGCGACTTCAACGGCGACGGCTTCGACGACCTCGCGATCGGCGCGCCCGGCGAGGACATCGGCGGCGACGACGACGGCGGCTCGGTCTACATCCTCTACGGCTCTCCGTCCGGGCTCACGAGCGCCGGCAATCAGGGCTGGGACCAGGACAGCCCGAACGTGGCCGGCGGCGTCGAGGGCGGCGATCACTTCGGCTGGTCCCTGGCCACCGGCGACTTCAACGGCGACGGCTACGCCGACCTGGCGATCGGCGCGCCCGACGAGGACGTGGACGGCCACGACGACGGCGGCGCGGTGCACGTCTTCCGCGGTACGGCGGCGGGCCTGTCGGCCGCCGGCGATCCGATGTTCCACGAGAACAGCCCGAACGTGGCCGGCAGCGTCGAGGAAGGGGACCGCTTCGGCTGGTCGCTGGCCGCCGGCAACTTCAACGGAGACGGCTTCGACGACCTGGCGATCGGCGAGCCCTACGAGGATCTCGCCGGGCACGGCGGCGCCGGCGCGGTGCACGTCTTCCGCGGTACGGCGGCGGGCCTGTCGGCCGTCGGCGATCCGATGTTCCACCAGGACAGCCCGAACGTCGCCGAAACCGTGCAGGACGGCGATCACTTCGGCTACGCGCTCGCCTCGGGCGATTTCGACGGCGACGGCAAGGCCGACCTCGCGATCGGCGTGCCGCACGAGGATTTCGCCGGGCACGGCGGCGGCGGCGTGGTGCACGTCTTCCGCGGCACCGCGTCGGGCCTCGCCGCCGCAGGGGATCCGCTGCTGAGCCAGGACAGCCCGAACGTGGGCAGCAGCGTCGCGGACGGCGATCACTTCGGCTGGGCCCTCGCGTCGGGGGACTTCGACGGCGACGGCAAGGCCGACCTGGCGGTCGGCGCGCCGCACGAGGACATCGACGGCCACGACGACGCCGGGGTGACGCACCTCTTCCGCGGCACCGCCACGGGCCTGTCGACCCTCGGCGACCCGGCGTACACGCAGGACAGCCCGGGCGTGGAGGGCAGCCTGGAGGACGATGACCGCTCCGGGTACGCGCTGGCCTCCGGCGACTTCGACGGCGACGGCAAGGCCGACCTGGCCATCGGCGCGCCCGGCGAGGACATCTCTCGCGGCGGCGACGACAACGACGGCCACGTCAACGTCCTGTATGGCTCGAGCGCCGGCGTGGTGGCCGACCGCGATCAGGTCTGGCACCAGGCCTGGTGAAGGGCCCGGCGTGAGGCGGCGAGACCGCCTCCTCACGCCCGCGCTCGCGCCGGCGGCGCCTGCATCGTGAAGCGCGCCCACGGTATGCTCCTCCCCCAGGAGCCCCTGCTTGTCCGCTGAAGACCACCGATCCGAGCCATCCCCCGGCGTCACGGTCGATCCCCAGCCATCCTCCGGCGTCACGGCGGACGCCGCGCCGTCCGCCGGCGCCACGGCCGACGCCGACAGCCTCTCCGGCGGCGGCTCCACCGCTTCCTCGCCGTCCCTCGCGTTCCTCCGCCAGATCGCCCGCGTGCCCGAGGTCGTCCCCGTCGCCCCGATCGACGCCGACGAGAGCGGCGCCTTCCTCGCCGCCGGCGAGGATCCGCCGCGCTTCGCGCTCCACCGTCGCCTCGGGAGCGGCGGGTTCGGCACCGTGTACGAGGCCTTCGACCGGAAGCGCGGCGCGCTCGTCGCGCTCAAGGTGCTGCGGCGCCCGGACGGGCAGGCCATCGCCCTGTTCAAGCAGGAGTTTCGCGCGCTGGCCGGGATCGTCCACCCGCGCCTCGTCCGGCTCTACGAGCTGCACCGGGACGACGCGCGCTGGTTCTTCACCATGGAGCTCGTCTCGGGCACGGACGTGCTCACGCACGTGCGCCGCGAGGAAGGGCCGGACGAGGCGCGCCTGCGCGCGGCCTTCCGGGAGATCGCCGAGGGGCTGGCCTTCCTGCACGACGCGGGCAAGCTCCACCGCGACATCAAGCCGTCGAACGTGATGGTCGACGCGGCCGGCGCCGTGAAGGTCCTCGACTTCGGGCTCGTCGCCGATCTCAACGCCCCCACGGCGCCCGTGCGGGCGGGGACGCCGAGGTACATGGCGCCGGAGCAGGCCGCTGGGCTCGCGGTCGGGCCGGCCGCCGACATGTACGCCGTCGGCGTGATGCTCCACCAGGCGCTCACCGGCCGCCTGCCCGCGCAAGGCGCCACGGCGCCCGCGCCGGGGCCCGCCGCGAGGGACGCGCCCGAGGATCTCGACCGCCTCTGCCGCGAGCTCCTGGCGCACGATCCCGCCCTCCGACCCACGGCCCGCGAGGCAGCGGCGCGGCTCCTCGGCCAGGCCGCCGGCGCCCCGATCGCGCCGCGCCCGGCGCCGGCGGCCCCCTTCGTGGGCCGCGCGGCCGAGCTGGGGCGGCTCCACGCGGCCCTCGACGAGGCGCGCGCGGGGCGCACGGCGGTCGCGCTGCTCCGCGGATCGTCGGGCATCGGAAAGAGCGCGCTCTTGCAGCGGTTCCTGGAGTCGGCCGGGGGCGAGCCCGGGGCGGTCCCGCTCGCGGGGCGCTGCTTTCAGCAGGAGTCGGTGCCGTACAAGGCGCTCGACGGCGTCGTCGACGAGCTCGGCCGGCTCCTCGCCCGCGCGGCGCCGGAGGACCTCGCCGCGTGGCTGCCCGACGACGTCGTCGAGCTCGGGCGCGCCTTCCCGGTGCTGCGGGAGGTGCCGGCGATCGCGGCGGCCGCGCCGCGGGAGGGCGCGGCGCCGGACGACGCGGAGCGCAGGCGCCGGGCCTTCGCCGCGCTGCGCGAGCTGTGCGCGCGCCTCGGCCGGGCGCGCGCGCTGGTGCTCGCGGTCGACGATCTCCAGTGGGGCGACCTCGACAGCGTCGCGCTGCTCGTCGAGCTGATGCGCCCGCCCGCGGCGCCGCCGCTGCTCTTCGTCGCCTCGTACCGCGCGGAGGAGGCCGAAACGAGCCCCGTCCTGCGCGCGCTGCTCGCGGCGCTGCGCGAAGGCCTCGCGGCGGACGTGCGCGTGCACGAGATCGACGTCGGCGAGCTGCCCCCCGCCGACGCCGCGGCGCTCGCGGGCGCGCTGCTCGCGGGCGCGGGCGCGCCCGGCGGCGCGGCGGCGCGGATCGCGGCGGAGGCCCACCACAGCCCGCTCTTCATCACCGAGCTCTCGCGCCTCGCGGCCGAGCGCGGCGACCTCGGCGGCGCCGCGCCCGACCTGCCCGCGCTGCTCGCGGGGCGCATCGAGCGGCTCCCCGCGCCGGCGCGGCGGCTGCTCGAGGTGGTCGCGGTGGCGGGGCAGCCGATCGCGCGGCGGACCGCGGCGCGCGCGGCCGAGGCGGAGGGCGAGGCGCTGGACGAGCCCGAGGCGCTCTCGCGGCTCGTCGCCGCGCAGGTCGTGCGCGTGCGGGAGGCGCACGAGCGCGAGGAGCTCCTGCCGTACCACGATCGCGTCGGCGAGGCGGTGCTCGCCGCGCTGCCGCGCGCGCGCCGCCGCGAGCACCACCTGCGCCTCGCGCGGGCGCTTCGGGGCCAGGGCGGCGCCGAGCCGTCCCTGCTCGTGCACCACCTCCGCGGGGCCGGGCTCGACGCGGAGGCCGCGGCTCGCGCCGTCGAGGCGGCCGCGCAGGCGCAGGCGGCCCTCGCCTTCGATCGGGCGGCGCGCTTCGCGCGCGAGGCGCTCGAGCTCGGCGAGCCTGACGCCGCGGTCGCCCGCGGCGCCCGGCTCGCGCTCGCCGCCGCGCTGGCGAGCGGCGGCCGGTCGCGCGAGGCGGCGGAGGCGTACCTCGATCTCGCGTCGCGCGAGCCGCCGCGCGAGGCGCTCGCCCACCGGCTGCGGGCGATGCAGCTGCTCCTCGCGGGCGGGTACGTGGACGAAGGGCTGTCGGTGCTCGACGGCGTCCTGGCCGAGCTCGGGCTCTCCAGGCCGGCGTCGACGCTCGAGGCGCTCGCGCAGGCGGCCGCCCTGCGCGCGCGGCTCTGGGCCCGGGGCCTCGCCTTCCGCGAGCGCGCGGAGCGCGAGATCCCGGGCCGCGACCTGCTCGCCATGGACGCGTGCCACGCGGCCGCGAGCCTGGCCGTGACCGCGCCCGTCCAGAGCGCGCCGTTCGCGGCGAGGCACCTGCTCCTCGCGCTCGACGCCGGCGAGCCGCACCGCCTCGCGCGGGCGCTCACCCTCGAGACGATCCACGCCGCGCTCCGCGGCCAGCGCGACGGCGGCCGGCGCGCCGCCGCCTTGCTGGCGCTCCTCGAGCGGGTGGCCGCGCGCTCGCCGCGCCCGGAGGCGCGCAACTTCCACCTGCTGGCCGAGGGCGTGGCCGCGTTCGCCCGCGGCGAGATCGAGCGCGCCGAGGTGCTCCTCGGGCGGAGCAGCGCGGCGCTCGGGGCGCACGGCGGCGAGAGCGGGAGCGGCGGGAGCTTCGCGCACGCGCTCCTGGCGACGGTGCTCTGGCTCCAGGGCAAGATCCCCGGCCTCGCCGCGACGACGGCCGATCTCCTCGCCGAGGCGCGCGAGCGCGGCGACCGCTACCGCGAGACGATGATCCGCCTCAACGGCGCGTACCTGCTCGACCTCGCCGCCGATCGGCCGGCCTCGGCCCGCGCCACGGTGGACGCCGCGATGGAGCGCTGGTCGCGCGCCGGCTACCACCTCCAGCACTTCCGCGAGGTCCTCGCCCGCGGGCGGATCGCGCTCTACGAGGGGGACGCGGCCGCGGCGCTGCGCTTCGTCGTGGCGGCGACGCCGCCGCTCCTCGGCTCCGGCATGGTCGCGATCCCGCTGGTGCGGGGCGAGCTCCACTACCTGCGCGCCCTCGCGTCCCTCGCGGTCGCCGCGCGCGGCGGCGCGCGGGCGGTCGCCTTGCGGGCCCTCGCCCTCGCCGACGCGCGCGCGCTCGATCGGCGCGACGTCTTCTGGGGCCCTCCCGTCGCCGCGATGATCCGGGCCAGCGTCGCCGCGCAGCGCGGCCGCGCGGCCGAGGCCGCCGAGCGCATGCGCGGCGCCGAGGCCGCGCTCGACCGGCTTGGCGCTGCCCTGCTGGCGGCCGCCGCGCGCCGCGCGCGGGGGGTCTGGCTCGGCGGCGACGAGGGGCGCGCGCTCGTCGCCGCGGCGGACGCGTGGATGGAGGCCCGCGGCGTGCGGCGCCCCGCGCGCTTCGCCGCCACGCTGGTGGGCTAGCGCCCAACGCACTTGCGAGGCCTCGTGCGTTCACCGTAGAGCGATGAACGCTAGTGGTCAACTTTGCCCGGAGAGAGTCCACATGAAGGCGGGAAGGCGGGAAGATTATTAAGGTTTTCTTCCCGCCTTCCCGCCTTCATGTTCAAATTTTACCACCGCTCGACGAACGGGGTGAAACCGCTCGAAAGAGCAGAGCCAGCCCGCAGGAGAGGACGATCCATGAAACTGTACTTCAGCCGGAACTTGAATCCACGCGTCGCCGTCGCCGTGGCGCGCCACCTCGATGCACCCGTGGAATACGTCCACGCGGCGCCTCTCGACCCGTCGCAGCAGGAGAAATTTCGCGCGCTGAACCCGAACCTGCGCGTGCCCATCCTGGTCGAGGGGAGCCAGTCGCTCTGGGAGACGGACGCGATCGCGTGCCGCCTCTCGCAGCTCACGGGCTCGGACTTCTGGCGCACGGGCGCCGCACAACCGGAGATGATCCGCTGGTTGAGCTGGGGCACGCACAACTTCGTCGCCGCGTGCGACAAGGTCCACTTCGAGCGCGTGACGAAGCAGCGCTACGGGCTCGGCCCCATCCGCGACGACCTCGTGGCGGAGGGGCTCTCGGGGTTCGCCGAAGCGGCGACGCTGCTCGATCAGGTCCTGAGCGGCAGGGACTGGCTCGTCGGGAGCGCGGTCTCGTACGCGGACTTTCGCATGGCGTCGGTGCTCCCGTTCGCGGATCTCGCCGGGCTGCCGCTCTCGGACTACCCGCACGTCGCGGCCTGGCACGCGCGCCTGTGGCAGCTCGACGCCTGGCGCGATCCGTTCGCCGGGCTCGACGCCCCGGAGCTCCCGGAGGTCCCGCGCTTCGACGCCTCCGGATCGAAGCGTTAGCCGCTCCCGCGCGCCCGCGGCGGCTGTCAGCGTCGCCCGGCGCGTGGCTCAGCGTGACACACGCCGCTCCCGGATCGCGGCCGAACCCGTCGCTCTCTTCTACAGCGGAGCGGCTTCAGCGGAGCGGCATGGCGTTTGCCGAGCTCACCGCCATGAACACCATCTCTCGCTTCGGAGCGCTCTGCGCCACGGTGTGGATCGCGGCGTGTGGGACAGAGATCTCGACAGGAGGGGATCCCCAGGGGCCCTCGATCCCCGATCCGCCTGGCGGGGCGAGCAAGCCGGACGACGCGCCGGGCGGCACCGATGGATCGGCCCAGGGCGCGTCCTCCGCGCTGCGGCTCCGCGTGCCCGGCGGCGAGCGCGTGACCGTCGACAGCCTGGTCGTGACCTCGGACGCCCCGGCGGTGCTGGACGTCGAGAGCGCGACGGGCCCGCTCATCACGCTGGCCACCGGCGACGCGGCGCTCGCGTCCGCGGTGGCGCTCGACGAGGGCGGCGAGGTGCTGGACGCGAGCACGGGCACGGCCGGGTGCTCGCTCCCGATCCCGGGCGAGGAGCGCGTGCTCGTGGTGCCGGACGCCTACCCGAGCATCCAGACGGCCATCGACGCCGCGGCGTATGGCGATACCGTCTTCGTCCAGCCCGGGGAATACCACGAGCACCTCCGCCTGCGCTCGGGCGTGAAGCTGGTCGGCGCGGGCGCGACGACGACGGTGCTCGACGGTGAGGGGCTGAGCGGGAACCTCATCGACTACACCGGCGCCCAGAACGCCGTCGTCCGGGGCTTCAGGCTGCGGAACGTGGGATCGGCGGGGGACTGCTCGCGCGACGTGCTGAATTGCTCGGGCAACTGGTACTCCGCGGCCGTCTACGCGGACGGCCACAGCGGGGATAACTGGGAAGAGTGCGCGCGTCCGTCGCTGCTCCTCACGCAGAACATCATCGAGGGCAACGAGGTCGGCGTGATGCTCTACTTCCACGCGCTCGCCGTGGTCCGCAACAACGTGTTCATCGGGAACGGCCATGGCTTCGTGGGGAGCCACCTGCAGGATCACGCGGTGGTCGCCCAGAACGTGTTCTACGAGAACCGCGATCACGCGATCGCCGCGGACGCCGCGGAGCTCGACGTCCTCAACAACGTGATCATCGCGAACGGCGCCGCGCTCGAGCAGGAGCACGTGCAGCGCGGGCGCGTGCGGTGCAACGTGCTCTTCGGGAACGAGCGCCTGGGCAACGTGATCGTGCCCGGTCAGGACGGGAACATCGATGCTGACCCGTTCTTCGCGGATCTGCTCGCCGGCGACTTTCACCTGAGCGCCGGCTCGCCGGCGCTGACGGCCGGCTGCCTCGGCGACGACGGCGCCGAGCCCGTCGCCGCGGGCGCCCACGGCGGCGCGCTCGGCGCGTGGTAGCGCCCGCGGGCGGAGCGAGTCACCCCTCGCCGAGCAGCCCCGCGCGCCGGCCCGCCTCGACGAGCTGATCCTTCACGATCTGGAAGCGCTTGCGCAGCCGCTGCGCCTCCCGCTTCAGCGCGGCCTCGTCCACCGCCTCCTCGCCGAGCATCACCCGCGCCACGTCCTTCCACTCCAGCCCCTTGTCGAGGCGCAGCACGAGCAGCATCCGATCGTCCGGCGGCAGCGCCTCGCGCAGCTCCATGAGCTTGTCCTTCGCGTCGGTGCGCAGGTACGGCCGCGTCTCGGTGCGCACCTGCTGCTCGATCGCGCTCAGCTCCGTCGTCCCGAGCGAGGGGCGCACGCGCCGCTCGCGGGCGCGCCTGTCGCGGGCGTGGTTCTTCGCCGCGTTCCGCGCGATCGTGTAGGCGAAGGTGCGGAGCGAGCACTCCCACGCGAAGGTCGGCAGCCCGCGCAGGATGCGCTCGCACCACAGCGAGAAGACGTCGTCGGGGTCCTCCTCGCGGCGGAGGAGCGCGGTCAGGAAGCCGAGGATCTCGGGCCCGTAGCCGCGGATGGCGAGCTCGGCGGCCCGCGCGACGGCGCCGCTCTCGCAGCGCTCGCGGACCTCGCGCTCGAGGTGCTCTCGGTCGAGGGACATCGTGGGGCCGAGGGTATCACCGTCCGCCGACGACCCGCAGCCGGCGCTCGCGCCGTCCCGCGGCGGCGGCGCCGCAGGCCCACGCCGCGGAGAGAGGGTCGACGCGAAGCCGGAACGCGCGGCCGGACCGCCGTCGCCGCGTCACGGCGCGAGCGCACACCAGAGGCCGTCCGACGCGCGGCCGCACAGGTCGGCGCGGCCGTCGCCGTCGACGTCGCCGGGCTGCACCGTCGCGCCGTACCGCGCGGGTAGCCACCCCTGGGCATCGCCGAAGGCGCCGATCGACGCGGGGCGCGCCGCGCCGAAGCCGAGGCGGTTCGACAGGGCGCACAGCGCGCCGGAGGCGCCGCGGCCGCAGAGGTCGGCGTCGCCGTCGCCATCGATGTCGCCGAGGCCGAGGCTCCCCCAGTGGCTCGGCGCCGCGTCGAACTCCGACCCGTCGCCGTAATCCGGCGCGCCCCCGCGGCTGTACGACCAGACGTGCGGCCGCACGAACCCGGCGCCGGAAGCGCTCGCCACCGCGCACACCACGCCCGACGGCCCGCGGCCGCAGGCGTCCGCCGCGCCGTCGCCGTCGATGTCGCCGAGCTGGATCGTGGCGCCGTACTGCTCCGGCAGCCAGCCGTTCGCGTCGGACATCTCGGCGAGCCAGAGCGCCGCCGCCCCGAAGCTCCCGGCGGTCGTGTTGATCGCGCAGCGCAGGCCGTCGGCGCCGCGGCCGCACACGTCGGCGTAGCCGTCGGCGTCCACGTCGGCGAGGTGGATCGAGCGGTAATAGCCCGGCGCGTCGTCGAACCCCTCCGCGTCGGAGAAGCTGTGCGTCCACCAGCCGCCGCCGGAGGCCACGAACGCGTCGCCGGCGGCGTTCGCGAGCTGGCAGAGGATGCCCCAGACGCCGCGGCCGCAGATGTCGGCCTTGCCGTCGCCGTCGATGTCGGCGAGCTGGATCGTGTTGCCGTAGCGCGCGGGCTGCCAGCCGTTCGCGTCGGAGAACTCCGTCGTGTACCGCTGCGCGGGGAGGAACCCGCCCGCGCCATTGCTGCGCGCGCAATACACGCCGTCGGCGCGCCGCACGCACGCGTCGGCCTTGCCGTCGCCGTTCACGTCGCCGAGCCGGACCGTGCGGGTGTAGGCCTCGCTCGTGCCGATCTGCGCGTCCGAGAAATCGTTGCCGTACGACCAGCGGGTGGGCGCCGAGAGCTGGATCGCGAACCGCTGCGCCTCCGCGCCATTGCAGTCGACCATCTGCACCGGCGTGCCGTTCGCGGCGTTGCCGCCGGCGACCGCGAGGCACCTCCCCTCCAGGCCGCGGATCTGCCCGCCGTCCAGCATCGTCCACGCCTGGCCCCTCGTGCCGGCGCAGCTCTCGAGCACCACGGGCGCGCCGTTCGACGTGCTGCCGCCGGCGACGCCGAGGCAGCGGCCGCCGGGGCCGCCGATGCGGTCCTCCGCGACGGTCCATTGCTGCGCCGCGGCCATGGAGCAATCGGCGAGGACCACGGGCGCGCCGCTCGACGCGCCCGCGGCCGCGAGGCATTTGCCCCCCAGCGCGCCGAGGCGGCCCGAGACGCCCGCGATCGCGGAGGCCACGTACCGGCGGCGCGCCCAGGCGCGATAGCTCGAGTTGTCCGGTTCGCAGGTGGTCCCGGTGCCGCACGCGCTCATGTCCGTGCAGGTGAATCGGTCGCATTGCGCATACCACCGGAACGCGTCCCAGGTGATGTCGAACTCCTCGTCGGAGACGTTCGCCTGCTCGTTGGACATGTCGTAGCCCCGGTAGGTCTGGAGCGCGTGCCCCGCGGCGTAGGCCTGCTGCGCGGCGAACGCGAACAGCGACGTGTGATAATGATCGGTGTGGTCGCCGGCGTGGCCGTGGTCGCTGTTCAGCGTGCCGACGCGGCTCGCGCGGAAATCGGACATCAGGCGGGCGAGGACGTCGATGAGCTCCTCGCGGGTGTAGTCGACGGGGAGCTCGTCGGAGGGGATCTCGCCGGCGGGGTCGTCGCACGCGTCGTTGGCGGGGTCGTCGGAGGCGCATTTGTAGTCGCACTCGTCGCCCGTGCGGTCGACGCGCGTCAGGGTCGGCGCGCCCCCGTTCCAGAGGTCGCTCAGGAGCGCCGTGTCCGGGGACGAGGGGAGCCGCAGGAACACGAGCCCGACGCGGCCGGCGCTCCCGTCGAGCGCGCAGCGCACGAGATCCTTGCCCAGCACCGCGGCCTCGGCGCAGCTCCAGCTGTTGGCGAGGCCGGCCATCGCCGCGTACGCGGCCTTCATCCCGGCCTCCCGCTCGCCCATCACGTCCAGGCAATTGCCGCCGAGGCCCGCGGTGACATAGACCGTCTCCACGGAATTCCCCGCCTGGATCGAGTCCGCGATGTCGGGGTTCATGAAGAGCAGATCGTCGTCCTGGTGCGCGACCACGTAGAGATCGCGCTCGGGCGCGGCGAGCGCCTCCCGGGCCGTGGTGGCGACGCTCTCGCGCTCCACGAAGAAGAGGTCCTGAGCGTCGCTCTGCCCGGCATAGAGGCTGTCCAGCGTGGTGTCGGCGAGCGTGCGGACGACGGCCGGCGGCGCCCCGGGGTCGATGCGGCGGCCGGCGCCCGATCCGGCCCAGATGCTCACGGTCGCGCTGTACCGGCCGTTCGCGTTGGCGGGGCCGAACACGTACCGCGCGAGCCACGTTTGCATCGTGGTCCCGGCGATGCCGCTCGTCGGGCCGGCGCCGTCGACGAGCAGGCCCGCGGGGCTCGACGTGTCGAAATGGAGGCCGGGGTGCTGGTGGGCGGTCGTCCACGAGCTGACGCCCATGGGCACGTGGTACGCATAAGCGATCGGGGGCGCGGCCATGCGGCCGGTGACAGCGATCCACCGGGTGGCGTGCGCGGCCGACAGCGGGGCCGCGAACCGGCGGCGAACGTAGGCGGCGGTCTGCACGAGCTCGCCCCCCGCCCGCGCGAAGGGCCAATCGTCCGCCCAGCCGACGGTGCCGCCCACCTCCCCGTCGTGCTCGTCGTAAGCGAGGATCTCGGCGCGCGCGCTGGCCGGGGCCGCCGTCGCGGCCAGCAGGCCGCCCAGCGCCGTCAGGGTCCGCGCCGCCTTGGTCCACAGGTGTGCTCTCAAATGGATGCGAGTCATGGCTCCGCTCCTCGGGTGAGGCCGGCCCTCCGCCGGCGTTCCCCGAGGCAGACCCGCGCCGGCGCGCGGTGTGAACCGAAATTCGACACGCCGGTGAGGCCGCGGTGGAGGGTGGTTTCGAGCGGCTTGTCAGCGCCCCTGCGCGTCGCGGCGACGCGGATATCCCACCAGGTTGCCAGGCCCGCCCGATGTCGGACGCCGAGAGGAACCGCGTCGAAGGACGCCACTCGCGATCGGCGCGATCTCCCTCACCGGCGCTCCCCCGCATGGCCCTTGGCCGGCGCCGCGCCTTCTGGCACGCTCGTCGTGTCTCCTCGCGGCGGTGTCCTCACCGGCGATGCGCCCGCGCCAGCCGAGCGCGACGTGTCCAGTCCGGGTCCGCGCGCCTCGGGGAGCGAGGGGGGGCATGCCAACGAACGTCGTCATCGAGAGCGCGATCCGCCGTGCCGCCGTGCTGCTCGCGATCGCCGCGCTGGGCGCGTGCAGCGCGGAGACGCCGCCCTACGAGGACCTGCCGCTGCGCGACGCGCTGAGCGCCGCGCCGGAGGTCCTCGCGGCCTTGCCCGAGGAGGCGCTCCACGACGTCGCGGCCCGGCTGGAGGAGGCGCACCGCGAGCAGGGGGAGGAGACGCCGATCCTCGATGCGGAGATCGCGAGCGCCCCGGCGCTGGTCCGCAGCGCGGACGCGGCGCGGGAGGAGCTCGGGAAGGACGCGATCGTCCTCGGCGCGCTCGAGCCGTCCGCCGAGGGGTTCGTGCTCCGCTCCCTCGCTGCGGAGCGCGGGTCGGAGCGGCCGCTCGCCCGGCCCGTCCTCGCGGGCCAGCCGGCGTCGCCGGAGACCGCGGGGCTCGAGGACGCGGCGCTCGGCGGCCGGGCCGGCGCGATCGTGGCGGACCTCGCGCGGCGCGCCGGCGCGCGCGAGCTCGTCCGCGTCACCGGGCTGCCGGCGGGCGTGGTCGCCCAGGAGGGGGCGGTCTACGTCAACGCCGCGTGGCTGGTCGCGCTGAGCGCCCTCCCGCCCTCGGACGCGCCCGCGCTCGAGAGCCCCCAGGGCGGCGTCGCGCTGCCCGAGCTCCCCCGGAGCGAGCCGCAGTCCGTGCGCGCCAACCCGTACCACCTCCCCGGGTCGGTCGCGGAGTGCGCCGCCGGCGTGCGGGACGTGTGCACCTGCGCCCAGGCCGGGCGATGCGAGCACGAGCGCACGGATCCGCGCTTCGCCGACGCGCAGGCGGAGTGCGCGTGGGTCAACGCCGGCGCGATGAACGCCGAGGCGCTCTGCGTGCTCGCGCTGATGAGCATCGAGGGGGTGAAGGAGTGCGTCCTCGCCGCGGGCAGCGGCGCGTGCGCCGCCCTGCCGATCGCCGACCGCGACGGCGCGCTCGCCTTCGCCGCGAACGCGGGGTGCATGGCCGTGCTCGACCGCTGCCTCCAGTACGGCGAGCCGACCTCGCCGGCCGGCGTCCCCATCGGCGCGCCGAGCGGCTCGTCGGGCGACGGCGACTGCGGCACCTGCGGCGGCGGCTGCGCTGGCTGCAACGAGGACATCGCGGGCTGCAACGAGAACTGCAGCGACTGCAACCAGAACTGCAGCGATTGCAACCAGAACTGCCGGGACTGCAACCAGAGCTGCAAGGACGGCGATCCGACGGCGGGCAGCGGCTCGGCCACGAGCTGCCGGCTGAGCGCGGGCGGGCGCGACCTCGGAGGGGGCCGCCCGGGCGCGCCCGTGCCCCTCGGCGGCGCGTTCTGGCTGCTCGTGCCCGCGGGCTACATGCTGCTGCGCATCCGGAGGCGGGCGTGAGCCGGGCGCTGATGCTCTGGCTGGAGCGCCACGGCCTGCCGCCGTGGCTCGCGCCGACCTACGCGGTGATGGTCGCCGTCGCGGGGCTCCTCGGGTCGGCGGCGTTCTTCTGGCTGGTGCGCCGGGACCGGGGCGACGTCGGGGTCGAGGGGCGCGCGCTCCTCTGGGGCTACGTCGCCGCGCTCCTCGGCGGCTACGCCTTCGAGGCGCTGCGCGCCGTGCCCGAGGCGCTCGCGCGCGGCGCGTGGGGTCCGGTGCTGCACGCCGGCCGGGCCGCGTACGGGGGCCTCCTCGCGGGCGTCGCCGTCGCCGGCCTGGTCCTGCTCCGCCGCGGCGCGCCGGTGCTGCCGTTCCTCGACCGGCTCGTGCCCGGGCTCGGGATCACGTACGCCAGCGTGCGGACCGGGTGCTTCCTCGCGGGGTGCGACTACGGCCGCGTCACGGCGGGCGCGCTGGGCGTCCGGTTTCCCGCGGGCAGCCCCGCGGCGGCGGACCACGTCGCCGCCGGCTGGGTGCCCCTCGGGGCGCCGAGCCTGCCCGTGCACCCGACGCAGCTCTACGAGGCGGCGATCGGGCTGCTGGCGAGCGCGATCGCCGCCCTCTGGCTCGCCCGGGGGCACCGGGACGGCCGCGCCTTCGGGACCTGGCTCGCGCTCTACGCTGCCGGCCGGTTCTTCGTCGAGCTCCTCCGCGGCGACGCGGGGCGCGGCGTGTACGGGGGGCTGAGCACCGCCCAGCTCGTCTCGCTCGCGCTCCTGCTGGGCCTCGCGGCGGCCGTCCTGCGCGCGCGCCGTGCCCGCGGCGGTCGCGGCGGCGCCGCCGCGGCCCCCGCGCTGATGGCGCTCGCCGCCCTGAGCCTGGCCTCGGGGGAGGCCACGGCGCAGCCGGCGCGCTCCGAGCCGCCGCCGGCCGCGAAGCCCGCGGCGGCGAGCTCGGCGCCGCCCGTGGCGCCGCCGCCGCGGGCTCCGGCGGCGCCGCCGGCTCCGGCGCCCTACCCGTACCCGCCGCCTCCGCAAGGCGGGTATCCCGCGCCCTATCCGTACCCGCCGCCCCCAGCGGGCGCGTATCCCGCGCCCTATCCGTATCCGCCGCCTCCGGCAGGCGCGTACCCCGCGCCGTATCCGTACCCGCCGCCTCCAGCGCGCGGATATCCCGCGCCCTATCCGTATCCGCCGCCTCCGGCAGGCGGGTACCCCGCGCCGTATCCGTACCCGCCGCCTCCGGCCGGCGGGCCTCCCCCGCCCTACCCGTCCCCGCCGCCCTCGGCGGGCGGGTCCCCCGCGTCTCCCCCGCCCTCGGCCGCGGCCGCCGCGCGGCCGCCCGGGCGCACGCCGAAAGCGCCTCCGGAGCCCGCGGCCGAGGAGCCCGGGACAGGCCCCCAGGCGGAGGCCAACGCGCGCCGGATGGCCCTCTCGCTCGGGATCTCCGGCTACTTCGTTCCGGCGCGCTTCGCGGTCAAGGACGGCATGTCCGTGGATCTCGACGTGCTCGCGCGCCTGCGCCTGAGCGAGACGCGCCGCTTCGAGATCGGCGTCGAGCTCCGGAGCGTCTCGACCACCGACGTCGACCAGGTTGCGGCCGGCGTGCCGCTCCGTCTCGTCATGGGCGTCGGCTCGCATCTGGAGATGTCGATCGGGATCACGCCGGGCTATTACCGCATCTTCTTCGACTCGCCGTATTTCGAGAGCGTCGGCGCCTTCGGCGGCCGCTTCGCCTGGGGGCTCCAGCTCCCGATCACGCCGCACCTGTTCGTCGGTGTCTCTCCGGTGAATTTCCTCTTGCTCGGCTCGAGCGACGTGGATGCGCTCGTGGCCTACGAGCCCGGGCTCTGGGTCGGCGCCGGGCTCCTGTGATGGAGCTCGCCGGAGCGCTCGGGCGCTGATCGAGAGGCCCTGATCGAGCCCGCTGTCACGGCCGGGGTGCGGCGACCTCTGGCTCGCCCTCGTCGCCAAACAGGAGCTCGACCCGGGGCTCCAGCGCTCAAGCTCCATTGCCGGTGCAGAACGTCTCATGGTATCGTCGCGCCCCGCCCGCTCAGCGGGGATGTTTTACCTATCCTCGCATTCGGCATGCATCGGAACCTGAACCTCAATGAGTGACGATCCCCAGCTCGCACACTGTACAGCACGAATCGGAACGGTCCTCCGGGGCAAATGGCGCATCGATTCGCTCATCGGCGTGGGCGGGATGGCTGCAGTTTACGAGGCGACACACAGGATCGGCCGGCGCTGCGCGATCAAGATCCTCCATCCGGAAATCGCGGTCTCCAAGGAGCTTCGAGCCAGGTTCGAGCAAGAGGCGCTCGCGGTGAACCAGCTCGGCCACCCCGCGGCCGTCAATGTCGTCGACATCGATACGAGCGAAGATGGCTCGCCGTTCTTGGTGATGGAGTTGCTCGACGGCGAATCGCTCGGCAAGCGTGCCCACCGCTCCGGCGGCATCGAGGAGCGCGAGCTGCTCCGCGTCGCCTCGACCGTGCTCGAAGTGCTCGACGTCGCGCACGGGCTTGGCATCGTCCATCGAGACATCAAACCCGACAATCTGTTCTTGACATCGTCAGGCGGCGTCAAGGTCCTCGACTTCGGGATCGCTCGAATGAGGCAGGGCGGCTCCAATGTTCGCACGCGCATCGGCGCGATGCTCGGGACTCTACCTTACATGTCGCCCGAACAAATCGCTGGTGGCGAGATCGATGGGCGGGCCGACATCTTCGCCGTTGGCGCGACGATGTTTCGAATTTTAGCGAAACGCCGTGTGCACGAGGGCTCCACGGAGAGCGAGCTCCTCATCAAAATGGCGACGCAGCCCGCGCCGGCCCTCCGCACCGTTGCGCCCTCTGTCAGCCCGGAGGTTTGCGCCATCGTCGATCGCGCGCTCGCCTTCGATCTGTCGCGCCGCTACCCAACGGCCCGCGCCATGCGTGAGGACATCGAGCGAGTCTTGGGCGCCAGTGCTGCCCCTCACGCGCCGACCCCAGCGTCGTTCCGAGCCGACGTGTCGTCTGCGATCAGCGTCGATGGGCCGACGATGGCCGCTCCTGCTCCCGGCCAAGCGATGCAGGCACCCATGGTCGTGTCCGTGCCGCCTCAATCTGTCGCGACCAGCCCACAAGCGGGCTCGAATTCGCCATTCTTGATGATCGCAGTGATTGGCTCTTTCGTCGTCGCCGTTCTTCTTGCCGCTGTACTGTTCGTCGTTCGTTCGCGAGGCTCCGCAGAAGACACTCGCGAGAGCGCGGACGATGAGACATCTCAAGAGGACGAGGCGAGCGGCAGCTCTCGCACGATGGCCACGTCTTCCGGTACCAGCACACCATCCTCAACCGCTGGGCCCGCGCCGACATCCCCGACCGCTGCGCCCTTACCTGCGCGCCGGCCTGCCCCCAATGGCAAGTATCGCCTCCTCATGAAGGACGGCAAGTATCCATTTTGCGTCACGTCAAAATTGAAATACGCCTATCCAGTACGCACGAATGCTGAGGGCGTCAAGGTGTGCAGCGGCACCCCCGACGGGCCCATTCCGATTGACGGTCTCAAAGCCTACCACCCCTCCGAGCTCCAATGGGAATAGCTCTGTGAGAAGCGGCGGCCTCATCTTGTACCGTGTCGGCGTGCCGAAGAGCACGCCGCCGCCCAGCTCCCCGATCGCCCGCCCTCGATGTCTTCATCGCGCCTTCGGGGCGGGGCTGGAGGTCCCGGCGATGCGGGCGGCGCAGAGACGGGCGGCGACCGGCGAGCTACGGCTCGATGCGCTGTGGTCATCCTTGTAGGCTGGTGTCGGCGTACGGGACCAGGCCCCGAACATCGCGGAACTGCCCAGCTTTTCCGTGCAGTGCGTGGATTGTGCGTGATGTCCACTCGGACGGCGGTGCGGTTCCCCCGCTCTCGGCACCTTTGTGCGTGTACACTCCTCGGCATGCCAGGGATAACTCCACCGAGGGGGCGCTCAAGCACCGACGACGTCACGGTGCCGATGCTCGGGAAACAACGCGACGCATCCGTCGTTGAGCTCTCAAGCTCGGCCCTGGGGGAAGAAATCGAGACTGCGGCACGACCGTGGTCGGACGACGCACCCACGCTGGTGCGCTCGGACAACAAAGCGCCAGCGCTGTTCGGGAGCTTGATCTCGGAGCGGTACCGCGTCCACGAGCTCATCGGGCAGGGCGGCATGGGAGCCGTGTACCGCGGCGAGCAGGTGCACCTCCGCAAGCAGGTCGCGATCAAAGTCCTCCACCCGAGCGCCCGGAACCTCCCCCAGATCGTGGCGCGGTTCGAGCGCGAGGCGATCGCGGGGGCGCATATCCAGCATCCGAACGTGGTCTCGGCGAACGACTTCGGTCAGCTCGCGGATCGGTCGCATTTTCTCGTCCTCGAGTACGTCGAGGGCGCCCCGCTCCAGGACGTGATCGCCTCGGCGCCGCTCCCCGCGCGGCGCGCGCTCCACATCGCGAGGCAGATCGCGTCTGCTCTGGAAGCGGTGCACGCGAAGGGGATCGTGCACCGCGATGTGAAGCCGCAGAACATCCTTCTCGACGCCCGTGATCAGGTGAAGCTCATCGATTTCGGCCTCGCCAAGGTGAACGTAGAGCTCCTGTCCACCGAAAGCCGCGAGGTCACGCGCAAAGGCCAGGACCTCACCGCTGCCGACCAAGTCCTCGGCACGCTCAGGTATCTCGCGCCGGAGGCCGTGCGCGGCATGGATGCCGTCGATGCTCGCGCAGACCTTTATGCGCTTGGAATCATCTTGTACGAAATGCTGTCCGGGAGAGGCCCGTTCGACGCGAGCGACGGCCAATCTTCCTTCCGGCAGCGGCTCCTCGAGGATGCGCCCCCGCTCCGCCAGCGTGCTCCGGGATTAGGGTTCCGCCCCGACGTGGAGGCGATCGTGATGTGGCTCGTCCAGCGAGACCCAACCCAACGCTATCCGACGGCTACCAGCGTGATCGCGGCCATCGACGCGGCCATCGCGGCGATGGAGGGCGCGCCGAGGGAGCTCGAGCCGACCGTTACGATGCACCACGGCGCTCCGGGGCGCCAGACGAGCGCGACATCGCGCGCGTCCAGGTGGACCTCGCCGGCGATGCGGCCGTGGCTCATTGCGTCCATCGTCGTATCGCTCTTGCTCAGCGTCGCGCTCTTGATCGCCATCCTGCTCAGCTGACAGAGGCTCAAAAAGGCCGCATCGAGCCTCGGCACCGGCGTCACCAAGCCAGTCGGTGCGCGCATCGACTGGGCGAGCCTGCTCCTCAGGGTGTACCTCGTGGACGTGTTGGCCTGCGGGGTGGCAGGCGGGCGCGGCGTGCGGCCGGGCGGCCGCGGGCGATCACGCGGTCCGCTCCGCCTCGTGGAGCTCCGTGGTGAACCGCTCGACCAGCCGGTGGGGCGTCTCGTTGAACAGCAGCCGGAGCACGTCCGGGCGCGCGTAGTGTCCCGTCGGGTCGGCCGCCGCCTTAGCGAGCGAGATCAGGCCGAGATCGACGTCGGCGTAGATCAGGCCCTCTGCGCGCTCGTCGAGCGGCTCTGCGAGCGCACGGCCATCCGGGCCGTAGATCATCGCGAAGCCGCCGCCGGACACGAGGAGCTCGGCCCGCTCCGGCGAGTCGCAGAGGAGCGCCGTCATCTCCTCAGATACCGTGGCGCACGCGGCGACGACGAAGCACTGCCCCTCGACGGCGTAGATCCGGCTGGCGGCGGCGTTCACCTCGGGGCCGAACGAGTAGGCCATGTCCCGGTAGACCGAGATGCTGGGCCACGAGGCCGCGTGCACCTGCTCGCCCTGGATGAACATCGCCTGCTTCACGAGCGGCTGGATGTGCTCCCAGCAGTTGAGCGCCCCGAGCCGCCCGATCGCGGTGGCGTGCACCTTCAGGTCGCCGCCGTCGCCCTCGCCGAAGACGGTGCGCTCGGCGTGCGTCGGCTTGAGCTTGCGCCGCGCGGCGATGAGCCCGCCGTCGGGGCCGAGGAGGGCCTGTCCGAGGTAGAGGCTCGAGCCGGCGCGCTCGCTGTAGCCCATCACCACGTGGATGCGGTGCCGCGCCGCGGCCTCGCGTAGCCGCGCCATACGCCGCTCGCCCACCTCGAGCGACTGGTCGGCGTAGCGCTGCACGAACTGCATGCCCCAGGCCGGTGATCCGAGCCAGATCCAGAACGGGTATCCGGGCAGCCACACCTCCGGAAAGACGATGAGCGAGGCGCCGTGGCCAGCGGCCTCGGCGATGAGGCGCACGGCCTTATCCACGCCGGCGTCGAGATCGAGAAAGGCTGGGGCGGCCTGGACAGCCGCGGCCTTGAATCGGGGATGGGTCATGGTCATGGCCCATCCATAGCGCCCTCGCCGCCACGCCGCCGACCGGCGCGTCTACGCCAACGCCGACCGCGACGCGCGCCGCGAGCTCCTCGCCACGGCGCTGATGCTCATCGACACCTGGTCAGGCCGCGGGCCGCGTCTCCTGGCGCCGCAGGTGCCCATCCAGGGCGACTCGAGCGCTTCCCACGACGCGTGGACGCGCGGGCTCGTCATTCGACGAGGCGCGCGCCAGCGTACTCGGGCGCGCCCTCCAGAAGCTGGCTGAGATCTCGCGCAGCGCCGGAGAGGAACCCCCTGAGCCAGGTGCGGCGCTCACGTAGCCTGGCGACCGGCGTCGGCGGCGGGAGAGCGCGCAGGCGGCCGCCCGCTCCCCCGCCCTTCGCGCCGGATCAGTGGCTCCAGCTCGTGCCCTCCGCGATCTTCTGACCGGCCGGGCCGAACGTCGTCTGGAGCACCGACTTGCCCTTGATGCGGACCTTGGTGACCGTCTTCGGGATGGACCAGCTCACGACGTCATCGCAGCTCGGCTGGATGAAGCCGCCGCCCGGGTAGTACACGCCGGTCTTGCTCTTCGTCGCGCCGATCTGCACCCAGCAGCCCTCGACCTCGTCGAAGCCGTAGAGCGTCGCCGTCGTCGTCGTGTGCTCGCAGACGCTCTTCGACTTGGGGGCGTTGACGCTGTACGCCATCGCCGTCTGGGTCGACGCGAACGCGTTCTTCACGTTCGTGACCTCGACGACGTAGTTGCCCTTGCTGCTGTAGTACGTGTTGTCCGGCGACTCGCGGAGGGCGAAGCTGCCGACGTCGCTCGAGTTCGACTGGGCCGCGGTCTGGTCGACCTGCAGGGCGGAGATATCGACGCACAGCGCCTGCGAGGTCTCTTCGACCTCCTCCAATCCGGCCAGCTCCGCGTCGAGGTCAGTCGCGTCGGCGACGCAGCCCACGAGCGCGAACGAGGACACGAGGGACGAGGCGAGGAGGATCATTGCACGCTTCATGATTGAGCTCTCTTTCAGGTATTTAGTTGAACGACACGTGATCTGACGCGCGGGCAGTCCGCCGCAGGTGCAACGAGTCGAGGCCATCCGTCGCCCGGGTCGCCCTGCTCGCCGCTTGGACCGCGCCGAGCGTCACGCAACACCTATAAACAGGAAGCGTGCCACTCCCCGATCCCGGCGCTCGGCCGCGCGCGCGCCGTCATTTTCGCGCTTTCGCGCGCTCCGCGGCCCGGGCGGTCCGCGCCCGCGCCGGCGCGCTGAGGGCGCGCCCCCTCAGCCTGGAGGCGCCGCCCTCCAGGGCGGAGTCGTCAGGGGAGATCGGAGCGCGCCGGAGCGCAGGCCGGCGTGGGACGGCGGGCGGCGGCGCCGGCGCTCAGGGCGCGAAGGACACGTGGAGCGTGTACGGCCGCCCGTCCGGCGTGCTCGCGCCGCGCTCGTCGTGGCGCGCCGCAGTAGGGGGCGAGCGCGCACGCAGCGCCGGCGGCGGCTACCCCGGGCGAAGACGGTGCCGTAGGTGGTGCGGGGCAGCATCGGCAGGTCGATCCAGCTCACGCCGCCGCGAACGCGTAACTCGATGATCGGTCTGATGTCGTCTTCCAGGAGGCAGCAGATTGCATAAGAAATCATCAGCCATCTGACGCAAGCGTAAAGATTCGACCTTGACGCCCTCGAATTGTGTGCTTTCCATCTCCCCGAAACGGCGCTCCTTCGTTTGCGTCGTTTCCCTATCCGTTTCGCTTCATCCCTGACGAGGTCAAGTGGCAATGCGGCTACACCGTACACGCGCGCGTCTCTGGCTCCCGCTCTTCTTCCTTCCCGCCTGCGTATCTCTCGATTCGCCCGACTCCGACGAGGCGATCGCGTCGCAACAAGCGGCCCTCACTGGCACGGATCTGACCCCGGCGTCCACGGTCGACGTCAGCGACATGCGGGGAAATCCCCCGGGGGTCGAGGGCATCGACAAGGTGCACGACGGCGACGTCAACACCAAGCTCTTCATGCCCCACCGCACCGACTGGATCCAGTACCGGATGCAGGCTCCGTCGATCATCGTCTCGTACGACATCACCTCGGCCAACGACTTCCCGGACCGCGATCCGAGCAGCTGGACCTTCGAGGGCTCGATCGACGGCCTGAGCTGGAGCGTGCTCGACACGAGGACGAACGAGTCCTTCGCCTCGCGGCACCAGACCCGGTCCTTCACCTTCTCGAACTCGAACGCGTACCTCTACTATCGCTTGAACGTCAGCCAGAACCTCGGCGGCGGCAACGCGCTGCAGCTCGCCGAGCTGCGCGTCGGCGGCTCGCTGGCCGCAGGCACCATGCCCGGCGCTCCGGTGCTCGCCGCGCCGAGCGTGGACTCCGACGCCGTCACGCTGACCTGGGCGCCCGCCGCGAACGCGTCCGGCTACTACGTCCAGCGCGTGAACGACGACGGCAGCGGCACCACGGAGATCTTCACGAGCTCCACCAGCTACACCGACACGAACCTGGCTCCAGGCACGAGCTATCTCTATCAAGTGCAGGCGGTGAACGGCGCGCTGCGCGGGTTCCCGTCCGAGGTCTCCGCGCGCGCCACGACGGCGGGGGTCGCCGTGCACCAGGACATCACCGCGCTCTCCTCGTCCGTGCCCGTCGAGCAGCACCCTGGAAACGGGGTCGCCGGCGAGGATGTCACGAAGGTCACGGACAACAATCCGTTCTCGAAGTACTACGAGCCGAACTCCAGCACCTGGATCCGGCTCGAGACGCCGAGCGCCGTGGTCACCAGCTACAGCCTGACGTCCGCCAACGACTTTCCGAACCGCGATCCGAAGGACTGGACGCTCGAAGGTTCGAACGACGGCACGAGCTGGACCGTGCTCGACACGCGGACCAACCAGTCGTTCACGAACCGCCACAGCGCGCGCACATATTCCTGCAACCCCGAGCGGCTGGAGTTCAGCCGATACCGCCTGCACATCCAGGACAACCACGGCGCCGGTGACACGCAGCTCGCGGAGTGGCGGCTCTTCGGCACGAGCAGCGCCTCGCTCGCCGCGCCCGCCGCGCCGGGCAGCGTGAGCGCACAGGCCCTGTCGGGCAATCAGATCCGCGTCACCTGGACGGACAACGCCGGGCAGCTCAACCCCGAAGCGTCGTACCGCGTGGAGCGAGCCACGAACTCGAGCTTCACCTCCGGTCTCGTGGTCGGGACTACCGGCGCCGGCAGCACCGAGTTCCGCGCCACGGGCCTGGCGCCGAACCAGACCTACTATTTCCGCGTGAGCGCGCAGAACGCGGCGGGCAGCTCGATCAAGGTCGGCCCCGTGAGCGCGACAACCACCGCGAACACGCCGCCCGCGTCGTTCGTGGAGAACGGCTGGTACGACGGCCAGAACCGCACGGTCACGTTGGCCTACTCGGACGCGAACCTCGCCGCGTACTTCGACCAGTACGTCCCGAACCCGTCCGGCGCCACCTGGGTGACCCCGATCGTCAGCGAAGCCTGGGGCTACGCGAAGGACACCTACGGCAGCATGGTCGACCCGATCCTTCACATGATCGGAAACCAGGACAACGCTCCGGGTGAGGTTCCCGGCACCCTGGCCTACAACGTCGGTGGAGTCGTCTACGCCTCGGACAGCGCCGCCTCCTATCGAAACATCATCTTCACCGTGAGCAGCGATTGGTCGGTGCCGGACTACGGCTGGGTCGTGCAGTCGCTGATCCACGAGATGGGGCACATCGTCGAGAGCAACAACAACGGCATCGCGGGCTCGCCCGCCTTCAATGCCTGGGGTGACAGCAAGTGGGCCGAGATCTTCGGCTACGACGTGTTCCTGAACCTGACCACGATCTCCCCGAACCTCGCGCCAGTGATCTACGCGGACAACGTGTCCCACACCGATGGATTCGGCGTTTACTGGTTCCGCGACTGGTACTATCCGCTCTATACTGGCGATTTCGGCAACACGGACGCGGACCACAAGGGCAGCCGGTTCCTGTCCAGGTTCTTCCAGCTCCTCGCCGAGCACCTGCCCACGATCAACAGCACGTACGGCAATCGCCCGCTCAACCTCGGCGAGTTCATCCACTTCTGCGCGGGCGCCGCGGGGGTGGATCTCGAGGACGAGGCCCGGCTCGCCTTCCGCTGGACGCCGCAGCTCGAGCTCGAGCTCGCCAAGGCGCAGACCGAGTTCCCCGGCGTCTCGGCGCTCTACCTCGGCAATCGCGCGCCCGGCTTCACGCTCGATCCGATCACGCGGGGCGCCACGGTCAACGTGGCGCTGTCCGGGCAGACGCTCGCGGGGACGGCGACCGATCCGGACCTCGGCGATACGCTGACGTACTCCAAGCAGAGCGGCGCGAGCTGGCTCACGGTGGCGAGCGACGGCGCGCTGAGCGGCACGCCCCCCTCCGTCGGGCTGAGCACGGCGGTCGTGCGGGTCACGGATCAGGATGGCCTCTTCGATACGGTCGAGCTCGTCTTCGAGGTGACGGACGGGACCTGCACGCCGGAGAGCGACGCGCAGTTTTGCGCGCGTCTCGGCGCCGGCTGCGGCAGCCTGAGCGACGTCGACAACTGCGGCGCGCCGCGGAGCGTGAGCTCGTGCGGAAGCTGCACGGCGCCCGAGACCTGCGGCGGCGGCGGCACGCCGAACGAGTGCGGCGATCCCGGCGGCAGCACTCCTTGCGGCGGCCTCTGCGCGAGCCCCGTCGTGTTCTCGACGCAGAGCTACCACTCGGGCAACCTCGGCACCGCGGCCACCTGCCACGAGACCACCGTGAACCTGCAAGGGCTCAACTGCGGCAACTTCGCCGCGGGGCGGACGTTCCTCATCAACGGCGTGCTCGTGACCTGCAACGGCGCCAACGTCACCTTGCCGGCCGAGCGAAACGGCGGCTATTGCATGCAGGCCAGCGCCGGAAACCAGCCGTGGGCGTATTTCTCGACGTTCTGATCTCCCCCGGCGCGCCGCGATCGTCCTTCGGAGCTAGCGCGGGGGCACGCTCGCTGGGCGCCGGCCCGCCACACGGAACAGCGCGATGGCGGCAGCGGTCCACGCGATCAGCGTGACGACCGACCCCTCGACGCCGTAAGCACCGCCGCTCAGCCACTCCGGACCGGCCGGCGTCACCTGAATCCAGCCGCGCGCCGCATGACCGGAGACGGGCACCGACATCAGCGCATCGAACAGGTAGTTCCAGGCGAAGTGCATGCCCATGGCGATCCATACGCGGCGGGTGAGCAGGTAGACGCCGAGCAGGCCGGCGCCGGCCGATGCCGTGGCCAGCACCGCGAGGACGCTCACGTTGTCGTTCGGCAGGTGGGCAAGCGCAAACAGCAGCACGTTCGATGTCACGGCGATGCGGAGCCCCCACCGCTCCTCGACGATGCGGAACAGGATGGCGCGGAACACGAGCTCCTCGAAGGTGGCGACCATGATCTGCTCCGGCAGCGGCTTGAAGATGGCGCGCCAGTCACCCAGGCCCTGCACCTGCAGGGCGCCACATAGCAGCAGCAGGCCGGCCACACCGACCGCCAGCGCCGCGCCGACGCCGAAGCCCTTTCCCAGCTCCGGCAGGATGCGTGGCCCGGCAGCTTCGCGCGGCTCGCGCTTCTCTACTTTGCGCACGTAGAAGCGGTAGCCCGCCATGCATCCGGCCGCGGCCAGCAGCGTAGGCCACACCACGCGCATGGGTTTGGGCACGATCTCGGACAGCATCAGCAGCAGCGCCATCGTGCCGATGGAGGCAAGCACCGCGAGCAGGATGCGGACGAAGGTGTTTGCGAGAAGGCGCTTGCCCAGCGAAGGGCGGAGCGCTGCGTCAGGAGCGGCGGTGCTCATTGGTCCTCCTTGGTTGAAGTGCTCCGGAAACCCTCTGCGCGCCGCCCTCCGAGGTACCACATCCGTTCGCCGCGCCACACCTCCCCGTGCCCACGCTCGCGCGTCTTTTACCGACGCGCCCGGTCGCTGCGCACGGCGTGAGGTGTCGTGCGGCGAGGGGCGACCGGCGCGACCGGCTGGCGACGCGGCGAGGGGTAGGCGCGCGCCGCCGTGGGTGCGAGGCGGCGCGCTCAGAACATGGCGCGGGGGTTCGGCGCGTCGGGCGGGATGTCCTGCAGCACGTCCCAGTGCTCGCAGAAGCGCCCGTCGGCGACGCGGAAGATGTCGACCACCGCGACCCCGCGCGGCCGCCGCGGGTTCACGAGCTTGTAGTGCACCACGGCGTACTCGGCGTCGGCGATCATGCGCTGGATCTCGACCTGCGCGCCGTGGAGCGGCGTCTCGCCGTCGCGGAAATAGGCGATGAAGGCCTCGCAGCCGTTGGTCCCGGGCGCGGCGCGCGCGTCGGGGTTGTGGTCGACGAAGTCGGCGGTCAACAGGGCGCGGACGGCGTCCCACTGCCTGCCGACCACGGCGTCGTACAGCTCGAGCAGCATCTGCTTGTTGCGTTCGGGGTTCATACGGAGGGGGCGTGCCTTTCTGCACCGGGGGCATGGTCGCTCGGCGGTGCGCGCTCACCCTCGCAGCGGGGCGCGCGGCGGGCTTGAATCTGCGCGCCAATCGTCGGCGCCAATCGTCGGCTGCCGCGCGCACCGCGCCGTCGGCGCGCGCTAGCGCGTGCGCGCGACCGCGCGATACGCGCTCGGCGGCATGCCCGACGCGGCGCGGAACTCGCGCGCCAGGTGGGCCGCGTCGCTGAACCCGTACGCGTGCGCGATCTCGGTGAGCGGCCGAATCGACCCGGCGATCGCGACGGTGACGTCGCGCGTGCGCACGCGGCGCGCGAGCGCCGAGGCGGTGGTGCCGTGCGCCGCGAGCCGGCGCTGCAGCGTGCGGACCGACTGCCGCGTGGCGTGCGCGAGGCCCTGCGGCGTCCACGGCGCGTGCGGCTCGCGCGCGATCGCCGCGAGCGTGGCGGCGACCGGGTCGTCCGCGGCGCTCGGTGGGTGCAACGTCAGACGCGCGGGCGGCGCCGGCGCGGTCCGGCGCGACCACGCGAGGCGGAGCGCGACCGGCGGCTCGGCGAGCGACGCGGGCCCGAGCCAGCGGGCGTCGCAGGCGAGCTCCCGCCACGGTCCGCGCGCGACGCGCGCCGCGACGACGAGCTCGCCGTGGCCCATCCGGCGCAGCAACGCGGCGAGCACCCCGGTGATCATCACGGTCTGGCTCGCGGGGGCGAGCGCGCCGGCGTACGGCTGCGCCGCGAGCTGCAGGGCGCCGGCGCCGTCGAGCGCGAACCGCGTCTGGTGGCGCACGCCCCACGCGCGCTCGAGCGCGCTCCAGCGATGCGCGAGCTGCGCCACGCTCGCGGCGCTCTCGAGCAGGTAGAGCGTCGGCGAGAAGGTCAACGCGTCGAGCCCGTCGCCCAGCGCGAAGACGGCGCCGAGCCCACCGACGCGTGCGCGCTCCGCGACGAGCGCCCGCAGCGGCGCCGCGGGGCTGAGGGCCTGCAGGGCGGGGTCGGGCGCCCGCGCGACGTGCGCGTCGCGCGGGCGGACGCGCTGCGCGAGGTGGAGCAGCTGCAGGCTGACGTTCTGCGACACGGGGCGTGGGCGCCGCGACGGGCGTGTGGACGGCCGCGGGCACTCGCGCGCGAGTGTGGCACCTGCGCGCGCGGGCCGCCACGGTCGTGCGCGCCCCTCGCCCGCGAGGGGTGCGCACGCGCTCACCTCTCCCTCCTGGGCGATCTCTCGCCGCCCGAGCGCGATATCGCCTTCGGCGCGCCCGCAGGCTGCTCAGCAGTGGTCAAATTTGAACATGAAGGCGGGAAGGCGGGAAGAAACATTGATGATCTCCCTGCCTTCCCGCCTTCATGTGGACTCTCTCTGGGCAAAGTTGACCACTATCCGACGGCGCGTCGCTCGCGCTCCCCTCGGAGCCGAGTGACATGATCCGGTCGAATTCGCACGATTTCGCCCGTGGCGGCGCGCCGCGGCGCGTGGGGGGACGCGCGGCGGCGTGCCGCCCGGGGGCTCAACCCAGCATCGCCCTGTAGACGTCGCGCGGATCCATCTGCTCGGGGAAGACCGAGCAGCCGCCGTCGTTGATTTCGATCACCGTGTACCCACCGCGCTCGAGCCGGGCCACGTCGGCCGTGAAGAATGGGGAGCCGATGGCCTGCCCGAGATGGGCGAATTGTCCCGGATGCTCGAGCGTCGAGTCCACGTCGTAGTACGGCGCGTGCGCCACCAGCCGCCCCTCCCAGAACACGAGCCGGTGCTCGTCGGTCACGCGACGCTGGCCGGGCGCCCAGCCGGGCAACGTCGCGAGATCGAGGTACTTTCTCACGACGAACCCCCGCTCGAACCGGTCGCCGCGGAGCTCCAGGACCTTCTCGCAAATCTCGGCGAAATCGTCGTACGTGGCGCCCTCGGGCACGAAACACGCGCGATGCCAGAGCTCCTTGACCGATTTCACGTGATCCTTGACCACCCACGGCGGCGGCCCGAGCTCCAGGGCCACCTCCCACGCTTCCCGGATGTCTTCACCTTCGGTCCACCGCGTGGGCGCCGTTCGATCGCCGAGCAGCGGGACGTAGCTCGGCATGTACATCGCCTCGGCGAAGCTCTCGGGATCGACGACGAGCTCCTCGCCGCGATCCTGCATGGCCTCGTACAGGCCGGTGTATTCCTCCTCGCTCAACATCCACCCCCGGTAGAGCCACGTCCGGTACCGGGGCTTCGGCAGCCGGCGCAAGGCGCGCTCCGGCTCGCCATTCACGACGGGGTCGAGAGGGATAGCGTACGACTCGATGCCGAGCTCCTCGGCGGCCAGCACGTCGATCTCGAAGCGATCATCGGCGAGCTGAGGGACATGGGGTCTTCCGAAGAGGATGGTGACTTCGCTCATGGAGTCCTCCAGGCTGGTGCCGCGCGTGGATCCGGGCCGCGCGGCGGGCCGACAAGGTGGACCCGTGTTCGCGAAGAACCAGTCTTGCGAGGATCGATCGTTTGCGAGAGGATAGGCTCAACGGCGGACGAAAGCCGGGTCTCCCGCCCGCGCGTCGCGCCGCCGTTCAGGCCGGAATGGTCGCGCCAGCGCCTCTCGTCGGCGACGTCAGCGCTTCTTCTCGAAGGACACCTCGGGGTACTCGGGCGAGGGGCCGTCGAGCAGCGGCGACGCGTCGCCGCGCACGTGCGCCTCGACGAAGGCGCGCGTGTACGCGTTCGTGATCTCGACCGCGCGGGCCGGAGCGAGCGTGCCCAGCTCTTCGGGGAGGGCGCCTGCGCCGAGCAGGTGCTCGATGACGACGGGCAGGTCCGAGAACGTGAGGTGGGCGGCGCCCTCGACCCGCGCGAGGTAGCCCTGGCCCTTCAGCGCGCCGTAGGTCTCGTCGACGCGCACGTCGTCGACGTGGCCCTCCGCGAGCATGATCAGGAACGGCTGCGCGAGGCTCCGGCCTCCGGCGCCGCTCTCCGGCCCGACGAGGGTGCCGTCGAGGTTGAGCCCGGCGTCGAAGCGGTCGTCGACGGCGCACGCCTCGGCGGCCATCGCGCCGCCGAAGGAGTGGCCGAGGACGCCGACCCGATCGAGGTCGAGCCGCCCGGTGAGCAGGCCCTCGGGGTCGCGCTGCGCGGCGGCCGTGAGCTCGTCGAGCACGAAGCGCGCGTCGTCGACCCAGACCGCGACGTGCTCGTCCATCGCCTCGAAGAAGGCGTCGATCTCCTCCGGCGTCGCGTCCATCCCCGGCGGCGTCCCGACGACCGAGCTGAAGGGCACCGCGCGGCCGTCGGGGAACAGCGCCAGCTCGGTGTCGTGGGTGTGGCTGATGGCGGCGACCACGAAGCCGTGGCTCGCCAGGTCCTCGACGAGGCTCGTGTAGTCGGCGCGGAGCATCCCGAACCCGTGCGAGAAGAGGAGCACCGGGTGGGGCGCGCCCTCGTCGGCGAGGGGGACGCCGATGCGCGCGTGCGTGACGAAGCTCGCCTCGAAGCCGTCCTCGACCGGGAGGCCGGTGCTCGCGCGGCGGCTGTCGCCCTCCTCCGGCGCGAGGTACGGCGCGAGCTCGCCGGCGCCGCAGGGATCGGCCGGATACCAGAGCTGCACGAGGAGCTGCCGGCGGTCCTCGGGATCCTCGGTCGCCTCCTCGCCACGCGCGCCGTCGGTCAGCGCGCGGACCTGCGTGCCGACCGGGTGCGGCCCGGTCGGGCGGGGAAGCTCGAAGAGGCCGTCGCCGGGCGGAGCGTCGCCCCACCCGGCGCAGGCCGGATCACCGTCGCGCGGCGGCACGGCGTCGTCGTCGCCGCAGCCGGCGAGGAGCGCGAAGACGGAGAGGGAAGCGAGCAGCCAGGCGGCATGTCGAGAGAGGCTGTGATGGATCATTGTTCGGTTCGTGCTCATACCGTGTTCGAGACCGGCGCGGCGAGCACGATTGTGGCGGGGTGGCCCATCACCGGGCACGGCCATCCCGGTCCCCGACGGCCGCATAGCAGCTCGGCTTCGGAGGCCACGCCGCAACGGCGCCACACACCTCGAGCTCGAGCCCATCGCGTTCATGGCCACGCTGGCCGCGCTTACATCCGCGCCGACGTGCGCCCGCGGCGCTGGCCGCGCCACAGGTTCGCGCGCGCCGGACGGCGCGCCAGAATACGCGCGCCGTCCGGCGCGTTGAGCCGGGCGTGCCCCCGAAGCCTCGCCCGGCCCGGCCCCGCCTCGGCGCGTCGACCCCTCGACGGCTCGCCTATCGCACGCTCGTGACCCTGGTGTCGCTGCTGCTCGTCGGGGGCGCTGCCCTGGCCGGCGCGCGCCTCTGGGTCCTGCGGTCGGCGCGCATCTACCGCGAGCTCGACGCCGTTCCGCGGGGCGAGGTGGCCATCGTCCCGGGCGCGCTCGTGTGGCCGGACGGAACGCCGTCGGCGGCCCTCGAGGATCGGCTCGCCGCGGCCCTCGAGCTGTACCGCGCCGGCAAGGTGCGGCGGGTTCTTGTCTCCGGGGACCACGGGCGTGTCGGATACGACGAGCCCAACGCCATGCGCGCGTGGCTCGTCAGCCGCGGCGTGCCTTCCGAGGACGTGTTCATGGACCACGCGGGCCTGCGCACGCTGGACACGATGCAGCGCGCCGCGCGCGTCTTCGGCGTGCGCGACGCGGTCGTGTGCACCCAGGGCTTTCACCTGCCGCGCGCCCTGTACCTGGCGCGCGCGGCGGGCTTCCCCGCGGTGGGCTACGCCGCCGACCGGCGCGTCTACGCGAACGCCGACCGCGACGCGCGGCGCGAGCTCCTCGCCACCGCGCTGACGCTCATCGACACCTGGTCAGGCCGCGGGCCGCGTTTCCTGGGGCCGCAGATGCCCATCCAGGGCGACTCGAGCGCTACCCACGACGCATGGACGCGCGGGCTCGTCGTTCGATGAGGTCCGCGCCAGGGTGCTCGGGCGCGCCCTCCAGAAGCAGGCTTGCTTGATGGTCCGTCGAGCCCCGCCGTCCGATGGTCGCGTGCAGCACGAGCGAGGAGCGCCGGAACGGAGGTCGCGCTCCACCTCGTCATCGGGGCCCTCCTGCCGTTCTCTGGCAGCGAGTCGGCCATCGGCCGCAAGCTGCTCGGCTCGAAGCTCGAGGAGCGTCGATTGCAGCCGTGGAGATGGTCTAATGCGCCATTGGGAGCCAGATCTGGCCGTAGTCGTACTCCCCCCAGCAGTACACCGTACCATCCGTCTTCAGCCCGCAGTTGAAGTTGGAACCCACGCTGATATCGACAAAGGTGCCCGTGGGGTCGGTGGACTGATGGTAGAAATTGTACCCCCAGCAGTCGACCGTGCCGTTCGCCCTCAGCCCGCAGGTGTGATTTCTACCCGCGCCGATCCGGATGAAGGTGCCTGCGGGCTCCGCGGCCTGGCCAGACGTGTTGTTCCCCCAGCAGTCGACCGTGCCGTCGCTCCTCACCCCGCACGTATGGGAGCCGCCCGCGCTGACCTGGGTGAAGGTCCCCGGCGGGTCCGCGGCCTGGCCTGAGCTGTTGTATCCCCAGCAGTCCACCGCCCCGCCCGTCCTCACCCCGCACGTATGGGAGCCGCCCGCGCTGACCTGGGTGAAGGTCCCCGACGGGGCCGTGGCCTTTCCGCTGTCGTTGCTCCCCCAGCAGTGCACGGTGCCGTCCGTCTTCACGCCGCAGCTGTGAAACCAGCCCGAATCGATCTGAGTATAGTCTCCCGGTGGATTGTCGGCCTGGTTCTCGCTGTTGTCGCCCCAGCAGTACACCTTGTTGTCGGACGTCATCCCGCAGGAGTGAAGGTTGCCCGTGCTGAACTGGGTGAAGCCCGAGGGCGGCGTGAGGCGGCCGACAGGCAAACTGGCCTGTCCGTGATCGTCACGCCCCCAGCAGTAACTCGTGCCATCCGCCTTCGCCCCGCAGCCATGATCGAGACCCACGCTGATTTGCGTGAACGCGTCCGTCTGCGGCGCGGCCTTGTCCGCGTAGTTCTCTCCCCAGCAGGCCACGTCGCCGTCCGCCGTGACGCCACAGGCGTGCGTGGCGCCGGCGCTGATCTGGAGGAAGGTCGCGCTGGGCGGTGACGCCTGGCCGAAGGTGTTATTTCCCCAGCACTTCACCGTGCCGTCCACCTTCAGCCCGCAGCTGTAGTAATTGCCGAGGCTGATCTGCGTGAAGGTGCCGGGCGGCGGCGAGGACTGGTTGTCTGTGTTGCGCCCCCAGCATGTTATGGTGCCGTCTGTCTTCAGCCCGCAGCTGTGGTACATGCCCGAGCTGAGCTGGGTGAAAGTGCCCGGCTGGTCCGTGCCCTGGCCGTAATCGTTGAGCCCCCAGCAGTACACCTCGCCGTTGTCCCACAGTCCGCAGGTATGGAAGCCGCCGGCACTGACCTGGACGAAGTTGACGGTCTGGTCCTGGGCCTGGCCGTAATTATTGAGCCCCCAGCAGTCCACAGAGCCCCATTGCGGATTGACTGCGCAGCTGTGGTACATACCCGCGCTGACCTGGGTGAAGATGCCCGGGGGATCCGTGGCTTGATTTAAGGAGTTGTCCCCCCAGCAGTGGACCGAGCCGTCCTGCCGCACACCGCATGTGTGGTTCGTGCCAGCGCTGATCTGCCGGTAGGCGCCGCTCGGTTCCGTGGACTGGGCATAGGTGTTGCCGCCCCAGCAGACCACCGTGCCGTTCGCGCTCAACCCGCAGGTGTGCTCGCCTCCCGCAGAGACAGTGGCGGGACCGAAGATTTGCGGGCTCGGGTCCACTGAGAGTGAACCCCAGCAGTCCACGGAGCCGTCCGTCTTCAAGCCGCATGTCATACCGGCCTGTGTGCTGATCTGGGTGAATACACCCGGGGGGTCCGTCGCGCCGCCCTGGTCGTTAGACCCCCAGCAGTCGACCGTACCGTTCGCTCTCACCCCGCAAGTGTTGTAGTAGCCCGAGTTGATCTGGAGAAAGCTGCCGTAAGGCTCAAAGGTCTGGTTATAGCTGTTGTCCCCCCAGCAGTACACCTCGCCGTCATCCTCCAGCGCGCAGGCGTGGCTCGTGCCGGCGCTGACCTGGAGGTAGAAGCCCGGAGGCACGATGGTCTGTCCGACGTCGTTGCCCCCCCAGCACGAGAGCAAGCCGCTCGTCATCACCCCGCAGGTGAAGTCGCCGCCCGCGCTGACCTGCGTGAAGGTGCCGACGGGATCGGTCGCGCGGCCGCTGCCGTTGTTCCCCCAGCAGTCAACCGTGCCGTCCGTCCTCACCCCGCAGGTGTGGCCTGAACCGGCGCTGACCTGGAGGAACGTGCCCGGGGGATCGTCCGCTTCGCCGATAAAGTTCCACCCCCAGCAGTCCACGGTCCCATCTGTCCTCACACCGCAGGTGTGGTGCCAACTGGCGCTGATCTGGAGGAACGTGCCCTCGGGAGCCGTCGCCTGGCCGTGGTCATTGTTCCCCCAGCAATGCACGGTGCTGTCCGGTCTCAGCGCGCAGGCGTGCCCGGCGCCGGCGGTCAGGATGGTGTCGTCGGGCATGGCGTTCGTCGGCGCGTCGTCGTCGCGGAGGCCTTGCGAGACCGCGGTGAGGTCGCTGCTGTCCGCGTCCGGCTCTCTCGGCATCTCGCCGACACACCCGAGAAAGGACAGCGCCAGGACGTTCAGCGCGGCGAGGGTCGAGAGACGCTCGCCACCCCTCGCGCGCAGGCCCGAAGTCGAGCGTCTCCTAGGAACGTGCTTCAACATAGATCGTTAAATTCCCTTGTTTCAACCACCAGAACGCGACCGCCGCGAGAGCTGGATCCGCAGGCGGCTCGACGCTGCACGTCCGTGCTGCGGCGTCCTGCCGAGCGCGCTGTCGCTGCCCGCGAGAGCCCTACGAGGCTCCTCGCCGGTGGTGACGAGGCGCCCGGGCCACCGCGTGGCAATCCTCGCGCCAAGGCCCGCAAGCGATCGCTCAGCCCGGTTCTGGCGTTGGCACCGGCCGAGACGCTGTCCGCTGGGTGTGGGATGTCACGCTCGCACCGCGACATGTCACGCTCGCACCGTGACATGTCACGCTCGCACCGTGACGTGTGATGTCCGACCCGCACGCGTCACGGTGCGAGCGCGGGGACGCCCCCGCCTACGCGGGGCTGAAGAGGGCCAGAAAGGCGCCCCCGCCCTGAGCGCTCGCGGCGCGCGCCCCGCCGCCGGGGGCGGCCCGCGCCGCGCGCCGCTTACTTGCCGCCCTCGACCTGAAGCCCCTCGGCCCGCATCGCCCCCTGCACCGCCGGGCGCGCGGCCACCCGCCGCTGGTACGCGAGCAGATTGGGGAAGGCCGACAGGTCGATCTTGACGAAATTCGCCCAGTTCGTGACCGTGAACAGGTAGGCGTCGGCCACGGTGAACTGCTCGCCGAACAGGTAGGGCCCCTTCGCGAGCGCCGCCTCGATCACGCCGTAGCGCTTGCGCAGGTACTCTTCGCGCTCTTGCCGCTGCTCGGGCGAGGTCTTCGGGGAAAAGAGCGGTCCGTAGGTCTTGTGCAGCTCAGAGTTGATGTACCCGAGCGTCTCTAGCACGCGGTAGCGAGCCATCGTGCCCGGCGGCGGCACGAGCTTCGCTTCGGGCTTCTGGTCGGCCAGGTACTGGACGATGGCCGGCCCCTCGGTCAAGACCTCGCCGCCGTCGAGCTCGAGCGCGGGGATGTACCCCTTCGGGTTGATGGCCCAAAAGTCGCGGCCCGACGACGTCTTCTTGGACGCGAGGTCGACCTTGTCGAGCGTCAGCTCGATGCCGAGCTCGCGGGCGACGATGTGCGGAGACAGAGAGCAGCCACCGGGAGAGAAATACAATTTCATGGAGGCATCCTTCGAATGATAGCGTGTTGGTGAGAACCCCGAACGGCCCCGCCCCGGCGACGCGCCCCCGGGTGTTCGGGGCGGCGAGGGGCGGGCGGACGCGGGGGCCGGCGAAGGCCCCCGCGCGCCCCGGCGAAGCCCGTCGCTTCGGCGAGGGCCGCGGCGCGCCAGCCCGATCGCTCGGGCCGGCGCCGTCGAGACCAGCAAGCTAGCGCGCGAAGTTACTCCTGGATACTCGCCAGGTGCCAGAATCCTGAAAAAGGGGTATCTTCGGGGTTACCCATGGCGCTGCCGGTTCGAAAAAATCACGTCCCCCCGCCGCCCCTCTGCCCGCTGACGCTGTGCATGGCGCTCTTGCGCGGCGCCTGGGCGCCGAACGTCATCTGGTCGCTCAGCGGGCAGCCGCGCCGGTTCGGCGAGCTGCGCGTCGACATCCCGCAGATCTCGGCGCGGGTGCTGAGCGCGCGCCTGCGCGAGCTCGAGGCCAAGGGCGTGGTCAGCCGCCGCGTCATGCCCACCTCGCCGCCCTCGGTCGAGTACGAGCTCACCCCGCTCGGCCACGAGCTTGTGCCCGCGCTCCGTGCCATCGCCGAGGTCGGCGGAAAGCTCAACGGCCGAGGGGGGCCTCACGCCGTGCCGGGGCCCGGGGCACGCGCGCGCAGGCGCGCGGCCGCCCCGGCGCGAAGCCACGTTGCCTGAGCGCGGGCACGGACGCAGCAGCGGATCTCAGAACACCGTCGCAGCGAGCGACACGGTCGCTCCCCACCTCGGCCGCAAGCTCGCCGACGGCGCGCCGCCGAGGCCCACAGGATCATCGCGGTCGCTCCGCTCAATGAACGCAGACGCGCGCTGCGTGACCCCCCTCGTGAGCTCCCATTCCAACTGCGCCGCGACGCGCGTCATCAAAATCATATCCCCCGCCCGAGGCGCCCCTTCAGGCACGCCCAGATCGCTCACCACAACCCGCTCCGCCAGCACGACCGTGCCGCTGCCGCCTGCGTAGATCTCACGCGCGATCGCTACCCGCCCCTCCGCTGCGATCTGGCCCCCCACGTCGCCCGCGCTCCCTGTCGGATCGAGCCGCGAGAACGTTCCAGCGCCGATCGCCGCGCCAGGCCCACGCTCCCCAGCGACAACTCGGTCGAGAGAGCTCCAGCTCGGTACGAAAGGCAGCGCCGTCGACCGATAGACGAGATCCCCGAAGATCGTCGGCATCATGACGCTCGGGACGCTGTCCTTCTCGCCCTCCTCCGACGACGGCGCCTCCGCCGGCAGCGTGGCGTCATAAAGATGCGCCGGCACAGCGATACCGATGCCGCCCCGCGCCCCGAGCGACAGCCGTCTCGACAGCGAAATGCCCGCGAGCGACAGCACATCAAGCTCGATCGTGAGCGCCGCCAGATTGGTACGCCCCTCCTCCCCCCGCTTGAACGGCGCGTCCTGCTGCGCCACGTTCAAATCGATGATCGCCGCACGGACCGGCCGCTCGGGGCTCCGGTCGAAGAACTCGACGATGACCATCTCGACCCCGAGATCGCGCCGCGTGGTTCCCTCCTCGTAGCGCAGCACGTCGGCCTCGACGGCGAGGCTCATCAGGTTCAGCTTCGCCGGCAGCACCGTGAACATCCCCGGGAGCGCGAACCGGCCGCCCACCGACATCACGCCGCGCTGCGATCGCCAGAAGCGATCGGTAAACTCCACAGGCCTCTGGTACGAAAACCGCTGCTCCAGGACGACCGGCGTAAGCTGAAGCGTCGCGCTCTCCGCCGCGCGCCACTCGAACGCCCGAGCGCCGCCCGTCGATCGCGCCGCGGCGAGGCCAGCCGCGCCCGCGCGGACGATCAGGCCGCGGCGCGCGTCGAGCATCGAAGGCGAAAAGAGGCCCAGGCCTGGCGTCCTCGCGTCCGGCTCCGCGGCCGTCCACCCGATCCACCCCTCGCTGTCGATATACGGCCGCAGCCCGCCCCGCGCGCCATCGCCTCGCGTCCCCGCGGCGAGCGCGTCGACGCCCAGCGACAGCGACGCTCCCCAGCGCTCGTCCTTCGCGATCGCGATCGAGTGCGGAGAAGCCTCCTCGCCAGCCACGGCGCTCGCCCCCGGCCCGTCCTCGCCGCGCGCGGACCCGCCCGCGCCGATCTGCGTAAGGAGCGCGCACGCCCCGGTCAGCGCGATTCGCTGACGACGCGAAATCGACTGCGCACGCAGGCGCTTCTGCGCGGGGTCTGGACGCATCGACGTGGGGCCCAGAGGGCGCCTAACAACTCCCGTGCCCGCGCCGAGCCCGCCTCCTTCCCAGCTCCGCCGCGAGCGCACCCACCAGCGCCGCGACCATGCCTCGGGCCGCGCCTCGGCATCCGCGGGCCTGCGTTCCTGGCTGGACGCGCGCCGATCGCCGGAGCGTCTCCCGGCGGAGATGTCTTTTCAGCCAAGCAGTGCGGCGGGAGAGAGCCACCGGAAGCGGCAATCCTTGTCACGGTGAGCGGCAATCCTTGTCACGGTGAGCGGCAATCCTTGCCACAGCGAGGTCGTCGCTCATCTCGCCCCCTCGCCCCCTCGACCGCCCCCATCCCCCCAACGGAGCGAGCCAGCGGGGGAGGGCGTGGGGCGCGGGCGGGGGGCGGCGGGGCAGGCCCCCACAAACCCGAGCGCCGGCCCGCGGCGAAGCGATTCGCCCCCCGATCGCCTCACCCGTCCCCCTGGCCATAGCCACCAAAAGGCGCGAGTTTGTGGGACCGCCCCGCCGCCCCCCGCCCGCGCCCCACGCCCTCCCCCGCTGGCTCCGCCGCAGCCGGCAGGGCCTCCGTCACCGTTGCCCCGGCTCCACCGCGATCTCGTCGAACCGCTCCGCCGCCGCGTGCCGGCTCCCCGGCTCCCGCGCCGTCCCCGGCCGCAGCAGCTGCACCGTGCGCATCCCCGCCGCCGCCGCCGCGTCGAGCTCCGCCGTCACGTCGGACAGGAACAGCACCTCTCCCGGCTGCACCCCGAGCGCCTCCGCGATCCGCTGGTAAGCGCCCGCCTCCCGCTTCGGCCCGGTCGTCGTATCGAAGAACGCCGTGAAGAGCCCTGTCAGGTCCCCGGATGTCGTGTGCTGGAACAGGAGCTTCTGTGCCTCGACCGACCCGGAGCTGAACACCGCGAGCGTCGCCCCGAGCTCCCGCCATCGCCGCAGCGCCGGCGCCACGTCCGCGTACACGTGGCTCCGGAGCCCGCCCGACGCGTACGCGCCGCGCCAGATCTTCCCCTGCAGCGCCTTCAGCGACGTCTCCTTGCGATCCTCGTCGATCCACGCGCGCAGCGCCGCCGCGAGCTCGCCGTCGCTCACCGCCTCAGCGGGCGCGCCCCGCTCGCGCGCGACCGCGCTCCGGGCCGCCTCGACCTCCGGGCTCCCGGCGTGCGCCGACACGTACGCGGCCAGGTCCCGGCGCGCCACCGAGAACAGCGTCTCGTGGACGAAGCGCACGTCCGTCGTGGTCCCCTCGATGTCGACAAGCACCGCGCGCGCGGGGATCGACGCCGTGGTCACGCCGCGAGCCTCGGGAAGCGCGACGCGATGTCCGACCCGGTGTGCTCGGCGACCCACCCCCTCGGATCGGAGAACCACCGGATGCAGGTGAACGACGGCGCAGGCCCCATGTCGAACCAGTGCCGCGTCCCGGCAGGAACGCTGATGAGGTCACCCTTCTCGACCAGGAACGAGAGCACGCGCTCCCCCTGATGGATGCAGAACAGCCCGCGCCCCTCGACGAAGAAGCGCGCCTCGTCCTCGGTGTGGATGTGCTCGTCGAGGAACTTCCGCCGGAGCTCCGCGTGGTTCGGCGTGCTCGGGGAGACCGAGATCACGTCCGCCGTGACGAACCCGCACGCCTCGGAGAGCTGCTTCACCGGGCCGGCGTACGCCTCGAGGACCTGCTCCGGCGACGCCGAGGGCGGCAGCGGGCGCTCGGCCGACCAGCGCTCGAAGCGGATCTGCGACGCGGCGGCGACGCGGACGATGTCCTCGAGCGTCGTGTATTCCTCGGCCTTCGTCGGATCGCTCTCCCGATACACCCGCAGCAGGCTCATGAGATGCTCCCTTCCAGCAGCGCGCAGTCGAGCATGAACTCGAGCGCCTCGATGTGGCGGATCGTGTCCGCGATGTCCGCGCCCCAGGTGTAGAGCCCGTGGCCGGCGATGAGGTAGCCGTGCACCGGCGGGTGCGCCGACATGAACGCCTCGACGTCCTCGGCCAGCTTCCGGATGTCCTGCGTGTTGACGAAGACGGGGAGGAGCACCGCGCGGTCGTGCGTCGTCACGCCGGAGAGCGCCTTCGCCACCTCGTAGCCCGCGAGGGTCACGTATCCCTCCTGCGCGCACCGGCGCGAGAGCACCGTCGCGGCCCGCGAGTGGGTGTGCGCGACGGCGCCGATGGCGGCGGAGCGCCGGTAGAGCTGGCAGTGCAGCGCCGTCTCGGCCGACGGGCGGCTGGCGGACGGCCCGACCAGGCGGCCCTCGGCGTTGACGACCACGATGTCCGACGGGCCGAGCGCGCCCTTCGGCCGCCCGGACGCGGTGATCGCGACGGTGCCTTCGCCGAGCCGGGCGGAGAAGTTGCCGCTCGTGGCCGGCGTCCAGCCGCGCTCGTAGCACCAGCGGGACAGCTCGATGAGCTCGGCTGCGACCGAGGAGAACGAGGTCAACGACGTCCCGCGCGCGCTCACCGCGCGACCATACCAAAGCGAGCCCGGCCGATCAACGCGCCCCCCGGCGGCCCGAGCCGCGGAGTCCGGGACAGCCGCGCTCGGTGCGCGCCTGCCCCCGCGCGCCCCCGCGCGTCACGACGTCGGCAGGCGGCCCTCCGCGCGCCGTCCAGCGCGTTCGCGGGCGCCGCGGAGCAGGCCGGCCCAGAACCCGAGCCCGTGCGCCGCGTGCATTGCAGGGAAGATGGCGCAGAGCAAGGGGAAATCGCCGGACGAGGCGCGCCGCGAGAGCCGGAGCGACTCCGCGATCACGAGCGCGGCGTACGCGAGCGACGCGAGCGCGAGCGCGGGTCGGACGGACGGCAGGAGGGCGGAAGCGAGGGCGAGCAGCGCGGCGGCGGTCACCAGGAAGAACGGCAGCATCGGCCGGAACGACAGGAGCCTCCGGCGGCGGAGCAGGGTGCGGGCGCGCCCCTTGCCATAGGCGAAGTACTGCCGCGCGAGCGGCGGCAGGGACGATCGCGGGTAGTAGTACGCGACGATCTCCCGGGACAGGTAGACGGCGCCGCCGGCCTCGATGATGCGCTGGTTGAGCTCGGCGTCCTCGTTGGTGATCGCGTCCGGGTCGTAAAGGCCGGCGATCTCGAACGCCTCGCGCCGGAAGGCGCCGTTGAAGACCGACTCGACGAAGCCCTCGCGCGAGGGGTCGCGGTAGGCCGAGCCGCCGACGCCGAGCGGGCTCGAGAGCGCCGCGCAGAGCGCCCGCTGAAAGCGGTTCCGGTGGCGCGCCCGCGCGGCGCCGCCCGCGTTGAGCGCGCCGGTCCTCCGGAGCGCGGCGACCGACGCGGCCACGTAGTCTTCGGCGTACTCGGCGTGCGCGTCCATCCGGACGATCACGTCGCCTCGCGCTCGGCCAATGCCGATGTTCATCGCCGCGGCCTGGATCCGGGCGGGGTTGTGGAGCAGCGTCACCCGCGGCTCCTCCGCCGCGACCCGGCCGACGATCTCCCGTGTCCTGTCGCTCGAGCCGCCGTCGACCACGAAGATCTCGAGGAGCTCGGGAGGATACCGCTGCTTCAGGGCGCAGCGGAGGACGTCCTCGATGTAGCGCTCCTCGTTGTAACAGGGAATGACGATGCTGCACCGCGGCCGCTCGGCGAGCGGGCGCAGCGAGAGGCGGCCCGAGAGGGGCGCGCTCGCCGATCCATCCATGAACTCCCCCCGTCTCTCTCGGGTCGAATCGACCCGACGCTGGACTGTGCGAGAGGCGGATACAAGCGCGGGGCCAGGAGGCGCCGCGGGGCCGACCGGAGCAACCTGTGCGGCGCGGGAGGGCCGAAGACGCGGGTGAGCAGGCCGCTGGGCTCGGGCTGCACACCGGCGGGCGAGGTCTTGCGGAGCTGCCCGCTCGCGAAGGTCCCTCATCGCCGTCGGCCTCACCACCGACGAGGCGGTGAACGATTACCTCCGGGGACGGTTGGCGTCGCTACAGGAGGACTGACGCGCGCGGAGCGACGTCCTCTGGGCCGCGGGAGATCCAGGTGCGTAGTCCGACGGACGTGACGGCTCGTCCCGGAGCGACGCTCCGGCCAAGTCTGGCGTGACGTGGACCGGAGCGTCGCTGGCGCGCGCTCGTCTCCTCACCAGGGGAGCGGCCCTGCTTCGTCCGAGAAGGTGCCAGTCGGTCCATCGGGGCCGAGCAGCGCGAGCCGCACCGGCTGGCGCGCGCCTTCGGCGACGGTGCGCGTCCCGCTGTGGTTGTTGAGATCGGTCGCGACGTAGCCGGGGCACACCGCGTTGACCTTGATCGGGGTGCCGGCGAGCTCGTGCGCGAACGCGATCGTCACCGCGTTGAGCGCGCTCTTCGACGGGCTGTACGCGACGCCGCCGACGCCGCGGTACGGCGTGGCGGGATCGCTCATCACGGTCATCGAGCCGAGGCTGCTCGACACGTTGACGATCCGCCCGGCAGGCGCCTCTCGGAGGAGCGGCAGCATCGCCTGGGTCACGGCGATCACGCCGAACACGTTGGTCTCGAACACCTCGCGCACGTCGGCGAGCGAGGCCACGCTCGGCCTCCCGCTCCGGGAGATCTCCTCGACCGTGACCCCGCTCTGCGCGCTGCCCTTGGCGATGCCAGCGTTGTTGACGAGGACGTCGAGCCGGCCGAGCTCGCGGCGGATCCGCGCTGCGGCGGCCGCGATCGAGCCGGCGTTCGTGACGTCGATGGCGATCGCGCGCGCGTCGCCCGCGATCTGCTTCGCCGCGGCCTCGCCGCGCGCGAGGTCGCGCGCGCCGACGAGCACCGTGTAGCCGCGCGCCGCGAGCTCCTTCGCGATCGCGTGGCCGATACCTTTGTTGGCCCCCGTGACGAGGGCGACGGGTTTGTCGTTCATGTCCCCTGGATAGCGACCGCCGCGGGCGCTGCCTTGGCGATTCTTGGCCGGTCGAGAGGGCGCCAAGAACGCCCAAGCCGGCGGCCAAGAATGCCCAAGCCGAGGGGGCGCGGCGATCGTAGAATGGGGGCGTGACGACCCGTGCCGACGTCCTTCCTGTCCCCGTGCCCGGCGTGCGCGCCACGCGCTGGTCGACCGACGAGCTCTACGCCGGCATGAAGGAAACGTACGCGATCGGTCGCATCGAGGCCGGGCGCTCGGAGTGGTGGAGCCGCGGGAAGGTGTGGAGCTGCGGCCCGGGCTCGCTGCAGATCCTGCAGCCCGGCGACGTGCACCGCGACGTCTCGCGCGACGGCCCGGGCACGGGCCAGTGCGTCACGATCTCGGCGCAGATGGTCGAGGGCGCGATCGGCAAGGTCCGCGTCCATACACAGCTCGCCGCCGATGACGAGCGGGGCGCGGCGTTCCACCGCCTGCATCACGCGGTGCGCGCCGGCGCCGATCGTCTCGAGATCGAGGCCGCGGTCGCCGAGGCGATCGCCGCGCTCGCGGCGCTCGGTGACGCGCAGCGCGAGCACACGCGACCGGTGCGCCGCGCGATCGAGCTCCTGCGAGAGCGGCTCGCCGAGCCGGTGACGCTCGACGACCTCGCCGCGCACGCCGGCCTCGACAAGTATCACCTGAGCCGCGCGTTTCGCGCGCAGGTCGGCATGTCTCCGTACGCGTACCTGACGCGGCTGCGGATCATGCGCGCGAAGGAGATGCTCGCCGCCGGCGTGAAGCCGCGCGACATCGCCCCGAAGGTCGGCCTGTACGACCAGAGCCAGCTCAACCGGCACTTCCGGCGCATCGTCGGCACCACGCCCGGCCAGTACGCGCGCAGCGCCTAGAGCGGCGGGCACCCGCTTCGGATACGGGCCCATCTCGGCGTTTTCGGTGCTCAGCGCACTGGAGTGCGCCTGCGCGCCGAAAACGCCGAGATGGGCCCGTCTCCTGTGCGGGTGACCGCCGCTCTGCGATCGTTCGGGGGCGCGAGGTCAGAACTGCGAGAAGAAGTTCCAGATGGCCGAGCTCGCGAAGCTCGGCTGCTGGTGGTCACCGGCAAACTCGCAGCGGTGCACCGGGTAGCCCTCCCGGCACCCTTGATAGGCCACGCACGAGCTGGGGCCCACGGGGGTCGTCTCGGTGCTGCAGCCGTTCTTGCGCACGAAGACGTCGAGCGCCGCCCTTCCGGCCGAGATGGGGACGACGCTGTCGGACACGCCGTGCGACATCCAGACGGCGACGGGCTGGGTGTTGGACTGGTTGCAGCCGCTGTAGAGGGCGCCGGACATCGGCGCGATGGCTCGGAAGACGTCGGGCATGTCACAGCCGAGCGCGTTCGACATCATCCCCCCGAAGCTCCACCCGGTCGAGAAGACGCGGCTCTTGTCGACGCACAGGTTGGCTTCGAGGTGGTCGACCATGGCGCGGGCAAAGGCGATGTCGCGCCCGTTCGTGTTGGCCCAGCCGTTGTCGATGCCGTTCGGAGAGACGAAGATGGCGCTGCCGTTCGCCAGCGCCTTGAGCCCATAGTACCCGTTGTTCACGACGTCATTGGCCGATCCGCCGCGCCAGTGCCAGCCGAACACCAGCCGATACGCCTTGTTCGGGTCGTAGTTCGCCGGAATGTCGAGCACGTACTGGCGCGTGGTGCCGTTGACGTTGATGGTGCGGTTACCGCTGGCGAGGGAGGTGGGAATGCCGCAGCCGGCGCTGCGCGTGCCGCCGGTGCTGCCGCCGCCGCCGGAGCCGCCGCCGCCGCCGGAGCCACCGCTGCCGCCGCTGCCGCCGGAGCCGCCGGTGCCGCTGGTGCTGCTGGTGCTGCTGGTGCTGCTGGTGCTGCCGGTCCCCGAGCCCACGGGCGTGAGCCGGAATTGCTGATTGGTGCCGCCGTTCGACGCCCATTGGATCACGGCGGTGCCGTCCGCGGTGCCGCGGCCGTAGACGTCCAGGGACTTGCCGCTGTGGCGCGCGGTGATGCGCACGACGCCGCTGGCGACGTCCGTGAACGACCACTGCTGGTTTTGCCCCGTCCAGCAGGAGTATTGCTGGACGGCGGCGCCGTCGCCGGTGGAGGCGCCCGTGACGTCCATGCACCGGTTGCTGTTGACGTTGCGGATGCGATAGTAGCCGCCGCCCGCCGACTCCATGCGGAACTGTTGCCGCGTCGAGCCGTTGCAGCTGGCGATCTGGATGGCCGCTCCATCAGCGGTGCTGCCTCCAGCCACCTGCACGCATTTCCCGCTCTGGACGCCGACGATCGTGTAGACCGCGTTCGTATCGACCGTGATGGCGCCCTCGAGCGAGCCTTGCTCCTCGATCTCGGCGTCGTACGCCCCGTCGGGGCCGACGACGCACGACACGGCGAGGACGCCCGTCGCCGCCGCAATCAAGCCCTGCTTGGTTCCGAACCTCATCTTGTCCTCCTCGTCCTGTCAAGGATGTGAAACTGACATCTTCTCACTGCTCGACGCTGCCCTCGCGTGGGTCGGGGTCGCTCGCCGCGTGCTCAAGGCTCCCGAGCGGGCCGCCGCGTCGGCCACTGCCGCTGCGGATGAACGTAGAGACGCGCGCAGGGTGGATCGGTTCGCTCTGCGCGCGCCAGGGTCGGTCGAACCGCCTTGCTCCTCGGAGCAAGGCGGTTCGAGCGCGAGCCACACTAGGGCAGGTTGGCAGAAGAGATCTGCCAGGTCCTGTCGGTGCAGAAGCGGCAGTTCGGGCCGACGAGCATGCCCTTGCCGGTGGCCGATTCGTCGCCCTTGAGCCACCAGTTGAGCCACGCCAGGTTGACCTGAGTGAACTCGCCGCCGTTCCGGGCCCACAGGTCGCCCCCGTGATCCGCGCCGACCTTGGCGAACATCATGACCGGGATATCACCCAGGGCGGCGATGTTCTGGAAGTCCCTCGCGCCGTTCTGGTTCGCGCCCAGGCTATCCGCCGTGCCGGTGACGATCAACACGGGCGTGTGGATCGAGTTGTAGAACGACTGATTCGCCGAGAAGGAGCCGCTGCTCGTGTGTCCCCAGGTCGTCATCCTGGGATCTGCAGCGGTCCCCGCCGCCATCAAGCCGCCGCAGGAGAAGCCGTTCGCCGCGACCTTCGTGGTCTCGATTTTCTGGTAGTAGGCGCTGCAAGGTTTCTCATTCTGGGCGATCACCCAGTCGACGTAGCCGCGCAGCACCTCGCCTCCGCTCCCGAGGTCGCGGTTGGGCTGCGTGTTTCCCGGTGTCCCGTCCGCCACCACGAAGTAGCCATGCGAGGCGATTTCGGCCATGGCCGCTTGATTCGCGAGCCCGTCTCGCGAGCATGCGCCCTGCCCCCAGACGAAGATCGGATACTTGGTGGCTCCGCTGAGATCCGCCGGACGGAAGATGGTGCCCTGGTTGATGCCCGGGTCTGCATTCGTCTCGACGATCACCTGATGAGGGCCGCTCCCCGACACGTTTCGACCAGCCGGTCGCGACGCGGTGCACGTGCCGCCGGTGCCACCCCCGCCGCCGGTGCCGCCCCCTGCGCCGGTGCCGCCGGTGCCGCCGGTGCCGCCGCCGGAGCCGCCGGAGCCGCCGCTGCCGCTGGTGCTGCTGCTGCTGCTGGTGCTGCTGGTTCCCGAGCCCACGGGCGTGAGTCGGAATTGCTGATTGGTGCCGCCGTTCGACGCCCATTGAATCACGGCGGTGCCGTCCGCGGTGCCGCGGCCGTAGACGTCCAGGGACTTGCCGCTGTGGCGCGCGGTGATGCGCACGACGCCGCTGGCGACGTCCGTGAACGACCACTGCTGGTTTTGCCCCGTCCAGCAGGAGTATTGCTGGACGGCGGCGCCGTCGCCGGTGGAGGCGCCCGTGACGTCCATGCACCGGTTGCTGTTGACGTTGCGGATGCGATAGTAGCCGCCGCCCGCCGATTCCATGCGGAACTGTTGCCGCGTCGAGCCGTTGCAGCTGGCGATCTGCATGGCCGCTGCATCAGCGGTGCTGCCCCCAGCCACCTGCACGCATTTTCCACTCTGGACGCCGACGATCGTGTAGACCGCGTTCGTATCGACCGTGATGGCGCCCTCGAGCGAGCCTTGCTCCTCGATCTCGGCGTCGTACGCCCCCTCGGGGCCGACGACGCACGACACGGCGAGGACGCCCGCCGCCGCCGCAAGCAAGCTCTGCTTGGTTCCGAATCTCATCCCGTTCTCCTCGTCCTGTTAAGTAAGTGAAACTGGAATCTTCTCACTGCTCAGCGCTGCCCTTGCGTGGGTCGGGATCGATCGCCACGTGCTCAAGGCTCCCGAGCGGGCCGCCGCGCTGGCCATTGCCGCGCAGAGTGGATAAGTTCATCTCGCGTGCGCCAGGCAACACGATGAGGGTATCTATTGTTCCGGGCTGGCAGGCCCGTCAAGCCGATTGTGCATCGCGAGCGGGCTTGATCCTCATAAAGGTGCGATAAGCTCAGATGCGGAGTCATGATGGCAACTCGACGTCGACATGGGGCCGAGTGCTCGACGGGCGCGACCGCCAGGCGCGCGAATCTCGCGAGAATCTCGCGCGAATCTCGTGCGAATCTGGTCGAAGATCGCCTGCGACCAGCGGGCCGCGCCGGCCGCGCTCGGCATGCGAGCGCGCTCGAAAAGCTGTGGTGAGATGGACGGCTGGCGTCGCCGTACGACACGACCAGATGTTGATGGTGCAGCCCCCCGGAGAGGCCTGCTGCTGGACGGGATACGCCGGGTCGATCCCGGGGTTCCCGCCGCTGCCGGCTGCACCGAGGTCCCACCACTGCTGGGATCGTTGGTGCAACCAGGATCGCCACTGGCCAGGACCGCGATCCCAGCCGCGAGCGACATGACCGATCGCTACTTCATGACCGTCTCCTGGATGTGCATGACGGCCCTTCCGGAGCAAAGCAAAAGCATGATGACCGCTCGGCAGTGTGAGCGTTCACATGCGGGATGTCAACGTCGATCGACCAGCCCGCCGCTCGGCGATCGAGGTACGCGCTGCTGTGAGCATTCACAAATTCACCCAGCCAGCGCGCTCGCTTGCTGAGCCCGGCACGCCATCCAGCTCTCCCCTGCTTCCGCGCTCAGCGTGGGCCCCGGTCACTCGGCATAGGCATTTGCGGGACCATGCTGCACGAGGAGAGACCGCAAGGGCGCGAGAGGCGCAAGAGGCGCAAGGGGCGCAAGGGGACAGAGATGGAATTTTATTCTTCTCCTCCCCGCGCCCCTTGCGCCCTCGCGGTCCTCTTCTCCATGAATCGATGCTTTGCCGAATTTCGGCATGATCGGCGCTCTAGCGCCCGCGGCGCACCACCCGCGCGATCTTGCGCGACAGCACGTCCGGCGCGACCGGGTAGCGGACCACGTCCGCGGCGCCCGCAGCGACGAGCGCGTTCATCCGGTCCGAGGAGAGCCCCGCCGCGCACACGACGGCCCGCACGCCGGGCGCCGCGCGGCCGAGCGCCTCCAGCAGCGCGCACGCCGCCTCCACGTCCGCGCCCGCGTCGATCACGGCCACCCCGAGCCCCGACGCGACGAGCGCGGCGGCGTCGGCCACCTCGGTGAGGTGGATCCGCTGCGCGTCGAGCCCGATCTCGCACGCCTCGCTGAGCCCCTGGCCCGCCGGCGCGAGCCGGATCAGCCCGACGGCGCGCTCCGGCACGGGCGCGAGCGCCGCCGTCTCGCCGAGCGGCCAGGGCGGCGCGCGCTCGCCCCGCTCCCCGAGCGGCACGTCCGCCTTGCGCTCGGGCAGCCGGCGCGCCTCCGCCTCCCGCGACATCGCCTCGTCGAGCCGCGCCCGCGCCGCCGCGGCGCTCTCCGGCCGCCGCTCCGGCAGCTTCGCCAGGAGGTCCAGCCGGAGCCGCTCCAGGAGCGGCGGGACCGGCGGCGCCCCGGGCGGTCGAGCCAGCGGCGGCGGGATCGAGAACATGTGCATCGCCATGAGCTCGATCGCCGGAAGACCGGTGAACGGCGGCGACCCCTGCAAGAGCACGGTGAGAATACAGCCGCACGCGTAGAGATCGGTGCTCGGGCCCACGGCGAGCGAGCGGCACTGCTCGGGGCTCATGTACTCCGGCGTGCCGGCGACCATGTCGTTCGAGGTGAGCGTCGGGCCGGCGTCGAGCGGGTCGTCGAGGTGCGCCAGGCCGAAGTCGACGACCTTGGCGACGCGCTGCCCGTCCTGCTCGGCCAGCAGCACGTTCTCGGGCTTGAGATCGCGGTGCACGATGCCGCACGCGTGCGCGGCGCCCACGCCGTCGAGGATGTCGCCGAAGATCTCCGCCACCTCCGCGAGGTCCATGAGCGCGCGCGACGCCCGGAGCCGCGCGGCGAGCGACTGCCCCTTGAGCAGCTCCATCACGAGGTAGATCTGCCCGTCCTCGCCGTCCTCGTCGCCCCCGAGGTCGAGCACCTTGACCACGTTCCGGTGCACGAGGCGCGAGGCGGCGCGCGCCTCGCGGAAGAACCGCCGCCGGCTCTCCGGGAGCAGCGCGATGTGCGGGTGCATCGTCTTGACCGCGACCGGGACGCCGAGCAGGACGTGCTCCGCCTCGTAGACCTCCCCCATCCCGCCGGCCCCGAGCAGCCGCACGAGGTTGTACTTGCCGCCGAGGACCCGCCCGACGCCGGCCCGCTGCGGCGGGCCGGCCTCCGGCACGTCCGAGGGGAGCGTCTCCGCGTCGGCCATGCGGCCGGTGCGCTGGTGCGGGTCGGGCACGAGCTGGGTGCCCGGCGCGCGCGCGCCCTTCAGCACGGTGCGGCCGAGGTCCCCGTCCGGCGGCCGGCGCCCGTCCCCGTCCGGCGGCCGGCGCCCGTCCCCGTCCGGCGGCCGGCGCGCGCCGTCGCCGCCGCTCACGGCGGCGCCTCGCGGAAGCCCACCGCGATCTGCGCCGTGACCGGGCCCTCGCCCGCCTCGCGCCACGGGCTCACCCGCACCGACAGCGCCCCGAACAGCGCGCCGCCCGCCTCCGCGCCCGCCGACAGCCCGCCGAGCACGTCGTTCGCCCCATCGTCCCGGTGGACGAGGTGCAGATCCAGCGCGCCGTGCAGCCGGAGCCACGGCGCAGCGTCGGCCGCCGCGCCCGCCAGCAGGAAGCCCTGCGACGGCGGCGCGGTCGGCGCGCCGCCGCCCTCCTCGCCGCCCGCCGCGCCGCCCTCGCCGCCCGCCGCGCCCTCCCCGCCGCCCCCCGCGCGGATGCGGAGGCCCGCGTCGACCACCCACGTGAGCCGGCCCGCCGCGCCGCCGAGCGCGACCCCGGGCTCGATGCGGACCGGCGGGCCCCCGTCGGCCAGGGGCACGCCCAGTCGGAGCGTGGGGCCGAGCTCGAGCGCCGAGCGGTCGAGGCGCACGGCCCGGAAGCGCGCGCCGAGCCAGCCGGCGCTGCCCACCCCCTCGCCGCCGCCGGCGGGGTTCGAGCGCAGCGCGGCGTCGAACCCCAGCGGCCCGATGGCGCCGCTCGCGCGCACCTGCCCCGCCGCGACCCAGCCGCCCCCGGCGCGCACCGCGGCCGCGCCCACGGCCACCACGGCGGGCGGCGTGGGCCCGAGCCAGAGCGCGTCCGCCGCCGCGGTCACCGGCAGGAGCGGGAGGTACGCGCCCAGCACGGGCGCGGCCGGCGGCGCCGGGACCGCAGCGCGCGCCGGCCCCGGCTCGGCCGGCAGCTCGACGTCGCTCGTGCCGAGCACGCCGCCGCGGCCGTCCGCGACGTCGAGCCGGACGCGCAACGGCGCGCCGGGGCGCGTCGCCTCCGGGGGCAGCGGGATCCGCGCGGTCAGCGCGCCGCCCCGCTCGCCGCCGGTCAGCGCGGCGGAGCGCGCCCCGCCCGGCAGGTGGGCGACGATCCGCGGCGCCACCCGCCGCGCGACGTCGACCCCCGCGACCCCGTCGAGCGCCACCCGGGCCTCGAGCGCCGGCCCGCCCGCCGTCGCCACGCGCGCCGCCTGGATCGACGCGCCCACCGCCGTGTACCGGACCGGGAGCGACGTCACCGCGTCGGGCCGACGCTCCGCCGCGGCGCTGCCCCGCTCGCGCAGCCGCAGCTCGCGCGGGGCGCGCTGGAGGAGGTCGATGCGCTCGGGGACGGGGCCGAACGGCCCGTCGTCGAGCGAGAGCTCGAGCGCGGGCGACGGCGTGAGCTCGACGATCCCGTACGGGTTCGCGGTGATCTCCCGCGCCGCCGGGGCGACGCCGCCGGAGACGCGCGCGGCGACGAGGTGGAACCGGCGCACCGCGCCGACGCCCAGGTACTCTTCCCGATCGATGACCCGGACCCGGAGGAAATAGGCGCCGGCCGGCATCTTCTCCGCGCGGAAGGACACGACGTCCGGCTTCACCTCCTCGCGGACGACGAGGTCGTTGAGCTCCGGGTCGCGCGCGACCTCGACGCGGTAGCCGGCCGCCCCGGGCGCCGGCTTCCACGACGCCGACAGGACGCCGAGCCCCGCCGGGGCGAGCGCGATCGGCGCGACGTCCGCGGTCGTCCACTCGGGCGGCGGCGGCAGCGGCCGCGGGCGCGCGGGCGGCGCCCTGTCCGAGAAGCGGGTGCCATGGTCCTTCGGGACCACGACGGAGACGCCGCCCGAGCTGACCCCCGCCTTGCCGTCGAACACCGCGACCGTCGTCCGCTCCCCGCGCCGCTGCACCACGGTGTCCCGCGACGACGCGCTCACCCGGCCGCCCCCGCCCGTGGCGACCTCGACCGACTGGCCGCGCAGCGCGGCGAGCGCGGCCTTCACCTCGCCGTCCGCGAGCTCCACGGCCGCGGGCGGCGTCTTCGATACCCGCGTTCGGCTCGCCGTACCGTAGATGACGACGAGCGTATTGGGCGCGAGCAGCACCCGAGTCCGATCCACAAACTCGATGTCTGCCCGCCCCTCATCGAGCGTGTTGACGCTCGAGTTCGCGACGAGGGGCATCCCCGGCGCCGCGGGCGCCCAGGCGCCGCCCGCCGCCCGCGCGCGCACGTCCGGGTGCATCGACCGGATCTTCGCGTCGGGGATGGACGTCACCTCGGCGGGGAGCACCAGCGTGAGGCCCTCCGCGAGCGCCGTGCCCGGGCCGCACGCGACGCGGTTATATCGCTGGATCAACCCAACATGCCTGGACGAGCCGTAGAGGACCTCTGCGATGTGGTCGCACGTCTCTCCGCGCTGCACGCCCCATTGGATGACCGCCTCTGGATATCCCGGCGTCGGCTCTTTGGCGCTCGACGCGCCGACGTAACCAACGTGGCTGGCACAGCCGAGGAGCACCGCGATAGCGACGGACTGGCCACTTGACGATGCCACGCCCGGCGCACGCTACCGGATCGAGATCGGCGTTGCAAGAGACCAGGCAATGGGATACGAGCAGACCGATGGCGTTTTGGTCGGCGCGCGCCATCGCGCCCCTCCTGGCCTCCCCGCTGCTCGTCGCGGCCGCCTCGGCTTCCATGCCGGCCGCGGCGCAGGAGGCCACCGCGCTCGACAGGCTCGCTCCCGCGCCCGCGGGCGACGGGCTAACCACTGTCCCTTCTGCCGGCGTATCGGGCGAGCTCCGGCCGGCGGTCGGACTGCTGTTTTCCTATTCTCATCAACCGCTCAGCCTGCGCGGGACGGCGCCCGCCGGCGCGGTCGCGTGGGTGGACCGGCAGGCGATCCTCCATGCGCTCGCGAGCGTGGAGCTCTTCGGGCGGGTCAAGCTCGACCTCGACGCGCCGTTCGTGCTGGATCAGGGCGGCGCGTCCGGCGCGCTGGGGGACGTCCGCGTCACGGCGCCCGGCGGCGGCGCCGCGCTCGCCGATCTCCAGGTGGGCGGCCGGGTGACGCTCCTGCCGCAGGAGGGGCTCTGGCCGGCGGCGGCGCTCGGGCTCTCGGTCTGGCTGCCGACCGGCGACGCGGCCTTCGCCGGCGCGGGCGCCGCGCGCTACGCGCCGCGGGTGATCGTGGGGGCGGAGCATCCGGGCTTCCGCTGGTCGGCCGCGGCGGGGGGCCGGTTCCAGCCGGCCTCGGCGGACAGCCTGACGGGGAGCGAGGTGTTCTTCGCCGCGGGCGCCGGCGTCCGCAAGGGCCCGCTGCAGCTCGGGTCGGAGCTCTCCGTGTGGGCGGCCGCCGGCGAGGCGTCGGCGCTCCGGGTGCCGGGCCGCGCGGGGGCGGAGCTCCTGCTCACCGCGCGCTGGTCGCTCGGCCCGCTCACGCTGGACGCGGGCGCCGGCCCCGGCTTCGGGCGGCTGCCCGGCACGCCCAAGGCGCGCTTCTTCGCGGCGATCGGCGTCGCCGCGGACGCCCTGCCGGCGCCGTCCTCGGCCGCGCCTCGGGCCCCCGCGGGCGCGCCTGCGGCCGCGGACGGCGGCCGCGGCGCCGCGCGCGCGCCGGCTCCGGCCGCCGATCTCGACGGGGACTCGGTCCCCGACGCGGAGGACGCGTGCCCCCGGGTCATCGGCGAGGCGCGCCCGCCGGCCGCGGCGGCGGGGGCCCGGCAGGCGTTCCGGCGCGGCTGCCCGGCGGATCGGGACGACGACGGGATCTACGACGTCGACGATCGCTGCCCGGACGAGCCGGGGGTGAGCAGCGCCGCGGCCGACGGCGCGCCCGGGGGCGCGGGGGCCCGGCCGACGTCGAGGCACGGCTGCCCTGCGGACACCGACGGCGACGGCATCCCCAACGCGGCGGACGCCTGCCCCTACGAGCGCGGCAAGCCGAGCGAGGACCGCGCGACGCACGGCTGCCCGTTCGCGGTGCGCATCGAGGGCTCGCAGATCGTCATCCTGCAGCAGGTCCAGTTCCCGACCGGCAGGGCCGAGATCGAGCCGGAGAGCTTCGAGCTGCTCGCCGAGGTCGCGGCGGTCCTCGAGGAGCACCCCGAGATCGCGCGGGTCGCGGTCGACGGCCACACGGACAACCAGGGCACCGACCAGGGGAACCTGCGGCTCTCGCAGCGCCGCGCGCTCGCCGTGGTCGCGTGGCTGACCGCGCGCGGCATCGACGCCCGCCGCCTCGAGGCGCGCGGCTTCGGCGCGCGCCGGCCCCTCGCCGACAACCGCACCCCCGACGGCCGGGCCAGGAACCGCCGGGTGGAGTTCCAGATCCGCAAGCGCACGGACGAGGGCGCGGCCGGCTGGAAGGACGGCCCCCTTGAGTGACCGGGCGCGCCGCGGGGCGCGCGGCGCGGCGAGCCGCGGCCGAGCCGTGGTCAGATTTGAACATGAAGGCGGGAAGGCGGGAAGAAAACATCAATGATCTTCCCGCCTTCCCGCCTTCATGGGGACACTCTCTGGGCAAAGTCGACAACCACCCGGGCGCGCGCCGGGGGCGCCGCGTGAGGGCGCTCTCGCTCAAGGCGAAGGCGATCGCGCTGTTCGCGGGGATCGCGCTCGTCCCCGTGGCCGTCGCCGTCACGCTCCTCGCCGACGTGAACCGGCGCGCCGTGCGGACGTCCGAGGAGGCCTTGCAGGCGGCGATCCTCTCCGAGGTAGCCTCGGTCTCGATCCAGCTCGTCCGGGACGTCGAGAGCGACGTCGTCGCGGCGGCGGCCATCTTCGGTCATGCCGCGGGCGGCGCGATCCGGGACGAGGATGCGGTCGCGTCGGTGCGGGCCCTCGTCGCGACGCGCGCGCTTGTCGACGCGGTGCGGCTCGAGGTGCCCGACGCGGGGATCGGCACCGTGATCCGCAAGGCCTCGTCCGGCGCGGACGTCCCCGCGGCGCCGGCCGCGCTGCGCCGGCTCGCGGACGAGCGCGGGGTCGGCTTCGGCGTGGTCGGTCCGGCGCGGGGCCTCCTCGTGGCCCGCGTGCGGTCCTCCGGCGGGGCGGGCGCGGCCGGCGCGGCGCCCGCCGGCGCGGCCGACGCGCCCGCCGGCGCGGCCGATGCGCCCGCCGGCGCGGCGCCGCCTTCCCCGGCCGGCCCTGCCGGCTACGTGGTCGCGGAGGTGGCGCTCGACGCGCTCGGGCGCGACCTCGCGGCGATCGCCGCGCGCCGCTTCGGCGGCCGCGAGGTGCGCCTGCTCATCGCGGGCCACGATCGCCGGGCGATCGCGGCGTTCGGCGTGCCGGGCGCGGCGCCGGGCGCCGACGTCTCGGCCTTGCCGCTCTGGGGCAAGCTCCCGCCGGGCGCGGTGTGGACCGACAAGATCAGCGTGCTCGGCCCGCACGACGAGGGCGGCCAGCGGATGATCGGCGCCATCGAGACGCTCCCCGACCTCGGCTGGGCGGTCGCGATCTGGCGCCCGGAGCCGGTGGCCTTCGCCGCGCTCGACGAGATGCGGCGCCGCGGCCTCGGGGTCGCCGCGGGCGCGCTCGCCCTCGCGCTCGTCCTCGCGGTCTTCACCGCCCGCCACGTGACGCGCCCGGTCCTCCACCTCGTCGCGCAGGCGCGGCTCATCGGCGCCCGGCGCTGGCGCGAGATCGCGCTCGGCGACGGGCTCCGCGGGCGGCGCGACGAGATCGGCGAGCTCGCCGCCTCGCTCGGCCGCATGGCCGCGGATCTCGAGCAGGGCGAGGCCGAGATCGCGCGGGAGGCGAAGCTCCGCGGCGATCTCGGCCGGTTCATGGACAAGGCCGTCGTCGACGCGATCGTGCGGGGCGAGCACCCGCTCGCGCTCGGCGGCAAGCGGGCGGCGGTGTCGGTGCTCTTCGCCGACGTTGTCGGCTTCACGCCGCTCGCCGAGTCGCGCGACGCCGAGCGCATGGTCGCCCTCCTCAACGAGCTCTTCTCGATGCTCACCGAGATCGTGTTCCGGCACGGGGGCACGGTCGACAAGTTCATCGGCGACTGCGTCATGGCCGTCTGGGGCGCCCCGCTCGCGCAGGCGGATCACGCGCGGCGCGCGCTCGCGGCCGCGGAGGACATGATGCGCTTCCTCGAGACGGCGAACGAGGAGTGGCGCGAGCGATACGACGTCGAGGTCCGCCTCGGCATCGGCGTGAACTCCGGAGAGGCGATCGTGGGCAACGTCGGCTCCGACAAGCGGATGGAGTACACGGTGATCGGCGACGTGGTGAACGTCGCCTCGCGGCTCGAGGCGATCGCGGCGCCGAACCAGGTGCTGGTCTCGGAGGCCACCCGGTCCCTCGCCGGCGACGCCTTCCCCCTGCGCGCGCTGGGCGAGCGCAACCTCACCGGGCGCAAGACGACCACGACCGTCTACGCGCTCGACCCGGACTGACGCCCGCCCGGCGCGCCCGCGGGGCGCTCAGCCGTGCACCGCGTTGATGATGCCGTCGAAGAACTCGGCGCAGCCGATGGCGTCGAGCATCCGGCTCCAGCCGATGTCGTCGAACGGCTGCGGCAGGCCGTGGTTGGTCAAGAGGACGCCGATGATCTCGAGATCCGGCTCCACCCACACGAACGTCCCGGCGCCGCCCGCCTTGCCGTACGCGCGCGGCGACAGGCGCATGCCGCCGTTCGAGAAGCGCCTCGTCCAGAGCTCCCATCCGAGGCCCTTCGGGGTGAAGAGCAGGTTGTTGATGGGCGAGGTGTCGGTCGCCGCCGCCGTCACCTGGGGCGTGTTGTTCTTCTTCATCTTTCGCACGAGGTCGGGCCGCAGGACCTCGGCGCCGCCGTAGGCGCCCCCGTTCATGATCATCTGGCAGAACACCGCGATGTCCATCGCCGTGGAGAAGACGCCGTCACACCCGGTGACGCCGCCCAGCGCGAAGTCCTGCTCGTCCTGCACCTCGCCGCGGACGACGTAGCCCCGGAGGGGCGAGTACCCCGTGGCCGCGATGCGCTCGAGCAGCTCCGGGGGCGGGTTGTACATCGTGTCGTTCATGCCGAGAGGCTCCCAGATCCGGGCGCGCGCGACGGCGTCCAGATCGTCCCCCGCGGCGGCCTCGATCATGCGCCCGAGGAGGCGGTACGTGAGATCGCTGTAGAGCACCGACGTGCCCGTCGCGTACTCGAGCGGCGTCTCGGCCATGATGCGCCACGCGGTCTCGTCGTCCGGCTCGTCCAGGCGCTGGTTGTCCATCGGCAGGCCGGCCGAGTAACGGAGCATGTCGTAGACGGAGATGCCCCCCTTTCCGTTGGCGGCGAACTCCGGCAGGTAGCTGGCCACCGGATCGCTCAGCTCGATCACCCCCTCCTGCACGAGCGCGAGCGCCGAGGCGGCCGTCGAGAGCACCTTGGTCATCGATTGCAGGTCGAAGATCGTGTCGAGCGTCACCGGCTCGTCCGCGCCGGCGACCTTGCTCCCGAAGGCCCGGTGCCCCACGACGACCCCGTTCCGCGCGACCAGCGCGGTGGCGCCGGGGAACAGGCCCTCGCTCACCCGGCGTTGAATCCGTGCGAACACGTCCTCGAGCCGTTCGGAGCTCATGCTCACGTCCTCGGGCTGCCCCGGGGTGAGCCTGGTGCAGGTGGCGCCTCTCCACGGGTCCGAGCCGAGCGCGGGCGCCGCGGCGGCGACCGCGGCGAGCTGGGTCATCCCTTGCAAGAAGTGCCTGCGGTTGAACGCTCGTCGTTGATCGATCATGGCTCTTCCCAACCTTGCTTTCATAAGGAACGAATGGTTCCACGGTGTCGCCTCGGCGGCGCCGGGCGCATTCGACGTGGGCGTCTGTCGCGAGGAGTCGCAATTTACACGCCAGCGTTGCCTGTTTTCTTCCCCTCCTGCTGCATCGCCGACGAGATCGACTATCTCGCTGCCTTTTCAGCCGAGCGGCTGGGCGCGTCTCTGCCATTTGGGTTGGCACGGCGGCAATCGAAGCGCAATCGATTGCGGGATGACGCAAGCCGATGTGCGCTCCCCGCGACATCCAGGACGCCCCTGGAGGAGCGTGGACGAATGGACAGCACGTTTTCGACCGCGCTTCGAGGCGACGGCGGACACCGCGCTCGGGCGTCGCTCCACGGGCGCGCATCGCCTCCGGGCGGCGCGCCCGAGCGGCTCGATCGACGCGGACGTCGCCTCTCGAGGTGCGCGCCACGCCGTCAGGCGGCCAGCGCGAGAGGAGACATCCACGCGAGCTGGGTCGAGGGCAGCCCCGCGATCTGCCCGTTACCGCATCTGCCGCCCATTCGCCGGTTCCGATCTGTCTTTTGCCAGCCAGCCCTCGTCGTCGAATGGATGGTTTAGAGAGCAGCATTACGGATTCGGCGCGATAGCAGGATACCGACGGAGCTTCCCTGTCGCGACGCCGCCGCGCGCCGCGATACCCTCTGTCCTTTCCCATCTCGGGACGGGCGGGTGGCCCGCCCGCACCGAGCGCGCGGCTCCCCGGCCCGCCGGTGCGCCAGGATCGAGCCGCGCCAGCGACGCCGGTGCTCCGCGGTCGAGTCTGCGTGCTCCGGCATGCACCTGCGGGCCAGGGCATGCACCTGCGGGCCAGGGCATGCACCTGCGGGCCAGGGCATGCACCTGCGGGCCAGGGCATGCACCTGCGGGCCAGGGCATGCACCTGCGGGCCAGGGCATGCACCTGCGGGCCAGGGCATGCAGCTCCCGCGGACACACGACCGCAGAGGAGGATCCGGCTACCGCTCGTGGCGGATCTCGAGACGACCGCTCAGGCCGCCCACCGCGCGGCGACCGCTTGATTTCTCGGCGAAAGCGGGTCGCGCCGCACGACGCACGCTCGGCGCGGCCCGGGCGTCGTCACTGCGGATGAGCCCGCCAGCAGACGACGGGACGGGCGGAGGCGGTATAAAACTGACCACCTCCGCGTCCGGGCAGCATCGACGCACCGCCCCATCCCTTGCGCGGGCAAACCTAAATCGATATCATATGAGCTCGGGATAGACAACGGCAGAAGCGCACTACGACAGAGAGTCCACGCGGCTCCACGTAGCCTGTTGTGTCTTGTCTCATTGTCACAGCCCCAGTGAGGCACCTTTGTCACCCGGACGACAGAGCCACTGAACTCTTTCATGGTTCTGCTGTCCTGGCACCGACTCTGACGTTGGCATCAACCGTGAATACGCTCCGACGCGAGGGCCGAATGGCTCTGCAAGTGGGGCGCATGAGCTCCGGGACGGCATGAGCGAACATTGCTTTCGCAGCGCGCAGGGCTGTTCGCAGCAGCGCGCCGCGCGGGGGGCTTCGTTATAGAAGCCCGCTCGGTACAACATGGCTGCATGGAGACCGGCGCGAGAGCGCCGGCTGGCGACCACAGGTCGAGATCGATCCAGGCGGACGCGCACCCGACGGACGGGGCCGCCCGAGCGCGCGATCGATCGATGGGACTCGTGAATGGCTCATGACGAACCGGTGTTCTGTGCGCGTTGAACGGTCAAACCAAAACAAGAACCTGTCACCACGAGGATAAAACAACCATGAAGTCGCTCAAGTCTCGCGTTCTGTCTGGCGTCGGCGCTGCTCTCGTTGCCATCAGCATGTCGACCACCGCCCTGGCGTCGTGGTCGGCTCCGGATCACACCGACGTGCCGAACTACTCGAGCGTGACCAGCGCGCTCGGCCTCATCACCGCCCAGATCACGGACATCGTCGCGCTGGTCGGCGTGAACGCCGAGGACATCAAGGTCGTCTACCTCGAGGACATCCTCTCGGGCGACGAGCTCGTGAACGTGGACAACACGCTGAACAACCTCCTCGTGAAGCTCCAGCTCGTCAACCTTCAGAACACGCTGAACGGGATCGACATCCTCAACAACGTGAAGATCGGCGACATCCTCAGCGACAACGACGTCGACATCAGCGATGTCGTCGCCGTCAAGGTCTTCGACGACGGCAAGGTCCTCGTGTTCTGCAAGTGAGGCCTGCCCCGCGGCGCTGAGCGCCGGCATCGCGAGATCGAAGCCGGGAGGCGCGCTGCCTCCGGGCTTCGATCAGCCGAAATGACCGAAATAGATCGCAAAGAATAACAAAGAACCTGTCACCACGAGGATAAAACAACCATGAAGTCGCTCAAGTCTCGCGTTCTGTCTGGCGTCGGCGCTGCTCTCGTTGCCATCAGCATGTCGACCACCGCCCTGGCGTCGTGGTCGGCTCCGGATCACACCGACGTGCCGAACTACTCGAGCGTGACCAGCGCGCTCGGCCTCATCACCGCCCAGATCACGGACGTCATCGCGCTGGTCGGCGTGAACGCCGAGGACATCAAGGTCGTCTACCTCGAGGACATCCTCTCGGGCGACGAGCTCGTGAACGTGGACAACACGCTGAACAACCTCCTCGTGAAGCTCCAGCTCGTCAACCTTCAGAACACGCTGAACGGGATCGACATCCTCAACAACGTGAAGATCGGCGACATCCTCAGCGACAACGACGTCGACATCAGCGATGTCGTCGCCGTCAAGGTCTTCGACGACGGCAAGGTCCTCGTGTTCTGCAAGTGAGGCCTGCCCCGCGGCGCTGAGCGCCGGCATCGCGAGATCGAAGCCCGGGAGGCGCGCTGCCCTCCCGGGCTTCGCTCGGTCAAGATGACCGACTGCCCGGTCATCTTGACCGGCTGCGCGGCGCTCCGTCCCGCGCGACCGCCGCAAAATCCGGCGATCGCGGCCTGGCCTCCGAGGTGCTCTCGGGTGCCCCCGTGGTCCGCTCGCCCGCGCCGCCCTCGGTCCTCGAGCGCGCTGCCCGGCCGAGGGGCCCGGGAGGCAACCGCGATGCATCATCGGATGGACGTGCTCTCGCCCGCGTTTCGCGCCGACCCGTATCCCTGGTACGCCGAGCTGCGCCGCGCGGCGCCGGTCTGCCAGGTCGAGCCCGGCGGAATGTGGGCCGTGAGCCGGTACGAGGACGTGCTCTTCGTCCTCAGGAACCCGGAGCTCTTCTCGTCGCACGGCTTCAAGGCGGCGTGGCAGCCGCCCTGGGTGGGGTACAACCCGCTCGCCAACTCGATGCTCGCCCTGGATCCGCCGGCGCACACGCGCCTCCGCGGGCTCATCCACCGGGCGTTCGGGGCGCGCACCGTGGCCCGCCTCGCGCCGCGCGTCCGCGCCGTCGCCGAGGAGCTCGCGAGCGGCCTCGCGGGAGAGCTCGACGTCGTCGACGCGCTCGCGATGCCGCTCCCGGCCTTCGTCATCGGCGAGGTGCTCGGGCTCGACCACGGGCTCCGCCGGCACTTCAAGCGCTGGGCCGACGACATCCTCTCGGTCACGCCCGGCCCGGAGCCCCCCGCGCACGCCGAGCGCGTCCGGACGACGATCGCCGAGCTGACGGGGTACCTGAGCGACGTCGTCGCGGCGCGCCGCCGCGCCCCGGCGGACGACACCGTGAGCGACCTGATCCGCGCCGAGGCCGACGGACAGGCGCTGACGGACACCGAGATCGTCGACTTCCTCGTCTTGCTCCTGCTCGGGGGGCTCGAGACGACGACCCACCTGCTCGGCAACGCGCTCCTCTTCCTCGCCGATCATCCGGAGATGCTGCGGCGCCTGCGCGACGCGCCCGACCTCGTGCCGCTCTTCCTCGAAGAGGTGCTCCGGTACGACGGTCCGAGCCAGTCCGTGCCCCGGCTGACGACCCGGGAGGTGGAGCTCGCCGGGGCGACGCTGCCGCCGGGGGCGCTCGTGCTCGCGCTCGTCGCCTCGGCCAACCGCGACGAGCGGCAGTACCCCGAGCCGGATCGGTTCGACCTGCACCGCGGCTCTCACGGAGGGCTCCAGTTCGGGCACGGCATCCACTTCTGCATCGGCGCGGCGCTGGCCCGCATGGAGGCCCGCGCGGCGCTGGAAGCGCTGATCGCGCGCTTCGCCCGGATCGAGCGCTGCCCCGGGGAGATCGTCTACAACCGCACCCTCACCGTGCGCGGCCCGGTCGCCTTGCCGCTGCGGTTCTTCGCCGGGCCGGCGTGAGGCGCGGCAAGTTGACCAGACCAACGCGCCGGGAGGCGCAGGGCGCGTCACCCGCTCTCTCCGGCCGCGGCAAAAGGGCCCTGCCGCGCCTGCCATCTTGACAGAGGTCGCGCTCGCGCTATCCTCGCCACACCGGTCCGGAACAGGATCCGTCATTCCACCGACCGCCGAGTCATGACGGGCCGCGCAAGCGCCAGGCGACGATAGACGCAGAGACGTCCCCGTGCCGCACAGGCCGGGGATGACGAGGTCGCGCCATGCGAAAGGCGGAAATCGACGCCCTGGTGCGCGCGCATCGGGGCCGTGCCCGTCCCGTCGCCTTCTTTCATGTGCTCCGCCAGCCGGTGCTCGAGCCGGACGATCATGCCTTCTTGTCCGAGCACATCGAGGAGCTCGGGACATCCGATCTCCTGCGCTGGAGGGCGCGGTGCGAGAGCGGCTTCAGCGGGCCAGTGATTCAGCAGCTCGCCCGGCTCGCGATCCGGGATCCGGCGCACTTCCAGCACGAGGTGCTGGGCGTGCCGCGGCTCACGCTCGCTGAGGAGGAGTGGATCGAGCTCTCGGATCTCGTGCGCGGCAAGGTCCCGGCGGCGATCTACGAGCGCGTGCTCGCGCGCTGCCGGCGCGAGCCCGTCCAGTGGCCCTCGGAGTTCGTCCTCTCGCCGAAGGTCCGCAGTGAGCCGCTCCTCGACGGCGACGAGCTCGACGGCCTCGCCGAGCGCCCCGCGCTGCGCGATCTGCCGGTCGCGAAGATCCTCGCGGCGCGGCGGGCGGGGTTGCTGTCGCTCGACGACGGCGCGCTGGCCGCGCTGGCGATGGAGCGCGCGCGCGGCTCGGACGAGGACTGGAGCGCTCATATCCGCCGTTTTCCTGCCGTGCTCCGGGACGCGATCCTCGAGAAGGCGCGGCGGACGCCGCGGGGGTCGGAGCGGGCGAACCTGCTCGTCTGGCTGGAGGCGCACGGCGTGGCGCGGGCCGCGCTGCTCGACATCGCGCTCGGGTCGATCCGGGCGGGGGGCGACGCGTATGCCGTGCTCCCCTGGCTCGCGCGCCAGCTGACGACGCGGGCCGCCTGGGACAAGCACGGTCTCGAGACGCTCTCTGCGCTGATGTCGCGGCGCGCCTTCTCGGAGATAGGCGAGCTCGTGACGCTCGCGTGGAGCGAGGCCGGCCAGGGCGGCAAGGAGGTCTCGCGCGGCTTCCTCGAGGCGATCCAGGTCGCCTTCGCGCTGGTCCTGCTCGGGATGGCGCGAGAGGCGCTCGCGGCGGGCCACCAGGAAGGCGCGACGGCGGCGCTGTCGGCGCTCGCGTGCCTCGACCCGCCGTCGCGGGTGAGCCGCGCGGTCCACGAGCTCCGGCGGGTCCCGGGCGCGAGCCAGGACGTCGCGGAGCTCATCGCGGTGAACGAGCGGCTCGTGAAGCACAGCGACGCGCGCGACGCCTCCCTCGAGGGGTTCGTGGCCGCGCTCCACGCGATCGCCGACGCGTCCTGCTGAGCGCCGCCGGCGCGGCGCCGCTCGCCGCCGCGGCGGCGACACAGCGGCTCGCGGCCGGCGGCGCGTGACGTAGCGCGCGACGCGGGCGCCGGCGGCGCGTGACGTAGCGCGCGCCGCGCTCGACGCGGGGATTCGATGGGGGAGCGCCGTCGCCCTCCCTTCGAGGGCGGGGGCCGACTGCCTTCCTTCCATCGCGAGGGCGGGCGGTCGCCTCCTCTTCCCACGCGGTGGTCGGCCGCTGCCTTCGCTTCCGAGCGATCGCGGCCGATCGCCTTCGCTTCCAATGCGGGGACCGGCCTTGCCTCCCCTCGAACGTCGACTCTGTGAGGAGCACGCCGATGTCGTTCATCAACTATGCGACCCGGGAGATCTACTGCAAGATCGTCTATTACGGGCCCGGGCTCTGCGGGAAGACGACGAACCTTCAGTACGTGTACGATCGGACGGTGCCGAACGCCAAGGGGCGGCTCATCTCGCTGAAGACGGAGAGCGATCGCACGCTGTTCTTCGATTTTCTGCCGCTCGATCTCGGGGGCCTGTCGGGCTTCCGGACGCGCCTCCAGCTCTACACCGTGCCGGGCCAGATCTTCTATCGAGCGAGCCGGAAGCTGATCTTGAAGGGGATGGATGGCGTCGTGTTCGTGGCGGACTCGCAGCGCGCCCGGCTCGACGCGAACCTGGAGTCGATGGCCGATCTCTGGGACAACCTCGCCGAGGAGGGCCGCTCGCCCGGGCGGCTGCCGCTCGTGATCCAGTACAACAAGCGGGATCTCGACGGGATCGCCGACGTCGCGGAGCTCCGCGCGCTCCTCAACCCGGGCGGAGCGCCCGATTTCGAGGCCGCGGCGGCGAGCGGCCGCGGCGTGTTCGACACCCTGCGGGCGATCGCGAAGCTCGCCCTCAAGGAGATGGATCGCGGGCGCCGCTGAGGCCTTTTGCGCGCAGATGGGCTCGTGCACGAGGGCACGGCGCCGTATCCTCGCGTTGCGTCGAGGCCGGCGCCTGCGCCTCGACCTCCTCGTCGTCCCCCCTTTCCCAGCAACCCCTCGTCGTGGAGGCGAGCCATGCCTGACGACCGTCTCACCGCCGCCGAGCTCCGCGAGATCTGGGCGGTCCTGTCCCCCGCGGAGCGCGTCGAGAGCTTCGAGCACGTCGACCGGAGCGAGGTCCACAGCTTCTTCCTGAGTCTGTCCGGGCAGGAGCAGGCGGCCATCCTGCTCGCGATGAACAGCGGTGAGCGGCAGCTCTGGATGCGGCTCCTCGCGCCCGACGACGCGGCGGACGTGATCCAGCTCGTTCCGCCGCAAGACCGCGACTCGTTCCTCGAGATGCTCGACGAGCCGACGCGGCGTGAGGTGACGGCGCTCATGGCGTACGCCGAGGACGCGGCCGGCGGCCTGATGAGCCCGCGGTTCGCGCGCCTGCGGCCCGACATGAAGGTCGGCGAGGCCATCCGGTACCTGCAGCGGCAGGCCCAGGAGAAGCTCGAGACGATCTATTACGCGTACGTGCTCGACCAGGAGCAGCGGCTGCAGGGCGTGGTGTCCTTCAGGGACCTCTTCGTCGCGCCGGGCGACAAGCTGGTGTCCGAGGTCATGCGCCGGGACGTCATCTCGGTGCCCGACACGCTGGACGAGGAGGCGGTCGCGCGCGTCATCGCGCACCACGATCTCAACGCGCTCCCGGTCGTCGACGCCGAGGGCCGGATGAAGGGCATCGTGACGGTCGACGACATCGTCGACGTCGTGCAGCAGGCGGCCACCGAGGACATCCAGAAGCTCGGCGGCATGGAGGCGCTCGACACGCCGTACATGCAGACCAGCATGCTGGCCATGGTGAAGAAGCGCGGCGGCTGGCTCTCGGCGCTCTTCCTCGGCGAGATGCTCACCGCGAGCGCCATGGGGCATTACGAGGAGGAGATCGCGAGGGCGGTCGTGCTCGCGCTCTTCGTTCCGCTCATCATCTCGAGCGGCGGCAACTCCGGGTCCCAGGCGACGACGTTGATCATCCGCGCGATGGCGCTCGGCGAGGTCACGATAAAGGACTGGTGGCGCATCGTCCGACGCGAGCTCACCGCCGGGCTGTCGCTCGGCGTCATCCTCGCCACGATCGGTCTGGTCCGCATCCTCGTGTGGCAGGCCATCTTCCACACGTACGGGGAGCACTACCGCGAGGTGGCCGCCACCGTCGCCATCAGCCTGATCGGCATCGTCACCTGGGGAACGCTCGCGGGCTCGATGCTGCCCTTCGCGATCCGCCGGCTCGGCTTCGACCCGGCCAGCGCCTCCGCGCCGTTCGTCGCGACCCTCGTCGACGTCTCGGGGCTCGTCATCTACTTCAACGTCGCGCAGATCGTCCTCCAGGGCACCCTGCTGTGATGCTCGGCCCCCGGCGCGGCCCGCGCGCTCGAAGATCGTGACGGTGAACCTCGTGCCGAACGACTCGGACGCGTGCTACGACGCGTGCCTGGACGACGGCGAGCTCCCGCCGAGCCAGCGCGCGCAGGCCTGCACCGCCGCGCCTCTAGCCGCGTCGGCCCCCACGACCACTGCACATCTGTCCACATCCTGTGGACTTTCTGTGGACAATCGAACCCGGCACGCCGCCGCGGCGCGTGAGCTGCGAGGCGCGGGTTCCTCGGAGGAGCCACGGATCCGGCGCCGTGCCCCGTCCGGCAGCGACAAGGATTCTCACGGAGGAGCTCGCTCGGCGGCCCGCGCAAGGGTCGCGGGGGATGTCGAGAGACCACCGACAAGGTCGGGGTTCACGGCCCGCCGCCATCGGGCGTCAGCGGGAGCCAGAGGCGTTCTCGTGCGCCGCGAAAACTCCGATTTGTCGAAAGCGCACGTTTTTTTGAGACTCTGGTGATTGAGTCCGAGCTGCCGGAGCAACATGGAGGTCGTTCCTTGATCCTCGCCCTCCGGGGCATCCGGTCGAATGATCCGCCGGCCCCGGGCAGCGAGGACCTTTCGCGGATCGCCTCGTGCGCCGCGCGTTATGAAAGGATTTTTCCATGCGAGCTTGCTTATCCGCAGCAACGGCCACTGCCCTCGTGCTCCTCGGGGCGTGTGTCATGGATGACGCGTACGGGCCTGAAGGAGGGCTCGAGCAACAAGGGGCCTTGGATCAGCCGCTGACGGGCGACGGGCTGACCGCGACGCTGACGTACGCGTCGGACTGGGGGAACGGGTACTGCGCCGACGTCGCGATCCAGAACACGGGAACGGCGGCGACGACGACCTGGCGGATCGCCATCGACATGAACGGCTCCGCCCTGGCGAACTCCTGGAACGCCGACGCGCGCGAGAGCGGATCGCAGCTCGTCGCGACGCCGAAAAGCCACAACGCGAGCCTGGCCCCCGGTGCATCGACGAGCTTCGGCTTCTGCGCCACGGCGAGCGGTCCCACGCAGCGCCCGGCGCTCGCGAGCGTGACGGCAGGCGGGTCCGGAAGCAGCGCCAGCAGCAGCGCTAGCAGCAGCAGCGCCAGCAGCAGCAGCGCCAGCAGTGGCGCAGGCGGCAGCGGCGGCTCCGGCGCCAGCAGCAGCGCCAGCAGTGGCGCAGGCGGCAGCGGCGGCTCCGGCGGCAGCGGCGGCTCCGCGCCGAGCGGCCACTACCAGATGGAGGACCTCGATCGCGGCGTGGTCGCCGTCAAGGTTTCCAACGGCGTTTACGTCGGGTGGAGGATGTTCGGTTACGAATACGAGCCGGCGAACCCGAATGCCATCTCGTACGACGTCTACCGGAACGGCACGCGCATCGCGAACGTCACCAACAGCACCAATTACCTCGACACCGCCGGCACCACCTCGTCGACGTACTCCATCCGGGCCGTCGTCGGCGGCGCCGCTCAGGCAGCCTCGCCCGCCGCTGCCACGTGGGGCCAGAACTACCTCCGCATCCCGCTCGAAAAGCCCGCCAACGGAGCGACGCCCTCGAAGTGCGACAACGCGGGCGAGAGCTATTCGTACTCCGCGAACGACGCGAGCACCGGCGACGTGGACGGCGACGGACAATACGAGATCATCCTGAAGTGGGATCCGTCGAACGCCAAGGACAACTCCCAGGCCGGCTGCACCGGGCCCGTGTACCTCGACGCCTACAAGCTCGACGGGCGGCGGCTGTGGCGCATCGACCTCGGGAGGAACATCCGGGCAGGCGCGCACTACACGCAGTTCGTGGTGTACGACTTCGACGGCGACGGGAAAGCGGAGGTCGCCGTGAAGACCGCTCCAGGCACGCGCGACGGGACGGGCGCGTACCTGCGCCGAGGGCCCGCCGCCTCCGACGACGACGCGGCGGACCACAGGAACGGCGCGGGGTACGTGCTCAGCGGCCCCGAGTACCTGACCGTGTTCGGCGGGCCCGACGGCGCAGAGCGCGCGACGGTGGCGTTCGACGTGCCCCGCGGGACGGTCTCGTCCTGGGGGGACTCGTACGGCAATCGGGTCGACCGGTTCCTGGCGAGCGCCGGATTCGTGAGCGACCTCGGGAGAGGACAGGAGGCGAGCGGCCGGCCGGCGATCCTGATGGCCCGCGGCTATTACACGCGCGCCACGATCACCGCCTGGAGCTTCCGCGACGGGAGCCTCACCCAGATCTGGAAGGCCGACAGCAACGCGAACACCGCCTACACGGGCCAAGGCGCCCACTCGATGGCGGTGGCCGACGTCGACGCCGACGGCGCGCAGGAGGTGATTTACGGCGCCTCCACGATCGACAGCAACGGCACCCGGAAGTGCTCGACGAACTTCGGGCACGGCGACGCGCTGCACGTGAGCGACTTCGTCCTCTCGCGTCCGGGGCTCGAGGTGTTCATGCCCCACGAGGACGGCAGCAAGCCGACCTACGACATCCACGACGCGAACACCTGCGCGGTCCTCCGGCAGGGGCCGGTCACGGGCGCCGACACCGGCCGCGGCGTGGCGGGCGACGTGCTCGCGAGCAACGCCGGCGCCGAGATGTGGACCAACTCCACGGGAGGCCTCCTGTCCGCCACGAGCGGGTCGAGCGTCGGGAGCCAGCCTGCCTCGGCGAACTTCCTGATCTGGTGGGACGCGGACGAGCTGCGCGAGCTGCAGAACAATACGTCGATCACCAAGTACGGCGGAGGCTCGCTGCTCAGCTGCAGCCAGTGCGCCTCGAACAACGGCACGAAGTCGACGCCTGCGCTCACGGCCGACCTGCTCGGCGACTGGCGGGAAGAGATCGTGTGGCGCGAATCCAACGACGCCGCGCTGCGGCTGTACACGACGACGAGCGTGACGACGCGGCGGATCTACACGTTGATGCACGATCCGCAGTACCGCATGCAGATCACCTCGGAGCAGACCGCCTACAACCAGCCGCCTCACCCGAGCTTCCATATCGGCGGCGGGATGGCGGCGCCCCCCAGGCCGGACATCCACGTGAGGTGACGCCGACCGCGCACGGCGGGCAGGTCGCCCGGCGCGAGGCCGCGGCGCGGCCTGCCCGCCAGCGCGCGAGGGCGTGACGTCGAGCGGTCGGGGCGCCGCGCGCGCCACCGGCCGAGCGAAGCGTCGGGGCGCGGGAGCTGCGGGCCGGAGGCGCCGAAGCTGCGGGCCGGGGGCGCCGGAGCTGGGGGCCGGGGGGCGCCGGAGCTGCGGGCCGGAGGGCGCCGGAGCTGCGGGCCGGGGGGGCGTCGGAGCTGCGGGCCGGGAGCTCACTTGCGGTACTGCGCGAGCAGCAGGCCGGCGTCCGCGGTGCCGTCGGCGACGAAGCCCGCCATGGTGCGGGCGCCGGTCTCGTTGAAGTGGGTGCCGTCGACCGAGCCATCGGCCCGGACGAGGAAGAAGTCCTCGCCCGCCGCCACGCACCCGATCGAGTTCAGATGGGCGAGGGTCTTCTCGTTGAGATCGATGACGGGCACGTCGAGGTCGCCCCCGAGCTCCCGCATGGCCTTGGCATACGCGGCCATGCCGTTGCCGAAATCGTGGCTGTCCCCGGTGCACGATCTCCGCGGGGGCGGGGTGACGAGCACCGGGATGGCGTCGCGCGCTTGCGCGCCCGTGATGTACTGCTCGAGGTACGATTTGAAGTCCGTCGCGGGGTCGAGGTAATAGGGAATCGTGGCGCCGTCGTGCTCGTACGTCGCGTTCTTGTTGCTGTCGTTGGTGCCGAACTGCACCAGCAGGTAATCGCCGCGCTGGATGTCGTCGAGGATGTCGGCCAGACGCTCCTCGTCGATGAACCGGCGCGCGGTGCGGCCGCCGATGGCCCGGTTCTCGATGTGCACCCGCGCGTCGAAGAACTCTCCGAGCATCTGGCCCCAGCCCGCCTGGTGAATGGGGCTGTTCACGTACGTCTGAACGGTCGAGTCGCCGGCGATGTAGACCGAGACGTCGGGCAGCGCGGCGGCGCCGCCGCCGCCTTCAGAGCCGCCTGAGGCGCTCGTGGGCCCTCCGGCGGCGGCGCCGGCGCCCGAGCCGCCGGCGCCTGCGCTGCCGGCGCTCGCGCTGCCGCCGGCGCCCGAGCCGCCGGCGCCCGTGACGCTGGCGCCCGAGCCGCCGGCGCCCGTGACGCTGGCGCCCGTGACGCTGCCCGCGTCGCCCGCGCCGCTGCCGCTCTGCGCATGCGCGGGGGGCGGGTCGTCGGCGTCAGCTGGGTCACAGCCGCCGGACGCGAGGCCGGCGACGAGGAGAGGAAGCACGACGGTCAAGAAGAGGGGGCGCGTTCGCATGACAAGCTCCTGCAGGAAAACAACGGATGGAGGAAGTGCGCCTCGGTGCGGGCGGCGGGGAGACAGGGGGGGTAGCCGACCGAGCGCGGATGCGCAGCGGGGAGGCGCGCGAGGGGCGGGGTAAGCGGTGAGAAGCAGGGTCGCATGGTCGAAATCGTGCGAAGCGCCGCCCGGCACCGCAGTGCTCTCCACGTGGGCCGAAGCGGGCGCGATCAATCACGGGTAGGCCGGACGTCCTGTGAGAACCGAATCTGTTTCACCAGGGTGCAAAATTACACATTGAAGGCGTCGCAGGTCTCCGCGGATCTCAACCACGGTCGGGTCAGCCCAACCTCGGTGACCTCAACCCCGGTCGGGTCGGCCACCTCAACCCAGCGACGAGCTCAACCCCGGTCGGGTCGGCCCAACCCCGGGCCGGCCCAACCCCAACCACGGTCGGGCCGGCCAACCCCAACCACGGTCGGGTCGGCCCAACCCCAACCACGGTCGGGTCCGGCCTGGTCCGGTCCCGCCACCGCAACCACGGTCAGCTCGCCCGGCTCGGCTCCACCGCAACCACGGTCAGCTCGCCCGGCTCGCCCGTCGGCGTGAGCGGCCGTCAGAGCTCGACGCCGAGGAGCACGCCTGGCCGCAGCCGGTAGCGCGCAAGGACGGTCTCGGTCCCCTGAGCAAGCGACAGGTCGTAGCGGACGCGTGCGGGATCGAGCTCGACGAAGAGCTCCGTGAACACCCGGATATCCCGGCTCAGCGGCAGCTTCGCCACCGGACCGGCCACCAGCACGAGCGCGTTCGAGGCGCTCGCCTCCGCAGGCACGTACCCCGACGCCCCCGCGCTGCCCGGCCTCGGCGCCGCGTCCACATGATCGACGCCCGCACCGAGGCGCACCCCGAGCTCGATCGGCATCACGCCCGTGGCCACCGGGTAAAGCCAGCAGACGTCCGCCCGGAGCGTGATCGTCCGGAGATCCAGGCCGATCCGCGGCTCCTCGTAACGCCGCTCGAACTGGTACTGAAAGCGCGCGTCGAGGGCGACCCGGTGTCGGCCCCAGCCCCCGCCGAGCGCCACGCGCACCCCGGGGCCGTGCGTCAGACCCACCTCGGCGGAGTGCGCCGTCACCCCGTAGAACACCCCGAGCTCCAAGGCGCGCCGCGACGCCGCGGGCGCCGGCACCTCGGCGGGGACCTCGGGAGACGCCGTCTGGCGGAGGATGAGCGCGCGCGCCTGCTCCCGATCCAGCGAGGCGCGCGCATCCACGCGCAGCGACCGCAGCGACAGCTCCACGACCTGCGCCACGGACTCGCGATCGAGCTCGTCGAAGCGGCCCGAGAGCTCGATCGAGCGCACCAGGAAGCGATCGGCCACGGGATCCGTGAAGTAGAGCGCCGCGCGGCGCGGATCGCTCACGTCGATCCAGCACGAGAGGGTCACGCCGGACGAGGCTCGCGTCGCGAAGAGCGCCGCCGCGTCGAACCGCGGCGCGATCCGGAAGCGGACCGCGAACGCGGAGAGCGCCTGGGATTCGAGCGCCGTCCGGATCGCGCCGAGGTGGTCCGCAGCGCCCGTGAGCGCGATCTCCACGACCGGCGCTCCAGGCACCGGCGCTCCGGACACCGGCGCTCCGGGCACCGGCGCCCCAGGCACCGGCGCTCCGGACACCGGCGCTCCGGACACCGGCGCCCCAGGCACCGGCGCCCCGGGCGCCCCCGCCATCCCGTCGCGCGCCAGGGCGCTCGCCGAGGAGAGCGCCGCGGCCGCGGCGACCGCGAGACAGAACGCCCCGCGCTGCGCGATCGCCCGCCGCGTGATCACCCTCCGAGCTCGGCGAGACGGCGGCGCGCGTGCTCGACGTACGGCGAGCCCGGGTGCTCCCGGAGCAGGCGCCGCCAGTTCTGGGCCTCGTCGGCCGAGCGGCCGAGCGCCCTCAAGGCGCGCCCGCGGCCGTACAGCGCCTCGACCGAGAGCGGCCGCGCGCCGGCCACGCCGAGGTACCGGTCGAACTGCGCGAGCGCCGCCCCGGGCGAGCCGGTGTTGAGGAGCAGGCTGCCCAGCGACACGAGCGAGAGCGTGGCCTCCGGCGACGTCGCGAAGCTCTTCTGGAGCGAGCGATAGAGCTCGATGGCGCGCTGGGAGCTCCCGGCGCGCCGCGCGTCGTTGGCCTCCCGGAAGAGCTGCCCCGCGGTCGCCGCCGCGGAGGACGGCGCTGCCGCGCTCGGCCCCCGCGCCGCGTCGCGCGGCCTCGGACCAGGCGCCGCGACCTCCGGCAGCGCCGCCGGCGGCGCCGAGCGCGCCGCCCCGCTCGGCCCCGCCGGCGGCGCGACGGCCGCCGCGCGCTCGTCCGCAGGTGGATTCGCCTCGGGGAGCGCCGCCCCGCGCGGACGGGACACCGCCGCGCGCACCGCGGGCTCGATCGCGCGGGCGCTCGGCCGCGGCGCCGCCTCCGGGCGCGGACCGACGAGCACCGTGGCGGCGCCGGCCACGCCGCAGGCGAGCACGGCCGCCACGGCGCAGAGCCAAACGCTGCGCCGCCACCTGGCCCCGGGCCGCCCCGCGAGGCCGCCCTCCGGCCGCGCATCGCCGTCTCCGCGCCGGACGTCGTTGTCGGGTCGCACCCCCACGCCCGCGCGCCACACCGCCGCGCCCTCGCCGCCCACGCCCGCGGGCCACACCGCCGCCCCCTGGCGCCGCAGATCGATCGCGACCCCGCCGAGCGCGGCGTTCGCGATGCGCGCGAGGAGCTCCGCGTCCCCGGGCTCCGCCGCGCCCACGGCGTCGAAATCCTGCGCGAGCTCCCAGGTGATCCGGCACGACTCGCAGGAGCCGAGGTGGGCGTCGAAGGCGAGCCGGTCGGGCTCGGTCGCGACGCCGCGGCGCACCCGCGTGAGGAGCTCGCTCCGGCAGTCCGCGCTCACGATTCCCTCCCGCGGAAGAGCTCGGCGAGCTTCGCGTTGTTGGCGAGCGCGCGCCGCAGCGCCTCCTTGCCGAGCCGGAGGCGGCTCCACACCGTGTTCGGAGACACGCGGGCCAGCGCCGCGATCTCGTCGACCGTGTAGCCGAGCACGAAGTGAAGGGCGAGCGCCTCGGCGGTCGACTCCGGCATCCTGTCGAGCACCTCGAGCACCATCTCGCGCCGCCTGTTCGAGACCGTCTCGGCGAACGGCGACGCGCCGCTCTCGTCGGGCGCGATCTCGACCGGCGCGTCCGGCTCGTCGAAGCGCTCGCGCACGCGGAGGCGCCGGCGCGCGCCGAGCGCGGTCATCACCGCGATGCGGCTCGCGAAATGGAGCACGGTGCACTCGGCGCGGAAGGAGGGCAGGGCCTGGAGCAGCGCGAGCACGGCTTCCTGGGTTACATCCTCGACGTCGGGGTGATGAGGGCCGAGCACCTTCCTCACGCTCCTCAACATGGCCCCGCCGAGCTCGGTGATGAGCGTGCGGATGGCCGCGGGGTCGCGCGCCGCCGCGGCCCGAGCGAGCCCGAGCAGGTCATCCGCCCGCGGAGCTGCTCCCTCCGGCGGCATGGGGAGATCGGTCGCGGGCTTTCGCACGTTGACGACAATGCACGAGGCCAGAACACCGGGTCAAGGCGCACCGAGAGCGCCGGACGCCCGCAGCCCGGCGGTGACGCTCGGGAGCTGCTTGGGACGAGCGGCGCGCAGGGGTTGCACACGGCCCGACTGCCCACCCTCACTCGCCGGACGGAAATGGGATGTCAGCGCTGGTGACGAGGAGAGCACCGACGTTGGGAGTCTCACCGCTGCTCCAGGCAAACCGCCGTGCTCGCGTGGCGAACGCGGCTCGCACGTCACGGCCCTCCGGAGCGCGGCCAGCCGTCGCTGTCCCACACCAGCTCGGAGATCCGCAGCGTGGGGGCGCCGTTCGCCTGGGCGTCGTAGGCGTGATAGAGGTTGTAGGCCCGGCCGCCGTCGAACACGACCGCGTTGTGTCCTGGCCCCCGCCACCGTGCGTCGCCTTGGACGAGCAGGGTGCCTCCTCCGGACCTCATCTCCCTGCCCTCCTTGTCCACGTAAGGTCCGGTGATGCTCGTCGAGCGGCCGACGGCGATCTTGTACGTGCTGTCCGTGCCGCGGCAGCACGCGTCGAACGAGACGAACAGGTAATAGAATCCGCAGCGCCGGACGATGAACGGCGCCTCGAGCGCCCCGCTGGCGTCGGGGCGCGAGGCGAGCGCGTGGAGCTCCGCGTCGGCCCGCTCTCCCGACGGGGTGAGCTTCACCATCTTGATGCCGCTCCAGAAGCTCCCGAACACGAGCCACGGCGTCCCCTCCTCGTCGATGGCCACGTTGGGGTCGATCGCGTTCCAGTCGTCCCGCGTCCCGTCGTTCGAGCAGATGGCGGCGCCGCGGTCCGCCCAGGGCTCTCGGGTGTCGAGCGACGCCTTCGTCGCGTGCCCGATGCACGACTTGTTGCTGCCGAACGTGGAGGCGGAGTAATACAGATGGTAGGTGTCCCCGAAGCGAGAGATATCGGGCGCCCAGAGGTGGTCCACGCCTGGCACCTTGTTGCTCAGCCAGGCGGGTTTCGCGTCGAACACCCGACCGGCATCCTGCCAGTCGACGAGGTTCGTGGAGACCTTCATGGGGAGCCTGTCCCCCGTCTGGAACAGGTGATATCGGTCGCCCGCCTTGATGACCACCGGGTCGTGGGTCCCCAGGTTTCCGGACAGACGCAGCGCCTCGGGCGGGCTCGCCGGGTCGAGCGTCGCTTCTGCGCACCGGTCGCCGACCTCTCCGCCGCCGGCTCCCCCCGCGCCGCCGGTCGCCCCTGCGCCGCCGGTCGCCCCTGCGCCGCCGGCCCCGCCCGCTCCCCCGGCGCCGCCCACGCCCGCCGTCGTGCCGGCGTCACCTCCCGCGCCGCTGGTCGATGAGGCGGACGCGGTCGTCGCGGAGGTGGTGGCGCCGGTGGTGCCGCTGTCCTGACCACCGGTGCCGGCCCCCGGGCCGGGCGACTCCGAGCTGCAATGGAGCGACGCGACGACGCTGAGCAGGCCCCACGCGCGCGCAGACCCCCGTCGTACCCGAAATCGGCAAAGCATGAAGCGCATCTGAGACTCCTGAAGATCCCTGACAGACCAATCGTTCATCGACGGACCGCCCGTGGGCGGTCAACGCACGGACCTCGCGTGCTCCCCCGCGGCCCCACCGCGCTCCCCGGCGGAGCGACGGTGAGGTTGGCTCCCTCTCCTGTCCTCGAACGTCATCGGGAACCTGTCCCTCCTCGTTTCCCCGTGGATCGGAGCGCCTGCAATCAATCACCGGTCGCTCGAATTTCTCGCGATCAGCTCAGAGAATTTCATTACAGCAGCAAAATTGCACCAAGGAAGGACACCGCGGCTCCATGCGGTCGCGCGCGTGTGCCGCGGAGGGGTCGCCTGTGCGCGCGGCTCCTCCAGCGCCGCCCGCGTGCGCCGCGACCGCTACGGGGCCATCTCCGCGATGCGCGGGGCCTGAGCGTGCGGGGTCACGGCGCGACGCGGTGGGCTTCGTAGATATCCGCCACGTTGGTCCGTGTCGACGCGAAGAACAGGACGGAGCCGTCCGGGGAGAGGTGCGGATCGGTGTCGCGCTCCTCGGGGAGGTTCACCGGCTCCTCGAGCGGCGCTGCCTCCTCGAACGCCGCTTCGGCGCTCGCCCGTCGTGCCCAGAACAGGTCTCCCCCTCCCTGGCGGCTCGATCGGAACAGGATCTGCTTGCCGTCGTCGAACAGGAACGGGCCGCCCTCGTCACCCGGGCCGTCCAGCCCGGCGATCGGGACGAGCGCGCTCCAGTCGTCCTCCGGGCGTTCGCGCGACGCGATCGCGAGGTACGTCTCCGCGTCCGCGGGCGTGACGCCGGTCACGACGACGAGCCCTGCGGAATCGACGTGAGCGCCTATCACCGTGGCGCCCTCGACGGCGAGGGCGTCCACGTACGCTGGCGTCCCCCACGGGTCGTCCCGGCTGGCGCGCTCGGCGAGCCAGACGCCCTCCGGCTCGCGCGCGCTGTAGAACCAGATGCGGAGCCCATCCCCGGAGACGCAGGGGGTATCCTCGATGCTCTCGGCCAGGTTGATGTTCTCCACGGCGCGCGGCGCGTCCCAGGGCGATCCCACCCCAGCCCGCCGCGACGTCCAGATGTCCCGGCTCCCCCCGCGATCGGACATGAAATAGATCTCGAGCAGATCGTCCGTGAGGGTCGGGTCCTCTTCCCTTGCGCTGCTGTTGATCTCCGTCACCGCCGTCGGCGCCTCGAACCTCGGCCGCTCTGGCGCGCCCGCGCCGCCTCCGCCCTGCCCCGGCGAGAGCGCGCCGATCACGACGCGCTGGTCCTCGCACCCCGCCCCGCCGATCGCGAGCCACAGCCCCGCCGCCGCAATCCTCCGGAACCCGCTCATCGATCTCCGCCGACGATCAGAACCCCGCGCTTCCCCATGCTCCCCCTTTCACCATGGAAGGCCCCGTGAGGGGGAGCTCGTCGCGCGGGGCCTCACCCGATCCCGGCCTCGCTCGGCCGCGCGACGGCCTTGTCATCCGCCGCCTGGAGGGGCACATGGGGGAACCACAGCGCCACCACGAAGCCGACCAGGCCCATGCCCGCGATGATCCAGAACACCGTCGTGAGGCCCGACGTGAGCGCCTCCCCGAGGTGCTGCAAGATCGACGGATCGAGCCCCCGCGCCCCCTCTGCCGTGAGCAGCCGGCTCGCCGCGTCCGCGGGGATGGTCGGGTCCTTGGCGAGCTCAGCCGTGAGCACGCCGCCCATGACGCCGACCGCCACCACGCCGCCGAGCAGCCGGGAGAACATCGTGCTCGCCGTGGCGATCCCGCGCTGATCCCAGGCGACGCTGCTCTGCACCGCGATGAGCAGCGCGACGTTGGACAGCCCCATGCCCACGCCGAAGACCAGCGTCGTCGCGCGGAGCATCAGCGGCGTGTCGTGCGTCCCGCCGATCGCGAGCGCGAGCCCCGCCGCCGCGGTGAAGCCGAGGCCCGCCCAGATGAGCGGGCGGAACCCGACGCGCGGGATGAGCCGCCCGCCGATCGCGCTCGCGACCGGCCAGCCGATCAGCATCGGCGCGATCGCGCTCCCGGCCTCCGTCGGCGTGCCGCGGAGCACGCCCTGCACGAAGAGCGGCACGAACGTGATGGTGCCCATCATCGCGCCGCCCAGGATGGCGCCGGCCACGTTGGAGGTGAGCATCACCGGCCGCCGGAAGAGCGGCAGCGGGATCATCGGCTCGGGGGCCCGGCGCTCGACGGCGAAGAACACGGCGAACAGCACAACCGCCGCGATCGAGGCGAACAGCGTCGTCCCCCCGCCGAGCCTCCCCGTGGCGAGGAGCAGCGCGACCACGCCGGCGGACAGGAGCCCCGCGCCGAGGAAATCGAGCGCGTGAGGCCGCTTGTCGATGCGCTCGTGGAACGCGCTCGCCACGAGCGCGACGGACGCGATGCCGAACGGGATGTTCATGTAGAAGACCCAGCGCCACGAGAAGTAGTGCACGATGAGCCCCCCCACCATCGGGCCGATGATGCCGAACAGCCCCCAGGCGGCCCCGAAGACGCCCTGGATGCGCGCGCGCTCGTTGAGATCGAAGATGTCGCCCGAGATGGTCATCGCCATCGGCTGCATCGCCCCGGCGCCGGCCCCCTGGAGCGCGCGGAAGGCGATGAGCTGCGGCATCGACCGCGCCGCGCCGCTCGCGATCGAGCCGATCAGGAACACGGCGATGCCGAACAGCATCACCGGCTTGCGGCCGTAGATGTCCGAGAGCTTGCCGCAGATGGGCACCAGCACCGACGAGGTGAGCAGGTAGGCGGTGGTGACCCAGGCGTACTGTTGAATGCCGCCGAGATCGCCGATCACGGTGGGCATCGCGGTGGCCACCACCGTCGACTCGAGGGCGGCCATGGCGAGGGAGAGGATCAGCCCGACGACGGTGAGGGCGCGGTGGGTCTTGCGTTCTGAAGCCATGCAGGTGGTTGGGGATGTGGTGTGGACGAGCCGGCGCGGCAAGCGTGACACCGCGCGGCGCCGCTCGTCGAGCCGCGAGGCGCGCGGCGCGCCGCGCGGAGCGCCCGCCTGCCTACGCCGGCATCCGCAGCGCGCGCCGCATCGCGGCCGTGATCTTCTGTCGGACCTCCCCGTAGCCGGCCCACGGGTCCTCCCGCAACGAGGCCAGGCGCTCGGGCAGGCTCCTGAGCGTGAATCGGTCCGAGCGCATCTCGGGGCCGAGCTCATCCCAGGAGAGCGGCGCCGACACCGGCGCCCCCGGCCGGGCGCGCGTCGAGTACGCGGCCACCGACGTCGCGCCCCTCGTGTTGCGCAGGTAGTCGATGAAGATCTTCCCCTTCCGCTGCGCCTTCGACACCGCGATCGTGTACCCCTTCGGATCGTGCCGCGCGATGTCCCCCGCCAGCGCCTTCGTGAAGGCGAGGCACTCGTCCCACCCGCTCGAAGGCGTGAGCGGCACCACGATGTGGAACCCCTTCCCGCCGGTCGTCTTCACGAAGCTCTCGAGGCCGAGCTCGACGAGGCGCTCCCTGAGCAGGAGGGCGGCCGCGATCACGCGCTCCCAGGCCACCGAGGGATCTGGGTCGAGGTCGAACACCACCCGATCCGGCTTCTCCAGCCGCGATGTCGTCGAGTTCCACGTGTGGATCTCCAGGATCCCCATCTGCGCGAGCGACACCAGGGCTTCGGCCGAGTCCGCGACGAGGTACTCGCCCGCCTTCGTCTTCTCCTGGATCGTCACGCGCCGGAGCGCGGACGGCCCCCACACCTTCGCGTGCTTCATGAAGACGCACTCGCTCTCCGCGCCCTCCGGACAGCGCACCAGCGTGAGCGGCCTGCCCTTCACCTGCGGCACCATCCGGCCGGCGACCGACGCGTAGTAAAGCGCGAGCTCGCGCTTCGTGATCCCCTGCGACGGGTACAGCACCCGGTCCGGGTGCGACAGGCGCACCCCCGCGACCGAGGCGCCGTCGCCGTCCTCCGCGTCCCGTGCCTCCCGCGAGCGCGCCCCGGCGCTCTTCCTGGGCGCCGCGCGCTTGTTCGCGCCCCGCGCCGCGCGCCCGCTCGCCCCCGGCGTCGCGCGCTCGCTCGCCTTGGGGGCCGCGCGCTTGTTCGCGCCCCGCGCCGCGCGCCCGCTCGCCCCCGGCGTCGCGCGCTCGCTCGCCTTGGGCGCCGCTGCCTTCGCCTTCTTTCCCTTCTCCCCGACCGGCGCGCTGCTGCACGACGCGCGGACCCAGCCCGGACCGCGGCCGGGCACGTAGGGCGCGTCGACTTGCTTGGACACGATCCCCTTCAGCGACAGCTGGCACCCCTTCTGGACGACCTCCTCCCACGACCCCTCGACGTGATCGCCGTAGCGCAGGGCGCCCCCGCCCTTGCTCGCGTCGCGGAGGAGCCGCTCCAGCGCCTGCTTCCGCGCCGAGAGGGGCGACGCCATGAGATCGTGGCCCTCCAGGTACAGGAGATCGAAGACGAAGTAGACGACCTCGCCCTCCCGGGGCGCGGCCTTGGCGCTGGACGGCGGCGGGGCCGTGGTGCCGTCGCGCCGGAGCACCGCCACCTCGCCGTCGAGCAACGCGCTCGTCAACCCGAGCCCCGCGATCGCCGCGGCGATCTGCTCGAAACGGCCCTTCTGCTCCTTCCCCTTCTCGTCCACGAGCCGCACGCGCCCGTCCTCGACCCAGGCCATGATCCGGCGGCCGTCGACCTGGATCTCGTGCAGCCACCCCTCGCCCTCCGGCGCCCCCCTCGGCTTGCCCTTCGCCTTGCTCGCCGCGAGCCGCTCGGGCAGCTGCGGCCGCACCTTCTGCGGCATCGCCGCCTCGCGCGCGCCCTCCACCCGCCCCGCGACGCGCGCCCAGCCGCCGTCCCCCCGCGCCCCGCGCCCGCCGCCCGCCGCCTTCTTGTTCTTGGTCTCCTTCTCGGCCCGGTTCGAGTGCCACACCCGGTCCTTGGCCGCGGCGATCTCCTCGAGCTGCCGCCCGCTCGCCACGCTCTCGGGCCGGGCGTCCACGACGCTGTACTCCTTCGTCGCGCGCGCCTCCGCGTCGTCCTCCTTGATGAGCAGCCAGCTCCTCCCCTCGTCGTCGTCCCGCCCGCGGGTCTTCACGAGGGTGAAGCCGCCGCGGAGCTTCTCGCCCCGCAGGAGGAACTTCAGCTTTCCGGCGTGATATCCCTTGTGCGGGTTCTCGAGCGGCACCCACGTGCCCCGGTCCCACAGGAGCACTGTCCCACCCCCGTACTGGCCTCGCGGGATGATGCCCTCGAAGTCGCCGTACTCGAGCGGGTGATCCTCGGTGTGCATGGCGAGCCGCTTGACCTCGGGGTCGAGGCTCGGCCCCTTCGGCACCGACCAGCTCTTGAGGACGCCCTCGAGCTCGAGACGGAAATCGTAATGCAGGTGCGAGGCGGCGTGCTTCTGGATGAGGAAGGCCCGCTCCTCGCCCTCGGCGGGCGCGGCGGTGGCCTCTTGTCCCCGCGGCTCGGGTGTGATGGAGAAGTCGCGTTTACGCCAGTACTCGCGCAGTCCCATGCGCTAGGGTTAGCAGAGGCCTGCACCCGCTGCAGCCGAGCTGCTGAGGACGCCGGGGGCTCCGGCCGCACCTCGGGACACGCATTCGAGCGGTCGACGGAGAAAACAAGGAGCATGTCCGGAATGGAACCCCCCTCGAAGGAGGGTAGGTTGATGGCGACCCTCGGGCGACTGCTCGAGCTCCCCGCGGCCGACCTCCGGCAATCGCTGAACCAGGCGAGTGAGCTCCTCGGGAGCGCGCTCGACGCCGAAAAGATCGACATCTTCCTCTTCGATCCCAGCAGGAAGACGCTGTGCGCCGCCGGGACGAGCAACACGCCGATGGGCCGGCTGCAGCAGTCGCTCGGCCTCGATGTCCAGGCGGTGGCCAACGGCGGCTCGATTGTCCAGGTCTTCACGACCGGCGATCCCTACATCACCGGGCACGCGGACCAGACGCCCGGCGAGCTCCCGGGCGTGGTCCACGATCTCGGGGTCCGGTCGCACATCGCGGTCCCGCTCGTCGTCGAGGGCGAGCGGCGAGGGATCGTCTCCGCGCAGTCCGCCCGGCCGGAGTTCTTCACCGAGGAAGATCTCCGCTTCCTGAGCGCGGTGTCGCACTGGATCGGCGCCCTGACGCACCGGGCGGAGCTGGTCGAGCAGGTCACCACGACCGCCGTCGCGCAGGGCCGACGCCAGGCCGCCGAGGAGCTGATCACGGTCGTGGCGCACGATCTGCGGAACCACCTCGGCCCGCTCATGAACCGCCTCGATCTGCTCCACCGGCGCGCCGAGCTCGCCGGCCGGGACGACGACCTGCGCGACCTCGACCGAGCGAGCGACGCGGTCGATCGGCTCGGCCAGCTCGTCTCCGACCTGCTGGACGTCGGGCGCCTCGAGCAGGGGCTGTTCGAGATCGCGCCGGCGCCCGTGGATCTGGTGGCGCTGGCGCAGGACACCGCCAGGGCGCTCGGGTCCCCGAGCGTCGAGGTCCGCGTCGAGGGCCCGCCGGAGCTCGCCGTCGTGGCGGACAAGGCGCGCATCCGGCAGGCGCTGGACAACCTCGTCAGCAACGCGATCAAGCACTCGCCCCGGGGGAAGTGGGTCCTCATCAAGCTCAGCAGCGATCTGCGCGAGGGAAAGGAGCGCGCCCACATCGATGTGGTCGACCACGGCTCCGGCGTGCCGCCGGAGCTCCTCCCGCGGATCTTCGACCGCTTCGTCACCGGCGGGAAGACGCCGGGGATCGGCCTCGGGCTCTACCTGGTCAGCCGGATCGCCGCCGCCCACGGGGCCACGCTGACGGTGAACTCCCCCCTCGGCGAAGGCGCGACGTTCCGGCTCAGCTTGCCCGTGAGCGGACCGCCGGATCACGCGAGAGACGCGTGACCCGGAGGGAGGGGCCACACGCGCGCCGCAGCCGCCTCGCCCGACCGTGCCCTGCGCTGGCCTAGGCGGCCGCGCGGCGCATGGCGGCGCTCTTCGCCCCGGCGCGCAGCCCGATGTCCTTCATGATGCGCGCCGCGAGGCCCGGCGCGATCCGCTGGAGCACGAGCAAGCTGCGGTTGGACGCGCCCGCGAGGAAGCTGCGCCGGTCCCGGCGGAGCGTCTCGACGAGCTGCTCGGCCACCCACTCGGGCGCGAAGATCTGCGGCCCTTCCAGCGGCCAGTCGTCGCCGGCGGCGGTGCTCGTGTGCGGGGGCGCGAACACGGTCACCCGGACGCCGCGCCCCTCGAGCTCGCCGCGCAGCGACTCGGAGAACGCGACGACCGCGGCCTTCGCCGCGGAGTACGCCGCCGCGGCCGGCATGGGCACCCACGCCACCGTCGAGGCGATGTTCACGACCGTGCCCGAGCCCTGCGCCAGCATCGCCGGCAGGACCGCCCGCGTGACGCGCTCCATCCCGAACACGTGCACGTCGAACATCGCGCGCGTGAACGCCCCGTCCGTCGACTCCCAGAGCGACATCTTGCCGCCGTTGCCGGCGTTGTTGATGACGACATCGATCCGGCCGAGCCGCTCCAGGATCGACGCAACCGCCGCCCCGACCGACGCGTCGGAGGTGACATCCATCTCGACGGCCACGGCGCTCCCCCCCTCGCGCGCGATGCGGTCCGCCTCCGCCGACAGCCTGGCCGCCGACCGCGCGGCCAGGACCACGCGCGCGCCCTCGCGGGCGAGCGCCCTCGCGCTCGCGAGCCCGATGCCCGAGGAAGCGCCCGTCACCACGATCACTTTGCCTTTCGGTTCCATCTCCTCTGTCCTCCTCCCTCTGCCGAGAGCTCGCCGCGGGCGCGCTCGATCCACCGGAGCTCCGTGTCGCACCACGCGAGCCCGTGCTCGATGCTCAGCCGCCACAGGTCGCGCTCGCGCGAGGATCGCGCGAGCGCGAAGATCCGCGGGTCCTCCAGCCTCCCCTCGTAATCGCTCTTCGTCGCCTCGAGCTCCCGGGCGTACCTCGCCAGGAGGTCGTCGAGCTTCTTCGGCGGCACCTGCGCCGCGAACACCAGCTTGAGCAAGAGCGGGTGCCGCAGCACCAGCGGCTCGAGCGGCTCCTCGAGCCACGCCTTGAGCGCCGCTCGGCCGGGCTCCGTGAGCGAGTACACCTTCCGGTCGGGCTTGCCGTCCCCAGGCATCGTCGTGACCTCGACGAGCCCCTCGCGCTCCATCGCGTGCAGCTCCCGGTAAATCTGGCTCTGGGTCACGGACCAGAACGAGCGCACCGACCCGTCGAACCGCTGCTTCAGCGTGTAGCCGCTCGTCGGCTCGAGCGAGAGGAAGCCCAGGAGGGCGCCGCGGAGTGACATGACACACTCAACATAAGCCATGAGTGTCATATGTGCAATGTGATTTATGGACGCCCGGGCCGCTCTGGCGCGCCCGCGCGCCGCCCGGTGGCGGCCGGTGGCGCCCGGTGGCGCCCGGTGGCGGCCGCCGCGGGCTCGGCTACACCGCGCGGGTGCTCCGCCGACTCCTCGCCTGGCTCGGTCGCGCGCCCGCGCCCCGGGCGCCCGCGTCCCCCGACCTCGACGGCGTCGCCGGCCCGCCCGAGCCGCCCGAGCCCGAGCCGCCCGGCCCCGACGACGTCGTGGTCATGCCGATCGAGGACGCGATCGACCTGCACACGTTCGCCCCGCGCGACGTCGCCTCGGTCGTCGAGGAGTACCTCCACGAGGCGCAGCGGCGCGGCTTCCGCGAGGTGCGGGTCATCCACGGCCGCGGCAAGGGCGTGCAGCGCCGCGTCGTGCGGGGCGTCCTCGCGCGCCACCCCGCGGTCGAGGGCTTCCGCGACGCGCCGGCCTCGCGCGGCGGGTGGGGCGCGACCGTCGTGTGGCTCAAGCCCGCGGGCAGCGACGCCGCGCCGTGATCCGCCCGCAAGGCCACCTGGAACGGCCAGAGGCTCCCGCGTTAAGATGGCGCGCATGTCGCGTCCCCCCGCCACGCCCGACGACCCGAGCCCGACCAGCATCGCGGCCGCCACCGAGCCCCGCATGAAGGCCGAGGTGCTCGCGGTGCCCCGCCTCGAGCTCTGCGTCGAGCGCGAGGCGGGCAAGCCCGCGAGCCGGACGATGGTGCTCGACGGCGACTTCATCCGCATCGGCTCCCACCAGAGCAACGATCTCGTCCTCGCCGATCGCGCCGTCTCGCGCTTCCACTGCATCCTCGAGCGCGTGAAATCGACGTACCGGCTGACGGACGTCGGCTCGCTCAACGGGACGACCATCGCCGGCGTCCGCGTGCGGGACGCCGACGCCCTGCTGCCCGAGTGTCGCATCGAGCTCGGCGAGTCGGTCGTGCGCATCCGCGACGCCGCCGCCGTCGCCGAGACCGAGCTCGCGCGCGCCGTCAGCTTCGGCGCGCTCCAGGGCGTGTCGGTCCCGATGCGGCGCCTCTTCCCCGTCCTCGATCGCGTGGCGAAGAGCGCGCCCGACGTGCTCATCGAGGGCGAGAACGGCACGGGCAAGGAGGTCATCGCCACCGAGCTCGTCCAGCGCGGCGCCCGCGCCCACAAGCCGCTCGTCATCGTCGATTGCGGCGCCATCTCGCCGAGCCTCATCGAGAGCGAGCTGTTCGGCCACGTGCGCGGCTCCTTCACGGGCGCCTCGCGCGACCGCGCCGGCGCCTTCGAGGAGGCCGACGGCGGCACCGTCTTCCTCGACGAGATCGGCGAGCTGCCGCTGGAGATGCAGCCCAAGCTGCTCCGCGCCCTCGCCTCGCGCGAGGTGCGCCGGCTCGGCGAGAGCCGGGTGCGCAAGGTCGATATCCGGGTGATCGCCGCCACGAACCGGCGCCTCGAGCGCGAGGTGAACAGCGGCCGGTTCCGCGAGGACCTCTATTACCGCCTCTCGGTGCTCACCGTGCGCGTCCCGCCGCTCCGGGAGCGCAAAGAGGACATCGGCCTCCTCGTCCACTGCTTTCTGAACGAGCTCGGCGCCGTCGACAAGGTGCACCTCTTCCCGCCCGACGTCATCGAGGACATGAAGCGCTACGACTGGCCCGGCAACGTGCGAGAGCTGAGGAACTACGTCGAGCGCCGCGTGGTGCTCGGCGAGGGCGCCTCCATGGGGGCGGCGGCGCCGTCGGAGCAGAGCTCCGCGCCCCCGGGCTCCGGGCCGCCGGGCTCCGGGTCCCAGGGCGCCGCGCCGCCGGGCGGCGCGCACGACCTGCCCGCCGCGAACATCGAGATGCCCTTCAAGGAGGCGAAGGAGGCCATCATCGACAGGTTCGAGCGGGACTACCTCGCCGCCCTGCTCGAGTGGTCGAACGGCAACGTGAGCCGCGCCGCGCGCAAGGCGGGGCTCGACCGGATGTACCTCCACCGCCTCCTCCAGCGCCACGGGCTGCGCCGCGCCGCCGCCCTCGACTGAGCGGCGCCGCGCCCGGGGCCGTGCGCGGCCGCGCGCGATCTTGCGCCCGCCCTTGCGATAGGAGAGGGCGCCGCCGCCTCGGCCATGTCACAGTCGCGGCGCAATGGCGCGACCCGTCCGTGTGCGCAACCTCGCAAAATCCCTAAACATTTCTGAAACAGAGATGCTCGTCTGGCTCGCGGAGAACGCGCCCGCGGCGGAAGTCCGTCACCCGGCGGACTTCCTCCCCGCGGAGATCGCGGAGCGCGCGCAGGAGGCGCTCGCCCGATCGCCGGAGCCCGCGCCGGCGCAGGAGCCGGTCGAGCGCCGCTGCGCCGACTGCATGAGGCTCCCCGCGAAGGCGGGGGTCCGCGCGGTGGAGATCGGCACCGACGCAGTTTGCGACATGTGCGGCAGCTCTGCGAACAAGCGGGCGGCGCTCGCGATGATCGAGGCGTTCCGCACGCGGGGGCTCCGGCGGCTGCTCGTGGTCGGCGGGGGGCCGGGCACGGCCGAGGACCTGCGCCGGCTGCTCGCGGGCGAGGTCGACATCCGCATCGTGGACGGCGAGGGCCACCGCAACGCGGCGAAGGCCGACGCCGATCTCCGCTGGGCCGACGTTGTCGCGGTCTGGAGCTCGACCATCCTCTCGCACAAGGTCTCGAAGCTCTACACCGATCGGCGAGACGCGTTCGGCGGCAAGCTCGTCACCGTGCCGAGGCGCGGCGTGGCCGCGCTCTGCATGGCGGTGACCGAAAAGGTGGGCTTGACGACAGGGTAGTCGCCTTTTCCTTCCTTGTCACCGGCGCCCGCTATCCCGCGCCTGCTTCGCCGGTCGCGCCCTCGTCGGGCCAGCTGCTCTTGTGTTCTGCGCTCGACTCCGGATTCAGCGGCTTGCTCCCGTCGAACACGCCGGGGATCGCCTCGTTGCTCGACCCGCCCCCGCGCGGCGTATCCACGGGCCCCGCCCACGCGTCGCCCTCCTCGACGTCCTGGTCGCGGGCCCCTTGCTCCCGCGCGTCCGGGGCGCCCTTGCGCCCCTCGGGCGCCGCCGGCGCTCCCTTCTGCCCCGCTGCGCTCGGGTCGCCCACGGTCCCCTCCGAGAGGCCGCCGTAGCCGGGCGGGCTCGCAGCGGGGCTCTGGGGCGCTCGCCCGTTCATCGTGCGCTCGTCTTGAGCCATGGCGTATCTCCTTTGCGACGAGGTGCAGCAATGGACATGCCACCTTCGGCGCGGAGACGGGCGCGGCGTGGGCGGAGAGGGGCGCGGCGTGGATCGACCGGCGCTCACGCCGGGCGGCTGTTGAGCCGCATGCGGCGGAGGGTGCGCCGCGCGTGGGGCACCCAGCCACGGAAGTGCCAGCGCGCGGACATGGCGAGCCCGCGGACCCACTCGTCGGCGGCGTAGGCCACCCAGACGCCGGCGAGCCCCCAGCCGAGGCGGACGCCGAGCAGCCACGAGAGGCCGACGGCCACGGCGAACATCGAGAAGACGCCGAACCCGACCGGAAAGCGGGCGTCGCCGGCGGCGCGCAGGCCGTTGATCACAACCAGGTTGAGCGTGCGGCCCGGCTCGACAAGGAGGGTGAGCCAGAGCAGCTTGGAGCCGGTGGCGATCACCTCCGGATCGCTCGTGAACAGGCCGAGCAGGCGGGGGCCGAGCAGCGCGGTGGCGAGCACCAGGGTGACGCACACGCCGAACCCGACCGCCAGGCCGCCGCGCACCTGGCGATCGGCGCCGTGCAGCTCGCCCGCGCCGATGTGGTGCCCGACCACGATCTCGGTCCCGAAGCCGATCGCCATGCCGAACAGGAGCAGGAAGTGCACGATCTGCATCGTGTACGTATGCGTGGTGAGCGCCGTCTGCCCCATGTCGGCGACCATGGCGAGGATCATCATGAAGCTGATGCGATAGACCACGTTCTCGCCCGCCCCCGGCAGGCCGATGTGCAGCACCTCGCGGAGCTGCTCGCGGCGAATGCGCCAGAAGTCCTCGAAGGTCGGGCGGATGCCGAGGCGCGCGATCCACAGCTGCCGGTGCATCCAGAAGGAGCACGCGCGCGCGATCACCGCGGCGATCGCGAGCCCGTTCATGCCGAGCCCCGGCCACGCGCCGACACCGAACATGAGCGGCAGGCTGAGCGAGAGCTGCACGACGTACATGACGATGATGAGGCGCAGCGTGTCGCGGCCGTACGTGTGGGCGCGCAGCACCGAGCCCATCGAGAAATTCAGCGCGTCGAAGGCCAGCATCACGCCGACCGCCATCAGGTAAGGCTGCGCGATCGGGAACAGGGACGGCGGCAGGCGCATCAGCTCGAGCAGGGGCCTCGCGCCGACCGCGATGACCGCGCAGCTGGCGAGGCCGAGCCACATGCTGGCCGCGAGCGACGCCCGCGCGACCCGCTCCGCGGCGGCGCGGTCGCGCGCGCCGAGGCACTGAGTGACCACCACGCTCGCGCCGACGCTGACGAAGCGAAAGGTGATCATGAAGGTCAACATGATCTGGTTGGAGAGCCCGTACGCCGCGGCGGCCTCGTCGGACAGGCGGCTGACCAGCCATACGCCGAACACCCCGACGAGCATGTGCAAGAGGTGCTCGCTGAAGATGGGCCAGGTGATCTCGAGCAGGCGGGGGCGAGGAAGAGACGGAGCAGGAATGACCGATTGCAAGGCGCCGCATCCTACTCTGCCGGGCTGCCTCTCGCCATGTCGGAACACGGCTGGGCGAGCGCCGGCCGCCGCGCTGTCGCGCTGCCGCCGAGGGGCGGTCGCCGCGCGATCGCGCGGCGCTGTGGTCCGCGCGAAGGCGGCTGGGTCCGCTGTCGCCTGTCTCCTCACGGTCCGCTCGGGTCGCACCGGCCGAACGGCGCCGGAGGCGCGGGGCGCTGCCGCCGCGCTCTCGCGGCGACGTAAGCGAGAGAGGGCGAGATCGAGGGGAGACGGCGAGGCGTGTCGCCGCTCGCCTTCTTGCAGGGTTATCCCTTCCCGGCTCCCCCTCGCCTCGATTACCCTCGGAATGAGCGGAGCTGGGCGCCCTCGCCCCGCCGCGCCCGGAGGGTTCGAATGGTGAAGCTGCATGACATCGCCGGATGGCTCCTGGCCGCGGCGGCCGTGGCGCCGGCCGTGGCGGCCGGGTGCGCTTGCGGCGATCCGAGCGGGGCGCCCGCGAGCGGCTCCGGCGCCGGCGGCGGCGGGGGCGCGGACCAGGGCGCGGGGAGCGGCCTCGGGGGCGACCCGTTCCCGGGCGGGAGCGGCGTATCCATCGTCGGGAGCGGCGGGTGCGAGGGGCTCGAGTGCCAGAAGATCGCCTGTCCGGGCGGCGGCAAGACCACGGTGAGCGGCACCGTGTATGCGCCTGCGGGCGAGCTCCCGCTGTACAACGTCATCGTGTACGTCCCGAACAGGGAGCTTGATCCGATCGCCGACGGGGCGAGCTGCGAGCCGTGCAACGTGACGCTCTCCGGGGACCCCATCGCGCTCGCGCTGACGGACACGGAGGGGCGGTTCGTGCTGGAGGACGTGCCGGTCGGCGAGGACATCCCGCTCGTCGTCCAGCTCGGCAAATGGCGGCGCCGGATCACGCTGCCGAAGGTCGAGGCGTGCGTCGACAACCCGACCGTCGACGGGGAGGTCCGGCTGCCGCGCAACACGTCGGAGGGCCATCTCCCGAAGATCGCGCTGACGACCGGCGGCGCGGACGTGCTGGAGTGCCTGCTCTACAAGATGGGTATCGACGCGTCGGAGTTCACGCCGGAGACGGGCGACGGGCGGGTGAACCTGTTCGCCGGGCGCGCCATCGAGGGGGACAGCGCGACGAGCCGGTACCGCGACGGGCTGAACGGCGGGGCGGCCTTCTCCCCTGCGCGGGAGTTCTGGGGCTCGCTCGACAACCTGCAGCGATACGACATGGTGATCCTGTCGTGCGAGGGGTCGGCGTTCCTGGCCGACAAGCCCGAGGCGGCGCTGCGGGCGATGTTCGACTACGCGTCGGCGGGAGGTCGCGTGTTCGCCTCGCACTGGCACAACACCTGGCTGCGGCTCGGGCCGGAGCGGTTCCCCGAGACGGCGGACTGGGACGAGGGCAGCGACCCGGACGACGGGCTCCCCGTGATGGTGGACACCACGTTCCCGAAGGGCGCGGCGCTCCGGGACTGGCTCGTCCGCGTGGGGGCGTCGACCGTGCCGGGGCAGATCGAGATCGACGATCCGCAGCACTGGGTCGACTCGGTGAACGAGGAGATCGCGACGCGGTGGCTCTACAACGACGCCGACCCGGCCTTCGACGCGCGGGCGGGGGTCAAGTACTTCACGTTCAACACGCCGATCGGCTCCCCGGAAGAACAGCAATGCGGCCGGTTCGTGTACACGGACATCCACGTGGCGGCGACCGACGTGGCCGGGGCGCCGTTCCCGAGCGGGTGCGAGGACCGCGACGGGGAGATCCATGAGCTGACGGCCCAGGAGAAGGCGCTGCTCTTCATGCTGTTCGACCTGTCGGCGTGCGTCACGCCGGACGACGAGCCGCCGCCGGTGCCTGTCCCGAGGTGACCCGACGTGACGGAGCGCTCGCCGTCGTGGCGAGGTGCTCAGTGGCCAACGTGGGCACCGGTCGGCGGGTGGACCAGGACGGCACAGAGGGCCACGACAGGCGCGCTCGAGGCTTGACATCCCGAGCGCGTTCGTCATCGCTTTCACCAGCGCGATTGACGCTATGCGCATGGATGGGCGGTTGACCAGGGTGGCCGCCCGACCACCGACGAGCGCGCGGTAGCCTGCGCAGATCCTCGAGGGAAAAGCGAGGGAAAGACGGCTCGCGCAGGCCACGGACGCACGGCGACACCGCCCGATTCGCGGGTCCAGCGGACTGGCATGCGTCTTGCGGAAATTTTTAGTTGCCTGCACACCACGGCTCGGGCACATCGACGCCCGTGATGGCCCCGCCTCACACCTCCCCGGTGGCTGACGGCCGCTCGCCCACGAGCGCTTCGCCCGGCAGCATGGTATCATGGCCTACATGCCAAGGCTTAGTTTTCTCTATTAACTTTTACCGCGTAGAGGGCTTGCCACCGGCGCTGAGCTGCCCTTTTAATGCCGCGCCATACGGTTACTTCCCTTGGAGGACATGATGAAGAGCGTTTCGTTTCGCGGTGTGCTTGGCAGGTCGAAGTGGTCATTCGGCCTCGCGGCGGTCGCCCTGCAAGCAGCCGCGCTGATCGGCTGCGGCGACGCGTCGACGGATGATGGCGTGGGCGGCGCCGGCGGCGCCGGCGGCGGCGGCGGGGGGACGACGACCGGGACCACGTCGACCTCGGCCAGCTCGACGACCTCGGTCAGCTCGACGACCTCGGTCAGCTCGACGACCTCGGTCAGCTCCACCACGACGGGGCCCGGGACGACCTCGTCGTCGACGACGAGCACGGGCACCGGGATGGTGCCCACGGACGGAACGCCGGTCGAGCGCCACGGCGTGCTCCGGGTCAAGGACGGCAACATCGTCGGTGAGCACGGGGCCCCGGTCCAGCTCAAAGGCATGAGCCTGTTCTGGAGCCAGTGGAGCAACTACTACAACGCGAACGTCGTCAACTCGATCGCCGACAACTGGAAGGCGACCGTCGTCCGCGCGGCGATGGGCATCGAGAACGAAGGCGGCTACCTCGAAGACGCGGGCGGCCAGAAGGCCAAGGCGAAGGCCATCGCCGACGCGGCGATCGGGAAGGGCATCTACGTGATCCTCGACTGGCACGATCACAACGCGAACAACCACCTCGATCAGGCGAGGAGCTACTTCCGCGAGGTGGCGCAGACCTACAAGAACGTGCCCAACGTGATCTTCGAGGTCTTCAACGAGCCGCTCAACACGCACAACTGGCAGACCGTGAAGTCGTACGCCGAGGCGGTGATCGGCGAGATCCGCGGCCAGGGCGCGAACAACCTCGTCATCGTCGGCTCGCCGAACTGGTCGCAGGACGCGGACATCGCCGCGGACAACCGCATCAACGACCCCAACGTGGCGTACACCCTGCACTTCTACGCCGCGACGCACAAGAACACGCTGCGCGAGAAGGCCCAGCGCGCGATGGACAAGGGCCTGGCGCTGTTCGTGACCGAGTGGGGGACGTGCGACGCCAGCGGCGACGGCGCGCTCGATCTCGGCGAGTCGGGGACCTGGCTCAACTTCCTCGACGCGCACAACATCAGCTGGGCCAACTGGTCGCTGGGCGACAAGGCCGAGGCGTGCTCCGCGCTGAAGCCCAGGGCGAACACCATGGGCAACTGGACCGACAACGACCTCACCGAGTCGGGCAAGTGGGTGAAGGCGAAGATCGCGGAGTGATCCGCGGCCCCGGGCGCTCGCCCCGGGATCATTCGCTGGTTCGCGCCGTGCAATGGCTCAATGACAATGGAAGCGGCCAAGAGCACTGCAGCGCGGACGAGGCTCACCAGGAGACGGCGCGCATCGCTTTGCCCTGACCCTCAGCGAGCGGGGAGCGCGCGCCCGCCGAGCGCGCGTCTCCCCGCATCGCTCACGCGCGCTTCGGCGCCTTCTCCGAGGACAGGGGCCGCCCCGCACAGAAAGGGCACTGGTCGTCCGAGCTCCAGTCGTCGTCCTCGAGGCCGAGCGCCCGGAGCTGCTCGAGCTCCCACGCGCGCGCCTCGGGCGAAAGCGGGGCAGGACAGGTCGAGGCGTGTTCTGTCGGGCGACGCAACATGGACGGTCCCGTTCGGTTGGGCTCCGGAGGGCGGCTCCGGGATCTATCGCGCGCAGCGCTGCAGCGCCCGCGAAATCGGCCGCATCGCGACGAGTTTGTCCATCGTTGAGGCGAACGGAAAAGACCTCTGGAGGACGGTTGAACGGCAAACCGGCAGTTCGACCTGAACCCACAGATGCGCGCTATGGGCGCCCCCCGACTCGCACGGTAGGCCCCCACGGGGGCCGGCGCCCTTCAGCGAGGCCCCCCCGCGCGCAGCCGCTCGGCGACCTCGCGGCGCCGCAGCTTGCCGCTCGTCGTCTTGGGCAGCTCGCCCGGCGGGAGCAGGACGACCTGGTCGACCGTGACCCCGTTCGCCCGCAGCGCCTCGCGCACGCGCTCCGTGAGGCCGGCGTGCTCGGAGGCCTCGGCGCGCGTCTCGGCGACCACGTAGACGGCCTCGGTCTGCCGCTCCTCGAGGAAGAGCCCCACCGCGACCACGCACCCGGCACGGATGCCGTCGACCCGGGACGCGATCTCCTCGATCACCGCGGGGATCATCGTGTGACCGCCCTTGATGATCACCTCCTTCTTCCTGCCGGTGACGAACAGCGTCCCGCGATCGAGGAACCCGAGATCCCCCGTGCGCAGCCAGCCGTCGACGAGCGCCTCGGCGGTCGCCTCGGGCTCGTCGAAATACCCCTCCATCACGGTCTCCGAGCGCACCTCGATCTCCCCCACGGCGCGCTCCGGGACGGGGCTGCGCCCGGCGTCCACGACGCGGATCTCCGTGCGCGGGATCGGCCTGCCGACGCCGACGAGCTCCAGCGACAGCGGCCCCGGCGCGGCCTCCTCGACGCGGCCCTCGCGCTCGAGCAGGCCGCGATCCACCGTGAGCACGCGCGGCGCGGCGAGCAGATCGGGGAAGGTCACGGCGACCGTCGCCTCGGCGAGCCCGTAGACCGGGAAGAACGCCTCGAGGCGGAAGCCGCACGGCGCGAACGCCTCGGCGAAGCGGCGGAGCAAGGCGGGGGCGATCGGCTCGGCGCCGACCATCGCGCACCGCCACGCGCCGAGATCGAGGCCCGCCTCGACGGCGCGGCGGGCGAGCCCGACGCAGATGGCGTAGGCGCTCGGCGGCCCGAGCGAGATGGCGCCCCGGATGCGCGACATCTCCGCGAGCCACGAGAACGGCCGCGTCCGGAACTCGAGCGGCGAGAGCATGTGCACGGGGAAGTCGTTGAAGAGCGGGAAGAGCAGCCCGCCGACGAGCCCCATGTCGTGGTGGAGCGGCAGCCACGACACGCCCCCCGCGCCCTCGCCGCGCACCGGGAGCCGCTGGCTCATCGCGTCGAGGTGCAGCATGAGCCGCTCGTGCGGGATGACCACGCCGCGCGGGTGCCCGGTGCTGCCGCTCGTGAGCTGGATGAGCGCGGGGCCGGGCGCGCGGTCCGGATCGGGCAGCGAGGCGTCGAGCGGCGCGTCGAGCAGCGGCTCGGCGGCGAGCTGCGTGAGGCCGTCCGCGCCGCCCTCGCCCTGCGCGAAGCCGAGCAGCGCCGACGAGACCACGAGCGCGCGGGCGCCGACCCGGGCGGCCGTCCGCCGGAGCTCGCCGAGGAACGCCGCCACGTCGGTGAGCCGGTACGGCACCCCGACCTGGATCGGCACCGCGCCGAGCACCCAGACGCCGAAGAGGCACGGCACCGCCACCTCGACGTCCGTCACGAGCATGAGCACGCGGTCGCCCGGGCGCACGCCCGCCGCGAGCAGCCCCGACGCCGCCGCGCGCGCGCGGCGCCAGTACTCCGCCCACGTCCAGCCGACGAACTCGCCTTGCTGCTTGTGGTAGAAGCCGAACCGATCCGGCGTGGCCTCGGCGCGCGCCCGGAGCAGGCCCGCGACCGTCCGCGCGGCGACTCCACCATTCACGGCGCTCACGGCGCGCGCCCCGGCTCGGGCGAGGGCGCGACGCCGAGGCGCTCGCGGCCGCCGCCCTTCGTCGCCACGATCATGTACTCGAGCGCGGTGCGGCGCGCGAACGAGAGCCGGCCCACGGTCATGTACGTCTGGAGCAGCCGCGAGAAGCCGGGCGCGCGCGCGTCGATCCGGGCGCGGTTCGCGCGCACGTTGTCGATCCACCGGGCGACCGTGTGCACGTACGAGCTCGTGAGGTCCTCGACGCGCCGGACATCGAGGCCGGCCTGCTCGATCATCCCGAGCTCCTCGGCGAGCGAGATCAGGCGGCAGTAGCCGAGCGCCTGGACGAAGATGTACTGCGTGGCGGAGCTCTCCCGGTCGCCGCGGGCGCGCGCCGGGAAATAGCAGTCGGAGATGAGCAGCCTGCCGCCCGGGCGCAGCGCGGCGGCGATCTTCTGGTGGATCCGCTCGCGGTTGTGCATGTGCACGATGCTGCCCACGAAGAGCACCGCGTCGAGCGACTCGGGCTCGAGGTCGACGTCCTCGATATGGGCGAGGTCGATGCGGACCCGCGAGGCGACGCCGGCCCGGTCGGCGCGGCGGAGCGCCTCCTGCCGCTGCTTGTCGCTCAGCGTGACGCCCCGGAAGCTCCCGCCGGTGCGCTCGGCGAGATAGATGAGGTTCGAGCCCCAGCCGCACCCCACGTCGAGGACGCGCTCGCCGGGGTGGATATCGAGCTCGCGGCGGACCCAGTCGTACTTGCGCTCCTGCGCCGCCTCGAGGCTCTCCCCGGGATCGAGGAAGATGCCCGTCGCATAGGCGAGGCGGCTGTCGAGGACCATGGAGAAGATCTCCGGGTCGTTCTGGTAATGGGCGGCGACCTCCCGCCGCTCGTGCTCCCGCTGCTCCTCGGGCGTCCGGCCGGCGGCCTCGCGCTCGGCGCGCGTGCGCGGGGAGATCACGACGCCCCTCCCCGGCCGCCCCGCGCCGCGAGCTGCGCCTCGACGAAGGCGATCACGTCGCCCACCGTGGTGATCTGCGCCTGATCCGGCGCCGCGAAATCGGGCGCCACGATCTGGAATCGCTCTTCCAATGCGACGTTGACCTCGATGAGCGCCAGCGAATCCACGCCGAGGCCGCTCTCGAGCGACAGATCGGGAGTCACGGCATCGACGCTCATCCCACATCGCTCTGCAATGATGGTGCGGACCTCGCGGGCGATCTCCGGATCTCCCCCGCTCGCCGCCTGCGGCTGCTTCTCCAGCGCCGCCTCGCTCTTCTTCATCGCGCTCTCCAGTCCAGGGTTGGGCGCGCGCGACCTTCGATGCGCCGGCGCGAGTGGACTTCCATGCCAGCGCCGGTCACGGCCGGACTGGGCCGTACCATGATCGTCATTCGCCGTCCATGCCCGGACGAGCGCGCTCGCCCGCTGGGACGGCGCGCTGGCGGCGCGGCGGCGCGCCAACGCCAGCGCGCGGCGGGCGTGGCGCGCGCCTGCGACGCCGGCGGCCGCGCCCGCGGCTCCGGCGCGAGCGGCTCAATCGCCGAAATCGCCGAAATCGCCGAGATCGCCGCCGCCGTCGTCGAGCCCGCCGCCGTCATCGCCCCACGGATCGCCGTCGTCCGGCCCGTCACCCTCGTCGCCCGCGCCCTCGTCGCCCGCGCCGTCGTCGCCGCGATCGGCGTCGTTCAAGAGATCGGGATTCGCCGCGGCCTCCTGCGCGGTGCCGAGCGGCATGCCCGCCGGGCTCACGAAGAGCACGTGGGGAGGCGAGAGCATGTGCATGAACGAGGAGATGAGCATCACGTCCAGCACCATGCTGAGCGGGCTCGGAGGGTAATAGACCATGAACGGGTCGTAGCCCGGGTGCGTGGGGCTCGCCGGCTGCGGCCCGGCGGCCGCGCCGTCGCCCGAGGGCGCGTGCACGACGCGCGCCTCGGCGTGGCGCTGCTCCACGCGCGCCTCCGGCATCGCCGCCTTGAGGGCGCCCTCGAGCCGGCCGACGAACGACTCGAACTGCAGCCGCGCCGTCTCGAACAGCGCCGGGTCCTTCGCGAGGGGCTCGACGCGGCGGCGGTAGTCCTCCGCGCCCTCGCCGGCGCGCGGCTCGAGATCGCGCAGGCGCCCGCCCACGGACACGACCCCCGCCGGCTCGTCCTCGGCGTGCTCGGTGCGGGCGCGCGCCTCGATCACGAGGTGCAGCCCCGCCTCCTCGTGCTCGGCGGCGAACTTGAGCTCGGTGAAGCCGCGCCCGAACACGGACGAATGCTCGGACAGCGCGAGGACGAGATCGGGGAGGTCGTCCGGCTTGCCGTCGGTGTCCTGGAAGATGACGGTGTCGTCGATGACCAGCGAGAGCGCGTTGCCGACCCCGAGCTGGACGAGCGCCCGCCGCACCTGGTCGACCACGGCGGTCGCCTCCAGCTCGACGCGCATGCGATCGGTGTCGAGGTCGAGCCTAGCGCCGAAGCCGCGCTTCAGCTTCTCCCAGAGCGTGGGGTCGCGCTGGATGATGCTGCCCTTGAGCGAAACGTGGATCTGTCCGATGAGCCGCATGCGCGCTCCTTAGCACCGGAGCGCCGCCGGAGGGCGGCCGACGCGGGCGCGGCGCCGAGGCGCCGGCCGGGCGCGCTTCGCCGGGGCGCCGCTCGGCGGTCGCGGGCGGGGCTAGCCGAACGTGAGCCGCTGCGCCACGCGCTTGTACGCCTGCTCGACGACGCGGCGCGCGTGGTGGATGGCATTGGAGTGAGGGAACTGCAGCGACGGCGGCTCGCTCTCGTCGGCCTCCGGCGACGCGTCCGCGAGCCGGCGCGCGAGGGCGCCCACGGTGTCGACCTCGAAATCCCTCGAGTTCTCCTTGAGGAAGCGGCAGAGCCCGCGGAGCCGCTCCACGTTGAGCCGGTTCGGGTAGCCGCGGCGCGCCTCCGCCGAGTCGAGGAAGTAGAACTCGAACGAGTGCGTCACCAGCGTGACCTCCTTGACCCCGAGGGCGCGGTAGCGGAGGAGGCAATGCTTGATCTCGTCGAGCGTCACCGCCGTGATCTGGAGGTGCCTGAAGCGCTTCGTCGGCTCGATGAAGTTCGTGACCGGCAGCTCGTACACCCCCTTCTCGGGCGTCTCGAAGAGGCCGAGCCGCGCGCCGGGATACTGCATCTTGCAGTTCTTGTTGAAGTAGCAGGGGTTGTAGTTGCTGCTCAGCACGAGCCCCGCCAGCTTCATCGCCCGCCAGGTGTCGTTGTTCGCGCCGAAGTTGCCGGCGCGGTAGCCGAGCAGCTCGCTCGCCGGGACGCCCGCGCGCACGAGCAGGTCGCGCCCCTCGAGGAGCAGCCGCGCCTGCTCCTCGACCGGGTAGTCGGCGATGTCGTCCGAGACGCGGGCCTCGCCCCGCGTGTGCCAGTCCGCGCGCCGCTGCACCGGGTGCACGTGCAGCTGCACGTCGTGGCCCCGGCTGTGCAGCGCCTGGCACACGTTCGTGAGGCCGTCCATCCCGAAGCTGTACGAGCCGATCGCCTCGACGAAGAACGTCCCCCGCTGACCGTGCGCCTCGAGCTCGCGCATGATGAGCTCGATGCCGAGCGGATCGCGCTGGTTGACGAAGCGGCCCCAGATGCGGAGGTCGTAGCCCATCGCGGGAGATTTGCTGTCGCCCGTGATGCGCTCTTCGGCGCACTCCACGTCCACGGTAATGTATACCCGCGTCCTGCCGTCAGCCATCGCCTGCTCCTCCCTCACCGCGCTTCTGAAGAACCATCGTGATCGTCGGGGCAACGAAGCCCACGTGCATCCCCAGCGGACCGAGCAGCCGGTTCGCCACGGAGAAGGCGAGGAGCCGCGGCCCGGACATGCCCATCTTGGCCTTCAAATCGACGATCAGCCGGCCCCGATCCTGCTGCGAGATGTCCGCATAATCGCCGAACCCGCGCCGGAGCTGCCAGGGAAATACGCTGTAGACCGACGGGCCCGGAAACAAGGGGTGCAGCGGGCGAGGCACGTAGTTCATCAGCGGGCGGCGGCTGTGGAGCTCGACCGGCCAGAGGCGGTTGCTCGTGCCCAGGATCACGATGAACCCCCACGGCCCGAGCACCCGGTCGATCTCGCGCTGGACGGCCGGCAGGCGCTCGGGCGGGATGTACTCGAGCACGCTGTTGCAGGAGACGAGCTCGAACTCCCCGTCCGCGAACGGAAGCGAGGTCGTGTCGGGGACGTGAAGGACGCGCACCTTGTCGGACATCCCATGGCGCTCGACGTTCAGCTGGGTCAGCTCGACGTACGTGGGGTCGACGTCGATCGCCGTCACGTCGGCGCCCAGCGTCGCGAGGACGATCGACGTCCCGCCCAGGTGGCAGCCGAACTCGAGCACCTTCTTGCCCCGGACCGACGTGAAGAGGTCGTCGTAGGCGTGGCGGCTGTGCCGCCACTCCCAGGCGACATAGCCCCCCACGAAGACGTCGTCCGGATCCCAGCCGTGGCGCTGGGCGCACTCGCGGAAGCGGCGGTCGGCGTCTGCGTCCCGGACAGCTGGCGGCGCGTTGACGTTCGGGCTCGGATCGCTCATCGGGAAAGGCTCAAGCGTCAGGCGTACCCCCCGTCTGCGTGGGCGCCCTGTAGATGGCGAACAGGTAGGGGGAAAACCAGGGGTTCGTCTCGCCAGGGACCACCCGGCTGGCGATCGCCCGGAGCGGCGCGACGAGCTTCCAGACGACACGCCGCGCCAAGAGCGGCGCCTCGTCGTCCAGCCAGAAATCGAAGTGGCCGCCCGTGTAACGGGCCTGGACGATCTCGGCGCCGTTGCGGCGGGCGGCGGCCTCGAGGAACGGCAGGTTCATGATGCGGGTGTTGTGGCCGTTCAGGTTCTTGCGGTCGAACAGCCAGTGGAGCGCCTTCTGCCCGCCGGCGAAGTTCGGCATGGCCACGACCACGGTGCCTCCCGGCTTCACCAGCTCGAAGTGCCGATCCACCACCGACCCCGCGTCATCGAAGTGCTCGATGAACCCGAAGGAAGCTACAATATCGAATTTTTCCTCGGGCTTCCAGGAGAAGAAGTCCCCCTTCTCGATCTTGCCGACCTTGACGCCGCGCTTCGTGAGCTCCTGCTCGACGACCGCCGGGTCGCAGGCGAAGTCGAGGCCGTAGGCGGTGTAGCCGAGGCGCCCGCTGAAGTCGGCGAGGATGCGGCCCGGCGCACACCCGATCTCGAGGAACGACAAACCCTCTCCGCGCGGCAGGAAGGGAGCGATGTCGTCGTAGAGCTCGCACCCGCCGCCCATGTCCTCGGCGGCGGCGTTGAGCTTCCAATGGTTCTCCCAGTACTCCTGTGACGTGAGCTTCAACGTCGCCTCCTCGTTGCCGTGACGGAGGGGGCGGCTCCACGGAGAGCCTCCCCGGAGGATCGCATTCGACCCGCCACACCGCGGCTGGTCGCGCTGGTCGAGTTGGTCGAGTTGGTTGAATGCGATCCGCGTGCCATCCAGCGCGACGAATCCTAGAAGACGGGAAGGCCCACACGCAAGCCGGCCCTCCGGCTTCGCCCTGCGCCTCCGGGCCATCGGGCGCGCGGGCCGGCGTCGCGGCGCGCGGGGCGCCGAGGCGTTTTTCCCCGGCGTTCTGCCCCGCGGGCCGCGCCCGCGCCGCCGGCGCTAGGAGGCCGCCACCTTCTGCAGGCGCTCGCGGAGCAGGACCTCGAGCTGGGCGAGCGCCTTCGCGAAGCCGTCGATCCCCTCGCTGAGCTTGTCGCTCGCCATCCGGTCGGCGCCGTGCATCGCGCGGAACGTCGCCTCATCCATCGTGATCTTCTCGATGTGCATGGCGCGCGCCGCTTCCGGGTCGAGCTTCCTCGGCAGCTCGCCGCGCGCGGCGGCGAGCTCGGCGAGCAGCTTCGGCGAGATCGTCAGGAGATCGCAGCCGGCGAGCTCCTTGATCTCGTCGATGTTGCGGAAGCTCGCGCCCATCACCTCGGTCTTGTAGCCGTGCTTCTTGTAGTAGTTGTAGATCTTCGTGACCGAGACGACGCCCGGGTCCTCGGCGGGCGCGTAGCTCGCGCGGCCCGTGTCCTTCAGGTACCAGTCGAGGATGCGGCCGACGAACGGCGAGATGAGCGTCACGCCCGCCTCGGCGCACGCGATCGCCTGGTGCAGCCCGAAGAGCAGCGTGAGGTTGCAGTGGATGCCCTCCTTCTCGAGGACCTCCGCCGCGCGGATGCCCTCCCACGTCGAGGCGATCTTGATGAGCACGCGCTCGCGCGAGACGCCGGCCTCCTCGTAGAGGCGGATGATGCGCCGGCCCTTCTCGATGGTCGCCTGGGTGTCGTAGGAGAGGCGGGCGTCGACCTCGGTCGAGACGCGGCCGGGGATGATCTTCAGGATGCGCAAGCCGAAATCGACGGCGAGCCGGTCGAACGCGAGGCTCACGGCGTCGCCCGGCTCCTTGCTCTGGCCCGCCTCCTTCTGGGCCCACGCGAGCGCGCCGCTCACGATGTCGGTGTACTCGGGCATCTGGGCGGCCGCGGTGATGAGCGACGGGTTCGTCGTCGCGTCTTGCGGGCGGAATTTCTCGATCGAGTTGATGTCGCCGGTGTCGGCGACCACGACGGTGTACGCCTTGAGGCGCTCCAGCAGGTTCTGGTCCATGGCGCCATTGTAGTACGAGCAGCCAGCCAGGACGCTTCAAAGCTTTCGTGGCCTCCGTGCGAAGGGCCTCCGCTGCCGCTGGATGCACGGCCCGCGCTGGCCTATGAACAGCGGCCCGTGGAGCCGCCCCCCAACGCCGCCGCGCAGCCGCCCCCCAACGCCGCCGCGCAGCCGCCCCCCGACGCCGTCGCGCAGCGCGTCCTGTCCGCCTACGACGATCGCTTGGCCGTCCTGCGCGCCGAGGCCGGCGCGCTCGAGCGTCGGTCGAGGACGTTCTCGCTCCTGCGCGGCGTCTCGTTCGTGGCCGCGGCCGTGGCCGGGGGGTACGCGCTCTTCGGCGACGTGCCGCGGTGGGTCGCGTACGCCGCCGGCGCGGTGACCGCGGTGTTCCTCGGGCTGCTCGTGGCGCACGCGCGCCTCGTCACCCGGATGACGGAGCTCGAGCAGCGCATCGGCCTCTACGTGCGCGGCAAGCGGCGCGTCGCCGGCGACTTCGCCGACTTCCCCGAGCGGGGCGAGCGCTTCGCCGCGCCCGACCACGACTACGCGGGCGATCTCGACGTGTTCGGGCAGGCGTCGCTGTTCCAGCTGCTCGACGTGGCCCAGACGGGCGAGGGCGAGGCCACGCTCGCGGCCTGGCTCACCGAGCCCGCCCCGGCGCCCGCCGTGGCGGCGCGGCAGGAGGCGGTGCGCGAGCTCGCCGGCCTCGGCGCGTTCCGGGAGGATCTCGCCGTGGTGGGCATGCAGGCGGGGGCGCGCGGCCGCGAGGCCGGGCCGCTCATCGCGTGGGCCGAGGCGCCCCCGGCGCTGCTCGGCGCCGAGGCGCGCGCCGGCGGCCTGCCGGCGAGCGCGCTGCTGACCGCGGCGAAGGTGCTCGTGCCGCTGACGCTCGCGCTGCTCGCCGCGCCGCAGGTCGTCCCGGCGGAGCAGCTCGGGCTGCTCCGCCACGCCTGGCTCCTGCCGTTCGGGGCCCAGCTGCTCGTGCTGCTCCTCCTGCGGCCCGCGATCGAGCCGATCCTCGCCGCCGCCTCGTCGCGCGAGGCGCCGTTCGCGCGGTACCGGCCGCTCCTCGCGCGCATCGAGCAGCAGGCGTTCTCGTCGGCGCTGCTGAACGAGCTCAAGGCCGAGCTCGCCGGCCCCTCCGGCGCGCTCGCCTCGCGCGAGATGACGGCGCTCGAGACCCGGGTGGGCTACTCGGATCTGCGCCACAGCGGGCTCATCCACCTCATCGCCGACCTCTTCCTGCTCTGGGACGTGTGGTGCGCGCTCGCCCTGGAGCGGTGGAAGCTGCGCGCGGGCCGGCACGTGAAGGCGTGGATGCGGACGCTCGGACACGTCGAGGCGCTCGCGAGCCTCGCGACGTTCGCGCACGAGAACCCCGACTACGCCTACCCCGAGGTGAGCATCGGGGAGCCGCGCTTCGCGGCGACGGGGCTCGGCCACCCGCTCTTGCCGCGCGACCGCCGGGTGACGAACGACGTCTCGCTGGAGGGCGCGGGCGCCGCGCTGCTCGTGACGGGCTCGAACATGTCGGGCAAGAGCACGCTGCTGCGCGCCATCGGGGTGAACGCCGCGCTCGCCCTCGCGGGCGCGCCGGTGTGCGCGTCGTCGCTGTCGCTGTCGCCGGTCCGCGTCCGGACGAGCATGCGGATCAAGGACTCGCTCGAGCAGGGGGTCTCGCACTTCTACGCCGAGCTGACCCGCCTGAAGCGCGTCGTCGACGGCGTGGGCCGCGGCGAGCCGGTGCTGTTCCTGCTCGACGAGATCCTCCACGGCACGAACGCGCGGGAGCGCCAGATCGGGGCCAGGGCGGTGGTGAGGCACCTGGTCGAGCGGGGGGCCATCGGCGCGGTGTCGTCCCACGACATGGGGCTCTCCGTGCTGGAGCAGGAGACCTCGGGCCGCGTGCGCAACATGCACTTCGAGGAGCTCGTGGTCGATGACCGGATGACCTTCGACTACAAGCTGAAGGCCGGCGTCGTGACGAGCGCGAACGCGCTGCGGCTCATGAAGATCGTGGGGATCGACCTCGACTTCTCGGAGGGCGAGCGCGGGCCGGCCGTGGCGGCCGCGTCACCGCCGCCGCCCGCGTCACCGCCGCCGCCCGCGTCACCGCCGCCGCCCGCGTCACCGCCGCCGCCCGCGTCGGAGCGAGCTTCGGCGCCGGAATGAGCGCGACGCGCCGTCCGGGCGGCTCACCCCGCTACGACGCAGCCTGACCCGTGCCCTGCTCGAGCGTCGCGGCGCGCTCCCCGGGGGCGCCTGACGCGGTCGGCGGCGGTGACGCGGCCGCCGCCGCCGGCGCGCCCGCGTCCCTCGCGATCACCTCCCGCGCGAACGCGGCGATCCGCTCGGCGAACCGGCGCGGATCGTCGACGTGCGGGCAGTGGCCGACGCCTTCGGGCTCCTCGATCTCCGCGTGCGGCGGGAGGTGCCGCCGGTAGTACTCGAGGTTGCCGCCCGGCATGAGGCGGTCCGAGCGGCCCCAGATGAGCAGGATCGGCATCGACAGGGACCGCAGCTGCTCGGGCGTGAACGCGTGCTCGCACCGGGCCGAGCTCGTGAAGGAGACGATGGTCTCGCGCGCGAACATCCGCACGATGTCGCCGGCCACCAGCGGGGCGAACCACGGGACGCGGTGGTAGAGCCGCGCGAAGAACGCGTGCGCGTCGGCCCGCGACCGCAGCTTGAAGGCGCCGAGCAGCGCCGCGAGCTCGGCCTGCTCCATGCACGCGCCGGCCGGCGACGCGAGCACCAGCGCGCGCACGCGGTCCGGCGAGCTCAGCGCGTAGCTCACCGCGACCGCGCCGCCGAGGGAGTTGCCGACGACGATGGCCGGCGCGTCGAGCTCGCGGTCGAGCAGCTCGTTCATGGCGGTGGTGAGGCACTCCGGCGTGAACGCCGACGCCGGCGCCGCGCTCCACCCGTGCCCCGGCGCCTCCGCGGCGACGACGCGGCGGGCGTGCCGCCGCAGCCGCTGGAGCACGGGCGCGTACGGGAGCGCCGACGAGCCGATGCCGTGGAGCAGGACCACGGTCGGGAGCGAGCCGGTGCCGGGCGCATCGTAGAGGTGCAGGCGGCAGACCGACGTGTCGACCCAGCGGCTCTGCACCCCGGAGCGGTTCAGCGCCTTCTTGGCGAGGCGCTCGGCGAGCGGGAGGATGCCCATCCGCCGGGCATAGCAGATCGCGAGGGTCTCCGCGCGGACGGAAGCGCGGGCCCGCGCGGCGGGGCTGCTCCGCCGTGCTCCGCCGCGCGGGCCCGATTTCCGTTGAGCGCCAACGAGATCCGCGCCACATCTCCGCCGTGCGCTCGCTGCTCCTCGCTGCCGCCCTCTCCCTGGTCGCGTGCTCGCGCCCCGAGCCGCCGACGCTCAAGCCCGAGGTCGCCGCGGTGACCGCCGTCACCGCCCAGGGCATCGATCTGCGGGTCCAGATCCAGGCGTACAACCCGAACAGCGTCGATCTCTCGACGCGCTCGCTGAAGGCGACCGTGCTGCTCGACGGCAAGATCGACGTCGGCACGGTCACCGTGCCCACGCCGCTCAAGCTGCGGTCGAAGCAGTGGACGCGGATCGACGCGCCGCTCTCGGTGAAATGGCAGGATCTCACCAGCATCGCCGCGCTCGCGGCGCAGGGTCGGGGGGTCCCGTACCAGGTGAACGGCACCGTCGCGATCGGCGGGGAGACGCTCAACGTGGACGTGCCGTTCCGCCTGGCGGGGACGCTCACGCAGGAGCAGCTCGTCACGGTGATCGGGAACTCGCTGCCGGGCCTGCCGCTCCCCGGCCTGCGCTAGGGGCGGCCGTCCCGCGTACGCGGGCTTCAGGTGAGCGGTCCGAAGCGCTTCTCGTAAGCCGCGAGCTTCTCCGCGAGCGCCTGCGCTCGCTCCTCCGCCGCGCGGGCCTGCTCCTCCGCCGTGGGGAGCGTTCGCCCCTCGGCGTCGAGCCACCGGAGCCATTTCCCTTCGCTTCCCAGGTACGAGCCGTCCCGCACACCGAGGCGCAACCCGAGCTGCTGACTGACCAGCTCGCCGCCCGCGCTCGGGTCCATGGGCCTGTAGGCGCGCGAGCCGACGTCGAGCGCGTACCCTTCCAGCAGGTTCTTCATCGGATCGAACAGGAAGTACTCCGGCACGCGCAGCACCTTCGCGTAGATGCGCATCTTCTCCCCGCGGTCGACCGACTCCGTGCTCTCCGACAGGAGCTCGATCACCAGGTCCGGCGTCCTACCGTTCTCCTGCCACACGACCCAGGACTTCCTGTCGCGGCGCACCGTATCGAGCACCACGAAGACGTCCGGCCCGCGGAAGTCGTTCTTCATGGTCTGGAGCTCGCTGAAGTAGATGGCCATGTTGCCGCTGACGTAGACGTCGTCGCGATCCTTCCAGAAGAGATCCAGCGACTCGATGAGCAGCAGCATCTGCTTGCGGTGGCGATCGCTCTCCATGGGCTCGCCGTCGTCGTGGGGGAGCTCGTCCTCTCCGGGCGGCGCGATCGGGACGAGCGAGGTCTCGCTGGCGTACGGCATGGCTTCCTCCGCGCGATCTTACCAGCTTCCCGGAAGGCTGCAGCCGAAGGCGGCTCGACGGCGGACGCGCTCGGCCTGCGTCGGCTTACGCTGGCGACGCGCCGTCGTGCGGAGAACGCGGCGCTCTGTTGTCTCGGGCCCGCAAAGCTTGCAGAATCGCCGCGGAGGAGGCGCCCGTGCCCGTCGACGAGTCCATCCGCTGTCCGTGCTCGCGGTCGCTCGGCGAGCGCTCGCTCACCGCCGGGTAGCGGCCCATGTCCGGCGGCCTGATCTTCCACGACGGCGGCGGCGGGCCCGTCGCGCGCTGCGGGCGCTGCGGCGCGGAGGCGGCGGGGCCGTGCGCGCGCTGCCGTGCGCCCGTGTGCGGCGACTGCTGCGTGCTCACCGAGGGCGGCGCGCGGGTCTGGGCGATCTGCCTCGCGTGCGAGGATCGCGGCGGCCGCTCGCTCCGCCGGGGCTGGGCGATGGTCCTCGGGTGGATCGCGCTGCCGATCGCGGCGCTCGCGCTGCTCGTCGGGTTGCTCGAGTGGCTGCGCAGGTGATGGAGAGAACGGAGGCGTCATGTTCAGCGTGAAGCAGATCGAAGGTGCGATCCCCGCGGTGGAGCTCGTCGACGGCGGCGCCTCGAGCCGCGCCGTGCTCGCCCCGGCCCGCGGCGGGATCCTGACCGAGCTGACCCTCGGCGGGCGCGAGCTGCTCTACCTCGATCGCGCCACCTTCGAGGATCGCAGCGCCAACGTGCGCGGCGGCAACCCCGTGCTCTTCCCTTCCCCGGGCAAGCTCGCCGGCGACGCCTGGTCGTCCTCGGGCGCGCAGGGCCAGATGCGGCAGCACGGCTTCGCTCGCGCCCTGCCCTGGTCGCTCGACGATCGCGGCGCCGCCGCGCCCGACGGCGCCCACGCGCGGCTCGCCCTGCGCTCGAGCGAGGCGACGCGCGCGCAGTACCCCTGGGACTTCCGCGCCGAGCTCACCTACACGCTGCGCGGCAGATCGCTCCGGATCGACATCCGCGTCACCAACGAGACCGGCGAGGGCGCGCCGCCGATGCCCTTCGGGTTCGGGTTCCACCCCTACTTCGCCGTCTCCCAGGCCGACAAGCCCCGGACCTCGATCGAGACGCGGGCGACGCGCGCGTTCGACAACACCACGAAGCAGGAGGTGCCCTTCTCCGGCTTCGACCTGACCCGGCCCGAGGTCGACCTCCACCTGCTCGACCACGGCTCCACCGAGAGCGCGCTCTCGATCGAGGGCCCTCGGGCCGCGCGCATCGCCGTCCGCGGCTCGCCCGAGTTCACCCACTGGGTCGTGTGGACCTTGCAAGGCAAGGACTTCGTGTGTCTCGAGCCCTGGACCTGCCCCGGCAACGCCCTCAACACCGGAGAGCGCCTGATCCACCTGCCGTCGCGAGAGACGCAGGCGCTGTGGATCGAAATCTCTGCCTGAGGCGCAGCGCGCGCGAGGCGGGCCCTCGTGACATGAGGGCTGAAGCGAGGTGCGCACGGGCCGTGTTCGATGCCTGCTTCGCGGTTGACGGCGGGCTGGAAACAGCATGGAATCCAGCCCATGACTTCCAGAACCCACCTTACCGCACATCGTAGCCTTTTTCTCCGCTGCCGTGCGCTGCTCGGGCGGCGGCCGCGATTCCTGCTTTCCGCCTTGCCCGCCGCCGCGCTGGTCGCGACCGTCGCGACGGGCGCCTCGGCGGCGCCGGTCTGGACCGGAGACTTCGAGACGGGCGACCTGTCCCAGTGGAACACCTCGCTCAACGGCGAGCACATCTCGGTGGTGACGTCGCCTGTCCTGCAGGGGACGCGGGCCGGGCAGATCCAGCTCACCAACGACGCCCGCTGGTCCAACGGCATCAAGCGGGTCGAGCTGAACCACAAGCCGGCCGCCGGGCGCACGGCCGAGGGCGCCCAGACGTATTTCGCCTGGAGCTTCTACCTCCCCGAGGCGCTCGCGGCGGACCCGCCGACGCAGATCGGATACTGGGAGTCCGACGGGAGCTACAATCAGATGATGTCCTTCGAGGTCGTGGGACAGAACATCAGCTTCGCCACCCGCAAGCCCGCGAACAAGGTGCACTGGCAGGCGAACGGCGCGGTGACGCCCGGCGTGTGGCACCGCATCGCGCTGCACATCAAGTGGTCGACGAACCCGAGCCAGGGCTCGGTGGACGTGTGGTTCGACGGCGAGCAGGTCGTCACCGCCGGCCAGGCGCAGACCCTCGCCGACGGCAACCCGCACTTCACGCAGCTCGGCCTGCTGCGCAACCCGTCCGAGTTCACGGACAGCCCCATCCTCATCCTCGATGACGCCGTGGAGGGGGACACCCTCGAGGACGTGCGTCCCGCGCTCCCCTCCTCCGGGGAAGGCGGCGCCGGGGGCGCGGGCGGCGGAGGTACCGGCGGGGGCGACAACACCGGCGGCGCGGGCGGCGCGACGAGCGGCAGCGGGGGCGCGGGCGGCGGGACCACGAGCGGCTCGGTCACATCGACGTCCTCGGCCGCGACCTCCGGCGCCGGCACCACCGGCACCGGCGCGGGGACCGGCGGCGCGGACGAGGGCGCCGACGAGGAGGGCGACGAGGGCGGCTGCAGCTTCCGCGCCGCCGGCTCGCCCGCGGCCCCCACGACGCTGGCCCTCGCCGGGCTCGCCGTCGCGCTCGCGTTCGCGCGGCGGCGCGCCCGGCGCTGAGCCGTCGCGAACGGCGCCGCTCGGGCCCCGCGCGGGCGGCGCCGAGCGCATCGTGAGCTCGGCTGGGCCTCACAACAAAATTGATTCATGAATCAATTTTATTAAACCAAACGTTGACGTCGTTGATCCACGGGACATATTAGCTTCGTCCTGTGGCAAAATTTGTCGTTCGATGCCCGAGCTGTGACGGCGAGCTGCGCGCGACGCGGCTCGGCTGCCAGGCGTGCGGAACCAACCTGGACGGCCAGTTCGAGATCCCGGCGCTGCTCCAGCTGTCGCCGGACGATCTCGCCTTCGTGACCGCCTTCGTGCGCTCGTCGGGGAGCCTGAAGGCGATGTCGCAGCTCCTTCAGATCAGCTACCCGACGGTGCGCAACCGGCTCGACGAGATCATCGGCCGGCTGGAAGCGCTGGAGCAGGGCGTTCAGAAGCGCCGGCACGAGATCCTGGATGCGCTCGAGCACGGGCGCCTCTCCGCGAAGGAGGCGGAGGAGGCGCTGAGAAAGGTGGGACTCTGATGAGGATCACGCCCGACGAGAGGGTGCGCGCGCTCGTGCGCGACCACGTGATCGAGCCCGCGGAAGGCGAGCGGCTCCTGGCGACGATGTCGCCGCGGCCCCCCCGGACCGGATGGCGGCTGGCGCTGGACCCGTTCGAGCGCTTCGGCGGGGAGGTCGCGGCTGTGGCAGGGCTCGCGGTCGCCGCGCTGAGCGTCGCCATCACGCGCCTCGGCGTCCGCTTCGACGGCTTCCTCGACCTGCACATGGCGCCGGAGGTCGTCCCGACCACGACCGCGCTCCTCGAGCAGGTCGTCGCGTGGCCCCTGCCCGCCCTGCTCTTCTGGGCGTACGCGCGGCTCCTGCGGTGCCGCGTGCGGTTCGTCGATTTCCTCGGCGTGACCGGGCTCTCGCGCGCGCCGCTCGCGCTCGCGGCGGTCGTGCTCGGCCTGCTCGCCCCTGCGCCGCCAGCGGCGGGCGGGCCGGCGCTCACGCCCGCGGTGGCCGCCTTTGCCGTCCTGGCCGCGCTGTGCCTCGCGTGGTTCCTGACGCTGCTGACCCAGGGCTTCAAGAACGCCTCCGGCCTGCGGGGCGCTCCGCTGATCGCAGGGCTCATCGCCCTCGTGCTCGTCTCGGAGATCGTCTCGAAGGTCGCGCTCGCGCAGCTCGGCTGACTCCATCCGGTCCGCGGCGCACCGCCCGGTTCACGCGGCGCGCGCTCGACGACGCTCGCTCTGCCGCGAGGGCGCACCGGTGCGCCCGGGCGGCGTCGGCTCTCTCCTGCTGCTGGCATCCTGCTGCTGGCATCTCCCCTGCTTCTTCGGAGGATCGTCATGTCATTGCGTTCGAATCACCTGGTCCCGGCGCGCCGCGCCGCGTTCGCTCTCTCGTGTGCGGTCGCGCTCGCGGGGTCGCCCTTCGGCGTGAGCTGCGGCGCCGCAGTGGGTGAGTCGTCCGCCGGCGGCGACGGCGCCCTCCCGGACGAGACGCAGCCGCCCCCGGCGCAGGACACGCCGAACCCGCCGGCGTGTCCGGAGGCGACCAGCGCCGACCTCACCGTCGAGAACGCCTACGGCGCGCTGGCGGGCACGCTCGAGGTGCCGGCCGGGTGCGGGCCGTTCCCCGCGGTGGTGATCCTCCCCGGCTCCGGGCCGACCGATCGGGACGGCAACCAGGCCGCCGCGGGCGTCGCTGCGGACACGTACCGGCTCCTCGCGGAGGGCCTCCGGGACCGGGGAATCGCGTCGATCCGCTACGACAAGGCCGGCATCGGCGGGAGCGCCTCCGCGGCGCCCCGCAGCGAGCAGGAGCTGCGCTTCGAGATGGGCGCCGACGACGCGGTCCTGTGGGTGAAGGCGCTCCGCGACGACGGGCGGTTCGCGACGGTCACGGTGGTCGGCCACAGCGAGGGCTCGCTGCTCGGCATGCTGGCCGCCCAGGCGATCGAGGTCGACGGCTACGTCTCGATCGCCGGCGCGGGCCGGCCCATCGGCGAGGTGCTGCGCGACCAGCTCGCCGGCCTGCCGGACGAGGATCGCGCGAGGGCGTACGAGATCCTGGGCCGGCTCGAGGCGGGCGAGCTCGTGGAGGATGTTCCGCAAACGGAGCTGTTCCTGAGCCTGTTTCGCCCGAGCGTGCAGCCGTACATCATCTCGTGGATGAAGCACGATCCCGCGGTCGAACTCGCGGCCGTGAAGGCGCCGGTCCTCCTGCTGCACGGGACGGCCGATATCCAGGTGGGGGTGCAGGAAGCCGAGCGGCTCGCCGGCGCGCGGCCGGACGCAAGGCTCGTCCTCATCGAGGGGATGAGCCACACGCTCAAGGAGGCGACGCTCTCGAGCGCGTCGCAGCGAGCGGCGTACACCGATCCGAGCCTGCCTGTGGTGCCGCGCGTGCTCGACGAGATCGGGGCGCTCCTCCGCGCGGAGTGACGCCGCGCGCCCGGTCGCTCGGCTATGCGTAATAACGCGCTTCGAGCATGTTTCCGTCCGGATCCTGGAAGTAGAACCAGTGCACGGAGGCGCCGCGCGCGCCGAACGACGGGTCGTTCGCCGTGTGCATCGCCACGCGCGCCGCGCTGAGCCGGGCGGCCAGGGCGTCGAACTCGTCGCGATCCATCGCGAAGCAGACGTGGTTGATGGGCCCGCCGGCGCCGGACGGCCTCGTCTCGCCGGTGGCCTTCCGGACGAACTCGGTGATGGAGACGGGCATCAGGTCGAGGATCGACGTCTCGGAGAGGCGGACGCTCGGAAACGGCGCCTGCCCCGCCCGGAACTCCTCGGCGCGGACGCTGGTGAGGCCGACCACCCGGGTATAAAACTCGAGCGCGCGGAGCGGGTCCTCGACCCACAGGACGACGTGATCGACGTGGAGTGCCATGAGGAGGAGAAGGCTACCGCGGCGGGCCCCGCCCGGGCTACCGTGGGCTCTCGCCATCAGGCACGACCCGGAGGATCTCATGTCGGGTTCACGTTGCACGCGACGCGCCCTCGTCGGGGCGCTCGGTTTCGCCCTCGTCCTGGGGGGCTCCGGCTGCAGCGACGACGCGGCGCGCGCGCCCGGGCAAGCGCAGCCCGGCGCCGGCGGGGCCGGCGGCCAGGGCGGCGAGGAGCAGGAGCCCTCTCCCGCGCCGGCCTACACGATCGCGGCGTTCGAGGAGGTCCGGATCACGAGCGACGCCAGTCAGCCGAACTTCCAGCAGGCGAACGCGGACATCGATCTGCGCGACGGACCGTTCGCGAGCGTGAGGCTCGTCGTGGAGCTGGAGAGCACGTGTTATCCCTTCGAGACGTGGGAGGACAATCCGCCCCCGGAGGGCCAGAGCTGGCCCGCGGACTGCGACGCGTTCGACCGGAACTTCGAGCTGTCCCTGGACGATCCCGTCGATCCTGCGGTGGATCCGCCCGGCATCGAGCTCGTCCGCGCGATCACGCCGTTCGGGGGGCCGCTGCGCCTGGACGTGGACATCACGGACGTGGCGAACGGGCTCCCCGCGGGCCAGCACCGGCTGAGGGTGGTGATCCCGACATGGTCCGACGGGAGCGGTCAGGTGAGCGGCTCGAACGGCGGGTGGAACGTGAGCGCCGTGATCGAGGCGGTGCCCGGGCCGGCGCCGAGGAAGGTGCTGGCGGTGGTCCCGCTGTTCAACGGGTCGCAGACGACCGCGGACGGGCCGGGGCCGCTCGCCGTGGAGGTGCCGGAAGGGACGGTGAGCTCGCGCGTGGAGTACCGGATCACCGGCCACGGCGGCGGCGAGTCCGGGTCGGGGTGCATTGGACCGGCCGAGGAGTTCTGCCGGCGAATACACACCCTCTTCGTGGACGGGAGCGAGCTTGCCCGCATCAGGCCGTGGCGGACCGACTGCGCGGCGCTCTGCACGATCGCGCACCACGGGCCGGAGGACGGCGGGTTCGATTACTGCCTGGAGAACCCGTGCGGAGCGATCGAGAGCGTTCGGGCGCCGCGGGCGAACTGGTGCCCAGGGAGCGAGTCGCCGCCGTTCACGTGGGACGCGGACGCGCTGCGGGTGCCCGGGCAGCACACGCTGGCGTGGGAGATCTCGACGATCGCGGAGGGCGGCTTGTGGCGGGTCTCGGCGACGTACTTCGCGTTCGGCGAGTAGCGGCGCCGCGAGCGGCCGCGCGCGTCGCGCCGGCCTCTCGCGCGCTCCGCCGCGCTACGGCGGCAGCTCCTCGAACTGGGGGAGGCCGTCGGTGATCGGATGCCACGCCGCCTTCGAGCCGACGTAGATGTGATGATCCGGCCGTCGCTCCGGCGCCTCGGAGAGCGCGCCGAGCTGCACGTGAGCGAACGTGTTCCCGCGGACCGTGTCATACAGCGGCGAGAAGCATCGATCGCACAGGCCGCGATACCCCTCCTCGGACTCGTCGGCCTTCAAGAGGTGCTCGCGACCCGCGGAGATTTTGACCTTGTCGATCGCGATCCCGCCGACGGCGGAGCAGGCGGCGCCGGTGCGCCGCCGGCACCTCGAGCAATGACAGTAGAAGGCGTAATCGAACGCATCGTCGACCTCGAAGCGCACGAGGCCGCAATAGCAGCTGCCCGTCAGCATGACTCCTCCACCTCTCTCGATCGCCGCTCCAGGAAGCGCCGCTCCGGCTCCTGCGTCGTGAGCTCGAGCGCGCGACGGTACGCCGCGCGGGCGGCGTCGCGGCGCCCGAGCTTTCGCAAGAGATCCGCGCGCGCCGAATGCAGAAACCGGTAATCGCGGAGCTCGCCGCGCTCGAGGAGCGCGTCCATGAGCGCGAGGCCCGCTTCAGGGCCGCGGTGCTGGCTGATGGCTGCCGCCCGGTTGAGCTCGACGACGGGCGTCCTTTCGGCGATCAGCAGCAGATCGTACAGGCGGACGATCTGGCCCCAGTCCGTCGAGGCGCTGTCCGGCGCGCGGGCGTGCTCGGCGGCAATGGCGGCTTGCAGCGTGTACGTCCCGACAGGGGGGCGGGCCCAGGCGCGGCGCAGGAGGCCGAGCCCCTCCTCGATCTGCGCGCGATTCCAGCGCGTTCGATCCTGGTCGGCGAGCAACACCACGTCACCCGTGATCGAGGCGCGCGCCTCGCGGCGCGCGTCGTGCAAGAGCAGCAAGGCCAGGAGCCCGAGCACGTCCGGCTCGGGCAGGAGCTCGACGAGCATGCGCGCGAGCTCGATCGCCTCGGCGCACAGATCGCCGCGGGTCAGGCGCGCCCCCGAAGACGCCGCATAGCCCTCGTTGAACACGAGATAGATGACGTGCAGGACGACGTCCAGCCGCTCGGGGAGCTCTGCCGCCCCCGGGATCTCGTACGGGATCGCCTCCTCGCGGATCTTCCGCTTCGTGCGCACGATGCGCTGCGCGATCGTCGCCGGCTTGACGAGGAACGCCGACGCGATCTCCTCGGTCGCGAGCCCGCACACCTCGCGCAAGGTGACGGCGACCTGGGCATCGGCGCCGAGCGAGGGGTGGCAGCAGGTGAACACGAGCCGCAAACGATCGTCGTCGATCGCCGGAGCGTCGGTATCGACCTCGCTCTGCATCGATTCCTCCATCTGGCGCGCGAGCTCTCCCTGCAGGCGATCGAACCGCGCGCGCCGGCGCAGGCGGGCCAGGGCCGAGAGCCGGCCGGCCCCGACCAGCCAGGCCCGCGGGTGGTGCGGCAGCCCGTCGCGCGGCCACTGCTCGGCGGCGGCGAGGAAAGCGTCGTGCAGCGCTTCCTCGGCGAGGTCGAAATCCCTGAGCAGGCGGATCAGCGTCGCGAGCACGCGGCGCGACTCCGCCCGGTACAGCGCCCCGAAGTCGATCATGAGCTCGCGCTCTCCGGCGTCGGGATCTCGTAGATGGGGCGCACCTCGATCGTCCCCAGCGCGGCGAGCGGGATGCCCGACGCGATGCGGATTGCCTCGTTCAGGTCGCGCGCGTCGATGAGGATGAAGCCGCCAAGCTGCTCCTTCGTCTCGGCGAAGGGGCCATCCGTCGTCGAGAGCTTGCCGGCCCGAACCCTGACCAGCACGGCGCTGTCGGGCGACTGGAGCGCTTCCGCGGCCACGAGGTGACCGCTGGCGGCCAGCTCCTCGTCGTACGCGAGGGAGCGAGCATCCAGCGTGCGCTTCTCCTCGTCGCTCAACGAGCTCAGCGCTTCAGGCGCGAAATGTACGAGACATACGTACTTCATGGGACCTCCGGCTCTGGGCTGTCTTGGTGGATCGTGCGTCGTCCAGCCCATGGTTGTCCGGCGCGCCCGCCGATCGACAGCGATCGCACGAGCGCTGTTCTTTTTTTGTACCACGGGCCGCCTCGGGCCGGCGCCCGCAGCCGGCGGCCTCTGCGGTCGACCGGGCCGGCCGTCAGCGCCACGGCCGCCGTCGCGCCGGGCGGCGCCCGCATCCGCGGTTCGGCCCGGCGATCGCGGAGCGCGGGCCGCTTCTGCGGAGCCCGTCACAGGGCGGGTCGCGATGGCGGGAGAGCCGGCGCGATGCTTGCAATTGCAAAAGAGCGTGCCTGATCGGAGCCGGGTACGGGTGGGGGATCGGCGGAGGGCGATCCGGCGCGATGCTTGCAAATTGCAAAGGAGCGTGCCTGAGCCGTTCCGATATCAACTCATGTTTGAACCCGTCCTATGGAGAGAATCTTTGTGCGTGATGCGCGCTGGCGACTACAATGCCGTCGCGGCCGGGGATTGACCGGCGAGCACATCTGTGATCAAGAGATCGCTGACAGGGAATCACGAACTCAAACCAGGAAACGGCGGAGCTCGCGGGGCGTCTTTGATTCACTTATTCATCTTGAGCAGAACCCCGTAAAACCGCCGATCTGACATGGAGAACTTAATGCGTACGAATCGCTTACTTGGCTACATCTCCGCTTCGCTTGCATGCAGCCTGCTCGCCTGCGGCGCTGGCTCGAACGGCGATGAGAACAGTGGCACGTTGGGCTCCGCGCTCGTGAGCTCGGATGGCACGATGACGGCGGAGATCACCGTGCCGTCGGACTGGAAGAGCGGGTACTGCGCGAGCGTGACGATCAAGAACACGGGCAGCAGCGCGGCGACCTCCTGGGGGATGGTCATCGGGCTCAACGGCTCGACGTTGAACCACGCGTGGAACACGCGCATCACGCCGTCGGACGGGCAGCTGAGGGCCGTCAACGAGTCGTACAACGGGAGGCTGGACCCGGGCGCCTCGACCATGTGGGGGTTCTGCGGGACCGGCACCGGCAGGCCCACGCTCGTCTCGGTCGACGGCACCGGAGGCCCGGACGTCACCACGAGCACGTCCGTGAGCAGCAGCGTTGGGTCGGGCGGCGCCACAGGGGTCGGCGGCAGCGGCGGCGAGGGCGGCGAGGGCGGCGGCACGACCACCGCGACCACGACGGGCGCCGGCGGCGAGGGCGGCGGCACGACCACCGCGACCACGACGGGCGCCGGCGGCGAGGGCGGCGCTGGCGGCGGCACGACCACCACGACCACGACGGGCGCCGGCGGCGACGGCGGCGGCACGACCACCACGACCACCGCGGGCACCGGCGGCGGCGGCGAGGGCGGCGCTGGCGGCGGCACGACCACCACGACCACGACGGGCACCGGCGGCGACGGCGGCGCTGGCGGCGGCTCCACCACCGCGGGCACCGGCGGCGCACCGCCGCTGGATCCGGCGTGCGGCCCGGATACCGCGACCTTCGCCGATGTGGCGCCCATCCTGGTGAAGAGCTGCGCCAACCAGTTCTGTCACGGCAACCCCACCTCGCCGGCCGGCCGGCTCGACCTCCGCGAGAGCATGGCGGTCGGCGCGCTGGTCAATCAGGACGCCGGCTCGTGCTCCAGCGAGAAGGCGCTCGTCGTGCCGTTCATGCCGAGCAGCAGCTACCTGATGAACAAGCTGAAGGACGTCGACCTGTGCGACCCTGACGAGAGCAGCATGCCCCCGGGCTCGTCGCTGCCCGAGGCCGAGCTCAAGACGATCAACGACTGGATCTGCGCGGGCGCCCCCGACCGCTGATCTCTGCGCGCGCCGGGCTCAACCCGGGTCGGCGCCGACCACCCCAACCCGGGTCGGCGCCCACCTCAACCTGGGTCAGGCTCCGCGGCGCGAGCGACGCTGGTTCCACAGCAGCGCCGTCGCCCGTCATCGCCCTACCCGCGCCGCCCGCCGATCTAGCTCACCTGCTGGCCCGTCCGCCGGGCGGGGATGAACCGGAGCGGCAACGCGATCGGGCCGCGGACCGTCAGCGTGCGGTTGTAGCGGACCTCGTGCGGAACGCGCTCGACCCGCTCGAAGCGCGCCATCACCGCCTCCAGCGCCACCCGCGCCTCCATGCGGGCCAGCGCCGCGCCGATGCAGAAGTGGACGCCGTGCCCGAAATGCAGACCTCCCTGCGAGCCACGGTGCAGGTCGAACCGATCCGGATCCTTGAACCGCGCCTCGTCCCGGTTGGCCGACGCCATGATCGGGAGCACCAGCGCGCCGCGCGGCACGGTCACCCCGGAGAGCACGACGTCCGCGGTGGCGATCCGGGGGAGCGTCTGGACCGGGCCATCGTAGCGGAGCATCTCCTCGACGAAGAGCGAGATCAGGCCGGGCTCGGCGTGCAGCCGCTCCATCATGTCCGGGTGGTCCGCGAGGAACAGGAGCGAATTGCTGAGGAGATGCGTCGTGGTCTCCAGCCCGCCGATCAGGAGCGTGACCAGGAACTCGACGATCTCGGCGTCCGTCAACCGCTGCCCGTCGAGCTCGGCGCGGACGAGATCGCTCACCGTGTCGTCGACCGGCGCGCGGCGCCGCTTCGCGATGACCTCCATCAGGTACCCGGTCAGCTCCGCGAGGGTCGTCTTCACGCGCTGGGCGTCCTCGGGGCTCGGGAGCTCGGGCGTGATCGACACGATGTCGTCGGCCCAGCGCTTGAACCTGGCGTGGAGCGCGTGATCGAGGCCGAGGATCTCGCCGATGGCAAAGGCCGGCAGCGGGTGCGCGAAGGCCTCGACGAAATCGGCCTCCTCCACGAGCCGGTTCGTGAGCTCCGTCGCGACGGCGCGGAGGCGCGGCTCGATCCGCGCCACGGTGGCAGCCCCGAACGCGCGGTGGATCAAGCCGCGCAGCCGCGTGTGCGCCGGCGGATCCATGGCGAGCATCGAGTTGGCGAACGGGTTGTAGCCAACCCAGGGAGGCTGCCACGCCACCTTGAAGCCCTCGGAGGAGAAGAGCCCCGGGTTCTTCATCACGAAGAGCACGTCCTCGTACCGGGTCACCGCCCACATGCCGCCGGGATCGACCTGGCAAACCGGGCTCGTTCGCCGCATCTCGGCATAATAGGGGTGCGGATTCGCACGTAGACCTGGCGCCAACACATCAATCAGAGAACTCATCGCGGCTGCCTCCGGTTCGCCGGTCCAGCGAGGCACGCCCTGGGCTGCCAGCGGGTCGATGGTCGTCCCCCACAGCGACCGAGCGCGTGATCCACGGCACTACGGCACACCACACGTTTGCCATAAAATACGTCTTATACGCAATAGCTCATTCGCGTGTGCGCAGCCGACGAGGCGGCGGGGCCTGCGAGCTCCCCATCGCGGCAGCATGACGAGAGACGATGTATGTCGTTGTAAGGAAGTCCGGCGCCGCTCGTGGTTCGGTCGGCGCGGGTGAGCTCGGCGCATCGCCCGGGCGTAGCAGCGTCGACCCAGGTTGCCGGCGCCGGGCGGCGACCCGACCGCGCTCCCGGAGCGGTCTCCCCCGCGGCCGCGGCTACACCCGCGCCGTCTCCTCGAGCTCCTTGCCGCGCGTCTCGGGCAGGAGCCGCAGGATCAGCGCCAGGGCGATCACCGGGAAGATCGCCGTCGCGGACACCGCAGGTCCCCAGCCCATCCGCTCTGCGGCGACGCCCACGCCGACCGGAGAGAGGATGTAGCCGATCCGGCCGAGCAGGTTGTTGGACCAGGCGAGCGCGTCGCCCCGGAGGTGCGTCGGGAAGAGCTCGGCGTTGTACGCGTTGAGCACGGGCAGCACGCCGCTCGCGCCGAAGATGGCGAAGACCAGCGCGACCGTGAGCCCGGCGCGCGAGCCAAGCGAGTAGGCGCCGAGCACGCCGACCGCCGCCAGCAGATAGATGATCACCGCGCCCGCGCGGCGGCCCATCACGTCGAGCAGCTTGCCCGAGACGAAGATGAGCGGCATCGAGACCAGCGCGGCGAAGGTGATGCTGGCGCCCACCTCGGCGTCGGTGAACCCGCGCTCCCGGAGCGCGAACGTCTTCCAGAACGTCACCGCGTTCTGCGTGCAAACGTACGTCAGGCCCCAGATGAGCGCGAGCTGCAGCATCCGCCCGCGGTACGGCGAGCGCCAGATGCGCATGAACGGCTGCGCGCCCTCCGCCTCCCGCGCGGCGGCCGCCTGCTCGAACCGCGCCGTCTCGCGCAGCCCGCGCCGGGCCACCGCCATGACGAGGAGCGGGATCCCGCCCACGAAATACACGCTGCGCCAGCCGTACGAGGTCGAGAGGAGCAGCGGCACCACCCCGGCGCAGACGATGGAGCCCAGGCTCGAGAACGCCTGGATGACGCCGATCACCATCCCGCGCCGGTCGCTCGGGTACTCCTCGGCCGCGTACACCATGCTGACCGCCCACTCGCCGAGGAGGAAGATGCGCGCGAGGAGCTGGAAGACGGCGAAGACATAGACGTTCGGCGCAAACCCCGTGAGCACGGAGAAGAGCGTGTAGCCCAGGATCGTGATCGTGAGCACCCGCCGCCTGCCCCACTCGTCCGCCTTGCGCACGAGCAGGTACGCGATCATCGTCCCCGCGTTGATGAACCCGACGAGCAGCCCCTCGTGGCGGGCCGCGAGGCCCATCTCCGCGCCGATGTTCGGCAAGATCTGCGTGAGCGCCAGGTAGTCGTAGCCCTCGAAGAACGAGGCCACGCTGAGGAACCAGAACAGCCGCCGCTGGTAGGGCGTGAACGGCGTCTTCCGTTGCGGGGCAGCTGTCGTCATATCACCTCTTCCCTCAGAGCGGGCCCTCGTAGACGCGGTAGCGCCGGTAGACGGAGCACCCGGCCGACTCCACGATGTGCCGCATCGGCGCGTTGTCCTCGTGGATCAACGAGGCCTCGAGCCGGTCGTACCCGGCCGCCCGCAGGCCGTCCACCACGTGCTGCACGAGGAGCGCGTACAGGCCCGTCGACCGGAACGCCGGCACCACGCCGATCAGCTTGAAGCTCGCCGTGCGGACGCGGCGGAGCGCCCAGGCGGCGCGCGCCCACCCGAGCGGCAGGAGCCGCCCGCGCGCCGCCGCGAGCGCCTCGTTCAGGTCGGGGAGGCACACCGCGAACGCCGCGGGCTCGCCGCGCACGGTCGCGATCTGCAAGAGGCGCGGGTTCGAGAGCAGCGCGAACGCGCGCCCCAGGTTCACGAACTCGGCGCGCGACATGGGGACGACCTCCGGTACGCCGCGGTACGCCTCGGTGAAGACCGCGTGGACGATCTCCATGTCGCGCGAGATGCGATGGACCGCCGCGCGGCGCACCTCGAGGCCAGGGATGCTCACCGCCGCGGCCTTCCGGCGCAGCGCCTCGGGGAGCTCCCGGCTGCGCCCAGCGGCGTCGAAGAGCGGGGTGTCGTAGGCGAGCATGTCGTAGCGCTTCGAGAACCCCTCGGCCTCGACGAGCTCGCGGTAATACGGCGGGTGATGGCCGGCGAGCATCGGCGGCCGGGAGCCGTATCCTTCGATGAGCAGCCCGATGTCCTCCACCCGCGTCACGTTGCGCGGGCCCCGCAGCGACGTCGCGCCGAGCGCCCGCGCGCGCTCGCTCACCGCGCCGAAGAGCGCCCGCGCCGCCTCGGGATCGCGCTCGCACTCGAAGAAGCCGAAGAACGCCGTGCGCTCGCCGCTGTGGCGGTCGTGGCGCCCGTCGACGAGGAGCGAGATGCTCCCGACCGTCTCGCGCCCGCGCCGCGCCCGGAACAGGCGGAGGCTCGCCTCGCGGAAGAAGGGGTTCTTCGGGTCGAGCCGCCGGAGGACGAGCGGACGGAAGGGCGGCACGTAGCACGGATCCGCCGCGTGGAGGCGCAGCGGCAGATCGAGGATGTCGGCGAGATCCGCGGCGCTCTTCGCCTCCTCGATCGCGATCGACATCGAGGCGCTCAGTACCCCGCGAGCCGCTTCAACCGGAAATACAGCGGCGTGGGGCTGTTCTCGTGCTTCTCCTTGAGCGGGCCGCACATGAGCGGCAGGTACATCACGCGCCGCTGGCTCGCGTCGCCCGTGGCCGTGGCCTGCGCGACGCGGTGCCAGATCCGGCCGTCGTGGATCGTGAGGTCTCCCGCCTCCGCCTCGAGCGCGTACTCGTCCGGGTCGGGCCTGTGGTCGAGGAAATACGCCTTGCGGGTGATCATCTCGAAGAGGCCCTGGCGGTGCGACGAGGGGATCAGCCGCACGCCGCCCTTGGAGAGGGGGGAGTCGTCGAGATAGAAGCCGACGTTGAGGTAGCGGCGCGGCCGCTCGAGATAGAACACGTCGCGCAGGCTGTCGGTGTGCCAGCCGAGGCGCTGGTACGTCGAGCCCTCCTCGCGGCGATAATGGTTGATCACGAGCCCGTCGCGCTCCCGCTCGGCGATCCGGTAGCCGGGCCCGGCCACATCGAGGATGGCGCCGAAGCGAGGATCGCGCAGGAACGCGCGCAGGCGCTCGCCGAAGAGGGACGCGAACACCATGCGCTGGATGTAGCGCGACCCGTCCTTCCTCGTGCCGAGGATGAGCGGGACGCCGTTGATGTGCGTCCTCCCCTCCCCGACGAGCCGGCGATCGATGGCCTCCACCTCCTCGACGAGCGAGCGCACCGCGTCGCGGCCGGCGAAGCCCCGGAAGCGGATGAAACCGTGGGTGTCGAGGAAGCCTCGCTGCTCGGCCGTGAGCGCGCCGCCGAGCGTGAAGTCCGGGAGCCGGACTCGGCCGTTCGCCGGAGGGAGCCCGGCGGCGGGCTGCGGCTCGCGCGGGGCGGCGGCGGGCTGCGGGGCGCGCGCGGTGTTCATGGGGCGTCTCCTTCCCCGTCACTAGCGCAGCCGGACCGCGGCGGGAACAGCCGTCCCACGCCGACGCGGAATCTGCGCCTCGGCGCACGGTTTGCAGGTTCGTCACCTGCGGTGCCGCCTCACCGCGCCGCTCCCGGCGCTGCGGCCAGCGGTCATGTCGAGTCCGCGCATCGCCCGCGGCGCCGCCGGGCTGCACCACGGGGCTTGTCGACAGCGCCCTGCCGGCGCGGTGGCACCTGCCTTGCAAACCGGCGCCGCGACCGATGAGCGATCCGCCGGGGCCCGTGGTCGAGGAGCAACAGCGCGGTGAACCGCCGATCGCGGCCGTCCGCGGGAGCGCGCGCCGCGCGCGCGGCATCCTCTCGTGGGGCTTGCCGCTCGCGCTGTGCGTCGCGCTCGGCGCGGCGGTCGGGCTCGGCGGCTACACGTTCCTCTACGCGAAGGGCGCCTCGTACCTGCAGAACGATCCTTCGGCGTGCGCCAACTGCCACATCATGAACGAGCAGTTCGACGGGTGGCAGCGCTCCAGTCACCGCGCCGTGGCAGGATGCAATGACTGTCACGCGCCCCACACGTTCCTGGGCAAATATGCCACGAAGGCGTCGAACGGGTTCTGGCACTCCTTCGCCTTCACCACGGGCCGCTTCCCGGACCCGATCCGGATCAAGCCCGGCAATCTGCGCATCACGGAGGAGGCCTGTCGCGGGTGTCACGGCGACGTCGTGCATGCGATCGACAGCGAGCACGGCGGCGCGCCCCGGCTCTCGTGCGTGCGCTGCCATGAATCGGTGGGCCACCTGCACTGAGGCGCGCCCGCCGCTCGAGGGATGGAGACGATGACGGAGCCCAAGGACGAACGATCCACGACCGAGAGCGCGAAGAAGCCGGCGTTCCAGCGCTACCTGCCGCTCCTCACGGTCGCGGCGGCGGCCGCGAGCGCGGGGACCGCGGCGCTGCTCGTGAACATCTTCGAGCACAAGCAGGAGGCGAAGAGCCCGTTCTATCGCGTCGTCGAGCTTGACGACACGATAGAAGACCCCGCGGTCTGGGGGAAGAACTTCCCCATCCAGTACGACGGCTACCGGCGGACGGTCGACCAGAAGCGGACGCGCTACGGCGGGAGCGAGGCCGTGCCGCGCACGCCGACCGAGGCCGATCCGCGCAGCGTGGTCGCGCAGTCGAAGCTCGAGGAGGACGGGCGGCTGAAGACGATGTGGGCCGGATACGCCTTCGCGCGGGACTTCCGCGAGGAGCGCGGGCACGCTTACATGCTCGAGGATCAGGTGTACACCGAGCGGCAGATCGCGACGAAGCAGCCGGGCACCTGCATCCATTGCCACGCGTCCGTGTACGTGCCGTACAAGAAGCTCGGCGGCGGCGACCTCATGCGCGGGTGGGAGGCGATGAACCAGATGCCGTTCCCCGAGGCGCGCAAGCTCGTGACGCACCCGGTGTCGTGCATCGACTGCCACGACCCGGAGTCGATGCAGCTCCGGGTGACGCGGCCCGGGTTCCTCGAGGGCATCCGCGCGCTCAAGGCGTCGATGGGCGAAGAGGGCTACGACGTCAACACGATGGCCACGCGCCAGGAGATGCGCTCGTACGTCTGCGGCCAGTGCCACGTGGAGTATTACTTCAAGGGTCCGGAGAAGCGCCTCGTGTATCCGTGGGCGAAGGGCATCAAGGTCGACGAGATCTACGCCTATTACGAGGAGACGGGCCACGCGGACTGGACGCACGCGGAGTCGGGCGCGAAGGTGCTGAAGGCGCAGCACCCGGAGTTCGAGATGTGGAATCAGGGGGTGCACGCGCGCTCCGGCGTCGCCTGCGCGGACTGCCACATGCCGTACCAGCGGGTGGGGGCGGCGAAGGTCAGCGATCACCACATCCAGAGCCCGCTCCTCAACATCAACCGTGCGTGCCAGACGTGCCACAAGTGGCCCGAGGACGAGCTCCGGCAGCGCGTGGAGACGATCCAGGGGCGCCACGCCGAGGCGCGCGATCGCGCGATGGACGCCGTGACCGAGCTGATCGGCGACATCCGGCGCGCGAAGGAGGCGGGCGCGGCGGACGAGGCGCTCGCGGAGGCGCGCGCGGCGCAGCGGAAGTGCCAGTTCTTCGTCGACTTCGCCGAGGCCGAGAACTCGTCCGGCTTCCACGCGCCCCAGGAGGCGATGCGGATCCTGGCGTCCGCCATCGACACCTGCCGTCGCGGTCAGCTCGCGCTGCGCGACGGTCCCAATCCGCCGAGCGGCCTCGTCGAGCCCCCTGCGAACTGACGAGCTGGGCCGTGACTCCGCAGCTGCGGCGGAGCGTTCCTGTGTCCCTCCCTGCATTTGACTCGATTCAAATGAGGATCTCATCGCGAGATAGTTCTTGGAACTTTCGGATGAGATCCGTAGGGTGGCCCCGAAAGGGGAAGACGCCATGGCAACACGCCGCAACCGCTCCAGCGCCGCCGCCGCTGGATGCGCTGTCTTTGCGCTGATCTCGGCGTCGTGCGCGTCCGGAGATCCGGGCGCGCCGGCAGCGGAGACGATCCACGTCTCGCACGTGGAGAAGGACACCGTCAGCACGTTCCTGAACCGGCTCGCGACGGAGACTGGCCAGGTCGTCGTCACCCGCGCCGCCGCCCCCGGCGCCTGGCAGAGCGCCCCGCTGACGCAAGATCACGAGTCGTCGCTGCACCTCGTCGAAGGGCCCCTGCCCGCCGCGCCCCTGCCGGGCGAACGCGCGCGCGTCGGCGGGATCGCCGTGGTCGCCATCCCCGCTGGCCACGAGCCCCACGGCTGGCTCGGGTCGCACCGCTACCACACCGAGCCGATCGCCGAGACCGAAGTGGCCCTGTCGGGCGCGCGCGGCCGACAGGCAGCCCCCGCTCCGGCGGGGAGGCGCGCGGCGCTCGAGGGCGACGCCGCCGACGTCCGCATCGACGCCGAGTTCCTCGAGGCGCGGCTCAAAGAGCTCTCCGGCGCCGTGCCCGTGACCCTCGGCGGCCGGACGGTCACCCTCCGCGAGCGCGGCTCCGAGAGCGGGCGATCCCTCGCCCGCGCCTGGCTGCGCCAGCAGTACGAGGCGCTGGGGTTCACCGTGCAAGAGCACCCCTATCGAAGCGGCTGGAGCCAGGGCGTCAACGTGACGGCGGACAAGCCCGGGGCCGATCCGTCGCGCGTCCTCATCCTCTCGGCCCACTACGACTCGGTCAGCAACGCCGGCGCCGACGACGACGGCTCCGGCGTCGTGTCGTCGCTCGCCATCGCCCGCGCGCTCAAGGACGCGCGCCTGAGCATCGGCCTCCGCGTCGTCGCCTTCGATCAAGAAGAGACCGGCCTCCTCGGCTCGAAGGCCTACGCGAGCATGCTCGACCGGAACGGGCAGCTCGACCAGGTGGTCGGCGTCCTGGATCTCGAGATGACCGGATACGACTCCAACGACGACGGGCGTTATCACGTCATCCACTGCAACGAGAACACGTCGTCCGAGCTCGGCGCCCTGGTCGAGGCGGCCGCGACGCGCGGCGAGCTCGGCCTGAGCCGGGTCGACGCGTGCACGAACCGCAGCGATCACGCGGCGTTCTGGCGCTACGGCACGCCCTCCGTGGCCGTGTCGCAGAACTTCTTCGGCGACGACGGCAACCCCTGCTACCACGCGCGCTGCGACACGGTAGCTCAGCTCAACTGGGACTACATGCGGCGGCTGACCCAGGCCGTCGCGCTCGCCGCCGCCGATCTCCTGATCGAGTGACGCGCGACGCCCGCGCGACCGCCGCGCGGCGGACGAGCGACCCCGGGTCGCCGCCGGCCCCCTGGCGCGCCGATTGCTGGTCGCCGCGGATCACCGCCAGCACCGGCGCGCGACGAGGAGCCCAGCGGACCCATGCGGAAGCTCGCGATCGGCTATCACGCCTCCCACGAACAGCTCGCCCCCTCGGCCCTGCTCCGGCACGTGCGCCACGCCGAACAGGCCGGGTTCGCGGCGGCCATGTGCTCGGACCACTTCCACCCATGGAGTGAACGACAGGGCGAGAGCGGCTTTGCGTGGGCGTGGCTCGGCGCGGCGCTCGAGGCCACGTCGCTGTCGTTCGGGACGGTGTGCGCCCCCGGATACCGCTACCACCCGGCGGTGATCGCGCAGGCGGCCGCCACGCTGGCCGAGATGTACCCGGGCCGCTTCTGGCTCTCCATCGGGAGCGGGGAGGCGTTGAACGAGCATATCACCGGGGAGAAGTGGCCCGATCACGCCGAGCGGACCGCGCGCCTGGAGGAGTGCGCCGAGATCCTCCGCGCCCTGTGGCGCGGCGAGACCGTGACGCACCGGGGCCGCGTCGTCGTGGAGGGCGCGAAGCTCTACACGCGGCCAGCGGCGCCGCCGCTCCTCCTCGGCGCGGCGATCTCGCCGGCCACCGCGGCGCGGGTGGGCCGGTGGGCCGACGGGCTGATCACCGTCTCGCAGGCCAACGAGCAGATGCGCGAGGTGGTGCGCCGCTTCCGCGAGGGCGGCGGCGAGGGCAAGCCCATGGTGCTGCAAACGAAGATCGCCTACGACGCCGACGAGGGGACCGCGCTCCGCGAGGCCCACGAGCAATGGCGGACCAACGTGCTCCCGCCGAGGCTCCTCGCGAGCCTGATGGCGCCCGAGCATTTCGACGCGGCGGCCTCCTTCGTGCGACCCGAGGACGTGGCCGCGCAGGTGCGCGTCTCCTCCGACGTCGCCCAACACGCCGCGTGGCTGCGCGAGGACGCGGAGCTCGGCTTCGACACCATCTACGTGCACAACGTGGCCCTGGATCAACAGGCCTTCATCGACGCCTTCGGCGCGCGCGTGCTCCCGGCCTTGTCCAGGTAGCGGCGCGGCGAGCTCAGCCCCACGACGCGCTGGCGGCGGGCCGCTCCCGCCGGCGCGACACGAGGCGATCTGCCTCACGTGGCGCGGATCTGCGCGGCGCGCGGAGCTGGAACTGAGCGCCCGTCTGTGATTTCAGTGGATCACGATGAGAGTCCAGGCAGGCGACGTCCGGCTGTTCTTCGAGGTGGAAGGGGCGAAGCTCGTCCCCGACGGGCCCGCGATGCGCGAGCGCCCCACGGTGATCCTGCTGCACGGCGGGCCCGGCGTCGATCACACCGATTTTCGGCCCTTCGGCTCCGCGCTCGCCGACATGGCGCAGGTCGTCTACCTCGACCACCGCGGCTGCGGGCGCAGCGATCGCAGCGGGCCAGAGCGGTGGAACCTCGCGACGTGGGCGGACGACGTGCGGGCGTTCTGCGACGCGCTGGAGATCCAGCGGCCCGTGGTGCTGGGAAACTCGTTCGGCGGCATGGTGGCCCAGGCGTACGCGGCGCGGTATCCCGATCACCCCGGCAAGCTCATCCTGACGAGCACGACCGCGAAGCTGCGCCTCGATCGCATGCTGCCGGTGTTCGAGCGGCTCGGGGGCGCGCGGGCGGCGGACATCGCCCGGCGGTTCTTCGCGGACCCGATGCCCAATTTTCACGACTATATCCGCGTGTGCTTCCCGCTCTACCGACAGACGCCGGAGGAGGAGGGGGCGCTCCAGGGCGCCGTCATCCACCTCGACGTCGGCGGCTACTTCGTCGGGGGCGAGATGCAGACCTACGACCTGCGCGCGGATCTCGCGCGCGTCCGGTGCCCTACCCTCGTGCTGTCCGGCGATCTCGACCCGTTCGCGACCAGCGCGGACGCGCGCGAGCTCGTGGCGGCGCTGCCCGGGGAGCTCGTCCAGGCGAGGCATTTCCCCCACGCCGGGCACGCCGTGCTCGCCGACGCGCGCGCGGAAGCGCTCGCGGCGATCCGAGCGTTCCTGGGCGCGACCTGAGCGACCCGGGCGCGATCGCACGCGCCAGGAAACAGCGCCCCGCGAGCGCCGGGGGGCGGGAGGTCGTCGCTCGTTCCTCCCACCTCCCCGCCTTCCTGCTCGACCGACTGCCATCGTCCGGCAGGGCAAAAAAAACAGAGCGCCTGCTCGACGGCGGGGGGGGGGAAGCCGTCACAGGCGCTCTGCTCTGTCCACACTAGCAGGATGCGGGCCAAGTCCGTCCATGCGAGTTTCGCGGGATCCTGCTCGCGGACGGCGCTCTCTGTCTTTCACTCCTGAGATCGGCGCTTGCAAACCTGGCAGCTCGGCGGCTCCCGGAGAGGGCGCGGCCCCACGGCGTTACCGGGCGCGTGACGCGTCGGTGCGGGCGCGCGCCGCGGGGGCGCCCGGCCGGCTCGCGTAGAGGACGAGGTGCTCGTAGGCGATGGTCGCCCCGGCCAGCGCGGTGATCCCCGCGGTGTCGTAGGCGGGCGCGACCTCGACGACATCCGCGCCGACGATGTCCACGCCCGCGAGCCCGCGCAGGATCTCGATGGCGGTCGCGGTGCTGAGCCCACCGCAGACGGGCGTGCCGGTGCCCGGCGCGAAGCTGGGATCGAGGCAGTCCACGTCGAACGTGACATAGACCTTGCGCCCCTCGACCAGCTCCCGGACACGCTGGACCACGGCCGCGGCGCCGTTCCGGTGCACCCAGGGCGCGTCGAGGATCTGGAATCCGTGCGTGTCCGGATTGAAGGTGCGAATCCCGATCTGCGCCGAGCGGGCCGGATCGACGATGCCCTCTCGCGCGGCGTGGAGGAACATCGTGCCGTGATCGATCCTCCCGTCGTCGTCGCCGACGCTCCACGTGTCCGAGTGGGCGTCGAAGTGGATCAGCGAGAGCGTGCCGTGCTGCTTGGCGACCGCCCTCAGCGCGGGGAGCGTGACGAAGTGGTCGCCGCCGATCGACAGCGGCGCGGCCCCGGCGCGGAGGATCCCCGCGATGTGGGCCTCGATCGCTGAAGGCACCTCGATCGGCCTGCCGAAATCCCACTGGCAGTCGCCGTAATCGACGATCGCCAGCTGATCGAGCGGGCTGACCGCGGCGCCGTAAGGGCGGCCTTCGAACGAGAGCAGGGCCGACGCCTCCCGCACGGCGCGCGGACCGAAGCGCGCGCCGGGCCGGTTCGTCGTCGCCGTGTCGAGCGGTAGCCCCGTCACCGCGACGTCCACGCCCGTCAGATCGCGCGAGTACTTCCGGCGCAGGAACGACAGCGCGCCCGCGAAGGTCAGCTCGAACGACGCGCCGACGAGGCCCTCGGCCGTAAATGCATGATCGCCGCGCATGCTATTCCCCATCTCCACCCGCTCTCACCCCCCCGAGGGACCATCGCCGAGAGATACCATGCGCCGCGCGGCAAACCACGGCATCTTCGCCGGCGGCGCCCGGCAGCGCGGCCCCGTCCGCCCGGTCACCCTCCCGCCCGGGTGAGCTGGCGGATGGCGGCGGCGAGCGACTGGAAGATGGCGATATCGCGCAGCTCGATACCGAGGCTGACCATGCGCTGCGCCATCGTGGGCCCCACGCCGACGAGGCTCACGCGGGCGCCGAGCAGCCGCGTGGCCTGCGCCGTCTGCACCAGGGCCGCCGCGGTCGCCTCGTCGACGAGCGGCACGCCGGTCAGGTCGAGCAGCACCCAGCGCGCGCGCTCTCGCGCGACGCCCGAGAGCACGGCCTCGAGGATCTGCTGCGCCCTCGCCGCGTCGATGGCGCCGATCAGCGAGATGAGCAGCACCCCGGGCAAGAGGGGGATGACGGGACAGCCGAGCTCCCGCACCGTGCTCGCGAGCGCGCGCTCGCGCTCGAAGGCGGCGGCCAGCATGTCGCGCTCCTCCTGCAGCGCGGTCTCGATTTCGTGGCGCTCGAACGTCGCGACGAGGAGCGACACCCACATGGCCAGCGGCTGGAGGTTGTCCGCGAAGCTCTCGGTGTGCAGCCCGCCGAGCACCAGCGTGCCCCAGTCGCGCCGCGCGGTCGCGATCGGGATCATCACGCAATGGCCGCCCGCCTCGTCGGGCTTCGCGGCGTCGAGCAGCTCGGGCGGCGGAAACTGGCCGGCCGGGACGCGGCGCCCCACGAGCGCGGCCACGGCCGGATCGTCGGTGTACACGCTGTCGATGACGACCGCTCGCCCGCCCGGACCCGGGTCGTCGGCCCAGAGCGCGAGGCACCCGACGCGCACGGAGGTCTGCCGCAGCCACGCGAGGCGCTCGTCGGCCCGCGCCTGCTTCGAGGCGAGGAGCCTGCTCATCTCCATGTTGGCGCGGATCAGCCGCTCGAGGCTCTGCACGCTGCTCCGCTCCGACGCCACGACGGCCCGCTGCTGCGCGAGGCGCACGCGGCCGAGGAAGGCCTGCGCTCGCCGCACCGCGCCCGGATCCGGCGCGCCGGCGAGCTGCCGCGCGGCGGCCTCCTCGACCAGCGTCACCGCCGCGAGGAGGACCTCGATCCTGCCGCTGTGCGCGACCGCGGGGGCGAAGGCGCGCTCGAGCGTCCCCACGTCCGGGAGCTCCGCCCCGGCGAGCGCCGCGCCGAGGCCGCGCGCGATCACCTCGGCCTCGGGCCAGACCAGGAAGCGCTGCGACGGCGCCGGCCCCTCGACCAGGCGGCTCAGCTGCCGGGACAGCCCGCGCCGCCAGTCGCCGCCCGCGTCGTCGAGCTCCAGCGCGGGCGGCGCGGCGTCCCACGCGGCGCTGCCGCACGAGCGCCGCACCACCAGCTCGGCCGAGCCGCGGGTCACGGGCTCCGGCGGCGGGATGCCGCGGATGAGGTCGACGATCCGCTCGACGGCGATCCTCCCGAGCAGCGCGGGGTCCTGCCGCATCGTGGTGAGCGGCGGGTCGCAGTGCTGGGCGACGCTGACGTCGTCGAACCCCACCACCGCGATGTCCTCGGGCACGCGGTAGCCGTGCGCCTGGATCGCGTGGATGGCGCCCATCGCCATCTCGTCGTTTCCCGCCACGAGCGCGGTGCAGAACTTGCCGTCGCGCTCGAGGAACTCCCGCAGTCGGCGCTCGGTGTAGAACATGGTGCACTCGTGGAACTCGGAGAGCAGGTTGAGCTCCGCCGAGAGCCCGCGCGCCCTCATCGCCTCATCGAACGCCTTGCCCCGCTCGACGAAGTCGTCCGACGTCGATTTGCCGATGTAGGCGATCCGGCGATGGCCGAGGCCGACGAGGTGGTCGACGAGCCGGTGAATCGAGTCGTGGTTCTCCGCCCGGACGATCGGGTACCCCGGGCCGAACGGGGGCGCGCAGAAGATGACGGCCGGCTTCCCGTCGGAGAGCAGCTCCTCGAGGCCGTCGATGGTGTACATCGAGATCCAGCCGACCACCCGGTCGAGGCCCAGCCCGCGCGCTCGGACCGCCGCAGGAGCCCCGTAGATCATGAGGAGCTCGTAGCCGCGCTCCCGCGCCGCGCGGTGCATGCCGGCGAACACCATGGCGTTGAAGGAGTTGTCGAAGAAGACCGACGCGAGCCCGATCACGTTCCGTGTGCGCTGGTCGACAGGCCTCGTGCTCATCCCGGTCGTGTCCTCCCCCGCATCCAGCGGGAGAGCGTATCACCGACCTCGACGAAATGATTGGGCAACTTCGACGCCGGCGACAGGGACCCCTCGTTCCGGCGCGGTCCTCCCCCGTGCGCGCATGTAGAACATCGTGGACGGCCCTACCAGAGCGGTGGATATCACCGAGGCTCCTCCGCGACGCGGGGGCGCACGCCGGCCGAGGCTCGTTGTTTGTGGGGAGCCCCACGCAGGGCGCGAGACCGGGCGGAGGAGCTCGTCGCGGCGGGGCGCGCCCTCACGCCTCAGGGGGCGTGGCCGACAGGGAGCTCCGGGCCGATGCAGCCGCACCCGCACGCGTTGGTGAAGAGCCTCTCCGGCGGCGAGCACGCGAAGTCGAGGAGCATGCACTCTTCCGGATCGTGAGAGACGTAGAAGACGTTCGTGGTCCCCGGCTCCGGACAGACGACCGTCTCAGGGCTAATGCAGCCGCACCCGCACTCGTCGTAAAAGAGCGTCTGTCCCTCCGCACAGACGAAGTCGATGAGGTGGCACTCCTCGATGTCGTGCGACACGTAGCGGACGCCCGGATCGCTCGGGTCCGGGCAGGTCGCCGGCTCGGGGTCGATGCAGCCGCACCCGCACTCGCCGCCGAAGTACTCCTCCGGCGGCGAGCAAGCGAAGTCGATGAGCGTGCACTCCACCGGATCATGAGAGACATAGCGGACGCCCGGATCGCGCGGATCAGGGCAGGACGCCGGCTCCGGGCCGATGCAGCCGCACCCGCACTCGCCGCCGAAGTACTCCTCCGGCGGCGAGCAGGCGAAGTCGATGAGCGTGCACTCCACCGGATCGTGAGAGACATAGCGGACGCCGGGATCCGCCGGATCAGGGCAGCTCCCGCCGCCGCCGGGCGAGGGGCCGCCGCCGGGCGAGGGGCCGCACCCGAGCTGTCCGACGATCGAAGAGGCCGCAAGGAACAACAAGGCATAAACTCGCATGTTCGTCTCCGTATCTTTCTTCAAGAGGGTTGATCCGTGGAGATGCACCTCCCCTTCGAGGCCCGCCTCGAGCCCCGGGAGGAGATGAGCGTTCAAGCCGGCTCAGGGAGCGTCGCCGACGAAGAGCGTCACCGCCCTCCGGGAGACCTCCGGTGAAGACACCTCGATCAGCAGCACCTCCTCGCGCGCCTCGTCCTCGACCGGCTGGAGCACCACGCGGAGGTCGGCCACCTCCCCGGCCTCGAGGACCACCGGCGCCGTCGCGCCCTCGAGGAGGTACCCGGGCGCCGGCGCGCGCAGGGCGATCGCGTCGATCGCGAGCGGCGCGGCGCAGGTGTGCACGAGCGGGAGGGTCCGGGTGGACACGGCGCCGACGGCGGTCTCGGGCAAGGCGAGCTCCGGCTCGACCCGGAAGCAGTCGGCCAGCGGCCGGGGCGCGGGCTCGAGGACGCCGCTCCGCGCGACGAGGTCCGCCGGCGCGGAGCGGGCCGCGCCGCGCCGCGCCTGGAGGCGCAGCTCGTGCCCGCGGATGGCGTCGATCTGGAGCGCGAAGCTCCCGTCCTCCTCGACCGGCGCGACCACGGGCGCCACGGCCCGGTCGAGGTTCACCGCCCAGACGAGATCGGCGCCCTCCACGCTCCCGGGCCCGCCGGTGACATCCATCAGCGCGCCGTCGCACTCGTCGCACATCGCGCCGACGACGTCCCCCGCGAGCGCAGGCGCGGAGGGCGGCTCCGGGATCGGGTTCACCCCGCACCCGGCGACGCACGCAACGAGAAGAACCGCGAGCCAGCGCATCAAGCCACCATCCTGTCGAACGGTGTCCTGTTCAACCGCCGTGCCAGCGCGCCCCGCGGCGGTTCCCGGGCATCGCGGCTCCCTGTCTGTACCATTCTGTACCATGATGTACCGATGGTACAGGGTGGCCTTGCGCCAGGCGCGATGGTCGACGGCCGCTACGAGGTCGTGCGCGCGCTCGGGCGCGGCGGGCTCGGCTCGGTGGTCGAGGCGCGCGACCGGCTCTTCGAGCGCGACGTCGCGCTGAAGGCGCTGCGCTTCGACTCCGCGGGCGCGGCCGAGGCGTTCCGGCGGGAGTTCTCGCTGCTCTCGGCGTGCGCTCACCCGCGCCTGCCGCGCGCGTACGACTTCGCCCGGACGACGCGCGGGGGCGCGCCGCTCACGTACGCCACGACGGAGCTCATCCGGGGCCGGACGCTCGCCGAGCACGCGCGGGGGCGCGCCCTTCCCGCGGCCCTGCCCGTCCTGCTCGACGCGCTCGACGCGCTCGGGTGGCTCCACGGCGCGGGCATCGTCCACGGCGACTTCAAGCCCGAGAACGTCCTCGTGCGGGACGACGGCGCGGGCGTGCTCATCGATCTCAGCGCGGCGCGGAGGATGCGCGCCGAGGCGGGAGACCTCTCGGGCACGGCGCGGTTCTTCGCGCCGGAGCTCCTCCGGGGGGCCCCGCCGAGCGCGCGCTCGGATCTCTTCGCCGTGGGGCGGACGCTCGAGGCCCTGTTCCCGCTCCTCGCCGGGGCGCCGCCCGCCGCCCTGCGCCGCCTCGCCGAGCGGCTCACCGCGGAGGACCCGGCCAGCCGGCCCTCCGGCGTCGACGAGGTGCTGGAGGCCCTCTCCGCCGGCGGGGCGCCGCGGCGCGCGCCCGCCGTCGTGAGCGAGCCGGGCGAGATCGTCGGCCGGGGGCGCGAGGTCGAGGCGTTCGGCGCGGCGCTCGCGGCGCTGCTGCGCGGCGAGCGCGGGCCGCGCGCCGTGGTGATCACGGGCGAGGAGGGCGCCGGCAAGTCGCGGCTGTTCCGCGAGCTCAAGTGGCGCGCGCAGCTCAGCGCGCCGGTCTTCGAGGGCGCGCCCCGCGGCGAGGATCCGCTCCGCGCGCTGCTGCTCCGCGCGCTCGGCCGCGCCGCGCTCCCGGCCGGCGTCGACGCGCTGCTCGGCGCCCGCGGCGAGCTCGCGGGCGGGCGCGGGCGCCCCGGCGACGCCGCGGGCGCGCCCGAGAGCCCGCGCGGCCCGCTCGCGAGCGACGCGCCGCACCGGCCGCTCGTGCTCGCCATCGACGACGCCGATCGGCTGCGGCCGCACGACCGGGCGTTGCTCGAGGCGCTCGTGCGATCGGCCGCGTCGACCGACGCCCTCCTCTGGCTCATCGCCTCCGCCGAGCGGCTCGACGTGGGCGGCGGCGCGGTCGTCGAGCTCCCGCTCGGCCCGCTCGGCGAGGCGGCGGTCCGGGTGTGGACGGCGCCCCTGGCCACGGCGGCGCGCGTGTCGGATCTCCTCCGCGCGAGCGGGGGCCGCCCGCGCGCGCTCAAGGAGCTCTGCGCCGCGCTCGGGCAGCGCAGGCTGAGCGAGGCGGAGCTCGATCGCTTCGTGACCACGATGACCACGCCGGAGCTCTTTCGCCGGCGCGTGGCCGCGCTCGCCCCCGAGGAGGCGCGCGCCCTCGCCGCGCTCGCCGTGGCGGATCCGCTCGGGCCCGAGGCCGCCGCGGCGCTCGGCGTGGGGCGCGCGGCGCTCGACGCGCTCGAGGCGGCGGGGCTCGCGCGGCTCGACGGCGAGGGGTTCCGCCTCGGCCAGCCCGGGCAGGCGCGGGCGCTCCTGGCCGCGCTCGACGCGGGCGTCGTGCGCGAGGTCGCGGCGGCGATGGCGGCCCACCTCGCCGGCGAGGGCGAGGCGGCGCTCGCCCCGGCGCTCCGCAGCCAGCGCGCCGCGGACCGGGCGAGGGCGCTCGTCTTCGCGGGCGACCACGAGGCCGCGCGGCGGGCGCTCGGCGCGTCCGAGCCGATGTTCGAGTGGGCGCCGCGCGCCTGGGTGCGCGCGGCGGACGCCGCCTGCGCGGTGCAGCCGGCGCCGCGGACGCTCGTGGCCGCAGCGTCCGCGCTCGAGGCGGCCGGCGATCCGAGGCGCGCGCTGTCGCTGCTCGCCCGGGCGAGGCGCGCGCGGCCGCCGCGCGACGTCGTCGCCGAGCTCTCGTACCGGGCGGCGCGCTGCGACGAGAAGCTCGGCAAGGTCGAGCGGGCGCTCGGGCGGCTCGAGCGCGCGCGGGCGCTCGAGCCCGGGCCCGCGGGCGGGCGGCTCGCGAGCCTCTCGGCGCGCTGCCTGCTGCGCCTCGGCCGCTACGACGAGGCGCGGCGCGAGGCGCAGGGCGCGCTCGCGGCGGCCGACGGCGGCGGCGACCTCGCGGCGGGCCGCGCCGACGCCTCGGCCGCGGCGGAGCTCGCCGAGACGCTGGGCCTCGCGCTCGGCTACCTCGGCGACCAGCAGGGCGCCCTCCAGAGCCTCGCGCGCGCCGTCGCGCTGCGGCCCGCGTCGGACTCGCCCCGCGCCCGCGCCCGCACGCTCAGCTACCACGCGCTCCACGCCTACCGCGCCGGGGACGCGGCCCTCGCGGCGCGCGGGTTCCAGGAGGCGCTCGACCTGGCCGAGGCGGAAGGCCTCGGCGACCTGCTCGCGACCGCCGCGCTGAACCTGGGGACGGCGCGGCACCAGCTCGGCGACTGGGGCGCGGCGCTGCGCTGCTACGAGCGCGGGCTGCGGGCGGCGATCGCCTTCGCCAAGGAGCGGACCGAGGCCACCCTGCGCTTCAACCTGGCCAAGATCCACGCGGACGTCGGCCTGCTCGACCGGGCCGAGCTCGGCCTCGCGCGCCTGCGCGCGCCCGAGGGCGCGAAGGTCCCCGAGGAGATCGCCGCGGCGGCGCTCGGGCTCGCCGCGGAGATCGCGGCGGCGCGCGGCGCGCTCGGCGAGGCGGCGCGGCTGCTCGACGAGGCCCGCGCGGGCCACGCGGCGCGCGGCTCGAAGCGCGAGGCGTGCGAGGCGACCCTCCACGCCGCCGAGGTCGCGCTCGCGGCGCGCGACAGCGCCGCGGCCGGCGCCCGGCTGGCCGAGGCCGCGGCGCTGCTCCGGGAGATCGACGCGGCGGACCTCGCGCTGCGCCACGCGACGGCGGGCGCGGAGCTCGCGCTCTCCCTCGGCGACCCGGGCGCGGCCCTGGAGCAGGTGCAGCGGGGCGCGGGCCTCGTGGCGCAGGTCGCGCAGCTCGAGCTCCACGCGAAGCACGAGGAGGTGTCCGCCGAGGCGCTCCGCCAGCGGTCGGCGACGGCGCTGGCCGAGCGGCACCGCACGGCCGCGATCGAGTGCTGGGAGCGCATCGGGAGCACGCTCCCGGCGGAGCTCGCCGAGGTCTTCTGGCGGCACCCCCGGCGGGCCGCGCTCCGCGGCGGTCCCGCGCGGCCGGCGGCCCGCATGGAGCTCGTGATGAAGCTCCTCGAGATCAACCGGCGCCTGAGCTCGACGCTCGACGCCGAGGAGGTGCTCCGCCTCGCCATGGACGCGGCCATCGAGCTGACCGGCGCCGAGCGGGGGTTCGTGATCCTCACGTCGCGCGATCCACGCGATCCGCACGATCCGCGCGATTCACCAGATTCCCCCGGACGGCAGGGGAAGGTCAGGCTCGAGGTCGCGGTCGCGCGGAACCTCGATCGCGAGCGCGTCGGCAAGAGCCAGCTCAAGTTCAGCCACGGGATCGCCAAGCGGGTGGTCGAGCGCGGCGAGGCGGTGCTCACGGTCGACGCGCTGGCCGACGCGCGGTTCCACGGGAGCGCGTCGGTGCACGCCCTGCGGCTCCGGTCGATCGTGTGCGTGCCGATCCGCGCGCACGGCGCGGTGCTCGGCGCCGTCTACCTCGACAACCGGTTCCAGCGCGGCAAGTTCGCGGAGGGCGACGCGGATCTGCTCGGCGCCTTCGCGGACCAGATCGCGGTCGCGCTGCACAACGGCCGGCTGATGGCCGAGCTCAGGGAGCGCACCCGGGCCCTCGAGGAGGAGCAGCGCCGGGTCGCGGAGCTCATGCGCTCGCAGGCGGACGAGATCGAGCGGCTCTCGCACGAGCTCGAGCGGACCCGCGCGGACGCGCGCCGCGACTTCCCGGAGATCGCGGGGAGGAGCGCCCCGATGCGCGCCGTGCTCGCGCTCTGCGAGCGCGTGGCGGAGAGCGACGTGACGGTGACGGTGACGGGCGAGAGCGGCACCGGCAAGGAGCTCGTCGCGCGCGCCATCCACGCGGGCGGACCACGGCGGGGCGGGCCGTTCGTGGCGGTCAACTGCGCCGCGCTGCCCGAGGCGCTGCTCGAGTCGGAGCTCTTCGGCCACGTGAAGGGCGCCTTCACCGGCGCCGTCCGGGACCACGGCGGCCTGTTCCAGTCGGCGCGGGGCGGCACGCTGTTCCTCGACGAGCTCGGGGAGACGCCGGTCGGCGTGCAGGCGAAGCTGCTCCGCGCGCTCCAGGAGCGCTCGATCCGCCCGGTGGGGTCGGACCGGAGCGTCCCCGTCGCCGACGTGCGGGTCGTCTGCGCGACGAACCGGGATCTGCGGGAGGAGGTCGCGCAGGGGCGGTTTCGCGAGGATCTCTACTACCGGGTCAGCGTCATCGAGATCCGCCTGCCGCCGCTCCGCGAGCGCCCGGACGACATCCCGGCGATCGCGCAGGCGATCGTCGAGAAGCTCTCGGCGCGCCAGGGCCGCCCGGCCTTCCGGCTGTCGCGGGGCGCGCTCCGGCGGCTCATGTCGTACGGCTGGCCCGGCAACGTGAGGCAGCTCGAGAACGTCCTCTCGCGCGCGTGCGTGCTCGCGCCGGGCCCGGAGATCGGCCCCGCCGACATCCAGCTGCCGGCGGCTGCGCCCGCGCCGCGGGCCCGGTCGCGCGCGGACTACCGCGGCGCCGAGGCGGAGCGGATCCGCGCCGCGCTCGATCTCGCCCGCTGGAACGTGTGCGAGGTGTCGCGGAGCCTCGGGATCCCGAGGACGACGCTGTACCGGAAGCTCGCCCAGTACGGGCTCTTGCGGAAGGAGTGAGCGCTGGAGCGCGAGCTACGGCGAGCCGATCCCGGATTCGACGGCGAGCCAGGCACTGTACATCCGTTCATTCATCTGCTAGCCGACAGGCATGCGCTCCCGCAAGGCCGCCGCCGCCGTCGTCGTCGAAGACCTGCCGCTCGACGAGGAACCCGTCGACGCGATCCCGCCCGACGACACCGCGGCGGACGAGGCGTTCTCCGCCGCGGGAGGGACGCCCTCGCTCGAGCGGATCTGCGTCGATTGCGGCAGCAGCGGCGGCGCGCACGACGGCTGCGCGCACCGCGAGCGCGCCCGCTTCCACGCGCCGACGCGCGCGGCGCTCGAGCTCGTGGCGCGCCTGCGCCGGGCCGCCGCCGAGCACCGCGCCGCCGCCCGCGCCCTCCGGGCCCTGGTCACCGCCGAGCACGCGCGCGGCCGCGCCGAGATCGAGCGGGAAGAGCCGGAGCCGCTCGCGCCCCCGCAGCCCGCCGCCGCGCCGGAGCCGCCCCCGCCCGCCGCGCCGGAGCCGGACGACGCTCCGCCGGCGCTCTGCCCGCGCTGCGCCGAGCCGATCGAAGCAGCGCCGGCCGAGCCGGAGGCGCCGCAGCGCCGGCCGAAGCGCAAGGGGCGGGTGCCCCTCGAGCAGCAGGCATTCCCGTTCACGGGCGACGCCGAGCAACGATCGCCGCACGGCGCCTGAGCCCCGGCCGGCGCGCGCCGCGGGCACAGCGCAAGAGAGCTCGCAGTCATCTCGAATACCGGCGCGACGGCACACAGCACCTTTCGCGATCGGAGGACCGGGAAGTTGACCGGTAAGCCGACGAACTGACACGCTCCCACCGCGCGCGCCGCCGGGCGTCAGGACGCGCGCGTTCCGTGCTACACGGTCCTGTCGATGACAGCGACGCGGCGGGATGCCGGAGCTCTGGACCACCGAGGATTCTGCCACCATGTCGCTCGATAGAGCCATCGGCCTCACGTGCCACGACATCTGGGGGACGTATTTCTGCGAGGTGCTCGGAGGTATCCAGTCGGCGGCAGGGCACTCTGGATATCGCGTGATCGCCGTCAAATCGCCGCCGCGAGACGTTCACAGGCTCAAGCTCGCGCGCGACCAGATCGACGGGTGGATCGCCCTGATCGAGCCGGCGGACATCGAGCTCTTCCTCGACGACGGCCGGCCGGTCGTGACCCTCAGCGCGCGCTCGGCCGACGGGCGCTGCCCGTACGTCTTGCCCGACAATCACGGCGGCGCCCTGGCGGCCGTGCGCCACCTCATCGATCACGGGCACAGGCGGATCGCCTTCGCGGGCCACATGGCGCACGAGGATATCCGGCAGCGCTTCCAGGCCTACCGGGACGCGCTCGACGAGCGCGCGATTCCGTTCGACCCCGCCCTCGTCGTCGAGCTCCCGAACAACGAGCGGGCCGGCGGGCGGTTCGCCGCGCAACGCCTCTTCGAATCGGGCGTGTCCTGCACCGCGATGTTCATGGCCACCGACCAGGGGGCGCTCGGGATCATCGACGCGCTCGCCGAGGCAGGCCTCCGCGTCCCCGAGGACCTCGCCATCGTCGGATTCGACGACATCGAGGCGGCCCGGTACGCCTCGCCGCCCCTGACGACGGTCCGCCAGCGGTTCGACTGGATCGGCAGGACGGCCGCCCAGCTGCTCATCGATCGCCTCGCCGGACGGGAGGTCCCGAGCGCGGGGCACATCGCGCCGACGCTCCTCGTCGTGCGCCGCTCCTGCGGCTGCTCCCCCGCGCCGGCCGAGCGCGAGGCGGCCGCGCCGGCCGACGGCGACGCGGCCCAGGCCGACGCGCTCGCCCGGGAGCTGGTCGCCCTCGCGACCTTCTCGTCGGCGCCCGACCGGAGCGCGCCGCCGACCGAGTCGTGGCCCGGGGTGACGGACGTGGTCCGCGGGCTCGAGGCGGCCGCCCAGGGAAAGCCCGGCCCCGCGCCGGCGGCGCTGGAGCGGGCGTGGCGCGAGGCCGCGGAGCAGATGCCCCATATCGATCTGCTCCTCGCCATGATCGACCGCCTGGAACGAGCGGGCCAGTCCATGCTCCGCGGCGCGGAGGACGCCGCGGCCCAGCGGCGCGTCACGGCGTACATCCGGAGGGCGCGCCACGACATGATGCAGGGCCGGGTGGCGATCGAGACGGCCCGCGCCGATTACCTGAACAGCCTCCTCGACATCAACCTCGTTGTCCGGGAGACGCTCTTGGAGCACGCGGACAACGGCGGGAGCAAGCTGAGCTGGCTCTCCGCGGTGCAGATGAGCTGGGGCTGCCTCGCCGTGTGGGAAGAGCCGGGAGACGAGGGGCCCACGCTGCGGATCGTCGAGAGCTCCTGCCCCGGCATGGAGGCCGCCGCGCCGGCGGCGGGCACGCGCGTCGCGGCGGCGGAGTTCCCGCGCGGCGACTGGCTGCCTGCAGCCGTTCAATACGACGGCGACCACGTCCTCCGGCTCATCCCGCTCCGCAGCCAGGGCGAGGACCGCGGCGTCCTGGCCATCTGCGCTCCGGTGAGCAGCCCGCTCGGGCTGGATCACCGGGACATGGACATGTGGGTCGCGATGCTGACCGCGGCGTTCGAGCGCGCCTCGCTGATCGAATCGCTGATCGAGCAGGAGAAGCGGTCGCGCGCCGCCTACGAGCGCGAGCGCGCCCTCGCCGACGCCGTGCGCCGGCTCGGGTGCCCGGTCATCCCGCTCGACGAGGGGGTGCTGCTCGTGCCGCTCGTCGGGGCCATCGATCCGGAGCGCGCGAGCCACGTGCTCGAGGTGGTGCTCGCGGAGCTCAGCCGCCAGGAAGCCGAGGTGTTGCTGATGGATATCACCGGCGTGCCCTTCGCCGACATGCAGGTCGCGGCGTCGCTGACGAAGACGGCCCGCGCCGCCGTCCTGCTCGGCGCCGAGGTCATCGTCGTGGGGATGCGGCCGCAGGTCGCGCAGGAGTTCACCCAGCTCGGCATCGACCTCGCGGGGATGACGCTTTATCCGACCCTCGGCAGCGCGCTCTCGTCGCTGCGCCGCAGGCGACAGCCGCTCATCGGGCCGCGGCCGCCCCGCGCCTGAGCCGCCGCCGGCGGGGCCCGGCAAAAGCCGGCGCTCCCCGGAAAGGGTCGCCAGCGCGAGATTGGGCCGACCTCGCCTTGCATGCGTCCACATTGCCGTTGACCTGATCGCGCCGGGTGGACGACGCTGCGCCCGGGAGGAAGAGGAAGCCATGTCGACCCTGGTACGTCTGTCCGCCGCGACGGCGTTCGCGGCCGTCGCGATGCACGTCGGCGTGCTCGTCACCAGCACCAGCGGGTGCGGAGGCGACGAGTGCGACGAGGAGCCCATCGGGTGCAGCACCGTCGAGGACTGCCCTCGCTGGGTGGTCCGGTGCAACGGCGGGTTCGCCGCGATCGCTGGGCAGTGCACCGAGGCCGGCTGTTGCCGGCGCGCCGTCGACGTGTGCTTGGAAGTGTGCGACTCGTTCGAGCAAAAGGTCTCGAGCTGCTCCCAGTACGATTGAGGCCCCGCCGCTCCTCTACCCCTCCACGGCCGGCCCCGCGCCGCCGGCCCCCGGGTCGCGCTCGTCTTCGCCGGGAGCGCGGCGCGCCGCGCGCGGCTTGCTCTTGCTGACGCCCACCCGCCGCACGAACGAGAGGAACTGCCCGAGCGTGGGCGAGGCGTCGTCGGCCCGCCACGCGAGCAGGAGGTCCGTGACCGGCGCGCCCACGATCGGCCGCAGCGCGAGCCCCCCGCGCCGGATGTTCTTGATGGATTCCGGCAGGATCGAGACGCCGAAGCCCGCCGCCACGAGGCTCAGGATGTCGAGGTGCAGCGCCTCCTGCACGACGCGCGGCGTGAAGCCCGCCTCGCGGCACAGCCCCACCACGAGGTCGAAGAAGGCCGATCCGCGCTGGCGCGGGAACACGACGAACGGCTCGTGCGACAGGAGCTCGAGCGGGATGCGCCTGCGCCCGGCGAGCGGGTGATCCGCCGGCAGGGCGACGAGGAGCGGCTCGCGCCGGACGCACTCGGAGGCGAGCCGCGGGTCGTTGAGCGGCGCCCTCACGAAGCCGACGTCGATGCGCCCGTCCTTGAGCGCGTCGATCTGCTCCTGCGGCGGCATCTCGCGCAGCGCGAGCTCCACCGACGGGAAATCGGTGCGGAAGGCGCGGACCAGCTCGGTGATGCCGCTGTAGGCGAGCGACGACAGGTACCCGACCACGAGGCGCCCGGTCTCGCCGACGCTCGCGCGCCTCGCCTCGTGCACCGCGAGGTCGAGCGCGTCGAAGACCCGCCGCACGTGGGCCAGGAAGACCGCGCCCGCGGGCGTCAGCTCGACGCGCCGCCGCGACCTGTCGAAGAGCGAGAACCCGAGCTCGGACTCGAGATCCTGGATCTGCCGGCTCAGCGGGGGCTGGGCGATGCCGAGCCGCTGCGCCGCGCGGCCGAAATGCCGCTCCTCGGCGACGGCCGTGAAGTACCGGAGGTGGCGCAGGTCCATACCTTGAAGGTATCGTCTGATACGAAATAATAGATTGGACGAACGTCAGGGGCACCCTAAATGCGGAGCCTGCCCTCCGGCGGCCCCGTCCGGGGCGCCCGGGAGGGGGACGGGAATTCGCCGCCCATGTGGCTCGTCCGGATCGCGCTGCAACGCACGTACACGTTCATCGTGATGTCGATGCTCATCGTCATCCTGGGCGTGTTCACCATCACCCGGATGCCGACGGACATCTTCCCCGACATCGACATCCCGGTCCTGTCCGTCATCTTCAACTACGGCGGCCTCCCCCCCGAGGAGATGGAGAAGCGCATCGTCAACAACTACGAGCGCTTCCTGACGACCACAGTCAACGACATCGAGCACATCGAGAGCCAGTCGCTCACCGGCATCTCGATCATCAAGATCTTCCTCCAGCCGGGCGCCAGCATCGAGGCCGCCACCGCGCAGGTGACGGCGGTCTCGCAGACCGCCATCCGCATGATGCCGCCCGGCATCAGCCCGCCGCTCGTCATCCGTTACAGCGCCTCCAGCGTGCCCATCCTGCAGGCCGCGCTGGAGAGCGAGTCGCTGAGCGAGCAGCAGCTCTTCGATTACGCGGTCAACTTCATCCGCGCCGACATCGCCACGATCCGGGGCACGCAGATCCCCTGGCCTTACGGCGGCAAGCAGCGCCAGATCATGGTCGACATCGACCCGCAGCGCCTCTTCGCGTGGGGGCTGTCGCCGCGCGACGTGAACGCCGCCCTCGGCCTGCAGAACGTCATCCTGCCCTCCGGCACGGCGAAGATGGGGGAGAACGAGTACCCCGTCATCATGAACAGCAGCCCCGAGGCGTTCGAGGAGCTCGGGAAGCTGCCGCTCAGGACCGTGAACGGGAGGACCGTCTACCTCCGCGACGTCGCGAGCGTGCGCGACGGGAACGCGCCGCAGACGAACATGGTGCACGTCGAGGGCAAGCGCAGCGTGCTCCTCAGCATCCTCAAGAACGGGAGCGCGAGCACGCTCGACGTCACGTCGCGCATCCACGCGATGCTGCCGAGCACGCTGGAGAAGCTCCCGAAGGAGCTCAAGGTCTCGCTGCTCTTCGATCAGTCGGTGTTCGTCCGCGCGGCGGTCGACGGGGTCGTGCACGAGGCGCTCATCGCCGCGGGGCTCACCGCGCTGATGATCCTCCTGTTCCTCGGGAGCTGGCGCAGCACGCTCATCGTCGTCATCAGCATCCCGCTCTCGATCCTCGTCTCGATCATCGCGCTCCACGCCCTCGGCCACACGCTCAACGTGATGACGCTCGGCGGGATGGCGCTCGCGGTCGGCATCCTCGTCGACGACGCGACCGTGGCCATCGAGAACATCCACAGGAATCTCGGGCAGCGGAAGCCGTTCATCCGCGCGATCATCGACGGCGCGCAGGAGATCGCCGTCCCGGCGCTCGTCTCGACGCTCTGCATCTGCATCGTCTTCGTGCCGGTGGCGTTCATCACCGGCGCCGCGAAGTCGCTCTTCGTGCCGATGGCCATGGCGGTCGTCTTCGCCATGCTCATGTCGTACTTCCTGTCGCGGACGCTCGTCCCGACCCTCGTGCGCCTCTTGCTCGAGCGCGAGGCCGCGGAGCACGCCCACGGCCCGGAGGGGACGGCGAAGCCGAAGAGCCTGTTCGGGCGCGTCTTCGCCGCGTTCAACCGCGCCTTCGACCGGCTGCGGGCGGCCTACGGGGGCTGGCTCGCCTGGGCGCTCGCGCACCGCGCCGCGTTCGTGGGCGCGTTCCTCGCCTTCGTCGCCGCCTCGGTCGCGCTGATCCCGCTCCTCGGCCGCGACTTCTTCCCGAGCGTCGACGCCGGGCTCATCAAGCTCCACGTGCGCGGCGCGCCGGGCACCCGCCTCGAGGAGAGCGAGCGCCACTTCGCGCAGATCCAGGAGACCATCCGCCAGGTGATCCCGCCGGGCGAGATCCGCACGATGCTCGACACCATCGGGATCCCGGCGAGCGGCATCAACCTGTCGCTGAGCGAGGGCGCGCAGATCTCCTCGGCCGACGGGCAGATCTTCATCGCGCTCGAGGAGCACCACCAGCCGACCGCCGGCTACGTGCGCAAGCTCCGCGACAAGCTGAACGCGGCGTACCCCGACACGACGTTCTTCTTCCTCGCCCCCGACATCTCGACGCAGGTCCTGAACTTCGGCCTCGCCGCGCCCATCAACGTCCAGGTCGTGGGCCCGATCGGCAAGGAGGACGAGACCTACGCGGTCGCGCGGCGGATCAAAGGCCGCATGGAGCGGATCCCCGGCGCGGTGGACGTGCACCTCGCGCAGGTGCCGGCGCGGCCGCAGCTCCGCATCGACGTCGACCGCACCATGGCCGACCAGATGGGGCTCAGCCAGCGCGACGTCGCGAGCGACGTCCTCGTCTCGCTCTCGTCGAGCGGGCAGACGTCGCCGACCTACTGGCTCGACAAGCGCGGCGTGCAGTACCTCGTCGCCGTGCAGACGCCCCAGTACGCGATCGGCTCGATCGACGACCTGAACGCGACGCCGCTGTCGACCGGCGACAGCCGGCCCCAGCTCCTGTCGAACGTCGCCTCGCTGTCGCGCTCGACCGGGCCGGCGAACATCACCCACTACAACGTCGCGCGGACCTTCGACGTGCAGGCGAACGTCGACGGCACCGACCTCGGCTCGGTCGCGGGCGCGGTCTCGCGCGTGATCGACGAGCTCAGGCCCGAGCTGCCGCGCGGGACGAAGGTGACCGTCAAGGGGCAGGCGGAGAGCATGGACTCGTCGTTCTCCGGCCTCGGCTACGGGCTGCTCTTCGCGGTCGTGCTCGTGTACCTGCTGATGGTCGTGAACTTCCAGTCGTGGCTCGACCCGCTCATCATCCTGATGGCGCTCCCGGGCGCGGTGGCCGGCATCGCGTGGATGCTCTTCGTGACGCACACGACGCTGAGCGTACCCGCGCTCATGGGCTCGATCATGTGCGTCGGCGTCGCCACGGCGAACAGCATCCTCGTCGTGACGTTCGCGAACGACCAGCGCAAGCTGGGCCGCGACGCCCCCACCGCGGCGCTCGCCGCGGGCATGACGCGCCTCCGGCCGGTGCTCATGACCGCGCTCGCGATGATCTTCGGCATGCTGCCGATGTCGCTCGGCCTCGGCGAGGGCGGCGAGCAGAACGCGCCGCTCGGCCGCGCCGTCATCGGCGGCCTGCTCGTCGCCACGCTGAGCACGCTCTTCTTCGTGCCGGTGATGTACAGCCTCCTCCGGAGCAAGGCTCCGGCCCGAGACCCGCTCGCTGAGGACCTATGAGCTCCCCCGAACGCCCCGCCCAGACGCCGCCCCCGGGCCCCCCCGCCGACGATCTCGGCTTCGATCTGCCGCCGCCCGCCGCGATGACGCGCACGCGCGGCCTCGCCCTCGGCGTGGGCCTCGCCGTCGCGCTCGGGGCGGCGTTCGCCGCGGCGTACCTGCCCCGCCGGAGCGCCCGCGCCGCGCTCGAGGAGGGCGTGCGGGCCGCCGAGGGCGCCGCGCCGCGCGTCGTGGTCGTCTCGCCGCAGCCGGTGTCGAGCGACCGGGCGCTCGTCCTGCCGGGGAGCATCCAGCCGCTCGAGGAGACGGTCGTCTACCCGCGCGTGAGCGGCTACGTGCGGAAGTGGAGCGCCGACATCGGCGACAAGGTCGAGGAGGGGCAGGTCCTCGCCGAGATCGACACGCCCGAGCTCGATCAGGAGCTCGCGCAGGCCCGCGCGCAGCTCGTGCAGGCGAACGCCGGCCTCGTGCAGGCCCAGGCGAACCGCGACCTGTCGCGATCGAGCGTGCAGCGCTACCAGCAGCTCGTCCCCGCGGGCGTGGCGCCGCAGGAGGAGCTCGAGCAGCGGCAGGGCCAGGCGCACGTCGCCGAGGCGAGCGTCACCGTGGCGCAGGCGGCGATCGCCGCGCAGCAGGCGAACATCCAGCGCATCCTGGATCTCAAGAAGTTCGCGAAGATCGCCGCGCCGTTCGCGGGGACGGTCACCTCGCGGACGATCGACCGCGGGGCGCTGGTCACGGCGGGCAACGGGACGCCGCTCTTCCGGATCGCGGCGACCGACCCGGTGCGCGTCTTCGTGGGCGTCCCGCAGGACGTGGCGCCCAGCGTGCGGATCGACGCGCCGGCGAAGGTCACGGTGCGCGAGTTCGCGGGGCAGCCGTTCCAGGGCACGATCGCGCGCACGGCCGGCGCGCTCGACGCGGCGACGCGGACGATGAACACCGAGGTGCGGGTGCCGAACCCCGACGGGCGGCTCCTCGCGGGCATGTACGCCGAGGTCGCGCTGACCCTGCCCACGCCGCACCGCGTGCTCGAGATCCCGGCGACGGCGCTCTACAACGACGCCAAGGGGCTCCGCGTGGCCGTCGTGGATCCCGGGGGCAAGATCCGCTTCGCGCCGATCACGGTCGAGCGCGACACGGGCGCGACGATCCACGTGTCGACGGGGCTCGACGGGAGCGAGCGGATCGTGAAGCTCGCGAGCGCGGAGCTGACCGACGGGATGGCGGTCGAGGTCCTCAAGTGACCGGCCGCCGCCGCCCCCGGGCGCCTCGGCGGCTCTTCCGCCAGGGCCGCTGTCGACGCCGGCGCTAGTCTTCGAAATACGCCGGGATGTCGATGAACTCTTGCGTGAACAGCGCCCTGAAGAACTCGGTGTCCGTGCCGGGCGCGAGCTCGAGATACCGGGTGTACTCCAGCACCGTCTGATTGCCGCACTGGGTGAGATCCCCGAGCGCGTAGTACTGCTCCATGCCGAACGCCGGATCCAGGAGGCGGACGAGGATCTGGTGGTGCGCCTCGGAGCGGTAGATGATCTCCTCGTGGAGCGTGACGCCCCCCGAGGTGAACTGGTACGCCGAGGGGATCGTCTCCGGGCCTCCGCCGTTCAGCCACAGGAACGTCGGCGCCACGTCGGGCAGGACCGCCTCCACGAACCACTCGATGTCGCGGAGCACGGGCCAGACCTCGCTGATGGGCGCGTCGATCAGCACCCGCTGGTAGCTCAGATACTGATCCTGTCCGATGCTCTGGAACAGGAACACGCTCTGGTCGTCGCAGCTCGCGCTGGACGCCACGCCGACGTCGTCGCCGAGCGGGCCTTCGGTCGCGGCCGCGCTGCCCGTATAAAGCAGCGCCGCCAGGCAGCCCGCGAAGAAAGTCGACAAACTCGTGGTGATCCTCATGGTAAGTCACCTCTCTTTACAATCGGGAGATGGCGATTCGTGCGCTGGCGTGGCGCCTGCGGCGTCACGTGCGCACTCCGGTCTCGCATGGCCCTCGCGTTCGCGAGCGCTCACAGCGCTCACCGGCCAATTGAAGCAGCCTAGCAAATGGGGCCTTATCCGTCGAGCGGAGACGGACGCGATCCCTCGCCTACAACGTTTGTACATGCGAGCGCGCGCTTCAATCACGTCTCATGTCTCACCTCTCACCTCACCCGATGTGGCGGGGCGATGAAGTGCCTCGGGGTCCGCGTGATGGCCGCCGGATTCGACCGTCGATGGCTCACGTCGGCTCACGTCCTGGCGCAGCGCGGCGTGGCCCTGAGCGGCATCATCCCCTACAGCACCTCGCAGGCGGGCATCGCCGCCGCGATGAGCGCGAGATAGCCGCCCTCGAACGCGCGGCGCTCCGGAAGTTCACGCTCCCGAGCGCTCCACGAAACCTGCGCCCGCCTACGGTGGCGCCATGACGCGCATGGAGCTGGTGGAGCAGATCGTCGCAGCGAAGCTGGAGCGCAAGCTGACCTGGAGCAAGGGCGACCGCGTGCGCGTGGTGATGCACGGCAAATTCCTCCCCTACCGCAAGTGGTAGCGGCAGGGGCGCGCCGGGGCGGCGCCGTCACTGGACCGGTGTCGTCGCGAACGGGTTGAGCTGGTTCGTATACAGGTCCTCGGCCTTGATCTGGCCCGGCTTCAGCTCGCCGTCCTTCACCAGCCAGTCGATCCAGACCTGGTATTCCTTGGACGACAGGAGCCCTCCCTTGCCGGCGACGCCCATGCTGGTCCAGTACTTCACCGCGGACGCGTCCTCGTTGCGGCCCCGCCGCTCGATGATGCGCGTGAGGCGGGCCACCACCTCCTCGCGCGGGGTGCTCCGCGCCCACTCGACGGCGCGCCCCACGGCCTCCACGAACTTGCGGGCGCTGTTCGGGCTCTCCTCGAGGAAGCGCTTCCTCAGCACGTAGCTGCCGGCGGTGAACTCGCCGAACAGCTCGTGATCCGAGAACAGCGCCCGGATGCCGCCGCGCTCGAGCGCCTTGTCGCGCAGGATGTCGCCGAGGACCGCGACGTCGACCTGCTTCTGCCGGAGCGCCTGCTCCGCGCTCACGGGCGGCAGCACCACCAGCGTGACCTGCGCGATCTCGGCGCCCGTCAGCCCGCTGCGCGACAGGTACTCCTTCAGCATGAACTCGTGGTGCGCGCCCAGCGTGTTCATCGCGACCTTCTTGCCCAGGAGGTCGCGCGGCGACCGGATGGCGCTGTCCTCGGTCACGTAGAAGCCGCTCCAGCGCTTCGCGTCGACCCCGTAGCCGCCCACCACCGCCCGGAGCGGCGCCCCGGCGGCGATCAGCTTGATCACCGCGCCGTTGAACGCCTGCCCGAAATCGGTGTCGCCGGTGACCACCGTCTGGATGTCCTGCGGCCCGCTGATCGTGTTGCCGACGTAGCTGAGCTTGAGCGGGGCGAGGTACCCGAGGTCCTCTGCCAGCTCGGGCACCGAGACCACGCCGGCGAACCCCTGATGGCGCAGCTCCAGCACCTCGTAGTCGCCCGCGGCCCTGTCGCCCTGGCCGCCGCCCGGCTCGGCCTTCGAGCAGGCCGCGAGCGAGAGCGCGGCAGAGAGCGCCGCCACGAACGCGCGGCGGGTTACGGTGAACGGAGCAGGCGGTTCGAGTTCGCGCATGGGTGCAAGGCCTCTGTGTGCGCCGTGGGCCGGCGTGTGATCTGGATCGCCCCTCTCCTGCGGGGACATCGTCGACGGCGCGCGCCGTACCTCTCGGCTGACGCTGATCACGCTTACTCGGCGGCCGCCGGCTCGGTCGGGGCGGGGTGCACCGCGGCCACGGCGCTCGACGTCCTGCGCGCCAGCGCGACGAGCAGCCCGAAGAGCACGGACAGGAGCAGGAACATCGACTGGAGCCCGAGGCTCTTGCCCACGAGGCCGCCCACGGTGCTGCCGAACAGGCCTCCCGACGGGCCCACGAGGGCGTGCAAACCGGCCACCTTCCCCCGCCCCACGCGCGCGCCGATGCGGGCGATGCGGGTGAGGTTCGCGATCTGCAAGAGGCCGAGCCCGAGGCCGAGGATCAGGCCGCCGGCGCGGAGCAGGTCGAGCTCGCCCGAGAGGCCGAGCAAAAAGAGCGCGATCGGGACGAGGACGAGGCTCGTGAGGTAGATGCGCTCGTGCCCCACCCGGCCGACCAGGCCGCCCAGCGCGAACAGCGCGAAGATGTAGGTCACGCCCTGCCACGCGAGCAGCCCCGAGGCCTCGGCCGCCGTCAGGTCGGCGACGGCGACGCCGATCGGGATGATGAAGAACATGAAGAACGAGTTGACCGACTGGGCCGCGAACTCGATCATGCACACGCCGCGCAGCTCGACGTCCTGCGCGAGCAGGCCGAGATCGGACCGGACGCCGGAGAGGCGGAGCTCCCTCCGGGGGGTGGACCGCGCCGCATAACGACCGAAGACGATCGGCGACATGAAGACCGTGACGAGGAAGCTCGCCCCGATGAGCCAGTAGGTGCCCTGAAAGCCCAGGGCCTTGGTGAGCGCGGCCGCGAGCATGGGGCCCAGCAGGAACATGCCGACCATATGGGTAGCGCGGTACCAGCCGGCCTTGCCCTCGCCCACCGTCTCGAGCTGCTGCATGAACACGGTGCTCAGCGAGACGAAGCGCATCGGCATGAAGAAGCTGATCGCCGTCGTGCAGACCAGCAGGAACACCGGAGACGGGACCGCCGGCAAGGCCATGTAGAGCGTCCCCGCAACGAGGCTCCCCAGCACGAACAGCCGCGAGGGCCCGAGGTGATCGACGAGCAGCCCGATCGGGATGCTCATGAGCAGCACCCCGACGCTCTGCGATCCGGCGATGAGCCCGAGCAGCGCCTCGTTCGCCTTGAGATCCAGCGCGTAGAGCGTCGTGGTCACCTTGGCGACGCCGACGCTGATGCCCATGACCGAGGACAGCGCCGCGAACACCAGAAGAAAGCGGTTCTTGTCGATGAAGGAACGCAGCTTGACCTCGTGGACGGCGCGAATCACGCCCGTTGATCCGCGCCAGCGATCGGCGGCCGTCACCGCGTGTCCGCGGTGCCCGCGATCGTCGGAGACCGTCAGCAACGAGCAACGCCCGTGCCGCGCCGCCGCGCGCCGCTCGGCGAGGCCGGCCGCGCGCGCGCTGCTGCCCCGGCAGCAACCGGTGGTGATCCGCTGCTCCGGCGCCAGCAGGACCACGCCGTCGCGCGCCCGATCGGCCGCCCGCGACGGCGGGCGCCCGCGCCGGCGCGGCGGTATGCTGGCGCCATGGCCGCCGCCGCTCCCCCCGACGAGCCCGCCTTTCACGAGCCCGCCCTCGGGCCGGTGCCGCTCCGGGATCTCGGCCTCACCATCGCGGGAACGCGCCTCGAGGCGATCATCGCGGAGTTCACGGCGGAGCTCGAGCTCGCCGGGCTCCGCCGGGTCCGCCCGCGATTCTACCTCTCCACGGAGTGGGGAGTCCCGTTCAACACGATCTCGATCGGCATCCCGTTCTACCTGGCGAGGCCCGACCTGACGGCGCTCCACGGCGCGCGCACGGGGCATGTCGAGGGCGTCTCCCGGGCGGATTGCCTGCGTTACCTCCGCCACGAGATGGGGCACGTCGTCAATTACGCGTATCGACTGTACGGCGAGCCGGAGTGGGTGGAGCGCTTCGGCCCGATCGACGCGCCCTACCACGAGGGCTACCGGCCGATCCCGTTCAGCCGCCGGCATGTCGTCCACCTGCCCGGCTGGTACGCGCAGAAGCACCCGGACGAGGACTGGGCAGAGACGTTCGCCGTCTGGATGACGCCCGGGCGCGCGTGGCGGGTCGAGTACGCCGACTGGCCCGAGGCGCTCGCCAAGCTGGAGTACTGCGATCGCGCCATGGCCGCGCTGCGCGAGCGCGACCCGGTCGTGACCGACGACGCGCTCGACGAGGACGTCGCCGAGCTCGGCACGTCGCTCGACGAGTATTACGGCGCGGCGCTCCCCGGCGACGGCGAGCTGCCGCGGGGCTTCGACGGCGCGCTGCGGGCGATCTTCGACGAGCTCGACGCGCCGGACGAGGCGGGCGCGGAGCGGCCGGCCGCGGCGCTCATCCTGGACATGGAGCGGGAGCTCGTCGCCAGCGTCTACCGCTCGACCGGCCATTTCCCCGAGGCGACGCGGCCGCTCGTGCGCCACCTCGCCGGCCGCGCGGGCGAGCTCGGGCTCGCGTACCGCGCCGCGAACGAGCGGACGGCGGTGATCGCCTTCGCGGCGCTGGTCACGGCGCTCGCGATGAACCACGTGCGCACCGGCAGCTACTTCGCGTAGCGCTGCGTCGCGAGGTCGACGATCCGCTGGACGAGCGCGTCGTACCCGATGCCGGCCGCGGCGGCGGCCATGGCGAACTCCCCCGAGGCCTCGAGGTAGCAGCTCGCGTTGACCTCGATCACGTAGATGTCGCCGGCCTCGGTGAGCCGGAGATCGACACGGCCGTAGTCCTTCACGCGGAGCGCCCGGTAGGCGTCGAGCGAGACCTTCTGGAGCCTCGCCCGGAGCTCGTCGGAGAGCTCCGCGACGACGGCCTTCGTGCCCTTGTACTCGGCGCTCTGCTCGTCGAACTTCGCCTTCTGATCGAGGATGTGCGGCCGCCCCTCCGGGAAGCCGGTGAAATCGATCTCGATCGGCGGGAGCGCCGTGGGCTGCGCGTTGCCGAGGATCCCGACGTAGAGCTCCCGCCCCTCGATGAACTCCTCGGCGAGGGCCGAGTCGTCGCACTCCTCGTGGATGGCGAGGACCCGCTTCATGAGGGATCGGGCGTCGTGGACGAGTCCGTTCCTGTCGATGCCGATCGACGCGTCCATGCGGAGCGGCTTGACGAACAGGGGCATGTGCAGGTTGCCCCCGGTCTCGAAATCCGCGTCCTTGGAGAAGACGGCGAACTTTGGATAGAGGATGCCCTCGAAGGCGAGGATCTTCTTGGAGAGGCCTTTGTCCTGCGCGAGCGAGAGCTCCGCGGGGCCGGCGCCCGTGTAGCGGAGGCCGAGCATGTCGAGCAGGCCGACCACGGAGACGTCGCCGAGCACGTTGTCGCCGAACATCTCCATGAGGTTGAAGACGAGATCGGGGCGGGCGCGCGAGAGGGCGGAGACGAGCCGCGCGACGTCGCCGTGCTCGGCGATGACCGACACCTCGTGTCCGCCGTTCCTGAGCGCCCGGGCGACCTGCTCGACCACAACATCCGGCTTCTGGTCCGGGGCCTCGATGTACGTGAGAACGACGATGTTCATGGCAGGGCTCGGCGCCGCGTCGACGCGCTCGACGCCGTCGACGCACTCGACGTCGTCGATGCACTCGACGTCGTTGACGCCGTCGACGCATGAGCATGAAGCGAGCCAGGCTCGATCTGCGGAGAGAACGAGAGGAAACCGCCCCTCGCCGGCGCCTCACCCGCGTGGCGCAACGTCGCAGAGGGGCGATTTGCCGCTCTGGAGCGGAGGCTCTACCGACCTCCGCAGTTCGAAGATCCTCATCGGGGCCTGGCCGCGGTAGAATCGCGAACAGCATGGACGTGAGCCAGCTCATCGAGCGCGCGGCGGCAGCGCCGTCGTTGCTCCTCGCGACGGACTTCGACGGGACCATCTCCGAGATCGCCGCGGTGTCGGGCGGGGCGGTCGCGGAGCGGGGCGCCATCGAGGCGCTCCAGGCGCTCTCCGGCGCGCCGGGGACGACGGTGGCGCTCGTGTCGGGCAGGACGATCCACGACCTCGCGGCGCGCACGGCGGCGCTCGAACCGGCGTGGCGCGTCGGCGAGCACGGGGCCGAGATCGCGGCGCCGGGCGGGGCGCTCGTGTACGAGGCGGAGGCGCCGGCCGAGGCGCTCGACGCGCTGGAGCGGGACGCGGAGGAGATCGCGCGGCGCGTCCCCGCGTTCTGGGTCCAGCGCAAGCGGTGCTCGATCGCGCTCCACTGGCGGCTCGTCTCGGCGGAGGCTCGGCCGGCGGCGTTCGACGCCATCGAGGCGTGGTCGGGCGCGGCGCGGCGGAAGGGGCTCGTGGTCATGAAGGGGCGCAGCATCCACGAGGCCAGGGACGCCGCGCACGACAAGGGCGGCGCCCTGGCCTTCCTGCTGGCGCGGCTGCCGCCGGGGACGCTCGTGGTCTACGCGGGCGACGACACGACCGACGAGCCGGCGATCGCCTACGCGCGAGCGAACGGGGGCGTGGGGGTGTACATCGCCTCCGCCGAGCGGCCGGACGCCGGGGTCGAGCCCGACCTGACGCTCGGCGACCCCGGGGCGTGGATCGCCCTGCTCAAGGAGCTCGCGGCGCGGCGCCGCGGCCTGGCGAGCGCGGCGCTGCGCCCGGCGTGACGGAGCCGCCGCGCGGCGTCGCTCCAGGGGAGGCGCCCGGGCCGGATCGTGTAGGCTCGCGGGCATGCCCATCACGCGACTCACGAAGCCCGATTCGAAGTTTCGCCTCGAGGACGTCTCGACGGACCCGCCCCGCGACGCGACGAAGCAGGAGGCGGCCGAGCGGCTCCACGAGCTCGGCAAGGAGCTGCTCGAGCTCCAGGAGCTCATGTGGGGCGCGCGGACGCACAGCGTGCTCATCGTGCTCCAGGGCCGCGACGCGGCCGGCAAGGACGGCGCGATCAAGAACGTCGTCGGCGCGCTGAACCCGCGCGGCGTGAGCGTGAGCTCGTTCGGCGTGCCGACGAAGGAGGAGCGGGAGCACGATTTCCTGTGGCGGATTCACCGGCACGCGCCCCGCGCGGGGGAGTTCGCCATCTTCAACCGCTCTCATTACGAGGACGTGCTCGTCGTGCGCGTGCACGACCTGGCGCCCAAGTCGCTGTGGGGCGAGCGCTACGACCACATCAACGATTTCGAGGAGCTGCTCGCCGAGCACGGGACCATCGTGATCAAGTTCTTCTTGCACATCAGCAAGAAGGAGCAGGAAAAGCGGCTCCTGGAGCGCGAGGAGAACCCCTCGACCGCCTGGAAGCTCAACGTGAACGACTGGAAGGAGCGGGAGGTCTGGGACGAGTACACGGAGGCCTACGAGGACGTCTTCCGGCGCTGCTCCTCGCGGTACGCGCCCTGGTGCGTCGTCCCGGCCGACGCGAAGTGGTACAGGAACCTCGTCGTCGCCGAGGCCGTGGCCGAGGCGATGCGGGAATACCGCGACGACTGGCTGAAGACGCTCGAGCGGAACGGTAAGGAGGGCCGCGAGGCGCTCGAGGAGTACCGCAGATCGAAGGGCGTGCGGCACAAGGGGTGAGCGGGCAGCTCAGGACGACGCACGGGGCCCGCCCACGTCGTGGGGGAGCGCGAGCGGCCGGCGCCTGAACCACGGTATCGTGCGCCGGCCCACGCCCTCCCAGGCCGCGACATCGGAATAGGCGTGCGTCATCGTCGCGCCGATGAGGAGGTTTGCGACGTTGACGGCCATCTGCAAGAGCCTGGACCGGATCAGCAGGTGGGCCTCGGCGCGCGGGCAGTTCTTCTTCAGCCACTCGGTCATCTGGTCGCGAAAATCGGTGTCCATCCTGGGCGACTCGAGCGCGTCCACCATGTAGATGCACCGCTGGAATTGCCGGATCTGCCGCTCGCCGTCCTCGATGACGTGGGGCGCAAACTCTCCGATCTGGAGATCGCGACAGACGTAGAGCATCAGGCCCTTGCCGAGCTCGTAGCTCCGCATGACGCCGCGGTAGTCGACGTAAAGCCAGCTCTGCTCCTCGATTCTCTGCTTTTTCATGGGGCACCGCCCGTCCCCGCGTACGCGCGGAACCGGCCCACCGCGCCAGTGTAGGCGTTGGATGAGGCTGCGTCATGGACGTTGGCGGCCCGGGGCGCGGGCAGGATGCGTGGCGCTCGGCCGTGGCGAGCCGAGCAGCGCCCTCGCCACGGGCCGTGAACCAGCCGCCTGCGGGTCTGCGGAGGGATCTGCCGAGCTCGCCCGTCACGCGCGGCTGACCCCGAGCGCCGATGGCGTACGGCGCTCTGTTCCCGCGGCGCGGTGGCGCTCCCGGCAGCAGCGGCCGCGCTCGGCGCTCGCGCGGCACGGGGGCGGCTGCCGCACGCGCGCGCCTCTCCGAGGTCACCGCGGCGACCACGCTCGGCGAGCCTCCCTCGGCAAGGCTCTGCCCTCACCTGCGGGACTTTGCATTCCCGAGCAAGACGTTGCCCTCCTCGGCGGGGCTCGAACGGGCGAGCTGGTCACGGCGGCCCGTCACCTCCGCCCCTGGCTCTCCCGCGACGTCCAGCGGTGAGCCCCGCCGATCCAAGCGGTTCCCCGGCCGTTTCACCGCCGCCATCGCCGTGCGTGAGCCACGGCGCCGGGCCGATCCTCGCGGCCCTGCATGCACGCCTGGCACGCCGCTCCTCCAGCGGCACGGCGCTTGATTGGGCTTCTGCGCGGGCGGAACGTCGGTAGGGGTGAAGCGGCGGGCCTCAGTCCGCACGAGGCGCCTTCCGACCTGTCCGTGACCGAGCAGGACGACCTGCGTCGAACGAAGGAGAGAATGAGATGAACACAGACACCAGCGGATTCGATCTCGAGATGATCACACCTGACGACCCCACCGAGCTGGAGGTGAGGGAGGTCTCGTTGTGTTGTCGTTGCTGCTACGGCCGCGTGAGCGACGAGTGACATGAGCGGCAGGGAGGCGCGCCCCCTGCCGCCGGCGCCCAGGCAGCGCTCGCTGCGCTGCCTGGGCGCCTCCTTTTCCCTGCGCGCGAGGATCTGCTCATGAGTGCGAAGCCGAGATTCGACCTGCCGCGCATCGGCGTTGGGCTCGCCTACCGGCCCTGGTTCGTGCGCGGGCTCAAAGAACACCGCGATCGTATCGACTGGATCGAGATCTGCGCGGACCACTACATCGACCGGACAGAGGGGCGGGTCGCGCGCGCCGTCGAGCTGAGCCAGCGTCTCCCCATAGCGCCCCATGGCCTCGAGCTCTCCATCGGCACCGACGCGCCGCTCGACGTGGATTACTGCCGCGACGTCGCGCGCCTCGCGAAGGCGGTCCGCGCCCCCTGGTACAGCGATCACCTCTGCTTCACGCAGGTCTCCCAGATCGAGCTCGGCCAGCTCACGCCGATCGCGTTCTCCGAGCCCGCCGCGGCGCGCTGCGCGGCCAAGGCACGGCAGTTCCAGGACATGCTCGGGGTCCCGTTGCTCCTCGAGAACATCGCCTATTACCTGGCGATCCCCGGGGGCACCATGACAGAGGCGGATTTCATCAGCAAGGTCGTGAACGACGCCGATTGCGGCATCTTGCTCGATCTCACGAACCTGTACATCAACGCCCAGAACCTCCACTATGATCCGTATGAGTTCATCGACCGCATCCCGCTCGAGCGCGTCGTGCAAGTCCACCTTGCCGGCGGAGCTTACGAAGAGGGGATGTGGATCGACACGCACAGCCACCCGGTCGACAGGCACCCCGAGGTCTGGGACCTGCTCGACTATCTCTGCCGGAGAGCGCCCGTGCGCGGCATCCTCATCGAGCGCGACGCGAATCCGCCGGAGAAATTCGACGAGATCCTGGAAGAGGTCGAGCACGCGAGGGCCGTCTGGGCGTGAGGCGAGGCTCGCGCAGCCGCTGGGTGGACGATGGATCGTGCCATGAATGACGTGACAGAGGGGCGGGCGATGGATACGGACCAATCGGCGTTTCAGACGGCGTTCGCGCGGCTGCTCACCGATCCCGAGGCGTTCGAGCGGTTTTACGACGACCCGGCGCGCTTCGCCGAGGAGAGCGCGCTGAGCCCCGGACAGCTGTCCGCGCTCCAGTCCCTCGACAAGGACCGGCTGCGCTGGATCGCGGGTTCGCTGAGCGTCAAGCGCTTCTTCCTCGTCGAGACGTACTTCCCCGCCACGTTCGCGCTGCTCCGGCGCCGCAAGGCGTTGTCGAAGGTGCAGCGGAGCCTCATCGCGACCCACCGCCCGATCAAGTCCGAAAGGCTGATTCGCGCGTTTCGCGACGCCCTCTGGTTCGCCGAGATCGTCGAGCGGCAGCTCGACCGAGGGGAGCTCGATATCCCCTACCTCACCGACGTGATGCGCTGCGAGCGCGCCGAGTTCATGCTGTGGTCCGACGCCGCGAGCGCCGCGAGCGCGGACGATTTCAGGTCGCGGAACGCGTCGAGGCCGAGCGTCACCGACGAGGAGCTGCTCGACGGCGCCGTGCGCGCGGGCCGGCACGTCGAGCTGCACGAGCTCTCGTGCGACGTCTTGCCGTTCATCCAGGCGCTCGTCGATGGCAAGGCGCCGCTCGATCCGGAGCCCGCGCCGACGCTGATCCTGTTCGGGAGGATCGCGGTGGCCGATCGCGTCCAGAAGGCGCGCGTCGGGCGGTTGATCAAGTCGTTCCTGACCCGCGCCGGCGGCGGAAGGCCCACCCGGGAGATCCTCGCGGAGATCCTCGGACCCGAGGCCGATCCCGCCGCGCGGGCCGCCGCCGAGCGAGATTGCTGCCGAGCGCTGCAGAAGCTCTACGCGCTGAACTTCGTGACGATCGAGGAGAGCGCCGGGCCGAGCGCGCGTCGACGATCTCTCGGCTAGCTCCCGCCTGCGAGCGCCTCGAACCAGGCGCGCAGCGGCCGTGTGCCGCGCGCGGGCGCGACCGAGTCGGACGTCATGACGGCCGCCGCGAACTCCAGCAGATCCGACAGCCGCGGATGGATGCCCTCGAGCAGCACGCTCGTGGACCGGAGCACCCCCGCGGGGACGTGCACGATGAGCCCCTTCTTGCCGACCGCGTCGAACGCCAGGCGCATCACCTCGTCGCGCGTCATGACGTCGGGCCCGCCCACGGGCACCACGTCAGGCCCCCCGGCGAGCACCTCGGCGAGCGCCTCGGCGACGTCCGCGGGGTGCACCGGGTTGGTCCTCGCGAGGCCGTCGCCGGGCACCGTGCCGACGCCGGCGCGGGCCATCGCGATCATGTCGTTCAACGCGGAGTAGATGCCGGTCGGGCGCACGAACGAGAACGAGAGGCCGGAGGCGCGAATGCGCTCCTCCATCTGGAGATGGGCGGCCAGATAGCGGGTGTGGGCATAGCCGGGGCCAGGGTGCGCGGAGAGGTAGACGAAGCGCTTCACCCCGGCCCGCTTCGCCGCCTCGAGCAGGTGCGTGTTCGCCACCACGTCGACGTCGTAATAGCTCCTGCGCTCGCGCAGCGTCATCGAGACATTCGCGCCGAGACACGACACGACCGTATCGACGCCATCGAGCGCGCCGGTCACGGCCCCGGGCTCCGCCGCGTCGGCGACGACGACCTCCGAGGCGAGACCGCGGAGGCCCGCGGCGTTGCCCTCGGCGCGAGAGAGCGTGCGCACGAAGTGACCCTGGCCGCGGAGCAAGCGCAAGAGCTCGGAGCCGACCGCGCCCGTGGCGCCGGCGAGGAGGATCCGCTGCACAGTCATCGGGTCACCCGTTCCTTTCGAGCGCGGCGCCCGGGAGCGCCCCGCCCCTCGCCCGCGCGGCCGCGCAGCGACACAAGCCTTGCCAGCATGTCGGCGTCGATGTCAAGGATCGCGCGAGCTGCCGCGGACGGGCGGGTGGTGCTGCACTTTGTCCCAAAGTGCAGCACCCGTGCTCAAAGTGCAGCACCTTGCGCAAGCGAAGTGCAGCACTCACGACCCCTCCGGGGGATCGAACAGGGACAGCTGGACCGGGCTGCGAGGCGGCTCGGAAGGAGGCGGAGGAACGGCCTGGACCGGCGGGACCGGCGCAGGCGGAGGAGGCTCGGAACGGCGCGACGAGCGCTTCAACGCGGGCGTCGGCTCGGTCACGAGGCGCAGGAAGCCCCGGTTGTTCGGGAGCGGCCTCGCAGGCGCGGAGGGCTAGCGATGAGTGAGCGGCTTCCCCTCGGGGGCGGCGGCCTCCTCCTCGGCCAGGAGCGTCTTCAGGAGTTCGTCCAGCGTCCCACACGTGCTCGGTGATGCCGGCCTGCATGGCGGGCGTGACGCGCAGAGTGCGCACGACGCGGCACAGGTTGTAGGCCACGTAGTTGAGCGCCACGGCAGCGCGGTGGTGGTCGGCCTTCTTCGAGAAGGCCAGGCACAGCCGCCGCATCCGCCCGTTGGTGTGGCGCGTGGAGCCGTTCAGGCGCTCGACGTAGGCCGTCGATGCCTTGGCCGGGTCGGGCGCGCCGTAGACCACGGACTTCGTGATGAACGGGTCGCGCGGCGGCTCGTACCGGTGGTCGTCGCGCCGGCCACGGCTGCCGGAGTGGTAGTTCTTCACCGTCTCCATGTAGTCGATGCTCGTCCCAAAGAACGCGCCGACGGCGGGGGTGTACGGAACGAACCCGTCGCTGGTCAGCTGCGGCATGACCATCATGCGGGCCCGCAGGTCAGCGATGAAGGCGTCCGTCGTCGCCTGGTCGCGCTTGCCGACACGCCAGGAGATGACCATGCGGCTCGTCGCATCGACGGCCACGAAGGTGTACGCCTCGCCCACGTCGGGCGGGTCGGCCTCGGTCACGCGAGACTGCTTCTTCTGCACGAAGGACCAGATCTCGTCCACCTGGACCAGGCTGCACTGCACGTCGCGCACGAGGCGGTCGTGCAGGCGCACCGCACCTGCACCCAGCGCCAGCAGGAGACGCGTGATGGTGCGGTGGTTGACCTCGATCATGCGCTCGACGCGCGGATGCTGTTGCCATCCAGCAGGGCAGCCAGAACGCGCACGCGCTTCTCCGCCGGGAGCACGTTCGCCACGGGACCGTTGCCTTTCTCCGGCGGAGGGCCCACGATCCGGTCTGCCAGAACGTCGGGCGGGTCGCTCCGCACGGCTTCTGCCGCCTCGCTTCTGGGTCGCGATCGGAGGCGGGCGTTTTCGTCTAAGGTCCTCCGATTATAGCGATTTTGCCGAGAAAAACCGCTCGGAATGGCGCGAAAGAGGGGGCGCTAGGACAGCTGGTGTCATAGCGGCAAGGCTACATTGTGCTCCAGCGGGGCTGATGAGCGCGGTGCGTCTCATCACCGATGGCTCTGTGACCGTCGGACGGTCTGGAGCGGGCTACGGCAGATCGCTGCAGGAGAAGCGCCTACACTGATCGCTATTCAAGCAAGCCATTCCGTCCAGACCATAAGAAGAATGCACGCACGTCTGAGATCCCTCCGGATATGGTTTTATGGTAGGCTTGCAGTAAGCCCGCCTGTCCTCGACGATGCCATCGTAAGCAAACGACCATCTCGTCGTGCTCAATGATGCGTCGCACTTGGAGCAGGCTCTGCTTCGGCTCACCCAGCCGTCTGGGTACCAAGTGCCATCAATGATACAGCCAGGGCCAGGAGCTGCGCACGCGGCAACTTGCCCATCGCAGACTACGTATCCAGGATGGGCCGAACACGTCACCACCGAATCTGGGCAGCTTACCGCAATCCCATTCCACGTGGGGAGAGGGCAATCTGATTTGCAGAACAGTGATTCTTGCTGTACGAAACCGACTAGACCATCGGTCGAGTCGCCACCTATCGACGCACTCTCTGCCACGCAGCCAGCTATCACAAAGATGAGAGCGAACAATCGCTTCATGCCTAACTCCTCGGTAATACCTGCAGATGCGACGATTTTTCGTCCCAGCAGGCGCGCCCACCTGGAGGCAACCGGGGTTCGGCGTCAATCAGCGGTCACGTGGCAGCGTACGGGTATGCAACGTCCCGGGCGGTCATGCCTGGCTCCGTCTCTGGTGGCTCTGCGCCGTCGACTCCCGCTACGCCGCCGGCGCCCCCCTGCCGCCGCCCGCGCAGGTGCCGCGCAGTATGGTGCAGTTGAGCTTGTTCAGCGGACCCGATATAGTCGCGCGAACCCTGCACGTACAGCTTGTTTATGCAACTCACAATTCGACGCACTGGGTGCGGTGGCATGCTTCACGCACTTGTCTCACAACATGTTACCTTCAGCCGACGGCGACCAGGAAGCGCGACAGTGCATCCAAATCGTGCTCCCAGAAAATCGTTACCCCTTGCCTGTCTTGCGCTTGGACCAAGCAGCCCAAATCAAATACGCCGTCTAGCACGACGGCGGTGATGACCTGGCCAGCGCCGAAGTGCGCGCGCCAGGTTTCAGCTTTTCCACCGGTCTCGCGATTCAGCCGCTTCCACCCATTCTTTGGCCCGATGGACACCTTGCACTCTATAGCGAGTAAACGGCCATCACGAAGACGCACAGGCACGTCACATTTCGCGCTGCCGAGTCGCCGCTCTGGGCTGTAGGAACCGCGGGGCAGATCGTCGATGAAAGCAATGCGAGCGCTTGACAAGTCGCGGAAGTATCCTGCCGCAGCAAGGACCGACGCGACAGCGGCTTCCTGTCGCTTGGAAACATCTCCACGAGCCCCCGTCCCAACGCGCTGAGCTGCGAGCAGAACTACGGTCGAAAGTACAGCCGCGTACGCTTCCATTCTTGTTGGTTCGCGGTCTTCGCGTACCCATGGGAATCGCACGGGATCGACTACTGGCGCGATCACCTCGGCCGCATCGTCGGCGTACTGTGATCGCACGGTCTTGGACTTCGGACTACCAACGAGCGTCCAGAAATTCTCCTCTGACAACACAGGGGCACATACGTACCGAAGCAGTTGCCAAACGTCCGGATCGTTCCGAAAGACGGCGCCGTCTATGCGCCGCAAGTTGTTCGTGGCTCTCAGCACCGCTTCTACTTGCGGGCGAAGCTCTTCGCAGGCAGCGACAACTGCGTCAGCGCCCTCGGCGCGCCATCGCGCCCTGAACGCCGCCTCTCGCAGGTCACGCGCTACCTTGAGCTGCTCGCGCGTGTGTACCGGCGGTGCGACCAGTGCAGCCGGCGCCATTACGATGCTTTCAACGCCAGATATCGGACTCGCGAAGCCGCGTTAGCACGATGGTCCGCTGCGGCACCGCGGATTCTGCGGCTGAAATAGGCCGGCCACTCTGGCGATTCTGGCGTGATCTTGGATTGCCCCTGTTTGAGAGCCTCTATAAGCGTCGTCCCCAGGGCCTTAGCCATGTCTGTTTGCACTGCGTTGCCACTCAGTCTGAATTTGGCCTCGCGGGGCCCCTCGAACACCCACTCGTCGGGGAAGCCCTGCAGTGCTGCGCACTCGCGCCACGTGAGCCGACGCATGCTCTCGCCGTCTGGCTTCACCCAGTCCGGTGTCGAAGCTGCACGAATCGTTCTAGACGGCAAGGAAAGATCGGCAAGGAAGCTATCCTGCCGATAACCCCAGTGCCCCCCTGGGCGTTGATGTTCGACAGTGCCACCCGTACGAATACCGGTCCCCGGTTCCAGAGCCATCAACTCCGCGGCACGCTTGCCGCACGGCACTACGACGTCAGCAGGATCCGGTTTTGGGCGACGAGCCAGAAACTCGCCCAACGAGACCCACGGCTTCCGGAATAATCCACTGACCTCGTCGTGCGTAGGCTCCGGGAAGCTAGGCAAGTGGTGGTCGGCCGTAGCCATCATAACGAGCCGAACGCGTCGCTGCGCAGCGCCATAATCCGCTGCGTTCATCAGCGCCCAATTGACGGCGTATCCGAGGTTTTCCCACTCCGCCTGGATTATTTGGATGGCCTCGCCATGTTGCCCTTTGGGACCGACGGCAGTCAGCAGTCCGCGAACGTTCTCCATCAATACGTAACGCGGTTTCAGTTCATCGGCCAAGCGCAGCATCTGGGCAATAAGCAACCCGCGGGCGTCCTTGAAGCCTCGCTGCAGTCCCGCAGAACTCCATGGCTGACAGGGCGGGCCGCCAGCGAGTAGAGAGGGGCGCCAGGTCGACTTTGCTCCTGCTGGACGAAGGTCGGCGCCACGCAGGTCGCGAACGTCAGCTTCGAGGATGCGCGTACCATCGAGATATCTTCTTGTCGGGCTTCCCTCGATGGGAATCCGGGCACTTTGGCTCGCGCGCAGGCTGGCGACAGCGGCTGTGTCGATGTCGCAGGCGGTTTCAATATGCCAGCCTGCACGCTCCAACCCGATATCCAGGCCTCCAGCGCCGCTGAAGACGGAAATCACTGTAGGGAGCGCGCTCATAATTTACAGATTTGCAGGCATGCCCCGGATCACGGCTGCACGTCTGTACACCCATAGTAGCCAGCGCTCCGAGTTGTCAAGCTCGACGAGCGCTCGGCCTCGTTTGTCGTGAGCATAGCCCGTGCAAAGCGGACGGAGGGTGGTGGTCTTTCACAAGCGGGCGGCGTGTCCGCGCACCGTCCAACTCAAGCGCGCGGAGCCGCCCATGCACAAATTGTGCCAAACGATCGCTCGGTCGCCCGGTTACAGCACGAACAGGAACGGCCGTCGTGGCTGGTCGCGACGCCGCGCCACGATTTTCTTCAGCGCCGCCGCCGCTTGCTCTGCATCGGTGTGCTCCCAAATGCGAACGACGGTCCAGCCAGCTTCAAGGAGAGCAGCGTTGGTTTGACGATCGCGCGCACGATTTCTCGCGATCTTGCTGCTCCACCAGCCAGAATTCGTGTTCGACGAGCGTTTGTGAAGGTCGCAGCCGTGCCAGAAGCAACCATCAACAAAAACGACCACTCTGGCCGAAGCAAAAACGATATCCGCCTCTCTTCGCGGCAGCAAGCGAACGTGGGTACGGTATCGCAATCCGCGCCGATGTAGCGCTCTTCGCAGCCGCAGTTCACACGCGGTGTTGTGGCGCGCTTGTGCCTGCATACGTGCGCGGACACGTGGGGATGAGGCCTTCGGCACGCTCTGGCCGCCGACTATCTGCGACTCGGAATTTTGCCGTTCAGTCGCCATGCGCAACGGACGACGTATGTCGTGGTATGTGTCGGGCGTCAATTGTCGCTCACCCCACTCGACGATACGGATCTGGCCTAGTCGAATGGGGCTCCGCCCGACAGACAAGATGGACGACCTCGTCGCCTCCTTCGGTCACCTGCGCCATCACGGCGATCTCGTGCAGCACCTCGCCGGGCGTGCGGTTCTCGAGCTGGGCTACTCGCCGTCGCGCATGTACAGCCGGATCAGCGCGTCCAGCCCCTGGATCGCGCCGAGCGCCTGCTGGAAGGCCCGGCGGTCGGCCTTGGTCTTGGCCTTCAGGTGGAGGTCAAGTACGGCCGCCAGCAAGCACTCCCACTTTTATGGGCGCGTCGGGAGGGGGTCGAGAGCCGGGGTCCCTTCGGCGACGACGGTCAGGTCGCCCTCGGTCAGGAGGGGCGACTTCTGGGCGGGCTTGCTCATCGGCGCCACTTCTTGAGCCGCCAGCCCAGCGCCTCCCTGGCGATCCTGAGCCGGCTCGAGGCCGTCGATGGATTCATCCCGCGCCGTCGGGCGTACGCAACGAGGCTCTCCGGGTCGTCCATGGAGAGCAGCGCCTCGCGTTGCCAGTCCGGCAGGTCTGCCAGCGCCTCCAGAACCTCGCGCGCCTCGATCTGGGCGTGGAGGTCGATGCCGACCGGCTCGCGGAGCCTGCCGATAGGCTGCGCGTGAAGCACCGCCCGCCGTACCCACGCGCTGTGCAGGTAGTGTCCCGTCTTGCGCCACGCGATGCCGTACAGCACGCGCGGAGCGCCTTGCGGGCGTCCTGCCCGGGATCGGGCCGGTACATGCCGCGCTTCACCGAGCGCGACGCGCCGAGGAGGACGTCCTGCGCAACGTCGTCGCGGTCGCGCGCAGCTACGCCGCTGGAGATAAGCACGGCGACGATGACGCCGCGCTCGGCAAGGATCGCCTGCATCGTCGGTCGCCTCCTGGGATGTCGCGTGGCAGGCGGGCGGCGAGCCCCCTCCCGCGGGCGGCTCATCCGGACCTCCCGCATACCGGGCACCGGTCGGCCGCCACGGGCGGGCTCAGCAGGCGCTCCACGGTCGTCTCAGCGGCGCGGGCGGCCAGCAGGACCAGCGCAGGCGAGCCTCGGCCGATACCGCAGGCGACGCCGGCCAGCGTGCGGACGTGGACGCCGCCCATCGCGGCGGAGATGGCACGCCAGCTGCCCAGCCTGGTCTTCAGCCCGCGCAGGGCCGCGCGGAGCCGCCGGGTCTCGTCGGCGGTCAGGGAGAGGGATCGGCTTCGATGGTACGAGCGGCGTGTGGGTACACGTCCGCCTTGCCCACCGTCGGGTGGGATCAGGCACAACTGCATCGTCGGACCTCGTGTGAGCGGGGTTCGGCCACGCAGCCCGGAGCGCGCCAACGCTCGCGGGCTGCACTACTTCCGGCCGAACTTAGTCCGTCACGGCGAGGCCGGAGTCAAAGTGCAGCACTCAGAACCAAAGTGCAGCACTACCCGCCGCCCGCGCCCGCCGCGACTCCACAGCGGGCTCAGGTCATCCGCCTGACCATCCGGGTGTGCGGAATGCCTGCCTCGTCGAAGATCGGCCCCTCCTCGACGAAGCCGAGCTTGCGATAGAACGGCGCGGCGGCGACCTGGGCGTTCAAGACCAGCGCGCGCGCGCCCTGCGCGGCGGCGACGCGGATCGCCTCCTCGAGCAGCCGCCGCCCGAGGCCGGTGCCGCGAAGATCCTTCCTGACGGCGACGCGGCCGACCTTGAGGGCGTCCCCGTACGGCACGATCCGCATCGTCGCGACGACCTCGTCGCCGTCCAGGACCACGAAATGCTGCGCGCCCTCGTCGAGCTCGTCGACCTCGATGTCCGCGGGCACGGCCTGCTCGACGACGAAGACCTCGTACCGCAGGCGGAGCGCGCCGACGTAGAGCGGCGAGTCGCTGCGGATCGGGAGGATCTCGCCGGCCATCAGGCGCTCTCCAGGGCCGCGGAGGGAGCCCGGCCCGCAAGGCCCGCGCGCGCCGCGGCGGCCGCCCCGGCGATGATGGCGAGGGCGGCGCGCTGCGCTGCCCACAGGAGGCCTCGTTGCTCGATGCTCATCGTCCTATCCATGAATCCTGCACGTCGAGGCCCGGCCCCGCGCCCGGCCGTGCCGGATTCGTGCGCTGTCGCCGGCGCCGCGTCCACCGGATTCAGCACGCGCTGGAGCTGCTCTGCTCGGACGAGCTAGCCTGATCCCACCGTGAAGATCATGACCTTCAACATCCTCTCCGGCGGCGAGGATCGCTTCGAGGCGATCCTCACGATCGTCGCCGCCGCGCGCCCGGACCTGCTCGTCCTCCAGGAGTGCGTCGGCTGGGAGGACGGCGCCCGGCTCCGGGCCGTCGCCGAGGCGGTCGGCGCGCCCCCGGGCGAGCGGCACGCCGTGCTCGGGAGCGCCAACCCGCGGCCGAGCGGCCGGCGGAACCACGTGGCCGTCGTCAGCCGGGCGCCGCTCGTGAAGGCGCGCGTGCACGCGCCCGAGGTGCTGGCCCACTGCCTCGTCGAGCTCGAGCTCGACCTCGCCGGCGAGCCGCTGCTCGTGCTCGGCACCCACCTCAACGCCGGCAGCGAGGACCGCCGGCTCGCCGAGGCGCGCTGGCTGCTCTCCCTCGTGCCGCCCGCCCGGTTCGCCGCGGGCCTCTGGGCGCTCGCCGGCGACCTCAACGCGATCTCGCGCCGCGACCCCTACCCCGCAGACCTCGACGCGCGCCTCGCGGCCGCGGGCATCGAGAAGTACGGGAGCCCGCCGCGATTCGACACGATGGACACCCTCGAGGCGTTCGGCTGGACCGACGCGCTGCGCCTCCGGCCGCGCTCCCCGCGCTGGGCCACCGCGCTGCGCGGCCGCGCCGGCGCGCAGGTCGAGACGCGGACCGACTACGTGCTGCTCTCACCGCGGCTCTCCGGCCGGCTCGCGCTCGCCGACGTCATCGACGTCGGCGCCGCGTCCGACCACCACGCGGTCGTCGCCGAGATCGCCTGACGCCGCCGGGCGCGCGCGATCCACGCGCCCTCTCGTCCGCGCACGGCAATGGCGGAGCACGGTTCGAGCAGGGCGCGGACCTGCGCGCCGCGCGCCCGTGCGACCCGATTGAATCCGAACAACACCACTGCAAGATCACAGGCACGCTCGCCGTCGCTCGCGCGAGACCAGCGGCCGACGAGGTTGAATCGGCCTGGCCTCGCGTGACAGACCCGGAGCGGTCCGCTAGGCCATCACTTCGGCCCGCGCCATGGATTCACCCTACGGCCTGCACGCTGGCACCCTCATCGGCGGCGATTTCGAGGTGGTGCGCCCCCTCGGCTCGGGCGGCATGGGCAGCGTGTATCTGTGCCGCCAGCACAGCACCGCGCGCGAGCGCGCCGTGAAGGTCATGCACCCGGTGCGCGCCACCGACCCCGAGGAGCGCCGCCGCTTCGAGCGGGAGGCGCGGGCGCCTGGGCTCATCGGGTCGCCGCACATCGTCGAGGTGCTCATCGCCGGCGTCGACGCGGCGTCGGGCCTGCCCTACCTCGCGATGGAGCTGCTCCACGGCGAGACCCTCTCGGCGCGCGTCGAGCGGAGCGGCCCGCTCCCGGTCGCCGAGGCGCGCCGCGTCCTCGAGCAGCTCGGGCGCGCGCTCGAGGCCGCGCACGACGCGGGCATCGTCCACCGCGATCTCAAGCCCGAGAACGTCTTCCTCGAAGAGGCCGAGGGCGGCGCCGCGCCGCGGGTCAAGCTCCTCGACTTCGGCATCGCCAAGGTCATCGCCGACGCGCGCACCTCGACGACGGGCGCCCTGGGCACGCCGCTCTGGATGGCCCCCGAGCAGGCCCACGTGAGCTACGCGGCGCTCCCCCAGAGCGACGTCTGGGCGTACGGGCTCGTCGCGTTCTTCGCGCTCGCCGGCCAGCTCTTCTGGCGGGGCCGAGAGCTCCCGGCGCTGCTGCGCGAGGTCCTGATCGAGCCCATCCCCGCCGCGAGCCGGCGCGCGGCCGAGCTCGGGCTGCCGACCCTCCCCGCCGGGTTCGACGTATGGTTTTCTCGCTGCGTCGAGCGCGACCCGTTCGCCCGGTTCACGAGCGCCGCCTCCATGTGGCCCGCCCTCGAGCGCCTCCTCGACGCCGCCGCGCTCGAGGCGCCGGCGGGGGCCGCGGCGTCCCTCGCCGCGGAGGCGCGGCGCCGCGGGTCGTCGTCGCCGCCGGCCGCGTCCGCCGCCGACGTCGGCGCCGAGGAGAGGCCCGCGCCAGTCGACGCGTACGGCAGCACGATCACGTTCCCCGGCCTCCGGGACCGCGACGAGCGGACCATGGAGGCGGCCGAAGGCGAGGCGACGGGCGATCGCCGCGGCGGCGGCGAGGCCCCCGCGGCGGCGCCCGGCGAGCCCCGCGCCGCGGGAGCGCCGCGCCTGGAGGCGCCGCGGGCGGACGCGCAGCGGCCGAGGAGCGCGAGCTCCGTCCCGCCGCCGACGCCTGTCGAGGTCCGGCCGCCCGGCAGCGCCGCGATGCCGCGCGTCCGGGGCGGCGGCGGGACGGAACGGCCGCTCGTCCACGCGCTGGACGGCGATCACTGCATCGCCACCTGGAACGGCATCCTCTTCCAGATCTGGCGCGAGCGCACCACCGAAGCGGCGGTGCGCGGGGTCCGCCGCGTCCTGCGCGAGCACGGCGGCCAGCTCCAGGCGACGCTGGTCATCCTCGAGGAGCACACCATCCCGGCGGGGACGGAGGTCCGGAGCTCGCTGGCGGAGCTCTCGAGGGAGCTCGCGGCCCACGGGATGTGCGCCGCGCTGGTGTTCGAAGACCACGGCTTCCGGGCGTCGCTGATGCGCAACGTGGCCATCGAGTTCATCCTGCTGAGCCGCACGCGGCTCCGTTACGAGGTGTTCAGCGCCATGAAGGACGCCTTCGCCTGGCTCATGCGCAACCGCCCGCGGCTCGACTGGCTCAGGGAGCTGCCGGACGTCACCGAGGCGCTCCGCCGCGAGGCGGCGGCGCGCGGGGCGCGGGCGGCGTCGACCTCCCTGCGGTGAGCCCGGGCGCGGCGGCTTAGGGCGCGAGGAGCCGCGCGCCGGGCGCGCTTCGCGACCCAGCGCGCGCCGCCTTTCCGCTACGCTCTCCGCGCGATCGATCGCAGGAGGAGGAGACAGCGTGGTGGAGCAGCCGAGCATGGACCGCGCGTTCGGGGATGAGACGGTGGATCGGCGCGACCGCCTGCTCGCGGCGCTGCTCCGCGGGCCGGACGCCTTCGTGCTCCTCCGCTGCGACGCGGACGTGGCGGAGCTCGTCGCCGGGGCGGCGCCCGTCCGGCTCCTGCTCGTCAGGGCGGCCGACGACGCCTCGGCCGACGAGATCCGCGCCCGGATCGAGCCCCTGGTGAAGGCGGTGCGCCCCGGCGGGCCGCCCGCGCACTTCGTCGTGGTGGGCGGCGGCGCCGCCGCCGGCCGGGCCGCGCTCGCCAAGGCGGCGCCGCTCGTGCAGCCCGTGCGGATGGGCTTCCACCACCTCGACGCGGCGGGCGCGCTCGCGCGCGTGAAGGGGCCCGCCCTGCCGGCCCTCGATGAGGCCCACGGGCGCCTCGCCGAGGTGGGCCCGCTCGGCCCCGACGGGATCGCCCGGGCGCTCGAGGAGGGGCAGGCGCTGGCGCAGCAGGAGCGCGCGATCGTCGACAGGCTGACGGGCAGCCGCAGCGTCACGACGACGCTCGTGATCGCGTGCGCCGCGCTCCTCGCCGTGAGCTACCTCTTCGGCTCGGGCACCCACGAGGCGGCGCTCTGGCGCATGGGCGCGAACAGCGGCGAGGCGGTGCGCCGCGGCGAGCTCTACCGGCTCCTCGCGTCGGCCTTCCTGCACGCCGACCCGATCCACCTGTTCGTCAACATGCTGGCGCTCTGGTCGTTCGGCCCGATGCTCGAGGCGCTCCTCGGCCCGCGGCGGTTTCTCCTGCTCTACGCGGCGTCGGCGCTGGGCGGGTCGGTCGCGAGCGCGATGCTGGAGGAGCGGTGGAGCGTCGGCGCGTCGGGCGCGATCTGGGGCCTCATGATGGCGGGCATCGGCGTCGCGCTGCGGCCCCACGGGCTCCTGCCCCCGGCGATGATCGCGCAGATGCGCAGCCGCGCGTGGTGGCCGCTGGGGCTGAACCTCGTCTACAGCTTCCAGCCCGGCGTCGACCTGCTCGCGCACCTCGGCGGCGGCGTCGTCGGCTTCGCGCTCGTCGTCACGGTGCTGCCCCGCGGCCTCCTGCCGGTCGAGCAGCGCGCGCGCGCGGCGGACGCGGAGCCGAGGCCGCGCCCCCTCCTCACGGCGGCGGCCGCCCTCGCGGCCGCGGCGATGGCGGCGTCCGTGGCGGTGGCGCTCGTCGCCGGCCGCCCGTGGGCGCTCGGCGCGCCGCCGGCGCTGACGCGCGTCGCGGTCGCGGACACGGGCGTCGCGCTCGACCTGCCGGAGACGCTCGCGAAGGTCACGGCCGTGGAGGACCTGAACGGCATCCCCTTCCACACGTACGGGCGGCTGCCCCAGACGCCGGTCGTCTTCCAGATCGCCGTCTTCCCGCTGGACGGCGAGGTGCCGCCCGATCAGGTCGACGCGCTCCTCGAGCAGGAGCGCAAGACGCTCGACGAGCACCGGCCGGCGAACACCGTCAAGAAGGGCCCGGCGGAGCGCGTCGATCTGGGCGGGCGACCCGCGGTGAGCGTCAGGAACGAGCTCAAGAACGGGGTGCAGATGGTGAGCTACATCGTCGTGCTCGGGGGCCGGGAGGTGGTCCTCCAGGCCTACTCGACGATGAATCGGCCGGTGTCCTGGGCCGGAATCGAGGACAAGGTGGCGGCGACGATCGCGCTCCAATGAAGCGCGGCGACCCGCCGCCGGCGGCGCCCGCGGCGAGCGGGCGACCCGGCGGAGGCCTCCCCTCGCCCGCGGGTAGTGGTCAAATTTGAACATGAAGGCGGGAAGGCGGGAAGAAAACATGAATGATCTTCCCACCTTCATGTGGACTCTTCCCGGGCAAAGTTGACCACTACCCGCCCGCGACGAACGCGCCTGGCCGGACGCGCAGCGGCGACCTACCTTGCTCGCCATGACGAAGAAGCTCCGTGTCGATGTCTGGTCCGACATCGCGTGCCCGTGGTGCTACGTCGGCAAGCGCCGGCTCGAGGCCGCGCTCGCCAGGTTCCCGCACCGGGATGCCGTCGAGGTCGTCTGGCGCGCGTTCGAGCTGGACCCCGCGGCGAAGCGCGTCCTCGGCGCGGAGGTCTCCTACGCCGAGCGGCTCGCGAGGAAGTACGGCGCGTCGGTCGCCAAGGCCGAGGCGATGATCCGGCAGATGACCGAGGTGGCCGCGGCGGACGGGCTCGATTTCCACTTCGAGAAGGTCCGGCCCGGCAACACCTTCGACGCGCACCGCGTGCTGCACCTCGCGGCCGAGCGCGGCGCGCAGGGCGCGGTGAAGGAGCGGCTGCTCCGGGCCTACATGACCGAGGGCGAGGCGATCGGCGAGCCGGAGGTGCTCGCGCGCCTCGCCGGCGAGGCGGGGCTCGACCCGGTCGAGGTCCGCGAGGCGCTCGCGGGCGACGCCTTCGCGGCCGAGGTGCGGGCCGACGAGGCCGAGGCGCGGGCGATCGGCGTCACGGGCGTCCCCTTCTTCGCCTTCGGCGGGCGGTACGGCGTCTCCGGCGCGCAGCCGGCGGAGGCGCTCCTCGGCGTGCTCCAGCGGACGTGGGACGAGGCGGCCGGCGAGCCCGACGCGTCCGACCCGATGCTCGCCGAGGGGGCGGCCTGCGGCCCGGACGGGTGCGCGTGAGCCGCCGGGCGTGATAGAGAGCTCCGCGGCGAATGGCGATTCAATGGTATCCCGGCCACATGACCAAGGCTCGGCGCCTGATCGCCGAGTCGATGCCGTCGCAGGACGTCATCATCGAGGTGCTCGACGCCCGCATGCCGCGGGCCAGCGAGAACCCCGTCGTGGCCGAGCTGCGCGGCCAGAAGCCGTGCATCAAGGTGCTGAACAAGAGCGATCTGGCGGACCCGGCCGTCACGACGGCGTGGCTGCGCCACCTCGAGGCGGAGCACCCGGCGCCCGGTGAGGCGCCGCCGGGGGGCAAGGTGCTCGCGATCGCGATCTCCGCGACCCAGTCGTCCGAGGCGCGGCGCCGGATCCCGGAGCTCTGCAAGCGCCTCGTGCCCCCCAAGAACGGCCCGGGCAAGGTGGTGCGGGCGATGATCGTGGGGATCCCCAACGTCGGCAAGTCGACGCTCATCAACACGCTCATGGAGCGCAAGGTGGCCAAGGTCGGCGACGAGCCCGCGGTCACCAAGAGCCAGCAGCTCGTCACCTTGAAGAGCGGCATGGCCATCTCGGACAACCCGGGCATCCTGTGGCCGAAGATCGACGACGAGGCGGCCTCGTTCCGCCTGGCCGTGGGCGGGGCGATCCCGGACACGGCCATCGACTACCAGAGCGTCGCCCTCTTCGCGGCGGGGTACTTCCTGCGGCGGTATCCCGAGCTCCTCGTCGCCCGCTACAAGCTGAAGGAGCTGCCGGAGACGGCCTCCGCGCTGATCGAGGAGATCGGCCGCCGCCGCGGCTGCCTGCGGAGCGGCGGCGCGGTGGACCTGCACAAGGCGTCGGACATCCTGGTCCACGACTTCCGCGCCGGGCGCCTCGGGCGCATCAGCCTGGAAGAGCCGCCGGGGCTGGAGCCGCCGTCGGGCATCGAGGAGAGCGCCTGAGCGGCGGCGCCGCGCTTCTTCAGCCGCGGCGCCGCGCTACGCCGCCCGCCCCGCCGCGACCTGCTTCGCCTGGACGATGGCGCTGGCGAACCAGAGATACTCGTCCAGGAACCGCGCGGTCGACTTCGCGATCGGCTCGCTCTTCACCTCGAGCGCCTCGTCGAACGCGTTGTGGACCTCCGAGACGAGCAGCTTCGTGGGCATCGCGAACGCCCCGAGGCTCAGGACGACGTGCTGCAGCTGGGTCGACGCGTTGATGCCGCCGAGCTTCCCCGCGGAGACCGCGGCCACGCCGATCGGCTTCCGGTTGAACTCCTCCCAGAAGTAGTCGAGCGCGTTCTTCAGCACGCCCGAGAAGCTCCCGTGGTACTCCGGCGTCACGAACACGAGCCCGTCCGCCGCGCGGAGGCGCGCGCTCAGGGCCTGGACCCGCGCCTCCACCTGCGCGCTCCGGGTGGCGTGCCCCTCCAGGATCGGCAGCGGGTCGTCGGCCAGGTCGATCAGATCGGCCGCGACGCCGCGCTCCTTCAGCGCCTTCTCCAGGTGCAGCGCGACCTTGTGCGACTGCCTTCCGACCCTCGTGCTGCCAAGCAAAATGCCTATCTTCATGGCGGCTCCTCCAGCCAGGAACATGCCCTCAGGGTAAGCTGGCGTGTCCATTCCGTCAGCTGACCCTCCAACGCGTTGGACAGTGTCCAATCCGTCGTCCAGGCGCGCCCTCGCGCCCTCGTGGACGGCCGGCGCCGTTCACGGACCGCGCGGCGCGGGTGGACATGGCGGAGAAGGGCGCGTGCACGGAGCGTCGCCCGGGGAAAGCCGCGCGTGGTAGGCTCGCCGGTCGACGCGAACGGCTAGGTTCTTCGACCGGCGACCGCCGGCGCCGCTACCATGCCCGCCGCGACGGCCGCCTCTCGGCGCCGCCGCTCACCCCATCCCCCGACGAGGACCTCACTCCATGGCCGGAAGCAGCCTGCTCGCCCTGATCGACGACATCGCCACCGTGCTGGACGACGTGGCCGTGCTGACCAAGGTGGCCGCCAAGAAGACCGCCGGCGTGCTGGGCGACGACCTGGCGCTGAACGCCCAGCAGGTGACCGGCGTCACCGCCGACCGCGAGCTGCCGGTCGTGCTGGCCGTGGCCAAGGGCTCGCTGATCAACAAGGCCATCCTGGTGCCGGCGGCGCTCGCGATCAGCGCCCTCGTGCCCGTGGCCATCACCCCCCTGCTGATGCTCGGCGGCGCCTTCCTCTGCTACGAGGGGTTCGAGAAGGTCGCGCACAAGCTGCTGCACGCCGAGCACGAGGAGGAGGCCCGCCACGCCGAGCGCGTGCACGCGCTCTCCGACCCGAAGATCGACCTCGTGGAGTTCGAGAAGGAGAAGATCAAGGGCGCGGTGCGCACCGACTTCATCCTGTCGGCCGAGATCATCGCGATCACGCTGGGCACCGTGGCGGACTCGAAGTTCGGCACGCAGGTCGCCGTGCTGGCCGGCATCGCCCTGATCATGACGGTCGGCGTCTATGGCCTCGTCGCCGGCATCGTCAAGCTCGACGACGCGGGCCTCCACCTGAGCCGCCAGGGCGACGCGTTCCAGCAGTCGCTCGGCCGCGGCATCCTGAGGGCGGCGCCCTGGTTGATGAAGGGCCTCTCCGTCGCCGGCACCGCGGCGATGTTCCTGGTCGGCGGCGGCATCTTGACGCACGGCGTGCCGTGGCTCCATCACCACATCGAGGACATGACCCGCGGCGTCGGCCCCGTGCTCGGCGCGGTGGTGCCGTCGCTGGCCAACGCGGTCGTCGGCATCGTGGCCGGCGCGGTGGTGCTGGGCGTCGTCACCGCGGTGAAGCGGGCGCTGGGCCGCGACGCGCACGAGCCCTGATCCCGCCCCGCGAGGGCGCCCGGCTCCTCGTCGCCGCCGCGCGAAGAAAGGCGCGCCGCGCGGGTCAGCCCTGTCCCGGCCGCACCAGGGCCGCGAGCAGCCGGTCGAGGGCCGCGGCCGGGTCGGCGCCGAGGCCGGCGTGGACGCGCGAGGGCTGGACGATGGTGCTGGCCGGGGACACCACCCAGCCGAAGCGCTCGGCCTGGGGGAGCCCGGCGACGTAACCGCACGCCGGATCGCCGGCGCAGACGCGGCGGATGAAGTCGAGGTGGCCGCGGACCGCCTCGAGGTCGAGCGCGGGCCAGAGGGCGAGCAGGCGCCGCTCGTCGGGCTCGCTCCGCGCCTCGAGGAAGCCCCGCGCGCGGCAGAAGAGGACCACCCCGACGTTGACGCGCTCGCCGCGCTCCACGCGCGGGACGACGCGCAGCACGGCGTAGTCGAAGGCGTCCGCGGCGTCGCGCGCGCGGGGCGGGCTACCGTCGGGTGCGGGCACCGAGCGCCTCCTCGACGAAGCCCCGCGGCGACGCGAGGCGGTGGGTGAGGTACGCGGCGTACTTGGCGCGCCGCGCATCGACGCTCGGCACGGCCGAGGGCGCCGGAGCGTCGCCCTCGGCGAGGCTGGTGAACGCCGACGCGCGCCGCTCTCCGACCAGCCGGACCGGCGGCTCCGGCTCGACGAGCCACGCGTCCGGGATCGCGGCGACGATCTCCGCGATCCGCGCGGGGGTGAGGCGCGCGGTGAGCGCGGCGTCGGCGGCGGCGATGTCGCGGGCGAACGGGAGCAGCGCGTGGTTCTTGATGAGGGGGAACCGGTCGGGCGCGTCGGCGAGCGGATCGGTCGTGTCGGTCCAGGCGTGGTGGACGTAGAGCGCGGCGCCGTGGTCGATGAGCCAGAGGCGGCGGTGCCACAGGAGCAGGTTCGGGTTCTTGGGGGTCCGGTCGACGTTGCTCACGAAGGCGTCGAACCAGACGACGGCCGACGCGAGCGCCGGGTCGAGCTCCGGGCCGACGAGCGGCTGGAACGCGAGCGACCCGGGCAGGTAGTCGAGCGCGAGGTTCAGGCCGGCGCTCGCCGAGAGCAGGTCCGAGAGCTCCGGGTCCGGCTCGGCGCGCCCGAACTCCGGATCGAGCTCCATGAAGACGATCTCCGGCACGGGCAGGCCGAGCGCGCGCCCGATCTCCCCCGCGACGAGCTCCGCGATGAGCGCCTTCGGGCCCTGGCCGGCGCCGCGGAATTTCAGCACGTAGAGGCCGTCGTCGTCGGCTTCGACGAGGGCCGGCAGCGACCCGCCCTCGCGGAGCGGGGTCACGTAGCGGGTCGTGTGGACGGTTCGGATCATACGGACCTCGGCGTCGCGGCGGACAGCGCCCCTCGGGCCAGGCGGCGGTAGTTGACGACATCTCGGCGCTCTGTGCCAGCGCGTCGCGCTCTCTTTGGGCGAACGGCTGCGGCTGGCCTCCGCTGGCGCGGCGCTCTCCGCAGCAGCGGTGTGCCGGCATGAGCCTTGCCGAGCTGCCGCGGTCGCCCCGCGCGACGGCGGTCGAGCCGGGGGCGCGGAGGGCGGCCAGAAGAAAGGGATCTCATGCATTCACGCATCTGGCTCATCGGGCTCGTCCTCCCTGCCGTCCTCGCCGCCTCGAGCTGTGCGGACGACGAACCTGGCACAGGTGGCACAAGCCCCGGCGCCGGCGCGACCGGCGGAGATGGCGGCGCCGGCGCGACCGGCGGAGATGGCGGCGCCGGCGCGACCGGCGGAGATGGCGGCGCCGGCGCGACCGGCGGAGATGGCGGCAACGACACACCGACAGCGTGCCGCAGCAGCGCGGAGTGCAGCCCGCCGCTCCCGAACGGCGAGTGCATCTCCTTTGCGGATCCGTGCTTCAACGCGGGAAACAACTTCTTCCCGCTGTGTTTCGAGGGCGCCTGCCAGGGCGACCAGCGCTGCTTCCAGTGCGCTCCGCAGGGGCCGGGTGTCTGCATATCGCCGTGCGCCGGGGACGCGGATTGCCCGGCGGGCAGCGCCTGCGACGAGGGCCAGCGCTGCGTCCCGAGCGCCTGCGCGTCCGACGAGGATTGCCCGGCCAACTTCACGTGCGATCTCGATGCGGGCCAGTGCGCGCGGAAGAGCTGCGCCGCCGACACCGACTGCGCTGGCTACTGCGTCGACAGGGTTTGCAGGGACGCGCTCGGCACGTGCGAAGTCTGAGAGCGCTCGCTGCGGACAGGCCGCCTCTCGCTCGCGAGACGACGCCGCGGCCTGCACCCGGCAGCTGGGGCGCAGCCACGTCGGTCGCATCGGTCACATCCGTTGCGTGAAACGGAGCAGCTCGGTGGAGCCGGGTCGCGCCGGAACGCGCGCCCGCGACAATCGATCGAAGTCGGGCCGGGCGCCCGCTCCGCGCAGGAGCGCGGGAGCGGGCGCCGCAGACCCTGCTGGCTCACTCGCCGAGGAAATCCAGCCGCGAGCCAAACACGGCCTGGTAGTCGCCGAGCAGGAACCCCTGCAGATCGGTCGTGAACTCGAACGGACCGATCACGTGAACGACCTCGCCGCTCGCGCCGCCGGCGCCGCCCTCGCCGCTCGTGCCGCCGACGCCGCCAGCGCCGCCGTCGCCGGTCGTGCCGCCAGCGCCGCCCTCGCCGGTCGTGCCGCCGATGCCGCCAGCGCCGCCGTCGCCGGTCGTGCCGCCAGCGCCGCCCTCGCCGCTCATGCCGCCGACGCCGCCGGCGCCACCGTCGCCGCTCGTGCCGCCAGCGCCGCCCTCGCCGCTCATGCCGCCGACGCCGCCGTCGCCGCTCGTGCCGCCAGCGCCGCCCTCGCCGCTCATGCCGCCGACGCCACCAGCGCCGCCTTCACCGCTCGTGCCGCCGGCGCCGCCCGTGCCGCCACCGGCGCCGCCCTCACCGCCCGTGCCGACGGGCCTCGTGACGGTGATGGAGTCGACATAGACCACGGTCGGGTTGGCCCAGGGCCCCGTGGTGCCCGCATCGACCTTGATGCCGATGCGCTGCACCTGGGTCTTGTCGAACGCCTCGGCACCTGCAACGGCGGCGGCGGCATCGACGTCGATGGTGAGCTCCGTCCAGTCGCCCAGCGCGCTGAGGTCCGTCCACCCCCAGGGGACGCCGACCCAGCCCTGGGCCCCCCCGTTCTGCACGTACGTCTGCACGCCACCGCCGGTGCCGGCGTGAACCTTCACGCGGTACGTGACCGTCGCGCCGGTCAGGTCGATGAGCCCCGGGAAGTCGAACTGGAACAGCGTCCCCGTGCTCGCCTCGGTGAGGGGCACGGCCAGCCGAGCGCAACCCGAGCAGCTCTCTTCCGGCCCAGGACCGATGTCCGGAGCGGCGCCCCCGCCGCCTTCGTTCGTGCCGCCTTGGCCGCCCTCGCCGCCCTCGCCGCCTTGGCCGCCCTCGCCGCCTTGGCCGCCCTCGCCGCCTTGGCCGCCCTCGCCGCCCTCGCCGCCGGACCCCGTCGTAGTCGAGCTCGCGCTCGTCGAGCTCCCCGACGTGGTCGTGCTCGACGAGGTGCCCCCGCCGGCGCCGCCGTTGCCGCCGTCGCCATCGTCGCCGCAGCCCGTGATGACGAACGCGCCGAACAGCAATCCACACATCGCCAAAGAAAGAACTGATCTCATCGCATCCTCTCTATCTATACCCATGAGGGGCCACGCGGCTGAGATCGCTGTTCTACGTACCTGCTCTGGCCGTACCCGAGCTCGCTCCGAACCCGCCGCGCGGGCGCGACGTTATCCCGAAGCCGGAATTTTCTCAACGGCGTATGTGGACATTTCCGAACCGCAGCGCTCGGCGCGCCGAACGAGCCTCGATCGTCGGCCGCGCCCCCAGCGCGGGAGTTCGCTGGAGCACCGGCGCAGAAACACAAGGCAGGAGCACGGACCGGACGCAGCGCGGCGCTTTTTCGGCGACGGCGTCAGGGGCGACGAGCGCTCAGGCCTGCTCGACGTTCTGCATCGGACCGCCGGCGGGGCCGGCCCCGACATCGACGGCCCCGGCGAGCCCGGCAGTAGGCGCGGAGAAGGCGCCGCGCTGGGCGGCGGGCTGGCCGGGCGGCGCCGCGCCGATGTCCCCGCCGACCACGCCGAGCTCCGCGTCGAGCGCGGCGTCCCGCTGCGCCTCGCGCTCCCGATCGCGCGAGACGACGACCTCCGCGACCGTACCGACGAGCGTGCCGATCACCGAGCCGGCGACGGCCCCGGGCGGGCCGGCGATCGCGCCCACCGCCGCGCCCGCCGCGGCCCCCGCGAGGGCCCCCGCAGCGGCCTTCGCGAGGCCGGAGGCGTGCGGCGGGACGCCCGCGGGCAACGGCGCATCGCCCCGGCGGCGCGCCTCACGATCGTTCTCGACAGCATCCATCGCGGTATCGTGCATGGCAATCACCCTCGCGGAGACCGAAGCCTCCCGCTGCGCGGGGGCGGCTCACGGTAGTTCCGTCATCTTGGTTCGTCAGTTCCTCGGTCCTCCCGGATCAAAGCACGCACCGTGCCGCCGGGAGCCGCGCGCGGCGCCGCGCGCCCCTGCGCCTCCGCGGCGCGCCGCGCGGCGCGCGCGTGGCGCATTTCGCCCCAGCGAGCGCGTCGAGGCGCAGAGCGCGGCGCCCGCTCGAGGCCGCCCGGCGAGAATGGGATTCGGCTGGAAGGCGATCCGGTCGACGTCGCGAGGGAGGGTTCACCCGATCCGACGGATCGATGCTTCAGCGCGCCTCGCGCGCTTCCGTGGTGAGGAGCAGCGGACGCCGCGGGGCTGGCCCGGGCTCAGTCGGCAAGGTGGAGCAGCGTCGAGCCGTCCACGGGCATGTAATTGCCGATCACCATCGGCTCCACGCTGGTCGTGAACTCGAACGGACCGACCACGTGAATCACCTCTCCGCTGGAGCCGCCTTCGCCGCCCGTGCCGCCTTCGCCGCCCGCGCCGCCGGCCCCGCCTTCGCCGCCCGCGCCGCCGGCCCCGCCTTCGCCGCCCGCGCCGCCCGCAGCGCCCGTGCCGCCTTCGCCGCCCGTGCCGCCGGCGCCAGCCGTGCCGCCTTCGCCGCCCGCGCCGCCGGTGCCGGCCGTGCCGCCCGCGCCCCCGGTGCCGGCCGTGCCGCCCTCGCCGCCCGCGCCGCCGGTCCCGGCCGTGCCGCCTTCGCCGCCGGTCCCGGCCGTGCCGCCCGCGCCCCCGGTGCCGGCCGCGCCGCCCTCACCGCTGGTGCCCCCCGCGCCGCCTTCGCCGCCCGCGCCGCCGGTGCCGCCCGCGCCGCTGGTGCCTCCCGCGCCGCCGACGCCGCTCGCGCCGCCCTCGCCGACCGCGCCGCCCTCGCCGAACTCGTCGCGCGTGCCCCAGGCGCCGCGCGCAGCGCTCGTGCTCCCGCCCTTCGTGACCGTGATGGAATCGACGTAGATGACGGTCGGGTTGGCCCAGGGGCCCGTGTTGCCCGCCGTGACCTGAAGCCCGATCAACTTGACCTGGGTGCGATTGAAGGCAGGAGACGCCGGGGCCAAGGCGTCGACATCGATCGTGAGGTCCGTCCACTCTCCCAGACCGGCGACCGGATTCCATGTATAGCCGACGTTCGCCCAGAAGAGCTCACCCCCGTTTTGCACGAACGGCTGCAGGCCGCCGTGGGTGCCGGTGTGGGCCTTCACGCGGAACGTGACGACGGCGCCCGTCAGGTCGATCGCCTCGTCGAACCCGATGAAGAACTGCGTCGCTTGCCCCGCGCTCCTGAACGGCACGGAGAGCCGCGCGCAACCAGGGCAGCTCTCGCTCGGGTCGGTGGTCCCGCCGCCGCCCTCTCCACCGCCGCCGCCGGAACCCCCCGTGCCCGTCGGGCTGCCGTTCCCGCCGGTCAACGTCGACGACGTGCTGGAGCCAGAGGGGCTCCCGCCGGCGCCGCCGCCGCCCGAGCCGTCATCGCCGCAACCCGTCGTGGCGAACGCACCGACCAGCAAACCGGTGACCGCCAAAGAATGAACGGTTCTCATTCAAGCCCCTCCTTGCCTTGAGCCTACGAGGCTGCGTGGCGAAGCCGCCGTTCGCCTTCGCGGCCATCACCGCACCCGAGCTCCTTCGCGGCCATCACCGCACCCGAGCTCCTCCGAGCCAGCCCCACACCCGGCGAGCGTATCTGGTGCCGAGCGCTTTCTCAACAGCACGGACGGCCCAATCCGTCGTCGAGAACACAGCGCGATCGCGATCGCCGACGCTGGATCCGCTGCGGGGGCGACAGCCACATCAGACCACCTGCGGAGTCGAGCCCGGAGCGCAGCGCGCCTGCCGGCGCCGGCGGTCGAGCGATCAGGGCTGCTTCACCGTGGCGCGATCGCGCCGAGTCGAGGGCGGCGCCGTTCACGGGCCCCGCGCGGCGCGGGCTCAGCGCCCGCCCGAGGAGGGCGCCGCGGTGGGGTCGAGTAGCATCATGGCGATGGCGATGACATAGAACGAGAGGCCCACCAGCAGGAACGCGATGGCGACGCGGTAGATGGAGGTCTTGCGGTCGCGGTAGGCGAGCGAGACGAGGAGCCAGCCGCGCATGTCGTGGCCGGGCTGCTGGGTGAGCCAGCGGATGTGCTGGACCCCCCAGACGATCAGGGTCGCGGAGAGCAGCACGGTCGCCACGCCAGCGATGATCAGCCCCTGCGCGGCGCGGCTGGTGCCGGCGATGAGGCGCCCCGAGAAGCCGGTCGTGGTGATGACGATGCCGCACAGGCCGATGAGCACCTGGGCGCGGTTATGGAGGACGGTGAACTGCCGCTCCAGGATCCCGTGCACGACCTCCCAGGACTCGGCGCCGACGAGCTTGATGAACCGGTCCGCCTCTTCCTCGCGCGCGACGTTCTTCATGACCGACGCCGTAGCACTCCGGCGCCCGCGCCTCATGCCGTCGCGCCGTCCATTCTGAGTATTCCACCATACCAGCCCAGCGCCGGCCGGCGATCGCGGCGCAACCATTGCGCGACGCGGGCACGACCGGGCCTTGCACCCCGGCGAGCGGGCTGGTTAACCTCGGCGGAAATGACCTTGGAGGTCGGGCTGGTCAACGAAATCTGCGCCATGGGCTGGGTCGACCGGCTCTATATCGCCGTGTGGCGAGGAAACGGCGTCACCGAGGCCCACACGTTCTATCGAGAGATGAAGGCCGGTATCGCGCGCTTCGGGTGGGGAATCGGCCACCTCGCCGTCATCGAGCCTGGCACCCCGCTGCCGCCGCCGGACATACGAAAGATCATCGTGCAGGTCTTCGATGAGGTTCCCGGCGCGGTGGGCGGCGTGTCCGTCGCGTGCGAGGGGCAGGGCTTCTTCGGGTCCGCCGTGCGCAGCGTGGCGACCGGGCTCATGATGCTGGCCAAGACGCCCGTCCCGTTCCGGCTCAGCGGGAGCGTGGTCGATTCGGCGGAGTTCCTGTCGACGCGCGTGGCCGCAGGCGCGACGCCGCTCGAGCCGGCGGCGGTCGTCAGCGCGGTCCAGGAGCTGAGGCACCGGATGCGCATGAGGGACGCCAAGTCGGCTTGATCCGCGCCCGGGCGCGGGGCGGCGCGCCGCTCACGGCTGCTGCGGGCGCGCCGCGCGGGCGCGGAACAGGCAGAACGCCGCGATGGTGAGCGCCGCCATGAGCGCGCCGGAGACCCACAGCACGGGGCGGTGACCATAGCGATCGACGCCCATCCCGACGACGGGCGCGAGCAGCACGAAGGCGAGGCGGAACAGGAAGCTGCGGAGCGAGACGCAGCTCGCGCGATCGCCGTCGGGCGCGAGCCGCTGCTCTTCGTGGTGGAGCAGCGGCATGTGGAGGCCGCGCACGAACGTGAGCAGGAAGTAGAACGCGAACCCGAGCGCGTGATGGGAGATCGCGAGGCCGAGGTACCCGGCCGCCACCAGGGCGACGCACGCGAGCAGCGTCCCCGTCATGCCGAGGCGGCGCCCGGCGCGCTCGCTCAGCATCGCGCCGAGCGCGGTGGTGAAGCTGGCGACGGACCACATGGGGCCTATCCACGTGACCTCGGCGCCGGACTCGGTGGCGTACAGGGCCATGAGCCAGGTGGGCAGATACGACGCGAGCGCGAGCGCGACGCCGAGCAGCAGCACCGCGCGGAGGTCCGCGCGCTCGAGCAGCGCGTCGCGCACGATGGAGCGCATGCGGCCGAGGTGATCTTCGACCTTGGGCTGGGCGCGCTGGGTCTCGCCGAACCGGAGGGCGATGCCGAGGGCGAGCACCCACGCCGCGACCTCGATCACGAACGGCAGGCGAGACCAGCGCGCGTACAGGAAGCCGGCGACGAGGGCGGCGCTGCCCGAGGCGACCTGGGAGATGGAGCGCATGCGGCCGTACCAGCGGGCGAACTCGTGCTCTTTGCCCTGCTCGCGGAGCGAGTCGTAGAGCAGCGCGGAGTCGGCGCCCGAGATGAGCGAGAACCCGACGCCGAGCACGAGCTCGGCGAGGATCACCGACCAGAGCGCGGGCGCGATCGCGTAGAGGGACCAGCCGAGCAGGACGCTGGAGGAGCCGAGCACGAGGGCGCGTCGATGGCCGAGGCGGTCGGCGATGTAGCCGGAGGGGAACTCGAAGAGCGCGATGCTCAGGTTGAACGAGGCCTGCACGGTCATCATCGTGGCCACGCTCATGCCGATGTCCCTGGTCCAGAACAGCGGGAAGATGGCCGCCGGGAACATCAACGAATGCACGCCGTAGTAGGCGCAGATGAGCCAGGGGTTCCGCTGGACGGACGACATGACGGGAGGGGGGCGAGCTTACGACGCCGAGGCGCCCCGCGCGAGGCGGGTGTTCGTCGCGCGGCGCGGAGGCGTGGCTCCTCGCGCCTGCGCGGCTCGTGCCAGCACGAAAGAATGGCTCGGGCGTCCGACGTCGCGGGCCTGCGCGGAGCGCGCTATGCCGCGCGGCCGTATTTCACGTCGTACCTCAGGAGCTGCGCGCTGTTCGCGTACGGCTTCGAGTTGACCAGCGCCAGAGCGACCTTCCTGGTGCTGCCGCCGAAGAGGCGGACCCCGTGGCCGAGGACGATGGGATTCAGCTTGAGGACGAGCTGATCGATGAGCGCGTGATCCAGGAGGAAGCCGGCGAAGGCGCCGCCCCCGCAAAGGTAGATGTCCGCGCCGGGAGACGCCTTCAGCCCCTCGATGACGGCGACCTCGTCGCGATCGACGACCTGGACCTCGGCGCCCTCATCGAAGCGCAGCGTCCGCGAGAAGATGTGGTGCTCCATGTGCGGGTACGCCCGCTTGCCCGGGACGAGCCCGAAGGGATAACCCCACTCGTACGTCCTCTTCCCCATCAGGACGGTGTCATAGCCCTTCAGGCGCTCGACGTACTCGGCGACGTGCTCTCCCTCCATCAGGAAACCGTCGACCGAGCCGTCCTCATGCGAGATGAAACCGTCGAGCGACACCGCGACGTCGTAAACAATCTTTCTCATTCGATCCTCCTCGTTCTCGGAACCAACCTGCAGCGCGGACGAGCGCGTTCGTCCGCAGGCGCTGGTGGGACAGCGCCCTCACGGCACCACGGGCGTAGCTCCATCGCCGCGAAGAGGGCAACGGGTGGCTCGCCGCGAACGGCCGTACGACAGAGAGATGGCTTCAGGGAGGAGCGATCATCATGGACGCGTGTCAGGCGTCGGTGGCGACCCTAGCATGCACCCGCTCGCTTGCCCAGGGGTTCGAGCCCCGACGATTCTTACGCTCGCCCGCATCGTAACGCTCGCCCGCGTCGTACCCCGAGCGCCGTCGCGCCCCCAACGCACGAGAGCGCCCGTACGCCAGCGCACAACGCATGGCGTGGACTTGACCACGGCTGGCCGCGTCGGGCCCCCCGTTGCCCTGCTGGTGATGCGCTGGTAGCGTCTTCGGCACAGGAAGGAGAAGATAGCATGAGGAGCGATGTGAACCGGTGCTGGCGCCTTGCCTCGCGTCCCGTCGGCCTGCTCAAAGACAGCGATTTCACGTTCAGGGAGGAGCCCGTCCCGGAGCCGAAGGCGGACGGGGACATCCTTGTCCGTACACTTTACCTGTCGGTCGATCCCACGCAGCGGATATGGCTCGCTCGCGACTCGTACATGCCGGCGGTCCCGATCGGCGACGTCGTCCGCGCCGGCGGCGTCGGCAAGGTCGTGCGCTCGAACAGCCCCGACTTCGCGCCGGGCGACCTCGTCCAGGGCCTCCTCGGCTGGCAGGACTACGCGCTCTTGACAGCCGGAAAGCGAGATCTGCTCCCGGCCTCGAAGCTGCCGCCCGGCATACCGCCCGAGCTCGCGCTCAGCGTCTTCGGCGTCACCGGGCTGACCGCCTATTTCGGTCTGCTCCACATCGGCCGCGTCAAGGAGGGGGAGACCGTCGTCGTCTCGGGCGCCGCCGGCGCGACCGGGATGATGGCGGGTCAGATCGCGAAGGCGAAGGGCTGCCGCGCGATCGGGATCGCGGGCGGCCCCGAGAAGTGCGCGTGGATCACGGGGGAGCTCGGCTTCGACGCCGCCATCGACTACCGCTCGGAGGACGTCGCCGCCCGGCTCCGGGAGCTCTGCCCCTCCGGCATCGACGTCTACTTCGACAACGTGGGCGGCGCGATCCTGGACGCGGCGCTCGCAGAGCTCGCGATGCGCGGGCGCGTCGTGCTCTGCGGCGCCATCGGCGATTACACCGAGTCTGAGCAGCCGCCCGGGCCGAAGAACTACATCAACCTGCTGATGCGGCGCGGCCGGATGGAAGGGTTCATCGTCACCGACTTCCTCGGCCAGATGAACGAGGCGATCTCCGACCTCGCCGGCTGGGTGAGCTCGGGCAAGATCAAGAATCGCGTGGACGTGCAGGAGGGCCTCGAGAAGGCGCCCGCGACGCTGAATCGCCTGTTCACCAGCGCCAACACGGGCAAGCAGCTCCTCAAGGTCGCCGATCCGTGAGCGCGCCTCGAGCGAGCGCCGGCCGCGCTAGAACTCGGTCCCGATCACGTACCTGAGCTGCCCAGTCTTCAGCGAGATCACGTAGACCGCCGTCCACGTGGCGAAGAAGACGTCGTTCGCCGACACCGAGATCCCGGACGAGACCTGCGACTTCTTGTGGACCTGCACGTCCCACAGCCGCTTGCCGGTGGCGCCGTCGAAGCAGGCGAGGCGCGTCCCCTGGCTGTGATCGTTCATGTCGTAAGGGACGACCAGGAGCCCGCCCTCGTAGGCCGCCTCCTCGGTCCCCATCGCCCTCGTGGTGAGCGGATCGACGCCGGGCACCACGTCCTTCCAGAGGACCTTCTTCTTGTCGACCGCGGCCACCATCCTGACCTGGCTGCCCTTGCTGCGGCGGCCGAGCATGAACCGCGGCCCGGGGCCGCTCGGGACGAGCGCGTGGTGCGCCGACATGCCCTCGATGGCGTGCAGCTCGGGCAACCCGAGCTCGTCGAAGTCGGACCAGCCGACGAGCCGATAGCCGGGCGCCTCGTCGGCGTTCGAGCTCGGGGCCGGCTTGCACCCCGCGCCCTTCGCGAGCTCGCGCCGCCTTCCGCTCGCCGGCTCCAGGCCGTGCTTCGCGTCGTCGACCGTCTCGACGACGATCACGCCGTCGCCCTGACACACCCGCCTCGGCTTCTCGCCGAGCGACGCCGACCACGACGGGGCCCCGGTGCGCAGATCGTACGCCTGCGCCTTGCCCAGGCCGTCGATCGAGATCACCCGATCGAAGACGACCGCGCGCCGCGCCTCGTGGCCGGCCGCGTCCTTGGCGAGGGCCCCCGTCTTCCACAGCTGCTTGCCGTCGCGCCCGTCGAAGGCGGCGATCCACTCCTCCCCGGCCGGGACGCCGCTCTTGCCGATCACATCCGGCGCCCCGTCGCCGTTGACGTCGGCGAGCATCGGCCGGTCCTTGAAGTGCACGCTGGGCCCGATGCCAAGGACGGGCCGCGCCCCGGACGCCCCGGACGCCCCGGGCGCGGGCTGCGTGACGAGGGCGGCGACCGCGCCGGCCACGCCCATGGCGACGACCGCCCCCATCACGGCGAACACCGCGACGCCGGAGGACGGCGGCGCGACCCGGACGACGTGCATGCCCTGCGGGACCGGCGCGGTGGTCGGCTTCCTGCCGCGATCGATCAGCGACCGGGCGCCGCAGTACTGGCAGGTGGCGAAGTCCATCGCCGGCTGAACCGGCAGCGGGGCGCCGCATCGCGGGCATCGGGTGTCGACGATCCTTGCCATCGTTCCACTCTACACGAGCTCCGCGGCCTATTTCTTCTCCCGCGCGCCCCCGCGCCCGCCCGAGCCCGCACCCGGCCCGCGCTGGCCCGGCGGCCCGCGCTCCAGGAGGGCCGCGCGCGTGAGCCCCTTCCCGCCGAAGCGCTCGGCCACCTCGGCCACGACGCCCTCGAGCCGCCGGCGGCGCTCGGAGGCGACCGGGAACAGGCTCAGGGTCGCGCCGGCGGTCTCGCCCGTCAGATCGCCCGCGGCGACGCCGACGAGCCGCACCGGCCGCGACAGGTCGAACCGCGAGAGCAGCCCCCGCGCAGAGGCGTAGATCGAGTCCGTGTCCGCCACCGGCTCGGGCAGCTTCGTCTGCCGCGTGCTCCGCGTGAAATCCGAGTACTTGAGCTTCACCGCCACCGCGCGGCACGACAGGCCCGCCTTGAGCAGGCGCCGCGCCACGCGGCCCGACAGCTCGAGCAACCACTGCTCGATCGGCTCCCTGCCCCGGAGATCTTCCTCGACCGTCTCCTCCGCGCCGATCGACTCCGCGACGCGGCCCGGGACCACCGCGCGGTCGTCGACGCCGGCCGCGAGCAGGCGCACGTGCTGGCCCCACGCCGGGCCGAGGAGCTCGGAGAGGCGCGGCGCCGGGCAGCGCGCGAGGTCGCCGATGGTCGCGAGCCCCGCCGCGCGGAGGCGCTCGGCGGCGCGCGGGCCCACGCCCCACATGCGCTCGAGCGGCAGCGGCGCGAGGAACGCGGCGACGCCCTCGGGAACCACGACGAGGCCGTCGGGCTTCTGCAGATCGCTCGCGATCTTCGCGGCGAACTTGCACGGCGCGACCCCGGCCGAGGCGGTGAGCCCGAGCTCGCCCTGGATGGCGCGCTTGATCTGCGCCGCGATCGCGGCGCCGTCGCCGAAGAGCGCGCGGCTCGCGGTCACGTCGAGGAAGGCCTCGTCGAGCGACAGCCCCTCGACGAGCGGGGTGAAGCGGCGGAAGATCGCGAAGACCTGCGCGCTCACCTCGGCGTAGCGGGCGTGCCGCGGCGGCACGACGATCGCCTGCGGGCAGCGGCGGAGCGCCTCGACCATCGGCATCGCCGAGCGGGCGCCGGAGGGGCGCGCCTCGTAGGAGGCGGCCGCCACGACGCCGCGCCGCGAGGCGCCGCCGACGAGGACCGGGCGGCCCCGCAGCGACGGGTCGTCGAGCTGCTCGACCGACGCGAAGAACGCGTCCATGTCGATGTGGAGGATCTGGCGCATCGCGGGGGAGCGATCGCACCCCGGGAGCGCGCCGGGATCAACCGGCCGCGACGCGCCGGCGCCTGCCCGGGCGATCTCCCCGGCGGCCGCGCCGGCTCACTCGAGCGACTGGAAGAAGCGCCAGGCTCGCCCGCCCGCGCCGGACGGCACGGAGTGGCCGCCGGGGTGCGTGCAGTACACGAGCGGCAGGCCCTCGTTGCAGCCCTGGTACTCGACGCACGCGTTGCCGAAGGTCGCCGACGGCATCGAGGTCGCCTCGCAGCCGTTCCGGGTGCGCCAGAAGTCGCGGGTGGATTGTCCCAGCGCGGGGGTCACGGTCCCGTCGGTGTCGCCTTGCGTTTGAATCACCGCGTGCGCGGCGCTCGCGTCGCCGCAATTGGGCTGGGAGCCGTTGGGGCCCCACCCGGCGACCGGAGCGAGCCCGCGGAACACGGAGGAGCGCTCGCAGCCGAGCGTGTTCGTCATGAAGCCACCCTGGCTGAACCCGACCGCGAAGACGCGCTTCGTATCGACGCAGTAGTTCGACTTGGCGTGCTCGACCATGGCATCGAAGAACGCGAGGTCGGCGTCGAGGCGCGCCCGATTGGCGTTCGGCGGCGGACCGCCCCAGTTCGAGTCCGCGTCGCCCCACTGCGATTGGGTGCTCGGAGGCGTGGACCGCCCGTTCGCCGGCAGCCCCTGCGGGTAGATGAGCAGCGCCTGGTCGTCGGTCTCCTGGATGAGCTGGAACCCGCTGCCGTCGTGCGCGGCCCACACGTTGTTCATGTTCAGGCCGTGGATGCCGAAGACCAGCGGCAGCGGCTTGCTCGGGTCGTAGTTCTCCGGCACGTACATCAGGAAGTAGCGCGTCACGCCGCCGACCATCAACGTCTGCTGCGCGCGAGGATCGGGGCGCGTCGCCTCCTTGCCGCAGCCCGCCGACCCGCCGGGGGTGGCGCCGCCCGAGCCGCCGCCGCCGGCCGACTCGCCGCCCGTGCCGCTGGAGGTGCCCGCGCCCCCGCTCCCCCCGTCCCCTCCGCCCGACGTCGCGCCCGAGGACGTCGCTCCCGAGGACGTCGCGCCCGTGGACGTCGCTCCCGTGGACGTCGCTCCCGTGGTGGAGCCGCCGCTCGTGGCGGCGCTAGAAGACCCGGAAGGGCCGGGATCGACGGGATCCGACTCCGACGAGCACGCGGACAGCCCCATCGCCACGCCCACGGAGAAAAGAACGCTCACGCCCAGTGCAGATCGACTCATCGAGACATCACCTCTCTAACGGACCGCAGATCGCCGGGGCCCGGACGATCACGGGTCGTCCGCCACGCTCCCGCGGCTGGTTGATGCAGACATCGTGCGCCGGGCGCACCGGGCCAGGCAGGGATCTCAATACGTCGAGAACAGGCTCCAGAGGAACTTGGGCGCGAACGCGGGCCAGCCGTGATTGGTGCCGCTGTAGTTCGGGTCTTTGTGCTGGCACCAGTAGACCGGATAGTCCTCGTCGCAACCCTGGTACATGACGCAGTTCGAGCGCTCGTCCGTGTACCCTTCGACGGGCACCGTGCTCGCTTCGCAGTGGTTCAGCTTGGTATAGAAGTCGCGCGTCTTCGGGCCGTTCTCCGTCCCGACCACCGAGTCGTTCGCTCCGTGGATGACGACCGACGTGACCTGTCCGGTGCACCGTCGGGTGCCGGCGTCGAGCGGATAGTCCCGTACGTTCTTGGTAGCGCACGGGCCCACCGCGCGCAGCTTGTCCGCGTGCTCGCAGCCCAGGATGCTCGAGAAGTCGCCGCCCGAGCTCTCGCCCGCCGCGAACACGCGGGCCTCGTCGATGCAGAAGTTGTTCGTGATCTGTTCGTAGAACGGCTCGAAGAAGGAGACGTCGTTCGCCCCCCAGCCCGAGTTCGAGTTGGCCGGATGCGGGTAAACGCGGATCCAGGCCTCCTTGGGGCCGGTCGCCTCGAAGCCCGCGTTCTGCTCTGCCCAGTTGATCGGGTTGTTCGTCGGGTTGAACATGATCATCGCCGGATACGGCTTGCTGGCGTCGTAGCCGGTCGGCAGCTTCACGTAGTACTGGTGACCCGAGACGGTGAGCGGGCTCTGCGCGCTGCCCGTCTGCGGGTTCGCCTTGTTACAGCCGGCGCTCGGCCGCGGGGGGACCTTGCCGTCCGTCGACCCGCCCGAGCCGCCGTCTCCCGGCGAGCCGCCGCTTCCGCCCGTCCCTCCCTCGCCGCCCGCTCCGCCCGAGGACGCGCTGCCGGCGCCGGCGCCGGACGTGGTGGTGCTGCCGCCGGTCGTGACGCCACCGCCGCTGCCTGAGACGGCGGCCCCGCTCGTTCCGGCTTGAGGGTCGTCCCCCGACGAGCCCGTGCCGTCATCGCTGCACGCCGAGAGAGCGAAAGAGGCGACCAGGGCCGCGCATCGTGTGATTCGAGCGATAGCAGATTTGTTGGTCATTTGAATACCCAGGTGCGGCCTTGCCCCTCGCTGGCAGCGTTCCACGAAAGCGCGTCCTCAGCGTGAGGTGGGCCATTGTGAGCGCTCACATCTCCGGTGTCAATACTTGTCGGTGGGACCGTGGATATCATCGATCCCGAGGGGAGAACAAGGCTGGCGGAGCTCCCCCGGAGCGGCGCGTCAAGAGAGCGGGCGCCGGACCGCGGTGGCGACCGGGTGTGCCGGACCGCCCGACGGGCATCTCGTCGGTGATGGAGACGCACGGCGCGCCGCCGAGATCGGACTTCCACTCCGGCGGCAATCCCATTAACATCTACAAACATCTACAGTGTGAGCGTTCACACCCGACCGCGGCCTGATCCTGCCGGGGCGACGCAAGGCGTTCCCCAGCACGAACCGGCTCAGCGCAGAACCAGGACATGACAACAATGAAGAGACCTATCTTCTCCATGACGGCGGTGTTCCTCATCGGCGCCCTGCCCGTCTCCTGCGGGATCGACGAGCATGTAGCGCCCCTCTCGTATCCGCTCACGATCGAGGCGACGGGCGACGGGACGACCGACCCGCCGCCCGGGACCTACCTGCACGCGCCGGGCACCGTGATCACCGTCACCGCGACGCCCGCTCCGGGACAGAACTTCCTGGGCTGGAGCGGCGCCGATACAGGGCTGGACAACACGGCGACGTTCACCATGGGCATGGGCGGGACGCTGACGGCCACGTTCGGCGCCGCGTTCAGCCCGACGACGTACCAGAACCCGGTGCTGCCCGGCGATCACCCGGACTTGAACCTCTACCGGGAAGGCGACACGTTCTACGTGGTCGGGTCGAGCTTCCACACGATGCCCGCGTTCGAGATCCTGCGCTCGACGGATCTCGTGCGCTGGGAGCGCGTGACCCGGGTGGTCTCTTCGACCGCGGCCGCGCTCGACGAGCAGACCGGCCCTGGCAAGGGCACGTGGGGCGGCTTCATCGTCAAGGCCGGCGATGTGTACCGGGTCTACTACGCGATCGGCGCCACGCAGCATTTCTCCTCGGCGAAGAGCCTCGAGGGCCCGTGGTCGGAGCCCAAGAAGGTCGATATCTTCCCCTACACGCCGCCGGGGAGCGAGATCGCGTACGAGCGCAATACCGGCTCCGACAACTCGGTGTTCATCGATCCCGAGAGCGGCAAGACCTTCATGGTCATCAAGAACGGCCTGTGCAAATGGGACGCTGAGCACCCGAACGACTTCGGCATCAACCTGCTCACGGAGATCGATCCGGAGACCGGGATGCTGATTCCGGAGTCGACCGTCGATATGAGCTTCGTCAACTGGGACCAGGAGACCGGGGGCTGCGGGGACTTCACCAACCCTGACTGGAGCAAGTGGACCGAGGGGCCGACGATGGCCAAGCGCGGCGACTGGTACTACTACTTCGTGTCGACGCACACGGCCTGCGGCGGCCAGCTGCACGCCTGGGCGTCGAAGAAGCTGGTCGGCAGCACCGCCGAGGACTGGCACTGGCTCGGCTATGTGCTGACCGGCAAGGAGCCGTACGCCGGCTTGCAGCACGCCACCGCTCCGATCGAGCTCGAGGACGGCACCTGGTGGGCGCTCGCCCACTCCTACGACTGCACCGGGGTGGGCACCCAGGACTGGAAGAACGGCGAGTGGCAGGGGCTCGGCCGCGAAGGGCTGCTCCTGCAGGTGACCTGGGAGGAGCAGCAGGTGGATGGGGAGACGATCCCGGTCCCGAAGTTCCCGAGCGAGGTGCGCGATCTGCCGGCGCCGAAGCTGCCGACGAGCGACGTGCCCTTCCTGGTGCCCGTGAACGACGAGTTCTCGTCGGACACGATCAACCCGGCCTGGACCACCTACGGGATGTCGGAGGACAAGTACTCGGTGACCGAACGCGAGGGCTGGCTGCGGATCGAGCCGGGCGCCGGGAATACCACGCGGGTTGTGCAGAAGGACGCGCTGCACTCCAGCAGCATGACGGTGAAGCTGCAGTTCAAGCCCAAGGCGAACGGCGACGCGGCCGGCCTCCACGTGGGCAACGGCTACTGGGAGGACGAGCAGGTGATCGCGGCGCCGACGTGGATGGCCAGCGGAGAGGGCTTCATGCTCCCGGCCATCCTGGAGGTCTCCGTGGCGCGGGTCATGGAGGACAAGAAGGACCGGATCCGGTTCTCCTTCCGCTCGCGCTCGGTGAAGCCTCCGGTCGAGGAGGGGGGCGCGTACACCGAGCTCGATGAGCCCGTCGTGGTGGGCGCGTCGGCCCCGGCGCCCGAAGGCGATACGATCTGGCTGAAGCTTGTCCGCACCGGCCACAAGGCCACGGGCTGGTTCAGCGCCGATCGGCTCGAGTGGACGCAGGTGGGCGACGAGATCGACATCTCCACGCTCGACAACTTCTACGCCATGGCCCACACCTGGATCGGCAACCAGGCTGGGATGTTCGCGACCAACAAGCGCGCCGACTTCGATCTGTTCACGTACCGCGACGGGTTCACCTGGATCCCGGCTGCGGAGGCGAACCAGCAGTCGGGCGCCAGCGTCGCGTCGAGCAAGAAGGCGGGTCCGGTGCTGGACGGGCTGGAGAACGGCGACTGGGCCATGTTCGGCAGCGTCGACCTGGGCAGCGGCGGCGTGCACGCGAAGGCGATCCAGCTGAAGGCCTCGAGCGCCGGCCAAGGCGGCGCCGTGGAGGTCTGGATCGATCCGCTGGCCGGCGGCTCGGCCATCGGCACCTGCGACATCCCCGACACGGGCGACTGGGACAAGTGGGAGACCGTCACGTGCGACGTGAAGCCCACCGAGGGCACCCACGAGGTCTATCTCAAGGCGACCGGCGGCACGGGCGAGCTGATGCGCCTCGCGTCCCTGCGGTTCGTGCCGGCCAAGTGACGGCGCGGCGCTAGCGCACCGGCGGCTTCAGGTCATCCGGCAACCTGCCCGCGGGCGGCCGCGGCAGCTCGGGCGGGCGCTCGAGCGGAGACGCCGGTGACGCCGCGTCCGGCCCGGCGTCGGGATCGCCCGCGTCGGGCTGGCCGCCGGCGTCGGGTTTGCCGCCGACGTCGGGTTTGCCGCTGTCGCCCGCGTCGCTCCCGGGATCACCCGGGGGCGGGCGCGTGTCGTCGGTGCAGGCGCAGATCGCGCAGGCGGCGATGAGGAGGAGCCACGCTCGCATCGTCTGGCTCCCCGCTCAGTACTTGACCCAGATCTCGGTGCCGGGATGGATCGCCGTCAGCACCTCGGTATCCGGCTCGGTCATGATCAGGCTCTGGGTGTTCGGATTCGGGCTGTAGGCCGCCTTCCCCGCCCAGACGATGAGCGCGTCCTTGAAGACAGCGAAGTCGTGGACATGCTCGTTCACCGTGTACTTGTTCCACCCGGGCGAACGCGGCGGAAGGACCGCCAGCGACGGCGCTGGATTCATGGCCGGGGTGCCCGCGTCCGCGTCGTGGTTTCCGTGCTCGCCGGAGGTATCCACCCATTCGGCGATGGTCTCTGTGCCATCCGGGGTGCGGCAGGTCTGGAGGGTCGGGAAGAACAGCGTCTTGAACGGCGCGTCCGGGACCTTGAACCGCACGGTCAGCTTGTAATAGTTGGTGTCCGCCGGAAGCACGTCTGCAACGGGCTTGGTCCAGACGACGGCGGTGACGTTGCCCTCGCTGTCCTTCTCCAGGACGGCCTTGCCGAACGTGCTGTCCAGCGGCCGCACCGACGTCACCCCGGCCGGGATCTGGACCTTGACCCGGTAGGTGTCCGCGCCGTCACAGCCGTGGCCGACACCGAAGGTGGCCTCGTGCGTGGCGCCGGCGAACGCGGGGCCCGACACGGAGATGTGCGCGCGGGCGACGGTCGCGATGGACAACGAGCCAGCAACGATCAGGCAGCTCTGCAACACCCTGTTCATCCCAAGCACCTCCACCGAGGAAACCTCGAGCACTCTAGTGGGGCCGCCATCCCTTGGAAATGCGACCTGTTGTCGCAGCGCCCCGCGACCGCGCGCGCTGCGGCCGAGCGTGTGGCCCGGGCGGGGCGGGACGGCGGCGCCGTGTCACCCGCCGTCACGGGGGTCCCGGGATCGCCGGCCCCGCCGCGATCAGCCTGCTCCCCTCCATCAGCCAGATGGCCGAGAGCTCCTGCTCGGCGTTCGTCCAGAGCACGTCCGCCTCGCCGTCGCCGTTGAAGTCGTTCGCCGCGACGACGATCCATCCATCGCCGGCCGGCCCCGGGATCAGCGGCCCCGGCGCGAGCAGCTGACTTCCCTCCATCAACCACACCGCCGTCAGGTTCCGCTCCGGATGGTCCCAGACGACATCCCCCATGCCGTCGAAGTTGGCGTCGCCCACCGCGAGCGCCTTCCAGCCGTCGCCGGCCGGACCGGGGATGAGCGGCCCGGGCGCGAGCAGGCGGTTTCCTTCCATCAACCAGATCGCCATCAGGTTCTGTTCGGGGTTATTCCAGACCACATCGGCCATGCCGTCGCGGCCGTGGTCGGTCAGGTTCGGGACGATGACCCAGCCGTCGCCGATCGGCCCCGGGATGAATGGGCCCGGCGCGAGCAGCCGAGTTCCCTCCATCAGCCACACCGCCATCAGGTTCTGCTCGGGGTTGTTCCACAGCACGTCCGCCATGCCGTCGTGGTTGAAGTCGGCCGCCGAGGGCACGACCCAGCCGTCGCCGATCGGCCCCGGGATGAATGGGCCCGGCGCGAGCAGCCGAGTTCCCTCCATCAGCCACACCGCCGCCAGGTTCTGCTCGGGGTTGTTCCACAGCACGTCCGCCATGCCGTCGTGGTTGAAGTCAGCAGCCGCGGCAGCGATCCAGCCCTCGCCGAGCGGCCCCGGGATGGATGGGCCCGGTGCGAGCAGCCGAGTTCCCTCCATCAGCCACACCGCCATCAGGTTCTGCTCTTCGTCGCCCCAGAGCACGTCGGACATGCCGTCGAGGTTGAAGTCGGCCCCCTGCACGGCCTTCCATGCGCTGCCGTTCGCGCGCTGAGCCGCGGCGCCGAGCGACGCTCCCGCGGGCTCCAGGGTGCGCGGCCCTCCGTCTCGCTGGCCGACGTCCTGCGCGCAGCCCAGCGCGACGAGGAGCCAAGAGGCCGCACACAGGACCTCCGGCGCCCGCCTGAGGCCTGACCGCCGCATTCTCCTGCTCGAGGCGCGGGCGTCGGGATCAACCTCCGTCATACGGTCCCGGGATCATCGGCCCCGGCGCGAGCAGCTGGCTCCCCTCCATGAGCCACACCGCCATCTCGCTCGCCTCGCCCCGCTGCCACACCACGTCGGCCATACCGTCGAGGTTGACGTCGGCCGCGGTGCGCGCCACCCAGCCGTCGCCGATGGGCCCGGGGACGAACGGCCCCGGCGCGAGCAGCTGGCTTCCCTCCATCAACCACACCGCCATCAGGTTCTGCTCGGCGTTGTTCCACAGCACGTCCGCCATGCCGTCGCCGTTGAAGTCGGCGCCCCAGGCGATGGCCCAGCCATCGCCGATCGGCCCCGGGATCAGCGGCCCCGGTGCGAGCAGGTGAGTGCCTTCCATCAGCCACACCGCCATCAGGTTCTGCTCGACATGGCGCCAGACGGCGTCCGCCATGCCGTCGGCGTTGAAGTCCCCCACGGCGGCGACGTCCCAGCCGTCGCCGAGAGGCCCGGGGATGAACGGCCCCGGCGTGAGCAAACGGGTGCCTTCCATCAGCCACACGGCCATCACGCTCCGTTCCGCGTGGCTCCACAGCACGTCCGCCATGTTGTCGGCGTTGTAGTCGATCGCCCTCGCGAACCAGCCGCTGCCCCCCGGTCCCGGGAGGATCGGCCCCGGCGCGAGCAGCTGGCTTCCGTCCATCAGCCATACCGCCATCGCCCCCTGTTCTTCGTGGCGAAAGAGCACGTCGCCCATGCCGTCGGCGTTGAAATCGCTCGTCTTGGCGAACCAGCGAGCGCCGACCGGCCCCGGGATGAGCGGCCCGGGCGCGAGCAGCCGGTTCCCCTCCATCAACCACACGGCGACGAGGCTCCGCTCGGGGTCGTTCCAGAGCACGTCGGCCATACCGTCAGCGTTGAAGTCGAGCGCCTGGGTGATCAGCCATCCACCTCCGTTGGCCCGCTGCACCGCCGCGTCGAGGGTGGCCCCGGCGACCCCGGCGGCAGGCGCCTCGCGCTGCGGATCCACGCTTTGCGCGCAGGCGATGGGGGTGAGGATCGCACAGGCCACGATAGCGGCCTTCACGACAGCAGCAGGCTCTCTCATGCTCGCCTCGCTCGCACCTCGTGCGCGGTCATGGATCGGTCGCTGGCGGCGCGGCTCTGGCCTCCGTGAGCGCGCCGGTCACGCGCGCGGGGTGGCGGCAAGCGCCGGTCCATCGAATTCCGCACATGCGCTGGATCTCGGGGCGGCGCCCACATGCGCGCTCGACCCGGCATTCCCCGCTTCTTGCATGGCAGAGCGTCGCATAGGCCTGCTGTGCTCATCGAGCGGTTCGCACTCCAGGGATCCGGACCCACGCGGCGCTTCGTGAGCCGGCGTCTGCGCCGCGATCACCGGTCTCGGGAGGAGCGGCCTCGCGCGGCGCAGGAGCGCCGAGGAGGCGATCGTTCTCTGGAGCTCTCCACGCCTGGGTAGCTCGGCTCATCGCGATTCTGACGGCACCCCGAGGTTCAAGGATGTTTGCACCCGACGTAAAGATTGCGCTCGTGATGGCGGTGACGCTCGTTCCATCCCTCACCTGCGTGGGCCCGCGCGAGGCGCCGGGGCCCGCGGACGGCGGCGGCGAGCGCGCCGGCACCGGCGAGGCGCGCCAGGCCCTCTGTCACGGCCTGAGCATCGCGAATGTGACGGTGCTCCCGGAGACGTATCACTGGGAAGATGCCGCCCACCTGCTCAGCGTGTCGGAGGGGTTTGGACCGCGGACGCTCGAGCTCGCCGTGTCGTCGAGCGTCGAGCCCACCGTGAGCATCGAGGGGACCGCCACGGGCACCTTCCCGTCCGCGGGCAACCAGCCCGCGCCGGGCGCGCTGGGCATCCCGGGATTCCCTCCCCTCAACGAGCTACCGGGCGTGCCTGGCACGCTGTTCCCGCCGGGGGCGCCTGGCACCCCCTCCGCGCCGGGCACACCGCTTGGTCCTGGAGCGCCAGGCACGCCGGGCACCCGCTCCCCTGCAGACTGCCCGCCCTCGTGGTGGATGCCGGGCGGCTGCATGCCCTCGAACGGCCAGCCCTCGTGGAACATGCCGGGAAACGGCGCGCCCTCCAATGGCCAGCCCTCGTGGGACATGCCGGGGAACGGCGCGCCATTCAACGGCCAGCCCCCGTGGGACATGCCGGGGAACGGCGCGCCCTCGAACGGCCAGCCCTCGTGGAACATGCCGGGAAACGGAGCGCCCTCCAACGGCGCGATGCCGGGCATACCAGGCGGCTGCGCGCCAACGCTCTCGGACATCTCCGCGGCGGTTGGATTCAGCGTGAGCGAGAACGTCACGCTCCAGGCGAGCTCGATCTACTTCGTCCCGACGGCGGCGTACGCGCGCGTCTCCGCGTATCCCGTGTTCCAGAAGATCACCTGGGATATCGTCAGCCTCGGCGGCTGGAACCTGGGAATCGGTCCGGCGGGAGGCGTCGTGGTCGGCTCCGGCGTCGTGCTCAAGCCGGTGGGGGTCTACTTCGCGACGTACCGCATCTATGACCTCGCCGCGATGGGCGGGGGTGTGCTGAACCCGGGCCCGATCCTGGATCCTCCGACGAACGGCGCGGGCGGCAACGACCCTGGAGGCAATGGCGCCGGCGGCGCAGGCGCAGATACGGGCGCGGGCGGCGCTACGGGTGCAGGCGGAGATACGGGTGCAGGCGGCGCAGGCGGCGATATGGGCGCGGGCGGCGCAGGTGGCGGCGCAGGCGGCGGTCCTGGCGCCGGCGGCGCAGGCGGCGATGCGGGCACCGGTGGCGCGGGAGCTACCGGCGGTGCGGGAGCCACCGGCGGCACAGGCGGCGCCGGCGGTTCGGGCGGGGGCCCATGAAATCCGCCGCCGGGAGCTCGCGCGCTCGGCGCGCCTCGCGGGCCGGCCAGCGCCGTGACGCGCGCCGGCCCGAAGCGCCCTGTCAAGGTTTGACCAGCTCGACCGGAGGGATGGACTCGCACACGATATCGCTCAGGACGCTGACGTCCGAGCCGCGGACGGCGATGCCCACGCAGCGCGCATGGGCGTAACGGCCTGGTCCCACGCTTCGCCCGATCGTGACCTTGTACCGCAAGACGTGGCCCCGCCCGGCGATCGGCATGGCCTCCTCGACCCCTATCACGTCCATGTGGTACCGCCAGCCCACGAACTCGACGATGCGCTGGAGGCGATCGACGCCGAAGAGCGGCGCGTCGCCGAACACGATTCCACCGGGATCCAGCAGGTAATCGTGATGTCCGTTGTTGTCCCAGTACTCGCGCCCGGCGGCGACGGCCTGGATCGCGAACCGCGCCGGCTCCGGGGAGTCGGCAGGATAGAAGATCCCGGAGAACACCCACCGCTCGGGGGAGCCCCACGGCGGCGCGGAGTCGTACCTGGCCGGGGCGACCCGCCATTCTCCGGCGGCGTCCCGATAATGGATGAGCACCTGCTTATCGTAGGCGATGTTGTCGACGAGCACCACGCCGGAGACCTCCGACACCGGCGGATCGCCGCCGCGCCGGCGCTTCGCATGTTCCAGGCGAACCACGTTCGTGCCGCTCATTGCGCTCCCGCTGACCCAGCGCAGCACTCGCCGGGCCGCCTCGACGTGGGCACCGCGGGCACACGCCTCCTGGGCGCCGTGGCGTCCGCCCGCCTCGCGCTCGGGGCGTCGTGCGCCTGAGACGGCGCGCCGGGCGCTCCTCGGGCGGTCGTCAGGAGAGCTCCCCACCCTGGATCACGGCCGGTAGAGCTCGAGGCGCCACTGCTGCCGGAGCCCCAGCGGGAAGTGATGATCCAGGACGTCATGGGAGAGCGCCTTGAACGCCTGCCGCGGATGAAACAGCTTCTTCAGGGCGGCTTGCCAGGCCTTCGCGGCGGCATGGCCGTCTCCTGTGCCGATGGCCTCACGGATCCCTTTCACGTGGTGGTCGACTAGGTCGGACACGTGATCACCGTAATGGGTCACGAGCGCGGGGCGATCGAGCTTGAGGACTTGGATCGTCCTCTTGCCCCTGCGGCTCCCGCCGCGAGCTACGGGGATCCACTTCGCCTTTTTCCCCGCCCGGTGGAACGGCACGAACTGGATGTGATCCATCGGATCGTCACTGCCTGCAGGATCGACGAGGAGGGCTCGCTCGGGCCCCGGTGGGCTGTGCCCCACCGGCAGGATGCGGCTCCCCCGGACGAGGGGGAATTTGTTCTTCTTGTGCCTTCGATTGCAGTTGGGGCAGGCGAAGAGGAGATTCTCCCACGTCCATGCCAGCCACCAGTAGCCGTGCGTGGGGCGATCCCCGCCGCGGTGGGCGCGGGTCTTCGGCCGGAAGTGCTCGACGTCATTGTAGAGGCGGTCGATGCGGCGCTCGCAGTAGCAGCACGTCTGTCCCTGCGCTTTCCAGAGGTCGCGGCGAGCGATGTTGTACCTGTTGCCAAAGTCCGCCGCCTTCGGGGGCGCGCCCCGAACGATGGCCGCGAGCCGCTTCACCTCCAGCTTGCGGATGGCCTCCAGCCCTTCCGGCTTCGGGCCTCGGTCGACGCGGATCACCGGCCCCGCGCCTTCCTCGCTGGCCGCCTCTCGCTCGCCCTCGTCCGGGACACGGGCTCCCACTCGGGCTCGACGCCGGCGGCGCGGAGCTTCTCCCGCAGCGCGACCATCTCCTGCTCCTCCGCATTCGACCGACCGGGGTCGTTCGCGAGCAGGCCATAACGCTGCGCGGCGTCGCCGAGGTCGGTTGGATACAGGCGATCGATCCCGAAGAATTCCTCGTACAGCTCGCTGCCGGTCATGAGCGCGGGCGACTCGCCAGTCTTCCGGGCGACCACGTCGCCGTCCCGGTTGCGGCCGAGCCGGATGATCTCGTCCTTCGCGAAGCCGGGGAGGACCAAGGGTGAGTGGGTGGTCACCACGAACTGCATGCGCGGGAAGACCTTCTTCAACTTCGGCACCAGCTCGGCCTGCCAGCTCGGGTGCAGGTGGAGGTCGATCTCGTCGATGAGCACGAGGCCGCTCTTCTCCGAGGGATCTACCAGGGCACCGTGATCCGACGTAGTGGCCAGGATCTGAGTATCGGCCACGATCTGACCGATGAGGTCCGCGATCCAGGAGATCAGCCCCTGGTAGCCATGCGACAGCCACGTCGCGGGCAACGTGAACGTGGAGGAGCCCGATCGCAGCTCGAAGCGGTGCGCTTCCACGAGATCGGCGGCGCTCTTCACCCCGCCGCGGCGCCGGAGCTCCAGCCCGCGCACGCGCGGAAGCAGGCGGGACCGGCGAAAGAGGGCGTCGGACAGCATCTCGGCGTAGCGGGACGGGTCGATGCCGAGGTCCTGGAGGATGTCGGCGAACCCGGTGCCGAGGATCGGGGCGCCGTCGAACAGCGAGTCGAGCCGGCTCAGCGTCGGATCGTCCGGGCGCGCGGCGCCGTGCGGCTTGGGCAGGCGCCGGTTGACGCCGTACCCGGCCACGAACCACCATGGCGCGCCGATGGCGCGGGCTTCGCGCAGGGGACCCGGCTCGGCGCTGCGCGCCGGCTCGAGGTGTTCCTGTGGTTGCGCAGGGGGATCCCCGTAGTCGGACGAGCCCACAAACACCTTCCATCCGGGCGCCAGGCTGAGGCGGCTCTGCAGGAACTTTGGAGGCTGGCTCGGCTTGCCGCCCCAGCCCGGATATACGCGCGAGCGCCCCTCGGGCAGGGGGCCGAACGCGAAGCTGGCCGCGATCTCGAGGGCCTCCTCCGGGTGCCGCCGGTCCGGCAGCGACGGGATGTCGGCGAGCTGGTTGGCCCGGTCGGGACCGCTGGCCGCGAGCGCGATGGCCTGCAGGATGGACGTCTTGCAGAGGCCGTTCTCGCCCACGATGACGGTCCACATCCGCGGCTCGCCAGAGGAGGTGGTGAACGACAGCCGCAGATCGCGGAGCAGCTTGAGGTTCCGGATGTGGATCTCGCGGAGGTACACGGCGGCATCCTAGCGCAACGGGGGCGTGGGTGTTGCGGGCCGTGCACCAGGTTGAAGGCACGAGGCTCGGCGAGTAGTACTCATCTTTCCCGCTTCATCTCATACGGTACTCAAGCCGCAGCCATGCCGCTGCAGGGACAGCACGACGGTGGCGCGCCCCCGGTCGTTTCGTGTCAGAGAGGCCCCCCATGACCATGACCATGACCTCGCTTGCCGGCATCCCGGCGAAGCAGCTCGCGGCGGCCGCGGACGACAACCTGGCCGTCCACTCGAGCTGGGCGCAGGCGCATCTCCCCGGCGCCCACGTCGCGCGCGACGCCGACCTCGTCGTCGTCGACTCCGGGCTGCCCTGCGACACCTTCAACTTCGTCCTCCGCGCCCGCCTCGACGCCGCGACGGCAGAGGCCCGCGTGGCGCAGGCCATCGACCACTTTCGCCGCGCCGGCCGCCCCTTCTCGTGGTGGGTCGGCCCCGCCGACGAGCCGGAGAACCTCGGCGATCTCCTCCGCGCCGCGGGGCTCGAGGCCGCCGAGTCCGAGGTCGCCATGGCCGCCGATCTCCACGCGCTCCCCGCCGAGCCCGCGCCGCCGCGCGGCCTCGAGATCGCGCGCGTCAGGACCCCGGCGCAGCTGCGCGACTTCGCGCGCCTCCTCGCGGCCAACTGGACCCCGCCCGATCCCCACGTGATGCGGTTCTACGAGATGGCCGCCCCGGCGCTCCTGTCGGACGACGCGCCGCTGTGGCTCTACGTCGGCTACCTCGACGACATGCCCGTGGCGACCTCGGAGCTCGCCGTGGGCGGCGGCGTCGCCGGCCTGTACAACATCTCGACCCTCCCGTCGCACCGGCGGCGGGGGATCGGCCGCGCGCTGACGCTGCGCCCGCTCTTCGACGCGCGCGCGGCCGGGCTCCGGGTGGCCATCCTCCAGGCATCGGCCGACGGGCTGGGCGTCTACGCCCAGGTCGGCTTCGTCGCGACCGGCCAGGTCACGGAGTACAAGCCGCCCGGCGAGGCCGCCCCCTGAGGGCAGCCCGCGCCGCGGCGCCCCCGTCTCAGCGCGCCGCCCGCCCGATCTCCTCCGCCGCCCGCGCCCGCTCCTCCGCCGCCTTCGCGAGCGGCCCCGCGAGGAGCGCCTGCGCCTCGCGGAAGCGCGCGGCCACGTCGGCCCAGTAGCTCGGATCCGCGCCCTGCGGCGCCGCGATCTGCTTGATCAGCGCCGCGTCGTACGCCGCGATGCCCGCGTACGGCGAGGCCGGCTTCGCGCGCGCCACCCAGTCGAGCGCCGCGAGATCGCCCAGGCCGAGCCCGGTGAGCGGCGCCCGCCGCATCATGAGCGCCGCGTCCTCCGGGCCGTTGCGCAGGCCGAGGGCGAGCGCGAGCAGCGTCGTCGCCTCGGGCGGGCGCGCGGCGCCCTCGGGCCACGCGGCGAGCAGCGCCGTCGCCTGGTCGAAGTCCACGGCGCGCCAGTACAGCCGGCCGAGCTCGATCCGCGCCCTTGCATAGAGCTGCCGCGCCTCGGGCGAGAGCTCGGCGGAGCGCAGCGCGGCGCGGTGCTGCAGCGGGACGCCGCGGCCGACCAGGACGCGCAGGACCTCGGGCCGCGCCGCCATCTCGGCCGGGATCAGGCGGCCCGCATAATACGTCGGCAGCCGGGCCGCGAGCCGCTCGACCGCCGACGCGGGCGCGGCCTCCGGGAGCGGCGGCAGCTCCAGCGCGTCGAGCGCGTCGACGCGGCGGCCGCCGTAGAGGCGCGAGAGCATCGCGCGCGCCCCGTCGACGCGGGCGTCGCGGATCACGCCGACCGACGAGAGCTCGCGCAGGCCGACCAGCGCGGCGTCGCGGCCGCGGCTCTTCCAGGGCTCCAGCAGCTGGTCGAGCTCGCCGTAGTAGACGTTGCTGAGCTCCGCGTCCTTCCGCATGGCGTCGGGCAGCGGCGCCGACCTGACCGCCTCGACGAGCCGCATGTCGGCCCGCCCGGACTCCACGGCGACGATGCCCTTCGCGTAGAACGGCAGCTCGATCCCGAGCCGCCCGAGATCCTCGATCGCGCGGGCCTGGTCCGTCACCCACGCGAAGAGCGGCCCCTTGGTGAACGCGACGACGCGCTGGACGTCGTAGGGCGGCCGCAGCGCGGGCGGCTCGGTCGCGGTGCGCGCGAGCCGGGCGGAGAGCGTGAGGCCGAGCAGCACCTGGTAGAGGTCGCCCTTGAGCGTGGCGGGCGGCGCCTCGAGGTACGGCACGGCGACGGCGTCGCCGCACCCGGCGGGCGCGAGCTCGGCCCGGAGCGCGCGCGCGAGCCCCGCCTCGAGGCCCGCGCACGCCTCGACCCCCGCGAGCCGCGCGTCGCGCTTGGCGGCGTCCTCCTCGGCGAGCGCGGCGTCGAGCGCGTCGAGGGCGCCCCCGACATCGCCGCAGGGCCGCGCGGGCGCGACGGGGGCGCGCCGCGCGAACGCCGCGCAGGCGGCCGGCGGGGCGGGCACCCCGGCCGGCGCCGGGGGGACCAGCGCGGCCTTCGGGTCGAACGGCGCCTGCTTGAGGAGCGGCAGGAACTCGTCCTTGAGCGTGCCGTGGACGGCGAAGGCCTCCTGCTCGGGGAGCGGAGGCGGCGGCGGGGTCGCCGCGCGGGCGTCGCCCGGCGGGACGGGCGCGTGCGCCGCGGGCGGAGGAGCCGCGGCGCAGGCCGCGAGGGAGAGCCCCATCGCGGCGGCGAGGGCGGAGAAGATCGAGCGGGGGATCGAGCGCATCACGTCTCCTTGGACACGGGCGATCCGCAAAGGTTTCGCCGAGGCCGGCGGGCGGCCGTCGGGACCCGAGCGGTGCGCGGTCGTGGATATCACCGCGGCGACGGGGCGGGGGCGCAAGGTGACGATCGGGAGAGCGACCGGCCCTCCATCGACGCGCTCGAAGGGAAGCGCTGGCGCCCGGCCGCGCGTAGTGCGCGCCTCGAAGGAGCCGCAGGGCGCATGGCGCGGCTCGCCGCCGGCTCCATCGTCGAGTATCTTCTTGTGCATGCAGTCTGTCCCGGCGAACGCCGTATCCGAGGCCGAGCGACCGCGGCCCCGTCACGAGGAGAGCGACCAGCACGTCATCCTCTACGGCATGACGTGGAAGGACTACGAGATCCTCCTCGCCGTACGGGGGGACCGGGCCGGCGTGCGCATGTACTACCTGAACGGAGCGATCGAGCTGATGAGCCCGTCTCGCAGTCACGAGGGCGTCAAAAAGACCATCGCGCGGCTCCTCGAGGCCTATTGCGACGAGCGCGGCATCGAGCTCAGCGGATACGGCGCGTGGACGCTCCGCAACGCGCCGAAGGAGCGCGGGGCCGAGCCCGACGAGTGCTACATCGTCGGCGCCACGAACAAGGAGGTTCCGGACCTGGCCATCGAGGTCGTCTGGACGCACGGAGGTCTCGACAAGCTCGAGATCTATCGAGGGCTCGGCGTCCCGGAGGTCTGGGTGTGGGATCGCGAGGAGGGCCTCCGCGTCTTTGCGCTCTCGGACGAGGGGTATGAGCCCCGCGCGCGGAGCGCGTTCCTTCCCGAGCTCGACCCCGCGTGGCTCGCGGGTTTCCTCGAGCAGCCGACGCAGAGCCAGGCCGTCCGCGCGCTGCGCGCGGCGCTGCGGTGAGACAGACGCCGTAATCACCGCGGAGGCGGGCCCGCGAGCAGCGCGCGAGCCGCGCCGCACCTCAGGCCCTCCGCGCCGCGCGCGGCGTGATCCTGTACCCCTTCCGCGCCAGCGCGTACCGGAACCCGGCCTGAAGGTCCCGGTGCGTGGAGAGCTGGCCGAGCTCGATGCCGAGATCGATGACGGTGCGCGCGACGCCGGGCGAGGCGCCGACGACGCTGCACTCGGCCCCGAGGAGCTGCGCGGCGCGCGTGGCCTGGACCAAGTGGCTCGCCACCGCGGTGTCCACCGAGGTGACGCCGGTGATATCGATGATGACGAACTCGGCCTGGTGCCGCTCGACCGCGCGGACGAGCGACTCCATCAGCTGAGCGCCGCGGGAGCTATCCATCTGGCCGACGAGCGGGACGACGAGGATGCCCGGGTGGATGGGGATGCTCGGCGTCGAGAGCTCCTGGATGAGCTCGAGGAGCCGCCGCTGGGTCTCGAGGAGGATCGCCTCGTGGCGCTTGGCGTCCTCGATCTTCTTGCGCTCGGTGATGTCCTCGATGATCCCGAGGAGATAACGGCCCTTTCCCTCGGCGGCCTCCATGGGGATCCACCGGGCATGGCCGATGCGGGGCCCGAGGCGCGACGAGGAGACGTGGATCTCGGGCATCTCGACCGGCACGCCCCCCGCGAGGACGGCGCGGCTCTCGGCGTCGATCCTCGCGGCCAGCTCCTTCGGCAAGTAGTCGGCGACGCGCTTGCCGATCAGCTCTCCCGGCGCATAGCCGTGGAACTCCTCGAAGCTCCGGTTCACCCGCACGTAGCGGAGCTCCGCTTCCTCCTTGACGAAGAGCAGGAGCGGGAGGTTGTCGATGATGGCGTCGAGGAGGACGCGCGTGCCCTCGAGCGACGCCTCCGTCGCCCGGCGCTGGGTGACGTCCTCGTAGAGCACGGCGAGGCACCGCTCTCCCAGCGGGAACGACCACGTCGTGAAGACGCGCGAGCCCTCCTCCGCGGGCAAGACCACCTCGCCCTCGGCGGCGCGGCCGCCGCGGATCTGCTCCGCGTAGCGCTGCGGGAGGCCGACCCGGCGCAGGCTGGGGACGCTCTCGTCCATGGTCTGGCCGACGATCGCCGCCGTGGGCCTGCTCGAGATCCGCTCGGCGGCGGGGTTCCTGTAGATGTACCGGAGCGACCGGTCATCCGCCGGGTCGTCGAGGGTGAGGAACGTGCAGCCGAGCTGCATCGACGCGATCACCTGCGCGCAGCGGCGCTGGTGCTCCCGGGCGCGGCGCTCGCCCAGGTCGATGAGGCGGAGCAGCGCGCAGCGGCCGCCGCCGATCGAGCAGGAGAGCCCGCGGAGCGCCCAGCGCGGCGCGCCGGAGCCGTCGTCCGGCAGCTCGATCTCGGCGCGGTCGATCTCGCCTGAGAGGAGCGCCTGGATCCGGGCGAGGTCGACGGCCGCGGGGGATGGAGGCAAGAGCACGCGATCGCCCTCCGGCGACAGCGGCAGGATCGGCGCTCCTGGGCCCGCGAGGAGCCGCTCGAGCGGCTCGTTCTTGCACCGGATGGCGCCCCGCGCGTCGATGACGAGCGCGGGGTCGTCCAGGGCCTCGAGCAGCGGCCGCGGATCGATGCACAAGGTCTCTTCATCGTCGCCAGCTGCCATCTGCACCAACCCCACCCCCGTCGCGCGTCGTGCGAGGGCCGAGCGCGGCCCTCACGCCTGGATCGTCGTCCGGGGCGCATCATCGCGCCGTTCTTGGGGTTGTGCACTCCCCGAATCGGGGACGGGCCTGAGAGACGGCGGCTAGCGGGCGGGGTTCGCGCTCGTCAATACCACTCTCCGCCGAGCCCCAGCGTGAAGGTGAAGGTCGTGGCCTCGGGCATGAACACCGGGTGGAGCTCGGCGGCCAGGGCGAACCCGCTGCGGCGCGGCCCGTCGCCGGACAGGCCGCCGAGGATGAGGGCGCCCCGCGCGTGCGCGCCGAAATACCAGTCCGAGGTGCTGGCGCAGCCGGCGCCCGACTCGAGGCCCGCGAGCGTCGCGCCGCAGCTCGCGACGGCTACGTAGTCCATGGACGGCCCTGCGCCGAAGTCGAGGACATGAAACAAGGTGAAGCTCGCGAGGAGCGAGTTGTAGTCGATGAACCCGGCGTCGAACCCCGCGCTGTTGTCGGTGCTCTCGGGGGTGAGCGTCAGCATCGGGGTGTTCTGGTAGTAGATCCCGAACAGGTGGTTGATCTGGAGGCCGAGCCGGCCGGTCCACGCGAAGACGCCGCCGGTGCCCGTCGGCGCTTTGATGATCCCGCCGCCGAGCGTGCTGCCATACCGGAGCCGGACGCCGTCCCGGTCCTCGTCCTCGGGCTCCTTGTCGCCGGGCTCCTTGTCCTGCTCCTTCTCCTCCGGCTCGGCCGGTGAAGGCTCCGGCTCGTCCACGGTCACCGGGCCCGCCACCGGGGGCGGCGCAGCGCTCGGACGCGCCGGCTGGCTCCGGGGCGGACGCGGGGCGGCCGGCGGCGCGGGCGCGACGGGCGGCGGCGGCGCGGGCGCAACCGGCGGCGGCGGCGCGGGCGCGGGCCCGACCGGCGGCGACGGCCCATACGGCGGCGCCGGCGAATACGGCGGTGCCGGCGAATACGGCGGCGCGGGCGCAATCGGCGGCGCGGGCGCAACCGGCGGAGGCAGCGCGGGCGCGACCGGTGGCGGCGCCGGCGCAGCGGGCGGCGGCGCCGGCGCGGGCGGGACCGGCGGCGATGGCGACGGGATCGGCGTGGGCGCAGGCGCAGGCGGCGGCGCCGGCGCGGGCGGGACCGGCGGCGGGGACGGCGACGGCGTGGGCGCAGGCGGCGGCGCTGGTTGCGCGGAGGCAGACGGAAGCGGCTCCGGAGGAGGAGGCGGCGGCGGGAGGGGAGCGGCGTCCTGGGTCAGGGCCGTCGCCGAGACCGCCAAAGGAAGGGTGAGCGCCGCGAGCGCGGCAAGCCAGCGAGGGGGTGTCATCCGGTTTTCCTCGGCGCGCTCCTCGCAGCCGTCAAGCGCGCGGAGGTGCGAGCTGTCGGCCGCGGTGCGCAGCCGTGATGATCCCCCCGCACGCCAAGAAACGCCAGCCCACGGATCGCCGCCCGATGAGCCCCACATCCCCATCCCTCCACTTTTCATCACGGAACGCTGCGGCTCCGGCCACCAGCCCCCTCGAGCCATGCGTCGAGACCCCAAAGCCCTTCTGTGCGGCATCAGCCCCCTGCTCGGGATCTTCCTGTCCGTCGCCTGCGTGGGGGAATCTTTCCACCAGGACGCGAACGGCGATGGTGGCGCAGGAAACGTCCAAGAAGCGACCGGCGCGGGCGATGGCGGCGCAGGCCTCGTGGGCCCAGGCAGCACCGGCAGCGCGGCAGGGCACGGCGCCGGTGCGGGGGACAGCGCCAGCGCGGGCGGCGGCGCTGGCGACGGCGGCAGCGCGGGCGACGGCGGCAGCCCCGGCACAGGCGGCGGCGCGGGCGACGGCGGGGCGGCCGCGGGGCGCCCGTGCAAGCGCGGCATCGGGTACGGCTACCACTCGGTCGCCGACCTCTCGGCCCTCTCGGCCAGCGTCGGCTGGTGGTACAACTGGGCGACCGTCCCCGACGAGGCGCTCCGGGGCGGCGCCTACGTCGACCTGGGCGTCGACTTCGTACCGATGGTCTGGGGCGGCCGCTTCGACGCCGACCAGGTCAAGGCGGCGATCCCGAGCGGGGCGAAGTACCTGCTCGCGTTCAACGAGCCGAACTTCTTCGCTCAGGCCAACCTCTCCGCCGCCGAGGCCGCGGCGCTGTGGCCAGACCTCGAGGAGATCGCCGACGAGAAGGGCCTGGAGCTCGTCTCGCCGGCCGTGAACTTCTGCGGCGGCGGCTGCCACGAGACCGATCCGTTCGCGTACCTCGACGCCTTCTTCGCCGCGTGCGAGGGCTGCCGCGTCGATTTCATCGCGGCGCACTGGTACGCTTGCGACAGGCCGGCGCTCGAGTGGTACCTCGGCGAGCTCAAACGCTACCGGCGCCCGATCTGGCTGACCGAGTTCTCGTGCGGAGACGGCGCGGATCGGTCGCCCGAAGCCCAGGCGGCGTACATGCGAGAAGCGGTGCCCCTCCTCGAATCGGACCCCGACGTCTTCCGGTACGCCTGGTTCTCCGGGCGGACCGACGCGATCCCCAACGTGGACCTGCTCGGCGCGAGCGGGGAGCTCACCGCGCTCGGCGAGCTCTACGTCTCCCTGCCCCACGCGGAGAGGTGCAGCCAGTGACCGCCCGCGCGGCGGTCGCTCCGTCGACCCCGCCGCCGGCCGGCGCGGTCTCCGCCGTCGCCGCGGCCAGCCTCCAGGGCGCGCCGCCCGACTTCGCCGAGGTGTACGAGGAGATCTTCCCCTTCGTCTGGCGGACCGTGCGCCGCCTCGGCGTGGACGCCTCCGCGCACGAGGACGTGTGCCAGGAGGTGTTCGTGGTCGTGCACCGGCGGCTCCCGGAGTTCCGGGGCCGCTCGTCGCTGAAGACGTGGGTCTTCGGGATCGTGGTCAACGTCGTGCAGACGCACCGGAGATCGCTGCGCCGCAAGAGCCCCGCCCACCGCGGGACGGGGGAGACGGTGGATCCGGAGCAGCTCGCAGGGCCGAGCGACCTCAGCCCCTACGAGGCCATGACGAGGGCGGAGGCCGCGCGCGTGGCGCACGACCTCCTTGCGTCGCTCGACGAGGAGAAGCGCGTGGTGCTCCTCCTCGCCGAGCTGGAAGAGATGCCGGCGACGGAGATCGCTCAGGGTATCGGCGTGAACATCAACACCGTATATGCGCGGCTGAGGGCCGCCCGACAGGCATTTTCCGACGCGGTGCGCCGCCACCACGCCAGGATCCGAGGAGGCCGCGATGGATGAGCTGGGGCCTGGGGAGCGGGCGCTCCTGAACGCCCTCCGCGACGAGGACGAGCCGACCGACGACGATCGGCGGCGGATGCGCGCGGCCGTGTGGGCGAGGCTCGGCCTCGCCGGGGCGGCGGCCACGGCCGTGACCGCGAGCGCCAAGGGCGCCGCGGGGGCCGGCGCCGTCGGCTCGGCGAGCGCCGGGGCCGGAAGCGCCGCGAGCGCCGCCGGGGCGGCGCACACGGTCGGCTCCGCCGCGGGCGCGGGCGCGGCCGCGAGCGCGGGCGCGGCGGTCGCGAAGGGGGCGGCCGTCACGCTGCTCGGCGCCCCGCTGAAGATCGGGCTCGCGACGCTGATCGTGGGCCTCGCGACGGGCGCGGCGCTCTACCTCCCGGCGTCGGGCGAGGCGCCCGCGCCGCACGCGGCGGAAGCGCCGAGGGCCGCGGGCCTGACGCCCCGAGCGCCGCGCGCCGAAGCGCGCTCCGGCGCGCCGGGCGACGAGGCGCCTCCGCCCGCCGAGGCCAGCGCCTCCGCCGAGGAGAGCGCCTCCGCCGAGACCAGGGCCGCCGCGCAGGCCAGCTCCTCTACCGGGGTGAACGCCCCTCCCCCGGCCAGCGAGCCCGCCGGGGCCAGCGCACCCGCGGCCAGCGCCGCGCCCGCAGCGGCCGTCGTGTCGCGCGGGTCGGCGTCGCGCGCGCCGGCGCCGACGGCCGCCGCCGCGAGGCCGGGCGCCGAGGGGCTCGACGCGGAGGTCGCGCTGCTGCGCGACGCGCAGCAGGCGCTGCAGGCGGGCCAGTTCGCGCAGGCGCTCTCGAAGCTGAACGAGCACGGGAGCCGCTACCCGCGGGGCGTGCTCTCGACCGAGCGCGAGGCCTCGCGCGCGATCGCGCTCTGCCGCTCCGGCCGGGCGGCGGCCGGCAGGGCGATCGCGGCGAAGCTGCTGGCGCAGAGCCCGGGCTCGCCGCTCGCGACGCGCGTGCGCGCCGCGTGCGGGCAGGAGGAGTAGAGTGCGCGGGTGCACGTCTCAAGAGCGGCCTGGGCCCCGTCGGCCCTGCAGGCGCTGATCGTCGCGGCGGGGCTGCTGCCTGCCCGCGCGCGCGCGGCGCCCGCCGAGCCGCGCACCATCGATCTGCGCTGGGAAGCGCCGGACGGGTGCCCGCCGGCCGACGAGGTCCGGAGCGAGATCGACCGGCTGCTGGGAACGTCGGCGCAGCGCCAGCCGATCGCGGTCGAGATCGCCGTCGCCCGCCGGGGCGGCGCGCGCCTCCGGCTCGATCTGCGCATCCGCGCGCCGGTGCCCGGCGAGCGCGCGATCCACGGCGACGACTGCGCGGCCATGGCGCGGGCGGCGGCGCTGATCGTCGCGATGTCGATCGACCCCGACGCGGCCGCGCGGAATGCCGCCGCGCCGCCGGCGCAGCCCGCGCGACCTCCGGCGAGCGGCGGCGACGGAGCGGCCGCGCCGCGCCCGCCGCCGCCCGCCGCGAGCCCGCCGCCGCCCGCCGCGAGCCGACCGCCTGCGCCGGACGAGCGCCGCGTGGAGGGGGCGCTCTGGCTGAGCGCGCAGGTCGAGCAGGCGCTCGTCCCGGCGATCGGCGTCGGGGTCGCCGCGGGCGGCGGGCTCCGCGTCGGCTGGCTCCGCGCGGACGGGGCGGCCGGCGTGGTGCCGTCGAGCTCCGGCCGCATCGCCGGGCTGACCGCGGGCGCCGACTTCCGGCTCTGGTTCCTCGAGGTCGACGCGTGCGCGCGCGCCCTCGGCCGTCCCCTCGGCGTGTACGTCTGCGCGCTCGGCCGCCAGCACTGGCTCCTCGCCCGGGGGCGCGACGTCGACGAGCCCTTCACCCGCACGGCGCCGATCTTCGCGGCCGGCCTCGGGGCGCTGCTCGAGTGGCGCGTCGCCGCCCCCCTGAAGGTCGAGGGGGCGCTGCACGCCCTCGTCCCGCTGCAGCGGCCCCGCTTCGTCGTGGAGAACCTCGAGGGGACCGTCTATCGCCCCCCGGCCGCAGGTCTCAGCGCCCGCCTCGGCCTCGCGCTGGCCTTCTGAGCGTCACGGCCGATCCGGACCGGTGGTCCACGCGGCCTCGATCGCGCAGCCGGCCAGCGCCTCGCCGTAGATGCGCAGCTCGTCGTAGCGCCCTCCGAAGTACGGATCCTGATCGAACTGGGACCGCCCGAGCCAGTTGTTCACGTCCTGGATCGCCGAGAGCGGAAAGCCGACCGGCGCGCTGCCGAGGAGCGCGCCATCCAGGTAGAGCGCCAGGGACGCGGCCGCGCCGTCGAAGACGACGGCGACCTGATGGATCTCGCCGTCGTCGAGCGTCGGCGTGGTGGGGATCGCCACCTCGCCCGCCGCGCCGCTGTCGCTCGCGAGCGCGGCGACCCCCCGCGCATCGAAGCCCGTCGAAGGGGTGATGACCAGGTAGGACTCTCCCACGCTCCCGTCGCCCTCGACCGGATCTTCGCCCCCGCTGCCGATGCCGAAGTCGATGATGCGCAGGTAGGCGCCTCCGCCGTCGCGGGCGACCCAGGCCATGACGGTGACATCGCGCAATCCGGAGAGGATCCCCGCGGGCAAATCGACGTAATCGTCGTCGCCGTCGAGGGCGAGCACCCCTCCGCCATCGAGGCTCGCGCCGCCGAGGATCTCGCCGTCGGCGCCGCCGACGGTATCGGCGACGATCGCTCCCGTCCCATCGAATGTGTACCGATGTATGGGAGACGGCAGCGCATCGCACGGAGTCGTACCACTACCCCCTTCACCGCCGCTGCCCGCCTCACCGCCGCTGCCCCCTACCCCGCCGCTGCCCCCTACCCCACCGCTGCCCGCCTCACCGCCGCTGTCCGCTCCGCCGCCGCTCGCCGGAGGCGCCGGGTTCATGCGACCCACCGCGATCTCCACGTCCGCTCCGCACCCGGACAGCCCGAGGAGCAACACCATCACCGTAGTCTTCTGCGCACAGAGCACGGCCTGATCCTAGCGCGCCTGTGCTGTCGATTTGATCACGAACGCAGCGCGCTCCGGCCACGAGGGGGTATCTGCCGATTCACACGCGGGAGCCGACGATGACGTTCAGACTTGACCGGGTGTTCGCGCGCCCCTGGCTCGCTGCCGGGGGGTGTCTCCTGAGCATCTCGTGCACTGGCATCCTCGGGAGCGAGGACGCTCCGGAGCAAGACGCCCCCTCCGCCGCGCCAGGCGGGATGCCTCTGCACCACATGACGGCGTCGGAATACAACAACACCGTCGCCCACCTCCTGGGGACGCGCCTGAGGCCCGCGGACGGCTTCCCGGCCTTCGGCGCGAAGGGCTTCGACGCGAGCGTCAGCGCGCTCTCGAACCTGTCCCAGGTCCTGGTCCAGGGGTATTACGACGCCGCCAGGAAGCTCGCCGAGGACGCGTTCTCGAACGAGGCGCAGCGCGCGAAGATCCTCGTGTGCGACCCGGCGCAGGGCGCGGGCGACGGGTGCGCGCGCGAGATCATCGAGCGCTTCGGGCTGCGCGCCTTCCGGCGCCCGCTCGAGGCGGCGGAGCTCGAGCGGTACGCGGCGCAGTACGCGGACGCGCTGAGCACCCTCGAGATGTCCCCGGTCCAGGCGGTGCAGCACGTCGTCCGGAGCCTGCTGACATCGCCGCATTTCCTCCTGCGGATCGAGGCGGGGCCCGATTCGGAGCGATCGCCGGGCGCCCTCAACGGCTACGAGATCGCCTCGCGCCTCTCGTACCTGCTCTGGAGCTCGCTCCCGGACGACGAGCTCTTCGACGCGGCGGAGGGCGATCGCCTGGCCACCGAGGACGAGCTCCGGCAGCAGGTGGACCGGATGCTGGGCGACCCGAAGACCGCCGCCTTCTTCCAGAACTTCTTCGGCCAGTGGCTCGGCACGCGCACGCTCCCCAGCCACAACGTCGACGCGTCCCTGTTCCCGCTCTGGAACGACGAGGTGAAGGGCGCGATGCTCGATCAGGCCAACGCCTACTTCGCCGAATTCACGACCGGCGAGCGGCCGTGGTCCGAGTTCCTCACGGCGCCCCACCCGGCGAATCCGCTGCTCGATCCGCTCACCGCGCGCGATCCCGAGGGCGTCCGCGGGGGTTTCCTCACGCTCACCGCCTTCCTCACGCTGTCGTCGCGCGCGGATCGCACCTCGCCCACGTCCCGCGCGAAGACGATCCTGGCGCAGCTCTTCTGCGTTCCCCTGGCGCCGCCCGCCAACGTGGACATCCCCGAGCTCGACGCCCCGGGCAGCGGCTCGGGCGCGGTCGACAACGTCCGCGCGAAGCTCGAGAAGCACCGCGAATCGCCCGACTGCGCGAGCTGCCACGACGTGCTCGACCCGATCGGGCTGAGCCTCGAGAACTTCGACGCGATCGGCGCCTACCGGACCGAGTACCCGAACGGCGATCCGATCGACGCGACGGGCAAGCTCGAGGACACGGAGTTCCAGGACTTCTCCGGCCTCCTGCCCAAGCTCCAGGCAGACCCCCAGCTCGGGGTCTGCCCCTCCGAGCAGCTCTTCACCTACGCCCTGCGCCGGCGCCCGACCGGCGCGGACATGTCCACGTTCAGGGAGATCGCCGCGCGCTGGGACAGCGGCACGCTCGCGGATCTCGTGAAGCACGTGGTGACCAGCGACGCCTTCCGCCTCCGCGGAGGCAAGGGCGAGGCGCAGTGAGGCCGCGGGCGCGCTTGTCGAACGACACCGGTCACGAAGGAGCGATGCGCACATGAAACGCTTGATGACACGCAGGAACCTGTTGCGCGGCGCGGGCGTCTGCCTGGCGCTTCCGTTTCTCGAGAGCCTCGCGCCGCGCCGGGCGCGCGCGGGGGAGCCCGGCACGCCGAAGCGCTTCGTGCTCTGCACCTTCCCGAACGGGGCGCCCCACCACTGGTGGGAGACAGCGCCCGCGTTCGGCAAGACGCTGAAGGGCGCCGATTTCAAGCTGCCGAGGGTGCTCGAGCACTTCGCGCCGGTGAAGTCGAAGATGCTCATGATAAGCCGCCTCGGCAACTACACCTGGAGCAAGGAGCAGAGCCCGTTCATCGAGCCGTCCCACTCGCGCTGCGCCGCCGCGCTGTCGACCTGCGTCGACGCCGATCAGCTGGGGAGAGCGGCGGGGCAGGACCTCGGCGAGTGGGTGGGCAACGGCGTCTCGGTCGACCAGCTCATCGTCCAGAAGGCCGGCCCGGAGCAGGCGACCCGCATCCCGTCGCTGCAAACGGGGCTCGGGGTCAAGCCAGGCTTCTTCGACGGGCGCAGCTACGCCTACAACCAGGCCGTCTCCTGGAAGGGCCCGCGCGAGCCGCTCAAGCGCTCGGTCAACCCGAAGGCGGTGTTCGACGCGCTCGTCGCCGCGGGCGCGGCGCCCGCGGCACCCGTGCCCGGGCAGACCGACGAGCAGGCCAGGATCGAGGCGGAGCGCCGCGCGGCGACCGAGAAGAGCGTCATCGACGCCGTGCTCGCGGACGCGAACTCGCTCATGAACCGGGTCGGCTCGGACGATCGCAAGATCGTCCAGCAATACCTGGACTCGCTGCGCGCGATCGAGAAGAACGTGACCCGCGTCCAGTCGACGATGACGCCGGGGCAAGGGAGCCTCGGCTGCAGCCCGATCCGCGAGCCCGGCGTCGTCCCAGAGCCGCCCGGACAGCAGGAGGGGCTCAACGAGAACGACAGCACGGAGGCCGGCGAGTACAAGCACGACGATCACGCGAACGTCATGATCGATCTCATCGTCATGGCCATTCAATGCGACGTGACCCGCGTCGTCACCCACATGCTCGACGACGCGCGCTCCGAGTTCGAGTACCGGTGCATCCCGGCGGACGTCCGCGCGAAGGTGGGCCTCGAGTACCGGGAGGGCAGCAGCCTCCATTATCACTCCTGCCAGCACGGCCCGGGCAACCTGGGCAGCACGAACGAGGGCGGCCGCTACGCGGTCGTCGAGGAGAGCAACCTCGATTTCGCGGCGATCAACTGCTGGCTCGGCCAGAAGACGGCGCAGCTCGCGCAGCGGCTCGACGCGATCCCCGAGGGCGACGGGACGGTGCTCGACCACTGCGTGATGATGTACATGAGCGAGATGCGTACGCACGATCACGACGCGTACGATCTGCCCATCGTCCTTCTGGGCGGCGACGGCGTCTTCCTGAACGACGCGCACGTCGCCTACGACGCGCTCGGCAACGATCGCCAGCTCCGCGATCTGTGGTTCACCGTCATGAACCAGTATTACGGCCTGGGCGTCGCGTCGTTCGGCGACGATCTCCGCGGCGAGCCGAACCGGCTGCTCGAGGAGATCCTGCGGTAGCGCGGGGAATCTCGGTTTTTCTGGATGGGCTCACGTCGGAGGGTAGCGCGATGATCGAACGCCGCTCACGTCGGCTATTGTCTCGGGGTCTCCACGTCGCGCTCGGGCTGCTCGCGGCCTGCGCGGCAGGGCTCGGGTGCTCGGGCGACCCGTCGCCGGCGTCTCCCCCGCCGGGCGGCGGGGGCGCGCCGCCGGACGGCGGGGGCGGCGGAGGCGATCCCCCTCCTGCGCCGTGCGTGGAGGCGGACGGCGGGCCGTCGCTGCCGCGGGCGTTCGCGCTCAATTGCGGCGGGTGCCACAGCGCCCACGGCGGGACGAGCGGCGGGTTTCCCGATCTGTTCGCCTTCGACGGCTCCCTGGAGGCGTTCACGGCGCAGGTGCGCACCGGCAAAGGCCGCATGCCGGGCTTCGGCGAACAGGCGATCACGTCGGCCGACATCGAGGCCATCTACGCCTATTTCTCCTCGGGTGCGCCGCCCGCCGCGACCTGCCCCGGCGGCGAGGTCGACCCCGGCGAGTGCTCCGGCGTGAGCGGCCAGATAGCCCCCCTGTTCCCCGCGGCCGCGGGCGGCGAGGCGATCACCACGACGGCCGCGGACGGGACGATCACGCTCGAGGCGGCGGGGCGCGTCCGCGGCCGCCACGAGCGAGAGGAAGAGTTCAGCCCGTTCCAGCCGCGCTATTTCGAGAACCGCAGCTACAAGTTCGTCGTCGAGGACGCGATCCCGGCGGGCGGCAGCACGGTCAAGTTCACCTGGCTCCCGAACGCGAAGGCGTCGGACACGCAGGTGATCAACTTCCGCTGCTGGTACACGGGCGACGGCAACGTGTTCCACTCGAACAACGGCATGGACCGCGTCACGAGCACCCACTGGGAGTTCGTCGTGGATCGCAACGCCAGGGAAGGCAGGGAGATCCGCGAGGGCGATCTGCTCGAGTTCGAGTTCGGGGTGTTCCTCGACCCGGCCACGGTCGAGGGGAGGACCAGCTATTACAGCGACACGTTCCGCTACCGCGTCGGCAGCGGCGAGCTGACGCCGTTCGACCAGCCGAACGAGGCTGCGCTGTCGGGCGGTGACGGGACGATCCCGTACATCTACGCGGAGCCGCACCTCTATTACGAGCAGATGGCGCTGAACATCCAGGAGGGCTCGATCCAGCGCTTCCTCGAGGGGCGCCGCCTGTTCCACACCGACTTCGCCACCGGCGAGCACACCGAGGGCGGCAATCCCGCCTTCGACGAGCACGCGGGCAAGGCGGGGCCGCTCTCGAACCAGACCACGTGCGCGGGCTGTCATATCCACAACGGTCGCGGCGCCCCGCCCGAGCCCGGGGAGGCGATGGAGACCGCCGTCGTGAAGCTGTTCGGCGCCGGGGCGGGCGCAGACGGCAAGCCCGCGACAGACCCGATGTACGGCCGGCAGCTGCAGGACAAGGGGCCCGACGGGCGCCCCGGCGAGGGCACGGCCACCGTGGCCTACACGGAGGAGCCCGGGCAGCTCCCCGACGGCACGCCGTATGTCCTGCGCCGGCCCACGTTCCGCTTCGACGGGCTCTCCGCGGGGCAGATCGCGAGCTACTCGGTCCGCGTCGCCCGGCCGGTCGTGGGCATGGGCCTCCTCGAGGCGATCGCGGAGGAGGCGGTGCTCGAGCGCGCGGACGGGATGGACTGCAACCAGGACGGCATCTCGGGCCGTCCGAACCTGATCCCGGATCCGGTCTCGGGGGCGCTGCGGCTGGGGCGCTTCGGCTGGAAGGCGGGCAAGGTGAGCGTGCCCCACCAGGTCGCCGACGCGCTGGTCGCGGACATGGGCGTGACGACGAGCCTGTTCCCGGTCGAGGAGTGCGGCGAGGAGCAGGCGGGCTGCCGGGCCAGCGCGAGCGGGACGCCGGAGCTCTCCGACGAGGATCTCGACCGGATGGCGGCCTACATGAGCGCGCTCGGCGTGCCGCCGCGCCGCGACACGGCGGACCCGGCGGTCCAGCGCGGCGAGGTGCTGTTCAGCCAGGCAGGGTGCGCGAGCTGCCACGTCCCCTCGATGAAGACGGGCAGCCATCACCCGTTCGTCGAGCTGCGCGATCAGATCATCCACCCCTACAGCGATCTGCTCCTCCACGACATGGGCGAGGCGCTCGCGGACACGTCGACGAGCGAAGCCCTGGCGGGGCCGCGCGAGTGGCGGACGCCGCCGCTCTGGGGCATCGGGCTGCTCGAGGCGGTGAACGGCCACACCCAGCTCCTGCACGACGGCCGCGCGCGGGACGTCGTCGAGGCGATCCTGTGGCACGGCGGCGAGGCGGACGCCGCGAAGCAGCGCTTCGTGGCGCTCCCCAGGGAGGACCGCGACGCCGTCGTCGCCTTCCTTCGCTCGCTCTGAGCGCTCAGAGCCCCGAGCGGCGCGCCATCCGCTTCGAGATCCAGCGCATCGGGCCGGGCGCCACGCGGGCGGCGAGGCTCGCCGTCTTCACGAAGAGGCTCGTCTCCCAGACGTCCTGGCGCGCCTCGACGGCGCGCACGATCCCCTCGGCGACCTCCTCGGGGCTCTGCGGCTTGTGGCCCGGCGGGCGGTAGCCGACGTTGTCGTCGGTGACCACGGCGTTCGCGTGGAACGGGGTCGCGACCGGGCCCGGGCGCACCACGAGCACGCGCACGCCCCGCGAGGAGAGCTCCGCGCGGAGCGACATCGAGAGCGCCTCCAGCGCGAACTTCGACGAGGCGTACGCGCCCATCCGCGGCGCGGCGACGAGCCCCGCGATCGAGGAGACCATGACGATCGTCCCCTGCGCGGCCGAGAGGGGCTCGATCGCGAGCTGCGCGAGGCGCACGGGCGCGACGACGTTGAGCCGGTAGATCGCCTCGAGCTCGGCGGGGTCGATCTCCAGCGACGGCGCGTAGTAGCCGCGCCCGGCGTTGTTCACCAGCACGTCGATCCGGCCGTACGTGTCGAGCGTCCGCTCGCAGAGCGCCTTGCGGTCCTCCTCGGCGGTCACGTCGCCGGCCACGGCGAGGGCGTCGCCGCCCGCCGCGCGCACCTCCTCGACGACGCGCTCGAGCGCCTCGCGCCCGCGCGCGCTCAGCACCACGCTCGCCCCGCGCTTCGCCCAGGAGAACGCGAGCGCCCGACCGATTCCGCTGGATGCACCGGTGATGACGACGACAGGAGCCATGTCGGCGAGAGTATACGCTCCTCGGGTGAGCTGAGGAAAATACGCAGTCCCCCGCCCTCCAGCGTCGGCCCAGGCGGCGCGCGTCGCGCGTCACGGCGCGAGGTGCGGCCCGAGGCGCCGCGACGCCGATGTCGCACCGCGCCCGCGCCGCTCGCAGCACGCCGGACATCGAGGGACCTCTCCTCGGCGCCGATCGGAGTCCTGGGCCGCTGCGCGCGTGCTGTCTTCCACCGCGCGCACCGCGCGCGCGCCTACCATGCGGGCCTTGCTTCGCTGCGCGCAGCGGCGACACGACGCCGCCCGCTCCGCGCGCGTCGTCGAACCTCACCGGGTGAACATGAAGAAGCTGATCAGCGCGTTGCTCACGGGATCCTTCGTTGTCGCGGTGGCCGCCTGCGGCGACGACGGTCAGGCCGATCCGCCCTCGGGCACGGGAGGAAGCGGCGGCTCGGGAGAGGGCGGGAGCGGAGCAGGCGAAAGCGGCGGCGGCGACGGCGCCGCCGGGAGCGCCGGCGGCGGCGGCGACGGCGGCGACGGAGGAGGCGTCCGGTGCGCCGGATCGGACCTCGTGTGCCCCGAGGGCACGCGGTGCGAGATCGACGCGGAGGGCAAGCCGTCGGGCTGCACGGCCGCGTGCGAGGAGGCGCGCGCCTGCGGCGACGCGGCGTGCTGCAGCCCCGGCGCCGCGTGCGTGGACGGCGGCTGCGCGGCGGCGGACCTCGTGCTCGAGCCCGCGCAGCGCGGAGAGCCCGTCACGTTCGCCGCGATCACCGTGGGCGAGGACGCGTGCGAGCTGATGCACGGCTGCGTCGGCGCGAGCGGGCGGCGGGCGCTCCTGCGCTTCAACGTCTCGCTCAGGAACGCCGGCGACGTGCCGCTCGACCTCGGCGCGCCCTCGGAGAGCGCCGTGTTCGAGCCGAATTTCTGCGAGGACAGCTACGTCGTCCCGCGCTTCTTCCGCGCGCGCCTCAAGCAGGGCGAGGCGGCGGTCGCCGAGGCCGAGCTCGACGCGCGCTGCGTCGCGATGCCGGGCGGCCAGTACAGCTGCAGCGCGCAGGGCCTCGGCCCGGGAGAGCGCGTCGATCAGCCCGGCACCGTCGCGTGCAACGCCGTCGACGTGACCGGCGTGCCGGCCGGGCTCTACGAGCTCGAGATCACCGTCAACCCGAACAGGACGATCGCGGAGGCGAGCTTCGACAACAACACGCTCGTCCTCCCCGTCGACTACCCCGCCTGCGACGGCGCGATGTGCGGCGGCGCGTGCTGCCCGAGCGGTCACGCGTGCGCGGACGGGGTCTGCATGGTGCCCGACCTGCGCCCGAACAAGGAGCGCATCGTCGACACGGTCCAGTTCTCGTACCAGACGTTCCCCGCGGACGCCTGCGAGATCGTGGAAGGGTGCATCGCCGGCCCCGGCAGGCGGCACCTCCTCCAGTTCGAGGGGCGCATCGAGAACGCTGGCCCCGCCCACCTCGACCCGGGCTCCGAGTTCGACAACCCGCTCTTCGAGTACGCGCAGTGCCACGGGCACTTCCATTTCAGGGAGTTCACCGATTACCGGCTGGTCGACGCGAACGGCGAGGTCATCGCGCGGGGCCACAAGCAGGCGTTCTGCCTGACGGACATGGAACCGCTCGATCTCGAGTCCCCGGCGACGCCGGGCTTCCCGACCTCGGGGGGCAATGGGTGCAACTTTCTGAGCGCGGGGTGGGCCGACATCTACGACGTCGGCGTGCCGTGTCAGTGGGTCGACGTGACGGACGTGCCCGAGGGGGATTACATCCTCCGCGTCGCCGTCAACCCGACCGGCGCGGTCGCCGAGCAGTCGATCGAGAACAACGTGGTCGAGGTGCCCGTCCACGTCCCGGCGTACACGGCGTGCGTGCCCGAGCCGGAGATCTGCGGGGACCTCCTGGACCAGGACTGCGACGGCGTCTCCGACAACGGCTGCGCGGGCGCGGGGTGCGTCGTGCCGCTCCCCGAGGTGTGCGGCAACGAGGTCGACGAGAACTGCAACGGCGTCCCCGACGACGGCTGCGCGCCGATCCCGGGCGCCGACAGCTGCGAGACGCCAGGGGAGCTCGCGGCGCCGATGGATTACGCCGCGCAGATCACCGCGGAGAACACGTCGGACGTGGCCCTCTCGTGCGGCGGCGAGGGCGGCGAGGTGTTCTTCCGGTTCACGCTGCCGTCCGAGCAGGTCGTCTACCTCGGGACCCTGGACTCCGAGCTCGACACGGTGCTCGCGGTGCTCGAGGGCGACGGGTGCGGCGGCGCCCCGGTCGGCTGCGCGGCCCGGAGCTGCGGCCGCTCCATGCTGGGGGCGCACTTCGCGGCGAAGCTCCCGGCCGGCGCCTACACGGTGGTGGTCAAGGCCGTGAGGCCCGGGGACTCCGGCCTGGTGCGCCTCCGGTTCGAGCGCCCGACGTGCCTCGGCGAAGGCGCCGGGGTGATCGCGGGCAGCGGGCTCTTCAGCGGCGACACCACCGGGGCGCCGATCCCGCCCGCGGCCGTGTGCGGCCCGAGCAGCCCCGAGCAGCCGTACTATGTCCCCGTATGCCCGGGGGTCCCCATCCTCGTGTCGTCGTGCGGCCTGACGGAATTCCCGATGACGCTGAAGACCGCGGACGATGCCTGCAATCCCATCAATGTCCAGTGCTCCAGCGCCCTCGGGGCGTGCACGGGCGCGCAGGACGGGGCCAACGCCTCGATCTTCGGGATGCGCTCGGGAGGGGGCCTCGGCTCCATCACCGTGAGCGGACGCACGCCGGTGGATTTCGGGCCGTACCAGCTGTTCGTCACGCCGTTCTTGTGACCGGAGCGCGCCGCCGGGCGTGACCCGCGCGGCGGCGCTCCTCGCGCGCCACTAGCGAAGTTTGCGCTCGGCCTCGGGCGATCTGCGCTAGAACCGCGCCCATGCGAGCCAACCATCCGTCCGAACGGAGGCGCCTCCGGGCGCTCTCGTCCCTGTCCAGCGCGCTCGTCGCCGCGCTCGGCCTGACGTTGCCCGCCTACGCCGCGCCCCCCGCGGCGGCGCCCCCGGCCGCAGCGGCGCAGCCCGCGACGGCCGCGCAGCCCGCGACGGCGCAGCCCGCGACAAAGCCGGCCGCAGCGGCGCAGCCCGCGACGGCGGCGAAGCCCGCGGCCGCGCAGCCCGCGACGGCCGCGCCCGGGGCCAAGCCGGCCGCGCCGGCGCCGGCAGGGGCGACGCCGGCCACGACGAGCGTGAGCGTCATGATCCCGGTCGAGAAGTACACGCTGGAGAACGGGCTCGAGGTGATCCTGCACGAGGATCGCCGCACGCCCGTCGTCGCCGTCAACCTCTGGTACCACGTCGGCTCCAAGGACGAGCCGAAGGGGAAGAACGGCTTCGCCCACCTCTTCGAGCACATCATGTTCCAGGGCTCGAAGCATGTCGGCGAGGACATGTTCTTCAAGTACCTGGAGCGGGCCGGCGCGAGCGATCGCAACGGGACGACCAACGCCGACCGCACGAACTACTTCGAGACCGTCCCGGCGAACGAGCTCGGGCTCGCGCTCTGGCTGGAGAGCGACCGGATGGGGTGGCTGCTCGATCACGCGAACGAGGAGACGTTCGCGAGCCAGCGCAACGTCGTGAAGAACGAGCGCCGCCAGAACTACGAGAACGCGCCCTACGGCCTCGTGCCGCAGTTCCTCCGCGCGGCCATGTTCCCGGAGAGCCACCCCTACCACCTGCTGACCATCGGCACGCCCGAGGACCTCGACGCCGCGCGGATGGAGGACGTCCGGGCCTTCTTCAAGACGTTCTACGTGCCGAACAACGCGACCCTCGTCGTGGCGGGCGACATCGATCGCGCCCGGGCGAAGGAGCTCGTCGAGAGGTACTTTGGCCCGATCGCGAAGGGCGCCCCGCCGCCCGTCGTGACGAAGCCCGACCCCGGCGACCTCGCGACCGAGAAGCGCCTCGAGATCGAGGCGGACGTGGAGCTGCCCCGCGTGACGATCAGCTGGGTGACGCCGCCGATGTTCGCGCCCGGCGACGCGGAGCTCGACCTCGTCGCCAACGTCCTCGCCTCGGGCAAGACGAGCCGGCTCTACAAGAAGCTCGTCTACGACCTCCAGATCGCGCAGGACGTGTTCGCGGCCCAGCAGTCGAGCCAGCTCGCCAGCACGTTCCAGATCACGGCCACGCTGAAGAAGGGCAAGTCGCCCGAGCAGGCGCTGAAGTTGATCGACGCCGAGCTCGAGAAGCTGCGCAAGGCGCCGCCGACCCAGGACGAGCACGACCGGGCCCGGGCGAAGCTGCTCTCGGACCTGATCTTCAGCATGGAGCAGGTGACCAACCGCGCGAACGCCATCAACAACTACAACCAGCTCACCGGCGATCCGGGGTACTTCCCGAAGGACGTGGCCAGGTACGAGCAGGTCGCGGCCGCCGACCTGCAGAAGGCGGCCGCGGATCTCCTGCCCCAGGGCAGGCGCGTGATCGCGCTCGTCACGCCGAAGCCGGGCGCCCCGAAGGCCGGGCGCCTCGTGAAGCACACCGCGGCCGCTGCGCCGGTGGCTGCGACGCCGGCGGGCGCGAAGCCCGCGGCGGCGGCGCCCACGGTCGCCGCGCCGGCGGGCGCGAAGCCCGCGGCGGCGGCGCCCGCGGCGCCGGCAGCGCCGGCGGCCGACCGGCCCGAGCCCGCGCCGGCCATCAAGAAGCCCGCGGGCGACAAGCCCGCCGTCGACAAGCCCGCGGCCGGCACGGCCGCGCCGAAGGGGGGTTGAGCCATGCGCATGAAACGAATCCTCTCCGTCTCGCTCGCCGCCGCGGCGCTCGCCGCCTGCGCCTCGAACCCGCCGGCGCCGCCCGCCGCGACCGCCAAGGCGCCGCCCGCGTCGCCCACCGCCGCGGCGCAGCCCCCCGCGCCCGCGGACGCCTTCCGCCGCTCGCCGCCGCCCCCCGGGCCGGAGGTGGTCTTCGTGCCGCCCCGGATCGAGGAGGCGAAGCTCGCGAACGGGATCCGCGTCCTCGTCGTGGAGCGGCACGAGCTGCCGATCGTCGCGGTGGACGTGACCACCGTCCGGGGCGCCGACCAGGCCGGTCCGGGCGTCGGCGCGTTCGCGGGGGCGATGCTCACGCAGGGCACCAAGACCCGCTCCGCGCTCCAGTTCAGCGACGCGCTCGGCAAGCTCGGCGCGAGCTTCTCGTCCGGGGTCAACTTCGACGGCGGCGGCGTGCAGGGCCAGAGCTTGACGCCCCGCTTCGGCGAGATGCTCACGCTGCTCGGCGACGCGTACATGAACCCGGCGTTCGCGCCGGCCGAGATCGAGCGCGAGCGCTCGCGCCGCATCACCCAGCTCGCCGAGCTGAACGACCGGCCCGCGTCGCTCCTCTCCATCGCCCAGGGCCTGGTCCTCTACCCCGAAGGTCACCCGTACAGCGCGCCGCTGATCGGCACCGAGGCGGCGCTGAAGAAGATCACGGCGGGCGCCCTCGCGCGGTTCCACGCCGCGCAGTTCCGGCCGGAGCTGACGACCGTCGCCATCGCCGGGAACATCACCAAGGCCGACGCGGTGAAGGAGGTGGAGCGGGTCTTCGGCGCCTGGAAGGGCCCGACCGGCGCGCCGCCCGTCCCGGCGAAGGCGGAGCTCCCGGCCGAGCCGCCGGCGCTCGCGGCGGGCGCGCCGCGCGTCGTGATCGTCGACCGGCCCGGGCTCACGCAGTCGTCGGTGACGGTGACGCTGCCGGGCGTGCCGCGCGCGACCAAGGACTACGACGCGCTCCTCGTGATGAACACCCTCCTCGGCGGGCAGTTCTCGAGCCGGCTCAACCTGAACCTGCGCGAGAAGCACGCCTACACCTACGGCGCACGCTCCAGCTTCGACATGCGCCACGGGGCGGGCCCGTTCTCGGCGGCCGGCGCCGTCGTGCGGGAGAACACCGGCCCCGCCGTGAAGGAGATCTTCGCGGAGATCGAGCGGATGCGGAGGGAGCCGGTCACGATCGAGGAGCTCGCCGACGCCAAGGCGAACCTCATCCGCCAGCTGCCGGCCCGCTTCGAGACGGCGGGCGCGACCGCGTCGACGGTCGCGAGCCTCGCGGTCTACGATCTGCCGCTCGACGAGTTCGCGACGCGGCCCGCGCGGATCCAGCGGATCACGCCCGCGGACGTGCAGCAGGTCGCGCAGAAGTACCTCGTGCCCGAGCAGCTCCGGGTCGTGCTGGTGGGCGACGCCGGCGCCGTCGGAGAGCAGCTCTCGGCGCTGCAGCTCGGCGAGGTCATCGTCCAGAAGGCGCCGGGCGCGACGGCCGCGCCGCCGGCGGCCGGCAAGCCCGCGGCGCCCCAGGCCGGCAAGCCCGCGGCGCCCCAGGCCGGCAAGCCCGCGGCCCCCGCGGTGCCCCAGGCCGGCAAGCCCGCGGCGCAGCCGGCAGCTCCCCCCGCAGCGAAGAAGCCGTGAAAGCCGCGGCGCCGCTCGCCTTCGCGTGCGCGCTGGCGTGGAGCCCGACGGCCGCCGCGCAGGCAGGCCCGGCGGCGCCCGACTGGGCGTTCGGGACGCCGGGCGGCGAGGTGGCCGTCGCCGCCGTCTGCACCGCCTCGCTCGGGGCGTACCTGCTCCCCCAGCGCCGCTCGACATGGGGCGCCGCCTCCAGCGAGGAGCGCAACGAGACCATCGGCCTCGTCAGCGACATCACCGGCGCCGCCGTGGGCACGATGCTCGTCCTCGGCAGCGGGTACGCCCTCGAGGGCGGCTACCTCGCGGGCGCCGGCGTCCGCCGCCCCTTCTCGCGGGCGCTCAGGACGTCGCTGATCGAGGTCGAGGCCGCGGCGCTGTCGACCGGCCTCTCGAGCGTGATCAAGCGCCTGGCGGGCCGGTGCCGGCCGCGCTCGTGGCGGACCGATCGATGCGGAGACACCGATCTCGACTTCGACGCCTTCCCGTCGGGCCACACCACCCCGGTCGCCGCCATCGCGGGCGCGCGGCTCAACCTCGCGCTGCGCACGACCGGCGACGCCGCGCCGCGCCTCGGCGCGCTGGCCATCGCCGAGGCGGCCACCGTGGTGACGATGGCGCTGCGGATCGGCTCGGGCGCGCACTCGTGGCAGGACGTCGGCGCCGGCATGATCCTGGGCCACGTGACGGGCTTCGCGATCGCGGCCATCCACCCGATCGCGCCGAGCAAGGCGCCGTATGCGGCAGGTGCGCTGCCCGAGCCGACGCCGGAGCCCGCCGCGTTCACCTGGTCGTGGACGTTCTGATCGAGCGACGCCGGCCGTTCGGCCGTCACCGATCCCGGCTGCGCGGACGTCGCGGCTCGGGGCCGGCCCCCGCAGCGAGCTTCGCGCCGGCCCGCGCCGCGCCGTCGAGCAGGCTGACCAGGACGTGCTTGCCCGAGGCCTCGAACAGCAGGGTGAGGCGCAGCGTCCGGTCCTTCAGCGTCTGCGCGAGCTTCTGCCGCGCCGGCCCTGCGGGGGTGCGCGCGATGGCCTCGCGCAGGTCGGCGATCTCCCGCAGGAGCTGCACCTCCTCGGGCGCGCTCCCCGCGCACCGCGCGAGGAGGACCTCCATCCGCTCGTCGCGGCTCAGCCCGCTGAGGTCGTCCTCCTTGAGCGGCTTGCCCTGCCCCGGGAGCCGGTCGAGCTCTCCGCGCGCGATCGCGCCCTGAATGCGCGCTTCGACCAGCTGATCCAGCCCTCTGAACGCCATGCTGCCGTCCTCTCCATCCGCTGGCCGGCCGGCCGCCGGCCCCGGGAAACCGCGCGCCGCGCGCCCCGTGCAGCTTCTCTAGGGAACGCTCTCGACCTCGGCCAGCTCCGGCGCCTCAGAGGCCCATGCAGTTCGCGTAGTACGTCACGGTGGCTGGCCAGTCGGAGAAGACGCCGCGGACGCCCACGCCGCGCGCGAGCACGTCGAGCATCACCATCGTGTCGCCGTCGTTGTCGATGCCGTCCGCGACCGACTGGTAATAGTAGTCGCCGCCGCTCGCCAGAGGACCCGAGCGCTCGAGCGTCCACGTGATGATGTCGAGGCCCGCGGCCTTGGCGGCCTCGGCGTACTCCGAGGGCACGATCTCCCCGTCGCCGTCGAGCGTCACGAGCGCGAACAGGGGCGGCGCGACGATCTTCACGCCCTGCGCCGCGAGGCTCTCCATCCCGGAGACCGCCTCCTCGTAGCCCTCGGGCGTGTCGACGCGGCTGTCGAGGTACACGGCCTGCGCGCCGAACTCCGGCTCTTCCTCGAGCCAGTAGAGCACGTCGTCGAGGCTGAACGACTGCGCGAACACGCTCTTGGGGTCGACGCCGGCCGCCTTGTACTCGTCGATCATCTGCTGCGCGTAGTCCCGTTGCTCGTAGTCGCCCTCGTACGGCATCTCCACCTCCGGGGCCTTGAGCTCGGGCGTGAACTTGACGCCCAGGCTCGAGAAGAGCTCGATGCTCTCGGCGTGCGTGAGCAGCGCGCCGCAGGTGGCGTACAGGTCCGTGCGGAAATCCGGCGTCGACGCCATGTACTCCTCGACCGTGGCGGCGTCCGGGTTCGCCGAGTCCATCTTGCCGCAGAGCTGCCTGAACTCGGCGAGCGTGATGTCGCTCGTGCAGCACTTCGCCGACGCAGGCGTGCCGGCCTCCGCGTCGGCCGGGACGAACGGCTCCGAGCACTTCTCGGCGAGCTCCGGGATCGCGAGGATGTTCGTCGTCGTGTGGAGATCGCACTGCGCGTGACGGCACACCAGCTGGCGATCCTTGGTGAAGGTCACGTCGCACTCCACGATGCCGGCGCCCATGCGAGCGGCCGCCTCGTACGACTCCCTCGTGTGCTCGGGGAACTGCATGCACGCGCCGCGGTGGCCGATCGAGAAATCGGTGCGCTCGAAGGGCCCCTCGGAGCACGCCATCAGCTGCTCCTTCAGCTCCCCGTCGTCCATGTCCTCGACGAGGTAGTACGGCCGCGGGCCGAGCTGCACACCGTGCGACGCGGCCTCTTCGGACGGAGATTCCGGCCGGCTCGCGGGCTGCAGCGACTCATCGCCGGAGCAAGCGCTCGTCGCAGCGACGGGCAGCGCGATAAGCGCCAAGGCGGTGCCAATTCTGGCGCTCTTCTTGATCATGTGAAGCACTCCCTCTGTGAATGGCTTGAAGCTCGGACGTTCTGCGCATGCTCGTGTGCGAATGTGTCTCGCGCGAAACAATGAGGCGACATCTCCGCCCTCTCCCGCGTGCCGTCGCTTCCAGAGGGCGGGTGGCGCTCGAGGGCGGCACCCGGGCGCGAGCGCGGACGGCATCCGGGCGCGCAGGCCCCCGTGGGTCGCGTCGCGCCTCCGACCGCGCGCCGATCCCGAGGGAGAACGCGCTCGGTCGGCGCGCGGTCGGAGGCGGCGCCGGCGCGCGCGGGCGCGCCGGCGGGCCGCGATCCATGCTCGCGCCATGCCCATCTTCGAGAAGCGCACGCGCATCGCCGCGCCCCCCGAGCGGGTCTTCGCCTTCCACGAGGAGCCCGACGCACTGGAGCGGCTCACGCCCCCCTGGGAGAAGGCGCGCGTCCTGGAGAAGACCGGCGGCATCCTCGTCGGCGCGCGCGTGGTCCTGGAATCGCGCGTCGGCCCCGTCCCGGTGCGCTGGGTCGCGGAGCACACCCGGTACGAGCAGGGCAGGATGTTCCAGGACACGCAGCGCAGCGGCCCCTTCAAGCGCTGGGTCCACACCCACCGCATGGACCCCGACGGCTCAGGCGGCTGCTATCTCACCGACCACGTGGAGTACGAGCTGCCGCTCGGGCCCCTCGGCCGGCTCGGCGGCGGCCGCTTCGTCCGGCGCAAGCTGGAGCGGATGTTCGACTACCGCCACGAGGTGACGCGGCGGGCGTGCGAGGCCCCGCCGCGGTAGCCCCTCCGCGTCCAGCCGCCGCGGCGGCCACGCCGGGCGCGCCCCATCGCGCCGCGCGCGGGGACCGCAGCCCCTGCGCCGCGCGCGGGGACCGCAGCCCCTGCCCTGCATCAGCGGCGCGGATCGCCCTCGGGCCGCCCCCCCGGGTGCGCCGGATCGAACTGCGCCGGCCGGTCTTCGTGCGGTCCGTCCGCCGTGTAGCCCCGCTGCGAGGCGCCCTGCTGGCGAGCGATCTTCTCGACGTCGCTCGATCCCTGCGTCGTCTCGTCGTCGAGCTGCCGCGTCGGCGCCCCCGGCTGCTGCTGTTCGCTGCCGACATGCTGCTCAGCCTGCTTGCTCGGTCCTGCGTGCTGGTTCGTGGGTTTCATCATGTCACCCTGGAGCCCGATCGCTGACTGTAAAGCCCCTGGTTGCGAAGACGGGCGCCAGCCCCAAATGCCTTACAATGCCGCGTCACGCGGCGACGCTTTCCATCGAGCGCCGCGCAGCGGTGCAGCAAACGCGGCGGTGAGGGATCGTCGATTCCGCTCACCTCGACGCGCCCATTTGGGTTTCTGCGTGGCCCCGATGCGCCGCAATGGCGTGAGCGCGGGTGGGCGAACGGAACTTGGCCGGCGACTGCCCTCTCGGCGTAGTCACGGCGCGTGCCGAGCACACCGCACGAGGTCCTGATCGTCGCATTGCGCGAGCAACCGGGGTTGCTCGGCGCGCTCGTCTCCAAGCTCACCGGCGTGAAGCTCCCGCGGAGCCTCAAGCCGGCCGACGCCACGCTCCGCTTCGTGAAGCCCGCAGAGCTGCGGCTCGATCTCGTGCTTCAGGGCGGCCGGCGCCGCTGGGTCCTGGTCGAGCTGCAGCGCGGCGTCGATCCGGCCAAGCGGAGGCGGTGGCCCCTCGCGGCCAGCTTGCTCTTCAGTCAGACCGGCGCGATGGGCGACGTGATCGTCATCACCGCGCGCCGCGCCGTCGCCCGCTGGGCCGAGCGCGTCGCGTGCGTGCGCACGCGCCTCGGGACCGAGCTCCAGCTCAGGCCGGTCGTGCTCCACCTCGGCGCCGATGAGAGCAAGGCGCTGCTCGACGAGCGCCACCCGGAGCTCGCGCTCTTCGCGGCGTGGGCCATGCAGCACCGCCATGGGCCCGGAGCGCGCGCCGTCGTCGAGCGGGCGTTCGAGCTGACCGAGCGGCTGCCGCGCGCGTTGCGACGGGCCCAGCAGCGTGCGATCCTCTCCGTGCTCAGCGAACGCATGCTGGAGCTCCTCAGGGAGGCCTCGATGAACCCCGACAAGATCCCGGAGACCCCCGCCGCCAGGAAGCTGCGCCTCTTCCTCGAAGCGCAGGGGCGGAAGAAGGGCCGGGCCGAGGGCGAGGCCAAGGGCCGGGCCGAGGGCGAGGCCAAGGGCCGCCAAGACGCGCTCCTCACACTGCTGCGGGCACGTGGGCTCTCGCCCTCACAGGACGACGAAGCCCGCATCCGGGCCTGCGCCGACGCAGCGAAGCTCGACCGGTGGATCGCGCAGGCCGCCACCGCGACGACCGTGCGCGAGGCCCTCGGGACGAGGACCCAGAGCGCGAGGGCTCGCCCCCGCACGCCGGCTCGCTCCCGGCAGTCCCCCGCGTCGCGCTCCTGACCCGCGCCGGCGGCGCCTCAGCCGATCCACGCAGCTGCGCGACCGCACCCGCTTTCCCGAGCGGACGCGCCCCGCCGCCGAGCGACGCGCCCCGCCGCCGAGCGACGCGCCCCGCCGCCGAGCGACGCGCCCCGCCGCCGAGCGACGCGCCCCCTAGCCCGTCCCTGGAGCGCGCGACGACGTGCTCGGCTCTGCCCGCCCGAACGCCGCGCCCGCCGCCCCGCCGCGCACCGCGCGGTAGCGCGCCAGCTCGCCGAACTGCGCGAGCCGGGCGCGCACGATGTTCCTGCTGATGCCGAGCAGCCTCGCCGTCTGGAGCTGATTGCGATCGCAATAACGGTACGCCGTCCGGATGATCGTCTCCTCGATCTGCTCGTGCAGGTTCGGCAGGTTCTGCTCGAACAGCGCGAGCAACGCGCCCTCCAGCGACGTCGCCTGCGGCGTCGGCCGCACCTGGGACACGGCCTCCGCGCCCGCCCGATCCGACGGCGGAGGGCTCGTCCCCGCCTTCGGCTGGAGCGCCGTGAGGCGCAGATCCGCCGGCGTGACCTCATGCCCTCTGCAGACCAGGAGCGCGTGGTGCATCGCGTTCTCGAGCTCCCGGATGTTCCCGGGCCACGGGTGCTCCAGGAGCCGCGCCGTCGCCTCCGCCGAGAGCGCGGCCGGCGCCGAGCCGAGCCGCTGCGCGTACAGCTCGAGGAAAAAACGCGCCAGCGGCAGGATGTCGCCCGGCCGCTCGCGCAGCGGCGGGAGCGAGAGCGTCGCCACGTTGAGCCGGTAGAAGAGATCCTCGCGGAATTTCCGCGCGATCACCGCCTCCTCCAGGTTCACGTTGGTCGCCGCGATGAGGCGCACGTCGATCGGGATCGGCTGGCGCGAGCCGAGCCGCACCACCTCGCGCTCCTGCAGCACGCGGAGCAGCTTCACCTGGAGCGGCAGCGACAGATCGCCGATCTCGTCGAGGAACAGGGTGCCGCCGTCCGCGGCCTCGAACCACCCGGCCTTCGAGGTCGTCGCCCCGGTGAAGGCGCCCTTCTCGTGGCCGAACAGCTCGCTCTCGACCAGCGACTCCGACCAGGCACCGCAGTTGACCGCCACGAAGGGCCGGCCCCGCCGGTGGCTGAGCGCGTGGATGTGACGCGCCACGAGCTCCTTGCCCGTGCCGGTCTCCCCGGTCACGAGCAACGTCGCGTCGCTGGGCGCGATCTGACGGATCCGGTCGAGGAGCGCCTGCGACCGGGGATCCTCGAAGACCAGCGCCTTCGCGCGCAGGGAAAGAGCCAGCGAGCTCGGGTTGGGAAGCGTGAGCAACGGCATCGTCATCGGGCTTTACTCACCATGATAGCGGATGTTCCGTCCATTATAACGGACGACCCTGGCATGCGCCAGAGATCTTTCTCCGGCGCAGCCTTACCGGGGGCCCCGGACGGACCCGGGGCCGTTCGTGCTACGCCTCGAGGAGGTAGCCGCGCACCTCGTCGGTGAGCGCCTTGATGTCGTGATCCGTGCGCGACCGGGGTCGCGGCACGCCGACGGGGACGATGCGCTTGATCCGCCCGGGCCTCGGCTCGAGCACCACGACCCGATCGCCGAGGAACACGGCCTCCTCGACGTCGTGCGTGACGAGGATCATGGTGATCTGCTCCTTTTGCCAGATGCGCTGGAGCTCCTGCTGCAGCTTCGTGCGGGTCAGCGCGTCGAGCGCGCCGAACGGCTCGTCGAGGAGCAGGATCCCCGGCCGGTTGACCAGCCCGCGCGCGATCGCCGCCCGCTGCGCCATCCCGCCGGAGAGCTGGTGCGGGTAGGCCCGCTTGAACGCCGACAGGCCCACGAGCTCGAGGTGCTCATCGACCGCGCGGACCTTCTCGGCCCGCGTCCACGCCGAGTTCTCGAGCCCGAGCGCGACGTTCTGCTCGATGGTGAGCCAGGGGAAGAGCCGGTGCTCCTGGAAGACGATGCCCCGGTCGAGGCTCGTCCCCTGGACACGCGCGCCGCCGACGAGGATGTCGCCCTCGTACTCGGTGTCCAGCCCGACGAGCAGCCGGAGGAGCGTGGACTTGCCGCAACCGCTCGTGCCCACGACGCTGATGAACTCGCCGGGGTGGATGGTCAACCCGATCCCCTGGAGCACCTCTAGGGACTCGTCCTTGACCACGTACTTCTTGTTCACATCGCGGATGTTGATGACTCCAGGCGAGCTCATGGATTCCTCCTCGAAGATGTTCACACGCCGCGGACGCGCCAGCGGAGCAGGCGCTCCTCCGCGGCCGTGGCCAAGAGGTTCAGGCCGAAGCCCACGAGGCCGGACACGATGAGCCCGACCAGCACGACGTCCATCGCGAAGCGCTCGCGCCCGTCGACCATCAGGCTGCCGATGCCCGGCGCGGGCTCGAGCAGGTACTCGGCCCCGAGGGTGCCGAGCCACGCGTAGATGAGCGCCTGATGGACGCCCGCGAAGAGCGACGGCGCGGCGGACGGCAGGACGACCTTGCGGACGACCTGCCAGCGCGAGAAGCGGAGCACGCGCGCCACCTCGATGTGCTCGACACCGACGCTCCGCACGCCCTCGTAGGTGTTCACGACGACCGGATAGAAGGCGGAGAGCGCGATGAAGGCGACCTTCGCCTGCTCGCCCACGCCGAGCCACACCGACATGAGCGGGATCCACGCGAACAGCGCGACCTGCTTCGCGGCGTGGAAGCTCGGCGAGAACAGCCTGTCGGCGGTGCGCGAGAGCGCGAGGAGGCCGCCGACCGCCGTGCCGGCCAGCGTCCCGAGCGCGAACCCGAGGAGATCCCGGCCCAGGCTGGCCCGGAGGTGGGCCCACAGCTCCCCGCTCTCGTGCTGGGCCTTCGCGGCCTCCCACACCGCGAGCGGCGGGACCAGGATGCGCGTATTGGCGAGCTCGTAGCGGCAGACCACGATCCAGGCGAACACGACGAAGATGGGCAGGACCAGGCCGCGCCGCAGCCGCGGCTGGACCAGAGCTTGCGTGATGGCGCTCATCGTTCGGACCTCGCGGGTGTCACAGGGCGGCGCGCCGCCAGCGGAGGAGGCGGGCCTCGATCTTCTCGAGCCCCTTGTCGAGGACGAGCCCGAGGACGCCCACGACGAGGATCGCCGCGAGCACCACGTCGAGCTGGAAGAGCTGGCGGCCCCAGACGATCAAGAACCCGACGCCCTCGGAGGAGGCCAGGAGCTCGACCGTCACGAGCGACAGCCACGCTTGCGTCAGGCCGTACCGGATGCCGACCGCGATCGACGGGACCGCGGAGGGGAGCACGACCTTCCGGAGCAGCTGGACGTTGCTGAACCGGAAGACCCGGGCGACCTCGATGTAGGATCGAGGGACGTTCTTGATGCCCTGGAGCGTGTTGAGCGCGACAGGGATGAGGCTCGCCTGCGCGATGAGGATCAGCTTCAGCGACTCGCCGATGCCCACCACCATCATGAACAGCGGCAGCCACGCGAGCACGGGGACCTGCGCGAGCGCCTTGAAGAGCGGGTGCACGTAGTCCTCGATCCGCCGCGAGAGCCCCATGGCGACGCCGAGCAGCAGGCCGGCCGCGCCGCCGACGGCGAAGCCGCCGAAGACGCGCCCGAGGCTGATGGCGATGTTCGTGTGCAGATCTCCCGAGCTCGCGAGCTCGGTCAGCGTCTGGAGGACGAGCCCCGGCGCCGGCAAGATCTGCGGCGGGATCAGCTCGCGCTGCGAGGCGAAGCTCCACGCGAGGAGGAGCGCCGCCGGGAAGATGAGCCCGACGGCGACGTTGCCCACCCGCCGCGACAGGAGCCGCGCGGCGCCGCCCGCGGGCAGCGCCACCTCGGGCGCCGCGAGCTTGTAGGCGGCCTGGGTCTGGCTTTCTTGGATTCCCTGCTGCGTCATCTTGGTTGCCTTTCGATCGTGGCCGTGCGCCGTGCCGCGCGCGCTCCTCTCACTGCCTTCCGGGGTGCTTGACCTTCCCGTTCGCGTCGAACTCGGGCCAGTAGCCCTCGAGGTTCAGCTCCTTGAGCGCCGCGTTCAGGAACCGCAGGTCGATCCACGAATCGACGTCGAACGTATTCCTGATGAGGCCGAACCGCTTCGCGTCGGCGACGGCCGCCTTGTAGCGGGAGATCAGGTACTCATCGAACAGCGGGCTCGCGCGCACCTTGAGCGAGTCGCCCGTCTGGTCCGCCTTGAAGTTCGCGTAGGGCGTCCCCGACTTGGACCAGAGCTGGTAGATCGGCGCCGGGTTGGCCTCGTTCTGCGCGATCCAGTGGGCGGCCTGCACGACCACCTTCACGACGCGCTTGGTCACGTCCGGGTACTTGTTCGCGAACTCCTCGGTGACGATCAGGTGAGCGTGCCGCAGGTAGGCCGGCGAGTCGTTCTTCGTCGTGTAGACGATCTTCGCGATCCCCTGGTCCTGGAGCGTGAGGAGGTCGTACCCGCCGAAGGCGGCGTCGATGTCCCGCGTGGCCAGGGCCGCCTTGGCGGTCGCGGAGTCCATGTTGAGGATCCGGAGGTCGCGCTCCGACAGCCCGCTCCCCGCGAGGATCTTGTTGACGGCCAGCTGGAGGTTCGTGCCCTTGAAGAGGGCGACCTTCTTCCCCTTGAGGTCGGCGAGCGACGAGATCGACGAGTCCGAGGGGACGGCCAGGTACGTGTGCTGGCGCGTCGACACGCCCGCGAGCAGCTTCGTCTTGAGCCCCCCTGCCCTGCCGATGCTCGACGGCAGGTCTCCCTGGAGCGCGAAATCGAGGAGGTTGTTCGCGTACGCCTCGTTGACGGCGGGGCCGGCGCCCTTGAAGAAGGACCACTCGATCTTGATGTTGTCCTTCTTGAACTCCTCCTCGAGGAGCCCGCGCGCGTGCACCACGCTGAGGCTGCTGCCGCCCACGAAGGGACGGTTGCCGATGCCCACGCCGGCGAACGCGACGCGGATGACGCGCGGCGCGTCCGCCCGGGCCGCGTGCGACGAGAAGGTCAAGAGCGCCGCGATGAAGATCTGTAGAATGATAAGAGCTCGTCTCATGCTTTCCTCTCCGAATCCGATGCTGCGCGCCGCGGGACGCGTCAGAAGCCGCCTTGCAGCTGGGCGAGCAGCTCGTGCTGCGCCCCTTCTTTGTTCGTGCGGTCGTCCCGTCGGTTGAAGTTGAGCTGGAACTTCGTCGTCTCCGCGAAGAAGACGTTGAAGCCGAGCGTGTAGACGTCGACCCGGTTCTCGAGCACCTCGGTGCTCGGATCGAAGAGGTCGACGCGGATGAACGGCTGGTAGGTCTTCGGCCACCAGTCGTCGTATCGACCCTGGTTCCGGTACCCCCTCAGGAACTGCTCACCCCAGTTGTAGAAGAACGTCGCCACGTGCGACAGGCTCGAGAGCCTCGTCTTCTGGGGGTCCTCCAGCGTCGTCCCGAGCGTGACGTCGTCCTGGCCGTAGATGAACTCGTAGGTGACGCCGATCGGGTAGTGGTTGTAGTAGATATCGCCGCCGTACCGGCGCTTCGCGCCCTTCCCGGACAGCGTCTTCTTCTCGTCCTTGAGGAACGTGTTCTGCCAGCCGATGTACACGCTGCCGCCCAGCGTGATCTGCCGGAGGATGGAGTTGTAGTCGGACGGCACGGTGAACGCGAGGCGGCCGATGATGTCCTTCTCGCTGTTGTCGTCGGGCGTGTTCGGACCGCTCCCGTTGACGAGGCCCACGGCGTAGGCGAGGATGGGCGCCCGGTAGTTGTAGCCGTAGTCCACCTGCGGCAGGATGTCGCCGCGGACGATGAGGCCGAGCTCGCGCCGGTTGAGCCCGAGCCGCGTCGTGAACTGCGCGTTGGTGATGACGGGCTTGAGCTCCTCGCTCGCCGGCACCTCCAGCCCGAACGGCAAGAGCTGCTGTCCGAGGGTGATTTGCAAGACCCAGTCCTCGGGGGCGAGGGTGGGGAGCACGGAGTACGACAGCTGGGCGTCCAGCAGGTTGAGGAAGCTGTTGTTGCTCGCCTGCTGGGGCGAGGCGCCGAAGCGGAGGGAGTAGGTGAGGTTGCGCCCTTCCTCGTAGTCCTTGTAGAGGATGCCGTTGAACGAGAGGAGCGCGGCGCCCGTGTCGAACGTCACCTTGCGATCGTTCGAGGTCGCCGAGTTCACCGGCTGCTCCGACCACCCGATGCGCGTCTGGACGACGCCGCCGATGGTGAGGGAGCGCGTGGAGATGGCGGTGTGGAGATCGCGCTCGCGCTGCCACTGGAACTTGAAGTTCTCGAGGTCGGTGACGAGCCCTTGCAGGTCGTCCCGCGTGACGGCGTTGGGATCGGGCTCGACGAAGGCCTCCGCGGCCGCGTCCCCCGCGGGCGCCGAGACCGGGGATGGCACGCCCGGGGCTGCGCCGGGCGCCGCAGGAGCCGCAGCGGCGGCGCCCGGCGCGGCGGGCGCGGCGCCCGGTGTCGCGGCTGGAGCCGCGCCGGCAGGCGCCGGCGCCGCGCCGGCAGGCGCCGGGGCCGCGCCGGCAGGCGCCGGGGCCGCGCCGGCGGGCGCTGGGGCCGCGCCGGCGGGCGCTGGGGCCGCGCCGGCGGGCGCCGGGGCCGCGCCCGCTGGCGCCGGGGCCGCGCCCGCTGGCGCTGGCGCGGGTCGCTCCCCCTGGGCTCGGCCGGGCGGGGTCTGGGCGCTCGCCTGGGTCGCGCAAAGGGCGATGGCCGTCGCGAGGATCGTGGAGACAGATGTTCTTGAACGGTCAAGCAGACGCATGAATGGATCCAAAGAGGTTCGTTAGATTCGCCATCACCGCCGCGCGGGGCTGCTTCCGTCAGCCCCGCGCGGCGCATCTCCGTCAGGCCGCCTTGCTCTTCGGCAGCTTCTGCTCGACCGCGGTCCCTGCGAAGAAGCCGGGGTTCTTGCCGGCGAAGAAGTTGTACGGGTGGGTGAACACGAGATCGCGGAAGTTCGCCTCCGTGAGCGCCCCGCGCTCGACGAGGCTCCAGGTGTCGGCGAGGACCTCGGTCAGATCCGGCACGTCCCAGTGCCCGCTGTCCGACGCCCAGAAGGCGTTGAGCTGCACGCCGAGCGGGTTGACCTTCGTGTTGAACGCGTACGCGATCGTCGGGTCGTCCGCCTCCGAGCCGAAGTAGAAGTTCGGCACGTACCGATCGCGGATGTCCTCGATCCGCTCGATGCCCGCCGCCCCGAAGTCGTCGAGCGCGGCCGGGTCTTGCGGCTGGCGGCGCGAGTTGTTCGACACGCCGAGCGCCCCCCCGAGGACGGCGTTGATGTCGCCGAGCCGCGCCTCGACCTCCTGCCCGCCGTACTGCTGGTACAGCGCGTACAGCAGCTTCGCGTCGATCAGGTCAGGGTTGTAGTTCTGGACGGCCCGGCCGTTGCGCTTCTCCCAGTGACCGACGAGATCGGCGAAGAGCGTCGCGCCCCACGCCGCCCCACCCTCGAGGAAGCCGACGCGGAGATCGGGGAACCGCCGGGTCACGCCGCTGAAGAACAGCGACTTCGCGAGCGCCTCGGAGGCGGAGGCGAAGTGGCCGATGTGGTTGTACATGTAGTTCGAGAACGAGCTGCGGCTGGTCCACCCCATGCCGGCAGAGTGGGTGGTCAGCACGGTCTTGAGCTCGACCGCCTTGGCCCAGAACGGGTCGTAGTTGTATTCGCTGTCCACGCCGAACGTGTCGAGCCAGTTCGCGTGCCGCGCGACGTCCGGATGGTGGCGGGACGGGTACTTCTCGGCCACCGCCCGGATCGGCCGGCGGAGGTTGCCCGGGATGAGCGCGACCTTGAGGCCGAGCTCGCGCACCGCGAACTCGAGCTCCTCGACCCCCTCCTCCGGCGTGTGCAGCGGGATCGCGGCGACCGGCGTGAGGCGGTCGGCGTACGGCCGGTACACGTCGGCGTGATACGCGTTCACCGCGCGGATGAGCACCCGGCGCAGATCCTCCTTGCCGACGTGGGTGGCGAACGTGGAGACGTTCGGGAACAGGACCGCGTAGTCCGTGCCCGACTCGCCGAGCCGCTCGTGCAGGAGCCTGGGCAGCGACACCGTGGCGAGGTCGAGCGTGTTCTTCGTCGGCAGGGCCCACCACGGCGGGCGGACCGAGCGCTGCGCGGCGCGCTGCTCGGGCGTGAGATCGTACCACTCGTTGCTCAGGTAGCCGAAGCCCCGGTTGATCGCCTGGCGGAACTCGTCGACGTACTTCGCGCCGCCGTACTTCGCGATGTAATCCTCGAGGATCGGGGCGAACTCGATCGTGTGCAGATCGGTGTCGATGACCGGGTAGTCGAGCTTGTCTCGCACCGCCCGCGAGCGGGAGGTCTTCTTGCCGTCTTTCAGCGAGAGATGAGAGGATGAGATGCTCATGACGATGTCTCCAGGGTGCGACCGTGCCGCGCGCTCGCTTCCGGCGCGGGGCAGCCGCGATCAAGGCGCATGAGGCGGCGCGCCGAGGGGCGACCGCTCCTGTGCTGAGAACGTGAGAGGCCTTCGAGCTAGAGCGCCGCGAGCGCGGCGCTCGGACAGCGCGTGGCCGTCCATCGCTCGACGTCAGCGCCGACCCGGCGGGGCGCACCCTGCGGCGAGCGCCGGAGGGAGGAGCGCGCCTGCGCCGGCGCGCCGATGGCAGCGCTCGTCGCGACGCGGCGCCGCACGACGGTCCGCGCGCCTGGACGGGCGTTCGTCACGATCGTGCCGGCGAGGATGGATGGGATCGCATCGAGCGCGATCACGGGGTCTTTCATGGCTGTCTTCACGTGAACGCTCGCCCTGACGCATTGCATTGGGCGGACCAATGCGTTTGCTGGCTTCAGCAGGGCAGGCCGGGCGGAAGCCGATCGAAGCGCTCCGCGTCGCGAGCGCGACCGCCCTCTCCTGAGCGCCGTCCCGGGGGAAAACAGAGAGGGCCTGAAGAGCCCGACGCCTCCCGATGGCGAAGGAAGATCAGCGGGTCGCAGCGCGCGCGGCGCACCCGGTCAGAAGAGCAGATCGACGAGCGTTGCTCCGCTGTCGCTTCCGTTCTGCACGCGCCGTACCAGGCTTATGTCCGCTCCAAAAGACGCGGATCCGTTATACCGGATGCCGCCGTGCTGCTGGAGCAGCAGGCGTGTGCTGCGGGGGTGCTGCTCCAGCAGCAGTCCCCGAGCGGGTGCGTCATCGCGGGGACGGCGGCGCGGCGGCCGGCAGGTTCGTCGCGGTCGCGAACGCGATGCCGCTCTGCAGGTCGCGGCGGGTCACGATGCAGGAAAGGTCGATGTCGAGGCCGACGATCGCCTGGGACACCTCGGGTCGGATGCCCGTCAGGACGACCTGCGCCCCGAGCAGCCGGACCGCCCGCGCGACCTGCAGGAGGGCGTTCGCCGAGGCCGTGTCGATGTGCGGCACGCCCGTGACGTCGATGATCGCGACCCGCGCCTGCCGCTCGACGACCTTGCTCAGCAGGTTCTCCATCATCTGCTGCGCCCGCACCGTGTCCAGCGCGCCGACGAGCGGCAGCACGAGGACGCCCTGGCTGATGGGCACGATGGGCGCCGACAGCTCCAGGAGCGTCTTCGCCTGCATCCGGAGCTGGTCCTCGAGCTGCTTTCGCTTGGTGATCACCTCCGTGAACAGCATGATCCCGCCGATCTCGCCGTTCGGCGCGTACCACGGGAAGATCTTCCACATCCCCCATTCGACGTGCCCGTCGCTCCGCGGGAAGGGCTCCTCATCATTCCCTTCCGAGGCCCCCGCGAGACAGCGCTGGTGGATCGCCTTCCAGTGCTCGGGGACGTCGGGGAAGATCTCATAATGGCTCCGGCCGACGAGCTCCTGGTCGCCCAAGCCGAACTCCGCCCGGTAGCGGTGACTGGCCATGACATAGCGCATGTCACGATCGAACATGGCGAACGCTGCCGGTGTGTAGGTGACGAAGAGGCGCACATGCTCCTCGCTCCGGCGCAGCGCCTCCTGGAGGCGAGCCCGCTCCTCCTCGACACGCTCCAGCTCCCGGATGCGCTGCCTCAGGCGCTCGTTCTCGGCAACGACATCGTTGTAATCTACGTTACAGGTCATCCGGATCCCCGATTCTGTCCTGGACTTATACCAAAGACGGAGGACCGGTGGCGACCGAAGGGGCGCCGCATGTGTGCTGCCGACGACGGAGGTGCGCCCCATCGCCGGGACGTGCCCGGAGCGCGAGGGATCGCCACCACGCCTTGCTCGGGCAGCCGCTCGCCTCGGTCAGACCGAGCTGCTGGCGGCAGGCGCCGCGCCGGCGCTCAGCGCGCTTCGTGTGCGGCCTTGAGGCCGGCGATGTCCAGCTTCACCATCTTGAGCATCGCCTCGGAGACGCGGCGCGCCTTCTGGGGGTCCGGGTCGGCCATGAGGTCGCCGAGGACGGTCGGCACGATCTGCCAGCACACGCCGAACTTGTCCTTGAGCCAGCCGCACTGCTCGGCGGAGCCGCCCTCGAGCAGCGCGTTCCAATAGTGATCCACCTCGGCCTGGTCGTCACAGCTCACCACGAACGAGATGGAGTGGTTGAACGGGTCGAGCGGGCCGGCGCTGATGGCCATGAAGGGCTGACCGCACAGCGTGAACTCGACGACCTTGACCGAGCCGGCGGGGCCGCCCGGCGTGTCGCTCGGCAGCGGGGTCACGCGGTCCACCCGGGAGTCGGGGAAGATCGACGCGTAGAACCGGGCCGCCTCCTCCGCCTCCTTCGCGTACCAGAGGTGCGGCGTGATCTTCTGGACCCTGGTGCCCGTCTTGCTCTCCTCGCCGCCCGAGTCGAAGAGGACCGCGAACCCGCCCCAGATCATGCGCTTGGGGTCGAACGGCGGCGCTTCCGTCGTCTGCATGCGCGGGTCGGCCATCACCTTCGCGCTCGCCTCGTCGCGCACCTCCTTCGAGGGCCACACGATCCAGGAGAACACGATGGTCTCGCCCGCCTCGGCCTTCACCGCGCCCTTGAAGTCGGTGATCTTGCCATCGGGGACGTCGTCGCCCCAGCACTCGACGACGCGCGTCGCGCCATACTCCCGGAAGACCTGCGCGGCTTGCGCGCAGAGCTCGCGATAAGCCTCCTTTTTGCCCGTGGGTACCGGAGTCACGAAGCCGTCGATGTAGCTCATGGCGCGAGTATGCAGATCCGCCGTTTATGCCGTCAAGCACGGCGGATCCAGACGAACGGCGGGCTCGACCATGGACGAGAGTCGATCGCTCCGGGATCGGCCGAGCGGATCGCGGCCAACCGACCCACGGCAGCGAGCAACGGCCCGGAGAGGGAGAAACCGAGACGCGCATTCGGAATGCATCCTGCGCGCCCCTCGGAGAGGGGCGACTCGCGATCTCCTCTTCGAGCCTTCCTGTCCTGCCGCGCGGCTGCCGAGCCGTGTCGAGCTGGCGCCGACGCGCCGCCGCTCCAGCTCGGCGCAGCGTCGAGGCGACCGCGACCGCCGTCGGGCGGCCGCGCCCGTGCCTCAGCGGGACGTCACGGTCGGCCGCGCGAGACGTCCTGCGCTTCCCGGCGCATCTCGCGCAGGAGGGCGGCGGCGACCGTGCCCGGGTGGGTGCGCTCCGGCGCGGCGCCGAACGCGGCGAGGACCTCCGCGAACGGGCGGGGCTCCTCGCCCGCGGGCGGCGGCCCGCCGAAGCGCGCCGCCGCGACGAAGAACCCCGCCGCGTAATAGGCGAGGGCGATCGCGCGCGCCACGCGCGCCCGCGCGCGGTCGTCGTCGCTCGCGGGCCTCCCGAGGTACGCCTCGAGCAGGGCCTCGCGCTGCTCGGGCCGCGGATAGGCGAACACGCCGAGCTGCGCGAGGTCGACGAACGGATCGCCGGCGCCCGCGGTGGACCAGTCGACGAGGTACACGCGGTCGGCCGCGACGAGCACGTTGTTCGGGTTGACGTCGCGGTGACACGGGGCCGCGTGCGCGTGGGGCCCGCTCACCCGCTCGAGCGCGTCGGCGGTGCGGACGAGCTCCGCCGGGAGGCCCACGCCCGCGAGCGCGGCGCACTGCGCGTCGAGGGAGCGCAGGAAGTCCATGCGCGACGGGCCGCGCGGAAACGGCGGACCGTCGTGGAGCCGCCGCAACGCCGCCGCGACCCGCCCGAGCAGCGCCGGGTCGCGCGTCGGGCGGAGCGGCGTCCCCGCGATGCGGTCCATGATCGTGACGCCCGCCCGCGCGTCCGCGTGGCGCAGGCGCGGGGCGACGCCGCGCTCGGAGGCGGCGCGCATGCACGCGGTCTCGCGCGCGAAGCGCCCCGGATCGCTCGGATCGGGCGCGCAGCGCTTCGCGACGTACGGCGCGCCGTCGACCGCGAACGCGACCAGCGTGGCGCCGGAGAACCCGCCGGACAGCGCCGTCACGTCGGTCACCGGGCGCCCGGGGAACGCGGCCTCGAGCGCGGCGGCGAGGTCGGGGTGCAGCTCCGGGGCGCTCATGCCGTCCCCCGCGTCGCGGCGAGCCGCTTCGCGTAGAGGCGGCTCCGCGCGGCGAGGTCGGCGGGCCGCGCCCAGTCCCATCCGATCGCCCGCCAGTCCGGGTCGTCGGGATCGAGCCCGAGCGACGCGACGAACGCGCGATCGGCGACGAAGAAGTGGCGCTTGTACGTGAGGAGATAGCTGCGCGGCGCCTGCGGCAGCGCCTCGAGGTGAGCGCGCGCCTCGTCGTAGGTCGTGAACCAGTGGTGCAGCACGCCGGCATCACGGCCGTAGAGCAAGGCCCCGAGCTCGGGCGCGCCGGGCTCCCCCGCGAGGGCGAGGCGCGCGCGCTCCCAGCTCGAGAAGCCGCACTCGCGCGCGACCACGGCGAGGCAATGCTTGCGGCGGATGCCGGGGACGGCCGCGGCGAGCGCGGCCTCGTCGGCGCGCACGAGCTCGGGCAGCGCGCGCAGGCGCGAGAGCGCCTGGGCGTCGTTCGACGCGAGCCGCTTGTGCAGCAGCTCGGCGCGGATCTTCAGCTCGCGAACGGGATCGTTCATGGACGTCTCCTCTCGAATCGGCCGCTGCCCGCTCCCTCGGCCCGAGGATCTCGACGTGCTCATGACGGTGCGAGGTGACCCGCGATCGTCGCGTTGCAGGGTGAAAGGCTTCTTTCCGGCGGGGAGGGCGCCCCTGCGCACCCAGAGCGACGTCCATAGCGCTTCACGCCCGGACGCGCCAGGTGGAAGATAGTCGCATGATGCCGCCGCTGCTCATGGTTCCTGGTTATTCCGGCTCGGGGCCTCGCCACTGGCAGACGCTCTGGGAGCAGAAGCTCCCTTTCGCGCGCCGCGTGGAGATGCCCGACTGGGCTCATCCGGACCGGCGCGCGTGGGTGGAGGCGCTCGACCGGGCGGTCGCAGACAGCGCCGCCCCTCCGGTGCTGATCGCGCACAGCTGCGGTGTGAGCACGGTGGTCCACTGGGGGGCGTCGGGCGCGCGGCCCGTGCGCGCCGCGTTGCTCGTCGCGCCGGCCGACACCGAGTCTCCGAGCCATCCGCGCGACGCGTCGACGTTCCACCCCTTGCCCAGCGTCAGGCTCCCGTTCCCCTCGGCGGTCGTCGCGAGCGCGAACGATCCCTACTGCACCCCGGAACGAGCCGAGGCCTTCGCGCGCGCCTGGGGGAGCCAGCTCATCCACGCTGGACCGTGCGGGCACATCAACACCGACGCCGGCTTCGGGCCATGGCCCGACGGCGAGCGGATCCTCGCCGCGCTGATCGGCGAGCCCGTCTCACGGGTGTTTCGCGCCTGACGCGTCGATTGCTGACGACCCGCCGGATCCGCGCATTGTCGCGCCTACGCGCGGCTCGCCTCGAGCTCGCGCGGCCGCTCGTGGCCCCATTGTCGACGGATCGAGGGGGCGCCTGGCGACACCATCACATCACCGCGCCTCCCCTCCCGTCCCCTCCTCATCCGGCGCCCCGCCGTCCCTCCGGCGCTCCACGCAGCGGCCCATCGCCTTCTGGATCATCGGCAGCGGCAGCGCCAGATCCATCGAGAAGCGCCCTTTGCGCGGGCTCACCCGCGCCAGGTCGAGCAGCTCGACGAGCTGCTCCTCCCCGTCCGACTGCGCCTTCAGCCGGGCCAGCGAGAGCGCGGTCCCGAGCGTCTTGCCGAGATCGTCCACGTCGGCCGCCACGGGCCCCGTCACGTCGGCCACGATCGCGACGTCCTCCGACGCGTCGACGTGCAGCTCCACCTGGCCCACCGCGCCGCGCAGCCGCTCGGCGATGTCCGGCTCGCTCCCCTCGAGGAGCTCCGCCACGTCGTCGGCCGAGAGCACCCCGTACGCGTCTCCATAGCTCGCCCACTCGGGGATCACCGGCGGCGCGGGCGCCACCTTGTCCTCCAGCCTGTCGATCGCGGCCTCGATCGCCGCCGCGTCCCTGCCGAGGAGCAGGAGGCCGTCGCCCCAGCGGCCGAACACCGGCACGCGCCCCTCCTCCTCGAACAGCGTCCCCCGCGCGCCGTACGCGCGGCGGCTCCCCCGCAGGGAATCGAAGCGCGCCGACGGGAACTCGCCCGACACCACCACGAGGGCCCCCGACGTCGCCGCGATCCGGTCGATGTCCTCGAGCACGTCGATCCCGAACTCGTCCTCGATCTCCTCGAAGCTATCCATCTCGACGTTCGCGAGCATGCAGTCGAGCCAGAGCTTGCCGGCCGGCGACTCCTTGATGGCGCTCGCCTCGAAGACGACGGCCGACGTGGCCCTGTCCGTGGGCAGCGCCGTCAGCAGCGGGTCGCGCGAGGGCCTCGGCGCCGCGCTCGGGTCGAGCGCCGGCGGCGGCAGCGTGCGGCGGCGCAGGCTGCGCTCGAGCTCGGGCTCCCGTGGGCCGCGCGGGAACTCCACGCGCGCCTTCTTCGGGGACGTCGCCTTGACGTCGCCGCGCGACATGAGCCACGCGGCGAGGCCGAGGAGGAGGACCGCAGCGAGGAGCCAGGCTCGGTGGCGCATGGAGCTCAAAAATCCTTCTGTTCGAATCCCCAGATGCCGAAGGCGACCGCGGCGAGGCCGAAGACGGCGATCCCCGCGAGCTGGCTCGCGAGATCGAGCGCCTCGACGGGCGCCGAGGCGGCGAGCTCGGCGGAGGTGTCGGCCAGCGTGGAGACGCGCGGCAGGAGCGCGGTGACGGCGCGGAAGAGCGCGCGGGGGGCGCCGGACTCGAAGAAGCTCGAGAGGCGCTCGCGGTAGCCGGCGACGATGCCCGCGACGAAGAGGGCGCCGCCCGTGGCGGCGGAGAGCGCGGCGCTGCGCGCGAACACGGCGACGGCGAGCATGGCGCCGTAGAGGGCGGCGAAGGTGACGCTCGCGAGGAAGGCGGCGAGGACGGGGCGCAGCGTCCAGACGCCGGTCTTCACGGCGAGCAGGAGCGTGAAGCCGCCCGCGCCGTAGAGCGCGCCGGCCAGGGCGAGGGCGAGCACGCCGAGGAAGGTGCCGGCGAGCAGCTCCCAGCGCTGGACGGGGAGCGCGAGGAGGTGCTCGATGCGGCCGGGCGCGAGCAGGCTCGGGGCGAAGTCGGCGCACGCGAGGACGCCGAAGCCGAGGCCGCCGTAGAAGATGACGTACGCCGCCGCCCGGAAGATGGGCCGGAGGGCGACGTCGACGGACCGGATGTCGGTGGGGACGACCTGGCCGAAGAGGCGCGTGGCGGCGAGGGCGCCGTCGACGACGTCCATGCGCAGGGTGAGGCCGGCGACGCCGAGCAGGAGCGTGATGCCCGCGCCGAGGGCGAGGAACCACCGGCGCGAGGCGGCCTCGCGGACGAGGTCGAGCGCGACGGCGAGGACGGTCTTCACGACGGTCCTCCGGAGCTCGGCCTGCCCTGCGCCCCGAGGGCCTCGGCGAGGACGTCCTCGAGGTCGCGCATGTCGCGGGCGAGCTCGATGAGCAGGGCGCCCCGGGCGCGGGCGCCGTCGAGCAGGGCGTTGAGGTCCTCGGGGCCCCCGGCGTCGCAGGTGAAGGCGCCCTCGGCGTCGCGGGCGACGAAGCCGAGCGGGGCGAGCGCGGCCGGGTCGCAGCCGGGCGCGAAGCGGACGCGGAAGCGCGTGGCGCTGCCGCAGAGGGCCTCGAGGGCGCCTTCGCGGACGAGACGGCCGCCGGCGAGGATGCCGATGCGGTCGCAGACGCGCTCGGTCTCGGAGAGCAGGTGCGAGTTGAGGAAGAGGGTGGCGCCGCGGGCGCGCTCCTCGGTCAGGATGCGGCGGATCTCGGCGCGGCCGAGGGGGTCGATGCCGTCGGTGGGCTCGTCGAGGACGAGCAGGTCGGGCGCGCCGAGCAGGGCCGCGGCGAGGCCGAGGCGCTGCTTCATCCCCTTGGAGAAGCCGCCGATGCGGCGCTCTGCGCTGTCGCGGAGGCCGACGCGGGCGAGGTCGCGGAGCAGCGCGGCCTCGGTCATCGAGAGGCGCTTGAGCCGGGCGACGCTGGCGAGGAAGGCGACGGGCGTGAAGGCGTGCGGGAGGTGGAGGCGCTCGGGGAGGTAGCCGATGCGGGCGCGGACGGCGCGGTCCTCGGGGGCGCCGCCGAGGACGCGGACGACGCCGGAGGTGGGGCGGACGACGCCGAGGAGGGTCTTGATGAAGGTGGTCTTGCCGGCGCCGTTCGGGCCGAGGAGGCCGAACGCGGCGCCGCGGGGGATGGCGAGATCGAGGCCGGCCAGGGCCTGGTGGCCCTCCCGCCGGAAGAGGCCCGCGTAGGTCTTGCGGAGCGCGGCGGCTTCGATGGCGAGCACGGCGGGAGCATAGCCGACGCGGGCGAGAGCAGCAGGGGTCGGGCGCTCGCCGGCGCCGCCCGGGCCGCCGAGAGCGCGGCCGCGCCGATTGGCGCGGGAGAATCGCGCTGTCTGGCCGCGCCGCACGGCCTGCGGGGGTCGCTCGCTGCGATCGAGGAAGTCCATCCGCGGGTCATGGCCGCACGGCGCCTCCCTCGTACCGGCGACCGTGGCGCGTGGAGCTGGTGCCCTCGATACGACCCCGGAAGTCGATGCCTTGGGCAGCGCTGCGACGGGAGAGGGCCTCGACTCCGAGGGCGACCCGATGTCGCGCCGCACAGCCATCGAGAAGAAATGGTCCGTTTCATGGCATGGACGCGCGCATCGTGTGATTGCGGCTGGTGACGCCTCGGCCGAGAGAGCCGAGGGCAGCAGCGATTGCACCCTACTGGCAATCTTCCAACCAGCGTCCTCGATTCTCGCCTGTGTGGGACATGATCGACCCGGATAGACACGATTGTCGGACGCGGCCGCCCGGGATCGTGTAGGATGCGAATGTGGCGAATCTCGACGAGATCTCGGACCGGACTTACGTGGCTGCGGGCGCGGACTTCGCCTTCGTGATCACCCGGCGGGGGAGGCTCGTCACCCGGCGAGCGCCGCGCGACATGTCCGAGGAGGGCCGCGGCCGGATCGTGGAGGCGGCGCTGAGCCTCGGGAGCCAGGGCCGGCTCGGTCATGTGGAGCTGCCGCGCGAGGACCTGGTCCCGTACGGGGGCGCGGCGCCGATCGACGTGTACTTCGGCGTGGCCGGCGAGGTGATCCTCTGCGTGGTCATGCCCACGTGGGCGGACCGCCAGGGCGTGTGGCCCGCGCTCGAGCACGGCCTGCGCGCCATCGACGAGGCGGCCGCGGCGGCGTCGCGGCCGGTGGTCCACAAGGGGCACCGGCGCACCCGGTCGCGCCCGCGCGGGGAGGCGCCGCCCGCCTCCGCGCGCCGCCCGGTCGTCGAGGTCCGCGAGCCGCCGCCGTCCACCCGCGCGGTCGCGGCCGTCCGCGAGCCGTCGCCCGCGAAGCGCGCCGCGCCGCCGTCGCCGCCGGCCAGGCGCAGCGCCGTCGCGGGACTGGTCCTCCTGGCCAACGGCGGGCCGCCCCGCTCGCTGGCGCGCCCGGTGGTGCTCCGCGACGCGCCCCCGCCGCGCGCCTCATGTCCGCCCGCGCCCGCAGCGTCGTTGCCGGAGCTCCGCATCGGCGAGGCGGCGCTCGGCCGCGAGGGCCACGCCGCCGTCGCGCGGGCGCTCGGCGGGGCGCTGTCGTCGGCGCCCGAGATCCGGGTGGGCATGGCGTCGGTGGGCCACGAGACCCTGGCGGCGATCGAGGCCGAGCTGCAGCAGCCGCCGCGCCCCGGCTCGATGCCCGAGGCGTTGCGCGTCGAACTGGTGAGCATCAGCCGCGAGAGCCTGCTGGAGATCGCGGCCGAGGAGGCGCGCCAGGCGGCCGCGGGCCCGCGGCCGTCCGTGCCGCAGGTGCGCCCCCAGCGCCTCACCCACCCCTGGGTGGAGCCGCCCGACGACGCGGACGTCGAGCCGGAGGCCGAGATCGCCGGCGCGGCGCGCGCGAGGCGCGCTCGCTCGGGCTGAGCCTCGTTCTATCGATTCGTGGGGATCGTGGGAAGAGGACCGCAAGGGCGCAAGCGGCGCAGGGGGAGGAGAAGAAGGTGATTCGCTCTCTGTCCCCCTTGCGCCTCTTGCGCCGTTGCGGTTTCTCCTCTTGACCATGACGCACCTCGTGCTCGCGCCGGAGCAGCAGACCGCCCCGGGTTGCTGCTGAGGCAGCAGCGCACCAGCAGCGCTCCGGGCTCCTCTCAGTGCGGCACCGCCCGCCAGCGGGCGCGCGCGGGCCGGCGGTCACCGCCGCGCGGCGAGCGGACCTGCGGCACGGCGGTTGCCCGCGGTCGCCGGTCGCCGCCCGCCGCTCCTCAGGCATCGTCGGCCGCGGCCCCCCGCTCGACACCCGCGCTCCCCGAGCCTGACAAGGAGTCTCCCGTGACCGTGCCCCACCGCCCCGGCAAGCTGCACCTCAACGCGTTCCTGATGACGATAGGACACCACGAGTCGGCGTGGCGGTTCCCGGAGAGCCACCCGACCGGCACGTGGGACGTGGCGCACTACAAGCACCTCGCCCGCGTGGCCGAGCGCGGGACGTTCGACTCGATCTTCTTCGGCGACGGCCCGGCGCTGCAGGGCGACATCCGGTACCGGCCCGTGGGTCGGCTCGACCCGACGGCGCTCTTGCCGGCGCTGGCCGCGGTGACCGAGCGGATCGGGCTCGTGGCGACGGCCTCGACCACGTACAACGAGCCCTACAACCTGGCCCGCCGCTTCGCCACGATAGACCACATCAGCGGGGGCCGGGCCGGGTGGAACATCGTCACCACGGCGGGCAGCGACGCGGCCCAGAACTTCGGCCTCGACGAGGTGCCGGAGCACCGGCACCGGTACGAGCGCGCGGCCGAGTTCGTCGACGTGTGCCTCAAGCTGTGGGACAGCTGGGAAGACGACTTCCTGATCGGCGATAAGGCGACAGGGCGCTTCGCGGACGGCGACAAGATCCACCGCATCGACCACGAGGGCCGGTTCTTCCGCGTGCGCGGCCCGCTCAACGTGCCGCGCACGCCGCAGGGCCACCCGCTCCTCGTACAGGCAGGCTCCTCGGAGGACGGCAGGGAGTTCGCCGCCCAGTACGCCGAGGCGGTGTTCACGGCGCAGCAGACCCTGGCCGAGGGGCAAGCGTTCTATGCGGACCTCAAGCGGCGGGTCGCCGCGTTCGGACGGAACCCGGCCCTCGTGAAGATCCTCCCGGGGATCGTGCCGATCCTCGGCGGTACCGAGGAGGAGGCCCGGCGGCGCGAGGACGAGCTCGCGGAGCTCCAGGTGCCCGCCTACGGCCTGAAGCAGCTGTCCGGCCTGATCGGCGTCGAGCTGACCGAGGCGGACCTGGACAGGCCGCTGCCCCCCGTGAGCGACGTGAAGGCGGTGCGGGGGATGCAGAGCCGCTTCGCGCTCGTCACCGACCTCGCGCGGCGGGAAAGCCTCACCGTGCGGCAGCTGCTCTCGCGCCTCGGGGGCGGCCGCGGACACCGCACGTTCACCGGCACGCCGGAGCAGGTCGCGGACACGATCGAGGAGTGGTTCACGCACGGAGCGGCGGACGGCTTCAACGTGATGCCGCCGCTGCTCCCCTCCGGCCTGGAGGCGTTCGTCGACCACGTGGTGCCCCTCCTGCGCCGGCGCGGCCTGTTCCGCGCCGAGTACGAGGGCACGACGCTGCGCGACCACTACGGGCTCCCCCGGCCGGAGAACCGGTTTGCGGCGCGCCGGGCGGCCGGCGGCCAGGCCGCCGCCGCCGCGGCGCGCTGAGCGCGCGCCCGGCGGAGGACCGGCGAGCGCGCTTCAGCTCAGCTCAGCTCAGCCCGCAGCAGCGCGAGCGCGCTGCCAGCCGCTCCTGCCGCGGAGCGACCTTGGCGCAGCTCATCGGCGCCCTCCCGCGGAGGCGGTGACGCCGGCGTTCTTCCTGTTCCGGAGCTTCTTGACGACGAACGCGGTCACGGCGCCGGCCGATGCCGCCTTGGCGAGGACCACTCCGATGGACGCGAGGCACGCAGGGCACATGGGGCTCTTCTCCTCCTGTCGGCGGTGCGCGCGGCGCTCCGCCGCCGACGCAGAGAGATGACACACGGCCCGCCGCCGCGAGAGCAACATCGATGTCGCGATCGACGAATCCGTCTCAGGCCTAGTCGTCCAGGGACCTCCAGCCCCGCCACGAGCTCTGGATGGCGACGCTGATCTGATGGACGACGCCGGGCTGCTCGCCGTTCCAGCGGATGACGCCCCGTTGTACCACGTCACGCGTGGGGCCCCCGGGGACGGCGTACGCTATCCTGCCGATGCCGTAGCCCGCGGTCGGCTTGAGCGCATAGGTGCCGACGAGCTGGTTGTTCAGCGAATAAAGATCGAGGCGCAGGCGAGGCGCGGCGCCTACCGCCTTGAAGAACACATAGAGCGCCTGCTCCTCCAAGACGTACGCGGCGCACGCGCCGCACTGGGGATCTCCAGGCTGCGGGTCCCCACCGGCGAGCTCGATGACCGACGCCCGCGCCGGCTGCGCCACGCTGGCCATCGCCGGCAGGGTCGCCGCGAAGCCCACGCCGACCGAGGGATCGAGCGCGGTGAGGAGGAGAGAACCAAGCCCTGACACGAATCGATGAACCATCAGCGCCTCCGTCGTTCTGCGGGGTCACGCTCTTCTTCGCCGGCACCCCGGCGTCGTTGACGCTGGTTTCGTGCTCCCAGGGGGCCGGTGCCCTGACGCTGCCCCGGCCGCACGGCGGCGCCGCGCGCGCCGCCAGCGCCGCTCCCCGGAGCCGCGGGAGACGCTCGGCGAGGGCGCGACGCGCCTCGGAAGAGGGCTGGAGTCCATGACGGAGGAGGACGAGGGCGATCGGGGCGCGCCGACCGAGGCGGAGAGTGCGCCCGCTGACACTCGCGCCGGCGACGCGCCCTATCCGGAGGCCCTCTGGACAGAGCACCGTGCGGGTCCGTGCGTGCGTGCACGTGCGCTCCGTGCGCTCGCACCCCCCGGATTCCCCAGCAAACCCCGACATTTTCGACGACAGTTCGGTGGCCCACGCCGTGCTTGGGGCGAAGCAGACGACGCAGCGTGGCGCGCCCGTGGCGCCACGCCCCCTGCTGGCCGAGGCGTGCCGCCCGGCGCGGTCCCCGCAGGACCGAAGCCGCGCTCGCCTCGCGCTGCCAAGGAGAGCACCGCGATGCCCACCGACGACGATCGCATGATTCCGAGCAGCATGTCCCCCCTGACCCTCCGGCAATACGAACAGGTGTCCCGCACGCTGATCGACAGCTCCCCCCCGCAGCCGGGAGAGGTCGACGTCGCGCCCCGCGGCGCCGGCAAATACGGCGCCTGGATCCGGCAGCTCGTCACGGGCGCCGCGGGCTGGCTGAGCACGAGCCGCGCCGCCTTCTGCATCCCGCTCGTCACCTTCCTCGTGCTGCTCACCGTCCTTGTCTTTCGGCCAGGGCAGCTCGACGCGACGGTCGCGGTCGACCTCCGCCTCCCTTCGGAAGAAGCCATTCCGAAGGAGCAGCTCGCGCACGGCGTGGAGGAGATCGACCCGGAGGACATCGTGTGGCGCTTCCGTTACGGCGCCACGGGCACCGAGTTCGGCGGCGGCGTCCCCTACTGGATCTTCCGCGTCATGCCGAAGATCTTCGACGACGAGTTCAAGGGGCGCGGCTACGATCGCTTCGGCTTCGGCGCCGACGACGGCGCCTATTACGCGTCGCGACCGGTGGGCCGCGGGCTCTTCCTCGCCGACTCCACCCTGAACATCCCGCTCTTGCGCACCCGCTTCGCGCTGAAGCGCGTCGCCATCAACTGCTCGGGCTGTCACCGCGGCGAGTACCTGAACGAGCGCGGCGAGCCGGTCTACGTCGACGGGATGCCGAACCACACCGCCGACCTGCAGGGATTCAAGCGCTTCTTCGCGCGCGCCTTCCAGGACGAGCGCATGACCGGCGATCGGCTCATCCTGGAGATCAACGCCGCGCTCGCCGAGGAAGGGGCCGCCCCGCTCACCGCCCGCGAGCAGGCGCTCTACCGGATCCTCCTCGTCGAGCTGAAGAAGCGGGGGAGCTCCGGGGCGTTCGACTGGATGGACCTCCGCGCCGACAACGGCCCGGGGCGCATCGACCCCTTCAACGCGGTCAAGTTCGAGGTCCTCAAGGCGCCCGACGACGGCACCGCGGCCCAGATCGACTTCCCCTCGCTGTGGAACCAGCGCGCCGAGATCCGCGAGTGGCACCACGTCGACGGCAACTCGATGAGCTCCAAGGCGCGCAATCGCGGTTCGGCCATCGGCGTCGGCGCCGTCCCGATGTCGCTCAACAAGGCCACCATCGACGCGATCGGGCGCTGGCTCGACCGCGACCTCCCGGCGCCGAAATACCCCTTCACGGCGCCCGCGACCGAGCGGGTGGAGCGCGGCCTCGCGGTCTTCACCGAGCATTGCGCCTCGTGCCACGGGCTCTACGACCCGGAGAGGCGCACGATCGAAGAGGTCGAGGGCAGCCTCTACATGGAGCGCCTCGACACGGGGACCGACGCGGAGCGCTCCAAGGCGTTCATGAAGCCGGCCGCGGACGCGCTCAACGCGTACGGCGAGCGGCGCCTGCTCTGGGAGAAGGACGCGTTCCGCCCGGTCAGGGCGGCGGGCGAGTACCTCGCCGGCCCGCTCGACGGGATCTGGGCGCGCGCCCCCTACCTCCACAACGGCTCCGTGCCCACGCTGGCCGACCTGCTGAAGCCGCCGGCGCCCCGCGGCAAGCTCGCTCCGGAGAAGGCGCGGGAGTTCCGGCCGAAGCAGTTTTACCGCGGCGACCGGCGCTTCGACGAGCGGAACGTCGGGTGGGTGTCGACCGAGCCGATGGAGGGCGAGCGCGCGCTCTTCCTCTACCGCACCGTCGACGACAACGGCGAGCCGATCCCGGGCAACGGCAACGAGGGGCACACGTACGGCGCCGACCTCCCGCCGGAGGACCGCGAGGCCCTCATCGACTATCTCAAGACCCTTTGATCGAACCGGACAAGAAGGAGCAGAGTCATGATCCCCCTCTTGGAAACCGCGCTGGCCTTCGCCATGATCATGCTCACTGCGAGCCTGTTCGTGAGCGCGGTCGTGCAGGTGATCGTCAACGTCGGGCGCTACCGTTCCTGCGTCCTCATCCACATGCTGCGGTCGCTCATGCACGGCTTCCGCGCGTTCCACAAGGACCCCGACGTCGTCGATCCGGCGACCGGGCTCCCGGCGCGAGGCGCGCTCGCCAGGAACGAGGCCTGCGAGATGCGCTTCGTGCACGAGGTGCTCTCCGATCCGGTCCTGCACGCGCGCAGCGCGAAGCTCGCGTACGGCTCGGCCCCCGAGCGGCTCGCGGGCCTCGTCGAGTACATCGACGTCGAGGACCTGATCAGCATCGCCACCGGCGCCTCGGCGCCGGCCGACGGGGACGGGCGCGAGCTCCTCTTGCCCAGCCGCTGGGTGAGCTGCGGCCAGGGCGGCTCCAGCGCGCCGAAGCGCTACGCGACGCTGGAGCAGTTCTCCACGTACGTGCGCCGCTGGTTCCCCACCCTCGAGGGCACGGCGTCGCAGACGTTCAAGCTGCGCGTGCGGCGGCTGACGCTCCTCGTCTCGATGATGGTGGTCATCCTCTTCAACTTCGACGGCTTCCAGGTGCTCGCGCGGCTCCACCAGAGCGGCGCCGCGCGCGCGCAGGTGGCCGCCCACGCGGACACCGTGACGACCACCGCGGCGCGCCTGGGCGAGCGCCCGGCCGGCGCGCCGGACGAGCTCCCCGACGCCACGCTCGAGGAGCTCGGGATCGAGATCCAGAAGACGGCGACCCTCCTCGACGAGGCGAACCTCGGCTTCGGCTGGCAACAGAGCTGGATCGTCCAGCGGTTCCGCGCGTACCGCCACGATATCCTCGCGCCCCCGCCGACCTCGCTGGAGCTCCTCCAGGACTCGCTGTTCTGGCTGGCCGGGCTCGCCTTCTCGTGCGGGTTGCTCTCGCTGGGAGCGCCCTTCTGGGTCACCACGTTCGCTCGGCTCATCCAGATGCGCAACGAGGTGCAGCACCGGAAGCGCCAGGAGATCGCGTCCGGCGTGAAGGTCGCGACCGCCGCCCTGCCGCTCCACGCGCGCGAGCGCGCCGTCGCCAAGCTTTCCTGAGGCCCCCAACGACATCGAGGATCTTGGTCATGAACACGACGCTCAAGCTCCACGAGGAGTACCCGCCGCCCGGCGAGGAAGACAGCATCCGCCAGATCACCGAGATCATGAGGCGCAATTACGAGCAAGCGTACCCCAAGGGCGCCTCGCCCGCGCTCCGCGGGGTGCACCCGAAATCGCACGGCTGCGTGAGGGCCCACTTCATCGTCGACGAGGGCTTGCCCCGCGAGCTCCGGCACGGCGTCTTCCGGGAGCCGCGCGTCTACCCGGCGTGGGTCCGGTTCTCGTCGACGTCCTCGCGCGTCCAGTCGGACATGAAGCGCGACTCCCGCTGCATGGCGATCAAGCTGCTCGGCGTCGAGGGGGAGAAGATCCTCGACGGCGAGAAGGACGCGACGACGCAGGATTTCCTGATGGGGAACACGGACGTGTTCTTCTCGCGGAGCGTCGCGGACTACCTCGAGCTCATGTCCGCCATGAGCGCGGGCAAGCCCCTCTCGTATTTCTGCTCGCTCCGCCCGCCCCGCCTCCGGCTGCGCGAGCTCATGAACTATCTCTCCGTCGTGCTCAAGCCGGTGAAGAACCCCCTGCACGCCCGGTACTTCAGCCAGACGCCGTTCCGGCTCGGCGAGCGGGCGATGAAGTTCTGCGTGGTCCCCCGGCCCTGCGGCGCGCCCGGCGTCGAGGTCGAGCCGGGCGACGACGCGCTCAAGCAGGCGGTGGCGCGGCAGCTCGATCAGGGAGACTGGATGTTCGACTTCCTCGTGCAGCTCCAGGCCCACCCGACGAAGACGCCGATCGAGGATCCGACGGTCCGCTGGAGCGAGGCGCTGTCGCCGTTCATCAAGGTCGCGACGATGATCATCCCGGCGCAGCGCCTCGACCTCCCGGGACACGCGGAGTTCGAGGAGAACCTCTCGTTCACGCCCTGGCACGCGCTGCCGGCGCACCGGCCGCTCGGCGGGCTGAACCGCGCCCGGCGCGCGGTCTACGAGGCGATCTCGCGGCTCCGCCACGAGAGGAACGGGGCTCGCCGCGAGGAGCCGGCGGCGCCGCGCGCCGGGCGCGCGCGCGCGCCGTCGCTCGCAGAGCCGGCGCGGCTCGGAGTCGGGTGAGGTCATCGCCATGCTGCCCAGGAACGACATCACCCATGCTCACGCCGACGTGAACGGCGTCCGCCTCCATTACGCGTCCAGGGGCGCGGGCAAGCTCATCCTGTTCATCCACGGCTTCCCCGAGCTCTGGTACGCCTGGAAACGGCAGCTCTTCGATTTCGGCCGCCACCACCGCGCGGTGGCCCTGGACCAGCGCGGCTACAACCTGTCGTCGAAGCCGTCGGCCGTGGACGCCTACGGCATCGACCTCCTCGCCGCGGACATCGCGGCGCTGATCGAGCACCTCGGCGAGGAGAAGGCCGTGCTGGTCGGCCACGACGTGGGCGCGGTCGTGGCCTGGGCCGTGGCGCTCCGCCACCCGGAGCGCGTCGAGAAGCTCGTCGCCATCAACATGTCTCACCCGGCGTGCTTCGACCGGGCGCTGCGCGAGGACCCAGCGCAGCAGGCCGCGAGCCAGTACATGCACCTCTTCCGGAGCCGGTCCGCGGAGGAGCGCCTCTCCCAACACGACTACGGCTTTCTGAGGGAGATCTTCCTCGATCCAGGGCTGTCGCAGGGGTATTTCAGCGAAGCGGACGTCCGTGTCTACCTGGAGGCGTTCGCGCAGCCGGGCGCGATGACGGGCGGGCTCAACCTCTACCGCGCGGCGCAGATCGGGCCTCCAGGGCCGGGCAAGCCCGTCGGGGGGAGCAACCTCACCCGAGGGCTCCGCTCGCTCACCGTCTCCGTGCCTGTCCTCGTGATCTGGGGCGAGCGCGATCCGTACCTCTTGCCGGCGAGCAACCTCGCCGGGATCGAGCTCTACGTCCCCGATCTGAGGGTGATGCGCGTGCCCGAGGCGACCCACTGGATCGTCCACGAGGAGCCCGAGATCGTCAACGCGGCGATCCGCGGCTTCCTCGCGCGCGAGCGACCTGGCGGCCATCCACGGGCGAAGCCCGCCTGATTCATCGCCTTCTCGGGCCGCGTCCTTCGGCCGTCAGGAGCATACGTCGGCGCCGTGGAAACGGGAGCTCTACTGCCCGCCTCCCGTCGAATCTCTCCAGGGCAGATCCGGCCCCCCCGGCGCGGCACCGCCAGCCGCGGCCTCCACGGCCGCGGCTGCCCGCGCAGTACGGCTCGGCCTGGTGCGGTCGCGGAATGTTGCGGAACGTTACCGATGTCCGCGTCGGCCTCCCGTGTTAAAATCACGCTCCGGAATCTCCTCCGTGACGTCCACGACGACCCTGACCGATCGAAGCCTCCTGTGGGGCCGGAACGACCTGGAGCCGGCCCCGGAGTTCTTCCACCTGGTCATCGCCTGGTCGCGCGAGGAGCCGCACCGCGTCGGAGAGGCGGCGCTCGTCGACGCGCGCTGCGTGCTCGGCCGCGGCGGGCCGCAGTCCCAGGACAGCGCGCCGCGCCTCGCCTTCCACCGTCAGCGGCCGGTGGGCTGGGCCATGATGCCTCCGCTCGAGGGGCCGCGGATCTCGCGCCTCCAGCTCGAGCTCACGCCCACCGAGGACGGGCTGCTCGCCGTGCGCTCGATCGGGCGCTGCCCCCTGCTCATCAACGGCGCGCCCGCGACGCAGGGCCTCGTGAGGGCCGGCGACACGCTCACCCTGCACAACGCCCTCGTGCTGTTCGTGGTGCGGCGGCGGTGGAGCCTCGAGGTGATCCAGGCGCTCAAGGAGACGCCGCGGTTCTCGTTCGGCGACGCCGACCCCCACGGGATCGTCGGGGAGAGCCCGGCCGTGTGGGCGCTGCGCGGCGCCCTCGCGTTCGCGGCGCAGTCCGGCAACCACGTGCTCGTGCGCGGCGAGAGCGGCGCCGGAAAAGAGCTCGCCGCGCGCGCCATCCACGCGCTCTCCCGCCGCCGCGCGGGCGTGTTCGTCGCGCGCAACGCCGCGACCTTCCCCGAGGGGCTCGTCGACGCCGAGCTGTTCGGGACGGCCAAGGGCTACCCCAACGTCGGCAGCCCCGAGCGCCCCGGGCTCATCGGCGAGGCGGACGGCGGCACCCTCTTCCTCGACGAGATCGGCGAGCTCCCGCCGCACCTGCAGGCCCACCTGCTGCGGGTGCTCGACCGCGACGGCGAGTACCAGCGGCTCGGCGAGTCGCGCGTGCGCCGCTCGGATCTCCGCGTCATCGCGGCGACGAACCGCCCCCTCGAGTCGCTGAAGCACGACTTCCTCGCGCGGTTCCTCATCACGGTGAGCGTCCCCGGCCTGCCCGATCGCCGCGAGGACATCCCGCTGCTCCTGCGGCACCTGCTCGCCACGGCCGTGCGGGAGAGCCCGGAGCTGACCGAGCGCTTCTTCGAGCGCCGCGGCGAGCGGCTCGCCGAGCCGCGGATCGCGCCGGCGCTCATCGAGGCGCTGCTCCGCCACCCCTACACGCACCACCTGCGCGAGCTGGAGCGGCTCATGTGGATCGCCCTCGGCTCGAGCCACGACAACTTCCTCGCCCTCACGCCCGATCTCTGCGCGGTGCTCCGCCCGGACACGGGCGACCCCAAGACCGATCCGCGGGCCGGCCCCAAGACGGATCCAGGCAAGTCGATCCCGCCCCAGCCGTCCGACTCCGGCTCGCTCGGGCGCGTCGAGATCGAGGCCGCGCTCGCGGAGGCGCAGGGCAGCGTGACCACCGCGGCGCGCCTCCTCGGGCTGAAGAACCGCTTCGCCCTCTACCGGCTCATGAAGCGCCACGGCATCGCCGGGCCGGACGAAGAGGCGAGCGAGGGCTGAGCCGGCGCGGGCGGCGGCGCCCGCCTCACGCGCCCGCCGCGACCTGGGCGGGCGCGCGCTCGCCAGCGCGCATCCGCGAGACGATGGCGCGGTAGGCGCGGGTCCACGCGTCCCGGTGCGCCTCGGTCCAGTCCGCGGCGCTCACCTCGGACAGCGCCGCGACGAGCGCCTCGCCGAACCCCTCGTACATCTCCGGGGTCACGCCGTAGGCCGCGTGCTGGGCGCCGAGCCGCGCGAGCTTCTCGCAGAGCCAGACGTCGTCCTCGAGGTGGTCGAGCACCGCCATGAGCGCCCGCTCGAACATCGTGCCCTGCGCCCCGGGGCTGTTGCGGGTGAAGAGCCGCCTCGCCTGCGGGTACCGCTCGAACAGGGCCCGGTACACGAGGCGAGGGAACTCGTGATCACGCTGCACGACGAGCTCGAAGCTGTCGCGCAGCAACTCGGCATCATGGGGTGACATGAAGGAACGCCCTTCCGTCGGGGTGTGCATCGACCCCGCGATCAGCATCGTTCGTGCCGCGAAGCACCCGCCGACGCGCGCAGCACGCCGGTCCGGCCGCGGCCCTCACCCCGTGCGCGCACGCCCTAGGGCGTGTGCGCGCACGCCTCCACGTGCACACCTGAACGTAAACACGTCCACCGACACGCCGCTCGCTGTAGTGCAATGCCGGCCCCAGCAACAAGGCAAAGACCGATCCGCCGGGCTGTCCAGTTGGGTATCCTCGCATGCGCACCGGGCGGTCACTCCGCGCGCTCGGCGCGGCCGTGGTGGTGGAGGGCTCGATCCGTGTCGTTCCTCGAAGGTTCTCTGGTTGCGGGTCGGTTCCTCATCGAAACGCTGGCCAGGCGGGGCGGCATGGGGGAGGTATTTCGCGCCCGGGACGTGACGACGGGCGCGCCGGTGGCCCTCAAGCTGCTGCACGCCGACGCCGCGCGCTCGGAGGAGACCGAGCGTTTCCTGCGGGAGGCGCGGTTCCTGGCCGATCTCGAGCACCCGGCCATCGTCGCGTACCTGGCGCACGGCAAGGCCCAGGACGGTCGGCCTTATCTCGCCATGGAGTGGCTGTCGGGGAAGGACCTCGGCGAGCGCCTCGACCGCGGGCCGCTGCGCATCTCCGAGTGCGTGACGCTGCTCACGCGGGTCGCCGACGCGCTCGCCGTCGCCCACGGCCGGGGCGTGGTCCACCGCGACATCAAGCCGAGCAACCTGTTCCTGCGCGACGAGCGCGTCGACGGCGTCACGGTGCTCGATTTCGGCATCGCGCGCTGGGCGGCGGCCGGCATGACGCTCACGGGGACCGGGCGCTTCGTCGGCACCCCCGGCTACATGGCGCCGGAGCAAGCGCGGGGCGACCGCGAGCTCGGGCCGACCGTCGACATCTTCGCCCTCGGGTGCGTCCTCTTCGAGTGCCTGACCGGCAAGCACCTGTTCGCCGGCCGGGATCTCGTGGGCGTGCTCGCGAAGATCCTGTTCGACGACGTGCCCCCGGTCGTCTCGCTGCGCCCCGACACGCCGCCCGCGCTGGCGGAGCTGCTCGCGCGGATGCTCGACAAGGATCCGCGCCGGCGCCCCCGCGACGCGGCGGCGCTCCGCGAGCAGCTCGCCGCCCTGACGCTGCCGGAGGAGAGCGACGAGGCGCCGGCGCCGGTGCTCGCGGCGCCGCCGACGCCCCGGGCGCTCACCGGCGAGGCGATGCAGCTGCTCAGCGTCGTCCTCGCCGTGCCGGCCTCCGGCCATCCCAGCGAGACGCTGCCGCCCGCGACGGCCCAGACCTGGGCCCGCCCGACGCGCGACGCCCTGCGCTTCCGGCTCGCGCGCCTCGGCGGCCGCGCCGAGTGGCTCGCGGACGGCTCGCTGATCGTGATCGTGTCGCCGGCGAGCAGCGCGGTGGATCAGGTCTCGACCGCCGCCCGCTGCGCCCTCGAGGTGCAGCAGCACTGGCCCGAGGCCCGCATCGCGCTGACCACCGGCCGCGGGCTGCTCCAGGGCGGGGTGCCCGCCGGAGAGGCGATCGACCGGGCGGTGGCGCTCTTGCGCGCCGGCGCGGAGCCGACCGTCACCGCCGAGCCCGACCCGGAGGGCGCGGCGCTCGAGCCGGGGATCTGGCTGGACGAGCTGAGCTCGAGGCTGCTCGAGCCGCGCTTCCTGATCACGACGATGGGCGGGCAGCTGGCCTTGACCGGCGAGCGCGCGAGCGTCGACGAGTCGCGCCCGCTGCTCGGCCGCCCGACGCCCTGCGTCGGCCGCGAGCAGGAGCTCTCGATGCTGCTCGGCGCGATCGACGGGTGCATCGAGGAGGCGTCGCCGTCCGGAGCGCTCGTGATCGGGGCGCCCGGCATGGGCAAATCGCGCCTGCGGCACGAGCTGCTCCGGCGCCTCCGCGCCCGGTCGCCCGGCCTCGAGGTGCTGTTCGCGAGCGGCGCGCCGATGAGCGCCGGCTCGCCCTACGCCCTGCTCGGCGAGGCGCTCCGCCGCCTCTGCGACGTGCAGGTCGGGGATCCGCCCGCGGCGCAGGAGGCCAAGATCCGCCAGCGCGTCGGCCAGCGCGTCCCGCCGGCCGACGCCGAGCGGGTGAGCGAGTTCATCGCGGCCCTGTGCGGCATCGCGGTGGAGCGGCCGAGCGCCTCGCTGAGCGCCGCGCGCAGCGATCCGAAGATCATGAGCGAGCAGATCCGCCGCGCCTTCCTGGATCTGCTGAGCGCCGAGGCCGCGGCGCGCCCGTGCCTCCTCGTGCTGGAGGATCTGCACTGGGGCGACGCGGCCACGGTCAAGCTCGTCGACGCCGCCCTGCTCGAGCTGCGCGAGCGCGCCTTCTTCGTGCTGGCCTTCGCGCGCCGCGAGGTGCACGACGTGTTCCCGAAGCTGTGGCAGGGGCGGGTCGTGCACCGGGTCCCGCTCGCCGGCCTGACCAGGAAGGCGGCCGAGCGGCTGGTGGTCGCGGTGCTCGGCGCCGAGGTCCCGCCCAGCCTGGTGGCGCGCATCGTCGAGCAGGCCGCGGGCAACGCGCTGTTCCTGGAGGAGCTGATCCGCGCGGTGGTCGAGGGCAAGACCGAGGGGCAGCCCGCCACGGTGCTGGCGATGCTCCAGGCCAGGCTGTCGTGCCTCGAGCCGGAGGCGCGCAAGGTGCTCTGCAGCGCGAGCGTGTTCGGGCAGACGTTCTGGCGCGGCGGCGTGCTCGCCATGCTCGGGCAAGAGCGCCCGGCGGCCGACGGCGACGGGGCGGATCGATGGCTGGAGAGCCTGGTGCGCTCCGAGATGGTGGAGATGCAGTGGAGCAGCCGGTTCCCCGGCGACACGGAGTACCGGTTTCGCCACGTCCTCGTGCGCGACGCCGCGTACGGCCTCCTCGCGGCGGAGGATCGGCGGCTCGGCCACCAGCTCGCCGGGGCGCACCTGGAGCAGGCGGGCGAGGCGGACCCCATGGTGCTGGCCGAGCACGCGCACCTCGGCGGGGATCTCGAGCGCGCCGCGCTGTATTACCTGCGCGCGGCCGAGCAGTCGTACCGGAGCAACGATTACGACGGCATGCTCTCGCGCGTCGAGCGCGGCATCGCCTGCGGGCCGCGCGGCGACATCCTGGGCCGGCTCCTCGGGATGAAGCTCGACGTGTGCTTCCTGCGCGAGGACTGGCACGTGGGCCTGGAGATCGGCAAAGAGGCCCTGTCGCGCTTGCCGCGCGGGAGCGTCGCCTGGAACCGGGCGGTGGGCCGGCTGGTGGTGATGACGGGCCACCTCGGCCTGGCGGGCGACCTGGAGCCCCTCGTGAACGCGATCATGAGCAGCGAGCCCGAGCCCGGGGCCGAGGCGGCGTGCTGCATGCCCGTGGCGACGGCGATCACGGCCCTGAGCCACTGGGGCATGCGCGATCTGTCGCGGAGCCTCCTGGCGCGCCTGGAGCAGCTCGCGACCCGCGTGCCCGAGAGCGAGAAGCTCGCGCACGCGCAGCTGCACTACAGCCGCTCGACGTTCCTGCGGCTCCTCGGGGACGATCCCTGGCAGGCGTACGAGGACGCGCGGCGCGCGGAGGAGGTCTTCTTCGAGGTGAGCCCCTGGCGCTGGCGCGAGTTCGCGGCGAGCTCGACCGCGCTCTCGATGGCGGAGCTCGGCGAGCACGCCGAGGCGGAGCGCAAGCTGCGGGAGTCGCTGGAGCGCACGCTGCGCATCAACGACGCCTTCACGGTCTCCAGCGTCCGTGTGTGGCTGTTGATCCTCCTCTCGGAGTGCTGCGCGCCGGAGCAGCTGGACGAGATCACGGACCTGGCGAACCAGCTCATCAAGATCGGCGCCATGGAGGCGACCGTGGGGCCGGCGCACGGCGCGCTGGCGCGGGTCCTCGTGGCGCGGGGCCGCTTCCCGGAGGCGCGCCAGGAGGCGGAGAGGGCGCTCGCGGTCCTGCAGCGCGACCGGTTTTACCGGCCGCTGGTCTACCGGACGCTCATCCAGGCGCTGCTCCGCGAGGGGCGCGCGGAGGCCGCCCGGCAGGCCTCGGAGGAGGGGCTGAGCTGCCTCGCGGCGCTCGGCGGCTCGCTGGGGTACAGCGAGATCCCGCTGCGCCTCGCGGTCAGCGAGGCGCACCTCGCCGGCGGGGACGCGGCGCGCGCGCGGGCCGCGATCGAGCAGGCGCTGCGCGCGGTCGAGGAGCGCGCCCGGAAGATCCCCGACGCGGCCGCGCGGCTCCGCTACGTGGAGCAGGTGCCGGCGAACGCGCGGGTGAGGGAGCTCGCGCGCGCGTGGCTCGGGCGCGACGTCGAGCGGCCGGCCGAGCCCCACGCGCGCGAGCGGACGGCGTGAGCCGCCGCCGCGGAGTCGCGCCGCGGCGACGGCGCGGGCGCGCGGCGATCAGCGACCGAGCCGGTGGTGATCGACCGCCAGGACGGCGCGGGAGACTTCGGGGGGAGCTCCAGGAGGCGCGCCTTGCGCTGCTCCGCGACGCGCGAGCTCGCGGTCGCGGAACTGGGTGGGGGTGAGCCCCGTGTGCTTCTTGAAGTTGGCGTTGAGCGTCGACTTGGAGCTGAAGCCGCAGGCGAGCCCCAGCGCGAGGATCTTCTCCGCCGGCAGGTCGCGATCGAGCAGCCGCCGCTTGAGCTCCTCGACGCGGGCGAGGTTCACGACGTCGTGGAAGCTCTTCCCGAACCGGTCGTTCAGGACCTGGGACAGGTGGTAGGGCGGCACGCCGAGGCGCTGCGCGAGCGCCGAGAGCGTGAGATCGGGATCCCGGTACGGCGTCTCGCGCTCGAATAGGGCGACCAGCTGCGACGCGATCTGCGCCACCTGGCTCTCCTTGAGCCGCGTCTTCTGGTACTTGATCGCCGGCCGCGCCTCGGCGCTCGTCGCGGCGGCCGGCGCGGGCTCCGCCCCGTCCGGCGCGCCCGGAACGGCGATCGCCGGCCCCTCGCCCCGCGAGGCCTCGTGCGCCTCCGCCGCGCTCGCCGCGGCGGCCGAGGCCCTCGTCTCGGGGCCGTCGCCCGGCGGGGCGACCTGCGGCTCGGACGCGCCCCTGTAGGCGATGACGTAGACGAGGACCATCAGCGCGGTGTGCAGATAGCCCAGCACGGGAACGGGGCTGATCCGCGCGAACATCGACCCGAGCCAGAGGACGAGCAACGATCCCAGGAGCCGCTGCAACCAGCGGAGGTTGATCCGGTCTTCGTTCGAGAACTCGCCCGCCACCGCGGCGCGGTAGCGGCGCACGGCCCAGAGCGCCGCCACGAGGTAGCCGAGGCCCTGGAGCTCCACCCCCCACTGCCAGAGCGCCTGATCCCACGCGAGCTCCCCGCGGGCCTCGCGCGCCATCAGCGCGAGCTTCTCCTCGCCCGGCAGGAGAAAGCGAGGGATGTCGTAGAGTGTATACAAAGCAAACGGGACGAGGTGGAGGAGCCGAGGTCCCCAGCGCCTCGGCCGCGACGTGAGCGCGAGCGCATAGAGGTAGAAGAGCGGGCCGTAGAGGGCGGGCAGCGTGTCGATGGCGAGCAGCCATCGGGGATCGCTCCGGAAGGCGCCCGACCGCAGGTAGAGCACATAGGCGCACGAGGCCGAGATGGCGGCGATCGGAAAGGCGAGGATCCGGTTGGCCGTCCGGTTTTGCCGGCGCGCCCACAGCAGGGCGAACGTGAGCAGCCCCTGCGCCGTGCCGAGCAGGTACACCACGTCGAACCAGCTCGAGAGCCTCATCGGGCGGGGTCCTAGCACCTCGGCCGGCCGGCCTCATGCCGCGTCCGGAGCGCCCGCGGCCCCGGCGGGGCGAGGCGCGCGGCGCGACCCGCGTCTGACCTCATGAGGCGGGACGCTGCGCCCCGGGAAATTCGGGTCCGGTCTCATCGGACCGGGCGCTCCCCGCCCCGCCGGGGCGCAGAGCCAGGGAGCGCCCACCAGGCGCGACGCGCTGCCCGGCCGACCCGCATCGGCGCTGCCGCCCGTCGCCCTGGAGCGGCGCGGAGAACGCACACGGAAGGAGACCCGCCTCATGCACCCCATCAGACCCTTTGCTGCTCTCCTCGGCGCGCTCGCGCTGGCCGGATGCTCTTCGGCCCCCGAGGAGCCCACGGGCGACCCGCTCGCGCCGCCCGCCGAAGGCACGGCCTGGGCGATCCGCGAGGCCAGGCCGATCGAGACGACGGATCCGGTGGAGGACGACGCCGACATGGAGGCCTTCGGCGACCTCCTCGGCTCGGCGAAAGTCGTGGGCCTCGGGGAGAGCGCCCATGCCCTCCACGAGTTCAACCAGATGCGGATCCGGCTCCTCAAGTACCTGGTCGAGAACAAGGGCTTCCGCGCGATCGTCCTGGAGTCCGGGATCATCGAAGGGCGGCTGGCCGAGCGGTACGTCCAGGGAGACCCGGACGTCGCCGTCGAGAGCGCCATGGCCGCGGGGTTCACCCACGGCTCCGGGCTGTACGAGGAGGTCCGCGGCCTGCTCGAGTGGATGAGGGCGTACAACGCGCGCCAGCGAGACCCTGCCGCGACCGTTCATTATTACGGGATGGACCTCACCGCGGACGGTGACGCCCCGGTGATCGCGTTGAGGCTCCTCGAGCCTTACCTCGCGAGCGTGGACCCCGCCTACGCCGGGGCGGAGTTCAGCGAGCTCCTGGCGCTCGCCGAGAGGGCGAACGAGGTCACCGAGCGGGTGCGCCAGCACTATGCGAGCCTCGGCGAGGATCGCATCCCGGGCAACTACCTCGACGGCTTCACCTCGGTCAGCTTCGAGCAGCTCGGCGAGGGCGAGCAGGCCGCGCTCGAGGAGGGCATCGCGCGGCTGAGCGAGCGCCTCGCGGCGAACGAGGCGGCGTACACGAGCGCGAGCTCGGCCGAGGAGCACGCGTGGGCCGCTCACGCCGCCCGGCTGGCCGGGCAGATGGTCCGGGACCTCAGGTCGAGGCAGGTCTATCCGGCGATCGTCGACTTCGACGAGAACATCCGGGTCCTCGAGGCGATCTACCAGGACCGCGAGCCGGAGCTCGAGATCGACCCGCGCCACCTCATGGAGGCGGACGACGTCGAGGCCTACAAGGTGTACTTCAAGGGGAGAGAGACGCGCGAGCGCGCGCTCGCCGAGAACCTCGCCTGGGTGCAGTCGCGTCACGGCAAGACGATGGTCTACGCCCACAACTACCACCTGCTGAAGACCCAGGTCGACGCCCGCGTGGGGGACGTCGTGATCGGCAAGGTGGGCGCCAGAGGCGCGGGCGAGCTCATCGCGGAGCGCTTCGGGGAGGAGTACGTCCTCATCGCGGGGACGATGGATACGATCCTCGATCCGACGGGAGCGCCGGTCCCGCCGGAGCAGTGGCCGTCCGACTTCATCCCCACGAGCCGGTGCGATCGGTGCCTGGAAAAGGCCCTCTCGGACGCCGCGGCGGCGCGCTCCGCCAGCGCGCTGCTGATCGACCTGCGCGGCGCCTCGGGCGAGGCGCGCGCGTGGCTGGAGGGCGACATCGACAACCGCTGGCAGGGGGCCTTCCAGAAATTCAGCCCGCTCGCCGCCTTCGACGGCGTCTTCTTCGTCGGCGGGGTCAGCCCATCGCGGCCGTACGACCCCGGAAGATGACGTTTCGGGCCGCGCAGCGGCGGCTCGGACGGCGCCCTAGACGTTGACCTTGTAGTTCAGCTTGACCTCGTCCCCGTGCATGCCGCGGAACCCCCAGTCGTGGGGCGGCGACTCCGAGATGCAGATCTCGATGTCCTGGTGATCGATGCCGACCTCGTCCCGGATCCTGTCGAACAGGAGCCGCACGAGCTTCTTCTTCGTCTCCACGGTGCGCCCGGTCATCATCGAGATCTCGATGATCGTATAGGCGTCGGTGCGCCCGCCCGGCGCCAGCATGTCCTCGCGCTCCATCGGGAAGAAGCGGTGGGCCCGCTTGTCCTGCGGCATCCCCAGCGCCTCCATGACGCAGGCGTGGATCACCCGCGACAGCTTCTCCTTCACCGGGTTGAGCCGGTCCTTGATCCCGTAGATCTTCACCTGAGACATTGAATCACTCCTGGATCGGCGCGATCGCCGCAGTCCGCCACGGATCTATCTACGCCGGTTACGCCGGTTACGCCGGTTACGCCGATTGCCCGAACAGGACCACGGCGATCGACAGGTTCGCGTGCTGGTTCTTGCCGCGGACGAAGCACCCCTGCTCCCCGAACGTGAAGCTGCCGAGGAACGGCGTCGGCCCCAGCGCGGCGCTCATCCCCTGGACGACGCGGTCGATGTCGTCGCGCACCGCCAGCATGCACCCGGCGCAGAAGATCACGAGCGCGCCCTGCGGCTGGAACGAAGGCCGCGCGACCTCCAGCGCGGCGCCCGCCACGGCCGTGATGCGATCGAGCAGGCCCTCTCTCGACCCCTTCATGAGCACGAGCTCGTCGCCCTCGCTGATGTGCACGCCGAACGTCAGCGCGTTGTCCTGGTCCACCGCGTTCGGGTGGATGAGCAGGAACTGAGGGGCCTTGCCGGCCCAGCCGGAAGGCCGGCCGAGCGGGCTGAGCGCGCTCTCCGCCGCGATCGAACCGCCGCCGAGCTGCGCGGCGAACCTGCCGCCGGTCCACCGGTTGTAGACCTCCGCCGCCGGCTGCCCGTCGATCTCGGGCACCCGCCGCCCCTCCGAGCGCGTGACCCACCCCCGGTGCTCGGTCGGCGTGTAGCCGGAGCCGAACGCATAGGCGATCTCGCCCGACGGGTACAACGCCGACAGCAGCACCGCGTCGCGGTGCGCCTGCCCGCGCCCGAGCTGCGACAGCGCCCCGTCGAGCGAGTTCGCCGCGGAAGTGCCGCCGAACACCGGCACGTCGGCCCCGACCGCGTCCTCGATCCCGCAGAGGACCTGCTCCTCCACCCCGAGCGGCGCGGTCAGCCAGAACAGCGCCGGCGGCTTGCCCGCCCGGTCGGCGTCCTCCATCGCGCGGCGCGCCGCGCGGGCGGCGGCGGCGCGCGGCGACTCCCCGATCGGCTCGGCGGCCGCGCCGTACGCGCCCCGCGCGTCCGCGATGCCGAACAGCGCCAGGCCGGCGCCAGGCGCGCCGTGGACCCCGGCGGCGGTCATCACCGAGAGGCAGGAGCTCGACCCGTGGACCCGCACCGACGGCGGAAGCGCCGCCGTGGCGCGCGCGAGCTCGCCGAGATCGTGACCCTCGGTGTAGCTCAGGAAGAGATGCTCCGGCTCGCCGCCGACGCCCGCGCGGAGCGCGGCCAGGGCCTCGGCGAACGCGACGCCCGTCGAGCCCGCCGTCGAGGACGCGGAGGCCATCTTCATCGTCCCCGCCGCCCCCGCCGCCTCTTCCGCGCCCGCGCGTCCCGCCCGCAGAGCGTCATTTGCGCCGGAGAGCGCGCCGGTCCCACTGTCCACGTCGTTGTTGCTCATCGGATCTGGACCTCCTGCGGCGCCCCCGGTCGGGTCGATCTCGCAAGATCCCTATACACCACCGCGCGCCGGGCTCGCCCGGTTTCGACCGCTGGCATGGAGCGCCCCGCGGCTCGCCCACCGGGTCTCCTGCGCTGAGCCCGGTGAAGCGCCGCGGGGTCGCGGCGCGCGGTCCAGCGCGCCGCCGGTCTGCCGGCGCGCGCGCTCATTCCTCGGGATCGTCGCCCTTGGGCCCGGACTGCCCCGCTGCGGCCTCGTCGCTCTCCTCGCCGTCATCCTCGGCGACCCCGGCGTCCGCCGCGCCTGCGCTCGTCGCCTCCGCGGCGAGCGCCATCCGCTCGGCGAGGGGCCGCTCGGGGAGCGTGAGCAGCGGCCCGTCGCCGAGCTCGCCGAACATGTTGAGGTACGCGTTCATCGCGTGACACACCGAGTCGGTGCGCACGTAGCGGTCCCGCACGCTCCAGAACACCCCGCCGGCGGCGGCCTTCGGGTTCTTCACCATGAAGGAGTTCTCGGGCCCATAGGTGTATTGCAAGATCTGCCGGATCGCAGCGACCACCGCGTCCTTGTACCGGTCGCAGCCCGGCATGGCCTTCGTTCGGCAGTGGTGATGGACCTCCGACATCACCTCGGCGAGCCACCCGCTCCCGCTGCTCGAGAGCGACCGCTGCCAGCGGCCGTAGCGGTAGGCGTCCTCGGGCCTGCGCCACTGCCGCTTCACGAGGTCGTCGGCGCAGCGGAACACGGTCTGCTCGGCGCGCTGGTCGCCGCTCGCCTTGACGAAGTCGAGCAGCGACTGCACCGCCCACGAGCTCGAGATCGGGTTGGGCTTCCTGTACTCGTCGCCGAGGAAGCAGCCCTTCTTGGCGATCCTGGCGAGCAGGAGGTCCGCGGTCTGGGCCGCGGCGTCGAGGTATTTCTTGTTGTTCGTGGCCCGGTAGGTGCGCGACAGCGCGGAGAGGACCTGTCCCGTGTAGAGCGTCGACTCCTTCCCCTGGACCTTCCACGCGCCGCCCTCTTGCCCGACCAGGGCCGAGCGCACGCTGCCGTCGGGCCGCTGCATCGAGATCAGCCAGTCGGCCGCCATGACGGCGGACTCCAGGTACTTCTTCTCCTTCGTGATGTTGTAGAGCTCGATCAGCGTGAAGATCGACTTCGACGCCGTGCCGACGACCAGCCGGCGCTCGGGGCGCTTGCGCTCCAGATCGAACGCGTAGAAGAACGCGCCGGCCGTCCGATCGCCCGTCTCGAGGCTCTGCATGCCCATCATGAAGCCGGCGGCCTCGGTCGCCGTGCGGAGCAGGCGCGGGTCGGGCTTGTAGGCGTGCAGCTTCAGCAAGGTCAGCGCCGTGGACGCGGTGTAGATCGTGTGGAGCTCGTCCTCGAACCGGTCGGCGGGCGCGTGGTAGTACTTGTGAACCCCCTTGTGCGCCGGATCGATGACGCGCAAGAGATAGCCTTTGCCGTCCTCGATGCGCTTCGCGAGGAGGGCCTTGTCGAGGGCGCGGACCGGCACGAGCCCCTGGGTGAGCTCGAGGCCCTTCCCCTTGCGCTCGACGCTCTCGATCATCGACTCGTGATGATCCGGCAGCTCCACGACGAGCCGCGCGCCGGCGAGCGCCTCGCGCGCGCCCCCCGCCGCGGCCACGGCCCGCCGCGCGGCCTCCTTCAGCGCGACGCAGAGCCCCGCGTCCGACGCCTCCCCGCGGGCGATCTGCTTCCCTTCCTGGAACCCGATCACGACGGCGCGGAAAGGCCGTTTGGACGACAGGGACAGATCGCACGTCACCTTGTCGCCGCCCGCGGTCACCTGGCGGACGAAGGCGACGGTGCGATCGCGGAAGGTGTCATTGTCGAGCTCGGCGCCCGCGCCGCCGCCCTCCGGGACCTGGATCGCCGGGTCGGGCACCCGGGGCAGATTCGCCGCGATCTGGGCCGCGAAGCGGTCGTCGCCCTGGGTCGCGGCGGCCTTCCGGACCGCCGGGGCGCCGGTCGCCACGGCCGGCGCGGCGGCGTCGGGCTTCCCCGCCGCGGCCTCCTCGGCGGGCTTGCGGCTATCGCAACCGATCGCGAGCGCGGAGGACACGGCGGCCACGGCCAAGACGGTTGCGGCGGAGAGAACGCGTAAAGACGGCATGGACAAGGTCCCCGGAAGCAGCGATATCGACGCGTACCAAGAACCCCGGGGCCCCGCAAGGCCGAACGGGGACCGCCGCACCCCGGACTCGGGCGCTCGCCCCCTGTCGCCTCGACTCGATGCTCACATCGGCGCCGCGTGTACGCGCCGCCGCGCGTGCCGTGCGCGCGGCGAGCCCACTGCCGCCTGTGACGGCCGCACGACAGCAAGACTCCTAGATGTTCCCGGGTGATTCATCGCTTGCGCCGAGTGCGCGGAGGCGGCGAACTACATGGGTTTCGTGCCCTCATCGGGTCTGAGACGAAAGGAGCCGGGTGGCGGGATGCACTTTTTGACACAACGCAATACAGCGTTGACATCGTGGCTCGGGGCGGCCCTCCTCGCGATCGGTCCGGGATGCGCGGCCGGAGCGGCGGCGGAGGAGACGACCGCAGCCGTCGAGCGCCTCGGCGGGAGCACGTCGTTCGTGTCGGCGGACGATCTGCCCACGATGTTTTACGGGGAAGAGGAAGAGGAAGAGGAAGAGGAAGAGGAAGAGGAAGAGGAAGAGGAAGAAGAGGAAGAAGAGCAGACCGAGCTCGAGGAGGGCGACATCTACCGGGTCCTCGGGGACGGGCATCTCCTGAACCTCAACAGCTACCGGGGCCTGCAGGTCATCGACATCCACGATCCGGAGAGCCCGGCGATGGTCGGCCAGATGCCGGTCGCCGGGACGCCCGTCGAGATGTACGTCGATGGCGACCGCGCGATCGTGCTGCTGAACGACTGGGTCGGGCTCCGCGCCACCCCGGGCAGCCTCATCATGGATCGCCGCGCGGGCGGGGCGGTCCTGCTCATCGATCTCACCAACCGGAACGCGCCCGAGCTCCTGTCACAATTCGATGTACCTGGAACCATTCAGACAAGCCGTTACGCGAACGGCGCGACCCTGGACGCCCTTTACGTGGCCAGCACCAACTGGGGGTGGACGGATCTCGGGAACGATCAGTACGAGTGGCACAACGAGGCTGTGGTCAAGAGCTTCGAGGTGACGCACGGCGGGCTCGTGGAGCGCAGCCAGCTCGATCTCGGCGGGTGCGTGACGGACATCCATGGCGAGGGGGACGTCCTGCTCGTGGCGCGGGGGCCCGTGGGCTGGGACGACGAGAACAGCCAGGTGTCGCTCGTCGACATCTCGAGCGTCGACGGTTCGATGACGCTCCGCGATACCGTCACCGTGGACGGCTATGTGCGCTCGCGGTTTCACATGGACTTCCGCGACGACATGCTGCGCGTCTTCTCCGGCCCGCAGCGAGGCGGCGGGTCGAGCCACCTGCAGACGTGGGACGCATCGGATCCGGACGAGCTCGCGCCGATCGACAAGGCGGACTTCGGCGACGGACAGTCGCTCTTCGGCGCGGTCTTCCTCGACGACCGGGCGTTCGCCGTCACCTACCTCCGCGTGGACCCTTTCCACGCGTTCTCGATCGATCCCGACGGGAACATCGAGGAGAAGAGCGAGCTCATCGTCTCCGGCTGGAACGACTTCTTCCGCCCGGTGCTCGGCGCGACCCGCCTCATCGGGATCGGCGTGAACGACGAGGGCGGGACGCGCAGGCTCGCGGCCAGCCTGTACGACATCACCGACCTGGAGAACCCGAGCCCGATGCTCGCGCGCGCCGAGGTGAGCGGGGACGAGGGCGGCTGGAGCTGGTCGGAGGCCAGCTGGGATCGCCGCGCGTTCACCGTGCTCGACGACGCGGTGAGCGTGGAGGCGCCGACCGGCGAGACCGAGACGGGCCTCGTGCTGCTGCCGTTCACCGGTGACAACACGTCGAGCGGCGTGTCGAAGCACGCGTCCGGCGTGCAGATCTTCACGTTCTCGGGCGCGACCCTGACCCGCCGCGGGGTGATGAGGCACGCCTCCCCCGTGCGGCGCTCGTTCCGCGTCGACCCGAGCACCGCGGCGAACGTGTCGGAGACGCAGCTCAGCCTCTACGATCAGCGCGACGTCGACGCCCCGGAGCGGCTCGGCGCGCTCGATCTCGCGCCGTCCTACGACACGATCTTCGCGTACGGCGATCACCGCGTGCGCATCCGCAACCCCGAGCAGGACGCCGGGCAGCGCGAGCCCGACGCGATGGCCCTGGCGGAGGTCATCTCCGCGGACGACGACGCCGGCATGGCGACGCCGCTCGCGACCATCCCGGTCCCGCCCGACGCGAGCTACTACAAGGTCGGCGACGACCTGCTCGCCGTCGTGACCTCCCGGTACGTGAGCTGGCCGGACTACGAGACAACGATCAGCGTCGTCGATTTTTCGGACCCGCGGAGGCCGCGGGCGGCGGGCCAGCTCGTCACGACGGCCCTGCCCCCGACCCACGGCGCTGCTCACGATGACGACCATGACCAGCCGACGCGGGTCCACGTCACGAACAGGTCGCTCACGTTCACGCGCAAGACCGACGTCTGGTCCAATCTCGGGCCGGGCGATCAGTGCGATTCGCACGTCACGTACGCTCACGGCGACCACGCCTGCACCGGGCTCGACGGCTGCACCTACTACACGGGGCAGCGCACCTGCCAGTCGATCGACGGGGGGCCGGAGTACTGCGCGGGCGGGTTCGCCGCGTGCACGACGCGGCTCGGCGCCAGGGACGCCTGCGCGCCGGTCCTCGACGAGGCCGCGCTCGACGGGCTGCTCGAGTCGTACTGCTACGCCGGCGACGTGGGCCGCCAGATCCGGCAGATGAGCGTCCACGTGGTCGACCTCTCGGACCCGGATCATCCGGCCCTGGCGCCGCCCCTCGCGCTGCCGGCCGACGAGGACGCCGTGAGCTCGCTGTCGCACGAGGGCGACGTCTACGTCTCCATCAAGCTGCCGGCCGCCGTGCCCCACGACCCGCGCCCCCACGCGCGCTATTTCCTCCGGCGCGTCGACCTGTCCCACCCGGGGGCGCCCGCCCTCGGCCCGGCGATCAACATCCCCGGCGAGGCCCTCGCGATCCGCGGCACGAAGGTGTTCACCCGCGACCGGGTGTGGGGCCCCTCCTTCATCGAGCCGGCGCTCGCGAAATCGACGCTGTACGGCGGGCGCGCGCACCTCAACAAGTACCACGAGCTCACCGGCAAGGCGCTCGGCGACACCGTCCTCATCGATCAGCACCAGAGGGCGCTCTTGACGTACGGCGAGCGGAGCTGGCCGACGTACTGGCGATGGAGCCACGGAGACGAGCCCCGCAGCTTCGCGATCCTGAGGGCCAGCGACACGAGATCGTCGACCGGGTTCGACGTCCTCTCGGAGACGCCCGTCGACAGGTGGATGACGCTCATGCCGTACGCCGCCGAGCGCCGCGCGTTCTTCAACGTGTACGGCGGCACGCTGATGGTCGACTACGACGACCCGCGGAGCCCCGTGGCGCAGGCGTTCTTCCACGGCGCGTCGTCCCCCCGGGTGCTGCTCGATCGGGCGCGCGACGAGGTCGTGGTCGCCGCCGATCGGTACGGCATCCACGAGCTCGATCTCGACGCCTCGAACCTCCTGCCGTGACCCGCGAGGGAGGCGGCGCGCGCCTCCCCTGCCCGCCCTCCCTCCCTTCGCCGCCCGGCGCGCCGCGCGCTACGCTTCCCGGATGGGACCGGCGCAGATCAAGGGCAAGAACGTGGACATAAAGCTGTGGACCCGGCCGGAGGAGGTCGAGCCGGTCGCGCTGGAGCAGCTGCGCAACATCAGCGCCCTGCCCTGGGTGTTCCACCACGTCGCCGCGATGCCCGACGTCCACTTCGGCAAGGGCGCGACCGTCGGCTCGGTCATCGCGATGCGGGACGCCGTCGCGCCCGCCGCCGTCGGCGTCGACATCGGCTGCGGCATGGGCGCGCTCCGCACGAACCTCACCGCGGCCGACCTGCCCGACGACCTCAAGCGGATCCGGAGCGACCTCGAGCGGGCGATCCCCGTCGGGTTCGCCGCCCACGACACGCCGCTCAAGGGGTTCGCGGGCCTGCCGCTCTGGGACGAGTTCGCGAGCCTGACCCCGAAGGTGAAGGGGCTGTTCACGAGGGCGCGCTGTCAGCTCGGCACGCTCGGCGGCGGCAACCACTTCATCGAGCTCTGCCTCGACACGGACGGCGGCGTGTGGCTGATGCTCCACTCCGGCTCGCGCAACATCGGCAAGGAGCTCGCCGAGATCCACATCGCCACGGCGAAGAAGCTCGCCCACAACCGCGACCTGCCCGACCGCGAGCTCGCGGTGTTCCTCGCCGGCACCCCGGAGATGAAGGCCTATCGGCACGACCTCTTCTGGGCGCAGCGCTACGCCCGCGCGAACCGCGAGGCCATGTTCCACCTCGCCGAGGGCGTCCTCCGGCGGCACTTCCCGCAGCTCGAGATCCAGGAAGCCATCTATTGCCATCACAATTACGTGTCAGAAGAGATCCATTTCGGCGAGGAGGTGCTCGTGACGCGCAAGGGCGCGATCCGCGCCGGCAAGGGCGAGCTCGGCATCATCCCCGGCTCGATGGGCACGCGCTCCTACATCGTCCGCGGCCTCGGCAACCCCGAGGCGTTCGAGAGCGCGTCGCACGGCGCGGGCCGCAAGATGAGCCGCGGCGAGGCGAAGCGGCGCTTCACCACGAAGGACCTGGCCGCGCAGACGGCCGGCGTCGAGTGCCGCAAGGACGGCGGCGTCCTCGACGAGATCCCCTCCGCCTACAAGCCGATCGAGCGCGTCATGGAGGACCAGCGCGATCTCGTGGAGATCGTCGCCGAGCTCCGGCAGGTCCTGTGCGTGAAGGGGTGATCGACCGGCGCGGGCCTCGCCGCGTCTCCGCGAGGCGCGCCCGGGGTTCGCGGTCCCTTCCCGCCCCGCTCTCGGCTAGCATGCGCGTCGCTGCCGCGACGCACGCCGCGATCGGACGTGCCGCGCGCCGCAGCGCAGGGAAGCCATGAAGTCGGACTGGATCGATCTGGGCCCCCTCTCCGAATTTCCGGCGGAGGAGCCCGTGCTCCGCAAGGACGACGCGGGGCGGCGCTTCGCCTGCGTCCTCCGGGGCGGCGAGGTCCACGCGCTCGACGATCGTTGCCCTCACCAGGGCTACCCGCTCTCCGAGGGCGCGCTGCGCGGCGGCGTGCTGACGTGCGCGTGGCACAACTGGAAGTTCGACGTCGCCTCGGGCGCCTGCACGTTCGGCGGCGAGCCGGTGCGGCGCTACGCCACCCGCGTCGACGGCGGCCGCGTGCTGCTCAACCGGGCCGTCGACACCGCGGCCGAGGTGCGGCGCCTCGTCGCCAGCCTTCGCGAGGCGATCCTCCGCGACGACCCGGCCCGCGCCCTGCGCGACGGCCTCCGGCTGGGCGCGCTCGGGCTCCACCGCATGGAGACCGGCCTCGGCAGCCTCCACCTCGCGTTCGAGGTGCTCGCCAAGGACGGGGCCGAGCGCGCCGAGTACGGCTTCGATCACGGCCTCGCGCTGCTCTCGGATCTCTGCGCCTGGGTCGAGCGCGGCTGGGTCCCCGCCGAGGAGGCGTTCGTGGTCGCCGCCCACGCGATCGGCGAGGCGTCGGCCCGGCTCGGCCCGCGCGGCAAGGGCGCCGGCAGGGCGACGGCGCGCTCGCCGCTCGCGCGCATCGTCGAGTTCGAGCTCGACGAGCCGGCGAAGGTGAGCGAGGCGCTCGCGGCGGAGCGGCGCGACGAGGCCGAGGCGCGGATGCGCGAGCTGGTCGAGGTCCGCGGCGCCGCCGGCGCGCGCCGGGCGCTCCTGCCCTTCGTCGCGCAGCACCTCTACGACTACGGGCACGGCGCGATCTTCCTCGCGAAGGCGCTGGAGCTGGCCGAGCGGTTCTCGTCGGCGGCCGACGAGGTCCTCGCCGCCTCGACGGTGCAGCTCGCCTGGGCCACCGCCGACACGAGCCTGCCCCCCTTCGCCGCCACGCGCGCCGCGCTCGCGCGCCTCGCCGAGCTGCCTTTGCCCGGCGCCGAGGCCGCCGCGGAGCCCGCGGGCTCGAGCGGCGCCGGCCCGGCCGCCGCCGGCGCCGCGCCGCTCGACCCGGCGGAGCGCGCCGCCTTCGAGGCGGAGGTGCTCGCCGGGGAGCGGCCGGCCGTGGAGGCGACCGTGCGCTGGCTCGCGCGCGGCGCCGGCCCGCTCGCGCTGCTCGTCGCGATCGGCCACGCCGCGGCCGTCCGCCTTGCGCGCTTCGATCCGGCCTGGGAGCAGCGCCTCGACGCCGAGGTCGGGGTGCTCGACGTCACCCACGCCGTCACCTTCGCGGAGGCGGCGGCCGCGCTCGGGCGCGAGGCCTCCCCGCGCGAGGCCGCGCAGCTCGCCGTGCTCGCCGCCGGCTTCGTCGGCAAGCTCCGCAACGCGGACGCCGCCGCGCCGCCCGCGTCGGCCGCGCTGACGGCGCGCGCGCCCGGCGGCACGCTGCTCCAGGCGGCGGAGGCGCGCGACGTCGGCGGGGCGCTCGCGATCGCGCGCGAGCTCGACGCCGGCGGGCGCCTCCGCGCCTTCGCGGAGCTCGCGCCGTTCGCCGCGCTCGACGCCGCCGTGAGGCCGATCTTCACGGCGCACGCCGTGAAGACGCTCGAGGCGCTCAGGCGCCTCGAGTCGTCCGATCCGCAGCCCGACGGCGCGTACCTCGCGGCGCTGCTCGCCTACGTGGTCCCCGTCCGGCGGGAGCTCCACGCGCGCCGGCTCGCGGCCGTGGCGAAGAAGTTCATGTCCGATGGTCGGCCACCCGAGGGGCTGTATTGAGCCGCGCGCGGATCCGCGGCTCCGTCAGTGGCCAGACTAGGGACCATCATGCATACTGATTGTCTATGCGGCTTGAGCCTGGGTCCCACGTAGCGCCGCACCTTACGCTCGTCAGCCTCCTCAGGATGGGGGGGATCGGCAGCATCTGGACGGCATACCACCTCGGGCTCGGCAAGGACGTCGCCGTCAAGTTCATCTCTGCGTCGCTCGCGACCGATCCGATCGCGGTCGCCCGGTTCCACCGCGAGGGCGCGCTCATGGCGAGGATCAAGAGCCCTCACGTGGCCGAGGTCTACGAGCACGGCGTCGCCGCCGGCGGCCTCCCGTACATCGTCATGGAGCTGCTGCGCGGTGAGGAGCTGTCCGACCGGCTCGCGCGCTCCGGGCGCCTGTCCCTGCAGGAGACGGTCTCCCTGGTCTCGCAGCTCTGCGGGGCGCTCACCGCGGCGCACAGGCTCGGGATCATTCACCGGGACATCACGCCGGAGCACGTCTTCCTCGCCGACGACGGCGGGAGCATCTGCGTCAAGCTGCTCGATTTCGGCGTGGCCAGGGGGGATGTCGACCCCGACGGGACGACGCTGACGGCCACGGGCGCGGTCGTCGGCAACCTCGTCTACATGAGCCCGGAACAGTTCTTCAACCCGAAGAGGGTCGATGGCCGCTCGGACCTCTGGTCCGTGGCCGTCATGGCGTACCAGGCGCTCACCGGCGCGCCGCCGTTCGAGCAGAAGGGGCTCGAGGCGCTGCTGGGCGCCATCCGTATCGGCATCTTCCCGCTCCCGAGCGAGCGCTCCGCCGACGTCACGCCTGCCCTCGACGCGTGGTTCGTCAGGGCGCTGTCCCGCGAGCCGACCGGCCGCTTCGGCTCGGCCGAGGAGATGGCGGACGCGCTGCACCGGGCCATGGCCGCCGGGCCGCCGAGCCCTGTGGGCGCGCCTCCCGAAGCGGGCTAGCCTAGCCGCCATGGCGCGCGCCCGCATCCCGAGCCGTCCCAACCACGAGCTCGTGTTTCGCAGCGCCCGCAAGGGCGAGGAGGGCACGCTCGCCTCGGTCGCCTACCGCGCGTTCCAGGCGGGCGATCCGGAGGCGTGGCTGCGGTATTTCACCGAGCACGCGCACCTCGCCCTCGACAACGTGATCGTCGCGGAGACCGACGGCCAGCTCGTCGGGCACGTCTCCTCGCTCGACCTGACGATGAGCTTCGCGGGCGCGGACGTCCCCTTCCAGGGCCTCGCGTCCGTGGCGGTGCTCCCGGAGTTCCGCCGCCGGGGCATCGCGGATCGGCTCGTCCGCGAGAGCCTCCGCCGCATGCGCCGCCGCGGCGAGGCGCTCGCGCTGCTCCACCCCTTCCGGCTCTCGTTCTACCGCAGGTTCGGCTTCGGCGTGTGCGAGCTCCGGGACGTCGTGCGCACCTCGCCCGACCGGCTCCCGGACTCGGTGCTGCGCCGCCACGTGCGGGCCTTCTCCCGCCCGCGGGACGAGCCGCTCATCAAGCAGGCCTACGACCTCGCGCGAGCCGACACCACGGGGCAGCTCTCGCGGAGCGACTACTGGTGGGACGTGCGCGTGTTCAAGCGCTCCCCGAGCGGCGCGGTCTACGTCGATCCGGGCTCCAAGGCGATCGCCGGCTACTTGTTCTTCGACGTCCCGGAGGGCGGCTCTTACGGCGTCCAGCAGCTGCTCGTCCGCGAGCTCCGCGCGCCGACGTCGGGCGCGTACCGCGGGCTCATCGGCTTCCTCGGCGCGCTCGGCGATCAGTACGAGGTCGTGGAGCTGGTGCTGCCGCGCGGCTACGGCGCGCCGCTGCTCGACGAGCCGGGCATCCGCGACGAGCCGATGGTGTACGAGACGGCGGCCCGGCACCCCGGCCTGTGCCCGCCCGTGCACACGGCGCACCGCCGCAACGTCCTCGGCCTGACGGCGGCCGGCGCGATGGGGCGCATCGTCGACGTCGCCGCCGCGCTCGCGCTGCACCCGTCGCCGCGGAAGCACGGCGTCCGCGGGGCCATCGGCCTCGACGTCGAGGACCCCGTGTTCACCGACGCGCCGCGCGCCTTCGACGTCACCTTCGCGGCCCGCGGCGTCCAGACGGCGCCCGGCAGCACGGCGGGCGACCGCCTCTCGTTATCCATCGAGCGGCTCACGCAGATCTATTTCGGCGCCACGTCGGCGCGCGATCTCCTGAGCCAGGGCTTCGTGGTGGGCAGCGCCAAGGCGGCCGCGCTCCTCGACGCGGCGTTCGCCGGCCCCCCCCTGTTCCTCGGCGCCTACAACGGATTCTGAAGCGCGGCGCCGCTCAGGCGCCGCGCCGGCTCCGGAGGAAGAGCTTGAGCGAGCGCGCGATCAGCGACGTCTCTTCCCCGCCCTTGCGCGTCTCGGTGGCCGCGTCGTCCTGCGTGTCGACGAGGAGCTGCCACGGCCTGGGATCGTCGGCGAAGGGGAGCAGGAACGGCAGGTCGCACTCCGAGGCGTTGAGCAGCAGGACGAAGTCGTCGTCGACCAGCCGGTCGCCGGACTCGTCCACGTCGTCCAGCCCCTCGCCGGACAGGAACACCCCGAGGCACTTCGTGCACGGGTTCGACCAGTCCTCGTCGGTCATCAGCTCGCCGTCCAGGCGATACCACTGGATATCGTACGCCTTGCCTCCACGGATCGCGCGCCCCTTGAAGAAGGTCGAGCGCCGGAGCGCGGGGTGCTCGTGCCGGATGCGGAGGCACTTGCGCGTGAACTCCAGGAGCGCGCGCGACGGCTCGTCCCAGGTCCACGGCTGCCAGGTGAGCGGGCCGTCCTGGCAGTACCCGTTGTTGTTCCCCTCCTGCGTGCGCCCCCGCTCGTCGCCGTGGAGGATCATCGGCGTGCCCTGCGAGAAGAGGAGCGAGGCCATGATGTTCCGCATCTGGCGCGCGCGCAGCCGGAGGATCTCGGGATCGTCGGTCGGCCCCTCGGCGCCGCAGTTCCACGAGCGGTTGTCGTCCGCGCCGTCGCAGTTGCCCTCCCCGTTCGCCTCGTTGTGCTTGTGGTTGTACGAGACGAGGTCGGCCAGGGTGAAGCCGTCGTGGGCCGTGACGAAATTGATGCTCGTGTACGGCTTGCGCCCGCTGTTCTCGTAGAGGTCGCTGCTCCCCGTGATCCGGAACCCGAGATCGGAGGCGACGCCGCCGGCGCCGCGCCAGAAGTCGCGCAGCGTGTCCCGGTAGCGGCCGTTCCACTCCGCCCAGCGCACCGGGAAATTGCCCACCTGGTAGCCGCCGGGGCCCACGTCCCACGGCTCGGCGATGAGCTTCACCTGGCTGAGCACCGGGTCCTGGTGGATGATCGTGAAGAAGCTCGAGAGCTGCTCGACGTCGTGGAGGCCGCGCGCCAGCGCCGCCGCCAGGTCGAACCGGAACCCGTCCACGTGCATGTCGAGGACCCAGTACCGCAGCGAGTCCATGATCAGCTGGAGCGTCTGCGGGTGGCGCACGTTGAGGGTGTTGCCCGTGCCCGTGTAGTCGAAATAGTAGCGCTCGTTGCCGGGGACGAGCCGGTAATAGGTCGGGTTGTCGATGCCGCGCAGGCTCAGCGTCGGGCCGAGGTGGTTGCCCTCGGCCGTGTGGTTGTAGACGACGTCGAGGATGACCTCGATGCCGGCGGCGTGGAGCGCCTTCACCATCTCCTTGAACTGCCGGACCTCGGACGCCACCTCGGCGCCCGCGCGGTAGTCGACGTCCGGAGCGAAGAAGCCTATCGAGTGGTAGCCCCAGTAGTTCCGGAGCCCCTTGTCGAGCAGGAACTTCTCGTGCACGAAGGCGTGCACCGGCAGGAGCTCGATGGCGGTGATGCCGAGGTACCGCAGGTACCCGATGATGGCCGGGTGGGCGATGCCCAGGTAGGTCCCGCGCAGCTCTTCCGGGACCTCCGGGTGCAGCATCGTCAGGCCGCGGACGTGCGCCTCATAGATGACGCTGCGGTGGAACGGGACGTACGGGCGCCGATCTCCGCTCCAGTCGAACGAGGGGTCGATGACGACGCCGAGCGGGGCGCCGAGCGCCTCGCCGTCGGCCATCACGAGATCGCCGTCCGGCTCGCCGCTGCGGTGGGCGAACGCGTTGGCGTCCCACCGGACCCGCGACGCGAGCGCCTTCGCGTAGGGATCGAGCAGGCGCGCCCTGGGATTGAAGCGCAACCCCCGCTCCGGCGCCCACGGGCCGTGCACGCGATAGCCGTACTTCTGCCCTGGCCCCACGTCGGGCACGTAGATGTGCCACACCAGCGAGGTGCGGTGGCGCATCGGCAGCCGCTGCTCGTTCCCCTCGTCGTCGACGAGGCACAGCTCGACCGCTTCGGCGTTCTCCGAGAACAGCGCGAACTGCGTTCCAACGCCGTCCCATGTCGCGCCGAGCGGGTAAGGATCCCCCGGTCGCAATCCCTTGCGCTTCTGGTTCATGCTGTTCTCCAGGCCGGGAGTGGGCCCCCCCGTCTCGGCCTTGTTGCGATGGGCGTGTGTTCGCTGGCTAGGCCACGTGGCTGCGGCGGCTGTGCAGGACGTCGGTCACGGCGTCCGCCACGCTCCGCGCCATCCCCTCGGCGATGCGGAGGGTCTGGGCCTGGTCGCCCTCCGGGGTGCAGAACCTGAGGCGTTCGATCATGTCAGCGAGCCGCCGGGCTAGCTCGCACGCCTCAGCGATGGAAGCTGATGACTCGAGGGAGGCCCTCCGCTGCGGGAGGGGGACCAGTTCTTCGGTCGGCGTCATCGGGGTTGAAATCATGCCTGGCTCCTTCGATATCGGTGATGCCTACAGTCAGCTACCACGGAGAGCAGGCATCATGCCAGCAACACTTCCGTGTGTACGCTCACCGCGGACACAACAGCCGGCGCTCCACGGTGGAGCTTGGGGCAACAAAATCGCCACACGTGGGGCGATTTGTCTCCCACAGCGTCGGTCATCGGTGCCCTGGACAGCCAGATGCAAAAATTGCAAGCACATTGCGCGCCCGTGAGGGTAATATCATGACAAAAGATGTCCTGGACGGCCACGTGGGCTCTGCCGGGGCTGGATTCGGCCTCCTGTCGCCTGCGCGCACCCCGGCGGCGAGGCCGTGTGGGACGAGCGGGCGGGCGCGCCGGGAGCGCTCGTCCCCGCCCCGGCGGCGGATGGTGCTCGGGGCCGGCGCGGGTTCGCGGCCGGGCACCGCGACAGGCGCGGCTGCGCGACGGCGGCCGCCGCTGGCCGCTGCGCAGGGGTCGCCGACGATGGGGGTCGCGGCGCGCCTCGTCCGCTCCGTTCCGGCCACACGTTCGTCGTTTCAGTGCTCTTCGCCCTGATTCATCTTGACTCGAGCGCCTGGAGCGCGGCGCGAGATCCTGTGGGAAGCGCTCGCGCGCCGCGGGGCGCGGGCGGGGCCGATCGCGCACATCGGGAGAGGCCGTCTCGGCCGCGGCGTGGACGAACGAGGCGGCTGTAGCAGCGCCCGGGGGGCCCAGGTTAGACTCCGGTCCGCCGCGGCGGCCGCCGGTCCAACGCGCCGCGGTCGAGAAAGCTCATGATCGGAACACTCCAGGCGAAGCTCCAGTATCTCAAGAACAAGAACCTCCACAACTGGCTCGGCGGCTACGCCCGCCAGAGGATCGAGAACGCCCGCAGTCCGCGTCCGATCGGCCCGCGACACCTCCTCTTCGCGGTCTGCGACCACTGGGAGCCGGGGTGGGAGAACGCGACGCCGGAGGTCGGCGACGCGCGGGTGAGGGCGTGGTCGGAGCGATATCCCGAGATGGCCGGCGCCTACCGCGACGCGGACGGCCGGCACCCGCGCCACAGCTTCTTCTTCCCGGGGGAGCAGTACACGCCCGGGTGGCTCGACGCGCTGGCGGATCTCACGCGCCGCGGCTTCGGCGAGGTGGAGCTGCACCTGCACCACCACAACGACACGGAGGAGAACCTGCGCGCGGACATCCGCAGGTACCTGGAGATCCTCGGGAAGCACGGGCACTTCTCGCGCGACGCGGACGGGCGCATGCGATACGGGTTCATCCACGGCAACTGGTGTCTGGCGAACTCCGGGCGGGACTCGCGGAACTGCGGAGTCGACGCGGAGCTCCCGCTCCTGTTCGAGACCGGCTGCTATGCCGACTACACGTTCCCGTCGGCCCCTGACGAGTCGCAGCACAGCATCGTGAACCAGATCTACTGGCCGACCGGCAACCTGGCGCGCCGGAGGGCCCACGCCGTCGGCGCCCGGGCCAAGGTCGGCGAGGTGCTGGAGGACCGGATCCTGATGATCGAGGGTCCGCTCGCGCTCGCGCTGACGCGCCGGGGGAACCGGGTGCGGGTGCGGATGGAGTACGGCGCGCTCCAGGCGGTCGATCCGCCGACGCCGGACCGGGTGAAGACGTGGGTGGATCAGAACATCCACATCGAGGGGCGGCCCGAGTGGGTGTTCGTCAAGGTCTACACGCACGGGGCGCCCGAGGATCAGGCGGAGTCGCTGCTCGGCGCGGGGAGCCACACGCTGCACCGGGAGCTCACGACCCGGTACAACGATGGTAAGGAGTGGGTGCTCCACTACGTGACCGCGCGCGAGATGTACAACATCGCGATCGCGGCGCTCGACGGCAAGACGGGCAACCCCGGGGACTACCGGGATTACCGGCTGAAGCCGCCGCCCTGCGCGAGCTGACGCGCCCGGAGACCCGGCCTCCGGGGCCCCCCGCGCGACAAGCCCCCTCCCACGGGGCCGGGCAGCTCTCGACAGAGCCTCAGCCCGCCCCGCGCCGCTCCCGGAGCACCTCTTCGAGGAGCGCGTAATAACGATCCCCCACGACATCCCACGAGAGCGCGCCCACGCTGCCGCGCAGCGCCTCCGGATCCCACGCCATGTCCAGCGCGCGGACCAGCGCGTGCCCGAGCGCTTGCGGATCGCCCGCGGGGACGAGCAGGCCGTTGCCCCCCGGCCCCTCGCACACGAGCTCCGGCACGCCGCCCACCCGGGTCGCGACGACGGGGCGGCCCGAGGCGAGCGCCTCCAGGACGACGTTCGGGCAACCCTCGCGGCGGCTCGGCAGGCAGAACACGTCGCACGCCGCCATGTACTCCGGGATCTCCGCGGGCAGCGCCCAGCCGTACAGCCGCGCCCGGTCCGCGAGGCCGAGCGCGCGCACCCGCGCGCGCAGCGGCTCGAGCAGCTCGCCGCCGCCGACCATCATGAGGTGCACGTCGCGGCGGCCCGCCTCGGCGAGGCGCGCCATCGCCTCGACGAGGACGTCGACGCCCTTCTCGGGCACGTGGTAGCCCGCGTAGAGCACCACCTTCGCGTCCACCGGCAGACCGAGGCGCTGCCGCGGCGGGGCCCGGTCCCGGATCGAGAACCGCGCGCCGTCGACCGCGTTGAGCTGCACCACGACGCGCTCCCGCGGCACCCCGAGCTCCACGAGGCGCTCGCCGAGCGCCCCGCTCACCGCCACCACCCGGGCGCAGCGCTGGAGCGCCGGCGCGATCTGCGCCCGCAGCACGGCGTCCCTCGGCTGCTCGTTGATGTCGCTGCCGAGCACCGTCGTGACGAGCGGCACCCCCGCTTCCCGCGCGAACACGTCCGCGGCGACCGTGTCGGGATAGGCCCAGGCGGCCAGGATCACGTCGTAGGGGAACTCGCGCCGGAGCCCGGCCATCGTCCGCCCGAGCGACGCGCGGATCGCCCGCGCGTGCAGGCGCGGCTGCCCCGGGATCGACCAGTAGGTGGGGAACAGCGCGTCGATGCCGGTGTGCGACTCGCGCGTGCCGCCGATGAGCTCCTGCGACGCCCCGCGCACGCGCGTCCACCAGGGCGTCGGGGCCACGAGCCTGAGCTCGCAGCGGCGCGCGAGCGCCCGGTACGTGTGATAGCTGTACGGCGCCATCGTCGGCAGCCGCATGGAAGGGTAATGGTGGGTGAAGACGAGGACCTTCATCGCGCGCTCGCCCGTCACCCGAGGCCGAGATAGAGCTGCTCGTACTTGCGCGTCATCTTCTCGAACGAGAAGTCGTCGCGGACCCGCGCGTGCCCCGCCTCGCCGAGCCGCCGCCGCAGCGCGGGATCGCGCGCGAGCCGCTCGATCGCGGCCGCGAGCGCGTCGGGGTCGTCCACCGGGACGAGCAGGCCGTGCTCCTCGCTCCGCACCACCTCGGGGACGCCGCCGACCGGCGTCACCACGACAGGCAGGCTGCGCGCCATGGCCTCGAGCACCGCGAGCGGCAACCCCTCGTCGCGCGAGGGCAGCACGAAGAAGTCGGCGGCGAGGAGCAGATCGGGCACGTCCTTGCGGAACCCGAGGAAGCGCGCCTCCTTGCCGTGGATCCCGAGCTCCCTCGCGAGCCCGTGGATGCGGTCGCGCTCGTCCCCGTCGCCCACGATGAGGACGGTGACCGCGACGCCGCGGTCCCGCAGCCGCGCGAGCGCCCGGAGCAGCACGTCATGCGCCTTCACCGGATGAAACGCGGCCGGCATGATCCCGACGAACGCGCCGCCGGACGGGCCCGCGGGCTCGGGCGATTGCGCGGGCGGCGGGTCGGCGCCGACGCCGAACTCGGCGCGCACCTCCTCGCGCGTCCGCCGCGCCGGGGTGATGTCGATCCCGTTGTGAATGACAGAGATGTTGCCGGCGACGCCCACGGCGCCGCTCTTGTCGGCCGTGTCCTGCGAACATCCGACGACGGCGTCCGTCGCCCGCCACTCGAAGCGCGAAGGAACGCGGATGATCCCGCGCGTCTGGGCGTGATCGGTGAAGACGAGCCGCGCCCGCGTGAGGAGCTTGCCGACCGTGGCGTAGTGGAGCGCAGTGGGGTTGTGCGCGTGAATGACGTGCGGACGCGCGCGCGCGAAGGCCAGCGCGGCGTGCGCCGCGCGCGCGGGCAGGCGCCCGCCGAGCACGGTGGCCGGCAGCGCGCGCTGCCGCGCCAGATCCGCGAGCGGCCCGCCGCGCAGCGCGAGGATGGAGGCGTCGTGGCCGTGGCGCCGCTGCGCCTCGGCGAGGCGCAGCACGAAATGCTCCATGCCGCCGCCGTTCAGGCTGCTCACGACATGGACGATCCGCAGCGTCGAAGTCCCCATGGAGGGTTGCTACCCGAATCGGGTCTCCTGTTGAAGCGCAAACCGCACCGCGCGCCGTCACCCACGCTGCCAACACGCCTCGCCGGGGCGCCTGCGTTCGTGACGTTTGGCGCGCGGTCACGCCGAGTCGCGCCGAGTCGCGCCGAGTCGCGCCGAGTCACGCGCGGTCGCGCCGAGTCGCGCTCGCCGCTGATCGTTCGCGCTCGTTCGCGCTCGTTCGCGCTCGCCCTTGCCCAGAGGACGCCCCGGGTCGCTGGGTCATCCTACCACCTCGCCTCGCCGTCACCGCACTTTTGATTTGGCGAGCGGAAGCGGCTACTAGACGGGCATGAACCCTGAACTTCGGCGCGCCCTGGACCAGGGCATGCGCCGCGTGCCAGGCATGAGCGCCGCGGCGAGGCTGCTCGCCGTGCGGCTCGAGACCGTCAAGGCGCTCCTCGCGCGCCGGCTCGACGAGAACCCGCTCCCGGTGCCCGACGCCGTCACCCCGAGCGACATCCCGTCGGTCGCCGAGCTCGGCCCCGGGGACAGGGTGCTCGCCGAGCTCGATCAGGACGGCTTCGCCTTCGCGCTCCACCCGGCCGACGTCCCCTTCTTCAACCGCAGGAGCGAGAAGATGCCGCGCCTGCGGTACCGGCTGCACGTCGTCCTGCGCCGCGGCTACGTCTGCGTTCGCAAGCGCTTTATCGGCCAGCCGCGGAACGCGCCCGCGAGCGCGCACCTCGCCTCCCTGCTCGGGCTCTTCTTCTATAACGAAGCGGCCGCGCTCCTCCGCCTGCGCGATCTCCCCAGCGTCCCGAGGATTCGCGATCTCCACCTCACCACGCGCACCCTGTTCATCGACTACGTGCGCGGCCAGACGCTGCAACATCAGGTCGCCGAGCGCGGGCAGAAGGTCCTCGACATCGACCTCGCGCCGCTCGGGCAGCTGTTCGATCCGGAGCGCGATCGGCGCGAGATCGAGGCGTTCGCGAGCGGCGGCGGCGAGGCCCACCGCGGCCGCATCGAGGAGATCGTCCGGGCGATGAACGCGCGCGGCGTCGCGCCGCTCGACGTCAAGCTCGGCAACGTGCTCATCGGCGAGAAGACGGGCGCCCTCTACTGGGTCGATTTCGAGCGGGCCGCGATCGAAGGCGCGCCCCGCTACCGCGAGCAGCTCGCGGAGCACCATGACCTCGTGAATCGGTGGTTCGGGCTCTCCCTCCCGGGCGACGGCGGGGCGTGAGGCGCGGCGGGCGCGATCGAGGGTGCGATCGATGACACGAGAGGAAGGCAGGGCGCCGCGGGGCGCCATCGAGCGGATCGGCGAGAAGGCGGGGCGGTCGTGGCCGAGCATCGAGGCGGCCGCGCGGCTCTCGGCGGAGACCCGGGCGCGCCTCGCGGCGCTGCTCCGCGAGCAGATCCCGTGCGACACGAGCGCGGTGGTCTTCGGCTCGCTCGCCCGGGGCGAGTACACGACCGGCAGCGATCTCGACTGGACGCTGCTCATCGACGGTCAGGCCGACGAGGGGCACTTCAGCCAGGTCCAGGCCATCACGAAGCTCCTGAAGGAGGCGAAGTTCCACGAGCCGGGCCCGACGGGCGTGTTCGGCAACGTGGCCTTCAGCCACCCGATCCTCCACCAGATCGGCGGGCAGGAGGACACGAACAAGAACACGACCCAGCGCATCCTGCTGCTCCTGGAGTCGCTCGCGATCGGCAAGCCGGACGCCCACGAGCGCGTGCTCAGGCTCGTGCTCTCGCGCTACGTGGAGGACGACCGCGGGCTGCACTACGGCAGCAAGCGCGAGATCATCCCGATGTTCCTGCTGAACGACATCGTCCGGTACTGGCGCACCGTCGCCGTCGACTTCGTCTACAAGCAGCGGGAGCGCAGCTCGGGCTGGGCGCTCCGCAACGCGAAGCTCCGGATGTCGCGCAAGCTCATCTTCGTGAGCGGGCTCATCACCTGCTTCGGCTTCGAGCTGTTCGGCAAGGACCGGGCGACGTGGGCCGACGACGGCGACCGGATCTCGACGCCCGCGCTCGTGCGCTTCCTCCGCGAGCGCATCCGGGTGACGCCGCTGGAGAGCCTCGCCGAGGTGCTGCTCCGGCCCGCGATCTCGGCGGAGACGGCGCGGACGCTGTTCGACAGCTACGACGCGTTCCTCGAGCTCCTCTCGAACGAGGAGGAGCGGGGCCGGCTGAAGCAGCTGCCGCTCGACGAGCAGCTCGGCCACGACCCGACGTTCAAGCGGGTGCGCGACATCGGGCGCGAGTTCCAGCGCGGGCTCGACCGGCTCTTCTTCGAGGAGGACCCGGAGCTCCGCAAGCTCATCCAGACGTACGGGGTGTTCTGATGCGACCCATGGGCTACTCGACAGGGGCGCTCGCGCTCAGCGACGTCGAGCGGGCGCTCTCGATGCTGGAAGGGAGCTCCGCGACCGCGGTGGAGCTCTCCGCGCTGCGCATCTCGGAGCTCAAGCCGCTGCTCCGGCAGCTCGGCTCCCTGGACCTGTCGCGCTATCGCTACGTGTCGTTCCACGCCCCGAGCCGCTTCGACGCGGCGGAGGAGCGCGTCGTCGCCGACGCCATGGCGGAGGTGGCCGCGCTGGGCTGGCTCGTCGTCCTCCACCCCGACACCGTCCACGACCTCGGCGCCTTCCGACAGCTCGGCGGCCTGCTCGCGCTCGAGAACATGGACAAGCGAAAGCGGACGGGCCGCACGGTGGACGAGCTCCGGCCGTTCTTCGACGCGCTGCCGGACGCGTCGTTCTGCTTCGATATCGGCCACGCGCACCAGGTCGATCGCACGATGACGGAGGCGCACTTCCTGGTGAAGGCGCACAGGACGCGGCTGAAGCAGCTCCACGTGAGCGAGGTGAACTCGGGCAGCCGGCACGACGCCCTGAGCCAGAGCGCGGCGCACGCGTTCCAGCGGGTCGCCGCCCACGTCCCGGGCGACGCGGCGCTGATCCTGGAGACGCCGGCGTCGCCAGAGGAGCTGGAGCGGCAGATGGCCATCGCGAGGGCGGCGCTGACGATCCCGGACGGCTTGGAAAAGACGCCCGGCTGACCCGGGAAGCGCCGGCGGCGAGGGCGCGGGCGCGCCGGTTTCGCCGGTCGCCGGCATCGATCCTGGCGAGCCCTGGCCTCGCAGCCTCGACGAGCGGCTTCGGGGGCAGCGCGGCGCCCAACGGACGGTCTGGGGGCGCCCGAGGCGCTACGCTGCGCCCGTTCTCGGCGCGCCCAGGGCCGGATCGGGGGGACCACGATGAAGCTGAAGACGCTCGCGGCCGCGAGCACCGCATGGCTCGCCGCCCTCGCGCTGCTGACGGCGAGCGGGCTCACGCTCAGCACCGCGTACATGGACCGCGAGGTCGCGTGCCTCTTCAACCTGGTCCGAGAGGTGCGATCCATCATGGAGCTGGAGGTCCACCTCCTCTCCTACGAGCGCGAGAGCGCCCGGGTCGCGCTGACCCAGCTCCCCGAGCACGCGCGCGCGCGCGACGCCGCCGGGCGCGAGGTGCAGCGGTGGATCGACGACATCCGCGAAAACCCCGTCACCGTGGACAACGCGGACGTCGTCAAGGCGACCGAGCGGGCGCTCGAGCACTACCTCGCCGCGCGCGCGCTGGCGGACGCGGCGGCGCCGCCAGCCGCCCCCGCGGAGCGCGGGCTCCCCGAGGAGGTCGATCGCGCCTTCGTCGCGCTCGAGCGGCTGCTCGCCGCGAAGCTCGAGGAGGCGCGGATCGCCCGGGGGCGTGTCGACGCGGTGAACCGGCTCTCGGAGACCGTGAGCCTCGGGGCCGCCGCGATGCTGCTCACCGGGGTCCTGCTCGCGCTGTGGCAGATGAGCGGGCGAGTCTATCGCCCGCTGCTCGCGATCCGCGCCGCGATCGACCGCTACGGGGCCGGCGCGCTCGACGCCCGCGCGCCGCAGGGCGGGCTCGAAGAGCTGCGCGAGATCGCCGTCGCGTTCAACGAGATGGCCGAGGCGCTGGCCGAGCAGCGCCGGAGGCAGCTCGGGCTCCTCGCGAGCGTGGCGCACGATCTGCGCAACCCGCTCGCCGCGCTGAAGCTCACCGTCGACCGCCTCCGGCCGGATCGGCCCCTGCCGCCCGAGGAGCGGCTCAGGCCGATGCTCGCCCGCATCGGGAAGGAGGCCGCGCGCTGCGATCACATGCTCACGGACCTCATGGACATCGCGCGGATCGAGGGCGGCGAGATCGAGCTGCGCCACGAGATCCGGGACGCCTGCGAGATCGCCCGCGAGGTCGTCGAGCTCTACCGGCCGACGGCGACCGCGCACGAGATCAGGCTGTCGCTGCCCGGCGAGGCGGTCCCGCTGCGCTGCGATCCGGTCAGGATCGAGCAGGTGCTCAACAACCTGGTCGCGAACGCCATCAAGTACTCGCCGGAGGGCGGCGCCGTGCAGGTCGCCGTCGCGCGCGAGGGCGCCGAGGTCACGATCGCGGTCGCCGACCAGGGCGTCGGCATCGCGGCCGAGGACCAGCGGCGGCTGTTCGAGCGCTACTGGCGCGCGCCGTCGTCGCGCTGCGTGGCCCCGGGCGTCGGCCTCGGCCTGTGGGCCGCGCGCCGCATCGCCGAGGCGCACGGCGGGCGCATCGAGGTGACGAGCGCCGCCGGCGAGGGCTCGACGTTCACCCTGCGCCTGCCGTCCTAGTCCCTAGGGCTCGTCCGGATCGAGCTCCCAGCCGAAGACGCCGGGGGTGCGCGCGCGGTGCCTGCCGAGCGCCTCGCCGGGGAGCCAGGGGCCGTCGGCGGCCCAGCGGGTGGAGAAGGCGTCGCGCAGCACGAGCTCCGCCAGCTTGCCCCTCGGCGAGAACCCCCACTCGGCCTCCTGCGAGACGTCGTCCGGGTCGGCGTAGAGCCGCCAGACGAAGAAGCCGGCGCAGGTGCGCGCATCCAGGAACGGCGCCATCACGGCGGCGTAGGCCTCGGCCTGCGAGCGCTGATCGACGACCACGTCCTTCATGCGGTCGGGCCACTCCCACGGGCGCACGGCGGGATCGCGCCGCGTGGTGTAGCCGATCTCGGTGAGCAGGACCGGCTTGCCCCACGCGCGCGCCACCGCGTCCACCCCGGCCGCGACCTTGCGCCCGCCGCGCAGGAGCTCCTCGAACGACGCGCCCTCGCGCTCGGCGAGCGGATAGAACGCGTTGATGCCGATGAGGTCCAGCGCGTCGAAGATCAGCGTGTGCTCGACGTCGTCCCAGTTCGCCGAGTAGGTGAGCAGCCCCGGGTACACGCGGCGCACCGCCTCGATGATCGGCAGGAAGCTCGCCGCCCGCGCCGTCGTCACCCAGCTCCGCAGCTCGACGCCCACGCTGAGCATCTCGGCGCCGCCCTCGCGCGCGACCTCCGCCCAGGTGAGCAGGAACCGGCGGTACGACTCGGCCCAGCGCGCCCAGCCCGCGTCGTCGCCCGGGTCGATCAGCGCCCGCCACTCGCCGCTCTCGACCCAGAGGTGCGGGACGAGCAGCACCTTGAGCCCACGCGCGTGCGCCTGCGCGATCGCCGCGAGCACGTTGCGCCGGTTCTCCTCGAACGGCGCCTCGAAGACGAGATCGACGCCGGTGCCCTTGCCGTCCCACACGCGGCCGAACGGCGTCAGGCTGACCCAGGTCGCGCCCATCGCCACCGCTTCATCCATCGCTCGCCCGCTCGCCGCGGTCCCGTAGCCGCGGCCCGGATGCCGGAGGTTCTCGATCGGCCCGATCGTCACGCCGCGCACGCCGCCCCAGCCCGACTCGGCCCACCCCGTCGCGCCGTACGGAAGGCGCTCCGGCGAGATCCGCGGCGCCTCCGGCGCGACGCGCGGCGCCCCCGGCCCGACGCGCGGCGCCCCCGGCCCGACGCGCGGCGCCTCCGCCGCGCTCCGCGGTGCCTCCTGCGCGATCCGGGGCGCGGCGCTCGCGGGCCGCGCAGCGCCGCAGACGGCCGCCGCCGACACGGCGAGGGCGGCGCCCGCGGCGCCGGCGAGCGCGCGTACTTCTCGACTCATCGCTGGCACGGGGACGCCTTATACCAGGCGGGCGGCTCGCGGTACCGCGGACGTCAGCCGCCGTCGGTCTCCTGGGGCCGCGGCCCGCCGTGACCCTGCTCGGACGGCTGCGGCGCGGCCGTCGCCGGCCCCTGCGGCTGCGGCGCGGCCGCCGTCTCCCCCGGCCGCGGCGCGGTCGCCGCCTCCGACGGCTGCCGCGCGCGCAGCAGCGCGTCGCGCTCCTGCCGCGCGCGCTCGGTCCCCTCGCGCCACCGCTGCTCGCGCTCCATCTTCTCGCGCCGCCGCCGCTCGCGCTCGACCTCGTCGTAGATCACGTCGGGCCGCTGCGGCTGGTACCGGAGCCCGCCCGGCGGCACGGCTTGCAGCGCTCCGCCGTCCGGGCCCGGAGCGCTCTCGGCATCCGGCCCCGGCGCCGCGGGCTCACCCGACGCCACGGCCGCGGCAGGCACGGCCGCGCCCGGCCGCCTCGCCGCAGCAAGGGAGCGCGCCTCCTGGACCGCGCGCTTCGCCACGCCCTTCGATGCCAGCACCGCGCTCTCATCGACGCCGAGCGCGCCCGTCTGCACGAGCCACACGCCGCCGACCCCCGCGGTCATCCCGAGCACCGCGAGCGCGATCGCGAGCCGGCGCGGCCACGGCGACGGCCCGCCGCGCACGACCGTGAGCCGCTCCGTCTCGGCCGGCGCGCGCGCCTCGGCCGGCGTGACGCGCGGCGCCGGGTCGACGGTGACGCGATGCGCGATCTCGCGGTCGAGCGGAACGGGCGTTCCGCCTGCCGGACGCTGCCCAGCCCGGCCCCGCAGGTCGGTGGGGAGCTCCGGCGGGCTCACCGTCAGGACCGGGGGCGGCGTGCGGCTCGGCCGCAGCTGCTCGCCGCCGTCCCAGGACGCGCCCGCGTGCGACACCAGCGTGATCTCGCCGTGGCGGACGCCTCCTGGCGCATCCCACTTGGCCGTCGTCTCGAGGTCGCCCATGAGATCGTCGGGCGACATCATTGGCAAATCGGCCAGCGTGTCGGCCTCCCACTCGTCCTCGACGGGCGCGGGGGCCGGGGTCGCCATGCGGAGCGTCTCGTCCTCCGCCCGGAGCGCCTCCCACACGCGCTCGGCCGCGTCCTCCGCGCCCTCGCCCCCGAAGCGCGCGAGCGCGAACGCGAGCTTCGCGACGTCCGAGGGGCGCGCCTCCGGGTCCTTGTCGAGGCAGCGCAGCACGAGGCCCCCGAGCTCGGCCGGCTCGAACCGCGGCGGGAACGGCGCGGGCGGATCGTTCAGGACCTTGTTGCAGATCTCGAGCTCGGTCCGCGCCTCGAACGGGCTCGCTCCGCAGAGGAGCGCGTAGGCCACCGCGCCGATCGACCAGATGTCGGCGCGCTCGTCGATGCCGCCCGCCGACCGCATCTGCTCCGGTGCCATGTAGAGCAGCGAGGTCCGCATGGCGCCGGAGGCGGCGTTCGGGCCCTCGCTCTCGACGCCGCACGCCACGGCCGACACGCCGAAGTCGAGCACCTTCACGCTCGGCGCGCCGTCGCCGAAGCTGAGGAACACGTTCTCGGGCTTGAGGTCGCGGTGGAGGAGCCCGACGCCGTGCGCCTCGGCGACGGCCTCGCAGATCTGGAGGAGGTACTTCACCGCCTCCCTGGGCCGCAGCGGCCCGCGGCGCTGCAGGTAGCTCGCGAGATCGGAGCCCTCCAGGTACTCGCTGACCACGAACGGCACGCCGCCCTCGACCCCGACGTCGAGGACCCGCGCGACGTACCTGCCCGAGAGAGCGCGCGCGGCGCGAGCGCCGCGGAGCAGCCGGTCGACGGCGTGCCGGTTCTCGGCGATCCTGGGGTCCACGCGCTTGAGCGCGACGCGCTGGCCCGACGCGCGATCGATCGCGAGGTGGACGGCGCCGACCCCGCCGAGGCCGAGCCGGGTCTCCACCGCGTACCTGCCGGCGACGACCTCCTGGCCCCCCGCCGGAGCCTCGGCCGCCCGAGGCGCACGCTCGGCGTCGGTCCACTCTCGCGCGGCCGCGCGATCCTCTCCTCCGGCCTTCAGCGACGTCAACGCACTGCCTCGGTGGGGTCCGCGCGCTCCGCGAACCGGGTCAAAACCTGTCCTCTGAATAGCAGATCCAGAGTGCAGCAACGCGTCCATGACGTGTCGTCTACCGACCACGACGACAGGGGGATGTCCGTTCTGTGCGCAGCCGGCTGGCCGGCCAGCTGGCCGGCCGGCCGGCCCGCCTCCATCCATCGCTGCCGCGAATGCAGCCGATCCATCGCCCTTCGCCATCCAGACATTCCCAGCCATGCAGCCCAGCGATGCGCCGTCCGTGCCACGCAGTCCGGCGCTGCGCCGCGCGGGGCGCGCGGGCCTGCGCTCCGGCCGTCCACGCGGCTCACGGCGGGAGCCCGAGCGCGAGCGCTACCAGGGTGTCGATGCCGGCCAGGACGAGGACGAGCGCCGCGGCGGACCCCGCGCCGAGCCCGAGCGCCTTCACCGCGCGAAGGCCCCGCCCCCCGCGGGCGTCCGGCCGCCCGTGCTGAACGCCGCGCGTGACCCAGCACCACCCGAGCATGGACAGCGGCCCGAACGCGTAGAGCGCTGCGCCCCAGGTCGCTCCGTTCCAGCAAGCGGCGCGCTGCTCGGGCGTAAGCCGCCGACGATCCCACCGCTGCAGCGCGAGCGGCAGCGCAATGCCGAGCAGCATCTGGATTGCGAGGCGGAGAGCGCTCATGTCGCGCGAGGGGATCCCGGGCGCGCGATCCGCTCAGGCAGCGCCGGACAACCGCTGTTCGATCGAGCACGCCGCAGCGCGTCGCGGCAGAGCTCGGGTGAGCGACTCGATGCCCGTCTTCGCTGTCCTGCTGCGCCGCGGAAAGCACCCCAAAAATCGCGTGCCGGCCTTCTCGATCTCCACGGGGATTGATACGAACGAGGAATGACAACGACTGAGGCAGGGGACATCAGGAACGTTGCAATCATCGGACACAAGGGGGCTGGGAAGACATCGCTCGCCGAGGCCATGCTGTACGTCGGCAAGGCGACGGCCAAGCTCGGCAAGGTGGACGACAAGTCGAGTGTCCTCGACGATACCGCCGAGGAAAAAGAGCACGTTTGCTCGTTCGAGGCGAGCGTCGCGCACCTCTCCTGGGGCGGGAAGAAGATCAACCTCGTCGACACGCCCGGAGAGGGGAGCTTCCTCGCCGAGACGCGGCTCGCGCTCGCCGCGGTCGACGCGGCCATCCTCGTCGTGAGCGGCAAGGACGGCGTGCAGCCGATCACCGAGCGTGTCTTCGGGTGGGTGAGGGAGGCGAAGCTGCCGTGCATGGTCGTCGTCACCAAGGTCGACGCAGAGAACGCGCGACCCGACGAGGTGATCGCCGAGGTCCGCGCGCGCCTCAAGGCGCCGCTCGCGATCATGGAGGAGCGCGTCGGCGAGGGGCTCCAGTTCCGGGGGGTCGTGGCGATCCGGACGAAGAAGGCCTGGCTCGACAAGCCCGAGGCGCCCGCCGCGGCCGCCGGCGCTCCCGTGCCGGCCGACGTCGCGGGGGCGGTCGAGAAGGCCCGGGGGAAGCTCGTCGACGACGTCGCCGGCAGCGACGACGAGCTCACCGAGCGGTACCTGACCGAGGGCGACCTCACGCAGCAGGAGCTCGATCAGGGGCTCCGCGACGCGGTCCGCCGGGGGGCGCTGGTCCCGGTCTACTTCGCCTCCGGGGTCCGCCCGAGCGGCGCCGCCGCGCTGCTCGACGGCATCGTCGAGCTCGTGCCCCCGCCGACCGAGCACCCGGCGTGGGCCGGCGTCGTCCCGAGCGGCAAGCCCGGCGCCGCGCCGCAGGCCGCCGAGCGGCCGCCGTCCGCGGAGGCGCCGGCGGCGGCGTTCGTCTTCAAGACGTCGATCGATCCGCACGCCGGCCGCACCTCGTTCGCGCGCGTGCTCTCCGGCGCGCTCCGGCCCGACGCCACGCTGCTCAACGCGAGCACGGGCAACGCCGAGCGCCTCGGCAAGATCCACGCCGTGGTCGGCAAGGACCACAAGCAGGTGGAGGAGGCGCGCGCCGGCGACATCGTCGCGCTGCACAAGCTGAAGGCCACGCTGAGCGGGCACACGCTCTGCGACGAGAAGCACGCGTTCCTCTTCAGCGCGCCGGAGCTGCCGCCGGCCCTCTTCTCGCGCGGCGTGAGGTTCGACGCGAAGGGCGGCGAGGACAAGGTCGGCAACGCCCTCTACCGGCTGACCGAGGAGGACCCGGGGCTCAGCGTGCACCAGGACCCGTCGACCCGCGAGCTCGTCGTCTCGGGCCTCGGCGCCCTGCACCTGGAGATCACGGTGGAGCGCATCCGCCGGCGCGTCGGGATCGACTGCCGGCTCGGCCCGCCGCACATCGCCTACAAGGAGACGATCTCGCGGAAGGCCACGAACGTCGAGGGCAAGCACAAGAAGCAGACCGGCGGTCATGGCCAGTTCGGCGTCTGTTACATCGACATGGAGCCGCTGCCGCGCGGCGGCGGCTTCGTCTTCGAGGACGCGGTCGTGGGCGGCGCCGTGCCGCGGCAGTTCATCCCCTCGGTCGAGAAGGGCATCGTCAAGGCGATGTCGAAGGGCGTCCTGGCCGGCTACCCGATGGTCGACGTCAAGGTGCGGCTCTTCGACGGCAAGTACCACGACGTCGACTCGTCGGACGCGGCGTTCCAGATGGCGGGCAGCAAGGCGTTCAAGGCCGCCGCCGCGCAGTGCGCGCCGGTGCTGCTCGAGCCCATCGTGCGGCTCTCGGTGACGGTGCCGAGCGCGACCATGGGCGACATCATCGGCGACATCAACAGCCGCCGCGGGAGGATCATCGGCACGGACTCGGTCGAGGATCAGACGATCGTGAACGCGTTCGTCCCGCTGGCCGAGGTGCTCGAGTACGAGTCGAAGCTGAAGAGCATGACCCAGGGCAAGGGCACGTTCACGATGAGCGTCGAGCACCTGGAGGTCTGCCCGCCGGCGGTGCAGGAGAAGGTGATCAAGGAGAGCGGCTTCAAGGCCGAGGCCGACGAGGACTGACGGCGGCGACGCCCGGGCTACGGGTGGATGTGGACGATGGTCCCCTCCCCCGTGGCCTTCCCCGCGCTGACCCCGTGCCACCCGTCGGGCACCGGCGGATCGGTCCAGAGGAACACCCTTCGCGCGTCGATCGGCGACAGGTTGATGCACCCGTGGCTGCGCGGCTTGCCGTAGTCGTCGTGCCACGGCGCGGCGTGAATCGCGTAGCCCGCCTCGAAGTACTGCACCCACGGCACGTCGCGGAGCTCGAACTTGTTGTCGACCTCGTGCGCGTCCATCGTCGTCGTGACGTGCTTGTCGCGGATCCGGAACGTCCCGCGCACGGTCGAGAAGGTCTTCTTGGGGTCGCCGAGCCCGTCGCGCCCCGTCGCCGCCGCGGTCGCGTAGACCGGCCGCTTGCCCTCGTAGAGGATGAGCGTCTGGCTGAGGATCGAGATGTCGATCCACTTCACGTCCCCCTGCGCGAACGACGGCAGCTCCGAGGGCTTCACCGCGATGGCGACGTCGGAGTCGCGCACCCACGTCCCGTCCTTCGCCTCGACGAGGCGCGCGCCGCCCACCTTCTTCGATCGCCCCGTGAGCTGCACGGCGGTGTGCCAGGGCAGCTCGCCCGCCTTTTCCATCTCGCCGCCCGAGATGTCGTAGCGCTTCGCGTCCTGCCGGTGCACGAACGCGAGGGGCAGCTCCCACCCCTTGGTCATGTCGACGCCGCGGAACGTGGAGCCGCGGGCGGGCTTGAGCTTCGACGTGGGCACGAGCCGCGCGTCGGTGGTCATCGCGAAGCGCCGCCCGCCGTCGCCCATGAAGGTGTCGATGAGGGCGAGCCCCGCCTTGCGCGCGATCCGGTTCGTGATGATCGCGTAGCCCGGGACCTTGAACGACGAGATGTTCGGGATCTGCCGCCCGCCCTTGAAGAACCAGGGGATCTCGTCGCTGCCGTTGCCGCCGTAGAGCTCGCTGTCGCCGAGCTCGGGCGGCTCGGCGGGCGGATCGCCGGTCGCGTTGCCCTGCGCGTCGAGCGGCACGTCGTTGGCGCCGACCTTGATCTCGTCCCACTTCTTCTTGAGCTTCTTGTAGCTGCGGAGGTGCCGCTCCAGGCTCATCTCGTACTGGAGCTGCTCCTTCATCGACGGCATCCGGTAGTAGTTCGGCGCGATGGCCCTGACGAAGGCGTACGGGTACGGCATCGGCTTGGACAGGTCGGGCCGCCGCGTGAGCGCCCGGAGGATCGGGTGCTTCATGTCGATCGTGGCGTCGCTGTCCGCGCACATGTACCCGGCGGGCAGCACGCGGTAGTAGCCGCCCTGGCAGTCGTCGAACGAGACGGGCTTCTCCCCGCGGGGCGCCGTCCCGCCCGCGCGGAGGTAGCCGAGCTTGGCGGAGCGGCGGTCCGCCTTCTCGTAGATGGGCGCGACCATCTGCACGGCGCCGATGCGGGGCCCGTCGACGCGCGGGAGGGTGGCGGGGTCGTTCTCGGCGGACGTCTGGGCCGCGCCCGCGGAGAGGCTGATGATGCCCTCGGGCGTGGCGTTCTCCCCGCCGCTGCAGGCCGAGAGGACCGGCAGGGCGAGGGCGGCGAGCGCCAGGGCGGGCGGCGAGAAGCCGCGCGCGAGGGCCGGGATCGCAGAGCTTCGCTGTCGGGCGTCCATGCCCCGGGGATGCCGGACAGACGGGCAGGTGGCCAAGTTTTGGCGCTCCCCGATCGGCCCGAAGCGCGGGCAACCGGGCCCCAGGGGCGCTCCTGCGGCGGCGCCCACCGCGGGCGATGCTCGGAGGCGACGGCGGGCAGTGCGCGATGATGCTGGAATGGGGTTGCGCTGGAGCCCGGCGTTGGGTAGGTTCCGGGCCCTCGCGAACCCCGCGAGCATGCGCCACTAGCTCAGCTGGATAGAGCGTCGGCCTCCGGAGCCGAAGGCCAGTGGTTCGAATCCACTGTGGCGCGCTGGGTTGTCAATGGTCCCGTGACCTCGGGTCTCGGGATCGTGCCCGGATTGCGGCGAGGCGTCGCTGCGTGAGGCGCTCACGCGAACCACGCGTTGAGCTCGGCGTACGTCAGCGGCGCATCGTGGAACGACGGCGGCGTCCACCGGCCGGCGAGCAGCTGCTCCGCGTCCTGCTTCGCGGCCGAGAGCGCCGTCAGGGCGAGGCGCGGCCCGACGCTCACCCGGCGCACGCCGAGGGCTCGGAGCTGCTCGACGGGCGGTAGCGCCGGCGAGGCCCACACGTTGAGCGGGGCCTGCACCTCCGCGGCGACGCGCGTGAGCCCCTCGGCCGCCGCGAGGCCCGGCACGAAGACGCCGTCGCAGCCCGCGTCGACGTAGCGCCTGGCGCGGCGCACCACCTCGTCGAGGGCCGCGGCGGACGAGGGCGCGCCGCGCAGGAGCACGTCGGTGCGCGCGTTCAGGAACAGGTCCAGCCCGGCGCGCTGGAGCGCCCCCCGCGCCGCGAGCAGCTTCGCAGCCAGCGCCTCGGGCGGCTCGGCCCCGTCCTCGAGGTTCACGCCCGCGACGCCGGCCTCCGCGAGGCGGCACACCGCGTTGCCGACCCCCTCGGCGCTCGTGGCGTAGCCTCGCTCGAGATCGACGCTCACCGGGACGCGCACGGCGCGGAGGATGTCGCGGGTCGAGGCGAGCAGCCGGTCGAACGGCAGGCGCTCGCCGTCGGCCGCGCCGTGCGCCCAGGCCACCGCCGCGCTGCTCGTCGCGACGGCGGCGCCGCCGGCGGCCTCGGCCATGCGGGCGCTCACGGCGTCCCACGCGTTGAGCAGGACGAGGAGCTGTCCTGGCGCGTGCAGCGCCCGGAAGCGCGCCGCGCTGGAGTGCGGCTGGCTCATTCGCCGCCCTCCGCGTCGGGCGCCGCCGGGAACCGGTAGGCCACGGCGATGCGGTTCCAGGCGTTGATCGTCGCCACGACCGACGTCAGCGCCGCGAGGTCGGCGTCGGAGAACGCGCTCGACACCTCGCGGTACACCTCGTCGGGCACGCCGCCGTCCGCGAGCTGCGTCAGCGCGTCGGTCCACGCGAGCGCCGCCCGCTCCGGCGGCGTGAAGCAAGGGCTCTCGCGCCAGCGGGCGAGCGCCTCGAGCCGCTCGCCCGAGATCCCGAGCCGCCGCGCCTCGCGCCGGTGCATCGCGAGGCAGAAGGAGCAGCGGTTCACCAGCGAGGCGCGCACCTTGACCAGCTGGATGAGCTCCGCGCCGAGGGCGCTCTGCTTCGTGGCGGCCGAGATCGCGAGCAGCGCGCGATCGGCCTCGGGGGCGAGGCGCCGGAACCCCGCGTAGTCGAGCCGGGAAGTTTTGGTTGCCATGGCCCGGCAGGATAGGTTCATGATGGCCCAGCGACAGTGCCAAGAACCTCGAAAACGAGTGGGCCATCGTGATCCGCCGCGGAGCCCGGCTCTCCCCGGTGCGCCGGCGGCAGCGGAGCGCCGGTACGCTGCAAGCGCAGCTCTACGACCGGATCCGCCAGGCGATCCTCTCCGGCGCGCTCGCGTCGGGCGCGCGGCTCCCCTCGGCGCGCGCCATGGCGCTCGAGGCGGGCGTTTCGCGGGGGACCGTGGACGCCGCGTACGCGCGCCTCTCGGTCGAAGGGTTCCTCGTGGCGCGCGGCGCGGCCGGCACGTTCGTCACGACCCCGCTCCCCATCGCCGCCGCCTTCGCCCCCGCGGCCCCTCCGGAGCCGCCGCGCAAGGAGCCCCGCGCCCGCGCGGCGCTCCGCCCCTTCCAGATCGGCGTCCCCGCGGTCGACGCGTTCCCCGTCGCGACCTGGTCGCGGCTGCTCGGCCGGCACGCGCGGCGCGCCCGCGCCGGCGATCTCGCGGGCTCCGACCCGTGCGGCGACCGCGCCCTGCGCGAGGCCATCGCCGCGCACCTCGCGGTCTCCCGCGGCGTCGTCGCGCGCGCGGAGCAGGTGATGATCACCGGGGGCTACCACGGCGCGCTCGGCCTGCTCGCCCGCGCGCTCGCGCGGCCGGGGGACGGGGCGTGGTTCGAGGAGCCCGGCTACCACCGGGCGCGGGCCGCGCTGGAGCTCGCCGGGCTGCGGCTCGCGGCCGTACCGGTGGACGCCGAGGGCCTCGACGTCGCCTGCGGCGCCGCGCTCGCCCCGCGCGCCCGGTTCGCGTTCGTGACGCCGAGCCACCAGATGCCGCTCGGCATGGCGCTCTCGCTGCCGCGCAGGCTCGCCCTCCTCGCCTGGGCGCGCGGCGCCGACGCGTGGATCATCGAGGACGACTACGACGGCGAGTTCCAGCGCGCCTCGGCGCCGCTGCCCGCCCTCAAGAGCCTCGATGACCAGGGCCGGGTGATCTACGCAGGGACCTTCAGCAAATCGATGTTCCCCGCGCTGCGCCTCGGCTTCCTCGTCGTTCCGGACGGCGCGCGCGACGCGCTCGCCCGCGTGGCCAGCCTGCTGCACCCGGCCCCGCTGCTCGCCGTGCAGCGCGCCGCCGCCGACTTCCTCGGCGAGGGGCACTTCGCGCGTCACGTGCGGCGCATGCGCGCGCTCTATGCAGAGCGGCACGGCGCGCTCTCTCGCGCGCTCGAAGAGCTCTCCTCGCCGCAGCTCCAGGTCGAGGAGGGGACGGGCGGGCTGCACCTGATCGCGCGCCTGACCGGCGCCCGAGACGGCGAGGTGGTCGAGCGCGCGAGCCAGCTGGGCCTCGCGCCCGGCGCTCTGTCGAGCTTTTATCGATCCGACCCGGCCGACGGGCGGCTCGACGGGCTGCTGCTCGGGTTCGCCGCGCTGCCCGCCTCGCGCGCGCAGAGGGCCGTGCACCGCCTCGCGCAGGCCATCGCGCCCTCGCCGCCGCCCCGGCCTCACCCCCTGGCGAGGACCATCTCCGTCGACGTGAACGGCAGCGGCGGCAGGTCCGCGCGGTTACGGAACCCGAACCGCGCGTAGAACGTGTGCGCGTCCTGCGTGCCGAGGTGGACGTGGCGCGCGCCGCGGACCGCCGGGTGCGCGAGCAGCAGGCGCACCACCGCCTCGCCCACGCCGAGGCCCCGCAGCGAAGGGGCGACCATCACGTCGAACATCCACGCGCGCTTGCTCCCGTCGCTCACCGCGCGCGCCGTCGCCACGAGCCGGCCCGCGGCGTCGCGCGCGCCCACCCACGCCGACGAGCCGAGCAGCGCCCGCGCGATCACCTCGCGCGGCACGCCCTGGCTCCAGTAGGCCCCCTCGAGCAGGTCGACGGCCGCGCCCACGTCGCGCGGCCCGAGCGCGCACGCGAGCGCGCAGCCCGCCGGCGCCCGCAGGAACTCGGGCACCGGCGTGTCCGGGCACGCGCCGCGCACGAGCTCGATCGCCTCCGGGTCGCCCGGCGAGCCCCGCTCCCAGAGCTTCGTGAGGAGGCGCGCCCGCTCCTCCGGCGCGCGGCTCTGCGCGAGCTCCGCCTTGCCGTCGAGCCGCTCGAGCGGGATCGCGAGCACGAGGATCCCGTCGATCGCCTCGCGGTCGAGCGGGCTCCGGGCGTCGAGCGGCGCGTCCCCGCCCTCGGGCTGGTACTTCCGCGTCAGCGCCTCCAGCACCTCGGCCTTGCGGTCCGGATCGTCCACGCGCTCGATCACCCCGTGCGCCCGCGCGCGCCGGTGGAGCGTCGTCGCCGGACAGGCGCGCGCTGGCTCGGCGAAGCAGCTCGGGATCGAGGCGACGATCTGCGCGCACGACACCACCGCCGCCCGGCCGACGGCCTCGATCTCCTCGCCCGCGGGCGCGCCGTGGAACGCGATCGACCCCCGGACCACGACGCCCTGCACCGCCCGCAAGAGCGGCTCGCCCTCCGCCGTCGTCGAGGCCACGTGCACCACCTCCGCGCGCCCGAGGAGCTCCTCGGCCTCCGCGCGATCCATGCGAACGTCCTTCCTGCGCATGGCCGGAGCGTGCCGCGCGGCTGGTACGTCCAAAAGATCCGGTCCATGGATTTCTGCTAGACCAGTCGGCGTGCCCTGGGAGCTCTCGCTCGCCGTCGATCCCGCCGCGTCGCAGCCGATCTTCCTGCAGATCGCGCGCGCCCTCGCCGACGACATCCGCCGCGGCCGGCTCCGCGCCGGCGACGAGCTCCCGGGCAGCCGCGCGCTCGCGCGGTCCCTGTCGGTCCACCGCAACACCGTCCTCGCCGCGTACCGCGAGCTCGCCGCCGAGGGGTGGATCGAGGCCAGCGCCGCGCGCGGCACCTTCGTCTCGGCCGAGCTGCCGGCGCCCGCGCCCCGGCGCTTCGCCCGGCGCGCCGCGGTCCGGGCCGAGGTGCCGGCGAAGCTCGGCTTCGACCTCGGCGCGACCTCGCTCCGGCCCCTGCCCCTCGCCCCCGAGGGCGCGCTCCGGATGAGCGGCGGCCTCCCCGACATGCGCCTCGTCCCGACCGCGGCGCTCGCGCGCGCCTACCGCCGCGCGCTCCGGGCCGAGCCGAGGCGGCTGCTCGACTACGCCGATCCCCGCGGCCACGCCGGCCTCCGCGCCGCCCTCGCCGCGATGCTCTCGGCGGTGCGCGGCCTCGCCGCCAGCCCCGAGTCGGTGCTCGTCACGCGCGGCAGCCAGATGGCGCTCGACCTCGTCGCGCGCGCGCTGCTCGCGCCGGGCGACGCGGTGGCCGTCGAGTCGTACGGCTACCGCCCCGCGTGGGAGGCGCTCCGCCTCGCCGGCGCGCGGCTCGTCCCGCTGCCGGTCGACGCCGCGGGCCTCTCGGTCGACGCGCTCGCGGAGCTCGCCGATCGCGAGCGCCTCCGCGCCGTCTACGTCACCCCGCACCACCAGTACCCCACGACCGCGGTGCTCGCGCCCGGCAGGCGGATCGCGCTCCTCGAGCTCTGCCGCAGCCGCCGGATCGCGATCCTCGAGGACGACTACGATCACGAGTTCCACTACGACGGCCGCCCGGTGCTGCCGCTCGCCAGCGCGGACACGGCCGGCATCGTCGTCTACATCGGCACCCTGTCGAAGATCCTCGCCCCCGGGCTCCGGCTCGGCTTCGTGGTCGCGCCCGAGCCCCTGATCGAGCGGCTCTCCCTGCACCGCACCTTCGTCGACCGGCAGGGCGACCACGCGGTGGAGCGCGCCGTCGCCGAGCTGCTCGAGGACGGCGAGGTGCAGCGCCACGCGCAGCGCGCGCGGCGCATTTACCGGGCGCGGCGCGATCTCCTCGTCGCGTCGCTGCGCGCCCGGCTGGGCGGCGCGCTCGACTTCCGCGTGCCGGCCGGCGGGATGGCCCTGTGGGCCAAGGTGGACGCCGCGATCGACGCGGACGCCTGGGCCGAGCGCTCGCTCGCGCGGAAGGTCGCGTTCTCGGCGGGGCGGCGGTTCGCGTTCGACGGCAAGAGACGCCCCTTCCTGCGGCTCGGGTTCGCGGCGCTGGACGAGCGAGAGATCCGCGAGGCGGTGGAGAGGATGGTCCAGGCGCTCTGATCGGCGAGGCGGACAGCCGGCCAGAGCGCCCCGGCGCCCGACAACGCGGCGAACGCGGCAGCGTCTGGAGAGCGCGGGTGTCCGCGGTCCGGGGGGCGGCCCCCACCTCCGGTCGATGGCGGCACGTCCACAAAATCGCTGTCTCTCCCTGTCTCTCCGGGGAAAGCTACTCTATGCAGCGGGGGCGAACCGAAGGAACAGACACCACCCGATGAATCCAGAAGTCGTGACCGCGCTCGGGCTCGTCGCGGCGACCCTCACCACGGTCTCCTTTCTCCCTCAGGTGCTCCGCACGCTGCGCACGCGGGACACGCGCTCGATCTCGGTCGGCATGTACGCGGCCTTCGTGACCGGCGTCGGCCTGTGGCTCGTTTACGGCCTGCTCACCGGGGACGTGCCGATCATCGTCGCCAACGCGATCACGTTCGTCCTCTCGGGCACCGTGTTCGTCCTCAAGCTCCGGTACGGCTGAGCTGCCCCCCTCCCGCGCGGCGCCCCCCTCGCCGCCTCGCCCAGACAAACCCACTCCGCCCCGGCGGCGCGCGCTGGGCCTCTCCGGTCCTCTCGCCGAAGCCGGCCTTTCCGAGCCTCGCTTGACACGGCATTTCCCGCGTTCTACTGCATTGCCAGTCCCAGCGGCGGGACGAGGGCGCAGATCCCCAGCGGACCATGTCGTGCTCGGCGCGCTGGGGCGAGAGATCGGCTCTCGCGCCTCGATCGCCGTGCCGTGGGCTGCCTTGGTCCTGAGAGGGTGATTCATGAGACGATTTCACGGGCTGGGTCTGCTGCTGGCGCTCGCGGCGCTGGGCTGCGGGGATTCCAATGAGGCGCCGATCGCCGAGGCGGGGGAGAGCTGCGGCGGCTTCACCAACGGCCCCGCGCCCGTCTGCGCCACGGGGCTCTATTGCAGCTATGCGCTCGAGGACAGGTGCGGCTGGGCGGATGCGGCAGGCGTCTGCGAGGAGCGACCGGCGTCCTGCACGGAGGAGCTCAATCCCGTCTGCGGCTGCGACGACCGGACTTACGCGAATACCTGTCTGGCCGCGATGGCCGGCGTCGCCGTCCAGGCGATGGGCGAGTGCGACGCCGCCCCGACCGATGGATGAGCCGAGCTCGCCTCCACCCGCGACGCATACGTCCCCGGCTCGCCGCCGCGAGGCGCGCTGCGCCCGCGGTGAATCGATGACGGTTCGGATACGGCACCAGGCCGCGCCGGCTTGACCGCGCCCGCGCCCCCTCTCACCATCCAACGTAAGGGGGAACACAATGAATGGCGCGGTGCTCTACGACCTCGCGATGCGGCTGCCGCTCGCCGTCCTGATGCTCTATAACGCCCTGTTCGTCGGGCGGGATATCTACGTTCACCTGTTTCTCGGGCGTGGGCCCGCGGGGCTCACGTACGGGACGACGCTGGCCGCGCTCCTCGCCACCGAGGCGTATCTCTTGCTCGTCGCGGCGCTCACGCTGGTTCGCCTCCGCCCGGTGCGCAAGCTGAGCGGCGTCGTGCCTCGCATCACCGCGCTCGCCGCCGGCCTGCTGCCGGCGAGCCTGGCGTGGCTGCCCAAGGTTGCGCCGACGCCCGGCCGCCAGATCGCGGGGACGCTGCTCCTCGTCGCGGGGCTCTCGCTCGCCGTGGTCAGCCTCGGCTGGCTGGGCAAGTCGTTCAGCGTCATGCCCGAGGCGCGCCGGCTCGTCACGGGCGGCCCGTACCGGCTGGTGCGACATCCAGTCTACCTCGCGACGGTGATCCAGGGCGCCGGCGTGATCGTGCTCTATCCGTCGATCGCCGCGATCGTGCTCTACACGGTCGAGCTCGTCTTGCAGGTCATCCGCATGGGGTACGAGGAGCGCGTGCTGCGCGACACCTTCCCCGAATACGACGAGTACGCGCGCCAGACCTCCGCGCGGCTCATCCCCCGCCTCTACTGACGAGCGACGACGCGCCCGCGCGCCGCTTCGCCCCCGGCGGCGTTGCGCGACAAAATGCCACGCGCGTCGCACGCGCGTCGCACGCGCGCCGCATCGAGGGCGCCGCGTCGGGATCTGCGCGATACGCCGCCTCGATGACGCAGCACGGCGGGCGCAGCGCGCGTTCCTTGGCGTCGGCCCTCCGTCGTTGGAGAGGAGAAATGCCCCGACGAGCTCAGCGTGGCAATCGCCGCGACCGGAGGAGCGGCGGCCGCGGCGGGCTCGGCGGCTCAACCGGACGGATTCGCCACCCGGCCGACGAACAGGATCGCGCCGGTCGCGTGGTCCCGGATGAAGAAGAGGAACGGACGGTCGAAATGGATGGTCGCGGGCTCGGGCGCCGACGTCTCGCCGATGACCACCCCCGTCGCCGCCGCCGCCTCGGTGCCCGCCTCGTTCACGGAGACGAACGCCTTGTGGAGCACGTCGCTGATGAAGAGGCCGCCTTGCCCGTTCATCCCCGAGAAATCCGCGAGGCCGGAGAAGGCGATGGGCATCCCCAGCTCCGTGAGCGGCTGGACGAGATCGAGGGTCGACGCGAACTTGAACCTCGGCAGCGTCATCGTGACGCTCCGCGACCCGAGCGAGGCGAGGACTCCATCGAGCCGCTCCCGGTCGAGCCCCGCCTCGAAGCCCCCGAGCTCCGACGGGAGCACGAGCACCATCGACAGCTCGCCGCCGTCATAGGGCATCTCCAGCGCCTCGTAGCCGTCGCCGTCGCCATAGCGGACCTGCGCGTTGCCGGTCATCATCGGCACCGAGACGGTGGAGCCGTCCGCCAGCGTGAAGTCGCCGGGGGCGGTCGCCTCTTCCTCGAACGGAAACTGCCACGCTGCGTTGAAGTAGATGGCGTTCGTCAGCACGAGCCGCGTCGCGGGCTGGATGGCGCCCTCGGGCAGGATGTCCTTGATCCGGTCCTCGGTGCGCTCTGCCACCCAGCCGTTGATGATCCCCCGCGCCTCCTCGGGCGCCTGGGCGAAGTCGACGACGCGCAGCCCGGCCCCGTAGCTCTCCGCGAGCACGTCGAGGAACGACGGCGCGAACGAGGAGCCGACCTGTCCCCAGAGCGCGTTGGCCACCTTGAGCCGGAACCCCGCGCCGTCCTGCCCCTCGGCGCCCTCGCCGCGGCGCGCGAGCGCCAGGTCGAGCGCGTTGAACGCCGGATGAAGCCGCTCCTCGGGCAGGGTGAAGCGCAGCGCGCGCGCCATCTGCTCCGCCGTTTCGCCGCGGGCGCCGGCGTACGTCATCGCCAGCGCGCTCGACACGCTGTACGGCGAGCAGAAGAGGTTGCCAGGCTCGGCGCCGACCTGACGGTAGAGCTCGAGCGCGAACGCCGTGTTGCCGGCGACGAGCTCCTTGGCGTCGGCCTGGGGCACGTCGGGCGCGCGGATCCGCGGCTTCTCCGAGGCGATGACGCAGCCCGCCGTGTCCGGATCCCGGCAGCCGGAGGCCGAGGGCTGCGGTGAGGGCTTCGCCGCCGCGGCGCCGTCGGAGGTGCAACCGGCGGACATCAGGGAAAAAGGCAACAGGACCGCGGAGATCGGAGGCCTACGCATGCGCCCGGCGGAGCAGGGGGCGTGCCGGCCTGCCGTGGTCCGAGCGCCGGCGGGCGTGCAGCAGGCGTGCAGGGCACGGCGACGCGCATGATAGGATGCGACCCACCATGCGGAGAGCCCGAGAGAGAGGCGCCAGAGGGGCGCGGCGCCCGTGATCGTGGTCGTGATGGGCGTGAGCGGCGCCGGAAAGACCACGGTCGGGGTGCGCCTCGCGCGCGACCTCGGGTGGGAGTTCCTCGACGCCGACGACCTCCACCCCGCCGCCAACATCGAGAAGATGCGCTCCGGCAAGCCGCTCGACGACCGGGATCGCGCGCCGTGGCTCGCCGCGCTCGCGGCGCGGATCCGCCAGCTCCTCGACGCGGGGCGCGACGCCGTGATCGCCTGCTCGGCGCTCAAGGCGGCTTACCGCGCGCAGCTGCTCGTCGACCCCGCGCGCATGCGCCTCGTGCACCTGACCGGCGATCCCGCGCTGATCGCCGCGCGCCTCGCGTCGCGGACGGAGCACTTCATGCCGCCCGGCCTCCTGGCGACGCAGCTCGCCGCGCTGGAGCCGCCGGAGGACGCGATCCGCGTCGACATCGGCGGCACCCCCGAGGAGATCGCCGCCGCCGTCCGCCGCGCGCTCGGCCTGTGAGCCGGGCCCGCCCCGCGCAGCGCCTGCGCGACGCCGCAGCACCTGCGCGACGCCGCAGCAGCGCCTGCGGGAGGTAGCAGCTGCCTGCGGGAGGCAGCAGCCGCCTGCGGGAGGCAGCAGCGCCTGCACGGGGTCATGGCGCGCGGAGCCGGGCCACGAAGAGCGCGCCCTGCTCGCTGGAGAGCTCGTCGCCCCCCAGCGCGATCGTGCCCTGGAACCCCCCGGCGAGCACCGGCTTCTCCCACGGGTCCAGCTCCAGCCCGACGACGCGGACGTCGGCGCCGATGCGCTGGGTCCACGCCTCTTCCCCCCCGCTCGGGCTCAGCCCGGCCGCCCACGCGCTGCACGACGCCGGCTCCTCCGCCGCGCACAGCGCATCGCCGGCCAGCACCACGCTCTCCTCGCTCGCCGTGACCAGGCGGGGGCTCCGCGCGTCGAAGCGCTTCACCCAGAGCACGTCGCCGTCGTCGTCGAGCTTGGCCACGAACGGCCGCGGGCCGCCCGGCAGCTCGGGCTCGCCGAAGACGCCGCTGCCGGAGAGCAGCGCGGCGCCGTCCGGATCCACGGCGAGATCGAACGCCATCTCCAGCTGATCCGACGAGCCGCGGAACCGCTTGTGCCACTCGATCTGCCCGTCGTCGTCGAGCTTGGTCACGAACGTCGCCGTGCCGCGCCCGTCCTGGCTCGCGATGAGCGCGTTGCCGTGGTCGTCGACCTCGATGCCGATCTCCTCGCTGTCCGCGCCGCTCGGCGGCAGGCTGACCCACGCGACGCGACCCGAAGCGTCGAGCCGGACGACGAAGGCGCCGATCGCCCGCCGCTCGATCCGCACGCCGGCGACCTTCGCCGCCCCCTCGAGCCTGCCGAGCACGAGCGCGCCACCGTCGTCGACGTCAGCCGCGAGCGCCGTGCCGCTCAGGATGGAGTCCTCCTCGGCGCTGATCTGCACGGCCCAGCGGGTCGCGCCGTTCGAGCCGAGCTTCGCGAGGAACAGATCGGCGCCCCAGGGCGACGCCGCCGTGAGGTGGTGCGCCCCGAGATCGAGCGCGCCGGTGAACTCGCCGAGCACGAATGCGTGCCCCCCCTTGCCCGCGGCCACGTCGATGGCCCCCTGCGCCGCGGCGTCGCCGAACCGCTTGGCCCAGATCGGATTGCCGCACGCGTCGAGCTTCGCCACGAAGACGTCCGCCGCGCCCGCGCTCTCGAGCCGGGTGTCGCCGAAGGTCGCGTCGCCCTCGAGGGCGCCGGCGAGCAGCGCGTTGCCCGCCGTGTCGATGGCGAAGCCGCGCAACGTCGCGCCCGTGGCGGGGAACTGCCGGCGGAACGGCCGCCGCCGGCAGCCCGGCTCGGCCCGAGCGGCCGCGCTCGGCCCACCCGCGCCGGACACGCTGCCGCCGCGCGGGGCCGCGGCGCCCTGACACACACCGCCGGGATCCGCTGCCCCCGTCCCGCACATTCCCGCGGGCGATCTGTGCTCCGCGTTCGCCCCGATCGGATCCACGCCGTCGCGCCCCGGCTCTCCCTCCGCCGCGCCGCCCCCAGCCCCCGAGACACACCCAGCTCCCCAGCAGATAACGCCGCAGAGCGCGCCCAGCGCCCCCAAGACAGACCGCATACCGCATTCTCCTCGCCCGCCTCGACGCGGGCAGATTGGAGACACTGCAGGATGTGGACCATGACCATTCCATTTCAAACTTCTTGGAAGTACGAAAATCTCGTCCTTTATCGGGGCGCGCGAACTCATCTGGGACGGGAGGGCGCGATCGGATAGAACCGCTCCATGCCCTCTTCACGCCGCCACTTCCTCTCGCTCACCGCCGCGGCGGGCTCGATGGCTGCGTTCGGCTGCTCCTCCGCGCCGAGGCCCAGCCCGGCCGCGGCGGCCGGCGCCGGGCCCGTTCCGGGCGGCGGCCAGGCGCCCGCGCCTGCCCCGCCGGCATCGCCGCAGCCGACCGCGTCCTCCGGGAGCTCCGGGAAGAAGACGCTCCTCGTCCTCGGTGGAACAGGCTTCCTCGGGCCCGCCGTGGTCGAGGCGGCGAAGGCGCGCGGCTATACCGTCACCCTCTTCAACCGCGGCAAGACGCGGCCGCACCTCTTCCCCGATATCGAGAAGCTGCACGGCGACCGGGATCCGAACAAGGGCGATGGGCTCAAGGCCCTCGCCGGCCGCGCGTGGGACGCCGTCATCGACAACTCGGGGTACGTGCCGCGGATCGTCAAGGCGTCCGCGGAGCTGCTCGCCCCGAACGTGCAGCAATACGTGTTCATCTCGAGCCTCTCCGCCTACGCGAGCCACACGACCCCGGGGGCCGACGAGACGGCCCCGGTCGCGACGATGGCGGACCCCACCGTCGAGACGATGGGCAAGGACTTCGAGAACTACGGCCCTCTCAAGGCGCTCTGCGAGCAGGCCGCCGAGGCGGCGATGCCCGGCCGGGTCACGAGGGTCCGCCCCGGGTTCATCGTGGGGCCCGAAGACCCGACCGACCGGTTCACGTACTGGCCCGTTCGCGTCGAGCGGGGCGGAGAGGTCCTCGCCCCGGGCACGCCGCTCGACCCGATCCAGATCATCGATGTCCGCGATCTCGCCGCGTGGCTCGTCGCCGTCGTCGAGGCCCGGACGACTGGCATCTTCAACGCGACCGGGCCCGGCGAGCCGCTCACGATGGGCGGGCTGCTCGACACGTGCAAGGCCGCGCTCGGCGGCGGCGCGAACGCGCGCTTCACCTGGGTGAGCGCGAAGTTCCTCGAGAAGCCGGGCGGCGAGCCGGTCGACCTGCCGATCTGGGCCCCCGCAGAGGGCGAGACCCAGGCCTTTCACCTGCGCAGCACCGAGCGCGCGCGCAAAGCAGGGCTCACGTTCCGCGCCGTCCAGGAAACGGTCAAGGACACTTTGTCGTGGTGGAAGACTCTTCCGCCGGAGCGGCAAGCCAAGCCGCGGGCAGGGCTCTCGCCGGAGCGCGAGGCCGAGCTCCTGCGCGCGTGGCGAGCGCAGCCCAGAGGCGCCGGCAAACTGCCACAGTAGCGCACCCCTGCCCACTTGGGGTAGAATGCTGCCGCACGACTCCGGCGGACGTCGCGCCGCTGGAGGAGCCCGCTGTCGCGGGCGACGATGGCCCCCTCCATGACCCCCCATCCATCTACGATCACGACGGAGCTCCCAGCGAGCGAAGGGGCCACCGCGCGGACACCCACGCCGGCACCTCCGACCCCGCTGCCGGCGCCCCTCCGCGATCGCCTCGGAGATGGCGATGAAGCTCCTCTGCAAATCGGCTGATGAGCGCTATCCGGGCGCGCAGGTAACGAAGGTCGATGTCGAGGCGTACCTGAGGCGCCGGGACGCGCGCCCCGACGCCGCTCCGTGGGATCTCGGCGCCCTCGCGCCGCCGCTCGTCGATCCGCACGAGCGCGCGGAGCTCGCCGCGATGAGCCTGGCGGCGGGCCGCAAGGCGAAGGAGCAGGGCGCGCCCTCCGAGGCGGCCGGCTTCTTCGAGGCGGGGCTGTCGGCGCTGCCGGACGGGAGCTTCAAGGAGGACCCCGAGCTCGCGTTCTCGCTGCACGCGGAGGCGGCCGAGTGCGCGTACCTCGGCGGCCAGATCGAGCGCGCGGCGTCGCTGCTCGACGTGCTCGCGGCGGAGGCGCGCTCGGACCTGGAGCGCGCCCGGGCGTACGAGCTGCGCATCGCCGTGTGCGCCGCGCAAGGCCGGCTGGAGGAGGCGCTCGCGCTCGGGAAGACGGCGCTCGCGATGCTCGGCGTCCCCCTCCCCGAGGACGGGCCGGCGCGGAAGGCGGCCGCGGACGCCGAGCTCGCGGCGGCGCGCGCCGCGCTCGGCACGCGCAGGCTCAGCGACCTGCTCGACGAGCCCGAGACGTCGGACGCCCGGGTCCGCGCGGCGCTCCGGCTCCTCATGGCGCTGACGATGCCCGCCGCGCGGATCTGCCCGCCGCTCTGCACCTTCATCGCGGCCAAGCAGGTCAACCTCTCGCTGGAGCACGGCCACGGCGGCGCTTCCCCGTACGGCTACATGGCCTATGCGTGGATGGCCGCGCGGGTGCTCCGCCGCTACGACGAGGCCTACGAGGTCGGCGAGCTCGCGCTCGAGATGAACGAGAGGGCCGGACAGGACGAGCTCTCGTGCCGGCTGCGCCTCGTGCTCGGGGCGCACATCAGCGTCTTCACCAAGCACCTGCTCTCGAGCCTCGACCTCTTCAAGGAAGCCCACGAGGCCGGGCTCCGGGCGGGCGATCCCTCGTACGTGGCACAGACGTGCGTGCACACCGCCCTGGTTCGCCTCGGGCTCGGCGACGAGTGCGCGGCGGTGCGGGCCGAGGTCGACGAGTCCCTCGCGCTGGTGCAGCGCGGCCGCGATGAGCTCGCGCTGGCGGCGCTCACGGGGGTGCGCCGCGCGCTCGACGACCTGATGAGCACGACGGCGCCGGTCGGCGCGTCGCGCGCGCCAGAGCCCGTCATCGACGAGGCGACCGCGGCCTACGAGGAGAAGATCTCGGCGCCGGCCTACAGCGCCGTCGCGCTCATCCATTACGCGCTGCGGCAGCAGGTCTGCTTCTTGGTCGAGGACTACGAGGGGGCGCTGCGCATGGGATCGCTCGCCGAGGCGAAGATGCAGGGCCGCGTCGACGATCACCTCGCGACCGAGGTGTTCTTCTACACCTGCCTCACGCTGCTCTCGCCCGCGGTGTCGCGCGGCCGGCAGCTGACCCCCGTCTCCGTGCCGAGCTACCGGGATCGGCTCGCGGCGTGGGCAGAGCGGTGCCCGGACAACTACCGGCACAAGCACCTCCTCGTCCGCGCGGAGTCCGCGCGCGCGGCCGGCGAGGAGCTCGCGGCGATGAAGCTCTACGATCAGGCGATCGAGGCGGCGAAGGTGAACGGGTTCGTCCGCGACGAGGCGCTCGCCAGCGAGCTCTGCGCGAAGTTCCACCTGGCGAGCGGGAGGGAGCGCATCGCCCACGTCTACATGACCGACGCCCACGAGGCCTACCTGCGGTGGGGTGCGACGGCCAAAGTGCGACAGCTGTCTCGGAAGTACCCACACCTCGTGGCGCGCACGACGCTCTTCGGGCAAGCGAGCCGGCCGCCGGAGGCCGCTCCGCCGGCGAGCACGCAGCGTCCTACGCTCGATGCGCTCGCCCTCCTCCGCGCCTCGCGCGCCCTGCACGGGGAGCTCGTCCTCGAGCGGCTCTTCGAGCGGCTCCTCCGGGTGCTGCGCGACATCACCGGAGCGCGACGCGCCGTGCTGCTCCTCGCGCGCGACGGCGCGCTGAGCGTCGAGGCCGAGCTCGCCGCCGACGCCGAGGGGGTGCGGATCGACGCTGCGATGCCGCTCGAGTGCGCGTCGGATCTCGCCGCGGGCGTCATCCAGCACGTCGCGCAGACGCAGCAGCCGGTCGTGGTGGCGAGCGCGGCGGCGGACGAGCGGTTCGCGCAGGATCCCTACCTGCTCGAGGCCGGTCCGCGGTCGATCCTGTGCCTCGCCATGACGCACCAGGGCCGCCTCACGGGGGTGCTCTACGCGGAGAGCGACGCGGGCGCCGGGGCGTTCCGCGCGGGGCAGCTCGAGCCCTGCGGGTTGCTCGCGTCGCAGGCGGCGGTGGCCGTGAACAACGCGCTGCGCCACCGCGAGGTGCAGAGCGCCGCGAGCGATCTCCGGCGATGCAACGAGGCGCTCGCTGCAGAGGTCGCTCGCCTCACGGAGGAGCTCCGCGCCTCCAACCGCGACGCCGAGAGCCCCTGGAGCGAGCTGAGGCGCTGCAGCGACGCACGGTAGCCCCACAACGCGGCGCCGGTGCGCCGCTCCAAACCGGGGATGCGCCAACGCATCGCCGGCGCTCGACGCGATGGAGATCTCGGCACGAACCCATGACGCTGGATTCAGGCGGCCGCAAATGATGCATAGCTGGAAGCTGCCCGCCGGGGCTCCGTCCGAGATGCGTGGGAGCGCGGGGGCGAGCGGCAATGCGAAAGCGGCGCGCGGCAGCGCGAAAGACGCGTGCCAGCGCACGCAAAGCTGCGCAGCAACCAGCGCGGCAGAGCTGCGCAGCCACCAGCGCAGCGTGCGCCAGACGCAGAGACCCTCCAGACCGGATAAACCGGCACCGGAAGGCCCATGACCTGAGATGAGGGTGCTCCGGATATCACGGGAAGGAGGGAGGACGCAAAGCGTCTTCCGTCTCCCTGCCTTCCCGTGATCCCCTTCGAGCTACGATGGGATCGCTCCCGCTCCCTCCGCATTGCGGGTCGGGAGCGGGAAACGCATCAAGGACGCGCTCGGCTCAGGCGCCTTCGCCGCCAGCGCCGCCCTCACCAGCGCCGCCCTCACCAGCGCCGCCCTCGCCGCCGGTGCCGCCACCCTCACCGCCGGTGCCGCCACCCTCGCCGCCCTCGCCGCCGGTGCCGCCACCCTCGCCACCCTCGCCGCCGGTGCCGCCACCCTCGCCGCCGGCGCCGCCGGTGCCGGTCGTCGCCGCGCTGGTCGTGGTGGTGGTGGTGGTCGTCGTGCTGTTGCCGGTGTCCTCGTCATCGCCGCATCCGGCGCCAATCATCATCGTCGCGCCAAGCAGCAGCGCGCTCGCAAAGATGCTCATCGAAGCTTTCATGTATGTTCTCTCCCTTGGGTTGTTCCCCCCCAAAGAATCGCGCGGCACAGCCACGCGCCGATCACCGCTCCACACCGCCACGGCGACTCGATTCACGCCGAAAATCGCGCGAATGCGCGCTCGCAAGACGCGCGAGCGCCCTCACCTGCAATGGTTCGGTGTCGGCTACATGGTGATTCCGTTATCGTGGATGATAGGCCACCATACTGGATTACGCAAGCTTTTTGTCTCACTGCATCATCGTTGCATGTGCGCGGCCCACCGCGAGCCCCCGCCGGTCAAGCACATTCGCCGATGCGCGCTCGAGCGCATGTGAAGTATCGAGAGCGACTGCGCTTGACGCGGCATCTGCTATAACGGATAAACCTCCAGAGGTGAAGCCCCATGAGCCCATGCGTGCTCGCGTGCGCGTGCTCGACGTGGAGGAGCACCGCCGGCGCGCAGCGCGCGACCGCGGCCCGGCCGCGGTGCGGGTGCGCTTCGTCCGGCTCCCCGCGTCGGGGCTGGCTCGCGTCTGGCCCAGGGGGACATGTTGCGCGGAGTGAGCTGCAAGTCCCAGGCCTACCGCTCGTCACGCCTCGGGGCTCCATGTCGGTGGTCGCCGTCGATGGACGAGCCCGCGGACGCTCAGGCCGCCAGGCGCCGGCCCCGGCAGCTGTCGTGTCGTTCTGCCCGCCTCCTGGATGGCCGCGTGATGGGGCCGCTCAGGTCGAGCGGTCCGGGAAATCACGGATGGGAGTCTGCGGGACCGGCCTGACGAGGGCCCTTGTCCGGCTCATGAGCGCGGGCGCACCGGACGAGACTCGATATCGATCCCGCTCCCCGCTCGAGCTCGCTCGGGCGCGGCCGTCGAATCAGGTGTCGTGTGCGAGCGCAAGGGGCGCGACGGCGCTCCTGACCAACGACGCTCGCTCACCGCACGGCGCGTCCCCGGCCGGCCGAACGACAGTGCGGGAGTCGCCCGGCCGCCCTCCGCTCCCCTCGCCCGTCACGGGTTGATCTCGTCGCTAGAGCCTCGCTCCCAGGGGCAGGTGAGCTCGCCGGCGCGGGCTCTGGCCGCGAGGCTCGCCACGGCGGCCACCAGGGCCGCCGGCTCGATCGGCTTCGTGGCGTGCATGTGGAAGCCGGCGTCGAGCGCGCGCTTCTGATCCTCCTTGCGAGCATACGCCGTCAGCGCCAGCGCGGGCAAATCTCCGCCGGCGTGCGGCGGGCGCTGACGGATGGTGCGGATGAGCTCGTAGCCATCCTCGCCCGCCATGGCGATGTCGCTCACGAGCACATGCGGGCGAGCCACGCAGAACGCGGCGAGCGCCTCGCTGGCCGAGGCCACGGCCGTCACCTCGGCGCGGTGCTGCGAGAGCACCTCCTGGAGGAGCTCCCTGGCGTCCGCGTCGTCCTCGACGAGCAAGACGTGGAGCCCGCCGAGATCGGAGGCGGCCTCCGGCGGCGAGAACGAGCGCGCGCGACCCTCCTTCGCAGGCGCCGCCAGCGAGCTGCGCTCGATCCCGAGGAGCGGGAGCCGGACCACGAACGTCGACCCCTTCTGCAGCCCAGGGCTCTCGGCCACGACCGAGCCGCTGTGGGCCTCGACGATGTGCCGCACGAGCGATAGCCCGATGCCGAGCCCCGCGTGCGTCCTGCGGCTCGTGCTGTCGGCCTGGCGGAACCGCTCGAAGACGAAGGGCAGGAAATCCGGCGCGATCCCCTCGCCGGTGTCGCGCACCGTGAGCTCCGCGTAGGCGCCGGCCCGCCGGAGCGAGACGAGGATATGGTCCCCGGGGCGCGTGAACTTGAGGGCGTTGGACGTGAGGTTCGAGACGACCTGCTGCAGCCGATCCGCGTCGCCGTTCACCTCGACGAGGGGGTCGAGCGAGACGTCGATCGTGAGCCCCTTCGCCTCGGCAGCCGGCCGGATCGCGTCGATGGCGATCTCCACGACGGGCGCGAGCGCCATGGGCGCCGCGCTGATGCGCAGCTTGCCCGTCGCGACCCGGGAGACGTCGAGGAGATCCTCGATGAGCTTCGTCTGCGCGGCCACGTTGCGCTCGATCACCTCGAGGCCGTGCGACACCCGCTGCTCGTCGAACGGCTCGCTGCGCAGGAGGTGCGTCCAGCCGAGGATCGCGTTGAGCGGGCTGCGCAGCTCGTGGGAGAGCGTGGCGAGGAACTCGTCCTTCAGGCGGTTCGCCTCGCGCGCCTCGGCGTGCACGCAGTTCTGGATGGCGATGGACGCGAGCTGGGCGAGCTGCACGAGGACCGTCTCGTCGTCGTCGGAGAACTCGCCGTCGCGCCGGTCCGAGAGCTGGATGATCCCGATGTTCTGGCCGTCGGCCGCGGTGAGCGGCACGGCGAGGTACCCCCGCGGCGGCGGCCTCTGCCCGCCGTCGTCCAGCCACTCCGGGTGCTGCGAGAGCTCCAGCTGCGTCATCCGGAGGGGCCGGTTCCTGCCGCACACGTACGCGCACAGCTTGCCGGCGATGGAGGGCGGCGCCTCCTGCTGGAACGTGGCGTACCGCTCCGAGAGCGACACCGCGGTCCGCGCCCGCTCGCCGGGCCTCTCCAGCTTCACGAGCGTCATGGCGTGATGGGCGCCGCCGACGTCGCGCGCCGCCTCCGTGATCGCCGCCACCATGGCGTCGAGCGACAGGGCCGAGTTGATCGTGAGCGCGGCGCGGTTGAGCCGCTGGAGCTGCTCCGCGTGGGCGCGCAGCGACTCCGCCTGGAGCTTGATCTTCTGTGTCTTCTTGAAGAGATCGACGAAGACAGACACCTTGGTGCGGAGGACCTCGGGGGCGAACGGGGTCATGATGTAATCGACGGCCCCGAGCGAATAGCTGCGCTCGACATAGACGCGATCGTTGTGCGCCGTCAGGAAGATGATCGGGGTGTGCAGCGTGCTCCGACGCTTGCGGATGAGCGTCGCGGTCTCGAAACCGTCTATCTCCGGCATGTTGATGTCGAGGAGGACGACCGCGAACTCCTCCTGCAGGAGGCAGCGGAGCGCCTCCCTGCCGGACGACGCCTTGATGACGTTCTCGCCGAGCGGAGCGAGGACAGCCTCCAGGGAGAGCAGCTGCTCAGGCCTGTCGTCAACGACGAGGATGTTGACCCTGCCTACTTCTGCCCTCATCCCGCGTCTCCTTGCCCTCCTGCCCGGCGTCAGCGCCGCGGCCAGCCTCGCAGCATCCTCAGGAACTCTTCTGTGTCCACCGCTTTCGGGCGGCGCCCGCCGCGCCTGCTCCAGGGTTCCGATCGAGGAGGCCCATGGAGACGATGTGGGCCGAGCGGCGCAGCGCGACCGCGCGGCCGAGGACGGAGCCGCGCTGCGTCGCCACCGGGCGGCTGCCGGCGCCGCCGCCCACGCGCCGGGAGGCACCCCCGGCGGCGGTCGAGCGCGCGCCGACCGCGCTCCCGGCGCGACCGGCCACGGAACGCTCGGCCTCCTGCGCATGGCCGCTCCGTTGATCCATTCCAGCCCTCCCTGAACTGCACTGACGAGCCCGTATCGTAGTCGAGGCGCGCTCTTACCCGCGACCCAGGGCTGGCCTGCAGTGACAATAAGGGGGCTCCCGATGCTGCTGCATGATCCCCGCACACCGACCCTACACCGAAGTGCGGCGGCGTGGAAAGAGGATTTCGCGGCGACCTGGAAGGAGCGCTCCGTTCGGAGTTTCCGCCCGCGAGGTCCCGAGAGGCCCCGAAAGGCCGTGAGGGAGATCGCGAATCGGGAGAGACCACGAAGGAAACCCGCGCGAAACACGCCTGAACCGCGAGAGACGAAATCGATGCGCAGACTGGCTAAGTGGAAGAGCGCCGCTCCTGCAAGGAACGCGAGTGCCGGAGGATCACCTCGAACACCTCGGCGACCCCGTCGGCGTCGAGGCCGAGCTCGGCGGCGCGGCGGCGGCGCGACTCCATGAGGCGCGCTTCGCGCAGGGGATCCCGGACCGCGGCGCCGATCGTGGCCTTGGCCCGGGCGGCGCGCTGGACGAGCTCGGAGCGGCGCGCGAGCAGCTCGACGAGCTCCAGATCCAGCTCGTCGATGAGCTCCCGCGTCTCGCGGAGCTCGGGAGAGAGCGAGCCGAGATCCGGGATCGAGAGCGCGGCGAGGTCCTCGGGCGCGGCGTCCTCGGTCGGGATGTCGAGGCTGCGATCGACGGCGAGGAGCGCGTTGATGAGCCGGCGGCGCGCCTCGCCCGCGAAGGGGTTCTCGCGGTGCAGCGCCGCGAACAGGTGCCCGGCGTCGACGCGCACCGTCTCGATCGTGTGCGCGATGCCCTGGAACGAGGGCGGCGCGTACGGCGCGCCGGCCGGCACGCCGGCGTCGAGCATGCCCTTCGCGATGAAGAACGCGAGCGCGTGCGTGAAGGCCATCACCCGGTCGTGCTCCTCCGGGGCCTGCTCCAGCACCTGACACCCGATCCGCTCGAACAGCGCGGCGACCTGGCGCACCGCGTCCGGGTGGGCCGGGTTCGGGCAGACGACGACGCGCAGCGGGCGCTCGCCGCGGGCGAGGCTCGCCGGGCCGAAGAGGGGGTGCGTCGCCACCCAGGGCTGGCCTTCGCCGAGCACCTCGGCCATGGCGCGCGCCGGCACGGTCTTCACGCTGCCCACGTCGGCCACGACCTGCCCCGGCGCGAGGTGCGGCCGCAGCGAGGCGAACGCCTCGCGCATCGCCGGCACCGGGACGGCGACGAGGACCAGGTCCGCGCCATCCACGAGCTCCGGGAGCGAGCCGGCCCGCGCGGCGCCGTGGATCTCGGCGCCGGGGTCGAGCGCGCGCACCGCGATCCCCGCGTCGCCCAGCAGCGACCCGAGCGCCGCGCCGAAGCGGCCATACCCGAGGAATGCGACCTTGCCGATGCGCCGGGGCGGAGCGGAACCGCCCCCGGACTGTGGGAGAGAATGCGGCATGCGACGGATACTACGACAGCCGGTGTAGTCCGACGTCACGTTTTCTCGGCGCGGCCGCGAGGTGCAGCGCGCGCGAAGGCGCGGGCGCCCGGCGTCGACGGGGCGGCCCGCCCGGCTCCTCGCTGCCGCCCCGCGCTGGCGCCACGGGCGAGCTCCGGCGGCGATCCTCGACGGGGTCGCGGCGGCGCGATCAGCGCAGGCTCATTTGAGCTGCGCCGCGGCCACGCCGAGGATCGCGAGCAGCGACGCGAGGGCCGCGAGGATCGCGAGGCGCGTCGTGGGTCTCCCCAGGAGCGACGTCGCCTGCGGGAAGGTCCGCGAGAGCGCCGGCGCGCCCGGCTCGGCGCCCTGCAGCAGGCGCGGCGCGGGGCGCTGCTTCGCGTTGAGCCCGAGCCCGATCGTCGGGAGCGAGGCGCGTGGGCGCGGCGGCAGCGTCGCGCCGAGGATGCGGGCGGCGCGCTGCGCGTAATCCTGGCTGCCCACCGGCGCGTGAGGGGCGAGCGCGATCGCCAGCTCGGCCACGTTCGCGGGCCGCCGCGCCGGCTCCTTCGCGAGGCAGCCGAGGAGCACGCGCTCGACGGCGGGGGGAATGTCGGGCCGGAGCGCGCTCGGGAGCGCCGGCTCGGCGCTCGCGACGCGCAGCGCGAGATCGGCGGGCGAGCTCGCCGCGAAGGGCGGCTGCCCCGTCAGGAGCCGGTAGAGGATCGCGCCGAGCGACCAGATGTCGGCGCGCGCATCGACAGGGCGCGACGGCTTCAGCTGCTCCGGGGCCAGGTAGAGGGAAACGCCGAGCCCCTCCTGCGCCGCCGCGCCGCCGTCGCCCGCGGAGGACGGCTCCGACGAGATGCCGACCTCGAGCACCTTGAGGAGCGTCGCCCCGCCGGCGGTCGTCGTGAGGAACAGGTTCGCCGGATCGAGGTTGCCGTGCACGATGCCCGCGGCGTGCGCCTCGGCCATCGCCACGCAGGCCTGCAGCACGTAATCGATGGCCTCCGAGATCTCGAGCTGGCCGCGGTCGCGGAGCAGCTCGGCGAGGTCGCGGCCGTCGAGGTGCTCCATGACCAGGTACGGGACGCCCGAGTCGAGCTGGCCGACGTCGAGCACCCGCGCGACGTGCTCGCCCCTGAGCCGCACCGCCGCGCGCGCCTCCCGGAGGAACCGCTCCACGAGCGCAGGGCTGGAGTCGCCGATCAGGAGCTTGATCGCGACCCGCTCGGGCTGCTCGGGCTGGACGAGGTGGCTGGCGTCGACCACCACCCCTTTCCCGCCCCTGCCCAGGACCCGGTCCACCCGGTACTTCTCGGCGATCACGTCCCCTGCGACCACAGGTGCGTTCATCGAAGCTCCCCGCTGCGCGCACCGGCGCGGGGCAGCGGCCCACCCCGGACATGCGCAGCTTCATTCTATCACCTTCGCTCGCTGGAATGATCGAGGTCGAGCAGCCTGCGCGCTCGCCCGGAAGCGCGGAGCAGCGCGCTGCGCGGAGCCGCGCGAGCAAGCGTGCGCCGCGAGGGACCGGACGGGATACATCGAGCGCCCGTTCCACGGAGTTCGATCCAAAGGGCGCCAAGGTGCCCAAAGGCGCCCAGGGTGCGCCGGCGCCTCGCGCGCTGCGCGTCCGCAGAGCCCAGCTCGACGAGCGACCGCTCGCCGCTCGAATGAGCGTTGAGCCCGGCGGTCGGCCGATCGAGCGTCATCGAGCGTCGATGCGCCGAGAGGGCCGCGTGGCTGCCCGCCCGGCCCGAAGGGCCGAAGAGGGTTGAAGCCGAAGTGGAAGCGTGGACCGGTGTTCCCGCGGCGTCGTGAGGCCGAGGCCTCTCGACTAGCGCACACACGCACCCGGCTTTATGATCCGTGAAGTGCGCGAGGGGGACGCGTATGACTCGGGCGGAGACGACCGAGATTCACCGCTGCGGCCGCTTTCGGCTCCGCAGGCTCACGCTCGCCGGCAGGACGGTCGTGCAGAAGACCGTCCGCGGGACCCCTCCGGCCCCGGGTGCCGCGGCTTTGCTGCTGCGCGAGCACGCCTTCCTGCGCCGGCTCGACGTGCCGGGGATCGCTCGGCCCCTCGCCCTGGAGGGCCCGGAGAGCGCGCCCGCGCTCCTCCTCGAGGACGCGGGCCCCGAGGATCTCGAGCGGCGGATCGGCCGAGGGCCGCTCGCGCTCGACGCGTTCTTCCACGTCGCCGTCGCGCTCGCCGACGTGTGCGCGCGCATCCACGCGGGCGGCGTCGTCCACCGCGCGATCGCCCCGAGCCGCGTCGTCCTCGGCGCGGATGGGCAGGTCACCCTCGTCCATTTCGCCGACGCGGCCGAGCTCACGAGCGCGCCCGGCGCCGTGGAGCTCGAGAAGCTGAAGGCGCTCCCCTTCCTGTCCCCCGAGCAGCTCGGGCGCACGGGCCGGTTCGTCGACACGCGCTCGGACCTGTACGCGCTGGGCGCGACCTTCTACGCCATGCTCATCGGCGCGCCGCCGTTCCAGGAGCTCGATCCGCTCGCGCTCGTGCACGCCCACATGGCGAGGAGCCCCGTGCCCGCGCACGCGGTGAGCCCCTACGTGCCAGCGGCGCTCTCCGAGATCGTGCAGCGGCTCCTCGCCAAGATGCCGGAGCTGCGGTACCAGAGCGCCGAGAGCCTCGCCCAGGACCTGCGCGAGGCGCGGCGGCGATGGCTCGCCGCGGGCGACGTCGCGCCGTTCGAGCTCGGCCGCCTCGACCTCGCGCGGCGGCTCCCGCTGCCCGAGCGCCTGTTCGGGCGCGCGCGAGAGCTCGCCGCGCTGCACTACGCGCTCGCCCGCGCCGCGGAGGGCCGGACGGAGCTCGCGCTGGTGACCGGAGATGCGGGCATCGGGAAGACCGCCCTCGTCAGGGCGCTCGGAAGCGCGGTCGCCGAGCGGGGCGGGCGGTTCATCGAGGGCAAGTTCGATCTGCGCGCCGCCAACGTGCCCTACGCCTCGCTGGCGGAGGCGCTCCGCGGCCTCGCGGCCGCGCTCCGCGCCGAGCCGGAGGACAGCCGCGCAGCGCTCAGGGAAGCGGCGAGCGCGCCCTGCCGCGCGCTCGCCGAGCTCTGCCCGGAGCTCGCCGACCTGCTCGCCGCTCCGCCCGAGCTGCCCGCGGCGGATCCGAGGCGCGCGGAGAGCCGCTTCCTGCTCGCGATCCAGGGCTTCGTGCGCGCGGTGGCCGCCCAGCGGCCGCCGCTCGCGATCTTCCTCGACGATCTCCAGTGGACCGACGCCGCGTCGCTGCGCGTCCTGCGCGCGCTGGCCGCGGATCCAGGCAGCCGCCACGTGCTGCTGATCGCGGCGTACCGGCCGAAGGAAGTCGGCCTCACGCACCCGCTCCAGGGCGCGCTGGAGGAGCTCCGGCAAGCCGAGATCCCGACCACCCGCGTGCCGCTCGGCCCCCTCGACGCCGAGGCGATCGTCGCGCTGCTCGCCGGCGCGCTCCGCTGCGAGCCGGAGCGGGCGCGGCCGCTCGCGGAGCTCATCCTCGTCAAGACCGCGGGCAACCCGTTCTTCATCCGCCAGCTCCTCCGATCGCTCCAGGAGAAGCGGCTGCTCCTCTTCGACGCAGGCCGCTCGACATGGACGTGGGACCTCGGCCGGATCGAGCGGGTCGGGGCCACCGACAACGTGGTCCAGCTCATGGCGGAGTCCGTCCGCAAGCTGCCCGAGGAGGCGCAGGAGCTCCTGCAGATCACGGCGTGCATCGGCAAGCGCGCGGCCCTCGAGATCGTCGCGGCGGTGTCGGGACGGTCCGTCGACGAGGCGCTCGCGTCGCTCGGCAAGCCGCTCTGCGAGGGCCTCCTCCTGCCGGACAGCGCGCGCGAGCGCGGCGCGGAGCTCGCGATCCGGTTCGCCCACGATCGCGTCCAGCAGGCCGCCTACGAGCTCGCGCCGGCGGAGCGGCGGGGGCAGCTGCACCTCGAGATCGGCCGCTTCCTCCTCGAGGCCTCCCCGGGCGGCGGCGCGGAGGGCGCGCTGTTCGACGCCGTGGACCAGCTGAACCTCGGCCCGGCGCCGCTCGATCCGGAGCAGCGCGGCCGCCTCGCGGAGCTGAACCACCGCGCCGGCCTCAAGGCGCGACGCGCCGCGGCCTACGGCCCGGCGCTCGCGTACTTCCGCAGCGGCCTCCGCCTGCTGCCCGAGGGCGCCCCTCGCTCGTGCTACGCGCTCTGGTTCTCCCTCCACCGCGACGCGGCGGAGTGCGCCGCGCTGACCGATCAGCACGCCAGGGCCCGCGCGCTCGTGGAGGAGGGGCTCCGCCACGCGGCGTCGATCCCCGAGCGGGTCGACCTGGAAGCGCTCCGGATCATGAGCGCGACGATCACCGGCGAGCACGATCTGGCGCTCGGCTGGGGGCGCGACGCGCTGCGCGCGCACTTCGGGGTCGAGCTGTCCGCGGCGGATCTCGACGAGGAGATCGCGGCGCAGCGGCGGGCCATCCGCGCGCACCTCGGGGCGCGCTCGCCCGAGTCGCTCGTCGACCTCCCGCGCGCGACCAGGCCGGAGGAGCGGGCCCACATGAAGCTCCTCGCCGAGATGGTCGCCCCCGCCTGGTTCGCGGACCGGAAGCAGCTCTTGCTCCTCACCTCCCTCGGCGTCCGCCTCGCGCTGGAGCACGGCAACGCGAGCGCGTCGATCCTCCCCTACGCAGGGCACGCGATGCTCCTGGCGGCCGAGGGCGAGCTCTGGTGCGCCCAGGGCTTCGGCCGGCTCGCCGTGGAGCTCGCGCAGATGTTCGAGGATCGCGCCCAGGAGACGATCGCCCGGTACATGGTCAACGAGTTCGTTCGCCCGTGGGTCGCCCCGCTCGCCTCGAGCGCGGGGTCGTTCCGCGAGATCGTCGCGCTGGGCCTGTCGTCCGGCGAGCTCCGCTTCGCCTCCTACGCGCGCACCGGGCTCGTGGAGCACTCGTTCGCCGCAGGGGTGGAGCTCGATCGCGTGCTGGTCGATCTGAACGACGCGATCGCGTTCAGCCGGCAGACCGGCAACAGGTCGACGCTCTTCTACCAGCTCGCCTACCGGCAGACGATCCGGTGCCTCAAGGGGCTGACGAGGCGCCGAGGCGCGGCCGACGACGCCGAGTTCGACGAGACGGCCTTCTTCGAGGCGGCGCAGAGGGAGCCGCCGGCGAGGTGCGTGTACCATATCCTGCGCCTCCAGGCCTCTTACGTGTACCGGGACCTGGCGCAGGCCACCGCCCACTCCGACGCGGCGGTCCCGTGCATCCACTTCATCAGCGGCTACATCCCCGAGTGCCAGCACGCGCTGTACACCGCGCTCACCCTGCTGCAGCGGTGCGATGAGGCCGACGAGCCGGAGCGGGCCGCGCTGCTCGCGCGCGCGGCCGACCTCCGGCGCGTCCTGCAACGGTGGGAGTCGGGCTGCGCGGAGAACTTCCTCCCGCGGCGGCTCCTCGTCGACGCGGAGATCGCCCGCGTCGAGCGCGAGCTCGAGCTCGCCGGCGCGCGGTACGACGAGGCCGTCGACGCGGCGACGCGCGGGGGGTTCCTTCAGCTGTCGGCCCTCGGCAACGAGCTGGCCGGGCGCTTCTACCACGGGCTCGGGCGGGCGCGGATCGCGGCGCTGTACCTGCGCGCCGCGCGGCAGGGGTTCGCCCGGTGGGGCGCCTCCGAGAAGGCGCGCGCGCTCGCGGACGAGTTCGGGCTCTCCGGGCCCTGCGAGGAGCCCGAGCTCGCCGAGGAGCGGCTGCCGGCGGTCGCCCTCGACGCGCTCAGCCTGCTCAAGGCCGCCGAGACGCTCTCCGGAGAGATCGTGCTCGATCGCCTGCTCGAGAAGCTCCTCGGCGTCTGCCTGGAGGCCGCCGGCGCGCAGCGCGGGGCGCTCGTGCTCGAGGAAGAGGGGGAGCTCTTCGTCCGGGCCCTCGGGTCCGTCGCCGCCCCGGTCTCCATCGAGCGCGCGCCGCTCTGCCGGTCGCGCGAGGTCCCGCGGCGGGTCGTCGAGCACGCGCACCGGGCGCAGGAGACCCTCGTGCTCGACGACGCGGCCAGCGAGCCGGAGCAGGGCCGCGATCCCCGCTTCGCCGACGGCGGATCGAGGTCGGTCCTGGTCCTGCCCATCCGGCGGAACGAGGCGCGGCTCGGGGTGGTCTACCTCGAGAACGACCTCACCACGCAGGCCTTCACGCGCGACCGCGTCCACGTGCTGGAGCTCCTGTCGGACCAGATCGCGATCGCCCTGGAGAACGCCCGCCTTTACCGCGAGGCGCAGCACGCGATCCGCGTGCGCGACGACTTCCTCAGCGTCGCGTCGCACGAGCTCCGCACGCCCGTCACCTCCCTGCGCCTCGGCATCCAGGCGCTGCTCCGGCGCAACGGCCACGCGCCCGACGATCGCGTCGGGCGCGCCCTGCACAGGCTGGATCGGCAGGTGCAGCGGCTCACCCGGCTGATCGACGATCTCCTGGACGTCTCGCAGCTCCACACCGGCCGGCTGGAGCTGCACGTCGAGCCGGTCGACCTCGCGGAGGTCGTGGACGAGGTCGTGGAGCGGCTCGGCGAGCGCGTGGCGCAGTCGGGCTCGCCCCTGAGCGTGCGCGCCGAGCCGTCGATCGTGGGGTCGTGGGACCGGAGCCGGCTGGAGCAGGTGGTGTCGAACCTGCTCGACAACGCCCTCAAGTTCGGCGCGGGCAAGCCGATCGAGATCACGGTCGCGCGGAAGGGCGGCGCGGCGGAGCTCGTGGTGCAGGATCAGGGCATCGGGATCCCGGCCGCGCGCCTCCCCTACGTGTTCGATCGGTTCGAGCGCGCGGTGTCGAGCCGCCACTTCGGGGGGCTCGGGCTCGGGCTCCACGTCGTGAAGACCATCGTGGAGGCGCTCGGCGGCGCGGTGCGCGTCGAGAGCCGCCAGGGCGAGGGCGCGCGCTTCACGGTGGAGCTGCCCTGCGAGCCGCCGGCCGCGAGCCGGACGGCGCCGGCGTCGCTCGGCGGCCCGGGCCCCTGACGCGCGCCGGCCCGGGGACCGCTACGGCCTGCGCGCCGGCGGCTGTGGGACCATGAGGATGTACGGCGTCTCCGGCTCCGCTCCCGGCGGCACCGCCTGCGGCGCGCGGGCGCCCTTCGCGCCGAGGCTCCGGATGAAGCGGTACATCGCCACGAGGTCGCGCTCGTGCATGGTGGCGTAGTTGAGCCAGGGCATCGGCGGGCGCCCGACGGCCGCGCGGAACATCCTCACCCACGCGTCCTCGCTGAGGTCCTGGACGGAGAGCCGGAGGTTCGCCGCGTAGCTCGTCCCCCACGGACCGCGGTAGCCGACGCCGTTGCCCGTCAGCCACTCCGAGGCCGGGAGCCTGCCGCTCGATCGATCCCAGCCCGGCGAGTGGCAGTCGTTGCACCCGCCCACGAGGATCAGGTACCGGCCCGCCTCCTCCGGGCTCGCCGCGGTCACGTGCGGCGTGGCGGGCGGCTGAGCACAGTCGGCACAGCCGATCACCGCCGCCAGCGCCGCGCCCGGCAGCCCGCGCACAGCCCGGCGCGCCGCGCGCAGCCGCGCGGCGGAGGACCTCGATCCAGCGCGCATTTCCCTCTCCATCCCGGCCATTTCATCCGCCGTGCAGCGCGCATACCCGGCCGCGGCGCCGCGCCGGACGGAGCGCGCCCGCCGCCGCCCGGGCGCGCCGCGCCGGCTCACCGGCGGCCCGCGCGGGCCGCCCTGCGCGGCGCCGCCATGAGCGGACGGAGGCCGTTCACGCAGGCGAGGACCGCGGAGCCGTTGTTCATGAGCGTCGCCGCGACCGGGTTGAGGAGGCCGGGGATCGACAGCGCGTACGCGACCGCGTTCACGGCGAGGATCATCGAGAAGTTCTGGTGGATGATGCGCATCGCGCCGCGCGAGATGTCGATCGCCTCGACGAGCTTCGACAGGTCGTCCTCCACGAGGACCACGCCCGCCGTCTCCCGGGCGATCTCCGCGCCCGCGGACACGCTGATGCCGATGTCGGCGTACGAGAGCGCCGGGGAGTCGTTGATGCCGTCCCCCACGACCGCGACCGTGCGGCCCTCCTGCGTCAGCCGCCGCGTGATCTCCGCCTTGTCCTCGGGCAGCATCTCCGCGAAGTACCGCGTGATGCCGAGCTCGAGCGAGACCTGCCGGGCCACCTCGCGGCTGTCGCCCGTCAGCATGACGATGTCGTCGATCCCGCGCTCGCGCAGGCTCCGGATGGTCGCGCGGCTCTCGGCCCGGATCGCGTCGCGGTAGGCGAGCGTGGCGACGTGCTGCCCGTCGACGGCGAGGAAGAGGAGCGACTTCGCCGACGCCTCGAGCGCCTGCCGCGCGCCGGCCTCGGCGCGGCACGGGACGCCGAGCTCCTCGATGAAGCGCGGGCTGCCGAGCTGGACGACCTTGCCGAGGACCCGGGCCTGCACGCCCCGGCCGACGAGGTAGCGGGACTCCTCCCGGTCCGGGACCGACAGCCGCCACGCCTCGGCGAGGCGGAGCACGGCCTGCGAGACGGGGTGCGTCTGCCGCGCGGACACCGCGGCGGCGAGCGTCGCCGCCTCGCGCTCGGACAGGGCGTCGTGGACGAGGAAGTCGGTCACCTCGGGCACGCCGGAGGTCAGCGTGCCGGTCTTGTCGAACACCACGGTCGACACCCGCGCGAGCTTCTCGATGTACGCGCCCCCCTTGATGAGGATGCCGCGCCGCGCCGCGGCGTTCATCGAGGCGAGCACCGTGGTCGGGGCCGAGACGCGCGGGCCGGTGCCGAAGTCGATGGTCAGGATGGCGGACACGCGGCCGAGGTCCCGCGTCGCCGCGAGCACGATCGCCGAGCACGCGAGCGCCGGCGGGACGAGCCGGTCCGCCACCACCTCCGCGTAGTTCTGCGCGCGCGTCTCCAGCGCGGGCGCGTTCTCGATGAGCCGCGCGGTGCTCGCGGCGGTCGTGTCGCCGCCGACGCGCTCGGCGCGCACGTACAGCTTGCCGTCCTTGATGACGGTCGCCGCGAAGCAGCGGTCGCCGGGGCCCTTGAGCACCGGCATCGACTCGCCGGTCAGCGTCTGCTGGTCGACGAGCCCCTCGCCGTCCGTGACCGTCCCGTCGACCGGGATCACCGAGCCGGTGTAGATGACGACGACGTCCCCCACGGCGAGCTCGGCCACCGGGACCTGCACCTTCGCGTCGCCGCGCACCACCCAGGCGAGGTCCTGCTGGTAGCCGAGCAGGCCGCGGATCGCGCGCCGGGCGCGGGCCTGGGTGAGATCGCGGATGTGATCGCCGAGCGTGACCAGCCAGATGATGCCGGCCGCGTTGATGGCGTCGCCGGTCGCGACGGCCGAGGCGATCGCCAGGCTGTCGAGCAGGTCGACGTTGAGCTTGCGCTGCCGGGCCACCGACTGCCACGCCCGCTTGAAGATGGGCGCGCACGTCGCGGCGATGAACGGGTACGCGAGGAGCGGCGAGACGAAGCCGAGCGAGAAGAGCATGCCGGCGCTCGACAGGTAGAGCGGGCGCCTCGCCAGGGCCGACGCGCGGCGCGCCTTCCTGGCGCCGCGCGCGGCGCGCAGCGCCCCCCGCGGGGCCGGCGCGGCGGAGGCCGCGTCCGCGGCGCGCACGATGGCGCCGACGTCGACGATCCGCGGGTCGTGCTCGACGACGGCGCTCGACGCGCCCTCGGCGATGCGCACGGACAGGACCCCCGGCACGGCGGCGAGCTCCGCCTCGAGCAGCGGGCCGAACGCCTCGTCCCGCCCGATCCGCGGCAGCCGCAGGCGGACCCTGCCGGGGATCGCGTGGACGACCGAGACCGCGCAGGTCCCGCTCGACAGGAGCGCCGCCATGGTCACCCCGCCTCGCCGCCGGCCGGCGCGCCCGAGCCCGCGAGGAAGCCCTGGATGCGGGCGTGGTTCAGCACCACGAAGGCGTCGACCCCGTACTTGATGAGCGTGATCCAGTGGGGCATGCCCGGGGAGCGCCGCAGCAGCACCTGGAGCATCCCGGAGCCGACGAGGAGCGCCGGGATCACGATCTTGAGGTCGACCTGCGGCGGCGGGACGGCCTGCGACGCCGCGTTCAGCCGGCCCGCGGCCTGGACCACGAGGCGCGCCGTCCGGCCGGGGCTCGGCGGCTCGGCGGGCGCCGCGCAGCGCGGCGGCGGGGGCGAGAGCGCGTCGATCGGGTGACAGCCGCAGTCCGCGAGTTCCGGGATGCTCGCGAGCTCGGAGAGGACGATCTCCAGCGGGACGTCGGGCTCGTGCTCGACCGTGAGGCTCCCGGCCCACGCGCTCGCCCGCGCGTCGACGACGCTCGGGCAGGCGCGCGCCGCCTCCGCGATCTCCTCCGCCCTCGACGGGTCCCCCCGCAGCGCGGGGACGCCGAGGCGCACGCGCCCGAGAACTCTGTGGATGATGACGACCCCTCGATCGCTCGGCATGGCTCACCTCCCGGCCGGCCGGGCCGGGTCACCGGAACACCCTCTCGTCAGGCCGCGGGCGGCTCGATCTCGGCGCGCGCGTGCGCCCGCGCGCCGCCCGCGCCGGCGCGCTGCTCTTGCCGGGCCATCTCCTCCCTCACCTCGGCGATGAGATCGCCGAGCCGCTCCCTGCCCTCGCCGAGCGCGCTTTTGAGCGCGTCGGCGGCGACGAAGCCGAACCGCAAGGCCCTCTTGACGGTCGGACGGGTGATCCTGGTCAAGCTGGCGAGTCCCACGCCGATGATGATGCCGAGCCCGAGGCGTTCCATCCCCCCTCCTCTTCTCGAAATCCACGACCGGCGGCGCCCGGCGGCGCCGCTGCAACACAAAGCATCGGAACCACAGAGGCACAGAGGCACAGAGGACACGGAGAGAGACAGAAGAAGCGCTCTGTCCCTCCGTGCTCCTGTGGCTGATCCCTGGGGTTCTTGGCTGTTCGGGACGCTAGCGACGCGCGATGTCGGCGCCGCGCGGCCACGGCCAGGACGGGCGACGTCGCGCGGGCGGCGGCGCCGGATCCGGAAACTTGGGAGGGCGCCTTCGAGCGAAGATCACTGCTTCCGCGACTTCCGTGAGAGCACCCACGCATGATTTGTAACACCGTAGTCTCTCGATCGCCATGTACATTTCATGTCCACTCGACACCTGACTTGCGCGCTGACGGAGCGCCCTGCGCTGTCACGCGCTGTTACCGCTGTTACCGCTGTTACCCGCTGTTACGCGCTGTTCTGCACGGTTCAATACGGCCGTGCGCGGGCGTCCGAGGCGCGCCGCCGCGCCGTCACGTCAGCGCGATCGGCGCGGGCAGATGGGGCGCGGCGTGCGCGGGACCGCGCCGCGCCGGCCGCGGACGCCCGCGTGTCCGTCGCTTCCAGCCGGCGAGCGACCGTGGTAAATTTGTGGACATGCAAGCGGGGCAGCAAGAAGAGCCGGCGACGGAGAGCGGCGGCTCTCTGCTCGAGGAGATCCTGGCGGAGGCGGGGATCCCCCCGGCCAACGAGGCCTACCAGGACGTGAAGCGCGGCGTGGAGGCCGCGCTCGACAGGGTGGCCGGCCGGCCGGACGCCGGCCCGGCGCTCGACAACGCCCTCATCGACCTGTGGATCGCCGAGATCGACCTGCGGCTGTCGCGCCAGATCGACGAGATCCTGCACCACCCGGCGTTCCAGCGGCTGGAGGCCGCGTGGCGCGGCCTCAAGTTCGCGGTCGATCGCATCGACTTCCGCGAGAACATCCGGATCGAGGTCCTCAACTGCTCGAAGGACGACCTGCTCGCGGATTTCGAGGACTCGTCCGAGATCGTGAGGAGCGGCCTTTACAAGATCGTCTATTCGTCGGAGTTCGGCTCCTTCGGCGGCAAGCCGTTCGCCGCCGTCATCTCGAACTACGAGTTCGGCCCCGGGCCCCAGGACATCGCGCTCCTCCAGAAGTGCGCGGCGGTCGCGACGATGGCGCACGCGCCCTTCCTGGCCGTCGCGGGCCCGCAGTTCTTCGGGCTCGCGGACTACCGGAAGGTGCCGCACCTCGGCGACGTCAAGGCGCTCTTCGAGGGGCCGCAGTACGTGAAATACACCTCGTTCCGCGAGTCCGAGGACGCCCGCTACGTGGGCCTGCTCCTCCCCCGCTTCCTCCTGCGCCTGCCCTACGGGGCGAGCACCGTCCCGGTCCGGGCGTTCTCCTACGAGGAGGACGTCGTCGGCAACCACGCGGCGTATCTGTGGGGCGCCCCCACCTACGCGATGGCGACCCGGCTCGCCGAGAGCTTCGCGCGCCACCGCTGGTGCCTGCACATCATCGGCCCGCAGTCAGGGGGCACGGTCGAGGGGCTCACGCTCCACGAGTACGATGCGCTGGGCGCCATCCAGACGAAGATCCCGACCGAGATCATGCTGACCGAGCGCCGCGAGTTCGAGCTCAGCGAGGAGGGCTTCATCGGCCTCACGTTCCGCAAGGACACGGACAACGCCTGCTTCTTCTCCGCGAACTCGGTGCAGAAGCCGAAGTTCTTCGGGCAGAGCGAGGAGGGGCGCGCCGCGGAGATCAACTACCGGCTCGGCACGCAGCTGCCCTACGTGCTCCTCGTCAGCCGGCTCGCCCACTACCTCAAGGTGATGCAGCGGGAACAGATCGGTACGTGGAAGGAGCGCGGCGATCTCGAGCGCGAGCTGAACAGCTGGCTGAACCAGTATGTCGCGGACATGGATGTCGTGTCGCCCGCCGTGCGCTCGCGCAGGCCGCTCCGCAAGGCGCGGACCACGGTGACCGAGGTGGAGGGGAGCGCGGGCTGGTACCGGGTGCACCTCGAGGTGCGCCCGCACCTCAAGTACATGGGGGCGTACTTCACCCTGAGCCTGATGGGGAAGCTCGACCGGGAGTGAGGCCGCCCGCGCCTCGGGCGACGGCGGCCGAGGGCCGAGGGGGCGATGGCTGGCCTGCGTCGCGGGCTCCGCGCGGCCGGCGGTCGCTGTCCGCGCAGCGCGCGGTTCGTGGTAGAGCGCCGCATGCGCACGCAACGACCGCTCGCAGCCCCCCTCGCGATCACCCTGGCCCTCTCTGCGCTGCCGGCCTGCGGCCCGGCCGCGGGCCCGCCGCCGCCGCCCCCCTCGGCCGTGAAGGCGGCGGCCCCTCCGCCTGCGCCGCAGGGCCTCCCGATCGTCGAGACGAAGCTCGAGAACGTCGGGCTCGACGAGGCCGCGCTCGACCGCTCGGCCAACCCCTGCGAGGACTTCTATCAGTTCGCCTGCGGCGGATGGCTGGCGAAGACGGAGATCCCGGGCGACGAGGCCATGTGGATGCGGAGCTTCAACGAGATCGAGCAGCGCAACGAGGCGGAGCTCCGGCGCATCCTCGAGGAGGCGGCGCAGGCCGGCGACCGGGATCCGGTGAGCAAGAAGATCGGGGCCTACTACGGCGCGTGCGTCGACGAGGCCGCGATCGAGGCCGCCGGCGCGAAGCCGATCGCGGATCTCCTCGCCAAGGCGCGGCGGGTGCGCGACCCGAAGAGCGTCGGGGCGCTCGTCACCGAGCTCCACAGCCGCCGCATCTGGGCGCTGTTCGACATCGCCTCTGCGCAGGACATGAAGGACGCGACGCGCGTCATCGCCCAGCTCGACCAGAACGGGCTCGGCCTGCCGGACCGCGACTACTACCTGAACGAGGACGACAAGTCGAAGGCGCTCCGCAAGACCTACGAGGAGCACGTCGCGCGGATGATGCGGCTCGCCGGGGCCCAGGAGGCCGCGGCGAAGGCGGCGGCGGTCGACGTGGTGCAGATCGAGACCGAGCTCGCGAAGATCTCGAAGACGCGGGTCGAGCGGCGGGACCCGAAGGGCCTGTACAACAAGATGGATCGGGCGGCGCTCGCGAAGGCGGCGCCGGATTTCCCCTGGGACGCGTACTTCCAGGGTCTCGGCCGCCCGGACATCAAGGAGGTGAACGTGACCTCCGTCCGGTTCTTCGAGGGGCTCTCACGGCTGCTCAAGTCGGAGAAGCCCGCCGCGTGGCAGAATTACCTGGCGTGGCACGTGGTGCGCTCCCTCGCGCCCGCGCTGTCCAAGGCGTTCGTCGACGAGACCTTCACGCTGCAATCGGCGTTCACCGGGCAAAAGGAGGTCCGGCCGCGCTGGAAGCGCTGCGTCGACGCGACCGACAACGCGCTCGGCGAGCTGCTCGCGCAGCCGTTCGTCAAGACGAGCTTCTCCGGCGAGAGCAAGCCCGCGGCCGAGGCGATGGTGCGCGCGATCAGCGAGGCGTTCGGCCGCGAGGTGCGGGCGCTCGACTGGATGGATGAGGGCACGCGGCAGCGCGCGCTCGCCAAGCTCGGCGCGATGGCGTACCTCATCGGGTATCCCGACAAGTGGCGGACGTACGATTTCGAGGTCGATCCCAAGTCGTACGCGAAGAACGCGCTGGCGGCGCGCGCCTTCCACACGCGGTGGGATCTCGGGAAGATCGACAAGCCGGTCGATCGCGACGAGTGGCAGATGAGCCCGCCCTCGGTGAACGCCTATTACGATCCGCAGCGCAACCACATGGTCTTCCCCGCCGGCATCCTCCAGCCGCCGTTTTACAGCGTGAAGTCCGGCGTCGCGGTGAACCTCGGCGGCATCGGCATGGTCGTCGGGCACGAGCTCACGCACGGGTTCGACGACGAGGGCTCGCAGTTCGACCAGAAGGGCAACCTGGAGGACTGGTGGTCGAAGGAGATCGCCGCGGCGTTCAAGGCGAAGACCGAGTGCGTCGAGGCGCAGTACTCGGGCTACGAGGCGCTGCCGGGGGTGAAGCTGAACGGCAAGCTGACGCTGGGCGAGAACATCGCGGACCTCGGGGGCCTGAAGCTCGCGTTCGCGGCGTACCGCACGATGCGCAAGGGCGCGGCGGAGCAGACGGTCGCGGGCGGGTTCACCGAAGATCAGCAGTTCTTCCTGGCGCACGGGCAGGCGTGGTGCGGCAAGATGCGCGACGAGGCGCTCCGGCTGATGGTGCAGGTGAACCCGCACTCGCCGCCGCGGTTCCGCGTGAACGGGCCGCTCGCGAACCTGCCGCAGTTCGCCGAGGCCTTCAAGTGCGCGCCCGGCACGCCGATGCGGCCGGCGAAGATGTGCTCGGTCTGGTAGCCGCGGCCGGCGTCCTTGGAGAGAGGAGGAACCATGATCCTGATTGGCCAGTACGACTCGCCGTTCGTGCGCCGCGTCGCCGTGGCGCTCCAGCATTACGGGCTCGCGTACGAGCACCGCCCGTGGTCGGTGTGGGCCGACGCGGAGTCCATCGCGAAGTACAACCCGCTCCGGCGCGTGCCCGTGCTCGTGACGGACAGCGGGGAGTCGCTCGTCGAGAGCGCGGCGATCCTCGACGCCCTCGACGACCTGGTGGGGCCCGATCGCGCGCTCCTTCCGCGCTCGGGCGAAGCGCGCCGCGCCGGGCTGCGGGTCTGCGCGCTCGCCACGGGGCTCGCCGACAAGGCGGTGAGCCTGCTCTACGAGCACGTGCTGCGCGCGGGCGACCGCCGCAGCCAGGTCTGGGTCGACCGCTGCGCCGCGCAGCTCGGCGAGACGCTCGATCTCCTGGAGCGCGAGCGCGCCGCCCGGGGCGGCGATTTCTGGTTCGGCGCCTTCACCCACGCCGACATCGCGGTCGCCTGCGCGCTGCGGTTCATCGGCGAGGCGCACCCGTCCGTCACCGACGCGGCGAGGCGGCCGGCGCTGGCCGCGCACGCGGCCCGCTGCGAGGCGCTCCCGGCGTTCGCGGCGGTGGTCCAGCCCCTCCACGTGGCCGTGAAGGCCTCCTGACGCGCGGCTGCTGCTGGAGCAACACCCCTACGGATCGTCTGTTGCTCCGCCAGCAGCCGGCCCTGGCGATGGCCCCGTCGCTCCGACCGCTCCTGCCAGCGCCACGGCGTCGGCCGCCGAGGCCGAGCGCGCAGCATCGCTGACGTTCTACCGAGCCTTCAGCGCGCCGCGCCTACCGCGGCTGCGCGACCATCGCGCTCCCGCCGTGACGTCGGACCGGCTCGGCGACCGCGGTCACGGTGCCATCGCCGTGGAAGCGGAGGGCGGTGGCCGCGCCGATCTCGCCGCCCAGCGTGGCCGCGTCGGAGAGGGCGTGGCCCAGCGACGCGAGCCCCTCGGCCTCGGGGGCGCTCAGGAACGCCGTCTCCGCGTCGGTCGATCCGTCGCCGGAGTTGCGCTGCGAGAGGCGCGGCGCCGAGAGCGCCTCGTCGATGGGGAGGCCGAGGTCGATGTGATTCACGAGGATCTGCAGCACCGTGGTGATGATCGTGGACCCGCCCGGAGAGCCCAGCGCGAGCGCGGGCTTTCCGTCCTTGAGGACGATCGTCGGGCTCATGCTGCTGCGCGGGCGCTTGCCCGGCTCGGCCACGTTGGGGTGCGGCGCGCTCGGGTCGGGCGGGATGGTGAAGTCGGTGAGCTCGTTGTTCAGCAAGAAGCCGTAGCCGGGGACCACGATTCCGTTGCCGCCCTCGTACTCGATGGTGCACGTATAGGACACGATGTTGCCGGCGGCGTCGCTGACGGTGATGTGGGTCGTCTCGTTGTCGTCCGCGTCCTTCGGGCCAGCGCTCCCGCCCTTCGCCGCCCGGGCGCGGCCCGGCGCGGGGCTCGGATCGCTCTGGAACGCGTAGGGGTCGCCCGGCGCCGCCGCGGCGGAGGGGGCCGCCGCGAGGTCGATCAGCGCGCGCCGTGAATCGGCGTAGTCCTTCGAGATCAGCCCCTTCACGGGGGCGTCCACGAACTCGGGATCGCCGAGGAGAGCGCCGCGATCGGCGAACGCGAGCCGCGAGGCGCCGAGGTAGCGGTGGAGCACCTCGACCGGCGTGAGGGTCGCCATGTCGTAGCCCTCGAGCAGGTTGAGCGCCTGCGCGACGGCGATCCCGCCGCTGCTCGGGAGGCCGACGCCGTAGATGGTGTAATCCCGGTACGTGGTCGAGAGCGCCGGGCGGACGCGGGTCTCGTAATCCCGGAGGTCGGAGAGCTCGAGCACCCCGGCGCGGACGTCGAGCGCGCTCCCGAGCTCGACCGGAGGCTCCTTCACCGCGGCGACGATGGCCGCGGCGAGCTGTCCTTCATAGAAGGCCTTCTCTCCGCCCTCGGCGATGAGGCGGTAGGTGGCGGCGAGGTCCGGGTTCTTGAAGAGGGTGCCGAGGGGCCACGGCTCCGCGTCGGGCCCCAAGAAGAGCGCCTTCGTGCTCGTGATCGCCTGAAAACGCGAGAGGTTCCGCTGGGTCTGATCGAAGAAGGTCTCGTCGACGTCGAACCCCGCTTCCGCGACCTGGATGGCCCGCTGGAGCACGTCCCCGAGCCCGAGGGTGCCATAGCGGCGGAGCGCGTCGCTCCAGCCCCGCACGGCGCCGGGGACGCCGACCGACAGGCCGCTGGTGACGAGCTCGTCGAACGGCACGGGGGCGCCGTCTTCGTAATAGAGCCGCGCCTCGAGCCGCGACGGCGCCGTCTCGCGGTGATCGAGGGCGATCACCTCGTCCCCGTCGGCGAGGTAGATGAGCATGAAGCCGCCGCCGCCGATGCCGCAGGAGAACGGATCGGTCACGCCCAGCACGCCCGCCGCGGCGACCGCGGCGTCGACGGCGTTGCCGCCTCGCTTCAGGACCTCGATGGCGGCCAGCGTGCCGCGGAGATCGACCGTCGCCGCCGCCCCGCGCTGCCCGGTCGCCGTCGGCGCGATCGTCGGGAGCTGGGCGAAGAGATCGCCCTCGGCGCCGCCCCCGGAGGCGTCCGGCGCCGCCCCCGCGTCGCTCCGATCGGCACCGCCGGCGCCGATCGGAGCGAGCTTTTCGTTCGGGCTGCACGCGGCGCAGAGGAGGAGGAGACCGACGAGGGGCGTGGTGTTCTTCATGGCTTCTCTCGCGAAGAGCGCCGGGCGCGGCCACGCTGGGGCGTCCTGCCTCACGGGGCGACAGCGGCCGTGAAGCTCTGTCCAGGAGCAGCGATGTGGCGCTCGCCGCCGCCCGGAAACTCACAATGCAATCGCCGTACCGGCGCCCGCGGCCGGCCCGCGAGCGCCCGCGGCCGGCCCGCGAGCGCCCGCGGCCGGCCCGCGAGCGCCCGCGGCCGGCCCGCGATCGAGCGGACCGGCGCGGTCGGGCCGGCGCGGATCGGCGAGGGATTGGCGACATCCCCCCGCCGGCCGGCGCCGGGCGCCTGCGCGGGCCTCAGCGCTCGGGGAGGCGCAGCGCGGCGAGCCGATCCATCGATGCCTGACTCACCTCTTCTGGCAAGCCGGGGAAGATCTCCGCGGCGCTCGCCGGGATCGCCGCGGGGTGCACGATGCCCACCTGGACGGTGCGCTTCGCCTCGTCGAGCAGGATGAAGAAGAACCGGTCGTCGAGGGGACGCCGCCACACCGGGCAGCCTCCGCCCGGGTCGTCGGCGTCGAGGACGGCGCCGGCGTCGAGCGCGGCCTGTCCGCACGCGTCCAGCAGATCTGCGGTGTCGGGGAACGACGCGACGTCGCAGCGCTGCTTGCCGCAGACGCTCCCGCCCAGGTGGCCGACCTGGTACGAGCGGAGCCCGGTGCTGAGGATATCCCGGTTGCCGTACTCGAGCCCTTCGGCCTCCGACACCGTCTCGAAGACGTTGATTTCCCCGCAGCCGTCCCCCACCCCGGGGTCGGTGTTCGCATAGCAATGGCAAGGGTGATACTTGCCCCAGCCGTCGCGCATCAGCTCCGACGCCGAGAACCCGACCCACGGCGCGTCGGTCCAGCCGTCGCTCGGGCCGTCGGCGCAGCTGAGCTGCGCGAGCGCCGGGTCGTCCGCGTAGGGCATCGACGCGAGCAGCACCACGAGCTTCGAGCCCTCCCAGCCGTGGTAGTTCACGTCGGGCCCGCCAGAGGGGCAGTACGGATCGCTGCCCGGCCCGCAGGGGAAAGGCGCGTCGCGCATCGCATACCAGTGGCATGCATTGCCCAGATCGCCGGTGAACGCGCCCGCGCCGTCCGGCCCGGTGAGCTTGAGGTCCGCGAGCGCCTGCGGCGCGCGGCGATCCCAGAATGAGCGACGCACCCAGCGATCGCCGGCGCCTCCGGGCTGGTAGACGGCGAGCTGCTTTACGCGGAGCGGCCCTCGCAAGATGAGGGTCATCTGCTCGTTGAAGGGCGAGAGCGACGCGCTCGTGACCTCGTGGCGCGTACGGCAGCAGAACTCGTCGCCCCAGGAGAAGTTGAGCGTCGTCGACTCGACGTCGCAGCGCGGGTCGCCCGGCTCCGCCTCGATGCGGCGACCCCAGTAGCCGGGCGCGCCGATGTTCTGGAACGTCATCGTTCCTCCGCGGGTCACCGGCCCGACATTCTCCGTCGGATAGGGATCTCCGCCCGGCGCTCCCCCGCTCCCGGCGCCGGCCCCGCCGGTCCCCGCGGCTCCGGTCCCCGCGCCGGCTCCGGTCCCCGCGGCGCCGCCGGTCCCCGCGGCGGCTCCAGTGCCGCCGTTCTCGCCGTGAGCGCCGCCGCTCCCGCCCGGCGTCCCGCCTCCGCCCCCGCAACCGGCCGCCGCCATGGCGAGCCCGAGCGCGGCCGCCGTCCCGAAGAGATCCCGTTCGACTCGCCTCTTCATGCGCTGCCTCCGTGCCCCCCAGGTCCTCGATCATCGCGAACAGCTGCTCCCGTCGAGAGCGCGCGCTGCGCGAGCGCGCGCAGGTCGGAGAGGCTCGCCCCCTCGAGCGGCGCGGTCCCGGCGTCCAGGGGCGCGGCGGCCTCGCCGCGGCCGAGCTCCTCCAGGAGCCAGCGCCCCGTGAGGACGTCGCCGCCGAGCCATGCGCGCGCCGGCGCCTCGCCGAGCGCCGCGGCCTCGATCCAGCCGATGGGCACGCGCGCGACCACGGCGGCGCCGGCGCCCGGCGGCGCCGGGTCGTCGGGCGCGGTGATGGGCTGGAAGGGCCCCTCGCCGAGCTCCGGCGCCTCGCCGCCGTCGACCCGCGGGAGCCCCGCGCCGAGCGCGACCGCGTCGACCACGGCCTGCGCGAGCGCCTCGAGCGAGCTCCGCGCCGGGAGGACCTCGGCCAGCGCCGCCGGCGCCTTGCCCAGCCAGCGGTCGACGGCGCGCTCGTCGGGCGCCGCGAGCTCCGCGGGGACCGCGAGCGGCGCGTCGTGGCCGGCGAAGACCTCGATGAGGACCGCGCCGTCGCGCGCGGCCTCGACGCCGAGCAGCGCGGCGGGGCGGCGCTGCAGCGCGATCCACTCGCGCCCGCCGTAGTGCGCGGGCGCGCCGGCGCGGGCGAAGCCCTTGAGGAAGCCGCGCACATTGCGGTTGAGGAGCGTCCGGGCCGTGGCGTCGGGCGCGAGCGCGGCCACGTGCGGCAACGCCAGGGTCCACACGACGCCGCGCCCGCCGAGGAAGGCGGCGGTGCCGGTCGTGGCGCGCCGCACGACCGGCACGCCGCGCGCCGCGCAGGCCGCGAGGTCGACCACGCGCGCGGCGCGCTGCAGCGCCCCGAGCACCACGGCGGGGCCGTCGACGAGGCTCGCGGCGAGCCACGGCGCCTCCGGCGCGGCGCGGGCGCGGGCGAGCAGCGCCGGGCCGAGCGCGAGCGCGACGGCGAGGGGGCGATGGGCAGGCGGGAGGGAGCGCATGGCCCCGCGGGGCGGCGCCGGTGTTACCATCGCTCCATGTTGACCGAAGAGGAGCTGGCAGAGCAGCGCGTCGGCACGCGGATCGGCCCGTGGGCGGTGGAGCGCGTCCTTGGGGTCGGCGGCATGGCGAGCGTCTTCTTCGGCCGCCGCGCCGACGGCTGCGTGGCGGCGGTCAAGGTCCTGCACGCCGAGCTCGCCAGCATCGACGAGGTGCGCAAGCGGTTCCTGCGCGAGGGGCCGATCGGGAACGCGCTGGCCGCCGTGGCGCCGCTCTGCGAGGGGCTCCCCCAGGTGCTGGAGTCCGGGGCCACCGACGACGGCGCGGTCTACATGGCCATGGAGATGCTCGAGGGAGAGACCGTGTTCGACCGCATGGTCCGGCACGGGACGCTCCCCGTCGGCCAGGTGATCGCGCTCGCCGAGCGGGTCCTCGACGTGCTGATCGTGGCGCACGAGCACGGCATCGTTCACCGCGATCTCAAGCCCGAGAACCTGCACATCGGCAACGACGGGCGCGTGCGGGTGCTCGATTTCGGCCTCGCGCGCGTGCTCGACCCGCTGCTCGAGGACGTCGCCGGCGTGCCCGAGATGACGAAGACGAGCACCGGCGTGTCGATCGGCACCGACGATTACATGGCGCCCGAGCAGGCGCTGGGCCTCATCCGCGAGATCGACGGCCGGACGGACCTGTTCGGCCTCGGCGCGACGATGTTCCGCCTGCTCGCGGGGCGCACGATCCACGGCAACCTGGACGAGGCGCGCCTGCTCATCGCCGTCGCCACCGAGAAGGCGCCGCCGCTGGCGCAGCACGCCCCCACGGCGCCGCCGGGCCTGTGCGCCGTGGTGGACCGCGCCCTCGCCTTCCTCAAGCAGGAGCGGTACCCCGACGCGCGGACGATGCGGGGCGACCTCGCCGCGGTGCGCGGCGGGCGCGAGCCGCCGTATGCGACGGCGGCGGCGGCGAGGGGGCGGGCGTAGCGCCCTAGCCTCCGCTGCCTGCAGTCGGCTTGCGCGCCACCACCCACAGGAACGGCACGGTCACGCCGTCTTCGTGCTCGTCGACGACCTCGGCGTCCAGGAGATCGAGCCCGGCCTGCCGGACGAGGGCGCGGTTCGTCTCCGCGTCGAAGTGGCTGAAGAACATGGGCGCGCCGAGCCAGTCCGCCTCGACCGTGTCGGGCGAGTCGCTCGCGCCCATCGTCGCCAGCAGCAGCCCGCCTGGGCGCAGCCATGCGGCGATGCGCGCGAGCAGCTCCGCGTGCTGGTCGCGCGGCACGTGGGTGATCGCGTAGAAGGCGGTCACCGCATCGAACGTCGCGGGCGCGACGTCGAGCGCGGTCATGTCGGCCTGGACGAAGGTCGCCGTCGGGACGTGCTGGCGCGCGAGGGCGATCTGCGCGGCCGAGATGTCCACGCCGGTGAGCCGGCACCGCGCGGCGAGCGCGCGGCTCACGGGCACCCCCGCGCCGCAGCCCAGCTCCAGCACGCTCGCGCCCGGCGGCACCAGATCGAGCAGCCGGCCGAGGTAGCGCATGCGCTGCGGCGACGGCTGGAGGCCGCTCCAGGCCAGGTAGCGCGGCGCGATGGTATCGTATCCATCCGCCACGATGCGCTTGGGATCGTCGCTCATCGGTGGGAGAAAGCAGACCAAAACGATCTGCAGAGATCAATCGTGAATCACCGCGCTCGTCTCGAGATCACCTTCGAGGCTCCGCGTCGCCTTCGGCGCCCTCGCCCCCTGGAACCAGCTGGCGCGCCAGAGCTCCAGCCTGGTGAGCCGCGCGGCGCGGTGTAGACTGACAGCATGCTGCGAAGATCCAACGCTCGACTCCGGCACGGGCCCAGGGGCCCGCAGGCCGCAGGGCTCCATCGCGCGGCGCCCGCCGGCGAACGCGCGGCGCTCATCGCCAGCCAAGCGGAGGCCGAGGGATGCACGGACGCGGCGTTTCCCGGCCTGAAATTCGTCCGTGTGTCGCGCCCGACGACCTGTCGGATCCTGCATGCCCTCGGTCCGGCGCTCACCGTGGTTGGTCAAGGCAGGACGACCGCGCGGTTCGACGAGGTCGAGCTCGAGTACGACGCCTCGCGCTATGCGGTCGTGGCGCGGGACGCGGCGTTCGAAGAAGCGATAACGGAGGTCGACAGCGCCTCTCCGTACCTCGCCATGAGCCTCGAGATCCCGCCGGACGTGATCGCCAGGATGCTGCTCGCGCTGGCCGACGCGAGCGCCGAGCCTAGGGCCGAGTCGGCTCCCGCCGTCGTCTCGGACCTCGACACGCCGATCGAGGACGCCGTCGTCCGGCTGCTCCGCGCGATCCGCGACCCGGTGGAGCGCCGGATCGTCGCCCCCCTGGCGTTCGAGGAGCTCGTCTTTCGCCTGCTCCGCTCGGAGGCCGCCGCGATGGTTCGAGGCGCCGTGGGGCGCGACCGCGACGCGGACAAGATCCACGCGGCGATGCGCTTCCTCCGCGCGAACGTCGAGCGGCCGCTGTCCGTGGAGGAGGTGGCGCGGCACGTCGCCATGAGCCCGTCGCATTTCGCGCATCGATTCCGCGCCGTCGCCCGCGTCTCTCCGATGCGCTACCTGAAGCAGCTGCGCCTCCAGCACGCGCGCGCCCTCCTGCTCTCTGGCCTGCGCGCGAGCGAAGCGGCGCAGCGCGCCGGGTACGAGAGCGCCTCGCACTTCACCCGCGACTTCAAGCGCCGCTTCGGCGCCGCGCCGGGCGACTACGCCGAGCGCCTCCGGAAGCCGTAGCGCGCCGGATCGCAGGATCGGGCAAGAGAAGCGCAGCTCTCGCCCTGCCCCACCCCCGGGCGCGACCATAGACTCCCGCCATGATCATCCTCACCGGCGCCACGGGGCACCTCGGCTCGTCCGTCCTCAAGCACATCCTCACGCTGGTCCCCCCCTCCGAGATCATCGTCTCGTTGCACAACCGCCTGGCTCGCGCAGAGCTCGAGAAGGCGGGAGTGCAGGTGAGGTCGGGAGACTATACCGACCCCAGATCCCTGGAAGGCGCGTTTCGAGGTGGAGACAAGCTGCTGATCGTCTCTCATCCGTCCTTCTCCGACGACCTGCGCGTCACGTCGCACAAGAACGCGATCGACGCAGCGGTGACGGCGGGGGTGAGGCATGTCTACTACACCTCTCTCGCCTTCGGGCGAGAGAGCAAGGCAGCCGTGATGAGGGCGCACCTCGACACGGAGGCGTACCTGAGATCGCGCGGGATCACCTACACGATCCTCCGAGAAGGCGTGTACATGGAGAGCTTCCCCGTCTTTCTCGGCTTCTTCGGCGCCGGACACGACGAGGTCGTCGTGCCGGGCGACGGTGGGGTCGCCTGGGCCGCGAGGGACGACCTCGGAGAGGCGACGGCGAGGATCGTCGCGGGCGGCGGATACGAGAATGAGACGATCGCCCTCGTCGGGCCAAAGGCGTACACGCTGGAGCAGACCACCGCGCTCATCTCGTCCATCCTCGGCCGCGAGATACGCTTCTCGCTGGTGAGCCAGGACGAGTTCGTGCGGCGGAACAGCGCGAACGGAGATGTCGCGAGGTTCTGGGCGTCGACGTATCCGGCGCTGGAGGCAGGCGAGGCGTCCAGCGTCAATCCGCTCCTGGGGGCGGTCCTCGGGCGGCCGCCCGTGCCCTTCGCGTCGAGGTTGAGGGAGCTGCTCGAGCTCGAAGCGGAGCCGCGGAAGGAGCTCTCCAGCTGGATCGACAACGGACGAGGGCCCGCGCGCTGAGCGCTGCCCCCCTCGGCCGCTCACCTCCGCGGCGCGCGGAGGCGTCGACGCCTCAAGCTTCCTCTCGCAGCCCTCGTGGCGCTCCCCGCTCGTGGGTGACCCGGGGATTGACGAGCTACGCCGCGCGGCGCTAAGCACGAAGGAGCACCGTCATGATCATCCACCACACCGGAATCGGCGTCTCCGATGTCGCCCGTTCGGCAGCGTTCTACGACGCCGCGCTCGGCGCGCTCGGCTACCGTCGGGTCATGCAGCTGCCGGAAGACACCGGCGCCGATGCCCTGGGTTACGGCGTCGACTATCCGGCCTTCTGGATCGACCGGTTTCACCCCCACAGCACGCGGAACCATACGGCTTTCGCGGCGCGCAGCCGCGCGGAGGTCGATGCCTTTCATGCGGCGGCGTTGAGGTCGGGCGGCACCGACAACGGCCCGCCTGGGCTGCGCGATACCGCGGAAGGGTATCCGCCCGGCTACCACGCGGCGTTCGTGCTCGACCCGGACGGCAACAACATGGAGGCGCTCTTCATGGAGCGCGGCTCAGCGGCGCCTTAGCTCGCGACGGGCTCGCCTGGCTCCTGCCATGTCCACCCGCGCCCGATCAGCGCTGCAAGCCTTCGTCGTCGCCGCCGTCCTGCTGACCCTCCTCGCGCTCGGCGAGGCGGCGCGCCCCGCCGCGCGGAGCCTCTCACCGCGCGACATCGCCCAGGGCGTCGCCGCCGGCGGCGGCATCTTGCTCGGCAGCATCGCCGTCATGCTCGCCGTGTTCCGGGAGCGCTGGACCACGCTCGGCTTCCGGCGCGAGGCGCCGGCCGCCGTCCTCGGCTGGGGCCTGCTCGGGCTGATCGCCAGCTACCTGCTCGCCGGCGCGGGGACGGTCGTCTATGGGCTGACAGCGGGCGTCTCCCCGGAGCAGCTCGCCGCTCAGAAGACCGCCGCGCTCAGCGGCTTCTCCGAGCTTCCGCCGGCGCTCATCCTCCCGCTCGCGCTGTTCACCGGCACGTACGAAGAGCTGGTCTTCCGCGGCTTCTTCATCTCGCGCCTGCGCGCCGCCCTGTCCCCAAACCCCCACGACCCCGCCGCCGCCGCCGGCGCCGTCGTGCTGACGTCCGCCCTGTTCGCGATCGGCCACTTCTATCAAGCCACGCTCGGCGTCGTGCAGACCTTCGCCATCGGCCTGGCGCTCGGGACGCTCGCGGTGCGACGGGACAACGTCTGGCCGTGCGTCGTGGCGCACGCGGGCATCAACCTGATCGGGATGCTCGCGCTGCGGCTCGCTTGAAGCGGCGCCCCGCGGCCCGTCCTCGTCGTGAAGGTAGCGGGGTTGTCACGCTGGCACGTGACATGTCGTGCGGCGCGCTCCGAGGACAGCGATCTTCCTGGGCGATCGCCGGTCGAGCCTCTCGCTGGATGACCCGCCGCGCTCGGCTCCCCTGGCCGCGTTGACGCAGCGCGGCCACGGGGATAATCGGCGGCCCCTCATGGAGCTCGCATGAGCCGTACTTCGCTCGCGCCCTCCGGCGCCGACGCGGGCGCCGAGCTGCGTACGCTGGCCCGACTCGCGCTGCCGATCACCCTCGCTCAGCTCGGCCTCGTGTCCATGGGCCTTGTCGACACGGCGATCATCGGCCGCGCTTCGGTCCAGGATCTCGCGGCCATCGGCGTCGCTCGCTCCATCATGTTCGCGGCGACCTCGTTCGGGATGGGCGTCGCGTTCGCCCTCGAGCCGCTCGCGTCCCAGGCGATCGGCGCCGGCCAGCCCGCGCAGGCGCGGGCGGCGCTGCGGTCGACGCTCCGCGCCTGCGCGCTCCTCTCGCTGCCGAGCGTCGCGCTCTCGTTCGCCGCGACGCTGCTGCTCGAGCCGATCGGCGTCGAGGCCGCGCTCATCCCGGGCGTGCGCGCGTACCTGCTCGGCCACGCTCCCGGGTTCTTCCCGTTCCTCGCGCACCTCGCGTACCGGACGTTCCTGCAGGCCCACGGCGAGACGCGGCCCGCGCTGGTCGCCTCCGTCGCCGCCAACGTCGTCAACGCGGCGCTCTGCGGGCTGCTCGTGCGCGGCGACGACATGCTCGCGTGGCTGCGCCTCCCGCCGGTCGGGCTGCCGCGCCTCGGCGCCCTGGGCGCCGGGCTCGCGACGAGCGCCGGTAGCCTCGTCCTCGCCGCCGTCGTCCTCCGCGCGGCGCGGGCCGGCGCCGCCGCGCCGCGCGGAGGGCGACGGCCCGCGCCTCCGCGCGAGCGCGTCGCGACCGGGGCGGTCTTCCGCCTCGGCGTGCCCATCGGGCTGCACCTGCTCGTCGGCAGCGGCGCCTTCGCGGTCCTCGGGATGATCGTGGGGCGCCTCGGCGCCCCCACCGTCTCGGCGCACCAGATCGCCCTCGGGCTCGCGAGCTTCACCTTCATGGGCGCGCTCGGCGTCGCGGGCGCAACGTCGGTGCGCGTCGGCCACGCCATCGGCGCCGGCGCCCCTCCGCGGCGATCCGCGCTGCTCGGGCTCGCCCTCGGCACGTCCGTCATGACGTGCGGCGCCCTCCTGTTCGCCCTGGCCCCGCGCCGGCTCATCGGCCTGTTCACGTCGGACGCCGAGGTGCTGAACATCGGCGTCCAGCTGCTCTATGTGGCCGCGCTGTTCCAGCTCTTCGACGGCGTCCAGGTGGTCGCGGCCGGGGCGCTGCGCGGCGCGGGGGACGTGCGGTTCCCGTTCCTCGCCAACATCGCCTCTCACTGGCTGGTCGGCTTCCCGCTCACGCTCCTGTTCGGCTTCGCGCTGCGCCTCGGCGCACAAGGGCTCTGGTGGGGGCTCACGGCAGGGCTCGTGACGAACTCGGTGCTCCTCGTCGTCCGGCTCCTGCGCCTCACGGGGGGCAAGATCGTCCGCGCCGGGGTCGGCGCCGCCGGCGCGGCGCGGGTCGCCTGAGGGGAGCCGCCTGCCGCTCACCCTCTGGAGCGGTATGCCCGCCACCTCGATCGATGCCATCGATCCGCGCGCTGGTCTCGTCCTGCATATCCCCAATCGCGCGCTCGGGCGGCGCCACGCGGACGTCAGCCGAGGCGCTTTCTCATGCTGAGGCTCGTGAGCCGGTAGCCGAGCGACTCGTAGAGCCCCCGCGCCGGAGCGTTCTGCGCGAAGACGTGCAGCTCGATGTCCCGCGCGCCCAGGCCGCGGGCGACCTCCTCGGCGAGGGCCATGACCCGGCGCCCGATCCCCCGGCCGCGGGCGTCCTCGCGCAGGTGGATGTCGTAGAGGAACGCGCTGCGAAACCCGTCCGCGCTGGTCATGCCGATCCAGAGGTGGCCGACCACGGCGCTGCCCTCCAGCACCGAATAGATGTGGTGGTCGGGGGTCGCGAGCCCCTGCGGCAGGAACGCCTCGATCTGGGAGCGCGCGTTGCGCTGCTCGTCCTCCGTCCGCGCGTCCACGGCGCTCGCGCGCTGCTCCGCGTACGAGGAGGCCACGAGCTCGACGAAGGCCTCGAGCTCCGCGATCTCGAGCGGCCGTAGAGAGATGGGCAGATCCGGCATGGCGCCAGGTTACCACCAGATGGCGCCGGAGGCCCACGTCGCCCCGGACGGAGGCGCCGATCGGCCCCGGCGCCGTCACTGGATGACGTGCAGCATCCCCATCATGCCGGCCTCGGCGTGGTCGAGGATATGGCAATGGAACATCCACATTCCCGGCCGGTTGTCGTAGCGGACCGCGAAGCGCGCCGCCCCGTCGACAGGCACGTTCACCGTGTCCTTCCACTCCATCGGCCGCACCGGCTTCCCGTCAGCGCCGAGCACCTGGAAGAAGAAGCCGTGCAGGTGGAACGGGTGGTCGAAATCCATCGTGTTCTCCACGGTCCACACCGAGGTCTCGCCCACCGCTGCCACGAGCGGCTCCGCCTTCCAGGAGGGCACGCCGTTGATGCCCATCTCCACGCCGCCCGGGCTCTCCTGCTGCGTGAGCTTCAGATCGACGCGCGTCGCCGCCGCCGTGTCGAGCGCCGGGATGTCCCTCCCCACTTCGGGGAGCGGCGCGTCCTCGGCCGCGGGCTCGTCCGCGAGGCGGAGGCGGAACGCCTCGACCTCGGGCCTCCCGAACGTGGCGCCATAGCCGCGGTCGTAAGGCACCCAGCGCACCGGGAGCGTCGAGCCCGGCGCGCCGCGCGGCACGATCAGGACGTCGGCGCGCTCGCCGGGGGTGAGCAGGATCCTGTCCGTCGTGACGGGGCGCTCGAGGAGCCCGCCGTCGCCGCCGATCCGGGTGAACCGGTGATCCGCGAGCATGAGCTGGTAATAACGGGACTTGGCCGCATTGACGATGCGCCACCGCTGCCTGAGCCCGGCGCGCGCCTCGATCACCGGGTTCACCCGCCCGTTCACGAGGAGCAGGTCGCCCTCGCGCCCGAACAGCGTGCCGAGGTTGCCGCCCACCTGCGGGTCCTCGAGCGTGCCGTCGTCGCGCAGGCTGATGTCGCTGAGCACGAGGACGAGCTCGTCGCCGAGCCCCGCAGGCTCGCTCGGGTCCTCGACGAGCAGCGGGCCGTAGAGGCCATTGCCCGCCTGGACGGCGGAGTCGACGTGCGGGTGGTACCAGTAGAGCCCCGCGTCGGGGACGACGAAGTCGTAGGTGAAGCCGCCGCCCGGCGGCGTCTCGGGCTGGCTGTGCCCGGGCGCGCCGTCCATCGCGGCCAGCAAGCGTATGCCGTGCCAGTGAATCGTCGTGGGCGCCGGGAGCTCGTTGCGGAAATTCACGATCACGCGATCACCCACCCTGGCGCGGATCAGCGGGCCTGGCAGTCCGCCGTCATACGTCCAGGTGGGCGTCCGCTTGCCGGGCACGATCTCGACCTCCTCGACGCGCGCGGTCAGATCGACCTCGACGACATCCGGCCTGGCGTCGCGATCGAGCGCCGGCCGCAGCGCCACCGCGCTGTCCCACCCCTCGGGCTGAGACGGCCGATCGGCCGCGCACCCGGCGGCGGCGAGCAAAGGGCTCAGGAAAAGGAAGAGACGGCGCTGGTACGGCATGTTGCGGAGGCCGACTTTACCACGCGAGCGGCGGAAGACCCGCGCGTTCTCGTGCGGCCGGCGGCGCCGCCCATGCAGCCCCGGAGACGCCGCGCTCCCGGGGACTGCGGCGCGCCTGTGCCGCTCGACCACGCTCGCGCTTTTCCCTGGACAGGCGCCAAGGCAGGGCGCGATATTACGCTGTCGGCCTCTCATTGGTTTCACGCGGCACGATAGAATGGAGCACCGAATGAAGAAGCGCGCCGTGCTCGTTGGCATCAACGACTACGCAGGCAATCCGCTCGCCGGTCCGGTGAACGACGTCGCGTTGATGGGCGAGTTCCTCAGAGACCGGTGTGGCTTCAGCGTCGACACGGAGATCGTCTCCGCCGTGCAGATGGCAGGTACCAAGTCGGACATTCTGGAGAGGCTCCAGTGGCTCGTGCGCGGCGCCGAGCCGCAGGATCAGCTCCTCTTCCACTTCAGCGGCCACGGCGACCAGCTCGACACGTCGGAAGACGCCGGAGAGCTCGATCGGCTCGACGAGGTGCTCTGCGCGCTCGGCTTCGACAGGACGAACGCCACGGCGATCCGCGACGACGAGCTCACCGCGCTGTTCTCCACCCTGCCCAGGGGCGCCCAGGTCGTGTGGACCTGCGACTCCTGCCACGCTGGCGGGATGCCCCCGGCGTCGGCGCGGGGAGGCCAGCCGGCGGCCGACAACAGGACCGCTCGCGGCTGGAGCGCCGGCGCGGCCCCCGAGCCCCGGAGCGCGCGGGGGAACGATCGGAGGCGCGCGGAGCGCCGGATGCGCAGGGCGATGAGCGAGCTCCCCGTCGTCTTCATCGGCGCCTGCACCGAGGGGCAGCGCGCGTACGAAGGCCCTCTGGGCGGCCGGGTCCACGGGGCGCTCACCTATCACCTCGTCCGGGAGCTCGAGCAACCCGGAGGGCTGACGGCCTCGCTCGCGCGGATCGTCGACAGCGCGACGCGCGCCATGAACCGCGCCGGGTACGCCCAGGATGCGGTCCTCGTGGCGCCGCGCGGGCGCGAGGAGGCTCCGCTCTTCGGGCGATGAGCGGAACAGGGCATTCTCGCGCTCTCACGCGAGCGAATCGCCAGGAGACGAACAATCATGACGAACCAACACAGGTGGCCGCTCGGGCTCATCATGATCGCCGCGCTCTCTTCGTCAGGGTGCCCCGAGGACCCGGAGGTGGAGAGGTATCTCATCGTCGCGCCGGCCGCGAAGCAGCCGGATTCGCCGGCGCTGGGGACCAGCGTGCTCGTCCAGCAGCGAGGGGGCGCCTACCTGCGCCTGAAGACGATCGCGGGGAAGCTCGATCTGTCGACGGGCGCGCCCGGCAGAGCCGCGCGACAGCCATCGTGCATCCCCGCGCCCCCGCCCGGGGAGCCGCTGTTCTTCCTCGTGCTACCGGACGATGTCGAGTGCGAGCTGTACGTCGATCTCCTCGGGCCCGGCCGCGGCGGCGGCGCCCCGGCCTGCTCGGGGCCGCTGCTCGCGAGCCGGCTCCTGCCGGTCACGATCGTACGGCAGAACCCCTCCGGCGACGGCGGGGGAGGCGCGGGGGGTACGGGCGGGGACGGCGGCACCGGCGGCACCGGCGGCGCAGGCGGCGCGGGCGGCGGCGGCGGCGGCGGCACGGGCGGCGGCGGCGGCGGCGCGGGCGGCGGCGGCGGCGCGGGCGGCGGCGGCGGCGAGGGCGGCGGCACGGGCGGCGGCACAGGAGGAGATGAATCGTGAATGAGAGGCGGGAGCGCACGCTCCTCACGTCAAATCATGATGCGCTGTGGGTGCGGATCGCGCGCATCGCGGCGGCCATCTGCGCGATCCTCCTCACGACAAGCGCCGTCCGTGCAAACGGCACATGCAGGGACGCCAAACAAATATGCAGCGGCGACGATGACAAGACGTGCGTTGGGAAGCTGAGCGGCCTGTTGTTCAACCTCGACGCGGAGGTCAAAAACGAAATAGACGCTCTCCAGAGACGCGTCCCCGCCGCCCCCAGCGCCAGCGTAGCAACCGCGGTGAATGACGCAAAGGCCAAGAGCGGCGCGTTCCTCGCGAGCCGCCAGACCGCGTCCAACGCTGCAGGCACGGACGCCGAGAAGAGGGCGGCGGCGGTCAAAGCCATCGACGATCACTGCGTTTACGTCAACGCGAGGAACCAGGCAGACCAGGAGCTCTCGAAGCCCCCGGCGCCGCCGGCTGCCCCCCCCGGCGGCCTCGCGGCTCCGATACAGGACTGCGGCGATCCTGCCAAGGCGAGCGCTTGCGTCAACCAGCTGTTCAGCGAGGCCACCAAGGCCGAGGACGACCTCAAGTCCGCCGTGGCGGCGGGCAAACGGCTCGCGGCGAAGTTGAGCGATGACATCTCGGCCGTCGCGGGCCGGGCCGAGGAGATTCACGATCGGCTCGACGAGATCGACGTCGCGGCGATCGTCGATTCGCTGAAGAAGCAAGCCAACGATCCGAACCTGACGGACGCGACGAAGGCATTGAAGGCCTATGAATCGCTGCGCGCCGTGAGCACGCTGGTCGCCGCCGCCGGCGCTTTGCAGGCGGAGCGCCAGGAGATCCAGCAGATCTGCGCGAGCTCGTGCAAGGCCCCCGGCGCCTTCTGCATCGACGCCAGATCGGGCGAGCCGCTCTGTGAGGGTCTGACGCCTGACGTCTACTCGCTCGTCGGCTCTCTGTCCCCTGGAGACAGGCTGATCGTGCGCGTGTTCGGCGAGGCGGCGCTCAAGGACGCGCTCAAGCTCTCGGTGAGCTTCATCCGCTCGTCGGACCGCCGCTTCGACGCCCCGGAGAAGGGCGCCCGGGCTCCCGCGACCCCCCCGAAGCTCGAGCTCCTCGCGGAGCAGACCGCGGAGGTCCCCGAGGACACGTCGTTGACGTCGCTGAAGATCCGCTACGAGCTCGCGGGCGACGGACCCGAGAGCGCGATCGACGAGTCGTACGCCGTGCCCATCGATCACGGGCAGTACTACCTCGAGTTCGGCGCCCTCTTCCCGCTCGTGATCGACGGGTCGCGGCGCGTCGTCCAGACCACGGTCCCCGGCGCCGGCGGCGAGCGCCGTCTCTCGGTCCAGGAGGACTGGAGCGTCAATCCCTCGATCGTGCTCAACGTCTTTCCCGGAGGCCGGCGCCGCGGCGTCATCTCATCGTTCCAGGACATGCGGCTGGCGGCGACGCTGGGCGACCTGCTCGGGGTGCAGGCCGGCGTGGACCTCGACCTCGGCGAGCCGTTCGATCGCATCTTCCTCGGCGGCGTGATCGAGCCCGTGGCGGGCCTCAGCTTCAACGCCGGCCTGGCCTTCGTCCAGCAGGAGTACCTCCCCGCGGGCCACGCGGAGGGCATGATCCTGCCGGCCTTCGAGTCCATCTCGCCCGTGCGCCGATACGCTCCTCGTTTTTACTTCGGTGTCACGCTGACCCTCGACATCGTGAACACCGCGACGACCGCCACCACCAGCTTCGCGAGCGCGCTCACGCGCTGAGCTCGCTGCGTCAGACGTAGCGCCTCACCGCGTCGAGCAGCGCGGCGAGGTTCACGGGCTTCTTCAGGATGTCGACGGGCCCGAGCTCGGCCGCGCGCGGCGCCGCCCCCGCCGTGAGCACGATCACCGGGACGTCGGCGATCGCCGGGATGCGCAGCTGCTCCGCGCGGAAGGCATACCCGTCCATCATCGGCATCATCAGGTCGAGGACGATGAGCGCCGGCGCCGGCGCCTCGCGGAGCCTGGCCAGCGCCTCGGCGCCGTTCCTGGCCGTCATCACCTGGTAGCCCTCGTCCGACAGGACACCCACGAGCGCGTCGCTGACGCCCTGGTCGTCCTCGATGACGAGGATCGCCCGCGATCGCGCGAAGCCGCCCTCCGCGGCGCCGCGCCCAGGAGCGCGCGGGGCGGCGGACGGATCGCCCGCGGCCGCGCCGTCGTCGCCCCGCTCCGGATCGCGCGGGGCATCGTCCTTATCGCCCGAGCGCGGTCCGTTCGCGACCATGGAGGCCCCATAAAGCTTTCCCCCACAGCGCGCAATTTGAATCGCGCCGCGGCGCACGGCGCGCGGAAGAATCGCCCGCGACGAACCGCTCAGGCCCCTGCGCGCAGCGAGCTCGTCAGGAGCGGCGCGGCGCGCGACGGCGCGAGACCGCGGTACGGGCGCTGCATCCTTGCGGCCCCATGAACGTGGCCGTGATCTTCTATTCCCTTTATGGCGATACGGCCGCGCTCGCCGCCGCGGTCGCCGACGGCGCCGAGCAGGCCGGAGCGACCGTGCGGCTCCGGCAGATCGCCGATCTCGCGGCGCCGCAGGAGCGCTGGAGGACGAGTGAGCGGATCCGTGCCCTGCGGGAACACCTCGCCTGCGTCCCGGTGGCCCGCCGCGACGACCTCCTCTGGGCCGACGGCATCGCCCTCGGCTCGCCTGCGCGCTACGGCACGATGAGCGCCGAGCTCCGCCGCTTCCTCGACGGAGCGAGGCAGCTCTCGGGCGATCTCGCCGGCAAGATGGCGTCCGTGTTCTGCTCGCCCTCGCCGATCGCGGGGGCGCAGCGCGCCGCCCTCCAGACGATGATCGTCTCCCTCCTCAGCCATGGAGTCCTTGTCCAGCCCCCCGCCCGCGCCGCGATGGATCCGCCGGACACCGCCGCCCGGCGCGGCGGCCCGCCCCGGGCGAGCTCTGGCGAGCTCGATCTCACGCTCGCGCGCGCGCTCGGCCGCCGCCTCGCGCTGACGGGACAACAGACGCGCAGGTGAGCGCGGCGCGACGGCCGCGCCGCCGGCCTGTGCCGTGAGCGCGCCGCCGCGGCGAGCCCTGGAGTCCCGGACAACCGCGCAGCAAATCAGCAGGAGCTCTGCTCCTCTCCTGCACATTGCAGTGAGCGCGGCCGCGAGGGGCTGTTACATCTGCGCCGATACCTCGCTACCGGTCGGAACCGATGGACCGTCAGGCCGGGCCCGACGCGCGGGCCGCCGGCGGCCACCTCAGCCGTAGACAGGAGAGAGCTCAGCGAACCATGAGCGCACAAGCTCACCGCAAGGACTATCACCCTTCGCCGCGGCGCGGAGGCAGGATCGGGCCGTCGAGGCGCTCGCCGGCGATGGCCGCCGAGCGGCGCGCCGCGCCGAGCCGCGCGGCGGCCGGCGGGGCTCGGCTCCGGTTCTTCCTCCGCGTGGGCGCCTATTTCACGGCGGAGTGGGCGCGCATCGGCGCGCTCTCCCTCCTGGTCTGCGTCTCCATCGCGATCAGCCTCCTCCAGGTGTGGCCCGTCGCCGTGATCGTGGATCTCATCTCGAGCGGGCCGCGCAACGAGGACCTCGTCCACCGCCTCCTGCTCGCGCCGCTCCCGGACAGCCTGCTCGGCCGCGTCCTCGGGCTCGCGGCGATGACGCTCGTCCTCCGCGTGGCGCAGGAGTTCGTGGGCATGGGCCGCGCCCTGCTCAACTTCCGCATCGGCTACGGCGGGCTCACGCGCGTGCGCTGCGACGTGTACAGGAAGCTCCAGGCGCTCCACATCGGCTATCACCGGGCGCAGCCGCAGGGGGACGCCCTCTACCGGCTCAACCAGGACGCCGCCGGGTTCCACGGGATCCTCAACGTGGCCGTCGCGGTGATGGGGAGCGCGCTGACGCTCGCGGTGATGATCTGCATCATGGCCTCGCGCAGCCTGCCGCTCACGCTGCTCGCGCTCGCGGTCGTGCCGCCGCTCCTGCTCACGAACCAGCGGTTCGGGCGCGCGCTGCACAAGCGGTGCACCGAGGCGAAGGAGGTCGAGAGCGAGCTCACGACGTCCGTGCAGCGCTCGATGGCCTCGATCGGCCTCGTCCAGGCGTTCGGCCGCGAGGCGGACGAGGAGGCGCGCTTCCACGCGACGCTGCGCAACAGCGTGAAGGCGTGGCTCAGGCTGCACCACGACGAGCTCGGCCACATGCTCACCGTGGGCTCGATCCTCGGGCTCGGCGGCGCGCTGGTGCTCGGCTACGGCGGCTACCTCGTCGTCGAGGCGCGCAGCGGCGCGGGCGACTCCGCCATGACGCTGGGCGCGCTCACGGCGTTCCTCGGCTACCTCGGCATGCTCTACGATCCGCTCTGCAAGCTGACCGGCGCCGGCGCCGCGGTGCAGGGCGGCGTCGCGGGCGCCCAGCGCGTCTTCGAGGTGCTGGACCGCGATCAGGCGGTGGTCGACGCGCACGACGCGGCGGCGCTGCCGACCGAGCCGCGCGTGCTCTCGCTCGACGGGGTCGGGTTCGAGTACCGCACGGGCCACCCGGTGCTGCGCGGGGTCGACGCGACGATCCGGCCGGGGCAGATGGTCGCGTTCGTGGGCTCGGTCGGCTCCGGCAAGACCACGCTGCTCAGCCTGCTGCCGCGCTTCCACAACCCGACGCGCGGCGCGCTGAGGCTCGACGGCATCGACACGCGCGCGATCCGCGTGGCCGACCTGCGCCGGCACATCGCGCTGGTCCTCCAGGACAGCATCCTCCTGCCGGCCACGATCGCGGAGAACATCGCCTACGGCCGCCCCTTCGCGACCGACGGCGACATCCGGAGGGCGGCCGAGATGGCGGGCGCGGCGGGCTTCATCGAGGCGCTGCCGGACGGCTACGGGACGCAGATCGCCGACGGCGGGCTCAACCTGTCGGCCGGCCAGCGGCAGCGCATCGCCATCGCGCGCGCGCTGCTGACGGACGCGCCCATCCTCGTGATCGACGAGCCGACCGACGGGCTCGACGCCGAGCACGAGCGGACCATCGGCGAGGCGCTCCGCGCGCTGAAGGGCCAGCGGACGATCATCCTGATGAGCCACCGCCTCAGCACGGTCGTCGACTGCGATCAGATCTTCGTGCTCGAGCGCGGCCGCATCGTCGAGCGCGGCGCGCACGCGGAGCTCCTGCGCCGGGACGGCGTCTACACCACGATGGCGCGGTGGCAGCACCTGCACACCGGCCACGCCGTCGGTCCGAAGAGCGGCCCGCGCCGCGCCCTCCCGGCGCCGTCGCCCGACGCGCTCCGCGGCGACGACGGCCTGTGGGCCGATGGGCTGATGGGCTGAGGCGGGGCGGAGCGGCGGCGCGGCGCGCGCCCACGCGGCGGCGCGGCGCGCGCCCACGCGGCGTCGCGCCGCGCGCGGCGCGCGCGCGTCACGCCGGCGGAGCGGCGCTTTTCGGCCCGCCCGCCGCCCCCGGAGCCACGGAGACGTGATAGAGCTCCGGTGGCGCGAGAGCCGCGCCTCACGCCGGGTCGCCATCGATGCTGCGGGCCACGAACATCGACAGCTTGAGCCGCGGGACCTTCGACGTCCTCGTCCTCGGCGCCGGGATCAACGGCGCCGTCGCCGCCGCGGCCCTCGCCGCGAAGGGGGCCAAGGTCGCGCTGATCGACCGCGGCGACTTCGCCGGATTCACGAGCCAGGAGTCGTCGAACCTCGCCTGGGGCGGCATCAAGTACATGGAGAGCTTCGAGTTTCCGCTCGTGCGGAAGCTCTGCAAGTCGAGGAACCTCCTGCTCAGGAGCTATCCGTCGTCGGTGCAGGAGATCCGGTTCTATACCGCGCACGAGCGGGGATTCCGCCACGGCCTCTTCAAGCTCTTCCTCGGCACCTGGCTCTACTGGATCATCGGCAGCTTCTTCACGAAGATCCCCCGCCTGCTCTCCCGCCGGGTCATGGCGCGGGAAGAGCCCATCATCAACCTGGACGGCTGCGACGGAGGATTCGAGTACTCCGACGCGTACCTCGTCGACAACGACGCGCGGTTCGTCTGGGGCTTCGTCCGCGCCGCGCTCGATCACGGCGCGCGGGCGGCCAACTACGTCGAGTCGCTCGGCGCGCGGCGCGAGGGGGACGCGTGGCTCACGCGCGCCCGCGACGTCGTGACGGGGCGGGAGCTCGCCATCCGCTCGCGCGTGCTCGTGAACGCCTGCGGGCCGTTCGTGGACGCGCACAACGCGCTCACCGGCCAGCGGACGAGCCACAGGCACATCTTCTCGAAGGGCATCCACCTCATCGTCGAGCGGCTCACCCCGAGCCGCCGGGTGCTGACGTTCTTCGCCGACGACGGCCGGCTGTTCTTCGTGATCCCGATGGGCCCGAGGACGTGCATCGGCACGACCGACACCCGCGTCGAGAGCCCTCACGCCGTGGTGACGCCCGAGGATCGGCGCTTCGTGCTGTCGAACATCAACAAGCGCCTCAACCTGCCGCGGCCGCTCACCGAGGCGGACGTCATCGCCGAGCGCTGCGGGGTGCGCCCGCTCGCGGTCGCGAACGGCGGCGGCGGCGAGGACTGGCTGCAGCTCTCGCGCAAGCACGCCATCGAGGTCGACCGCGCGCAGGCCCACGTGAGCATCTTCGGCGGCAAGCTCACCGACTGCATCAACGTGGGCGAGGAGATCTGCGCCGCCGTGGAGGAGCTCGGCGTCGCGCTGCCCCGCCCGGCGCTGCGCTGGTACGGCGAGCCGGCCGAGGAGGTTCGTCACGAGTTCTTCCAAACGGCGCGCCGCCTCGATCTCGACGCGCTGACGCCGCCGCGCGCCGCGGAGCAGCTCAGCGCGCGGCTGTGGCGCCGGTACGGCGCGGCGGCGCGCGAGCTGCTCGAGGAGATCCGGCGCGACCCGAGGATGGCCGAGGCGCCGATCGAGGGGGCAGAGGACGTGCGGTGCGAGATCGCGCACGCCGCGCGGCACGAGATGATCGTGAAGCTCGAGGACTTCCTGCGGCGGCGCACGAAGATCTCGCTCCTCATCCGCGCGGGCGAGCTCGCGAGGTCGCCCGGCCTCCGGGAGGCGTGCCGGATCCTCTTCGGGGACGACGCCGATCGGCGGCTCTCGGAGTACTTCCAGGAGCAGCACGGCGCCCGCGAGCGCGCGGAGGGGGAGGCGCCCCCCGCGGCGCAGCCGGTCAGGTAGCGCCGCGCCTCGGTCGGACCGCGCTCCACCGCGCGGCGATCGCTCCCTTGAACAAGGCCCCACCGGGCCGCGGGTGGTGGCCGGATTCGAACATGAAGGCGGGGAGGCGGGAAGAAAAGATCACTGATCTTCCCGCCTTCATGTGACTCACGCCGGGGCGAATCGGGCCACCGCCGGGCCCCGGCGACGGAGGGCGCGGGCGTACCCACCCTTTGCACGCCCGGTGCGTGGCAAGGTGAAGTCATCTGCCATTCCGTGCCTCATCGCTCCACATGTAGGTCGGCGAGGCACGATGTGCTGCGGCGATCCGGATCGCCAGCGCCAGAATCCACCCGCAGGAAGGGCCTGAGACGCGGTGCGGCGCGCCACAACTGCAAGCGAGGAGACGGCGGCGCGCGCGGGCGACAGGCGCGCGATATCCAGCCCTGAGACGGCAGCACGCGTCGCGCGCGCACCGGTGTGCCGCGCGTAAGCGGCGACGCCGGCCGGGATCACGGTGGCGCTAGTTTTGCGCGGCGCGGCCCGCTGGTGTGTTGTTCCCCTCTCCAGGGCCCGCCGTTCGCCAAGCTCGTTCGGATCATGCCTTCGCCGCTTCTCGGCGCTTGACACGATCGCCTCCTCTCGGGCGCTTGACAAGGAGGGTTAATCGTCGGTTACGCTGTCCTCTTACGATGACCAGGAGGGGATGAAGCGGGTGGAAAGGAGTCGCAGGCGTTCCACACGGGGATCGCGATCAGCGGTCGAGCGGGCCTTGGGGCAGCTCGCATCCCCAGCGCGGATCGCGCACCGTTGGAGTCCGCCTTGTGCGCGGCCAAACGACCCTCTGGCGGCGCCGGTCCGGCCGGGGACATTTCGCCGCATCGCCGAGCTGCTCGCCGCTCGGCTGGCCGGAGCATGGCGCCGACCGCGCCGGGCCGTCCAGCCCCCGCGGGCGCCGGCGGCGCTGCTCGCCGCGGCGCTGCTCCTCGGGAGCTGTCTCCTGCTGCTCAGTTCGCCGCTCACGGCCGGCCCCGAGGCCACGCTCTATGTCTATGCCGTCACGCCGCTTCGCGCTCGGGCGCTCGAGCAGAAGATCGAGGACGCGATGCCCGGCGTCGACGTGACGGTGTTCGGCAAGCTGAGCGATTTCAAGACGGCGCTCGAGGTCAGCCCGCCGAACGCGGCGCTGTCGCCCAGGCCGGTCCTGACGTCGCTCAACCGGGGCGTCGACCTCCAGGGTCTGAGGGCGGGGAGCGACGCAGAGCAATACCTCCTGGTCTCGACGAAATTGCTGGCCAGGGACATGCTCTCCTCCTTCCGGTACGGCATCGTCGACCTGGTCGAGCGCAAGTCGCTCCCGAGGTTCGTCGCCGGTCTGCTCGGCGTGAACGACGCGCCGGAGGTCCAGCGCGTCACCAAGATCGAAGATCTGCTGCAGCTGCTCCAGTTTCAAACGGCCGACGCGGTGCTCCTGCCGGAGCGGTTCCGCGCCGATTTCGAGTCCAAGAGCAAGATGAGCTTCACGATCCTGAGTCTCTCGACCGCCAAGGTCGGGCTTGTGGCGGTCACGTTCCTGAGCGAGCGTCAATCGATCGAGGGCGCGATCCGGAGGCTCCCGAAGCACGTGCTGGCGGATCTGGGGGTGGACGAATGGCGATGAGATCGACGCGTCCGCGCGGTCCGCGCTCGCTCTGGCGAGCCTCCACCCTGCTCGGGCTCCTCTTGCCCCTGAGCTGCTCGCCGGGCCCGTCCCCGCAGGCCGCCAGAGATCCGGCCCCGCTGTCCGAGGCGCCGCCTCCGGACGGCAAGCCGGTCATCTCCATCATCGCTCCCGCGGACTCGCAGCTCGAAGACATGCTGAAATCGCTCCGCGTCGAGCTCTCCGACGAATACCGTGTCACCATTTCCCCGCTGCGCGTCGAGGAGTCGGGCCCCGAGGCCGTGGGGCGGATCGTGTCGAGGGATCGCCCGCGCGCGGTGGTGCTGGTCAACAACTCGACCGTGCTCCTGTACCGCAGCTGGGTGCGCGCCGCCCCGACACCGCCGGTCGCGCTGATCCTGATGTCGTCCTTCGCCGAGGAGCTCCAGCGCACCGTCCCCAACTCGGTGGCGATCTCGTACGAGGTGCCGGCGGTCACGGCCATGGTGGGGCTGCGCACGCTGGGCCTCGACGTCCGCCAGGTCGGCGTCGTGTACCGCCAGGGCTTCGCCAGCCACATCGCCCGGCAAGAAGCCCTGATGCAGGTGGAGAAGCTGGCGTTCGTGAAGCAAGAGCTCTCGAACAAGCCGCGCGTCCAGGACCTCCGCGCCGCGCTGGTGAGGCTCCAGCGCGCCGAGGTTGACGCGATCTGGCTGCCGAACGACAATGGCCTGCTGAGCCCGACGTTCCTCACCGACGTCTGGCTGCCGTACGTGGATCGGCTCGGCGCGCCGGTGGTCGTGGCGGTGCGCTCCCTCGTGAACGAGCACGCGGAGTTCGGGACGTTCGCGGCCATCCCCGACACGCAGGCGCTCACGCTGCAGGCGGCGGATCTCCTCTACGAGCTCGGGGACTCTGACTGGAAGCTCCGGGCGTCGGACGTCCGCCTGCCCATCTCCGTGAAGCGCCTGGTCGACGTGCGGCTCGCGCGGCGCTTCGGCCTCGATTCCAGCCAGTTCGGAAAGGTTGACTTTCTCGTCGGTCGATAACCGCAGTTCGGAGGGGGACTGGAGACGCCATGCCGTTGCCTTTTCAAATGCATTCAGGTCCCCGAAGCTGCGGGTCGGCTCGCGCCCTCCAAGGTCGTCATCGCTGCGCCTTTCCGGCCTCGCCGCGGCGGGAGCGTCGCGCGGCCCTGCGGCTGCCCCGGAGGATGCGCTCGTGATCCGGGTGCTCGTGATCGACGACGACGAGATCGCCCGCGAGGCGATGTGCAACGTCCTCGTCAGGGCTGGCTATGTCGTCTCCGAGCTGGCCACCCCCATCGGCGCGACGTCGGTCATCAAGCGGGACGGCATCACCGTGGTCGCGCTCGACATCAACATGCCGACCATCAACGGAGACAAGCTGGCCAAGCTGCTCCGGGAGAACGCGCACCTCTCGAACCTCGGGATCATCCTCGTCTCCGGCTGCGACGTCGAGCAGCTGAGCGCGATCGGCGAGAAGGTCGGCGCCGACGGCATCGTCTCGAAATCCAAGCTGCACGTCGCCCTCGCGCCCGCGGTCGAGCGCGCGGTGGCCGCGCGCGCCGCGAAGAGCGGCGCGCCCTCGTCGGTGACGACCCTCTCCGCGCCCCCGCCGGCCTCGTCACGGCGTCCACGCTGAGTCATGCCCACCTCGAACGCCCACGGCTCGCTCCGTAACAAGCTGCTGCGCCTGATCCTGGGCGCGCTCCTGCTCCTCGGCGGCGCCACGCTCCTGTCGAGCGGCGCCCTCATCTACTCCACGGATCGCGAGGTCCAGGCCACGCGCGAGCAGGAGCTCCTCGGCGGCCTCGAGGAGAAGGCGCGCCTGCTCGGCTTCAATCAGTCGCTGGCGCTGCGCAGCCTGGTGGCGGACAACCTGTTCGGGGACGTCAAGGCGCTCATCTACCAGACGGTCTCGGAGAACAGCGACATCGCGTATGGCCTGTTCGTCGACTCGGAGAGCCGGGTCTGGGCGGCGAGCGGGCTCGGCCCCGCGAGCGCCGCGAAGGACGCGCCGGCCCTCACGGCGAAGGATCTGCAGGCGCTCGGCATCAGCACGGAACACCAGCCCCGGCCGGCGCTGAAGCGGCGGGCGAACCCCATGGGCGGGGTGGACGTCCTCGAGGTCTCGGCCCCGGTCGTCTCCGAGGGGACCCAGGCCGGGACCGTGATCTACGGCATCAGCACGAAGAGCGTCGCCGAGCGGATGGCCCACGCCCGCGGGCTCGCGAGGAGCCGGCTCGCGACCACGCTCGGCCTGATCGTGGCGCTGATCCTCGGCTGCGTCGCGGCGAGCTATTTCCTCGTCAAGCGCGTCGCGGTCCACATCACGGAGCCGCTGCTCGCGCTGCGCTCGGCCGCGGGGGCCATCGCCACCGGGCTCCGCGCGAACGCGCCGCTCGCCGAGTCGACCGGCACGGCGCGGAAGAGCTGGGAGCGCGTGCAGATCTCGAGCGGCGACGAGCTCGAGCTGCTCGGCGCCGCGTTCAACAGCATGGTCGAGGCCAACGAGCACGCCTTCGAGGAGCTGCGCGTCAAGACCGAGCAGGCCCTCGAGGCGTCGCGGCTGAAGAGCGAGTTCCTCGCCAACATGAGCCACGAGATCCGGACGCCGATGAACGGGATCCTCGGGGTCATCCGGCTCATGCAGAGCCAGGCGCTCGACGGCAAGATGCGGCGTTACGTGGAGACCGTCGACGCCTCCGCGAACACGCTGATGGCGATCATCAACGACGTCCTCGACTTCTCGAAGCTCGAGGCCGGCAAGTACGTGGCGCAGCACGTGTCCTACGATCTGCGCCTCGTCGTGCAGGAGGTCGCGGAGCTGATGGCGAGCCAGGCGCACGAGAAGGGCCTCGAGCTCGTGTACCGCGTGGAGCGCCGCGTCCCCACCGGCGTCGTGGGCGACCCCGACCGGTTCCGCCAGGTGCTCACGAACCTGGTCGGCAACGCGATCAAGTTCACCGAGCGCGGCGAGGTGCTGATCGACGCGACCACGGCGCAGCAGGACAAGGCCTCCGCGGTGCTCAAGCTCGCCGTCGTGGACACGGGCCCCGGCATCGCGGCCGACGACCAGAAGAAGCTCTTCTCCGCCTTCACGCAGGTGGACGGCTCGCTGGTCCGCAAGCACGGCGGCACCGGCCTCGGCCTCGCGATCAGCAAGCACCTGGCGGAGGCGATGGGCGGAGAGATCGGCGTCGACAGCACGCCGGGGCAGGGCAGCCGGTTCTGGTTCACGATCAAGGTCGGGGTCACGGCCGGGGCCGAGCAGATCCGGTCGGCCGAGTGGGCGAGCGGGCGCCGCGCGCTCGTGGTGGAGATCAGCAAGAGCTGGCGCGACGTCGTCGTGGAGCACCTCGTGGCCTGGGGCTTCGACGCAGAGGCCACGGCCTCCGGGAGAGACGCGATCAACCGGCTGGAGCTCGGGCTGCTCGAGCAGCGGCCGTTCAGCGCCGCCGTCGTCGGCGCCCAGATGGACGATCTCGGCCTCGAGCAGTTCGTCCGGACCGTCCAGTCGGTGCCGGGGCTCCACCGTTTGCCGATCGTGGCGCTCTACCACATGGGCTCGAGCGTGGCGCTGAGCGGGCTGGAGTCCAGCGTCGTCACGCAGCTCCCCAAGCCGCTCCGCGTATCCGAGCTCTACAACACGCTGCAGAGCGCGCTGACGGGGGCCGCGGCCGCGCCCGTCAGCAAGCCCGGCGTGGAGCCGGGCCGGATCGCGAGCAAGCTCCCCGTCTTGGTCGTCGACGACAACGAGATCAACCGTTACGTGGCGATGGAGCAGGTGGAGCAGCTGGGCCTGCGCGTGGAGACCGCCAGCAACGGCCTGGAGGCGCTCCAGTGCGTCAAGCAAAAGCAGTACGTCGCCGTCCTCATGGATTGCCAGATGCCGGTCATGGACGGATACACCGCCACCCAGCAGATCCGCGAGTGGGAGCGCGGGATCGGCCGCCACACGGTGATCATCGCGCTGACCGCGCACGCCCTCGTCGGCGAGCGGGACCGGGTGCTCGCCGCCGGGATGGACGACTACCTGGCCAAGCCGGTGCGACCGCAGTCGCTGCAGAAGACCTTGTGGCGGCACGTGGTGCTGAACCGGGACGAGCCGGAGCCGGGCCCGCCGCTCCCCGACGCCGACAGGCCGTCGGGGGCCCTGCCCGTGCTCGACCCCGAGGTCCCGCGCTCGCGGAAGCTGATCGAGCTCGTCCTCAAGAACGTGCCGGGGCAGCTCGACAGCCTGGAGTCGGCCTTCAAGGAGGCCATGACCAAAGAGGTGATGGCGAGCGCGCACAAGCTGAAAGGCAGCATGCTGTCGATCGGCGCGGCGCGCGTCGCCGAGCTGGCGGAGAAGATCCAGCTCGCCGCCCGCGACGGCGACCTGCCGCGGAAGGGCGACCTCTCGCGGCTACGGCAGGAGTTCGATTCTGTCAGCGTCGCCCTGCGGCAGGAGCTCGCCGCCACCGCCAAGGCGAGCTGACGATTGGCCCTATTCCACCATGGCCGCAGGCTCAGAACGAAGCGTACCCGCATGACCTTTGCCTCGCTCGATACCAAGTGGATTGTTGCCCTGGTGCTCGCCGCGACGCCGGGCGCCGCGTGGGCTCAGCCGACGGCCGCGACGGCACCGGGAGAGCCGAGGTCCGCGGGGGAAGCGCAGCGCAATGACGCGCTCGAGGGCGTCGACCTCTTGCGGCTGCTCGACGTCGAGGTGTCCACCGCCAGCAAGACGCTGGAGACCCTCGACGACGCGCCCGCCCTCGTGACGGCGATCACCGCCGAGGAGATCCGGCGCTGGGGGTACAAGAGCGTCGGCGAGGCGCTCCAGCACGTCATCGGCTTTTACCTGGTGGACGACCACATCCTGCCGAACGCCGGCGTGCAGGGGATGACGGGCGGGCTCGGGGCCGAGAGCGGCGGGATCAAGGTGATGATCGACGGTCGCTCGGTCGCGTTCCGGACCACCAGCGGCAACTGGCTGGGCACGGAGCTGATCCCGCTGTCGGCCATCAAGCAGATCGAGGTCGTGCGCGGCCCGGCGTCGGCGCTCTACGGCGCGGACGCGTTCCTCGGCGTCGTCAACATCATCACCCTGTCGCCGGAGGACATCCCCTTCGTCGACGGCACGGTGCACGCCGGCGTGACGAAGGATCACCCGAGCGGCCGCCTCGACGTGGTGGGAGGCTGGAGCAGCGGCCGCTTCGACATGATGATCTCGGCCGCGGGTGAGCTCGACGATCGGAGCGGCCTGGAGATGCCTCGCCAGTCCCCGGCCCCCCGCGTCCCGATGTACAACGAGGGGCGCGTCGACGCCCAGAACCTCGAGCGCCTCTCCGGGGTGGTCGGCTCGCGCATCGCGTTCCGCGATCCGAGCCACGGCCACCACCTCGCGCTCAGCGCGTACTGGTCCGGCTTCCGGCGCGGCGGCGATTTCGCGCAGTGGGCGCAGCTCACCGGCGGAACGGACGCCTCCGGGCGCGAGGCCGGCACCGTGATCAGCCTGCAACAGCGCCGCGTGGCGCTCGACGGGCTCTTCCAGCTGAACCGAGAGCTCGCGTTCGCGGTGCAGGGCACGTACTTCCAGGGCGGCGTCCTGCCGGGCGACCGCGTGGACGTCGCCGGCGGCTGGTACTACATCGAGCGGCGCATGGCCTACCGCGGCGTCGACGCCAACGTCGAGCTCCGGTGGGTCCCGTGGGACCGGTTCAACGTGATCTTGAACCTCGAGTCCATCTACGACAAAGAGGACCTGCCGTCCTTCCGCCGGATCAGCAAGCTCACGGGCGAGGCGTTCGGCTCGCCGGAGCGGGAGCGGCTCTCGGCCGAGCTGGTCGACGTCGGGGCGCTGCTCAGCGCCAACCTCAAGCTGCTGGATCCCTGGCTGAAGCTGACCGGCGGCTTCCGCTACGATCGCCACAGCAAATACGGCAATCAGATGACCGGCCGCTTCGGGGCGACGTCGCACCTCGGGAAGACGGTCATGGCGAAGCTCTTGTACGGCAGCGCCTTCAAGGCGCCTTCCCCGTATCTGCTCTATGCCGAGCCCCTCGTCCCGGGCGACGTGATCGGCAACGTGGATCTCAGGCCTCAGCGCATCCACACCGTGGACGCCGAGGTGACGTGGCGGCCGACCGCCTGGGCCTCGGCGAGCACGAGCGTGTCCTACAGCCGCCTGAACGACAAGGCAGAGTTCGTCCCGCGGGGCATCAACCAGACGGCCGAGAACCTCGCCAGCCAGACGTCCGTGTTCTGGGCGACGCGCGCCGAGCTGCGGCGCGGCGACGCCCTCGGCGGCTACGCGTCGTTCGAGACGGTCCACTCGACCCGGGACTCCGGCCAGGTGGGCTATCAGGCCGATCTGGTCGGTCCGGCGATGGTCGCTTACCCGACCTGGGTCGCCCGGGCCGGCGCCTACGTCAAGCTGCCGTCGCCGAGCTCCCTCCCGCTGGAGCTCTCGACGCAGGGGATCGTCGTCGGCCCGCGCCGCGCCGCGGACGCGAGCATCCTGGAGAACGGCCGCAGCTTCGACCTGCCGCCGTATCTCCTGTGGAACGCCAGCCTGGTGGCGCGCAACCTGTGGGTGATTCCGGGTCACGAGACGACCGTCGCGCTCCGCGCCAAGAACCTCCTCGGCGCCACCGGTCCGGACCCCGGGTTCTCGGGCTTCGAGTACCCGCTGTCGCCGCGCGAGGTCTTCCTCGAGCTACGGCACCGCTACTGAGTCGCGCCGAGCGAGTCGAGGAAGAGGTTGTACTCGTCGACCTTGGTCGACAGCACCACGTCCAGGCCGACGTCGAGCCGGCTCTCGTCGAACATCTGCGGGGCAAGGGCCTTCTTGGTCGCCTCGAGGCCGATGGTCTTTATGCCGTAGAGGATGTAGGGCACGAGGTACCCCGCGTAGTACTGCCGCTGGGTGTGCGTCGCCCTGATGAGCCCCTGACGCATGTACTCGACGGTCTTCAGATCGTAGTCGAAGGCGACGACCGGGAGGTCCGTCCGGCCCGCGGCCTCCGCGGCCATCGCGCACCGGTACGAGATGTCGTGCAGGCCGAGCAGCCCCACGACCGGCGGGTCAGCGGTCTCGATGAAGGTCCTCATCTCCGCGACGTCATCGACCTCCCCGTTCGGGCCCCAGGTGACTTGACGCACCACGACCTTGTAACCGGCCTTCTCGAGGACGCCCCGGGCCCCCTGCATTCGGTTCAGCCCGTCGAGCCAGGACGGGTCGACGTTGCCGTGGATCACCACCGTCCCCGGCGTCCCGGGCAGCAGCTTGAGCAGGGTCTCTCCTGCCGTCTTACCGGCCGCTTCGCTCATGGTCCCGACATAGATGAAGCGCTTCGAGCTCTTGGCGTCGGTGTCGAGCGTCACCACAGGAACCCCGTCGGCGACGGCCGCGTCGATGCCGGCCGCGATGGCGTCGCCGAAGGGGGAGATGCCGATCCCTTCGGCGCCGTCCGTCACCGCCTGTCCAATCTGCTCATTCTGGGCCTCCGCCCTCTGCTGATGATTGCCCCCCGTTCCGCTGGGCCCGACCACGTTCCCCGTGACCCCGAGCTCGCTCATGGCCCGGTTCGCCCCCGTGGCGATCGGCGTGAAGAACCCACCGAGGGCCTTCAGCAGGATCGCCATCTGCATCGGCTCGATGGAGCCCTCGTTGATCTCGGCGACGAGCGCGTCGAGCGTCGCCTCGATCTCCGTCGCGGTGAACTCGCTCGCGGGCGTCGGCGCGCGTTTGATGGGCGCGGCTTCCTCGCCCTCGCCGGTGGTGTCGCCCGATCCACATGCCGCCGTCATCAGCGCGAGCCCGAAGGCCGCCACCCAGCGTCGTCCAATCCTGTTCATGAGACCCCCTTTACGGTCCGTGGTTCATCCGGTCACGCGCGGTATCCTTACGTGAAGCTCCGATCTGGCAGCGGGCTCATCGCCCGGGAAAGCAGCCGACGGGGACGGGGTCGAGATCGACGAAGGCGTCGCCGTCGACGGTCCACAGCTGCATGAAGTAATGCCTGTTCGCCCCGTATCTATCGAACTCGTACTCGGCGGCTGCGCCGACGTAGCGGAGCGGGATGCCCGCGCGGAGCTTGGTCATCGCCGCCGGCAGGTCGCGCCACGAGGCCGCCTCGTGGGCCGGGTCGTTGAGCTCGCGGATGATCTCGTGCAGCTCGTGCCCCGAGGTCGGGATCTCCCCGGTCTTCGCCTGGCCGTACACGAGGCCCATCGCGATGAGGACGACCCCGTCGTAATAGAAGTGCGCCGCGGGCAGCGGCGCATCGCCGTCCCACCCGCTGGAGAAGTGCCCGATGAAGGCATCGGCGTTGCCCGTCGCGCAGTCCACCGCCCCCTGGCCCTCGGCCGTCGCGCGGCACTCGCTCCGCAGGCTGAGCGACGGCGACACCCCGACGTACCCGTCGAGAGCGCCCGTCGGGATGTTGGCGAGGAGCACCTCGGTGCGCAGCGCGGGACCGAGGAACCAGGTGCCCGGGCGCCCGAAGACGGTCCATTCGGTCACGATGGTCGAGCCGGTGCGGGGATACGCGGCCAGCAGCGTCCGGCCGGCCTTCGCGTCGAAGGCGGACTCGATCTTGCTCGCATACGTCTGCTGGCCCGGCCTGAACGTCACCGAGGCGAGGCTCCTCCCCCCGAGCGCCGCGAAGTGGGTCGTGAACTCGCTGCTGACGCTGGTGTTGTAGTCGTCCCACGCGGCCAGGGTGTTCACGGTGGGGATGCCGTCGTCGAAGGCGAGGCGCGCCAGCGTGCAGCCGACGTCGAACGCGGAAGGGGCGAGCCGCATCCAGCCCCCGTCCGCCTCGCTGCGCGCGACGGGGGGCGCGGCATAGCCCGGCAGCATCTGAAATGCGTCGGCCAGCTTCACCTCCTGCACGCTCTTGTTGGCGAGCGAGTTCTCTTCTGGCCCGATCAGGTAATGGACCTCATCCGTGTAGAGCAGGTGGAGCAGCTGATCGAACCCGCGCTCCGAGCTGGAGTGGCTGTCTCGGCTCCGGAGGTGGAACGGCCGCCCGTCGATCCCCCCCGCGGCGTTCAGGTCCTGGACCGCGAGCAACATCGCTTGCTCGAGGTTGCGGCCGATGGACGACTCGCTGCCGGAGAAGGGCAGGAGTGCCCCGAGGACGATCGCGTTCTCGGGTCGACCGGGCTCCTCGGGCGTGCACGAGGCCGAGAGCAGGGACGCGACTCCCACCGAGAGCCCGATCTCCACCCAGCGCGTGCTTCGTCGGCGAGGGGCGACGCACACGCCGGCTCGGCGGAGGCGATGCGGCGTGGCAGGCATCCGAAGGTACATTCTTCCCCCGCGGGATACGCCATCACATCGAGCTCCGTTCTGTCAAGGGCACATGAGCACAAGCGACGAGTCCTGGAACGACGACTCACGCGCTGATGCGATACAGAACACACACCGACCAATACCGTTGCTCACCTGCCGCGAGCTCTGTCCGTCGAGCGCGGTGTTCAGGCCGAGAGGTGAGCGCATGCGCGCGGACGGACGAACCCATGAGGGCCGAGCCGAGGGGCGCGCGGCGCCGAGCGAGCGGGGTGAGCGTCAACGGCGGACGCGATCCGCCGACACGGCGGCCGGGCCGGCCCGGCTCACCGCGCCGGCGCGCCGCAGATGCGGTGGACCAGCTCGAGCAACGGCTCGATCTGGAGCGGCTTCTTCAGGAGCCCCGCGGCGCAGAGGCGCGACGCCTCCTGCTCGGCCCGCACGTCGGCGGACACGATGACCACCGGGACCGACGAGAGCGCAGGGTCGCGCTGGAGCTCGGCGCGGAGCTGCCATCCATCCATGATCGGCATCATGAGATCGAGCAGGATCAGCGCGGGTGGCCCGTCCTTGCGCAGCAGCGCGAGCGCCTCGGCGCCGTCCGCCGCCTCCTCGACCTCATAGCCCTCGAACGCGAGGAGCTGCGAGAGGATGCTCCTGATGTCCAGATCGTCCTCGACGACCAGGATGCGGCCCGTTTTCTCGATCATCCTCGAACCTCACCACCGGGCCGCGCCGCGCGGCGCGCTCCCTTCCCGCTGCTCCGCCGGGCAGCCCAGCTGCGGCCCTGACCGATCGAGCGTTCATGGGGCCCGTGAAGCACCTTGAGCGCGCGCAACCGCCGCCGCAAGCGGCCAGTGCCACGAAGCGGCGCGCAGCCCGCCCGAGCGCGGCGCGCGGTCCTCCAGGGAGAGGCCTCCACCCTCTCCCTCGAGGCATCTCCGTCGAGGACGGCGCGCCACGCCTACTGCGCGGCCTCCTCGGGGACCTCGTCGGCGTCGCCCGGCGCGCCGTCGCGATCCTCGCCGGCGTCCGCGCGCCACGCGGGCAGGAGCACGCGGAAGCACGCGCCCTTGCCGACCTCGCTCTCCACCGCGATCTCGCCCCGGAAGCTCGTCACGATGCCGTGGCAGATCGCGAGGCCGAGCCCCGTCCCCTCCCCGATCGGCTTCGTCGTGAAGAACGGGTCGAAGATGCGGCTCCGGAGCTCGGGCGCGATCCCCGGCCCGGTGTCGCGCACCTCGATGCGCACGCGGCCGGGCGGCGCGGGCGCGGCGGTGATCCGGATCTCGTTCTCCGCCTCCTTCCCGTCCGGCAGCGCCTGGGCGGCGTTCACGAGCAGGTTCAGGATGACCTGGCCGAGCTGCGCCTCGTTCGCGTGGACGGGCGGCACCGCGCCGAGCTCCACGACGAGCCGCGCCTTGCTCTGGATCTGCTGCTGCGCCATCCGCAGCACGAGCTGGATCACGCGGTCGACCTCGACCGGGCCGAGCTCGCCGTCGTCGGCGCGCGAGAACGTCTTCAGGCCGCTCATGATGTGCCGGACGCGCGCGCCGCCCTCCGCGGCCTCGTCGAGCGCCGACAGGAGCGCGTCGATGCGCGCGGCGGCGCCCTTCTGGCGGAGCTCCTTGCGCGCGAAATCCACGTTCGCGACCATGTACGCGAGGGGGTTGTTGATCTCGTGCGCCACCCCGGCCGCGAGCGTGCCGAGCGAGGCCATGCGATCGGCGAGCAGGAGCCGCGCCTCCAGCTGCCGGCGCTCGGTGACGTCGGACACGGCCCCGAGCATCCGGTACGCCCTGCCGCACGCGTCGCGCATGACGATGCCCCGGTCGTGGACGTCGGCGTAGCTGCCGTCCGCGAGCACGCACCGGTACCAGAGCTCGAACGTGCCGTCGCTCCCCTCCATCGCGCGCCTGAGCCCGTTCATCACGCGGTCGCGATCGTCGGGGTGGACGCGCTCGAACCACCACACCGCGTCCTCCTCGATGTCGGCGCCGCCCGTGCCGTAGAAGCTCCGCATCCGCTCGCTCCCGGTGACGCGCCCCGAGGAGAGGTCCCAGTCCCAGAACGCGTCGCTCGTGGCGCGCACGACGAGCCGCATGCGCTCCTCGCTCGCGCGGAGCGCGTCCTCGGCGGCCTTGCGCGCCGTCATGTCGACGATGAAGCAGACGCCGCGATCGCGGGACCCCTCGACCAGCGCGGGGGCGAGGAGCACCGGCAGGCGCCGCCCGTCGCGGGCGAGGAACTCCTTCTCGAACGGCGGGCAAATCCCGTGCTTCAGGACCTCCGAGAGCGCGCGCTGGTCCGCGTCGCGGAGCTCGGGCGGCGTGATCGCCACCCAGTTCAGGCGGCCCGCCTCGACGTCCTCGCGCGCGTAGCCGATCATGCCGAGGAACGCGTCGTTCGCGTCGAGGATGCCCCCCGCCGCGTCCCACACGAACAGGCCGATCACCTCCGTGGACGCGTCGCGGAAGGAGCGCGCGGCGCGCTCGAGCAGCGCGCGCTCCGCCGGCGCCCGGCCGGCCGCGTGCGCCGACGGCCGCCGCGTCCACCACACCGCGGCGTCGAGCTGGATCGCGATCGACGGCTCGCTCGCCTCCGCCACGACCGTCGCGCCCGCCTCGAGCAGCGCCGTGGCCGCGCCGGCGCTCCCGGTGACGGCGACCACGGCCACGCGATCGCCGCCCGGCGCCGCGCGCAGCCTCCGGCAGAGCGCGAGCGCCTCGGGGAGCGGCCCCTCGGCCCCGAGCACGGCCACGTCGAACGGCTGGGTCGCCAGGAGATCCAGCCCCGCCTCGATGTCCCGGGCCACGGCCGCGACGTAGCCGCGGGCGGCAGCGAGCGCCTGCGCCGCGCCCGCGGAGCCGCCTGGGAAGATCAAGACCCTGGGATGCTGTGCTCCCGCCACCCGCGCAACATCCCGCGCGCGGCGTGCAGACGCAATACCGGCGCAGCGCGCTCCTGCTCGCTCCTGCTCCCCCCGCCTTCCTTTCCTCCCCCCTCCTTCCTTTCCTCCCCCCTCCTCCTCCCGCTCCCCGCCGCCGCGGCTTCCCCTCCCCTACCCCGCTCTCCTCCGCCGCCTCACGCCTCTCCGCGCGTCACCCGACCCCGGTCCTCTGGTCGTCGAACCACTGCCAGGGGTTCGCGAACCCCGCGCGCTGCGACGACTTCTTGTAGCAGAGGAAATAGAGCCTCCCGTCTTGAACACCGCACTCCGTGCGGTCTTTCCAGCAGGCGAGCCGCTCCGGATCCACGGCCGGATTGCTCGCGATCGTCACCCCCTCCTCGAGCTCGGGCATCTCGCCGGGGCAGCCCACCGGGCCGGAGGTCATCGGGACGCCCACCGTGTCCGACGCGATGCCCGTGTTGAAGATCGCCTCGGCCACCCGGCGCGCGGCGGCGGCGCGGTCCGTGCCGCACAGAGCGAGGATATCGACGCTCGCGCGGTCGACCTGGACGAGCACGAAATTGCGCCCCTCGGTGACGGTGAGCCCGAGCCCGCCCGCCGTGTACTCGTGGCGGAGCAGATCGGGCGTGTCGTCCGTGGCGGCGTGGAGCGCGTGGCGCGCCCCCACCGCCTCGTTGTGCGGGTTGAGCTCGCTCCTGAAGATGGAGTCGCACCAGTAGAGCGAGTCGGCGCGCGCCTGGGCCGGCACGTCGTCGAACCGCGCGACCGGCGCGAAGCCGCCCGGCGGCACGCGCGCCACGGCCGAGAGCCACGCCGCGACCTTCGCGTCCACCTCGTGCGTGAGACATTCCTGCGCGTTCATCGAGACCTCCGGACTATCGGTATGTCGCCACGATCTTCTCGACGCGGAACCCCTCGTTCGGCGCCGAGCTGAACCAGATGAGCCCCCAGAAAACGCCCAGGATCGGCTCCACGCTGTCGAACACCCCGGCGCCGCCCGCGTAGTACCGCGTCACGCCGCCGTGCGAGAACTCGAGGCACGCCTCGTACCGGTTGAGCCCGGGGCTGAGCGTCCCGTCGGGGAGGCGCGTATGGGAGGCGGGGTACGTCCTCCCCTCCTCGACCGGGCCGTCGATGAGCGCCGCGCGCCACACGCGGCCCCCCACGATCTGCGTCGTGTCGAGCCCCGCCCACGGCCGCTCCTCCAGATCGGCCGACAGCGTCTTGCGCCCGCCGCCGACGTTGGGATCTCCCCAGACCACGAGGATCCGGGTCCGCCCGGGAATCCCGAGCTGGCGCAGCATGCCGCGGAGGAGGCGGACGATCGCCTGACACTCGCCCGTCTCCTCCACGTAATCGGTCATCGCCCAGGCCCCGCCCTGGTCGTTCAGGTACGTCGGGTGGTGGTACTCCCGGGGCACCCTGGGGCTCGGCAGGAGCGTGTACGTCGGGAATCGGGCCATGATCGACGCGACGATCTCGTGTGGATCGAGGGTGTTGAGCGGCGCGACCCAGGAGACCGCCCTGTCCATCCGCTTCAGGGTCACCCCGTCTTCCTGCCAGACATCCTGCCTGTCGGTCAGGGGCCTGCCCATCGTGACATAAACGACGTTCGCGGTGCGGCCGGGCGACAGCGAGGCGCCTCCGCCCGCCGACCAGCTCAGGTTGAGGTTGAGCTTCTGGATCCTCCTCTCGATCTTCCGCGAGGACGTGAGCTCGACGGGCGCCCCGAAGGCGGTAGTCCCCCCGCTCTCGAAGGTGATCCCCGCCGGCCCTACGCCGCGGATCGCGACCGGCGCCGCGGGCGCGCCGCCGCTCGACGACAGCCCGAGCCGGATGACGACGCTCCGGCCCATCGAGATCGACACCGGGACGGACCGCTCCGGCGTCCACTCGGGCTGGGGGCACGGCTCCCCTGCGTTCCTCCAGCCGGTCCCTCCCTCGCAGCCCTTCAGGAGACCGTGATCGGACACGAACTCGATGGAGTCCAGCGCGATGGAGCGCGCAGCGTCGGGCTGCGGGCTCTCCGTGGTCGGATCCGCCATATCGACCTTCCTCGCTCGCGGCGCAGATGGACTCGACACCTGCCGGCCACCCGCCGATTCACGGGGATCGTAACGCCGCAGCCGGCCGGGCCAAGTCGGGAGTGGACGCAGGGGGCGAAGGCGCTCTGCCGACGGGCGCGCGACGCCGGGCGGCGCGCGGGCCTCACGGCGTCACCTGGGCGCGCGACGCCGGGCGGCGCGCGCGGGCGCGGGGGCGCCGGGCGGCCCGCGCGCGGCTAGGCCAGGTGACGCCGTGAGGCCCCGCGCGCCCGCGCGTCACGAGCCGGGTTCCTGCGGCAGCGCGACCGAGCTAGATTGCGCGCATGCAGAGCAGCCTGTTCATCGTGCATGTCCATGTGCATGTCAAACCCGAGCACGTGAGCGCCTTCCGCCAGGCGACGCTCGACAACGCGCGCGAGAGCGTCAAGGAGCCGGGGATCGCCCGGTTCGACGTCGTCCAGGACATCGAGGATCCCGCGCGCTTCGTGCTCGTCGAGGTTTACAGGACCAAGGAGGCGCCGGCCGCGCACAAGGAAACGGAGCATTACAAGCGGTGGCGGGACACCGTCGCCGACATGATGGCCGAGCCGCGAACCAGCCGGAAATACGTCAATGTCTTCCCGGACGACGCGGGGTATTGACGTGGCGCCTCCGCCTTCCGCGCCTTCCGAGCTCGCCTTCGAGTTCGCCACCGCCACGCGCATCGTCTTCGGCGCGGGCAAGCTCGCCGAGGTGCCCGCCGCCGTGCGGGGCCTCGGCGGGACGCGGGCGCTCGTCGTCACCGGGCAGCGCCCGGGCCGCGCCGCCCCGCTCCTCGCCGCGCTCGCCGAGGCGAAGATCGCCGCCGTGACCTTCGCCGTCGCGGGCGAGCCCACCGTCGAGATCGCGCGCGAGGGCACGGCGAGGGCCGCGGCCGAGCGGTGCGACGTCGTCGTGGCCCTGGGCGGCGGCAGCGCGGTCGACGCCGGCAAGGCGATCGCCGCGCTGCTCGCGAACGGCGGCGACCCGCTCGACTACCTCGAGGTCATCGGCCGGGGGCAGGCGCTCTCCCGGCCGTCCGCGCCGTTCGTGGCGATCCCCACGACCGCGGGCACCGGCTCGGAGGTGACGCGCAACGCGGTGCTCGCGTCGCGGGAGGCCGGCGTGAAGGCGAGCCTGCGCAGCCCGCACATGCTGCCGCGCCTCGCGGTGATCGACCCCGACCTGCTCGCGGGCGCGCCGCCCGAGGTGCTCGCCTCGAGCGGGCTCGACGCGCTCTCGCAGCTCATCGAGCCGCTTTTGTCGATCCGCAGCAACCCGCTCACCGACGGCCTCGCGCGCGAGGGCATCCGCCGCTCGGCGCGCTCGCTCCGCCGCGCGGTCCTCGAGGGCGCGGACGCGCCGGCGCGGGACGACCTCGCCGTGGCCAGCCTGCTCGGCGGCCTCTGCCTCGCGAACGCCGGCCTCGGGGCGGTCCACGGCTTCGCCGCGCCGGTGGGGGGCACGTTCGACGCGCCGCACGGCGCCGTGTGCGCCGCGCTCCTGCCGGCCGTCCTCGAGGTGAACCTGCGGGCGCTGCGCGGCCGCGCCCCGGCGCACCCGGCGCTGCCGCGCTTCGACGAGCTCGCCGCGCTCGTCACCGGGCGGGCCGGGGCCGTCGCCGAGGAGGGGATCGCCTGGGTCCGCGAGCTCTGCCGCGACCTCGCGATCCCGGGCCTGCGCCGCTACGGCGTGAGCGAGGCGGATCTCCCGGCGCTCGTGCAGAAGGCCCGGGCGGCGAGCAGCATGAAGGCGAACCCGCTCCCCCTCACCGACGAAGAGCTGACCGACATCGCCGCGGCGTCCTTGTGACGTCGGGGACGGTGGTATCATCCCCGGGTGGCAAGCCCCTACCGCACGCGACCGTCGTCTCCGTCCGTCCGGCCGACCGATGAGAGGCGGCTCGGCGTCGCGACCCTCGCCTTCGGCCTGGCGTGCGGCGTGATGGGGATCTCGCTCGCCGACGAGGGCCGGGCGGAGTGCGCGCTGCTCACGGGCCTCGGCGGCTTCGCCCTGCTCCTCCAGCGCGCGGGCGCTCGCTAGCCTCGCCCTCCCCTCAATCCCCGACGACCGGAGCTCGATGAAGAACGATCCCGCCCCGAATCCCACCCTCGACGCCATGCTCGCCGCCCAGCGCATCGCGTTCGCGCCCGTCATGTTCCAGGTGGCGCGGGTCATGAGAAACCGGGGCGTGCTCAGGGCGCTCCAGCGCGCCGGCAAGGGCGGCCGGACGGCGGCGGAGGTGGCCCAGGACACCGGCCTCTCCGCCTATGCGGCCAAGACCTTGCTGGAGGCGAGCCTCAGCTTCGGCCTCGTGGAGCTCGCCGGCGGCAACGGAGAGCTGCGAGGCGGGCGCGAAGGTGAAGAGCGCTACGCGATCACGCGGGTCGGGCTCGTCGTCGAGAACGACCGGATGACCCGTATCAACATGGATTTCATCCATGACGTTTGCTACGAGGGCATGCGCTTTCTCGACGAGGCCATCGAGGGCGGCAAGCCGGCGGGCCTGAAGGTCTTCGGCGATTGGCCGACGGTGTACGAGGCGCTCCCGGAGCTCCCGCCGAAGGTGAGGGAGAGCTGGTTCGCCTTCGATCACCTCTACTCCGACTCGGCGTTCCCGAAGGCGCTGCCCATCGTGTTCGAGCGGCGGCCGAAGACGCTCCTCGACATCGGCGGCAACACCGGCCGGTGGGCGATCCAGTGCTGTACGCACGACCCCGACGTGCGGGTCACGATCCTGGACCTGCCGGGCCAGCTCGAGGACGCGCGCGTCAACGTGGAGCAGCACGGCCTGCTCGGCCGCGTCATGGGCACGCCCATCGACTTCCTGGATCACGGACAGGCGTTCCCGACGGGGTTCGACGCCATCTGGATGAGCCAGTTCCTCGTGTGCTTCTCCGAGGCGGACATCACCCAGATCCTCCGGCGGGCGCGCGCCGCCATGGGCGAGCAGACGGAGCTCTGGATCCTCGACACGTTCTGGGATCGTCAGGAAAACGAGGTGGCGGTCCACTGCCTGCACGGCTCTTCCCTGTATTTCACGTGCCTCGCGAACGGGAACAGCCGCATGTACAGCGCCGCCGACATCAAGCGCTGCATCGAGGAGGCCGGGCTCACCGTCGACGCGGAGATCGACCACCTCGGCCTCGCCCACACGCTGCTCCGGTGCCGCCGGCGCGACGCGCCCGCCGGCAGGCGCGCGTGAGCGCGTGAGCGCGTGAGCCCTGGCGCGCCGCGCGGCGCGCCCGCAGCGGAGCGCGCGCGGCGCCCTGGACCGGGGAGAGCGCGTAGCAGCCTGGACGATCGGGCCGCCGGGCCCTCTGGGGGAGGCGCGCGAGGAGCGGGAGGCGCGCGACGCGCGATACAACGGATGAGCCGGCCCGCGGCGGAGGGCGCCGCGGGCGCGCTCGAACGGCTTTCGCCTGCGGTCCTCGCGGTGCATAGTGGGACGCCGCGGTCGCCTCCGCCGCGCCGCGCCATGCACCCACAAGGAGAAACCGTCGTGTCCCATCCTCCGCTCACCCAGCTCTCCGACGAGGAGCGCCTCTTCCGCGACTCGGTGCTTGATTTCGCCCGGAAGCGCGTCGCGCCGCGCGCGGCGGCGATGGACGAGCAGGGCGCGCTCGACCGCGATCTGCTCCCTCCGCTGTTCGATCTCGGCCTCATGGGCATCGAGATCCCGGAGTCGTACGGGGGCTCCGGCGCGAGCTTCTTCAACGCGATCCTGGCGGTCGAGGCGCTCGCCGTGGTCGACCCGAGCGTCAGTGTGCTCATCGACGTGCAGAACACGCTCGTGGCCAACGCGCTCCTCCGCTGGGGCAGCGACGCGCAGAAGGAGCGGTATCTCCCGCGGCTGAGCCGGGAGTGGGTCGGCTCGTACGCGCTGAGCGAGGCGGGCTCCGGCTCGGACGCCTTCGCGCTCGCGGCCCGGGCCGAGCGCAAGGGCGACCGCTGGGTGCTGAACGGCCGCAAGCTGTGGATCACGAACGCGAACGAGAGCTCGCTGTTCCTTGTGTTCGCCAGCGTCGACCCGTCGAAGGGGTACAAGGGCATCACGGCCTTCGTGGTCGAGCGGACGTCCCCTGGGTTCTCGGTGGGCAAGAAGGAGAACAAGCTCGGTATCCGCGCCTCCAGCACGTGCGAGCTCGTCCTCGAGGACTGCGAGGTGCCGGAGGGCAACGTGCTCGGCGAGGTCGGCAAGGGCTACAAGATCGCGATCGAGACGTTGAACGAGGGCCGGATCGGGATCGGCGCGCAGATGCTCGGCCTGGCCGCCGGGGCGTTCGAGCACGCGATGCGCTACATGGGCGAGCGGAAGCAGTTCGGCCAGTCGATCGCGAGCTTCCAGGGCGTGCAGTTCCAGTATGCGCGCGTGGCCATGGAGATCGAGGCCGCGCGCCTCCTCGTCTACAACGCCGCGCGGCTCAAGGACGCTGGCCAGCCGTTCGTGAAGGAGGCCGCGATGGCCAAGCTGTTCGCGTCCGAGGTGGCCGAGCGGGCGGCGTCGCTCTGCATCGAGTTCATGGGCGGCGTCGGGTTCACCAAGGACTATCCGGTCGAGAAGCTCTACCGCGACGCGAAGATCGGGAAGATCTACGAGGGGACGTCGAACATGCAGCTGTCGACGATCGCGAAGCTGCTCCAGGCGGAGTACGACGTGAAGGGCTGAGCGGGGAGCTCTAGAACTCGGGTCTTCGGCGCGCGTGAAAGCACGCGACGAAGACCACGACGCCCTCACCGTGACCGTGCGCGCGCCTGGGCGACGACCTCATCCCACGTGAGCCCGACCGGTCCCTCGGCCTCGAGCTCGTCAAGGCGCCGATCGAGCTCGACGCGCTGCGCGTCGCTGAGAGGGAACGCATCAGGGTCTCGCCCGAGGCGAGCCCAGAGCTCGTCGAGGAGGTCGAGCTGCTCGTCGCGGCTCAGTCGGGCGATGTCCAGGGCAGCCTTGGCCATACGTCGGGAAGTATCGCATGACGCGCCTGCCAGAACAATCCGCCGCGCCCGGCCGCGTCACGGCAGCTGGCGCTTGAGGTCGGCCAGCGTCCGGAGCGTCGACACCTGCTGCGGCAGGATCACGTCGCGCACCAGGACGTGCGACTCACAGTCGAGCTCCTCGAGGTCGTTCCGGTAGTCCTTCAGGCCGTGATCCTCGCCCTCCGCCAGCGCCGAGAGCGCCGTCTTGTGGCCGAGCGCCACCGCGGTCCGCTCGACCACCTTGGCGAACGCGCCCCATGGCCCGGAGCTCGACGGCGGGTCGCCCCCGAGCTCCTCGATCCGCCGGCGCAGCATCTGCACCCGCGCCTCGTGCGACGCCAGGTTGAGCCGGAGCTGCCGCACCAACCAGTCCTCGCGCGCGGCGGCGATCGCCTGACGGTAGGTCTCCACCGCGGACATCTCGCCCCGGCAGAACGATTTGAGCTGCTCGATCGAATCGTCATCGATCAGGCCGTCCAGGCCCACGCTCTCGTCTGCGAATGCGATCGGTTCCATGGGTACTCTCCTGAGGTTGCTGGTGAACGCCGATTCGTCTCCTCCCTACCTCCCGAGCAGCAGCCGGCGCGACCTACGTCCGCGCGAGAACCGTGAGCGAGACCGCCGATGTTCGACCTCGTCGCAGAGAGCGTACGGCCATCGTTGCGTCAGGGGTAATCCACGTCTCAGACCGGGGCGGCCTCGGTTGAGCTCTCTGGATTCTATTCAAACCCCGTTCCACCCGTACTGATTCCCGCTCGTGTGGCAGCGGGCTCATCGCGGGAGCGAGGCGTTCAGGCGTCGGAGCTGACGAGGAGAGGACGAGGAGAGCTCGAGCCGCCAGGGCGCCAGGGACGCCAGGAGAGAAGCGAGAGGTGCACTCTGGGCTCTCCTGGCGTCCTTGGCGCCCTGACGGCGCTCGGTTGGGGGCATACCGCCGCAGCTGGGGCGGCCGAGCGCGGCGTCAGAGGGTCGCGAAGACGCGCGCGCCCTTGCTGGTGCCGCAGGACTCCCCGGCGCCGACCCCGCGCAGGATCGCCTGCACGGCCGCGGCGTCCGCGTCGTCGCGCGCGAGCACGCCGATGAGCATCGCCCCCTCCTTGAGGCGCCGCTCGACCTCCGGCGCGCGCGGCTCCGGGATGCCGGCGTCGACGAGCACGCTGCCCAGGCTGGCGGTTTCGCCGCCCGAGCTCGCGTCGGCGAGCTTCACCGCGATGGGGCCGGCCACCGCGAGCCGCAGCCCCGGCACCACGAGCCCCGCGCCCGCCGCGGCGAGGATCGCGCTGAGCGCATTGCCGTTCACGGCCGCGCCCTGCACGCGCGAACGCGAGAAGTGCTGGCGTCGGGCGGCCTCGCTCACGATGACGCAGATGTCCCTGCGCGAGTGTCCGTGGTCGAGGATACGCCGGATGGCGTCCTCGGCCTCCACACGTGTCCGCACCATCTCGGTGACCAACCTCTGGCTCGCCATGTATGTCTCCTTGGCTGAGGGTCCTCGTCGTTCGCTTCTCCTTCGCAGAACACGAAACGTACCGGGCGCGTCCATCGCGTGAAGTCTGCGTAGCTGCTCACAGATCGACGGCAGAACGCCCCGCGCCCGGGGCACAATGCCACGGCGAGATGGCCACGCTGTGACGGGGGGACACGGCGCACTCGTCGGCTGCCCGCGGCGGCGCGGCGCCGGGCGCAGCAAGCGCGGGAGCTAGGGTTGCACTGGGGACGGGTCAGGCAGCGGCGCGCCGCTGCCCGCTCGGGCGCTTCGCGCTCTTCGGGCGCTTCACGCTGCGCTTCGGACGCGCGGGGCGATCCGGTCGCGCCGCGCTCTTCAGGCGCGTCGGGCTCTTCGAGCGCGTCGCGCTCCTCGGACGCTTCGCGCTCGTCGTGCGCGCTGCGCTCCTGTCCGCTCGCCGCGCCTCGTCGGCCGGCCGCGCCTTGCCGGCGCGCCGCGCCTTGACCGCGCGCACGCTCTCGCGGAGCTGGGTGGCGAGCGGCACCGCGTCGCGCTCGCTGAACCCGCGGACGATCCGGAGCATCGTGGCCTCCTCGGGCCGGAGCGCCGCGATCGCCTCGTCCGTGATCGCCTCTTTCGCCTCGAGCAAGGTCTGCAAGGCCCCCTCGGTGTAGGCGCGGATCACGGCGGGGTGGACATAACAACGCTGGCAGACCGCGCGCGTGTTGCCGAGGCGGGCGGACACCATGTCGATCACCTGCGCCACGCACTTCTTCATCTGGCGGGCCGAGGTGGCGACCTCCATCTCGCAGAAGAACGACGCGCACAGCACCGTGCCGGTCCAGGTGCGGAAGTCCTTCGCCGTGAACTCCTGCCCCGCGAGGGAGCGCAGGTACTCGTTCACGTCGTCGGAGTGGATGCGCTGCCGCTGGCCGTCGCCGTCGATGTACTGGAACAGCTCGTGGCCGGGCACGTCCTGACAGCGCTTCACGATGCGCGCGAGCCGCCGGTCCCGCACCGTCAGCTCGTGCTCCTTGCCGCTCTTGCCCCGGAAGTGGAATCTGATGAGATCGCCCTTGATCTCGACGTGCTCGTCGTGGAGCGTCGTCAGACCGTACGAGTTGTTGTCGCGCGCATACTCGTCGTTCCCGATGCGGATCGACGTCTCGTCGAGCAGGCGCACCACGGTCGCCAGCACCTTCTCGCGCGGGAGCCCCGGCAGCGCGAGATCGCGCTCCACCGCCGCGCGGATCCCCGGGAGCGCCGAGCCGAACGCGAGCATGCGATCGTACTTCGTCTCGTCGCGGACCTCGCGCCAGCGCGGGTGATACCGGTACTGCTTCCGGCCGCGCGCGTCCCGGCCGGTGGCCTGGATGTGCCCGCGCTCGCTCTGGCAGATCCACACCCCGGTCCACGCGGGCGGGATCGCCAGGCGCCGGATCCGCTGAAGGGTCGCCTCGTCCTTGATGAGGCGCCCCTCGGGGTCGAGGAACTTGAAGCCCTTGCCCACCTTCCGGCGGGAGATGCCCGGCTCGTCGTCGTTCACGTACCGGAGCCCGGCCGACTTCGCGGACTCGACCGGCGACGGGGTGAGCGGCGCGGCCGCCGCGAGCTCGCCCGCGGCGCGCGCGAGCTCGACCGTCTCGACGGTCTCGACCGACAGGCTGACGCGGTGCCGCTGGACGACGACGCCGCTCGGGGCGGCGCGCCGCGCGCGGCGCGGCGCGCTCCGCGGGCGGCGCCTGGATCGGGGGGTCTTGGTGCTGGCGCTCGGCATGGCGCGGCTAGCTCAGACAGCTCCCCCCAGGGTCGCGCCATGAGCGCGCCGCGACCGCTCGCGGTGCGCCTCGTCGATGTACCGCCGCACCTCCGAGTCGATCGCGGCGATCGCCATCCGCTTGAACATGCGCAGCGGCAGCGGCACGTCGATCTCGACATCGACGGTCTTGGGCCGGAGCTCGAGCCGCCCCGCGACCTGGAACCCCTTGAAGCACAGGCCGAGATCCGCGCGCCATTCGTCGCTCCAGAGCATCGACGGCGCGTACTCCGCGTACCGCTCGCGATACCGCTCCATCGCCCTCAGGACGGCGTTCTTGGCTTCTTCATCGTTCAGGTCGTGATGGACCGTGTGCTTCATGATGACCTCGGGGTTGGCTGGAGCTCGGCTCCAGCGGAGGCTGACGTGCGACAGGCTCGGCAGCGCAGCGGTCGCCAGGGGTCGGCGTGGCAATCGGGGTTAGCAATCGGGGTGCCCGCCGGGTCCGGCGGGGGGCGACCGCCTCGAACAGAGCATTTCTCGGGAAATCCGGGCAAGATCGCGCACTTTCGCGCGCCGCGCGTGGCGACCTCCGCCACACGCGAGGCAGATCGCTACGGCGAGCCCAGCGCCCGCCGGCCGCGATGCGGGCCAGCTCGGCGGCACGGCGCGTGCGTTCCGCCCGTTCATGCCGGGAGCTTTCGCCGTGACGTCTTCGCGTGGCCTCAGAGGGTGGCTCGGGCCGCGCATGAGCAAGGCGCTGAAGGTGATGTTGATCCTGCCGATCGCGCTCTGGCTCGGCTACGTCGTCATCGGCAACGTCATGCTGAGCACGAAGCTCGTGGCGAGGCTCGTCAGCTACAACCCGACCGACGCGACGCTGTTCTACGGGTCGGCCTGGAGCCTCTGGCCGGGCGTCGTGCACGTGAAGGAGCTCCGGCTCAGCGGGTCCGACAGCACGCTGGAGTGGGCGGTGCTGCTCGACGAGGTGGAGGCGGACATCCACCTGACCGATCTTTTCCGGAAGAAGTTCCACGCGGAGGACATCCGCGCCGAGGGCTTCACGTTCCGCATGCGGCTGCTCGTGGATCCCACGAGCGAGCGCGATCTGGAGGCGCCGCACATCAAGGCGCTCCCCCCCATCCCGGAGTTCACGAACCCCCCGCTCAAGCCGGAGCTGCCGCCGAAGCGCGATCTCGAGAACTCGGACGAGGGCTACAACCTCTGGACCGTGCACCTGGAGCGCGTGGACACGACGCTCAAGGAGGTCTGGATCCAGCAGGTCCGGTACGCCGGCGGCGGCCGCGTGCGCGGGGGGTTCTACTACAAGCCGCTCCGCTCGGTCCGCGTCGGGCCCGTGGCGCTGGAGCTCCGTTCGGGCGAGGTCCACCTCGCCGACCGCGTCGCCGCGCGCGTCGACGCCGACCTCGACGTCACGATGAACACCTTCGATCCGCGGGACATCGAGGGGCTCGACGTCTTCGACACCACCTGGGCGCGCGTGCGCCTCGACGCCCAGCTGCCCGGGCTCGATTTCATCCACTTCTACACCGGCGAGGGCGCGGAGCCGCGGATCGAGGACGGGAGCGGAGGGCTCCGGGCGAACCTCGTCGTGAACCGGGGCAACGTCGAGCCGGGCAGCACCCTCTCGTACGGCACGAGCCACCTCGCGGCCTCCGCCGGGTCGCTCCGGGCGGCCGTCGCGGCGGACGTGGATCTCCGCGTCGACGAGCGCGGGCAGGCGCGCCTCGCGGTGGCGGTGCCCCGCGCGACGCTCGAGCGCCCTGGCAAGGGGCTGCCGCCCATCGTGGTGGAGCGGGCGAGCGCCGCCTTCGACGCGCCGGAGCTCCACCTCATGCGGCTCCCGCCGGGGTTCTCGTCGAAGGTGGACATCGTCGCCGCGGCGATCCCGGACCTGCGCTGGCTCAACCCGGACGGCGCCGGTCCGGACGCGCCGCGGTTCACGGGCGGCGCCGCCTTCGCGCGGAGCAGCCTCGAGGTCGACCCGCTGGGCCGAGGCACGGGGGCGGTGAGCCTCCTCCTCAAGCAAGGGGCGCTCGCGTGGAAGGAGACGCGGGTGAAGGGCGACATCAAGGCGCGCGTGGCGCTCGAGGCGGCGAACCTCCTCGGCCCGACGGCGAAGCTCGGCAAGAGCCGCATCGAGATCGAGGACCTCGCGATCGAGCACGAGGGCGAGGCGCTCCCCGGCTGGTGGGCGCGCATCGACGTCGACGACGGGAAGGTGGGGCGCGGCCTGATGGAGGCGGCGATCCGGCTCGAGTGCAAGGACGCGAGGCCCGCGGTGGCGCTGCTCGACGCCGAGGACGCCATCCCCGGGTGGGCCGCGGGGCTCCTCACGATGGAGGGGCTCAAGGCCTCGGCGACGGTGAGGCGCAAGGAGGGCGAGGTCGATTTCAGGCTGCTGGAGGCGCAGGGCGGCAACCTCGCCATCCGCGGGCGGCTCACCAAGTCGGACGGGCAGGACCCGCTCGGCGCGTTCCTCGTGAAGAGCGGCCTGCTCTCGGTGGGGATCGATCTCGAGCGGGACGGGGCCGGCGTGCACCCGCTCGTGGGGGACGACTGGGTGAACGAGAAGATGGCCGCGCTGGGCCGGTGAGCCCGAGCGGCGTCGCCCCGCCGTCGTCCCCTCGAGCGCTCGGCTCAGCGGATGTAGCGATTGACGATGTTCTCGTACAGCTCTTGCTGACCGCTCGTGAGCTTGACCTCGCCGCCGGCGTTGCCGATCTCGGCCAGCTGCTCCAGCGTGAGCTTCCCCTGCTCGAAGTCCGCGCCCTTGCCGCTGTCGAACGACGCGTAACGGGCCTTGCGCATCGACTCGAGCGGCGACTTGCGGATCAGGTCGTCGGCGATGATGAGCGCGCGGGCGAACACGTCCATGCCGCCGATGTGGCCGTGGAAGGTGTCGATCAGATCCGTCGAGTTGCGGCGGCGCTTGGCGTCGAAGTTCACGCCGCCGCCCTGGAACCCACCGCTGCGGAGCAGGATGAGCATCATCTCCACGGTCTCGTTGATGTTGTAGGGGAACTGGTCGGTGTCCCACGCGTTCTGGTAGTCGCCGCGGTTCGCGTCGATGCTGCCGAGCATGCCGGCGTCCGCGGCCACCTGCATCTCGTGCTCCATGGTGTGGCCGGCGAGCGTCGCGTGGTTCGTCTCCAGGTTGAGCTTGAAGTCCTTGTCCAGGCCGTGCTGACGCAGGAACCCGATCACGGTCTCGGCGTCGAAGTCGTACTGGTGCTTGGAGGGCTCCATCGGCTTCGGCTCGATGAAGAAGGTGCCCTTGAAGCCGCGCGAGCGCGCGTAGTCGCGCGCCAGGGTCAGGAAGCGAGCGAAGTGGTCCTTCTCGCGCTTCATGTCCGTGTTCAGCAGGCTCATGTAACCCTCGCGGCCGCCCCAGAACACGTAGTTCTCGCCGTTCAGCGCGATGGTGGCGTCGAGGGCGTCCTTGAGCTGGGCGCCGGCGTAGGCCACCACGGCGAAATCCGGGTTCGTGGAGGCGCCGTTCATGTAGCGCGGGTTGGAGAACAGGTTCGCCGTGCCCCACAGGAGCTTGATCCCCGACTGCGCCTGCTTCTGCTTGGCGTACTCGACGATGCTCTGGAGGCGGCGCGACGTCTCGGCGCGGCTGTCGCCCTCTTCCACGAGGTCGATGTCATGAAAGCAGTAGTGCGTCGCGCCGAGCTTGGTGATGAACTCGAAGCTCGCGTCCATCTTCATGCGAGCGCGGGCCAGCGCGTCCTTGCCCTCGTCCCAGGGGAAGTTGATCGTCCCCGGCCCGAACGGGTCGTGTCCGCGGCCACAGAACGTGTGCCAGTAACACACCGCAAACTTGAAGTGATCCTTCATCGCCTTGCCGGCGACGACGCGGTTCGCGTCGTACCACTTGAAGGCGAGGGGGTTGTCGGACTCGGGCCCCTCGTAGGGGATCTTGCCGACACCGGGGAAGTACTCTTTATCTCCAATTACAACGGTCATGACCGGATCTCCAGCTCGTGGTTTGCGTGTGCCTTCGTTCGGAGGGGGCTCTCGGCGGCGGGGCCGGCGAGGTGAGCCCAGGGGCTCTGACCTCGGGGCCAGGGGGGAGTCAGGTTCGCCACGCCCAGGTTGGGCCTTTCAAGCACGTGAGCTTCTCGTGGCTTCGACTCTCCTCACGCCAGGCGAACCACCGACGCGCGTCAATTCGCGTCAATTGCACGCGTAGTGGAATTCCGGCTAGCAATAACATGGTGACGGGTCGGTGGCTAGGGTCGGCGCCGGCGTCTCCGCCGTTGACCGAAGCTAGCTGAGCCGGGGGCCGCCCGCAGCCGTCACGCCAAACGATTCCGGCGATGCTGTAGGGCGGCGCACCTCCACGGCGAGCCGCCGCCCGCTCGCCGCAGGAGCAACGCAGGCGGCCCCCGATGGAGCGCAGTGTAAGACAGGTGCGCCTCGACGCCGGGCCGGCGCGAGGCGGAGACCTGGTGATGGCGGCGGCGGTCAGCGGTCGACGCGGTAAATCGCGTCTTGCGCTATCACGAAGACGTGGCTCTCGTCGACCGAGAGCCCATCGGCGAGGAAGAAGCCCGACGCTGTCCTTCGAGCGCCCGTGCCGTCCGTCTTCACCTGCCACAGCTCGACGCAGCCAAAGCCTTGAAGCCAGTAGACGGTATCACCGCTCACGGCGATGGCGGAGGGCGTGGGATCCCCGTTCGGGACCCTTTCGATGTCGTGGAGGACGTCGATGGCGGCTGCGCCGTCGCGCCACCGGTTGACCGTGTGGAGGCTGTGGTCGGTCCAGAAGACGCTCTCGCCCGCCGCCGCCATCGGCCCGCCGAAGAACACCTCCGCGAGCGGCTCACGGGTGCCGCCTTCGGGCGGCACCCGCTCGAGCTGGTTCGTCTGGAAGTCGAGCCAGTACAGCGCGCCGTCGTGGCTGATCATGCCGAGCGGGTGGCCGCTCGGCACCAGCACCTCGGGGGCGCTGCCGCCGGCCAGAGCGACCTTCCAGATCGCCTGCGGGTCGCCCTGATCGTAGTAGGCGTTCGTGTCGTCGAGCGCGAGCATGCGAGGAGGGAGGATGTCCTCCGCGAGCACGGTCGAGGCGCTCAGGTTCGTCGCCGGCGCGGCGAGCAGGCGCACGTTGCGTTGCGAGCTCAGCTCTTCGGTCCAGACGAGGGTGTCGCCGACCATGGAGTGCCATCCGCTGGGCAAGTCCCCGAGCGTCTCCGCGGGGCCGCCGGCGACCGGCACGCGCAGGAGCTGGTAGTCCGCGTCGAAGTACACGTACTCCCCCGAGAGCGCGCTCCCTCCGACGGACTCGATCCAATTGAGATCGTCGTCGCGAAACAGCGCCACGACGCCGCCAGGGCCGACCTCGCCGGGCTTGAGGTCGAGGGTCACGCATTCCCACGGCCCGCCTCCGCCCTGCGCGCCGGCGCCGCCGCCCCCGTCCGCGCTCCCGCCTTCCCCTTGCGCGCCTCCGGCGCCCGCGTCCCCGCCCGTTCCGCCCGGCGGATCGCCCCCCTCGGACCCGCACCCCAACAGCGCAAGCGCCACCATCACGGCGCCCGCAGCCGCTGCCGCGGTCTGCTGCATCGACACGACCATGTTCACCTCACCTGCCGTGGTGTACGGCAATCGCCTCAGGACACTTCCTCGGACCGGCGAATACACACAGCGTACCAGCGACCCAGCCGCGTCCCGATCTCGACACCGCCTTCCGCGCGCACCGCTGCCGGAGCTGCGAGCGGCAGGAAGGCTCGCGATGGACGGCGCCCTCGGTTCGTGACGGCGCAGGATCCCCCCTCGGCGAGGGCCGGCAGGCCCACGGCGAGGAGCCATCTTCTCAGCTCAGCCGAGCCCGAGCTTCTCCAGCGCCGGCGCGAGCCGCTCCTTGTAGGTTCGCTGGCAGAGCAGCGCGAGCCGGACCTCGCCGAGGAGCCCGAGCGTCGCCCGCTCGGGCTCGGGCCAGCGGTCGAGCGACCGGTCCTCCGCCGGGACGCGCGCGAGGACCTGCTCGGCGCGATCGAGGTGCCCGCGCACGAGCCGGCCCGTGAACCCGCGCCACGCGGCCCGCTTCGCCGGGGGGAGATCGCGGAGCTTGCGCGCGACGAGCTCGGGGCCGAAGGCCTCGTGCTCCGCCTCGTCGCCCGCGATCGCGGCGAGCACGGCGCGCGTGACCGGGTGGTCGGCGCGGGCCTCGAGATCCTGGAGGTAGCCGACCGAGAACGCCTCGGCGATCAGGAAGAGCGAGATGGCGCTCGCGAGCACGCGCTCGTCGAGCGGGACCTCGCGCAGGTCCGCGAGCGGCGCGGCGACGTCGCGCGGCGCGGGCGCGCGGCCCCCGAGCGCCGCGCACATGCGACCGCACAGCTCGGCGTGGCGGATCTCCTCCTCGATGGTCTCCGCGACGGCGCGGGAGACGTCGAGCGGCTCGCCCGCCGCGAGGGCCTCGCCGAGGAAGCGCGTCGCGATCTGGATGGACTGGTACTCGGTGCGAACACGGTCGGCCCAGACGAGCCGCGCCTGCTCGACGAGCGCGGGCGGCAGCGCGCCCGGATCGAGGGCGGCGAAATCGATGGCGGAGTCGGTCGGCGTCGGGCGCATGATCTACCTTCGCGGGGGTCTCGGGTTGCACAGGATGGCACAACTGGGGCCTGGTGAACGTCGGCGGTTTGCGCTGCTTTCGAGCCCATCGAGCCCACATGGCAAAGAAAGGACCAGCGCCACGGCACAGTGCTCGGCCGGCACATCATGTGCTGCTGACGAAGAAATGCACCATCGAACGAGCTTACCTCTCCTCGTCTCCCTCATGACGTTCCTCGTCTCCCTCGCCGCGTGCAACGTCGAGATCATCGACGGCGGCGGCACCGGCGGCACCGGCGGCACCGGCGGCACCGGTGGCACCGGCGGCAGTGGCACAGGTGGCACCGGCACCGGCGGCATTGGCGGCACCGGCGGCACCGGTGGCATTGGCGGCACCGGTGGCATTGGCGGCACTGGTGGCATTGGCGGTACCGGCGGCATTGGTGGCACCGGCGGCACCGGCGGTACCGGCGGCATTGGTGGCACCGGTGGCACCGGCGGCACCGGCGGCACCGGCGGCGGGCCTAGCTGTTATCCGTACACGACGGACGTCTTCGCGTGCGCCGACCTCGACCTCCCAGAGGTGGATCCCTCGAGCTCTCCTCGCACGTTCGCGTTCTCCGGCACGGTGACGGCCGTACGCCCACCCGGCCCGGACGAGCCGTGCACGCGTCGACGGACAAAGATCGCACACGGCGCGCCCGAGGTCATGATCGACCTCGCGGACGAGGCCGGGAATGCGCTCACCGTGGGCTTCGCGGTCCCGGGCTTCTCGTCCGGCGCCGTCGCTGTGGGCGATGCGCTCGACGTCGACTTCTTCGCCTCCCAGTTCGTGGATTGGGGCCTGGAATCGCGCACCCGCATTCGCCTCGAGCGAGACGGAGCGCTCGTCGTCGGCGTGGGAGAGAACGAGCCCCTCGGGCTCACCCTCCGCGACGGCGAGCGTGAGTGCTACCGCGAGGAGGATGACATGTGCGGTTACGGGAGGCTCGGGATGTCCGTGTCGGCCGGCGACGGGCCCGCGGTCTCGATCCCGACCGGAGAGAGCGCCGAGGTCGGCGCGCTGACCGTCACCAACCATCGCTATTTCAGGAACTACGACCTCACCGGAGACTGCAACTTCGGCCTCTCGGTCGAGTACGTCGTCAGCGCCACGTCTACGCCCTGAGCGCCCGCCCCGCACCGCCCCGTCGCCCACGAGGACGCCGCGCGTGACCAGGGGGTCCGGCGTCGGCTGGCGCATGATCCACCTTCGCGGACGGGTGGTGGCCCAACTCGCCCCGGAGTGATTCACATGAAGGCGGGAAGATCATTGATCTTTTCTTCCCGCCTTCCCGCCTTCATGTTCGAATCCGGCCACCACCCGCGGACGCGCCGAGTTGCTCAAGATGGCACAGTGAGGACCCGGCCAGCCTCGGCCTTTCGTGGACCTTCGGGCCGGCCATCTCTGCTGAATCGCACGGGAAAGACCAGCGCCAGCGGCACAGTGTCCGGATTGGCACATGGTGTGCTCCCGGTGAAGGGATGCGCCATCGAACCAGCTTGCCTCTCCTTGCCTCCCTCATGACATTCCTCGTCAGCCTCGCCGCGTGCCGCGTCGAGCTCAACGACGACAGCGGCACGAGCGCCGGCACCACCGGCACCACCGGCACCACTGGCACCACCGGCACCGGCGGCAGCGACCCAGGTGGCACCGGCGCCGGCGGCAGCGACCCAGGTGGCACCGGCGCCGGCGGAAGCGGCACCGGCGGCACGGGCCCCGGCGGCGGACCTGCCTGTGAGGCGCACGAGCCCAGGGTCTTCGCGTGCATCGACCTCGACGACCCGGACCGGGAGGACGAGCTCGTGCCGTGGACGCTCGCGTTCTCCGGCACGGTGACGGCCGTGCGCCCGCCCGCCCCGGACGAGGTCTGCACGACCAACTCGGGGAACATCGGACGCGCCGCGCCCGAAGTCATGATCGACCTCGCCGACGAGACCGGGAAGACGCTCACCCTCGGCTTCACGGTCCCGGGCTTCGCGGCGAGCGCCGTGGCCGTGGGCGACCTCCTCGACGTCGACGTCTCTTCCTCCCAGCTCTTCGAGTGGGGAGAGCTCATCACCCGCATTCGCGTCGAGCGGGACGGAGAGCTCGTGGTGGCCGTGGGCGAGAACGATCCCATCGGGCTCACCATCAGCGACGGCGAGCCCGCGTGCTACAGAGAGGACAGTCACTGCGGTTACGAGGAGCACGCGATGACCGTGGAGGTCGACGGCGAGCCCGCCGTCTCGATCGCGAACGGCGAGAGCGCCGAGGTCGACGGGCTGACCGTCACCAACGAGCGCTATCTCAAGAACTACGACATCAGCGGCGGCTGCAACTTCGGCCTCGCGGTCGAGTACATCGTCAGCGCCGCGCCCGCGCCCTGAGCAAACGCCCCGCGCCCGCGCCCTGAGCAAACGCCCCGCGCTCGGGGCACGGGCGAGCCCTGCGCGTGTCAGCTCCCGGAGATCCCCGGAGCGGCGAGCGCGCGCGCCTTGGCGAACAGATCGGGGCGCGCCCTGTCGTGGGACCAGCCCTCCGGGTACGAGGCGACCGCCGAGGGGCGGCCCCACACGCGGCGCTCGTAGGCGTCGAGCGCGGGATGGCCGGCGAGCGACAGCCCGCGCCGCCGCATGTAGGCGAGCACGGGGTAGAACGCGCAGTCGGCGAGCGTGAAGGCGTCCGACGCGATGAACCGTGTCCTCTGGGCCCGCGCCTCCCACAGCGCGAGCTCGCGCTCCACGCCCGAGAGCGCGCCCGCGATGGCCGCTCGCCGGTCCGGCGACAGGGCGTCCGGGCCGGCCTCGAAGAGGCTCTCCAGCGGGTCGTAGACGCACGCGGTGGCCTCGGACTCCTGCGCCCAGGCGAGCGCGCGAGCGAGCGCGCCGGGCTCGGCGGGCGGCGGGAGGAGCGGCGGGTCGGGATACCGCATCTCCAGGTACGTGAGGATCGCCAGCGACTCGTTCATGACGGTGCCGTCGGGCTCGACGAGCACCGGGGCCTGGCCGCGCGGATTGAGGGCCAGGAACTCCGCGGCGCGCGTCTCGCGGGGCTCGCGCATCACGCGCAGGCGGCGGGGCTCGAAGGCGAGGCCCTTCTCGCGAACGGCGAGGAGCACGCGCCAGCTCGAGATCGAGCCGTTCACGAAATACACCGCCCGCTGCGCGCTCATCGGTCGCCTCCGGGCTCCTGCAACGTGCGGAATCGGTCGCCTCCGGGCTCCTGCAACGTGCGGAAATTGAGCGCCTCGAAGCCCGCGCGGTACGCGGCGGCGTCGAAGTCGGCGTCGATGTTCTCGGCGCGGAAGAGCTGGAGCATCCGCTCTGCCTCGGCGCGCTCCGCGGCCTCCCGCTCCGGCTCGGCGAGCGCGGACCGGGCCCGGGCGCGCGCCTCGGCCTCGGCGCGATCCGCGGCGGGCGCGCCGACGCCCCAGACAGCCCCGGTCGCCGGATCGTGAAACGTGCCGATATGCCGGAAGGTGAGCGAGATCCGCGACGCTTGGTCCTCGCCCTCCGCGTCGCCCTCCTGCCGGATGGCATGATAGAAGCGGCGGTTGGTCTCCAGGTCCATGACGAGCAGCGAGCCGTGCGGCAAAGGGACCTTCTGGACGGCATCCCCTTCGGCGGCGCGCTTGGGCCGGAGCACCATGGTGCGCCGTCGTCCGAGCGAGACGTTCACGATGAACGACGGGCGCACGAGGTCGAGCGTCTTGTCGGAGTGCTCGCTGATCCAGTCGCGCCCGGTGCGGTAGAGCTGGAGCAAGCAGTGGTTGAGCGGGTGCCCGACGCGGCGCTCGACCTCCCTGCGGATGCGGTCGACGGCGGGGGTGAAGGCGCCAAGCTCCGGTTGCTCGTCGACCGGGTGGCGGTAGAGCGGCACGGCGCCGTCGGGCGCGCGCTCGCCCTGGATCGCGACGAGGCGCGGCACCTCCCCGCCGCGGTGGAGCATCGTGGTCCACGCGACCTCGCGCTCGACGGCCTCGAAGGCGCCCGCGCCGCCCGCGAGGCGCTCGTCGAGGGCGCCGCACCACAGCGCCGTCCCGCCCGCGCCGATGCCGGCGACGCACACCGGCCCGGGCCCGTCCGAGAGCACGTCGGCCCAGCGGCGGCGCCGGCCGCCCAGGCCCTCGATCTCGCGCAGCGCCGCGGCGTGCTTGCCCGCGGTGCTCGCCGCGGTCGCGTCCTCGAGGACCTCGACCTCGAAGCCGAGCCGGCGCGCGTCGCGGGCGGCGGCGAGGACGCACACGTTGGTCGCGACGCCGCACAGGATCACCGCGGTCACGCCCGCCTCCTCGAGCCGCGCGCGCAGATCGGTGTCGCGGAAGGCCGAATACCAGCGCTTCTCGACGTGCCAGTCCGCGGCCCCCGCCGGGCGCTCGGCGCGCACCGGGGCGAGCGCCGGGAACAGCTCGGCGCCCCACGTGCCGCGGGCGCAGCACGCGCCGTCGGTGTGCGTCTGCCCGCGGAGCGCGTCCGGGGCCGCGTCGATCTCGCCGTAGGCCGAGGTTACCCACACCACGGCGCGCCCCTGCGCGCGCGCGGCGCGCACCAGCCAGGCCACGCTCTGGGCGAGCTGATGCGGATCGCAGTGCCGCTTCGAGAACGCGCCCCCCTCCGCGAGGAAGTCGTTCTGCATGTCGATGACGAGCAGCGCCGTGCGCGCCGGGTCGTTGGGGTGTGGCCGCTCTCTCACGTCCTTGACCTCCTGGTACCACCTCGTCGGTCGATCGACCAAGCGCCGCGGCGCGCGACGCGCCGCGAGGCGGCCGCGTCGGCGCGCGGAGGCTCGGTGAAGCTACCGGCGCTTTCCTGGAGGGCAGCTCGCGTCGGCGCTTGCGGCCTCATCAGGGCGCGATTCGATGAAAAAGCGCCCCCGCCGGACTCCCGGTTCGGCTACACCCACGGGGGATCCCGATCGAACCCCCCGCGCCTGGCCGCACGGCCCCCGTGCGGCGCGCCTTTGGCTCACCACCCTGAGGAGGTCTGAACATGGCTCACGTACTGGCAAGGCTCACCGGCGCCACGCTCGAGGACGTCAAGCAGCAGCTGGCGGCCGACGCGGCCAGCCACGCTGAACAGGGGATGCACCTGGAGCACGTCTGGACGAACGACGACGATCCCGGCGACATCCTGTTCCTCCTCCGGGTCGACGACCTGAGCCACTGCAAGCAGCTCATCAGCAGGGTCCACGCCGAGATCCACCGGGACGACCCGAGCGCCAAGCTGCCCCACATGACGTTCCTGAAGGAGGCGTGAGCGGTCACTCCCCCCCACGGAGCGGTCCGCGCGTCCATGCCGGCCGTGCCCGGCCGCAGTCCCGCGGGCTGGCGCCGAGCGATTTCTGCGGTCGCCACCGGGTCAGCGGTCACTCAATCACAGACCCAGCGATCGGTGATCGTACTCGAGAACGTCGTGCACGCCGGGAGCCCCTCGAGGGCGCGCCAGTTGTTGATGTTGCTGATCCGGGTCGGGGTCAGCCGCGTGCCCCGCACTTCTTCGCCGACCTGGGCGCATTCGGACGACAGATCCGCGTTGGACTGCACGCCGAACACCCAGTTGCCGTTTCCGCGGAAATACGGGCCGCCCGAGTCGCCCCTGCAAATCCGGACCTCGTCCGCGTCCGTGAGGAAGTAGTCGCTGGCCAGGTAGTTCAACGAATCCTTCATGTAGCGCATGACCCCCGCGCCTGTGCCATTGTAGTGATAATAGCCTCGCCCGTAGAACGTATAGGACTCCGAAGAGCTCAGGGTCCCCGCATAGACGCCGATGGCGGCGTCGTTGATGGTCACGTTGCTGAAGGAGCCGCCCTGCACCTTGGTGAACACGACGGCCAGGTCGGAGCCCGACGCCCAGCCGTGCTGCAAGCGCCTCACGTAGACCTCGCGATCCACAGTGCATTTGCCGTTCGAGGGAGCGCCTGTCATGCATCTCCAGGTCGTCCCGGTGTCCGCGTAGTTGACCCTGGTGCTCACGAGGCCCGTCAGCGCCGTGCCGAGCTGGTCGTCAAAGCAGTGAGCCGCGGTGAGGATCATGTGCTCACCGATCAGCGTGCCCGTGCAGCCTCCGATCTCGACGACGCCGACTCCGCCGCCCTCCGTGCCGGCGCGGATCGCCTCCACGCTGGTCTCGATCGGCTCGTCGGAGACGCCGTCGCTCGGGTCCGCGACGCCGCACGCCGCCGTCGCCAGAGCGAGCAGCGCGCCGCCCGCGCCCGCGCGAGCCCATGCGAACCGAAGTCCGCCCACCTCGCGACAGCCTCTCGAATTCTCGTTGTTCATCGCTCGTCGTCTCACTTTCAGTCGAAGTATCTGGTTTTCGCTCCAGGGCTCGTGGCACGCAGAGCGCCACACGGTGTTCGTCGCCGAAGCCCGTGACCCTGATTCCTGGAGTTCTAGTGCGGCCACATCGATGCCCCTGACGCTCGTTCGGAGGGGATCTCCGGCTGCGGCATCGGGACCCTCATGGGATACGCTCGATCCAGGAGCGCTCGTGTTCTCCTGGATCACGACACCGCCATGGGGTGGATCGGGTGAAGAGCAACGTTCAAGACAGGTTGCAACGAGCGCGCCAGCTCAGGAGCGCTGCGGCTCGAGGAGCGTCGCTGGATCATTCCTCTGGCGTTGCTTGACGGAGCTTCCTCTGCGCGCCGCGCCGCCTCTCGCAGCGCCGCCCTCGCCGTCGCCTGCGCCCCGTGTCGGCGCCGTGTCCCCGGCGCCGTCGCTCCTTTCGCTGCCGTCCCCGCCCGGCGCCGTCGAGCTGCCGTTGCTGCCGCGGTGCCACCCGGTGCCAGCGTGGCACGCGTGCCACGCGTGCCACGCGTGACCGGATGGGATCGATCAACGTCGGTGTTCTAGCGGCACGCGCACGCGCAGGAGGAGGGGCCCTCCGTGAGCGTCCCGTCGGAGCCCCAGATGCAGTATCTCCAGCCCACGGGGCTGAGGCCGCAGACGCCATCGAAGCGATGGAGCTCGACGGTCCCGCCGACCTGGCGAACCAGGAGCGGCAGGCCGTCCTCCTGCCCGCACTCCACGCTTCCGGGACATCCGCCATGGCGCGCTGGAGCGTCCGAGAGGACGGTGCGCTTCGGCTCGTCGTATCTCCCTGCTTCATCCCTTGGTCCCTCCGCAGCTGACGCACGCGCGGGCGCCCTGCCCGCGATGCGTTTGCCAGCGGAGCACGAGGCGAGCCGGGCAACAAGGAACGCCCCCGGCGCTTGGTGGTGCTCAAATTTGCCGGAGAGAGTTCCCATGAAGGGGGAAGATCATTGATCTTTTCTTCCCGCCTTCCCGCCTTCATGTTCAATTTTGAGCACTGCCCGGCGCTTTCCTGCGAACGGATCGGTTATCGCCGAATTTCAACGTGCTCGGCGCCCTGGCCACTCCGCCCCATCCTGCTCCTCGTCAACGGTCGTTGACGAGGAGGCCTGACCGGCGCTGGGACAGGCGACCAATGACGTGGCGCGCCGGGGGCGCGTCAGCCCTCGCCCGAGAGCACCGAGGCGATCGCTGCGCGCTGCCCGCGCGGCCGCCCGGCCGCGTCGGCGTGCGCCATGTCGAGGGCGGCCAGCACCGTCGAGAGCGTCGTCTGGTCCAGCACCGACGACGCCTCGATGGCATCGAGGTCCTCTCCCACGAAGTTCTTCGGGCAGGCGTCGATGACCGGCAGCGCGCGCCCGCCGGACGGCGCGAACCGGATCGGCAGGCCGTGCGTGCGGCAGATGAGCGGCCGGGCCGCGTAGAGCGCGCACCTCCCCTCCCCGTCGAGCGCCGGGCACACGCCGGGATCGCCCGCCCGCGCGCGGCCGGCGAGCGCCGCGCGATCGGCCTCGGGGAGCGCCGCGAGCGCCTCGCGGAGGGCGTCGGCCTCGATCGACGTCACCGAGAACCGCCGCCGGCAGCAGTCGCTGCACCCCGTCGCGCACGCCATCCGCCCGCCGTGGCGCGCGCTCGCGTTCGCGAAGAACGCGTCGACCTTGGCGAAGAGCTCGCGGAGGCGATCGAGCGGCTGGGGAGTCACGCGCCGGGTTCTAGCACCCGAGCCCCCCGGCGCCCTCGCCAGGGACAGGGAATCGTCCCGCTGGGACAAGGGCCGCGCCGGCTGGGACAAGGGCCGCGCCGGCTGGGACAAGGGCCGCGCCGGCTGGGACAAGGGCCGCGCCGGACACGACCGAGGGAGCTGCCGCCAGGGACATGGACGCCGGCGCCAGGGACACGAGCGAGCGGGCCAGGGACACCGCGGCCGCTGGCAGGGACACGGGGGGACGCGCCGGGGACACCCGGGCGGGCGAGCCGCTGTCCCTGGCGCGGCCAGGAGGGCGCACGATCGCCCCGGCCCCGCCGCCCAGGAGCGCCGGGCGGGACCGAGGCAGCGCGCTCGGGCGACCTCGCCCCTGCTTCAGGGATCGATGCGGAACGGATAGCCGTCCATGGCCACCACGATCGGCTCGGCGCCCGGCGCGCCGCGCGGGCGGACGGCGAGCACGTGCGCCCCGGCGTCGTCGAGCGCGGGAGGATCGCGGTAACTGAACTCCTCGCGGCGCACCTCCCCCTGCGCGTTCAGGGTTTCGCATTCCCATCCAACGACGACGCCGTTGTGGCGCTTCTCCCGGAGGTCGCGCAACGGGAGCAGCACGACTTCGGGGGAGCTCGCAGCGCGGCGCAGCGCGCGGAGCTTCGACCAGGTCTCGCCCACCAGCTTGACGCCCAGCACCAGCAGGACGGCGGCGAACCCCGCGCTCCCCGCCGCGATCAGCAGCCGCGGTGTCCTCAGGGCGGGCTCCGCGCTCGTCATGAGCTCGCCTCCGCTCCTCCGCACCTCGATGTCCGGCAACACCCCCGGCGCCCAGGCGACCAGGTAGCTCACCTCCTGCTCCTCGCCGTCGGCGCGAAAGCTCACGACCACATCGGTGAGATAGTCGTCGGTCCAGGCGGTGTGGCCGTGAGGCGCCACCGAGACGAGGCCGTCGACGGCGACCGGCTCCGCGGCGGCCCAGCGGCCCGGCTGCGCGAGCACGTCGCGCGCGATCTGGACCGCGCCCACGCCGGCGATCGCCATCAGCGCGCCGTTGAGCGGCGCCAGGAGGACCACGCTCGCGAGGGCGATCAGGAGATAGCGCGGCCGGAGGCGCAGCGCGCCCCGGTCGAGGCCCCGCCGGAGCTCCGCGAGCGGCAGGGCGGCCGCGGCCCGCCGCGCGGCCTGCGCGTCGGCGCGGCGGATGACGAAGCCCAGGAACCCGACCGCGAAGCACATCGCGGCGAGGCCGAGCAAGGTCCAGGCATCGACGCGCGCCTTGCGTGGACCGTCCCCGAGCGACAGCACGAGCGCGTCCTCGTCGGCCGCCTCGGGCAGCCCCCGGTCCACCAGCAAGGAGCGCTGTCGGCCCGTCGGCGCGTCGAAGGCGCCCGTGAGCGGCTGGCCGGGCGGCGGACACAGCGGCCCGTCCGCGCTCACCAGGGCCACGACCTCGCCGAGCGAGGGCGCGAGCAGACGACCGTACCGCGTGCCCGCGAGCTCCGCGCTCCCTTCGCACGAGAACTGCGCGTCGGTCAGCTCCACCCACACAGCCTCCGTCCGCGCGCGGCGCAGCGCCTCCGCCGCGCTGAGCCGCACCGGCGCGTCCCCGAACGCCGCCACCCGCTGCCACGCCCGGACCGAGAGCACGCCGAGCGTGACGCCGGCGATCAGCCCGAGCGCGACGCCGATCCAGGGCCGCCGCTTCAAGCCTCCTGCGATGCGGTTGTTGACGTCGCTCACGCCGATGCTCCTCCGAGGGTGGCAGGCGCGCCGGCCAGGCCCCCGCGCTGTATCGGGGCGCAGCGGCCCCGGCTGGGCGGCCGTTTCAGCAGTTGAGCCGGGTGCGTTCCCCGAGCAGCTTCACGTCGCCGTTGGCCTCGACCCGCACGTCGCCGCGCCGGGCGCTGAGCCGCTGCTCGCGCGCCTCGCTGACCAGATCGCCCTCGCTGCGCAGCACCGTGTCGCCGCCCCTGTGCAGCTCGATGCCCTCGCGGGCGTGGATGGCCACGCGCTCGGCCGTGAACTGCAGATCGCCGGCCACGGCGATCGAGAGGCCGCTGCCGAGGACCAGCACCGGCCCCTCGGGCCGCAGCTCGATCCGCGGCGGCTCCGCGCCGGCGCGATCGACCAGCCGGATGCACGAGCGGTGATCGCTGCGCTCCACCGTCAGGCGGTAGTCGTCGACGGGGATCACGCGCACCGGGTGGCGCTCGCTCGAATCGCTCATGAGAGACCAGGAGGTCGCAAGGCGAGCCCGAAGTCAAGGGCCGCTTACGGCGAGCTCTGGGTCGATGTGGGAAGGTGCGCGTCGCCAAGGCGCCGGCGTTCGAGGAGGTTCGCGTCCGCGTCTCGGCGCCGCTGGCGCGCCACGCATGCTGCGTGGTTCTCCCTGGCCTCCCGCAGAGCCATGGCGTCACGAAGCGCACCGATGGCCTTTGCGCGCCTCCTGTAAAGCGTAGAGACAGGTATCCCTACGTCTTCGGCTATTTGGACCATCGAGACTCCGTTGAGATCGTGGGCGACGAGCACGAAGCGCAGCTGCGGATCGAGGTCGTTCACGGCCTCGATGGCGCCGGCCGTCATGTCGCTGCGCTCCATCACAGCAGCGGCGTCGGGCGCCGGATCGAGCACTTCGATCGGATCGACCAACTCCTCCCTGCGGTGCTGCGCGCGCTCGTGGTAGTGCGAGGCGACGTGTACGGTGATGGCATTCAACCAGTGTTCCGGCCTGCCCCGCTTCGGATCGAACCTGGGCCAGCTCTCCCAGGCGCTCAGCCAGACTTGGCCTGCGACGTCGCCACGATGGCGTAGAGGGACGCCCAGCTTCTCCAGCCAGCGCAGCACCGCACGAACCAGCGTCGGGCAAAACAGGCGCGCGTGCGCCGCTGCGCGCTCGTCTTCATTGGATTGACGAGACATGGCTCAACCACCCCGGGCATTCTCCGTGCTACCGGCGTCACCGCGTGCTTCGCTGTTGATGGCCAGCCGACGATTCAGCGAAGCTGCCTGAGCATCCCTTCGCGCTCCGCGGCGAGCCTCCCTCGCGGGAACTCCCGCGCGTGGGCATCGAGCAGCTGGCGTGCCTCGAGGTCCGCCTCCGCGGTGTGGGCCTCGAGGGCCCTGCGGGCGCGGGTGATCAGGCTCCTCTCGCGCGCGCTGATGGGTGGCGGCGCGGATGTCGCGGGGGGCGAGGCACGACGAGCTGTCGCGCTCGAGGGCGCGGATGTCGCGCTCGCTCCAGCGCCAGCCTGCCTGCCGCCTCGATCCTCGGAGAGAGGCGCCCTGTCCTTCCCTGAGGACACAGCGGTCGGCGTCCCCGCCTGCTCGCCGCGCGGCTCCGCTGGGAGCGGCACCGGCGCCTGCTCAGTCAGCTCAGTCCAGCGGCTACCGATCGCCGATCTCAACCACGACTCCAGGCCCGACGGCGACGTCACCGCGGCGACGATCGCGCTCGTGAGCGCGAAGGTCGCGCCCTGAACCAAGACCCTCAGGCTCCAGCGGCCCAGAGAGCTGATCCACCCCTGGCGACGGTAGAGCCCGAGCGGAGCGACACAGGCAGCGTCGTCCCATCCGCGCGAGCGTTGCTTCGCTCTCCAGCGTTGCGTCGCCGCCTCCAGCTGCTCGCGTGCGCGACGGTGCTGCGTCTTCACGGCCTCCGGGTGAAGACTCAGCTCCGCGGCGATCTGGGCGAGCGGGATGCCCTCGAGGTCGTGCTTGATGAGGACGTCCCGGTATTTCGGGTCGATCTGGCCAATGAGGCGGCGCATCAGCTCTTCCCGCTGGCGAGTGCGAAGGAGCTCCTCTGGCGTCGGGCACTCGGCCCGGATCTCGTGCTCGTCGAACGACGTCAGAACCTCTCCCCGGCGGCGCGCATCGCGCACATGGTTGCGAGCCTGGTTGCAGGCGATCGTGACACGGTACGGCGCTGCATCCCCGCCCGGCTCGATCCTCTGATCCGCTTCCAACCCGCGCAGGAGCGCGTCTTGCGCTACGTCGTCGGCGTTTCGCGCAGGCACACCGCAACGCCTCGCGATGCGACGGAAGAGCTCGAAGCTGCGCGAGATGCCCGATGGCTTGCCCACGCCGGTAGCACACCTGAGGGGGGCCTTCGGGGTCAGCAAAGTGCACGGATGAGATCAATTTGGTCGGACAGTGTAGCACAACATGCCACACGCTGTCGGGCTACAAGATCACCGACTCACGGAACAGATGGGTCCTTCCGTCATCCGGCCACAGATTCTCGCCCACAGCGCGGCATTCGGCGTTTTGTGCCGATTGACGCAGAGCGCCTGGCGTAAGTACCGTCCCTGGATGGTTTGTCGTGTGCACCTGCTTCTCATTTTGCTGGCGCTTGGCGCCTCGACGGGCTTGACCCGTGAGGCCGGCGCAGAGGAACAGCACCCGTCGCAGGGGCGGAGCGACGGTTCCACGACAAAGGACCATGTTCGCCGTGGCCGGCGAGCGCGCGAAGCGGGACGGTGGACCGACGCGTATGCCGCGTACAAGGCGGCCTTCGAAGCAGCGGCCCCGGCGTCCAGCACGGAGCGAGAGCGCGCGGAGATCGCCGGCGAGCTCGGCCTCTGTGAGCTCGCGCTGCGCAAGTACCGCGACGCGGCCGAGCACCTGGCGTGGAGCCTCGAGCAGCGTGAAACGCTGCCGGTTGCGCTGCAGAAACGATTGGAGGAGGGGCAGCGCAAGGCGGCGCCGCACGTCGCGAAGCTCTATCTCTCGATCAATCCGCCGGACGCCGAGGTGCTCGTCGACGGCAAGCCGATCGGCCGCACCGCACGGACCTACGCGCTGTTCTTCGAGCCCGGCCAGCACATGGTGCGGGCCCGGGCGCCGGGGCGCGAGGAGGCGTTCCAGTCGTTCGGCGCCGTCGCCGGAACGGAGTACAACATCTCGATGCAACTGCCGCGCGCGGCGTTGAGCAGCTCCAAGGAGGACTCGGCGGCATCACGGAAGGAGGCGCCGAGGGCCGCGAGCGCCTCGCCCGTGTCTCACGGAAAGGCACGCCCTGCCAGCCCGTGGGCTTCCTGGCCAGGGGCGCTGCGCGTCGCGGGAATCGCCGTCACCACGGGCACGGTGCTCGGGGGCGGCGTCTTCATGATCAGGGCCAGCAAGCTCGATGGCGATCTGCGCGAGCGACGAGATGGCCTCACGCGTGATTCGACGTCGAGCTCGTCCATGTGCTGGCAAGCGCCGCCATACTCCCCGTGCGCTGACCTGGTCCGCCTGCGAGACGCGCGCAACCTTTCCGCCGGCGTGGGGACTGCGCTGGTCATCACCGGTGGCGTGATCGGGGCCCTGACCGCGGCGTCGTTCTTCATCGACTTCTCCTTCCTGGGGCTCGCGCCGACTCAGGATGGGATCCACGTCGCGCCCATGGCGACCGGGCGAGAGACGGGCGTGTGGATCGGGGGCCTGTGGTGAGGAGCCGAGGCGCTGAGGGGATTCGTTCGCAGGAAGGCCGGAGCGCTGCGACGTCCGCCGTGGCCGTCGCCCTCTGCGCGTGGAGCGCGGTGAGCACACTGACGGCGTGCGCTTACACCGACCTTTGCTGGGAGGTGGCGGCGTGCGCCCCTGATCCGGAGCCTCCGCCCGACCGTTGCGCGGGAGAGCCCGCCACAGCGCCGGCGCTCGACGAGTGCGGGGTGTTCGTCAGCAAGCAGGGCAACGACGAGAACCCCGGCACGAAGGGCGCGCCGGTGAAGACGTTGCAGCACGCGGTCGGGCTCGCCGCGAGCGGGCGAGGCGGCGGCGAGGCGCCGACCCGGCGCGTGTACGCTTGCGGCGGCGCGTTCGAGGAGGCGATCACGCTGCCCGCGGGGGTCGACCTGTGGGGGGGTCGCCTGTGTGACGGCGGCGAGTGGTCGTATGGGTGGTCGTTCGACGGGCCGAATCAGCTGACCACCATCGCGCCGCCGGTGGGGGTGCCGGTGCGGGTGCTCCAGGGGGAGGACACGTCGATGGTCTTCGGCGTGCGCGTCGTAGCGGCCGATGGGTCCGCGAGCGACGGCAAATCGTCGATCGCGATGATCTTGAGCCATGGGGCCAAGGCGATCGTGCGCTCGAGCGAGATCATCGCGCGCGCTGGCACGGACGGGGAAGCGGGAGAGGACGCGCCGAGCGTCCGCGCGCGGGACGGGGTGCTGGGCAACGATGGCGCAAACGCCTGCACGGCGGAGTTCACGCCGGGTGCCCTGCCGGTCGTGACGGTGTGCGACGATGGCACCGAGTCCATCGGCGGGTACGGAGGCTACGGGGGGCTCGATTCGGGGGGCGACGGCTCTTCAGGGCAGCCGGTCCCCGTGGAGAATGATGAGGATTGGGGGCGTGCAGGCAGCGGCGCGGCGAGCGCGCCTTGCGTGGATGGCGAACGCGGCAAGAACGGGCTCGACGGCGGCCGCGCTGGCGGCGCGGTCGGTGTTGGCCACCTCGGCATCGATGGATGGATCGGCGTCCGCGGGGACGATGGGAAGAAGGGCGGCGTCGGACAAGCCGGGGGCGGCGGAGGCGGCAGCAAGTCGCGAGGCGACATGGGCGCGTGTCCCATAGGCCGAGCCCAGGGCGGCGCGGCCGGCGGCTCAGGGGGGAGCGGTGGCTGCGGCGGGCGCGGCGGCAAAGGCGGCGGGTACGGGGGCGCGAGCATCGGGATCGTTGCATTGCAGGGGAGCGCGCTGACGGTCGAGGCCAGCGAGGTTCTCGCGGGCACCGGTGGACGCGGAGGCGTGGGCGGCACGGGCCAGCTGGGGGGTTGGGGCGGTTCCGGTGGCCAAGGCGGGATACATCCGTTCAACGGGCTATGGCCCGCGTGCGACGGCGGCATTGGAGGTCCCGGCGGGAGCGGAGGCGATGCCGGTGGTGGCCTCGGTGGCCCTTCGTTCGGCATCGCCTCCGTGGGCGCGTCCGTGGCGCTTGCGCTCGATGCGACCGTCTTGCCCGGAACGCCTGGGGAGGGCGGCCTCGCAGGCAATGCAGCCCCCGATGACAAGAGAGGTTCAGGCGAGGCGGGGCAAGCGACGTTCTGGTACAGGTTCGATGCCCCCGACTCGGAGTCACCTCGATGAACCGCCGTGCGTTACCTCAGGATACTCCCATGAAGAAGACGACCGCCGCTGCCCTGGTTATCATGTTGTCACCGTGGGCGACCGGCTGCGGAACTGCACCAGACGTGAATGATCCCGCCGGAACGCCTTGCGTTGGTACCTCCTGCCAGGACGAGCCGCCAGCGGAGGCGGTCTGCCTTGAGCACCTTGCCGCCGACATCCTCGATGACGGCTGCGGCGTGTTCGTCGCCGGGCTCGCCGGCGGGGGCGACGACAAGAACCCCGGCACGAAGGCGGAGCCGGTCTTCTCCGTGCAACGTGCGGTCGATCTCGCGCGCCGCGGACGGGGGCGCGTGTTCATCTGCAGCGACGGCTTCGAGGGCAACGTGAGGTTGCCCTCCGGCGTGGATCTGTTCGGGGGATTCAACTGCTGGCTCTGGCATCGCGATCACGACAACAAGGTGTCCTTCCTTCAGGTGAGAACGAACTCCGATCCCGTGGTGACGGTCGAGCCGGCAGGCTCGAGCGACACGGGAGCCGCAGACGGGGTGTCGACGCTCGCCGACCTGCGCATGTGGGCGGCTGACAAGATCGCGGTGCACGTTCAGTCCAACACCGTGGTGGAGATCCTTCGAAGCGAGATCAAGGCAACCTACGGATGGGCAGGCAGCAAGGGCGAGGCGTGGCCCGGGCTGAACCGCGCGGCGGACGGCGCCCATGGCATGTACGGCGGCGACGCGTGCTCGGGGGAGAGCGTCCCTGGCGGCCCGGCCGTGCTGAACCCGTGCGAGGGCGGAATCCCGAGCGTCGGCGGCAAGGGAGGCGACGGGCTCCCCGACGGCGCTGGCGACGGCGACGACGGGCAACCGCGTGCGACGTCCGACCCGGTCAAAGGACGGGGAGGCGACGGCGACGTGACAGGCATCAACTGCGAGCAGGGGTTTGATGGGATGTACGGGGCGGCGGGCGCCATTGGCGCCCCGGGCAAGGGTATCGGGCGCATCACCGAGACCGGGTGGGTGGGCGACAAGGCAGGGGACGGCGGCAGGGGCATGCCGGGCCAGGGCGGCGGCGGCGGCGGCGGGCGTCGCGGCGGGCTCGCCGCGTGTGGCGTGGCCTCCAGGGGAGGCGCAGGCGGCGGCTCGGGAGCGGCCGGGGGCTGCGGCGGCCGAGGCGGTCGAGGAGGCGAGAACGGGGAGCCGACCATGGGCATCGTCGCGCTCCACGCCAAGCTGACCGTGCGCGACACCCTGATCAGGACGCTCGGCGCGGGTCAGGGCGGCGAGGGAGGGCCGCCCGAGGAAGGCGGCAAAGGCGGCCGAGGAGCGCCGGGCGGCGCCGTGGGGGACGGCACGTGGGCCTGCGAAGGGGGCAACGGTGGCCGAGGCGGCGACGGCGGCTACGGCGGGCCTGGGCGCGGCGGGGATTCGATCGGCGTCGCCTATCTCGACGAGGATCAGCTCACGCTGGAGGGCGTCACCTACGAGCTCGGACCTCCGGGCAAGGGCGGCACTAGCTGGGATTGGGCCGGCAATGCGATCAAGGGGGAGGACGGGGCCGCTGTCGAGACGCTTCGTTTTCCTGAGTAGGAGCAGCGCACATCAGGAGAACGCGGTGAGCTAAGGCGAGCACAAGCGTCCAAGAGGGTCCTCCGTAGCGTGACCCGGGATCTTCGCTCGCTGGCAACCGAGGCGGCGAAGCCTGCGTTGACGGCGCTGCTTGTCATCGCGAGCTTGCATTTGGGCGAAGTTGCACGCCCATCGAGTATCCGATCATAATCAGGATGTCTGCGACTTGACACCGAGATGGCTCTTGCAACATCTGGGTAGCCTCGCCGCGCAGGAAACGGCATGAACCCCAACGCGCGACTCGCGGTGGAGCTCATGAGGTCTCCCCGTTCGGGAAATTGATCTCAGGGAACAACGCTCGCCCAGTCTCCTCTAGCGCCTTGATCGCTCGGTCAGCAAGCTCCTTACTGTGGATGAATTTGTACTTATTTTGAACGCTGGCCATAAAATCGCGAAGGCTCATGCGAACTCCTCCTCGAGTTGTGCAAGCGTAGTCTTTCAGAAGATCGACAAGCTGAAAATTTCGGACCGATGATTCGAGGACCTCCAGATCTTCGATGGTCATCACCGTCAGCGGTGCCACCCTCAACGATACCTTCCTCATGTAGCCGCTGGCAAACGTATCATCAGGCTCTAGTGCCCGTGCGAACTCCTCCTGGAAGAACTCTGCGTGTCCCGGCGAACTGAGCGCGGTGTCGTAGACGACAAGCACGGGGTACACGATGCGCACCCATTTCCAGTCGGGAACCGCCAACGTCAGCTCTCTCTCAGCAAGTCGGTGGATAGACTTAGCAAGTTGTCCCGCCCCTTTCGCTCGCCGATCCTTCGGCCCGCCGGCGCCGACACCATATTTTTTGCGAAGCTCAATTAGGTAAGCATCGATGCCGTCGTGTTGGGTCGCGTCCTCCCGGACAAAAACACCCTTGGTCTCGAATAGCACCGCTTCGTCTATGTAGAGCAGCAAGGCATCAGCGACCTCGACATCATCGCCGCTCTTCGTTACTCCGTGGGGATTACACGTAAAACGATCGAGCAACGGCGCCGAAAGGGGTGGATACATCTTCCGGAGAAGCTCATTAACATACGACTCAAACGCTGCACCGAAGGCCCCGAATACCGTGTTAACTCGGTTTCGTCCGCCACTAGCATGAACAGCCTTCACCAGCGCAAACAGAGGTCCAACGGAGGTCTTGTCACCAAAGAATACCTGGTCTAAGATGATAGCGCGGCCGTCTGCAGTACGAAAGATAGGCCGCTCCCGCAGCGGAGTATGGTCGAACGGTTCTGCGCCGCTCAAGCGATCCGCATGGCCTGTACCCCATAATGCAGCCCTGAGGTCGTCAGCCGTCTGCGACTCGAGATTTATGTAACGATCTATTGCAAGAGCCATCTCAGCAGAAAGACCGTTCTTGATGGCCTCTATGCTAAAAATCCCGGGATTCTGCTGAGCACTCTCTGGAGCGACTCTCGCGAAGTGGATCGTAATTGCGCACAGACATGCCATGTATTGCTCCAGGGTGAGGCCGGTTGCCGCATAAAATTCACGGTCAGCGTCCTTATAACCTCGCTGGAACGATTCGCAGTAGATCGAGACACCTCGAGCAAGCACCTGCATTAGCTCGGTTGCCAGCGTGTTCGCGGACACTCCCTGGCGCATGGCAGCCATTGCACGCCGACGATCCTCCGATACGTTCCCAGTAGAGAGCAGCCTTCCCTCGTAGATCCGGGTCGCCCAGATATCACTGGCAATCATGGCCGCCTGCACGAATCGTCGCCGGACGGCCGGATCCTCGAAAGTCTTGCCGTCGTCGGGGTGATCCTCCGCGAGGAGACACGTCCAACGGATCAGTTCCAGGAGCTGGGCTCGAAGGAAGACCGAAACTCCATCAGCGCCCCCGTGCTCGGTGGCGAAGCTGTTGAGACGCCTGATCTCTTCGTCATCAAAGAAGAGCCGGATCGCGTACTCTTGCTTGTCAATGTGATTATTATTCTCTGGATTTGATACAAGGAGGTTCAGCCGCGCGCACCAGAACAGCGTATCGGTGCGGCTCAAACTACGCACGAGCGAGCAGAACATGGCGAAATCGGAGGCCACCTCCGGGAAGATCGCCGACACCGGAACGAAGACTCCCACACGTGACACGGCGCACCTCCAAGTCGGCCGGATCCCAGTGTATCGCCCTGAGCCTCTGACGCCGTGCGAAGCGCGGCCGGCGGCAGCCGCTCGCTAGATGCGTCAGCTTACAGGCCTGGTAAGCGCTCTTCTAATATCCTCGCTGCGGGGGCTGGGGCTCCATCCCTCGTCCAGGTACCATTCAACGGCTTTGGCATTCATCGAGAGCGCGTTTGCGACTAGCTTCGCATCGCTGCCCGATAGATTCTCTAACCAGCCTCGAGTCGCCCTACGCTGATCGAAACGAGACCAGTGAGCCTCCGCAGCAAAGAGCGCATCGGCGGCATCCTCCAAGAGTCGAGGACTCTTTACAGCTTGCGCGATCCTGGCAAGGTTATGTAGCCATCGCAGGTAGACACTAGCCTCATTGAAATTGCGATGGCCCCACTTCCCTCGTAGCAGCTGCTCACGCATCACCCCGAGCGCCCTTCCGGCGAGAGTAGCGTCGGCCTTAACCAGTACTTCGAGCTGCGTATAGTCAAGCTCGCCAAGGTGGTCGAAGCATAGGTCAGAGTCCGATGGATTATCCACAATGAGCGTAATAAGCGACACAACGATGGCGACGTTGTGCGGGTCGTCTTCGAGCCTCTCAAGCAGCGCCGTCGCTCTTTCTGCTGAGCTCGGCTCGCGGTCCGTCGGCAGCTTCGCGAGCAGTTCGCGGAACTCCGACATCGTCTGCGGACGGTCCACGGGGTCGAGGGCGGTGGCTCGTTGAAGGAGAAGACGCCACGGCCCTGTAGCGGGAAGAAGCGGAATGTTCGGGCTTGGCCATGTCTTGGTCAGTGCCCACGCGGCGACTCGGCCAAGACCGTAGATGTCTGCGCGACGATCCGCATTGTGGGCATCGGTCCACATCTCTGGCGCCGCAAAACCCTCCACACCCAGCGGAGCGCCGCCAGGAGTTCGGATCGTAGTAGTCTTGCCGTGCGGCTGACGTACCAACCCCCAATCTGCAACAACCCATCGGTAACCGTGGCCATCTGGAAGAGCTAGAATGTTCATCGGAGTAACATCTCGATGCACATAGCCCAGATCGTGAGCTGCTCCGAGCCCCTGAGCGGCCTGATCGATTACTCGTCGAAGCCCCGGTTCGTCGAGCGAGCCAATGAGTTCCACCAGATTCCCCGACGCAAGGGGCATAACATACCAGCTCTGGTCGGGAGCAACTTCAATGATAGGCATGACGTGCGGGTGCGCGACAGACCGCTGAACCTCGATCTCGCGTCGTAGACGCGGCCCCGACTGCGGATCCCCATTTCGCTCTTTCAGGGCAAAGACCTCACCGCTGTCGCGATGATAAGCCTTCATCACGCGGCCCTGACCGCCAACTCCAAGTGGTACTTTGCTAAGGCGGTACGGCTTCTTAATCTTCACAGCCATAGAGTGTGGTTCCCAAAGACGACGATACCGGCGAACGGATCGTTTGTCCACGCAGAATGGTAACGGTGACCGCGGCGGTTGTCACCTTTGTGGGTCGATCGGCCAGCCTCTGCCGCGCATAGGTCCCTAGACTGGACCCTAGCAGATGCTCAGTTCGGGCAATATAACAGGGCCGTCCACAGGCCGCACGTCGCCGTCGACTGTGCGCAGGGTCTAGCAGTCGAACACCCCGACCCCTCGCTCGATCTCGCCGAACGGATCCATGAGCGCGCGCACCAGCACGCGCGCCGGCGCGCTCTCGATCCCCCCCGCCGCGCGCCACGTCGCATAGCGGAGCTCCCCGAGGAGCGCCCCGGCGAGCGGCGTGTAGACGAGATCGAGCGCCGAGGGGCGGACGCCGTTGGCCTCGTAGCCGTACTCCCAGAGGTGGGTGCCGGCGATGGCGAAGGCGACCGCGGCCGGCACGCCGAACCGGCAGCTCCGCGCCCTGAAGTAGATCTCGCTCCCGAGCAGGCCGTGGCCGATCACGTTGATCGGCCACGGGTCGTGATCCCACCGGAAGGCGGGCTGATCGGCGTCGAAGAGCGGCGGCTTCGTGAACGCCTCGCCGTAGTGGTACCCCCAGCGCTCCAGGCGGAAGTCGGCGAACGGATCGGGCCACAGCACCGCCTCCACGCTGCGGGTCACCGTGAACACGGCCAGCGTGTGCACGATCGGCGGCGTCCAGGCGGGCTCCGCGCCCGCGGCCGCGGCGGCGCCAGGCCGCGCCCCGGGCGCGCCGGCCCGAGGCGCGCGCCACGGAGGGGCAGCCGCGCCGGCCGGCGGAGCGACCGAGGGCGCCTGCGGAGCGGCCGAGCCAGCCGGCGGAGCCGCCGCCGGCGGAGCCGTCGTGGCCGGGCCGGCGCACGCGGACGAGAGGACGGCGAGGACTGCGGCGGCGTAAAGGCGGATCGATGCCATCAAGACAGCGGGCGCGGCGCGCGCGAGGAGCACGGCGGCCGGACGCGAGTCTAGCGCGCCGGCGACCCCGGCGACGCGCGGCTCTCGCCGGCGACCCCGGCGGCGCGCCGTCCTCGCCGCCGACCCGCGCTAACCTCCCGCCATGGCCGGGATCATGATCGTCACGGGCGGCAGCCGCGGGATCGGCGCCGCCACCGCGCTGCTCGCCGCGCGGCGCGGCTACGCGGTCGCCGTGAGCTACCTGCGCGACGCGGGCGCCGCCGCCAGGGTCGTCGACGAGATCCGCAGCCGCGGCGGCGCCGCCCTCGCGATCGCCGCCGACGTGAGCGCCGAGGACGACGTCGTGCGCCTGTTCCAGACCGTCGACGGCGCCCTCGGCCCGGTCAACCGCCCCCCTCACCGCCGCCCGCCCGCCCCGATCGCCTCGCCCACCACCGCCGCGAGCGTCCGCGCCGCCTCCGCCAGCGCGGGCTCCGCGTGCGCGCCGAACCCCAGGATCAGCCCCGGCGCGCGCGACGCGCTGGCGCGCCCCGCCGCGCCGCGCGAGAGCGGCATCGCGTCCACGCCCCGCGCCGCGAGCGCCTTCACGATCGCCGCGTCGTCCGAGCCCTCGGGCAGGTCCAGCGTCAGCACCGAGCCGCCCGCGGGCGCGCGCACCCGCACCGCGGCCGGCAGCACGCGCCCGAGCTCCGCGAGCAAGAAGTCGCGGCGGCGCCGCGTCGCCTGCTTCAGCTTCCGCAGGTGGCGCGCGAAATGCCCCTCGTCGATGAAGTCGGCGAGCGCGGCCTGCAGCAGGTACGGCGGCGACCGCGTCGACGCCGCGCGCACCTGGGCCACCGCGCGCACCAGCGCCGGCGGCACGATCATGAAGCCGAGCCGCAGGCCCGGGAACAGCGAGCGGCTGAACGATCCCACGTGGATCACGCGGTCGTTCACGCCCTCGACGTCGAGGCCGAGCAGCGACGGCAGCGGGGAGCCGTCGAACCGCAGCTCGCCCTCGTAGTCGATCTCGACGATCACCGCCCCCGCCCCGCCGGCCCACGACAGGAGCTCGATGCGCCGCGGCAGCGTGAGCCGCGCGCCGGAGGGGAACGCGGAGGCCGGCGACACGAACGCGACCCGCGCGCGCGGCGCCCGGCGCGCCCCGACGTGCACCCGCAGCCCGTCGTCGTCGACCGGGATCGCGATCGGCCGGGCGCCCGCCATGCGCACCGCCGCGCGCAGGGCGAGCGGCCCCGACGCCTCCACCCACGCGGCGTCGCCCGGGTCGAGCAGCGCGCGGCAGCAGAGGTCCAGCGCGCCCTGGGAGCCCTCCGTGATGAAGACCTGCTCGACCGTCGCGCGCACGCCGCGGGCCACCGCGACATGGTGGAGCACCGCGCGCCGGAGCAGCAGCGCGCCCCGCGGATCGTGGTGGAGCGCGCCCTCGGCCGACATCGAGCGGAGGCGGCGCGCGAGGCACCGCTCGAAGATGCGCCACGGGAGCAGATCGAGGTCCGGCAGGCCGACGCCGAACGGGCGCGAGCGCGGCCGGCCGCCGAGGAGCGCGTCGAGCCGGTCGGGAGGCACCACCGCCGCGAGCCGCCGCGCGCTCCGGGACAGCCGCGGCGGGGCCGCCGCGGGCTGGGCGCGGGCGGCGCTCTGCCCCCCCGCGCGCACCGGCACGTGCGCCACGACCGGCGCCCGGCGCGCGCGGACCAGGACCGTGCCGTCCGCGGCCAGCGCCTCGTACGCCGCGGCGACGGTGTTGCGCGACACGCCGAGCTCCCGCGCGAGCTCGCGCGACGACGGGAGCAGGTGGTCGGGCTGCAGGACGCCCTCGAGCACGGCGCGGCGCAGCTGCTCGACCAGCTGCGCCGCCAGCGTCGCCGGCGCGCCGCGCTCCAGGCGGAGGAAGGCGTGGGGGGCGTGGGAGCTGTGGGGCGCTGGCACCATCGAAACCGGCCGCCGTGGCACTTTCCAGGGTGCCAGATCCGGGTCACGGTGTCGACGAGGAGCCCGCCATGCCGACGCCGAGGCCGATGCCGACCACCGACGACGTCACGACACCGGCCGCCGCGCGAGAGGAGCAGGCCGTCGGTCACCGGCCGCAGGCGCCTCACGGGCCGCAGGCGCCTCACCGGCCGCAGGCGCCTCACCGGCCGCAGGCGCCGGAAGGCGGCAGGACGGGCGAGCTGTCGTCGCGCATCGCGCGCCGCGCGGCCGAGGCGCACGCCGGCCAGCCGCTCGATCGGCTGCTCGCGGAGGGCCTGCCGGGCAACGAGCTGACCACGCTGCTGCTCCATTGCCTGCGCCAGCGCGCGCTGCGGCGGAGCTTCGCCGAGGTGCTGGACCACGCGGAGCGGACGCCCATGACCCACGCGTCGGCCGCGGACGCCCGGCGCATCCACGCCTTCGACGCGGCGGCGTACGCGGCGGCGGCGGGCTTCGAGGCGGTGGATCTCGCGCCGGTCGGCCCGCTCGGCGCCACGGCGTGCGCTGGCGTCGAGCCGAACAACGTGCTCGCGACGGTGCGCTTCGCCGAGGTCGCCGCCGACCCGACGACCGGGCTCGCGCTGCACGCGGCGCGGCGCCGGCGCGAGACCCGGGGCGGCGAGCCGCTGCGCTTCTGCGCGAGCCAGCGCGTGCTGCGCATGCAGCCGACGAAGCACCCCGGCTTCTCGCCGCACTTCCGCCTGTTCGCCCTCGTGACCGCGGCCCGCTCGCCGGGCCGGAGCGAGGACGACGCGTGCGAGCGGCGCGCCCTGCTCGAGCACCTGCTCGTCTGGGCCGACCTCATCCGCGCGCTGCCCGCGGCCGGCTTCCGCGCGGCGGGCCTGCGCGTGGTCCTCTCCGACACGGCCGTGGTCCGGGCGTGCCTCGGCGCGCGCGGCCTCGACGCGGACGCGCTGGCGCAGCGGGCGAAGGCGCACGAGCCGGGGTCGTCGGAGGCGGCCCTGCGCGAGGCCTCCGTCGACTTGCCGCGCGCCGCGGCGGACTACGTGGGGGCGGCGCGGTCGCTCGGCCTCGGCCCGGAGCCCGTCGCGCGCGCCGAGCGCTGGGTCGCCGAGGTGGGCGAGCCGCTCGCGCGCGCGCGGCCGGAGGTCGAGATCGTCTACGATCTCGCGCGGTTGCAGGGGCTCGGCTACTACGCCGGGCCGTTCGTCCAGCTCGTCGTCCGTCGGGACGACGGCCTCGAGCTCCCGGTCGGGGACGGGGGCGCGGTGCCGTGGCTCGGCGCGCTGCTCTCGAACCGCCGCGAGCGGATGGTCGCGACCGGCATCGGGACCGAGATGGTCGTGAAGCTGTTCGATCAGTCCGCCCCCCGAGCCGAGGCTCGATCCACCCCCCGAGCCGGCGAGGCTCGACCGGAGGAACCGACTCCATGATCATCGAGACCCCCTCCCTCACGCTCCGTCCCTGGACCGCGGCCGACGTGGACGCGCTCGTGAAGAACGCGAACGACCGCCGCGTCTGGGCGAACCTCCGGGATCGCTTTCCGCACCCGTACACGCGCGCCGACGCCGAGGGTTGGGTCGCGCTGTGCGCCTCGCGCGCGCAGCCCGCCGAGGCCCTGGCGATCGTGGTGGACGGGGAGGCGGCCGGCGCGATCGGGCTCGAGCGCTTCGACGACGTGCACCGCTGCACCGCCGAGATCGGCTACTGGCTCGGCGCGGCCTACTGGGGCCGCGGGCTGGCCACCGAGGCGGTGATCGCGCTGACGCGGGCCGGCCTCGAGCAGCTCGGCCTCGAGCGCATCCAGGCGGGGATCTTCGACTGGAACCCCGCGTCGGCCCGCGTGCTCGAGAAGGCGGGTTACGCGTTCGAGGCGCGGATGCGCCGGCACGTGGTGAAGGACGGACGCGTGGGCGACGTCCTGCTCTACGCGCGCGTCCGGGAGGAGGCGCCGGCCGGCGAGCGGCGGTGACGCGCAGGGCGCCGCGGGCGGGGCTCGCGTCCCGGCGGGCGCCTCACCCGCCGGCGCGAGGGTCGCTCTCCGCGGACAGCGCGGGCGCCTCCTCCGCGGCGGACGCCCGCTGCGCGGCGGGATCGGCGAGCGGGAGCGTGACGTAGAACCGGGCGCCGCGCCCGACCTCGCTCTCCGCCCAGATGCGGCCTCCGTGCGCGTCGACGATCCCCTTGGCGATGTAGAGCCCGAGCCCGGTCCCCCTCTCCCCGGGCGCCTCGACCTTCCAGAACCGCTCGAAGATGCTCTGGAGGTCCTCGCGGGGGATCCCGGGCCCCGTGTCGATGACGCCGAAGCGGGCCATCTCGCTGTCCCGGTCGACCGAGAGGGTCACGCGGCCGCCCTGAGGCGTGAACTTCAGCGCGTTGCCGACGAGGTTCGACAGCACCTGGAGCACGCGCCCCCGCTCGGCGGAGATCACGAGCCCGGGCGCGCTCACGCTCGGCTCGAGCCGGACCTGCTTGGATTCAGCGAGCGGCCCGAACAGCTCCAGGGTCTCGCGCAGGAGATCGTCGACGGCGCACGGCGCGGGCGTCACCGAGAACTTGCTGGTTTCCAGGGTCGCCGCGTCGAGCATGGTCCGGATGAGCTGCTCCATCCGCTTGGCGACGTTCTCGATCGACTCCGCCTGCTGCCGTACCTGCTCGGAGTCGGCCGCCCTCCGCAGCCGGGCGGCCTTCAACGTGATCGCGCTGAGCGGGTTGCGCAGGTCGTGGGCCACGATGCCCATGAGCTCGTCGCGGGCCGTCACCGCCCTGCGCGCGGCCTCGCGCGCCTCCCGCACCTGCTGGTACAGGCCGCCGAGGCGCCTCGTGAAGTACCATGCGACGCCGAGGCCGGTCGACGCCAGGAGGCCCAGCAGGCTGTACAGCCGCAGCGCGAGCTCGGCTCGCTCCGCCCGCGCGCCGGCATAGGCGGCCTCGATGGTAAACTCCTTGTGGTCGACGAGGCGCTCGAGGGAGCGATAGAGATCGCGGCGACGCGGCCGCAGCTCCTCGTCGAAGCGGCGCGCGATGAGGCCCGCGTCGTCGGTCCGCTCCCGGGCTGCGAGCAGCTCTCTCTGAATCAGGATGAAGCGCCCGGCCGCCTCCTCGACGTCCGCGACCAGCTGGAGCGCCGTCGGGCTGAGCGACTCGGCGCGGAGCGCGCGGATGTTCTCGCGGAAGCGCGCCTTGGCGTCCTCGGCCTCCTCGAGGAGCTCTCGATTTCCGGAAACGAGGTAGCCCCTGCCGTGCGACACGACGAGCTCGGCGGTCCATCGGAGCCGCTCCACGAGCGTGATGTTGCGCTCTGTCGCGCTCAGCCACTCGATCTGAGCGTCCGCCACGGACGAGAACCGGCGAAGGGAGAACGCCATGCCGACCGCCAGGAGCAGGATCAGGATGGCATAGCCCCTCCTCGCCGTGGCCTCGAAGCGCGTCCGCGTCGGCATAACCAAGGTTCCTCCCTGCTCTCGACGGGGCTAGCGGGCCAGCGGATGGAGAGGGCCCTCGCTCCTTCGTGGCTGATCCCCGCTCAAAAGCTAGGCCGGGCAGCGCGGGGAGCAAGCTGCCCCCGGAGCCGCGCCGGGGGCGGCCCGGCGCGCCGGCGTCGCGCCGGAGCACGGCAGTCCGCTGTTGCTCCCACGCGCTCCACGCGCGCCACTCGGCCTTCTTCAGCGTCCTCGAGAAGACCGCCGACCGGCGCTGGGGCGCTGGCGCTCGACCGACGCGCTACGGCGCTCCTGCGCGGGCGGCCGAGCGGGATGGCCCGGCCGCCGGGGCGTTCGCGCGCGAAGGCGGTGACAAGCACGCGTTCCTCGATGTAAAGATCACGCGCCATGGCCGGCCGAGCCGCCAACCGGGTCCGCGAGCGGCGCGAGGCGCGCGGGCTGTCGCAAATCGCGCTCGCGGAGCGCGCCGGGCTCACGCGGCAGAGCGTGGGCGCCATCGAGGCGGGCCGCGCGACGCCGGCGGTCGACGTCGCGCTGCGCGTCGCGCGCGCCCTCGACTGCCAGGTCGAGGACCTCTTCGGCGCGCCGGGCGCGGCGGCCGCCATCGCCGCCGAGCTCGACGCCCCGGCGGCGTCGGGCCGCGCCGCGGTGGCGCGCATCGCGGGCCGCTGGGTCGCCTACCCGCTCGACCACGACGCGGCGCGGACGGCGGCGGACGGCATCGTGACCGGCGAGCGGCGCGGGAAGGCGGACGTCGAGCCCCTCCGGGCGATGGCCGAGGTCGAGGACAACGTCGTCGTGATGGGCTGCGCGGCGGGCCTCGGGCTGCTCGCCGACCGGCTCAACACGCGGCCGGGGCCGGGGCGGTTCCTCTGGTTCCCCCGGTCGAGCACCGCGGCCCTCCAGGCGCTCGGCGGGCAGCGCGCCCACGTCGCGGGCGTCCACCTCGTCGACGCGCGCACCGGGGAGGCGAACGTCGCCGACGTCCGGAAGCTCGGGCACGCCGAGCCGATCGCCCTCATCACGCTCGCGCGCTGGGAGGCGGGCCTCGTGGTCCGCCTCGAGGACGCGGCCCGGATCCGCGGCGCGGCCGATCTCGGCCGCCCCGGCCTGCGCCTCGTCGGGCGCGAGGCGGGCGCGGGCGCCCAGCGGCTCCTCGAGCGCGAGGTGCGCGGTCACGGGCTGCCGCTCGAGCTCGCGCGCAGGCCGCCGCTCCGGGCCGCCGGCCACCTCGACGTCGCGCGCGCCGTGGCCATGGGCGCGGCGGACACCGGCGTCGCCACGCGCGACGCGGCGATGGCGTTCGGGCTCGGCTTCGTCGCCCTGGCCGAGGAGCGCTACGACCTCGCGATCCCGCGCGCGTCGCTCGCCGACGCGCGCGTCCAGCGCCTGCTCGACGTGCTCGTCTCGGGGGCGTTCCGCCGCGAGCTGTCGGTCCTCGGCTACGACGTCCGCCCGGCGGGCGAGCGGGTCGCGGAGGTGCGGGCGGCATGACGGCGCGCGCGGGGAGACGGCACCCAGGGGCCTGGCGGACGCGCCTCGCCCGACGACCGCTGTTGCGCGCCTTCCCGCGCCTGGTCCTCGCGGCGTGCCTCGTCGCCATGTTCGGCTGCGGGCGCTCGGAGCCTCCGCCTGCCCCGCGCGAGGACAGGCTCGCCGTCTTCGCCGCCGCCTCGCTCCGCGAGGTGTTCACCGCGATGGGCGAGGACTTCGAGCGCGCTCACCCCGGCGTCGAGGTCACGTTCAACTTCGCCGGCACGCAGGAGCTCCGCACGCAGCTCGAGCACGGCGCCGCGGCCGACGTGTTCGCCTCGGCCGATCAGCGCCACATGGACGAGCTCGTGAAATCCGGGCGCGCCGTGGGCCCGGTCGTCTTCGCGCGCAACGAGCCCGTCCTCGTCGTCGCGCGCGAGAGCGCCGGCGCGATCCGGGGGCTCGCCGACCTCCCCGGCGCGGACCGGATCGTCACCGGCGCCCCGGAGGTCCCGATCGGCCGCTATACGCTGCAGATCCTCGATCGCGCGTCCGCGTCCCTGGGCGCGGACTTCCGCGCGCGCGTCGAGGCCAGGCTCGCCTCGCGCGAGCTCAACGTGCGCCAGGTGCTCACCAAGGTGCGCCTCGGGGAGGCGCAGGTCGGCGTCGTCTACCGGACCGACGCGCAGGCGGCGCAGGACGGCGTGACCGTCGTGGCGATCCCGCCCGAGGTCAACGTCGTCGCCGAGTACCCGATCGCGGTCGTGGCCGGCGCCGCGCACCCGGGGCTCGCGCGCGCCTGGGTCGACCTCGTGCGCTCGGAGGCCGGGCAGAGCGCGCTGCGGCGCGCCGGGTTCCTCGCGCCGTCCGGGGGCGGATCGGGCCCGTGAGCGCGCGCCTCCGCGCGGAGCAGGGCGCCCTGGCCGCGATCGGCGCGGTCCTCGTGGCGTTCCTGGCCGTCCCGATCCTGGCGCTGTTCGTGACGGCCACCGCGGCGGACGTCGAGCAGGGGCTCAGCCACCCCCTCGTGTGGCCCGCGCTGCGCCTGAGCCTCGTCACCACCGCGGCCAGCCTCGCCCTCGTGGTGGTCCTCGGGACGCCGCTCGCCTGGACGCTCGCGCGCGCGCGCGGGCGCCTCGCGCGCGCGGTCGAGACGGCGGTGCAGCTGCCCATCGTGATCCCGCCGGCGGTCGCCGGGGTCGCGATGCTGCTCGCCTTCGGGCGGCGCGGGCTCCTCGCCGGCTGGCTGTACCCGGAGGGGTGGTCGGTGACGTTCACGACCGCGGCGGTCGTCATGGCCGAGGTGTTCGTCTCGGCGCCGTTCTTCGTGCAGGCGGCGACGAGCGCGTTCCGGCGGGTCGACCCGAAGCTCGTGGTGGTGGCGCGGACGTTCGGCGCGTCGCCGCTCCGGGTGTTCTTCCGCGTGGCGCTGCCGCTCTCGGCCCCGGGGCTCGTCGCGGGGGCGGCCATGAGCTGGGCGCGCTCCCTCGGCGAGTTCGGCGCGACGCTCATGTTCGCCGGGAACCTGCAAGGCCGGACGCAGACGCTGCCGCTCGCCATCTACACGGCGCTCGAGTCGGACATGCGCGCGGCGCAGGCGCTGTCGATGGTCCTCGTCGCCGTGGCGTTCGCGCTGCTCCTGTTCGTGCGGGCCGCGGCGCGGCGCTCCGCCGGGCGCGGCGAGGCGGCGCCGTGACCGGCGCGGAGGGGCTGCGCGCCCGCGTGACGGCGCGGGTCGGGCGGCTGCGCGTCGACGCGGAGATCGAGACCGGAGCGGGGACGCTGGCCCTCGTGGGGCCCAACGGCGCGGGGAAGACGAGCCTGCTCTCGCTCCTGCTCGGCGTGCTCCCCGTGGACCGGGGGCGGGTCGAGATCGGGGGCGCGGCGCTCCTCGACACGGCCGCCGGCATCGACGTGCCGGTCGAGCGGCGCGGGATCGGCTACGTACCGCAGGACTACGCGCTGTTTCCGCACCTCACCGTCCGGGAGAACGTCGCGTTCGCGGTGAAGAGCGATCCATCGCGCCGGAGGGGCGCGTCCGTCGGCGCGCGCGTGGACGCGGTGCTGCACGACCTCGGCATCGCCGAGCACGCGGACCGCCGGACCGAGGCGCTCTCCGGGGGCGAGAGGCAGCGCGTGGCGCTCGCGCGCGCGCTCTCCGTGAGCCCGCGGGCGCTGCTGCTCGACGAGCCGCTGGCCGCGCTCGACGTCCATTCCCGCCGCGAGGTGCGGGCGTTCCTCGCGGGGTACCTGGAGGCGCTCGCCCTCCCGACGATCGTCGTCACGCACGACGCGGCCGACGCGCGGCTCCTCGGGAGGCGCATCGCCGTGCTCGAGGCGGGGCGCGTGACGCAGGCCGGGACGTGGGAGGAGCTTTCGGCCCGGCCGGCGTCGCGCTTCGTGGAGGAGCTCGTCGCGTCGGCGCGCGGCGAGGAACCCAGTCGATGCCCTGAGCCACGGCCGACCTCGGAAAACGAGCTGCCGCCCGCGCGCCGCTCCGTCAAAACGCGACGCCCAGGCTGAGCGCGCCCAGGGCTTGAGCGATGAGGGGACCAGAGCGCGCCTCGTCGACGGCGATGACGGGGCGCGGCAGGAGCGTGAGACAGGTGAGCTCGAAGCCGAGGCTCACGCTCGGAAGAAAGAAGAACTGGGCGCTCAGCCCCACGTCGGCGGCAAAGAAGAAAAACCCCTCGCTGCGCCCCACGAGCGGCAACGTGACGTCGCCGGTGGCCTGGAGGTGATAGGCGCCGATGCCGAGGAGCGGCCCCCATTCCCAGTGAGGACCGGCAGCTGCTTGCGCGAGGTTCCAGCTGGCCCGGAGGAGCGCGAGCTCCTGGCGCACCTGGGCAGCGCCGCCTTCACCGCGGAACTCGGCGCCGAAGAGGGGGCCGCCCAGGAGCAGACCGAGACGGAGGCTCTCGTCGACGCGATAGTGCGCCCCGATCTGCGCCCCCGCGCCGCCGCCGATCGGAGGCGTGAAGAGGACGAGCCCTCCGGTGCGCAGGTGGAAGCGGGGAGGCTTCTGGGAGAAGCGGAGCACCTCGGGGGCGGGCGGCTGCGCCTCGACGCCGAGCACGTCCCGCGCGGGGGCTTCGCCCGAGCCGAGCTCGAGGAGGCTCGCGCGCAGCAGATCGACGGCGCGCACGGCGAGGAGCATCGGGCCATCGCTCGAAGGGTCGATGAGGAGCCTGCGCGTGGTCGTCTTGCCGGTCACGCGATCCACGATGCACACCTCGGCGGCCGTGCCGCTGCCGTCGCGGCTCAGCGCGACAGCCGCGAAGGCCTCGCTCTCCTGCGCCTTTCGCTCGAGCTCCTCGGCCCCGGGAGGGCGCGCGCCGCTCCCGAGCGCGATCACCTCGAAGGACTGCAGCTCGAGCTCGGCGCTGAGCCGTCCGAAGGCCTCGAAGAGCGTGGCGTCGCGCGGGGGCGGCCGCACGACGAGCACCCGCTGCGCCCAGGCCAGTCGAGGGCAGACGAGCAGCAGCAGCAGGACGAGGAGCGTTCGCGCCCGCTGACCCATGGATCAGGGCTGCGCGGCGAGCTGTCGGGCCGTCTTGGCGTGGACCCCGCTCGGAAAGAGGCGCAGGTACTCCTGCGCCACCACGCGCGCCGCGGCGGGCCCCTCGAGGATCTGGACGGTGCGCATCTTTCCCGCGAGCGATTCGGCGGCGAAGGGGCCGCTCGGCGCCTCGCGGAGCGCCGTCTCGTACCAGGTCCTGGCGCGCGCGGCGGCGCCGCGGCCCTCGTGCAGGCGCCCGAGCAAGAAGGCGGCACGACTCCCTGCGGCCTTCGCGTAGCGCGAGCGCAGGGCCAGCAGGGCCTGCTCGGCGAGCTCGCCCTGCCCCACATAGCGGGCGGCGTCGGCCAGGGCGTTCAGATCGGCGGCGTCGCAGGAGGCGAGACAAGCCTGCTCGCCCCGCGCCGCGGCCTCCTGGACGACGCGCCGGAACTCGCCCTGAGAAACGAGCTTGGTCCAGGACGGTTTGCCGCTCGTCGGCGCGGCCAGGGGCGCCGGATCTTCGGAGGAGCTCGGCTCCGGGGAGCTCGCGGGCTCGGGCGGTGCCGGCGCGACCTCGGCGCCCTCTCCCTGCGCGGCGGGAGGCGCGGGCTCGGGGCCGTGCGCCGCGGCGTCGCTGACGAGGAGCGTCCTCGCCGACGCGTCCCCCACGAAGCGCTGCCCCGCGCGCACGCTCACGGCGCCGAAACCGGCATAGCCCTCCACCTCGACCGAGCCCTCGTGCAGGATCACCTCGAGCCGCTCGCGGTCGGCGTCCCAGTGGAGCTCGAAGCGCGTGCCCGTGACGCGGACCACGAAGGGACCCGCCACGAAGCGCCAATCGCTGTGCCCGGTGTGCGTGATCTCGGCGTCGACTCGGCCGCGCTCGACCGAGACGCGGGCGCCGCTCTCGTTCTTGATCTCGTCGATGCGAAGCCGCGCCCCTGCCGCCGCCCGGATCTGCGTCCGATCGGAGAAGGTGATGGCGGCCGGGTGATCGAGGGGCACGCGCACATAGCCGCTCTCCTCCTCCGCCCCTTCAACGACATAGTCGAGGCCTCGCTCCGGCAGCCAGAGGAAGAGAGCGAGCAACACGCTCCCGGCGAGGGCGAGCGGCGCTGCCCAGCGCACGACCGCCCGCGGCTTGCTCGCGCGAGCCTGCTCCTCGTCGACGCGGCGCAGGAAGGCGGCGCGCGCCTCGATGCGCTCTGTCTCGCTCAGCCGAGCGGCGCGCTGCAGGAGCTCCGCAACGGGATCGAGCTGTCGTCCGGGGTCGCTCATGGCCAGAGTCCTTCACGCTGAGACAAAAACTCCTGGAGGGCTGGCTCACGCGCCTTTCGCAAGAGCTCGCGTGCGCTCTCGAGCTCCCGGCGCAACGTCGATTCGGACACGCCGAGGGCCGCGGCCGTCTCGAGCATGTCGAGGCCTTGGACGTGGCGCAGCACGAAGGCCATGCGCCGGCGCGTGCTCAGCCTGTCGAGCGCGCGGTGGAGAGCGCGGAGCACCTCGCGATGCTCGAAGTCGACGCGCTCGAGGGCGCGCTCGGGGAGCTCCCCGCTCGGGGAGAGGCCCACCCAGCGGCGTATCTTGCGCTTCCGGATCTCGAGCGCCGCTTGCCGCGCCGCGATGGTCGCGAGATAGCCACGGAGGGCCTGCCCGTCCTGGATGCGCGCGGCGCCCTGGATCAGGGACAGGAACACCTCCTGGACCAGATCTTCGAGGCTCGTATCGGGGCCGAGGGCGCCATAGAGCACACCTCGCACGAGGCCGGAGTACCGATCCCAGATGACGGCCATGGCCTCGCGCTCTCCTGCGGCCGCGCCGGCGACCAGGCTCGCGTCCGACCGCTTTTCAGCGGGAAAGCGGGCCAAGGTGGGCACCGGCGGCGGTGATACGGAGCGCGTGGGGTGAGCCACTCCCTCCTAGTTACTTGGGGGCGTCTCGACCCGCCAGAAAAATTCGGCAGCTGCCGGCCCGCGGGGTCGAGGCAGGAAACTCGGAGCATTTTGCTTGCGCTCCACGGCATGGCCTCCCAGCTTTGCCTCGTTCCTTATGCGTCTCTCCCGCAGCACCTGGGTCCTCGGAGTCGCCGCGCTCTCGGCCGCGGCCTGGGGGTTTTCCTGTGAGGACCAGCTCATCCAGACGGCCACGCGGCTCCCCGGGGACGCGGGCCTCGGCGGCAGCTCTCCTTCCCTCGCGGACCTCGCTTGCGAGGGAGATTCGCCCGACGACGAGCTCCCTCCGGGCGCCGCCTTCGGGGAAGGAGAGGAGCTCGCGCGGTCGCCGCTCGTCAGCGAGAGCTATGGTGCGCTCGAGGGCCCCGGTCTCTCCATCACGGCGCGCGATACCTTCCGCGTCTATTGGAACGGCGCCCTCATCGCCGTGAGCGAATCGGCGCGCGCTCCGCGCTTCGTGCCCCTCTCCTTGCTCCCGGGCGACAACGTGATTGCCGTGAGCGTCCATGCCGCAGCGGGGACCCCCGCGGCGCTCGTCCAGATCGACGAGCTCGAGCGCAGTTACGGGAGCGGCAGCGACTGGAAGCTGAGCACGGCGCCGGAAGGAGACTGGACGGCGCCTGGCTACGACGACAGCGGCTGGATGGCGGCGCACGAGCTGGGGAGCGCGGGAGATCTGCCGGGCTGCGATCCCGGGGGTTCCTTTCCATCGAACACGACGGCTCGCTGGATCGGGCCGGCGCCCGGGACGAGGGGGCCCATCGCCCTCCGGAAGGTGATACGGGTCGAGCCGGTCGGCTTCGGCGAGGGCACCACCGGCGGCGCAGGCGCGACGCCCGTGCTCGTCTCGAGCTGGGCCGATCTCGAGAGGCTCGCCGGCTCCGACGCGCCGGCGGTGCTCCTGCTCGCCGAAGGCACCCACGATTTCCGCCGCAGGGGAGCGGACGTCGCGGACATCGAGGTGTGCCCGAGCGCCTGCGCGGAGGATGCCGAGAAGACGTTCTATCAGGTCCTCACCGGGGATGCGACCTGCGCGAGCCCGCTCGTCGGCGCGACGCGGAACGATCGCATCCTCCGCTTCGGCTCGAACAAGACGCTGGTCGGGCTCGGACGCGGCGCGGCGCTGCCGGGCGTGACCATGGCACTCGACGGGAGCCAGAACGTCATCATCCGCAACCTCGCCCTCTACGATCTGAACGCCGGCATTCTCGAAGCGGGCGATGCGTTCACGCTGACAGCCCCCTCCAGGGTCTGGATCGATCACGCGACCGTCAAGTGGATCAGCGACGCCTTTACCGACATCCTCGCGGGCACGAGCGCGGTCACCGTCTCCTATGTCCACTTCGACGGGAGCAACGAGGCGGAATGCGGCGGCCGCGAGCGCTGGGCCTCCACGATCACCGACTCCGAGGTGACGATGCACCACTGTCGCTTCGATGAAGCGAGCACGCGCGCCCCCCTCGCGGTCGGCTCCCGGGCGCGCGTCCACCTCTTCAACAACGTGTTCTCGAACATCTCGGGGTGGGCGGTCGGCGCTTCGTGCGAGGGGCAGCTGCTGCTCGAGGCGAGCGTGTTCGAGAACGTCGAGGCAGCGACGCGGCGCTCGATCTGCAGCGACTCGACGGGCATTGGGCTCCTCTTGGCCGTCCCTGGCTCGAACCTCTACCGCGACGGGAGCGGCGTTCACCTGGGCGGCGGGGGCGAGGAGCCAGCCGATGAAGTCTTCACGCCTCCTTACGGCTACGCGCCCGAGCGGGCGAGCGACGCCTTTCCCCAGGTGCTCTCTCGCGCCGGCGCGGGAGGGCCCTGGGCGCTGCCGCTCGCGCGCGAGTAGCGCCCGCTTTTTTTTTGACGGGTCCGACCTCCCTCGAACAACCACCCGTCGTGTTGCCCTTCAGCGCGCTCTTCCGCCATTCCGGCGGTGGTCGAAACTTCCATCATCGTTCGCTCGGGGCGGTCGCGTGGATCTGCGCGGGCCCTCTCGCTCTCGTTGGCTCGTTCGCCTGTTCGAGCGAGCAGGACGCCGCCCCGCTGACCTCCGCGGCCGGAGGCGGCTCATCCGCCGCATCCGGCGGGCCCTCGAGCGGCACGACCGCGTCCGGCGGGCCCTCGAGCGGCACGACGGGGAGCGGAGGCGCGGTGTCGCCCGGCGGCTCGGGCGGCGCTGGCACCGGCGCGAGCGGCAGCTCGGGGACCGGCGGCGACGGGGGCGGCGGCTCAGGCGCAGGTGGCTCGGGCGGCGGCAGCGGCGCGTCCGACTGCAACAGCGTGACAGGTGGGCCGCTCGTCGAGGTGAACCGGGATGGCTCGGGGGGTTTCACCTCGGTTCAAGCCGCGATCAACAGCGTCGCCAGGTCGAACACGACGCCCACCGTGATTCGCATCGCCCCTGGGACCTACACCGAGAAGCTCGTCGTCGACCGCCCCCACCTGACGCTCTGCGGCCAGGCAGGTCAGGCGGAGACGACCGTGCTCACCTACGGCGACAGCGCCAGTACCTCGAACGGCGCAGGGGGCACGCTGGGCACCTCGGGGAGCTTCAGCGTCAACATCTCCGCGAGCGACGTCTCGGTCGAGAACATCACCTTCGTCAACAGCACGGGCCCAGGCATCCAGGCCGTCGCTCTCCTCGTCTCCGGGAGCCGCGTGCAGTTCCGTCGCTGCCGGGCCCTCGGTTACCAGGACACGCTCTACGTGAAGAACGGCACGCAGTACTTCAGGGACTGTTACATCGAGGGCAGCGTCGACTTCATCTTCGGGGGCGCCACGGCCGTCTTCGAGAACTGCACGATGCACAACGCCGCGGGCGGGACGGCGATCACGGCGCCGAGCACGGACGAATCGATCCCTTTCGGGATCGTGTTCCTCGGAGGACGGGCCACGGCGGCCGGCTCGGTCAGGTCCGGCTCGGTCGCCCTCGGTCGCAACTGGAGGCCCTACGGCGCGACCGCCTACCTCGGGACCGAGCTCGGCGCGCACATCGCGCCCCAGGGCTGGGTCCGCATGGGCGACAACACGCTCGCGACCGCGCGCTTCGCCGAGCACATGACCACGGGACCTGGCGCGAAGCCGAGGGAGCGAGCCCCGGAGTCCAGGCAGCTCAGCGCGGCCGAGGCTGCGAGCTACACGGTCGAGAGCATGCTCGCGCCCTGGAGGCCCACGTTCGCGGACTGAGAGCGCCTCTCATCGACCCTTGTCCCTCAAGACCAAAGAAAGTTCAAAGCGCGATGAAACAGAACCTCTTCGCCTCCTTCCTCCTCGCGCTCTCCCCTCTCGGCCTCGCCCTCGCCTGCGGGACTTCAGCGCCCGACGGCCCGGGAGGCATCGACTCGCTGGCAGGGGGAAGCGGGAGCACGGGCGCGACGACGGGAGGCGCGGCGAGCGGAGAGAGCTCGGCCGCCGGAAGCTCGGTCACGGGTGGAGATCCGAGCCCGGGAGGCACGGGGGGCGGCGGCTCGGCGAGCACCTCGGGGGGAGCGGACGGCGGCGCGCCGGGCGCGGGTTCGGGGGGTGCGGGCGGCGACGGAGCCGGAGGCGCGGGCGGCGCCGTCGACAGCGAGGGTTGTCCCCTGACCCTGGAGGGCTTTGCCAGCGTGAGCGGCGAGGGCCAACACGGGACCTATGGCGGACGAGACGGAGAGACGGTCACGGTGACGACGCAGGCCGATCTCGAGAAGTACGCCGGCGCGGCCGAGCCCTATGTGATCCGGGTCCAGGGAAAGATCACGATGTCCCCCAAGGGCAAGGAGATCTCGGTCGCATCGGACAAGACCATCGTGGGCGTGGGCGCGACGGCCGAGATCTCCCAGGGGGGGTTCTTCCTGGGAAGCGGGGTGCACAACGTCATCCTGCGGAACCTGACCATCGGGGACACCTTCGTCGAAGGAGACTGGGAAGGGAAGACGCAGGACTTCGACGGCGTCCAGATGGACACGGCCCACCACGTCTGGATCGATCACTGCCATTTGCACCACATCGGCGACGGCATGATCGACAGCCGCAAGGACACCTCGTACTTGACGGTGTCCTGGAGCATCTTGAGCGACCACAACAAGGCGTTCGGGATCGGCTGGACGGAGAACCTCACCGCGCAGATGACCATCCACCACAACTGGTTCCGCGACCTGAACCAGCGCAACCCCAGCACGGACAACGTGCTCCGCGCCCACCTCTACAACAACTGGCTCCAGCGCATCGACTCCTACGGCAACTACGCGCGCGGCGGCACCAACATGGTGCTCGAGAACAGCGTGTTCGACACGGTGAATCGCCCGCATTACTATGACGACGGCACGCTGGTCGCCACGGGGAACATCTACCGTTCCACGTCGGGGGACAAGGAGTCGAGCGGCTCCGCGGTTTCCTTCTTCGATCCGAACGACTTCTACGAGTACTCCCTCGATCCCGCGGACCAGGTCGAGGCGCTGCTCACCAGGTGCGCAGGGCCGAGACCTGAGCTCGGCCTTTGAGCCACCGACCTCGATCCGGGCGAGCTCGATCTCGAGCTTCGCCTCGCGGGTGCGGGCCCTCGACTCGAACACGCGCAGGATGACGGCGGTCCGATCGAGCACGTCGACGCCGAGCGCCCCCTCGAGGTTCCGCAGCTGGCCAGGGCCGAGTTCGTCGTCGGCGACCACGATGAGGTGCTGCGCCGGCCGGGGCGCCGCGCGGTCGGCCCGGCGCGCGTCCGGTCCGCGCGGGACCTCGCCCGTGCCCCCGGTGAGGGCGGCGAGCTCGCGGAGCTTCCCCTCGCCGAGGTACGTGGGGGACGAGCGCGCGCTTTATCGCGGTCGGGGATCGCGGACAACCGGCGAGCGAGGTCACGCCCTCTGACGACGCGCCCGCGGCGGCTCCGGCGCGCCGCCCGAGGCGGCCTTCGGACGGCCGCCGACGAACGCCGCCAGATGCTCGCCGGTCAGCGTCGACTTCGCCGCCACCAGGTCGGCCGGGGTGCCTTCGAACACGATCCGCCCGCCGTCGTGGCCCGCGCCCGGCCCGAGGTCGATGATCCAGTCGGCGTGCGCCATCACGGCCTGGTTGTGCTCGATCACGATGACCGACTTGCCGGCGTCGACGAGCCGGTCCAGGAGCCCGAGCAGCTGCTCGAGGTCGGCCAGGTGCAGCCCGGTGGTCGGCTCGTCGAGCACGTAGACGCCGCCGTCTTCGCCCATGTGCGTCGCGAGCTTGAGCCGCTGCCGCTCGCCGCCCGACAGCGTGGTGAGCGGCTGGCCGAGCCGGAGGTAGCCGAGCCCCACGTCGGCCATGCGCTGCAGGATCGCGTGCGCGGCCGGCGTACGCGCCTCGCCGGCGCCGAAGAAGCGGGCCGCGTCGTCGACCGACAGGTCGAGCACCTCGGCGATGTTGAGCCCGCCGAACCGGTATTCCAGCACCGACGCCTGGAACCGCCGGCCCTCGCACTCCTCGCAGACCGTGGCGACGCCGGCCATCATCGCCAGGTCGGTGTAGATCACCCCGGCGCCGTTGCAGGTCGGACAGGCGCCCTCCGAGTTGGCGCTGAACAGGGCGGGCTTCACGCCGTTGGCCTTCGCGAACGCCTTGCGGATCGGCTCCAGCAGGTCGGTGTACGTCGCCGGGTTGCTCCGCCGCGAGCCGCGGATCGGGGTCTGGTCGACCGCCACCACCCCTTCCCGGCCGCACACCGAGCCGTGGATGAGCGAGCTCTTGCCCGACCCGGCCACGCCGGTCACCACCACCAGCACGCCGAGCGGGATGTCGACGTTGACGTTCTGCAGGTTGTGCGTGCGGGCGCCGCGCACTTTGATCACCCCCGACGGCTTCCGCACCGACGGCTTCAGGGAGGCCCGGTCGTTCAGGTGGCGGCCGGTGAGCGTGCCGCTGGCCCGCAGCGCGTCGACGGTGCCCTCGAAGACCACCTTGCCGCCGGCGGTGCCGGCGCCGGGGCCGAGATCGACGACGTGGTCGGCGATCGCGATCACCTCCGGCTTGTGCTCGACCACGAGGACGGTGTTGCCCTTGTCGCGCAGCCGCCGCAGCAGGTCGTTCATCCGCTGGATGTCGTGGGGGTGCAGCCCGGCCGTCGGCTCGTCGAAGACGTAGGTCACGTCGGTGAGCGACGACCCGAGGTGGCGGATCATCTTGGTGCGCTGCGCCTCACCGCCCGACAGCGTGCCGGACGGCCTGTCGAGGCTGAGGTAGCCCAGCCCGATCTCCACGAACGAGTCGAGCGTCTCCCGCAGCGTCGCCAGGAGCGGCGCGACGGACGGCTCGTCCAGGCCGCGCACCCACGCGGCGAGGTCGCTGATCTGCATCGCGCAGGCGTCGGCGATGTTGATCCCCTTGATCTTGGAGGACCGGGCGGCCTCGTTGAGCCGGGTGCCGCCGCACTCGGGACAGGTGGTGAAGGTGACCGCGCGGTCCACGAACGCCCGGATGTGCGGCTGCAGCGCGTCGACGTCCTTGGACAGGTACGACTTCTGGATCGACGGGATCAGCCCTGCATAGGTGAGGTTGATGCCGTCGACCTTGATCTTGGTCGGCTCCTTGTGGAGCAGGTCGTGCAGCTCTTTCTTGCTGAACTTGCGGATCGGCTTGTCCGGGTCGAAGAAGCCGCAGCCCCTGAAGATGCGGCCGTACCAGCCATCCATGCTGTAGCCGGGGATCGTGATCGCGCCCTCGTTGAGCGACTTCTTGTCGTCGTACAGCTGCGACAGGTCGATGTCGGAGACCGAGCCCATCCCCTCGCATCGCGGGCACATGCCGCCGTTGACCTCGAACGTGCGCGCCTCGGTCTTCTTCCCGCCGGCCTTCTCGACGACGATCTGCCCGGCGCCGCGGACCGAGGGGACGTTGAACGAGAAGGCGTTGGGCGACCCGATGCGCGGCTTCCCGAGCCGGCTGAAGAGGATGCGCAGCATGGCGTTGGCGTCGGTGGCCGTGCCGACCGTCGACCGGACGTTGGCGCCCATCCGCTCCTGGTCGACGATGATCGCGGTCGTCAGCCCTTCCAGGACGTCGACCTCGGGCCGGGCCAGCGTCGGCATGAACCCCTGCACGAACGCGCTGTAGGTCTCGTTGATCAGCCGCTGCGACTCCGCCGCGATGGTGCCGAACACGAGCGACGACTTGCCCGATCCCGAGACGCCGGTGAACACGGTCAGCCGCCGCTTGGGGATCTCGACGCTGACGTCTTTCAGGTTGTTCTCCCTGGCGCCCTGGACGCGGATCAGGTCGTGGCGGTCTGCGGCGTGCTGGCTGGAGGCGGTCATGTTTCGCGATCCTGTCATGGATGTTCGACGGTTTGTGAAGAGATCCCCCCGGCCGGCTGCCCGCTCAGTCGGCGCGCCGCCCGCTGCGCCACCTGGTGGCATACGGCAGCACGAACAAGTACAGACCGGTGAACAGGAGCAAGGCGAGCGGGAGCAGCGGCGAGTAGGTCACCCAGGCGGGAGGCTGCCCCTGTCCCGAGGCCAAGGCGACGAAGTTGGCGATGACGGCCACCGTGAAGGCGACCGACACCCAGCGGTGGCTCTCTCGAACCAGTTTGTTCACGGGAGCCTCGCGAGCAGCTCGACGAGCTTTCCGCCCATCATCTTCCAGCCGTAGCGCGCGCCGCCGAAGTTCTGCTTCTGGTCCGGCTTGAAGCCCGATTGCTCGAGCGACAGGCGGGTGCCCGACGCCGTGGGGGTGAGCGTGAAGGTCACGACGGTGTCGAGAAAAGGCACGTTCCACGTGTAGCTGATCTTCCTGTGCGCCTCGATCTCGAGGATGCGGCAGTCCACGGTGCCGTCCCACCCGGGGTACGGCTGCGTCTTGAACGTGAACGCGGCCCCGGGATCGAGCTTGAACCCGACGGCGGGCAGGAGCCACTCCGCGAGCAGCTCGGGGTCGGTGAGCGCGCGCCACACCTTCTCCGGTGAATGGCGCAGATCGAATTCGAAGGAGATGGATTCGGTTTGCGACGGGGCGGTCTTGTCGATGAGGCTCATTCGTCCATTTTCTCCAGCAGGGCTTCGAGGCGATCGATGCGGTCTGTCCAGAAGGCGCGGTAGTGTGAGATCCAGTCGAGGAGCGGCTTCATCCCGCGCGGCTCCACCCGGTAGTAGACGCAGCGCCCTTCGCGCCGGGCGTTCACCAGGCCGGCGTCCTTCAGGGTGGCGAGGTGCTGCGAGACCGCCGGCTGCGAGATGTCGAAGCGCGCCGTGAGGTCCTTCACCGCCGCTTCGCCGCGCGTGAGCGACTCGAAGATCGCCCGGCGGCTGGGGTCGGCCAGCGCCTGGAAGATCTTGTCCTCGGCCGCGGCCGCGCGCTGCATGACCAACCTATAAGCCGACGCTTATGGATTGTCAAGCGCGCAGACCGGGCCGCCGGGACCGGCGGAGCGGGGTCATGATCCTCACGCTCGGTGCGCGGCCTCCGAGAGCGGCCCCCTCCGCGGTGAGCTGCGGCACACCGAGTCAACAACGCGGGCATCGGGCTCCTGGGCGCCTTCGAGGTCACGCCGATGACCACGGTGCGCGAGGTGTTCGAGACCAACACCTTCGGCGTGATGGCGATGACGCAGGCCGTGCTGCCCCAGCTCCGCGCGCGCAGGTCGGGGGTGATCGTGAACGTGACCTCGAGCGCGACGCTCGCGCCCATGCCGCTCGTGGCCGTGTACACGGCGAGCAAGACGGCCATCGAGGGGTTCACCGCGTCGCTCGCGTTCGAGCTCGAGGAGTTCGATGTGCGGGTGAAGCTGGTCGAGCCGGGCTATGGCCCGAGCACGAGCTTCACGAGCAACGGGGGGGCCCGGATGCAGGGGCTGATCCCCGAGGCGTACGCGCGTTTCGCGCAGCGCATCTTCGCCTCTCTCGGGCAGCCGTCCGCGGTGACGAGGCAGTCCGACGTGGCCGAGGTGGTGTGGCGCGCCGCGAACGACGCGACCGGGAAGCTCCGTTTCCCGGTCGGCCCCGACGCGGTCGCGCTGGCTCGGTCGACATGAGCACCGTCGACGGGGCGCGGGGGCCGTCGCGAGCCGCGACCGGGACGCCGTCGCGCGCTCCTTCTCGGGGCTGCCGCTGGCCCCGGTCAGCCCGGGTGTGCCGGCTGCCGGACCGAGTACTCGGTGCCCGAGCGGAAGGGCACCGTCATCGACGCGAAACCGTGGCGCGGATCGCGCACGTAGGCGACGTAATCGCGGTAGTCGGCCCTGAAGACGCCGACGTTGTCGGTCACCACCACGGCGCCCGGACGCAGGGCCGGGGCGACGAGCTTCAGCACGTCGAGGGCTCGCAGGGGAAACCCATCGTTGAGCATGAAGTCCACCTCGCCGAGGTCGGCCCGCAGCGTCTCCGTCGCGTCGCCGACGCGGATCTCGGCGAAGGACGCGAGCCCCGCCTCCTCCAGGTTCGCCTGCGCGCGCCGCGCCTTCTCCGGCACGAGCTCGGTGCCGATGACGCGGCCGCCGCCGTTGTCGCGCACCGCCGCCGCCAGCCACAGCGTCGAGACGCCGAACGACGTGCCGAACTCGACGATCGTTGTGGCGCGGAGCGCCCGCGCCGTCAGGTAGCAGAAGGCGCCCTGGTCGCTCCCGATCGCGAGGTACTTGTCGGCGAAGTCGAGCTCCGTGCCCGGAACGTCGATGCGGCGGCCGAGGAGCATCCGCGGCAGCTTCGGCAAGAGATGGAGGATGACGCCAGGCACCTGCCGGTCGGCGTCGTCGTGGAGGCGCCGCAGCACGGCGCGCACCCGCCCGTCGGGCAGGATGGCGAAGGGATCGGATTTCATGGGAGGAGAGCCTAAGCAACCGGCGCCTTGACCGCATTGCGCAATCAAGACAAATTGTTGTTCAAAGCGGTCATGGCAGCGAAGCGGCGGAGCTCGGGGGCGACACGGATTGAGCATCCGACGGGCTGGACGATCCGCGGAGACGTCCAGGTGGCGAACGAGCCCCGTGGCGCGGCGGCGTCGCTCGAGTCGCTCGCGACCCGATTCGCGCTCGAGGCGCGTGGGCGCTGGAAGACCGAGGTCGCGCGGCCGGTGAACGCGATCGGGCTCAGCATGGCGAGCGGCGGGCTCGAGAGCGAGCCTCACGCGCACCGCGAATCGCAGCTCATGTACCTGGTGCGCGGAGAGCTGGTCTGCGAAGGGTCGAGCGCCCTCTGGATCGTGCCGCCGCAATCGGCGCTGTGGATCCCCGCGTCGGTGACCCATCGGATCCGCGCGCGCGCGCCGCTCGAGGGCTACAGCGTCTTCGTCGAGCCCGGCGCGGCGCCGCGCCTCCCGCGGGATTGCTGCGCGGTGTCGGTGACGCCGCTCCTCCGCGAGCTCTTGCTGCGCCTGGCGACGCGCCCCGCGCTCTACGACCTCGACGGGCCGGACGCGCGGCTGGTGAGCGTGCTCCTCGACGAGCTCGCGACCGTCTCCATCGAGAAGCATCGCCTGCCGATGCCGACCGATCCGCGGCTCCGTCGTCTGGTGGACGCGATGACCGCCGATCCGGCGAACGGCGCGACGACGAAGGCGTGGGCGAAGCGAATCGGCGTCGGCGAGCGCACCTTGAACCGTCTCCTGGTCGAGGAGACGGGCTTGAGCTTCGGCCGCTGGCGCCAGCAGCTCCACATCATCCTCGCCATCCAGAAGCTCTCCCGCGGCGCGGCCGTGCAAAGCGTGGCGCTGGACCTCGGCTACGAGAGCGCGAGCAGCTTCGTGACCATGTTTCGCAAAGCGCTCGGGACGTCGCCCGCGCGGTACATGGCGGGCCGCCTGGCCGCGCCTGCTTGAGCGGAGGTGGGATGGCGAGGCCCGGAGGCGGGCGCTCCGGGACGGGAGTCGCCGCGCTACCGCAGGATCTCCTCGAGCAACGCGTTCGGCGCGCCGCGGCGGTCCTCGCCGAACGACGTGACGCCCAGGCCGTAGTACTGGTTCATGATGGTGAACCACAGATCGCGGAGCTGGCGATCGCTGCCGAGGGCGCCGTAGGCGACGTGCGCGTCGTTCAAGAAGACGCCGTCGCCGCCGAGGAGCACGATGGGCAGGTCGTACCCGTCGTGATCGTGCGAGCGCATCTCGCTCATGTGCACCATGACGCAGTGATCGAGCACCGTGCCGTCGCCCTCGGGGATCGCGTCCAGCCGCTGCGCGAGCTGCGCGCTCTTCTGGTTGAGCCAGCAGTTGATCGCCGCGTAGTCGAGGTTGCTCTGCGCGATGATCTTGTACTGGCCATTCTGGGTCGCCTTGTCCAGGTTGCCGGCGGCGTGCTGGGAGGAGTGGTAGTGCAGGCTGCTCTCTCTCCTGTACGCGAGCCCCACCTTGGCGCGGACGTCCTCCGGGATGCACCGGTACTCGAACTCGGAGCGCATGTCGTCGAGCATGTGGGTGATCACGCGCGTCACGTCGCATTGAATGGCCATGACGATGAGGTCGATCATGACCTTCGCGTGATCTTCGTGCTTGTACGGGCCGGCTCCCGTGTTGTCGTTCTCGTTGAGCCCCTCCGCCTGGCCCGGCGGCTCGGGGACCACGCCGGGCTGGCCGATCGGGCTGCAGCCGAGGCCCCCTTGCCCCGGCGTCATCGTGTCCTGGACGCGGGTCGCGTTCTTCTCGATCTCGCGCAGCGAGTCCAGGTATTGCTGGACGATCTTGCGATCGTCGGAGCCGACCCGGTTCATGAGCGAGTTCGCGTCCGCGAGCACGCCGTCGATGACGCTCTTCTCGGCCGCCGCGCGGCGCTCCGCCTCGATCCTGGCCTCCTCGTCGCTCTGCCCTGGCACGCCGGCCCCCACGCCCGCGCCGACGAGCGCGTCGAACACCGCCTTCGGGTTGACCGAGCGCTTCAGCGGCTCGCGCGGGCTCTTCCACGAGACGACCTGGTTGTAGGCGTAGCTGCGCTGGTCGAAGAAGCCGGGCTTGACCCCGAGCCCCGTCTGCAGCGACGGGATGCGGGTCGCCTGCTCCGGGCCTGCCTTCTGGACGATGAGCTGGTCGACCGAGACGCCGTTGCCCACCCACTCGCCGAGGTCCTGGCGCGCCTCCCTCCCCAGCTGATCGGCGTCCACGCAGGTCGAGAGCGCCGCGCCGAGGCGCGAGTGGGAAGGCTCGATGTAGGGGTGCTGCTCCGTGCTCCACGTGTAGTTGCCGAGGCGGCTTATCATGAGCATCTTCGACTTCACCGGCGCGAAGTGCTCGAGCACCCTCGGCAGCTTGAAGTCGGCGCCCTTCAACGTCTTCCCGAACGCCGGGGCCGTCTCCCACCAGTGATGGGGCGCCCCGTTCGGGAACGTGCAGAGCAGGAAGCGCTTCGGGGTGCCGGGCTCCCCCGCGCGCGCCCCGCGCGGCGCGAGGCTCTCGAGCCACGGCAGCGCCAGACAGACGCCCGCGCCGCGCAACAGGTTCCTGCGTGTCATCAAGCGTTTCATGTGCGCATCGCTCCTTCGTGCCTCGCCTCGTGCAGAAACAACGCGCGCGGCCTCACCGCGCCTTGCCCTTCCCTCGAAGGCGGAACGCATCGCTGGTCACCACCTGCTTCACCAGATCCGCGATCGTCCCCCCGCCCCAGCGCTCGGCGATCTCCTTGAGCCTGGTCCTGTCGTCGCCGCTCGGGCGCCGGCGCAGGGCATAGCTGAAGAGCTGCTCCGAGGGGCACGCCCCCGACCGGGCGCCCTCGACGAGCGCCGGCACGAGGCCGGAGATGTCCTCGAACGCCGCGCCCTCGTACACCCCCGTCGCGTCGACCGGGTCGCCGTTCGGGTACGCGGTCCGGTAGGCGCCGATCGGATCGAAGTTCTCCAGGCTCAGCCCGATCGGGTCGAGCACGTCGTGGCAGCTCGCGCAGTCGGGCGACGCGCGGTGCTTCTCGAGCGCCTGGCGTACATTTTCGACGGGGCCCTCGTCCCCGCCCGCGTCGCCGAGCTCCGGGATGTCCACGTTGGGGGGCGGCACCAGGGGTACGCAGAAGAACTGCTCCAGGATCGTCTTCGCGCGGGACGTGGGAGAGGTCCTGTCGGCGCGGGACGACAGCGTCAGGAACGCCGGGAGCGTGAGGAACCCCCGGCGCACGCCCTCGGGGTCGTTCGCGGTGAGCGGCTCGACGAGCCGGCTCTCCGGGTGGGGCGCCGTGAGGAACTCGGACCAGGGCCGCCCGCCGGTCGTGAACTCGGCGAAGTAGGCGTTGGCCTGGTCGAGCATCGCGCCCTTCACCTCGTCGTTCCAGAGCGGGAACCGGGTCGCGTCGGCGTTGTGGCTGGGGAGCGTGCGCGTGCCGAGCCACTGCCCGAAGAAGTTCTGGAAGAAGGCGGCGCTCTTCGGGTCGGCCAGCATGCGGTCCACCTGCTCTTGGAGCTCGTCCTCGGTGGCCAGCCGATCGGCCTCCGCCGCGTCGAAGAGCTCCTCGTCCGGGAGCGAGCTCCAGAGCAGGTACGAGAGGCGCGACGCGACCTCGTAGCCGTTGAGGGCGCCCGCCGATCTCGCCGAGTCGGGGCCCAGCTCGATCCGGAGGAGGAAATGCGGCGACGTCAGCAAGGTCCGGACGACGTGCTGCACCGCCTGGACGGGGGACATCTCCAGGGCGGTCCGCGCGTGGGCGTACTGCGCCGCGTACCGCTCGACCTCCGCCGCCTCGAGCGGGCGCCGGAACGCGCGCAGCCCGAAGCGCTCGATGATCTCGCGCGCGCACCCGTCGCCCGCGCCTTGCGCCGGGTCGCACACGAGGATCTTGGCGCGCTGCGCCTCGTTCGAGAACGCGTCCTCGGCGAGGGTCCTGGCGGCGTCGTAATACCCCTGGACCAGGACCTGCGAGAGGTTCGAGAGCGCGCTCACGTTCGCGTCGTAGCCCTTCGCGCCGAAGGCCGGGAAGCCGTCCGCGGGCCTCAGGCGCGTTCCCAGGAGGTGGGCGACCGTCGAATTGTACTCCGAGGCTGTCATATGGTGCAGCGGCATCCCGTCGACAGCGAGGGCGACGTCCTGATCCGGATCGCCGTCGTCCTGCCCCGGAGCGCTATCGCTCCCGAGGGTACCAGTGCACGAGATGCTCAGGAGGCATCCCCCGGCGGCGAGCCAGGGACGCGCGAACACTCGCTCCAATCTGAACGTCATCATCGGCTCCCGCGTATGGAATCGGCTATTCCCCCTAGTGACCGGTGCGCGCGGATTTCGTGATCAAATCGACGTCGCGGCCGCGCGAAGATCAGGCCGTGCCCTGTGCACAGAAGTCTACGGTGATGGTGTTGCTCCCCGGGCTGCCCGGGTGTGGGGCGGACGTGGAGGGCCCCCTCGGAGCCTGGCGTGGTGGCGGTGCACCGCGTCGGAGAACGCCTGTCGAGCGGCCCTCAGCCGCGCATACACGGTGTTGACGTTCACCCCGATCTCCTGCGCGATCTCCGCCGCCGGCATCTCTTCCAGATCGGCGAGGAGGAGCACCACGCGCTTCTCCTCGTCGAGGGACGCCAGGAGGTCGTGCGCCATGCGCGCGGTCTCCGCCCTCGTCATGGCCTCGTCGGGGCTGAGGTCGCTCGGCCCTGCGAGCTGCTCGGGATCCACGATCTCCCCTGTCCCGCGGTGGGCCGGGCTCTGGCGGCGCAGCGACCGCCGGTGCGCCTGCACGACGTTGGCCACGATCCCGAAGACCCACGTCTTCAGCGAGGAGCGGCCCCGGAACTCGGGGAGCCGTCGGTGCACGACGACGAACACCTCCTGGCACACGTCCTCGTGCGACGAGGCGTCCACGCCGAGGCGGCGCACGGTCCGACCGACGAGGGGAAAGAGCTTGCGGTACACCTTGACGAAGTCGAGCGGCGCGGCGTCGTCGGGGACGGCGGAGACCGCGTCGGCGGGCGGAGCCGTCGACGGAGCGACCGCCGCGCGGGCGGTCACGGGCTGGGCAGCCTTCGCACGCACCATCGGTACGAACACAACCCTCTCGGGGTAGGAGCCGAGCTCGATCCCGATGGCGAAGGTGCCGGTATGCATCACGACCCCCTCAGGGCAAAGTCGAAGCAGGAATCCCAGTATTGTGAACGCTCACATTTTTTATGTCAACGAGGATCTGTCCATCCGCGGCCACGCTCGACGTCGCGTCGCTGGCGCTGGCGCTGGCGAGACTCCCCCGGAGCGGCGCGTCAACAAGACGGGCGCAGGGCCACGGTATTGTTCGATGTGGATTCCAATTTCGGGATCGAGGCTCCCTCGCGCCGATTCATTTGAGTTGACATGGTCTATGTGAACGCTCACAATTCTGTCTCGGGGCGTCCTTCCGCTTTGTCCCGGGTAGCCGTCGTGTGCACCGGACTCTTGGTCCTTGGTACCGGGCTCGAGATCCGCGCTGACTCCGCTCGGGTGTCGTAGACGCAAGCCATGGCGAGCTCGCGGGGGCTCGCCCGCGCTGGGCTCGCTCAGGCGGAGCCGATCCAAGTGAGCCCATCCTGACGGAGGGAGCAGAATGGCGATAGGTCGGACGAGATCGTGGTTCGGATTCACGATGACGGCGTGCATCGCCGGCGCGTGCGGCGGCGCGCAGACCGCCGACACGCCCCCTGCGGCAGCGCCGCCCGCGCCGGCGGCGGCCCACGCGACGGGCGCCCCTCCAGCGGCCCCGGCCGCCACATCCGCGCCATCTGGGGGTGAAGCCGTGAACGCAAAGCCCGCTTCCGTCTCCAAGGCGCCCTTCGGCAACGCCGATGGCAAAGAGGTGCTCCTTTACACGCTGACGAACGCGAACGGCCTGGTCGCGAAGGTGATGACCTACGGCGCGACGGTGACCGAGCTCCACGTCCCCGACAGGACAGGGAAGATGGGCGACGTCGTCCTCGGCCACGACAACCTCGACGGGTACCTGAAGAGCAGCCCGTACTTCGGGGCGACGGTCGGCCGCGTGGCCAATCGCATCAAGAACGCGCAGTTCCAGCTCGATGGCAAGACCTACAAGCTCTCCGCGAACAACGGCGCCCACACGCTGCACGGCGGCAAGAAAGGCTGGGACAAGGTCGTCTGGGACGCGGAAGCGACCGAGACGCCGCGCGGCCCGTCCATCAAGCTCACGTACGTATCGAAAGAGGGGGAAGAAGGATACCCCGGCACGGTCAGCGCAACCGCGACCTACACGCTCACCAACGAGAACGAGCTCACGGTCGAGATGTCGGCGACGACCGACAAGACCACGATCGTCAACATGGCCCACCACAGCTACTGGAACCTGGGAGGGCACGCCTCGGGCTCCGTCGCCGACCAGGAGCTGACGCTGCACGCCGACAGCTACACCCCGCCGGACGCCACCGACATCCCCTCGGGCCAGATCAAGCCGGTGAAGGGGACGCCGCTCGATTTCACCGCCGCGAAGCCGATCGGCAGGGACCTGAAAGCCGTGGGCGGCAAGCCGGTCGGATACGACCACAACTTCGTCGTCAACGGCGACCCGCACAAGCTCCGCCAGGCGGCGCGGGTCAAGGATCCGAAGACCGGTCGGGTGCTGACGGTCGAGGCCGACCAGCCGGGGATCCAGTTCTATACCGGCAACTACCTCGACGGGTCGATCAAGGGCAAGGGCGGCGCGGTCTACGACCAGTACAGCGGCTTCTGCCTCGAGCCGCAGAAGTTCCCGAACTCGATCAACGTCCCGGCCTGGAAGAACGAGGTCATCCTCAAGCCCGGCCAGCGCTACGCGCAGACGGTCGTCTTCCGGTTCACCACCGAGTAGCTCGTCGATCGTCGCCCGCGCTGCCCGGCGGCGCCTGCGCGCTCACGCGAACGTCGCGATCGGCGTCACGTCCGCCGACCGGCCCAAGGAGGATCCATGCCCCGCTCGAGCTCATGCAGTATCTCGCTCCTCGTCGCGCTTTCAATCGCTGCCTGCGGGTTCGACGACGGCGCCGCCGGCGGCGGCGGCTCGGGCGGCAGCGGAGGAAAAGGAAGCAGCAGCTCTTCGAGCAGCAGCAGCAGCTCTTCGAGCACCAGCACCAGCAGCAGCAGCTCTTCGGGCACCAGCACCAGCACCTCGGGCGCGGGCGGCACGGACGACCCGAACCCGAACGGCGGGGGAGGACAGGGCGGGACGGTCGATACGGTCGGCACCGAAGGCGACGGCGATTTCGAGATCGGGCCGCGCTACCAGGACGCCCCGGAGATCAAGAGGATCGACGGCGTTCCCCAGGGGCGGACGTTCACGTTTACCCTGTCCTCCCGGGAGAGCGAGATCTTCACCGGCCACGACCCGACCTTGAACGACAATGCCAAGGGGGATTTCAACCGCCGCGTGGAGGTCGCGATCCCCGCGACGTACGTCGACGGCGCGGAGGCGCCGTTCATGGTCGTGCAGGACGCGCGCGACAGGAACGAGATCATCAACACGATCAACAACCTCGTCGCGGACCCGGACGACCATTTCCCGAGCGTCATCGCCATCTTCGCCGCGAGCGGCGGGGGCGACTCGTACGGCAGCGAGCGGGGGCTCGAATACGATACCATGTCGGACGCCTATCAGAGGTTCGTCGATACGGAGCTCCTCGAGGCGGTCAAGAACGATCGAGCCGTCCGCGCCGCGTACCCCAACCTGAAGTTCACGAGCAACCCGGACGGCCGCGCCACGTATGGATGCAGCTCGGGCGGGGCGGCGGCGCTGACCATGGGCTGGTTCGGGCACGACACCTACCGCAAGATCGTCACCTACTCCGGCACGTTCGTCGACCAGCAGAACCCCCGCGCGCCCACCGAGGCCGAGTATCCCGACGGTGCCTGGGAGTACACGGAGGGGCTCATCCGGGAGAGCCCGCGCAAGCCGCTGCGCATCTTCCTGCAGGTCGGCGAGAACGACCTCGGCAGCACCAGGGATGAGGCCAGCCACCACAACTGGGTGATGGCGAACCAGCGCGTGGCGGCGATCCTCAAGGAGAAGGGGTATCATTACCGCTTCGTCTACGCGAAGGGCGCCGGCCACTGCGAAGGGAGCGTGATCAGGCAGACGCTCCCCGACACGCTGCGCTGGATGTGGCGGGGCTATCCGGTCGATTGACGCACGGTGGTCCAGCACTGCTGGGCCCCGCAGGCTGTGGGTCTACGAGCGCGTGCGGAGCTCGGGGAACGCTGTGCTAGGGTTCCCGCGCGGGCTGGTCGTCTTCGTCGTCGCCGAAGAGCACGCCGATGTGTAGCGGGGTCGCCTCGAACGGCTCGGCCCGGACCTGCTCGCCGCGTTCGGCGACGAGGATCTCGACGTAGCCTTCCGGCGTCCAGCGGTAGACGGCCAGGGTCTCCTCCTCGGGGTCGATGATCCAGTAGTGCGGAACCTGGTGCCGGTGATAGACGCGCTTCTTCCTGATGAGATCGTTCCGCTTGTTCGTCGAGAGGATCTCGCAGATCCAATCGGGGCGCACCAGGATCGGGGTACCGCGCGGGCGCTCCGGGACGCGGTCTCGCCGCCAGCCGACCACGTCTGGGCGGACGGTGTTCGCGGCGTCGAAGTGGACATCGACCTCGGTGGCGAACCACCAACCCCCGGGCCTGCGCCCGCCGGGCCGCTGATCGTAGGGGTCGACGTAGGCGGAGAGCTTGCGCTGCACGGCCCCGTGCTCGCCGGTCGCGGCCCCCTTCTCGACGATGCTGCCCTCGATGAGCTCGTGGCGCCGCTCCTCCTCCGGGATCGCGAGGAGATCCTCCAAGGTCGCGGGGCGGGCACCCTTCGGCGCGGACGCGGGCATGCTCCGAGGATAGCAAATCCCTCCGGGCGGCGCCTGGTGCGACATGGTGCCCGCTCTGCCCGCGGCCTCGAGGGCGGTCACCGGCACGCGCGGCGCCTCACCCACCGGCATTGCCTAGCCGCGCTCGCCAATCGCCGAGCGGGACCGTGCAATTGCCCCGCGGGCGTGCGCGCAGTGCCAATCTGGTGAAGCTCGGAAGACGCTCTCGAGGAGGTCGGGGCCCCTGGCTCCGGGGGCTTGCGATCTCCCCTGGACGCCACCAGGAGAGGGAGAGATTGGGAGCATATCCATAACGCTAACGCTCTCGGGAGAGGAACATGAGCAAGACCGAAGACCTGCAGCGTGATCTCGAAGGTAGGGTCGCGATCGTCACCGGCGCGGCGAGCGGCATCGGTCGGGCCACGGCGCTCTTGCTGAAGGCGCGCGGCGCCCTGGTCGTGGCCGAGGATGTCAACCCGGCGGTCCACGAGCTGCCCCGCGGTGACGGCCGCATCGTGCCGTTCGTCGGGGATGTCGCCCAGGAAGAGACGGCCAAGCGCGTCGTCGCGCTCGCCGTCGAGCGCTTCGGAAAGCTCGACATCCTCGTCAACAATGCCGCGCGCATCATCAACAAGCTCGTGGTCGACATGTCGCTGGACGACTGGAACTCGATCATGAACGTGAACGTCACCGGGGTGTTCCTGCATTCGCGCGAGGCGCTGCGGGCGATGATCCCGAACCGGCGCGGGGCGATCGTCAACATCGGCTCCTACGCCTGCTTCTTCGGGTTCCCGCAGATCGCCGCCTATGCGGCGTCGAAGGGCGCGCTGGCGCAGCTGACGCGGGTCCTGGCCCTGGAGGCCATCGACCATGGCGTCCGCGTCAACGCCGTCGGGTCGGGCGACGTGGTCACGAACCTGCTCAACGACATCCGGCCCGACGGCCGCGAGTTCTTGCGCGATCACGGCAAAGGCGCCCCCATCCGTCGCGCGGCCGCGCCCGAGGAGATCGCCGAGGTGGTCGCGTTCCTGGCGTCCGACAAGGCGAGCTTCATGGTCGGCTCCATCGTGATGGCCGACGGCGGATACTCCGTCGCCATCCAGCCGGGGGAGTGAGCGCCGGGCCCCGGCGGGCCAGCGAGCACGCCCCCTGCCCGGCGCGATGCCGGGGAGCGACACGCGCTCACGACGCGGTCGAGGCGCGCAACGGGAGGCATGTGCTACCGTCCAGCGCCGATGACGCGGTCACGGGCGCGATCGACGGACGCGAACGCCAAAGGACGGCTCGCACGGCCGCGCGTGGCCGAGGCGAGGGTCGCCCACGGGTTGCCGCTGCGGGTGAGGCAGACGGAGACCGATCTGCTCTTCGCGGACGTCGAGTGGGGCTCTCCGGCGCTCGTGCGCGTCCTGCAGGGCCAGAAGCAGCTCCGCCGCGCGGACGAGTCCCTCGCGGCGCGGCCGGGCGAGCTGCTCTATTTGCCCGCGGGCACCCGGGTCGACGTGCGCAATGTGCCGGCGCAGGGGGCCTACGAGGCGGAGGGCGTCATTCTGTCGTTCGAGCTCGCGCGCTACCTGCCGCCTGGCGCGGAGGCGCGCGAGCGCCAGCAGGTCCGCAAGCTCCGCGTGGCCGAGCACGAGGAGCTCGACGCGGCGCTCAGCCGTTGCCTGGAGGCGTTCGAGCGAGGCCTGCCCGCGGCCGTCCAGCGCTCGCGCCTCCTCGAGCTCGTCGCGTGGCTCGGCGAGGCGGGCATCGACCCCTTCGTCGCGGCGTCCGATCTTCGTGTCCGGCTGAAGCGAATGCTCGGCGAGCGCCCCGCCCACCCGTGGCGGTTGCCGGAGGTCGCCCGGCAACTGGGGATGAGCGACGACACGCTGCAGCGTCACTTGCGCCGCGAGGGCACGGGGTTCCAGCAGCTGCTGCTCGAGATCCGGATGGATCACGCCCTCATGCTCCTGTGGACGACCGAGCGACCGCTCGCCGTCGTCGCCGAGCAATCCGGCTACGACTCGCCATCTCGGTTCGCGGAGCGCTTTCGGGATCGTTTTGGCGTGCTGCCCTCGGAGCTGCGCCGCCGCCGCTAGCGCCCCTTCGCCCAGGGGCGTCGCGCGGCGGATTGCGGCGTCCGAGCGCGCGGTTGCGGTTCCGAGGCGACCCGGGGGCGCTACTGTTCAGGGGCATGAACGCGGTTCATGCGATCACCTGCTGCGCCGTCGTCGCGACCGCGACGGCGCCGGGTGCAGCACGCAAGGAGGGATCCATGCTGAAGATCCATCACCTCGGTCACTCCCAATCGGAGCGCATCCTTTGGCTTTGTGAAGAGCTCGGCGTTCCCTACGATCTCGAGAAATACACGCGCGATCCCGTCACGCGCCTGTCGCCGCCGGAGCTGAAGGCGCTGCATCCGCTCGGCGCGGCCCCGCTCATCGAGGTCGACGGGATGCTGCTGGCCGAGTCGGCCGCGATCGTCGAATTCATCCTCGTCCGGTACGGTCGCGGCCGCCTGCGCCATGGGCCGGACCACCCCGATTTCGCTGCCTATCTCTACTGGTTCCATTTCTCCAACGGCAACCTGCAGCCGGCGATGCTCCGCTCGATGATGGTGGGGCGGTGCGGGCTGGCGCCGGATCATCCGGTTCAGGCGTCGGTGCAGGGGCGACTCGACCAAGTGCTCGCGCTGATCGAAGCCCGACTGGGGCAGACCGACTATCTCGCGGGGAGCGAGCTCACCGCAGCCGACGTCATGAGCGTCTTCTCGCTCACCACGATGCGGCTGTTCCATCCGGTGGATCTCGCGCCCTACCCCAGCATACGCGCCTATCTCCAGCGCATCGGCGCGCGGCCCGCCTACCGGCGGGCGATGGCCAAAGGCGACCCGGACCTGACTCCCGTGCTCACCTGAGCCCAGGTCGACGCCCGCTCACCGCGGCTCCTCCCCTCAGGGCGCCTTCACCTCGACGGGGACCGCGGAGCTCGTCCCGGCGCCGTCGCCGAGCTGACCCAGGGTGCCCTTGCCCCAGCACAGGACCTGGCCAGGGCCCGTGGGGCCGCACGCCCCCTCGACGATCGCGCACGCGTGGAAGAAGCCGGCGCTCACCGCGACGACCTTGGCGAGCGCGGTGCCGTCGCCGAGCACGACGGGCTCCAGTCGCGCATTGTCGCCCATCATCGGCGTGCTGCGACCGAGCTGCCCTTGCTCGTTGCTGCCACGGCAGCGGAGCTGCCTTTGGTCGTCGACCGCGCAAACGAAGACGTAGCCGGTGGACATCGGCCCCCAGACACCGGGGATCGCAGCCGCCGTCCCGGGCGGGGGAGCCTCGGCGCCGTGCTGACCCGAGCTGTTGTTCGCCCCCCAGCAGAACAGGCCTCCCACGTCGTCGCGCGCGCAGCCGAAGTTCGTGCCGTAGGAGATCTCGGAGAGGGGCAGCGTCGCTCCCGCCTCGATGAGCGGCATGTGCGCGCTGTAGTTCACGCCGCCCTCGGAGCTGGAGGGGGTGTTCGTGAGGATATAACCGCCGCCCATGGCGCCCCAGCAACGCAGCCCGTCCTCCGCGACCCCCGTCGAGAAGCAGCTGCCTATCGAGCCGATGCCCCGCGCGAGGACGGCCCTCGGACCGGCCGTCGCGGTGAAGTTGAACGCCTTCACCGGGACGAGGCTCTCCTCGCCGCGCGCGTCCGGCCCGAGGCTCGAGAACAGGTTGGCCCCCCAGCAGTAAATGTTGCTGGTCGAGGTGAGCGCGCACGCCGAGTACCACTCGGGCGCGATCTTGCGCACGAGCAACGGGGCCGCACCATCCTCGACGATCGCCGGGGTGTCATGGGCCATCGCGTCCTTGGAGCCGTTGGCGAGGAGCCCGGTCTCGTTGTTTCCCCAGGCCCAGAGTCGGAGCTGGCTGTCGATCGCGAAGGTCGTCCGCTCGGTCAACGCGATCTGCGTGATCGTCGCCGCGCCGAGCGTCGCGGGGAAGAGCACCCTCACCGGCGTGCTCGAGGAGACCGCCGTCGCCTGCGGGACACCCAGCTGGCCGAACGAGTTGTCCCCCCAGCAGTAGAGAGAGCCGTCATGCCGGATCGCGCACGTATGGCTGTCGCCCGCAGCCACCATGATGGCGTCGGCGAGCGTGGGGCTGTCTGGCGGGATCTGGCATCCAGGATCCCCACCGCCCCCGCCGCCGGACGCGCCCTCGCCGCCTCCGCCGTCGCCCCCGCCGCCTCCGCCCGACGCGCCGTCGCCTCCGCCGGACGCGCCGTCGCCTCCGCCGCCCTGCGCATCCATCGGACCGCCGCCGGTTCCGCCACCCGCGCCGCTGTCCGTGAAATGCCGGTCGGGAGCGGAGCATCCCGCCCCCGCAGCGAGGGTGGCGGCGATGACGAGAACGGAGCAGAAGTTCGGTCGCGTCTGGGTGTTCCTCTTCATCTCGAGCATCCGGCTACACCCCCAACGTCCCTTACGCAGCCTTACCGGACGGAGCACAAGAAGTCCAGTCGGGCTCGATCGCCGATGTCCTCGCGTTTCCGGAGGGCCTCAGGGGCGCTGCGGCGCGCGCCTACCGAGCGTATGCCGTCCCCGTTGCCGACGGCGCCACGCGGCGCCTCCGCGCTCCCCCTGTCGAACCCGACAGGCGGGCTTTACGCTCTGTCCTGTCGCCTGCTATGCGTGACGATCTGATGATGACGCGCTCGAACACGCGGCACCCGCGCCGGGGTCCGGCCGCGACGCCGGGCTCCGCGGCGGCGCCTCATATCCGCGCGGCGCGCCGCTGGGTGGCCGCGGTCGCGTCGCTCGGGCTCGCGGCCTGCGAGAAGGCGCCGCTCGACGCCGTGGCGCCGGCGACGACGACGACGTTGACGCAGGACCTCGTCGCGTACTGGCCGTTCGACGAGGGCGAAGGGACGGTCGTGGCCGACCGGTCCGCCAACCGGCGCCACGGCGAGCTCACCGGCGGCACATGGGTGAAGGACGGCCGGTTCGGGCACGCGCTGCACTTCGACGAGGGCGAGTTCATGACGGTGGGCGATTTCCCGAACGCCACCTCGAGCTGGACCGTCTCGGCGTGGGTCCGCGTGCTGACCGACCAGCCCCCCGCCGGCGACACGCTGAGGGCCGTGATCAGCGCGGAGGACTCCGGCGGATGGGAGCTCAGCATCGACTACGACGGCGGGGCGCCAGGCATGCGCTTCGGGTTCTGGAAGGGGCCCGAGATCACCGACGACCAGGCCATCGTATGTTCCTGCCTGGAGCTCCAGCGGTGGACGCACGCCGTCGGGGTCGTCGACGGCGAGGCGCTCACCATGAGCCTCTACGTCGACGGGCGGCTCCACAGCACCGTGCCCGTCGAGGAGACGATCTCGCCCGGCCCCACCAGCCTCTACGTCGGCCGATGGCCGCAGGAGGGCCGGCTCCTCGTCGGGGACGTCGACGACATCGCGATTTACAGCCGAGCGCTCGCCCCGGCGGAGGTCGCCGAGCTCTTCCAGCACGCCGTCCCGGCGGAGGTCGAGGCGGACATCTCGACGGACACCACCTACACCCTGATCGGCGTCCAGAGCGGGCTCTGCGTGGACGTCGACGCCGCCGTCGTCACGGCCGACGATGTCGTCCTGCAGCTCTGGGATTGCAACGGCGGCATGAACCAGCAGTTCCGCTTCGAGGCGATGGACGGCGGGTATTACCGGATCCGCAATGTCCACAGCGACAAGTGCCTCGACGTCCGCAGCGCGTCGACCGCCGACGGCGCCGCCATCGTCCAGTACACCTGCCACGAGAACCCCAACCAGCAATGGTCCGTCACCGAGGCAGGCGGCGGCGCCGTCCGCATCACGTCGCGCCTCAGCGGCAAGGTCATCGACGCTTACGCCTCCCCGCCCGCCAACGGCACCGCCCTCGTCCAGAGGGCCTCCAACGGCGGCGCCAGCCAGCAGTTCAAGCTGACCCCGCTCGAAGCTGGCACCGGCACCGGCGGCGCGGGCCCGTGACGCCCGGCGCCTCTCCGCGGGCGAGCGGCCGGCTCAGCGACATCGACCGCCGATGAACGTCGACCGCCACGCGCGCGGGGCGGCGCCGCTCGTCCTCCGGATCACAGCCACCCCACGAGGCTGAGGCTGCCGAGCAGCGCCGGGCGCGCGACGCGCGCCGCCTCGGTCTCGACGAAGCGGACCACCGGGTACGGGTGCGCGACCAGCGCGTGCGCCTCGACGACGACGTCGAGCCGCGGCACGATCCCGAGCTCGACGCCGGCGCCGGCGTCCGCGGCGAACGCCCATCGCGCGCTGTGCACCCCCCGGTACGGCCACGACGCCTCGCCGTCCACGGCCACGTGGAGCGCCCCGAGGCCGGCCGAGAACCTCGGGCGCAAGCGGAGCTCGGGCCAGGGGAGCGCCGCGAGCTCGACGAGCCCGAACCGCTGCTGCACGGTCGCGCTGCCCTGCGGCCCGGCGACGCGCGGCGCCGTTCCGAGCCCGGCGAGCGAGAGGCGCGCCTCGATCGGCGCGAGCGGCGCGACGCGCAGGCGCGCCACCCCGAGCAGCGCCGGGCCGATGCCGCCCGGGCTCGCGAGCAACCCGCCCCCCAGCTCGACGCCCCACATCGTCCGGCGCGGCGGGTCGAGCGGCGGCTCTGCCCGTCGAGGCGCCTGCCGGCTCGCCTCGCTCGGGGGCGGCGCGGCGGCGGGCGCCGCGGAGCGCCGCGAGGACATCCGGAGCTCGAGCAGGCTCGCGCGGAGCAGCTCGACGGCGCGCACCGCGAGCACCTCGGCGATGTGCTCCGGCGCCTCGCCGCGCGTGTCGATCCGGCGCACGAGCGTCTTGTCCGTCCGCGGGTCGACCACCCAGAGCTCGGCGGCCTGACCGTCCGGCGCCAGGAACAGCCCGATCAGGGCCGCGGAGCCGGCCAGCTGCTCGGCGTCGTCCATCGCCGGCCGCGGGGCGGAGGCCGACTGCGAGCCGAGGAGCTCCACGTCGAAGCCATCGGCGACGAGCTCCCCGTGGATGCGGATCAGCGCCTCGGAGATCGACGGGTCGGCGGCGCTGGGCCGCACGAGGACCACGCGCGCAGGCTCCGCCGACGCCGCGGGGCTCGCGGCGCAGAGGAGGAGCGCGAGGGCCCCGGAGAGCGCCTTCGCCCGCGCGAACCTCACGGCGTCCGAGCGAGGGTCCGCGCTGCCTGGGCGTAGGTTCCGCCGGGGAACCGGCGCAGGTACTCCCGGGCGACGATCTCGGCTTGCGCATCCCCGTGGAGCCGCCGCACGATCTCCATCTTGCGCCCGAGCGCCTCGGAGGCATAGGCCCCTTGCGGCGCTTCCTTGAGGTACGTCTCGAACCACGGGAGCGCCGCGGCGCCGCCCTCCTGGGTCTCGGCGAGGCGGCCGAGCAGGAAGGCCGCCTCCCGGGCGCGCTGGGTCGCGGGGAAGCGCCGGCGCTGCGCGAGCAGCGCCCGCCGCGCGACGTCGCCCCGCCGCGTGTAGCGCGCCGCGTCCGCGAGCGCCGAGAGCTCCGCGCTGCTGGACTCCGCGAGGGTCTGGTCGAGCCCCCGGCGCTGCGCCTCGCCGACGATGGCGTCGAGCTGCCCGGCCGCGAGCTGCCCGGCCCAGTCGCGCTTGGGCGCGGCGGCCGCCTCCGCGCGCGGGGCCGCGGGCGGCTCGGCCTCCGGCGGCGCGCCGGGGAGCGCGGCGCCGGCCGAGGGCGGCTCGGCCTCCGGCGGCGCGCCGGGGAGCGCGGCGCCGGCCGAGGGCGGCGGGGCGGAGCCCGGCGCCGCCTCCGCGCCCTTCTGCGCGCCGAGGTCGCGCAGGAGCACCTCGCCGGTGCGCAGCCGCACGGTGAGCCACTGCCCGGCGCGCATGGCGATCGGCTCGCCGGACGGCGGCCCGCTGACGGTGACGGCGCCGTTCTCGAGCCGCAGATCGAGGCGCTCGTCCTCCGGCGCCCAGGCGAGCGCGAAGGCCGTCCCGGTCACGGTCACCACGAACGGCCCCGCGTCGAACAGCCACTGCGTCTCCGAGCGGTGGACCACGTGCGCGCGGACCTCGCCCCGGTCGAGCGCGACCCGGGCGCCCTGCCCGGTCACCGACGCGACATGCGCGCGCGCGCCCTCGGCGAGCTCCACCTCGGTGCCGTCGGAGAACCGGAGCTTCGGCCGGCTCGCCGCGTCGGCCTGGAGCGAGCCGTCCTGCGAGGCGGCGCCCCCCTCCACCTCGTAGGACAGGAGCTCGGCGGGCGAGCTGCGTTGCCACCGCTCGAAGGCGACGAAGCCCGCGGCCGCCACGGCGATCGAGAGCGCGACCGCCGGCAAGGGCGAGCGCCGGAGCGCCCGGCGCGACGCCGTCCGCTCCGCGACGCGGATCAGCCCTCGCGTCCGCTGCTGGTGGGACATCTCGCCGAGCGACCGGCGCGCGAGCCCGACGAGGAGCGCGGCGTTCGCGCTCAGCTCCGGCTCTCTCCCCTCGTCACGGTTCATCTCGCGCCGCCCCTTTCTTGCAGTAGCCGGCGAGGGACGCGTCGTGCTCCACGCGCGACGACACGAGCTCCGTGGCCCGGCTGAGCCGTCGCTTCACCGTGGCCAGCGACACGCCGGCCGCCTCGGCGATCTCCGGCAGGCTCATGCCCTCCATGTGCCGGAGCACGAACACGGTCCGGTCTTCCGCGTTCAGCGTGTCGAGGATCGCGTAGAGGCGCCCGAGCGCCTCGCGCGCCTCGCTGTCCACCGGCTCCACCGCCTGCTCCGGGAGCTCCGCGCCCTCCGAGAGGTGGAGGATCCGCCGCACGCGCCTCCGCCGGAGCTCCCACTTGAGCATCCGGAGGGTGACCGACACGATGAAGCTCCCGAGCGCGTCCGGATCCCTCAGCTCGGGCACCTTGGAGAAGACGCTCGCGAACACGTCCTGGGTGAGGTCCTCGGCGTCGGCGCCCGGCCCGAGCACCCGCGCCACGATCCGGAACACCTTCGGCGCGTGCCGGTTCCACACCGCCGCCGCCGCCCACGGCTCCCCCGCCACGAGCGCGCGCACCAGCGCGCCGTCGTCGAGGCCGCCGCGCTCGGCTTCCGGAGGAGCGATGGCAACGCTGGCTCTGCGCACGACGGCATCGCTCCGGGGGCTCATGATCCCCGCACGGCGGCCGCGCGGGGGAGCCACGGTATCGAGCCCATGTCTCCGTTGCAAGGAGCTCGTCGCACACGGCCAGAGGCCATCGCAGCGGTGTTCCCCGGTGAGGATTGCATGGCTGCCAGCCGCGGCGAAACCACCCCACGCCGGCAAGACCCCACGGGGTACGGTCGGCTCCCCGGCCGGGGTGGCGAAGCGCATGTCAGGCAGTAGCGCGGCGACGCCGAAACGGCTCACCGCGCGCGGGCAGGTGGACGAGCCGGCGGATTACGGTGAGCTCGCCCACGGGCGCGACGCGCAGGCGCACGCTTCGACAGGAAAACTTCACCTCGGCGCTATTCGCTCACGTGGTGAGCCGGTCCGAGGGCGTTCCGCTACTGCATGGCGGGCGCTCCACTTACGCTTCCTGATCGCTTCGTCCTCCCGGTCGGTCCGCCGCCACGGGCGGGACGCCCGAGCCCGGCGGCGGCAGGTCGGCGAGGGTGCGCCCGCCGGCTGGCGGCACGTCCCGAGATTCGATTCCTCATTTCTATCGATGGAACGCGGATCCGCCAGAGCGATCCCGGTCGTCCCTGCTTCGCCGTAAGCCCCGCTGGTGGGGCCTGCGCGATGATCCTCTGATCCTCTTGTGAAGAAAGCCTGTTGTTCGATGAGAGAACTTCAGCATGCCCGGAGCGGGCGAGGAGCGACAACGATGTCCAGGTCCTCACATCACGAGCAGGCGCGTCCTTTCCGAGGCTCTCGGTCGGCGATCCTGGCCGCGTTGCTCCTGGCGAGCGGCTGCATCGGAAACGTGGGTGGTGCTGGTTCCGGCGACGAGCCCGGCACCGATCCTGACGACGTCAAGGATCCCACCACCGGGGCCCCGCTCGCGTGCAAGGACGGCGTGGTGTACCCCGGGCGAGCGCCGCTGCGGCGGCTCACGCGCATCGAGTACAACAACACCGTCCGCGATCTCCTGGGCGACACGACAAACCCCGCCTTTTCGCTGCCCAGCGAGGATGTCGGGAACGGCTTCGGCAACGACGCGGACACGCTGTCGGTCTCGAGCCTGCTTGCCGAGCAGCTGAGCACCGTCGCGGAGGGCGTCGCCCAGCGCGCGACCGCCACCCCGGAGGCGCTCGCGAAGCTCGCCCCTTGCGCGCGCAACGTGGCGGCGGCGGACGAGGAGGCGTGCGCGCGCACGATCATCGAGGGGTTCGCCCCGGTCGCGTACCGCAGGCCCCTCGCCGACGGCGAGGCGAACGAGCTCCTCGCGCTGTACCGAGTCGGCAGGACCGACGCGACGTTCGCCACCGGCGTCGCGACGGTGATCGAGGCGCTGCTGCAATCGCCGGACTTTCTCTACCGCATCGAGCGCGGCATGCCCGACCCGGAGCGCCCCGAGCTCCGCCGGCCCACGGGCGACGAGATGGCGACGCGGCTCTCGTACATGCTCTGGGGCACGACGCCCGACGAGCAGCTGCGCACGGCCGCGCAGGCGGGTGAGCTCTCGACGAAGGAAGGCGTGCGCAAGCACGCCGAGCGCATGCTCGAGGATCCCCGGTCCCGGCCCACCATCCGGTTCTTCTTCGACAACCTGCTCCCCATCAGCAGCCTCGCGGATCTCGAGCGGAACGCGGAGGCGTACCCGACCTTCTCGCGCACCATCGGCTCGCTGATGCGCGAGGAGACACAGCGGCTCATCGAGCACGAGGTCTTCGAGGGGGGCGGGACATGGCCGTCCATCTTGACGGCCCCGTACTCGTTCATGAACGAGCAGCTCGCGGCGTTCTACGGCGTCTCCGGCGTGACTGGCGATGAGTTCCAGAAGGTAGAGCTCGACACGACCCAGCGCCTCGGCCTCCTCACCCAGGCGGGCTTGATGGCCGGGACGACGCACTCGAACCACACGAACCCCGTGACCCGCGGCTCGTTCGTGCTGCAGAAGCTCATGTGCATCATGATCCCGCTCCCCACCGGCGACATCCTGGAGCAGGTGAAGCCGCCGGATCCGTACTCCGGCAAGACGGCGCGGGAGCGCTTCAGCCAGCACAGCCAGGACAAGGCGTGCGCGGGGTGCCACCAGTTCATGGATCCGGTCGGCTTCGCGTTCGAGAACTACGACGCGGTCGGGCTGTACCGCACCACCGAGAACGACGTCGTCATCGACCCGAGCGGCACGGTCCCGGGGACGCTGGGCGACGTGAGCGGGCCGATCGAGCTGGTGCAGAAGCTCGCCGCGTCGGAGGAGGTGCAGGACTGCTTCGCCAAGCGCTGGAGCGAGTTCGCCTACGGCCTCACCCTGCGCAAAGAGGACAAGTGCACCGAAGAGGCTGTCACGACCGCCTTCAAGGCGTCCGGGTACAACGTGAAACAGCTCCTGATCGATCTCACGCAGACGGACGCTTTCCACTATTTGGCTTCAGGACAGGAGTGAAGGTCATGTCGAAATTTCGTTTGAGCCGACGTGCCATGCTGCGGGGCGCCGGCGCCATCGCGGTCTCGCTCCCCTGGCTGGAGATCATGGGCACCGAGCGCCCGGCGCACGCGGCCCCCGCCCCCGCCAAGCGCTTCCTCGCCGTCTACACGCCGGGCGGCACCGTGCTGAACCGCTGGAGGCCGACCGGCTCGGAGACGAGCTTCACCTTGAGCCCCATCCTGGCGCCGCTCGCGCCGGTGCAGAACCGGCTGATCGTCGTCGACGGCCTCGACATGAAGTGCGCGCGCGGCGAGCAGCACCAGGCCGGGATCATCGCCTGGCTCACGGGCACGTCGCAGGAGGGCTCCAACAACGGCGGCTACGGGAAGGGGCCGTCCATCGATCAGGTGATCGCCGCCCGGATCTCCGCCGGTCAGAAGGCGAAGGCCAGCATCCAGATCGCGTTGCGCTGGGCCACGGGCAAGTCTCACGGCCTGCTGTCGCCGATGAACGCCGCGAATTTCGAGAACGACGCGCCGCACAAGCCGATCCCGCCGCGCCTCGATCCGGTGGAGATCTTCACCGAGCTCTTCGGCACGCTGAACCCGAACGACAGCAACGACGCTGCCCGTCGCCTCGCGCGGAAGCAATCGATCCTCGACTTCCTCGACCGGCGCTACGCCACCCTGTCCGGGCAGCTCGGCGCCGCCGACAAGCAGAAGATCGACCAGCACCTCACGAAGATCCGCGAGATCGAGCAGAGCCTCAGCAACATCCCGGTCGAGACGAGCGCGTGCAAGGTGCCGACGAGGGTCGACACGTCCGACTACAACCCGCGCACGGGGCTCAACGCGGACGACAAGGGCGACATCAAGGACACCTCGACCGACGCGGCGATCCCCAAGGTCGGCAAGCTCTTGACGGACATGATGGTGATGGCGTTCGCCTGCGACATCACCGGGGTCGGCACCCTGCAGTGGAGCGACACCGAGGCGAAGCACACCTTCCCCTGGCTCAACCTGACCGAGCACCACCATTTCTACCAGCACGACGGCGGCTTCAGGCCGAACGAGTGCGAGGCCATCTGCACCTGGTACTCGAAGCAGCACCTCTATCTGCTGCAGGAGATGGAGAAGATCGACATGGGCGGGCACTCGCTGCTCGACGAGAGCGTCGTCTTCTTCGGCTCCGAGCTGTCGGATCCGCCGTCGCACAAGAAGAACGACATGCCGTTCCTGCTGGCCGGCGGCGGCGGCGGCCTGCGCACCGGGCGCTGGCTCCGGTACCCGAACCTCCCGCACAACAACCTGCTCGTCTCGATCTTGAACCTGTTCGGCGACACCCGGACCACGTTCGGCGACCCGCGGGACTGCACCGGGCCGCTCACCAACCTGACCTAGCCACTCGAACGAGGCGCGGCGCACTCGCCGGACTGGTGTGAAATGAGAATCTCTCTGCTCGTGATCCCTGTGACGATGGTCCTTCTCGCCTGCGGCTCCGAGGCCGACCCGCCCGCGAACAACCAGGCGACTTCCAGCGCGACGGGCGCTGGGGGCTCGGGCGGGGGAGCTGCGACGGGCGCCAGCACGAGCGCCTCCAGCAGCGCGAGCTCCGGCGGGACCGGCGGCAGCGGCGGGACCGGCGGCAGCGGCGGGGCCGGCGGCAGCGGCGGGGCCGGCGGCAGCGGCGGCGAGGACCCGCGCGCCGCGGCCGCCAGCATCGACGGCTTTCGCTGGGAGCTGCCGTGCGACCAGGACCCAGGCAACCGTGACGAGTGCTCGACGTCCGCGCGGGTCGACGAGACCAGGACGTTCGGCGGCTCGCCCGACACGACCTACCAGGTGACTGTCCGGCTGCGCGGCGTCGTCGAGCCGATGACGTACCAGGGCGGCACATCCGACGGCATGCACTTCCGCGTCGGCGGTTCGCCCAGCAACCCGACGTACAACATCTACAGCTTCGCTGTCTCCGATCCGCCCGAGGTCTACTATCTCAACGATAACCCCACCGTAGGCCACGACACGTTCATCATCGACCACACGAAGACCATCCCGATTCGGGGCGGAGCCGCCGTGACGTTCGTCGGCGACGGTCAAAACGCCGTCGAGATCGCCAACTTCAAGCACCTCGTCGTGGACGGCATCCCCCCGGCACCCGAGCCGTTCATCGGTCAGTTCATCCAGCTCGACGTGCTGTCGGTCGAGGCGGCGCAGCCCTGACCGTGCGCCGCGCGGGATGAGCTCCTCGTAGCGGCCGTCTCACCGTACAACCACGCAACACGCGCGGGTTGACCTAGAACACCTCACGCGCTCCACCTCCCTCCTGGAAAAGTAGCTGAGCCGCGCCGTCGCCTCGGGGACGAGGTGGCGGCGCGGGTCGTTCGCGAGGCAATCGGTCGGCTGCTCGGGCTGCCGGTGGCACCGGAGCGGCGAGCAAGCTTCGGCCGAACGTCGAGCTCGCCGCTCGCGTGGACTCGCTGCCGGGGCCTTGCCGCTGCTGTCCGACGACATGGAGCGTCCTCAGGCCGTAGGCTGAACCGGCATTTGACATAAGGCACAAAAAGTGCGATCCACGGATCCGCCTACAAAGACCGACAGACCCAACGAGCTCACTGGCTGTGTAATATTGGCCACGCCCCGCTGAGAATTGTTCCCAGCCGACGAACACAGGAAAGGCTTGCTGCAATGAGCAAACTGACCATCTGGACCTACGACTGGGTGCCTGGAATGCCTCGTGGTTTTGTGCGTGATCTAAGGCTGAGGTGGGCGTGTGAGGAGGCCGGTCTCCTCTACGAAGTCCAGACGATCCCGTTCGATGATCGCGAGACCAACCATCTCGCGCGCCAGCCATTTGGCCAGGTTCCGTTCCTGAGCGACGGAGAGCTGGAGCTCTTCGAGAGCGGCGCGGGGCTGCTGCATCTGGCCCGGAAGAGCGACAAGCTGATGCCGCGCGATCCGGCTGGAGAAGCGGAGACGCTTCAATGGACGATCGCCGCGCTCAACTCGATTGAGATGGTCAGCGTACCGTGGTGGTTCCTGAAAATGTGCGGCGATGCGCAGAACAAACTTACCGGATGGCTGGGCAAGCGCCTCGACCAGCTCGAAAAGGTGCTGAGCGAGCGAGAGTGGCTCGCGGCCGGCCGCTTCACCGTCGCAGACCTGCTGATGGCGGATGTGCTACGGATCCCGGACGTCCGCTCTTTCGGGGATCGGCCGGCGACCGAGGCCTATGTGACTCGAGTCACCGATCGCCCCGCGTTCAAGAAAGCCCGGGCCGAGCAGATCGCTCTTTTCGAGGCGGCCGACGCGAAGAGAACAGAAAAAGGGTCGGGCTGACGAGCGTCTTGGCCTCTGTCATTCCGGCATCGGCGTTCTGATTGGGCCAGCGTCTTCATGGTTTGGCGCAGCCTCATCGTCGATGCATGGATAGGTTGCTGATACAGCGTCAATTTCCCGGAGGGATGCGGATCGCGTAAGGTTCTCTGGGTCAACCGCCCCCACCGCCGTTGCGCGCGGAGGCGGCCGGGGTACGATGTCCATCGTGTCCGTGGAGCTCGATCTCGATCCCGCCGAGCTTCGGCGCTTCATCGCCGTGGCCGAGGAGCGGAGCTTCCGTCGCGCCGCCGAGCGCCTGGGCATGGCCCAGCCTCCGCTCTCGCGGGCGATCGCGCAGCTCGAGGGCAAGCTGCGGACGCGGCTCCTGAACCGGACGACGCGCCAGGTGTCGCTCACCCCGGCGGGGGTCGTCCTGCTCGATCAAGCGCGCCACGTCCTCGACGCTATGGCGGCCGCGGCGCGCCGCACGGCGCGCGCGGGGCAGCCTCGCGCCCACCTGGCCGTCGCGCTCAAGCCAGGGAACGGCGGGCGCCTGCTGCGCCGGCTCGTCGATCATCACGAGCGCTCAGGGTCGCAGGTGCGCCTCGAGGTGCTCGTCAGCGGCTGGGGCGAGCAGACCGCCATGCTCGCGGACGGCCGCGCCGATGTCGCGTTCTTGCGAGGCCCCATCACCGCGCCGGGCATCGACGCCGAGCCCTTGTTCACGGAGCCTCGCTGCGTCGCGCTCGCCGCGGCTCACCCGCTCGCGGGCAGGCGCGTGCTCCACCGCGAGGATCTGGCGCGGGATCCCGTGCCGGTGTGGCCCGCGGCCAGCGCGGAGCTCGCCGCCTACCGCGCCGCGGCCGACAGGGCCGACGATGCGCCCCGCGGCCCGGTCGTCCACGACGCGAGCCAGCTCCTCGAGGCCGTGGCGCTGGGCCAGGGCATCGCGTTCGTCCCCGCCTCCAGCGCCTCGCTCTACGCGCGCCGCGACGTGAAGTACGTGAGGATGGCCGGCATCTCGGCGAGCACGCTGTACGTGGCGTGGCCGGACACCTGTCGTTCGAAGGAGGTCGCGCGCTTCGTCCGGCTCGCCGTGGAGGTCGCGTCGAGCCTCGGCGGCGACGCCGCGGCGCTCGCCTGAGACGGCATCAGGTCACGGGCGGAGCACGGTCATCTTGAAGGGACCGGCGTTGGCGGCGGCGTGCGCGACCGCCTCGTTCGCGCGATCCAGGCTGAACTCCGTGAAGTCGAACGGGTCGAGCGTCAGGACACCGGACCGGATGAGCCCGATCAGGCGGACGGCGGCCTCGCGTGGGAACATCCACTGGCCGCGCAGCGTGATGCAGTTGCGCATGAGGTGCCGATAAGGCAGCTCCAGCCCGGCCGCGACGCCTCCCATCAGCACGATGGTCCCGTGCGGCCGCACCGTCAGCGCGGCGGCGCGCACCGCGGCCGCGGGCGCCGAGGGCGGCAGCAGGTCGAGCACGCGGTCGATCGGGCCCGGCGCCGCCTTCAGCATGCGGCTCCGGTCATCCTCCTCGCTGCCGAGGAGCTTCACGGTGCGGACGCGCGGACCGAAGCGGCGGGCCAGCGTCGCCAGCGCCGCTTCGTTCCGGCCGGGCGCGATGACGCAGCCCGCCCCCATCGCCAGGGCGACCGCGACGCCGGCGCTGCCGAAGCTCCCGGTGGCACCGCTGATCAGGACGGTCTCCCCCGCCTGCAGGTTCGCCGCGAGGAGCCCGCCATACGGCACGAGCAGCACGTTCAGCGCGCACCATCGCGCGGCGTCCGCCGCGTCGATCGCGCCGATGCGGAGGGCGTTCTCGGTCGGGATCCTGATCTGCTCGGCGAACGATCCATGGCGGAAGTGCGCTTGCAGCCGCAGGCCACCTTCGCCCGCCGCGGTCCATCCTTGCAGCAGGATGTCGGGAGACACGGCGTCGTCGCGCGAGCGCACGGTCGGGTCGCAGAAAACCCAGTCGCCGGGGGCGAGGCGCGTCGCGTCCGGTCCGACGGCGCGCACCCGGCCGACCGCGCCGACTCCCGGCGCCAGCGGCAGATCCAGCAGGTAGTTCCGCGCGCCGCTGAAGGCCTCGTTCGCGTAGGAGACCACAGGGGCGGCCACGACATCGACGATGACCTCCCCCGTGCCCAGGATCGGGTCCGGCAAGGTCTCGATGGCGAGGGGGGAGCCAAACGCCTTCAACACGGCAGCTTTCATGGATGCATCCTTTGCTGGCATGGGGCCGCTCTCGCGGGCCGCTGGTTCGCGGGACGTGCTCGAGCCTCGGCGCGGGCGGAGGGGCGCCGCGCGGGCAGCGCCCTGCTGGCGTGCTCGCAGCGGCGTGCTCGCCGGGCGGGCGGTGCCTTGGGTTTCGAACGACGGTGGCGTCGTATGAACCGGTCGGCGCGCGCGCGCCAATACGCGGGGCGCGCCGATTGATACCGCCGGCGCATCAATGGACGGCGCGCCGGGGGGCCCCGCGCGCGGGCGCTGGAGCGAGCGTGGAGCGAGCGCCTCAGCCCGCAGGCTGCCTGCGGAGGAGGGATGACGCTCTCACCGGAACGGCCACGGCTCGTCGACGCTCCGCGAGGCGATGCGGTAGTCGCCTGGCGCGCCCCACACCGCGGCCTCCCGGTCGGGCGCGCTCTGCCCCATCGCGAACGTGAACGACAGGACAGGCCGCTGCCCCGCGCGCGGCCGCCGCTGGGGCCCCGACCAGCGCACCTCCAGGTTCGTGGAGAGCGCCGCCTCCAGGGCGGCGACGGCCTCGTCGGCGTCGGTGGTCGTGACCCGGGTGCCGACGAAGAAGCCCGGGGTGTTCTGCTCCACGATGTGGAGGTGCTCGCGCAGCCACGCGACCCCGTGCGCCCCTGAGGCCGGGGCGAACGGCGGCGCGGAGAAGACCTCGGCGAGCGCGGCGCCGACCAGGCCGGCAACGCTGATGTGGTGCCACTGCAGGCGCTCCGGCTCGGGCGGCCAGGGCTCCGTCTCCAGCTCGATGGCGAGCGCCTCGAGGTACTGCGCCGGCCCGTCGAACGCCGGCGCCACGCCCGCGGCCTCGGTGTCGACCAGGTACACCGTGCCGCCCTCGCCGATCCAGATGGAGGGGTATCCCTTCGCCACGACAGGCAGCAGCACCTTGCCTCCCGCGCGCGGCAGCCTCTCCGGCCCGAGCGGCCGCCCGCCTTCGAGCGCCTTCAGCGAGGCGAACACGCCGAGGCGCTTGTTTGGCGGGAGCGGCGCGCCCCCGGCGAGGCCCTCGAGCTCGAGCGCGGCCTCGTAGGCGGGCAGCCCGCGCGCTTCGAGCAGGGCCCGCAGCGCGTCTAGCGACGTGGTGTGCTCGGGGTCGCAGCGGAGGTCGAGCTCCTGGAAGACCTCGACCGCGTGCGGGCTCAGCCGCCTGCGTGCGCTGTCGGCGAGCCGGATCGGACGGTCAGTGTGCCGGCGTGCCTTGCTCATCTGTGTCGCTCCCGGCGGCGGTGCTGCCGCATGCCCTACCCCAATCGCGGCTCGTGTCAGGAGCTCGCCGGCGCTCCTGACGGGAGCCGCAGGGTCGCCTTCCCATCCTCGTAGGTGGTCCAGCTGAGCAGCCGTCCTTCGGCGGTAGTCTGGTACTGCTCGATCCGTCGCGAACCGCGCGCGCCGATGACCCACACGGTACCATCGTGGTGGTCGTCCTCGTCGCCGTACTCAAAGCGGACGGCATCGGGGGCGGCGCTCCACGAGCCCGCAGGAGGGATGCTCGACTCCTCATCGGCGGACAGGCGCACCACCGTCGCCCCCACGCGGTGGACGCTCACGCGGAGCGATCCGACCACGTGGGCAGCCGACTCCAGGATCGCCGCGACGTGCTCGAGCGAGGGGGCGAGCACGAGGTCCGCCCGCGCCTCGTACACCTCCGGCTGCCGGTAGTGGCGCAGGAGCACGCCGCCCGAAGCGAAGTAGGCCTGATACGCGTCGGTCGCCTCGGAGACGACGGTGAGACCGAGCGACGCCGCGAGGGCGTCGCCCGTCGCGGGGCGGACCTTGACCCGGTATGCGCGATGCGCTTCCGCGGCCGAGAGCAACGCGCGCTGCTCGATGTATTTCTCGATCGAGGCGCTCCTGACGTTAGGCTGGGTGATCACCTCTCCCGCCTCGTTCATGAACAGTCCGCAGACCCCCTCGCTGCCGATCGGCACCATCGTGCCGTCGAGGTCGAGCGGGTCGCTCTCGTCGCGCATCGGTTCGTCATAGTAGATCCCGAGGGTGTCCTCGCCCCACGACAGCCCCCCATAGACGTGCTCGAAATCGATGGCCGCAGCGAACAGCGGCCGATAGCACTCGGCCAGTCGGCGGGAGACGCTCTCGCGATCGCGTGCGATGTCGTCGCGTTCCGCGGAGAGGAGGAACTGCTGAGCGCGCGGGGAAAACAGGGGCAGAGGCAGGGGAGGTCGCATGGGCGGTCTGTCAGCGGAACACGGGCACGTTCTGGATTGTGAACACCTGGGCGATGTTGGGCATGGCCTGCGCGGCGGCCTGCGGCGTCATGACCCGGTTCGACAATCCCATGTTGTTGAGGGTCGGACCGCAGAAGTCGCACGGCGCCTTGTAGCTCCCCGAGGTCGGGCCGCCCTTGTTCATGGGCACGACGGCGACGACCCCCTGCTGGATCCGATTCAACATGGTCGCGTTGCCGGGGTTCGGCTGCGTCGCGAGCCAATTGCGATAATCGGTGAGCGCCGCCGGCTCTGCGCATTTTCCTCGCTGATCAGGGCTCGCCGTGGAGCCCTGAGGCAGCTGGTCCGCGGGGGGAATGTGGTTCGAGATATCCGGGTGCACGTTCTGTGGGCTGCCACCAGAGTTGCGCCTCCACGCGTACAGGTTATTGCCGTTGGGGTCCTGTCCCACCAGCCGCTCCGGAGGCCCGTTGTTGGTTATCATGACACACTGACAGGGGACAAGGCCATGCGGGTCTGTCATCGTGTTGGGATCCCGCACATAACGGTACAAGTTGTGTCCGCCACGCAGCGAGATAGGGTCGTGCGACAGGTACCGGCCCGTGTCTGGATCGTAATAGCGAAAGTGATTATAGTGGAGGCCCGTCTCCTCGTCCTCGTACTGACCCGCGAAGCGAACGGCTGTGCGCACCTTGGAACCAGGGGCAGGCACCGTCCTGCCCAGCCCGGAACGCGAGAGCTCGCCCACGACGGCGCCACGAGCATCCACGAGGTGCGTCGGCGCTCCGTTCGGATCGTTCACATAGTGCACCCACTCGCCGACGGCCGCGCCGCGGGCGTCCCAGCGCACATCGCGGTGAGCGAGCACGACGGGGCCATCTCCCGCTACCCAGTACCTTCGATCGTCGATGACGGGGTTGCCCAGATCGTCGGCCGAGCGCTTGATTTCCTGTATGACCGCCGCGCCATCCCAGACGAACCTGGTGGTCGAGCGGTGCGCGCCCCGCGCTCCCGCTAATGGGGCGTCGAACACACGCTTCTCGAGGCGACGGCCGAGAGGGTCATAGAGGAACTGCACCAACGATCCATCCGGACAGGTGACGCTGCTCAGGCGGCCGGCGGAGCTCCAGGTATATCGATAGGCCCGCTTCGCGCCGTCGTCGCCGACCGCGGACTTCTCAATCAGCTGACCGACGTCGTCATACTGGTAGTGTGTCGTGCCGCGCGCGACGAGGCGGTTGCCTCGCTCGAAAACCGAGCTCGTGCTCCCGGCGCGGACGATGTTGCCTGTGGCGTCGTACGCGTAATGATCCTCTCGGCCTCGCTCGCGAACGGCGCAGAGCAGCTGCCCGAGCGCATCCATCTCGTACCGGGTCTGCCCGTGGCGCAGATCCCAGTCCGCCCGTATGTGGCCACCCGGCGAGTAGTCGTGGACTCGGCGCACGGAGAGCCCTCCGTCCCGCGAGCCGACCCACTCGGGGTGGCCTGGCGCGACGGCGGGGGTGGTGAAGGGGCTACGCGCTCGCCGCTCTGCGAGGCGGCCCATCGCGTCGAACACGCTCTCCAGCCGTCCCCCTCCGGGTAAAATCCGCTCGACCTCGCGCCCATAGACGTCCGAGCGGCTCTCGATCTCGTGCGCCTCACCCAGGAGGTAGCGGCGCACGAAAGCATTTGGCCCCTCCGTCATCGCGATCGTGTGGCCGAGCGACGTCATCGTTACGTGCGCGCGACCTTCTCGTCCGCGCGCGACCGCGAGCGCCTCTCCGCGCACGAACTGCGTCTCGCGCAGGATCCTCCCTGCGGCGTCCCTCTGAAACTGCACCTCAACGTCCGGGCCGACGGCCCGAACGAGATCCCCACACTCATCGTACTCGAGCGCTTCTGTCGTACCATCGACGTAGCGCCGCTCAACGACCATGCCGGAGGCGTCGCGGACGAACTCCATGATTTCCCCCGTCTCGCCGATGACGGCGACGAGCCGCCCCGCGAGATCGCGGCGGTACCTCTTCCGTACGCCGTCGAATGTCACCTCCGCGACGAGCCGGCCGCTCGCGTCGTGCTCGTAGTGGTGCTTCTCTCCTTTCGGGTTGACAAGCGCCACCGGAAGCCCGTCGAGATCGTAGAACATGCGCGTGACCCCGCCTGCCTCGTCCACGATCTCACAAAGTTTGTTGTACCCTCCCCATCGGAACGAGCGGACGCGACCGCTGGGCCACGCGATCTGCGTCATCTTGGCTTCACCATCGTAAGCGTATCGCGTCACGCCGCCCAGCTCGTCGTAGGTCGCGACATGATCGCCCCGGCCTGAATAGGAGAAGCGGACAACCGCGCCGAGAGGATCGGTCACCGACATCCTGCGCCCCAGCGCATCGTAGCCGAACCGGGTGACCGCGCCGCTCGGCTCGAAGACAGCGGTCATGTTGCCGTGCGCGTCGTAATCGAAGCGCGTGGAGTGCCCATGTGAATTGATGATCTCCTTGATAAGCCCACGCTCGTCGTAACGATACGACGTAATCGCGCCCGTGGGATCCGCGACGAGCTCGGGGTTGCCCCGCTGGTCCCGCTCGATCCGCGTGACGCCGCCCGCAGGATCAACGATCTCGACAGGCAGGCCGTAAGCGCCGCGCACGATGAGGGCGCTGCACCCCTTCGGATCGGTGAGCCGCGTGAGCCGACCACGGGCGTCCACCTCGTAGAGCGTCGTTCCTCCGAGTTCGTCCGTACGGCTGGTCAGGTGACCCGCGGCGTTGTACGTGCAGCTGATCACGCCTTGCCCCTCCACGCGTTTGTCGAGTAGGCCGTGCTCATTGCCGAAGAACCGTCGAACGCGCGCCGAGTCCACGACCTCGCTGTACCCGTCGTCGAGGTACTCCATCTTGCAATGACTGATGCCCTTGACCCGTGTCCGGCCGTCCGCCAGCACCTGCGGCAGGCCCTCCGCCAGGCTCAGATCGCGCTGGCCGGGGTACTCGCCCCACGACTCGATGCAGCGCCGGTGCCTATCGTACACGAAATAAAATGTGAGACCGGCGCGATCCGTGTCCTTCGTGAGCAGGTGTTCTTCATCGTATTCGTAATGTGAGGAGAAGCCGTCCGCGTCCCTGCATTCCACGAGGTTCCCGTGCCCGTCGTACCGGTACGTCGCGAAGGTGAGCCATACGCCGCCGGCCACGGCGTTCTTCGTCTCGATCGAGGCGATGCGCCCTTCAGGGGTGGTGCGGACACGGAGGCTCCGCCCGGCGCTGTCGACGATCGACGCGATCTTACCCTGTTTATAAATGATTGTGATTCGATTCTTGTTCCGGTCCTCGATCGCGCTGAGGCGGTACCGGAGACCAGGCTCGTCGCGCTCGGAGAACGTGCGGTACACGTCGTCATTTGCATCGACCACGAACCCCCAGGTCTCTCGGCGGAGCGCCCAGCCAAAGGGGCCCACGACCTCGTCTCCCGGCCGGATCATGGGGAACTCGACGGGCATGCCTTGCTCGTTCCAAACCACGAGACTCCGCCGGCGCACCTCGACCTCCCAGCCGATGGTGTGACCCCAGCCGAAGCCAAGGCCCGTGTCCCGAGCCGCCATGGTCGTGGAGTACATCCGTCGGAAGAGAAGCGGCAGGGGCCCCGGCAGGTGCACGTCCACGATCGGGTACGTGAACGCCCGTCCGGTGACGACGTCGACTGGGTGCGATGCGTACCCGCATTCCGGGTGCTTCTCGTAGTCCGGGGCGCCCTTCCCGCCGCCGCCGGCTCCCTTGCCCCCATTGCCGCCGCCGGCTCCCTGATCGCCGCCCTTCCCGCCGCCTCCCTTTCCGCCGCTTCCTCCGCCGCCCGCGCCGCCGCCCATGACGAAAACGCCGGGGTTCATTCCTGGGATGGCGGGGATATTTGGTACAGGAGCCGTGCGCGCCATGGCGGAATGATCTCAACGGAGGCTTCAGGAGGCAAGGATCTCAGGCGACCACCGGACGGGGCGGGCATCGGCCGCCTCCGTGCCAGCATGCACGAGCCTCATCGCCGCTCGTTTTCCCACCGCTCCCCGTGGCGTCCGCAGTTCCTCCATGGCGTCGCCAGGCAGCATCGCGGCGAAAGGGTCTTCGCCTGCGCACGCCGCCGCGCTTGCCTCCCCGGCACAGGCCTGCTGCTTGCCGACATCGCTGGCGGCATCCGAGGCGCTTTCGGCACGCAGCCACCGCTCGAGGGCGATCTCAGTAGAGCCTGCGGGCGATCGCGAGCGGCAAGGCTCCGGCAGCCAATCGACGCGAGCGGCGGGCTCGACGTTCGGCCCGAGCTTGCTCACTCCTCCGGTGTCACCGGCAGCCCGAGCACCGCCTCCAGCGCTCGCCGCTGCAGGTCCTCCGCGAGCTTCCTGGCCTCGGCGACGAAGCGCACGTCGAACGCCTCGTCCGCCTCGACCAGGCGGCCCTGGAGCGACTCCGCGAGCCCCGGCTGGTGGCGGTGCGCCTGGGAGAGGGGCCCTCCAAGCCTCCGCGTCGCGGCGGTCCGGTCGCTCCGCGCGAGAGGCAGGCATCACCCCAGGTAGCGCGCGAAATTCTCCAGGGACGAGCGAAGCCCGGCGTCGTGGTCGGCCTGGCTGATGCCGGGCGGGACGTTCTCCGCGGTGATGGTGATGCGGGTCCCTGCGGGCAGCGACTCGAACGACCACGTCATCACCATCTCGCCCGCGAACGAAACGTCCGACGACTCGAACTCGACCGACTGGACGATGCGCTTGCCCGGCTCCAGCGAGAGGAAGCGCCCGGCGCTGACGTCGGTCCGCCCTGTGGTCTTGCCCCCGCCGGAGGGCGCTGCCTCCTCGTAGGTCAGCTCGATGCGGTAGCGACCGCCCTCGCGGAAGTCGTAGTCGAGGACGCGACCGGTCATGCCCTCGGGCGGGAGCCACGTGATGAGCGCGTCGGGATCGGCGAAGGCACGGTAGACCGCGTCGGGTCGGGCTGCGACGACGAGCGACGCGGTATCCGTTCGACCTCTGGCGGCTGGATTTCGCACGCGCACAAGCTATCGCGTCAGCGATCCTCTGACCAGAGCGGAGAGTCTGCCGACGTGCGTCACCCTGCAGGGTGATGGGCGTTGGGGCCGCCGCCCGCCGGCCGATGTTCAGGGCGTCGTGGGCGCGGGGGTCGCGGGCGCGGGCGCCGCGGCCGGCTTGCCGTTGGCCTCCGCCGGCTTGCCGTTGGCCTGTCCGGCCTCGGCGGCCTTGCGGGCCTTCTCGCGCCGCGCCGCCGCGCGCCGGCGCCGCTCGTAGGCGCTCGTCACCTCGCGGGCGATCTCGGGGTGGCGCCGGAACACGTGGGCCGCGGCCTTCCGGATGGCGCCCACCCGCTCGACCATGAGGCGCAGCGGCTGGTTGCGGATCGTGGTCGCGGCGGCCGACACGCCGGCTTCGGGGGCCGCCTCCAGCGCTCGCCGTTGCAGGTCCTCCGCGAGCTTCCTGGCCTCGGCGATCACGCGCACGTCGAACGCCTCGTCCGCCTCGACGAGGCGGTCCTTGAGCGACTCCGCGAGCCCCGCGTAGTCGCGGAGCGCCTGCGAGAGGGCGCTCGAGCGCTGGCCGTCCTGCGCGTGGAACTCCTTGATGCGCGCGAGCTGCGCGTCGGCGGGCTCGGCGACGTCGTCGTCGAGAAGGAACTCGAGCGCCGACTCGAGCTCATCGACGACGAACCGGGCGCGCTCGCCGAGATCGGCCACGGCCGGATCGACGATGAGCAAGAGCCGCGTCTGCGCCTCCTGCACGGCGTGCACGACGGAGAGCAGCTCCTCGCTGCTCGAGGCGGGCAGGCGGGCACCAGCGCGCTCGGGCAGCTCGCGCGCCAAGGCCCGGGCAACGGCCGTGCGCCAGGACGCGTACGCGCGCGACGAGCTCGCGCCGAGCGAGCGGTTCGGCGTGCCTGCGGCCGTTCTGCGCCCCTGTGACCGCGCGCCTGGAGCGGCTCCCGCAGCTGGCAGCCCCTCGGCACGGAAGTACAGTGCACGCCATGACCAACGAGGAGCGGACCGACGCGGAGGAAGACCTGGAAGAAGAGCTCGCATGGACGGTCTATGCCCAGGTCTCCGCCCTTGGTTATATCTACCTTCTTGCCTGCGCGCTGAAGCGCTGCGACGCCGATCTTGGGGTGGCTCCCTCCGCGTGGGAGAACACCATGGTCGCCGCCGAGTGGGCGATGATGGAGCATGTGAACGGGCGCGTTCAGGGCCCCACGACCATCACCGTGGCGGACGTTGAGCGGATGCGCCGACTTCACACGATGGGCTCCGCCGCGCTGGCTGGCGGGGAGCGGCCGCCCGAGCTGTACCGGCTCTCGCTCCAGTGCATGGAGAGTCTGTTCGGCTCAGATTGGGAGCGAGCCGCGCGAGAAGCCGTTCGTGGCTTGCGTGATCCCGATCAGTAACCTTCGCCATCAATCGTTATCAATGCGACAGAACGACCTCCACAAGGCGAAGACACAAAGCTGGCCGTTGGGATAGTAATACCAACAACTGCTAGCACGGAAGACGCCTTCTTTTCTGCACTGTCCTAGGGATCCGGCTGCGACGTTACGATCCCTTGGATGAGGTCGCTTCGCTGCACACGAGATCCCCGCTTCTGCACACTTCTCCATGCATGGGATGCCACGATCGGCTTTCTTGCATCGGATGATTTTCAACAGCCCGATCGCGTCGAGCGACGCTTCCATGGATTCTTCCACAGCCTCGCCGTCCATCGCCTCGGCAGCTTCTCGTTCGCTCGTCGCGCCGTCTGCCTCCGACAGGGCCATTTCGCCGGCTTGTGGCTCGCTCGCAGTGCCCTCGGTCTCCGGAATCACCTCCGATGGTGGCATCCAGCAGGAGGCAACACAGGGAGCGATCCACGGGAGAAAGACGACAGCGGAGATGAGCCGACCGATCTGCATGATGTTTGAGCATGCGAGTCGCGGGCCAAAGCCGGTCGAGCGTGGATGGACCATGCGCTGGGTAGTTTGCGGCGTTCGGCGAGGTGCCGAGGGTGGTCCGAATGCGCCTTCCGATGAGGGAATTTGCGATCGAGCGGCCGGCGTGACCGGCCCTCGCAGCAGCGTCTTTTTTCTTGATAACAAGCCCCAGACCCACCTCCCCGTGGTAGGCACCCTGGCGCCGCCCAGCGGCAGCGTGGACGCGCCAAGGGGCGTCGCGGGGAGCCCTGGCGGCGAGGCGGGCCGCTGTGCCGCCCAGCAGCGGCGTGGACGCGCCGAGGGGGCCGTGGAGGGTACGGGCGCCTCGCCCCGGCGAGGCGGCGAGACGTTTCACGAGGTGTGGATCATCTCCTCGGGTAGAAGCGCCGCGCGAGCTTGGGGCCGTCGCCGTCCATGGCCACCTGGTCGAGCTCGGCCACGTCGCGGGCGAGCTCCTCGAGCGTGGGCACGGCGCCGCGGCGTGAGCGACCGCGGAGCGGCCGCGGGCGCCGATGTGGACGCCGGCGACCTCGGGGTCCTGTTAGGAGGTCGCGGGCGCGGGGGTCGCGGGCGCGGGCGCCGCCGTCGGCTTGCCGTTGGCCTCCGCCGGCTTGCCGTTGGCCTGTCCGGCCTCGGCGGCCTTGCGGGCCTTGTCGCGCCGCGCCGCCGCGCGCCGGCGCCGCTCGTAGGCGCTCGTCACCTCGCGGGCGATCTCGGGGTGGCGCCGGAACACGTGGGCCGCGGCCTTCCGGATGGCGCCCACCCGCTCGACCATGAGGCGCAGCAGCTGGTTGCGGATCGTGGTCGCGGCGGCCGAGGCGCCGGCTTCGGGGGCCGCCTCCAGCGCTCGCCGTTGCAGGTCCTCCGCGAGCTTCCTGGCCTCGGCGATCACGCGCACGTCGAACGCCTCGTCCGCCTCGACAAGGCGGTCCTTGAGCGACTCCGCGAGCCCCGCGTAGTCGCGGAGCGCCTGCGACAGGGCGCTCGAGCGCTGGCCGTCCTGCGCGTGGAACTCCTTGATGCGCGCGAGCTGCGTGTCGGCGGGCTCCGCGACGTCGTCGTCGAGCAGGAACTCGAGCGCCGACTCGAGCTCGTCGACGACGAACCGGGCGCGCTCGCCGAGATCGGCCACGGCCGGATCGACGATGAGCAGCAGCCGCGTCTGCGCCTCCTGCACGGCGTGCACGATGGAGAGCAGCTCCTCGCTGCTCGAGGCGGGCAGGCGGCTCTTGACCCGCTTGAGGCCCGGGCGATCGCCTTCGGGCTCCCAGTACTTCTTCACGAACGCCGCGGCGACGACCGCCTCGCGCACGGCGATGTCGTACGGGATGTTCAGCGGGTTGTCGGTCCGGTCCGACTTGGCGGCGACCTTCACCCAGCGATCGAAGTCCGTTGCTTGCTTTGCCATGATGACGTTGACCCCTCCTCCTGCGACCCGCACCCGTCGGGGCACGACGCAGAGCGGCAAGGATGAGCTCGGTCGGAGGGGCGTCCAGCACGGAGCAGGGTCTGGACGGGGGTGGGGGGAGCCGGGAGGGGAGGCGGCGGGGTGGGATGTCCGGGTGGGCGGGGGGATGTCCAGATGAGCCTGCCCCCTGTCCAGATGGGCGACGGGGATGTCCAGATGACCCCGCCCGCTGTCCAGATGGGCGGGCCGGGTGTCCAGATGGATCGGGCGATGCCTAGATGGGCCGGGGGCGCGAGCGGCGGGGGCGGCGGCGATGCGCCACTCGGCGCCAGGTCGCCCGGATGCTGGCGCTCGCGCACCCCGTCCAGGACGCCATCTTTCTGGGGCTCATCGCAGACCAGCCCACCGTGGCCCGCATGCTGGCGCTCGCGCGGGCGCGGGTGACGCAGCTGCTCGACCTGCTGCTCCCCGCGCCCGATCTTCAAGACGCCGTCCTGGCGCTCGAAGCTGTCGACGGCGCCGAGCTGATGGCCGGCGGCGTCTCCGGGCGGTGGCCCCCGCGGGGATGTGGGCCGTGCAGCGGGCGGCGTGGGCGCGGAGATGCCCTAGATCGCCTTCAAATTTCGTCCTTGGCGTTGTTTTGGTGGAAGTGTTTCCGTATCCTCGTGCGGCCAGATGCCAGCGCGAGGACTAGCCCAGCCCGAGGACATCCTCACCATCCGAGACGTTGCGGACTACCTGGAGGTGACCGAGCGCACGTTCTACCGCTTGGTCCATGAGGGAACGCTCCCGGCCTTCAAGGTCGGCAATTCCTGACCGTTCCCCCGCGAGAATCCGGAGCGGTGGATCTCCGAGCAGTCACGCGGAACAGGCACGAACCAGGAGGACGACTGACTTGAGTACACCATCTGCCGAACGGAGCCGAACTATGCTGGGATTGACGCTGCGCGAGGAGTTTCAGGGCCGCCGCCTCAAGGGCACGGCTATCGAGCTCGCGAACGAGAACAACACGGGCGCGACGCAGATTGGCACCGCCGAGTTCCTCGGCATCACGTACCCGACGGCCGACGTGATCTCAGCGATGGAGGCAATCGGGCCCGGGCGCGGCCAGCCCGTCGTGCTCATCGGCGAGCGCGGACAAGGTAAGTCACACCTGCTAGCGGCCGTGTACCACGGGTTCACGAGCCCCGAGGTCACCTCGGAGTGGCTCAAGGCGTGGGCCATCCGCCTGGGCCACCCGAAGCTCGGCGAGATAAAGCTGCGACCGAAGACACACGTCATCAGCGAGAGCCTCCACCGCCAGAACTACAAGTTCCTGTGGGACCTCGTTTTCGAGCGTCATCCGCACGGCAACTACATCAAGGGGAAGTGGGAGGCGCAAGGCGACAAGAAGACCGACATCCCTGGTGACAAGCTCCTCATCGAGCTCTTCAAGCACACTCCGACAGCGCTCATCCTCGACGAATTCCAGACCTGGTACGACGGCCTCACAAACACCAAACAGTTCCCCTGGCGAACCTGGGCGTTCAACTTCATCCAGCTCCTCTCCGAGATTGCCAAGGAGCACCCCGAGTTGCTCGTGCTCGTCATCTCGGTCCGTAACGGCGAGACCGAGGCGTACCAGCAGGTCCACCGCGTTAACCCGCGTCAGATCGACTTCAAGGGGCCGCACGCGAGGCGTGACCGCCTGCGGCTCCTCTTACACCGCCTCTTCGACAACCGCATGCAGGTGCCCGTGCAGCAGATCGAGACGGCGCTCTCCGCGCACCTCTCGGAGCACATTCGCCTCGCGGACGTTGCGCCCGCCGAGCACCAGCGTGTCCGCACCGACTTCATCGAGGCGTGGCCCTTCGCGCCGCACCTCATGACGTTGCTCGAAGATCAGGTGCTCGTTGCGACGCAGGCGCAGGAGACCCGCGACCTGATCCGCATCCTTGCCGACGTGTTCAAGTCACGGAACGCCAACTCGCCCATCATTACAGCAGCCGACTTCCGTCTCGATGACGACAAGAGCGGCATCGCGGCGCTGCTCGACTCCGTTTCGAACCAGCACCACGCGAATCTTCGCGAGAAGGCGCAGCGCAACCTCAGCGCCGTGCTCGACGCGGTGAAGGAGCCGGCGCAGAACGTTCCGCACCTCGCTGAGATCGTGGGGGCGCTCTGGCTCCGCTCGCTGTCGATCAAAAACGCTGGCGCCGAGCCTGCCGAGCTCCACGTCGACATCACGCGAGCGAAGGCGATCGACGACAACTTCTTCTCGGCCGAGCTGTCCACCATCGTCGAGAACAGCTTCAACATCCACCAGGACGGCTCGCGCCTCGTCTTCCGCGAAGAGGAGAACCCGCAGGCGAAGCTCATCGCGAACGCACGCAACGACAAGCTCTTCGTCGGTGGTTCTGACAAGCAGCAGCTCGCGCGCGAAGTGCGCTACGTCATCGGCGGCACCGAGAGCGTTGCCAAGGCGTTTCGCGTCGTGGTTCTCGGCGCGAGCTGGACGACCGACCCGTGGGCGGGCGTCGAGGACAGCGATCTGCCGGCACAGTGGGATGACCGCATCCCGCTGCTCGTCGTTCCGGAACCGCCGGACAAAGTCGAGGCGCAGCTCGGCACCTGGCTCAAGGAGCGGCTGCAGACGCGCCGTAACGCGGTTCGCTTCCTCCTGCCGCGCGACGGCAGCGAGAACTTGTTCTACGACCGTCACCTCCTCGTGCTCGCGCGCGCGGTGCAGCTCGCAGAGAAGTGGAAGACGCAGAACCCCGAGTTCAAGAAGCTGCACACGAAGTACGAGCGCGAGCTGCGCGACGTCCTGAAGCGCCGCTTCGATCGTTTCGCGATCCTCGCCACGTGGAACTTCCAAAACCCCTCGCAGTGCACGTTCCACGTCGAGAGCCACAAGGCCGAGGGCGCGCAGATCCCGGAGACCGTCGACGTGCTCGTCTCCAAGAACCTCTTCGTCTCGGAAGACTTCGACGCGCTCGTCCTTGTGGCTGCCCAGCAGAACGAGTCGGTCGGCAAGCTCCTCCGCGAGCTGCAGGAGCCGCGGCCGGGTGGCGAGGACTGCATCCCGTGGCTCGGAGAGACGCTGATGAAGGAGAAGCTCGTCAAAATCTGCGCGCGCGGCGAGATCGCCATCAATCTGCGTGGCATGGAGTACTTGCAGGTGCGCGCCGGGGAGAACGAGGACAGCGCGTGGAAGCGCATGCGCGGCAAGCTCGGGACCGGCAAGCACCTCGATGAGACCTACATCCTTCTCCCGCAGGCGGTCTCGCACGCGGAAGGTGTGGTGCCGGCGCAGCCGCCCGTCGTCACGACGTCGAACGGCGGCGCGGGTGGCCAGCTTCCTCTCGGGCCGCAGCCGCCGGTCACGGGCGGTGATCCTGGCGCGACTGCTGGCGCGGGCCAGGGTCCGATCGCGACGCCGCCCGGCGGCGGCATCTTCGGTGGCCGCCCGAGCACGACGGTTCGTCCGTTGAGCACGGCGGGCGCCACCTCCGCGCTCAACCTGCTCGGCAAGGTGGAGAGCTGGGGCATCACCACCGGCACGCAGGTCCAGGATGTCCAGCTCAAGGTCGCGAACCTCACGGGCGCACAACTCAACGATCTCCTGAAGAAGCTCCCCGACGGCATCACCTACGAGCTGACACTGAACAAGGAGGAGAAGTGATGCCGTTGTCGCTCACGCTTCTCCGGCAGCTTCAGGCTGCGTCGCCGGCCGACGCCTGGGCACGGCTCTTCGAGCACGCATGGAACACGTGCTCCACGTCACTCGCGCCCGACAGGGCGTCCTCGGAAGTGACCAAACGCGACGCCGACCTCGGGGCAGCGGACCTGTTCCTCGCGACGGCGGGATGGGACCTGTGGAAGTCCTACGAGGCCCTGGTCCCTCGCACGGCCGACGTCCTGGCCTCGTGGTGGGCCGAGCGTGGCGCCGGGCGCGCCGTGCTCGTTCTCGACGCGCTCTCGCTCCGTGAATTGCCGTGGCTCCTTAAGGGGGCCACTGAGCGGGGCTACACGATCCATCAGGCTCGCGCCACGGGCGCCGAGCTGCCGGCCGACACGACGCCGTTCGCCGAGGCCCTTGGCTTTGCGAGCCGCGGCTCGCTGCAGAACAACGGCGGGGCTAGCAAGGGACGCCTCCCGGGCGCGACGACCGACTCGACCGACTTGCCGTGGGAGGACTGCGCGGCGCAGATCAATGCCTCGCAGGACTGGCTGCTCTGGCACCACTGGCCCGACGAGCGACTGCACGAGCTCGGCGCGCCTGGGCACGGTCTCACTGCGCTGGCCAGGGAGGCCGCCGAGAAGCTCACGAGCGATGCATTCTGGAGCCTCGTCCACACGCTCACGACGGGTCGACGCCTCGTCATCACGGCCGACCACGGGTACGCGGCGAGCGGGCACTTCCCTGACACCGCCGACCCTGCGCAGGCGCATTACCTGAAGGACCGGCTCAAGCGCGGACGCTGGACCGCGCTCGCCGAGCTCGAACAGCCCGATCCGGGCAGTTGGGTGCCACCACTCGACCTACATCTGAAGACCGCCCACGCCGACGCGACCTTCGCGCTCGGCCGTCGCAAGTGGAAGAGCCAGGGCGGCTATCCAACTCTCACGCACGGTGGCCTCTCGTTGCTCGAAGTCGCGGTGCCGTTCATCGAGCTTTCGCGCACGGGTGGAGCATAGACATGGCTAAGGCAAGCAGCAGTGGAATGACGAAGGCCCAGCGCGTGGCGAAGGCGGTTGCCGACGCCGTCAGCGCAGGCCGCGCAGTGCAGGTCGAGACGGTCGACTTCAACGATCCAAACCGGCCGAAGACTTGCCTCGAGGTCGACTTCCCAATCCTCCCGGTGAATCAGATCGCGGCGATCGAGGGCAACGCGGGCAAGCCCATCTACCAGATGTCGAAGTGGTGGGCGCGGCGTCGCTCGAGCGTGTTCCGTTCGCTCTTGCTCTCGGCATCAATCAAAGCGCCCGAGGACAGGTCGCAGGCAGCGAAAACCGTGTGGGACGTCTACTACGCGAACCACCAGAAGAAGCGTTCGTTCGCAAACCTTAAGGTCGCCGACATCTTCATGGGCGGCGGCACCACGGTCGTCGAGGGAAGTCGCCTCGGCATGCAGATGTTCGGCAACGATCTGAACCCGGTCGCGTGGTTCGTTGTGAAAAGTGAGCTTGCCGACGTGAAGAAGGCAGAGGTCGAGGCACTCCTCGCTGACGTGGAGGCGGAGGTCAAGCCGCAGATCATGCCGTTCTACGCGTGCAACGGCCCGCACGGTGAACGTGGCAAGTGGACGCGACTGTCCGACGGGAAGGTCATGGACGAGACCTTCGAGCCGCTCGCGTTGAAGCCCGAGGAGCGAAAGGGCTTCAAGTATGAGGGCCCAGAAGTCCTGCACGTGTTTTGGTCGAAGCACGGCCCGTGTCAGGTGACGGGGTGTGGCCACCGAACGCCCATCATGAGTTCGCCGGTTATCGCGGTGAAGGAACTCACCGTGAAGTCCTGGTCTCACACTTGTAAGTCTTGCCGCGCCAACTTCGACATCGAGGACTCTGAAGCTCGCATGGCTCCCGACGTGCCCCTCGTGCTTGGGGCCGACGAGCGCCCGTTCGAAGTTCTTCAGAAGAGCGGCGCCATCAAGTGCCCAACGTGCGGCGAGATCGAGACGTTTCCCGCACTCGGCAAAGGCAGTCGAAAGAAGGTCTCGCTCTCGCTACTCGCGCACCCAGGCTGGCTCGCCGGAGAGTCGAGCGAGGGCGGAGCCCTCGGCGGAACCGTCACCGATGATGCGGCCTCTACTTTGCGTTGGCTCCAAACGCGTGCCGCACGAAGCGCGCTCATCGAGGTGCGCGGCGGTCTCCCCCCGGAGGTTCAACTTGCGGACGGCACGACCCTTCGCATTGACTCCAAAGGCGGAACCGTGCCAAAGGACGCGCACTTCGCATGTGGTGCGTGCGGTAAGGTGCAGCGGATCGTCGTGTCCGTTGAAGCTACCGGAAAGTCGGGGCCTGTCGCCCCGCTCGCCATCCAGGGCTTCAGCCCCGAGCTGAAAGCGTCGGGGGCAGCATACGGTGGCAGGTTCTTCGTGCCCGTAGCGGACGCGCGCGCATTCTCGGCAGCTTGGGTTGAGTGGGAGAAGCGCAAGGACGGAGACCTAGCGAAGTACTGGCCCCGCAGCGAGATCCCGTACGGGCATATGACCCACGAGCGGCAGCCACTTCCGCAGCACGGGTATCGTCGCTGGAGCGATTTCTTCAACCCGCGTCAGATGCTTGTGCATGCGCTCTTTCTGCGAGCGATCGTCGAAGTGGAGCCGAAGAAGCATCGCTGGGAGGCTCGTGAGTTCGTGCTCGCCGCGTTCCAACAGTACTTGCGCAACCAGAACATGTTTTGCTTCTGGCATCGCTCTCACGACCACTTCGCGCCGGCGCTCTCGAACAACAATTTTCACCCCAAGGACGTTGCCATCGAGGTCGGCGTCTTCTGCCCGGTAGGCTACGGGCCCTGGCCGTCGACCTCCGCAGCTTTGCGCGATGGGCTCGAGTGGTCGGAGGCCCCTTGGGAACTCGTGAGCAACGAGTGGCTGCGCCAGACAGTTCCGGCGATCTCTCATGACCTCAGCGGAAAGAGCGAGAAGGTGTATCCGGGCGACCTCGTCAGCAGCGATGCTGGGCGGGCACTCTTGTCCATCGGGTCTGCGACGGACCTGTCGTCTCTGCAGTCTGGCACCTACGACCTTGTCGTTACCGATCCACCGTTCGGTGGACTTCTCTTCTACGCTGAGCTTTCCGACTTCTTCTACGTCTGGCTCCGGCTGGTTCTTCGTGATCGGTACCCCGGGTTCTTCGACGCCGAGTACACGCCGAAGACCTTGGAGGCCATCGCCAACCCGGCGCAGAACCCGGACGATCCTGACAGGCACTACCAGCGCATTTTGACGGAAAGTTGGCGTGAGGCATCGCGGCTGCTGAAGCCGACGGGTTTGCTCACCTTCACATTCCATCACAGTGAGGACGCGCCGTGGGTGGCAGTCCTCGAAAGCCTTTTCGACGCGGGCTTCTACCTCGAGGCGACGTACCCGATTCGAAGCGACGAGTCGAAGGGAGACGGTGAGTTTGGCTCAAAGCAGATCGAGTACGACATCATCCACGTCTGCCGAAAGCGCACGGAAGATCCGACGGCCGTGAGCTGGGCGAAGATGCGGCGTCAGGTCCTTGCGGACGTACGCAGCCTGCGAACGATGCTTGAGCATCATCAGAAGGCTGGTCTCCCAGAGGCCGACCTCCAAGTCATCCGTCGAGGCAAGGCTCTCGAGTACTACTCGCGGCACTACGGCAAGGTGCTTGTCGACGACGGGCGCTCGATGACGGTGCTCGAGGCGCTGGTCGGCATCAACCAGCTCCTCGACGAGGAGACGGGCGGCATTAAGGACCCGCCGCCCGTAACCGCCGAGCCGTTCACGCGGCAGCTCCTTCGGCTCTTCGACGGCGTGAAGGAGCTGCCGCGCGACCAGATCCAGAAGTTCCTGCGCGGCACCGGCATCGCCCCGTCAGACTTCGAGGCGCGTGGGTGGTGCTCGGAGGACAAGAAGACGTACTATCTCACGTCACCGCTCGACATCGCGCGCGCGTGGCAGGGCAAGCACCGTCGAGGCATGACCAGCGACTACGACCAAGCCGCGTTCCTCATTGGTGCGTGCTTCGAGAACAGCGGCATCAACGCGACCGACACTCTCTCGAACGACAACTTTAAGCCGCATCCCGCGCTCGGCTCGCTCTTGGAGTGGTTCTCCACGCACGGAGCGAACTCCGAGATCCGCAACGCAGCGTCACGAGCGCAGACCATCCTGCGCTCGTGGCGGTCAAAGCACGAGAAGCAGCACCAGCAGATGACTCTATTCTTCGGAGACCAGGGGGCGGCATGAGGGTCGAGAGGTCACAACGATGGATGCGCCGCGGCTTCTCACTGCTGTGGGAGCCGCGCGTTCTGATCGGTGTCATCGCACCGACTGCCGTGGTCTCGATGCGCGACTTCTTCGCGCTCCGAAAAGCCTGGCCCGAACACCTACCTGGTTCTGAAGGCGATGCGCTCGTCGTCGCTGGACTCGACGGCTGTCTCGATTCGCTCTCCGAGCAGAACGCGGTGACGTGGCTCGAGACCGATCTGAAGTCGATGGTGTTCAGCTTCCAGGAGCACTACGAGGGGCAGGCCGCGCTCATCCTCTGGCTCGCGTCGGGACGTACCCGCATTGGGATGGACCTCGCCGACGAAGAATACTTCTGGAAGATCGGTGCCGGTCGTGAGGGTGCGCGTTTGCCCCTCGGCCGCTGCCTCTGGGGCGGCGCCGAGGCAGACGCCGCCCGCATCCTCGTCTCCGAGGAGAAGGACCCGGACTTCGACGGCAACGCGTACGTCGGCCTGCACCACCCGAGGATTTCTTGATGCAGCCTTCGAGCTTCTGTCCAGACGGATGCCCTCCCGACGATGCCGGACCTGCGGTTGGCAGGATCTTTCGTTTCGTGCAGGGCTCCCCGCCTTGTCGTGATGACATGAAGTCGTGGGCCGAGCAGGGACGTAATCCGGGGCAAGGAACCGAGTGCCAACGGTGCGCTCTCAGCGTCCTGGTCGATGAAGACGATGTCGCCAAGGCACGGAAGGCTGTCCCGCTGTTCCGCAAACGGAAGGTCGCTGTCGCGGAGTTCGTTCCCGGCCAGGGGAAGATCAAGCAGACAGGAAACAACGAGTGGCACCACAGCCTGTGGGTCGCGCGCGCCATCGAAGCGACGGTGCATGAGCAGTTTCAGGTGGTGGCGACATGAAGCCTCTCACCTCGTTCCAGGGTCAGCGCACGCAGTTCTCGTGGCCCAACGAACGGCACTCGCTATTGGACTTCGATGGGCCGGCTGCAGTTTTGGCGATCGCGGATTCCAGCGCCGTTTACGTGGGCGTACTGGTCGATGAAGTTAACGAAGTTCGGCGCTGGCTTGTAGGCGAGCTAGCATCGGATCAAGCGATTGAGCTGCTTAGAGGGCGCCCGATCCTTCGCGAAGCGATTGTCCACCGCCAAGGTATCCTCATCGACCAACGCGCATTCGAAGCCATCGTCGACGCTGTTCGAGTCAAGGGAGAGCTCATCCCTGAGGAGTATCTTCCAACGCAAGATGCCATATTCGAGCTCACGCCAACGGCTCGACGCATCCTGGTTCAGCGCCTCGAACGGCTCCTTCCTGTCGCTCAGCCGGGCGCTCGAGTCTATCACGCTGAGTTTGGAGACGGCGTCGTCGTCGGCGTAGCGCACGAGGGGTACGCACGCGTCTTCTTCACTTCGAGTGAGCGACTCGTACCGATAGCGAAGCTGACGCCCACTCTCGCGTGGGCAGACCGTGTGATCGGCGGTGTTGCTGCGTCCGCCGAGCGCATCCGCCAAGCATCGCTTGTGTATGAATCGTTCTCGCTGCCCCTCATGGAGAGTGCGGCTGCGCTGACAGCCGCGCCGATCGACCTGCTCCCACACCAGGTGGTGCTGACCCATCGGATAGCGACCGCATCTCCGCGCCGCTATCTCGTCGCCGACGAGGTGGGACTTGGCAAGACGATTGAGGCGGCGTTGCTGCTTCGCGAGCTGGCCAGTCGAGGCGAGCTCAATCGCGCGTTGATGGTCGTCCCAGCGGGCCTCGTGAACAACTGGCACCGGGAGATGAACGAGGTCTTTCGCCTCGACTTCGAGGTGTTCGGCAGCGAGGGCGACGTCACCGACCGCAAGTCCAACGCGTTCGCGAAGCACGACAGACTCATCGCCAGTATCGACACGCTCAAGCGCCCGGCCCGCATCAGGCGCCTTCTCGAGGCTCCGCCGTGGGACCTCGTCGTGTTCGACGAGGCGCATCACCTGACCGCCTTTCGCAACGGCAAGAAGGTCACGAAGACCGAGAACTATAAGCTCGCAGAGGCGCTGAAGGGCCACGCGCGCGACCTCGTGCTGCTCTCGGCGACGCCGCACCAGGGCGACCACTTCCGGTTCTGGATGCTCATCCAGCTTCTGAACCCTACGCTGTTCAAAAGCCCTGAGGACATGGTCGAGAACCGGCACCGCCTAAATTCGGTGGTGTTCCGACGCACCAAGGCCGACGCGTGCCGCCCCGACGGATCGCCGCTCTTCGCCCGGCGCTGGGTTCACACCGAGTCGTTCACGATGGTTGACGAGGAGCGCATGTTCTATGCGGCGCTCAAGGAATACCTTGAGGACGGCTTCGCGCTCGCCCAGCGGCAGGGAAACCAGGGTCGAGCACTCGGCTTCGTGATGACGATCTTCCAGAAGATCGCCGCGTCGAGCTTCGCGGCGGTCCGGCGCACGCTCCGTCGGCGCATCCTGATGCTCACGCTGCACGAGGCGATCCTCAAGGATCAGGAGCTGGACATCGACGCGCGCGAGCAGCTCCTTGCGGAAGCCCGAGATCTAATCCACGACGAGTTCGGGCTGGCGCGCGACTCTGTGGGACGCGGGCAGGTCGACGCAATGCTCGCCGAGCTTCGGGTGAAGGTGCTCAAGAAGCTCAATGAGGAGGATCTGGAGCTCGCATCGGACGCGCGCGCCGGCGAGCTTGCCTCCAGCGGTAGCGAGGACATGGCTGCGATGGCCGTGAGCCTCGCGCTACCTGAGGAGCGGCTGCGCATCCGCGATTTGCTCCGCCTCTTCCCCGAGCGTCGCGAGACCAAGGTCGACAAGCTGCTGCGTGGACTCGGCGCGCTGTGGGAGCAGGACCCGACCGAGAAGGTCGTCATCTTCGCGACGTACCTTGGCACGGTGGACCTCCTCGGTCGCGAGATCGAGAAGGCCTACCCGGGCCAGGGCGTCGTCGTCCTGCGCGGTGGCGATCATGGCGCGAAGCTGGCCGCCGAGCGGAAGTTCAAGAAGGCCGATGGCCCGCGCGTGTTGGTGTGCACGGCTGCGGGGCGCGAGGGAATCAACCTTCAGTTCGCGCGCATCCTCTTCAACTTCGACCTCCCGTGGAACCCGATGGATATGGAGCAGCGCATCGGGCGCATCCATCGCTACGGCCAGAAGCACACCGCGCAGGTCTACAACTTGGTCCTCTCAGACACAATCGAGGGGCGCATCTTCCTGCTGCTCGACGAAAAGCTGCAGGAGATCGCGAAGACGCTCGGCAAGGTCGACGAGCATGGCGACGTCGCGGAGGACCTGCGGAGCCAGGTGCTCGGCCAGCTCTCCGAGCGGCTCACGTACGATAAGCTCTACCGCGAGGCTCTCGGCGATCCCGAGTTGCGCCGCACGAAAGAGGAACTCGAAGCCGCACTCTCGAACGCGTCGGAGGCGCGCAAGGTCGTCTTCGAGCTGTTCCAGGACCTTGATGGCTTCTCGCTCGACGACTACAAGCCCTTCGCCGACGTGAAGCCGGGGCTCGAGCGCGTGCTGGAGTTCCTCCGCGCGTCGCTCGCCGCGGAAGGACGGCGCGTCGAGGCGCAGGAAGACGGCACCTACGTGGTCAAGGACGCGGAACAGAGGACCGTGTGCCGCTTCACGCTCGACCGAGAGGCGGCTCGCTCCCGCGCCGACCTCGACCTACTCGGTCTCGACCATCCGCTCGTGCAGGAGGCCATCAAGCGCTGGCAGGCCACGTCGCCCGAAAGCATCGGCGTGGCCGTGTCGGGCGCGGAAGGCCCCGGCGTGCTAACCTGGTGGCTCGTCGAGACCCGCGGCCCCTCGGGCGAGCACCGCGCCAGCGTGTTGCCCCTGGGCGTGAGCGACGACGGCAAGCGCAACGCGCGCCTCGAGCGGCTCGGAGCGGGCGTGTTCACGCGACCGGGGCACGTCAACGGCAGGACGTCCTCAGCGCGCAAGGCGCTGCTCCACGAGAAAGTCGAACCGATGCTCGAGCGCGAGCTGCAGCACCGCGAGGTCGTTCCCGAGGGCGGCAGCTACGCGGCGAAGCTCATCGGCTGGGTCGAGGTCGATGGACCATGAACGCATCACACCTCGCTGCCAGCATGTCCCAGATGGCACTACGCGAAGAGCTTTGTATTCGGTTCGGCGGGCTACACGATGCGACGCGGAGCTGATAGACGTGTTTCGTAAGTGCCTCATCGACTCGGGCTGGCGGATTCGCACTGCGGGGCGCGTACCCGATGCCGACACGGGCCGCCGCAGGTTCCGTCGTCAGCGTGATGACGTCGAGGCAGTACTCGTTGTTGCTCGAGTCGACGAAGCGAATGAGCTGCGCCATGAAGGGATCAAACTCTATCCTGTTGTTGCCACCGTCGGTACCTACGAAGGACACCGCGGTCGCCGGCCTCGCCATGATCCGGCGCGCATCGCCGAGCCCCGAGCGCACCTCAGCGCGCAGTTCCTCCAGGAATCTCCGGTCCTCGACCATCCGCGCCCGGAGCTGTTTGCGCAACTGCGCCATGCTCTCGGGGTCGATCATTGACTCGACAGTCTACCAGAGCACGGGTGGCCAGTTAAGCGTCAGCGGCTCCGTCCCGCCCCCGAAGGCCCTCCGCTGCTGAACGCTCTCGGTTCCTCTCTCCCCGAGCGCCGTTGTAGCGCGCTTCTTCACGCCACGGCGCTCTGCGCGAACACTGTTCACGCCGCGTCGCGAGCGCCGAAGGTCGCGGAAACGTGGAGGAGAAAAGGCAAAGGCCCCGAGGATCGCTCCTGAGGCCGCTGATTACTGATGCCTTTCGCGAAGTTCGCGAGGAGGAAGAAGTGGCTCCAGCTGCTGGACTCGAACCAGCGACCCGGCGGTTAACAGCCGCCTGCTCTACCGACTGAGCTAAGCTGGAATGCGTCGGAGACGGGCGCGAGAATAGTCGGTCAGCCCTTCCCGTCAAGGGAATCCGCACGACGCTTCACTTTGGTGACGGGCAGGTGAGCTCGCCCGCTCCCCTCCCCGCCCTACCGACCTGCCCGCGCGCGCCCCTCGCCCTCGCCCGCTCCCGCGAGATTGCCCGCCTGGCGTGCTTCTGCGACAACCGCGCCGTGTCGCGCGCCGCCGAGCCCCTCCCGCCGCCGCCCGAAGCCCCTGCCGCGTCGCAGGCCCCCCCGGACCCCGCGCAGGCCACCCCGGCCCCTGCTGCGCCTCCCTCGGCCCCGGCTGCCGCTGCCCCCCCCTCCACCGCCCGCTCCGCCGGCCGCGGCGGCCTCGCCATCGCTGGCGCCAAGGTCTCCTTCATCGTCTTCGGCTTCGTCCAGCAGCTCATCCTCCCCCGCCTGCTCGGCACCGACGGCTACGGCGCGGTCTCCGTCGTCTTCGCCGGCGTCAGCGTCGTCAACAACGTCATCGTCGCGACCGGCATCCAGGGCGTCTCCCGCGCCGTCTCCAGCGTCGCCGACCGCGACGCCGCCGAGGCCTTCCGCCGCACCCTCGCCCTCCACGCCGTCCTCGCCATCGCCGTCTCCTCGGCCTTCGCCCTCCTCGCCGGCTCCATCGCCGACTTCTCCGAGGCCCCGCACGTCGCCGGCCCGCTCCGCCTCGCCGCCGCCATCGTCCTCCTCTACGGCCTTTACGCCCCGCTCGTCGGCGCCCTCAACGGCCAGCGCCGCTTCCTCACCCAGGCCGGCTTCGACATCGGCTACGGCGCCCTCCGCACCGCCAGCGTCGCCGCCGGCGCCCTCCTCTTCCTCCGCGCCGGCCAGAGCGGCGTCCTCGGCGCCATCGCCGGCTTCGTCGCCGCCGCCGCCATCATCGTCCCCCTCGCCGCCCTCAAGACCGGCTTCGGCCGCCCCGGCAACGCCGGCCCCTCGGTCCGCGAGCACCTTGTCTTCCTCCTGCCCCTCGCTGTCTCGCAGACCTTCCTGAACTTCCTGCTCCAGACCGACTTCTTCCTCCTGCGCCGCTTCCTCGGCCAGGCCACGAACGGCCTCGCCCTCGGCGCCAGGGCCGCCGACGACCTCATCGGCGTCTACCGCGGCGCGCAGCTGTTCGCGTTCCTGCCCTACCAGCTGCTCCTCTCCGTCACCTTCATCCTCTTCCCCATGCTCGCCCGCGCCCACGCCGAGAACGATCGCGCCGCGGTCCGCCGCTACGCCATGACCGGCGTCCGCCTCTCGTTCCTGCTCACCGGCCTCCTCGTCGCCCCCATCTCGGGCCTCGCGCCCCACGTGCTGCGCTTCGCCTTCCCCGTCGAGATCTGGAGCCGCGGCGGCGACACGCTCCGCGTCCTCTCCCTCGGCATGGGCGCCTTCGCCATCCTCGGCGTCGCCTCGGCCGCCCTCACCAGCCTCCACCGCGAGCGCGTCGCCGCCGCGCTCACCGCCGCCACGGTCCTCCTCGTCGCCGTCGGCTGCTCCGTCGCCGTCCCCCGCGCCGCCTTCGGCCCCGACATGCTCGTGAGCTCCGCGACCGCCACCTCGCTCGCCCTCGCCACCGCCGCGGTCGTCGCCGGCGCCCTGCTCCACCGCGCCGCCGGCGGCTTCGTCCCCGCGACGACAGCGCTCCGCGTGGGCGTCGCGCTCGCCGCCGCGATCGCCGTCGGCGCGCGGCTGCCGTGGCTCGGCAAGATCGCCGTGCTCGGCGAGGCGATCGCCGTCGCGCTCGTCTACGTCGCCCTCCTCGTCGCCACGCGCGAGGTCGGCCGGGACGACCTCGCCGTCCTGCGGCAAGCGTTCGGCCGCAGAGGCCGCCCGGTGTGAGCCGAGCGGCGATCGCCGCCCCGCCAGCGCCGCCCCCGCCGCCCGCCCTCGACGCCTCTTGACCGACAGCCGGCAATCTCGCATACGCGGGTCTCCCCGATCCCGAACGCGGCCGGAGCCCGCTCGGTCGACGCGCGGTCGACCCAGCGCCCGCCCATTCCCCGCTCCCCTCTGCCCGCCGGGCTCGCACACGCAGGAGATACCGTGGCGCCTCAATTCATCTTCACGATGCAGGATGTCCGGAAGGTGCACCCCCCGAACAAGGAGGTGCTCAAGGGCCTGTGGCTCTCCTTCTACCCGGGCGCGAAGATCGGCGTCCTCGGCGCGAACGGCGCCGGCAAGAGCACCCTGCTCCGCATCATGGCGGGCGTCGACAAGGAGTACCTCGGCGAGGCCAAGCCCGCCGACGGCATCCGCATCGGCTACCTCCCCCAGGAACCGCAGCTCGAGGCCGGCAAGACCGTGCAAGAGCACGTCGAGATGGCCGTCCACGACGTCCGCTCCCTCGTCCAGCGCTTCGAGGAAATCGGCGCCAAGCTCGGCGAGTCGCCCCCCGACATGGAGGCGCTCCTCGAGGAGTACGCCGCCCTCCAGGACAAGATCGAGGCCGCCAACGGCTGGGAGATCGACCGCGTCGTCGAGCGCGCCATGGACGCCCTCCGGCTGCCCCCGCCCGACGCCGACGTCACAAAGCTCTCCGGCGGCGAGCGCCGGCGCGTCGCCCTCTGCAGGCTCCTCCTCGAGAAGCCGGACATCCTGCTCCTCGACGAGCCGACAAACCACCTCGACGCCGAGAGCGTCGCCTGGCTCGAGCGCTTCCTCCACGAGTACCCCGGCACCGTCGTCGCCGTCACCCACGACCGGTACTTCCTCGACAACGTCGCGGGCTGGATCCTCGAGCTCGACCGCGGCGCCGGCATCCCGTACGAGGGCAACTACACCGGCTGGCTCGAGCAGAAGAAGAAGCGCCTCGAGCTCGAGCAGAAGCAGGAGAGCGCGCGCAAGCGCACCCTCGAGCGCGAGCTCGAGTGGGTGCGCATGGCCCCGCGCGCCCGCCAGGCCAAGAGCAAGGCCCGCCTCGCCGCCTACGAGTCGCTCCTCGCCGAGGACAAGTCGAAGAAGGTCGAGGAGAACGAGATCGCCATCCCCGCCGGCAAGCGCCTCGGGAACGTGGTCGTCGAGGCCGACCACCTCCGCAAGGGCTTCGGCGATCGCGTCCTCATCGACGACCTCACCTTCTCGCTCCCGCGCGGCGGCATCGTCGGCGTCATCGGCCCGAACGGCGCCGGCAAGACCACGCTCTTCCGCATGATCATGGGCCAGGAGCAGCCCGACGGCGGCGCGCTCCGCATCGGCGAGACCGTGGAGCTCGCGTACGTCGACCAGTCGCGCGACGCCCTCAACCCGACCAACAGCGTCTGGCAGGAGATCTCCGGCGGCGAGGACCGCCTGCTCGTCGGCAAGCGCGAGGTCAACTCGCGCGCCTACGTCGCGAGCTTCAACTTCGCCGGCAGCGACCAGCAGAAGAAGGTCCGCGACCTGTCCGGCGGCGAGCGCAACCGCCTCCACCTCGCCAAGCTCCTCCGCCGCGGCGGCAACGTCCTCCTGCTCGACGAGCCCACGAACGACCTCGACGTCGACACGCTCCGCTCGCTCGAGGAGGCGCTGCTCAACTTCGCCGGCTGCGCCGTGGTCATCAGCCACGATCGCTGGTTCCTCGACCGGATCGCGACCCACATCCTCGCCTTCGAGGGCGACAGCAAGGTCGTCTGGTTCGAGGGCAACTACGCCGACTACGAGGCCGACCTGAAGCGCCGCCTCGGCGCCGACGCCGCCGAGCCCCGCAAGATCCGCTACCGCAAGCTCACCGCGAGCTGACGTGGCGCAGCGCACGGCCGCCCGCGGCGCACCACCCTCGGAGCACGGTTCCGAGCTGGCGTGACGCGGGCGCCCGCACTAGCTCTTTCCCCCCATGGTCCGGAGCCCCCTTGGCGCGTGGTGCGCACGGCTCGGCGTGGCCGCCGCGGTCGCGACGACGGCCGTGGCCGGCTGCCGGGACGCCGCCGAGACCCGCTCGCCGTTCACGGCGTCCCCGTCGCACGCGGGCAGCGGCGGGGCCGCGGCGGAGGGCGGCGCGGGCGGCGCCGGCAGCGCGGGCGTCGGTGGCTCGGACGGCCACGGCGCCGGCGGCTCGGGCGGCCGGGCCGAGGGCGCGGGCGGCCGGGCCGAGGGCGGCGCAGGGGGCGCCGGCGGCCACGGCGCGGGCGGCTCGGACGGCGGCGGCGGGCCGGTCGACCCGCCGCCGGACGCGCCGCTCTCGATCGTCACGTGGAACACCAAGGATTTCTTCAACGACAAGGACGACACCGAGGGCGACGCCGAGATCGTGCTCAGCCCCGCGGAGTACCGCGAGAAGCGCGAGGCGATCGCGGCGGTGCTCGAGGAGCTCGATCCCGACGTGGCGGTGCTCCAGGAGGTCGAGCACCTCAGCGTCCTCAAGGACCTGAACCGCATCGAGCTCGGCGGGGCGTACCCCCATGCCGCGCTCGTCGAGGCGTACGATCCGCGCGGGATCGACGTCGGCGCGCTGTCGAAGATCCCCTTCGACAAGGTCGTGTCGCACCGGGACGACCGCTTCACGCTGCGCGGAACATCGGGGCCCGTCTACACGTTCACCCGCGACTGCCTCGAGCTCCACCTCTCCCGGGGCGGCCGCAAGGTCATCCTGCTGGGGGTCCACTTCAAGGCCAAGGCGGCCCCCGACGACCCCGACCGGCGCCTCGCCGAGGCGCAGCGCGCCCGCGCCATCGCCGACGCGCTCGCCGCGGAGCACCCCACCGCCGCGATCGCCGTGCTCGGCGACTTCAACGACGTCCCCGGCTCCCCCCCGGTCGAGGCCGTCGCCGGCGCCGGCCCGGGCGCGTTCGAGGACGCCGCGGCCGCGGCGCCGCCCGCGGACCAGTGGACGTATGACTTCCGCGGACAGCTAGAGCTCATCGACCACCAGATGGTCAACCCGCTGCTCTGGCGGATGCTCGACCCGCGCTCGATCCGGATCCCCCACGGGCCGTCGATCGAGGGCGCGAGCGACCACGCGCCAATCTTTTCCGGATACAGGATCACCCCGCCCACGTAAGCGTTCGACCGCGCATCAGCTAAGCTGCGCCCCGATGCACGGCACGAGGAGAAAAGGCTCCCCGCCGAGAGCCCGCAGGGACTGGGGGCGCCTCGCCGTGCGCGTGCTGTGCGTCGTGTTCGCGGCGATCGGGGCGATCCCGCTCGCGGTCGGCTTCCTCGTGCGGACCGAGACGGTGCGGGCCTGGGCGGCCTTCGAGACGGCCGCGCTGCTGGAGAACAAGCTCGGCATCACGGCCCGCTACGACGTGCGCGTCCAGGCCTGGCCGCTGATGGTCGGCCTGAACCGCCTCGTCGTCGACTCCTCGGACGGCGGCGCGCCGTTCCTCGAGCTGGAGCGCGTGGCGATCCGCCCGCGCCTGTTCTCGCTGCTCGCGGGGCGCATCGACGCGGGCGACGTCGAGATCATCGGGCCGCGCGTCCGCGCGGTCGTGAAGGACGGGGAGCTCCGCAACTTCAAGCTCCCCGAGACCGGCAAGAGCAGCGGCGGCGGCGGGCTCGACCGCGCGCCGCTCTCCTCGGTCGCCATCACCGACGCGCGGGTCGACCTGACGATCGACAATGTCCGCGTCCAGGCCCGCGAGGTCGACGTCGACGTCTCCGCCGAGCCGTCCAACGTGTTCGAGATCGCGATGCGCTCCGGCTTCGCCTCGGTCGTGCACACGCACCCCGCGCCCGGCCGCGAGGCCGAGGAGGACAGCGTCGACGAGGACGTGATCTGCCGCTTCGACACGCGCATCAGCGTCGAGCCGGACCGCGCGCTCGTCCGCCGGCTCATCCTGGAGGGCGCCGCCGACTTCGATCCGGATCCCGGCACCGCGCCGCCGTGCGGGCTCCAGGGCGGCGACTGGCGGCGGGTGGAGCTCGAGCTCGGCGCCCTCCGCGCCGTCGGCCTCGGCGGCGGCATGCCCCACCGGATCGAGGGCCGCGTGCGGGCGCGCCTGCCGGTGCCGATCGTGCACCGCTTCGTCGACCTGCCGCCCGCCTCGGGCTCGGTCGCGATCGACGTGGACGCCGAGTACGACGCGGCGGCGGCGCCGCTCGGCCTCGCGCTGCCGCGCGTGAAGGGGACGCTCGCGCTCGACCAGCCGGGCCTCGACGGCCGGGTCTTCGTGACGCGCCTGTCGGGCAAGCTCTCGACGACCCCCGACGCCGTGCAGCTCTCCGAGGCCGACATCGCCTGGGCCGACGGCACGCTGAAGATCTCCAGCGCCGAGGTCAAGCCGTTCGAGAAGGGCGTGCCGCTCCACGCGGGGCCGATCGACCTCGCCAACATCGAGCTGCCCGGCCTGCTGCGCGACCTCGGCGTGCACCCGCAGGCGCACGTCGCCTGGACGCTGCGCGAGGGCCGGTTCGACCGCTTCGGCGGCACGCTGGTCCCGCTCTCCCTCGAGGGCCCGCTCGCCGTGCAGACGCGCGGCTTCGACATCTTCGATCGCCCGACCAAGGACCCGGCCCGCCAGCGCCTGATGGGCGTGAAGGAGGGCTCGGTCCGCGGCTCGTTCCAGGTGCGGCCGAACGCCGTCGTGCTCTCCGGCTTCTCGATCGACACGCCGAGCTCGCACCTCCGGACCACCGTCTCGCTCGGCTTCAACGACCAGCTCGGGGTCGAGGTCCACCCGGGCTCGCGCGTGGATCTCGCCGAGGTCTCGCCGCTCGCCGACCTCGAGCTCGCCGGCGTCGCGTCGATGAGCGCCTCGATGCACGGCTCCTACGCGCACCCGAAGCTCAAGGGCGAGGTCGGCATCGAGAAGTTCGTGTTCGCCGGGTTCCCCATCGGCGACCTCGAGCCGTCGCCGGTCGCGTTCGAGCCGCTCGCCCTGACGCTCGAGAACGCGCGGGTGCGGCACGGGGCGAGCCGCATGCGGGTCCCCTCGCTCAAGGTCGACTTCGACCCGGCGGGCAACCTGCCGAAGGGCCGCCCGCTCGACAGCTCGTCGGGGGTCGTCGTCGTGGACGCGGCCGTGGACACGCGCGAGGCGCCGCACCTCGCCGCGCGCGACCTGCTCGAGATCCTCCGCCTCGAGAAGGATCCGCGGTACGTCGCCTACAAGGCGACCGCGAGCGGGACGGCGCGGGCCCACTTCGCGCTCGGCGGCCCCGAGGACCGCTGCGGCGGCGGCTACCTCGCCGTGAGCGCCGGGATGCGGCTCAGCGGCATCGAGCTGCTCGAGGAGCGCTTCGACGAGGGCGAGGTCGACGTCAACCTGATCTGGGACGATCAGGCCGCCGGCGGCGACGGGATGCGGCTCGACGTCCGCTCGGCGTCGCTGCGCAAGGGCACGGGCTCGGTGCTGGCGAGCGTGTCCATCGCGCACGGCGGCGCGCTGAAGGGGAGCGTCATCGCGAGCGGCCTCCCGCTCACGCGCATCGACGCGCTCGGGCCGGCGGGCTCGCTGTTCGACGGCTCGGTGTCGCTCGTCGCCAGCCTGGGCGGCAGCGTGAGCAGGATGGCCGGCTTCGCGGACGTCCACGTCTCGCGCATCGGCATCCGGCGCTCGCACGCGAGCCTGCCCCCGTCGCGCGTCGAGCTCACGATCGTGCCCCAGGACAAGCCGCCCAAGGTCCTCGGCAGGACGCCGATCTGCGGCAACCCGATCGGCGCGCCGTTCGACCCCGCGGAGTTCGAGCGCGACCTGCCCGACGGCTCCTTCGTCGCGAACGGCTCGCTCTTCGGCGGGCAGGTCGCGCTGGAGGGGGTCCGCGTCACGCGCCAGCAGCGCAAGATCGTGGACGGCAGGGTGCGCATGGACGCGCTCGACCTCGGCACCCTCGCGAACCTGATCCCGGGCGTCGCGTTCTCGGCGGCGACGCCGAAGGGGACGCTGACGGCGTCGCTCGACATCGAGCGGCTCCCGCTCGCGGATCCGAAGCAGGCGGCGCTCACGCTGACCGTGGGCGCGCTGAAGCTCGAGCGGGAGGGCCAGGGGGTCCACCTCACGGCCCCGAGCGGGCCGATCCGCCTCGCGGGCAACGCGCTCACGGTGCCGGAGCTCCACATGGAGGCGCACACGGCCTCGCGCCTGTCGGCCGCGTTCACCGCGTCCGGGGAGGTGAAGCGGGTGTTCACCGCGCCGGACCTCGACGTCGGGATCCGGGTCAGCCCGACGAAGCTGGCGAGGCTCAGCGCCGACATCCCGCAGATCCGGCACGCGCGGGGGACGGTGCAGGCCGACGTCCGGATCACGGGTCCCCTCCAGGGGCTGCGCTACGCGGGCTCGGCGACGCTCAAGGAGGGGGAGCTCGACGTCGTGGGGCTGCCGGTGTCGCTCGACGACATCGACGTGGAGATCGCGATCGACGACGACCTGGTGCGGCTCACGCGGGCGACCGCGCGGGTCGGCACGGGCACGGTGAGCGCGGTCGGGAACATGCCGGTGCGGGGCCTGAACCTCGGCATGGCGACGGCCTCGATCGTGGCGACCGGCGTGAAGCTGCCGGTCGCGGACGGGGTGAACCTCACCGCGAACGCGAACCTCACGGCGCGCTTCCAGCCCGGCGTCGAGGACGACGGATCGGGCGAGAAGAACCTCCCGCACGTCGAGGGCAGGATCACGCTCACGTCGTTCAACTACACGCGCCCGATCCTGATGAGCATGGACCTCGGCGACCTCACGGGCCGCCAGCGGACGACGGTGCAGACCTACGACCCCGCCGCCGACGCGGTCCGGTTCAACGTGGTCGTGCTCTCGCCGAACCCGCTCCACTTCTCGAACGATCTCGCCGACATGCGGCTCGAGGTCTCGCCCACGGGGCTCGAGCTCTCGGGCACGAACCAGCGCTTCGGCGCGCGCGGGTCGCTGCGCATCCTGCCCGACTCGAAGCTCATGCTGCGGAGCACCGAGTTCAACGTGCGGGAGGGCTACGTCCGCTTCGACGATCCGTTCCGCATCGCCCCGAAGGTCGACGTGCGCGCCGAGAGCGAGTACCGCCGCTACACGGCGATGAGCAGCGCCGCGGCGGACCCGGCCGCCGGCGCGGAGGCGCCGGCGGCCGCGAGCGCGGGCATCGGCGCCGGCGCGAACGCCAGCGGGCACTGGCGCATCAAGCTGCACGCGCAGGGCGACGCCGACAACCTGCAGCTCAACCTGACGAGCGATCCGCCGCTCAGCCAGGAGGACATCGTCCTGCTCCTGACGCTCGGGATGACGCGCGCCGAGCTCAACCAGGGGGTGGTGTCGTCGCTCGGCGAGACGGTGGGCCTCGAGGCGCTCTCGTCGCTGACCGGCGCGGACAAGGCGGTGAAGACCATCGTCCCGATCATCGACGAGTTCCGGTTCGGCACGGGTTACTCGTCGAAGAACGGCGCGCCGGAGCCGACGGTGACCCTGGGCAAGCGCATCACGGACGCGGTGCGGGCCAACGTCACGACGGGGCTCTCGCAGGGCAGCCAGGTGCGCGCGGGCGTCGAGGTGAAGCTCAGCGACCGCATGAGCGTGCAGGGGTCGTACGACAACGCGAACGACGCCTCGAGCTCGCCGGTCGGCAACCTGGGCGCCGACCTCCGGTGGCGGCTCGAGTTCGAGTGACGCCCGGGCGGCGGCCGTCAGGTGGCCGCGGCGAGCGCCGCGGTGGCCGCGTCGAGCGCGCCGTACCGGTCGTCGCGGCCGGACACCCACTGCTTGTGGCCCATGAGCTCGAAGATGCGCCGGTGCTTCGGGTTCTTCCAGGTCATGGCGAGCAGCGCGCGCTGGAACGCCTCGGCCTTCGCCTCGGGCAGCGCCGGCAGCGCGTCGAACATGGCGAAGTCGTAGGCCGGCGTCGTCCAGAGGACGTCGACCCGGCGGAGGTCGATGTGGCCGTTCGCCTGCTCGGCCAGCCACACCGCGTCGCCGACCGCGGCCGCCTGCGCCTTGCCCTCGTGCAGCGCCGCGAGCGCCTGGACCTCGCTCGTCGCGGTGTCCCCGTGCTTGCCGAGGTCCACCTCGAACGGCATGAGCTGGATCTTGTCGACGGCCACCCCCGCCTGCCGGAGGAAGTGGAGCGGCAGGATGCGCGCGTGCGCGGAGTCGGCGCTCCCCACCGCGAGCACCTTGCCCTCGAGGTCGCTGAGCGCGCCGACCGCGGCGTCGCGGCGGACGAGGAGCTTGCTGTGGAAGTCACGGTCGACCTCGCGCATGGCGAGCGAGCGGGAGCGGCCCTCGGTCTGCCGCTTGACCCGCACGTGCGACATGGCGCTGTTCCAGGCGACGTCGATGTGCCCGCGGATCAGCGACTCTACCTGGCGCTCGTAGGTAGAGAAGAGCGCGAAATCAATCAGGATTCCATGTTCGCGGAAGTGCTCGCGCAGGCTCTCCCACAGCGTCACCACCTTGAGGTCGTGCGCCACGGCGCCGACAAGCATCGCCAGGTCCTTCATCCGGTGCCTCGCACGGGCGGCGACGCTAGCACGAGGTCCGCCCGCCGAGAGCCCCGCGTCTGGCACATCAGCGCCTCGAGGCGTGGATCGGGTGGGGCCTGGGCCTGCGGGGCGCTGGAGCTCGCGCGTCCCGTGTTGGGGCGCGAACGGGGCGCGGCGAGCGGCGGAGGGGGGCGGGCGCGCGTCGACGTCGCCGGGGTGGGGCGCGCCGGCGACGTCGACGCGCGGGCGGCCTCTTGCCAAAACGCGGCCCAACCGGGCTACGCTGCGCTCCTCGTGCACGCCGGCGCCGGTTCATTTCGTTTTCGTGCCCCGGCGCTCCGCGCTTGATGGCTCGCTTTCGCTCCGTCCTCATTCCCCTGGCGTTCGGCCTTTTGCCGCTCGGTGTGATCGCCGTCCCCGCGCGCGCCGAGCAGGCGCCCGTGCGCGTGGCCCAGGTGGACGACGAGGACGCCGGCGGCTCGAACCAGGTTCCGGTCAACCCGGGTCGGGCCAACCTCAACCCGGGTCGGGCCAGCAACCCCAACCCCGGTCAGGTCAGCCCGGCCCAGCCGAACCTCAACCCCGGTCAGCTCAACCCCGGTCAGGTCGACCCGGCCCAGCCGAACCCCAACCCGGGTCAGGTCAACCGGGGCCAGCCCAGCCCCGCGGAGCGCGCCGGGCCCCCGGGCAACGCCCGCACCGACGCCACCGACGTGCCGTCGCTCCAGCAGCCGCTCGCCGTCGGAGAGCTCGTCGGCAAGCCGATCGTCCGCATCGACGTCGCCGCGCTGGGCGACCGCTGGGTGATCGTCTCGCCGGTCACCAGCGTCGAGCTCGGTGAGCCGCTCAGCCCCGACGCCGCGCGCCGCGCCATGCGCGAGCTGCTCGCCTCCGGCAACTTCGCCCGCGCGTCGGCCGAGGCCTACCTCCTGCCGGACGGCGCCGCGCTCCGGATCCTCGTCGTTCCGCGCCGGCTCATCGCCACCATCCAGATCGCCGGCGGCGCGCTCGATCGGCAGAACACCCTCGAAGCCGCCGGCATCGCCGAGAACGGCGAGATCACCGCCGCGGCGCTCGCCGAAATCGGCCCCCGCGTCCGCGCGTTCTACGCGGAGCACGGCTACCCCGCCGCCAGGGTCACGGTCCGCGCGGTCGACACCGACGATCGGTCGCAGATCCTCCTCGCCCTCGACATCGAGGCCGGCGCCCCGCGCGTCGTCTCCCAGCGCGTCTTCGTCGCCGACCCGCGCGCGCACCGGGAGCTCGGCTCGCTCAAGGAGCGCTACGGCCTCGGCGTCGGCGCCCGCGTCGACGAGCCCGCCCTCGCCGAGGCCGACCGCGAGATGACCGAGCTCCTCCGCCGGAGCGGCTTTCACGACGCCGAGGTCTCCCACCGCGTCCTCGCGGTCGGCCCGAACAACTACCTCTACGTCTACCTCAACCCGGGCGCGCGCATCGTCCCCGCCTTCGACGGCAACCGCGCCTTCGACGACGACGCCCTCGAGGACGCGCTCGGCCTCGGCGAGACCACCGAGACGACGCCGGACGATCTCGCCGACCGGCTCACCGCGTTCTACGTCGCCCGCGGCTTCCTCGACGCCAAGGTCACCCCGTCGCTCGGCGGCAAGCCGGACGATCCGGTCCGCTACCTGACCTTCACCGTCCGCGAGCACGAGCAGGTGCGCGTCACGAAACGCGTCTTCCCCTGCCTCACCGGCGACCTCGGCCCCGACGACCTCGGCCGCGAGATCGAGAGCTTCCTCGAGGAGGACCTGCCCGGCGCCGACGCCTTCTCGATGCCCGACCCGCGCGGCATCTCGGACCTGTTCGGCCCGACCCGCGGCGCCGGCGGCCGGGCCAAGCCGGTCGAGCTCATCCCGGCGATGACGTACGCGCAGGAGACCTACGAGCGCGCCCTCAAGCACCTGCGCGACCTCTACTTCAGCAAGGGCTACCTGAACGCCGTCGTCGGTCCGGTCTCGGTGCTCCGCGCCACCTGCTCGCGTCGCTCCCCGCCGGGCGCCTGCATCCCAGAGCCGGTCGCCGAGCGCGTCACGGCCCAGTGCCGCACCGACGCGCTGGGCCTCCCCCTCCCCGAGCCGCCCGTCCCCGCCGCCCTCACCTGCCGGCCCGACCCGGCGCGGCACATCGCGTGCGCCCCCGAGGTGACCCTCCGCATCCCGGTCCACCCCGGTCCGCAGACGCGGCTCTACGATCTCGCCTTCGAGGGGAACAAGGGCTTCTGCGGCCAGCCCGGCCTGAGCGAGCGGGATCGGAATTTCTGCGCCGAGGAGCGGCCGTTCAGCGAGCGCTGGCTCAGCGACGTCGCCGACCTGAAGGTCGGCCGGCCGCTCTCGACGCTCGACCTCGACGCCGCGCGGCTGCGCATCCTCGATGCCTACCGCGACCTCGGGTACGCGTTCGCCGAGGTCCGCACGGCCATCGAGCCCTCGCCCGACCGCACGCGCGCCCGCGCGCGGTTCATCGTGTCGGAGCGGGATCGGGTGATGGTCACCGGCATCGTCGTCAAGGGCGCCGTCCGGACCGACGAGCAGCTGATCCTCCGCCGCGTGCTGCTCCGCGAGGGCGCGCCGTTCCGGCAGTCGCAGGCCCGCCTGAGCGAGGAGCGCATCGCCACGCTCGGCCCCTTCTCCAGCGTGGCCATCTCGCTGGAGGACCCGGAGGTCCCGCAGAAGAACAAGCGGGTCGTCATCCACGTGGTCGAGCAGCTGCCGCAGTACCTGAACCCGCAGATCGGGTTCTCGACCGGCGAGGGCGTGCGCTTCGCCTTCGAGTACGGGCACCGCAACATCGGAGGCCTCGCCATCGGCCTCACGATGCGCGTCCAGCTCAGCTACCTGTTCGAGTTCATGGTCGTGGACCCGGCGGCGCGCCGCCACTACCACGAGCTCGACGACGACGATCAGCTGGAGCGCCGCAACACGATCGCGGTCACGCTCCCGGACATCGGCCTCGGCCCGCTCGTCAGCCTGTCCCTGTCGGGCATCGACGTGCGCGACAACCAGCTCGACTTCGGCTTCACGAAGCAGGCGCTCATCCCCGCGCTCACCTACCGCCCGCGGCGCGCCGTGACGACGCAGCTCGCCGTCTCGACCGAGCTGAACGACGTCGGCTTCTTCCAGGGCGCCGTCGGCACCGAGAAGCGGGACATCCTCAATCAGCTGCGCATGCCCGAGGGCCGCACGATCGCCCTGGCGCAGCGGATCGACGCGTCCTGGGACACCCGCGACACCCCCTTCGCCGCGACCCGGGGATTCCTGCTCTCCGGCGGGGTCGAGCACGTCGACGCGTTCGACGTGTTCGCCTCGGGCGAGTCCCAGTCGGACTTCCCCGAGAGCCACTTCCTGCGGTTCACGGGCCGCGTGTCGGGCTACATCCCGCTCGCGCGTCGGGGGCCCGTCCTCGCGCTGAGCCTGTCGGGCGGCTACATCCACCCGCTCGTGGCCAACAGCGGCACGTATCCCGACCGCCTGTTCTTCATGGGCGGCGTCGACTCGCTCCGCTCGCACCTGGCCGAGTCGCTGTACCCCGAGGACGGGCTGGAGGAGGCGAGAGACGCGCTGTCGAAGAATCAGGACCCCGAGGACGATGACGTCCAGATCTCGACGGACGACATCCCCCGCGGCGGAACGGTGATGGTGAATCCGCGCGCCGAGCTGCGCATTCCGCTGACCGATCTGCTCCAGCTCGGGATCTTCCTCGACGCGGGCAACCTCTGGATCCGCGCGAAGAACGTGAACCTCGACCCGCGGCTGCTCCGCTACGGGCTCGGCGCCGGCCTGCGGGTGAACACCCCCATCGGCCCCCTGGCCTTCGACTACGGCTTCAATCTGGCCCCGCGCGAAGAGCTCGACGAGATCGACGGCGCCCTCCACTTCTCCGTGGGGCTCTTCTGAGAGGCGGCGCCGCGCGCGACGTGCGGCGCGGCGCCGCGCGCCCGCCAGGTCAGCTCGCCGCCTGCCACGAGAGCCACGCGCGGACGCGCCCGCTGGCGAGCGCCTCGACGAGGCGGATCGGCGCGCGGTCGCCGCTGCGCGCCGGCGCGGCGTAGCTCACGCGGTGGACGGCGCGCAGGCCGAGGGCCGGGATCGCCACGCCGATGGCCAGGTGGGCGCGAGCCGGCGTGCCCGGCGGCCACCCGTCGCGGTGGCCATCCAGCGCGGCCGCGTGGAGCGCGATCGACACGGGGCCGGTCGTGAGGTGAAAGGACGCGGTCGCGGGGGCTCGGTCGGCGTACGGCGCGTACGGCGCGTCCGGCGCGTCCGGCGCTGCCAGCAGGGCGACGGCGGCCTCGAGGTGCGCCGCGGCGGCGCCGAGGGCCGCAGCGGCGAGGAAGGCGGTCGTGTTCGCGGTGAGCCGCATGGCGATCTCCTGGGCGCGACGGCCATCCTGGAGCTGGCCGCCCTGGTGCGGAAGCGACGTGCAGCGAACCGCGCGGCCGCTGCAGGGAGCGGGGCGGGCGGCGCGGCGAGCCGCGCGGCGGGCCTCGACCCGACCGCACGGCTCGCCCCGACCGAGGGTCAGCGCGCCGTGGCCGCCTTCATCTCGCGGACGAAGCCCGCGACGGCGCGCGCGGCCGCCTCCGGATCGCCGAGGTTCGCCGCGACCCGCTGCACCACCGCGGACCCGCTGACCACGCCGAACGCCCCGGCGGCGAGGGCGTCGCGCACGTGCTCGGGCTTCGAGATGCCGAACCCGAGGATCGCGGGCGGCGCGCCGAACCGACGCAGCGTCTCGAAGAGCGACCCATGGCTGAGGCGCAGCTGCTCGTCCGCCCCCGTCACGCCCTTGCGCGTGACGCAGTAGGTGTACGCGGCGCACCGCTCCGCGAGCAGCTCCAGCGTCGACTCCGAGGCGTTGAGCGGCGCGATCAGCACCGGTGCCACGCCCGCCGCGCGCGCCGCCGCGACGTACGGCTCCGACTCCCTCACCGGCACGTCGGCGACGAGCACGCTGTCGACCCCGGCCGCGGCCACCGACGCATAGAAGCCCTTGAGATCGCGGTGCTTCACCAGGTTCGCGTACGTCAGGATGCCGACCGGCACCTCCGGCGCCTCCGCCCGGAACCGCGAGAGCAGCTCGATGCAGTCGGGCGGCCGCACCCCGGCCGCGAGCGCCCGCACGGCGGCGGCCTGGACCGTCGGGCCGTCCGCGATCGGATCCGAGAACGGGATCCCGACCTCGATCGCGTCCGCGCCGCCCTCCACCGCCGCGCGGAGCAGCCGCGCGCTGGTGGCGAGGTCGGGATCCCCGAGCATCAGGAAGGGGACGAACGCCCCCTCGCCCCGCTGCCGCAGCCGCTCGAATGCGCCATCGTAGCGCGTCTTCACCGCCACCCGACTCATGCCGACCTCCCGGGATCGAGCAGCTTCTGGGCCTGCTCCATGTCCTTGTCTCCGCGGCCCGACAGGTTCACGACGAGCACCGCCTCTCGCCCTGCCTGCGCCGCCTCCGCCGCCATCTTCAGCGCGTGCGCGATCGCGTGCGCCGACTCGAACGCCGGGATGATCCCCTCGCTGCGCGCGAGCCGCTGGAACGCGTCGAGCGCCTCGTCGTCGGTCGCCGCGACGTAGGTCGCCCGGCCCGACGTCATGAGGTGCGCGTGCTCCGGCCCGACGCCGGGATAATCGAGGCCCGCCGACACGGAGTGCGTCTCGGCGACCTGCCCGTGCTCGTCCTGGAGGATGTAGGTCTCCGACCCGTGCAGCACGCCCGGCCGGCCCTTGAGCAGCGTCGCGCCGTGCTTGTCGGTCGACAGGCCGTGTCCGGCGGGCTCGACGCCCACGAGCGCCACGCCCTTGTCCGGGATGAACTCCGAGAAGATCCCCATCGCGTTGCTGCCGCCGCCCACGCACGCGACCACCGCGTCGGGGAGGCGCCCCTCGACCTCCAGGATCTGGGCGCGGGCCTCGCGGCCGATCACCCACTGGAAGTCGCGCACGATGGTGGGGAACGGGTGAGGCCCGGCGACCGTCCCGATCAGGTAGTGCGTGTCCTCGTAGCTCTCGGTCCAGTAGCGCAGCGCCTCGTTGAGGGCGTCCTTCAGCGTCTGGGTGCCCGAGCTCACCGGCACCACCTCCGCCCCCATGAGGCGCATCCGGAAGACGTTGAGCCGCTGCCGCTCGACGTCCTTCGCGCCCATGTAGATGCGCGTGGGCATCCCGAGCAGGGCGCCGATCATCGCGGTCGCGACGCCGTGCTGGCCGGCCCCGGTCTCGGCGATCAGCCGCCGCTTGCCCATGCGCCGCGCGAGCAGCCCCTGGCCGAGCGCCTGGTTCGTCTTGTGCGCGCCGCCGTGGAGCAGGTCCTCGCGCTTGAGGTACACCTTCACCCGCGGGTCGCCGGTCAGGTTGCGGCACAGGGTCAGCGGCGTCGGGCGCCCGGCGTAGGTCGTCAGCAAGGCGTTGAACTCCGCCGCGAACGACGGATCGCCGCGCGCCTCCAGGTACGCGCGCTCGAGCTGCTCGAGCGCGGGTACGAGGATCTCCGGGACATAGGCGCCGCCGAAGGCGCCAAAGCGACCGCTTTGCTGCATGGTGATTGCCTCGATCGTCGATGGTGCGTGGTGCGTTGTAAAAGATGCGGTTCAGGGGGACGCGCGGTCCGCCGGGGCCGCGGGGCCAGGGTCGTGGCGCGAGGGGCCGCGCGCGGCGTCGAACAGCCGCGCGAGCAGCTCGGCGCACTTCTCGCCGGGCGCGCGCTCGACGCCCGAGCTCACGTCGAGCGCCCAGGTCCCCACCCGGCGCGCCGCGGCGATGTTGTCCGGCGTGAGCCCGCCCGCGAGCAGGCTCCGGCCCCGCGCCGGGTGGCCCTCGAGCGCGCTCCACGCGAACGTCCGCCCGGTGCCGCCGCGCGCCTCGGCCGTGCGCGTGTCGAAGACGAGCCGATCGGCGCGGCGCTCGACCTCGGCGCCCGCGCCGGATGCGCCCGGCTGACCGGCCGCGCCCTCGCCCGCGGCGCCGGGCCCGCCGGCCGCGCCCGCGGCGCCGGCCGGCGCCATCGGGACCGACTTCCAGACCTCGCACCCCTCCGGGAGCGCGCGCCGCAGCCCCTCGACGTACGCGGCGTCCTCGTCGCCGTGCAGCTGCACGGCGCGGAGCCCGAGCGCGCGCGCCGTATCGGCGACGAAGTCCGCGGGTTGATTCAGAAAAACGCCGACGAACGGCAGCCCCGCGGCGGTGGCGATCGCGATCTCGGCCTGCTCGCGCGTCACCCGCCGCGGCGAGGCCTCGGCGAAGACGAGGCCGCCGAAGCGGGCCCCGAGCCGCTCCACCTCGCGCGCGTCCCCGGGCCGGGTCAGGCCGCAGACCTTCACCCTGCCGTTCACCAGCGCGCGCGCGGCGTCGGCGATGTCGGGGCTGCGCATGAGCGAGGTGCCGACGAGGAATCCATCGACCGAGGGCGCGAGCCGCTCCACGTGGGCGCGCGACTCGACGCCCGACTCGGCGATGACGATCCGGTCGCGCGGCACGCGCGGGGCGAGCCGCTCCGAGACGGCGAGATCGACCTTGAGCGTCTTGAGATCGCGGTTGTTGACCCCGATCACGGGCGCGGGCAGCGCGAGCGCGCGGTCGAGCTCCGCCTCGTCGTGGACCTCGACGAGGCAGTCCATGCCGAGCGCCTCGGCGGCGCCCAGGCAGAGCAGCGCGGTCGCGTCGTCGAGCACCGACAGCATGAGCAGGATCGCGTCCGCGCCGTGCGCCCGCGCCTCGACCACCTGGTAGGGGCTCACGACGAAGTCCTTGCAGAGGATCGGGACGTCCAGGACCGCGCGCACGGCCTGGAGGATCTCGAAGCTGCCCTGGAAGAAGGGCTCGTCGGTCAGCACGCTCACCGCGTCCGCGACCCCGTAGTAGGCCGCGGCGACGGCGTGCGGGTCGAAGTCCGGCCGGATCACGCCCTCGGACGGGGATGCCTTCTTGCACTCCAGGATGAACCGCGCGCCCGGCGCGGAGAGAGCGCGCCTGAGGCTCCGCGAGGTGGGCGGGGCGTTCGCCCTGAGGCTGGCGAGCGGGGTGCGCCGCTCGCGCTCTGCCACGTCCGCCCGCTTCCGCTCCACGATGCGCCCGAGCACATTGCCTTGCTCAGCCATGATTCGCCTCCTTGCGCGCTTCTTGAGACGCCTCCCGGCTCAGCGCCACGAAGCGCGCGAGCCGCTCGGCCGCGCGGCCCGAGCTCAGCGCCTCGAGCGCGGAGGCCGTCCCTTCGCGCAGGCTGTCGGCGCGCCCGCCGATCCAGAGCAGCGCCCCCGCGTTGATGGCGACGGCCTCGCGGTGGGCCCGCTCGCCGCGGCCGGCGAGGAGGTCGCGGAGCCACGCCGCGTTCTCGGCCGGGCCGGCGCCCCGGAGCGCCTCGGGCGGCGCGGGCGCGACCCCGGCGTCCGACGGGTCGATCGTGAGCTCCTCGACGACCCCGTCGCGGAGCCGCGCCGCGCGCGTCGGCGCGTGCAGGGCGATCTCGTCGAGGCCTCCGCCGTGCACGACGAGCGCGGCCTGACACCCGAGCATCCCGAGCGTGCGGGCGGCGTGGCCGACGAGCGCGGGGTCGTAGATGCCCATCACCTGGATCGGCGGCGCGCTCGGGTTCACGAGGGGGCCGAGCAGGTTCATGATCGTGCGCACCTTGAGGGCGCGGCGCACCGGCATCGCGTGGCGCATGCCCGCGTGGTACTGCGGCGCGAAGAGGAAGCAGAAGCCGACCTCGTCGAGCGCGCGGCGCGAGACCTCGGCCGCCGGGTCGAGCCGGGCGCCGAGCGCCTCGAGGACATCGGCCGAGCCGCACTGGGACGAGACCGAGCGGTTGCCGTGCTTGGCCACCGGCAGCCCCGCTTCGGCGGCCACGAACGCCACGGCGGTCGACACGTTGACGGTGCACTGCCCATCTCCGCCGGTGCCGCAGCAGTCGGCGTACGCGTAGGCCGGCCGCGCGAACGGCGCCGCGGCACCCCGGAGCGCGCGCGCGGCGCCCGCGACCTCGACCGGTGTCTCGCCCTTCGCCTTGAGCGCGACCAGCAGCGCGGAGAGCTCGATCTCGCTCAGCGCTCCCGCGAACGCGTCGCGAAACAGCGCCTCCGCCTGCTCGGCGGAGAGGTCCACCCCCGCGCAGAGCGCGTCGATCACTGCATGCATCATGGTTCGCTCCTCATGTTCACGGTCGTTCCGGCAGACACTGCTCCTCGGGATTCAAGCGTCGGACCGCGGCGCCCTGCATAGCGGACAAAAACGAAAAGGCCCACCGTTGTTCGGCGGGCCCTCTTTCTTCTTTCTTCAGGTCGGCCTCCCCGGAGGGGGGCGCGTTACCCGTCGCTAGGGCCCGCCTTGGTACAACACCAGCGCCACCAGCGCAGCCCGGCCACGCGCGAGCTCACCCGGGCGGCCGCGTGCGACGCGACGCCGAGGACGAAGGCCTCGGAGCCGGGGCGAGCGGGGGACGCGGTGAACGCGCTGGGCATGCGGGGAACATAGCTTGCGGTCACGCGGGGGGTCAAGCGGGTTCGCGGCGGTTTCCGCTTCGCGGGTTCTGCCGGTCTTGTCTGTCGACCTGCCCGTCTCCCGCTGGGCTGCCTTCCCGCGCGCGCGCTGTTACCCCGCGTCACCCAGCGGCGCCCAGCGGCGCGATGAACGTCCGTGGGGTCCGGCGCGGGCGCGCGAGACAGCTCCCGTCGGGGACGTGGTGGATGCACACGTTTCACGGCGCCGCGGTGGCCACAACGCTCGACGGGCCCAATCGAACATGAACCAGAGGACAACCGAGGCGACCAAAACACTCTCGGCCTGCTCAGAGCGATGATGCATATCGATGGTCGACACTGTCCAAGTTGGCCGATTCGGACTCAGGTGTTGCACACGTCGACATGAGCCCCGCCTGACCTGCGGCCACGGGTAGTGCTCAAATTTGCCCGGAGAGGGTTCACATGACGGCGGGAAGGCAGGAAGATCATTGATCTTTTCTTCCCGCCTTCCCGCCTTCATGTTCAATTTTGAGCACTGCCCGGCCACGTCCGCCCCGGCGCGCGGCAAACCTCCCTCGCCGCCGTCCGTGCGGCCGTCCACGAAGGATGGCCGCGCCGCCGCGACGCGGCCTCGGCCGAGCGCTCCTCGATCGCCCGTGGAGGAGCAACGCGCTTCTCCGTTGACATCCTCGAGCCGCCTCGCTTCCCTCCCTGGGACATGAGCAGCGTGGCGATGGAGGCGGCGTCGGTGGGAGCTCACCTGCGTCCGATCGGCGTGATCCGGTCCGCGCTCAAGGGCCTCGGCGAGGCGCCCAGGCAGGGGTCGGAGGGCGCGCCCGATGCCTGGGTCGAGGTGCACACGTGGGCGGCGGAGGCGCTGAAAGGCCTCGTCGCTGGCGACGAGATCCTCCTCATCACGTGGCTTCACGAGGCGCGCCGCGACGTCCTCCAGGTCCACCCGCGCTCTGACACGAGCAACCCGCTCACGGGCGTCTTCGCGACGCGATCGCCGGACCGACCGAATCCGCTCGGCCTCCACCCCGTCGTCGTGCGCGCGATCGAAGGCGAACGCCTCCGCGTCGGGCCCCTCGAGGCCATCGACGGAACGCCGGTCGTCGACATCAAGCCGGTCCTGAAGTGAGGGACCGCACGTCGAACGCACCTCGTGCCCGATCGACCTCCAGCCGGGCGCGAGCGTCGCGATCCGCGAGCTTGCCGGCGCGCGCCCGCGATCGATCGGCGCCGTCGGCTCCGTTGCGTCGACGGTGACGGCCGGTCCACGCAGGGCGTCCCGAACCTCCCCGGGTGGGGCAAAACTCCCCTGCTCGCGCCGGCTCCCGGGCCCTGGCGGCACGAGGCATACGACGTGCAAAGCGCGTGTGCTTGCCGGCCTCGTCGGCACGGGATGGCTGGCGGAAGGAGCTGTGCATGAGCCTCATCGACCCGTGGGTCGGCGATCCGCCGCCCCCTCCGCCCGCCGACCGGTATGGCGCGGGCTGCCGGGTGCTCGTGGCCGAGGATGACGACGAGATGCGGGCGCTGCTGGCGTCCACGTTGAAGTGTGACGGCTTCGAGGTCGTCGAGGCGAAGAACGGCCTGGAGCTCCTCGATTACCTCCTGCCCTGGTTCTCTGGCCGGGAGCCGCCTGCGCACGTGGACGCGATCGTCAGCGACATCCAGATGCCGTGCTTCACGGGCATGGAGGTGCTCGCGGGCCTGTCCGCGGTGCGGCGCCGGCCGCCCATCGTCCTGATCACCGCCTTCGGCGAGAGCTCCACCCACGCGCTGGCGCGCTCCCTCGGCGCCGCCGCGGTGCTCGACAAGCCGTTCGACCTCGACGCGCTGCGAGGGGTGATGAGCCGGGTGATCGCGGCGCGGCCGGCGCCGGAGGACCCAGGTTGAGCTCCCCGACCGGGGTTGAGCTCTCGACCGGGGTTGAGCTCCCGACCGGGGTTGAGCTCCCGACCCAGGTTGAGCTCCCCGACCCAGGTTGAGCTCCCCGACCCGGGTTGAGCTCCCGACCCAGCGCCCCGACCGGGGTTGAGCGCCCCGACCGAGGTTGAGCTCCCGACCCGGGTTGAGCTCCCGGAGATCCCGACCCAGGTTGAGCTCCCCGCTCCCTGCCTCGTCGAGCTGCCGACCCGACGGCCGAGCTACTCCTCGTCCGGGTCGTCCCCGAAGAGCACGCCGACGGGCCACGCGATCGCGTCGAACGGCTCTGCCCTGACCCGCTCGCCCCGCTCCGCCGTGAGCACGTTCAGATACCCGCCCTCCGTCCAGCGAAGCACGGTGAGCACCTCGTTCATGGGATCCACGATCCAGTAATGGGGCACCTGGCATCGGTGGTACGTGCGCTGCTTCTTCACGACGTCGTTGCGCGCGTTCGATGCGCTCAGCACCTCGCAGACCCAGTCGGGACGCACGAGGATCGGCGTCTTCTCGGGCAGCTCGGGGAGGCGCTCGCGCCGCCAGCCCGCCACGTCCGGACGGTAGACTTCGTGCTCCTCGAGCTCCACCTCGACCTCGGTGGCGAACCACCACCCCCCGGGCCAGCGCCCCCCCGGACGACGGTTGTAGGGTCGGAACACGATCCCGGCGAGCGACGCCTGGGCCCCGCCGTGCTTCGGCGAGGGCATCGCCTTCGGGACCAGCTCGCCGTCGACGATCTCGTGAAAGCGCTGCGCCTCGGGGATGGCCAGCAGGTCCGCGATCGTGGCGAGCTTGCGCGCAGGGAGCGGCACGGCTCCGCCATGGTGCCGCAGCTGCCCGCAGCCCGCCAGCGCGCCTGCGCCGCGCGGGCCCCCGGCGCGGCGCCCGAGCGCCCCCTTCCCCGCCGCCCCCAGCCCATCCGCTCCCGCAGGATACTTTCCGGTTCCGTGCGCCGATGGTAGGCCCCCGTTCTGCAGGGCGCACGACCTCGCGGCCAGGCGCGACAGGCCCTCGCGAGGCGCCCGCGCGGCCCTCCCCCAGTGTGCCCATGATCACCGCCGAACCAGGTCCCCCGCCGCCGAGCGCCGCCGGCGCCCATGACAGCGTCCCGCCGCGATCCCCGAGCGGTCCGCCCGCCCGCCCGAGCGCGCCGCCGGCGCGGTCCGTCCCCCCGCCGGCGCGGTCCGCCCCCCCGCCGCCGCGCCGCAGCGCCTGGACCACCCGCCTCGGCGAGGCCTGCGTCCTCGGCCTCGGCGTCGCGTCGCTCTCCGCGGTCCCGACCGCGCTGCGCACCGCCCGCGCCGGCGCGTCGTTCCTCGACGGGCTCCTCGTCGGCACCGCGGTCCTGCTCCCGCTCGTCACGCTCGCGATCATCCTCTCGCGCGCCGCCGGCCGCGGCTTCCGCGGCATCGTCGGCGCGGGCGGCGAGCGCCTCGCGGTCCTCCGCGTCGCGCTCTGGATCGGCGTCGCCGTGCCCGTGCTCGCCGCGCTCGCCGCCCTCCTCAAGGCGACGACCCACCACCGCGGCCTCGCCGGCGCGACCTTCGGCGTCCTCGGCCTCGCCGGCGTCGCCGCCGCGGCGCTCCTCACCCAGCGCCTCGTCGCGCTCGGCGACCGCCTCGCCGCCCGCGGCGTCAAGCCGTGGATCCTCGCCGTCGCCGGCGCCGCCATCGGCGCCCTGCCCCTCGTCGCCGCCTTCGCGCCGCTCGCCGCCTTCGCGGGCAGCACCGCCGGCGACGCCGGCGCCGCCGTGCGCGCCGCCATCGTCGACGGCGCCATCGCGCTCGTGGCGACCGCGCTCGTCTCCAGCGTCGACCTCAGCGCCGCGGTCGGCCGCGTCGCCAGCCTCGCGGGCGTCCCGCTCGCCGCCCTGGTCCTCATGACCGCGACCGCCCGGGTCGAGTCGTTCCCCGCGCTCGGCCAGGCCGTCCGCGCCGGCGGCGGCCTCGCGGCCACCCTCTTCGGCGCGCTCGAGCGGTGGACCGACCGCGACGGCGACGGGATGGGCGCGCACTTCGGCGGCCTCGACTGCGACGAGGGCGACCCCACCCGGTACCACGGCGCGCCGGACATCCCGGGCGACGGCATCGACCAGGGTTGCGGCGCCGCGGCCCAGGGCGACGCCTCCCGGCCCGCGAGGGCGCTCGCGGCCCTCCCTGCCCCTGCCAGCGCCCCGCCGGCCGCTCCCGCCGCGCCGGCGCGCGCCGCCGCCGCGCCCGCGACGCGCGACGATCGCGGCGCGGTCGTCCCGGCCGTCCTGACCAGGACCACCACCCCCGCCGACGCCGTGGTGGCCGCCACCGCCGCGGCCCCCGCCACCGCCGCGGCCCCCGCCACCGCCGCCGCAGCCCCCGCCGCTGCCGCGACGTCCGCGCCGGCGCGCCCCGACATCCTCCTCGTCACCCTCGACACGGTGCGCGCCGACCACACGTCGGCCTACGGCTACGGCCGCGACACGAGCCCGCGGCTCGCCCAGCTCGCGGCGCGCGGCGTGCTGTTCGAGCGCGCCTATGCCGCCTCGAGCGAGACGCAGCGGGCCATCGCGCCCCTCGTCACCGGCCGCCGCCTCAACCGGGCGGCGCGCGACCGCCGCGCGTGGCCGACGCTGCTGCCCGAGAACGACACCCTCGCCGAGCGCATGAAGCGCGCCGGCTACCTCACCGCCGCGGTCAGCTCGTTCACGTGGATCAGCCAGGAGCGCGGCTTCGACCAGGGGTTCGACCGCTTCGAGACCGTCTACGGCGAGGCCCACCCCGAGCGCGAGGCGACCGGCCACCTCGCCGTCAAGAAGGCCATCGAGCTCCTCGACGGCTACGCCCAGCGCGCCCAGCCGGTCTTCCTCTGGCTCCACCTCTTCGACGCCCACGAGCGCTACGTCAGCCACCCCGGCATCCGCTTCGGCGCCGGCAGGACGGCCGCCTACGACGGCGAGATCGCCTACGTCGACCGGCAGCTCGGCGCCCTGCTCGACGCCGTGGCCAGCGGCCCCCGCGCCGGCCGCACCGCGATCATCGTCCACGGCGCGCAGGGCGAGGGCCTCGGCGAGCACGCCTCCGTCGGCCACGGGGTCGAGCTCTACGAGGAGGCGATCCGCGTCCCCCTCGTCGTCGCCCTCCCCGGCGCCGCGCCCGGCCGCTACCCGCACCCGGTGAGCACGATCGACCTCGCGCCCACCGTCCTCGATCTCGGCGGCGCGGACGCCGCGGCCGTCGAGGGCGGCTCCCTCGCCACCATCGCCGCCGGCGCGGACCGCGCGCCCCGCGGACCGGTGTTCGCCCGCACCGCCCGCCGCGCGGCGGTCGTCGACGGTCACCTCAAGCTCCTCGTCCTCAAGCGCAAGAAGCGCGACCGGATGCTCCTGTTCGATCTCGCGAGCGATCCCCGGGAGACCCGCGACCTGTCCGACGAACGCGAGGGCGACGTGGCGCGGCTCCGCGAAAAGTTGTCTGCCTTCGAGTCCCCCGCGCAGTAATCTACGCGAGGGAGCATGCACAGGTACGCCCACTCGCCGCGGAAGCCCGCGCCGCCCCGCGCGAGGGCGCTGCGCGCTGCCGTCGCCGCCGGCTTCGCGCTGGGCGTCGCCGGCCTCGCGCTGCTCGTGCTGCGGCTCGCCGACGCGCCGGCCGTGCCGCCGACGCTCGCCACGGGCGCCATCACGGGCGCGCTGCCGCGCCGGCTCCGGTTCGAGTGGCGCCTCGTGCGCGACCGCCACTGGCAGATCGCGTCGTCCCCCGCCGAGTCGCGCGAGGCCACCGACCAGATCGAGGGCAACCGCGGCGTCTGTCCGACGGGCATGGTCGAGGTCTCCGGCCCCATGAAGCTCGACCCCACGCCGAAGGCCCAGGGCGACCTGCGCTCCATCGACGAGATGCAGCGGACGACCTGCAAGCACTGGATCAGCAGGGATTACCCGGAGCGATGCGCGGAGTTCGATCGCGAAAAGTGGCTCGCGATGTCGAGCGATCTCGACACGAAGCCGATGCATTTCTGCATCGATCGCTACGAGTACCCCAACCAGAAGGGCGTCTATCCGGTCATCCTCGTCTCGTTCTACGAGGCGGGCGAGCTCTGCGCCGAGGAGGGCAAGCGCCTCTGCGACGAGGCCGAGTGGACCTTCGCCTGCGAGGGTGAGGAGGCGCGCCCCTACCCGTACGGTTACGTCCGCGACCCGGAAGCGTGCGTCGTCGACCAGCCGTGGCGCCCGTACATCGAGACCGCGCTGCGCCCGCGGGGCGGCCCTGCCGCCATGGGCGAGATGGATCGGCTCTGGCAGGGCATGCCGTCCGGCGTCCAGCCCCGCTGCCGGAGCCCCTTCGGCGTCTACGACATGACCGGCAACATCGATGAGTGGACCCGTTCCGTCCGCGAAGGCGAGCGCCCCTCCATCCTGAAGGGCGGCTACTGGGGCCCGGTCCGCACGCGCTGCCGCCCCTCGACCCGCTCGCACGACGAGAACCACATGTTTTACCAGCAGGGCTTCCGCTGCTGCGCGGACCCGGGCGCAGCGGGCGCCGCGCCGGCGGACCGCGCCGCCTCCGGCGACCCTGCCGCCGCCCCGCTGCCGCGCGAGCTCCGCTGACGCGCTCGCCGGCCGGCGGATCCGCGGCCGCGGCGCCGCGCGCCGCCGCGCAGTCGACCGCGCTGGCCGCAGCGCGTATCCTCTGCGCTGATGGACGACTCCCCCGCCGGACAGGGTGCCTCTCCTGGCTCCCGCGACGTGCGCGCCGCGCACGCCGGCACGCACCTCGCTGCCCGGGCGGAGCCGCCGCCGGGCGCCGCGCCCGCGCCGCCGCGCGCGCGCCGGCTCGATCGGCTGACCGGGCTCGCGCTCTTCGCCGCCACCGCCGTCGCGGCGCTCCCGACGGCGCCGCTCGTGCTGCGCGCGATCGCCGACGATCGCTCGCCGATGCAGAGCGCCGGCCGGTTCGCGCACCTCCTGGAGGGGCGTTCCCCGGGGGCGGGCCGCGCGCAGGCCCGCGCCCGCTTCCCCTTCGACGACGACCCTGGCGCCGACGAGCCGCGGTCGCCGCACGACGACGGCCCTGCCGGAGGCGAGGAGGACGACCCGGACGCGCCCGCGCGCCTCCAGGCGGGCATCGCCTCGCGCAGCATCACGCTGCTCGAGGAGCCGCGAGCGGACGGCGCCCGGATCGGCGCCGTCGCCGCGGGGGAGCTCGTGATGGTCATGCGCGAGTCGGGCGCGTGGGCGCTCGTCATGAAGCACGACGGGGGCAACATGGTGATGGGCTGGGCGCGCCGGAGCGAGATCGCCATCCGATGAGCGCGCGGCCGCCGGAGTCGCCGCGCGCCTACCGCGGTCGCCTGCTCACCCCGCTCGCCGCGGCGACGAACGGCGCTCCGGTCCGCTACCTGGACGACGCGCTGCTCGTGGTCGGCAGCGACGGCCGCATCGTGGAGGCAGCGCCGTTCGCCCCGGGCGCCTTCCGCGGCCCGGTGCTGGACTTGCGGCCATCGGTGTTGATGCCGGGCTTCATCGACGCGCACGTCCATTTCCCGCAGACGCGCATCATCGGCAGCGCCAGCGGCTCGCTGCTCGACTGGCTGGAGCGGTCGGTCTTCCCCGAGGAGGCGCGCTTCCGCGACGACGGCTATGCCGCGATCGTCGCGGGCGAGTTCACGGCGCGCCTCGCCGCGTCGGGCACGACGACGTGCGTGGTCTTCTCCAGCTCGTGCGCCGGCGCGACCGACCAGCTCTTCGACGCCCTCTCGAGCGCCGGCTTGCGCGGCATCGCTGGCCTCACGCTCATGGACCAGAACTGCCCCGAGGCGCTCTGCGTCCCTCGCGACGACGCGATCGCGATGGCCCGGGATCTCGTGCAGCGCTGGCACGGCGCGGGCGGCGGGCTGCTCGAGTTCGCGATCACCCCTCGCTTCGCGCTGTCGTGCTCGCGCGGGCTGATGGAGGCGGCCGCGCTCCTCGCTCACGACCACGGCCTCCTCGTGCAGACGCACGTCGCCGAGACGCCCGCCGAGGGCGAGGCCACGCTGCGCGAGCACCCGTGGGCGCGCGATTACATCGACGTCTACGACCGCGTCGGCCTGCTCACCGGGCGCGCCTTGCTCGCGCACGGCATCCACCTCACGCCGCGCGAGTGGGATCGCCTCGCCGAGACCCGCTCGTCGGTCGTCCACTGCCCCGACTCGAACTTCTTCCTGGGCAGCGGCCGCATGCGCCTCGCCGACGCGCGCGCCCGCGCGGTCTCGGTCGGGCTGGGCAGCGACGTCGGCGCCGGGCGCAGCTTCGACATGCGCCGCACCATGTCGAGCGCCTTCGACAATGCCCTCTGTCTGGGCGACCGCCTCCTCCCGTCCGCGCTCTTCGTCATGGCCACGCAGGGCACGGCCGACGCCCTCGGGCTCGGCCGGGTCATCGGCAGCCTCGAGGCCGGCAAGGAGGCCGACTTCATCGCCGTCCGTTTCCCCGAGCACCTCCTCGGCGAGGCGGAGCTCCTGAATCACCTCGTCTTCGCCCCCGAGACCGCCGCGGTCCACCGCGCCTTCGTCCGCGGCCGTCCCGTCCACCTCCGCCGCCTCGGAGCGCACCCCCATCATTCGCCGTAGGTATCCGTGGATGCCTCGTAGACCTCGAGCTCCCACACGAGGATCTCGAAATCGCGCCGCAGGATGTACCGTGCCCCGTCGTCCCCGCGCACCTTGAAGTAGAGGTGATCGCCCCCTGGCCACCGGTCGAGGATCTCGGTCACCCGCACGCGGCGCTCCCCCAGGGTGAACGCCACGGGCTCCTCGCTTCCGCCGTGGCCGGCACGGCACGCCACATCGACCCGCATCTGCGTTCGCAGGGTAGCAGGCCCGGGCGCCCGGCTCCCACGGTCCGCGCGCCTGTCCGACCGCCGACGCGCCGACGCTCGCCGGCCGGGCGGCGCCTCGGGCCGGCGCTCCCGGCGCGATGCGCTCGGGAGCGCCTCCTCGCTTCAGTTGGGGTTGACCGAGCAGCCGTAGAGCAGGTTCATGCCCGCCGTGTTGTCCTGGACCGCCATGGCGCACGTGTCCGGGCACAGCCGGATGATCCCCTCGTCGATGTAGAAGGACATCGGCTTGCACTCCTCGGGGGTCTTCACCTGAGAGAAGGTCTGCTTCTGCCCGCCGTTGCTCGGCGTGAACTCGATCTGCACCGTCTCCAGATCGATCGAGTGGCCGCCTGGCGCCTTGGGCACCTCGATCTCGCACGACAGCTTCGCGCCCGAGATCACGCTGTCGGCGATCGCCTGGAACACGGCGTCGTAGGTGTCGTCCTGGTTGATCGGATACCGCAGCCCTCCGGTCATCACGCTGAGCGTCTGGTACGTCGTCCCGGGGTCGACCGAGCCGGGCCGGCACTGCTCCCAGGTGACGGGCTCCTCCGGCGGCCAGGGCGCGGTCGGCGGCGTGTTCTCCACGATGCCCACGAAGCTGAAGAACATGTAGTTGCGCGCGCTCGGCGTGCCGAAGTATTCAGGCGCGACCGCCATCAGGGCCGCGTCGAAGGTCTCCGCCGACTTGGTGCCTCCGGCCAGGGTCTCCATGTCATCGTCGTCGACGTCTTTGAGCGCGATGTCGCCCTCGTCGGTCTTCGCGGGGTCCGCGCCGAGCGAGATCGACGAGCAGTCGACGCCGTCGTCGGTGATCTCGACGAACACCTTGAGCGAGTCCGGCCGCAGCCACTGCGACCACCCGGGCGAGGTGGTCTCGCCCTTGGGCGGGATCGCGCCCTTCAGGGTGTCGATGGCGAGACAGAGCGAGTTGAGGCTGCTGACCTCCAGGCTGTACTGGTAGAAGTGCGGCGGGTTGGTGTTCGGGGTCGTCGGGACCGGCGAACAGCTCCCGCTGCCGAGCGGCGCCTCGATGCAGACCGACTGCTCCAGATCCGAGCTGCCGTGCTTCGAGATCATGATGACGCGGTAATCGATGCCGCTCCGCTCGATGATCGAGGCGAAGTTCTGGTTGATGTTCCGCTGGACGCTGTTGATCTCGTCCGTCATGCTCTCGGAATTGTCGATGAGGAAGATGATGTCGGCCGGCCGCTGCTCGTAATCGGCCTGCAGCTTCGTCGCGACACACGCGGTGTCCTCGTTGAGCGACGCGTCCCCGGTCCCTCCATCGAAATCGAACCCGCCGCCGTCCCCGATCCCGCTCCCGGTCCCGGTCGTATCGTCGCCCCCGCCGCCGCTGCCGCTGCCAGAGCCGTTGTTGCCGGAGCTCGCCTCACCACCCCCGCCGGAGCATCCACCGATGGATGCCGCCGCCGCAAGCAAACCCAAACCAATCAGCCCAACAAGCGTCTTCGTCGAGAGCTTCAAAATGGACCTCCCAATGGGGGGCGCGACAGTGCGCAGCAACGGATGTTACACGAGACACGTCCGGATGGATGCGATCGGCATGAAATAATCGAGGCTGACGGCAGGTAGACAACCGACCACCGTTGTCGGCTCATGTACCTTGTCTGCGACCGATGGACTCGCGATCTGGGACAGGCTCCCCTAAGGAGCGAGGAGATGGCCGAGCGCGGGTGAACGGGCGCGACGCGCGACAAGGAGGGTCCGCGCGTCCCGCCGATACCACCCTCGTGCACACGCGGAGCGCGCCGAGCAGGCCAGCGCAGGGCCGGGCAGCCTCGTCGACAGCTCCCCCCTTACAACCCTACGCGCCGGCCGTCTTCGCGGCGACGAGCTCCCGCGCCGCCGCGAGCAGCCGCTCGGGCGTGTTCGCCTCGGGCTCCTCGGTCACGACCTCGACGAGCCGCTCCAGGAGCTCCCCCACGAGCCTGCTCGGCGGGATGCCGAGCTCTCTCATCAGCACGCTGCCGTTCACCGCGAGATCCTTGGCCGACAGCGCCGCGCCCGCGGCGAGCATCGCCTCTACCCGCGCCCGGAGCCGCCCGATCGTCGCGATGTCCTCGGTCACCTCGCGCCCCTTGCCGAGCGCGTCGGCGACGCCGATCTCGTAGAGATCCGGCGCGAGCGCCGGCGTCACCCGCCGCAGCCACCGCCGCACCGCGGCGTCGGTCCACGAGTCGTCGTAGCAGATCAAGTGGTGACGGATGAGCGCCACGATCCGCGCCCGCTCGTCGTTGGAGAAGCGCAGCCGCGACAGGATCGGCTCGGCCATCTCGGCGCCGACCCGCTCGTGCTCGTAGAACGTGTAGTCGCGGGTCTTGTCCGAGAACTCGCGCGTCCTCGGCTTGCCGATGTCGTGCATCAGCGCCGCCACGCGGAGGATCGGCTCCGGCTTGCACGCGTCGAGGCAGGCCATCGCGTGCCCCCACACGTCGTACGCGTGCCAGCGGTTCTGCTCGCACCCGACCGACTCCATCATCTCCGGGCAGGTGATCCCGAGCAGCTCCGTGCGCCGCATGATCTCGAACGCCACGCTCGGGCGGCGCGCGCGCATCGCCTTGAGCCACTCGTCGCGCACCCGCTCCGCGCTCACGCAGCGGAACGTCTGGTGCGACCGCGCGGTGCCCATGGCGCGCTCGGTCTCGGGATCGAGCGCCCCCTCCAGGGTCGCCGCGAACCGCGCCGCGCGCAGCACCCGCAGCCCGTCCTCGGCGAAGCGCTCGCCCGGGTCCCCCACCGCGCGGATGACCTTCGCCTCGAGATCCCGCTGCCCGCCGAACGGATCGATGAGGTGCCCGTCGACCGGATCGAGCGCGATGGCGTTCATGGTGAAGTCTCGCCGCGCGAGATCGGCCGTGATGTCGTCCACGAACTCGACCCGGTCCGGCCGCCGCCCGTCGCTGTAAGTCCCGTCGCCCCGCAGCGTCGTGACCTCGTACGGCACGCCGCGCACCATCACGGTCACGGTCCCGTGCTGGATCCCGGTCGGGATCACCTTCCGGAACGCGGCCATGACCTCCTCCGGCCGCGCGTCGGTCGCGACGTCCCAGTCCTTGGCGGGCTCGCCCCGGAGCAGGTCGCGCACGCAGCCGCCGACGATCCAGCCGCGCTTGCCGCGCTCGCGGAGGCGGCGACAGATGCCGAGCACGTCCTCGGGGACGAGGTCGATGAGGTGAGCTATCTGGGTCACCCCCGCGGCTTATCACGGCGCCCGGAGAGCGGGGCCCGCGCCGCGCGCCCGCTCACTTCTTCTGGTTCTGGTTCGCCCAGGGGTCCCGGACGTCCGAGCCCTTGGGCGGCTTGGCCGTCGTCTGCGGCGGCGGGCGCGGCGTCCCGCCGGGCCTCACCTTCGCGCCGCCCTTCTCGTCGACCTCGACGAGCTTCACGAGCTTGCTCTGCTCCGTCCCATCGAGCACGACCGTGCTGGTGTGGTACCCCTCGGCGCGGATGTCGATCGTGACCGTCTGCCCCTGCTCCACGTCGATGCTCGCGGGCAGCCTCAGCTCCACGCCGTTGCGGTAGCCGACCGCCGTCTCCGGCACGGCGGCCAGCGCGACCACCGTCTTCTGGACGGCGGGCGGCGGCGCGGGGGCCGGCCTGACCGCCGGCGCCTCGACCGGCGGCTTCTGCGCCTGCGGGGCCGTGTCGCGCGCGGACCCGCTCGCGCCGATGACGAAGATGGCGGTCACGATCCCCACCGCGGCCGCCGCGCCGGCGACCCACACGTAGCGAGGCCACGGCGAGCGCGGCGGCGACGGCGGCGTCGCCGGGACGATCACCTTCGACGTCTTGAAGTAGTCGTGCGGCACGTTGAAGCCGCCCGAGCGCGCCATCATCTCCGCGACCGCGCCGGGCACGCCCCCGCTCCGCACGCGCTCCAGGTCGTCGTGGAGATCGCTCATCGACTGGTAGCGCGACTCCGGCTTCTTGGAGAGGCACTTCAGGATCACCGCCTCGAGCCCAGGCGGGCAGTCCGGGCCGCCGACGAGCGCGCGGATGGGGACCGGCGCCTTGTACATGTGCTGCGTCAGGATCCCCATGAAGTTGTCGGCGTTGAACGGCAGCTGCCGGCTCACGAGCTCGTAGAGCATCACGCCGAGCGAGTAGATGTCGGTCCGGTGATCGATCGGCGCGCCGGCGGCCTGCTCGGGCGACATGTAGTGCGGCGTCCCGAACACCGCCCCGGCGCGCGTCAGCTTGGTCGTCGTGCTCGTCGACACCTTCGCGATCCCGAAGTCGAGGATCTTCACGAAGTTCGGATCGCTGCCGCGCGGCACCACGAACACGTTGTCCGGCTTGAGATCGCGGTGGATGATGCCCGCGTCGTGCGCGGCGGCGAGGCCCGCGGACAGCTGCAGCGCGATGTGGCAGATGCGGTCCATCGGCAGCTCGTTCGGCGAGTCGATGAGCTGCGCCAGGCTCACGCCCTCCAGGTACTCCATGACGAAGTACGTGGAGCCGTCCGGCAGGTCGCCGAAGTCGGAGATGTCGACGATGTGCGGGTTGCCGATGCTCGACGCGGCGCGGGCCTCCTGCACGAAGCGCTCGAAGATCTCGCGGTCCCGCGCGAGCTCGGCGCGGAGCACCTTCACGGCGACGCGCTTGTCGATGACCTTGTGGCGGGCGAGGTACACGAACCCCATCCCGCCTTCGCCGAGCAGCCGCTCGATCTTGTACCGGTGATCGAAGGTCGTCCCGATGTACGGATCCTTTGCGCCGGGCGGCCGCCGCTCGCGCGGCTCGACCTCGTCCGGCGGCGGGATCTCCAGGGAGGGCTCCGCCTCGCTGATCGGGGCCGCGCTCGTCCTGCCGCTCATCTCGTCGGCGTCCGGCTCGCTCTGCCGTCCGAGCCGCGGGGTCTTCTGGCGCAGCGGCGGCGGCGCGCGGAAGCTCGGCGGGATCTCGCTGTCCGGCCCCTCGACCCAGCCCGACCTGGAGGGCCTCGACGAGGGCCGGAGCTCGACGTCCACGGGCACGTCGTCGCCCGCGCCCTCGGGCGCCACGGCGGGCGCGAACGCGGTGCCGACCCCGGACGAGCGAGCGCCGCCAGCCGCGCCGGTGGGGCGCGACGCCGGTGCCTCATCGAGCGCGCCTGCCTCTTCCTCGAAAACTCTGCTGCGCGCGGTGTGGTGCTCGTTTTTGGTGGCGCTCATGAAAGGCTCGCGGGCAGAGGTGCACGCCACATGCCGGCATCAGCGGCAGGGTCGGATCCTAGCAGGTGTTCGGTCCGGGAAGCGAGGGCCAGCGGACGTCGCCCGCGAAAGCCGGCGCGGCCGATGACGCCGGGGCGCGGCCGCCGCGTCGGGGCACAGCCGCTCTGCCCTCTGCGGCGCAGCGGGCACCGTGCCGCGCGCGCCGCGTTCTGCTAGGAGGGCTGCGCGATGAGCTACCCCCTCAAGGTCGCGCTCTACTCGGCCTGGATTGCCCTTAATGTCGTCGTTCTTCTGGTTCTCGCCGCGCTGATCTACGATATCGCGACGCAGCGCTACACCATCCGGGTCGCGCTGCAGTACCTCGGCTCCAAGAAGCGGGCGTTCGTTTCGGTCGGCACCACGTTCGCGATCCTCGGGGTCGCGCTCGGTGTCGCGGCGCTCGCGACCGTGATCAGCGTGACCGGCGGCTTCCGGACGGAGTTCCGCGACAAGGTCCTCGGGGTCAACGCTCACGTCCTGGTGATCAAGTATTCCACGGATTTTCGGGAATACAGATCGGTCATGGATCAGGTCGCCAAGGTGCCGGGCGTCATCGGCGCGGCGCCCTTCAGCATCAACCCCATGATGCTGACGCACGGCGACGCGACCGCGACCAACGTGCTCGTGAAGGGGGTCGACCCGGCCAGGAGCCTCGGTGTGGGCGCCGACGGCGCCGCCGCGCCCGTGCTCGATCTGCCTCGGTACGTCCTCCCGGGCGGCGATCTCAGCGGGTTGCGGCGCCCCGGGGCGAAGCCCGCCGAGCGCGCGCCGTCGCCGTCGCCGTCCTTGCCCGACGTTCCTCTCCTGGACAAGGGCGCCCGCGGCGCGCTCGAGCCCGACGCGGGTGAGCTCGATCTGCTGAAGGCGTACGAGGAGCGCATCCTGGAGGACGAGCGCAAGGCGGCCGCGCGGGACGCCGGCGCCGAGCCTGCGCCCCCGCCGGCCGAGCTCGACGTCGCCGAGGGTGCTGGCGCCGAGGAGGCCGAGCTCGCGATCGCCGAGGGGGCCCCCCAGGGGTCGATCGAGCCGGAGGGCGGGTACGGCAGCAAGCTGCCCGAGGACGACGAGCTGCCGCCCGAGGTCGATCCGGATCCCTGCGCGGACAAGGAGAAGGTCGCCAAGCTGCCGGGCATCGTCATCGGCGCCGGGCTGGCGAAGAACCTGTCCCTCGAGATCGGCGAGTGCGTCACCGTCACCTCGCCGACCATCGGCTTCTCGTTCTCGGACGGCGCCATCAAGCCGCCGGTCGCCAAGCAGTTCCGGGTCATCGCGCTCTTCGAGGCGGGCTTCGAGCAGTACGACACCAAGCTCGCGTACGCCGATCTCTACGAGACGCAGGCGTTTTACGATCACGGCGACACGGTGACCGGCGTCGAGATGAAGGTCGATGACATCGACAACGCCAGCAACATCGCGCGCGAGATCACGAACCTCCTCAGCAACGGGCTTTACTACACGATGGACTGGGAGGAGCTGAACCACGGGCTCTTCACCGCGCTGGTCGTCCAGCAGCTGCTCATGAGCGTCGTGCTGGGGCTCATCATCGTGGTCGCCGCGTTCACGGTGATCGCGACGCTGATCATGGTCGTGCTCGACAAGAAGAAGGAGATCGCGGTCCTCAAGGCGATGGGCTCGACGGACTCCGAGATCCTCCGCATCTTCCTCTACCAGGGTGGGATCATCGGCCTCGCCGGCACCACGCTGGGGCTCCTGCTCGGCGTGGCGGTGTGCAAGGGGCTCCTGGTCTACGGCTTCCCGCTCGACCCGAAGGTCTACTTCATCTCCCGCCTCCCCGTGCACGCGACCCCGCAGGCGTTCGCCATCACGGGCGACGTCGCCATCCTCATCTGCCTCCTGGCCACCGTCGCGCCGAGCCTGTACGCCGGGCGCCTGCGCCCCGCCGAGGGCTTCCGCGCGCAGTGATCTCCCCCGCCTGACCGCGCTCCCCGGCCCTCTCCCCGAGGGCCGGGCACCTCGCCGAGCCCCCCTTTACCGCCGCGAGGCCGCGTAGAGCCGCTGCCGCCGGTCGACCATGTCCAGGTCGGACGCGACGTAGAGCGTGCACTCATCGGGCGAGAGCGACGGCGTCATGACGGCGATCTCCGGCTTGAGGCTCGCCAGCAGCATCTTGGCCTTCTCCCCGGGCACGGGCAGCCCGTCGGCCCCGAGCCGCACATAGAAGCTCCGCAGCACCGACGCCTGCGCGCAGTCGCCCCGCGCGCTGTACGGGGCCTGGAAGAAGAGCACGCTCCCGTCGGGCGTCACCCACGGCGCGAGGTCGTCGCCCTCCGCCGGGCAGTCGCCGGGCAGGACGATGTGGAGCTCCCGCGCCTCCGCGTCGGTGGCGAGCATCGTGAGGAGCCGGCTCGTGATCTGCCCGCCCTCCTGGTGCTTGTTCATGAACCAGTACCGGTAGGGCCAGACGCCGTGGGCCACCGCCACCGAGTGGCTCCCCCCGTCCAGGTTGAGCGCCTCGAGCGTCGCCGCCTGGCTCGCCTCGAGCCGGTCCGCGACGAACACCAGCGGCAGGCTGCCCGGCCCCGGGAGGAGGCGATCGAAGAGCAGCGAGCCCGCGGGGAAGTCCGTGCTCGGCGAGCGCGCGTCGACCGGCAGGAGGAGCGGGCCCGACTCCGACTGCGGCGAGTTGACCGCGTCGCTCGCGACCACCTCGCCCGTCGTCCAGGGCCGCCCCGTCGCCGTGGCGATCTGCGCGTCGCTCGACCCGAACGTGGCCACGTAGACGAGCCGCTGCGTCGCCGCGCCCTCGCCCTCGCCGGGCTCCTCGCGCACGCGCGGGAACGCGGGCTTCGCCCCGTCGACCTCGATCGCCGTCGGCGCGCCGAACGACAGCGCGCCGACGCGGTCGGCGCAGCGCACGCACGTGTCGCTGGCCGTGCAGAACTCCCCGGCCTTGCACGCCGCGCACCCGCCCTCGCCGCCTCCTCCCGCCGAGGAGGACGACGACGTCGCGGCCCCGCCCCCGCCCCCGTCGCCGCCGCCTCCGCCGCCTCCGCCGCCCCCCGAGCTCGACGACGACGCGGCCGGCGCCTCGGCCGCCGTGAACGGCTCGCCGCAGCCGGGCGCGCCCCACAGCGCGGCCAGCGAGAAGATCCCGAACAAGCGAAGCGTGCGCACCCGAGCTGCCTCCTGCCGTGTTCCCGCCGCGCGGAGCAGGCGCGCGCCCGGGTCAAGATGCCTTGTTGTAATCCGTGTCCTCAAGGAGGATGACGTTCGTCTTCGACCGGGTCTCGCCGACGCTGGTGACGTAGACCGCGGGCTTGTCCTGCACCGGGCAGACCTTCTCGCACGCGCCGCAGCCGATGCAGAGCGACGGATCGACGTGCGGGCGCTGCACGTGGACCATCTTCATCGGCGGCTCCTTGCCGTGCTCCGCGGGCACGGGCTCGCGCTTCGGGATGTCGACCTCCTCGACCCAGATCGCCTTGGGCGACGTCGGGCAGAACTCCTCGCAGACGATGCACGGCACGCTCATCGACCACGGCAGGCAGCGCCCCTGGTCGTAGAACGCCGTGCCGATCGAGATCGGCTTCTGGCCGATCCCCATCTTCTGCTCCTCGGTGATCTTCTGGATCGCGCCGGTCGGGCACACGTCGCCGCAGAGGACGCACGAGTGCTCGCAGTACCCGATGCGCGGGATGACGATCGGCGTCCAGAGCCCCTCGATCCCCGCCTCGAAGAACGCCGGGTGGATCGCGTTGTTCGGGCAGACCTTCATGCACTCGGCGCACCGGATGCAGCGCTCCAGGAACTCGCGCTCCTCGACCGAGCCCGGCGGCCGGATGACGCGGTGGTCGTAGTTCGCGTCGAGCACGTCGGCGATGCGCGCCGTCGGGATGATCACCGCGCCGGCGGCGGCGGTCGCGAGGGCGGTGCGGCGGCCCGTGTCGGGCGTCACGAGGGCGCTCTTCCGGTTCGGCAGGAAGCGGAACTTGATGACGTCCTCGGGGCAGGCGTTCTCGCAGTTGAGGCACATGTGGCACTCGTCCTGCCGCCACTTCACCCCGCCCTGGGGCGAGTCGGCGCCCTGGCAGTGCACGAGGCACAGGTTGCAGTCGGTGCACTTCGCGTGATCCTTCTGCATCCCGAAGAGCGCGAAGCGGGCGAACACCCCGAGGAAGGCGCCGAGCGGGCAGAGCACGCGGCACCAGAAGCGCGGGATGAAGCGGTTCATGAACAGGATCGCGACGAACAGGATCCCGACGAACCACGCCTGGTGGAAGTAGAACTGCTTCGTCTGCCACACGCTCGCGGCCAGGAAGTCCTGCGCCTGGTCCGCGGCGACCTGCACCTGCCGGCTCCCGGTCGCGGCCGCGGAGCCGGTCACCACGGCGGCGACGTACTGCGCGGCCGGGATGACCGCGAGGCCGATCGCCCGGACGGCCACGCAGATCGGATCGAACAGGCCGCCGATCACGCTGCCGGCCATGCTCGCCGCGAGGAACGCGTACATCAGGTAGTACTTCACCCGCTGCCGCGCGTACGTCTTGTTCGCCTCGACGCGCTTGCCGCCCTTGCCGTAGCGCGACGGGAAGATCCACCCGAAGAAGTGGTGGAGCGTGCCGAACGGGCAGATCCAGCCGCAGAACACGCGCCCGAAGACGAGCGTCAGCGCGAGGATCCCGAGCGACCAGAGCAGGCCGCGGTAGACGGTGTGCGTCGAGAGCAGGGTCATCGCGCCGACGAACGGGTCGGCGAGGAGGAACCCCTCGACGGGCAGCGGCAGGCGGACGCGCGCCTCGGACGAGGCGAACGAGCCGCGGAAGCCGGTCTGGAACAGGAAGTAGAGGAACAGCCCGAGGCAGCCCGCCTGCACGGCGCGGCGCACCCAGACGAGCACCTGGATCACCTTGCGCGCCGGCAGCCCCGAGCCGGGCCGCCGCTTCGCGCCCGGCCGGACGATCGCGCGCGCCTTGCGCAGCAGGGCGGTCCAGGGAGCGACGCGCGCGGGCCCCGCGGGCGCACCGGGCACCGTCGCGCCGTGAGGGATCGCCTTCGCGGGCGCCGCGGCCGCTGCAGCCGCCGAGGGACGGTGCGCCGGCCCGGCCGGCGTCGGATCGGAGTTTGCCATGATACTACACCTCGGCGAGCCGCAGGTTCTGCCAGTGCATCGTGCCCAGGCCCCGCTCGTGGCCCATCTTGAGGTACGGGATCTCCTCGGGCTTGCGGCCGATGAGCTGGCACCCGTACGCGTCGGCGGCGACCTGGTCGGTCGTCGCGATCACGGTGTGCATGTCCTTCGCGTCGGCGACGTTCCCGCCCTGCGGCCCGTTGCGCATGAGGACGCGGACGGCGTCCACGATCGTGAGCGTCGGCTGGATGAACGTCGCGAGGTCGGCGATCGACACGTCGATGTTCTGGTGGAGGCGGTTGCGCCGGCCGCCGAGCGCCCCGTACCAGTTCTTCATCGCCGCGGTGTACTTCGACAGGTTGTGGTGCTTCGCGATCGGGACGTTGATGACCTTGTCCGCGTTGACGAGCGGCGTGTAGACGGGCCAGTCGTCGAGCACCTCGCCCTTCAGGCGCATGCCGCGGAAGCGGTGCGCGGCGGGGATGACGACCTCGGCGCCGACGTCGTACGCGGCCTTCCAGATGCCGGAGCGCTGGAAGCAGCGGTTCGGCTCGTTGCACGAGGCGTCGGTCACGATGACGCTCTTGGCGCCGGCGTCGTAGGCGAGGCGCACCACCTCGGCCACGACCTTGGGGTTCGTGTTGGCGGCGTGGATGGGCGTGCGGTCCCACCCGATGTTGGGCTTCACGACCACGACGTCGCCGCGCGAGATGAAGCGGCGCATCCCGCCGAGCGCGTCGACCGCCTTGCGGACCAGGGCGGCGGGGTCCGGCGCGCCCCCGGCGAGCGCCTCGGCGCCGGCGCGGGCGACGACGAGCTGGGGCACCCCGGCGGGCGCGTCGCGGAGCCGGTAGTCGCGCGTCTGCTGGCGCTCGGCGGCGGCGGCGGCGGTGCCGCCGCGGTCCCACCGGGCCGCCGCGACCCCGGCCGCGCCCCCGAGGACGAGGCCCGCTGCGCCCAGCCGACGCAGCACTTCACGTCGAGAGATGTCACCCATGGCCCTCGCCTTCCCTGGCCCTACGGATAGCCTCCCCGGGCGGCTGCCACAAGCAGAGGCGGCCTGGCGGCGACGACGTGGGCCGCCTTCCAGCGCCGGCGATCAGGGAGGAGCGGCGGTGGACGGCGGCGAGGCCGCCGGGGCCGCCGTCGCGCCCGCTGCCGGGGACGCGCCCCCTGCGGGGGACGCGCCGGCCGCGGGGGGCGCGCCCGCGCTCGCCGGCGGCGGCGGCAGCTGCGGCAGCGCGCCGCTCGCGGCGGGCGCCGCCGGCTTCCCCGGCGAGGGCGGCGCGTCGTAGGGATCGGCCGCCTCGGCCCTCAGGCGGTCGCGCTCGGCGGCGCAGCTCGCGCGCTCCGCGTCGCAGGCGGCGCGCAGCTGCGTCGCGACGGCGAGCTCGGCGGCGCGCTGCTCGGCGAGCGTCTTGGCCTCGTCGCGCTCGGCGGCCATCGCCGCGCGCGCCTTCTCGGCCTCGGCGAGCCGCTCGCGGTCCGCCATGGCGGCCTTCTGCGCGGCGGCGGCGTCGTCCTCGCAGGCCTTGAGGCGCGCCGCCTGGGTCGCGTGCAGCGACTGGATCTGGCGGGCGTGCTCCGCCTCGGTCATCGAGCCGCTCTTCTGGAGGGTGGCGAGCGTCTCGTTGAACTCCACGCGGTCCTGCTCGCGGGCGGTGCGGCACGCGTTCTTCTCCGCCTCTGCGATCTGGTGGGAGGCGACGCAGGTGTCGAGCTTGTCGAACGACTCGGCGCCCTTCTGGCGGGCGTGCTCGAGCTCGTTGGCGAGCCGCAGGGTCTCGCGCTTCGAGAAGCCGAGCAGCACGACCGCGCAGCCGACGAGGGTCATCGCGCCGGCCGCGATGCGCACGCGCAGGTAGGAGGTCTTCTGCTTGATCCGCAGCCGCTCGGCCTCGCGCTCGGCCTCGCGCTCCGGCTCGAGCAGCACGTCGAGCTCCTCGGCGAGCTGGGTCATCGACGGGCGCTCGTTCGGGTCGATCGCGAGCCACCGCCGGAGCGCGTCCTGGAACATCTGGCGCGGGCGCCCGGTGAGGTCGGGCAGCGCGTTGTCGGCGAGCGGTTTGTCGGCGCGGACGTCGTGGGACGCGGCGAGCTCGGTGCGGGTCTGCGCGGACTCGCCCGGGAAGTCCCGCGGGTTGACGAGCGAGTAGAGGAGGGTCGTGGCGAGCCCGTACGTGTCCATCTTCTCGCTGAGCGGCACGACGCCGGGGAAGCCGTTCAGCGCGCGGATCTGCTCGGGCGAGGCGTAGAGCGCCGTGCCTGCGCAGAACGAGGCCTCGCGCTCCGCGGCCACGCCGAGGTCGAGCAGGATCGGGTGGACGCGGCCGGCGAACCTCGCGAGGAAGATGTTGTCGGGCTTCACGTCCTGGTGGCGGAGCCCTGCGGCGTGGAGCGCCTCGAGCCCGCGCGCGACGGCCAGGAAGATGTCGTGCGCCTCGCGCATGCCGAGGGGGCTGCGCTCGAGGCGCTGCGCGAGGGTCTCGCCCTCGTAGACGGGCATGGTGAGCCACACGTACTCGGCGTTCATGCCGTGGTCCTTCAGCTGGACGACGTGCGGGTGGCCGACGGTGGCGAGCATGACGAGCTCGCGCTCCACGTTCCGCATCGCGTACAGCGAGCGGGGCATGAGCTTGAGGGCGACCTGGTGCTCGGGGACGTCGACGCGCTGGGCGACGTAGACCTTGCCGAACATGCCCTGCCCGAGGAGGCGCCCGAGGCGGTAGAGCCCGCCGACGATCTGGCCGACGTCGGGGAGGATCGAGGGGCCGCGGCTGCTGGTTCCGGGGTCGTCGGTGCCCCCGCGCGAGGTGGTGCGCACCAGGCTCGACGGGTCCGCCACCGTGACGGCGAACGCATGGACCATCGTGGTGCGGAGGCTCGGATCGGCGGGCGGCACGGCGGTTGCCAGGGTAGCGGAAGCGGCGAGCGCAGAGAAAAAAGCCGGCAGGCGAAAGACGGCGGGCGCCGGGAGTTTATTCGCGGAACCTGGCGAAAACGGAAGGCCGCGCGCGGAGCGCCGCGTCGACGCCGGGGCGGCTCACCGGAGCGAGAGCCGCGGCGGCCGGCCGCGCAGCGAGCTCCAGACGGCCAGCACGAGGATCTCTCCGCTCTCACGGTCGTGGACGTAGTAGACGAGGTAGCGCGTCGTCGGGAGCGGGGCGCGGCGAATCCCTTTGATGCGACGATGTGCGTGGGGCGCGCCGGCGTCCGGCGCTGCCCTGAGCAGGCTCAGCAGGGCGGCGAGCTCCTCTCGGAACAGGGAGGGCGCGGCCGGGCGGTTCTCGATCCACCACGCGGCCGCGTCCCTGGTCTGGCGGGCTGCGTCCGTGGTGAGCTGGACGCGGGCTCGCTTCATCCGCGGGCCGGCTCGAGGCGCGCGATCTCGGCCAGGAGCTCGTCCGCGTCGATCGTCCCTTCGCGTGCGCTCGCCAGGGACGCCTCCAGCGCCTCGTCGAGGTGAGCCCGCTCCGCGTCGTCCAGGTCGTCGTTGTCGGCCACCATGAGCTCGAGGACGGTCCCCTCGGCGAAGCTCGTCGGCTCGTCGACGACCAGCCGGCCGCCCTGTACCTTGGCTCGCAGCGCGCTGCTCATGACGCGAGCGTATCACCGCAGGTTCTGGCCGGGTAGCTCACGGGCAGCGCACGGGCCTGCGGCTCAGCCGTCGAGGGGCGCGGCCGGCGCCGCCGGCGAGGGCGCTGCGGGCGGAGGCGCCGCGGGCGCCGGGCCCGGCTGGGCCTTGGACCGCCGGGCCGCGGCGCGCTTGCGGCGCTCGTAGGCGCTCGTCACCTCGCGCACGATCTCGGGCTGGCTCCGGAACACGAAGCGCGCCGCGGACCGCACGAGGCCCATGCGCTCGATCAGCAGCGCCGCGAGCTTGTTGCGGAGCAGCAGGGCCTCCTGCGCTTGCCGGGAGATCGCCTCCGCCTGCGCCGGCAGGCTCCGCAGCTCGGCCGCCACGGCGCGCGCCTCGTCCAGGTACTCCGCCTTGAAGCCGCCGAGCCCGTCGAGCGCGTCGCGGTGCTTCTCCCCGAGCGTCGCGTAGTCGTGGAGCGCGCTCGCCAGCGCGTCCGCCGTGTCGGGATCCCCCGCGTGCGCCGCGTCGATCCGGGCGAGCATCTCGTCCCGCTCGTCCTCGACGCCGTCGTCGAAATAGAAGCTCAGCGTCGCCCAGATCTCTCCGAGCAGGAACTTCCCCCGCTCGCGCGGGCTCTTGTTCTTCTCGACGGTCAGGAGATAGCGCGTCTGCGCCTCCTGCGTCGCGCGCTGGAGCGAGAGGATCTCCTCCGCCGTCTTCGGCCCGAGGCGCGCCCCGTCGCCCTTCTTGCTGTCCTTCGGGACCGCCGACTCGAGGCCCAGGCGGGTCACCCGCTTCTGGGCGTCGACCTGGGTCTTCCAGTACTTCTCGAAGAACTTCGCCACGTCCACCGCCTCCCCGAGGAGCACGTGCAAGGGCACCGTGTTCGCCGGAAGCTCGGCGGCGTTCATCTGCTGCACGACGTCGGACCACCGCTCGATATCGCTCTTCTTCGTCATGTCGACCTCCCCTGGGCTGCGGCGCCGGCCATCCCGTCCGGCCCCGCCATCCCGGGCATCCATTCCGGAGAGCCCTGGCGGGGCTCCCCTCTTCTCAAGGACCTGAATCAAGGACCCGATCGCGTAACTCTCGATCTTTCTCGCCCCGCAAGCAGTCCAGGATGGAGTTCGAAGCGCGCGGGACGCGGGAGCTGCGCGACAGGGCGACGGAGATTCAAGCGCCGTGCCCGGGGGGCGCCGCGCCAGGGACACGCGAAGACGCGCCGGGGGGTCCCTGGCGACGCACCTCCTGTCCCTGGCGACCGGCTCCGTGTCCCTGGCGGCTCCCCGCATGTCCCTGGCGACTGGCTCCGTGTCCCTGGCGAGGACGCTGCCTGTCGCGCTCGGTTCGGGCACTTGTCCCTGGCGGCGCGCGTCCTGTCCCTGACCATCCAGATCGTGTCCCTGGCACCTCGCGACGAGCAGCGCGCCGCGGTCGTCACCGCTCCGCTCGGATTGCCATCGTGGAAGTTTACGGCGAGAGCTGTCGACTCCGGAGCGCCGCTCGCTGCGGGAGGTGCGCGTGTTCGAGCGCGGGACCGAAGGCCATCGTCGTCCGATGCGCAAGTACGCAATCCCTTGCGCAAGTGGCGAGACGCGCGACCACGAGGGCCAGCAGCATGGTGCCGCCAGCGCCACGCAGCGGAACGCCCCCACCGCAACGAGCAGCTCGCGCGCAGGGCGCTTACTGGCCTGTTCGATGCACTGCCGTGTCCCGGACGCGCGCCGGGAGCAACGGTTGCACTCGAGCGCTGCAAGATCGGGAATCCACGCAAATGCTCGCCAGAATCGCGCTCGTGATGGTGTCTCTGGAGCTCGCCGGGTGCGCCGCCATCCGCCCGACGGCGCCGCCGCCCGAGCTCGCCCGCGCCGAGGCGACGATCCGCGGGGCAACGCAGGAGGGCGCGGGCGCGGACCGGCGCGCGGCCATGCACCTCGCGCTGGCGCGGAGCGAGCTCGCCCAGGCGAGGCGGCGGCTGTCGGTCGGCGACCTGGAAGCCGCCCGCTGGCTGCTGCGGCGGGCCGAGGTCGACGCGGAGCTCTCGACGCTCATCGTGAGGGAGGCGGGGCTGCGCGACGCGGCGGGCCGCACGCTGGACCAGGCGAGCACGCTCGCCGAGGGGGCACGGTAGGAGGCCGCATGCGCGCCGGAGCTCCGCTCGCGATGGCCCTCTCGCTCGCCGGCTGCGCGCGGGGCGCGGCCGGGCCACCCCCCGAGCTCGCCACCGCGCGAGCCGCGGTCGTGCAGGCGCAGGACAACCCGCTCTCGCCGCTCGCGGTCGCCGAGCTGAAGCAGGCGGAGCAGGCGCTCGCGATCGCCGAGCGAGAGGCGCGCGAGCGCCCGCGCTCCGCCGCGGCGCGCGACGCCGCCTACGTCGCGCGGCGGCGGGCGCAGTGCTCGCTGCTCGCGTCGCTCGTGCGCGCGAACCAGAGCGCGCTCGCGCGGGCGCGGCAGACGCGGAAGACGTGGGAGACCCTCGAAGAGCTCCGCGCGCGAGGCGCGACCGGCGCGCCTGAGCCCGCGGCGCGCGATCTTCCCCCCGCTCCTTCCGACGACGTCGACCTCGAGCCCGACGTCGACCGCGCGCGCGCACGGCCCCAGCAACCCGCCCGGTGATCGCGGCCGCGGTCCCGCGCGGCGTCGCGCGCGGCGTACCGCCCCGGGCGTCAGCTCCCCCTCGGCGGAGCAGTTTCTCCTGGGACTGACCGGTTTTTGGATCCAAGATGCGCGCGGCACGCCTCCGCCGGCGGCGAAAGCGTCCCGGGGGCGGGCAGCGGTCGAAGGTCCACGATCGAAGGGACGCTCGGTCCCGCGTGCGAGGAGAGCGCGATGAAGGAAGGCGCGAACGTGATACTGGTCCCCGTCGACTTCGAGGCGGCGTCGATGAAGGCCGTCGAGCTCGCGAAGGACCTCGGCCAGAGGCTGGGGCAGAAGGTCGTGCTGCTGCACGTCTACCAGCTCCCGGTCTACACGTACCCCGGGCTGGAGCCGGCGCTGATGCCCGGGTTCCACGCCGAGGTGAGCGCCGCCGCGTCGCGCGCGGTCCAGCAGCTCTCGGCGCAGACCGGCGGGCTCGATACGGCGCTGCGCGAGGGCGATCCCGCGACCGAGATCCTGGCCGCCGCCGAGGAGCAGCGGGCGGCGATGATCGTCATGGGGACCCACGGCCGCCGGGGGATCTCGCACCTGTTCCTCGGCAGCGTCGCCCAGCAGGTGATCCGGAAGAGCAGCGTCCCCGTGCTCACCGTGCGCGTGCCCAGCTGATCGCGCCGCGCGCGTGCGTCTCCTCTAGGGCGGCCGGCGCTGCCGCCGGCCAGGGCGCGGCGGGCTCGATCGCGCTCGACGTGAGCAAGGACCACCCCCTTACGCGGCGCACCTGCGCCGCATGGAGCTCCTCGCATGTCGACCCTGTCTGCACGCGATCTCGCGCTCCCGCCGAACCTCATGAGCCTGGCCCGGCTGCCGCTCGCGGCGCTGTTCCCGATCGTGGCCACGCGCCCCGCGCTCGCCCTCGCCGTCCTCTGCTGCGCGGGGCTCACCGACGTGCTCGACGGCTGGCTGGCCCGCCGCTCCGGCCAGGTGACCCGCACGGGGGCGATCGTCGATCCGATCGCGGACAAGGTGTTCGCGCTCGCCGTGGTCGCCACGCTGCTCCAGAGCGGCGCGCTCCCGCTCTGGGGCATCCCGGCGCTGCTCGCCCGCGAGCTCCTCGAGCTGCCGCTCGCGCTCTGGATCGCGGTGAGCCGCCGCTTCCGCGGCGCGCGCCTCTCGACCGCGAGCGCCAACATCCCCGGCAAGCTCGCCACGGCGGTGCAGTTCGGGGCGGTCTTCGCCGCGATCGCGCTCCCCGGGGCGCTGCCGGCGGCGCTCGCGGCGGCGGCGGGCGCGGGCGCGGCGGCGGGCGTCTCGTACTGGGCGCGCCAGCTCCGGCGCGCTCCAGGAGCGGCGAAGGGCCCGCCGGACGCGGGCGGCTAGCTCGCCGCGCCCCTCCTCGGCTGCCGGAGGTGTTGCCGCGCTGCCCGGCCCCCGGCGATGGCGCGCGCCGCGCGCCACGGCGCGGGCGCCTCGGCATGGTGTAAGGTCGGCCGGGGCAGCGCGTTCTGCGCCTGTCACCGGCTCCACGCTCCGAGGAACCATGCGAAGAACGCTGCCCGCCTGGGCTCTCCTTGCCGTGCTCGCAGGCCCCGTCGCCTGCGCATCCAGCAGCTCCAAGGCGGGCGACGCCGCGCGCGCGTCGATGTACCCCGGGAGCGCCCCGATGTACGCGACGACGCAGGCGCCGGCCCCGCCGCCGCCGGATCCGACCACGGGGAGGGAGATCTCCGCCGTGAGGATCAGCGAGGAGGCGGCGATCGACGTCGACACGTCGACGAGCTCGGTCGCGCTCGCCAAGGCCGCGCCGCCAGCGCCCGTGGCAGCGCCGGCGCCCGGGCGGGGGGCGCCCGGCCCCGCGCAGCCCGCGGCGACAAGCAGGCCGGCGCCGACGAGCCCTGCGCCGCAGCCCGGCGCGGCGCCGGCCGCCACCGGGCCGCAGGGCGCCCAGCAGGGGGCCGCCGAGGCGAGCGCGGCGCCCGCGCCCCTCCTCGTCTACACGGCGCAGGTCGCGATGGCGGTGTTCGAGGTGGGCGCGTCGCTCGGCAAGGTCGAGGAGCTCGCGCGGGACCTCGGCGGCTTCCTCGCTCGCCGCGACGACCGGGCGATCACCATCCGCGTCCCCGCCGCCAGGTTCGACGAGGCGCTGAAGCGCCTGGAGGGCCTCGGCGACGTCCTCCAGCGCAACGTGGTCGCGGAGGACGTCACCGAGGAGTTCCTCGATCTCGGGGTCCGCATCCGCAACGCGCGGGTCGTGCGCGACCGCCTGGAGAAGCTCCTCGAGAAGGCCGCGAAGGTCGAGGAGTCGATCCAGCTGGAGCGCGAGCTCGCGCGCGTCACGAGCGAGCTCGAGCGCCTCGAGGGGCGCCTCAAGTTCCTGCGCGACCGGGTCGCGTTCTCGACGCTCACCGTCTCGTTCCAGCCGCGCTCGACGGAGACCATCACCCCGTCGGGCCCGCGGCTCCCGATCGACTGGCTCAACGAGCTCGGCCTCTCGCGGCTCCTCAACCTGTGACCGGGGCGCTTCCGATGATCCACTCCCTCCGCCACGCCTTCGTCCTCATCGCCTCGCTCGCCGGCGCCGCGGCGCCGCTCGGCTGCGGCCGGCCCTTCGTGCCCGCGACCCCGCCGGGCTTCGTCGACCTCGGGGATCGCTACGGCGACGACGAGTACCGCGCGACCACCGCCGAGGGGCTGGTGCTCGGCGTCCGCGCCTTCGACAACGATCCGGAGGGCGACCTCGCGTTCTGGTCCCGCGTGGTCGAGAAGCGGCTGCGCGAGGGCGGCGGCTACGCGCTGCTCGGCAAGGCCGACGTGAAGAGCCGGAGCGGCCTGCCGGGCGTCCAGCTGCGCTTCGGGCACGACGAGGGCAAGGAGGCGCACCTTTATTACCTCACCGTCTTCGTCGACGACGATCACGTCTTCCTCCACGAGGCAGGCGGCAAGAAGGAGCTGGTCGAGCGCCACCAGCAGCAGATCGACTGGTCCATCCGCAATTTCCTGCCGGATTGATCCGCGCGCTGCCCGCGGCCGCCGCGCGGCGTTCTCGGCCGGCGGCCGCCGCGCTTGCTCGCGGAAGCCCTGTTTGCTACCTGGCGGACGTGCGTTCCCGCCCCATGCTCTGCGACGCGCGGCGGCGCCGGTCGAGCCAAGCGCTGCTCCTCGCCCTCGCGGCCTCGCTGGGCAGCGGCGAGGCCCTGGCGCATGGCGAAGGAGAGAGGCCGCTCGCCACGGTGCCCGCGCCGCCGCCCGGCGACGGCGCCAAGGCGGCGCAGATCCTCCGCGAGATCGAGGGGAGCGTCGCGATGGCGCCCCCGCCCGCCGCCCGCGACGAGGCCGACGGCGGCGGCAAGGCCGACGGCGGCGGCAAGGCCGACGGAGGCGGCAAGGCCGACGGAGGGCCCGCGAGGAACGCCTCGAAGGTCGTGGCCGAGCCGGTGGCGCAGGCGAAGCGGGCGCTCCAGCGCGCGCACGGCGCGCGCGCGGCGGGCGACGCGACGAACGCGCGGCGGCTCGACGCGGTGGCCCTCGAGTGGGCCGAGGCGGCGAGGGCGGTGCTGCGCGCCGCCGCGGTGGAGGCAGCGGCGGCAGAGGCGGCGAAGCAGGCGCGCGAGGTCGAGACGAAGCTCGAGCGGGCGCGCGCGCTGCTCGAAGAGACGCAGGCGCGCCGGGGCCGCGCCGCGGCGGAGCTCGAGCGGATCGAGGTCGAGGCGCGCGAGGCGACCAGGGCGGCGACCAACGTGGAAGCGCAGCGGATCGAGGCCGGCAAGAAGGCAGTTACCAGGGGGGCCACGCCGCGGGCGGAGCGGGCGCCGGCCGCCGCGCAGGGCGCCGGGGCCAAGGGCAGCCGGGACGCCGGCAAGGCGGCGGCGCCGGCCGGCAAGGAGGGCACGCCGTGAGCGCGCGCCGCCTCGCAACCGTCGCCGTCGCGGGGGTGGTCCTCGCCGCGTGCGCGCCGATCCCGCGGCCCGCGGTGCTCGACGAGCTCGATCACGTCCGCGCCGGGGCGGCCGCCGCCGAGTCGAAGCGGTACGCGCCGGGCGCGTTCGCCCGGGCGGAGAAGCTCCGCGGCGACGCGCTCGCCGCGCTCGACGAGAAGGATCGCGCCGGGGCGCAGATCCTCGGCGAGCAGGCGGTCGCCGCGCACGCGCACGCGCACGCGATCTCGCGGCTGGCCCGGGCCGAGGCGGCCGAGGCCGAGGCGAAGGCGCAGCGCTCCGCCGGCGAGGCGTCCCTCGCGGGCCTCGAGGCGGAGCACGCGCGCGTCGCGGCCGAGGTCGACGCGCTCGACATGCGGATCAAGGTCGCCCGCGACGCGCAGCCCGTGGTCCCCTCGGGCAAGGCCGACGCGGATCGCGAGAAGGCGCGCCTCGCCGCGGCGCGCTCGCTCGCGCTCCAGGCCCGGCTGTTGTGCGGCGCAGCGCGCCTCCTGACCGCGCCGGCGGGGAATCCGCAGCCCGACGGTACGCAGCCCAGCGCCGCGCAGCCCGGCGCCGCGCAGCCCGGCGCCGCGCAGCCCAGCGCCGCGCAGCCCGGCGCCGCGCAGCCCGGAAGCGCCAGCCTTGCGGCGCAGCTCGACGAGGCGACCGCCGCGATCAAGAAGCTCGACGCGGATCTCGCGGAGGCGGGCGTCGCCGGCCGCGCCATCCCGGCGCCCATCGACCAGGCCTCCCGCGCGCGCGCAGGCTGCCTCGCCGCGCTGACCGCCGCCCGCCGCGCCGCCACGCCGGTGACCCGCGCGCCCGGCGCCGGCGACGCGCTGCTCGCAGAGCTCTCGGCCGCAGGCAACTGGTCGCCCGCCCGCGACGATCGCGGCATCGTGGTCACGCTTCGCGGCCTGTTCGCCGGCAACGCCCTCACGAAGACCGGCGAGGCGCGCCTCCGCGACCTCTCGCGGGTCGCCGCCGCGCACCCCGCGTTCCCCGTGGCCGTGGTCGTGCACACGGACCGGGAGATCAGCGCCAGGGAAGAGCCCGCCTGGGCCGCGCGAGCCAATGCTGTCGTCCGCGCCCTCGACCCGGCGCAGGGCGCGAGCGCCGCTGCAGCCCCTCAGGCCCCGCGCATCGCGCCGTTCCTCGCGGGCTCCGCGGCCCCGGTCGTCGACCCGAGCGGCAGCGAGCGCGGCCGCAACGCCCGGGTCGAGATCGTCTTTGTAACCCCGGAAACCCTTTGAGGAGCGATGGTCCCGGCCGACGGAACTCCGCTCCCCGTGGAGAGTCGTTCTCGATGATGCGCTCTTCAACCCTCGCCCGAAGCGAAAACAAGCCCGTCGTGCTCACGTGTGCGCTGGTCGCCGCCCTCGCGAGCGCGTGTCAGGAGGACGGCAAGACGTCGCAGAAGCAGGCCGCGGAGCTCTGCGCCAAGCTCGCGCCGGTCGTGGCGGAGGACGTCGGTCAGGTGCGGACCGGCCTCCCCGCGGGCTCGCAGAAGCTCGCGGCGCTGATCGACACCGACCCGGGCGCGAACCTGCTCGGGCTCCAGCGGGCGATCGCGGGCGCGCGCGCCTCGGTGAAGGAGCTCGAGTTCGCGAAGAGCACCTTCTTCTCGTTCGCCGATCCGAGCGGCACGGTGCTGCGCAGCGAGGCCGATCCGGACATGCTCGCCAACCGCTCCGTCCTGGCCTCGTTCCCCGACCTCAGGAAGGTGCTGGCGCCGGGCAGCGGGCTGGTCGAGGCGTTCGGGGAGATGCAGGAGATGCGCGGCGTCCGGAACGGCCCCGATCTCCAGTGGGTCGCGGTGCATCCAGTCAAGGCGAGCGACGGCGAGCTCAAGGGCCTCTTCGTCACGGGCTGGTCGTTCCGCGCCTACGCGTACCGGCTGCAGGAGGCGGCCAAGCGCGACATCGCCGAGATCGCCAAGCGCGACGGCCTGAAGTCGACGCCGCTGCTCTACGTCTTCGCGTGGAAGGGCGCGAAGGCCTACGGCGGGCCGGTGACGCCCGATGTCAACACCGAGGCGCTCGAGAAGCTCGACCTGCCGTCGAAGACCGCCTCGGGCCCGTGGAGCGGGACGGTCGAGATCGCCGGGCGCACCTTCGGCGCCGCGGCGCAGCGCACGCCGGAGCTCGCCGCCGACGCGGGCGTCGCCGCGCTCGTCTCGACGCTGTAGGGGCGAGCGCCGGGCAATCGGCGAGGGCGAGCGCCGGGCAGGCTGTGGGGGCGAGCGCCGGGGGTGCGGGCCCTCCGGGCCGCGGCCAGGGCGCCCGGCGCGCTGGGGGCCGGGCGATCTCCCGCGATCGAGCGCTGCCGTGCTAGGCTTGCAGCTGGCTCGCGCTGCGAGCTCACCCCCATGCCGGCTTCCATCGATCAGCTTCTCAAGGTCTGCCGCGAGGTCATCGCGCCGCTCGTCCGAGCCGACGGCGGTGAGCTCTACATCGTGGCGGTCGAGCCCGACCACCTGACGCTCCACCTGGCCGGCGCATGCTCGGGCTGCCCCGGGGCGATGCTCACCGCGCGCGCGGTGATCGAGCCGGCGGTGCTCGCGGTCGCGCCGTCCGCGCGGGTCGTCGTGACCAACGGCATGCGCGTCCCCGACGGCGCCTCCCTCATCTCGTAGGGCGGGCGCCCGCTTCGGATACGGGCCCATCTCGACGTTTTCGGTGCTCGGCGTACGAGAGTACGCCTCCGCGCCGAAAACGCCGATCTGGGCCCGTCTCCTGTGCGGGCGACCGCCGCAAGCGTGGCTCTGGAGATGGGAGGGGGCGGAAGGAGGAGCCCGCGGGCGGGGCTCTGGGGATGGGGGGCGGAAGGAGGAGCCCGCGGGAGGGGCTCCGAGGGGAGGAACGGAGAGGGCTACTTCTTCTTGCCGGCCTTGTCGGTGGGAGGGGGGGCCGGGGGGGGCTCGTCCTTGCGGACGGCGGAGGCGACGGCGGGGTCGATGGCGTTCGCGTCAACCGGCTTGTTGGGACGGAGCGAATCGAGGCTGCTCAGCGTCACCAGGTCCTCATAGGCGAAGGCGATCTCGCTCTCGCTGCGCTCGATCGCGCGGAAATGCGTGGCCGCGTCCTTCCAGTCGACCTCGGTGACGTAGCGGCCCTTCTCCGGCTCGGGCGGCGTCACGCGGCCAGGCACCCCGAACGCCGTCGCGAGCTTGATGACCGCCGACTGGTAGTCCTTGCCGCGCGGGTTGCCCTCGCCCAGCGCATGCTCATCGATGATCTTCCAGAGCTTGTCCTGGATGAAGAAGAAGTAACGCTTCCCGCCGTCGGCGCGGGCCAGCGTCATCATCGATTCCTTGTTGAGGTAGGTGTACTCGCCCTTGAGCGGCGTCGCGTCGATGCCCGTCGGCAGCTTGCCGAAGTCGATGCGGCTGCGGCGGAACGCGCTCTTCTCCTCGGCGAGCTCGGCGTCGAGCGCCTTCATCTTCACGCCGGGCGACGTCGCCTTGTACCGCGGCACGTACGCCTCATCGAGCATCTTGTCGATCAACGCCGCGACCTGCTTGGTGCTCATCCCCCACGCGAGCCCGGCAGGGGTCAGCGCGATCGTCTTCTTCGTCGCCGGCGGCTCGGCAGGCCGGGCAGGGGCCGCGGCCGGCGCCCCGCTCTTCCCCTTCGGCTGGGCAGCCACCACGGTCGTGCTCGTGATCGCCGCAAGGCCCAGCCCAACGGCCAACGCTGCTCCCAGGAGCCTCTTCGCTTTCATGTTCTTCCTCCAGCCGGCGCAGGCCCTGTCCCTGCGCGCTCTGCAATCGCAAAAGTTAGGAACCCAGCCCGGCAAGCCCGGGAACGCTAGCACCTGCGGTAGGACAGGAGAATAGGATCCCCGCCGACCGGGGCCGCCCGCTGACGTTGGACGGCGGCTCCGCCCCGTCGATGGAAGCCGTGAAACCGGTGAAGGACGAACACAGGACGACGAGACGATTCAACGCTGGGCGCACGAAGCACCGCGCCGCGCGCGCGGTACAGCGAGAACGACGAGGGAAAAACGGCCTCAACAGCGCTTGTGGCCGATGTGTGCGGGGTCCTGACAGGGGCGAGCCGACGTGCTACGAGCTCCGGTCCCAAGGATGATTTCCGCCACCGGTGCTGCTCCGCTTCGCCTCGCGCTCGCCGCGCTGGCGACCGTTGGCCCCGCCGGCGGCTGCGTCGCCGACCAGGAGCGCGCCGCGACGTCCGCCGACGCGCTGGGCGGGGCGCCCGCGTGGGAGGGGCACGCGCGCGAGGTCTTCGACGACAACATCGAGCCCGCCGCCGTGGGCTTCTCCCTGGACGGCCCCTCCCCCAGGTCCGACCCGTTCCTCCGCGAGAGGGCGCAGACGGCCGACGTCGTCGCGCGGGTCCGCGTGAGCACGGTGACCGTCGACTCGATCGGAGACCAGAGCACCTATCACCTCGGGATCCAGGTCGGCTACCCTCCCCTGGCTACACCCCGGGTGCCGGATCGGACGTTCGAGCTCCACATCCGCCCGCAGAGCCGCGCGTTCGCCATCGCCAAGGCGATCGACGCGCGGCTCCGAGGGCTCATCTTCATCGCCTTCATCCGGCGCTTCGCCGGCGTGGACGGCGAGCCGGAGATCCACTGGCACCTTTCACCTGATACAGCGGAGGTCGCCGCGGCCGTCAAGGAGGCCGTCGTCCTCGGGGAGCTGTCTGCGCCGTGAGCAACGTGAGCATCAAGACGGTCAAGGAAGTCGACGCCCTGCGGGTGGCCTGCCAGATGGCGGCCGAGACGCTCCTCGGGGTGGGCGAGATGATCCGCGCCGGCATCACCACCGAGGACATCAACACCTTCGTCCACGAGGACACCCTCCGCCGCGGCGGCTACCCCGCGCCGCTCAACTACCACGGGTTCCCGAAGAGCGTCTGCACCTCGATCAACGAGGTGGTCTGCCACGGCATCCCGTGCGATCGCGTCCTCGAGCCGGGCGACATCATCAACGTGGACGTGACCACGATCTACAACGGCTTCTACGGGGACACCTCCGCGACCTTCTACATCGGCAAGCCGTCGCCGGAGGCGAAGCACGTGACCGAGGTCTCGCGGCGCAGCCTGCAGCTCGGCATCGCGCAGGTCCGGGACGGGGCGCGCCTCGGCGACATCGGGGCCGCCATCCAGGAGTTCGCCGAGGCCGAGGGCTGCTCGGTGGTGAGGGCCTTCGTCGGCCACGGCATCGGGCGGCGCTTCCACGAGGCGCCGCAGGTCTCGCACGTGGGCAAGTACGGCAGCGGCGCCCGGCTCCGCGCCGGCATGTGCTTCACGATCGAGCCGATGATCAACCTCGGCACGTACGAGGTCGAGGTCCAGGAGGACAAGTGGACCGCGCTGACGGCCGATCGCTCGCTGTCGGCGCAGTTCGAGCACACCATCGTGGTCACGAGGACCGGCTGCGAGGTGCTGACCCGGCGGAGCAGGCCGCTCGCGAACAGCGAGATCTTCCCGGATCCGTTCGCCGTCTCCGAGGCGCGGGCGCTCTGAGGCGCGCGCCGGCGCCGCGCCAAGGTGGGGCGCGCCGCGCCCCGCGAACGTAGGGCGCCGCGCGCCGGCCGGCCGCGGCCAGAGGGCCGAGGTGGACCGGCGCCGACGAGTGGAAACCGAGTTTTCTCGACCGATCGGCCGAGGATTAGGGGTAGAAGCAGGGCATGGCCTTGGACGAAGCGTCGCGTGCCAGAATCGCGCCGTATGTGTCGAGCCTGACGGCTGACGTCTTCTCGCTGTCGGGTCTGCCGGAAGAAGTCATCGCCGTCCTGTTCGCGTACTACTCGCGCAGCCGCGACGATCTGCGCACCAACCTGGCGCGCCTGCTCGGCGACGAGGAGCTCGACGTGGCCCCCGGCGCCGGCGACCGGCCGCACCGGGGGCTCGCGTTCGCGTCGGACAAGGCGCGGAGCTTCCACGAGAAGTGGGTCGTCGGCTACGGCCACGCGTCGGTCGCAGAGCACGCCGTGGTGCACCTCGCGATCGAGAACGTGAGCATCGTCGCCTCCAAGGTGATCGAGGACCTGCGGCTCGGCTCCTACACGGAGAAGAGCACGCGCTACGTCGTCTTCGATCAGCACTCGTTCGTCGACCTGCCGGAGCTCGATCCGGAGCACGGCGCGAGGTACCGCGCCGCGAGCGAGCGGCTCTTCGCGACCTACCTCGACCTGGTGCCGAAGGTGACCGAGCGGCTGAGCGCGCGCGAGCCGAAGCCCGAGAAGATGTCGGACGCGGCCTACCGGGGCGCGCTGCGCGCGCAGGCGTGCGATCTCCTGCGCGGGCTCCTGCCGGCGGGGACGCGGACGAACATCGGCCTCACCGCGAACGCGCGGGCGCTCGAGATCCTGCTCACGAAGATGCTGTCGCACCCGCTCGAGGAGGTGCGCAGGGTCGCCCGCGAGATGCACGCGGCTGCGCTCGCCGTGACCCCGACGCTGGTGAAGTACGCCGCGCCGAACGAGCTCCGGAAGGGGCTGCAAGCCACCGTCGCCGAGGCGATGAAGCGCGTCTACACGCCGCCGGAGGAGGGCGTGAGCGCGACGATGGTGATCAACCAGCCCGTCCGGCTCGTGCGCTACGACAAGGACGCGCTGGAGCGCATCGCGCTGGCGCTCGCGTACGAGGGCAGCGACCCGGGCGTGCACGCCTACAACCTCGGCGACGCGCTCCGCCGGGCGACGCTGCCGGAGCTCATCGCCATCGCGCAGGCGGCGTGCGCGAAGCGCGGCCCCTACGACGCGCCGCCGCGCGCGTTCGAGGCGTCGACGATGACCTTCGAGCTGATGCTCGACTACGGCGCGTACCGCGACCTGCAGCGCCACCGGATGCTGACGCCCGCGACGCAGCGGCTCACCTGCCGGCTCGGGTTCGAGACCCCGCAGGCCCTGTCGGACCTCGGCCACGCCGAGGCCTACCAGGACGCGATGCTCGCCGCGCGCGACGCCTGGCACGCGATGGAGGAGCGCTACCCCCTGGAGGCGCAGTACGCGGTGCCGCTCGGCTTCCGCGTGCGGACCCTGTGGACGCTGAACCTGCGCGAGCTCTTCCACGTGATCGAGCTCCGCTCGGCGAAGCAGGGGCACACGAGCTACCGGCGCATCGCCCAGGGGCTGTACCGCACCGCGATCACGGTGCACCCGTGGCTCAAGGACATGATCCGCGTCGATCTGAACGACTACGCGCTCGCGCGGAGCTGATCCGCGCCACGGACCCGCCTTGGCGACGCCGTCGCAGAGCGGCGGTCACCCGCACAGGAGACGGGCCCAGATCGGCGTTTTCGGCGCGCAAGCGCACTCCAGTGCGCTGAGCACCGAAAACGTCGAGGTGGGCCCGTCTCCGAAGCGGGTGCCCGCCGCTCAGAGGCGGGCCGCTTCGATGAGCTCCGTCGCGGCCCTGAGCGACGCGCCGGTGACCTTCGCGCCCGACAGCATCCGCGCCACCTCGGCGATGCGATCCTTCTTGTCGACGCGCGTCACCGAGCTCTTCGCGATGCCGCCCGCGTTCTCCTTGGCGACCACGAAGTGCGCGCTGGCGAACGCCGCGATGGGCGCGAGGTGCGTGATGCAGAGCACCTGGTGGTGGCGCGCCACGTCGCCGATCGCCCGCCCGATCTTGTCGGCGACGGCGCCGCCGACGCCGCTGTCGACCTCGTCGAAGACGTAGAGCCCCGCCGGCCCGCACTCCGCGAGCACGCGCTTGAGCGCGAGCAGCGCGCGCGACAGCTCGCCGCCCGAGGCGATGCGGCGCAGCGGGCGAGGCTCGATCCCCTTGTTGGGCGAGATGAGGAACTCGACGCGGTCGATGCCGTCCTGGCCGAGGCGGGCGCCGTCGACCACGAGCTCGGCGCGGTCGCCGCCGTGCGGCTCGATGTCCACGACCACCCGCGCGCCGCCCATGCCGAGGTCGGCGAGCTCCGCCGAGATCGCGGCGCCGAGCTTCTCGCCGGCCTTCCGCCGCTTCGCCGAGAGCTTGCGGGCGCGCTCGGCGGCGACGGCGAGCAGCGCGTCGCGCCGCCGCTCGAGCTCCGCGACGTGGCTCTCGACCCCCGCGAGGTGCTCCAGCTCGGCCGCGAGGCGCGCCCGCGCGGCGAGCACGTCGTCGAGCGTCGGGCCGTGCTGCCGGAGCAGGCCCTCGAGGCGGTACATGCGGTCCTCGATCTCGGAGAGGCGATCCGGATCGGCCTCCGCGCGCTCGGCGTAGCGGGCGATCTGGCGGGCCGCCTCGCTGAGCTCCGTCCAGCAGCCGTCGACGGCGCGGGCGACGTCGTCGAGCGCGGGGTCGATCTCCGCGGCGGCCCGGAGCTCCGAGGCGAGGCGCGCGAGCTCGTCGCACATCGCGTCGTCCCCTTGATCGAGGCGGGACGCCGCGCGCCGCGTGATGTCGTGCAGGCGGCCCGCGTGGCGGAGCCGGTTGCGCTCGGCCGCGAGATCGGCGAGCTCGCCGGGGCGCGGCGAGAGCGCGTCGATGGCCTGGAGCTGAAAGGAGAGGAACGCCTCGCGCTCGCCGCGGCCGCGCTCCAGCTCGCGGGCGGCCCGGAGCTGGGCGGAGAGCGCCTCGAGCTCGCCGACGTCCGCCGCGAGCTCGCTGCGCGCCGGCACCAGGCGGCCGAAGCGATCGAGGTAGCCGAGGTGCGTCGACGGATCGGTCAGCGCGACGCTCTCGTGCTGCGAGGCGACGTCGGCGAGCTCCGGGGCGAACGCCTGGAGCTCGCCCGCGGTGCAGAGGCGGCCGTTCAGGTAGGCGCGCGAGCGGCCGGTCGCCTGGACGACGCGGCGGATCACGAGCTCGCCGTCGCTCGCGATGCCGGCGGCGTCGAGCATCGCCATCGCGCGATCCGAGCTGCGCACGTCGAAGAGCGCCTCGATCTCGGCCTCGTCGGCGCCGGGCCGGACCTGCTCCGCGCTCGCGCGGCCGCCGAGGACCAGCGAGAGCGCGCCCACGACGATCGACTTGCCCGCGCCCGTCTCGCCGGTGAGCACGTTGAACCCAGGTTCGAGCCGGAGCTCGAGGGCATCCATCAGAATGAAGTTCTTGACCCGAAGGGCGACCAGCACAGCGGCGGGAGGATAGGAAGCTTTCGGCCCGTCGTCAGCGGATCTTCACCTGCTTCATGACGGTGACCGGGATGCCCTCGAAGGGCGGCACCGTGGCGCTGCGGAACGCGGCGGCGATGCACGCGGCGGTGGCGGTCCCGACGAGGTCGCCCCCTTCCACGCGGGCCGACATGGTCTTGCCCGAGGGCGCGAAGGTGACGGCCACGCGCGCCGTGCCCGTGAGCCCCTCGCCGGTGCACCCGGCGGCGGCGGCGGCCGCGGACGCGAGCGCGCTCGTCGCCGCGCTCTGATCGAAGCGGGCCGGCTCGTCCTTCGCTGGCAGGAGCGCCGAGGTCGCCGGCTGCTTGGCCGCCGGCTTCGCGCGCTCGGGCGCGCTCGGTGCCGCGGCCCGGGCCGGCCTCTCGGCCGCCTGAGACCCCTCGCCGGCCTGCGGGCCGGCGACCGCCGCCGGCGCAGCGGCCGTCGCCGGAGCAGCGGCCGTCGGCGGCGCAGCGGCCGTCGCCGGCGCAGCGGCCGCCGCGGGCGCGGCGCTCGGCAAAGGCGCCGGCCCGGGCGCAATGCCCGCCTTCGCCGGCTCGGACGGCGGCGGCGCGGCCGGCTCGCCCGTCGGCATGGCCGCGGCGGAGGCGGCCGGCGCCTCGGCGGCGGCGCCGAGGGCGGCGGACGGCGAGTCCGCGACCGGCTCGTCGTCGAGGGACGGCTCCCGGTCGGCGGCCTGGTCGGCGGGGGCAGGCGCGGCGGGCGGCGGCGCCACCTCGGGCGGAGCCGCCGCCTCCGGCGGGGCCGCGGCGAGCGCGCCGCTGCTGCTCGCCGGCGCGGCGTGATCCGCCGCGGCGGTGGACGAGCGGCCGCGGGCCTGCGCCAGGTACAGCGCCGCGCCGAACACGACGAAGACCACGGTCACCCAGCCGGCGATCGCCAGGTACTGGCGCGCAGCCGGCGTCGAGAGGACGCGCAGGAGAGGGCCGGCGGTGCTCGAGGTGCGCGGCGGCGCCTCTTCCCCGGCGTCCTCGGCGGACGTGTTCCCCTCGACGGCGACGAGGTCGGGCTCGACGGGCTGCGCCGGGAACGACGGGGACGAGCTGCGCTCAGCGGCGGCCCCCTCGAACAGCCCGCCGCTGATGCTCAGGATCTCGTCGTCGGCCCGGTCCTCGTTGCGGCGCGCGCCGTCCTCCGCGCCGGGCGGCGGCGCCATGCTGCGGAGGTCGATCAGGCCCGAGTCCTCCTTGCGACCGGCGCGCCCACGCAGGTCGGTCTGGCTGATCCGGTCGCCCGCCGAGCGGGCGGTCGCCCTGGGGGCGCTGCTCGCGCGCGCCGGCGGCTCGCGCGAGGGGCGCTCGTCGCTTCCCTGCTCGCGCAGCCCTTCCGCGGCGCCCGGGGCCCCGGACGCCCTCGGTCTGCCGCGCTCTCGCCGCGACGCCTCGGCGGCGGGCGGCGGGCTCGGGAACGGCGGCGGGCCCGCGGTCTGCCGGGAGCTCGGGAATGGCGGCGGGCCCGCGGTCGGCGGCGGGCTCGGGAACGGCGGCGGGCCCGCGGTCGGCGATGGAGCGAGCGACCCCAGCAGGGCCAGATCCGCCGGAGAGGCGTCGGCAGGCGCCGCGGGGCCCGGGCCCGACCGGGCGCGGCGCGTGGACGGCAGGGGCTGCGGGGCGAGCGCCGCCATGGCCTGCACGTCCTGGAGGCGGAGCTCGGGCGACGAGCGGTGCGACGAGGGCCGGCCCTCGTCGATCGACAGCGGCGCGGGGGGCAGCTCGGACAGCGGCGCCGGCGGCATCTCGGACGGCGGCGCCACGGGCCGCGGGGAGGCGCCCGCGCGCGGGGCCGCGGCGGACCGCGGTCGCATCGCCGCCGGCGCCGCCGTGATGCGGTGCTCGCGCCGCGCCGGCGGGCGGACCGGGACCGGCGTCCGCGGGACGGCGCGCGGCCTCGGGGGCGCCTCGGGCGCTGGCGCGGGCTGGCTCGCGCGCTCGTCCTCGGCGGCGTCCGCCCCGAAGGAGAGCGAGGGCGGCTCGACCCCGGGAGAGAGCATCTGCGCGAGGTCCTGGATCGAGACGGGATCGGAGTCGGCAGGAGGGAGCGCGGACGGGCTCCGGCTGGCCGCCGGCGGCGCCGCGACGCTGCGGCGCGCGTCGTCCCAGGAGACGCCGGCGAACGTGCGAGGACGCATCTGGACCTCGCGCCGCCCCAGCCCCCCGTCCGGCGTCACCACCGCGTGCTCGAGCGAGGCCTCCGCCGCCGCGTCGAGCGCGTCGAGCGCGTGCGGCCTCGGGCTGGACGCCGGCGCGTCCTCCAGCTCCTGCTGCGCGATCCGCTCCGCGAGCGTGAGCCCTCGCCGCCGCGCGGGGGGCGCCGACGCCGCCGACGCCGCGCGCCGCTCCGAGTCGCGCGCGGGCGCCGCCCTGCGCTGGATGCCCGCGCCCGGGAGCGTCGTCTCGGCGTCCAGCAGGTCGCTGGACAGCGCGGGCTCCCGCTCGAACGCGCGCCCGGAGGACGGCTTCGCCCGCTCCGGGTCGCTCGGCGGCTCGCGCCGGTCGCGCCCGCTCGCGGAGCTCGGAACGACCGAGGGGGACGACCGCGGCTCACCCCGCTCGGACGCCGACTGCTTGCTCTGCATGCGGCAGGATTTGCAGACAAACGGCAGCGACGGACGCATCTCGCGTCCTACCCCGATCTCCACGTAGGCCCTGCAGACAGAGCAGGCGAGTTGCACCTTGATGAAGAGAATCGCGCAGCTCGTCTGGGCGCGCAATCTTCTTGGCAATTGACCGGGGCGGCCGCCCTCGGGCTCGCCCGCTCCGCTCCGCGGGGCTCCCCCTCCACCCGGACCTTCCGCGGGGCTCGGCCCTCAGCCGGAGGGTGTTCCGGCGCGCACGGGGAGCGGCGCGGGAGGGCGCACCCAGCGCTGCTCCAGCCACGCCAGCGAGACCGGCGCGCTCCGCAGGGCCGCGTCGACGGCCCGGGCGACCGGATCGGGGGCGGGCGGCGACCCGGGAGCGCGCGTCGACAGGATCCAGTTCGACAGCTCGTAGTGGTGGAGGAGCGGGGCGAAGCGGTGCGCGTCGAAGCCGGAGAGGACCTCGGCCGCGCGGCTCAGGCGATCGCAGGGCAGGAGCGCGGTGGTCACGTCGAAGAGCAGGGCGCGGAGGTCCTCGAAGGCGCGCTCCGGATCCGCGGACACGCTCTCGAGGAGCGCCTCGAAGCCGTCGTCGGAGAGCCCGGCGGCCTCGGCCGCCTCGGCCATCGCCGGCACCTGCGTGGCCAGGAACTCGGCGTTCGGCGCGTGCCCAAGGAGGCGCCCGACGAGGTACAGATCGAAGGCGCTCGCGATGGCCTCGGCGAGCAGGAGCGCCTCCGCGCTGGGCGGAGCGCCGGCGCTCGCGGCCGTGAGGGCGCGGTGGGCGAGGTGGTGCCACGCGACGTGCGCGACCACGTCCGCGGCGAGGTGATCGCTGGCGATCAGGTCGCCCTGCTCGCTCTGGCTCCAGAACGTCAGGTTCAGGAAGACGACCCGGTCCCAGCTCGCCTCGCCCTCGGGCACGCGGAAGCGGTACCCGTCGCGCCGGAGCACCTGCTTCAGATCGTCGTACAGCGCGACGTGCCGGAAAGAGCGCTCGTCGTCGATGGTGAGCTCGTCCAGGGTCAGGCTTCGCAGCTTCACGCGGCGACCTTAGACCCGGATCGTTCCATCAGCTACAGCGGAGGCGAGGAAGAACCCGGAGAGCCCGCGTGTTTGGGGCCGGAGCCGGGTTTTTCCCGACCAGCGCCGCACGTTCCCGCCCATGGCCGGTGTTGCAAGCGCCGCCGGCTTAGGCATGATGCGCCCGTTCCTGCGCCAGCCGAGGAGGCACTCCGAATGATTTCCGTCAGGTCTCTCTGTTCCATCGCGCTCGTGCTCGTCGCCAGCGGTGTCGCCGGCTGCAAGGAGGACCCCCCTCCCCCCCAGCCGGAGCAGCCGGCAAGCTCCGCGGCGGCGAACAAGGGCAAGAACCTGCGGACGCCCGTGTCGCCGATCGCGAAGGTCGACCCGCAGTCGATGAAAGAGTACCGCGTCGACGTCTGCTACTTCGGGACGCTCTCGCTGAAACAGGCCCGCGACGCGTACCTCGCGAGCCTCGGCAAGGACGAGCCCAGCGAGAAGAAGATCCCGAAGTTCGGCACCGAGGACCAGGCGAAGGCCGGCGACGCCCCGAAGGGCTTGCTCCCCGCCAAGCCGCCCGTGCCCGGCGCGGCCGCGGCCGCGGCGTCCGGCAGCGCAGCCGCCGGCTCCGCCAAGGCCGGGCCGACGCCGCCCGGCAAGGACGACCGCCGGCCGTTCAACTTCAGCGCGCGCGCCCCGCACGAGCGCAACGCGCGGGCCTGCACCGTCGCCCTCAGCCTGAAGGAGCCGGCCATGCCGGACGTCGACGCGGCGCTCGCCGAGTACGCGCCGTTCGCGACCGAGCTCGCGAAGAACATCGCCACGGCGGCCAACTACTACCAGCGCGAGGAGTACAAGAAGGACAGCTTCGCGAAGGGCAAGGAGCTCCACGCGAAGCTCATCGCCGACTTCCAGAAGCTCGACGCGCACTCCGACAAGCTCGGCCTCGCGGTGTCGGCGTGGCACTCGTCGCACCTGCCCGACCTCTCGAAGGCGGAGGAGGGCCAGAAGGCGGCGATCACGGCCCTCGAGGACGCGCGCGCGCTCATGGTGATCCTCGCCAGCAAGAACGTCGACCCCGCGGCGGCGAAGACCGCGCTCCAGAAGGTGGAGACGTCGACGGCGGCGCTCAAGACCCACGGCACGAGCCATCAGACCGACCCGTGGGCCAAGATCATGACCCCGGCGCTCGAGGGCTTCGTCCGCGACGTGAAGGCGGCCGAGCCGAAGCTGACCGACCAGGGGATCTCCTCCCCCGCCCTGTTCCTGCCGGTCGTCACGAGCTTCGTGTCGGTGGTCGAGGGGAAGCACCGGGCGCTCTCGCGCTCGCTCATGGCGAAGGGCCAGGCGGCGACGCGTGAGGCCGCCGGGGCCGCGCAGCCGGCGGCGCCCGCCGCGCCCGCGGCCGAGCCGCAGAAGGAGTAGCGCGCCCCGGGCGGCGCTCCCCGGAAGGGAGGCGCGCCCGCGGCCGCGCGGCCGCCGATCGCGCCGCGCCTCCTGTCGGGGGCGCGGGTGCGATCAGAACGGGCGGCCGGTGCGGCGGGAGATGGCGAGGCGGTAGAGGGCCTCGTACTGCCGCGCCGCCTGCGCCCAGCCGGAGTTCTTCTTCATCGCCCGCAGCTGCATCGTCCGGAAGTAGGCCGGGTCGGCGCGGTAGAGGTGCACCGCCCAGGCGACGGTGTTCCCGAGCGCCATCGACGACATCTCCTCGAACTTGAAGCCCGTGACGTTGTTCTCGACGGTGTCGTCGAGGCCGCCGACGGCGCGCACGACCGGCAGCGTCCCGTAGCGCTGGCTGTAGAGCTGGTTCAGGCCGCAGGGCTCGTAGCGCGACGGCATGAGGAAGAGGTCGGCGCCCGCCTCGATGCGGTGGGCGAGCCCCTCGTTCATGCCCACGTAGACGCGGAAGCGGTCGCTCGAGCCGGCGATCCGCGAGAAGAGGTCCTCGGCCCAGCGCTCGCCGGAGCCGAGGACCACGAGCTGGACGTCGAGCGAGAGGATGTGGTCGAGCGCGCCCGCGAGGATGTCGATCCCCTTCTGGGTGGCCAGGCGGCTGATGAGCCCGAGGAGCGGGACGTCGGGGCGCTCCTCGAGGCCCATCTCGCGCTGGAGCGCCGCCTTGCAGAGCCGCTTGCCGCTCAGGTCCTCGGCCGAGTACGTCGCCGCGATGTGAGGGTCGGTCGCGGGGTTCCAGATCGAATCGTCGATGCCGTTGAGGATGCCGATCACGTCGGTGCCGCGATCCCGGAGCACGCCGTCGAGCCCCTCGCCGCCCTCCCACGTCTGGATCTCCTGCGCGTACCTGGGCGAGACCGTGGAGACGAGCGTGGCGTTGTAGATGCCGGCCTTGAGCAGGTTGATGCTGTCGTACGCCTCCAGGCAGAACCTGTGGAACTGATCCCAGCCGAGCCCCGTCGTGGGGAGCTGGTGCTTGTTGAACCAGCCCTGGTACCCGAGGTTGTGGATCGTCAGCACCGACGCGGCGCGCGCGAGCGGCGACCGGTGCTCGAGGACGTTGAGGTAGAGCGGCACCAGGGAGGTCTGCCAGTCGTGGACGTGGACGACGTCCGGCCAGAAGCCGAGCGCGTGGCACAGCTGCAGCGCGCCGCGCGACAGGAGCGCGTAACGGGCGAGGTTGTCGCCGAACTCGCCGTGCGCGTCCCCGTAGATGCCGTCGCGATCGTAGAGCACGTCGTGCTCGAGCAGGTAAGCGCGGGGCGCGGGCGCGCCGGGGGTCTCGGGATCGAGGCGCGTCTCCCAGACGGCGGTCCACACCTCGCCCGTGCCGAGCGGGATGCCGAGCGGCTCCGGCAGCCGGCGCGGCATGAAGCGCTCCGCCGGAGCCGGCACGTCCCCGCCCTGCGGAGCGGCGAGCGCCGGCGCGTCGGCCGGCGCGGCGGCCGCCGGCGCGGCATCCGCCGGGGGAGCGGCCTCGACAACGTCGGCCGACGGGCCGGCGGCCGCCGCGGCCACCGCCGGCGCGGCGACCGCCGCGCTGCCCGGCGACTGCTGCTCGGCGCGCTCGATCTGACGGGCGAGGTAACGCTTGGCGACCCGGTAGGCCGGCATCACGACGCGCACGTCGTGGCCCGCCGCGGCGAGCGCGATCGGCAGCGCGCCCGCCACGTCGGCGAGGCCGCCGGTCTTGCTGAAGGGGACGCATTCGGACACCACGAAGAGAATTTTCATGCGCGGCATGGACATGGGAGGGGGGAACGCGCCCCCGCTCAAGGCGAGCGCGTCGCGTCCCTTCTACCAGCTTCACGAGCGATCTTGACCACGCGATCGACAGAGCGGGCGAGTCCGAGCGCCGACGTGTCCACCACGAAGTCGGCTTGCTCATAGAGCGCGCGCCGCGCCTGGAAGAGCGCCCGGAGCTCCTTCATGGCGTCGGCCCGGTTGGCCATGGGGCGCGCGTCGCCCTGCTCGACCACGCGCAGCCAGTGGTCCTCGGGCTTCGCCCGCAGCCAGACCGTCACCGCGCAGCGCCGCAGCCGCTCGAAGGTCGCCGGATCGGTCACGAGGCCCCCGCCCGTGGCCATGATCCCGTGCGCGCGGGCGTCGGCGAGCCGCGCGAGCTCCTCGCGCTCCAGGCGACGGTAGTAGGCGTTTCCGTGGATCTCGAACAGGGCCGCGAGGCTCATCCCCGCGCGCGCGGCCACGAGCCCGTCGAGCTCGAGGAAGGGCACCCCGAGCCGCGCCGCGGCGCGGCCGCCGATCGTGGTCTTGCCGGCCCCGCGCAGGCCGAGCAGCGCGACGAGGACCCCGCCCGCCCCCGCCTCGCCGGAGGCCGGGCCGCGCGGCGCCTCCTCCGGGGCGAGCTCGCCCTCCGCGAGCAGCGCGGCGGCCGAGGTGCCGAGCGCGCGGCCGATGTCCTCCAGCTTCACCACGGACACGTTCGCCCGCCCGCTCTCGAGCAGGACCAGGAAGCGCTCGCTCACCCCGGCGAGCTCAGCCAGCTCGCGCAGCGTGAGCGCGAGCTCCTGGCGCCGCTGCCGGAGCCGCCCGGCGAGGTGCGCGAGGATCGGCGGCGCGCCGGCGTCGCCCGCGGCGGCCTCCGGGCCCTGCCCGGGGCGCTCCCGAGGCGATGTCTGACGGGGTGGCATCTCGATACTGCACTATATTTCATGAGAAGCGGGTCATCAAGAACTATACTGCTTGACTGAAGCCCGTCGCGGTGGTGGGCTCGTCGGTATGGAAGCGACCACCTCTTCTCCTTCCGCGGCGCCGTCGCCGCAGCCCCGAGCCCGGGAAGAGGGCTCGTCCGCCGACGGCTCGCCCGTCCGCTTCGAGGCGGAGCCGGGCCGGTACCGGCACTGGAAGCTCTCGTTCGAGGGGGCGATCGCGCGCGTCGCGATGGACGTCGACGAGGACGCGCCGATGCGGCCCGGCTACCAGCTGAAGCTGAACAGCTACGATCTCGCGGTCGACATCGAGCTCGCGGACATCGTGCAGCGGCTGCGCTTCGAGCACCCCGAGGTGAAGGCGGTGGTCGTGACCAGCGCGCAGCCGCGGATCTTCTGCGCGGGCGCGAACATCTACATGCTCGGGTCGTCGTCGCACGCGTTCAAGGTCAACTTCTGCAAGTTCACGAACGAGACGCGGCTCGCGCTGGAGGAGGCGTGCTCCGAGAGCGGGCAGCATTACCTCGCGGCGCTGAACGGCGTCGCGTCGGGCGGTGGCTACGAGCTCGCCCTCGCGTGCGAGGAGATCTTCCTCTGCGACGACGGGAGCAGCGCCGTCTCGTTCCCGGAGACGCCGCTGCTCGCCGTGCTCCCGGGCACGGGGGGGCTCACGCGGCTCGTGGACAAGCGCAAGGTGCGGCGCGATCTCGCGGACGTGTTCTCGACGCTGGCCGAGGGGGTGCGCGGCAAGCGCGCGCAGGAGTGGGGGCTCGTCGATCGCGCGATCCCGAGGAGCCGCTTCGATCAGGCGGTGGCCCAGCGCGCCGCGGAGCTCGCGGCGGCGACGCCGGACCGGCCGGGGCCCGGGGTGAAGCTCGCGCCGCTCGAGCCGCGGCGCGCCGAGGACGGCGACGTGTCGACCTGCGACTACCGCCACGTCTCGCTGAAGGTCGACCGCGCCGCGCGGACGGCGGAGATCCGCGTGCTCGGGCCGGACGGCGAGGGGCCGTCGGACGCCGCCGGGATGCGCCGGGCGGGCGCGGACCTGTGGGCGCTCCGCGCGTTCCGCGAGCTCGACGACGCGCTCCTCGACCTCCGCTTCAACCACCCCACGGTGGGCCTCGTCCTCCTCCGGACGGCCGGCTCGCCGGACGCGGTGCGGGCCGCGGACGAGGCGCTGTGGGCGGCCCGGGACGACTGGTTCGTCAAGGAGGTCCTGCTCCACATGCGGCGCGTGCTCAAGCGGCTCGACCTCACGGCCCGCAGCGTGTTCGCGCTGATCGAGCCGGGCTCGTGCTTCGCGGGGAGCCTGTTCGAGCTCGCCCTCGCGGCGGACCGGTCCTACATGCTGGACGGGGGAGACGACGACGCGTCGCGCGCGTCTGCCGCGACGGTCGCGCTGGGCTCGCTCAACTTCGGTCCGCTCGCGATGTCGAACGGGCTGACGCGGCTCGCGTCGCGCTTCCTGGGCGCGCCGGAGCGCGTGGCCGCGCTGAAGGAGCGGACGGGCCTCCTGTCCGCCGAGGAGGCGCTGGAGGAGGGCCTCTGCACCTTCGCGCCGGACGCGATGGACTGGGACGACGAGGTGCGGCTCGCGATCGAGGAGCGCGTGAGCCTGTCGCCCGACGCGCTCACCGGGATGGAGGCGAGCCTGCGCTTCTGCGGGCCGGAGACGATGGAGACGAAAATCTTCTCCCGGCTGTCGGCCTGGCAGAACTGGATCTTCCAGCGCCCGAACGCGGTGGGCCAGCGGGGCGCGCTGACCATGTACGGGCGCCCGGAGCGCCCCGAATTCGACTGGAGGCGGACGTGAGCGCGGTCATCAACTCGGAGCGGATCCCGAACAACGTCGACCTCGCGTCGGACAAGAAGCTCCAGCGCGCCCTCGAGGCGTGGCAGCCGAAGTTCCTCGACTGGTGGCGGGAGACGGGGCCCGAGGGCTTCCAGGCGGACGACATCTACCTGCGCACGGCGATCAGCGTCGACCACGAGGGGTGGGCGCACTTCGACTACGTGAAGATGCCCGAGTACCGCTGGGGCATCTTCCTCGCGGATCGGGTGCCGGACCGGAAGATCGGCTTCGGCGATCACCTGGGCGAGCCGGCGTGGCAGGAGGTGCCCGGGGAGCTCCGGAACATGCTGCGCCGGCTGGTGGTGACGCAGGGGGACACGGAGCCAGCGAGCGTGGAGCAGCAGCGGCTGCTCGGCCAGAGCTGCCCGAGCGTCTACGACCTGCGGAACCTGTTCCAGGTGAACGTCGAGGAGGGGCGGCACCTCTGGGCGATGGTGTACCTCCTGCACAGCCATTTCGGCCGCGACGGGCGGGAAGAGGCGGAGGCGCTCCTGGAGCGGCGGAGCGGCGACCCGGACAAGCCGCGGATCCTGGGCGCCTTCAACGAGCCGTGCACGAACTGGCTCTCGTTCTTCATGTTCACCTACTTCACGGATCGCGACGGCAAGTACCAGCTGCTCGCGCTCGCGGAGAGCGGCTTCGATCCGCTGTCGCGCACGACGCGGTTCATGTTGACCGAGGAGGCGCACCACATGTTCGTCGGCGAGACGGGCCTGCTCCGCGTCGTCCAGCGGACGTGCGAGCTGATGAAGCGCAACAAGAACGAGGACGCGCGCGCCGAGGGCGGCGTCGATCTGCCGACGATGCAGAAGTACCTGAACCTCTGGTACTCGCTGTCGCTCGATCTGTTCGGCGGGGAGATCTCCTCGAACGCCGCGTCGTTCTTCGCCTCGAGCGTGAAGGGCCGCGCGAAGGAGGAGTCGTACGAGGACCACCGGGCCATCGAGGGCGTGTACCGGCTCGACGTGCCCGTGGCGGCGGCGGGCGGCGCGGTGGCCGGGTGGCGGCGCGAGGAGGTGCCGCTCCGCAACGCGATGAACGAGGTGCTGCGCGACGAGTACGTGAGCGACTCGCAGCGCGGGATCGACAAGATGAACCGGGTGATCGAAGAGGCGGGCGTGCCGTTCAGGCTGAGGCTGCCGAGCCGGCGGTTCCACCGGAGCTCGGGGATCTACGCGGGGCTCCACTTCGACGTCGACGGCAACCCGCTCTCGAAGGAGGCGTGGGAGCGCCAGCGCGACGCGTGGCTGCCGACCGCGAGCGACGAGGCGTACGTGAAGAGCCTGATGGAGAAGCCGGTGTTCGATCCGAAGCAGATGGCGAACTGGATCGCGGCGCCGGCGAAGGGGCTCAAGGGCAAGCCCGTCGACTTCGAGTACGTGCGGCGCAGCGGCTAGGGCGACCTGCCCGGCCCTCGGAGGGCCTGCGGTCTGCGCGGGAGCAGGGACGAAGCGCTCAGGGGGCCGCGCCCGCGTCCGGGGGCGGCGCGCCCGCGTCGGCGGGCGGCGGCGGCGCCTTCTTCGGCGGATCGCCGTGCTCGGCGGCGAGCTTCTTCACGAGGGCGTCGAGGAGCACCTGCTCGTGGTACTGCGGCATCGCGGGGAGCTGCACGGCGACGTGCACGCCGGCGCCGCCGTTCACGACCTCGATCGAGCCCTGCGTCGCCCTGCCGCCGCTCTCCGGGCTCCTGTACTCGAAGAGCAGGTAGCCGCTCGCGACGTCCTTCTCGACGAGCTTGAAGCCGAGATCGACGCGCACGAGGCGCAGCGCCGTGCCGAAGGTCTGCTCGAATGTGTAGGGCGACGCGTAGGCGACGCTGGCGCTGGCGTGCCGCGCGCCGAGGCCGCCGGCCAGGGGCACGGCCAGCGCGACGAGGAGGACCGCGATCGACGGGAGGCGGCGCATGACCGCGGCGTAGAGGGGCCGGCGACGACGGGCCAAGTTTCTTGCCGGCGCGCGCGCGGGTATGCTGGCGTCGACGTCGATGGACCGACCCTACGTCGAGCAGCTCCGTATCCAGGGCTACGGCTGCGTCCAGGATACGACCCTGGAGCTCACGCCGCTGCACGCGCTCATCGGGCCGAACGACAGCGGCAAGAGCACCGTGCTGCGAGCGCTCCGGACCCTCTCGTCCGTGCTCGAGCGGGCGCTCGGGGCGCCGGCGCCGGACCCGCTCGGGCGCGGCGCGCCGGCGAGCCGGGCGCTCGGCGGCGCCGTGTTCGAGGTGTCGGCGGCGACCACGACGTGGCGCGTGGAGCTCGACGCCGCGGGGCGGGTCCGCTCGACGTCGTTCCCCAGGGACCTGGAGCCCCCCTCGTTGCTCGACGACGCGGACGAGGACGACGACGCGAGCGGCGGTCCGAGCCCCGAGCGCCCCGCCCCGGACATCGTCCAGGCCCTGCGCGGCACGCAGATGCTCCGCTTCGACCCGGACGCGCTGCGGGCCCCGCACCCGCTGATCCCCGACGGGCATCCGCTCTGCTTCGCCGACGAGCGCGGCACCGGCCTGCCGGCCCTCTACGACGCCGTCATCAGCCGCGACCTGTCGGCCTACATCGAGCTGAACGCGGAGCTCACCCGCCTCTTTCCCAGCGTGCGCAGCGTCCACCTCGCCAACCCGAGCTCCACCACGAAGGCCATCGGGGTGAAGCTAGAGGGCGGCGCCGTCGTGCCGGCGGCGCTGATGAGCGAGGGGATGCTCTACTACCTCGCGTTCGCGGCGCTGCCGCACCTCGATCCGACGCCCCTGCTCCTCGTCGAGGAGCCCGAGCACGGGCTCCACCCCGCGCGCATCGCCGACGTGATGCGCGCGCTGCGGCTCGTCTCCGAGAAGACCCAGGTCCTCCTCGCGACGCACAGCCCGCTCGTCGTGAACGAGCTCCAGCCCGAGGAGGTCACGGTCATCACCCGCGCCGGCGAGCAGGGGATGAGGGCCACGCGCATCCTGCACACGCCGGGCTTCGAGGACCGGGCGCGGGTGTACGCGCTCGGCGAGCTCTGGCTCAGCTACGCCAACGGCGCGGACGAGGCGCCGCTCCTCGGAGGAGGCGCGCGGCCGTGATGAAGCCGCTCGAGAGGACCCGGGTCTTCCTCGTCGGCGAGGGCGAGAACGAGCTCGGCAGCCGCGCCGGAGCCCCGGCCTACCAGTCGGACAAGCACCCCGGCGTGCTCTTCACGCTGCTCTCGCGCGTCCAGCCGAACGGGTGGGTCGTCGGCGGCGCCCGCGAGTGGAAGAGCATCCGGAAGTACCAGGCGCGCGGCGCGGCCCACGAGGACACGCACCACGTGCTCGGCGCGGCCCTCGACGCGAAGGAGGCCGGGTGCGACGTCCTCGCGTTCTCCCGCGACATCGACCGCGATCCGGCGCGACGCGAGGCGATCGCCGAGGGCATCCGCCGCGTCTCGTCGAGCCTGTCGTCGCCGCCCGAGGTGATCGGCGGCGTGGCCGCGCCGGCGCTCGAGGGCTGGATCCTCGCGCTCCTCGGCGAGAAGGCGACCGAGGAGCTGTCGCCGCTCCGGGCGCAGGCGATGCTCGCGGCGAAAGGGATGATGCCGGACGACGGCGCCGCCATGGTGCGCGTCGCGGAGGACGCCGACCTCGACGCGGTGCCCCCGGACGCCACCTCGCTCGGCGAGTGGCTCGCGCGCGCGCGCGCGGTGCTGCCGCGGCGGGCCGGCCGCGGCGCGCGATGAGGTGAGCTCCGCGCGGGCGGGCGCTCGACGCCCGATCACCCGCGTCGTGGGTCGCGCCGTCGGCCGTGCGCCCGGCCTGATGGCCTCACCGGCGGCACTGCGGCGCCGCAGCCAGCGCGGCCCTCGCCGTCTCGCGCAGGCCGTGGGGCGTGTCCTTGTCGAGCAGCGGCTTGAGGCGCGCGGGCAGATCCGCCGGGTGCACCGCCCCGAGCGCCGCGAGGGCCGCCGAGCCGAGCCGCTGATCGCGCTCGCCGATCGGCGCCTTCGCCCGCAGCGCGAGCCGCGTCCACAGGTCGACCGAGCTCGCGTCGCACATCGCCCCGAGCGCGAGGATCGCGCGCGCGCGCACCTCGACGTCCTCCTCCTTGTCCTCCGCCCGATCGCGCACGGCCTCGATGTGCGCGGTGGCCCGGTGCGCGCCGAGGCCGTCGAGCGCGTGCCGGCGCACCTCGGGCGACGGGTCGGCGAGCGCCCCGACGAGCGCCCGGTCGCCCGCCGGCGTCGCCGGCATCGCGCCGATCGCGAGCGCGGCGCCGCCGCGGATGAACGTCCACGGGTCGGAGGCGAGCCGCGCCGCGAGCGCCTCGGCCGCGCCGGCCGGCAGCCTCGCGCCGGCGGACGCCGCGCGCGAGAGCGCCACGATCGCCGCCTCGCGCACGCGCACGTCCGCGTCGGAGGCCGCCGCGAGCAGATCCTGCGCGAGGGCCGGCACCTCCGCCGCGACCTCGGCGGCGCGCAGGCGCACGTGCGGGTCCGCGTCCTTCCGGAGCGACGCGCGGAGGTACGCCTCCGCCGGCGCCTCGCCGGCGCGGGCGAGCGCCGCGGCCGGCGCCTGGAGCAGGTAGCGCCGCTCGAAAGGCGCGGGCGCCGCGGAGGCGAGCGCCTGGAACGCCGCGCCGCCGCCCTTCACGCGCCCGAGCGCCGGCCCGAGCGCGCGCAGCAGATCGAGCTGCGCGCCCTCCGGGCGGGCGCGGAGCCGATCGAGCTGCACCTCCTCCTCGACCACGGGCGCGGCCCGCTCGCTCCGCGCCGCCAGCGCGAGCGCGGCCCGGAGATCCCGCCGCGTCGCGCCGCGCGCCCCGGCGAGGGCGTCGAGCAGCGCCGGGACGGCCTCGGCCGGCGCCACGAGCGCGAGCTCGCGGGCCGCCGCCACCTTGGCCGTGGCGGCGCCCCCCTTCACGATCTCCGCGAGCGCCGGCGCGGCCGCGCGCCCGCAGCGGCGGATGCGATCGCGCGCGTGGTGGAGCTCCGGATCGGGCTCGGGCGCCGCCGCGCGAGGGGCGCGCCCCGGCGCGGCGGACGTGGACCGCGCGGCGGCCGCGGCGGACGCGGCCGCCGCCGCGCCGGACGCGAGCCGCGCGGTGAAGAACGGGATCTGCACCGCGCACGGCGCCGTGTCGATCACGCCGCGAGCGAGCTGCTTGCCCGCCGCGTCGAGCTTGTCGTACCCGGCGATCGCCGCGTCGACGGCCTCCGGCCCGCTGCGCGCGAGCAGCGCCGCCGCCGCCCTGGATCGCTCGCCGCCGCCCGCGAGCGCGCCCACGAGCGCCCCCGAGCCCTGCCCGTCGAACGCGGTGCGCGCCGTGATCTCGGCGATCGTCACGCGCACCTCCGGCGCGGACGGCGCGCCGCGGTCGCCCGCGCCCCGCGGCGCGTACGCCTCGTCGAGGACGACGGCGAGGCACGAGGCCCTGATCTCCTCGGGGAGCTTCACCTCGTAGCCGGCGGGCTCCTTGAGCCACGCGTCCTCGGGCAGGCTCACCTGGAAGAGCCGATCGGGCGTCGCCACGAAGAGCGTCCGCGGCGCGGCGCCGCCGTCGACGCCGTCCTGCGGCTTGATGCGCAGGCCGAGGCCCGTGATCCCGACCTCGTCGGCCGACGAGAACGACACGAACTCGCCCCGGCCCGCGCCCGCCTTCCCCTCGGACCACGCGGTCTTCGGGTCGCCGTCGGCGATCTCCGCGAAGCGCTTGCCGACCGCGCTCGAGGCCGCGGTCGGGCGCAGCAGCCGGAAGGCGGGCGCCGCCGCGTCGGCCTCGCGGCGCTCCGCGACAAGCTTGCCCGCGGCGCGGCGCTCCTCCGCCGGGAGGTTCTGGAAGCTCGCCCCCTTGAGGAGCGTCATCGTCCGGGGATCGACCTCGCTCGCGCCGACCAGCGCCGGCCGCCCGCAGATCGTCACGTCCTCGCGCAGCTGCCCGACGAGCACGCGGCTGCCGCTGCCGAGCGGCTCCACGACCACCGCGTCGCTCCGCCCCTCGCCGTGCTCCCCGGTCGCGACGCCGGTCCAGCCGCTCCAGAGCACGATCGGCTCCGTCCCCTTCCCGGCGAGCGGCGCGGCGACCAGCATCGCCCAGCTGCCGCCCGCGGCGCCCGGCGCGCTCGCGGGAGCCGGCTTTCCCGCGGCCGGCACCTCGATCTTCGCGAGGTGCTTGCCGTCGGCCAGCGCGATCGGCACGACGCGCGCGCCGCCGAGCAGCGGCGCGACCTCGGGCGGCACGGCGAGGACCTTGCCGCCGTCGGGCGCGCACGCGGCTTTCGCGGGACAGGCGCGGGCGGTGATGCCGCCGGGGTCGACGCGGACGGCGAGCGCTTGCTGGCCCGCCGCGTGCGGGAGCACCACGGGCGCGACCTGCGCGGCGGCGTTGCCGAGGAGGGTCGAAGAGGCTGCGATCACCCCGACGGCGGCGCCGACGCGAGGCCGCCGGGAACGAAACGGCGAACGGCTCATGCGCGCCATCCTAGTCGCCTCGGGCGGCCGAGCTCTCGAGAGTTGAGCGCCTCGAGCGGGGCGCCGCAGCGACCCTGACCGCGCTGCGGCGCGTCGTCCGGTCGGGCCCCCCGCGCTCCGCCGCGGGCCCGCGCGCCCTCGCTACTTCGGCGTCTCGGAGGCGGGGATCCAGAAGCCGCCCTCGTCGGGCGGCGTCATCCCGAGCGCCTTCGGGAGCACGTTCGTCCAGCCCGCGACCGTCTCGAGCAGGTAGATCTCCGCGCCGGCCTCGATCTCGCCGACCGGCTTCTCCTTCTCGTCGCGCCGCGCGCGCACCGGGATCGACCGCGTCGCCTTCACGATCGGCGGCGCCTTGTCGAGCGCGAGCTGCGCGCCGGCCACCGCGGTCGTCGGCGGGATGTACTGGTCCATCATCTCGCCCTTCTTCAGCGCCTCCAGGTCCTTGAGGCGCCCCCAGGCGTCGATCGTGAGGTCGCCCCGCGACATCAGGTGGACGAACCCGTTCTTGGCCTCGGTGCTCCAGAAGAGCTGGGCCGTCCCCTCCAGCATCTTCAGCGTGAAGATCACGTCGCCGTTCGGGCGATCGAACAGCTCGATCGTCGACGTCTTCATCAGGTAGCCGCGGGCGCTGCCGGGGACCTCCATCTTGGCGGGGACGCCGCGCTGCAGCGAGAAGGCGTCGCACGAGGCCGAGGCCCTCGCCGTCTGCCCCTCGGACCCGGAGATCGAGAGCTCCGCGCGCAGCGAGTCGCCCGTGGCCGCGACGAGCTTCACCTTGTGCGCGCTCGAGATCCAGATGTGCCCCTGGACGACCGGGATGTCGCGCGTCGTGTAGACCGCGACGTCCGAGGGCGCGACGTAGCCGTCGATCCGCAGCGCCGGCCCGCTGTCCGACGTGCTCAGCCGCGCCCGGCCCGAAGGCGGGTCCGCCGGGATCGCGCTCAGCGTCATCGGGACCAGCGCGCCGGTGAAGTTCGCGATCGTCCGGCCGCCGCTCGGCGCGTCGTAGAGCCGGGCGCCCTTGCCCACCGGCGCCGTCCCCTTGAGCTTGCAGGCGGGCCCCGTCACCACCGGCGCGGCCGCCCCCGCCGCCTGCACCGCCGCGCCCGTCGCCTGCGCGGCCGACACCGCCACCTGAGCGGGCTCTGCCCTCGCCTCGGAGACGGCCGGCGCGCCCGGGAGCCCGGCGCCGCAGAGCATCCCCCCAAGAGCCAGAAGACCAAGTCCCAGAACGTCGCTTCTCATCCACTTCCTCCGACGTACACGGGCAGCCCCGCTCGCGGCGATCCCGGGCGCGGTCCCCTCCTGTCGCGTCTGCCTGAGCCGCCAGCCTCCTGCGCGGCGGCGCACTGCTGGAACGCCCGGGAGCGCCGAGCCATCCCTGCCGTTGGTCGGATCATCCTAGCGGATCATTCAGGGCCCGCCCGAGAAAGGTCCTCCGCCGCAGCGCTTACGCCATTTCGGGTGTATGGAGCAAGGCGCCCGACGCGGCTCGCGCCGGGCAGCCCGGCGGGGCGGTGCCCGCCTCCCCGGAAGCGACGCCATGCACGGATTCGACCTCGCCTTCGCCTCCCCCCGCAAGCTCCCCCGCGCCCGCGATCTGCGCGGCAACGTCGCCGTGCTCGACATCGCCTTCGCCTCCGAGGCGGGGGGCAAGAGCTTCGAGACCGTCACGCTCCCCCTCATCCAGGAGCTCGGGCCGCGGCTCGCCGCCTGGGTCGACCACCACGACAGCGCCCACCACGCGCGCTTCGCGGGCGATCCCCGCTTCGTCCTGTCGACAAAGGCCGAGCACGGCGCCTGCCCCGAGATGATCACCCCCGAGGTCGTCGCCCGCGCCGGGCGCGTCGACACCCTCGTCTGCCACGTCGACTTCGACGGCCTCGCCAGCGGCGCCAAGTGGATGCGCGGCGGCGTCGAGCCCTACCCCGGCTGCGACGACGACGCCCGCGCCATCGACACCCGCATCGGCGTCCCGGGGCCCGTGGCCACCCGCATGGACCGCGCCCTCCGCGCCCGCCCCCGCGACCAGGCCCTCTTCGGCCTCATCGTCCGGCACCTCGCGTCCGGCCTCTCCGACCCGTCGCTCTGGACCCCCATCGACGCGGCCGGCGCCGAGCTCGCCGTCATGGAAGCCGAGACCCGCCGGATCGCGCTCCGCTACGAGCGCGTCGAGCCGGGCCTGGTCCTCGTCGACGCCTCCCAGCGAGGCGGGCCCTACGACAAGACCCTGCTCCTCCTCATCGGGCAGGAGCGCGCGCCCATCTCCGTCGTCGTCGACAACGACAGCGTCACCTTCGCCGCCCGCTTCGACAGCGGGGTGAACTTCCTCGAGACCTTCAAGATCTCCGGAGGGATGCCGACCCGCATCTCCCTCCAGCGCTCCAAGCTCAAGGACGCGCTCGTGGCGCTCGGGGTCAAGCCCGCCGACGCCGGCCGGCTCGCCGCGGCCCCCTGACCTTTCTCCGCGCCCTCCCTCCCCTCCCCCTGCCCCTCCCGCGATTCAACGGCCTCACCGACATCGTTGACGCTGTGGGCCCCGGCTGCTAGGGGGGCATTGCAGATCTGCAATTTGCAATTCTGCAATGACCGCGTGACCTGAGGCATCACGCCTGCGCCGAGCACGAGGGGTATGGCAGCGAGAAACTTGTCTTCGACGTCGAGCAGCGGTGTCGACGAGCTCCTGTTCCGGAACGACGCTGTTTCGCTCTGTCTCCTGGTCAACCGACGGCACCGGACGCTCCGCATCATCGACTTCCGGGCGGGGCCGACGCCGTCGAAGCGGAACTTCGTCCTGTCGGCCGCCAAGCGCGAGGGGGTCGAGAAGATCTTCACCCTGGTCGAGCGCGACGAGGTGCCGACCTGGACCCGCCTCGGGTTCGTCCGGGAAGGCTCGATCCCCGGCTTCTACAAGCGCAGCGACGCGTGGATCCTCGGGGCGGTCGTGTCGCAGATGTCCTCGCAGCTCCGCGAGGAGAGCGACGACGAGGAGGGCGCCGAGGGCGAGGACAGGGCGGGGTCGCCGGCGGTCCTGCTCGCGGAGCGCACCATCGCCCGCGCGAGGCGGCTGCTCCGGGAGGGCGAGGGGCGGCCGATGCCCGCGATCAAGATCGCGCCGGCGAGCGCCGCCGAGCTGCGTCGCGCGGTCGCGACGGCGCAGCGGGCCGGGCGGGCGCTCACGGGCTTCGAGCCGTTCGGGCGCGACGCCGTGCGGACGGGCTACGCGCTGTCCGCGCGGGGCGGCTTCACCCTCCACGCGGCGTGGGAGATGCAGTCATGCTTCGGGAACTCGTTCCTCGAGCTCCTCACCTCGCCGCGCCACGAGTCGGAGCGGCTCGCCACGACGGCGGCCATCGGCGCCCTGTGCGAGCGCCTCGTCGAGGAGAAGGCCGTGAGCACGTTCACCTTCGCCCCCGCCGACGACCAGGAGCTGTGCGCCGCCCTGCTCGCGAACGGCTTCCGCCGCTCGGCCGTGCTGGCGCGCCACCTCGTCGTCGGCCGCGCCCGCAAGGACGCGATCCTCTGGGCGAAGAAGCTCGTCGCGCCCGAGGCGTGAGCGCCGCCCGCGGCCGCGCCGCGCGGCGGCGGGGCTACGGCGCGAGCGTGACCTCGTAGTCCTCGATGACGGTGTTCGCCAGCATCTCGTCCGCCATCTTCTTCAGCCGCGCCTCGAGATCGGGCGCGCTGCCGAGCGAGGGGTCGAGCTCGATCTCGATGATCTTGCCCACGCGCACGCCCTTCACGCCCGGGAACCCGAGCGAGCTGAGGGCGCGCTTCACGGCGTCGCCCTGGGGATCGAGGACCTCTTTCTTCAGTCGGACGGTGACGACGGCTTTCACTGGCTTTGCTCCAAGCGCTCTCTGCGCGACGCTAGCACGGGCACGGGCGAGGCCGCGCCCACCTACACTCCCAGGTTGCGCGGGATGCGCACGGCCGGGTCCTCGAGGTCGGGGACGAACGCCGCGCCGGTGATCCGCTCGAACGCCTCGATGTAGCGGCGGGACGCCTCGATCCGGACCTCGTCGGGGATCGGCGGGATCGGCCCGTCGCCCTGGAAGCCGCGCGCGGCGAGCCAGCGGCGCACGTACTCCTTGTCGAACGACTCCGGGTCCTGGCCGGCCGCGAAGCGCTCGTCGTAGGACGAGGCGAACCAGAAGCGGGACGAGTCGGGGGTGTGGATCTCGTCGATGACGACGATGTTCCCGCTCCGGTCCTTGCCGAACTCGTACTTGGTGTCGACGAGGATCAGCCCCTGGTCCGCGCAGAAGCGGGCGCCGTGCTCGAAGAGCGCGAGCGCCATCTCGGCGGCGGCGTCGAAGTCGCGCGGCGCGATCGTCCCGAGGGCGAGGATCTCCTCGCGCGAGGCGGAGAGGTCGTGCCCGCCCTTCGGCGCCTTGGTGCTCGGCGTCAGGATGGGCCGCGGCAGGCGCTCGTTCTTGCGGAGGCCGTCGGGGAGCCGGTGGCCGCAGAAGACGCGCTCGCCGCGCGCGTAGTGCGTCCAGATGCTGGTCGAGGTCACGCCCGTCACGTAGGCGCGCACCACCATCTCGACCGGCAGCGGCGTGCACTCGATCGCCTCGAGGACGTTCGGGTCGGGCTGGGAGATCATGTGGTTCGGCGCGACGCCCCGCGTGCGCTCGAACCAGAACGAGGAGAGCCGGTTCAGCACCTGCCCCTTCAGCGGCAGCGTGCCGAGCACGCGGTCGAAGGCGCTGATGCGGTCGGTGACGACGAGCAGGCGCCGGCCGTCCGGCGTCGTGTAGCAGTCCCGCACCTTGCCCTCGTAGCGGGCGAAGGGGCCCTCGAGCGAGGTGCGCTCGAGCACCCGGCCGAGCGCGGTGCGCAGATCGTCCTCGGTGACCATGGGGCGCGGCTTACCCGGCCTCGCGGGCCGAGTCGACAGGTTTCCGAAGACCCCGGCCGAGTTCCTCCCCCCGCGCCCCGGCCGGGACCCCCGTTGGTCTCCGGCCGGGGGGGTGGTAAAGGGGCCGCCCATGGCAAACCGAAAGAAGATCGCCCTCATCGGCGCCGGGAACATCGGCGGGGAGCTCGCGGCCCTCATCGCGCGCAAGGAGCTCGGGGACGTCGTGCTCTTCGACATCCCCCAGAAGACCGACTTCGCGAAAGGCAAGGCGCTCGACCTCGAGCAGAACGGCGCCGTGCTCGGCTACGACGCGTCCATCAAGGGGACCTCGGACTGGGCCGACTGCGCCGGCGCCGACGTCCTCATCATCACGGCCGGCATCCCGCGCAAGCCGGGCCAGAGCCGCGACGACCTCGTCGCGACGAACCTGCCGATCATCCGCAGCGTGGCGGACGGCGCGAAGCAGCACTGCCCGAACGCGCTGGTGATCGTCATCTCGAACCCGATCGACGCGATGGTCTACGAGTTCAAGCGCCGCACGGGCTTCCCGCGCGAGCGCGTGCTCGGCATGGCGGGCGTGCTCGACAGCGCGCGCTTCCAGCTGTTCCTGGCGCGCGAGGCGAACGTGTCGGTGAAGGACGTGCGCGCGATGGTCCTCGGCGGCCACGGCGACGACATGGTGCCCATCCCGTCGGCGTGCACGATCAACGGCGTGCGCGCGACCGAGCTCATCAGCAAGGAGAAGCTCGACGCGCTCATCGCGAGGACCCGCAAGGGCGGCGGCGAGATCGTGCAGCTGATGGGGACGAGCGCTTACTACGCGCCCGCGTCGAGCGCCGTCGTGATGGCCGAGAGCTACCTGCTCGACCAGAAGCGGCTGCTCCCGGCCGCGGCGTACCTCGACGGCGAGTACGGCTACAAGGACATCTACATGGGCGTCCCGGTCGTCATCGGCGGCAAAGGCGTCGAGAAGATCGTCGAGCTGCCGCTGACCGCGGAAGAGAAAGAGATGCTCGCGAAGAGCGCGAAGAGCGTCCAGGGCATCACCGACGTGGTGAAGGCCGCGAGCTGACGCCGGGTCCACGGGCGATCACGGGCTCACGAACGAGGAGAAACCGCGGAGAGCGCAGAAGATACGAAGGACATCGATGAGAGAAAAGCTCTCATCTCTCCCTCTGTGTCCGCTGCGCCTCCGTGGCTCCTCTCTGCTCCTCGCTCCGCAGATCTTCTCCTCACATCCGAGATCTCCGCAGCTCACTCCGCGGCGGGAGCCATCGAGAGCTCCGCGCGCCCGCGCGAGATGTCGCCGGCGACGACGTCGGGCGCCGGGAGCGCCGCCGCCGCGCCGCAGCCGCGCTCGGCGATGTCGCTGATGCGCTGGCAGATCAGGTTCATCATCTGCCAGCCCTCGATCAGCGCGCCCCGGAGCGGGGCGATGTCCAGGCCGGGGAGGCTCTTCAGGAGCTCGTACCCGAGCCTGAAGTGCTCCGCGTCCACCTCGGCGTGCGTGGCGAAATAGTCCGAGTCGGGGAAGATCTGCTGGGCGGCGCTGAGGAGGATGTCGGCGCAGCGCTCGATGACGAAGTGGATGAGGACGGTCCGCTCCTCGGTGGACGCCGAGCCCATCCGCTCGATGAACCAGGACGACGCCGCGGCGATGCCCCGGTCCCAGGACGGCGAGGTCGACGGGCCGTGCATCCGGGCGAGCCGCCGGTTGTGACCGACCTCCTCGGCCAGATGACGCTCGGCGATCTTGATCGCGGCGGGGTGCGACTCGAACACGACCCTGGCACACAGGACCTTCTGGAAGGCGTTCGACCAGATCTGGAGCGCGCCGAGCATCCGTCGCTTCACGTCGTCGCCGAGCGCGCGCTCCGATCGGATGAGCTGCATGAGGGGGCTGCCGGCGAACTCCCGCGCGTGGGCCTCGTTCTCCTCGACGAGGCGATCCAGAGGAGACTCCGATCGATCCGGGGGAGCGCCGCCCGGGGCGGCCGTCGCGCACAGACACGGCGTGTCCCAGCCGGCGTCCTCTCCCTCGAAGTGGATGGATATCGCGGAGAGCCCGTCCGGCGCCGCGCCGATGAGCCCCTGCAGCCCGCCGGGAGGCACCAGCACGACGTCTCCCGCCTGGACCCTCCGGACCGAGCCTCCGATGACCTCGCCCGAACCGTCGGTGATGACGATCATGCCTTTGCCGGGGAGCTGACGAGGCCTGATCGGCTGACCCGGGGCGAGGCGCACCCATCTCAGGGAGAGGCGGCACGCCTCGGGCAGGAAAGCCGAGAGCTCCTCGTGTTTCCGGATATCCCTGAACAGCCCGAGCAGGGTGCGCTCATCCGCCTTGAGAGACTCTATCGCGGGGATGCTGGCTGTGTTGACTACGCGCATCGACACTGTCCTCCGGATGACTTCGTGATGCGGTGACTCTGCACGGCTTGATCGCTCGTGTCCAGACGGCACACGGCCACGAAGCGAATCCCAGAGACATAGAGAAGAGAGAGAGCCTGTAGTTCGATTCAACCCCGCTTTCTCTCCTGTTCGCGTGCTCGCGCGCCGTGGCCGGCCCGCGAGGATGGTTTCACGCGGCGCGTCGCCGAGCTCCTCGCGGCGAGCACGTCACGCGGGCGCCGGGAGCGGGCGGGCGCTGCACGGCGCCCATCGCCGGCTCGGGATGAGGCAGAATGCCGGGCATGAGTCAGCCGCAGCTCGCACCGACCATCCGCCGCGCCACCGAGGCAGACCTGCCGGCGGTCGTCCAGCTCTTCTCGATCCAGGACGAGGGCATCCTGAAGACGGATCACCCCGGTCCACCGCTCGATCCGCGCTACCGCGAGGCGCTCGCGGCGATCGCGGAGGATCCGAACAACGCGCTGCTCGTCGCCGAGGTCGACGGGCGCGTCGCCGGCGCATTCCAGCTGACCATCATCCAGCACGTGGCGTACCTCGGGGGACGGGTGGCGCAGGTCGAGAACGTGATCGTGGATCCGAGCCTGCGCAGCCGCGGGATCGGCGAGGCGATGATGCGATGGGTCATCGACGAGGCGCGGCGGCGGGGGTGCTTCCGCGTGCAGCTCACGTCGACCAAGGTGCGGCGGCGGGCGCACCGGTTCTACGAGCGGCTCGGCTTCGTGGCGAGCCACGAGGGGATGAAGCTGAAGCTCACGTGATCTCGTCGGTCGAGCTGTCGGCGGATCAGCCCGGAGCTCAAGGAGCGCATGCAGGGCAAGTCGTGCTTCGACTTCGAGACGAGAGAGCCCGCGCTCCTCGGCAACAGGGGCGCCGGCTCAGCGGCCTGCCGACGCGCGCCCGCTCACCGCCCGCTCACGAGGAGAGGCTCCCCCTCGGCCCCGAGCAGCGACAAAGGGAACACCTGCGCCCCGGCCAGCACGTCGGCGCAGTACGACTCCGCGTCGGGGCCGCGCAGCGGCAAGGCCCGGAGCTCCTTCAGCGTGACCCACCGCGCCTCGAGCGAGTGCTCGTCCGGCTGGCTCTTCGGCGGCGTGCCGTCCGCAGGGCGCGCGAGGAAGATGACCCGGAAGCGCGACTCGTAGCGGCTCGGGCTGTGCTCGACGCGCAGGATGCCCTCCAGCTCCACCGGGACGCCCGTCTCCTCCAGCGCCTCGCGCCGCGCCGCCTCGGCGAACGTCTCCCCGGGCTCGACGCGGCCCGCCGGCAGATACCAGAGCTGGCCGTGCTTGCGCTCGTGCACCAGCAAGAAGCGCTGCTGGAGCCTCACCAGCACGACGGCGAAGCACCAGGTCGGAATGGGCGTGCGGGACATGATCGCTCCGGCCGACAGCTTATCCGGAAAGGCCGCTCGGAATAAGATGCACGCGCCGCGGCGCAGGGCGGCGCGGCGACGGGCCGCTGCCCCGCGGAGGCGCTCGCCCTCGACGCGGATCCCGCGCGAGGCGAGGTTCTAGGCGCCGCCGTCGCGCTGAAGACGGCGGCGGCCGTGAAATCGAGGCACGAGCGGGCGGCACCGCGTTTGCTCCTACCGCCTGTGACGGAGCGATCGGCGCACGGCTCGACGCCGTGCGCGGAGCGCCGCGTCGGACAACGCATCGCGGGAACCGCCGTGTCGACGCGGCGCCGGCCCGCGTCGCCGCCCGCCGCCCTCGCGGACGCCCCAGCGCCTCTCTGCGCTCTCCGCGAATGCCGAGCTCACCGGAGGAGGAGGAATCCATGCTCAAGCGCCCGTGTTTCAGGTGGATGTCGCTGGCGTGCGGGGCCGTCGCGGCCTGCAGCGCCGGAGGCGGCGAGCGCCGCGGCGACGCGCCGAGCCCGCCGAGCGAGGCGACGTTCTCCCAGGTCGAGCGGCCGCCGAGGCTCGCGCTGCGCCTCGACCGCGTCGTGTACGATGCGGGCGACGCGCTGTCGGCGACGCTCGACCCGGGGGGCGTCGACCTCGGCCCCGGGCCGCTGACGATCGCCGTCGCGGCGCCCGAGACGGGCGACGTGGAGCTCCTCGAGCTCGTCGCCTCGCGAGCCGGCTTCGCCTCGACGGCCCCCCTGCGCGTCCAGGCCGACGGGGGCGGCGCGCTCAACGACGGCGTGCTCAGCGCGCGGCCCGGAAAGCTGTTCTATGCGCAGTACTTCGTCGACAAGACGCGGGCGCCGCAGGGCGCGCTCGAGGAGGACGTGGTCTTCGACTTCGCCTTGCTCGCGGACCCCGCGGCGGCAGCGCCGACCGTCGACGCCGGCGTCGCGATGAGCGACGACGAGGGCCGCGCAGGCGCGAAGCCGAACGGCACCCTGCTCCCCAGGGGAGGGCTGCCCGTGCAGATCGCGACGCGGGAGCTCATCCTCTACCCGGCCGACGGCGACGAGCTCGAGGCGTTCCTGAGGGACACGGGCGGCAGCGTCAAGGCGACGCTCGAGAGCGACGAGGAGGGGGGCCGCGACGCGGTGCTCGTCGAGGTCGACCCGAGCCGCGAGCGGGCCTCGGACGCGGCCGCGCTGCGGGCGCTGCTCGGGGAAGACGATCCGCTGTACGCCAGCGACGCGGGCGCGCTGCAGATCGCCTCGCTCGCCATGAAGCTGCAGCTCGACGGCTACCAGGTGGGGGTGAACCCGCGCTTGCAGCTGCAGGGAGCGCCCGTCATCTCGGCGACGGAGGAGGGGCACCTCACGCACTCGATGAAGATGACCCCGGCGCGAGGCAGCCCGCTGCCCTGCGTGCCGGGGGACGCGAGCCGGCCGTGCGTGGAGAACGTGCCGGCGGTGTGGGCGTTCAACGCGCTGTGGGAGATTGACGAGGAGCGGATCAACGTCGCCGTCCTCGATACGGGGTTCGCGCCGACCGACGATCTCCGCTGGCCGGACCGCGGCGATGTCGTCGCGTGCGACATGACCGCGGGTTGGTTCGGCGGCGTCCGCTGCGGGCCCGGAGCCGCGTGGGGGCCGCCGACCGTCGGCAACAGCTTCTTCGGCAAGCGATCGTGGCACGGGACCGGCGTGGTCGCGACGATCGGAGCGAGGGTGAACAACGGCGTCGGCGCGGCGGGTGTGGCGGGCCAGGTCGCCGTCCCGATGCTCTACAAGTACGACGCGGCCGCGTACGCGTTCGAGATCGGGCGCGGCGTCAAGCTCGCCGTGTCCCAGGGGGCCTCGGTCGTGAACATCAGCGGCGGGTACCCGTGCCGGATCCTCACGAACCTCGGCCCCGACGTCGACATCTGCGCGCCGGAAGGCCGCCTCGGGATCTGCGGCGTCGTCCTGGCGGGAGCGCACGCCGCCGCCGCGGCCACGTGCGCGGCGGCCAGCGCGATCCCGATCGTCGGCGCGATCGCGTGCGCCGCCGCGGTGGGCTCGGCCGCCGTCGCCACCGCGGCCTGCGTCGCGACGCTCTCGTTCGGCGATCTGAAGGGCCCGATCAGCGCCGGCGTCCGCAGCGCGGCCGCCGCGGGCGTCCCCGTGGTGACGATCGCCGGCAACGCGCTGTCGCGCGGGTCGCTCCCCGCGGTGGTGCGCGACCTCGTCGACCTGAGCGACCCGAGGACGGAGCGCTGGGGCATCGTCCCGGCCATGATCCCCGAGGCGATCGTGGCGGGCGCCGTCGGCGCGGGGCTCGACAACGCGGAGTTCTACGGAGACCGCGTCGACATCTGGGCCCCCATCCGCACGGCGTACCTCGCGCCCGAGGGCGTCGACGACATCGACGCGCCGCGGGTGCGCCGCGAGCTCGGCGGCACGAGCGCCGCCGCCCCGTTCATCGCCGGCGTCATCGCCAACATGCAGGCGGCGAACCGCCGTCTGAACCCGCGATCCGAGGGCCTGAGCGCGGCGGAGCGCTCCCGGATCGTCGCGCGCATCAAGGAGATCTTGCTGTCGCCGGACAACACGTTCAGCAACGCCGAGCTCGCGGCGCTCGGCTACGCCGACCAGCCCGATCGGCGCCGCAAGCTGGTGAACCCGCTCGCCGCGGTCATGGCCGCGGCCGACGTGCCGGACGTGGCCGCCCTGGGGTTCTCCGATGCGTCGCTGAACTTCAGCGAGCTCCTCGCGCGGAACGACACCGCCGAGACCGCGACGCCGCTGCCCTTCGGGCGATCGGTCAGCGGGACCATCCTGACCTTGCCGACCGATCGACCGATGACCGCGGCCCCCGACGTCGACTTCTACCGGCTGCAGCTGCCGGCCTCCCCGGCCGCGCCGCAGGAGGTCACGGTGACGCTGGAGATGCCCGACGCGACCGCGTACGGTCATGTGACGATCGTCCAGGGCCGGCTGCTGGCGGTCAGCGCTTCGTCGACGCGGCGCACGTACCGCGTCGTCGCCGAGGCGGGAGAGCGCATCGAGTTCGCCGTGGGGGCGGCGATGGGCGAAGACAACGTCTACAGGGTCACCGCCTCCGCGCCGGTCCCGGCGCGGCCGGTCGGGCGCATCACCCAGCCGGCGAGCGCGGTGGAGGTCTGCGCGAACGAGGAGATGACCTTGATGGCCGAGGTCCTGTTTCCGGGGTTCGGCTCGGTGGTCGTGCCGGACGCGCGGATCCGGTGGCGCGCGAACGGCGCGAGCCACGGGACGGGCAGGTCGCTCACGACGTCGTTCGCGGAGGGGACCTCTCGCGTGGAGCTCCTCGCGTACGACGATTCGGCGCCGCTCGACAGCGTGCTCATCTCCGCGAGGACCTGCACGGACGACCCGCCCGCCGCGAGCATCGTGGCGCCCGCCGGAGACCTGGAGCTCGAACCGTGGGACGGCTACGACAGCGAGCGCTCCAGGTGGTTCAAGGACGTGACGCTGGTCGGCTCGGCGATGGACATCGAGGACGGCCCCCTGAGCGGCGAGAGCCTGGTCTGGACCACGGACCGGACGAACGATCAGCCGGCGGAGCTCGGGAGGGGGAGCAGCGTGGTCGCGCGGCTGTACTCGGGGGAATGCTTCGGCGACACGCACAGGATCACGCTCCAGGCGATCGACTCCGGAGGAAACCGATCCGCGCCGGCGACGCGCACCGTGACGATCTGGCAGGTGTGCTGATACGGCAGCAACACGGTCGCCGTGCCCACGGAGCGCGCGATCAGCGTCATCCACCGTGGACGGGCGAATCTCGAGGTCGTGGATTTCGGCGGCCCCGAGATCACGTGAACGGAGCGCGAGGTGGCGCGGCAGAACCTCACCGCGATGCACATCGACGGAGGCCTTCAGGACGTCGGCTTCCCCTTCGCCGCATCCGGCGCTCACCCAGCGCCGGACAGTCGTCGATCGCAAGCTGCACAGCATAGCGCGTGCGTCGCGCCCGCGCTCGACAGGTTCGTGCGCGCGGAGGCGCGCGTCGTCTCGTGTCTCGTGATCGCCTCGCGCCTCGCTCTTCTAGCGCTCCTTCTCCATTCCGGCAGGAGCGCACCTCGTCGGCGGTACCCGATCGCATCGCGGCGCTATGCGGCGCTACGCGGCGCGATGAAAGAGCCCCCGCGCGCTCTTTCGAGGTGAAACGGGTAGTCTCGCAAATCTTCGTATGATATTTGCCATGATGGAGATACTTCTTTGGCACACGTGGGAAGCGAGTTGTCCGCAGCCGATGGCGGGATGCTCCGCATATCGGCATCTCATGTAGGAGACTCTCGCCCAGCATCGCCGAGCTGCTTCGATTCGGCGGGGTTGGCCTGGAAAGGTGCCGTCACACGCTGTTTCGGTTCTTTGCCGCGGCAGCTCGCGTCGCGGCCGCGGCGCTTCACAGTGCGGTGCGCGTCGCCAACGTCGTGACTTGTTGATGCATCTCGGAGAGCGGTGTCATGACCCTGAACAGCATGCTGGCTTTTGCGCGGTGGTCCGGCGGGTGCGCCATTGCGGTGCTCGGGCTTGGGTGTGCCCAGCTCTTCGGCTTCGACAAGAGCTACGGGCTCGGGCTCGATGGCGGAGGCGCGGGCGCAGGAGGTGAAGACAGAGGGGCGGGAGGCGACGGCGGCGGGGGCGCGGGAGGCGCGGGCGCGGGAGGCGAAGGCGCGGGCGCCGGAGGCGAGGGCGCGGGGACCGGAGGCGGAGGCGCGGGGACCGGAGGCGGAGGCGGCGGCGCGGGCGGTGACGGCGGAGGCGGAGGCGCTGGAGCTGGTTGCGTAGAAGAGCCGCCGACGGGCGAACCCATGGACCTGTCGCTGATCGACGATATGGAGGACGGCGACGGCACCATCATCCCCATCGACGATGCCGAGAACCCCCGGCGAGGGGCCTGGTTCGTGGGAAGCGACGGACTCGGCACGCAAGAGCCCGGAAGGAACGAGACGTTCTTCATGACGTCTATCGAACCACCGCGCGGCAGCAGCCTGTCCGCCGCGTATTCCGAGGCGGACGACAAGTTCACCGACTGGGGAGCCCTCTTCGGCTTTCGTCTGAACAGCAATGAGACGGAGACCAACCCGGGCGTCCACGACGCCTCCGAGTTCCGTGGCATCACCTTCTTCGCCCGTGCTGACAGCGGCTCCTCGACGAAGGTGCTCGTGGACGTCGTCGACGTGCAGACCTGGAACAAAGGCGGCGTCTGCACCAAGTGCGACGACCATTTCACCAAGATAGTCACGGTGACGCCTTGCTGGACTCAGTACAAGGTAGCCTTCTCCGAGCTCAAGCAGTCAGGATGGGGCCAGGCGTTCGCGGCGGTCGATCTGACGAAGGTCTGGGGCATCCAGTTTCGCTTCGGAGCGCGCAGCCCCTACAAACTCTGGATCGACGACGTGGCGTTCTACAGATAGGAGCGGAGCGGAACGGCCCGGGGTTCGGCCTGGTTCGTCGTCACGGCCAGCGGCGATCGCGCTTCAGGTGCTCGCGCAGCGCGCCTAGCGCGGCCTCGTCCATCGCGCCGAGCGACGCCTCGCGATCCGGGGAGAGCGTGATGCCGAGCAGCTCACACAGGTCTCGCACGGCGGCGCGCAGGCCCTGCCTGCGCCCCTCGTCCAGCACCGCGTCGAGACCGTCGTACCCCTTGCGCTGCAGCAGGTTGCGCAGGGTCGCCTCGTGCGCGGCGCGCCGGTCGTAGAGCGCCTCGACCGGAACCGCGTTCCGGAGCACCCCGGGCGCCTCGAGCGTCTCGCCGGCAACCGCGACGCGCGCCGGCTGCCGCACCTGCGGCCAGGCGCGCGCTGCCGCTCGCGCGGCGGGCGCCAGCGGAGGCGTCGCGCGAGCCGGGAGCGGCGCTGGCGCCGCATGCGTCGCGGATGCCGGCGCGTTTGGCTCGGGTGCGTCGGGCGCCGCCTCATGCACCTCGACCCGCCGCGTCCCGTGCAGCCGCACCACCCAGACCCAGCGCGTCCCTGCCGCCAGCAGCTCCTCGATCTTGCGCTGCAGCTCCGCCTCGTCCTGGCCCGTGTCCGCGTACTCGACCGCGAGCGGCGGCGCCGCCGTCGCCCACCCGGGCTCGTCGGGGATGCTCCCCACCACGATGTCCGGCGCTCGCAGCATCTCCGGCCTCGGCGAGATGCCGATGTCCACGCCGGCGGCCTCGACCGCTGGATCCGTGTCCAGCACCTCGCCGCCCACCAGGTTGCTCCGACCGCCGCGCCGCCCGGTCGGCAGGCACTCGACGAGGCGTCCCTCGGACAGCTCGTACGGATCGCCAGGGCGGAGCTGGTCGGCGGTCGCGGGGGAACGGGGCGGCGCGCTCACGGGATGTTTCATACCTCCTTGTTCCGGGGAGGCGCACGCGATGATGTCGGTTTTTCGATCCGGCGGGAGCACTTCCGGCGCGGAGCAGCGTTGGACGAGCCGTGGAGAAAGCTACCGAGGAATCGTCACGCCCACCAGGGCGCGCAGCGTCGTTGCAACGGCGGAGAGCGGGATCCCCGAGAGCGAGACCTTGTCGCGGGCGACCTGGGCCTCGACGTCGGGGCGGCGACGTCGCGGAGGGCGACGGTGGCGGGCGGCTCGCCGGCCCCGTCGGAAGGGCTGTGCGAGCGCTCGCGCTCGACCGCAGCTCGTGATGCAGAAGCCGGCTCGCCCGTCGACACGACGCTCGCACGCCGCTGGACGCGAGGATGCGTATTACGCGTCACCTCCGTCCATCGTGCGAAAATCGGCGAGGATTCGCCCGCACACTGGGCAGGGATCCCACCATTCCTTCTGGCTCGCGCTCTCAGGTTCGACGACTGATCTACCGGCCATGACGAAGCCCGAGTTACCTCCGTTGAGGCTCATTACCGCCGGGCCCTTGAGATTGGCTGCCTTTCTCGAAGTCTACTTGCCAGAGGGGTGGAAACTATCCCCGGAGCTCTCGCTGACCGGGCTCGCAGCCGCTCTCGGGGTCCTCGTCGCAGTCGCCGCGGTCCTCCTCGCATGCCGGCGGCTGGCAGACGCCGGCATGGCAGCTCGGCGTGCCGCCGACGGCCGAACAGACGACATCGCACGCGCCGCAGTGCTCCGCGTCCGTCCTTGTGTCGACGCTTGTGTCGACGCACACGCCGCCGCCCGGGCCCCCGTCGCCGCTCCCGCCGCTCCCGACACTGGACGTGGATGTTTGTCCCCCGTCGCCGATCCGGGGCCGCCGTACGCGTCCCATTCTGCGCCGGTGATCTGCGCACATCCGGCGGCCACAGAGGCCGCAAAGCCTACCAGAGTCACCGTCGCACGCGAAGCCACCGAGCTTCTGTGGGCCATGGGACACAAGCCTCCAGCACGAGCAATTCGTCGTCAAGAATCAAGCCACGGAAACCCGGAACACCTCATCTGGACACGACGCTGCCCTAGCGCCTCGATGAGGCATAAAGCCTCTGCTGCCGGTCCACCGGATCCAGATCGGACGCGACGTAGAGCGTGCACTCGTCTGGCGAGAGCGACGGCGTCATGACGGCGATCTCCGGCTTGAGGTTCGCCAGCAGCATCCTGGCATTCTCCCCGCTCAGAGGCAGCCCGTCGGCTCCGAGCCGCACGTAGAAGCTCCGCAGCACCGACGCCTCCGCGCAATCGCCCCGCGCGTTGTAGGGCGCCTGGAAGAAGAGCAGCCTCCCATCCGGCGTCACCCAGGGCGCCAGGTCGTCGCCCTGCGCCGGGCACCGGCCGGGCAGGACGATGTCGAGCTCCTGCGCCTCCGCGTCCTCGGCGAGCATCGTGAGGAGCCGACTCGTGATCTGCCCGCCCTCCTGGCGCTTGTTCATGAACCAGTACCGGTAGGGCCAAGCGCCGTGGGCCACCGCCACCGAGTGGCTCCCCCCGTCCAGGTTGAGCGCGTCGAACGTCTCCGCCTGGGTCGCCTCGAGCTCGTCCGCGACGAACAGCAACGGCAGGCTGCCCGGCCCCGTGAGGAGGCGATCGAAGAGCAGCGAGCCCTCGGGGAAGTCCGCGCGCGGCGAGCGCGCGTCGACGGGCAGGAGGAGCGGGCCCGATTCCGGCTGCGGCGAATTGACCGCAGCGCTCGCGATCACCTCGCCCGCCGTCCAGGGCCGCCCCGTCGCCGTGGCGATCTGCGTGTCGCTCGATCCGAACGTGGCCACGTAGACGAGCCGCTGCGTCGCCGCGCCCTCGCCCTCGCCGGGCTCCTCGCGCACGCGCGGGAACGCGGGCTTCGATCCCTCGACCTCGATCGCCGTCGGCGCGCCGAACGACAGCACGCCGCCGCGGTCGGCGCAGCGCACGCACGTCTCGCTGGGCGTGCAGAACTCCCCCGCCTTGCACGCCGCGCAGCCGCCCTCGCCTCCCCCGCCCGACACCGCTGTCGACGACGCGCCACCCCCGGAGCCGCCGTCGCCCGGCGCGCCTGCGGCTCCGCCACCGCCGCCGGTCCCCACCATGCCTCCGGTGTTGTCTCCGCCGCCCCCGCGTCTCGCGTACCCGTCCCAGTCTGCACCGATGACCTGCGCGCAACCCACGGCCGCGGAGACCGCAAGCCCGACCAACACCACCGTTGCCCACGCGTCCGTCATCGTCTCGCCAGCCATGGCGCCGGAGCCTCCGGCACCGACGCTCCCGCGGCAAGAAAGTCGACGCCTTGACCGCCGCCGGCTGGCCAGAGCTACGATGGACGCCTCACCGTCGCCAGGCGCGCAGGGGGGCGCCGCACTGCTCGATGTTGAGCAACTGGCCCGGGCGGCCTTGGTCGATCGCGCAGCGATGGACCAGAATCATCGCGGCAGCGTCAGCGTGGGTTGTACACAGTCACCACTCGTGCCCGCTCACGGCGGCCCCATCCCGCTTCTTGACGCCAGGTGCGCATGGGGTTGACGCTCCACGGGATGTCGAGGGGCATGGTTGCGAGGACGTGTGCGGCGATGACTCTGGTCGGGCTGGCGGCCTTCGCCGTCCTCGGGTGCGCGCAGATCATCGACGCGCGCTGGGATGAGTACGCGACCGGAGAAGACGCCGGCGGCACGACTGGGACGAGCGTCAGCAACGGTGCCGCGGGCGCGCAGGGCGATGGAGGATCGGGAGGCGGAGGCTCCGATGGCGCCGGGGGAGGAGCCGGCGGAGGGACGCCCACGGTGCCGGTGACGTGGCCGGACTCGCCGACGAGACGCTGCTCCGACGGGACGATCGTGCTCGAGGCGTGCCCGGGGCCGTCGGAGCCCGTCTTCGGACAGGACGGCAACTACGAGATCGCCGTCCCCTCCTACACGGAAGACGACGGCACCGTGAAAGACTCGGTGACCGGGCTCACGTGGGAAAAGGTGACGGAGAGCGGGATGTTCACGCTGCAGGGCGCGCTGGAGCACTGCGCGGCGCGCAGCGCCGATCAGCTCGGCGGCATCGCGAAGTGGCGCCTGCCGACGCGGCGCGAGCTCGTCTCCATCCTGGATTTCGGCCACACCACCGCGTTTCCAGACATCTTCTTCACGAGCCCCCAGGACAGCTTCTACTGGTCCGCGACCGACGTCGCCGACGACGACGGCTATGCGTGGGGCGTGCTCGCCGCCGACGCGTCCGTGGGGTTCTTCCGGAAGGACATGTCCGGCGCGCGAGCGCTGTGCGTGGGGGGCGAGGGCGGAGTGGAGTCGCCCGATCTGTCGTTCGGCGAGGAGTGGGTGCTCGATGGGCGGACGGGGCTCGTCTGGGAGCGTCACGCCTCCCTGACCCGCTTCATCTGGAACGGCGCGCTCGCCCACTGCGAGGAGCTCACCCTCGCGGGCAAGGAGGACTGGCGGCTGCCGAGCGCGAAGGAGCTGCTCTCGATCGTCGACGATCGACGCTCCGGGCCGGCGCTCGACCCGGAGGCCTTCTTGGGCGCGCCGTCCGACGCCTTCTGGTCGTCGACGCCCGCCATCGGCAGCGCCGACAAGGCGATCCTCGTCAACTTCACGATCGGCACATCGCAGGACCACTCGGTCCGCGATCGGCGGCTCACGCGCTGCGTCCGCTCCGACGGGTGAACGCCGATCGCGCCGCACGCGGCGCGCCGCGCTCGGGCCGACCTCGGCCCGGCGAGCGGCAACGCCGTGACTTTGCCCCCAGTTCCAGCCGGCGCCCGGACAGGTTAGGGTGACCCCACCTTCAACGGGAGGTCCGCGCCGTGAACGACGTCGATTTCGCCTTCGCCTGGGAGGGCGCCTCGGAAGCAGCTGGGCCCTGGCGACACCTGCAGGTCGTCGAGCTCCGCGGCAGCGAGGCGATCTCGAGCCTGTACCGCTACGAGCTCACGCTCGCCGCCCACGAGCCGGCCCCGGTCGTGGACCCCGAAGAGCTCATCGGGGCCCGGGCGACCCTGCGCCTCACCACGCACTCCGAGCCGGCCTACCGCGTGGTGCACGGCATCATCACCGAGGCGGAAGAGCTCGCGCCGATCTACGACGGCATGCTCTACCGCGTGGTGCTCTCGCCGCCGCTCGCGCGCTCGATGCACCGCACCCGCTGCCGGATCTTCCTCGAGAAGACGACGCGCCAGATCATCGACGCCGTGCTCCAGGGAGACTCGTCGCTGCACCGCGACGACGGCGCCTCGATCGAGCCCGACGGGGGCGACGCGGTCACGTTCCAGACGGCGCGGGAGCTCTATGCATGGCGGGTGACCGACCCCGCCCGCATCGACGACGTGGCCACGCGGCCCTACTGCGTGCAGTACAACGAGAGCGACCTCGCGTTCGTGTCGCGCCTCCTCGAGGAAGAGGGCATCAGCTACCACTTCGAGCACGGCGACAAGACGTGCCTCCTCGTCCTCGCCGACGCCGACGGCGGCCGGGCGCGCCTCGCCCCCTTCGCCCCGCTCGGCCCGGGGGTGCTCGGCCGCGAGATCGCCACGATGAAGCTCGGGGCGCGCCTCCGGCCCAAGAAGGTGTCGCTCGTCGACTACAACTGGAAGAAGCCCGCGCTCGACATGGCCGTCACCACGACGGCCCAGGAGGACGGCGAGGCGCTCGTCGACCACGAGTACCCGGGGCGCTACCCGGACACGCCCGACCAGGGGCGGCCGCTCGCCCAGGCGAAGCTCGATCGGCTGACCGTGGAGGCGAGCTACGCCGTCGGCGAGGGCACGGCGCGGATGCTCGGCGCAGGCAGCGTGTTCGCGCTGGACCACCCGATGGCGCGGTACGACGGGGAGTACCTGGTGACCCGCGTCGAGTCGCGCGGCGAGCAGCAAGGCACGCTGCCGCCGGAGCTCTCGGGGCGCTTCGCGCTGCAGGGCGTGCCGTTCACGGCGCGGTTCGAGTGCGCGCGGCGCGGCAAGAACGGGAGCGTCGCCGAGTCGCGCTTCCGGCCGGCGCGCGTCACGCCGAAGCCGCGCGTGCAGGGGACGCAGACGGCGTTCGTCACCGCGGAGCCGAGCGCGAAGGGCGCGGAGATCCACGTGGGCGGCCCGCCCGGCGCGGAGATCGGCTGCGTGCGGGTCAAGTTCCACTGGGACCAGGACGCCGAGCGGCTCGCGAAGGAGCCGTCCTCGTGCTGGGTGCGCGTGAACCAGGTGTTCGCCGGCGTCGGCGAGGGCGCGGTGTTCCACCCGCGCGTCGGCGTGGAGGTGATCGTCGACTTCGAGGAGGGCGACCCGGACCGGCCGATCGTCGTGGGCCGCGTCTACAACGGCCAGAACCGCCCGCCGGGCGGCGCGCCGACCGTGAGCACCTTCAAGACGATGACGAGCCCCGGCGGCGGCACCCACAACGAGCTGCGCTTCGACGACACCGCCGGCAGCCAGCAGATCCTGCTGCACACGCCGATGAACTGGAACAGCGAGGTCGGCAACGACCGGAGCGAGCAGGTGGCGGCGAACAGCGGCTCGTCCGTGGGCAGCAACCGCAACGAGTCGACCGGCGCGAACCGCAGCACCATGGTCGGCGGGAACAACTCGGAGCTCATCGGCGCGAACGAGTCGACCACCGTCGGCGCGAATCAGAACGTGACCATCGGCGCGAACCAGACGGTCTCCGTCGCGGCGAACCAGACCCTCACCGTCACCGGCAACCAGAGCGCGAGCATCACGGGGAACCAGGAAGAGAAGGTCACCGGCAACCGCTCCGGCGACGTCACCGGCAACGACACGCTCACGGTCACCGGGACCCGGAGCGTGACCGTGACCGGGGCGCAGACGACGTCGTACCTGGCCACCCACGAGGTGAGCGTCGCCGCGAGCCAGAAGATCAACGTCGGCGGCGAGCAGACCGTGGCGGCGACCGGGCCTCAGGGGCTGAAGTCCTCGGCGAGCCAGAAGATCGAGGCGCCGTCGCAGGAGATCAAGGCCGACGGGGTGCAGGCGCTCAAGTCGACGACCCTCGCCGTGAACGCGTCGAGCACGATGAAGGTCGACACGTCGCTCTTCGACGTGAACGGCTCGACGCTGGAGCTGAAGGGCGGCCAGATCCTGATCAAGGGCGGCCAGGTGGTCATCGAGGACGGCGAGATCGCCATCAAGGGCGGCAAGGTCACCGTGAACGGCTCGCCGATCGAGATGGACGGGGGCGGGATGGTCCAGGTGACGGCAGGGCTCATCAAGCTGAACTGACGGAACTGACGGGACTGACGGAACTACGGAACTACGGAACTGACGAGATCGACGGCCGCGATGCGCTTCTCGAACGACACGCCGCTGCCCGCGGCGATGCTCCCGAACGCGGAGCAGGACGACCGGGTGACGGCGATCTTCCTGGCCACGATCACGTACCGGATCGCCGGCGGCCGGCTCGCCCTCGCGCCCGCCCAGCGGCCGCTCCTGCTCGACCCGTCGCTTCCGTACCCGCACGACGGGATGCTCCAGAAGAGCGTCGCGTCGGTGTGCGCGACGGGGTTCGTCTACCCGAGGGAGGGGCGCGCGCGCGAGGCCACCGCGGTGCTGCGGGTGGGCGATCGCGACGCGGCGATCGTGGCGTACGGGCAGCGCGTGTGGCGGCGCTCGGTCGGCGGAGGGCTCGCGCCGAGCGCGCCGCTCGCGTTCGAGCGGGTCGAGATGAGCTGGCGCAACGCCTACGGCGGCGTCGTGCAGGAGCCGGCGCGGGTGGTGTCGCTCGGCGACGACGACGGCGGCGGCGAGGCGTTCGTCCCGGAGCACGAGAGCGGGTATCCGCACAACTTCGAGGGCAAGGGGTTCATCACCGACGCGGCGCGCGCGCAGGACCAGCCGCTGCCGCAGCTGGAGCACCCGGAGCAGCTCATCCGGCGCTGGAACGACCGCCCCGAGCCGGTCTGCTTCGCCCCCTACCCGCTCTGGGGCGGCCTGCGCGCGGCGCACGTGTGGCACGACCAGCAGTTCGACCAGAGCGGCGCGAGCAAGCTGGCGAGCCGAGCGGCGCCGCGGACGACGTTCGACGCGATCGCTCCCGGGACGCGGATCGCGCTCGGCGGGATGCGGCCCGGCGGGGAGGCGCTGGTGTTCGAGGCGCCGGCGCCGCCCGTCGCGGTGACGGTGGCCGTGGGCGGCGCGTCCGAGCGGCTCGTGCCGGCGCTCGACGCGGTCGACATCGACGCCGAGGCCGCCGAGGTGCGGCTGCTCTGGCGCGCCAGCGTGAGCTACGGCCTGGTGCAGCTGGAGCACCGGCGCGCGCGGCTCGAGGCGACCGAGGCCTTCCCGCGCGGGTGAGGCAGGAGAGGGGCGAACGTGGCGCACAACTTCCACGACATCAATGGCTGGCTGATCGTGGGCCTGGAGATGCACCAGGGGTTCCACATCTTCCCGCCGGCGCCGATGAAGTTCTTGAAGCTCGTGCTCCTGCACCCCTTCACGCTGGGGGACAAGCAGAAGCCGACGGTGCTGTTCAACGGCGTGCCCTCGGTGGCGCACCAGCACGAGCCCAAGTTCCTCTGGCCGCACCTCGGGATCGTCCCGGATCCGCTGGACGCGTTGACGCCGCTCCACATCCTGTTCGGCTCGCACAAGTGCTGGCTGCCGCGGGGCGCGGTGGAGATCTGCGGGGAGAAGGCGACCTGCTGCGTGATCGGCGGGCCGGTGTCGCTCAACGCGGACTGCTGGGACATCGGCCGGTGGCCGACCTCGCTGGTGCTCAACCCGGGGACGGTGCAGACGACGCCGACCTTCGGGGACTTCGCGATGGGGGCGGTGACGCTGGCGATCGACCTGGTGCTCGACCTGCTGTTCGAGGGGGCGGCCAAGATCGCGGGCGGGCTGCTGCTGAAATTCGGCGGCAAGGTGCTGAAGCCGCTGCTCAAGAAGGGGAAGGACCTCGTCGGCAAGGGGCTGCGGGCGGCGACCAAGCAGATGGGGAAGGCGGGGAAGGCCCTCGGGAAGGGGGCGCGCGCGCTCAAGGGCAAGGCGGCGTCGGCCTTGAAAAACCTGAAGTGCCGCGTCACCGGTCACCCGGTCGATACGACGTCTGGCCGGGTGATCGACGCCAAGCTGGACATCAAGCTTCCCGGCGCGATTCCGCTCGCGTGGGAGCGCCGTTACGCGTCCGACAGGGCGCTCGAGCGGACCTCCCTCGGGCGCGGGGGTTGGACGCACAGCTTCGAGCAGTGGATCGAGCGGACCGAAGACAGCCTCATCCTCCGCGACGAGGAGGGCCGCGACGTCTATTTTCGGCTGCAGGCGCCCGGATCGAGCGCGTTCCACCGGCCGGACCGGCTCACGCTCACCGCGCTCGAGGACGGCGGGTTCACCGTGTACAGCCACGAGACCCGGCTGACGCGCCGCTTCGCACCGGCGGAATCAGGAGAGAAGGCGCTCCTTCGCTCGATCAGCGACGCCCATGGCAACACCATCGCGCTCGAGTACACGGGGAGCCGGCTCCAGCGGATCGTCGACACCGCGGGCCGAGAGATCCGGGTCAAGCTAACCCACGGCGCCCGCATCGCGCGCCTGGAGGTGTGGGCAGGCGGTCGCCTCGAGCAGTGGGTCGATTATGCCTACTCCAAGATGGGTGAGCTCGCGAGCGCCACCGACGCGATCGGCCACGCGGAGCGCTACGAGTACGATGAAGACCACCGGATGGTCAAGACCACGCTGAAGAACGGCGTGAGCTTCTATTACGCTTACGATGAAGAGACCGGCCGATGCACGAGGACCTGGGGGGACGGCGGGCTGCACACGGTCGCCATCGAGGCCGATCTGGAGAGGCGGATCACCCGCCTCAGCGGTAATGACGAGCCTCGGCTGCTCTACTGGAACGAAGACGGGCTTGTCGTCCGGGAGGAGACGCCCGACGGGCTACTCCTCCGCGCGTGGGAGTATGACGAGGATCAGTACATCGCCGCCGAGATCAACGGGGCTGGAGAGGCGACGCGGTTCGAGTACGACGCGCAGGGCAACAAGACCCGACAGATCGACCCTGCGGGGAACGTCACGCAATGGCAGTACCAGGACGACCTGCCCGTACTGCACGTCGGGCCCGACGGGCTCGCGACACGATACCGGTACGACAGGAAGGGATCGCTCGTCGAGATCACCTACCCGTCCGAGCTCCGGTACGCGCTGGCTTACGACGGCCGTGGCCACCTGCGCGCCATCGCGCAAGGGCAGCGTAACCTGGTTGAGTATGCTTACGATATCCGCCACGACCTCGTCGAGGAGATCAACGCCTATGGCGGGAAGACGCGCTACGAGCACGACGCGCTCGGTCGCCCGACGCGCAGCGTGGATCCGCTGGGCCGGAGCACCCGGGTCCAGTACGATCGCCTCGGACAGCCGGTCATGGTCATGCGACCCGATGGCACGGCGAGGCACGCGGCTTACGATCCGCTGGGCAACCTGAGCAGGAGCATGGACGCGCTCGGGCGCGTCGTGGAGATGGAGCACGCCGGCACCGGCGTGCTCACCAAGATCACGCAACCCGACGGGAGCACGTGGAGGTTCGCCTACAGCGCAGGCGAGTCGCTGCGCAGGATCGTGAATCCGAAGGGGGAGATCTACGATCTCGCTTATGACGAGGCAGGCCGCCTGACGCGCGAGGCGGCGTTCGACGGGCGCGCGCTCTCCTACCGCTACTCGACGGCCGGACGCCTGGAGCGGGTGAGCTATCCGGACGGCAGCTTCCGCGCTTTCTCGTACGATGCGCTCGGCGGCCTCGTCGTCGAGCAATCCACGGACGGTCCTGTCACGTACCAGCGCGACCGGTTGGGGCGCCTGCTGGGCGCGGTGCTGGAGCAAGACGGGCAGACCGTGGTGACGCGCCTGGAGCGCGATCGCCTCGGGCGCGTGGTCGCCGAGACGCAGGGGGAGCGCCGGATCGGGTATCACCTCGACGCCTCTGGCAGGCGCGTCGCGCGCATCATGCCGACGGGAGAGGCGACACGGTATGCGTACGACGCGCTCGGGCGGCTGTCTGCCGTCGAGCACGCCGGGCGCAGGATCGCCTTCGAGCGCGATGCAGTAGGGCGCGAGATCGCGCGAGGTGAGCTGGGGGGTCGCTTCTCGCTCCGAAGCGAATACGACGCGATGGACCGGATCGTCGAGCAACGGCTCGATCTGCGCTCACCCGGCGCCGAGGCGGCCACGATGGCGATGCGGCGGCTCTGGCAATATGACGCGCTCGGGCGGGTGCAGCTGGTCAATGACGCTCGGTGGGGAGCCACCGCGTATCGCCACGGATCCATCGACGAGCTGATCGAGGCGCGCAGCGCGCGAGGCCGCGAGGTCTTCACCTACGATGCGGTCGGCGCCGTCCAGAAGGTCTTGCGGGCGCTGGAGGCCGGCGAGGCCGATGAGGCGGATCCGCCCTGGGAGATCGCTCGCGGCGACACGGTGCAACGCACCGATCGCGCCGAATACGCCTACGACGGGCGGTCTCGCAGGATCGCACGGACCGAGACCGCCGGCGAGGCTCAGGACGAGCGCGCGCGGACGGAGTACCGCTGGGACTGCCGCGATCGGCTGCGCGAGATCAGGTTGCCTTCGGGAAAGAGCATCTCGTTCACCTACGATGCCTTCGGACGGCGGGTGCGCAAGGAGGTCCGCGCCGACGACCCCCGTGAGAGCCATGTGGTCGAGTTCCTGTGGGACGGTGACGCGCTGGCCGCGGATATCCGCAGCGACGGCGGCTACCGCTGCTTCGTCCACGAGCCCGACTCGCTCGTGCCGCTCCTGCAAGCCGAGCAGGGCGAGGTCTTCGTCTACGTGACCGACCACGTGGGCACGCCGAGGGAGCTCATCGATGCGGAGGGCAGGGTGGCGTGGTCCGCGGCCCACTCCGCCTGGGGGTCCGTGGCCGCGATCCACCAGGCGCCGGAGCGCCGGCGCCCGGTGGAGTCTCCGTTCCGGCTGCTCGGACAGTACGCGGACGAGGAGACGGGGCTCTGCGTCACGAGGTTCCGTTACTTCGACGCCGAGCTGGCCCGGTGGCTGAGCCCGGATCCGCTGGGGTTCGCCAGCGGGGGATCGCTCTTCGCCTTCAACGCTTCCCCGGTCACGACCGTCGATCCGCTGGGTCTCAAGCTCTGCGATGGCACGATCTACCGCGCGCTGAGCGCCGACGATTACGACGCGTTCTTGCGTGGAGAGCGGATCATGCCAAAGGGCAGCGGAGGTTCCATCGGCGATCATGTGGCCGGGAAGCCGACGAAGTACATCTCGGCGTCCGAGACGCCGGCCGGGACCAGCCATTATCAAGGGGGCAGCCCCGTGCTGGTCGAGATCGACGTCAAGGCGCTCAGGGAGACCGGCAGCACTGTCGTCGACCACAACAACGTGCTCCAGGCGGTCAAGCGAGAGGGGACCGCGCTCGACCTGAGGAACGCGATCAAGGCAGAGGAGGTCCTCATCAAGGGCGGTATCGACCCGTCGGCCATCAAGGTGATCAAGAAATTCTGGGACTGAGCGGCCGCCGTCGCGCGGCAGCGCGCCGCTTGCTGCAGGAGGGCGGAACGATGAAATTCGTGCTTCGATCGCTGGACCGGTTCGGTGCCCCGAGGTGGGAGCGGCTCAGCCGGAGCGACGCGGCGGTGCTCGTCGGCTACTGGTACGGGAGAGGCGCGGCGGCGGAGCGGCCGCTCGAACGGTTGACGTGCGCTCGAGGCATGATGATGACGCTGTTCTGCGCTGGCGCACCGTGGGACGAGATCGCGAAAGCAGCGGACGGATACGTCAATGAGGCCCTCGCCGCCCCGCGCGACGCAGAGAGCACAATCATGCGGGCGATCCATCTTACCGAGTGCATGCAAATCCAGCTCGTCTTCCCGGACGACGCCGCGAGGCGAGCGCGGCTCATCGAGGCGGGGTCTGCGTTGCTCGCCGAGCAATCCGGGACACGCGGGGTCCCGGGACACGCGGAGACGCTCGCCGATCTGAAGCTCCACTTGGCTGCGGTGGACGAGCGCCGGGAGGCGCTGCCCGCCCTCGAAGGGCTGGAGTTAGGGTGCTACTCGCTGCTCGAACCGGTGCATCGCGCCGACGGCGCCGCCTTCGCTGAAGCCATCGATGCGATCGTGAGGGGCGCGAGGGACCGGGGCACGCGCTGCGCGCGCCCGGACAGCGCCCTGTTCGTGCAGCGGATCCAGGGCTTCGAGGATGTCGGCTCAGGCTTTCTGTACGGCGGATCGCGCCGGATCGGCGCGGTCTTCGGCCTCCGGGTGCCGGAGCCGCCCCCTGACACCTTGCCCTTCTATCCGCCGGACGCGCGCAGCGGGTGAGGCGGGGCGAGGGGGCCGCGGGCGACAGCAGGATCCCCCCCGGCGGCCCGCGCGATCACCACCGCCCCCACGTCACCCCGAGCTTCGTCTCCGCGAGCTGCTCCTCCGCGATCGGCGCGAGGAGCCGGACCGCCCCGCACCACGTCAGCGACACCGTCCGCCGCTCCCCGTCGATGCGGACGGTCTGCAGCACCGCCTCCGGCGTGAAGATCTTCGGCGCTCCCGGCGGCCGCACCGACAGGCCCGGCGCCTCCCCGGGGAGCGCGAACTGCACCTCCGGCTGCCCCTGCACCAGGTACTTCAGGATCACGAGCTCGTCGCCCCGCAGCCGCTCGGTCGCCAGCCCCGGCGCCGCGCCCTGCACGAACCGCGGCAGCACCTCGTTCTTCCGGAACGGCCCCCCGAGGTCCGCCCCGTCCGCGAACGCCATCTCCCGGATCGGCTTCGCCGGCGGATCGTGCTCCAGGAAGGCGCCGAGCCCCCGCATGATCCGCGGGTACCAGGTGTGCGCCACCCAGCCGAGCCCGCCGGAGGCCGGCGCGTCGAGCCAGGCGCGCGGCGCCTGCACGAAGAAGCGCGACGCCGCGAGCGGATCCCCCGGGTCCTCGATCTGCGGCAGGAGCTCGCCGTCGGCCCGGTCCCGGTCCACGTCGAGGAAATACCCCCGCCCGACCTTGTTCCGCGGGTAGGCGAAGACGCCCTCCTCGCGCGGCGAGGGCTCGACCCGCCGCCCCTTGCGGCGCTCGGGCGGGTCGAGCTCGTCGTGGGCGTACGCGTCGTAGCCGCCGTAGGCCAGGTCCCACGACAGCGGCACGCTCTCGAACGGCGCCGGATCCGGGAAGCGCACCTGCCCCTCGAGCGAGACCTCCACCCGGCGCTCGCCGAGCACCCGAAGCACGCGCGCGCTCCGCCCCGCGGCCACGCCGACCATGAGCTCGCGCACCTTGCCCGGCGCGTGCGCCCGGCCGGTCACCACCACGTCGGTGGCCGGCTTCGGCGGGAACAGGTCCATGTCGTCGCGCAGCGTGCGGTAGCGGTCGTGCGGGTCGGTCTCGATGTCGGGGTCGATGACGACCGGCGCCTGCTCGTCCGCGAGCGTCACCCGGCCGCCCGCGAAGGAGTAGGTGCGCTTGGCCACGCAGACCATCCACACCTTGCCGTCGTGGCTCTTCGCGCACCGCACGGTCTGGGTCACACGCGGGGAGGCCTCTGCGCTCATCGGGCTCCTTGCAGGGTCGCGTCCGACGGGTATCTCCGCCCACGCGCGCACGCAAGGGCGAGGTCCGGCGCGCGCTCGCGGCTCACCGCGCGCGGCGCCCGCCCCTGCGCTACGATGCGGCCGTGACGGACGCGCCCGCCCCTCTCCCCCCGCAGCCTCCCTCGCCGCAGGATCCTGCGCCGGAGGGTCCTCTGCCGCAGGCCGGCGCCCTCGCGCCCGCGCCCGGCGCGGAGCTCGCGCCGCCCGCTCGGGTGGTGCCCCTCGCCTCGGGGCGCTCCATCGAGATCGCCGAGGAGGGCGCCGGCGAGCGGATCCAGATCCGCGCCGCGGCCGGGCAGATCCTTGTCTCCATCCGGATGACCGACGACGGGCCGGTGCTGTCGCTCGCGGGCGCGTCGCTGGAGATCGCCGCCGCGAAGACGCTCTCGCTCTCGTGCGACACGCTGCAGATCCAGGCGGCGCAGGACGCCGCCATCGAGGTGGGCGGGAGCCTGCACGAGCGGGTGCGCGGCAGCGCGGTGCGCGAGGCCGGCCGGAGCGCGCGCACCACGGCGCGCGAGGTGAAGGTCGAGGCGTCGCCCGGCGGCGTGGAGATCCGGGCCAACGACGACGTCGACATCGTCGGCGAGCGGGTGCGGCTCAACTCCGAGGATCCGCCGATGCCGCTGTCCTGGGAGGAGTTCCGCGCGCGCCAGGCGCTCGCCGGCGGCCCCGGTCAGCCCGCCGCGCTGGCCGCCGGAGAGGCGGCGCCGCGCGCGCCGGACGACCGCTCCCGCCCCGGGGGGTGAGCCCGGGGGGGTGAGCGCCGGGCTCACTCGGCCCGCAGCTTGTCCAGGAGCGCCATCAGCTCGGCGGAGAGCGCCATGTTGCCCGCGGCCTTCTTCGTCCACACCCGCACGATCGGCATCAGCGCCGCCCGCTGGATGGCGAGCGCGTCGAGGACCTCGCCGGCCGCGCCGCGCTCCAGCCCCACCGCGATCCGGGCGTACTCCTCCAGGGCGATCGGGCCGCGGAACGCCTCCACGGCCGCCACGTAGGCGGCGTCGTGCGCGGCGCGCAGCCGGCCGCCGGCGCGCGCGTCCTTGTCCAGGAGGGCCCGGAAGCGGCGCTCCACCGCGTCCCAGGCGCGCTCGCCGAGCCCGTGCGCGCGCAGCACCTCCGGCCGCGGCGCGCGCCGCTCGGCGATCTCGGCGGAGATCGCCGCGAAGCGCTCCACCGGCACGTCCTCCGGTCGCACGGCCGGCTCCGGCGCGGGCGCGGGCGCGGGCGCGGCGAGCGGCGACGGGGGCTCCTTCGCGGGGCCGGTCGCCGAGCTCGGCGGCGCGGAGGGCGGCGGTGCGTTCGCCTGCGCCGCGGCCGGAGGCGGCAGCGAGCTCGACAGCCGTTGACCGAAGAGCGGGGGCGGAGGCGGCGGCGGCGCGCTCGGCAGCCGCTGATCGAAGAGCGGGGGCGCAGGCGGCGCGCTCGGCAGCGGCTGACCGAAGAGCGGGGGCGCAGGCGGCGGCGCGATGCCCGGGTCGGGGACAGGCGCCGCCGCGGCGCGCGCTGCCTGGAAAGGCAGCGGCTCCGCGGGCACAGGCACGAGGCCCGCGCTCAGGGTGCCCGGCGTCAGCGTGCGCGGCGCCAGGGTGTCCGCCCCCTCCTCGAGGGCGCTGGCCGCGGCGCTCGGCCGCGGCGCGGCGGGCGCCGGCGGGAGCGGCGCCGACGGCCGGTCGCTCGGCGCCGCCCCGGAGGGCCGCGCGGGCGCGCCGCTCCCCTCCCCGGCCGAGCCCTGCGCCGCCGGCGCGAAGGGCAGCGCCGACGGCGAAACGAACGGCAGCACGCCGGAGGAGCCCGCCGCGCTCAGATCCGGCACGAGCGTGCTCACCATCGCCGCCGGCAGAGCTCCGCCCGCCGCCCCGGGCGCGGGCGCGCCGGCGTCGCCCCGCTCCGGCGCGCTGGCGGCGACCGCCGGCATCAGCGTCTCCGCCAGCTCCGCCTCGGCCTCCGGCCGCTCCGCGGTCACCACCACCGTCACGTCCTCGGCCGCGTGCCGCAGCGGCACCGCCCCGCGCCACGTCAGCGTGCAGATCCCGCGATCCGCGTCGATCCACAGCGTGTCGCAGCGCAGCCGCATCTCCTGCGGCGCGGCGTCGCCGCGGAGCAGCGACGCGCGCGGGATCACGCCCTCCAGCACGGTCGCGAGCTCGGGGTGCTGCGGGTGCAGGTGCGCGAGGACGAGCCGCTCGCCCGCGGGCAACTGGTCGAGCTGCTGGTCGGGCGGCGCCGCGTTGAAGTAGCCGGGATCGATGTCCTCCGGCAGCGGCCGCTCCGCCCAGGCGTCGTGGCCGAACGTGACGGCGTGCCGGCGCAGCCTCGCGGCCCGCTCGGGCCACGACGGCGCGATCGGCCCGAAGCCCGCGGGCGGCAGCGGCTCCGCCGGGCCGCGGAGCTCGGCGCCGGGCGGCAGGAGGCTCGGCGCCGGCCGGAGCCCGCGCGCGTCGGGCGCCGCGTTCGCGGGGATGCCCACCGGGTTCCAGCCGTCGCGCCCGCGCGCCGCGCGCTCCCACCGGAGCGACGCCCTGTCGAACGGCGCGGCCGCCGTGAGCTGCCCGCCCGCCGTCCACGCGCGCTGGCCGTGCACCTCGATCCGCTTGTCGATCGCGCCGATCGCGAGCCGCGCCACGAGCGAGGCCGCGGGCTCGCCGTGGGGCGCGTGGGCGTGGCCGACCACGAGCACGTCCACGCGGCGCTTGAACGGCGCGAGATCGCTCGCGGCCCACAGGCTCGCCCGGGGGTCGTCGCCCCACGGGACGTCCGCCTCCCACGGCGCCTCCTGCGCGGGCGCGAGGCGCGAGCGCCCCGGCTCGAGCGCGAAGGTCGCCTTGCAGACCACGGTGAGCGCGAAGGCCTCGGGGCGAGGCCGCCAGACGAGGGACGCGACGCGGAGCGGGCAGGTCGAGGAGACGCGCACGCCGGAAGCTTATCGCTCCCGGGCGGCCCGTGACGGCGCGCGATGCGCCCGGCGCCGCGCCGGCGCTACTCCTGCCAGAGGACGCCGAGCTCGATCTCCACGGCGTCGAACGGCGCCGCGCGCACGGTGACGTCGCCCTCCCACGCGCCCATGCGCGCGAACCGCCCACCGTCGATGCGGAAGACCTCGAGGCTCCGGAGCCGCGGATCGATGAGCCAGTAGTGCGTCACCAGCTCGCGCGCGTAGATCTCCATCTTGTCGCGGCGGTCGACCGCCTCGGTGGACGGCGAGATCACCTCGCACACCCAGTCGGGCGCGAGGAAGATGGCCGCGTTCCGCATCGGGATCTGCGGCATCCGGTCGCGGCGCCACGCGGCGATGTCGGGGATCACGATGTCCGGATCGGTGCCGAGGTGCAGCTCGGGCTCGACCAGGAGCGCCCACCGGCCGGGCCCCTTGATGCCCCGGCGAAACGGGAGGTAGAGCTCGCCGGCCAGGACCGACGTGACGTTGCGGCAGGACAGGGACGGCCGCGGCGTCGCGTGGAGGACGCCGTTCAGGATCTCCGCCACCTGATTGGGGGGCGTGTCAAGGACATCCTGGTACGTGGCGCGACGACCGTCGGACATGGTCGGAACTTAGCACGCACGCCGCGCGCAGCGGCTCACGTCGCGAAGATCTGACGCGCGTCCTGGAACGACTTGAACTCGAGCGCGTGGCCGCTCGGGTCGACGACGAAGAGCGTCGCCTGCTCCCCCGGCTCGCCGACGAAGCGGATGTGCGGCTCGATCAGGAACGCGACCCCGAGCCCGCGCAGCCGCTCGACCAGCGCGTGCCAGGCGCGCCACTCGAGGATGGCGCCGAAGTGGCGCACCGGCACGTCCTTGCCGTCGACCGGGTTCGTGGGGAGCACGGCGCCGGGCTCATCGACGAGGTGGGCCGAGATCTGGTGGCCGAAGAAGTCGAAATCGATCCACCGGTCGGCCTCGCGGCCGACGCGGCATCCGAGCACGTCGACGTAGAAGCGGCGGGTCGCCTCGAGGTCCGAGACCGGGAAGGCGAGGTGGAACGGCGGGGCCTGCGTCATCGAGGTCCTCCCTTTGCGGCGCCCGCCATCGTAGGGGAGGCGGCGGCCTCGGGACAGGCCCGCCGCCGGGCCGGCGCCGCCCGCCGCCGGGCCGGCGCCGCCCGCCGCCGGGCCGGCGCCGCCCGCCGGCCCCTCCGCGCCGCCGGGCGCCGCCTGCGGGCCTGCCGCCGCCTGCCCCTGGACGCCCCCGGGACCCCGGCCGGGGCGCCCCGGCGCGGGTCGAAAATGCCCGAGCAGCCCCCCGATCGCCGCGGCTTCGTTGTAGATTCCGCCGCCATGAGCGAAGCCGCACCCTCTCCCAGTCAACGCCCCCGCCCGCTCGTCCTCTGTATCCTCGACGGATTCGGCGAGCGCGAAGAAAAGGACCAGAACGCGATCGCCCTCGCGAAGATGCCGAACCTCGACGCGATCAAGCGCGACGCGCAGACGACGCTGATCGGGACGAGCGGCCCCGACGTCGGCCTCCCCGTGGGGCAGATGGGCAACAGCGAGGTCGGCCACCTGAACTTCGGCGCGGGGAGGATCGCGCTGATGGACATCTCGCGCATCGACGTCGCGATCGCCGAGAACAAGCTCGGCTCGAACGAGATCATCGACCGCACGTTCCGCATCGCGCAGGACCGCAAGTGCCGGCTGCACCTGTTCGGCCTCGTCTCGGACGGCGGCGTGCACTCGTCGCTCGATCACTTCTTGGCGCTGTTCAAGCTCGCGAAGTTCCACGAGGTGCCCGTGGTCCTGCACGCGTTCCTCGACGGGCGCGACACGCCGCCGAAGAGCGCGTGGGGGTACGTCGAGAAGGTCCAGGAGGCGCTCGAGGGCGTCGGCGTCATCGGCACCGTGTCGGGCCGGTACTACGCCATGGACCGCGACAAGCGCTGGGACCGCGTGACAAAGGCCTACACGGCGATCGTGCGCGGCGACGCGCCGCGGGCCGACACGGCGTTCGACGCGATCCAGCAGTCGTACGCGCTCGGCAAGACGGACGAGTTCGTCGAGCCCGTGCGCATCGGCGACTACAGCGGCATCAAGGGCGACTTCATGGCCGACTTCGCCTCGAAGGAGGCTCGCTGGGAGTGGTTCGGGGAGGAGGTCGGCCTCTCCGTCAACTTCAGGCCGGACCGCATGCGCGAGATCTCGGCGATGCTCACGCGTCGCAACCTGCCGCCCGAGGTCGAGGAGCTCCTCACCGATCGCGGCAAGCCGGTCTACGCCTTCCAGGAGCACTGCTACAGCTGCATGACCGAGTACGACGCGGCCCTGAAGCTGCCGGTCGCGTTCCCGAAGGACGAGGTGACCGACTCGTTCCCCGAGGTGATCTCCCGCGCCGGGCTCACGCAGCTCCGGTGCGCCGAGACCGAGAAGTACGCGCACGTCACGTACTTCTTCAACGGCGGCCGCGAGGAGACGTTCCCGGGCGAGGACCGGAAGCTCGTGCCCTCCCCGCGCGACGTCGCCACCTACGACAAGAAGCCCGAGATGAGCGCGGCCGGCGTCGCGAGCGAGGTCGTGGCCGCGATCAAGAGCGGGAAGTACGACTTCATCCTCGTGAACTTCGCGAACCCGGACATGGTCGGGCACACGGGCATCCTCGAGGCCGCCATCCACGCCGTCGAGGCGGTCGACAAGGGGCTCGGCGACATCGCGGACGCCGTGCGCGAGGCCGGCGGCGCGCTGATGATCACCGCGGACCACGGCAACTGCGAGCAGATGAAGGACGATCAGGGCAACCCCCACACCGCCCACACGCTGAACCCGGTGCCGCTCTATTACCTGAACAAGCACGACGCCGGCGTCGTGCTCCGGTCGGGCGGCCGCATCTGCGACGTGGCGCCGACGATGCTCGAGATCCTCGGCATCCCGCAGCCCGCGGCGATGACGGGGCGCTCGCTCCGCGTTCGACAGCGCTAAGTGGGCGCCGCGGAGAGGCAGCTCGGCCCGTACATCCTGCGCGAGGCCGTCTCGTCGCGGGCGCTCACGGTCACGTACCGGGCCGAGCATGTCGAGCTCGGCCGGGCGGCGCTGATCAAGACGCTGAAGCCCACGGTGTCGGCCGCGAGCGCGTTCGCGGCCGGCCTCGAGCGCGAGGCGAAGATCCTCGCGCGCATCCGGCACCCCAACATCATCGACATCCACGATTTCCAGCGCGACGAGGACCGGATCTGGCTGGTGCTCGAGCCGCTCTCGGGCCCGACGCTCGCGGAGCTGTGCGCGCGCGCCGGCCGCCTCGACGAGGGCGCGGCGGCGGCCATCGCGCTGGAGATCGCGCGCGGCCTCGGGCACGCGCACGAGCGCGGGGTCGTGCACCGCGAGCTGCGCCCGGAGCGGGTCGTCGTCACGGCGCCCGGCGGCGTGAAGATCCTGGAGTTCGCGGCGGCGTTCGACGGCCGGCTGCCGTCGCTGCCCGAGCCGTTCGAGGGCAGCGACACGTTCGCGCGGCCCGACTACATGGCGCCGGAGCAGATCCTCGGGGCGGAGACCGGGCCGCAGGCCGACGTGTTCGCGCTCGGCGTGGTGCTGTTCGAGATGCTCGCCGGCGCGCGCCCGTTCGACGAGCCGAAGCAGGAGCCGGCGGACGCGGACGCTGCGCCTTCCGCGTCCCGCGCGTCGCGCGCGCCGCGCGAGCGCGAGGAGGACCGGTGGGCGGAGGGCCGGGCCGTCGCGCACCGCATCCGCAGCGCGCCGCCGCAGCCGCTGCGGGCGCTCGCGCCCGACGTGTCGCGCGGCCTGGAGCGGGTGGTGCTCCGGTGCCTCGAGAAGGAGCCGGAGCAGCGCTACGAGAACGGCCGCGCCGTCGCGGACGCCCTGGCCGAGGAGCTCGCCGAGCGCGGTCACGCGCAGCCGAGGGCGCTCATCGGGAGGGCGCTCGCGGCGGCGAAGCTCGGCGGGGACGAGCTCCCGCCCGCGCAGGTGCCGTCCGTCCGCCCGGCCGCCGAGCGGCGCCACGCGCCGTCGCTCGCGCCGGACGCGGTCCGGCTGCTCGGCATCTTCTCGCTGGTCGTCGCGGGCGGCGCGCTCATCGAGCTCGGCTTGCGCGAGCACGACGCGGTCGGCCCGCCCAGCGCCGAGGCCAGACAGCCCGGCGCGCCGTCGGAGGGGCGCGGGTACCTGAAGGTGCTCGCCAGGCCGTGGGCGGAGGTCGTCGTCGACGGGGAGCTCGTCGACGTGACGCCGATGGCGCGGTCGATCCCGCTCCAGGCGGGGCGGCACTACGTCACGTTCCGCCACCCGAACGCGCCCGAGGAGAAGCGCACGATCACCGTCTCCGCCGGGCAGACGGTCACGCTCGACGTCAGCATGCGGATCGACCGCAGCGCGCTCGACGCGGGGGCGCCGCCGGTGGAGGACAGGGACGCCTCACCCTGAAGCGCGGCGCCCTCGCCGGCGCGGCGCCGGGGGAACCGCAGCGCCGGCGCCGGATCGCTCCGGCGCTCGAGCCCGTCGGTCGACCGCGCTCCGTGCATCGGCGGGAGGCGTCAGCCCGTACGCTCTTCGGCGCGGCCGTGATGCGCGCTCGACGAGGCTTGCCCGCCGGGCGGCGCGCTCGGGACCTGCCCACGGGCCTCCCGAGGGGGCTCGCGCGGCAGCTCCACGATGAACGTGGCGCCCGCGCCGGGCTCGCTGTCGATCCGGATGCTCCCGCCGAGCGCGTCGACGATGCGCCGCGCGATCCATAGCCCGAGGCCGAGCCCCCCGAAATGGCGCTCCGACACGCCGCGCTCGAACCGCCCGAAGAGGCGCGCCTGCGTCGCGCGGGCGATGCCGGCGCCGCGGTCGCGCACGACGAGCCGGGCCCTGCCGTCGTCCGCCTCGATCCGGACATCGATGGGCTTGCCCTCACCGAACTTGACGGCGTTCGACAGCAGCTTGTCCGTCACCTGAACGAGGCACACGCGATCCCAGAGGCCCACGACCCCGGGCTCCGCGTCGAGGGACAGCGCCGAGCCCGCGTGCTCGAGCGCCGCCGCGTGCCTCGCGGCGACGTCGCGGACCACGAGCGACAGATCCACCGGCTCCATCCGCATCTCCGGCTCGCCCGCGGCGAGGCGCGCGACGTCGAGGAGATCGTTCGCGAGCCGCTCGAGGCGCCCGATCTGGCGCCCGGCGCGCTCCAGCTTCCTGGCCGCGCGATCGGACCCCTCGGCCCTCATCCGGCCGGCGCGCGCGTCCCGGAGCAAGGTCTGGACTTCCATCTGGAGCGGCGTGAGCGGCGTCCTCAGCTCGTGCGCGGCGAGCGTGAGGAACGTGTCGCGCGCCCGCACCCCCTCTTCGGCCTGCGCGAGCAGGCGCGTCCGCTCCTCCAGCAGGCGCGTCCGCTCCTCCAGCAGGCGCTCGAGGTCGCCGTAGAGGAACGCGTTCTCCAGCGCGACGGCGGCCTGGGCCGACAGGATCGCCACCACCTCCACGCGCTCGGCCGTGAACGCGCCCGTCACGAGGTCGTTCTCGAGGTACAGCACGCCGCGCAGCGCGCTCCCCGAGAGGACCGGCGCGCACAGCACGGAGCGGGACTGCCGCGACGCCACGTAGGGATCGTCGCGGGTCGCCGGAGACGTGCGCGCGTCCTCGAGGACCACCGGCGCCCGGGTCCGGGCCACCGTGCGCACGACGGACAGGCACGCGCGATCGCCGGCGAGCTCGACGGGCGCGCCCCCCGCGCGGACGGCCCCGCGGGACGGGTCGCCGGCCGCCTCCAGGACGAGCGCGCCCTCCCGCTCGACGAAGAGCGCCCCTCGCTGCGCGCCGGCGTTCTCCATGGCGACGGCGAGGAAGCGCGTCGGGAGCTCGTGGAGCACCAGGCTGCTCGCGATCGCGCGCGAGGCCTTGAAGAGCGACGCCGCGTCGAGCAGGACGGCCGGCGCCTGCGACGTCGTGATCAGCGCGCCCATGGGGGTGTGCATCGGCAGGAGCGTCGCGTGCTGCTGCTCGAGCTGCGCGACCTTGGCCACGGCGCCCCACCGCGCGTAGAGCCGCCGCGCTCGCTCCAGGTAGGCGCGCGCCAGGAAGTCCCTGCCAGCGGCCAGCCAGAAGCGCCCGGCGAGCTCGCACGCGAACGCGGCGTCCTGCACGAACCCGTGCGCCTCCGCCCCGGTGACGGCCTCGTCGTAGAGCCTGGCCGTCGCCCAGGGGTGCTCGCCCTGGATCCCGGACCGCACGGCCTCGATGAGCGCGACGAGGTGCCCGAAGTTCATCGGGGCGTGCCGCGCCGCCTGCCGCAGCCCGGCGAGGATGCCGTCGGCGCGCGCGACGAGCGCGCCGCGCCGCTCCCCCGCCTCTTCCGCGGCGACCATCAGGCAGGCCAGCGCCTCCGGGATCTGCATCCGGGTGAACAGGACGAGCCCGGGCACGGCCGCGAGGTGCGGCTCGATCCACGCGATCTCCTCGAGGACGCCGCGGAAATCGCCGAAGAGGCTGAGCAGGAAGGTGCGATGGAAGGCGATGTAGAACAGGGAGAACGAGTCGCCGGCGGCCTCCAGGCCGGGGCGCGCCGCCTCCGCGTCGAACGCCTCGCCCTTCAGGACCGTCGGCTGCCCGCCCGCCCCCAGGAGGTTCAGCGTGGCCTGCTGGAGGACCCTCAGGTACCGCGCGGTGCGCTCCTGGTGGAGCGGCGCGAAGGAGCGGCGCAGCTCCTCGATCTCCTGCAGGAGCCCGCGGAGCGGCGCGCCGCTGATGTAGCCGTGGATGCAATACCCCATGCCGCAGTGGCTCGCCCACTCGAAATCGCCGTGCGAGAGCCCCTCCTGGTGGCCGAGGCGCAGCGGCGCGAGCGTGTCGCGGAAGTGCGCCGTGCGCGGGTGGATCATGCACTCGAAGAGGTTGACGATCATGGCCGAGAGCTCGCGAGCTCGCAGCCGCGCCATCACCTCCATCGCGAGCCGGCCGAAGCGCGCGCCCCCCTCGACGTCGCCCTCCAGGACGACGAGGAGGTTACCGAAAAAGACATACGACTGCGGGGAAGACGGCGCATTGCCGTGCTCGATGGAGAGCCGCACGCCCTCGGTGACGAGGAGCGGGTAGTGCGCCGGCGCCACCTGAAAGGCCAGGCCCACGACCTGGCGGATGAGCTGCATGGCGGCGAGGGCGCATGGATCGCGCATGGGTGGCAGCTTCGCGAGCTCCTCCACGCCCTCGCCCGCGAGCCGCTCGCGGATGGCGGAGATGGCGCGCAGCACGTCCTCGACCGCGGGCTTCTCGGGGAATGTGAGCCCGATCCGCCCGAGCGCGCGGAGGCCCAGGCGCAGGGCTTCCCTGCTCCGGTCCTGCGCTTGCGCGCTGCGGATGCGGAGCCCGTCGACCTCGACCTCCTCGAGGACCGAGGCCGCGTGGGAGGAGAGCGCGGAGACGAGCCGCTCGACGCCGCCGAAATCTCCGATGAGGCAGGCCGCGAGCGCCGTCGCCCGGTACAGCGAGACGGCGAGCTCGCGCGCCCGCGCGAAGCCCTCCTCGCCCAGCACCCGGACGCCCGCGCCGAGCAGGCTCGCGGCCACCTCGAACGACGCCGCGCCGAGGGCCCGCTGGCCGCCGCGCAGGAACAGCCTGGCCACCTCGAGCCGCTCCCCCTCGTCCGCGAGCAGCGCCTGGCCGGCCTTGAGCTGGTCCAGGATCACGAACAGGCGCTCGTCCAGGCGCTCGGCCGGCGTCATGGCGATGAGCCGCCGTCCGAGCTCGAGGTGCACGGCAGGTCGCTCCCGCTCCTCGATGAGCGCGTAGGCCGCCTCCCGGATCCGATCGTGCGCGAACGCGAACGTCGCGCCCGAGGGGTGGCCGGCGGGCGCCCGGAGGCGGAGCGGGATCAGCATCCCGGCCTCCACCGGCTCCCGCAGGTCCGAGAGCGTGTCCTCCGCGGGGGCGCGGCAGACGGCCGCGAGCGTGGCCGCGTCGAACGTATCGCCGAGGCACGCGCCCACGCGCAGCGCGCTCCTCGCGGCCGGCGAGAGCTCGCCGAGCCGCGCGCGGAGCAGCTCGGCGGCGCTCTCCGCCATCGGCGCGGCCTCGACGCGGGCATCGTCCCACGTGAAGGAGGCGGCGGCCGGGTCGAACGTGATGACGCCGTCGCGGAGCAGCCGCTCCAGGAGCTGGCCGATGACGAACGGGTTGCCCCCCGTCTTCCGCGCCACGATCGACGCGAGGGTCCCCACGCGCGAGACCGGGACCCGCAGCGCGTCGGCGACGAGCGCGGCGACGGCGCGCTCGCGGAGCGGCGAGGGCGCGATCGAGGTGACCCTCGCGGCGCCGAGGCGCATGCGCTCCATCGCCGCGGGCAGGGGGTGCCCCGCGGCGAGGTCGTTGTCGCGGTACGCGAGGATCACGCAACAGAAGCGCAGCTCCGGATCGGCGGCGAGCTCGCAGAGCAGGTCGAGCGTCGCGGCGTCCGCCCACTGGAGGTCGTCGAGGAACAGGACCAGCGGACGGCCGTCCCGACACAGCGCGCGCACGAAGTTGCGGAGCACCATCGTCGCGCGGTTGCGCGCCTCCACGGGATCGAGCTCCCGCAGCGGCGGCTGCGGCCCGATCAGCAGCGTCAGATCCGGCACGAGCGCCGTGACCAGGGCGCCGTTCTCGCCCAGCGCGGACAGGAGCTCCTGCCGCCACGCCGCGACGGCGTCCGGCTCGGCCCCGAGCAGGTGCCGTACGACGCCCTGCAGCGCCTTGGCGAGGACGTCGAACGGCGTCGCGCGCTGGGACCTGTCGCACTTGCCCGCGCCGAACATCCCGCGCTTGCCCGTGATGGGGCGCAGCAGCTCGTGGGCCAGCGCCGACTTGCCGATGCCCGGGGGTCCGCCGACGAGGATGACCTCCGCGCGCCCCTCGACGGTGGCGCGCTCCAGGGCGAGCGCGACGGCCTCGATCTCGTCGTCGCGACCGTACAGCCGGCGGGGGATCGCCAGCCGATCGGGGATGTCGCGCCGGCCGAGCGGGAAGGGCTCGATCCGGCGCGCGCTGCGCCGCGACTCGACGCATCGGCGGAGGTCCGCCTCGACGCCCCACCCCGTCTGGTAGCGGTCCTGCGGCTCCTTGGCCATCAGGCGGAGCACGAGGTCGGACACGACCTCGGGGATCGCGGGGTCGACCTCGCGGGGCGCGACGGGGGCGCACGCCAGGTGGCAATACACGAGCTCGAGCGGGTCGCTCCGCTCGAAGGGCCGGCGGCCCGTGAGCATCTCGTAGAGCGTCACGCCGAGCGCGTAGAGATCGGCGCGGGCGTCGAGCGGCCGGTTCATGCGCCCCGTCTGCTCGGGCGCCATGTACGCGAGCGTCCCCTCGATCTCGGACGGCTGCGCGAGCTCGGCTTGCTCCAGCGGCAGCTCGCTCGCGACGCCGAAATCGATCAGCTGAACGGCGCCCGTGCGCTCGTTCCACACGACGTTCGACGGATTGACATCCTTGTGAATGACGTGTCGGCGGTGCACCTCGGTCAGCTCGCCCGCGACTGCAGCGCCGATCGCGAGCGCCTCGTCGATCGCGAGCCGCCGCCGAGCGCAGACGCTGGCGACGGAGACGCCGCCGATGTCCGGCATCTCCAGGCACCGCTTGCCGTCGAAGCTGAGGAGCTGAAAGGCGCGCCCCAGGCGGCGGAGCACCGCGGCCTCGTGGTCGGGGCCCTCGCTCTCATCGCTGTAGATCTTGAGGATCACGGAGCGGGCGGCGCGCCCGTCCGTCGGCGCGACCGCACGGAGCACGTGGCCCGACCTCGTGCGGGCGACCGCCTCGATCTGCCCGTAGCCGGCGGACTCCAAGGCTTTGACGATCTGAGCTGCGACGTCCATGGCCCACATCCAGGTCGCCCGTCTCGCGCGCGGAGCGCCCTTGCGAGCGGCTGGCGCTCGGCGCGCGAGGGACCTGCGAAGAGGATAGCGACATCGTGGCACCGCGCTGGGCGCCCGCGGCAGGGGCTAGCCGTCCCGTCCGCCGCGCGGCGCAGCGGCGCGCCGCAGCCGATCGAGCGCGATCAGCGGCCGCTCCCGCTTCTCGTGGAGCTCGCCGATGCACGCGCCGCTGCCGCGCTCGAGCGCGCGGCAGCAGTCGGGCCGCACCTCGTAGATCGAGCACAGGAAGCGGCCGCGCTCCGCGTCCAGCGTGAGCGCGGCGCAGCGGCCGTCCTCGACGTGCATGTAGCAGCGGTTGCCGATGAACCGCGTGAGCGCCCGCGCGCGATCGTCCATGCGGTCGTAGTCGCAGCCGAAGACCCGGACGTACTCGGGCAGGGTCGAGAAGCAGCAGGTGCCGCACGCGGTGCACTCGGGCACGCCCGCCTCGCCGCGGCCGCCCGCGCCCGCCGCGCCGCGCGCGCCGCCGCCCGTCAGAGCCGGACCTCCACGTGCGTCCCGCGCTTCAGCTCGTCGAGCCACTTCTGCTTGGCCTTCTGCAGGATCTCTGCCTGCAGCCGCTGGAGGATCTCCGGCCGGGCGGCGTCGAGCGTCGTGAAGCGCGACGGCTGGCGGCTGAGGAGCTTCATCACCACGAACGCGTCGCCCGCGCGCATCGGCCCGACCACGCCGCCCGGCTCGACCGCCATCAGCGCCGCCTCGAGCTCCGGGGCCATCACCTCGCGCTGGCCGCTCGCCGCGGCCTGCGTCCCCTGCGGCGCGCGGACCCCGAGGTCGCCGCCCTCGTCGCGGGTCGCGGTGTCGTCCGAGAACTGCCGCGCGAGCGCCGCGAAGTCCTCGCCCCGCCGCGCGCGGTCGGCGAGCGCCGCCGCGAGCGCGCGCCGCTCCTCGATCGCCTCGGCGCTCGAGCCGGGCAGGATGCGCAGGACGATCCACGCCGGGTGGTACTCGCGCCGCCGGCGCTCCTCGCGCACCATCCGGTCGTAAGCGGACAGCACGTCCTGCTCGGTGATGCGCACCCGGCCCTTCACCCGGAGCTGCAGCATCTTCCCCTCGAGGATCTGCCGGCGGATCTCGTCGCGGTACTCCTGCTCGGTGAGCCCGGAGGTCGCCCGCGCCATCCGGAACAGCTCCTCGACCGTCGTCTGCTCCGCGGCGGCGATGTTCCGGAAGGCGTTCTCGATCTCGTCGGAGGTGACGCGGATATTGGCCTTCTCGGCGGCCTGGCCCTCGAGCTCCTCTTCCACCATCTTCTGGACGAGCTCGCGAAAGAGCTGCGACTCGGCCGCCGCCTGCTGCGGGCCCGGCGGCACCCGGGCCTGGATCTGCAGGAGGAAGGGGCGGGCCCGCTGCCGCAGATCCGAGAGCAGGATGGCGCGATCGCCGACGACCGCGACGATCCGCTCGCTCACGACCGCGTGGGCGAGCGGCGAGGCGAGGGCGGCGGCGGTGATGAGCCCGGCGAGGGCGAGGCGGAGCGGGGCGCGCATCGCGCGGCTCTACCATTTGACCCCGGCCGGTTCCACGCGTTTCCGGCCCGGCGCGGCCCGACATGACGCGCCGCGCCTCGCTCCGGAGCGCGCCGCGAGCGCGCCGCGCCGCGGCTGTCCAGCCTGTTGCCGCAGCGATCCCGGCGCGGTAAGCGGCCGCCATGACGACCTTTGCCGAGGCGCACGCGAGGACAGCCGATCTCCATCTCGCGGGCAGGCACGCTGGTCGTACCGGACAACCCCATCGCCTCCCTTCATCTTCATCGAGCGCGCGTGGCCCCGCTCGGTCCCGCAGGCCTTGATAGCGATGCGGGGGTGTGAGTAGTGAAGTTGTCCAGCACCAGGTGAATCCGACTCGCCCGCGGGTAGGCACGGGCGATCCGACAATCCCGGCCCTTCAACCCTCGAGGAACAAGTGGAAACGCAAAATTCTACCATCATCTACACGAAGACAGACGAGGCGCCGGCCTTGGCCACGTATTCGCTCCTCCCGATCGTCGAGGCGTTCACGAAGGCCGCCGGGGTCCGGGTCGAGACGCGCGACATCTCCCTGGCGGGCCGCATCCTCGCCAACTTCCCGGAGCGCCTGACGGACAAGCAGAAGCTCGGCGACCACCTGGCAGAGCTCGGCGAGCTGGCCAAGACGCCAAACGCCAACATCATCAAACTGCCCAACATCAGCGCCTCCATCCCGCAGCTCGTGGCCGCCATCAAGGAGCTGCAGCAGCAGGGCTACGCCGTGCCGGACTATCCCTCCGAGCCGAAGACGGAGGAGGAGAAGGCGATCAAGGCACGTTACGCCAAGGTGCTCGGCAGCGCCGTGAACCCCGTCCTGCGCGAGGGCAACAGCGATCGCCGCGCCTCGCCCGCCGTCAAGGACTACGCCAAGAAGCACCCGCACTCGATGGGCGCGTGGAGCCGCGACTCGAAGAGCCACGTCGCGCACATGTCGGGCGGCGACTTCTACGGCAGCGAGAGGTCGGTCGTGGTGGACAAGGCGCAGGAGCTGAAGATCGAGCTCGTCGCCGGCGGCAAGACGACCGTGCTCAAGCCGAGCGTCAAGGTGCAGGCGGGCGAGGTCGTCGACGCCAGCGTGATGAGCGCCAAGGCCCTGCGCGCGTTCTACGCCGATCAGGTGGAGGACGCGCAGAAGCAGGGTGTGCTGTTCTCCCTGCATCTCAAGGCCACGATGATGAAGGTCAGCGACCCGATCCTCTTCGGGCACGCCGTCAGCGTGTTTTATGCCGAGGCGCTCGACAAGCACGCGGCCACGCTGGCCAAGGTCGGCTTCGACCCGAACAACGGCATCGGCGACCTGTACACCAAGATCCAGGGCTTGCCGGCGGACGAGAAGGCGAAGATCGAGGCGGACATCAAGGCCGTCTACGAGCGACGCCCGACGCTGGCCATGGTCGACTCCGACCGCGGCATCACCAACCTGCACGTGCCCTCGGACGTGATCATCGACGCCTCGATGCCGGCGGCCATCCGCTCCAGCGGCAAGATGTACGGCACGGACGGCAAGCTCTACGACGCCAAGTTCACGATCCCCGATCGCTCCTACGCCGGCATCTACCAGGCCACGATCGATTTCCACAAGCAGCACGGGGCGTTCGACCCGCGCACGATGGGCAGCTCGCCGAACGTGGGGCTCATGGCGCAGGCGGCGGAGGAGTACGGCTCACACGACAAGACCTTCAAGATCCCCGAGAGCGGCACGGTGCGCGTCGTCGACGCCTCCGGCAACGCCCTGCTGGAGCAGAAGGTCGAAGCTGGCGACATCTTCCGCGCTTGCCAGACGAAGGACATCGCGATCAAGGATTGGGTCAAGCTGGCCGTCGCCCGCGCGCGCGCCACGGGCGCCCCGGCGGTGTTCTGGCTCGACGAGAACCGCGCCCACGACAAGAACCTCATCGCCAAGGTCAAGGCCTACCTGCCCGAGCACGACACCAATGGCCTGGAGCTCCCGATCCTGAGCCCGGTGGAGGCGATGAAGTTCACGCTCGGCCGCATGAAGGACGGCAAGGACACCATCAGCGTCACCGGCAACGTGCTGCGCGACTACCTGACGGACCTGTTCCCCATCCTGGAGCTGGGCACCAGCGCCAAGATGCTCTCCATCGTGCCGCTCCTTGCCGGCGGCGGCCTCTACGAGACCGGCGCCGGCGGCTCGGCGCCGAAGCACGTCCAGCAGCTGCAGAAAGAGAACTACCTGCGCTGGGACTCGCTCGGTGAGTTCCTGGCGCTGCAGGTCTCGATCGAGGACCTCGCGAGCAAGACCAACAACGCCAAGGCCAAGGTGCTCGCCAAGGCGCTGGACACGGCGATCGGCCTGTTCCTCGAGAACAACAAGAGCCCGGCGCGCAAGGTCGGCGAGATCGACAACCGCGGCAGCCACTTCTACCTCGCGCTCTACTGGGCGCAGTCCCTCGCCAAGCAGACCGAGGACAAGGAGCTGGCGGCCAAGTTCGGCAAGCTCGCCACGACCCTGACGGACAACGAGCCCAAGATCAACGACGAGCTGCTCGGCGCGCAGGGTAAACCCGTCGATCTCGGCGGCTACTACCACTTCGACGATCAGAAGACGTTCGCCGCGATGCGGCCCAGCGCCACGCTGAACGCGGCCATCGACGGCTTCTCCTGAGCCGCGCGGGGCCCCCGCCGAGCGCGCGTGTACACAGGCGACGCGCTCGGCGGCCACGGCCGCCGAGCGTCGACATCAGGGCTGCTGGGGCGCCGCCCCCAGGGCTGCTGGGGCGCCGCCCCCAGGGCTGCTGGGGCCGTCTCCAGGGCTGCTGGGGCGCCGCCCCCAGGGCTGCTGGGGCCGCCTCCAGGGAGCCGGAGCTCCACCGTCTGCCGGAGAGCGCGCGCTCAGCCAGAGCCGGCAGCGCCGGGGTACACCGTCCGCCGGGACGCGCGCTCGCGGACGGCCTCGCGCGCGAGCGCGTCGGCGCGCTCGTTGAGCAGCACGCCCGCGTGCCCTGGAACGTAGACAAGGCGCGCGCGCGGCCGCGCCGCGAGCGCGTCGCGCAGCGAGGCGATGAGCTCGGCGTTCGCCTTGGCCTTCCACCCCTTCTGGAGCACGCCGATCGAGTACTGGCTGTCGGTGTGGATGACGATGGGCCGCTCCGGCTGGTCCACCTCCTCGAGCGACCGGAGGATCGCGGTCAGCTCCGCGATGTTGTTGGTCGCGGTGCCGAGGTACTCGCTGCGCTCGATCCGCCGGCCGCCGTCGATGATCACCACGCCGAGGCCCGCGGGCCCAGGGTTCCCCGAGCACGCGCCGTCGGCGTAGACGATGACGGCCCCCTCCGGGACAGGCGCCGCGGCGGTCGCCCCTCGCGCCGGCGCCTTGCGCTGCCCGCGCGCCGCCCCGGCCGGCGCCGGAGCGCCTGCGCCCCCTGCCCCGTCGGGCTGCTCGCCGGCGCGCGCCTTCACGACCGCCTCGGCCGGACCGCAGGTGTCGTCGGGCAGCACCTTCGGGTCGACGATGGTCAGGTTGTCCAGGCGGGCCTTGTACCTGCGGCCGTCGTTCGGCTTGTAGCGGATCTCGACGCCGCCCCCTTCCTCCGCGGTCAGGGCACCGGCGGCATCGGCGCGGGCGTAGACGGTTTGACCTCGAAGCGATGCGCGAACCCAGGGCACGCGCGCACCCTGGCATGAATCGCGGGCCGGCGGTACGGGAGACCCGGCCAGCCGAGCGCGGACGATCGGACCGGACGGGCGAGGCCGGGCGCGGCTGGGCGCGGCCGGGCGCGGCCGGGCGCGGCCGGACAACTAACGGCCGCAGCGCGGTGCGAGCCACGCGGTGCGAGCCGCGCGGGCGCGCCGCGCGAGCAGCAGCTTCGTGCAGACGGTCCACGCGTCGGTCAGCCGAAATAGTTAATAAGTCTAACTAAATTTACTGCGCGGGTCCTCGATGCGCTCGCCGCGGCATGGTCACCGCTCGATGCAGAGGGCGATGGACCACGAGTTCAGCCTGCCGGAGTCGGACCCGGCGTCGTCCCCGACCCGGAGCGTCCACGTGCCGCTCGCCGGGCGGGACACGAACGCCGTGAACGAGGCCTCCGGGCGGAAACACCCGCGGAACGGCGCCACGCCCGCCGTGACCGGGGTCCTGCACCCCATGTCGAAGAGGGTCCCGCGGTAGTCGTCGCCGGAGCCCCCGTTGTCGCTCGAGACATCGACCCTCGTCCCCGCCGGAGAGGCGAGCGAGATGTCGACGTCCGCGTCGAACGAGTGCGCGATATCGACCTCGAGCGTCACGCGCCGCACCGCGCCGCTCGCGCCGACCGCAAGGACGCTGGCGGCGACCGCGCGATCCGTGACCGTCTTGGGCACGTCCGTGGACGACTCCACCCACAGCACCTGCCCCGGCGAGCAACCGCCCACGCCGCCATCGCAGCCGGTCGCGCAGTCCGGGTCGTCGCAATCCGTCTCGCCGTCGAGGTCGTTGTCCTCCGCGTCCCCGCAGTTGCGCTCGCTCGAGTAGGTACACACGCTCGGCGTGCCCCGGCACGTGTACCTCGCCTCCACGACGCAGCTCGCGCTGCATCCGTCGCCGCTCGCCGTGTTGGCGTCGTCGCAGCCCTCGACGCCGGCCCGCACGAACCCGTCGCCGCACCGCGCGACGCGGCACGTGATGGGGCAGCCGTCGGTGCTGTCGGTGTCGCCGTCGTCGCACTCCTCGCCGGACCGGATCGCGCCGTCGCCGCACCCTTCGCGGAGGCACCCGGGGCTGCACCCGTCGCCGGCGTTCCGGTTGCCGTCGTCGCACGCCTCGACGCCGGTGCGCACGAACCCGTCGCCGCACGCGGCCGCCGCGCAGCCGGCCGGGCAGGCGTCGGTGTCGCTGGCGTTGGCGTCGTCGCACGCCTCGACGCCGGCCTGCACGAACCCGTCGCCGCACGAGGCCGCCTCGCACGTCGTGAGGCACGCGTCGGTGTTGCTCGCGTTGCCGTCGTCGCACGCCTCGCCGGCGGCGTTGACGACCCCGTCGCCGCACGCGGGCGGCGCGCACGTCCCCGCCGCGCTGCAGACGTGGCTCAGGCAATCGCGCCCGATCGCGCAGCGCATGCCGGCGGCGCACCCGACGCACGCCGGCCCGCCGCAGTCGACGTCCGTCTCCGCGCCGTTCCGCGCGACGTCGGTGCACGACGGGAGGCACGTCGTCCCCGAGCACCTGCCGCCGAGGCAATCGCCGTCCGACGCGCACGCCTTGCCGGTGGCGCACGGCGGGCACGCCGACCCGCCGCAGTCGACGTCGGTCTCCGCCCCGTTCGTCGCGCCGTCGGTGCACGAGGACGCCCTGCAGCTCCCGTCCCTGCAGATCCCGCTCCGGCAGTCCGCGTCGGCGAGGCACGCCGCCGCGTCCGGGCACGGCACGCACGCGGAGCCCCCGCAGTCGACGTCGGTCTCCGCCCCGTTCGTCGCGCCGTCGCCGCAATCGGGCGCCACGCACCTGTTCCCGACGCAGACGTTGCTCAGGCAATCGCCCGGGGCGAGGCACTCGACGCAGGCGCCGTTTCCGTCGCAATAGCGCCCTCCGGTTGGATCGGCCCCGCCGCACACCGTCGTGGCCGGGGCCGGCGGGTTCTCCGGCGCGCCGGCGACGCAGACGTCGGCCGAGCACGGGTCTCCATCGGAGAAGACGTCCTGCTCGTCCTCGATCTCGATCACGGCGCCCTGCCCGTCGCAGACGCTCTTCTTGCAGTCGCCCGGCACCTGTTCGGCCACGGGCTTTCCCCGCGGCGCCGGGTCGAGGCCGCACCGGCCGCCCTCGCAGGTGCGCCGCCGACACGCGCCGTCGACCCCGGGGCAATCCGCCGCCACGCTGCACGGCGCCCCGCCCGCTCCGCTTTCGCCGCCCGCTCCGCTTTCGCCGCCCTCGCCGCTTCCGCCGCCCTCGCCGCTCCCGCCGCCGGCCTCCGAGCCCGACGGCTCCCGGGGCTGATCGCAGCCGGCGGCGGCGATGGCAGCGGCGATGACGAGCGGCGGCAGGACCCTCGTGAACGGAGCGCTTCTGAAGAGGTCCGCTGGCACTGGCACCTCGATCTCCTCCGCGGCTCGCGGGAACGGCGATGTCCCTTCAAGGCCCGATCCGAGCCTGACGGACTCGCGCGGTCGATCTTCAGCGCACTAGACTGATATGGAATCGAGAGGACGCCAGCGGCCAGACGGCTCAGGAGAGGCCTTATCCAGGGACGTCGCCCCGGACGTCGCATCGAGGGTCCGCGCGCCGCGCGGCGCTCCGCTCCCGTCGCGATCCGCGCGGGCGCCAGGCGGCGCCCGCCGAGGGAGATCGCTAGTACTCGACGTCCTGCTTGAAGACGAGCTCCGAAGAGGGCGATTCGGGATTGGCGTTCTGCTCGAGGCTGATGACGAGCTCGAACCGGGTGAGCGGCACGCTCACGTCCTTGAGCTTGCCGGTGCGGGCATCGGCGTCGAAGTTGAGCGCGCCGACCCGCTGCCAGGGGGAGTCGCTGTCCGGGCGCGCCCAGACGACGTAGGCGGAGCCGCTCGAATCGAGGCGCTCGGGCGGCGGGAGGTTCTTCGCGCTGATGTCGAGGCGGGTCATGGCCGCGTCGAAATTGACGTCAGCCACGATCACGGCGTCGGCGCCCGGCGCTTTCCCTATGCCCTGCGGCGTGTAGCGCAGCGGGCCGCCGCAGCCCGCCATCATCGCGCACGCGAACGCCACGACAGCGAGCCGCAGCACCTTGGAAACAGTTCCTCTCATCTCGGTCGCTCCTCCTTCGTCGCTCTTTTGCGGGCGAAGACGCCTCGCGAGCCGCCGGCACCGGCCGGCGGCCGAGACCGCGGCGGCATCATAGCCGCTTTCGGCGGCGCCGACGGCGCTCGCGGATGCATCTCGGCGGCCGGACGCGCTGGACGAGCCGGCGGACCCGCTGCGCGGAGCCCCTGGCTCCGCCGCCGCGCCCCCCTGCTCCGCCGCCGCGCCCCCCTGGCTCCGCTCCGCCGCCGTGCGCGCTTCGTCCGCGGCCCCGCCGCCGCGCGCGCTTCGTCCGCGGCCCCGCCGCCGCGCGCGCTTCGTCCGCGGCCCCGCCGCCGCGCGCGCCCCGCGGACCCCGCGCGCTCCGCCGGCCCACCGCGACCGCGGGGCCCGCCCGCCGGGCAGGCGGCGCTCGGCCGCGAGCACGACGCCGGCGGCCGATCCCCGGGATCGGCGAGCGGCGCGGCACGGACGGATCGCATGGCGAAGCGCCGGCTATCGACTAAAGTCTCGAATTCGAGATGGATTTGGCACACACGCGGCTCGGAGCGCGGGGCGATCGCTGGTCGACCTCGAGGGGGGTCCTGGACGTCCGCACGCCCGCGTCCGACGTCGTGACGCGGCGCTTCGAGGGGTACGCGACGCTCGATCTCATCGAGCCGGCGGTCAGGCACCTGGAGACCCTGATCGACTCGGGCCTGCACCCGATCGTGTTCGACGATTTCGAGCTCGGCGCCGGCTACGACAGCGACGTCCGGGCCAAGCTCACGGCGTGGCACCTGCGGAACCCCGGCAAGCTGAAGGAGGTCCACGTCCTCGTGAAGCCGGGGCTCGTCGCCATGGGCGTCACGGTGGCCAACCTCGCCACGGGCGGCCGCTTCAACGTCTACACCGACCGCTCGGCGTTCGAGTGGGCGCTCGCGGGCGTGCTGACCGCGAGGATCACGACGGGGCCCGCCTCGTCGGCGCGCGTGCCGTCCCTGCGCTGACGAGCGCCCCCGGCGGCGCGCGAACGACCCGCGCGCCGCCGACCCGCGCTCACGGGTGCTGCGCGACCCCGTTCGCCGGGACATTCCGCGGGCCGAGCGTGATCTCGCTCATCCGGCTCGCGTGCTTTCCCTCGATGCCCTCGTAGTAACGGCGAATCGCCGCGATATCGGCGTCGATGTCGCCCGTCGGGTAGAAGACGTGGAGGATGCCGCCGCGCTTCCTGGGGAAATCGAGGTATCCGAGGATGATCGGCACGCCGGCGCCGAGCGCCACGTAATAGAAGCCCGTCTTCCAGCGCTTCGTGCGCGAGCGCGTCCCCTCGGGCGCGATGATCAGCTTGAGCTCGTCGTGCTGCTTCAGCACGTCGACCACGGCCGCGACGAGGTTGTTGCGGTCGCGGCGGTCGACGGGGATGCCGCCGAGCCACCGGAAGAAAGGGCCGAACGGCGGCTCGAAGAGCGTGTGCTTGCCGAGCCAGGAGAACTCGAGGTCGAGCACGTAGCTCACCGCGAGGGTGAACGGGAAATCCCAGTTCGAGGTGTGGGGCCAGGCGATCAGCACCGCCTTCGGCGGCAGATCCGTCACGCCCTCGACGCGCCAGCCGAACACGGACAGCCATGTGTGGCCGATGAACCGGCGAATGGCGCGGCGGGTGGCTGAAAGACGCGGTGCAGCGGCGCTCGGCATGGACGACCTCGACGGTAAGCAGCCGGAGATTCGTCGCGAGCCGGGTGGAAGTCACGTCACGCTTCCGTCATCCCGCGCCGCGCCGCGCGCGCCGCTCGCATGTGCAGCGCGGCGCGCGCACGGCGCTACGCGCCTCTACGACCGTGACGGAGCGCCGCGCGCGCCGCGCTCATCGCCGCGCGCGGCGCGCTCACCGCCGCTCATCCGCGCGCTCACCGCCGCTCTAGCCCGTGCGGCTTGCCCTCGCCGTAGCCGGCCAGCGTCTGCACGCCGATGACGGCCTTGTCGTGGAGCTCGTCGAGGTTCGCCGCGCCGGCGTAGGTGCACGCCGACTGCACGCCGGTGATCATCTCGATGAGGATGGCGCCGACGCTCTCGCGGCCCTCGTGGATGTAGATGCGCGACGTCGAGATGCCCTCGCGGAAGAAGACCTTCTTGGCGCGCTCGAACGGGTCGAGATCGGCGGTGCGCTCGCTGACGGCGCGGGCGCTCGCCATGCCGTAGTTCTCCTTGTAGAGCAGCCCCTCGCGGTCCTCCATCACGTCGCCCGGGCTCTCGTAGGTGCCGGCGAGGGTCGTCCCGACCATGACGCGCGAGGCGCCCGCGGCGAGGTAGAGCGCCACGTCGCGCGGGTGGCGGACGCCGCCGTCGGCCCAGACACGCTTGCCGTGGCGGCTCGCCTCGCGGGCGCACACGAGCACCGAGGAGAACGTCGGCCGGCCGGCGCCGGTCTGCATGCGCGTCGTGCACATGGCGCCGGGGCCGACGTTCACCTTCACGATGTCGGCGCCCGCCTCGATGAGGTCGCGCGTGCCCTCCGCCGTGCAGACGTTGCCGGCCACGAGCGGGACGGCGTCGCCGATCGTCCTCCGCACCGCGCGGACCGCCTCGATCATGCGCCGCTGGTGGCCGTGCGCGGTGTCGAGCACGATCGCGGAGACGCCGATCTCGAGCAGGCGCGCGGCGCTCTGGGCCGCCTGCGCGGAGATGCCGAGCGCCGCCGCGACCATGAGCTCGCCGCGGGCGTCGAGCGTCGGCCGGAGCAGCTCCAGGCGCACGGCGTCGTCGCGGGTCAGCACGCCGTGGAGCCGGCCCTCCTGGTCGAGCACGGGCACCGCCTTCACGCGCGCGTCCTCCATCAGGAGGAACGCCGTGCGGTTCGGCGTGCCCGCCGGGATGGTGATGAGGCGCGACGACATGAGCGCGGACGCGGGCGTGTACTGGTCGCGGTTGCGCAGGTCGGCATGGGTGACGATGCCGATGGGGCGGCGCTCGTCGTCGACCACGACCACCATGTCGTGCGACCGCTTCCGGATGATGCCGTGCACGTCGCGGAGCGTCGCCCGCGGCGAGACCGAGAGCGGCGTGTCGTACCGCGGGTCGGCGCGCTTGATGTGGCCGACGATGCGCTCGACCGTGTCGAGATCCATGTCCTGCGGGAGCACGCCGAGGCCGCCGAAGCGGGCCATCGTCTCGGCCATCCGCTTGCCGGTGACCGCGTTCATGTTCGCCGAGACGATCGGGTGCGAGCCGCCGGGGAAGTCCGTGGGGCGGAGGTCGGTGTCGAGGCGGGAGCCGCCGGCGAAGTACCCGGGGGTCAGGAACACGTCTTCGAGGGCGAGCTCCAGCGACTCGTCACGCTCGGGGTGGAGAAAGCGCATGCACAGCTCCGATCCAGGGTGATGGCGCCGCGAAGGCGGCGCGGCGCGCGCAGTCTAGTGCTTGCCGGCGGCGCGAGGCGCGTCGGCGAGGACGCGGTCGAGGATCGCGGCGATCCGGGCGGCCGCGGCCTCGGACGAGAGGTCCGGGGGCGGCGGGGCGGGCTCCGGGAGGGCGCCCGTCTCGCGGAAGCGCGCCAGGTGGCGCGCGAGCGCCGCGGCGAGGCCGTCGACGTCGTCGGGCGGCACGCGCGCGTTGTCGCTCCGGTGCGCGAGCAGCTCGTCGATCTCGGGGTTCGCCGCGGCGCTGACGATCGGCATGCCCGACGCGGCGTAGTCGTACGTCTTCGCGGCGATCCGCAGCACGACGCGCGGGCCCACCAGGGTGAGCAGCACGTGCGCCCGCCGCAGCTCGGCCATCACGTCGCGCTGCGGGATCGGCGGGAGGATCTCGATGTACGGGGTGAGCCCGAGCCGCTCGAAGCGGTCGCGATCGTAGGCGGACGTCCGGCCGATCTGCCGCAGGACGAGGTCGCCGGGCGCGAGCCGCTCGCGGTCGATCAGCCGCCGCAGCGCGGCCCCGATCGCGTCGGCCGAGGTCTCCTCGCGCAGCGTGCCGAGGTGGAGGATGACGAAGGAGCGCGGCGGCTCCGGCGCGGGGGCCGGCGCGTACAGCGCGAGATCGAAGTGGTTGCGCACGAACGACGACTTCGTCGCGAGCTCGGGGAAGCGCGCGCGGTAGGCCTCGAGCGCGTTCCTCGTGTTGAGGATCACGTGGTCGGCGCCCGCGAGCCAGCGGCGCTCGAGGCGCGGCACGAGGGCGCGCCGCGCCCGCTCGGCCAGGCCGGACGGGGGGCCGTTGCCGGTCTCGTGCAGCGACCACGGATCGCGCAGGTCGAAGACGAGCGGCACGCCGAGCGCGCGCTTCACGTGGAGGCCCACCGGGCACGCGGAGAACGGGCCGGCGCTCACCACGACGGCCTGCGCGCCGGCGCGGCGGGCGAGCGCGACGGCCACGCGCGCGGCGTGGAGCGCGTGCGGGGTGTAGCGATCGGTGAGCGCCCGGAACGGGCGGAGCCCCACGAGCGGACCCCCGAGCCCCGCCCGGCGCGGCAAGCGCGCGCGCAGGCCGGCGAACGCGGCCTCCGCGGCGAGCACGGCCGGGTCGAGGAACGCATCGGCGACCTCCACCTCGGGCGACAGCGCCGCGAGGAGGCCGTCGTCGCGCGTGTCTCCGGGGAAGGTCCCGGACAGGACCACGGGGCGGAAGCCGTGGCGCGGCAGGTGCCGCGCGAGCTTCACCCAGCGGAACGCGCCCACGCTCGTCTGCGGCGCGAAATACGGCGAGATCAACAGGAACGGGCGCACGGTCGCGGGCTCCATCGCAACGATCCAGGCGCTCGGGCGCTCCGGCGCTCCGGCCGCTCAGCCATCGCGCCCGCCGCCGGCGCGCCCGCCCTGGCCGCGGCCGAGCAGGTCCGCGTACAGCGCGAAGAGCGCGTCGAAGTGCTCGTCGCTCGCGGGCAGCCGCTCGCCCGCGGCGCGGGCCGCCGCGGCGCGCTCGGCCCGGGGGCGCTCCAGCACCCGCTCGATCGCGGCGGCGACCTCGGCGGCCGGGGCGCGCGGCGGGTACGCCTCCGCGGCGCCGGGGCTCACGAAGTCCATGGCCGCGCCGGCCGCGGGGACGACCAGCGGCAGGCCCGAGCAGAGCGCCTCGCCCAGCACGAAGCCGAACGTCTCGGCGGCGCCCCCGTGGACGAACACGTCGGCGCTGGCGAGCAGCGCCGCGTACGTGGCGCGGTCCTTCGCGAAGCCGAGGAAGCTCACCTGCGGCAGGCCGGCCGCGCGCCGCTCGAGCCGCGCCCGCTCGGGCCCGTCGCCCAGCACCGCCAGCGCCACCGGGCGCCGCGCCGCGAGCTCCCGCGCGGCGTCGATCACGAGCGCGACCCGCTTCTCGACGGCGAGCCGGCACGCGACGAGCAGCAGCGCCGCCGAGGGGTCGTCCGCGAAACGCCCGAGCAGGCTCCTCCGCAGCGCGGCGTCGGCGCGCGAGGGGTCGAACGACTCGCGGCGCACGCCGAACGTGACGCGATGGACGCGCTCGCAGCCGTGCGCGCGGAGCTGCTCGGCGATGAACGTCCCCGGCGCGATCGTCGCGTCGAACCGCCGCGACAGGGCCCGCGGCCAGGCGAACAGCGCGCCCTCCAGGGCGCGGGCGACCGCGCGCGGGCGCAGCCGGTCGAGCAGCGGCGCGGCGTACGTGCTGATCTGGTCGGAGTGGTACACGAACGTGCGGAGCGGGACCCCGCGCTCGGTCGCCGCGACGAGCGCGGCCGTGTACGGCGCGCTCGCCTGCAGCACGTCGGGCGCCTCGCGGCGGATGATCGCGCGGACCGCGCCGAGCCGGAGGAGGGCGTGGTACGTCGGGTCGTAGGGCATCGGCGGGCCGGCCACCCGCACGATGCGGCCCTGCTCGAGCGGCACCACCTCGTCGCGCGGCCCGGGCGCCACGACGACCACCTCGTGGCCGCGCCGGCTCCCCTGGCGCACGAGCTCCTCGAGGTACGACCGCACGCCGCCCCCGCGCGACGAGAAGAACTCCGCGACGTCGAGGATCTTCACGAGTGGTGGCTCCCTCTCCAGAGCAGGCCGCCCCTCCAGGCGCGCTGGAGCGCCCCGGAGCGGCTCATCACGTGGAGCAGCGCCGGCAGGAACAGGAGCGCGGTCGCCACGCACGCGATCTCGCCGCTCACCGCGACCCAGCCGAACGAGTTCAGCGCCTGGTTGTCGGCGAAGATGAGCGACCCGTAGCCCAGCACGGTCGTGTAGCTGCAGAGCGCCACCGGGCCGGCCGAGCGCTTCAGCGCGAGCGCCACGTCGCCGCCGAGCAGGCGCGCGCGATCGAAGACGTTGAACGGGTACTCGCAGCCGATGCCGAAGGTGATCGGCAGCGCGATGAAGTTCAGGAAGTTGATCTTCACGTCGAGCATGGCCATCGCGACCGCCGTCGCGAGCACGCCGAGCACGAGGGCCGACAGCACCGAGAACGCGCCCATCAGGCTGCCGGTCGCGAGCACCACGACGAAGGTGACGGCCAGGAACGACGCCGCCGTCGCCAGCGGGCCGTCGCGCTCCATCGACCGGATCATCTCGGCGAAGACCGTCGGCCGGCTCGCCGTGACCACGTGCGTCCCGTCGGGGAGGACCACGTTGCCGGTCGTGTTCGCCATCCGGAGGAGGTTCTTGCCGTTCGAGAACGAGACGTTGTTCTTGTACTTCACGTAGAACACCGTGCCCACGACCCCGTTGTTCTCCTCGAACCGCCGCCGGATGAGGTCGGGCAGCTCGTGGGGCGTGATCACGCGCAGGGACTCCGGCGGCCGCATGCTCTGGACGCGCTCCCGATCCTCCGGGGACAGCGACTTCAGCACGCGCGGGGTCAGCCGGTCGCGGATCCGCCCCAGGATCTCGAGCTTCTGGCGCTGCTCCTCGGGCGAGCCGGGCAGGACGTCCGCGATGGTCGCGACGTCGGCCACGAGCTTGCCCTCCGGGTCCTTCGCGTCGTTCGCCAGGATCTGCGCCTTGATGGCCGGCACCTGCTCGGGGGTGTCCGCCAGCATCATCGCGCCCGCGACGTTCATCTTGCCGCCGAACACCTCGGACGCCTTGAGCGACCAGCTCCCCGCGCCCTTCTCCCGCGAGCTCTTCGAGCCGAGGCGCGCGAAGTTGTACTCCCACGGGTCCCTCACGTACGCGGGGAGCTTCCACGCCGAGAGGATCAGGATGAGCGGCGCCACGGCGAGGATCACGACCGGCCAGCGCCTCGTGACCCGGGCGAGCAGCCGCGCCCCGGGCCCGGCGGTGCCCTCGTCCGAGACGCGCGGCGCCGGATCGCGCAGCCAGCGCGGGAGCCTCGCCTGGATGCGCTCGATGGCGACGAGCGTCGCCGGCACGAGCGGCACGATGGACGCCCAGACCATGAGCATCCCGACGAAGCCGATCGTGCCGAACTGGCTGAACCCCCGGAAGTGCGTGATCGTGAGCGAGCCGTACGCGATCGCCGCCACGCACGCCCCGACGAGCTCGGCCCGGAACGCGTTGACGACCGCCTCGCGCCGCGCCTCGTCCGCCGCCATGCCGCGCGCGCGGAAGTCGCGGTACCGGGACAGGAGCACGATCGGGTAGTTGACCCCGTTGCCGACGATGATCGCCCCGAGGAACGCGCCGACCGTGTTCACGTAGCCGTACGTCGCCGTCGCGAACGCGTACCCCGCGCTCGCGCCGAACGCCGTGGGCAGGGCGATCACGATCAGCGACCAGGGCGAGCGGTAATAGAGCGCCACGCCGCCGAGGATCAGCACGAGGGCGATGACCGTGGCCCACACCGCCTCGCTCACGAGCGACTTCTGCTCGGCGATCGCGTTCGGGATGTCGCCGGCGTACCCGACCTGCATGGCCGGGTGGAACTTCGCCGGCTCGAGGCGCCCGACGAGCGCCGTCACCTCGTCGAGGAGCTGGGCCGCGCTGCGATCGCCCATCCCGGCGCTCCGCGAGACGATGCGGATCGCGACCATGCGCCCGTCGGGCGTGGAGAAGTAGCCGCTCGGGAACTCGTCGATCTTCTTGAGCCGCCGCTGGAGCTCCGCCCACGTGTCGTCGAGCGACAGGCCCTTCTTCGCCGGCGCGCCCGCCGCCTGGCCCTGGCTGGCGGCGCCGTTCGCGCCGCCGCCCTCGCCCGCGTCGAGGTCATCGATGAGGCCGCTGCGGAGCGCGATCTCGAGCTCGATCGCCTCGTCCGCCTGCTCGAGCTCCCGGACGCCCGCGTAGAGCCACTTGTTCTCGTCGAAGAAGCGGCGCACGTCCTTGGTGCCGGTCTCCACGTAGCGGATGAGCGACGCGGGCCCGCACGCGCTCCGGCACGCGTCGTCGGCGCACGCCGCGAGGCAGGCCGCGCGCGCGGCGTGGTGACGGAGCGGCTCCTCCAGCTGCTCCGAGAGCGCGTCGATGAACCGCTCGTTCGCGCCGCGATCCGGCGACTCGGCGATCACGATGAGCTGCGCGCCGCCGTCCACGCGCTTGGCCTGGCGCTCGTAGGCCATGAACGCCGGGCTGTCGCTCGGCAGGAGCTCCCGGAGCTCCGTGCGCAGCTCGAGCCGCGAAGCGTAACCCCATAGCCCTGCCATGGTGGCGATCGCCAGGCCGATCACGAGCCAGGGACGGCGCCCGCTGAAGTCGACGAGCGCCCCGATCATCCTGAGGAGCATGCGAAAGACACCTCGAGCCGGCGCCGCGCGGAGGGCGGCGCCGGGCCGGTCTTACCACGCGCGCGAGGCGCGCACGGCGGCCAATGGCGAGAACGACCTCACGCGCAGAATCACGCGCAGAACGACGGCTGGATGCCCTTCGGCCGCGGCGCCGCGGCCGGGCGCAGGTGACCGAAGGCGAACAGGCCGCCGGTGAAGCCCACCCACGAGCGGAAGTGCCGGAAAGTCTCCCACCACTGGAGCGCCTTCGGCCCCTCGACGAGCGGCCGGATCCCGGCCTCCCGGGCGTGCTCGCGCGCGTTCACGAAGGCGTTCGCGAGCATCCGCTGCACCACGATCGGCGAGGACCGCTCGCGCGCGCGCTGCGCCGCCGCGCTCCCGAGCCGCGCGGCGGCCTGCGGATCGCGCGCGAGCGCGAGCGCGGCGTTGCCGAACGCGGCGTTCGCCCTGTCCTCCGCGAGCGCCCCGCGGCCGGGATCGAGCAGCAGGCCGTTGTAGCCGCTCTGGATCTGCGAGCTCACGCCCATGCCGTCGGCGAACGCCACCGTCGGGGAGCCGCACCAGAGCGCCTCGCTGAGCACGTTGCCGAACGTCTCGCTCAGCGACGCGTGCAGGAAGGCGGTCGCGTGCCGGTAGTAGTCCGAGATGCGGCTGTACGGCACCTCGCCCGTCATGATGACCCGCCGGGCGACGCCGAGCTCCCGCGCGAGCGCCGCGTACGCCGCGCTGTCGGGCCCGTCGCCGACCAGCGTGAGCGTCGCCTGCGGGTGGTGCGGGGCGATGTGCTCGGCGAAGATGCGGATCAGGCGGTGCTGCGACTTCTCGCGCGTGTGGCGCCCGGCGCAGACGAAGCGCGGGCCGCGCACGTCGAGCCCGCGCTCCTCGAGCAGCGGCGCGTACGGGTCGGGGCCGAGCGGGCGATCGAACACGTCCTCCGGGACCATCCGCGGGATGACGTGGATGGGCACCGCCACCCCCCGTTCGCGCCAGTAGTCGCGCAGGCCCTCGCTCAGCACGACGAGCCCGTCGCCCTGGTTGTAGAGGTCCACGAAGAGCCGCTCCATCGGGGCGCGCAGCGTCTTGTGGAGCACCGTGTGGACCGCGCCGATCCGGGACACGCGCTCGGGCAGGAGCACGTCGTACGCGGCCGCGAGGTGCGTCGTGTTCACGCAGAGCAGCGGGATGCCGCGCATCTTGCGCAGCCAGATGCCGAACTCGACAAGGAGCGTCGTGGTCTGGGCGAAGCAGATGTCGAAATCCCACCGCATCGGATCGAACACGAAGGACTCCAGGGGCATCGGCAGGTGCACCCCCGGATAGGTGCGCAACGGCAGGCTGGGCAGGGCGACGGTGCCGGGGGGCATCTCGTCGGCCGAGGCGTCAGGATCCCGGGGTCCGATCAGTGTTGCCTGGTGACCACAGGTGTTGAGCGCGCGATACAGGGCCCGCGTCTGGAAGACGGCCCCGTTCGCGTAAGGAATGCGCGTGAAGTCGCTGAGGATGGCGACCTTCAGCGGCCGCCCGTTGGCTCCGGAGAGGGCAGCGAAGGGATTTTCAGGAAGAGCCGCCTGCGCCCGGGCGGGGGAATGCCCTCCCCGCGCCGATCCCGTCGATGGAGTGTGGCGCACCGACGCGATCGCGTCGTGCTGTGCGCGATCGATGCGGTGCTCACCCAGCGGCCGAATTGCATCCATGGTCATCTTCGTTGCTCCTTCGAGAAGCGGCGCAGCCCTTCGTCAACGGCCGGCGCGCGCGGCGCGACGGGCGATATGACGTTCGTGTCGCGCTCCTGGCAGCCGTGTCGTCCTGCGCCTGCGAGCGCAGCCTGCTGCTCGCCACAGCAGCGATTCCTCGCCCTCGTCACTCCGAATCGACGGGGACGTTTAGCAAACCTCGTGCCTATCTCACCACCTGCCATCGTCGCGCGAGTGCGAACACGGCGATGCACCTAGGCCATTCGGCGCGCCTCATCAAGCATGGCGAGCACGGCCGAGGGTGCGTCCGGCAACGAGCCCGCGAGGTCGACGCGCGCGAAGTCGCCTGCGCGGACGCGCTCGAAGAAGCGCGCCACGCAGCGCGACGAGAGCGACGCGAACGAGCTCGCGACGGCGACCCCCGCGGCCGCGGCCAGGCTCGCGTTGAGCGCCTGCTCGTGATCGCGCGCTTCGTGGAGGGCGAGCACGGGCTTGCCCGCGACGACGCACTCGGCGAGCAGGTTGCTCCCGGCCGAGGCCACGACGGCGGACGCGGCGGCGAGGTGGGCGAGGAAATCGCGGCTGTCGAACGGCATCGCCCGCACGCCGGGCACGCGGAGGTCCGGGTCGCCGAACGCGATCACGCGCCGCCCGCCGGCCGCGACGAGCTCGATCGCCGCGCGCGCGTTGCGATCGCGGAAGTAGCAGACGACGGCGCCGGGCTCGATATCCTGCCCCGCGCCCGCGGGCGGCCGCCGCGGCGCCGGGCGCGCGACGATCGTGCGCGGCATCGCCGGCTCGGCGGGCAGGAAATGGACGGCGACCGCGTAGGTCCGCCGGGTGACGGCCCACGTGGTCCGGCGGCAGGCGAGCACCCCGAGGCGCGGCAGCTCCTCGGGCAGGCGGCAGCGCTTGAAGAGGAGGTCGTGGCCGAGCGCGACCGCGGGGATCCCGAGCGCGCGGGCGGCGAGCAGCGAGGGCACGTCGCCGTCGCTCAGGATGGCGTCGGGCCGGAAGTCCGCCTGCTCGACGAGCTCCCTGGCGAGGCGGCGCGGGAGCTCGATCGCGCCCCCGAGGCCGGGGTAGATGGGCCGGACGAGGCGGTGCTCCGGGAGGGCGCCGAGCAGATCCGCCGCCTGGCCGCCGCCGTAGATCCTGAGCTCGTGGCCGCGCTCGCGGAGCGCTCCCGCGATCGCCAGCGCGCGGCTCGCGTGCCCGCGCCCGCGGCCGTGGACGTAGTAGCCGATCTTCGCCACGGGCCCTCAGGGCTCGCCCGGCGCGGCGCGGCCGTCGCGCGGGTGATCGCCCATCCGGACGCCGGAGCCGCCCGGCGCCCGGTCGCCGTGGTCGTGCTGCCCCTCGGGGACGACGCGCGCGCGCCCCTGCTTCATCGCCGCTTCTTCCCCGCGCCGGCCCGAGCGCCGGCGATGGCCTTCACCGGCTCGTACCGGAAGCAGCTCACGAGGTGATCGTTGACCATCCCGGTCGCCTGCATGAGCGCGTAGCAGATGGTCGAGCCGACGAACTTGAAGCCGCGGCGCGCGAGGTCCTTGCTGAGCGCGTCCGAGATCTCCGTCTTCGCCGGGACCTCCGCGAGGGCGCGGAACGCGTTGACCACGGGCGCGCCGCCGACGAAGCCCCAGAGGTACGCGTCGAAGCTGCCGTGCTCGCGCTGCACCTCGAGGAAGCGCTGCGCGTTGACGACGGCCGACGCGACCTTGAGCCGGTTGCGCACGATCCCGGGGTTCGCGAGGAGCTTCTCGACGCGCGCGGGCGTGAAGCGGGCCACGCGGGCCGGGTCGAAGCCCGCGAACGCCTCGCGGTACGCCGCGCGCTTGCGCAGCACGGTGAGCCAGCTGAGCCCCGCCTGCGCGCCCTCGAGGATCAGCATCTCGAAGAGCGCCTGGTCGTCGTGCAGCGGCACGCCCCACTGCTCGTCGTGGTAGGCGACATACTCGGGATCCGCGGTCACCCACGGGCATCGCTCCGGCATCGCGCGGCACTGTAGCAGCTTCCTCTCCGCGCGATTCCGCGCAATCTTGCGCGATCACGCGCGCCGCTCCGCGGGGGCGACGTGCGCTTTGACTCCCCGCCAGCGCGGCGCTCCAATGCGGCCTGCACCCTGGGCCGCGCCGCACCATGAACGCCTCGAGCAGCTCTCATCCGACGGGATCCCAGGGAGCCTCCGGCCCGAGCTCGACGGAGGAGCGCCGCGCGATGGCGCGGGGCCTCCCCACCGCGCTGGTGACCTGGCCCACCTTCGCGGCGCTCGACGTGTTCGTCGTGCTGGCGGTGTTTCCGAGCGCCTCCGTCGCGCGGCTGCTGCTCTACCGGCTGTTCGGCGAGATCATCCTGCTCTGGCTCTACCTGCTCGCGCGGCGCGGGCAGACCTCGGCCGAGCTCCTCGACGCCGCCCACGTGTTCGCGGTCTGGAGCACGGGGGGGCTGATCTCGGTGATGGCCCTGGAGTTCGGGGATCTCACCTGGAACTACATGCACGGGCTGTCGATCGTGATGCTCGTCGACGCGACGATCCTGCCGACGCACTTCACGCGCTCGCTGCGGATGACGCTCCCCGTGGCGCTCAGCTTCCCGATCATCATGGGCGCGGGGGCGTCGCTCGACCCGTCGCTCGCGGCGCAGTGGACGTCGCCGCGGTCGCTCGTCGTCTTCGCCTGCAACTACATCTTCGTGCTCGCCACCGCGATCCTCGTGTCGGCGGCGAGCCACGGCCTCTGGTCGGCGCGCCAGCAGGTCTACGAGGCCCGCAAGCTCGGCCGCTACCGGCTCGTGGCGCCGGTCGGCCGGGGCGGGCAGAACGAGGTGTGGCTCGCGTGGGACGAGTCGCTCCGCCGCGACGTGGCGCTGAAGCTGCTCCGCAGCGAGAGCAAGTCCGAGGGCGACGTGCGCAGCTTCGAGCGCGAGGCGCGCGCGACGAGCCGGCTCACGTCGCCGCACACCATCCGGATCTTCGATTTCGGGGCGAGCAGCGACGGCATCTTCTACATCGCGATGGAGCACCTGGCCGGCGCCGACCTGGCCACCCTGGTGCGCGATCACGGCCCGATGCCCCCCTCGCGCGTCGTGCACTTCGCGCGGCAGATCTGCCTCTCGCTGGCGGAGGCGCACGACGCGGGCGTCATCCACCGCGACATCAAGCCGCACAACCTCTACATCACGCGCGTCGGCGACGAGCACGACGTGCTCAAGGTGCTCGACTTCGGGATCGCGAAGCAGGTGACCCTAGAAGGGGACGCGAGCATGACGGACGTCGGCGTGATCAAGGGAACGCCGACCTACATGTCCCCGGAGATGATCTCGGCCGGCGCGGTCGACGCGCGCAGCGACATCTACTCGCTCGGCGTCACGCTCTATTACCTGCTGACGGGGGTGGCCCCGTTCGAGGGCCGGAGCTTCGGCAAGCTCGTCTACTCCCACATGACGATGCCGCCGATCCCGCCGTCGCTGCGCGCGCCGTGGCCGCTCTCGTCGGAGCTGGAAGAGGTGGTGATGCGGTGCCTCGCCAAGCGGCCCGGCGACCGTTACCAGAGCGCGCGCGAGCTGCTCGCGGCGCTCGAGGCGTGCGCGCCGGAGCCGCACTGGACGCCGGAGGACGCGAGGAGCTTCTGGGCCGCGCGCGCCGCGATGCCGCGCGCCGAGCCGCCGCCCCCGGATCCCGGCCCCACCGTGCGCCTTCGGCCGGACAAGGCCGTGCCGGTGGCCTGAGGCGGGCCCGCGCCGAGGCGGGCCCGCGCCGCGCGGCCTCCTCAGGCCTGGCTGACCGCGACCTCGGGGAACCGCCGCGAGGCGGGCGGCGGCGCCCAGCGCGTGGACGGAGGGGGCTGCCCGTCGAGCTGGAGCGCCGGGCGCTTCTCGACGATCGCCGGCAGCGGCCGCTCGCCCCGCGCGGCGAGGATCGAGTTGTAGAAGGCGCGGGCGCTCTCGTCCCACCCCTTGCACCCCGAGATCGCCGCGATCCGCTCGGGATCGTACGGCGCGTGCGCCGCGCGCACCATGGCCTGGGCCAGCGCGTGCAGATCGCCGGGCGAGACGAGCTCGCCGAGCTCGGGGCTGCTCAGCACGTCGGGGATGCCCCCGACCCGCGTCGCCACCACGCGGCGGCCGGACGCGATCGACTCGATCACGACGTTCGGCGTGCCCTCGTGGTGGCTCGGCAGCACCAGCGCATCGCAGGCGGCGACCCAGCGCGCCACCTGGTCGTGCGGCAGGCGCCCCGTCAAGAGGACGCGGTCGCCGAGCCGCTCCGCCGCCGCGCGGCAGGCCTGCTCGTCGGCGCCGCTCCCGACCAGCACGAGGTCGATGTCCGGGTGCGCCGCGGCGATCCGCTCGAAGGCGGCGATCGCGTCGAGCGCGCCCTTGTCGCGGAGCAGGTGGCCGACGTAGAGCAGCATCCGGCGGTCCGCGGCGCGGCCCAGCGCGGCGCGGGCCTCGCCCCGGTCGCGCGGCCGGAACATGGCGCGATCGACGCCGTTCATGACGACATCGATGCGATCGCGCGGGACGCCGAGCGCGTGGACCCCCTCGGCGAGCTGCTTGCTCACGGCGACGACGCGCGTCGCGCGCCGGAGCCCCCACTCCAGCGCGGGCCGCACCGCCGGCTGCTGGGAGAGCACGTCGATGTCCGAGCCGTGCACCTTGACGACGGCCGGGACGCCGAGCAGCTCCGCCAGGCACACCGCGGCGAAGCCGTCCGGGTAGGCGAACGATCCGACGATCACGTCCGGCGCCGGGTGGTGCCGCGCGAGCTCGAAGAGCATCGAGGCCGCGTAGAGCGGGCCGTTGAGGTACGGCGCGACCTTCGGCAGGTACAGGAACCGCGGGTGGCGCACCGGCAATCCCTCGATCACCTCCTCGCGAGGCGCGTTGTCCGCGATTGACCACCTGGAGAACCTGGAGGCCCCCGGAAACCAGGGGATGGTGGCGAAGACGTCGATGTCACAATAACGCGACAGCGCGGCGAACTGCCGCCGGTTGAACGGCGCCTGGCCGGGGTTCATCGCGTTCGGGAAGACCTTGGTGATAAGCAGGATGCGCATACCTCTGCTCCTCCGGACTCGCCCGCAGGCTCGACAGGAGTCCTCCAAATAGGGGGGTGCGCGGCTCGCGCGCGGTCGAGCCACGGTCAGCAGAGAACATGCCACCTCGGAGAAGCTGGAAACGAGGCCGGAATGGCAGCGGCAGGCCCGCGCCAGCAACGAGCGAGCATCCAGCCTGCCTCAGGCGAGGCAAATTTGCACAGGACCGGCTGGGGTCGCCTGCGTGAGACAGTTCAGCAGACAGCGGGTTTGTACATCAGGGCGCCAATTTTACAACCCTGGGTTACAGGGAAAGCTTCGTCAGAAACGCATCTCCCTGGCCCGCGCCCGAGAGCGCCCCGTGACCGAAGTTGACTTTTCCGTAGAAACGGCCGGCGAGCAGCACGCTCGCTCCTGAGCCCGCCGTGACATCCAGGCCGACCTGCGTCTGACCGTCCCCGAACAGCGAGCTGAACAGGTGATCGCCCGCGGGGCCGAGCTTGACCAGGTAAACGTCGGTCTTGCCCCGGCTCGTCAGCAGCCCGCCGCCGAAGTCCGCCGCGCCGAAGAGCGGCCCCGCGAGCACGATGTTGCCGGCGGCGTCCACGTCGGCGCTCGCGCGCGCGCCCGTCTCGAAGTCGGTGAGCAGCTGGTCCTCCGCGTCGCCGAAGCGCCGGCTCAGGACGTGCGCGCCGTCGCTGGAGAGCCGGGCGACGTACAGGTCCCGCCCGCCGGCCGTCGTCAGCCGCCCGCCGCCGAAGTCGATGGTCGACGCGAACGTGCCCGTGAGCACCACGTCGCCCGTCGCCTCGTGAACCGCGACGTCGTGGGCCTCGTCGGCCTCGGCGCCGCCGAACCGGGCGCTCCAGAGGTGGTCGCCCGAGGGGCCGAGCTTGGCCACGAAGACGTCCGAGAGCCCCGCGCTCGCGAGCGGCGCCCCGCCGAGATCGATCGAGCCCGAGAAATGGCCCGCGACGAGCAGGTTGCCGTCCGCGTCGGCCGCGATCGCGTGGGCGTAGTCGTCGCCCTCGTCGCCGGCGCGCAGGGCGAGCAGCGTGCGGCCGTCCCCCGGGGCGAGCCGCAGCACGAAGGCGTCGCGCAGGCCCGCGCTCGTGAGCACGGCGCCGTCGACGTCGACCGCGCCGTGGAAGCCGCCCGCCACGAGGACGTTGCCCGCCGGATCGACGGCGACGCGATCGCAGCGATCCGCGCCGGATCCGCCGATCATCCGGCTCCAGACGTGCTCGCCGCCCGCGTCGAGCTTGACGACGAACACGTCGTCGCCCCCGTGCGACACGAGCACGCCGCCGCCGAGGTCGACGCTGCCGAACGCGCGGCCCGCCACGACGACGTCGCCGGCCGGGTCGACCGCGAGCGCCATCGCGAACTGGTTGCCGTCGCCCGCGAAGCGCTTGCTCCAGAGGTGCGTGCCGAACCTGTCGAACTTCGCCACGTACGCGTCGGCGCCCGTGGCCGTCAGCGGCCCGCCGCCGAAGTCGACCGTGCCCTCCATCTGGCCGGCCACGAACACGTTCCTGTCCGCGTCGACGGCCACGGCGCGGGCGTACTGGCCGTTCGCGTCGCCGAAGGCGCGGCTCCACACCTCCTCGCAGGCGGGCGCGCGCCCGTCGCAGTCCTCGTCCTCGGGCGTGTCGCACGCGTCGAACGCGGGCAGGACCTCGCCCGTGCACGGGCCCCACGACGTGCCCTCGGCGTTGCAGGTGCGGGTGCCGTCCGCGCAGCGCCCGACGCCGCGCGTGTCCTCCGCGCCGGAGTAGCACGCCTCCTGCGCGCCGGGCGCGCACACGCACCCGGGGCAGCCGCAGTCGGGGCCGCTGCACGCGGCCGGCGCGAGCTCCGCGATCCACGCGGCCACGCACGCGAGCTCCTCGGACGAGTACGGAGCCCCGCCGAGCGGCATGCGCGCGCCGCAGGACGGCGCGTCCGCGAGCTTCGCGTAGAGCACGCTCTCCTCCGGCCGGTCGGGGTCGGCGAGCACGCCCGCGCAGCTCTGGGCCGGGCGCCCGGCGACGCGATCGCCGACGCCGAGCGTGACGAGGTCGAGGGCGGCCGCGGGCTCTCCCGGACCGTGGCAGCTCGCGCCGCCGCAGCGCTCGGCGAACACCGCGGGCACGTCGGCGCAGTCGGCCGGCGGGCGGTCGTCGGGCGTCTCGAACCGCGCCTTGTCGTCGATCCTGCCGGGACACCCCGCGAGCAGCGGCAAGGCCGGCGCGGCGAGCGCGGCCGCCGCCCAGAAGCCGCGGCGGAGGCCGGACGCGCCGCGCGCCGCGCGCGCTCCGCGCACCTCAGTACCCATAATAAGCGACCCCCAGGTGAGCGGCGAAGAGCTGATCGAGCGCCCCACCGGCGATGTACGGGTCCCCGGGCTCGGCGTCGAAGTCGTAGAAGAACCGCGCGTACGACGCCCCGGCGCGCGCCTCGAGCCCCGGCGCGAACGGGACGGCGACCGCGACGCGGAGGTCGACGCCGCCGGCGCTGGGCTCGCGGAAATACGACGCGAGCGCGCCCATCGAGAGCGGCGCCTGGTAGCCCGCGCCGGCCTCCAGCGCGACCGGGCCGACAGGGAGGCGGCCGTCCGCGCCGAGGCGCAGGGCGACGTAAGACACCGCCGCCGCGTCGCGCGACGGGTCGCCGGTCGGCGCGACATCGAAGTCGGTCCAGCAGAGTCCGCCGCTCGCGAACAGGACCGGACCAGCCTGCCCGGCCGGGCGGTAACGGCCCTTGAGCCCGGCGTGCAGCCGGCTGAAGGAGGTCGATACGCTCGCTCCCCCGCCGCCCTCCGAGTCGAGGCCGACGGCGCGGGCGTACGAGAGGGCGATCCCGAGATCGCGGAGCACCGGCAAGGCGCTGCGCGCGAGCGGGTACAGCTCCGCTCGGAGCGACGGCATGGGCACGCCGAGCACCTCGTAGGTGCGGAGGTTCTCGGAGAGCAGGTCCGTATAGGACAGCGTACGACCCGCGATCTCGAGATCGACTCCAGCGCTGAAGAGCTCGGTGCCCACGGCGGCCCTCACGGCGGCCCCCTCGGTGGCCCCCTCGGTGGGTAGAGCGCGCCCCTCGTCGCGCTCCGCCGCCTCGGGGCGGAGCGCCGCCGCGGCCTCGGCCGCGCGCGCGGCAGACGGCGCGGCGAGCGCCGCGAGCGCCGCGCCGAGCAGCGCGGCCGCATGGGAGCGGCGCGCGCGGCGCCGCGATTGCGCGGGAAACACAGGACAGGCGCGCGTTCGCCTCGTTGGCATCGAGCGCGAGCATAGTCGCTCTTCACGTCGCGGGTCGAGCGTCGCTTTCGAGATACCGAGTCGGCGACGCCCCGCGGAGATCCGGGGCAATCCGCCGCGAACCGCGGCGAACCGAGCCCGCGGTAAGGCGAGCGCGCATGGGAGGATCGCATCGGCCCCAAGCTCCCACTTGATTCGCCCCCTCCTCGCGCGGCGCCTATCCTGGAGGAGTGGATTGCCATAGGCTCCCTGGAAGATGGCGAGAGGGCGCGCGCGGCACGGCGGCGCGCGATCCCGCCGTCGGCTCCTCTCCGCGCTCGCTGACGAGGCATCATGGCTGAACCACGAAGTCTCCGCTGGCCCATCGGCCTGCTCCTCCTCGCCTCCTGCACCGGTCAGTACGGCGATTTGCCCGCGCACGACGGCGACGGCGAGGCGACGGCCCCGCTGTGCACCGCGATCGAGCCCGGCGAGTCGCCGCTCCGGCGGATGACCCGCGCGGAGTACGACAACACGATCTTCGATCTCCTCGGCGACGACAGCCGCCCTGCGAGGGACTTCGTGCCTGAAGAGGAGTCGCTCGGCTTCAACAACCAGGCGGCGGCGCTCGTGGTGAGCCCGCTGCTCGCCGAGCAGTACATGACGGCGGCCGAGGGCGTCGCGGCCCGCGCGGTGGGCAAGCTCGTCCGCGAGGCGCCCGCGTGCCTCGAGGCCGCGGCGGGCGAGGCGTGCCGCGGCGAGGTCGCGGCGCTCGTCGCGTCCTTCGGCAAGCGGGCGTTCCGGCGGCCCCTCGCCGACGACGAGATCGCCGACTTCGTCGCGCTCTTCCGGCGCGGCATCGCCCTCGGGGACACGCCCGACGACGCGTCGACCGGCCTCGCGCTGGTCCTCCAGGCGATGCTGCAGTCGCCGCACTTCCTCTACCGGGTCGAGCTCGGCATGCCGGATCCGGTGGAGGACGACGTCGTGCCGCTCACGTCCTACGAGATCGCCTCGCGGCTCTCCTACCTGCTCTGGGGCACGATGCCCGACGGCGCGCTCTTCGCCGCCGCCGAGCGGGGGGCGCTCGGCACCGCCGCGGAGATCGAGGCGCAGGCGCGGCGCATGCTGGAGGACCCGCGGGCGCGCGAGGCCGTGAAGAGCTTCCACCGCCAGTGGCTCGGGCTCGCCAAGATCGACGAGATCGCCGCGGGCGGGAAGGATCCGAAGCTCTACCCCGAGTACAAGGACGAGCTCTTGCCGCTCTTCCAGGCCGAGACCGAGGCGTTCCTGGACCACGCGATCTTCGAGCAGGACGCGAGCGTGAGCGCGCTGTTCACGGCGCCGTACTCGATGATGAACCGGGAGCTCGCCGCGTTCTACGGCGTCGAGGGCGGCCCGAAGGGCGACGCGTTCGAGCGGGTCGAGCTCGATCCGTCGCAGCGCGCCGGCTTCGTGACGCACGCCGGGCTGCTCGCGCTCTACGCGAAGCCGAACCGGTCCTCGCCGGTCCACCGCGGCCGGTTCGTGCGCCAGAGCCTGCTCTGCCAGATCCCGCCGCCGCCGCCGGACGTGGTGCCGGAGCCGCCGATGGTGGACGCGACGAAGACGACCCGCGAGCAGTTCGCCCAGCACGTCTCGGATCCGGGGTGCAAGAGCTGCCACACGCTGCTCGACCCGATCGGGTTCGGCTTCGAGCACTACGACGCGCTCGGCCGCTGGCGCGACGCCGAGAACGGCATCCCCGTCGACGCGAGCGGCGAGCTCACGCAGACCGACATCGACGGCCCGTTCGACGGGGCGGTCGAGCTCGCGCACCGGCTCGCAGAGAGCGAGCAGGTGCGCGCGTGCGTGGTGAAGCAGTGGTTCCGCTTCGGCTACGGCCGCGCCGAGCAGAGCGAGGACAGCTGCAGCCTCGCGCAGGCGACGCAGGCGTTCGAGGCGTCCGGGTACAACATCCGGGCGCTGCTCGTGGCGCTCACCCAGACCGACGCGTTCCGCTACCGGCGCATGATCCGCGCAGCAGGCGCCGCAGAGGGCGGCGCAGAAGGAGAGCCGTGATGAAGCCGTTCCGACTCAGCCGCCGCGCCGTGCTCCGGGGCCTCGGCGGCGCGGCGCTCGCGCTGCCGTTCCTCGAGGTGATGGGCTGCTCGAAGCGGCTCGCCCCCGCGTCGGAGCAGACCGGGCGGGCCGCGTTCGGGGCCGAGTTCCCGAAGCGCTTCGTCGTCATCTACACGCCGAACGGCACCGTCCCGCCGGACTTCTGGCCGACGTCGTCGCAGCTCAAGAACGGCGAGGAGCTGTCGCCCATCCTGGCGCCGCTCAAGGACCACAACGAGGATCTGCTGGTCCTCGGCAACGTGAGCGCGCTGTCGGCGCTCGTGGGGCCGGGCGACGCGCACCAGAAGGGCACGGGGCAGTGCCTGACCGCGCGCCCGATGCAGGAGGGCGATTTCCCGGGCGACGCCGGGCTGTCGTGCGGCTGGGCCGACGGCATCTCGGTCGACCAGGAGATCGCGAACCACATCGGCACGAGGACCAAGTTCCTGTCGCTGGAGCTCGGCGTGCTCGTCTACGGCGCGAACGTGGGCGCGCGCATCGCCTACCGCGGCCCGGCGCAGCCGCTGCCGCCGGAGAACAGCCCTTACGCCGCGTTCGACCGCCTCTTCTCCGATCTGGCGGTCACGCCCGAGACGGCGACCCAGAAGACCGAGCAGCGCAGGGCGGTGCTCGACAAGGTGGCCGCCGACTACAAGCGGCTGCAGCGGCGCCTCGGCGCGGCGGATCAGGAGAAGCTCGCCGGGCACCTCGCGTCGGTGGAGGACATCGCGTCGCGCCTCGACCGCGGCGTGGCGCCGACCTCCGCGGCGTGCGCGCAGCCGGAGCTGACGCCGGACGTCGACCCGGACAAGGTCGCGAGCATGCCCGAGGTCACGAGGCTCCAGCTCGATCTCATGGCGATGGCCCTCGCCTGCGATCTGACGCGCGTGGCGAGCCTCCAGTTCACGAACTCCGCGACGACGAAGGTGCTGAGCTTCCTCGGCCCGGACATCAGCGAGGGCCACCACCCGATGGCGCACAACGGCTACGCCGACCCGGTGAACCGCCAGCGCCTCACGAAGATCAGCCGCTTCTACGCCGAGCAGCTCGCGTACCTCATCGCGAAGCTGAAGAGCATGCCGGAAGGGAACGGCTCGGTCTTCGACAACACGGTGATCTTCTGGACGAACGAGCACGCCGACGGCAATCACCTGCGCCAGAACATCCCTTATGTGCTCGCCGGGAGCGCGGCCGGTCATTTCAAGACGGGCCGCTTCGTCTCCCAGGCGAAGCAGGTCGGGCACAACGACCTGCTCGTGTCGCTGCTCCAGGCGATGGGCGTCGACGCCGAGTCGTTCGGCGACCCGAACTACTGCACCGGGCCCCTGAAGGGGCTGACCAGCTGAGGGGCAGAGGCGACGGCGCGCGGAGGGCGCGCGATCCAGGCCCGATCTCCCCGGGTCGGTGCGCAGGGACGTCCTGACGGCACGCCGCGAAGCAGGAAGCGGTACGGCGTACGCGCTCGCGCCGCGCGAGGGCTGCTGATATTCGTGGAGGGCTCCCCACCGCGCCGCTCGAAGGAGGCCTCACCTTGTATTGGTCGACACGCACCGGCCGGAAATCCCGGTGGTCGCTCTTCGAGAGCTCCGGGCGTGAAGCGAGCTTCGGGGACTGGTTCGCCGTGTGCTGCGTGCTCGGCTTTCTCGTGCCCGTCGGGGCCGGCCTGGGTTTCGGCTGGTGGGGTGTCCAGGCGATGGCTGCGGCGGTGGATCCCCGCGACCCGGTCCACGCGCTCCGGCGAATCACGCCGGAAGGCGACGGCCATCCGGATCGGGTCTATCTCTCCGGGACGATCGCCAGCGGCGCGGCGGATCCGTTCGCGCTCTGCCTCGCCGTCCGTGAGCGCCCCGACACGCGGGGGAGCCTCGTCGAGGACTACCGCGGGACGGCCAACGCTGGGGCATCGCTCGTCGCCCATGGCCGCGCCACGCGGATCCTCGGGCCAGTCACCTTCGATCCGATGCACCTGCAGCGCACGCCCGATGCCCCACGTCTGCGGGAGATGCTTTGCGAGATGCCCAGAGGCGGCCGCGTGCTCGCTCAGTGCGTCTCCGCCGGAGATCTCGTCTTCGCGGAGGGGTGCATCGAGGCGTTGCCCGACGGAACAGAGGCCCTGAAGGGATGCGGCGGCGAGCCGGTGATCCTGACGCCGGGGGACGGTACGCCGGCGCCGCGCATCGAGCATAGGATCTTCCATCTCGCTGGGCGCATCTTCGGCTTCTGCGCGGCATGCATCCTGCTGCTCGCCTATGGATGGCGCGTGGTGAGGGCGAGCCCGCTCTTGAAGGCGATGGCGGGCTACGCTGGTCACCGATCGAGCAGCCGCCCCTGGGCCCTTGTCGGGCCTGACCTGCTCGGCGCAACGTCGCTGGGCGTCGGGGTCGTCTGGATGCTCGGTGAGGTCATCGATGGGTCCATGGCCCTTCGACATGGCCTCGTCTGCTCCGCCGTGCTCGCGACCGTCGCCGTCTTCATCGCCTCGGCGAGCGAGCGGCGCCGCGCGCTCCGCGCCGCGGACGCGCTGCTGTCGTCGTCCGCGCGAGCTCCGCTGGTTCAGGCGACCGGCGGCGTCATCTCGCTGGACGTCAACGTCAGAAGCGATCACGCGGTCGAAGCAGGGCTGCTCACCGGCGAGCCGCGCGCCTTCTCGCAGGTCAAGGTCTGCGAGGTCGCTCGATCGAGGACGCGCGCCGGCGCTCGCCTGGAGTGGAGCCAAGCGACGCCGCGCACCGTCGCCTTCGAGCACGCGTCGGGCGAGGGGACGCTGGAGATGGCGGGAGCGGAGGTGGATCTGCGCGCGCTGCGCGGCATCAAACCGGGCAGGGACGCGCACCGGTCCGGTTGGTCTCGATGTTTCCCGTCCGTCGACCCATCGTCCCGTTACGAGGTCGAGGAGAGCTACATGGAACCGGGAGAGCCGCTCTTCGTCGTCGGCGCGGTGAAGAAGACGGTTCCTTCGGCGCAGGGGGCTGGCTACCGGAAGCACGCCGTTGCTCCCGTCATCGGCCAGGGTGAGGGCGCGCCGCTCCTCGTGTTTGCCGGTACCGGAGCCGACCTGCGCCGCGAGCTGCGCCTGGAAGCGCGGTACCTGAAGGCCGCGATGGCCGTCGCGCTCGTCGCGGGGCTCATTGCCGCTTCGCAGATGTGCTGGCTCGTGCTGCCATGACGGAAGAACCACCCCGCTCCCCTCGGGCGAAGAGGACCCAGGCGGCGGAGCGTCCACTCGCAGACGCTGTTCCCCCAGCGCTCGCCGGATGGCGATACGATGCGGCGATGACGCTCTCACCTCGACACATTTCCTGGGCGATAGGGACGGTCGCGCTGCTCGTTCACGCCGGGTGCGGCGGCGCGGTGATCATGGACGGCGGCGGAGACGGCGCTGGCGGAGCCGGCGGCGCGGGCTCGACGACGACCGCCTCCGTCGGCCCTTCGCCGACCCCCCATCCGCCGACGCCCGATCCTCCGCCGACGACCTCCGGCAGCCCGGCGCCGGGGGTGAGCGCGATCGTCTACGGCGACGCGACCGTGACCATCCGCATCGCCACCCTCGCCCTGTCTTGCAGCGATCCCGACGCGCGCCCCACGTTCTCGCCCTGCAGCGACTGGTGGAACCTGGAGCTCAGCATGCCCGCGTCGATGCTCGCCGTGGGCGAGGTGGATACGGCGAGCGGCGATTTCACGATCTACGGGATGTCGTCTCGCGCGGATTGCAGCAGCACCGGGGCCGCCACCGGCGGCGGCGACGGGGGCTTCGGCAGGCTCACCATCACGGCGATCGAGCCGACGTCGGTCACCTTCGAGCTCGACGGCGCGGGCGCGCTGCTCCTCGACCAGGACCCGAACGGCCGGTACGTCGCGGCCCGCTGCCCCGCGCGCTAGCGGACGCCAGGACTGCGTCGGCGCGAGCAAGCGCGGCGCGCAACGCCGTCCCGATCACCGGGGGCACGGTCGCCGGTGGAACGCTCGTCAGCGGGCCGTCGGGTTCGGTGCTCCCCGGGGTGAGAGAACCACCAGCTCCTGGGATCGCGCCCGGAGCTGGACGCCGGGTGCGTGCTGTCCTCGAGCGACGGCATCGTGGTAAGAAATCCTACTGGAGGACATATGCAGGCGATCGTTGTGGGCGCTGGCATCGGCGGCCTGGCCGCGGCTCTGGCGCTGCACGCCTCGGGTCATGAGGTGACGGTGTTCGAGTCCACGCCCACCATCCTGCCGCTCGGGGTCGGCATCAACCTCCTGCCCAACGCCGTCGAGGTGCTGGGCGAGCTGGGCCTTGTCGAGGCCCTGTTGGCCCACGGGGTGGCGACCCGCGAGATGCTCTATTTCAACCGCTTCGGCCAGCGCATCTGGGGCGAACCGCGCGGCCGCTTCGCCGGGCATGCCGCGCCGCAGATCTCCCTGCACCGCGGCGCCCTGCAGGGCGCGCTGTTCGACGCCGTCGTCGAGCGGCTGGGCCCTGAGCGGGTGATCTGCGACCGGCGCTTCATGGACCACGAAGAGGGCGGAGGCCGCATCGTGGCGCGCTTCCTCGATCGCGCGGGTGCGGCGTGGGAGGTCCCCGCCGATCTCCTGATCTGCGCCGACGGCATCCACTCGGCGGCGCGCGCCCGCCTCTATCCGGACGAGGGGCCGCCGATCTACGGCGGTCACATCCTGTGGCGGGGGACCAGCCTGGCGGCGCCCTTCCTCACCGGCGCCAGCATGGTCATTGCCGGGCATCGGGACCAGAAGTTCGTCATCTATCCGATTTCCCCACCGGGGCCGGACGGCCGTCAGAGGATCAACTGGGCCGCCGATCTCGCGGTCGCGAAGAACCTGCGACGGGAGGACTGGAACCGGCCGGGCGACCCTGCCGAGTTCCTGCCCAGGTTCGAATCCTGGCGCTTCGACTGGCTCGATGTGCCCGGCCTGGTCCGGGACGCCGAGGCGATCTACGAGTTCCCGCTGGTCGACCGCGACCCGGTGCCGCGCTGGAGCCACGGGCGCATGACGCTGCTGGGCGACGCCGCCCATCCCATGTATCCGAACGGCTCCAACGGGGCGAGCCAGGCCATCCTGGACGCCCGCGCCCTGGTCCGCGCGCTCGCAGCCCACGCCGATCCGGTGGAGGCGCTGGCCGCCTACGAGGCCGAGCGCCTGCCCGCCACCGCCGCCATCGTCGCGGCCAATCGCCGCGACGGCCCGGAGCAGTGCCTGCAGATCGCCTATGAACGCGCGCCCGACGGCTTCGACCGGATCGAGGACGTCTTCGCCCCCGGCGAGCTGGAGGACATCGCCGCCCGCTACAGGGTGCTCACCGGCCTGAAGCGCGCCTCGGAGCCGCTCACGCGCAAGCCCGTGCCCAACGACACCTGAAGCGCCGTCCGTGCGCAGCACCAGCGCTTGCGCGAGGGCACGGCAACGACATCCCGAGCGATGGAGATGCCACACTCGACCGTGGACGAGCCCGCGTGTCGTGTGACTCGCCCCACCTCGCGACGTCCGAGCGAAACGCCCAGCGGATCTACCTGGCTGGCTCACAATTTACATCCTCCAAAGGGTGTGATCCCTTCTCCTCGTCCGCAAGGCTGAAGAGTACATGGCCGCGCACGCTGCGGAGCCCATCACGCTGGCCGACATCGTCGCCGCGGCGGGCGTGCCGGAGCGGTCCCTGCGAGCAGCCTTCGTGGCGAGCCGGGGAATGCCGCCGATGGATTTCCTGCGGCGCCGTCGGTTCGAGCTCGCGCGCCGCCGGCTGGCCGAGCCCTCGGCCGGCACGTCGGTCGCGGGCGTCGTGGCCGCGCTCGGGCTCGGCAACCCGGGGCGGTTCAGCGTCGACTACAAGCGCCGGTTCGGCGAGAGCCCCTCCGAGACGCTGTCGGCGGGGCGCGCGGCCGCGGGCCTGCCGCGCCTCCGGCCGCGGCGCCGACCCTGAACATCACGAGCGCTGGCCCCCCCCACGAGCAACGACTCCAGCGACAACGCCGCCCCGGGCCAACCGCCCGCAGCTCACCATGGCGTACCCGTCGTCGGGCTCGACCTCAACGTATCGCGCAGATCGCCATCGCTCGTGTGCGCGAACGATGGTGCCTGTCCAGAAACGGCAGCGAACTGTCCACGAACGGCAAGACAAGCGCGCGGCCGAGCTCGTCGCTGTTGCATCCTCGCCTGAACCTATGGTGGAACATCGCTCCGTCATCGAACTCGGCAGGGTCGCCGCGGTCGGTCACGGCGGTGCGTCGTGGTCTCCGCAGGTGAGGCATTCAGGCAGCAGAAGGCGGCGCGCGACTGGACCTGGGCGACGGGAACCCGCGGCGCGCACACACCGAATGCCATGCAGGGGCCTGCGTCAACATCCCCTCCGAAAGCGCCGATTCGACGCTGGCCTCGAGCTTGCACAGGCCGACCCGACCCTTCGCCAGGCAGCGCAAGCACAACCTTGAAAGGATGACCCCCCATGCGGTCTCTTGCAGGCTCACTTCTCCACTCTCTGACGATCCCGGCGCTCTCCACCCTGCTGCTCGCGGGCTGCACCAGCGCCGGCCCCTCCGCGGCCGACGGCGACGAAAGCGGGGAGGCCGTGGGCGAGGCCCATGACGCGCTCACCCCGGCGGCGCACGCCGCGGCGGAGAAGCTGCTGCTGATGGAGGTCGTCGTCTCCCCGACACAGGCCGAGTCCGTCGCGATCCGGAACCCCGGAAGCACGCCGATCGTCCTGACCGATTATTACCTCGCCGATTACAATACCTATTACGACGTGGTCATCGCCGGGGCCCCCGCCGTCACCAGCGACTTCATCGTGCGATTCCCCGCCGGTGCTGTCATCCAGCCGGGTGAGACCCAGTACGTGGCGATCGCCGGCGGCGAGTGCTTCAGGACCTCCTGCGGCGCGACGAGCGCGTTCACCGGCTACGGCATCTATCCCACGTACGAGATCGCGACGGGCGCCGCGGCCACGACGAGCCCCGATGTCCCTGACATGCTCGTGCCGGTCATGAACGGGGTCGGCGCCGCGTGGGGGTTCACCAATGGGAGCGAGCCGGTCATTCTGTTTCACTGGGATGGCATGACGAACCTCGTGACCGACGTCGATTACGTGTTTTATGGAGCGGCGGGGCCCCAAGCCCCGGTGAACAAGACGGGCGTCACGGTCAACGGCTCGACGTACCTGCCGGATACGGCGGACAACCCCGCGCTGCACGCACCCCTGTCGACGGGTACGACGACGATCAACACGTGCCGCGTGGACCTCGCGGAGACCGGCCAGGTCATGACGGGCAGCAACGGCGTCAGCGGCCGCGACGAGACCAGCGAGCCCTGGTCGACGACCTGGACCGCGTGCGCCGTGCCGAGCGCCGCCGACATCGATCTCGACACGGTCCTCAACAGCTTGGATAACTGCCTCACGGTGTCCAACACCGCGCAGACCGACACCGACGCCGACGGCGTCGGGGACGCCTGCGACAACTGCCCGACCGTGCCGAACCCCGACCAGGCCGACTCCAATGGCACGTCCACGACGCTCGCGCCCTGCACGGCGGCCGAGCCCGACCTGACTGCAGCGCTCACGGACTCGGCCGATCCCGCCTCGCTCGGGGACAGCTACAGCTACACGCTTACCATCGACAACGTCGGCACGGCCGATGCGACGAACGTCGGTGCCAGCACGACGCTCTCCGGCGCGACGGGTACCGTGACTGCTGCCGTTGCATCCCAGGGCTCGTGCACGGTGACGGGTGCCACCATCGACTGTGCGCTGGGTACGCTCTCTGCCTCGGGACAGGCCACGGTCATTATCACGGTGGAGCCTGGTGCCACCGGTATCATCACCGCAAGCAGCACGGTGAGCGCCACCGAAAATGATCCGGATCCCGGGGACGATTCCGACAGCGAGTCGACGACCATCAATAATGCGCATGGGTGCACCATCGTCGGAACCAGCGGCAACGACACGCTCAACGGCACCAGCTCGAATGACGTGATTTGCGGCCTGGGCGGCAACGACACCATCAAAGGCAACAACGGCAGCGACACCCTGTACGGGGGCTCGGGCAACGACGTGCTTGATGGCGGCAACGGTGACGACGAGCTGCACGGCGGGGACGGCGACGATACGCTGGGCGGCGGTAACGGCCAGGACACGCTGTATGGAGAAGCGGGGAACGATTCGAACTATGGAGAAACGTTCCTGGGCAGCCTGCTGTACCTGTTCGACAACGGCAACGACACCATCTACGGCGGGCCCGGCAACGACAACCTCGACGGTCAGAAAGGAGACGACACGCTGATCGATCACGAGGGTACGGACATCATGTCCGGCGGCCTCGGCAACGATACGATCGACGTGGCGGATGGTCAGGGTGGCGATACGGCAAACGGCGATCTCGGATTCGACACGTGCATCACCGACGGGGGCGACACGGCCACGGGCTGCTGAGCGCGTGACGTGGGCGCAACGCCTAGCCGGATACGAGCGGCGCCATCCTCGGCTGTTTCCAGGTCCTGGCCCTGAATCGGTGTGACGGTCTTCGGACTGACGCCACCCTGTGCCTTCCACTCTCTCCGGATTCAATGTAGGGTACGCCCCATGAAGAGCCTCGCCTCGATTCTCTCCTTCTCCACGATGGTCTTGCTTCCAGCGGCGGCGCACGCCGCGGCGGAGAAGCTCCTGCTGATGGAGGTCGTCGTCTCCCCGACACAGGCCGAGTCCGTCGCGATCCGGAACGCCGGAGACACGCCGGTCGTCCTGACCGATTATTACCTCGCCGATTACAATACCTATTACGACGTGGTCATCGCCGGGGCCCCCGCCGTCACCAGCGACTTCATCGTGCGATTCCCCGCCGGTGCTGTCATCCAGCCGGGCGAGACCCAGTACGTGGCGATCGCCGGCGGCGAGTGCTTCAGGACCTCCTGCGGCGCGACGAGCGCGTTCACCGGCTACGGGATCTATCCCACGTACGAGATCGCGACGGGCGCCGCGACCGCGACGAGCCCCGATGTCCCTGACATGCTCGTGCCGGTCATGAACGGCGTCGGCGCCGCGTGGGGGTTCACCAATGGGAGCGAGCCGGTCGTTATGTTTCACTGGGATGGCATGACGAGCCTCGTGACCGACGTCGATTACGTGTTTTATGGAGCGGCGGGGCCCCAAGCCCCGGTGAACAAGACGGGCGTCACGGTCAACGGCTCGACGTACCTGCCGGATACGGCGGACAACCCCGCGCTGCACGCACCCCTGTCGACGGGTACGACGACGATCAACACGTGTCGCGTGGACCTCGCGGAGACCGGCCAGGTCATGATGGGCAGCAACGGCGTCAGCGGCCGCGACGAGACCAGCGAGCCCTGGTCGACGACCTGGACCGCGTGCGCCGTGCCCAGCGCCGCCGATGTCGACCTCGACACGGTCCTCAACAGCTTGGATAACTGCCTCACGGTGTCCAACACCGCGCAGACCGACACCGACGCCGACGGCGTCGGGGACGCCTGCGACAACTGCCCGACCGTGCCGAACCCCGACCAGGCCGACTCCAGTGGCAATGGCATCGGCGACGCCTGCGACGCGTCCGGCGCGGGCGGCGCGGGTGGAATGGGCGGTGGTATGGGTGTCGGCGGCGCCGGCGGCGATGGCGCCGGCGGCGATGGCACCGGCGGCAATGGCACCGGCGGCGATGGCACCGGCGGCATGGGCGTCGGCGGCGCCGGCGGCAATGACACCGGCGGCATGGGCGTCGGCGGCACCGGCGGCAATGACTCCGGCGGCGCCGGCGGCATGGGCGTCGGCGGTATGGGCACCGGCGGCGACACGACATCCACGACCACGGCTGCCACGACCGGCACCGGCGGCGCGGGCGGCAGCGACGATGACGGCGGCTGCGGCTGCCGCGTGACCGGCGAAGAGTCGCCGCGGGGCGCGTCCTACGCTTCGCTCTTCACGATCGCGGCGGCAGCGCTCGGGGTGCGGCGCCGGCGCTCGCGATCCCGGTAGACCGACAGCCGCGAGGAGCCCCGGCGGCACCGCTCCAAGCTCCTCGACAGCGCGCAAGCCGCCGCGCTCATCGCGCCGATCTGCGGTCCGCCGCCCGAGCGACGAGCGTGGTGGATCACCGCCCTGCTCGCTGACGAGGCCGAGCGGCGAAAGACCGTTCGCTCGGTCAGCCGAGAGACCCTACGAAGGACCCTCGCCGACCAGGACATCGAGCGCTGGCGGGATTTCTGACCCGAGTTGCTACCGACCGAGAGCCCCGTCTCCCAGCGCGCGCATGGATCAAGGATCCGACCGCCCGGCGCGGAGCGCCCGGGGATCGACGAGGACCCACTGCATGCCCGCGGCCCGCGCGGACTCGATCCCGAGCACCGCGTCCTCGAAGACCAGGCAACGCGACGGCTCGACGCCGAGGCGCGTCGCCGCCGTGAGGAACGGCTCGGGCGCCGGCTTGGGCCGCGCATAGTCCTCCGCCGCGACGATCTCGTCGACGTAGCCGCGGAGCCCCAGGAACGCGAGCGTCTTCTCCACCGACACGCGCGGGCTCCCCGAGACGACGGCGCGCTTCGTGCGCGGGGGAGCGTCGCGGAGCGCGGTCACGACCTCGGGCACGCCGCGCACGGCCGGCAGCAGCCGGTGGTACGCCGCTTCCTTCGCCTCGAAGACCTCGGCCACCGGCATCCGTAGCCCGTACTTGTGGTTCAGGAGCTCGACGATCCGCTCGGTCGTCATACCCGCCCAGCCGTAGAAGTCCTCGTCGGTGAACTCGCATCCATGCGGGGCGAGCGCCTCGAGCCAAGCCTGATGGTGAATCGGCATCGAGTCCGCGATCGTCCCATCGCAATCGAAGAGGTAGGCAGCGAACGACCCGGAGGGGAACACGAGCCCAGGCATGGGTCGGCACCCTAGCTCATCAACCTTCTTCCTGCTACTGCCATGAGGACGGATCCGACGGCGTTCTTTCTACGGTCCGCCTGACCAAACCCTGGTTCAGCTGAAGCGCGCCCGGATCGGCGCGGGGCTCTCGCAGATCGGGCACGCGTCCGCGCGCTCGGCGATCTTGCCGCAGTCCTTGCAGTCGACGCGATAGCCGTGGAACCCGGGGTCGTGCAGCTCGACGCTCGTCTGTGCCTTGTCCGCGCGCTTCCCCTCGTACTTCACGCGCGCCGGCACGAGCGCGATGAAGCGCACCTCGATGTGCTCGCAGCGCGGGCACCGCTCCGGCACGGCGTACGCGTTGGTCGTCGTGAGCCCGCGCGCGAGGCCGCCTTCGGCGTGGCACCGCGGGCAGCGGTCGTCCGTGAACAGGAGGTGCCGGCACGCGCCGCACGCGATCTCGTACAGCCCGTCGACGAACATCTCCCCCTTGTAGACCCACTTGACCGGGCCGACGGGCTCGCCCTCCATGAGCGGCACGAGCCCGTCGACATACGAGCGCAGGTTGAGCTGCCGTCCCCCGCACGCGGGACACCCCGCCTCGACCATCTCGGCAAACGCGCGCTCGGAGATCCTGCTCATATGGGCCCCCTTCTAGCACGCCTCGGCGGCGCGCGACCCCGGGGAACGCGTGGCGCCTCGGAGGCGCTCTCCCGGCCGCGTCACGGGCGGCGACCCCCGCCGGCGAGGCCGCGCGGGCGCCGCCGGCGCTCTCGAATTCCCTGGCTCGCCGTGGCGCTACGGCCGGACGGCCGCCTGCTCGCCCGGCTCGCCGCGCAGGAAGGCGAGCGCCGCGCGGGCGAACGGCTCCTTCCATTCGCCGAAGATGGGCCCGTGTCCGCCGTTCGGCACGACCCACAGGCAGGAGCGCGGGATGGCGCGGAACATCTCCAGGGCGATCTCGGCGGGATAGAGGGGATCGCTGTCGCCGCTCACGATCATCGTCCGCGCGGCGATGGTCGACAGGTAAGGAGGCGTGAAATTCATGTCGTCGTAGCTCTCGGCGAAGCGCCTCGGCTGGCGCCACAGCGCCCGGATCTGCGCGTCGCCGAGCTTGTGGCGGCCCCTCATCTCCTCCCATTCCCCCTCCGATCGCCCCTCGTCGGAGACCTGCCGCATGATCGCCCTGGCCTGCTCGGGGAAGTACGGAGCCGCGGACACGAGCACCATCGACGCTACGCGTTCCGGCTGCTGCGTGGCCAGGTGCAGCAGGGATTTGGCGCCGAAGCTGAGGCCCACGGCCCGGAACGTCGTCACCCCGAGGTGGTCGAGGAGGGCGAAGACGTCGAGGGCGCACTGGCGGAGGGTCAGCGCGCCGTCCGGGTTTGTCGACCGGCCGTGCCCGCGCAGATCGGGGACGATGACGCGGTGATCGCGCCCCAGCTCGGCGAGGTCGAACACGTGGCCCCAGTCGCCGCCCACCCCGGTGAAGCCGTGGAGCAGCACGAGCGGCGGCCCCTCGCCGCGAAGCTCGTAGTACAGGTCGATGCCGTTGACGGACGCGGTCCGCCCGATGGCCTGCGCAGTCTCCATTCGCTCCTCCGATCGCTCGGCCGCGGCCAATCCGCAGCCGGATGCACCGGAGGGATAAGCGAAGCACGCCGCTCTTGATAGCTGTGCTCTTTGCGCATACAATGCGACTCGCCTGACGAGGGAACCGGCGGATCACGCGACGGCGCGATGCGCTGAGCAGACGTTCAGCTCTCGCGGGCACCTTGGCTGGGAGGAGCGCGCTCTTCAGCCCTCGAGGAAGCACCGCAGGAACTCGTCCGCCTCGCGGAGGATGCGCGGAATCGAGGCCACGAGCTCGTGGCCGTCGTCCACCTCGACGAGCCGGACATGCCGCTTCCCCGCCGCGAACGTCCGCGAGAGCTCGATGTCCACCACGTCGTCGTTCCGGCCGTGGACGATCAGCGTCGGGACCCGCACGTCGGGCCAGCCGCCCGAGCGGTCATCCACCTCGGCCGCGTCGAGGGCAAACCCATAATCCACCCGGGCGCGCCGCTTCTCGGCGTAATCGTCGACCTCGAGCCACCCCCGCTCCTCCCAGGCCCGATAGGCCTCCTCGCCGAGCCGCCGCCGCCATCGCTCCATGATCCGGAACGCCGGCGCGAGCAGCACCAGCGCGCACACCCGCGCGTCCTCCTCGGCGACGCGGCACGCGGTGAGGCCCCCGAGGCTCGATCCCATCACCACGGCCCGCTCGCGCGCTCCGCCGAGCGCCTGCTTCACGGCGTCGATCATCGCGCGGAGGCGCAACCGCTCGAGCGAGGGCACCCGCAGGTCGAGCCGCTCGAGGGCGACCCCGCGCCGCGCGTAGTGCGCGGCGATCTGGACGCCCTTGGTCGAGCTCGGGCCCGAGGCGAAGCCGTGCAGGTAAAGCCAGCGCGGGCCGACGGCGGAGGGCGGTGTCGTGCTCATCGAGGTGCGGAGAGCCTAGGACGGGCGCGCGGCGAGCGGCAAGCCGCGCCGCGCCCTCACGGGCGGGCGCGTCAGAGCCGCGGCAGGTCGAGCGCCCGGATGCCCTCGCGGATGCGAGGGTACTTGAGCTCGAACCCGAGGCGCTTCAGGCGCGTGTTCCTGTGGACCATGTTCGCGCTGAGCTGCCCGGAATAGAACGGCGGGAGGAGCTCCCGGAGCGCGTCCTCGGACAAAAGGCTCACCGTCGGCGGCTTTCCGATCGCCTCGCTCATGTAGTCGACGAAGCGGCTCATCGGGGCGGGCTCGTCGTCCGCCAGGATGACCTCGCGGCCGAGCGCGTCGAGCCGGGCGCCGTCGACCGCCATCAGGAACTCGAGCGCCCTCACGCAATCCTCGATGTGGAGGTAAGGCCAGATGGCGGGCGGATCGCGCAGGACGATCGGCTCGGCCGCCTGGATCGCCCGGAGGCAGTGCTCCACAAACCATGTACCGCGGCCATAGACGCCGCCCGGGAAGGCCGCGACCCAGTCGAGGTCCTGGCCGAGGCCCCGCAGCGCCTGGACCCCGAGCGCATAGGAGGCGCCAAGGCCGGTCGGCCGCCTCGTCGGCACGGTCTCGTCGAGCGAGCCGCCCTCCTCGGTCCGGCCGTAATACGAGGAGCCGAACACCACCAGGACCCGCCGCAGCCGGCGCGCGTCGAGCGCGCGGAGGAGGCAACGATCCATGGCCGAACGCTCCGACGGGCGGCTGCCGATCGACGGCTGAGCGCAGTGGACGACGTACGCCGCCCGGGCGGCCGCCTCCCGCCAGGCGGCGACCTCGTCGAGGAGATCGCCGAACACCGGCTCACCGCCCGCCGCCCTCACCCGCGCCGCCCCCTCCGCGCTCCGCACCAGCCCTCGCACCGGGCCCCAGGGGCTCCCGGGGCGCGTGAGGTGCTTGATGAGGTTCGAGCCGATAAAGCCGCTGCCGCCGCACACGAACACGCCGTCAGAGCCAGTGGTCATCTCTCCCCCTGAGATGCGGGGCGCCGGCGGGGCCCCGAGGCCCGGCGCGCTGCCCGTGTGATGCAAAATTACGCGGATCGCGGCGGTGGACGCAAGCCGCTCACACCGCGAGGATCGGTGAGGGAGGGGCGGAGAGAAAGGCGAGTGTTCTCCGGTTTATCCAACTCCCTTTCCCAACGTCGAAGCCGGCTCCCACGCCCGAAGCTCGTTATTTTCGTGCGATATCTGGCTACCGCCGCGCGCAACCGACGTACAACCGACGTACAACCGACGCACGATGGCAGCGACGGCCCGGCGACCCCATCGGCGCCGCGCAGCCCTTCCGCTCCGGCGGGGCGATGCGGTATGACGCGCCGGAGACGCCATGATCCGCCCCGCCACCGCCGCCGACGTACCCACCATCGCCCGCCTGATCCGGATGCTCGCCGAGTACGAGCGGCTCGCGCACGAGGTCGTCTTCGACGAGAAGGAGCTCGAGGCGCACCTCTTCGGCCCGAGGCCCGCGGCGGAGGTCGTCCTGGCCGAGGCGGAGGGGGTCGCGGTCGGCTTCGCCCTCTTCTTCCAGAGCTTCTCCACCTTCCTCGGCAAGCCGGGGATCTACCTCGAAGACCTCTTCGTGCTCCCCGAGCACCGCGGAGCAGGCCACGGCAAGGCCCTCCTCGTGCACCTGGCGAGGCTCGCGGTCGAGCGCGGCTGCGGGCGGTTCGAGTGGTCCGTGCTCGACTGGAACGAGCCCGCCATCGGCTTCTACCGGAAGCTCGGCGCCAGGCCCATGGACGACTGGACCGTCTACCGCCTCACGGGCGAGGCGCTCGCCCAGCTCGCCCAGGGCTGAAGAGCTCGCCGCCCGCCCAGCCCGCCGTGGCGCGGCGACGCTGGACCTCCACGGCCGACGCTCGACCGGGGCGCCCCCCCTCCCCGCCCGACGGAACGATGCGGTCGCGCCGGATGGGCGCGCTCTGCCGTCCCCCCTACGATGGCGAGCATCTGTCGGGGGCAGCGCACGTCGGGAGGTTGTCTGATGCAGTCGCAGGAGGAGTCCGCGTCCGGTGGTGAGTTCGAGTTCGACATCGGCGTGTTCAACCTGGATGAACGCGGCCTCGACGCGCAGCCCTTCGGGATCATCCGCCTGAATCGCGAGGGCACGGTGCTCTCCTACAACCTCTACGAGGAACGCCAGGCCCGCCGGAAGCGGCAGGATGTGGTCGGGAAGAACTTCTTCACCGACATCGCCCCCTGCAGCCGGGTCAAGAAGTTCCACGGCCGGTTCCTGGTCGGGGTGGAGCAGCGCGAGCTCAACGCCACCTTCGGCTTCGTGTTCCACTTCCCGCACAAGACACGGCACGTCGATGTCTCGCTGTTCTACAAGGCGGCCGCTCGCCAAGAGGGCGATACGGTCTGGGTCATCATCCGCGGTTGAGCGGCGCGGGCGCGGTTGAGCGGCGCGGGCGCGGTTGAGCGGCGCGGGCGCGGTTGAGCGGCGCGGGCGCGGTTGAGCGGCGCGGGCGCGGTTGAGCGGCGCGGGCGCGGTTGAGCGGCGCGGGCGCGGTTGAGCGGCGCGGGCCGGCGCGGCGCCGGGAGCTGCTCGCGGGGGCGCAGCGGAGCAGCAGCGGCTGCTGCCGGGGCAGCAGCGGCGGCGGAGCCTCGCGTCGATCGCGGCCTGATCGCGCGCACGGACCTCGAGACGCGCGCCGTGGCGCGGGTGTTGCTGGAGCGGCGCGTGCTGGTGTCGGTGGCGCGGCTCCCGGGCTCGGTCGCGACATGCGCTGTTGCTCATCGAGCGTGAGCGTGAGTCCCCACGGCCCATCGAGGGTCGCCGCAGGCGTCGAATGTCCTCCAACCAACTCACCGGGCTCGGCGTGCTGCGCCACCGGAGCTTCTCGTTCTACCTCGCGTCGAGGCTGCTCTCCGCGATCGCGGTGCAGATGCAGAGCGTCGCGATCGGCTGGCAGGTCTACGCGCTCACCGGCGACGTCTTCGATCTCGGCCTCATCGGCCTCGCCCAGTTCGCGCCGTTCTTCGCCCTGATCCTCGTCGCCGGGCAGGCGGCGGACCGGTTCGACCGGCGCCGCATCATCACGGTCGGCCTCGGGGTGGAGCTCCTCTGCTCCGTGCTGCTGCTCGCGTTCACGCTGTCGGGCCTCACGGTGGTGTGGCCCGTGTTCGCGGTGCTTGTGCTGTTCGGCAGCGCGCGCGCCTTCATGATGCCGGCGCAGCAGGCGATCCTGATGAACCTGGTGCCGGCCGACAGCTTCGGGAAGGCGGTCGCGATCAGCTCGTCGAGCTTCCATGTCGCGGTCATCGTCGGGCCGACGCTGGGCGGGCTCCTCTACCTCGCCGGGTCGACGATCGTGTACGCGATCGTGGCGGCGCTGCTCCTCGCCTCCCTCCTGCTCATGGGCCTCGCGCGCGCGACCCAGCAGGCCAGGCGGAGCGAGCCGGCGTCGCTCGGCGCGGTGCTGGAGGGGCTGCGCTTCGTGTGGTCGAGGCCGGCCGTGCTCGGCGCGATCTCGCTCGACCTGTTCGCCGTGCTGTTCGGCGGCGCGGTCGCGCTCCTGCCCGCGTACGCGCGCGACGTGCTCCACGCCGGGCCGACCGGCCTCGGCATGCTCCGCACCGCGCCGGCCGTCGGCGCCGCGCTCACCGCGGGCGTCCTCGCCTTCCGGCCGATCACGCGGCACGTCGGCCGCTGGATGTTCGGCGGCGTCGCGGTGTTCGGGCTCGCCACGATCGGCCTCGGGCAGACGCACAGCTTCCCCGCCGCGCTCGTCGCCCTGTTCCTCGTCGGCGCTGGCGACATGGTGAGCGTCTATATCCGCCACATCCTCGTGCAGTTCGAGACGCCGGACGCGATCCGCGGGCGGGTGAGCGCGGTCAACGCGGTGTTCATCGGCGCCTCGAACGAGCTCGGAGAGTTCGAGTCCGGCCTCACCGCCGGCTGGCTCGGCCTGCTCCCCGCCATCCTCCTCGGCGGCGGCGCCACCGTCGTGGTCGCCGCGCTGTGGGCCCTCGGCTTCCCCGTGCTGAGCCGCATGGACCGCTTCCCGCACGCGAAGCGGGATCCCGAGGAGAGCGAGGGCCAGGCCGGGGAGCCGGAGGCCGCCGCCGCGGCGTAGTCGTGGTCAAATTTGAACATGAAGGCGGGAAGGCGGGAAGAAACCCTCCATGATCTTCCCGCCTTCATGGGGACTCTCTCCGGGCAAAGTTGATCACTACCCACGCGTCACCGGGGGGCGAGCGCTACTCCGCGCGGAGCGCCTCGATCGGATCGAGGCGCGCGGCGCGGTAGGCCGGGTAGAAGCCGAACACCACGCCGATCGTGGCCGAGAGGCCGAGGCCGAGGGCGATCGACCAGAGCTCCACGTGGAAGGCCCAGCGGCCGACCACCTGCGCGAGCAGCGCGCCGGCGAGCCACGACAGGCCCACGCCCGAGAGCACGCCGAGCGCGCCCCCGAGCAGCGAGACGGCCGCCGCCTCGCACAGGAACTGCAGCAGGATCGCGCGGGGCGAGGCGCCGACCGCGCGGCGGATGCCGATCTCCCGCGTCCGCTCGGTCACGGTCACCAGCATGATGTTCATGATGTTGATGCCCCCCACGATCAGCGCGACGACGCCGGTGCTGAGCAGCAGCATCTTGATGATGTCGAGGACGAGCGTCTCCTGGGCGTGGCTGTCCTTGTCCTCGATCTTGAAGTTCTTCACCCCGTGGTGGCGGCGCAGGAGCGTCGCGTCGATGACGCCGCGGAGCGCGGCGAGCGGCGAGCGGAAGGCCGCGAGCGGATCCTGCCGCACGTAGATGCGGCCGGTCGTGTGCGCCGGCGCGTACAGCGCGTCGTAGGTCGTCTCCGGGACGAGGACCTTGCGGTTCCAGATGTTCGTGTCGTCCGTGGAGCCGACGATCGGCCGGTCCTCGAGCACGCCGACCACCGTCCATACGTGGCCGTCGGCCGTCATGTGGACCGGCTCGGCCTGCGCGACCCGCGCGGGCGGGCCGCCGAAGAGCTCGGCCCAGACCTCGTGGCCGACGACGCACACGCGCCGCCGCGCCGCGAGATCCGCCTCGCCGAGGAACCGGCCCGCCGCGAGCTCGAGGTCGTAGAGCGCGGGCGCCGCCGGCGCCGCGCTGACGAGCGTGACGCGCTTCTTCTTGCGGCCGGCGCGCGCCTCGGTGGGGCGCGCCGACTCGCTCAGGGCCGAGGCGCCGCCGAGGGCGCGCGACCCGGCGAGCGCGCGGGCGTCGTCCCGCGAGAGGTCGCGCCGGGTGCGCCGCCGGTCCTTGACGCTCACCTCGGCGGGGTGGACCTGGATGAGGTCGGCCTCCACGGCCTGCTGGCTCGCCCGGAGCAGCGCCTCCTCGCCGCCCGCGAGGAGCGAGGCGAGCAGCACGATCGAGCCGGTGCCGATGATGATGCCGAGCAGCGTGAGCGCGGCGCGGGTGCGGTCGGCCACGACCGCGCGCGTCGAGTGGAGGAGGTCGGCGAGCCTCATCGCCGCATCGCCGCCACCGGGTCGAGCCGGCCCGCGCGCCGGGCCGGCAGCCACCCGAACGCCACGCCCACGCCGGAGGAGACGAGGAGCGCCGCGATCACCGCCGTCGTCGAGATCGCGCCGACCCACCCCGGCGTGAAGCGGCGGATGATCGACGAGGCGAGCCCGGCCGCGAGCGCGCCGCCGGCGACCCCGAGCAGGCCGCCCGCGCCGGAGAGCAGCGCCGCCTCGCACAGGAACTGCGCGCTGATGTCGCCCGGCGCCGCCCCGAGCGCCTTGCGGATGCCGATCTCGCGCACGCGCTCGGAGACGCTGACGAGCATCATGTTCATCACGCCCACGCCGCCGATGAGCAGCGCGACGCCGGCGATGAGGCCGACGATCGCCTTCATCGTCGCGAACACCGCCTCGAACTGCTCCATGATGCTGCTGAAATCGTAGAGGGTGAAGTCGTCGACGCCGTGGTGGCGCTCGACGAGGAGCGCGTTGACGATGCGCTTCACCGGGTCGTTGTTGCGGACGTCGTCGGTCTTGAGGACGAGGAGCGCCGAGGAGCGCACGTCCTTCTCGACGTCCGCCGCGGTGTCGATGGGCGCGACGAGCAGGTCGTCCCAGCTGAAGCCGAAGTTGAAGCCCATCCGCTCGCTCGCGGCCAGGACGCCGATGACGCGGCAGCGCAGGGCCCCGACCGTGACCCACCGGCCGATCGGGTCGCCGCGCCAGAGCCGCGCGGCGAGCTTGGGGCCGGCGACGCAGACGCGGGCGCGGCGGCGGTCCTCCTCGTCGGAGAAGGCGCGGCCGCGGCCGACGGGCATCCGGAAGGCGTCGAGGAAGCCGCTGTCGGCCGCGACGAGATCGGTGCGGTCCTCGTCGCCCTCGTCGGAGGTCACGTCGCGCGAGCCGAGCATGGCGTACAGGGTGTGCTCGGCGACGTGGGGGATGCCGCGCGCGAGGTGGTCGCGGTCCTTGCGGGTGAAGCCGGTGACGTACATCGCCTTCTTGCGCTCGGCGCGCACCGGCTCCTTCGGCGCGATGAGGATGAGCCGCGCCCCGCCGAGCTGCTCGATGCCGCGGCTCAGCGTGAGCAGGCCGCCCTCGGCGAGCGATGTCATGAGCACGATCGCGAAGGCGCCGAGGGTGATGCTGAGGACGGTGAGCATCGACCGCAGCTTGTGCGCCGAGAGCGCCTTGGCGGCGATCGCGAGGTAGACGGCCCACCTCACATCTTGGTCTCGTTCTCGGCCGCGGAGGGCGGGTTGATGAGCACGCGGGCCCCCTCCGGGACGCCGCTCAGGATCTCGACCTCGCGGTCGTTGCGCGCGCCGAGCGCGACCTCGACCTGCTCGGTGGTCGGCTTGCCGTCGGGCCCGTCGACCACGCGCGTGACGAGCTGCTTGCCGCCGTCGGCGGAGACGGCCTCGATCGGCAGGGAGACCACGCCTGGCCGATGGTCGAGCCGGATGCGCACATCGGCGGTCATGCCGGGCTTGATGAGGCCGTCGACCTGGGAGAGCTCGGCCTCGACCGGGAAGACGTCGACCTCGCGCCCCTCGAGCTTCACCGAGGCGGGCGCGATCGTGGTGACCTTGGCCGCGTACGTCTTGCCGGGCAGGGCGTCGAGCGTCAGGGTCGCCGGCTGTCCTGGGGCGACCTTGGCGACGTCGATCTGGTTGAGGTCCACCTTGACCACGAGCGTCGAGAGGTCGGCCACGGTGAGCAGCGCCTTGCCCTCGAAGGTCGACTGCACCCCCGGGGTGACGACCTCGCCGGGCTCGATGTTGCGCTGGATCACGGTGCCGTCGAGGGGCGAGTAGATCTTCGTGTACCGGAGCTGGTCGCGCGCGGCGCTGAGCGCGACCTCGGCGAGCCGGACGGCGATGGTCTTCTCGGCGAGCTCGTGCTTGGCGAGGTCGAGGTCCTCCGAGGGGGTGACGCTGGCCTCGACGCCGGCGGTCCGCCGCTCGACGACGCGCTTGGCGAAGGCCGCGGCGGCCCTGGCCCGGGCGAGCTCGGCCTCGGCGCGGGCGACCTCGCGCGCGTTGTCGGTCGGGTCGAGCACGAGCAGGAGCTGGTCCTTGGCGATGCGGGCGCCCTCGTCCGCGAGCACCTCGGCGACCTGGCCGGCGACCTTGGATTTGATCTCGACCTTCTCGCGGGCCTCGATGCGGCCGGTCTCGAGGATCTCGACGGCGAGGTCGCCGCGCTTCGCGGTCACGACGAGCGCGGGGTCGATGGGCGGGGGGCCGCCGCTGGCCTTGGCGACGACGACGGCGCCGATCCCGGCGAGCGCCAGGGCGGCGATGAGCCACGGCCAGAGGCGCCGCCGCCGCCGGGCGCTCACGAGGAGCCTCCGGGGGGCGTCGACGAACGTCCGGGGGGCGATGAGGCCGGTCCAGGAACCGATGACGCCGGTCCAGGAACCGATGACGCCGGTCCAGGAACCGATGACGCCCGTCCAGGAACCGACGACCCCGGTCCAGGAACCGATGACGCCGGTCCAGGAACCGACGACCCCGGTCCAGGAACCGATGACGCCGGTCCAGGAACCGATGACGCCGGTCCAGGAACCGATGACGCCGGTCCAGGAACCGATGACGCCGGTCCAGGAACCGACGACCCCGGTCCAGAAACCGACGACGCCGGGACGTCCACGCGCCGGCCGCGGGGGCCGGTGTCCTCGACGATGGCGCCGTCCCGGAACGTGACGACCCGGGTGGCGTACGCGGCGATCGAGGGGTCGTGGGTGACGACGACGACCGTCATGCCCTGCCCGTGCAGGGCGCAGAAGAGCTCCATGACCTGCTGGGTGGTGGCGGAGTCGAGCGCGCCGGTCGGCTCGTCCGCGAGGAGGAGCGGCGGCTCGTTGACGATGGCGCGGGCGATGGCCACGCGCTGCTGCTGGCCGCCGGAGAGCTGGTTCGGCAGGTGGTGCGACCGGTCCGCGAGCCCGACGCGCGCGAGGGCGCGCGCGGCCCGCTCCCGCCGATCGGCCGGGCGGACGCCGGCGTAGACCATGGGCAGCTCGACGTTGGCGAGGGCGCTGTCGCGCGGCAGGAGGTTGAACGACTGGAAGACGAACCCGATCTTGCGGTTGCGGAGCCGCGCGAGCTCGACCTCGTCGAGCTCCTCGACCGGCTCGTCGTCGAGGAGGTACCGGCCGGCGGTCGGCCGGTCGAGCGTGCCGATGACGTTCAGCGTGGTCGATTTGCCCGACCCCGAGGCGCCCATGATGGCGACCATCTCGCCCCGGGAGAGCTCCAGGGAGACGCCGCGGAGCGCCTGCACCTCCACCTCGCCCATCCAGTAGACCTTGGTGATCGCGTCGAGCTTCACGAGTGGAGACATGGGCTTGTCCGCTGCGGCCGGCGCGACGTCACCGGCGGCGGCGCGCGATCTGGGTTCTCCCGGCGCGGGCCTGAGGTCCCAGGGCGCGCCGCGCTTGCTGCTCCCGCCATCGTGCCCATGAGGACCGCTCGTCGCGGTGAGGCGTAGGCGAAGTGCGGCAGCGAAGCAACCGAAGCGCACGGGCGCGACGGGAGGGCGACGCGGCCCCGAGCGGCGCCCCGTGACGGCGCACCTGCGCAGGCTGCATCGAGCGCGCCCGCAGCGGCCTGAGCGGGAGGGGCGCGATCGCCGAGTGGTGCAATCCTGCGCGAGCGTCCGCCTGCTGTGGCGGAACGCGACGCGCATCGTCGCGCGATCGCGCCCGCAGCCGCGAATCCTCGCTGCTGCACGCTTTCCGCTGGGCGGCCTCCCGATTGCATTGCCCCGGCCGCGCTGGGGGGAATCGAGGAGGTTGGAATGGCGAACGAGCAGAAGCAGGGAGTCGGCGCGCAGGGACAGCAGGGCTCGGGCATTCAGGAAGGCCGCACCGAGAGCAGCGTTGTCCCCGACAAGGACTACAACCTGGTCAGCGTGCTCTACCATGCTCTCCAGGGCGCGGAGACCTATTCGAAGTACGTTCAGGACGCGCAGAAGCAGGGTGATCAGGAGCTCGCCTCCTTCTTCAGCGAGGTGCGGCAGGAGGAGCTGCGGCTCGCGGAGCGCGCGAAGCACCTGCTCGGCCAGCGGCTGAGCGGCGGGCGCTCGGGCCAGGGCGGCGCGCGCGGCAGCGCCTGAGCGATCCAGCGGTCGAATCGACGAGGCGCCAAGGACGCTCGGGGAGCACGGTCTTCCTCGGGCGTTCTCGGCGCCTTGTTTTGTCGTCGGATCGTCGAAGCGCGGGAGACGAGCCGTGGCGGGCGCCCGCTCGCGGCGCGCGCCGGAAGCTCGCGCGTGAGAGAGCCTCCGTGGTATGCGCCTGCGCCATGCCCCTCCCCAAGCACCCCCGCGCCGTCATCACCGGCGCCGCCTCGGGCCTCGGCCGCGCGCTCGCCGTCGAGCTCGCGGGCCGTCAGGCGAAGCTGCTCCTCGCCGACCTCCACGAGGAAGGCTCCCGGGAAACGGCGCGCCTCGTCGCCAGCGCCGGCGGCGAGGCGCACGTGGTCCACTGCGACGTGAGCCGCAGCGACGATGTCGCCGCGCTCGTGGGCGAGGCCGACCGCGCCCTCGGCGGCGTCGATCTCGTCGTGAACAACGCGGGCGTGTCCGCGGGCGGGCAGGTCGGCGAGACCCCCCTCGAGGACTGGGCGTGGGTCATGGGCGTCAACCTCTGGGGTGTCATCCACGGCTGCCACGCGTTCGCGCCGCGCTTCAAGGAGCAGAGGAGCGGGCACTTCCTGAACGTCGCCTCCGCCGCCGGCTTCCTCTCCATGCCCGGCGCCGCCTCGTACTGCGTGACCAAGGCCGGGGTCGTCGCCCTCTCCGAGACGCTGCGGCTCGAGCTCGCCCCGTACGGCGCCGGCGTGACGGTCCTCTGCCCGACCTTCTTCCTGACGAAGATCGTCGAGAGCGGGCGCGGGTTCGATCAAGCCACCCGGGACGCCGTCGTGAAGCTCATGGGGCGCAAGGGCGTCCAGGCCGACTACGTGGCGCGGCGCGCCATCGAGGCGGTCGACGCCGGCCGCCTCTACGCGGTGCCCCACCGCGACGGCCGCTGGTTCTGGCGGCTGAAGCGCGCCGTCCCCGAGCTGCTCCAGGACGTCGTCATGCCCCGGCTGACGCGCAAGGGGCACTGATCCGGAGCGCGCCGGCCACGGCGGGTCGACAAGGCGCAGGTCGGCGAGATCCCGTTCGCGCCGGACCGAGCGCGCATGACGTCGGTGCGACGGTGCTCTGTCCTACCTTCTCCAGGCTCTCGGGGTGAACCGCTCGATGCGAGAGCTCGGGGTTTCGAGAATCGATGTGATCCAACGCATGAGATCACCCCGTCTTCCGGAGAACAGGTAAGCGAGAGCGAGCTCGCTCGATAAGCCTTTTCTTCAAGCAATACGGGCGAACACCGGGCGTCGTGGAGCGGCGCTCGCCTCATCGCGCCTCCGGGTCGTCGCGTGTGCGTCGGACCGCGCCGGCCTCTGGTACCGTGGCATCTCCTATGCGTTCGCCGCTCCCTCCGCCGCTCGCCCTCATCGCCCTGCTCCTGCCCGCGTGCAGCTCCACGGCGCCTCCGGGGCCCGAGGACAGGCTGCTCCGGTTCGAGTCCCCCGACGCCGCGGTCGAGATCAACACCGCGCCCTTCGCGCTGCGCATCCTCGACGCCGAGGGCAACACCGTGCTCGAGACCGCGAAGGGGGCCGGAGACGGCGCCTACGGCGGCCCGGCGGCCACGATCGACGAGGCCGTCCACCGCACGGGCTTCCTGCCCGGCTGGGACGAGTTCACGCCCATCGAGGGCCCCTGGCGGCGCGCCGCCCACGCGACGGTCCGCGCGGAGCGGAGCGACGGCGCCACGATCGAGCTCGCGCGCGACGGGCTCTTTCTCACGCTCGACGTGTCGCTGGACGGCCCGCGCGTCCGCCTCGCGCTCGACGCCAGCGAGGCCGAAGGCCAGGCGGAGCCCGGCGCGCTGAACAAGACGAGCCTCTCGTTCGCGCTCCGCCAGGACGAGCACTTCTACGGCCTCGGCGAGCGCTTCGCGACCGTCGATCACCGGGGCCAATCGCTCTACGCGTGGGCCGAGGAGGGCGGCCTCGGCCAGGGCGAAGACGCGCCCGCGGGGCCGGGCAATCCGTATCCGAACGGCCCGTCGATGACCTATTTCCCCGTCCCGTTCTTCCTCTCGAGCCAGGGCTACGGCGTCTACCTCGACACCACGTTCCGGAGCGAGGTCCACCTCGGCAGCGAGGCGAGCGACACGTGGCGGATGGCCGTCGACGCGCCCTCGTTCGCGGCCACCATCTACGTGCGATCCGAGCCGCTCGCGGCGATCGCCGATTACACCGAGGACACCGGGCGCCCCCCCGTGCCCGCGCCGTGGGTGTTCGGCCCGCGACGGCGCGTCAACCGAGGATCGATGATCGACGGGGTCGATGAATACCTCCTCATGCGCCAGCGCGACATCCCGATCACCGGGATCGACGACGCCCTCCACTTCCTCCCGGCGCTCTCGCACCTCGGCGTCGAAGACGAGGTCGCGCAATGGACGAGCGACCTGCACGCCGCCGGCTACAAGGTCATGGCCTACAACAACCCGTACATCGCCGAGAACGCGCCGAACGCCGAGGCCGATTACACCTACGCAAAGGACCATGGCTTCCTCGTGAAGGGCCCAGACGGCGAGCCCTCGCTCACCACCTTCATCTCCGGCCAGCTCCTCACGGTGGCCGCGGTCGATCTCACGAACCCCGACGCGGTGGCCTGGTACAAGGACCTCCTGCGCCGCACGCTCGACCTCGGCTACGACGGCTGGATGCACGATTTCGGCGAGTACACGGCGCACGACGCCGTGTTCCACGACGGCCGCCGCGGCGACGAGGTCCACAACGAGTTCCCGGTCCTCTCGGCGCGCGCGGCGCACGAGCTCCTGGAGGAGGAGCGCCCCGGCGATTACCTCTTCTTCGTGCGCTCGGGCTACAGCGGGACCCAGGCGCTCGTGCCCGCCGTCTGGGGCGGCGACGCCGAGGCGACCTTCGACGAGACCCAGGGGCTCCCGTCGGCGGTGCGCGGCGGGCTCAACCTGTCCATGTCGGGCGTGCCCTACTGGGGCAGCGACGTGACCGGATTCAAGTGCATCACCAGCGCTCCCAACGACAAGGAGGTCTTCCTCCGGTGGGTCCAGCTCGGTGCCGCGTCGCCGATCATGATGGAACAGGACGCGTGCTCCAATCCGGTCACGAAGAAGACGAAATGGAAGCTCTGGAACGACCAGGAGACGCAGGACGTCTATGCGAAGTACGCCCGCCTGCACACGCGCCTCCTGCCGTATTTCATGACGCTGGCCGAGGAGGCGGCGAACAGCGGCAAGCCGCTCTCGATGCACCCGTTCCTGCTGCACCCGCGCGACCCGGCGGCGTGGTCGGTCGACGACGCGTACTACCTGGGCCCGGCCCTCTACGTGGCGCCGGTGGTGCGGCGCGGCGAGACGTCGAGGAAGGCGTGGCTGCCGCCCGCCGCCCAGTATGTCGATCTCGACGATCTCACGGCGTATCCGGGCGGCAGCGAGCAGGTGATCCCGGCGCCGCTCGAGAAGCTGCCGCTCCTGCTCGTCTCGGAGCAGATCCTCCCGCTCCTCGACCCGAGCATCGACACGCTGGCGCCCGCGGCCGACCCGTCGGTGGTGACGCTCGAGCAGGTGAGCGACCGGCTCGACGTCCTGGTGGCGCTCCCGCCTGGCGGGCGGGCGCGCCTGACGCTCGCCGACGGCACCACGCTCGAGGCGTCGCGCGGGGCGGAGCAGGGCAACCCGGGCGCCCTCGAGGAGGCGAGCGCGGCCACCATCGAGGCGTGCGCGTCGTGCTTCCTCGCGACCAGCGAGGGCGGCGTGGAGCGCCTCCGCGCGACCTCGAAGCTCGCCGAGAGCTCGGAGATCGCGCTCGAGGACGTCACGCTCACCGCCAAGGGCGGCCCCGCGCGCCGCGTGCGCTGGGACGTGCTCCGGCTCCGGCCGTGAGCGCGCGCGGGGGCGCGCTCGGGGGCGCCGCCGGCCGCGCCGCCGTTCTGCCTGGAACGCCGGGGAACCCCGGGGGAACGCCGGAGAACCCCGGGACCGCCAGCTTGTGGCGCCGCCCGCTGACCCGTTGTAAACGCGGGGCGTGACCCAGGCGCGCTCGATCTTCGCCCCAGGACTCTTCGCCGATCAGGTCGCCCTCGTCACGGGCGGGGGCAGCGGGATCGGCCTCGCGTGCGCGCGAGAGCTCGCGTCGCTCGGCGCCAGGGTCGCGATCTGCGGCCGCAAGCCCGACAAGCTCGAGGCGGCCGCCAAGGCGCTCGCCGGGGACGGCGTCGCCGAGGCCGACGTGCTCGCCGCGCCCTGCGACATCCGCGAGCCGGAGCAGATCGCCGCCTTCGTCGGCCAGGTCCTCGGGCGCTTCGGCCGCATCGACGTCCTCGTGAACAACGCCGGGGGCCAGTTCCCGAGCCCGGCCATCGACATGACCCCGAAGGGCTGGGAGGCGGTCGTCCGCAACAACCTGAACGGCACCTTCTTCATGACCCGCGAGGTCGCGCAGCGGGCGATGTTCCCGGCCCGGCGCGGCCGCATCGTGAACGTCACCGCGTCGGTGAGCCGCGGCTTCCCGGGCATGGCCCACACCGGCGCCGCGCGCGCCGGCGTCGAGAACCTCACCCGCTCGCTCGCCGTCGAGTGGGCGGCGCACGGCATCCGCATCAACGCCGTCGCCCCGGGCAGCAACATCCGATCGAGCGGCACGTCGCAGTACGGCGACGAGCTCCTCGAGCTCGCGCGGCGCGCCACCCCGCTCAAGCGCCTCGCCACCCCGGAGGAGGTCTCGCGGCTCATCGTCTTCCTCGCGAGCGACCAGAACGACTTCATCACCGGCGCGGTCTACGGGATCGACGGCGGGCAGCCGCTCTGGGGCGACATCTGGTCCATCCCCGAGCCGGGGGGCGCGCCGGGCGCTCCGCCGGACGGCAAAGGCTGAAGGGGCGCGGCGTGAACTACCCGCCCCCGTCCGCCGCCGGCCAGGCCGCACCGGAGCCCACCTCCGGCGCGCTCTCCGACGCCCTGGCGCCGCCGTTCGGGCCGCCGCCGTCCGCGCCCCCCTCCTCCGCGCCGCCGTCGTCCGCGCAGCCGCCGGCCGAGCCGACCACCCTGCTCGGGCGCGTCGCCCGGCGCGTGCGCGACTACTTCCTCGCGCTCGACCCGACCTTCCTGTCCGCGGTCGCGCCGCTCGCCGTGATCGCGGTCATCCTCTTCACGCGCGCCCCGTCGACGAACTACATCTTCGACGAGCAGGAGGCGCTCCTCGCCAACCCGTACGTGAACGCGAAGGGCGGGCTCCGCTTCATCGACGCGATCCACCGCGATTTCTGGGGCCTGCCGCCCGACCGGAGCGTCGGCTCCTACCGCCCGCTGCCGAACTTCCTCTGGCGCACCGTCTGGGCCGTCACCAAGCAGCCGTTCTTCCACCACTTTTACAACGTCCTCTTCCACGCGGCGAACGCCGCGCTGCTCACGTGCGTCACGTTCTGGCTCACGCGCAGGCGCGGGCTCGCCTACCTCGCCGGGCTGATCTTCGTCGGCTGCGCGGTGCTCACCGAGGCGGTGAGCGGCATCGTGGGCATCGCCGACGTGCTCGGGGGCCTCGGCGCGATCGCCGCCCTCGCCGCCCTGGCGCTGCCCGCGTGGGCGATGCCGTTCGGCGTGTTCGCGGCCGTGCTCTTCGGCCTCTTCTCCAAGGAGAGCGCGCTCGTCTGCGTGCCGCTGATCCCGTTCGCCGCCCTGATCGCGGCGCCGCTCACGCACCCGACGCGGCCGGCGCGGCTCGTCCGGTCGCTCCTCGCGCTGCTCGCCGCGGGCGCGGCGTTCGTGCTGTACGTCGAGCTCCGGCGGCGCTGGTTCCCGGCGCCCATGCCGGCCGAGCTCGCGACGCCGCTCCCGGAGGGGACGCCGCTCGCGAAGCGCGCGCTGCACGACCTGCTCGTCTGGTTCCACCAGGCGCCCCTGCCGCGCGATCCGCTCAACAACCCGCTCAGCACCGCGGACACCCCGCACCGGATCGCCGGCGCGCTGCGCGTTTACTGGCGCGGCCTCACCCAGGTCGTGTTCCCGTGGACGCTCAGCGGCGACTACTCGTACCCGCAGGAGCCGGCGCCCGATCGGCTGGTCTTCTTCGGCAGCGTCGCCGGCGCCGCGATGATGGCGCTGCCCCCGCTCGGCTCGCTCGCCCTCTGGATCGCGGCCCTCCGCCGCGAGCACCTCGAGCGGCGCGAGCGGCGCTCGGTGCGCGCCGCCTTCCTTGTCGACGGCGGCCCGGCGACGTCGCGCCGGTGGTCGCTGCTCCTCGCCGGGGCCTTGCTGGCGGGCGCGGCGGCCGCGCTCGCCGCGTACGACTGGCACGTGCTCCGCCCGGCGGGGCGCGTGGCGCCGCTCCGGGCGCTGCCGCTCGTGCTCTGGCCGCTGCCGTTCCTGCCCGCGCTGCTCCTCGGCCTCGGGCTGCTCGTCGAGGGCGGGCGCCCCCTGCCCTGCCCCGCGACCGCGGACCGGAGCGTATGGGTGCCGCTGCGCCGCGGCTACGCGGGGCTGTGCCTCCTGGCGATCGGGCTGACCTGGGTCGTGGTCAGCTACTTCCCGCACTCGAACATCCCGGTCGTCCTGCCGACGGTGCGCGCCGAGCGCTTCTGGTACTTCCCGGCCATCGGCTCGTCGCTGGTCCTCGCGGTCGCGTTCTCGTGGCTGCACGAGGCGCTCGCGGGCTCGACCCTCGCGCCGCGCAGGCGCTGGTCGTGGCGGGCGTGGCTGACGCCGGCGCTGTTCGTGCTCTTCTTCGGCTTCCAGTGCGTGCAGGCCTACCGGCACGCGATGGACTACCGCAACGATCTCGACTTCTGGGCGGCGACGAAGAAGGCCGTCCCGAACAGCGCCAAGGCGCACCTCAACTACTCGGTCATGAAGGGCGCCCGCGGCGACCTCCCGGCCCGGCTCGCCGAGAGCCAGATCGCGGTGGAGCTCGCCCCGACGTGGCCGATGGCCCACGTGTACACGGGCGACACGCTCTGCCGCATGCACCGCGCCGACGAGGCCTTCCCGCACTACCAGCGCGGCATGGAGCTCGGCCCGAACGAGCTGAGCCTGATCGCGCTCGCGCTGCAGTGCCTGCACGACGAGCAGCGCCTCGCGGCGCACGAGGCGGAGCTCCGGCAGCTCGCGGAGGAGCACCCGGGGACGTGGCTCGCGTACCTCGCGGTCGACACGCTCGACAACGGCGCGAAGCACGGGGGCGTGGACCCGAAATACCGGCCGCGCGGCTACAACGAGGGGCCGAAGGAGTGACCGCGGCCTGGCACGTGTACATCCTGCGCTGCGGCGACGGGTCGCTGTACACGGGCATCGCGCGCGACGTTGCGGCGCGGCTGGCCCAGCACGAGGCCGGGCGCGGGGCGCGGTACACGCGCGGCCGGGGGCCGCTCGCGCTGGTCCACGTGGAGACCGCGGCCGACAAGGGCGAGGCGCTGCGGCGGGAGGCGGCCATCCGGAGGCTCGGGCGCGCGGGGAAAGAGGCGCTCGCGAGGGTAGTGGTCAAATTTGAACATGAAGGCGGGAAGGCGGGAAGAAAACATGAATGATCTTCCCGCCTTCATGTGGACTCTCCCTGGGCAAAGTTGACCACTACCCTTCGCGTCTTGGCGGTCCATCCCTCGCGCGATCGACGTGATCGGCGTTCTACTCGTCGCCGAGGTCCACGGCGGCGCCGGGGGAGCGCGGACCGGGCGCGGCGCCGTTCCCCTCGGCCTCCACGCGCCAGCCGGACAGATCAGCGACGATGCTCAGGAGGCGCGACGCCGAGACCGGCTTCGGAAGGTGCATCTGATAGCCCTCCAGCATGGCCCGACGGGCGTCCTCGACGCTCGCGTAGGCCGTCAGCGCGATCGCCGGGACGACCCCGCCCTCCTCGGGCGGCAGCTCGCGGATGCGCCGGATGAGCTCGTATCCGTCCATCCCGGGCATCCCGATGTCGCTGAGGAGGAGGCGAGGCCGCGACGCGCGGAGCGCGCGCAGCGCTTCCTCCCCGGACTCGGCGAGGATGACCTCGGCGCCGTGATCCTCCAGGATGTAGCGCACGAGCTCGCGCGCGTCGTCGTCGTCGTCCACGACGAGGACGCGGACACCGTCGAGCTGCACGGCGCCCCCCGCCCGACCTCGCGCGCCGTCGCGCGACGGCGCCTGGCGAAGGGGCAGCGCCACCGTGAAGGTCGCCCCGTTGCCCTCGCCGCCGCTCTCGGCGCTCACCGTCCCTCCATGCAGCTCCACGAGCTGGCGCACGAGCGACAGCCCGAGCCCCAGGCCCCCGTGGACGCGGCGGATGCTGTTGTCCTCCTGTCGAAACCGGTCGAAGACATAGGGGAGAAAGCCGGCGGAGATCCCCTTGCCCGTGTCGCGGACCTGGAGCTGCGCCGCGTTGCCCTCGCGCCTCAGCGTGACCTCCACGCGCCCGCCGGCCGGGGTGAACCGGACCGCGTTGGAGAGCAGGTTCCAGGCGACCTGCTGGAGCCGCGCCGGGTCGCCGGCGATCGCCCCGGTCCGTGGGTCGAGGTGGACGTGAAGCGCGATCTGCCGCGCCAACGCGGCGGGGCGGATGGCGTCGACCGCCGCCTCGACGACGGGCCCCAGATCGACGTCTCTCACGTGCAGCACGAGCTTGCCGGAGCTGAGGTGCGAGACGTCGAGCAGATCCTCGATGAGCTGCGCCTGGGCCCTCGCGTTGCGCTCGATCACCTCGAAGGCTCGCCTCTGGAGCGAGGGCGCGACGCTCTGCGAGCAGAGGAGCTGCGCCCAGCCCAGGATCGCGTTGAGCGGCGTCCGCAGCTCATGCGACAGGGTGGCGAGGAACTCGTCCTTGATCCGGTTGGCCGCCTCGGCCTCGGCCCGCGCCTTCCGCTCCTTGTCGAGCAGCGCGTCGCGCTCCCGCTCGAGCGCGCGCCGCGCGTCCCGCTGCCGTCGCTCGGCCAGCTCCCGCTCGATCGCGGGGACGAGGCGCACCAGGTTCTCCTTGCGAAAATAGTCGTGCGCGCCCGCCTTCATCATCTCGACCGCGATGTCCTCGCCGATGCTGCCCGAGACCACGATGAAGGGGATGTCTCTGCCGCTCTGCTTCACCATCTCCAGCGCGTTCCGCGCGGTGAAGCTCGGGAGGCGGTAATCGGAGAGGATCACGTCCCAGTCCTCCTCCAGCGCGGCGGCGAGCTCTCCTGCGCTCTGGACGCGGCGGAAGGGATCGCCCGCGTAGCCCCCGCGCAGGAGCTCGGCGCGCACGAGCCGCGCGTCGTCGTCCGAGTCTTCGATGATCAGGACACGAATACGCCTGCGCTCGCTCACGTGGGAGGCTCCTCGTTGAGCGTGAGCCAGTACAGGCCCAGGCTCCGCACCACCTCGTGGAAGTCCTCGATATCCATGGGCTTGCAGATGTAGCTGCTCACGCCGGCATCGTAGCAGCGCTCGAGATCGCGCCGCTCCCGCGAGGAGCTCAGGACGACGACCGGCAGGCGCCGCGTCCGCGGGCTCGTGCGGATGCGCTGCAGCACCTGCGCGCCGTCGACCTTGGGCAGCTTGAGGTCGAGGAGGACGACCGCGGGCAGCGCTGGAGGATCGCCCTGCTGCGGGAACAGGTAACGGAGCGCCGCTTCACCGTCCCACACATGGACGATCGGCCTCGTGATCCCGGCCTTGCGGAGCGCGCGCTGGGTCAGGTGCGCGTCGTCCGGATCGTCTTCCACGAGGAGGATAGAGCCATGGCTCATGCGTCACCCGAGCTCGAGGTGCCGAGCGTGAAATAGAGCGTCGCGCCGCGTCCGACCGCGGCGTCGAACCATGTGCGCCCCCCGTGCTTCGCGATCACGCGTTGCACGATCGCCAGGCCGATCCCCGTCCCCTCGAACTCCGACGCGGCGTGGAGCCGCTGAAACGGCCCGAAGAGCTTGTCGGCGTACTCCATGTCGAAGCCCGCGCCGTTGTCGCGGACGAAGTAGGCTCTCCCCGCTCCCGCGCGCTGGGTCACGCCGAACGCTATCTCCGCGCGCGCGCTCTTCGAGGTGAATTTCCACGCGTTCCCCAGGAGGTTCTCGAGCACCACGCGGATGAGCCTCGGATCGCACAGGTCGACGAGGCCGTCCTCGATCCGCACGTCGACGTCCCTCGTCGGATGGCGGTGGCGCAGCTCGCCGATCACGCCGCGCGCGAGCTCGCTCAGGTCGACCCGCTCGCGGCGGAGCTCCGCCCGGGTGAGGCGCGACAGCGCGAGCAGGTCGTCGATGAGCTGCCCCATGCGCCGCGCCGCGGCGAGGGCGCGCGCGAGGGTGTCGCGCCCCTCCTCGTCGAAGGCGCCGGCGTACTCCTCGTCGAGGATGCGGCAGTAGCCGGCCACCGCGCGCACCGGGGCGCGGAGATCGTGAGAGACCGAATAGCTGAACGCCTCCAGCTCCGAGTTCGCCTGCTGGAGCGCCGTCGTCCGGTCGGCGACGCGCATCTCCAGCTCGGCGTTGAGGCGCGCGAGCGCCTCGTTGGCCTGGGCCAGCGCGCGCTCCGCCTGCCTCTTCTCGGTGATGTCCTTGGCCACGACGACGCCGAAGCGGACCTCCCCTGCGGGGCCATGCACGGGCGCGGCGCTCGCCAGCATCCAGACCTCGCCGCCGTTGCTCGACGTCGTCACCAGCTCCTCGTCGGGGACGACCTCGCCGCGGAGGGCGCGCGAGAGCGGCAGCTCGTCGGGCCGGTAAAGCTGGCCATCGGCGCGGCGGAGCGCGCCGGGCCGCCCTCCGGCGGACGCCTGGCCGGTGAGCCAACCGAGCTCGCCCGTGAGCCCCTTCATGCTCTGGTTGGCGTACACGATGGCCCCCGTCCGGGGCTCCGCGAGCGCGACGCCCACGGGCAGCTGCGCGAGCACCTCGTCTCGCTCGGCGTCGGAGCGGCGCCGCTGCACCGACGTCCTCCACGCCGCGGCGCCGACCGCGAGCGCCAGCCCGAGCGCCGCGCCCGAGCTGCTCACGAGGAACACGGTGACGCGATCGCTCCGGTCCGCCGCGCGCCGCCGGCGCGCGAGCAGCGCCTCCTCCGCGTCGAGGATCTCGCCGACGCGGACGCGGATCTCGTCCATGGTCTGCTTGCCCAGACGGCTGCGCTCGAGGTCGAGCGCGTCCTTCACCCGCCCTTGCCGTCGGAGCTCGATGAGCCTGGCCAGGTTCGCAAACCACCGATCGGTCAGGGCGTCCAGATCGACGAGCGACCGCAGCCGGCCCCCGTCGTGGGCCATGAGCTCACGGAGGCGGCTCAGCCGGCTCTCCGCCTCGTGAATGCCGGCATGGTACGGCTCCAGGAACTCCTCCTCACCGCTCAGCAGATAGCCGCGTTGGCCCGTCTCGGCGTTGAGCAGCGAGGTGAGGAGCCTCTGGAGCTCCACCTGGACGTCGGCGGTCCTGCGCACGAGCGCGGTCGATCGAGAGAAGCTGCGAAACGAGTAGAGCGACGAGCACACGAGCACCGCAGCGGCGGAGACGACGACGAGCAGCCAGGGCGTCCTGGCGCTGGAGCGTGAGATCGGTGAGGTCATCGGAAGGTCGGTTTTCCCGCCAAGCGCGCCCAGCTGCGCGCGGTGCTGCCGTCCGGGCCCCGCGTCGCGCCGACCTACCGTCTAGCACCGGATCCGGAGCTCTGGCACCGAGCGAGCCGCACGGAATGCGCAGGGCCCGGCCGGCAGGCTCGGCCGATATCCGGAGTGAAAGGCGCGGTATGGCGAGCTCGACCGTCGGTGAGCGGGCCTGCGGGTGAGCTCGCTAGGGCGTTCTCCTGCGGGTCGCAGGATGGATGAGACAGCATCTCTGCGGTGCGCCAGAGTGGGACGCGCATGGCCGATCCCATCATGATGGAGGGCTCCGCGCGCCGGAGGGGGCGCGGCCCGAGCGCCTCGGCCGTTCCATGGCCTTTTTCGTTCCCCTCCAGGCCGCGATCGGGTAGCCCACGGCCGGCGATGGCGGCCGCGGACTTCGGGTCATGGATGTCGTCGTGATCGGCGCGGGCCCGAACGGGCTCGCCGCGGCCGTCGCGCTGGCCGGGGCCGGCCTCTCGGTGCGCGTCGTCGAGGCGCGCGACACCATCGGCGGGGGCGCGCGCACGGCCGAGCTCACGGGCCCCGGCTTCCGGCACGACGTCTGCTCCGCCATCCACCCCACGGCGGTGATCTCGCCGTTCTTCCGGACGCTGCCGCTCGCGGAGCACGGCGTCGCCTGGATCTACCCCGAGGCGGCGCTCGCCCACCCGCTGCCCGACGGGAGGGCCGCCCTGCTCCACCCCGATCTCGACCGCATGGCGGAGACGCTCGGCGAGGAGGACGCGGCGTCCTGGCGCGGCCTGTTCGGGCCGCTGCTCGCGCACGGCGACGCGCTCTTCGCCGAGCTGCTCCGCCCGCTGCGCATCCCGCCGCGCCACCCGCTCCTGCTCGCGCGGTTCGGCCTCTCCGCCGTCCGCTCGGCGGCGGGGCTCGCGCGCGACACGTTCCGCGGCGACGCGGCGCGCGGGCTGTTCGGCGGCTGCGCGGCGCACGCGTTCCTGCCGCTCGAGGCGCTGTTCTCGGCGTCCTTCGGCCTCGTGCTCGCGCTCGCGGCGCACGCGGCGGGCTGGCCGATGGTGCGCACCGGCTCGCAGGCGCTCATGGACGCGCTGGCCGCCCTCCTGCGCGCGCGCGGCGGCGAGATCGAGACGGGCCGCGCGGTCGCGTCGCTCGACGAGCTGCCCGCGGCGCGCGCCTACCTCTTCGACACGACGCCGGCGGCCATGGCGCACATCGCGGGCGACCGGCTCCCGCCGGGCTACCGGCGCCGCCTCGAGCGCTTCCGCCACGGCCCCGGCGTGTTCAAGGTCGACTACGCGCTCGACGGCCCCATCCCGTGGAAGGCGGCCGCGGCGGCGCGCGCGGCGACGGTGCACGTGGGCGGCACGCTCGACGAGGTGGCGGCCTCGGAGCGGGCGCTCGCCGGCGACGCGCCCGCGGAGCGCCCCTTCTGCCTCGTGGCGCAGCAGAGCCTGTTCGACGCCACGCGCGCCCCCGCCGGCAAGCACACCGCCTGGGTCTACTGCCACGTGCCGCCCGGCTGCACGGTCGACATGACGGCGCGCATCGAGGCCCAGCTGGAGCGCTTCGCTCCCGGCTTCCGCGATCTCGTGCGCGCGCGCGCCGTCCACACCCCGGCCGCCTTCCAGCGGTACAACGAGAACTACGTCGGCGGCGACATCGCCGGCGGGGCCAACGACTGGATCCAGATCTTCGCGCGCCCCGTCGCGAGCCTCGACCCCTACGCGACGCCCAACCCCGCGATCTATCTCTGCTCCAGCTCGACGCCGCCCGGCGGCGGCGTCCACGGCATGTGCGGCTACCACGCCGCCGCGGCCGCCCTCCGGCGCGTGTTCCAGAGGCCGGCGCCCGCCCTCGCCGCGCCGGCGCCGCAGGCCGCGCTGCCGTCGCGCGGCGGCTGAGGCGCGCCGGACGGGCGGCGCCCGAGCGAGCGCGCCCTCGCGGCGCGGTCACCCCCACGACACGTCGAACTCGCAGGCCTTGGCGCCGCGGAAGCGGCAACGGGTGTGCAGGCAGCGGCCCTCCCGGGCGCCCATGTGGGACATGAGCCGCTCCTGCCATACCGGGATGCCCACCGAGCAGGTGATCGGCCCGGGGCCGCGGTCCGGGAGCCGCGACGCGGTGAGGCGGACCGTGTAGCGCTTCGGGGCGACCTCGCTCGCCTCCATCGTGCCCTCGTCGAAGTAGCGCTCCCAGAGCGAGGCGGACCTGCGCAGCACCGTGGCGGGGGACGCGGCCTTGAGCAGCACGGTGAAGAACCGTTGCAGGTCCTCCTCGGCGATGGCGGCGGCGATGGGCCGGAAGCACTGCGGATGGCCGCCGCCGAACAGCGTCAGGTAGCGGTCGGTGAGGCGGTTCCAGAGGCCCACCGGGTACCAGCCGTGCGGCAGGATGATGCCGCCGACCTGCGCGGCTTCCTGCGGGCTCAGGCCCTCCAGCCACTGCTCCACGCCGGCAGCGCCGTGCTGCGCGGCCACGAAGTTCTTGAACCCCCCCAGCGCGTTGCCCTTGACGTTGCTCATCGAGTCGCTCCACCGGGCGGCCATCGCCAGGCCCGTCGCGTGCCGGGTGCCGCGGATCCTGACGAGGGTCCCGGGCAGATGCAATCGCGTCGGTCGGGCGCTCCGCGGAACCGGCGGGCGTGGTCGTCGGCGCGCTGTCCGCCGGCGGGCGCCGTACTACAATCGCCGGCGTGAAACCGTGCCCCTTCTGCGCGGAGCAGATCCAGGACGCCGCGATCAAGTGCCGCTTCTGCGGCAGCATGCTCGAAGAACGAGCGCCCGCGGCGGCCACGGCCCTGGCCGCGCCGCTCGCCCCCGCGCCGGGCGCGCTCTCCCCTGCGCCCGGCGCGCTCGCCTCGCCGGGCGGGGCGCGCGTCCTCTTCGAGGGGACGCCGAGCTGGAAGGCGTGGTTCTGGTCCTACGTGGCCGCGAGCGTGCTCTCGCTCGTGCTGGTGGGCCTCGTGTGGCTCGGCATCCTGCACTGGAAGCGCAAGAGCCTCCGCTACAAGATCACCGACCGCACGATCGACTATGAGGCCGGCCTGCTCACGCGGCGGGTCGAGACGCTCCAGCTCTGGCGGGTGCACGACCTCGACCTCCGCCAGACGTTCATGGAGCGGCTGCTCGACATCGCCGAGATCCGCGTGTTCACGAAGGACGCGAGCGATCCCGAGCTCGTGATCCGGGGCCTGCCGGCGTCGCGCGAGCTGTTCGAGGCGCTCAAGAACGCGGCGGAGCTCGCGCGCCAGCAGCGCGTGCTCGGGGTCGTGCAGTAGCGCGGCCTTCGCGCGGCGGCGCAGGCCTGATAGGAGCCCATCCATGTCCCCCAGGCGATCCCCGCTCGACGATCTCCCGGATGTGCGCGACGGCCTGACCCGCGCCGAGCGCATCATCCTCTGGAAGCTCTCCGAGCTCGAGCGGGAGTTCGGCGGCCGCAACGTGCCCACGGCCACGCTCTACGGCCGCGTCGTCGAGCACATCGATCTCTCGGTTCCCGAGTTCCAGCGCCTCATGCAGCGCCTCGTCGGCGTGCGCTGAGGGCGCCCCGGAGCGGCTCGGGCCCCTTGTCACCGTGACATGGGAGCTCCCGTGAAGGCGGGGAGAGCATGCCTCTTGTCTGCCCGGCTCGTCATCGAATCCGACCACATCCACGGAGCGGCCCGGAACAGACATCCACGGGCTTGACGTCGTGTCAGGCGGTCCGCTGCTCGAGGGCGGCGCGCAGCGCGGAGACCGAGGCGCTGCGCAGGTACACGACGGGAGCGCCGTCCGCCGCGAGGGTCTGCATCTGCTCGCGCAGCGCATGCGAGACCATCGTCACCATGATCACGATGAGCGCGATCCTCCCCACGCCGTGGCGCGCCCCCGGGGGCACGCGGTTCTCATAATGGCGCAGCGACCAGCCGTGCTTCTCGACCACATCGCGGTAGCGGCTGGACATGCCGCCGCTGCCCCCGATGACCAGCACCGTCTGCTCCTCGCGCTTCCTGTCGACCGCCTGGGAACGCCTCTGCGCCTTCATGCGATCCCCTGGAGCAAGGCGTAAGCCACGCTCCTCGAGCGGGCATTTCCGCGCAAAACTCACGGTTCGGGTCTATTCCCCGGCAAAATGTCGCCGCATCGCGGAGGGCTATGTCATCGTGACATGGCGCGCGCGACGACCGGACGCTGCCCCGCAGTCGCGAGCATCGGGGAATATTCCCGTTCACAGCAGCCCCCCGCCGGCACGGCCAACGAGGATCCGGAAGACAGGGGACAACCGCGGGCGCCCGCCGAAGCTCCACAGCGGCGCAAGGGCGTCCCTCGACACAGGACCCCCCCACGAGCACCGCGACAGACCTACATACCGTCCCGGTTGCGCGCGGCGGAGGCCCCCGCGGGGGGTGGCCAGGCTCGACGGGAAAGATGGCGCAACATGATTAGTTTGTGACACTAACAATCTGCACGCGGGCGCGCTGCGGACACACGCCACGGCGACCCGCCGGCGACCTCGAGCTGTGGTAGGGAGCAGCGCCCCCCTGCCCTGCCGTGCCATGATGTCTCCCGTCCCGCCCAGCGCCCCGCCTCTGCCTCCGCCGGGCGCCGTCGAGCCGCCTCCGCCGGGCGCCGTCGAGCCGCCTCCGCCGGGCGCCGTCGAGCCGCCTCCGCCGGGCACCGTCCAACGCTGGGCCTGGGATTACGTCCTCGCGACCGATCTCGCGCACAAGCTCGAGCCGCCGCCCGTGCCATCGGTCTGGGAGCCCGACCCCACGACGCCGCGCCGCATCGCTCGCCCGGGCCGACCCGCCGAGCTGCGCATCTCCGCGCGCGCGTCGAAGAGCCCCGGGCCCGAGGCGCTGCGCAACCCGACGCGACGCGCGCAGCTCTTCCACGCGTTCATGCACCACGAGCTCCAGGCCGCAGAGCTGATGGCCTGGGCGCTGCTCGCCTTCCCGGAGACGCCGCGCGCGTTCCGCGGCGGCCTCGTCCGGATCGCCCTCGACGAGGTGCGCCACATGCGGCTCTACGCGGCCTACCTCGCCGCGATCGGCCACCGCTTCGGCGACTTCCCGGTGCGCGACTGGTTCTGGTCGCGGGTGCCCGCCGCCGCGTCGCCCGCGCAATTCGTGGCGGTGATGGGGATGGGCCTCGAGGGGGGCAACCTCGACCACACCGCGCGCTTCGCCGAGCGCTTCCGCGCCATCGGCGACGACGAGGGCGCGGCGCTCACCGAGCGGGTCTGCGCCGAGGAGATCCCGCACGTGCGCTTCGGGGTCCGCTGGTTCCGCCGCTTCACCCAGGCGCCGGGCGGCGCCTCGCCCAACGCGCCGGGCGGCGCCTCGCCCAACGCGCCGGGCGGCGCCTCGCCCAACGCGCCGGGCGGCGCCTCGCCCAACGCGCCGGGCGGCGCCTCGCCCAACGCGCCGGGCGGCGCCTCGCCCCACCCGCCGGGCGGCGCCTCGCCCCATCCGCCGGGCGACTTCGAGACGTGGGTCCGCCACATCCCGCCGCCCCTCTCGCCGCTGCTCATGCGGGGCGAGCCGATGAACCGCCGCGACCGGAGCCGGTCCGGCCTCTCCGAGCCGTTCCTCGACGCGCTGGCCGCATGGACCGAGCGAGCGCCTGGGTCCTGAACTTCGACGCCGACGAGGAGCTCGCCCGCCCCGCGGGGTACACCCCTCGCGCCGCGGTCGCCGGCCGGGCCCCGGAGCTCGCCGGCCGGGTCGCGGCCCTGCTGCGCCCCGGCGACGTCGTGCTCATCCCCGACCTCCCCGCGCCGCTGGTGCCGCCAGCGCCGCCCGGCGCCGCGCTCGTCGGCCGCGCGTGGTGCCCCACGCCCCGCGCCCGGCGCCTCCTCGGCCGCGCCGGCGTCCCCCTCGCGGACGCGCCGCCGCTCGAGGTGCTCCGCCGCGTCAACCACCGGAGGTTCTGCGCCGACCTCGGCCAGACGCTGCCCGGCGCGCGCCACGTTGTCACCCTGGCCGAGCTTGAGGCCGCGATCGCCGCGCCCACGCCGACCGGCCACTGGCTGCTCAAGCGGCCGTTCGGCTTCGCCGGGCGCGGCCGCCGCCGGGTCGCCCGCGGCCCCCTGCCGCCCGACGCGCGGCCCTGGGCGGCCGCGTCGCTCGACCCCGCCTCCCCGGACAGCGGCCTGCAGGTCGAGCCCTGGGTCGAGCGCCGCGGCGACTTCTCGCTGCACGGCCACGTCGCCCGCGGCGGCGCGGTCCGCCTCGGCGCCCCGTGCGTCCAGCGCTGCGACGACCGCGGGGCCTACCTCGGCGCCGCGCTCGCCGGCGAGGGCGACCTCGACGGCGACGAGCGCCGGCGGCTCGTCGAGGCCGCGCTCGAGGCGGGCGAGGCGCTCGCCGGCGCGGGCTATTTCGGGCCCTTCGGGATCGACGCCTTCCGCTGGGAGGACGAGCGCGGGCGCCTGCGCTGGAACCCCCGCTGCGAGATCAACGCGCGGTACACGATGGCGTGGGCGATCGGCATGGGCAGCGCCCGGCCCGACCTCGAGTGACCGGCGCGACGGACACGCCGCGCGGAGGCCGCGCCCCGATCCCGACACCGACTCGTTGCACAAGAGGCTGGCCGCTTCCTCTATAGCGGTGCTCCGACGACGAGACGAACCGTCGAGACGCCAAGCGGCGAATCCGGACGGCGCGGCGGCGGCCTCCGCGCGCGACCCCGGCGCCCGGCCGACGATCGCGCGAGAGGAGGGATCGACATGAGTCTTCCGGCAAGGACAGGAGCGCAGCGACAAGCGCGGCGTCGCGCGACCAGGGGGAGGCGCAGCGCGCTTTGGCTCGCGAGCGCCGCGGCCGTCGCCGCGCTGCTCGCGGCGTGCGGGCCAGAGGGAGCGGGCGCGGAGCCGGGGCCGTGCGGCGGCGCGACGTGCACCCCGGACCAGGTCTGCGTCTATCCGCCGGGCGACTGCGGCGAGGGGGGCATCGTCCCCGGGAACTACGGGGTGTGCCAGCCGCGCCCCGCGTCGTGCGACACCGCGACGCCCCGGGAGGTCTGCGCGTGCGATGGGCGCGTCTACGAGAACGCCTGCGAGGCCGCGCGGGCCGGCGTGAGCATCGGGAGCGGCGAGGAGTGCGGCGGCGCCGCGCCGCCAGGGACGATCGCCTGCGGCAGCTACTTCTGCGACGCGGCCTCCGAATACTGCCAGAGCGTCGAGGATCCTCACGACGAGCTCTTCAAGATGCCGACGCGGAGGACCTGTGAGGAGATACCGACCACCTGCATGGCAGCGCCGTCCTGCGACTGCCTGGCCGCCGCCGCCGCCGATCCCCGCGAGGGCGATTGCTCCAGCGCGCCGGCCTGCACACGAGGCGAGTCGGGGAGCTTCGCCGTCCGGTGTACAGGAGATCTGTATTGACATGCCGCCGCGCCGAGCACCACGTGCCGGCCTGGCGAGGGGGTCCCACGGGGGCTGGACAGACGTCCTCGGCGGCGCCCTCATGCTGCATCGAGCGCCAGCGGCACATCACGGAAAGGACACCGAATCACCACCAAAACGTTGAGGCTTTATCGAGAGGTCTTCCCGTAATTTGCTCGCGCAACGCCCACATCGAGGCTCGAATCCAGAAGAAGGAAGGCACGCATTCATGCAGAATTCGCGCGCGCGAGATGAATTCCCCGGACACAAGCGAATGACGGCGAGCTGGTCTCGGCTGTCGAAGGGCGTCCTCTGCGCCGCCCTCCCCGTGATCGCGATCGTCAATGCCTGCGGAGCCGAGGGCGAGATCGAGGAGATCTCGGAGGCGCGACAGGCGCTGACCACCGTCTCCTTCCAGCAGGGGTCGCTCCCGAGCTCGTCGTACGCGGGCTCGACCGACGCGACGATCCGGCAGGCCGCCGCCGCCACGAATTACGGCGGGGCGACCACGTGCGAGGCCGACGGCGACGACGGCTCGGGCGTGGACAAGTCCTGCCTGCTGAAGTGGACCCTCTCCGGCATCCCCGCGGGGAGCACCGTCCAGTCGGCGTCGATCACCCTCCAGGTCACCGACGGCTCCTCGAATACCTACAACGTCTACGAGGTGAAGCGCTCGTGGGACGAGGCGCAGGTCACGTGGAACAACGCGACCTCCGCGACGGCGTGGGCCACCGCGGGCGCGCTGGGCTCGACCGATCGCGGCAGCCTCGTGGGCAGCGTCACCGGCAGCGCCGGATCGAGGACGATCACCCTGAACGCGGCCGGCGTGGCGCTCGTGCAGGCGTGGGTCGACGGGGCGTCCAACAACGGTATCGTCATCGCGAGCCCGTCGAACACGGACGGCATCGACTTCGCCTCCTCGGAGCACGCCACCGCGGCGCAGCGGCCCAAGCTCACGATCACCTACGGAACGTCGAGCGGCACCGGAAGCTCGACCGACCCGGGGCTCCTCATCGCCTTCATCGGCGACCAGGGGAACAACGGCAACGCGGACGCGGTGCTCCAGCTCATCGAGGACGAGGGCGCCGCGGCGACCATCCACAACGGCGACTTCGACTACGCCGACGACCCGGCGGCGTGGGAGAACCGGATCAACAGCATCCTCGGCCCGAACTATCCTTATTTCGCCATCATCGGCAACCACGACGCCGCGGCGTGGGGCGGCAGCAGCGGGTACGCCAGCTACATCCAGGCCCGCCACGCGCGCGTGCCGGACATGAACTGCACGGGCGAGCTCGGCGTCAAGGCGACGTGCAACTTCCGCGGGCTGTTCATCGTGCAGTCCTGCATCGGCACCGGCGAGCTCCGCTCGACCTGCGCCGCCAACGCGGCCGATCAGGTGAGCTTCATCCAGGACGCGCTCGCCAATGACAGCTCGATCTGGTCGGTGTGCGCCTGGCACAAGAACCAGCACGACATGCAGGTCGGCGGCAAATCGAACGAGGTGGGCTGGAGCGCCTACCAGGCGTGCATGAACGACGGCGCGATCGTCGCGACGGGGCACGAGCACTCCTACTCGCGCACGCTGACCCTCACCGACGTCGGCAACGCCTCGACCGGGCACGGCAAGACGGGCGCCTTCAACCTGGTCGAGCTCGGCCCGAACCGGAATTTCGTGTTCGTGTCGGGCCTCGGCGGCGTGGGGATCCGCGATTACGAGGCGGCGAGCCACGACGACGACACGTGGTGGTCGTCGTACTACGCGAGCAACAAGTGGGTGAAGAACGGAACGCTGATGTCCGGCACCGCCGATTACGGCGCCCTGTTCATCCGCTTCAACGTGGGCGGGGACCCGAAGCGCGCGACCGCGTACTTCAAGGACGTGGACGGCCGCCTCGCCGACGAGTTCACGATCCAGGTCCAGTAAGGCGCGGCGCGCCCGCGCCGTCGGGCCCCGCGGCCGCGGGCCCACCTCCTCTCCCGGTCTGGCGCGGGGTCGCTCGTTGCGCGGCGCCCTCTGCTGCAGGCGCGGCGCTCCGACGCTCGAGCCGCTGACGCCTCCTCCGGCGGCGCGCGCCCGAGCGAGCCGGGAGGCGGCGGTTTCCTCGGACCGAACGGTGCTGGGATCCGGAAGACCGGCTCTGGTACGTGTCGAACATCGGGGGAGAGGGCGAGCCGGGCTGGATCAGCCGCCTCGACGAGAACGGAACGGTCCTCGACGCGAGGTGGTTGGCACCTGGACGGTCGCGTACGACCTGGCCGCGGATCATGGCGTCGCCTCGGCCGCGGACATCGGCTACGATCCGGAGCGCCGCATCCTCTGCGTCCCCGATCTGAACACCAGCGTCGCGTTCATCACGGTGGAATAGGCCCGCCAGGCCCGGCGGCGTCGAGCCGGGCCAGCCCAGCGCTCGTCGGCGCCCCGGTCCACGCGCGGCCCCCGCGCCGCGCGCCGGAGCGGCGCCTGCTCGCCGAGGTCGCGGTGCTCGCGCCGCCGCTCGCCAGATTCGCGACAACCTTGTTGCTCCCAGGGGCGCTGCCGCTGCGTTAAACCTCTCGTTGCCGGCGGACGGCGCGCGAGCACGCGCCGCGCGGGCGAGGGAGACCCCAGCATGAAGACCACGGAGAACAGGGCGGGCCGGGGGGCGCGCAAGAGCCCGAGGCGCGCGGAGATCGTGCGCGAGTACGGCCCCTTCCCGGGCACGCCGCGCATCCACGGCGTCACCTACGACGGCCAGAACGTCTGGTTCGCCAGGACCGAGAAGCTCGCCGCGATCGACCCGGCGAGCGGAGCGGTCGTGCGCGAGCTCGACGTCGCTGCCCACGCAGGGACCGCCTTCGACGGCGAACATCTCTGGCAGCTCGTCGAAGACCGGATCCAGAAGGTGGACCCGAAGACGGGGCGCGTCGTCGGTAGCATCCCCGCGCCTGCGCAGGGGCGCGACTCGGGCCTGACGTGGGCGGAGGGGACGCTCTGGGTGGGCGAGTACCGGGCGCGCAAGATCCACCAGATCGACGCGAAGACAGGCGCGATCCTTCGGACCATCGAGTCGGATCGGTTCGTCACCGGCGTCTCGTGGGTCGACGGGGAGCTCTGGCACGGCGCCCAGGAGGGCGAAGAGAGCGAGATCCGGCGGGTCGATCCCGGGAGCGGCGAGGTGCTGGACCGGCTGGAGATGCCCGAGGGGGTCGCCGTGACGGGGCTCGAGGGCGATCGCAAGGATCTCTTCTTCTGCGGCGGCGGGACGAGCGGCAAGGTGCGCGCCGTGCGCAGGCCGACCGCCCGCGCCCAGCGCTGACGAGGCTCGTCCTGGGCCCAGCCTGCCCCGCGTCGTTCGGCGCGCGCGTCGCCGCCGGCGCCATCGCCAAGGGACACAACTCCACAGAGGGAAAGAAGCAGATGAACAAGATCACCGTCACGGGATTTCGATGGGCGCCGCCGTTCGCCCAAGGGCTCGTTCGCGACCTGCGCGTGCGCTGGACGCTGGAGGAGGCAGGGCTTCCCTATGAGGTCAGGCTGATCGACCGCGGGGATCTGAGCTCGCAGGCCTACCGTCAGAAGCACCCCTTCGGGATGGTGCCGGCCTTCGAGGCGGAGGGTCGGTGGCTGTTCGAGTCGGGCGCCATCGTGCATCACATCGCCGCGGAGTCCGAGGCGCTGATGCCCGCCGATCGGGACGGCCGCGCCAACACGGTCACCTGGATGTTCGCCGCGCTCAACACGGTCGAGCCGCCGATCCAGAACCTCTTCGTGATGGACGTGCTGAAGAGCGATGAACCGTGGGCGAAGCTGCGGCGCCCCGGCGCCGTGGACGAGGTGAAAGCTCGGCTGGACGCGCTCTCCGCCTGGCTCGACGGGCGCGACTATCTGGTCGATCGCTTCACCGCGGCCGACGTCCTGATGACGACCGTGCTGAGGCTCATCCGGCACACAGACCTGGTGGCCGGATTTCCCGTGCTCGACGCCTACGTCAAGCGCTGTGAGGCGCGGCCGGCCTTCCAGTTGGCCTTGCGCGAGCAAATGGCGGACTACGCTCGAAACGCTCCGGTCGCGGCCTGAGGCTGCGCGCTGCGCTCGGCCTCGGAGCGCGCGGGCCGCGCCCGCCGGTCCCTGGCGAGCCGCTGGTGCCGCCCCGGCGACCTGCCCACGGCCGGATGCGGGCCGCGGGCTTCCTGACCTGGCGGCGACGTGCGCATCCGGGCTAGAACGCTGGCTCGCTCGAGCTCGCAAGGGACAAGGACAATGCCGCCCAAGCCACCCCCGCACATCCACACCGAACGCCTCGATTACACCGAGGGTGAGACGGTCTGCGAGGCGTACGTCGCGCACGACGCCTCGAGCGCCGCGAAGCGGCCCTGCGTCCTCATCGCCCACGCGTGGGCAGGGCTGAACGAGGCCATGCACGAGAAGGCCGTGGAGCTGGCCGGCCTGGGCTACGTCGGCTTCGCGCTCGACGTCTACGGCAAGGGCGTCCGCGGCGGCGAGATGGAGGACAACTCGCGGCTCATGGCGCCCTTCATGGAGGACCGCGGCCTGCTCCGCAGGCGCCTCGAGGCAGGCATCGCGGCGGCCAGACGGCACCCGCTCGCCGACCCCGACCGCATCGCGGCGATCGGATACTGCTTCGGAGGGCTGTGCGCCCTCGACCTGGCGCGGAGCGCGCCGCCGGGCCTGAAGGGCGTGGTGAGCTTCCACGGGCTGCTGCACCCGCCGAACCTGGGACCGCAGGCGCCCATCACGGCCAGCGTGCTCGTGCTCCACGGCTGGGAAGACCCGATGGCGCCGCCCGCCGACGTGCTCGCCCTCGCGCGCGAGCTCACCGAGGCGAAGGCCGACTGGCAGATCCACGCCCACGGCCACGCGATGCACGCGTTCACCTACCCGGGCGCGAGCCTCCCGCAGGCAGGCATCCAGTACGACGCCGCGGCCGCCAGGCGATCGTGGGCGGCGATGCGGAGCTTCCTCGAGGAGGTCCTCGAGCGCCGGTCAGGCTGAGTCGGGCCCGGCGGCTGGGCCCGCGTCGGGCCATGCCTCCCGAGACGCTCGATGGCAGAGCACCCGTCGGGTACGCTGCGCACCGGACATGAAACAGCCCGCGCCGCGCTCCCCTGACGCCTCGGCCCCCGAGGCCCACGCGAACGCGCCCTCGCGGCCCTCGCCGCCGTCCTCCAACGCCACGACCCTGGTCCAGAAGCCGCGCGTGCCCGACGCCTTCGGGGAGGCGCCGACCATCGTGTACATGCCGAGCGACGAGCCCGGCCGCGCGCCCGGCGACGCCGCGCCGCGCGCGCCCGGGGGCGCCGCGGCCGCCGCCGCGCCCGGCGGCCGGGAGCGCGGCGCCATCGACGACGTCACCCTGCGCATGCCGCCCAAGGCCGGCGCCCCGGGCGGCGACCACGACGACCGCACGCTCAAGATGCCCGCGCGGCCGGCGCGGGCCACCGCGGAGGACGACGCGCCGACCGTCAAGGCCGAGCCCAAGGCCTCCTTCGTCGACCTCGACGCCGAGGCGCAGGAGGAGGGCCGGCCTCAGGACCTCAAGTCGGCCGCCCGCGCCTTCTTCAAGCGCCACCACAAGAAGCTCTGGTGGCTGCACACCGCCTATGCGCTCAGCCTCGGCGCCTTCGTGGTCGCCTTCGCGCAGAAGGGGTTCCAGCACGCCCGCTTCCTCGCGATCTCGGTCAGCGTCGCCTGGCTGCTCGTGCTCCTGTTCTTCCGGCTCTTCGGCACCGGCGCCCGCCAGGACTTCGCGACCGCGTGGCGCGGCGCCCGGCTGCGCTTCCTCGTGATGACCTATGTCCTGAAGAACCTCTATCAGGGCATGCTCTTCTTCCTCCTCCCGTTCTACTGGAAGAGCGCCAGCCTGGATGCGCCGAACCGGTGGTTCGTCCTCCTCCTCGGCGCCTGCGCGGTGCTCTCGACGCTCGATCTCGTCTTCGACCGCGTGCTCATGCGCTGGAAGACGCTCGCCTCGGTGTTCTACGGGGTGACGCTGTTCGCCTGCCTGAACCTCGTCATCCCCGCGCTCCTCCCCAACACCCGGACGCTCTACACGCTGCTGTCGGCCGCCCTCGTGTCCGTGCTCGGCTTCTGCACGCTTCACCTGCCGTTCGGGGCGCTGTGGAGCCGGGTGGGCCTGGTGTTCCTGGTCCTCGCTTCGGCCGCCGGGGTCGGGCTCGCCTACGGCACGCGGGAGATCATCCCGCCGGTGCCGATGCACCTGTCCTCCGCGGCCGTGGGCCCCTCGGTGCTCCCGGACGGCCGCCTGGCCATGTCCGTGAAATCGCTGCATTTTTCCGTGATTCGAGAGCTGCGCGCGGTGACCGACGTGGTGGTGCCGGGCGGCGACGGGGACCGCCTCGTCCACGTGTGGCGGCACGAGGGGCGCGAGATCCTCCGTGCGCCGGAGGAGACGCTGCGGGTGCCTGGCCCGGAGGGCGCGGTGCGGCTCAAGTCGCAGCTCGTGGGCGGGAGCCTGCCGCGCCGCCTGGCCGGGCACTGGACCGTGGATGTCGAGACCGAGGACGGCCAGCTCGTCGGCCGCACCGCGTTCGAGGTGACCGAATGAAGGCGCCGCTCCATGGCGACCGGGCCGGCGCCGCGCAGCGCGCGCGCTGGGTCGACGTCGGCAACATGGCGAACGGGTTCCTCGTGTTCGGCAACGTCGTCACGGGCTTCATCGCGATCGGCAACGTCGCGCGCGGGTTCATCGCGATCGGCAATGTCGCCGTCGGCGTCATCGCGATCGGCAACGTCGCGTTCGGGGTCGTCGGCGGGTTCGGCGCGACGATCGCGGTCGGCGCCTTCGCCGCCGCGGGCGTGCTCTCCTTCCCGGTGCTCGACGGCGCGGCGGGCGTGGCCAGCGCGACCGATCTGCACCTCATCCTGTCGGTGTTCCCGATCGTGCTCTGGTTCGTCGCGGCGCGCCTCTTCCCGGGGCGGCGCGCGCCCCGCCTGGGCCCGAGCCCCGAGCTGACGCCGCTCCGCGCGCTGCTCCGCGGCGAGCGCTCCGACGGCTGGGTCCGCGCGCGCGTCGAGCGTGCCGGCGCGGGCGCGCTCCGGCTCGCGCAGGGCGGCGCGCGGCTCGAGCTGCCGGCGACGCCGGAGGCGCTCGGCGCGGGCGGGGCGCTGCTCCCGGAGGGCGGGAGCGCGCGGCTGTTCGCGTACGTGCGGGCGGAGGAGCACGTGCGCGGCGGCGAGGGCGGCTACCGCGAGGCGCAGCGGCGGGAGCGGGTGCTCACCGTCGCGGATCTGGTGAAGCCGCCGGCGTGGGTCCCGCCGTGGCTCGACGGCGGCGAGGCGCAGTGGTGGCTCTCGCGCGCGTGGAAGGTGGGGGCGATCGCGGCGGCGGTCCTGAGGGCGGCGCAGCTCGTCATGTACGCGATGGGGTGAGTGCCCGACGCCTCGACGCACGCCGGGCCAGCGCGCCTCGAGCACACCTGGTTACGCCTGCCGGACGCCCGGCCAGGGATCCGGAGAGAGATGTCGACGCGCCAGCCATCGAGACATCCCAACCAACTGGACAAATAGAACCACAATCCAGAAATAGCTCGGATATCTGGAAATAACCGGGTTAAATCCAGAATTATCCAGCCTACATCCGGTCAATCAGAGACTGGATCCAGAAAATCGGTTCAAACAACTGGACAAACATGCCCTGGATCCAGAAAAAATCGCTCAGAAATCGCCGAAGCCGGTGATCTTCGCCAGTTCCCGCCGCAACAGGAGATCGCGCTCCACGACGAGGCGGTCGAGCTCCTCGTCGGAAGCATACGCCAACCTTCGCTGGCGCTCCGCGACCCGGCTGTCGATCGCCCGGACCATGCGCACCGCGAGCCACGCTGCAGCGAACGACGCCACGTCGGACGCAATGAACGCATACCGGGACCGGATGAACTCCGCCACGGTCAGCTGCGGCATGACAGAGGCCAGCCACCCGAGGCCGCGGCTCGCGAGATAGAGCCCCCACCACGCGCCGAGCGCGGCATGGTGCACCGCGCCCGCCCGCGGGGCGTGCGCCATCTCGACGCGCCGGTAACCACCCCCGCCGTCCAGGAGAGGGCGCGGCGCAGGCTCAGGCACGCCCGCCGGAGCAAGGCCGTCGTGGAGATCGCGCAGCACCCTGTACGGCTGCACCAGGTTCACGACGGGAATCAAGAACGCCACGACCGACTCGGACGGCGTCCAGGAAAAACCCCGCACGGGATCCAGCTCGCCAGCCAGCGCGACAGCCCTGGCGAGCCAGCGCAGGAACAACACGCCCGCAACGATCCCGAACCCCAGCTCGAGCACCCCCCCGGCCTCGCGGAGCGTGTTGGCAAGCTGCCATGTCGACGCCGAGACCTCCGTCGAGCCGAGCAACGCAATGTGCCATGCCCCGACCAGCGCCGTGAACGCCGCCACCGCCCCCATCGAGATCAGCCCGGCAACCGCCGCACGAGCGCGCCGGCGCACGACGCGGACGTCGCGGCCCCACCCCTCCCGAGCTTCGGCCCAACCGCTCACGGCGAGCGAGGCTATCAGCGGAACGCGCCGCATTGCAATGCAACCGCTGCCGCACGGCAGGCCCTACCCGGCAACCCCTGCCGCCCAGCGAGGTTTGCCGGGCGCGCTCCCGCGCGCCCGCGCGACGGATGCCCGGGAATAGAGCCGATTCGCTCCTCGCGCCGCGTGGCACCAATCCCACACACCTGCATCCGCGTCCCGTCGGCAAACGCGAGCTTCCGTGCCTGCCGACGTCAATCGCCCACGATCGCCGGGCTCCCGCTGTACACCACCGCGTCGAGGAGCCGCTCCTCCCGCACCAGCGCGAGCGCCGGCGCGTCCCGGCGGATCGAGATGCTGCCGCCCGCGTCCGCGAACCCGCACGCCTCCGCCCCGCGCCGCGAGCCGATCTCCCAGAGCGCCTCGGCCGGCGTCCCCTCGCCCTCGCCCCGCAGCGTCACGCGCTTGCCCGTCCGCAGCCGCTCGCCGAGCTCGACGCCCCGCAGGTCCTCGAACGGATCGGTGATCACGTGGCTGTCGATCCCCACGCACAGCCGCACCCCCGCCCCGCGCAGCGCCCCCACGTCCGGCAGCCCGTCGCCGAGGTCGCGCTCGGTCGTCGGGCACAGGCACGCGAACGCCTGCGCCGCGCCGAGGAGCGCCGGCTCGTGCGGCGCGAGGTGCGTCGCGTGCACCGCCACGAAGCGCTCGCTCAGGACCCCGCGCTCGGCCAGGAGCTCCACGGGGCGCCGGCCCGTCTCGGCGAGGCACGCCTCGATCTCGGCCGGCTGCTCGGCCACGTGCATGTGCACCATGAGCCCGCGCTCCGCGGCGTACCGCGCGATCTCGCCGAGCCACGCCGGGGGCACGGCGCGGACGCTGTGCGGCGCCACGCCGACGCGCACGTCGTCGCAGCCCGCGTAGCGCGCCCGGAGCGCCTCGACGTCCGCGAGCGCGGCGTCGAGCGAGCCGTCCGAGAACCGCCGCTGCGCCCCCTCGGGCGCCCGGCCCGCGCCGGCGCGCGCGTAGACGACCCGGAGGAGCGCGATCCGGAGGCCCTCCGCGCGCGCGGCCTCGATCACCGCGTCCGCGAGCACCGTGCGATCCGCGTAGGGCGCGCCGTCCGGCTGGTGGTGCACGTAGTGGAACTCGCCCACCGTGCGGACGCCCGCGGCGCGGAGCTCGCGATAGGCCACCTTCGAGATCGCGTGAATGGACTCGGGCGTGAGCGACGCCGCGAGCGCGTACATGGCGGTCCGCCACGACCAGAAGTCGTCCGACCCCGACGGCCCCGGCCGCTGCGCCTCCCCGCGCATCCCGCGCTGGAACGCATGGGAGTGGGCGCTCGCCAGCGCCGGCAGCTCGATGGCCCCCGCCGTCAGCCTCATCGCCGCTCGACCTACCACGCCGGGGAGGCCGGCGGAAGGCGCGGCGCCCTCGCGCTGCCGGTCACTCCTCTTCCGGCTCTTCCGGCAGCGCGAAGAGCGCCATGCAGCCGGTGCTGAGCTTGCCGCAGGCCTCCATGACCGCTTCGGTGTCTCGTTCCTGGTCGTACCACGCCACGGTGAGCGCGCCGCACTCGGGGAGCACGTTGAGAGAGTACTCTCTCGTCGCGGCGGCGCACGCGTCGAGCTCCGCGATGGTCGCGGTGCACTGCGTGGGCTGCACACAGGGTCGCTCCTGCAGCTCTGCGAGGAACTGCTCGATCTGCGCCGCCTGCGCCGGGTCGGCCATGCAGCTCTCGTAGTGCTCGGCGCACCTCGCTCGCACCCCGGCGTCGTCGGTCCCGGGATTGTCCCCGAACTTCGCGCCCAGCACGCCGAACATGCGGCAAAAATAATTCATGTCCAGCCGGTCGGCCTCGCACGTGCGGTATCCCTTGCACGCCTGCTCGGCCTCCTCAGGCGTGAGCTCATCGACCACCGTCGACGGGTCGAGCCCCGTGCACGAGGCCTCGCCGGTCCCCTCACCGACCGTCGCCTCCTCCGGCGCCGGCGCCCCGTCATCCCCGCAGCCGAGGCCCGAGAGACCACACGCCAGACACACCCCCACCACCCCCGCCCAGAACGTCGATCGCATGCTTCCAAGCTCCCTTGAAGGAATCAGGATCAAGCTCCGCCCCACCGGCGAAACCACCTTTCCTTACGCAGGGCCGCTGTCGCTTTCCCCTCGTGTTCCGCGTCACAATGCTGCTGTCGCGCCGCGGCGGGCGCGCGCGTCGCGACGGCCGCCGCGCCGGCCGCGCGGTCGCCTCAGGCCTTCGGCTCGACCTCGAGCTCGGGCAGCCCTTCCAGCTTCACCTCGACCTCGGCGGCGGGCGGCGGCGCGGGGACCTCCTCGCGGCGGGCGGCCATGACCGTCAGGGCGCGCGGGAAGCACTCGACCGCGAGGGGCGTGGTCCCGACCTCCTCGCCGTCGATGAGCACGCGCTGCGGCGGATCGGTGCTGATGAGGACCCGCCGGGCGGCGAAGAACCCGACGTTGTCGCGCTCGGCCGGCTCGCCGTCCATCGCGGTCCGGAGGAGGTGCAGGCCCGTCGCGACCGCCTCGACAAGCGTCGTCGCCGACACGATGGTGACGTCGAGCCGCCCGTCCTCCGGCGACACGACCGGCGGCCCCTGCGCCAGCACCGTGCGCGCAGGCGCCATGTTCGCGACCGTCACCGCCACCGCCCGGCAGTGGATCCGCTGGTCGTCGGTCACGATCTCGACCCCGAACGGCTCCAGGCTCATCAGCTTCTTCAGCCCGGTGCCGATGTACGCGAGCACCCCCCAGCGCTGCTTGGCGTCCTGCGGGGTCTCGCCCACGGTGTCGGCGTGGAGCCCGACCGCTGACAGCAGGATCATGGTCCGCCCGTTCGCGCGGGCGGCGTCGATGCGCGTCGGCTCGCCGCGGACGAGGACCTCGATGGCCCCCTCCAGGTCGGCCGGGATGCCCAGCGTGAGCGCGATCGAGTTCGCCGTGCCGAGCGGCAGGATGCCCAGGCACGTGTCCGATCCGAGGAGCGCCGACGCGACGCTCGAGATCGTCCCGTCGCCGCCCGCCGCGATGACCAGGGGGGCGCCCTCCCGGCGCGCCGCCTCGGCGCACGCGGCGGCGCTGCGGTCCGCGCTCGTCTCGTAGACGCTCAGCGCGAACTCGCGCTGGAGCCGCGAAGGAAGCGACTCGACCGCATCCCCGGCGTGGCCAGCAGCAGGGTTGAAGATCAGCGCCGCTCTCCGCTCGGTCATCGCCGTATCCTAGAACGCCGAAGCGGTTGAAACCCCAAGAAAATTCGTCATGGAGCCCGCGGGCCGCCGCGCCGGCGCCGGCGGGCCGAGGGCGGCGCCGGCGCGCGTCGACGCGCCGCCCGCCCGCCCGCCCGCTCGGGCGCGCTCCGGCGGTTGTGCCTGCGTGCGCCATGCGCGCGACAGGAACGCCCCGCCGCGCACCGCGAAGGCGCTCTCGGCAGCACGGTGGCACGACGATTGTACATCAGCGTCTCCCATGAGGTTTCAACGAATCGGTCGAATGGCTTGCCTTGCGCTGGCGCTCCTCGGCGCAGGCACGCTCACCGCGTGCGACGACGGCTCCTCGGGTGGCTCCGGGGGCAGCGGCGCCGCGGGCGGCGGGGACGCCACCGGCGGAGCAGGTGGTACGGGCGGCGAAGGCGGTGACGGCGGTGACGGCGGCGAGGGTGGCGGTGACGGCTACGAGTGGCCCGTCGAGACCTACCCGATCGACATCACCCCGTCCGAGCTCTGGAAGAACCAGATCGAGATCCCCTTCGACCCCTTCGCGGCGTACTCGTCGTACGACGGGCCGACCTGGGTGAAGTTCACCGTGCTGATGCACGACCCCACCAAGGTCTATTACCAGAACAGCAACGAGTACCCGTTTCACGCCGAGTTCGCCACGGAGCGGCTCGACCCGTTCGTCGAGATGACGCTGGACGAGTTCGACCAGGTGTCGCTCTACGAAGAGGGGCAGAAGGCCATCCTCGGCGCGGTGCTCATCTCGCCCTTCGCGGCCACCGACCCGGAGTACGGCGTCCAGCTGGTCCGTCAGGACGCCTACGATCCCGAGATGGCGCGCGTCGTCCTGGATCTCGTGAAGGACAGCATCGTCGCGCCCGAGGGGACGAAGCCCTTCTATTTCCCGACCTACGAGCAGGCCGAGTCGGCCGCGGCGAACAGCGCGTTCTTCGCGGAGAGCGGGTTCCCCGTGAGCTCGGTCGAGCGATGGTTGAACGGCGACGCGTGCTACTCGACCGGCTGGGCCGTGGGCCGGCTCCGCTATGTCCCGCCGGACATGATCGACGCGGCCTACGCGAGCGGCGATCTCCAGGCCGAGGACATCCTCCTCACCGACTCCGTTCCCGCGGAGGTGCCCTATGTGGCGGGCATCATCTCGCTGTCGCCGTCGACCCCGAACGCGCACACCGCGCTCCTGGCGACGTCGTTCGGCATCCCGTTCGTGTACGTCGGGGACCCGGCCACGGCCGAGCAGGCGAAGGCGCTCGACGGCAAGGAGGTCGCGCTGCGCGCCTCGCTGGAGTGGGGGGTCGTGTGCCGGGCCGCGCTCTTCGACGCTGACGGGAAGCTCGCGCCGGCGGACAAGGAGCAGCTCCTCTCGCTGAAGCGGCCGGGCGATCTCGGGATCCAGCCCAAGGAGCCGCTCGGGGCCTACTCGGGCTCCACCGAGGATCTCGGCCCCGCGGACATCGTCCACTTCGGCGGCAAGGCCGCGAACTTCGGCCTCTTGCGGGACGCCATCCCCGAGAGCTCCGATGTCGCTGTCGCGCTGTCGTTCGATCTCTGGGACGATTTCCTCGATCAGGTCATGCCCGGCGGCAGCACGCTGCGCGCCGAGATCGCCGAGCGCCTCGGCGGCTACACGTATCCGCCCGACACGCGGGCGCTCAAGGTCGATCTCGCGGCGATCCGCGATCGGATCACCAAGGACACCGCCTTCTCCGCGGGGCAGCGGCAGGCGATCGAGGCGGCGATCGCGGACTTCTCGCCCACGAAGAAGATCCGGTTCCGGAGCTCGACCAACGTGGAGGACAGCGCGGTCTTCACGGGCGCGGGCCTCTACGACAGCTACAGCGGCTGCCTGGCCGACGACCAGGACGCCGACGAGGTGGGGCCGAGCCACTGCGAGGCCGGCGAGGACGAGGAGCGCGGCGTGTTCCGCGCGATCCGCAAGGTGTACGCGAGCTTCTACAACGACAACGCCTTCCTCGCCCGGCTCCTGTACGGCGTGGACGAGGCCGAGGTCGGCATGGGCGTCCTCGTCCACTACTCCTATCCTGACGAGGACGAGATGGCGAACGGCGTCGCCACGCTCTCGCGCGGGATCCCGCCCACGGACGAGATCAAGATCGTGACGCAGCTCGGGGCGACGTCCGTCACCAACCCGGAAGGGGGAGCGCTGCCGGAGGTCGTGAGCGTGATCAGCGATTTCGGCGAGACCTACGTGCAGCTCCGCGCCGGCTCGACGCTCGTCCCGCTCGGGGACCACGTGATGAAGTGGGAGGACGACTACCGCGCGCTCGCCTCCCTGCTCGGCCGGGTCGAGGAGCGGTTCAGGGAGGTGCACCCGAGCAAGACGGCGTTCCTGCTCGACTACGAGTTCAAGAAGATGAAGCCCGGGGAGCTCGTGGTGAAGCAGGTGCGCGAGGTCTCGGTCCCGAGCACGACGCCGACCCTCACGCCGTTCCTGCTCCCCGAGCCGCAGGAGCTCTGCACGTTCCAGGGCGAGTTCGGCGACGTGTTCGCGAACCACCGGCTCAAGGTGCGCGCGCGCCTCTCGCCGAAGAGCGCGTTCCTCACGCCGGCGGCCCTCGGCGCGACCCTCTTCGAGGACGCGACGCTCGACTACCTCTCTTCCGGCTCGGTGGCGACGCTGACGGGGAGCCCCGCGGCGTGGCCGGGCGCGACGCACACGTACGCCGACCAGACGGCCACGGACGCGTTCGTGGACGGCGACGGGGCCTCGGCGGTCACCTTCGCGCTCGCCACCTCGGCCGTGCCCGAGCTGCTGCCGCCGTCGGTGGGGCCGCTCGTCGCGCTGCGCGATTTCGGGCTCGAGGTCCGCGCCGAGTACGCCACGCCGGTGTCGTCGCTCGACTGGGACGGCACGCCGCTCAGCGTGTCGATGGAGGCGGTGCGGCTCGGCGCCTGCCCCGCGGAAGGTCCGCCCGTGGAGGGCGCGCTGCTCCAGGAGCGCTCGCTCGCGTCGGCGTCGTCCAGCGTCCAGGTGGAGACGTCGTTCTACTGGCCGCCCTCCCCGAAGGGCCCGACGGCCGGGTACACGGCGCCTCTCCACAAGTGGGTGGAGACGCGCATCACGGGGCTGACGAGCAGCCCGATCGTGCTCAAGGGCTACAACGCGCAGACGTACCGCCCGGCGCACCACAACTTCTCGGAGGATTTCGTCTTCGAGCCCCGGCTCGAGCCCGGCCTGGACCCGGCGCCCCTCGCCGAGCTCGAGGACAAGGGCATCCGGTGGATCTACATCCGCACCTCCGACATCGAGGGGATCCCGCCGCAGATGTGGACCGCCGACGCGGCGGGCGAGTTCACCCAGATCGACTGAGCGCCTCGCGGGCGGCCCGCGGAGCCCCGGCGCGCCGCGCGGCCGCCCGGGGCTCCGCCGGGGCCGTCACTCGTCCTCGCGCTCGTCCCCGAAGAGCACGCCCACCTGGAGCTCGATGGCGTCGAACGGCTCGGCCCTGACGCGCTCGCCCCGCTCCGCGCGGAGCGCCACGAGGTACCCCTCGGGAGTCCACCGGTACACGGTCATCGTCTCTTCCCTGGGATCGATGATCCAGTAGTGAGGCAGCTGGCAACGCTGGTAGACACGCATCTTCTTGACCGTGTCGTTTCGCGCGTTGTCCGGGGAGAGCACCTCGCAGACCCAGTCGGGCCGGATCCGGACGGGGCTCCCGCTGGGGCGCTCGGGCGCGCGTTCGCGACGCCACCCGACGACGTCGGGCCGGTACACCTGGTCCGGCGCGAGCTCGACCTCGACCTCGGTGGCGAACCACCATCCTCCGGGCCAGCGGCCGCCGGGGCGCCGCTGGAAGGGGATCTTCACGTGCGCGACGATGGCGGACTGCGCGTCGCCGTGCTCGAACGAAGGTACGGCCTTCTGCATGAGCTCGCCGTTGACGATCTCGTGGAAGCGCTGCTCCTCGGGGATGGCGAGGAGATCCGCCAGCGTGGCGGGGTGTGGCCTCTGCGCGGCGGTGGGCACGCATCGAGCATAGCGCCTCCGGGCGAGGGGTCGCGTCCCTCCGGATTGTCAAGCAATTTCAAAAAGTTACGGTCTAGCTCGGCCGCTGCTCCGGGTCACGGCGCGCCGTGGACCGGGGCCGGCGTGCGGGGGTTGACGCGCGGAGGCTGCGGATGGACCAGAGGCGCCGGTTCTCACCGTCGACGAGGAGAAGATCATGAGCCTTTATGAAAGCTCGTTCCCGCAGATGGCGCGCATGCTCGGTCAGGTGCTGGTCTGGCTCGACAAGGCGCAGGCCTACGCCGAGCAGAAGAAGTTCAACCCGGAGGAGCTCCTGACGGCGCGCCTCGCGCCCGACCAGTGGAACCTCCGGCGCCAGATCCAGACCGTCGCTCACTGGCCGGTGCGGCTGGCCGCGCTCCTCACCGGCGAGGAGCCGCCGGCGCGCGAGGACGCCGAGCAGGAGACGATCGCGGATCTGCGCGCGCGCATCGGGAAGGCGCTCGAGCAGGTGAAGGCGCTGAAGCCGGAGCAGCTGAAGGGCGCGGAGGAGCGCACGATCCCGCTGTTCTTTTTGCCGGGCAAGGGCATGAAGGCGGCGGACTTCATGTTCCAGTTCTCGCTGCCCAACTTCTACTTCCACGCCACCACGGCGTACTCGATCCTGCGGCACAACGGGATCGACGTCGGCAAGGGCGACTTCATCGGCGCGCTCGAGCTCCGCGACCTGTGACCGCGGCGGCGTTCCCCGCCCCACCAGCCCGCGACGCCGGCCCTCCCCTCGGATGAGCGGTGGGGCGACGCCGGGCCGCCCCGACAGGCTCAACCGCCCCAGTCGACCTTCGGCCTCCCCGGCGGCGTCACGTTCGGCATCTCGTGGAAGAGCGCGCGCCCGAGATCGGGCAGCGGCGCGCACGCCTGCTCTCCCAGGTTGGTCAGCTCGAGCGGATCCTCCAGCACGTTGAAGCAGTGGAACTCGCCGTCCCACTCGCGCGCCTCGATCTTCAGCGGCCCCTGCATCATCCCCCAGTTGCGGAAGGAACACCCCCACACCCACGTGCAGTTCGTGAGCGGCACCGGCGCGACCGTGCGCTCCGGCCGCGTCAACGGGTGCCCCATCATCCGGCCGCGGAACGGCGCGAGCCGCGGCTCGTCCCAGAGGCCCATCAGATCGAGGAACGTCGGCGCGAGATCGAGGTGCCACACGAAATCGTCCCGCGCGCCCGCGATGCTCGCCCGCTCCTCCGGGGTCAGCGTCCCCTCCGGCGCGTCGATCCACGCGGGGACGAGGATCTCCTCGTCCCACAGCGAGCTCGTGTGGCCGAGCTGCCAGTGCTCCCGGAACGACTCGCCATGATCCGAGGTGTACACGATCACCGTGCGCTCGCCGCTCGGCGTCCCCCGGATGTGCTCGATGAGCCGGCCGACCGCCATGTCCGACAGGTAAACGACGTTGCGATAGTAGTTCTTGAAATGCTCGTTCTTGTCGGGCGCCTTGCTCAGCTCGCTGGGCTGAAAGGGCGCATGCATCGGATCGCTCACGTACGGGAAGTGGATGTTCGAGTAATGCACGACCGCGAAGAACGGCTCGGCGAGCTCGCCCCACTCCTCGATCACGCGATCCGTGAGCTGCCGGTCATAGGCGCCGTAATCGAGGTCGGCGCCCGGATCGAGCTGGGTCGCGACGACCCGGTGCGAGACCGGGATGTCCTGCACATAGAGCCGGGCGTTCCCGAACATGAGGTTCTGGCTCGTCCAGTACGCCGTGTCCCACCCGGCCGCGTGGGCGTAATCCCAGAGCAGCGGGGCCGAGCTGAGCGCCGCGAGGCTCTCCGTCGGGGAGACGCCGGACCAGATGTTCGAGATGGAGATGGCCGTCGTCGAGTCGTGCGCCCGCATCTGCAAGAGCGGCATGCGCGCCGGCGCGGCGGCGTTGGAGAACGGCGTCGCCAGCGCGCAGTCCGGGTCGTACTCGACGCACGTCACGTCCGCCCGCTGGCTCTCCTGCAGGATGAGCACGACGTTCCGCGGCCGCGCAGGCCGCGCGGCGAGCGGCGGCACGCGCTCCGGGTCGCGGCGCTGCACCCGCAGATCCGGCGAGTCGTCGGTGATGCCGAGGTGCTCTTTGACCACGGCGGTGATGCCGTGGAAGTAGATCATGTCGGCCGACGACGACTGGATCACCCGGTAGCTCACCGGGATCCTCGTCACGCCGATCAGCGCGAGCGGCACGAGCGCCGCGGCGACGCGCCGCCGGAGCCGCCGCGGGCGCACGAACCGGCGGGAGAGCCGGAGCGCCGCAAGGGCGAGCCCGAGCGCGACGGCGAAGTGGGCGAGCACGCGCGGGTGCCCGAGCGGGAGCGTGCCCACGATCGACCAGGGGATCGACTGGGAGTGGATCTGCGAGTCGATCGAGCAGTAGATGTTGTAGAGGGCGTGGAAGCCGCCCTGGACGCCGCACGCGAGCGTGAAGAGCGCGACGAACAGGCCGCCCGTCACGCCGCGCAGGGCGCCGCGGCGGCCCGAGGCGACGTAGAGCAGGACGCCCCAGAACCCCAGCGACACGGCGACGGTCGCGGCGTACCCGGCCGCGTGGAGCCGGTCGAACGTGGTCATGTGGCGGGCCCGCCGCAGCACGTCGACGACGAGGAGCCAGAGCGCCGGCGACGCGAGCAGGGCGAGGCCGTGGAGGCGGCGCCGGCGGCGCGCGGCCCGGCGCGCGGCGCGCGGGCGAGCGGCGGGCGCGGCGCCCTGTCGATCGAGGTCCTGCGCCATCCGGATCAGTCGCGGCGAGGCGCCGCCGCGAGGCCGCGGAGGTGGGCCGGGACGTCGACGCTGCCGGCGGGGCCGCCGTAGATCGCGTCGGCGAGCCGGGGCAGGTCGCCGCAGGCGGCGGGCCCGAGGTCGCGCTGCTCGCGGGGGTCGGCGAGCACGTCGTAGCAGTGCCACGCGGTGTCCCAGGCGCGGGATTCGAGCTTCATGTTGCCGCGCATCATCCCCCAGTTCTTGAACGCGCAGCCCCAGATCCCGGTGCAGTTCGTGAGCGCCAGCGTCGCCGGCCCCGGCGACGGCCGGAGCAGGCTGCGGCCGACCATCGCCGCCCGGTAGCCCGCGAGCGCCGGCTCCTCCCACAGGCCCATGAGGTCGAGCAACGTCGGCGTCACGTCCGTGTGGAAGACGAGCTCGTCCCGCGCGGCGCGCAGCGCGGACTCCTCCGCGGACGTCAGCGTGCCCGGCGGCGCGTCGATCCAGCCGGGCACCCGGATCTCCTCGTCGAGGATGGATCCCGTGTGGCCGAGCTGGCCGTGCTCGCGGAACGCCTCGCCGTGATCCGAGGTGAAGACGATCACCGTGCGCTCGCCGACCGGAGAGCGCCGGACGAAGTCGATGAGCTCGGCGATCGCCGCGTCCTGCCGGTAGACCGCGTTCCTGTAGAAGTTGCGGTACGCCTCGTTGTCGTCCGGCGCCTTGCTCTCGAGGGCGGGCTGGAACGGCGCGTCCTCCGGGTCGACAAGGTACGGGACGTGGGTGTTGCCGAAGTGGGCGACCGCGAGGAACGGCTCGCGCAGCGAGAGCAGCTCGGACCGCGCGCGCGCCGACAGCTTCCGGTCGTCGGCCCCGAGATCGATGTCGGCGAGCGGATCGAGCTCGGTCGCGCCGCACTGGTGCGAGACCGGCAGGTCCTGCACGTAGAGGCGCGAGTTCGCGAACATCATGTGGTGGCTGGTCCAGTAGGCGCCGTCGAAGCCGGCGGCGTCCGCGTAATCGAAGACGAGCGGCGCGGTGTGGAGCTCCTCGCGCGTGGCGATCGGCTGGAGGCCGGACCAGAGCACCGCGAGCCCGATCGCCGTCGTCGAGGCGTTCGAGCGCATCTGCGTGAGCGGCAGCCGGCCGGGCACCGCCGCGTCGATGCGCGGCGTGCCGGGGCACCCGGAGGGCGCCGCGCCGGCGGCCGCGGGCGCCGAGCACGTGACGTCGGCGCGCACGCTCTCGGTCAGGATGAAGAGCACGTTGCGCCGCGGGCCGGGCTTCGGGGTCAGCGGCGGCAGCGCGGGCGGCGTGCGGAGGCCGGGGCGCACCTGCGCCGTGGTCTGGACGCCGACGAGCTCCTTGATGAGGCCGCCGATCGCGTGGAAGTAGATGACGTCGGGCGTGGACGCCTGCACCGTGCGGTACGAGCAGGGCAGCACGAAGGCGGCCACCACGCCCGCGGGCGCGGCGAGGCGCGCGGCGCGGGCCCACGCCGTGCGCCCGGGGCGCACGATCCGCCGGCCGAGCCAGACGAGCGCGACCGCGAGCAGGAGCGGCGGGAGGACCGAGCGGAGGAAGTTCTCCCCGTCGGCCCGGAGCTGGCCGAAGAGGCTCGCGGAGAGCGAGGTCCCGAAGAGCGTGGCGTCGAGGTTGAGGTACGTGGCGTACTGGCGGTGGAAATAGAGCTGGCCGCCGAGCGAGAGCGTCGCGAGCGCCACGAACAGCAGGGCCGCGATCCACCGCGACGCGCCCCGCCGCGACGAGGCCGCGAAGAGCAGGAGCCCCCAGAGCGCGGCGCTCTCGACCATCGCGCCGAGGTAGCTCGCCGCGTGCCTGGCGCTCAGGTCGAGCAGGCGATCGCCGCGGATGTGGACGTCCGCGAGCACGATGAGGAGCAGCGGGAGCGCGAGGAACAGGCGGCCGTAGCGGCGCCGGGCGCGGGCGAGGGAGCGCAGCCGCGCGCGCGCCGCCGCGCGATCCGGGCCGAGATCGCGGGCGAGGCCGCGGGACGAGCGGCTGGCGGCGTCGGCGTCGGCCGCCGGAGGATCGTTCAACGGCTGGAACGGGTGCACGGCGCGCGCGAGTGTAGTCAGGGCGTGGCGACTCGGGAACGTTTCTGCGGCGGGTCGGTGGCGCCCCGATGACGGTTCAGGCTAGCCGGGGGGGCGGACGGGCGGAGAAAACCCTTCGACAGCCGCCCGAGGCGTGCCATGAGAGGCGTCCGACATGGCGGAGCAGCTCTTCCTGAACGGGTTGCGCGGCGCTCAGCAGGCCCGAGAGGCCGCCGCGCCGCCGGCCGAACCGTCCTCGTCCCCCGCAGCCGGCGCGCCGCCCCCCGCAGCCGGCGCGCCGCCCGAGCCGCGACCGTCCCCCGGCGCGCCGGCGCCCGAGCCGCCGCGCCAGACGGCGGCGAGGCTCAGCGCCGAGCTCGAGGCGGCGCTCGTGCGCGAGCTGATGGCGGCGTACCAGAGCCTCAACTACACGCATTTCCGGCGGAAGCTGCGCCCTCCGTCGATCGAGCTGTCCGACGCCGCGAGCCGGCTCGGGCGCTGGATGTCCGAGGCGCGCGCGATCGAGATCTCGCGGCCGCTCGTGCTGACGCAGCCGTGGGGGGTCGTGATCGAGGTGCTCAAGCACGAGATGGCGCACCAGTACGTGCACGAGGTGCTGGGCGTCACGGACGAGGCGGCGCACGGACCGGCGTTCCGCGAGGTGTGCGAGCGCCTGGGCATCGACGCGACGGCGTCCGGGATGCCGTCGGCGGACGCGGGCGGGGCGGCGCGCGGCGACGGGAGCGTGGACAGCGCGGACGCCCGGATCCTCGACCGCATCGCGCGGCTGCTCGCGCTCGCGGACAGCCCGAACGCGAACGAGGCGCAGGCGGCGATGAGCGCCGCGCAGCGGCTGATGCTGAAGTACAACCTCGACGTCGCGAAGGCGCGCGCCGCGCGGCAGTACGGCTTCCGCCACCTCGGCGCGCCGAGCGGGCGCGTGGGCGAGAGCGAGCGGATCGTCGGGGGGATCCTCGGGAAGCATTTCTTCGTCGAGGCGATCTGGGTGCCGGTCTACGCGCCGCTCGAGGGCAAGCGGGGCAGCGTCCTCGAGATCTGCGGGACGCCGGCGAACCTCGAGATGGCGGCCTACGTGCACGCATTCCTGCACCACACGGCCGAGCAGCTGTGGAACGAGCACAAGCGGACGCACGGCGTGAAGGGCAACAAGGACCGTCGGACCTACCAGGCCGGCGTGATGCTCGGGTTCCTCGAGAAGCTGAACGCGGAGCGGAAGGTGTCCGCGGAGCAGGGGCTCGTCTGGGTGAGGGACGCCGACCTGGACGGCTACTACCGGACGCGCCACCCGCACGTGCAGCACCTGCGTCACGCGGGCAACCAGCGGACGCCGGCGCACGCGCACGGGCGCGAGGCGGGACGGAAGATCGTGCTGCACCGCCCGATGCAGGGGGCGACCGGCGAGCGGGGCATGCTGCTGCCGCCGGGCAAGAAGGGCTGATCGCCGCGGTCGCCGGCGTCGCCCCGGGCCGCGCGCGGCCCGGGCGGGCGACGGCGCGCGGCCCGCATCTGGAGGGCGGCGCGCGCTCGACGGGCGCGTTGACGGGGATGGAGCGGTTCCGGCACGATGGCCCGGTGCGCGGGCCAACCTAGGAGAAGAACGAGATGCCGCTCCGGTTCACCATTGAAGAGCGATTCGATGCGTCGCCCGAGGATGTCTTCCGGCTCGCGACCGACATCGACTCCTTCGGCGACTGGATGCCGAATTTCGTGCGGGTGGAGAAGCTCACGGGCGACGTCGCCGGAAAGGGTACGATGTGGCGTGAGACCCGCAAGATGTTCGGCAAGGAGTCGACCGAGCTGTTCGAGGTCACGGCGGCAGAGCCCGGCAAGAGCCTGGACCTCTTCGTCGACGGGAAGAAGGGCACGACGGGGCGCGGGGAATACCGCTTTCGCTACGTCTTCGAGCCCCAGGGCGCCGGGACGCTGCTCCGGATGGATGGCGAGATCGCCGGGATGGGGTGGTTCATGGAGACGCTCGGGCGGCTGTTCATCGGCAGCTTCAAGAAGGCCGTGCACGGGGATCTCAAGGCGATGAAGACGCACCTGGAGCGGCGGCGGGCGAGCTAGAAGCGCGGCGTGGCGCGGCGCGGCGCGGGGACGAGAGCGCGCGTCGAGCCGCTCGGCACGGCGAGGGAGGCCTTGGCGGCACGGCGCGGGCGCTCCGCGCGGCACCGCCCACGCGGCGGCGCGCGCCGACCGGAATCGCATCTCCCCCGCATCGAGCCCGTCCGTCTTTGTTGACCCGGTGCGCGGCGCCAGGCACCATCCCGCGCGGCGCCCGGCTAGCCTGCATGGCTGGAGGCTCGAACCCGGCTCGCCACCGTTCCTCTAACAAGCTGTTGAGGTGCTTTGATGCGCGTTCGTACGATTTTCCTGCTCTGCCTTGCGCCCTTCGTCATCGGTTCGCTCCAGGGCTGCGGCGGCGATGACCCCGACCCGAAGGGCGAGGAAGGACCGCTCGGCGCGTGCCCGCCCGACTCCGCGGCGGAGCAGGCGGCGGGCCTGGATGCGCTGATGGGCAACTGCAGTATCTGTCACTCGACGACGAAGGTGGGGGCGGCGGCCCGCGCCAACGCGCCCGAGGGCGCCAACGTCGACGATCCGACGTATGTCAGCGAGCACGCGGAGAAGATCTACGAGGAGATCGACGAGGGCGCGATGCCCCCGACCGGCCGGCTCCAGGACGCCACGGTCGAGTCGATCCGGATCTATCTCGCCTGCGAAACGCAGTAGTCGCCCCCCATCCCTCACGCCTCGTCTGAACGCCAGCGCGCCGTCTCGCGAGACGGCGCGCTGGCGACCCAGCCCAGAGCCGCCCGGCCCGCTTGCAGGCCCCGCCAGAGCAGCGATACCGTGGCCGCGGCGCACGCGGCACCCCCGGGACACCCCACCTCGGAAGCACGACGGCTCCCTTCGACATGAGACCTGACCCGATGCGTTTACAGCGGAGCTTCAGCTTTGTTGTGGCGTTGACGATTGCCCTCTCGGCCTTCGGGTGCTCCGACGACGTCCCCGGGGGCGAGGGCGCCGGCGGACAGGCGGGGCACGGGAGCACCACGACGAGCGGCGCCGGCGGAGACGGCGGCAGCGCCGGCGGCGGCGGCGGCGGCGGCGGCGGCGGGGACGGCGGCAGCGCCGGCGGCGGGGGCATGGACGCAGCGCCGGACTTCGCGCTGTTCATCGTCCCCGCCACCGTCGACATCCCCTATGACGGGCTGACGTCCGTCGATCTCTCGATCCGTCGATTCAACGGCTTCGACGAGCCGATCGAGATCATCGTCAACGCACCTCCCGCCGGGCTCGTGTACACGCCGCTCACGCTGCCGCCCGACGCCGCGTCCGGCGCGCTGGAGGTCGGAGCCTCGGGCGAGCTCACGGCGGGCACGACCTTCAACCTCGAGCTCGTGGCCCGCGCGGAGGACCTCCTGCGCTTCGCCGCGGTCGCCGCCACCGTGGTGACCGCCTCGCCCTGATCGCCTCGGGCCCCGGCGCGCCGCTGCCTCGAGCGCTGTGCGACCGCGCGATCCGGAGTATGGTGCAGGCATGTTCAGGCTGGATGCCCGCTCCGGGGCCGCGCTCGCGCTGGCCTCCGCGCTCGCGCTGACCGCCGCGCTCGGCGCCTCCTGCGCCGGCGCGCCCCCCGCGCAGCGCGGGACCGCGGCCTGCCCGCCGCGCTGCCCGCAGCCGACGGCGCCGCCGCCCCCAGCGGCGCCGGGGCCCGTCGTGCCGGGCACGGCGGGCGAGGCCCCGGTGTTCGATCCCGAGCGCCTCACGCTCGTGCTGGACGACCCGAGGCTCGCGCCGGTGCAGAAGCTCGTCGCAGAGGAGGCGTACGCGAGCGCGGCCGCCGCCATGGCCCAGGCGCTCTCCGCGCCCCTGCCGCCCGCGGATGCAGCGGCGTTTCGCTACCAGCTCGGTCGGCTGCGCGCGCTCGCGGGCGACCCGCTGGGCGCCGCGAGGGAGTACGACGCGGCGGCGGCCGCCGGCGGGCCGCTCGCCGATTACGCGCGGTTCGCGGCGGCCGATCTCCTCGCCAGGGCGGGGCAGCCGGACGCGGCGATCGAGCGCGCGCGCGCCGTCGCCTCGGACGTCGCGATCGCCGACGAGCTCGATCGCGTGATCGCCCATGCGCTCGCCGAGAAGGGCGACATCGGGGCCGCCGCCGCGAGCTGGCAGGCGTACCTCGCCCGGAGCTGGCCGGCATCGACGTGGGTGCCCGAGGCGCTCCGCTTCGCCCGCGCGCTGCTCCGCCACCCGAAAGAAGACCACGCCGAGGAGGCGATCCGGCTCGCCCGGCGCGTCATCGACGAGGCGCCGGGCGGCGCGGGCGCGGGCGAGGCGAAGGAGATCCTGGAGCAGGCCCTGTCGACGCTGCCGTTCGCGCGGCGCAAGCCGTTCCTCGACCCGGGCCCCGCCGACCTGCTCGCCCGCGCGCGCGCCCTGCTCGCCTCGCGCCAGGACAAGGAAGCGCTCGCCGTCACCGAGGCGCTGATCGCCCTGCCCGAGGCGCAGGCGCCCTCGGCCTTCGCCTGCGACGCGTTCGCCGCGCGCGGCGAGGCGCTCGGGCGCGTCCGGCGGCGGGCCGAGGCCGCCGACATCTACGGCACGGCGATCGAGCGCTGCGGGCCGGCCGCGCCCGCGGCCGCCGCATCGGCGAGCGCGCCCGCGGTGGCCGCCGTCGCGAGCGCCCCGGCCGCCGTCACGAGCGCCCCGGCCGCCGCCGCGAGCGCCCCCGCCGCCGCTGCGAGCGTCCCCGCCGCCGTCACGAGCGCCCCGGCCGCCGCGAGCGCCCCCGCGGCGCCCGCGGCGGCAGGAGCAGGCGCGCCCGCCCCCCGGCGGCCCGAGACGCTCTACAACGCCGCGCGCGCGTCGTTCCGCGTCGATCGGCACGCCGAGGCCGCCGCGCGCTTCGCGCTGCTCGAGAAGGAGTACCCGGATCACCGGCTCGCGGACGACGCGCGCTACCTCGGCGCGCGCGCCCTGCTCGCGCTCGGCGATCAGGCGCAGTTCGTCCAGATGCTCACCGCCATGCCCGACGACTACCCGTCGGGCGACATGGTCGCCGACGGCCTGTTCGAGCTCGCGCTCTTCGAGATGGAGCGCGACGGCTGGGCCGGCGCGGTCAGGCCGCTCGAGCTCGGGCTCGCGCGCTTCCCCCACGAGCGCGCGTACCACGCGGCGGGCAGGTTCCCCTACTACCTCGGGCGCGCCCACATCGAGACCGGCTCGCCCGACAAGGGAAAGGCGCTGCTCGAGCAGGTGATCCGCGATTACCCGCTCTCGTTCTACATGGCCCTCGCCCACGCCCGGCTCGCCGACGCCGATCCCGCGGCCGCCCAGCGGGCCCTGTCCGCGGCCCTCGAGCGCGACGCGAGCGCGCCGTACGCCGAGCTCCGGAGCCCCCTGTTCGCGCGCCCGGCGTTCACCCGCGCGGTCGAGCTCGCGCGCCAGGGCGAGGCGAAGCTCGCGCGCCGCGAGCTCGACGCGCTCGGCGTGGGGAGCCGCACGGCGCCGCGCGAGGTGATGTGGGCCTCGGCGTTCCTGCTCGCGCGCGCGGGCGCGCTGCCGCAGTCGTACAGCATCCTGCGCACGGCGATGGCGGCGCCGTCGGCGGACGACGGCCGCGTCGAGCTCGCGGGCGACTGGGTCGACCACTACCCGGCCGGGCGCTGGCGCAGCGCGTGGGAGCTCGCCTACCCGCGCCCGTTCGCCGCCCTCGTCGCCGCGGAGGCGAAGCGCAGCGGGATCCCCGAGGCCCTCGCCTACGCGATCATGCGCGAGGAGTCGGCCTTCGACCCGAAGGTGGCCTCGCCCGCGCAGGCGTACGGGCTCATGCAGCTCATCGTGCCGACCGCGAAGCGCATGGCCAAGCCGCTCGGGCTGCCGTCGAGCGCCGAGGCGCTGAGGCGGCCCGAGGTCAACATCGCGCTCGGCTGCCGGTACCTCTCGGTGCTGCGCGGCCAGTTCTCGGACAACCCGCTGCTCGCGATCCCCGCCTACAACGCGGGCGGCGGCGCGCCGAAGCGGTGGATCGCGGAGCGCCCCTCGCAGAGCTTCGACCTGTGGGTCGAGCGCATCCCGTACGAGGAGACGCGGCTCTACACGAAGCGCGTGCTCACGAGCCTCGCCGTCTACGAGCTCCTCTACGGCGGCGATCAGCCGAGCGAGGCCCTGCGCACCCCGCTGCCCGCGAGCCCGGCGGCGCGCTCGGCCGTGGCGAACGCCGCGCCCTGACGCGCCCCGGCGCGCCCCGTGCGCTCGCCGTGCGCCGGCGCCCCACGTCGACGGCCTGCTCGCGCGCCCCGCGCCGAGGTTTCGGCGAGCGGGCGGCGCGGAAGCTTTGGTAGAGTCCGCGCGTGGTCGACCCCTCGAGCCCTTCCCACCAGCTCGTGGGCGCCGTGCTGAACGGGCGCTTCCGGATCGTGCGTCTCCTCGGCGAGGGCGGCATGGGCGCCGTCTACGAGGCCGACGGGCTGCGCGGCGAGGGCAAGCGCGCCATCAAGGTGCTGCACCCCGAGTTCACGCAGGAAGAGCAGGTCCTGCAGCGCTTCTTCGCCGAGGCGGAGGCGACGAAGGGGTTCGTCCACCAGAACATCGCCTCGGTCTTCGAGGCGGCCCGCGCCGAGGACGGCACGCCCTACCTCGTCATGGAGCTCCTGCAGGGCGTCCCGCTCGCCGCGTACATCGACACGGGCAACCCCATCCCGCCGGCGCAGGCCGTGCCGATCATCCACGAGGTGCTCCAGGCCCTCATGGCGGCGCACAGCCACAGGGTGATCCACCGCGATCTGAAGCCGGAGAACCTGTTCCTCGTGCGCGATCCGCGCGGCGGCTTCCGCGTGAAGGTGCTCGATTTCGGCATCGCGAAGGTGATGGACGCGGCCGGCGGCATGGGCCTCAAGACCCGCGCCGGCACGCTCCTCGGCACCCCCGGCTACATGAGCCCCGAGCAGATCAAGAACGCGCAGGCCGTCGACGCGCGCACCGACCTCTGGAGCGTCGGCGTGATCTTCTACGAGATGCTCACCGCGACGCAGCCGTTCCCCGCCGAGAACGAGTTCGCGCGGCTCACCGCCGTGCTCGCCAAGGAGGTGCGCCCGATCGAGCAGGTCGCGCCGCACCTCGCCGCCTGGGGCCTCTTCTTCCAGCGCGCCCTCTCCAAGGACGTGAACGGGCGCTTCCAGACGGCCGAGGAGATGGCGCAGACGCTGAGCGCCGTCGCGCACCGCACCGGCATCGCGACGCCCGGCGCGTGGGCCGATCCGCAGGCGTCGCTCCCGCCGCCGCACCACCTGCCCTCGCTGCCGCCGCCGGCGCAGCCGCACCCGCAGGCGCACGCGTCGCAGCTGCACGCGTCGCAGCCGCAAGCGGGGCAGCCGCCGTCGCAGCTGTACGCGCCGCAGCCGCCGTCGCAGCTGCCCCCGCCGCCGCACGGGCCGGGCTCGACGACGAGCATGCCGGTCATGCCGAGGCCGGAGTCGGCGCCCCCGCCGCGCCCGACCGCGCCGCCGCCCCCGACGACCTCGCAGGTGGCGCCCACGGCGGCGTTCGCGGCGCCCCCGGTGCCCGCCGGGCCGACCCACGTCAGCGCGCAGCGGCCGACGGGCGTGCCGACGCTCACGGGCGGCCACTACGACGTGCGGGTCGTGGAGGTCCCCCTCCCCGCCGAGACGGCGCCCTCGGAGGGCGCCGCCTGGTGGCTCGTCGCGGTCATCGGCCTCGTGTGCCTCGGCGTCGGCTTCGCGCTCGGCGTGCTGGTGAGCGGATGAGCGCCGGAGGCCGCGTCCGCGCCCTGCTCGCCGCCGCGTGCGCCGCCTCGGCCCTGGGCGCGCCGCGGCCCACGCGCGGCGACCCGCCCGCCGGCGGCGGCCGCGAGCCCCCCGTGCACGTCGTCGACCTGCACGTCGACGTGCCCTGGCAGGTCCACTTCAAGGGGCGCGACCCTCGCCTGGGCGAGGGCCACGCCCGCAGCGACACGCTCGTCGCCGGCAACTATCTCGGCATCGTGCTGCCGATCTACCTGCCCGACCGGGCGCGGCCCGAGGGCCCGCAGATCGAGGACGCCAGCGCGGTCCTCGCGACGATCGAGGCGATCATCGCCGCGAGCCCCGTGCTCCTGCCGCTCGGCGCGGCGCGGGCCGAGCCGGGGAAGATCAGCACCTTCCTCTCGATCGAGGGGGCCGGCGCGTTCGCGGAGGACATCGCGCAGATCGACCGGTTCATCGCGCGCGGCGTGCGGCTCATCAGCCCGAACCACGCGAAGAACACGCGGCTCTCGTCGTCGGCGACCGGCGAGCCGGCCGCGTTCGGGCTGACGGAGCTCGGCAAGCGGTTCTGCGAGCGCGTCTACGCGCAGGGCGCGCTCATCGACGTCTCGCACATCTCGGACGCCGCGTTCGCGGACCTCGTGCCGATCGCGGCCGCGCACGGCGCGCCGATCGTGGCGACCCACTCGAACGCGCGCGCGGTGGCGAACCGGCCGCGCAACCTGACCGACGAGCAGCTGCGGCTCATCGGGCGGAGCGGCGGGGTCGCGGGGCTCAACTTCCACGCGCCGTTCGTGAACGGCACGAGCGAGGCGGACCTCGACGACGTGCTCGCGCAGGTCGACCACATGGTCCGGGTGGCCGGCGTCGATCACGTCGCGATCGGGTCGGATTTCGACGGCGGCATCATCCCCCCGAAGGGGCTCGACGACGCGTCGGCGCTGCCGGCGCTGGCCGCGCGGCTCCGGCAGCGCGGGATGTCGCGCGAGGACGTGGTGAAGATCTTCTCGCAGAACGCGCTGCGCATCCTCGGCTGGCGGCCGGCGGCTTCTGGCGGGGGGCAGCCGCCCAGGTAGGCGTCGACCGGCCGCGCGCCGCCGGTGCGGTCGTGGTAAGGGCACGCATGCGCACGGAAGTCGCTCGGTCGCCGCGAGGGCTCCTCGCCCTCGCGGTCGTGGCGTGCATCCCGGGCCTGAGCTGCGCGGAGCTCGGCCACATCGAGGGCGTCGGCGAGGCCGTCTGCCCCGAGCTGCGCGGGCCGGGCGACGTCCTCGGCGCCCAGTTCTCCGCGGACGCGCGGGCGAACGCCAAGGTGCGGACGTTCGTGCAGGCGGCCAAGGACATGGCCGCCGTGTCCGCGGCGATCGAGGCGCAGGTGGCCGACGCCTGCCGCCGGATCGGCGCGGACCTCGGGATCCCGCCCGCGCAGATGGCGCCGCGCGACGAGGCGGGGGGCCAGGCGAGCGGCGCCTGCGGCCCGGTCTCGGCGGCGATCGACGCCATCCTGCGCCAGGGCGCCGGGGTGCAGGTGGCGGTGACGCCGCCGGCCTGCCAGGCGAACGCCCAGGCCGGGGCGCGCTGCAGCGGCGCGTGCGACGTCCAGCTGGATCCGGGGCAGATCGTGGCGCAGTGCGAGCCCGCGCGGCTCTCCGGCTACTGCCAGGGCCGCTGCGCGGGGCGGTGCGAGGGGCGCTGCGCGGGGCAGTGCCGGGGGCAGTGCTCGGCGTACGACGCGCAGGGGCGCTGCGTGGGGTTCTGCAACGGCGAGTGCGACGGCGGCTGCGACGCGACCTGCCACGCGCGGTGCGAGGGCACCTGGCAGGCGCCGCAGTGCGCCGGGATGGTGCGGCCCCCGAGCGCCGACGCCGAGTGCGAGGCGAGCTGCCGCGCGCACGCCGACGTCTACGCCGCGTGCACGCCGGCGCTCGTGCAGGTGCGCGCGTCGTACGGCGCCGAGATGGCCGCGCGGCTCGCGGCGACGCTGCAGGCCAACCTGCCGGCGCTGCTGCACGCCGAGGTGGCGCTCGGGCGCAGGCTCCTCGGCGACGCCCAGACCGTGGTCCAGGTCGGCGCCGCGCTGCCGCGGATCGTGGGCGACGCGGGCGCGCGCGCGCTCGCGTGCGTCGCCGGCGCGGCCGAGGCCTCGACGAGCGCGTCGGTGCGCATCCAGGTGAGCGTGCGCGCGAGCGCGAGCGTCACGGGGCGGGTCGGGGCGACGGGCGGCTGATCCAGCGCGCGCCGCTCACGCGCCGCGCTCCCCTCCGCGCAGGGAGGCGATCCTTCGTTCGTCGGTCCCCCACCACACGGGTCGCCCAGGCTCCCGGCTCGTCCGGTGCTGCCCAGGTTCCCGATCCTCGCCGTCTCCTCGGTCGTCGGTTCGCGCCCGCGGCTTCGCGACCAGGCGCCGACCACCGAGGCTTCCCGCCGCGCCATGCGGCTTCATGAGATCCGGGGACGGAGCGCGCGCGACGAGGCGCCGAGCTCCTGCGAGACGAGGGGGAAGCGATGATACGAAGGGCATTCATCAGGGCGGTCGCTGCAGCCGCGGGGCTCTTGTCCCTCGCTGCGATCCAGGGAGCCGCCGCCCAGGAGAGCGTGATCTCCGCTGGCAGCGGCGTCATCTATGGCACCCGGCAGAACGGGAGCCTCCAGTGGTATCTCCACCGGGGCTGGCAGGAGGGAAAGGCGAGCTGGGCCGGCCCGCAGAGCGTCGGGACCGGCTGGAGCTCGTTCACGCGCGTGGTTCCGGGAGAAAACGGCGTCATCTACGGCATCCTGCCGAACGGGGACCTCCGCTGGCATCGCCACGACGGCTGGCAAACCGGGACCGTCGACTGGGCCGACGCGCGGACCGTCGGGACCGGCTGGAACGCGTTCACGCGCGTCTTCTCCGCAGGGCGCGGCGTCATCTACGGCGTCCTCCCGAACGGGGATCTCCACTGGTATCGCCACAACGGCTGGCAGACGGGCGCCGTCGACTGGACCGGTCCGCAGAAGGTCGGCAATGGCTGGAACGCGTTCACGAACGTCTTCTCCGGCGGGCGCGGCGTCGTCTACGGCATCCTCCCGAACGGGGATCTCCACTGGTATCGCCACAACGGCTGGCAGACGGGGGTCGTCGACTGGACCGGCCCGCAGAGGGTCGGCACGGTCTGGAACTCGTTCGCGCACGTCTTCTCCGGCGGGCGCGGCGTCATCTACGGCGTCCTCCCGAACGGGGATCTCCACTGGTATCGCCACAACGGCTGGCAGACGGGGGCCGTCGACTGGGCCGGTCCGCAGAAGGTCGGTGCTGGCTGGAACGCGTTCCTCTGAAGCGCTCGCGCGAGGGTGGTGGCCCAATCACCCCGGAGTGATTCCCATGAAGGCGGGAAGGCAGGAAGATCATCAATCTTGTCTTCCCGCCTTCCCGCCTTCATGTTCAAATCCGGCCCCCCGCGCGAGCCTGGCTCACCGAGCGATCTTGAAGAGCACGAGCTCGGCGTCCCGTCCTCGACGGAGCGCCACGAGGCGGGGCGTGCCCCTCATGGCCGGCGCCTCACGGCGGCCGCGCGTTGAGCGCCAGCAGGCGCCGCGCGCCGGCGTCCGCATCGACGGCATGGACGGCGCCGCGCCGGTCGGACTACCCTCCCGCTCCCGCCGGGAGGATCCCATGACCGATCTCGACGACCGCTGTCTCGACACGTTCCCCGAGTGGCTGCGCAGCCTCGCCTCCGACGCCACGGACCTGGCCGGCCTGCTCGCCTCGCCGGACAGCCCGGAGGCGGCGCGCCGCTCGCTCGCGGCCGGCCTGAACTACCTCTTCAAGTCGCTCGACCTCATCCCGGACGGCATCGAGGATCTCGGCTTCCTCGACGACGCCTTCGTGCTGCGCGTCGCGGCCTCCTTCGCCGCGGCCGAGAGCCAGGAGCTGCGCGACCAGGCGCCGGCCCTCGCGCGGCTCGCGCGCGACGCGGAGCTCATCGCCGAGCTGCTCGGCGGCGACTACGCGCGGCTCAAGGGCTACGTGCGCTCGCTGGAGAAGGGCGCCGCGCGCGGCCGCACCGTGGACGACATCCTCGGCGACGAGCAGGTCCGCGCCTCGTTCATGCACGAGATCGCCGGCTGGGCATCGAGCTACACCGCCCCGACCTTCAGCCGCGACGCGAAGAACCTGATCAAGCTGAAATCGTTCCTCGCCGCCAAGCTCCCGGCCTGACCGCCCGCGGGCGGCGCGCCGCCGCGCGGCGAGCCGCTGCAGGCGCGCCGCTCGCCGCGGCGCGCCCAGCCCCCGCGTAGTACATAACGCCCAGCCACCCCGGAGGACCGCGTCCGATGTCAGCCGCTCCCTGCCTCTCCGCGCTGCTCGCCGCGCTGCTCGCCGCGGGCTGCGACGCCGATCGCCCCGCCTCGACGGCGCAGCGGCCCGCGCCCGCCGCCACCTCGGCCGCGCCCGTCCGCGCCGCCGCCTCACCCGCGCCGCCGCCCGACACGGATCGCTCCTACGCCTACCCGGCCGCCGAGCGCGTCGTGGCCATCGGCGACGTCCACGGCGACCTCGCGGCCACCCGCGCGGCCCTGCGGATCGCGGGCGCGATCGACGGATCGGATCGCTGGATCGGCGGCAAGCTCGTGCTCGTCCAGACGGGCGACGAGATCGACCGCGGCGACGGCGAGCAGGCGATCGTCGACCTGTTCGATCGCCTCGCCGTCGAGGCGCGCGCGGCCGGCGGCGCCGTGTACGCGCTGAACGGCAACCACGAGGTGATGAATGTCCAGCTGGACTTCCGCTACGTCACCGAGGGCGGCTTCAAGGACTTCGAGGACGTGCCCGGGCTCGACGCCTCGTCGCCGCGCCTCGCGCCCGTGCCGCCCCCCGCGCGCGCCCGCGCCGCCGCGTTCTTCCCCGGCGGCGTCTACGCCAAGAAGCTCGCGGCGCGCGACGTGATCATCGCCGTCGGCGACACGGTCTTCGCGCACGGCGGCGTGCTCCCGTCGCACACGCGCTACGGCATCGCGCGGATCAACCGCGAGGTGCGCGCGTGGATGGAGGGGAAGAGCCCGTCCGCGCCGGCCGTGATCGCGGCCGAGGACAGCCCGGTGTGGGCGCGCCTCTACTCCACCGATCCGGCGCCGACCCCGGGCTCGAGCCCCTGCGCGGCGCTCGACCAGACCCTCGCGGCCATGTCCGCGAAGCGCATGGTCGTCGGCCACACGGTCCAGAGGAACGGCGTCACCTCGGCCTGCGGCGACAAGGTCTGGCGGATCGACGTCGGCATGGCCGCGCACTACGGCGGAAAGCCAGCGGCGCTGGAGATTGCCGGCGACACCGTGCGGATCTTGACAGGCGAGGCGACCGGCGCGAGCAGCGCGAGCGGCGAGAAAAAGTAGACGATCTCGTGAGAAGCTCTCGTCGCCGTTTGCAACGCGTTCTCGCGCGCGAGCTGCAGCGAGCGCGAGCGACGCAACCGACGCAACCGACGCGAACGACGCGAACGACGCGAACGACGCGAACGACGCGAACGACGCGAACGACGCGAACGACGCGAACGACGCGAACGACGCGAACGACGCGAACGACGCGAACGACGCAACCGACGCGAACGACGCACGCGGCGAGAACAGCGCGGACAGCGCGAGAAGCGCCGCGGCGCCCGTCTGCTCCATTGACGGGCGCCGCGCGGACCGGATAACGTCGATGGCAAACTGGGGCTCTTCGATCCCCAGGGGAAGGGAATCAGATGCCTGAGCGTCCGCTCGCGCTGATCCACGAGGCGAATCGGAGCAACGGGGAGCCCCCCCTGGTGTCCGGCGAGCAGCGCCTCCCCCTCCCGGCTCCTCGTGTCGCACCCACGCTGCTGCGCCGGTGCCGGCCGCCCGAACGCCGTACACCGCGGCGCGACGCGGGGAGCGGCTGATGGACGACGACGAGCTGCTGCGCACCTTGAAGCGCATCGCGCAGCAGGATCCGCCGGGCGATCCGCGCCGGCGGAAGCTCGGCGAGGCGGCGCGCCCGGACGACGCGCAGAGCGCGCAGCGAGACGCCGCGGACGCCTCGGGGCCCGCGGACGCCGCGACGACCGCGGGCGCCGAGGCGCCCACCTCGGGCGCAGGGCGCGAGGGGCGCGGGGCGCGGGTGCCCCTCGACGACGAGACCCGCGCCCGGCTCGCCGACGAGCTGATCGCCCAGCTGCGGGACACGCGCGGCGACGCGCCCGCGCCGCCGCCGCTGTCGCGCCCGATGGTCGACCGGAAGTCCGGGATCCGCTTCCGGAGCCCCCACGAGTGGGACGGCGACGCGGACGAGCCGGGCGACGCGGCGGACACGCCGCCGCTCGGCGCCGACGCCGACTCGCTCAGCGGGACGAGCTCGCCGTCCACCACGGATGCGCCCGTCTGCCGCGCGATCGGCGGCGAATCGGTGCCGCCCGGGCCCTCGGAGCCGCCCCGCGCCGCGCGCCCGAGCCCGGCGCCGGCGCCGCCCGCCCAGCGCGCGCCGGACGGGGCGGACGCCGGCGCCCTGGCGCCGCGCCCGGGGCCGCTGGTCCCCGAGCTGGTCGTCGAGCGGCGGAGCGCTCCGCGGGCGAAGCTAGGGGCGCGGGTGCGGACCGCCGTGGGCGTGGCCGGCTGGGTCGTGTCGGCGGCGCTCGTGTCGCTGCTCGCGCTGCGCCCTGCGCCGTTCGCGCCCGGCGCCGCCGCGCTCCCCGACTACACGATCGCGACGACCCTCGTCGGCGGCGCGCTGCAGGGCGATCGCGATCCGAGCGCCCCGCGCCGCGTCGGGCGGGGCGCCCGGATCACGATCGCGCTCTCGCCCGGCGCGCGCGTGCCCTCGCCGGTCGCCGTGAGCGCCTTTCTGGTGCAGGGCGGGAAGGCGCGCCCGTGGCCCGTCGACATCGAGCTCGACGGCAGCGGCGGCGCGCGCGTGTCGGGCACGCGCGAGGCGCTCTTCCGGGACGCCGCGGCGGGCCCGTGCGAGGTCGTCTTCGTGATCGGCCAGCCCGGGTCGCCGGCGGTCGACGTCGACGACGTCGAGGCGCCGCCCGACCAGGCCGCCGTCCAGCTCGCGGGCGGCCGGCTCCTCCGGCAGCGATTGTTCCTTGACTGACGGCCACTTGGACTAAGGAGAAAGGCTGTCCTTCCCGGCGGCCCTCGCGGAGCTCGTGACCGCGCGCGCCTCGCTCGCGGACCGACGCCGCGCGCGCGGTCGACAGCGCACGCGGCGCCGGCCCGAGCCGGGAGGAGCAGAGGTCAGCACGCATGAATCGACGGATGTTCAAGAGCAAGATCCACCGCGCGACCGTGACCCACGCGGATCTGCACTACGAGGGCAGCGTCACGATCGACGTGGACCTCCTGGAGGCCGCCGACATCCTGCCCTACGAGGCGGTCGACATCTGGAACGTGACGCGCGGCTCCCGGCTGACGACCTACGCGCTCGAGGGGGCGCGCGGCTCCGGCGTCGTGTGCATCAACGGCGCCGCGGCGCACCTCAATCAGCCCGGCGATCTCGTCATCATCGCCACGTTCGCGGACATGGACGACGCCGAGGCGCGGCGGCACGCGCCGCGCGTGCTCCGCGTCGACGGGCAGAACCGGCCGCTCGCCGACCAGCCGCCCGAGGCGCCGGGGCCGCTCGCGCCGGCGGCGCCGCTCGCGGGCCAGCCGGGCCCCTCGCCCGAGGCGCCGGCCCCGCGCGCGCCGAACTGAGCGCGCCGAACTGAGCGCGCCGAACTGAGCGCGCCGAACTGAGCGCGCCGAACTGAGCGCGCCGAACTGAGCGCGCCGAACTGAGCGCGCGTCACCCGGCGTGCGGCAGCACCCGCGCCACCGGCGCGCGGGCCAGCCGGACGAAGCGCATCGAGAGCACCCCCGCGACGGCGATGAGCCCCGCGGTGAGCCCGAACCAGAGGCCGCGGACGCCGAGGTCGAGCCCGAAGGCGAGCCCGATCGACAGCGGCAGGCCGAAGCCCCAGTGGGCCACGAGGTTGGCCCAGAAGGGGAACCGCACGTCGCCCGCGCCGCGCAGCGCCCCGGCGGCGACCGCCTGGATGCCGTCGAAGAGCTGGAAGAGCGCCGCGATGCGGAGCAGCGAGACGCCGATGGCGATGACCTGCGCGTCCGGGGTGAACGCGCCGATGAGGGCGCGGGGGAACGCGGCGTACGTCGAGGCGCTCACGCACATGACGCCGGCGCCGAGCAGGAGGCCGAGCAGACCGGGGCGCAGCGGCGGCCGGCCCGCGCCGACGGCGTGCCCCACGCGGACGGCGGTCGCCCCGCCGACGCCGGCCGCGCCCATGAACGCGAAGGCGGCGAGCCCGATCGCGACCTGGTGCGCCGAGACGACGGCGGCGCCGAGCCGGCCGGCGAGCAGCGCCGTCATCCCGAACACGCCGATCTCGGCGAGCAGCTGCAGCCCGATCGGGACGCCGAGCCGGTAGATCACGGCGACCGGCACGGCGGCCGCGTCCTCCGTGGACGGCCCGCGGCGGCGCCGCGCGGACCAGAGCACGATCGACGAGAGCACGGCGGTGGCGAGGCTCGCGGCGAGCCCCGCGCCGAGCGCGCCGAGCTGCGGCAAGCCGATCGGCGGCAGGCCCACCCAGCGCAGCGCCTCGTCGCCGCGGACCATCAGGTTGCAGGCCACGAGGTTGATGAGGTTCGCCACGATCACGCCGACGAGCGCGGGCCGCGTCGCGCCGTGGGCCTGGAGGAAGCTCTTGCTGGCGAGGAAGACGGGCCACAGGAAGATCCACAGCGCGTGGCCGAGGATGTACCGGCGCACGCCCGGGACCAGCGCGGGGTCGACGCCCATGGGGGCGAGCGCGAAGGTCGCGGCGAGCGCGGCCCCGAACGCGACGACGCTGACGAGCAGGCTCGCGCGCAGGGTCGCGCGCAGCGCCGCCCAGGCCTGCCCCGGGCGGCCGGCGCCGATCGCCTGCGACGCGAGCGGCTCGACCGCGGCCGAGACGCCGACCCCGACCGCGTTCGACATGTGGACGATGGTCCTGCCCATGGCGCAGGCGGCGAGCTCGTTGACCGAGACGCGCCCCACGATCGCCACGTCGACGAGCGACATCGCGACGAGCCCTGCCTGCGCGACCGCGATCGGCAGCGCGAGGCGCGCGAGCACGCGCAGCTCGGACCGCGCGCTGTCGGCGGCGAGCGAGGAGGAAGCGGGGTTCACGGGAGCACCGAGGGCGAAAAGGGGCGCCACCATAGCGCGCCGGCGGAGGAGCGCTCGCCGGAGGTGGGGTGAGCGCACAAAAATCTAATGATTACGCAAATTTATCGAAGCACGGACGAGCCGACTCGAGAGGAGAAGAAGAGAAAAAAACGCAAAGGCGCAAAGGCGCAAAGGCGCAAAGGCGCAAGGGAGAGAGATAGAACCTCTCCCAGCGCCGGGCGTCGTCTTGGGCAGACAGAACATCTCCGAGCTCCGGCCGCCGTGCGCTCAGCAGCGCCCAATCATTCCTCTCTCTTTTTTGCGCCTTTGCGCCTTTGCGTTTTTGCGTTTTTTCTTCTCGTTCCCGCCGCGCGTCGCTCCGCCCTCTTCGCGCCCGCGCCCCAGAGATCACCAGGCGAGATGCGCCCGCCCGTCGAGGTACACGCGCTCCGCCTCCGCGAGCCCCGTCGACTCGCCCTCCACGACGCGCAGGATCCCCGTCGCGGGCCCGAGCACGACATCGCGCCCCGCCTCGAAGCGCTGCGCCCGGACCAGGGCGCGGTAGGCCTTGTCGAGCAGCAGCGCCCGCTCGCGCGACGGCGCGACGAGGTACGCGAGATCGCGGTCGCCGCCGGGCGCGCCGCGCCGCACCTCCGCCTCGTCGAGCGCGCCGCCGGGGAAGAAGCGCGCGAGCATCTCCGCGTTCCCGCGGTAGTCGTCGGCGCCGCGGGCGCGGCGCAGGTAGGTCAGGACCTCCGGCTCCGCGTGGCCAGCCTGCGGCACGTCGGCCATGCCGCGCAGGTCCTGGTGCCGCCAGCCGGCGGCGCCGGGCACCTTGCGCGCCAGCGAGAAGGTGTGGTCCACCGTGACGCCCACGGCGCCGTGGCAGCCCATGCACGCGCGGTGCTCCTCCGCCGTCTGCAGGCGCAACCGGCCCCGCTCGTCCTCGATGAACGCCTGGATCTGCCAGCCGAACGCGTTCCGAAGGCCGACCTCGGGCCCGCCGGCGTGGAACGGCGGCTGCCCCTCCGCCTTCTCCTCGGCCTCGCGCTCGTACGCGCGCGCGATCGCCCAGTCGTCCGGCGCCTCGACCTTGCGCGCATAGCGCAGCTCCTTCATCCGCGCCGACAGCAACGTCGGGCGGTCCGGATCGAGGTACCGCACCGAATGCAAGAGCTCCGCCCCGCGCGGGTAGAGCCACGCGCGAACGGGGACGCCGGCCGCCCCGCCGGCGTACCGCGCGGGCAGGCGAACGATGCGCGTCACCGCCGGCTCGAGCGCGCCGTCGCCGTCCAGATCGAAGCCGGCGAGGAGCTCGCTCACCGGCTCGACCTCCCGCCCGGCGGGCGCCTCCGCGGGCGGCGCCGCGCCCCCCACGGGAAGCGGCGACGGCGACGCGATCGCCGCCTCGAGCAGCGCGAGGTTCAGCTTGTAGACCTCGCGCGACGACGCGCCGGAGGCGTCCTCGCGGAACGCGGCCGGCAGCCGGACGAACACGTCGCCGGCGCTGCCGTTCGTGGGCCAGAAGCTCCCCGGGAACGGCTTGTACCGCACCGCCCGGAAGCCGCTCCCGTCGCGCGCGAAGCCCTCGTCGTCGAAGCCGGCCTCGAGGTCGAGATCGGGCACGTAACCGGGGTAATCCGGGCGCGCGGCGAGCGCCTCGCGCAGCGGCGCGTAGTTGTCCTCCCGGATGTACTCGAGGATCTCCGCGTCGCTCGTCCGGGCGGCGGACGCCGAGAGGTCCTCGAGCAGGTTGGTCCAGGGGTTCTTCCGCGCCGCGTCCGAGAAGCTGTACGCGCGCTGGAGGTCGTGATCGGCGAGCGTGTTCGGGCCTCGCCCGATCGTGTGGCACGTCCAGCAGCCGTTCGCGCCGCCGGCCGTCGCCGCGTAACACATCGGCGGGATCGACGCCTCCGGGTTGCCCGCGTGCCCCGCGCGCGCCGCCGCGGCGGCGAGCGGATCGTAACCGCCCCCGCCGCAGCGCGGGGCCGCGGCGAGGACGGCGGACAGCGCCGCGAGGACCAGGGGCACGGACAGCGCGCGTTCGCGGCGAGCACCCACGGAGATCACTCGGGCAGGAAGGTGACCGCGATCACGCTCGACATGGCGCCGTCGCCCTTCGGCCAGGTGCTGTAGGCGTTCTCGCCGGGGTGCTGCACGGACATGAAGATCGTGCCCATGTCGGGCGTGAACGACGGCCCGGTCGCCTCCGCGTCGCTCGGCAGGGCCACCACGCGGAACGCCTTGCCGAAGCTCGGCTGGGTCACGCCCGGCTGGCCCTCGCGGTGGGTGGGGTCGAGATCGAGGTAGTAGAACGCGTCCGCGTGCGAGGCGACCCCGAAGTTGCCGTCCGTGCCGAACCACACGCCGCCCTCGCGGTCGAGGAGCAGGTTGTCCGGGCAGGAGGCGTCGAAGTCGCCCTGCGTCTTGGCGCCGTGCCACACCTCGAAGTACCGGAACGAGACCGACGCGCCCGGGTTCGCGGGGTCGGCCTCCTCCAGGGCGAAGATCGAGCCCACGGCGTCCGCGCGCTTCGGGGACGTGGTCGCGTGCGTGGCCGGATCGTAGAGCTTGCCCCCCTGATCGAGCGCCGTCTGCCCCGTGTGGTTGGTGAACGCCACGTAAACCCGCGGCGTGCCGCTCGGATCGCGCGGGTTCCACTCGATGTCCTCGGGCCGGTTCAGCTCCAGGATCCCGACCTTGTTGCTCGCCGTGAACAGCGCGCGCCACACGTCGTGGTCCGTCGCGAAGCCGCCGAGTCCGTTCCAGCTCGCGTCGCGCAGCGCGGCGCCGACGGTCCTCGTCGCGTCGCCGAGCGCGGCCGCGTTCGGCGCGACGGCGGCGCTGTCCACCGAGAGCTCGATCCACTGCCCCTCGCCGGGGGCCGCCTCGGTCGGGGCCGCGCCGGTCGCGAGCAGCGTGTTGCCGGTCGTGTTGTCGAGCCCCGCGAGGTGCGCCGCGTAGAGCTTGCCCTCGTCGAGCAGCCCGCGGATCTCCGCCCGCGTCATCCCGGCCGTGTAGCTGCCGGCCGTCACGTACTTGTAGATGCGACCGCCGCGGCGATCGTCGGTCCCGTAGACCACGATCGGCCGGCCCGGCAGGAGCTTCCAGTCGCCGTCGACGGCGAACGTCGCGGCCTCCCAGCGGGCGCGGCCCATGAAGCCGAACTTCTTGTGGCCCGTGCCCGCCGCCGTCTTGCCGTCGTACTCGTCCGCGGGCTTCCCGGGGTCGATCTCGGTGAGGTACCCGTAGTGATCGCGGGGCTGCCTGCCGTTCGGGTCCGAGATGCGCCCGAACTCCGCGCTGGTGCTCGCCTCGAAGGTCGGGCTCACCGGCGCGCCCGGGTCGAAGCCCCGGCCGGTGAGGAGCTTCTGATCGCCCGACCAGTTCGCCTCGAGATCGCCGTAGTAGTCCTGCACGTTCTCCTCGGCGGTGATCACCGTGCCCCAGGGCGTCTGCCCGCCGGCGCAATCGCCCATGATGCCGGCCACGATCCCCTCAGGGAGCGGCGCGCCCGTCAGGTCGTCCTTGCCCGGGCCCGAGAGCTCGTGCCCCGCGACCCGGCTCAGCGTCTTGCTCGTCGCGTCGTAGCGAACGGCGCGCGCGCTCCGGTCCACCGACCACGCGCCGGTCGCCGGGTCCTGCACGATCCGGAGCCAGGAGCCGCCGACCTCCTTCTTCTCCCAGCGGATGTACGTGTCGACGTCCTCCTGCGCCCAGACGTTCGCCTCGACGTCGTTGGCGAGGACGCCGAGCCTCTTCAGGTGCCGCGCCAGCGTGAGGTGCTGCCCGGTCGGCGCGGAGCTGGCCGTCGGGCTCTTTCCGGAGACGTACTCGTGGTTGACCCAGAGCCAGCCCGCGCTGCCGGAGCCGTTCCATTGCGGCGCGTTGCCCGCGGCGGCGGACCACCCCTCGCCGAAGAAGGCGGTGTAGTCGTTGTTGGCGCCAAACCGGGGCGCGTCCGGCGCGGTGCTGAAGGTCAACGGATCGAGCCAGGTCACCACGATGTCCGAGCGCACCCCGGCGAGCGTCCGGATGGTGTCGGTCGCGGCCGCGTGGAGCGGGAACTGCTCGCCCGCGGGCAAGGCGCCGGCGGCGAACATCTCCACGCGCTCCTTCACGTAGCCCGCGATGCTCGCGGCGCTGGTCCACGGGACCGCGTCCTCGCCGTCCTCGCCCTTGGGCCCGGGCGGCCCGTCCTGGCCCGGCGCCCCGTCCTCGCCCGGCGCCCCGTCCTGGCCCGGCGCCCCGTCCTGGCCCGGCGCCCCGTCCTGGCCCGGCGCCCCGTCCTGGCCCGGCGCCCCGTCTTCGCCGTCCTGCCCGTCCTCGCCGTCCTGGCCCGGCGCGCCGTCTTCGCCGTTCTGCCCGTCCTTGCCATCCAGCCCCGGCGCGCCGTCCTTGCCGGGCGGGCCCTGCTTCCCATCCTCACCGCAACCGCCTGCGCTCGCGGCAAGGCCGCTCGCGAGCACCAGAAGCAACGCTGTCCTCAGGGTCCGCCTCGTCATCATCGCATCTTCTCCGCCGGGGATTTGGCCGGAGACGATGCCTGCCCACCGTGGCGCCCCGATGCGACGATGGCGACGAGTTCTTGTCAGCGATCGTGCGGAGCGCGGGGCGCGGCGGCGCGCGCTCCGCCGCGCGGCGCTAAAAGCGCGAGATCACGGCGGGCATGGGGGGCGAGCTCCCCCTCGGAGGCGCCGCGCGCCTCGTCGGCGCGGCGCTACTCGTCGTCGTCGTCGGGCACGACGACGTCTTGATCGAAGCGCGCGCGCGCCTCGAGCAGCTCCTTGTCGGAGATCCAGGTGCGCTCGCAGCCCTGGAGCGGCGCGACCTGGTAGACGTCCTTGCGCTGCTCACCGTGCCCGTCGTCAAGGACCCGGACTACCTCGTGGTGGAGGCCGCAGGAGGGGCAGAGCGCTCGCATGAGGGGTCACTATAGTGCGGCCGCGCTGGGTGCAAGACCCTCCCCCGGCGCGCCCGTGGACGGGCGGCGGGGGAGGTCAGCGCGGGGGGAGAGGGGGCGCGGAGGGCGCGGGAGGACGGGACGCCCGGCTCAGGCCGTGGCGTTGGCGCGGACGGCGGCGGTCTTCTCGGCGTCCGACTTGATGCGCATCCCGTAGAAGGAGCGGTACACGAACACCATCGAGAGCACGAAGAAGATGGCCGCGAGCACGAGGCTCGTCGTGCGGTCGATCTCGATCGCCAGCTCGACCGCGAGGAGGCCGAACAGGGTCGTGAACTTGATGATGGGGTTCATCGCGACCGACGAGGTGTCCTTGAAGGGGTCGCCCACGGTGTCGCCGACGACCGTCGCCGCGTGGAGCGGCGTGCCCTTCTCCTTGAGCTCCACCTCGACGAGCTTCTTCGCGTTGTCCCAGGCGCCGCCGGCGTTCGCCATGAAGATCGCCTGGTAGAGCCCGAAGAGCGCGATGCTGATGAGGTAGCCGATGAAGAAGAACGGCTCGAGGCAGGCGAAGGCGAGCGTCGAGAAGAAGACGCCGAGGAAGATGTTGAACATCCCCCGCTGCGCGTACTGCGTGCAGATCTCGACGACCTTCTTGCTGTCGGTGATCGAGGCCTTCTCCACGCCCTCGAGGCGGATGTTCGCCTTGATGAACTCGACCGCGCGGTAGGCGCCCGTCGAGACCGCCTGGGTCGACGCGCCGGTGAACCAGTAGATGACCGCGCCGCCCGTCACGAGCCCGAGCAGGAACGGCGGGTGGAGCAGCGAGAGCTTGTCCACGTTCGTCGTCAGCTTGTTCGTGAGCACGACGATGATCGAGAAGATCAGCGTCGTCGCGCCGACGACCGCCGTCCCGATGAGCACCGGCTTCGCCGTCGCCTTGAACGTGTTGCCCGCGCCGTCGTTCTCCTCGAGGTAGTGCTTGGCCTTGTCGAAGTTCGGGGTGAAGCCGAAGTCCTTCTTGAGCTCGGCCTCGACGTTGGGGACGTTCTCGATGAGCGAGAGCTCGTAGACCGACTGCGCGTTGTCGGTCACCGGGCCGTAGGAGTCGACCGCGATGGTCACCGGGCCCATGCCGAGGAAGCCGAACGCCACGAGGCCGAAGGCGAAGACGCTCTCGGCGATCATGAGCCGATCGAGGCCCTGGGCCGAGAAGAAGTACGAGACGCCCATCAGCACGACAAGGACGATGCCCATCCAGTACGCGCTGAAGTTGCCGGCGGTCAGGCCCGACAGCACGTTCAGCGAGGCGCCGCCCTCGCGCGACGCGGTCACGACCTCGCGGACGTGGCGCGACTCGGTCGAGGTGAAGATCTTGATCATCTCCGGGATGATGGCGCCCGCCAGGGTGCCGCAGGTGATGATCGTCGACAGCTTCCACCAGAGCGTTGTGTCGCCGCCGAGGTTCGGGATCATGAACGCCGAGACGGCGTAGGTGAGCGCGACCGACACGATCGAGGTCAGCCAGACGAGGCGCGTCAGCGGGGCCTCGAAGTTCATCTTGTCGGCCTCGGCGTAGGACGCCTTCGCGATCGCCTCGTTGAGGAGGTACGAGCCGATGCTCGCGAGGACCATCACGATGCGCATCACGAAGATCCAGACGAGCAGCTGGACCTGGACGGCCGTGTCGGGGACGGCGAGGAGGATGAACGAGATGAGCGCGACGCCGGTCACGCCGTAGGTCTCGAAGCCGTCGGCGCTCGGGCCGACCGAGTCGCCGGCGTTGTCGCCGGTGCAGTCGGCGATGACGCCCGGGTTGCGCGCGTCGTCCTCCTTGATGTTGAAGACGATCTTCATGAGGTCGGAGCCGATGTCGGCGATCTTCGTGAAGATGCCGCCCGCGATGCGGAGCGCGGAGGCGCCGAGCGACTCGCCGATGGCGAAGCCGATGAAGCACGGGCCGGCGTAGTCGCCGGGGATGAAGAGCAGGATCACCAGCATGAGCATGAGCTCGGTGCTGATGAGGACCGCGCCGATGCTCATGCCCGCCTTGAGCGGGATGGCGTACGTCGGGAACGGCTTGCCCTTGAGGCTCGCGAACGCGGCGCGCGAGTTCGCGAACGTGTTGATGCGCATGCCGAACCACGCGACGCCGCAGCTGCCGGCGATGCCGACCAGGCTGCTCAGCAGGATGACCACGACCTTCGTGGCCTCCATGTGCCGCAGCACCCCGAAGTAGAGGACCATGACCGCGCCGATCAGGACCTCGAGGACCAGGATGAACTTGAACTGCGTGACGAGGTACGTCTTGCAGGTCTCGTAGATGAGCTCCGAGATCTCCCGCATCGCGCGGTGCACGGGGAGCTTGTTCAGCTGCGAGAAGATGACGATCCCGAACACGAACCCGAGGGCGCAGACGCCGATGCCGCCGAAGAGGAGCGTGCGGCCGTCGATGCCGCCGAACGACTGGGTGCCTAGGTCGGGGAGGACCAGATCGGATTCACTTGCGCTGGCGAGCCCGCCGCTGAGCAGCAGGGCGAGCGCAGCGAGCCCGGCCAGCAGCGGTGCGAGCCAGGCCTTTTGAGACCGGATGACGTTCATGGACGGTGTGCCTCCATCGCAAAATCCGAGGCAGAGGACGGCGCTATCGCCGCCCGCAGCTTCGTGGTTCCGAGGGGTTGGCCGCCTGCGTAAAGGGGAAGGACCGGCGCGCTGCCGGAGGGATCTTGCTCTAACGCCGACGCTTCAGCACAGCCTCGTCCCTCAGCGGCCGGTGGTGGCGGGGCGCCCAGAGAGTTTCCTCGCAAGCCCCCCGCCTCGACCGGGAACGCCGAGGCGCGCGCTAGCTACCATGTGTGGCAGACGCCGTCGAGAGGGTGCGATGCGCGCGCACGACGAGAGCGCTTGTCAGCGCCGCGATGTCAGGAGATCACGTAGGGAGATTGCGTAGGAGGATGGCGCGGAGCGCGGGGAGATCGCGGTGGAGGATGGAGCGGAGCGCGCATTGGCGCGCTCCTTCACCGATTGTCGCGTTCAGCCCTGTTCAGTTGCGCTCGGTCGCGTTGTTCAGCCTCCGGTCCGAGCCGGAGAGCCGCTGATCCGAGCCGGAGTCCGCGTTGGGGCTGGCGTGCGAGGTGAGGAGCTCGGCCACGAGGTCCCGGCATTCCGGCTTGTTGCGGAGGTGGCTGAGGAGCAGGTTCGAGGCCTCGCTGAACGACTTCTCGTAGGCGAGCCCCTCGCGCGTGCGCGCCGCGACGCGCTCGCGCCCCTGCGCGAGGTCCTCCTCGAGCGCCTCGGCGTAGCGGGCGAGCTGGGCGCGGAGCTCGTCGATCTGGCGGCGCAGGTCGCGCGCGTTCGCCTCGCGCGCGTTCTTCTTGTGCTCGTAGCGCCCGAGCTGCTCGCGCTTCGCCTGCGCGGTCGCGCCGGCGGCGCCGGCGCGCTCGTAGACGAGCGGATCGTGGTTGCCCTGGCGAGCCGCCGCGTCCGCGAGCTGGCGGGCGGACAGCGCGAGCTTCTCGGCGGCGGCGAGCTCGACGCGGACCTTCTCGACGTCCTCGCCGTCGGCCATCGCCTCGCGCATCACGCGCGACTCCTCGTGCGCGAGCTCCTCGACCTTGCGGCCGATCTCGGCGCGCAGCGCGCGGCCGCGGCGCTCGAGCGCCTCGAGCTTGCGGGTGAGGCTCGCCACCTCGCCCTCGAGCTTGTTGGCGCGCGCGGCGAGGTCCCAGGCCTGCGCGAGGCCGTTCTGGACCTCCTGCGGCACCTGCCCGGACGGGTAGGCGCGGGAGACCATGCGCGAGAAGAGGGCCGCGCGGCTCGCCCACTCGATGACGCCGGCGCTCTGCGGCGGCGGCGGGGGCGGGGGCACCGGGACGCCGTCGCCGCCCTCGACCTCCCACGCGTGGGCCGGGAGCCCGCGCTGGAGCGCCTTCAGCTCCTCCTGGAGGTGGTGGGCGTCGCGGTAGCGCTTGCGGATGTCCTTCTCGAGCAGGCGCAGCACGATCGCCTCGCCCTGCGAATGCGCGTCGGGGCGGATCGAGCGGGGGCGCGGCGGCGCGTGGGTCCGCTGCATCTCCAGCAGGGTGTCGCGGTCGTTCGCGCGGAAGGGGAGCTGCCCGGTGAGCATCTCGAAGAAGAGCACGCCGAGCGCGTAGAGGTCCGACTGCGCCGTCGCCTCCTCGCCGCGGGCCTGCTCGGGCGACATGTACTCGGGCGTCCCGAACACCGCGCCCTTCGGGGCGAGGCGCGGGTCGCGCGCGATGGCGGCGAGGCCGAAGTCGAGGATCTTGACGAAGTCCTTCCGGCCGCCGCGGTGGGTGAGCAGGATGTTGTCGCTCTTGAGATCGCGGTGCACGACGCCGAGGTCGTGGGCGCGCGCGAGCGCGGCGCACATCTGCTCGAGGATGTCCACCGACCGCGCGATCGGCATCGGGCCGCGCGCGAGCTCCGCCGAGAGCGGCGTGCCGACGAGGTACTCCATGACGAGGTAGAGCTCGCCCTCCTCGGTCTCGCCGATGTCGTGGATATCGATGATGTGGGCGTGATCAACGCGGTTTGCGGCGCGCGCCTCGCGCAGCATCCACGCGCGGAGATGGGTCTCTCCGCGGAGATCGGGCCGGATGAGCTTCAGGGCGACGACCCGGTCGATCAGCACGTGACGGGCGCGGTAAACGACGCCCATGCCGCCTTCGCCAAGCCGTGCCTCGAGCCGGTACCGGCCGGCCACGACCTTACCGATCAACGGATCGGTGCTCGAAGCCTTGGGACCTGCCGGTCGCTGAATCGCGCGCTCCATGGTGCCTTCGTTTCTCCTCAGCGCTCCCCGGAGAGCCGTTCGCGTCTCTCAGGGGCCTTATTGCGCTGTGCGGTGAGTCGGATCGCTCGCTGAACGTATCCGGTTTGAAACAGCCGGTCTACGGGGCCGCGGTCGGGTGCGGAGGAATCTGGAGCGCGCTCCGCGTGGAGGTGGGGTGGGAGACCGGCGCCGATTGCGCGCTGGTTCAAGCCTCCGCTGTCCGCGGAGCGGGGCGCGCCTCCGCCGTCCGCGGGGCCGGGCCGCCGTCGGAAGACGGCCGTGCAGGCGGGGGCGCATCGCCTTGCGGGCGGGCGCTCCCCGGGCGAGGATCGAGGGGCAGGCGACAGACGAAGCGCGCCCCGGCGGGCGCGCCGCAGCGCAGATCTCCAGCGCGGCCGTCCGCGGGGGCGAGGGCGAGCGTGCCGCCGTGCCGCCGGACGATGTCCGTCGAGATGGAGAGCCCGAGGCCGGTCCCCTGCCCTCGCGGCTTCGTGGTGAAGAACGGATCGAAGATGCGCTGCGCGAGGTCGGGCGGCACGCCTGGGCCGCTGTCGGAGATGGCGACGGCCGCCATGTCCTCGTCGATCCAGGTCTCGACGCAGATCACCGGCGCGCCGGGCGGGCCCTTCGCCGCGCCGCCGGCGCCCTCCGCGTCCGCCGCCCCGGCCGGCGCGGCGCTCGCCTCCTCCAGCGCCTGGATGGCGTTGACGAGGAGGTTCATGAAGACCTGGTTGATCTCTCCGCTCCGGCAGGTGACGGGCGGCAGCTCGCCGTAGCGCCGGACCACCTCGATGCGCGCCTGGCGGAGCCGCGGGCCGAGCAGGAGCAGCGTCTCCTCGAGCCCGGCGTGCAGGTCGACGGGCAGCGCCTCGCCGGAGACGCGCGAGAAGCTCTTCAGGTTGGTGACGATGCGGACGCTGCGCTCGACCGCGCGGTGGACGAGGGTGGAGATGCCGACGAGGTCGTCGAGCGCCGCCTCGGTCTGGAGCTGCTCGCGGAGCGCCTCGAGGGCGCGGCGGCGGTCGTCCGGGAGCTCGCGCTCGGCGGCGCGGTAGGCGTCGAGGACGGCGCGGAGCTCCGCGGCGAGCTCCTCGATCGGCTGGGCGGCGCCGGCGATGGCGTTCAGGGGGTTATAGATCTCGTGCGCGACGCCGGCGACGAGCTCGCCGATGGAGGCGAGCCGCTCGCCCTGGATGAGCGCGGCCTGCGTCCGCTTCAGCTCGGAGAGGGCGCGCGTGAGCTCCGCGGTGCGCGCGGCGACGTTCTCCTCGAGGCCGGCGCGCTCGCCCTCGAGCTCGGCGATCGTTCGGGACAGCGCCTGCCGCATGCGCTCGACGCTCTCGCCGAGGCCCACGACCTCCTTCGGCCCGGACAGCCGCGGCACGGCGGCGCCGAGCTCGCCGCGCGCGACCTCGTCGGCGGCGCGGGCGAGCTGCGCCATCGGCCGCGAGAGCTCGCGCGCCGCCCGCGCGACGACGCCGAGGGCGGCGAGCACGAGGAGGGAGAACGAGGCGAAGAGCGCGGTGATCGCGTTGAAATCCTCGTTGAACGACGAGCGGGTCGCGAGCGCGCGGTAGAGGCCGATGGAGGAGAAGAGCGAGAGGAGCCCGGTGAACAGGAGCGGCAGCCCGAAGTCGCGGAGCATGCGCCGCCGGAGGGGCGTCGGGGGCGCGCCGCCGCGCTCGGGGGCGCCGGTCCACGCGCGCAGGAGGTCGACGGCCCGCGCGACGGAGTCCCTGTGCCATGCGCGCTGGTAGAACGAGACGCCGAAGGCGAAGAGCGCGCCGAAGCCGAGCTGCATGAGCGCGTCGGCGGCGCTGAAGGGGGCGCCGGGGCGGAAGGTGGCGCCGGGGCGCACGTAGGCGATGCCGATCGCGGTGCACCCGAGCCAGAGCGCGAAGTTCAGGGAGGCGAGGACGTCGGGGAGCCGCTCGGCGCGGGCGAGGCCGCGGGCGAGCAGGGCGCGGTCGCCGGACGGGCCGGCGCGGAGGGCGGCGACGATCGCGCCCGTGGCGGGGCGCACGGCGAGGGTGAAGCCGAGGGTGCCGGAGAGCGCGAGGAGGGGGACGACCTCGAACCACGCCTGGAACACGACCTGGCTCTGGGTGCGGAGGAACGCGACGCAGAAGAGCAGCATGACGTGGCCGCCGACGATGCCGGCGGCCGTCGCGGACTCGGCGAGGCGCGGCCGGAGCGCCGCGGCGAGGGCGCGGGCCGAGGCGGCCTCGGAGGCGCCGCCGTCGGCCGCGTCGGCGCGGAGCAGGCTGCGGTAGATGGCGAGGCGCATGCCGCCGGCCATGACGCCGAAGGCGACGGCCGTGACCAGGAGTCCGAGCCACGACGGCGGCGTCGCGTGGCCGATCCCGAGCGGCCCGGGCCAGGAGGCGGGCGCCGCCGGGGCGCCGCGGAGGGCGAGCGGCGAGACGGCGAGCGGCCACGAGAGGGTGCGGATCGCCGCGGCGATGGCGAAGCCGCGGTCGCCGCGGCGGGCGAGCAGGCCCGAGAGCGCGGCGGAGAGGGCCATCGAGGCGAGCAGGAGGATCGCCGGCCACGGCGTGGTGAGGGCCGCGGGGACGACGGCGGAGAGGAACAGGAGGGCCGAGAACAGCTCCCAGCCGGTCGCGACGAGCTCGGCGCGGGCGCGCGGCGCGCGGAGCTTGGGGGGCGGCGGGGTGCTCACGGGGCCGGCGGCATGGAAGCCCAGGGCGCGCGGCTTCGCAACGGCGGCCGGCGGCGCGGGCGCGGCGCCGGCGGAGGATCGTGGGTGCTGGCGCTTGACTCTCCAGCCGCTGGAGACCTCAGGGTGGGGTCGTGGCGAAGGAGCGGCTCACCATCGGCGCGCTGTCGCGCCGGACGGGGATTCCGGTGAAAACGCTCCGCTTCTACTCCGACGAGGGGCTCCTGCCGCCGTCGGCGCGGTCGCGGAGCGGTTACCGGCTCTATGCCGAGCGCGACGTCGTCCGGCTCGATCTGATCCGCACCCTGCGCGAGGCGGGGCTGGGGCTGCAGGCGATCCGGGCGGTGCTCTCCCGCGACATGTCGCTGGGCGACGCGCTGCGGCTGCGCCTCACCGCGGTGGAGGCGCAGATGGCGGCCTTGCGCCGCGTGGCCGCCGCGCTCCGCGCCGCGCTGCGCTCGGAGCCCACCGAGCAGGAAATCGGGAGGTTATGCGCCGTGACTCGGTTATCGCATGAGCAGAGGAGAGCCACCGTCGAGCGCTTCTTCGCGCGCGTGTCGGACGGGATTGCCATCGACGAGCAGTGGGTGCGCGGGATGATCGAGGCGAGCACGCCGGAGCTGCCGGACGAGCCCACGCCCGCGCAGCTCGACGCGTGGATAGAGCTCTCCGGGATCCTGTCGGATCCGACGTTCGTCGAGGGCATGCGCGCGGCGGCCGCGAGCACGTGGGACGGGGGCTTCGATCTCGCGGCCTACAAGCGGGCGAACGACGAGGCGGCCCGGGCCGCGCGCGACGCCAGCGCTCGCGGCGTCGCGCCGTCGTCCGCCGCGGCGGCGTCGATCGTCGAGGCCTTCGTCTCGGGGCTCGCCGCGGCGGCCGGCAAGCCGGCGGACGGGGCGTTCCGCGCCTCGCTGCTCGACCGGTACCGCAGGCACGACCCGCGCGCGTCGCGGTACTGGGAGCTCGTCGCGATCATGAACGGACAGCCCGCCCAGGCGGGGCGGGCGCCGGAGTGGGACTGGCTGACGGAGGCGATGAAGCACCACCTCGCGGCGCCGTGACGTGTCACCGGCCGGAGAGGCGCACGCCGGGGAGGACCTTGCGGCGCTCGACGACCTCCTCGAGCGCGTCGGCGTCGATGAGGAGGTGCGCCCGCAGGCTCCTCAATCGGCTCGTTCCTCCCGTCTCCCGTCCTCGTATGGCCTCCGCGTGCGCGTGCGCGTGTTCGCTCTGGTTCGAATGAATCGCGCACGCGCACGCGCACGAAGAAGGGAGACGGAAGACGAGAGACGGAAGACGGGAGATGAGAGACAGGAGACAGGAGACAGGAGACAGGAGACAGGAGACGGAAGACGGGAGATGAGAGACAGGAGACGGAAAACGGAGGGCGGGGAACGACGGCCGGCGCTCTTGGCCCTGGCTACTCCCAGTACAGCGTCGCCCGCCCGATCGCCGTGAACGGCCACCCCGGCGAGTAGTGGATCCCCGTGACCGCGGCCGGCTCGTACGGCAGCCTCGAGTCGCTCGCGAACTGCACCTCGCGCCACGTCGCGTCAAAGAGGTTCTGGATGTCCACGGCCGCCTCGACGTTCCTCCACCGGAGCCCCGCGTTCGCGTCGACCACCGTGAACCCCTCGGCGGTGAGCGACTCGTCCTCGGTCGCGGGCCGCGCGCCGATCGCCTTCACCCGGAGCGCCGCGAACGGCGTGAGCGCGCCGAACGCCCTGCGCACCCCGATGCCCGCGGTCAGCGTCCGCGTCGGCGCGAGCGCGACCGCGCTCCCGTTGCCGGCGTTCGCGCGGAAGCGCGCGCGGGTGAAGGTCGCGTCCACGTCGGCGAAGAGCCAGCTCCCGAGCCGGTAGCGCGCGCCGATCTCGATCCCGTAGCGCCGCGTCTCCCCCGACGCCTCGGTCTCGCCGGCGTCGCCGCTCCAGACCAGCTCGGAGTCGAGATCGAGCAGAAACCCGGCCGCGCTCAGCGAGAGGCCGCGCACGGGCGCGACCCTCGCCCCGACCTCGTAGCCCTTCGCCGGGGTGATCAGCGTCGCCGCCCCCCGGCCCAGCACCGCGCCCCGGGCGTCGTTCGAGTGGAAGCCGCGCCCGTAGTGGGCGAAGAGATCGAGCCCGCCCACCGGCGAGACGACCGCCGTGAGCTTCGGGAGCAGCTGCATCTGCCCCCGCGCGCCGCTCGACCGGTTCCCCGTCCCCTCGAGGTCCTCGCGCAGATCGTCCACGTTGACGTCGATCCACTGCCCGCGCACGCCGAGCACGAGGCGGAGCCAGCGCCGGAGCCGGGCGTCCTGCTCGACGTACACGCCGATCTGGCCCTCGTCGACGTGGGTCCGATCCCGCTCCTCGAGCCGCTCGCGCGCCTCGTCGTGGTGGAGCGACTTGTCGATCGCGTCCGCGCGGACCTGCGCGCCGAGCGAGGTCGTGAACCTCGCCCCGCGGTGCTCGATCTGCTTGCGGAACCGGAGGTCGGCGCCCAGCACGGTGCGGTCGTCGTTCTGCTCGATCGCATCGCCGTGCACCGGATCCTCGGCGAAGAACGTGAAGTTCGAGTACAGCGTGAAGCGATAGCGAAGGAAGTAAGCCATCGCGCTCAGGTCGGCGTCCCGCCACGCGGTCGATGCAGAGACCGACGCCATGTGCCGCGCGGTCGCCCCGCCCTCGGTCGGATCGACCGCGCCGAAATGATCGATGCACGGCTGTCCGAAGGCGGAGGGCGGCGGGTTCAGGCCGCCCTGCTCCCCCTCGCCGCACACGGCGCGCGCCGGGATCTGGCCGGAGCCGTACCAGGTCGAGCCGTAGGACATCCACGTCGCCTGGACCTTGCCGGTGCTGCCGAGGTCGCGCGTCGCCCTCAGGAACACGTTGAAGCGCTTGAGCCGCTCCGGGCTCTGGAACGGCCCGTCGTTCCGGTAGACCTCCGCCGCGGCCACCGCGCGCCAGTCGTCGCCGAGCTCCGGCGAGGCGATCACGAGGCCGCGCAGGATGCCGTACTGCCCCACGCCGAGCTGCGCGGAGCTCTCGTCGAGCTTCTCGGCGAAGCGGAGGTTGACGGCGCCCGCCGTGCCGAAATCGCCGATGCTCGCGTAGTAGGGCCCCTTGTAGCCGTCGAGCCCGATCACGAGCTCCGGGATCATGAAGTAGAGGTCGGTGAAGCCGTGCCCGTGGCCGTGGCTGACCAGGTTGACGGGCACCCCGTCGACGAAGAACGCGACGTCCGTCCCGTGATCGGCGTCGAAGCCGCGCAGGAAGTACTGGTTCGCCTTGCCGCCGCCGGCGTGCTGCACGGCGAAGAGCCCGGGGACCGACTCGAGGAGATCGCCCGGCCGGAGCCTCGGCCGGAGCTCGAGCTCGCGGTGCCCGACCGAGACGCGCGAGGCGGCCTCGCTCCCCGGCTTCTCCGCGTGCACCGTGACCTCGATGGGCTCTCCCTGGGCCCGCGCTGGCCGCGCGGCGGACAGCAACATCGCCAGCGCGGCGATCCGAGGGAGTCGATGGCGGTGTCCGTGGCCCTTCGTGACGTTCTCGCGCAGCATTCATGTCCTCCTTCGCGCAATCGCGCGGAGCGGCGCCGGGCCGCTCGCATCGAGCTCCACGAGGAGGAAAAAGGACGCCCACGGCGCGATGCCCTGGACCGACCTCTCGCCCCCGCGGGCGACCGAGAGGCAACGCGGGGGCGGCTCGGGATCCGGGACGTGCGCAGGGCTGCACCGGCTCGGACCTCACCGCCTCCCTCGAGGCTCCCAGGTCGAACCGGCGTCGGATGTGTCCCCGTCGCCGGGCGCGGGCAGGTCTTCGGGCTCGCGAGCGCTCCGGCCGGGCCGGCTTCCTACTGTCCACCGCTTCCCAGCCCTCATCGGGCCAGTGCGTGTCGTGGAGGTCGTTCTCGCTTACCGCTGCGGGGCAGCCCCGGAATCTCACCGGGTTCCCTATTCAGCCTGAGCGAGCGCCCAGGCACCAGCGCGGCGCGCACCCTAGGAGGATGCGCCTCCGGCTGTCAATCGCTCCCGCTCACCTCGCCCGCTCCGCGCCGCGTCCGTCGCCACGCGCCCGCCTCGCGCGGGCCCCTGCGCGCGCGGCCCGCGCGCTCCTGCCCGCGCGACGCGCCACCTGAACGCGAGCGCTCGCCGCGCGACGTCCGCGCGGGCCGAACGTTCGGGCTCTGGCGAGGATGGGCTCGCTCCTCCGTGGGTCGCGTGCTACACGGCCGCCGCCGTATATGCCGCGTAACGACCTCCGCAACATCGCCATCGTCGCCCACGTCGACCACGGGAAGACGACCCTCGTCGATCACATGCTCCGCCAGTCGGGCGCCTTCCGAGAGAACGAGGTCGTGGCCGAGCGGGTCATGGACTCGAACGACCTCGAGCGGGAGCGCGGCATCACCATCCTCGCGAAGAACACCAGCATCCGGTACCGCGGGGTCAAGATCAACATCGTCGACACGCCCGGCCACTCCGACTTCGGCGGCGAGGTCGAGCGCACCCTGATGATGGCCGACGGGGCGCTGCTCCTCGTCGACGCCGCCGAGGGCCCGCTGCCGCAGACGCGGTTCGTGCTCTCGAAGTGCCTCCAGCGCGGCTTCCCGGTCATCGTGGTCATCAACAAGATCGACCGGAGCGACGCGCGCGCCCACGAGGTGCTCTCCGAGGTGTTCGACCTCTTCTGCGATCTCGAGGCGAGCGACGCGCAGATGGACTTCTCGACGCTCTACGCGATCGCGAAGTTCGGCCAGGCCAAGCGCGAGCTCGAGCACGAGGCCAAGGACCTGGAGCCGCTCTTCGAGACCATCCTCGAGCGCGTGCCCGGCCCCTCCGGCGACCCCGACGGGCCGCTCCAGGTCATCGTCTGCAACACGACCCACGACGACTACGTGGGCCGGCTCGCGGTCGGCCGCGTGGTCCGGGGCACCGCCCGGTCCGGCGCCGACGTCGCGCTCCTCGGCGAGGGCGGCCAGTCGCGCGGCTACGTGAAGATGCTCTACGCCTACGAGGGGCTGAAGCGGGTCCCGGTCGAGAGCGCCGCCGCGGGCGAGGTGATCGCCATCGCGGGGCTCGAGTCGGTCACGATCGGCGACACGATCGCGGACCCCGCGACCCCCGAGGCGCTGCCGCGGATCGTGGTCGAGGAGCCGACGATCAAGATGAGGATCGGCGTCAACACGTCGACGTTCGCCGGCAAGAGCAAGCAGTCGAAGTACCTGACGAGCCGTCACCTGAAGGAGCGGCTCGAGCGCGAGGCGATGAAGAACCTCGCGATCCGGGTGGAGCCGACCGAGGTGCCCGACACGTTCGTGGTGCTCGGCCGCGGCGAGCTCCAGCTCGCGATCCTCGTGGAGACGATGCGGCGCGAGGGGTACGAGATGCAGCTCTCGAACCCCGAGGTCGTGACGCGCGAGATCAACGGCGAGGTGATGGAGCCGATCGAGCTCGTGGTCGTCGACGTGCCCGACACCTACGTCGGCGTGGTGACCGAGCGCCTCAGCACCCGGCGCGGCCGGATGGTGAAGATGACGAACCCCGGCTTCGGGCGCGCCCGGCTCGAGTTCCGGGTGCCGTCGCGCGGGCTCATCGGCTTCCGGGGCGAGTTCCTGACGGCGACGCGCGGGACGGGCCTGCTCAACACGATGTTCGACGGCTGGGCGCCCTGGGGCGGCCCGATGATGCGCCGCCCGACCGGCGCCATCGTCGCCGATCGCGCCGGCGTGGCGACCCCGTACGCGCTGCACCACCTCCAGCCGCGCGGCATGTTCTTCATCGTCCCCGGCGTCGAGGTCTACGAGGGGATGATCATCGGCGAGCACAACCGGCCGAACGACACCGACGTCAACGTGATCAAGGAGAAGAAGCTGTCGAACGTGCGCAACCACGGCAAGGACGAGAACGTCCTCCTGGCCAGCCCGCGGCTGCTCACGATCGAGACGGCGATGGAGTGGATCGACGGCGACGAGCTCGTCGAGGTCACGCCCGACGCGGTGCGCGTCCGCAAGAAGGTTCTCGCGTGCAACCGCCGGGAGCGCCGCGAGGACGCGATCGAGCAGGCGCAGGCCGTGGAGTGAGCGGCGAGCGCGCGCCCGGCGAGCGCGCGCCAGGCGAGCGCGCGCCCGGCGAGCGACCCCCGCCCCTGCCCGCGCCGGCGTGGACCGGTGTAGACTCCCGGGCATGAGAACGACGCTGCATTCGGCGCTCCTCGCTTCGCTCATCGCCCTCGCGGGGGCGAGCGCTTGCGGCGGGGCCGTCGTGGTCGACGGCGCCCCGGGGGGCGACGACGGCTCCGGGGGCGCCGGCGCGAGCGCGACGTCGAGCGGGCGCGCGAGCGTCGGCGCGGGCCCGCAGTCCTCGAGCTCCAGCGCGGCGGGCTCGGGCGGCGGAGCGCGGGCCTCGTGCGATTTCTTCTGCGCCCTCTTCGACGGCACCGCCTGCCCGGACCCCGGCTGTCGCGACGCCTGCGACGAGCTGCTCTCGGTGCCACGCCCTTGCAACGACCTGACCGCGCCGTTCTTCGACTGCATGGGCAGGATGGTCCAGATCCCGTCGGTCACGCGCTGCGAGCAGATCTCGGCGTGGCTCGATCCGCTGTTCGCGTGCATGCCGTCCAGCGACCCGGCGTGCGACCCCGACTTCATCTACGTGGACTGCGCGCCGTTTTACGAAGATCAGCGGGCCTGCCAGCTCAGCGAGGGCCGGTAGCGGCGGGGCGCGTCACCGGCCGGGGCGCGGCCGCGCGCCTGGCCGGAGGGCGCCTCGCAGCGGCCCGAGGGCGTCGGTGACGAACGCGACGAGCGCCTTCACGCGCGGCACCCCGCGCGTGTCGCGGTGCACCCCGAGCCAGAGCGCGCGCTCGGGCGGCGGCGACGGCGGCGAGAGCAGGCGCAGGCCCGCCGTCGCGTCGCCCAGGTAGCGCGGCAGGCAGACGAGCCCGACCCCGGCGGCCCCCATCGTCGCCTGGGCCTCGCGGCCGTTGGTGCGGGCGGCGACGCGGGCCTTCGCGGCGACGGCGCGCAGCCACGCGAGGTCGGCGACCGCCGGCGGATCGTCGCTCATCGTGACGAGGGCGTGGCCCTCGCACTGCCGGTCGAAGTCCGGCGGGCCGCGCTCGGCGAGGTAGGCCTCCGACGCGTAGAGGCCGAACCCGATGCGCGCGACCTCGCGCTGGAAGACCTCGCGGTGCTCGAACGCGGCGGGGCGAAAGGCGATGTCCGCCTCCCGCCGCGGGAGGCTCAGCCAGCGCCCGTCCGCGACGAGCTCGACGGAGATGCCGGGGTGACGCGCGAGGAAGGGGGCGAGCAGCGGCCCGAGGACGCGGGCGGCGAGCCACTCGGACGCGGTGACGCGGAGGTGGCCTGCCAGGCCGGCGTCGCGTCCGGCGGCGGCGCGCTCGGCGGCGAGCGCGCCCTGCTCCATGCGCTCGGCGTGGCCGAGCACGCTCTCGCCCGCGGCCGAGAGCGCGAACCCCGACGGCGAGCGCCGGAAGAGCTTCGCCCCGAGGCGCCGCTCGAACGCGTCGATGCGCCGCCCCACGGTCGGCTGGGTGACCTTCAACGCGCGCGCGGCGGCCGAGAGGTTGCCGTGCCTGGCGACGGCGAGGAAATAGCGCAGATCGTCCCAGTCGAGCATGGTCTTCGCGCGGGGCGCTGCTGCGCGAGAGCGCCCCGCGCCATGCACAGATGCATGACGAGTATACGGCGATGGCGGATGTCCGGGCAACGGCGGAGGGTGCATGCTCTCTCCAGGCATTCGCGCGATCGTCTCTGGCGCAGCGCTCGCGTTTCTTTGCGTGAGCTCTCTTCGTGACGCTGCGCGCGTCTCGCGCGCTCGCGCGTCTTACCCACTCCATGTCGGATGACCCGATCGAGGCCAGCATGCATTCGAGTCGTCGTACGTTTCTCCATCGCGTGGCCGGGACGGCCGCGACAGGCCTGCTGGGCTCGGCCCCGCCGGCCGTGACCGCCTCGTGCGCCGCGGAGCGCGGGCCCGCGCCGGGCCGGAAGATCAAGGCCATCGCCTTCGACGCCTTTCCGATCTTCGATCCGCGGCCGATCGCCGCGCTGGCGGAGGAGCTCTGTCCGGGCAAGGGCGCATCGCTGAGCGACGCCTGGCGCACCCGTCAATTCGAGTACACGTGGCTCCGGGTCGCGGCCCGCGAGTACGCCGATTTCTGGCAGGTGACGGCGGACGCGCTCGTGTTCGCCGAGCGGGCGCTGCGGCTCGATCTCGGCGAGGAGAGGCGGGCGCGGCTCCTCGGGGCGTACCTCGAGCTCGAGGCGTGGCCCGACGCGCTCCCCGCGCTCGCGTCGCTGAGGCGCGCGGGCCTCCGGCTCTCGTTCCTGTCCAACTTCACGCCGAGGATGCTCGGCGCCGCGATCGAGCGCTCCGGCCTGGGAGGCCTGTTCGATCGCGTGCTCAGCACCGATCTGGCGAGGACCTACAAGCCGGATCCGCGCGCCTACCGGATGGCGCTCGACGCGCTCGGCCTCGAGCGCGAGGAGATCCTGTTCGTCCCGTTCGCCGGCTGGGACGCCGCGGGCGCCCGCTGGTTCGGCTATCCCACGTTCTGGGTCAACCGCCAGGGCCTGCCGGCCGAGGAGCTGGGCGTGAGCGCCGACGCCGCGGGAGCGAGCCTGAACGATCTTGTCGAGTTCGTCGCGGCGGGGGCGTGACCGCCGCCGGGCGCGACGGCGGAGAGGCGCGACCCGGAGCGCCGCTCAGGCGATCTCCAGCCGCCGGGAGGCGCGGATGCCCACCTGGCGCATCTCCTCGATCAGCGGCGCCATCCTCTGGAGCGACCGCGCCGTCCGCTCTGGCCCGGCGAGCTCGGGGCTGCCCGTGCCGTAGGGCGGCTCCGGCGCATACTCCATCTCCAGCTCGCACTCCCTGGCGACCTCGTCTCCGCACAGGCGCCCGATCAGGCGCAGCGCCAGATCGAATCCGCCGGACACCGGCCCTGAGGTGAGCCGATTCCGGTCTTCCACCACGTTCCCCTGGGTCGGGATGGCGCCGTAGTAAGGGAGCTGATCGTGCAGGTGAAAGTTGGTGGTAGCCCGGTAGCCCTTGAGCAGGCCCGCGGCGCCCAGCATCAGGGCGCCCGCGCAGACGCCGGACAGCCACGCCGCGCGGCCGCCGTACTCTGCGAGGAACGCGAGCGACTCCTTGTCCTCCATGACGTGGGGCGGAATCGCCGGCACATGGAGGACGTCGAGCGCCTTCGGGCATTCGGCGAAGGTGGTGGTGGCCCGCGTCGTGAAGCGCGGGACGCCCGCGATCTCGTCCCTGTTCTTCCAGACGAGGTGGAGGTCCACGTTGGGCAGGACCCCGAACACCGTCTGCAGGCCGATGTTGTCGGGCAAGAAGAAGCCGGGGCAGACGAAGAGCGCCACCTGGAGCTTGCGCTCCACGGGGAGGCTCAGGGGCAAGGTGAACGAGGCATCGTCATGAACGCTCATCGAGGAATCCTTTCTGGCTTCGCGCGAGGACGCGAAGGAGGCGCGCGTGAGCATGCGCCCCGCGCGGGGAGCCGGAGGGACAGAGCCCCTGCGTTTCCTGCCACGCGTCGGGCCCGCGGCGCGGCGGCGCCCTCGGCTCCGACCTCGGGAGACCTGGCAGGAAATGCGGGTGCTTTGTCGTTGCGGTCAGGTGCGCGGCGGGTACCGTCGTCGCGTGAGCCGGCCCCGTCCCTCGAAGCGCGCTCCGCGAAGCTCGCCGAGCGCGAGCCCGCACGCGCCGACGCGCAGGATCGTGGTCGTGGTCTACGACGGCGCGGGCGCCATCGACGTGATGGGGCCCGTCGATGTCTTCGCCTTGGCCTCGGAGTGCGCCGTCCCGAGGAGCCCTGGGGCTCCCCCGGCGTACGCCGTCGAGATCGCCTCCGTGTCGGGCGGCGTGATCCGGACGCTCTCCGGGGCGCAGATCGTCGCCCACAAGGCGCTCGAGGACGTGGCCCCCGGCGCCGATACGGTGCTCGTCGCGGGCGGCGATCCTCGCGAGGCGATGCGAGACGCCCGGCTGCTCGGCTGGCTGCGCGCGGCGACGCCCGAGGTGCGGCGCATGGGCGCCGTCTGCACGGGCACCTTCATCCTCGCCGCCGCGGGGCTGCTCGCGGGGCACCGCGCCGCCACGCACTGGCGCGAGGCGGCCGCGCTCGCGCGCCAGTTTCCCGCCATCGAGGTCGATCCCGACGCGATCTTCGTGCGGTCCGGGAAGATCTACACCTCTGCGGGCACGACCGCGAGCATCGATCTCGCGCTCTCGCTGGTGGAGGAGGATCTCGGGTACGACGTGGCGCTCGAGGTGGCGCGCGGCATGGTGGTGTTCCTCAAGCGCCCTGGCGGACAGTCGCAGTTCAGCCGCCCGCTCCGCGCGCAGGAGGCCGCCGCGGGGCCGCTCGGGCGCGTGATCGCGTGGGCCCTGCGGCACCTCGACGCCGACCTGCGCGTCGAGGTGCTGGCCGAGAGAGCCGGGATGAGCCCCCGCAATTTCGCGCGGACCTTCGCGAGGGCGCTGCAGACGACGCCCGCGAAGTTCGTCGAGGCGGCGCGGCTGGAGCAGGCGCGCTCGTGTCTGGAGGGGGGGCGAGCGTCGATCAAGCAGCTCGCGCGCGACTGCGGCTTCGGCACGGACGAGCGGATGCGGCGCGCCTTCCAGCGCACGCTCCAGGTCACGCCCGAGGAGTACCGGCGGCGCTTCGGGCGCTCGTGAGACGACGCCGCGGGGAGCGGCGGACTCGAGCGCGAGAGGCCGTGGCGCCGATCTGCGCGCAGCGGCCTCGGCTGAGCCTGCATGCATTCATGTGGAGGTACGCCGGCGGCGGCGGCGGCGGCGTGATAAATCGATTTCTTCGACACCGATGGATCAACATAGTTCTTAACAATTCATTGAACGATACGGGTGGCCGGGGAACGGCGGATCGATAAGCTGCCCGGAGCGCCTCCTCGTTCTGGGCCTTGCCCGGCGAGGCGCGAGCGAAAGGAGCTCTCGATGATGAGGATGGTTCGACGGGCTTTGGCCTCCGTGATTTTGCTTTCCGGCGTGGGCCTCTGGGTGTGCGCCGCCGGCGCTCCTGCGGCGGCGGCCACGGAGGCCCCCGCGGCGGAAGAGGCGCAGCCCGCGGCATGTTGGGAGTGCGTCAAGGACAGCGATTGCGACGCCAGATGCGACGGCCCGGGCACCGGTGTCTGCCGGTGGTCCGGCTGCACGCGCTGCCTCTGTACCCAGTAGCCGATCCCCGCGCCTGGCTGTCCGTGGGTCAGACGCCTGGTCGTCCGCCGCTTCGTTTGCCCCGGACGGCCCCTTTCGACATCCCTCGAGATCCTCATCCATCCCCAGGACGGCCGACGCCCGGAGGATCCGAGGGACACCTTGCCTCGCCCGCCGGAAAGCCTACGCTGCCTCGCGGGGGGGCTCCGACGACATGCAGTCGACGTCGCGCAGGGGTGCGGGCCAGCGCCATGTGGTCGTGATCGGCGGCGGGCTCGCGGGGACCGCGGCCGCCGTGCTCCTCGCCGAGCGGGGCGTCGCGGTGACGCTCGTCGAGCGCGAGGCTTACCTCGGGGGCCGCGCCGGGGCGTGGACCGAGCGCCTGCGGGGCGGGACGGCCTTCGAGATGGAACGAGGCTTTCACGCCTTCTTCCGGCACTACGCCAACGTGCGGGCGCTGCTCAGGCGCATCGATCCCGACCTCTCGCTCCTCACGCCGCTCTCCGACTATCCGCTGCTCGGCCCCGGCGGCGCGGTCGAGTCGTTCTCCGGCCTCCCCACGCGCACGCCGCTCAACGTCGCGGCGCTGCTCCTCCGCTCTCCCAGCGTGCGCCTCTCGGACCTCCTCCGGGTCGACCTGCGGGGCGCGCTCACGATGTTCACCTTCGATCCGGAGCAAACGTACCTCGATCTCGACGCGACGACCGCGAAGGAATACCTCGACGGGCTGCGCCTCGCCCCGGGGGCGCGGCAGATGCTGTTCGATGTGTTCGCGCATTCGTTCTTCAATCCGGACAGCGACTATTCGGCGGCCGAGCTCCTCGCGATGTTCCATTTCTATTTCCTGGGCAACCGGGAGGGGCTCGTGTTCGACGTCGTGAAGGAGCCCTTCAGCACCGCGGTGTGGCGGCCGATGGAGCGTTATCTCCGCGCCCGGGGCGTCGCGATCGCCTCCCGGCGCGAGGCCAAGGCCGTCGAGCGGGAGGAGGGGCGCTTCGCGGTGCGGCTCGGCGCCGGCGAACGGATCGCGTGTGATGGGGTCGTCCTCGCGGTCACCGTCCCGGCCGTGCGGCAGCTCGTCGCCGCCTCGCCCGCCCTCGCCGCGCTGGAGGGCGGCGTGGCCAGCCTGGAGGTCGCCCCGCCGTTCGCCGTGTGGCGGCTCTTCCTCGATCGCCCGTGCGCGCCCGAGCGGGCGCCGTTCGCGGGCACGACGGGGTTCGGCCTGCTCGACAACATCTCGCTCTATGAGCGCTTCGAGGGGGAGAGCCGGCGCATCGCCGGGGCCACGGGCGGGTCCGTGGTCGAGCTCCACGGCTACGCGCTGCCCGAGGCCATGGACGAGGGCGCGATCCGCGCCGACCTGCTGTCGAGCCTCCACCGGGCGTACCCCGAGACGGCCGCGGCGCGCGTCCTCGACGAGCGCTTCCTCCTCCGGCGCGACTGCCCGGCCTTTCGCCCGGGCTCCCACGCGCGCCGCCCCGGCGTCCGCACGCCCGTGCCCGCCGTCGTCCTCGCCGGCGATTACGTGAAGCTCCCTTTCCCGAGCGGCTTGATGGAGCGCGCGACGGCGAGCGGCTTCCTCGCCGCGAACGCCCTGCTCGAGCGCTTCGGGCTGCCGGCCGGCGAGGTCGCCCACGGGCCGATTCGCGGCCTCCTGCCCGCGCGGCTCGCGCGGCTGCTGCGTCCCTCGCGGACGGCGCCCGCGCGGCCTGTCCCTTCCGCGGCGTGAGCCCCCTCCCTCGCGCTCCGGCGGCCATCCGGCCCGCGGCCGACGTCGGCCCCGGACGCCGCCGCCGCGCCGGCCCTACCGGGCGCGCTCGTGCTCGAGCGCGAGCGCCCGGAAGCCCTCGTCCACGAGCTCGAGGAGATCCTCCGTCGCGCCGCGCGCGAGCCACGCGTCGATCGCGCACCCCATGATGGCGACCGCGCAGCTCGCCAGCACCCGCGGCGCGAGGTCGCGCCGCGGATCCAGCCCCATGCGCGCGGCCAGCGGCTCGCTGATGGCCTCCGCGCAATGGCCGAGCCGCTCGCTCTGCCTCGCGCGGATCGCCGGCGTCTTCGCGACGAACTGCTGCACCGCGACGAAGCGCGGCAGATTCCCCTCGTAGAGCCGGCCAAGGGTATCCCGGACCGCATTGCGGGTCGCGACGAGCGGCGGCTCGCTCCGAGGGCGCGCGCGGATCGACGCGCACGCCACCTCGATGAGCTGGTCCATCCAGGCGATGAGCAGATCTTCCTTCGACTCGAAGTAGCGGAAGAACGTCCTCCGCGAGATCTCGACCGCTCCGAGCACCTCGTCGAGCGTCGTCTGCTCGTAGCCATGTTTCAGGAAGAGGTCGATCGCGGTCTCGATGATCTGCGCGCGCGTCCGCTCCTTCTTGCGCTCTCGGAGCCCCGGGGCCTGGCCCTCCGCCATGGCGCCAGCCTACCACACGCAGGATCCGGGTGCCTCTCCTTGACAAATGCTACTCAGTAGCACATTCTTTCCCCTGTCGCGGCGCCCCGCCGACGTCGAGCGATCTCGGGCGGTTTCGGGCGAGGGTGCGCGCGTCCACGGGTCCACGGGTACGGAGTCGATCCATCGCCGCCGCCCTGAGCGGCGCCGAGGCCTCGGCGCGATCGTCGCGCGCCTGGGTCCTCGCGCCCGGGCGCACCGCCGGACGCCGCTTTGCTGCGGACACCGACATTTCTGTTGTACGCGCGCTGGTCGGCTCGGGCGACCGGCGCGCCAACGGCCGTCGTCCGCCGGAGGACGCGCGGAGAGGCGGCCCTCACAGGAGCCACGATGATCACCAAGGGACACGACAAGGTCGCGCTCATCACGGGCGCAAACCACGGTATCGGACTCGAGCTCACGCGCCGCCTGCTGTCGGAGGGCTTTCAGGTCATCGCGCTGAACCGCTCGGGGTTCCCCGAGGACGATCCCCTGATCCGGGAGAGCATCGAGCGCCGCAGGCTCCGTGTCCACCGGGCGGATCTGTCCGATTTCGAGAGCCTCAGACGCGCGCTCGGCGCGATCAGGGCGAGCGAAGAGAGGATCGATGTGCTGTTCAACAACGCCGGCGGCAGCGTCCCGGAGCTGACCTTCTCCAGGCAAGGCCGCGAGCTGCACTTCGAGCTCCAGACGGTGGCGCCGTACGTCATCGCGATGGAGCTCAGGGAGCTGCTGCGGAGGGGGTCCTTGAAGACGGTCGTGAACACCTCCTCGAACGCGTTCGACATGACGAGGCGCTTCGACCCCGACGCCCTGGAGCGCCCGGCGTCGTTCAAGCAGCTCTTCGGCCCGTACGCGACCTCCAAGCTCGCGCTCTCCCTCTGGACGCGTGAGGTGGCGCCGCTGCTCGAGAAGGACGGGATCAAGATCCGGAGCGTGGATCCAGGGGGCAACAACACGCTGAGGAAGGGGAAGCGGTCGGGGCTGCCGTTCTTCGTGAAGACGCTGATGAGGCTCTTCTTCCCGCCCCCGACCCAGGGCGCCTCGCGGCTGTACGAGGGGGCGTTCGGCGCGCACCGGGAGCTCTCGGGCGTCCATTTGAAGAAGGATCGCGCGATGGATCTCCCGTTCCGGGAGCATGGTCCGCGGGTGCTGGAGAAGGTGCGCTCCATCCACGAGCGGGAGTTCGCCGCCAGCTGATCGCCCGCTTCCTCGGGGCGGAGGCGCCCTGGCAGCGGCCTCGCTCCCCGGCGGGCTCGGAGCTCCTACTTGGACGGGTCGGCCACGCGGCCCACGAAGAGGATCGTGCGGGCGTCGTTGTCCCGGATGAAGAAGACGAACGGCCGATCGAAGCGGATGGCCGCGGCCGGGGACGCGCGTTCGTCGATCGCCACCGCCGTCGCCGCCGCGGCCTCGGTGCCGGCCTCGTTCACGTCGACGAACGCCTTGTGGACCACGGCGCTGATGGCCAGGTTTCGCGACCCGTCGATGCCCGAGAAATCCGCGTTGACGAACGGGGCGGTCATCCCCAGCTCCTTGAGGGGCGGGATGAGATCGAACCGCGACTCCACCCTGAACTTCGGCAACGTGATGGTGACGTCCCGCGTCTCCTGGAAGACGAGGAGGGTGCTGAGAGCCGAGAAATCGAGGCCCGCCTCGAACTCGCCGAGGTCCGAGGGCAGCACGAGCACCATCGACAGGCGGTCTTCCTGGTACGGCACCTCGACCGCCTGGTACCCGTCGTCCTCGTGATACCGCATGGGTGCCTTGTTGGTCATCATCGGCACGGACGCCTTGGACCCGTCCGCCAGCGTGAAGTCGCCGGGGGCCGTCGCGTCCTCGTCGAAGGGGAACTTCCAGGCCGCGTTGAAATAGATCGCGTTCGTCAACACGAGCCGCGTGGTGCTCTGGATATCGTTCTGCTGGAGGAGATCCTTGATCCGGTCCTCGGTGCGCTCGGCCACCCAGTTATTGATGACCTTCCGCGACGCCTCGGCCGCCCCGGCGAAATCGAGGAGGGTCATCCCCGCCCCGTAATGCTCCGCGAGCACGTCGAGGAACGAAGGCAGGAACGGATGGCCGTTCTGGCCCCAGAGCGCATTGGCGATGTTGAGCTGGAACTTGCCGCCGCCCGCTCCGCTCGCCCCCTCGCCGCGGCTCTCGAGCACACGATTGAGGGCGTTGAACGTCGGGTGCAGCCGCTCCTGGGACAGCGTCGTGAAGTGCAGCGTGCTCGCCATCTGCTCTTCCGTCTCCGTGCGCGCCCCTGCGTACGTCATCGCCAGCGCGCTCGAGATGCTGTAGGGCGAGTAGAAGAGGTTGCCCGGCTCGGCGCCGAGCTCGTGGTAGAGGTCGAGCGCGAACCTCGTGTTCCCGTCGGCGAGGTCGTCGCGCTCGACGTCCGACACCTGAGGGTCGAGGATCCGCTCTTTGTCGGAGGCGACGGCGCACGGCGGCGCGCCTCCGTCGCTGCACGCTGACTGTGGATTCGGTTCGGTTGTGTCGGAGACGCAGCCGGCGAAGATCAGGGATAGTGGGAGGAGGGCTGAGAGGACCTGGAGCTTGCGCATGCGCCCCGGCAGAGCAGGTGTTGTGCCAGGGCGGCGCGAGGAGCGTCGCGGCCCGTGGCGCCCCGCTCTCCGCCGACCCAGGGCGCCTGCCGATAACGACGCTCCGCTGGCCGGCAGCGCGGCGGCGGCCGCGATCGATGAGGCAGGGTTGGCCCACTGTGGCGCAGCTCCCGCGGTGCTCCTTGCGAAGCGCCGGGCGACGTGATCCCCTCGGCGCGCCGCCCCGCCAGCGCGGCCGTGGAGGCGCGCCTCGTGCTCCGGGCGGCCGCGGGAGAGGACGCGGAGCTCGCTCGGGCGGGGCGATGTGCTGGCGGGGCCGTCGGTCGAGCTCGTCGCCCCTCCCCGTCGCTCCTCCCGCGGAGCGCCTCGCGGCGGCGAGCGGGCTCAACGCAGCTGTGGCGTGAAGGCGGCCCGTCGGCGCACGCAAACGCCGATGAACCGCCATCGCTTTCCGGTGAGGTGGAGATCACCGGCGTCACCTTCTGAAGGCAGGAAGATCACTGTTCTTTTCTTCCCACCTCCCCGCCTTCATGTTCCAATCCGACCACCACCCGAACGAGGAGGTCAGATGTCACCGCCGATTTCCATGGGCTCCGATGGCTATTATCACCCTTCGACCGAGGCCGAGCTCGCCGCGCTCGTGAAATGGGCGCACGACACGAACCGCCAGGTGCGCGTCCGCGGCTCGACCCACACCTTCCCCCATCGCGCCATTTTCACCGATCGAGATCCAGGCAAGGTCAGGCTCGAGATCAACATCATGCTCGACCGATACCGCGCCGTTCGCTGGGTCGATGAGGTCCAGGGTATCGTCGAGGTCGAGGCGGGGTGCAACCTGTCGATCAACCCGTACGATCCGACGGGCACGTCCACCGTCGAGAACGGCCTCCTTTATCAGCTGCAGCAGAAGGGGTGGGCGCTCTCGGACCTCGGTGGCATCTCCCACCAGACGGTCTCCGGGTTTCTCGCCACGGGATCCTCGGGCGGGTCGCTCAAATTCGGGATCGACGAGAACATCCTGAAGCTCCGCTTGATCGACGGCACGGGTCAGATCCATGAGGTCTCGCGCGACCAGGACCCTGACCTCTTTCACGCGGCCGGCGTCTCGATGGGCCTCCTCGGGGTCATCTCATCGGTCACCTTCCAGTGCGTTCCCACGTACAACATCAAAGGATCCGAGTCGACCACCGCGGCCCACGACTGCGAGATCGATCTCTTCGGCCCCGGCACGGACGACAAGCCGAGCTTCGAGCAATTCCTCCGCGAGACCGACTATAGCCGCCTGATGTGGTGGCCTCAGCGAGGGTTGGACCGCATGGTGGTCTGGAAGGCGCGCCGGATCCCGGCATCACCCGGCTTCGTCCCGAAGCCCTACGAGGAGATGGGGCGTTACCCGGAGGGGTCCGAGGTGCTGGCGGGGTTGCTCCTGAGCATCCTCGGCAACCTCGACGATCTGCGCCTCCTGCCGCAGAAGGTCGAGCCCATCTTCAGCCAGCTCGACGCCACGCTGCTGGAGGACATCGAAAAGATGGGTTTCGAGCCGAGGGTGGCGGAAGCGCTCTCCACGGTCGTCGCGGCTCTCCTGGAGGCAGGGGTGGACGGCCTGCTCGAGTTCCCGGGCATCGAGCTCGCGGGGCGCCTCTTGAAGGAGGCCCTGCCGTCCATCGTGCCGGTGATCTACAAGGAGTTCGTCCCCCTCGACGGCGAGAAGCAGCCCCCGGGGCCGCAGGAGTTCTGTGACTACTGGTGGACCGGCCTGCCGATGGACAACGGGATGGATGACATCCTGATGCCCACGTGGTTCACGGAGATATGGATCCCCGTATCGAAGACGCAGGCCGTCATGACCACGCTGCGCGATTTCTTCGCGACCGGCGGTCTGAAGGCGACCGGGACCTTCTCCTTCGAGCTGTACGGCACGAAAGCGAGCCCGTTCTGGATGAGCGCCTCGTCGGACGGCGAGCCGGTGGTGCGCGTGGACGTGTTCTGGTTCGGCTACAACGCGGGGGACCCCGCGATCGATTTTTATCCGCAGTTCTGGGAGCTGCTCAAGCCGTTCGGGTTCAAGCTGCACTGGGGCAAGTTCCTGCCGAACGACCCGCCTCCGGCGAAGGTGTGGTCGAAGTACCTGGCGAAGCAGTTCAAGCGCTGGAACGACTTCATGGCCTTGCGGGCGCGGCTCGACCCGAAGAACATCTTCCTCACGGCCTACTGGCGGGAGCACCTCGGGCTGGAGGACGCGATGCCGAAGCGGCCTGTCCCCGCGCCGCTCCCCAAGCCTGACCCGTTCGCGACCGAGGCCTGGGCCTCGGCGGAGCGCGCGGTCACGCTGTACTCGTGGCTCATCCTGGTGGCCGTGGTTTACGGGCTCCTCGCCGCGCATATCCCGTTCTTGATCGGACATCCGTGGACGACCTGCAAGCCGTACGCGGATCCGCTCGGGTGCGTGATCACGTTCCATTTCTGGGAGGTGCCGATCGTGCTCTACCAGATCGCGTTCGCCGTTTATGGCCTGCGCGGGCTCAAGGCGCACGCGGCTCGATACGCCTCGCTCGTCGCGTTCACGGCGGCGCTGCTCGCGATCTTCGCGCTGTTCGAGGTGCTGCTCATCCTGGATAGCTTCCAGCGAGGCGCGCCGGCGTGGGAGATCGCGGCGCTCTTCTCGGTCGCGACGATGCTGATGGCGGGCGTCGCGCTCGGGCTCTACACCCGCCTGAAGCTCGCCAGCGCGCTCTCGCCCAAGCGCTGACCCGCGGGCCGGGCAGTCGGACCTCTGCGCTCGCTCAGCCGGCGTGAAGGATCCGAAGGCGACCGGGTTCCGCCGGATCTCGATCGACGACTTGGACCGGCGGCCAAGCCCATTGCCAGACGTTGACGCCCGGCGTGCGGGAGAACCGGATCTGCCCGCGGGTGCCTTCGACCGCGACGCGCGCCCAGGATCCGGCGACGCGCGCCCGGTCCGCGCCGTGAGAACGCAGCACATCGGCGAGGACGGCGACCGTGTCGTAGCCCTCGAAGGCGACGAAGGAGGGCGCTTCGGCCAGCCGCTCGCGCAGGGCCGTCTCGACTCGAGCGCCGAGTGGGCTGAGGCGCTCGGGCAGGTAGCGCAAGAACGGGATCGCGGCGCCGTCGCCGCCCAGCGACGTCGCCCATTCGGCGAACTCCGGTTGCCCGGCCGGAGCACCCATCATGATCCCGGCGACGCGCCGGTCGCGGCGGACGGACTTGACGAGCGACACCGCCGGCTCCGGGTAGCCGACGAGAAGAAGGAGGGCTGTCGCGCGATGGTCGACGAGCTCGTCGCACACGGCCGAGGGGGCGAGCGCGCGCATGTCGAGCTCGATGACGCTGCCGCCGCGTGGAGCGAGGTAGTCCCGCAGGACGCGGGCCCCAGACGCCCAGTAGACGCTCGGATCGGCGGCTACGGCGATGCGCCTGTGGCCCGCGTCGAGGAGGAAGCTCGCGTAGATCCGCCAGCCGTGGGACTGCGCCGGGGCGAGGCGCGCGACCCATTCCGTCGGCTGCTCGGTGAGCGCGTCGAGGACCGCTGACGAGCAGAGGAACGGCAGGCCGAGGGCGTCGGCCCTGGCGGCAGCCGCGCGAGCGACGACGCTGTGATACTCCCCCGCCAGGGCAGCCACGCCCAGGCGAGCCAGCTCATCGACCGCCGCCGCTGCCCTCTCTGGATCAGCCGCGGTGTCTCGGACCACCAGCTCGAGCGGTCTTCCGGCGATCCCGCCGGCGTCATTGACCTCGCGGGCGGCCAGCTCGAGCCCAGCGAGCAGGTGCCGGCCTGCCTCGACCCAGCCGGGCCGAGTCAGCGGAACGAGAGCGCCGATCTGGATGGATGAGCCGTCAGCCCGCTCCTCTCCAGGCAGCGACAGCGGCGTATCCATGCGTCGGCGTCTCCCCTGCGACGACTTCTTGTCGCCGCGTGCTCGGTTTTCTGTCCCTCGCGGCCAGCCGTCAGATCACGCCGAGCGCGATCATGGCGCGTGCGACCCGCAGGAACCCCGCGACGTTCGCGCCAACCACATAGTTGCCCGACACGCCGAGCTCCTCGGCCGTGTCGTAGCACGTGCGATGAATATTCGTCATGATCTCGGCGAGCCGCTTCTCGGTGTGCTCGAACGACCACGAGTCGCGGCTCGCGTTCTGCTGCATCTCGAGCGCCGAGGTCGCCACGCCGCCGGCGTTCGCCGCCTTGCCGGGGCCGAACGCCACCCCCGACTCGAGGAAGACGCGCACGCCGTCGGGCGTGGTGGGCATGTTCGCGCCCTCGGCGACGGCGCGGCAGCCGTTCTTCACCAGCGTCGCCGCGTCGCGCGCGTTCAGCTCGTTCTGCGTCGCGCAGGGGAGCGCGATCTGACACGGCACCTCCCAGACGTTGCCGCCCGACGCGAAGCGCGAGCGCCGGCCGCGCCGCGTCGCGTACTCGCTGATGCGAGCGCGTTCGACCTCCTTCACCTGCTTGAGCAGCGCGAGATCGATGCCGTCGGGGTCGTGCACGTAACCGCTCGAGTCCGAGCACGCGATGACGCGGGCCCCGAGCTGCTCCAGCTTCTGGATGGCGTAGATCGCGACGTTGCCCGAGCCCGACACCACGCACGTCTTGTCCGCGAGCTTCTCGCCGCGCACCCGCAGCATGTCGGCGACGAAGTAGACGGCGCCGTAGCCGGTCGCCTCCTTGCGCACCAGCGAGCCGCCCCAGGAGAGGCCCTTGCCGGTGAGCACGCCCGACTCGTAGCGGTTCGTGAGGCGCTTGTACTGCCCGAACATGTACCCGAGCTCGCGCTCGCCCACGCCGATGTCGCCCGCCGGCACGTCGGTGTACTCGCCGAGGTGGCGGTGGAGCTCGGTCATGAAGCTCTGGCAGAAGCGCATGATCTCGCCATCGGACTTCCCCTTGGGGTCGAAGTCCGCGCCGCCCTTACCGCCGCCGATCGGCATCCCGGTGAGCGCGTTCTTGAAGACCTGCTCGAACCCGAGGAACTTGATGGTCCCGAGGTAGACCGTCGGGTGGAAGCGGATGCCGCCCTTGTAAGGGCCGAGCGCGCTGTTCACCTGTACACGGAAGCCGCGGTTCAGCTGCACCTCGCCGCGGTCGTCGACCCACGGCACGCGGAAGATCACCTGGCGCTCGGGCTCACAGATGCGCTCGATGATCTTCTGCCGCGTCAGCTCGGGGTGCTTCGAGAGCACCGGGCCGAGGGACTCCAGGACCTCACGGACCGCCTGGTGGAACTCCGATTCGCCGGGGTTGCGGCGAACGATTTGCGCGAAAAGGGGCTCAACTTTCTCGTCCAAATGCACCATGTCGCGGGTGGTATACACCGGCGCAGCGCGCGGTGCAGTCGTCGTCGCCATCGCACCTGATGATTCGGAGTATGCAGCCCGCCGAGAGGGGCAGTATCGACGTCAAATTGTTGATACGATGTAACTTCCAGGAGAAGGCGGCTGACTGCGCGACGCGTCGAATGGATTCCTAGGACAGTAGTGATCCAGATCACCACTTACATCCTCCTTCGGCGCCGCTCCGGAGCCGGGCCATCGAGGCTGCGCGCTTCGCCAGCAGGCAGCGCCTGCTGGTCGGTGTCGTCGCGGGCCTGAACGACAGCGAGCGCCGACCCCGGAGAAAACCGCTTGACCCTCTCGCAGCGGCACGGTCTAGGATGCCTTCGACGCGAGAAAGAACGCATGTTTCTGAGGACTGGCGAGAGAGCCCGGCATCGACGACTGGCGCGTGGCGCAGCGCCGGCGGCATGACCACGCTGCGCCAGCACGACGTCGCGCAGACCGACGCATGGCCGCCGCTCATCGCCGAGCTCCGGCGACGGAGGACGGCAGACGCGCCTGCCGGCGATGCCGGGCGAGCCATCGCACGACGCGACGCCACGTCGACCTCTTGAATGAATTGAACCCCGAAGGCCTCACGTGAACGCAAAAACGCAGAAGAATCCTCATTTCTTTACCGGCAACTACGCGCCGCTCCGCGAGGAGCACGACATCGCGGCGCTCGAGATCGAGGGCACCCTGCCGCCCGGGCTGGAAGGGAGCCTGTACCGTGTCGGCCCGAACCCGCAGTACACGCCGCGCGACGACAACTACCACTGGTTCTCCGGCGACGGTATGGTGCATGCGTTCCACATCGGCGCCGGCAAGGTGTCGTACCGCAACCGCTGGGCGCGCACGCCGAAGTGGCAGCTCGAGCACGAAGCCGGGCGCGCGCTCTTCGGCACCTTCGGAAACCCCGCCACCACCGACCCGCTGGCGCAGGGCCGCAACGGCGGCACGGCCAACACCAGCATGCTTTGGCACGGCGATCGGCTGTTCGCGCTCGAAGAGTCGCATCAGCCCTTCGAGCTCGACCCCGGCACGCTGGCTTCCAAGGGGCACCAGAGCTTCGGCGGGCGCGTGACCTCGCGCTTCACCGCGCACCCCAAGATCGACCCCGAGCGCGGCGAGGTGCACTTCTTCGCGTACTCGCCCGACGGCCCCTGCTCGCCGAGCATGCTCTATGGCGTGATGGACGCGCGCTGCGAGGTCACGCAGCTTCAGTCGTTCACAGCGCCGTATGCCAGCATGGTGCACGACTTCATGGTGACGCGCGGGCATGTGCTCTTTCCCGTCACGCCGCTGACGCTCAGCGTGGAGCGCGCCATGCGCGGCAAGCCGCTGCTGGCCTGGGACGCGAGCTTGCGGACCCACGTCGGCGTGATGCAGCGCGGGAACGCGGCCGGCGCGCCGCGGTGGTTCCACACCGACGCCTGCCACATGTTCCATGTGATGAATGCCTGGGACGACGGCGACACCATCGTGGCCTACGTCATGCAATCGGAGGCTGCGCCCGGCCTGCCCGACGCCGAGGGCCGCCCCGGCGACCCCGAGGCGATGGCCGCGCGCCTGTGCCGCTGGACCTTCCACCTGGCGGACGCAGGCGCCGGGTTCCGGCGTGACTACCTCGACGATCTCGTGGCGGAGTTTCCACGGATCGACGAGCGCTACACGGGGCGGCGCAACCGCTACGGCTTCTACACCTGCCATGCGACCTCGCGCGCGCGAGGCGACTCGGAGAGCGTGCTCTACGACAGCCTCGCCCGATTCGACTTCGACACCGGCGAGCGCGGCATTCACACGCTGCCGCCCGGCGACGTGGTGTCCGAGCCGGTGTTCGTGCCGCGCGCGGAGGACGCGGCCGAGGGCGACGGCTGGCTGCTCGCCGTGGCCTGGCGTGAACGGGAGAAGCGCAGCGACTTGCTGGTGTTCGATGCCATGGGCCTCACCGCTGGACCCGTCGCGGTCGCCCGCTTGCCGCACCGCGTGCCATTCGGGTTCCACGGCACCTGGCGGCCCAGCCCCCCTCGAGCGCGGTGAGCGCGACGCCGAAGTTGCCGGGCGGCCGGAGCATCCCTTGAGCCGGCGGTCGTTCCTTGGTATGAAGGAAGCGGATGTTTCCAGCGGGGGTGCGCGAGTTGCAATGACCAGCCTCCCTGTCGATCCCTTCACCTGGCACCGCGTCGAGCTGCTCCAGCGCATCATCGATACCCTGCCCGATCCGATCTTCGTCAAGAACCGGGCGCATCGCTGGGTCGCCGTCAACGAGGGGTATTGCAAGCTCATCGGGCACCCGCGGGAGGAGCTCATCGGCAAGGACGACACGGGGTTCTGGCCCGCCGAGCAGGTCGCCGTCTTCTGGGAGCACGACGATCTCGTCGTGAACACGGGCGAGCCCGACGAGAACCAGGAGGTGGTCACCGGCGGCGACCGCGTCGAGCGGACGATGTGGACGCGCAAGTACCCCGTGCGCGACGACACCGGGCAGGTGGTCGGGCTCTGCGGCATCATCACGGACATCACGAACATGAAGGGCAAGCTCGTCGCGGCCGAGCGGCTCGAGGCTGAAAATCGCGCGCAGCTCGGCATCATCGAGGCCCAGCGCACGCTGCTCGAAACGCTCGCGGTGCCGGTCGTGCGCATCTGGCAGGGCGTCTTGCTCCTGCCGCTCGTCGGCGCGCTGAACCAGGAGCGGGCCGCGCAGGTCACCGAGAGCGTCCTCGCCGCGATCAGCGACGCTTCCGCGCGCTTCGTGATCATCGACGTGACGGGCGTCCCGCTCGTCGACACCATGGCCGCCGAGGCCCTGCTGCGCACCGTGCAGGCCGCGGCATTGCTCGGCTGCGAGAGCGTGCTCGTGGGCATGGGGCCCGCCGCGGCGCAGACCCTGGTCGGGCTCGACGTCGACCTCGGACGCATCACGACGCGCGGCAGCCTCGAGCGCGGGCTCGAGTATGCCCTCCGCCGCCTGTCCTACCGGATCGTCGCAGCGAGATAAGGTGCCCCCCGGGGAGCGGTGATGTCGCGGGCCCGTCCGCGCCCGGCCGGCGAGCAGGGTCCGGCACGTGGCGGGGGGCGCCGGTCGGATCACAGCGGCATCGGCAGCGCCTCGTCCTCGCGCGCGAGGTAGGACACGACCACCACCTTGCCGGTGTCCGGATCGCTCACGGGCATCGCGAAGAACCCGCCGTTCCAGGGCCTCTTCTGCGGATCCATGAACGCCTCCTGCATGAACTGCTGCATCTGCGCCATGTCGTCGTGCTCCGTCTCGATGCGGCACATCGAGCTGCGGCACTCCAGCGTGCGCAGCGACGATCGCTCGGGGAGGGCCGAGCTCAGCTTCTCGCGCGCCGTCTGGCTCGCGCGCGCGGTCCACTGCGCGTCGGTCCCCTGCTGCGCGAACGCGTCCTGGATCCGCGCGCTCACCGCGGCCATATCGACCGGGCGCGGCTCGGCCGGCGCGGGGCTCTCGCCCTCCTCGTCGTCGGGCTGCCCCGATGTTTCGGCCTCCTCCCCGGACGCAGGCCGCGGCGCGGCGCTCGGCCGGGCGGCGGCCTCCAGACGGCGCTCCAGCCGCCGCACCGACTCGGCGCTCGCGATGCCGCCGCGCGCCTCCTCCAGGTCGCGCGAGAGCTCGCCCATCGCGGCGCGCATGCGCGCGAGCTCGGCCTCCTGGGCCTTTTGGCGCCGCCACTCGACGCCGAACATGGTCACGGCGCCGATCACCGCGAGCGCGGTGAGAACCTGCCCTATCCGCTTCATGCCCATGACTCCCTCCGTTGCGCGGCCAGCCGGCCCGAGCAAAGCCGCGGGAGCCCCCCCGGCTCCCGCGGCGCACGCCGTCGATCTCAGTAGCGGACCTGGTTCACCTGCCCGCCGGGGCCGACGTAGCATCCGACATAGGCCGCGCCGTCGGGGTAGAAGAACGCCCCAGGCAGCACGATGTCCTGCCGCGAGCCGAACGCGGGCAGGTTCTGGTATTGGCCTCCCCAGTAATACCCCGTCGGCCTGTCGATCCCGAACGACGCGCACTGCACAAGCCCGGTCGCGTTGGGCGCATACGCGGTGACGGTCGCGTTCAAGTAGTTGTTGAAGGGCCCCGGATCCATGCTCACCGGGATGATCAGGAGCTTCGTGGTGCTGCAGTTGTTGACCGTGCTGCCGAAGATCTCGCCGAAGCACCCCGCGTCGGCGGGGTTCTGGGCGCGCCCGAGGAAACCGACGGAGCTGCGGGCCGCGGCGGGCAGCGTGATGGCGCCGAGGGCGAGGGCGGAGGCGACGACGAGGGTGCTTTTCACGAGAAGGTTCATGGCGAATCCCCTTTGATGGTTGTCGAGTCCGTCGCAATGTCGCGACGCCGGACTCGCCAGACTCTTCAGCACGCGCCGGGCCAAGGGCGCAGTCCGCCGATCTCCGCGGTATTCGCACTGCGGTGCGACAGCGCGGGGGCACCCCGCGCCCCGCCGTCCCCCGTCGGCGCGACAGCGCGGGGGCACCAGGGCTCACCCGGCGTTCGCGGAGCGCCTCGCCGCCCTCGAGCCGGCGCGTCGCCGACGGGCGGCCGCGGCGAGGCCGGCGGCGAGGCCAGCGGCGAGGTCGAGCCGCGGCGCGCCGCCGGCCGCTCCGCCCTGGACCTCGCAGGCGCACCCCCTCGGTCCCGGCCGCACCGGCTCCACCGGGTCGGTCTGCGGCTTCGAGGCCGCGCGGAGGAGCGGGCCACCGCGGAGCGGGCCACCGTTCCCGGACACGATGAACGCTGCCCAGTAGAACGGGTGCGCGGTGTCCGGTTGCCCCTTCAGCGACAGCTGGGCTTCCCGCAGGGCGCCGCTGCGCGCTCGCCCGGAGGCCAGCCGGTCGTAATAGGCCGTCATCAGGTGGCGCGTGGCCTGGTCGCCGATGCGCCAGAGGCTCATCACCTGGGTCTCCGCCCCCGCGATGACCAGCGCGCGCCGTAGCCCTTGCACCCCTTCGCCGTGGCTCGGCTCGCCGACGCCCGTGTCGCACGCGGAGAGCACGACGAGCTGCGTACCGGACAGGTCGAGCCCGGAGACCTCGGCCGCCGTCAGCACGCCGTCGTCGCCGCCGCTCTCGCGCAGGTTCGCGCCCGCGAACGCCAGCCCCGAGCGCAGGAGGGCGCTGTCCACCTCGGACACGGACGCGGCCACGGCCGCGCGAGCGACCGCATCGAGCCCATGGCGGGCCGGCGCCGGGGCAGAGGCCGCGGGCAGGAAGAAGCCGTGGGTCGCGATGTGGAGGATGCGCGGCCTGGCGAGGCCCTTCACGGCGCCCTCGGTCGCGCTCGCGCCCGTGAGCACCCGCGCGCCCGTGAGCTTCGCGCCGACCTCGGCCGCCTCCTTCGCGGTGCCCGGGAGCGGCAGGAACCTGAGCCTCGACAGATCGACGCCGCGCTGCGCCTGGCAATCCCAGCTGCAGGGCTCCTTGCCGGAACGCGGCGCCGGCGCGCCGCCGTCGAAGGCCGGATCGGCGATCACGACGAGCGCCTGCCCCGGCTCGGCAGGCGCCGTGAGCCGGAGGAGATCGCGTCCGGTGGTGAGATACGTGATCTCGTAGCGCTCCAGCAGGGATCTCTGGTCCTCGTCGATGAGCGCGCCGAAGGGCAGCAGGCTCAGCGCGCCGTCGGGGCTGATCAGGAGCTTCCGGGCTGGGCCAAGGAGCGGGCGCACCTTGGCCATGAGCTGGGCGTCCAGGCCGCGCGCGAGGCGCGTGGGGTCGCGCGACGGGTCGGACAGGGCGCGGCGCAGCTCCTCCACGGCCGCGTCGATCGGCTTCACCTCGCCGAGGTCGGCGAAGGCGGGCCCCCCCTTCCGTCGAAGGACGTAGGCGACGTAACGGGGCTCGCCCAGCCGGTCGCGTTGCGTGGCCCGGGGCTGGTAGGGCCGGTAGGCGAAGAGCTCGATCAGCGCCGCGTCCTCCGGGATCGCCGCCTGCACCTCGGCGAGGAGCACGGGGCGCTGCTCCGCCCGGAAGGCGGCGCTCCGCCGGCTCACCTCGGCCTCGACGCCCTCCCGCTCCTCCTCGAGCGCCTGCACGCGCGCGCGCTGCCCGGCGGGGTCGCGGTACGCGCGGGCGCTCAGCTCGGCGTCGATCTCACCGAGCCGGTCGAGCAGGGCCTGATCCTGCCTGGTCATGCTCCTGCGCAGGCTGGCCAGGCTGTCCGCCATCGCGTCGAGGGCGCGCGCCTTGCGGCGGAGGACGGTCGTGAGCGCGAGCGCCGCCGCTTCGGCGTTCTTCGGGGCGGAGATCGCGTGGAGCGAGATCGCCGCGCTCGTCGAGGGCTCGAGCCTGCCGAGGAAGGCGCGCTTCTCGCGCTCGGCGCCGCTGGTGAGCAGGCGCGTGAGGTGCCGATCCTCGGCGGAGACGGCGGCGAGCCGCAGGGTCAGGGCCTCCCGCAGCTTGCCCTGGGCGAGGGCGAGCCCCTCGAGGGCGCCCTCGCACTCGGCGACGCGCGGGTGCTCGGGTCCCAGGGCCTGCTGGAGGAGGGAGAGCGCGCGCCGGAACGTCGCTTCGGCGCGGCCGTACTGCTTCCTGTCCCGGTAAAGCGCGGCGAGGTGCGCCATGGGTTCGGCGACGTCGGGGTGCGTCGGCCCGAGCTCCTTCTCACGGATCGCGAGCGCCCGCTGGAAGAGCGGCTCGGCGCGCGCGTCGTCCCCCATGTCCTGGTAGAGGAGCGCCTGGTGGTCGAGGCACGTGGCCAGGGAGAGCTCCGGCCCGCCGCTCCATCTCTCCAGGATGCTCACGGCGCGCCGAAAGAGCGCTTCGGCTCTGGGATGGGACCCCTGGAGCCGGTAGACCTCCGCGAGGTTGTCCAGCGCGGCGCCGAGCTCGTGGCTGTCGAGCTTCGCCCCTTCGCTCCTGTTCCTGGCGTTCTCCTTCTCTTGTGCCGCGAGGAGGCGCTCGTAGAGCAACGCGGCCCTGTCGAGATCCCCCTGGGCCTTGGCCAGGGCTGCCAGCCCACGGAGCGCGTCGTCGCCGCTGCTCCCCACCAGCGCGTGCTCGGCCAGGAGGCGCCGGTAGAGCGCTTCCGCGCGCCGGAAGTCGCCCATCTCGCGGTACACGAGCGCGAGGGCCCCCACCTCGGCGAAGAGCAGATCGCCCGGGATGCGCTCCCGCTCCAGGAGGGCGAGGACGCGCTCCAGCAGGGACGCTGCCTTGTGGTACTCCGCGACCCTCCGGGAATGGCTCGCTGCCCAGATCGCGGCGAGCGCGGTCTGCAGGTGCTCCGGCCCGAGCACGCGCTGGCGCAGCTCGAGGAGCCGCTCGGCGGCGGAGAGCGCCTCGAAGTACCTCCCCTGCGCCGTCAGCTCCCAGAGCTCGTGGTCCAGGGCGCCGTCCAGCCGCTCGTCCTCGGGCGACGGCAGCGCCGTCCTCGGCGGGACCCACAGGGGCTGGGACTGCGCCTCGACCGGGGCCGGGGCCACCACCGCCGTGCAGAGCGCGGCGAGCGCGCCGCGGAGCCACGGTGTCCATCGCGTCCTGGCCATGAGGCTGCGGAGGATAACCCGGTGCCCGCGATCGCGTCGCGGCCGCGGGGGCCGCGGGCGATCCCCAGGCTGGGGATGCGCTTCCCGCCTATACTCACGCCGTGGCACAGGAGCTCACCCAGCCGCTGGAGCGCGACGGCAGCGCGTTCAGGCTCGCCTCACGCAAGATCCGCGTCGAGGTCGTGCACGGTCCGGATCGGGGGCTCGTCGCGGAGCTCCCGGGGCCGGAGGCGCGCGTCGGCCTCGGCCGGGAATGCGATCTCGTCCTCAAGGACCCCACGGTCAGCCGCCTGCACCTCGTCGTGCGCGTCGAGGGCGAGCGCATCCGCGTGATCGACGCCGGCAGCCGCAACGGCACGGCGGTCGACGGCGTGGAGGTGCGGGACGCCTACGCCCGCCCCGACGCGGCGATCTCGATCGGCGGCACCACGATGCGGCTGCGCATGCTGAGCGACGTCGTCGAGCTGCCGCTCTCCCAGCGCGAGCGCTTCGGCGGCATGCTCGGGCGCAGCGTGGCCATGCGCCGGCTGTTCGCGGTGCTGGAGCGGGTCGCGGCCACGGACGCCACCGTGCTCGTCGAGGGCGAGACCGGCACGGGCAAGGAGCTCGTCGCCGAGGCGGTGCACGAGGAGAGCCCGCGCCAGGGCGGAGCGTTCGTGGTCTTCGACTGCTCGGCGGTGAGCGCCACCCTGATCGAGAGCGAGCTGTTCGGCCACGTGCGGGGCGCCTTCACGGGCGCGTTCGCCGATCGCCCCGGCGCCTTCGAGGCGGCGGACGGCGGCACCCTGTTCCTCGACGAGATCGGCGAGCTGCCGCTCGATCTCCAGCCCAAGCTCCTGCGCGCCCTCGAGCGCCGCGAGGTGAGGCGGGTGGGGGCGAACGTGCCGCGGCGGGTGGACGTGCGCATCGTCGCCGCCACGAACCGGAACCTCGCCCGCGAGGTGGAGCGCGGGAAGTTCCGCGAGGATCTCTACTACCGCCTCGCGGTCATCCAGGTCGCGCTGCCGCCGCTCCGCGAGCGGCAGGGCGACATCCCGCAGCTCGTGCGCCACTTCGAGCAGGAGCTGCGCCCCCGCTCCGGGTCGCCCCCGCCGCTCTCCGAGGAGGTGGTGGCGGGGCTCGCGTCGCGCTCGTGGCCTGGCAACGTCCGCGAGCTGCGCAACGCGGTGGCCCGGGCGCTCTCGCTGGGGCCCGCCGGCGGCGCGGGCGGTCGTCCGGCGCACGCGGCGGCGCTCGATTCATCGCTCGATTCATCGCTCGATTCACGCGCGCCGGGCGAGCCCGCGGTGGACCTGAACGAGCCGCTGCTCGCGGGCCGCGAGCGCGTGGCCGAGGCGTACGAGAAGGCGTACCTGGACGCCGCGCTCCGGCAGACGGGCGGCAACGTGTCGCGCGCGGCGGAGCTCGCGCGGGTGAACCGCAAATTCATCCAGCGCGCCATGAAGCGCCACGGCCTGCGCGGGGACGCAGAGGGGAGCGGCGAGGGCGGGGACGCGGCCGGGTAGGCGCGCCCGCAGACGGCTCGACGCGCGCTAGTTCCGCCCGCCAGAAGTCCGGCCAGGGATCCGGAGAGAGAGTTCAACGCAAAGGCGCAAAGACGCAAAGGCGCAAAAAAGATTTGTAGTTTTGCGCCTTTGCGCCATTGCGTTTATTTCTCTATCGCTCGCGAGGCAGATCCCTGGCGGGACTGTTCCCCGGTGGCGAACCGTCGCGATCCGTCGCATCCCTGGGGATTCGGGGAGGGCGTGACGACGGATCGCACCCCTCGGAACGCATGGACCCAACCCGGGCCCAACCGCCGGGCCTCAGCCCCCGGGAGCTCGCGCGGGCCGAGCCACTACCTCGTGCCGCCGTGGTGGCCTCGCTCGCCGAGACGCTTACCCGCGCCGTCGCCCTTGGGGACGAGGCGGCAGCTCAGGTCGTTCACCAGGCGATCGGTCAGCTGCTCGGTCTGACGTCAGCACCGGAGCGGCGAGCGACCTTGGGTCAGTAGTCGGGCCGGGGGCCTATCCTGACCGCCCCGCTGAGCCCAGTAACTCCCAGGCCCGCCGGCCCCGCTGAACGCGGGAGGACTGGGTGAGCACGCGGCGCAGGGGGCCAAGCGCCCGCCCGCCGCGCCGACACAACCGCCACCGGTCACGATCGGACCCGAGGCGATCCTCGCTGAGACCTGGCTGCTGCACCACATGCTGACCAGGTGCGGCGTGCCTGCCCGGGATCGAGACGACGTGCTCTAAGAGTCGTACCGCCGCCGCGAGATCGCCGTCCCCGAACCGCGCGCTCACGTCGCCGGCCGGGTGCCGTAGATCGAGGCTCGCGCCCTCCTGGACCTGCTCTGGCGGGTCGAGCCCCGGGAGCTGCCCCTCGGGAGCGCGTTCTCGCGGCTCCGCCGAGGTCGTAGCCACTTTGCCGCCCTGCTGAAACGGTGGCGCCGCTTGTAGGCTCCGCCTTCTTGGCCTCAGCTGAAACCGGGTGGACCGGCGTACAGCCCGGCCCGCAATGCGCCGCCATGTAGTCGCTCGTGTACCTCCAAGCGAAACCACGCGCAAGCAGCATGCTCGACGCGCGGGTCTGGGCAGCATCGATGCTGGCGCGGTAAGAGCTGCGTGCGGTACTCGCGGCAGGAGGCGTCGATGCCGCGGGCTGCTTCGCGCGCCCGAGGGCGGACGCTGCCGGCGTGGCCGAGCACTGGGCGGAGAGCAGCCGCGCGGCGACGGGCCAGCGCTTGTCGCCGTCGAGCGTGTCGCCGGCGTCTTCCGTCGCCCCCGGCTCGGTCCGGCAATGGCCAGGGAACTCCGTGCGTCTCATACGCTCCGACGGAAGGCGGTCGTGCGCGAAGCTGGGGCCGAGCCCGCGGTCGATGCGCGCCCGGAGCTATCAACCGAAGGCCGAAGCTCCAACGGAGCACAACCTGCTGGGCAGACGAACGCACGAAGCGCGCGCGCGCCTTCGTGGGAGCCAGCGCCGAGGATGAGGAGTAACGGCGCCTTGCAGTCGTACTCCCTCCCCCGCGCTATCTCGAGCATCTGCGCGAAGTCCTCGGTGCTGGGTTCGACAGTCTGGACCGGGTGGAAGTGCCACTCGCCGACGTAGTAAGTCCTCTCCTTCGCTCGCCATCTCCGGCCAAGCATGTCGCGAAGGCCGCTGACGCCTCTCACGAACCAAGACCGCCCCCGGCGTGAATCTGCAGGTGGCGGCGTGGCCTCGCGCACGACAGCGACGGCGAGGTCATCGGAGTACCGACCGATCAGGATGCCCCCCGTTTCGGAGGCACCTGCTTCGCTGCAAAAGCGGTCAAGGTCGCGCAGTACGGGTGCCTGAAGGAGCACCGCATAGGATCCATCCACGGTTTGCGCCCTCCAGTCCGTCATGACGCCATCACCTCCACGGTGGGCAGGATGGTCTGAAGGAGGAAGCCCTGGAAGCCCTCGGCGGAATCGCTCTGCGAGAACACACGGAAACGAGGAGTATGCGGCTTCTGCGCCACGAGTGTCTCGACTTCCTTCACGCACGTTGCGGCCGCCATCACGACGTCATCGTGACGAGCCGGGAACAAGGGCGACCAGCATCCGGCTCCCTCAAGCACCTCTTCCCCGCCGGCCCAGGTCGCGGCCTCGTGCTCAAGCCACGGCCGCAGGCGCGCGGTGAAATCCTGCTGCGGAAACGCATGGCCGCTCACGCCGAACGAGAAGAGTCGCTTCCCGCCGTAGCCCATCGAGAACGAGGCGAACACACGAGGAATCGACCACCATGCCGTCGAGAGCAGCGCTACGACCTCGTCGGATGCGGTGCAGTCGATGATGACGTCGTACGGCTCGAGCTGATCGACAATCGTCTGCGCACTACCGCGAAGGTCCTTGTTCGTCTCAGCAACCCGAACTGCCGGCGAGATCTGTCGAAGTTGTTGAGCAACGACTTGCACCTTGCTCTTTCCGACATCGACGAGTGTTGCCACATGACGGCATACGTTGCCGGCCTCCACTAGGTCATCATCGACTAGAGCGATGTCGTTGAGGCCAGCGCGCACGAGTTGTTCGGCGAGGCTCGAGCCGAGGGCGCCGACACCGACGAGCGCCACTCGCAGGTCACGCACTGCCTTCGGAAGTCGGCCGCGAGCTTGAAGGCGCTCGCTGCTCCAGTTTTCGGTGAACAGGTATTCGAGCGGAACGTTGTCCGCGAACGCGCCGTACCGATCGCGGTGCCACCAGCCGCGCGCGTTCGGACGAAAACCGCTGGGCGGCTTCCCGGCCGCTTCGGCCAAGTGCGGGAGCAGCAGGGCATCCCAGTGCACTTCGCAAGGGGACGCCCCGACACGCAGCGGGACCGGGTAACCGAGCAGCAGAACGTGGCTCGTCTTGGAACCACGGAGCGAAGGAAAGAGCCACCGCAGCATCGCGTCGACGTCGAGCCCCATCGCCTTCGCGATTCGTCGAAGCTCTCCCCATGTGCTGGGTGCCTGCCACGGAGGCAGGACGATGGGCTTCGGCCACAGCCACCAAAAGCCTCTGACGTCGCTCTTACCCAGCTCGCGGCCAGACCATTCTCGGACAGCCGCTCCCTGCTGCCTTTCGAAGCGAGCCACTCCGATCGCGTTACCGATGTCGGTGAACGCACCCATGCGGGCGATCCCAAAGGTGCCTTCTCGTCCTCTCCACGCATGGAAGCATGCGGACGTATCGTCATGCACCACGCGTTGACGGAGCCACGCGCGTGCCGTCGTATGACGGAGGGCCGGCAGCTCGAACGGGTCCCCTGTTGCTAAGAGTTGCCCATCGGCTGCGCGCTGAAGCCAGTGCAACGCGCGCTCGACATGCCACCTGAGGCGCGCATCCGCGTCGCCGATGGGATCACGAACGACGGTCGGTCGTCGCTCACCACCGAACGGGGCGTCGAGACAGAGCTTGCCGTCTCGCCATCCTCGTCGCTGCCGGTCGGCTGCGTTCCGCTCTTGGTGTGGAAACGTCGACGTGAGCCCCCCCTCCGCAGCGGGGTAGAACGCGATGCTACCGGAGGGATAGATCTCGTCGATCAGCACGCACCAGCGCGTTGACGCTGCGACGAACGGAGCACCGGACTGGCGTCGAAGGCTCAACGTGATGATCCAGCACTTCGATCCGGTGTCAAACCTCGGCCCGTCCTCGACCGCGCATGCTGCTATGCCCCGCAGGCCCCGCAGGCCCCGTTCGATTGCGAGCGGTATGACGGGGGGCGTAGAGGTCACGCGAACCTTCCACTCCCCGGAACGGCCGGTCCCGTCGGCGGCGTGTAGCCACCACCGCGCGATCCTCCCGAGCCACCGTTCTCGGGCGGCTTCGGAAACTTGTTCCCAAGCAGCTCGCGCCAAAGATTGCCGCTTTCGGTCCGGTCCTCCGAGTCGAAGGCGCGGCGCGCGACCTCTGCACCGGTCTTGGCCTGCTCGTAGAACTTCCTGAACTCATCTGCCGTGATTCGCTTGAAGACGTCGTGCGTCGATACGCCGTAATCCGGGAGCTGCGGCTTGCTACCGGCCAGGACGAGAGGTGCATACTTGAAGGCGATCATCTCGAGCGTCTTCACAACACCTTCTGCGACGCTCGTGATGCTATCGGGGCAGCATTCGCCTATGAGCCGCTCGAGCGGGAAGCCCTTGGGGTGTTTGGGCTCCTCGTACTTCTCGACACGCCACCACTTGATCGCCTTGACGACGTTGACGAAGTGTCCATCGGTGCTAGCGTTCTTGTCGCGCGTCCAGCGAATCTGCGCGAGAGGATGCGTGGGTTCCCACCTGTTCGCGTCGCGGTCGGGGATGTGTAGCGGTTGCGCCTTCCACTCGTCCTGCCCCTTGGCCTCCGCAAGTAGCGTTCTCGCGTCGCTTCGGTATCGTGCGTCGAGCGCGAGCCAAGAACGATGCAGACGCCAGTCCTTCGCTTCTTCGAGGTCGTCATCGCTCGTGACGGCATCGGATTGCAGGATGCCTACCTCCGCTTCCGATGGGGCCGACGTGAGAACCAGGTCGAGCTCGACGTACGACAGCTCGATGCCGAACGAGCGGCCCTGCTGTCGCCACTTGCCCTTGTAGTATTTGCTGAGGAAAGGCTTGAAGAGGTCCATCGCCTGCGCGGGCGTGCACTCCTGCTCGGAGAGCTTCGTGACGACGATGATGTCAACGTCGGAGCGGCGGTCGTTCCTCGGACGGATTGCCGTCGCGCGTCGATAGCTCCCCTGGAGGAAGTCCGAGATGATGTACGTCTTCAGGTCCTCGTCGGCATTCAGCCGATCGCGTAACGTCTTGTGCCCGGTCTGAAGATCCTCACCCTGACTCTCGGTCGGCCGAATCTCACCCAGGAAGGTCTCGAAATCGCTCTTCAATTCCATGAGTCCCTCGTTATACCGGCAGGCGAATGCTAGGCGAGTACGAGCCTCCCCGTTCACCTTCGAAATCGAATTCGTAGAGCTGCACCTTGCCGAGCGCTCCTCGGTGTTGCCCGAGAAAGAACGCGAGGGCGTTGGGCGCTGCGATGAAGAGATGGGTCGTCCCGCCGCCCGTGGGCCGATGCGTCCGAATCAGCTCGGCGAGGCTGTCTGCGAGAGCTACGGCGTGATCGGCGTCGGCCACTGCGCGCTGTCCGACGCCCGAGACGGGCCTGGCATCGACGACGGCTCCGATCGTCGACGATCCACTCGCGTACGCCGTCACATCGGCGAGGGCATCGCGGGACACCGAAACAGCAATCGCCACATCCGAGCCGCCTCCAGTGGCGTTCCGGATCGTTCTCCATGTGCTGTTCGCCGTGCTCGTGGTCGCTCCGGGCTTCCAGAGCGCTTTCCGAACACCCTTTTGAACCGGGAATACCTGCGCCCCCGACTTGCGATCGAGCTCGTAGCCAGCGACGAATGCGAGCGAGCTGTGGCACTCGAGCAGGAGATGGTACTCGTCGGTGCGGAGCGAGGAGTCTTTCAAGAACGACGTGACCGCAGGCAGGATTACGCTCTGCCAGGCGTCAGGCGAGCGCACGTGGCGGCCATCGAAGTTAGCTGCCACGCAGACGAAGGCGTTGCATTCATCCTCCATGCGCTCTGCGAACCGCATGAAGCTGCGGATGCCAAGTACCGGTGGTCCGCCCGACGGCGCCGAAGCGAGCAGCCCCTCTCGTTCGCACATCGAGCGGAACGTCTGCGGGTCGAACGAGTTGGTCCCGTTCATGATAAACTGCTGCGTGAGCGAGTCGTAGACGTTCTGCGCCTTGTCGACGGGTATCTCCCGCAGGCCGACGTTGATGAAGCGCTCGTTCAGCAGCTCTTTGAGAGCCGGACGGCTGAGATAGTCGACGCGCAGGCGCAGCCGACGTGCGAAGTCCGCGAACTCGTCATCCGAGAGCCCGAGATGATCGCGCCATTTTCGCCGGATCTTGCCGAGTTCCGAGCGCGGCCCATCGGAGAAGAAGCGGTCAGGGAGTGCACCTTCCTCCGATTGACGCAAGGACGGTCCGAGCTTGTCGCTCACGGCCCACTGCCAGTTGCTGACTAGGTTCAAACGATGCCATCCGTCGCCGTCTCCGAGCCGAGCACGCGCGTCGTGGAAGCGCTGAAGAAGCGAGCGAGTGGCGCCGATGAACGATGGGTCGCAGAAGATCGCGGACGCTTACTCGGAGCTGCGGTCGACGTGATACTTCACTTGGAAGTAATCGGCCGCACACAACCGTCCACCGGCGTTGATACCAGGGGCCGCGTAGTGAACCGAAACGTCGTCGACTCCTGCCGCCTGATCGTGCTCGATCGACACGCGCACGACCTTCGAAGATGGCCGGAGAAGCATGGCCGCGTGCAGCCAGAAGACCATCCCCTGGAAGACGTCGCCTTCGATGCGGGCAGCGACTTGCTTCAGCGCCATGCTGCTTCTCCTTCATGGGTAGCCACGGTCGTCCTCATCACCCGACCGCCGTCTTCGTGACACCGCCGTGGCGCGTCACGCGAGGGCGGCAGCGGACCTTCACGGCGCCCTTCGTGAACGCCTCGTTCGTTGCCTTGCTGGACCAGATCAAGGCCTCTCCCGGACGCAGGTTCGTCATCTTGGCAGGCCATAGCTCGCCGAGGGCGGCGTTCGTCTTGTGGTTGTGGATGTGATTCAGCCACGCGGGCGAGCCCAACCACCCGTTGCTCGTCGGCTCCCGGCTGGTCGCGGCGTCGCGCACGCAGCGCGCCTTCGAACTACGCGAGCTCGGCGCGTCTCCAGGCTCCTGCGCGGCGGCGCGCACCCCGTGACCATGGCCGGCGAGGTGTAAGGGATCGACAGGCCTGCCGCGCTCGACCGGCTCGACGGGCCCCCGCGCTTCTACCGGCGTACGCGCATCGCCCTCGAGAATGTCAGGGCCCCCCTTCTCAGATCGCGCCCGGACCGGCCAAGCGGATCGCGGACAAGCGCCGCTCGGACCGCGCGCGGAGCAGGCACGGTGCTCGCTCGCGTCAAGGGTCCGCTGCGCGAGAATCATAACAAATTCAAGCCCTTGACGTGAGCTGCGCGCGGCGCGCTGGAAGGGCAGGTACGGGGTCCGAGCGGGGATTTTTGGCAGCTCCAGTCGTGATCCATTCTGCCGATCGCGTGGTGGACCATGAGGCCGGTCTCTAACACGAGGACGGCGCCGTCGTCGAGACCTACCTCCTCGCGCCCGAGCAGGTCGAAGGTAGCCCAGTCATCGCATCGGGCAGCTGGCGTGCGCGCCGGAAGGAGTGGAGACCATGAAAATCGTTATGAGAGACGGGCGCGTGTTCCAAGGCACGCCCCCCCCGCAGAGCAGCCGCGCGATGCAGGCCATCGCGTTCGGCGTCGAGGACTTCACGGTGCCGAAGTACATCGGGTGGGTCGCCGCGAACCCACGCAAGTTCGAGAAGGTGGGGCTCAGCGTGTAGGGCGAGCGATGAGCGTAACCCGAGGTGACGCCGTCGCTGCAGCCGGCGCAGCTGCGCTCTCGGCGGACGTACTCCTCGGCGCACCGGCCCGCTGCGGTGAGGCCGTGGCCGACGTGCTTGACTCAGCGCCCGAGCGCGAGCGGTGGGGCCCGGCCCGGGGGGGGGCGGTGAGGCCCGTTACAATCATCGCGGTCTTGTGCCCTCGGACGTGTTGGAAAGACGCATGGCGGGCCGATCCCGCCGCGCAGTCGCACCGCATCGGCTCCCGCGGGTCGAGCCCGGCACCGAGCGCGGACCGCACCCTCCGCGCGTGGCGATCATCTGCGCAAGAGCGCGCTGCCCCGGGCGCCGTGGCGTCGGGGGTAGGCAAGATCGGCGCAGTGGCGAAGGCCGACCGAATCGCGGCGCCTTGGCAGTCCTTCAAGGCAGTGAAGGCGGTAGGTCGGGCTGCCGCACCGCGCCCAGCTGCGTGTTACGCTGGAGTTCCACCTGTACGCGGCCGACACGTTCGCGGCGTTCTGGCGCTGCGGCGGGTGGCGGCGGAGGTCGAGGTGGGGAAAGCCAAGCAGAGAAGAGGCCGCGCTAATGCGTCAGGACGTAGCGCTCGTCGCCGCAAATAAGCGCGACGTTCAGCCGCCTGTCCATCGGATGCTCTCGGTACATCTTCTGGCACACTGAGCATACGGCGCTTGCCGCCGCCTTCGGCCATAGGCCGTACTCGTCCCGGTACCGGTGGCAGTTCTCCGGCAGGCCGGCGTCACACGGCCCGCACGGGTGGTTGTTCCGGAACAAAGAGCAGCCAGGTAGCGCCATCGGGTGGATGGTACGCCGGAAAACCAAAGGCCGCTACCCGATCGCATGCCTCGAACAGGAACTCCCTGGCGGCGTCGGCGCCACGCGCCGCATCGCGTCATCGCCGAAGCCGAGACGCCTAGCCTGGCGCAGGTCCACCAGCAGCGCCGGAGCTTCCTCCCGTCCGCGTGACCGCGTCCGTTGCGGAGTCGGCGCCATGTGGCAGGCATCCGATTCCGGCCATACCCGACGTCGTGGCCGGCGTCATCAAGAAGTTGTACAATCACATCGTGACAGGTATTCAAAAGTCCAGTGGATTGACTCCATCCGAGCAGTACTTGAAGAAGCTGTGCGAACGAAGCTTCTTAAGCCTCTGGAGCTATCCGAACTTATATAGGGATCAGGGGAGCGGACACGAATTATGCGATCTACTCGTGGTCTTCGAGGACGACGTCATTATCTTCTCTGACAAGTCCTGCTCGTTTCAGGACACCGGAGATCTGGAGAAGGACTGGGGTAGGTGGTTTCGCAGTGCAGTCTCGGAGTCCGCCAAGCAGATCTTCGGGGCGGAGCGGTGGATCAAGAACCACCCCGATCGTATCTATCTAGACAAGCGTTGTACTCAGAAGTTTCCGCTCGATCTGTCCAACGCGTCTCGGTTGCGGTTTCACCGCATTGTCGTCGCGCTCGGCGCTGGCGAACGCTGCAGGAGAGAGCTGGGCAACAATGGCAGTCTCGTGCTGATGCCGAAGCGCTCAGACGGGACTGAGAGCCCGTTCAACGCACCGTTGTCAGTTGGGTGGGTTGTCCCTGGAAAGCCATACGTTCATGTGCTGGACGACGTTTCTCTCGACGTGATCCTGAGAGAGCTCGACACGGTCGCCGACTTTACCAAATATCTTCGCAAGAAGGAAGATTTTGTTGCGTCCGGCCGCTTGTTGATTGCGTCGGGCGAATTGGATTTGCTCGGCTTGTACCTTCGTACAATGCGCGGAGAAGAGCACGACTTTTCGACTCATGATACCGATCTGGTGGCCCTTGATGACGGTGTTTGGGAGGAGCTTGTCGCCAGTCCAGAGTATAGTGCGAGGAAGCGGCGCAATCAGGTGTCCTACCTTTGGGACGGTCTGATCGAGGCATTTGCGACGCATCTCCAGGACGGCACCCTTGCGATAGGGCGAGATCTCGGTATACAAACGGTAGAGCCCGCGCTTCGATTGATGGCCTCAGAGTCACGTCTGGCTCGACGAATGCTAGGTGACGCCCTTGATGACTTGTTTCACAAAACTCCAACAAACGGAAAAAACACCCGGGTAGTTACCTCTCGCGATCGCGGGGAGCGCGCCTATGTTTTATCTTTGGTCAGCAGTCATGGGTATCCTGATTATAGCGAGTATCGCCGCATACGCGAAAATCGCCTGCTTGCCTACTGCCACGTAGCAAAGCACTTGTGGCCCAATCTTGAGCATGTCGTTGGTGTCGGTGCAGAGCCGGCCGGTTCTGCCGGCGGCTCCGAAGACCTTCTCTACCTCGACGCGCGCACTTGGACGCAGGAGCAAGAAGACTGGGCGCGCAGGCTCCACCAGGAGCATGGCTTGCTGAAGAGGGCAAGGTTCACCCAGACGATGGAGAACGAGTTCCCAGATCCTAGGCGAGCGACTATGACGATGGCTCAAAAGAGGGTGCTTCGCAATCAGAAGAAGAGGGAGCGACGGGAGAGGGCTAACAAGAACAAGAAGCGTTAAACCGCTTCAACGCCCACCGAGATTGGACCTCATGTGATCGGCGTGGGCCATCCAGGTTACCCCACCAGAGAAGCGAGTGGTTCTGTTGACCCGACCCGGTGGCGAAGCTGGCGGATGCTCACCGCTCCGGGCGCCCGCGCTCGCTCTCTTTCGGAGATCAATTGCGTAAGGGTGGAGGCCGACGCATGCCGCGATCCCAGCGACGCGAGCATCCCGGTCACTGACTGGTCGATCGCGCTGCTGGGCGACGACGTTAGGTCCTCGGCGGCTCCGCCCCGCTGCCGGCCGCCTCGGTGCCGGCGCGGCCGCGGTCGAGGGCGGGGGGGTGACGGAGCTGGCTTCCCCTCTGGCCCGAACTGGGGCACGTTACCGGCGACGAGGAGTTCGAGGGCAAGCTCGGACCGCGGTGGCTACGCCGAGCTCGCCGGCCCTGTCCCCGTCGCCGCGACGCGGCCGGATCTCCTCGCGAAGAGGCGAGCCGCCCAAACTCCCCCGGCACCCCTGGGCGATCCCATGCCGCTGCTGGACACGTCCCGCCTCGTCGAGTTACAGGCGAGCTCGGGGGCGAGACGGCCGAGCGATCCCCGGTGCCCTCGTCGCATCCACGCTGCCGCTGGCGGGCGCCCTCGTCGAGAGGGCAAGCATCCTCAGCACACCCACGCTGCCGCTGGGCGGCGCAGGTGGCGGCGACGCCGAGCTGGGCTCAGCGCGGCCGGCGTAGAGGCACTGGAGCGCAAGCTCGTCGAGCAGCACAAGGCTCCTCCGGGAGCTCTACCGCCTGGCCGTCGCACTCCAGGCTAATCACAGGTCTGATAATCTAGCGACGCCCTGCGCATATATCCGTAATTATATCCGGGTACTGAGTTGACATAGACGATGGTAAATTCGAGGCCGTTGTACGAGTCGGTGCCACCGCGCGGGCCGCTGATGGGGTCCCAATAGTCCTTTACCAGAAACGGAGTCACGTCCATGCGGGGCAAGTCGCGAACGCCGGAGTGATCCCAGCGAACCCGATAATAGTTCGTTGTACATAGTGCACCTTTTGCCTCGCCTATCTCCTCAACGGACTCGTTTTGCGGAGCCGTTGTCTCGTCATCTAGAGCGGCAACACAGCCGACCAGACCGACGCCGGCGACTACGGCCGCTATGAAAACCAATTTTATGCACATGCTCATTGACGTTTCCTCCTGTCGTGCCGGGCTCTTCCGTTGGTGCAGCCACCAAGCAGATCGGCGTCCGAGGATGCTAGCACGGATCGTGGTTCGCGGGTACAGCCGATTCAGAATCCTGCGCGAGAGCAAAGCAATGATGTTCGAGAATGCTGCCTTCTCGGGCGTCGGTGACTCCGGTGGGTAGCCGAGCCGCCCGAACTCCCACCGTGGCGCACCCACGCCGCCGCTGGACGGCGCTGCGGCCCTATGAGCGTGTCCACGCTCCTGCTGGGCGGCGCTGGCGGGTCGCCTCGCCGAGCTCGGCGCGGCCCGCGGTCCGAGCTCAACCTTGAGCTCCTTGTCGCTGGCAGCGTGCCCGAGCTCGGGCCAGGGCGAAGCCAGCGCCGCCACGCCTCGAACTCGACGCCATGGGCCGGGAGGCCTTGGGGCGAGAGCTCGCCGAGCGTATCGGCGTCGAGAGGCGCCAGCCGAGTACGCAAACGCGCCTGTTGGGCTTGCGTAGCACTACCAGCGCGTCGGAAGTTGGCTGTCTGGCGTCGAGGCGCGTTCCAACGAGCTCGGGGCGACGCCGGCGACGCGAACCTCGACGGCGTGTCCGGCCTCCGGCGGCGCATGCCGCTGAGGCAAGAGGCGCACGTCGGTGAACTCGGCGCCGTCGCTGGCTACGCCGAACTCGCGCCCCTATCCCCTGCGCCCGTGGCACGTCCGTGGTGTCGAGGCCGGCTTTTGCGGCGCTTCTACCTGGAGTAGTAGCGCGCGGGCGACAGGTGTCGCGAAGGCCGCAGAACCCAGGGAATCCGGAGCCGCTCGCGCCCGCTCGCGACGGCCGCCGCCGTTTTGGCGGCCCCTGCCGCCGTTTCGGCAGCCGACGCGGCGGCCCTCTCCGAGGAAATCCACGGGCTCCTCGCAGCCGGCCAGCTCGCCGCCGCTCGCGGCTTCCCACCGCCGTGCGCGCCCCGCACGCCGCCGATGTCGCGGCCGGCGCCGGCTGGGTGGCGCTCCCCGACGCCCTGAACCGCAAGTATCCGAACGCCGGCCGGGAATGGCCTGGCAACGGGTCTTGCCCGCGACGCGCCCCTATCGCGACCGGGAGATAGGTCAGCTCCGGCGGCATCATCTGCACGAGACGGTGCTCCAGCGCGCGGTGAGAGAGGCCGCCCTCGCCGCCGGTCTCTCGAGGCGCGAGCTGCCACACCCTGCGTCACTCCTTCGCCACGCACCTGCTGGAAGCCGGGTACGACATCCGCACGATCCAGGAGCTCCTCGGCCACCGCGACGTGAGCACGACGATAATCTACACCCACGTGCTGAACCGCGGCGGCCTGGCCGTCCGCAGCCCCCCTCGACGGCCCCTTCGGTCCGAGGTTGTGAACGGACCGGTATGTGTCCGGCAACGTCCCGATGAGGCGGCCGCGTCGGTCACCCAGGCGCGACGCCTCCGGCTGCGCGTCCGCCGCGTCTCGTCCAGGCGCCCCCGGCCCCCCGGAAAGGCGGCGACGGGCTCGGTGTTAGTGTTAGATGGATGTACCCTATGGCGCTGGACGGCATTTGGGGCTTGCAGCGCAGAGTCGATCCGTGAGACGTTTCGTGGGGAGGCGAAAGGCAACGATCTAGGCAGACCTGGTCCGGAAGATTCGGTTGGCCAACCGAGTGATAGTTCGGCAGGGTTCTGTGAGGCTCTTCATTATTGAGAATGATAACAGCGATACTGCACTGAGGCTCCAATGACCGATGATGCACAGCCGAGTTCCAATGGGCCGCGCGAACCGCCACCCCAACTGCGCGACCTCTTCGCGCAGTTGATCGCCATTCCATGGCCCCAGGTCGAACAGCTCAACGAGAACGTGGAACGAGCGATCCAGCTGTTGCGCTATGCGACGCAACCTGGCGCTCCGAATGATCCGAGCCGCGCGGACTCGTACGTCCCCTGGGCATGGCTTATCAGAGAGATCGCGAAGTCATCCACGCCGATCGCCGTCCGCATCGCACGAGAATGGTACGCTCACCTGCACGGGCATGATGTTCAGGTAGGTGCGTTCTCGAAGTCGCGGGGAATTGCGGCGTACGCTGCTGGGTCACTGGACCTCCAACGCGGCAATGTCGCAGCGGCGCGTCGATGGCTTCATCTTGCCGCGTTGGAGGACTCTCGTCATGGGCACCGCGGCGCAGCTCGCACCGTTCTCATGGCGTCACTCGCCGAGACAAGTGATGTGCTCGATGGCCTCGAGGCGGTCACACGCAGTGCTCCGATCGCTCCCGAGAAGCTTGGGGCGCAGGCTGAGTATATCCTCACGAAGTGGTATCTATCACAAGACATCCGACGCTCCGATCAATCCTTAGACGCCGAACATGCCGTCAACCCGCACGTCTTGTCGCTATTTATCGATCACATCCTGGCGCCCTTCGATACCACCAAGGCTCAGGGCGATGCGCTTGAGGAGCTTGCCGCATACCTACTAACCCACGTTGTGGGGTGCTTTCCAGTTCGCGGCGTGACGACGCCCGATTTCGAGAACGACCTCGTCGTCCGAAACCTCTCGCGCAACGTATCCCCCGCGCTCGATGTGCTGGGGAGGTACTTCGTTGCCGAGTGCAAGAACTGGACAAGCCCTGTCGGAAGCTCGCAACTGGCCTACTTCGCCAATCGTATCCGATACTGTCGCGCTAGCTTCGGCATCTTATTCGCACGAAAAGGGATTACAGGGGGAGGAGAGCGTCAGCTCGCGGACGCGCGGTTTATGCTTCATCGTGCCTACAGCCACGATGGTGTCGTGCTTGCGGTGATAACGCTTGAGGACCTTCGATCAATCGCCGCCCAGACTGAGACTGTGCTGCAGCTACTCCTTCGAAAACATGACGAGGTGCGCTTCGGCACCCGTGTCATCGCATGACGGCACTGCCGAACAAGGGCTTGCTGACCGACGCGTGGGTGCGCCCAGCGCACCGACGCGCGGCAGAAGCCCAGACGTTAGGCGGGCGGGCTTCTAGCTGCGCTTCCACCCGAGCCCTTGACATTCACGCGAGCCGGCGCGTACTGTGACGATGCAGTTGTGGGAGGTGTCACGCGTCCATGCGAGCTCTTGCCAACGTTCTACTCACCCAGGACCCGCCGAGGGATGACGCCACCATCAACGAGAGATCCTGGCTTCTCTCGTCCATCTCGACCTTCGCAGATCACCAGGTCCTAGCGTTCTTCGAGGACGGCGACAGCAGCGCCAGCAATCTTGGCAGCCACTTCTCCAGAGTATCTCCGAAGTCTGATGGGACATTTGACCTCGAACTTGGCGCCGTCCTGCCAGATTGGCTCCCGAATATCGAAGACGACCGAGCGGAATACACCCTCGAGGTTCGTGCTGGGGACGGCAACCTTTATGAGATCTGCGTGTCCAACCAGATGGGGCGGATGAGCTACCTTCGCGAAGAAAAGCAATATCACATCCTCTTTCCAAGGCACAAGCTCTGGCGTGCTTACGCCGCGGACTTTGCGAAGGTACCAGCCGATGCACCCGAAGTTGCGACGCGCTCGGTTGCCACTGCGCGGTTCTCGATCGAAGGTATCAATGCAGTCGAAGCTCTTGAGAATCACGTCAAGAGATGCCAGCGGACGCTTATTGAATGCCTCAACAACATAGCAACATCCGTTGTGGCGCTCACGCGCGCAAGCTTTCCGACACTGCTGGCGCCCATCTACGACGAGTCGACCTTCGATGCGTTCTATCTGCTACTTCGTGGCGAGCGCACTGACCTCATTACGAGTTGGCGAGTGGTGTCCTCATTGCGTCAGGCGATGCGTCGACCATCGATGAGATTCGATGCAGACACCGCCAGTCGCATGCGTGCCTCCCTCAAAGAGGCTGGAAAACTCGACGATCTTACAAGAGTCATTCACATGGCACGGTGTTACGCCGAGGGCGGACTGCTTGAATTCGCGCTTCTTCAGCTTGTCATCGCCGCGGAGGTCGCCACCGATAGGTTTGTAGCCCAGATGCGGGGCAAAACGAAGAGGTCGTCAGGCGCAGGGTTTGCAACGCTGCTGAACGTCGAGTTGCCAAGGCTCTGTCCCACCAGCATGAAGCCGGACGCGGTACTGATTGGCAGGCTTGACCTCGCTCGTCAGCAAAGAAACAAGGTCATGCACGAGGCTGTTTTTGCCGCGAGCAGAGAGTACATCCGTGCGCTTCACGACGATGTGCAGGCATTTGTGGAACACTTGAACGGCGTTCTCACACATTTGGGACACCGACGTTTGACCGCCGGCTCAGCGGCTCAGACCAACTTCGCACGTTCAGAGGCGATGTGAAATTGCACTGCTTCGCGGCGGGTGGCTCCCAACAAGCGGCTGCTGGCCGACGGTGCCACGCGCTTCGCACGCGTCCCCGAAGCAGAGCCGCAAGTCGTCGGACTGATGGGATGATGCGACAATTATGACCACGCTGGACTTTGCGGTTCTGCCTTTCGTGCGTGCGGACGCACCCATCGAGGTCGGCACACTCCACCTGTGACGCAATGACCCCCAGGCGTGGCAGTCACGGTTTGGATGCCAGCCACCCAGCCTGCTGACTCTCTACCGTGACCGTAATGGGAGACCGATTGATGGCGATCTGTCCATTCTGAGCCGTCCCAAAGGTGAACAGACCAGCTTTTCGGAGTACCAAGATGCCGTCGTGGTGCTCTCGACCGCCGACTGGGTGCGAGGTATCTCTGGCTCCGCATCCGACTCCTGGATCTTCGAACCGTGGCGAATCGATAGCGGTGACGATGATCATATTCGGGTTGGCAAGTTCTCTGTGAACTTGACCGACTCGGGTCACGATCGCCTCTACCCTGACCCCTATACGCGTTTCGTTCGCCTCAACGTCCTCAGTACGGCAAACGCCATAAGGAAGCTGAGTCCGCTCCTTACCGCCGATGACGCGGCATCGCGCGCGAAACTGACTGCTCTCTGGCATCTTTATCTTGCTCGCAGAGACGCCCCGTATTTCGGGTCTCCGTTCGAAGACCTTGAAGCTGTATGGTCGGCTTTTGAAGCATGGTATCGCTTACCCAAGTCTACTGGATACCGTGACGACTCGCCTTATGCCCGGTTCTTGAGAGAGTGGACGCCGCGAGCTGTCGCTCGGCGCTTGCGCAACGGTGTATGGGAACGACGCCCTCGGAGCGCACTCGTCTACGATGGCGTATCTCAGAGCCTCCACAAGATCCTCGACGCCCGCATCGAGCGTGACCTGAGCGGTCTCATTGACGAGTTGTACGCTTTGCGGAGCGAACAAACGCATGGCGGCGCTCCAGAGCGAGAACGACTTCGGCGCGAAGAGCAGGACGCGCATGTGTTGGGGCTTGCGTTCGCTGTCTGGCGATATCTCATCGAATATGAACTTTTCGAAGATAATATATTCGTCGCAGGAGAGCTCGCCTCCAAGTTGCGCGATACTTTTCTGGAGCGATCCATCTACGACCGCCTTCTGCAAGCCTTCGACAAGACAGACCGCAAAGACTGGTGCGACGACACCGGCGTTCCCAGCAATCCAGATATGGTGGCGTCTTGTCGTGGTCTCTTTCAAGAGGTACTTGATATTACGGTTGTTCCGCGTCGCTACCGTCATACGACTAAGGCACGCGACGCTCGGAGAAAGGCTCTTCTCGTACTGTCGGCCTGGATGAAGGCGGCGGCAACGAAGGACCCGACCACCTCCAACGAAAGACCGATTGTTGGATTGCTTCAGGAAATCAGCTCGGCAGCTGCCACTTACAAGAAGCAGTCGCCGGACAAGATGGACGACGCGATGGTCAAGGCGCTGCTTCGGCGCAACGTTCACGAAGAAGACTCTTTCGACGCTCACCTCCTTGCCAAGATGGGAGACCTCGCTGGCATCCATTTCCCGACTTGGTGCAGGCTTATCGTTCGCCTTCATGAACTCGCGTCGGGGTACCAGTTGATGTAAACAGTAACAGCCCAACAAGCCGCTGGTGCTGACGCCGCGCCGAGCCTCGCTTCGCTCGGCAAGGCGCGCCGCAGCACAGCGGCCATCCGTTCGGCGGCGGGGCAACGCTCCACCATTGTTTGTGGAACGGAATCCGTCGAGGCGATGCTTGACCTCCCGGCCCATTTCGCGCTCTCATGCCGGCAGAGCCGACGCCGGCCGTTCCGCCGTCGGGGGCGATGTGGCCGAGCTCGACCAGGCGGACGGCGACGGCCCCGAGCTCGCCAGCGTCCTCCTCGACGCTGTGGCCGCGGTGCCTGCTCCGGCGCCATGTACGACGCCAGCGCGATCACGCGCTCGCCGGCGTCCATCTCGACCCCGCGGCCGCTCCGCAGCCCGTGGCGCGGAGCCCGCGCTCGAGGAACTCGCCGGCGACGGTCCCGAGCTCGACCAGGTGGACGGTGGGCGGCGACAGTCCCGAGCTCGCGCGGCGCTGGGAGCTCCGCGGGCTCCTCGCGACCGGTCAGCTCGCCGCCGCTCGCGCCGTCCACGCCCGCCTCGGCGCCGTCGTGGCGCTGCTCAAGCTCCTGCCACCGCCCCGCTAGCGCGCCGAGGAGGACCGCCACGACCTCGCGCCGGTCCTCGGCGGCTCCGCCCCGCTATCGCCTGCGCGGTGCCGCCCTGGCGCCGCTCCTATCCTCGGGGGCGAGAGCTCGCCACGGAGCACCCTTGCCACGGCGGCGAGCGCCTCGGCGGCGGCCGCGAGCGCCACCGCGGAGGCGTCGAGCTCCGCGGCGGCCGCGGGGAGGGCCCGCCCTCCGAACAGCGTGACCGTGCTCGCTCTCGTGGCTTCCTCCTGCGACATTTTCCAATCCTCTGTTGTTAGAGGAGTCCAGATCTGCCCCTTGCTGCGCTTGCTCAGCTTCGATCGGCCACCGCTGCCGGGCGCGGAGCTCGTGCGACGAGTCTTACTGGTAAGCGCTGCGCGAAGCGCCGTAGCCCCCAACGTCGGTCAGCTGGTGCAGGATGGGCGCGATGGAACCGGCCCGGTCAGCTCGTCGCGCGCTGCTCTTCCGCGGGAAGCGGGGGCGGGACGGTGATCGGCCCGAGGGGCAGCTTCATCTCTTCGGCGACGAGGCGAGCGCGGGTGCGCGCCCAGTACCTCGGGGCGAGCTCGAGGTAGCGCTCGCGCGGCCAGTAGGGCATCACGCGGATGACGTCGGCGAGGTAGGCCTCGGGGTCGAGGTGGTGGAGCTTGCAGCTCGCGACGAGCGAGAAGAGGTTGGCCGCGGCGGAGGCGTGGTCGTCGCTGCCGAAGAACAGCCACGCCTTTCTCGCCACAGCGATGGATCGCAGAGCTCGCTCGCTCGCGTTGTTCTCCAGGCGCAAGCGGCCGTCGTCGAGGAAGCGCCGCAGGGGCTGCTCCTGGTTGAGGGCGTAGCCGAGTGCGGTGGAGACCAGGCCGCGCTCGCGGGGACGCGCGTGCTCGGCCTTGACCCAGGCGAAGAACGCGTCGACCAGGGGGCGGACGGCCGCGTCGCGGCGCACCTTGCGCTGCGCTGGCGCGAGATCCGCCAGCGTGCGATCGGCGGCGAACAGGGCATTGATCCGGCGCAGCCCCTCGACGCCGAGCTCGTGCTTGCAGACCGCCGCCTCCCAGAAGTTGGTGCGGCAATGCGACCAGCATCCGACCTCCGTCGGTGGCGGTCCACGTCCCTCGTCGGCGGAAGCGCCCCTTGGGGGCGTGCCGCGGAAGAGGGCGTCATAGATCGCGTGGGCGTCCGCCTGGATGTATCGCGAGAAGCCGCGGAACATCTCGCAGACCGCAGCGCTGGTATGCTTGGGCTGGTACTCGAAGAAGACGTGATCCTTGTCCGCGAGGACGACGAAGAAGTGTCCTTTGCGGCACGGTCCTGGCTTCTTGTCCTTGCGCTCCTGGATGGGCCCGGGCTGGATGGAGACCCCGGTGGCGTCCGTGGAGAGGCAGAAGGCGGTCTCGAAGGCCTCTTTCCGTGCGGCCTCGACGATGGCGCCCAGGGTCGCGCCCACATCTTCGGCGTAACGGCACATCGTGCCGCGATCGAGCGACGCCCCCTGAAGCTCCAGCTGCTGCTCCAGCCGATAGAACGGGACACCGAGCAGGTACTTGCTGGTGAGTATGTGCGCAACGACCGACGGCGCGAGAAACGACCTCCGGAACAGCTCCTTCGGAAGCGGCGTCGTGATGAAGACCGTGCAGGTCTCGCCCGTCGGCGCCGACGGCGGCGTGTCGAGAGGTGCGGACGAAGCGCTCGGCGCGCCGGCCGCGGCCGTGTCTTCCGGGCTGACGCTCACAGCAGGCGTCGGCGTCGGGACTTCTTTCGCGACGACCTGGAGCGGGGCAGCTTCCCCCTCGGCCGAGCTGCTCGCATCCGTGACGGACCTCTCGGCCTTGTACACGACGCGTGCGAGCACGATGCGGCGCATGCCTCCACGCTCGTAGCCGAGTCGTGAGGTCTCCTCGACCCCGATGCGCATCGCCGTCGCATCGAGCTCGGGACAGGAGAGCTCGATGCGGACGACGGGGAGGTCGGACTCGGACAGGTCGCGGCGGCCCTTGCCGCCGGGCCGTCGTTTCGGCCCCTTGGGGTCGTCGTGCTGCCGCTCGTCGCCGCTCTTGCGCTCGGCGGCATCCAGGGCCTTCTCGAGGCGCTGGACTTCGAGGAACATCGAGTCGAACGCGAGCTGCTCGGCGCTCACCTCGGCCCGCTCCGCCTTCGCCACGAACAAGCGGCGCCGCAGAAGCTGGAGCTGCTCGAGCGCACGTGTGTAGGCGCGCCGGAGCTGCGCGAGCGCGTCGCGCGCTCCCACGAGCTCGCTCTTCGCCGCGGCGAGCTCAGCTTCGAGCTGCGCGATGCGCTGCTGCTCGGGCGTCTGCGTCGGCTTGTCCGCAGCGTCGTGCACGGCGCCGCTCTACGTGCGCCGATCGTACTTGTCGAGCAAATTCGGCGGAGTCAGTGAACGCGGCGCGGGGCGCGCCTTGTGGGCTTCGGCGTGGGCGCGATCTCGATGCCGTCGAGCAGCGTCTCGAGCGTCGCGTCGTCCACCTCGACGTGCGTCGCGCCCTCGGCCGGCGGGTCGGGGAGCACGAAAGTACCGCGATCGAGGCGTTTCGAAAAGAGACAGAGTCCGCTGCCGTCGAAGAAGACGATCTTGATGGTGGTCCGCCGCTTTCCAATGAACGCGAACAGCGCGCCGCATCGGGCCTCGTACCCCACGCGTTCGCGAATGAGACCCGAGAGCCGCTCGAAGCCGTAGCGCATGTCCACCGGCTCCAGCGCGACAAACACCTGCACGCCCGCCGGAATCATCGCGCTGCACCGCCCAGGGCGCGGACCACCTCGGCCAGGAGCGTTGGGTCGAACCCCGCGACGACGCGCACCCGCGCGCCGCCGACCTCGACGACGAGCTCCGGAGCGCTCATCGCCGCTGGCGCCTTCGGCACCAGCCGCAGAAAGCGCGGGCGCTCCGCCCGCGAGAGCCGGCTCGACCAGCCGTGCAGCGTCGATGCCGCAAAGCCGCGGCTCCGCGCGAACTCCTCGGCCGACTCGCCGCTCTCGCGCCACGCCCGGACTCGATCCGCCCATTTTTCTTCTGTCGTCGATGTCCTTGTCATGCGCGCCATCATGCGCTGGACGTGGCGGCTGGGGAGAGACGGCGCTTCATGCAGCGCTTACTCTTACTGGCAGCCATGGTCTTGCTCGTCTACTCGCTTGGTGCAGCCCCAGAAGCGGCCCTCGGTCGATAAATAGAAGCGATCAAGGTACGCTAGCAGCGGTTCGCCAGGGCGCCGGATCACGCCTGCATCCTTCGCCTCGCCGTACATTCTCCACATGTCTGCATGACGGCAATGCGGCCCGTCTTTAGGGGGCTCCTGGCATCCGTGCCATTCCAGCCCGCATATCTCGCACGTGTCGAGCGGCGAGTCGATCTCGATAAGTTCGGTGGCAAACCGCTGGATCGGTCTGCGCACGTACGGCTCCGCATCTGGCACGAGCTCGGCTGCGCGGCGAAGATGCCGGATGGTTTCGAGCACCTTACCCGCTCGCTCGATCTGCTCCGTGCGGGACGGTTTCGGCGCACTGGCTTGCGACACGCGCGCTTGCATGCGCCGGAGCATCTCCCCGGCCCACCAGAACTGGCGGATCCCAAATTCTTTCCACTCATCAAGCGCGTCAAAACTGCGTGGGCGGAGCGGGCTATCGAGCTCTTGCAACGGGTATCCGATCTCGGCGAGCGCCGCCCGGATGTCAGCCATGGCCCGCTGCGCGCCCTCTCGCCGCGCCTCATCCTCGGCGGAAACCTTCATCAGGCGCCGATACTCCGCCACCTGCTGATCCGCCCGAACGATCCACGAAAGATCGATCATGTCTAGTCCTCCTTGTCTAGCGTGCAATCGAGCTCCTTGAGGCGCTCAAGCTCCGCGCGGAGAGCGGCACGAGCGCGAGCACGCATCTTATAAGCCGTCGACAGTGGGATTCCCGCCACCTCCGCGACCTTTCTCATCGGTCTTTCGTCCAAATTCCGCGCCAACAGGATCCCCGCGGCTTCGGGGTCGGCGCGAAGGAGCGCGTCGAGCAGATCGAGCCTGCTCTGTTCCGCGATCAGCTCCGCCTCAGCGTTCCGCCGAGGGTCAGGCGTCTCAGGATCGAGCGGCTCCTCCGTCAGGATCTCAACGGAGCGGAAGTGCTGCCTAAAGTACCTAGACACGCTCCGTGCGACAATGCGGTGTAGCCAGCGTGAGAAGAGCTTCCGGCGCCTCTCTGATGTCGCTGCGCTGCTTTCTTGTCCTGGCCGATTGAAATCAGGATTGAATCGGGGCCAGGCAGCGGCCGCCGTCTCCAGCGCGCACTGCGTAACGTCGGCCCGGTCGTTCCGTGGAACGCCCATGCCTGCGATCCATGCCGCTACAACCGCGAGCCCCCGCTCGCCCGCGGTGCTCCGGAGCGCAGCGAGCAGAGCAGCAAGCGTAGCGGGATCGCCGGACGTGGAGATTCGAGCAATCGCCAGAATAGCCGCCGCGAGCGCGAGCAACAGCGTTGTCGAGCCGTGTTCGGCGAGCATCGCATCACTCCGAATGAAGTGTGTACCGCCGGTCGCACGCCCGTTTCCACAGAACGCGAGGCGCGGCCGCGGTCACCCATGGCTCCCTACTCCTGGAAGTGTCGTGTTCAGCGCGGAGCGCTCAACGTCCTCCCAATCCGATCCGCGTGCAGGACTGGACCCGCCTTGGTCACGCTGCAGCGGGAAGCTCGTCAGCGTTGCAGCGCGGCGCGCGAACTCGGTCCCCGCCTCGACGCGAGCAGGCAGCGGCGATCTCAGCTGCGGCTGTGGAGGCGGCGGGAGCTTGGCGCGTGGGCTCCTGGCAGCCGGGTCAGGAGCCGGCACCACGGGCGGCGGAACATCAGGCGCGCGAGGGGGTATCGAGGGCGGGTTCGGTGGCACCGAGATCGACGCGGGCGAGGCCGCCGTACGCGTCGCGCTCTCGCGCCTGGTGGTCGGTTCATCAAGCTTGATCACGACCGTTTCGTCCGCGTCGGTTCGGTAGTCATCGTGCAGCCGCCACAGGCGCTCCCAGTACCGAGCGGGCGTGCCCGTGAAGACCTCCAACTGCCGCGCGAGGCCGGGCGAGATCGGGAGGTCGCTGTTCAGCAGCCGCTCCACGTCCCTCGGCGTGAGCCCCGTGCTCTCGGTCAGTCTTCGCTGCCACGCAGGTATCGTCGCGCAGAACGCTTCGAGAACCCTGCCCGGCCACGGGATAGGGCGCGCTCGGACGTCGGCCGTCGCAGCGATCAGCGCATCGACATGGCAGTCCAGCAGGCGCTGATACCGCCCCAGCTCCTGCTCGGCCTTTTCCTTCGCATCGGTGAGGGTTGCCTCCTCGTCGTCATGCGCCTGCTCGCGCGCCTCGCGAAGCCCGTGTTCGCGTCCCATCGCCTCGCGCGCCGTGACCGCGAAACCGATCGCGACGCAGGCCATCATTGCGAGAACGATCGGCGAGACGAGCCACATCGCACACAGCATGTCTTCCATGATATTTCGCCTCCTGGACGTGCGCGTTCCTGTCCGACGCAAGGCGGATCTCGGCCTTGTGCTGCCGGAAGACATCACCGGCGCCGCCGCCTGCTCAGCTGCTGATGGACGACCGACGATTCAGCGAAGCAGTTTGAGGAGTGCTTCGCGCTCGGCGGCGAGCCGCCCACGGGGGAACTCCCGCGCGTGGGCCTCAAGCAGCCGTAGAGCCTCGACGTCGGCCATGGCGTCGTGGGCCTCGATGGCTCTTCGGGCCTGGTTGACCAGGCTCCTCTCACGATCGCTGACAGTTGGTCGAGCGGCGCTCGCCGGAGTCGACGCGGGCCGGCGAGCTGTCGTCTCGACGGGAGCAGGCGTGCTGCTCACAATCGCCTCGGCGCCCGCGTTTCGTTGTTCCCTCGACGACGAGCTCTCGTGCGCGATCGGCGCTGCGGGCGCCGCGGCGCCCTGCGCGCCTCCACCTCTGGCAGGCGCCGCGGCGCTGAGCGCGCTGTCTCGCACGGGAGACGTGGCGGCGTCCCGCGCTCGGGGCGCGGTGGTAGGGGCGCGGACCGCCGCCGCCCCGACCCTCGATTTCAGGTCGGGCGGGGATGGCACTGAGGAGACGAGCGCGCCGGTCAGCAGGACGAGCGCGCCCTGAACGAGGACCCTCACCCCCAGACGGCGCAGCCAGGCCACCCACGACGCGCGACGGCCGAAGCCCAGTGCAAGCGGCACGCAGGCGCTGTCGTCCCATCCCCGAGAGCGCTGCTGCGCCTGCCACCGCTCCAGCTGCACCCGGAGCGCCTTGTGCGCCCGCCAGTGTCGCGTCCTCACGGTGTCCAGCGAAAGCCCCTGCTCGGAGGCGATCTCGGCCAGCGGGACCTCTTGGAGGTCGTGCTTGATCAAGAGATCCCGGTACTTGGGATCGAGTTGGTCTAGCAGTTGCCGCGCGAGCTTTTCCCGCTGCCGTCTGCGGAGCAGCTCTTCCGGCGTGAGACACTCATCTCGGATCTCGCACCCATCGAACGACGTCAGCACCTCGCCGCGGCAGCGTGCGTCACGGACGTGATTGCGCGCCTGGTTGACGGCGATCGTGACGCGGTACGGGGCCAGGTCTCCACCTAGATCGAGCCGCTTGTCGGCCTCTAGCCCCCGCAGCAGCGCTTCCTGGGCGACATCCTCGGCATTTCGCGCCGGCACACCGTGGCGCCGGGCGAGGCGCCGGAAGAGCTCGAAGCCGGGGGAGACGGTCGCTGGCCTGTCCACGGTAAGCAGCACACTTGAGCCGGCCAAAACGCTTCACAAAAAAGGAGCTGAGGAGCAACTTTGGTCGGATAATGTGCTCCAGGGTAACACCTTCGTCCACATAGAACCGGGCCCGCGAGGAAGGCTGAGCACATTCCGTCATCCGACCGCCAATTCTCGTCCAAGCGGCCGAGACGTTGCGGCTTCTGCCGGTTGACGCCGAGCGGCCGGCGTAAGTACCGTCACTGGATGCGTTACATTGCGCATTCGCTCTCGATTTTTCTCACACTCGGGGCCGCAACAGGTTTCACGAAGTCTGCCAGCGCCGATGATGTCTCCGCGAAGGCGCAACAGGATTCACGAAGTCTGCCAGCGCCGACGATATCGCCCCCGGCGGCGAGACGGAGCGACAGCTCATCGGTGAAGGACCATGTTCGCCGTGGTCAGAGAGCGCGCAATGCCGGGCGGTGGATCGAGGCACACGCTGCCTACAAGGCTGCCTTCGATGCCGTAGACCCGGCGACCAGCACCGAGCGAGAGCGCGCGGAGCTCGCCGGCGAGCTCGGCCTTTGCGAGATCGCGCTGCACCGATACCGCGATGCTGCCGAGCACCTTGCCAAGAGCCTCGAGCAGCGCGAAGTGCTGCCCGATGCGCTCCAGCGGCGATACGAGGCAGCACAGCGCGAGACAGCGAAGCGCGTCGCTATGCTTGTTCTCTCGGTCGACCCGCCCGACGCCGAGGTGCTCGTCGACGGCGAGCGCATCGGGCGGACCGCGCGGACCTACACGCTCTTCTTCGAGCCGGGCAAACACATGGTGCGGGGCCGTGCACCGGGCCATGAGGACGGGCTTCATTCGTTCCTCGCCGCGGCGGGCGCGGAGCACGAGATCACGATGAAGCTGCCGCGCACTGCGGTGAGCGGCACCAACGAGACCGCGCTGGTGTCACCGAAGGAAGCACCTAAGACCCTGAGCCTTTCGTCCGGGTCCGATGCTACGAGGAAGGCACAGCCTCCCAGCCCGTGGGTTTCCTGGCCGGGAGCGCTGCGCGTCGCGGGTATCGCCGTCACGACGGGCACCGTGCTCGGGGGCGGCGTCTTCATGCTCAGGGCCCGCAAGCTGAATGATGACCTCAGCGAGCGGCGCGACGGGCTCACGCGCGGCTCCACGTCAAGCTCGACGATGTGCTGGCAAGCGCCGCCGGACTCCCCATGCGCTGACCTGCTCCGCCTGCGAGACGCCCGCAACTTGTCCGCCGGCGTGGGGACTGCCCTAGTCATCACGGGTGGCGTGATCGGGGCAGTGACCGCCGCGTCGTTCTTCACCGATTTTTCCTTCCTGGGGGGCACGCCGACTCAGGAGCGGGTTCACGTCACGCCCGTGGCGGCCGGGGGTGAGACCGGCGTGAGGATCGAGGGACTCTGGTGAGGATGCGAGGAGCAGACGGGAGGCGTTCGCAAGCAGGTCCGGAGGGCCGAAGCGCTGCAACGTCCGTCGTCGCTGTCACGCTCTGCGCGGCGAGCGCGATGAGCTCGCTGACAGCGTGCGCTTACACCGACCTTTGCTCGGAGGTGGCGGGGTGCGCGCCTGAGCCGGAGCCTCCGCCAGGACCTTGCGCGGGAGAGCCCGGCACGGCACCGGCGCTCGACCAATGCGGGGTGTTCGTGAGTGCGTCAGGCAACGACAGCAGCCCGGGCACGAAGGACGCGCCGGTGAAGACGTTGCAGCACGCCATCGGGCTCGCCACGAGCGGACGAGAAGACGGCGAGGCGCCGACCCGGCGCGTGTACGCTTGTGGCGGGTCGTTCGAGGAGGCAATCACGCTGCGTTCGGGGATCGACCTCTGGGGCGGCCGTCGCTGTGATGACGGCGGCGATTGGTCGTATGAGGGGTCGTTCGGTGGACCGGATCACCCAACGTTCATCGCTCCGCCGGTGGGCATCCCGCTGCGGGTGATCGCGGGAGAACAAGAGGACGCGACGTCAACTGTGTTCGGCGTGCGCGTCGTGGCGGCGGACGCCTCGGCAATCGATGGGAAATCGTCGATCGCGATGATCTTGAGTCCTGGGGCCAGGGCGATCGTGCAGGCGAGCGCGATCGTCGCGGGTAATGGCAAGGGCGGGGAGCCGGGAGAAGACGCGCGCAGGGAGCGGGCCAACGACGGCCTGGAGGGAAACGACGGCGTGTCCGCCTGCTCCGCGGACTTCGCCACGGGCGCTCTCGCGGTCGTGACGGTGTGCGACGACGGGACCGAGTCCACGGGCGGAGACGGCGGTTACGGCGGGCTCGAATCGGGGGGGGACGGTGCGCCCGGGCAGCCGAAGCCGGCGGAGAATCCGGAGGGCCACGGCCGCGCAGGGCTCGGCGCGCAGATGACGAGATGCAGCGAAGGAAGCGATGGCGCGAAGGGTGCTGACGGGGGTCGCGCCGGCGGTGCGGTTGGCATAGGCCACCTCACAGAAGACGGTTGGATCGGCATTCGCGGTGAGGATGGGAAGAAAGGCGGCGTCGGTCAGGGCGGCGGGGGTGGCGGTGGCAGCAAATCGCGAGGCGAGATGACGGCGTGTCCAGCAGGCCGCCCGCAGGCGGGTGCGGCTGGCGGGTCAGGGGGCAGTGGCGGTTGCGGTGGCCTTGGAGGGAAAGGCGGCGGGTACGGCGGGTCGAGCATCGGCATCGTGGCCTTGTCGGGGAGCGCGTTGACCCTTGAGGCGACTCGGGTGACAACGGGCATCGGCGGCAACGGGGGTGTTGGCGGGACTGGCCAACCGGGCGGCTACGGTCGGTGGGGTGGCGACGGTGGGCAGGGCTTCACCGGCCCCGCCATCACATGGGGCGCATGTCGTGGAGGCGCGGGCGGCAACGGCGGCCGCGGCGGTGATGCCGGCGGCGGCCTCGGGGGGCATTCGTTGGGCGTCGCATCGGTGGGCGCGTTCGTGTCCCTTGCGCCGAGCGCGACCTTCAATCAGGGAAAAGCCGGCGCCGGCGGGCTCGCGGGCAATGCAGTTCCCGGCGACGAAGTCGGTAAGGGCAACGATGGAATTCCGACGTTCTGGTACAGGTTCGATGCGCCCGACCCGGAACCGCCTCGTTGAACCGCCCTGCACGGGCGGCAACCGTCAGGAGACGCTCATGGGAAAGACCACTGCCGCTGCTTTCTTCCTCTTGTTGTCACCGTCGGCAACCGGGTGTGGGACAGCACCCGGCATCAACGGTGCTGGCGGAGCGCCCTGCGATGGACTCTCGTGCCAGGACGAACCGCCCCCGGAGTCGGTCTGCATCGAGCACGTAGCCGCCCATATCCTCGACGATGGCTGCGGCGTGTTCGTTGCGGCAGCTTTGGGTGGCGGCGACGACAGGAACCCCGGCACGAAAGCGAAGCCAGTGTTCACGGTCCATCGCGCCGTCGAGCTCGCACGCGCTGGACGAGGGCGCGTGTTCATCTGCAACGACGGATTCGAGGTGAAGACGCACATCACGCTGCCCTCCGGCGTGGATCTCCTCGGGGGCTACGACTGCCGGCGATGGGTGCGCGACCCCGAAGACACGGTGTCCACGTTTGTTCACACGATGGATACCGACCCCTTGGTGATCATCGAGCCCTCGGGTTCCGAAGATAGGGGGGCCGCGGACGGGGTTTCGATCCTCGCCGATCTTGATATGCGGGCGAGGGGTCCGGTTGCGGTGCTCGTTCAGTCCAATACGGAGGTGGAGATCCTCCGAAGCCAATTGAGGGCTGGGGACGGCTGGGCAGGTCGCCCTGGCAAGCCATGGTCTGGGCTGAATCAGGCAGCGGCAGGAGCCGATGGGCTGTATGGGGGGGATGAGTGCTCGGCGACTATCGTCCACGGCGGCCCGGCAGTGGTGAACCCGTGCGAGGGTGGAATCCCGAGCACCGGCGGCAAAGGAGGCGACGGCCTTTCCGATGGCGCTGGCGACGGGGAAGATGGGCAGCCGATCACGAGTTCCCACCCGAGTGAAGGGCGCGGGGGAGATGGGAACGGGGAAGTGACGGGCATCCACTGCTACAACGGGGGCCCGGGGGCCCCCGGCGCGTTGGGCACCATCGGCGCATCGGGGCAGGGTATCGGGCATATCACCGGAACAGGATGGGTAGCCGACAGAGCAGGCGACGGCGGGAGGGGCATGCCGGGTCAAGGCGGCGGCGGCGGGGGCGGCCGTCGAGGCGGGCTCGCGGTGTGCGGCGTGGCCACCAAGGGAGGCGCCGGCGGCGGCTCTGGAGGCGCTGGCGGCTGCGGCGGTCGAGGGGGCCAAGGGGGCGAAAACGGGTACCCGACGATCGGCATCGTCGCGCTTCACGCTAAAGTGACGGTGCGCGATAGCGTGATCACCACCCTCCGCGCGGGCCCGGGCGGCGACGGCGGGCTGCCCGAGGAGGGCGGCGATGGTGGCCGAGGCGCACCGGGCGGCGCCTTGGGGGACGGCACGTGGTCCTGCGGCGGTGGCAGCGGGGGCCGAGGAGGCGACGGTGGTTACGGCGGCCCGGGGCGCGGCGGCGACTCGATCGGCATCGCCTACCTCGACGAGGACCAGCTCACGCTGGAGGGGGTCACGTACGAGCTGGGGCCGCCGGGCAAGGGCGGCGTGAGCTGGGATTGGTCTGGCGTCGAAATCCGAGGGGCGGACGGCATCGCTGTCAAAACGCTTCGGTTTCCCGAATAGTCGGAAGCAGCCCGCGGTGACGCATTGGCTTGGCGCGCTGAGTTGGCTGCTGGGCAACGGCGCCGGGTGTCAGCGGACACGGGCCCAGCGGACGACGACCGCCAGCACGCTCACGCCCCCGAACGCGAGCTCGAGAGCGGCACCTCAACAAACTTCGCTCCGAGGCATCCAACTGATTCCATACCAGCCTTCACAGCATCCGAGACAATCAGCTCCACAAGCGAGCCCTCGATGCGGAAGAAATGGGCATCATTCGGAAGCGCACTTTCGTTCAGCACGTGCTTCGTGATCTGTCGATACTGCCCGGCAAGATCCGATCGGTGATCCTGCATGGTCCATTTGATGAACTCGGCTCGTTCCTCGTCGAGGCATCGGATGACGCGAACCGAGTTCAGGACGAGCATGCCCGTCTGCCCCGCAATCTCCAGGGGAATGCACTGAACATCACGTCCCGCCACGGAACTCACCGCATTCGCGAGCTCCGTCGTCGCGACGGGAACATTGAAGCTGGTGAGACTGAATTCTAGGATGCGACCCGCGTGGGTTACTTCACCTCGCAATGGCTCAGTAGCATCCAGTCGATGACCCGCATCGAGCAGCGGTTCTAAGCCACTGCGGAGCCGGATTTCGCCCAGGTGCCATCGCCCTTTAATTGTCATCTCATCTTGAAGCAGAAAGAACCGTCGCATCACTGCCCCGTGAGGAGCCGGTTGAGTCCGGATCCGGCTGTGCCTGCCTCGATCCGAATCGCGTCGAGCTCCGCTCGGAACGCGTTCGAATAGGCGTCGCCCTGCAATCCACGTGTAGCCCTGCGCAGTCGGTTGAACACCTCCTGGTGATACGCCTCCGGATGCGGCCCTCGGTGACCGGGGATTCGAACTCGATTAGCCGCATCGTCCAGCGTCATGCCAGCTCGCTTGGCCATGTCCTCAAATCGCGGCGTCCACGGTCCTCCTTGGGTCGTCGACACGCGATTCTTGTTCGTCATGATGTGATGCTCGGGTTCCCCCCCTGCGGCAGGCGCCGCGCCCTGCGAGCCCGCACTGCCTGACCCGCTCGACATCAGTGCCTGCGACAGCCCCTGGAGCCCCGCCGCGATGTTACCGACCCCACCGACGACGAGCCCGGTCGACACCGCGATCGCAGGCACACCGATCGCCGCGCCGATTCCGGTGGCGCTCGTGATGCCCCCGAAGACCTCCCCCGTCAAGCCCCCGATCGTGACGGTGAGCCCACCCACTATCTGCCCGATGGCCAGCCCCATCCTGGCTTCCGGCGTCCCATGGGCCAGCACGCCCGCGGCGTCCAGCAGCTCATGACCCACGCCGGCGAACGGAACCAGACCGAGCAACAACCCGGCGACGAACCCGCCCTCAACCTGGACATAGGGGTTCTGCGACCAGTCGATCGGCGCCGTGGTCACCGGCTGCGGCACATACCCGGACGCGCTCCCGGTCGTGCTGACGTCGACCGGCGGCGCCGCCGCGCCGACCTCCGCGGCCTCGCGCGAACCTTCTACCTCGTTGGAAGGCGGTTTGGACTTGGAGCATTCGAAATCGCCGAAGCCGGCGCAACTCAATTCCTGGAGTCGCTGCACCTCGGGGTCCTTGGCGTACTCCGGATCGATGAAGAGCTCCTGGTCCGCTGGCTGAAATCCGGTCGGATCCACGAAGTTGAGCGGGCTGTTCAGCACGTAACTGTATGGATTCCAGCTCTGTCCGAAGAACGGAAAGGACACGATCGGGTCCGTGGTCAAGAACCGCCCGATCTTGGAATCGTACATCCTGCCCTTCAGGTTCACGAGCCCGAGTTCGTCGTCGCTTTCGTGCCCCGTGAACCCTTGCGTCGTCTTGCTGGCAAATGACGCCGGTGCGGGCTCTCCCCACACGGGGTTTCTCCGCTGCCCGAATGGGTCGTAGCTCCGCCGTTCGATCACGTCGCCGTCCTCGTCGGTGAGCGCGTCGACGGAGCCGAGGTGGTCGACATGAACGTACCGCGTGCCGTCATCCGCGCCGCCCCGGGTCACGATCGCCACGACCCGCTCCGGCGAGTGGACGTGGTATCGATGCTCTACGGTGCCCGACGCCGCGTCGGTAGCGCGCTCGAACAGGTCGCCGAGGTAGAGCGTCTCCTTCTCCGGCGTGGTCTTGCGGATCCGCTGCTGGTCGCCGTCGTAGGCGAACGTGATGGTGCTCGTGCCTTGCGTGATGCGCGCCGGCAGGTCGAACGGCGTATAGCGCACGGTCGTGGCGCCGGGGCGCGCGATCTGGTTTCCTACAGCGTCATAACCAAAGCTGCCGCCTGTGCCCGCATCGGTAACGGCATGCGGGTGCAACGGATCGTCGTAGGCGAGCGTGCCGACGTCGGACTTGAAGATGAGGTTGCCGTTTGGGTGGTAGTCGTAGCGGAGCGCGCAAGGCGCCGACGCTCTCTCGACCTCGCTGAAGTACGCGCAGGTCAGCCGGTGGAGCGCGTCGTACCTGAAGCGCTCCGTCGTGTTCCGGGGCTGAAGCGCATCGGTGCGGCGCGTGAGATTCAGCAGATCGTCGAACCCATAGTCCAGGTCTTGCACCTCGCCCGCGCCGCTCTGCGTCACCATGTGCCTGAGGCGCTGCTTGTCGGCGAAGTAGCTCCGCTCCGTGACGGCGCCGTTGCCAAACACCTCCTCCCGGAAGCGCCCCGCGTTGTCCACGTCCGTCAAACGCCAGTAGGCGAAGCGCGTGCTGCTGTCGCGCACGGCGAGCACATGGCCATGCGCGTCGTGCTCGTGTGCCACGACAAACGGCGCTGCGCCGGCCGACGCCGGATAGGTGACCGTCTCGACGCGACCGAGATCGTCGTAGCCGAGCCTGGCCTCCAGCGACGCGCGCTCTCCGTCGATGCGGAGCGAGGTCGTCTCGAGCTGGCTGAAGCGGGTGTAGCCGTACGTCTTCTCGCCATCGGGGCTCGTGAGCGTGTGGAGCTTGCCGATGCCATGCGCCGCGGTGTCCCAGGTCCACGTGGTCGTCAGACGCTCGGCGCCGTGCTGGTCCATGCGCGTGCGGGGTCGACCGAGCGCGTCATAGTCCCACGAGATCTCGCGCCCGAGCGCATCGGCCTCTGACATCAGCTCGCCGAAGCCGTCGTGGATCGAGACGGTCGTGCCCCGATCGGGGTCGTCGAGCTGCCGGACGCGGCCGAATGCGTCGCGCGTCGTGCGCGTCACGGCGTCGCCCGGATCGGTGACCGTGTGCAGCAGGCCGAATGGGCCATAGGCGTAGCGGGTCTCCCCGCCGGCCGCGTCGGTGATGGTTCTGATGCGCCCCAGCGGATCCTGCTCGGTCACCGTCACGTGATCGAGCGGGTCGGTGGCGCGCACGAGCAGGCCGTCGTATTCGGTGGTCGTGACCGCGTTCCACGGCGTTGTATGCCGCACCTCGCGGCCTACAGCATCGTGTTCATAGCGGTCGTAGAGCATCTCGCGCTCGGGCGTATCCTCGCTGACCGGCACCGAGCGCCGCGCGACGTGCTCACCGAGCGCGTCATACACGATTTCCTGCATCAAACGCGGCGCATCGCGCGACCCTTGCGACGGGTCGGGCCCGTACCACAGCCACCGGATCGCGCGGCCAAGGGTGTCGAATTCGACCGTGTCGTCGGCCCCGCCGGTGGTGGTGCTCCGCTGTCTCACCCGCCACGCATCCCGCCCCGGGCCGCCATCCTTGGTACGCGAGACCGTGACCGTCGTGGTGCCGTCTGGGCGCGTTTCGACGCCGACGCGCCCGAAGCCGTCGTACGCCCACGTCGTCACGAGCTGATTCGGATCGACCCGCTTGAGCAGCACGCCGAGCGCCCCGTCGAACTCCACGAGCGTGGTGTGCCCGGCCGCGTTCACGTACTTCTCGGGGAACATGCCCTCCGCGTCGTAGGGCGTGCTGAATGTCCGATGGTGCCCGAAGGCGTCCTCTGCCGTGACGCCGGTGATGTTCCCGAAGTCGTCGCGCGTGTATGTGAGCTTCAGCTTCGTGTCGGGAAGGCCGTCGTCGCTCTCGGCGGACTCGGTCTCCACCTCGCCGTAGATCGTGGTCGTTCGCGTGAGGGTCCGGCACTGCGACATCCCCGCCGCCGCGCTGCACTCCTTCTGCGTCTCGAGCTGGCCGAGGACCCAGCGCTCGGCGTCGTTCTTGAACGTCCGCGTGACGTTGAACGTCAGGTCGACGCCGCTCGTCGAGACCTCCTCGGCGCGCACGTTGCCGAACGTATCGAAGTCCGTCACCTTCGACACCGAATCGCGCAGCAACGTCGCGCCGTCGCCGCCGCGCTCGACCTCCCGCATGTATGCCTCGATGGCAGGCGTGGATCCGTTCGGTGGCGGATAGATGCCCTGCGCTTGCCTCATCCGGCGCTCGGTCGGCAGCGTGAAGTACGTCGCGCCGTCGTTCGTCGGTACGAGCGTCCGCCTTACGTCGGCGAACGAGAGCTCTATCTGCTCCGGCCTGGGCTGGCTCGGCAGTCCCGGAGCCCCGCGCCACGTCCGCTGGACGCGCCCCGCGAAGGGAAAGACCTGGAGATCGTCGTCGAAGGTGACGTGGTCGTAGGCGTCGATCGTCACATCGCCCGTGTCCAGGTCGGTGACGATCCGCTCGCCGAACCCGAGAAATCCGCGGCCCAGTCGGTGGTAGCGCCCGTCGCGGTAGCCGACCTCGAAGCGCCGCGGTCGATCGGCGCCGTTGTTGAGGGCATACGCGCTGACCACCCGCCGCGGCCCCACCGCGCAGCGGCGCGGATAGCCGCAGTCGTCCGGCGTGCCGGAACGCGCGAGGTAGAGCGCGCTCCGCCGCGCCGGATCCTCCGCAACGCCTTCGTTCGTGACCGAGGCATCGGTCATGTGGCCGTACGAGATGCTCACGTTGGGCACGAAGTCCGGCTCGGTCGGGTCGTGCGCGTTCATCCCGTCGGAGACCGCGATCAGCAGATCCTGATCGGCCGAGAGGTTCTGGAAGACGTTGAACACGCCGCCGAGCGACAGGATCACGTCCTGCGCGCCGTCCCCATCGACGTCGCCGGTGCGCGGCCCGCGCGGATCGGCGAGGGTGACCGCCGCATCGCCGAGGCTGGCCTCGAACGGCAGCCCCGGGTCGACGAGCCGGAAGGGCGGCCCAGCGCGGTCGCCCGTCGCGAGCAGGACGGCCCACGACGGGAGCGCATCGGAGCCGCCCAGCAGCATGCCTGGAGGAACCGGCATGACCAGATCCTGCCGCCCATCGCCATTAAAGTCGAGCGGTACGGCGAGCGGGAAGAACACGTCCTGATCGGGAAGACCGAACAGATCGCCGAAGCTGAACGCATCGACGGTCCGGAACGGCGAGGCCACGAAGGTCGGGCCCGTGTTGAAGTAGGTATAGAGCTGGTGGTCGCCCGGGCCAGATTCGACGGCATCGGGCAAGCCGTCGCCGTTCGCGTCGAGAAAGACGACGCGGCCCCCGGGCCACACGACAGGGAGCTCGGTGCCGATCACCTCCCAGCGCCCCTCGCCGCGGCGCATGATCGCGTCGTAGCTATCTCCGAGGAGGACCGTCCCGTCACCGAACCGTCGCAGGGACGGCACGATGAGATCGATCTTGCTGTCGGCATCGACGTCGAGCGTGTGGAGCTCCGTACCGCAGGGATAGCCGATGAGCAGCTCGATCGATTCGCCCGTGGAGTCGAATCCCGCAGGCGTCGCGCCGCTTGCCGGCCGCCACAGGTGGACGGTCCACACGGAAGAGGCCGGGATCGGCGACTGTCCCAGGCGGTCGTGGTCCTCGCACTGGATCAGATCCGGCACGCCGTCGCCGTCCAGGTCGGCGAGGTGCATCGAGGCGCCGGGGCTGCTCAGGCCTGGCGGCGGGGGCGTGCCCCCGAGCGGGAACGGCCGGCGGATGCCCGTGTCGTGGAGCGCGAATGTCCAGTCCGGCCGGGACAGGAGCACATGCCACGTGACCTCGGCACCGTAGACGTCATGGACCAGCACGTCCGTTCGCCCATCGTCGTCGTAGTCCAGGACCGTCCCGAGCTCCGGCTGAAGCATCGCCGGATCGGAGGGTCCAACCGGATCGGCGACGAACAGCCAATCCTCTAGGAAGGCGAGTTCGGCCGGTGCGAGAAAGGACGGCGAGGCAGGTGGCCCGAGGTTCCGCGCCACCTGCCACGCCGTGATCGGATTGCTCGGTGTGCTGAGCGCCGCGACCATGTCCGGAACCACGAGGTCGTCGCGCCCATTGCCGTCGACGTCGAACACCATCGGGCTCGCCCTCTCGGAGACCGGTTTGTCGATGTCCGTCGTGAGCCGCTTGAACCCGGGCTCTCCGCGGCTGTACTGAAATCGTGTTGGAGGCTTGCACACACCATCGCTTGCGCACTCCTCGACCTCGGTCAGGAGCGTGCGGCTCGTCGTCGGGCTGAGCTCGTAGCGGAACCCGTAGCTCCGGACCAGCGCGTCGCCAGGACCGAGCATCTGGATCTCTTCGAGGCGAAGCGAGTGCTGGAGCGCCATGCCGCCCGAGTACCCGGTGCGAATGGCAGCCGGATCCTTCGTCGCGTACACGAAGCGTACCGCCCGCGAAGGCTCGAGCGACGGCGTTCCCTCAAAAGCCGTGTAGCGGATCTCGTCCACCGCGTACTCGGCGGCATGGCCGTCCTCCGCCTCGGCGACGCAATATGCGTACGTCATGGCGTTGCCGCGGCCGTCGCGGGCCTTGTTCGCGAGCCAAACGCGCGGGACGCCGCCCCGCGCGAGCGGCTTGCTGCCCTCGGTGCGCCCGTATTCGACGACGCGGCCGGAAGGCAGAAACGCCTCGAAAAAGAGCGCCTCGGCAGGAGCACCGTCTTTCGGAGGGTAGTGCCCGACCACCTTGACGAGGGTATCCGGGAACGTGCGGTACTCGATGGTCCCCGGCGCCTGTCCCACGGGGACGAGGCGCTGGCCGTCGAGGCAGAGCGCGTCGTCCCCGTCGTACCTCACGCCGCGGATCTCCCCGTCTTGCGCGAGGCTCTTCGGACACCGCGCGATCGCGGACAGCCCGGCGATGGAGAAGCCGGCGCCGAGCACCCCGTCGCCGCTGTCGCTGTCGCTGCGATAGACGAGCTCGATCCGAGGACCCACGCCCGCGCGCGACGGCGGGGAGGCCAGTTCCATGGTGTATACGGCCTCCCCGGTGCTCGAAATGTAGAACGTCCCCGGGATCGTACCGGCGGCGACGGTCTCGACCTCCGGCACGGGGCGATCCGCGGCAGGGCTGTGTGCGCCCTGGGTCCGGCAGGCGATGAGGCCAGGAGGCGGCTCCAGGGGCGGGTCGCCGAAGATGCACTGGCATCCCCCCTGCGCGAGCACGCAAGCGAGAAACATCAAGAGCGGGATGATCGCCCGGAGCGCACATCTCGGAACGAGCGGCATTGCAGCCTCCCTCGCACCGAGGAGGCCACGGCGCGGCGGCCCGAGTCAAGCGTTGTTCTGGAGTCGATACCCTTCCCGATGCTGAGCTCAAGGCATTCATCAGGGTGTCTGTGCCCGGCTGGCGTCCGTGCAGCAACAGGGATGGCGCTGTGTCGAAAACGTCTTCGGCCGTCCGCGCTGGAGGCGCAGCAAGTCGAGCTCGATCGGACGGTGCATTCACACCATCGCCCGCCATCGTCCTGGTTGTGGCCCTTGCGGCGCTCGGCGGGGTCGGTCGTGCAATCGCCGGGGCCATGATGCCCTGCTCGACGAGCGTTCTCCTGCGCGTTGCCGACTTCCGCACTCCGGTTGTGCGTGATCAGCTCGGCCGCGATCCGAAGCGCGGCGCGCTGCTCGTGTTCCTCGCCGGGCGGCGAGGCCGCCGGGTGGACGTGCTCTTCCGCGGTCGCAGGGATGTCGTGGTCGCCGCTGCCGGCACGGACCTCCGCGACGGCGTCCCTGGGCAGCAGATCGGCGCCGGCCACCTCGGCGGCCGTGAGCCTCGGCGTGGGCTGGCTGCCGCCGGGAGCCAGAGAGAGACGCATGCTTCCTCGGCGGCATGGGCGCGCGCCTCTCAGGCCAGGCGTGCAGGTTCATCGGCATGCCGCACCGTGAACGCCCGGGCACATGCAGTGTCATTTCGGACGCCCTGCTGTAAACATCCGGGCACACGTAGTGTCATTTCGGATGCCCTCCTGTAAACGTTTGGGCACACGTAGTGTCACTCAGCGGGCTGGCGGGACGGTTCGGCCATGGCCAGGTGTCCCCGGCCTCCTGGTCGCCCTGGTTCCGTGGGTCCAATGCCCCGGGCGACCTGGCACAGCTGCGGCGGTGAGCCCTTGCGACGGCGGGCCCCCCCCGAGGAAGGCGGCCGAGGCGCACCGGGTGGCGCCTTGGGGGACGGGACAGCTTTGGGTCCTGGAAGGCGCGACGGCGGCCGAGGCGACGCCGACGGCTACAGTCGTCATGGGCCGGGCGGCGACTTGATCGGCATCGCCTACCTCGACGCGGACCAGCACATGCTCGAGGGGCGGCCTGGCGTCCTACGCGAGCGTCACGGGCCCGTCACGACGAAATCCTGCTGCCGTTGGCGCGCCTCGACGCGCGCGGGCGCTGGTCGCGTTCTGGGCGACGTGCCTACCGTGGCGCACCCGTCTGTGTCGCGTCCATGCGCGGTGCCGACGGAGCGCGCAGAATTACCAAAATTGACCCCTTCGCTCCCCCCTTTTCCGGCCGCTCAGCGGCGCTGTCCAGAACACCGAAATCCGCGATGCGACATAGCATTTTTCTTAGGCGCGTCTCCGGGTAATTCGAGGCGAATTACCTCAGGCGCAGAATTACCTTTTCGGGCTCCTTCCGGCGGTATCGGTCACCGTTGCTCGCGAACCCAATACGGATGGAGGTATGGAATGGCACAAGCGGCTCTCGCGCGTGTATCGGCACCGCTTGCTCTTCTTCAGGCGGACAGCGGCATGCGAGCGACCGAGAGAATGGTCCTGGAGCGGCCCGTCGGCGGATCGCAGCGCCCCAGCACGTTCAACCCCACCGCCACTGCGACGCTCGCGATCCCGCTGGACGGGCTCACGATCTCAGCGCCGCAGCCAGAGATGCTCTCGCAGAAGAACGTCGAGGCGGTCACCGGCATCCCGGCGCGCGTCTTCCTCGACACGATCCGCGCGCCGGGCTTCCCCTTGCCGGTCACGAAGCTCGGCAAGCTGCGCCTGGTTCAGCGGGAGGCGTTCGTCTCCCACCTCCAGGCGCTGGCCACTGCCCCTGCTTCGCGCCGTGACGCAGAGGGGGATGAGCGCACGCGGGTTGCTGCCGTGCTGGCGGCTGCCGGCCTCGAGGCGGTTCCGCGCGCATGTTCACGCCGCCCCTGCGCTCCTCCCGGAGGTGCGAGCCGTGGTCGGCTTCCGTCGAAGTAGAACGGGCTTGCTCGGCGGTGGCTCGCCGGACGAGCCCTTGATCGACCCCCACGCGACGCAGTTCCGTTGGCAGCGTGTGCCGATGTGCGACGGTGAAGATGCGATGCCGCCGATGATCATCACCGCCACGGCCGGCCACGCCCGCGATCGCAGCCGGTCCCGGCACGTCTCGGCGGCGCTTCGCCGGGCGGTGCCGACGGGTCGCGCAGAGATACAAAATCGACCCCTTCGCTCCCCCCGTTTTCGGCCCCTCTTGGGGGCCTCCCAGAACACCTAACCCCGCGACACGACGTGATTTTCCCCAGGCGCGTACCGAAGGTATCTCGTGAAGAGATACCTTCGGCTCAGAGATACCTTTTCGGGCACCTTGCAGCCGAGTCGGTCACGGTTGCGCACGAACCCAACACGGATGGAGGTATGGCATGACACGAGCGGCTCTCGCGCGTGTGTCGGCACCGCTTGCTCTTCGTCTTGCTGACAACGGCGTGCGCGCCATCGACGGAGAAAGCCTGGAAACGCCCGCAGGTGGGTGGTCCAGCCCGAAGGTGATCGACCGACCAGCGACCGCGACGGCAACCGCGACGCTCGCGATCCCGCTGGACGGGCTCACGATCACGGCGCCGCAGCCGGAGATGCTCTCGCAGAAGAACGTCGAGGCGGTCACCGGCATCCCGGCGCGCGTCTTCCTCGACACGATCCGCGCGCCAGGCTTTCCCCTGCTGATCACAAAACTCGGCAAGTTGCGCTTGGTCCAGCGCGAGGCATTCGTTGCCTACCTGCGATCGCTGGCCAGTGAGCCGGCCTCGCGTCGCACGACAGAGGCCGATGAGCGCACGCGGGTTGCCGCCGTGCTGGCCTCCGCCGGCCTCGAACCGGTCCCGTGTCCCCGCACCGGCCGGGCGAGCGCTCCTCATGCAGCGACAAGCCGTGCTAGGCTGCCGCCGAAGTAGAGCGGGCCCGCCCGGCGCTGCGAACGCCGGACGGGCCCTTGATCGACCCCCGAATCACCGGAGACCGATCCATGACCGACGTACCCCAGCGACGGGCGCGCGCCAAGCGCTCGGCTTCGTTCCCCACCTCATCCCTTCCTGCCCCCGCATCGACCGACCGGCGTTCGCGTTCGAGCCGCTCCGGCGGACGCCCCGCTCCGGCCGCGCCGGCAGTTGCACCCTTCGCCACCTCGCCGGGCGCTGCGAGCACGACGGAGCGCCCGAAGCCGGGCGCCCGTGCTTCCAGCAGGCCGGCAGGAGACAAGCGGGCCAACGGCTCCGGGTCCGTCCGGCTGCGCGGGAAGACGTGGACCGCACGGCTTAGCCTCGGCGAGGCCGGTCGACCGACGTTCAGCTTGCCGACGTGCCGGACCGAGCAGGAAGCCAACGCGCGCCTGGAGGTGCTGGCCGACCTCGCCGGCCGCCTGCTCGCAGCCGGCCAGATCGTGCTCGGCCTGCCGTTGCTGGAGCAGGCGGCCGCGCGCGAGGGACGCGCACTCCATGACGTCCGGCTTGCCATCGAGCAACTCTGCAAGGGCGAAGCGCGTGCTCGCCCGTCCGGGGAAATCACCTTCGCGGAGTTCGCCGAGTTGGTTGTCTCTGGAAGGCTCGCCGAGCAGTACCCGCTTCATGTGAAAGCGCTCCGTCGTCCCGAACCATACCGACACAAGCTGAATCATGTTCTGGATGTGCTCGGTCCCATTCCTCTCCCTCGTTTGACACTCGACCACGCGGATCGGGCGATCTCCATGCTGCCGGCGCACCTTGAGGCTTCGTCGCGTCAAGGCATCGCAAAGTTCATCCACAGGATACTCGCGCTCGCGACCTATCCGGCGCGGATCATCGCGAACAATCCGCTGCCGCGTGGCTGGATCCCCAAAGCAGACGACAACAAGGCCAAGGGCTCCCTCTATCCCGACGAGGATAGGCGTCTCATGGCGGCGGTGGACATTCCACTGTCCTATCGGATCTACTATGGCTTCCTGATCCGCGAGGGAATGCGGGCAGACGAGGCGGGAAGGCTGGAGCCGTCCGATCTCGATCTCGATCGCGGCGCCGTGGTGCTCGACGAGAACAAGACGGATGACCCACGCGCCTGGGCACTCTCACCAGATGTTGTGCGCGCGCTTCGGGCCTATTTCGCGATATGTCCGCCGAAGGAGCGTGTCTTCATCGGGCCGAACGGTCCCCTGCCGGGCCGCAGTGGAGCGAAGAACTTTCGGAATCACCTGCGCCGCGCTGGTATCGATCGGCCTGAGCTCTTCGAGACCACGCAGTCGAGGCTGAACATACGTTTGCACGACACCCGTGCGACCTTCATCACGATCAAGCTCGCGAACGGCCGCACGGAGACGTGGATCTCCGATCGGACCGGACATAAGTCGAGCCGTCAGATTCACAACTACAAGCGCGCGGCGCGCAAGGTCGCTGAGCTCGGCTTGGGGGACTTCGCGCCTTTGGACGAGGCGATTCCCGAGCTAAACGGCAAGGGCGGCCCCGTAGGTGGAAGTGCTCCTACGTCCGCAGGACTGGAGGCGCGCTCGCCGTCGCCGAGCCACGACGCGTCCCTTGTCCGCGCGCTGCCCGACCGAGCGCCCAGCGCGGTGGATGACGACGCCGGCCAGGCCGCAGGGGGCAACGCGACGGCTACCAGCGACGCGTTGGGCCCGCGTTGGGCCAAGCCGGCGGCTCGCCCGGCTGCGGATCGGCTAGAAGCATCTGAAATCGTTGAAGTTTCGTCCGACCCTGCCGCGTCGCCTCAGGAATCCTGGCGGGAATTCTGACCCGCGATACTAGCATTGCACCCGGCCCGGATGCCGTCCTCCGCCTCCTCCGCCGCGTCCGTTTACCTCCAGCGCCCCGACGCGGAGCGCTGGCTCGGCCCCTTCCGGCTGATCCGCCAGCTGGGGCGCGGCGGCTTCGCCCCCGTGTGGCTGGCCGAGGAGATCTACGACCGGCGCAAGCTCCGCGACGCCGCGGTCAAGCTCTTCTTCCTGCCGGACGGCATCGCCCCGGCCTCGCCCGCGGCCACGTCCTGGCGCGACGCCATCCTCGACGAGGCGCGCGCCCTCTGCCGGGTCGAGCACCCCAACATCGTCCGCTTCTACGCCCTGCACCGCGACGACGCCTGGGGCGCGGTCGGGCTCGCCATGGAGCACGTCGCCGGCCTCAGCCTCGATCGCCGCCTGGAGCAGGCCGGGTGCCTGAGCCCTCGAGACGCCGCCGAGGCCGCGCTGGCCGTCGCCTGGGCGCTCTCCGCCGTCCACGACGCCGGCCTCGTGCACCACGACGTCAAGCCGAGCAACATCGTCGAGCGCGCGGCGGCGCCGGAGCCGCCGTCCGCGGGCCGAGGCTCGGCGGCGCGCCCCGCGTACAAGCTCATCGACTTCGGCATCGTCGTCGACGACCCCTCCGTCGTGCCCGCGGGCGCGGCCGAGCGGCCGCTCTTCGGCTCCCCCGGTTACATGGCGCCGGAGCGGCTCCTCGGGGGCGCCGCCTCGCCCGGCACCGACCTCTACGCCCTCGGCGCCACGCTCTTCCGCCTGTGCACCGGCATGCTCCCGGTCGACGCCGTGGGCGGGCTGGAGGCCCTCCTCGACCGGCGGCGCCCGCCCCGGCTCGACGCGCTCTTGCCGCCCGGCGCGCCCGTGCTCGAGCCGCTCGCGCGCCTCACCGCGCTCCTGCTCGAGCCGGATCCCGGCGCGCGCCCGCGCCACGCCGAGTGGGTCGCGCGCGAGCTCGAGCGGGCGCTCGCCCTCTCCACGAGCGAGCGCCCGCCGCCGACGATCCGCGTCGGGCGCGGCTCCCCGGGCGCGGAGCCCGCCCGGCGCGACCTGCCGACCGCCGACCTGCCGCACGACGTCACCCTCCCCGCCGCGCCGGGCGCCATCCGGACGAGCGAGGCCGGAGGCCCGCCCGAGCCCTGCACGCACGCCGCGCTGGTCGGCCGCAGCGACGCCCTCGAGGTGCTCGCCCGCCTCGCCGCGGAGGTGCAGGAGGGCGCCGTCCGCGCCGCGGTGATCACAGGCCCGCTCGGCATCGGCCGTACCCGGCTGCTCGCCGCTGCGGTCGAGCGCGCCGGCATCGGCGACGCCCGCGTGCTCCGCGCCGCCTGCTCACCGGAGCGGAAGAGCCCCCTCCGGCCGCTGCTCCGCGCCCTGGAGGCGCTCCCGCCCGAGGCCGCCTCCGCGTTCGGCCTGCTGCAGGACACCATCGAGCGGGCGCTGTCGCCGAGCGTGCTCCCGGGCGCGCCGGACGCGGCCGCCGCGATGGAAGCCGTCGAGGACGCCTTGCTCTGGGCGAGCGTCGAGGCGCCGCTGCTGCTCGCCATCGACGACCTGCAGTGGGCCGACGCGCCCACCCTCATCCTGCTGCGGCTCGTGCTCGAGCGCGTCGGCGCGCGCGCAGGCGCGGCGAGCGCCCGCCCCGGCGCGGCGCCGCGCCTCCTCGTCCTCGCGGCCGCGCGCGACGAGCCGAACCCTCCGCCGCCGCTGCGCGCCCTGCTCGCCGAGCTGCGCGGGCGCACCCGCCCCGGCGCCCGGCACGTCGCCCTCGGCCCGCTCGGCGACGAGGACGCCGCCCGCCTCGTCCAGGCCACGCTCCCCGTCGCGCCCGCGCTCGAGCGCGCGGTGGTGCGCGGCGCGGGCGGCGTGCCCTTCTTCATCGTTCACGCGCTCGTCGCCTGGCGCGAGACGGGCGCGCTCGTCCACCGCTCCGGCGCCTGGGACGTCGCGGCGCCGGACGCCCTCGACCGCGGCGTCCCCGGCGTCGCCGACCTCGTGTCCGCGCGCCTCGCCGGCTACCTCGATCCGGCGAGCGACGCCGGGCGGCTCGCCCTGCGCGCGCTGGCCGCGGTCGCGCTCTATGGCGGCGGCCTCGGCGCCGACGTGCTCGCCGAGGTGATCGACAGCGACGATGACGCGCTGGAGGTCGCGTTGCTCGCCCTCGTCGATGCGGGCATCCTCGTCGCCGCGAGCGACGGGCAGGGGCACGGCTTCGCCCAGGAGATGGTGCGCCAGGCCGTGCTCAACCTCGCGCGGCCGCGGCCCTGGCTGCGCCGCCTGCACCGCGCGCTGCTCGACGCCATCGCGCGCGGCCCCACCGCCGCCGCGGACGCCGCGTTCCTCGCCACGGGCTACGAGCGCCTGGGCGCGGCCCCGGAGGCGCGGCGCTGGCTCGGCCGGGCCATGGAGGCCGCGCTGGCCTCGGGCCTGTTCGTCGAGGCGGTGGAGTTCGGCGACCGCCTCGCCGCGCTCGCCGAGGACCCGGACGAGCGCGCTGCCTTCGAGATCGAGGCGGTGCGCGCCCTCCTGCGCGGCAGGAAGCTCGAGGAGGCCCGGCGGCGGCTCGACGCGCTCGACGCGCGCGCGGCCGTGTTCCCCGCCCGCTGCGCGGCGGTGTCGCTGCGCCGCCGGCTCTGCCGGCTGGAGGTGGCGCGGGGGCTGCGGGAGGAGGGCTACGACGATCCGGTGCTGCTCGCCGACGCCGACGCCCAGCCCGACCTTTCGCTCCGCTGCGAGGCGCGCATGGCGCTCGCCGGCGTCGCCGCGCCGGAGCGGGCCCTCGCGCTCGCGGGCGAGGCGGTGGCGCTCGCGTCGCGCGCCGGCGCCGCGCTGGAGTTCGGGGCGCGCGTGCTGCGCTTCGAGCTGAACTACGCCTCGAACCACCGCGACCTCGCGCTGGCCGAGGAGGACCTCACGCGCGCGCTCACCATCGCGACCGCGCTCGGGTCGAGCTGGCACCGGCTGCACATCGAGGCCGATCTCGCGGTGCTCGAGGCGGAGCGCGGCCGGCTCGGCGCCGCGATCGACCGGCTTGGCCGCCTCGCCGCGCGGGCCGAGGCGGAGGGCATGCGCGGCCAGCTCCGCCTCGTGCTCACGAACCTCGCCGCCTTCCTGCTGCGGGAGGGTCGCGCGGCCGAGGCGGCGGAGACGGCGGGCCGCACGGCCGAGCTCGCGGCCGAGGCCGGGGATCCGGCGCTGCGCGCGAGCGCGCTGTCGCTGCGCGCGGACGCGCTCCGCCGCACCGGCGATCTCGCCGGCGCGCTCTCCGCCGCCGACGAGGCCGAGGCGCTGCAGCGCGCCCACCGCGACCGTCGCCAGGCGCTCACGCTGCTGCGGCGCGCGGAGATCCTGGCCCTGGCCGGCCGCTCCGCCGAGGCGCTCGCCGACGCCCGGGCGGCCCGCGAGGTCGCCGAGGCGCGAGGCGACCGCGACCTCGCCCTCGGGGCGCGGCTCTGGGAGCTGCTCTTCGTGGCGCGGCGGGGCGAGGTCGGGGCCGAGGCCATCGAGGCGGCGCTCGCGGAGGCGGCTGGATCGGGCGTGACGTTGCGCCCGCTCACGCTGGGGCTGATGGACGAGGCGCGCGCGTGGGTCGCTGCGGCGCGGAGGGTGCTGGAGCCGACGCTCCCGTCCGAGCCGGCGCCGGCGTCGGGGTGAGGCCGCGGCGCGCCGCCCTCGGCGCCCGACCTCTCCAGCCCCTGGCGCTCACGGTCCCAGGAGCCGTCGTTCGCCGGAGCGGCGGACGGCGCCGATCTCGGCCTGCCCGGGGCGCGCGCGGGTCACTTCGACGGCGTCGACGCTGGCGGCTGGATCGACGTCGGCGCTGGCTTCGGGACCAACGTCGGCGCGGGGCGCGGGTCGCGCACCGGCTCTTCCGGGCGCTGGTCGACGATCACGCCGCGATCCTGGATGCACTTCTGCTTGGGGCCGCTCCAGATGCAGCCCGGCGGGCAGACCGGCGGGTCGCCTGTCGGCTGCTGGTCCGAGCAGAGATCGTCCTCCTCGGAGGCCTCGCGGGTGTTCGGCACGGTCTCCGGCCCCGCATTCCGGGGCGTCTCGGCGGACGATGCCCCCGTCGGGGTCTCGACGGGCTGCGGCGGTGTGCTCGAACAAGCGGCGGCCGCGAGGGCGACGGACGAGAGGAGCATCGGGATCAGGCTTCGGCGCATGAGATCTCTCCGCGGATAAGCAGGTGGAAGGCTGCCCGCGGCCGGGGCTTCCGGCGCGGGTGGTGTCGCCGTTGTGTCGCACCAGGCACCCTCCTGGCAACGGGCATTCCACCGCCCGACAGGGCACCGGGCGTCCCGCGCCGCCGCCCCGAGGCGAGGAGAGGCCGCGGGCGAGGCGGGGGGCATCACGCCAGCGAGGCGTCCGCGACGTCGCCCCTGCGGGTTCCAGCGCCTGAGAGGCGCCCTTCGGCGGCGCCGTAGCTTTCCGGTGACGTGTCGACGTGGCCGGTGCGGTCGCCTTATTCGGAGATGCGACTTTCGGGACGGGAACGAGCCACGCGCTCGACCCGTCAGCGAGCGCTGCAAAGAGTCTATTGACTACCGGCGCCCCGTCTGGTTCGATTTCCCACCGTCTCCGCACCTGTCGACGTAGGAGTCCGCGCTTCTCGAGACTGTTGACCATTCTAGGGTAAATGGCGGACCCGGAGGGACGAATCCGAATCATGGGCCAACGGATGGGGATCCTCATCGACGGCTACTCTGGAGCCGCAGCCCTGCCGCGCGCGCTTCGGCGCTTTGGTTACGAGTGCGTGCACGTCCAAAGCATGCGTGAGATTCCTCGCGATTACCTGTCCGCTCACCGGGCGGGGCAGTGGCGAGAGGCCCTGGTCTTCACGGGTGACGTCGACGGCCTCGCGGCGCGGCTGCGCGAAGAATTCGCGCCAGCCTTCGTGGCCGTCGGCGCTCACGAGAGCATCTGGCTCGCGGACGTGCTGAGCGAGGCGCTGGGCCTACCAGCGAACGGGGAGATCGGCCGGCGGCTCTACCTCGATAAGCATTTCGCCGCGGAGGCCCTCGCCGCCGCGGGCGTGCCCGCTCCGCTGACCTTTGCGGCGACGACAGTGGCCGAGGGGCTCGAGAGCGCGGCTCGCATCGGCTCGTGGCCCGTGGTCGTCAAACCCATCAACAGCTCGGGCTCCGATGGGGTGTCGTTCTGTCACGGGCCGGCCGATGTCGAGCGTGCCTGTCGCGCGCTGCTCGGCGAAAGGAACATCTGCGGACAGATCAACGATAAGCTGGCGGTGCAGCAATTCGCCTCGGGGCGGGCCTACGCGACACATACCGTCAGCCTCGACGGCCACCACGTGCTGGTGGCTGTGTTCGAATTCGCCAAGAGAACCGGCCCGCTGGGGGGAGCCATTTACGACTGCTTTCGCTTGATCTCACCGGCCCAGCACGAGTCATGGCGAGAGCTGTACCACTACTCGCGCCGATGCCTGGACGCGCTGCACGTCAAGACGGGTCCGGTCCTCGGCGAGATCATGCTGACGGCTCAGGGGCCCATGCTGATCGAGATCAACGCCCGGCTCGCCGGGGCCGGGACCGGCTCCTGCGCCGAAATCGAGGCCGCCCTCGGGCACAGCCACGCGAGCGCCTACGCACAGCGCCTCTGTGATCCCCAGGGCTTCTTGCGGCGCTTCGAGGCGCCGATGACCATGAGCAAACACGTGTGGTTCGTCGCCGTGGCGGCGCTCGAGGCCGGAACCGTGAACTCGCTGGCCGGCCTTTCGCGCATCGAGTCGCTGGTGAGCTTCAGCGATTACATATGGAAGCCGGGGCTCGGCGATGCGCTGCGACCGTGCATCGATCAACAGTCCATCCCCGCCCTGGTCGTGCTCAGCCACCAGGATGAAGCCGTCGTCAGAGCTGACTACGAGGCCATTCGCGCGCTCGAGGCAGCCGACGTGTTCGGGCTGAAGGAAGAGCGACGATGACTGCCACGCGCGTCTGGCCGGTAGATGAGCCGCTCCAGCGCCCCGAGAGGAGCGCGCGCTTACTGACGACCCACAATTTTTTAGCGGTCGAGCTACTCGAGCGCTGGCGTCGCCACTGCGAGCGAGCCGAGCTCCCCGGACCCGATGGCGAGTGGAGCTACACGACCAACGACGGCACGGCCAAGATCCGCAGCAACGAAAACATCGTCGAGCGGCGGCGTCGCGTCGAGGCCGCCTACAAACGAGGCGAGTTCGCCTACTCCAAGTGGGAACCCCAGCGCACGTCGGCGTTTCATCAGGAGGTGCAGCGACACATGAGCTCGGCGGCGACCCTCGCCCAGCTTTCGGCGATCGTCGGGGAGGAGGTCGTGCGAATCAGCGATGTGTACGTGACGATTTTTCAGGATGGCGACTTTCTCAGCCTCCATGACGATCGTGGCCTCGGCAAATACGCATTTACCATCTCGCTTTCCAGCCTGGCCGAGGGCGAGGGAGGGCGGCTGCGCCTGTACGCGGCTCCCGAAGGGGGCGATGGCCAGCCCCGCATGCTCGGCGAGCTCCGCCCGCGGGCCAACGAACTTTTGATCTTCTCGCTCAGCCCCACGCTGTTGCCCCACGAGGTCGAGCCGGTTACCGGCACCACCCGTCGCTCGACCATCGCCGGCTTCCTCGAGACCCGAGACTTCACGTGCAACCAGGCCTTCATCGACGAGGCTGCGGGGGTCGACGCTCGAGCACCCTCGGATGCGCCCCACGCCGGAGCATGAACTTGCATAGCAGGCAACCGCTCCATCCCCGCACGCTGCGCTCATGACCGAAAACTCACGCCCGCCGGAGCGCCGGTCGCTCTGCCGAAGCACACCTTCTCCCTTCCAGGTTATGGCGGAGCGCAGCACTAATACGCCGAGCGGCAGAGACCGTGCGTCAAGATGTCGCACGGGAGGCGAATCGGTGGTGGCGGAGGTCGGGTTACCGGAGGCGCGCAGGGGCTCCGGGTCACCAGCGAGGACGAGGTGTCGGCGGGGAAGGCTCAGGGGCAGGTCATGTTCGAGGGCGGCGTGCAGATGCCGTCCTTTTCCACGTCGATGAGCTGCATCATGCCGAGGTCCTCGTGCTGCAACATGTGGCAATGCAGCACGTACGCGCCTTCGAAGTGCAGGAAGCGCGAGAGGAACGTGAACGTCCCGCCGAACCCGTCCATGTCGTAGCCGTCCCTGGGCAGGAGCAGCGTGTCGCGCCAGATGGGATACGCGGGCGGCTTGCCGTTGAGCGACGTCACCAGGAACGAGTTCACGTGGATGTGGAAGGGGTGCAGCGAGGCGCTCTTCTGGATGTTGTTCACGGTCCACTCCTCGGTGGCGCCCGTCGCCATGCACTGATCGACCCGGCCCTCGCAGAACTCCTTCCCGTCGATCGTGAAATGGTAGCCCGAGGTGCCCGTGGCGCCCTTGTCGACCACCACCTTGAACTCGAGCGAGCGCTTCTTCGAGACCATGTTGCCGGGCTTCATCGTGTCGTCGAAGCCCGGGTAGAGCGCGGGCGTCTTCATCGTCGCCGGGATCTCGATGCTGGTGTCCGGCTCCCCATCGACGATGATCGTGCCGAGGACCTGCGGCTCGGAGCAAGCGAAGCCGAGATCATAGCCGAGGGTCACCATCTGATAGGTGCCCTTCTGGAACTGGGCGAGGATGTCCACCCGGTTCCCCGGCCCGATGAGGTACTCGACCTCCGAGACCGCATCGGCCATGGGCATCGATATCGGTTTGGGGTAGGTGACCCCGTCGGTGGCGACCTGCACGTAGGGGACCGACTGCGCGCGCAGAGCGTTCTGCGCTGCCAGGAAGCCGGGGTCCTGCTTGCTGTCGAAATGCTTATTCGCCGGGCAGGCGTAGCTGAACGGCGTGTACCCTGCCTTCGGCAGCTTCGTCGCAGAGTCCACCTGATCGTCAGGCACGCGGACGAAGGCGACGTCGAGCGGCAGGTGGAAGCCGGCGTGGATCAGGCGATAGCGCTGCACCTCGCTCGGGCGCATGCGGATGATCGGGTTGACCTGGCCATTGACGGTGAAGAAATCGGTCGTCCCGTCCGCGTCGGTGACGATCTCGTTGTACGTCGCGAGGCGGGGCGCGCCGGGGCACGTATCCAGCGTCTGGAGCATGAACTCCCCGATGACGAGGAGCTGCTCCTTGCCCTGACCCGCCTGCGGCTCGGGCGCGAAGAGGGCGTCGAGGTCGTCGTTCGCCGGGTCGCGGATGAGAATGGCCCCGGCCATGCCGCCCATGACCTGGATCGCCGTGGAGCGGTGCACGTGCGGGTGATACCAGTACGTCCCGGCGGGGTGATTGGCCACGGTCCCGTCCGGCATGGGGAGATCCTTGGGGATCTTGAAGACGAAATCGTACGATTCGCCCGGAGCGATCTCGAGCAGGACGTCGTCTCCGGGCGGCCCGGGATCGACGTGCAGCCCGTGGACGTGCATGTTCGTGGTGTTGTTGGAGAACCCGGGGACGTGGTGCGAATCGCCGCCGGTGGTGCTCGAGCCGCTCGCGTTCGCGATGCCGCAATCGGTGGGATCCACGTTGAGGTTGTCGCTGGGGAGCTTGTTCATGAGCTTCATGATGATCGTGTCCCCGGGGCTGACCTCGAGGGTCGGGCCGGGCAGCTTGCCCGTGTAGGTGCCCGTGAAGCTCGCCGTGCCCTTGTTGACCGTCAGGCCCGTATAGGCGCGGGTCTTGAACGTGTATGCGCCCACCGTCACATCCGTCTCGGTGATGGTGATCTCGATATCGAGCACGCCGTCCTTGGAGCGGACCCAGGCGGGCTTCTGGATCTCGGGGTTCGGCGGCGTGACCGTCCCGGGGCTCACGGGATCGGAGCCGCAGCCGAGGACCTCGGGTAGGAAGAGACCCGCGCTCACCGTGGCGCCGAGCCTCAAGAAGTTGCGCCGGTCGATCGAAAGCGCGAGACCGGACGAACGCGTGTCACGCATGTTTCCGTTGTTGCTCATGAGAAGAATCTCCTGTGACCTTTCGTGAAAAGGACGTGTGCGAGCGCGCGCGCCCTGGCAGCGCGTCGCGTTCGTCATCGACGAGCACGGTCCCGCAATCCCCCGCCGTGCTCGCGGATGACTTCGCTTGAAACTAACATTTTACTTGGCGCTGACGGGACTGCCCTTGTGGACATGGATTCGCTCTCGCTCTTGTGCCGCCTCGCGGCCAGCGTCCCGCCGCCGCGCTTTCACACCGTCAAGTACGCTGGCGTGCTCGCCTCGGCAAGTCGCCCACGTTGGCGCGCAAGCGCATCGGACCGCGCCCTGCGAAGCCACAAGAGCCTACGAAGGCGGACGAAGACGCCGCTTCGAAACGCAAGCGTGGCGGCTGTCGGGCGATCGACAAACTGCGCCGAGCTCTTGCGCCGCACATTTGCGATCGATGTGCTCGAGTGCCCAGCTTGCAAGGGGCGGATGAAGCTCGTCGCCATGGTGACCGAGCCAAGGAACATCGCCCGCTTCCTCTCCGCGCTCGGCGAGCCGACCGATGTTCCAGCTCGCTCTCCCAGCGCCGACGCGGCGGCCGCCGTACTGGAAGAGCACCGTTGTGCGCTGCAAGGCGCCCGGTGACGCCGCATAACGTCTCGCGACGCGCCTCCCGGGCCAGACCAACGCCCGGACGGACACGTGTGCCCACGGCACGCCGATGCGCCCCGTAGCGCGCTCGGCGCCGCCCGGACCACGCTCTTTCGACCCAGGACCGAGCCATCACGACGCTCGCGGTCCCACTCTTTCGGTTTGCTGCGCTACACTTCCTCGCGCTGCGATCCGGCTTAATTTACCTACGCGTTGCGCCGCCCTGCAGGTGCTACTTGGCGGAGACGGAGATGACGATGTTCTCGGTCTTCGGCACGCTCCAGCAGAAGCTGGACAGGGTCACCATCATTGAATGTCGCTGGCACACCAACGACGTAGCGCCTGTCCCGCGTGCTGCGGATGACGTATGACATGCGAATGCTCACTTGCATGTCGTCCCATGCGCGTCCGATGGAAGACCTGGGGACGGGTTGTGTTGCACCTGCATGGTGCACTCCTGATCTACTTGCTCATGAAGGTTGCCTGCTCCGCGGCGAGAAACGCAGAGGTCACGTCCCTCGCCGGCGGTGCCTCGAGCCGTTTGTAGAGCCGCGTCATCTCGACCCGCTGCCCTGCCGGGTGCAGCTCGCATGCCAGGCGCTCGAACCGTCTCTCCCACGAGCCGCCGACGTGGCGATCGGCGCGGCGGCGTGCGTGGGCGGGCAGGGGCCTGCCGGCAGCCGGCAGCGACCGGGGCTGCGTGCGTCACCTGGAGACGCAGCGCCTCTTCTGAAGATGCACGCGGCCGGTCCGGCACCCCAGATGCGCTCGGCGCGCCGTGCTACGACGTGGTTGCGCTGGGTGGCCGGCCAGTGCCCAGCTCGCAAGGGGCGGTGAAGCTCGTCGCCATGGTCACCGAGCCCCGGAACATCGCCTGCTTCCTCTCCGCGCTCGGCGAGCCGACCGATGTTCCAGCACGCTCTCCAGCGTCCACGCGGCGGCCACCGTACTGGAAAAGCACCGTTGTGCGCCGCAAGGCGCCCGGTGACGCCGCATAGCGTCTCGCGACGCGCCTCCCTGGCCAGACCAACGCACGGACGGACACGTGTGCCCACGGCACGCCGATGCGCCCCGTAGCGCGCTCGGCGCCGCCCGGACCACGCTCTTTCGACCCAGGACCGAGCCATCACGACGCTCGCGGTTCCACCCTTTCAGTTTGCTGCGCTACACTTCTTCGCGCTGCGATCCGGCTTCGTTTACCTACGCGCCCGGTGACGCCGGCGCCGGCGTGCACCAGGCGGCCCGCGCGGTCGGCGGCCTCGCCGAGCGGGAGGTGCCCGCGGAGCACGCTGCGCCCGCTGGCCAGGGCGACCCGCGCCTCCGGCCAGCGCTCCTTGAGCCGCAGCGCGCACCGCGCCGCCTGCACGGCGAGGTCGGTCGCGGCGCCGTGGCGCGCCTGGTCCAGCGTGGCGATGATCGAGCCGTCCGCGAGCCCTCGACATGGCCGCCGTACGCCGAGCGGCGCCGCAGACGGCCTGGTGCGAGGCCTGCGACCGCGCGGCCTCGCCGGCGTCGATCATCGAGGCGCCGTCCACGCCGTGGTCGTGCGGCGAGGCGAGGATGACGCTGACGACGCCGTCGAGGTGGCCGTCCTCTCCTGGAGCCTGCGTCTGCGGGAGACGCGGCGCTGCATGCAGGGACGCAAGCCTCCGCTCCGCCGCCCCCTGCCTTGAACGAGCGCGGGTGCTTGCGCATCACTTTACTGCCTCGGTCTACGCCCACGTAGCCCAGCGGCACGAGCTTTGCCATCCCTTTGCCATCCGACGACGGCACGGCAGCGCGGCATGAGGCTCGCCCCTGCACCATGTCCGAAAGGGACAAGCCCACCAGCACACATTCGAGAGGAAACCAACGATTGTCATCTCTCATCGAGACTGACACCTTTCGCCCGCCTGACCCCACCCGGGAGTCAGTCGTGATTGGACATAGCGCTCAAGGAGGAGAAGCCATGGTACAGCAGGAGAACGCGGGAGTAGGGACCGACGTGAAGCAGCAGGTGATGATGACATTGGCTGGTCTGGCGTCGACGGCGCAGAATACGCTCCCGGGCGAATTGCCCGACCAGCAGACTGCGCGCATCCAGAAGGGCATCGAAACGCAGCTGGCGATGACGTCGCTGGCCACCGCCGGCCAGTGGACGTTGAAGTGGGTGCAGCAGTCGGGTTTCGGGTTCAACATGGCCTACATCGCGCAGAACGCCGCGGCCTCCGCGTTCGCGGTGGTATTTCGCGGCACAGTCAACCTCTTCAACTTCATGGAAGACTATGACGTGGCGACTCCGGAGGACTTCCTCGGCGGCGCGCAGTATGGCAAGGTGTCCCATGGATCCAATGTCGCATTCGCCGCGATCACGAACGATACGAATCTGGCGTCGACGCTCCAGGGATTCGTGAAGGAAAGTTCCGGTCCACAGACTGTATATGTCGTCGGCCATAGCCTCGGCGGAGCCATGGCCACCATGTTTAGCCTCTACCTTCGGGACCAGCTGAACGGCTATGGTTGCACCGTGCAGTGCTACACCTTCGCCGCGCCGAGCGCGGGTGACAGCAAGTTTGCCACCTCGTTCAACAACCAGCAGCCTGCGCCCGTTTGCGTCTGGAACGCATACGACGTCGTCCCCCACGCTTGGGCCGCGCTGGAGACGGTCCGGGATACTTTCTATCCCCTGCCGGGGCTCGCCGCCAGCAAGGACATGAAACAGCAGATTCAGAGCGCAATAGACAAGGCTAACGGGGTGGGCACACATTCCCAGTATACGCAGGTGGCCCAGCAGCCGCCGCTCAACACGAATCTATCTATTTATTTTACTGATTCCCGCCACGTTCTCAGAAATGACGAGGCGATGGCCGACGCCTATTGGAAGGAAGAGATGGCGTACCAGCACGGGGCCAACACCTACCTCGAGCTCCTCGGGCTCTCCGAGCAGCAGCAGCTCCCCAACCCGCCGGTGGCGACCAGCGTGAGCCCGAACAACGGGCACATGAACGACCTGCTGACCATCACCGGCAAGAACTTCTCCCAGGACTGCAAGGTGAGGTTCTACTTCTTGATCGGGTTCGGGGACGCGACCGATGTCACGGTCAAAGACGATAAGACCATCACATGTAAGGCACCGTTTGGCATCGGGGGCGCCGTCGCCGACGTGCGCGTGATCAACTGCGCCGGCGCCTCGGATCAAAGCGCCGCCACCCAGTTCAAGTTCGACTAAGCCGCTCGGTCCGCCAGTCAACGCCCGCGCGGGCGCGATGCTTCCTCCCCCTGATGTTCCATCGCCGGACCAAACAGACTGTAAAGCGCGATCGGTGTGGTCACCTGGCTCAACAAAGCCGCGGTCAGGTGACAGAGCTAAGAAGGGTAGCGAGAGCACCCATTGCCGCACGGGCACCGCTGGGAGCACGCGGTCCGTTATGTGCGCCGCCGTATTGCACATCCGGCGAGCATCGCAGCTCGGACACACGCTGGCGGCGCAGGCTCGCCCAGGACGGGGCGTTGTTCGGCGTGCTGACCCGCATCTTCGTCGAGAGCGTGGAGCGGTTCTACGAAGAGCGCGCCGCGCGCCGAGGCGCGTGCGGCGCGGTCAAGAGCGGCGCGGTGACCGTCGTGCAACGCACGTCCGGCGACATGCGGCTCAATCCGCATCTGCACGTGGTCTTCCTCGACGGGGCTTATCACGAAGACGGCACCGAGCTCGTGTGGACTGCCCTTGTGGACATGGATCCGCTCTCGCTCTTGTGCCGCCTCGCGGCCAGCGTCCCGCCGCCGCAGGCGGAGCTGGTCGAGTACGAGCGCTACCCGACGCGAGCGGCCGCCACCGCCTCGGTCAGAGACTACATCGACAACTTCTACAACCTGAAACGCCGGCACTCACGGCTCGCCTACATGAGCCCGATCGAGTTCGAATTGAAGACCTACGTGGCCGCGCGCGCGGCATAGTGAGACTGTCCGAGGAAGCGGGGGAGGATCACTTGTGGCTCATCGGGGACGACCCCGACACCACCGTCGGTAAGCAAAATTGCGCTTACGATCGAGTCGTCGTGGCAGGCGACGAGATGCGGGTGAATGCCGCGCAGGCTCGCACCGTGTATGTGGACGAGAGATTCAAATTGAACGGGGACGAGATGAGGGCGGAGAGCGACCGTTTTCCGATCGAGTTCGTCATCAAGTGATCGAGGCCCTCGAGGCTCGCTCTCGCTCCGTCGACCTCGATCTGTAAGTCATACGAATCGAGCTGCGCGCGCGCGACGTCATGCACCTCGCCATCCGTCGAGCGCCGGCACGCGCAGAGAGGACAGGCTGTCTCCAGCCAACTCCTCGCGCGGCACAACCACTTCATCCAGCGCCAGCGTATGCGCATGGGCATTCGGCCCAGGTTGATGCGAAAGTGGCGCGCAGCAACCGACCGCTCGAAGGCTACTTCGCGTAGCCTTCGACCTTCTTCACGAGATCCGGCGAGAAGGTGCCCTGGCCGAGCTTCTGCCGGGTCTGCTTGAAGACGGCCTCCCACTTGGTCTTGTCGTCGGCCGACGGCGTGGTGACCGTCATCTTCGCCTTGAGGCGGCTGCAGGCGGCGTCGTCCTCGCTGCGGACCTGGGTGGTGAGGGCGCTCACGGCCACCTTGCCGGTGTCGGTCAGGATGGCCTTGAGGTCGGCCGGGAGCGCGTCGATGGTCTTGCTCGAGAACACGACCGCGCCGATCGCGGTCGCGATCACGGCGTCGTTGATGTTGTCGAGCTTGCCAGCCCACTGGAGCTGCTCGGCGGCGAGGCACGGCGCGCTGACGACATTGACCGCGCCGGTGTTCAGGTTCGGCAGGACCTCGGGCACGTTGAGCGGCACGCCGGAGACGCCGCCGATCGTGGAGTAGAGCACGGGGAGGATGGCGTCGGCGCGGATGTAGTGCGGCTTCTTGCCCTTGAGGTTGCCGGGCACCTTGATCGCGAAGCCCTTCGACATGGTGCGCACGAGGCCGACGTCGAACCATCCAGAGATGAAAAAGCCCGCATCCTTCGCGCCCTTCTCGAAGTCCGTCTTGAGGGCGTCACGGGCCTCGTCGAGCTTGCTCCAGCTCGTGAACAGGCCCGGCATCTGCAGCGCGAGGATCGGCTTGTAAACCTTGCCGAGGCCGACGCCGGTGACGGCCGCGCCGTGGAGCTGGCCGCCCTTGATCTTGGCGATCATCGCGTCTTCATCGCCCTGCGTTCCGTTGTAGAAGAACTGGAGCTCGAGCCTGCCCGAGCTCTTCTCTTTGACGGCCTTTTCCCAAATCGTAAAGACCTTGCCCCACGTGCTGGACTTGGGCGCCAGCGTGCCGATCTTGATCGCCTCGGCGGCGCGTGCTTCGCGCGCCAACCCGAACCCGGCCACGAACGCCAAGGCGCCGAGGAACGCCATCACCTTCTGCAGCTTCATTGCGATTGCCTCCATGCAGGACGATGCGACCCGATGTCGCGGCCTTCTGCTCGGCGCTCCGGATCGCCCTGGGGCGGGTAGCAAATCCTAAAGCCCTTGTGAATGTCAAAGAAATTCATTCGCTCCAGTCTCATGGCCGGGCCGAGTTGACGTGATCGCCCTGTGCGAGCTCGCTCGCGTGACGAAAATTCAGAAGTTAAGATAGTGGCTCGCAGTGCCCCTACGTCGCCCCGGCGCGCTGCCCCTGTTCCTCGCACACCTCATATCCGATCGAGTACGAGATCGAGGGTTCGAGGCCCATCCAGCGCCAGCGTATGCGCATGGACATTCCGCCGCAGCGCCGGATCGAATCGCCGGAGGGCCGTCACGGCACGGCCAGCAGCTCCCGCGCCGCCCGCACGATGCTGGTCGCGTCGAGGACCCGAGCGGCGCCCGCGTGGAGGGCACCGGCTACATCACGTCCGCCAACGTGTGGCGATGGGTCGCGGAGCACCGCTGCTCGATCTCGATCGACGTCCACGTCGGCGGCGGGCCTGCTCCGCGTGCTGGAGGAGCGCCGCTTCCGCCCGCTCGGCGAGGACGCGAGCGAGCAACGCGCAGACGTGCGCTTCCTCGTCCGGACGAACGCCGACCTGCACGCGGACGTGCGCTCGGGGCGCTTCCGCGAGGACCTGTACTACCAGATCAACGTCCTGCCCGCCGGACCAAGCCCGATCCCGATGCCTACCTGACGACTACGGAGAAGCTGGGCCTGAGCCGCGGGCTGGGTGCCGCCGCTCCCCGGCAGCGCAGCGGGCCGACGAGGCGCCGCGCTCGATCACCGACCTGGCGAGGTCCGAGAAATCCTGCGACCGGGACCACGCATGCAGCGCCGCGTTTGCACGGATTACCTATGAACGTGCCAACCGCATGCTCTACCTCCACAAGGATCACAACGTCTCCGGTGGTGTGCTCGCCAGGAAGCAGCGCGCTCCTCAACCGACGCTCCGTGGCGGATATCCGAACGTGCGCTTGAACGCATGGGCGAAGGCGCTCTGCGAGCTATAGCCGACCTCGGCCGCCACGCTCGCGATGGGGTCCCGCCCTTCGCTCAGCAATCGTCGCGCCAGCACCATGCGCCAATGAGTGAGATAATCGAGCGGCGGCCGGCCAACGCGCGCCACGAAGCGGGCCGAGAAGGCGGAGCGCGACATGCCGACACGCGCTGCCAGCCTGGCCACCGTCCAGGGCTCGGCCACCTCGCTATGCATGAGCCGGAGCGCCGCGCCGACCTGCCGATCTGCCAGGGCGCCGATCCAGCTGACGCGAGCCTCGGCACCCATCGCGATATAAGCGCGGATCGCCTCGACCAGGAGGATTTCCGCCAGGCGGTCGGTGATGAGCGGGGCCCCCGGCCGGTCCTCGCCGATCTCCGCCTCCAGGCACGCCAACGTCCGCGCGACGGCTCCCGCCCCGGGCGAGGCACGATCGACCCGGAGGAACGCGGGCAGCGCCTCCAGGATGAAGGCCGCATCGCCATCGGCGAAGTCGACGCTCCCGCCCAGAAGCCCTGTCTGGAGGCCGTCGCCCAGGCGCAAGACGTCATGGTCCGGCTGCGCGTAGAGCGGCGCGCCGTCCACAGGCTCGATCGCAGGGTCGCTCGCTACCGTATAGGGAGTATCGCCGATCAGGAACACGTCGCCCTCGGTCAGCGCCTCCGGCGGGTGGTCGGGCAGGAGCATCCAGCACCGCCCGCGCAGGAGGGCGACGAACTTCAGCCTCGCCTTGCCGGGAAAGGCGAGCGCCCAGTCGCCCGACGCCTCGAACCGCGTGGACCTGACGCTGCGCACGCCCAGGGCCGACAGCACATGGGAAAATGGATCCAGCGTCTCTCTGGACGATCGCGACAAAATCATGGCCGAACAATCATGGACCGGCCGGCCTCGCCCGACTAGCCTTATTCGAACACAACCCAGGAGGCATCTCATGACCATCGAGGGCAAGGTCGTCGCGATCACGGGCGGCGGCAGAGGGATTGGCCGGGCCACAGCGATTCTTCTGGCCTCGCGCGGCGCGCGGATCGTGATCGGCGCCCGGCGCGAGGCGGAGATCGCGGCGGCGGCGGGAGAGATCGAGGCGGCCGGGGGGCGTGCGATTTATCGGATCACCGACGTCACCAAGCGAGCGGACCTTCAGGCGCTGGTGGACTTCGCCTGCGACCGGTTTGGACGGCTCGACGTCCTCGTCAACAACGCGGGCATCGCCCCGATCTCGCGCTTCGACGCGCTGCACGTCCATGATTGGGACGCAATGATCGACGTGAACCTCAAGGGCGTTCTTTACGGCATTGCCGCCGCGCTGCCCGTCTTCGGTCGGCAGAAGAGCGGCCACATCGTCAATGTCATTTCCGTCGCCGGCCTCAAGGTCGTGCCCACGATGGGCGTCTACGGCGCCACCAAGAACGCGGTCCGCACGATCACAGAGGCGCTGCGCCAGGAGTCCGGGCCGAACCTGCGCGTCACCGAGATCTCTCCCGGCATGATCGCGACGGACCTCGCGGACACGATCACCGACGAGGCGTCGCGGAGCGCGATCCGGTCGACCGCCGATTCAGTCGCGATCCCGGCGGACTCGATCGCCCGCGCCATTGCCTTCGCGATCGAGCAGCCGCCCGAGGTCAATGTCGGCAGCGTCGTTGTGTGGCCTACGGCGCAGGGCTGAGGACAGGGCGAGGGGGTGACGGCCCTCGTGCACGCGGAAGAACAGCGAAGTCCTGAAATGTCCGTTCCTTCCAATCGGTCTTTCGCGACAGGCGATAGAAGAGCGGCATGACGAACAAGCAACATCCGATCGGCAGCGGCTTCAGCGCAGCATCCACCGCCGACGACGTTCTCCGGGGCATCGACCTCAGCGGCAAGAACGTCATCGTCACCGGCGGTCACGCCGGCCTCGGCCTCGAGACGACGCGCGCGCTCGCGAAGGCCGGCGCGTCCGTGACCGTGGGCGCGCGCGATCCGGGCCGCGCTGCCAGCGCGGTCGCCGGGATCGAACGCGTCGAAGTGAGCCAGCTCGATTTGATCGATCCGAAGTCGATCGACGGATTCGCGGAGCGCTGGCTCGCGTCGGATCGGCCGCTTCACGTTCTCATCAACTGCGCCGCGCCGCCAGCGCCCAAGGAGATCGCGCGCGACGCGCGCGGTTACGCCGCCCCCGGCCCGCCGCTCCGCCATGGCGCCGCCATGGGCGATTGCCCGGCGGGTGCGCGGTCGCGTACGACAAGCCGCTGTGCGCTTCGTCCGTTTCCTCTCCGCGCTCGGCGAGCCGACCGATGTTCCAGCACGCTCTCGCAGCGTCCACGCGGCGGCCACCGTACTGGAAGAGCACCGTCGTGCGCCCCAAGGCGCTCGGTGACGCCGTATAGCGTCTCGCGCCGCGCCTCCCGGGCCAGACCAACGCCCGGACGGACACGTGTGCCCTCGGCACGCCGATGCGCCCCCGTAGCGCGCTCGGCGCCGCCCGGACCACGCTCTTTCGACCCAGGACCGAGCCATCACGACGCTCGCGGTCCCACCCTTTCGGTTTACTGCGTTACGCTTCTTCGCGCTGCGCTCCGGCTTCTTCTACCTACGCGCCCGGCCTCTTTTACCTACGCGCCGAACGATACGGTCGCGGCCGGTATGGTGACGCGCCAATTTTGAGCTGTTGCTTCACAACTGAACCGGCGCGCCTCAATCCATTGCTGGTCGGGAGGCCATGAGCTAGGGTCGAGTCCCAGTCGCGCCGTTCGCGCGCGCGGAGTTACCGATGACAAGCGCCCGTTGCTCCTCCCTGGTCCTCGCCCTGTTCTCATTCTCGGGTGTTGCTTGTTCGTCGAGCAGCACCCCTCCGTCGGAAGAACCGGGGGTCGCAGGCGCGGGCGGCCAAGAGCAGGCGGGCGCCGGTGGTAACGCCGCGAGCGCGGGCAGCACCCCGAGCGGTGGCCAGCCCGGCTCCGCGGGCGCGGGCGGAGCGGCCGCAGGCGACGCCGGCGCCGCGTCGGGTGGCTCCGATCCCGGCGGTGCCAGCGGCGGCGCGGGCGGCAGCGGCGGCAGCGGCGGCAGCGCAGGCGGCGCGACCGAGACGGACGCGGTCAAGAGCGCTGGCTGCGGCAAAGCGAAGACTCTGCAAAACGGCACGATCGACATCTCGTTCGGCGGCGCCTCTCGCAAGTACATCCTTCGCGTGCCGAGCGATTACGACAAGGACAAGCCGTATCGGCTCGTGTTCGCCTTCGCGGAGTCCGGCTCCTCCGCCATGTCGGTGGCGAACCGGAACTACTTCACGATGGCGACGCTCGACGCTGGAGCTACCACCATCTTCGTCGCGCCGGACGCCGCGAACGGCGCCGGTTCCTGGAGCAAGTCGGACGTGGAGCTGACGGACGCGATCCTGGAGGAGCTCGAGGGAGATCTCTGCATCGACAAAACTCGGATCTTCGCCACCGGCTTCAGCTTCGGGGGAGCGATGTCGTTGGCTCTCGCCTGCACCCGCGCGGACGTGTTCCGAGGCGTCGCCTTCTTCTCGGGGGCAGATCTCACGGGCTCCTGCACGGCGACGTTGACCAAGCCGATCGCCTACTACGCGTCGCAAGCCAGCGGTGACAGCAGCGGCCCCCCCCAGCCGACCAGCGGTCGCGTCAAACAAGCCGAGTTCGCGAAGGTCAACGGCTGCATGGAGGAGCCGTCGGCGACCACCTTCCCGGCAGCTGGCCAGCCCCACACGTGTACCGAGTACAAGGGCTGCTCCGCAGGTCACCCCACCAAGTACTGCGTGTTCGACGGCCCGCACGGCTGGGAGCCGAAGGACCCCGGGCAATCGACGAGCTGGAACGCCCCCGAGGCGTGGAAATTCATCACGCAATTCTGATTTCGAGTCGAGGGCTGCGTCGGGCGCAACGACGATGGGGAGGCGGTCGCCGGGCGACGCCGTCAAAGCTCGCAGTTGGCGGCGGAGTCGGCGGCCTCTACGAGGCACACGTCGCCGTCGGCGCCGTTGAGCTGCAGTTCTCGATGCGGGGCACCGGATGGGCGACCGGCGTCGCGCCGTGAGATCGCCATAGGCTGCCCGATCGTCGATTCCGGCTGCCGTCGTTTCAGTTGACAACGCCGTAGCCTTCGGCATTACCATCCTCCGGCATGAAGCCGATCACATCTTGGCCGGTCGTGGCCGGGCTCGTCGTCATCGCTCTCGGCTGCAGCGGCGGCAGCGCGGGCGCCGGCGGAGCGGGCGAAGCGGGCGGCGGCGCAGGCGGAACGAGCGACGGCGGCGGCACGGACAGCGCTGCCGCGAGCACCGGCGGAACGACCTCTGCGGCCGGCACCGGTGGATCGCTCGCGGGAACGGGCGGTGGCGGGGATGGCGGCGGCGCGGCGGCCGGCGGTAGCGGCGGCGCGGCGGCCGGCGGTAGCGGCGGCGACTCGGGCGCGCAGGGTGGCGCCGGCGGCAGCGCGGGCTCGACCTATCGGCCCTGCCCGACCGACGGTACGGCATGCAAGATCATGCCGTTCGGCGACTCTATCACCGACGGATACAACGGGGACACGCCGGGCGGCTATCGCGTCGAGCTGTTCCGGCTCGCGCACGCGGCGGGCAAGAACATCACGTTCGTCGGTTCGGGATCGAACGGACCGAACACCGTTGGCGGCGTGGCGTTCCCGCACAACCACGAGGGCCACAGCGGCTGGACGATCGCCCCCGCCGGCGGAAGGAGCGGCATTTCGACGCTGGTGTCGACCGTCATGCCGCAATACAAGCCCGACATCGTGCTCTTGATGATTGGAACCAACGACGCAATCGACAATTACGACATGCCCAACGCCCCCAAGCGTCTGGGCGCGTTGATTGACAGCATCTACGCGCAGCTCCCCGATGTTCTCATCGTGGTGGCCGCGCCCGTCCCGTCGCGCGGCGATGCGAGCAAGGGCGACGACACCGCGCTCAGCGCGCGCATCAAGACCTACGACGACGCCATTCCGGCGGTGGTGAAGGCCCGCGCGGACGCAGGCCGACACATCATCTCCGTCGACATGTACACGCCCTTCAATCCGAACAAGGCCACGTTGCTCGAAGATCAGTGGCACCCCAACCTCCAGGGCTACGTGCTGCTGGGCGAGCAGTGGTACGCGGCGTTGCAGCCTCTGCTCTGACGGCGCGGTCGCTCCTCCCGCCCGAGGAGCTCGAGGGAGGCGCCGCGCCTTCGAGGCCGCGGGATGCGCGATGGCGGGCGGCGTCTGCCTGCCGGCGGGCAGCTGCGTGCCGGAAGGGGGCACGGTCGCGTCCGGAGGGACGGGCGGCTGCCGGTTCGACGACGGTCCCGCGGAGTGCTGGCTCGCAATTTCGAGCGTGCCCGCGCCGCCGGACCGGCAGCCTTCTACCCGCGCGGGAAAATGACGGCCACGCGCGCCCGCACCGCGCTGCGCGACCGAGAGAATCGGGAGATCCGGCTCGTCCACCGCGTGGCGCCGGCGATGATCTGGTAACGTTTCGAGCATGCGGCTCACGGCGTGGATCGTTTGCGCCTGGTGGGCGCTCGGGTGCGTGGCGTGCGGCGGCTCGTCGAGCGACGGCGACCCCCCGGGCGCTGGCGGCGGAGCAGCCACGGGCACCGCGACTACCGGGACCGGCGGCGCCGCCGCGACCTCCGGAGTCGGTGACTCTGCGGGCGGCGCGAACGGCGCGGGCGGCGCGGGCGGCGCGAACGGCGCGGGCGGCGCGAACGGCGCGGGCGGCGCGGGCGGCGCGGGCGGCGCGCCGCGCGAGTTGCACGTGGACACGAGCTCGCCCGAGCTCAGCGAGATCCGGTTCAAGCCCAGCGAGCTCGATCCAGAGGTCTCCGACCGCGACCTGGAGCAGGTGGCGCTCCTCGACACTCGGGTCGCGCGGTTCGCGGGCAAGCTCGTCGTCACGCTGTCGGGGAGCAGCCAGCCTCCCGGCCCGCTCGACCTCACCCGCTTCGTCGCCGCGCGCGGCTTTCACGCGTTCGCGGTCGCCTACAAGAACGACTACAACATCGTTCAAAATGATCCGGACACGTTCGGCGACGCGCGGCTTGAGGCGTTCGACGGTCAGGACCACACCGCGCTCATCGAGGTGGCAAGGGCCGACAGCATCGAAGCGCGGCTGGCGAGGGCGCTCGCGCACCTGAAAGAGGTCCACCCGCGAGGCGACTGGGGCTACTTCCTCGAAGACGACGGGAGCCCGCGCTGGTCGGTCATCATCTTCAGCGGCCACTCGCACGGCGCGAGCTCGGCCGCCCGCATCGGCAAGGTCGTCCGGCTCGACCGGGTGGTGTCGCTCGCCGGGCCGCGCGACACGAACCCGGTGAGCGCCACCTGGCTCTCGGAGCCGTCGGCGACGCCCGTGGATCGCATGTTCGGATTGACCGGCGAGCGCGATGAGCAGCACCCGGATCACCTCAAGGCGTTCGACCTCATCGGCCTGCCCGGCGAGCTCGTCGAGGTGGACGTCCCGGGCGCGGCGCCGCCGTACGGCGGGTCGCACCGGCTCGCGCTCAAGGACGGCGACCACGGAGCCGCCGGCAATTGCGCCGCGCACGTCGCCGTCTGCGAGACGATGTTCGGCTTGCCGCTGCCGTGATGTCGCACTTCCCGTCGAGTGAGGCTGCCGCGAGCACCCGTTAGCGCTCGCCGGCCCATGCACTCCGCTGCTCAGTCAAGAGCCGCGCAGCGCCGACGATCCCGACGCTACGCGCGCGTCAGCGCGACGACGAACTCCAAGAAGGCGCGAACCTTGGCCGACATGAGCTGTGCGGCAGGGCAAGATACGCCGTTCACCAGACTTTACCGTGAACCGCTCGTCGCAATCTGGACTCTGCGTGGCGTGGACCCACGCGGCGTCGGTCGACATCAAGAGCTGTCCGTAACGAAGCGAGCGGTTGGAAGCGAATCTCGTCCAAACGCAGCGGAATTTTCGAACGCCTCGCGTCATCCTTCTTTTTACTTGATCGGTCAGTCGCAGCAGCTCCACAGTTGCAGGTATGCGTATCGCTTCCTTCAGCGTGCTCGCGTTCACATTCGCCTGCTCCAGCTCGCCGGACGAGCCCGGCGGCTCGGGAGGCGCAGGGGGCGCCGCCGCGGGCGCCCCGGGCACGAGCGGCACTGGCGGCGTCACCCAACCAAACGGAGGCGCGACGAGCGCCGGCGGCAATGCGACGAATGGCGGCGCAACGACAGGAGGAGCCGCGATGGGCGGAGCGTCGACGGGCGGCGAGCCAGCCGGCGGCTCCTCGGGAAGCGCGGGCACAGCGAGCGGCGGAGCGTCGGCAGGAGCTGGCGAAGCGAGTGGCGGAGCCGGCGGGGCGAGCGGCGGAGCCGGCGGAGCGAGCGGCGGAACCGGCGGCGGCGAGGCCTGCGTCAAGAACCTCGCCTGCAAGCTGGACCCACCGCCGAGCACCGGCGACCTCGCGCAAGACTGCGTCGATCGCATCAACCAGTTCCTCACGCAGTGCGCTTGCCTGCCGGCGCTCAAGCGCCGCAAGGACGGCGAAGCCTGCGCCAACGAGATGGCGAAATACGACGCCGATCACAACATGGCTCACGCCGGCATCCGAGCAAAAATCTGTGAGCCCGGCGGCTCGCAAAACTCCTGCCCTGGCTACTCCTCCAACAAGCAAGTCATCGGCCTGTGCATGCAACAGATGTGGGACGAAGGCCCGCCACCCACCGCAGACTGCACCGGCGACTGCTACGAAATGCACGGCCACTTCATCAACATGACCGACGACTCCGTCACCCAAGTCGCCTGCGGCTTCTACACGACGAGCAGCGGCAAAGTCTGGGCCGTCCAAAACTTCACGCGCTGAGAGCGCGGGTGGGCCCCGCGCTCGAGATCGAGGGCGGCGTCCTGCCCCGCGACGGGTTGGTGCCGATCGGCGCCTTCTCCAGGGGCCTGTACTTCAAGACGCGCTTCGGCCAGCACGCGTGCTCTCACCCGATGGAGGCGATGATGGCGCTGCTCTCACTCATCGAGGGCGGCGTCCTCGAGGCCCACCCGACGCTGCGGGTGGGCCTGCTCGAGGCGGGGTGCGGCTTTCTCCCATACTGGCTCTGGCGGCTCGATCACGTCGAGTGCGCGCAGATGCGCGGCGAGGTGCGCGGCCGGGTGCGCCGGCCGCCGTCGGAGTACTTCCGGCGGCAGTGCTGGATCGCGCTCGAGCCCGGCGAGGCGATGCTCGACCGCGTGGTGACGGAGATCGGCGCGCCACGGATGGTGTTCGGGACCGACTTCCCCCACCTCGACCATGGCACCGGGATGGTCGACGAGATGATGGCCCTGCGAGGCGTGCTCGGGGACGAGGCGCTGCGGGCGATCCTCTGGGATAGCCCGCGCGGGCTGATGGGGATGGACGCCAGAGCAGGGCGTGGCGCGTAGGGTCGGCACCTCTGGACGGCGGAAGAGGCGCTGCTTCTCCCCGGGAAGCGCAGCTTCTCCTCGGGACGCAGGCCCAGGACCGCCGGAGCGCCGGCGGCCGGCTTTGGCCTGCCGCCGAGGGTCTTTTCACCTGGCACGCGCGGTGCAGTGGGTCCTCGACGAAGTGAGAGCGCTGCCGCGCACACGGATGGGAACTGCCATCGCGAAGCCGGCAGCATCAACCGTCGCCCTCATCGCAATCGAAGCGAAATGAGGGTGACGAGCACGAGCGGAAGGAAGAGAGCAACGACATGGCTGACAGCGACACGTACGACATCCTCATCCTCATCGACGTCAATAACCAGACGGTGCAGATGTATGCTGCCGATACAGGCATCGTCCAGGCGGGCTCGCAGGGCACGAACGAGCTCTGGGTGAAAGTTCCGGCCGAATCGAACCTGCGGTGGCGCGTGGAGCCGCTCCAGGCCGCGACCTTCGAGAACGGCGAGCTCAAGCTCTACCACACGCTCATCACGAAGTTCCACCTCTGGGCGGCGAACGCCCAGGCAACCCCCCCCCAGGGTGACGCCAGCAAGTATCTCACCGAATGGGGGTGCGACAATGGCTCCGGGAATGCCCCCTTCTACGCAACCCCGGAGACCATCACGCCTGACACGAACATCGGCACCAGCACGCAGGGCATCTATCGCCCCTACATCCAGTGCACCACGGCGCTGGGCCGCGACGAGACGCAGAGCCAGAAGCTCGCCTATACCTTCTACGTCCAGGTCTACAAAGCGGGCAAGCCTTACGGCCCGCCGATCTCCTGGGATCCCTACGTGACGGTATACAGGAGCGCCGACTGAGGCCCGAGGCCCGAGGCCGCGACGCTGTCCCTCCCCTCCCCCTAGGCCCTCAGACGCCCAAAGCGTCCGACCGCAGCAGCAGCCCGCCGACAGACGGCCATAGCGGTCCGGGGTATGGGGGGTCCCACGGGCTTTGCCCGTGGGGGGAGAGGGCGCGAGCCCTCTCCCGGGACTAAAGCCCCACGGGCTTTGCCCGTGGGGGGAGAGGGCGCGAGCAGCACCAGCATGCTCCGGATGCGCTGCTCGGATGGGCCGGCGAGCCGTCGAGGAGCGGCGCTGGCGACGCCTCCGCCCCCAGGTCGATGAGCCGCGCGCGGACAGCGACCCAGACCTCGGTCGACACGAACGGGCCCTGCCACCACCCGAGCCACCGGCGCACCGTTCGCGCCGGCACCCCTCGCGCCCGCAGCACAAGCTGAACCGGCGCACCGACCCCTCTGCCCCAGGGGCGAGCCGCCCTCCGCGAGGTTTGCGGTCGTCGTCGCTGCGGTAAAGCGGGCCTTGACACACCGAGCCCCCCCGGCCGCGACCTGCACCGCGATCCGCTCGTCTTCCTGCTCCAGCAGCGCGAACAACTCGCGCTCGAACGAAAGCTGCTCCACCATCGCCCACCTCCGGTCCTCACAACCCCGGAGGCAAGCCACCCGCCCGAGATCGTCGGGCCTGCGGAGGACGTGGGCGACGACGATCGCCGTGCCCCCCCTGCCTTCGGCGACCGGCGTTCGCGCCTCGGCCAAAACGCTGGGGTTGCCGGCGGTCACGTCGATCACCCTCCGAATTTGGACCGTTTCGCCTTGCAAGTCGAAACCCAGGTCGAGGTCGAGCGCGATCCGGTCCCCTTCGCCGAGGTCGGGCTTGACCGTGAAACGGAATGGCATGCTGCCTGGCGCGTCCAGCCTGATCTCCGCCCCCACGCCTGGCGTCGCCAGGATATGAGGCGTCATGAGCACGCCCACGTCCGCTCGCGCAAGAGCTCTTGAATCGACGCGCTCCGCAGATCACGCGGACGCTTGGCGGGAACCACGAGGATTAGGACCTCAATGAAGACGTTCGGCACGCCGGCAGCCGGCGAGGAGACCTCCGGCGAAGGCGCGCACGGCGCGACCATCTGGGCGCGGAGCCTCGGCAGAGGGTCGGGCTCGGGCGACGACCCGCCGCACGAGCAGATCGACACGGCAACCCACAGCGACGGGAGCAAAGCGATTCGGGATCTACAGTGGCCTCGCACGCATTACATTATTGCTGGCGCCGTGCCACCGCGAAATACGCGGCATGCAGAGCTTTCGAGCCATGCGCCCCGTGTCATCGAGGCAGGACCTCGCGCTAGTTTTGGGCCTGCCGAGACAACTTGTCACTGCCATTGCGACCTCAGCAGGGCGCCGGCCAGGACCAGTTGGCCCAGGAACTCCGAGGAAAGCGACGGATCGCGGCGATTCGCCACCGTGGCGGAATCCTCGCGGGATTTCCGACACGCCGAAGTAGGCTACGCGCATGCGGAGCATCGCCGGGCGCGCCGCGGGCGCGGACACAGCGGGACATCGCCTCGCCAGCCCGGGCGACGGCACGATCGCCCGCACCGCTGCGCCTCCGCGCGCGCTCCGGTCGCGCTACCCCCGCCTATCCGGGCCGGGCTCGCGGATCGCGGCTACCCTCATGCTGGCGATGACGACCTCCTGCAACAGCATGCGACCCCAGGAAGCCCCGCCCGGCGAGCCCGCGGCCGCGCCGGCCAGCCCGTCCGCGCCGGCCCAGCAGGCCGCCGAGCCGGGCCCCCCGCCCGCCCCGCCCGCGCCGCCCGCGCCCGCGGGGCCTCCCGGCGCCGCGCCTCCGCCCGGCGGAGCCGCGGGGCGGGCCACGGCCGAGGCGATCGCGGCCTCCGCGCGCGCCTTCGTGGACGGCCTCGACGGCGAGGCGCGCGGCCGGGCGCTGCTCGCGTTCCAGAGCGGCGAGCGCGAGGACTGGCACTACGTCCCGCGCCGCCGCGCCGGCCTCGCGCTCGGCGACATGGACGGCGGCGAGCGCGGCGCGGCGCACGCGCTGCTCCGGGCCGGCCTCAGCCCGGAGGGATACCGCAAGGTGGAGGGCGTCCTGCTGCTCGAGGGCATCCTCGGGGGCATCGAGGGCAACCCGGCGTTCCGCGACCCGGGCCGCTACCACCTCGCCCTCTTCGGCCAGCCAGGGCCCGAGGCCCCGTGGGGCTTTCGCTTCGAGGGACACCACGTCTCGCTCAACTTCACCTCCGCGGGAGGCGGCGTGGCCACCACCCCGGCGTTCCTGGGCGCCAACCCGGCCGAGGTGCCCTCGGGGCCCCGCAAGGGCCTGCGCGTGCTCGCGGCCGAGGAGGATCTCGGCCGCGCCTTCCTGGCCTCCCTCACCCCCGCGCAGCGCCAGCGCGCCGTGATCGCCGCCACGGCGCCGCCCGACCTCGTGACCGAGGCCTCCCGCCGCGCCGCGCTGGCGAGCGTCGAGGGCCTGCCCGCGGCCGAGATGACCCCGGCCCAGCGCGCCGCGCTGCTGCGCCTGCTGGAGGCCTACGCCCGCAACTTCCCGGCCGACGTCGCCGACGGGCACCTCGACCGCATCGCGCGCGCCGGCGTGGAGCGCCTGCACTTCGCCTGGGCGGGCAGCGCCTCGCCGAAGCAGTCGCATTATTACCGCATCCACGGCCCCACCCACCTCATCGAGTACGACAACCGCGGCGGCGACCACATCCACACCGTGTTCCGCGACCTGCAGGACGACTTCGGCGACAGCCTGCTCGCGCGGCACCTCCAGGAGGGCCACGGCGCCCCCGCCCGCGGTCGGCCCTAGCACCAAACGCCCCCGATCCCTTCGGAGCGTTCACCGACGACTTCCGCCTCAACGCATGATCGTCGCCTGAGCCTGGCTGCTGCAGGCTTTCGTCGCTGTGGGATGCTCGTCGTAGGGAGGGCATCATGACGACGGACACGGCGACGACACAGGCGAGCGAGGCGCCGCAGCAGGCGTGGGTACGCTGGCAGCGCGAGCATGCGGACGTGCTGGAGGGGTCGACACGGTCGGAGCAAGTGCTGCTGGAGGCGGCGGTGCGGTTTGGGGCCGCCATCGCGGCCCAGCCGATCCTGCTGCGCGTCGCAGCCTATTTCCTCCTGCATGCGGACATGGGCCTGACCGCAGCGCAAGTGGGCGCGGCGGTCGGTCGCACCGACCGGGCCATGCGCACCGTGCGCACGCTCTCGGCCCACCAGATGCTCGAATCGATCTGGGCGGAGCTCGGGCGGCACCGGCAACCGCGGCTGCGCCCGGAGCATGCCGGTCCGATCGCGAAGTACCTCGTCGACCATCCGCGATGCACTCAGCCCGAGATGGTCGCGTTCATCGCGCGCGAGCTCGGTGTCGAGATCGAGCAGCAGACGCTCCGCCGGTTTCTCGACGCCTACGGCCTGTACGTCTTTCGCCCGGATCACGATCGCGCGGAGGCGCATGTCGCGCGCCCCACCTCATCGGGCGCACCCATTTCGGGGGCACCTTCCTCCTGTTGCCGGCCGCGCTCGCCCTGAGCCGCGTCGCGGAGCGCACGCTGGCCAGGGCGCTGGGAAGCGCGGACAAGGCGCGGCGCCTTGCGCTGTCGCTGTTCTTCCGCGCGGCCTTGGGCATCGAGCGCATCTTTCACTTCGAGACCCTCGACGATCCGGGCTTCGCGATCCTGTCCGGCGGCAAGAAGGTCATCTCTCGGTCTCGCCTCGGTGGGCTGGTGCGCGCGGTGACGACCGAAGGGGTCAAGAAGCTCACGCGCGCCACCGAGGCGTGGGGCGCGCTGCGAAACCGCAGGGTGACACTGAGTCTCGACGAGCACGTCGTCGCCCGCTTCACGCGCAAGTTCAAGATCCCGAAGGGCTTCCATACCCTCCGCAACAAGAAGATGCGCGCCGAGAAGCTCTTCTTCCTGCACTGGCCCCAGGCGCGCCGTTTCCTCGGGCTCGTTGTTACCCGCGGCAACGGCAAGCTGATCGAGCGGACCCTCGGCTTCCTCCGCGCTGTGCGTCGGTGCGTCCGAGTCCGTCAGCTGCGCTTGATCATCGACGCAGGCGCATCCGCCACCAACGAAGGCCTCCGGCGCCTCGACCGCTTCGGCAAGACCGTGTTCTTGATCCGCGCGCCTCGTCGGCCGGGCTACGTCGACGCCTGGAAGCGATTGCCGCGAACGCGCTTCACCCCCTACGAGGAGCCCGGCCGGTACAAGGGCGCCAAGCTCAAGAGGATCGAGCTCGCCGAGACGACCACCACGATCCGCGGCATCGCTCGGCCCCTGCGTACCGTGGTCGTGCGCGAGCACGCGATGAAGGGCAAGGACCGCTGGCACGCGCTCTTCATCTTGCACGACACCACGACGCCGGCCCTGGAGCTGCTGCACGAGTACCGCACTCGCCAGCACCACGAGCAGGGCCACCGCATCGGCGTGCACGACCTCTGGCTCGACACGTCGGCGAGCGGTTATCCCAAGCGCGGCCGTCCCGACCGCCCCGGATTTCGCCAAGGACCGCTCGCGCTCTGCGCCTGGCTCGCCGCGCTCGCCTGGGACGCGCTCCGCGCCTTGGGCGACGCTCTGCCCCCCCGCTTCCACTTCGCCCACCCGCGCACGCTGCGGCGCTGGGTCCTGATGCGCGACGCCGACCTGATCCTCACGCCCTCGCACCTGCTCGTCGTGCTGGCCTTCCTGCCGCATCGAGCCTGGCTCCGCTCGCTGGTCCAACGCTTCAATGCGGCAGGGGTCGGCTTGCCGTGGCTCGGCGGGCGCCGCGTCGTGATGGGGTTCGATGCCAGGGGCCGCACGCCGTCAGACGCACGGCCTGTGCTGCCAAATGCCGCGGAAGTGGGTTCTGGCAGCGCGAAGAGCTGTGGGAGCGTTTGGTGCTAGCGCTCTGACACGATTCCAGGATGCCGAGTCGCCGCGCCGCGGCGCGCGCGATCGTCCGGCGCGCGCGTCACCTCGGCTCGTACGTCGCGACGATGTTGCCGTTCTGGAAGGTGCGCTCGGAGACGCGGCGGAGCGCGATGGGGCGGTCGAGGCCCTCGAAGAGGGTGCGGCCAGCGCCGAGCAGGATCGGCACGATGACGAACGTGTAGCCGTCGATGAGCCCGGCCCGCGCGAGCTGCGCCACGATCGTGCCGCTCCCCATCACCAGGATCGGCTCGCCGCTGCCCTGCTTCATCGCGGCGATCCGCTCCACCAGGTCGCCGCGGAGCAGGGAGGCGTTCGTCCAGCCGACCTGCTCGAGCGTGCGCGAGACGACGAGCTTCTCCAGCCGGGACATGCCCTCGGCGACCTCGGGCATCTGCTGGCGCGCGGCCTCGGTGGTCCAGAAGCCCGCCATCAGCTCGTAGGTCTTGCGGCCAAAGAGCAGCGTGCCCCGGCCGCCCTTCGCGTTCTCGGCGGAGAAGCGCGCCCACTCGGGATCCCCCGCGGAGGACGCGTGAGCCCAGCTCATGTCGCCCCGCGCATCGACGAAGTAGCCGTCCAGCGAGACGTTCTCGAACACCGTCAGCCTTCTCATCGCAACCTCCTCGCGCGACCTCGTTGGAAGATCGTAGTCCTAAATTAGGACTGGACGGTCCTGAAGTCAAACTCCATCGTGTGCGCATGCGTAGCTACCAGGATCCGTGCGGGATCGCGCGCGCCCTCGACCGCGTGGGAGAGCGGTGGGCGCTCCTCGTCGTGCGCGAGCTCCTCCTCGGCCCGCGGCGCTTCACCGATCTGCGCGCCGGGCTCCCGTCCGCCAGCCCCAACGTGCTGTCGCAGCGGCTGCGGGAGCTGGAGGACGCCGGCGTGGTGCAGCGGCGCGCGCTCCCGCCGCCCGCCGCGGCGACGGTCTACGAGCTCACGCCCCGGGGGCGCGAGCTCGAGGCGGTGCTCGTGTCGCTGGCCCGCTGGGGGAGTCGGGCGGTCCCTCGGCCGCAGGGCGAGCTCAGCCCGAGCGCGCTGATGATCGCGCTCCGCACCACGTTCGACCCCGGCGCGCTCTCACGCGGGAGGCTCGCGGTCGTCCTCGACGGCGAGCCGTTCTCGGTCGAGATCGCGTGCGGCGCCCTGTCGGTGGCGCGCGGCGAGCCGGAGGCGCCCGACGCGACGATCACCGCGACCGCGCGCGCGCTCCGCGCCGTCGTCTTCGCTGGACACGAGCCGCGCGGGGTCGAGATCGCCGGCGACGCCGCCCTCGCGACGCGCTTCCTCGGCGCGTTCGCGCGCCCCGCGCCCGCCTGAGCGCGCACCGGCGGTTTCGGCGTGTTCGTCGCGCTCGCTCGCGGGGCGCGCGCTGCGTTACAGCCGGCCCACGCCGCTTCAGCCGTCGAAGCGGACGCGCGTGCCCGCCGCGGGCCGGAGCACCGGGAGGTAGCGCGAGGCCGGGAATCCGCCCTGGAGCCTCGGGCCCGAGGCCGGGAGCGCCCGCCCGAGCGCGACGAGGAACTGGACGATCTCCATCCAGGCGAGGTGATAGCCGAGGCAGAAGTGCGCGCCGCCGCCGAACTGGGCGATCTCGAGCGGCGATATCGCCTCTTTGCGGTCGAGCCAGCGCTCGGGGCGGTAGCTGTCCGGATCCGGGTAGAGCTCGGGATCGCGCGAGAGCAGGACCAGCGGGATCGCCACGTTGGTCCCTCGGGGGACGGTGCGGCCTTCGAGCTCGAAATCGGCGACGGCGCGGCGGGCGTCGTGGGGCACCGGCGGGTGGAGGCGGAGCGCCTCGCGGAACACGGCCTCTGCGAAGGGGAAGCGGCGGAGCTCCGCGGGCGAGCGTGGGAGATCCGGCGCGCTCGACGCCTCCTCGCGGAGCGCGCGCCAGATCGCGGGGCTCTCGGCGAGGTGGGCGACGCACCAGGCCATGGTCGAGGCCGAGGTCTCGTGGCCGGCGAGGAGGAGCAGGCGGAGGTTGCCCACCAGATCGTCCTCCGAGAGCGGCTCGCCGTCCTCGTCGCGCGCCGCCAGCAGCGCGGGCAGGAGCCCCTTCGCCTCGCCGCGGGCGCGCACGTCGGCGAGGATCCGGCGGATGCGCGCGTCGAGCCAGCCGCGGGCGTGGAGGCCGCGGCGCCTCGGCGAGCCTGGCACGTCGAAGGGCAGGTTGAGGATGAGGAGCATCAGATCCTCGTAGTGGCGGCGCCACTCGGGGAGCTCGTCGTCCTCGACGCCGGTGATCTTGAACATCACCTCCAGGGCCAGCTCGCGGGTCTCGCGCAGCACCAGGACGTCGCGCCGGCCGACCCAGGAGCGGACCTTGCGCTCGACGCTGGTCGCGACGATCGCGCCGACCTCCGCGGCGTCGAGGCCCTTGGGCGAGAAGGGACCGTTCATGGCGGTGCGGATGTGGCGGTGGGAGGCGCCGTCGTGGGCCATCAGCGACTGGCCGAAGAGGTGGCCGACCCCGCCTTCGGTCAGATACGAGGAGTCGACGGTCTTGCTCTTGAAGAGCGAGAAGGCGTCGTTCGAGGCGTAGATGAGCTGCCAGGCCTGGAAGCCGTGGGTCCAGAAGAACAGGGAGCCGAAGCGGCGCTGGCCCTCGCGGAGCAGGCCGAGCTCGTCGACGGCGATCGCCGGCATGTGGCCCACGACCGGGAAGCCGCCGGGGAGGACGGGGAAGCCATGCCGGGTCTGGACGCGGCGGGCGACGGGGTTGCGGCCCCGCAGGAGCGGGAGGGCGGTGGAGGAGAGGAGGCGGGGGGTGCTCATGGCGGGGGCGGGGTCGTGTTGTAGCATTGCGCTGGCGCGGATTGGGCGCCGGAATCGGCCCGGAGCGGCGTGGCTCGCGGGTCTCGCAGGAGCCCGCAACGGCTCGCTCGGCGACGAGCTACAGGAGCTCACGCACGATGCTCGGATCGCGGCTCGCGGCGAGTGTAAAACGGGATCGTAACCCGTCGTCGCGCCGCTCCGCGAGCCACCTCAGCGCGTCTTGGGCGCCGGCGCCTTCGCGCAGCAACGCGCCGTAGAGATAGACATACTCGTCTCCCAATGACGTTGCAAAGCTGATCGGGTCATCCGTATTGATCGACAGCTGTATCGCCTCCCCTTCACGACCTCGCCGGCCGGGAAGGGGCTGGAAGCGAAACGCCGGATGCGTGTCGATGACCCCCATGTCGTTGATGAGCAGGTTGCTGGTGGGGTTGGCCTCGATGGTCATCTCTCGGCGAGCGATCTCGCTCCGCAGCCAGGCGCCCGCGCGGGCGAGCATCCGGACCTCGCCCTCGCTCGCGCGAACTTCGAGCGGCTCCTGCCCGCGCGCGAACACCCCCGCGTCCGTCAGGTATCGGTGCACGAGCCGATCGACAGGATCCTCAGGGATACGCCCATGGACGAACGGATACCCGAGGCGCTGTAAAACGGAGCTCACGTGGAGCCGCTGCCGCGCAGCGCCCAGTTGGTCGAGATCCACGAGGGTGTTGAAGATCTTCTGCGCCAGGCGATGGGCCTCGGCACGCACCTGCTCGATGCGCGCGGCGTCCGCAGGCAACTCACCGGCCTTGTAGCGATCGATCTCCCACAACAGATCGTGCAGCCGCTCCTCGGCGGGCTGAACCGTCACGGAGTGATAGCGTGCCCAGAGCTCGGGATCGACCCCGGCAGCGAGCCCGTGGCCGATGCGATCGCTCGCCTCGAGGAGCCCGAACTGCAAGAGCTCGTGGATCCGGCGAACGCCCTCGACGAGGCGCCGGAAATCTTCCCCCGCGTGATAGGTGGCGCGCAGGTGGGTCACGTTCCACCGAGGACGCGCGCGCGAGAGCCTCGCCGCCGCTCGATGAGACGCGCGGCGGACTCTCATGAACGGTGGTACGAACACCCAGGTCGGCACGGACAGCTCATCGGAAGCGACGTCGATGCCGCGGAGGACGAGCAGCAGCTCCGGATGATGAGCGAGCGCCGCTTCTATCGCGGATGCCTCTTCCATGCGCGCAAACGAGAACGCGCCGAACCGGCAGCCGTGCCCCAGCTGGCGTGGGTCGGCGTTCAGCATCTTCTTTCCCGCGCGTGAACGCGACCCTTGCTTCAGGAAATGGAGGACGAGGCCGACCTCGGGTCGGCCATCGCCAGTGACCCGTGGGACCGCTGCTTCGCGGACGAGGTCGCGCACGCTCGCCCACGCCGGCTCCGGCGCCGTACGCATCTCCACCGCCGAAAGCCTGATGCCTCGGCCCGAGCAATGAACTGCCGCATCGAACCGCGCATGGTCGATGCACGCGCGCATGGGAGAGATCCGGTCGTAATGCTGCTGAAACCAGCCAAGACCTGCGGTGCCTGGCTCGACGGTGAGGTGGCGAAACGTCAGCGCTCGTATGCGCTGATACTGCCAGAATGCAGTTTCAAACCCGTCATCGCCGCGCCCCGCATCGAGCAGGTACATGAGGCCGCGTCGAGCGAAGCGCGTCTCGGGCGACGCCGCTGCGCCGCCGCTGCGGAGCCATGCGGCGGCGGGATCCGCGGCGAGCAGTTCCTCCACCGTCTTGGCCGAGGACCACTTCGACGGGCCCAGCAGGTGGCGATGCACCGAGGCCATAACCGCTGCGGAGGGCGACGGAGCCGCATGGATCGTCGCGCGGAGCGCCTGCACGCACGCGCGCTTGAAGTCATGTGGACCAGCGGGCCAGGCAGCGCGCGGCGCGATCTGGGTCGCGAGCGGGCCGTCGGGGTCGTCGACGAAGTCTCGGAACGAGGACGGATGGCCGAGGCGATCTCGGCGCCACAAGAAGCTCACCAGGAGGAGCCGCGTCACGGAGGCGGCTTGCAACATCCTCAGGAACTGATCGACCGTTCCGAAGGGGGGCTCTCCGCCGCGGGCGAGCTTCTTTCGATCCAGCGGATGGCGCGACAGGGCGGTCATCAGCCCGATCCAGACGAAGTGAAACGACACCGCGGCGCCCACATGCAAATGCGTGTCGGCAACGCCTTCTTGGAGCAGCCTCGCGACGTGTGGGGTCGAGGTGTCGACGTGGTCCGACGCCGGGTCGGTCGGCATATCCACAGAGCGAGCCGCGACGAGGAGATCGGCGGGTAAGAGCAGCGAGAGCCAGCGGAAGTGAGCGAGCGGCACGTCTATGGTCGGCTCGGTGCGAAGGGCGACGTGGCCGCCACGATGCGTCAGATGCCGCTCTGCAAGGCGGACCAGGTAGTCCGCCATGCTGACGGGTCGTGCTTCCTTGCCAAACCACGCGAGGTCGCGCACCTGCCGCAGCGAGTCGAGAGAATGGCCGCGGGCACGGAGCCGGATCCAGGCTTCGAGCTCGTCGGCGAGGCGTTGCGTCGGCCCGTCGAGAACGAGGGATGGGGTCTTGCGGAGCGCGAGGACGGCTTGTCGGTGCGATGCCTCCGACGCCAATGGGAAAGCCTCGCAGGCGGCACAGAGATAGGCGAAATCGACGGGGCCGGGCATGGCTCACGGACCGGAGGAGGCGTCGGGAGGCGTCTTGGGGCGAAGCGGCTCCTCGATGAGGACGGTCCAGGGGTGATCCGGGAAGGCGCCGTCGGCAGTGTTCGCACTCATGATTCTTCTTAATGTCGGCGGCATCGACTCGATCCAGTCACGGCGAAGTCTAGCGAGCTGTTCACGACGCTGATCCAGATCGGGTATACCCGCGAGGATGTTCTCGGCTACGGCACCGCTCAACCCGGACTCCGGGGCCGCAAGGAGTCCAATTCTGTCGAGCCATTCGTAAAATATGCGACGATGCAGAAACGGCGTATTCTGATCGCTCTTCCTCCGCCGGAACCATTCCCGGACTCTCGCTCGCCACTCCGTCGGGTCGGACTCGATCCTGAATTCCAGATGTTCTAGATCGCATCGCTCTAGGCTCATGTGGTCGATGGTGGTGACGTACCAGTACGCAGCGGAGTCACCAAAGACCTCGGTGCTGCTACCGGTGTCGGCAGCTTCTTGGGCGAGCGAGGCGACCCTTGGCACCACCTTGTCGTTCCATGCATCAATCAGGCGCTCCCAATCCAGGAACGTCGGCCACGCTGGTGCGGGCCACGGACATGGGATGTTCAAAGCTTGCGACAAAACCCCTCCCCCGAGCGGCCACCATGCGCGCAGAGGTGATATATCGTGTCCCTTCGTATCGCTCTCGATATCCCACACCATGCGTAGGACGGCGAGAATGGGTAGACCTACATTCTTGCCCAAAGACCAAAGGAGCTGCCCACGGGACAATCGAAGCATCATCTTGCCGGCGTCGCTCGAATCCAAGAGCAAACACTCAGTCGAATCCGCCTGGAGCACCGGATGCCCCGATTCTGCGAAGGCCTTCTCGCTATTTAACTCCAGCTTCCCGAGGTAGGATACCGCCTCTTTCAAGGCCGCGGAGGCGTCCTGCGTCACGACGCGCCAGAGCCTTTCGATCGCAGGAAGACCTGTATGTCCACGCTGTTTTGCCAGCTCTTCGAGAACATTCTTCAAGCGCTCGATCGTTCCGACGGGCGCGCTTCGCAGCTCTTGCCTGCGGCTCGGCGTCAGGTAGGAGAGCAGTGTCCCCGCCGAGCGTTCGCCCGGCACGGAGATCTGGTCCATTCGATTCAGAAGCGCTCGGAACGTGACGTCGGCGTCGCGTTCCACCATCGTGAGCCACGCGTATTCAGGCAACCTCCTCTTAATTATGCTCAGATCTCGCTCGACCAGCTTCGTCCCGTTCTCATCGAGCATATCGTGAGAGGGAGAAACGGTTCCAGCGTACGCCTTCCGAATCCGCGACCGCCGCCGTTCCATCAACATTGCGCGAAGCACGTCCCATCGTTCCTGCGTGAACAGCGCGCGCACCGCGTTTATCCAGGCGTTGGCGTCGTCCACGTCGAGGCCCGACTCAGGGGTCGCGAGCAGGGGGGCATCCAGGAGCGCCCAACCCTTCGTCGCAGCATCGGCATTCGGGTCCTGGAGAATAGCGCTCAATTGCTCCGCGCGGCTGCGCCATGGTTCGTTGCCGGTATGAGGCTCGGCCCCGAGCACCGAGTCGAGATAGGCCAGCGCTAACGCCGCCACGTTGTGTGTCTTCGCCCGCATCAGGTCGTTCAGCTGCCGAGACCAACGGTCGGCGAACGCAATATAGTCCAAGAACCTCGTCCATTGTGGCAATGGCCACGGGACCCAGGGCAGTTCGTCTCCCAAGCGCACGAGGACGGCGCCGAACTCGCTCGTTTCGATCGAAGGCGGGACCAGCGAGATCACGTGCCGGTTTTCCGGATTCGAACCGAGATCGAGCAAGGGAACGACGCAAGCCGCAAGAGCCTCGGGCACGAGCGCCCCGCCGGGCCCGTACACCGCGAGGTGCCATTCGCGTGCCACCTCGAAGCGCGTCTTTTCCGGCTCGCCGAACGGATGCATGCGTGTGGAGAACCGGAACTTGTTGGCGACATCCAGCCGGACGACGACCCGACGCTCGTCGTCCTCTGTCACCCAAGCCTCGAACTGCGGTATCGGCCATGCCTCATGGCTCGCGGAGGTCCACAGGTAGTGTAAGACTCGCGCCTCAACGACTCCATCCTCGATCGATTGGCCGCGATTGTAGATACCGCCGACCCAGAGCGCGAAGTCCTGCAAAGGCCGAAGCCGCCCGGGAAGCGCTGCCTTCAGGCCGGGATACCGTTCGAACAGCGCCCTCACGCGGGAGATGCGCTCCATCTCGACGGGCTTCGTTCTAGCCTCGAACCATCGTTCGAGCAGCGAATGTCGCTCGTGCACCCGCAGCGCCTTCAGCTCGAGGCGATGAAGCGGCGGGACGACTTTGTCGTAGATGTCTCTCGGCAAAGCCCGAACCAGGCGCTCCGCGGAGGCATCCACCTTTTGCCAAGTGCCCGTGAGCTCTCGCTCTGTTCGTAACTGAAGCGCGGCCAAGAACAGATTGGTATCGCCGGTCAACAGAAACACCACGCGTGGGTGCCAGAGCGTGCGTACGATGTCCAGAAGCTCTGACGACCTCGACACGTTCATGTCGGCGTCGTCGATGGCCATGACGAAAAGCGGCGGCTTATCTCGTGGCAATCGCCCCACATGCGCGTAGTCCGCCACGAGCGCGTCGATGAACCGCCGGAAGCTGGAGATGACGTCGAGCCTCTGCTCCTCCGCTTGCTCCAGCTCCACCGCATACGTCTCGGGGTCCGAGCGCGCTCGCCTCCCCTCGAGCGAGCCATCCCAGCCCGCCGCCGCAGCCTGCAAGAAGCTCCGCCATTCGGTCGCGCTCTTCAGGCCCTCTGGCTCGGCCGCGTGCCACGGCGCGCGCGCGCCGTCATGGCCCGTCGACATCTCGATCGCTTCGACGATGCGCTTGAACCGCGTCGCCACATAGACTAGCAGATTGGCGGCTTGCGGCAACGGCTGCAAATCGAGCAGCCCCACGGGGACGATCCTGCCGAGCGGCGCGAGCGCCTCTTGGAGCTCCTTGTCCGGCGCGCCATCGATACCCACCCGGGCTCCCTCGTGACGAACGCCGAAGCTCCATACGGCGATATGGGTGACGAGCAATGCGGTCTTCCCCGAACCTCGCCCGCCATCCAGGAGAACGACGTGATTCCTCCGCGTTGCATCGATAGGCGGCAGAAATCGTTCAGGGCCCTTCTGAGGCACCATGGGCGAGAAGGGCAGGTCCCCTAGGTCTCGCACGAGCTTGCCGACGCGTTTCGTCGCCTCCCTTTGCTCCTCGGTCATCTCGGCCCATGTGAGCGGCCGGGCTTCGGGACGAGGTTCGATCGAGTCGAGGCTCTCCGGGGTCAGCATCGCCGCCAGGGTAGGAGAAAAGCCAGAAGGAGGTCAACGCGTCGCCTTCCCTCGCGCTGGACTTCCTTCTCCCAGCCCTGCTCGCCCCGTGAGTCGCCCGCCCGGCCGTCGCCGCGGCCGGCGGCACGTCAACGCCCTGCGAATCCGCGGCGGGCCAACCGAAGCGCCGCCACGGCCCCGGCCGCGCGTCGGGCGACCGCACGGCGGCCCCAAGCTCGACCGTTGGTGCGCTCCTTGCTGAAGCCCCGGTCCCCCCAGGAGGCCATCTCATGACCGATCGCAAAGACCCTGCGAAGTCATCATCCAAAGATCCGGCGCCGGCCGAAAAAGGCGCCGGCAGCGCGAAGCAATCGATGGGCGGACCGTCCGCGAAGCCGCGGGCGGCGCGGCCCAAACGCAGCCTCCTCGAGCGCGCGGCGACCGCGCTCGGCAGCGGGACCAGCAGCGACGACGCGGGGGTGCGCAACCTCGCGGCCGCCGACCGCCTCGACGCGAAGGTCGACGCCACCGAAGCGCTCGTCGCCGCGATCCCCGAGAACGTGAACAAACCCGCCGAGTACGCGCTACGCGGCAAAGTGCCACAGCCGCCGCAAGGTGCCACAGCGAAGCCCGAGAACCTCGACGCGACCGCGAGCACGATCACCGAAAGCAACGAGTCCGAGAAGAACGGCGCCAAGGCGGCGCCCGGCGAGAACCTGAACCAGGGGCCGCTGCAGAAGCACCGGGCCGACTCGCTCGGCCGGGCCCTGACGACGAACCAGGGCGTGCCCGTCGGCGACAACCAGAACTCGCTGCGCGCGGGGCTGCGCGGCCCGACGCTGCTCGAAGACTTCATCCTGCGCGAGAAGATCACGCACTTCGACCACGAGCGCATCCCCGAGCGCGTGGTGCACGCGCGCGGCTCGGGCGCGCACGGCTACTTCGAGTGCACCGAGGACATCACCGCGCTCACCAAGGCCGCGCCCTTCGCGAAGGTCGGCAAGCGGACTCCGGTGTTCGTGCGCTTCTCGACCGTGGCGGGCGAGCGCGGCAGCGCCGATACCGTGCGCGACACGCGCGGCTTCGCCGTGAAGTTCTACACCGACGAGGGCAACTGGGACCTGGTCGGCAACAACATGCCGGTCTTCTTCATCCAGGACCCGATGAAGTTCCCCGACGTGGTTCACGCCGTGAAGCCCGAGCCGCACCACCAGATGCCGCAGGCCTCGAGCGCGCACGACACCTTCTGGGACTTCATCTCGCTCATGCCCGAGTCGACGCACCACATCATGTGGCAGATGAGCGACCGGGCGATCCCGCGCAGCTTCCGCACGATGCAGGGCTTCGGCGTGCACACCTTCCGGCTCGTCAACGAGGCCGGCCAGGCGACGCTCGTGAAATTCCACTGGACGCCCGTGCTCGGCACGCACTCGCTCGACTGGGACGAGGCGGTGAAGATCGCGGGCGCCGACCCCGACTTCCACCGCCGCGACCTCTGGGAGGCCATCGAGGGCGGCGCGTTCCCCGAGTACCTCTTGCAGATCCAGACGTTCACCGAGGAAGAGGCGGAGAAGTGGAGCTTCGACGTGCTCGACGCGACAAAGATCGTGCCGGAGGAGCTCGTGCCCCTGCGCACCGTCGGCCGGCTCGTCCTGAACCGCAACCCCGACAACTTCTTCGCCGAGACCGAGCAGGTCGCGTTCTGCACGCAGCACGTCGTCCCCGGCATCGACTTCACGAACGACCCCCTGCTGCAGGGGCGCAACTTCTCGTACCTCGACACGCAGCTCTCGCGCCTCGGCGGGCCGAACTTCCACGAGATCCCGATCAACACGCCGGTCGCCCAGGTTCATAACAACCAGCGCGACGGGTTCCACCGCCAGACGATCAACCGCGGCCGCGTGAACTACGAGCCCAACTCGCTCGCCGGCGGCTGCCCCTTCCAGGCCGGCGCGCGCGGCTTCGCCTCGGTCGCCGAGCGGCTCCTGGCGCAGCAGGCCGCGACCGCGCCGACGAAGCTGCGCGGCAAGCCCGAGAAGTTCGCCGACCACTACACGCAGGCGCGCCTCTTCTGGGCGAGCCAGACGCCCGTCGAGCGCGAGCACATCGCGCGCGCCTTCCGCTTCGAGCTGACGCGCGTGCAGACGCAGGCCGTCCGCGAGCGCGTGGTCCGGATGATTCGGAACGTCGACGAGGCGCTGGCCGCGCGCGTCGCGGCCGACCTCGGCATGCCGCTCCCCGAGCCGCTCCCGGTGGCCGTGCCGCCCGTCGAGAACCCCGAGGTCGCGGTGTCGCCGCCCCTGTCGCTGTTCGCCCGGCCGGGCGACGGCCGCATCCTCGGCCGCCGCGTCGCGCTCCTCGTCGCCGACGGCGTGAGCGGCGCGGCGGCGGGCGCCCTCTACGACGCGCTGCTGACGGCGGGCGCGGTGCCCCGCTACGTCGGCGAGCGCCTCGGCGTGGTGCGCACCGCCGAGGGCGACGAGCTGCCGGTCGAGGTCACGTTCGAGACCGCCCCGAGCGTCCTCTTCGACGCGGCGGCGCTGCCGACCGGCGCGAACGCGGCGGCGCTGGCGCGCGACGGGCTCGCGGTCGAGTTCGTCCAGCTCCAGTACCGCCACTGCAAGCCCCTGCTCGTGCCCGCGTCGGCCGCGCAGCTCGCCGCGGCCGCGGGCGTGAAGGCCGCCGCGGCCGGCGCGGACAACGACCCGGGCCTGCTCGTCCTGCCCGACGACGCGGTGGCCGAGGCGGCCCCGGCGTTCATCAAGGCGATCGCCATCCACCGCGCGTGGCAGCGCCAGACCGAGCCGCCGGCGGTCTGACCCCGGCGCGCCCGCGCCGAGAACATCCTCGGCGCCCGGGCGATACCGCCGTTCGAACCTCACCTCGCCAGCGTCGGCAGCGCCCGGTTCGGCGGCCTACTCGAGCGGAGCCTCGCATACTCCGAAGACGCGCTGCTTGTACCGCCGTCCCGAATCGAGGTCGACCTGCCGCCAGTCGAGGACCTGCCCGCCCTCATCGAGGAACAGCTCGGCCCCACGCGGGTACTCCTGCCCCCCGACGATCGACGGCGAGGCGAGCACCACGACGCTCGGACGGCCATCAGGGTAGACCCAGGCGTGAAGCTCGGCGGAGCACGGGAGCCCGCCGACCAGCTGATCCGCCTCCAGCCGCTGCGAGCGCTCGAGCAGCCGCCCGGCCTCGTCGAGCGTGACCCGCGCACGGGCCGGGACCGGCACGCCCGTGAACTCGTGGTCGGTGGCGAGGGTGGCGTTCAGAAGAGCGCCGCTCTCGTGAAGGTATACGATGCCGGAGGCGCAGGCCACGCCCCCGATGACCACCGGCCGGGAGAGCGAGGCGAGCCGGAGCCGGCCGCTGGAGAAGAACACCACGTCGCAGCCGCCGGCGCACGGAAGTCCCTGGATGTCGGTGTCGCGGGCAAGGGTCGCGTCGTGGATTGAGCCGTCGGGGAACAGCTCCGCGCCCTCATCCAGGACCTCGATGCCGCTTACCACCATCCGCGCCTCGCCTCCTGCCGCCGAACACCGCAATCAGCGATGCTGCACGACATATCTTCGCGCCCTCGCATGTAAGCCGCGAAGCGTGGCGCCTATCCCCGTATTCTCGGCGTGGTCAGTCCTCTCGACCGCTGACCGCGGCATCCGCGTGGAGCGCCTTGAACCCCGACCCTCCCCATGTGCGGCCCCCACGCATGGTGGCAAGATAGCGTAGCCGACGTCTGCCCCGCCTTGTCAAGGAGGGCCCACCGCTCGGTAGTGGTCAACTTTGTCCAGAGAGAGTCCACATGAAGGCGGGAAGGCGGGAAGATCATTAAGGTTTTCTTCCCGCCTTCCCGCCTTCATGTTCAAATTTGACCACTACTCACCTCTCCGTGGGACCGCGCTCACCGCGGCTGGGGCATCCGCTGCAGGTGCGGCACGCCCGCGACGGAGCCTGCCAGCACGCGGGCGTGCCGCCGCACCTCGCCGGCGCCGAGCGGCCCTCCGTGACCCAGGTGGAAGGTCTGCACCCCCTCGTCGACCAGCCGCTCCAGCGCGACGCCGACGGCGCGCGGGTCCAGCTCGAAGGGGGGCCGGATCGCATGGCCCAGCCGCGCCAGCCCGCCCAGCATCACCCCCGAGGCGACAAGATCCCCGACAAGCGCCTCGCGCGACTCGAGGACGACCGAGAGCGAGCCCCGGGTGTGCCCGGGCGTGTGGCGCACGCTGCCTGCGACCCCGTAGGGAGCCAGGTCGAGCGTCTCGTCGCCGGACAGCACGAGGTCGGGCGCGACGGGGGCGTAGCGCTCGTGCACGAGCGGGGCACGGACGAACACGCGACCGAACCAACCGGTCGGGCAGAAGGTCATCGGGGCACGCCCGTTGAGGTGCTCGACCTCGGCCTCGTGGGCGACGACGAGCGCTCCGGATCGCTCGCGCAGGGCGGCGGCGCTCCCGGCGTGGTCGACGTGGGCGTGCGTGACCACGATCAACTTCAGGTCGGACCAGCCGCGGCCCGCGCGGGCCAGCGCCTCGCCCACCTTGGGCGCCGCTTCCGGCACGCCGGCATCGACCAGCACGCAACCCGCAGCGCCGACGAGCAGGTGCGCGTTGACCATCCGAAAGGGTAAAATGGGCACGCGAATGATCTGGACCGCAGACATGATGTTCCTCCGGGGCCGAACGTCTGGCCCCAGCGTGCGGCGCCGCGGCGGGCGGCGCCTGGCCGGATCCGACGCGGCGGGTGGTCCACGATGGAACTGACCCACCTGGCGGCGCCTCCGGACGCGATGCTCGAGCGCGCGGTGCGGACCGGCCCGGGCGAGCTGCTCTGGCTCGGCGCCGAGCCGTTCGAGGTCCGCTGCGAGCCCGCGCGGGCCACGGGGCTGCTCAAGATCGTCGCCGTGGCCGAGGGCGAGGGGGTCATCGCGCAGGGCGGCCGCCGGACCCTCCTGCGCGAGGGGATGTTCGCCTGGGTCCAGTCGGACGCCCCCTTCGAGCTCTCGATGAGCCGGGGGCGGCGGCTGCTGCTGCGGCTGCCGGTCTCGGTGGTGCAGCAGCGGCACCCCGGGGTCGACCTCCGGACGGCGGTCGCGCGCGGTGAAGAGCACGCAGGCGAGCGGGTCGTGGCGGGGCTCCTGCGCCAGATCCTGCGCGAGGGCTCGTCGCTGTCGGAGCGCGACTGCGCGGCGGCCGTCGGCGTGGTGCTCGAGGCGATCGGAATGTGCGGCCGCGCGCCCGAGCTCTCGCGGACCCGGGTCGAGCGGGCGCTGGCGGAGATCGAGCTGCGCCTCGGCGACCCGGCGCTCCAGCCGGCGGACATCGCGCGGGCGCAGGGGGTGAGCCGCCGCTATCTCGACGGCGCGATGGCCGAGCAGCTCGGCAGCTCGCTGGCCGCGCACATCCGGCGGCGCCGCCTCGAGCGGGCGGCGAGCGAGCTCGCGACCCGCCAGGACGACGCGGTGTTCGAGATCGCCGCGCGCTGGGGCTTCCGCGACACGAGCCACTTCACGCGCCTGTTCCGGGGACACTTCGCCACGACGCCCGCGGCCTACCGGCGCGCGGCGCAGGAGCGGCCGGGCGACGCGCGGCCGGGGGCGCTGCGGCCCCGTCAAGGCATCGGGATGACCAAGGTGGTGACGGAGAAGGCGGGGGCCGTGACCACCAAGCGATAGTCTTCGATCGCGATGTCGGGGAGCCGCTCGAGGTCCTCCGTGCGCGAGGTGCGGTGCGCTTCCGCCGCGGGGCCGACCGTGGGGAGCCGCGTGAGATCGAGCGTGTAGCCGCGGCTCGCGTCGCGATCGCCGTTGCGGACCACGAGCGTGAGAGCGCGCCCGTCGGCGCTGACCGCGGCCACCATGTCCTCGCTGTCGACCTCGACGAAGGTCGCGCCGGGCCGGATGTACCGGCTGAAGCCGGCGTGCATGTAAAAGCGCTTGATGGGCGCGTAGGACTGCTCGCGGTCGTTCAGCGTGAAGCTCGCCCAGCTGCGCGACGGATCGCCCGACTGCCAATCCACCCAGGCCTCCGGCTGCAGCTCGCGCAGATCCCGGATGATGCGCTCCGCCATGAACAGCGCCGCGTCGGTGTCGTCGCTCAGGTTCTGCCCGAGGGGCCCCGACTCCGATTGCCACAGACGCTTGCCGAGCCGGGTCGCCAGCTGCCGGAGCTCCTTGCGCTGGCTGCCCGCGTAGGAGTGGACGTTGATCTGCTGGAGAGCGGCGAGCGTCTCCGCGCCGAACGCGCCGATGTTCCGGACGGCATCATCCATGCTGTTCTCGTCCGATGCGCTGACCACCGTCTCGTCGAGGCCCTTGCTGGCGAGCTGCGCGGCCACCTCTCGGATGATCTTCTCCTGGCTCGCCCGGTCGAAGTGGCAACCTTCCTGGGAGCCGTCCGACTTCCACCAGTTTGCGTAAGGCTCGTTCAGCGGCTCCAGCGTGCGAAAGGCGATCCCGTGCTCGTCCCTGTAATGACGCACGACCTCCGTGAGGTAGTGGGCGAAGTCGTCGTAGTGGTCGGCCTTGAGGTTGTCTCCGCCGCCCCTGCTGCCCGAGGCGCAGCCGCTGCTCGTCATCCAGTACGGGGGCGAGTTGGAGAACGCCTCGAAGATCAGGTCCGCTCCGCGCTCCGCGATGCGCAGGAGGATGGCGCGCTGGTTCTCGTCGTTCTCCCACGTGAAGGTCCCGTCGGCGCCCTGGAACCCCGGCATCTCGCGGTGCTCCTTCATGTGCTCGTGGGACGGGTTCTCCCCGCCACCGATGTTGTAGCGGAAGATGTTGTAGCCGAGCCCGCTCACCGGATCGACGACCGCTTCGACGACCGCGTTGCGCTTGGCTTCCTCCCATCCGCCAACGTGATGGGCCCACCAGCACAGGCTCGTGCCCCAGCCCTCGAACGATTGGTGGAGCACGCCCGTGTCGATCCTGACGAGCTCCGTGCCCGGCGCGGCGGTCACCGTGGGGCGTGGCTCGCTCGGTGAGCCCCCGCTCCCGCCCACGGCCCCCGTGCCGCCGGTGCTGCTCGGCGATCCGCCCCCCGAGCCCGCGGTCGATCCGCCGCCCGAGCCCGCGGTCGCGCTGCCTGCGCTTCCCCCCTGGCCGCCGCTCCCCGCCGCCGCGGCGTCCACGGAAGGGCCCGGATCGCTCGGGGAGCACGACACGGCCACGGTGAGCGCGGCGAACGACGCGACGATAGCTTGAAGTTTCATGGAGGTGCGTGCGGTTGCGGTGAGCGCGGTCTCGCTCACGACGGCGTGATGCCACTTCAGCGAGGCGCGGGCGGATCCCCACGGCCTCAGGAGCTTCTCATGAGCGAGTCTCGTCGAACGGGCAGCGTCTTTGCACTCGAAAAGTGCCTTCTGCAGAGAGGGCATGGCGCTCGGGGCGCAAGATTGCAACGAGCTTTCACCCAGTCGTACGCCGCGTGGCAGCGCTGCCAGCGCGCCGCTCCGGTCAGCGCCTCCGCTCCTTCGCGATCGACCCGCCGCTTCGCGGGCCCGGCGGGCTGCGCCCGCCCTCGCCCACGTGCACGGGAGCAGGGAGCTCGCCGAGGTGGAGGCGCGAGCCTCCATCGCCCTGCCGATGGAGGAGGCTGCCGCCTCCATCGCCTGGCGAGCGGCGATCAGCCCATGGCCCGCGTCGCAAACTTGCGCCGCGAGATCGTTGAACACGCAGGAGCGCTCGGCGGGATCGCCGTAGGCATGCTCCCTGCTCCTTGGTCGGGCGCGGTCTGACAGGCAGGCATACCAAGGGGAGTCGCACCATGAAGATTGCTGCGTATCATGTCGGTCTCGGTCTCATCACCTTCTCGAGCGTCATGGGCTGCGTGGCGGCGGAGGACGGCAGCTTCGGCGAGGAAGACACGGCGGAGAGCGCCGAGGCGCTCGGAGGAAACCCTGACCCCTGCGCGATGGGGCTCGACCCGAACTTCACCAGCCCGCAGCTCACCGCGGTCGGAGCAAGCGAGGATTACGCCCGCTCCTACCAGTGGATCGACAGCATCTGTCCGGCCGGCGGGCTGGATCGAGCGACGACGATCGTGGATTTCCCCGTGCCCAACTACTACCAGCACCAGTCCCCGGAGACGTACCGCTTCGACGTGGCGCCGACCTTCTGGGGCTCCTCTTCCACCTCGTGGAGCAACGCTTCGCAGGCGATGAGCGACTGTGAGAACACCAAGATGGCGACGCGCATGCAGCGCTGGGACTGGGCCACGAACAAGTTCGTGGAGCTCACGTTCAAGGAGCAGGCGGGCGCGTGGGTCTGGGACAACCCACTGGCCGGCCGCGGGCACTGCTCGACTCCGACGTTCACCTACTACCACGAGAATTACGGGACTGCGCAGCAGGTCGCCACGAGCAAGTACCGCGTCCGCACCTGGGCCAAGCAGTCCGACGGCTCCCACGCGACCGTCTGGATCACGGGGACGCACACCGCCCTGTAGCCCTGCGGCGCGGCCGCTCCGGTCGGGCCCGAGCAGGACGCCGCCGCCCCGCCCCGACGACCCATGAGCGGCCGGCGGCACGCGGTGCGGCTGCACACATGGGAAACCCCTGACGGGCAAAGACCATCGCAACTGCATACCTGGGGTTAACCCTGACATGTAAAGACTGCAGCGACTGCACGCGTGGCAAAACCCTGACGGGTAAACACCGTACGTTGTCTCGTGCTCCAGCTCAGCTCGCCAGCCGCGATTCAGGCGCTACGCTGTTGATTGGATCAATGGTGATGCCGCAGCCGCGCCGAGGGCGAGCTCAGCAGAACCATGGCCTTCCATGACATGGCGGCGACGGCCGCCCGCGGAGGAGCAAAGCGATGACAAGGAACTTGGTGTTGGTGTTGGCGTGCGCGGCTGCCGCGCTGAGCAGCGCGTCGTGCGGTGGGACGGACAAGGGCGACGAGGGTACCGACAGAAGCGATACGGGCGGCGGCGAGACCGGCGGCGGCGACACGTCGGAGACCGGCGCGCAGCCGGCGTCCGGCCAGTTCTCCGTCGACGCGCAGGGCGGGACCTTCACCGCGGAGGACGGCTTCACGATCGAGGTGCCGGCGGGCGCGGTGAGCGAGGAGACGGTGATCACCGTCGAGCGCGTCGACGACGCCCCCGAGGGCGCGGTGGGGCCCCTGTACGTCCTCGGCCCGGAGGGCCAGACGTTCGACAAGCCGATCACGCTCACGCTGCCGATCACCGTCGCGCTCAAGGCGGAGCTGGGCGAAGACACGGTCCTCGGCGCCTATGGCTTCACCGCGCAGGAGGGCTCGAACGCGTTCGCGCCGCTCGCGCGACACGACGTCTCCAGGGACAGCGTCATCACGGAGACCGACCGCCTCTCCAGCGTTTACCCGGGGATGCCCCTGCCGACCGCGATGGCGAGCCAGCACCGCTACCCGAGCGCGCTCGCCGCCGACGGGTCCTTCCTCTACTTCGCGAGCGGCGGCACCGAGGACGTCGCCACCGGGGACAACAACGACGGCTTCATCTACCGCGTGAAGCCGGGCGCCGACGCGGCGGAGGCGATGATCCCCGCCGATCCGGATCCAAAGTCGCTGTGGGTCAACGACTCCCACGTGTACTGGGCGAGCGGCGGCGACGATGATCCGGTGATCCCCTCCGCGCTCCGGCGCGTCGACAAGGCGAGCCAGGAGGTGGAGACCCTCGTCGAGGTCGGCTATGTCGTGAGCGTCATCGGCGACGCGTCGGCCCTCTACTTCGGCGACGGCTTCGGCGAGAAGATCTACACGATGCCGCTCGACGGCGGCGAGCCCGTCGTCCTCGCGGAAGGCGCCGGGAATCCCGAGCACCTCGCGCAGGACGCAGAGAACATCTACTGGACCGGCGGCTCCGCGACCAACAAGGTCTACAAGGTGGCGAAGTCGGGCGGGGAGGTGACCGTCATCGCCGAGAACGAGGCCGAGCCAACCGGGATCGCGGTGGACGCCGCGTTCGTCTACTGGGCGAATGTCGGCGACGGCGGCGTGTTCAAGGCGCCCATCGGCGGTGGGCAGAAGACGCTGGTCTATCAGGGGGTCTCGATGGCGGGGCTCGCCCTCCGGGGCTCGACGCTGTTCTCGACGGACACGGGCGGGAACCGCAGCGTCAACGCGCACGATCTCGAGAGCCACCGGACCGTCGTGCTCGCGCTCGGACAGCCCGTCGCCTGGCGCGTCCTCGCCCCGGAAGGCCAGGGCGTGTTCTGGTCCAACGCCGGCGACTATCGCTACCAGGGTCAAGTCGTGTCCTATCACGCCCCTTGATCGCCCCCGTCCGGACGGCGACCGCGAGCGCGCGCCAGCAGGGGCGACCCCGACGTACGCGCCTCGCGCATCATTTCTGCCTGTAATATTCCAACGCCACGGTCACCGCCGGCAGGCGCGGGCCCCAACAGGACGACGCCGCGGACGCCACGTTCCGCTGACGCTATCCCCGATTTCGCCCAGAGCGGCCCGGGGAACCGCGGCGCCACCATTTCCTACTTGATCCGCCGTCATGGACGGAAGAGGGAGCCGGCGCTCGCTCCGGCCGGGAGCGATCGAGAGGACCATCACCCGTGGATGCATTGTCGTATCAGTCGCTCGTGACGGGCGCCGTCGCGCTCGTGGTCGCACGCACCTTCTACGTGCGCGTCAAGAAGGCCCCCGAAGGCAACGAGACGATGGCGCGCATCGCGCGCTACGTCCGCGAGGGGGCGATGGCCTTCCTCGCGCGCGAGTACAAGGTGCTCGCCGTCTACGCCGCCGTCGTCTTCGCGCTCCTGGCCGCGACGCTCGGGCTCCTCGCCGCGGGCGCCTTCGCCGCCGGCGCGTTCCTGTCGCTCATCGCCGGCTTCTTCGGCATGAAGGCCGCGACGTACGCCAACGTCCGCACGGCCGAGGCCGCCCGCGCGCACGGCAAGCCCACCGCGCTCGTCACCGCGCTCGACGGCGGCGCCGTCATGGGCCTCTGCGTCGCGGGGCTCGGCCTCATCGGCCTCGGCGGCATCTACGCCCTGTTCCGCAACCACGAGCACCTCGCGACCATCGTCCACTCGTTCGCGGTCGGGGCGAGCTCGATCGCGCTCTTCGCCCGCATCGGCGGCGGCATCTACACGAAGGCCGCCGACGTCGGCGCCGACATCGTCGGCAAGGTCGAGGCGAACATCCCCGAGGACGACCCGCGCAACCCGGGCGTCATCGCCGACAACGTCGGCGACAACGTCGGCGACATCGCGGGCATGGGCGCCGACATCTACGAGAGCTACGTGGCCGCGGTCGTCGCCGCGATCGCGCTCGGCCTCACGATGCCGATCGCCAAGCTGCAGCAGCTCGCGCCGTCGGCGGGCGAGGTGGAGCTCCGCGCCATGGCCGTGTCGCTGCCGCTGCTCCTCGCGACGATCGGCCTCGCGGTGTCGGTCGTCGGCATCTTCATCACGCGCGCGCTCAAGAACCTGCCCCCGGCCCGGGTGCTGCGCCTCGCGCTCATCGTCCCGCCGTTCCTCGTCGTGCTCGCGGCGGCCGCCATCCTCCCGGGGCTCGGCTTCAGCTCCGGCGCGGTCGTCACCCTCGCGGCCGGCGCGGCGGGCGGCGCCATCGTCGGCCTCGTGACCGACTACTACACGTCGATGGGCCCCATCCACAAGGTGGCCCAGAGCTCGCTCACCGGCCCCGGCACCAACGTCATCCGCGGCATCGCCGTCGGCCTCGAGAGCGTCGCGATCCCCCTCGTGACCCTCGTCGCCGTGGGCTGGATCTCGAACCACTACCTCGGCCTCTACGGCATCGCGCTCGCCGCGGTCGGCATGCTCGCGGGCACCGCGATCGTCATGACCGTCGACGCGTACGGCCCGATCGCCGACAACGGCGGCGGCATCTCCGAGATGGCCGGCCTCGGCAAGGAGGTCCGCGCGATCACCGACGAGCTCGACGCGGTCGGCAACACCACCGCGGCCGTCGGCAAGGGCTTCGCGATCGGCTCGGCGGTGCTCACCGTCGTCGCGCTGTTCGCCGCGTTCAACATGGAGGTCGACGCGGTCCGTCGCGCGAAGGGGCTCCCGGAGCTCGTGCTCTACCTGACGGACGCGAAGGTCCTCATGGGGCTCCTCTTCGGCGCCCTCCTCCCCTGCCTCGTCGGCGCGCTGACGATGACCGCCGTCGGCCGCGCGGCCGGCTCGATCGTCGAGGAGATCCGCCGTCAGTTCCGCGAGATCCCCGGCCTGCTCGAGGGCAAGCCGGGCGTCGACCCGCAGCCGAAGGTCATCGTCGACATCGCCACGTCGGCCGCCATCCGCGAGATGATCGCGCCCGGCGCCATCGCGGTGCTCGCGCCGGTCGTCGTCGGCTTCGTGGCCGGCCCCGAGGTCCTCGCGGGCACGCTGGCCGGCGCGCTCGTCGTCGGCGCGGTGCTCTCGCTGATGATGGCGAACGGCGGCGGCGCCTGGGACAACGCCAAGAAGCACATCGAGAAGGGCGGCCTCGACGGCCACGCGAAGGGCTCCGACGCCCACAAGGCCGCCGTCGTCGGCGACACCGTCGGCGATCCCTTCAAGGACACGTCCGGCCCCGGCATCTCGATCCTCATCAAGGTGATGGGCGTCGTGTCGCTCCTCATCGCCCCGCTCATCGCCTGAGCGGACGCGCCGCCGCGACGCTCCTATCCGCGTCGTCCTCGCCCTGCCTCACGGGCCGAATCTCCTCGGCCGACGACATCGCTTCAGCGCTGCAGATGGCCGTTGAGCCGCTCGGGGTGATGGCGTAAACGTCATCATCCCGACTCGACAGGTCTCATGAGGATCAGCCGCCGTTCGCAGGTGCCGCCGTTCGCGGTCATGGAGGTGCTCGCCGCCGCCAACGCGCGGCGCGCGGCGGGCGAGCCGGTGATCAGCCTGTGCGCGGGCCAGCCGGGCTCCGGGGCGCCCGCCGTCGTGCGCGCGCGGGCGGCCGCGCTCCTCGCGGACGGCGACCTCGGGTACACCGAGGCGCTCGGCATCCCGGCGCTGCGCCGCGCGCTCGCGGAGCACTACGGCCGCTGGTACGGCGTGGACCTCGACCCGTCGCGCGTCGCCCTCACCACCGGGTCGTCGGGCGGGTTCCTGCTCGCGTTCCTCGCGGCGTTCGAGCCGGGCGACCGCGTGGCGCTCGCGCGCCCGGGCTACCCGGCGTACCGGAACATCCTCCGCTCCCTCGGGGTGGAGGCGGTCGAGCTGCCGTGCGGCCCGGAGAGCCGCTTCCAGCCGACCACGTCGCAGCTCGCGGCCGCGCACGACGGCGGGAAGCTCGACGGCCTGATCCTGGCGAGCCCGGCGAACCCGACGGGCACGATGATCGACGCCGCGGAGCTCGACGCGATCGCGCGCTGGTGCGCGGAGCATGGCGTCCGGCTGGTGAGCGACGAGATCTATCACGGCCTCACGTACGGCGCGTGGGCCGGGCGCCAGGCGACGGCGGCGCGCTACGGCGACGCGGGCGCCGTCGTCGTCTCGAGCTTCTCGAAGTACTGGGCCATGACGGGGTGGCGCCTGGGGTGGCTCGTGCTCCCGCCGAAGCTCGTCGCGCCGGTCGACGCGCTGGCGGGGAACCTCGCGCTGTGCCCGCCCGCCCTGGCGCAGCACGCGGCGCTCGCGGCCCTGACCCCGGAGGCGTACGCCGAGGCGGACCGGCTGGTGGAGGGCTACGCGGCGGCGCGCGACCTGCTGCTGCGACGGCTACCCGAGCTCGGCTGGAAGGTCGCGCCGCCCGACGGCGCCTTCTACCTGTACGCCGACGTCGGCACGGACGACTCGGTCGCGTGGTGCGAGCGGCTGCTCGCCGACACGGGCGTGGCGCTCACGCCGGGCACGGACTTCGACGGCGAAGGTGGCGCGCGGTGCGTCCGGCTGTCCTTCGCGGCCCCGGTCGAGCAGGTCGACGAGGCGGTGACGCGGATCGTCGCCTGGCAGCGCGCGCGGTGACCGACGCGCGACATCGGCGGCCTGCCTCGCGACCGCGTCAGCCGCCCTCCGGCATGAGCACGGCGAGCGCCGTATCGATGAACGCTCGCAGCTTCGCCTGCGTCTGCGCGCGGGCGGGGAAATAGAGGTAGAACCCGGGCCCCGTCGGCGCGCGGCGCTCGAGCGCCGTCGCGAGCGCCCCGCTCGCCAGGTCCTCCGCGACGGCGAGATCGAACACGTACGCGAGCCCGAGCCCCTCGCGCGCCAGGGACACCGCCAGATGGGCGTCGTTGACCGTGAGCGCGCCGGGAGCGTGCACGGCGACCTCGCGGTGATCGCGCACGAACTCCCAGCGATAGAGCGCGGCGCTCTGGAATCGGTACCGGATGCACGTGTGCGCGAGCAGATCCTCGGGCTCCTCGGGGCGGCCGTGGGCCGCGAAGTACGCCGGCGCGCCGACCACGAGCCAGCGGAGATCGCGCGTGAGGCGCACGGCGGTCATGTCCTGGGCGAGGCCGTCGCCGAGCCGCACGCCGGCGTCGAAGCCGGCGTCGGCGAGATCGACGAAGGCGTCGTTCACCGAGATCTCGACGGCCACGTCGGGGTAGGCGCGGCGGAAGCGCGGGAGCACCGGCTCGACCACGACGGGCACGGCCGTCCGAGGGACTGTGAGGCGGAGCAGCCCCGCAGGCCGGCTCCGGAGCTCGTCGAGCGCCTCGAGCGCAGCGCCGATCTCACCGGCCGCGGGCGCGAGGCGCTCGTGGAGCCGCTCGCCGGCCTCGGTGAGCCCCACGTGGCGCGTCGTGCGCGAGAAGAGCGGCAGGCCGACGCGGCGTTCGAGCGCGCGGATCGCCTGGCTCACGGCGCCCGTGGTCACGCCGAGCTCCGCGGCGGCGGCGCGGAAGCTCCGGTGCCTCGCCACGGTGAGGAAGACGGTCAGCCCTTCGAAGCGGTCCGCCGCGCGGTTCATGGCTCGATTGTATAGCAGCGCTCATCGGTCCGTTTCGCGCGGCGGGCCTACCGGTCGCGGCGGGGCGGGCGCATCTAGCCTGTGCGCGGCGGGGCATGCCGCCCTGCTCGACGGTCGGATGATTTGGAGAACACGAGCCCACGGGCTCCTACGATGAGGAGAAGCGGCATGGCCATCACACTGGTGAACCCCAGCGGGTTGCCGAAGATCGAGGCGTACCGACAGGTGTCGATCGCCACCGGGTCGAGACTGGTGTTCATCGCGGGCCAGGTCGCCTGGGACGCCGAAGGGCGCACGGTCGGCGTGGGCGACTTCGCCGCTCAGGTCGAGCAGTGCTATCTCAACGTCGCCACCGCCCTGGCGGCGGTCGGCGGCACCTTCAACGACGTGGCGAAGCTGACCATCTACGCCGTCGGCTGGACTCCCGACAAGATGCCCTTGTTGCTCGCGGGGATCGCTCGGGCGGCCGCGAAGCTGGGCGTGGTCCCGGTCCCGCCGGGCACGCTGCTGGGCATCAGCGCGCTCTCCGACCCCGATCACCTGGTCGAAGTCGAGGTCACCGCGGTCCTCGACTGAGCGCGGGACGGTGCGGCGGCGCGGACGGGAAACCCCTCACGGAACCAGCAACGCACCTCGGCGGCGCGGCGTTAGTTACGCCGGGCCGGACAGCAGAGCGCAGCGTCGTCGCTGGCTTGAGTGAGCCCCCTCGGCGGAGCGGCCGCGGTCATCGGAATCGCTATTTCCCCCCCAGCTTGCATCGGAGCCAGGTCAAGAACTTGAGACTCGCGCATGGATCTGGCGGAGCTTCGGTCCTGGGATGCGGGACATCTGTTGAGGGCCCAGACGCAACCGGACTCTCGGCGTTTCTCAGGCAATCCGCACGTAAAGACCCCTTGATGCTTGCACACGGCCCCGGCGCGGCTTCGGTATTGGCACGTGGACTGTCCGTTGAACGCCCTGGTGCAGGCGGAGCTGCGGAGCTCCTCAGGCAGCTCACGCGTAGAAACCCTTTGAGGCCCGCGCACGGATCCGGCGCGGTTTCGAGCTTGCGACGCTGGCCATTGGCTGCAGGTGCACGCCCAGTTGCACGCCACGCTTCGCAGCGCTGGCGTTCCAGGAACTTGAAACCCGCACACGGGTTCCATGGGGCTTCGGGCCTGGAATGTGGTGCATCAACCGATCGCGCCGGCTCAGGCGTCCGCGGTAGCCCAGGCGTCCGCTCTGGCTCAGTAGCCGGCACAGCTGCATCAGGCGGGCTCGCGGACGCCGAGCCCGCAGCTGCGGGGAACGCCGTCGCCGCCCCCTGGTCCACACTCCCGTGCGGCTGATGTACCCGCTCCATCAGTTCGTCTGGTTTGATTTCGACCACGGGTTCTGCCGCGGCCTGCTCCGGGGTCGGGATGAGCAGACCTCGCCCCACGACCACGAGCGCCAGCGCGAGAGCAACACCAAAGGAGGCCACCCCTACGACCCCCCAGTTGCCACGTCCTCGTGCCTCGTTCGCCCTGGGGGAATCGTGGCCATACACCGTGGCCAGGACACGCGACCTCCAGCCGGCGGGCGGTTTGACCGGCTGTCGTGCGGATGGCAGTGCGGCGATAAGGTTCACGTATGCCCGGTAGGCATCCTGGCAAGGCGCGCACGACGTGACGTGCTCGTCCAGCGCTCCGCCCCGCTCGAGCAGCAGGACGATGTCCCTTCCGAAGCGATCGCAGCCCGTCACAATCGAACTCCTTTCGCCTCCAGACACCGGCGCAGCGCCGGCATGGCTCGCGCCACGCGGGCCTGGAGTGTCGCTGGACGCTCTCGACACACCTGCGCCATCTGCTCGTAGGTGAACCCCTCCTGGTAGCGCAGGAGGACCGCGATGCGCACATGAGGACTCAGTTTTCCTAAGCAAGCGTCGATTTCCGACGCGAGCGAGCTGCGGACGAGCCTTTCCTCGCTGTTCGGCGCTGGATCCGGTTCTTCCGGCATGGAATCGCAGAAAATGAATCGCTTGAGCCAGCGCCGACTCACCTTGAGGGCGTCAAGGCACCGGTGATGAGCGATCGTGTAGAGCCATGGACGGAACGACGTTCCGGAGAATGTCTCGATGTCCCGGAAGGCCTGTACGAAAACGGACTGGTGGACGTCGTCGGCCATCGTCGCGCTGCGGACCACGTTGTAACAGTACCGGTATAGCGCGTCGCCGTACGCCTCCATCAAAATTGCTAGAGCCGCCGCCCGGTCGTGTCGCTCGAGCGCGTTCAATGCCCGCCGATCCACCCCGATCTCGGCAGAGTCCAGGCCCAGCTGGCCGCTGCCCGACGTTGCATCACCCAGCTTTCTGCTGCGCGCCATTCTCCACACGCATAGGCGACACAGGTGCGGTGACTGCAACAAAAATTTCGATCACGACACGCAACCCGTTAGAATTGTTTAGGAAACAAAGAGACCCGTCGGTTCGCTGTCGTGCAGGGACTAGGCGGGGCGCTCTGGTCGGTGCGGGCTCTCGGAGCGCTTGCCCGGTGCTCCACGGAGCTCCGGACCAACCACGAAGGTTACTCATGTTCACCGATGATAAGACAACTCCTGGCCGCATCATCGCTTCCGTCGTGGGCGTACGAGCTCCTGGCCTGCTCAGCGCTGCATGTCATATATCAAAGCGCTGGCGTCATATCCATCATGTCTCTTGAGAAGGAGGTCGCATGGCGCTCACATCCACGATCAACGTTTATCACCCCGACGGCTCGCCGTGTCGAAGGGTCCGGGTCGTGCTCGGCTTCCAATTTGGGGGGATGACAAAGGAGTCCCATACTGACGATCATGGTCGGGCTCAGATCACGCACAGCTCGACAGGTAATGCGACCGTCTACGTCTCCGGAAAGAACGTCGGGTCGTTTCACGCACCGGGGGCTACGACAGTCACCTACCGATAACGGGCACGGAGCGATCGTGCTTGCTGCGTGTGAGCAAAATTTGGCTTGCTCGGTCGATGTGCGATTAGGCGGTGGGAACCTGCCCCCGTCCGGCGGAACGGGCACGTCCGGCCGACCTGGCAGTTCGGGTCGTGGTGGCGGGTGGCCGGGATTGGGGAGGCATGGGCGCCGAGGCCCCAACGTGAAGTCAAGCGAAGGGACGCCGTCGCTCGTGAGCCGCAACAAGGCGGCTTGGTTGCGGGAAAGTGAGAAAGGCCGTCCCGGTGTAGCGAACACCTACCGGCGCGAGCCCGCTCGGCCCTCCGGTTCCACCGGCGGCCCGAGCAGCCGCCCGATCGCCTCGTGAATGATCCGGGCTGTCTGCTCATCGCCGAGCACGACGGCGCGGGTCAGGGTCTCGGCGAGCGACGCGACCCGGGGGCCGAGAGGAGGGATCGGTAGGCGCGAGCTCGTCGAGTCCGAGGCCCGGCGGTGGGGCCTGGGTTGGGTCCATGCCCCCCGAACGGAGGCGATCCGTCGTCAAGCCCTCCGGAAATGCCGGCGAATCCCACGGCTCGCGACGGTTCGCCACCGCAGATTCGTCCTTGGGCGACGCGCTACTCTTCTTCCCCTGCCCCGGCCAGCGCGGCCTCCCGGTGGGTGTGGCCGCGCCCCAGGGTGAAGGGCACCGCTCGCCCGCGCCCCGCGGGCGGCCCAACCGCCCTCCCCCGATGCACCAGGACCTCCTCGATCTCCTCCTCGCCCTCGACCGCGTGCCGCAGGATCCGCGCTGGCACCCCGAGGGCGACGCGCTCTTCCACTCCCTGCAGGTCTTCGACCTGGCCCGCCGCGAGACCGCGGATCGCTCGCTCTGGGCCGCGGCCCTGCTCCACGACGTCGGCAAGGCGTTCGCCGCCGCCGATCACGCCGAGGACGGGGCCGATGTACTCGCGGAGCTCGTCTGCCCGCGGGTGGTCTGGCTCGTGCGGCACCACCTGCACCTCTTGCGCGCGCCCGGCCCGACGAAGCGGCGCCTCCGGCGCACGAGGGCCCTCGCCGACCTCGCGCGGCTCCGGCGGTGGGACCTCGGCGGCCGCTCGCCGGCCGCGACCGTGCTGAGCCCCGAGGCCGCCGTGGAGCTCCTGCTCGGCGGCGCGGACCTCTCCCTGCTCTCGATCGGCGGCGAGCCCGCCCCCGCCCATGATCTGCGAAAGGAGCTCGCGTGAGCGCAAGGCGCGCCGGGAGGTCCTCTGCGGCGACGTAGATCGCTGGGGCGACGATCGCCGGCTCTGGGGTGACGAGGCCGGGTCGCCGGGGCGAGACCGGCTCTGCGCCGCGGTGCGGGATGCGGTCGAGACCGCGCTGACGGAGAAGCAGCGCGAGGTCGTCGAGGCCTATTTCTTCGACGGGCTGTCGCAGGGCGAGATCGCGCGCCGCCTCGGGGTGGCGCAGCAGGTCGTGCAGAAGCGCCTGTTCGGGGCGCCGCGGGGCGGCCGGCTGGTCGGCGGCGCGATGCTCCGGCTGCGGCAGGCCCTCGGGCCGGCGCTCGCCGCAGCGCCGGCAGGGCGCGGCGCCGCGGCAGGGCGCGGCGCGGCGGCAGGGCGCGGCGCGATGGCAGGGCGCGGCGCGGCGCGGGTGAGCCGATGAGCGCCGGGCGATCCGGCGGGCTGCGGACCCGCATCGCCGCCGAGGCCGCGCGCCTCATGTACGAGGAAGGCGTGGACCAGTACTTCACCGCCAAGCGCATGGCCGCGAAGCGGATCCTCGGCCAGGTCGAGGGGCGGCGGGCGCGGTACCGGCCCGCGGACCTGCCCTCGAACGGGGAGATCCGCGAGGCGCTGCTCCTCTTCGCCGAGCGCGCCGAGGGGAGCCAGCGCACGCGCCGGCTGTTCGCGCTGCGCATCGTGGCGCTGGAGGCCATGCGCGCGCTCGCGCCGTTCTCGCCCCGGCTGATCGGCTCGGTCTCCACCGGCCATATCCGCCGCGGCAGCGACGTCGATCTGCACGTCTTCCCCGCCGACGAAGAGGCGCTGGAGCGGCACGCGCGGGCGCTCGGCTGGACCTTCGAGCGCGAGCGCGTGACGATCCAGAAGGGCGGAGAGCTCCGGGAGTACGTGCACTATCACGTGGCGGACGTGGCGCCCCTCGAGCTCACGGTGTACGCCCCGCGCGAGCTGAGGGCGCGGCCCCGCAGCAGCACCGACGGGAAGCCGATCGTGCGCCTGGGCATCGCCGCCCTCTCGGCGCTCTGCGCCCGGGATCACCCCGCGGCGTGGGAGCGCTACCTCGCGACCGGCGAGGTGGAGGGGATGGACGCGCTGCTCGAGGCGGACGAGGACGAGCCGCTCCCGGGTCCGTTCGATGGGTTGCTCGGCGACACCGGCGGCACCGGAGCCGACGACGAGCCGGTCTGGGCCGAGCCCGGCGAGGAGGACGACCCCGAGCAGGCGTACGATCCGCTGCCCGGCTTCGAGTAGTGGTCAAATTTGAACATGAAGGCGGGAAGGCGGGAAGAAAACCTTAATGATCTTCCCGCCTTCATGTGGACTCTCTCTGGGCAAAGTTGACCACTACCCGGCCGGGCTTCGTGGGCCGGCGCGGGCGCACGCGCGACCCGGCAGGTGTAATGAGCTCGCGGCCGGTGCGTCGTCCCCGGCGAGACCCCCAACGAGGAGACGCCATGCAGACGAACGTTCGATATGTCCACGCCCTCGGCCCCGCCGCCCTGACGCGCTTCTACGACCCGGCGATCCGGCTGCTCTTCCGTGAAGACGCCTTCCGGAGCCAGCTCGTCGCGAATCTGGAGCTGGCCCCCGGCCAGCGGGTGCTCGACGTGGGCTGTGGCACCGGCACGCTCGCGGTGCTCGCGCAGCAGCGCTGCCCCGGGGTGGAGGTGCACGCGGTCGACGGCGACGCCGAGGTCCTCGCCCTCGCCCGCGCCAAGGCCGCGCGCGCCGGCGCGGGCGTGCGCTTCGAGCGGGCCATGGCGTGGGCGCTGCCGTATCCGGACGGGACCTTCGATCGCGTGGTGTCGAGCCTCATGTTCCACCACCTCGCCGCCGACGACAAACGGAGGACGGCGGAGGAGATCCTCCGCGTGCTCCGCCCGGGCGGCGCGCTGCTCCTCGCCGACTTCGGGTCGCCGCGCAACGCGCCGGGCCGGGCGGCCGTGCGGGCGCTCCGCTGGTTCGGCCGCATCGCGCACCGCCACGACGACGCCCTCGCGCGCCGCTTCGACGACAACCTAGCAGACCGGCTCCCCGCGGTGCTCACCGGCGCCGGGTTCTGCGACGTGGCCGAGATCGACCGGATCGGCACCGCGATCATGCCGATCGCGACGGTCAGGGGCCACAAGCGCGCCGACGCCCCGCAGGCCTGAGCGGCGCACGGGCGCGCGCGACGAGCGAGACGAGCGAGACGAGCGAGACGAGCGAGACGAGCGAGACAAGCGCCGCCGCGGCCGCGCGAGGCGGCCCGGGGCGCGCGTTGCTCCGCCTCTCCGCCGCGGGTACAGTCGGCGGGGCATGCTCGTCACGACGGTGCTGGCGCGCGAGGCCATCTCGGTGCTCGACTACCGGTGCAGCGCCGGCCCCGCCGACGCGCCGTTCGTCGAGCAACACCGCGGCTTCTCGCTCTCCTACGTGCGCAAGGGCAGCTTCGGTTACCGCGTCCGGGGGGCGTCGTTCGAGCTCGTCGCCGGGTCGCTCCTCATCGGCCACCCCGGCGACGAGTACATGTGCACGCACGAGCACGTCCGCGGCGACGAGTGCCTGTCCATCCACCTCGAGCCGCCGCTGCTCGACGCGCTCGGCGCCTCCACCGAGGCCTTCCGGACCGGCGGCGTGCCGCCCCTGCCCGAGCTGATGGTGCTCGGCGAGCTCGCCCAGGCGGCCGCCGACGGCAGGAGCGACATCGGCGTCGACGAGGCGGGAATGCTCTTCGCCGCCCGCTTCGTCGAGGTCGCCTCCGGGCGGGAGCAGCGGCCGCCCGAGGCCCTCGCGCGCGACCGCCGCCGCGCCGTGGAGGCGGCGATCTGGCTCGACGAGCACGCGCACGAGCCGGTCGATCTCGAGGGCGCCGCGCGCGAGGTCGGGCTCAGCCCGTTCCACTTCCTGCGGCTGTTCGCGCGGGTGGTCGGCGTGACCCCGCACCAGTACCTGGTCCGCGCCCGCCTGCGCCGCGCGGCGCGCCTCCTGGCCGACAGCGCCCGGTCGATCACCGACATCGCGCTCGACGTCGGGTTCGGCGACCTCTCCAACTTCGTCCGCACCTTCCACCGCGCCGCCGGCGTCTCCCCCCGCGGCTTCCGCCGGGCGGCGCGCGGGGATCGCAAGATCTTCCAAGACCGGCTCGCCGGGCGCTCCTAGGATGGCCGCCGGACGCGGACGCTCGGCCCGCGCCGCCCCCTCATGACGGCACACGGTTTCCTCCTCTTCGATACGGCGATCGGCCGGTGCGGCATCGCGTGGGGCGCGCGCGGCGTCGCCCTCTTGCAGCTCCCGGAGGGGCGCGAGGAGGGCACGCGCGCGCGCCTGCTGGAGCGCATGCCGGGCGCGCTCGAGGCGCCGCCCCCACCCGACGTGCAGCGCGCCATCGACGGCATCGCCGCGCTCCTCCGCGGCGAGGCGAGCGATCTGTCCGGCGTCCCGCTCGACATGGAGCGCGTGCCGCCGTTCCACCGCCGCGTCTACGAGGTCGCGCGCGCCATCCCGCCGGGCGCCACGCTGACCTACGGCGACATCGCGGCGCGGCTCGGGTCGATCGGCTCGGCGCGCGCCGTGGGGCAGGCGCTCGGGCGCAACCCGTTCGCGATCCTCGTGCCGTGCCACCGCGTGCTCGCGGCCGGCGGCAAGGTCGGCGGCTTCTCCGCCGACGGCGGCGTCACGACCAAGCTCCGCCTCCTCGAGATCGAGCGCGCCCGGCCGGCCGGCGCGCCTCAGGCCGGCGGCGCGGCGGCCAGCGCCCCTCAGGCCGACGGCGCGGCGGCCAGCGCGCCTCAGCCCGGCGGCGGCGACGCGTACGGCTTCGATCCGGCCGTCGCCGTCGAGCGCCTGCGCGCGTCCGACGCGGCCCTCCGACGGCTCATCGATCGGGTCGGGCCGTTCGGCATGCGGCTCGACCGGACGTCGAGCCTCTTCCTCGCGCTCGCCGAGTCGATCGTCTACCAGCAGCTCACCGGCAAGGCCGCGGCGACCATCTTCGCGCGCGTGCGCGCGCTCTTCCCCCCGGCGCACGAGGGCTTCACGCCCGAGCAGCTCCTGCGCGCCTCGGACGAGGAGCTCCGCGCGGCCGGCCTCTCGCGCGCGAAGCTGCTCGCGCTGCGCGACCTCGCGCGGAGGACGAAGGACGGCGAGCTCCCCACGCTCGCCGAGGTCCACGGCATGGACGACGAGGCGATCATCGAGCGCCTCACGCAGGTGCGCGGCATCGGCCGGTGGACGGCGGAGATGCTCCTCATGTTCCGGCTCGGCCGCCCCGACGTGCTGCCCGTGGACGACTACGGCATCCGCAAAGGTTTCGCGTTCGCGTTCAAGCAGCGCGACCTGCCGGGGCGCAAGGACCTCGAGCGGCGCGGGGCGCGCTGGAAGCCGTACCGCACGGTGGCGAGCTGGTACCTGTGGCGCGCGGCGGAGCTGGCGCGGGAAGACTGACCTCGCGCTCCCGCGGCGGCCGGGGCTGTCCCCGCGCCGCGCCCAAGGCGGCGCGGCTGTCGGCCGGCCCTGGCCTTGAAGCGCGGCCTGCGCAGGGGTCGCCTGTCAGGCACGCTCTGACGCCGGCGGCTGCAGAAACGCCACAGCGGGCTGTGCCGCATGGCGCGCGGCCGCGCGCACGACCTCCGGAGCACGCGCGACGGCTGGCCGGCGTCGATGCGCGGGGTTAAGTTCTCGCCGGCCACAGAGCGAGAGCGCCGCGTGGAGCGCCGCACGACGTTGGACAAGGGTCGCCGTCCCGACGGCGCCAGAAGAGCACTGGAGGAGCACGACAGTCATGCTGAAGAACCTCGAAGGGCAGCGCGTTCCGGATGTCACGTTTCGCACGCGTGTCGACGGTCAGTGGAAGGACGTGACCACGAAGGACGTGTTCGCGGGCAAGAAGGTGGTGGTGTTCGCGCTGCCGGGCGCCTTCACGCCCACCTGCTCGAGCAGCCATGTGCCGCGCTACAACGAGCTCGCGGCAGAGTTCAAGCGGCGCGGGGTCGACACGATCGCGTGCATCTCGGTGAACGACGCGTTCGTGATGGACGAGTGGTGCAAGGCGCAGGAGGCGGACAAGGTCCTGTTCCTGCCCGACGGGAACGGGGAGTTCACCGAGAAGATGGGGATGCTCGTCGACAAGGCGAACCTCGGGTTCGGCAAGCGCTCGTGGCGCTACTCGATGCTCGTCGAGGATGGCGTCATCAAGAAGATGTTCATCGAGCCCGAGAAGGACGGCGATCCCTTCGAGGTGTCGGACGCGGACACGATGCTGAAGCACCTGGATCCGTCGTCGAAGGCGCCGAACGACGTGCTGATGTTCACGAAGCCGGGGTGTGGCTACTGCGCGAAGGCGAAGCGGCTCCTGGAGGAGCGGGGCCTGGCGTACGAGGAGGTGGCGGCCTCGCCGCGCCGGCTGCGGGCGGTGAGCGGGAAGTCGTCGACGCCGCAGGTCTTCATCGACGGGAAGTACATCGGCGGGGCCGACGAGCTCGAGGCGTACTTCGCGAAGGCCTGATTGACACGGAGGCCTGGCTCCTCGTGGCCAGGTCTCTCCCTCTCGCTCAGGGGCGGTACCGCGGATCGTCGAGGAAGGCGGGATCGGTCAGCGACCGCAGGAACGCCGCCAGATCGGCCTTCTCGTCCGGCGAGAGCCCCAGCTCCTCGATCTGCGGATCGGTGGAGACATGGCCCAGGCCGCCGCGATCATAATGGTCGACAACGTCCTCCAGCGTCGCCAGCGATCCATCGTGCATGTAGGGGGCGCTCGCCGCGATGTTCCGCAGGCCGGGCACCTTGAATTTCCCGAGGTCTCCCGTCCGCCCGGTGATCCTTTGCCGCCCGACGTCGCCGCCGTCGAGGTAGGTGCCGTTGTTGAAGAAGCCCTCGTTGGTGAGCCTGCCGGCCGGGTGGCAATGGAAGCAGCCAGATCGCTCGCTCAGGAACAGCGCCTCGCCGCGGCGCTCCGCGTCTCCGAAGCTCGTGTCGTCCCCGCGCAGGTGCCGGTCGTAAGGGCTGTCGGCGCTGACGATCGAACGGACGAAGCTGGCGATGGCCTGGCGCAAGGGCTCCTCGCCGGGCGGCCCGCCATAGGCATTCGCGAACGCCTCGACGTAGGCGTCATCGCCGGCGACGCGAGCGACGGCCTCGGCGAGCGATAGACCCATCTCGTCGGGGTGCTCGATGGGCATCCCCGCCTGCTCTTCCAGGGTGGCCGCGCGGCCGTCCCACAGGAAGCTCTCGCCCCACGCCAGGTTCACAAGCGCGGGCGCGTTGCGCTGCCCCAGGTGGCCGTCGACCCCCCGGGAGACGGGGTCCGGCTCGGCGAAGGCGTGCTCCTGGCGGTGGCAGCTCGCGCACGCCACCTCGCCGGTGCGAGAGAGGCGCTCGTCGAAGAAGAGCCGCTTGCCGAGCTGGGCCCTCGCCTCGGTGAGCGCGTTTTCGGCCGGCGCCCTGGCCGCCGCGGCGCGCGCCGGAAACCCGGCGGGGATGGCGTCCGTGACGAGCGGCGGCACAGGTCCGGAGCCCACAGGCCCGTCGGCGCCGCATCCGCCCGCGAGGAGCAGCGCCGCCAGGCCGACGGCGCCTCCGCGGCGCAAGCTCGGCGTCACGGACCGAAGGCGAACACCGTCAGGTCGGGGAGGCTGCGCCGCAGGCGCTCGCCCGCGAGGAGCTCGTCGCCCACGGGCCCGGGCGGCCCCATGTACCCGGTCAGGTCGACGTCCGCCGTGGCGCCCGCGAAGACCTCGTCCATGGCGACCCGGACGACCTTGCCCGTCGAGCCGCTCTCGGGCACGGACACGGCGCCTCGTACCTCGACCCTGGGGACGAGATCCATGACCAGGTTGCCGCCCATGTGGACCGCCGGCGGGACCGTCCCGTCGTCCGGCTCGACGGGCTCACCTCCGGCCGGCGGATCCACCCTGCCCTCGTAGCGCAGCCAGAGGTAGCCGGTGTGCGGCCACGTCATCTGGGAGGCGTCCGACAAAGGCGCGACGTTTTGCGCGGGCTGGGAGACATTGCAGGCCTGGTGCAAGCCCCAGACGAAGCTGACGCCTTCATAGCTGCCAGCCGGAGCGCGCAGCCGGAGCGTGGCCGAGCCCGGGTCCTCGGCGTTGTAGAAGTAAACCCCGTGAGGGGCGGGGGCGCCGTCCGGGCCGACGATATCGACGGGCACGAGATCGCCGCCCGCCTGGATCAGCGCCGCGTGCGAGACGTAGAAGCGGGCGTTGAGCGGCGTGACGGTGCTGCCGTCCGGCGCGGCGTTCGGCTCGCCGAACACGAACGGCTCGCCGCCGAGGACGAGCTCGAACGCGAGCTCGACGATGGCGCCCTCGGTCCGGATGGGCGCCGGCTGCTGTGCGCAGCCGGCCGGCCACGTGGCCTCGGCCTCTCCGCCCGCGCCGCCGTCGCCGCCCGCACCACCCGCGCCGCCGTCGCCGGGTGCTCCACCCGTGTCGCTTGCTCCTCCGGCCTCGTCGGGCTCGCTGCCGCCCGCGCCGCCGGTCCCGGAGGCCGTCTGCTGAGGCGAGGGCGCGCCGCAAGCGGCTGCCACGCCCAAGAGCACCCCGATGAAGCCGAACAAGCTAGGAGATTTCATGGCGGGCTCGATTGTACGCGAGGACGCCCCCCACGGGAACGGGTGACGCATCTCAGGGATGGGCGAGAGGACGCGATGTGTCCTCTCCCTGGCGCGGCGTTTTCTTGCTCCGCGTACTCGGCCGACTCGGTTTACTCGGCCGACTTGGTTTACTGGGTTTACTCGGCGTACATCTGGTCGATCACGCCGCGGAAGCGCTGCTCGATCACGTTGCGCTTCATCTTGAGCGTCGGCGTCATCTCGCCGTCCTGCACCGAGAACTCGCGGCCGAGGACCGTGAACCGCTTGATCTGCTCGAAGCTCGCGAGCCCCGCGTTCAGGGCGTCGATGTGCGCCTTCACCTGGCCGACCACCTCGGGGGTCGTGATCGCGGCGTCGCCGTTCAGGGCGCCACGGCCCTTCAGCTCGGCGAGCTTCGCCTCGGTCAGGGTGATCAGCGCCGAGAGGTACTTGCGGCCGTCGCCCACCATGCACACCTGACTGATGATCTCCGCCGCCTTGAGCTTCTCCTCGATCGGCAGCGGCGCGATCATCTTGCCGCCGGAGGTCTTGAGGATCTCCTTCTTTCGACCGCGGATCTTGAGCTGCCCGCGCTCGTTCCACTCGCCGAGATCGCCCGTGTGCAGCCAGCCGTCCTCGAGCGCGGCCGCGGTCGCCGCCTCGTCCTTGTAATAGCCGACGAACACGTGCCGGCCGCGCGTCAGGATCTCGCCGTCGTCGGCCAGCTTGAACTCCACGCCGGGCACGGGCTTGCCCACGGTCCCCGCGCTCTCGACGCCAGGCTCGGTCATGCAGATGACGCCGGTCGACTCGGTCTGGCCGAAATCCTCGAGGATCTCCAGGCCGAGCGCGCGGAACCACGTCGAGATGTGCGGCGCGAGCGCCGCCGCGCCCGAGGCCAGCATCTCGGCCTTGCCCAGGCCGAGGGCGGCGCGCACCTTGCCGAGCACGAGCTTGTCCGCGAGCTTGAGCTGCAACGCGTCGAGCGGGCTCGGCGCCCGCTTCGCATACTTCGCCTCGGCCACGCGCGCGCCGACCGAGAGCGCCCACTCGGCGAGCTTCTTCTTCGCGCCCTTGCCGCCGCGCACCTTCGCCATCACGCCTTCCATCATCTTCTCCCAGAGGCGCGGCACGCAGAGCAGCAGCGTGGGCTGCACCTCGGGGAGCTCGACCGAGACGTTCTCGAACTTCGAGCAGAAATTGACGGCATAGCGCTGGGTGATGCCGACCCCCACGTTCTGCAGCTTCTCGGCGATATGACAGAGCGGGAGGAACGAGAACATCGTGCCGCGCGCGAACGGCAGGCCCCAGTACTTCACCACCATGTCCGACGTGTAGGCCAGGTTGTCGTGCGAGATCATCGCCCCCTTGGGGTTGCCCGTCGTGCCCGAGGTGTAGATCAGGAACGCGCCGGCCCTGGGGTCGATCTTCGCCAGGTAATCGGCGTACGTCTTCGCGCCCGGCCGCTGCGCGAGCGCGCGGCCCTCGGCCAGCGCCGATTCGTACGAGATCGCCTTCGGAGAGATCGACGTGTCGCCGTCGAAGACGAGGATCCATCGCACGCTGTCAGGGGCGGCGGATTCGCCCTTCTCCCCGGAGATCTTCTGGAAGTATTCCCGGTTTTGCACCGCGAGCAGCGTCGCCTCGGTATGCGTCAGGATGTAGTGGATGTCCTTCGCCGTGGAGTTCGGATAGAGCCCCGCCGACTTGCCCCCGACGAGCAGCGCCGCGAGATCGACGTGCACCCATTGCGGGCAGTTGTACGAGAGAATCGCGCCGATCTGGCTCGCGTCGAACCCCCTCGACTCGAGGAACAGCGCCAGGTGGTGGATCCGGTCGCGAACGTCTCGCGCCGTCAGCGTCGTCCATTCGCCCCCGGATTTATAACGCTGGGCCGGCGCGTACGGGGATTCGTTGGCCCACTGATCCAGACGGTGGAGAACGGTGCTCATGGCATCTTCCTGCGGCCTCGGGGCCTCGGGTGGGTGATCGGAGCCCAGGATGCGGGAGCCGCCAGGGCATTGTCAATCAGCCTCGAAAGCGCGCTGGCGCGCCGGTCCACCACCGGAGGCTTCCGAGGTTCCGGAGGCCGCGCTCGACGCTGGCCGCCGAGCGCCACGACCTGATACGGTCGCTCCACAGGGACCTCACCTCGCGTAGCCGCCATGCCGCATGTCCCCGAGCGCTTTCAGATCGTCCGGCGGCTCGGGGCAGGCGGCTTCGGGATCGTGTACGAGGCGCTCGATCGCGCGCGCGGCGAGCGCGTCGCCCTGAAGACCCTCGCGCGCGTGAGCGCGCCGGCGCTGTACCGCTTCAAGCGGGAATTCCGGGCGCTGGCCGACATCGCGCACGACAACCTGGTCCGGCTCCACGATCTCATCGGCAGCGGAGACGAGTGGCTCTTCACCATGGAGCTCATCCACGGTGTGGACTGGCTCACCTACGTGCGCGGGCAGGGCGCCGCAGGCGGCGCCGCGCCAACCACGGCCCCGGCCCCGGAGACCCATCTCCCGAGCACGGCGCCCCCGGACGAGGGAATCGATCTCGACGTCACGCAGGAAGAAGCCGTCGTGCGCTGGCCCGCATCGCCCACGTCGATCGATGTCGGCGCGGACCATCGCCCGGAGGCGCGCGCCGACGTCGCGCGGGTGCGGTCGTCGCTCGTCCAGGTCGCCCGGGCGCTGCTGGCCGTGCACGAGGCGCGGCTCGTCCACCGCGACCTCAAGCCCTCGAACGTGCTCGTCACGCCCGAGGGGCGCGCCGTCGTGCTCGATTTCGGCATCGCCTCGCGCCTGTCGCACAGCGGGCAGAGCGCGACCGACGCCGAGCAGCTCGTGGGGACGCCGCGGTACATGGCGCCGGAACAGGTGAGCGCGCGCGCCGTCACGCCGAGCGCCGACTGGTACGCCCTCGGCGTGATGCTCTTCGAGGCGCTCGCAGGAGAGCCGCCCTTCGCGGGGACGCCCCTCGAGATCCTCGCCGAGAAGCAACGCGCCGCGCCCCGCCGGCTCCAGGACGTCGCGCCGTGGGCGCCGGACGACCTCGCCAGCCTCGCCGACGATCTCCTGTGCACGGCGCCGGAGCGGCGCCCCTCCGGCCCCGAGGTGATCCGGCGCCTCGGCGGTGCGGGCAGCCCGGCGGCCCCGGCCCCGGCGCAGGGCGGCCGCGGCGCGCGCGCGGCGCGCCCGCCCGGGCCGGAGCTCGACGCGCTCGCCGGCGCGCTCCCGCGGGCGCGCGGGGGGCAGCCGTGCCTGGTCCTCGTCCACGGCGCCGCCGGGGCGGAGCCGGGCGCGCGCGTGCGCGCCTTCCTCGACGGCTTCGCCGAGGACGCGCTCGTCCTCGAGGGCCGGTGCCACGAGCGCGAGCAGGTGCCGTTCAAGGCGCTCGACGGCGCGATCGACGCGCTCAGCCGCCACCTCGTGCGGGCCCCGCCCGAGCAGGCCGCCGCGCTCATGCCCCGCGGCGCCGCCGCGCTCGCCCGCGTCTTTCCCGTGCTCGCGCGCGTCCCGGCCGTGCGCGCCTCGCCGCGGGGCCCCGCCGACGACGAGGGCGAGCCGCGCCTCCGGGCGCGCGCGTCGGCCGCGCTCCGCGACCTGCTCGGGCGGCTCTCCGATCGCCGCCCGGTGATCGTGTTCATCGACGACGCCCACTGGGGCGACGCGGACAGCGCCGCGCTGCTCGCGGAGATCCTGGCCCCGCCCGACCCGGCCGCGCTCCTGCTCATCGTCGCCCACCGGGCCGAGGGCGACGATCGGCAGGAGCGCGGCCCGCTGCTCGCGGCGCTCCGCGCCTCGCCGGCGATGGCCGCGGTGCACACCGTCGAGATCGACCTCAGCTGAACCCCGGCGCGAAGATCGCCGCGATGCGGGCCGGGTTCCGGATGCCCTGGCCCGCCATCCACGCGTCCGCGGCCTCGATCAGGGCGCGGCCCTCCTCCCCGCCGAGGAGCTGGCCGCGGCGGCGGCGGGCGCAGGCGGCGAACAGGGCCATCTCGCTCCCGTCGAACGCCGCCGCCGCCGCCTCGAGGAGCGAGAGCGCCCGGGCGGCCTCACCCCGCTGCGCCGCGATCGCGGCGCGCAGCGACGTCGCCATCGGCGCGACCCACGGCGCGCCCTCGCGCGAGAGCCGCCGCGCGTCCCGCTCCGCCTCGCCGAGCAGGCGCCGCGCGAGCCGGGCGTCGCCGGAGGCCGCGTGCGCGGCGGCCTCGAGCGCCGCGGAGGCGCGCAAATGATGAATCAATACGCGGTAGTACTGGAACCTCGGCAGGAACGACCAGGCGATCTTGCGCCAGCGGTCCCGGATCCGCCGCCGCGCCGCGAGCGGCGCCCCGGCGTAGAGATCGATGCGCCCGAGCGCCACGGTCTCCAGGCAGTCGAGGTGGTCGAACGAGCGGCGCGGCCACCGCGCCATGGCGGCCAGCACCTCGTCGCGCGCGGCGTCCGGCCGGTCCGCGGCGAGCGGCACGATGTACGTGAGCCCCACCCGGAAGAAGCTCGCGGCGTAGAGGTCGCCGCGCGCGTCCGCGTCGGCGATGCGCGGGGCCGCCAGCCGGGCCAGCGCGTCGAGCTCCCCGCGGTGGTAGTGGGCCACCATCATGAACCGGCTGCTCGTGCCGAGCTCCCACGCGACGCCGGCGCACCGCGCGCGCAGGAGATCCTCGGCCTCGCGGCAGAGCGCGAGGCCCTCGGCCCAGCGCCCGGAGAGGCACTCGACGACCCCGAGCATGCACTTGTTGACCGCGACGAGGTACGGATCGCCGACCTTCTCCGCGAGCGCCGCGGCCGTCGCGTAGCGCCGGTGGGCGAGGCGGCGCCCCACGACGTGATCGGTGCCGAGGTGCCCGATCTCGGTGGCGATAGCGCGGGCGAGGCGGTAGGGCTCGCCCGCGCGGAGCGCGAGGTAGAGGTGCCGCGCCTGGAGCGCGGCGCCCTGGAGGACGTCGGCCATCGCGAGCCCGACCGAGGCCGACCAGCAGATGTCGAGGCGCGTCAGGGTCTCGGCCGGCAGCGCGCGCGCGTCGCGCTCCCGGAAGCGGAACCCGCGCAGGCGCAGGAGGATCCGCCAGAACAGGAGCGAGAGCAGGACCGCCCACCGGCGCTCGGCGAGCCGCATCCCCACCGAGGCGAGCACCCCCGCGAGCGCGCGCTTGCCCTCCTCGATGTGGCCGCTCACGAGCAGCTGCTCGGCGGCGCAGCGCCGCAGATCGAGGCTCTCCCGCGGCGGCGCGCCCTCGGCCGCGGCGGCGTACGCCCGGGCCGCCTCGGCGCCGCGGCCGGCGTTGCGCAGGGCGTGGGCGAGCTTGATCCGGAGCGCGCGCGCGTCGTCCGCGCCGTCCGCGCCTGCGGGCGCCGCCTCGAGCGCGGCGGCGTAGTGCTCCGCGGCGCGATCGAACGCGAGCGCCTCGGCCGCGCGATCGCCCGCCTTCACCGCGTAGCGCGCCGCCTCGTCGGCGCGCCCGCCGCGCCGGAAGTGCATCGCGAGCACGTCCGCCTCGGCCCGCCCGGACGCCTCCAGGACGGCGGCGAGCGCGAGGTGGACCTCCGCGAGCTCCGCCGCGCCGAGCTGCGCGAGCGCCGCCTCGCGGATGCGGTCGTGGAACGTCTCGAGCTCCTGCTCGTCGCGCTGGCCCCGCGTGCGGATCGCGCTCCCGGCCCGGAGCGCCGCGAGCGCGGCCTGCTCCTCGTCGGGGGTGAGCCCCGCGGCCTCCCGGGCGTCGCGGCGGCCGAGCGGCTTGCCCGACACGGCGACCACCTCGAGCAGCCGCCGCGCCGCCGCGGGCAGGCGCAGGAGGCGGCCCGCGAGCACCGACCCGAGCCGGACGCCGGCGCCGCGCGACGACTCGGGCGCGGCGCGCCCCTCGACCTCGCGCGAGAGCTCGAGCACGAAGAACGGGTTCCCCTCGGCCTCCTCCGCGATCGCGTCGGCCTGCGCGGCGGCCCGGTCGCCGCCGCCGAGGAGGGCCAGGGCGAGGGCGCGCCCCTCCTCGGGCGAGAGCGCGCCGACGGCGAGGGCGCGGACGTCGCCCGCGTCCGCGCCGGCCGCGTCGGGCGGGAGCAGCCGCGCCACGAGCTCGCTCCGCGCGGCGTCCTCGCTCCGGTAGCAGAGGAGCAAGAGGAGCGCGGGCGCGTCGGGCTCGCGCAGGAGGTCGGTGAGGAGCGCGGCGCTGTCGGCGTCGCCCCACTGCAGGTCGTCGATGAACAGGACGAGCGGCCGCCGGTCCGCGATCCGCGCGAGGATCTCGCGGAGGGCAGCGAACCCGCGCCGGCGGAGCTCCCGGGCGTCCGGGGGCTCGACCTCGCGCCGCGGCGCCCGGGCGATCGCGTCGACCTGCCCGAGCACGGGGAAGAGCCGCACGACCGCGTGCACGTCGCGCGGCATGAGCTCGGCGGCGTCCAGGCGGGGGAGGCGCGCGAGGTGGCGGCTGAGCGCGTCGATGAGGCTGTCGACGGCCTTGTACGGGACGGACTCCCGCTCGTAGCAGCGGCCTTCGAGGACGACCGCCTCGCCCGCGGCCGAGAGCTCGTCGAGGAAGCGGCGGACGAGGGCGGTCTTGCCCGCGCCCGAGGTCCCGTGGATGTGCACGGTGGTCGCCCTGCCGCCCCTCGCGCGCGCGAAGGCGCCGCGCAGCGCCTCGAGGTGCCCCGCTCGCCCGACGAACGGCGCGCCCGGGGCCGGCGCGCTGCTCCGGGCCCGGGGCCGCTCGGGCGCGCCCGCCTCGCCGCGGGCGCGGCCCTCCGCCTCGCCGTCCGGCGGCGAGAGCCGCCGGAGCACCTCGTGCGCCGGGGGCCGCTCGCCGGGCTCGGGCCGCAGGAGCTCGGCGCAGAGCGCGTCGAGGTCGCCCGGGATCCCGTCCGCCAGCTCGCTCGGCGGGGGCGGCCGGTCCCGCTGCTTCTGCACGATGACCTCGAGCGCCCCGCCCTCGAACGGCCGCCGGCCCGTGAGCGCCTCGTAGAGCATGACGCCCACCGCGTACCAGTCGCAGGCGGGCGACAGCGTCCCGCGCCTCGCCTGCTCCGGCGCCATGTAGGCCGGCGTCCCCGCGATGTGGCTGCCGCTCTGGTCGATCGAGCCCGTCGAGAGCTCCGTGACGAGGCCGAAGTCGAGGATGACGACCCGGCCCTCGGGCGTCACGAGCACGTTCGACGGCTTCAGGTCGCGGTGGAGCTTGCCGGCCGCGTGGAGCGCGGCGAGGCCCTGGGCGAGCTGCAAGAGCGCGCTCCGGAGCGGCCCCCAGCGCGGCGGCGGGGCGGCGGCCGGCGCGCGCGCGGCGCCGCCAAGGCCGCGCGCGGCGTCGTCCAAGCCGCGCGCGGCGTCGTCCAAGCCGCGCGCGGCGTCGTCCAAGCCGCGCGCGGCGTCGTCCAAGCCGCGCGCGGCGTCGTCCAAGCCGCGCGCGGCGCCGGAGGCGACCGGCTCGGGCCACATCGACGAGACGACCGGCGCCGTCTCGTCCGGATCGCCGCCGGCGGGGGCGCGCATCGAGGCGCTCTGCGCCGGGGCGCGCTGCGCGGAGGGGCCGCGCACGGCGGAGAGGAAATCGGCGCCCTCGATGAGGTCCATCGTGAAAAACCACCGATCGTCCTCGGAAAACAGCTCGTGAAGCGCGACAAGGTTCGGGTGGACGACCTCGGACAGCGCCCGGAATTCGCGCTTGAACCGATAGAGCGCCACCGGGTCGAGGCGGTGGAGCGACTTCATTGCGACGCGCGCGCCTCGCTCGCGGTCGTGCGCCTCGTAGACGACGCCGAACGCGCCCTCGCCGAGGCGGCGGCCGATCGTGAATCGCGCTGTGCTGGAGAGCGGCCCCTGCATTCAATCGCTCTGCAATCCCGGCCTGCGGGCGGCGAGCCTACCATGCGGCGTGTCGCGGTTCCTGCCTGTGCAAGCGGTCGCCGGCGCCCGCCGCTAGCCTTGCGCGCGCTGGTGCCGAATGAGAGAGTCGGCCGCGAGGGGATGAGCGAGGCCACGGCGTCCTGGGGTCCGACCCGAACAGATGACGCGCCCCGCGGGGCCGGCGAGGGCGGCTCGTACCTGCTCGTCGTGCAGGGGAGCTCCTCGTCGGTGCTCCGCCTCCCGCGCAGCGGCGTGGTGCTCCTCGGCCGCGGGCCCCGGGCCGACGTGCGCCTCCGCAACACCTCGGCGTCGCGCGAGCACGCGAAGATCGTGCTGCTCGACGGGCGCGCGCAGCTCGTGGATCTCGGCAGCCGGAACGGCACCCTGCTGAACGGCGTCCCCGTCGACGGCGCGAGGCCGCTCGGCTCGGGCGACGTCGTGTCGATCGGCGACACGGTGGTGGTGATGCGGTGCCCCCGCCCCGCGCGGAGCCGGCAGATCCTCGAGCTCGCCGAGCTGCGGCGCCGGATCGAGGCGGAGATCGACCGGGCGCTGCGCCACGACCGGCCGGCGGCGGTGATCGCCGTCCAGCTCGGGGCGGCCGCCGCCCGCGAGGCCGTCGCCGGCGCGCTGGAGCGCGAGCTCGCGGTGACCGATTTCGCGGGCTTCGAGGCCGACGACCGGCTGCTCGTGCTCCTGCCGGAGGCGGACGCCGCGGCGGCGGGCCATGTCGTGCAGCGGCTGCTCGACGCGGCGCGCGCCGCGGGCGCCGCCCCGCCGGCGCACGCGGCGCCGAGGGCCGGCGTGGCGACGGCGCCCGCGGACGGGTGCGACGCGGACACCCTGGTCGCGTCGGCGCGCGCCGCGGCGGAGGTCGCCCTGCCCGGGCAGGCGGCGGCCGCCGCGGAGGCGGTGACCACGCTGGAGATCGGCGGGCAGCGCACGGTGCTCGCCGACGCGGCCACGGTGCGCGTGTTCGACCTGATCCGGCGGCTCGCGGCGACGGACCTCCCGGTGCTCGTGACCGGCGAGACCGGCGTCGGCAAGGAGAGCGCGGCGCGCGCGCTGCACGAGTGGTCGCCGAGGGCGAAGCGGCCGCTCGTCACGCTCAACTGCGCCGCGATGCCCGAGAGCCTGGTCGAGAGCGAGCTGTTCGGCTACGAGCGCGGCGCGTTCTCCGGGGCGGCGGGCCCGAAGCCCGGCCTCCTGGAGCACGGCAGCGGCGGGACGGTCTTCCTCGACGAGATCGGCGATCTCTCGGCGAGCGCGCAGGCGAAGATCCTGCGCGCGATCGAGGCCAAGAAGATCCTCCGGCTGGGCGACGTGCGCGAGCGCGAGGTCGACATCCGCCTCGTCGCCGCGACGCACAAGGATCTTCAGGGCGAGGTGAAGGCGGGCCGCTTCCGGCAGGATCTCTATTACCGCCTCGGCGCGGCCACCGTGATCCTGCCCCCGCTCCGGGAGCGCCCCCGGGAGATCCTCGCGCTCTCGCGGGCGTTTTTGGCCGACGCGTGCGCGCGGGCGGGGCGCGAGGAGATGGTCCTGTCGACCGAGGCGACGGAGCTCTTCGCGACCCATGCGTGGCCGGGCAACGTGCGCGAGCTGAAGAACGTGATCGAGTACATCGCGGCGACGGTCAGCGCGCGCATCGTCGAGCGGGGGCACCTGCCCGCGCCGCTCGCGCCGGCCCCGCCGCGCGCCGAGAGCGCGCCGCCCTCCGTGGCGCCGGCGGGCGCCGCGGCCCCCGCCTCGAGGGGGCCCGGCCGGAGCTTCCGGCCGCTCGCCGAGGAGGTGCGGGAGCTCGAGCGCACGCGCATCGCCGAGGCGCTCGCCGCGGCGGGCGGGGTGCAGACGAAGGCGGCGGAGGCGCTCCACATGCCGCTCCGGACCTTCGTGCTGAAGATGAACCGCTACGGGCTGGCGAAGCGCAGGCGGTGACGCGCCGCCGGGCGCGGCTCCGGGCGGAGTTGGCGAGTCTCGGGGCCGCGGGCCCCTTCCGGCGCTCCGCCGGCGGGGCAGCGCTCGGCTCGAGACTCGGCTCGAGAGCAGAGGGCGCTCGCCGAGGGGACGAGGCGCCCGCCGCGCGATCAAATATTCACTTGCATGTATATATACCAGTGCGTATGTTTAGCCCATGCCCAGCTCGGAATTGTTCGAAGTGCTGGCCGACCCGACGCGGCGTCTGATCCTGGAGGCGCTGCTCGACGGCGAGCGCGCGGTCGGTGAGCTCGTCGAGCTCGTCTCGATTCAGCAGTCCGGCGTCTCGCGCCACCTGCGCATCCTCGGGGAGGCCGGGTTCGTGGAGGTGCGGGCGGAGGGCACCCGGCGGCTCTATTCGCTGCGCCCGGAGCCTTTCCGAGAGCTCGACGACTGGGTGGGGCGCTACCGGTCGCTCTGGGAGAAGCGCCTGGATCGGTTTGGCCAGGCGCTCGAGGCGAGACGAACGGCGCGAAACAGCGGGACCAAGAAAGGACGAAGTGAATGAACGCGACAGCCGAAAAAGCCACCATCCTCATCGAACGCACCTATCCGGCGTCGGTCTCCGAGCTCTGGGAGCTCTGGGCGACCAAGGATGGATTCGAGTCCTGGTGGGGTCCGGAGGGGTTCCGGGTCGAGGTCCACGCGCTCGAGCCGAAGGAGAACGGGCTCCTTCATTACACGATGATCGCCGACGACCCGAAGGTGATCGAGGCCATGAAGCGCGGCGGGCAGCCGACGTCCACGGAGGTGCGCGCCCGCTTCAGCGCCTTCTCGCCGCAGAAGGCCCTCACCATCGCGAGCGTTATCGACTTTCTCCCGGGCGTCGAGGCGTACGAGAGCCGCATCGACGTCCTCTTCACCCCGCTGGCGCACGGCGCTCACATGGCCGTGACGCTCCACGCGATGCACGACGCGCAGACCACGGAGATGCAGAGGGCCGGCTTCACGAGCCAGCTCGGAAAGCTCGACAGGCGCTACACGAAGTGAGGGTCCCCTCGCGGGGCGCTCCCCGGCTCCGGCGGCTTTCCCGCGGCCGTTGCCCCGGCGGGCGCGGCCGAGTCGCCGCGCCCACCCGGGCTGTCGCGGATCAGTGAACGCGCCCGATGCCGCGGCGGATGAACGCCGAGCGGCTCGCGGCCGCGCCGGGCCGCTCCGCGGCCGCGGCGGCTGCGAAGCCCGGGACGGGCGCGCAGACCAGCGCCTTCAGATCCTGGTTGCGGCGCGCGAGGTCGTTCAGCATGCGCGGCGCGCCGGTCACGGGATCGGGGACCTCGATGCCGGTCATGAAGCCGGACAGCGTCCCCTCGTTCCCGGGCGCCCTCACGTTCACGTGCAGGAACGGCGTCCCGGTCTCGGCCGCCCCGTGGCACCCGTTGCAGGTGTTGAGCGAGAACTTGTGCCGCGCCTCGTTGTTGAGGATGCCCGGGGCCATCCACGCCGTGAGGTTGTTCAACGACGAGCCGGCGAGGAACGGGCTCCCCTGGAACGTGTCGGGCACCGTGTGCTGCTCCAGGAGGATCGCGGCCTCGTTCTGGTTCACGTAGGCCGCGAGCGTGGCCGAGCCGTCGAAGCCGATGTCCGGCGTCAGCTTGACGGTCTCCGGGCGCAGGAAGCCCGTCTCGGGCGAGAGGACGAACTCGCGCAGCTCCCACGGGTCCGAGAGCGCGATCTCGTTCGTGCGGAGCTGGCCGAGCGCGCTCCCGTTCGGCCTGCCGGGCGCGGCGTTCCGGCCCGCGAAGCGCGTGGTGATCGCCTGGAGGGCGGCGTTGTACTGCTCGGACGGGAAGGGCAGGCTGCCGAGCGCGTGCCACGCGTTCGCCCAGTCGAGCACGTCGGCCTCGGTCGACGCGGGGAGCTTGTACTCCAGGATGAGGGTGAACTGCTGCGCGAAGCCCTGGCTGAAGACGCCGAACACGAACCGCCCCTCGCCCGCGTGCCCCTCGGCGAGGTTCCGCACGTCGATCCTGTTGACGATGCCGAGCAGCATCAGCGGGGCCTGCCGGAGGTCGAGCGACCCGTCAGGGCTCCTCGGCCACTCGTCGAACACGACCTGTTGAATGGCCGGGCGCGCCGGCACCGTGAAGCCGTTCACGGCCTGATCGGTCAGCCAGGTATCGAACATCTGCTCGACCATGGCCGGCGCGTCGGCCGGCGTGGGGGCCATGTCCTCCATGAGCCGCGCGAACGTCCACGCGCCCGTCCGGGGATCGCCGGCCGGCCCGTTGAACGTGGTGCGGATGGGATCTTCGACGACGCTGAGGTGCTTCACGAAGATCTCGCGGTTCGTCCGGACGAAGCAGCCCGCCGGCGCGATCATCTCGTAGGTGAGGTTCCCTGACGCGACGAAGAAGGAATCGGGCGAGTCGGGGTTGATCACGTCGTACGTGAGCTGATAGACGCCCGGGTCCACGGCCTCGGTGCCGGTCACGGTGACCGAGAACGTCGCCGTGCTCCCGGGCCCGACGTCGGGGATGCTCCCGGGGCTCACGGTGGAGAGGATCCCCGGCCGGCCGAAGAGGTTGAGGCCGTACTTCCGGGGGCTGCACTCCGCCTCATCGTTGTTGGTGACCGCGATCTGGTACGTCACAGGCGTGCCCGGGGGGCCGCTGCTCTCCGGCGTGGCGACGACCGTGCCGAGGTGCCGGATGCAGGTGAGCTGGGCGATCTCGTCGCCGGTCAGCGGGTTGGCGGAGACCCAGACCTCGTCGATGAGGCCCGCGAAGCGCTGCCGCTGCGGGTTGTTGCCGATCTGGATGGGCGCGTTGATATCGCGGATCGCGCCCGTGGCGCTGGCCTGGCCGGCCTGCTGACCGTTGAGGAAGAGCCGCACGAGGCTGCCGTCGTAGATGCCCGCGACGTGCGTCCACACGTTGGCCTGGATCGGGGCGCGGGCGGTGACCGTCCGCCCGTTGGCCAGGGTGACGGCGAACCTCGCCTCGTTGCTCTGGACGGCGAGCGAGAAGCTCGATCCGCTGTTGTTCCGCTCCTGCGCGATCGTCCGCACCGTCGACCCCGACACCGAGGTGGGGTTGACCCACGCGGCGACCGCGAGGTTCTGCCCGAACGTGAAGCGAGGATCGTCGGCGATCGTGACGGTGTCGTTGCTGTCGTCGAAGGAGATACCGAGGCCGCTCTTGCCCTGCGCGCAGGCCGCTCCGGCCGAGCGGGTGGCCGTCGCGCCATTGCCCGACGCGTCGGACAGCTCTGTCGTCGAGCTGTCGCAATCGTCGAACCGCCAGAAGCCGACCGCCGACCGGGGCGCCGAGAGCGGCGCGATCGCCGCGCCGATCGGCGCGTCGGCCTGATCGAGCGCGAGCTCTGCATCACCGGATGAGCCTTCGCCGACATCATGGCTTCCGCATGCGGCGGCGCCCAGGGCGATGAGGGCGAGGACCGCGGCCGCGCTGGTTTTGGTCGCAAGAGGATGGGCGAAGCCGAAGGAGAGGTTCCGCATTGACGTTCTCGTTGGGTGAGAGTTGACCGCACGGGCTCCGACCGAGCGCGGAGCGCTGCAGCGGGTGTCCGTCTGACTCGACCGGGCTGTTCGGGTTTGGCGCTCGCGCGAGCCGTGGTCTCCAAGAGTCACCACGACCGCGCTGGCATCGAGCGCTTCCACCTGGCAGCTCGCGCTCCAGGCGACCGACGACCGGCCGATTCCTTAGCGAGCGGAGCTGCTCAATTCAATGCTCCAGCGCTGCTGAAGCAAGAACCTGACATCGTTAACGTATCTTTACATATCCCCAGTCCGGCGAGCCCATGTCTAACCGCGAAGCGGTCGCCTCGCAACTCATCGCCATCATGTGGCCCATGCAATCAATTCATCTTCCTGGCGGCGCCCGCGGCGGGCGCGGGCGGGGCATCGCGCCGCGAAGGCATCTCTCCGCCGACGCCGCGCTGGCGGCGGAGGCGGGCGCAACGCGGCGGCGGCCGGGCGGCCAGGTCCGCGCGGCGAGCGGCGCGCCGAGAGGCTCGCCCCGCGCAGGAGACCGCGCGCGACCGGGGGAGCCGCCGGATGCAGGAGTTACCGGGATCAGGCAAGAGTTACATGGCCCGGTCGTGCAAGAGTTGCACGAGCCCGCCCGGAAGGCGCGCCCTGCCCGGGAGAGCGCGCCGCGCCCGCGGCGACGGCTCAGGCACACGGGCTGCTAAGACGAAAGACGAACGACGACAGGGCCCGAGCTCCTCGCAGGACGCTCGAGCCACCGATGACGCATCAGGGCGTCGCGCGGGTCACGTCCGCCTCCTCGGCCTCTCGCCTCATGTCGCCTTCCTTCCTTGCGCGCGCGTACGCGCGCGGGCGCAGGCGAGGACCGCCTCCGAGCGGCGAGACGAGAGAGGAGAGGACGCTCCCCGCCGGCAGCCCCAAGGAGATCTGCTTGCCCGACTCCCCTCTGACGACCTCCGTTCTCGCCTCCGCGCTCGGCGGAGAGATCCAGTCACTCCGATCCGTGATCGCCGCGCTCACGCCGGTGATCCACGCGCGCGTCGGCCGGGCGCTCCACCGGCGCTTTGCCCGCTCCGCGGGCGGGGCGGACGACCGCCTGGACGACCTCGTGCAAGACGTGTTCGTCGAGCTGTTCCGCGACGGCAGCCGGGCGCTCCGCGCCTGGGATCCGGCCCGCGGGCTGAGCCTCGCCAACTGGGTGGGCCTCATCGCCGACCAGCGCGTGGCCGCGGCCCTCCGCCGCTGGCGGCGGCACCCGGAGGCCGCCGCGCTGCCGCTCGACGACGCGCCGGAGGAGGGCGCGCGGTCCGACGACGATCCGGAGGCACGGGTGCTCGCCCGCGACGCGCTGGAGCGCCCCCTCGGCCTGCTCCGCGCGGAGCTCAGCCCCCTCGGGCGGGAGCTCTTCGAGGCGCTCCTCATCGAAGAGGAGCCGATCGCCGCGGTGTGCGCGCGGACGGGGATGAGCACCGCCGCGGTGCAGGCCTGGAGCAGCCGCCTCAAGCGGCGGCTCGCGGAGCTCGCCGCCGGGGGCGGCCAGCGCGCGCCGAGCGCGCCCGGAGGACGGCGCAGGGCGATGGCGGCCGACGACAGCGGGACATCGCTCGACTCCGCGCGATCCCACGGCGCGCCACGAACCGCAGGCCGGGTCGCGCCGGGGCAGCGCACCAGAAAGAAGTCGGCGTCGGATGTCAGCCGCGTAGAGCATCGCTCCTAAACCCTCATCGACAACGAGGAGGCGCCGGCCCCCCGCGGGGCGGGAGCGGCAGAGCGCCTCTCATCGCAGGAAGGAAGAAGAACTCATGTCTCTTCAGAAGGCAGTGTTGCGCTCGGCCCACGGAGATCTCGTCTCGTATTCGGCGCTCGCCGCGATGATGGCGCTCGCGGCGCTCCTCCCCGCGTGCGGCGCCGCGCCCGCGGACGACCTCGAGCTCGGCGAGGCGGCGGCCCTCTCCGAGCAGGCCACCGCGGTCGTGGGGCCCGTGAAAGGCCGCGACGCCTGCGCCGGCGTCCGCTGCAAGGACGGCTTCGTCTGCGAAGCGCAGAACGGGAGCCCCGCGTGCGTGGCCGCCCCGCCGCCGGAGTGCCAGACCGACGACGATTGCAGCCTCCTCGCCAGCTATTGCGGGGACTGCACCTGCAGCGCCGTCCCGTCAGGCGAGGTCGAGCCCAAGTGCGTGGAAGGCGAGGTGGCGTGCGCGGTCTGGCCCTGTCTCGGCCTCACCGCCTCCTGCCAGGCCGGCACGTGCGTGCTCGCGGGCGAGCTGTGATCGGCGGTCCGGGGCAGGCGCGCTGGCCGGCGGCGGCCGGCGCGCCGCCCCGGCCCCGCGCCTCGCGGCGGCCGGTCCGCCGCCGCCCCGCTCACCCCGGCTCGCGCCCCGGGATCTCCGGCCGTACGCGCACGCTCTTCCACCGCGCGAGCTGCACGAGCCCGGCCGGGGCGCCGCGCGGCTTGCTCACGTCGGCGACGCGGCAGACGTGGACCTCCACCTTGGCCGCGCCCCGCGCCTTCGAGTACCACGCGGCCGCCGCGGCGGCGCGCTCGACCACCTCGCGCGGGACCTCCCCGCGCCCCGGGTTGCGCACGATCACGTGGCTGCCCGGCGTGCCGCCGGCCACGTGCAGCCAGAGGTCGTGCGGCTCGGCGATCTCGAAGGTGAGCGCGTCGTTGTCGTCGTCGCCGCGGCCGACGAGCACCTCGAAGCCGTCGAACGAGAGCGTGCGGTACGGCCGCCCCTTGCTGCCCATCCCCAGCCCCTCGCCGTCAGCCGGCCGCGGCGCCGGCGCTCGGCCGCGCGGGCCGCGCGGGCGCCGCCTCGGTCTTCACCTCGGCGTCGAGCCACGCGAGCAGGTCCCGCACGACCTCCTCGCGGTTGATCTCGTTCAGCATCTCGTGGCGCCCGCCGGGGTAGATCCGCTGGGTCACCCGGCGGAGGCCGGCGGCGCGGTACGCCTCGATCATCTGCGTCACGCCCCGGAGCGGGCCGCCGACCGGGTCGCGCGAGCCGGAGAAGACGTAGACCGGCAGATCCTTCGGGATCCGCGCCTGCCGCTCGGGCCGCGCGATGTCCACCAGCGCGTCGAGCAGGTCGATCCACAGCGAGACCGTCGCGGGGAAGCCGCAGCGGGGATCGGCGATGTACCCGTCGACCTCGGCGCGATCGCGAGAGAGCCAGTCGAAGGGCGTGCGCGCCGGCGCGAACAGCTTGTTGAAGCTGTCGAAGCTCATCGACTGGAGCAGCTGGCTCTTGCCCCGCTCGCCCAGGCGCCGCCGCTCCGCGCGCGCCACGAGCCGGCCCGCGTCGACGAGCGGGCTCGGCTTGCCCGAGGAGCCCGAGAGCACCGCGCCCTGGATCGATCCGCCGCGCTCGATCAGGTACTCCTGCACGAGCGAGGAGCCCATGCTGTGGCCGAAGAGCACGACCGGCAGGCCCGGGTGCTCCGCCTGCTCGCGGGCGATGAGCGCCGCGAGATCGCGCACGACCCGCTGGAAGCCGCCCTGGCTCGCGAAGAAGCCGAGCTCGCCGCGCTCGCGCGCCGTCCTGCCGTGGCCTCGGTGGTCGTTCGCGTAGACGGCCCACCCGGCGGCAGAGAGCGCGTGCGCGAGGCGCGCGTAGCGGCCCGCGTGCTCGGACATGCCGTGGGCGATGTGGAAGATGCCGCGCGCCCCGTCGTCCGGGAGCCAGCGGTACACGAAGAGCTCTCGACCGTCGTCCGCCTGAAACGTGAAGGTGTCCGCGGGCATCGGGAGAGGACCCTACCACCGCTCCGCGCGCGACTGACCACGATTCTCGATGCTTCCGCGCCGAAAGGACTTTTCGGTACGGTCCTCCGTGGCATGAGGTTCGCACGACGACGCGGCCATGCCCGAGCGCCGATCGATGCCCGTGCTGTCGTTGCGCGACACCGTGCTCTTCCCTGGGATAGCGACGCCCATCACGGTCGGACGGCTGAAGACGCTCCGCGCGGTGGAGGCCGCCCTCCGGATGGAGGGAGAAGACAAGCGCATCTTCGCGGTCGCCCAGCGGGACGCCGCCGAGGAGCCCACCACGGGCGGCCTCTTCTCGATCGGCGTGATCGCCCGCATCACCCAGGTGCAGCGGTTCGGCTCAGGCCTCCAGCTCGTGCTGTACTGCGAGCGGCGAGCGGCCGCGCCCCGCTACACCGAGGTCGATGGCGTGATCCGCGCCCCGGTCATCGAGCTGGCCGATCTCCCCCTCCGTCCAGAGGAGGACAGCGCCCTGGAGGCGCTCGCCCGCGAGGTGCGCGAGCGCGCCGTCGAGTACGGCCGTCACCGCGGCGCGCCCGAGGACGTGCTCAAGCAGTTCGTCGGCAGCATGTACGGGCCCGCCGAGCTCGTGAACCACATCGCCTTCTACCTGGACCTCCCGACCCCCGAGAAGCAGGCGCTGCTCGAGATCCTCTCGACGGAAGAGCGGATGCGCAGCCTCGCGCTCCACCTCTACCGGCAGATCGGGATCGTGGAGACCCAGGAGAAGATCCGGACGACCGTCGAGGAGGAGCTCGGCGAGCGGCAGCGGGAGCTCTACCTCCGCGAGCAGCTGCGCGCGATCCAGAAGGAGCTCGGCGAGGAGGACGACGAGAACGCCGCGGCACGTCTGGAGCACAAGCTGCAGCGGGCGGGCCTCCCGGCCGACGCCCTGCAGGAGGCCCGGCGCGACCTCTCGCGGCTCAAGCGCATGGGACGGGAGACATCGCCCGAGGCGCAGGTGCTGATGACCTGGCTCGAGTGGGTGGCCGATCTGCCCTGGAGCCAGCGCACCGACGACCACGTCGATCTCGATCGGGCCCGGGCGATCCTCGACGAGGATCACCACGGCCTCGGCGACGTGAAGGACCGGGTGCTCGAGTTCCTGGCGGTCCGCAAGCTGCGCGTCGAGCAGGCGCGGGGCGAGGGCGAGCGGAGCCGCGCGGTCTCCCGCGGCCCGATCCTGCTCTTCCTCGGTCCGCCCGGGACCGGCAAGACGTCCATCGCGGAGTCGATCGCGCGGGCGCTCGGGCGCAAGTACGTCCGCGTCTCGCTGGGCGGGGCGCGCGACGAGGCGGACATCCGGGGACATCGTCGCACCTACGTGGGCGCGATGCCGGGCCGCATCCTCCAGGGGATCAAGCGGGTGGGCTCGAAGAACCCCGTGATCGTCCTCGACGAGGTCGACAAGCTCGGCGCCTCGTTCCAGGGCGATCCGGGCGCGGCGCTGCTGGAGGTGCTCGATCCGGCGCAGAACGAGGGCTTCGTCGATCACTACCTCGGCCTGCCGTTCGACCTGTCCGAGGTGCTGTTCATCTGCACGGCGAACTTCCGGGAGACGATCCCCGCGCCGCTGTTCGACCGGATGGAGACCGCGCTGTTCGCCGGATACACGGAGCAGGAGAAGCACGAGATCGCCCGGAGGTACCTGCTCCCCCGGCAGCGGCGGGAGTGCGGGCTGATCGAGGATCAGCTGCGCGTGACGGGCGCGGCGCTCGGCGAGATCATCAGCGGCTACACGCGCGAGGCGGGCGTACGTCAGCTCGAACGGACGCTCGGCGCCCTGGCGAGAAAGGCCGCGCGCCGGATCGCGGGCGGCGAGATCGAGCGGGCCGTGGTGAGCGCGGGAGAGGACGTGAAGGAATTGCTCGGTCGCGCGAAGATGCGCCTGGAGCGGAGGCTGCAGCACGATCTGCCGGGCGTCGCGACCGGCATGTATTACACGCAGATGGGTGGCGACATCATGCACGTCGAGGCGAGCGTGATGCCCGGCAAGGGCGATTTCGTCCTGACGGGGCAGCTCGGCGAGGTCATGAAGGAGAGCGGCCGCGCGGCGCTGAGCTACGCGCGCGCGCACGCGGCGGAGCTCGGCGTGCCGCTCGATCGGCTGCTGCGGCGCGACGTGCACGTCCACGTTCCGGCGGGGGCGGTGCCCAAGGACGGCCCGAGCGCGGGCGTGACGATCGCGGTGGCGCTGGTGAGCGCCCTGTCGGGCAGGCCGGTGCGGAGCGACATCGCGATGACCGGGGAGATCACGCTGCGCGGCACGGTCCTGCCGATCGGGGGCCTCAAGGAGAAGGTGCTGGGGGCCCACCGGGCGGGGATCTTCGAGATCCTGATCCCGGCGGACAACGAGGCGGATCTCGACGATCTGCCGGCGGAGGTGCGGCGCTCGCTGGAGTTCACCCTGGTGAGCACGCTCGACGAGGCGATCGCGGTCTGCCTGCGGCTCCGCCCGATCCGCCTGGAGGCGCCGGAGGAGATGCCGCACGCGCGGGCGTCCTGAGGCGCGCGCTCCGGGACGGCCTCAGCGGCCCTCGGCGCTGCCGGTATTGACGGACGCGGCCCCGCGCCACTCGATCAACCCGGCCGAATCCTCGACGATCGCCTGGAAGCTCCGCAGCTTCGCGGCGTCGCGCATCCCCACACGGATGGAGAAGCCCGGCTCGTCCGGGCGCCGGTAGAGCAGGATGGCCGCGTCCTGCCGCTCGAACAGCAGGCAGCGCCGCGGGTACGGGAGCCGCGTGAACCCCAGCCGCTCGAAGACCACGGCCGCGTCCTCGGCGCTCGGAGGCGCGCCCGCCGGCCCGTCCGCGGAGAGGTGCTCGGCGCGGTGAGGGAAGGTCGGCAGGTGGACATTCCTCATCGCCAGCACGAACAGCATCTCCCGGAGGCTCGCGAACCGCCGGGTGAGTCGCGTCTTCCACGTCTGCTCGCCGAACGGAAAGCGGACGACCTGGCAGTCCTCGGCCTCGGACGGCGCGTCGAGATCGAGGAAGGTGTGCTGCCCGTCCGGGGAAGCGTCGCCGAGGATGTAGAGGAAGCGGCGCGGCGGCATCCACGGGGCAAGCTCGTAGAGCTCTGCGATCTTGGAAGGATGGTACTCGTGGAGGCCGTCGAGGAGCGGCCCGCCCTCGGCGCCCATCGCCAGGGCGAACGACCGGTAGAAGCCCGGGCAAGGGCGGCCGAAGCGCTCCTCGAGCTCGTCGAGCCGCCAGCCGTAGACGCCCTGGATCCGGCCGCGGTACCCCGGCGCGTACCGGTCCAGCAGCGCGAGGAGCTCTTCCATGATCAGGGACACTCCGCGTGGTTGTCACAGAGCATCTCCGGGACGAGCGCCTGGCAGGTCTCGCACGAAGGCACCGACTCTTCGTGCTGGAACTCCTGCGGGCCCCTCGCGCTCACCTCGCCCTCCGTCCTCGTGTACGTGACCTTGACCAGCTTGCCCAGGGGCGAATACCACTTCTCCGACATGGTCTTGACCTTGTGCCCGCCCGCGCCTCCGGCCTGGAGGAGCTTGGGAGCGGCGCAGTCCCAGGCATTGCGGTCCATCTTCTCGAGGGCGCTCTTCTGCCGCTCGCTCTGCGCGAAGCCGTCGACGAGCGCGAACGTCCCGGTGGCCTTCACGGCATCCCTGAAGCCGGGCGTGACCTCGCCGGAGGCGGCCGCGAGCTGCTTGGGGCTGCTCGTGCACTTGCAGATGCACGCGCCGATCATATAGGCCTTGGTGTACGTCCCGGACTTCTCGTCTTCCCCGAGGATAGGCCCCAAGTCCTTGATTTTATTGTTGATCTCGCGGAGCTCCGCCGAGAGGGCCTCGGTCGCGCGCTCGGCATCTCGCCGGAGGGCCTTGATCTCGTTCTCCTTCGCCGTGACCTTGCCGCGGGCTTCGCCGTAAGCCTCGCCGAGCGTGGCCTTGTCCTTCGCGGGCGCCTTCTTGAGGGCCGCAAGGGCGGACGCCGCGGTCGCCTGCAGCGCCTCCAGCGCCTTGCTCTCCTTGTCGATCTCCAGCTCGAGCTCGGCCCGCTTCTCCCGCCGCTCCTTCAAGGCATCGAGATACCTGCGCAGGTGCGCCTCTTGCGCGCGGAACCTGTCCCGGAGCTCCTTGAAGAGGTCGAGCAGGGTCGCCACCACCTCGCCCGTCTCGTGGACCCGGTGGCTGTCGACCGGCTTGTCGCACACCCCGCACGGCGTGTCGTCGCCATAGGCCAGCCCCGTCTGCCCGTTCGAGATGAACGCCGTGTTGAAGGTGTTGCCGTTCTGCAGGGTCGGGTCGAGGAACCGGGCCACGCCCTTGCCCTCCACCTTCACATCCATGCTCGACCCGCCCCAGGTCAGCTTGCCCTTGATCTTCGACGAGATGACGCCCCCCGCCGCCCCCGGCTCGTCGCCCGTGCTCGTGCTGAGCTCCGAGCTCGCGAGGGCCACGGGGTTGCCCGCGATGCTCGTCTGCTTGCTGCCCTTGGCCAGCATCGCGTCCTGCGCCGTGTTCACGAACGGCGTGGGCACCGGGCCGGCCGGCGTGGGCACCTTGCAGACGTCCGGCGGCGCCGCGACGTGCGTGAGGCCGTCGCCCTGATGCAGGACCAGCCGGCCGTTCGCGAAGACGTTGCTCATCGCCCCTCTCCTCCGCCGGCGCCCCCGACGGCCGCTTCCACCACGCAGGCCCCGACGCGCCCCCCGCGGCCCCGCGCGCCGTCCGCGCTGCCGTACACGAGCGCGCGCGGCGCCCGCCCCGCCGCCCGCGCCGCCTGCGCCCGCCTCCGCCGCCGGTGGAGCGCCGCGGCCAGCATCACCGGCGCGGCGCCCGCGCCCGCGTCGCCCAGCCACTCGCCCGCCGCGCGCAGAGAGAGCGGCTCCGGCATCCACGCGGCGTTGCGCAGGTACGCGCGCGAGAGCTCCGTCGCCCAGAACGACTCGCCCGGCTGGCAGCTCATCACCTCGTCCACGCGCCGCGCCCCCGCCGCCTCGTCCCCCCGGAGCGCGCGGAACACGCCCGTGAGCCCGTCGGCCGCGCTCGGCACCCGCGACGCGAACGGCGCGGGCTCGGCCCCGAGCGCGACGCCCAGCACGACGCCCAGCGCCTCGAGGCCCATCCCCGCCGCGGCCCCGGGCCGCGCCACGACGACGAAGCCCGCCGCCTCCCCCGGGATGCGCCCGTCGCGGTTCTGCGGCGAGAGGTGCAGCCGCGCCGCCGAGAGCGCCGCGAGCGAGTCCGCGTCGCAGAGCGAGTCGACCGCGCCCACCACCGCCATGGAGCCGACCCGGCCCGCGCGCAGGTCCCCGATCGCCGCGGAGAGCGCCTCGAAGAAGGCCGCGCGCCCGCCCTCGAACGCCCCGACCAGCGCGAGCGCGCCCCCCGCCTGGCCCGGCGGCGCGGAGAGGAGCGCGCCGAGGAGCGACTCGCGCGCCACCGGCGCGCCCAGCGACGGCTCCGGCAGCCCCAGGTAAAGCGGCACCCGCCCCATCGGAGAGGCCTTGAGCCGCTCCCGCACGCCGTCCAGCGCGGCGCGGCCGAGCGCGATCATCCGCTCCGTGCGGGTGGACGACGGATCGAGCGTCGCGAGCCGCGACGCGCGCACCGGCTCGCCCGCGCCCGGCGCCGCGGCCTCGGCGAAGCGGGCGAGCCCCGCCCGCATCGACGCGAGCGTCATCTCCTCGGTCGTCCCGATCGGCGTGCACAGCCCGAGGCCCACGACGCGCTCGCCGCTCACGGCGCGTTCTCCCAGGGCTCCAGCAGGCGGACGGTGGTGACCTCGTGCCCGGCGAGCTCGCCGTGGGCCGCGAACGTCGCGCGGTAGACGAGCGAGACGCGCCGCTCGTCCGGCTCCAGGTAGACCGCGTCGAGCGTCATGAGCCGCCGCTCCACGCGCCGCCCGAGGGCGCACTTCGCGACCACCCGGCACACGGGCAGCGAGAACGCGATCGGGCCGTCCGGCGAGACGCCGTCGAGGAGCACGGGCTCGCCGCCGCGCAGGTGTGGCGAGGCGGCGAGGCGCCGCGGCGCCGCCTGGAAGAAGCGCTCGTCGAAATCGGCGGGCCAGAGCGGGGCGCGCCGCTCGACCCACGCCGCGTCGTACGTGCCCGCGAGCCCGAGGCGCGGCTGCCAGCTCCGGGCCACCGGGCCGAAGCCGCACGGCGGAGGCCGGTCCGACCAGCCCTCGATGAGCGCGTCGGGGTCCTCGATGAACGGCAGGGGGCGGCCCTGCGCCTCGCGCTCGCTCGCATAGAGGCCCATGCCCACCGGGTTGCGCGCGTCGTACGCGCCGGCCGCCGCCCCGCCGAAGCTCTGCTCGTAGCGGAGCGGCATCGACCGGAAGGGCTCCGGGCTCGAGGGGGAGAGCCCCGCCCTGCCCCGCTGCCAGACGCGCGCGCCGAAGACCAGCGCCCGCTTCTCGACCCGGCCCACCCGGACCGCGACCGAGGCCGTGTTCGCCCGCCGCCCGCCGGCGGTCCACGCGTGGCCGTGGAGCAGCACGTCCGTCATCGGGCGCGTGTACGCGGCCTCCGATTCATAGCGAAGGCTCGACGCCCCGGGCTCGCCCCAGTACGCGTCGGCCGCGCGCGGCGCGGGCTGCTCGTCGCAGAGGCGCAGCGGCCCCGCGGCCGGCCGCCCCGGCGCCGGCAGGACGAAGCTGCCGGCGGCGACGACGACGAGGCATTCCACGCCGTCGCGCGTGAGCGAGGGGAAATCGGCCGCCGCGAGCGGGGTGAGGTTGTCGAGGGCGGGCATCCGGCCGGTGAGCGAGGATGGTTTCAGACTCGCTGGCCCGCGACAAGCCGCTCGACACCGCCCGGCGCGGAGCATGTAGTATCGGGGCGAGCTCGCGCGCGCGCTCCCGTGCGCTCGCCTCTCGGGAGGAGCGGGATCCGTGCACACATTCCAGATCGAAGGGGTCGGCGGAGATCTCCGGGTCGTCCATTTCGAGGGGCAGGAGGCGATCTCCGAGCTCTTCCGGTTCGATATCACGCTCGTGAGCCTCGCCGGCGATCTCGCCCTCGGCGCCGCGGTCGGGAAGCGCGCGTCGCTCGGCTTCCGGGTCAGCGAGGACGTCCGCCGCGTCCACGGGATCATCGCCCATTTCGAGCTCGGCGAAGAGGGAAAGAAGCTCACCACCTACAGGGCCGTGCTGGTGCCCGACGTCTTTCGCCTGCTCCACCGGCGCGACAGCCGCATCTTCCAGGAGCTCGCGGTCCCCGACATCCTGAAGAAGGTCTTCGAGGCCGCCGGCGTCGCCCCGGGCGACTGCCGCTTCGCGCTCCGGGGGCGCTACGCGCCCCGCGAGTATTGCGTGCAGTACCGCGAGACCGACTGGGCATTTGCCTGCCGGCTGATGGAGGAAGAGGGCATCGCCTACTGGTTCGATCACGACGCGGACGCGCACAAGCTCGTGCTCTGCGACGACCCCTCGGCCCACCCCCCGATCGACGGCGAGGCGACGCTCGTGTTCCGCCCGCCGCTCGGCGCGCTCATCAGCGGCGAGCACGTCTCCCGCTTCCGCTACGCCGAGCAGGTCCAGCCCGGCAAGGTCACGCTGCGCGATTACAATTTCAAGAAGCCGGCGCTCTCGCTGGAGAGCTCCGAGCAGGGCGAGCGCGACGACGATCTCGAGATCTACGACCACCCCGGCGATTACGACGCGCCAGGCGCGGGGCGCGAGCGCGCGCGCGTCCGCCTGGAGGAGCTCGCGGCGCGGCGCCGCATCGCCGAGGGCGAGGCCGCTTGCCCGCGCATGCTCGCCGGCCGCACGTTCTCGCTCGCCGAGCACCCGCGCGACGACGTGAACCAGGCTTATCTCCTCGTCCGCGTCGAGCACAGCGGCCACGAGCCCGCCATGGAATCCGTGATAGACGAGGGCAAGCCGCCCTGTGAAACGCGGTTCCAGGCCATCCCCGCCGGCGTCCCGTTCCGCCCGCCGCTCGTCACGCAGAAGCCCTCGATCAAGGGCGTCCAGACCGCGATCGTCACCGGCCCCGCGGGCGAGGAGATCTACACGGACGAGCACGGGCGCATCAAGGTGCAGTTCCACTGGGACCGGCAGGGCAAGCGGGACGAGCGCAGCTCGTGCTGGATCCGGGTGAGCCAGGTGTGGGCCGGCAGCGCGTGGGGCGCGGTCGTCCTGCCGCGCATCGGCCACGAGGTCGTGGTCGATTTCATCGAGGGCGACCCGGATCGCCCGCTCGTGGTCGGCAGCGTCTACCACGGCGCCAACGTGCCGCCGTACGCGCTGCCCGCCGAGAAGACGAAGAGCGCCTTCAAATCGAACAGCTCGTCCGGCGGCGAGGGCTACAACGAGCTCCGCTTCGAGGACCGGAAGGGCTCCGAGGAGGTCTTCCTCCACGCCCAGAAGGACTGGAACACCGTCGTTCGCAACGACAGGACCCAGGACGTCGGCCGCGACGAGGCGCTCCACGTCGCCCGCGACCGGACCAAGCGCGTGGACAACGATCAGCGCGAGGTCGTCGGCGGCCACAAGGCCATCGAGGTCACGAAGACGCACACGGAGAGCATCGGGCAGGACGAGCGCCTCGACGTCGGCGGCGACCGGACGGTCGCGGTGTCGGGCAGCCACGCCGAGTCGGTCGGCAAGGACCAGTCGATCGACGTGGGCGGCGGCCAGAGCGTCTCGATCGGCGCGTCGGCGACGATCTCGATCGGCAAGAGCAAGACCGAATCCGTCGGCGAGGCGAGCGACGAGACCGTCGGCAAGAGCAAGTCGGTGAGCGTGGACGAGGCCTACGCCATCACGGTCGGCAAGGACATGACCGTCACGGTCAGCAAGAGCGCGCGGGACGAGATCGGCGAGAACAAGGCCGTCATCGTGGGCAAAGCGCTCACCATCCAGGTCGGCGACGCGCAGATCCTGATCAAGCAGAGCGGCGAGGTCGTGCTGCAGGGAAAGCAGCTCGTCGTGAAGGCCGACGGCCCGATCCAGGTGGAAGGGCAGAAGCTCGCGGTCAAGTCCGGCGGCGACGTGAGCGTGCAAGCCTCGGGCAACGTGAGCGTCAAGGGCGGCAAGATCGGGATGAACTGACGGCGAGTCCGATCGAGGCCACGGATGGATCGAGCGGAGGAGGGCGCATGGCGAGGCGAGCGAGCGGGGGCGGAGCGGCGGCGTGCACCGGATCCGGGGCGGCTCGGCGCAGGTCGACGGAGCGCGCGGGCGAGAGGGGATGAGCGCGACCCTGCAAGCCTCGCTGTGCGAGGAGCACGCCGATCAGGCGGCGTTCCTGTGGCTCCTCCGGGATCGCGCCGCCCGGAGCGCGGCCTACGGCCTCGAGGACCTGGCCGAGCTCGACGACCGGCTGGAGGCGCACCTCGACGGGCTCAGGCTGGCGGGGGACGCCGGCTGGGAGGCGTGCCGCGCGCTGCTCCAGCAGGCCGAGGGGGGCGAGGTGTTCGGCGCGGCGATCGTGGCGGTGCATCGCTGGGATCTGCGGGGGCTCGCGCGGGTCCTCGACGTGGGCGGCGGGGCGCCGGACGTGTCGCGGGGCATCGCGTCGGCGCTCGGGTGGACGCCGCTCGAGCGCGTGCGGCGCCTCCTGCCCGGGCTCCTCTCGGGCCGGTCCCCGCCGGCGCTGCAATGGCTCGGGATCGCGGCGTGCGCGGCGCACGGCGAGGACCCCGGCGCGCCGCTCGGCTACGCGCTGCTCGCGCGCGACCCGCGGCTGCGCGCGCGGGCGCTGCGGGCCGCGGGGCAGCTCGGGCGGGTCGACCTGCTCCCCGAGGTGCGCGCGTCGCTCCGCGCCAACGACGAGGCGTGCCGCTTCTGGGCGGCGTGGTCGGCGGCGCTGCTCGGCGAGGGCGCGTCCGCGCAGGTGCTCTGGGAGCTCGCGAACGGCGGCGGGCCGTTCGCGGCCGAGTCCGCGAGCATGGCGATGCGGCGGATGGCCCCGGCGGTCGCGTCCACCTGGCTGCGCGCGCTGGAGCGGTCGGCGCGCGATCCGCGGGTGCCGGTTTCGGCGGCGTGGGCGCTGGGCGACCCGGCGGCCGTGCCGTGGCTCCTGGAGGTCGCGGGGGATCCGGCCCTCGCGCGCCTTTCGGGCCAGGCGATCTCGCTGATCACGGGGCTCGATCTGGCGGCGGAGCAGCTCGCGCAACGGGCGCCGAGCGGGCTCCGCGCGGGGCCGACGGACGACCCGAGCGATCATGACGTGGCGATGGATCCGGACGGGGATCTTCCCTTTCCCGACGTCGCGGGCGTCTCGGCCTGGTGGCGCCGTCGCGCGGCGGAGTACCGGCCGGGGACGCGGTACCTGCTCGGCCGGGCGATGACGCGCGAGGGGTTGGAGCACGCGCTGCGGGAGGGCCACCAGATCGCGCGCGGGGCCGCGGCGGTGGAGCTGAGCTTGCGGGAGCGAGGGCGGGCGGTGTTCGAGGTGCGGGGGCCGGGCTTCGCGCAGCAAGAGGCGCTCGGGCGACTCGGCTAGCTCCGCCCACCAGGAGTCGGCCAGGGATCAGGAGAGAGAGCTCAATGCAAAGGCGCAAAGGCGCGAAGGCGCAAAGAGAATAATTTATGCATGGCGTCGAAAAAGGCGCGTTGTCCTCCGCAAGCGCCCCTGCGATCGTTGACCGCACGACGAACGTTCCGCTGGCAATCGATGGAATGCGGCGCGCGGGGCAGACGGTCGTACGTTGCGCGCGGGCCCTGGCCTCCGTCGTGCTCGTCATGAGCTGCGCTTGCGGCGAGCTGCCGATCGCCCCGCCCGCGGCGGGACCGCCCGCGGCGGAACCGCCCGCGCCGACGTCGCTGCCTCCGCGGCCTCCGTCGGCCTCTCCATCCCCGCCTTCGGCTCGACTACCGTCCGTTCCGCCGGACGTCGAGGTCGCCTTCCAGTCTTCACCGGGAACCTGGACGGCTCTCGACGCGCGTGCGGTGAAGATCGGCGCGACGCGCACGGTCCTCGCCAACGACGAGGATCTGCTCGCCGTGCTGGAGAAGGCAGGCATCCAACCCGACGGTGAATCGCTCGGTCTGCTCTACGAGCTCAACAGCGCCCAGCTCACATCCACGCTGCCGAAGGGGTTTGCCATCGTGCTGCCTACGGTCGACGCAGCCGACGGCGCGACACCGCTCCCGAACGGTCGCCTCCGTCTCACGCGCGCGACGCCCGTGAAGAAGAGGATCGAAGACAACGCCGTGCTGCTTCAGCAGCACGCCGCGCCGCTGAAGCGGCAGCTCCCCAAGCTCAACGCATCCGTTTCCAAGGACATGAAGCGCGCGGCGCGATTCCGTGAGCTGGCCGGACCGCTGGTCGATCAATTCGATCTCATCCGGCTCGCCGTCCTCAGCCGGCGGCTGGCGCTGAACACCGAGGCGTTGGAGCAGATCGCCCTCGCGAGCGATCGGCTCGTGTCGCTCCTGCGCGACATCCGACGGCGGGGTCTGAACAGCGCGGATCTCGATTGGCTGAAGACCCTCGCCGAAGACATGGACGTCTGGATGCTGGCGTTCAAGGAGACCAAGGCGCCGGGGGAGCTCCCCGGCCGCTCGCGCCTCGTGAAGGTCCGCGTTCGCACCGTTCGAATGAGCGGGGGCGCGAAGGTCGAGGTGCCCGGGCTCCGCGTCCAATACGCGCCCGAGGCGCTGGCCTCCGCCGGCATCGGCGTTCGGCAATTCGCGCGCTTGACGTCGCCCGCGGAGCAACCGTTACCCGAGGCGAATTATCGGATCTGGACGGGCGACGGCCCGCCGAACGCGAGCTCGGTCCGCGCGGAGGTGCGTATGGCCTTCGGTGAGCACGAGGTGGAGCTCCTCGTGCCGTGAAGCCGACACCGCGACAGTCGATCTCCGGACTGCTCCTCCTCCTGGCAGCGAGCGCATCCGCCGCGCTGCCGTCCTGCCATCCCGAAGCGCCGCTCGTTGCGTCGGTCAGGCACGATATCGTCGCGTACAGCCCCGACAGGCGCGAGTTCATCGCTCGTCCGAGCCCCGACAGCGGCATCGTCACGCTCTACGACGCCACGACGTCCAGACCGATCCAGACGTACCGGGGCGGCGACCCCTTCACGGACTTCCAGTTCTCGAGCGACGGCCGCTACATCCTCGGAGTCAGCTCGACGAACGGGAGCGCCTGGCTCTGGGACCGCAGAACGGCGCGCGTCGTGGTCCATCGCGACGACGGCGTCACCGCGGGCGAGCTGTCGCCCAGAGGCGACCACGTGCTCTTGCGGCACGGCTGGTACGACACGTTCTTCTCGCTGCTGGTCGCCGAAAGCGGCGCGCAGCGGATGACGCTCCGGGGAAAGATGGTGCGGTTCGCAGACGGCGGGAGGACGCTCGTCTCCGAAACGGAGGTCGCCATCGACACGTGGGAGCTGGACTCGATGGCCCACAGCTCCAGGCCCAAGTCGTCGAGCCCGCCGACGTTGGTGCCCAATCGAGGGCACCCCCAGGGCGCGACCGTCGTCGCCTTCTCGCCGGACGGACGGGAGATCGCGACCGGCGGGGCCGACGGCACCGTTCGCTTCTGGAGCCTCGATGGCCGCGAGACGGGCCGCCTCGTTCCCAACGGCACCGTCAAGCGCCTCGAATATTCACCGGACGGCCGCCTCGTCCTGACGAGCGGCAGCGGAGGTGCCAACCTCTGGGATCGCGGCGGCGCCTCGCTCCGGAAATGGAAGGTCGACGCCGCGCAGTTCGCCGCCGATGGTCGACAGGTTCTCCTGGGCGGCACCTTCTCCCAGCGCGTGCCCTCGATCCACGACGTCGCCGCCGGAGCCGACGTCCTTTCGCTCGGAGAGCGCGTAACGACGCCGTCGTACTCTCCGCACCAGGACTTCATCATCGGTCGAGGCGAATCGCACGCTCGGGTCTTTCGCAGCTCGTCCGCCGAGCCGCTGGCCTGGCTCAACGACCTGCGTCTCCCCAGCGATGCGTTCGCGTTCTCCGATGACGATCGTTCGGTCCTCGTCTTCGCCGGGGATGTCGTCACGAGCAGGGCGGCCGCGAACGGCGCCGAGAGCTGGCGCGTCGCGATTCCGGGACTGCTCCAGAACAAATTCGTCCGCTGGCTCACCGGGAATCGGTTCTTCGTCACGGCCTCGTGGTTCAGTCCACCCGACGACTGGTTCGCGAGGACCACGTCGCTCCGGGTCTGGGACGCAGACGCCCGAACCGAACGCGCTTGGATCATCCCGCTCCAGGTGAGCTTGTGGGACTTCGCCGTCCCCCCCATCGCCGATCAGCTCCTGGTTCGAGCCGGAGGTCCGCTGCAGCTGCGAGACGCCGCCACGGGCGCCGTCCTCGTGCGGTTCGAAGGCCCTGCGCCGGCCCCGACGGAGGTGAAGTTCTCTCGCGACGGTCGCTACGCGGTCGCGCCGGGGGGGCCCGGGTTCCTCCTCTGGGACGCGCGAACGGGGAAGCTCCTCCAGCAAAGCGAGCGTGCGCCCTACATCTCCCGGATCGCGTTCTCGAAGAACCGTCGCCTCCTCGCCTTCACCGCGGGCGACGAGGCGTTCTTTTGGGATCTCGACGTAGGTAGAGAGGTCGCGCGGGTCACCGCCGCGGGCGCGAGCCGCGGCCATATCGCGGTCAGCGACGACGGGATGCACGTCGCCTTGAGCACCCATAACAAGGTCATCGTCTATTCGCGCTCGGGCCAGCTGAAAACGGTAATCCCCTACAACTTCATCAGCGGATTCAGGTTCTCCCAAGATGGGCGGTTTCTCTTCGCGAACTCCGGAGAGCAGCTATGGACGTTCTGCTTCGACCTCGCGATGCGTCGGCCGTGCAGCGGTCGCACGCGGTTTCCAGGACACCTGATGGTCCTGTCGCCCGCCGGCGACCGGCTGCTCTTCCACGATTCGTTCGCCGAACGGGGCGAGGTCCTCGATCCGCGCACGCAACGCCGCGTCGCCGAGTTCAAGGTCCCCTTCCGGCCCGCCTTCGGGCGCTTCGCGTCGGCGAGCTCGCGCTTCTTCGCAGTGTCCGGCCTCTCCGGCGCCGTCACGCAGTGGTACGAGACGGCGACGGGGAAGCCGGTCACGGCGGACGTCGCAGGAGAGGCAGGGAAGCCCGTCACCCGTCCGGCCGCTCCGCAATATCCCAGCGACCTGACGGAGCGCATCGCCATCGGTTCGTCGGCCGGGATGTTGACGCTGACGCAGACGAAGCCGGAGCGGAGGGTGCTCGCTCACCTCGGCTCCTTCCCCGACGGCGCGTGGGCCGTGACGGATCCGAGCGGCCGCTTCGACACCGATCTCGACCGAGCGAGCCTGCTGTCGTGGCAAGTGGAAGGCAAGGCCGCTCCCCTGCCCGTCGAGGTCTACAGCCGTGCGTACTTCGAGCCACGACTTCTCCCGCGGCTCCTCGCGGGCGAACCGTTGCCGGAGATCGCGCCGGTCACGCACCTCAGCACCGTTCGTCCCCGCGTCGAGATCACCTCCGTACGGCCGGTGACGCGCGATCTCGTCGAGGTCTCGATCCAGCTCGCCCCTGAGAGCGCGTCCGAGCCGCTCGGACCGGTGCACGACGTGCGGCTGTTCCGCGACGGCCAGCTGGTCGCTCGGCACCCGGCTCCTCAGCAGCGGCCAGCCTGCCGGCAGAGCGACGCCGTGGAGCGGTGGCGCTGCGAGACGCTCGTCCCCGAAGCCGAGAAGACGCACCCCATCACGTTCCGCGTCCGGGTGTCGGTGCGCGACGACATCGAGGACGTCGACTTCGCCGCGTACGCCTTCAATCGGGACCGGATCAAGTCGCCGACGGCCCGCGCGCCGTTCCAGCGACCGAAGGAGTGGGCCCGCAGGCCGGAGCGGCGCGCGCACGTGCTCGCCATCGGCGTCGGGTCGAACGACAACCTGGTCCATTTCGGGCTGACCCACCCCGAGAAGGACGCCCGAGATCTCGTCACGGCGCTCGAGGGCCGACTCACGGGCTTCACCGGCCCGAAGGACGTCGTCCTCCTCACCGACCCGAACGGGCCAGCCCCCGTGAACGGCGCGCCGACGAAGCGCGCGATCCGATCGGAGATCGTGAAGCTCGCGCGAAGGGCGGCGGCCGAGGACCTCGTCGTCATCTATTTCTCCGGCCACGGCGTGCGCGACGAGCGGGGCGAGTTCTATCTCGTCCCCTCCGACATGCCAGCCGGCGACCCGAAGAGCGACCTCGATCGGTTTCTCCCCCACGCCATCTCGTCGACCGAGCTCACCGGCTGGCTGGTCGACATCGACGCCGCGCGCGTCGTCTTGATCATCGATGCGTGTCACTCCGGCGCGCTCACGGAGGGCAGCGGGTTCAAGCCGGGCCCGATGGGCGACGCTTCGTTCGGACAGCTCGCGTTCGACAAGTCGATCCAGGTGCTCGCGGCGACGCAGCCGCAGTCTCTGGCGACGACCGCGAACCGCGGGCGGAGCCTGCTCACCGACGTCTTGATTCACGATTGCCTGTCGAGCTCGAAGACGCTCAGCCTGGCGCTGGCATGCGCCGCGAAGGCCGTACCGGAGCGCCAGCAGCGCGAGGAGCGAACGTCGGCGGAGGGGTCGGAGCGGCAGGTGCCCGCCCTCTTCGATTCTGGACGCGTCGCCCTCGAAGTGCCGCTCAAGGCCGAGGCGGGGGGACGCGCGCGATGAGCCCGGCGCGGAGAGAGCTCGTCGCGCGGCTCGCGCAACCCGCGGCCTTCGCCCTCGCGATCGGGGCGCCGCGCCTGTTGTGGACGGTGCCGCGAGAAGCGGACGCGTGGCTCGTCTCGGCCGCGAGCTCGCTCGCTGCGCTCGGCCTGTTCTTCGTCGCTCGGCGAGCGCGCTCCGCGACGGAGCGGCGGCGCCTGTGGACGGCGACCCTCGTGCTCGCGTCCGCGGGGGTCGTCCTCGCCGCGATCCTCTACGACAGGCACCTATCGCAGCTCACGTTCTTCTGGCCGCCCGAGCTCCCGACGGAGCGACGCGTGTGCGGGGCCCGGCTGACGGCGCTCGCCCAGGCGTGGCGCGACGCAAATCCGACGCTCGGTCTCTCCTCGGTGGTCGCCGACTACGGCGGGCTGGACAACACACACCTCGTGTGCCCCGAGGACGGCGTCGCGCGGGCGAGCCGCCTGCTCACCTTCGAGCTCGCCGGGTTGAGCGTCTCGCTCGGCGTCGCGCTCGCGACGGCGGTGACGCTGCTCGCGACCGACGAGCCGATCCAGCCCCGCACCACGAGCGCCAACCTCGAGAAAATCGTCCGGCAGCGCGCCGTGTTCGTCGACGTGCAGACCTGGCGGCGGGAGCTCTCGCGGTGCGAATCGACCGTGTGCCGCGTCGAGGTCCGGAGAAACGGCCAGTGGAGGCCCGCCGGCACCGGATTTCTCGTCGGCGCCGATCTGGTGATGACAAACCATCACGTGGTGGCCCTCGTGCTCGGCGAGGGCGCAGCGGCCGACGCGCTTCGCTTCCGGTTCGACTTCTTCGCCGTCGCCGGAGGGGCGGCTTCCGGCGGCGTCGTCTTCGAGCCCGTCGACGCGGACATGACGCTCGCCATCGTCGCGCAGTCGCCGCCGAGCCGGGCCGACGAGCTGCCCGACGGCGCGGCGCCCCCGCCCACCGACGACGAGCTCGACTTCGCCGTCGTGAGGCTCGCGAAGCCCGCGGGGACCCTCGCGATCGCGAGCGAGGACCCCACGGTCGCAGGCCGCGCCCGCGGCTGGCTCCACGTCCGCGAGGACAGCGCGGGGTTGCTCGTCGACAAGGGGACGGATCTCTTCGTGCTCCAGCACCCGAGCGGGGAGCCGCTGAAGCTCACGTTCGGCCAAACCCTGGCCGTGCTCGAACGACGCGTGCGCTACTCCACCAACACCCTCGAGGGCTCTTCCGGCTCACCCTGCCTCGACGCGAAGCTCCAGGTCGTCGCGCTCCATCATGCCGGCGATCCCGGGTATGGGCACCTCCAGCGTCCGGAGTACAACCAGGGGATTCCGATCTGGCGCATCGCCGCCGCGTGCCGCCGGCAGGGGCTGACGTTCGCGCCGCCGCCAGCCTGACTCCGATCGCTCCCGGGTCAGCCGCGCAGCTCGGAGGGCATGCGTCGATTGGCCTGCGGGGCCTCCTCGTCGGTCGAACCGCCCTGCTCCTCGGAGCAAGGCGGTTCGAGGGCGATCCGCGCTACGGCAGGTTGGCAGAAGAGATCTGCCAGCTTCTGTCGCTGCAGAAGCGGCAGCTCGCGCCGACGAGCGCGCCCTTGCCGGTGGCCGCCTCGTCGCCCTTGAGCCACCAGTTGAGCCACGCCAGGTTGACCTGGGTGAACTCGCCGCCGTTCCGAGCCCACAGATCGCCGCCATGGTCCGCGCCGACCTTGGCGAACATCATGACCGGGATATTGCCCAAGGCGGAGATGTTCTGGAAGTCTCTCGCGCCGTTCTCGTGCGCGCCCAGGCTATCCGCGGTGCCGGTGACGATCAACACGGGCGTGTGAATCGAGTTGTAGAAGGCCGGATCTGGCGAGAAAGTGCCGCTGCTCGTGTGTCCCCAGGTCGTCATCCTGGGATCTGCGGCGGTCCCCGCCGCCATCAAGCCACCGCAGGAGAAGCCGTTCGCGGCGACCTTCGTGGTCTCGATGCTCTTGTAGTAGGCGCTGCAAGGCTTCTCGTTCTCGGCGATGACCCAGTCGACGTAGGCGAGCAGCACGTCGCCTCCGCCCCCGAGATCGCGGTTGGGCTCCTTGCCTCCCGGTGTCCCGTCCGCCACCACGAAGTAGCCATGCGAGGCAATTTCGGCCATGGCCGCTTCAGTCGAGAGCCCGTCTCGCGAACATCCGCCCTGCCCCCAGACGAAGATCGGATACTTGGCGCCCCCACCGAGATCCGCCGGACGGAAGATGGTGCCCTCGTTGATGCCGGGGTCCGGGTTCGTCTCGACGACCACCTGATGAGGGCCGCTCCCCGACACCCTTCGATCGGTCGGTCGTGACTCGGTGCACGTGCCGGTGAAGACGCCGCCCGAGCCTCCGTCCCCGCCCGTCATGTCGCCGCCGCCGGCGGGCGCGCCTCCGCCTGCGGCGCCCGAGCCGGAGGGCTCTGCCCCTCCGGCCGTGCTCTGTGAGCCGCCCGAGCCCGCAGGCTGAGGCCCTCCGGTGGAGCTCGCCTGCTCGCCGCTCGAGCTGCTCGCGCCCCCTCCTGTGCCCGCCGCGGCTCCGCCGCTTCCCCCAGCGTTGCCGTCGTCACTCGAGCCGCTGCAAGCGCCGAGAATCATGCCCAGCGCGGCCCAGGTGAAAGCCCAAGTCGATTTGGTCTTCATAGCGACTCCATGTCAGATCGAGCAAGCAAAAGGATGACTTTTGCGGATATTGTGAGCGTTCACATTTCCGATGTCAATTCCAATCGTCAAGCCCCGGACCTGGGGAGCTCGCCGAGACCGATCCGTCGCCTCGGGCAGCCGTGGTCGCCCCGCTCGCCAGCCCACCGCGCCCGGCGCGCGCAGGCGGCGCTCGCCGAGCCGCCCGCACAGGCGAGCCCCTCAGGAGCCCACGACCGGGTGGGAAGGAGCCGTGGCGCCCTCTCTCGACGTAAACTTACCATCTGAGGGGAACCCTTCGTGTCCTCGATCACAAAGTCGAGCGACCCGTGATTGATCGAGAGCGCTCCAGTGCACGGGGAGAGAGGGACGATGCGCTCCCGATCTCCGTCGCCGCGCCCCCGGAACCACGCTCGGCGATCCGCGGTACTGCACCGGGCCGTTTCACGAACCTGACATAGCCGCTCGAACGAGACGCGAACAACTGGCAACAAAATCGGACGCTTCTTGTCGGCGACTTCACTCTCTCGCGAGGCTACACCGATGATCATGAATCGAAAGCAGTCTTTGGCGGCGACCTCGACGACCGCGGGCCTCTTCGTGCTGCTGGCGGCCGGATACGCGCGCGCCGCGGAGCACTATGTGGCCCCGGACGGCAGCGACTCCAACCGCGGGACCAAGGACGAGCCGTTCGCCACCCTCGCCAAGGCGAACAGCGCCGCCGCCGCCGGCGACACCATCTGGGTGCGCGGCGGCACCTACACCATCACGACCCAGCTCGTCCTCTCGAGGAGCGGCACCTCGGAGACGAGCCGCACCAAGATCTGGGCCTACCCAGGTGAGAAGCCGGTGCTCGACGCGTCGAGGTATGTCACCAGCAACCCGGCCGTCGACGTGCCGGTGGTCCTGGTGACCGGGAGCTGGATGCACCTTCGAGGGCTCGAGATCGGCAACGCCAAGGTGGGCAGGAGCGGCGACCACTCGTATTCACTGCTCCGCACCAAGGGCTCCAGCAACAACGTCTTCGAGCTGCTCGACCTCCATCATGGCTTCGGGTCCGGCCTGTTCATCGACAAAGGCAACGGCGGCAACCTGGTCCTCAACTGCGATTCGCACGACAACTACGACCAGAACGGCAGCCAGGGCGACGGCCAGAACGGAGACGGCTTCGGCGTCCATTACCAAACGACGGGTCCCAGCACGATCATCCGGGGGTGCCGCGCCTGGAACAACTCGGACGACGGCTACGACTACATCTCGCAGGAGGTGCCGGTCATCACCGAGGGCAGCTTCGCCATGTCGAACGGTCGGGGCAGCGAGGGCAACGGCAACGGGTTCAAGGTCGGCAGCAGCAAGACGGGCATCCGGCACGTCGTGCAGAACAACGTGGCCTGGAAGAACAAGGCCGCGGGCTTCTACGCGAACCATTCGTCGGGCGGCAATACCTGGCTCAACAACACGGCATACAAGAATGGAACCCAATACAACATGCTGGCGAGCCCGCCCGACGACAGCAGCCAGACGATCATCTTGACCGGAGCGCTCGCGCACAAGATGCGGAACAACATCGGCTTCCCGAACAAGAACTCGAACATGGGGGGCGTCGACACCGCGTTCAACTCGTGGGACCTGGACATCACGGAGGCGAGCGCGGCCTTCGAGAGCACGTCCGACGCCGGTTGCACCGGCCCCCGCGAGGCCGACGGCCGCATCCCCTCCGCGTGCGCGTTCATGAAGCTCACGGCCGAGAGCGGCTTGATCGACGAAGGCACGGACGTGGGGCTCCCGTTCGTCGGGTCGGCGCCGGACCTCGGCGCTTACGAGTTCGGCGCCGAGCCGACCGGAGGGACAGGCGGCGGCGCCGCCGGCGGCTCGGGCGCCGCAGGCGGCGGCACGGCGGCCCAGGGAAGCGGTGGCGACGGGTCCGGTGGCACGGTCGGCACCAGCGGTGGAACGGGCGCGGCGGGTGGCGCTGGTCAGGGTGGCGCGCCGGGTGTCGGCGGCTCCCCGGAGACCGGCGGCGCCGGCGGCGAATCGGCAGGCCGCGCCGGAGGCGCAGGGACCTCGGAAGACGAGAGCTCCGCGGCGGGTTGCGCGTGCGCCGTCGCTTCCGAGGACGCCACCGCCGGGTCGGGCGGGTTCGCGTTCCTCGCGCTCGCCTCGGCGTTCGCAACGCGCTCCCGCGATCGGAGGACGGCGCGACGCGAGGGCTGCCGGCGGTCGAGGTCCTGATCCGGCAGGCCCCTCGACAGCACGGCTACTGGCACGTCGTTCCCTGAAGCTCTTCGGCAGGGGTCGACGGCGTCAGCGCCCCTGGACCTCGATGTTGGTCACGCCCCAGCCCTCGTCGAACAGGCCGGTCAGCCCGGTCGCGGACAGGTCGAGCGCGAGGTCGGGCGCGGAGTGCGGGAAGACCAGCTTCATGCGGTATACAGAGTCGCCGTACGGATAGGCGAGGGTGTTCACCTCGCGCGCGCCCGACCCGGCCAGGCTCCCGTCCAGCGGATAGCTCTGGGTGCTCAGGGTGTTGGAGAAGGTCTCGGTGAGCAGCTCGACGCCATCCGCGGAGGCGGTCCACACGCTGGGACCCAAGGGCCCTTCGCCGTCCCAGGCGTTGATGAGGTAGAGGTCGAAGCTCACGGTCAGCTCGGTGTGGGGGGCGAGCTCGTCCAGCGTCAGGTGCGCCGTCTCGTTGCCGAACTGCCCCAGGAAGGTGCGGTCTCCGAGCGGGGTGACGCTGGTGACGATCGACTCCCACTCCGGGCCGATGGATCCGGTGAAGTTGTTGAAGTAGACGCTGCGGGGGCTGTCGATGACCGGCCCGCCCTGCCCGTGGCTCGCGAGATCCGTCGCGGCCTCCTCGGCCGAGTGCGCGAAGCTCGCGTCGCCGGTGAGGCCCACGTCGAGGATGCACGTCCGCTTGATCACCTCGTCGGCGATGCCGGCGCAGGCCAGCTCGCCCGCGGCCCTCTGCGCGGGGGTCAGGTCGTTGAGCCACACCGGCTGCCCGGGACCGGCCGGACCGCCGCACGGGGTGCCCTGCTGGATGAGCGCGACGTCGCCCGGGGCGGCGCCCACCCGCCAGACGTCCGCGTAGCTGTTCGTGTCCTGGTACATCTCGAAGAACGTCAGCCCGCTGCTCAGCGCGCTGCCGTCCCGGGCCATCATGAACTCGTTGGTCGGGTCGTCATCGGCGTTCCCGAAGAGGCCGACCATCTTGCCCACGCTGGCCGGCGGGACGAGGAAGAGCGTGTCCAGGTACAGGCCGAGGGAATAGCTCCTTGGACGCATCGCCAGCCGCTCTCCCGTCGGCCAGGCCAGCACGGTCCTGCCGCTCGCGGACGCGTAGACGCTCCCGCCGCCGGCGAGCGCGAGCGCGCCGCTCGACGGCACCGTCGTCGGCTGCCCGTTCACGTAGAGCGCGCCGTTCGCGTGATACTCCACGAGATCGCCCGCGATGCGCGCGCCCACCGCCCGGCCGGTCGAGACGCCCGGCGACACGGGGCACTGCCGGATCTGGATCTCCAGATCGGGCGTGGCCATGCTGGTCGCCAGCACGAAGTCGCCCTCCCCCTGGAAGTCGAAGGCGACACGATCGAAGCTGACGTAATGGGGGTCTCCGTTGCACGTGGCGGGCTTGCAGGACGGCTCCGGGGTGTCCACGCGGCACCCCTTCATGACCTTGACGAGGAGGGCGTCGCTGCCACCGCCGCCGAAGGAGTGACCGCAGAACGGCGCGTCCGTCCTGCCCGTCAGGAAGACGTTGCCCCTCGGATCGACGGCGACGCCTTGTCCCGCCTCCATCGCGTTCGTGCCGATGTACTCGGTGCGCAGGTGTGCCCCCGCCGCGCTGTACTCGCGCAGGTACATGTCCGCGCTCCCGAGGGGCGCGTCGGAGTCGAGGTCGCGGGCGGTCTGGCCGGTCAACACGACGGAGCCACCGACGACGACCACCGACGTCGCGGAGACGTTCTCGCTCGCCGATGTCTGCCGGATCCATTGCGTCGTGAGGCTCGCGTCCAGCTTGGCGAGGAAAGCGTCATACGTCGTCGAAGAGGCATACGAAGGGAAGTTCCCGTTCGTCGTGCCGGAGACGTAGACGACGGTCTGCCCCGCCTCCACCGCGGTGGTCAGGCTGAACGCCTGATCCTGGAGGTTCGTGCCGAGGAGGGCCACCCCGCCCAGAGCACCGCTGTCGCTGTAGCGGGCGACAAACGCGTCAGCGCTGCCGCCCGCGTACGGTTGGCCCGCCAGCGCGCCGGTGGTGTAACCGGCGACGTAGACCTGCCCATCGGCGCCGACGGAGACGCTGCGCGCGATGGTCGTCTTGTTGTTCACGCCGAGCTGCCTGGTCCAGACCAGATCGCCGCTCGGCGAGTACTTCGCCACGAACAGCGACGTGGTGCCGCTCGTCGGCGGCGGGCTCACCCCGGCGAGATTCCCGCCCGTGGAGCCCACCACGTAGACGCTGCCGTCAGGCGCGTGGGCCACGGACCACGCTTGATCCACCGCAGCCGTACCGAGCTGGCGCCGCCAGGCCTCGGTCCCGTTTGCGTTCAGCTTGACGAGGAAGGCGTCCGAAGATCCCTTGTGCTGGCCGGCCTCGATCGCGCCGCTCGTGTGGCCGACCACGTAGAGCGACGCGTTGCCGCTCGCGGGGCACTGGGCCGAGGAGAGGGCGACGCCCGTCGCCTGGTCGCTCGCCGACGTGCCGATCTGCGCGCCCCACACGAGGTCCCCGTCCTGACCGACCTTGCGGACGAAGGCGTCGCTCCCGCCGCTGTTCACCTCGCCCGAGATGGCCCCGGTGGTGGACCCGACCTGGTAGACGGCATCGCAGGACGCGGCGACCGCGTTCCCGAGGTCCGCGCCGGCCGTGGGCGTCTCGTCATGCCACGTGAATCCCTCGAAGCTCGGGCAGGTCACGTTCTGCAAGGGGAGCGGGCGGCCTTTCGCGCGATCTCCCCCCATCGGGTCGAACGGGAGGGTGGACAGGGGGGAGTCGTCCTCCTTGGGCCTCAGCTCCTCCTCGGTCGCGCTCGTATCGTCGTTCAGCGCTCCGCCGGGCGCGGGATCCTCCCCCTCCGCTCCGGCGCCGTCGTCCTCGGAGGAGATCGGCGCAGCCTGGTCGGGCTGGGGGCCCCTCGCCGAGCCCACCGGCAGAGGATCGCCGGTCGAGCCGCTGCAAGCGGCGACGCCTGCTGCCAGGATGCACACGGAGAGCGTCTCACCATGAAATCGTTTCATGCTCGAACCTCGCAGGAATGATGTCGACTCGAAATGGCCTGAGGCTGGGAGAAACCGATGTTTCATTCTCTTTGTCGGGTCCCTCCGAACCATCCAGCCGCCAGGGGGCCGCGAGCCCGGCCTCGACGCCGCCGGTCCTCGACGAGCGCGCGCTCCTCGTCACCGAAAGCTCAGAGCTCCCGGACGGCCCCTCATCGCGCTTCGATTCTCGCGGGGGCCACAAGCAACGAGAGTGCCAGACCTTTCAAGCTTCAGATCTGCACCGCCTGGCCGCAGGCCAGCTCCTCGGCCGGGCCCGTGGCGCGCGCAGGCGAGCGCCGCTCCAAGGACGGGATCGTTCCGCCTCCGCGCAGGGGGCACACGCGGCAGCGCGCTCGTCACCCAGGGACGCGGCGCTTCATCCAGGGACGCGGGCTCCATCGCGGCCCCCCTCTCCGGCGACCGCTCGCCATCGACCGTTCTCCTGTCGGTCCTGTTCCGCGGGGGCGAACCGCCGCGATCCGTCGCTTCATCCGGGATTTGGGGAGAGCGCCGGGCCCGCCGCTCGCGGCGACCCGCTGCCGGAGCTTTGCGGCTCGCCAGCGCCCGCAGGCTCTGCTGAGCGCGCCCGCGCGCGATGGTTACGGGGTGAAAGCGTCGAGCGTGACAGCGGTCCCGCCACTTGGGGAACTACCTGTCGTTGGCGTCGAGCGAGGACGGGAGCGGAATGACCCACCTCGCCGGCGAGATCGCTCACCTATGCACGGGCTGGATGGTGAGCGACGTGAAGAGACCATGGCCCCTGGCGCCGATGTGGAGCCGAATGAAATCCCCCACGGCCTCGAGGAGCCGGGCGCGTTTGAGCTCGCCGCTGTCGATGCCCACAAAGCCCAGCTCATCGGCGAGCCCCTTCACGATGGCCTTTGCCGCCGCGTCGTCCGAGCATAAGAAGACGGAGATGCGCTGCGGGGCGAGCTTGTCGCGCCCGAGCTCGGCGACCACGTGGGGGATCGTCTGGAACGCCGTGACGATCTTCGCCTGCGGCACGTCCGCGGCGAGCCGCTCGGCCAGCGAGGCCTCCGGCGTCGGGCGATCGACGCGGGCGTCGAAGTCGCGGTTGTTGCAGTCGATCACGACCTTTCCGGCCAGCGCCTGCGGGGCGCGCAGGAGCGTCGACGGAAAGGCGCCGCGCACCGTGTAGAGGATCACGTCGCCGAACGCAGCCGCGTCGTCGAAGTCACCCGCGCGCGCCCGCTCGTGCCCTGCGGCGACCGCCTCGGCCTTGGCGCGATCCCTCGAGCCGAAGAGGACGTCGTGCCCGCTGGACGCCCAGAGCAGGCCGAACGTACGTCCCATGTTCCCTGTGCCGATCACGCCGATTTTCACATCCACGCTCCCTTCGAGCGAGCGATCGCTCCGGACCCGCCTCTCGCTCTCGTGCGGGGGCCGGGCCTCCATTCTTGGAGTCGGCGCGGCGCGCGACCATGACCTTTTGTCTGAAATACGTAGCCGTTCGTCCGACGCCGCCAGAGAGGGCTCGATTCGCAGGCGCCCGGACCTTGCACGATCGAAGCCAGGGGCGGCGAGCGGCATCCGATGGCGGTTGTCTCCTACCTCGTGCCAACGATGTGTGGCGACATTGAAGTGTGTAAAGCATACGTGAAGATGCATGAACAAGGCGCATCGCCGGATGCGCTCCGCCACGGAGTCCTTCAAGCTCGTCCCCGGGTTCGGCGGAGCGTCGCGGTCGTTTGCGTAGCTCACGCGTGCCCTGTTGTTCGAGCGCTCACGTGAGCCTCGAATGACGAACGTAGATGGCTGGTCATCCGTTCGAGGGCGCTGGGAGGGCGGCGCGAGGCGGCTGAGCCGCTCCAGCTCCGGACTCCTGTGGCCCTCGGCGGATGGACGTCGTTCGCGGCGCGCGGCGCGCAGTGCGTCAGCGCGTCGGGGCGACAGCCCGGCATTCCGTGGCGCAGGTGTGGCGACCTCCGGGTCGCCCGGAACCGTGAAAGGCGAGGAAAGCAATGAACTTCATGCGGTTTGGTGTTGGCGGAGCTTTGATTGCTGGCGCGGCCCTCATGCTGCCTGCTTGCGCGGCCGAGTCGGACGACGGCGAGTCCTCCGAGATCGCGAGGACCTTCGTCGACATCGACGATCCGGCGGAGCTCGAGGGCGAGCAAGAGCTCCTTGGGACGTCGTCGGAAGCGCTGACGTCCTACTCGTTCCTGGCGTCGTGCGTCGACGTGACGATCGCGGAGTACTCGGATGGCTCCGTGCTGGTGGCCCACGCGTATTGCAGGAAGCGAGACGGCTCCTGGCATCACAGCTCGTGGGGCCGCGGGTACTGCAGCGGCGATCTGGCGAACTGTGACGGGAGCGTCGTCTGCGGGAGTTGCTGACAGCCCCTCCCGACGCCAGCGGCCGCGGCCGTGCCCGCGCCGATCTCGCGACGCCGGGGTAGCGCCCTGGTAGCTCCGGCGCGCTCGCGCTCCAGGTGAGCTCGACGCGCCGTGGATACCTGCCGGCGCTCGCCCCGGCGATCCCCACCCCACCATGCCTTCCGGGCATGCCCAAGACGTCCCTCACCCGCGGAGCCGCGCATCGCCCTCGCCTCGGGACGACGCGCCGTGGTACTGCCATGGACCGTGCGCTCCCCTCGATGGCCTGTCGCCATAACGTCGCTCGGCCGCGCCTCGGCCGCGACGCTGGTCTGGCGGCTGCGGGGGCAGCGGTACGTGACCGCGGTCGTCAAGGCGACGTTCGGGCTCGTGGCCGAGGGCACGATGACGCTCGGTGAGCCGGACCCGATCGTGCCCGACGAGGTGCCGGATCCCTCGGGCGTGGGGCTGCGCTCGGCGGGGGATCTGGCGCCGTACCTGCGCGAGGTGGACGTGCTGCTGACCGGACACGCCGAGGTGCCTCCGACGGTCGCGGGGGAGATCCAGGTCCGGCTGGCCGTGGTGCAGGAGGGCGCCCTGCGGCTCGACCGTTGCGTGACGCTCGACGGCAGCGCGCCGGGAGGCGAGGGTCAGCGGCGCGTGCGGGTGGACGGGATGGGGCCGCTGTCGCGCCGCTGGCCGCGGCGCGAGGCGCTGCTCGGGGCGGCGGATCCGAGGCGGCTCGAGGGCGTGGCGCTGGAGGTGCCCGAGGAGCTCGACTGGGGGTACTTCCAGGCGGCGCCAGCCGAGCAGCGGATGGAGCGGCTGCTCGGCGACGAGTGGGTGGTGCTGGGGGGCATCGTCGCGCAGCGACCGCGGCTGCGGACGCAGCTCGCGGGCGCGCGGGGCGTCGCGCGGCTCTACCGGCGCGAAGAGCGGGCGCCGCGCGAGGGAGCGGCGCTGTCCCTGCGGGCCGACACCCTGCAGATCGACGCGGATCGGCGGTGCTGCTCGGTGGTGTGGCGAGGGTACGCGGCCGTGGGCGAGGAGGATCTCGAGGCGCTCCGGGTCGTGGCCGGCGTGGAGCTGCCGGGCGAGGCGCTGCCGTGGGTCGACCCCTTCGCGCCGGAGGCGCGGGAGGCGGGGCGAACGGCGCCGCTTCCGGCCGCGCCCTCGCGCGCCACGCTGCCGCTGCCGGCCCAGGCGGCGCCGGTGGTGACGAACGTCGAGGATCATCCGCTCGAAGGCACCGTGGAGCCGCTGAGCGCGTACGTGCGCAGGCCGGCGACGCCGTTCGAGGCGCGGCCCGAGCTCCCTCCGGCCGCGCCCGCGCCGCTCACGCCGCCCGCGCCTGCGCCGCTCCTCTCGCCCGCCCCCGCGCCGCCCCCGTCGCCCGCGCCCGCTGCCCCCTCGGGGCCCATCGCCGCGGCCCCGCCGCTGCTGGACGCGGAGCTCTCCGCCGATCCCGCGGGCCTCGGCGACGCGTTCCTCTCCGCCATGACCGAAGCGGGCGCCTTCCCGTGACGATCGCGCGCCCGGCCTCGGATCGCCCCTCGCCTCGGGGCCTTCCTTGCGCAAGGGCGGGCTGATACGCTCGCGCGAGCCCGGGAAGGAGCATGGTGCTTTGAAGCGGCTGCTATCGCTGGGTCCGCGGCGCTTCGCGATCGAGCTCGCCGACGGCCGTGAAGGCGGCGCCGACCGGCTCGGCGATCGCGCGCGGGAGGCCGCGTGGCTGCGCCAGCTCTTCGCGGAGCCGCAGAACCGCCCGGCGCTCCGGCGGCTGCTCGACGACGCCGCGCCCGCGAGCGCCGTCCGCCGCCTGGCCGACGCGGACGTGCTCGGCGCGCTCGGCCGGCTGCTGCTGAGCGGCCGCGTGCGGCTCCGCGAGGCTCCCCTCCCCTGGCTGCCGTCCTACGGCGGCGACGAGGCCAGCGCCGAGGACCAGGCGCCCGCCGACGCCGCCCCGCGCGCGCCGAGGACCGAGCTCACCTGGGTCGAGATCCGCCTCATCGGCGAGGACGACAAGCCCATCCCGCACGAGCGCTACCGGGTGGAGCTGCCCGACGGCTCGATCCGGGAAGGCTCGCTCGACCACGAGGGCCGCGCCCGGCTCGACGGCATCGACCCGGGCACGTGCCTCGTCACCTTCCCGGCGCTCGACCAGGAGGCCTGGGAGCGCGTCGGTTGACCGCGTAGGCTCGCGCGGTGGCCACGGAAGCCGACCTCCTCCGCGATGTCCTCGCCGCGCCGGACGCCGACGCGCCGCGGCTCGCGTACGCCGCCTGGTGCGACGACCAGGACGACCCGGCCGTCGAGGCGCGGGGCAGCTTCATCCGCGCGCAGATCGCGCTGCTCGCGACCGACGAGGCCGCCGAGTCGGATCGCCACTTCCGCCTCTCGTGCCAGGCCCGCGACCTCGAGGAGGCCCACCGCGCCGCGTGGATCGCCGCGTTGCCGCCGGAGGCGCGCGATCCCGTCTTCGACCGCGGCTTCGTCGAGCTCGTCACCCTCGACGCCCGCGCCTTCCTGCAGCGCGCTGGCGCGCTCCTCGCGCTCGCGCCGATCCGCCACCTGACGATCGACGCGCTCGGCGGCGCGGCCGAGGAGCTCTTCGCGTCGCCGCGCCTGGCCGGCGTCCGCTCGCTCCGGCTCGACCGGGTGGGCCTCACCGACGACGACGTGGAGCGGCTCGCGGCGTCGCCGCACCTCGCCGAGCTGCGCTGGCTCTGGATCGGCAACAACCGCGTCACGCGCCGCGGCGCGGAGGCGCTCGCGGCGTCGCGGCGCCTCCCCGCGCTCGGCTACGTGGGCTTCGTCAACAACCCCTTCGACCCCTCGGAGCACCAGGGCCACGATCAGGGCGTCATCGTCGACCGCTGGCTCCCGCCCGAGGGCCGCGCGCTGGAGGCGAAGTTCGGCGCGCTGCGCTGGCTCCACACCGAGGCGCGCACGCTGCTCGAGGTGGTGCCGGACCGGCTGCGCATGCCCGGCTGATCAGTACACGAGCTCGTCCGCCGGCCGGTACTGGGCGGTGAGCTTCGCGATCGGCGCGTCCCAGGACGGCTTCCAGCCCGTCCGCGCGAACTCGGCCACCTTCGTGAGCTCGCCCTTGATCTTCGCCTTGAGCGCCTCGCGGTTCTTCCAGACATCGTCGAAGAGCGCGCCGTCGGTTCGCCTCACCGCGTCTCGCGCGTCCGCGATCTTTCCGGCCAGGACCTCGTCGTCGCCCACCTGCTTCGCGATGTTGTGGGGCTGTTTGTTCAGCGTCTTGTCGAAGCTCTTCCAGCCGTCGTACTTGCCCTCCCACCCCTCGGGCAGCGGCTCCGCCTGGCCGAGCGCGTGGCGAACGAGCGCCTTCTTCAGCTCGGCGATCGTCACGTACCCGCTCTGCGTCTTCTTCCGGACCTCGATGATCCTCCGCGCGAGATCGACGTCCCCGAGGAGGGCCTCGAGCTCCTTCTGGGACATGGTGTTCACGTTGGTGTTCGGGGCCTTGCCATTGCCAGGATCGAAGTAGTGATTGGCCTCCGCCACGTTGAGGGCGGAGAAGACGAATCCCACGAAGATGATCCGCCCCTGCGCCGGGAGCGTCTCGTGGTACGCGCGCATCTTCTTGACCGCGGCGTCCTCGGCGCTCACCAGCGCGGCGTTGCCGGTGGCGGCGGCGCCGAGCACGCGCACGGACTCGTCCTTGGTCTGGAGCCCGACCATCCGGCCGTCGGCGGGGGACACGAGGGGGACGAGCTCCAGCATGGCCGCGATCTTCTCGGCTTGCCCCACCTCGCGGATGTCCTGCCCCGCGCAGCGGATCACCCGGTCGTAGCTCCTGGGATCCTGGATCGCCTGCGGGCGCGCATAGCTGTCGTAGAATTTGAAGGCGCCGCCCTCGAGGTCGGACACCTGCTCGTCGTAGTCGCGGATCAGCGCGGGGATGGGCTGCTTGCTCATCTCGGGCGCGTTCGGCACCTTGTCGTACTTCGCGTCGGGGCTCTGCTTGAAGGTGACCCGGAGCCGCGGCGCGGCCTCCTCGACCCGGTCGAGATCGCACCCCTGGCCGAAGCGCCACTTTGGCTCCGCGGGCAGGATGACCGCGAGCTGATCGTTGCGCCCATAGGCGAAATCATCCATCCGCATCGGCTGACCTCGCCGCTCGCTCGCGCTGTCGGCCGGGTGCTTGAGCAGGATGTCGTTGCGGCCGATGGGGAACGACTCGTGCAGCGTCTTCGTCGCGAGCCAGTCGACCCATTTGTCCGTCTCCTCGGCGCGCTCCACCATGTTGACGCCGACCCCGCCCCCGCCCATCACGCAGTAGCGCTCGCCGACGCTCCAGTCGGTCTCTCGATAGAGCCCCTCGGTCCCGGAGAGGATGGCCCGCCGCTTCTTCGCGTCGTCCCAGCGCTCGACAGGCTCCCAGAGCCGGGTGCGCACCGCCTCGTAGAGCTCCGACGTGACCATCGTCTCGTCCACGGCGCGCGGCTTGCCGGCGCCGGTGCAGATATCGATCTTGTCGGCGTAGAGCCAGTGGAGGTGCGCCGTCGTGTCGGCGAGGAGCAGCCGGTAGCGCGGGAAATCGCGCGGGTGCGGCCAGCGGAGCATGAAATCGAGCTCGCCCTCGTCGATGCCCTCCCGGAGGATGGCGCCTCGGGCGCTGTCGTGGAGGGCCGTCGTCCCGCGCGGCACGATGGCGAGGACGCACATGGCGAGGCGCAGCAGCTCCAGCGGGCGCACCGCCGGCCCGTAGGCGGTCGCGATCAACAGCCGCTTGTTCGCGCGCACGTGCTCCGCGAGCCGCGCCCGCTCGGCCCGCGTGTCCGCGGCGAACCTCGTCGAGTCGCGCGGCCCGGTGACGTCCTCTTTCCCGTCCTCGTTCGGCCCGCCGAGCGCGGGCCGCTGCGCGAGGCCCGGCAGGCCGAGCAGCTGGGGGAACTGCCCCATCTTGTGCTGGTTGTAATGGCTCCAGGGATCCTCGAACCCGACGTGCAGGATCTCCGCCGGGGCGACCCGGGCCTTGCCCCACGCGCTCTGCCGCAGCGTCGTGTGGTCGACCGTCGCGGCCGTGCCGTCGCCGATGATCACATAAGGCGGGATCGGCCTGCGCAGCGCGTTCTGCCCCTCCCGCTCGGCGTGGGCCTCCGCCTTGTAACGGTCGTAGATCTCGGTGACGCGCTTGACGCTGCGGCTCTCCTTGTAGACGAACCGCCAGTTCTTGCCGAGCCCCGCGGCGATCGACCGGAGGACGATGAGCAGCAGCTCGCTGCTCACGGTCTTGCCGTGATAGACGACGCTCGCGGGCTTCGTCTCGCCGTCCCCTCCGACGATCAGCAGGCCCTTGTGGTCGCGCGGCCTCGACAGCTCGGTGCTGACCTTGTTCCTGGCCTCGTTGCCCGCGACGGAGGTGCCCGCGTCGGCGTCGGTGATCGTGATCTCGGTCCAGTAGATGTGCACGGCGCGCCCCTCCTCACTCCTCGTGCCTGCGCTCGATCTCCTGGAAGGTGTCGTCCTCCGGCAGCGACTCGTCGAGGTCGTGCGCGGCCCGGAAGCGGGCCAGCGCGTCGGCGAAGGCGGGGCTCCGATGCCCGTCGACCTCACCGTGATAAAAGCCCAGGTTGGCGAGGCGAGACTGGATGCCGCGGACCTCGTCCGAGGGCTGGAGGTGGCCGAGCGCGATCGTGACGACCTCCTCTCCGCCGGACAGGAAGAGCCGCGCCTGCCTGGCGTTGTTGGGGATGAACTCCTCGATGCGCCCGTCGCCGTCGGCCTTCTTGTCGTTCGGGCGGAGCTCGCCGTCGACCTCGAGGAAGTACTCCTCGTTCGCGCGGGGCCTGCCCTCGTGATCGAGGAGCCGGATCCTGAGCTTCGCCGGGACCCCGCGCCGCCGGAAGGTGTGCACCTTCGCGGTCTGGCAGCTCTCCTCCCTGGGCCGCGGATCCGGCACGACGACCTTGTCGGCGCCGGGGACCAGCGTGAACGGGTCCCTCCGGAGCTCGCGGAGCGCCCGGTTCTCCGGGTGATCCCAGAGCGTCTGCCAGAAGAACCCGTTCTCGTAGGCGATGCTGGTGAAGCAGTCGCCCGCGCGGACGCGATGCGCCTTCATCCCCGCCTCCGCGCAGCAGGGAGCGTCGCCGGGCGGCGCCCGGGTTCAGCGCCGCCCGCCACGCCCGCGCCCCGCCCACAGCCCATCTCATCAAAAGACCAAAGGGCCCCCGGGAAGTCAAGCGCCCGGCCCGCTCGACAGCGGTCGACTTTGCCCAGGGAGAGTCCACATGAAGGCGGGAAGGCGGGAAGATCATTGATGTTTTCTTCTTCCCACCTTCCCACCTTCCCACCTTCCCACCTTCCCACCTTCCCACCTTCCCACCTTCCCGCCTTCCCGCCTTCATGTTCAATTTTGACCACTGCCGCCCGCTCGACGGCCGGCGCCGGCGGCGCGCTCGCCACGCGCATTGCCCCTGTTCGCGCCGTGCCGGCGCGCTTCAGGTCGGCGGGTGCGACGCCAGCGCGCCCTCGCCGCCGAGCGCGTCGGCCAGCGCGGCGGCGGCGGCGGCGGCGAAGGCGTCGAGCGTGGCAGGCTCGGTCCAGCGGGTGGCCTCGCGGGCGTCGAGCGCGTGGTGGGTCTCGATGAGGATGGAGGGCATGGAGGGGCGGCGCAGGACGAAGATCCGCTGGTCCTGGGGCCGCCGGTCCACGAAGACGCCCGGCTGGGCGGCGTCCGGCGCGTACAGGCCGCTGTACGCGGCGCCGCCGTAGGGCAGCAGGCCGGCTTCCTCCATGCGCCGCGCGAAGGCGCGCGCGAGGGCGAGCCGGCGGGTGCCGAGGGCCGGGTCCCCCTCGTCGGACCAGAGCACGGCGAACCCCGGCGCGGCGAGGCTGAGCGGGCACGCGCGGCCTTCTGCGGGCGACCACGTGTCGATCCTGCCGCGCACGTCCGAGTGCAGGCTGACGAACGCGTCGGCGCCCCACCGGGCGGCGTCCTCGACGCGCTCCGCGTAGGGCAGCGGCCGGTCGCCGGTCCTGCCCACGCGCGCCTCGAAGCGCCGGGTGGCGTTGAGCCGCTCGGCGAGCGCGCGCGCCGCGGAGAGCGTGAACTCCTGCTCCTCGACGCAGAAGCAGGAGACGTTGCCGGTGTTGCCCGGGGCGCCGTGGCCCGCGTCGAGGTAGATGCGGCGGACCCCGAAGCCGGGCGGGAACACGGCGGCGGGCGCGACGACGCGGGCTCCCGGGAAGGGCCACCCGCTCGGCGCGATCGGGAGCTTGAGGGCGCGCCGCGCCGCGGTGTCGCGCGGGAGTCCGGGGGCGAGCGCCCGTGAGAGGGCGGCGGCGCCGGCGGCGCCTGCGAGACCGAGGACGAGCTTCCTGCGCGAGATCACCGCGGCCCCGCTTGCTACCAAAGGCGGGGCGCGGCGTCAGGTTCTCGGCAAACCAGCCCGGAGGAGGTGGCCGGGCTCGCCGCGACGAGCGACATCCCGGGATCGCCCGGGACGTCGGGATCGCGACCCGGCGCGGCCCTCCGCGCCTCGTCCGGAGACCCCGAGTCGGCGACTGCGCTACTGGGCCGACGTGTAGCAGACCTCGAGCTTCGGCCGGACGGCGATGTTCGCTTGCTCGCTCGACCGGATGTCGGTCCGGCCGTTCACGTCTTGGAGCGCGATGCCGTGGTTCGGCTGGGCGCCATCCACCCAGGTCTGGACGAGGGCCGCCACGTCGGCGGTCGCGACGGCGTCCGCGGCGACCGTGGACAGGGTGGCTTCGAGGGCCGCGTTGTACCCGGGGACGTTGCCTGCGTGGACGGTCGACTCCTGCCAGGGGCCGTTCACGCGGTGCAGCTCGATGGTGCCGGCGCTCGCCTTCCACGCGTGGGAGAGCGAGAGGGTCGCGGAATCGACGTCGGCTCCCGCCGGGATGAACGACAGATCGAAGGCCAGCAGGCCCACCTGCGGGCCCTCCGGGAGCGTGTTCAGGACGACGTACGGGTAATCGCCGTACGGCCACGAGACGCCGGGCTGGATATGCGCGTCCGCCACGCTCCCGTTGGTGCCGCGCTGCACGACGACGCACTGCGACTGGGCCGGGGGCTCGCAGGCGTTGCCGATGCCGTCGTTGTCGGCGTCGGCCTGGGAGGGGTTGGGCACCGCCGGGCAGTTGTCGCACGAGTCGAAGACCCCGTCTTGATCGGTGTCGGCGGCGACCACGGTCACCCGATCGAGGAGCGTCCCCTGGCCGTTCGAGAGGCCCAGATCGTTGAACTGGAGGCGCGTCGTCGCGCCGGTGGCCACGAGGGTATAGGTATAGTAGACCCACGCGGAGCTGGCGGTCGTGAGCGTGGCGACCTGCTGGCCGCCCCAGACGACGCCGAGCACGTTCTGGCTCGCGCTGGTGCCGGGGCGCGCGGCGAAGGCGAACCGGAGCTGGTACGTCGCGCCCGGGACGGTCGTGAGATCCTGGTAGATGCCGCTCGAGTTGCTGGCGTCGAGCTCGACGTGCTGGTCGAGGTGCGCGGGGCTCATGCCGTTCGAGTGGTCATGGATCTGGATCTGACCGTAGGCGGCCTGCCAGCCGTTGATCGAGCTGTAGATGGCCGAGTTGTTGCGCGTCACGTTCGGCTCTTCGAAGCTGCCGTTCCTGACGATGTCGCCGGAGGGCAGCACCGAGCAGGAGACGAGCGCCGCCGCGCCCTCGCCGACGGCTTCGTCGTTGTCCTCATGCGGCTCGGCGGCCGCCATGCAGCCGGAGATCATCGAGGCGAGCGCGAGGACAGAGACAGAGACAGAGATCGACGGATAGGTGGTTCTCATGGGAGAGCTCCTCGTTGCGGCGCCGGCATGGCGGCGCCGCGCCGTGCGGCGAGCTGCCGCACGCTATGGATTGAAAAACGTGTTTACAAAGTGTGAGCGATGCTGATAAACTGTTGGGTTTGCCGCGAAGGCGGACCGACGAAGGTCGTTATTCGTCCATCAGCGCGCGCGGCACGACGGCACGACGGGACGGCCGTTGCGAGGCGCTCGCCTCGCGCATCGTGCGCCGACCTCGAGCTGCGTCGACCGAGGAGGCCCGCGTCCCCCTGGGGGAGGACCACCGGCCTGCGATCGATGGACGGAGTCGGACGAGCGCGATCACGAGCATTTCTTGCAACTGCCAGCCGAGGCGCTGTCTTCGTTATATCATGAAATGGGCGAACGGATCACCATCATTCGCACCCGGTGTGCAAATCGAGAGATGGAACCACAGAGGCACAGAGGGAAGAGGAGAGAGAACAAATTTGAGAGAGATAAAATTTTCCAATCTCTCCTCTGTGCCCTCTGTGCCCTCTGTGGTTCCATTTTCTCCCCATCACGGGACCAGGGGGCGGCGGGGAGCGGCGGGATCAGCGGCCGCGGCGAGCGCGTCGCCCAGCGCCTTTCGCGAGCCCCGCCTCGCCCGCGCCGGCGAAGCAGCCGAAGAACGCCGCGTCGACGCGTTGACGCGTTGACGCGTTGACGAACCGCGCGCGCGTTCCGATCGTCGAAACCGGAACGGCCGTCCCGGTTTTGTGCGAGGAGAGGGCGATGGACCAAGGAAGAGATTCTCGCGCGCGGTGGACCGAGGCTGACATCCCCAGCCAGGCGGGCCGAGTCGCGGTCATCACGGGCGGAAACACCGGCATCGGCCTCGAGACGGCCCGGGCGCTGGCGGAGCGCGGGGCCACGGTCGTGCTCGCGTGCCGCGACCTGGAGAGGGCCGGCGCCGCGGTGGCGCAGATCGAGGCCCGCGCCCCGGGCGCGACCGTGCGCGCCGTGCGCCTCGATCTCGGCGCGCTCGCGTCGGTCCGCGAGGCCGCCGGCGAGCTCCGGGCCGCGTACGACCGCATCGACCTGCTCATCAACAACGCCGGCGTGCTGTCCTTCAAGCGCGAGGTCACCGCCGACGGCTTCGAGCTCCAGCTCGGCGTGAACCACCTCGGCCACTTCGCCCTCACCGGCCTCCTGCTCGACCGGCTGCGCGACGTCCCGGGCTCGCGCATCGTGACGGTGGCCAGCATGGCGCACCAGCAGGGCGCCATCGACTTCGACGACCTGCAGTGGGAGCGGTCGTTCCGGGGGTTTCCCGCGTACGGGCGGTCCAAGCTCGCGAACCTGCTGTTCACCTACGAGCTCCAACGCCGGCTCGCCGCGGCCGGCGCGAAGACGCTCGCGCTGGCCGCGCACCCCGGCGGCTCGAACACCTCGATCGCCCGCAACGGGCCCGGCTGGATGCGCGCCCTCGGCAAGATCACCAAGCGGTTCGACGTCTTGCAGAGCGTCTTGCAGAGCGTCCCGATGGCCGCCCTCGCGTCGCTCCGCTGCGCCGTCGATCCGGGCGCGCGGGGCGGCGAGTACTACGGGCCCCCGGGCCGCTTCGGGATCTCCGGCTTCCCCGAGCGCCTCGAGTCGAGCGCCCGCTCCCACGACGAGGTCACGCAGCGCCGCCTCTGGGAGGAGTCCGAGCGGCTCACCGGCGTGACGTACGGCCTCTGACGAGGACGAGGCCCCGTCGCCCGACGGATGGCGCGCGGCGAGGCCCGCTCACCCCTCGTCCGCGGTCCGCTCCCGGAGCGGCACGAGCAGCCCGAGGAAGGCGATCGAGAGCGCGGTCCCGAGGGCGAACAGCCCCGCATAGCCGAGCCGCTGCGCGAGGGCGCCCGACAGCCACACCGCGGGGGATTTCCCGAGCACCTCGACGCTCGCCAGCAGCGTGTAGTGCGTCGCGCCGACCGAGCGCCGGACGCGCGACATCATGAAGGCGAACACCGCGGTCGTGAGGGCGCCGCCGAAGAGGTGCTCGGCCACGGTGACCGCGATGACGGCCCCGGCGGTGGGCGGGCCGGCCGCGGCGAGATACCACTCGCCGGCCATCGCGGCGGACCGGAGCGCCGAGGTCACGCCGACGGCGGCGAGCAGCGGCACGCGCTGCGCGAGGAGGCCGCCCGCGAGCGAGCCGGCGATCGACGCGACCAGGCCGTACGTGCCCACCCAGAGGCCGATCTGGTGCGGCGGGAAGCCGGCGTCGACAAGGAAGGGCTTGAACATCATGTCGACCATCGCCTCGCCGAGCTTGTAGGTCCCGAGGAACGCGACGACCCAGAGCGCGCCCGGCGCCCGCAGGGCGACGGCGACCGTCGCGAGCACCTCGCGCAGCGAGCGGCGCGCGCGCGCCTCGACCTCGCTCGCGGGGGGCTCGCGCAGCGCGAGCGAGGCGAGCACCGAGGCGAGGACGAGCGCGGCCATCGCGCCGAACTGGCCGCGCCAGCCGATCCACGCGCTCGCCCAGACGAGGAGCCCGCCGGCGGCGAGCATGCCGACCTTGTAGCCGACCACCTGCGCCGCGTTCGCGAGGCCGAGCTCGCCGCGCCCGAGCAGGTCGATCGCGAGCCCGTCCACCGCGATGTCCTGCGTGGCCGCGAGCAGGTTCATGAGGAAGACGAGCGCGAGCAGGGCGCCGAGGTGGCGCGACGGCGGGACGAACGCCGCGGCCGCGCACGTGAGCGAGAGCAGCACCCCGAGCGGCAGGATCCACGAGCGGCGCCGGCCGAGCCGCTCCCACCCGAAGCGGTCGACGAGCGGCGCCCAGAGCGCCTTGGCGACCCAGGGGACCGCGAGCGCGCCCGCGAAGCCCACGCCGGCGAGGGAGACGCCGCTCGCGCGCAGGAAGACGGGCAGCGCCGTCGCCTGGAAGCCGAACGGGATGCCCTGAGCGAAGTAGAGCGCGGCGAGGGCGGCGATCTTGCCGGCGGACGTTCGGTCTGCCACGACCGACAATCGTAACCGAGCGGACGAGCTTTGGTCGCGCCAAACACGGATGCTGGCGCAGATCTCGATTCGGCCGCGGGCGCGGCGCGACCTCGATGAGCACGCCGCACCGACCTCGATGAGCACGCCGCACCGACCCTCGATGAGCACGCCGCACCGACACACCACGTCGACCGACCGGGCGAGCCCGCGCCGATGATCGCCGACACGTTCTCCCCGCGATCGCTCGCGCCGGCGGGCACGGTCCGGGTGCGGTGGCTGGGCACGGCGGGGTTCGCGATCGAGCACGCGGGCGCGGTGGTGCTCATCGATCCCTACCTCACGCGCGCCTCGCTCCGCCGTTGCGTGCTCGGCCGGCTCGCCCCCGACGCGGCCGCCGTCGCGCGCCACGCGCCGCGCGCCGACGCCGTCGTCGCCGGCCACACCCATTTCGATCACGCGCTCGACATCCCGGAGATCGCGCTCCGCACCGGGGCGACCGTCTTCGGCTCGCGCTCCGCGGTGGCGCTCTGCCGCGCGTCCGGCGTCCCCGCGGCGCGCGTGCGCGACGTCGAGCGCGCGCCGGGCGGCCAGCCGGTCGTCGCCGAGGTCGGCCCGTTCGAGCTGCGCTTCCTCCCGAGCGCCCATTCGCGCCTGCTGCTCGGCCGGGTCCCCTTCCCCGGCGACATCTCCGATTGCGACGAGGTCCCGCTCCGGGCCGAGCGCTACCGGTGCGGCGCCGTCTTCGCGGTGGAGATCCGGGTCGCGGGCCGGCGCATCGTCCACCTGGGCAGCGCGGAGCTCGTCGAGGCGGGCCTCGATTGCAGGGAGCCCGACCTGCTCCTGCTCTGCGTCGCCGGCTGGACCGCCTCGCGCGGCTTCCCCGAGCGCGTCGCGCGCGCCCTGTCGCCGCGCGCGGTGCTCTTCTCGCACTGGGACAACTTCTTTCTGCCCCTCGATCGCCCCGCCGTGGCGCTGCCCGCGATGCAGGGAGAGCGCCTGGCAGAGCGCCTCGGCCGGGCGGCGCGCGACGTGAAGATGGGCGTGCTGCCGCTCCTCGGCGAGCTGTGGATCTAGAGCGGTTTTTAGCTGGAACTGACACATCGTCCTCCGTCTCTCGTCCCCGTCTTCCGTCTCCGTCTTTCGTCTCCGTCTTTCGTCTTCGCTCTTCCGTGCGCGTGCGCGTGCGCGCTGACTCCGGGGAATCGCGCACGCGCACGCGCACGAAGGACGAGCACGGGAGACGGGAGACGGGAGACGGGAGACGGGAGACGGGAGACGGGAGACGGGAGACGGGAGACGGGCTTCTTGCTGCGCCGCTGCTCGAATTTCAGCAGCTCACCAACACCATTGCTGCTCCAGCAGCAGCTCCGCCGCAGCGCGACCGGCAGGCTCCTCGCCGCTGGCGATACCCGCTTTCGCAGGGCGACCGCGTCCGTTATAGTGGACGCGTCGTCGCTCGATAGCTTGCGAGGGACGCCAACCGGAAGGGAACGTTGCATGAAGTCCTTGTTGAGATTGCTCGCCCTCGTGCTCGCGCCGCTCGCCATCGCGCTGAGCGCCCGGGCCGCCGAAAAGCCCAGCGAGATCCGCGTCTCCAACCCCGGCGTGGGCGTCGGCAATCGCCCGGTGGTGGGGGGCTCGGCCTGGGCGCTGCTCAACCTGCGGGGCGCGCTCGAGAGCGAGTTCAAGAGCGACGGCTTCCCGGTGCGCTGGAACTTCCTGCGTGGCGCCGGGCCGGCCGTGAACGAGACCTACGCCAACGGGCTGACCGACTTCTCGCTGCTCGGCGATCTGCCGTCGATCATCGGCCGCGCCGGCGGCTTGAAGACCCGCATCCTCGCGAGCGGGCCGAAGACCAACCTGTACATCGCCGTGCCCGCGGACTCGCCGATCCAGAGCGTCAAGGATCTCAAGGGCAAGCGCTTCGCGGTGTTCAAGGGCACCTGCCTGCAGCTCTCGGCCGCGCGCATCCTCGAGGCCCACGGGCTCAGCGAGCGCGACGTCCGCGCCATCAACATGGACAACGCGACCACCAAGGCGGCCCTGGCCACCAAGGACGTCGACGCTGCCATCGGGCTCAATGACCTGCTCGCCCAGCGCGATCAAGGCCTCGTGCGCATCATCTACTCGACCAAGGGCGACCCCCGCTACACCTGCAACAGCACCATCATCGGCTCGGACGATTTCATCCGGAGGTACCCCGAGGTCACCAAGCGCGTGGTGCGGCAGTACGTCCTGGCAGCCAAGTGGCTGGCGGATCAGGACAAGGACCTGAGCGAGGCGTACCGCCTCTGGGCGCGCTCCGGCACGCCGTTCGCGTCGTTCAAGGAAGACTGGGCCGGCGAGTCCGCGCGCGAGAAAGACAGCCCGCTCGTGGACGCGTACGTGGTCGCCCGCTACAAGACGAGCATCGCGGACGCCAAGCGCCTGGGCTTGATCCGCGCGACGTTCGACTTCGAGCCCTGGGTCGATCGCAGCTTCCTCGATCAAGTCCTGAAAGAGGAGAAGCTCGAAGGCTTCTGGAAGCTCCGCCCGGCGCCCTGACGGCGCCTCGAGCCCGGAGCGAAGCTGCCGGGTGAGGCAGGCCGGATCGCCGCTGCCAGCCGTCGCGCGCGGCGCTGGCGGCGCTCGGCGAACGGCGTACACTGGCGCTCCGAGATGACGACCAACGACGATGTCGTGGTGATCGTGCGCGAGCTGGACGTCGTGGTGGAGCGCGCCGGCGGGCTGTTCCTCGGCCGGCGCGGCGCCCTCCCGGCGTTCGCCGATCCGCCCGTGTTCCTCGGCAGGTTCGACGATCGCGGCTGGTACGCGGCGCGCGCTCGGCCCGACGTCGCGCTCCCGGACGAGCTCGCGTTCGCGTCGGTCCGCTCCCTGTTCTCCGAGCTGCCCGAGCCCACGCTGAACATCCTGGGGCGCGCGCTCGCTGGCGTCGAGTTCGCCGAGACGCACCGCCACTGCGGGCGCTGCGGGACAGCCACCGAGCCGGGGCCGGCGGCGTCGGACGCGCGCGAGCCCAGCGCCGGGGAGCAGACGCGGCGCTGCCCGAGCTGCGGCTTGAGCGTGCACCCGCGGATCGCGCCCGCGGTGATCGTGCTGGTGGAGCGCGAGGACCGCGTGCTCCTGGCGCGCAGCGCGCGTTTTCCGCCCGGGCGCTTCAGCGCGGTGGCAGGCTTCGTGGAGATCGGCGAGTCGCTCGAGCAGGCGGCCGCGCGCGAGGTCGGCGAGGAGGTCGGCGTTCAGATCCGCGATCTGAGGTATTTCGGCAGCCAGCCGTGGCCGTTCGGCCGCTCGCTGATGATCGGCTTCTCGGCCACGTACGCCGGCGGCACGCTCACCCCGGACGGCGTCGAGATCGTCGAGGCCGACTGGTTCTCGCGCGACCAGCTGCCCGACCTCCCGCCCAAGGTCAGCATCGCGCGCCGCCTCATCGACGCCTTCGTTCAGCGCCCCACGCCGCGGTCTTGAGCGACGCCCGCGCGGCGCGCCGACGGGACAGCGCCGCTTCCGGCGCTCCCTATTTCACGGCCTGCTCGTTCGCGTAGGGGTTGAACTCGTTCGTGTAGAGGCGGCTCAGGGCGATCTCGCCCGGCTCGAGCTCGCCGCTCTTCACCATCCAATCGAGCCAGATCTGGAAATCGCGCTCCGCGATCGAGCCGCCCTTGCCGGCGACGCCGTAGCTGCGCCAGAACCGGATGGCCGCGTCCTCCTCGTTCCGACCGCGCTTCTTCATCAGCGCGATGAAGCGCTCCACCACCGTCTCGCGCGGGGTGCTCCGGGCCCACTCGATGGCCTTGGCCGTCGCCTCGACGAAGCGCCGCACGGTCTTGGGATTCTCCTTGATGAAGCTGGTCTTCATCACATAGCTGCCCGCGGTGAACTTGCCGTAGAGCTCGTAATCCGAGAACAGCGCGCGGACGCCGCCGCGCTCGAGCGCGCGATCCCGGTAGATGTCGCCGAGCGACGCCACGTCGACCTGCTTCTCGCGGAGCAGCTGCTCGCCGTTCACCGGGGGGACGACGAGCAGCGTGATGCGCCGGGCCTCCTCCAGCGTGATCTGGTTTCGCGACAGGAACTCCTTGACCATGAACTCGCTGTGAGCGCCGAGCGTGTTCATGGAGATCGACTTGTCCAGGAGGTCGCGCGCGGCGCGCAGCGGGCTGTCGTTCAGCACGTAGAAGCCGCTCTGGCGCTGCTCGTCGACGCCGTAGTAGCCCGCGACGGCGATGATGGGCGCCTTGGCCGCGATCAGCTTGATGATGGCGCCGTTGAAGGCGCCGCCGAAGTCGGTGTCCCCGGTGACCACCGCCTGCACGCTCTGCGGGCCGCTCACCGTGCTGCCGATGAAGTTCAGGCGGATCGGCGCGAGGTAGCCGAGATCCTCCGCGAGCTCGATCGGCGACACCGTGCCGTTGTTGCCCTGATACCGGAGCTCGAGCGTCTCGAATTCACCCTCCGGTCCGGCGGCGGAGGCGCGCGACGCGCCGTCGCGCGAGCAGCCCGCCGCGCCGCACAGCGCCAGCAGGACGAGCAGGAAGATCACAGGCGACGCGGCGCGGAGCAGGCCAGACCGGACAGGACGCGAAGGAGCCACGTCCGCAATATTGGACAACCATCCGCTAAAATGCAAGCATCCCCGGCAAGCATGTCCTCCAGCACCTCGCCTGCCTCGTTTCGTGTTGCCGTGCTCGACGACTACCAGCGCGTGGCGCGCTCGCTCGCGCCGTGGGGCTCGCTGGGCGCGGGCGTCGAGGTCGAGTTCTTTCACGATCACGTGGCCGACGCGCGAGCGCTCGTGAGCCGGCTTTCGCCGTTCGATGCCATCGTGGCGATGCGCGAGCGGACGCCGTTTCCGCGCGCCGTGCTCGCCGAGCTCCCCAGGCTGCGCTTGCTGGTCACCACCGGCGCGCGCAACGCCGCCATCGACGTGGCCGCCGCGCGCGAGCTCGGCGTGGTCGTGTCCGGCACCGGGGGCCTGCCCTACCCCACGGCCGAGCTCACCTGGGGCCTGCTGCTCGCGCTGGCGCGGAACATCCCGCGCGAAGATCGCGCGGTGCGCGCCGGCGAATGGCAGACGACCCTGGGAATCGGCCTGTCCGGCAAGACGCTCGGGCTGCTCGGCCTCGGCCGCCTCGGCGCGCAGGTCGCCCGCGTCGCGCTCGCTTTCGGCATGCGCGTGACCGCCTACAGCCAGAACCTCACGCGCGAGCGCGCCGCCGAGCACGGCGCGACGCTCCTCCCGCTCGACGAGCTCTTGGCCGGCGCCGACGTGGTCAGCATCCACCTGGTGCTCTCCGAGCGGACGCGCGGGCTGCTCGGGGCGCGCGAGCTCAACCTGCTCAAGCCCGGCGCGCTGCTCGTGAACACCTCGCGCGGGCCGATCGTCGACGAGCGCGCGCTGATCGACGCGCTCACGAGCGGTCGGCTCGCCGGCGCGGCGCTCGACGTGTTCGACACCGAGCCGCTGCCCGCGGAGCACCCCTTGCGCCGGCTGCCGAACACCGTGCTCACCCCGCACCTCGGGTACGTCACCGAGGAGACGTATCGTATCTTCTACCGCGACGCGATCGAGGACATCGCCGCGTTCCGCGCCAACCAGCCGGTGCGCGTGCTCTGATCCTGCGAGCGCTCGTCTACAGCGATTACGGCGATCTCGAGCGGTGGCTCGATATCCGCGCACGCCTGTTCCAAAGCGACGCCGAGGCTACAGCCCGAACACGCGGACATCGCCGCTGCCGCGCCAGGACCAGCAGGCGATCTCCCCGCTCGCGAGGGCGGCGCAGGTCTCGTCGTAGCCGACGGAGACGTGAACGACCTCCCCGGGTTCGACTTCCTGCGGTGTCGCCGTCGAGGAGGCATCCCAGCAGACGAGCCCGCCGCCCTGCCGCACCGCGCAGGTCCGGTTGTACCCGGCGCTCACCTGAATGGCATCGTCGATCCCGAGCACGTGGAGCGGCCCGCGGGCGCCGTCGTCTCCCTGGTAGTCGCCGCCCCAGCAGACGACCTTGCCCGACGCGAGGCGGGCGCAGTCGTGCGTCCAGCCGGCCGTGATCTCGACGGCGCCCTCGACACCCTCGACCTTCACGGCCGTCACCGCCTCCTCACCGGTGGTGAGCCATCCCCAGCACGCCACCTCTCCGGTGGCCCGCAGCGCGCAGGTGTGATCGATGTTCGCCGCGACCTGCACCGCGTCGTCGAGGCCGGTGACCGCGACCGGGGCCTGCGTCTGCCCGACGCCCTCGACGCCGAGCACCGGCGCGGGGGACGGGCCGCCCCAGCAGATGACCTTGCCCAAGCTGCGGACTCCGCAGACGTGGTGATGACCCGAGGACAGCTGGACGACGTCCTTGACGTCCCGCAGCATGAGCGGCTCCGCGCTGGACACGCCGACGGGAACGGCCTGCCCGAGCTGCCCTTCGTGGCTGAAGCCCTGGCAGGAGACGCGCCTGGTTGCGTGGAGGAAGCACATCTGCTCGGCCAGGCCGGACGCAGAGACGATATCGTCGAGGCCCGGCCGCTCGACCGGACCGCCGGTCAGGCGCTCTTCCAGCGTGACGCCGCCCCACCAGCAAAAGACCTTTCCGGAGGCGGCGACAGCGCATTTCGGCGCGCCCGCCGCGATGCGCACGGCGCACTCCGCGGCGACGCAGGAGGGCGTAGACACCGGGTCGGGAGGAGCGCCGCCCGAGCCGGTCGGGGACGCGCCCTCGCCGCCGGCACCGGAGCCGCCGGTGCCCACGACGGCAGGACCGCCGCCGGTGGCGCCAGACGTGTCGTACGGGACGATCTCGACGGAACCGCAGGCGGCCAGGGCGGCGGGGAGCGCGACGGTAGAGAAGAGAGGAGCGACGATGGAGCGGGGCATGGGATCCTCCGTTCGGCGGGCGTCTCCGCCGAACGGAGGAACTATGGAAGCGGGCGGCGGGGGCGCTCCTTAAGGAGACCTTAAAGCGATGCCGGCCCCGGCGTGCCTACCCTCATGAGTCGCTCGGCGCGCCGACCTGCGCGCGGAGCCGGCGCGCCCCGGCTCGGCCTCCGGGCCGGGGGCGCGCCGCCGCCGGCTCACGGAGCGAGCGCCGTCTTGTCGAGGCGACCGAAGTCCCAGACCACGGAGGAGCCAGGACCGTAGTCGACCGTCACCGGCTCGTGCGCGGCGAGGCGGTCGAAGGCGGCGCGCGGGAGCACGAACTGGACGGTGTGGAGATCGCCGTTCGGATGGCGCGCTCGGATGCTCCGCTCGGCGCCGACGGTGAGCACCAGGCTCGTGGCGCGGAGGTCGAAGAACTCGGCGCTGGTGAGCGTGAGCTCGACGGCGTCGGGGCCGCTGATCTTCAGGCTCTTGATGGCGTTGCCGGCCGTGATCCGCCGCGGCGCGAGGGCGGTCGCGCCGGCGGCGCGGGCGATGGACATGGGCGGCGCCGCGCTCGACAGGGCGGGGGCGAGCCGCGCCGCGGCCGCCGGCGCCTCGGTGGTGGCGCGCGTCGCGCGGAGGTTCGCCACGAACACGCTGTTTCCGTTGAGCGGGGTGGTGAAGGTCAGCCGAGCCCCGCGCACCGAATCGAGCGTGGCGCCGGTGAACAAGGACAGCGGGATGCGCGCGGTCGGCAGGGTGCTGCCGCCGCGCGGCGGCGGGCCGAGCTCCAGGTAGTCGCCGATGGCGACGGCGCTCGATCGGCTATCGTCGGCGTTCACGAGCTCCACAAGGAACGACGCCTCGGCCGGGTCGGAGCCCCAGCTGCGGTCGGCGCGGAGATCGAGGTAGTCGTACCCCGTGAGATCGAAGCCCGTGCCGACGGGGGACCAGTTCGATTGGAAGAACGTCGAGCTGCCCTCGACCACGTCGTGGATCCAAGCGCCCGAGTGCGAAGGATCATGTCCGCTCAGGGAGATGTGCTCCACCGTGATGGTGCCGCCGGTGGTGTTCGGCAGGCCGTAGGAGCTCGTGCCGGTCGGGCCGATGAAGTCCTCGAGCAACAGGCTGTCGGCGGAGTCGCCGCCCGGGTGATAGCCGCGGCGAACGCGGAAGGGGACGTTCGGGAACGGGAAGGCGGGGTCGAACAGGGCGTTCGCGGCCTCGTCGCGGTCCACGCCCACGTTGGCGGTGAAGAAGGAGACGGCCGCGAGGCGCCCCGTCTCGCGCTGCGCCGGCGACCCGTACTCCGTCGGGTCGAAGAGCGCCTCGTGATCGATGCAGCCCGTGATCCCGCCGCCGTTCGCGTCCGCGAGCTGCCACTCGCTGTTGTAGTAATTGTGGTTGGCGCCCCACACATGATAGAAGGACTTGAAGTAGGGCTCCGGCTCGGGGATGCTCATCATGCGATCGAACGGGCGCAACCCGGGCAGGTCGCTCAGGTCCCAGTCGCAGGCCGGCAGGATCACGTTCCAGGCCGTCTGGTCAGCGTTCAGGCGCTGGCCGTTCTGGCCCTGATCGGTCGGGCCGATCTCGAAGATCCCGCGGAAGCTCACCGGGCTCTCGATCAGCGCGGGCCACGGGCTGCCGCTCCGGCGGTATTCGTTGTAGGCGAACCGCACGGCCTCGCCGCCGCGCGAGTGCCCCATCAGCCCGACCTGATCGAAGTCGATGCGATCGTGCAGATCCACGCCGAGCGCCGTGGGGGTCGGCTCGGCGCCGCTGTCCCAGCGGCTCAGCCGCTCCAGGTGGCGGAGCAGCAGGCGCCCGCGCGGCCCGATGACCAGCTCGTCGGTCGGCGAGCTCGAGGCGGCGTGGATGCCGCGGTTCGTGTTGATGGACACCACGAAGTAGCCGCGCGCGGCGAGGTCCGTGGCGATGTAGTCGTAGCCGCGGTGGTTGGGGACGACGACGTAGTTCGCCGGGCACGTCCCGGTCGCGGCATACTGGTTGTTGTTGTCCACCCGCGGGTTCTGGCCCGTGCCGCAGGTGGGGTGGTTTCCGTGCATGAACACGAGCAGCGGATACTGCCGGCCGGCCTCGAGGCTCGCCGGGCGGTAGAAGGACGCCCAGAGCTCGGTCGCGTAATCAGGGCTGACGGTCGCGTCGATCGCGGCCGGGAACTTGTACTCCGCGATCGCCACGCCGTTGCCCATCGGCGGCAGGTCGCTGCTCACCGACAGGATGACCGGCTGGATCCCCGGGCTCGGGATGTTGGCGCAGAAGCCGAGCTGGACGTTGCCCGACGCGGGGATCGCCGCGTTGTTGCCCTGAGGGGTGACCGTGATCTGACCCGTGCTTCCGCTGAACGTGCCGTTCCAGCTCGAGAAGATGGCGCCCGAGCCGACGTCGAGCCCGACGCTCCATGTCCCCGTCGTGGCGGTCGCGTGCTGGTTGCTCACGGTGACGCTCGCGCAGTACCCCTGACCCCACTGCGAGTCGATCACGAGGTTGGCGCTGATCCCGTTCGCGCCCTGCAGCGCGGCCTGGGATGTGCCGATCGGCTCCGTCGAGCCTTCGCCGCATGCCGGCACGAGCGCCAGCGCTGCAGCGGCTACCCACATGTCCCATCTGCTCTGGAGGTTGTGCATAGATCTTACCCAAGTTGATGGCAAAGCGCCCCATCGTCGCGCCCTGGTTCGGCAGGGCCACGACGCGGCTGGCCCTCGGCCTCGCGAGGGAGGCGTCCAGCGAGCGCGGACACGAAAACGACGATGCCCTCATCACGAGGGCACAGGAACGATAAGCCCGCCGAACCGGTCACCCGTGTTGTTAGACGCGAATTTTCGTCTCGTCAATGGGCGCGCTACGTCGTATTCCCGGCATTCGCCATCACGGCCTGCGCGCGCGCGACGCTCGACGTCATCGTGTGAAGTATCGTAAAGAACCATGAAGTTGACTCATGGCTTCCTCACGAGAGCTCCCTGCGCCGCCGGCGACTCTGGTGGATGGTTCGACGGGTCGAGCAGCAGGCTCAGCGGTTGCCGACCGGCCTTCGCGCGAGCGCCGCGCCGTGGCGCGCGGCGCTGCTCCCACGCGAGGACGCAGAGCGTCAACATCGACGGAGCGACGTCAGGTTCGCGATGCGGCTGGTTCGAAGCACGCCACACTTTTGGAGCCGGGCGGTGGCGCCGTCGCTGTTGCTAAAATGTTCAAGCCGCGAGCAGCTTTTTGGCGAAACGGCATCACCGCGCGCCGCCGTGCGCCGGTATTCAGGTGTATGTTCCGCGGCATGCAAGCGCTTACCCTGACCAAGTCTTTCGCACGGCTCACGCTGACGGCGACCCTCGTCGCGGGTTGCTCTGGATCTTCTGACCCCGGAGGTGACGGCGGAGCGACGGGCTCCGGCGGGCTGCCGACCGCGAGCGGCTCGACGAGCGGCGGCGCGGGCAGCGGCGACGGCTCGACCACGGGCGGCACCGGCGGCACGAGCGTCGGCACCGGCGGCGCCAGCGGCGGCACCGGCGGCGCGGGCAGCAGCGTCGGCACCACGGCGGGGACGGGCGGCGGCGGAGCGGCAGGTACGGGTGGCGGCGGCGCGGGCGACAGCACCGGCACGGGCGGCACCGCGAACCCGGGCTCGGAGCTCGGCACCGGTGCCATGGAGGGCTCGGGCAGGTCGAGCGAGCGGTACGAGACGGGACTGGTCTCCCGCGATGGGAGGCCGTACGTGCTCATCACCAACGGCTGGGGCCCCGGGTTCGACAGCCACACCGTCTCGTGGGAGGGCACGTCGTTCACGGTGGAGAGCATGAGCGGCTCTGCTGGCTCGATGGGGCAGCCCGCCTCGTATCCGACCGTCTTTTGCGGCCGCTACTCGGTGAGGGAGGTGCCCGATTGCGGGTTGCCTGCGCCGAGCGCCTCGATCACGAGCCTGCGCACCGGCTGGCGCTGGGCCAAGAACGGGAACGAGGGCCAGTACAACGCCGCGTACGACATCTGGATGGGCAACGGCACGCAGCTCCAGGGCTACCTCATGGTGTGGCTGCGCGATCCGACGCGCTTTCAGCCCGCCGGGCAGCCGAACGCCGCGCACCAGGGCGTGACGGTCGCGAACGTCCCCGGCACGTGGAACATCTGGAACGGCATGGTGAACGGCCTGCCGATCGTGAACTGGGTGCGCGCCGAGGGCAACGACAGCTACGAGATCGAGTTCGACGTGATGGACTTCGTGCGCGACGCGCAGACGCGCGGGCTGAGCGTGCCCGGCAACCAGGTGAACGCGGTCGCCGTCGGGTTCGAGATCTGGGAGGGGCCGATCACGAACCTGAAGAGCGTCGATTTCTACGTCGACGTGAACTGACGCGAACTAACGCGAACTAACGCGAACTAAGTCGATCACAGCGGAAGAAAGGTGCCAGGACGCGGTAGACAAGGGGGTCGACATCTGGCATCTCATGTGCGGATCAGCGCTCGAAGTATTTATGACGCGTCCGCAGACAGCTCACTGCATTTCGGAGAGCAGCGAAGGGCGAGCCACGGGCTACAAGAAGTGTCGTTCCAGCTGCCCTACTGCATGCTTCGCGCTGTCGACGCGCTGGGAGCTTTACTGCCAAGAGCGCGCGCCCCTGCTCATGAGGAGCATTTGCGAGCAAGCGCGCAGAAATGGACAGAAGAAGTGCCTGAGCTCCTGTTGAGCTAGGGCGCTTGACATCATCGACGAAGGCGCTAGCTGGAGGGGCATGCCGGACATGATCGCCGAACGTACCCTCGAGCTGACACTTCCGAGCGGGACGCAAGAAAGCATTCGAGTTCGCGTGTGGGCCCCCCAGTACAGGCCGAGGCCATCCGCTCCGTTCTGGGAAGCTGATGTGGAGGTCGCGGGAGCGGGCAAAGCTCATAAGACCCAAGGAGTCGGGGTCGATGCTTTCCAGGCACTGTACAGCGCGCTTTTCTTGATTCCGGCGATGCTCGCCATCTATGAGGATGATGGCCGGCTCTCGTGGCTTGATGAGCCGCGGCTCGGGTTCCCTGAGTTCAAGCTGACCGCGCCGTGACTCCGGCGCGGTGGAGACACGTCTGTAGGTTCATCGGGAGCCTTCATTTCTGCCTGTATCAGGGTGGACGTCATGAATGAGGGCGCGCACGTGGGACTCACATTCGCATCGCAACCCCGGCTCGCGCGCCGCGCCGTCGCCAACGGCGAGCGGCTCGAGGTGCTCAAGGACTACCCAGCGTCGCCGGACTGCACGCCTCCGTTCGCGCCGGTGTGGATCGCGGATATGGTGCGGCGGCAGGAGGCGGGGCGGGTGATGGGGGGCGGCTCGCCCCTCGGCTTCAGGGATTGAACGTCGCGACGAAGATATCGGAGCCGCCGGCGTGGGGGATGGGGCCGGTCCCGAAGTCGACCGCCGCGCTCGCAGCGCCTGTGAGGGCGATCATGCCGCTCGGAGAGATCGTGATGCCATGCGCGCTGGCGTCGAAGCCGAGGGTCCAGAGCTCGGCGCCGCTCGGATCGAGCTTGGCGAGCCCGTCTCCGGCGACGACGATGTTACCGGCGGCGTCCAGCGCGAGCGTGTCGCCGAAGGGGATCGAATCGCTGAACACGTAGGCACCCGCGGCGTCCAGCTTGAGGAGCACGGGGCCGGCGGGCAGCACGCCCCCGCCGAGATCGACGGTCCCGTCCGCGACGCCGGCCACGAAGACCTCGTCAGCCGCATTGACGGCCACCGACCAGGCCGCCTTCCCCGCGCCGCCAGGGGGGATCGACGGATCCGGCGCGAACGGGCGGCTCCAGAGCAGGGCGCCGGTCGGGTCGAACTTGCTGACCGTGAGATCCCCTGCGGCGGACTCCGGCGCGGTCACGGTCAGCGCGTTGCCGGCGCTGTCGATCGCGAGATCGGCGTTGTAGAGCGGGTGGCCGTAATCGTCGGGAGGGGGCGTGATCTTTTGGTTCCAAAGGACATCGCCGCCAGGGCTCAGCTTCAGCAGGTAGGCACCGTCCGTCCAGATGTTGACGAAGACCAGGTAAGTGTTGCCGAGCGCATCGACGGCGATCCGCTCGGGAAAGCTGTAGATGTCGATTGAGTCCGACGGGTAGATGGGGGCTTGACTCCAGATGACGTCGCCATCGCGGTCGACCTTGGCCACGAAGGCTGCGGCATTATAGGCCGGAAAGGCGGGGAGGCACTGGTTCAACACCCTGGCGCCGTCCGGCCAGTATGTGCCGGCGAGCAGGAGGTCGCCGTTGCCGTCGACGGCCATGACGAGCGGGTGTCCGCTGGGCAGGAGTTCGCTCCAGAGCGGCGCGCCCGATGGATCGAGCTTGAGCAGGAAGCGGCCTCCGAGCGAGTAGGGGCCGGTCAGAGGGCCCGCGCCGAAGTCGACGGTTCCTGTGAAGGTGCCGGCCACATAGTAGTTGCCTGCGTCATCGCTCGCGATGTTCAGGCCCTCGTCGGCGCCGGTGCTGCCGAACCCGCGCGCCCACGACAGCATCGGGCAATGGGGGTCGCCGTCGCAGTCCTCGTCCTCCGGCGTGGAGCAGATATCCTCGGCAGGCGTCACCTCGCCCACGCAGTCGCCGAAGCCAAGGCCGTTGGGCCGGCAGGTCTGCGTCCCCGCAGCGCAGGGTCCGACGCCCCTGGTTCCGGCAGGGCCGGAGTAGCACGCGATGACCGAGCCCGGCACGCACGTCTCGGACGGGCCGCCCCCGTCGCCTCCTCCTCCTCCCTCGCCGCTGTCGCCGCTCGCCGGCGGATTGAACGCGGCGACATAGATATCCCTGCCTTCTGTATACGCGATCGGGCCGGTCCCGAAGTCCACCGGGCCACTCACAACGCCGGTGACGGCGACCGCGCCGTTCGGAGAGAAGGCGATGTCTCCCACGGAGGCCGCGAAGTCGAGCGTCCAGAGCTCGGTGCCGCTCGGGTCGAGCATCGTGAGCCCGCCCCCGCCGAGGAAGATGTTGCCCGCGGGGTCGACCGCGATGTTGCCGCTGCGGTGGACGGGCAGGGTGAACACTTCTTCGCCGTCCTGATCCAGCTTGATGAGAGCTCCCTCGACCAACACGAGGATCTCGCCCGCCGAGTCGACCGCCACCTTGTCACGGTAGCCGTAGCCGGACAACATCCGGGACCAGAGCAAGTCGCCATCCGGAGACAACTTCGAGACGTACGTATAGAGGAGAGTATAGTCGCCATTGATACCTGCGAGATCCACTGTCACCACGTTGCCGGCGCTGTCGAGCACGAGGTTCCTGTGGAAGCTCGGGGCGCCCGGAGTTCTACGACTCCAGAGGACATTGCCCATCGCGTCCACCTTCACCACCGCGGTCGCGTCCTCCAGCTCGACGGCGAGGTACGCGTTGTCGAGAGCATCGATCGCCATCTGCGTCACCGCAAAATCATACGGGGAGTAGAATTTGAATCCTTCGCTCCAGATGTGGTTGCCGTCGGGGTCGAGCTTGGCCATGAATTGCCCGGGACGATGGGACGGATCCGGTAGGGCGCACCCGCCGAAGCCGGGGTCCCTGCCAGTGGCAGACACGCCGCCCGTGTAGTTGCCGGCGATCAGGACGTTGCCGTTTCCGTCCATGGCCAGGGCATCTCCTGTCTCGCGCAAGGGCGAGCCGAAGCGCTTGCTCCAGAGCGGCGCGCCCGAGGGGTCGAGCTTGAGGAGGAAGATGTCGCTGTCACCGGCGCTGGTCAGAGGGCCGGCGCCGAAGTCGACCGTCCCTTCGAAGTCGCCGAGGATGTAGTAATTCCCCATGGCGTCGACGGCGATGGACGGCGTGGGAGAGGTGGTCTCGATGCCGAACCCGCGCGCCCAGGCGGCCGGCCGCGGGCAATGGGGGTCGCCGTCGCAGCTCTCGTCCTGCGGCGTGGCGCAGACCTCCGCAGCAGGGGTGATCTCACCCGTGCAGGGCCCGTAGCCGAAGCCGTCAGGACGACAGGTTTGCGTCCCGGCCGTACAGCGCCCGACACCGATGGTCCCCTCGGGGCCGGAGTAGCACGCGACGATGGATCCCGGCACGCATGTCGCGGTGGTAGCGGAGCCGCCGCTCCCGGTCGAGGTGCTCTCGTCGCCGCCGCCGTGGCCTGCGGAGCCGCCGCTGCCCGTGGCAGCGGAGCCGCCGCCTTCTCCTGTGGTCGCGGAGCCGCCGCTGCCCGTGGCAGCGGGGCCGCCGCCTTCTCCTGTAGTTGCGGAGCTGTACCCGCCGCCGCCCGCGGCGCCGCCGCTGCTGCCCGGCGCGCTCGGATCGCATTCGTTCGTGGGGCCGAGGGCCGCGAGGAGCACGGCGGCGGAGGCGCGCCGGTGAAGCCTGGATCTCGAACCGATGGATTCGGAGGCTCTGGCCATGCCGCCTCCGATGCTCGCGGCAGACGCCACATTCAACCCGCGAGCGAGAATGACGCGCGTCCGGGGACCCGAGGGCTAGCAAGCTCCCCCTCGGCGCTGGCTCGCAGCGGCGGCCGCCCACCGTACCCGCGATCGTCCCGAGCGGGTTCCTCCAGGCGCGTTCGCGGGGGCCACCCGTGGCGCCCGGCCGGCCCGGCGCGCTGGCTGGGGAGGCTCGACCCCTCGCCATGAAGACCGATTCCTGCGCAATCGCGCGGCCGCGCTGGTATCAGGGCCGTCATGACGACGATGCGCGCCAAGCGAAGTGTCTCGGCCCCTCGTAGAGCCCCCGGCGCGGCCGCTCCAGCGGTCGCTGCTCCGCGTACGGCGCCGGAGCGAGCCCATGTGCTCGACGTCCCGTTCGCGATGCGCGCGGTCGCGTCCGCGAGCGGCGCGCGCTGGGACGCGGCGCACGGCGTGTTCGTCGCTCGCGCAGAGACGCTCCCGCCGGCCCTCGCGCCGTTCCGCGCCGCGCCATACTCGTGGGAGCGACGCATCGAGCGCGAGCTCAACGACGACCCAGCGCCCGCGCCGGCCGCCCCCGCGGGGGCGATCGTCCTCCGCCCGCACCAGCTGGACGGCGTGCGGGCCATCGCCGCCGCGAAGGGCGAGAGGCGCGCCGGGTTCCTCCTCGCCGACGACGTCGGCCTCGGCAAGACGATCACCGCCTGGGCCGCGGTCCTCCGCATGCCGGACGTCGCGACGGTGCTGATCGTTTGCCCGCTCGCCGTCGTCGCGCACTGGCGCCGCACGGTCGAGGCGATGGGCGACGCAGGCAAAGAGATCGTCATCATCAATTATGATCGGCTCGGCAAGCTCTTCGAGGTGACCCCGGAGGCGCGGCGGAGGATCCGATCGAAGAAGGGCCTCGCGCGCGCCGGCAGCGCCGCGGAGTTCGACGTGGTGATCTGGGACGAGAGCCACCGCTGCAAGAACCCGGCGGCGGCGCGCTCCAAGCTCGCGGTGAAGCTCAACGCACGCGCAGGGTTCGCGCTTTGGCTCTCGGCCACCGCGGGGCAGAACCCGCTGGAGCTATCGTATCTCGCGCCGCTCTTGGCGAGCGCGACCGGGAGCCGCTCCGCGGATCTCAAGGACTTCGAGCAGTGGTGCGAAGGCCAGGGGCTCGGGGTCACGCGCGGCGCGTTCGGCAGGTGGGACTGGCGCGGCGATCCGGCGGACTGCGAGAAGGTGCGCGCGCTCCTGTTCGACGGCCGTCCCGCGGTGGGGATGCGGCGTCGCCCGGAGGACGTGGCCGGCTGGCCCGAGATCAACCGCATCCTCACCCCCATCGAGCTCGACGCCTCCGCGCGCGAGCTCTACGCGCGCGCGTGGACCGCGTTCCGCCGGGAGATGGAGCTCGTGCCGAAGGGCGCGAACCCGAGGTCGGCCCTCGCCGCGACGCTGCGCCTGCGGCAGAAGAGCTCGCTCATCCGCGTGGCGGGCACCGTGGAGCTCGTGCGTGAGCTGCTCGACAACGGGCATCAGGTCGCGGTCTCCGTCGCCTTCCTGGAGACGCTCGAGGCCGTGCAGGCCGCGCTGGCCCGCGAGCGCGTCCCGTGCGCGCTGATCCACGGCGCGATGCCGGCCGGCGAGAAGGAGGCCGAGCGCCTCCGCTTCCAGCGCGGCGAGCCGCGCGTCGCGCTCTTCACCGTGGAAGAAGGGATCTCGCTCCACCAGGGAGAGCACAACGAGGTCCCGCGCTCGGAGGTGATCCACGATCTGCGGTGGTCGGCGATCCAGATGGCGCAGATCGAGGGCCGCTGTCACCGCGATGGACGTTTCGCGCAGGTCTACTGGGCCTATGCCGACGGCACCGTCGAAGAGAAGATCGCCGCGATCGTGTGCCGCAGGATCCAGTCGATGAAGGCGATGGTCGGCGACGACGTCGAGACGATGCACGAGATCGAGCGGCTGCTCGCCGGAGCCGATTGAGGCGCGCCCTGCAGTGAAGCCGACGACTAGACCTGTCTCTCCCTCGGTCGTCACTCCGGGAGCGGGGGCACGATCTGGTAATACGAGTTGGCGCCCCAGCACTGGACCATGCCGTCCGTCCTCAGCGCGCAGGCGTGGTCGGCACCGACGGCGATCTGGGTGAAGCTGCCGGACGGAGCGCTCGCGGTAGCACCATAGATGTGCCCCCAGCAGGTCACCGTGTTGTTCGACCTCAGCCCGCAGGAGAAGTAGTTGCCGACGCCCACCTGGGTGAACGTGCCCGACGGCGGCGTGGCCCGGCCGTACAGATCAGTCCCCCAGCACTTGATCGTGCCATCTGCCTTCAGCGCGCAGCTATGCGCGTAGCGCGTGCTGACCTGGGTAAACGAGCCCGTGGTCTGGTCGGCGCTCTGACCGGAATAGTTCTCTCCCCAGCAGTTGATCGTGCCGTCCGCCATCACCGCGCAGGCGTTCAACAACCCCGCGCTGATCTGGGTGACCGTGCCGGAGGGAGTATCGACCGTCTGGCCATGGTCGTGGTAGGGGTCCTGCCAGCAGTGCGCCGTGTGGTCGGTCCTGATCCCGCAGGTGTGGGAGCCGCCCGCGCTGACCTGAAGGAATTGGCCGCTCGGCACGGTGATCGTATCGGCTTCGAGCGATCCCTGGCAGGCCACCGTGCCGTCCACCTTCACGCCGCACGTGTGGCTCTGGCCGGCGCTGATCTGGGTGAACGTGTGCGGGCTCTCGTCGCTCCGGCCGTCCCAGTTGGCGCCCCAGCATTTCAGCTTCCCATCTGCCTTCAAGCCGCACGTATGATCCCTGCCCGCGGTGATCTGGGTGAACACGTCGGTGGGCGGCACGGTCCGGTCCGACATTTCCCATCCCCAGCAGTGCAGCCCCATGTGGATATCTACGCCGCACGTATGGTCCCTGCCCGCGCTGATCTGAACGAACTTGCCGACCGGCTCCGAGGTCTGGTTGTGCGTGTTGTTCCCCCAGCAACGTACGTTCCCGAAATCGGTGATCGCGCAGCTATGTCCCATCCCTGAGGTGACCTGCCTGAACGTGCCGGTCGGCGTCGAGGACTCCACGTCGTCCGCGCCCCAGCAAACCACTGTACCGTTCGGCCTCACGCCGCAGCTATGGTTGCCCCCAGCGCTGACCTGGATGAACGAGCCGACCTGCTGGGCGGACTGGCCCTCGCTGTTTGCGCCCCAGCAAACCACCAGGCCGCTCGTCCGCAGCGCGCACGAATGGCTGGCGCCCGCGCTGACCTGCGTGAACGTCCCGGTGGGCGGCGCCAATTCGAGAGAGGAGTCGATGCCCCAGCAGGACAGCGTGCCGTCGGTCTTCACCCCGCAGCTATGATTGCTGCCCACGCTGACCTGCGTGAACGTCCCGGTGGGCGGCGTCGACTTATCGAAGAGGTCGCTGCCCCAGCAGGACACCGTGCCGTCGGTCCTCACGCCGCAGTTGTGACTGTCGCCCGCGCTGATCTGGGTGAACGTCCCGGCGGGCGGCGTCGCTTGTAGAGAGGAGTCGCTGCCCCAGCAGAGCACCTCGCCGTTCGGCCGCAGCACGCAGGAGTGCCAGCCGCCCGACGAGACGATGTTCCGCCCGAAGGTGTCGCTGGGAGGGTTCGTCACCCCGGCATCCACGCCCCAGCAGATCATCGCGCCGTCAGTCCGTGTGGCGCAGTTGTTCCCGTACTGCACGCTGATTTCGGTGAACGTGCCCGTGGGCGGCAACACTGAGACATCGTACACAGAGCTGTTGCCCGAGCACGCGATCTCTCCGTTCGTCTTCAGCCCGCACACGTGGTTATCTCCCACGCCGACCTGGGTGAACGTGCCGGAAGGGGGCGAGAACAACGACGACCCCCAGCAAGCGATCGTGCCGGTCATCGTGACGCCGCAGCCGCGGCCACCGCCGACGCTGATCTGGCTGAACCTCGAGGAGAGCGACAAGGAAGTCCCGGTGTACCCTTGCCCCCAGCACACCACATCGCCGTCCGCCTTCAGCCCGCACGAAAAGTGGAGCCCCGCGTCGACCTGGACGAAGGTGACGCCAACGGGCGGCGAGGCTTTGTCGAGCGTGTCATCTCCCCAGCACACCGCCGTGCCGTCCACTTTCAGGCCGCAGGTGTGGAAGCGGCCTGCGTCGACCTGCACGAACTCCTCGTTGGGCGCGTCGAGCTGACCTTCGTTGTTGCGCCCCTTGCAGTATACTGTGCCATACTCGTACAGCGTGCACGTGTGATACCTGTCTACGCTCACCTGATAGACATTCTCGTCAGACCATGTAGACTGGCCCTGAGCATTGCCCCCCCAGCAGGCGAGCGTGGCGTCCGGCTTCACCGCGCAAGCATGGGCATAGCCCACGCTCAAGCGAGGCTTGCGGGCGCGGATGTCGAGCGGCGTGTCGTCCGACACGAGCGCCTGCGGGGCCGCGATGAGCTCGGAGTCGTCCGCGGCGAGCTGCCCGGGCTCGTCTCCATGGCACCCGAGCACGGACAGCGCGACCGCCGCGAGCGCCAGCCAGACAGAGGGCCTCCGCGCGGATGCATCGCGCGGGGGCGGGGTGAAGGGATCGCCGTCGCGCGAGCGTACGGCGAAAGAATCGTTATCTGCTTCGAGGGACATGAGGGAAAGCACCTCCAGGCCGGTCCGGAGCGCCAGACCGGCGCGAAGCGACGGACGTAGAGAGAGCGGCCCCGGCGGGCCCGGGTCCGCGGCTGCCCGGCGTCGCGCCGTGGTTCGGACCGGCGCCGGGCGCGCGCCCGTTTTGCCGTTATACAAGCGGCGTGCCAGTCCGCCGCAGGCGCGTCGCCCTCGCCTCCAGGCGCTCCTCCGCGCGCGGCGCCTGCCACGGCCAGGAGCGCGCCGCCCGGGAGGCGCTCCGTCTCGATGACGCCGCGCCGCGTCCCGGGGGACGTGTCACGCTCTGTCCCGTGACATGTCCTGGTCCCACCGTGACATGTCACGCTGGCGGACCCCGGGCTCGACGAGCCGACCGCGGCGCAGCGGCGCCCGGGCGGGCGCGCCGCAGACAGCCGATTCCGCCATCGGTAAGGTCGGATTCATCCGGCGGCAACCTGATGCGAGACTTGCTGGTATGATGTCTCGCTCGGAGGATGCGTGGATTCGGGAGCGCCCTCGCCTGTCCTTCGTCGATGGCACGCGCAACATCGTGCTCTTCGCTCCCCGCGGGCTAGGCAAGACGATGATCGCGCAGAACATCGCGCACCAGGCCATCCTCGCCGGCCACTCGGCCCCCCACCACCCACCCCCCGGCACCGCAGCGGAAGCGCCCTTCAATCACCTTCCCGAGTCTGGGGGTCATCCGGGAAGCCCTCGAAGTTGTCCCACCCCTCGTCCGGTCCGGCGATACCGAAAGCTTCAAGGAATTCGCGCGCTGCCTGCACGATCTCTTGGGGAATCTGGTTCGATGGCGTCCAGGCGGAGAACAGCTCACGTAGCTTCAAAGCATGCGGTGTCGTGTCTTGCCGGGGGATGCACCCTACTGGCGCAGTCATCTTGGGGGCGATGATCAAATAAGCCTCCAAGTGCTCCAGAATCCCTTCGCGGGGCGGCACGCGACCGATCTTTGCGGCCAGCTTCGGAGCGGCGAACAGAGCCATGGCGTCCAGCAGGCACACCAGCGATGCCATGGTCCTCGAGAAGGCGGCCTGTCTTGCCGATTCGCTGTCGCTCATTGTCACAAAGGCCAGCCGGATTGCCCGTCCACCATGCAGAACGATACCGGAATGCTCCTGAACCTGCTGATGAGGGATCCGGCAGATCCGACGACCTCAGCGTCAACCATGCAAACATAGGAGCACCACGCAGACATGACGATCCTGGAGAAATCTCCGAACCATTCTGGACAAGCCCTGCACCGCGCGTCGGCGCAGTCATTGGGCGCACACACTGCCGGCCTACCCTTGGAGGGAGACCAGCATTTCAGAGTATAAGGGCATCCGAACTCGTCTGCGCACTCGTATCTTAGTGGATGGCCCATGGGGAACATGGACAGTGTTGCAGGATCGACCGTGGACAGCCACGCGTCAGCTTGCCCCATAGCCCATGGCAGGTAAGTAGCTACCAGGGAGTCGAGCGCCTCACGGTCGAGGCTTTCGGGATCAATCCCCTCAGACTCGATCGAACCGTTGATCAGGTATCCGACGAAGCTCGCCTTGGCGGTAGCAAGGGCGACTAGCTGAGGATCCGCCTGTTGTACCGCATCAAAGGCCGCTTGCTCTTCGGGGATTGAGTCGCCTCCCGCGCCGGAGCCTGCCGGCTCGTCCCTGCCGCCCGCCGCGCCGGGAGGGTTGGGTTGTGTTCCAGCTCCGCCAGCTGGGTCAGGCTACCTTCCGTCCGTTTCGTCCACATCCTCTTTCCCGATGCGGATAGTGCATCCTGGCACCATCAACGAGACGGTTGAAGCTGAGAACAAAAGAGCGGCGACGCAGGCTGGAGCACGTTTCGGCATCGAGCGTCCTCACTGAGGGTTCATATTACTCCGACGGAAGCAAGCTCGCCAAGCGTCTGCTTCGCGGCGGCGGTCACTGCGCGGCGTGAGCCGTTTCGCTGTTCAGCCGTCACCAACCAGACACAGCCGTGTAACAGGAATCGACTCCAGATTCCAGCGTCGGATGCGGCTTGTAACTTGCGCTCGGACACCCGGGACGGGCGGCCTGCGCTCAACCGATCGAGGTACCCCTACGTTGGTTCAGTGCGAGGACATGGCCGACCGCTCACCCAGGGCACGACGCGTCGCACCCCTTGCCGCCGCAGTCCACGCCGAGCTCGTCGCCGTTCTCTACGCCGTCCTTGCAGCTGGGCTCCTCGCACGCGCCGGCCCAGCAGACGCCGCTCGCGCAATCCTCGCCGGACGTGCAGCCGCCGCCGTCCGGGCAGCGGCGGGGGCATGGACCGCTGCAGTCCACGCCGGTCTCGTCGCCGTTCTTCACGCCGTCGTCGCACGTCGGCGCCTTGCAATGCGCCATCGTGCAAACCCCCGATTGGCAGTCCGTCGCGGCGTCGCATGGATCCCCATCCCTGCACGGCGCGCAATCCCCACCACAGTCCTGAGCGGTCTCTCCGCGACCGGCGTCGAACACCATGTTGACGCAGTGGGGCGGGACGCAGAACACACCGTCACACGCGAACCCTGCAGCGCAGTGCAGCGTGGGGTCGTCGTGGAGGCACTCGACGCACCGCCCCTCATGGCACCGACCCGAGCCCGAAATTGGACAGATCACCCCGTCGAGCAGCGCGTTGAGCGGCCGATCATAATCGCAGAGATCGTTCGTGCACTGGTTGCCGTCGTTGTACACGTCGTACGCCGGCACGCTGACCACGCGCCCCTCCTCCGTGCACTCGTCCTGCTTGCAGTCGCCGCGGAGCTGCGATGCGAGCCGACCCGGCTTGATGTCGAGCTCGCATTTTCCCTCGACGCAGCGCCCCGCGCCGCACCGCGGATCCGGCGGACCGGGGCACTCCGTGTCGGTCTCGCACTGCGCCGACGGGTCGACCACGCCCGAGCACTCCGCCGTCCCCTCCGCGCACTCGTCGCAGGGCCGGCACATCAGGAAGCAGCCCGGCTCCTCCTCGCCGCGCGCGCAGCAGACCACCTTGCCCGGCTCGACGCACGTGCAGCGCTCGTTGATGCACACCGTCCCCGGCGCGCTCTGCCCCTCGGACAGGCAGTCGTCCGTGGTCGCGCAGTCGCCCCCCACGTACGGCTCGTCACCACATGCGAAAGAAAGCGCTACGCCCGTGAGAAACAAAAAACTCCCGATACAAAGCTTGATAGAGCTCATCGTGCGTCCAGTCCTCCGGCACAAGGCTGGGCAGCCGGCAGCCCCGGCGGCCCCAATCCGCCGGGAGAGTCGTTGGCCTGATCCTCGAACGAGCCCACTATGCCGCGCTCTGCCCGCGGCCGTCACGCAAGTTTTCGCAAGTGAGCGGCGCGCGGACGCCGCCGTCCGGTCACGCGCGGGTCAGGCCAGGATCGATGTCGAATCCGTGGTCAGAAGACGCCGCTGACCGTAAAGCCATCCGCGGACACCCGCACATCGGCCTGAGCGCGCGGGTAGAACGTGTATCCGAGCGTGACCGCCAGGACCGCGCCACCGGTGACGAGCCCGGCCACCCCGAGCTGCCGGAAGGTGCGCATCTCGCCGTGGGCGGCGGCGGCATGCTGGCACATCGGCCAGCGCGAACGCCGCGGAGCCGGCAGCCAGGGCGCGCGAGGGCTCACGTACCGAAGGGACGGCGGCCGTGGAAGCAGCAGCGGCGCCCAGACGGGGGTCGCCCCCCCTTCGGACCTGGCCGTGCAGGGGTGGGAGCGGCGGTCGATCCGCGCGGGAGCTGGCCTTGTGCCTGCTCGAGGGGGGTTCGACCCCCCCCGCACGCCTGGCCGGACATCTGCTCGAGGGGGGGGTCGACCCCCGTCACGCCTGGCCGGGCATCCGATCGCGCCGGGGTCGACCTCCGCGGGAGCTGGCCTGGTACCCGATCGAGAGGGGCGCGATGCCCGTCGAGCCTGGCCCGGCACCTGCTCGCCGGGGGTTCGACCCCCCGCCGGCCTGACCTGCGCACCGGCTGGGGGCGCATTGACGGCGGCGGTGCGCCATGTAACTCCGGACTTCCGGAAGGAGGGGCGATGTCCGGCAAGCCAGGTCCGACACTGTCCGCCGTCCTGCTGGCGGCAATAGTGGGATACATTACGGTCCCGGGGTGTACGATCACGATCCGACCAGGGCACGGCGACCCCGCCTGAGGAGGGGAGCGCGGCGGGCGAGGCCCCAGAGGAGCCGGGGGGCGAGACGACCCCCGAGGCGCCGGGCGAGCCGGAGGAAGCGGCCGAGGAGGCGGCGGCCGAGCCGGAGGAGCCGTCGTTCGAGGACATGGATCCGCAGGAGCTGGCGCTCGCCTCGGCGAGGGCCGGGTTCGCCGCGTACTACCTGACGGGAACCGTGGAGTCGCTCGGCCTCGATCCCGCCACGCTCGACGAGGCGACGCTCGCGCAGCTCATCGAGCAGTACCTCCCCGTGGCGGTGGCCGAGGCGGACAGGTGGCTTGCGACCCTCGATCCCGCCACACTGCCGCTGGCCGTGATTCCGAGGACCGAATGCCTGGAGGACTTCGGCTGCCCCTACCGCACGCCATGTTCGCTTTTTGGTCCGCCCGTCAATCACCAGTGCTACGTGACCGACTGTGCTGATGCGAAGTGCCGCCAGTGTCCCGAGATCTTCGGCGAGCTCGTGTCGCATCTCGTCTACAAGTCTTGGTGCTCCTATGTTTGTGTACAAACTGGAACCTCTCCGCCCAAGGAGGTCGCTATCGGCATCGGCGTCATCACCTACTTCGGCGGCCAATTCGCCGGGCCCTGGTGCCTGCCGCCGTGAGGTTTCGCCATGACCAAGCGCGACGAGCAAGCCGCTCACGAGCTGGCGAACGAGGTGTACGAGAGCTTCGAGGCCCTAGATCCCGCCTACGCAACGCCACGGGTTAGAGCCGGGCTCCAGGAGGCCTGTAAGCATTTGTTGCTCATGGCGACCGTCGAGCTGGTCATAGGCGTCCTGGCCGCGCGACGCTTCCGTGAGAAATTCGCCCTGAAAGCACCGACGCGAGAGGAGCTCCTCGAGCTCCTCGACAGGTATCTTGCTGCGATCTCTACGGTCAACATGGCGCCGACCGCACCCGCGCTGCGTACCACCGAGCCCACGCGCAAGTTGCGCGCCCTGCTGGAGACGTGGGAGTTCAGCCTCGATGTCCCCGAGCCGATCGTGAGGCTCGCCCGCGCATGGCTCGCGGCCAACGGAATCGACGAGCCGCCCGAAGGCTGGGACGACTGGCCCGGTCCAGACGACGCCCCGCTTCGATCGCCTTCTCGGTAGCTCTCCCGATGTGCTCGCGGCCCACGAGACCTCCGAGCCGCCCGAAGGCTGGGACGAGTGGCCTGGCCCCGAAGACATGCCTCAATTCGAGCTCCCTGAGCAGCCCTCGCGAGGCGGCCCATAGGCCCGACCGGCGCCGTTTCGTGGGCGCCCGCACCGGGTATCCATCCCCTGATTCTTTATCCACCGTAGGCCACCGGACCCGCGCTCGCCCCCCCCGCCCCCTACGACCCCGCCCGCAAGAACGCCAGGCCGCGCCAAGCACGGGTGGTACCCACTTCGAACATGGAAGGCGGGAAGAGAAGATCAAGGATCTTCCCGCCTTCCTGTGAATCGCTCCGGGGCCATTGAGGCCACCACCCAACGACGACCTTCCCCTCGGCTGTGGACATGCTCGCGCCGCTGGTTGCGCCCGGAACAGCCCGACGGCCCGAGTTGTCGGATCGCCCGGGCGCCGTGAGCAGAGGCGATCTCCCCCGATGCCCTCGACGCCCCGGTGATTCTCCTCTTCCGAGGGCGATCCCCTGTGCGCGCAACGCCGGGGTTCGGCGCGGAGGCGGGCTCCGGATGGCATGGACCGGCATTTGCCGCCTCTCCCGGCGCGTGAGCCGCGCGCCCACGGGCGGAGGCCAGGCGGCGGCCGGACATCGCCGGCGGCCAATGCACCGCACGCGCGGCAGGAGAGGCGCGCGTGAGAACGTCCATGAATGTCGTGATGACGCTGTGTGTGGCCGCGGCGCTCCCTGCGGCAGGCGGCTGCGCGCGCGGCGCCGGCCTGGACGACGAGGGCCGCTCCATCGAGCCTTCGGCCCCACCCCCCGGCGCCGCGAGGCAGCGGCGCGACGGCCGCGGTTGGACGATCACCCAGACGGCCGACTTCAACGCCGACAGGATGGCGGATGTGGTCTGGTACGACGCCGAACGAAACCGGATCGCCGTGTGGTTGATGAACGGAAGCGACCTCCTGGCGCCCGGACCGTTCATCCCGGGGCCCGGCGGCGACGGCTGGATCGTCTGGGCGAACGATTTCGACGCCGACGACATGGCGGACCTGCTCTGGTCCCACGACGAGCGGAACCTGATGGCGGTCTGGCTGATGGACGGCAGCCGCCTGCGCGCGCCCGGACCGTCCATTCCGGGGCCGATCGGCGATGGCTGGATGGCCCTGCCCGGCGATTTCAACTTCGATCGAATGTCGGATGTGCTCTGGATCGATGCCGAGCACAACCGGATGGCGGTCTGGCCGATGAACGTCACCCAGCCGCTCGCGGCGGAGCCCCCGATCCCGGGGCCGATCGGCGGCTTCGCCTTCGGCTTTCCGATCGACGTCGATTTCGATGGAATGGCGGATGTGGTCTGGAACGATATCGAGCGGAACCTGCTGCGGGTCTGGCTGATGCACGGAGGTCAACCGCTCGCGGAAGGACCGGCGATCCCCGGGCCGATCGGCGACGGCTGGGTCGCCGGCGGCGTGGGCGACTTCAACGCCGACGGCGTGCTCGACGTACTCTGGAGCAACCGAGAGAGAGGGCTGATGGCCGTCTGGATGCTGGAGGGGACCCAGCTGCTCGCGGCGGGACCCGTGATCCCGGGGCCGATCGGCGACGGCTGGGAAGCGCGCGCCGCCGGCGACGTCAACCTGGATCGGATGGCGGATGTGATCTGGCAGAGGGCCGGGACGGGCGAGATGGCCGTGTGGCTGATGGACGGGAGCCGCGTCCTCGCGCCGGGACCGGTGATCCCGGGCCCTTACGGCGGCGACTGATCGGCCGCCGCCGGTCGTCGCGACGCGCCCTCACGATCCGGCGCGCAAAAACGCCGCCTTGATCCGCTTCTTCCCCCACCCCGAGAACTTCACCGTCGCGATCGGATCCGCCCCCGGGTCCACGCTCTCCACCACGCCCGGCCCGAACCGCTCGTGGAACACCCGCATCCCGCGCCGCAGCGCCACCCCCTCGCCGCCCTCGCCCCCCGCGTCGACCGCCTCCCGCTCGACGTACCGCTCGCCCGGCGCCCGCTCGACGCGGTCCACCCCGCGCGCCGCCGGCGCCCTCGCCGCCTCGCCGTCCCGGGCGAACCGCGACCACGCGAGCCGCTCCTCGGGCTGCGCCGCGGGCCTGCGGCCCTCCCACGAGCCCCGGCCCTCCCACGCGCGCTCACCGGAGCCGCCGAACCTCCCCCCGGACGCCGCGTACCCGCCGCCCCCGACGTCGACCCGCCGCTGCGCCATCATCGACGTCGGCGTCGCCATCGGGCGCACCGACGCCGGCGGGAGATCCGCGAGGAACCGGCTCGGCAGGCAGTAACGCGTCTGGCCGAAGATCGCCCGCCGCGCCGCGTGCGTGATCCAGAGCCGCTGCCGTGCCCGCGTGATCGCGACGTACGCGAGCCGGCGCTCCTCCTCGATGTCGCCCTTGCGGTTCGGATCCTGGCTCCGGAACGGGAACAGGTCCTCCTCCATGCCGGTCAGGAACACCGCGTGGAACTCCAGCCCCTTCGCCGCGTGGATCGTCATCATCGCGACCTTCGGCATGTCCACGAGCGCGTCGACGTCCGACACCAGGCTCACCCGCTCGAGGTAGCCCTCGAGCGTCGCGTCCTCGCCGGCGGCGATCGCCTCCTGCTCGTAGTCCACGATCGACTGCACGAGCTCGCGCAGGTTCTGGAGCCGCGCCTCGGACTCGACGCTCTCGTCCTGCTCGAGCATCCGCGCGTAGCCCGACCGCGCGAGCACCTCCTCCGCGAGCGCGCTCGGCGACGCGCCCCTCGCCTCGGTCATGAGCCCCTGGATCAGATCGCGGAAGCCGAGCAGGCTGCGCTTCGCCGCCGTGGCGAGCGGCTCGAGCTTGGCCCCCGGCATCGCCGACGGCGGCACCCGCCCCTCGATGATCGGATCGATCGCCTCGAAGAGCGACACGCCGAGCAGATCCGCCGCCTGGATGAGCTTGTCCACCGTGCTCTGGCCGATCTTGCGCGCCGGCACGTTGATGATGCGGTTGAGATCCACGTCGCTGCGGGGGTTGGCCACGACGCGCAGGTACGAGAGCAGGTTCTTCACCTCCGCCCGCTCGAAGAAGCGCGTGCCGCCGATGATCTGGTACGGGATGCGCGCCTCGCGCAGCACCTCCTCGAGCACGCGCGACTGCGCGTGGATCCGGTAGAACACCGCGATCTCGTTCGGCGACACCCCCTGCGCGATGAGCTCCTTGACGCACTCGACCACCCACGCGGCCTCGTCGTGCTCGCTGTCGGCCGCGACCACGTCGATCTGCGGGCCGTCCGCGTTCGCCGTCCAGAGCTCCTTCGGCTCGCGGTCCGACGCGTGGCGGATCACGCCGAGCGCGCCGCGCACGACGTGCCCGACCGAGCGGTAGTTCTGCTCGAGCTTCACCACCGTCGCGTGCGGGAAATCGCGCCGGAAGCCGCGGACGATGCGCACGTCCGCGCCGCGCCAGCGGTAGATGCTCTGGTCGTCGTCGCCGACCACGCAGAGGTTGTCGTGGGCCTTGCAGAACGCCCGGACGAGCCGGTACTGCACCTGGTTCACGTCCTGGAACTCGTCGACGAGCACGTGGCGGAAGCGCGCCCGGAGATCCTCGCCGGCGAGGCTCGTCGGGTCCTCCGCGATGCGGAGCACGGAGAGCAAGAGGTCGTCGAAGTCCACCGCGTTCGCCGCCTTGAGGTGCCGCTCGTACGCCTCGAAGCACCGCGCGATCGCGTCGTCGAAATAGCCGTTCCGCTCGAACTCGCCGGGCCCCCGCCCCTCCTGCTTCTCGGCGTGGATGCGCGAGAGCACCTGGCGCGGCGGGTAGCGCCGCTCGTCGAGGTTGAGCTCCTTCAGCACGCGGTTCATGACGGCGCGCTGGTCGTCGTCGTCGTAGATGACGAAGTTCTTCTCGAGCCCGGCCGCTTCGTGGTGCCGGCGCAGGAGGCGCGCGCACACGGCGTGGAACGTGCCGACCCAGAGGTCCTTCACGATGTCGGGCCCGATGAGCCCCTCCAGCCGGCGCTTCATCTCGGTCGCCGCCTTGTTCGTGAACGTCACCGCGAGGATCCGGTAGGGCGGGACACGGTGCGTCACGATGAGGTTCGCGATGCGGTACACGATGACGCGCGTCTTGCCGCTCCCCGCGCCCGCGAAGATGAGCAGCGGCCCCGCCGCGTGGCGGGCCGCCTGCGCCTGCGGCTCGTTCAGCTCCTCGTGGGGGAGGCCAGGCTCGGGCGGCGGAGAGCGGTCGGCGTCGGGTGCGGCAATACGATCCACACGGGGTCGCTAGCACGACCATCGCGCGAGCGGGAGCCCGGCCAGGCCCCTGGACCACCGCGCCGCTGCCCCGTTTTTTCCGCCGCAAAAAAGGCGCGCTCGCCGTAATCTGCCCCGCGCGTGCGCCGCCGACAGGGCACAGGAACGACGCGGCCCGGACGAGCGGCCCAGGAGAGATCATGCGCATCGCGCTCACGCACAACCTGAAGATCACGGGGTCCGCCGAGGAAGCGGAGTTCGACAGCCCGGAGACGATCGCCGCCATCGCCGGCGCGCTCGAGCGGGCCGGGCACGAGGTGGAGCGGATCGAGGTCAGCGGGCCGGCCTCCCGGGTCCTGGCGCGGCTCGAGGCGCTCCAGCCGGACCTCATCTTCAACACGGCCGAGGGCCACAAGGGCAAGACGCGCGAGGCGTTCTACCCGTCGCTCTTCGACGAGCTCGGCATCCCGTACACCGGCTCCGACGCGTACGCGCTGAACGTCGCGCTCGACAAATCGCTCACCAAGCGCGTCCTCGCGAGCTACGGCGTCACGACCCCGCGCGCCCGCCTCGTCAACCGGACCACCCTGGAGAGCGGCGCCCTCGACGACGTGAGCTTCCCGGTCATCGTGAAGCCGAACTTCGAGGGCTCCTCGAAGGGGATCCACCGGGAGTGGAGCGTCTGCGAGGACGCGCACCACCTCGCCGAGGTGGTCGAGCGGCAGCTCGCGCGCTTCGAGGCGGGGCTGCTCGTCGAGCACTACATCGCCGGCATCGACGTCGCGTGCGCCTTCGTCGACGGCCTCAAGGAGGCGAGCGGCGCGCGGCCGAGCGCCGCGGGCGTCCCCGAGGGGGTCCTCACGCCCATCGAGTTCGTGATCGATCCCCAGGTGGCGGGCAGGCACAACGTGTACGACTTCAACCTGAAGCACGCGAAGCCCGAGCACGTCACGCGCCGGCCCGCGCAGCTGCCCCCGGCGACGATCGAGCGCATCCGGTCGCTCACCGCGCGCATCGTGCGCGCCCTCGACCTCAAGGACCACGCGCGCTGCGAGTTCCGGGTCACGCCGTCGTCGGCGCGCGGCCTGGAGCACGACGTGCACTTCCTCGAGGTCGACGGGCTGCCCACGCTCCAGCCGGGCGCCAGCGTCTTCGTGGCCGCGGCGCAGCGCGGCGTCGACTTCGACGGCGTGATCCGGGCCATCGTGAGGAGCGCCTGCAAGCGGCGCGGGCTGCTGCCGCTCCTGGAGAGCAACCCGCCGCGCCGGGCGAAGCGGACCGCGCTCCGCGTCGGCTTCACCTTCAACATGAAGCGGAGCGACACGGCCGCGACCGACGGGGGCCCCGGCAAGGGGGGCGGGAGCGCGGCGAACGACTCCGAGGCCGAGTTCGACTCGCCGCGCACCATCCAGGCGATCGCGAGCGCCATCGAGAGCTACGGCCACACCGTGGTCCCGCTCGAGGCGACCCCGGATCTGCCGCGCGCGCTCGGCGCCTCCGGGGTCGACGTCGTCTTCAACATCGCCGAGGGGCTCCGCGGCCGCGGCCGGGAGGCGCAGGTCCCGGCGCTCTGCGAGCTGCTCGGCATCCCGTACAGCGGCTCGGACGCGACGACGCTCTCGCTGGCCCTCGACAAGGGGCTCACGAAGCAGATCCTGCGGGCCGCCGGCATCGAGACGGCCGAGTGGCAGGTGGTCACGACCGGGCGCGAGAAGCTGAAGCCGTTCCGCTACCCGGTGATCGTGAAGCCCAACGCCGAGGGGACCTCGAAGGGGATCACCTCCGCGTCCGTGGTCAAGGACGAGGCCGCCGCGCGCGCCGCGGCGAAGCAGCTGGTCGATCGCTACCACCAGCCGGCGCTCATCGAGGAGTACATCACGGGGCGCGAGTTCACCGTGGGCCTGCTCGGGGAGCGGCGGCCGAAGGTGCTGCCGCCGATGGAGGTCGTCTTCGTCGACCCGCCCTCGTACCCCGTCTACGGCTACGACGAGAAGCAGTCGGACACGCCGCGGGTGCGCTTCGAGTGCCCCGCGCAGCTCACGCCGTCCGAGCTCCGCCGCATCGAGAAGGTCGTGCGCGACACGTTCGCGGCCCTCGCCTGCCGCGACGTGGCCCGGGTCGACCTGCGCATGACCAAGGACGGCCGGGTGTACGTCATCGAGATCAACCCGCTGCCCGGCCTGACCCCCGACTTCAGCGATCTCTGCGTGATCGCGAAGGTGGCGGGGATGGATTACCGCATGCTCATCGGCGAGATCATGGCCGGCTGCCTCAAGCGCTACCGGGACGCCCGCGCCGCGGCGCCGCAGTCCGCGGGCGCCGCGGCGCCGCAGGCCGCAGGCGCCCTCGCCGCGGCGCCGCAGGCCGCAGGCGCCCTCGCCGCGGCGCCGCAGGCCGCGCCGGCCTTGCAGGCCGAGCCGGCCCCGCAGGCCGCGCCGGCCCCGCAGGCCACGCCGGCCTCGCAGCCTGCGCCGGCCCCGCAGCCTGCGCCGTCCTCGCAGCCCGCGCCGGCGCCGCAGCCCGCGTCGGCCTCGCAGCCCGCGTCGGCCTCGCAGCCCGCGTCGGCCTCGCAGCCCGCGTCCGGCCCTGCGCTCGCCGGGCCGGCGCCGCTCGCGGCGGAGCCCGCGCCACCGGCGTCCGCGGCCTCGGCCATGGAGCGCGAGGTCGCCGGCCCGTGAGCGCGCCCTCGATCTCGATCAGGCGCCCTCGGCTGCGCGATCTCGGCGTCGCGATCGGCCGCTTTCCCACCGGTCCCGAGAACGCGATCACGGACGTCGCCGGCGTCCGGGTCCACCACGTGACCAAGGTCGAGGGCGGCGGCGAGCTCCTCCCCGGCATCGGCCCGGTGCGCACGGGCGTCACCGCGGTCATGCCCGCCGACGGCGACATCTTCCTGGATCGGGTCTTCTCCGCCAGCTACGTGCTGAACGGCGCCGGCGAGGTGACCGGCCTCGCGCAGATCAACGAGTGGGGCCTCTGCGAGACGCCGATCCTGCTCTGCAGCACGCTCTGCGTCGGCCGCGTCCTCGACGCGACCGTCGCGTGGCTCTCGCAGCGCCATCCGAAGATCGGCAAGGAGTACGACGTCGTGATCCCGGTCGTCGCCGAGTGCGACGACAGCTACCTCAACGACGCGGTGGGGCGGCACGTGACGCAGGCCGACGTCGACGAGGCGCTCTCCAACGTCCGCGGCGGTCCGGTGGCCGAGGGGTGCGTCGGCGCCGGCACGGGCATGCAGACCTTCCATTTCGCGGGCGGGATCGGCACCTCCAGCCGCTCGGTCCCGGTCGGCGGGGTCGACTCGATGGTCGGCGCGCTCGTGCTCTCGAACTTCGGCGATCGCGAGCTGCTCCGGGTCGATGGCGTCCCGGTGGGCCGGCTCATCAGCGATCGCTTCACGCACGTCCCGCGGCGGGGCCCTGCCGGCTCCATCATCGTGCTCGTCGCCACGGACGCCCCGCTCATCCACCGCCAGCTCGCGCGCCTCGCGCGTCGCGCCGCGCTCGCGATCGGCCGGACGGGCGGGTACGCGGCCAACAACTCGGGGGAGATCGTCCTCGCGTGGAGCACCGCGAACCGGGTGCCTCGCGTCGCCACCGAGCAATGGAGCGCCCCGCGGTCGAGCCGCTCGCTCAGCGTTCACCCCCTCGCGCCCGGGCGGCACATGGCCGAGCTGGTCCTCGACACCGAGATCGACGGCCTCTACGAGGCCACGGTCGACGTGGTGGAGGAGGCGATCCTCAACGCCATGTGCGCGGGCGTGGACATGACCGGCCACAGCGGTCACCACGCGCCCGCGTTGCCGCTCGACGCCGTGGCCGAGGTCCTGAAGCGGTACCGGCCACCGCACCCGTGCGACCCGCCGCCGCTGCGCTAGCCCCACGCACCAGGGGTCCGGCCAGGGTTCCGGAGCGAGATTTCAACGCCAAGACGCCAAGGCGCAAAGACGCAAAAATGCCTGAATCTATTGTTTTTTTGCGCCTTTGCGCCTTTGCGCCTTGGCGTTGAAATCTCTCCGCTCGCGCGGCAGAGCCCTGGCAGGACTTCTGCCCCGAGGTAACCGGGCGCTGCCCTGACGATCGGCCGCCCGCCGCGCTATTCGGGGTCGCCGTGGAGCAGCCACTCGTGCGCGGCGTCCTCGTCCCAGAAGCGCCGGAGCACCTTGTCCGTGCCGCTCTCGCGCGCGACGCGGTTGAGCTGGAGCGCGACGATGTCGCTCTCGATGATCTCGGCCACGCGCATCACCCCGAGCTCCAGCCCGAACTCCTGGACCGCGCGGATCTTCTCCGCCACTTCCGGGGACATCGGCCGGAAGCCCCGCACATCGGCCTTGATCTTGATCTCCCGCCCCTGGAGGCCCTCGCACGCCTTCCTCAGCTCGCTGACGAAGTTCTCCATCTCTTCGAGGCGGACGCGCCCCTCGAGGACGAAATCCACGATGGAGTGGATCCGGTCGACTTTGATCTCGAACACGTTGGGGGACCTCCTGCCGGTTCCCGAAGGGGCGGGATGGGGCCGCGTAATCATACTCCGGATCGCGCTGGGCGAGCCCCGGGATCGCGCCGCGCGCGCGGCGGCGATGCTGGCGGTCGGCCGTGGGGAGAACGCCGGGAGCGCGGACGGCGCCGCTCCGGCGCGGCGCGGACGGCGTGGTTTTCCTGGAAAGGCACCGCCCGCAAGCGCCGCGCCGGAGGGCCTGAAGGGCCCGCGGCGCGCCGTGCGGGGCTCACGCGCGGCGCGCCGTGCGGGGCTCACGCGCGGCGGGAGCGCGCCGGGCGCCGCGCCTCCCGGGCGCCGGCGCGCGGCGGCTCACGCCGCGCGCGCCTCGCCGGCGGGCGACTTGCCCCGCCCGCGCCGCGCGGCGATCGCCTGCTCGTAGATGGCCGGGTACCGCGAGAGCAGCGTGGGCCACTGCCGCTCCTTGAGGATCCACTCCCGCGCGTTCTTGCCGACCCGATCGAGGCGCTCCGGATCCTTGAGGGCCTCGACGCAGCGCCGCGTGAGGTCGGCGCTGTCGCCCGCCTTGAAGACGAACCCGGTCTCGCCGTAGCGCACGAGCTCCCCCATCGCCGGCACGTCGCTGACCATCACCGGCCGGGCCATGGACATCGCCTCGAGCGGCTTCAGCGGCGTCGTGAGCGCGGTCGTCCGGGTCCGGATGCGCGGATACACGAGCAGGCTCGCCATCGCGTAGATGTTGAACACCTCGTCGTGCGGCACCCGCCCCGTGAACGTCACCTTGGACTCCACGCCTCTCTCGCGGGCGAACGCCTTGAGCTCCATCTCCTGGCCGCCGGCCCCCGTGATCACGACGTGCGCGTCCGGGATCTCCCGCGCGATGTCGCCGATCGCCGCGATGAGCGTCTGGAGCCCCTCGTACGGCTGGAACGTGCCGACATACCCGATGAGCCTCTTCCCGGCGAGCCCGAAGCGCTCCCAGGCGCCGGGCGGGGCCTCCCGCGGCGCGAACTTGTCCGAGTCGACGCCGTTGCCGACCACGTAGAGCGCGTCCGTGCTGCGCACCCGCGGCGCGACGGCGTTCTTCAGGCTCTCGCAGATCGTCACCGTCGCGTCGGCGTACTTGTAGACCACCGTCTCGAGGCCGGCCGCGATCTTGTAGGGCACCGAGTCCTCGGCGAACTTGCCCCGGTCGACGGAGGCGTTCTCCCAGAGGTCGCGCACCTCGTAGACGAGCGGCAGCCCGAAGCGGCGCGCCGCCGCGAGCGCCGGCAGCCCGACCAGCATCGGCGAGTGCGCGTGCACGACGTCGGGCTGGAACTCCCGAATCGCGTCCTCGACGCGCGCCTCGAGCGCCCGCACGAGCGAGAGCTCCCGGACGAGCGGCAGCTTCTTGCCGGAAGGCTCGCGCGTCCGCCAGTAGGAGATGCCGCCGATCTCCTCCTTCAGCGCGTCCCCGGACCCCTGCTGCGCCGACGTCACCACCGCCGGACGCATCCCGTGCTCGGCCTGATGCTTGACGATGTAGTCGCTGCGGATCGTGTACCCCGCAATCACCGGCAGCGACGTATGAAGAACATGAAGCACGCGCACGAACCACCACCCTTCTTTATGATGATGCGCCGCGCAGCCTACCCGAGGCCGCCGCGACCGTCACGAGGCTCGTCCACGCCGAGGCGCGCTCGACGCGGACGCACGACCTCGACGTCGCCGCCTCGCCCGGCGCCACCTCGCGCGCGGGGTGGCGCCGGACGACCCGCCGCGGCCTCGCTGCGATCGCCGCGCGCCGGCCACCCCGCGCGCGGCGACAACCCCGAGAGCCTAGCTCTCGCCTGCCCCGTTGCGGTACGCTCCGCCGCCCCATGACCCTCAAAATCGCGATCGTCGGCTGCGGCAAGATCGCCGACGGCCACATAGAAGAGATCCAGAAGATGCCGGAGCGGGCTCGGGTCGTCGCCGTATGCGACCTGGAGCTCCTGATGGCCGAGCAGATCGCGGTGCGCTACGGCATCCCGAGCCACTACGACTCGTTCGACCGGATGCTCGACGTCGAGAAGCCCGACGTCGTCCACATCACCACCCCTCCGCAGTCGCACCTGTTCCTCGCGCGGCGGGCCATCGAGGCCGGCGCCCACGTCTACGTGGAGAAGCCGATTGCGCTGAACCTCTCGGACGTGCGGCGCCTCATCGAGCTCTGTACCGCCGCCGGGAAGAAGATGACCGTCGGCTGGGAGTACAACTTCGATCCGCCGGCCATCGAGATGCGGCGGCTCATCGGCGACGGCGTGCTCGGCGACCCCGTCCACGTGGAGAGCTGCTTCGGCTACAACCTCTCCGGCCCCTTCGGCGCGGCGCTCCTCGGCGACGGCTCGCACTGGGTCCATCGCCTCCCGGGCAAGCTGTTTCACAACAACATCGATCACCTGCTGAACAAGATCGTCGAGTTCGTGGACGACGAGCAGCCGAAGGTGACCGCCACGGCCTACGCCCTCCGGGAGAAGCGGTTTGGCGACGCCCGCGACGACATGCTCGACGAGCTCCGCGTCACGGTGCAGGGCGCGCGCGTCAGCGCCTACGGGACCTTCTCGTCGCACGCGCGGCCGCCCGGGCACTTCCTCCGCGTCTACGGCACGAAGAACACGCTCCACGTCGACTACACGAGCCGCACGGTCACGCTCGACGCGTCGCCGAAGCTCCCGAGCGCCATCGGGCGCGTCGTCCCCGCCTTCGATCAGGCCCTCTCGTACCTGCGCGAAGGGGGCAAGAACGTGGCGAGGTTCGCCCGCAGCGACTTCCACTTCTTCTCGGGGATGAACCGCCTGTTCGGGCTCTTCTACGACAGCATCACGCGGGGCGCCGAGCTGCCCATCTCGTACCGGGACATGATCCGGGTCGCGTGGATGATGGATGAGATCTTCCGGCAGGTCCCGCAGGAGAAGGCGCGCACATGAAAGTCCTTGTCACCGGCTCCAACGGCTTCCTTGGGTCGGCCCTCGTCGACCGGCTGCTCGCCCACGGCGAGACCGACCTCCGCTGCCTCGTCCGCCCCGCGAGCAACCGCGCGCGGCTCGAGGAGATCGAGCAGCGCCGCGGCGTCCCCCTCGAGGTCGTCGTGGGCTCCCTCGCCACGAAGGAGGCCGCCGAGCGCGCGGTCGAGGGCGTCGACGTCGTCTACCACGTCGCCGCGGCCATGGGCGGCGCGCCCGCCGACATGTTCCTGAACACCGTGGTCGCCTCGAAGAACCTGCTCGAGGCGCTGGTCCACACCGGGAGGTCGCCGCGCGTCGTCCTCATCAGCTCCTTCGGCGTCTACGGCGTGGCCGACCTCCCGCGGGGGTACATCGTCGACGAGAACACGCCCCTCGAGGCGAAGCCCGCGCAGCGGGATCTCTACTCGCAGGCGAAGCTCCGGCAGGAGAAGCTCTTCTGGGAGTACCAGGCGCGCTACGGCTTCCCGCTCACGGTGCTCCGCCCCGGCGTCATCTACGGCCCGGGCGGCAACGCCTTCTCCAGCCGCGTCGGGATGAGCCTGTTCGGCGTGTTCCTGCACCTCGGCGGCAGCAACATCCTGCCGCTCACGTACGTCGACAACTGCGCCGAGGCGATCGCCGTCGCCGGCCGGAGCGAGGTCGCGAAGGGGCAGGTCTACAACGTCCACGACGACGACCTGCCCACGGCCGACGTCTACCTCGCCCGCTACAAGCGCGAGGTGAAGCCTATCCGCTCGCTCAAGGTGCCGTATTTCGCCCTCGCCGGGATATCGAAGCTCGTCGAGCGCTACCACGCCTACTCGAAGGGGCAGCTGCCGGCGATCTTCACGCCCTACAAGGCCGCGACCTCGTGGAAGGGGAACCGGTTCGACAACACGAAGCTGAAGGCGCTCGGCTGGAAGCAGCTCGTCTCGACGGAGGAGGGCCTGCAGCGGACGTTCGCCTATCTCCGGGACCGCGCGACATGACGCGTCGGCGGTCGCTTGCGTCGTGCGCGCCCCTCGCGCCGCTCGCGCCGGTCACGCTAGCGCTCGGCCTCGCGGGCCTCTCCGCCGGCTGCGACCGGCGGATGACCCCGGGGCCCCCCGCGGTCCACAGCGGCGCGGATCCGCAGACGCAAGCCGCCGCCGCGGCCGTGCAGGCGGCAGCGCCGGGCGTCGCGGCGCCGCGCTTCGAGGCGCCGCCGGCCCCGCCCGCCGCGCCGGTCACGGGGCACCCGCGGCTCTGGGTGCGCGCGGCCGACCTGCCGAAGCTCCGGGCGCGCGCCACGCCGGCGAACCCGATGTTCAAGGAGCTCGCCGCCGTCGCCGCCGAGGCCGCGGCCGCGATGGACAAGGGCAGCATCCCCTCCGAGGGCGACTGCGAGTTCAGCCGCGTCTACTGCGAGGCGCACGCCGAGCTCTTCGCCTTCATGTCGCTCGTCTCGAGCGACGAGGCGGCCCGCAACGACTACGCCGCCCGCGCGCGGAAGATCCTCCTCTACATCGTCGACCGCGTGAACAAGGGGGATCCGAAGGATCCCTTCAACCACCCCAAGTTCTCGACCGGCGACCGCGCCCGCTGGGCCGGCGAGTCGTTCGGCCTCACGGTCGACTGGATCTACGGGTACCTCTCGCCCCAGGACAAGGCGGCGATACGGCCCGTCTTCCTGCGATGGGCGGAGGCCCAGCTGACCTCGTCGACGACGAGCCACGACCACCCCGAGCCGGCGGGCAAGCTGAACGACCCGGCCCTGCTGAAGGAGCCGCGGAAGCGCAGGTACGCCGTGAACAACTACTTCACGTCGCACATGCGCAACCTCGCGCTGATGTCGCTCGCGTTCGACGAGGCCGACGATCCGCCGGCCCCGAACCACAAGGGCACCTACCCGCGGCTCAGGGACTACTTCGCCAACGTCACCGGGGCGTGGCTCTACATGACCGACAGCGTCCTCCGGAACGACGCGCGGGGCGGCACGCCGCCGGAGGGCTTCCAGTACGGCCCCGCGACGCTCGCCTACGTGACCCAGACGATGCTCGCCATCCAGACGGCCGGCGAGGCCGACCCGGCGAAGTGGGGCCCGCAGGTGCACCTCGACGGCAATCCCTTCTGGCACGAGTTCATCCCGGCCCACCTCCACAGCCTGAGCCCCGCCGCGCCGGCGGGGCGGATCGGGCCGACCCACGAGGCCGCGTGGACGGGCGACGGCCAGCGCTACGAGTACACCGATCACATCGATCCGTTCGCGGCGCTCGGCCTCCACGCCCAGAACAGCGGCAACGCCGAGCGCCTCAACGCGCTGCGCTGGATGGCCGTCCACGCGGGCCCGGGCGGCGCCGCCGGCCTCGCGCGGCGCGCCCGCTCGCAGCTCGGCCAGGTCCACAAGCGCCACTCGATCCTGTACTTCCTGCTGATCGACCCGGCGGTCACCCCGACCGATCCGCGCCCCTCCGTCCCGCTCACGCACTACGGCCCCGGCATGGGCCAGGTGTTCGCGAGGACGAGCTGGGGCCCCGAGGCGGCGTGGTTCCAGTTCCAGCTCGGCTGGGAGCACATCGACCACCAGCACGGCGACGGCCTGAGCTTCGGATTCTACCGCGGCGGCGAGTGGCTCACGAAGGAGCGCATCGGCTACGGCGCCTTCTTCGGCAACTCCGAGCAGCACAACACGCTCGCCGTCGAGAACGACAGGAACCGCCGCCACGACGACCCGAACCGCGGCGGCCTGTGGCAGCGCGGGTCCCAGTGGCCGCTCGTGCACACGCACGATCCCCGGGTGCTCGCGAAGAGCTTCGCGCAGGACTACGTCTACGTCCTCGGCGACGCGACCGCGCTCTACAACTCCGACTACGAGGACATCCACGACGTCACGCACGTCAGCCGCTCGCTCGTGTGGCTCAAGCCGGACCACCTCGTCATCTACGATCGCGCCGCGACGGGCAAGGCGGGGCGGTTCAAGCGGTTCTTCCTGCAGACGCCGAGCGCCGCGCAGATCGCGGGGAAGCTCGCGACCGTCACGACGCCCAAGGGGCAGAAGCTCTTCGTGACCGCGCTGCTGCCGGAGAGCGCCGTCCTCGTGGCCGAGCCGTACAAGCCGACCGGCACCTGGGACACCAAGCCGGCCGAGTTCGAGCCGATGCTCGCGACCCTCAGGACCGAGCCGCCGGCGCCGATGCCGAAGGACGCGCGCTTCCTCCACGTGATCGAGGGGGCCGCCGCGGGCGCCGCGGCGCAGCCGGCGACGCTCGTGCGCACGAAGCAGGGCACGCCGTACGCGGGCGCGGCGGTGAAGGGCACCCTGGTCCTGTTCCCGGTCGCGCTGGGCGCCGTGTCCCAGGTGCAGTTCACCTCGCTGCCCGGCGTCACGAGGCACCTCGTCACGGGGCTCACCCCCGGCGCCTCGTACGACGTGATCAGGGAGCCGGCGAGCGGCGGGGACGAGATCACGATCCGCCCCGGCTCCGGCGCCAGCGCCGTCAAAGCCGACGAGGGCGGCGTCCTCGCGCTCTGAGCCGGCGGCTTGTCCTCGGCGCGCCGCGCTGCGATAATTTAGCTTCCCTGCCCACGTCCTCCACGGAGATGCCATGAGCAAGAAGCACCTCGTGTCTGCCGGCGCATTCCTCGTCGCGCTGGGCGCCCTGTTCATCCCCATCGAGGGCAAGGCCCCCGCCGCCACCGGCCCCATCGCGAAGGCCGGCTCGCTCGACCTGTCGGGCTTCTCGAGCGCCCCGCCCGGCGCCCCGCTGGATCTGCTGTTCATCCACCACTCCGTCGGCGGCCAGCTGCTCGCGGACCCGGGCCCCGAGAAGGAGAAGGCGTCGTGCGTCTACGAGACGCACCCGAACGGCGGCGGCCTCAAGAAGCGGCTCCTCGAGCAGGGCTACCGCGTCCACGAGGCCTCCTACGGCAGCGCGATCGGCGAGGACACCGACCTCTTCCACTGGGCGCCCAAGTTCCGCGACAGGATGGACAGCGTGCTCCGGGTCGCGCTCAACGACCAGAAGCACCCGGACGGCGTGGTCAACCGGATCGTCGTCTTCAAGTCCTGTTATCCGAACAACCGCTTCGTCGGCGAGGGCGCCGCCCCCGGCAACCCGGCCGGCCCGGAGCTGACCGTCTGGAACGCGAAGGCCACGCTCTCGTCGCTCCTGCCCGAGCTCGCGAAGCGCAAGGACACGCTGTTCGTCTACATGACCGCCCCGGCCAACATCCTCAAGCGCTCGAAGGAGCCCGCCTGGAAGTGGAGCGCGAAGAAGATCCTCGGCAAGCCGTCGGAGGCCGAGGTCGCGCAGCGCCAGGCCGACCTCGCCCGCTCGTTCAACAACTGGGTCAAGTCGCCCGAAGGCTGGCTCAGCGGTTATCCGGAGAAGAACGTCGTCGTCTTCGACTACTACGACGTGCTCACGAACAAGGGCGAGTCCAACTTCTCGCAGCACGGCTCGGAGGGGAACACCGACAACCACCCCTCGCGCGAGGGCAACGAGAGGGCCGCGGACGAGTTCGTGCCGTTCCTGAACCAGGCCGTGCGCCGCATGGGCCTCACCACGTAGCGTCGCGCGCGCGGCGACGGCGATCTCGCCGGGAGGCGCCGGCGCAAGCCGCTTGACGCGGGCCGCGATCCTCCGGAACGTCCCCCTCCACCCGAACCGCGTCTTCGCTGAGGACCCTCGTCATGCTCGCGCTCCCCGGGGTCATCCTTCTCATCATCTTCATCTACGGCAGGCCCCAGGAGTGGGACGAGCGCTTCGAGAGCCTGCCGTTCCTGTACCTCTGGCTCGCCCTCGCCTTCATGGGCATGGGCCTCGACCTCGCCCTGGGCAAGGTCAGGCTGAAGGCGACCCCGCAGCTGCGCTGGGCGATCGTCGTCTACTTCTGGTGCGTGCTCACGCTCGGCCTGCGGAACCCCGCCGAGTTCTCCGAGGGCTTCGTCTCGATCAGCGTGACGTTCGTCCTCTTCTTCCTGATCGGGCACAGCCCCGAGGGCTTCAAGGGCTTCCAGAAGCTCGCCGGCACGGTGCTCATCATGGGCCTCTTCGTGGCGGGCGTCGCGGTGCACCAGGGGTTCTCGTCGTTCCAGTGCCTCGCGATGACGCAGACCATCGGCGGCTCGCGCGGCGAGGCCGGCATCCCCGACGGCCGGCCCTGCGAGATGCGCGTGGACTGCCGCGAGGGCCCCGGCGCCGATCCCGAGGCCGAGTACCTGTGCGAGCGCGTCGGCCTCTTCAAGACGTCGACGATCAACGGCCGGGTGCGCTGGCGCGGCGTGCTCCAGGATCCGAACGAGCTCGCGCTCACGTCCGGCATCGTCCTGCCGTTCAGCTTCGCCCTGTTCGAGCAGAAGCGCTCGTTCACGCGCGCGCTCCTGGTCCTCGTCTCGCTCCTCGTGATCGCGACCGCGATCATCCTCACGCAGTCGCGCGGCGGCCAGCTCGTCTTCGCGACGGTGCTGGGCGTCTACTTCGTCAAGAAGTACGGCGTCCGCGGCGCGATCTTCGGCGCGGTCTTCGCGGCGCCGCTCATGCTCCTCGGCGGCCGCGGCGGCGGCGAGGCGGACGAGTCGGCGAACGAGCGCACGGAGATCCTGGCCGAGGGCCTGCTCATCTACCGGGCGTTCCCGCTGATGGGCGCGGGCTTCCGCCAGTTCACGGAGCACCACTGGCTCACCGCGCACAACGCGTACCTCCTCGCGCTCTCGGAGCTCGGTCCGCTCGGGATGTTCGCGTGGACGGCGATGATCTACCTCACGCTGAAGATCTCGCTGGTCGCGCTCAAGCGGTACGAGCACGGCGCCCAGTTCGCGACGATCCGCGCCTGGGCCATGGCGGTCATGGCCGGGTTCTGCGGGATGATGGTCGGGATCTTCTTCCTCTCGTTCACCTACCACTACGTGCTCTGGATCTACTTCGGCCTCGCGGGGGCGCTGTACTGCGCCATCCGGAGCGTCGATCCGAACTTCTCGATCCGGCTCGAGAAGCGCGACGTCTACCGGCTCATCCTGGCCGACCTCGCCATCGTGCTGGTGATCTTCGTGCTCAGCAAGCGAGCATAGCGCCGCCCGCCGGCGATCCCGCCGGGGATCGCTGGCGCGCGGCGCTGGGGCGGCCGCGCCGGGCGCGGCGCCGGCTCAGCGCCCGAGGCCGAGGACCATCACGAGCGGCGTCTTCAGGATGATGGAGAGCTCCATCGACAGGAACGTCGAGAGCTTCTCGAGCGACGCGGCGTACGCGAGGTCGAACAGCAGCTTCATCCGCATGTCGTCGGCCTCGGCCCCCTCCGCCTCCTCGAGGCCGAACGGGTTCGTCAGCGTCGCCTCGAACGCGGCGACCTCGCTCTCCGCCGGGGCGCGGCCGGTGTAGCCCAGCGACACCTGCGCGAGCCCCGTGATGCCCGGCTTGATGTCGCGCATCCGCTCCTCGAAGAACGGGATGGCGAGCGCCAGGTTGACGAGCAGCTCCGGCCGCTCGGGGCGCGGCCCCACGATGCTCATGTCGCCCATGAGCACGCTCCAGAACTGCGGGATCTCGTCGAGGCGCGTCTTGCGCAGGAAGCGCCCGACGCGCGTGATGCGCGGGTCGTCCTGCTGCGCGAGCACGGGCCCGGTCATCTTCTCGGCATCCACGCGCATGGAACGGAACTTGCGCATATGGAATTCGACGAACCGCGGGTAGCTCACGCCATCCCGAACTTCCGTGCCGATCAGCATGCCCGCGCGGCGCTGCATGTAGAAGATCGGCCCGGGCGACTCGAGGTAGATGGCCGCGCCGATGATCGGGTAGAGCGGGAGGGTCAGCGTGAGACCCACGAGCGAGCCCGCGATGTCGATCGCACGTTTCGCTACACGAACGCCAGGTGTCACTGTTTACCTTGTGGCTCCCATAGTCGAGAACGTGGTAGGGTACAAGCTCGGATGGAGGTTTGGGCGTGATCCGACTCCGCGTACCAGGTTCGTTGACCTATCGCCACCTCGCCCTCCGCGTGGTGGCGGCCGCATGCAAGATGGCCGCGCCTGGGAGGGTCGAAGGCGGATCGCCCGGCCTGACCCAGGAAGACTTCGAGGACCAGACAGTCTCGGCGTTCGGGGAGGCGTTCAACAACATCGCGATTCATGGATACCGGGCTGGCCCGCCCGGCGACGTGGACATCGAGATCGAGTCCGACGCGGACGGCATCATCATCCGCCTGATGGACACGGGATGCAGCTTCGACCCCGCGGCCATCGACAACCCTCCCATCGACGACCTCCCCGAGTCCGGCATGGGGCTCTTCATCATCAAGTCGTTCATGGATGAGGTCGATTACTGTCCCGGCAGCCCGAATGTCCTCCGCCTCGTGAAGCGGCGGGAGGGCAGCTCGTGCGTCGCCGGCGACGGCAGTGAAGGCAGCAGCGAACAAGAGCATTCCGATGCCGATTTCGCCGAGGCGACGGGGCATCGGACGAGCAGTTTCCGAATGCGGAGCGTCTCCCGCTTGGGCGCAGCCCGCGCCGCTGGGGGAATCAAAATCCAATGAGCTATACGCGGACCGATAACGGCAATGAGACGGTTGTGCAGTTCGAGGGGACCCTCGACGCGGTGACCGCACCGGAGTTCAGGACGTTGGTGGACGAGCTGGTGGCCGAGAACCGGCAGAACATCACGCTCGAGCTCTCGTCCCTCCGGCTGATCGACAGCTCCGGCGTCGGCGTCATCGTCTCGCTGTTCAAGCGGGTACGAGCCAACGGCGGCCAGGTGCGCATCGTGGGCCTCCGGGATCAGCCGCGCGCCATCTTCCGCCTGCTGCGCCTCGATCGGGTGTTCCCCACGTGACGCTCCGGGGCGGCGCGCTCGCCGCCGGCCCTGCGGCAGCGGCCGGTGCCGCGCGCGGGGGCGCGCGGGGCGGGGGCGCGCAGGGGCGAGGGCGCGCGGGGACGGGAGCGCGCCGCGCGCCGTGATCCTGGCCACGCCGCCTCACGCGTGTGCCGGGGGCGTGATGGGCTCGGGGCCAGGATCACGGCGCGCGGCGAGCGCGGGCCGCGTGCAACAAGCTGGCGCTCGGGCGGCACACGTCTACGATAGGCAGCCGTCCGCCGGACGTAGGTGCGCGTTCTCCGGGTCGGACGGAGCAAGGGCAACCTTCGAGGAGCGCGAACAATGGACAAGAAGATGAACCAGCAGACCTCCGGGCCTCTCCCGCCCCAGGAGGCGCTCGGGGCGCTTCCCGTCGATGCGACGGCGCGACCTGCGGGTCCGCAGCCGCCCAGCATCAGCGCGATGATCAACCGGACCCTGGCGCACTGGTACGTGGCCGTGCTCGTGGCGCTCGCGGGGATCGCGTTCACGGTGCTCGTCGTGCAGTCGAGGAAGCCCGCGTACCGCTCCGAGACGGTGATCTTCTACCGGGAGGGCGTGAAGGCGACGTACCTCGGGCCGGACGGGCCCGACCCGCTCCGCACCCTCTCCGCGCGCCTGAAGGAGACGCTGCTCGCGCGCTCCAACCTCGAGAAGGTCGTGACCGAGTTCAACCTCTTCCCCGACGTCCTCGAGAAGCGGGGCATGGTCGACGCGGTCGACCGGCTCCGCATGAAGATCACCTTCAAGGCCCGCTCGACCGACACCTTCGCGATCTCGGCCGAGGGGGAGACGCGCGAGCAGGCGCAGGAGGTGACGCAGCGGCTCGCCGACATCCTCGTCGAGGAGACGACGCGCATGCGCAGGTCGCAGGCGAAGCTGACCAACGAGTTCCTCGACGCCGAGCTGAAGCGCGCCGAGCAGGACGTCGAGAAGGCGGAGACCGAGCTCGCGGCGTTCCTGGCCGAGCACCCCGAGTTCGCCGCCGAGCAGGCCGCGCCCGGCGGCGCGCAGACCGGCGCCGCCATCCGCGCGCAGGAGCGCCGCTCCACCACCACGGACCCGACGCTGGAGGCCCTCGAGCGGCAGGCGCCCCGCCTGCGGGCCCGGCTCACCGGCAAGCCGGAGCAGGCGGCGCCGAGCGTCGGGGGGGCGCCCTCCCCCGTGCTGGTCCGCCAGAGGGATCAGGCCGAGCAGGAGCTCGCGACCGCGCGGCGGGACCTGGCCGACAAGCAGTCCCGGTTCACCGAGCAGCACCCGGACGTCCGGGCCGCGGCCGCCCGCGTGAGCAACGCCGAGGCGGCGCTGCGGCGCGCCGAGGAGGCGCTGATCATGCCGCCCGCGCCGGTCGTGGAGGTCGCCGCGACCGACGAGGCCGAGAAGGCGAAGATCAAGGCCCAGCTCGCGAAGATCGAGCGGGAGATCGCCGCGCGCAGGAGCGCGAAGATGGGGAACCCGGCCGACGCGAGCGAGACGGCCAAGGCGATCATCAACACCGAGACCGAGTGGTCGCGGCTCAGCCGCGAGAAGGCGCGCGCGCAGCAGCGGCTCGCCGACCTCGAGGGCAAGTCGTTCCGCGCGGAGATGGCCGCGAGCTCGGAGCAGGGCGGCTACTCGGCGCAGATCGAGGTGCTCGACCCGGCGTACAGGCCGAGCGCGCCCTCGAGCCCGTCGCGGCTGATCCTCGCCATCGCGGGGCTCTTCGTGTCCGTCGCGGCCGGGATCGCCGCCGCGGCGGCGCGTGGCATCGTGCTCGACGATCGGGTTTACGACATGGAAGATATCGATCGAATGGCGCTCGCTCCGGTGCTCGTCGTCGTGCCGGCCAACGCGCGCGGGCCCCGAGGACGCCGTGGCTGAAACAGGCGGAGCTGAGCCGGGGAAGCCCCCGCCGGTCGCGTCTCTGGAGCGGGCGCTCGATCAGGTCTGCGACTTCCTGAGTCGCGCGGAGCAGACCGCGCGGGTCCGCGCCCTCGTCATCGAGGCGCGCCGGCTCCGCAACGTGGTCGGCAACTGGCGCTCGATCGCGCCGGATCCGGACGTGCGCGAGGAGATGATCGCCCGCGTCCTGCGCCTCGCCAACGACGCCGAGGACGTGGTCTCGGCGGAGCGCCCGAGCCAGGACGACTCGGGCGCCGCGTTCGACTCGCCGACCATCCGCCACGACCTGCCGCACGCGGGGCAGCACGGGATGGGGCTGCGCCTCGGCCCCGGGGCGGCGGCCGGCGGTCATCCCGGCATGCAGGCGCCGCTCCGGTCGCCGCCCCAGGCGGCGGCGATGTTCCTGGCGGGGCTGTCCGGGGAGCACGGGGAGCACGGCGCGCCTCACGGCCACCCGGCGATGCACGGCGTGCCCGCGCCCGCGCTGCCGCCCGGCCCCGAGCGGCCCTACGCGGCCCCGGTGGTGACGCGCGTCGTCGATCTGAGCGCCACGCTGAGCAGCCCCGGGCTCGCGCCGAGCGGCCCGGGCGCGCCGGCGATGCCGGTGCCGATCGAGCGGGTCATCGCGCCGCCGGCGCGCGACGTGGGCGTCCGCGAAGCGGCGCCGCACGCCGCGGGCGCGCCGCCCCTGGAGCGCTCGTTCAGCGGGACGTTCCCCTCGCCCCCGTCGCTCGTCTTCGACCGCGTGGTGCCGGGCGCCGCGCGCGAGGTGACGGTGCGCGAGGTGCCGCAGCCGCAGCCGCAGCAGCCGCCGCCGCCCGAGAGGCCGCTGGAGCGCTCGGGCACCGCCACGTTCTCGTCGCCGCCGTCGCTCATCTTCAACCGCGTGGTGTCGACCCCGGCGCAGCAGGCCGTGGACGCGAAGCTGCAGTCGCTGGATCCGACGTTCGAGGAGCCGCCGTCGCTGCACATCGAGCACATGCGCTCGCTGCCGAGCGGCCCGGAGAACGCCGGGCTGCTCCCGGAGGAGGGCCTGGGCGGCTTCGGCGAGGTCACCGTGCGCCCGCTGCCGCTGCCGGACGCCGTGGCTCCGAGCATCGTGATGATCCACGCGCCGTACTCGCCGCAGGCGGACGCCTACCGGACGCTCCGGCGCAAGCTGCCGTCGGCCGTCGGGACCACGATCGCCGTGACGAGCGCCGGGCCGGGCGAGGGCAAGACGTCGTGCGCCATCAACCTGGCGCTCGCCCTGCGCGAGACCGTCCGCGGGAAGATCCTCCTCGTCGAGGCGAACATCCGCCAGCCCGGCATCGCGAAGGCGCTGCGGTTCGATCCCCCGAGCTGCTTCAGCGAGCAGCTCCAGCGCCACGCCGCCGATCGGTTCGCCCCCTGGGTCGTGGTCGACCAGGCGGCGCCGGCGCCCGCCGTGGCGCCCGGCGACGACGGCCTCGACTCGTCGGACAGGAACGCGGCGCCGGCGGGCGGCAGGTCGCCGGACCCGAGGCTCTCCCTCCAGACGCCGGTCCACATCCTGGCCGTCGACCCGCGCACGGAGCGGCCGCCGATCCTCGACGCGGTGGCGTTCTCGAGCGCGATCGAGAGCCTCAAGCGCGCGGGTTACTCGTACATCATCATCGACACGCCCCCCGTGCTCGGCAGCATGGACATGAACGTGATCGGCGACTCGGTGGACGGCGTGATCCTGACGTCGCAGGTCAAGAAGTCGACCCGCAAGGCGATCCGCCAGGCCATCGAGCAGCTCCGGCCGGCGCCCATCCTCGGTGTCGTCCTGCTCGACGCCTAGCTCCGCGTGTCAGAAATCCCGCCAGGGATTGCTGACGCGCGGAACTGCGGCGGCCGCGAAGCGGACGCCGGGGTGCGGAGCGGGGCGGAGCCCCGAGGGGGCTCGGCGCGCGGCCCGCGGCTTCCCTGCTCGAAAGGTCGGGGAGGCGTAGCCGCGCGCCGGCTCCATTGTTACCTTGCGGCCCTCATGCGCTCCGGACGAGGCATTGCGGTCGCGGCCTTCGGCTGCGCGATCCTCACCCACGACGACGCTCGAGCGCAGGACGCGTATCTCCAGGGCGTCTTCACGGGCTCGATCGGCGTCACCGACAACGTGAGCTCGGCGGCCGAGCCCCCGGCCGGGCCCGGCCCCGACGCCGACGGCTTCGGGACCGTGAGCCCCGGCCTGATCTTCACCTACACGACGCCGCGGACCTCGCAGACGCTGTCGTACACGTTCTCGGCGAGCTTCTTCTTCCGGCACTGGGAGGCGAGCTCGTACTCGAACATGGCCATGTGGTCCGGCCGCTTCGTCACGTCGCCGAGGACCACGCTGACGCTCGGCGCGGCCGGGTCGCAGGGCCAGCTCAACACCTTCCAGCTCGAGCAGACGCCGGGGACCACGACGATCCAGGGCACCGCGGGCGGGACGACGAACTTCGTGCAGGCGTCGTTCAACGAGGGGTTCTCGTTCCAGCCGTCGCCGGTCTGGGCGCTCGGGCAGGGGGCGACGTTCCTCGTCTACAACCCGCTCCAGGATCTCCCGCAGCGCACGTTCACCGTGTCGAACACGCTGAGCGCGCAGCGCATCTTCCGCCACGACACCGTGTCCGGCGCGCTCTCGGTCGGCTACACCCACTTCGACAACGTCCCGGTGACCGCGGACGCGGTCGAGGATCGCGATCAGCTCCTGACCACGCTCGTGGCGAGCTGGCAGCACGACCTCGGCCGCCGCTTCTCGAGCCAGCTCGACGTCGGCGGGGTGGTCGCGACGGACCTGAACGGCGGCGCCGACTCGCTCGTGCGGCCGGCGGGGCTCGCGGCGCTGCGCTACACGCACGACCGTGGCGAGGCCGAGCTCGCGTACGCCTACACGGCCACGCCCAACGTCTTTTTGCAGCAGATCCAGCTCTCGCACCAGCTGACGCTCCGCGCCGCCGCGCCCATCCGCCCGGCGTGGCACCTGTCGGTCGAGGGCTCGGCCGGCGGTCAGATCGCGCAGCCGCTCGAGGCGAACGCGGCCGGGGAGCTCGTGACGGGGCCGACGACGATCGCCGTGGTCACCGACGTGGCCTTGCTCTGGAGCCCCGTCGTCGTCATCCCGGATTTCGCGCTCGCGCTCCGGTACCAGCACACGAACCAGCGCACCGAGGCGAGGACGTCGGAGCTCCCCGACACGCGCATCGTCCGCAACGCGGTCCTCGTGTCCGTGTCGGGCGCGTTCCCGCGGCGGATGGAGCCCGGCTCGCGCATCACGATGACCCAGCCGTTCGGCTCCGCGGGCCCCGTGGGGCCGCCTCACCGCGATCCCACGCCGATCGAGCCGCCCGAGGGCACGGAGCCGTCGGCCAACGACGCCACGCCCTAGTTCCGCCCACCAGAGGTCCGGCCAGGGATCCGGAGAGAGAGTTCAACGCAAAGGCGCAAAGACGCAAAAAAGATCTGTAGTTTTGCGCCTTTGCGCCTTTGCGCCCTTGCGTTTATTTCTCTTCGCTCGCGAGGCAGATCCCTGGCGGGAGTTCTGCCCCGCGGTACTAGCCACCAGCACCGCGTCGCCGACGCTCGTCCCGGCCCCGCGCCCACCGTAGCCCCCTCCGCCGGGGCCGGGCAGCTCGGCGAGGCCTCAGGTACGCCGCGCGAGCAGGAACGCCCTATCGTCCTCGGGCAGCTGGTCCCCGCGGAACTCCTCGAGCATCTGCGTGAGCTTGTCGGCGATCGACGCCACCGGCCGCCCCGCGCTCGCCGCGCACAGCTTGGCGAAGCCGGTGCCGAGCGCGTGCAGCCCGAGCATCTGCTTCGACGAGTTCCGCAGCTCGGTGAGCCCGTCCGTGTACATCGCGAGCACCTCGCCCGGCGCGAGCACGCTCTGGTGCGCCTCCATGGGCACCGGCCCGATCCCGAGCGCCGGGTTGACCGCCGCCTGGAGGTGCCGCAGGCCGCCCTCCGCGGTCGCCACCAGCGCCGGCGGGTGCCCCGCGTTGACGCACTCCATGCGGCCCGTCGCCGGGTCCAGGGCGACCGCCACCATCGTCACGAACGACTGCTCCGGCAGGTACTCGCAGAGGTAGGCGTTCAGCCGGTCCATCATGCCCGTGATGCCGCGGCCCGCGTCGACCGTCGCCCGCACCATCGTGTGCACGCTCGACCCGATGAGCGCGGCCTGGAGCCCCTTGCCGCAGACGTCCGCCACCGCGAGCATCAGCCGGCCGTCGGGCATCGGGACGATGTCCACGTAGTCGCCGCCGACCCACCGGCACGGCTCGAAGCCGAGCGCCACGTCGAGCGCCTTGAACTCCAGCCGCTTCGGGACGAACGTCCGCTGGATCTGGTGCGCCATCTCGAGCTCGCGCTCGATCGCCGCGTGCGCCTGCGCGTGGCGCCGCGCCTCCCACGCCGACTCGGCCTGCTGGTAGACCTCCGCCGCGAGCGCGATGAGCCCGAGCCACTCGACGCTGCCGAAGTCGGGCGGCAGGGTCACGTAGAGCAGGTTCATCAGCTGCTCCTCGACGCGCAGCGGACAGGCGACGACCCAGAGCGCCATGACGTCGCGCGACATCGTGAGCTCGACCGTGGCGCTGTCGCTCACCAGGTTGCCGGCGAGCACCGGCTCGCGCGTGTCCTGCACGGCCGCGAGCACGCGGCGCGAGATGTACGGCGGGGCGACCGAGTCCTCGCGCCGGAGCGACTGGAACGGGCGGTGGGGCCCGGACAGGATCGTGAGCGCGCCGTTCTGCCGGAGCCGCAGCGCGAGCGCCATGCTGCCGTGGAAGTCCTCCCGGACCATCAGCTGGCAGAGCGCGTCGAACCGGTCCGTGGCGTCCTCGATGCTGAGGAGCCGCCGCGACAGGTCCATCAGGGTGAACAGGTGCTTCGCGGCGATCCGCGGCGGGTCGAGCTCGCCGAGCTTGCGGATCGCGGTCGGTTTGTCCTCCTCGAAATGGAGCCCGCCCGGGTCGAGCGGCACGCGGGGGGCGCGCGCCGTGAGCTGGAACTCGAGGATGTAGTCGCCGATCCCGATGCGATCTCCCGGCTTCAGCACCTTCTCGTTGATCCGCTCGTCGTTGACGAGCGTGCCGTTGGTGCTGCCGAGGTCGCGGATCCACCACCGGCCGAACGGGTCGCAGAAGAGCTCCGCGTGGCGCCGGGAGACCGTGTAGTGGTCGAGCGTGAGCTGCACGCCCGGCGCCCTGCCGATGACGATGTGCGACTCGGTCAGCGGCCGCCGCGTCCCCGGGAGATCGCCGAGCCGGATCTCCAGGTGCCCCTTCCAATCCGAGCTCGACGGCGCAGGGCCCAGGTTCTCATCTGCAGGCGACATCGTTCGACCTGGCCCGACCATGGGCGGCGGCGTGGACATGGACCGTCTTCGATGGGTACCGAACCGGCGCCCTGACATCAAGGGGATGCTCGCGATTTCGCGAGCGCAGCGAGATCCGCGTACGTAAAGGCCGTTGTTCAGGCGTTCGCAGGCGCTCGCGGGCGCCCGCGAGCGTTTCCGCGCCGCGGCGCCCACAGCGCGGGCGCTTTGCGACACGCCGCGGCGCGGGCGGGCGAGGCGGCGAGGACGTCGCCGATGGGTGCCCGGTCACCAAACCGCCGCACCCGCCGGCGCGTGCCGCTCGGGGCGTCCTCGGCTAGGCCTTGATCACCTTGGGGTGCACGTTGCGGTAGACGCCGCGGGCGTCGACGATCAGGGCGGCGTGGTTGAGCACGAAGTCGTAATCGACCACGGAGTGATCGGTGACGACCATGACCGCGTCGTGGCTCTTGAGGGTGGCCTCGTTGAGGGGCACCGACGAGAGCTCCGGCAGGTGCGGCCAGGTGCGCATGCGCGGCAGCTTGGGCACGTGCGGGTCGTGGTAGCTGAGCACGGCGCCGAGGCGGCGCAGGAGCTCGATGATCTCGAACGCAGGGCTCTCGCGCGGATCGTCGATGTCCTTCTTGTAGGCGACGCCGAGGAGCAGGACCTTCGTGCCCTTCATCGGCTTGCCGCGCTCGTTCAGCCCGAGCTGGAGCTTGTTGACGACGTAGTGCGGCATCTCGACGTTCACCTCGCCCGCGAGCTCGATGAACTTCGTGGACACGCCGAACTCGCGCGCCTTCCAGGCGAGGTAGAACGGGTCGAGCGGGATGCAGTGGCCGCCCCAGCCCGGGCCCGGGTTGAACCGCATGAAGCCGAACGGCTTGGTCGAGGCGGCGTCGAGCACCTCCCAGACGTCGATGCCCATGGCGTCGTAGACGACCTTGAGCTCGTTCACGAGGGCGATGTTGATGGCCCGGAAGATGTTCTCGGTGAGCTTCGCCGCCTCGGCCGCGCGCGCCGACGACACGGCCACGGTGCGCGCGATCGCCTGGGAGTACAGCGCCTGCGAGAGGACCAGCGACGCGCGATCCACGCCGCCGACGACCTTCGGGATGGTCGCGGTGCTGTGATCGCGGTTGCCCGGGTCCTCGCGCTCGGGCGAGAAGGCAAGGTAGAAATCCTCGCCCATGCGGAGGCCTGATTGCTCGAGGATGCCCTTGACCAGCTCGTCGGTGGTGCCGGGGTACGTGGTCGACTCGAGGACGACGAGCTGCCCCTTCCGCAGCCGCTCCTTGATCTTCTGGGCCGAGATGACGACGTAGCTCATGTCGGGCTCCCGCTGGGCGGTCAGCGGGGTGGGGACGCAGATGAGGATGGCGTCGGGCTCGTTGAGCCGGCCGAAGTCCGCCGTCGCCTCGAACCGACCCGTCTTGGATGCCGCCGCGACGCGCGAGGGATCGAGGTGCTTGATGTAGCTCTTCCCCTCGCTGAGCGCGGTGACCTTCTCGGGGTCGACGTCGAAGCCCAGCACGCGGAAGCCCTTCTCGATGAACGTGAGCGCCAGCGGCAGGCCGACATAGCCCATGCCGATGATGCCCACCTGGGCTTCGCGCGAGTTGATCTTCGCCAGGAGGCTCTCGACCGCAGCGGGATGCGTCTCTGCCATTTCCTTTGATCTCCAGTGGTGGAAGGGAGCCGCCACGCGGACCCCGACCCATGTTGAAGAGAGGGGCCCGACGCTACCACAGGCCCCCAAATTTCGCTCGATTGTCGAAAGGGGTCCCGCGGTCGACCGTGGAGCGTCGGCGGCCGGCGGCTGGCGGCCGTCAGCCAGCAACCGCGCGTCACACGTCAGCGACGGCGGCGCACCGCCTCGCGGGCGAGCTGGAGGAAGTCGCGCGACGCCTGCCGCGCGATGATCAGCGCGGAGCCGGCGAAGACCAGCGCGCCCGCGAGGACCTCGGCGCCGAGGCGGAAGCCGCGGGGCAGCTCGCCGAGCGGCCGTATGGCGTAACGGACGGCGAGCACAGCAATGACCATGGGCACGCACGCGACCAGCGGGCGGACCAGCGGGCGCAGCAGCCGCATGTACGGCACGCCGTCGGCGCGCTTCACCACCCAGAGGCTCCCGAGGGCGTGCACCCCGAACGCGACGCCCACCCCGGCGCACGCCCAGAGGACGCCGCCGATCGTGCCGAGCAGCGCGATGCCGCTGACGATCGCGACCACCTTGAGCCACTCCAGGACCATGATCGCCCGCGTCCGGCCATAGACCTGCATGTACGAGGACATGACCCAGCCGATCGGGCGGGTGACGCCGAGCGCCGACAGCACGGCGAGGAGCGGGCCGGCCGGCTCCCAGGCGTCGTTGAAGAACGTGTCGTTGAGGATCGTCGGGGCGACCGCGCCGAGGCCGACGGCGAGCGGGAAGATGAGCAGCGAGAGCAGCGTGAGCGCGCGGACCAGGGCGACCTTGCGCTGCTCCGGCTCGAGCTTCGAGAACGACGGGACGAGCACGTCGCCGATGCGCTCGCCGACCTGCGAGGCCGGGATGTCGGCGAGGTTCCACGCGAGGTTGTAGAGCCCGCCGACGTGCTCGCCGAACAGCCGGATCATGACGAGGTTGTCCCACTTCGAGGCCCCGAAGTTCGCCAGCGACCCGAAGTTGAGCGGGATGCCGAAGGCGAACAGGTCGCGCGCCTTCTCGCGCGACAGCGGGCTCGGCGTCAGCCACTCGGCGAGGCTCACCGCCGGGACCGTGGTGACGACGCGGACGAGGGCGCGCAGGAGCGTCGCGACCACGATGGCGTTGCCCCCCCAGCCGCGCACGGCGAGGAGGACCGACGCCGCGGTGTAGGTGAGCTCGCCGGCCGCGTTGCGGAGGCTGACGCTGCGGAAGCGCATCTCGCGGATGAGCAGGCGATCGGGGACGTACCAGATCCGATCGATGAGCATCGCGACGATGAGCCCGGGCATGAACTCGAGCATCCCGGGCGCGCCGACGAGGTGCACCGCGATCGGCTCCCGCAGGAGATAGATGACGCCGATGGCGAGCAGCCCCGCCGCGTGGAAATAGACTGTGGCGTTGAAGACGGTCTGACGGTCGAGCTGCGGCTGCGACGCGATGTACTGGCCGATACCGAGGCTCGACACGAAGTGCGCCGTCATGATGACGACGGACGCGGCCGAGACCTCGCCGTACACGTCCGGCGCGATGAACCGGGTGAGGACGAGGGTGCCAATCAGCCCGATGACGCGCGAGCCGAGCCCGGTCGCGATCGTCCAGACCGCGCCGAGGACGGCCTTGCGGGCGAGCGCGGAGGAGCCGGCCACGATCAGGGCACGAAGACGGTATCGCCCGCCTTGAGCACGAGATCCTGCTCGGGCCGCTTGCGCGAGGCGATATCGTCGTAGTTGATGGGGATGTGCCGGTATTTACCCGGGCTATCCATGCGGATGAGCAGGATCTGATCGGTCGAGGCGAACTGGTTCGGGCCGCCGGCCATCGCGAGCGCCTCGGAGACGGAGACGAAGTAGTTCGCGTTGAAGATGCCGGCGCGCGCGACGTTGCCGCTGACCACGAACCGGTAGCTGTTGATCCCGGTCACGGCGACGGTGATCACGGCCGTCTCGTCCTTCACGAACTCGGAGAGCCGCTTCTTCAGCTCCTCGCGCACCTGGGTCGGCGTCCTGCCGGAGACGTAGACGTCGCCGATGAGCGGCATCGTGATGTACCCGTCGGCCCTGACCAGCGCCTCGCTCGACAGGTCGGCCATGCGCCACACGTTGACCCGGATCTGGTCGCCCACGCCGATCACGTATTCGTGCTTGCGCGGATCGTACTCCTTCGCGTAGTTCGCCGGGTTGTAGACGTACGTGGGCGCGCACCCGGCCGAGAGCGCGGCGAGCGCGAGGGCTGCCGCTGCTGTCAAAAGCACTCCTCTCATGAAGGACCGTTTCGTGGGACGGGTTGTGCCTTCCATGGGCGTCTGCATTGAGGAGGATGTCAGGCAGTACAGGGTTGCGATCACGAGGCGATCGCGGCCGTAGGGCCGCGCAGCTCACGAGCGGGGCCAGCATTGCAGGAAGGCCGTCCGCCGCCAAGGGGAAGTTTTCATCCTGCGGCAGGGCGCGGGATCCTCGCGCGGAACGAGCTTGACGGCCCGATGGCCGCTCTCAAAGCTCGGCTCTGATGCTGCTTCACGTCCAACGGATCGCCGTCCCCTTCGAGTACCCCGTCTACCTCACGGACGGCGTCTTTTCGCCGAGCAACGGCGATCTCGCGTCCGCCATCGCCTCGAAGGAGCCGCGCCGGCGCCACCGCGTGCTGCCGGTGATCGACGGCGGCGTCGCCGCGGCGTGGCCGTCGCTCGCGGAGGACATCGCGCGGTACGTGGGCGCGCACGCGGACAGGCTCGCGCTCGCAGCCGATCCGATCGTGGTGCCCGGCGGCGAGGCGGCGAAGAACGACGCCGCGGCGACGGCGGCGCTGCAGGCGAGGCTCGACGCGCTCGGGATGGATCGGCAGTCGTTCGTGATGATCGTCGGCGGGGGCGCGGTGCTCGACATGGCCGGCTACGCGGCGGCGACGGTGCACCGCGGCGTGCGGGTCGTGCGCGTCCCGACCACGGTGCTCGCGCAGGCCGACTCCGGCGTCGGCGTGAAGAACGGCGTCAACGCGTTCGGGAAGAAGAACCTGCTCGGCACGTTCGCCCCGCCGTTCGCGGTGATGATCGACCCGCGCTTCCTGGAGACGCTGCCCCTGCGCGACAAGGTGGCCGGGATGGCCGAGGCGGTGAAGGTCGCGCTGATCCGGGACGCAAGGCTGTTCTCGTGGCTGTCGGAGCACGCCCCCGCGCTCGCGTCGGGCGCGCTCGCGCCGCTCGCGGAGCTCGTGCGCCGCTCGGCGGAGATCCACCTCCAGCACATCGCGACCGCGGGCGATCCGTTCGAGCTCGGGAGCGCGCGGCCGCTCGATTTCGGGCACTGGGCCGCGCACAAGCTCGAGTCGCTCACGAGGCACCGGCTCCGTCACGGCGAGGCGGTCGCCATCGGCATCGCGATCGACACGCTGTACGCGGAGCTCGCCGGCCTCTGCGGCGAGGCGACGTCGGCCGCGGTGGTCTCGACGCTCGAGGCGCTCGGCTTCGCGCTGTGGGACGACGCGCTGGCGCTCTCCCGGCCGGGGGGCGAGCGGGGCGAGCGGCTCTGCGTGCTCGACGGGCTGGACGAGTTCCGCGAGCACCTCGGCGGCGAGCTCACGGTGACGCTCCTCGAGGACGTGGGGCGCGCGCGCGAGGTGCACGCGATGGACGAGCGGCACATCGTCGCGGCGATCGCGCGGCTCCGCGAGCGCGCCGGGCGGCGGGGCGCGCTCGCGGCGGCCGGCGCGGCCGGGGCGGCGCGGTCGTGAGGCTCGCGTGCGCGGGGGCGCCGCACCTCACCTACTGCACGAACATCCACCCGGGCGAGACGTGGCCCGAGGTGAAGCGGAGCCTGGAGACGCACCTGCTCGAGATCTGGTCGCGCGCGGCGCGAGGGCGGGAGGACGCGCCGGAGGGCGGAGGCGCAGCGCGCGCGGGGACCGCCGAGCGCCGCCGCTCGGGCGTGGGCCTGCGGCTCTCGGCGCGGGCGGCGGCGGAGCTCGCGGCCCCGGCGGAGCTCGAGGCGTTCCGCGACTTTCTCGAGCGGAACGGGCTCTACGTGTTCACGCTGAACGGGTTCCCTTACGGCCGCTTCCACGGCGCGCCCGTGAAGGAGCGCGTGTACCTGCCGGACTGGCTCTCCGACGAGCGCCTCGCGTACAGCGATCTCCTGGCGACGCTCCTCGCCGCGCTCTTGCCGGCCGAGGAGGGCCTGATGGGCAGCGTCAGCACCGTGCCCGGCGCGTTCCGGCCGCGGGTGCGCGGGCGGGACGACGCGGAGGCGATGGCGCGGCGGCTGGTCCAGCACGCGGCGCACCTCGTCGAGATCCGCCGCCGCACGGGCAAGCGCGTCGCGCTGGCGCTCGAGCCGGAGCCGCGCTGCTTCCTCGAGACGACGCCCGAGGCGATCGGCTTCTTCACCGAGCACGTGTTCGCGCGGGAGCGGGCGCGGGAGCTCGCGGCGCTCTCCGGGATGAGCCTCTCGGCCGCGGAGGAGGCGCTCCGCGAGCACCTCGGCCTCTGCTTCGACGCGTGCCACATGGCGGTCGAGTTCGAGGACGCGCCGGCGTCGCTCGCGGCGCTCCGCGCGGCGGGCGTCGGCGTGCACAAGGTGCAGATCAGCGCCGGGCTGCGCGCGCGCGTGGCGGAGCGCGATCCGGCGACGATGGCGCGGCTGCGCGCGTACGCGGAGGACGTCGTGTACCTGCACCAGGTGGTCGAGCGCCGCGGCGGCGCGGCCGGGGGCGAGCTCGTCCGCTACCTGGATCTGCCCGAGGCGCTGTCCGCGCTCGAGGGCGCGGGCGCGGCGCCGCCGGAGGCGCGGCCGGAGGAGTGGCGCATCCACTTCCACATGCCGATCTTCCGGGGGTTCGAGGGCGCGCTCGCGACGACGCAGCCCGAGCTCGCGGCGCTGCTGTCGCACCTCGGGGAGGTACCCGCGACGCAGCACCTCGAGGTGGAGACCTATACCTGGGATGTCCTGCCGGAGGATCAGCGGCGCGGCGGCGTGGTCGAGGCGGTGGCGCGGGAGCTCCGCTGGGTGGAGGAGCGGATGGTGGCGGAAGGGAGCGGCGATGACGGCGTCCTCGGCGCCGGCAGCGGAGAGGGGGTGTGACGATGAGCTCACGCGCGCGGGTGTATCTGCGGCTCGGCCGCGTCTCGAACTTGCCGACGGTCTGGACGAACGTGCTGTGCGGCATGGCGCTGTCCGGGGCCGGCGTGCGGGCGCCCGAGGTGGCGCTGGTGGGGTTCGCGGTGTCGCTGATGTACGTGGGCGGCATGTTCCTGAACGACGCGTTCGATCGGGAGATCGACGCGCGCGAGCGGCCCGAGCGGCCGATCCCGTCCGGTTTGGTGAGCGCCCGCGAGGTGTTCGCGGTGGGGTACGGCCTGCTCGGCGCGGGGGTGCTGCTCGTGGGCGGCCACGCGCACCTCGCGGGCCGGGGCGCGGCGCCGGCCGTGGCGAGCGCGCTGCTCGCGGGGGCGATCGTGCTGTACGACGCCTGGCACAAGGGGAATCCGCTGAGCCCGGCGCTCATGGGGCTGTGCCGCGTGCTGGTCTACGGGACGGCGGCGCTCGCGGCGGGGGGGCAGCTCGGGAGCGCGGTGCTCGGCGGGGGGATGGCGCTGCTCTTCTACCTGATCGGGCTGACGGCGATCGCGAAGCAGGAGAACTTGCTGGCCGTGCGCAGCCTGTGGGCGCTCGGCTTCATGGCGGTGCCGTTCCTCTACACGCTCGGGGCGCCGCTCACGGGGCTCGTGGGGACGATCGCGTACGGCGCGCTCGCGGGCTGCGTGATCCACGCGGTGAGGCTCTTGCGGGGGACGCGGAAGGACCGGATCCCGCGCGCCGTGGTGACGCTCATCGCCGGGATATCGCTGCTCGACGCGGTGCTCATCGCGCGGACCGGGGCGCCGGGCGCCGGCGGCGCGGCGGCGCTGTCGCTGCTGGGATTCCCGCTGACGCTGGCGATGCAGCGGGTGGTGCGGGGGACGTGAGGCAGCGGGGGGCGAGGGTCCCCCGCCCCGCCGATCAATCGAACAGGTGGCTCAAGACGACCTTGCCGACGTCGGTGGCGTGGACGCTCTCCCCCGGCGGCAGCGAACCGCAGCTGGACATGAGCAGGGGTCCCCGCCCGGGCCCCTCGAGCAGCCGCCCGTGGGACCCCCGGACGAGCCCGGCGTCGAGCGGGATCACATCCATCAGGTACCGGAACCCGAGCTTCTTCTTGAGCAGCCTCCACGCGACGCTGGCCGGCAGGGCGCGCAGCGCGGGATCGGCGAACAGCTCGACGGGGTCGTAGCCGGGCTTGCGGTGGATATCGACGGTCCTCGCGTACTCGGGCGCCTTCTCGTCGTCGAGCCAGTAGTAGTAGCTGAACCATCGATCCTCGCGTGAGACGGCGACGAGCTCGCCGGACCTCGGATGATTCAGGCCGGCGGCGCGCTTGCCCTCCTCGTCGAGGACGACGTCCACGCCGGGCAGCGCCTCGAGCAGCGCCTTCACCTCGGCGACGCGCTCCGGGCGGCGCACGTAGACGTGCGCGACCTGGTGGTCCGCCACCGCGAACGCCTCGGACGCGCCGGCGTCGAGCTTCTCGAGCCCGCGCTCGACCCGGACGCGCACGAGGCCCTGCTCCCGGAGCGCCCGGTTGATGTGCACGACCCCGGACACCCGCGTGATGCCGTATTCGGACAGGACGATCACCCGCGCCCCGTCCTTGCGCACGTGGTCGATCAGCTCGCCGCACACGGCGTCCACGGCGCGCAGATCGTCCTGGATGGCGGGATCGTCCGGCCCGAGCCGCTGGAGGTTGTAATCGAGGTGCGGGAGATAGACGAGCGTCAGCGTCGGCCGCCGCGTGTCGTACACGTGGCGCGCGCACCGCGCGATCCACGCCGTCGACCGGATATCCGCGTTCGGGCCCCAGAAGTTGAAGAGCGGAAACTCGCCCAGCCGGAAGACGAGCTCATCGCGCAGCGACGCCGGCTCGGTGTAGATGTCCGGCAGCTTGAGCCCGTCCGCCCAGTAGATCGGCCTCGGCGTCACCGCGTAATCGGCCGAGCTGTACATGTTGTACCACCAGAACAGCTTGGCGCAGGTGAAGGTCGGATCGCGGCGGCGCGCCGCCTCCCAGATCTTCTCCCCCGCCACGAGCTGGTTCGCCTGGCGCCACAGGTTCACCTCGGCGATGTCGCGGAAGTACCAGCCGTTGGCGACGCAGCCGTGCCCGCTCGGGAGGAGGCCTGTCGTGAAGGTCGACTGGACCGCGCACGTGACCGCCGGCAGCACGGTCTCTAGCGGGCGCATCGCCCCTTCGCGCGCGAGCCGCTGCAGGTTCGGCGTGGCGTCGCCGAGGAGATCGCCGGTGAGCCCGACGACGTTGAGGACGACGGTGCGGTGCATGGGCGCGCTCGGTCAGCCCTGCACGACGGGGGTTTGCCCGCGCAGGACCGAGTTGCCCTCGAACAGCGCGCGCTGGTCCACGGCGGGCGCCTCTCCGAACTCCGCGAGATCGAGCCGGCCGCTCTGGGCGAAGAAGGCGAGCGGGTTCTTCCAGACGATCCGCTGGATCACCTCGTCCGCGATCCCGTTCTCGCGCATCCGCGCCGCCGTCTTCGGCACCTTCAGGGGATCGCTCACGCCCCAGTCCGCCGCGCTGTTGATCAGGATCCGCTCGGCGCCGTATTTCTTGACCAGCGCGACCATCCGGTCCTCGTCCATCTTCGTGTTCGGGTAGATCGAGTGGCCGGCCCAGCAGCCGGTCGCGAGCACGAGCGGCAGCGTCTCCTCGTTGTTGTGATCGACGAGCACGCGCTCCTCGGGGAACTTGAGCTCCCGCACCAGGGCGAGCGTCCGCTCGGTCCCGCGCTTCTTGTCGCGGTGAGGCGTGTGCACGAGGATGGGAAGATCGTGCGCGCGCGCGAGCTCGACCTGCAGGGCGAAGTACTTCTCTTCCTCGGGCGTCATGTCGTCGAACCCGATCTCGCCGACGGCGACCACGCCCTCCTTGTCGAGGTAGCGCGGCAAGAGATCGATGACGCCCTGCGCGACGCGCGGGTTGTTGGCCTCCTTGGGGTTGAGCGCCAGCGTGCAGAGGTGGCGGACGCCGAACTGGCTGGCCCGGAAGCGCTCCCAGCCGAGCAGGGACGCGAAGTAGTCCTCGAACGTGCCGACGTGCGTCCTCGGCTGACCGAGCCAGAACGCGGGCTCGAGGACGGCGGCGATGCCGGCGTCGGCCATCGCCTGGTAGTCGTCCGTGGTCCGCGATGTCATGTGGATATGGGGATCGAATAGCTTCACTTGTCCCTCCGCCTCGCGCGCTTCACTCGGGGATGCGCGTCGCGCGCTCGTGCTCGTGCTCGTGCTCGTGCTCCGGCGTGAGCAGGCCGATGTCCGCCGGGACGCTCCGGCCGGCCGCCCTGCGCTCGCTCGCGAAGTCCTCTGCCATCCTGGCGAGCTCGCTCGTTCGCCGCCGCTCCAGCCCGACGATCCGCGCGAGCGCGACGCCCATGAACATGGCCTTGAGGACCATCTGGTTGAAATTGAGGTCCGGAAAATACGCCGCCGGGTAACGATTCTCGCAGGCGATCGCCTCGAACACGGGCAGCTCGTTCGTGCGGCACGCGTCGACCGCGAGCGGCAGAGAGCGCTCCGCGCCGGTCACGAGCGGCAGGGCCCGCAGGAGCGCTTGCCGTTCCCGGCTATCGCCCTGCTGATAGCAAGTCCAGAGCAGCGACTCGACCTCGATTTCGGGCAGGCGCCTCGACACGAGCGCGAGCAGGGTCACCCGGCCCAGCTCGTCCAGCCGCCAGCCCTCCGCCGCCCTGGACCCCAACGCCGCTTCCAGCGCGTCGCGCTCGTCTGCCTGAAGCGCGAGCGGCGCCTTGCCGAGCGCGCGCGCAGCGGCGGTGAACGTCGACAGGAACTGGTCGCGATCGAACCAGGTGGACGTCTCGCCGGCCACCGCATCAGGCGCCTCGCGCACAAGCCGGGCGCGCGCACCAATCCCGGTCACCTGCTCGACGCGTTTTCGCCAGGAGGCGGCCGCAGACGGAATCCGGCGTGACAGGATTTCGAGCAGCAGTAGGGAAGCGTCTTGCATTGTAGTTGCGTTCACCGTTCCCGGGTGGATGCGGAATCGCGACGTGCGACGTGCGAGATGCGGCGCCATGAGGTGGAAATTTATACCAATGGGCGCGTTGTTCGGATAGTCTCCTACGGCATGATGGACCAGAAGCGTTTCCTTTTGTCTTTCATGCCCATCGCGGCCGCCGTCGTCGGTCTGAGCTTCACCTTGAATGGGTGCGGGAGCGATGAAAATAGCGGATCAGGGGGCAGCGGCGGGGCCGGTCCTGGCGGAACCGGCACGGGCGGCGGCGCCACCACGGGGCCGGGCTCGGGGCCGGGCTCGGGCTCGGGCTCGGGCTCGGGCGCCACGACGGGCACGGACGCTTCCGCGACGGGCAGCGGAGGCGGTCCGGCCGCGACGACGAGCGGGACGGGGGGGTCGGGCGCCGGCGCGACGACCGGAACCGGCGCGGGCGGGAGTGGGACGATCGAGTGCGACGAGCCGGGAGGGACCGTGCCGCCGCTCAAGCTCACCGAGGTGGCGAGCGGCCTGCGTAGTCCCGTGTTCGTGACGAGCGAGCCGGAAGATGCCAGCCGGCTTTACGTGGTGGAGCAGGGCGGGACCATCCGGATCATCAGCGGAGGCGTGGTGCAGAGCACCCCGTTCCTCGATATCACCGCGCAGGTCCAGCAGATCCAGTACGACGAGGATGAGCGAGGTCTCCTCGGGCTCGCGTTCCACCCTGACTACGCGACCAACGGGCGGTTCTTCGTCTACCACAACACGAGGTCGAGGACGCTGGCCCTCCGCGAGTTCAAGCGTTCGGCGTCCAATCCAGACCAGGCGGACGCGGCGCAGGTCCGCGAGCTCTTCTCGTTCCCGGTGCTGGTCGGCAACCACAACGGCGGGATGCTCGCGTTCGGTCCCGATGGAATGCTCTACGTGGGCGTCGGAGACGGCGGCGGCGACACCTCGAATCCGGACCCGGACAACAACGGGCAGAACATCGAGGTGAAGTACGCGAAGATCCTCCGCGTCGACGTCGACAACCACCCGACGCCGCCGGCCGGGAACGTCGCCGGCGGAGACCCGTTCGTGTGGAATTACGGGCTGCGCAACCCGTGGCGCTTCAGCTTCGACCGCTGCCGGGGCGATCTCTACATCGGAGACGTCGGCGGCCGCCTGTTCGAGGAGATCAACGTCCAGCCGCGCGGCGAGGGCCACAAGAACTTCGGTTGGAGCGTCACCGAGGGGGACGTCTGCCTCCAGAGCGACCAGGGAATTCCGTGCACCTCGCCGATGATCACGCCGCCCGTCAAGCGCTATGATCACGACAACGGCGACGGCTCGATCACCGGCGGCTACGTCTACCGCGGCAGCAAGATCCCGGCGCTCCGGGGCAAGTACCTGTACGGGGACTTCGCGTCGGACCGGGTGTGGATGTTCACCTGGCGGGACGGCGTCGCCACGCCCTCGAGCCCGACCGATCTCGGCACCCAGCTCAGCCAGGATCTCAACTCCGTGAGCACCATCGAGGGCCTCGCCTCGTTCGGCGAGGACGCCGCGGGCGAGCTCTACATCGTCTCTTACGGCGGCAAGATCTTCCGGATCGATCCGGAATAGGTCGCCCCGCGCCGCGAGGCCATCACGCCGTTCATCGTCGGTTCACGCTGTCCGAAGAGCAGCTTGCCAGATCTGGATCCGCGCTATGCAGAAGAAGTCGATGTTGGGGGTTGGTTGGGTGCTCGCGCTCGGGTTGCTGAGCGGCGGAGCAGCAGCCGGAATCGATGATCTCCAGGGGACCAAGGCGGGCGCGATGCCGCAGCCGAACAACCTCGGCACCGCCGAGCGCTGCGCTGGATGCCACCGCGCGGAAGGCCAGGACCCGCTGGATTACATGCCCACGGACACGTGGGCAGGCACCATGATGGCCAACGCGTGGCGCGATCCGGTCTTCAAGGCGGCGCTCACGATCGCCAACCAGGACGTGCCGGGGATCGGCACGTTCTGCTTGCGCTGCCACACTCCGGTCGGCTTCGTGAACGGGAGGGCGACGCCGCCGGACGGCTCCGGGCTCGACCCGAACGCCGCGTCCGACGGGAAGATCGTCGATGGCCAGGGCGTCAGCTGCAACGTGTGCCACCGCGCGAAGCCGACCCTCGGCGAGGACGATAAGCCGTCGTACCACCTCGGCAACGCGCAGCTCGTGTTCGACACCACGCCGGAGGCCGCCGGGTTCACCAGCACGCCCGTGATGTACGGGCCCTACGAGAACGTGGAGTCGAACTCCCACGTCGGCGAGCGGGACCCCATGCTCGCCAGCTCGCAGTTCTGCGGGCAATGCCACCAGGTCACGAACCCGGAGGTCATGCTCAGGAACGCGGACGGCACCGAGACCACGATCGAGTTTCCGCTCGATACGACCTTCGAGGAGTGGGCCTCCAGCGACTTCCGCGACGGCGGCGCGGACCCTCGGAGCTGCGTCGACTGCCACATGAAGAGGAAGACCGGGGAGCTGGCCGTGGCCGATCTCGGCCCGCTCCGCACCGATCCGCGCGACCACGTCCTCGTCGGCGGCAACCACTGGGGCATCCAGGCGGTCATGGCGGCCGAGAAGGAGTACGTCGCGGAGCGCGAAGCCTCCTTCCAGCTCGCGCTCGACCGCACCCTCGAGAGCCTCGCGTCGGCCGCCTCGGTCGCGCTCATCGAGGCCCCCGGGGAAGCGAGGCCCGGCGACGAGATCACCGTCGCCGTCCGCGTCGAGAACCTCACCGGCCACAAGTTCCCGACCGGCTACGCCGAGAGCCGGCGCGCCTGGATCGCCGTGTTCCTCGTCGGCGAGGACGGCGTCGAGCGGCCGCTGCTCGGCGGCTACGACGCGGACACCGGCGAGATCCAGCACGAGCCGCCCACCCACGAGTACCGGGCCGTGCACGGGCGCTGGGACGGCGACGCGGGCGCGGGGGAGAAAGAGGAGCACCTCGCGCTCCACGACATGATCATCTCCGACACCCGCATCCCGCCGAAGGGCTTCGTGCCGTCGCAGAAGACCCAGCCGACGCCGGAGATCGACTTCGGCGACGGGAACGGCGGATACCGCAACTACGACGAGGCGCGCTTCACGCTCACCGTCCCCGCCGGCGCCTTCGGCGCCCAGACGCTCTCGGCGCGCGTCTACTACCAGTCGATGACGAAGGAGTACATCGACTTCCTGCGCTCCGAGAACGTCACGGACGACCTGGGAGAGCGGCTCCACGCCATCTACGAGGAGACCGGCGAGGCGCCGCCGATCCTCGTCGCGAGCGCCGACGCGTCGATCGATCTGGGGGAGGCGCCCGACAACACCGGCGGCGGCGACGCGAGCGGCGGCGGGGACGCCAGCGGCGGCGGCGGCGACAGCTCGACCGGCAGCGGCCCGGACGGCGCCCGCGAGGCGGGCGGGTGCGGCTGCCGGACACCCGAGAGCGGCCACGGCGGGTGGCTCCCCGCGGGCCTCGCCGGGCTCGCCCTCGCCTCCGCCGCAGCCCGGCGGCGGCGCGCGCACCGGCGGCGCTGAGCGCCGTCCGTCGCGAGCAGCAGCGCCGGGGCGGGCGCGTCGCGCGCGCCCGTCCCCCACCTTCGCGGCGCGCCCTTTTCGCTCGCCTCACCCCCCGACGACAGCATAGATAAAGCGCCGAGCGCCTCCTCGGCGAGCCTCGCCTTGTCCATCTCCCGCCTCGTCGATCCGCTCCTCGTGCTCCTCGTCGTCGGGGGCATCGGCCTCGCGCTCTCCGGCGGCGGCTTTCCGTACCGCGCGCGCTGGTCGAAGGTCGGGCGGGCGCTCGCGTGGAGCGCCTGGCTCGCGCTGTGGCTCCTCTCGATGCCCGAGGTCTCCACCGCGATCTCGCGCCGGATGAGCACGGCGCCGAGGGACCTGCGGCCGGAGCTCGCCCAGAGCTCGCCCGAGCGGCGGGTCCTGATCGTCCTCACCGCCGGGATCGACGCCGACGAGTTCGGCACGCCCGCCCTGGAACGGCAGACGGCGGACGGCATCGAGCGCGGCCTCGGCGCCGCGCGGGTCTACCGCACCTACGGCTTCGGCCACGTCATCGTCTCGGGGCGGGACCTCCGGCGCGCGCCCACCGAGCTCGCCGGCGCCATGGCCGACCTGCTCGTCGAGCTGGGCGTGCCGAGGAAGAAGATCATCCTCGAGACCGAGTCGCGCGACACCCGGGAGAACGCGCTCCACTCCGCCCGGATCGCGCGCAGCCTCTCGCCCGACGCCGTGGTGCTCGTGACGAGCGCGCTCCACATGCCGCGCTCGCTCCGCATGTTCGAGCGCGCGGGCCTCGACGTCCTCCCCGCGCCGGTCAGGTTCCAGGCGCCGCCGCACGAGGGGCTGGGGCGGCTGCTCCCGTCGTCGCTCGCCCTCCTGCGATCGCACCGCGCCGCCCACGAGCTCGTGGGCCTGCTCGAGCCGTAGCCCGCGCGATCGCCGCGAGCGGCCCGCGAGCGCGCGGGCCTCGGCTGCGGCGATGACGGCTGCGCCCCCGCGCTACCAGGTGACCTTCTGCGAGCCGCGGACGAAGCGCCAGAGGCCGACCACGGCCGCCGCGTTGAGCACCACGAACGTGCGCGCGAGCGCGCCGAGCTTGCCCGCGGCGCCCCCGAGCGCCGCGAGCAGGTAGAACGCCGCCTGGCCGCCGAACAGCGCGCGCGCCGCGTAGAGCGTCCACGACGCGTCGCCGCTCGCCTCGGCGCCGACCCAGGCGACCGTCGACGTGAGCAGCAGCGCGACGAGCGCCCAGGGGCACACGAGGCGAAGCAGCTTGTGAGAGAAGATCTCGAACCAGGACGGGTTCCGGAACGGGACGAGCAGCGCCGGGAGCAGCGAGAAGAGCTGGTAGTTGCCCGCCAGCGTGCGCACCTTGCGGCCGAACTCGCGCTCGTCGCCGAAGGCGTCGTCGTACGCGATCGCGTCCTCTGCGAAGAGGATCGAGCGGCCCTCGAGCCGGAGCCGCATCGGCACCCACATATCGTCGAGGATGACGCCCTCCGGGAGCTGGCTCATGTCGGCGCGGCGGATGGCGTAGATGGGGCCGGTCACCCCGACCATGCTCCTGAACCGCCCCTCCTGGAGGCGGATCCAGTTCTCGTAACGCCAGTACGCCCCCGAGCCCGCCGAGCCTTTCAGCACCAGGTTGCCGGAGACGCAGCCCGCGCCGGGATCGGCCAGGAGCCGCACGAGCGCGCGCAGCGCCCCGGGCACGAGCGGCTGGCGGACGTCCGTCATGAGCAGCACCTCGCCCGTCGCGACCCCGAGCATCGTGTTCACGCCGATCGGCTTGCCGCGCCGCGCCTCGCTGACGATCACCTTCACCCGGGGGTCGCGCTCCGAGAGCTGCTGGGCCACGCGTACCGTGTCGTCGGTCGACCCGTCCGAGTAGAGCAGGACCTCGAGCTTGTCCCTGGGATAGTCGAGCGCGAAGAGGCTCTCGACCTTCGCCGGCAGATACGACGCCGCGTTGTAGACGGGGATGCACGCCGTCACCGTGGGGACGTAGCTCGGGTCGTCCTTCCGCTGCGCGGGCCAGAGGCGCGCCAGGATGCCGATAACGATCGGGTACCCGAAGTACGTGTACACGAGCACCGCGACGGCCAGGAAGGAGGCGATGACCACGCTACACTGTAAAGCGCCGGTCGGGGGCGCTTGTCAATCGACATGGAGGGACGCCGCCGAGCCCCAGCGGTTTGCGTTTGCGTTGCTCGCGCGTCGCGCGTCGCGAGCGGCGCGCGCGGTGATGCGCGTCGCGAGCGGTGACGCGCGCCGCGCGCGATCAGTCGCGCACCTTCACGCTCCGGATGGCGTCCCCGTCCACGAGCGCAGCCCACGGCCCGGCGGCGACGCCGACCGCCGCGTACTGGCCGTCGAGGTGCGGCGCGCGCGCGTGCATGACGAAGAGCTGGCTCGATCCGGTGTCGCGGCCGGCGAGGGCCACGCCGACGCGCAGCGGCTCGAACGGGACCGGCGACGTCTCGCAGCGGAGCGCCGGCCTGCCGGGCGGCCCTCCGGCGCCGTCGCCGAACGGAGCGCCGAACTGGGTGACGAAGCCCGGCACCACGCGGTGGACGATCTTGCCGTCGTAATAACCGGAGCGCGCGAGATCCACGAAGCGGGTCACCGCGACGGGCGCGAGCGCGGGGTCGAGCGTCATCGTGAGCTCGCCGGCGTCCGTGTCGAAGGTCAGCGCCGCCGGCGCGCGCGCGAGCGCGGCGGCCTCCGCCGGCAGCTCGCCGGCCGGCGGCGCGGCGGCCGGCCGACCGGCGTCGCCCGGCGGCCCGGCGTCGCACGCGATCTTGCGGCCGCGGAGCACGCCGAGCGCCGTCCCCGCGCGCGCCCGCGTCGTGGGGTAGCTCGAGCGGCAGAGCTCCTCGAGCCGCGCCTCGGCCTGCTTGAGCGAGAGCGCCCCCGCCGCGTCGATGACCGCGCCGATCAGCTCCGGATCGTCGCGCACGCCGGGGCGGTCGAGGAGCGAGAGCAGCGCGCCCTCGATCGCGGGCGACGTGACCGCGGCGGGCGCGCCCTTGTCGTCGAGCCGCCGCTTGCGCTTCCGCTTCCCCTGCGCCGGCGCCTCCGACGCGCGCTGGGGCTGCCGCGCGATGACGTCCGCCGCGGCGGCGACGAGGCCCGGCTCCTCCGCGGCGAGCGCCTTCGCGAGCAGGTCGGGCGCGCCGTCGATCTCCTCGTGCGAGGCGATGAGGTCGATCGCAGCCTCCCGCGCGCGCAGATCGCCCGACCCGGCGTAGGCGCGGTACGCGGCGAGCCGCGCGCCCGTGATCGCCTCGCGGCCGATCACCTCGACGACCGCCCGGGCGCCGATCGAGCCGCGCACCGGCGCGGCGGCGTCCGGCTTGCTCCCCGGATCCGGCGGCACCGTGACGTCGCAGCCGAGGAGCAGCGGATCGCGGTGGTTCGCGCCGGCGAGGAGCTTGGCCGCGCCGCAGCGGAGCCACGCGAGGCGGCGGAGGATCGCCGCGGGCGCGCTCGGCGGCGGCGGCAGGGCGGCGAGCTCGCGGAGCGGCTTGCGCGCGGCGCCCGCGGATCCGAGCGCGTCGAGGGCGGTGAGCAGCACGCCGAGGTCCTCGCCCACGAGGCCGGTGAGCGCGATGGGATCCGCGCTCGGGACGAGCGCGGGGAGCGCGTCGGCGAGGGCGCGCTGGCCGGGCGCGCCGAGCCGCTTGAGCGCGCGCGCGGCCTCGGCGCGCTCGCTCGGGGCGAACACGCCCTTCGTGCCGAGCACGCGCGCGAGCTCGGGGGCGGCCGCCTCCCCTGCCCGACCCAGCGCGCGCACCGCGAAGAGCCGCGCGTCGCCCGCCTCCGCGAGCCGCGCGGCGGCGACGTCGCGGATGCGGGGGATGACCGTGAGCGGGACGTGCTCGAGCCGCCCGATCGGGTAGAGCGCCTCCGGGACCGGCGGGCTGGCCGCGCTGCCCGCGGCGAGGTTGAGCAGCGCGACGAGCGTCTCCTCGCGCAGCTTGAGCTTGATCGCGGCGAGATCCCCGAGCGCGTACGCCGCGTGGATCGCGCGCTCGCGCGGCCCCTCGAGCCACGCGACGAGCGTCGGCTCCGACGCCTCGGCGCCGCACCGCCCGATGGCCCGGGCGAGCGCGCCGCCCGCGTCGAGCCGCGGCGCTCCCGCGGACGCGGCGGCGCTCGCGGACGCGGCGGCGCTCGCGGACGCGCCGGCGCTCGCGGACGCGCCGGCGCTCGCGGACGCGCCGGCGCTCGCGGACACGGCGCCGTTCGCGGACGCGGCGGCGCCCGGCGCGGCCGCCTGAGCCGGGCGGGCGTCGCGGGCGAGCGCGCGCGCGACGAGCGCGGAGACCGTCTCCGCCTCGTGGCCCTTGCACGAGAACCCGAGGCCGTAGGCGGCCCACGCGACCACCTCGTCGTCCTCGTCGGCGAGCGCGCGCGCGAGCCCGGGCCGCGCCGCGTCGCCGCCGATGCGCGCGAGCGCCCGCGCGGCGGCGCGCCGCACGTCGACGTCCCGGCTCTGCTGATCGGCGGCGCTCACCTCCAGGGCGGCGCGGCGCTGCTCCGCGGCGAGGAGGGCGTCGAGCCGCGCCTTCGCGCTGGCGCTCGGGGCCGGCGCCGCCGCGGAGCTCCCCGCGTCCGGCGCGGGGCCGGGCGCGGGCTGCTCGGTGCAGGCGGCGAGCGAGAGGAGCAGAGCGAGGAGCGGGGAGGGGCGCCTTCTCGGCATGATCACGTCTCACCCCGGCGCGCGCCGTCGAGCAGCCAGTCGGCGCTCTCGCAGAGGATCTGCCGGCGGCGCATCGCGCGCGCGTCGAGCCACATCGAGACCACCTCGTGACCGCGCAGCCACGCGCGCGCAACCATCGGAGCGCGCACGTGCGGCGATGGCAGCGCGCAGGCGTCGATCCCGACCTCGCGGAAGTTCTGGAGAGCCCTCGCCATGTGCCAGGGGCAGGTGACGATCGCCGCGCGCCGCGCGCCCATGCGGCGCAGGAGGGCCGCGCTGAAGATCGCGTTCTCGTGCGTCGTCAGCGACCAGAGGTCCTGCAGGATGGCGCGGGCCGGGACGCCGGCGCGCAGCAGCTCGGCGGAGAGCACGCGCGCCTCGATCTGCGCGCCCCAGCGCCGCCCGCCGCTGGCGATCACCCACGGCGCGACGCCGTCGCGGTAGGCCTGGGCCGCGCGCGCCGCGCGGCGCGCGCCGGGGGCCGCCGGGCGCCCGGACGGGAGCATCCTGCAGCCGAGGACGACGATGGCGTCCGCGTGGAGCGGCATGCGCCCGACCATAGCCCATCGGCCGTGGCCGTCGCGCGTCTGCTGCGCGGGGCGTGCCCTGCCCTCCGGCCGCCAGGACGCCGCCGCGGCCTCCCGCCCCGCCGCCCGCGCCGCCGCCTCCCCCGGCGCCGCCGCCGCCGCGGCCTCCCCCGCCCCGCCTGCGAGCCCCCGCGCCGCGGGCTCCATGCCGAGACGTGGCCGGCTTCCTGGCGCTTTTGCGGCCTGTCGCTGGGCTGCCGCCTACCCTGCAACTACATTGGCGCCGTGCCCCTGCTCCCCCGGCCAGGTCTCCACGTCTGCGACCTTCCTTGCTCCCGGTGCACCTGCCGGCTTGACGCTGCCCGCGCTCGGAATCTAATAGCTCTACCTTGAAACGGGCGGGGTTCAGCGAGCGAGGCAGGATGCGGATCAAGATGTGGGGGGTTCGCGGAAGCATCCCCACGCCCGGTGCAGGCACGGTCGAAGTCGGCGGCAACACGAGCTGCTACGAGATTCGTGCCGGCGAGACGCTGGTCATCCTCGATGGCGGGACGGGGCTCCGTCTCCTCGGCCAGGAGCTGGTCAAGGAGATGCCCTTCGAAGCCTGGATGTTCTTCAGTCACGTGCACTGGGATCACATCCAGGGCTTCCCGTTCTTCACGCCCGCGTTCGTGCGCGGGAACAAGATCCATCTCTACGGCGGCCTCAACGTCTCGCGGACGCTCGAGGAGACGCTCGCCGGGCAGATGGACTACCCGAGCTTCCCGGTGCACCTCACGGAGATGGGCGCGGCGATGACGTTCCGCGATCTCTACGAGGGCGAGGTGGTCACGATCGGCCCGAACGACGACGTGCGCGTGACCAACGCGCGCGGCAACCACCCGAACGGCGTCTACGCGTACCGCGTCGAGCACGAGGGGAAGGTCGTCGTGTACATCACCGACTCCGAGCACTACGCCATCGTGGATCCGAAGCTGAAGAAGCTCGCGATGGGCGCCGACGTGTTGATCTTCGACGCGATGTACACGCCCGAGGAGTACGCGGGCGAGGTGGGCGGCGGCCCGAAGACGGGCTGGGGTCACGCCACGTTCGTCGCGGGCTGCGAGCTCGCGAAGGCGGCGGGCGCCAAGCAGCTCGTCCTGCACCACCACGACCCCAACCAGACCGACGCGATGGTGCGCGAGAAGGAAATGCGCGCCCGCGAGCTCTTCCCGAACACCATCGCCGCGCGCGAAGGCACCGTCATCGAGATCTAGCGCGCCGCCCCGCCGGCCGTGGGGCGGGCGCCGCTCGGCGCTCTGGAGGAGGCGGCGTCGCTCGCCGCCCACCCCGAGCGCGCTCTCTCCGGATCACGCGCTCTTGGCCATCGGCTCGCGGGTGATCTCCTCGATGCGCGCGCGCATCCGCTTCTTCGCGCGCTCCTCGATCTGCCGCACGCGCTCCTTGCTGACGCCGAAGTCGGCGCCGAGCTGCTCGAGCGTCACGGGGCTGTCGGTCAGCCAGCGCTGGCTCATGATGCGGCGCTCGCGGGGCGACAGCTCGCTCACGACCTTCTGCAGCGCGCGCGAGAGCTGCTCGCGCTCGTCGGCGGCGCAGGCCTCCTCCTCGGGCGTGTGCGAGCTCGACGCGAGCCGCTCCATCGGGGCCACGCCGTCGTCGCTCGGAGAGCGCTCCAGGCTCACGTCGCGCGCCATGAGCAGCGGCAAGAGCTCGGCCGCCCGCTCCTCCGACAGGCCGCTCAGCTCCGCCAGCACCGCCGGGTCCTTCTCGTGCGTCTTGCGGTAGATGCGCAGCGCGCGGCGCTCGCTCTTCGACGAGCCGAGGCGCACGATCCGGTACCCCCGCGCCACGTGCTCGCGGATCTCCGCCCGGATCCAGTAGGCCGCGTAGGTCGCCAGGCGGCAGCCGCGGTCCGGATCGAAGCGCTCCGCCGCCTTCAGGAGGCCGATGTTCCCCTCCTGGACGATGTCCTCCATCGGGAGCCCCCACCGGCGGTACTCGAGCGCGATCGTCATGACGAACGGCAGGCACGCCTCGATGAGGCGCCGGCCCGCGTCCCGGTCACCAGCGCGCCAGCGGAGCGCGAGCTCCCGCTCGGCCTCCGGGCTCAGGGTGGCGTAGTTCGCGAGCTCTGTACGATAAGCCGAGAATGCCGCACGATCCCAGGTGGTGCTCATGGTCTCTTTGCTCTCCGCCGCGCGCCGATCAAGGAGGACGTGGGTCGAGAGACCCGTGCGAACCCGGTGGGCGGCACCAGGCCAGATGCAGGCGCGATGCCGGGATAAACCCTACGAAATCGCCTTTTTTTGCGCTGGAATGCGCAACGTGTTCGGATCCCCGGAGGGACGCGAAAGCTTTGCGGGAAAGCGGAGGAGCACGGATGCGCGGCGCTGAGCGCAGATCCAGGGCGCGCGAGCGGCGAATGAGAACGGGATGTTGCGTCCAGGTTTCGGGCGCGGACCGGGCCGCCCGCGCGGAGGGCGTGGGCAGCGCCCGCAGGGCCGTCCGCGCGTCGCGCGCGCCGATGACCGCGGTCGCCCCTGCCCCCGCGACGCGCGCACCGATGACCGCGGTCGCCCCTGCCCCCGCGACGCGCGCGCCGATGACCGCGGTCGCCCCTGCCCGCGCGGCCCGCGCGCCGATGACCGCGGTCGCCCCTGCCCGCGCGGCCCGCGTCGTGATATCCGGAGAGCAGTGAGGACACGCGTCGCGAGCTCCGTCGCGTGCATCGCCGCCTGCCTGGCGACGCTCGCCTTGCTCTCGCGCGAGGCGGAGACGCCCGCGGCGAAGGCGCGGCGCGGGCTCTCGCGGCCCCTGCTCCACGCCCTCGCGCCGGACGACGAGGAGATCGACGGCGTCGGCTGCGACCCGAACGCCCTCGACCGCGGCATCGCCGTGCCCACCGGGGCGCCGACCTCGCTCGGCTGCGAGCAGGCGCGCGCCATCGTCGCCCAGGCCCGCACCACGCTGGCCGCCCCGCCGCTCCGCATCGATCCCGCAAAGTTTGCCGAGGCGACGTCCGACTGGCTCGATCCGCACGGGCTGTGGTCGGTCGCGCCCGACGCGCCCGTGGGGGCGTCGCTGCGGCGGGAGGCCGCCGCGCTCCTCGCCGATCTGCAGGCGCCCGTGGGCAGCGGGCCGTGCTCGGCGGCGCTGCGCGTGGGCCAGGAGCTGTCCCGGTGGTCGCGCGAGCTCGACGGGGTCTTCGACGAGGGCTACCGCCGCGGGCTGGCCCGCCCGCCCGCGACGGCCGCCGAGGCGTGGGCGCTGATCTCCGCGGCGCCGTTCGAGGACGGCGAGGTGACGCGGAGCGCCCGGGATCTCGCGCGCGAGCTCGGCCGGGAGGTCGGCGCGCTGCGCGCGCACTTCGGGGAGCCGCTCGCCCGCTACGCCGACGCCGTGCGCGAGCGCGCGGCGCCCTCGATGAGCGACGAGGGCTGGGCGCGCACGGTGATCGCGGCCGCGGTGCGCGCCTACGTGCCCCAGCTGGACGCCCACGGCGCCTGGGCGCCGCTCGAGGAGGAGGTCTCCATCTACGACCTCGATCTCGAGGCGCACCCGCCGGCCCGGCTCTGGCAGGAGATGACGCGCACCGCGATCGGGGTGCGCATCGATCGCGGCGCGCTCGCGCCGCTCGCGGACGGCGACGTGGTGATCCGGATCCAGGATCTTCCGATCTCCGGGATGAGCGTCGAGCAGGCCGAGCAGCTCGCCGTCCTCGCCGACGTGCGCCCCGGGACGACCGCGCGCGTGGCGCTGCTCCGGCGCGGCGCCGCGGCGCCGCTCGAGCTGAGCGTGGCGCCGCACCCGATCGGGCCGCAGCCCGCGGAGGCCGCGCCGGCGGAGCTGCCGCTCGATCTGGTGCGGTTCGGCGACGGCAAGGTCGCGGTGATCAGCATCCCCGACGTCCCCGACGACCTCGGGGACCGGGTCGCGGCGGCGCTCCACCGCGCGCGCGCGCAGGGCGACACGCGGGGCGTGATGCTCGACGTGCGCGCGAACGGCGGCGGCTCGACCGACGGGGCGATCGCCGCGCTGGGGCTGTTCCTGCCGGGCGTGCCGCTGTTCCCGATGCGGCGCCGCGACGGCGGCGTCGAGGTGGAGCGCTCGCCCGACGTGCCCACGGAGCGCGGGTGGAGCGGGCCGCTCGCGGTGCTCGTCGACGGCGACTCGGCGAGCGCGGCCGAGATGATCGCCGGCGCGCTCGGCAGCTACCGGCGCGGCGTGGTCATCGGCGATCGCACCTACGGCAAGGGGTGCGCCCAGGAGTACCTCGACGACGACGCCCACGTCGGCGTCCTGCGCCTCACCACGCTGCTCTACGCGCTGCCGGACGGCGCGCCGGTGCAGAAGGTCGGCATCGTGCCGCAGGTGCAGCTCTCGCTGCCGGCGACGAACGAGCGGGAGGCGCGCGTGGACCGGGCGCTCGGCCCGTGGCGCGGCCCCGACGTGCGCGATCTGCACCGCGTGCGCGAGGTGCCCTGGCCGGCGCACGCGGGGCGGGTGGGGCCCTGCCGCGACGAGACGATCTGCCGCGCGCTGCGGTCGCTCGGCGCCGCGCCGGCGGCGGCGCGCTGACGCGCGTCAGCGCTTCCAGAACTTGCCGAGGAGGCCGCCGGCGGGCGTCGGGTCGTTGGTCGTGCGGCTGCGCATCTCCTGCACGCGCACCTCGCGGATCGCGTCGAGGTTCTTCGGGTTGATCTCGGCCGCGAGGCGGAAATCGCGGATCGCGCGGTCGATCCGGCCCGAGCGCTTGAGGAGCATGCCGCGGTAGAAGAGCGCCCGCTCGTAGCGGGGCTCCTTCCGCAGGACGACGTCCAGCGTCTGGATCAGGTCGTCGTAGTGCGCGCTCGTGGCCCCCTCCGCGAGCGCGGGCGGCTCGCCGCGCCGCTGCGCCTGGATCCAGACGAGCAGCGTCATGTACTCCGGCTGCTCCGGGTCGGCGTTCAGCGCGCGGCGCGCGCGGATCTCGGCGCCGGCGAGGTCGTTCTTCTTGAGCAGGATCTCGGCCTTCTGGAACTCGAGCGCGGCGTCGACGACGCGGGCGATCTTCTCCTCGTCCTCCGCGGGGGGCGCGGCCTCCTTCGGCCCCTGCAGGTACTCGGCGCGCCGCTTGGGGTCGCTCAGCGTCTGGTAGGCCTCGCTGATGCGGGCGAACACGCGCGCGACGAGCGGCTTGACGTCCTGGAGCTCCGGCGGCGTCCGGTCGGGGTGCCACTGCTTGGCGAGCGCGAAATAGGCGCTCTGCACGCGCTCCGGGGGGACGTCGTCCGCGACGCCGAGCATCTGGAAGAAGCTCTCGCCGTCGATCGCGGCGGCGCGCGCCTCGATCTCGGCGCGGCGCGCGGCCAGCTCGGGGCTCAGCGCGGCGCGCGGCGGCGGCGGGAGATCGGAGGCAGGCGCGGCGCCCGCCTGCGGCCTCGCGGGCTCCGGCGCGCGCGGGGGCGGGAGCGGCGACGCCGCCTCGGTCCGCCCCGCCCGCGCGGCCCTGCCCTCCGCGCCGACGGCCGCCATCTTGACGGTGGGCGCCTGCTGCATCGGCGGCTGCGCGCGCGCCCCGGCGAACGACGGCGCGAGGGGCTGCTTCGGGACCCTCGGCTCGGCGCCGCGGGGCGCGCCGCCCGGCTCGCCGCCGGCCGCGCGCGGATCGAAGGGCGCCGCCGGGCCCGGGAGCGGCGCGCCGCGGCCGTCCGGCGCGCCGGACGGGGGCGGCACGGTCGACCGGCGCGGGGCGATCGGCTCGGCGAACGGCGACCCCGACCGCCTGCTGGACGGCGCCGGGGCATCGTCGGGCTGCCGCGGCGACGCGCGGCCGTCGGCCTCGCCGCGCGCCGCGCGCGCCGCGGGCGCCGTCGAGCCCGAGGTGGGGCGCGGCGACCGCGCCGCCGCGCCGGCCGGCTCGCGCTGGGCCTGGCCCGCGTCGGCCGGGGCGGCGCTGGCGGACCGCTCCCGGCCGGAGCCGGCGGGCGCGCCGAGCCCGACGGGGCGCCGGCCCGGCGCGCCGAGATCGAGGTGCCGCGTGATCGCGAGCGCGTAGATCGTCAGCCGCACGACGCGCTCCTGCGCGACGCCCGCCCCGACGAGCTCGGCGAGCGTCATGCGCCGCGTGCGCAGGAGGTCGACGACGGCCGCCTCGTCGCGGTGGAGCTGGAACCGCTTCATCTCGGCCTCGACGTGGAGGCCGAGCTGCCGGCTCTGGATCCGGTCGAGGGTCGCGTCGATCAGCGGATCGTCGGCGTGGAGCCGGACGCCCGCCATGATCACCGCGAGCGGCTCGCACCCGATGAGCTCCGGGCCGCCGTAGGACGACAGCAGGTTCTGGCCGTCGTAGTAGGCGTAGCGCGTCTCGGGCGGGAGATCGTAGAGCGCGACGAGCTTGCGCACGAGCTGCTCGCGCAGCACGCCGAAGACCGTCTCCCGGTCGAGCAGGCCCCGGGAGACGAGCAGCCGGCCGTGCAGCACCCGCCGCTTCGTGATGTCCCGGAGCGTCTCCCGGAGGGTCGCCTCGTCGAGGAGGCCGAGCTCGAGGATCACCCGATCGAGCGGGGCGACGATCGTCCCGGTCCAGATCTTCGCCGGCACGCCGTCGCTGAAGAAGATGCCGTGGCGGACGCCCTGGGGGTCGATGAAGCACGCGGTGCCGGTGAGGCGCCGGTCGAGCATGTACACGAGCAGGTGGACGAGCGGCGTGCGCGCGAGCGCGCCCTCCGCGGTCGGCGGCTCGCCCGGCAGCGACAGCACGGCGATGGGGCCGGCCATCGCCGAGGGCGGCAGCTCCGACACCGGATCGCGCTCGCGCCGCGATGGCTGCTCTCCCCAGCCGCGGGCGCGCAGCGCGGCCGGCCGCGCGCTCTCCTCGGGGACCTCGTCCGGATGATCGCTGTCTGTCTGCACCGACCACGACTCCTCTCCGTGAGCGCCCTTCGGGGGCGGGTACGGGTCCGCCGGCGCGGCGGGCTCCTGCGGCTGCGGTGGATCCGGCCAGCGCGCGGTGGTGCGCCCGGGCTGCAACGTGGGCGAGAGCCTGCCGGACGGGGCCGGCGGCAGATCCGCGAGCATCCTGGCCTCCGCGCCGCCGTCGTCGACCGGCGCCGGCGGCGCGGCCTCGGGCGGCGAGGCGGGCCCGCGGCCGGCGTCGCCGGGCCGCGGCTGCGTCCTCCGGCTCGCCGGCGAGCTGGTCATCGGCAGCGTCGGCGACGAGGGCCGCGTGATCGGCTGCGGCGGCGGCATGCGCAGGCTGGCGAGCGGCGACGCCGGCGCCTGCGCCGAGCGGACGGGCGGCTCTGCAGGGATCGTCGGCGTCCTCAGCGACACCTGCGGCGCCTCCTGGACGGCCGCGTGGGCGCGCATCGACGCGGCGGCGGGGTCGTCGCTGGTCGCGACGATCCGGCGGATGTGCCGCGTCGGCTCGCCCTGGCGAGGCCGCTCGGCGAGATCGACCTCGAGCGCGCGCCCGATCGGCCCGCCGGAGGCGTCGAGGACCAGCCGGACGCGCGGTTGCGAGTAGCGGGCCGGGTGCGCCGGCGTCTGCACCACCAGCGCGACCTCGCCGGTCGAGAGCTCCACGAGCGTGCCGGTCGGAAAGATGCCGAGCGCGCCGACGAGCAGCCGCAGCACCGCGCGGTCCGCCGGATCGGTCGCCTCCTGCTCGAGCTTGGCGATCGCCTCGTCGGCGGAGAGCGGCGCCTCGCCCGGCGCGGGCGTCAGGAGGTCGTTGAAGGCGCGGGCGGTCGCGAGGATGCGCGCCTGCAGCGTCGGCTGGCGGAGGCCGCGGTAGACCGGGCCGAGCGCGGCCTGGCGGCGCACCCAGTGCGCCTCGTAGGCGACCACGGTGCGCGTGACGCTGGGCTCGTTGACGAGGCCGAGCGCGGTCAGCACGACCGCCGTGCCGGCCGGGACGTCCGCGTCCTGCTGCTCGCTCAGCTGCGGGACGAGCCCGCCGCCGCCGCTCCGCGCGACGCCGGTGAGCCGCGGCCGCGCGATGTCGAAGAGCAGCGCCGCCATCGAGAGCCGCTGCAGGAGCACGACGTCGCCCGTGATCTGCCGGGCCATGGCGAGGCTCAGGATCGCGGTGTTCACCGCGCGCCCGGCGTCGTCGTGGTTCTGGTTGCGGAGCGCGGTGACGCCGAGGAACGCCGGCGTCTCATTCGCGGAGAGATCGACGAGGCGCTGCGTGATGCGCTTGACGCCCTGCCGCAGGGCGTAGCGGCCCTGCCGCAGGTCGTCGTAGAACCGGCGGAGGATCACGATCGCCGTCGCGTAGGTCCGCACGATCGCCGACGTCTCGTCGCCCTCGCGATCGACGGCCACCTCGCGGCGGAGCACCTCCTCGTCCACGGCGCGCAGGCGGACGCGCGGCGCCGGGCGGTCCGCGAGCGCCGGCCTCGCGCTCCGGAGGGCCTCCGCGAGCGCGGAGGCGAGCGCGTAGAGGTCGCTCGCGCGGACGTCCTTCGCGATGCCGATCTCGGAGTAGCCGCAGCGGCCCAGGATGTCGCCGAGCTCGAGCGCGCCCTCGTAGACGGCGCGGTTCGCCTTGAGGAGCTGCCCGGAGACGAAGACCGAGCCGCGGGTGAACAGGATGGAGACGTTGTGGCCGGAGCGCTGGCCGAAGTCCTGGACCAGCGAGACCGTCTCCTCGACCTGCCGCACCATGGCCTGGTTGTCGATGGCGTGCAGCGTCGAGAGCTTCACCAGCCGGAAGAGCGCCTGCACGACGCTGGCGGCGAGATCGCGCGCCTGCTCGCGCCGGATGTTCTCGGACACGTTCTGGCTGATGACGTCGACCTGGGGAGCCGTCACGGGAGATCTCCGACCGTCGAGATCCGCTTGCCGAGGCGGCCGGCGATCGCCTCGGCGGCGGCGCTCGCGGCGTCGCGCAGCGCCTGGCTGTTCCAGGGCCGCCGCTTCGAGGCCGCGAGCGCGGCGTCGAGCGCCTCCTGGGAGCGCGCCTCTCGGCCGAGCAGCTCGGCCGAGAGGCAGCGGGTCTGCTCCGCGGCGTCGTCCGCGAGCAGGCCGTGCCGCTGGAGCAGCTCGACGGCGACCGACTCGCCGCGCGCCGGGTTCAGCGTGTAGAGCGCGCCGAGGAACTCGCGCCGCTCGTCGAGCGTGAGCTGGTGGAACGAGCTGTCCTGCACGCGGCGGACGAGCAGCGGGCCGGCCGCGCGGACCTGGTGGTGCGCCAGCGTGCGGAGCGCCGCGACGCGCACCTCCGGGGGCGCCGACTCGGCGAGCGAGAGCAGCTCGTCCCGGATCTGCTCGGGGCTCGTCGCGAGGTGGGCGATCGCCTCGCAGCGGAGCGCCGCGTTCGCGCACCCGGAGAGGCGCTTCAGCGCGCCGGTGGCGCCCTGCGTCCGCGACGCGGCGAACATCTTGAGGATCGGGCGGGCGACGTCGAGATCCAGGGTCATGAGCGCGTCGACGACCCCCTCCTCGTGCCCGGGCAGCGTGCGCTCGAGGTGGCCGAGGAGCGCGCGGCGCAGGGGCTCGTGGCCGACGTGCCCGACGACCTCCATGGCGACCGGCAGGGTCTCGCTGCCGAGCTTGTGCAGGATGGGCGCGAGGCGCTGCGCGACGAGATCGAGGTCCACGGGCGCGGGCGGCGCCGCGGCGCCGGGGGCGCCCGGCGCGACGACGCGCGTCGCCTCGCGGAGGAGCAGCCGCATCGTGTCGGGCGGGAACATGCCCCGGGCGAGCTCCGTCGCGAGCGCGCCGCCCTGCTGCCTCGGCGCGAGCGCGTCGAGCGCCTTCTCCAGCGCGTCGTGCATGCCGAAGAGCACGTCGAAGCGGCGCGCGAGGATGAGATCGCGCGCCGAGGCGGCCATCGGCTCGGTGACGAGCTCGACGTCCTGGTAGCGCTTCGCGTTCAGGAAGGCGTCCGCCACGATCTCGACGAAGCGCTCGCTCCAGCGATCCGGGCTGAGCACGAGCTGCGTGCCGAGCGCGCGCTGCGCGACCGGGTCGAGCGCGAGCGCGCTCGCGGCGCGGCGCGCCGCCCGCAGCGCGGCCGCGTCGGTGTCGATCACCATCGCGGCCGCCTCGGCGCGGTTCGCCCGCTCCTCGGCGGCGCGCCGGGCCATGCTCTCGACGTCGTCGGCCTCGTGCCAGAACTGCTCGCGATCGGCGGCGTCCCCCTCGGCGAAGACGCTCACGACGTCGTAGCGCACGTGCTCGAGGCGGCGCTCCCACAGGGCCGCCGCGACGTCGTCCTCGGGGGCGAGGTCGCGCAGCGGGTCGAGCAGCAGCACCTCGCAGAAGGCGCGCAGCTCTTCCTCGGTGATGCCCGGGAGCAGCTGCACGCGCCGCACGCCGGCCGCGAAGAGGTTGTACGGGACGAGATCGAGCGGGTGCTGCGGCTCCCACACGGTCCGCCGGCGGTGCTCGAAGGCGTACGGCGAGAGCGCCCAGTGGACGAGGCCCCCGTCCGCGCGCAGCGCCTCCACGATCGCCTGGAAGGTCGCGCGGAGCTTGTTGTCGGCGTCCGGGTGGGTCCAGCCGTAGTGACGCACCGCCGGGAGCAGCCGCTCCATGCGGCGGAACACCTCCGTGAGGCGCGTGACCGCGGGGTCGTCCGGCTCCGCGTCCCCCGGCTCTTCCTGGGGCGCGGGCTCCGCTGGCGGCCGCATCCCGACGGCCGTGGGGGACTCGTCCGGCGGGGGGCGCCCCGTGCTCGGCGGCGCGGGGCGGCGCGGGACGGCCGCGCCGAGCTCCTCGAGGACGCGCAGCACCTCCTGCCGCATCTGCGCGGCCGAGTCGAAGCGGTTGCGCCGATCCCAGGCGAGCGCCTTGTCGACGAGGCCGATGACCGAGGCGGGCAGCTCGGGCGCGATCCGCGCGAGCGACGGGGCCGGCGTCGTCGCGGCGAGGATGAACGCCTCGTTGTCCGAGCGGCCCTGGTGCAGGCGCTGCCCGCTGAGCACGGCGTACAGGGTCGCGCCGATCGAGAAGAGGTCCGCCCGCCCGTCGACCCCCTCGGTCAGCCCCATCGCCTGCTCCGGCGCCATGAACGACGGGGTCCCGAGCGCCGTGCCCGCCTTGGTCTTGTCGCCGGGCGCGCCGCGCAGCCTGGCCACGCCGAAGTCGAGCAGCTTCACCACGTTGTCCTTCGTGATGAAGATGTTCGCGGGCTTCAGGTCGCGGTGGACGATGCCCTCGGCGTGGAAGCTCTCCAGCGTCTTGAGCACCTCCCCGGCGATCCAGAGCGCCTCGGCGACGGGGAGCTTCCGGCTCTTGCGCTTCCAGAGCTGCTGCACGGTCTCGCCGTCGAGCAGCTCCATGACGAGGAACGGCTCGTCCTGCTCGGTGATGTCGTCGTCGAGGATCGCGACCCGGCCGGGGTGATCGATCTTGTTGGCGACGTACCCCTCGCGCAAAAAGCGGTCGCGGATGCCGACGTCCCGCGCGAACTCGGCGTGGAGGATCTTCAGCGCGGCGCGCGAGCCGTTCCGGTGGGTGGCGGCGTACACCGACGCCATGCCGCCCACGCCGAGGAGGGCGTCGATCCGCCACTTGTTCTTGAGGGTCATCCCGACGCGGGCGCGCGCCCGCTGCTTCTCGTCCGGGGCGTCCGAGACCTCCGAGGGAGGAGGGATGACGGACTCGGGGATGACGCCACGTGAGGTCATTCGGCCACCGGAAGGCGGGAAATCGTATCACCTCCGCGCCCTCGCCAGGTTCCGGATTTCACCCGGGAGCGCGGCCCGCCTCACGGCCGTCGCGCGCCGTCCCTCGACGTCGCTCGACCTCCTCGGCTCGCCGGCGTTTCCGCGCATTTCCGAGCATTTCCGCGCACTTCCGCGGGGGTGGACCGCCGGTCAGGACGGCCCGGGCGCGGCGACGACCGCGCGACATCGCGCGTCATCGAGCACGAGGCGCACGCCGCGGTTCGACGGGAAGAGCGCGTTGAGCCGGGCGGTGACCGCGGGATCGCCGGTGAAGACGTCGATCTGCCGCCCGACGACCTTGATGCCGCGATCCTCGGCGACGAAGCAGCCGTCGTGGCGGCCCCCGCCCGGGAGCGGCAGGCCGACGAGCTCGGGCACGTAGAGGGCCGTGCCGAGCGGAATGACGCTCGAGTCGACCGCGACCGTGCGCAGCGGCGTGATGGGGCGCCCGGTCGCGCCGCGGCCGTACGGGAAGCGCCGCGGGTCGAGCCGCTCGAAGCAGACCTGCTGGTCGGTGCGCGGGCAGACGTCGGCGCACGCGCACCCGCGCCGCGCGAAGCTCACCGTGTCGCCCGACGCGAGCCGGCCGCTCCCCTGGACGCAGACCTGGTCGTGGAACGCGCGCGGGACGCTCGCGAGCGGCGCGCACGCGGCGTCGTAGAGCACCGCGTCCTTCGGCCCGCCGCCCTCGGTCGGGAAGTCGTAGTAGGTGTTCCGGAACAGCCCGGGCGCGAGCCCCGGCGCCGCGGCCGCGCGCGCCGCGCGCGGGGACGGTGCGGCGCGCGCGGGCCGGCCGTGCTCGCGGACGAGGATCGCGGGCTCGTCCTCCGCGGGAGCCGCGCCCGCGGCGCCGCGCGGGTCGGCGCGCGCCGCGTCGGCCGCCTCGCCCGGCGCGGCGGCGTCGCGGCCCACGGCGCCGGCGCCCGGGGCGCGATCGCCTTCGCCCGGCGGCGGCGCGTGGAGCCAGCCGCCGCCGCCGCGCGCGATCCGCGGATCGCTCGCGCCGTCCTGGACCCAGTCCGCGCCGCCCTTCGCCGCGCACCCCGCGGCGAGCGCGAGGAGCAGCGCGCCGAGCCCGCGCACGGCGGGCGCCGCGCTCGTCAAAAGGCGGCTCCGAAACGCGCGAGCTCCCGGATCGCCGCGGCGGCGACGTCGGCGCGCGCCCAGAGCGCGGCGGGGGCGCCGGCGCCGGCCGGCGCGGCGCCGGCGGCGATCACCACGGGCGCCGGATCGCCCGCGCCCGGCTGGCCGAGGCGGTTCGCGACGAGCCGCAGCGGCTCGAGCACCAGCGCGAACGCGATGTCCGCGCCGAGCGGGGCCAGCGCGGCCTTCATGGCCGGGACGTCGCCGAGGCTCTCCCCCTGGATCGCGGCGACGGCGCTGCGGAGCCCCGCGCTCGGATCGTTGCCGACCGACGCGAAGAGGCCGTCGTCGCGGATCAGGTAGTGCAGCTCGATCGCGGGCGGCGGCGCCGCGCCCGGCGCGCCCTTCCGCGCCGGCCGCGCCGGCGGCGCGCCCGCGCCGCCGGGCTGGCCGGCCGCGGCGGTCTGCTCGATGCGCACGCGCCGCACCTCGCCGCCCTGCGGCGCGACCTCGGCCTTGCCCGCGGAGACCCGGAACCCCTCCCGCTTGAGCGCCGCCTGGATCGGCGGGAGCTCGGCGGTCCCGACGAGGTCCTGGATCGCGGCCTCGAGCTTGGTCCGGTCGGCCACCGCGGCGCGCACGAACGCCGTGGGGCCCGCGCCGTCGAAGCGGAGGCCGCCGGCGAACCACTCGCCGCGCGCGTCCGACGCCGCGCGGATCGCGGCGCCGATCCGCTCCCGCTCGGCGGGGGGGAGGCCGCCCTCGACGAGCCCCGAGACGGCGTCGACGAGCTTGGGCACGTTCTCGGCGCGCGACGCGGCCCGGTCGCGGACCAGGATCCCGACGAGCGCGTCGGCGGGCAGATCGAGCAGCGGCGTCACGTCGCCGACCGCGAGATCGGCCGACGCCTTGGACGCCGGGCCGCCCCCGGGCTTCGGCGTCCCGGAGGCGCGCAGGTGCGCGCTCTCGTCCAGCGTGAGCGTGAGGCGCGCGCGCTCGAGATCGCCGAGCACCGCGAGCGCGCCCTCGACCATCGGGGCGAGCGGGACCGCGGTGGCGGCCGGCGCGCCGTCCGGCCCGCGCGCCCTGTCCCAGGCGCTCCGCGCCGCCCTGAGCACCGGGCCCTCGAGCGCGTGCCGCGGGAGCTCGATCGCGAGATCCTCCTTCGGCACCTGCGCCTGCGGCATCGTCCGCGCGACGTAGGGGCCCAGGGCGGTCAGGTCGCCCGGGGTCTCCGCGACGAGCAGGTAGTTGCCGAGGACGCCGAGGGCCACCGGGCTCGCCCCCTGCAGCGGCTCGAGCAGCGCGATCGAGGTCGCCGCGTCGGGCGTCGCGCGGAAGCGCGCCCCCTCGCCCCGCGTGAGCTGATCGATCAGGCGCGCGCCGTCCTTCACGTGGAGGCCGAGCGCGGCCCGGGGGCGCGGCCGGTCGGGGGCGTCCACGGCCACGCCGAGCGCCGGGACGTTGCCGTCGATCTCGGACGCGACGGCGATGGGCAGGCCGAGCAGCGACGCGGCGAGGGCGCCGACGCTGCCCGGGAGGAGCGCCGCCGAGCCGCCGATGAGGGCGCGCATCTTGGCCCAGGTGGCGTCGGGCGTCGGCAGGAACGCCTCGGCGATGAGCCCGGCCGGCGCAGGCACGGGGCTCGGGCCCTGGACGCCGGCGTCGTCCGGCGCGCCCCGCGATTTGCAGCCGAGGGCGCCCGCGCTCAGGCCGAGGACGAGGGCCAGGAGCGCGGCGGCGCGCCGGGACATGGCGGAGGTCGATCGTACGCTCACGCCCGAACCGTAGCGCCTTCCTGCCGCGGTCGACCACGAACCTGCAAAACCGCCGCGCGCTGCGGCGCGGCGCGGGGGCGCGTCAGGGCCTCTCAGGGCCTCGAGGGGCGGCGGGCCGCGGCGACCCCGGCGGACTCCCCGAGGCAGATGCGCGCGAGCGAGAGCAGCATCGCGTTCTCGCGGACGCGGTGCAGGAAGCTCTCGCGCAGGGCGGGCTCCGGGATCTCCGCGGCCCGGGCGAGGAGCCGGTCGCGGCCCCGGGCCGCGGCGGCGCGGGCGCCCTCGGCGTCGCCCGCGGCGCGCGCCGCCTCGACGACGGCCACGAGGACGAGCGACTCGAACTCCTCGATGCCGCCGTAGCGCGCGAGGATGCCCTCGGCCTCGCGCGCCGACGAGAGCGCGGCGTCGGCGCGCCCCTGGGCGGAGAGGGCGCGCGCGAGCGCGGCGAGCGCGCCGGCGCGGGCGGGGGGCACGACCTGGAGGAGCTCCGCGGCGTCGCGGGCGTCGGACTCGGCCGCGGCGAAGTCCCCGGCCGCGTGGGCGATGAGGGCGGCGTAGATGCGAGAGCCGCCCTCGAAGCGCAGGTTGCCCTGCGCGCGGGCCTCCAGGATGACCTGCCGCGAGAGCGCGAGCGCGTCGTCGAGCCGGCCGCTCGCCGCGAGCACGCGGCCGAGGTTCTGCCGGGCGCGCGTGGCGACGGTGCGCAGCCCCATGCGCTCGGCCGCCGCGAGCGCGGCGGTGAGCTCCTCGCCGGCCCGCTCGAAGTCGCCGAGCTCGAGGAGCGCGAAGCCGAGGCTGACGCGCGCGTTGCACGCGTCGCGGACGTCGCCGGCCCGCTCGAACGCGTCGACGGCGGCCGCGTAGCCCGCCACGTCGCCCGCGGGATCGCCGAGGTGCCGCGCCCGCGCGCCGCGCAGCCGGTGCACCTCGGCCGCGGCGCGCGGCGCGAGGGTCGCGAGATCCCCCGCGAGGGCGCGGACCCGCGCGATCAGCGCGTCGGCCTCGGCGTAGCGCCCCGCGGGGAAGAGCTGGCGCGCCGCCGAGCACAGGGCGATGACGCGCGCCGATCGGATGTCCGCGGCGATGCGGGCCCCGGGCGGCGCGCTGCCTGCCGGCGCGCTTCCAGGCGGCGCGCTTCCAGGTGACGCGCTCCCGGCCAGCGCGCTCCCGGCCAGCGCGCTTCCAGGTGGCGCGCTCCCCGGCGCCCCCGCGTCGCCGGGGGCGCCCTCCGCGGCCGCGGCGCCGCCGCACGCGGCGACCTCCTTCGCCCAGGAGGTCGTGAGCACGTAGTCGCCCCTCCGGCCGCTCGCGCTCATCAGCTCGTCGGCGGCGCGGAACCAGAGCGGCGCGCCGCGGGGCAGGCGCCGCGCCGCCTGGGCCGCGCAGCGCTGGGCCTGCTCGAACTCGCCGCGCCAGCGGTGCGCCTCCGCCTGGACCAGGCGCAGCGCGCTCAGCGTGTCGCCTTCGCGCGCGCCGCTCGGGCCGGCCGGGGCGCCGTGGTCCCCGGCCGGCTCCTCGCCCGCGAGCCGATCGCAGAGGTCGCCGTGCCGCGCCCCCCGCTCCGCGAGCGTGATCGCCGCGGCGAGATCGCCGCGCTCGAGCGCCTGCTCGGCGCCGCGCAGGAACCACTGCATCGCCCGGCCGTGCTCTCCGCCGTGGTCGAAGTGCTCCGCCAGCGCGATCGCGTCGCGCTCCCCTGCCTCCTCGAGCCACGCGCCCGCGAGCCGGTGGCCGAGGAGCCGGTCGCCCCGGGTGAGCGTCGCGTAGGCGGCCTCGCGAAGGCGCGCGTGCCGGAACGCGTACTCCTCCTCGCCCGGGAACCTGCACGCGGGCCGCCGCTCGATGAGCGCGCGCGCGGCGAGCTCGAGGAGCCACCTGTCCAGGTCCTGCGCGCCCTGCGCCCCGCCGAGCAGGGCGGCCACGCCGCCGCGCCAGAACGCCTCGCCGAAGACGCTCGCCGCGCGGAGGATGCGGCGCACCGCCGGGTGCAGATCGTCGAGGCGGGCGTGCGCCATCGCGAGCACCGTCTCGGGCGAGCCCTCGGCGTCGCCGCGGGCGACCGACCGGATCAGCTCCTCGAGGTGGAACGCGCGCACCGGCGCGCGGCCGTCGGCGCGCGCCTCCGCCGCGGCGCCCGGCCCGAGCGCCTCGCGGGCGAGCTGCCCCGGGGCGCCGGGAGAGCGCTCCCCGGGCCGAGGCTCGGCGGGGCCCGCGCCGGCGCAGAGCTCCGGGAAGAGGCGCTCCATCTCGCCGCGGCCGAGCGCGAGCAGGCCGGCCGTCACGTCGTCGATCAGCACGCCGCCGCGCGGCGGGGCGCCGTCGCTCCCGTCGCTCCCGCCGGCCGCCGCGCGCTCGCCCCCGGCGCGCGGGCGGGCGCCGAGCAGCGCCGCGGCGCGATCGATCACCTGCCGCGCCGGCCAGCGACCGGAGGCGACGTCCTGGCCCGTCGCGAGCGCGATGGAGACGTCCGCGGGCAGCAGCGCGCGCAGCGCGAGCGCGCAGCGCGCCGCGTGCGCCGCCTGGTCCGTCGGCGCCCTCGCCTGCGCCCCGGGGCGCGGCGGCTCCGCCAGCAGATCCGCCTCGCCCGGGATCGTGACGAGGAGCCACCTGGCGGCGAGCCGGTCGACGCGCCCCCCGAACGGCGCGACCGCGGCCCGGACCGCCGCCTCGGTCGCGGCCCTCGGCGCGGGCTCCTGGAGCTGCGGCGGCGGCCGAGCGGCGCCCGGCGCGCCGGGCCCGGCGCCCGCGCCGTCGCCCGGGAGCGCGCCGTGGATGAGCACCACGCTGATGAGCCGCGGCTCGCCCGCGGCGCTCTCGGCCAGCGCCCGGGGCCTCGTGCTCGGCGTGCCGCTCTCGCCGGGATCCCTGGCCTGCTCGCGGGCGACGCGGAGCTGCGCCGCGCTCGCGAGCACCTCGTTCCCGTCCCGCGGGCGGCCGTCCGGGTCCTTCTCGAGCATCCACGCGACCAGCTCGTCGAGCGCGGCGGGCACGTCGGGTCGCAGCTCCGAGAGCCGGCGCGGGCCCACGAGGGCGGCCTTGGCCAGGATCGCCATCACCTGGTCCCCGGCGAAGGGCGGCCGACCGGTGAGGCAGTTCCAGATCACGCACCCGAGCGAGAACACGTCCGCGCGGGCGTCCACGTGCGCGTCGCCGCGCGCCTGCTCGGGCGCCATGTACCCCGGCGTCCCGAGCGTCACCCCGTTGCGCCCGCCCTCGCCGTCCCGGAGGACGGCGCCGTCGTGCCCGCGCGCGGGCAGCCCCGCGGAGGCCCCCGCGCCCGCGCCGGCGCGGGCGATGCCGAAATCGACGATCTTGGCGCCCTCCAGCGCGCCGCCCGGCAGGAAGATGTTCCCGGGCGTGACGTCGCGGTGGACGATGCCCCGCTCGTGCGCCGCGCCGAGCGCGCCCGCGAGGCGCTCCAGCAGCGTCACCGCGCCGTCCACGCTGAGCCGCGCGCGCGCCACGCGCGCGGCGAGATCCTCGCCGTCGAGCCACTCGAGCGCGAGGTACCGCTGCTGATCCGGGGTGACCCCGTGCGCGACGTAGCGGACGATCCCCGGATGGCGCAGCCCGGCGAGCAGCTGCGCCTCGCGCTCAAGCCGCCGCTCCTGATGCTCGTCCCCGCGGTGCGGGATCTTCAGCGCGACCGGGCTGTCGTCGGTCAGGTCGGTGGCCCGGTACACCGAGCCCATCCCGCCCGATCCCGCCAGGCCCTCGATCCTGAAACGGTCCGCGACCGTGACTCCCGGGCGCATCAACCGGGCGATTATACGTGGGGCCGCGGTCGGGGATAGGGGAAGCCCTCGGCGCCGCGGCGGCGCGCGACCCCGGCCGGCGCCCGGCGCGCGCCGCCGCCATATGCCCCCGTCGCTCCGCGCGCGTCCGAGGCGGCGTCAGCGGAAAGCTGCGGAGCAGGCGCACCGCTGCGGTAAGCTCTGGTCGATGCCTCGCCCCGGCTACGACAGCGTGGTGCTCATCACCGGCTTCCCCTCGTTCATCGCGCGGAAGATGCTGCAGCACGTCCTCGCGGCGGAGCCGCGCGCGCTCGTGTATGCCGTGGTGCTCGCGAAGTCGTCGGCGCAGGCGAGCGCGGAGCGCGACGCGCTCGCGCCGGCGGATCGCGAGCGCGTCGTGCTGATGGAGGGGGACGTCGCGGCGATGGATCTCGGGCTGTCGGGCGCCGAGTTCCGGCAGCTCGCGCGCGAGGTCGACCGGATCCACCACCTCGCGCACGTGGGCCACGCCGGCGCCGACCGGAGCACCGCCCACGCCCAGAATGTCGTCGGGACCGCCGAGGTGCTCGAGCTCGCCCGGGCCTGCACCTCGCTCCAGTGCCTCGTGCACCAGTCGACCGCGTTCGTGGCCGGAGATCGCACCGGTACGGTGTACGAGGATGATCTCGAGGCGGGTCAGGCGTTCCGCAACCCCGTGGAGGAGACGCGGATGCGCGCGGAGGTGCTCGTGCGGCGGGCGATGCGCCACGTGCCGGCGGCGGTGGTCCGGCCGACCACGGTGGTGGGCGACTCGGCGACCGGGGAGATCGACCGGCTCGACGGGCTGTACCTCGTCGTGCTGCTCATCATGGCGGCGCCGGCCGACATGGCGATCCCGATGCCCGGCCGCGGGGACGTGGCGCTCAACATCGTCCCCATCGACTTCGTGGTCCGCGCGACGCACGCGATCGGCCTGCACCGGCTCGCGCCGCGCCGCACGTTCCACATCGCCGACCCGCACCCGCTGTCGGCGCGGCGGGTCTTCGACCTCATCGCGCGGGCGAGCGGCCGCCGCGCCGCGCGCGGCCACATCCCGTCGAACCTCGCCAAGGCGCTGCTCCGCACGCCCGGGATCGAGCGCTTCGTCCGCAGCCCGCGCGCCTTCGTCGAGCAGCTGATGACCCCGGTGCGCTACGACGCCCGGAACGCCGATCTCGCGCTCGGCGGCGCCGGGATCGCCTGCCCCCCCTTCGAGTCGTACGTCGACGTGCTCGTCGGCGCCGTGCAGGAGCGCGTCCGCGAGCGGCGCGAGCGCCAGGAGATCGAGGCCAGCGCGGACGCCGAGCTCGACATCGAGGATCCGCTGTCGTGAGCGGCGCAGCCTGCGCCGCGGCCCGCGCGGACGTCCCGGAGCGCCTCCGCGCCGCGCCGCCGCGCCGCCTCGCCGCGGCGCTGCTCGCGGCCGCGGCGCTGGCGCTCGGCTGCAGCTCGACGCGCGAGCACGTCGCGCCGCCGTCGCCCGAGGTGGGGGCCGCGCCGCCCGCGCCCGCCGCGCCCCCGCCCCGCCCGGCGGAGGCCGCCGCGCCCGCGCCCGCCGCGCCGCGCGTCGGCGACGCCCCGCTGGCGCGCCCGCCGGAGCTGGAGCTCCTGCGCCCGGAGGACGGGCCCTACGCCCACTTCTTCGCGGCGCTCCGCGCCCTCGAGCAGGGGCGCCGCAAGGACCACGTGCGCGTCGCCTGGCTCGGCGACTCGCACGCCGCGGCGGACTTCTGGAGCGGCGCGGTCCGCACGGCGCTCCAGCGGCGCTTCGGCGACGGCGGCGTCGGCTTCGTGCACCTCGGCTACGCCGCCTACCGCCACGACGGCGCGCGGCTCACGGCCGACGGCAAGTGGCGGACCCGCCCGAAGGCGCCGGGCGGCTCCACGCCGGTCGACGACGGCGTCTTCGGGCTCGGGGGGATCCTCTTCAGCGCGCATCAGGGCCCGGCGCGGGCGGAGATCACGGTGACCGGGGCCGGGCCGTCCACGCGGCTGCTCTGGGACGTGTGCTTCCGGTCCAGCGCGCCGACCGACGAGCTCGCGGTGACGATCGAGGGCGGCCCGAGCGAGATCCTCCGCGGCGCCGCGGGCGACGACCCCGGGGCGCTGCAGCACGCGAAGCTCGCGAGCGTCGGCGCGACGAAGCTCGGCGTCGTGCCGTCGGGCGCGCCCGAGCTGTGCGGGCTCGTCGTCGAGGCCGATCCGGAGGTGAAGCCCGGGGTGGTGCTCGACACGCTCGGCATCAACGGCGCCCGCCTGGCGACGCCGCTGCGGTGGAACGAGCTCGCCTGGGCCGCGGAGCTCGGGCGGCGCTCGCCGGAGCTCGTGGTGCTGGAGTACGGCACGAACGAGGCGGGCGACGTCACCACGGATCCGTCCCTCTACGCAAAGCAGCTCGCCGAGCTGCTCGCGCGCACGCGCAGGGTCGAGCCGGACGCCGACTGCCTCGTCCTCGCGCCCACGGACCGGAGGGACACGCCCGAGCGCACGCCCGTCGTCCGGGACGTGCTGCGCGACGCCGCTCGGGAGGGCGGCTGCGCGTTCTGGGACACCTACGAGGCGATGGGCGGGCGGGGCTCGATCGAGACCTGGTACCGCGAGCGCCCGCCGCGCGCGTCGCGCGACGGCGTCCACCTGACCTTCCGCGGCTACCGCGAGCTCGGCGTGAAGCTCTCGAACGAGATCCTCGAGCGCTACCGCCCCTGACGCGCGCGTCCGCGGGGCGGCGCCGTCCGACGGCGACGGCGGATCGAGGGGCCCGTGGCCTTGCTCGTGCCTTTCGGCTCTCGGTGCCCGATCGGCGTGAAGGCTTCTCACGCGCGATGGGCGAAGGGGGCACATGCTGCATGCCGGGGACGTCGCAGGAGGTCGCTTCCGACTGATTCGGCCGATCGGCTCGGGCGGGATGGCGAGCGTCTGGTGGGCGCGCCACGAGCTCATCGGCCGGGACGTCGCGCTCAAGCTGTCCCCGGCGCTCCGGGACGACCAGGTCGTCGCGCGGTTCATCCGCGAGGCGAAGATCATCGGCAAGTTCCAGCACCGGAACATCGTCGGCGTGGTCGACGCCGGGGAGCTCCCGGACGAGGGCTACCTCTTCCTCGCCCTGGAGCTCCTGCGGGGCTCGCCGTTCGCGGATCGCCTCGTCCCGAGCCGGCCGCTGCCGCCCGAGGAGGTCGTGCCCGTCCTCATCGAGGTCTGCTGCGGGCTCTCGGCCGCCCACGCCGAGGGCGTCGTGCACCGCGACATCAAGCCCGAGAACATCGTGATGGCCATGGTCCCCGGCGAGGGGATCGTGCCGAAGATCGTCGACTTCGGCATCAGCCAGCTCACGGACGCGGGCGACGCGATCACCGTCGACGGGCAGCTGCTCGGGACGCCCTCGTACATGAGCCCGGAGCAGGCCCTGGGCAAGCGCACCATCGACGCGCGCGCCGACATCTGGGCGGTCGGCGTGATGCTGTACGAGGCGCTCAGCGGCGCGCAGCCGTTCCGGGGGGGCAACCACCACGCGGTCCTGCGGCGCATCCTCGAGACCGACCCCGCGCCGCTCCCGCCCTCCGTCCCGCAGCGGCTCCGGAAGATCGCCGCCCGCTGCCTCGAGAAGGACCCGGCGCGGCGCTACCCGGACGCGGCCTCGCTGCGCGCCGATCTGACGGCCGCGCTCGACGACCTCGGCGCGAGCGCGCCCGCGCCGATCGTGATCCTCTCGCCGGCGTCCGTGGGCCGGCGGTCGCTCGAGACGACGCGCCCCCGCGGCGCGCTCGCCGCGCCCCCGCGGCTCGCCCTCCGCGCCCTCGGGCGGCTCTGGACCTCGGGCGCGCGGGCGCCCCGGTGGCGCGAGGCGACGACGCTCGGGAGCGCGCCGCGCGCCGCGCCGCCGGACGCGCCGCGGCGCGCGCGGGCGATCACGGCGCTCCGGGTCGCGGGCGCGGCGGTGCTCGCGGCGGCGGCGCTCAGCTCGGCCGCGCTGCGCGCGCCGACGGACGAGGAGGCCGGGAGCGCGGCGCGCGAGAGCCTCCGCCCCGTGCTGGCCGCGGCCTTCGCCGAGAGCGGCGCGTGGCGGCGCGGCGCGGGCGCGCCCGGGGCGGCGGGGGTCGACGCGCCGCACGCGCCGGGCGCGCCCGCCGGCAAGGCGGCGGGCCGCGGCGGCGCGATGGGCTCGCCCGAGCTCGCCTCGGCGGACCCGGGCGGCCCCGAGATCACGGCGGCGCCCGAGGACAAGCCCCCGCGCTCGCAGGCGCCGCGCGGCGCCTCGAGATCCCGCATCACGAGCCCCGGGTTCTGATGAGCGGCGCCGCACGGATCCCCGCTCTGCGCGCGCGCCCCCGCCGGCGCGCCGCCGCGCTCGGGCTCGCTGCCTGGGCGCTGCTCTCGGCGCCCTGGGTCCACGCCCAGGACGACGGCGCGACGCGCGCGCTGCGGCTCCAGTTCGCGCAGGGGCTGACGCTCGAGGGCGCCGGACGCTGGGCCGACGCGCTCGCTCGGTTCGAGGTGATCGCCCGCCACCGGCCCACGGCGAACGTGGCGTTCCACATCGGCCTCTGCCACGAGCGGCTCGGCCGGCTGCGGACGGCCGAGCGGACGTACCAGGACGCGCGCGCCACCGCGCGGGCCGCGGCGCCCGCGGTGCTCGCCGAGATCGACGCGCGCCTCCAGGACCTCGAGGGGCGGATGCCCCGCATCGTGCTGAACCTCGCCGGCGCGACCGAGGGCGTGACGCTGCTGCTCGACGGCGAGGTGGCGCAGCCCTCGCGCGCGATCCGGGTCGATCCGGGCCCGCACGTGGCCGTGGCGCTGCGGCGCGGGATCCCCGTCGCCGCGAGCGCGTTCTCGAGCCACGAGCGCCGCACGCGGTTCGTGACGCTGACCGTTCACCCCGTCGCGATCGGCGCGCCGCGCCCCTGATCTGGCCGGGCCGCCGGCCTCGCTCGCCCGCGGCCCCGCGATCCCGGGCGGGCTCTCTGCCGCGTGGAGCGCGCGCGCCTCGCCGGCCGATCGCCGGCGCGCCGCGCTCCGCCTCGCGCGGCGCCGACCGGGACGGCCCGCGCCGGGCCCCCCACACCCGAGCACTTGTGTGCGCGCGGAGGTGCCGCACCCCTCGCCGCGAGCGCAGGCGCGCCGCCGCCACGCTCGCAGCAAGAGCGATCGCGTCGCGCGGCTTAGCGCTCGTCGCGGTCATGTCAAGCCGCGAGCGCGGCGGCGGCGCGCCGTCGAGAACGCGCCGATTTGAACGCTTTTCGCGGCGCGCGCGGCGCTGGCCAGCGGCGCCAGGCGCCCGCGCGGACCGCGCTCTAGGTTCGCCTGACAGGGAGCTCCGGACACGGCCAAGCTCGCCAAGTCCTCGGCCATGAACGCTGGATCCAGCTTCTGACGTCCTGATAGCATGCAAGTCCCATGGCGCTCGACAGGCCGCCCGGTGCGGGCTCTGCTTCGCGACTCGGCAATTATGAGCTGCTGAAAGAGCTCTCCGGCGGCGGGATCGGGTCCACGTGGCTCGCGCGGGCGGCGTCCGATGACGGTGAGGCGACGAGCGCCTCGCCGGTCACGATCCTGCGCATCTACCGGCACCTCACGAAGAAGCCCGAGACCGCGGACGGCATCCTCCGCGAGGCCGGGATGGCGCAGCAGGTCCGCTTCCCCAACGTGCTCTCGGTGGTCGACGCGCGCGTCGCCGACGGCGAGGTCTTCATCGTCTCGGAGTACGTGGAGGGCGAGCCGCTCGGCGCGCTCGTCTCGGCGGCCGGCGCCGAGGGGCTGCCGCTCCCGGTCGCGCTCCGGATCGGGGTCGACGTGCTGCGCGCGCTCGCGTCCGCGCACGCGACCGAGCCGGCGCCGCTCGTGCATGGCGAGCTGAACCCGACCCACGTCACCGTCGGCATCGACGGGGTCGCGCGGGTGAGCGGGCTCGGCGTCGCGCGGGCCATCGCCGGGCTCGCGCCCATGGGGACGAGGAACCCCGATCGCCTGGCCTATGCCGCGCCGGAGCGGGTCAAGGCGATGGCGGCGCACGCGGAGGCCCCGCTCGATCCGCCCGCCGATCTCTTCTCGGTCGGCGTGATCCTCTGGGAGCTGCTCGCGCGGCAGCGGCTGTTCTCGTCGAAGCTGGAGTCCGCGGTCATCCAGAAGGTGCAGAACGCGCCCATCCCGCCGCTCGCGGCCGGCGCCGTCCCGGCCGAGGTCGCCGAGGTCGTCCGGACCGCGCTCGAGCGCGATCCGGCGCGCCGGTTCGAGAGCGCGTCGGCGATGCTCGCGGCGCTGGAGGCCGCGGGCGCGGGGCGGATCGCCGCGGCGGAGGACGTCGCCGCGACGGTGAGCCGGCTGGCCGGCAAGACGATCGAGCCGCGCAGGACGATGATCGCGGCGGCGATGGCCGGCGCCGCCGGCGCGATCGGATCGCCGCTGTCGCCGCCGCCGCCGCGCGCGCGCGGCGCGACGCTGGTGGGCGTGGCGATCCCCGGCGTCGAGAGCGCGCTCTCCCCGCGCGGCGATGGCCCGCGTCACGCGATCACCGCGCCGTCTCCGCGCCCGCGTGGGACGCCAGGCCCGCCGGCGGTCGCGGGCGCCGCGGTCGCCGCGAGCCAGCTCCGCCCGTCGGGCGGCGCGACCGCGCCGAAGGAGGCCGCGGCGCTGAAGAACGGCCTCGCGGCCAAGGCAGGGGCCGGCGCGTCGAACGGCGCCGGGCCGGCGGCGCACGCCGACGTGGACGTGGACGTCGACTGGGGCTCGCCGGACGACGTCGCCGGCCGCGGCTTGCCCGCGCCGCGGCCCCCCGCGGCGACGCTGCCGCGGATCGAGCTGTCGAGCGAGAGGACGGAGAGCCGCGACGCCGCCGTGGCGAGGCCCGAGGTCCCCGCGCCGACGGCCGCGCGGAAGGAGCAGCCGCCTGCGCGGCCGGGCGTGCCGCGGCCCGGCGATCCGGGCGACGGCCTCGTTGCGGCGCGGATGACGCCGACGCCGGCCGAGGGCACGGTGCCGAAGCGGCCGACGCCCGTTCCGGCCGCGCCGCTCGCGAGGCCGCCGCGCCCGCCGGCCCCGCGAGGGGTGCCGTCGCCGCCTGCGGCGCCCGCGGCTTCCGGCGCTGCGGCGCCCGCGGCCGCCGGGCCTGCGACCGCGGCGAGCCCGGTGACGCCGCGCGTGCCCGTGCCGCCCGCGGCGCCGCCGGCTCCTGCCGCGCCGCGCGTCCCGGTGGTGCCCGCCGTGCCGCCGGCGCCGCGCGCCGCCGGCGCGCCCGCGGCATCGCCGGCGCCGGCCACGCCGCGCGCGCCGGTGGTGCCCGCCGTGCCCGTGGCGCCGATCATGCCGCGGTCCCCCGCCGCGCCCGCGCCAGCCGCAGCGCCCGCCGTGGCGGCCGCCGCGCCGGCGACCCCCGCGCCCGCCGCGGCGCCTGCGCCTCTCCAGGCGCCGCCCGCTCCTGGGCCGGCGTCGTCCACCTCGCCGGCCAGCCCTGCCGCGCTGAAGGCCCCGCCCGCGCCGGTGTTCGCCCCGCCAGGCGGCGGCGCGGCAGCGGCGCAGGAGATCGCGATCGTCGGCGAGCCGGCGCCGACCTCCGGCAGGACGCTCCACACGCCGACGGGAGCCCAGGGCCCGACGAAGCTGTGGGGTCGCGCCGCGTCGGCGGTCGACCGCCTCGGGCCGGGGAGCACCCTCGGCCGGTACGAGATCCTCATGCCGGTCGCCAAGGGAGGCATGGCGGCCGTCTGGGCCGCGCGCCTGCAGGGCACCCGCGGCTTCCGGAAGATCGTCGCGATCAAGACGATGCTGCCCGACGTCTCCGACGACCCCGACTTCGAGTCGATGTTCCTCGACGAGGCGCGGGTCGCGGCGCGCATCCGGCACCCCAACGTGGTCGAGATCCTCGACCTCGGCGAGGAGGACGACGTCCTCTACATCGTCATGGAGTGGGTCGACGGCGAGACGGCCGGCACGCTGCAGAAGGCCGCCAAGCGGCTCGGCGGCATCCCGCAGCGCATCGTGCTCCGCATCGCCTCCCAGATCTGCGCGGGCCTCCACAACGCGCACGAGCTCCGCGACGACAGCGGCGCGCTGCTCGACCTGGTCCACCGCGACATCTCGCCGGCGAACGTGCTCATCTCGACCGCCGGCTTCGTGAAGATCGTCGACTTCGGCGTGGCGAAGTCGAAGGGGCGCCTGCACGTCACGCGCGCCGGCGGCATCATCAAGGGGAAGACGCCGTACCTGTCGCCCGAGCAGCTCGGCGGGCTCCCCATCGATCGCCGGAGCGACATCTTCTCGCTCGGCGCGCTGCTGTACGTGCTCACGACGGGCCTGCACCCGTTCCGCGCCGAGACCGAGCTCTCGACCGTCGAGAACATCACGATCAAGAACCCGCTCCCCCCGCGCGAGCTGAACGGCGCGATCCACCCCGAGCTCGAGCGGATCATCCTCAAGGCGCTCGAGAAGGATCGCGAGAACCGCTTCTCGACGTGCGCCGAGATGCAGCGGGCGATCGATCAGGTGGCGTCGACGCTCGGCGAGCCCACGACCGACGAGGACGTCGCGGCCTTCGTGCGGCAGGCGATCGGCGAGATCCAGTCGAAGCGCGCGCAGGAGCTCCGCGACGCGATCGCCGCCGTCGACGCCGGCGCGGCCCTGAACTCGGAGCCGCGCTCCAACGCATCGCCGGATCTCCACGCCGCGCCGCCCGACCCGGGCCCCGGCGCGCGCGAGGGCGCGGCCGCCGCCGGCGCGGCGGCCCTCGCGACGTCGGCGCCGGCCGGCGCCGACGCGGCCTCGAGCGCCGCGGCGGCGCCCCCGGCTGCAGCGCAGGAAGAGGAGAGCCCCGTCAGCCTGGAGCCGATCTCGTTCGAGGAGATCGCCGCGCCGGCGAAGCCCGCCGAGGCCCCGCCGCGGCTCATCATCGCGCCCGCGCTGCAGGCCGACATCTCGCCCGCCGAGCCGGCCGAGCCGTCGAGCCCGCGGCCCTCCTCGCGCGACGGCAAGCCGCTCGGCTCGTCCGTGCCGCGGGTCCTCCCGGCGGCCGGCATGCCCGCCACGAAGGTGCTCGCGGCGGCGGACCCGCCCGCCTCCAGGGCGGCGGCGCTCGGCGCGCGCTTCACGAGGGGCGGCTCCCGCAGCCTGGCCAACGACGTCGGCGAGGTCACGGCCGTCGACCGGTCGTTCGAGACCGGGCAGCGACGCAAGCGGCTCCAGCTCATCGTCGCCGGCGCGGCGCTGTTCTGCGTGGCGATCGGCGCCGTGGCGCTGGTCGTGCGCGGCGGCGACGAGCGCGCGACCTCGGAGAGCGGCAAGGCGCGCGTCGACGCGCTGCCCGCGCCCGAGACCACGGCGTCCGCCGCGCCCGCGGGCGCGACCACGAGCGCGGCGGAGGCCGTGCCGGCCGCGCCGCCCGCGACCGCGGAGCCTCCGCAGGCAGCGCCGGCGCCTCCCGAGGAGGCGCCGGCCCCTGCAGCCGCGCCTCCTGACGAGCCGCCGGCGCCTGCCGCCGCACCTCCGGACGAGGCGCCGGCACCGGCGGCCAAGGCGCCCCCGGCGCCGACGCCGGCGCCCGCGGCGACGCAGGCCGCGCGCCCCACGTCGACCGCGCGCCCCACGTCGACCGCGCGGCCTCGGCCGACGTCCACCTCGACGAAGCCTGCGCCCAAGCCGGCATCGACGGCCAAATCGACCACCAAAAAGAAGTACAACCCCTCGGGTATCTGACCACCGTGCGACCTCGACCCTGGCTCCGTGCGCTGCTCTTCGGTGCGGCCTCTTGCCTCTGCCTGTGCACGCTCCCCGCGCCCGCAGCGGGCGCGGACGCCCCTGCGGCCACGCCGTCGCCGGACGCGGTGGAGAAGGCGCAGAGCCTGTTCAAGAAGGGCGCGGCCCTCTACGAGAGCAAGCGCTACGCGCTCGCGCTGGAGCAGTTCCGGGCCTCGTACGCCGCGGTGGCGAGCCCGAACTCACGCCTCTACATCGCGCGCTGCCTCGCGGAACTCGGCGAGCACACCGAGGCGTACCTCGAGTTCGACCAGGTCGCGGCGGAGGCCGCGGCCCGCGCGGCGACCGAGGCGCGCTACGCCCAGACAGAGCAGACGGCGCAGCTCGAGCGCGACGAGCTCGCGCGCAAGATCGCGCTCGTGACGGTCTCGGTGGCGCGCCCGGACGCCGCGATCGCCGTCTCGATCGCCGGCAAGGACGTCCCGCGCGAGCGGTGGGGCAAGCCGTTCCCGGTCAAGCCCGGCAAGACCGAGGTCGTCCTGCGCACGAGGACCACCTCGATCCCGCAGACCCTGGATCTCTCGGCGGGTGAAGCGAAGACCGTCAAGCTCGACCCGGAGGAGCCCGGCCAGGCCGGCGCTGCGGACCGCGGTCCGGCGCTCCTCGACGAGGGGCCGAGCTTGCCCGAGGAGGTGCCCTCGGCGCGGGCGTACCTGCGCCCTTACGCCTATGCCGCCGGCGGCGTGGGCGTGGCGGGGCTCGCGGTGTTCACGGTCGCCGGCTTAATGGCGAACAGCACCTACAGCGATCTCGCCGAGAGCTGCCGGGGCCCCTGCCCCGCCGAGCGGAAGGACGACGTCGACGCGGGCAAGGCCCAGCAGACGGTCGCGAACGTCGGGGTCGTGGTCGGCGCGATCGGGCTCGTCGCGGGCACCACGCTGCTGGTCCTGAGCTTCACGGGCGGCAGCGCCGGCGAGCCGCAGCGCAACACCGCCTCGACGCAGCTGCTCGTCGGGCCCGGCTTCGCCGGCGTGCGCGGCACGTTCTAGCTCCGCCCGCCCGAGCTCGGCTGCAAAACGAACGGGCGGGATCGCTGCCGCGACCCCGCCCGCCTGCCGTCGATCGCTCTCGTTACCGCCGAGCGATCAGCGACCGCCACCGCCCTTGGCGACCTTGGCCTTCTTGTCCCCGGAGTGGCCGTGGAACGTGCGCGTCGGCGCGAACTCGCCCAGCTTGTGGCCGACCATGTTCTCCGTCACGAACACGGGGACGAACTTCCTCCCGTTGTGCACGGCGAAGGTCAGGCCGACCGACTCGGGCAGGATCGTCGAGCGGCGCGACCACGTCTTGATCACCTTCTTGGCGTTGGTCGCCTGGGCCGCCTGGATCTTCTCCAGCAGGTGACCGTCGATGAAGGGCCCCTTCTTGATGCTCCTCGGCATGACTAACCCTTGGTCCCGCGCCGACGGACGATCATCGTGTCGGTGCGCTTGTTGTTCCGCGTCTTGAGGCCCTTGGCGAGCTGACCCCACGGCGAGCACGGGTGGCGCCCGCCGCTCGTCCGGCCCTCACCGCCGCCCATCGGATGATCGACGGGGTTCATCGTCACGCCGCGGTTGTGCGGCCGGCGACCGAGCCAGCGGGATCGCCCCGCCTTGCCGAGGCTGATGTTCGCGTGCTCGGCGTTCGACACCTGCCCGATCGTGGCGCGGCAGTCGAGGTGCACCTTGCGGATCTCGCCGCTCGGGAGGCGGACCTGCGCGTAATCGCCGTCCTTCGCCATGAGCTGCGCGGCGACGCCGGCCGAGCGGACGAGCTGGCCGCCCTTGCCCTTCTTGACCTCCACGTTGTGGATGGAGGTGCCGGGCGGGATGAAGCGGAGCGTCAGGCTGTTGCCCGGCTTGATGTCCGCGTTCCGGCTCGCGAGCAGCGTCGCCCCGACCGCGAGGCCGTCGGGCGCCAGGATGTAGCGCTTCTCGCCGTCCACGTAGTGCAGGAGCGCGATGCGCGCCGTCCGGTTCGGGTCGTACTCGATGGCGGCGACCTTCGCCGGGACGCCGATCTTGTCGCGCCGGAAATCGATGATCCGGTAGCGCTGCTTGTGACCGCCGCCGCGGAACCGCGACGTGATGCGGCCGTTGTTGTTCCGACCGCCGGTGGACGTCTGCTGCTCGAGCAACGACCGCTCGGGCTCGACCTTCGTGATGTCCTTGAAGTCGCTGACCGAGTAGTAGCGCCGCGCCGGCGAGGTCGGCTTGAAGGATCTGATTCCCATGGCTATTCCGCCTTCTCGTCGAAGAACTGGATCTCGTCGCCCTCTTTGAGGGTGACGATCGCCTTCTTCCAATTGCGCAGCTTCGCATAGCCGCGCCCCATGCGCTTTTCCTTGCCGCGCATGATCATGGTGTTGACGTCCACCACGCCCACCTTGAAGAGCGTCTGGATGGCGTCCTTGATCTGGATCTTGTTCGCCTCGCGGCGGACCTCAAAGATGACCTTGTTGCCTTGGTCGCGGAGCCGGCTCGACTTCTCCGTGAGGATGATGGGCCGGCGGATGATCTGCTCGGGCTGCATGGCGGACTCCCCTGACTAGCGAAGGCAACGCGCCTCGAGCGCCTTGGCGGCGTCCCTCGAGACGATGAGGTGGTCGTGCCTGAGGAGGTCGTAGACGTTGACCCCCTCCGGCGGCAGATACTGGTGGTTCTCCAGGTTGCGGAGGCTCTTCACCAGCTTCTCGTTCCCGGCCGTGTCGACGACCAGCGACTTCTTGTCCGCCTGCAGCGTCGTGAGCGTGGCCGCGATCGCCTTGGTCTTGACCTCGGGGACCTCCAGGCTGTCGAGCACGATGAGCCGGCCCTCCTTCGCGAAGAGGGAGAGCGCGCTCTTCAGGGCGCCGATGCGCACCTTGCGGGGCGGACGGTACGACCAGTCCTTCGGCTCCAGGGCGTGCGCCATGCCGCCGCCCGCGTGGTGCGGCGCGCGGATCGAGCCCTGGCGAGCGCGGCCGGTGCCCTTCTGGCGGTAGAGCTTCTTCGTGGAGCCGGCGACCGCGCTCCGCTCCTTGGTGGCCTTGGTGCCCGAGCGGCGAGAGGCGAGCTGCGCCTTCACGACCTCGTAGAAGAGGTGCTCCTTCACCTCGGTCCCGAAGACCTCGTCCGAGAGGTCGAGCTCGCCGACCTGCTCCCGCTTGAGGTTGTAGACGGTAACCTTCATGGTACCTGGACTCCTAGCTCTTGATCTCGACGTCGACGCCGGCCGAAAGGTCGAGCTTCATCAGCGCGTCGAGGGTCTGTTGAGTCGGCTCGATGATGTCGAGAAGCCGCTTGTGCGTCCGGATCTCGAACTGCTCGCGCGACTTCTTGTCGACGTGGGGCCCCCGGAGCACCGTGTAGCGGCGGATCTCGGTGGGCAGCGGGATGGGTCCCGCGACGTGCGCGCCGGTCCGCTTCGCCGTCTCGACGATATCGCTCGTCGACTTGTCGAGCAGCTGGTGGTCGAACGCTTTGAGGCGAATCCGGATCTTCGTTGTATCAGCCATGGTGCTCTTCCTACGCGAGGATCTTCGTGACGACGCCGGCGCCCACCGTCTTGCCGCCCTCGCGGATGGCGAAGCGCATCTGCTCCTCCAGCGCGACCGGGGCGATGAGCTCGATCGTCATCGTGATGTTGTCGCCCGGCATCACCATCTTCACCCCCTCGGGGAGGTTCACCGTGCCGGTCACGTCCGTCGTCCGGATGTAGAACTGCGGCCGGTAGTTGGTGAAGAACGGCGTGTGGCGCCCGCCCTCCTCCTTCTTGAGGACGTACACCTCACCGGTGAACTTCGTGTGCGGCGTGATCGACCCGGGCTTCGCGAGCACCTGGCCGCGCTCGATCTCTTCCTTCTCCACGCCGCGGAGCAGACACCCGACGTTGTCGCCCGCCTGCCCCTGATCGAGCAGCTTCCGGAACATCTCGACGCCGGTCACGACCGACTTCTTCGTGTCCTTGAAGCCGATGATCTGCACCTCGTCGCCGACCTTGATCACGCCGCGCTCGATGCGGCCCGTGGCCACCGTGCCGCGGCCCTTGATCGAGAACACGTCCTCGATCGCCATCAGGAACGGCTTGTCGATGTCGCGCACCGGCTCGGGGATGTAGCTGTCGAGCGCGTTGAGCAGCTGCTGGATCGTCTCCTCCCACTTCGGGTCGCCCTGCAGCGCCGGCAGCGACGCGCCCCGGACGACCGGCGCGTTGTCGCCGTCGAACTTGTACTTCGACAGGAGCTCGCGGACCTCCATCTCGACCAGGTCCAGCATCTCCGGGTCGTCCACGGCGTCGCACTTGTTCAGGAACACGACGATGTGGTTCAGGCCGACCTGCCGGGCGAGCAGCACGTGCTCGCGCGTCTGCGGCATCACGCTGTCGAGCGACGACACGACGAGGATCGCCCCGTCCATCTGCGCCGCGCCCGTGATCATGTTCTTGATGTAGTCGGCGTGCCCGGGGCAGTCGACGTGCGCGTAGTGGCGCTTCTCGGACTCGTACTCGACGTGCGCGGCCGCGATGGTCACCGTCTTGGTCTCGTCACGGACCGTCCCGCCCTTCGCGATGTCGGCGTACGAGATCGCCTTCGCCAGCTGGCGCTTCGACTGCACCTTGACGAGCGCGGCCGTGAGCGTGGTCTTGCCGTGGTCGATGTGACCGATGGTGCCCACGTTCACGTGCGGCTTCGTACGAGTGAATTTCTCCTTGGCCATGGCGTCTTCTTAACCTCGCTGCTTGGCGACGATCTCTTCCTGGATCGCGGCCGGAACCGGTGCGTAATGAGAGAACTGCATCGAATGAGTCGCGCGGCCCTGCGTCTTGGAACGGACGTCGGTCGCGTAACCGAACATGGTGGCGAGCGGGACCTCCGCGCGGATCACCCGGGTGTTCGCGCGTTGCCCCATATCGATGATGCGGCCACGTCGCGAGTTGAGGTCGCCGATGACGTCCCCGAGGTAGTTCTCGGGAGACACAACCTCGACGGCCATCATCGGCTCGAGGAGGACGAGGCCCGCCCTCTTCGCGCCGTCCTGGAAGGCCATCGACGCGGCGACCTCGAACGCGGGCCCCGAGGAGTCGACCTCGTGGTAGCTGCCGAAGTGGAGCCGCACCTTGATGTCGACGACCGGGTAGCCCGCGAGCACGCCGCGGCCCATCGCGTCCCGGATGCCCTTCTCGATCGAGGGGATGAACTCCTTCGGGATGATGCCGCCGACGATCGCGTTCTCGAACACGAAGCCCGCGCCGCGCTCGGCCGGCTCGATGTCGATCCGCACGTGGCCGAACTGGCCGTGCCCGCCCGACTGCCGGACGAAGCGCCCCTCGACGTCGGTCGCCTTCTTCGAGATGGTCTCGCGGTAGGCGACCTCGGGCTTGCCGACGTTGGCGTCGACCTTGAACTCGCGCTTCAGGCGGTCGACGATGATCTCCAGGTGGAGCTCGCCCATCCCGGCGATGATCGTCTGCCCCGTGTCCTCGTTCGTGTAGGTGCGGAACGAGGGATCTTCATACGCGAGCTTCTGCAGGCTGAGCCCGAGCTTGTCGAGATCGACCTTGGTCTTCGGCTCGATGGCGATCGAGATCACCGGGTCGGGGAACTCCATCCGCTCCAGCACGATCGGGTGCTTCTCGTCGCAGAGCGTGTCCCCGGTGCGGGTGTCGCGCAGCCCGACGGCGGCGTAGATGTTGCCGGCGTAGCAGACGTCGATCTCCTCGCGCTTGTTCGCGTGCATCCGGAGGATGCGCCCGAACCGCTCCCGCTTGCCGCGGGTCGAGTTGAGCACGCTGACGCCGCTCTTCGTCGTGCCGGAGTAGACGCGGAAGAAGGTGAGGTTGCCGAACTGGTCGTTCATGATCTTGAACGCCAGGGCGGCGAACGGCTCGTCGTCGCCCGCCTTGCGCGCGACGACCTTGTCCTTCTTGTCGGGCAGCGTCCCCTCGACGGCCGGGATGTCGACCGGCGACGGCAGGTAGTTCACCACGCCGTCGAGCAGCAGCTGAACCCCCTTGTTCTTGAACGCCGAGCCGCACAGGACCGGGACGAACTTGAAGCTGAGGGTGCCCGCGCGGAGCGCCGCGTGGATCTCCTGCTCGGTGATCTGGTCGAAGTCGCCGGCGATGAACTTCTCCATCACCTTGTCGCTCGCGTCGGCGCACGCCTCGATGAGCTTCTCCCGGAGCTCCTTGCACCGCGGCAAGAGGTCGGCCGGGATCTCCTGCCACTCGTAGCGCTGGCCCTTCGTCTCCTCGTCGAAGACGGCGGCCCGGAGGGTCACGAGGTCGATGACGCCGCGGAACGAGTCCTCCGCGCCGAGCGGGTAGTGGATCGCCACCGGGGTCGCGCCGAGGCGCTCGCGGATCGAGTCGACGCACATCTCGAAGTCGGCGCCGACCTTGTCCATCTTGTTGATGAACGCGATGCGGGGGACGCCGTACTTGTCCGCCTGCCGCCAGACGGTCTCGCTCTGCGGCTCGACGCCGTTGCCGCCGTCGAACACCGCGACCGCGCCGTCGAGCACGCGGAGGCTGCGCTCGACCTCGATCGTGAAGTCGACGTGACCGGGGGTGTCGATGATGTTGATCCGGTGAGAGACGCCCTTCTGGGGCCCCTGCTCCGGCGACCAGAAGCAGTTCGTCGCGGCGGACGTGATGGTGATGCCGCGCTCCTGCTCCTGGACCATCCAGTCCATCGTGGCGGCGCCCTCGTGGACCTCGCCGATCTTGTAGTTGACACCCGAGTAATAAAGGATGCGCTCGGTGACCGTCGTCTTGCCCGCGTCGATGTGGGCCATGATCCCGATGTTGCGCGTCCGTTCCAGGCTGTACTCGCGTGCCACTTTTCCTTCTCCGTCGTGTGATGCGTGGGGTGAGGGTTCCGGACTCAGGATGCAAAACACCCTCTCCAGCCCGTCCCGCCTCCGTTGTGGCGGGCACTTGAACCTGGAGAGGGTGTCGGGGTACAGCAGCAGCTTTTCTAGGTCTCCGGGCGGCGAGCGCTGTCGCGCTCCCTCGAGAAGACCGGCTCTGTAACCCGATCCTTATGTCGACTGTGCCATCTCGCTCTACGCGTCTCCTCGCCTGGGAATGCGACGTGACGAATCGTCAAATGGCGAACCAGCGCAGATCCGGGATCCGCGCTGGCCGCCTCGGTGACCTACCACCGGTAGTGGGCGAACGCCTTGTTGGCCTCCGCCATCTTGTGCGTGTCGTCCCGCTTCTTGACCGCGTTGCCGCGGTTCTGCGCCGCGTCGACGAGCTCGGCGGCGAGCCGCTCGCGCATCGTCTTCTCGCCGCGGCCGCGGGAGTAGGTCACGAGCCACCGCATCGCCAGCGCGACGCGCCGCTCCGGGCGGACCTCGACGGGGACCTGGTAGGTCGCGCCGCCGACGCGCCGGCTCTTCACCTCGAGCTTCGGCTTCACGTTGTCGAGCGCCTTCCGGAAGACGTCGATCGGCTCCTCCTTGAAGCGGTCGCGCACGATGTCGAACGCGCCGTAGAGGATCCCCTCGGCCGTCGCCTTCTTGCCCGACTGCATCAGGGAGTTCGTGAACTTGGCGACGAGCTTGTCCTTGTACTTCGGGTCCGGAATGATCTTCCGCTTCGGGACTTCGCGACGACGGGGCATCTTCGTTCCTCTGCTCGGCTATCGACCGGTCAGGCCTTCGGGCGCTTCACGCCGTACTTCGAGCGCTTGCGGTTGCGGGTGGCTTTGTTGGTGGAGCTCGGCCCGGCGGCGCCGGACGCGTCGAGCGTGCCGCGGACGACGTGGTAGCGCACGCCCGGCAGGTCCTTCACGCGGCCGCCACGGATGAGGACGACCGAGTGCTCCTGCAGGTTGTGGCCTTCGCCCGGGATGTAGCTCGTCACTTCCATCTGGTTGCTCAGCCTGACACGGCAGACCTTGCGGAGCGCCGAGTTGGGCTTCTTCGGCGTCGTGGTATAAACACGTACGCACACGCCTCGCCGCTGCGGGCAGGACTTGAGCGCAGGAGAGGCCGTCTTGTAGCGGGCGGCCTCGCGGCCTTGGCGGATGAGCTGGCTGATGGTCGGCATAGAGACGCGGATTTCCACCTGAGGGATGGGGACGCGCAGGATACCCAGGAGCCGAACCATGTCAAGCGGTACGACGCCCGTTCCTGCTGGATGCGTCCGCGCGCTGATTTTTGGCGGATCTTTGGCGCTTCTTCGGCGTGGGTGCGGTGCGCGGGCGCGTCCTCGACGCGGTTGATCGGCGCGCGACCCGCGCGCTCTGGTTGACCGGCGCGCGACCCGCGCGCTCTGGTTGACCGGCGCGCGACCCGCGCGCTCTGGTTGACCGGCGCGCGACCCGCGCGCTCTGGTTGACCGGCGCGCGACCCGCGCGCTCTGGTTGACCGGCGCGCGACCCGCGCGCTCTGGTTGCCCGGCGCGCGACCCGCGCTCTGGGGGCGCGGCGCGCTCGGGAGGAGCGCTGCGCAGGGCGCTGGCGCGCGGCACGAAGCGGACGCCGATGTGCGCCCGCGGCTCTTGGCGGCCCGGCTGCTGTTCGGTACGGTCGCTGCGTGGCGAAAAAGCTTTCACGCGCTCAGCGTAAAGAAAGCCGGCGGAGGGCGCCGCAGAGCGGCGCCACGTCAGGGGCTGCGTCCCGCGTGGACGCGAGGATCGCGGGACCGCCGTCGCGCAGCGACCCGGTCGACGGCGCGGCGGATCGAGCACGGGCCGATCCCGCGACGGGCCGCGAGGGACGCGCGGGCGACGACGCGCTCCGCGCGCGAGCGCGCGGCGCCGCCGCCGCGAAGGCCGCGGAGCCCGCGCGAGCCCGCGGCGGCGGGGCGCGCTCGAAGGCGGGGAGAGATCGCGTGCTCCTCGTCTTCCTGGGCATCGTGGCGCTCGCCGCGGTGATCGTGTTCGTCGCGCAGTCGCCCCGCGCGCCGGAGCGCGCCAGGGCAGAGCCCGCGAGCGCCGCTCGCCCGCCGCAGGAGCCCGCCGCGCCGGAGGCCTCCAGCGCGCCTCCTGCTGCGCCGGCGGAGGCGAGCGAGCCGCCGGCGCGGCCTCCCGTCGACTCGTCGCCGCCGACCATCGTGACGGCCGAAGCGACCGCAGCGGCGCCGGCGAGCGCTGCAGCCTCGCAGCGCGCTGCGACCAGCGCCGCCCCGCCGGCGGAAACGGCGGGCGCGGCGTCGGCGGCGGCAGCGCCGCCGAAGAAACGCGCGAGCGCGGCGAAGCCAGCCGCCGTGCCGGCCGGAGCCACGCCGCAGGCCTCGGCAACGCAGGCAGCGGGCACGACGGCGCCGGCCGGAGCCACGCCGCCGGCCGGAGCCACGCCGCCGGCCGGAGCCACGCCGCCGGCCGGAGCCACGCCGCAGGCCGGAGCCACGCCGCCGGCCGGAGCCACGCCGCAGGCCGGAACCACGCCGCCGGCCGGAGCCACGCCGCGACCGGAGCCAGCGCCGCGGCCCGCCGACGCTCCGTACGATTGACCGAAACCGCTGCGATGAAAGGACGCCCGAGATGCTTCGCTTGAATGCTTCGCCCGACGCCTCCCGAACGCCGCGCCGATCGCCGCTCTCCTGCGGGCGGACGCTCGCCGTGCCGCTCGGCGTCGCGCTGTCCGGCCTCCTCATCGCGACGACCTCGGCCGCGCAACCGGCGCCGCAACGGCAGCCTCTTGGGGCGCCGCCGGCCCATCCAGGGGCCGCTCCACGGCAGCCCGGCGCGGCCGCTGCGCCGCCGGTCACGGCGCAGCCGGGCGCGGCGCCGCCGGGCGCTGCGTCGCCCGCTGCGCCGCAGCCCGGCAGCGCTCCCCCGGCGGCGACGGACGCTGCGACGCCGGCTCCCGTTGCGCCCGACGGCGGCGCGCCGCCCGGCGCCGCGCCGCCCTCCCCTGCGGCCCCGTACCCTGCGGCGCCATACCCCGCGCCGCCGCAGCAGGTCCCTCCGCCCGCGCCGGGAGCATCGCCCGGCTACCCGCCGCCCGGCTACCCGCCGCCGCCCGGCTACCCGCCGCCCGGCTACCCCGGCGGCTACGCGCCCTACGGCGGCGCCTACCCGCCGCTCCCGCCGGGCTACCCGTCGCGCGCCGAGGACATGCCGCCTGCGCCGCCGCCGGTCCCGATGCGCCGGAACAGCCCGGGCTTGATGCTGGGCGGCATCGCGCTCACCGCCGGCGGCACGATCGCGTTCTTCGCCGGCACCGGCCTGCTCGCCTCGGCGAGCGAGCGTTACGAGATCTATTGCGATCGCGACGGCTTCATCGGCATCTGCGACACGCGCACCGACGGCCCCCGCCAGGTCGCCGGCGCGCTCGTCGCGATCGGAGGCGGCATCATGCTCGCCGTGGGCATCCCGCTCTGGGTCATCGGCGGCAAGAAGGTGCCGGCCAACGCCGAGGCGCCCGAGGAGCCCGCCCAGACGACGCTCTCGTTCGGCCCGGGCTCCGCCGCGCTGCGGACGCGGTTCTGACGCCGCTCGCTCGCCCGCACCCGGCCCGCGCACCGCGGTTCTGACGCCGCTCCCTCGCTCGCGCCCGGGTAGTGCTCAAATTTGCCCGGAGAGAGTTCACATGAAGGCGGGAAGGCAGGAAGATCATTGATCTTTTCTTCCGCCTTCCCGCCTTCATGTTCAATTTTGAGCACTGCCCGCCCGGGCGCGCCGTCGCTCAGGACAGGCCCTTCTTCTTCTTGCCGCCCTTGCGGTGCCGCGACTCCCCGTCCGGCGCGCTCGCGGGCACGCGGAGGATGTGGAAGCGCCCGCCGCCGCGCGCCAGCGGATCGCTGAGCTTCACCCGCTCGCGCGCGAGCTCGATGAAGCGCTGCTGCGACCGCAGCGGCGGGGCGCCGCCGGGCAGCTGGAGCTTGTGGTAGCTGCCGTCGCTCGCGAGCTCCCAGGTCTTCGCCGTGTCCGAGGTCACGGTGTTCAGCATGTCGTCGACGCGCGAGCGGATGGCCGGCTCGATGATCGGGACCATCAGCTCCACCCGGCGGTGGAAATTGCGCGGCATCCAGTCGGCGCTCGACATGTAGACCTCCTCGTTGCCGCCGTTCGCGAACCGGAACAGCCGCTTGTGCTCGAGGAAGCGATCGACGATCGCGCGCACCTGGATCCGCTCCGAGAGGCCCGGGATCCCCGGCCGAAGGCAGCAGATGCCGCGCACCGCGAGCTTGATGTCGACCCCGGCCTGCGACGCCGCGTAGAGCGCGTCGATGACGTCGACGTCCACGAGCGCGTTCATCTGCGCCACGATCTCCGCCTTGCGCCCGGCCCGCGCGTGCGCCGCCTCGCGCGCGATGAGCCCCAGCACCGCCTCGTGCAGGCCGAGCGGCGCCACGATGAGGCGGTTCCACTTGGGCGGCGCGCTGTAGCCGGTCAGCAGGTTGAAGAGCGACGTCATGTCCTCGCCGATCTCCCGGTTCGCGGTGAACAGGCCGATGTCGGTGTAGAGCCGCGCGGTCTGCGGGTTGTAGTTGCCCGTCGACAGGTGCACGTAGCGGCGCAGCTTGTCCTTCTCGCGCCGCACGACCAGCAGCGCCTTCGCGTGCGTCTTCAGCCCGAGCAGGCCGTAGATCACCTGCACGCCGCTCTGCTCGAGCGTCCTCGCCCACTGGATGTTGCTCGCCTCGTCGAAGCGCGCCTTCAGCTCGACGATGGCCGTCACCTGCTTGCCGCTCTCGGCCGCGCGCGCGAGCGCCTTCAAGATCGGCGAGTCACCGCCGGTCCGGTAGAGCGTCTGCTTGATCGCGAGGACGTTCGGATCGTCCGCCGCGCGGGAGACGAACTCGGCGATCGGATCGAACGACTCGTACGGGTGGTGCAGGAGCACGTCCTGCTCCCGGATGACGGCGAAGATGTCCTCGACGTCGCGGAAGAGCGGCGGGACCTGCGGCGAGAACGGCTCGTCGCGGTACTCGCGACGCTCGTCGTCCGCGACGATGCCCATGAGATCGGCGATGTGGAGCGGCCCAGGCACCCGGTAGACGGCGAGCGACGCGTCGACCTTGAGGGCGCGGCAGAGCCGCTGGACCGAGGTGCCGGCGCCCTCGCCGATGCCGATCTCCAGCCGCACGGCGTTGCCGCGGTCGCGCCGGCGGAGCTCGGCCTGGATGGTCTCGAGGAGGTCCTCGCCCTCCTCCTCGTCGATCTCGAGGTCCCAGTTCCGGGTGACGCGGAAGGGGTACGTGCCGCGCAGCCTGCCGGAGGGGAAGAAATCCTTCACGTGGCGGGCGATCACGTCCTCGAGCAGGACGAAGGCGCGCGTCGCGCCCTCCACGCGGACCTTCATCAGCCGGCTCAGCATCGGCGGCACCTGGATGACCGCGAAGCCGGGCTCCTGCGCCTCGTGCTCCCGGGAGAACATGATCCCGAGGTTGATCATCTTGTTGCGCAGGTGCGGGAACGGGTGCCCCGGGTCGATGGCGATCGGCGTGAGGATCGGGAAGATGTCCGTGCGGAACCGATCGTCGAGCGCGCTGAGCTCTGTCGGGCCGAGCTCGTCCGGCTTGACGATCACGATGCCGGCGCGCTGGAGCGACGGGATGAGGTCCGAGTTCCACAGCTGGTAGGCGTCGTCGACGAGCGCGTGGACCCGCGCGCCGATCGCCACGAGCTGCTCGTGCGGCGTGAGCCCGTCCGGCGGGACCTCCGCGATCGTGCGCAGCGTCTGCGCCTGCAGGCCGGCGACGCGCACCATGAAGAACTCGTCGAGGTTGGAGAAGAAGATGCTCAGGAACTTGAGGCGCTCGAACAGCGGCACCTCGTGCGATCTCGCCTCCGCCAGCACCCGCGCGTTGAACTCGAGCCACGAGAGCTCCCGGTTCAAGTAATGATTCGGGTCCCCCTCGATCGGGATCGGCCCCGACGCGGCAGGGATCGACACCGGGCCGCTCGCCGGGGCGGCGCTCGACCCCGACCTCGCGCCGGCCGAGTCGCCGGAGCCCGCGGCGGGCCGGTCGGCCTGAGCGGTATCCGAGTCGCCGCCTGGGCCGGAGGCGAAGGTGGTGTCGCTGGAAGAGGGCAGGTCGATCATGGTCGAAGCTCCGAATTTAGCCCAGGTCTGGTAGGGTCCGCCCATGGAATTCTGGCGACATCCGGACGAGCTGAGGCGCGCTTGCGAGCGGGCGCGCGCGGCGGGGCGCCGCGTCGGCCTCGTTCCGACGATGGGCGCGCTCCACGCAGGCCACCTCGCGCTGATCGCCGAAGCGCGGCGGAGAGCGGACTTCGTGGCGGTGACCATCTTCGTCAACCCGACGCAGTTCGGCGCGGGCGAGGACCTCGCGCGCTACCCGCGGACGCTCGAGCGCGACCGTTCCGCCTGCACCGAGGCCGGCGCCGCCGGCGTGTTCGCTCCGGACGTCGACGCGATGTACCCGCCCGGCGAGGAGACGCGCGTGCGCGTCGGCGCGACGGCGGCCCCGCTCTGCGGCGTCCACCGGCCCGGGCACTTCGAGGGCGTCGCCACCGTGGTCGCGAAGCTGCTCGCGCTCGCCGGCCCGTGCGTCGCCGTCTTCGGCCGGAAGGACTACCAGCAGCTCCAGGTGATCCGGCGGCTCGTCGCCGACCTGTTCCTGCCCGTCGAGGTCGTGGGGTCGACGACGGTGCGCGAGCCCGACGGCCTCGCCATGTCGTCGCGCAACGCCTACCTCTCGCCCGAGCAGCGGAGCGCGGCGCGCGCCATCCCGCGCGCGCTGGCCGAGGCGTGCCGCGCCTTCTCCCGCGGCGAGCGGCGCCCCGCCGCGCTCCTCGAGCCGGCGCGCGCGCGCCTCGCGGCCGTGGCGACGAGCATCGATTACGTCGACCTCGCCGACCCGGAGTCCCTCGCGATCCGGAGCGAGGAAGCCGCGGTCGGCGACCGGGCGCTGCTCGCGGTCGCCGTCCGCCTCGGGACGGCGCGCCTCATCGACAACGTCGTCCTCGGGGAGGACGCGCCGCCCGTCGCGGCCGAGGAGATCGGGTAGATGATGGCGAGGACGAGCGCCGAGCAGGAGGGCCCCACCCCGTCCCCGCGCCCGGCCGGACAGGCCGGCCGCGGCGTCTTCCTCGTCTTCGAGGGCATCGACGGCGCCGGCACGAGCACGCAGGCCGAGCGCTACGCGGCGCACCTCAGGGCCGCGCGGCGCCTCGTCCATGTCACCCGCGAGCCGAGCGCCGGGCCGGTGGGTGCGCTGCTCCGGCAGGTGCTGACCCACCGGATCTCGCTGCCCAGCGCCCGCCAGGCCGAGGTGATGGCGCTCCTCTTCTCGGCCGACCGCCTCGATCACCTCGGCGCGGAGGTCGAGCCGCTCCTCCGCGACGGGTACGTCGTGATCTCGGATCGCTACGACCTCTCGAGCCTCGCCTACCAGTCCACGACGGCGGCCGGCGGCGGGGAGCCCGGGGATATCCTCGAATGGATCCGGACGCTGAACCGTTACGCACGGCGGCCCGACGCCACGGTGGTGATCGACGTCGCGCCGGAGATCGCCGAGCAGCGGCGCCGCCGCCGCGGGGGGGCGGAGGAGCTGTTCGAGAAGACCGAGCTGCAGGCGCGGCTCGCGGAGGCCTACCGCCGGGCGGAGGAGCTCGTGCCGGGGGACCGCGTCATCCACATCGACGGGGGTGGCGCGGTCGAGGAGGTCTCCCGCGCGATCGCCGCCGCGCTCGCGCCGGTCGTGGAGCGGTGAGCCGGGGCGGCGGCTCCTCGAGCCGCCGCGCGGAGCGCGCAGCGCCCCTGTGCCGCCGCGCGCCCTCCGCGCCTCGCTGGCCCGAGCCTCCGAGTCGCGCGCTACGGGCAAGCCGCGTTCGCGATCTCCACGTCGTCGATGTTCCAGCTCGATACGGTGTCGACGAAGGAGTCCCGCCCGATCTCGTAGCCAAACCGGATCCGCAGGCGCGCGCTTTTGTGGGGGGTCAGGTCGTAACGGATCTTCGTCCAGGCCGGGTCGCGGACGCCTGGGTAGGTCCCCGACTCGAAGAGCACATGCCACCGGACGCCGTCGTGGACCTCGACCCGGTTCGTCATGTGGGGCGCCTCATCGCTGTTCAGGAGGCGCCAGAAGGTCAGATACACGCCGCCCTCGACATCGGCGTCGATCACCGGGCTCGTCAGATAGAAATACGGGTGAACGCCGGGAGGCGCGTTCCCTCCGATGACCACGCCGGCCACCCCGTTGTCCGGCGTCTCCGTATGATCGAGCGCCGGATCGGCGTGCCCGTAGCTCTGCCCGGTGGACGCCGCCGCCGGGCCGATCTGCCAGGTCGGACCGAGCTCCCACCCGGCCGCGTTGCTCTCGAACGTATCCCGGAAATAGACGGCCGGCGTCGCCGCGGCGCCGCCGCCCTGGCAGACGCCGGCCAGGCAGGACTCCCCCACGGTGCACCAGTCGCTGTCGACGCAGACGCCCCCGTCGGGGACCGAGCGCGCCGTGCACACCCCGGCGTCGCTGCAGACGCCGCGCGTGCAGCCGACCGTCTGTGAAGAGCACGACGCCCCGGGGGTAGGCATGGAAATACAGGCGCCGTGCTCGTCGCAGACGCCACGATTGCACTCGTCGGTCCCGGAGAGGCAGGCGCCGCCCGGCGCGATCGGCTCAGCATAGCAATTGCCAGAGCCCGGATCACAGGCGCCATCGTTGCACCCGGCGCTCAGCGCGCTGCAGTCCTTGGGGACGCCTCCCTCGCAGCGGCCGCTCTGGCAGGTCTTGCCGACCATGCACAGGTCGCCGGAGTCCGCGCACGGCGCGCCCTCGTTCCCGGGGACCGCCTCGCACGCACCGGTGGCCGGGTTGCACTCGCCCACATGACAGGAGTCCGGCACTTGGAAGAAGAAGCAATCCCGCTGGGTCCCGACGCACGCGCCGTCCGCGCACGCGGCGTTGAGGACGCAGCGATCTTCCGTCGCGCACGGCGCCCCGTCCTCCTTCGGCTCCACCCCGCAACGGGGCTCGCCGCGCGCGTCGACGCACGTGACGACATGACAGCTGTCCGGCTCGATACCGCAGTCCTCCTGCGCGCCGCCCTGACAGGCGCCGTCCGCGCACGCCTCGCCGACCGTGCAGGCGTCCCGGTCGTCGCAGGGCTCCCCGCCCGCGCTGGGGACGAGCTCGCACTTGCGCGTCGCCTCGTTGCACACGGCCGCCATGCACTGCGGCGTCGGGACGAGCGAACAGTCGATCTCGCACGGAGCGCCGGCCCCGCCCCCGCCGCCCCCGCTCGCGCCCGCCGCGCCGGCAGCGCCGCCGTCACCCGCCGCGCCCGAGCTGCCAGCGGACGTCGCGGTCGAACAGCCGAGATCCGTCAGGGCGACAGCGTAAATTACCCATGGAATCCACCTAGTCATGTTCGCCTCTCTCGAGCAATCGTGACGCACCTCGTGGGAATTACGCGTCCTTCGCGGCTGCGCAAGGAAACATGATGTTCCGGCGCGCGAGCACCCGGAACGGTCCGCGCGCGCCGCGGCCACCGGCGGCCGCGGCGCGCGCCGAACGCGGAACGCGGGGAGCAGCGCGCGGCGTCGACGAGCACACGAGGCCTCTCGCGCCGCGAGAGGCCGTGAGGAGCCACGAAAGCAAAGACAGCGACGAGAGCAAAGACATCACGTCGCCAAGAAGGCCCACAAACCGGAGAGCCCCTATCGCCCCTCCCTCGAGAGTTGCAGTATGCTGACGAGATCGTCTCGGAGCTCGGCCACCCCTCGATAGACAGACCACTTCGCGCGTGGAGCCCTCGCGACCGCGAGCCACATCGCATCAATTTGAAGAGGAGCGCAGAGATGTCCTTCCGACGTCATTTGGTGTTTGCCCCTTTCCTCGTCGCCGCCGGGCTGGCCGCGCCATCGGGCGGCTGCGCGGCCACCGACGAGAGGAGGCCCGCGCGCGTCGACCCGCCGGAGGACGGCGGGGACGGCGGCGGCACCTTCGGAGCGAGCGCCACGGGCGGAGGCGCGTCGCTCGGCGCGGGAGGGTTCGGCGCGACCGGCGAGGGCGGCTTCGACGAGGGGTCCTCCTGCGCCCAGACGAGCGCGGCGGCCGCGCTCATGCCGCTCGATATGCTCATTCTGCTCGATCGCTCCGGGAGCATGCTCGGCGAGAAATGGAGGGGCGTCACGAGCGCGCTCTCCACGTTCGTGAACGACGCCGCCTCCGCCGGGATGAACGTGGGGCTGACCTACTTCCCGCGCGGCAACAACGGAACGAACGACTGCGAGCACACGGCCTATGACGAGCTCGCGGTCTCCATCGGGGAGCTGCCGCTGCACACGCCGGAGATCTGCGCCTCCATCCAGGGCACCGCGCCGGGCGGGGGGACGCCCATGCGCCCGGCCCTCCAGGGGGTGCTCTCGAACGCGACCGCCTACAAGGACGCCAACCCGTCCCACAAGGTCATCGTCGTGCTCGCGACCGACGGCGATCCCTCCGGGTGCGCCGACAACACCGTCGCGAGCACCGCGCAGATCGCGCAGCGGGCGCTCAACTACAACGGTGTCCAGACCTACGTCGTCGCCGTGGAAGGCTCGACCGTGGCCAACCTGGATCAGATCGCCGCCGCGGGCGGGACGGCGCGCGCGTTCGACGTCACCGCGGACGTCGCCGCGTTCTCGGCGAAGATGGCCGAGATCCGCGCGTCGGCGCTGCCGTGCGAGCTCCTCATCCCCGCCCCGCCCGCGGGCGCGACGCTGGACACGAGCCGGGTCGCGGTGAAGTTCGCGACGGCGAGCGCCAGCGCGCTGGAGATCCCGAAGGCGGACGGCGAGGACGACTGCGGCGCGGGGCCAGGGTGGTATTACGACGACGAGCTGCTCCCGAAGAAGATCGTCCTCTGCCCCGCGTCCTGCAGGGCGGTGCAAGGCGAGGTGCATGCGAAGCTCGACGTGCTCTTCGGGTGCGAGCCGACGCTGAACTGAGCGCCGCGCGCCCGGCCGCCGCCCCCCGCGCATGGCCTAGGGCCACCGCCCGCGCGCGGCGCTCGGGCCGCCGCCCGCGCGGGATCACGGCCGCCGCGGCGCCTCGGTCTTCAGGGCGTCGAGCGCGGCCAGGAGCTCGGTCTCGGTGAACGGGAGCCGCGCCAGGGCCGCCTGCTCGTCGGCGAGCGAGAGCTCGATCTCGCGCTGCGCGTCGCGGGCCCGGAGCACCCACGAAGGCGCCTCCCCGGTGCGATCGCCGAGGCGCACGGTGCCCGCCAGCATCTTCTGCCCCTTCTCCAGGAGCACGCGGTAGCGCAGGCGCATCGCCCCCTCGAAGAGCTGCTTCTTCCTCGGGGTGTCGGCGCTCGGCGGCGGCGGGACCTGCATCACGTCGCGGTGGAGCTCCTTGTAGAGCTGCCCGATGCGGTAGCCGGCCATCGCCGACCAGTGGGCGTCGAGGCTCCGCATGGCCTCGGTGTAGGCGCTCTGCGCGTCGAGCAGCCCCTGGCAGCGCCGCTCCAGCGCCTCGGCGAAGTTCGCCGGCACCGGCGCGAAGGTGATCGCCTCGCTCCGGCGCCGCCGCACCTCGCCGAGCGCGAAGCTCACCTGCGCGAGCTCGAGCGGCGGCTTGCCCGCCTCGCCCAGCCGGTGCGCCTCGATGAGATCGCGCGCGAGCCCGACCTGACGCGCCGCCTCATCCACGAGATCCTGCTCGACGAGGCCGAGCGCGAGGGCGCCGCGCGCCTCGATCGCCTCGAGGACGCTCAGATCGCCGAGGCCGAGCAGGCGGCGCGCGACCTCGACGAGCTCGGGCCACCGCTCGAGGGCGGCCGCCGCGCGCGCGAGCCGGAAGAGGGCGCCGCGCGCGACCGCGTGGTCCGGGAAGCGCCGCGCGACCTCGCGGTAGCGCTCGGCCGCGAGCGCGCGATCGCCGAGCGCCTCGTGCGCGAGCCCGGCGTTGAACAGGCTGGGCGGCGCGACCTCGCCGTCCGGCGCGAGGCGGACCAGCCGATCGAACAGGGGCGCCGCCTCGCGCGCCTTGTCGGCCAGGAGCAGCGCGCGCGCCCGCTCGAACTCCGCCGCGAGCTCCGCGTCCGAGTAGGGCGAGACGACGACCGGCGCGAGCTCGACCGGCGACCGCGCCGAGGCCGCCTGCGGGGACCGCGCCGGGGCCGGCGCCGTGGCCTGGGAGGTGCATCCCACCAGGGCGACCACTGCGATCAGGACGGCGAGCGGGGCGATGCGTGGAAGCGACATGGCCCGGGAAGAATAGCCCCACGGTCGAGGTTGTCCCTCTCGCGCGGACGGAGACGGAGATGCCAGCCTGGCCGTCCGGAACGAAGGTGTACTGCTGTGCGCCTGTAGGGCAATCCCTGGTTTCAGCTGATGATCCGGGATGTTACAGAGGGTACCCCCCGACAAAAAGCCTGCATCGAGCCGCCATGATGCGGTAATCTCGCTTCGTTCAACAGGCCGCTGTTCGCTCATAGCTCGCGGCGGCGATCTCCTCTCCAGCGACGATCGGAACGAGGGCTTCTGCTGTGGGCTCTCGAAGGCATCACGGCCCTCTTGTGGGCCTTGGAGGTGGGTACATGAAGCATCAGATCATCTCTCCTCGCGCGGTGACGGCAGTCGGCCCGGAGCAGCGGCTGAGTATGGCGGAAGCGCGTCATCGCGAGCTCGATTCGCGGCTCAGGCAGCTGGGTCGACGGGCCTTCTTAACACCGGGGGAGAGGATGGAGGCAGCCCAGCTCAAGAAACACAAGCTCGCAGCGAAGGACGAGATCGAGTCGCTGCGCCGGCGGATGTCGTAGCGCGACCCGGCTGACCAGCGATCCCACAGCGCCGCGCACGGCGCCCCGCCCTACGTCTCCTCTCGCAGTTCCTGTCCAGGCCATCCAGCGCGCCCACACGGTGGGACGCTCGCACGAAGCGCACCACGAGCGCGCGGTGCAGTACCGGTGCGCGACGCGGGCGCGGAACGATGCAGGCGCCCGGAACGACGCGGACGCGCGGAACGACGCGGGCGCCCGGAACGATGCGCGAGCGCGGAACGATGCGCGAGCGCGGAACGACGCAGACGCGCGGGCGCCGGTGATGCGCAGGGGCGCGAGCACCGCGGACGCGGGCGCGCTGCGGTCAGAGCGTGGGCGCCGAGGGCTCCGGCGATTCGGCGGGCGATGCAGGCGCAGCGTCGGGCTGCGGCGCGGCTCCGGGTGCGGCGCCCTCCGGCAGCGTCTCGGCGCCGCCGTACACGTCGCGGTTGAGATCCGCGAGCGTCTCGGTGAGCCGGCCCTTCTGCTCGCTCGTGATGCCGCCGGGGGTCTGCTTCTCGATCGCCGCGGCGAGCCCGAGCCAGTGGCGCGCGTTGTCGCGGTAGCCCTTGCGCGGATCGGCGACACCGGTGCCCTGCGGCGCAAGATCGGCCAGGCGGTAGTCCGTCATGCCCCGGAGGTAGGCGTACTGCGCCCGCTCCGGGACCGAGAACGAGTCCATGTCGTGCTCGAGCACGCGGAACAGCGCCAGCGCCTGCTCGAACCGGTTCGCCTCGTAGTGGCTGCGGGCACGATCGAGATCCTGATTGTAGGTCGCGCAACCCGGCGCGAGGGCGAACGACGAGAGGAGAAGGACGCACGAGACCAGGCGGCGCATGCGCGGAGGGTATCTCCCGCGTCGCGGCGCGATCAAGCGGGAAGGCAGCGCACCGCGCGACACGGCGACGGGGGCCGCGATCGGAGCGGAGCGTCGAGGCGCCGCGCCCGAGGGTCGGGGGCCCGCCCGCGCGCCGCGAGACCGCCGGCGCCGCTCACCGCAGGAGGGTCGCCGCGAGCACGCCGCCCACCGCGAGGAGCGCGATCCCGAGCACGACGACCGCCCAGATCAGGCCGCGCACGGCCGGCGGCGCCGCCGCGACCGCGCCAGGCGCCGCCGCCGAGGCCAGGGGGGCCGCCGGGGCGCGCGGCGCGGCGGGGACCGACGGCGCGACGGCCGGCGGCGTCACGGCGGCGACCGCCAGCGTCGCGGCCGGCAGCGTCGCGGCGGCGGCGGGCGGGGCGGCGTCGCTCGAGGCCAGGGCGACGGTGTCGGCCGCGTCCCACGCCTCGGCCCGGGAGCCCGCGGCGGACGGCGACCGCGCGCCCGGGAGGCCCGCCGAGGGGCCGCGCTCCATCGAGTCGGCCGTGCCCGACGCCACCATGAACGCCTCCGCGAGCTCCCTGGCCGAGGCGAAGCGCGCGTCCGGATCGACGGCGAGCGCCTTGCGCATCCAGGCCTCGACCTCCGCGGGGATGCGCGCGGAAGGCGCCGCCGCCGACAGCGCGGGCGCGGGCGTCCCCAGGATCTTCGCGATGAGCGGGCCGAGGGCCGGGGCCGTGAAGGGGCGCTGGCCGGTGAGGCACTCGAAGACCACGATTCCCAGGGACCACAGGTCAGACCGGTAATCGACGCTCTTCAGGCCTTTCGCCTGCTCCGGGCTCATGTAGTAAGGCGTCCCGAGGAGCGCGCCGGTGCGCGTGGGATCCATCCCTGCGATGGAGAGCGCGTCCGTCGCCTTCGCCACCCCGAAATCGAGGATCTTGACGATCTCGCCGTCATCCTCGCGCGCCATGAAGATGTTCTCGGGCTTGATGTCGCGGTGCACGAGCCCGGCCTCGTGGGCGCGCGCGAGGGCGCGGCACACGTGAGACACGATCTTCGCCGTCTCCGACAGCGTGATTCGCCCGCGCGCGGAGAGCCGGTCGCGCAGCGTCTCGCCCGCGAGGCACTCCATCGCGATGTAGGGCAATCCATGGTCGGTCAGGCCATGGTCGAGCACCTTGACCACATGGGCGCTGCGGATCCGCGCGGCGAGCTGCGCTTCGCGATCGAACCGCGCGCGGGCGCTCGCGTTCTTCGCGACCTCGACGTCGATGAGCTTGATGGCCACCGGCGTGCGGAGCGACAGGTGCTCTGCCAGCCACACCGAGCCCATTCCGCCCTTGCCGAGGAGCCGGGCAAGGCGGTACTTCCCGGCGATACATTGACCTTCCATGGCGTGCGCTCACGGTAACGCGGAGCGCGCCGGTCGTCATCAGTACGGGAGTTGGTCGACGATCCCCCTCGCCGGCTGGCTCGGCGCCGGGGGCGTCACAGGCGGCGTCGCCGAGGGCGCCGGCGCCTTCGCCGCCGTACCGGAGGGCGCCTTGGGCGAAGGCCGCCTCGCAGGAGGCACGGCGGACGGCGCGGCGGCCTCCGCGGCGCGATCGTCTCGGGCGAGGGCGGCCGGGGGCGCCGCGCTCGGCGCGGGGGACGGAGGGGGCGCCGGGCCGGACGCGCGCGCGCCCGCCGCTTCGGCCGACGTGGACGCCGGAGGCGCGGGCGCGCCCTCCGCTGCGGCCGGCGTGGAGACCAGCGGGGCGGGCGCGTCCGCCGGAGGGCGACGGAGCGCCACGAACGCCGCGACGCCGATCGCCGCGAGGAGCGCGGCGCCTGCGCCCGCCCGCCTCAGCGACCTCGCGGGGCCGCCTCGATCCGTGACGGCGGCGGGCGCGGCGGAGCGCGGGGGCGCGGCGAGCGGCGCGAGCGCGCCGACCACCTTGCCGCCCGCGAGCGCGCCCGGCGACGCCGGGTCCGCGTGGCGGCCGAGGACCTCGACGAGGGGGCCGAGATCGGCGAGCCGATCCTCGCGCCGCTTCCGCAGGCAGCGGTCGAGCACGTCGGCGACGTCCGCGGGCAGGTCGGGGACGGCCGACCGGATCGACGGCACCTCGCGCTGCAGGAACGCCGTGTACATCTCGCCGAGGGTCTCGAATTCGAGCGGCCTCCGGCCGGCGAGCGCCTCGAAGAGGATGACGCCCATGGCCCAGATGTCCGCCCGATGATCGATGTCCTTCTCGCTCATCGCCTGTTCGAAGGACATGTAATGCGGCGTCCCGAGGATCGAGCCAGTGCTGGTGTTGGCTCCATGGGTCTCCGCGCTGATGGACGTCGGGTCGAGCACCTTGGCGATCCCGAAGTCGAGCACCTTGGGCACGCACCCGCCGGCCTGGGGCTCGGAGAGGAAGATGTTGTCCGGCTTGAGATCGCGGTGGACGATCCCCTTGTCGTGCGCGGCGCGGAGCGCGGCGGCGACCGGCGAGAGGAGCCGCGCCGCCTCGTGGAGGTGCAGGGCGCCCCTCCGCCTGCGCAGCGCGGAGAGCGGCTCGCCGCGGAGCAGCTCCATGACCATCACGGGCGTGTGATCGTCGCCCTCGAAGACGTCGAGCACCTCGATCACGTTCGGGTGCTGGATCGCGGTCGCCGCCCTGGCCTCGCGGAGGAAGCGCCGAGTCTGCGCGGTGTCGGCGACGCCGCGGACGACCTTGAGCGCCACGTCGCGCCCGGTGCCGAGGTTCCTGGCCGCGTACACCTCGCCCATCCCCCCGCGGCCGATGAGGCGCTCGATCCGGAAGTGCCCGGCGACGACCTTGCCGGCCGGGAAGGAGCCCTGGAGATCGTCCGACACGAGCGCAGCGTACCGTGGTTCCCGGCCGGACCCAATCCTCGGCGGCGCGGTCACATCGGTCACACCGGTCACATCGATCACATCGATCACATGGATTGCGCGCACCGGAAGCCCGTCGCCTGATTGAACGTCGACCGCCCGTCATGGCTGCGCGCGGTGGCCTGCGCCGAGAGCTTGTAACCCGCCCAGGAGCTCCCGCGATAGGAGAAGGCCTGCGCCGCCCCGGGCGCCGGCGCGCGGCACACCGGATCGACGAGGAGCGCTCCACCCGGCCGCCAGCACGGCGCCGTGTAGGGGGCGAAGGTGTCGGCCACCCACTCGGACATGCTGCCCGCGAGGTTCCGGACGCCGAGCGCGGTCACGTCGCCCGGCGCGCCTCCGGCGACCGGCCCCCAGGGCACCGTCCCGCCGAGCGGGCGACAGCCGGCGTTCTCGAACACGCCCGCGTCGGCTTCCATGGGGTGCCGGCCCCTGCCGAGCAGGGCCGTCGCGCAGAGATCGCCGGCGTTGCCCCACGGATAGGCCGTCTCGTCGGCGAGGTTGCCGGCCGTATATTCCCACTCGGCCTCGGTCGGGAGCCGCTTCCCCAGCGCGGAACAGACCTCCTCCGCCTGCGCGTGCGTGACGCAGTTGACCGATAAGGCGTCGTCGTCGCGAACCTCGGCGCCGAGGTACGTGCACGCGCCCCGGCCGGACCCCGGCGCGTCGAGGTCCCGGACGCCGGGCTCGGACCGGAGCTGCCCTGTCGCCACGAGCTCCCGGACCGCGCCCACGGTCACCTCGTCCACGTCGATGGCGAAGGCGCCGAGCTGCACGAGGTGCTCGGGCTGGCTCAGCTCGTCGAGGTCGACGGCGAAGCTCGGTCGGGGCGCGCCGAGCAGGAAGACCCCCCCGGGCACGCACACCATGCCGGCGGGCGCCGGCCCCGCGCAGGGCACCAGGGCCGCGCCCGGCCAGGAACCGGGCCGGGGCTGGGGCTCGACGTCGGAGAGCAGCGGGAGCACCGGCTCCGGCGCGAGCGCGCCCGTCTCCGGGTCGCAGGTCGCGCCCTCCTCGGGGGCGCTCGGGACGCCGAAGCAGCGCATGGACAGGTCGAGGGCCACGCGCGTCTCGCCCTCGAGCAGCGGCGGGAGCACGGCGACGGCGTCGATCAGCGCCGCGGCGTCGGGCAGGCCGTCCGGGCCCGCCTGCTCGGCCCGGTAGAGCCGCGCGCGGACCCGCACGGCGGCGCCCTCGCTCCGCGGGACCACACCGAAGCTGACCGGGAGGCTGTCCGGCCCGTCCACCCCGATGAGCCGCATGCACCCGGTGCAGCTCGCGTCGGTGCCCATCACCTCGAGCAGCAGGTGATCGCCGAACCGGGGCACCGGCGCGTCCGTCGAGACGCTGACGAGCCACTGGCGAGGCTCCGCTCCGCACCCGGAGAGCAGGAGCCCCGCGGCCGCGAGCGCCCCCAGGGAGCGCCGGGCCGTCACGGTGCCCCTCCCGCGTAAACGCACCGGAAGCCGTGCAGCGCGTCCAGCACATCGCCCCTCCGGAACGCAGCGCGGGTGTTCGCGGGGCCGCTGGCCCAGTCTCCCCCGCGGGCAGCGCGCGACCTGGTGGTGTCGTCGTCGCACCGGGGATCGACGAAGATCCCGGGAGCGCCCCAGCAGCCCTCTCCGTAAGGAACCAGCCTGTCGGCGCACAGCTCGCTCAGGTTCCCGCCGAGATCCAGGACGCCATCCCTGGACACGTCGCCGAGGCCGCCGCACGCCGCCGACGGCGGATGGGCGCCGACCTCCTCCGGCCCCGTCCCGCCGGGGCACAGCGTCCCGCGCCCAGCGCTCGCCGTGCAGCACGCGGGCGACGCGTCGCCCCAGGGATAGACGCGCCCCTGCCCTCGACCTCGCGCGGCGTGCTCCCACTGCGCCTCGGTGGGCAGATCGCCGCCGCTCGCCCTGCACGCCTCCCGCGCCAGCTTCCACGAGAGGCAGTTGAGGGGGTGATCGTCGTTCGCGCCGTCCGCGGCGCCGAGCCAGCGGCAGCCCGCGAGCGCGCCCCTGTCCGGATCGGGCCCGCTGGGGAGCTCGCCCGCCGCGGCGAGGAGGCCGTCGTTCAGCAGATCGCGGAAGCGGCCGACCGTGAACTCCGTGCGACCCATGAAGAAGGGGCTCACGTAGACCGGCCGCGGGGGCGCGGCGGCGGCGTCGCTCTGCTCGTCGACGTCGGCGAGCTCGGCCTGGCCGAGGAAGCCGAGCCCGCCCGGGATGCAGACGGCGTCGGCGCCCGGCGGCGCGGCCCCGCAGGGCACCTCGCGCGCGCGGCGCCATGTGCCGGCCCGCGTCGCGGAGGCCGGGCCGACGACGAGGCCCTCGGCGGGGGCCGCCGCGCGCCGGGAGCCGTCGAGGCACGTGCGCGGCGGATCGCGCAGCGACACGGGCACGCCGAGGCAGTCGGCGGAGAGCACGAGCAGGGCCGTCTCCACGCCGGACGCGGGGAGCGCGACCTCGAGCAGCCGGTCGATCGCGGCCTCGGGCGGAGGATCGATGGTCGAGAACGCCCTGCCCTCGACAGCGTCCTTGCCTCTCGTGGCGACGGCGCCGCGGAACGCCCGGATGCGCAGGCGGAGCACGGCGCTGCCCGCCTCGGGCGTGGCCACCCCGAAGGAGAACGGCCAGGACGACGGATCCGGCAACACGAAGTTGGCCGTGCAGTCGACGTCGTCGATGCAGCTCGGGCGCCACGCGTCGTCGAACCTGTCGATACGCACCGTATCGACGACCGCCTCCGGAGAGATCGACGGATCCGCGAGGAGCTGCGCTGCGACCGGCGCGTCGGTGTCCACGACGACGAGGAGCTGCGGTCGCTCTCGCCCGCCGCAGGCGCCCGAGTGCACAGCCATGCTGATCACGGCGAGACTCGAGAGCGCGCGCCTCGGTTCCACCACGTTCCGCCTTTCTCGTTGCCGTTCGACCTGCGCCAGGGGTAGCATTCACTGCTACCACCTAGGAGAGGCAGAGCCAAGAAAGATCGAAGGAAGATCGAGTACGAAGATCGAGTACGAAGATCGAGTACGAAGATCGAGTACGAAGATCGAGTACGAAGATCGAGTACGAAGATCGAGTACGAAGATCGATTGCCGCTCTCGCCGACCGACGAACGCCAAACGCTGCTACCGCTCGCGAGGAGATTGTATGTCGTGGGTAACCCGGCCCGTGCTCGCCGCGCTCTCTCTCTCCCTCGCGGCGGCGCTCTCCCCCGCGTGCGACGGGGGCCCCCTACCCGCGAGCTCGGGGACGTCGACGAGCACGGGATCGGGGATCGGCGGAGGCGGCGGCGCCGGCGGAGGCGAGGTCACCTACCGGACGAGCGCGTGCGGCGCGTGCGTCGTGGAGACAGCGTGCGTGTCCCAGGTGAACGCCTGCGCGGCCGATCCGGGCTGCGCCGCCTACCTCGACTGCCTCGACGCGTGCCCGCTGGGCCCGAACGGGGACGCGGACGTCGCGTGCGAGAGGGCATGTCCGCCCGTCTCCGGCTCCGCTGGCCAGAGCGCGCAGCAGGCCTTCATCGACTGCCGCGCCTCGGGTCCGGGCGCGCGGTGCGCCGGCTGCGGCCAGGTCCCCGCCGCGAACGACCCGGACTTCAACCAGACGTGCCCGCCGTCGATGGAAGAGAACGAGTGTTACAAGTGCGAAGACGAGCGCTGCTGCGAGACCTACCAGGCGTGCAAAGACGACCAGGACTGCCAGGATCTCGTCGCGTGCATCAAGGCTTGTCCCGGGGGCGCGGACTACCCGCCCTGTGAGGGCCAGTGCTACCAGGATCACGCCGCCGGCTACGAGCGCTACGGTCACCGGGTCGCCTGCATGGAGCACTTCTGCTTCGACGACGACGCCTGCGGCGAGGAGCCGCTCCACCCTTGTGTCGAGTGCCAGATCTCGCACTGCGCCGACGAGATGGCGGCTTGCCATCACGATCTCCAGTGCGCGTTGCTCGAGAGCTGCCAGGTCCAGTGCGAATCCGGGGACCAGGCGTGCCTCACGGCGTGCGAGGAGACGTTCCCGACCGCGGTGGAGACGCACAACGCTCGCCTCGGCTGCGCGCTCGCCCACTGCTTGCCCTCCTGCGGCGGGACCGAATGACGAGGCCGTCGGCGGAGAGCGGCGCGATGCGGACGCGATGGATCCTGGGTGGCCTGGTCGTGGCGGGGTTCGCGCTCTTGGCCGAGGGGCGCGCGAGCGCCGAGGAGCCGAGCGGGCACGCGGCTCCGGCGGAGGCGCCGGCGGCGGACGAGCGCACCGCGCGCGGTAGGGCGGCGTTCCTGCTCGGCGTGCAGCGGTCGAAGGACGCGCAGTGGGGCGAGGCGCTCGCCGCCTTCGAGGAGGCGGCGGCGGCGCGGGACGCGCCGATCGTGCAGTACAACATCGGCTTCTGCGAGCGCGCGCTGGGCCGCTACGTCGCGGCGCGCCGCACCTTCCGCCGCGTGCTCGCGAGCGCGGACGGCCTCGCGCCCGCGCAGCTCGACGACGCCAGGGCGTTCGTCGCCGAGCTGGACGAGCTCGTCGTCCGCGTGGCGGTGACGCTGGATCCCGCGGGGACGCCGCTGACCGTGGACGGGCGCCCGCTCCGCCTGGACACCGAAGGCGGAACCAGGGTCTTCGTCGCGCTTCCGGGGCCGGCGGGGCGCGCGGAGGCGCCGGCGGAGAAGACCTTCACGGTGGAGCTCGATCCCGGCGTCCACCTCTTCCGGGCGGCGCGGCCGGGGCGGCAGGATGCGTTCGTCCAGAAGACCTACCGGCCCGGGGAGAGGGCCACGCTCGATCTCCGGCTGGACCTCCTCCCCGCGCGCGTCGCGGTGCGCGCCGAGCCGGCGCAGGCGCTCGTCCGCGTGGACGGCCGCGAGGCCGGGCTCGCGCCGATCGACATCGAGCGGCCGCCGGGGAAGTACCGGATCGAGGTGGTGCGCGACGGGTTCGAGACGTACGCGGCGACGCTCGATCTGCACGCGGGGCAGCGGGCGGATCTGACGGCCAAGCTGGTCCCGGTGCGACCATCGGTGCTGAAGACGTGGTGGTTCTGGACGGGCGCGGCGGCGGTGCTGGCGGGGGGCGCGGCGCTGACATACGCGCTGACGCGACCGCCGCCGCCCTACGACGGGGGGAGCCTGAACTGGGTCGCGGAGCCGACGGCGATCCGGTGGTGAGGGAGGTGGCGGCCAGGAGCGACGACGAAGGCGGAAGCAGGAACAAAGCTCAACGATTTTGCATATTTGTCGCGAGCTCCCGTTGCGCCGTGCGATCAAGCCTGAGGGGTGTCGTCCCCGCCCGGCTCACCCCACGAGCCGCCTCCCCAGGAGCCGCGCCGCCAGCTTCCGCAGCCAGTCGGCCCGCCGCGCGTCAGGCGGCGCGAGCCGCCCCGTGCGCGCGGCCTCCACGATCGCGGCCGTCTCGGGCGTCGGGTCGGCGCACGCCTCCAGCACCCGGAAGACCGTCGCGTCCTCGTGCCCGACCCCCGCCTCCGCCACCCACGCGTCCACCGACGCCGCGAACGCAGGGTCGCCGGGGAACGGCTGCTCGACCTCGTTGCTCGGCCCGAGCCCGTTGATGCCGGCGATCACGAGGTCCTTGCGCTCCTTGTAGGTCAGCCCCGCGAGCTCCTCGGGCAGCAGCGGGCGGCCGATCCAGATGTCCTGCACGCCCATGCCCAGCGGGAACTCGAGCCGCTTCTCGAGCGGCTCCGGCGGCAGCGCGCCGGCGAAGCGCACCGGCACCACCGGGACGCCCACCGCGAGCGCCATGTCGATGAACGCGCCGCTCATCTTCCGCACCGGCGTGCGGCACTCGAGCGACCTCGTGCCCTCGACGTGCACCATCACCCCCTTGCCCGAGCCCTGCATCTCCGCCCCGAGCTCCGCGATGATGCCCCCGAGCGACGCCTTGTCCTCGCGATCGAAGTACGTGATCACCTTCGGATCGCGCGCGCCCGGGTACGCGAAGCAGTGCGCGAGCATCGTGCCGAGCCACGTGGTCCGGTGCTCGGCCTTGGCCAGCGTCACCGTGGAGACCTCCGTGAGCCCGGAGACGGCGATGCCGAACAAGAGCGACTCGACGCCGACCTGGTGGTTGCCCAGGTAGAGCAGGCTCCGGCCCTTCACCGCGCGGAACGCGGCGGGATCGGCGACGTGCACCCGGCGGATGAACCGCTCGATGAGGCCGAAATACAGGTCCTCCGCGGGCCACCGGCCGAGGCCCATGGCCGCGCCCCAGTAGCGGCGCACCGGCGCGATGTCGATCGCGGGCGGGCCCGCGTCGCGGACCACGACCTCGGAGCCCTCGCGCGCCACCGCGAACGGCCAGCGCGTCAGCGGCTGCGCCGAGGAGACCCCGGCGAGCGAGACCGTCGACGGGTGCACGCCGGCGCGCCGCGCGACGTGATCCTTCACGGCCACCGCCTCGACGAGATCGCCCGACGCGTCGTACAGGTGCGCCACCGTGCCCGGCATCCAGTCCATCGTGCGCACGTCGGCCGGGCTGCAGCGCGCCTCGCCCGACGCCGCGTCGACCCGCGAGACGCCGAGGTCGACCGGCGCGCGGTCGCGCAGGAACGCCCGGCGGATCCCGGGCGGCGCGCCGCCCACCGACCCCTGCGGGAGCAGCACCTCGACGAGGCGGAGCTCCAGCCAGACGCGCTCGCCGGCGGCCTCCGCCCCGGCGCCCGCGATGGCCTGCACCCGGAACGAGACGAAGCGATCGTCGCGGCCCTCGTAGCGCACCTCGACGCGCACCGGCGCCTCGGGGATCGGCCCGTAGAGGCGCAGCGACGGGATGCGCGACGGGAACGCGATGTGCGCGGGCGGGCTCGCCGGATCCCACTGGAACAGCCGGTCGTGCGGGATGGTGTGGGTCAGCGCGTCGAGCATGCCCTGGTGCAGCGTCCCGGGAGGCACCGAGCCCTTGCCGGGATCGAGCACCGCCGAGGAGCCGCGCGCGCCGAGCCGGAGCGAGGTCAGGTACTGGAACGCGGGGCCGTGGAACAGCGTGCCCGCCGCGTAGGGATCGTCGGCCTCGGGCGCGTCGAGCGCCGGCTCCGGCGCGGGCGCGGGCGGGTACGCGCCGGCCACGCGCACGCGGCCGGTGCACACGGGCTCGAACCGCGAGAGCGCCGGGTTCGAGGCCTCGCGCCACGCGAGGAGCCGCACGTCGAGGACATCGCCCGTGCCGGTGGCCTCGGCCTTGATGCGCACCGGCCCCGGCACGGTCAGCCAGCGGAGCACCACCACGTCCTCCACGGCCACGACCACGCTCCCCGGGCGCGCCCGCAAGGCGGCGCCGGCCAGCCGATCGACCATGCTCATCCCCGGGAGCGCCGGGACCGTCCAGGTGGGGCAGTGGTCCGCCACCCAGCCGGCCGGATCCAGCACCTCCTCGGCGCCCTCGGCCTCCGGCGGCGCGGCGCGCCCCGCGAGCGCTCGCGGGCTCCGGCCCTCGGCCTCCGGCGGCGCGGCGCGCCCCGCGGCCTGCTCGTTCGGGCGGGATCCCTGGCTCCGGAGCACGGCGCCCGGCAGCGAGGCGAGGTGGCGCGCGCCGCCGCGCGGGTCGAAGCCGACGTCGCGGCGCGCGCGGGGCGGCGAGGCGCCGTCGACGATGCGCACGCCGAGCGTCGCGCCGTAGATGCGGAGGCCGTCCACCCAGAGGTAGGACTCGGCGACGACGTACGGCCCGCGATCGTCGCGGCCGACCTCGAGGATGTCGGTCTCGACCGTCACCCGCCGGCTGCTCGGCAGCACCTGGCCGCGGTAGCGCCAGCTGTGCTCGTGCCCCGTCATCACCGGCTCGAACCGCGGGTCGCGGAGGCCCGCGTGGAGGTCGTGGTGCAGCATCCAGAACTGGATCGTCTGCAGCATCGCCTCGATGCCGAGCGAGCCGGGTTGCACCGGATCGCCCAGGAAATGGGCCTTGAAGAACCACTCCGACGGCTGGACGTCCCGCCGCGCGTGCAGCCGGCCGAGCCCCTTCCGGCCGCCGCCCTGCCACAGGCCGTCGATGCGGTCGATCATCAGCAGCGACGGCCGCGCGAGCCCGAGCTTGCCCCCGCAGTACCGCTCGGGGCGCGCGCGGAGATCGACCTCGAAATCGGACGGCGCGTCCAGCGCGGCGACCTCCTCGGGCTTCGGCGGGATGCCGATCTGCGTCGCGAGCGCGGCCTTCGGGAAGAAGCCGAACACCGTGTCGAGGTCGTACACCCGGATGGCGCCGACGCTGCACTCGACGCGGAACGACAGGATGATCATGCCGCCCGACCGCGAGATGTTCGTGAGCTGCGACGTCGTGCGCAGCGCGCCCGCGTCCGGCAGCACCTCGGCGCGCACCGTGCCCTTGCCGTCGAGGTTGCGGAAGTACAGCGCGCCCTCGCTCGAGAGCGCGCAGCCGGCGTAGCTCGCGAGCCAGCCGCACGTCTGGAGCGCGGCCTCGAGCACCACCGCGAACGGCATGGTGAGGCTCGCGTTCTCGTCGAAGTACCAGGCGTCCGCCGGGACGTCGTACTCGACCTCGACCTTCGCGCCGGCCTTCATCGCCGCCATGGGGCTCGAGACCGAGAGGACCCGGCTCATGAAGTGGTACGGCGGGCCCGGGAGCCGCGCGACGTGCCGGCCCTCGTCGAACCTGCGGTAGAGCGGGCCGAACGCGTCCGACGGCCTGCCCCAGGCGCACGAGAGCAGGCTCTTGTAGTCGAACGGGAACCCGCCGGCGTCCACGGCGCCGCCGGCGGGCGGCGCGCCGAGCTCGGACCAGGGGACCCGCGCGACCGGCTTCGGCTCGACGTGGCCGTCGAGCAGCTCGGGGGCGCTCGAGAGCGGCCAGTCCGGCCGGAGGCGCAGGCCGACGCGGCGGGCATGGAACGCCTTGAGGCCGTCGACCGTGCACAGGAAGTCAGCGAACACGGTCGGCTGGGGGCCGTCGTGGACCTCCTCGACGAAGACCTCGTACGTGAGCAGCCGGCTCTGCGGGACCACCTGGCCGCGGCAGCGGAGCAGGTAGGGGATCTCGGGCACGGGCTCGAAGCGGAAGCCGTCCGCGTCCACCGTGAAGCCCATGGCCGCCATGTAGAACGCGAGCGCCTGGAAGCAGCCCTCGAACATGAGCGTGCCCGGCATGCACGGGTCGTCCTTGAAGTGGCCCTCGAAGTACCAGCCGTCCTTCGTGATCGGCAGCGTGGCCCTGAGGTAGCCGCGCTTCCACGGGCCGCCCGCCGGGTCGAACACGTCGACGCGCTCGAAGAACAGCATGGGCGGCGCGCTGATCCGCGGCGTCCGGACGTGGGTGCTCAGGCGCTCGAAGCCGGGGCCGAACGCCGCCGCGCCGTCGCCGGCCGCGAACGCGAGGAGATCGGCGCGGTCGAAGGCGGATTTCTGGCAGGCGATGCGCGGCGGATCGAGGCGGGCGGTCGCCGCGTGCTCGGCGGAGTCCGCGTCCCAGAGGACGCCGCCCGAGTTCGCGAGCTCCTCGTCGGTGAAGAAGCCGGCCTGGCCCTTGCGCGTCTTCAGGCGCAGCTCGCCGTTGATGCGGCAGTCGTAGTGGAAGAAGAAGAGGCGGACGTCGCCGTGCTTCGCGTGCCCGTCGACGTGGATGTCGTAGACGAGGGTGTCGCCCGGGCGCGGCAGCCCGCCGTAGAAGGTGAGCTCGCAGCCGAGCAGCCGGTAGACGCGCTCGCCCTTGTTCTCGAAGTCCGCGCCGAGCCAGCTGATGAGCAGGAGATCGGCCTGGCCGCTCTCGATCATGATGCCGGCCGGCATCGCGCCGTCGTGCAGGTACCAGGAGTCCCACCGCACGTCGGTCTCGGTCCACATCGTGCCGAGCTTCATCGAGCCGGGCTCGGCGTCGATCCCGGTGACCCGATCGGCGAGCAGCAGCGGCGGCATGGGCATGCGCACCTGGCGGCGGTAGCCGTCCTGCCGGGCGAAGAGCGGGCCGAACACGTCGGAGATCCGGCCCGAGGCGAGGTGCTCGAGCTGCTCGCGGCTGAACCGGGGACCGCGCGGCGCGAGGGCAGCCGCCGCGGGGAGGTCCGGCGCCGCGGCGTGGCGCGGCGGAGGCGGCGGCGCGGCGGCGGAGGCGCGCGGCGGGGGCGGCGACGCGGCGGGGGGGCGCGGCGGATCGATCGACCGCGGCGGCTCGACGGGGCGCGGCGACTCGGCGCGGGGCGGGCGCGGCGGCTCGACGGGGCGCGGCGCCTCGACGCGGGGCGGGCGCGGCGGCTCGACGGGGCGCGGCGCCTCGGCTCGGATCAGGCGCGGCGCCTCAGACGGCCGCGGCGACTCGGCGCGGACCGGCGCGACGGGGACGACCTGCGCCGACGGCGCCGCGTGCACCGCCGCAGCCGCGCCGGACGACGCCTCGACGAGCGCGTCCAGCGCGCGCTGCCGCATCTGCAGGAACCGGCGGTGGACCTGGGCCTGCTGCTCCGCCCACGCCTTGTGGATCTGCGCCATCTGGACGGTGAACGCCGCGGCGCCGGCGATCACGTCGCCGGGGATGTCCACGGCCGCGGCCTCGACGAACGCCGGCGCCATCGTCAGCGGCGCGACCGCGGTGTCCGCTGCGGCCTCGACGAGCGCCGGCGCGACCTGCAGCGGCTCGACCGCGACGCCCTCGGCCGCGGCCTCGACGAGCGCCGGCGCCATCGGCGGCGGCTCGTCCCAGGACGGCGGCGAGGCCGCGTCGGCGGCAGAGAACCCCGTGGGCCCGGGGTACAGCGGCGGCAGGTCGTCGAGGGCGGACGGCAGAGGCGGCGCAGGTTCCATCGAGTCTCCAGGGGATGAGCGGGGGGCCGCGCCGGGCACGACGATCGCCGGCGGGTGGGCGGGGAGCGTGAGCGCCGGCCCCGCCGAAGGTCGCGGCGGCGGGAGCGGCGCGGCCGGACCGCCGGCCCCGATGCGGACCGACAGCGAGCCCCCGCCGAGGCCGGCGCAGCGGACCTCGGCGACGCGGACGTCGTCGGTCCACGGCGCTCCGTCGGGCTTCCGGGCATGACGGCAGGCGAGCACCGCGGCGGCGACGTGCAGCAGGCCGGAGGCGGCGTGCGCATGGCCGAACCGCGGCGCGAGATCCGTGGCCGACAGCACGAGGCCCGGCTCGGCCGGCTCGTCCACGACCACGGCCAGGACCGGGTGCCGCTCCCGAACGGCGTCGTCGAGCCGCTCGAGCACGAGCACGACCGCGGCGTCGCCGGGAGGCAGGTGGACGCCGAGCGCCTCGAGCGCGGCCACGTGGGCGGGCTCGCACGAGAGGTCCACGGCGCCGACGATCGCCGCGTCCACGGCGCCCGCGCGCAGGGCGCGGGACGCGACGCGCAGCGCCCAGGGCCCGGAGAGCTCCTCCGCCGCGATCGTGAACGACGGCCCGCCGACGTCGAGGTGGCTGTTCAGCCGGTTCGCCGGGATGTTGGGCATGTTCCCGACGACGCCCGCCGCCCGGAGGGGCGCGATGATCGCGTCCTTGAGCGCGTCGACGTCGACCGACGGGCCGAGCCGCGCCGGCGCCGACTCGGCGAGCCGCCAGCGCGCCATGTACCGGCACACCTCGGTGTCGGCGCCCATGCCGATGAGCACGGCGGTGCGATCGCGCGGCAGCGCGAGCCCCTCGGTCGCCTCGATCGCCGCCTCGAGCAGCAGCGTCTGCTGGGCGAGCGCCTGCTCCAGATCGCGCGGCGGGAACCGGAGGCGATCCGCGGGCAGCGCCACGGTCGCGCGGCGGGGCTCCGCGCCGCCGCCCGAGAGGAGCGGCTCGGCGAAGGCGCGGACGCCGCTGAGCTCACCGACGCACACGCCCATCGCCACCACGGCCAGGTGGCCCGCCGGGGCGGGGCGCGCCGCCGGGGCGGCCGGCGCGGCGGGCGCGGCGCGGCCCTTCGGCGCGGCCGGCTCGTACGCCTCCACGAGCAGGTGCGCGTTGTTCCCGCCGAACCCGAACGCCGACAGGCCCGCGAGCCGCCGGCCCTCCCAGGGCTCGGCCCGCTGGAGCACCCGGAACGGGCTCGCCGCCACCGCGTCGCTCAGCGGATCGGCGTGCAACGTGGGCGGGCGGATCCCCGCCGCCATGGCGCCGAGCAGCTTGAGGAGCCCGGCCGCGCCGGCCGTCGTGACGAGGTGGCCGAGGTTCGACTTGAGCGATCCGAGCGGGACCTCGCGGCGGCCGAACACCTCGGTGAGGGTCGCGATCTCGGTCGCGTCGCCGAGGGGCGTGCCCGTCGCGTGGCACTCGAGGAGCGAGACCTCGCCAGGATCGACGCCGGCCATGGCGTACGCGGACCGCATCGCGCGCAGCTGGCCCTCGACCGCCGGCGCGAGCAGGCCGCGGCCGCGGCCGTCGTTCGACAGGCCGATCCCGCGGATCACGCCGAGGATGGGCCTCTGCGCGGCCTCCGCGTCGGCCAGGCGCTCGAGGACCACGAACGCCGCGCCCTCGGCCGGGACCAGGCCGTCGGCCGCCGACGAGAACGGGCGGCTGCGCCCGGTGCGGCTCAGGGCCGACAGCGCGCAGAACCCGATGTGCATGAAGAGGTCGTCCGACCGGCACACCGCGCCGGCGAGCATCCGGTCGACCTCGCGGTCCTGCAGGCGCTCGCAGGCGAGCGCGATCGCGTAGAGCGACGACGCGCACGCGGCGTCGAGCGCGAACGCCCCGGCCCCGAGGCCGAGCGCGTCGGCGAGCAGGTGGGCGGGCAGGCCCGACATGAACCGGTTGCGCGGATCGGGCCGCGCGACGCCGGCGAGATCGCCGAGCCACGTCGCCTCGGCCCACGCCGACATCGCCGACGAGGGGAACGAGAGGTTGCCGAGCACCGCGCCCGCGCGGTCGGACCTGCCCTCGTGGCCGGCCTCGCGCAGCGCCTCGCGGCCCGCGTAGAGCACCCACTGGAAGAGCGGATCGAGCGCGAGCAGCGACTCGGGCGGGCCGCTCCTCTTGGGGAACGGGTCCCGGGCGAGCACGCGGCGGAAGTGCTCGTCGAACCCGGCGACGTAGCCGCCGCGGTCGCTCCACGCGCGGTCCTTCGCGTCGCGCACGTCGCGCGCGCCGCGCCCGTCGCCCTGGCCGGAGGCGAGCGCGCGCTCGCGCGACAGGCGCCAGCGGCCGTCGGGGGCGGCGGACAGGAGGTCCCTGCCCGCGAGCACGTTGTCCCAGAGGGCCGCGGGGTGGAGCGCGCCGGGCAGGACGCACCCGCGGCCGACGATGGCGATGGGCTCGAACACGCTGGCCTCGATCACGCCTGGCCGCGCGCCGTGTCGGGGCGGAGCACGTACTGCACGTCGCGCAGCTCGGCGACCATCGCGCCCGTCTGGTCGACGAACGCGATGTCCGCCTTCGTGCGGTCGCGGGCCACGATCTGCCCGCGCACCACCGCGCGCAGCGGGCCGTCGGACGGCCCCTCGGCGAAGGTGTGCAGCGCGCCCACGGACATCGGGAGCGCCGCGCCGCCGAGCACGTGCTGCGTCCACAGCGTCGCGAGCTGCAGCCCGCCGTCGAGCGCCGCCGGGTCGGTCTTCCACGGCTGCGCCACCCAGCCGGCCTCGCGCAGGCCCACGACCGTCCCCGCGATCCCGTCGCGGCTCACGCCGTCGAGCTGCCGGATCACCTGGAAGTCGCGGCCGTGGAACAGCGTGCGGCCGTCGTACAGGTCGCCGCCGGAGGGCCACGGGCCGAGCGACGGCAGGGCCGGGCCCTTCGGGGCCGCGCGCCCCTCGGGCTGCGCCATCTCGATGGTCGCCGCGTAGTGCAGCGCCCCCTGGGGCCCGCGCAGCTCGGCCGCGAGCACCGCGCCGTGGCCGTTGCTCACCTCGCGGCAGTCCACGCGGAACACCTCGCCGCCCGACTCGTACGCCGCGAGCTTGATCCCGCGCAGCACCCGCACGTCGCGGAGCTCGGTCACGACGAGATCCGGCCGGCAGGCGCGCGCGGCCCGCGCGAACCACTCGAGGGCGATCACCACCGGCACCACGGGCACGCCGTTGATGGCGTGATCGCCGAGGTAGGGGTGCGTCGCGCGGTCCGCGCGGACGGCCAGCGCGACCCGGCGGCCGTGGCCCTGGGCGGCGAGCGTCGTCGGCTCGGCGCCGAGCACGAGCTCGACCGCGCCGCCGTCGCCCGAGCCGTCGCAGAGCTCGTCGAGCAGCATCCTCGCGCCCACGTCGAGCGGGATGAGCGGCACGCTGAGCTGCGCGAAGTGCGCCTCGAGCGCCGCGTTCACCATGCCGCCCTGCCAGGGCCCCCAGCCGAGCGACCTCACGCGGCAGCCCGGGCGCCGGGCGGCCTCGGCGGCGGCGACCTTGTTCAGGACCTCGTTCGCCATCGCGTAGTCGCACTGCCCCTTGTTGCCGCTGCGCGCCGCGATGGAGCTGAAGAGCACGATCGCCTTGAGCGGGTCGCCCTCGGTCGCGCCGAGCAGGGCCCGGAGGCCGTCGACCTTCGTGCGGAACACGCGCTCGAGCTGCTCGACCGTCTTCTCGGCGATGAGCTTGTCGGCGAGCACGCCCGCGCCGTGGACGATCGCGGTGACGGGGCCGAAGGCGCCGCGCACCTGGTCGAGCGCCGCGGCCACGGCGCGCGGGTCGTTCACGTCGACCGGCACGTAGAGGGCCTCGCCGCCGGCCGCGCGGATCGCGTCGAGGGTCGCGCGGACCTCGCGGCTCGCGAGGATCTTCGCGACCTGGCGGCCGATCTCCGCCGGCGTCGCCTTGTGGCCCGCGGAGGCCGCGGCCTTGACGAGCGCCGCCTTGAGCGCGGCCTCGCCGCCGACGCCGCGGCACACGGCCGGATCCTCCTCGAGCGCGGAGCGGCCGAGCAGCGCGAACCGCGCGCGGCTGGCCTTTGCGAGCGCGATCAGCGTCGCCGCGGTCACGCCGCGGGCGCCGCCGCTCGCCACGACCACATCGGACGGCCCGAGGGGGAGCGGCCCGGGCTGCGCGTCCTGCCGGACGCTGCGCAGCGTGGTGCGGCGGCCGTCCGCGCGCAGGCCGATCTCGAGCTCGACGCCGCCGGACAGGAGCTCCGCGGCGATCGCCTCGGCGAGCTCGGCGGCGGGCCGGCCGCTCCGCTCGAGGTCGATCGCGCGGCACGACGCCTCGGTCCACTCCAGGGCCGCGGTCTTCACGAGGCCCGGCAGCCCGCCCACCCAGGCGCGGTCCGAGCCGGCGAGGCCGAAGTCGCCGCCCGTGTCCTGGACCGTGACGAACAGCGCCGGCTGCGCCGCGATCGCCTGGGCCGCGAGGAACGCCTCGCGGTGGACGGCGAGCGCCTCGTCGGCCGTGGCGGCGCCGCGCAGGCCGCCGAGGAACACGGCGCCGCGGGCCCCGCGGGGCACGGCGGCGGCGTACTCGGCGGCGATCCCGCGCGCCGCGAGGGCGGCGGCGAGCGCGGGGCCGACCGCGTCGTCGCCGGTGACCACCACGGCGCCGGCGTCGAAGAGGCCGGGCATCGCCATGCCGGCGGCGGGCGCCGGCACCTCGACGAGCGTCCACCGGCCGAGGTGCGCGGCGGTGGGGTCCTCGGCGGGCTTCGCGGGGGCGTCGTCGCCGGCGGCGGACCCGAGGCGCGCGCGGAGGTGATCGACCACCTGGCCGAGCGTGCGCAGCTGCGCCAGCGCCGAGGCGTCCACCTCCGACAGCCCGGGCGTCCGGTCCCGCACCGCCGACAGGATCTCCACCCGCTTGATGCTGTCGATCCCGAGGTCGCTCTCCAGCTCCATCTGCAACCCGAGCATCTCGGCCGGGTACCCCGTCGTCTCGGCCACCACCGCCATCACCACCCGCTCGACCTCGGCGGCACCGGGCGTCGCCGCGGAAGCGCTGGCCGGCGCGGGGGCGGGCAGCGAGGCGCGGAGGTGATCGACCACCTGGCCGAGCGTGCGCAGCTGCGCCAGCGCCGAGGCGTCCACCTCCGACAGCCCGGGCGTCCGGTCCCGCACCGCCGACAGGATCTCCACCCGCTTGATGCTGTCGATCCCGAGGTCGCTCTCCAGCTCCATCTGCAACCCGAGCATCTCGGCCGGGTAGCCCGTCGTCTCGGCCACCACCGCCATCACCACCCGCTCGACGTCGGACGCCGCGGGCGACGCCGCCGCGGGAGCGGCGGCCGGCGCGGCCGGAGCGGCCGGCGTGACCGCGGCGGACGCCGTCGCGGCGGAGGGGGCGGCAGCCGGCCTGACGGCGGCCGCGGGCGCGGCGGCGGGCAGCGAGGCGCGGAGGTGGTCGACCACCTGGCCGAGCGTGCGCAGCTGCGCCAGCGCCGAGGCGTCCACCTCCGACAGCCCGGGCGTCCGGTCCCGCACCGCCGACAGGATCTCCACCCGCTTGATGCTGTCGATCCCGAGATCGCTCTCCAGCTCCATCTGCAGCCCGAGCATCTCGGCCGGGTACCCCGTCGTCTCGGCCACCACCGCCATCACGATCCGCTCGACGTCGGCTGCCGCGGGCGACGCCGCCGCGGCGGCCGGTGCGGCCGCAGCAGGAGCGGCGGGCGCCGTCGCCGCGGCGGGCGGGGCGGCAGCCGGCCTGACGGCGGCCGCGGGCGCGGCGGGCAGCGAGGCGCGGAGGTGATCGACCACCTGGCCGAGCGTGCGCAGCTGCGCCAGCGCCGAGGCGTCCACCTCCGACAGCCCGGGCGTCCGGTCCCGCACCGCCGACAGGATCTCCACCCGCTTGATGCTGTCGATCCCGAGGTCGCTCTCCAGCTCCATCTGCAGCCCGAGCATCTCGGCCGGGTACCCCGTCGTCTCGGCCACCACCGCCATCACGATCCGCTCGACCTCCGCGGATGCCGCGGGCGCCGCCGCGGCTGCGCCCGCCGGCGCGGCTGCTGCGGGCGCCGCTGCGGCGGCGGGGGCGGCGACGGCCGGCGTTGCGCCGACCGACGGCGCGGCGGCGGGCATCGAGGCGCGGAGGTGGTCGACCACCTGGCCGAGCGTGCGCAGCTGCGCCAAGGCCGAGGCGTCCACCTCCGACAGCCCGGGCGTCCGATCCCGGACCGAGGACAGGATCTCCACGCGCTTGATGCTGTCGATCCCGAGATCGCTCTCCAGCTCCATCTGCAGCCCGAGCATGGAGACGGGGTATCCGGTCTTGTCCGCGACCACCTCGAGGACCATCCGCTCGAGATCGACCCCCGGCGCGGCGGCGCCTGCCGCCTGCGTTGCCGTGGCGGGCGACGCGACCGCCGGCTTCGCTGCCGCGGTGGGGGCGGTGGGCGGCGGTGCGACCGCCGCCTTCGCTGCCGCGACGGGCGCCGCGGCCGCCGGCGCCGCGGCCTTCGCTGCCGCGACGGGCGCCGCAGCCGCCGGCGCCGCGGCCTTCGCTGCCGCGGCAGGCGCCGCCGGCACGGGCGGCGCGACCGCCGCCTTTGCCGCGACAGGCGCCGCAGACGCCGCTGCGAACGCCGCGTGATGCTCCCCGCCCGCGCCGTTCAGGCCGTCCTGGATGGCGTTGCTCCTGTCGCCGCCGAGGAGCAGCGCCGGCGCCCCTGCGGACCGCAGCGACGCCTCCGAGACCGGCCCTCGATGCACCGGCGCGAGGATCGTGGGCGAGATCCGCGCCTCGGGCGCCGCCGTGACCGGGTACGGAGCGCCGGTCGCGAGCGCGGCGAGCCCTGCGAAGGAGGCCTCGGCCGCCTGCAGGAAGGCGATGTGGGTCTCGGCCATGGCGCGCTGGTACACGCTGTGGGCTTCCGCCGTGGCGCGTTGCGCCTCCTGGTAGGCAGCGAGCCACGACGCGCTCGCTGCCGGCGCCGGCGGACGCACCACCGGCGCAGACGCGCTCACCACCGGCGTCGACGCGCGCACCACGGCCGGCGACGATGCGCTCACCGCCGCCGACGACGCGCTCACCGCCGGCGACGATGCGCTCACGGCCGCCGACGACGCGCTCACCGCCGGCGACGATGCGCTCACCGCCGGCGACGATGCGCTCACCACGGGCGCAGACGCGCGCACCACCGGCGCAGACGCGCTCGCCACCGGCGCAGACGCGCGCACCACCGGCGCAGACGCGCTCGCCACCGGCGTCGACGCGCTCGCCACCGGCGCCGGCGCGCTCGCAACCGGCGCCGCCGGCCTCACCGCCGCCGGCGCGCTCGCCACCGGCGCCGCCGGCCTCGCCGCCGCCGGCGCCCGCGCCGCCTCGGGCGCCGGCCTCGCCGCGCTCGCCGCGCTCGCCTTCGGCAGCTCCTTCGCGCCGCCCTGCGGCGGGTACGGCTTGCCGTAATTGCTCCCGTTGATCGCCAGCGACAGCTTCGGCTTCGGCAGCGCCCGCGGATCGACCGGCGCCGCGACCCCGTCCCAGAGCACCCGCGCGTCGAGCGGGACCCCGGCCACGGCGAGCCGCGCCACCGCCTCGAACAGGCTCGTCACCCCGTGCTTGCCCTTGCGGTCGAGCGCCACGGCGCGGTGCGGCCGCCCGCTCAGGATGTCGCCGACCAGGTTCGTGAGCACCGAGCCCGGCCCGACCTCCACGAACGTGCGCACCCCGGCCGCGTACATCCGCTCGATCTCCTCCACGAACCGCACCGGCTCGGCCAGCTGGCGCGCCAGCCGGTCGCGCACCGCGTCGCCGCCGCCCGGGTACGGCTCGACCTCCGCGTTGCTGTACACCGGCGCCCCCGGCGCCTGCACCGCGATGCCCCCCAGGAACTCGCGGAACGGCGCGCTCGCCTCCGCCACGAGCGGCGAGTGGAACGCCGCCGCCACGTCGAGGCGCCGCGCCTGGATCCCCATGCCCGCGAGCCGCTTCTCCGCCGCCTCGATCGCCGCGACCGACCCGGACAGGACCACCTGCTTCGGGCCGTTGTGGTTCGCGACCACCACGTCGCCGAGCCCGAGCCCCCGCACCTCCTCGATCGCCCGCGGGACCGCGATCATCGCGCCCCGCTCGGACGACGCCGCGCCCATCAGCTCGCCGCGCCGCCGGGCCACGCGCAGGAGGTCCGCCGCGGACAGCGCGCCCGCCGCGTGCAGCGCCGCGATCTCGCCGAAGCTGTGGCCCGCGAACGCGTCGGCCCGCACCCCGAGCGCCCCGAGCAGCGCGAGGTGCGCGAGGCTCGTCGCGCCGATCGCCGGCTGCGCCCACCGCGTCTCGCGGAGCCGCGCGTCCTGCGCCGCGCGGTCCTCGTCCGAGAACACCGGCCGCGGGAACACCACCTCGTGCAGCGCCGCGTCCGCGAGCGGTACGCTCGCCGCCGCGTCCCACGCCTCGCGGGCCGCGTCGAACGTCATCAGCACGTCGGCGCCCATCGCGAGGTACTGGCTCCCCTGCCCCGGGAACAGGAACGCCACCTGCCCCGGCGCCTCCCCGTTCGCGTAATGCACGAGCGGCGCGGCGAGCGCCTGCTCGGGCTTCGACCCGAGGTGCGCCGCGACCTGCTCGAGCTTCTTCCGGAGATCCGCCTCGTCCGTGGCGCACAGCCCGAGCCGCGCGGGTCGCGACCCGTCGAACGAGAGCACCGACTCCCGCGCGAGGAAGCGCAGGCTCTCCGGGGTCTCCGCCGCCTTCGCCGTCGCCCGGACGCGGTCCGCCAGCGCCGCCGGGGTGTCCGCCGACAGGAGGACGAGCTCCGCCGGGACCGACCGCACCCGGTGCGCCCGCGGCGCCGGGCCCGTGTACTCCTCCAGCGCCACGTGGAAGTTCGAGCCGCCGAAGCCGAACGAGCTCACCGACGCCCGCCGCGGGTGGCCCGCCGGCCGGATCCACGGCCGCGCCTCGGTGTTGAGGTAGAACGCGGTCTTCTCGATCTCGAGCTTGGGGTTCGGCTTGTCGACCTTGATGGTCGGCGGCAGCACCTTGTGGTGCAGCGCCATGATCGCCTTGAACAGGCCCGCAGCGCCCGCGGCCGCCTTGGTGTGGCCGATCTGCGACTTCACGCTGCCGAGCGCGCACCACTGCCGGTCCTGCCGCCCCGACTCGTCGAACATCGTGCGCAGGCCCTCGAACTCGGCCGCGTCGCCGGCCTTGGTCCCGGTGCCGTGGGCCTCCATCAGCTCCACGGTCTCCGCGCCGTACCCGGCGGCGGCGTAGGTCCGGCGCAGCGCCTTGGCCTGCCCTTCCGGCACCGGCGCGTACACGCTCTTGCTCCGCCCGTCCGACGACGACCCGATCCCGCGGATCACCGCGTACACCCGGTCCCCGTCGCGCTCGGCGTCGTCGAGCCGCTTGAGCGCCACCATCGCGATGCCCTCGCCGAGCAGCGTGCCGTCGGCCTTGTCCGAGAACGGGCGGCAGTCGCCCGACCGCGACAGGGCCGGCGTCTTGCTGAAGCACATGTACATGAAGGCGTCGTTCATCGTGTCGCAGCCGCCCGCGATCACGAGGTCGGACTGGCCGAGCGCGAGCTCGTTGATCGCCATCGACATCGCCGACAGCGACGACGCGCACGCGGCGTCGGTCACGCAGTTGGTCCCGCCGAGGTCGAGCCGGTTCGCGATGCGCCCGGCCACCACGTTGCCGAGCAGGCCCGGGAAGCTCGACTCCTGCCAGGGCACGTAGCTGCCCGCGATCCGGTCGCAGGCGCGCTTCACCTCGTCCTCCGGATACCCGAGGTCCCGGAGCGCGTTGGCCCAGACCGGCCGCTGGATCCGGCTCACCATCGAGGCGAGGAGCTCCTGCGCCGAGGTGACGCCGAGGATCACGCTGATCCGCTCGCGGTTCATCGCCTCGAACTGCCCCTGCGCCGCGTCCTCCAGCACGCGCTTCGCCACGATCAGCGCGAGCAGCTGCGTCGTGTCCGTCGCCGGCACGATCGACGGCGGCACGCCCCACTCCAGCGGATCGAACGGCACGTCCCTCAGGAAGGCGCCGCGCTTCGCGTACGTCTTGTCCGGAGCGGACGGATCGGGATCGTAGTAGTCCTCCACGAGCCAGTGGGTGCTCGGAACGTCGGTGATGAGGTCGGTTCCAGCGAGGATGTCGCGCCAGAAGCCGTGAGCGTCGAGCGAGCCGGGGAAGATGGCGCTCACGCCGACGACGGCGATGGCCGGAGTACGCGGGGACGAAGGGTGCATGACGGACCTCAGCAGGGGTTCGGGCGCTCAGGCGAGCGGGCGAGGGGTGAAGTGGAAGGCGGCGCTCGGCACGGGGACGCCGTAGGTCCGCAGCTGCTGCGCGCGCGTGACGACGGCCGCGCCCTCGAGCAGGTTGCGCGCGACCTGGACCACGGTGCGGTTCGCGGGGTCCTCGAGGAACGACCCCTTGACCCAGCGGTTGAAGGCGCCCATGGCCGGGCCACACCAGATCTGATAATCGGCGCGGCGCTTCGGATCCCCGGCGATCGCCCACTTGCTGGACATGCCGAGATACCACCGGAAGATCAGCGCCATCTTGTGCTTCGGATCGCGGGCGGCGCGCTCGAGCTCGGCCGGGTCGCGCTCGGCGAAGAACCGCTCGCAGCCGGCCCACACCTCGTCGCACGACATCTGGAACTGCTCCCGCTCGACGCGCGCGCGCACGCCTTCGGGCAGCGACTCGATGGAAGCGTGGGCGACGTACAGGTCGTAGAGCCGCTGCGCGCGGACGCCGAACATCGTGCCGCGCTTGAGCACCTGGACCTGCACGCCGAGCTCGAACATGTCGGCGGCCGGCGTCATGGTCACGTCCGGCAGGTCGGCCTGGGCCAGCATCTTCTTGCCCTCCTCGGACAGGCCCGACTCGACGCATGCCTGGTTGACCGAGCCCGTGAGCACGTACGCGGCCCCGAGCGCGAACGCCGCGGCGACCGTGGACGGCGTGGAGAGGCCGCCGGCGGCGCCGACGCGGATCGGGCGCTGATACCCGTGCTTGGCCGCGAGCTCGTCGCGGACGCCGAGGATGACCGGGAACAGCGCGACGAGCGGCTGGTTGTCGGTGTGCCCGCCGGAGTCGGCCTCCACCGTGATGTCCTCGGCCACCGGCAGGGACCGCGCGAGCTCCGCCTCTTCCCGGGTGAGCCACCCGTTGCGAACGCACGTATCGAGGATCTCGGCCGGCGCGGGCGACAGGAAGCGCGCGGCGACCTCCGGGCGCGAGATCTTCGCGAACAGGTGGTTCTGCCGGTCGATGCGGCCGTCGGGCAGGCGCCTGATGCCGCTGTAGGCGAACCGCACGACCATCGGGTTCAGGCCCATGTAGGCCGCGGCCTCGGCCCGCCGGACTCCCTTCCTCAGGTAGAGCTCCACCGTGTCGCTCTCCAGCCGCGGCTGGTTCGGAGCGTGGATGAGGTTACAGCCCCAGGTGGGGCCTTCCGTGCCGAGCGCGGCGACGATCTCGTCGACCGCCTGCTCGATCCGGTGGAGCCCGAGGCCGGCGGCGCCGAAGAACCCCATCATCCCCGCCCTGGCCATCTCGATGGTGAGCCGCGTGGTGTGGATACCGTTCGCCATCGCGCCGGCCACGTAGGGGAAGCGCAGGCGGTGGACCTCGAGGAAGGAGCGGTCCCCGAGCCACTCCGGATACAGCGCCGGCAGCGTGCCGAGGAGCGGGAACGTGGGGACCCCGTTGACCTGATCTTCGCGGATGACGGCGCCGCCGCGCGAGACGCCGACGCGCCCCTCCGGCGTCTCGCGCACCACGTGCACCGGCTCGCGCACGCAGGAGATGGCCTCCCGCAGATCGGTCGACGTGAACGCGGGGAGCCACGGTCCGCTGCGCCAGATCCCGATCGGCTGGAGGCCGGCGCTGCGGAGGGCCTGCGGTTCCTTTATCATGCTGAGCTGCCTCCCAATGACAAGCTCGCGGTCTATAACATCCGTGGTCTCCGGCCCGCGGTAATGGTTCGGTCACGGAACGACGGCACGCCCCGATCGCGCCGTCCCCCGGGTTCGGCCCATGAAAGCGCTTTCCCTCGGCACCTTCGCGCCCGCGCCTCATGACGCATCGCGCCTCCGTTTCCCTGGCGATCCCTGAGCCGAAGGCTTCGAAATCGCTTGCTTTTTTCAGCGCCTCGCGTCTCCGGGTCGAGCGCCGCGCGGCACCCCGGGCGCGGGCCGGCGCGCATTGTCAGCGTCTCGTCATGAACCCCTTACCGGCCGGCGCGGCGCGCCCTCAGAGAGAGAGACTGAACCGCCAAGGCGCCAAGGACGCCAGGAGAAGAGAACAGGCGTGCTCCCTGGTTCTCCTCACGCTCTTCACGTCCAGGCGGTTCAACCCCCTCTCCCGCTGGAAGGCGGTTTGCTCTCGCCTAACTACGTCCCCGTAAAAGAATTCGAACCACAGAGGCACAGAGGGCACAGAAAAAAAATAGGATTCTATTTCTCTCCCCTCTGTGCCCTCTGTGGTTCATTTCCTCGAGGTTTCAGACCGTTCCGTGTCCTAGAGCGGTTTTCGCCCGTCTCTGGTACATGCGTTACAGAGCGGCGGTCACCCGCACAGGAGACGGGTCCAGCTCGGCGTTTTCGGCGCGGAAGCGCACTCCAGTGCGCTGAGCACCGAAAACGCCGAGATGGGCCCGTATCCGAAGCGGGTGACCGCCGCTCTAGAGCGAGTACCCGCCGTCGCTGACGAGGAGCGCCCCCGTCATGGTGCCCGACGCGTCCGAGAGCAGGAACGCGATGAGCCCCGCGATCTCGTCGGCGCTCGCATACCGACCGAGGGGCGTGGACATCGCCGCCATCTGATCGAACGCGGCGCGCTCGCTCCCGGCGGTCGCGACGAGCTCCTGGAAGAATGGCGTCTGCGTCCAGATCGGCGTCTCGACGCCCCCGGGCAGGACGCCGTTCACGCGGATCTTGTCGCGCGCGCCCTCCTTCGCCGCGACGCGGACCAGCTGCGCCGCGCCCGCCTTCGAGGCCGCGTACGCGGCGATGCCCGGCTCGGCCTTGACGGCCGCGACCGAGGAGACCACGACGGCCGTCCCGCCCTCGCCCGACTTCCTGAGCAGGCGAAGGCCCGTCCGCAGCGTCAGAAAGGCGCCATCGAGGTTCACCGAGAGCACGCGCCGCCAGTCCTCGAACGAGGTCTCCGCGAGCGGCGCCCCGTGGGCGATACCGGCGTTCGCCACGACATGGTCGAGCCTCCCGAACCGACGCTCGACCGCCTCCTCGATCTCGGCCCACGGGGCCTCGGTCCCCACGTCGCCGTCGCGCACCAAGAGCTCCGGCCCACGGAGCTCCGCCGCGAGCGCGTCGAGCGCCGCGCGGTTCCGGTCGACGAGGACCAGGCCACCCACGGTTTGCGAAATCCTGCGTGCGGTGGCCGCGCCGATACCCGACGCCGCCCCGGTGACGAGCGCGACTCGACCTGACATAGGCGCAGCTCCTCTACCACAGCGAAGCCGCCGTGGGCACCCGCTCCGTCCCGCGGCGGGTGGCTCGGAGAGAGGAGACGCGCTCTCGCTGGCACCGCCCGCCATGAGCCAGGTGTCTTTCCACGCGGACGCACGCGGACGCAGCCGGGCGCGCCGCAAACCAGGGCTCGCCAACCGCGACGGAACGGTTCCATGGAGGGCACACCCGGCCGGCGCAACACGAGAACCGCCGCGCTCGTTCGCCGGATCTCCCCGCCGGCCGCCCGTGCTCGGCTACGTTCCGGTGCGGTGATGCTTTGAGGTCGCTCGCGCTCGTTTTATGCTGTCGCGACGAGCCAACGATGCGACGCCCCTACCGGCTCTCTGCCAGGGTCAGCAAGCTCCTCCAGGCCCGTCGAGCGCGCGCCGAAAAGTCACGGGCGTCCAGGGCGGTGTCACCGGCCGAGGCGCGGGTGCACGCCGCCGACATCGCCGCGCAGCAGCAGGCTCAGGCGAGCCTCGAGCGACAGCAGGCGGTCCTCAAGTACGTCATCGCCAACGTCCCCCACGCCATCTTCTGGAAAGACCGTGAGGGCCGGTTTCTCGGAGGAAATCAGAACTTCCTCAACGACACGAACACGAGGGTCCTCGAGAATCTCGTCGGCAAGACCGACTTCGATGTGTGGGGGAAGCAAGACGCTGAGTCGTTCGTGCGCGTCGACCGGGAGGTCATCGAGCGCGGCACACCGATGCTCGACATCGAGGAGCCGCTGCTCCGCCCGGACGGCGAGCGGCGGGTCCTGCTCACCAGCAAGGTGCCCATCCGCGACGAGCGCGGCGACATCATCGGGCTCCTCGGGATCTACGCCGACATCACCGAGCGCAAGCGGATGGAGGTCGAGCTCCAGAAGGCCAAGGAGGCCGCCGACGCCGCCGCCCGCGCCAAGGGGGAGTTCCTCACGGTGATGAGCCACGAGCTCCGGACGCCGCTCTCGCTCATCCTCGGTCCGCTCCAATCGCTCCTGTCGAGCCAGGACGAGCCGCTCTCGGCGCGGGTGCAGGCCGATCTCGAGCGCATCCAGCGCAGCGGGCGGCGGCTCCGCCGGCTCGTCGACGACGTCCTCGACTACCAGAAGATCGAGGCCGGCAAGATGCACGTCGACTGGGAGGCGGTCGACGTGACAGAGCTCGTCGCGGACATGGTCGAAGAGGCTCGCCCCGCGGCGGAGCGCGGCGGCGTGAGGCTGTCGCTCGAGGCGGATCCGGCGCTCGGGACGGTCCCCCTCGATCGGCGCAAATTCGAGAAGATCGCGCTCAACCTGCTGGGCAACGCGCTGAAGTTCACCCCGGCGGGCGGCCGGGTCGACGTCCGGCTGCGGGCGGCGGACGGGCTCTTCGAGCTCTCGGTCGAGGACACCGGTCCTGGCATCCCGCCGGACCAGAGACACCTGCTCTTCCAGCGGTTCCAGCAGATCGACGCGTCCGCCACGCGCAAGCACGAGGGGACCGGGGTCGGGCTGTCGCTGGCCAAAGAGTTCGCGGAGCTCATGGGGGGCACGGTCGGCGTGGAGAGCGAGCCCGGGGTCGGCTCCCGCTTCTTCGTGCGGCTCCCGCGCGCGGCGGACGGCGTGATGGCGTCGCGGGCGCCTCGCGCGCCGGAGCCGCCGAGGTCGTCGGGGCCGCCCGGCGGCGCGGACGACCCCGCGGCGTCCAGGCCGCGCGTCGCGGACCACCTCGCGGCGCCCGCGCCTCGGGCCGCGCCGGCGGTCCGCGGAGACGGCCGCGCAGAGGCGCCCGCGTCGCGCGTGCTCGTCGTGGAGGACAACCCGGACATGGCGTCTTACCTGGAGGGCATCCTGGCCACCGAGCACCAGGTCCTGCGCGCGACGAACGGCCGGGAGGCGCTCGAGGCGGTCGGGGCGACGAGGCCCGACGTCATCGTGTCGGACGTGATGATGCCCGAGATGGACGGCTTCGAGCTGGTCCGGCGGCTCAAGGGGGATGCCGGGCTCCGAGACATCCCGATCCTCCTGCTCACGGCCAGGGCGAGCCGCGCCGAGGCCGTCGGCGGGCTCGAGGTCGGCGCCGACGAGTACCTGAGCAAGCCGTTCGACCCGCTGGAGCTCAAGGCGCGGGTCCGCGCGGCCGAGCGGCTGCACCGCGCCTACCTGGAGCTCGCCGCGAAGAATCGCGAGCTCGCGGACGCGCTCAAGCGGCTCTCGGAGACGCAGGAGGAGCTCCTCCAGGCGGGCAAGATGGCGGCGATAGGCACGCTGGTCGCGGGGCTGTCGCACGAGATGAACAACCCGGTCTCGGTCATCGTGATGACCGCGCAGCTCCTGCTCCGGCGGCACCGCAAGGGGCACGGCCTGCCCGACGAGGCCGCGATCGTGAAGGCGCTCGGCACCATCGAGCGGCAGGCGAACCGCTGCTCGGACCTCGTGACCGCGCTGCTCGAGTACGCGCGCGGCAAGCCGGTCGGCCGGCAGGCGTGCGACGTGCGCGAGGCGCTCCGCCGCGCGGTCGACCTCTCCGCGCCGCGGGCGCGCGAGCGGCGGGTCCACCTCCAGGCGAACAGCGCCGCGTCGGCGCTGCCCCCGGTGCTCGTCAACACGTCGCAGCTCGAGTCGGCCCTGCTCAACGTGATCGGCAACGCCCTCGACGCCAGCCCCCAGGGCGGCGCCGTCGTCGTCGGGGCGCGCGCGCTGCCGCGCGGCGACGTCCACGGCGTGGAGATCGACGTGCGCGACACCGGCTGCGGCATCCGCGCCGAGGACCTGAGCCGCATCTTCGAGCCGTTCTTCACGACGAAGCCGCCCGGGCAAGGGACCGGGCTCGGCCTGTCGCTGACGCACCGGTTCATCCAGGAGCACCAGGGCAGCATCCGTGTCGAGAGCGCGCTCGGCGAAGGCACGACGGTCCGCATGTGGCTGCCAGCCCTTCAGGAGTGAGCGCGCAAGAGGGCGCCTGAGGCGCGCAAGAGGCGCGTCAGAGAGCGGCCGGCCCGAGGCGTGAGTCACATCAAGTAATACGGGCTACAGCGCATCATCTCCCACTTCAGCCCGCATCGTCGACTCTTCCACGTCCTTGACAGACACATCCTGTTTGGGATGTCATCGAGAGGCCTGCATGTACCTTGGGAGCCATGCCTCTTCGCGGTGCGTCCATCGAGCCGGCATGGGATCCACGCATCGCGGACGACGCCTGCGCTGCCTGGAGGCCGGGCTGCTCGTCGGGCTCGCGTCCCTCCTCTCGGCGTCCTGCGCGCCGAGCGAGCCCGAGCGCCCCGAGAACGCGGTCGTCATCGGCGCCCTCCTGCCCTTCACCGGCAGCGAGTCGGCCATCGGCCGCAACCTCGAGCAAGCGATGCTGCTCGCGATCGAGCACCTGAACGCCGCGGGCGGGCTCGACGGGCGGCCGTTCGACCTCCGGAGCCGGGACAGCCACTCGAGCTCGGAGCGCGGGATCCACCAGCTGGCCGCGCTGCTCTACAAGGATCAGGTCGCCTACCTGGTGGGGCCCGAAGAGAACGACCTCGCCAACGAGATCTCGCGGGACGTGAAGGAGCTCGACCGGTTTCACATGCTGCCGGGGTATGCCGCCCCCCCCGTTGCGCGCAGCGAGAGGAAGGGGGGCTGGATGCGGCTCGCCCCTACCCCGTTCGACATCGGCTGCGCGCTGGCGAAGGACGCCATTCGCGACGGCATCCGCACCGTGAACAGCCTCGCCGCGTGGGACGACTACAACGCCAAGGTCAACAGCGAGTTCACGACCAACTTCGTGGCGCTCAGGGGAAGGGCGTTCCCGTCGGTGCCGCTCACCGCGGGCGAGCATACCTACACGGACAAGATCGCGTACGCCTTCGATATGCTCCCCGACCGCACGCTCCTGGCCGCCTTTCCTGCCACCGCCTCGACCGTCGTGACCGAATGGACCGTCGCCGGGCGCCCGGGCGCCTGGCTCCTCGGCCCCGCGCTGCGCGCCGAGGCGCTCCTCGCCAACATTCCTGCGGGCGTCCTCGATGGCTACTCCGGCGTCTCGCCCTCGCTGAGCCTGCGGAGCGAGTGCCAAATCGTGGACGAAGCGGAGGAGAGGGTCGAGTGCACGACCGGGAACGCCGCCGCCTTCATCGACCACTTCTCCCGCCGGTGGGGCGGGGAGGTGCCGTTCCCCGCGGCGCACTTCTATTACGACGGCGTCGTCCTCATCGCGATGGGCCTCGTGTACGCCCAGGCCACGAGCGGGGAGATCCCCTCCTCCGGAAACGCGCTGCAGAAGATCATCCGCGAGCTCAACAGCCCCGACAACGAGCCGGCCTCGTGGCGGGATCTGAAGACGGCGCTGACCAGGCTTCGCGAGGGGGTCCCTCTCCGGTACGTGGGTGCGGCCGCGGAGTATGAGTTCGACATCTACGGGGCGAACAAGCACCACTTCATGCAGAAGTGGACCATCCGCGACGAGACGTTCGTCGATCTCGACCCCGTCCCCGTCACCTGCAGCGTCAGGCAATGATCTCGCGGCGAGCGTGACGTTCACGCAGGAGTGCGCACGATCGACGAGCCACGGGCGAGGAGGAGCTGCTCATGGGGCGGATTGGACGATGGAGTACGACGGTCCTCGGTCTCGCGCTGACGACGGCGTCATGCGGGTCCGACCAGCCCCCCGGCGCGGGCGAGCAGCTCACGCCCATCCAGCGAGCCCCGATCCCCGACAACGAGTTCACGCCCGTGGAGCTCGAGGACACGGTCGACCGCCTCGTCGCCGAGATCAACGCGAGCGCGCTCCGGCCGATGCGGATGGCGGTCGTGCTGAAGAACGCCGCGGGCTTCTGGGGGCCGGTCGTGACGGCCGCGACCCGGGCCATGGCGGAGCTCGGGGTCGTGGGGAGCGTGATCGGGCCGATCGCGCTGTCGGAGGACGGCCCTCAGCCGGATGAGGTCCAAAACGAGCAAATCGCGCAGGCGGTGGAGGACCAGGCGGAAGGGATCGGCCTCGCGCCCTTCGGCGACCTCCAGACCACCGCCGTCGACGAGGCCGTGGCGAGCGGGGTCCACGTCGTGACGCTCGACAACGACGTGGCGGCCTCGAAGCGCTCGATCTACGTCGGGACGCTCAACGAGTCTGCCGGCACCACGGCGGCGGAGACCCTGCTCGCGATGCTGCCCTCGCCCCCTGGGACGGTGATCCTCCACGGCAGCACCGACGAGGCCGGGAGCGCCGGCCTGGAGCGAACGCAGGGCGCCCAGGACAGGCTCGAGGCAGCCGGCTACGAGGTCGTCGTGGGCCAAGCCCACTGGGACCTCTCGGGCGAGACCGACGACGTCGAGTGGATGACGGCCCAGATCGAGGAGGCGGACCCGCCCGTCGTGGGAATGCTCGGCCTGTTCAACGTCTCGTACCGGTGCGCGATGGCCGCGGAGGCCGCGGGCGAGGCGGCTCTCCCCATCGTCGCCTTCGACTTCGATCCGATAACCGTCGAGTACATGCGCCAAGGGCGCATCCGGGCCACGCACATCCAGCGGCAGTACTACCAGGGCTATCTCGTGCCCTACATCCTCTACGGCATCGAGAACCTCGGCCTCGAGGCGACAAAGAACATCCTCGCCCCGCAGATGGTCGACGGCACCCGGGTCAACACGGGCCTCGACGTGGTCCGCGGGGACAAGGTCGACGACTACAACGACTTCCTCAGCTCGATCGACGCGAACCAGTAGCGGCGCCGCGGCCCAGCGCCCGAGCTCGCCCGTGACTTCATGAGAGCGCCGCGCCTGCCCCGCGCCGCGCGCCCAGCGCCGGCACGCGCCGTGAGCAGCGGGTCATACAACAGGCGCCACGAGCCGACATGTCTTCCAATGTGGGTAAGGAAATTCCTGTTGCAAATATGAAATAAGCTACGTACCGTCGGGGACTGAAGGGTATTCTCCGTGCGCCTGTCCTCGCTCCTCCGGGGGGACGCTGACACTGCGCGCCGGCGCCCGGACATGCCTTTGTCTTTCGTGGGGGCGCGGATGACGTACGCTCTTGGATTCGACCGTTCCTTGCATCGGGTACGAGCTGCCGCGCCGGTCGCCTGATGCTGGACGCCGGCGCCGCCTCCACGTCCTCGACGCCCGACCGGCAGCGCGCCGGGCGCGCCGGCGTTCCCCTCGGCATCGGCGTCAAGCTCGCGGCGGCGACCGTGGTCGTCCTCACCAGCGTCACCGTGCTGGTGGCCAATCAGGTCATCGAAAAGACACGGGATGATCTCGTGTCGGCGAAGGCGAACGCCGCCTCGATGATGGCGGATCTGCTCGCGGGGTCCCTGACCGCGCCGCTCGATTTCGGCGATCGCGACGCGGCCCAGGGCGAGCTCGACCAGCTCCGGTCGAACCGGGCGCTGATCGGCGCGATCGCGTGGGGCAGCGACGCCGAGCCCGTCGCCAAGGTCGGGGATCCGCCAGAGGGCCTGTCGGTCTTCATCGCGCGCGGCGCCGAGAACCAGGTCCTCGAGCGCGAGATCCGCGTCGCCCGCGCGGTCGTGCGCGACGACGGGCGGCGCCTCGGGACGCTCGCCCTCGTCTTCTCCCTCGATCCCGAGAACGCCGCGTTCGCCGCGGCGCGCCGCGACATCCTCGAATACGCGGGGCTCGTCGGCGCGGTGACCGCCTTCCTCCTCCTCGGGTTCGCCCGGTGGCAGATCGTGCGCCCGCTCTCGCGGCTCGTCGACGCCGCGCGGCGCCTCGGCGAGGGCGACCGCACCGTCCGCGTGCGCGTCCGCACGAACGACGAGCTCGGCCGGCTCGCCGACGTCTTCAACGCGATGAGCTCCGCCATCCTCGAGCGCGAGGGCAAGCTGGAGATGGCCACGGAGAGCCTCCGCGAGCTCTTCGACAACATGCGCGAGGCGATCGTCGCCTTCGGCCCCGACGGCCGGCTGGGCGTCGAGGCCTCGAAGCACGCGAGGCAGCTGTTCGGCGAGCGCGCCGAGGCGGGCCGACACGTCGCGGAGCTCCTCTACGGCGACGAGCCCCTCGGCGTCGAGAGCCAGGCGCTCCGGCAGTGGATCGACGCCGCGTTCGGCGCGGAGCTCGACCTCTTCCCGGAGGTCGCCGAGCTCGCCCCGCGCTCGCTCTGGTTCGAGCGCGCGCCGGGCGACCGCAGGTTCTTGCGGCTCGAGTTCTGCCCCGTCGTCTCCGGCCAGCAGGTCGCGCGCATCATGCTGCTCGCGACCGACGAGACCGAGCTCCGGCGCCTCGAGGCGAGCGTCAAGACCAAGGACGAGGAGCACGCGCGCCAGATCGCGGCCATGCGCCGCCTCGTCGCCGGCGGCGGCCAGGTCTTCGTCCGCTTCGTCGAGATCTCGCGCGAGCGCGTGGCCCGGTGCGCCGAGATCCTGGGCGACGGCGGGCGGCTCGGCGCCGCGGACCTCGACGAGCTCTTGCAGCAGCTGCACACCCTGAAGGGCGAGGCCCGCTCGTTCGACCTCGAGCGCCTCGCGGACGAGGTCATGACCCTCGAGGACGAGCTCGCCGCGGCCCAGGCGCGCGCGCGCTCGGAGGACGAGCTCTCCGTCGACCTCGGCGCGGCGGCCCTTCGCGCGCGGCTCGAGCGCGTCGCGGAGGAGCTCGCGCGCGCGCAGGAGACGTTCGTCGACGCGTCGCCCGTGGGCCGCGCGGTCCTCGACCAGATCACCGTCCGCCGCACCGACGTGAGCCGGCTGGGCGAGCTCCTCGCCGGGCAGGGCGGCGAGGCCGCCGAGATCGCCCGCCGCCTCGCGGCCCGTCCGTTCGGCGAGGTGCTCGCGGCGCTGGTCGAGCGCGTGCCGCGCTGGGCCGAGAAGGAGGGCAAGCGCGCCCGCCTCGAGATCGAGGGCCGCGAGGTCCCCGTCCCCGCCGATCTCGCCGGCCTGCTCCCGGGCGTGCTCATCCACCTCGTGCGCAACGCGATCGCCCACGGCATCGAGACCCCCGACGCGCGCGCCCAGGCGGGCAAGCCCGAGCTCGGCGTGATCCGCGCCGTCTGCGCCGAGGCTCAGCCGCTGCCCACGATCGTCGTCGAGGACGACGGCCGGGGGCTCGACCTCCACGCCCTCGCGGCGCGCGCCGGCGTCGACCCGACCGATCTGCGCCGCGCGCGCGAGCTCCCGTTCGCCCCCGGCGTGAGCACGAAGGGCGACGTGAGCGACCTGGCCGGCCGCGGCGTCGGCCTCTCGGCGGTCCGCGCCGACCTCCTCTCGGTCGGCTGGCTCATCGAGGTGGACGCGTCGCGCCAGACCGGGACGGCGTTCGTGATCCGGCCCCGCGACCGGGCCGTTCCCCTCAGCAACGGAGATTGAACCGATGGCACAAGGCGGACGCATCCTGGTGATCGATGACAGCGAGATCGTGCTGATGCGGATCCGCGTCGAGCTGTCGAGCGCCGGCTACGACGTCGTCACGACGACGCAGCTCGTCGGCACCGCCCGCCACCTGCGCGGCTGCGATCTGGTCATCATCGACTTCTTCATGCCGGGCCTCGACGGCGGCGCCGTCCTGCGCTCGCTCAAGGCGGCGGTGCCCGCGACCGAGCGGCCTCCGCTCTTCTACCTCTACACGACCGACGCCAAGGCCGGGGCCCGGTACGCGGAGCTCGGCTTCGACGGCGTCTTCGGCAGGAAGGGCGATCTCCTCGCCCTCACCCCGCAGGTGGAGGCGGCGCTCCGCATCCGCAAGCTCTCCAGCCTCGCCCGCGCCAAGGAACGCAGGGCGTGACGCTCTGCCGGCGCGCCTTCGTGCTCGGCCTCCTCGCCGCGGCCGCCCTCGCCCCGCGCCGCGCGCGGGCCGAGACGGCGACGGCGCCCTTCGACGTGCAGGCGGAGATCGTCACGCGCATCCTGCCGTACGACCGGGGCTTCCCGGAGCGGGTGAAGGCGCAGGTCTCCTTCCTGCTGCTCACGAGGGCGCGCGACGCGGACTCGGCGAGCGCCGCGCACCAGATGAGGCGGGCGCTCCTCGACATCGGCAAGGTGCGCGACCGGCCGATCCGCGTCGAGGCCATCGAGTACTCCAGCGCGGCCGAGCTCGCCGCGGCGTGCCGCGCGCGCGACATCCACGTCGTCTACATCTCCTCCGGGCTCGCGAAGGACGTCGCCGCCATCCGCGGCGCGCTCGCGGACACGGGCGTCTTGAGCTTCGCGGCCGTCGAGCCCTACGTCGCGCAGGGCGCCGTGCTCGGCGTCGACGTCGCCAACGGCAAGCCGCGCATGAGCATCAACCTCGCGCAGGCCCGGGCCCAGCGCATCGATTTCCCGGCGTCCATCCTCAAACTGGCAAGGATCTACTGACGTGCGCTCGCCCGGTTTGGCACTGCTCTGCACAGCGTCGCTCGCGTGGTCGACCGCCGCCTCGCGCGAGGCGCGGGCCGAGGACGTCAGCTCCCTCCTCGAGATCCTCGAGGAGAACGTCGTGTCCGGCGCCTCCCGCGCCGCGGAGCGCGCGAGCGACGCGCCCGCCATGTCGTCGGTGATCACCGGCCAGCAGCTCAAGCGCTTCGGCATCCAGCGCCTCGCCGACGCGCTCAACTTCCTCGGGAGCGGCGTCTTCGCGCACTACCGCATGTCGGCCCCCGAGGTCGGCGCGCGCGGGGTCGCGCTGACCCGGGACGCGAACAGCCACGTGCTGCTCGTGCTCGACGGCATGGTCGTGAACGAGCAGGGCGGCGGCACGGTCTTCCTGCACGACATCCCGGTCGACGTCATCGACCACATCGAGGTGGTCCTGGGCCCGGGCTCCGTGCTCTACGGCGCGCAGGCCATGCTGGGGGTCATCAACGTCGTCACGAAGAAGGCCGCCGACCACCAGGGCCTCCACGCCTCGCTCATGCTCGGGGCGTCGCCGCCGCTCGACGAGTCGGGGAACATCAGGACCCCCACGGTCGACAGCCCCGGGGGCGAGAACACGGTGGCGCTGAGCCTCGGGCGCAGCTTCACGGTGCTCGGGCAGCCCGCGGGCGTGGTGGCGGCGGCCGACATGCACACGTTCAAGGGCCCGCACTTCGCCTTCCCGAAGCAGCCCATCCCGGTCGGGCCCGACGGCGCGCCCTCGCTGGATCTCGGCTCGCACGCCGAGCCCGGCACCTGGGGCGGCCCGGTGAAAGAGCAGTGGTTCCGCCGCAAGGCGGGCGCGTTCCTGCGCGTCGACGTCGGCGACCTGAGCGCCGCCGCGCAGGTGACGCGCTCGGTGTGGGCGGCGCCCCAGATGGATCTCTACGAGAACCGCATCGGCGCCTACGACGACGCGCACAACAGCAACACGCAGTCGCTCTCCCTGGCGAGCGTGCGCTACCGCGCCCGCTGGAGCGAGCGGCTCGAGGGCGTGGCGCGCGCGTATTTCGGGTACAGCCGCCTCCTGCGCTCGCGCTACGTCGTCGGCCACGACGCGCTCTTGCCGGGCGTGCCGATCGCGCTGATGGATCCGGAGCAGTGCCCGCGCGGGCCGTCCGGGCCCTGCCGGAAGGAGGCGCTGTTCCTCTCCCGCTGGGTCGGGCTGGAGCTCCAGGCGGTGGTCGACTGGGCGGGCGACGGCGCCTTCTCGACCCTGGCGGGCGTCGACGGGCGCCTCCGCACGTCCGCGTACGAGATCGTCGCCTTCGACGACCTCACGGGCAAGAGCTACGGCTCCGACCCGTCGCTCACGCGCTGGCACGGCGGCGGGCACCGCCTCGAGGACGAGGCCGCGCTCGGGGCCTACGTGCAGCAGACGCTGCGCCCTTTCCGGCCCATCGCGCTCAACGCGGGCATCCGGGTCGACCTCGACTCGCGCATCCCGCTCGAGCACCTGCCGTCCGCGATCTCGCCGCGCGCCGCGCTGATCGCCGAGCCGGACGATCGCGTCTCGCTCAAGCTCATCTATTCGAGCGCGTTCCGCGCGCCCAGCTTCGTCGAGCTCTACATGCTGAGCGGCAGGCTCCTGCCGGACCCGGACGGCCTCAAGCCGGAGAAGGTCTCGTCGGTGGAGGCGGTGTCGTCGTTCCGGACCGGCGCGTACGCGATCACGGCCGGCGGCTTCGCCTCGACCTGGCGGGACGTCATCGAGCTCCAGATCGTGAAGGCCAAGGCGCCCAGCGTCTCGAGCTTCAAGAACGTACCGGGCATCCGGAACTACGGCGCGAACCTCGGGTTCGAGGCGAGCTTCCTCGATCGGCGGCTGCGCGTCGGCGCGAACTCCACGTTCGCGGTGACGCGGCGCCGCATGTCGGAGCAGCAGATCAAGGACAACGCGAGGTTCGGCGTCGGGGACGAGGTCCCCCTCACCGTCGCGCCGTCGGTGTACGGCAACGCGCACGTCTCGTACGAGATCGGCGCCGGCGCCGTGTCGCTGGCGGCCGCGTACATGGGCCGCCGGATCGCGGATCAGGCGTATTACGGCGGCAATCCGTCGAACCTCACCCCGCGCCCCGAGGTGTCGCCGCAGCTCGAGCTCCGCGCGGCGCTGACGGGCGCGTTGCCCGGGGTGAAGGGCGCCGGGTACACGCTCGGCGGGCAATACGCGTTCTCGGCCTACGAGCCCTACGTCGTCGGCCCCAACCAGGGACGGCCGCGCCACCTCGTGGAGCACGGCCCCAGCGCGGATTTCGCGCTGACGAACCGGCTCACGGTCTTCGCCGGGATCGAGCTTCACCTGGGCGGCGATGACGCCGCCGCCGGCCCGCCCGCGGCGGCCGGGCCCTCCTCCCGCGCGACGGCCTCGCGCGCGCACCTGGGGGCTTTGCCGTGAGCTTTGCCGTGAAGAAGAGATCGCCCCTCTCCTCATTCCTCGTCGGCGCGTCGGCCGCCGCGTGCCTCTTTTCGTGGGGCTGCATCGAGGTCGGCCACCCCGTCGAGGTGGGCTGTTACGTCGAGGTCGACAACCCGAATTGCGTGGACACGGGCGTCTCCGCGAGCTCCTCCCACGCGAGCGGGACCGCCTCGACCGGCGGCGGGGGCGGCGGCGGCGCGGACACTGACGGCGGGACGGGCGGCCATGGCGGCGACGGCGGCGCTGGCGGGACGGGCGGCCATGGCGGCGACGGCGGCGCTGGCGGGACAGGCGGTCACGGCGGCGACGGCGGCGCTGGCGGGACAGGCGGTCACGGCGGCGACGAACCGTGATGGATAACGAGCGTCGACCGCCAAACATCTCTCACCCAATCGCAACATCGTTCTCGACGGCTCTTTTGCATCTCGAGCGTGGAGGGGGTTCATGCGCCATCAAACATTCTCCGGTATTCTCCTGGCGGCCAGCCTGGTCGCCTGCAGCGAAAGCGAGAGCGCGACGGGTGAGCCGATCACCATCGCCTACATCACGCACAACAAGTGCAATCGGTTCCACGACCTCGGGCGCGAGGGCGCCAGGCAGGCGAGCACGGAGCTCGCGGCCACGAGCGCGCGCCCGGTCGAGGTGAGGATCATCGATCCCGAGTGCCCGGAGCTCGACGAAAACGGCGATCCGCTCGTTGCCGACGACGAGTGCTACTTCTCCCGGCCGCAGATGGCGGAGCTGGAGAAGGTCATCGACGAGAAGGTGGACGCCATCTCCGTCGACGTCTTCGACGGGGTCTGCGAGAACGACCTCATCAACCGGGCCGTGGACGCCGGCATCAAGGTCGTCACCTACGGCGGCGACGCGCCGGACAGCAGGCGCCACACCTACTACGGCATGGACAACAAGGCCGCTGCCGCCTTCCTCATGGACGCGCTCGCGACCATCAACGGGAAGACCGGGAAGATCGCCTTCCAGACGATGATGGAAGAGAACAGGGACGGCGGCTACACCCCCACCGCCGCAGGGACCTTCATCGACCGGACCGCCGGCTTCTCCGAGGCGCTGAAGAAATACCCGGGCATGACGAACGCCGCGACCCTCCCCTGCCTCTGCTGCGACTATCAAGACCCCTTCTGCACGCAGCAGGCGCAGCAGGCGCTGGAGGACGACCCGGAGATCACGGGCTTCTTCTTCTCCTACAGCAAGCTCCTCGGCGAGCCGGACCTCGAGGCCCACGCGCCGTTGCTCGCCGAGAAGGCGATGGCGAAGGAGATCCACTCGGTCGCGTTCGATACGCTGCCGGAGTACCTGGATCGCATGCGCGCCGGCTACGTCGACGTGCTCCTCGGCCAGAAGCTGTTCGGCTGGGGCTACGACACCGTGATGCTGGCGTACGACCTGGTCACCACCGATCGGCGCGTGGACCCCTTCACCGACGCTGGCTGGTACGTCGTCTGTCCGAACAACCTGGACGAGTTCGAGCGCAATACCCAGGCGATGGACTACCGGACGCCCCTGTCCGACTGCAGCCTGCTCCCCTGAGCCCGGCGGTGCGGCGCGCCGCAGGCGACGCCGCGTGACGCGCGCCGCGAGCGACGTCGCGTGACGCGCTCCGCCATCGCTGCTCGCGCCTGTGCCAAGTGGCTGGCGCGCCGCGCCGGGCGCCCTCGACGACGAGGCGGCACCGTCGATTCGGCCGCGCGCCCCGCGGCCAGTGGCTATCATGTGGCAAGCTCAGGCCCGCGCGCTTGCCGCCGCCCGACGTCGAAGGAGCCACCATGAACAAGGCCGTGCCGGGATGAAAGAGACCAGGGGCAAGGACCACCCTGAGGCGACCGGCGGGCGCGCTCAGCGGATGCTCGACGCGACGCCGGCGATCCTGTGTGTCGTGGACATGAGAGAGCGGCGGCTCACCGCGCACAATGCCGCCCTCGCCCGCGCGCTCGGCTGCTCCGACGAGGAGCTCTCGACGCGCGGCCTCGCGGCGCTCTCGGCCCGCATCCACCCCGACGACCTCGCCGGCCTGGCCGCGCGCGCCGAGCGGCTCTCGGCGGCGCGGGACGGCGAGGTCGTGGACGGCGAGCTGCGGGCGCTGGGCCGCGAGGGGGACGAGCGGGTCTTCGCCGTCCGCGCCGAGGTCTTCACCCGCGGCGAGGACGGCGCCGCGCGCGAGATCTTCCTGTCGGCCGAGGACGTGACCGAGCGGCGGCGCCGCGAGCGGCGCCTGCTCCGGAGCGAGGCGCTGCTCGCCGCGTTCTGCGAGCGCGCGCCGGTCCTGCTTTACGCGAAGGACGGGGACGGCGCCTTTCTCCTGGTGAGCCGCTCGCTCGAGGAGATCGTCGGCGCGGCCCCGGGCAGCATGGTCGGCAAGACCGACAAGGACTTCTTCCCGCCGGAGGTCGCGGCGATTTACAACGATGTCGACGCGCTCGTGCGCAGCAGCGGCACCCCGTTCGAGGCCGAGGATCCCGTGCCGCACCCCGGGGGCGAGAAGACGTATTTCACGATCAAGTTCCCGGTCTCGGGCGAGGGCATCCCGGAGGGCTCGATGGCCGGCGTCTCGCTCGACATCACCCGCGTCAAGGAGGCGGAGCGCGAGCGGGAGGCGGCGCGGGACGAGCTCATCGTCGCCCAGCAGGACACGATACGGGAGCTCGTCACGCCGCTCTTGCCGATCGCCGAGGGCGTCCTCGTCATGCCGCTCATCGGCTTCTTCGACAGCGCGCGGGCGGGCGGCATCATCGAGACGCTGCTCCAGGGCGTCGAGCGGCACGCGGCCCGCATCGCGATCATCGACATCACCGGCGTCAAGGCGGTCGACGAGCGCGTCGCCGAGATGCTGGTGCAGGCCGCGCGCGCGGCCGGGCTGCTCGGCGCCGAGGTCGTCTTGACCGGCATCCAGCCCGCGATCGCGCGGACGATGATCGAGCTCGACATCGACCTGCGCGGCCTGGTCACGGAGGGCACCTTGCAAGGCGGCATCGCGTACGCCCTGAAGCGCCGGTGACGGGCGGCCGGCCGCGCATCGGCGCGAGGCCCGCGGACTCCCGTTCGATCCATCGGTAAAGTTGCGCCACGAGCGCCGATCGCCGGCCTCCGGCGCGCCCGCGCGGGCGCTCGCGCGCGCGGCGTTCGTACGGGCTTCGATGAAGGATGTGGCGCGCCCCCGTGTGGTAACTTCGGCGCATGACCAGCGCGAGCGTGACGCTGCCAGTCCCGGTCGCGGCGCCGCGCCGGGAGGCCTCGGGCGCCCGCCTCATCGAGTTCCTGCTCGTGGGCGGCGCGACGCTCGTGCTCTTTCCGCTCGCGTGGCTGCTCCGCCGGGCGGTCGGGCTCGACGCGTCGGAGCTCGCGATCGGCTTCTTGACGTTCCACGCCGCGTCCGTGATCAACGATCCTCACTTCGCGGTCACGTACCTGCTGTTCTACAGGGACGCGAGGCGCCGCGCGTTCGACGGCGCGCTCCCCCCGGCGCAGCGGGCCCGCACCGTCGTCGCGGGGCTCCTCGTCCCGCTCGCGCTGCTCGCCTGGGCGGCCTTCGCGCTCTCGACCGGCTCCGCGCGGGCGATGGGCTTCATGATCCAGCTCATGTTTCTCCTGGTGGGCTGGCATTACGTGAAGCAGGGCTTCGGCGTCCTGACGGTGCTGTCGGCGCGGCGCGGGTTCCGGTTCAGCCCGCTGGAGCGCAGGGTGATCCTCGCGCACTGCTTCGCGGCCTGGGCCTATGCGTGGGCGAGCCCGGCCGATCCGGGCAGGGAGCTCGAGGAGAAGGGCGTGGTCTACACCTCGATCGCGCACCCGCCGGCCCTCGAGCCCATCGCCGGCGCGGCCTTCGCGCTGAGCGCGCTCGCGCTGTGCTGGGCGCTCGCGCGGCGGTGGCGCGCGGACCGGCGGCTACCGCCGCTCTCGCCGCTCGCGGGGTTCCTCATCACGGTGTGGCTCTGGACGGTGTACTCGAGCCTCGACCGGCTCATGATGTACGTGATTCCGGCGCTGCACTCCGTCCAGTATCTGTATTTCGTCTGGCTCCTGAAGCGGAACGAGGCGCGCGACGCCGAGGGCCCGCCGCTGTTCGGGAGGCCGACAAGCCTGCGCCTCGGCCTCCTGGCCGCCTCCGCCGTCGGCCTCGGGTGGGTCGTGCTCCGCGGCGCGCCCGCGCTCCTCGACGGCGCGCTGGTGCTGAGCGCGAGCGGCGACGAGACGATGGCCGGGCTGGGCCCGACACCCTACCTCGCGGCCATCTACGTGTTCGTGAACATCCACCACTATTTCATGGATAACGTGATCTGGCGCCGGGAGAACCCCGAGACACGGTACCTGCTGCGCCAGGACGGCGAGGACGGCGAGGACGGCGAGGACGGCGCGAGCGGCTGAGCGGCGAGCGCGCGCCCCCGCGCCCGCGTCACGCCCTCCGCTTCACCACCGCCCCCACCGCGCGCGCGGCGAGCCAGACGACGGACGCCGCGGCGCCGATCGCGCTCGCCGCCGCGAGGGAAGCCCGCATCAGCGCCGGATTGACCTTCTCCGGCCGGTGATCGGGCAGGTACGGGTGGAGGGCGCGCGGCAGCACCCACGCCTCGCTCCCGGGGCCCTCGCCGCCGATCGCGCGCACCGCGCGGGCGATGCGGCCGCGGGGCTGCACGCGGCTCTGCACCCAGGGGATGAAGCGGGCGATCGGGAGGCGGCCAGGCGCCTGCCGCTCCATCCAGGCCACCGTGCGCCTCAGCTCGTCCGCCGTCGCGGCGGCGCTGCCGTCGCCGTCGAGGCGGTGCCACTCGCCGTGGCTGGGCAGGAGCCACGCGAACCGGAGGTGGCCCGCCTCCGCAAGGGCGACCAGCCGGCGCACGGAGCCGGTCTGGCGCTCCCAGTCGTGCCAGCACTGGAGCCGGAACGCCATGATCTGGCCGAGGCGGCGCGAGTAGGCGAGGTGATCGCCGGTGAACAGGAAGCGGCCGCGGTACAGCAGGCACATCGACCCCGCGGTGTGGCCGGGCTGCGAGAGCACGGCGAGCTCGGCGCCGGCGAGCGCGGCGTCGGCGAGCGGCGCGCCCTCGAGGGTCATGGGCTCGGGGCGGTCGGGGAGCTGGATCTCCACGTCGGTGGTGACCGCGGTGTACGCGCCGCCGCGCGCGCTCACGTCCGCGTAGCCGAGGATGCGGCGAGCGCCGGGAAAGCGGGCCGCGAACTCGGCGTGGTGCGCGGTGTTGTCACTGTGGGTGAGGAAGATCCACCGCACGCCGCCGCGCTCCTCGAGGAAGCGGAAGATGGCCTCGCTCGGCTTGGGCAGATCGACGAGCACGTTCCCGCCGGGGCGCTCGATGAAGTAGGCCGTGGCCCCGACGGTTTCCCTCGAGGGCTCGCCGAGCGCCCAGACGTCCTCCTCGATGCGGCGCGGCCAGGTGCTGAAAGGAGCGCCGAGCTCGCCGGCGCGAGGGCGCGCGGCGGGCGGCTTGAGGCGCAAGGCGTTGACCGGGCAGGAGGCCACGGCCGTGCGCGCCGCCTCGAAGTCGGCCCGGCTCCGCGGCTGGCGCAGGACGCCCGTGAACGCCCCCTCGTCGTACGTGCCCTCCAGCACGGCGGGGCCGCGACGCTTCACGTCGCCGTCCATGGCCTCCCAGTGCGCGGGCGCCACCTCGCCCAGGAGCTCTGGCGCGAAGTTCCTGCAGACACCGACGCCGCAGCAAGCTCGCGTGACGTGCAGTCGTCCCCAATCTTCCCCATCGATGCCGTCGGTAGGCGTGTTGTTCATGGGCGCGCAGACTATCACGCTCCACCCGGGCCGCCATGGGCGCCCAGCTGTCCGAGCCGGTGAGTAATCGCACCGAAGCAGACCGAGCGCTGCCGCTCCGCCGCCCTCCCCGGTCGTCCAGGTTGTACACACCCGCGGTTCGCGCGAGCAGCTTTACGACGCTGCGGCGGCGCCCGTCATCCGCCGCGCGCTCCCGCCCCGGTGACCCGGGTCCTCTCCGGCGCCGGCGAGGCCGCCGCGCCGGCCGCCTCCTCTCAGGCGCCGAAGGTCTTCGACCTCTTCTGGCCGCAGGTGGAGGTGATCGCCGCGCCCTCGGCGTCGCGCCCGCGGGCGATCGGCGCGCACCCGAACCGAGGCACGTTATTGCGCGCGTCGAAGGGTTGCCACTGCCCACCACGATAGGCCTCCAACCACACCGAGGAGTCCATGGCCCCGTGGAGAGGACTCACGCCGATGTCGCCGAGGTATCCAGCGCACGACCGGGCCCGATTCGCGCCCGAGGTGATAGTGCCGAGGAACGAAATCACAGATGGCCCGCGCGCGGGCCCACGGGCTCGCCCATCGCGGGCTCGCCTCACGGACGAGATCGAATCGAGTGGCGCGGGGACATACTCGCGCGACAAACGCGGTTCCGGAGTTGTCGGATTCGATGCCCTACAAGCGCCAGGTCGCCCGGCTGGACACCGGGGCCGCGGGCGCCGAGGGGTGAGCGCCCTCCCCGGAAGAGACAGCTCGCACCACGCCCGAGCAGCCACGACGCGAAAAAGCGTCGCCCCGGCGAAATCGGCGCCTGCTGCGCCGATATGCGTGGTGCCGTGGCGCATCTTTCTGCTATACATTGGCGTACACGCAGTGAAGTTGTCGGCGATGCCGTCTGGCCCATCGACCAGGCCCGGCAAACACGGCCGTCATGCGACGTTCGAGGCAACTTTCGCACAGCCGTGGGATGCACGCGCGTCTCGTGCCTTCCACCGTCGGAGGAACGTCGAGATGACTCACACGTGCACGCCGAGCATCACCGCCGCGCCGGTCGAAGCGACCCAGGGCGACAGCCCTGCCTCGGCCACGAGCTCGCGCGCTGAGCGCGGGGAGGTACAGACCGTGAAGCCGTGGTTGTCGCGGGTGGTGGACGGTGTGGAACAAAGGCTCTGCTGGCGCTTCCAGGTGCACGGGCGGAGCGACGTCACGTACGAGCCGGCGAGCGGCCAGCACGGCCCCTTCGATCGCGACAGGCAGCGGCACCTCAAGACGGGTGAGACGTTCCAGCGGCTCGACCGCTCGGGCTCTCCTCGGAAGTACGGCGGGCTCGTCTGGCAGTCGAAGCGCTCGCTCGCCGGCTCGGGCCGGTGAGCGACGGCTCCACGCGAGCCCGGCCGCCAGGCCGTCACGGAAAGACACGTCACCCGGTCCGCACGCAAGGGCCGTCCACGGAGCTTGTTGATCACCGCCATGTCCATCCCCCAGAAGCCAGTCGCCTCCGCCCAGTTGCTCGCCACCGCTGCCCCCCTCAGCTTCCGCGCCACGTCGCGCGACCGGAGCGGCTCGACGCTCGGGGTGCTGCTCGACGCGTCCGGCGCTCAGCAGCACCTCGTGATCGAAGAGGGCGGCCAGGAGGGTACCTGGATGCTGTCGAGCGCGTTGCCCTACGGCCACGCCTCCTTTCTTCTGTACGAGAGCGCCGCCAACGTGCTGCGCGGCGGAAACCTGAGTGAGGGCGGGAGCATTTCGTACCAGGGAGCGCTGTACACGATCGAGACGTCGCTCGACGGGAATACCCGTACAGCGAAGGTGAGCGGCAGCGTGTGATCGGCCGCCGGTCGCTCACGCTCACCGGCCGGATCGATCCGCGGCCGCTCGTGCGGCGCCGTCGCCGTTCTCCGGGTCGGAGCGGCGAGCGCGGCGACGACCGTCAACGCGGCTGACGCAGGGCGCGCCCCTTCAGGGCGTGAACGATCCCCCACATCCGGCGGATCGAAGGTGAGGGTCGGCGTCGCGCCGGCGCCCTCGATCACCGCGCCAACAGCACAAGCGAAAACTTCCGTTACAGGCGCCCCCCCGGGTGATTCTACCCGGCGTGCGTTCCGCGCCGCCGCCGACCCCGAGCGATCCAGGCGCGCCGCTGACCGTGATCCCGGCAACATGAACCGGTTAACTTTGTGGGCCCGACGCGGCCCGAAACTGACGACGGCCCCTCGTACCGGAAATCGGCATTGACGCTGAACCGATTCAGATCTTACTGCTTCCCCCACCACTCGTATCTTCGCGGGGAAGCCACCATGAATCTCAACCAGCTCAGCCCACGCCTGTGCGCCGCGTTCCTTCTGTGCTTGGCAGCCGCGTGCGGGTCGTCGAACGACGGCGCGCCGCCGGGGGATCCCCCTCCCGGAGACAACCCGCCCGGAGACGACCCCCCGGACGACAACCCCCCGGACGACAACCTGCCGGACGACAATCCGCCGGACGACAACCCCCCGGACGACAACCCGCCCGGCGATGATCCGGAGTTCCCGGACACGCCCCGGGGCAAGCTCCTCGAGGACCTCTGGACCTCGTCGCGAGCCGGCAAGTTCCGGTTCGGATACGAGCACAGCATCCTGTGGGGGCTCTACGACCCGGGCACGAAGGGGCTCATCTCGACCAACGACTGGTTCGCGACCCTCGCGGGCGCGGCCAGCCGCGACGAGCGCGCGTGGGCGTCGGACGCCGGCGCGACCGTGGGAGAGAACCCCGGGCTGCTCGGCCTCTCCCTCGACGCGATGGTCTTCGACCCGGTCGCCTGGAACCGGCGCGACGTCGCCGCCGCCGCCGTGGCGTACACGCTGGAGCAGCCGGGCGGCATGGTGGCCATCGACTGGCACACGCCCCCGTGCAACTACGACATCGCGAGCTCGGACTTCGCGGCCGACATCGCGACGCCGCTCGCCACCATCACGGTCGACGGCCAGAGCGTCCCGATCCACGCCCAGGGCGGCGGCACCCCGTTCTACGCCGAGACGTACTATTCGGCGTCCCTGGGCTCCAGCGCCGATATCCCGGAGAACCTGAAGTGCGTCTGCAAGATCGCCAATGACGTGCCGATCGCGGAGGGGACCTTCGCCGGGATCTCGGCGCGCGACTGGCTCGTGGCCCACGCGAAGTACGTGGCCCAGTTCTTCCGCGACCACGGGCTCGACGGCAAGCCGGTCGTCCTCAGGCCGTTCCACGAGCACACCGGCGCGTGGTTCTGGTGGGGTCAGCCGTACTGGAACTGCCAGGCCCTGCTCGGCGACGATCAGGCCGTCACCGGCCCCGACGCCTACCGCGCCGCGTACCGCACGTTCGCCGAGGCCGTCCGGAGCGAGCCGGGGATGGAGAACGTGATCTTCGCGTACTCGACCGACAAGCTGCGGAAGCTGAGCGACAGCGAGGTGACGCCCGCCGAGGCGAAGATCCGAGATCCAGAGAGCCTCTCTCGCGACCTGCTCCGAGCGCGCCTGGTCGAGGAGCTCTCCGAGCTCGGCGCGGCCTACGAGAGCCCGCCCCAGCAGGCGATCCTCGACCACGACGGCCAGCCGCCGTCCGAGCTGCTGGAGGCGTACTACCTTGAGGCGTACCCCGGGGACGACCTCATCGACATCCTCGGCATCGATCTCTATTACCCGTACGAGCGGGCGGCGTCCCCGGCCGACCTCGAGGACATGAAGGCGATGGCGAGCGCCGTCGCGGCGGTCGGCGCGGCCAAGGGCAAGCCGCACGCGCTCAGCGAGACGGGCACCTACCGGCTGCACCTCCTGCACCGGATCAGCAAGCTCGCGGCGGGCCAGTCGCTCGCGCTGTATCCGGCGGACCACGTGAGCCGGTGGTACGACACCCTGTTCGATCAGGGCATGAAGGCCGAGTTCCTGGACAACTACGGCCTCAGCGCGGCGTCCGCCGTCGCGCTCTCCTCGACCGAGGTGACGAGCCTCTTCCCGGACGCGGGGCAGGGCGCCGTCACGGAGGACTGGTACAACGAGCACCTGCTCGAGATCGCGAAGAGCGCGGGCGTCTCCTACGCGCTGACGTGGCAGACCTACTATGACGGCAGCGACTTCGACGACAAGGCCGTCTACTATTATGTCCCGTTCCCGGGCCACCCCGAGGCGGACAACTTCCGTCGCTTCGCGGAGGACCCCGCGGTCTGCTTCGGCCCGATGGCGTGCGAGTAGGCGCCGCCGCGGGGTCGCCCGCTCCTCGAGCTCCACCCGGCTTTCACCCGGCAGGGGTCCTGCCCGGGATCCGGAGAGAGAGATTTCAACGCAAAGGCGCAAAGACGCAAAGACGCAAAGACGCAAAAAGGGAACAAATATCATGCATTTTTGCGCCTTTGCGCCCCTTGCGCCTTTGCGCTAAAATTCATCTTCGCTCGCGAGCCAGATCCCTGGCAGGATTTCTGATCCGCGGCACCAGGATTGCGGTCCAGGCATGACCCTGCATATTGCAGCGATGCCAGCTCCGCTCGAACACTACGGTCTCATCGGTGACACGACCACGGTCGGTCTGGTCTCACGTAACGGCTCGCTCGACTGGCTCTGCTTGCCACGCATCGACTCAGACGCGTGTTTCGCGAAGCTGCTCGGACGCGACGAACACGGCTACTGGACCATCCGGCCAGCCACGGCGATACGAAGCTTGGAGCGGCGCTATCGGCGGGACACGCTGGTCCTCGAGACCGAGTTCGTCTGTGAGAGCGGCCGCGCGCGCCTGATCGACTTCATGCCCCCAGGCGTGGCCGCGCACGAGGCCCCCCGGCTCGTCGACGGAGCCTATGGCATCGTCGAGCACGACGTCATCCGGATCGTCGAGGGAGTCGAGGGCGAAGTCCCGATGCACTCCGATCTGAGGGCGCGGTTCGGCTACGGCCGCGTGATCCCGTGGATCCAGTGTGACGGAGGCCGCGCGACGCTCACGTCTGGACCCGCCGCGATCGCGTTCAGCAGCCCAGCGTCGCTCAACCCCGACTGGAACGCCGCCCGGTTGGAGACGAGCTTCGTCGTCCGCGCGGGTCAGCGCCTGCCGTTCACCCTCACGTTCTACCCGTCGCATGAGCACGCGCCGGCCCACCCCGTCGACGCGGAGCAGGAGCTCGCGCGAACCGAGCGTCACTGGCGCGAGTGGGCGGGCCGTTGTCGTTACCAGGGCCGCTGGCGTGATGCCGTCGTGCGGTCGCTCCTCACGCTGAAGGCGCTCACCTACGCGCCTACGGGTGGGATCGTGGCGGCGCCGACCACGTCCTTGCCGGAGGACCTCGGCGGCGTTCGCAACTGGGACTATCGCTACTGCTGGTTGCGCGACTCCACGCTCACGCTCGACGCCCTGATGCGCGGCGGGTACCTCGAGGAAGCTCGGGCCTGGCGCGACTGGCTCATGCGCGCGGTCGCCGGTGCTCCTGCGCAGCTGCAGATCATGTACGGCGTCGCCGGGGAGCATCGGCTCACCGAGGTCGAGCTGCCGTGGCTCCCGGGATACGAGGAATCGAGACCGGTGAGGATCGGCAACGGCGCATACGATCAGTTTCAACTCGACGTCTACGGTGAGGTGCTCAACACGCTCTACGATGCCCACGCACACGGCCTGCCGGATCTGCCGCACACGTGGGACCCTATCGTGGAGATCGTGGACTTCGTCGAGGAGTCCTGGCAGCGGCCGGACGAAGGCATCTGGGAGGTACGCGGGGGAAAGCAGCTGCACTTCACGCACTCGAAGCTGATGACCTGGGTGGCCGTGGATCGCGCCGTACGCATGATCGAGGAGTTCGGTGTAGGCGGACAGCATCGACTGGAGAAGCGGCTCCAGCGCTGGCGCGCGTTGCGCGAGCAGATCCGCGGCGACCTGCTCTCGCGCGGATTCAACACGCGCGTCGGCGCCTTCACGCAATCGTACGGCTCGGAAGCCCTCGACGCCAGCGTGCTCCTGATCCCGCACATGGGCTTCCTGGCCGCCGATGATCCCCGCATGCTGTCCACCGTCGCGGCGATCGAGAAGGGCCTCACCCGGGATGGCCTCGTCCTGCGCTACGCGACCGAAACGGGCGTGGACGGTCTGCCGGGGGACGAAGGGACCTTCCTCATCTGCAGCTTCTGGCTCGCCGACAACTACGCGATGGTCGGTCGCCTCGACGAGGCGGAGGCGCTCCTCGATCGCTTGGTCTCCTTCGGCAATGATGTCGGCCTGCTCGCCGAGGAGTACAGCCCCGAGCTGCGCCGCCAGCTCGGCAATTTTCCACAGGCGTTCTCTCACGTCGGGGTCGTCAACACCGCACACATCATCGACGCAAGGAGAGCCGGGAAGGAAGTGTCCTTGCCATCCGCGGCGTAAGCCTTGCTGACGGTAACTGACGATAGCCGACGGTAGCCGACGGTCGCTGGCGACAGTGGGTAAGCGGCCGGTCGAGTCCCGTCAATTCCTGTCAAACGCGATCGAGCGAGAAGCTCACCGCCGCCGCGCTCGTCGGGGAGCGACCGCCTTCTCCGAAGCGGTGGGTCACCGGCGGGTGGTCGCCTCGGGCTTGCCGCCCCCGAACGAACGCCCCATGGGACCCGTCGCCGACGTGCGCTGCCTGGCACGCACGACGACGAGCGGGCACGGCTCGCAGGAAGGGGGGACGCGTGAAGTCGGTCGCTGCCTTGATGGCCGAGAGGGTGGTGTGTCTCGTGGAAGAGGAAGACCAGCCGGACGCTCGGCGGCTTCCGTACGGGCACGCGCTGCTCCGCACCCTCGCAGTCGGACTGTGCGGAACCGACCGGGAGATTGCCGCGTTCACCTACGGGTCCGCCCCGGCAGGGACGGACCGGCTCGTGCTGGGACACGAGGCTCTCGCCGAGGTCGTACAGACGGGTGACGGCGTGGTTCGCCTTCGTCCCGGAGATCTCGTGGTGCCGACCGTGCGTCGGGCCTGTACCAGAATCGAGTGCCCGGCCTGCCGCGTCGGGCACCAGGACTTCTGCGCGACGGGCGAGTTCATCGAGCGCGGCATCTGCGGAGCGGACGGCTTCATGACCGAGCTCTTCGTCGAGGAGGAGCGTTACCTCGTCCCCGTCCCTCAGGCGGTCGGCGAGCTCGGCGTCCTCGTCGAGCCGCTGAGCGTCGTGGCCAAAGCGTTCGCCCAGCTCGACGCCACCCTGACGCGCCTGCCATGGGAGGACGGCGGGGCGCGGGGCCTGGTCCTCGGCGCCGGACCGATCGGCGTGCTCACGGCGATGGGGCTGGTCGCGAACGGAGCGCGGGCGGTCGTGTATTCGAGGGAGCCGAAGGACGGCGATCGGGCGCGCTTGGTGCGCAGCATCGGCGCCGACTACGTATCGAGCGAGGCCACCGACGTGCCGGGGCTGGTGAGGCGCCTCGGGCGGTTCGACGTGATCATCGAAGCGGTCGGCGTGCCGGAGTTCGCGTTCAAGACCCTCCCCGCGCTGGCGGCGAACGGCGCGTTCATCCTCACCGGCATCCCTGCGCCGCGGCCCGCGATCGACTTCGACGCATCCGGTCTGATGCGCGATTTCGTCCTCCAGAACCAGCTGATGTTCGGGACCGTGAACGCCGGACGCAAGTCGTACGAGGCAGCCGTCCGGATGCTCGAGCAGTTCCTTCTCCTGTTCCCCGACGCCGCGCGCCGGGTGATCGCGCGGCGGATCGCGCTCGACGAGGCGCCGGCCTTGCTGCGAGCAGCGGGGGGCGGAGCGAAGACGGTGATCCACATCGCAGCGGCCGGAACGGCGATGCGCGACGAAGGGCTTCGGGCTGCTGGGTAGGCCGTAGCGCCCCCCGTCCAGGAAGGTGAACGATGAACCAGAAGCGAAGGCTGCGGAGCCAAGCGTGGTGGGACGACGCGACAAATCCGGATATGACGGCGCTGTACCTCGAGCGCTACCTGAACTTCGGGCTGACCCGCGGAGAGCTCCAATCCGGCCGCCCCGTCATCGGGATCGCCCAGACGGGGAGCGACCTCGTGCCATGCAACCGCCATCATCTGAGCCTCGCCGTCCGAGTCAAGGAGGGCGTGCGCGACGCCGGCGGGATCCCGCTGGAATTCCCGGCGCACCCTCTCCAGGAGACAGGCAAGAGGCCCACCGCAGGCCTCGACAGGAACCTCGCGTACATCGGGTTGGTGGAGGTGCTCTTCGGATACGCCATCGACGGCGTCGTCCTCATGACGGGCTGCGACAAGACCACGCCGTCCTGCCTGATGGCGGCGGCGACGGTCGACCTGCCGGCGATCGTGCTCTCGGGCGGGCCGATGTTGAACGGATATTACCGGGGAAGGCTCGCCGGCTCGGGGCTCGTGATCTGGGAGGCACGCCGGCTCCTGGCGGCCGGCAGCATCGACTACGCGGAGTTCATGGACATGGTCGCCGCGGCGGCGCCCAGCGCGGGACACTGCAACACCATGGGAACGGCCTTGTCGATGAACGTCCTCGCCGAGGCCGTCGGGATGTCGCTGCCCGGATGCGCGGCGATCCCGGCGCCCTATCGGGAGCGGGCGCAGATGGCATACGCGACCGGGCGCCGGATCGTGGAGATGGTGCACGAGGACCTGACGCCGAGCGCGATCATGACCAAGGCGGCGTTCGAGAACGCGATCGCCGTCGCTTCGGCGATCGGCGCGTCGACCAACTGCCCCATCCACATGAACGCCATCGCGCGCCACGTCGGGGTCGACTTGACCAACGACGATTGGCAGAGGGTCGGGCAAGACGTCCACTTGCTCGTCGACTGCCAGCCCGCCGGGCGATTCCTGGGAGAGGATTTCTATCGCGCGGGGGGCGCGCCCGCCGTCATGAACGAGCTGCTCCGCGCGGGCCGTCTCCACGGGGATGCGCTCACGGTGTCCGGACGAACCGTGGGTGAGAACGTGGCGAGCGCCGTCGCCGCCAACCGCGACGTGATCCGACCGTACGAAGATCCGCTGCGCCGCGCCGCCGGCCTGCTCGTCATGAGCGGGAACCTCTTCGACTCGGCCGTCATGAAGAGCTGCGTCATAGGAGAGAGCTTCCGCAACCGCTACCTCTCGGACCCCGCGCATCCCGACGTCTTCGTGGCGCGGGCCGTCGTCTTCGAGGGGCCGGAGGATTACCACGCTCGCATCAACGATCCGTCGCTCGGCATCGACGAGAGCTGCATCCTCGTCATGCGCAACACGGGGCCCGTCGGCTATCCGGGCTCCGCGGAGGTCGTGAACATGCAGCCGCCCGACGCGCTGGTTCGGGAGGGGACGACGCTGCCGACGCTCGGCGATGGCCGCCAGAGCGGCACCTCGGACTGCCCCTCGATCCTGAACGCGTCGCCCGAGTCCGCGGTGGGCGGCGGCCTCGCGCTGATCCGGACGGGGGATCGCATCCAGGTCGATCTGCGCCGGCGTCGCGTGGACGTGTTGCTCTCCGACGAGGAGATCGAGCAGCGCCGCAAGTCGCTGAAGCTGCCGGAGCTCGAGAGCCAGACACCATGGCAGGAGATCTACCGGAACGCGGTCGGTCCCCTGTCCACCGGCGCCTGCTTCGAACCGGCCGTTCGGTACCAGCACCTCGTTCAGCTTCACGGGCTGCCTCGTCACTCACACTGAACGGCACGGGAACGGAGGTAAGGACCATGAGCGTGGAACGGACGGGGCAGGTCGTCGTGCTGGACTACGATTTCGGCGACGTCGACATCGAGCGCTCTCTCGTGGAGCCGGCCGGCTTCGAGGTGGTCGCCGCACAGTGCAAGACCGAAGAGGACGTCGTGGCCGTCGCGCGCGACGCCGTCGGCGTGCTCACGCAGTACGCCGAGGTCAAGGGGCGAGCCATCTCGGGGCTCCGGCGCTGCCAGGTCATCGCTCGGTACGGCACCGGGGTCGACACCGTCGACGTCGCGGCAGCGACCCGCCGTGGGATCCGCGTGACGAACGCGCCGAACGACTGGTGCGCCGACGAGGTCGCTGACCACGCCGTGGCGCTCTTGCTCACGCTCGCCCGCAAGCTGCCCGCGTACGATCGTGCCACGCGCGGTGGATCCTGGTCCTGGCAGGATGGCCGGCCGATCCACCGGATGCGGGGCGCGACCCTGGGGCTCCTGTCGTTCGGCGCGATCGCCCGGAACATCGCCGCGCGGATGGCGAGCTTCGGTGTGCGCGTCACAGCGCACGACCCCTTCCTCGACACGGACGAGGTCCGCGCCGCCGGCGCTGCCCCGGTGTCCTTCGACGAGCTCCTGGAGCGCTCCGACTACCTCGTCATCCAGGCGCCGCTGACCCGCGGGACCCGTGGTCTCATCGGAGAACGCGAGCTCCGGCGCATGAAGCGGACGGCGATCCTCGTCAACACCGCCCGTGGTCCGATCATCGACGACGGCGCTCTGTACCGGGCGCTCGCGGAGGGATGGATCGCGGGGGCCGGGCTCGACGATATCGCCGAGGAGCCGGCGAAGCGCCGGGACTGGAGTCCGACGAGCCCGCTCTTCTCGCTCGAGAATGTCGTCATCTCGCCCCACGCAGCTTACTACTCGGAAGAGTCGATCGAGTTCGTCCGACGATTTGCGGCGAGCGAGGTCGTTCGGGTCCTGTCCGGGCAGGAGCCGATGTCGCCCGTGAACCTCATGGCCGCTTGAGCCCGCCGTCTCGCCGGCGCCGGCGGGTATGGCGGATGCATTGAAGGAGATGGAACGAGATGGGAGGAGATGGGAGGAGGTGAAACGAGATGGGAGAGGATTGGAGGGCTCCCGCGCGGGTCATCTTGCGTCGGCGGCGAGCGGAAGAAACGAAGGAGGTGCACCATGGAGCGAGCGAACATTCGTGAGGTCCCGATTCCAGCGAGCCGGGTCGGCCTAGGGACCTGGGCCATGGGCGGGGTTCAATGGGGGGGCGCCGACGACGACGCGTCGGTCCGCACGATTCACGCGGCGCTCGACCTCGGGATCAACCTGATCGACACCGCGCCGGCCTACGGGTTCGGTCACTCCGAGGAGGTCGTCGGACGGGCCATCGCCGAGCGGGGCCAGCGCGAGCGGGTGGTCCTCGCGACAAAAGTGGGCCTCGAGCGGCGGGGCGATGCGCTCTTCCGGAACGGGACGCGCAAGCAGATCCTGGAGGAGGTCGAGCTCTCGCTCATGCGTCTGCGCACCGACTACATCGATCTGTATCAGGTACACTGGCCGGACCCACAAACGCCCTACGAAGAGACGGCCCAGGCCCTCCTCGATCTCCAGCGTGAAGGCAAAATCCGCGCGATCGGCGTCTCCAATTACTCGATCGACGCGATGCAGCGGTTCCGCTCCGTCGCGCCGATCGCCTCGGCGCAGCCGCCGCTCAACCTCTTCGAGAGGCAGGCGGAAGGGGACATCCTGCCTTGGTGCCGCGACAACGGGATCGCCACGCTCACGTACGGCGCGCTCTGCCGCGGGCTCCTGAGCGGCGCGATCGACGAAGAGACCGCGTTCAAGGGGGACGACCTCAGGAGGACCGATCCGAAGTTCCAACCTCCACGCTTCGCGCAGTACCTCGACGCGGTGAGGGACCTCGATCGATTCGCGCGCGACCGCTACGCGCGGGGCGTGCTCGCGCTCGCGGTGCGCTGGGTGCTCGACCACCCGGGTGTCTCGGTGGCTCTCTGGGGAGCTCGACGGCCGGAGGAGCTCGCGCCGATCAACGATGTGGTGGGATGGAGCCTCGACGACGAAGCCCGCGCCCACATCGACGCCGTGCTCACCCGAGCCGTGCGCGACCCGGTGGGTCCAGAGTTCATGGCGCCGCCGGAGCGCCCCGCCGAGGCGCGCAGCGCAGCCTGACGCTGCCGGGGCACGGCTCCTGCGAATCCATGGCGACGGCTACGGGCCAGCCGTCGCCATGGCGATTCACGCCGCCCGGAGGCCCGACTCCGGGCGCGCTCGACCGAAGGCGTCGCTCCTGCCCCAGCGCCCGGGGATGTCGAGCAGTCGGATCTCCCCGAGCTCGGCGGGGACCGCCGGATCGACGAACAGGCGATTGCCCATCGGCTCCAGCCCGAGCACGGCGCGCAGAAAGAGCAAGGGAGCCCCGGCGGCCCAGGCCTGGGGGCTGCACGCGGTCGGATACTCGACCGGGAACTTGGTGAGCTCTCGTGGGTACCCGGCAAACGCCTCCGGCAAGCGGTAGTGGAAGAAGGGCGCCGCGGCCAGGTTGCCCGTCGCGATACGCCCGGCCTCCACGCTGAAGCCGTAACGCCGGAGCCCGAGCGCGATCAGAGAGTTGTCGTGCGGCCAGACCGTGCCCACGTGATATCCGATGGGATTGTACCCGCCCTCGTCGTCGGCCAGGGTACGCACGCCCCAGCCGCTGAACAGATGAGGTCCGAGGAGGTGCTCCACCACTCGTTCGGCCTTCGATGTTTCGACGATACCGCTCCAGAGCAAGTGGCCGATGTTCGAGGTCAAGGAGTCGACCGGTCGCTTCCGGCCATCCAGCGCGAGCGCGAAGAACCCGCGATCGTCGAGCCAGAAGTCCTGATTGAATCGACGTTTCAGCTCAGCCGCGTCTCGCTCCAGGCGCGCCGCCAGCTCGGGGTCCCGCCAGAGCTCGCGCGCGAGCCGGGCGCAGCGCACCTTCGCGTCGTAGACGTAGCCCTGGATCTCACAACACGCGAGAGGCCGCGGCGCGAGCGATCCGTCATGAAAGACGATGGCGTCCCACGAGTCTTTCCAGCACTGGTTCTCCAGGCCGGTCTCGGGGTTGCGCGTGTCGTATTCGACATACCCGTCGCCGTCGCGGTCGCCCCACTGGTCGAGCCATCGAAGCGCGGCGCGCGCGGTGTGCTCCATCGACAGGACGAGCTCCGCGTCGCCGGTCCAGCGCTCGTACTCGTCCAGCAGGATCAAGAAGAGCGGCGTCGAGTCGGCAGCGCCGAAGTAGGGAGAATGCGGCCGCTCTTCGAAGGCGGTCAGCTCGCCCCAGCGGACCTCGTGGAGGATCTTCCCCGGCTCCTCGTCGCGGAAATCGTCCCGGCGGCTGCCCTGGCGGCGCGCGAGATAGCGGAGCGTGGAGCGCGAGAGCTCGGGGACGAACGGCAACGCTTGCAGGCTCGTGATGATGCTGTCGCGGCCGAAGGCCGCCATGAACCACGGCAGACCAGCGGCCGGAATGGCGGCGTCCGGCATCAGCTTGGAGAAGAAGCGCAGCGCGGCCAGGTCGATGAGGCTCCGCTCGTACGTCCGGGCGAGCGTCTCGTTCGAGGTGACGAGCCGTGGGGCGTGGTCCATCCAGCTCTCGAGGCTGATGCCGATGTTCGGGCGCGCGTGGCGCTCGCCGTGGGCGTACTTCACCCGGGTGTGCCGCTCCTCGAGGCCGTCGATCGCCGCCACGACGTCGAGGCACGTGCTCCAGCGGCCGTGCGGCGCGATGCTCGCCCGAAAGGTCAAGCCGTTCGGATCGATCTGCGCGGGCTGCGAGGCGGAGATCCACGTCTCGCGCACGAAGCGCTCGCGTCGATAGCCGAGGACGAGCCGATTGTCTTCGATGCGGTGATAGCGCTCGCCCTTCTTCGGGAGCATGTCCTTGACCTCGAACAGGTCGGCGAAATCGGCGGCGGCCTGGATGCGGACCTCGAGGTCGACGGGATCCTTGCCGTGGTTCATGAGCAGGAGGTCCTCGTGGAAGCCATCGCCCGCAAACCGGCTCCGGACGATCGAGAGGGTCGATTGGACGTACATCGCCGCAGGCCTCGGGACGAGGAAGAACTGGGCCTGGAAGTACTGCACGTCGTCGGTGGACAGCGCGGCGGGGACGACGCCGTCGATCGTCAGGATCCATTCGGAGAGAAAGCGCGTATCGAGGTGAAAGAGGCCGAGCGGCCGGCTGACGGAGTGTTCGATGTTGCCACGCAGATCGCTGACGACGAACGTGCCGCCGTCCAGAATGCTCACTTGCCGTTCCATGGGTCCCCTCCGATGACGGTGGCTCAGCGCGTCGCTCCTGGAGTCTGTTGGTCCCCCGGGGAGAAGACGCTCTGAAACATCTGGGCGACGCCCAGGTCTCCTCGCACGCCGACGCGGCCCTGCATGATCGCCGTGATCAGGTTCTGCTCACCGCGAAAGATCCGCAGGAAATCGTCGAGCGAGCAGGAAAGCTGGCAGTCCTCGCTCGCCCCGTCGGGCGCGATTCCGAAGGACCCGTCGGCGATCTCGACGACGATGCGCTCGTCGTCGCTGAGCTGCACGGCGCACACCTTCCGTATTCCTCGCAGACGGGCGTCGTAGCGTCCTGCCGCGAGGGCCTCGATGAGCTTCCTTGCTTGCGACATGGCCAAAACGTGTGTCCGGGTTGTCAACCTAGCCTTCGCGCTTCGCACCCCACGCAAGGGATGTACCCTTCTGCACGGCGCGGAGGCCGCCTCCTTCACGCTCGCGTGTGGAGCACGCGAGCGCCGCCCAGCGCGATCAGGATCATCGACGTGCCGCCGGTCAGGAGGCTGATTCCGACGAGCAAGCCGAGCACCCTCGCGGCGGTGGTGACGCCGCCCGTGACGATCAGCACCCCGAGCCCCAGCGCCAGGATGCCGTCGAACACGAGCCACCCCGAGCCCCGCAGCCCGCGGTGCTGATAGGCGCGGACGAGCTTGAGCGCGCCCTCGGCGGCGAAGTACGCCGAGGCGAGCACCATCAGCGCGAGCTTGCCGGTCATCGGGAAAGCCACGAGGAGAAGGCCGAACGCCACCTGCACCAGGGCGCTCACGAGCTCCCAGCCGGCCCCGGCCCAGCCGCGGCTCTGGATGGCGTGACAGCCCTCGGCCACGCCGGCGACCACGATCAACCAGCCGAGCGCGATGGCGGCGACCCGAGAGGCGACGAAGGGCAGGAGGAACGCGAGCACGCCGAGCACCATCGAGGTCACGCCGATCGCGAGGAACCAGCCGCGGTTCTCCCGCACGGTGTGAAGGTCGACCGGCGCAAAGCGTAGCGGCTTCGTGGACTCTTCGAGCGGACCAACCATGGGCACCCCTCTGGTTCGTGGAGCACGCGTATCCCGTCGGTCCCCCGCCCCACGCGGACGAGGTGGCCGGGACCGCGTCCTCTTCGAGCATCGTCGTCGAGCATCGTCCGTGCCAGCGCGCCGGCGGGAACATTGTGCCTGGCGCTCGCGGGAGACGTCACGGCCGAGGGCGGCCAGGAGCGCGCCGCCTCATCAGCAGGCGATTGCCCGCGCGGCCCTGACGCGCGGAGCGGCCGCCCTTCGAGCCCTGCTTCGCGCGATTTTCACGCTTGCGCGTCGACGTGAGCGACCGGCGCTCCCGCGCCGGGCCTTCCGGCGTCGCGTTGGCCTTCCGCGCCCTCCGCATCGACGCGCCGAACGCGCTCCGTGCCGCGGATCACGGGCAGAAGGTGACCTCGAAGCTCGTCTCCGACGAGCAGGCGTGGAGCCCGGCGGCGTCGTCGTAAGCATAGCTGTACGCGGTGGGGCACATCTGGTGCATCCGGATCACGTAGTCCGTGTGCTCCACGCTCCGCGGATCCGCGGTGTCCCGGCACGCGTCCGACGTCATGCACCCTCGCTCGGCGGTGCACTGGCCCGTGGCCGGATCGATGGGCGTCGGACAGCAGAGGTGGAGCCCGGGATCGGCGCTCTCCGGCTGGCCCAGGCCCCAGGGCGCCGGGTAATTCCACTTCTTGCACGGGGCCATGCAGCCGACCACGACGCCGTTTCTGTCGCGCACCCGGAGGTCCTGGTGCGCGTATCCGGGAAACTGGCCGTTGCCGAGGTCCTCGTCGCCGGGGCAGAGCGAGAGCGACAGCCCGGAGCAGTCCGAGGTGATGCAGCTGCCCTGCTCGGCGCCGGCGCCCTTGGGGACGACCTTGAAGGGCAGCGTGTAGCCGTCCACCTGGCTGAGGTTGTACCAGGTCTGGTCCGCGCTGCCCCTGGGCGCGAAGGTGGCCTCGAACTTCGACTCGATCGGCGGCTGACAGCCGCCCGCCGGACAAGGGGCGACGCTGTCGCCCGTGGTGCAGTTGCGGCCGCCGTCGTCACAGCCGGTCTTCGGCCAGAAGCGCGTCGCGCTGATGCCGCCGTCGGGCACGTCGTAGGTGTACGCGGCGCCCCGGGTGAGCTTGACGTTCTGCGGGCCCTGCACGTTGGTCGAGTGGGCGACCCAGATCGGCGCCGAGCAGTTGTTGACGATCGTGAGGGTGCGGGCGCCGGAGCCGGTGGAGGAGCCGCCGCTCACCTTGTCGAGCGTCCAGCGCTGGTTGGTGGTGCCGCCGTAGGGATACTGGAGGATATCCGTCCCGTCGGCGGCGTTGCCCCACGCGAGGTCGACGACCTGATCGGTGTGGCGCGCGTGGATGCTGAACTGGTTGCCCCCGCGATTCACGAGCTTCCACTGCTGGTTGGCGCCGCCGACATAGGTCCACTGGTGGATGACCGCGTTCGGCGCGGTGCTCACGTCGCGCACGTCGAGGGCCTTGTTGCTGCCCACGTTGACGATCTTCCAGTAGCCGTCGGTCGTCGGGGAGATGTGGAATTTCTGCGCGTTCGTCCCGTTGCAGGTCCACTGCTGCATCCGCGTGCCGTCGGCGGTGCTGGCCCCGGGCACGTCGAGGCACTTGTTCGTGGCGACCGAGCGGATGACGTAGTCCCCCTCGGTGACGCTGGACACGAGCACCGCGTCCGCGTCCTCGGCGCTGGCCTCGGTCCGCGCCGCCTCGTCGTCGGCGACGAGACACCCGCCCAGCAGCACGATCCACCCCAGCGCCAGCGACAGACCCCCCACCGCGATCTTGCGAGCCATGATGCCCTCCTCGTGGTTGCGATGCGCCCTGGATGCCGGCGCGACCGCTGGTCGAGGCGCCAGTGCACGCGACGTTCCACGCCGGCGGCGCGGGCGCGCACGGCCAGGCCGCGGGCGCGCACGGCCAGGCCGCCGAGGCTCCACCGGGCTTCGCCGAGATCCGGCGGGGCCCGGGGGCGATCCGCGGGATCGCCCCTCGCCAGCGCGAGGCGATCCGCGCGATCACCCTCCGGCCTCGAGGGGCGATCCCGCGGAGCGCTCCCGCGCCGCGCAGCAAACCGGCGTTGGGCGCATCACAGTCCCGCGTGGAAGCCATTTACCCACGTGGTGCGCGGGTGTTATTCAACGATGATGGGCAGTGACGACGATCGCGGTCACGGGCTGCCCATCCCGCAGAAGCTCTATGGCCGAGACGCGGAGATCGCGGCGCTCCTCGCGGCGTGGGAGCGGGCGAGCCGGGGCGCCGCCGAGCTCGCGCTGATCTCCGGTCACGCCGGCATCGGCAAATCGGCGGTGGTGAGCGAGCTGCACCGGGCGATCGCCGGGCACGGCGCGCGCTTCATCTCGGGCAAGTTCGACCAGTTCAACCGGAGCGTCCCGTACGCCTCGCTGGCGCAGGCGTTGCGGGAGCTCGCGCGGCACCTGCTCACCGAGCGCGGCGAGGCGCTCTCGCGCCTGCGGCGCAAGCTCGCGACCGCCCTCGGCCAGAGCGGGCAGGTCCTCGTCGACCTGCTGCCGGAGCTGGAGCTCATCATCGGCCCCCAGCCGCCCGTGCCCGAGCTCGGGGCGGCCGAGTCCCAGAACCGGCTCGACCTTGTATTTCAGAGCTTCCTGCGCGTCTTCGCCACGGCGGAGCACCCGCTGGTCCTCTTCCTCGACGATCTGCAGTGGGCGGATCTCGCCTCGCTCCGGCTCCTCACGCTGCTCCTGTCGGATCCGGAGCGCGGCCACCTGCTCGTGATCGGCGCCTACCGCGACGACGAGGTCGACGCGGGACACCCGCTCTCCGCGGCTCGGGCGGAGCTCCGGAAGGCGGGGGCGAGCATGGTCGAGATCACCCTCGATCCGCTGCGCCCCGCGGACCTCAATCAGCTCCTCGCCGACGCGCTCGGCTGCGGCCCGGAGCGGTCCGCCGCGCTGGCGACGCTCGTCCTCGACAAGACCCAGGGGAACCCCTTCTTCATCAATCAGTTCCTCGTCTCGCTCTACAAGGACCGCCTGATCGCCTTCGATCCGCAGTCCGGCGCGTTCTCCTGGGATCTCGATCGCATCCGGAGGGCGGGGATCACGGACAACGTGGTCGATTTCATGGCGAAGAAGCTGCGGCGTCTCTCGCCGAGCGCGCAGCGTGTCCTCACGCTCGCCGCGTGCATCGGCCACAAGTTCGACCTGGAGACGCTCGCGCTTGTCGACGAGCGGCCGCCCGAGGCCACCGCCGCCGATCTCCGGGAGGCGCTCCGGGAGGGCGTCGTCCTGCCCCTGGACGCCGAGCACCGGTACGTCCGCGCCGCGCCCGACCACGGCGGCGAGGGCGGGCTGCCGGCCGGGGACATCGACGTCTCTTACCGGTTCTTGCACGATCGCGTGCGGCAGGCGGCCTACTCGCTCGTCGACGAGGACCGCAAGCAGGACCTGCACCTCCGGATCGGGCGCCTCATGCTCGCGCGGCGGGAGCTCGGCGAGCGGGACGAGCACCTGTTCGACACGGTGAACCACCTGAACCTCGGCGCCTCGCGGATCGCCTCGCCGGACGAGCGGACCATCCTCGCGCGCCTGAACCTCGCCGCCGGCATGAAGGCGAAGGCGTCGGCCGCCTACGACGTGGCCGCCGGCTACTTCGGCGCCGGCGTGTCGCTCGTCGACGACGAGGGGTGGGAGCAGGACTACGAGCTCGCGTTCGCGCTCCACCTCGAGGGCGCCGACTGCGGGTTCCTGAGCGGCCGCTCGGCGGAGGCCGAACCGCTGTTCAACGTCTCCCTGACCCGCGCCAGGACCGACCTCGATCGCGCGCACGTCTACGCCCGGCGCATCTTGCTCTTCAACACCGTCGCGAGGTTCGACGAGTCCGTGCGCTGCGCGCGCACGGCGCTCGCCCTGCTCGGGATCGAGCTGCCCGAGCGCGAAGACCGGATCCGGGCGGCCCTCGCGGCGGAGCTCGCCGAGGTGCCGCGCAACCTGGCGAGCCGCCAGATCACCGAGCTGTGCGACGCCCCGGAGCTCAAGAGCCCCGAGCACAAGGCCGCGCTGACGATCCTCACGAACGTGAGCGCCGCCATCCTCGTCGCGGAGCCGTCCCTCCACGCCCTCGTGTGCGTCAAGCACGCCAACATCTCGCTCAAGCACGGCCACGCGGAGGTCTCCGCCTGGGGATATCTGATCTACGCGATCGTCCTGATCGAGCAGGGCCGGTACGCGGAAGCCTACGAGTTCGGCAGGCTCGCGATGGATCTCGACGAGAAGATGGGCTGCGCCGTGATGTCGTCCAAGGTGAAGTCGAGCTTCGCGGTGTTCATCTCGCCCTATCGGGAGCCGCTCCGGCGGTCGTTCGCGTACCTGGCGCAGGCGCACCGGGACGGGCGCGAAACGGGGGACTTCCAGTTCGCCAGCTACTCCCTCCTCCACGGGGTCACGAGCCGGCTGAGCCACGGCGTCGCGCTCGGCGCGGTGTCCGAGGAGATCGAGCGGTCCCTCCCGTTCTTGCAGCGGACGAGAGACGTGATGTCGGGCCTCATCGTGACCTCGTCGAAGCAGATGATCGCGAACCTGCGAGGCTGCACGCTGGGCCACCACACCCTGAGCGACGGCGTCTTCGACGAGGACGAGTTCAGCGCGACGCTTGGCGCGCCGAACCACGAGTTCATGGCGGCGTTCTATCATATCCAGAGAGCGCAGCTCGCGTACCTCTACGGCGACCACGAGCGCGCCCTCGCGCTCATCGCCCTGGCGGAGCCGCTGCGCCCGTACCTGGCGAACATGTGGATGTCGACCGAGGTCCCGTTCTACGCGAGCCTCATCCTGCTGGCCCTCTGCCCGAAGGCGCCGGGCGCCGAGCAGGCGCGCTACGCGCGCGAGATCGCGCGCCACGCGGCCGACGTCGCGGCGTGGGCGGAGAGCTGCCCGGAGAACTTCCGCCACAAGCATCTCCTGGTCTCCGCCGAGCGCGCGCGCGTCTCGGGGGACGACGCGGCGGCGACGGATCTCTACGAGGAGGCGATCAGGGCCGCTCAGGAGAGCGAGTTCCTGCACCACGAGGCGCTCTCGAACGAGCTCGCCGCGAGGTTCCACCTGGCGAAGGGGCGGACGAAGATCGCGCGCATGTACATGGCCGACGCCGTCCACGGCTACGCGCGGTGGGGCGCGGAGGCCAAGGTCGCGCAGCTCCATGAGACGTACGCGGAGCTCACGCCGCGGGGGCCCGCGGCGGAGACGGCGAGGCCTCCGCGCCGGACGATGAACCCCGAGCCCGGCGCCACCTCGATCGAGGACGGCCCACTGTACGGCGCGCTGGAGGAGAAGGTCCGGGAGCGCACGGCAGCGCTGGAGGAGGCGCAGGCGAAGGTGATCCGGCTGGAGCGCGAGGTCGCCGACAAGCGGATGGCGGGCGGCTTCGCGCGCGAGATCGAGGACGCGCTGGCGGGCGCGAAGCTGGCGCTCGCGAGGGCGCTCGGACAGGACGAGTCGAGCTCGCGACCGTGCCTCACCTTCGACTCGGGGGTGGAGCTCGGCAAGCTGCACGAGGAGCTGAGCCTGCGCTTCTCCGACGAAGAGATGGAGCGGATGAGCGGGCGGCTCCAGCACATCTTCGAGAACCAGGAGGAGCTCGACGCCGCGCTGAGGCTCGCGTTCAAGGCGACGGACCACGCGCTCGCCGTCGCCAGGGAGATCATCCGCCTCTCCGCTGAAGCCCACGGCGGATAGACCTGCGAACGGACGCCGCCGAGGCGCCCAGGCACGCTATCCTCGGCGCATGGCCAAGAAGCGAGACCTCGTCGTCAACGACCTCGCGCGTTACGAGAAATCGTCGGAGCGCCTCGTGCTCGAGGACTACTCGAGCTGCGAGGTCCCGGCGGGGTGCGGCGGCGGGATCCTTCGCTGGATCGATCCGCAGGAGGCGCTGCCGCTGACGCTGCGCCTCTGGACGGCGGGCAAGGCGGAGGTCTTCTTCGACGGCGCGCCCGTGCGATCGAGCCGGATCCTGGCTCGCCCGGGCGCGCACGTCCTCGCGGTCGCCATCCGAGCCGCGGACGACGCGCCCGCCCGGCTCGCGCTCTCCCTGCGCTACAGCGACGAGGCCAACACCCGCGCCCCGCTCGAGCCCCGGCGCGACAGGTCGATCGGGCGCACGCTCGACGTCCGCTCGGGCGCCGGCGCGGCGATCGTCGGGACCACCCGCGACCCCGGCGGCGACGCGTGGAAGCTGCCCGGCTTCGACGAGCGCGGCTGGCGCGCGCTCGCGCCCGCGCAGGGCGGCGCCGGCTGGCACTTCAACGACCTCATGAGCCGTGGAGCGCGCGCCGTCGGGCTGCCGGACGCGCAAGGCGACCTCTGGGCCCGGTGCTCGTTCGACGTCGACCTCGGGGGCGCGCCGTGACCGCGCGCCCGCCGCTCGCCCTCGTCCCGCAGCACTTCGGGTCGACCGTCTTCGACCGCCGCACGTCGCGTTACCTGCCGTTCGATCACGAGACCACGGATATCCTGCTCCGCGCCCGCGCGACCCCGATCGGCGCGATCGTCGACGCCGCGCCGCCCGAGCGCCGCGGCGCGCTCGCCGCGTTCGCCTCCGCCTTCTACGAGCGGGCCTTCTTCACGCACGACCTCCTCTTCGACGGCGTCGCGCTCGACGTGATGCCGCCCGCCGATCACCTCACCGGGCCGCTGGCCGTGCACCTCGAGGTCGTCGCCGCGTGCAACCTCGCCTGCACGCACTGCTTCGCGGGCGAGCTCCCGCGCCGAGAGCCGCCGCTCACCCTCGCCGAGCTGGACGCGCTGTTCGCCTCGCTCGCGCGCCTCGGCTCGTTCCGGCTGGGCCTCACCGGCGGCGAGCCGCTGCTCCGCAAGGATCTGTTCGACATCCTCGATCTCGCGACCTCGCACGGCCTGCACCCGTGCCTCACCACGAACGCGCTCCTCCTCACCGAGGAGACCGCGAAGAAGCTCGGCGAGCGCTCCCTCGTGTGGCTCAACGTCAGCCTCGACGGCGCCACGGCCGCGACGAACGACGCCGTCCGCGGCGAAGGCACGTTCGCGCGCGTGCTGGAGAAGGTCGCCCTGCTCCGCGAGCACGCGCGCTTCTCGCTCGCGTTCACGATCATGCGCCATAACGCGTCCGAGGCGGCGGCGTTCGCCGAGCTGGCCGCGGCCGCCGGCGCGCACACCGCTGTGTTCCGGCCGCTCTACCCGGTGGGCGCCGCCGGGTCGCGCGCCGAGCTGTGGCCCTCGTTCGACGACTACGAGGCCGCGCTGGGCGCCCTCTGGACGCTCGGCGCGACCGGCGACGGCCGCGCCACGGCCGCGCGCGCGATCGACCCCTTCTCGCCGAGGAGCCGCGGCGAGACGCGGGCCGTCGTGCACGACAACTGGGGCTGCGGCGCTGGCAACACCGTGTGCTCCATCTCGGTCGGCGGCGACGTGAACCCGTGCAGCTTCCTCGGCCCCGGCTTCGTCGCCGAGAACCTCCGCCGCGCCCCCTTCGAGCACATCTGGCGCGAGAGCGAGCGCTTCCGCGCCATCCGCGGCCTCCCCGGCGACGGCGCCGGCACCGCCTCCTTCGGCGGCGGGTGCCGCGCGCGCTCGCTCGTCATGGCCGGCGACGTGAACGCCCCCGATCCGTGGCTCGCGCGGCACGAGGCGGCGCCGCAGCGCCACAACCCGCTCACCGTGCTGCGCGCGCAGCGGAGGCTCGCGTGAGCGCGCCCGACCCGACCTGGCTCCTGTCCGCGGACCGCGAGCTCCCCTCGGCCGCGGAGCTCCTCGGCCTCGCCGCGCGCCTCGCCGGGGAGGGGCGCCTCGAGCTGGCCGCCACCGCCTGCGACGCCGCCTTCGGCCTCGCGCCCGGGGACCCGGCGCTCGCCGAGGCGCGCGCCCGCCTGCTCGATCGGCTCCAGATCGAGGAGCACGGCCTCGTGTTCCGCTACGTGCCCGCGGGCCCATTCCTCATGGGCGCGGACGACGGCGACCCCGACGAGCGGCCCGTGCACCCGGTGGAGCTCGGCGCGTTCTGGATCACCGACGTGCCGATCACCTGGGCCGCGTACCACGCGCTCATCGGCTGGCCGCCCCCGCCGGACGGCGGGCCTCCGTCGAAACCGACGAGGGAGGGCAAGATCGACGTGGACGCGTTCCGGGTCTACAACGACGGCAAGATCCGCCGGCAGTACTGCGAGAGCGAGACGGTCCGCGCGCACGACTGGCATGCCCATGCGCCGGACGCCGAGTGGCGGTCGGGCGGCCGTGTCATGACGGCGCGCGAGCTGTTCGGGGAGGTCGCGCGCGGCGATCCGGCGCGCCCGTGGACCTACGATCAGAAGCCCATGGTCGCGGTCCGGTGGGATCAGGCGGTGGCGCTCGGCGATTCGCTCTCCGCAGAACAGGAGCAGGTCACCTATCGCTTGCCGACCGAGGCCGAGTGGGAGAAGGCCGCGCGCGGCGGACTCGTCGGCTGCCCGTACCCCTGGGGCGACGCGCCGCCGTCCCCGGCGCTCTGCGATTTCGATCGGTTCGAGGATTTCTCGCTCCGCCCGCCGCGCAGCTTCCCGCCCAACGGATATGGCCTGTTCGGCATGAGCGGCGGCGTCCGCGAGTGGACGGGCGACGGCTACGACGCGCTCTATTATGCCGAGGGCCCGCGCGCCGCCCCGGTCGGGCCGGCCGCCGCGAAGCAGCGCGTCCTGCGCGGGGGTTCCTGGGCCGACTGCGCGTGGGCGGTGCGCGTCTCGTTCCGGATGGGCAGTCCCCCGGATCTGCACGGCGATCCCACGATTGGCTTCCGGCTGTGCCGCGTCGCGCGCCCCGGGTGAGCGCCTCTTCGTGGACCCCTGCCCCCCTTCGATGCATGGATAAAGCTGTTGCATCAGCGTCGTTGGGGGGAGCTAACCAGCCCTAGGCTGGAGCGACAGACGGGTTGAAACGGCGGAACAGGTCGTAGAAGCCGCGGGCGGCGCGACCGGCGCATCAGGGCTCGCCGGCGAGCTTCTTCACCGCGGCGAGCAGGAGGTCCGGCTTGAACGGCTTGATGATCCAGCCCTTCGCGCCGGCCTTGCGGGCCTTGTCGATGAGCTCGGGCTGCCCCTCGGTCGTGAGCATGAGGATCGGCACGCCGGACGCGAGGCCCTTGTCCCGCAGGCTCTCCAGCATCTCGATGCCGTTCATCACGGGCATGTTCACGTCGGCGATGATCATCGCCAGATCGCCCTTGTGGGCGTTGACCGCCGCGACCGCGTCCCGGCCGTTGTCCGCCTCCACGATGCTGTAGCCCGCCCCGGACAGGAGAATGCCGACCTGCTGGCGGACCGTGTTCGAATCCTCGACGAGAAGAATTTTCTTGGCCATCTGTCGTATCTCCTTCGGCGCGCGCGGTCCGCGGCTCAGAACAGCAGCACTTCCCCCTCGCGCTGCGGATCGGGCATGTCGACCTCCTCGAGCTCCAGCGCCGTGTCGGGGGCCATCGCGTCGAACAGCACGGCGAGCCGGTCGGTCCCGGCGTCGAAGAGGAGCCGCCGGAAGCCCTCGCTCTGCTCCTCCCGGGCGCGCAGGTGCTCGCCGATCGCGGCGCTCGGCGTCGAGAGCACGATGATGAGCCCGAGGTGGCGCAGCCGGTTCTTCACCCGCCCGAGGAGCTGGTTCGCGAGCTCGCTCGCCCAGTCGCACACCATGTCCTCGTCGAGCTGGCGCCGCTCTCGCAGCGGGTGGCAGCGGGTGATGAGCGCCACGGGAGCGACGATCGTCAGGCTCCCGCGGAGGTGATCGCCCGTGAAACCGATGAACGAGACCACCGCGTTGCCAGGCGTCGCCTCGGAGTCCTGGTGCTCCAGGAGCCGGAGCTCGACGCCGTTGTCGCGAAACAGGTGGACGCACGACGCCGCAAGCTCGTCATAGATGCGGTGCCAGCTCTCCGAGTTCATTGCGCTCTCCTCGATCTGTCGCTGTCCATGGTCGACGCGCTCATCGCGACACCCGATCCGGGCGGCTCGCGCCCGGCGAGGGGGCCCGCGCTCGAGCCGCGCGGAGGGCCGGCGAGGGGCGCGCCGCGCCGGCTCGACGGCGGCAGCGGCGCGCCGGCCGCATCGAGCTTCCGGGGGAACCGGAAGCGGAAGGTCGTCCCCTGCCCTCGCTCCGTCTCGATCTCCACCCGGCCGCCGAGCCGGCGGCACTCGTGGAGCGCGACGCCGAGGCCGACGCCGCGGCCGGAGACGTCCGTGACCTGCTCGGCGGTGGTGAAGCCGGGGGCGAACAGCGCGGCCTCGAGATCCCGCCGCGTGGCGTTCGGCAACCCGACCGCCCCGGCCTTCTCGCGCACGCGCTCCCAGTCGATGCCGGCGCCGTCGTCGCCCACCTCGATGAGGACCTCGTCCGCCGTCGCGCTCGAGCGGAGGGTGAGCGCGCCGCGCGGCGGCTTGCCGGCCGCCTCGCGCGCCTCCGGCCGCTCGATCCCGTGGTCCATCACGTTGCGCACGACGTGCCCGAGCGCCTGCCACATCGCGGCGAAGCGCGGCGCGGGGAGCCGGACGCCGCCCGCGTCGATGCGCACGTCGGGCCTCGGCTTGCCGAGCTTCCGCGCGAGCGTCTCGGCCTGATCCTTCATCCGGTTGAACCGCACCTCCGTGCGCTCGTCGCGGAGGGACGCGACGGCCCGCTCGAGATCGGCGTGGTCGCGCCGCTCCTGCACCATCGCGAGCAGGGCCTCGACCTCCGCGTCGTCGACGTCGACGCGCGAGGCCTGCCCCGCCCCGGCGAGCAGGCCGCCTACCCGCGCGACGAACGCGGACCACGCGTCCTTCAGCGCGTCGATCTGCTCGTCGGGCGGCAGCGAGCGCTCCTCGACGACGAAGCTCTCGATCTCGTGCGCCACCTTCGCCACGCTCGTCACGTCCCAGAGCCCGGCGTTCCCCTTGATGGTGTGCACGAGGCGCATCACGTGGTCCACGTCGGCGATGCTCCGCGCGCTCACCGCGTCGACGAGCTTGCTCGTGTCGCTCACGAACCCGAGGAGACCGAGCCGGTCCTTCACGGCGCGCTCGAACACCTGGATGTGCTCGCGCTGCCGCTCGGCCTCCCGCAAGGAGTCCATCGTGGCCGTGACGTCCGTGATCACCATCAGCGCGCCGCTGAACTGGCCCTCGTGGGACAGGATCGGCTTGAAGCCGAGCGTGAGGTGGCGGCCCTCGCGGTGCAGGGCCTTCGGCAGCTGATCGAGGACGACCTCGAGCGGGAGGAAGTCGTCGCACGCGGCCTCCCACCCCATCGTGAGCAGCGCGCGGGCCCGGGGGTCATGGCCGGCGATGCGCTCGGCGAAGTGCTCGTCGTGCGCCGGCACGCCGAAGAGGCGCTCGAAGGCGGCGGAGCGCGCGGGCTCCATCGTGCCGTCGCGGTGGATCGTCACGAGGGCCTGGTCGACGTTGTCGAGCACGAGGCGCATCTCCCGGTTGCGCTCCGCGAGCTCGCACGTCCGCTGGGCGACGGTGGCCTCGAGGTTCTGCCGGTGGCTCTCCAGGGCCTCGTCGCGCGCCTGGATGCCCGCCAGCATCTCGTTGAAGGCGTCGGTGAGCGCCCCGAACTCGTCGTCGGCGGTCTTGCGGGCGCGCGTCGTGTAGTCGCGCGTCCGCCGGACGTGGGCCGCGGCCTCGCCGAGGACCTCGAGCGACCGGGACAGCCCCCGCACGAGCACGAGCGCGAGCGCGCCCGACACGAGCAGCACGACCCCGGAGACCGCGATGCCGTTGAGCACCGTCCTCCGCGTGTCCGCGACCTTGTCGGAGGCGGCGCGCCGCATGCCCGCGATCGCCTCGTGCTCGATCGCGGCGAGCCGGTCGAGGCGCCCTTGCTGCGCGTCGAACCACGCGTCGTGGTCGATGGCCAGGTCCTCGTCCGTCGACGCGATCGCCGCGGCGCGCAGCTCGTCGGCGCGCCGCACGCGCGGGTCGTCACGGGCGGCGTCGTGGAGCGCCCGCGCCGGCTCCGACGCGTTGGCCAGGAACATCTCGCGATAGAGCTGCTCCTCCGTCATGAGCGTCACGAGCGTCTTGAAGGCGCCCGGCTCGAACTGCGTCGACGCGAAGGCGTGGGCGAGCAGCGCGTGCTGGCGGCTGGCGCGCTCGGCGAGCTCGTGCACGGCGACGATCGACTGGATCCTCCGCAGGAGCTCGCCCTCGTCGCTCAGCTCGGAGAGCCCGGCGTTGGCCCGGATCAGGCTCGCGTTGATGCCGCCGAAGATCTGGAGGGCGCTGTCGAGCGGCGCCGCCTTCGCGTCGGCCTGGCGCCGGAACGCGCCGAGCTCGCCGACGTGGGCGCGCGCGTCTGCGAGGTCGCGCGCGAGCCGGGACGGCAGGCGGGAGAGATCGCGCTCGGCCAGGAACGCGTCGAGGTGGGCGAGGCTCTCGTCGGTCGCCGCCCGCGCGGTCTCGAGCTGGGCGCTCGCGCGCGCGAGCGCCACGGCGCGCTGGAACGGCCGCGCGGCGCCCCGCGCGGCCTCGGCGTCCCGCGCGTCCGGCGGCCGGATCTCCAGCCCCTCGACCAGCGCGGTCCACGCCCGCTCCCTCTGGAGCGCGTGCAGCGGCTGCGCCATGATCGACGAGAGCTGCGCGAGGTCCTCAATCGAGCCGATCGCCGCCGCCCTCGCGGCCTGCTGCCGCGCGTCGCCCGCGATCATCGCCGCGAGCAGCAGGGCGCCGACGACGGGCACGCCGGCGAGCGACCACAGCTTCAGACGAATCGACGCCTTACGCAAGGTAGGCATGCCCCCGTTTCCTCGACGCGGCCTCTGCGGCGCGACGACGGCTCGCCCTCTCTACAGCGAGACGCCCCGCGAGCACGCATGAAATCGCGCGCCGTGTCCTCACGTTGGCCCCAAAAGGATTGAAGCTGACGAGCGACCGGCGAGGCGCGCGGACGCGGCCGTCATCGCCGCGCCTTCGCGCACCATGTGCGTCTTCCTGATTCAGGCTCTTTCTTGTTGCGACGTTTCACTGGCCGTGTTCTGCGGACCCGGGCGGATCGCGTTGTTTCCCCGCGGCATCGACGCTGTGTATGCTACGCGTGAAGGTCGCGAGTCCGCAAGAGCGCGCGCGGCGCCGCGCCTGTACCGCAATGGAAGCTCTTCGGACAGGGAGAGAGCAATGATCATGGGTCGGAGTTCACCGCGGCGAGCGCGCGCAGAGCGCCTCGCGCGCGCTTCGAGCGCTGCGATCGCAGGGGTGCTTGTCACGGCATCTCTCGCGCACGCGCAGAGCCCTGCCGCCGGCGTCGCCCCGCGGCCCGCTGCGCCTGCGGCCGCCGCTGCGCCTGCGCCCCCTGCGCCAGCCGCTGCGCCTGCGCCCGCCGCTGCGCCTGCGCCCGCCGCTGCGCCTGCGCCCGGCGCGACCGCCGCCGCGGCTGCGCCCGCCGCTGCGCCTGCGCCGCCCGCTGCGCCTGAGACGGGCGCGGCCGCCGCCGCGCCTGCGGCCGACGCTGCGCCCGCCGCGGCCGGAGAGGCTGCCATCCTCGCGCGGCTCGAGGCGGCGGAGAAGCGCTCGGCGGACCTCGAGAAGCGCCTCGCGGCGATCGAGGACGCGCAGGTCGCGCCGGCGCAGGATGAGGGCAGAGAGCTACTCCAGCTCTACGGGTTCATCGACGTCGGCGTCCAGCGCACGTGGGCACCGGAGAACTCGGGCCTCGCGGCCGCCCTCCCGCAGGCCAACGCCCTGAACTTCGTCGTGGGGAATTTGAACCTCTACCTCGACGCGCAGCCGAGCGATCATTTTCGCTTCCTCGGGGAGCTGCGGTTCACGACCGCGCCCGGCGGCGCCCCGGTCCCGGTGACGACGCCGCTGCCGCCCGACGTCGCGTACCGGATGACCACGCAGGAGTACGGTGCCTTCGACTCGACGTCGATCGCGCTCGGCTCGCCGACCTTGTATGGCGGGCTGGTGTCGATCGAGCGCGCCCACATCGACTGGACGCGCTTCAACCTCTTCAAGGTGCGCGTCGGGCAGTTCTTCACCCCGATCGGCATCTACAACGTCGACCATGGGAGCCCGGTGCTCATCACCGCCGCCATCCCGTATTTCATCACCTCGCGCCTGTTTCCCACGCGGCAGACCGGGGTGATGATCTACGGCAATGCGTTCGCGGGCCCGTGGGACCTCGGGTACAACGCGTACGTGAGCAACGGGCGCAACGAGAACGCGCCGTTCGCCTTCGACGACAACCGCGGGTTCGGCGGCCGCCTGCACGCCAGCTACGAGGACCCCGGCAAGCTGACCTTGAAGCTCGGGGCGTCGTTCATCGCGAGCCACGCTCGCGACTGGGTCGTCGATTACAAGCTCAACGCCCCCAGCCCGGACATCCATTCGACGTGGTCCTTCCAGGAGTACACCGGCGCCGGAGACGTCTCGCTCGACATCGGGAAGACGCGCGTGCGCGCGGAGGCGGCGGTCGTCCGCGTGGTGTACGACGAAGGGAAGCGCCAGGGGGGATTCGGGTCCTACGCGCCGGACGCCTGGAAGACCTCCACGTATGCCGTGGCGGCGCACCGGCTGGATTTCCTGAACATGGAGCCGTTCGTCATCGGCGCCATGTTGCACGCGCCGTTCCTGGGGCACGACACGATGTTCCAGGTCGGCGGCGGTCTGAACTTCTACATCACGCCGGACGTCACGCTTCGGACCCAGGTGCTGCGCACGATCATGACCGTCCTGCGCGAGCAGGAGAGCACGGCGCCGGCGCTCCCGTCGCCGGAGGACTTCCACACCACGGCCGCGCTCGCTCGTCTGATTCTGGCCTTCTGAGAGAGGTTCAACGCAATCATGAAGCGTTTATCCCTTCTGCTCCTCCTGGCCTTGCTCGGCATGACCCCGTCGGCCTCGTCCTTCGCCGACGCGGATGAGATCGTCGTCGTCGTCAACCAGGCCAATCCCGTGCGGTCGGCCGGGCGCGACACGCTCCGCCCGATCTTCCAGACGACGCGCACGGAGTGGTACGGCAAGTCGGCGGTGCCCGTGAACCTCCCCGAGGACTCCCCGCTGCGGCAGCGCTTCGACATGGCGGTGCTGGGGCTCGATCCCGACGGCGTCGCCCGCTACTGGATCGATCGGAAGATCCGCGGCGGCGAGCGGCCGCCGCGCAAGGTGCCGACGGCGAGCGCCGTCCTCCGCGCGGTGGGCGAGGAGGCGGGCGGCATCGGGTACGTCGCTGCCAGCGATCTCAACCCGACCGTCAAGGTGATCGCGCGCATCCGCGACGGACAGGTGGTGCCGCCGTGAGCCGGTCGAGAGAGGAACGAACGATGGATATCCAGCCGTCTTGCGTGTTGCTGCCCAGCCGCCGAGGCGCCTTGGCTTCTGCGCTCGTCGTCACGTGCGCGGCGCTGCTGGCGGGGTGCTGGGATTCCGATCCTTGCGATCCGGGCCAGCTCGTCGTGTGGAATGTCTGCGCTGACCCTCTTCCGCCGATCCCCCCCACCACGGCCAGCGGCAGCGCCACCGGGACGGGGAGCGCCACGGGCGCCGGCGGCGGCGCCACGGGCACCAGCGGTGACGGGGGCGCCACGGGCACCGCCGGCGGAGGTGGTGACGGCGGCGCCACGGGCACCGGCGGCAGCGGCGGTGACGGGGGCGCGATGGGCACCGCCGGTGGGGGGGGCGGAGGCGGAGGTCCCTAGGCTAGAGCGGTGTTCAGCTGGTCCTGGTACACCGTCTCTCGTCTCCGTCATCCGCCCTCCCTCTTCCGTCTCCCCTCTTCCGTCTCCCCTCTTCCGTCTCCCCTCTTCCCTCTTCGTGCGCGTGCGCGTGCGCGATTCGCCCGGAGTCAGCGCGCACGCGCACGCGCACGCAGAAGCGCACGGAGACGAGAGACGGGGGACGAGCGACGGGGGACGAGAGACGGGGGACGAGCGACGGGGGACGAGAGACGGGGGACGAGCGACGGGGGACGAGCGACGGGGGACGAGAGACGGGGGACGAGAGACGGGGGACGAGCGACGAACCACGGAAGATGTCTGCATTGATCCCGAGCGAAAACCACGTCGCCCGGCCGTCCGTCGATCCCCGCCCCGGCCACCCGCGCCGCCGAGCGGCGGTCGCCCGCACAGGAGACGGGCCCAGATCGGCGTTTTCGGCGCGCAAGCGTGCTCCTGCACGCTGAGCACCGAAAACGTCGAGATGGGCCCGTATCCGAAGCGGGCGCCCGCCGCTCAGAAGAGGATGACTTTGCCGTCGAGGGGGAGCGGGGACGCGTTCGAGAACACCAGGGAGCTCTCGTCGAAGTCGCCGCTCAACGTGACGAGCACCTCGCCCTTCAATGTCCTGAAAGAATAACAGCACTGCTGCTTACAGCTCCGGCTCCGGCGCTCCACGTCGCTCGGGTGGCGCAGCTGCGGCAGCTCGGTCTGAAGCGCTATCTGGAACCGGGCGAGGCGGCTCTTCACCTTCCCCATGAGCTGATTGGCCACCTCCCGCATCCAGTCGCCGACGCCGTCGACCATGGGCGGCACCCCCGTCATGGCGCGAAACACGCCCTGGTTCGCGGACAGCGCCAGAAAGCCGGAGAAGCCGCGCGCCGAGAACTCCACCGTGCTCGCGGGATCGGTGTGAAGGCGCACCTCCTCGCGGCTATCCCCGGTATTCGCCGGCGCGATGGCGACGCCGTAAAAGTGAAAGAGCTCCACGGTCGCGCCCTGAACGAGGACGTCGATCGTCCGCACCTTGCGCGACGCGGGCGGCCGAGACGACGGCGAAGGCGGAGGCGACGGCTCGCTGGGCGGGCTGGGGCGCCCCGACGAGGACGGCGGGGGCCGCTGCGAGGAGCTCGGGGCGCGGCGATCGGTGCTCGGGCGTTCATGGATGCTAGGCCCGGGCCGCGCCTCGGACTGCCCATCGCTCGCGATGCCCCGCCGATGCCCCATGATAAACGCACAGCGTAGCTCATCTATCCCATATGGAGCAATGATGTTCTCAAAAGAGATGCGCGAGCACGCCGCGACACGTGCACCCACGTCGATCGACATATCGACGACATCGGCGCCCCCTGTGGGCATGTCCGATTGCGGAAATTTCACGCGCGGCCGCCCAGACGCGGCGCGCCAACATCGGGCCTGAGGTTGGCGCCCGCTCCGGGGAGGGCAGTGCTCAAAATTGAGCATGAAGGCGGGAAGGCGGGAAGGCGGGAAGAAAAGATCAATGTTCTTCCTGCCTTCCCGCCTTCATGTGAACTCTCTCCGGGCAAATTTGAGCACTACCCCGGGGAGACACCGCACGCGCGGTGACCGCGCTTACCGGCTTACCGGCTCCGGCAAAGGGCTCATGACCGAATTTTTCACCGGAGAGCGACGGCGGTGGGCGCGGCCCGGCGGGACTCTGCTCCAACGCCGCGCGCCGCGCGCCGCGTGCCGAGGCGCGCCCGATCCGTTCAGAAGAGAGCGCTGCTCCGCGCGGCGCCTCCCGCGGCGACGCGCTCCTGCGCGCCTCTTCCCAGTGGAGCGGAGCGCCCAGTAACGTGGTCGTTCATGGGTGGCGTGGATCGGGACCCCGCCGGGCTCCTCGAGCGGGTGCCAGAGCTCGCGGATCTGGCGCAGATGAACCCCGGCGTGCGCCGGGCGATCGAGCAGGGTCGTCCGCACGCCGTCTACCGGCGGCTCTTCTGGATGCGGTGGCGCGAGCGCCTCCTGCCGCGGCCCGGCGCCGCGGGCGCCCAGCTGCGCGCGTTGCTCGACGCCCTCCTCGCGCGCCGGCGGCTCTTCCTCGAGCCCATGCGGCGGAGCCCCTGGCTCATGACGATGAACGGCGTCGGAGCCACGGTGTACGGCGAGTCCGACCGCGACCCGGAGGACGGCACGTACATCAAGACGCTGTTCTTCGTCTTCCTCTTCGTCCCGCTCTATCCGTTCGGGAGCTACCTGGTCGCCAACGGCACAGAGGCGCGCTCGTGGCGGTTCATCGCGCGCGCGCCGCTCGGCCCGGCGCTCTACGCCTGGCAACGCGCGGTGGCGCTCGGGATCACCACGGTCGTCGCGCTCGGCGCCTGGAACGCGCTCGCCGCCGCCCGCTATACCACCGTCCGGGTCGCGAACGCGCTCCCCTACCCCGTCGAGGTGAGCGTCGGCGACGCCTCCGTCCAGGTGCCGGCGCAAGGCCTGGAGCGGCTCGAGGGCCGTGTCGGGCGGAGGCCCGTCAAGGTCACCGCCCAGGGCCGGACGATCGAGGAGGGCGAGCTCGACGTCCCGCGCGGCACCGACGTCGTCGCGTGGAACGTGCTCGGGCTCGCGCCCATCTACCAGCTGGAGGTGCGGTACACGGCCGACCGCAACGCGGGCTCGAGCGACGACGCGGCCCCGACCCTCTTTTGCGGGCAATCGGCCGTGATCGTGGACGACGTCGACTTCGTCTTCGAGCCCCCGCCCGAGCAGCTCAGCATGCCCAAGGGGGAGTCGTTCGTCTCGCGCACGCTCGTGACGATGGCGCCCGTGGAGCCGGGCGGGTGCGCCTTCGCGCTCGTCAGCGCAGGGAAAGCGGCGCTCGGCGCCGAGCTCGCGGCGCGCTACGCGGAGCACACGGGCTACGACGTCCCGGCCTCGGAGCGGGCGGTCGGGCTCCTGATGAACGCCGAGGACGAGCAGGGCGCCGCCGCCGTCGCGGACAGGGCGCGGCGCGCTCACCCGGATTCCATCGAGCTCCACCGCCAGTACCAGAAGGTGATGACCATGGTCGGGCGCCGCCACGAGCTCATCGACGAGTACAAGGGCCGCCACGAGGGCGACCCGGGCTCGGCGGACGCGGCGTACCTCTACGTGCGCCTGCTCTCCGGGCCGGCCGCGGACGAGGTCCTCGCCGGCATGCTGGAGCGCTTCCCGGACCACCCCTACCTGCTGCGCACGCTGGCGTACCAGGCCGGCCACGGCGGAAAACATCAGCTCGCCCTCGACACCCTGGAGAAGCTGCGCGGCGTCGATCGCGCCCTCGCCGAAGACAGCGTCGCGCTCGAGGTGACCGCCGCCGTCGGGCTCGGGCAGGTGGAGCGGGCGCGGAGCCTCGTCGCCGCGGCCCTCGCCGCGGGCCAGGAGAGCCCGCTCGAGCGCCGCGAGCTCGCCGAGCAGGCCCTGCTCCTCGCCCAGATCGAGCCGAAGGCCTCGATCGAGCGCGCGCTCGATTCGCTCCGCGGGAAAAGCGACGAGGAGACGGCGCTGCTGCGCCTCCGGGCGCGCGTCGACGCGGGGCTCGAGGTGAGCGCGCCCGAGCTCGCCCGGGTGAGCGACCCGGCGCTGCGCGACGCCCTCGAGCTCGCGGTGCTGTCGCGCGCCGATCCGCGCGCGGCCGTCGCGCGCCTGACCGGCGCCGAGAGGGCCGTCTTCCACCACCTGTCCCTGCCCGTCTGGGTGCTGCTCATGGCCGAGGCCGTCCACGCGGAGGGCGCAGGGGCCGCGCTCGCGAGGCTGGAGCAGCACTCGCAGCTCGGGCGCGCGTTCACGCGCGGGCTCATCGAGTACGTGCGCGACGGGACCCGCTTCCCCGAGATCGACGATCTGCCGGACGCGGTGCGCGCCGCCCTGCACTTCGGCCGGGCCCGGCACCGCGCCCTCGCCGCCGAGGAGCGGCGGTCGCTCCTCGCGCTGGCGCGGCGCGAGGACGCCCTGCACGGCGCCGTCAGCGTCGCGATGGAGTCGTGGCCGCCGTGAGGCCGCGCGGCCTGGCGCACCGCGCCGCGTGGCTGCTCGGCATGGCGGTGGGCTTCTACCTGCTCGCCGCCGGGATCGCGCTCGGGCTCTTGTGGGTGCCGTACGCGCAATCCGAGTACGGCGACGGCATCGAGCCGTCCGGCTTCCTCTGCGGCGCCGGCGCGCTCTGGGTCGCCTGGGGCCTGGTCCCGCGGCGGCGGCGCGCCCAGGACCCGGGCGTCCCGCTCGGCGAGGGCCGGCACCCGCGCCTCCAGTCGTTGATCCGCGACGTCGCCGCGCGCACCGGCCACGCCACCCCGGCCGACATCCACCTCTTCCACGACGCCAACGCCTTCACCGCGGTGCGGCGCGAGGCGTGGCTCCGGAGCCGCACGGTGGTGGGCGCCGGGCTCCCGCTGCTCGCCTGGCTGAGCCGGAGCGAGCTCGAGTCGGTGATCGCGCACGAGTTCGGGCACCACGTCTCGGGCGACCTCGCGCTCGGCCCCTGGGTGCACAGGACGCGGCGCACCATCGGCGGCGCCCTCGACCACCTCGACGGCTCGAGCTTCTGGCTGCACCTGCCGTTCGTCGCGTACGCCGAGCTGTTCGTCCGCTCGAGCTCGGGGATCTCGCGCGCGCAGGAGCTCGAGGCCGACGCGGTGGCCGCGCGGATCGCCGGGCGCGGTCCCACCGCGCGCGCGCTCCGGATCACGCACGAGAAGGGGCCGCTCTGGACCGCCTACCTCGAGATGGAGGTGCTGCCCGTGGTCGCCGCCGGGCGCTTCCCTCCGCTGCTCGAGGGCTTCCGGTGGTTCGAGGGCGCCGTGGCCGCGGAGCAGGGCGCCCTCGCCGAGCGGCAGGCCGAGCGGGCGGGCGAGAAGTCGACGGTCTACGACACGCACCCGTCGCTGTCGGAGCGGCTCGCCGCGCTCGGCGCCGAGGCGGGCGGGCCGGAGCCGGGCGCGCACTGCCTCGACCTCCTCGACGACGTCGCCGCGGCCGAGGAGGCCGTCCTGCGGTCGCTGCTGATCGACCCGTCGCGGCCCCTGCCGCGCATCGCCTGGGCGGACGTCACGCGCGAGGTGTGGCTGCCGCGCTGGCGCCAGCAGCTCGAGGCGCACCGGGCGCATTTCCGCGAGCTCCGCCCGAGCCAGCTGCCCGAGGCGCTGGCGCAGATCGACGCCTGGGCGGAGCGCACGCGGGTGGGCCTGGCGCTGCTCTCGCCCGCGGCCGAGCGCCGGCGGATGACGGGCCTGTTCAGCGTCTGGCTCGCCGCTGCGCTGGCGGAGCTCGGCTTCGAGCTCGACGGCCTGCCCGGCGCGCCCGTCCGCGCGCGCCGCGGCGAGCACGCGCTGGAGCCGTTCCTCGTGGTGCGGCGCCTGCTCGACGGCAAGCTCGACGCCGGCGCGTGGCGCGCGCGCTGCGCCGAGGCGGGGGTGCCGTAGCCCCGGCGCCAGCGCAGAGGGGCGTCCGGCTCACCGCTTCGGCCGCGGCCGCTCCCCGGTCGTGGCCGCGGCGAGCCAGCCCCGGAGCGCCGCGAGCTCCTCGCGCGCCGCCGCGCCCGGGAGGTGCACGAAATGGTAGCGATAGCCGTCGAGCGCCGGGCCGAAAGGCTGCACGAGGGCGCCGCTCTTCAGGTCGTCGGCGACGAGGACCAGGCTGAGGAGCGCGACGCCCTGGCCGGCGATCGCCGCCTGGATCGCGTGGGCCTCGTCGGAGAACGTGGTGCCGCCGTCGTCGCGGACGCCGGAGAGGCCGGCGCGCTCGAGCCACAGGCGCCACGTCGGCGTGTCGCGCTCGACGCGCCGCCACTCGAAGTGGAGCAGCGGCGCGCGGCGCAGGTCCTCCGGGCGGCGGACGGCGAGCCCGGGGCTGCAGACGGGCGCGAAGCGATCGGCGATCAGCGCCTCGGCGGCGAGCCCGGGGTACGGGCCTCGCCCGTACCGGATCGCCGCGTCGACCTCGCCCGCGGCGAGGTCGACCGGCTCGTCCGACGCGTGGAGCCGCAGGTCGAACCCGGGGCACGCCTCGCGGAAGGCCGCGACGCGGGGCACGAGCCACTTGGCGGTGAACGCGGTCGTGGCCGACAGGGTGATCCCGCGGCGCGCGCGGCGGGCGGTCAGCTCGTCGATCGCCCGCGCGAACGCGTCGAACCCGTCGCGGAGCACCGGATAGAGGCGCTGCGCCTCGCGCGTGGCCACGACCTGCCGCGCGTGGCGCTCGAACAGCCGGACGCCGATCGTCTCCTCGAGCAGCCGGACCTGGTGGCTGATCGCGGTCGGCGTCACCCCGAGCTCCCGGGCGGCCCGCTTGAAGCTGAGGTGGCGCGCGGCGGCCTCGAAGGCGCGGAGCGCCGTGAGCGGTGGGAGCCTTCGCATGGGGGTGAGATAGCTGATCCCAGCTCATCTATCAGCTGAGAATTACTCGTTGGTCATCCGCGCGCGGCGGCCCATATTCATCGCGTGAACGCGCCCGCCACGGGCCCAGGAGCAGAGAGATCGGCGCCGCGCCGGCGCTTCGACAGGTGAATGTCGATCATCCCGGATCGACCCCGCTCGGCCGCGGGCGGCGCCCCCACCCCGCTCAGGAGACAGGCCATGTCCACGATACTGCACATCGACTCGAGCGCTCGTCCGGGCGGCTCGGATGCGATCCGCCACGGCTCTCACACCCGGCGCCTCACCGCCCGCTTCGTCGCGCGCTGGCGCGCGGCGCGTCCAGGCGACGAGATCCTTTACCGGGACGTCGGCCAGAGCCCGCCCTCGCCCGTGACCGGCCGCTGGATCCAGGCCGCGTTCACGAAGCCCGACCGGCGCGAGCCCTGGATGTGGCAGGCGCTCGCGGAGAGCGACGCGCTCGTCGACGAGCTCCTCGCCGCCGACCTCGTCGTGGCCGGCGTGCCGATGTACAACTTCAACGTGCCCGCGCAGTTCAAGGCCTATATCGACAACATCGTCCGCGTGGGGCGCACGTTCGGCTTCGACCGCGCGCGGCCGGGCGAGCCGTACTGGCCGCTCCTCGACGGGCACGGGAAGAAGCTCGTCCTCCTGACGTCGCGCGGCGACCACGGATACGGCAAAGGCGGGCGGATCGAGGCCATGAACCACGTCGAGCCGAGCGTCCGGACCGCGTTCGGCTACATCGGGATTACCGACGTCGAGTCCGTGGCGATCGAGTACGACGAGTTCGCCGACGAGCGGCTCACGGCGTCGATCGCGAGAGCAGAGCTCGAGGTGGACGCCCTCGTCGACCGCCTGCTGTCGGCGCGCCGAACGGCGGCCGGATCGTCGCCCGCCCGTCGAGATCTTGCTCACGCGCCGGCGCGGGGCGGGGTCCACAAGGAGGTTGACACCGGAGAAAGTTCCAGGATTCCCTGAACGCGCGATGCTGAAGCGCAGAGAGTTCCTTCGAGCCACCCTCGTCACCGCCGGCGCGCTGGTCGTCCCGGCCTGCGGCGATCCCGAGATCGTCAATCCGCTCGGCGCCGAGCCCGGGCGCGAGCTCGCCGACGGGTCGGCGTACTTCCCGCAGTCGATCGCCTCCGGCGACCCTCGCCCCGGCAGCGTCGTCCTCTGGGCCCGCGTGCAGGACGGCGACGAGGATCTCGATCTCGAGGTCGAGGTCGCGACCGACGCCGAGTTCACCCAACGGGTGGCGCTCGACGCCGAGCAGGCGAAGCTGAAGGCGCTCGCGCGGCACGATCACTGCGTCAAGGTGAAGGTCCGCGGGCTCTCGGCGGGCACGGTCTATTACTACCGCTTCATCTACGTGAAGGGCGGCACGGCCTACGTGTCCCGCGTGGGGCGCACCAAGACCGCGCCGGCCGAGGACGACGACGTCAAGGTCCGCTTCGCGTACGTGTCGTGCCAGGACTACATCGGGCGCTTCTACAATACCTACCTGGCGCTCGCCGAGGAGGAGCTCGACTTCTTCGTCCACCTCGGCGACTACGTCTACGAGACGACCGGCGATCCGAGCTTCCAGAGCACCTCCGGGCGCCGCGTCGTCTTCACCGACGCGGCCGGCGCCATCGCCCTCGGCGAGGGCGAGAACGCCTATCAAGCGGCCAGGTCGCTCAGCAACTACCGGGAGCTCTACAAGACGTATCGCTCCGACGCGAACCTCCAGCGGGTCCACGAGCGCTTCCCGATGATCGCCACGTGGGACGATCACGAGTTCTCGAACGACTGCTACGGCGCGACGGCCACCTACTTCGACGACCGGGAGGACGAGACCGACGTGGAGCGCCGCAGGGCCGCGAACCAGGCCTGGTTCGAGTACCAGCCCGTCGATTACGGCGACGACGTCGAGCAGGACCCCGGCGCCTCGCTCCCGGACGATTTCCGCATCTACCGCGACTTCGTGTTCGGCAAGCACGTCCACCTGGTGATGACGGATCTGCGCAGCTACCGGCCGGATCACCTCGTCCCCGAGGGCGCCTTCCCCGGCAAGGTGGTGCTCGACCAGGCGACGCTCATCGAGGAGCTCGAGGAGCTCCCCGAGTTCGCCATGCCCTACGTCTCGGACATCGAGACGTACGAGGGCGGCCTGTACGCCTCGGTCCTCAAGGAGGCCGCGGAGGCCGCCGGCTACGACGCCGCCGACGTGACGGGCGATATCAGCGTGCTCGTCATCAACCAGATCGTCGCCGGCGTGAACGAGGGTTTGCCGGAGGACATGCAGATCCCGCTCATCGACGCCGCGGCCTCGGCGTCCTTCGATCGGGGCATCGCGTACGTGGATCTCGGCAAGTTCAGCGCCCACGGCGCGGTCGGCTCGCGCTACCTCGCGGTCAAGGACACGTTCGAGCTCTACGCCGCCTTCCGTTACAAGGAGACGCAGGGCGCGAGCGAGGACGTGATGGGCGCCGAGCAGGAGGCCTGGTTCCTCGAGACCATGGAAGGCTCGAAGGCGACCTGGAAGGTCTGGGGCAACGAGTTCTGCCTGCTCCCGCTCGCCGTCGATCTCTCCCCCTACGCCATCCCCGAGCAGTTCAAGCGCCGCTTCACCATGAACGTCGACGCCTGGGACGGGTTTCCCAACAAGCGGAACGAGCTCCTGGAACGGCTCGTGGACGTGGGCGGCGTCGTGGCGATCACCGGCGACATCCACGCCTTCTACGCGGGGACCGCGGGCCTCGCCGGCGACCCCTCGAAGAAGATCGTCGAGCTCGTGGGCGGCGCGGTCTCGTCGGGCGCCTTCCGCGAGCTGCTGACGAGCCAGGTGACCGGCGATCCGGTGCTGGGCTCGGTCCCGGGGGCCGCGCTGCTCGCCGCCGGCATCGACGATCTGCTCACGTCGGCCGAGACGAAGGTCAACCCGCACCTCGCGCACGCCGACAGCAACGCCCACGGCTACGTGGTGGTCGAGGCGAGCGGGGAAGAGCTCGTGGCCGAGATGCGGCGCATCGGCGCCGCCGACGCGCTGATCGACTACTCGGACAAGCGCGGCGAGCTGGAGATCGGGAGCAAGCGCTTCCGCACCCTGCGCGGGGAGAGCGAGCTCTACCTGCACGACCGCGGCGCCTGGAAGCGCTGGGATCCCGACACGCAGACGTGGATCTGAGCCGGCGCGCGCGGAAGGCGCTGGCGCCGCGGCGGGATCACGGCGAGACGAGGGGGATCTGCGTCTCGAGCGGATCGATCCCGCGCAGCACCGCGGCGCCGTGCGGCCCGGCGCGGCGACAGGCCTCCTCGACCGGGAGGCCGTGGGCGAGGTGGAAGGTGAGGGCGCCGGCGAAGCTGTCGCCGGCGCCGTAATCGCCGAGGACGCGGTCGGGCGCGGGCGGCGCGTCGACCAGCGCGGCGCCCCCGGGGCGGAGGACGCGGACCGGGCGCGGGCCGTCGGTGAGGACCAGCGCGCCGGGGCGAGGGTCGTAGGCGTCGAGCGGGGCGTTCTCGCGCGGGTCGGAGGCGCTGCCGAGGACGACGTCGGGCGCGACCGCCGCGGCCCGGAGCGCGGCGCCCCTGCGGGCGGTCACCACGAGGCGGCGGGCGGCGCGCGCGAGGCGCAGGCTCTCCGGGTCGGCGCCGGTGAAGTAGGCGGCGTCGCAGCCGGCGAGGATCGACCAGGGGAGCGGGTCGGTCGCGGCGGGCTGGAGCGGGGCGCCGGTGACGATGATGGTGCGGCGGCCCTCGGCGTCCACGACGACGACCACGCGCGGGTGATCCACGGCGCGCACGGCGGCGTGGACGTGGACGCGGCCCGGCGCGACCCGGATGCGCGCCTCGACGGCGCGCGCCGCGGCGTCGTGGCCGAGCGCCGTGAAGAGGTGGATCTCGGCGTCGCTGCGGCAGAGCTGCGCGAAGGCGAGGCCGCCGCCCCCGCCGGGGAGGAAGCGCGCGTCGAGCAGGTGCACGATGTCGCCCGGCGCGGGGACGCCCTCGGCGCGGCCGAGCGTCACGTGCTCGACGTGGCCCACGACGGCGATGCGCGGCGCTGGCATGGGGGGCGACATACCACGGCGGCGGGGGCGCGGCGGGAAAGGACGGCGAGGGCTGTCAGAAGCCGGAGGGACGCGGCGTAGGAAAGGGGGTGGCCCGAGAACTCATGTGCAGAGGAGATCATCCCCATGTCCCAGGACGCATTCGACAGACCCATTCCTCACCCAGCGTCACGCCTCGCCGCCGCGATCGTCGCGGGCCGCGAGAGGACGGACGCGTCATGAGGCGGCTCGGCAAGAGCGCGCTCCCAGCGGTCCTCGCCGCGCTGGGCATCTGCGCGAGCACGGGCGACGCGCGCGCGGCCGAGGGCGCCACCGCGTTCTGGAACAACGCCTTCGAGGTGCAGGTGGGCGACGGCGCGCTCACCCGCGGCCCGGGCTGGGGGTGGAGCGCCGGCGCGTCGTCGGTCCAGCAGATCGAGGCGGGCGACGGGTTCGTGGAGTTCTCCACGAACGAGGCGGACCGGACCAAGATCGCCGGGTTGAGCCACGGCGACGACAGCCAGGCGTTCTGGGACATCGATTACGGGCTGCTCCTGCGCGCCGACGGGGGCGTGGAGATCCTCGAGCAGGGGTCCGGGAAGGGCTACTTCGGGACGTACCAGGCCGGTGACGTCTTCCGCGTCGAGGTGTTCGGCGGCCAGGTGCGCTACCGCAAGAACGGGGTGGTGTTCTACACGAGCGCCACGGCGCCCACCTACCCGCTCGGGCTCGACGCCAGCCTGCACGACGAGGGCGCGACCGTCACCAGCGCCCAGGTTTCGAGCTGCGCTGCCGGGGACACGAGCTGCATGCCGCCGGGGTTCTGGAAGAACGTCCGTTACGCCCCGGCCAACGGGACCTTGCTGACGCGCAGCCCCGGCTGGGGCTGGCACGCCGGGGCCTCGTCGGTCGAGCAGATCGAGGCGGGCGACGGGTTCGTGGAGTTCTCCACGAACGAGGCGAGCCTCCAGAAGATGGCGGGCCTCGGCAACGGCGACGCCGATCAGGGCTTCGGAGACATCGATTACGCCGTCTACCTGCGCGCCGACGGAGGCCTGGAGATCTTCGAGCAGGGAGCTGGGAAGGGCTATTTCGGGACCTACCAGGCCGGCGACGTCTTCCGCGTCGAGGCGTTCAATGGCCAGGTTCGCTATCGCAAGAACGGGCTCGTGTTCTACACGAGCCACACGCCGCCCACCTACCCGCTCGCGCTGGACACGAGCCTGCACGACGAGGGCGCGACCGTCACCAGTGCCCAGGTCGCGAGCTGCGCGGCCGGCGACACCAGCTGCATGCCGCCGGGGCTGTGGAGGAACGTCCGCTACGTCACCGCCAACGGAGGCTTGCTGACGCGCTCCGCCGGCTGGGGCTGGCACGCAGGGGCCTCGTCGGTCGAGCAGATCGAGGCGGGCGACGGGTTCGTGGAGTTCTCCACGAACGAGGCGAACCTCCAGAAGATGGCCGGGCTCAACAACGGCGACGGCGATCAGGGCTACGGGGACATCGATTACGCGGTCTACCTGCGCGCCGACGGAGGACTGGAGATCTTCGAGCAGGGGTCCGGACAGGGGTACTTCGGCACGTACCAGGCCGGCGACGTCTTCCGCGTCGAGGTGTTCAACGGCCAGGTGCGCTACCGGCAGAACGGGATGGTGTTCCACACGAGCAACACGGCGCCGACCTACCCGCTCGGGCTCGACACGAGCCTGCACGACGAGGGCGCGACCGTCACAAGCGCCCAGGTCATGAGCTGCGCGGCCGGCGACGCGAGCTGCATGCCGCCGCAGGAATGGAAGAACGTCCGCTACGCCACGGCGAACGGAGGCCTGCTGACCCGCGACGCCGGCTGGGGCTGGCACGCAGGGGCCTCGTCGGCCGGCCAGATCGAGGGGGGCGACGGCTACGTGGAGTTCTCCACGAACGAGGCGGACCTCCAGAAGATGGCCGGCCTCAGCAACGGCGACGTCGACCAGGGCTACGGGGACATCGATTACGCGATCTACCTGCGCGACGACGGGGGCGTGGAGATCCTCGAGCAGGGGGTCGGACAGGGATACTTCGGGACCTACCAGGCCGGGGACGTCTTCCGCGTCGAGGTGTTCGATGGACAGGTGCGCTACCGCAAGAACGAGCTTGTGTTCCACACGAGCAACGCGGCGCCCACCTACCCGCTCGGGCTCGACACGAGCCTGCACGACGAGGGCGCGACCATCGCCAGCGCCCAGGTCATCCGCTGCGCGCCCGGCGACACGAGCTGCATGCCGCCGGGGCTGTGGAGCGACGTCCGGTACGTCACCGCCAACGGGGGCTTGCTGACCCGCAACGCCGGCTGGGGCTGGCACGCCGGGGCCTCGTCGGCCGAGCAGATCGACGCGGGCGACGGCTATGTGGAGTTCTCCACGAACGAGGCGAACCTCCAGAAGATGGCGGGCCTGAGCCACGGCGACGCCGATCAGGGCTACGGGGACATCGATTATGCGATCTACCTGCGCGCCGATGGAGGGCTGGAGATCTACGAGCAGGGGTACGCACAGGGCTACTTCGGGACCTACCAGGCCGGCGACGTCTTCCGCGTCGAGGTGTTCAACGGCCAGGTGCGCTACCGCAAGAACGGCCTCGTGTTCCACACGAGCCTGACGGCGCCGACCTACCCGCTCGGGCTCGACACGAGCCTGTATGACGAGGGCGCGACCGTCGCCAGCGCCCAGGTCGTGAGCTGCGCGGCCGGGGACACGAGCTGCATGGCGCCGGGGTTCTGGAAGAACGTCCGCTACGCCCCGGCGAGCGGGAGCTCGCTGACGCGCGCCGCCGGCTGGGGGTGGCACGCCGGCGCCTCGTCCGTGCAGCAGCTCGCGTCGGGCGACGGCTACGCGGAGTTCTCCACGAACGAGACGAGCCGGTACAAGATGGCGGGCCTCGGCCACGCCGACACGGATCAGGGGTACGGGGACATCGATTATGCGATCTACCTGCGCGGCGACGGGGGCCTGGAGGTCGTGGAGCACGGCTATGTCCAGGGCTACTTCGGGACCTACCAGGCCGGCGACGTCTTCCGTGTCGAGGTGCAGGGCGGCCAGGTGCGCTACCTGAAGAACGGGACCGTGTTCCACACGAGCAGCACGGCGCCCACCTACCCGCTCGAGCTGGACACGAGCCTGTACGACGAGGGCGCGACCATCACGAACGCGACGCTCTCGGGCGCCGGCGGCGGGGGCGACCCGACCACCGGCTGCGGCGAGGTGGGGCCCGGCGACGAGCTCAGCGACACGAAGACGCCGACGTTCTGCAATCACCCCACCACGATGCCGAACGGCGATGCGCCCCCCATGGGCCAGTACTTCGGCCACACGTGCACCTCCGTCGTGCTCCAGACCGTCTATTACACGCACACCTCCGGCAACCACAGCGGGCTCGATTTCTCCGTCCCTGCGCGCAGCCCCCTGTACTCGGTCGGCTATGGACAGGTCATGTGCGCCGGGCCGAGCGCCTGCACGGGCCGGTACCCCACCGCCCGCGGCGCGCCCTCCCAGATCGATCTGACGATCCGCTACGGCTCCGTATACGTCATCTACGGCCACGCCGCGTCGAGCCTGGTCGCGGAGGGCGATCTCGTCGTCCCGGGGCAGGAGATCGGCGAGTCGTCGGACTGGCCGGGCAACGACCACCTGCACTTCGAGGTCCGCCGCGTCGCCGACAACAAGGCGCCGAATCCGGTGCCGTTCTTCTCGCAGGACCTCCGGAGCTATCTCGAGGGCACCGTCACCGACGCGCACTTCTGCACGGGGCACTTCGACGATCAGGCGGACGTGGGCTTCACGTCGCACACCCAGCTCGACGAGCGGCCGTGCACCGACGCGAACGACGGGACGACCGGCCCGATCCGCTGCGAGGGGGTGTGCACCCAGTACAGCATCGAGGACTGCGAGGTGAAGACCTACCCGAACGGGCGCAAGGAAGTGCACGAGTACTGCAGCGTCTTCAGCTGCGGCGGAGGCGCCTCCGTCTGCGGGCTCCGCCGGAACACGGCCGCCCAGGCGTGCCAGTGACGCCCGCGCCGTGACGCCGCCCCTCCACCCCGCCTGCTGAGCCGAGCTCGCCGGCGCCGCCGCCCCGTGGCCGCGCGGCGCCGGCGAGCGAGCCGCTCACCGGTCACGGAGCACGACGGCGCCGCTGGACGGCTCGCGCGCCGAAACGGAGGATCAACGCATGCGCCCGCGCACCTCTCGCATCCTTCAGCTCGCCGTCGGCGCCTTCGGCCTGGCGGGCCTCCTGCTCTCGGCCAGCATCCTCCACCGGGTGATGCGCTCGCCGGGGGACGACAACCCCATCGGCATGCTCGCGGCTTTCGGCGTCTACCTGTCGCTGATTCCGAGCTGGGGGCTCGTCCGCGCCGCCCGTGGGCTGCCGCTCGGCTCCGGGAAGCTCGGGAAGCTGTGGGCGGCGGCCGCCGCGCTGTCGCTCGTGCCGCTCGGGTTCCTCATGACGATGTTCGCCGCGATCTGGATGGCCTGAGCGGCGCGGCAGGCGCGCGCTCCGCCGGCGGCGAGGAGGCGGCCGCGCGCCTCCCCCGCCCGTGACACTCCGGTGACCTTCCCGTGCGATCCTGCGCCCGTGCTCTCCCCTCGGGCCAGCCGCCTGCGCGACTGGGCGCTCTTCGCCGCCGCCGCGAGCGTCCCCGCGATCTGCGTCGGCGTCCTCGGCCTGCGCGCCGTCTCCAACGAGGCCGACGGCGCCCGCCGCGAGGTGACGCTCGGGCTGGCCACCGCCTCCGCGCGCCTGTCGCGCGCCATCGACCAGGAGACCGACCGCGCCGAGGCCGCCCTCGCCGCCCTCCCCCTCACCGGTCCCCTCACCGACCCCCTTACCGGCCCCCCCGAGGCCGCCGCGGCGGCGCTCGCCGAGATCGCGCCGCCGTTCGCCGCGCCGGTGCTGCTCGCCCCGGATCGCTCCGTGCTGCTGCCGCCCCAGGCCGCGCCGCCGGCCGCGCCCGCGCCCGACGGGTGCGCCGCGCTCGCCCGCGCCGCCGCCGGGCCGGACGCCCAGGCCCGCGCCGCCGCGCGGCGCGACTTCCTCGCGCGCTGCGCCGAGGCCCGCTCGCCCGCGGGGCGGTGGCTCTGGCCCGTCCTCGCGCTCGACGCCGCGGCCGATCGCGCCGTCGACCAGGGCGCCGTCGCCGCGTGGCTCGAGGCGCACGCGGCGGGGCTCTCCGAGCCGGAGCGGAAGGCCGCCGCGCTCGAGGTCGACGCCGCGCTCTCGGGCGAGCCGCGCGAGCGGGCGCGCGCGGCCCTCGCGGCCCCGCGCCCCGAGCGGGACGCGCTCGTCGCCGAGCTCCGGCGCGGAGGCCTCGACGCCGCGCTGCGCGCGCGCCCCGACGCGCGCGGGCTCGTCTCCTTCCGCGCGGGCGCCGCCGCGGGCGCGCTGCGGGCGCTCCCGGACGGGCGCTCCGTCGGCTTCGTCATCCACGCGAGCTCGCTCGCCGGCTGGCTCCGCGGCGACGCGCGCCCGCTGCCGCCCGACGTCCGCGCCGACGTCCTCGCCGGGGCCGCCGCCGCCGGGGCCGGCCGGGCGCCCGTCGCGCCCGAGCTCGGCGGCGCGCCCGCGACCCTCCTGCCGATCGCGCCGGAGCTCGCCGTGCGGCTCTCGCCCGCGGATCCGGCGGCCGTCGAGCGGCACGCGGCGCGCGGCAAGCGCCTGCTCGTCGGCGTCGGCGCCGCCGCCACGGCGCTCGCCCTGGGGCTGGCCGCGCTCCTGTTCGCGCGCATGCGCGCCGCCCGGCGCTCCAGCGAGCTGCGCACCGACTTCGTCGCCGCCGTCTCCCACGAGCTCCGCACGCCGATCGCGTCGGTGCGCATGCTCTCGGAGCTGCTCGAGGAGGGGCGGCTCGCGCCCGACGAGCACCGCGAGGTGTTCGACGCGCTCGGCCGCGAGTCGCGGCGGCTCGGCGAGACCGTGGAGCGGCTGCTCGGCTTCAGCCGGATGATGGCCGGACGCGCGGCCGCCGAGCGCGCCCCGGCCCGCGTCGCCGAGGCGGTCGCGGCCTCGATCGACACGTTCGAGGAGCGGAACCCGGAGATGCCCAGGGTCGTGCGCGATCTCGACCCGGCCGCGGAGGCGAGCATCGACGCGGGCCAGATCCAGCTCGCGGTCGACAACCTCCTCGCCAACGCCCTGAAATACGCGCCGCTCGCCGCCCCCTACCGCGTGCGCGTCGCCCGCGAGCGGGGCGGCGTCGCGATCGCCGTCGAGGACCGCGGCCCGGGCATCGCCCGGCGCGACCAGCGCCGCATCTTCGAGCCGTTCGAGCGCGCCGACGACCGGCTGAGCCGCGCCGTCTCCGGCAGCGGCATCGGGCTGTCGCTGGTCCGGCACGTCGCCCGCGCGCACGGCGGCGGCGCCCGCGTCGACAGCGAGCCGGGCCGCGGCGCCGCGTTCACCCTGTGGATCCCGGGACCCCGAGGGCCGAAGGAGCAGACGCCATGACCCAGAAGACGCCCGAAGGCAGGCTGGAGACCGTCCTCGTCGTCGAGGACGACCCGACGCTGCGCCTCGGCCTCCAGAAGACGCTGCGCTCCGCGGGCTTCCGCGTCGAGGTGGCGAAGACCGGCGCCGAGGGGCTGTCGATGGCGCTCGCCGCGCGGCCCGACCTCGTGCTGCTCGACGTGATGCTGCCCGGGCTGAACGGCTTCGAGATCTGCGAGGAGCTCCGCCGGCACGACGCCGACCTGCCCATCCTGATGGTCACCGCCAAGGGCGAGGAGCAGGACAAGGTGCGGGGGCTCCGGCTCGGCGCGGACGACTACATCGTCAAGCCGTTCGGCGTCTCCGAGCTCCTCGCCCGCGTCGACGCGGCGCTGCGGCGGCGGCGGCTCGGCGAGGCCGAGCGCGCCGTCGTGCGGTTCGCGGAGGTCGTCATCGACTTCCGCGCCCACCGCGTGGAGCGGCGCGGGGCGCCGGTCGAGCTCACGGCGCTCGAGATGAAGCTCCTCCGCTTCTTCGTCGAGCGCGAGGGCGCGCTCCTGCCGCGCCAGCGCATCCTCGACGCGGTCTGGGGCGCGGACTACTTCGGCACCGATCGCACGGTCGACAACTTCATCAACCGGCTGCGCGCGAAGCTCGAGCCCGACCCGAGATCGCCGCGGCACCTCGTGACCGTGCGCGGCGCCGGCTACCGGTTCACCCGCGCTCCGGCGCCGGAGACAGAACGGTGACATGGCGAAGACGGAGCCAACAAGGCCAGTGTGCAGACTCCCCCTCACGCGCCGCCGCAAACGGGCCGCGCGCAGGAGGACATCGATCGTCATGAACATCATCCATCGCTCCGCCGCCGCCGCCGTCGCCTTGAGTCTGATCTCGCTCGCCTCGTGCGTGGAGGGGCCGGAGACCGCCGCGCCGGGCGCCGAGGCGCGCGTCGACCTCGCCGCCGGCGCGGACAGGCGGCCCGACGTCTCGCTCGCGATCGAGCAGGCCGAGCGCCGGCTCGACGCGGGCCGGGAGATCGCCGCCGCGCGGCAGGCGCTCTCCGAGGCGCTCGCCGATCCGGCGCTGACGCGGGATCAGCGCGATCAGGCGAGGCTCGCGATGAGCCGGGTGCTCGAGGCGGAGGGCGACCGGGAGGCCGCGATCGCCGCCGTGGAGTCGATGCTCGGCGAGCACGCCGTCGACGAGCCCTGGCCGCTCCAGCGGGCCGCCGAGCGGCGCCTGCGCCTCCTGGTCACCGGGAGCGAGGAGAAGCCGCTGCCGGACGAGCCGGCCGACGCGGAGCAGGCGTCGCCGTTCGCCCGCGCGCTCGCGCGGTATTTCCCCGTGCCGGAGTCGGGCCCCCGGGAGCTCACGGTCACCGTGCTCACGTTCGGCGGGAGCCGGGAGGCGAGCGAGCGCCTCAAGACCTTCGCGATCCCGACCGCGATCCGAGCGCTCCGGCAGGAGGCCTGCCCGCGTTGCGACAAGGTGTCGATCAACCGCATGTCGCACGGGACCGACGGCTGGACCCAGATCCCGGCGGCCCGGCCGCTGCTCGGGTCGAGCCTCGCGGTCTTCTACTTCGATCTCGGCAACCAGCGCATCCCCGCGCGGTACGACGCGGACCTGCCGCTGCCCACGGCGGACATCGTCGCGCGGCTCGAGAAGGGCGAGGGGCTCATCGCGGTGCGCGAGCGCGCCGGGGCGCCGCCCGCGATCCTGATCGCCGCGCCGCGGAGGGCGCAGCTCCCCGCGGTCGAGGAGGCGCTCGCCGCGATGGCGGAGGTGCCCGCGGGGCCGGTCGCGGTGCCGCTGCCGGACGGCCTCACGCCGGCGGAGATCCAGGCCGTGGTGCGGAGCGCCTTCCCGGCGTACCGGACCTGCTACGACGCGCTGCTCGCGCGGCGCCCGGACGCGGCGGGGAAGATCCCGCTCTCGTTCGCGATCCACGGCGACGGGACGGCGGCCGACGTCCAGGTCGACGCGGCGGCGGCGACGCTGCGCGACGCGACGACGGACCGTTGCATGGTGGAGGCGACGAGGGGGCTGCGGTTCCCGGCGATCGGGAAGAAGACCACGGTCGTCTATCCGATCGAGTTCTCGCCCGGCGACTGATGAGAGAGGGCCGGTGACCGAGGCGGGCGCGCCGGCGTCGATGCGCCGCGGCCCCCGCCTCGCGAGCGTGGCTGGGCGCGGCGCGCCGCGCATCGACGCCGGCGCGCCCGCCCGCCCTCCAGCTTATTGCGCGAACGCGCCGATGGTGAGCTTCGCGCCGTCGCTGCGCCGCTTGGCCTGCTGGTGCGGCTCGTACTGGTAGTCGACCGCCGGGAGGCCTTCGAGCGCCGCGCCGGCCTCGATGAGCGGCGCGCCCGAGGCCGGGATGAAGTCGTGGCTCGCCGCCGAGGCGAACGCCGGGTCGACGCCGAAGATCGAGCTCTCCAGGCCGTCCACCCTCCCGATCACCTTCGGGCCCGGCACGGGGTCGAACGCCGTCCACCCCTTCCTCACCCAGTTGCCGGCGAGGACGAGGACCCCGGCCGCCACGTCGTCGCGATCCCCGAGGAAGGTGACCGCGCGGATGTCCGTCGGCTCCTGGGTGCTGGCGAACACGTTGTTGCGCGCGTGGATCCGCTCGTCGTTGGTCGAGGCCTCGAACACCGCGGAGCGCTGGTAATCCCGGTACGTGTCGTTCTTGACGAAGACGGTGTTGGAGAAGAAGTGGAGCGTGCCCTTCCGGTAGTACTCCTTCTCCCCGCTGTCCCCGCCGTAGTGGATCATCGACGCGCCGTAGCCGGTGCGCAGGAGCACGTTGCCGTAGATGAAGGTCTCGTGGAACGACGGCAGCGCGACCGAGTCGGTCGCCTCCTGCGCGTCGACGAGGTCGATCAGGTGGGCGCCGTCCTCGATCCAGTTGTACCGGATCACGACGCCGGCCGAGCGCTCCTTGATGTTGTTGCCGTTCCCGCCGCGCGTGGGGCCGAAGCGGTTGAACTGGTAGATGACGTTCGACGCCTCGTTGTAGACGTTGTGCTCGTTATAGTCGCTCAGGCTGCCGTTGTCGTGGATGTAGTTCGACTCGATGAGCACGTTCTCGGTGAGGATGTCGCCGCCGGCGGTGCCGACGAAGAGGCCGTTGGCGTTCTCGTGCACCTCGCAGGCGCGGATGGTCACGTAGTCGCCGCGCTCCACGAAGATGCCGGCCGCGTTGTCCGCGTAGGACGCCGCCGACCCCGACTTGTCGGTGAAGCGGTGGGGGGGCGAAGCATTCTTGATCTCGAGCCCCTCGATGACGATGTGGCTTGGATCGAGATCGTACGGGTCGTCGTGCTTGTGCCCGACGATGATGAGCCCCCGCACCTGGTGGCCGTCGAAGGGGAAATCGAGCTCGGGCCGGGTGGTGGCGCCCTCGCCGTCGATCACCGGCAGCTCGCCGTTCGGCCCAGGGACGCCGCAGAGCCGGATCGGCTGCTCCGCCGTGCCCTGGCCGCCGAGCATGATCTTCTCGTGGTACCCCTCGGCGCGCCAGAAGACGCGCACCGTGTCGCCGGCCGCGAGCGTCTCGAACGGCACGTCGCCGAGCGCCTCGAACGCCTTGCCGGGGCCGACCTGGAAGTCCCGGCCGCTCCCGACGTGCGTGCAGTCGATGCTGACCGGCGGGATGTTGACCGGCGGAGGGAGGGTCACCGGTCCGTCCGCCGTCGCTCCACCGAGCTCGCCGGTACACCCGGCCGTGAGGAGCAACCCGATCGCGCAAGCTCGAATTTTCACAGAAGCGTCCTCCTCGTCATGGGCTACAAAAGCTCCACTGTAATTTTTCAGAGACACGGTGAGGCATTCTCGCCGTGGCGAGGCAAGATGACACAACATTGCCCGTTGTCATGCGACCAGACACTGCTGTGGTCGCAGATCCTGCGCTTTAGGTAGCAGGATGTAATCCAGCCTGTGCTCGATGCGGCTTCGGCGGATTCGTCACGGCACGCGCCGACCACCGAGAATGTCAGTGTGCTGGCGACGAGCTGTCGAGTCGTCAGGGCGAGAGGACAACGAGAGAGGAATATTCCTGAGCGCTCTCGGCGCCCCTGACCTCTCGGCGGCTCGCATCATCGGCCGCTTGTTCACTGGTTTCGAGGCGATGACGTGCGCCATGCACGGTGTGCATGCATCGCATGCGGCCTATGAGTTGGCTCGCACCGATGAGCTGGTTAGTTATCCAACCACGGAGACGAGCCCCGGCTCGGCGCTCGCTCGAACCCTGCCTTCGGCGGGTCGACGGGCGCGCCGCACAGCACGGCTCGACAATTCCTGAGAGAATCCGTTAGGAGGACCATGCGCCCGAGTCCGCTGTTTTCCGCGCCCGTCGTGCTCACCGCGCTCGCCCTTGGGGGCGTCGCGCTCGCCTCCGCGCCTGGGTCGATCTTCACGACCCAGACGCCTGCCGTCTTCGCCAACGACGGTTTTTACGAGCTGGGCACCCGTTTCCACACGCTCCGCGACGGCAACATCACCAAGGTACGGATCTACACGAACGCCGCGGAGAGCGGCGCCCACGGGGTGCGGATCTGGGGCCTCGGCGCGGACGCGCCCCTCGCCTCCCACACATGGAACATCCCCGGTGGAACCGCTGGATGGAAGGAGTTCACGCTGCCTGCACCGGTGCGGGTCGCGGCCAACAGGACCTATACGATCTCGGTGTCGACAAGCGGAGATCACTGGTACGCTGCTACGAATGGAGGGTTCAACGCCCCGATCGTGAACGGCGATCTCGTCACCGAAGTCGGCAGCGGCGTCTACGGCACCTCGGCCGGCGAGAGGCCCTGGATGGTGTACAAGAACAGCAACTATTTCCGCGACGTCGTGTTCGAGCCGGAGCCGCCGAGCACGTTCGCCGACGATTTCGAGGACGGCGATCTCGACGGCTGGGACCAGTCCTACGCGGGCTTCCTCATCACGACGGACGGGAGCAACAAGGTGCTGTCGTACTCGACCACCGACTCGAACGCCAAGCTCTTCCCCGAGGCGACCAACTGGCAGGACTCGGTCGTGGAGGCCAGGATCAAGATCCCGAGCTGGTCGGGCCCGGGGAGCGTGGGGCTCAACTCGAGGTACAACATCTATGAGCTCGACCGGTATACCTTCATGTACAAGAGCACGGGCGAGCTCGAGATCGCCGTGCGCGATCTCGATGTGATCGTGTCCTCCGTGTCGAAGCCGCTCACCCTGGCCCCGGGGACGTGGCACACCTTCAAGGCGGTGACGGTCGGAACCACGCTCGAGTTCTATATCGACGGGGTGCTGGAGCTGACCACCACGGACACGACCTACGCCGCCGGCACGTCCGGGGTCGAGGTCCTCCGGCAAGGGGGCGCGGCGTATTTCGACGACGTCTCGATAACCGCGCCGTGATTGGGCACCGCGCCGTGATTGGGCACCGCGCCGTGATTGGGCGCCGCGCCGTGAGGGCGCGGCGCTGCGATCCCGTCCCTAGCTTTCTCTTGCTCTGACCGCGCGAGGACCGAAGCCATGAAGCGAACGAAGCCGGACGGCGTGATCCCCCTCGAAGAGCTCCAACGCTCGGCCGCGCGCCGGCGGCGCGGGGCGGCGCTCCTCGGCGCGGCCGCCCTCGCGGCGTCGGGCGCGCTCTCGGGCTGCGTCGGCGACGTCGGCGGCGACCGCGACGGGCGCGACGAGGCGCCGGGCGACAGCGGGCTCGTCGACGTCGCCAGCGCGGGCATGCGCCGGATGACGCCGGAGCAGTTCACGAGCTCGATGCGCGACCTGTTCGGCGATCCGGGGCTCGAGCTCGACCTCGACCCGGACGCGGGCGAGGTCGCCTCGCTCCTCGCCGTGGACAAGCTCAACGCCGCGGCGGAGGCGATCGTCGCGCGGCGCGCGTCGTGGGGGACCCAGGTGTTCCCGTGCGACACGCGCGGCGCCGACGACGAGGCGTGCGTGGACGGCTTCGTGCGGACGTTCGGGCGCCGCGCGTTCCGGCACACGCTCGACGAGGCCGAGGTCGCGATGCTCAAGGGTCAGTTCGCCCGGGCGCGGGAGGAGCAGTCGTTCGAGGACGCCCTCCTCGTCGTGCTCAAGACCATGATCCAGTCGCCCAACGTCTATTATTTCGTCGAGCTCGGCCGCGACGGGGACGGGAGCGACGCCCTCGCCTCCGGCGTCCGCCCGCTCACCGGGTGGGAGCGGGCGTCGCGCCTGTCGTATTTCCTGTGGAACACGACGCCGGACGACGCGCTGCTCGACGCCGCCGAGTCGGGCGCGCTCGACACGGCGGAGGGCGTGCGCGCGCAGGCGGAGCGGCTGCTCGCGCACGACCGCGCCCGCGGTACGGCGAAGCGCTTCTTCGCCGACTGGCTAGAGCTCGACGGCACGAACAAGCACGCTTCGCTCGAGAACGCGCCGAAGAGCCGCGAGCTCTACCCCGAGGACTCCCCCGCGCTGCGCGCCGCCATGCGCGCCGAGATCGAGGCGCTCGCCGAGCGCGTGCTCTTCGAGGGGGACGGCCGCTTCGAGACGCTGCTCACGACCACGGACGCGTACGTCAACGGGCCGCTCGCCGCGCTCTACGGGGTGGAGGGCCCCGCGGGCGACGGCGCGTTCGCGTGGGTCTCGCTCCCGGCCGATCAGCGCGCGGGGATCTTCACGCGGGCGGCCTTCCTGAGCGTGTTCGGCAGCGTCGAGGTCAAATCGCCGATCCGCCGCGGCGCGTACATCCTGAAGGAGGTGCTCTGCCGCCCCCTCGGCCCCCCGCCGCCCAACGCGAGCGACGTGCCGGTCAAGGGCGGCGCCGTCGAGGAGGACGGCGCGCTGGTGCACAGGACGATCCGAGAGGACGTCGAGGCCAAGACGTCGAGCGAGACCTGCGCGAGCTGCCACAAGGCCATCAACCCGATCGGGTTCGCGTTCGAGCATTACGACGCGCTCGGGCGCTGGCAGGCGCAGGAGACGGGCGGGGACGCGGAGAACCCGTACGCGCTCGACATCGACGCGCGCGGCGTCCTCCCGGCGCTCGGTCCGGACGAGGAGGGCGTGGAGGTCGACGGCGGGGTCGAGATGTCGGCGGCGCTCGCGGCGAGCGCCGCGGCGCGCGCTTGCCTCACGAGGCACTTCTTCCAGACGGCGCTCCGGCGCGTCCCCGTCGACCAGGATCTCGCGTCGGTCGAGGCGGCCACGCCCGCGCCCGAGAGCGGCGGCAGCCTGCGCGACCTGATCCTCGACCTCACGACGAGCAATGCCTTCTTGCACCTGCGAAAGCCCGAGGGGTGAGCCCATGAACCGCGCCGCATTCAGCCGAAGGAATTTCCTCCGAACCGCGACCGGCCTGTGCATCGCGCTGCCGTTCCTCGAGGCGACCCACGGCGCCGTCTGGGCCGCGGACGGCAGGGCCAGGCGGTTCATCGTGTTCTTCAGCCACGGCGGCACGATCACGTCCCGCCACAACTCGGGGGAGCTGGGCGATCCGTGGAAGCCGGGCGCCTGGAGCATGCTCGACCTCTGGCGCCCGGGCGGCGAGGGGCAGGCGCTCGAGGTCCTCGGCGAGGAGATGGCCGCGCTCGAGGCCCACAAGGGCGATCTCACCCTGCTCCGCGGGGTCGACGACGCCGCCGGGTACGTCCAGGGAGACTACGGCGGGCACCACGGCTGCTCGAACGCGACCGTGCTCACGTGCGCCGACACGACCTCGGGCGGCGACGACGCCAGGGCGCTCGGCCCGTCGATCGATCAGGTGCTCGCGGAGCGGCTCGCCGCCGAGCGCCCGACGCCCTTCTCGTCCATCGATCTCATGGTCGACGGGCACAACTACGGAGAGCCGCTGTACCGCGCGTCGGGCGAGCCGTTGTCCACCGAGAAGGACCCGACGAGCGCCTTCGACCGGCTCTTCAAGGACGTCACGGAGACCGGTTCGGGCCCGACGCCCGAGCAGCTCCGGATCCGCGCTCAGCGCAAGAGCGTGCTCGACGGGGTGAGCGAGCACCTCGCGGCCTTGAAGGGGCGCGTGAGCGCGAGCGACAGGCACCTGCTCGACGCGCACGCGGAGCACATCCGCAGCCTGGAGAAGAAGCTCGAAGGCGTCGCCAACCTGGCGGCGTGCACGAAGCCGGACGTCGGCGGCGCGCCCGTGTACCAGGGATACGGGTCCTACACGGGAGGAGGGATCAAGGAGGCCGCGCCGCTCCTTGTCGACATCCTCCTGCACGCGCTCCGCTGCGGCCTCACGAACGTCGCCACGTTCCAGATCGCCGACGTCCTGACGAGCTGGCTGCCCCAGCCCTACAACACCGACCTGGGCCACAGCCTCGGCCACGCCGGCCTCGACGTCGGCCCGAACGGCGCGGAGCCCGACAAGCTCGAGGACTGGCGCGCGACCATCCTCGCGAACCGCGGCTGGCGCATGGAGATCTTCGCGCGCCTGCTCGACGGGTTGAAGAGCACCCCCGAGGGCGACGGCACGATGCTCGACAACAGCGTCGTGCTGTTCACGAGCGAGTTCGGGTGCGGCGGCGCGCACTCGCCCCGCGACATCCCGGTCCTGCTCGCCGGCAAGGCCGGCGGCAGGTGGCAGGGCGGACGGCACGTCAATTACAACAAGCGCGCGGGCGAGGATCCTGGGCAGTCCGCGTACGAGACGGACGTGTCGATGCACAACGTCTACACGTCGATCCTGCGCGCGTTCGGCTACGAGGACGCGCACTTCGGGAACGACACCGCGTACAAGAAGGGGCCTTTGGCGGAGCTGCCGTGAGGGCGCGCTCCGCGCGAGGCGCGGACGTGTACCGGCCGCGCCTGGCTCCTTAGCTCCGTGCGTCAGAAATCCCGCTCGGACCCCGTACCTGCTCTTCCACCGCGCGGCGCGCGCAGCTCACGTCAACGGCTCAGGGCGCCCAGGTGCCGTCGCCGAGCTCGGTGATGTCGATGCCCTCGCACCCGCCGCCGGGGTTCGAGGCGGGATCGCTCACGCACTCGGGCACGGTGAGGCCGAGCACCTTCAGCGCGCCGGTGCTGCTGCCGCCGGTGAACGTGCCGCGCACGATGGACGACGCCTCGTCGTAGCCGCTCACGTCGAAGCCGGTGATCCCGTACGTCGCCTCGAAGTCGTCGGGCGCGACGCCGCGCATGCGCACGCTCTGGAACGAGGCGTCGACGAGGCGCCCCTCGGCGTCGGCGAGCGCGTACACGTCGACGTCGGTCTCGAGATCCACGCGGCCGTCCTCGGTCACGAGGTGGAGGCGCGCCGGGATGCGCATGCCCGCCTCGTCGAACTCCCCTCCGAGCGACACGCACGCGACGTCGTCCGCCGCCTCGAGCGACAGCGCGATCCGCGTCGTCGTCCCCTGGTCCCAGGTGAACGTCGCCGCGACCTCGGCGTTCTCCGCCAGCACGTCGGCGGCGGAGAACGCGAGCAGCGCGGTGTCGAGGGGCAGCGGCAGGCCGCCTCGGGCGCACGTCTCGGCGGTCGGCCACGACGCGAACGAGCGGAACCCCGCGCCTGTCACCTCGCCGTCCGAGTACTCGAGCCGCGCGCCGATCGATCCCCACGAGGCGCCGGCCGCCATGCCGCCGCGGATGGTGAGATCGGCCAGCGCCCAGCCCTCCCTCTGCGGCGTGAAGACCAGCGATCCGGAGAGCGCGTCGGGATCGAGCTCGGCCTCGAGGGCGACGTGGCGCGGATCCGACGACGAGAGGACGGCGGGCACCGTCTCCGCGAGCGCGCCGCCGCTCGTCGCGATCGTCAGCTCCACGTCGATCTCGATGCGGCTCTTGCACAGGTCGCCGGCGATCGCGGGGCCGCCCTCCATTTCGTCGTTCGACTCCCGGGGCCGCGGCTCGACGAACCGCGACTCGACGAACCGGATCGCGCCGCCGCCGTGGGCGACGTTGATCGTGATCTCGCCTTCGCCCTGCTCGGGGCCGGCGTTCACCATGTCGCCGGGTGGCGCCCACACGATGGGGCTCTCGAACGTCCCCTCGGCCTGGGCCAGCACCTCGCCGGCGGTGAAGCCGAGCGCGGTGGCCTCCTCGAGCGAGCCGACGACGATGGATGTCTCCTCGCAGGCGCCGTCGCCGGTCCCGAGGCCGTCGTGACCGGTCTGGCTGCCGCCCTGGGGGGCGGTGCACGCCGCCGCGAGGAGCGCGGCGACGACGAGGAGACCGCGCCCACCGGCGCGAACGGACGAGTGACGAAGCGAAGACGAGCGACGAAGTGAAGACGACACGGCGACCTCCCGGGCGCGCGCGTCACGCGGCGCCTCATGCGGTTCGAGACCAGCTGCGATCACGATGCTGTGCCTCGCCCCCGTCTGTCGCAAGGGCCGTTTCGCACATATCGTGTGGTCGGGCGGCCCTCCAGTGTGCAAATCTCCAAGACATGAACAACCTCGATCTCGACGTCCTCGCGAGCGAGCTCCTGCGCGCCGTGCGGGGAAAACGCTCGCAGCGCGCGTTCAGCCGCCGGCTCGGGTACCGCACGAACATCGCGTACACGTGGGAGTCGGGGCGCAGCTTTCCGACGGCGGCGAAGGCGTTCGCAGTGGCGGAGCGGGCGGGGGTCGACACCGCCGCCGGGATCGCCCGCTTCTTCGGCGCCGCGCCGCCGTGGCTCGCGCGGGCTTCGCTCGGAACCCCGGAGGGCGTGGTGCAGCTCCTCGGCGAGCTGCGGGCCGGGCGCACCATCGTGGAGATCGCGCGGAGCGCGGGGCGGAGCCGCTTCGCGGTCGCGCGCTGGCTGCAGGGCGACGCCGAGCCGCGCCTGCCGGACTTCCTCCGCCTCGTCGACGTGTGCTCGCTGCGCCTCCTCGACTTCCTGGCGACGCTCGTCGACCCCCGGGCGCTGCCGAGCGCGCGCGCGGCGTGGAAGCAGCTCGAGACGCGCCGGCGCGCTGCCTACGAGGTCCCGTGGTCGCAAGCGGTGCTCCTCGCGCTCGAGCTGCGCGCGTACGAGGAGCTGCCGCGGCACCGCGACGGGTGGATCGCCGAGCGGATCGGCATCACGCCCAAGGAGGAGCGCGAGTGCCTCGCGCTCCTCGAGCGCACCGGACAGATTCACCTGGTCGGCCGCAAGTACGCGATCGCACCGTCGCGCACGGTGGACACGCGGCGCGATCCGAAGGCGGCGCACCAGGTGAAGGTGTGGTGGAGCCAGCGCGCGGTGGAGCGGCTCGAGCTCGGCGCGCCGGGGCCGAGCTCGTACAACCTGTTCACTGTCTCCGCGCCCGACCTCGAGCGCCTGCGCGAGCTGCACCGCGCGTATTTCCAGCAGATGCGCGCCATCGTCGCGGCGTCGCAGCCGTGCGAGCGGCTCGTGCTCGCGTGCGCGCAAATGCTCGACCTCTCGGTCCAGCCGGCGCCGGCGATCAGCGGCGGATCGCCAGCACCGGCGTGAAGACCGCGCGCCGCCGGGCGACGGCGAGCTCGGTGCCCTGACGGGCGTGCTTCCACTTCACGGCCCCGCCGGCCTACCTGACCGAATCCGGGTGCGGGGCGTTGAACGTGCTGCTGTTCCTGGCGGTGACCGCGCTCTCCGTGTTCCGGCCGTCGCTGAGCCTGGCCAAGGGGAATCTCCCCGCGACGGATGCGAGGTGACAGGCGGCATCCGCCTCCCGTCTCCCGCCTCCGCCGAACGGGTCGGGGGAGCGAGCGCCGGTCTGCCCCCCTGGCGCGGCCTGCGCGATCGTGTATCCTCGGCGCTGCCGAGGTGGCGCCATGAAGGTCTTCCGGTAGCAGCGCGGTCCCTTTCGCCGGGCGGGTTCTTCCGCCGCCCGCGTTGCTCGCGCTCCGGCGCCGTTGCCCTCTGTTTCGCCTGTTCCGCGCTCCCGTCGCGCGGGCGGAGCGGCGTGCGTTCGACCTTCGACTCCACCCCTCGGGCCCGCTCGGACGAGCCGAGCGGGGCCTCGAGCCCGTGCATCATGGCGCCTCGTCTTCCGCTCTCGATCAAGCTCACGCGCCGCGCGGTCGCGCGGCGAGACCTCTTCTGCGAGCTCGTGCAGAAGGCCGTCCGTCCGTGCCAGGCCGACGCCGCTTTCGCCTTTCACGCGTTCGCGTTCAAGGCCGATGAGGATGGCTTCGCGCGCGAGCTCATGGACCGCCGGACCGAGCTCTGGCTCTTCCGCTCCAACCAGCGCGCCTCCTGCGGCGACTTCCTGGCCGTCGACATGTCGAGCCCATGGCCGGCCCGGCGTCGCGCTTACGTGATCGAGCTGAAGCGCGGGATGCCGGTGCGGCTCGGGGGCGGCGCGGTGGGCGTGCAGCTGCGCAACGCGGCGAGCGCCGTGCAGGGGCTCGCGCAGCAGGGGGACGTGCTCGGAGCCGAGGCGGCGTATGTCACGGTGTCGGGGGACGGGGCGGAGATCGCGGCGATGCTCGCGAGGGGCGGGCGGAGCTAGGCACGTCGCGGCGGCACGGCCCCTCGCCGGAGGGCAGCGCCGTTACTGCATCGTGAGCGTGACGAGCTCCTTCGACGGGGCCTGAATCCGCCGCACCTTCACCTCCTGGTCGCTCACGGAGAGCACGTGATCCCCGGTCACGAAGCTGCGCTTCACCGCGGAGGACGCGCTCGACCACCAGGCGCCACAGAACGCCTGTCCCTGCGCGACGCGGCCGAGCGGCTGGAAGCCGCGCTGCGCGCTCGCCCGGTAGAGCAGGAGACCCGAGAACTGCGAGGTGCCGTGCTGGGGCCCCTGCCCTCCCTCGCAGATCGTCATCGGCAGACTCAAGAGCTCCTTGGGCGCGAAGTAGGTGAAGGCGAGGTGATTGGTGAGCGCCTCGGAGCTCGATCCGCGCGTGCCGATCACCGCGCGATGGAGGAGCCGCGGCTCGCTCGGTTTCTGTACGTCGAAGATCTGGAGGAGCACGCCCTGGAAATAGGCGAATTTGCCCTGATCCTCGGCGTCGTACCCGATCGTGAGCAGGTGCTCCGGGTCCATCAGGTGCATGTAGGTGGAGAACCCGGGGATCTTGAGCTCGGCGAGGACCCGCGGCGCGGTCGGCTGCGACAGGTCGAGCGCGAACAGGGGATCGGTCTTCTTGAACGTGACAACGAACCCCCGCGGGCCGTCGAAGCGCACCGAGCGGATGTCCTCGCTCGGCGCGAGGCGATCGAGCACGCCGACCGTGACGAGCTCGGCTCGCTGGCGGCGCAGCACGCTCACGAGGCTGCGGGCCGCCGGGTCCGGGGCGCGGCCGACCGTGGTGGCGACGCGCAGGTGGCCCTCGTGCTCATCCATGGAGAACTGGTTCAGCAGGCGGCCGCGCACCACCCCGCTCGCCGCGTAGGTCGACGCGCCTCCGGCGAGGTCGAAGGCGTGGATCAGCGTGTCGCCGGTGTGCGCCCAGTCAGGGTAGAGCTCGCGCCGCGCGAGCTGCGGGACGGCCAGGTAAAGCGCGCCCTTCGAGGCGTACGCGAAGCCCGGCTGGGTCTGCACCATCTCCCGGTGGAACCCGCCGGACGCGCCGAGATCGAGGCTGATGATCGAGGTGAAGCCCGCGGCGTCAGCCCCCGGCGCGAGGTGGATCCGGCACGCGCCGGCGCCAGGCTGCCCGGCCTCCCGCGCGCTCGGCAGGAACACCGCGGGGTCCGCCGCGAGGATGGCGCGCCGGTTCTCCTCTCGGAGCCGCGCGAACTCCCGCTCTGCGTCCTCGGGCCCGGCGAGCGGCCTCTCCGGCGCGAAGCGCAGCCCGGGCGGCCCGATCCGGTCGTCGTGGACGACGGTGTGCACCGCGTCGCCGATGCGCCGGGCCGCGATGAAGGAGCCCGAGACGTCGATCGTGCGCAGCGTCTTCGGGGCGCCTGGCTGGGAGACGTCCAGCACGCTGATCCGCGTCGCGGCGCCGTCGCCGGCGGGCACGCAGTCGTAGCCGTACGTGCACTCGGGCGTGGCGGCGCGCCCCGCGGGCGGGTCCATGGACGAGTACACGACGAGGCGATTGCCGGCGGCGAACAGCTTGCGCGCGGGGCCGTCGAGCGTGGCCTCGCCGACCGCGCGCGCCCTCGCGGGCGCGGCGACGTCGAAGATGCGCAGCTTCGTCCCGCTGAGCGTGTAGAGGCGCGGGCCGTCGAGCTTCACGAAATCGGGCTCGTCCACCCCCGGCACCTGCACGTTGGTCCCGGACTGGCGCACGACCGACCCTTTTTCGGAGACGAAGACCAGGCGCGGAGGCGTGCACTGGAACAGCAGGTACTCGCGGCGCGCCGCCTCGATCCGATGGTCCGCGGCGCGGAGCGCGACCTCGCGCAGGCGGGGCGCGTGCTCGGCGCAGCCGCGGGTGGACGGCGCCACCCCGGCGCCCGCCGGCCTGTCGACCCGCGGCGGCGGCACCGGCGCCTCGAGCTGCGCCAGGAGCTCGGGGCTGCACTGCCAGTTCGGCGGCCGGTCGCCGGGGCCGAAGTCTCGCCGGGGGGCGACCGGCCGTGGCTGCGGCGGCGGTCCGCTCGCGACCGCCGCAGGGGTCGCGCTCGCGCTCGCCACGGGCGCGACCGCGCCGCGCTCCGCGACCCGCGCGCCGCAGGCCGCGGCGGCAACCCCGCTCCCCGCGAGGATCGCCGCGCCGGCGAGCCGCCATGTCCTCCCGTCCACCGTCGCGCCGCCTCTCGCCATACCCGCCTCCCGCAACGTCAACCACGCCGCCCGATGCGGCTCGCGAGCATACTCCGGTGCTGGCCAGCTGCTCCCTGCGCAGCAGCGTTGCGCCGCGGCGCTCGGCGCCACGCCTTCGCGCGCGGCTTCTGGCCCTGGTACGCCGCGTGCACCTCCATGCCAGCCGCCACGCCGTCCTTGCCTTCACCGCAGACCTGGAGACGCGAAGCATGGGCCATCCGACCATCTACCCCACCGGGGTCACCCTCTATGACCCCGAACGAAGCTGGAACGGCTACACGATCTTCCAGGCCGCGGGCCTCGGCGCGCTGCTCATCGACATGAACGGTCGCGAGGTGCAGCTCTGGAAAGGGCTGCACGGGTTCCCCAACAAGCTCCTGCCCGGCGGACAGGTGTTCGGCAGCACCGGCGAGCGCAACCCGAAGCACGGCACGCAGGACCAGATCGACCTCGTGCAGGTCGACTGGGAAGGCAACGTGGTGTGGCGCTTCGACCGCCTCGAGCACATCCACGATCCGGGCGAGGCGCCCCGCTGGTTCGCGCGCCAGCACCACGATTTCCAGCGGCAGGGCAATCCGGTCGGGTATTACGCGCCCGGCCAGGAGCCGCTGATCGACCGGGGGAGCACGTTCCTGCTCGTGCACGAGAACGTGCAGAATTACGCGATCTCCGAGCACCCGCTGCTCGACGACAAGATCGTCGAGGTGGACTGGAAGGGGAACATCGTCTGGCAGTGGCGCGCCCACGAGCACGTCGAGGAGCTGGGCTTCGACGAGGCGGCGCGCGCCGCCCTGCGCCGCGATCCAAACCTGCGCGCGCCGGGCGCGGGCGCCCTCGGCGGGAGCGCCGCGGCCGGAGGCGTCGGCGACTGGCTGCACATCAACTCGATGTCGCTGCTCGGGCCGAACCGGTGGTACGACGCGGGCGACGAGCGGTTTCACCCGGACAACCTGATCTGGGACGCGCGCGAGGCGAACATCATCGCCATCGTCGACAAGAAGACGGGGCGGATCGTGTGGAAGCTCGGCCCGCGGTACGACGGCAGCGACGCGGAGCGCCGCCTCGGCTGGATCATCGGCCAGCACCACGCCCACCTCATCCCGCGCGGGCTGCCCGGCGAGGGTAACCTCCTCGTCTTCGACAACGGGGGCTGGGCCGGCTACGGCGCTCCGAGCCCCGGCGCGCCAAAGGGCCTCAAGACCGCCCTGCGCGACCACTCGCGGGTGCTCGAGATCGACCCCACAACGCTGGAGATCCGGTGGCAGTACACGCCCAGGGAAGCGGGCTTCGTGATGCCCCTCGACGCGTCGCGCTTCTACAGCCCCTTCATCAGCAGCGCCCAGCGGCTGCCCAACGGCAACACGCTGATCACGGAGGGCTCCGACGGCCGCATCTTCGAGGTGACCCCGGGGCACGAGATCGTCTGGGAGTACATCAGCCCTTACTGGCGCAAACCGCCGCTCAGCCTCAACCTGGTTTACCGCGCCTACCGCGCGCCGTACACGTGGGTGCCCCAGCTGCCCGCGCCGCGGCAGAAGCCGGTGCCGCGGCTCGACGTCGCCACCTTCCGCGTTCCGGGCGCGGCGCCCCTCGGCCGGGACCGGGTGGTGGAGCTCAAGGGCGCCGAGGGCTACGCCGCCGAGGGCGACTTCTGCGTCGCGCCCGCCGCGGGGAGCGGCGCGACGCGCCCCTGAGCCGGTCATGATAGAAGGGCGCAATGGCGTCCTTGAAGCCTCGTCCGGCGCCGGGGCCCGCGCCCGACGAACGCGCCCGAGCGCTGCGCGATCGCGTGACGGTGGGGCTCGTCACGGCCCTGCCCAAGGAGCTCGCGGCGGCGAAGGCGATGCTCGACGGCCCCGTCGAGCACTCGGCCGGGGGCGAAGGCGCGGGCCGGGACTACGTGCTCGGGGAGATCCCGGCGAAGGGCGGCGGCGCGCACGCGGTCGCGCTGGTGAGCACGGGCATGGGCAACAACCTCGCGTCGATCCGGGTGACGCAGATGCTCGAGCACTTCCCGCAGATCCGCAGCGTGGTGATGGTCGGGATCGCCGGCGGGGTGCCGCACCCGGACAAGCCCGCCGAGCACGTGCGCCTCGGCGACGTCGTCGTCGTCGATCGGCGCGGGGTGGTGCAGTACGATTTCGACAAGGAGACCGCCCGCGGCAAGACCCCTCGCCCCTCGCCGAGGGCGCCGGGCGCGTGGCTCCTCGAGGGCGTCGACGCGCTCGAGGTCCTGGCCTACGAGCGGAAGGCGCCGTGGGTGAAGCTGATCGACCGCGGGCGCAGGCTCGTGGGCGCAAAGCGGCCTCCCGACGCGGAAGACGTGCTGCGCGATCCGCTCGACCCGTCGGAGGTCCGCCCGCACCCGGCGGATCCGCAGCGCAAGAAGGGGCAGCCGCGCGTCTTCCAGGGGCCGATCGGGTCGGGCAACACGCTGCTCAAGGCCGCGCGCCGCCGCGACCAGCTCCGCGACGAGCTCGGCATCAAGGCCGTGGAGATGGAGGGCTCGGGGCTCGCCGACGCCGCGTGGCAGCACGACGTGGGGTACCTGGTGGTGCGCGGCATCTGCGACTACTGCGATGAGCAGAAGGGCGACGCATGGCAGATGTACGCGGCCATCGTGGCGGCGGCCTACGCCCGCGCGGTGCTCGAGCGGATGCGGGCGAGCCGCGCGAGCGCGACGGAGCCCCCCGCCGCGGCCGCTCGAGGCGCGCGGGCGCGCGACGGGGGCGAGCGCGGCGAGCGCGGCCGCGCGGGGGACGACGAGCGCGACGAGCGCGACGAGGACCTCCTCGACCACGTCGTGCGCATCTGCCGGATGCGCGAGGAGGCGCGCGGCAAGCGCGTCACGATCGCCTGGCGGGAGGCCCCGCCCCCGTTTCATGCGGTCGCCGAGGTGGTCACGGCCGAGCCGCTGGGGCCGGCGCTCCTGGGGCCGGCGCTGGCCTTCGCCGTGGGCGCCGTGGCGGGCCCCGTCACCCCCGCCGCGATCGAGCTCTTCCGGACCCAGGTGCACGCGCGCACCCAGCGGCGCAGCGCCGGGACGTTCTCCCAGCTCGTCTACGACGGCCCGCCGGCGCCCGAGGCGCTCGTGCGGGAGGCGCACCGCAAGGGCGTCTGGCTGGCCAGCATCGCCGAGTACCAGGGCCTGATCCACTTCGGGCCGTATGTCGAGCGGCTGATCCACCGGCTGGAGCGCGATCCGATCTACCCGCCGCGGCTCTATGTCCCCCAGCGCGCGGCGCTGACCGCCGCCGGCGGCCCGAGGCAGGAGGTCGACCACGCGCTGGACGCGATCGACGACCTGCTCGCCTCGCCCGCGGCCCGGTTCGTCCTGGTCCTCGGCGACTTCGGGACCGGAAAGACCTTCTTGCTCCACGAGCTGGCGCGCCGCCTCGGGGCGCGGGAGGGGCCGCCGTACCCGGTGCTCATCGAGATGCGATCGCTCGAGAAGGCGCACTCGCTCGACGCGCTGGTCGCCAACCACCTCGCGCTCTCGGGCATGGAGCGGTTCGATCTGCCGAGCTTCCGGTACATGCTCGCCGAGGGCCTGATCGCGCTCCTCTTCGACGGCTTCGACGAGCTGGCGCTCCGCGTGCGCTACAGCCGCGCCGCCGACCACTTCGACACGCTGATCCAGGCGGCGCAGGGCAAGGCCAAGGTCGTGCTCACCAGCCGGACGCAGCACTTCTATTCCGACGACCAGATCCGGACCAAGCTCGGCGAGCAGGCGGAGCGGATCCCCGGCCACCGGATCGCCACGCTCACGACGTTCTCGCCGGTCCAGGTGCGCCAGTTCCTCGTCAACCTGCTCGGCAGCAGGGAGGCCGCCGACGCCCGGGTGCGGCTGCTCGACGACGTGAAGGACCTCCTGCGCCTCTCCGAGAACCCGCGCCTGCTCGGCTTCATCTCCGAGATCCCCGAGCGAGAGCTCCTCGAGGCGCGCGACCGGACCGGGAAGATCACCGCCGCCGGGCTGTACCAGAGCCTGATCGACCGGTGGTTCCGGAGCGAGGACGCGCGCGTCCACGTGCGGGGCGCGGCGGCGTCCCTGGTCGCCGAGGATCGATGGAAGGCCGTGACGACGCTCGCGCTCCGGCTCTGGTCCAAGATGGAGCCGAGCGTCCACGCGGACGAGCTCCCCGCCGAGGTGGCGAAGGCGATCGCCGACCTGAGCACGCGGCAGATCGATCTCGAGGAGGCGGTCCACGCGGTCGGCTCCGGCACGCTGCTGGTGCGCGATCCGGAGGGCAATTTCTCGTTCCTCCACGCCTCGGTGCTCGAGTGGCTCGTCGCGCGGGAGGCGGCCGCCGAGCTCGGCCGTGGCGGCGAGGCCACGGTGCTCGGCTGGCGCGAGATGTCCGACCTGATGGTCGAGCTCTTCACGGCGATGGCCGATCGCGAGGCGAGCGTCGCCTGGGCGAGGCGGGCGCTCAGCGGCACGTCGGGCGAGATCGCCAAGCGGAACGCCATCGGCGTGCTGAAGCGGCTGAACGTCGAGGCCGAGGAGCGGGTGAACCTCGCCGGCCAGGACCTGCGCGGCAAGGACCTCTCGCGCCGGAACCTCCGCAGCGCGGACCTCCGCGGGGCGGATCTGCGGGAAGCGCTGCTGATCGAGACCGACCTCGGCGGCGCGTCGCTCGCCGGGGCCGCGCTTTCGCGCGCCGACCTGTCCGGGGCGCGGCTCGCGGGGGCGGACCTGGAGGGCGCCGACGCGTCGTCCGCGCGGCTCCTCGGCGCCGATCTGCGCGGCGCGCGGCTCGCGTCGGCCCGGCTGCGCTACGCCCAGCTCGTCGGCGCGCGGCTCGACGAGGGCGCGCTCGCCGGCCTGGACGCGTTCGGGAGCGCGGCCCCCGGCGCCGCCCACGCCGACGTCGTGACGGCCGCGGCCGCGTCTCCCTGCATGGCCGTGGCGGTGAGCCCCGACGGGCAGCTCATCGCGTCGGCGCACCGGAGCGGCCCGGTGTGGCTGTGGGACGCGGCCACCGGCGCGGCGCGCCGCGCGCTGGCCGGGCACGCGGCGACGGTCCGGAGCGTCGCGTTCAGCCCGGATGGCGCCCTCCTGGCCGCGGGCAGCAGCGACGCGACGATCCGGCTCTGGGACGTGGCCACGGGGCGGGAGGTCGGTGTGCTGCGAGGCCACGCCGCCCCGGTCACGAGCGTCGCGTTCGGCCCTGGAGGCGCCGTGCTCGCGTCGGGCAGCAACGACAGGACCGTCCGGCTCTGGGACGTGGCCACGCCGGCCGAGCCGCGCGTGCTGACGGGGCACACGGCCATCGTCCGGAGCGTCGCGTTCAGCCCGGATGGCGCCTCGCTGGCCTCGGCGGCGGACGACCAGACCGTCCGGCTCTGGGACGTGGCCAGGGCCGCCGAGCGGCGCACCTTGATGGGCCACGCCGGCATTTCGAGGAGCGTCGCGTTCAGCCCGGATGGCGCGTGGCTGGCCTCGGGCGCGCACGACAGCACCGTCTGGCTCTGGGATCTGACCGCGGGGGCCGACCCCCGCGTCCTGATCGGCCATGAGGCGTCGGTGAGGAGCGTGGCCTTCGACGGGAGCGGCCATCTGCTCGCGTCGGCCGGCAACGACAACACCATCCGGCTGTGGGACGTGACCCTGGCGGCCCAGCGCGAGGTCCTCCGGGGCCATGCGGCCACCGTCAGGAGCGTCGCGTTCAGCCCGGATGGCGCGACCCTGGTCTCGGGCTCCACGGACAGCGCCGTCGTGCTGTGGGACGTGGCCACGGGGGCGAGGCGCAGGGTCCTCCGGGGCCACGCGTCGACGATCCGGAGCATCGCCTTCAGCCCGGATGGCGCCTCGCTCGCGACGGCCTCGGAGGGGGGCGCCATTCGCCTCTGGGACACGGGCGCGGGGGCGGAGCGCGGCGTCCTCGAAGGCCACGTGGACCACGTGAGGAGCGTCGCCTTCAGCCCGGATGGCGCCTCGATCGCGAGCGCCTCCGCGGACGGCACCGTGCGGCTGTGGGATGCGGCGACGCGGGCCGGGCAGCGCATCATGAAGGATTTCCCCCTGTCGGCGATCACCATCGCCTTCAGCCCCGATGGCGCCTCGCTGGCGTGGGGTGGAAAGGACAGGACGGTCCGGCTGTGGGACGTGGCCACGGGCGCCCAGCATCGCGTCCTGAAGGGCCACGCGGACGCCGTCCGGAGCATCGCCTTCAGCCCGGACGGGGCGTCGCTGGCGTCGGGCGCCGACGACGGGATCGTCCTCCTGTGGAACGTGGCCGCGGGGGCGGTGCGTCACGTGCTGAAATGCCGTTCGGCGCTCGTCAGGAGCGTCGCGTTCCACCCGGACAGCGCCTCGCTGGCGGCGGGCGCGGGCGACGGCGCCGTGCAGGTGTGGGACGCGGCCACGGGCGACGAGCGGCTCGTCCTCCGAGGCCACGCGTCCGCCGTGGCCGGCGTCGCCTTCAGCCCGGATGGCGCCTTGCTGGCCTCCGCCGCCGAGGATTGCGCGATCCGCCTCTGGGACGCGCTCACCGGGGCCGAGCGCCGCGTCCTGCTGGCCCACGCGAGCGCCGTCCAGGGGATCGCCTTCAGCCCGGACGGCGCCTGGCTCGCGAGCGCCTCGGACGACGGGACCGTCCGGCTGTGGGAGGTGGCGACAGGGGCCTGCCGCGCGGTGCTCCTCTCGCGCGCCGAGGGCTGGGCGGCGTTCACGCCCGACGGCCGCCGCTACAAGCTCGGCGGCGCGCTCGCGGGGTCGTTCTGGTACGCGATCGGCCTCTGCCGGTTCGAGCCGGGGGAGCTCGACGCGCTCCTCCCCTCCCTCCAGCGCGTCCCCGACGGCGAGCCGCTCCTCCTGTCTCCGCACCTCACCGCCGCGGGGGGCGCGCCCGACGGGCGGCGCGCGGGCTCGCCGCTTCGACGATGAGCTGGCGCGGTGAGCGCTCAGGCGCCCGTCTTCCCGGACGCCGGCGCACGCTCGACGGCGGCGGCTTGCTGCTGCACCGCCGCCGCGCCGGCAGGACGGCCACTTAACCGGTTTACCTTTGCGAGCTCGGAGAGCAACCTTGCCTCTTCGATCCGGTTGCCGGTCTGTCCCGCGATCTCGAGCGCCTGCGCATAGAGGGCTCGGGCGGCGTCGACCCGACCTTGGACGGCGTGTGCCATCCCGAGGCTCGCGAGCGTGTCCCCCTCGGTCGCCGGGTTGCCCGCCTCGCGCGCGGCGCGCAGCCCCTCTTCCCAGTACGCGCGCGCGCCATCCGGCTGCTGCATCGCCCAGCACGCGCGGCCGAGGCCGAGCAAGCCGAGCGCCTCCGACGCGCGATCGCCGAGCTTCTGCGCCTCATTGACCGCCTGGCGGTGCTCCTGCTGCGCCTCAGGATACCGCCCCATCCGCTCGAGCACATCGCGCGCGAACTCGGAACGGACGGCGACGCTTTCGCGCGTCGGGCCCGGTGAGAGCTTGAAGTAGATGCGATAGAAGCACGTCGCGTCCTCGTGGGCGTAGCGCGCGGCCGCCCTGCGCGCGCCCGCGAGGAAGTAGCGGCGCGCGTCGTCCACCTTGCCCGCGCGACGACAGTGGTGGCCGAGCGCCACGAGCTGGCCCTCGAGGTCGTCGCCGTGGACGCTCTCGATCGCCTCGGCAGCGAGCCGGTGGAGCTCCTGGAGCCGCGGGCGGGACTGCGAATCGTAGGCCGCGTCGCGCAGGAGCGTGCTGCTGAACTGAAAACGGCGCTCGCCCTTCGCCGACCAGATGCACTCCGCCTCGCCGATGCGCAGGTGCTCCTCCATCACCGACGCATCGGCGAGCATCAGCGCGAGCACGCGCAGGTCGAACTCGCGGCCGATCACCGCCGCGGCGGCGACGGTTTGCTTCACCTTCGCGTCGAGCCGCTCGATCCGCGAGGTGAGCAGCCTGCTCACGCTCCTCGCCGCCGTGAACGTGGTCGAGAGGGAGAGGGTCATGGAGGCGGAGCTCGAGCCCGATCCGTGTCCGTCGCGCCCGTCCTCGACCCAGTGGGCGAGGAACTCCTGCGCGAAGAACGGGTTGCCGCCCGCCCTGTCGCAGAGGGTCGTCGCGAGGATGTCCGGCATCGGGCCGCCGAACAGGGGGAGCGCGAGCGCGAGGAGCTGCTCGCGCGACAGCGGCTTCATCTCGATCGCCCGCACGGAGATGTCTGGGTCGAGCGGGATGCGCACCGGGCTGCCGTCCTCCTTGCTCCGCGCCGTGCAGAGGATCGCGAGGGGCAGCTCCTTGCATACCTGCGCGATCACCCGCACCGCCTCGCGCGAGCCCGCGTCGGCCCAGTGGGCGTCCTCGAGGTGGAGGATCACTGGCTGGAGCGACGCCTCGGCCATGAAGAGACAGCACAGCACCGAGAGCGTGCTCGTGTACCTGTGCTTCGGCTGCAGCCGCTCGTAGGGCGAGTCGTCCCAGCGGACACCGATGAGCGCCGCGAGGACGGAGCGCGCACGTTCGAGCTCCCGCTTCAGCGAGCGCTGGCTCGCTGGCAGCCGCTCGAGGAGGGATTCGAGCGCGTCGTCGAAGCTCGTGAGCCTCTCTTCCTTGCCGAGCTCGGAGGGCGCCCGAAAGTGCTCCTTCAGCGCGAACTCGAGCGCGTTCAGCGAGCCGCGGAGCGTCGGATCGCAGCGCGCGTCGCGCCACAGGAAGGGCCGATCGTGCCGGCGCTCCTCGCACCGGTCGCGGAAGCGCTGAACGAGGTAGCTCTTGCCCATCCCCGCCTCGCCGTCGATGTAGATGATCCCGGCGGGCTTGCCCTCGAAGATCGGCTCGACATGGCGCGACAGGAGCTCGAGCTCGGCTTCGCGACCGAGGAGGCCGAGCTTGTAGAACTCCTTATGAACCGAGATGCGCCGCCGCTGGAGCGAGTAGACGAGGACCGGCAGGTCGAGGCCCTCGAACCGGAAGAGGTTCTCCGTCCTCCACTGATAGCCCGCCTCGCTGACGGAGAAGACCTGCGCGTCGACCCAGACCGCCGACCAGGGGGCCTTCTCGGCGAGGCGCGCGGCGAGCCTCGTCGCGCGGCCGAGGCACGCGAGCTCGCGCCGCCCCGCGCCGCCGCTCAAGCCCACGTACCCGACGCCGCGGGCGATGCCCACGCGGAGGCGCGGCTGCCGCAGGCCGCGCTTCTTCAGCTCGAGCGCGAAGTCGAGCGCGCGATCGTTGTCGTTCCCGAGGGTGATCGGCGCGCCGAAGTGGATGAGCGCGGAGACGCCGAGATCGCCCGCCTCGACGCCGGTGAAGGTGCCGCCGTGGAGGTCCGAGAGCTCGTGCAGCAGGCGCGTGAGCTCCGCGACGCCCGGGATCTGCTCGAACGAGAGAAAGACGCTCGTGACCTCGCGGAGCTCCCCCTCCGAGGGCACGCCGGCGACGCCGCTCGCCACGAACGCGGCGCCATCGCCGGCGGGCGGGCACCTCGGGACCTCGGGCAGCTCGCGCACCGGCGCGTCGCCGACCTTATAGACTTTCCGCCCGTGGCGCCCGGCTCTCCCGGGCCGAAGTCGCTCGTACAGGGCGCGACCGATGAGGATATCCGCAGTCTGCGCCTGTCGCTCGAGCGCGGCGCACTCGGACAGCGCCTGTCCACGAAAGTGGTAGTAAGCCCGCTCCGGGGAGATGCGCACGATCCCCCATTCGACCGCTCCCCACGCGATCCCCATCCGGAACGAGAGCGGGAAGCTGCCGGACGGCGTCTGTCGCGCCGGGCGCTCGGCGAAGAGGCGGCGCATCGAGAGCGCCGCGGCGAGCGCGTGCTCTGCGACGTCGCGCTCCGGCGCGTCCGGGAACAGCGCGGTGAACCCGTCGCCCGTTAGCCTCGCGATGAAGCCTCCGGCGCGATGCACCGCCTCGATCAGCGGGTCGAAGCAGGCCTGGAGGGAGCGCGCGAGCTCCTCCGCGCCCGCGCGCCCGTGCGGCATCAGCGCCTCGGCGATCTCGACGAGGCCGGCGAGTTCGATCCTCAGCGCCGCCCCCGTGAAGCTCCCCTCCGCCCGACCGAGCGCGTCTTGCTGGAGGATGAAGTCGGGGACGAGCGGGTTCATTTCCTTGCTCCTCGGCCAGGCACGCCCTCTGGGCCCAACCCTCAATCCAGCGCTCCCGCGCCGCGGAGGCAAGCTGGACCTCGCATATCCACCCTACAGCAGCGCTCCGCCAGCCGTCCACGCTCGCCGCGGCGCGGCGCCGCAGGAAAGCGACACGCGGCGCAGGACTTCGGCGAAGATGAACCGATGCCGATGGACTACCGGCTCGGGAAGGTGCTGTACACCGGCGTGGAGACGCGGGTCGTCGCAGGCGTCGACCTGACCAGCCGGGCCGACGTCGTGCTGAAGATCCCGCGCCACGAGGTGCCGGACGCCCGCGTCGTGGCGCGGCTCCGCGGCGAATACGCGCTGCTCCGCGAGCTCGGCCTCCCCGGGACCGCCCGCGCCCTCGACCTCGTGCCCTACGGCGCCGGGGTGGCCCTCGTGCTGGAGCGCTGGGGGGACTGCTCCCTCGACCTCGCTCTGGCCCACGGGCCCCTGCCGGTCGAGGCCGCGCTGCGCCTCGGCGCGTCGCTCGCGCGCCTGCTCGGGCAGCTGCACCGCCGGGGCGTCATCCACCGCGACGTCACGCCGCAGAACGTCCTCGTCGACGCCGAGCGCGCCCAGGTCCGGCTCATCGATTTCGGCCTGGCCGCGCGGCGGGCGGCGGCCGGCGACGCCGCCGAGGCGGACGGCGCGGTCGTCGGGACGCTCGCCTACGCGGCGCCCGAGCAGACCGGCCGCATGAAGCGCGCCCCCGACGCGCGCGCGGACCTCTACGCGCTGGGCTGCGCGCTCTACCAGATGCTCACGGGCAAGCTGCCCTTCGAGCAGACCGACGAGCTGTCGCTGATCCACGCGCACATCGCCCGGAGGCCGCCGCCGCCGCACGAGCGCGCGCCGGCGCTCCGGATCCCCGAGGCGGTCAGCGCCGTCGTGATGCGGCTCCTGGAGAAGAGCCCGGAGCAGCGCTACCAGACCGGCGACGGCGCGGCGCACGACCTCTCGCGCGCCCTCGAGGAGCTCCGCGCGACGGGCGCGATCCGGCCGTTCGCGCTCGGCGCGCGCGACTGGGAGGACCGCCTCCGCAGGCCGTCGCGGCTCGTCGGCCGGGAGCGGGAGCAGCGCGCGCTCCGGGAGGCCCTCGCGCGCGCGCGGGGGGGCGAGACCGAGCTCATGCTGTTCTCCGGGCCGTCCGGCGTCGGCAAATCGGCGCTCGCCGGCGCGCTGCGCGAGGAGGCGCGCCTCGCCGGCGGCCTGTTCGCGCCCGGCAAGTTCGACGCTCTCCAGCGCGGCGCCCCCTGCGCGGCGCTCGCGCAAGCCTTCCGCGCCATCGCCCGCCGCAGGCTCTCGGACAGCGCCGAGGCGCTCGAGGGGTGGGCCGCGACCTGCCGCGCCGCGCTCGGCGAGAGCGCGCGCGTCCTCGTCGACATGGCGCCGGAGCTCGCCCGCATCCTCGGCGAGCCCCCGCCGCTCCTCGAGGTGAGCCCGGCCGACGCGAAGCACCGCTTCCAGCGCGCCGTGCAGCGCTTCGTCCGGGCGACGGCGAGCGCCGAGCCCCCGCTCGTGCTGTTCATCGACGACCTCCAGTGGGCCGACGCGCCGTCGCTCGCCCTGCTCGAGGCGATCGCGACCGACCCGGAGATGAAGCACCTCCTCCTGCTCGGCGCCTGCCGCGACGGCGAGGTGGGCGAGGCGCCCCCGCTGCGCGCGCTGCTCGAGGCGATCCGGGCGAGCGGGCGGCGCGCCGAGGTGCACGCGCTCGGGCCCCTCGACGGCGAGGCGCTCGCCGGGATGGTCCTCGACATGCTGCCGGGCGCCGGCGACGAGGCGCGGGCCCTCTGCGCGATCGTGCGGGCGAAGACCGACGGCAGCCCGCTGTTCGTCGAGCAGTTCCTGCGGGCGCTGCACGAGCAGGGGCTGCTCTCCCGCGACCTCGCCACGGGCCGGTGGCGGTGGGAGGCGGAGCGCATCGAGCGGGCCGCGGTCACCGACAACGTCGTGGCGCTCTTGACGGCGAAGATGGGGCGCCTGCCCGAGGAGCTCCGGCGGACGCTGGCCGCGGGGGCGTGCGTGGGGGCGGGCTTCGAGGCCTCCCTGGTGAGCGCCGCCGCGGGGCTCCCGGCCGCGGCGCTGCGGAGGGGGGCCGAGGCGCTGCTCCACGAGGGGCTGCTCGTGGCCGCGGGCGAGGGCGAGGGCGAGGCGTACGCGTTCGCGCACGACCGGGTGCAGCAGGCCGCGTACGAGCTGCTCGGGGACGGCGAGCGCCTCGACCTCCACCTCGCGCTCGCGCGCGAGCTCGATCGGCGCTGGTCCGACGGCGGCGGGGACGCCGAGCTGTTCGCCCTCCTCGACCACTACCTCCGGGCCGCGGAGCGCCTGAGCGCGCCGGCCGAGCGGCGCCGGGTGGCCGACCGCTGCCTCGCCGGCGGGCTGCGGGCCAAGGCGGCCTCGGCCTACGCCGAAGCGGCGCGGTTCCTGCGGGCGGGCCGCGAGCTGCTGGGCGGCGGCGGCGGCGCCCCGGCCGCCGACGGCGGCGCCCACGATCTCCACTTCGAGATCCTGCTCGCGCTCGCGGAGACCGAGTGGCTCGCCGGGCAGCCCGAGGTGGGCGAGCGGCTGTTCGCGGCGTGCCGGGAGCGCGCCAGGGACGCCGTCGCGCGCGGCCGCGTGGCGCTCGCGCAGGTGCCGCTGCTCACCGTCGCCGGGCGCTACCCCGAGGGCCTCGGCGTCGGGCTCGCCGCGCTCGTGGAGCTCGGCTGGTCGTTCCCGCGCGAGCCCGAGGCGCTGGCCGCGTTCTTCGCCGCCCAGGCAGCGCGCATCGCCCCGCTGATCGCGGCGATGAGCCCGGCGTCGTTCCGCGCCCTGCCCCGCTGCGCCGATCCGGTCGCCCGCGTGGCCGGCGAGCTGATCGGCGCCTCCATCACCGCGGCGGCGCTCAGCGAGCCGCCGCTCGCGGCGAGCCTGATCTTCGCGATGCCGGAGATCGCCCTGCTGCACGGGCTGTATCCGCGCGCGGCCTACGGGCTGAGCATGAGCGCCGTCGTGTTCACCGGCGTGCTCCAGGAGCTGCCCCTGGGGGCCCGGTGCGTCGAGCTCGTGTACGCCGCGGAATCGGCGCAAGGCCTGCTCCTCGCCGGCGCCCTCCACACGGGCAGCATCGCCGCCCAGTGCGTGCACCCGGACCTCGCCGCCGTCCACGAGCGCTGGCGCGACGTGCCCGAGCTCGGCGCCCGCGAGGGGGCCATCACCCACAGCGAGGTCGGCCAGGTCATCCTCCCCGCCGCGCGGATGGCCGCGGGGGCGCGGCTGTCGAGCTGTCCGATCCCCGCGAGGCCCTGGAGAGACCTCATCGCCGGCCAGAGCGCCCCGGCGTGCCGCGCCGTCCACGAGCTGCTCGCCCAGGCGGGCGAGGCGGACGTCGGCGAGGCGATCCGCCGCATCGCCGCGCTCCCCGCCGGCTCGCCGATGCTGCGGGTCATCGTGCTCGGCGCCGCCGCGTTCGCCGCCGCGCACCTCGGCGAGGATCGCGACGCGCTGCGGCTCGCCGCGGAGGCGAGCGCCGAGTGGACGGCCGGCTGGTGCAACCCGCCGGCCCTCTGGGCCCTCGAGATCGTCACGATCCTCGGCGCCGCGCTGCCGCCCGCCGCGGCCCCGGACGCCGCCGACGAGGACCGCGGCGCCCGCGCCGCCTTCGCCGCCCAGCGCGCGCGGCTCGCCCGGCTCTCGGCGTTCAACCCGGCGACCTTCCGCCACGCCCTCCTGCTCGCCGAGGCGCGCGAGGCGCAGGCCGCGGGGCGGCACGAGGACGCCGAGCGCCTCTACGACGACGCCATCGAGCACGCCCACCGGCAGGGCTTCGTCAGCGGCGAGGCCCTCGGCCTGCGCCTCGCGGGCGAGCACCTGCTCGGCCGCGGCCGCGCCCGGATGGCGCGCGCCTACCTGCGCGACGCGCACGGCGCCTACCTGCGCTGGGAGGCCGCCGGCGCCGCGGCGGTCCTGCGCCGCCGGCACCCCGAGGTCTTCCCGGCGGCCGAGGCGGCCCGCGACGAGCCGGCGGGCGCCGCGGCGTACCCGGCCGGGGCGCGCGCCGCGACGACCGCGGCGGGCCCGGCGAGCAGCCGGATCGACGTGGTCTCGCTGCTCAAGGCCGCCCAGGCCCTGGCCAGCGACCGGGATCCCGGGTCGCTCATCGCGCGCATGATGCGGCTCCTCGCCGAGAACGCCGGCGCCGAGCGCGCCGTGCTGGTGCTCTCGCGCGGCGAGCGCCTCGTCGTCCGCGCGGAGCTCACCGTCGATCCCGAGCGGATCACGCTCCACCCCGACGAGCCGGCCCTCAGCTCGGCGCTCCTGCCCGAAAAGGTCGTGCGCTACGTGGCCCGCAGCCGCGAGCCGCTCGTGCTCGGGCGCGACGGCGGCGACGGGCGCTTCGACGACGACCCGTACCTCGAGCGCCGCGGCCCCGCCTCGCTGCTGCTCGTGCCGCTGCTCCACCAGGGCCGGCTGCTCGGCGTGATGGTGCTGGAGCACGCCGGCGTCTCGGGCGCCTTCCCCGAGGCGCGCGTCCAGGTGGTCTCGCTCCTGGCCGCGCAGGCGGCGACCGCCGTCGAGAACGCCGCCCTCTACAGCGAGCTCTCGAGCTCGCACCACCGCCTGGAGCAGCTCGTCGAGGAGCGCACCGCCGAGCTCAAGGCGGCCAAGGAGGCGGCCGACGCGGCGAGCCGCGCCAAGAGCGATTTCCTCGCGAGCATGAGCCACGAGCTGCGCACGCCGCTCAACGGCATCCTGGGCTACGCGCAGATCCTGGGGCGCCTGGACGGGCTGTCGCCCCGGCACCTGCGCGCCGTGCAGATCATCCAGTCCTCCGGCGAGCACCTGCTCACGCTGATCAACGACGTGCTCGATCTCGCCAAGATCGAGGCCGGCAAGCTGACCCTGATCCCCGACGAGGTGCATTTCCCCTCGTTCGTGCAGGCGGTGCTCGGCATCTGCCAGGTGCGCGCCGAGGCCAAGGGCCTGACGTTCCTGTTCGAGCAGGAGGGCGCCGCGCTCGGGACCGTGATCACCGACCAGAAGCGGCTCATGCAGGTCTTGCTCAACCTGCTCGGCAACGCCATCAAGTTCACCGAGAGCGGCCGCGTGGTGCTGCGCGTGACGGCGGGCGAGGCCCCTCCGGGCTCGGGCGCGGGCGCCGCGCGGCCGGCGCGCTTCCGCGTGGAGGACACGGGCCCCGGCATCGCGCCCGAGCACCTCGAGCGGATCTTCGAGCCGTTCGAGCAGGTGCCGACCGAGGGCGCGCCGGTCGAGGGCACGGGCCTCGGGCTCGCGATCGCGCGGCGGATCGTGGCGCAGATGGGCGGCGCGCTGCGGGTCGAGAGCCAGCCCGGGCAGGGCAGCACCTTCGAGTTCGAGGTGCCGCTCGTCGACGCGAGCGCCGCGCCGGCCGACGCCGCGCCCGCGCCCGCGCCCGCGCCGGAGCGCTGGGCGCGGGTGATCGCCGACGAGGGGCCAGGCCGCGCCGCGGTCGAGGCGCCGGGGCGCGCGCTGCCGCCGGCGGAGACGCTCGCCGGGCTGCTCGACCTGGTGAACCGAGGCCGGCTGAGCGGGCTGCTCCTGGAGATCGAGCGGCTCGAGCGCGAGGACGCGCGCCTCCGCCCGTTCCTCGACGAGCTGCGCGGCCTGGCCAGGGGCTTTCAGGTCAACCGGCTGCGCGAGCTCCTCCGCGCCGCCGCCGGCCCCGCCCCGGCGGCGGCGCCGTCCGAGAGCGGCGCCGCGCCCCGGTGAGCGTCACCCGCGCGCCGGACGCCGCCGCGTCACTCGCGCGCCGCGGGCGCCGCCGCGCGGCGCGACGGCGCCCGCGTCATGCTCATCGCGTAGGCGATGCCGTCCTGGAGCGTGCTCTGCGTCACCATCCCCGTCATCTCGGCGCCGAGCGCCACCAGCTCCCGGGCGACCTCCGGGCGGATGCCGGTGATCACGACCCGCGCGCCGAGCAGGCGCACCGCTCGGGCCGCCCGCACCAGCGCCTCGGACACGCGCGCGTCGACGCGCGACACGCCGGTGATGTCGAGGATCATCACCGCCGCCCTGCGCGCGCTCACCCCCAGCGTCGCCGCGTCGACCATGCCTTGCGCGCGCTCCTCGTCGACCACGCCGATGAGGGGCATGACCAGGATCTGGTCGTTGATCGGGATGATGGGCGTCGACAGCTCGGCCAGCCTCGCCGCCTGCCCCCCGATGATCTGCGCCTGGAGCGCCGAGCGGGCCTCCTCGAGCGACGCCCGCTCGGCGAGCTCGCGCTCGAGCCGCTCGTTCGCGCGCTGCAGCTCGCGGGTGCGCCGCTCCACCGTCTCCTCGAGCGACTCCTTGGCGCGCTCGAGCTCCGCCACCGCGCGGGCGAGCGCCTGCGTCCGCTCTTCCACCCGGCGCTCGAGATCGTCCGTCAGCCGGGCGAGATCCGCCTGCGCGGCGGCGCGCACCTCGATCTCGTTCTCGAGCTCGGCGTTCTTCCTGGCCAGCGCGGTCAGGGCGCGCCGGAGCGACAGCTGCGTCTTCACGCGCGCGAGGAGCTCGTCGCGCGCGAACGGCTTTGTCACGTAGTCGACCGCGCCCAGGCGGAACCCACGCAGCTTGTCCGCGATCTCGGCGTGCGCGGTGGTGAAGATGACGGGGATATCGGCGGTCGCGGGGCTCGACTTCAGCCGCTCGCAGACCTCGAAGCCCGTCATGCCCGGCATGGTGACGTCGAGCATGATGAGGTCGGGAGTCTCGTACTCCAGACGTTCGAGCACCATGGGACCGTCGGTCGCGACGCTGACCTCGATCCCCGCGGACTCCAGCGTGCTTGAGAGCACCTCGAGGTTCACGAGAACGTCGTCCGCGATGAGCACGAGCCCTGGCGACGGCTGCTCAGCCCGCATCCCTTCACCTCCCCTGAGCGCCTGCGCAGGAACGCTCGCGTTCCCCCCGGCGTGAGTGCGTTATCCGATCAGCCTCGTGGCTGACCTCGGCCGCATCGTCACGTACCCGGTTTCGGCTGTCAAGCGCCTTACATCGCGGGCCTCATCGGCCGCAGTCCCGCCCTCGCGACGAGGGCATGAGTCGACCAGCGTCGGCGACGCGCGGCGGAGCACCCAGGCGTTCGCCGCGTAAGCCATGACCGTCGGCGCGAGGACGCAGAAGGCGGCGAGGAGGGAAAGAGGCAACGAGATGGATGGATGAAGAGAGACGCGGAGGGAGAACGAAGCCACTACCGTACAGGTCACGTCCTGTCGTTTCTCGTCGTCTCATTCCCCTTGAACGTCGTGGGGTCCTTTCGTCGTTGCGTCTTCGTTCTTCTCGCCGGCTCACCGCGCCGGGAGCGCTCGCCGGGCGCCGCGGGTCGCGGGCGCCGCGCCCCGCCGACGCCGCGGCCACGCCCGGAGGGCGGCCTGCGCGACGCGCTCCAGCTCTTCCCTCGAGGCGCCGTCGCGCGCCTGCACCGACATGCCCTGGATCACCGCGCCGTAATACTTGGCGAGCGCCGCCCCGTCGGTGTCGGCGGGGAGGTCGCCCTCCGCGATCCCCTGCTCGATGCGCCGGCGGAGCGCGGCTTCGCTCGCCGCCCGGCGCTCGCGCAGCGCGGCCTCCACCTCGGCGGACCCCGGCGTGCAGTTGGCGGCCCCGTGGACCATGAGGCACCCGAGCGGATGATCCGGCGAGCTCGAGAACGCCGCGAACTCCAGGAGCACGCGTGCCACCGCGGCCCGGGCGGTCGGCTCCTCGGACAGCGCTCGCGGGACGCTCGCCCCGTACATCTCGGCATACAGCGCCACCGCCTCGAGGAACAGCTCCCTCTTGCTGCCGAACGCCGCATACAGGCTCGGCGGCGTGATCTTCATCGCGGCCGTCAGCTCGGCGAGCGACGTCGCGTCGTATCCGTGCCGCCAGAACACGCGCAGCGCAGCCTCGAGGGCGACACCGCGATCGAAGGCGCGCGGCCGGCCGCGCGCCGCCCGGGGGGACACGTTCTTCATAGCGATCACTATAGAATGCCTTGACGGGCGGGCTCCTCCAATTTACATAGCGCTCACTATGAAATTCTTCCGTTCATCTGCTGTCGTGCTCGCCTCGGGCTTGTTGCTCTCGCTGCTGCCTGCCGCGCTGGGAGGGTGCGCGAGCCCGGCGCCGCCGGCCGCTGCCTCGGCGCCGGCCGCTGCCTCGGCGCCGGCCGCTCCTTCGACGCCGCCGGCCGAGGCGGCCGCACCTCGGGGCGATGAGGCGCTTCAACGCCGGCTCGACGAGGTGGTCGAGGCGGCCACGGCCCAGGGGCGGATCGTGGGCGCGGTCGTCGTCGTGGCGCGCGACGGCCAGGTCGTTTACCGGCGCGCCGCCGGCTTCGCCGATCGGGAGGCGCAGCGGCCGGTGCGCGAAGACACGGTGTTTCGCCTCGCGTCGATGACCAAGCCGATCGTGTCGGCGGCGGCCCTCGCGCTCGTGGACGCGGGCACGCTCGGGCTCGACGATCCGGTGACGAAATGGCTCCCTTCGTTCGCGCCGCGGCTCGCGGACGGCCGGGCCGCGACGATCACGGTGCGCCACCTGCTCACCCACACCGCGGGCCTCAACTACACCTTCATGGAGGCCCCGGACGGGCCTTATCACCGCGCGCGCGTGTCCGACGGGCTCGATCAGCCCGGCCTCTCCCTCGAGGAGAACCTCGCGCGGATCGCCAAGGCGCCGCTCCTCTTCGAGCCTGGCAAGGCGTGGCACTACTCGCTGGCCACCGACGTGCTCGGGGGCGTCGTGGCCAAGGCGGGCGGCGCGCCCCTCCCGGACGTGGTGCGCCGGCTCGTGACCGGGCCGCTCGGGATGGACGCCGCGTTCACGGTCGCCGACCCGGGCCGGCTCGCGGTCCCGTACGGCGACGCGGGCGCGCGCCCGGCGCGGATGGCCGATCCGCAGGTCGTGCCGTTCGGGCCGGCCAAGATCACGTATTCGCCGTCCCGGATCCTCGATCCGCGCTCGTACCCGTCGGGCGGCGCCGGCATGGTCGGCACGGCGGACGACTACCTCAAGTTCCTCGAGGCGCTGCGCACCGGCGGGGGGAAGATCCTGCGGCCTGCGACGGTCCAGGCCATGACCTCGAACCAGACCGGTGAGCTCGAGGTGCAGCAGCCGGGCGGGAAATGGGGGTTCGGCTTCGGGTTCGCGGTCCTGAAGGCGCCGGACCCGGGCACGATGCCGTCCGCCGCCGGCACGTGGCAGTGGGGCGGCGCCTACGGCAGCAACTTCTGGGTCGACCCGAGCGCCAAGCTCACGGTGATCGTCTTGACCAACACGGCCCTGGCCGGCATGGCGGGCGAGTTCCCGGACGCCGTGCGGCGCGCTGTCTACGGCCAGGCGCAGCCGTGACGCCGAGGCGCGCGCCGCTGCCGAGCGGCGCGGCCCCCGGCGGGGTGAACCGGCCCGCTACCGGCAAATACCCGTGACGCACATCTGTCCATCGGGACAGACGGTGCCGCAGGCTCCGCAGTTGCCCTCATCGTTGCTCAGGTTCACGCAGCGGCTGCCGCAGTACGCCAGCCCCGCATTGCAGGTGCACTCGCCGGCGGTGCAGAAGGAGCCGCCGCCGCACGCGTTGCCGCACGCCCCGCAATTGAACTGATCGAGGTTCGTGTTGGTGCAGAGCGGATCGCAGTAGGTCTGCCCCGTCAGCGGGCAAGTGCAGGCGCCGGCCTGGCAAGTCGAGCCTCCCGCGCACGTGGTGCCGCAGGCCCCACAGTTCGCGTTGTCCGATTGCGTATCGACGCACACGGGATCGCAGAACGTCTCGGTCGGGGCGCACGGAGATTCGCTCTCGCCGCCCTGTCCACCCGCGCCGCCGAGGCCACCTTGCCCCCCGGCGCCGCCGACGCCGCCCTCACCGCTCCCTCCTTGGCCTCCTGCGCCGCCGGCGCCGCCCTCACCGGCCCCGCCTTGGCCCCCCGAGCCGCCGGTGCCGCCAGCGCCGCCCTCGCCGCTCCCTCCAGCGCCGCCTATCCCCCCGGTGCCCCCCTGAATGTCTCCGCCACTCCCGGCGCCCCCTCCAGCGGTGCCGCTCGTGCTCGTGGCGGCGTCTGACGTGGTGCTCGTCGCCTGGCTGCTCTCGCCGCCGCCGCACCCGACCACCGGCACCGAACAGGCGACCACGCCCGCCATCCAACCCAGGATCCACATGCGTACGCGCGCACGATGCATCTCGTCCTCCAATGTAAGTGGAGCAATGCTCAAGATCTGTTCTGTCCTGGGGAATCACCACGACTCCCACGCATCGCTGTTGCGGCAGGCCGCGCGCGCGGCTCAGCTTTTCTCATCTCCCGATCAGAGAAGCGACGACATCTGTCGGGGAAGCCACAGAGCACCCGGGCCGAGGCCCTCCGCTCGAGCCATCGAGTAGCCCCCATGACATAGGCAACGGTGTTTCCGCAGGAGAGATGAGCCAGGATACGGGCGGACCGGTCCATCCGTGCTCGCGGCGAAGAGGCGCTGTACCCCAGCTTGCTACATCACGTCGGAACCGGTCCACGACAGGAGTCGGCGGCGTACATGCAGCGATGTGCGCCGCTCCGAGCGCAGGCTTGGCTTCCTCGCGCGATTCGGCAGCACCTGGATCGCTGACGTGCGGGCCCTGGCGAGCCCAGAGAGCGAGCGGCCTCCGCCGCGCAGCCGGCGGTCCCCGCCCCGTGGTGATTCAGGAGCAGCCGCGGGGAGCTCCCGCAGACGGGGAGCGACGTCGAGGGCTCAGCAGCCCGTGCTCTGCGAGACCGTGAGCGTCGCGCTGTAGGCGTCGGGCGAGCCGGCCTGGAACACCACCACCTGCGTGGCCGCCGCCCCGACGAGCGCGCTGACCGGCACCTCCCAGACGTAGACGTCGTCCGTCGTGGAGACCAGCGGCGAGACGCCGCTCACCTGGACCCACGCCCAGCCCGGGCCGACGTACCGGTACAGCGCGCCGTTCTCGATCATGTGATCGACGCCGGCGGGCTGCCCCGGAGGGAGGTGGTAGCCGGTGGTCGTGTCGTTGTCGCTGTCGATGAACACGCGGTGATGGGTGAACGGATCCACGTACGCGGCCTCGTACCGCGCGACCGAGGCGCTCAGGCACGAGGACGGGCTCAGGATCGACGCCGAGGCCGGCGCGGGCGTGGTCACGGTCAGCGGGTCGCTGAGGTCGCTCACGTTGCCCGCCGCGTCCCAGGCCTTGACCTGAAATCCGTAGCTCGTGGACGGCGAGAGGCCGGTCACCGTCATGCGGTTGTCGTACGTCGTCCCGATCGACACACCGTCCTTGAACACCTCGTAGCCCGCGGTCGCGACGTTGTCCCAGGGGTTGTTCCACGTCAGGGTCGCGCGCGCCGTCGAGGTGCCCGACACGGCCGCCGCGCCGAGGCCGTCCGGCGGATCCGGCACGAGGGTGTCGTCGACGCCGGCCGCCTCGACAAGCTCGGCGTCCCAGTAGGCCGGGAGGGTGTCCCAGGGATGGCCGAGCGCGGCCCCGTTCGCGTCGAGGACGAGCTGGTCGTCGGTGACGTACACGAAGCCGGCGTTCTGCTGCTTGCTGCGCGCGACGACCGCGGCCATCGCCGCCGCGTCCGGCACGTCGTAGACGAGGTGCCAGAACTTCTCGGGATTCGCGCTCTCGAGCTGCCACGGCGCGGTCGGAAAGGCGTCGTCGTCCATGTAGCTGGCGTAGCTGCCCTCGAACGTGACGATCGTATCGGCGATGTCCTCGTAACACGGCTCCACCGGCATGCCGGGATTGAGGATGACGTACGCCCCGGGGTAGTTGTCGCTGATGTAGTCGCTGACGGCCGCGTACAGGTCCACGTAAAGGTCGGGATCGGCCGCGGTGCCGCACTGCGCGGTGACCTGGTCGAGGAAGATGCCGTCGACGCCGTACGCGCCGTAAAGCGCGAACCAGTCGTCGATGTCCTGCTGAATCTGCGCTGTCCAGTCGGCCACCGAGCTGCCCCCGCCCCCGGGGCCGTCCGGCCTGGTGGCGTGCGGCGCCGCCGGCGGGAAGCCGAAGCCGTAGTAGCCGGTGTCGACGTACACGATGGCGAGGGAGCCCGCGTCGTGAACCTTCGCGATCGCGTCGGCCCACGCCTCGTGGAACGGCGCCTCTGGCTTCGAGGCGCTGCCGTTGACGACGACGATGTCGCTCGTCGGGACGTTCTGCGCGAGCCGCGCGAACATCTCGGCCCCGCCGGCGGTGTCCGGCCCCCAGTACGCCGGGATCGCCGTGCGCTGGTGGGCCGCCTCGTTCGGCGCGGCCGCCGCGGGCGCCGGCGCCAGCAGCGCTGCTCCGGCGAGCGCGGCAGCCGCCGCGCCCGGGGGGTTCCTGTGCTTCCAGGTCATCTCGGCCTCTTCGAGCAAGAAAGTCGACAATGGATGATGCCGGAGCCCCCGAGGCACGCCGGGGAGGCCTCCAGACATCGAGCCTCCGGCAGCGTACCGGCAAACGCTGCTCGGTCAAGCGACGATGGCGAGGCAGATCCCTCGCGGGGGCGGTCGCGAGCGGCGGAGCTCGCGTTTTCACCGAGAAAGCGAGCGCCGGCGTGGCTCTTTGAAGTAGTGCAAAGACCCACGCCCCGCCCTGGGCTGTAGTACGCTCGGACGATGCGGATCTCGTTCGGCGGTGTCCTCGTCGTGCTGTCCTCGATCGCGTGCTCCTCGAGCACGGGAGCGCCCGGCGGCGCGGACGGCGGCGGGGGTGGCGCGACGGCGAGCGCGGGCGCGTCCGGCGGCGGTGCGCTCCTCCCTGGCTGCCTCACCCCGGCCCCGAGCGAGTGGCCGACGGCGGAGACGACCGGCGTCCCGCCGGGCACGCCGCCGCTCACGCCGATCGCCGACACGATCCACACCGAGCGCGAGGGCCAGGTGTTCGATGCGGTCGAGCTCTTGGGCCGGCTCTATGTGGACCACCCGAACGTGACCATCCGGAGATCGCGCCTGGTGGGCGACGAGCATTATGCGGTCTACACGACGATCGAGGACGCGCATCTGACCATCGAGGACTGCGACGTCACCGGCGGCCTGCTGCTCACCGATCACAGCGTCGCGCGGCGCAACCACCTGCACGCCGGCGATGGCAAGGGCCGAGACGACGGCTTCATCTTCGGCGCCAGCCATGTCGTGCTCGAGCACAACCTCATCGACGGGCTGCTCGGCGGCGCGGGATCGCATATCGACGGCATCCAGGTCATGGCCGGACAGGACATCGTGATATGCCACAACTGGATCGATCCCTCGGCGCCGCCGGTCGACGACGGCGGCGTGAACGCCGCGCTCTTCTTCGGCCCCGACAACGGGCCCATCTCGGACGTGGTGGTGAGCCACAACCGGCTGCTCGGCGGCGGGAGCTGGTACACGCTCCGCCTCGACTGCGGCGGCACCATCGACGTGCGCGGCAACCGCTTCGATCGCGACGTGATGGGCACCCCGGTCCTGAACAACGGCGACCCGCCCACGACCTGGGAGGACAACGCGTTCGACGACGGCACGCCGATCCCGGCCCCGTGACGGGGGAAGGATGACGTGCCCTGTTCACCCGACCCGGCGCGAGGATCGCCCGCGACGACGGCTGCCGGAGAGGGCTTATCCGCCGTCCGCCGGCGCTCCGTCCCCGGCGCCGGCCTCACGCGGCCGCCTGCGGTAGAGCAGCCGGCTCACCGGCAGCCCGTCGGCGATGGCGTGGTGCTCGCGGGGGCTCCTGGCGCCGTAGGGGTTCTCGCCGAGGTGCGGCGAGCCGGGCGCGTCGCCCGCCGGCTCGAACGCCGGGTGCGCGCCGATCTGCTCGGCGTACAGCGCGGCGCGCTCCTCCACGTCGGTCTGCACGAACAGCTCGCCGCCGTCCACGAGCAGGCGCGCGAGGCTGTCGAGCAGCGCCGGGCCCATCACCAGGCGCTTCTCGTGGCGCTTCTTCCACCACGGATCCGGAAAGTGCAGGAAGAACCGCGCGATCGACGCGTCCGGCCGCAGCCGTCCGAGCGCCTCTCGCGCGTCGGCGTTCAGCGCCCGCACCCGGCCGCCCAGGCCGCCTTTGCGCAGGCGCTCGTCGACGATGGCCGACCACTTCAGGCGGATCTCCAGCCCGAGCAGCCGCGACGCGGGGCTCGCCGCCGCGCGCTCGAACAGGAAGCCGCCGCGGCCGGGGCCGATCTCGATCTCGACGGGGCCGGTGCCCGGGAGCAGGTCGTCGATGGAGACGTCGTCCCCGTCGGGGAAGCGGGGCGCGTCGGCGTAGGGGTGGTTCGGGCGCGGCTGGAAGACCATGGAGCCCCGGCGCTCTACCAAATGCCGGCCACGCGCGCGCGGGAAATCGCGGCCCCGGGGCGGGGGCGCGGTGGTATTCGTCGGGCCCCATGGCGGCTCCCCAAGCGCCCTCCCCGCTGCGCGCCCTCGCCGCGCGCGCCCTCCCCTACGCGCCCGCGCTCGCCGCGAGCGGCGCGCTCGGGGCGCTGTGCATCCGGGCGGTCCTCGATCAGGCGGGGCGCCCGGCGCTGCCGCTCGACGACGCGTTCATCCACATGCAGTACGCCCGGCGGCTCGCGGAGGGCGGCTTCTTCAGCTTCGTCGCCGGCGAGGGGTACTCGACGGGCGCCACGAGCCTGCTCTGGCCGCTGCTGCTCGCCCCCTTCTACGCGCTCGGCCTGCGCGATCTCTCGCTGGTCTACGCGATCTGGGCGCTCGGGCTCGTGTTCCACGCCGCCCTCGCCGTCGAGACCGCGCGCCTCGCGCGCCCCCTCGCCGGCCCCGCCGCGGCCGCCGGCGCGGGCGCGATGTGCGCCGGGTTCGCGGCGTTCGCGTGGTTCGCGTGGAGCGGGATGGAGACGGTCGCGTTCGCGTGGATCCTCACCCGGACCGCCCGGCTGGCCGCCGGGCTCCTCGAGCCGGCGAAGGCGGAGGCGGCCGAGGATGTCGGGGAGCCTGCGATGCCGGCCGGGTCCGGTGCGACACCGAGCGGCTCCGATGCGATGCCGGCCGGCTCCGATACGATGCCGGCCGGCTCCGCTGCGCCGCTTGCCGGCTTCGCTGCGCCGCCGAGCGGCTCCGATGCGCCGCTGGCCGGCTCCGATGCGACGCCGACCGCCTCTGCCCTGCTGCCCTCCGCTTCCGCCGAGCGGCCCCCCGCCGCCGTCGCCCGCGCCCTCGCGCTCGCCGGCTTCGCGGCTCCCCTGCTCCGCCCCGAAGGCGCGCTCGCCTCCCTCCTCGCCGCGCTCGCGCTCGCCGTCTGGGCGGCCCGCCCGGCGCCGCCATCGCCCCTCCCGGCGTCGCCGCCCCCGGCGCCCATCGCGCCGCCTCGCCGCGGCAGCGCCATCCCCCGCCTCCTCGACCGGCGCCTCCTCGTCCTCGCGCCGCTCCTCGGCCCGCTGGTCGTCCCGGCCTTGAACCAGCTGCTCGCGGGCCACCCGACCTCGTCGACGACCACGGTTAAGTGGCTGCTCGGCAACCCCAACTACGACGGACCGGCGCTCCGGGACGCCCTTCTCCAGAACATCCGGCTGCTCGTGACCGACGTCCTCGACGGCGGCCAGTGGACCGCCGTCTTCCTCCCCGAGGGCTCCGCCGTCGTCATCGCGCTCGGCGCCGTCGCGCTCGCCGTGGCCGCGCACCGGCGCGGCCGGCCCGCGCACGCCGCGATCGTGGCCGCGCTCGCGCTCGGCGCGCTGCTGCCGTGCACGTACCTGAGCTTCCTCTGGAACCGCGTGCGCTACGTCTGGCCGTTCGCCCCGGCGTGGCTCGTCATGGCCGCGTGCCTCGCGCGCGAGCTCGGCGACGCCGCCCAGCGGGTCCGGCGCTCGCTCCATTACGTGACGCCGCTCATCGCCGGCGCGTTCGCCGGCGCCCTGGCCGCGCGGCTCCCGTGGGCCATCCACGACCTCGCCAACTCCGCGCGCGCCATCGACCGGCAGCAGGTCTGGCTCGGCCGCTGGGCCGCGCAGCACCTGCCCGAGGACGCGCGGATCGGCGTCAACGACACCGGCGCGCTCGCCTACTTCAGCGGCCGGAGGACCTTCGACGTCGTCGGCCTGACGACCGAGGGCGAGGCGCGCTACTGGGTGGCCGGCGCGGGCTCCAGGTTCGAGCACTACGAGAAGCTGCCGCCGGAGCGCCGGCCGACGCACTTCATCGTCTACCCGCACTGGATGGCCTGCGCGCCGGTGCTCGGCCGCGAGCTCGTCGACGCCACGGTGGAGGATCAGGCGATCCTCGGCGGCACGACGATGATCGCGTACGAGGCGCGGTGGGACCTGCTCGGCTCGGGGGCGCTGCCGGTGCGGTCGGCGCCTGGCGAGCGGATCCTCGATGAGGTCGACGTGTCGGATCTCGAGTCCGAGGCGGCGCACGGATATGCGCTGGAGCCGCTCGCCGACCAGCGCAACGTGGCGGTCGCGCTCGCTGCGCCGGAGAGCGACGCGCCCGGAGAGGTCGACAGGGCCCGCGCGGAGATCGCCGACGGGGGCCGGTACTACAGGGCGGCCGACCGGTTCGTCGTTCACGTCGCCGCGCCGCCGGCCGAGGCGCGCCTCGTGATGCGGGTGGCGTCGGACGATGGCGCCGAGCTCGCGATCTCGGTGGCAGGCGAGGAGGCCGGGACCGTCGAGGTGCCGGCCGGAACGTGGGTGGAGCGGGCGGTGCCCCTGCCCGCCGCGCGCCTCTCCGGGGCGACGCCGATCGCGATCACCCTGCGGCGCGGGGCTGGATTTCACGCGTTTCATTACTGGCTCGTAGGACGCTGACGCGCTGTTGCGTCACCACCGCGCCTGCGCCCGGTGGTGACGCCTGCATCCGGTCGCGCGGCAATCCGATGCTGCCGATCATCCCCTGAGGGCGTCCCGGTCGTCACGGACGCCGAGCAGGCGAAGGCGGCGCCCGAGGTGGTCGTGCTCTCGGCGATGGCGCACGGGCAGGAGGAGGCCGGTGAGGCGATCGGCGTGGCGTTCCTGGCGGCGGCAGCCGGGCTCGATCAGGAGCGGCGCGGCCTGTACGCGGACGTGGTGCTATCCTCGCTGAACGCAGCGGCGAGGCGGACGTTGGAGGCGATGATGAAGAGCGGATACGAGTATCAGAGTGAATTCGCGCGCAGCTACGTGGCAAAGGGTCGGCAGGAGGGGCTCCTCGAAGCCAAGACGCAGAGCGTGCTCGCCGTGTTCGAAGCGCGCGGGCTGGAGGTCCCCGCCGACGTACGGGAGCGCGTCGTCGCGAGCAAGGACCTCGCCGAGCTGGACCGGTGGATCCGCCGCGCCGCGGTCGTCAGCGATGCCAGGGAGCTGCTCGACACGAACGGCTCCTGAGTGCGCGGGGGCTCCGGAGGCTGCCGCGCGGCGGTCCCGTTCCTCCGGAACCTGATCGTAGAGCTGCTCGTAAGCAGGGGGCGACGTCGATCAATCCGCTCGAGACGCACTGATCCAAGGAAGCCCCCACCTTCCCTCCTCCAGCACAGTGCGGGAGAGCCAGCGTCAATGACGCTCTACAGGCTGATTGCTGCATCGATCCCTGGCTCTGATTGCGGCGATGGCGCCAGTCCGTCAGGCACGGACCCGGGGTCGACTCCGCCGGCTCGTGCGCGCCGTGCGGTGCCGTGGAGCCCCTGCCCTCGCGTCACCCGCCACGCTGGTTTCCGGCTCGCGCTCTCTCACCGGGTCGGCTGAGGCTTGGGCCGGGCCAGCGGATCTCATGCCCCGGTGCTATGATTGCCGCCGGCGAGGGGACGTGTACCTCGCCGTCGCGCGCGTGGCCGAGGTGCTGGCGAGCGTCGGGGCCGATCGCGCCCGGGGGGGCGCCCAACCGAGGACACCGAGATGTACGAGCTCACGATCGAACGCTTCCTGCATGTCGCCCACGCGCTGCGACTGTACGACGGCAAGTACGAGCCGCTGCACTGCCACCGGTGGCAGGTCCAGGCCCAGGTGTCGGCGGAACGGCTCGACGCGATCGGCGGGGTCATGGACTTCAACGAGCTCGACCGGTTGCTCGCCGACGCTGTCGGCACGCTCGACGGCAAGACGCTGAACCATCTGTCCGAGTTCGCGGACGTCAACAGCTCCAGCGAGCGCATGGCCGAGGTCCTCTATCGCAAGCTCGCGCCGCGGCTACCACCTGGCGTACGCCTCGACTGCGTAACCCTCCTGCGCGACGAGGCGATCCGCGCCCGGTTTGCGTACAGACCCTAGCCTATCCACGCTTCACCCGCCGCGCCGCCTCCCGCCTTCGCCACGCGCGCGACGGCGGTGTGTGAGAGCTGCTCGACCCAGTACACGTGCGACGCGTCGACCGCGATGCCGTGATCGATGGACACGTGCTTCCCGGCGTGCGCGAGCACCGTGCAGCCGCCGGCCGACACGCCCACGGGGAGGCACGCGCCATTGCAGGACACCTGCGCTGCTGGGCAGTCGGCGGGCCGCTCACGACTGCGCCGAGGTCGCCCCTCGGTGTCCGCTCCCTGGTGGCCCGCGACTCGCTCAGGTAGCGAGCCGCCGGCTCGGCGCCTGCCCTGGAGCTCCGCGAAGCCCCGTACCCTCGCGTCACCCGCAGCGGTGGCTTCCGGCGATCTCGCTCATACCGGGTCGTCTCTCCCGCCGGGTTGTTCGGTTCGCCATCTCTTCGCAGCGCTCAACAAAGCGGTGACGGCGTGACCTTTGTGTTCCGAGTACGTCAGAAGGGTCCTCGCCCCGCTCTGCCACGCTTCCTCTTTCGAGCGCGCATACTCGGCAGCCGCGCCCTCATTCGCCCGCAGGAAGTCCCGAAGGAGAAGGTTGTCGCGCCAAAGGTTGGCCCCCCACTCGACGACCGCAAGGTTGGTATCGTGCGCGCCTCTTCGCCTGAAGTACTCGCGTCCGGCTACGCCAGCTTCGCCGAGGTACTGGTACCCGAGCGCCTCGAGTGCTCTCCTGTCATGCGCGGCCAGCGGCCACTCTACAGGCGCAACGAGAATGTCGATGATCGGCTTGGCCGCCATTCCGGGCACCGAGGTGCTACCAAAGTGCTGCACCTCTCGGATCCGGGCGCCGAGGGTGTTCGACAATTCATCCGCATCTGCAGTGTACCAAATCGGCCAGGAGGGGTCGTATTCGACCACCTTGATCGGCTCATCGATGTCTTCGCTACATCTGTTCAGACGGCTCATAATCGTTTCTATCCCCGGGTCCGCGGATCCAGCCGCTGCTGCGGCACCGTATATCAGAGGCGCGACGGCGACGGGAGGCGAGACTCTGGCAGAGGGACCGCGCCGCACTGCGGCCACCTCCGCTCGGCCTCAGGGACGGCGCGTCTCGCACCGCAGGCGGGGGGGAAAGCGGCGCGAGCGAAATGCGGACGCGGCGGCACCGAGGATCTACCCTGCCGCCACCGTGATCCGCCTGCGCCGTGAGAGTCTCTTCCGCGCCGATGTCGCTACGCTGGAGCGCCTCGCCCGGTGGCTCGGTCTGCCGGAGCCGCGGCGCTGGCGAACGGAGCGCGAGCGCAAGGCGAAGATCGTCGAGGCGATCGAGAGGTGCGAGAAGCGGCTCGCGAAGGTGGAGGGGGCCGGGTCACGGGTCATGACGGGCGGGCGGTAGCTCGCCTGCCTTGACGAGAGCGCGGCCAGTCCGCCCTCCGCGGGGGCTCCGGGCGCGGGGCTGTCATTCAGAGCCTCGCTCGTAAGCACGGGTCGGAGCCCCTCGGGGCCAGCGCACGGCTCGCGCCGCAGAGATGAAAACGATGCGGACATAATTGCAGCCTGGGTTACCCGTTGACGCCGACTTCCCGTAGGAGGACGGTGCCCGTGGGGGTGGATGCATGGGGTACGGGCCGAAGGGGACGGCGAGCGCGCTCGTGTTGTGCGGCTGTGCCTGTGCGCTGGTCGTCCCTCCGGCGCCGGCGAGGGCGCTCGAGTTCAGCGGTGGCGTGAGTGTGGGCGGGCTCCAGATTGGGACCGGCCCGAGGCTCGCGGTGAGCCCCTTCGGCGGGTTGCTCTGGCGCCGAGAGAGCGAGTTTCAGCTCGAACTTCACAACATGTTCAGCGTCGTTCCTGGCGCCCGCATCGGGATCTACGATCGAACGGCGATCTCCCTGGTGCACGTCTGGAAAACAGGCAAAGTCGGGCTTGGGCCGGCCCTGTCGATCTACTCGATGCCGGTGTGCGGCCTCATGAGCTGCAACCGAGTGCTGGGGATCGCTCCAGGCGGTCACACCCAGACCGACTGGTACTTCTCCGAGCCCTTGGGCGTGTCCGTGAGCGCCAACCTGGATTGGGCCGGCGGAGATAGTCGCGTACTTCATGGTGACTGGGTGGCGATGGTCACCGCTGGACCTGTCTGGAGATTCGGGGGAGAGTCGAGATGAACAGAGCTTTTGTTGTCCTGCTCCTCGGGCTTACCGCTTGCAACTACGACGTCGGGGAGTGTTGGCTCCCCGGTGATGACCCGAGCGGCGCCGGGGGCGGCATTATCAACCCGACAGGTGCCGGAGGATTCGGCGATGTACCGAGGAAGCCGCAAAGCACCGACGATGACGACTACTCCTACGATCTATGTAGCTCGCAGTCGGCAACGTGTACGGTTACATGGAAAGCGGGTTCGGCTGCTTGCAGAGGAAGCACATCCAGCTGCACGACCCTGTACCAGGGCCAGCATGCGTCGCTCGATGAAGCCGAGGAGGAGTGCGAGAGGGTTAGTGGGGTCGGAAACGGCTCCGGAGCGCAGTCGTGTGGCTCTTGTGAATGGGGCACGAGATCGAGCTCGTCCGACTGCAAAGAGGCATGCAAGGAAAAGTGCGATCAGATATTAGGACTCTGCCGTGACAACTGCCCGAGGGGCGACAAGAACTGTCTAAAGGAGTGCAGCGACGAATATAGCCGGTGCCTCAAAGATTGCGACAGGAGGTGTAAGCAATGATCGAGCTGACGTTTAAGCTAACCCCAGAAGAAGGCGACCCGCGCGAAATCCTAGTGCGCATCCACGAGCCGACGCGAAACCCTCCGGAAAAAAAGTGGCCTTGGGCTGTCGTTGTTGACATCGATGGGCGCCCGTCTACTACATACGGGGTAGATCCTCTCGATGCAGTCGAGAACGGAGCCCAGCACGCCGCGATCGTGTTGCGTGGGGTCCATGGCGATGCGCTCGATCCGCCCCTCGAGCCGCGAATGAAGGATAGCCAATGAGCGACTCACGGATGCGCCAAGCCTCCCATGGCCCGGACCGAGGCGTACTCCGCTTCGGCTCCCTGGTGCTGCTCGAAGACGGACGGCTCGCTCGACGCTGAGGGTCAGCCTTTGGCAGGGTCTCGGTAGGTTTCCACGATGAGACGAGCGCCACCCCCAGCGCGTCGGTGGCGCTCGCCTTCAGCGCGCCGCCAGCGCGAGGAGGCAGGCGCGCAGCTCCTCGGCGCACTCGGGGCACAGGTCGAGGTGCCGCGCGGCCTCGCGCAGCGCCTCCGGCACCGGGGCGCCCTCCGCGACGAGCTCGGCGTACTGCGCCGCGTAGTCCAGCCATTCATCGCACGTCAGCTCGTCAGGCTTCGTCGCGAGGACTACCTTGGCCAGATCGCGGATCTCTTCCTGGGACAGGCGCTTCATGGCGCTCCTCTCGAGGGCATCCCTCCCTGGGACGGAGTATCGAACGCTTCTCTTACGTCGTCCTCGCCGAATCCGGCCGCAGCGAGGCCTTCTCGCAGCTTGAGGCGAGCGTCGTGGGTCAGTTTGTACAGGGCATTCCGGGTCGTCCCGAGCTGCTCGGCGATCGCGGCCTGGGGCATGCCCCTGAGCTCGGCGATGAGCGCCCGGCGCTGCCGATCCGTCAGCTCGGTATCGAGCACCTGGTACAGGGCGGCGATCATTCGCTCCCTGGCCACGTGAGCGCTCGCGTCAGGGGCCGCGATCGGGATCGGCCCGCCCGCGCTCTCGGTCATCTGATCCAGCGACACGTCCTTCCACCGGGCCCTCCGCAGCTCGGTGAGCGCCACGCGGATGGCGATGGTGATCGCCCAGGTGGTGAAGCGGCTGGCGCCCCGGAAGGAATCGAGCGCGCCGAGCACCTTCAGCGTGGCGTCCTGGGTCAGGTCGTCGATCACGGCGTCCCCCACCCCGGCGCGTCCGGCGAGCGCCCTCCGCAGACCTCCCCGCACGACGTCCCGCAGCTCGGCGACAGCGGCGCTCGCCTGCGCCTCGGGCTCGCGGAGGAGCCGCAGCCACTCCTCGTTCGTCCGCTCGCTCATCCGGCCGCCTCGAAAAGAGTCGCCCCGCGGAAGTAAGAACCGGCGCCCCCACGGCGTCCCATGGACCGAGAAGGGGCCGCCGACGAGGCGGGCCCGAGAGACCGAATCCATGAGGGAGAGACCACCATGTCGACCGCCGACCGCACCGCCCAGCTCGCCGACATCCACATTACGAAGCGCACGGAGCCCAGCCTAGCCGAGTGGGGCGTCCGGATCGAGGCCCTCGGCGGCCGCCTGCTCCGCGCCGGTCTGGCGCTCACGCTGCTGTGGATCGGCGGCATGAAGTTCACCGGGCTCGAGGCGCAGGCGATCCGCCCGTTCATCGAGAACAGCCCGCTGTTCGCCTGGACGTATCCCGTGCTGGGGTTCCAGGGGATGTCCAACCTGCTCGGCATCACGGAGATCGCGATCGGGCTCGCGATCCTGTCCCGGCCGTGGTCCGCTCGGATCGCGGCCGTCGGCAGCCTGCTCGGGGTGCTGACGTTCCTGAGCACGCTGAGCTTCCTGATCACGACGCCCGGGGTGTGGGCGGATGACATCGGCGGGTTCCCCGCGATCGGCGCGCTCGGTCAGTTCCTGATCAAGGACGTGGCCCTGCTGGCGATCTCGGTTTGGTCCCTCGGAGAGGCGCTCCGCGCTGCAAGTCGCGAGGCGTAGGGCCGAAGCAGCGACCATGGCGACGAGCGTCCGTCGATCGAATCGAGACCGATCACCACGAACGAACCCAGGCTGCGTTCCGCGAGGCCGAAGTCTTCGCTCGGCCGCGCAGGTCGAGTCCGTCGGCCTTGCGCAAGGCCCTGAAACATGAATCCGCTCGTCGAGCCCGGCCGCCGTAGGCAGGCGATGGCTCGATCCAGCCAGGCCGCCCGGCGGAGCGCGCGTCCCTCCCCCAGACGCTCTCCGGCGCTGCGTCGCGCCTGCTTCAGGTCACCGCGCCAGGCGGCGCATGGAATGGACCCTGTAGGCCCCCGCGGCGGCGCCAGCTGCCGCATTCGCGCCACCACGTCCAGAAGCAAGCTCATCACGGCGCCGGGCGCGCCGGCACGGATCCACGAGCCGCTCGCGCTCGCCGCGCGCCTGACCGACGACACACGTTGCGCATCAAACAGAAAAGGAGACTCCCAATGAAACGTCTCATGCTGCTGCTGACCGCCACATTGCTCGCCACGCCCGCTTCCGCGTACGACGTCGAGAATCTGAAGCCTTACCCGCAGACCATGAACGGCAAACGTCGCATCGTCATCGATCTCCCTCAGCTCGAGCACGAAGACCGCGCACGCGTGGAGATCTCGTTCTCCAAGCTCCTGGAAAATTCAGACTGCAATCACAAGTGGGTCAGCGGCACAATCAAGGAAGGCACGATCGAAGGCTGGGGTTACCCCTACTGGGAGGTGAGCAGCAACGGCGAGATCATGAGCACGCTCATCGGCTGCGGGAACACGCCGACAAAGACCGAACCCGTATTCGGCGCGAGAGAAATGATCCGTTACAACTCAAAGCTTCCGCTCGTGATCTACGTTCCGGATGGCCTCGACGCGGCATTCCGGACGTTCACCACGCCTGGCGGGTTCCAGACGAGGAGCTGAAGCCGCTTCCATGATGGGATCCGGTCGTGGAGCATCGCGCACGCCGAGCCGAGCCGCCTGGACCACCATGTCGGCGCCTCGGCCGAAGCCGCTCACGGACGCCGCCAGGCGTCCAGCTGCACTGGGGTCAGGCTCGCGCGCGGGCGTCACTGCGCGCGCGCTCAGCCAGCGCGCCGCCCGGGCCCAGCGCAGCGCGCCACCCCCGAGCGCCGCATGGGAGGGAGAGGGCGCCGCAGGACAGCGCGGCTGGCCTGGTGAGTCAGAAGACGCCCGATACCCCATGAATCCACGAGGGCGAGCGCAAAACCAGCTCCCCGGCCTCAGCCGTTGTGGTACACCGAGGACACCTTGTCCGACGCGCTCACGCACGTTCACGCGCTGCTCGACCTGCGCGACGACGCCCCGGACAAGGGGCCGCGCGAGAGGGCCGCTGTCGACCTCCTGCTCTTCGAGCTCGGCCCGGTGACCTTCGCCCTGAGGGCGCAGCAGGTCGAAGAGGTGATCGCGTGGCGCACGCCCCTGCCGCTGCCGCGCGCCGATCCGCGGGTGATGGGCATCCTCCAGGACCGCGGCAGGATCGTCGTGATCGTGTCGGCCCCGCTCGCCGCGCCGGCGGCCGCGCCGCTCCGCATCGTCGTCTGCCGCACGCAGCGGGGTTACCTGGGTTTGCCCGCCGGCAAGACGCGGTGTGTTGCCGCGGTAAAAGTGTTCGGAGAGCTCGCGCCGAAAGCTGTGGTCGACACCAGCGAGGGAGTAGTAACCTTCCTCGACGTGATCCACCTGCTCGACGCTTCCGAGGGCGCGCCGCAGCCGTCCGTCGCGCCGCGCGGCGATCCGGCCGCCTGGTCGGGTCGATGAGCGATCCGAGCTCCCGGACTCCCACGACGAGGCCCAGACCACCGGCCGATCCGGTCGATGAAGCGGGGACGCCCGCGAGCGCGTTCCCGCCGCCGAGATCGCCGTCGAGCGCGCCGCCGAGCCCCCCGGTGCTCGTCATCGATGACAGCGAGATCGCCCGGGAGGAGGTCTCCCGCTTGCTGCGCGCGGCCGGCTTTCAGGTGGTCGCGCTCCCCTCCCCCATCGGGGCGACCCAGGCCATCGTCCGGCATCAGGCGCGGATCGTCGTCGTCGACGTCTTCATGCCGACCATCCGCGGGGACCGGCTGCTCACCCTGTTCCGGAAGAACCAGCGGCTCGGGCACCTCAGCGTCATCCTGATGTCCGGGCACTCCGAGCGCGAGCTCGAGCAGCTGCAGATGGAGGTCCAGGCGGACGCGGTCCTCTCGAAGCGCAACCTCGATCGCCTGCCGGCCCTCGTCCGGCGGCTCGCCGGCAAGGAGCGGTGACGTGGGAGCCGTGGTCGCCATGCTGCACGCCGGGGTGCGATGCGCGGTGCCAGCGCAGCAGGTGCTCCTCGCCGAGGGCGACCCCGCGCCAGAGCCCGGCGCCTGCCTTTGGGGCGACCCCGCGCCAGAGCCCGGCGCCTGCCTCTGGGGCGACCCCGCCCCGGGCCGCGCGGCGGACGCGGCCCCCGAGCCGGCCACGCGGACCGTGCGCCTGTCGACCGGCGGCGCCCCCAGAGCGATCGCCTGCGCGCGCCCCCGGCTCGTGGAGGTCGACCGGGAGCGCGTGTGGCCGCTGCCGGAGCTCCTCGCCGACATCCTGGCGCTGCCCCACGTCGTCGGGCTCGCCGAGATCGACGGCGCCCTGCACTGGGTGCTCGACGCCCGCCGCCTCCCCGACATCGGCGCCTGATGCGGCGCGCATCGAAGATCCCGTTCGAGGTCGTTCAAGGCTGATCAGAGACACATGGCGTTTCCGAGCTCCTCGATTCGAATGCTGACGGCCCTCCTGCTCGTCACCACCGCGAGCGCCGAGGGCCGCTCGGCCGCTTCCGTCCCGTACGAGCTGAGGGGCGCCATCCTCCTGCGCTCGATCGGCTACGAGAGCGGGTTCGCGAGCCGGAAGGGCGCGGCCGTGCTCGCCGTCGTCGGGGGGGAGTCGGGCGAGAGCGCGGACGACGCGAACGCGATGGCCGCCGTGCTCTCGAAGCTGGCCGCGAAGACGACCGTGGCCAGCCGGCAGGCGACCGTCCTGCGCGTGACGTACACCGGAAAGGCCCAGCTGCAGGAGGCGCTGCGCGCCGGCGGCGCCGAGGTGGTCTACGTGGCGCGCGGGCTCGCCGCGGCCATCCCGGACATCCCGCCGCGCGAGGGTCCCGTGGTCCGCATCGTCGTGTGCGGCGACGGCGACGACACCAAGCGCGGCTGCGCCGTGGCCGTGACGCTCGCCGGCACCAAGCCCGAGCTCCTCCTGAACGTGAAGCACGCCAACGCCATCGGCCTCCGCTTCGATCCGCAGTTCCTCCGGCTCGCCCGCATCGTCGACTAGGGCCCTCGCGACGCCGGCCGCCGGCCGGCCGACACGGCGCGTCGCCCCTCTCAGGATTCACGGTTCACGGCTCGCGACTCACGATCTCCGCTCCAGCGTCCGCCATCGATCAGCGACCCTCATCGATCCTCCTCCTCCGCCGCCATGCTCAACTTTCGCTCCATCCGCTGGAAGATCGCCGCCCTCGTGGCGTCGGTCGCCATCGTGCTGTCGGCGCTCGATCTGTGGCTGATCCCCGACCGCACGGCGCGGGCCAGCGAGGCCGAGCTGCGCGAGCGCGCCGGGATCCTCGCCACGATGCTGAAGGAGCCCATCGGCGTCGCCATGGACCTCGAGCAGCCCCCAGAGACCTTCCCGGACACCCTGCGGACCGCCATGACCGATCCCCTGGTCAGCTGGGTGTCCGTCTACGACGCCAAGGGCGCGCGCATCGCCGCGATCGGCGCGGTGCAGGCGCCCGGGAGCGCGGCGGACGTGCAGGGCGAGGGCGACGGGGGCGTCGTCGTCAGCGAGGCGCCGATCCGGTCGCGGAACGGCGACCGCCAGCTCGGGACGCTCGCCGTGGGGCTGCGCAGCGACCGGATCGCCCACCGCCGCGCCGACGCGCGCAGGACCATCGCCCTCCAGTCGGCGGGGATCATGCTGCTCGGCCTCGGCCTCGCGTGGGTCATCTCGGCGCGCATGACCCGCTCGATGGCCCACATCAAGGAGGCGGCCGACCGCATCGCCCGCGGCGACGTGTCGGCGCGGCTGTCGCTCCGGATCTCGGGCGACGAGCTCGGGGACATGGCCAGCGCCTTCGAGCGGATGAACACCCAGCTGCGCGAGCTCCAGGAGACGGCGAAGCGGGTCGCGGGCGGCGATTTCACCTGCAAGATCACCGGCGACGGGGAGCTCTTCGCCGCCTTCCGGGCCATGGTCGCGAGCCTCCAGGGGCTCGCCACGCGCATCGGCAACACCTCGTCGGAGGTCGCGTCGGCCGCGGCCGGGATGTTCTCGTCGGTGCGCGAGCAGGAGACCACCGCCAACCAGCAGAACGCGGCGCTCGAGGAGATCCGCCGGACCGTGGAGGCCCTGACCGCCAGCGCCGATCACATCGCCAAGGACGCGGCCACCGTGCACGAGATGGCCCAGCGGAGCCTCGTCAGCGTCCAGCGCACCGCGGAGCAGACCCGCCTCGTCAGCTCCCACTCGGACCGCATCGGCGAGATCCTCTCGCTGATCCAGAGCATCGCCGACAAGTCGGACCTGCTCGCCCTGAACGCCGCGCTCGAGGGCACCAAGGCCGGCGAGGTGGGGCGCGGGTTCTCGCTCGTGGCCGCCGAGATGCGCCGGCTGTCCGAGCACGTCATGGACTCGGTGCGCGACATCCGCAAGCTCGTGGCGGACATGCACGCGGCCTCCCACGCGTCCGTGCTCGCGACCGAGGACGGCATCAAGCTGGCCCGCGACACGGCCGCCGCCGCCGCCAAGATCTCGGACGCCGTGGACCACCAGCGCGAGGGGACGGCGCAGGTGAAGACCGCGATCGTCGACATCGTCGGGGCGGTGAACGACACGCTGACGAGCAGCGCGGACGCGACGCGCTCGGCCGAGTCGCTGCTCCAGCTGTCGCACGCGCTCAAGGCGACGGCGAGGGCCTTCCGGGTGAAGCCGGCCGGGGCGAAGCGCGAGGCGACGGCGCCGGCGCCGGCCAACGACGAGGCGGACGCGGATGAGGAGCCGGGCTGACCTCGTCGCCGCGTTCCACCGGGCCATGCCGGACCGCGTGGCCCAGGCGACCGACCTCTGGCTCGGCTTCGAGCAGGGCCAGGCCGGCAACCTCCCGGTCCTGCGCCGCCTCCTGCACACGCTGAAGGGCGAGGCGCACATGCTGGAGCTCGCCGCGTGCGGCGACCTCGCCGAGCTGACCGAGACCGTCATCGACGCGGTGCGGGGCGGCGCGCGCCCCACGCAGCTCACCGGCGACAGCCTCCTCGGCGCGCTGGAGGCGCTCGGGCTCCTGTCGGCGAGCGCCGGCGAGGCGGCCCCGCTCGACCTCGGCCCCGTGCAGGAGACCCTCCGCGCGGCGCACGCGGAGCTCACGGGCGCGGGCGCCCCCGCCCGGGAGGCCGCGCCGCCGCGCGCCCCCGCGACCGAGAGCGCCCTGCCGCCGCGGTTCGACCCCGCGGCCGCGCCGGACCCGGCCGCCCCGCCCGCGGCCCTCGACGCCGCGGCGGTCGGGGCGCTCCTGCACGAGATGCAGCGGCTGCACGGCGAGCGGGAGGTCCTCCAGCGGCGGCTCCGCGAGGCGCAGCGCATGCTCCGCGCGCTGCTCGTCGAGATCGACCCCCGGGGCGCCGCGGACCGGGTCGCGGAGCGCATCACGAAGACGCTCGGCTACGGCGCGGAGATCGAGCGCCTCCTCGGCGCCGTGCGGGCCGACTGGTCGAGCAACGAGTTCGCGGCCGGGCGCGCGCTCGGCGAGCTCGACGAGGTGGTCCGCAGGGCGTCGGTGGTGCGCACCGAGCGCCTCCTGAACCAGGTGTCGCTCGCCGCCCGGAGCGCGGCGCGCATGCTCGGCAAGGACGTCGAGGTGCGCGTCGAGGGGACGGGGCTCCTCGACGCGGCCGTGGAGCGCCGCCTCGAGCCGGCGCTGCTGCACCTCGTGCGCAACGCCGTCGACCACGGCATCGAGCCGGCGGACGTCCGCGCCCGCCGCGGCAAGCCCGCCCGCGGGGCGGTGGCGGTGACCGTGGTCCAGACCGACGCCGCCGTGCGGGTCGAGGTGAAGGACGACGGCGGCGGGGTCGATTTCGCGCGCCTGCGCGAGGTGCTCGCCGAGGCGGTGCCGGACGTCGCGTCCCTCGACGACGCCGAGCTCATCCCGTACCTGTTCGCGCACGGGCTCACCACGACCCGCAGCGTCGGCGCGATCTCGGGCCGGGGCGTCGGGCTCGACGTCGTGGCGCGGGAGATCGGCGCGCTGGGCGGGCAGGTCCGGGTCGACTCAAGGCCCGGCCTCGGGACGACGATCCTGCTCGTCGTGCCGAAGAGCCCCCACGGCGAGGAGGTGGTCCCCGTCACCTGCGGCCGGTTCCGGTGCGCGGTGCCGACGCACGCCGTGCACTCGGTGATGCTGCTGGAGGAGCTGCTGCACACCTCGGACGGGCCGCGCGTGCGCCTGGCCGGCGGCTCGGGGGTCGAGCTCGTGCCGCTCTACGCGCTCGGGGCGGTGCTCGGCGACGGGGGCCAGCCCGCGCCGGGGGACGCGGCGCTCGTGCTGCACCACGCCGCGGGGCTGTTCGCGGTGAGCGTGGACGGCTACGAGAACCCGCGGCTCGTCGCCCTCGTCCGGTCGGAGGAGCTGCCGTGGAGCTCGCCGCTCGTGCGCGGCGTGGCGCCGACGGCGGACGGCGAGGCGATGCTGCTCCTCGACGTCGAGCGGGTGTTCGCGTGGGCGCGGCAGGCGCCCCGGGAGGCGCCGGCGCGCGCCGCGGCCGCCGCGCCGAAGCGCGAGCCGCTCGCGCTGGTCGTCCCCAAGCGCGAGCCGCTCGCGCTGGTCGTAGAAGACGCCCCGGTCGCGCGGGAGCTGCTCTCCGGGATCCTGCGGGCGATCGGCCTGCGCGTGGAGGAGGCGAGCGACGGCCGGGAGGGGCTCGCGCGGGCGCGGGCGGCGCCGCCGGACGTGGTGCTGACCGACCTCGAGATGCCCTACATGAACGGCCTCGAGATGGTGGCGGAGCTCCGGCGCACGCCCGCGCTCGCCCGGGTGCCGGTCGTGGTGCTGACGACGCAGACCGCCGCGACCCACGCCGAGAACGTCGCCGCGCTGCGCGAGCTCGGCGTGCGGGCCGTGCTGTCGAAGCAGCGGTTCGTCGAGGAGGAGCTGCGCCGGATCGTCGCGGAAAGCCTCGGTGGCGCGTGACGACGCGGGTCGTGATCGCCGACGACTCGGACATCGCCGCGGGCCTGCTCGAGGCGATCCTCGAGGAGGACGCGGGGATCCGCGTGGTGGGCCGGGCGCGGACCGGGGCGGAGCTCCTGGCGTTGCCGGCGGTCGCGATCGCCGACGTGGTGCTCGTCGACCTGCTCATGCCCGAGCTCGACGGGCTGTCCGTGATCCGGGCCATCGCCGCCCGCGCCGGGGTGATCGTGGTCAGCTCGCTCCCGCGCGGCTCGGCCGCGGTCCGCGAGGCGCTGGCGCAGGGCGCCGTCGACGGCCTCGAGAAGCGCGACCTCGCCGGCGCCCCGGCCCGGGCGCGGCTGCGCGCCGCGGTGCTCCGCGCGGCCCGGCGGCCGGTCGCGGCGCGGGGCGGGCGCGTGATCCTCGTCGCGGGCTCGACCGGGGCGATCCCCGCGCTGGAGGCGCTGGCGCGGGGGCTCGGGCCCCTCGAGGTGCCGGTGCTGGTCGTGCAGCACCTGCCGGATCGGCGGGAGCGCGACCTCGCGCGGGCGCTCCGCGCGCTGGGCGCGCGGGCGCGGCCGGCGCGGGCCGGCGACGCGCTCGCGCCGGAGTTCCTGCTCGCGCCGTCGGGGTCGCACATGGCCCTCGACGGGCGCGGGCGGATCCAGCTGACGGGCGACGGGCCCGTGGGCGGGCACCGGCCGTCGGCGGAGGTCCTGTTCGCGTCGGCGGCGCCGCTCGCCCGGCGGGTCGCCGCGCTTGTGCTGTCGGGCCTCGGGAGCGACGGCGCCCGCGCGCTGCCGGCGCTCGTGGACGGCGGGGGCCTCGGCTTCGCGCAGGATCCCTCGGAGTGCAGCGCGCCGGCCATGCCGCGCGCGGCGCTGCTCGCGTCGCCGCGGGTGAGGCCGATCCGCGTCGCGGATTTCGTCGAGCTCGCGCGGAGGTGGGTGCTCGGTGAAGGATGATCGCCCGCTGGAGCGCGCCCTCGCGCGGGTCCTGTCGCCGCGGCTCGGCCACGCGCCGTCGCGGTGGCCCGAGACGCTCTACCTGCACGTGCGGGAGCGCGCGCAGCGGGCCGGGCTGGGCGAGGCGGAGTACGTCGAGCGCGCGGGCCAGGCCGGGGAGGCGGCCTCGCTGGCGATGCTGCTCGACGCCGCAACGATCGGGCACACGGCCGCTTACCGGCACCCGGAGCAGTTCGAGCGCCTCGGGCGCGTGCTGGCCGACCTCGCGCCGCGGCGGCCGGGCCCGCTGCGCCTCTGGTGCGCGGGCTGCTCGACGGGCGAGGAGGCGTACAGCGCCGCCGCGTGCGCGGAGGCGGCGGGGGTGGACGCGGCGGTGCTGGGCACCGACGTCAACCCGGTCGCGATCGCGGTGGCGCGGAGCGGCCTGCTGCCGCAGCGGCGCTCGGTGGGCGCGCCCTTGCCGGCGCCGTGGGCCGAGGGGGTGCCGGAGGCGCTGCGGCGGCGCGTGCGCTTCGAGGTGGCGTCGCTGACGGACGCGCAGCCGGCGCTCGGGGCGGGGCCGTTCGACGTCATCCTCTGCCGCAACGTCCTCATCTATTTCGAGCGGGACCAGGTGCCGCGCCTGCTCGGGCGGCTCGCCGCGGAGCTCGTCCCTGGCGGCCACGTCGTCCTGTCGCCGGCGGAGGGCATCTTGCCGCTGCCGCCGGAGCTCCGGCGGGGCTCGGCGCCGGGCTGGCTGCAGCGGCCGGAGGGCGACGACGGGGCGGCGCCGGCGAGCCGGGTGGAGCCGTCGAGCGGGGTCGAGCCGGCGAGCTCGCGGGCGCCCGGCGCGCAGGCCGAGGAGGGGCCGGCGTCAGCGGGCGCGGGCGCGGGCACGGCGACGCGGGAGCCCGGCGCGGAGGCGGCGGCCCGGCTGCTGGGCGCCGGGCGCGCCGACGAGGCAGAGCAGGTGCTGGCGGCGCTGCTCAACGCAGACCCGGAGCACCTCGAGGGGTGGTTCCTGCTCGGGGAGGCGCTGCTGGCGCGGGGCGAGCGGGCGCAGGCGCGGGCGGCGTTCCAGCGGGTGCTCCGCTGCTCGTCCGCCGGCGCGCGCCACGTCGACGCGGGCGCGCTGCGGCGCGCGGCGGCGCGGCGCGCCGAGGCGCTGCGCGACCCGCGCTGAGCCGCGGGCGCGCCGCGCCTCCGCGCGCCGGTCACTTCGCGTCGCCCGGCTCGCCCGGCAGCGCGATGGAGATCTCGACCCGCCCCGCGGGCAGCTTGCTCTCTCCGAGCGCGGCGCCGGCGGGGTCGTGCTCGGCGTGCCCGACCGCGGACAGCCGGGCTCCTGGCAGCGAGCACGCGTCCTGGAGGGTCTGCGCGACGCTCGCCGCGCGGGCCGCGGAGAGCGCCCACGGCGTCGGATAGCCGCTCTGCAGCGCGGGCGACTCGAGGTCCGGAGGGCCGCTGACCGCGCCCACGCGGATCGGCGCCTGGCCGATGGCCGCGACGGCGCCCGCGACATGGCACAAGAGGGCGCGGCCCTGCGGGCTCACGTCGAGCTTGTGGGGGAGGAACACCGCCGTCTCCGGGAGCGCGACGAGCGCCTGACCGTCCGCGACGGCGACGGCCGCGGTCCCCTTCTTGATCTGCTTGTCGAGCTTCCCTGCGAGCTCGGTCTTGAGCTGCTCGACCCGCGCGAGGCCCGATTTCTTGGCGTCCTCGGTCTGCCGTCGCTCCGCTTCGACCTTCTCGACCTGCGCCGTCTTCTGCTGGAGCTCTCCGCGCACCTGGCTCAGCGTCTGTTCGAGGTCTTTGCCCCGCTGGTTCGACCTGCGCTGCTCCTCGATCAGGAGCAGGTGAGCGCGGCGGAGCGGAACGTAGTAGGCCGCCACGAACGTCGCGCTCGCGACGAGGAGGAGCGCCGGCACGAGCCGGACCCAGCGCCGGAAGCCGGACGATCCAGCGCTGTTGCTGGCCCCGACCTCATCCGCTGTGCTCATGAATGCCTCCATGCTCCGCCCCCATCGGCCGCGAGAATACCTACATGGCGAGGATCCCGCCAGCGCCACGGGTCGCGCCTCAATTCGCTGAAAAAATCCGTACCGTCTCGAAAGCGCGCCGCGCCGCATGTCGGTGTGTACAGGTGCGCTCGGACCGTGGCATCCTCACGCGCGCAAGGGAGGACTTTGTATGAAACCGCCGCCCCTTCCGGCCAGGCGTCCGGCGCCGCCCGCTTCAACTACCCGCTCTGCGCCGCCTGCTTCGACCATGCGCCCGGCGCCGCCTGCTTCGACCATGCGCCCGGCGCCGCCTGCTTCGACCATGCGCCCGGCGCCGCCCGCTTCGACCATGCGCCCGGCGCCGCCCGCTCCGGCGACCGATGATCGCGAGAGCCTCTGGCACGTCGCGATCGCGCCCGACGACATTAAGGTGCTCACGTTGGAGAAGCTCGACGATCTGTTCCGGCTCGACGTCATCGACGAGTCCACGAAGATATGGAAGCCCGGGATGGCCACCTGGCAGCCGCTCGGCGTGGTGGCGGGGCTCGACTCGGACCCGCCGGCCGAGTCGGCGCGGGCCCCGGCTCCGGCCAGCACGGCGCGGCGGGTCCCGCCGCCGCCGCCCAGTCCTCCGTCGCGGAACATGGATTCCGATCATCCGACGCCGGTGGTGTCGAGCCTGTCGTCCATCATGTTTCCGACCTCACCCACGATGCCGATCGGGGAGCTGGACAGCTCGCCGCATCTGGTGACGCGGACCGAGGTGCAGGCGCCCCCGGCGGCGATCCTCGCGGCGTCCCGGCCGACGCCGCCGCCCGGGATGCCGGATCTGCGCGCCCCGCTGCTCATGATCCAGCCGGCCGAGGCGGTCGAGGCGCCGCCGCGCGCGCGTGCGCGCGACACGGGCCGTGCGCAGCGCCTGATGCTCGCGCTGTCGGTCGTGACGGGGCTGATGATGACGCTCTACCGCAATGACGTCCTCCTCGACGCGGCGCGCTCCGCGGGGCGGGAGGGCGTGTATCAGAAGATCGAGACCGCGCTCGGCGGCCCCGGGTTCGGGACCCCGCGCTCGATCGAGCCGCTCCGCGCGCCCGCGGAGCCGGCGCCCGCCAAGTAAGCGCGCGGCGCTCCTGCGCGCCTGCAACGAGCGGCGCTCAGCCCTCCCGACATCGCCACCCAGAGAAGAAGACCGCCGAGGCGCGAAGGACGCCGGGGGAATCGAGCGATTCTCTCCTTGGCGTCCTGGCGGTTTATCGTCTTCTCACCAGAACGCCTCGAACGAGAGAGCCACAAAGGCGCCAAGGACGCCAAGAAAATGAAGAGAGAGGCTCTACGAGAAACGAGGCGAACAGCACCTGTCCAGCGTCACGTCGGCAGCTGTCCGCCTGCGGTTACGCGCGTTTGCCGACACGCCCTGACAGGATGGCGATGTCTTGCGGCTTGATCCCGTACTTCGCGGCCGAGCTCAACCTGTTTTTCTCATCAGCGTTGCGCCGATGCCAACGCTCGAGCGCGCTGACGAGGGCCGCGAGGAGCCTGCCCAACGCTGCCCCGAGGCCAGGCGAAGGCTCGTCGCACAGCGTCGGCGCGACCGAGAGTCGCAGCCGGTCCTGGAGGATCTCCTGAGCGCGGCGAATGGATCGTGGATCCCGGCGGTCGAACCAGATGGCCTCGCCAAGCGACTCGTTGGCCTCGGGGCCCTGGTCCTCCGCGGGCCCGAGGTACAGGGTCACGGTGTGTCGTCCCAGCGTGGCTGGTGGATCGATCCGCATGTTCCTGGGGAACAGCTTGCCTCCGCGCTCGTGACAGATCGGTGGCGCAAGCGAAGACTCTCCGTTACAGCGCGGCGCTCGCCCCGCAGGTCGTGGAGCGTCGACGTCGCGACGTCAGTCGACGGAGAGCTCGACCGCCGTGTCGTCCGGGTACGTGAACCCCTGCTCGACGGTGAACGGCTCGCTGAGGGAGCATAGACCCTCGTCTTCACACGTGGCCGCGCCGAAGAGCTCGAAAGCGATCTTGAACGCTCCGGGCTGCACGGCGACCGCGCGCGGGCAGTCGTCGGCGAACGGATTGTCCGGCTGCGCCGCGCAGGCGATCGGCATCTGCTGGGTCTCGTACAGCAGGCCGCTCCAGGAGAACGTCGCGCTCTCTCCTGCGGCGATCTCGAACGTGCTTCCGCCGAAGCAGTCTTGCGGCCAGTCGTCTGCCGTCTGGACCTCTTCGCAGGTCATATACACCCAAGGGTAATCCGCCGTGCCGAGGCGCCCGCCGTCCGGACCGATGCGGAAGCGCTCGACGCACTCGTTGTCAGGGTAATAGATGGACGTCGCGCGGTGGTTGGTCACCGTGATCGACACCGGGGTTCCCGGCGCGTCGTCCTCGAACGCCGAGCAATCGACCTCGCCGCCGCTGCCACCGTTGCCGCCGCTGCCGCCCCCTCCGCCGGAGCCGCCGTCCCCGCCCTGGCCGCCGCCGCTGGCGGAGCTGCTCGTGGAGCCGGACGGGCTCCCCCCCGTCGTGTCGTCGCCGCATGCGGACGCCAGCAGACAAACGCAAACCATCGCCAAGAATCTCGCCATGAGGGCCACCTCTCGAGCCCGCGGGCTGCAAGCGGTGGGCCAGGCTGGGAGATCCCGAAGGACGCGTGGGTTTGCCGCGTCGTAAGAGGTATCGTGTGCCTCGGTGAGCCTCTCTGTGTCGGAGAGGCGAGGACGTCGAATGCCCCTTCGAAGACACGTGAGCGGATCGAGGGGCGGCGCGCGGGCGTCAGGGCGTCAGCGCAAAGCAGTAGATCCCGCCGTAACCGCCGCCGGCGCCGACGCTGGTCGAGCCCTGCTGCGGTCCCCCCGCGTCCACGAGGTTGACGCCCGGGGTGCACCCGGGCGCTTCGTGGGCCGACATCCAGTGGGCCATGTTGATGCCGCCCGGGCCGCCGCCGCCGAAGTTCCTCGGCCACGAGTGCCCGAGACGCGGTTTCGAGTTCCTGTCCGCTACGGCGCTCGTCCAATCGCTGCACGTGGCCGTCGGGCCATAGAGCCGCCCCTCCGCGTTGCTCCCGGTCAACGTGTCGTGGTTGTCCACCTCGGGCTGGCTCGGCTCGGGCTGGTGGTTGGGGACGCCGTCCTCGTTCGGCAGATCGTCGGCGACCGCCTCGTCGGCCCCGGAGGGGCGCTCGTTCAAGAGCTCTTCCTTGTTGTTGGCGACCAGCCGGCCGAGGCGGTCGTACCAGGGCCCCTCGCCGATCCGATCGATCGCGTCGACCTGCTTGCCGTCCTCGCCTGCCGCGGCGCTCAGGAACGCGCGCCACGTCTTGCTCCCCGCGCCCGGCAGGCTCTTCTCGGCGATCGTCGCGCAGATCTTGTCCGCGCCGCGGAGACCGGCGCCCGGGCCGGTCTCCCCGAAGCGGAGATCGCCCCCGAAGCCGTCCTGGGAGCCCGACAGCTCCCGCATGGCGGCGAGGCTGGTTACGAAGAAGCTGAACTTTTCGGTCGTACCGCCGCCGGTGGACGCGGTGGTGGTGCCGCCGCCGGTGGTCGCGGTGGTGCCGCCGCCGCCGGTGGTCGCGGTGGTGCTGCCGCCGCCGGTGGACGCGGTGGTGCCGCCGCCGCCGGTGGTCGCGGTGGTGCCGCCGCCGCCGGTGGTCGCGGAGCCGCCGGAGCTCGACGACGCGCCGGTCGCTCCGTCGCTCGAGGACCCGGTGTCCGAGCCGGAGCAGCCGAGCGCGGGAGAGAGCAGCGCCAGGGTGAGGGGGAGCAAGGAGAGGGGGTAAGCGCGTTTCATGGTCTCGTTTCCTTGTCTTGGTAAGCTGGACTGTCGGTCGCGCCGCGATCGGCGAGGCTCACTGGCAGGTGAGATCGGGCTGGCAGGTCTGGCCGTCGGGGCACTTTGCGCTGTGTTGCAGGAGGTGAGCCCCGCGCTCTCCACCGGTCGCTCGACCTGCGACGAGACGACCAGATCGACGAGCGGGCTCACGCCCTTGGCCTCCACGCCGGCGCGGCCTCCGCACCAAGGGGAGAATTTTACAATTCCCAGGCGTTCTCTGTGACATCTCGATGACGAAGTGGAGGTGTCGCAGGAACGGGCGTCAATCTTTTTTATGGGCGCCGCGCCCGCGCGTTCGAGGCGCGGCGCTTCGCCCGCGAGGCCATGGGGTCTCCCGTGCGACGTGGGACGGGGCTCCGTCCCAGATCAGGTGCACGCGTCGCGCGTTGCGGCATTCGTGGCGTACCTCGGGCAGGATCGCGCGCAGGCGCTCGCTATCGTTCCGGTCGGGGCCCCCATCGAAACGATTGAGATGTCTGCCGTGGCGCCTCGGCGCCGGAGAGGTCCTCACGGCGCCTCGTCGATTCATCTCTTCGCGTGCGAGCATCGCTATCGTGCGCTCGCCGCCAGCGATGGCTCGCTCCGAGGGTCGCCTCCGCGTCGCGCTCCGCGTCGCCATCGCGTGACGCGCTGCCCAGAGCAGCAACCTCCGTGCCACTGGACTCGTCGTCTCGGCCACGCGCTGTTACTGTGCCGGCGTCGTAAATCAACCTTGACAGTGCGGACGACCTCTGCGCTTGCTATAGTAAAGACCTTACCCTAATCGGGGGTCCAACTTACCGGAAGCCATGCGGTCCCCGGTAGATGCCGGAGCTTTGTCCAGCGCGTCCACCGCGCCTGGAGCGGTGGCATTTGGTCGGCAACGTCACTTGAAACGAAACAGTGAGGTAGTTCTATGTCGCTTGTTATCTCACGCGGCCCAGCTGTTTTCCTGGCTCAAGTTGGTTTGCTCGCCACGGCTTCGTTGGCCGTCATCGGGTGCGTCCAGGCGGATCCCCTGGACGAGCCGGTCGAAGCGGACGCCGATGCCCTCGTCGCCCATGACTTCGACCATGACCATGACCAGGCCGCCGCCGACGATACGTCCTTCACGTCGCGCGAGATCACCCGGGGTTTCGACTATCCGATGCGGCTCGTCTGGGGGCCGGACGACCACCTGTGGTTGACCGAGCGCACCGGAAAGCGCGTCGTGCGCGTGAGGCCGGAGGACGGCGTGCGGACCACGGTGATCACCATCTCGGAGGTGTACCAGGCGGGGGGCCAGGACGGCCTCCTGGCCCTGGCGCTGCACCCGGATCTGCTGAAGGGCAAGGGGAGAGACTACGTGTACGTCTCGTACACCTATGACGCCGATCCCGGCACGGCGGTGGACCTCAGGACGAAGATCCGCCGCTACACGTACGACCCGGCGACCGAGACGCTGGGGAGCCCCTTCGACCTGATCAAGGGCCTGCCGGGGAGCAACGATCACAACTCCGCGCGGCTCCTGTTCGGCCCTGATCAGAAGCTCTATTACACGATCGGCGATCAGGGGAACAACCAGTTCGACAGGAAGTGCCTCCCGATCCGCGCGCAGGCTCTGCCCACGAAGGCCCAGGTCGCGGCGAAGGACTGGTCGACGTACGTCGGCAAGGTCCTGCGCTTGAACCTCGACGGCTCGATCCCGCACGACAACCCGCGGATCGATGGCGTCCGGAGCCATGTCTACTCGTACGGCCACCGCAACCCGCAGGGCCTCACGTTCGGGCGCGGCGGCAAGCTGTATGCGAACGAGCACGGGCCGAAGACCGACGACGAGCTGAACCTCATCAAGCCCGGCAAGAACTACGGCTGGCCTCACGTCGCGGGGTATCAGGACAACCAGGCCTACACGTACGACAACTGGTCGGCCTCGAGCCCGACGCCGTGCGAGGAGCTCGCGTGGAACGACTACCAGGCCCCGCCCTCCGTCCCGCAGCAAGAGGAGAGCGCCTTCAGCCATCCGGACTTCAAGGAGCCGCTCCTCACCTTCTTCACCGTCGAGGACGACTACCAGTTCTTCGATCCGGCGTGCGGGTTCCTCCAGTACATGTGCTGGCCCACGATCGCGCCCTCGTCGCTCCACTACTACCCCACCGGGTGGCACGGCATCCCCGGGTGGGGGAACTCGCTCCTGATGACCAGCCTGAAGAAGGGCGCGCTCTACCGGGTGAAGCTGAGCCCGAACGGGAAATCCGTGGTCGGCGAGCCCGTCGTCCACTTCGACACCACGAACCGCTACCGCGATCTCGCCTGGAGCCCGGACCGCCGGACGCTCTACATCATCACGGACACCGCCGGGAACACGGGCGGACCGAACGGCGGCGCCACGAACGTCCTGGAGAACCCGGGGGCGCTCCTCGAGTTCAAGTACACCGGCTCGCCCTGAGCCAGCGCCGGAGTCGCGGGCCCTGCGCCGGTGCGGCGCAGGCCCGCGACCGCGCCCGGTCCCGCGCTCGGAGATCCCGCTCGGCCCGCGCCTGGCCCCTCCCCTGCGCGGCCGCGGCTCACGCCAGGCGCTCGAGCTCCAGGGTTCCCGCGGAGCGGCCCCTCGACGATCGCCCCGCTCAAAGCGATGGCGATGCGCGCCGACCATGGCAGCATGCGTCGCACATTCCCCGTCGCACCGCTCCCGTGAACACGATTCCCGTCTGCACCGATCACGGGGCGTCGTCCCGTTATGCCATCATCGCGGTCCTCCACGAGGGTTCAGACACCCTTCTCTACCGGGCCGTGCGCGAGGACGACGGCCTCCCCGTGGTGCTCAAGGTCCTGCGACGCGACCACGCCGACGCTCGCGCCCTCGGGCGGCTGCGCCACGAGCGCGAGGTCGCCGCGGCGCTGAGCACGCCGGCCATCGCCAAGGTCTACGCGCTCGGATCGGCCGGCGGCCAGGCGGCGCTGATCCTGGAGGATTTCGGCGGCCGCTCGCTCGAACGGCTCCTCGGAGAGCCGATGCCGCTCGAACGCTTCTTCCCCCTCGCCCTGCGCCTCTCCGACGCGCTCGCCGAGCTGCACCGGCACCACGTCATCCACAAGGACATCAAGCCCCAGAACCTGCTCTACAACGCCGAGACCGGGCAGGTGAAGATCACCGACCTCGGGATCGCCTGCCTCTCGCCCCGGGAGCCCCAGGACGTCGTCCACCACGGGCTCATCGAGGGGACGCTGGCCTACATGGCGCCCGAGCAGACAGGCCGGATGAACCGCTGGATCGACGAGCGGACCGATCTTTACTCCCTTGGCGTCACCTTCCACGAGATGCTGACTGGCACCTTGCCGTTCCGGGCCGGCGATCCCGTCGCGTGGGTCTATTGCCACATCGCGAAGAAGCCGCCGGCGGCGCACGCGATCGTCCCCTCGATTCCCCCGCTCCTGTCCGCGCTCGTGCTCAAGCTGCTCTCCAAGGCCCCCGAGGAGCGCTACCAGAGCGCGCTCGGGCTGCGGCACGACCTGGACGAGTGCTTCGCCCGGTGGCGGGCGAGCGGCGCCATCGAGCGCTTCCCGCTCGGGCAGCGCGACCTCTCGGACCGGTTCCAGGTCCCGCAGCGGCTGTACGGGCGCGAGCGCGAGGTGGAGGCGCTGCTCGCCGTGTTCGAGCGGGTGGTGACGCAGGACCGGCCAGAGCTCGTGCTCGTGTCGGGCTATTCGGGCATCGGCAAGTCGTCGCTCGTCGCCGAGCTGCACCGGCCGGTCGTGAGGGAGCGGGGGTTCTTCCTCTCCGGCAAGTTCGACCAGCTCGAGAGGGAACGCCCGTACCACGCCTTTCTCCAGGCGTTCCGGGGGCTGGTGCAGGAGATCCTGTGCGTGAGCGAGGGGGAGATCGAGCGCTGGAGGCAGCGCCTCCGGGAGGCCCTCGGACCGAACGGCGGGCTGCTCGCCGGCGTGCTCCCCGAGCTCGAGCTGCTCCTCGGCCCGCAGCCGCCCGCGCCGGAGCTCCCCGCGGTCGAGGCCCGGCACCGCGTCCACGCGACGCTCCAGCGCTTCGTCGCGGCGTGCGCGCAGAAGGAGCGCCCGATGGTGCTCTTCCTGGACGATCTGCAATGGGCCGACGCGGCGAGCCTCCAGCTGCTCGATCAGCTCATCACGCACGCCGAGGCCGAGCACCTGCTCTTGATCGGCGCCTGCCGGGACAACGAGGTCGGCCCGGCGCACCCGCTGTCGCTCATGCTGGCCGACGCGCGGAAGCGCGGCGCCGCCATCAGCGACATCGTCCTCGCGCCGCTCTCGACCTCCGACGTCGGCGCGCTCGTCGCCGGGGCGGTCCACGCCGGCGCCGACCGGGTCGAGCCGCTCTCGCGGCTGGTCTACGAGAAGACCGGCGGCAACCCGTTCTTCGTGCTCCAGTTCCTGCTCGCGCTGCACGAAGAGGGGCTCATCGCCTTCGACGCGGGCGAGGCGGCGTGGCGGTGGGACATCGCCGCGATCCGCGACAAGGGCTTCAGCGACAACGTCGTCGACCTGATGGTGGGCAAGCTGAAGCGGCTCTCGGCCTCGACGCAGGACGCGCTCAAGCTCGCCGCGTGCCTCGGCAGCAGCCTCGCCCTCGACACCCTCGCGGTGGTCGCGAACCGCAAGGCGGCGGAGCTCCGCGACGCGCTCGAGGAGGCGGTGCGCGAGGGGCTGCTCCTCCGCCGGAACGGCGACTACCGGTTCCTCCACGACCGCGTGCAGCAGGCCGCCCACGCGCTCATCCCGGCGGCGCAGCGCGCCGAGGTGCACCTCTGCATCGGCCGGCTGCTCCTCAGGGGTCGAAGCGCGGGAGAGCGCGAGGAGACGCTCTTCGACATCGTCGGCCACCTCAACCGCGGCGCCGCGCTCATCCGCTCCCCGGCGGAGCGGGCCGAGCTCGCCGCGCTGAACCTCCGCGCCGGCAGGCGAGCCCGGGCCGCGGCGGCCCACGAGTCCGCCGCCGCCCTCTTCGCCGCGGGCATGGCCCTCCTCGGCGAGGATCGCTGGGAGACGCAGTACCAGCTGACCTATGACCTGAGCCTCGAGCGCGCGCGCTCCGCGTACATCACCGGCAGCGTCGAGGAAGCCGAGCGGCTCCTCGAAGAGCTCATGGATCGCGCGAGGACCAAGATCGAGACGGCCGCCGTCGTCGAGCTCGCCGCCGCCGTCTCCCAGACCCACGGACAATGCGCTCGCGCGGTGGAGCTCGGGCTCTCGTGGCTCCGCGCCTGCGACATCGATCTTCCGCTTCACCCCTCGAGCGCGCGGCTCGAAGAGGAGACGAAGAGCGTCTGGCAGGCCCTGCGCGACCGGCCGATCGAGGACCTGATCCGCCTGCCGCCGATGACGCACCCGGAGATCAAGGTCATGATGGACGTGCTGCAGGGGGTGACGGCCCCTGCGATCTTCGTGGACCACGACCTGCACTGTCTGCTCGTCATGCGCATGGTCAAGCTCAGCCTGCACCACGGCAACGCCGAGAGCTCCGCCCTCGCGTACGCCGCGTTCGCGAGGCTGATCGGCCCGAGGTTCGGGCGATACCAGGAGGCTTACCTGTTCGGCAAGCTCGGCCATGACCTGGCGGACAGGAGCGGCTCTCTCACCACGAAATCGCAGGTGTTCACCCTCTTCGGACAGATGGTCGTCTTCTGGACACGCCACTACCGGGAGACGTATCCGTATACGCGCGCCGGCTTCAGCGCCGCGACCGAGTCCGGCCATCTGAACATGGCTTGCTTCAACGGCATCTGGGCCGCGCTGTTCCCGCTGCTCTCTGGCGAGCCGCTGGAGGACGTGCTCCACGAGGTCGAAGAGCGCCTCGGCTTCGTGCGCAGGGCCGGCTACGCGTTCGCGCACAGCGCCCTCGTCGGCGTCCACGCGATGATCCAGGCGCTGCGAGGTCGGCCGGTCCGCTTCCCGGTGCTGGATGGCTCCGATCTGGATCGGCCGGCGTTCGAGGCGCGGCTGGAGGAGGGGGATCTCCTGGGCGCTCGCGGGCTCTATCACAGCCTGGAGGCCCAGGCGCTCTTCGTGCTCGGCTCTCCCAGGGAGGCGCTGGCGGCGGCGACCCGCGTGACGGTCGAGCACCCCTGGAGGACCGAGCCGTACGCGCTCATCGCCGAGAACGTCTATTACCTCGCGCTCTCGCTCGCGACCCTCGGCGGCGAGGCGCAGCCGTCCCCTCCCGGGGCGCTCCCCGCGCAGCTCCTCGATTGCGAGCGGCAGCTCGGCGAGTGGGCGAGGAGCTGCCCCGACAATTTCCTCCACAAGCACGCGCTGGTCCGCGCCGAGATCGCCCGGCTCCGAGGGCACGACCCGGAGGCCGCCCGGCTCTACGAGCAGGCCATCGCGTCGGCGCGGGAGGGCGGCTTCGTCCAGCACGAGGCCATCGCCTGCGAGCTCGCCGCGGGGTTCTACCGCGCGCGCGGCCTGTCCATACCCGAGGGCGCCTACCTGCAAAAGGCCCGCGCTGGCTTCTTTCGCTGGGGCGCCCACGCCAAGGTGGAGCAGCTCGACCAGCGCTATTCCCACCTGGTCGACCGCAAGCCGATCGCGCCCACCGTCACCTTCGCCGTGCGGGCCGAGCAGTTCGACGTCCTGTCCGTGGTCAAGGCCTCGCAGCGCATCTCCGGCGAGCTCAAGCTCCCGCGCCTGCTCGAGATGCTGCTGCGCATCGTGGTCGAGCACGCGGGCGCCGAGGTGGGATGCGTGTTCCTGGTCCGGGGTGAACACGCGTGGACCGCGGCGATCGAGGCGCCGAGCGGCGCGGTGCGGCTGCTCGGCGCCGACGAGGCGTCTTCGGCCGCGCTGCCGCAGTCGGTCCTCAACTATGTTCGCCGCAGCCACGAGCGCGTGCTGCTCGACGACGCCACCGCCCGCCACCCCTTCATGGAGGACGAGTATTTCCGGCGCAGGCGCCCGAGATCGGTGCTGTGCCTCCCGATCGTGCGCCAGGACCGGCTGCTCGGCCTGCTCTACCTGGAGAACAACCTCGTCACCGGCGCCTTCACCCCCGGGCGGCTCAGCGTCGTCGAGCTGCTCGCCTCGCAGTCGGCGATCTCGCTGGAGAACGCCCTGCTCTATGCCGAGCTGGAGCAGGAGAACGCCGAGCGACGGCGGGCGGAACAGGCGCTGAAGACCAACCAGCAGATCCTCCAGGCCATCATCGACAACTCACCGGCGTCCATCTACGTCAAGGATCACCGAGGCCGGCACCTGCTCGCCAACCGGCACGTGAGCAGCACCTTGCGCCTGCCGCCCGAGCAGATCCTCGGCAAGACGATCGCCGATGTGTTCGCCGCTCCGCTCGCCGCGGCCATCGAAGACCACGACCGGCGGGTGCTCGCTGCGGGCGTGCCGATGGAGTGGGAGGAGGAGGTGCCGCTGGAGGACGGGCTGCACACCTTCCTGTCGGTCAAGTTCCCTCTCGGCGAGGGGCCGACGCCCTCCGCGCTCTGCGGCATCTCCACCGACATCACGGAGCGCAAGCGCGCCGAGCGGGCCGAGCGCTTCCTGGCCGAGGCGAGCCGGAGGCTGATGGCCCTCGGCTACAGCGCGACCCTCGAGAGCGTGGCGCAGCTCGCGGTGCCCGAGCTGGCCGACCAGTGCGTCATCGAGGTCGACCTCGCCCGCGGCGGCCTGGGACACACGGTGACCGCAGGGGTGCCCGCCGAGCTGGCCGACGCGGTCGTGGACGCGCTGCGGCCCCTGGCAGCGGCGTCGCTCGACCGGCCCGAGGTGGGCGACCTCCGCGCCGCGCCCCGGCTCCAGCAGCTCGATCTCCACGCGTTCCTCCGGGTCCCGCTGGTCGCGCGCGACCGGTGCTTCGGGGTCATGACCCTCCTCTCGACCACGCCCCGGCGCCGCTACGGCCCCGCCGACCTGCGGCTGGCCGAGGAGCTCGGGTACCGCGCGGCGCTCGCGCTCGACAACGTCCGTCTGTTCGCCGACGCCCAGGAGGCCATCGCGCGGAGGGATGAGTTCCTCGTCGTCGCCTCCCACGAGCTCAAGACGCCGCTGACCTCGCTGCAGCTGCAGGCGCAGCGCGTCGAGCTGCTCTTGCGTCGCCACCAGCGCGCGGAGCTCACCCCGGAGCGGATCGAGGGGGCGCTCCGCGTCTTCCATCGTCAGCTCGCGCGGCTCGGACACCTCGTGAACGAGCTGCTCGACGTCACGACGCTGAACGCCGGGCGGCTGACGCTCGCGCGGGCGCCCGTCGGTCTCGCGGAGCTGATCCGCGACGTGATCGAGCGGCTGAGCCAGCAGCTCGCCGACGCAGGCTGCCGGACCGAGCTCGATCTGGACGAGCCCGTGATCGGGCGCTGGGACCCGTCTCGCGTGGAGCAGGTCGTGCTCAACCTCCTGTCGAACGCGATGAAATACGGCTCCGGCGGCCCCATTCACGTCAGCGCGCGCCAGCGGGAAGGCCGCGCCCTGCTGGCGGTCCGAGATCACGGGATCGGGATCGCGGAGGCGGATCAGGCCAGGATCTTCGAGCGCTTCGAGCGCGCGGTGTCGGTCTGCAACTTCGGCGGCCTCGGCCTTGGGCTGTATATCGCGCGCTGCATCGTAAGCGCGCATGGCGGATCCATCCGCGTGGAGAGCCAGCCGGGCGCCGGCGCGACGTTCATCGTGGAGCTCCCGCTGAGCCCCACAGAGGCGGACGAACGCGGCGCCGAGCCTGGACTGGAACGCCGAACGGGTTGAGACCCTGAGACAATGAACCACCGAGGCACAGAGGACACAGAGGAAGAGGAGAGAGAGCTCAGGATTTTTTCTTCATCTCTGTGTCCTCTGTGCCTCTGCGGTTCGAATCTCTTCATTCTCGGGCTCCTCGGGCGCAACCGTCACCGCGCGGGTACGCCGGCCGGCAACCCCGGGGGCATCGGCATTTCGCCGGCCGTGATGGAGACGGCCGCCCCGCGCGAGAGCCCGAGCGTCACCTGCGTCCCCGCGGGGACGGTGGAGAGCGGCCGGTAGAGATACGCCATCTTCCCGCGGACATCGTGGCCGTCGACGGACACGATCGCGTCGCCCACCTGGAGGCCCGCCCGCGCGGCGGGCCCTCCGGGGCGCACCTCGCTCACCTCCAGGGTCTGCGCGGACAGATCCATGGCGAAAGCGTCCTTGATCGAGAACCCGAGATCGCCGGGCGGATTCTCCGGCCCGACGCGGCGCTTCGCCATGACGACGCGCCCCACGTCGGTCGCCGCGCCCGGCTGCGCGTCCACCGGGAGCACGGCGGTATCGTAGGGTGAGCCCATCGGATCGGACGGCGCACAGACGAGCATGATGGGCCCGGAGGGGGCCTGATTCACCTCGAAGCGCCCCGCCTCGTCCGTGCGGAGCTCCTGCTGGAAGCTGCCCGGGCCCACGGACGGCCCCCCCTTGCGAGGATAGACGTTGATCCGCACCCCGGCGATCGGCGCGCCGCCGTCGAGCGACACCACCTGCCCTGTCAACGAGGCGCGCGGCGCGAGCGCGAGCACCACGCCGCTCCGCTGCTCCCCTGGCGCGAGCGCGACGTCCACGGACGCCGTCCCTTCCTGCGTCTCGGTGGAGAGCTCGTATTTCCCCTCCGGGAGGTCGCTGATCGTGAATGCGCCTCCCGTGAAGGCGAAGGTCTCGGCGCGGAAGAGCGCCGCTTCCCGCTCGAGCGCGCGGACGGTGAACTGCTCGGGGACCTTCCCGGACGGCACCGAGAGGGTGCCCGAGATCGCGCCGGCCGGCTTCAGGGTGAGGGTCACGCTGTCGCCGGTGTGGACGTGCTCGGCGAAGGCCTCGCCCCCTCCCTTGCGGTACGCGTGGACCGTGTAGGTGCCCTGGGGCAGGCTCCCGACGACGAACTTGCCCTCGGGATCGGTGAGCACCGGCGATTGCGCGAAGGCGCCCCACCGCGCCCTGCCCTGGTTGCTCGCCCCCGGCGGGCTCGCGCCCTCGAGCTCGCGCTCGGCGTGGACGAAGGCGTCCGTCACCGGCTCGCCGATGTCGTCCACGACGCGCCCGTGAATCTCGCCGTTCCGGCGCTCCACGACCAGCGTGACGCGCGCGCTCGCCCCCGCCTGCACGCGCGCGGAGACCGCCTGCGGCGCCCCGCCGAGCGCGCCCGGGCCTGGCGGCGGCAGCGCCGGCGGCGCGTCGCTGGCCGAGACCCGGTAATCGCCCGGCGGGAGCCCCCGCATTGCGAAGCTCCCGTCGTCGAGCGATCTCGCCATCCCGCCCGCGGGCGGCCGCATGGGCCCCATCGCCGCGCCCGGCGCCCCCATGTCCGGCGGAGTCCCCAGGATCGAGACGTTCACGCCCGCGACGGGCTTCCGGTCCTCGTCGACGACGACCCCCTCGATCGCGCCCCCGCGGTCGACGACGATCGTCACCTCGGGGGCGCGCTCGTCGCGGAGCTCGACCTCGACGGGCGCGGGCTCGGCATGGCTCACCGGGCGCGTCATGATCATGTACTTCGCGGGCGCGAGCCCCTTCAGCGCGAAGGTCCCGTCGGCCTCGGTCCGGGCGGCCGCTCCGGTGGCGCCTCGGGCTCCCATCATCGCGGGCGCGTACGCGTGCACGGCGGCGAGGACCGGGTTCTGGTCGCGGTCCACGACCCGGCCGCGGATCGCCAGGCCGGCGCGCACGGTCCACACGAGGTCTTCGACGTCGGCGTCCCCCACCTCCACGACCGGGTAGGTCGGCTCTGCCACGTGGTCGGCGCAGGCCACGAGCACCTCGTAGGAGCCGCGGACCACGGCCTCGAAGAGCACCGAGCCGTCGGCCTCGATGGCGGCGCTCTGGATCCCGGCCTGCCCCGGGCTCAGCAGGGCGACGTTGCCGCGCTTGCAGGGCGCGCCGTCCGGCGCGACGTCCACGCGGCCCGCGACGACGCGCGCGGGGTGGACCTCGATCACCACCTCGCGCGAGGTCTGGCCCAGGCCGAGGAGCACGCTCTCGCGCGCCTGGCCGAGCTTGCCGAGCGCGCGGGCGACCAGCCGGTAGCGCCCCGGCGCGAGCCGCTCGACGCGGAAGCGCCCGTCCGCGTCGCTGCGCGCCGCGGGCATACCGTGCATCGGCCCCCACGCGCCCTCGCTGTCGATGGAGATCGTCGCCCCCTCGACCGGCGTCCCGGTGCCTGCCTCGACGACCCGCCCGACGAGCGCGGACGCCGGCGTCAGCAGGAGCTTGAGCGAGGGCCCCGGCGCCACGCCGTCCCTGAACGCCTCGGCGTAGCCGTCGGCCTGAGCGCGCGCGAAGTAGGGCCCCTCGTCGATCCACGCGGCGTATCGGCCCTCGGCGTCGGATCTCGCCACCACCGAGCCCATTCCTGGCTCGAGCCAGTCGAGCGTGACCAGCGCGCCGGAGATGGCGCCGCCGCCGATGTCCTCGACCTGCCCCCGGACCTCGACCCCGCCGGCCGGGAGGACCAGATCGACGCCGGCGCGCGCCTCGCCGGCGCCGAGCTCGACGAACGGCGTGCGGGCGGCGTCGGGAGAGGCGTGGCGCGCTGGGCGGTGATGCGGCGCCGAGGCGGTGATCATCCAGCGCGCGGGCGGCAGGCCGGAGAGCTCGTAGCGGCCGTCCTCCGCGGAGGGCGCGCACACCGGCTCGCGCGCCTCCGCGGGCGGCGGCGCGCCCGGCGCGGCCGGCTCGACGGCGGCGCAGACCAGGGCGCCGGCGATCGGCGCGCCCGCGGGCTCGGCGACGCGGCCGGCGATGCTCCCGGGCTCGCGCGGCTTTGGCTCGGTGGCGCGCCGGCGCGCCTTTCCCGCGGCCGGCGCCGCGCTCGCGGGCGGAGGCGCGGCGCTGCTCGGCGGCGCCGGGGTGGAGCGGGAGCAGGAGGAGCGGACGAGGAGAACCAGGAAGGCGAGCCAGAGCACGCCGAGCACGCCCATCGTCTTGGTCCAAGGTCGCTTCATCGGGCTTTCTCCGGGGCGATCGCGAGGGCCGCCAGGGTAGGGCACGGGGAGCGAGCGGAGCACGAAGAGCACGTCGCCGGCGCGGAGGCTCCTTCGTGATGCCGTCCACGCGCACCGCCGCGGCGTCGCGGGGGCTGCGGAACGCTCGCTGCGGCGCCTCGCCGTCGATACCGTTTGTCAGGGGCGGAGCGCTGGCGCACGATTCGACCGAGGCAGGGACGACGTGAAGCCATCGGCGAGAGCAGAGAAGCCCGAAGCGCAGGGGCCTGCGGCGCGGGGCGTGCGCGCCGACGCCCAGCGCAACCTCGACGCGCTGCTCGAGGCGGCCAAGGCCGTCTTCGGCGACAAGGGCGTGGACGCGCCCGTGCGTGAGATCGCCGCGCGGGCCGGCGTCGGCGTCGCGACCGTCTACCGTCACTTCCCGCAGCGCTCCGACCTCGTCGCGGCGGTGTTTCGACGCGAGGTCGACGCATGCGCCGCCGCCGCCCCCGCGCTTTCGCGCGAGCACGAGCCGGTCGAGGCGCTGGCGCGTTGGCTTCGCCGATACACGAGCTTCATCGCGACGAAGCGCGGGCTCGCCGCGGCCCTGCACTCCGGAGACCCTGCCTTCGACGCCCTGCCGGAGTACTTCCGGCAGCACCTCGAGCCGGCCCTCCAGTCGCTGCTCGACGCGGCGGTGAGCGCGGGTCAGGTCCGCGCCGACGTCGAGCCGTACGAGCTGTTGCGCGCGGTCGGCAACCTCTGCATCGCCCCCGGCGAGGACGGAGCTCTCCATGGTCGGCGCATGGTCGACCTGCTGATCGACGGGCTGCGCTACGGCGCCCCGGGGGCGGGTCTCGCTCCGGGAGAGCGACGCCGCGCGCGCTGAAGAGGCGCGACGACGTTCTGCGCCAGCCGTGGCGCCTGGGGAGCGGCGGCGACGCCGAACAGGTTGGTGTCGAACACCGCGCGCGGCGCATCGAGGGATGCGTTGCTCACGAGGGGCGACTTGGCGTGATCGTTGAGGCTCCCGTTGATTTCGGACTGGCCCGACGCCAATGCGCGCTCTCTTGTGCGCGAGTTGCTCCGGGTCCGAGATCACGCGCACGCGCACGGGAGAGGGAAGACGGGAGACGGAAGACGGAAGGCGGGAGACGGGAGGTCCGGGGCTCGCGACGGAACTGGCGTAAGGCAGAATACGCAACTTTAGCGCACATGGGCTCCCAATGGCTCAGATGGGGACCGCGCCCACGATCAGGGTATCTGCCGCGCTCGTCTTCATGCTCTCATGAAAGGAACCAAGAAAGGTCCGGTGTAACGAGATGCGCGTGTTGTCTTCCTTGACCGTGGGGCACCTGCTCCTGCGGCTCTCCTTGCTCCTGTCCGCCGTCGCCGGAACCGCCTGCGGCGCCGATTCGCCGCCGGTGGAAGGGGAAGACCTCCCGTCGTCGGCATCGTCCGGTGGGGAGGGCGGCACCGCGGGCGCCGGCGGGCTGGGCGGCGGCGGCGATGCCAGCGGCGGGGGCGGCGCCGGCGGGCTGGGCGGCGGCGGCGGCCAAGGCGGCCAGGGTGGCGCCGGTGGTCAAGGCGGCGACGGCGGCCAGGGCGGCGACGGCGGCCAGGGCGGCGCCGGCGGCCAAGGCGGCGCCGGCGGCCAAGGCGGCGCCGGCGGCCAGGGCGGCACCGGCGGCCAAGGCGGCGCCGGCGGCCAGGGTGGCGCCGGTGGCCAAGGCGCTGGCGGCGAGGCCGGCTCCGGTGGCTCCGGCGGCGAGGCCGGCTCCGGCGGCTCAGGTGGCTCCGGCGGCGGCGAGGACGTCCCCCCGGTGCGCGTCCGGCTCATGGCCGCGAACCTCACGAGCGGAACGCGCCAGAGCTACGACCCCGGCCACGGCCAGCGCATCATGCAGGGGGTCAGACCGGATATCGTCCTGCTCCAGGAGCTCAACTACGGCACCAACGGCGCGGACGCGCTCCGCACCTTCGTCGACGACACCTTCGGCAGCGCGTTCAGCTACTACCGCGAAGCGGGCGCGCAGATCCCGAACGGCATCGTGAGCCGCTATCCGATCCTCGAAGCCGGCGAGTGGGAGGACAGCGAGGCGCCCAACCGGGACTTCGCCTGGGCGCGCATCGACATCCCCGGGCCGATCGACCTCTGGGCCGTCAGCGTGCACTTCCTGACCGCCAGTTCGAGCGTGCGCCAGGCCGAGGCGCGGCAGCTCGTCGAGCGCCTCCGCGAGCGCATGCCCGAGGGCGATTACCTGGTCATCGGCGGCGACTTCAACACCGATAGCCGGACAGAGCCGTGCATCTCGTCCCTGTCGGAGGTCGTCGTCACGTCCAGCCCCTACCCCGCCGACAGGAACGGAGACACCGATACGAACGCCGGCAGGAGCAAGCCGTACGACTGGGTGCTCGTCGACACCGACCTGGATGCGCACGAGACCGCCGTCGTGATCGGCGAGAGCAGCTTCGCGAACGGCCTCGTGGCGGACACCCGCGTCTACACGCCGATCGCGGAGCTCAGCCCCGCCCTCGCGACCGACAGCGGCGCCGACCAGATGCAGCACATGGGCGTCGTGCGCGACTTCTTGATCCCCGTGGACGCGTCCCCCGTCGATCCGACGCCGGGCACGGCCGCCGTCTTCCTCAACGAGATCCTCGCCAACGAGCCCGAGAGCGTCACGGCCAGCGAGTTCGTCGAGATCGTGAACCTCGGCGCGTCGGCCGCCGATCTCGGCGGGTGGACGCTCTCCGACCGCGTGTCGGCGCGGCACACCTTCGCCGCCGGGACGACGCTCGCGCCCGACGCGGCCATCGTGGTGTACGGCGGCGCGACCGCCGTGCCCCCCGGCGCGAGCTGGGCCGTGGCCGCGTCCACGGGGCGCCTCGAGCTCACCAACGCGGGCGACACCGTGACGCTCAAGGACGCGTCCGGCGCCACCGTGGACGCGATGACCTACGACGCGACCCTCTCCATCGACGGCGTCTCGATGAACCGCGACCCCGACGCCACCCCGGGAGAGCCCTTCGCGCTGCACACCGCCCTCGCCGCGAGCGACAGCTCGCCCGGCACGCGCGTGGACGGCTCGCCGTTCTGAGCCGCGGCGGCCCGCCGGGCGCCGCCCCCCGCCGCGCCCGGCAGCGGCCGCCGCGCCAGGCGGGCGGCCGCCGCGACGCCGCGCCCAGAGCGCGCCCGCGCTCAGTTCCAGAGCCGCGCGACGAGGCCGTACGTGGGGAACGTCTGCCGCGTGCCGGCCACGAGCAGCTTGCCGTCGGCCGAGACCGTCATCGACTGCACGGCGTTCTCCTCGCCGAGGAACACCGCCTGCACCCCGCCCTCGCCGAACGTCGGATCGAGCGCGCCGTCGGGCAGGAAGCGCGCGAGCGTGGGCCGGCTGGCCGCGTGCTCCCCCACGTTGCCGGCGACCACGATGCGGCCGTCGGGCTGGAGCGCCATGTCGACCGCCGCGCCGCCCGGGACCCCGGCGAGCGCTTGCCCGTCCTCCCCGAAGGTCTCGTCGATCGTGCCGTCCGCCTCGAAGCGCACCACGAGATAGTCGCTCGAGCCCGCCTCCTCGCTCCGCGCGGCCACGAGGATGCGGCCGTCGGGCTGGACGGCCATCGCGACCGGCTCCTGAAGGCCGGCGCGCTTCACCTGCATCATCCCGAGGCCGCCGATCGCGCCTTCCGCGGTGAGCTCCAGCAGCACGAGGTCCCGATCGCCGCCGTCCTCCACCCAGCCGGCCACCAACGTCGAGCCGCGCGCGCCCGCCGCGAGCGCCGTGCCCGCGCTCGCGCCCGGGCTGCCCATGAACGGGACGGTCCACCCCTCCGCGCCGAAGTCGCGGTCGAGCCACCCGTAGGTGGGGTTGATGGCCGCCACGAAGAGCTGGTCGTCGCGCTGGCCGGTCACGAGGAGCCGCTCCGAGGCCGACAGATCCATGGCCGCGACGCGCTCCTCGCCGCCGAGATCGATCAGATCCATGCCCGTATTTGCCGAGTCGACGCGGTCCAGGGTCCCGTCGTCGCGGTAGCGGAGGAAGGCGATGTCGTCCGTCGTGTCTCCGGGGGCGTAGCCGACGAGGAAGACGGAGCCGTTCAGGAGCCGCGTGATCCCGCGGAGCACCTGGTACTTCGTGCATCCGCAGAAGCGCTCCGACACGCCGCCGCCGCCCGCGAAGGACGGGTCGGCCGCGCCGTCGCCGAGCAGGCGGAAGCCCTCGAGGCGGGCCCCGCCGAGGCCGTCGATGCTGTTGCCGGCGGTGAGGATCTTCCCCTGCGCCGTCTGCCGGAGGTCGTAGAGGCCCCCGCCGTCGGAGCCGAGGTTCCAGGCGGAGATGCCCGCCTCGCCGAAGCTCTCGTCGAGCGTGCCGGGCTTTCCCGTGACCACGGCGCGCACGGTGTCGGTGCGCGCGGTCCCGCCGGAGGTCGCGATGAGCTCGAGGTCGAACGCGGTGCCCAGCGTGAGCGCGCCGGAGGCGCCGACCTCCAGCCTGCCCGCGCTGCTGCCCGGCGGGATGGTGATCGCCTTCGCGACGAGGCCCGGGGGCGGCGCCTGCACGTCGACATCGACCGGCCCGTCGAAGCCGCCGATCCGGGTGATCGCGACGTCGACGTGATTGACGCCGTTGTAGGGCACGTTGACCCCGGTCGACTGGATGGCGAACGTGAAGTCGCCCTGGGCCTGGCCCCCCTGCCCTCCGCCCCCCTCGGCCGGCCCCCCGCCGTTCGTCGAGGCCGAGGCCGAGGACGACGACACGCTGGCGCCGCCGCCGCCCGCGCCCGGGTCGAGCGACACGTCCTCGATGCCGAGGAGCGCCTCGCAGCCGAGGAGCGCCGCGGCGCCCCCGAGGAGGGCCGTGCGGGCGATGGAGGCCAGGAAAACGGTGGTTCGGCGGGGTGTGCGGTTCACGGCATCGAGCAGGCTAGGCCACCGGCGCCACCGCGTCGAGACGGCGGCCGCGGCGCTCGCGCTCGGGGGCGCCGCGCGCGCAGCCCGACGTGCCCCGTCCGGGCCCCCTGACCTGCTCCGCCGGCGCCGTGACATGTCACGGCGCCGGCGGAGCAGCAGCGACATGATCGCCGGCGCCCGGCCCCGCTCGCGCCGCAGCTCACGGAGGTCGTCGACGGGGATCCGTACGAGTTTCGATTGACGGTCACCGACCTGGTCCAGCCCGGGACGAACCAGCTCTCCTTCCGTGTGAACCACTATCTCATCTGAGATCCCGGGCTCCAGGCGAAGGTCGAGGACCTCCCGGTCATCGCGCCGCGAGCCGGGCGCCGCGCGCGGCTCCGCCCGAGCGCACCGCCACCCGAGACGGAAGCCACCATGATGAAAAAAAACGCAAGCAATGCAGTGAGACGGAGCGCGCCGGAGTCGAGCCGGAGCCTCCGTGTCAGCCCGAGGCGAGCGTCGCGATTCACCCTTGACGCCGGCAAACCGCTTTGGTCTTGCTTCTCCCTGGCCCCCTCCACTGGAAAGGCTGATGCAGATGATGCCTCCTTCGGAAAATGAGATTTCAAATCGCTCAGGCCCACCGCCGGCAAAGCGATCCCCTTCGATGACGATCCGGAGAGCCCCGCTCCTCTTCGTCGGGCTCCTCGGCGTCGCGCTCGCGAGCGCCTGCTCCTCGAGCGGCGCCGACGGACCGAACGGGACGACCGGCAGCGGCGGCGGGTCCAGCTCGACGGGAGGCTCCACCGAGGCGACCGGCTCGACCAGCGCGAGCGGCGGCTCAGGCGGCGGCGCCACGACCGGCGCCGGCGGCGATGGCGCCGGAGGCGAGGGCGGAATGCTGGGCTCCGACGAGGAGTACCCCTTGCCGGACTCCCTGCCGGACGAGACCGGAGCAGACCTCTGGCTCCGGTACCCGAAGGTCCCGATTCCGAGGCGCCTCGCCGAGTACCAGGCTGCCTTCAAGCGCGTCGTCAAATCGGGCAGCGGCGCGAGCCTCGACATCGCCGAGGCCGAGCTGGTCAAGGGCCTGAGCGGCCTCATCGGCGGGACCGTCGAGACCGGCGCGGCCGTCGACGGCCCGGGCGCCGTGGTGATCGGCACGGCCGCCGCCGACATCATCAAGGGCCTGCCGCTCGCGGCGCGCCTCGGCGACCTGGGCCCCGAGGGCTACCTCGTCGAGGCCGCGGACGTGGGAGGCCAATCGGTGATCGCCGTGGCGGGCAACACGGAGGTGGGCGTGCTCTATGGCGCCTTCGCCCTCCTCCGGCACCTCCAGAGCCACAGCGCCCTCGCCGGGCTGTCGCTCGGGGGCTCTCCCAAGATCGAGCATCGCATCCTGAACCACTGGGACAACCTCGATCGCAGCGTGGAGCGCGGCTACGCGGGCCGCTCCATCTGGGACTGGAGCGCGCTGCCGGGCACGCTCTCCCCCCGTTACAAGGACTACGCGAGGGCCAACGCCTCCCTCGGCATCAACGGGACCGTGCTCACCAACGTGAACGCCAACGCGCAGGTCCTCACGCCGTCGTACCTCACGAAGGTCAAGGCGCTCGCCGACGTCTTCCGCCCTTATGGCATCAAGGTCTACCTCACGGCCCGCTTCAGCGCTCCGGTCGAGATCGGCAACCTGAGCACGGCCGACCCGACCAACGCCAACGTCAAGCAGTGGTGGGCGAACAAGGTCGACGAGATCTACCGACAGATCCCCGACTTCGGCGGCTTCCTCGTGAAGGCGAACTCCGAGGGTCAGCCGGGGCCGCAGGACTATAACCGCACGCACGCCGACGGCGCCAACATGCTCGCCGACGCCCTCGCGCCCCACAAGGGCATCGTGATGTGGCGCGCCTTCGTCTACTCGGACACGAGCCCTCCGGACCGCATCAAGCAGGCGTACGAAGAGTTCAAGCCCCTGGACGGCAAGTTCAAGGCGAACGTCCTCGTGCAAGCCAAGAACGGCCCCCTCGACTTCCAGCCTCGAGAGCCGTTCCATCCGCTGTTCGGGGCCATGCCGAAGACGCCGCTGGTCCTCGAGCTCCAGATCACCAAGGAGTACCTCGGCGAAGATACGCACCTCGCCTACCTCGGCCCGCTCTACGAGGAGGTCCTCAGGGCGGACACCCACGCGAACGGCGAGGGCTCGACCGTGGCGCGGGTCATCGACGGCTCCCTCCACGACTACGCGACCACCGCGATCGCCGGCGTCTCCAACGTCGGCGACGACGCGAACTGGACCGGGTCCCACATGAACCAGGCGAACTGGTACGTGTTCGGGCGGATGGCATGGAATCCGGACCTCTCCGCGGAGGCCATCGCCGAGGAGTGGGTCCGCCAGACGTTCTCGAACGACCCCGCCGTCGTCGAGCCGGTCGTTCAGATGATGATGAGCTCTCACCAGACGCTCGTCGACTACATGACGCCGCTCGGCCTGGTCCACATCATGGGCAGCGACCACCACTACGGGCCGGCCCCCTGGGTGAACAACCTGGGCCGCGCCGAGTGGAACCCGGTCTACTACCACAAGGCGGACGCGACCGGCATCGGCTTCAACCGCTCTCCCTCGGGCAGCAACGCGGTCGCCCAGTACGCCGCGCCCGTGGGGCAGCAGTTCGGGAGTCGGGACACGGTGCCTGACGACTTTCTTCTCTTCTTCCACAAAGTCGGCTGGCAGGACGAGCTGAGCTCCGGGCGGACGGTCTGGGAGGAGCTCGTCCATCGCTACAGCCTCGGCGTGGACGGGGTGGGGCTCCTGCGAGATGCATGGAAGTCCGTCGAGGGTCGCATCGACGCCAAGCGGTTCAAAGACGTGACCGATTTCCTGCAGATCCAGCACTACGAGGCGCGCTGGTGGCGCGACGCGTGCCTCACCTACTTCGCCCAGGTCGGGAGGCTGGAGGTCCCGAGCGGCTATGCCCCCCCGGCGAACTCGCTGAGCTTCTACCAGGGGCTCGGCTGCCCCGCCGACGCAAAGAAGCCCCGCTGCTCGCAGGTCTACAAGGGCGAGCCGTCGCCCGCCATCCTCCCATGAGCTCGTCCGGCGCGCTCGGCCCCGCCCGAGCGGCCTGAGGCGCGACACCGGATCATCGATAGCAACCGGGCTGTGCGGCGCGCCGCCGCGCCCCTCCACGTCTCTCGCCACGCGCACCGGCGCGCTGGGGGCGACCAGGTGCCCCGGTCTCCTCCTCGTCCACATCCCCGCGGCGACGCCGCGGGGATGCGCGCGCTGGGCCATGTGGCCTGGCCCTCTGTCGAGCGCGCGGCGAGTCGACGCTCAGCGCCGAAGCTGATACCGATAGACGGCACATGACGGAATCATGGCAGCTGGACGAGCTCGGCCGCTTCTTCGAGCTGTCCGTCGATCTGGTGGGCATCGCCGGCTTCGACGGGCACTTCAAGCGCATCGGCCAGGCCTGGGAGCGCACGCTCGGCTACTCGCGCGAAGAGCTCCTCTCCAAACCCTTCCTCGACTTCGTCCATCCGGACGATCGAGAGCGCACCCTCGCGGAGTCGGCGCAGGCGTTCGCCGGCACCGGCAGCGTCACGTTCACGAACCGTTACCGGTGCCACGACGGCTCGTACCGATGGATCGAGTGGAACTCATCGGCCAACCAGGAGGCGCAGGTCGTCTATTTCGTCGCGCGCGACATCACGGACCGCAAGCGCGCCGAGGAGGCGCTGATCGCGGCCGAGGCCCGGTTCCGGGCGGCGATCGACGGCAGCCTGGACGTCTTCTGCGTGCTCCGGCGCGCGCCGGGCGAGCGCGGGGCGGACGGGGGCTTCGAGTTCACCGAGGCCAACGCCAAGCTGGTCGAGATGTTCGGGAGGCCGCGCGAGGCCGTCATCGGCCGGTCGGTCGACGAGATCACGCCGGAGACCCGTCAGGTGGGGGTCGTGGCGCTGATGGAGCGCGCCCTCCGGACCCGCGAGCGGGTGCTCGAGGTGATCGAGTTCCGCGCGCCCGACGGCGGGAGCTTCTGGATGCACTACCAGATCATCCCGCTGAGCGACGACGACGTCGCGGTCACGGCCAGGGACATCACGCCGTTCAAGCGGCTGGAGGGCGACCTCAGGGACTCGCTCCAGCGCCGCGAGGCCGACGCCGAGGAGCTCGAGCAGAAGAACCGGATGCTCGCGGAGGAGAACGCCGAGCGCGAGCGCGCCGAGGCGCTCTTGCGGCAGCAGCAGGACACGATGCTCGCCATGTCCACGCCGATCATCCAGGCGTGGGAGGGGGTCCTCGTGCTGCCGGTCATCGGGACGGTGGATACCGCGCGGGCGGCGCAGATCATGGAGCGCCTCCTCCCCGAGATCGTGCGCACGCAGGCGCGTTATGCCGTCCTCGACCTGACCGGCGTCAGCGCCGTGGACGCCGCGACCGTGTCTCACCTGCTCGCCGTGGTGCGCGCGGCGAGCTTGCTCGGCAGCAGGTGCCTCGTCTCGGGGATCTCGCCCGCGATCGCCCGGACCATGACCGAGATCGGCGGCGCCGAGGGGGCGTTCATGACCTTCGGCCTGCTCCAGAACGCCCTGCGCTACGCGCTCTCCCGTTGCACGGGCGGCGGCGCGGGCTGACGCGGCGCGCCCGCCCGGAGCTTTGCGCAGGCGCGCTGCGCGGCTGCCGGAACCGTGCTGGACCGCGCCGCGGCGCCCCGCGGGCGTGGATCTCGCTTGCTGGCCCCGCGTGTGGGTGAGATCCTCGACACATCTGCTTATCACCCAGCCTGGATGGCACGACCCCGCACCGGAGCTCCGGCCAGCCCACGGCGCGTTCGCCAGCGTCAACGAGGGTATCATGAAGGAGACCGACACCTCGGCCGCAGCCATCCGGAGCATCGGGCCGTCCTCCTCGCGGCGCGGGGGCCCCCACGCCGGAGGCGGGCGGCGCGGCCGGGCGGCGCTGCGCGCGGCCGCCGCCGGGACGGCCCTGTTCGCGCTCGCCGCGCTCGTCGCCGGATGTCCGTTGTGCAACGGCAACGACGTCGGCTGCTCGGACGGCGCCCACATCTCGGGGCCTATCGGGCTCGCCGCGAACGCGTCGGCGCACATCGAGGTCCGGGCCTGCAGGAACGGGAGCTGCGGGGAAGCGACGCTCGGCTCGGACCCGGGCGATTCGCGGAGCTCGCCGGGCCCGACCAACGCCGCGACCGCCAGCATCGACGGCGGGCGGTTCGCCATCTCGCTCTTCGATGACGACCCGACCAACGCGCAGTGGGAGCTCTCGATCGATTTCTCGCCGGACTTCGGCAAGGAGCTCGAGGACGGAGACGTCTACTCGGTCAGCGTCATCGACGCCGACACGCAACGCGAGCTCGTGAGCTTCGAGCGCACCATCCTCTACGGTGAATTCCAGCCCAACGGCGAGGGCCCCGTCTGCACGTCCTGCAACGTCGCGGACGTCAAGCTCCCTCCGCCCGCGGCGCCGTGATCGCGAGAGCGCCGCCGGCGGTGGCGCTCCGCGGCCGGCGGGGTCAGCCGCGCTGGAGCCGGCTGACGGCGAACGCGCCGTCGCCGAGCAACGCCTGCGCGCCGAGCCCGATCATCAGGAAGGCGACGTACTCCCAGCCGCCCCCCTGGCCGGAGAACATCCAGCCGTTCGGGAGGTGCACGAGCAGCGCGCCGGCCATCACGGGCAGGAGCGCCAGCGCGACCAGGCGCGTCCGGAGCCCGGCCAGGAGCGCCGCGCCGCCGAGCAGCTCGGCGAGGAACACCGGGTACGCCGTCCAGCCCGGGAAGCCGCTCGCCGCGAAGAACGCCACGGTGCCCGGCAGCGTGAACACGAGCGGCTTGGCCAGCGCGTGCGCCAGGAACACGGCGCCCAGGCCGAGGCGCAAGAGGAGCGCGGCCAGGTCGGTCGAGCGGGGGGCGGTGAGGATCGTGTCGATTCGGTTCATGGGTGATGCCTCCATGCCCCGAGGAGTAAGCCCCGGCGCGGCGCGCCGGTAGAGCGCGCCCCGGAACGAATTGTTCTCTCCGGAGAACGATCCGCCGCTACGCCCACGAGACCCCGCGGAACGCCGCGGCCAGGTGCTCGACGAGCCGGCGCACCCGCGCGGGCGGGCGCCGGCCGGCGGCGTGCACGGCGTAGATGCCCATGGGCCGGGGCGCGAAGGCGTCGAGCAGCGTGACCAGGCGCCCGGCCCGGAGATCCTCGTCGACCATGAAGCGCGGCAGCACCGCGAGGCCGATCCCGGAGACGGCCGCCTCGCGGAGCGCCGTCCCGTTGCTCGCCGTGAGCGGGCCCGAGACGGGGACGGAGATGCGCCCCGAGGCGCCGTAGAAGCGCCACTCGTCCTCGACGCGCAGGTGCAGGTACCGCAGGCAGTCGTGGCGCAGGAGATCCCCCGGCTGCTCGGGCCGCCCCCGCCGCTCGAGGTAGCCGGGCGCGCCGACCACGTGCAGCGCGGTCGTGGCGAGCTTCTGCGCGACGAGGCTCGAGTCCTTGAGCTTCGTGATCCGGATGGCCAGGTCCACGCGCTCCTCCACCAGGTCGACGAGCCGGTCGTTCAGCGCGAGCTCGACGTGCGCCCCCGGGGTCGCCCGCAGGAACCGCGCGAGCGGCTCCGCCAGGTACATCTGCGCGAAGGTGACCGGCGCGTTGAGCCGGATGCGGCCGCGGTCGGCGTCGGACGCGCCCCGCACCGCCGCCGCGGCCTCCTCGAGCACGCGCGCGCAGCGGGCGTAGAGGTTCATGCCGGCGTCCGTGACGGTGAGCTTGCGCGTGGTGCGCACGAGCAGCCGCTCGCCGAGGCGCTCCTCCAGGCGCGCGACCCGGGTGCTCACCATCGACTTCGACACCCCGAGCTCGGCCGCCGCGGCGGTGAACGAGCGGCGCTCCACGACGCGGGCGAAGCACAGCATGGCGGGCAGGTCGTCGAAGAGCGGGTCGAGCATGCGCCCACGGTGCACGGCGGGGCGGATTGTTCGCAAGGGAGAACGAGACCCGCGGCCGCGAGGACCGGGCGGCTCCGGCTTGCCTTCGCCCCTCCCCCTCCGGTAGCGTCGGCCCCGGGTAGAATTATCGTGGCGGCCCCGATCGTCGTCGACATCGCGTCGGGCCCTGCCGTGGACGGCGAGCTGCCGGCGCTCCTCATCGAGGCGTGCTCCCGCGCCGCCGGGGGCGGCGGGTGCGCGCTCGGCGACCCGAAGCGCACCGGGACCCCGGTGCGGGCGCTCGCCGTGGTCTGGCTGGACGGGCCGGACCACCGCCGCCTGCGGGTCGACGTCGCCTCGCTCGGCGCGCCCGGGGGCACGCTGTCGTCGCGCGAGATCGAGTTCCGCGAGGAGGATCCGCTGCCCGACCGCTACCGCACCGCGGGGCTCCTGGTCGCGGCCCTCTCGTCGGAGCGCGCCGGCGCCCCCGTCGACGCCGCGCCGGTCGACGCCGACGCCGAGCAGGCCGACGCCGAGCAGGCCGCGGGTGCGCCGCCGCCGCGCCCGCTGGGCTGGTTCATCGGCGCCGGCGGGCTCGCCGGCAGCGGGCTCGAGGGCGGCCCCCCCAGCGCCGGCGGCTGGGTCATGGCCACGGCGCTCGACCGGCGCTCGGGCTTCTTCGGGGCGCTGTCGGCGTCCTATGCCACGACCCTGCGCGAGCCGGCCCCGGGGCTGTCCGTCCAGTGGCTCGGGCTGGGGGTCGGCGGCGGCATCGCCGCGCCCGTCGCGCCGCTCGACGCGCTCGTGCGCGCGAGGATCCAGGCCGCGACCGAGTGGGTGATGGGCTCCCCGCGCGACCCGAAGGCGCCGGAGGAGACGGGGCACGGGTGGACCTTCGGGACGCGCACGGCGATCGACCTCGCGTGGCCCGCCGAGGGCAGCGTGGCCCTCTTCGGCAGCGCCGAGGCGTTCGTGCGGATCCATCAGACCGATCTCCACGTCCACCCGAAGCCCAAGGCGACGCTGCCGAGCGGCGGCTTCACGGGGATGCTGGGGGTACAGCTGCGCCTGCGCTAGGTAGCTCCGCACCCCTCCTGGGAACGTGACGCTCTACCAGCGACTTACTCATGCATCGAGGAAGCCGCTTTCACGCCACAGCCTGCGGGCCGATGCGCTCCCTCGAAGAGCGGATCGCCGATGAGACCGCGATACGCGCGCTCCGGGCCATGGCGGTTTCGGCGAGGACGGCCGGCGCGACGCGCTGGTCCGGCGCGCGGCGACTGGCGCGCCGCGCGCGAGCGATGGAGCGAACGAGGCTTTGGATGTCGCCCCGCTCGGTGAGCACGGTAGAGGCCGACGGTCTGGCTGTGGTCGACGTGCTCTGAGGGGGCTGCCGTGGCATCCCGGTCCTGGGCGCTTGCGCTCCCGGCAGCAACCGATCGAGCATGACATCGATGAACACGAGTGACGACCTGACGCAGCTACGCCGGCGGATCGAGGAGCTCGAGCGGGGCGAGGCGCGTTACCGCGGTATCTTCGAGAGCTCCCCGATCTCCCTCTGGGAGGAGGACTGGTCGGCGGTCAGGCGGCACATCGACCAGATCATCGCGTCGGGCGTCACCGACCTGGACAGGCACTTCCAAGCCCGTGTCGACGATGTCTTCACGGGCATCGCCCTCGTGAAGATCCTCGACGTGAACAAGGCCACGCTGGAGCTCTGCCGCGCCTCGAGCAAGGAGCAGATCCTCGCCGGGCTGTCGGTCATCTTCGACGAGCCCGCGGTGATGACCTTCCACCGCGAGCTCGTCGCCTTGGGGGGCGGGGCGACGTCCTTCGAGGAAGAGACGTTCATCTCCACGCTCGACGGCGAGCGGAGGACCGTAACGCTCCGGCTCGCGATGAGCGCGGGCTCCGAGCAGACGTGGGAGCGCTGTTTCGTGTCGCTCCTGGACATCACGGATCGCAAGCGGGCCGAGGAGGCGCTGCGCCAGAGCAAGGAGGAGACCATCCGCGCGCAGATGACCATGCTGGCGCAGCTGTCCACGCCGGTGATCCCCATCAGCGACGACGTCATCGTCATGCCGCTCATCGGGGCGCTGGACCGAGCCCGGATGCAGCAGGCCACGGGCGCGCTCCTGGACGAGCTCCAGCGACGCGCGGCGAGGGTCGCCATCCTGGACATCACCGGCGTCCCCGGGATGGACGCGGAGGCCACCCACGGGATCCTCCAGGCGGCGGGCGCCGTGCGGCTGCTCGGGGCGAAGGTGGTGCTGACGGGGATCCGCCCGGAGGTCGCGCGGTGCCTGGTCGATCTCGGCTCCGACCTGCCCGACATCGTGACCCGCGGCACCCTGCAAGCCGGGATCGCCTACGCGATGCAGGGCGGCGCCGGGCGACGCTGAAGCTACGGGGCCACGTCCGCGACCTGGTCCTCGGCGAGCCGATGACCGGAAGCTCCAATCACGATCTGATGGACTTCACTGCCCCCATGCTGCTTCAGGTCGTCAGCCAGAACCGTCGTTTTCGATCGGCGGATGGGGGGAGACGGATCCCGGAGCCGAGGTGTCGGCGCCGGCTCAAGCGCGGGAGTCCGCGGTGAGCAGGTGGCGAGCTCGGTCGTAGAGGCGCTGGGCGACGGCCGGGTCCAGGGTCGGCAAGGACGTGGGGAGCGGGGTGCGGCGGTCGTAGGCGAGGAGGCGGCCCGCCGGCGGGTCGTCCATGAGGTGCGTCACCCGCGCACCCCGCGGCAGATCGGGGTCGACGTGTGGCGGGCGGGACCAGGGCGGCGGCGCGGCGGGCGTCGAAAAAAGCGCCGCGGCTCAGCCTGCTTTCCGGCGGAACGGCTACTGCATGAGCATGGGAACCGCCGAGCCACGACCAGCTGACCGCCGGCTCAGGCTCGTCTCCGCCCAGGCCGACGGGCAACCCGCGCCCGCCAGCGACGAGGAGCTCCTGCGCGCCTTCCACCGGGGCGAACGCGGGATCGGCCTGCGCCTGTACGAGCACCTGCTCCCCGTGGTCGACCGGACCCTGTACCGGATCCTGGGTTGCCGCGAGCAGGACCACGCCGACCTCGTGCAGGGCGCGTTCGAGCAGATCGTGAGCACGCTCGCGAAGCGCCGCTTCGCGGGGGAGTGCAGCCTGGCGGGCTGGGCGTCCGTCATCGCCTGCCACGTCGGGCTGAGCGCGCTGCGCGCCCGCCGGCGCGAGCGCAAGGTCATCGATCGCGCGCCGGGGCCCTCGGAGGACGCCGGCGCCGCGCCCGAGCCGCCCGCGCAGAGCGCCGACCCCGAGCGGGCGGTGAGCGCGCAGCGCGACCTCGAGGCGCTGCGCCGGCACCTCGCGGCGATGGACGGCGACCGCGCGACCGCGCTGCTGCTCCACGCCATGGGCTATTCTGTCAATGAAATCGCACACTTGACCGGCGTCTCCGAGGCCGCGGCCCAGTCGCGGCTGTCGCGGGGGCGGCGGGAGCTGAAGGCGCGCTGCGAGCCCGACGCAGCGGCGCGACGCGACGCCGATCGGCCCGAGGAGCCACGATGAAGCAGGACGACGTTGACGCCACCCCGGAGGACCGCGCCGATGCGCCCGGCGTGGAGGCCTCGCTGCGGGCGCTTGTCGAGCAGCCGGTGCCGCCGCTGCCCAGGGCCCAGGCGCGGTACCTCCAGCAGCGGATCGCCGGCCGCATCGACCAGCTCGCCGCCGAGGAGGCGGAGCGGCGCGGCCGCGTCGCCCGGCGGAAGCGGGACGCCCTCGTCGCGGGGGCGCTGGCGGCCGCCCTGGCGGCGGCGGTCGCCGGCGTGCTGATCGGGGTCCGGGCGCAGGACGCCTCGCCCGCGGCGGCGCAGGTGACGGCGCTCCAGGGCGCGGTCGAGATCGCGGCCGGGGGCGCGACGCGCTCGCCGCCGTCGCTCGCCCTCGTGCCGCTCACGAGCGACGAGGAGCTGCGGACCGGCGAGGGCGCGCGGGCGAAGGCGTCGCTCGCGACGGGCGCGACCGTCGAGGTCGGGCCGTCGACCCGCGTGCGGTTCGCGCCGGTGGGGGCCGGGCGCGACCGCCTCGGCGATGTCGTCACCCTCGAGCAGGGCAGGATCGCCGTCGAGGTGCCGCCGCTGCCAACGGGCGTGACCCTGTCGGTGCGGACCCTGGACGCCGTGGTCACGGTCCACGGGACGCGCTTCTCCGTCGAGCGGCAGCCCGGCGCGGCGGGGGCGCCGGCCGAGACGCGCGTGTCGGTCATGGAAGGTCGGGTCGCCGTGCACAGCGACGCGGTCGAGCGCGCCCTGAGCCCCGGCGAGACGTGGTCGTCCCGCGACGAGGAGCGCCGGGTGGACCGGCCCGCCGAGGGGCGGCCGGGCGACGCGCCGGCGCCGCCGCACGGGGAGGCGCAGGACGGCGCCGCCGGCGAGGGCGGCAAGGCCGGCGGCGGGGCCGGCGAGGGCGGCAAGGCCGGCGAGGGGGAGCCGCGCGCGCCGCGCGACGCGCGCGAGGCGCCGGCGCGGGCCTCGCTCACGGCCGAGAACGCGCTGCTCCAGAGCGCGATGGCGGCCCGGAGGGGCGGGCAGCCGGGCCGGGCGATCGAGCGGCTCGACCTCCTCCTCGGCCGCTACCCGGACTCGCCGCTCGCCGAGATCGCCCGCGTGGAGCGCCTGCGCGCGATCGAGATGCTCGGCGACAAGCAACGCACGGCGGCGGAGGCGCGCCGCTATCTCAAGGACTACCCGCAGGGCTTCGGGCGCGAGGAAGCCACGTCCGCCTCGCGCCCGAGCGGCGCTCGCCCGTGAGCGCCCGCGCGCGGCGCCGTGTCGATTTTTAGACAACGCCTGCCTGCTCTCGGCGCCTCCGGCGACTTTCACTTCATCAGAGGCAATCGCCGCCCCGGCGAGCGGGTTCGCCGGCGGCGGCAGGGTCGTGCTTGCTCTTCGATTTGGGAGGATCCCGATGCGTTCGTTCGCGTTGACTGGGTGTTTGTGTGGTGGGCTGTTGTCGCTCGCGATCGTCGGCCCGGCCTGTACCGTGCTGGGGACGGGAGATGCCGGCAGCAACATGGTCTCCGGGGACGACTGCGTCCCGTCGGACGAGGGAGGGAGCGCGCCGGCGCCGAGCTTCCCGGGGTCCGGCACGTCGGGCGCCGGCGAGCCGATCACCGCCGATCTCGATGCGCTGTCGTGTGGAGCGAGCCGCCTGGGCACCCCGGTGGACGAGACCGCCCAGGTCGACTGCTATTACACGAACAGCAACCCGACGACGCCGATGGCCTTCGTCGAGCGGGTCGTCGAGATCGCCGAGAGCGAGGAGCTCGTGCACGTGCGGCTGACGCTCAACCCCGCGTTCGTCGACAACACGTACGGCGAGACGGCCATCGGCTGGGGCGGCGAAGAGCAGGTCGGGCAGCCGCCCGCGCCCGGCGGCGGGCCCGGGCAGCCGCCCGCGCCCGGGCCCGGGCCCGGCGGCGAGCCGAAGCCGAAGGGGCACAAGGGGCACACGTTCAAGGATCTCGTGGGCAGCGACAAGGCCCAGTTCCAGATGACGGACGGGAAGGGAGAGCTCGTGCTCGACTTCTTCGTCGACTACATCTCGGCCGACGAGACCGAGCCGTCGGGCTACGGATCGCTGGGCGTCGTCGGCGGAGAGGGCAAGATGCTCCTCGGAGACGCCGGGGCCGTCGTCGCGGCGACCACCTCGCTCGACCGCGATCTCAACGCGTGCGGGTACGGCGCGTACGTCGTCGACTCCCCGGAGACGGACGAGAGCTACACCCCGAATCCGCAGACGCCGGGCTGGGATTACCGGGTCGTGTACGACGTGTGGGTGAGCGCCTCGGCGTTCGGCGCGGCGGGCTTCGGCGACGCGACCATCAGCTATGTGCACGCGTCGCCGAGCAAGTACCCGTCGGACACGCTCACCGTGACGCCGGGGCCGTGCCCCCCCACGACGTGCGAGGGCGAGGACCCGCCCGCCGGCGAAGGCGGCAGCGATCCCGGCGAGGAGCCGGGCGGGGGTGAGGAGTGCAGGGATTCGGGTGGGGAGTGCACGGCGAACGCGGACTGCTGCTGGGACAGCGACGTGTGCCTGGGCGGCGTGTGCCAGCCGTTCGATATCCCCCAGTGATGCGGCGCTCCCCGGCGCCGGGGCGACCGTCCGCCCCGGCTCGGGCGGCCCAGCTCAGACCGGGTCCGGGCGGTCCAGCACGGCGTTGAAGACGGTCGGCGGCACCCGCAGGCGCTCGTCGCTCTCGTAGCGCTGGCGCAGCTCGGCGAAGCTCGCGTCGGGCGAGCGCGTGAGGGCGGCGAGCCGGTCGAACAGCGCGAACCGCTCGTCCCCGTGCGGCTCGTTGGGGCGGCTCATCCCGCCCCAGCAATCCCAGGGCAGCATCTCCATGTTGTTGAGCGCCGCCGCGTCGCGCACGATGTTCCCGTCGATGAACCAGTACCCGTGCTCGTCGAGGAAGCCGAACTTCGACGGATCGGCCTCCCCGGCGCGGCACCGCGCCCAGGCGTCGCCCGCGACGACGAAGCGGTCGCGGGGCACGTCGAGCGCGTCGAAGTCGGGGTTCAGCGCCGCCCGCTGGACGTCGTCGAGCTGCGCGTCGACGAGGACCCAGCGCGCCTCGGCGGCGTTCCAGTGCTCTGCGACCCAGTGGTCCATGAAGCTGTCGGGGTGGAAATAGCCGCCGAAGCCGCAGCGCGCCCGGGCGGGGACCCCCTTGGCGCGCAGCAGGGCGACCAGGAGCACCGTGAAGTGGCGGCAATTGCCGACGAGGCGCGCGCCGGGCGGCCGGGCGGCGGAGAGCGGCCGGCCGTCGTGGGCGAGGAGGCGCTCCAGCATCCGGTCTGCGGGACGGAGGTGGGGCTCGCCGCGGCGCTCGTCGGAGAGCTCCACGCCGTAGGCCTGCGCCCAGTGCTGGTGCAGCAGCAGGCCCTGCACGACGCGGACGAGCGAGGCCACGTCGCTCGGCAGCTCGTCGAGCCGGGGCGCGTGCGCGCCGGCGGACGTCATCGCGCCGGGGCGCGTGTAGAAATCGAAGATCTCGTGTGCAAGCGTTGTCATCCGTCGTCCGCGAGGTGTGGTGTTCCAGGGGGGTGCAGCGCGCTGCCCGGTGGAGTCTCCCATCCATTCGGGGATGCGGGAAGAGCTCGGGGCTGAATCCGCGGCGCCGAGCTGCCGCGCGGCCGGCCTGACGCCGGGCGTCCCCTCCCCCGCTTCCGCCGTCAACCAAGGGTTGACGCGGTTGACGTCAGCGGTGTTGACCGCACGCCGACCGGCGCCTGCATTCCACGAGAGCTCCGCCGGCGCCCCCATGGACGCCGCCGCCCACGCCGGCAGGCGCCGCGATGACAGGGCGATCGTACCCGCATGGGGCCTACGGGCACACCCGTTGCACTGGCGACCTCCGGAAATGTTCTTCTGAGCGAGGTCCCATGTCGACGAGAGCTTTCAATGCGTCTGCCCGGCTCCGGGCCGGTATCCTGATCCCCGCGGTCTCTCTCATGTGGGCGTGCTCGTCGCCGTCCGACGACGCGGCGTCCGAGACGGGCGGGAGCACCAGCATCGGCGGCTCGGGAGGCGGGCCTGTCGCCAGCGGAGCGGCGAGCTCGAGCGCTGCAGGCGCGGGCAGCGGCGGCTCCGGCGCCGGCGCGACGAGCTCGAGCAGCGGCGCGACGAGCTCGAGCGCTGCGGCTTCAGGCAGCGGCGGCGCCGCCGCGAGCTCGAGCGGCGCGGGGGGCGGGGGCGTCGTCCCGACCGGCGATCCGCTCGACATCCTCAGGGAGCTCACGCCGTCGGACGAAGAGCTGGCCGAGGCCTACGAGGGATATATCACCGACGAGGTCGGACCGCTGACCTACGCCACGGAGGGGACGGGGACCGCTCGGACGATCTCCCAGACCATCTTCGTTCCCCCTCATGCCGTGTACGACGGCAAAGGCGAGACGCTGAGCGCCGACGTCGACGCGATGAAATGCGACACCTCGAGCGGTGAGCAGGGCGAGAGCCAGCGGCCGTTCTTCCTCCTTGCGCCGGGCGCCAGCGTGAAGAACGTGACCATCACCTACCCCGGCTGCGAGGGGATCCACATGATGGGCGACAACGCGCTCGAGAACATCACCTGGGAGGACGTCGGAGAGGACGCGGCCTCGGTCCGCAGCTACTTCCCCGGCGGGCGCATCACGATCAAAGACAGCAAGGGGTTCAAGGCCGCCGACAAGATGTTCCAGTTCAACGCGCCCTGCGACGTCCGGATCGAGAACTTCACGGGCGCCGAGATGGGCAAGCTCCTGCGCCAGAACGGCGGGACGGAGTTCGAGCTGAACATCGACCTCAACACCGTCACGGTGACGGGCGTCGTCTCCGCCGTCGTGCAGAGCGACAGCCCGCTCTGCTTCGTCCGTCATCACGACCTCACGTACGAGTTCACCGGCTCGGGGGACAAGAGCGACCGCGTCTTCCGCGATGTTCCGCCGGAGAACATCACCGAGTACTGAGCCTCTCGCTCGCCCGGGTCGCCCGGGTCGCCCGGGTCGCCCGGGCGCTCGGTGTCCGGCGTCGTCGCCGAGGGCTGCCGCCAGCGCTCGCCTCAGGCGCAGCCCCCGGGCTGCGCGCGGGGTCTCGGCCAGGAGGTCGCCCGGAGGCGCGCTCCGCTCGATTTGGTACACTGCGGCGCAGAAAGGGCTGGCGCGCGAGGGTGCTCCGCATCGATCGCGCGATCCCCGGTCGCGCGCCGCATCGACAGGACATGCAGCCATCCCAGCCAACCTCCTCCTCACGCGCGGCGCCGCGCGCAGACCAGCGGCCGCGCGCGCGCCTCCTTCTCCCGGCGCTCGCCGCCGCGCTCTCCACGTGCGGCGGCCGGAGCGACGTCCTCGAGGAGGGCGGCGCCGAGGAGGTCGCCCCAGTCCCCGCGTGCGAGCCCGCGCCGGAGGTGTGCGACGGCCTCGACAACGATTGCGACCGCGTCGTCGACGAGGGCTGCCCTTGCGCGGAGGGGCGAGAACGGGGCTGCTACTCGGGCCCGCAGGGCAGCGTGGGCATCGGGGCGTGCAGGGCCGGCGTGCAGGTCTGCTCCCGGGGCGCGTGGGGTCCGTGCACCGGCGAGAGCACGCCGGCGCCCGAGGCGTGCGACCTCGTCGACAACGACTGCGATGGACAGACCGACGAGGGCACGTGCCCCGACGGAACGGCGTGCGGCGCGAGCCTCACCGCGGACATGGCGTCGCCGCCGGAGGGATGGTCCTTCAACGGGTCGGCCTTCTGGGACCCGGAGTCGCGGACCGCCGTGCTCACCGAGGCCAGGGGCCAGCAGGCCGGCACCGTCGTCTACCGGAATCCCCTCGTCGCCGACGCCTTCACCGCGACGTTCCAGTTCCGCCTCGGCCGGGGCGACGGCGTGGGCTTCATGCTCCAGGCGACGGGAGCGACGGCCGTGGGCGAGCCCGGCGGCGGCCTGGGCATGGCCGGGCTCGCCGGCTACGGCGTCGAGTTCGATACATACGAGAACTTCGATTGCGATGACGCGAGCGGCGAGCACATGGGCATCGCCGATCTCGCCCGGCCTTGCGCCGGGGGCGTCCTCGGCTCGCTGCTCCAGGTGGAGGGCGACCTCCGGCTCGGCGACGCCGCGTTCCATACGGCCCGCATCGAGCTCAATCAGGGCGAGGCGAGCGTGAGCCTCGACGGCAAGCCGCTGATCGAGAAGTTCGCCATCCCCGGCTTCCCCGTCGGGTCGGAGCTCTTCTATGGCTTCGCCGCCGGCACCGGAGCTGCCGTCGCGCGCCAGGAGATCCGGAATGTGACGATCGCGTTCCCCGCTCCACGCTGCCTGTAGAGCGGTTTTCGCTCGGGTTCAACGCAGGCGTCTTCCGTACTTCGTCTCTCGTCTCCGTTCACGTCTGCGTGCGCGTTGACTCCGGCGAATCGCGCACGCGCACGCGCACGCGCACGAAGGACGAGCACGGAAGACGGAAGACGGAAGACGGAAGACGGAAGACGGAAGACGGAAGACGGGGACGAGAGACACCGTACGTCGTCTCTCATCCCCGTCTTCCGTTCTCCGCTCCCTCTTACTTCTTCCCTCTTCCGTCTCCCCTCTTACGTCTTCGTGCGCGTGCGCGTGCGCGATTCCCCGGAAATCACGCCGTCACGCGCTCGCGGGGCGCGGGCCGCACAGCGGGCGCAGCGCGTCGCGCTCGGCCTGGGGCAGGACCGTGACCGGGTACTTCGGATTGCCGCTCGCGCGATCGAAGAACGGGTGCGGCCACGTCTTGCCGCGGATCTTCCAGCCGAGCACCTTCCCGATCGTGCGCGCGAGCAGCGGCACGTTCGGCTTCACCGTCCCGGGCGGAGGCTCGCCGATCGCGAACTTGCCGAAGATCCCGCCGCGCGGCGGGCCGAAGACCTCGTCGCACGGGCTCGCGCTCGGCGCTTGCTGGAACAGCTCGGTGGCGATGCCGAGGACCGGCAGCCGCGGCGTCGGCGTGTTGCCGAGCGGCGTCTTGCAGCAGCTCGCGTACCACCGATACAGGCCCCGCGGCGTGAGGCGCACGGCGGCGATGACCTCGGCGCCGCGGTCGAACGAGATCGCCGACGGAGGGACCTGCACGATGTCCGAGCCGCCGTGCTCGTCGAGCAGGTCCGCGCGGCCGAGGTGGTGCAGAAACGCCTGGCAGTCGGCGCAGTAGCAGATGGCGCGGTTCACCGCGCTCGGCGACGCATCGCGCAGCCATCCGTGGAGCTTTCCGCAACGACACTGGAGCTCGATATCTCGGGACATGGAGCCCACATATCATGTTCTGACGCGCGGCGCGCGCGCTTCTCGACGCGCGCGCTTCTCGACGCGCGCGCTTCTCGACGCGCGCGCCTCCCCTGAGCCGCTGGCGACCGCCGGCGCCGCGGCGCGACCCGGGCCACGGCTGGCAGTGTTATTGCTCGCACGATGAGCCGCCGCGCCCGCCTCGCCTCTCTGGATCTGAACTTGCTTGTCGTGCTCGACGAGCTGCTCCGGAGCCAGAGCACCGTCGTCGCGGCGAAGCGCCTCGGTCGGGCGCAGTCGTCGGTGAGCCACGCGCTCGGCCGGCTCCGCGAGGTGTTCGGCGATCCGCTCTTCGTCCGCACCGGAACGGCGCTCCGGCCGACGAGCTTCGCCGAGGAGCTCGCGGCGCCGCTGCGCGCGCAGCTCGACGCGCTGGAGCAGCTCCTCGAGCCGACGGCGGGCGTGGAGCCGTCGCGCCTCGAGCGGACGTTCACGCTCTCCGCGCCTGACTGGGCCGTGATCCTGATGCTGCCGCCGCTCATGGCGCGGCTGCGCCGCGAGGCGCCTGGCGTCGATATCGTGCTGCGCTCTTTCAGGATGGATGTGGATCGGGCGGTCCAGTCGAGCGAGATCGACGTGGCGCTCGGCGTGAGGTTCCAGCCGCTCTCCGGCCTCGTGATGCAGCGGCTGCTGGAGGAGCCGTTCGTGTGCATCGCGCACCGCGACCACCCCGACCTCGGGGAGCGCATCACGCTCGACGCGTACGCCGCCGCCGCCCATGTCCTGGTCGCGCCCTACGAGCTGCCCGGGAGCCCTCTGGACGACGAGCTCGCGCGGCTCGGGCACCGCCGGCGCGTCGTGCTCCGGGTCCCGCACTTCTCGGCGGCCCTGTTCGTCGTCGCGCAGACGGACCTCATCGCGACGCTTCCGAGCAGCTTCGTCCACGCGACCGCGCCGCTCCTCCGCCTCCGCGTGATCGAGCCGCCGCTCGCGATCCCGCCCTTTTCGTTCTCATGCCTCTTCAGCGCAACACGGCGGAAGGATCCCGCGCACGTCTGGCTCCGCAGGTGCATCTCCGAGATCTGTCGCGAGATCCATGCCGGGACGCCGCGCGCGGTCGCCGGCCGGCCTATCGACACCATCGATAGATAGTAACAGCCAGTCGGGCGCGCCCCGGCGTGGACCGCCCTCGGGGCCGCCATTACGCTTTGGTCCGACGACGGCAGGCCGTCGCGCGGCGCTACGCGCCGCCGCGATCCGCGAGGCACGGGGCCTCGCGAGCCACCGAAAGGAAAGAACATCATGCGATCCATCACCGCGCTCGGCTTCTCTCTCTGCCTCTCCCTGGCCGCGGCCGCGTGCGCCGACGACGGGTCGGGCGGGAGCGAGGGCAGCGCGGCCTCCGGCGACGGCGTCGACCAGGGCGCGCGCCCGGGCTGGCGCGGGCTCGCTCCGATCGCGGGCGGCCCGCGCCAGGAGCACGGCGTGGTCGCGCTCGACGGCAAGATCTATGTCATCGCGGGCGTCGGCGGCGAGCTGCTCAACACCGGGCGCGTCGAGGTCTACGATCCTCGCGAGGACGCGTGGTCCGAGGCCGCGCCGCTGCCGATGGCCCTGAACCACCCGAACGTCGCTGCCCTGCACGGCAAGATCTACCTGCTCGGCGGCATGATCGGCGAGTTCCCCTGGACGGCCGTCGGAAATGCGTTCGAGTACGATCCGGAGTCCGATACGTGGACGGAGATCGAGCCCATGCCGGAGGGGACCGAGCGCGGGAGCGCGGCCGTCGGCGTGGAGGGCACGAAGATCTACCTCGCGGGCGGGCTGCGTTCGCTGACACCCCGCTTCCAGGACACGGTGCTCGACGTCTCCTCGTACGACGTCGTGACCGGCGCCTGGGAGGCGCTGCCGGACCTGCCCGAGCCGCGCGATCACGTCGGCGGCGCGGTCGTGGGCTCGACGTTCTACGTGCTCGGCGGCCGGGCGAACGGCCAGGGGAACGTGAAGGACACCGTGTTCGCGTACGACCTCTCGGAGCGCGCCTGGTCGACGCGCGCGCCGATGCCGACGGCGCGCGGCGGCGTCGCGGCGGCCGTGAAAGGCGAGACGATCTACGTCATCGGCGGCGAGGGCAACGAGGAGCCGGGCTCGCTGGGTGTCTTCGACGACAACGAGGCCTACGACGCCGCGCGCGACGCGTGGCAGGTGCTCGCGCCGATGACGACGCCGCGCCACGGCACCGGCGCGGTCGCGGTCGACGCGGCGATCTACGTTCCCGGCGGCGGGACCCAGCAAGGCTTCGGCTCGACCGACGTCACGGATGCGTTCATGCCCTGAGCGGGGCGCGACCGCGCGAGGCCGGAACGACCGTGTTCCATCGCCGGCACGTTCGAAGAGGGAGCAGGGCCGCGCCAGGATAGGGATATCACGGCGCCGGGCGTCCCGGCGCGAGCGCTCTGGCGACCGAGCGCTACTTCTTCATCCACGCCGCGCTTTCGGGATGGACTTCGACGAGCAGGTGGATGGCCGCGGCGGTCACGGCGATGGACGGACGCAGCGCGGAAGGCGCGTCGCGCGCGATGTACGTGCGCCGAAGGCCCGCGGTGATGTCGACCGCCCCGATGATGCTGCCGTCGGCCAGCACGTAGTAGCCGCCGACGTTGCTCGAGCGCACCGTCTGGTGCGCCCACTCGACCAGGAGGACGCGCCCGTCCTCGCTGCGCACGAGCGCGTCCCAGTCCAGCAGCTCGCGCGGTTCAGGCTTGGGTCCCCCGAGCTTGCGCATCTCCTTCACCCACTCGGGCACCCACTCGGGCTCTTTCGGCCAGGTGCTGTTCAGATCGACGTCGAACCGCATCGCCCAGGCGCGCGTGCCGTCGTTCAGGCGGCAGCCGAGCTGGCGCGAGTCGCGGTGCCTCCAGGGGTCGCTCGGTCCGGCGCAATCGATGCTGCCCGCCGGCATGTCGGGCCCGGTCATGGCGGCGCGGAGCCGCCAGCCGCCGTCATAGCTCCCCTTCACCGAGCCGAAATTCAGGGCAACGCCCTTGCCGGGGTCGTAGTCGATGGCGGTCACGCGGTAGCGGCCGATGCGGAGGTACTCAGGCGGAAAGAAGCCAAACGCCCTCTCCATCGGCAGCTCTTCCGCCCGGGGGGCGAACTTGGGATCGAGCTCGAGCTGCGGGGCGCAGCCCGCGCAAAGCCAGCCCATCAGGAGAGCGCCCAGCGCGGACGACATCGCACGGCGCCGCGGGGTCGCCGTCTCTCGGAGCGAGCAGTTGACCGGGGAGTTCGACACGAAGGCGCTCCTGGAAGGTGGAGGGGAAAGGGCACGCGCCGAGCGCGTCGCGCAGCGACGAGCGCTCGTCGTCGGTGAATCAGCCGCCGGCCACCAAGCAAGCCACGTGCCTCGCGGTCCGGCGCTCGGACCGCCGGAGCGCCGCGCGCGCGAGCACGCAGCGGCCAGGCGTGACGCCCGGGCGACGCGGCGGCTGTAGCTGCCCGTTCATGGTCCGGACGAGGTGCCCCCCGGTCTCCCTCCAACCCGGTCAGGTCTTCACGGCGCCCGCGGTGAGCCCCTGGACGAGGTAGCGCTGGAGCAGGAGGAACCCGGCCACCACGGGCACGCTGACGACCACCGAGGCGGCCATCACCTGGTTCCAGTAGATGTTCGACTGCGTCGCATACCCCTGCAGCCCCACGGCCAGGGTGCGGCCGTCGTCGTCGGTGAGCACGGAGGCGAACAGGACCTCTCCCCACGCGGTCATGAAGGCGTAGATCGCGACCGCGACCACGCCCGGCTTGGCCGCCGGGAGCACGACTCGGAGCAGCGCGGTGAGCGGCCCGGCGCCGTCCACGAGCGCGGCCTCGTCGAGCTCGCGCGGGATGGTGTCGAAATACCCGGCGATGAGCCAGATGGAGAACGGCAGCGAGAACGTCAGGTACGTGAGGATGAGGCCGAGCCGCGTCCCGTGCAGCGCGAGCCCGGTGGACCGCTCGATCGTGACGAAGAGGAGGAAGAGCGGGAGCAAAAAGAGGATCCCGGGGAACATCTGCGTCGACAGCACGGTGGTGAGGAACGCGCGCCGGCCCCGGAAGCGGTACCGGCTCACCGCATACCCGGCGAGGATCGCCAGCGCCACCGAGAACACCGTCGCGGCCGCCGCGACGACGGCGCTGTTCACGAAGTAGCGCGCGAGCGGCACCGTCCGCCACATGTCGACGAACGGCTGGAGCGTGACCTCCGTCGGCACCCAGGTGAAGGGCCCCTGGACGTCGCGCAGCGGCTTGATCGCCGAGATCAGCATCACGTAGAGCGGGACGACCGTGAAGAGCGCGAGCGCCGCGAGCACGGCGCGCCGCAGCCAGGCGACCCACGCAGCCTCACGCATGGCGAGCGCTCCTGCCGGTGATCAAGAGATAGCCTGTCGTGACGACGAGCAGAAAGCCCACGAGGAGCACGGACATCGCCGAGCCCAGCCCGAAATTCCAGGTGATGAACGACGCCTGGTAGATGTGGATGGCGATCACGTCGGCCTCCGGCGGCGCCGCCCGCCCGAAGAGCGTGTAAGGCGTCGTGAAGTCGTTGAAGCTCCACAGGAACAGGACGAGCAAGAGCACCTGGTTGACCGGCCGGAGCATCGGGAGCGTGATCGACCGGAAGCGCGTCCACGGGCCGGCGCCGTCGACGCTGGCCGCCTCGTAGAGGTCCGACGGGATGGCCTGGAGGCCCGCCGTCACCGTGAGGAAGGCGAACGGCCACGTCCGCCAGATCGCCACCACCACCAGGCTGAGGAAGCTGTTGCCACCGAGCAGCCAGAAGGGGCGATCCTGGATGAGGCCGAGCTGGTCGACGAGCACCGTGTTCACGATGCCCGTGTCGCGCTGGAGCATGAAGCTCCACGTGATGACGCCGGTGAAGATCGGCATCGCGAACGGGATGAGGAACAGCGTCCGCAGCGCCGAGCGGCCGCGGAACGGCTTCTGCAGCGCGACCGCGGCGGCCGTGCCGAGGAGCCACGAGCCGCTGACCACGAGGACGCTGACGGCGACCGTGATCGCGAAGGAGCGCAGGAGCTCGACGCCGATCGGAGAGCCGAAGTCGACCGCGATGCGGTAGTTGGCGAGCCCCGCGAACGGCGCCTTGCCCCAGTTGCGGATGTAGCGCTGCGTGAGCTGGAGGAAGCTCATCCACGCCCCGACGAACATCGGGACGATATGCACGGCGAGCTCGGCGGCGAGCGCGGGCAAGAGGAGCACGTACGGGAACGCCCGCGGCCAGCGCGAGCCCGCCCGCGGCCCCGCGGCGCCGTGCGCCGCCCCGGCGGGCGCCCCTCCCCCGGCGCCTCCCGCGCCGCCCTCCCGCATTACTTGCCGCTCACCATCTGCTGGTTGGCCTTGGTCAGCTTGGCGCGGATCGCGGCCTCGTCCACCGCCTTGCCGGAGGCGGCCTCGGCCAGGAGATCCTTCATGGCCGTGCCCACCAGCGTCTCGAACTGCGTCGTCTCCTCCATCATCGGCATCGACTCCGCCGTCTCGGCGAGCACCTTCTGGAACACCTGGATGTTCGCGGTCTTGAAGCGCTCATCGGAGTAGGCCTCGGTCACGACCGGCAGCGAGTTGAAGGCGGCGTTCAGGATCCGCTGCTCCTCGGGGCTCGTCATGAACGCGACGAGCTTGAGCGCGGCGTCCTTGTGCTTGCTGTCCTCGAAGACGGCGATGTTGATGCCGGCCACGTGGCTGTTCACCCGCTTGCCGTTCGCGGGCAGCGGGTCGGGCAGCGGGATCGGCGCCACGCCGTAGGCGTCGCGGGCGAGGCCGTTCTGCTCGATCGCCGTGGCGGCGTAGCTCTGGATCATGAGCATCGCCGCCTTGCCGGCGGCGAAGTCCTTGAGGATCTGCGTGTCGTTCACGTACTCGGCGTTGCTCGGGTTCACGACCTTGTGGACGCCGAGCAGGTCGATGTACTGCTTGACGCCGGCGACGAGCTCCGGGTCGTCGAAGCGCGCCTGCTTGCCCTCGAAGATCCTGGCGCCCTGCTGGCGGCCGAACATGAACGCGAAATGAGCGTTCTCGGTGTAGCTCGCGCCCATGATGGCGAGCCCGTAACGGCCGCTCTTCGCGTCGGTCAGCTTCTTGGCGACCGCGACGAGCTCGGCCCACGTGGCGGGCGGCTTCTCGACGCCGCCGTCGGCGAACATCTTCTTGTTGTAGAAGAGCCCATAAGCGAGGCCGTAGAGCGGCACCGACGCGGGCGGCTGGCCGGGCGCGCCGGTGGCGGACATGCTCGCCGGGATGAACCGGTCCTTGCCGCCGACCTTGGCGAGCGCGGCGTCGTCGAACGGCAGGAACGCGCCGGTCGCCTGGAGCGACGCAGACCACGAGTTGCCGATGTTGAGGACGTCGGGCCCCTTGCCGCTCGTGGTGGCGCCGAGGATCCGGTTGAGCAGGTCCGGCCAGGGGATGACCTCGAGCTTGACCTTGATCCCGGTCTGCTTCTCGAACTTGTCGAGCTCGGGCTGCAGCACCTTCTTGTCGTCCTCGAGACTGGGCCCCTGGTTGCTCGCCCAGTACGACAGCGTCACCGGCCCGGACCCCGGCGGAGCCGCGGCGGCCGACCCTGACGGCGAGGGTGACGACGACGGCGCGTCGCCCCCGCTCTTGCCGCACGCGGCGGCCCCGAGGGCGAACAGGGCAAATGCGGCTACGGCCTCGATCGTGCGTGACCTCACGGTAGGCTCCCTCTCCGGCTTGCAGGTTCACATGCAATCGCGCGCTGTCGCGCGGCGACGCGCAGACTATCCGCGGCGAGGCCAGGCCTGCAAGCCAGGTATGGCGAGCAGAGCGCCGCGGCCGATCGCAGATCCACGGCGCACCGGGCGAGTGCCGCGCAACCCCGCTCGGCGCACGCAGCACGCGCAGGCTGCCCCCTGCGACATTTCCAGGCGTTCAAGCACGGCGACGCGAGTGAAGCACTTAATCGGTTCAGTGTCAACGGTCGTCGCGCCGCAGGCGATGGGCTGCTCCGGCGGCGTGCCTCCAGGTGGCACGTGCCACCCGGGCGCGTGCCACGTGCCACCTGCCCGGGCACCGCCGGCCTGCTGCCGGACGGGGAGCGCCCGCCGCGAAGCACCTCGGAGCGCGACGCGCGCCGTGAACACCGCCGCCCGGCGGCGGGCTGCGCGTCGGGATCGAGCGGACGCTGGCACGGCACGCCGATTGCCACTCACTTCTCCGCCACGCGACGTCGTGTGGCGGCCAGCGCGCACCGCTCGGGGACATCACCGCCGCCAAGAAGGCAGGCGAGGAGCTCCGCGCACGAACGACATCGAGGCCGAGCGGCCACGCCCATCGAGGCGGATGCGCAGCGCGCTGGCCGTGTCGTTTCATTCGCGACTGTCGTGAGCAGGGCGTCCGGTCCGGCGGAGCGCGCCGGGCGCCCTGCCGCTGCAGCGCTCACCTTGGGTCGACATAACTTCTGCCATCACATCGAGGGTCCATGACCATGCATTTGCCTGAAAAACCTGGGGCCACGCGCCCGCGCGAGAGGGGGGGTCGGCGGCTCGGCCCCTGGCTCGCGCTGGGGGTCGTGGAGGTGTCCCTGCTCGGGTGCGCCGCGGAGGCGCCGAAGGAGCCCGAGCCTGCGGCCGGCGAGGTCGCCACCGTCGCGCAGGCGGTGCGCGACGACGACACGCCGTTCCATGCCGGCTCCGAGGATCCGATCGTGAGCGTCGGTGAACTCCATGCCTGCGCGGTGAAGCCGAGCGGCGAGGTGCTCTGCTGGGGCCTCAACGGCGACGGCCAGGCCGATGATCCCACGAACGACATCTCCTACATCCAGGTCGCCGCCGGCGCATACCACAGCTGCGCGTTGACGCGGTCCGGCAATATCGACTGCTGGGGGCGCGATACCGACGCTCAGGCGACGCCTCCCGGCGGTTCATGGTCCCCTGTCCCGTGGCCACCAGATCCCGATGACACCTACATCCAGATCAGCGCGGGCAAATACCACAGCTGCGCGCTGACGGCGGCCAACGAGGTCGATTGCTGGGGGAGCAACACCGCTGGACAGGGCAGCGATCCCGCGGGCGTCTTCACGCAGATCAGCTCGGGCGATTTCCACAACTGCGCGATCAGACCGGACGGGACGGTCCACTGCTGGGGGTACAACATCATGGGGCAGAGCACGCACCCCGCTGGCACCTACGTTCAGATCAGCGCGGGCGCCTACCACAACTGTGGGGTGAAGACGGACGGGACGATCCACTGCTGGGGACGCAACCTCGAAGGCCAGGCCACGGCTCCCACGGGCACGTTCGTCCAGGTCAGCGCGGGCTACCTCCAGACGTGCGGGTTGAGGACGAACGGCGCCGTCGACTGCTGGGGGGACAACGCGGATGGCGGCGCCGTCGATCCGACGGGGTCCTTCACCCAGATCAGCACGAGCCACGGGCTCACCTGCGGCGTGAGGCTGAACGGCACCATCGAGTGCTGGGGAGAGGACGACGCAGATCCGCCCAGCGAGGCCGTTTTCGGCCGCCTCGCGGTCGCGTCGGGCGACCAGCACACCTGCGCGCTGAGGGCGAACGGCACGGTGATCTGCTGGGGGGACAACTCCGACGGGCAGGCCACGCCGCCGGCAGGTGTCTTCCGGCAGCTCAGCGCGGGCGCGTGGCACACGTGCGGCGTGCGCCCCAGCGGCGCGGTGCGCTGCTGGGGCGACGACAGCGACGGCCAGGCCGCGGATCCTTCTGGCACGTTCACCCATGTCAGCTCGGGCTACAACCACAACTGCGGGATCAAGACGGATGGCACGATCCACTGCTGGGGGAGCAACTCCGAGAACAAGGCCACGGCTCCCCCGGGCACGTACACGCACGTCAGCGCGGGCGATTACCACACGTGCGCGGTCAGGACCGACGGCACCATCGACTGCTGGGGGAGCAACCTCGAGGGCCAGGGCACGGATCCCGCGGGCACGTTCACCCAGGTGAGCGCGGCCAACCACCACAACTGCGCCGTCCGGACCGACGGCGCCATCCTCTGCTGGGGCGAGAACGACCACGGCAAGGCCACAGCCCCGTCCGGCACGTTCACCCAGGTCACCACGGGCTTCGACCACAGCTGCGGGCGGCGGCTCGATGGCGTCGTGCAGTGCTGGGGCATCAACGACCAAGGCCAGTCGTCGCCGCCCTTCACCAGCTCCATGTTCGTTCAGATCAACGCGAAAAGACACCATACCTGCGGCGTGACCTCGACCGGCGCCATCACCTGCTGGGGGGACACCCTGCACGGGAAGGCCACGGTGCCGTCGGGGCCGTTCGCGCATGTGAGCGCGGGACAGCACAACAGCTGCGCCGTCACGGCGGGCGGACAAAAATGGTGCTGGGGGGGCGACGAGGAGGGCGAGAGCACGGAGCCTACCGGCTTCTTCTCCCACGTCAGCACGGGCTATCTCCACACCTGCTGGCTGCGGACGAACGGCACGCTGCACTGCCACGGCAACGACAGCTACGCACAGGTCTCCGACAAGCCCAGCGGCACCTTCGTCCAGCTCGATGCCGGCACCTTCCACACCTGCGCCGTGAAGGCGGACCAAACGGTGGACTGCTGGGGGCGCAACAGCTCCGGCGAAGCCGCGGATCCGGCAGGCGCGTACCGCCAGGTCAGCGCCGGCACCGCTCACAACTGCGGGGTGAAGACGAACGACAAGGTGCACTGCTGGGGAGCCAACATCAGCGGTGAGGCCACGGCTCCGGCGGGCGACTTCCTCGAGGTCAGCGCCGGCGACTTTCACAGCTGCGGGGTGAAGACGAACGGCACCGTCCACTGCTGGGGGCGCAACGTGGAAGGCCAGACCACGGCTCCCTCGGGCACCTTCAGCCACGTAGGCGCGGGCCGCCTTCACAGCTGCGGGTTGAGGACGGACGGCACCATCCGCTGCTGGGGGAGAAACGAGGAGGGAGAAGCCACGGCTCCGCCGGGCACCTTCGTCGAGCTCAGCGTGGGTGAGTTTCACAATTGCGCGTTGAGAGCGGACGGCTCGGTCCACTGCTGGGGGCGCAGCGACCTCGACCAGCTCTGGCCCCCGCTGGCGAACTGACGCCGCGCTCTCCGGTCGGCGCCGCCGTCGGGTGGACCGGGAGGGCTCCTCCGTCGCGGGGGACGGCTCGTGGTGGCGCCGAGGATCCGGTTGAGCAGATCCGACCAGGGGATGACCTCGATCTTGACCTTGATCCAGGTCGGCTTCTCGAACTGTCGAGCTCGGGCTGCAGCACCTTCTTGGCCTGCAAGCAGAGCATGGCGAGCAGAGCGCCGGATCGGATCGCAGGTTCACAGCTGGCCGCGCGCGCGTGGCGCCGCCGTGCGCCGCGCGCGATCCCCTGCGAGCTTTCCGGGCGTACCAGCAAGGCGCGTCGCGCGAAGCACTTAATCGGCTCATATTCAACGATCATGCGCGGCGCCCGATGGGCTGCTCCGGCGGTGCGGCTCGGGTGGCACGTGCCACAGGCCCGGGTGGCACGTGCCACCCGAGCCGCGCCGCCGGCTTGCTGCCGGACGGCCAGCGCCGCGCGACGAGGGCCGCTCGTCGCGCGGCGCGCGCCGCGGAGGCTGCGGCCGCGTCGATGGGCTGCGCGGCGGGGCCGAGCCGGCGTCGACCCGGGCACGCCGATTGCCACTCGCCTCGTCGCCACGCGGCGCCGCGTGACGGTCAGCGCGCATCTCTCGGAGGAACCACCGCCATGAACAAGGCAGGTAAAGAGCTCTACGCACGATGAGCGTCGAGGCTGCGCGTTCAGGCCCACCGCGGCGGACGCGCAGCGCGCTGGCCTTCTCGTCATTCGCGCCTGTCGCGAGCAGGGCGCCCGGTCCGACGGAGCGCGCCGGGCGCCCTGCCGCGTTAGCGCTCACCTTGGGTCGACATAACTTCCACCATCCTATCGAGGCTCTATGTCCATGCATCTTCCTGAAAGACCTGCGGTCACGGGCACGCGCGAGCGGGCGGGCCGGCGGCTCCGCTCCTGGCTCGCGCTGGAGGTCGTGGCGGTATCCCTGCTCGGGTGCCTCGGCGAGGCGCCGAAGGAGACGGCGCCGGCGGACGGCGAGCTCGCCTCGATCGCGCAGGCCCTGCGCGACGACGACACGCCGATCCATGCCGCCTCCGAGGAGCCGTTCGTGAGCGTGGGCGAGGCGCATGCCTGCGCGGTGAAGTCAAACGGCACGGCGCTCTGCTGGGGCCTCAACGACCATGGCCAGACCACGGTCCCCTCAAACAGTGGCCCCTACGTTCAGGTGAGCGCGGGCGGCCACCACAGCTGCGGGTTGACCCCGTCCGGCGGGATCCACTGCTGGGGGCGCGACGACGACGGTCAGGCCTCGCCTCCCGTCTCTCCGTGGAGCCCTTTGCCGGAACCGCCGGATCCCAATAAGACCTACGTTCAGGTCAGCACGGGTGCATACCACACCTGCGCGCTGAGGACGACCGGCACGATCGACTGCTGGGGGCGCAACAACTTTGGAGAGGGCGGCGACCCCACGGGCACCTTCACGCAGGTCAGCTCGGGCGAATACCACAACTGCGGGCTGAGGGAGAACGGCACGGTCACCTGCTGGGGGTACGGCGTCTTTGGACAGACCGCGGCCCCCGGGGGCACCTTCGTCCAGCTCAGCGCGGGCGCCTACCACACCTGTGGGTTGAAAACGGACGGGGCGATCCTCTGCTGGGGCCTCGACGACGAAGGCCAGGCCACGGCTCCCACGGGCACCTTCGTCCAGGTCAGCGCGGGCAACCTCCAGACGTGCGGGCTGAGGTACAACGGCACAGTCGATTGCTGGGGGGACAACGCGGATGGCGGCGCTGTCGATCCCTCAGGGACCTTCTACCAGATCAGCACGAGCCGTGGGCTCACCTGCGGACTCAAGATGGACGGGACGGTGGACTGCTGGGGAACCGACGAGGCGGATCCGCCCAGCTCGGGCCCCTTCGGTCGCCTCGCGGTCGTGTCGGGCGACAGGCACACGTGCGCGCTGAGGGCGAACGGCGCTCCGATCTGCTGGGGGGACAACTCCGACGGTCAGACCACGGTGCCGACCGGTTTCTTCAAGCAGCTCAGCGCGGGCTCCTCGCACACGTGCGGTTTGCGCCCCAACGGTGCGGTGACATGCTGGGGGAGCAACTCCGACGGCCAGAGCGCGCATCCTTCTGGCACATACACCCAGGTCAGCTCGGGCTACAACCACAACTGCGCGATCAAGACGGATGGTACGCTCCACTGCTGGGGGAGCAACTCCGAGAACAAGGCCACGCCCCCCTCGGGCACGTACGTGCACGTCAGCGCGGGCGATTATCACACGTGCGCGGTGAGGACCAATGGCACCATCGACTGCTGGGGGAGCAACCTCGAGGGTCAGGGCACGGACCCGACGGGCACGTACATCCAGGTCAGCGCGGGCAATCACCATAATTGCGCGGTCAAGACCGACGGCACCGTCCACTGCTGGGGAGAGAATGACAACGGGAAGGCCACGGCGCCGTCCGGCACGTTCACGCAGGTCAGCGTGGGCTTCGACCACAGCTGCGGGCTGGCGACCGATGGCTTCGTGCGCTGCTGGGGCGCGGACGCGGACGACGAGTCGTCGCCGCCCGTCACCTACTTCGGTTTCGTTCAGATCAACGCCCGGCGCCATCACACCTGCGGCGTGACGTCGAACGGCCTGATCGCCTGCTGGGGGAACACCCTGTACGGGAGCACCGCGCCGCCGACGGAGACGTTCTCCCATATCAGCGCCGGCGAAATCATCAGCTGCGCTATCAGGCCGAATGGAACCTCGGAATGCTGGGGTGACGATTCGGACGGTCAGGGCGCAGAGCCCTCCGGATCGTTCACCCAGGTCAGCGCTGGCTACCTCCACACCTGCTGGTTGAAGACGAACGGCTCCCTGGACTGCCGGGGAAACGACTCTTACAATCAGGTCTCCGGCAGGCCCACCAGCGGTAGCTTCCTCCAGGTCGACGCGGGTACCTTCCACAACTGCGCCGTGAGATCGGACCACAAGCTGTTCTGCTGGGGGGACAACACCACCGGCAAGGCCGTGGCTCCGACGGGCGACTTCCTCCAGGTCAGCGCAGGCGCCACTCACAGCTGCGGGGTGAAGACGAACCACAAGGTGGCGTGCTGGGGACACAACGGCAGCGGTCAGACCGCGGCGCCGACGGACGACTTCCTCCAGGTCAGCGCCGGCGCCCACCACAGCTGCGGGGTGAGGACGAACGGCACCGTCCGCTGCTGGGGGCGCAACGTCGAAGGTCAGACCACGGCTCCCTCGGGCATCTATGCCCAGGTGGGCGCGGGCGACTACCACAGCTGCGGGCTGAAGACCGACGGCACCATCCACTGCTGGGGAGCGGACGCCCAGGGAGAATCCACCGATCCCGCGGGCACCTTCGTCGAGCTGAGCGTGGGCGGCGAGCACAGCTGCGGGGTGAAGACCAACGGGATGGTCCACTGCTGGGGAAGCGCTGACCACGATCAGCTCTGGCTCCCGCTGCCGAACTGACGCCGATCCAAAAGGCGTGCGCCGCCGTCCGATGGCCGGACGGCTCCTCCACCGCGGAAGACGCCGGAGGAGCCGCCCGGTCGGGCCGGCGAAAGCGGCGCGCTGTCGCTCCCCACGGGCCTCGGAGGACGCCGGGCGGCGGGCATGCCGGCGCGGGGAGCCGCGCCGGCTTGACGCGCCGCGGATGCGCAGGGAGTCTCCGCGGCATGGCGCCTTTGCCCCCCACGGGCCGCGATCGGCTCATCGCCATGCTCCGCGCCCCGGACGCCCGCGACCGGCTCCCGATCCGCGTCGGGGGGCCCACGCTCCAGGTCGGCGTCACCTGCGAGGACGGGCGGTGGCGGCTACGCCGGCTCGTGCTCGATCACGACGCGCTCACGGAGTTCGGGCGCCGGCAGCTCGCCGCGGGTCGAGGGTTCTTCCCCGACCACGCCAACATGTTCCTCATGCCGGTCGGGGAGGTGCTCGCCGAGGCGGGCGATCTCGATGCCTTCTGCGAGGCGCTCCGGCGGCTCGCCTGGGATCCTGGCTGGTGAAACGACGACGTGACAACCGGGCGACCTCATGCATGCCGTGCATAGCGTCCATGCTGCATTCTCATTGGAAAGATACTTTCCAATGACATAGACATCGCCGTCGCGCCGATACGACGAGACCTCGCGCAGGCGGTCCCGCTGGACGGCCGCGCCTGCCCTTGCGCTCGACGTGGGATCACCACGGGACGCGTCCTCCACTGACGTTCGCACCTCGGAGAGCGAGACACGGCGCGTGCGCGCCGCGTCGAGCGCGAGCGCGGCCGACGGAGGACGCCGGCCCGCGGGCACGGAGCGCGAGGCGGGCGACCGGGCGTGGTGCTCGAGACCATCGGGGCGACAGGAGAAGCCACCAGTGCGCGCACCTGTATATGCTTTGCTCTCATTGTCCTTGGTCGCCTGCAGCGTGGAGGGCTACGGCGAGCCCTCCGAGGAGATCGGCGCGGCGGATGACGCGCTGATCGGGGGGCGACCGGCGCTCGAATCGGAGTATCCGTCGACGGTCCTCGGCCCGGGGTGCACCGCGGCGAAGGTCGGGCCGCGCCACTTCCTCACCGCCGCTCACTGCGTGGATGACGAGTACAACGCCGCCGTGTCCCCGAGCTACGGGCCGGGCGGCTCCTACTGGGTCAGCGCCACGAACACGCCCCCGATCTGGCCCTACGTCGAGCTGACGATCGAGCAGACGTACATCCACCCGCAGTGGCTCGCGGACTGCGCCGCCGCGCTGAGTAACGGAGCGACCGATTGCGCGGTCAACGTCCTCAACCCGGGGCACACGCCCGACCTCGCGCTCGTCGTCGTCAACGAGCTCTCGCCGACGATCCCGGCCGCCGTGGTGGACGGGGCGCCGGTCGCGGTGGGCGATCCCGTCGTGGCGACCGGCTACGGCTGCGAGGACCCGAGCGGCACGGGCGGCGGCCTCTTCAAGCTCCAGGAGCTCACCGCGTCGGCCTCCTCGATCCTGAATCACCCAGGCTCCTACGTCTCGGGCCAGGGCATCATCGACGTCGCGGCGGCGTACGTGCTCACGCCGGGGTACGCCAGCAGCACCAGCTACGCCAGCCTGTGCCCCGGCGACTCGGGCGGCCCGCTCTATCGCCAGAGCTCGACGAGCCTCGTGGTCGTCGGCGTCAACGCCTATTACACGTTCCCGTCCGGCTGGTCTGGCCCGGCGCCCTCGCAGACCAACTGGCACACGCGGCTCGACACGTCGGCGCGCTACCCGGTGACGTCGTGGCTCCAGTCCCTCGGGGTGAGCGTGATCAACGGCGGCACCGCGCCGACCTGCACCGACGGCGTGCAGAACGGCACCGAGACCGACGTGGACTGCGGCGGCACGTGCGCGGCCGACTGCGCGAACGGCGATACGTGCAGCACCAACGCGGACTGCACGAGCCAGAACTGCGTGGCCGGGGTGTGCCAGCCCAGCACCGGGACGGCGCCGTGCAGCAACCTGTGCACGAGCCCGACCGCGTTCACCGGCCCGAGCTACAACTCGGGCAACCTCGGCACCGGCGCGCGCTGCTTCGAGACCACGGCGAACCTGACCGGCGCCAACTGCGGCAACTTCGCGAGCGGCCGCACGTTCTCGGTCAACGGCACGGCCGTGACCTGCAACGGCGGCAACATCTCGCTGCCCGCGAAGCGCAACGGCGGCTACTGCTTCCAGGCGTCCGCCGGCAACCAGTCGTGGGCGTACTTCAGCACCTGGTAGACGAGATCTCGTGAACCGAGGCGCCTCGACCGAGGCGCGCCGTGACCGGGCCGCGGCCGCACCCCGAGCGGGGGCGGCCGCGGCCGCTCCATCACCGGAGCTTCTCGTTCGCCGGCGGCGCCTCGAGCCCGAGGTGCTTGAAGAGGAACGCGAACACGTCCGTTTGCTCCTCGATCTTCTCCCCGAGCGGCGTCCCGATCCCGTGGCCCGTCGAGCCGCTCGCCCTGAGCAGGATGGGCGCCGGGCTCGACGTGGCCGCTTGCAGCCGCGCCGCCATCTTCCTCGAGTGGAACGGGTCCACCCGCGCGTCGTTCGCGCCCGTCAGCAGCAGCGTGGCCGGGTACGCGGTCCCGTCCTTCACGTGGTGGTACGGCGAGTAGGCATAGAGCGCCTTGAACTGCTCCGGGTCCTTCACCGTGCCGAACTCGGTCACGTTGAACGCCCCGTTCGGCGTGAGCTCGACCCGGAGCATGTCGTAGATGCCGACGTGCGAGATCACCGCCTTGACCATCTCCGGGTGCTGCGTGAGCTGCGCTCCCATGAGCAGGCCGCCGTTCGAGCCGCCCATGATCGCGAGCCGGTCCGGGCGCGTCATGCGGCCGTCGACGAGGTGCTTGGCGCAGGCCGCGAAGTCGTCGAAGACGTTCTGCTTCTTCGTCAGGTTGCCGCCGTGGTGCCACGCCTCGCCGAACTCGCCGCCGCCCCGCAGGTTGGCGACCGCGAACACCCCTCCCTGGTCGAACCACAGCCGCCAGAGCGGGTTGAACCCGGGAGCGATGCTCATCCCGTACCCACCGTATCCGGTGAGCAGCGCGGGCGCGCTCCCGTCGAGGGCCGTGTCCTTGCGGCGCAGGATGTTGATGGGCACCTTCGTCCCGTCCTTCGAGGTGCACGCCTCGCGGACGACCTCCACGTCGGCGTAGGACACCGGGGACGTCATCGCGAGCGGCGTCTTCGTCACCTTGCCGTCCTTGGCCGCGACCGCGAACCAGGCCGCCGGCTCGGTGTAGCTGACCCCGCGGAAGAGCATGTCGTCGCCGTCCGCGCGCACGAGCTGCCGCACCGAGGACACCGGCGGGATCGGCACGGCCCCGAGCGCCTTGCCCTTGAGATCGAAGACGCGGACCTGGGACGGGCCGCCGAGCAGATCCCGGACGTAGAGCCGGCCCTTCGTGGGCAAGAAATCCTGGATCACCGCCTCGCTCTCGGGCACGACGAGCTCCGCCTTCGCGAGATCGAGCTTGCCCGGCGCGAGGCGCACCACCTTGCCGCGCGGCGCGTCCTTGCGCGAGAGGAGGTAGAGCCGGTCGTCGGCGCCGAACTCGGCGTGGATGATCTTGTCGGGGAGGTCGGCGAAGCGGGTCCACTTGCCCGCGGCGTCGAGGAGGTAATGCCAGTACTCGCCGCCGTCGCCGTTCTGCACGCTGGCGAGCACGAGCTTGCCGCTCTCGCTCGTCCGGAGCTCCACCTCGGCGATGCGGGGGAAGTCCTTGCCGAGCGAGTACTTGTCTTCCTTCTCCGGCGCGCCGAGCTTGTGGAAGTAGATCTGCTGGTAAAACCCCATGTCCTCCTGCGGGCGCTCGCCGGCGTGCGGGTGGCGGGTGAAGTAGAACCCCTTGCCATCGCCGGTCCAGGCGAGGCTGCCGCCCGCCGTGCCGGTGCTCGCGTAAGGGACGATGTCGCCCGTCTCCTTGCCGGTCGCGACGTCGTAGACGCGCACGGTGCCGTTCTCGCTGCCGCCCTGGGACAGGGAGACCGCGACCTTCTTGCCGTCGCGCGAGGGGACGAACCAGTCGATGGTCGTGTGCCCCTTCGGGTCGACGACCTCCGGATCGACGACGATCCGCTCGGAGCCGGGATCGTTCGCGGATTTCATGACCACGAGGAAGGGCTGCTGCTTCGGCGGCTGGTCCTTGAGGGCGAAGAGCTGCCCGCCGGCGTCGTCGACCGCGTAGTAGTTCGTGGAGGTCGCCGACATGATCGCCTCGACGCGCGCCCGGACGGCGCCGCGCGCGGGCAGCGCGTCGAGGGCGCCGCGCGTGAGCCGGTTCTGGTCCTCGATCCAGCGCTGGACCTCGGGAGAGCTCGAGTCCTCGAGCCATTGATACGGGTCGACGACCTTGGTGCCGTGGTACTCGTTCGTGACGGGCCGCTTCGGGGTCTCCGGGTACGGCAGGCGAGCTCCGCCTGCCGCGGGCGCGGCAGGCGCGAGGGCCGGCGGCGGGGCCGCGGCGGCGGGCGCGGCCGGCTCGTCCGGCGGCCTCGGCGCGGGCGCGCTGCACGCCGCGAGCAGCGGCAGCGCCAGGGTGATGGCGGGGATCGGGCGCAGGCGGTTCATGCCGTCGAAGCTAGCCCCCGCCGCGCCCGCCGCGGAAGAGAATCGGCCCGTCGGCGGCGCCACGCGATCCTGCAACGCTGCAACGCCGCCCTCGCAGGATCGAAACCGCCGGGTCGACGTCCCCGACAGAAAATGCGGGGAATTCCGGGGGGATGAGCTTGGTACGGAGGATGCTTATCCGCCGGCCAGCTCCGCCGGCGGCCTCCGCTACCCCCTGAGGCGCCCGGCGGCGCTGCTATTTTGTGACTTGATCTCGGGCGGCGCGTTCCCCGAGCCCACGCGGTTGCGGCGCCGCGCGCGCCGGGCGCGGCGCCCTTCGTGCTAGCGTGCGCCGCATGGCGAACGACGTGAACGAGGGAGCGACCACGACCGCTGACGTCGAGGTCCGCGAGGTCGACGACAGCGTCCTGAAGGACCTCGAGTCGAAGTACGCCGACGTGGCCTGTCCGATGCACGGCGGGCCGCCGACGTTCGAGCTCGCCTCCGACGGGTCGGTGGTGGAGCGCTTCTGCTGTCCGGCCCTGCTCTCGATCGTCCGCGAGCTCCAGGTCGCCGCGGGCGAGCGGCCTCCGCCGCCGGACGAGGGCGCGTGAGGGTCCAGGGAAAACCAGCGGAGATCGCTCCAGGACGCGGCCCTGGTCCAGTTCCGCGGATCAGAACTCCCGCAAGGGTTCTGCCTCACGAGCGATAGAGCAATAAACGCAAAGACGCAAAACTACAAATCTTTTTTGCGTCTTTGCGCCTTTGCGCCTTTGCGTTGAACTCTCGCTCCGGATCCCTGGCCGAACTTCTGGCGGGCGGAACTAGGCCTCTCCACGGCAGATGGCCTGAAGGATCTCGCGCGTGAGCCCGCGCAGCCACGCGTGCGCCTTGTCGCTCTCGAAGCGCTGGTGCCACAGCTGGACGATCCGGACCTCCGGCACGTCGAGCGGCAGCGGCCGGGCGCTGAGGTGGAGCGCCCGCAACATCGGACCGCAGACCCGCGCCGGCAGCGCGACAACGAGGTCGCTCTCGCGGGCGAAATGGGCGGCGGCCGCGGTCGTGGGGGCCGCCGCGACGACGCGCCGCCGGAGCCCCTGGGACTCCAGCGCGTCGTCGATCCGATCGCGCAGGCGGCCGCGCCGCGACACCGTGACGTGGAGCGCCTCCGCGTAGCGCCTGGCGGTGAGCCGGCCGCGCGCGAGCGGATGACCCTGGCGAACGGCCACGACGAGGCGATCCTCGCCGATCGACTCCCCGCGGATCTCCGGGAGGGCCGGCTCCGTCGCGCCGATCTCGAGATCGACGCGCCCGTGACGCAGCTCGTCGGTGTCCCCGGCGGGCTCGCCGAGGAGCCGGAGCTTCACGTGAGGAGCCTGCTCCTGCACCGCGAAGAGCAGCCGCATACCGAGCGCCGTCGTGAGCGCGTCGTGGCAGCGGACGGTGAAGGTCCGCTCGAGCTTCTCGAGGTCGAGCGCCCGCTCCGGCGCGAACACCGCGTGCGCCCGCTGGACGAGGGCGTGGACCTCCTGACGTAAGGCCAGCGCGCGGGGCGTCAGCGTCATCGTCCGCCCGGTGCGCACGAGGATCGGGTCCCCCGTGGCGTCCCGGATGCGCCCCAGCGTCCGGCTCATCGCGGGCTGCGAGAGGTGCAATCGGGCCGCGGCGGCGCTGACGCTCCGCTCCTCGAGCAGCGCGTCCAGCGCCGTCAACAGGTTCATGTCCACATGCATCTGGGTAATCCTTCGTATAGCAAGGATGCATTGGACGACATACCATGTCCAGGGTTTACTCCTCCGCGCTGGAGCTCGCGAGGACGCGCGAGCCGCACGCCCAGGAGGATTCATGTCGACCCATTCGGAGCCGATGACCGACCATTCCATGCGACGGGACCCGAGCGCGGCCCGCGCGGACGACGAGGCCCTGCTGCCCGCGGTCGTCGCGGCGCTCACCGCGGCAGGAGAGCGGCTCGTCGCTCGCTTCTCGACAGCGCCGCGCCTCGGGAGCCGCGAGGAGATCTTCGCCGCCCTCGGCGACAACGACGCGGTGTCGCTCGACGCGCTCCGCGAGCCGCTCGCGCGCGCTCGCCCGGGCGCCGGGTGGGTTGAGGACGAGCTCGAGCGCGGGCCGCTCCCGCCCGGCGAGTGGTGGGTCACCGACGCGGTCGAGGGGAACATCAACCACGTTCACGGGATGACGGACTGGTGCGTCACGGCGACGCTCGTCCGCGACAACGAGCCGGTCCTGACGGCGGTGCACCTGCCCCTCCGCGACGAGACGTACACCGCCCGGAAGGGCGCCGGCGCGACCCTCGGGTCGAGGAGGCTCCGGGCCTCGACGAAGACGGCGCTCGACGCCGCCTTCGTCGGGACCGGCCAGGCCATGCCGGGCGAGGACCAGGAGACGCACCGGCGGATCGGCCAGTCGGTCGCCGCGATGCTAGGAAGCGCGCTGGTGCTGCGCGTCTCGGTCCCGGCCACCCTCCAGCTCGTGGAGGTCGCCGCCGGCCGGATGGACGTCTTCTGGCAATACAGCCAGGTCCTCTCCGGGCTCGTCGCTGGCGCGCTGCTCGTCGCGGAGGCCGGGGGCGCGGTCACGGACACCCGCGGAAACCGCTGGAGCCTGACCAGCGAAAACTTCCTGGCCGCAGCGCCGGGGCTTCACGCCGGCGCGGTCGCCGTCCTGTCCACCGTTCGCTGAGGAGAGAGGTCTTGAAGATGGAACGCGTCTCGGAAAACATCGGAATCCTCGGATCGGGCCGGGTCGGAAGGGCCCTGGCGGGCAAGCTCGCGAGCGCCGGACACGCCGTCACCGTCGGCACCAGGGACCCCGCGCGCGCGGCGGCGAGCTTTTCGGGGGCGCGCGTCGCGTTCGGCGATCCCGCGGAGGCCGCGCGGAGGGCCGCGATCGTCGTCAACGCCACCCCCGGAGACACGAGCGTCGAGCGGCTCGGCGCCCTCCGCGACGCGCTGAAGGGGAAGATCTTGATCGACGTGTCGAATGCGACGCTGCGCGCCGAGGACGGCCTGCCCGGCAGCCTGCTTTACCCGAACGGCAGCGTCGCCGAGCGCCTCCAGGCGGCGCTGCCGGAGACGGCGGTGGTCAAGACGCTGAACACGATGCTGTTCACCGTCATGGCGGATCCCACGAGCCTCGGCGTCCGCCCGACCGCGTTCCTCTCCGGCAACGACGAGAGCGCGAAGGCGGTGGTCGCGCGGCTCCTCGGCGATCTGGGGTGGCCGGCGGACTGGATCGAGGATCTCGGGGACATCGCGACCGCCCGCGGGCCCGAGGCGGCCGCCTTGCTCGTTCTCTCGGTGCTGCGGCGGCGAGGGCTCGCGCCGTTCGCCATCGCGCTCGCCCGGTGACGTCGCGGCGCGGCGATGGGCCTCCCTCCGCGCGAACCGCACCGGGCGCGTCGTTTTCGTGCTGGGCGGGCGGATGCGGCCGCGCCGTTCGGCCGGCAGCGATAGAAGCGGCGGCGCGCTGCGGGCATGGCGCCCGCTCCGCGGGGCCGAGCGCGAGAAATCGTCAGGCATGGTTAAAGGGCCCCGGGTGTGACGCGGAATAGGCTCATCGATGAGGCTGCGCTACCCGGGCACACATCGGCTGCAGATCGCGGATCGCGCGCCGGTCGCGGCACCAGGGCGCGCTCCTGGGCCGCGGGCGTGGCGCGGCCCTCCCCTCGCCTCGCGAACGAAGCGCGGGGCGGGCTCGCTGCTGCCACGGCTCCTCGGCATGGCGGGGTGGCTCCTGCCGGCGCTCGCCGGAGCTCAGCCGGCCGCCGGCCCCCAGGGGTCGCGCGAGGCCGCGGCGACGCCCTCCGAGGCGCAGAGCTCGGTGGTCCCCCCACGCCTCCTGTCCGCCCCCGAAGCGCCGTATCCGCCGGGGGCGACGGGCGACGCCGCCGTCGTCCTCACCGTGACCGTCGATGCAAAGGGGTCTGTTCGCGAGGCAGCGCCGGTCGAGCAGCACGAGCCGTTCTCCAGCGCCGCCGTCCGCGCCGCCCTCGCCTATCGCTTCGAGCCTGCGACCCGGAACGGCGTCGCCGTGGCGGCGAAGATCCGGATGCGGGTGGACTTCACGGCGCCCCGCGAGGCCGCCGCGCCGCCGCCGGACGCGGCGCCCGCCCCGGCGCCGGGCGCCGCGCCACGTCACGACCGCCCGGCAGACCGGGACGCTAGCCCGGCGCCGATCGAGGTCGTCGTTCGCGGCGAGCAGCTCCCGCCCGCCACCCAGTCCATCGCGCGCGGCGAGGTCCGGCAGCTGCCCGGCGCGTTCGGGGACGCCTTTCGCGCCGTCGAGATCCTCCCCGGGGTGATCCCCGCCATCTCCGGGCTTCCGTACTTCTATGTCCGCGGGGCGCCGCCGGCGAACGTCGGATATCTCCTCGACGGCGTCCGCGTCCCGCTCCTGTACCACTTCGCCGCCGGGCCGTCGGTCGTCCATCCGGCGCTCGTCGAGCGCGTCGACCTCTACCCCGGAGGCTACCCCGCCCGGTACGGGCGCTATGTCGGCGGCATCGTGGCGGCCGAGACCGCGGAGCCGCGGCCCGAGCTCCACGGCGAGGGGAACATCCGCCTGTTCGACGCGGGCGCGATGGTGGAGGCGCCGTTCGCCGACGGGCGCGGGACCGTCCTGCTCGGCGGCCGGTACTCGTACACGGCGGCGGTCGCGTCGCTGATCGCGCCGGACGCGGTGATCGACTACCGCGACTACCAGGCTCGCCTGACCTACGACGTCACGCCGGACGATCGCCTCACCGTCTTCAGCTTCGGATCGTACGATCTCCTCGGGGAGGAGCGGGACGACGGGCTCTCGGTCCTGTTCGGCGTGGAGTTCTACCGCCTCGACCTCAGGTACCGACATCGGTTTCAGAACGGCGAGCTGCGGCTCGGCGCGCTCCTCGGGTTCGATCGGACGGCGCTGGACGGCAATCGCACCGCGCGAGACCGCATGGTCGCGACCCGGGCCGACGTCATCTATCGCGTCCACCCCGACGCCGAGGTCCGCGTGGGCGTGGACGGGTCCATCGACTCTTACGTCACCGACATCGTCGGTTATACCGTCAGCCGCGGGGGCTCCAAGCGGCTCGAGCAGCAGTTCGGCTCGCGCGACGACGCGGCGCTGGGCGCCCACGCCGACGTGGTCCTCAGGCTCGCGCCCCGGTTCGAGCTGACCGCCGGCGTGCGCGCGGACCTGTTCGCCTCCGGCGGCGCGACGGCCGTCGGCGTGGATGGCCGGCTCGCGTCCCGGCTCGACGTGACGAAGAGGCTGCGCCTCGTGAACGCGTTCGGCGTCGCGCATCAGCCGCCCTCGACCGTGGCGCCGCTCCCCGGGGTTCAGGTGGCGGGCCTGCGCGGTGGGCTCCAGAAGAGCGCTCAGGGGAGCGCCGGCGTCGAGGCGGATCTCCCCGAGGGGGTCACCGCCGGCGCGACCGCGTTCTACAACGCGTTCTTCGACATGACGGACGCGCTGGGCGCCGTGGCGCACGGGTGGACGGACGACTTCGACGACCTCGCGGACGTGCCCCGGACCCTCGGGTCGAGCTACGGAATCGAGCTCTACGCGAGGCGCCGCCTCACCCGGAAGCTCGGCGGGTTCGCCTCGTACACGCTGTCGCGCTCGACCCAGGCCGCCGGGCGCTCGCGGTCCCCCGCCCCGTTCGACCGGACCCACGTCGCCAACCTCGCGCTGACCTACCAGCTCGACCGGAACTGGCGCGCCGGAGCGAGGTTCCTGTTCTACACGGGCAGCCCGGGCGCCTCGCTCGCCGCCGAGGAGCGCGACGGCTCGGGCGAGCAAGCGAGGATCGACCGCGATCCTCCATTCTACCGGCTCGACGCGCGCATCGAGAGGCGCTGGTCCATCGGCGAGCGCGGCTGGATCTCGGCGGTCCTCGAAGGGATGAACGTGACCGCGCACAAGGAGGTGATCGGTGGAGAAGCGATCGGCCCTGTCACGATTCCGAGCATCGGTGTGGAGGGTGGGTTCTGAGCCCAGGAGGGGAACGATGAGCTCCCGTGCTTCGCTCCTCACGACCGCCGCGCTCCTCGCCCTGGGCGCTTGCCTGCCGAGCGAGACAAGGCCCGAGCCCGGCGAGCTCGTCTACACGATCTCGGGCGCGGCCGTCGTCGTCGGCGGCGTGCAGAGCTCCGACGGCTGGAGCATCGAGTTTTCGAAATTCCTGCTCGCGGCGCGGTACGTGACCACCCACGAGTCCTCCGCGTGCGCCGTCACCGCCATCGCGGACACGCCCACGCTCGTCGACGCGCGGGTGGCGGGGAAGCACGAGGTCGCCAGGGTCCTCGCCACCGGGGAGTGCGGCTTCACCTACCATGTCGGGCCCCTCCCGCCGCGCGAGTACTACGACGCCGAGGAGTGGCTAGGTCCTGGGGTGACCGACGAGGATCTGGCCCTGGTCGAGTCGCTGACGACCGGCGCGTACGTGGAGGGCAAGGCGACCAAGGGGGAGGTGACCAAGGTGTTCCGGTGGAGCTTCCTCTTCCAGGATTTCTGCAGCGGTGGATTGCTGTGGAGCGCCGACGAGGGCTCGGGTCCGACGATCCGTCTGCGCTCCGGCGCGACCGAGCGGGCCGACCTCGTGATCCGCGGCGATCACCTGTTCTTCGATCGCATGGACGAAGCGGCGGCCCAGGTGCGATTCGACCCCATCGCCGGCGCGGACAACCATCCGACCCATGGAAACGCCGACGGCGAGGTGACCCGGGAAGAGCTGGTGAACGTACCGCTCTCGGCCATCGCGCGGGCCGACGGCCGTTATTCGAGCGAATGGGCGCTCGACCTCGGCACGTGGATGGACATGCGCATGGCCAACGTGGGCCACCTCAACGGTACGGAAGCTTGCTCGTCCCTGGACCTGGAGTAGACGCCGACGAGGCGCCCCTCGCGGCAGGCCGAAGGAGCCCGTCAATCGGTCTCGGGGAGCACCGTGGCGGCGATGATGCCGTCCATCGCGGCGGGCGAGCCGTCCGCGTTCTTGGGGTCGTGGATCTCGATGGTGGCATACACCGCCTCGAGCCGAGCGTGCGAGACGTCCGCCGACGGCTGGCTCGGCTCCTGGCCGAGCAGCGGCTCGACGCGGGCCCTCGACGTGTCGAAGACGCGGAAGAGCGGGAGCCGGTGATCTGGGATGAAGTACAGGTCGCCGTCCGCGCCGCGAAAGAGCGTGCCCGACACGTGCTCCGCGCCGTCCTGCGCCCGCGGGCGCGCGTCGGACACCGGCGCTGTGGCGTCCGCCCCCTCGGAGGGCATCTCTGCTGCTTGTCGCTCCGCCATGACTCAGGTCCTCCTTGAACGGCTCGCCGACGCCGACGAGCGACGGCCGGCACGAGGTTCGCGGCCGGCGATCCGCGTAGTCTAGGGCAGAGCCTGGGGGCCCCACAAGCGCCTGGTGGTGCCTCCGTCGCCGCGTCCTCAGGCAGCGCAGCGCAGCAGGACCTTCCCCTGAACAGCGCGCGCCCGCAGCGCATCGAGCGCGTCGGCGACGCGCTCGAGCGGCCATGTCGCGTGAACGACCGGATCGAGCGCTCCGCGCTCGACGAGCGCGAGCACCTCGTCCATCGTGCTCGAGAACCGCTCCGGCGCCTCATTGGCCACCGTGAACAGGTCGCTCATGGCGAGCGATACGCTGCGTCCGAAGCCGTCCGCGAGCGCGGCGCCGAGCTCGACGCCTGGCGGCCCTTCGAGGAAGCCGAAGGACACGAGGCGGCCGAAGGGGGCGAGCAAGCCGAGGTCGCGCGCGAGCGTCGCGCCGCCGGTCGCGTTGAGCGCTGCATCGACGCCGCGCCCGTCGGTCAGCGCGCGCGCCCGCGCCGCGACGTCCTCGCGGCCGTGGACGATCACCGCGGCGGCGCCGTTGCGCGTCGCATGATCCACCTTGGAGGCGTCGCCGACGAGCGCCACCGCGCGCGCGCCGAGGTGCCGCGCGAGCTGCAGAGCGGCGGTCCCGACGCCGCCGGCCCCGCCGTGCACGAGCACCGTCTCGCCGGGTGCGATCCGGGCGCGCTCGCGCAGGAGCACCCACGCCGTCGCGTAGTTGACGATCGACGCGGCGGCGCGGTCGAGCGGCACCCCGTCGGGCACGAGCGCGGCGCGGCGCGCCTCGACGTCGGCGAGCTCGGCGAACGCGCCGGTGTGCGGCGTGCCCATCGCGACGACGCGCGCGCCCACCGCCGGCCCGCGCGCGCCCTCGCCCAGCGCCTCGACCGTCCCCGCGAGCTCGAGGCCGAGCCCCACGGGCATCGGCGAGAGGGGGAGCTTCCCGTCGGCGAGGAGCAGATCGATGTGGTTTACCCCGGCGAACGCCACGCGCACGCGCACGTGCCCGCGTGGAACGGGGCCGAGCTCCCGCTCGCCGATCACAGCGCCGCCCGCGCCCGGGCCCGGCCTCAACAATGCAGCTCTCATCCGTGCTGTCCCTCCGCGTTGGACAGGCCCCAGCGTGCGGGCGCGCGGTCCGCCCGTCCAATGGATGCACCGGATGCTATGCATTCACGTCGTGAATCTCTCCGCGCTCGACCTCAATCTGCTCGTCGTCCTGGAGGCGCTGCTCGAGGAGCGCAGCGTGACCGCCGCCGGCAAGCGCGTGGGCCTGAGCCAGCCCGCGACGAGCAATGCCCTCGGCCGGCTCCGCGCGCTGCTCGGCGATCGCCTGCTCGTCCGGCGCGGCCGCGCGCTCTTCCTGACCCCCCGCGGCGAGCAGCTCCGGCGCGACGTGCGCCCGGCCCTGGACCGCCTGCGGGCGGCGCTCGCCCGCCGTCCGGCGTTCGACCCCGCGGCGCTCTGCGACGAGCTGCGGGTGGGCATGAACGACTACGCCGCGTACGTGCTGCTGCCGCGGCTCGTCCGGCGGCTCCGGGCGCGCGCGCCGAGGGCCAGGCTCGCGGTGCTGGCGTTCGAGACGCGCGACGCCGCCCGGGCGCTCGACGCGGGCGAGGTCCACGTCGGCCTCGCGGTGGAGGGGCCCGGGCTGGCCGGGCTCGAGTCCCGGCCGCTCCTGCGCGACGACTTCGCCCTCGTCTGCCAGCCTCCCGCGCCGCGCACGCTGCGCTCGTTCCTCGCGCGGCCGCACCTGCTCGTCTCACCGCACGGCGGGCGCGTCGGGGTGGTCGATCGCGCGCTCGCCGCCCAGCAGCTCGAGCGCGACGTCCACGTCACGCTGCCGCACTTCCTGATGGCGCCTCACCTGCTTTCGGGCACCGACCTCATCGGCGTCCTGGCCGGCGCGGTCGCGCGGGACATCGCCCCCGCGCTGAAGCTCGTCGTCGCGCGGCCGCCGCTCGCTCTCCCGGGCTTCACGCTCTCGGCCGTCTGGCACCCCAGGCTCACGGACGACCCGGCGCACGCGTGGCTGCGCGAGCAGCTCGCGGAGGCCGCGGCCGAGCAGCAGGCGTCGCGGCCGGCCTCCGCGCCCGCCCGGCGGTCGCGCGACGCCTGACACAAGAGCGCGGGTGGGCGCGACGTCCTCGTGGCCAAGCTCGCACTGGAGACGCTGAAGCGCGGGGCGCATCGCGAGCGCGGAGCCCGCGCCCCTCCGTCGGGCGAAGCAGGCGCCGCGCCCGCGCCGAGAGATCAGCGGAGGATCTCGGCCCCTGCGTCGCCGCTGGGCGGCGCTAGTGGCAGCTCACGGGCCGCACGTCAGGCCGCGGGAGGCGGCGATCTCCCTGACGCGGTCCAAGCAGACCTGCAGTTCCGCATCGTTGACCGGCAGGGACTGGGGGCCGTAGCCCGCCCACACCCCCGAGCACTGTTGCGGCTCTCCGAGCTGCTCATTCGCGGGCGACGCGGCGATGCCCGTCCCCAGGTCTCCTCCGTTCCAGGTGATGTGCGTTTGACCTTTCAGATAGACGAACGGGTAGTTGAATGACTCGTAGTCGATGCAATCAGCGTACGCCGTCTCATTGGCGACGAACGCCTGCCACGCGTCCAGCGTCTCACACGGGCACGGCGGCGCCGTGGGCTGGCAGGTGCCGCTCTGGCAGGTGAAGCCCGACCCGCACGAGCCGCAGTCGAGCGTCCCGCCGCAGCCATCGGCGATCGAGCCGCAGGTCGCGCCCTGCGCGGCGCAGGTCGTGGGGACGCAGAGCTGGGTCTCGCAGTTCGTCCCCGTCCAGCCGGGATAGCAGAGGCACTCGTACTGGTTGGTTCCGTCGACGCAGTCGCCATTGACGCACGGGCTCGCGGCGCATTCGTCGATGTCGATCTCGCAGTTCGTCCCCGTGAAGCCGGGCGCGCACGTGCAGGTGTACCCGCTCTCGGTCGCCGCGCAGGCGCCGCCGTTCTGGCAGGGGGCCGAGGCGCAGGGGTCGATGCAGGTGCCGCTCTGGCACAAGAGGCCTTCGCAGCACGGGAGGGTGGCGTCGCACGGCGCGTTCACGGGGAGACAGCCGCCGCCCTCGCAGGTCGGATCGCCGACGGCGACGTAGTCGTGCGCGTGGCCGGCGTGCCCGTTGATGCAGCCCTGCTCGCTGGTCTTGATGATGGTGTAGGGGTGCTTGGCCGAGCCGGTGTGGTGGCAGATGGTGGTCGTGCCGTTGACGTCGAAGTAGCTGCACTGCGCGGCGGTCAGCGCGGCCTCGTCCGCGCCGTGGTGCTCGTCGGTCCCCACCGGCTGCGAACAGCCGCCCGCGAGGAGCACGAGGCCGCTCACGGCGAAAGCGGGGAGGAGGAAGGCGGTGTGCAGAAGCGTTCTTTCATGGTTCATGGGCGCTCTCCAGCTCCCGGGTCGGGCACCGGCAGGAGGGCCGGGCAACGCCGGGAAGTGACTGACGGCGTAGGGTGGATCGCGGAGCCGGCCGGCCGGTACCCCGACCTTGTGGGGATTGTCAGGAGAGAGCGGGCGTGGTATCGTGGCGGGTTCCCGCGCCGCAGCCCGACATCTCCGCGCTCGCGTCGACCGCGCTGCACCTGCTGGAGCGCGAAGACCCGCCGGCCCGTGGTGAAGACGTGAAGCGTGAAGATCGAGGAGCGACTCGCGAGCTGCTTCGTTTGCCATACATGCCCCTTTCGTGAGCCTGGGATGGTCGCCCGGCACGATGCCCTGTCACGGCAAATCGCGCGCGCCGCCGCGCGCGGGCCCTCCCGCACCTCGGGTCTCGGCCGGAGCGACCGAGGGAGGCCAGGAGCGACGGCGCGCGGCAGCTCGAGCGGGCGGATGGTCAACACATCCGCCCGGCTGCCGCGGGGGGTTACGGCGTCGCCAGCGCGGCGACGTCACAGGCGCCGAGCGCGCGGCTGTAGGTCCGCACGTCGTCGAACGAAGCCGGGATGCTGTAGAAGTTCGACAGGCAGGAGGGCAAGCTGCGGCCGATGCGGAACGAGCTCGCGCCCGTGAGGTTGGTCGTCGCGGCGCTGGTCCCGCTGCCGATCTGCACCCCGTCGACGAACATCTTCAGCGAGGTCCCGCTGCGCGTGTAAGCGACGTGGTGCCAGGTCCCGCTATTGAGCGGCGACGGCGAGAGGCTGACGGAGTTGCCGTTCGTGCCCGCCCGGTCCTGGTAGATCTCGACGGACGTCCCGGAGGACGCGCCGCTGAGCCGCCCCGAGAGGAAGTTGCAGGCGCCCCCGGCGACCCGGTTGCCGATGAGATCGCCGCCGCCGTTGCTGTTGAGCTCAGCCGGTCAGACTTTCGCTTCCTCCCCGGGACAGGTAGACTTCGACATCATGTTGGCTGTCGCCACCACTCGTTGTCATCGCATTGGTGCCACACTTCTGCTTGTCCTGCTCCTCGCCGGCTGCGCTCCGCCGACGATGTCCGCGCTCACAACTTGCCAGGCGCTCGCCGCCGCGCGCCTCTCGCGCAACGCGCCCCTGGCCGGCATGCTCGCGGGCTCGCCCGACGCGCTCGCGCGGGCCCTCGCGAAGGCCGCGGGTGACCCCGTGACCCAGGGGCCGCGCGCGGCGACCGACTTCACGGGGCGTCCGGTCACGCGCTGGGACACGGGCGAGGGGCGCGTCGAGCGCTACAACGACGAAAACGGGCGCTTCCTGCTCTTGCGCTGGTGGAGCAAGCGTCACTTCACGCCCCTCGACGGCTCGCGCGCCGAGAGCGACATCACCGGCGTGCTCACGGCGCTCGGGCTGACGCCTGACGCGCGGCCCGTTCTGCGGCAGCAGCCGGACCGCCTGACCATCCACGTCTCCCGATCCTACCGCGGGACACAGCTCGTCTACTACAAGAGCGACCTCGACGGCGCATTGCAAGCGTACGAGATGGAGCGTGGCAACGAGCCCGAGGGACTGCGCGCGCAGATCACGGTCGGGCCGTTCTTCGACCTCTCCAAGGTGACGACGACGCTGTCCGGTGAGGACGCGAAGCGCGTCGGGCTGCTCGCGGCGCGGTGCCTGCACGGCGCGCCGGACGACGCGACGTCCGGGAGCCAGCCGATGTTCGGTATCGCCAACGAGACGCTCGCATACGTAATCGGCGTCGGCTGGGGCGGCGAATGCGAAGATAAACGCTACGTCCAAATACATGTAGACGCGGTCACCGGCGCTGTGGTGGACCCCGGCGTCGTCGGCTCAGGCTGCATCCAATGACGCTGGTCCTCCACCGAGGTTCCACCGAGGTTTTCTTCGCCCACGTCACCCGGAGCACCACCGACACCGCCTGCCCGAGGAGCTGGCCGAGGAAGATGCCTTCGCCACCGGGGAACTGCGCCTCGAGGTTCGCCTCGGCGAGCGCGAGCTGGGCCGAGCGGGAAGGCGGGAAGAAAACATTAATGATCTTCCCGCCTTCCCGCCTTCATGTGGACTCTCCATGGGCAAAGTTGACCACTACCCGCGATTTGATCCTCCAGGTCCGCTCGACGATCTTCACAAAGCCGCCGAGCTTGACCACGTCCGCTCGGACTTCTGCCTTGAACTTCTCGTCGTCGCGCTCACCCCGGATCGTCATCCGCTGCGATGCGCACCGCGCAATGCACGTCGAACCCGTCGCACGCCGCGGAGAAGCGTCGCTCTCGGCGCTCGAAAGCCGCGTCGGGACTGTCCTTGTGCTCGAAAGGCCGCGCAAGACACGCTCCACCTGCGAGCGCGAGCTGGGTACACGCATCGAGCGCGGAGGGCTCGATGGTCTCGTTGCTGCGCTCCTCGGCCGCGCGCTCGTCGAGGTAGCCGCGGCGCCGTAGCCAAAGAAGCGCACGCTCGCGCACCCGTCGCGCCACCTCGCTGACATCGTCCTTTGAAGGCGGCGGCGCATCGTGGAAGCGCGCGCCCATGGCGGTCTTCTCGAAAACGCCATCGATTGCCAGCGTGTGAAAATGCACGTGAACGTTCAAGCTCGAGCCGAATCTCTGAGGGAGCCCGACCGAGCCCGTCCGTGCGCCGGCGATGCTCGCGAGCCGCGGCTCGCGGTGACGGCCACACGCTGAATCAGCGGCTGTCGTGTCCTCCAACTCGCCGGCACAAGAGCTCCTCGCTCGCCGCGGTGCGCCCGCGTGGATCCGCCTGCATGCCTCAGGACGCCTCGTGATGCACCATGCGTACCACCCCTCGCGCGCCGCGGCGGGCTCTCCCCGCGCCTGCCCATGACCGCCGTGATCGGCCCTGCCGAGGCCCTGCTTGCCGTCCGCGGTGTGCTCCCTTCCGTGCTCCTCCTTGTCCTGGCAATCTCGCTCCCGGAGATCCACCGCGGCCACTCTTTGCCGGCAAGGTCTTGCCCGCCGGCAAGGAGTTGCTGACCTACCGGGCGCGTGCACACGATCCCGGTGGGGTGAACTGCGCCAGCGCCCCGAGAGGCCCCTGGCACGGTCGTTGCGATGGCTGCCCCGCGTCGCATCGATGAAATCGCTCGCCGATCCTGCCGGAGAGCGGGCCCTGCAACGTTGGGTAAGCACGCAGGAGCGATGGAGATTCACATGAAGCTCGTCCGTTTTGCCTTTCTCGCGTCCGTGATGGCCTCCGCCGTGGCTTGCGCCGCTTCGACCGACAGCTCGGGCTCGCTCGAGGAGAGCGTGGGCGTGGACGATGTGGACAGCGGGCACGAGGTGGCCGAAGCGTCGTTCGCGCTCGGCGTGGCCACCAGGGTCGTCGGCGATACCGCCTGCCCCACCGGCTATAGCCTGGCCACGCCGGCCGAGGCGCTCGCGAACCAGGCGGCCGTCTGCAGCAAGCTGGGCACCTGGGACATCGCGCGGCTCTCGGGCGGAGGGTCGATGGATGGCCCCGGCTACGGCTGCGGGATCCGCAGCACCGATACCCGCAGCCTCGGCCACTCGGTCTGCAAGCAGGCCGTGCAGTTCACGAGGGGGATCGGCGACGGCGTTTGCCCGAGCGGCTACACGGTCGCAAACTCGATGGTGGCGCGGGCGAATCAGTCGTCCATCTGCAGCACGCTGGGCACGTGGGACATCGCGCGGCTCGCGGGCGGAGGGTCGATGGATGGCCCCGGCTACGGCTGCGGGATCCGCGACGCCGACAGCCGCTCTCTCGGGAACACGGTCTGCGTGCAGCTCGATTTCGTGAGACCAGTCGGCGACAAGCCGTGCCCGGCGGGCTCGGCCCTCATCTCGCCGCAGGAGGCGCGGGCGCGGCAGGCGGAGCTGTGCGGCAAGCTCGGCACGTGGGACATCGCGCGTCTGGACGGCGGCGGCTCGATGGACGGCCCCGGCTATGGCTGCGCGATCCGCGACTCGGATACGCGGACCCTGGGCAACGCGCTGTGCGGCGCCCTCTGAAAGGATCTCCGTTGTCCCAGCCCCCATCGCGCCCAGCTCGCGGGCCAGCGCGTCGTCGGGAGCCTTCTCGCCGCGCAGCACCGCTTCGGCGACTGTCTGCGCTCGAGCGCAGGCGCAGAGGTCCTTGTCGTCGCGCGCCAGCAGCCACTTCCAGTACATCAGCGTGCGCGGGTTGATGCCGAGCTCGCCGGCGAATTCGTCGGCCGTCAGCCCGCTGTCACGCCACCGCTCGACACGTATCCGCCACTCCTCCCGAGGGACCCGAGAACACTCTTCTGCCATGCCCGGCGCTCTGCGCCCCTGGCTCAGCGCTCGTCACGACGCGGTTACACGAACGGATACCACCAATCGCCACATCCTACGGCGCCAGCATCGCATGCATCGTTCAATCGCAGATCCGCTGTTCTCATCCAAGCGGCGCAATCAGCGGATGCTGCCGGTCGCATTTCACGCGGCGGCAGATCCGCACGTCGTTGGGCCGGCAGAGCGCGGGGACGCAGGCACGATCCCGAAACAGGCGGCAGCGCATGAAAGGGCCCGGCGACAGGGCGGCGAGCGAAGCAGAATCCCTCGGCGCTGCGCCGCCAGGCCAGGCGCCGACCCCGATCGGTGATGCCGCGGGCCCTTCACCGCGGGCGATGCGGCGGAAGAGGGCGCCCCGTTGGGCCACACCGGAGCCGCCCTCGGCGGCGAAGCAGGCGGAAACCATGAAAATCGCTACTGCTTCCGGCGACCGCTCGCCATCGACCGGTTTCTCTGGCGGTATTTCTGACGCACGGCACTAACGCTCGCGGAGCTCGCGCAGCCGCACATAATGGTACTCGCGGAGCAGGGCGCGCAGGAACATCGGCTCGTCGCGGAACCCGGCCCGGCGCGCGGCCTCGGCGAGGTCGCGGGGCGCGGCGCCCTCGCCGCGCCGCTCGAGGTACCATGAAAGGAGCGCTTCCCGCGAGAGCGGCGCCGCCGCTAGGTCCGGGTCGGCGAGCCCGGCCTCCTCCAGCGAGCGCTGCTTGTCGCGCGCGCGGGCCCATAGCCCCACATACAGGTCGTCGAGGCGCAGCTGATCCACGAGGTGCGCGCTGATGTGCGGCGCCGCCCAGCGCTGCACCGCCGCGACCTGGGCCTCGCTCTCCATGAGGCGCGCGAACTCCTCGGCGCGGAGGCCGTTCTCGCGCAGCCAGCCCTCCATCGCGTCCGCGTCCCAGAGCCCGCGCGCGCGACGGAAGCTCAGGATCGCCGCGTCGACCTCCTCGCCCAGCGGGCGCGGCGCGTGCTCGTCCGAGAGCGCCTGGGAGAGCAGGCGCGTCAGCGCGCCCTTGCGCGCCAGCGCGTAGGCGACGGGGTGGAGCCGCGCCTCGTCGAGCAGCGCGCTCTGCATCCACGACCCCTCCCCGCCCTCGTCGCGCGGCTCGTCGACCGGCGCGGCGGCCTGGCGCAGCGAGTCCCAGAAGATCGTCGCCTCGAAGTGATACCGCACCTGCTTCGGCGCGAGCCCGGCCGCGAGCCTCGCCTCGATCGCGCGCAGCATCGCGAGCGCGTCGGCGCGCTTTCGATCGACCTGGCCTTCGGGCAAAAAGCCCTTCAGGGCCGAGAGCTCTCCCGGGTCGAGCCCCGCGGCGGCGGCCTCCGAGAGCAGCCGCGGATAGCTGCGGTCCGGATAGAACAGCTGCTTCGCGATCCGCAGCAGCGCGGCGCACGTCGCCGGCCGGACGACCCCGCGCGCCTCCGCCGCCGCCAGCGTGGCGCGGATGTTGACCATCGCCACGGAGAGCGCGCGGTAGCCGTAGGCGGCGGGCGCGTGCGCGACGGCGACCTCGTCGTCGTCCTCCAGCTCGCCCCGCTGGTACGCCTCGAACACGTCGCCGACGCCCTCCATGCCGAACGACGCCAGCTCCGCCGCGCGCAGCGCGCCCATGCTGGCGCTGCCGAACACGTGGACGCCCTCGCGCATCGCCCAGAGGATCTCCTTGTGCCAGACCGACGGCACGCCCTCGAAATAGCCGTCGACGATGCCGATCACCCTCGCGCCCCGCTGCGCCGCGCGGTAGACGTCGCCGTGGGCCACCGGCGGCAGGATGACCGCGTCGAGCACCTCGGCCGCCTCGGCGGCGGACAGCGTCGGCCCCAGGAAGAGGTGGACCGTCATCCGGCCTGCCCCTTCTGCGCCCTGGCGCGCGCGCCGGGCACGTAGCTGCGGTCGCCGGACAGCGGCTCCAGGCCGGGCACCACCACGCGCACCACCGGGATCCCCAGCTCCGGGCGGGTCAGCTCGACGGCGATCGCCCGCTTCACGCCCGCGGCGCGGAGCTGCTCGAGCTCCCAGGCGACATCGGCGTTGAAGGTGTCGGCGTGGAAGGTCGGCCCCTCGGCGAAGCGGCGCCGCGGGCCGGGCCGCTCCAGCTCTTCGCGCGCAAGAGCGGTGATGTTCGGGTCGCGCTGCCGCACGTACTGGCTGGGCGTGCGATCGTCGCGGGAGCCGGCGATCTGGGTCAGCCGGCTCTGGGCCGCCTCGGTCAACGCGCGCAGGAGCGCGATCTCGCGCGCGGGGTGACAACCCATGCCCTCCGTGACGCCGAGCCTGCGCAAGGGGTTGTCGCGCCGGTCGCAGATCTTGCACAGGAAGGCGGGGATGCCGATGTCCGACGTGATCTCCCAGACGCCGACGGCGACCTCCGCGCGCGCGTACAGGTCGAGCACCGCGCGGCAGCTCCCCTCCGGAACGCTGTCGAGGTCGATCCGCGTGGCCGCGCGCGACGCCGGGCTGCGCTGCCGCCACAGGGTCGTCGCGTCGCGCTCCACCGCCTCGCACAGCCCGTGGCTGATCGCCTCGAGCGCGCCGTTGCCGGAGGCCAGGCCGTTCGAGCTCGCGACGAAGCCGACCAGGGTCCGGTGCATCGCGACCGTGTAGTTGGTGTGCACCACCTCGAACGGCACCCACACCGGCTCGCGCTGGAGCAGGTCGACCCCCTCGACCCAGAGGATCGGCAGATCGGCGTGGAGCTGGGCGCCCGCGATGCGAGGAAGATCGTCGACCTCGACGGCGCGGTGGGTGTAGCGGAGCTCCTCGTACGAGGCCAGCTTGAGCGGCAGGTCGATCCGCTCCGCGTGATACGCCTCGACCGACTCCATGAGGCCAGACGCCTGCGCCGTCGGGAGATCCAGCCCCTTGCCCTGCGATACGGAGAGCGAGCGGGAGTTCGGCCGACAGACCATCACGACCGGAATACCGATGTTGTCGAGGCCGGTGACGTTGGCGACGCGGGTGATGCCCATGACGGGCATCAGGCGGCGCACCCGGCGCAGCGTCTCCTCGGGCGGCACCTGGCGGTGGGTGCCGGCGAGGCATCCCTTGGGGACCGGGCTGTCCAGCGTGCTCGGATCGAACCGGTAGGGCGCCATGGGCGACGGATCGGCACCCTACCATGAAAGCGCGCCGGCTCGCCTCTCCCCTCGCGTTCGAGGACCCCCATGCAGGAGGTGACGATCCGCTCGCGGACGTCGGCCGACCCCCCTTCCCTCATGCCTCCGCCGTGCTAGAGCAGCCGCCCCGCGCCATCGTCGACCCCGGGCCTTGACAACGCGTCCGTCCATGCTAAACATTCGTTTCAATCATTTGTTTCATACGGATGTCGACGGAGTCTGACTCCTTGACGTCGTCGCTGGCGGCGTCGCGCTCGCGCATCTCTTTCCTGTTCGTCTAGAAGGATACTTGTCCATGAAATTGAAGCATCTTCCATACACTTCAACAGCGATTGCATCGATTCTACTGCTCGGAGCGGCGGGCTCGGCGCACGCGGCCGTCTATCCTGCGAGCTCGTCCAGCGGTGGGCCCGGCGTGAGCGGGTGCACGGGCGGCGCGAACTGCACGAATGAAAGCTGGGGGGTCGACCTCAATGACAACACCGGATTCGTCTGGAACGTGGCGGGCGGCGCCGGCGGCAACGCGGACCTCTATGTGAAGATCGCCGTGCTGTCGCAGACCAGAGCGATGAGCCTCTGGCTGAACGGCAGCCAGATCGCCGTCGTCACGTCCACCGCCACGGAGAGCCCGCGCCCGACCGGCAAAGAGCTCGGCCCGTTCCCGGTGACGCTGCAGGCCGGGAACAACACGGTAGAGCTGCGGGATACGCAAGGCACCGCGGAGTTCGACGTGCACAGCCTGCGCGTCGAGCCGACGATCGCCGGCGACGATGAGCTCGAGATCGGGCTCTGGCGGCTGATGTCCCGCGCCGACCGCGGCACGTTGAGCCGCGATGCCATCACCGGGCAGCTGGTCGGCGCCGATTACTCGGGCGGTGACTATCAACACTGGCGCTTGGTCGGCGTCGGCGCGAGCAAGTATCAGTTTTTCCACGAGGAGACCGGCCAGTGCTTGGTCGCGTCGAGCGGCACGACGGTGCTCGGCGGCTGCAGCGGCAGCGCGGCGGAGTGGACCGTGGAGACCCTGCGTGCCCGCACGGTGGAGCGCCCTGCCCTGCATCGCTTGCGCTCGAGCGGGAACAGCTGCGCTGTCCCCAATGGCGGCGCGCAGCCCACCCTGGGGACCTGCGACGACAGCGCGCGCTGGTACCTGGAGCCTGTCGGCTTCGGTGAGCGCCTCGCGAGCGTAGAGTTCGATTTTCATGGGCTCCTCCTCGTCAAGCCCAACACCAACGTCCCTGGCGTCACGCAGGGCTCGCTGTCGACCAGCGTCGTCGACGCGGTGCAGGTCGCCTTCGAAGAGCGGGTCGCTTACTGGATGGATCTGATCACGGACGGCCGGGTCGCTTGGCATGGCTCCAGCGTCGTATCCAACGATCCTATCACGTCGCTGTCGGGCTCGGGCAATGACAATTATTTGCCGGCGGCCGTCCACCTCCAGCAAGACGTGCAGAGCTTCGTGCCCCGCGGCGAGTACGACACCGTGCAGGTGTTCTTCACGCCCGGCGACAGCAAGCCGGGGGGCTGGGGGTGGGGCCCGGGGAGCAACTACGAGTCGAACTACACCATGTGGACGACGGTGAACGGGAAGAATACTTTCGCCTCGGAGTGGCTGTCCACCGTCAACAGCGAGCCTGCGGAAGTGTTCATCCACGAACCCATGCACGGCCTCGATGGGTTCTACGAAGAGCTGGGGGTCCCGCTCCCCGAAGGGGTGCTGCATGGATCCGAAGCCAATCGTTATATCAAATCCAAGACTCCCGGCCGTTCGTACCTGCACTGGTACCGCGACTACTGGTTGGGGACCGTCATCGCCTCCGATGACACCTACCGCGGCTTCGGCCCGCGCGCGTTCGCCCAGATCACGCCGAGAGATTACGCGTTGAGCCCCGCGGTGGACGAGTACAAGATCGTGCAGCACACAAGCGGCAAATGCTTCGTCCCGCAAGGCGGCGCCATGAAGCCGGCCGACGACACGCCGCTGGTGCTGTCGAGCAACTGCAGCACGCTCGCCTCTTCCTTCAGGGTCCTGGCCAGCGGCCTGCTGAAGCATCTCCCGAGCGGACTTTGTATTCACCCGAACCAAGGCACCGCCTACAACGGCGTTGGCCTGATCCTCAACCCCTACTGCGGTCCCGAGGTGCGCCTCTCTTTCGACGTGACGTCCGGTGGGAGCCTGCAGAACAGCGAGACCGGCCGCTGCGTCCACCCGGAAGGCGGATCGGCGACCCCCGCCGAAGGGACCAACCTGATTTTTCACGACGGTTGCGATGAAGAGCGCTTGCGCTTCAACCTGGTCTTGCAGTAGACGAACCCGGTGCAGATCGTGAGTGATTCCATGCAATCGAAGATGAACGTCCTGATGCTATGTGTTGTCGGTGCCCTGGCGATGGGGTGCAACGTCTGTGAGGATCTGGACGCACGGATGTGCGCAGACCTCGGGGCAGAGGATTGCGCCCTCTGGCGAGAGAAAGGGATGAACTTCGTCGCCCAGGCGAAGTCGAGGCCCCGCCGAATGATGAAGGACACGCTGTTCGGGGCCGACGCGCAGACGTGCGAGTCAGCGGGGAGCGACGCGGCGTATTCGCAGATCCTCCAGGCGACGAAGACGCAGATGGCCGCCTACCGCAAGGCGCAGCAGGCCGTAGAGGCAGCGGGGAAGGGGAAGTAGGTGTGCGCCGCCCCGCGAACGCGCCCGAAACAGACGGAAGCCACGGCGATCGCTGACGTTTCCGGCGACCGCTCATGATCGCCCGGTCGTGCTCGCGGGGTTCCTGACGCACCGGCCCCCTACCCTGAACGGGCGCCCGCTCGCCTCACCCCGCCCGTGGTGATCGTTGACATGGCGAACGCGCCCCGCGAGCATCGCGCGTCCAACCATGCGTCGACCTCCCCTCGTCTTGTGTCTCGTGGTGGTGTCGGCGCTCGCGTACGGCGGCCCCGGCTGCGGCGATGACCAGCTCTGCGCGCCGGGCGCGCTCTCCGCGTGCTTCCTCCCCGACGGGTCGCTCGGCGCGCAGCGCTGCAACGACGACGGCACCGCCCTCGGCGCCTGCGGCAGCGCGCCGGGGGCGCTCGGCGGCGGGTGCGGCCCCCTCGGCGAGGCGTGCTGTCCGTCGCTCCCGGCCGAGCTCCGCGCGGGCTGCGACGCGGTCGCGGCGCAGGCGGACGACGCCGCGTGCGACGACTACGCCGGCAGCGCGAGCGCGGCCGGGTTTTGCAGCGGCGGCGCCGCGCCGGACGGCGTCCCCTACGGCCCGGGCTGCGCCGGCCTGCTGAACGACTGCTGCGCGTCGTTGCCCGCGCGGCTCGCGTCCGCCTGCCACGCCACGGGGTTCCGCGGCAACGAGGCGCTCTGCGGCAGCTTCCTCGAGCGGGAGGCCCAGGCGAACGGCCTCTGCGAGGGGGCCGATCCCGCGGCCGAGAGCTGCGATTACCTCGCCGAGCAGTGCTGTCCCTCGCTGCCCGGAGGGCCGCGCGAGCGCTGCGAGGACCTCGCCGCCGAGGCGGACGCGGACACCTGCCTGGACTACCTGAGCGGCGCCGCGGACGCGGGCCGGTGCCCCACGCTCGGCGGCGAGCCGCTCGCCTCGGCGGCCTGCGACGCGCTGCTCGAGACCTGCTGCGGCACGCTTGAGCCCGCGCTCGCTTACGAGTGCGACCTGAGCGCGCTCTCCGGCAGCCGCGCGCGCTGCGAGGCGTTCGAGAGCGCCGCCCGGGCCGCCGGCCTGTGCCTCGACGGCGGCGGCGGCGCGGGCGGGGGCTGCGGCGATACGTCGAGCGACGTGGACAACTGCGGCTTCTGCGGGAACGTGTGCGGCGACCAGCACGCCGTCCCCTCCTGCGCGGCCGGCGCCTGCTCGCTCGCCTGCGACCTCGGCTACGGCGACTGCGATCGCGACGCCGCGACCGGCTGCGAGATCGATTTCGAGGGCGACGTGGACAACTGCGGCGCCTGCGGCAAGGGCTGCAGCGACAGGAACGCCGCGGCCGCCTGCGAGGCCGGCGCGTGCGTGCTCGAGTGCGACGCGGGCTTCGCCGACTGCGACGGCGAGGCCTCGACCGGCTGCGAGGTCGAGCTCGACGCCGACCCGTCCCACTGCGGCGCCTGCGGCAACGACTGCTCCGGCGGCGCCTGCGAGGCCGGGACGTGCGGCCCGGGCGCGCTCCAGCTCGCCTCGGGCCTCGCGGTCCCCTCCGCGATCGCGGTCGACGCCGCCGCCGTCTACGTCGTCGGCTTCCGGCCCGCCGGCGGCGTCGCCGTCCGCGTCGACAAGGCGTCCGGCGCGACGACCTGCCTCGCCACCGGCGCCGCGCCGGGCGCCGCGGCCTGCGGGGCGAGCGAGCGCTTCGAGGGCATCGCCCTGACGGACGCCGGCGCGCTCGTCACCGGCTCCGCCGGCGTGCTCCGGTTCCCGCCGTCCGGCGCCGCGACCACCGTCACCGCGAGCGTCCCCGACCCGTGGGCCGTCGTCAGCGACGGCGCCGCGGTCTGGTTCACGTCGCTCTCGCAGGGCGGCCTGTACCGCACCGACGCGCTCTTCGCCGGGCAGCTCGCCGCCGAGATCACCGGCGCCACCGGCGAAGTGGGCGGCGCGCTCGCCGCCGACGCCGATCACCTCTACTGGACCTGGGCGGACGGCACCGTCATGAAGCTCCGCAAGGACGGCTCCGAGCCGCGCCAGATCGCGTCGGCGCAGGATTTCGAGCGCACCAACCTGACGCCGCAATACCTCGCGGCCGACGCCGCCCACCTCTTCTGGAGCACGCCGAGCGGCTATCTCTTCCGGCTCGACAAGGACGGCTCCGGCCTCGTGGCGCTCGCCGACGGACAGCCCGGTCCCGCGGGGATCGCGGTGGATCCCGAGGGCGGCGGGGCGCTCTACTGGGTCAACCGCCTCGGCTCGGTGCGCCGGGTGCCCAAGGCGGGCGGCGCCGTGGACACGCTCGCCGTGGGGCAGACCGGCGCGATCGCGATCGCCGTGGACGAGGCGTTCGTCTACTGGGCGACGCAGGCGGGCGACCTGCGGAGGATCGCCAAGTGAGCCTCTCCCGCAGGCCCGGCCGCCGCGCGCTCTCGCGGCTGTGCGGCGCGGCCGCCGTCCTGCTCGGCGGCGGAGGGGTGATCGGCGTGGGCTGCGGCCAGGAGCCGCCGGCGGGCGACGTCGCGCCGCCGCCGCTCGGGCCGCAGGACGACACCGATGCGTGCGAGTGCGCCGGGGGCTTCTATTACAACAACCAGCCGATCCCGCTCGCGGAGACGCGCTGCGATACGTTCGTGTGCGGGCGCGACCTCATCTCCTATCAATGCCTCGACGGCGACACCGCCGCCGACACGTGGCGGAGCTATCCGGAGAACCGGTGCGGCGATCTCGCGTGTCCGGCCGAGGGGACGTTCTGCGGCGAGGACATGGTGAACGGCGAGCCGGCCGCGCTCTACCAGTGCCCGGGCGCGGGGCAGATCCCGCTCGAGTGGCGCATCTGCCCGGGCGGCTGCGACGACGGCGCGTGCACGGGCGCGGCGAGCGGCGAGTGCCCGTGCGAGGTCCCGCCGATCCCGGGGGGCGAGCGCATCCCGGTGCGCTGCGGGCTGACCCTCTGCATGCCGACGGGCGTCGGCGGCGCCGGCGTGAAGCAGGTGTGCACGGCCGAGGGCTGGCGCAACCTCGGGCTCGCGTGCAATCAGCCGCAGGGCGATTGTCCGGCGTGCCGCGGCGTGCAGGGCAGCTCCGGCCGCGAGATCACGACCACGGCCTGCGGCGCGGAGGTGTGCGGCCTCGGCGTCGGGAACCAGAGCCGCTGGATGTGCGGCGAGGAAGGCTGGCTCGACCTCAACCTCCCCTGCGATCCCGGCGCCTCGAACGGCGAGGCGGGCGCGGCGCTCGGCCGGTGTCCGGTGGAGTTCCGCGACAACGACGGCCAGTGGAAGCCCGTCGAGCCGGGACAGACCTTCTGCGGAGATCAGGTGTTCGGCGGCCGCGCCAACAAGGACCTCGCGATCAACCTGGGTGAGCTCGACCTCCGCATCCACGGCAGGGCGGATCGGCTCTACGCCTGCCCGGGCCCCGGCGCGCGACCCGTGCTTTACCGCGACTGCGGCGGTCGCCACGGGAGCGGCGCGTGCATGCGCGTGCGGGAGATCCCGCCCGTGCGCTGGCACGAGGCGATCGGCGCCCATGCCGGCGCGAACGAGCCGAAGATCCGCGACTGGGACCGCTGCGACGAATCGTGCCCGCCGGTCAGCGACGCCCTTCGCTACTTCCCGGCCTACACCAACGGCGGCACGCTCGCCCAGTGCGAGCACGTCTTCTGCGGACAGGACGTGATCACGGGTCGCGTCGGGACGCTGTATCACTGCGCCTACGACCTCGTCAGCGCGAACTACACGTGCCCGCCCTCGAGCGACACGGCGGTCGTGGGGCGCCCCGTCCCGTACGAGGAGTGCCCGGGCGGCTGCGGGCTCCGGGACCTCACGAAGAGCAGCGACAGGTGCGACGCCCACTCGGAGCAGCAGCCGCACGGCATGCCCGATCCCACGCCCACGCCGAGCATCACGTCGACGTGCGATCCGATCGTCGACTACCGGGGGAACGCGGTGCCCGTGCGATCGCTCCGCATCGGCTCGCAGGTCTGCGGTCCCGGCGGGCAGGTGCTCGCGTGCGACGAGCGCCAGCTGAGCCGCCCCGACGGCTGGCGCGCCACGGGGATCCCCTGCGGCACCTCCTGCGGCGTCTGCGGCCCCGACCCGTACGGCGACCAGACCCCGGTCTGCGCGTACTTCGCCGACGCGGAGGGCCTCGCGTGCGACGACGCGAGCTTCGCGCAGAGCTGGAACCCGTGCTCGAACGCCCCTGGTGTCCGGATCAACACCCCGGCGTATTGCGGTCACAGCCTCCCCGGCATCGACCAGGGCGACCCGAACATGCTGTATGTCTGCAAGGCCTACTGTCCGCGCTGGGAGGGCGGGCCGGGGCACATGGCGCCGTGCGAGGGCTCCGAGGGGCTCGGCGGCGGCGGTGCCCCCCGGACGCGCCGCTACTTCCTCGATCACACGGTGTACTGCGCCCTCGGCTGCCAGGGCAACGGGGCGGCGAAGAGCGACGAATGCAAGCGGCCCGGGGGCGGCAAGCGGGCGGCTCCCATCGACGACAGCCGCGTGATCCGGGGGTTCGGCGTCGTGGCCGAGGACTACGGCGGCCGCCACCTCGGCGAGGATCTCGTCAGGAGCTCGGGCGGCACGGCGGGCGCGGAGGTGCACCCGGTGGCCGACGGCCGGCTCCTCTGGAAGGGCATCAACAGATCCCAGTACCTCGGCGCGGCGCTCGTCGAGCACCCGCCCAAGAGCGGGACGGGGGAGCGCTACTGCTCGTTCTATGGCCACCTGGACGTCGACGGGCTGGCGCCGGGCCTGGAGGCGGGACAGCAGGTGACGACCGACGATGTGCTCGGGAACGTGGTGCGCTGGAACGATATCCCCCGCCTGCACAACCTCCACTTCCCCGACAAGTGGACCGAGTGCCCCACGTCCTCGGACAAGTTCACGTGCTACGCCGACGGACGGACGGAGAACTCGCACCTGCACTACGCGGTGCTCTCCGACGCGGAGTGCCGGCGCTTCGCCGGAAGCTGGAACACGCCCTATGGGTACGACGAGTGCAAGACGCCGGACGAGGACGCCGTCGCCCTCACCGCGATGAAGGCCGCGGACGGATGCACGAAGCCCATGGACGGTGCGACGACGGAGGGATACGTCTCGCCGACGTGGTTCATCGAAGCGCCGCCGCAGTGAGCGGCGGCCTCCGCGGCGATGACGGCCGCCCGCTCAGGGCTTGCCGAGGAAGTCCATCTTGCCGATGTCGAGCCCGTTGTGGCGCAAGATCGCGTAGGCGGTCGTCACGTGGAAGAAGAAGTTGGGCAGCACGAAGCCGAGCAGGTACGGCAGGCCCTTGAACTTCATCGGCTGATCGCGCGTGGGGATCGTGACCTCGCGGTCCTCGGAGCCGTCGATCTGCTCGGCCTTCAGGGTGTTCAGGAACGCGATCGTCTTGGCGATGCGGGCCTGCAGATCGTCGAAGCTGGCCTCGTTGTCCTCGTACTTCGGCACGTCGACGGCTGCGAGCCGCGCACCACAGCCCTTGGCGCTGTCGCTCGCGATCTGGATCTGGCGGGTGAGCGGGAGCATGTCCGGGGCGAGGCGCGCGTCGAGCAGGACGCGCGGCTCGATCTTCTTCGCCTCGGCGTACGCCTCGGCCTTCTTGAGGATCGCCGAGAGGTTGTTGAGCCCCCTCACGAGCACGGGGACCGACGCCTGATACATCGAGATCGCCATCTTCATCTCCTTGCTATCGCACGGTGCGGAAAGCGTGTCCCCCGTACGTCAGGGGCAGCGCGGTGCGGGAGCACCGCCTGTGGGGGCGCGCGCGGGCGCGAACATAGTGGTCGCCCCGCGCCCCCGGCAAGCGCGCCAGCGCACAGAAATCGCCTGCGGCCTCCCGACCGCTCCCGCTCCCGGCAGGGCGCGGGCCCGCCGGCCGCCGCGCACGCCGCCGCTGAGCGCGCGCCGCGGAGGCGCTCCGCCCCGTGGAAACCACGTGAAGTAATGTAAAGCCTCTTGACGTACCGGGCTTTCGACCTTCTTAGAGGCCCAGGATCGGGCGAGCGCCGCCGCGTCCGCTGGTTCCACCTGTCTTGAAAGGATCCTTGTCGATGAAAACCAAGTTACGGCGATCGCCCTCTCGCCTGCTCGCGCTCTCGGCCCTTGCCCTGGCGTCCTGCGGAGTCGAGCCGCTCGAGGAGCAGCCGCCGCTCGGCGGCGCCGAGGCGGCGTTGAACGGCGCTGTCGCGATCGCGGGGCACGTCGGCAACGACGCGTCGAACGCGGGGATGAGCGGCGTCATCGTGCAGCTCAGCGGCGCCGCGAGCGCGCAGGCCGTCACCGACAGCCACGGCAACTTCCTCTTCGCCGGCTTGCCCGCGGGCGCGTACACGCTCACCGCGGTAAAGCCGGGCGCGACGCTCACGCCGAGCACCGTCAACCTCGGCAGCGTCACGACCGACCAGATCCAGAGCTTCACCTGCGCCGGCGCGTGCGGCGGGGGCCCGGCGGTCGATCCGTACAAGGAGATCGCGATCGTCGACCCGTCGGTCACGCAGGACGCGCGCGCCTCGAACGCGACCGGCGGGCCCTGGAGCTTCCGGTACCTGATCGAGCAGATGACCCCGAGCGGCGTCGACCCCGCGGATTTCGTGGCGGAGTGGCTGGAGGGCTTCCAGCCGCTGACGATCAACGGCTATCCCACGACGAGCCGGGGGCTGTTCTCGCTCTTGAACCTCTGGCCGACGCGGCCGGACGGCAAGCTCGACCTCGCGCAGGCGCCGTTCCGGCTCCTCGGCATCTTCAACCGGACCGACCTGCACGCGAGCGGCAGCGGCGAGGCGCGCTTCGTGTTCGGCATCGTCCCCCCGAACCACTTCATCGGCGGCATGACGGTGATCTTCGAGTACCGCCTGCCGACCAACTCGATCGCGCCGGACCGGCACAGCTGGATCGCCCGCTTCCACGCGCTCGGGCAGCGCGCCTTCGGCGCCCAGTACAACCAGGAGCTCCAGGCGATCACGGATCTCTTCACGCAGCGCGGCGCCGAGCGCAGCACGATGGGCAACCCCAACGCGAGCGCGCTCGCCCAGCTCCGCACGAGCGAGGATCTGATGGGCGCCCCCTGGTCGTGGCGGGAGTTCCACCTCGTCCCGGAGCCGACCGGCTATCAGGCCTTCCTGCGGCTCGCGGAGGCCGCCCAGACGCCGGATCAGCAGCTCAACGGCGACGCCGGCCTCGAGGCCTTCCTGCTCGCGAACCGCACCGGGATCATCGCCGGCGCGACGCCGCTCGATCCCTCGTTCCTCGGCGGGGAGGCGGAGGGCAACATCGTCCCTTCCGCCACGAAATGGGTCTTCCCCGGCGTGGACGAGCCGCTGCGCCACGCGTTCGCCGGGCAGACCTGCAACGGGTGCCATAACGCCGAGACCCAGCAGCTCGCCACCTTCTATCATGTGGCGCCGTTCGCGACGCCCGGCCCCGACGGCACCGGGGTCCTCTCGAGCTTCGTCAAAGAGGTCGAGATCCCGCGGCGGGTGAGCTTCATGCAGAACCGGCTCACCTGCGCCCCTCTCGCGGGCGACTGCTCGCCCGGGTCCGAGTCGGTCGCGCCCTGATCTTCCGTTTGGCGCCTGAATGCGGGCGCGCCGATTCGGTCGATAGCGGTGGCGCGCTCCGGAGGAGCGCGGCGGTGGTCCTCGACGGCCGCGCCGCCGCCGCGCTATAGGGGGAGGTCATGCGAAACCCTCTTGTCCTCTGCTTGATCGCCGCAGCGCTCGCGGCCGCGTGCGGCTCGACGACGACCGACCCGGACCCGACCGGGAGCGGCGGGTCGGCCGCCAGCTCGACGAGCGCCAGCTCGGCCAGCGGGACGTCGTGCGTGCCCGGCTCGACCATGTCGTGCACCTGTCACGCCGTGCGCCCTCCGGGCGTCGCGACGTGCCTCCCCGACGGCAGCGGCTACGGGGCGTGCATGGACGTGGACGGCAGCGACTGCGCCTGTCCCCTGGGGCGCGGCGACGGGTGCTGTGCGGGCGACGGCATCTGCTGCGCGTGCGTGCAAGGCTGCGATCCGGCCGCGGACATGCTGCAGGACGCCGAGACGGACGCGCTCATCGCCTGCGTCTGCGCGGCGGGCGTGTGCGCGGACGAGTGCGAGGTGGAGTGCGCCGGCGGGGGCATCACGGCGGACTGCGCGCCGTGCGTGCAGCAGGCGGGCATGGACGCGTGCAAGGCGGAGTACGAGGCCTGCGGCGGAATGTGAGCCCCGCGGGCGCGCTCCGCGAGGCCGCGGCGCGCGTCATTTTCGGTGCACGATCGAGCGAAGCTCCAAGCACGCCGCGCTCGCGCTCCGGTCCCCGGACCTCCCCGCTACGTCCCCGCCCCCGTCTCCGCCGCCTTCGCCGGCAGCAGCGCCTCGACCCGGCGGATCAGCTCCGCCGGCTCGATCGGCTTCGGCAGCACGCGCCCCCCGTACGCCGCCAGGAACCGCCGGCTCACCTCGCTCGTCCCGCCTCCGGTCATGAACAGCACCCGGTCCGCGAGCGCCGGCAGCTCCGCCTCGATCCACTCGTGGAGCTCTATCCCCGAGCCTTCCTGCATGACGAGATCGCAGAGCACGACGTCGAAGCCCGCGTCCCGCCGGAGCGTCCTTTGCGCCTGCGCGCCCGAGCCCACGCACACGACCTCGTGCGATGACCCGAGCAGCCCCCCGAGCGCCCGCAGGATGAGCGGCTCGTCGTCCACGACGAGGATCCGGGCGCGCCGCGCCGGCCCCTCGTCGCGCGCCGGCGCCGGCGGCGCCGCGGGCTCGGCGCTCGTCCAGACGGGCAGCCGGACGCGGACGCAGGTGCCCACGCCGGCCTTGCTGCTGATCCCGATGCTCCCGCCGCACGACTCGACGATGCTCCGGCAGATCGCGAGCCCGAGCCCGGTCCCCTCGCCCGCGCGCTTCGTGGTGAAGAACGGCTCGAACAGCCGGGGCATGTGCTCCTCGGCCACGCCGCAGCCCGAGTCCACGACCTCCGCGACGACCTCGCGGCCCTGCTGGCGGGTGCGCACCTCGACGAGGTTGTCGGCGACGCGCCCCTCCCGGATCGACTGCGCCGCGTTGATCAGCAGGTTCACGAACACCTGCGTGAGGCGCCCCTCGGCCCCGCCCACGCGCGAGACCGGGGCGAGCTCGCGCACGACGCGCGCGCGGTGCTTGATCTGCGCGTGCACGATGTTGAGCGCGCCCTCGATCACCGCGTTGACGTCCGTCGGCCCGATCGCCTCGTTCGCCTCGCTGCGCGCGAACACCCCGAGATCCCGGACGATGTGCATCACCCGCGCCGCGCCGTGGCGGGCGTCGTCGAGCGGCTGGGCGAGGTGCTCCGTGGCCGCGCCCTGGCTGGCCAGCCGCCGGATCTCGCGGGCGAGCAGCTCGAGGTTCGCCACCACGTACGCGAGCGGGTTGTTGATCTCGTGGGCCACGCCCGCCGCCAGCTGGCCGACCGCGGCGAGCCGCTCGGTTCGCTCGAGCCGCAGCCGCAGCTCCTCGGCCCGGCGCCGCCCGGTCACGTCGCGCAGGAGCGCCATGCGCGACGGCCGCCCCTGCCAGTCCACGTCGACCCATCGAACATCGATGAAGGCCGTGTGCCCCCCGAGCTCCAGGCTCGTCTCGCCGGCCGGCAGCGCCACCGGGCAGCCCCGCCCGGCGACGAGGCGCCCCTCGCCGAGCAGCGCCTCCGCGGCGGGGTTCGCGAACAGCACCGCCCCGCCGGGGTCGAGCACGATCACCCCGTCGGCGCTGCGGGCGATGAGCTGGTGCAGGTTGGCCTCGTTCTCCCGCGCCTCCGCCATGGTCCGCGCGAGCTGCGTCACGAGCTGCTGGCGGCTGACCGCGTAGCGGATGGCGCGCCACAGCGCGTCGGCGTCGAGGCTGCGCTTCACGAGGTAATCCTGCACCGAGGCGCCGAGCACGCGCTCCGCGAGGCGCACGTCGTCGTGGCCGGTCAGCACCACGATGGGCACGTGCGCGTCCACGTCGCGAATGCGCTCGACCACCTCCAGGCCCTCCCCGTCGGGCAGGGAGAGGTCGAGGAGGACGACGTCCCACCCCTCTTTCACGCGCGCGAGCCCCGCCGCGAGCGTCTCCGCGTGCGCGAGCTCGGCGCGCTGCCACGGCACGGCGTCGAGGTGGCTCTGGACGATCGAGGCGGCGATGGCGCTGTCCTCGATCAAGAGTAGGCGAAAGCGCGGCGCCGGCGGAGCCTGGCTGGATTCGGCGGACATAGGTGACCCCCCCTTCGATCAAAGAACTCGAAGGCTTTCCCGGAAGTCAAGCACCTAACGCGGGCGCCGGCATCCGCGTTATCGTCGCGCAATGGAGTTCCTCGCCTTTCCCAAGATGCCGTGCCTCGGCGCAAGCGAGGCTCCGACCTGGGTCGCGCTCGAGAAGCTCCACGGCGCGCAGCTCGTGATCGGCGTCGACGCGGCCGGCGTCCGCTTCGGCAAGCGCAAGGAGTGGCTCCGGGACGAGGACCCGTTCTTCGGCTGGCAGCTCCTCCGCGCGTCGCTCCGGGACGCCGCCCGCGCGGCGTTCGCGGCGGTCGGGGCGGAGCGGCTCGTCCTCTATGGCGAGCTCTTCGGCGGCGGCTATCCCCACCCGGACGTCCCCGCTGGCGGCGTGATCCCGGTGCAGACCGGCGTCTGGTACGCGCCCGATCTGCGGTGGGCGGTCTTCGAGCTCCGCGCCGTCGACGGCGGCGAGGACGCGTTCCTCGCCTTCAGCGAGGCGGCGCCGGTCGCCGCCGCGGCGGGGCTGATGATGCCCCCGCTCCTCGCCCGCGGGCGCAAGGCGGAGATCGCCTCCCTGCCCGAGCGCTTCCCGTCGCGCGTCGCGTCCGCCCTGGGCTTTCCGCCGCTCGGCCCGGCCAACCTCGCGGAGGGGCTGGTCGCAAAGCCCGATGTCCGCATGCCGGCGGGCGCGTACATGGCGTTGAAGCGCAAGATCGCCGAGATGCGGGAGGACCGCTTCGACGAGAGCGCGCCGTGGGATCCGGAGCGCCCGGTGGATCTGCCCACGCTGGTCGGCTGGGGGCAGCGGCTCGCGAACGGCCCGCGCCTGGCCTCCGCCGCCTCGAAGGTCGGGCGCCACGATCGCGCGGCGATCGACGAGGAGGCGGCCCTCGACGTGCTCGTGGACCTGGAAGCGGCGTTCCCTGGCGCGATGCGCGCGCTCTCGCCCGAGGACGGCGAGGCGCTCGAGCGCGCCGTCAGGGCGGCCGTCGCGGGGCTGCCGATCTAGCGCCGCGTCGCCCTAGGGCGAACCTGCGGCGGCGAACCGTCGCGGCTCGTCGCTCACGCCGGGATTTCCCGGGAGCGGGGCGCTTCTCCGGCGCGCAGCGCGCGAGATTCTACCGGCAGCCCCGACCGCAGCGGCCCGCGCGCGCCCCTCTGCTGGAGCTCACTTCACGCATGCCCACTTCGCCGTCTTGCCTGCCGAGACGGTCATCGTCCAGGTTCCGTCGAGCGTCGAGGGCGGATTGATGAGCACGCCGTCGGTCCAGCTGTTCTGGTTGAAGGCGCCGAAGATCGACACGAGAGCGCACGCCTTGATGCCCGGATCCGAGGCGATGACCTCGGTCTTCGTTCCTCCCTCACTGGCGTCCACCCAGCCTGAGGAAAACTCTGTGCCTTCAGGGAAATCCACGCATGTCGCCTGAACGCTCGCGCCATACGAATTTTCGACTGTACGCATGAGGTTGCCAGCGATGTACCATCCAGCCGTCGGATACTGGGGGGGTATGGGAGTCGTCAGCTTGATCACCATCGCATAGTCTTCCGCGCGGTTCCACGTTCCGTCGGAGCCGAGCAGCCCAGAGAGGAAGCATTGCCGCCGGTCGGCGGGGTCCAGATCGGCGAGCTTCCATGGGCGAGCCACCCCGTCAAAGTCCGCATGCCAAGCCTCCCAAGTCCGGTTGAGCGTGGCAAAGAAGCACGTCGCATAGGCGACGACAGGATTGTTGCGCCAGATGATACTACCGGCGCTGTTCACGTGTGACCCCCCATGTCCATACAGCTTGTTGTCGCTGCTTGCGCTGCCCACCTGGGCCCGCGACAGCGAGCCCAAGGCCGTAAGTATATCGCTAGATCCGCCCCGACCGAGATTCCCCTGGACACCTCTGAGGACGCAGGTGCGATCGGCTTTCGGTCCCATGTTGACGAAGGTCTCGTCGTTCGTGCTCCCCTTCCAGTAGTGATGCCAGCCGGTCAGCTCGTCCGCGGCCTCGCCCAGCTCCTCTTCCGTATCGATCCCTGCATCGGCGACACAACCGAGGGAGAGCCCTCCCGCGAGGAGCGCCGCGCCGACGCAGATGAGGGAACGAGATGTCCATGCGGTGGTAGCAAACTTGGAGTTCATCGAATCCTCTTTCGTGACTTCGAGCCTCGAGGCGTGGCCTTGGTGTGTTTGCGGTCGAGGTGCATCGCGGCGGTGCGACCGCTCGATTTCGATCTCCATGCTCCGGATGAGCCTCCGAGCGCCTTCGCCAGACCGAGCAACCGCTTCGAGCGAGCGGGCTCGCACGCAAGCTTCGGGCCACCTCCGCAGCACGTCGTCTCAGGGTCTTTCCGACGAGAAATCGTGGAGCGAGGAGTCCGTGCGGCGTGACATGTCACGGCGCAGGGCGTGACATGTCACGGCGCGGGGCGTGACATGTCACGGTTTCAGGCGACCGCCTCCTGACGCGCCAGAGCGCGGGGGCTGACGCCGAGCTCGCGGCCCAGCGCCCGCAACGAGAGGTGCTCCGCCCGCTGATGCGCGAGCGCGCGCAGCGCAGCATCGATGAGCGCCTGCCGGAGGTCGCCATGATGGTGGGCGCTCGACGTCCCCGCGACGACGTTCATGCACGATTTTGCCCCGACGCTGCAGCGTAGCTCCTCGTCGGTCACGTTCACCCTTGCCTGGAGGTCCTGCCAAGCTGCCCGCCGCCGAAGGGCGCGGGCGCGGTGCCAGCGCTGCGTGCCAGCGGTGCCAGCGGTGCCACCGCGCTCCGAGCGTCGGGTGACCTTCGCACATTGGCCGAGTTTCCCGCGCAGATCCCGCGGTGCGCACGCATCGAATCGCGGGTCGCCGCGCGCGGCACGGCGACTGCAAAGCGCGAGAACCGAACAAGCGCGCGATGCGAGATACGCAATCGCGGCACGCCCTCGGGAACGCTGGGCGGCCAGCACGACGGCAGCTCATCCTGAGAATCAAGGAGTGAATCTCGTGACCAATCTCATGAAATTGAACCGGCTCCACAGCATGTACGCAGCCCTCGGGCTCCTCGCGTGCGCGGCCTTCGGGCCGGCCTGTGTGGCCGAGGGCGCGACCGGCGACGGCGAGACAGAGCTCGCGACCGGCGGCGACGAGACCGAGCTCGTCGACAGCGGCTCGAGCGCCATCATCAACGGGACCGCCGCCACGTCGTGGATGCGGAAGCGCGTCGTGTCGCTCGGCAACTGCACCGGCGTCATCGTCAGCAGAAATCATGTCCTCACGGCCTCGCACTGCAAGCCCGTCGCAGGGACCACGACGGCGCAATTCTATAGCACCAGCAACACGCCCGACTCGCCTAGCACCAGCGTCACCGACGTTGTCTTCAGGCCCGGCGTCAATCCGTGGATTGACGACCTCGAAGACACCGCGGGCGACTACGCCGACATCGCGATCCTCACGCTCGCGAGCCCGATCCCGTCGACCTCCGTGGTGGCCGGCATCGACGTCAATTACCCAGGAGAAGACGGGACCGGCACCCAGGTCGGCCGCGGGCGGCATGACGACGTGGCCAACCCGACGAGCTTGCTGAAGTATGCGACGAACGGCCTCTATTCGGACAACGTGGATGGCGGATACTTCTACACCAACGACGAACGCACCAACAAGGGGGACTCGGGCGGACCGATCTTCACCCACGGGCAGCTCGTGTCCGGAGTGCTCTTCGGCGATACATGGGTCGCCTTCGCCACGCGCAACAAGTACACGAGCACCGAGTACCACTTCGAGTGGATCCTCGACAACATCGGATACACCGGGAACGGCGTGTACTCGCAGACGCTGACGAACAAGTTCATCGACGGCTGGCCGTACGATCTCGTATCCGGCAACCTGAGGAAGTGCAAGTACGTCTGCGAGCACGATTCGCAGTGCATCGCATACAGCCACGTCGCCCTGGACAATCACTGCTTTCTTTACGACGACATGGGCGAAGGACCGGTGACCTTCAGCGGCGGCACGACCGGCATCAAATGAGGCGCGCGGCCCGGCGCGGGCTCACCAGGAGCGCACCGCGCCGTCCAGGCGCCACCCGATGACGCCGCGCCCATCTCACACAACCCAACGCATCATGGCGTTGCGGCACGCCCTCGGGAACGCTGGGCGGCCAGCTCTACGGCAATTCATCCTGCGAATCAAGGAGTGGATCTCGTGACCAATCTCTTCAACTTGAACCGACTTCACCGCATCTACGCTGCCCTCGGACTCCTCGCGTGCGCGGCCTTCGCGCCGGCCTGTGTGGCCGAGGACGTGACCGGCGACGACGAGACAGAGCTCGGCGCCGGCGGTGAGGAGACAGAGCTCGTCGACAGCGGATCGAGCGCCATCACCGACGGGATCACCGCCTCGGCGTGGATGCGGACGCGGACCGTGTCGCTCGGCAACTGCACGGGCGTCATCATCAGCAGAAACCATGTCCTCACGTCAGCGCGCTGCAAGCCCGTCGCCGGGAGCACGACGGTGCGGTTCTATAGCACCAGCGACACGCCCAACGCGACCGTCATCGGCGTCACCACCGTCACCTACAAGGCCGGCGTGGATCCGTGGAACGACGACTTCGAAGACACGGCGGGCGACTACGCCGACATGGCGGTCCTGACGCTCGCGAGCCCGATCCCGTCGACCTCCGCGGTGGCCGGCATCGATCTCAATTATCCCGGAGAAGACGGGAGCGGCATCCAGGTCGGCCGCGGGAACCACAACGGGACGGTCAACACGACGAACGCGCTCAAGTATGCGACGAACGGCCTCTATTCGGACAACGTGGACGATGGATACTTCTACACCAACGACGAGCTCGCCGATGCTGGGGACGCGGGCGGGCCGATCTTCACCCACGGGCCGCTCCTGTCGGGGGTGCTCAGCACCAACACGTGGGTCGCCTTCGCCACGCGCAACAAGTACACGAGCACCCTCTACCACTTCAACTGGCTCCTCGACCGCATCGGGTACACCGGGAACGGCTCGTACTCGCAGACGCTGCAAAACAGGTTCATCGACGGCTGGCCGTACGATCTCATCAACGGCGATCTGAGGACGTGCAAGTACGCCTGCGAGCACGACGCGCAGTGCATCGCATACACCCACGTCTCAGCCCCGGAGAACGATTGCTATCTCTTCGACAACCTGGGCGACGGACCGGTGACCTTCAGCGGCGGGACTGTCGGGATCAAGTGAGGCGCGCGGCGCGGCGCGGGCTCATCAGGAGCGCACGGCGCGGTCCAAGCACCGCCCGCTGATGCCGCGGCCATCGCGCACGACACCGGAGCTCGTGTCCCACGAGCTCCGTCACACCCATCATCACGGTCACGTTCGTCCTTGCTCGGGGGTGGTGCCGAGCTGCCCGCCTCCGAACGCCGCGGCGCGGTGCCAGCGGTGCCAGCGGCGCCAGCGGCGCCAGCGGCGCCAGCGGCGCCAGCGTAGCATCGCCGCCGAGCTTCGAGCGTTGTTCGGAGATCGGCCGAGTTCCCGGCGCCGATACCGCGGTGGTCCCGCCTCAATCCTCGGGTGACTGCGCTCGGCACGGCGCGTGCAAACGCGCGAGGCGAAACACGCGATCGCGGCGCGCCCTCGGGAACGCTGGGCAGCCGGATCAACGGCAAATCAGCCTGGGATGCAAGGAGTGAATCTCGTGACCAATCTCTTCACCTCGAACCGGCTTCACCGCATGTACGCAACCCTCGGCCTCCTCGCGTGCGCGGCCATCGCGCCGGCCTGTGTGGCCGAAGGCGCGACAGGCGACGACGAGGCAGATCTCCCCGCCGGCGGCGACGAGGCCGAGCTCGTCGGCAGCGAATCGAGCGCCATCATCAACGGGACCGCCGCCACGGCGTGGATGCGGCAGCGGGTCGTGTCGCTCGGCGGCTGCACCGGCGTCATCGTCAGCCGAAATCATGTCCTCACGGCCGCGCACTGCCTGCCCGTCCCGGGGACCACGAAGGTGCGGTTCTATAGCACCAGCAACACGCCCGACTCGCCTGCCACCGACGTCACCGACGTCGTCTTCAGACCCGGCGTGGATCCGTGGAACGACGAGCTCGACGACAGCTCGGGCAACTTCGCCGACATCGCGGTCCTCACGCTCGCGAGCCCCATCCCGTCGACCTCTGTGGTGGCCGCCATCGACCTCAATTACCCCGGAGAAGACGGGACCGGCACCCAGGTCGGCCGCGGGCGGCATGACGACGCGGCCAACCCGACGAGCCTGCTCAAGTATGCGACGAACGGCCTGTACTCGGACAACGTCGATGGTGGATACTTCTACACCAACGACGATCGCGTCAACAAGGGGGATTCGGGCGGGCCGATCTTCACCCACGGACAGCGCCTGTCCGGGGTTCTCTTCGGCTATCAATGGGTCGCCTTCGCCACGCGCAACAAGTACACGAGCCCGCTCTACTATCTCAACTGGGTTCTCGACAACATCGGGTACACCGGGAGCGGCACATACTCGCAGACGCTGCAAAACAAGCTCATCGACGGATGGCCTTACGACCTCGTGTCCGGCGACCTGAGGAAGTGCAAGTACGCCTGCGAGCACGATTCGCAGTGCATCGCCTACAGCCACATCGGTGGCCTGGAGAACCACTGCTATCTTTACGATGACATGGGCGACGGGCCGGTGACCTTCAGCGGCGGCACGACCGGCATCAAATGAGGCGCGCTGCCTGGCGCCGCTGATCGCGCGCGCTCCATCAAGACGGCGACGGCGCGCTCACGCCCTCGGGGACGAGCGCGCGCCCGTGTCGCCGGCTCTTTCGTCCCGACATGCCGTGACGTCAGACAGAGGGGACAGCCGAGCCGCGTCTCGGCGCGCGGGCGCGTCGATGAGGCGTAGCCCATGAGGGCTTCGCGGAGCTCGGGGCCGGCGGCGCGCTACGTGCGCAGGGCCGCGCGGGGTCGCGCGGCCCTGCAGGGCGGTTGTGTCAGAAGGCGAAGCGCAGGTTGTCGAGCACGTAGGTGCCTGCGTTCGTGGGGGCGTTGAGCGCGAGCCTAAGCTGGCACTCGTTGTCCTGGGCGAGGAGCGCGAGACCCGCCGGAGGCACGACGAAGTTGACGACGTGGGCGCCCGAGCCCTGCGGGAGCGGGACGGTGTTCGTCGCGACCTCCTGGTGCGACATGTTCGCTCCCATGCACTCCAGGAACATCGTGGCATCGCCGAACCAGCCGGGGTTGACCGGCGGCGGCGACACGACGTCGAGCTTCAGCGTCGGCCCGAACGAGGCGAGCTCGCTCGTCGGGAACGACGTGCTCTCGATGACCGTGTAGTTCGAGGCCGCGATCGAGAGCGCGTTCGTCTCCGGATTCGTCGGCGATTCGACGAGGCTCACCGTGGTCCCCTGCACGACGTGCCAGGCGTCCCCGGTCTCGAAGCCGAGCACGCGCTCGGCGGTGGTGACCGGCACGAACGGACCGTCGTCCACGCCGGGGCTCGTCCCCGCGTTCCACTGCAGCTCCCCCATGAACCGCACGTTGTCGAACCGGAAGCAGTCGCCGTTCGCCGCGTCGGCCATGAGCGAGACCTGCAGGGTGGAGCCGCGGTCGTTCTCCTGGAGGGCAGCGAAGACCGCCTCGGGGAGCGTGAAGTGCGCCGTGACCCACTCGCCCGCCGGGTAGCCGGTCAGCTCGAACTGGCCGGCGTACTGGGACACGGTGTCCTCGGGCCGATCATGGTAGTAGAGCTGGAGGGAGCCCTGCCATGCCGGGTTCGGCAGCCCGGTGGGGATCCGGACGTCGAGCGCGAGGTGGCGAGAGATCCAGGTGAAGTCCCTCGGGGTGATGGGCGGGCTCTCGAGCGCGCGGGACCCCGAGGAGCACACCCGCTGCGACGTCGCGCCCACGGTCGCGACAGGGCTCATCGAGTTGCTGGCCGTGGTGGTCCAGGGATCGTCCCAGGTGCCGACCCTGGCCTGGCCGCGCGGAGTGGTGCGGTAGGTGGTGGCCCGCAGCGACTTGATGTGCACGGTGGCGCCGGCAGCGCCCGCGACGTCGATGGCGAGGGTGACGGGCTCCTGCGTCTGCTCGAGCGCCGCCAGGGTGTCGGCAGGGACGTTGAAGAGCACGTCCGTCTCGCCCGCGGTGAGGACATCGGCGAGCACGACGGTCGAGCCGAGCTGGACGGTGCCGGTCGAGGCGGCGTTCAGGGTGACCTTGAGCCGGGCGCTGCGGGTCGGGTTGCCGGTGACCGCGACCGAGAACGACACCGACCCCGGCGTCCAGCTCGTCCCCTCGCGCTGGTACTCGCGGTCGATACGGGCGTTGCCAGCGCCGTTCGGGGTGATGGTCAAGCCGCTGCCGTCGGCGTTTTGCTCGGCGGAGCCGGGCTGGGCGGTCAGCCAGCTCTCGTCGAACCGGATCTGGCTGGGCGGGTCCGCGGCCGCGTCCCCTGCAGCGATGCGGGTCGGGTTCTGGTGGTCTCTCGAGTCGAGGGTCAACGTCGAGTTCAGGTGCGGGTTGTGGATCGTGACGAGCCCGTCGCCCATGGCGCGCACGTACTCGACGCCCGTGAACCCGTAGTCCGCGTCGACCTGCTGGACCAAGAGCAGCGGGAAGTCGATGATCTCCTGGGGCTCCCGCGGGTCGAACGCGCCCGCGGGGTTGCCGCCGATCTTGTCGATCCACATCAGGGACGCCTCCTCCGAGAAGCCGATGTCGAGCCGCTCGTTGCTCACCACCGTCTGGTAGGGGAGCACGTTGCCCTGCGCCGTCAGGCCGGCGTTCCTGGACACGACCGCGCTCAGGACCTCCGCGGCCGGGACGCTCTCCGTCTCCGTGCCCGAGCCCCAGTGACCAGGGACGACCTCCCACAGACCGCCGTGCATGACGGGGAAGGAGACCAGGACGACGTGCAGGTTGCCGTCCGGCTTGGTGATCACCTTGGCCCTCGATCCGTTGTCCAGCATGACGACGTCGGTAAAGCCCCAGCCAACCGGAGTCCGCGCAGGCCAGTCTTCTTGGGGATCGAAGCCGAGCGTGACGTTCTTGTACACGGGCCCGTTGTTCGAGCTGTAGCCGTTCCCTCTCATGATCGGGGTGACGTCCTGGGCCTCGGTCACGCCCCAGTTGCCCTGATCACCGGGGAGCAACAGCACGCTCGGCTTCGCGAGGAAGTCGTGCGCGTGCTTCTTGTCCGGCATCCCATCCTCGATTTCCGACTCGAGGGGCCCCAGCCCCGCGTTCTCGAAGTGCCGGTACCTGCCGCCCGAGCTGTTCAGGAAATCGCTCGTGGAGAAGTAGTGCTCGGCCGCGGGCTCGTATCGGTAAGGGCGGAGGATGCCTTCCAGATGCTCGCTCGGCACGCTCGACGGGTTCCAGTCGAGGTCACGCGCGATGGCGTCGAGGTCCGGGTCGCCCATCACGTTGGGCGCCGGATAGCGCGCCGGCTCGTGGATCTCGTACATCATCGGGGAGTAGCGCGCCGCGGCGCGCGTGTACGCGCCGAACCCGGGCTGCTCGTTGTCGGGCTTCAGCATGAAGTGGTGGATCAGCTCCGGCACCTGGTAGCCGCTGAGCACGGCGTCGAGGGCGAACCCTTTGTACTGGTCTCCGCCGTTCCACCACATGCAGTTGCGAGCGGTTTCTGGACAATTCGGATCATCATTGAATGAATACGCGCCCGTCAGGATGCCGAACATGATGGGCGGATAATCGGAGGTGTACAGCTCCAGGACGTTGTTGTACTGCCAGCGACGCCGCATCGGGGCATACCGCTTGCCGTGGTAGGACTGGAAGGCGACCATGGCGGCGGTGTAATCGACGGCGTTGCGCGCGGCGGTCCGCACCTTCTCGCCCTCGGCATGGCTCGCGAGCTGCATCAAGGCGCGCAGCGTGAGGCCCTGGTACGGGCGCGCGTTGGTCTCGAAGAAGCCGTTCTTCGTGACCCGGCCGAGGATGGAGAGCAGCGCTTGCTCGAGCTCCGTGCCGTCGTTGACGTACTTCTCGGGGCTCAGGTCGTGAATGGCCTGGAGCTCCGGGTCGTGTCGTGGGTTGTTGCGGATCCACTGGTTCGCCAGGTAGATCCAGGCGTTGATCATCAGGACGTGGTTCTCGGTCTCCGGGACGTTCACCCAGAAAGTTTCATATATCAGCTTACGCACCTTGTCTCCGGCGTACGGGACGAAGGGGGTGCAGCGAATCTTGTAGAGAACGTCCTCGGGGGGCAGGCCCATGTTGGCGCACTCCGCCCGAGTCCTCTTCGCGTACAAGAGGAGCGCATTGACGGCCTTGTCCGTGAGCAGCGGCTGCGTGCCCTCCGGCGTATTCCCGAACGCGTTCAGCAGCGTCATCGCGTTCATGAGATAGAAATCGAAGTCCGTCTCCGATCCGACGTCAGCGCTATAATACGCGTTGTTGACGAGCCAGTCCTCGACGATCTGCGGGAAGTTCTCCGGCGGCCTGAGCGCGTCCCCTTCGTCCAGGTGGACGAGCGCCGCGAGCCCCGCGGAGATGCGGCGGAAGCTCGCGGTCTCCGCGTCTTCCCAGGTCCCGATGTTGGTGAAGTCGCCCCTGAAGGTGAGCATCCATGCCTTCAGGAGCCTCTCGAAGCGGTCGCCCATCTCTGCGTCGGCGTCCGCGACCGAGCCGGGGATCGGGTGCGGATCCCCGTAAATGGCGCACAGCTTGTCGCCGACGGCGATGTCGGTGACGTAGTAGTCCTCGTCCCAGTCGGTGGTCCCCCCTTTCCGGTAGACGACGCCTGTGAGCAGGTCGTCGTAGACGCCCCACCTCGGGTTCCGGCTCTCGGTGCGGCCGAACAGGAGCTCGCCCCGGCCATCCAGATCCGTGTCGGCGATGGCGACCGCGCTCGCGCCGACGTCTTCGCCCCAATCCTGGCCGCGGGTGGTCTCGGAGATGATCCCGTTCTCGTCCTTGCTGTAGATCACCAGCCTCGAGCGCTGGTCACCGCCGCTCCGCCCGATCACCAGCTCGTCCCTTTCATCCCCGTTCATGTCCCCGGAGCTGATGGAGATGGCCTGGTGGTCGCCGTCCCAATTGCTGCTGCCGGGGTCGAAAGGAGCCCCGAAGCCGATGTCCAAGGAGAGGAAGTCGTGCGCGCCCGGGAAGACGAACACGCGCTGGTCGCCGTGACCTCCTTCGGCGATCGCCGCGAGGTCCCCGTTCCCGTCGCCGTCGAAGTCGAGGAGCTTGACCCCGAACACGACGGGGGCATCGCCGAACACGTCGTCGCCCGCGCTGAAGACGGTGGTGAGATCGCCGCTGCCGCCATCCAGGGTCGCGACCTCGACGCGGCGCCCGATGCCGCTGCACCCGAGGCCGCACTGCCTGTCCCTGGAGATGGCGACGTCGTCGCGACCGTCTCCGTTGACGTCGCGAACGTCGAGCCCCGTCACGTAGTAGTCCGGTCCCCATTCCGGGTTCGAGCGCTGCTCGTGGACCACCTGGAAACGGGAGTTCTCGCCGTCATGGATGAAGTCGTCCAGGACCAGCACCCTGGCCGCCAGCCCATCGGTGCTTTCGTTCAAGCCGACGACGACCTCGTCGTCGCCGTCACCGTCCAGATCGCCCGCCGCCAGGGCCTCCACGCCCTTGCTCGTGCCCCAGTTGCCCAGCGTGGCGATCTGCTTGAATTGGGTGGTTTTGTCGTCGTAGACGACCAGGCGCGGCACGACGTCGCAGTTCACGCAATTGCGCCAGTTGCGCCCCGCGATGAGCTCGAGGTCCGGATCGCCGTCGATGTTGGCGAACGTGATGGCCGTGGCGTAATGGGGCTCGCCGTAGTTGTCGCCGCGCACGGTGAAGACGTGGTCGCCGTCGTACACGTAGATCGACGGTTGGTCCTCGGTGTCGCGGTACCGCGAGACCGCGAAGATCTGAGCTTCGCCCCGGCATTCGGTCTGCGCATCGGCGGTGATTGGAACGCCGATCAGGACGATGGATCCAAGCAATGTTAACCAGTGACGCATCGGTCTCCCTCTCTGGGCCTGCAGGCTGGCTGCGGCGTGAAGGCGGCCCTTTCGCAGCAGCGCACCGCGAAAGCAGCGGCCGTGCCACTACACGCGCGCCTCCCCGCAGGGCGCGGCGAGATGGCCGGCGAGCCGAAGTTGCCCGCTCTCGCTACCCGGCGCGCAGTGCGGCACGTGGCACGTGCCGACTGGCACAAGGCACGTGGTCGAAGGCGGCGTGCCACCTGGCGGCGGGCGCGCAGGTTTCCAGCGTGGGGTGGGGGTGGGGATGGCCTCGCCGCAGAGCGCGCGAGGCGGGCAGGGCCGCGCGGGGTCGCGCGGCCCTGCGGGGCGCTCGTGTCAGGGGGCGAAGCGCAGGTGATCGATCACGTAGGTGCCCGCGTTGGTCGGGCCGTTGATCGCGAGCCGGAGCTGGCACTCGTTGTCCTGGGCGAGGAGCGCGAGACCCGCCGGAGGCACGGTGAAGCTGACGACGTGGGAGCCCGAGCCCTGCGGCAGCGGGACGGTGTTCGTCGCGACCTCCGCGTGCGACATGTTCGCGCCCATGCACTCCAGGAACATGGTGGCATCGCCCGCCCAGCCGGGGTTGACCGGAGGCGGCGACACCACCTGGAGCTTCAGCGTCGGACCGAACGAGGCGAGCTCGCTCGTCGGGAACGACGTGCTCTCGATGACGGTGTAGTTCGAGACCGCGACCGACAGCGCGTTCGCCTCCGGCTGGCTCGGCGACTCGACGAGGCTCGCCGAGGTCCCCTGCACGACGTGCCAGGTATCCGCGGTCTCGAAGCCGAAGACGCGCGCGGCGGTGGTGACCGGCACGAACGGCCCGTCGTTCGCGGGCAAGCGCATCGTCCCGTTCCACTGGAGCCCCCCCATGAACCGCACGTTGTCGAACTGAAAGCAGTCGCCGTTCGCCGCGTCGGCCATGAGCGAGACCTGCAGGGTGGAGCCGCGGTCGGTCTCCTGGAGGGCGGCGAAGACCGGCTCGGGGAGCGTGAAGTGCGCCGTGACCCACTCGCCCGCGGGATAACCGGTCAGATCGAACTGCCCGGCGAACTGGGACACGGTGTCCTCGGGCCGATCATGGTAGTAGAGCTGCACGGAGCCCTGCCATGCCGGGTTCGGCAGGCCGGTGGGGATCCGGACGTCGAGCGCGAGGTGGCGAGAGATCCAGCTGAAGTCCTTCGGGGTGAAGGGCGGGCTCTCGAGCGTGCGGGAGCCCGAGGAGCACACCCGCTGCGACGTCTCGCCCACGGTCGCGACCGGGCTCATCGAGTTGCTGGCCGTGGTCGTCCAGGGGTCGTCCCAGCGGCCGACGAGGGCCTGGCCGGGCGACGTGGTGCGATAGGTCTTGGCCCGCAGCGACTTGATGTCCACGATGGCGCCGGCAGCGCCCGCGACGTCGATGGCGAGGGTGACCGGCTCCTGCGTCTGCTGGAGCGCCTCCAGCGTCGCGGCAGGGACGTTGAAGAGCACGTCCGTCTCGCCCGCCGTCAGGACGTCGGCGAGCACCACGGTCGAGCCGAGCTGGACGGTGCCGGTCGAGGCCGCGCTCAGCGTGACCTTCAGCCGGGCGCTGCGGGTCGGGTTGCCGGTGACCGCGACGGAGAACCGCACCGACCCCGGCGTCCAGCTCGTCCCCTCGCGCAGGTACTCGCGTTCGATGCGGGCGTTGCCAGCGCCGTTCGGGGTGATGGTGAAGCCGCTGCCGTCGGCGTTTTGCGCGGCGGAGCCGGACTGGGCGGGCAGCCAGCTCCCGTCGAACCGGACCCGGCTGGGCAGGTCCCCGTCGCGGTCCGGGTTCTGGTGGTCCCTCGAGTCGAGGATCAACGTCGAGTTCAGGTGCGGGTTGTGGATTGTGACGAGCCCGTCGCCCATGGCGCGCACGTACTCGACCCCCGTGAACTGGTAGTCCGCGTCGACCTGCTGGACCAAGAGGAGCGGGAAATCGATGACTTCCTGCGGCTGCCGCGGGTCGACCGCGCCCGCGGAGTTGCCACCGATCTTGTCAATCCACATCAGGGACTCCTCCTCCGAGATGCCGATGTCGAGCCGCTCGTCGCTCACCACCGTCTTGTAGGGGAGCGTGTTGCCCTGCGCCGTCAGGCCGGCGTTCCTGGACACGACCGCGCTCAGGACCTCCGCGGCCGGGACGCCCGCCTCCTCGGTGCCTGAGCCCCAGTGACCAGGGACGACCTCCCACAGACCGCCGTGCATGACGGGGAAGGAGACCAGGACGACGTGCAGGTTGCCGTCCGGCTTGGTGATCACCTTGGCCCTCGACCCGTTGTCCAGCATGACGACGTCGGTAAAGCCCCAGTCATCCGGAGTCTGCGCAGGCCAATCTGCATTGGGATCGAAGCCCAGCGTGACGTTCTTGTACACGGGCCCGTTGTTCGAGGTATAGCCGTTCCCTCTCATCATCGGCGTGACGTGCTGAGCCTCCGTCACACCCCAGTTACCGTGATCGTCCGGGAGCAGCAGCACGCTCGGCTTCGCGAGGAAGTCGTGCGCGTGCTTCTTGTCCGGCATCGTATCCTCGATATCCTCTTCAGAGATCGGTCCTGGGAGAGGCCCCAGTCCCGGGTCAGTATCCAGTCCCGCGTTGTCGAACGGCCGGTACCTGCCGCCCGAGCTGTTCAGGAAGCCGCTGGTGGAGAAGTAGTGCTCGAACGCCGGCTCGTAATTCCAGGTCCCGGAATACTCGCCTTGCTCTCTCGCTGTCTCTTCCAGGACGCGGTCCATATCACGCGCGATGGCGTCGAGGTCCGGGTCGCCCATCACGTTGGGCGCCGGGTAGCGCGCCGGCCCGTGAATGCGGTAAAACTGCGTGGAGTAGCGCGCCGCGGCGCGCGTGTACGCGCCGAACCCGGGCTGCTCGTTGTCCGGCTTCAGCATGAAGTGGTGGATCACCTCCGGCACCTGGTAGCCGCTGAGCACGGCGTCGAGGGCGAACCCTCTGTACTGATCTCCGCCGTTCCACCACATGCAGTTGCGAGAATGCTTCGGGCAGTCCGGATCGTCGTTGAACGAATACACGCCCGTCAGGATACCGAACATGATCGGCGGATAGTCGCCGGTGTACAGCTCCAGCCGGTCTTTGTACTCCCATTGACGTCGCATCGGAGCATAGCGCTTGCCATGGTACGACTGGAAGGCGACCATGGCGGCCATGTAGTCCACGGCGTTGCGCGCGGCGGTTCGCACCTTCTCGCCTTCGGCGTTTCCCGCGAGCTGCATCAAGGCTCGCAGCGCGAGGCCCTGGTACGGGCGCGCGTTGGTCTCAAACAAGCCGTTCTTCGTGACCCGTCCGAGGATGGCGAGCAGCGCTTGCTCGAGCTCCGTGCCGTCGTTGACGTACTTCTCCGGGCTCCAGTCGTGAAGGGCCTGGATGTCCGGATCTTGCCGTGGATTGTTGCGGATCCACTGGTTGGCCAGGTAGATCCACGTGTTGATCATGAGGACGTGGTTCTCCGTCTCCGGAACGTCGATGCTGAACCCCAACAAATCCGTGAGTGGCGCGTCGTACACCAGCTTGCGCACCCTGTCTCCGGCGTACGGGACTTTGGGTGTGCAAAAGAGCTCGTAACGGCCGGGCGGATAGGTGTTGTTCTCGAACTGGAGGAAGGATTCACAGCCCGCCGGGGTCAGCGTCGTGTACTGGAGGAGCGCCTTGACGGACGCGTCTGTGAGCAGCGGCGTGTTCCCGAACGCGTTCAGCAGCGTCATCGCGCCCATGAGATGAAAATCGAAGTCCGCCTTCGTACCGACGTCGTCATGCATGTGCGCGTTCTCGAGGAGCCAGTCCTCGACGAGCTGCGGGAAGTCGTCCGGCGGCCTGAGATCGTCCCCCTGGGGCAGGTGGACGAGCGCCGCGAGCCCCGCGGCGATGCGGCGGAAGCCCGTGAGGGCCGCCCTGTCCCAGGTCCCGAAGTTGGTCCAGTCGCCTTCGAAGGTGCGCATCCACACCCGCAGCAGCTTCTGAAAGCGGTCGTCCATCTCGTCGTTGGCGTCCGCGATCGAGTCGGGGATGGGGTGCGGCTCGCCCTGGATGATGCACAACTTGTCGCCGGCGGCGATGTCGGTGATGTAGTAGTCCTCGTCCTCGGACCAGTCGCTGGTACCCCCTCTCCGGTAGGCAACGCCTGTGAGCAGGTCGTCGTAGAAGCCCCACCTCGGGTTCGGGCTGTCGGTGCGCCCGAACACGAGCTCGCCCCGGCCATCCATATCCGTGTCGATGACGGCGACCGCGTTCGCGCCGACGTCCTCGCCCCAGTCCAGACCGCGGGTGGTCTCGGAGATGCTCCCGTCGGCGTTCTTGCTGTAGATCACCAGCTTCGAGCGCTTGTCACCCGGGCTCCGCCCGATCACCAGCTCTTCCCGTTGATCATCGTTCATGTGCCCGGAGCTGATGGAGATGGCCTGGAGGTCGCCGTCCCAGTTGCTGCTGCCGGGGTCGAAAGGAGCGTCGAAGTCGATCGGCATGAAGATCTGGTCGTGCGCGCCGGGGAAGACGAACACGCGCTGGTCGCCGTGATCTCCTTCGGCGATCGCCGCGAGGTCCCCCTTCCCGTCGCCGTCGAAGTCGAGGAGCTTGACCCCGAGCACGACAGTGTCATTGCCGAACACGCCATTACCCGCGCTGAAGCGGGTGGTGAGCTCACCGCTGCTATCCAGGTTCGCGACCTCGACGCGGAGCCCGATGCCGCCGCACGTGATACCGCACGGGCTGTCCCTGGAGATGGCGACCTCGGCGCGACCGTCTCCGTTGATGTCGCGCACGTCGAGCCCCGTCACGTAGTAGTCCGGGCCCCATTCCGGGTTCTCGCGCTGCTCGAGGATCGTCTGGAAATGGGGGTTCCCGCCATCGCGGGTGAAGTCATCCAGGATCAGCACCCTGGCCGGCACGTCATCGGTCGCTTCGCTCAAGCCGACGACGACCTCGTCCTTGCCATCGCCGTCCAGATCGCCCGCTGCCAGGGCATGCACGCCCTTGCTCGTGTCCCATTCGCCCAGCGTCGCGATCTGCTTGAACTCGTTGTTCTTGTCGTCGTAGACGACGAGGCGCGGCTGGACGTCGCAGCCCAGCGTGCAGTTGCGCGCGTTGCGCCCCGCGATGAGCTCGAGGTCCTGATCGTCGTCGATGTTGGCGAACGTGATGGCCGTGGCGTAATAGGGCTCGCCGTAGTTGTCGCCGCGCAAGGTGAAGACGTGGTCGCCGTCGTACACGTAGATCGACGGGTCATTCGCCGTTTCGCGATACCGCGAGACGGCAAAGAGCTGAGCTTCGCCTCTGCATTGAGAGCTCTGCGCATCGGCGGTGATTGGAACGCCGACCAGGACGATGGATCCAAGCAATGTTGACCAGTGACGCATCGGTCTCTCTCTCTGGGCCTGCAGGCTGGCTGTGACGTGAAGGCGGCCCTTCGCAGCAGCGCGCCGCGAAAGCAGCAGCCGTGCCACTGCACGCGCGCCGCCCCGCAGGGCGCGGTGAGGCGGCCGGTGAGCGAAGCAGCCCGCGCTTTCGCGACCCCGCGCGCATCGCGGAACGAGGCACATGGCACGTGGCACGTGGCACATGGTCGAAGGCCGCGTGCCACCTGGCGGGGGCGCTCAGGTTTCCAGCGTGGGGTGGGGGCGGGGATGGCCTCGCCGGCGAACGCGCGAGGCGCGCAGGGCCGCGCGGGTCGCGCGGCACTCTTGTGTGCACATCATCCCGCCCTCGCACGCGGGCGCAGCGGCCTTGCAAGCCCGCCCCCGGGCCCCCTCCGCCGCCCGGCGGCCAGGGCGGCCCTCCCTCAAAAAAAATCTCGGTGCCATGTCGAGGCGGCGCGTCGTGCTCCGACATCCAGGCGAGGCGAGGTCGAGGTGACCGCGCCCCCACCCCACCGCCGGGCTCGACCCGGCCAGGAGTCACGATCATGACCACCACGACCGCGCAGAAGATCAAGACGTTCCTCTGGTTCGACAACAACGCCGAGGAGGCCGTGCGGCTCTACACCTCCGTCTTCGTGCGCTCGCGCGTCGTCGAAGAGGTCCGCTGCGGCGACGCGGGCCCGGGGCCCAAGGGCGCGCTCCTGACCGTCGAGTTCGAGCTCGAGGGCCAGCGCTTCGTCGCCATGAACGGCGGCCCGCACTTCAAGTTCAACGAGGCCATCTCGCTCGCCGTCACCTGCGAGACACAGGAGGAGGTCGACGAGCTCTGGAGCAAGCTCACCGAAGGCGGCGGGGCCGAGAGCCAGTGCGGGTGGCTCAAGGACAGGTTCGGCCTGTCCTGGCAGATCGTCCCCTCGGCGCTGCCGCGGCTCCTCCAGCACCCGGACCCGGTCAAGGCGGCGCGGGTCATGCAAGCCATGATGCAGATGAAGAAGCTCGACATCGCGCGGCTCGAAGAGGCCGCCCTCTAGAGCACCCGCGGCGCCGGGCCGCCATCTCATCGCCCGCGGGAGCTCTCCACCAGATGGTCCACGAGGGCGCGGACGCGGCGCGGGAGATGGCGGCCAGCCGGGTAGACGACCGACAGATCCGCCGCGCGGACGAACCGGTTCAGCACGGACTCGAGCCGGCCCGCCTCGAGGTCGCCCTCGACGTCCCGGAGCGACGTCTGCCCGCCCCGTGCTCCCTCGAACGCTCCGGCTAAGTCCCGCAGGGGCCAGAGCAGACGCGTCTCATTCTCAAATTCCGGGCAGCTCCCCGGATTCGCCACGCCGTGCGACCTGCGTGTGCCCCGACGCCGGGCACGGGCCCTCACTGGACCGGATCTTCGTCGCCCCGAACGTCTGCGTCGGCCGGGCCTGCATCCAATCGCTTCGGAACGCCAGACCACAACCAAGCACGTCGCTCCAACGCGCACTTTTCACGTCGATGTTCTGGCGAGTCGAGGCGATCTCCGGCACATTGGATTTATTGATGAAGGCAGCGCCGCGACACGAATCAAAAGACGAGCTACTGCTAGAAATTGAGTCGCGCGCAGCATGGCTTACTCACATAGACTCGCGAGCAGACGCCGCAGCACCATCACAGGACGCTCACCTTTACCACGAAGAGCGACGAATTTTCCAGGCGTCCTACAAACAGAAGTTTCATGCGGCCGCGCTGGAACGCTGGAGAGAGAGAGCCAAGCAGCTGCGTGACGAGCCGGACGCTTACCTTGCGCTCAAGGAGCACGAAACGCTACGTCGCGAGTGCGAGCCCTACGCCGAGCTGGTATTTGAAGCGGCAGCCGAGATGGATGCCGAACTCCAGCGCCAGTTCGACGAAGCATTTGGAAGATGAGCGACGCCGCTTCTTCGCCCAGCCCGCCCGCGTTCAGCGGGGCCGGCGGGCGTCGAGGAGCTGCCGGGCTCAGCGGGCGACCAGGGGCGAGCGCGAGCGATGGACCGCCCGGCTCCTCCGCGGAAGCGGTCCTCGGCGACGACCTCCACCTCGACCCGGCGCCTGGCCCTCGGCGGGACCGGGGCGTCGGTTTCTTCGTGCGCGGGGCTCGACGGCACGAACCCACGGAGACAGGAACCGAGAAGAGGTCATGCAAAGCGCGCGAGGCGTCGCCCGTCCGAGGCCTACACGCAGCCGATCGATCGCTGAACGCCGCGAGCATCGCCGATCACGAGGAGCATCGAACCATGTACAGCACGAAGGCTTACTCCGCCGCCAGCGCGACATCGCCGCTGGCCCCCACCCAGATCCCGCGGCGCGATCCGACCGCGCACGACGTGCAGATCGAGATCCTCTTCTGCGGGATCTGCCACTCCGACCTCCACGCCGCCCGCGGCGAGTGGGGCCGCACGGTCTACCCCATCGTGCCGGGCCACGAGATCGTCGGCCGCGTCGCCGAGGTCGGCTCGGCGGTCACCAGGTACAAGCCCGGCGACCTCGCCGCGGTCGGCTGCATCGTCGACTCGGACAGGACCTGCCCGAGCTGCATGGAAGGGCTGGAGCAGTTCTGCCCGAACCAGATCATCGTCTTCGGCTCCCCGGACAAGCACCTCGGGGGCGTCACGTATGGCGGCTACTCCGACAGCATCGTCGTCGATGAGCGGTACGTCCTGCGCATCCCCTCGAACCTCGACCCCGCCAGCGCGGCGCCGCTCCTCTGCGCTGGGATCACCACGTACTCGCCTTTGCGCCACTGGGGCATCGAGAAGGGCAAGAAGGTCGGCGTGGTCGGCCTCGGCGGGCTGGGCCATATGGGCGTGAAGTTCGCCCGCGCGTTCGGGGCGCACGTCGTCGTCTTCACCACCTCGCGCGGCAAGACGGAGGACGCCCTGCGTCTGGGCGCCGATGAGGTCGTCGTCTCCCGCGATGCGAGCGAGATGCAGAAGCACGCCGGCAGCCTCGACTACATCCTCGACACCGTCTCCGCGGACCATGACGTCAACGCCTTCCTCAACCTGCTCCGCCGCGACGGCAACATGACCCTCGTCGGGGCGCCCGCGAAGCCCCTGAGCGTCGCCGCGTTCGGGCTCATCATGGGGCGCCGCAGCCTCTCCGGCTCGAACATCGGCGGCATCGCCGAGACCCAGGAGATGATCGATTTCTGCGCGGCGAACGACATCACCGCAGACGTCGAGATCATCCCCATCCAGAAGGTCAACGAAGCGTATGAGAGGCTGCTCAAGTCCGACGTGAAGTACCGCTTCTCCATCGACATGGCGTCGCTCCGATCCGAGTGAGCGGCGCGACGCGCCCATGAAGACAGCTCCCAAGAAAGACTTCCCGGTCGCCGAGATCCGCCGGTTCCTCGAGCCCGGCCCGATCGTGCTCGTCAGCTCGGCGTGGCGGCGCGAGACCAACATCATGACCATGGGCTGGCACACGGTCATGGAGTTCGCGCCGTCGCTGGTCGGGTGCGTCATCAGCAGCGCGAACCACAGCTTCGAGCTGATCCGCCGGAGCAAGGAGTGCGCGATCAACGTCCCCACCGCGGAGCTCGCCGAGGCGGTGGTCGGCATCGGCAACTGCTCGGGCCGCGACACGGACAAGTTCTCCGCCTTCGGGCTCACGCCGGTGCCCGGCGCGGCGGTCGGGGCGCCGCTCATCGCCGAGTGCTACGCGAGCCTCGAGTGCCGGCTCGCGGACGCTCGGCTCGTGAAGACCTACAACTTCTTCATCTTCGAGGTGGTCAAGGCGCACGCCGCGACCGCGCCGCGCTACCCGCGCACGCTCCATTATCACGGCGGCGGTATCTTCATGCTCTCGGGGGAGACCACGCGCCGGTATCGCCGGCTCTTTCGTCCCGACAGGCTGTGACGCGCCGCCGGCGCGCAGCGCCGGGGCAGCGCGCCCCGCCCGGGCCGCGGCTCAGCGCGCCGGCGCGTTGACGAGCCGGGCCGCGCACCGGCCCTCGTGGCAAAGGCAGCCGCCGCCGCAATCCATCGTCCCCGGCCGGCACTCCTGCGTGCACATCATCCCGCCCTCGCACGCGGGCGCCGTGGCCTTCGCGACGCAGGCGGCCGGGTGGCACCCGCAGACGGGCACGCAGTCCGCGTCGCTCTGGCACGGGTCGCTGCCCACGGCGATCGAGTCGTCCGTCGGGGTGGCCGTGGGCGTCGTCGTGGCCGGATCCGGCGCCGGCGGCGCGTTCGAGCCGGGAGGCTCGTTCCGCGAGGCGCTGCACGCAGCACAGCAGAGCACGGCGGCCAGGAGGAGCCCCATCGAGCGATCGAGGATGTGTCTCATACGCGTGCTCTCTCACGGATCACCACGAGGTTCCATCACGACCTGCGAGCTCATCCGGGCGCGGCGCCCGATCCCGCGCCGCCGCGCGCGCCGGAGGCCGCCCTCTGGAGCCCCGGCGGCGCCGGGCCGCCATCTCATCGCCCGCGGAAGCTCTCCACCAGATGGTCCACGAGGGCGCGGACGCGGCGCGGGAGATGGCGGCCCGCCGGGTAGACGACCGACAGATCCGCCGCGCGGACGAACCGGTTCAGCACGGACTCGAGCCGGCCCGCCTCGAGGTCGCCCTCGACGTCCCAGAACGACTTCTGCGCGACCCCGAGGCCCGCGAGCGCCCACGCGCGCACCAGCTCGCCGTCGCTCGAGCTGCGCCGCCCGCGCACCCGCACCGCCTGCGTCCCCTCGCCCTCCGCCGCGAACGTCCACGTCGCCTCGTTCCGGCCCTCCGCGTTCCAGAGCAGGCACTCGTGGTCGGCGAGATCGCCCGGCGCGCTCGGCCGCGGGTGCCGGGCCCAGTAGCCGGGCGCCGCGCACACGACCCGGTGCCCGGTGGCGAGCCTGCGCGCGGTCAGGCTGCTCCCCTGCAGCGGTCCCACGCGCAAGGCCACGTCGAAGCCCCCGCGCACGAGGTCGACGACCTCGTCCGAGAGGTGGAGGTACACGCTGATGCGCGGGTGCGCCTCCAGGAACGCCTCGAGGACGGCGCGCAGGCGGCCGCGCCCGAGATCCGAGGGCGCGGTGATGCGCAGGCTGCCCCGCAGCGAGCTCTGCCCGCGCCGGATGCACGCCTCGCTCCGCTCGATCTCGTCGAGGATGCGGCGGCAGTCGACCAGGTAGCGCTCGCCCTCCTCGGTGAGGCGGAGCCGCCGCGTGCTCCGGACCACGAGCTGCACGCCCAGCCGCTCCTCCAGGGCCGCGAGCCGCGCGCTGACGGTCGACGGCACGGTCGCGAGCGAACGCGCGGCCGCGCTGAGGCTGCCGCGATCGACGATCTCCAGAAACGTCTGCATCTCGAGGAGCGCGCTCATCGTTCGGTCTTACCGAAGAGTGTTGCGCGGCTCGAGCCCGTACTCGCCCGCGCCGCCGCGCTCTACCGTTGCCTTGCGCTCGCGGGCACGGACCGGGCGCGGACAGACCTCGAGCTGCTCGCGCGCTCGCCGGGGCCATGGCGGAGACGGGAGGAGGAGGAGATCGGGAAGAACGGCGTGAACGCTGAGGGGCTCGGACAGCTCATGTGCCGGAGAGCCCGTCGTCGTCAGGTGCGACGAGGCCGGGGCGGCGCGCGGCCCCGGCCTCGTCCCCGAGCGGCGCCGCGCTACGGCGTGAACAGGGCTTTGCGCACGTGATGATCCGAGCCGCGGACGTAGAAGACAAAGAAGCCGCCGCCGCCCCCGACGACCGCCGGGTCATAACCGGCGGTCGTCGTCATCGCGCCGGAGCACGCGTTACCGCTGGTTGCGCCGTCCAGCTTGAACGCGCTCCAGGCGGAGCTGCTGAACGAAGCCCCGCGAAGCGTGTGGTTGGTCTGGTCGGTATAGAAGACGTACGGCTTGCTATAGCTAATAACGTCAGCGGCATAGCTGAACGCGTCGATCTGCGTGGCGATGTCTCCGCTGGTCGCTCCGCTCGCGATGCCGCCCGTACCGTCGACAACGCTGAACGTGTAGGTGCTTCCATCGAAGTCGGCGACGCGCAGGTTCTCCTGGGTCAGATTGATGTAGAAGACCATGAGCTTGATGGTCGTGAAAGGACTACCGTACGACACGACCGCGATGTCTCCGCCGACGATATCCGACGTTCGCCCGTTGGCACCCCCGTCCCCGTCGAGGACGGAGAGGGTCCAGCTCGTGCCGTTGCTGGTGACGGCCTGGCGAACATTGCCGCCATCTTTGTAATAGACCCGCAGCTTTCCGTCATAGACAATGGGCTTGGCCCCGCTGATTCCACTCGTATTATCGACCAGCTGGTAGCTCCATGTCGATCCATCATAGACGGCGACGCGTAGCACCCGGTCGCTAGGGAAGAAGCTCTGCGGCGTATAGAAGATGTAGAGCTTGCCGTCGAAGACGACAGCGGCGGGTTCGGCGCCCATGTCCCCGAAGATGTTCTCACCCTCTCCGTCGACGCCGATATGGGTCCAGCTGCCGGTAGCGCTGCTCTTGGAGGCGACCTTCAGCGCCCCGGTCCAGTGGTCCACATAGGGGGCGTAGAAGGTGCCGTTGTAGGTCGCTGCCTTCCCGGGCGATATGAAGGTCCCGTCCTCGTCCGGATCGCCCGCTAGTGTCTGGTGGGTCCATGTGGTATGGCTGGCGTCCGGGAACGCCGTGTGCAGCAGTGGTGTCGAGTTGCTCGGCGAGGTGACGTAGAACAGGTGAGGCCTGCCGTTGTACGACGCGGCCTTCATGTTCGTATCCACGTACTCGTTCACGAAGTTGCTGCACGTCCATCCCGCGCTCGCCTCGCCCGCTCCCCCGGCGAGCGCGAGCATGCCGCTCAGCGCAGCAGCGGAGGTGGCGATGAGACGATGGGTCCTACGTTCGACTCGATCTATCAACGAAGACATGTTGATTGTCCTTTCGGCATCGGCGTTCAGGCACTGGCCGAACGCTCGATCACGCATCTTGATACCCTGGTCGAGTGTCGCGCGACTCGCCGCGTCCGCCGCGCAGGCAGCAAGCGTGCCACCCCTGCCCCAAGGTACAGCCCATGCGACGGGAGACAGCAACGCAGGCGAAATCCTGGATGAAGCGACGCGGCGCGGGGCTCGGGGATGAGCTGCCCGGCGTGACATGTCACGGTGCCGGCGTGACATGTCACGGTGCCGGCGTGACATGTCACGCCCAGCCGGCCTGCCCACGGCTCAAGGCCGCGAGCCGCGCGCTGACGGTCGACGGCACGGTCGCGAGCGAACGCGCTGCCGCGCTGAGGCTGCCGCGATCGACGATCTCCAGAAACGTCTGCATCTCGAGGAGCGCGCTCATCTTTCGATTTTATCGAAAGGTGTTGCGCGGCTCGAGCCCGTACTCGCCCTGGCCGCCGCGCTCCACCTTTCCCCTGCGCTCGCGAGCACGGACCGGGCGCGGACAGACCTCGAAGCAGGAGCAAACCATGAGCATCCAGAACAAGGTCGCCCTGGTCGTCGGCGCGCAAGGGATCATCGGCCGCAACCTCATCGATCACCTCGAGGCGCTCGGCGAATGGGACGTGATCGGCCTGTCCCGGCGCGGCGGCGCGCCCGCGGGCCGCGTCCGCCACGTGGTGGTCGATCTGCTCGACCGGGAGGACTGCCGGAAGAAGCTCGGAGGTCTCGCCGAGGTCACGCACATCTTCTACGCCGCCTATCAGGACCGGCCCACGTGGGCCGAGCTCGTGCCGCCCAACCTCGCCATGCTCGTCAACGTGGTCGACGCTGTCGAGCCGGTCGCGTCGGGCCTCCAGCACATCAGCTTGATGCAGGGCTACAAGGTCTACGGCGCGCACCTCGGCCCGTTCAAGACGCCGGCCCGCGAGACCGACGCGCACCACATGCCGCCCGAGTTCAACGTCGACCAGCAGGCGTTCCTCGAGGCCCGGCAGAAGGGCAGGGCCTGGTCCTGGTCGGCCCTCCGGCCGTCGGTGGTGTGCGGCTTCGCGCTGGGCGTCCCGATGAACCTCGCCATGGTCATCGCGGTCTACGCGGCGATGTCGAAGGAGCTCGGCCTGCCCCTGCGGTTCCCCGGCAAGCCGGCCGCCTACGACAGGCTGATCGAGATGACCGACGCGCGCCTGCTCGGCAGGGCCACGGTCTGGGCGGCGACCAGCGCGCCGTGCCGCAACCAGGCGTTCAACATCAACAACGGCGACATGTTCCGCTGGAGCGAGATGTGGCCGAAGATCGCCCGCATGTTCGACATGGAGGCGGCGCCCCCGCTGCCGATGCCGCTCGCGGACGTCATGGCCGACAAGGAGCCGCTCTGGAACGCCATGATCGAGAAACACGGCCTGGCGCGGCACCCGTACCGGGACGTGTCGTCGTGGCGCTTCGGAGATGCGGTGTTCTCGTGGGACTACGACGTGATCGCGGACGGCTCGAAGGCGCGCCGGTTCGGCTTCCACGAGCACGTCGAGACGGAGGCGATGTTCCGGGGGATCTTCGAGGATCTCCGGCGGCGGCGGATCATCCCGTGATCGGCCCGCGTCCCCTCACGCTCTCGAGAGCGGTCCACCTGCCGTGCCGCGTCCCGCTGGGGCTCCACGGCGAAGGGCTCCCCGACACGGCAGCGTAGCTCCTCGCCGGCGGCGTTCGCCCTTGCCTGGAGGTCCTGCCGAGCTGCCCGCCTCCGAAGGTCGCCGCCGCGGTGCCAGCTGTGAGTGCCAGCGGTGCCACCGGTGCCAGAGGGCTCCGAGCGTCGCGTGGCCTTGGCGGATCGGCTGGGTTTCCGGCGCAGATCCCGCGCGCTCACGCCTCCATCCCCGGGTGGCCGCGCGCGGCACGGCGAGTGCAGACACGAAACGCCAGACGCCAGACGCCAGACGCCAGACGCCAGACGCCAGACGCCAGGCGCAAGGCAGGCGATTGCGACTCGCCCTCGGGAACGCTGGGCGGACAGATCGACGCGTTTCAACCTGCGAAGCTAAGGAGTGGATCCAGTGACCAGCCTCTTGAACTTGAACCGGCTTCACCGCATGTACGCAACCCTCGGCCTCCTCGCGTCCGCGGCCTTCGCGCCGGCCTGTGCGGCCGAGGGCGTGACCGGCGACGAGGCAGCGCTCGCGGCCGGCGACGAGGCCGAGCTCGTCGACAGCGAATCGAGCGCCATCACCAGCGGGAGCGCCCCCGCGGCGTGGATGCGGCAGCGGGTCGTGTCGCTCGGCAACTGCACCGGCGTCATCGTCAGCAAGAATCACGTCCTCACGGCCGCGCACTGCCTGCCCGCCGTGGGGACCACGAAGGTGCAGTTCTATAGCACCATGAACACGCCCGACGCGCCGAAGACCGACGTCATCGACGTCGCCTTCAAGCCCGGCGTGGATCCGTGGGATGACGAGCTCGACGACAACGGGGGCAACTTCGCCGACATCGCGGTCCTCACGCTCGCGAAGCCGATCCCGTCGACCTCCGTGGTGGCCAGCCTCGACCTCCATTACCCGGGAGACGACGCGACCGGCACCCAGGTGGGCCGCGGGCTGCACGACGGCGGGAGCAACTCGACGAGCCTGCTCAAGTATGCGACGAACGGCCTCTATTCGGACAACGTGGACGACGGATACTTCTACACCAACGACGACCGTACCGACGACGGGGACTCGGGCGGGCCGATCTTCACCAACGGGCAGCGCGTGTCCGGGGTGCTCTGGGGCTCTTGGTGGGTCGCCTTCGCCATGCGCAACAAGTACACGAGCACCCAGTACCACCTCAACTGGATCCTCGACAACATCGGGTACACCGGGAGCGGCGCGTACTCGCAGACGCTGACCAACAAGCTCATCGACGGATGGCCCTACGGTTTCGTATCCGGCGACCTGAGGAAGTGCAAGTACGCCTGTCAGCACGACTCGCAGTGCATCGCCTACAGCCACGAAGGAGGCGGGGAGAACAACTGCTACCTCTACGACGACATGGGCGACGGACCGGTGACCTACAGCGGCTTCACGACCGGCATCAAATGAGGCGCGCGGCGCGGGCGCATCAGGAGCTCACCGCGCCGCCCGAGCCCACCCCGGGGATGCCGCGCCCCTCGCGCACGACGCGACGCCTCACGGCGTTGCGTCGTGGCGGACGCGGTCATCCCGTGATGCGCCCGCGCTCCCTCACGCGAGCGCCCGGATCGCCCGCAGCACCGTGTCCACCTCCGCCTCGTCGTTGAGCAGGCTCGGCGCGACGCGCGCGTACGAGGTCCGGTACGGCGACGTCGACGCGACGATCTTCCTCTCGCGAAGCCTCTTCACCGCGGCCTCCGGCGTCATCCCCGCCACCTCGAAGCAGATGATCCCCGCGGAGAGCGCGTCGTCGAGCGGCGTGTGCAGCGTGACGTGGCGCATGCCCTTGAGCCCCTCCTTGCACTGCCGGTTCAGCGCGTGGATGCGGTCCGCGACCCTCGCCTTGCCGATGCGCCGGTGGAACGCGAACGCCGCGGGCAGCGCCCAGCGGTGCTCGAAGGAGTGGAATCCCCCCGGAGTCATCATGTTGGCGTTCGTGGGCGGCGGCGGCTGCCCCCGTAGCCAGGCCTCGTAGGCCTCCTTGCCGAACTGCGGGATGCTCGGGCGGAGCAGCGGCCAGAGCTCGGCCTTGCCCCAGAGCACGCCCGTGCCCCGCGGCCCGAAGATCCACTTGTGACAGCCGGCCGAGAAGAAATCGCAGCCGAGGTCGGCCATCGTGGCGTCCTCGACCCCGAAGCCGTGCACGCCGTCCACGCCGCAGACGACGCGATCCTCCGGCGCCCGCCCCTGGTTCGCCCTGGCGACGACCTCCGCGATCGCGCGCACCGGCGTCTTCACCCCCGTGCTCGAGTGGACCCACGTGATCGCCACGACCCGCGTGGCCGGCGTGATCGCTCGCTCGATCGCGCCCGCCATCTCCGCCTCCGTCGCGTCGCTGCCCCGCTCGTAGAGCGCGATCTTCCGCACCACCGCGCCCGACCGCTCCGCGGCGAGCCGGAGCGACTCGTGCATCGCATAGTGATCGTGCTCCGTCGTGAGCACCTCGTCCCCGGCCTTGAGCGGCAGGCCGAGGTACAGCAAGGCGAGCCCCATCGTGGTGCTGTCCGTCAGCGCGATCTCGTCGGCCTGGACGCCCATGTACGCCGCGGCGGCCTCCCGCACCGGCGTCGTGTCCTCGTGCTCGTGGACCGCGTCCACCGGGTTCTCGTCGAGCTCCCGCCGCAGCGCCTCGATCGCCGCGCGCACGGGCCGCGGGTGCGAGTCGAGATAGAAGCTCGTCATGTGGATCCACGCCGGCGACACCTCGAACTCGTCCCGGACGCGCTGCCACGCGTCGGCCGGCGCCTTCACCCCATCGCCCGCGGCCGCAGCCGCCTCCGGGGCCGCGCAGCCCGCGGCGCCGATCAACAGCATGCCTTCGAGCAGGCTGCGCCTCGATAGCTTCGTCGTCATCTACAGCTTCCTCCCTCCGTGCCGGGCGCGGTCCCTCTGGAGCCGCGAGCTCGCGCGCCAACGGGCGCTTCGATGCCGCGCCAGGGAGGTCCCCCCTCGCCGCGCCGGCAGGGGAGTATGCACCGGGGCTCCAGACAAGCAGTCACTATCTGACACCAAACAACGTTTCACCGCGCGGCGCTCACCGCGCGACGCGCGGGTGAATCGCGTCAATCCGCGCTCTCGGCCTCATCCCGTCACGCCGCTCGAGCGCGACATTCCCGGGTTGCCATGGATGGCCGGTGTCTCCCGCGCGGGGTCGCGCGCCGGTGCCGGGATCTCAGCGGATGAGGTAGCCGTCGATGAACGACGCGACGTCGTCGGCGAGCGTGCCGACCTCGACGGGGACGCCGGCGGCGCGCAGCAGCGCGATCCCGCGGCCGAGGTTCCGCGGGTGGCTGTCGATCACGGCCACGAACACCGCGCCGACGCGCCGGGCGATCAGGGCCTTGGCGCAGGACGGGGTGCGGCCGAAGAACGAGCACGGCTCCAGCGTCACGAACGCCGCGCAGTCCGAGAGATCGCCGGGGAGCGTCGCGAGCGCCATGGCCTCGGCGTGGTGGCAGCCGGGCGCCTGCGTGAAGCCCTCCGCGACGACGCTCCCGCCGCGCACCACCACGCAGCCGACGGGCGGGTTCGGGCGGCAGCTCGGGAGCGCGCCGCGCGACAGCTCCAGCGCCCGCGCCATGAAGCGCCGCTTCTCGGCCTCGGTGTACGAGGGCCGAGCCCGCCGGGCGATCTGCGCCTCCACGGCCGGCGCGCTCACGGCGCCGGGCTCGGGTAGCGGGCGTGGATCTGCTCGATCTCGGCGAGCACCTCCTTGCCGAGCTCCACCCCCGCGCTCTTCACGTTCTCCTCGAGCTGCGCGAGCGTGGTCGCCCCGATGATGGTGCTCGCCACGAACCAGCGGCTGCGCACGAAGGCGAGCGCGAGCGTCGCCGGGGTGAGGCCGTGGGCGCGCGCGAGCTTCACGTAGGCCTGCACCGCCTCGTCCACGTTGACCTTCCGGTAGCGCTGGCCGAACGCCTCGAACCGGGCGAGGCGCGAGCCCGGCGGGGGGCCGCCGACGTACTTGCCCGTCAGGAGGCCGAAGGCGAGCGGGCTGTAGGCGAGCAGCGGCACGTCCTCGCGGCGCGAGGCCTCCGCCAGCGCCGCGTCGAACGTGCGGTTGATGAGGCTGTACGCGTTCTGGATCGACACCGGCCGCGGCAGCCCCAGGTGCTCCGCGATGCGGCTGAACTGCGTCACCCCCCACGCGGTCTCGTTGCTGAGCCCGAGATAGCGGACCTTGCCGTCGCGGATCACGTCCGCGAACGCCGCGAGCTGCTCGGGGATCGGCGTGCTCGAGCGCTCGTTCGCCGGGTCGTACGCGGTGGCGCCGAACTGCGGCACGTACCGATCCGGCCAGTGGATCTGGTAGAGATCGATGTAGTCCGTCTTGAGGCGCCGCAGGCTGTCCTCGACCGCGCGCCGGACGTTCGCGCGGTTGACGGCGAGAGAGCCGCCCCGGATCCACGGGAAAGGGCGGCCCGACGCGGCGATCTTCGTCGCGAGGACCACCTTGTCGCGCGGCCTCTGGCTCAGCCACTCGCCCACGTAGCTCTCGGTGCGCCCCTGCGTCTCGGCGCGGGTCGGCACCGGGTACATCTCCGCCGCGTCGACGAAGTTGATGCCCGCGTCGAACGCGTAGTCGAGCTGCGCTTTCGCGTCCTCGAGCGTGTTCTGCTCGCCGAACGTCATCGTCCCAAGGCAGAGCTCCGAGACCCGGAGCTCGCTGTCACCCAGCTGTCGGTAGTGCATCGCTGTTCCGTCCGTGGGCCTCCAGTACCACGGAGCGGCGGCATCGTCCACCATAACGGACGATGGCTCTCTTATAGCGGACACCACGTGGCGGCGTGGCGGTGCCCGACGAGCGCGTGGAGCGCACCGGCGACCGAGGGCGGCCTCCGTTCAGGCCGCGGGTTTGCGCCGGCAGCAGAAGCGCATCGCAGGGGACCACGGTCGATCCCCCGCCTCCCCCGCTCCCCGGCGGCACCAGCGCCAAGCGGCCCACAACGCTCTCCGATTCCGCCAAGCATGCTGCGCGGACAGCGTGGGTGAAGCCGCGCTCCAGGCGGGCGCATCAGCGAACGGGGCAGTGAGACCACTCAAAATAATCTGAAGGGTCGCTCCCCTTGGCGGCACTAAGAGCAGTGAGCTGGCCGAACGGTGCGGCGGGGAGCACGCCATCGGCGAGATCAGACGCAACTCTGCTCGAATTCTCTTCGGCGAATCCGTGTCCACGGCTCGTCGACGCCGTCGACACGAGGCAACGAGCTGGAGTCCGCGCTGCGCTCGCATCCCGCACGTTCACCCAGAACGCCTCTCAGCGCATTTACGCATTCCGATCATAACGAGATTGGGATCCGGGATCGATCTGCTTCGCGCGATCGGGCATGGGCTCGGATCGCGGCGGTCGGTCCGACGCTCCGGGGTAGGACGAATCAAGGCGGAGGACGAGGTGAAGATCTTACAACGACAGTGCGTCGCGGCCCTGGCGGCCGCCTCGCTGGGCTGGGTGTCTGGCTGCGTCGGCGAGGCGGAGTCCGACGTCGACGCGCCGATCACGGGCACGGCCGCGGCGGAGGTCATCGGGCCGAACGTGACCGAGGTCCTCGTCTACGACAATCCGGACCTCGCAGACGACCTGCCGCGCGAAGTGCCGGTCGTCGTGAGCTTCAAGGACAACAAGCCCAACGTGGTGTTCCAGATCGGCTGCGGCTCGAATTATGGGCCGATCCTGGAGGGCTTCGGGTACCCGCGTACGCTCGACCTCAACCAGGCCGCGTTCTACGACTCGTTCGACGCGATGCAGAGGCAGCTCGAGCGCGACGCGGGCGGGCCGGTCCCCATCCATACGCTGCGCTGCGACGCCGATCCCAACGTCACGCGCCAGCAAATTTTCCAGGTCTATCGCCGCGTCGACGCCGATCTGGGGAAGGGCGAGTCCGAGTACTACCTCCGGCTCCGCGACGACCCCGGGACGATCTACACCGTAGGATGCAGCAACGTGCTCTCGGCGCTCTCGTGGACGAAGGCGGACGGCAGCAACCTCGAGCAGGTGAGCATCCCCATCAACCGCGCCGTCCTCGATGTCTGGAACGCGCAGGGGATCGCCACGCGGGACATCAACTGCCACACGAGCACCGGGAAGGCGCTCCCGCGGGCCCGCCGCGATCTCCCGCAGCAGACGGCCGATACGAGCTACGCCGCCGAGGCGGAGCTCTACCTGGTTCGCTATTCCTTCACCGGGATCAGGACGCGCGTGACGCCCTACCTGATCGCCGGCGGGAAGGGCTACGCGATCGACTGCGGCTCGAACGCAGACATGATGAAGCGGGCATTCGGCTTCGACCCCGCGGCGACGCTCGAGGAGCTGTCGACGAGCGACCCGCGCTTCACCGCCTCGGATCCCGACCGGCAGCCGCACCTCGCGTGCGACAGGAGCGTGAAGATCTTCCAGACCGCCGATCAGTCGCCCTCGGCGCGCTATTTCCAGCTCGGCGGCGGCAAGACGCTGGTGCGCTTCACGTGCCCGACGGCCGCGAATTTCTTCGCCGAAGGGGCGCCGGCGGCGCAGTCGGTCCCGAGGGCGGCCGTGCCGTACCTCTTCGTCGACCCGAACGCGCCAGCCAGCAAGACGCGGATGCTGGAGGTCGGGTGCTGGGGCCCCGGTCGCGCCAGGATTGCGCAGCTGTTCTTCTGGGTGTTCGGGCGGGAGCCGAACGACCGCGAGCTCCAGGACACGATGGCGGCCTATGCGGAGTACAGCAAAACGGGCGACACGAGCGAGGCCGAGGCCAATACGATGATGTCGCGCGCCTACGCCGTCTACCTCGGGCTCGCCGACCCGCTCAACGACATCCTCGGTCGCGCCGTCGGAAACGGCAAGAGGAGCAACCCGCGCCGCACGAACCTGGACGGCGGGCGTGTCTTCGACGAGGAGCGGACGTACTTCACGAACGAGATCAACGCGAACCTCGAGCAGGCGGCCCGGTATGGCCTCTACAGGTGGATGAACGAGCGCGTGACGAACGCGACGCCCGCGTCGCGCGACGAGCTCCTGGCGAGCTACGATTGGGCCTACGGGTGCTGGCAGACGCCCGTGGAGGTCGGCCCGTGCCCCGCGCCCGAGGGGATCGCGTGGTGGACCGGCGAGTTCTACACCCCCGCGAACAAGGACAAGGGCTACACGCAACGCTCGCTCGAAGCGGAGCACGCGAGCTACCTCAAGAGGTGCTCTGACAAGGCGAACGGCTGCTTCTACGAGATCGAGAACGTGACCGACCGCGCCTGCCACAGGAGCGGCAGACCGTGCGTCGGGGACGCGGCCTGGGCGGACTACATCGGGGCGTTGATCCGCGGCAACCATATCCCCGGGAACTACCTCTCCATCATCTGCGTCGTGGAGACCTGGGGCAATTCTTCGCCGAACATCGCGGCCTGCCGCAAAGAGCGCTGAGCGACCGCGCCGACGGGAGTGACACCATGAAGATCAGGGTTCTCAGCATCGTCGCCGGCGCGGCGTGCGTCGTCGGCTCGGCCGGCGCCGCGCACGCCGGCGTCGCTCCGCCTCCCGCGTGCGGGGCGGCGGCCTCGGAAGGGCCTGTGTTCACGCAGAACAAGCGCCTCTGTTACGAGACGCTCGCGGCGCGCGGGAGCTACCAGGAGATCGTCGATCTCATCGAGGTGGAGACCCTCGGGCTCGCGCCGCAGGAGCGGTACTTCCTCGGGATGGCCTACTTCGGGCTGTCGAACCGGACGGGCGCCGACAGCCTCCGGTGCCACGCCGCGGTCCGCGCCAGCGCGCTCCTCGAGGCGTTCCTGACCGAGCAGCAGGTGCTCTATCGCGAGCAGCACTCGTTCGGCACGTCCGACGACATGAAGTACACGTACCACGCGACGAAGATGGTGGCCGCCCTCGAGGCCGTGACCGGGTGCGAGGAGTCGTCCCACACGCCGGCCAGCCTGGAGCGCTACGGCCGGCGGTACGCGGTGGGGCGCCTGCGGGGGCTCTTCTACGAGACGTCGGGGCCGGACGCGCTCCGCGACCGCTTCGACGAGAAGATGACGCAGCTCGGCGACCAGATGAAGGCGTTCGTGGCGACGGCGTCCAGCGTGGAGACGCGCTACGGCCTCAACCTGACCGAGATCGACGTGGGGCGGCAATACCTCTTCGGGATCCGTGACCGCATCAACGGCCTCTTCGGCGCCGAGGCGGTCAAGGTCGCAGCGCAGCCCGTCGGAGGTGACGAGTCGTTCCCCAGCTTCGTGTACGACGCGACGTGGAAAGCGCAGATCCTCGGGACGATCGGCGCCAAGACGACCCGCTTCACGGATCTCCTGCTGCCGGAGAAGCGCGGGGAGATCGCGATCATCGAGGCGGAGATCATCGCCGCGATCGGCGGCCTGTCGATGGAGGATTACGTGAGTCGCAAGGAGCGAACGGTGATCGAGCTCAGGGATCTCTCGACGTCGCTGATCCTGGGGACGAACTTCTGGACGGCCATGGAGGCGCCCGAGCGAGCCGGCAGGGCCGCGCTGGACGACGCCCTCGCGAAGCCGAACCGGAACGAGCTCACGCGGACCGCCGCGCACGTCGAGACGCTCTGGAAGGAAGGGATGGCGAAGTACTGCAATTCCTCGAGGCCGGCCTGGTACTGCAGGAGGACGCCGTGAAGAAGATCACGTGGCGTGTCGCCCTGGCCATCGTGCCCCTCTCGGCGCTCGCGTCGCTCGCCTCGCACGCGGCCTCGCTCCCGACCCCGAGCGGCCCCGCGATCGCGGCGCCGTCGTACGTCGATGTCGACGAGGCGTTCCGCCGGGCGACCGCAGGGCGGCCGCTCGAAACGGCGCTCCTCTCCTTCGCCTCGAACGAGCTGCGCCCGCCGGCGTCGGGCGGCGGCAGCTCGGGCGGAGAGATCATCGAGGACGACGCCGTGCTCATCGAGGAGGTCACCGGATCCGTGACGACCGTGCGTCTCCTGCCCATCGCCGGCGTCGAGCCGGCCGCGGCGCGCGAGCTCCACCGCCGCGTCGCGCTCCTCGAGCTCCTCGTCGGGGCGCTCCGGAGCTACCGCGAGCCGGAAGGCGCCCCGGCGGGCCGGAGCGACGAGGTCCTGCAGATGGCGAACACCGCGCACCTCGAGCTCTTCGTGGCCCATAGCCTCGCGTACCTCGAAGGGCAGACGCGCGAGGAGAAGTGCCTGTCGTACCAGCGGGCGAACGAGCACGCGCGGTATGTCGGGTTCGGCGTCGACTTCGGCCTCCCCGTGCCGGTCCGCGCCGGCTGGGAGACCCTCCTCGAGGAGGCGCGGGCGTTCTACGCGGGGCCCTTCGCCGACCAGATCCCGGCGAACCTCTGCTCGATGCGCAAGGCGGTGCGCAAAGCCGAGGTGGAGTCGATGCTCCGCGCCGGCATCGACCAGCGGATACGTCAGCGCGTCGAGGCGGAGATCGACGCGACGTCGCGGAGCCTCGCCGAGAAAGAGCGGCAGTACGCGGCGGCCCTCCGGGACTCGGCCGTGGAGCTCCCGACGCGCGAGATCTTCCTGCTCAAGAAGACCGTCGAGGACACGGCTTCGCTCTACGAGTTCGTGGAGCGGGACACGCTCGGCCTCGAGCGGGCGCCGGCGACGACGCCGCCGGGACAGCCGCTCATGGCGCGCCTCCGCGCGAAGCGCAGCGAGATCGACCGCATCCGGAGCAACGCCAGCGCCGCCGGGGTCGACGCCGACGTGGCGGCGGCGCGCGCCACGCTCGAGCGGCACGCGGCGCTCCTCGGCGCCGTGGTGGAGGCCCTCCGCGAGATCGCGAATACGCCCGGGCTCGACTGGTCGACCCAGGAGAAGCTCGGCGTGTGCGCGACGATCCCGGGCGCGCTCACGCCGGAGAACTTCGCGGAGTACGCCGGACGGGTCGACGCCTGCCTGACCGAGGCGGCGCGGGCCTACGGCGCGCTCAAGGACGAAGCGGGCGCGAGCGACCCGGCCCGGACGGCCTTCGTCGAGAAGGTCTCGGGGCTCTCGAAGGCTTATATCGGGTACATCAATAGTCTTTAGCCGACGGCAAAGCTTGCTGGAGCGATCCATGAAACGACTGTTGTCTTCATTCGCCCTCGGTCTGCTGCTGCTGCCTTCGCCCGCGCGCGCCGAGGAGATCGAGTGCACCCCTTCGAACGAGACCGCGATCCGCGCGGAGGTCGGGCGGCTCGTCTCGGAGCTGAAGATCGCGCAGTACGGCGCGAGCATGGCGCTCCTCGAGGACAGCTTCGGCGATCTCGAGGCGCTCGTCGGCGCGAGGGGGAGGTGCCCCGAGTCCATGACCACGCGCGTCTGCGATGCGGAGTGCTACTACCAGCGCGCGAACGTCTATCGCTTTCGCGCCACGGGGCTGCCGCTCCTCAACGCGAAGGGGGCCGCGGCGCCCGGCGATGCGCTGACGAGCCCCGCGGAGCTCCTCGCGCAGGCCACGGCGGGGCTCGAGATCGTGGAGCAGGGGATCGCGCGCCTCCCGCGGCAGGCGAGCTCGGGGACGGGCGAGGAGCAGAAGAACATCGCCTTCAACAAGTATCTCAAGGCGATGGCGCAGCTCCAGGGGCTCAAGGCGAAGCTGCTCGTGGCGGCGGGCGACGTCTGGTACCGCGAGGCGTCCGTCGCGCGGCTCGACCACATGGGCTACCTGGTCGGCGAGGCGCTCGGCGACGCGCCCGCGGCGGACGGGGACAAAGGGAGCGAGTACTACAAGGCGGCCACGTATTACGATCAGGCGTTCTGGCTCGTCCTCGAGGCCAAGGGCTCCCTCCCCGATCGGGACCTCTTCACCGCCGAGCTCGCGACGCTCGCCACCATCGAGAAGGACGTGACGCTCCGCCTCGACTCGGTGCGCAAAGGCTACCTGTACATCAACATCGATCCCGAGGATTTCCCGCTCGTCAGCATCGAGCGGCTCGGCCAGCAGCTGCGGATGCAGGAGGCCGCGATCGAGCAGCAGGACGGGAACATCGAGCGCATGCTCGAGACGTGGGCACGGAAATACACCGATCTTCAGAACCAGAAGTTCGACATGGCCAACATGAAGCACTCTCGGGCCATCGAGCTCGAGGTGTACAAGATGGCGCAGCTCCAGGACATGGCCGAGCAGCTCAAGAACGACGTGCAGCAGAAGCTGAGCGCGCTCCAGAGCGACATCTCCACGTTCGAGCTCGAGCAGAGGATCCGCGTGCTCGAGCTGGCCTTGAAGCGCGAGACGAAGGAGCTCGAGAACCAGATCGTGCTCCTCCGGGGCCAGCGCGAGCAAGATCTCCTCGCGCTCGACCAGGACGCGGTGCGCGAGCAGATCGCCGAGATCCAGTTCAACATCGACATGACGCTCGCCGGCTTCAACTTCGAGATGCAGCGCGGCGGCCTCGAGCTGCAGATCGACGAGCTCTTGAACCGCGTCGCGTCCGACGACAAGGAGCTCGAGCTCGTCGACAACCGCAAGGCGCAGATCGAGCGACAGATCGCGCTCGAGCAGAAGCGCATCGAGGGCTCCGAGATCATCACGAGCCGGCTCCGGGCCTCGCAGGAGACGGTGTTCGAATCGATGCGCGTCCCCGTCGTGCACCAGATCTGCTCGGTCGACGCCGAGCTCGCGTTCTACACCGGGGCGGCGCAGGGGTTCACCGATCCGATCTCCGGGGCCTCGTGCACGAGCCCGCCGTCCATCGAGGCGCCGAAGCCGGCGCTCCTCGATGAGATCTGCATGGCGCGGAAGGAGCTCTCCACCAAGAGCAAGGAGGAGATCGACAAGATCAGGGCGTGCATCGACGGCTCTGGCACGAGCTGCTCCACGAAGGACGAGAACCTGAAGCGGGTCGCGGAGGAGCTCTACAATCAGAACCTCAAGATCTTCGACCACCAGCGCGACATGTGGCAAACGACGATCAATCAGATCAACGATCGCATGCGGGCGCTCGACGCCGCGATGGCCGAACAGAACGGCCTCGACGCGCTGAAGGGGGCTGCGCTCGCGCTCTCGGCCACGGCCGCCGTCCTCGCGGCCATCCCGGACGGCGACACCGGCATCATGGGCATCTTCCCCGTCAAGACGTTCCGCTTCGTCGAGGCGGCGGCGGCGGCGGCGAAGGTCGCGGCCGACACGGCGGCGCAGGTCTACGAGTGGCAGTTCGGAGAGCTGCAGTTCGAGCAGATGATCGCGCAGGAGCGGCACGAGCTCAACGTCCGGGTCGAGGAGCTGAGGAGGGAGATCAACGCCCTCGACATCCACAAGCTGATCGAAGAGTGGACGAAGAAGCGGGCGCTCGCCGAGATCTCCGTCCAGCTCGCGGAGCTCGACAAGGAGGTCGTCGAGATCACCGGCGAGGAGAAGCTGCACGCGATCCAGTGCAGGCTGGACCGGGGTGAGATCGCGGCGACGGTCGCCAAGCTGCGGGCCGACCGCGCGGCGCTGGTGGCCGATCTCCAGACCAAGTCGGACGAGTCGGCGCTCGTCGACTTCGACATCGACGAGCAGGAGAACGTGCGCGAGCAGGCCCAGATCGAGATCCAGCGGCTCACCCTCGCGCTCGGGGAGCTCGACATCGAGGCGAGCAGGCTAGAGCAGGACAAGCAGAACCTCCTCGCCATGAAGTCGTCGATCGACGCGCAGATCAGCCGGATCGGCCACTACCAGGGGAGGGTGCACGATCTCGAGGGGCACTACGACGCGAAGCGCCAGGTGCTGAACGACATCCGGGAGAAGATCCGGCAGAACACCATCAACATCTCGGAGGGGCAGATGGCGTTCCTCGCGTCGGTCATCGAGGACGAGCGGGCGGCGACCTTCGTCCAGATCGAGGACCTCCGCCGGCAGATCCGGATGGTGGAAGAGGCGAAGGATCTCGAGCACGAGCTGCTCGCCATCGAGCGGGAGATGCGCGAGGCGGTGCTGGAGAGCCGCACGCGCATCATGGGGCTCGTCGAGATGGCGCCCGTGAACGACGCCGCCGAGGTCCTCTTCTGGGACTTCGAGGACATGCAGGCGGAGCTCACGCGGGGAGCGAGCGAGTTCCTCGAGGCCAAGCGCCGCGTCGTCGAGAACGTCAACTTCACCTACAACCTGTACCGGAACCGCTACAACATGCTGAGCGACTTCGCCGGCGACGTCGGGCACCTGTCTCCGGACAGGACGTTCATCGGGACGGCGGCCGAGCTGGATTCGTTCCTCAGCGACTGCGGGACGGTCGGCACGAGCGAGGTCTGCCGGCCTTCTTCGCTCGCCTGGAGCACCGAGACGATGGCGGGCAGCGTGGCCGAGTTCACGCTGGAGAAGACGAGCGGGCTCGTGTCCGAGCTCCTCGAGAACGGGCGCGCGCGCTTCGAGATCTCGCCGTTCGCCGCCTCGCAGGCCGATAGCCGGAACCTCGGCAACTTCGTCCTCTGGGACGAGATGACGATGAACGAGCGCGAGCCGATGCGCCTCGTGCACGTCATGGCCGGGGTCTCGAGCTCGGCGTGCCGCTCTCAGCAGATGCAGATGACCCACCTCGGGTTCGGGACCGTCTTCTCGCGCCTGTCGAAGGACAGCAGCGAGATCGTGCCGAGCCTCGTGGTGAAGCGGCCGGTCACGGCGCTCATCCCGGTGTACGGCGGCTCGGACATGGATCTCATGAACGACGAGTACCTCCGCTTCCGTCGCGGCCCGTACACCGCGGAGGGGCTCGAGCGGCGCCTGACCGACGGCCTGATCCAGAACGCGTATCCGTTCGTGGGCCATCCGCTCGTGGGGACGTACGAGATCATCGCCGACGAGAACCTGGTTCGCTGCCTGAACCAGGGTGCTCCGTCGTTGAAGCTCGGGTTCATCTTCGTGCGCAAGCCGGTGCGCTGACGTCCGCGCGCAGGCCGGCGAGCTGAAGATTTACATCTGATGAGAGAAGGAGTCTGTCCGATGGATCGACAGGATTTGGCGTCCTACATCCCGCTGGTCGTTGCGGCGGTGTTCGCGACGCTCCCGGGGATGAGGATGGCGGCGGCCCAGGAGGACGACGAGTGCTCGCGCACGCTCGCGTCGTGCGACCTGCAGGAGCGGAAGACCCACCTGCGAGCGCAGATCTGGTCCGGTCCGTGCGAGCCGTCGCAGTGGGACGCGCTCCCGCGGCAGGGTTATCCCATCGAGAGGGTCGATGGGATCCTGAAGGTCAAGGTGGGGCCGCGCGCGCCGGTGCACTTCCTGAACGGGGTGTGCGAGGCGCATCGCCCGGACGGCGACGTCGACCACGGCCTCCACGAGCTCGAGAAGGCCGCGACCGTGGGCCTGCTCCCGTCGCAGAGGAACGCGGCGGCGCTGTTCGAGGGGCTCCTCCACTGCCGCAAGCTCGCAGAGCTCGACGATCGTTACCAGGGCGAGCTCACCACGAAGCTCGCTCCCCGCGAGGCGTTCTGCATGCACCGGGGCATGGCCAAGGCGAGCTTCACGCGCGTGCGGTGGGAGGGGCTCGAGATGAGCTACGACACCTCGAGCTTCAGCCTGACGGGGCACGCCGAGAGCATGGCGCAATGCTACGCGGAGTACCTGCACGGGGGGTACGACGCCACGTGCGGCGTCGTGTCGTCGCCCTCGCCGGCGGCGATCGACGCGGCGGCGGAGACCGTCTCCCGCGAGCTCCTCGCGGATTACTTCGGCACCGCGACGGAGGACGCCCCGCCCGAAGGCAGCGCGATCCCGCCGCTCAAGGCGATGCTGGCGCGCAAGATCGAGATGGCCGACAGCTCGCTCCGGGACTCGGCGGCGCTCCTCGGCGGCCTCGTGCAAAAGAAGGACCTCCTCGTCGGCTCCTACCAGGGGATCGCGTCGATGTTCTGCCTCCCGGAGAGCGAGACCGCGGGGCTCTGCGCGGGTCCCCTCCCCTCGGCCGTGGCGCGCCTCCACGAAGGGTACGAGCGCGCGGTGCTGCGGAGCCAGACGATCCTCGATTTCGTCGATCGCTGGGTCAGCGGTCTCTACGAGCACCAGGGCAAGGACGTCCGCGTCGAGCTGCAGAAGAGCCATGAGGGTCTCCGCGACATGCTCGCGCGCGCCGAGCTGCCGGCGGTCCCGAACGAGATGACCCTCCTCGAGAAGCTCGACCTCATGAAGCGCGACATGGCGCTCCTCGCCGACCGGAGCGCCGTGGAGAACGACCTCATGAAGCGGCAGTGCAGCATCTACTTCTGCGAGATCCGGAATCGCAACCGGACGTTCTTCACGAACGCCTGCAACCAGGTCGACGCGACCGCCGGCCGCCCGGTGAAGGACGTGAACGCGCTCTGCGCGGCGGACGTCGCCGGGACGGTCGTCTCCGGCGCGCAGACGGCCGCCGCGCTGTGCAGCGGCGTCGGCCTTCCGGCGTCGTACGTGTCCAACACCGCGATGACCGCGAGGGCGGTCGACACCTGCATGAGCGAGTTCCACCCGTGACCGCGCGCAGCGAGGCGAGCAAGATGAACACGCGAAGATGGTTGTGGGCGCTCGTCCCGGTCGTCGCGAGCGCGTGCGGAGATGCGGGCGAGCCTGAGATGGCGACGACGAGCGCGCGCGCCCTTCTGACCGCCAAGCCGACGCTGTTTCGCTACCGCGCGATCGGCGCGGCGGGCTCGGAGATGCGGTATGCTGCCGAGCTGCCGCAGGAGGACGGGACGACGATCCTGCTCCGCCTGGAGGGGTGCCTCGACGAGCGCGTCGTGCGCGAGCTCTTCGGCGTGAGGCGGAGCGCGATCGCCGAGCGGACCGACGTCGTCATCGACGCGGCGGCGCCGATGATCGCGTGTCCGGACCGCATCGCCGCGGAGGCGAGCGTCTACGCGGAGCCGAGGACGCAAGGCCTGTCGCTCCTCGACTACCGGCTCGACGGCGAGCCCCCTCAGGCCGGGCCCGGGCGCTATTTCGTGATTCCCAACCGCTGCGGGGGGCTGATGAAGCACCTCGGGATCGCCGAGCGCGCGCGGCGCGCGCCATCCCCTCCCCTGGGGAGCCCCGGCTGGACGCCCGAGCCGGGCGCCGCGCCGATCCAGCTCTCGTGCGCGAATGAGCGCGCGGCGGAGGCCTACGACGGCTGGGAGGTCCACTCGGCCTGGTTGCCGAGCGTGGAATTCCGGTGGATGGTGCTCGTCAAGAAGGGGAATACGTCGTTCTTCGTCGAGTCGCTCGACGGGCGGCCCTACAACGACCTCACCGACGCCGAGCGCGCCAAGGCGCTCAGCGACGTCAGGAAGCTCCTTGCCGTGCCGAGCTCGTGGGAGTCGACCGACGTCGTCCCGGAAGACGAAGAGATCCAGCCCGACATGCCGTTCTTCGACGTGTGCCTGGAGCGGTGCGGCACGGCCAGCTGGGTCCCGGCGCACAAGGTCCTGAGGGACGGCTACCTCGAGTGCGAGAGCGGCTCGCTCGATCCGAGCACCGGCGGGTGCCTGGACGGCGAGCGGAAGGGCTATACCGACCGCCTCGAGCTGAGCGGGACGACGAGCCGCCGCGCGCCGCTCGGCGGCGTCACCCTGGATCTGCCCATCTGCACCGCGAGCGAGGCGTGGGAGCGCCGCTTCGGCCTCTCGGGCCACGACGGCGGCGGGACGTGGCTGACGCGGCTCATCGCGGCCTACAACGCCGGCAAGAGCGAGGGCGCGGCGCCCCGTCTGGTCTCGCTTCCGTGCCTCGTGCCGGACCGCACGTGCTCGGTCACGCTCCGCGAGGGCGCGGACCTGTCGACCACGACCGTCGCCACCCTGACGCGCAACTGCGCGGCGGACGCCGAGGCCCTGGAGGTCCGCGTGGGCAAGCGCGCCGCGGTGAGCCGGCCGCCGTTCACCCTGGACGCGGCGACGCTCCCCGCGAGGATGCGCAAGGTGCGCATGATCGGCGAGCCGGAGGGCTCGACCATCACCGTGGCGCAACCGACCTGCGGTTTCGGCACGAGCACCGCGTGCACCGACGCGCAGCCGGCCCTCCTGGTGCAGGGGGATCTGACGGTCGATCTCGAGCACCTCCGGCTCGTGTCGCGCGCCCCCACGGGGAGCACCGCGGGCCCGCCGGCGCCGCTCGCGCGCGTGGGCGTGCAGGCCGCGGGCAGCGCTGCGCGAGGGCTCGTCCTGCGGGTCCGCGACGTGGTCATCGGCGGCGACACGGCGCCGGTGTTCTACAAAGGCATCGTGTTCTCGGGAGGCACGCTCGCGCTCCACAGCTCGAGCGTGCGCGCCTTCACCGACGGGGTGTCGGCCGACCGGGCGCGCGTGTCTATCGTTTCGTGGCCGGTCGCCGGGGGCCATAGCATCGAGTCGCTCGCACAGCCCGACCTCACGGCGGATGATCTCGTGGATCTCCGGGGGGAGTGGCTCGGGGGCTCGGTCGCGAACTTCCGCGCGCTGACGCTCAGCGCCGACGTGCAGGCGTTCGTCGTCGGGATGCGCGTGTCAGGCCCGATGGCGGTCGCGTGGAACGACGACCGCGCGACGTGGAGCGAGGACGGGCTCCTCGCGGTCGACAGCACGTTCACGAGCGCTCCTGGCTACTTCGATCGCGAGTCGGTCATGCTCTCGGTGGCGGGCAGGGGCCAGCTCAACTTCGTGAACTCCACGGTCGTCAACTTCGGACACGTGCTCCGCTGCCCCTCGCGGCTGTCGGGAGGGACGGCGAAGATCATCTTCGACAGGCCGGAGTTCGACGAGATCACGTATGGCCTGAGGCAGGGAGCCTGCACCTTCGAATCGGCGACGCTGTGGGAGCCCACAGGCGAATAAGGCGAGAAGGACCATGACAAACAGAAAGAGAATCGTCGCCGCGGCCGCGGCGGTGGGGGTCGTGTCGCTTGCGCTGTCGCTCGCGTACCTCGTGCTGCGCCGCGCCGAGCGCGACCGTGGGGTCGATCTCGAGCTCGCGCAGTCGGTGAGCGCCGACTTCGGGGCGCGCGTCGAGGAGCTCTTGAAGCCTTACCTGGAGGCGCAGCCGGGCGTGCGCGTGCGCGTGACCTACAGGCCCCGCGCGGCCGAGGAGGGCCTCTCGGGGGCCCGAGGCGCGCACCTCGTCCTGCGCCCCTTCGAGCCGTCGGAGGCGGACAAGGTCGCGCCGCTCTTCGCCGCGGACTACGCGGTGCTCGCGTATGACCGCAGCCGCGTCGCCGAGCCGCCGGCGAGCTTTCCGGATCTCGTGACGCAGGCGCTCGCGCTGAAGGCGAAGGGCGATGTGGCGTATGGCCTCGCGCTGCCCGAGGAGACCTATCCCCTCCTCCCGCTCTTCTCGGACGTCTTCTGGCCTGCCACGCCGCCGCGAGAGGCGAAGACGGCCGCGAAGGAGGCCTTCGCGCTCCTCGGCGATCTGCGCTTCACGTACGGCCTCTCGCCTCACGCGTGCACGTCGGACTGCGCGGCACGCCTGCTCGCGGAGGGGCAGGTCCCGTTCGCGGTCCTCGGCGAGTGGCGGATCCCCGAGCTCCGGCGCGCGCTCGGCGAGCGCCTCGGGCTGGCGCCGTTGCCGTCGCTCTCGCGCGGGGGGCCGCCGCTCAGGAGCGTGGGGCGCACGTACGGCGTGGAGCGCGCGCCGGCGCTGAAGGAGCGCGAGGCGGGCGCCGCGGACGGCGTTGTCGCCTACCTCCGCGGCGAGGGGCAGAAGCGCGTCTTCGCGGCGCTCGGGAAGCTGCCGCTCGCGGAGCCGCCGGCCGCGGCCGATGGCGCCGCGGAGGCGCCGGCGCCCGAGCAGGTGGAGCAGGAGCGCGCGCTGCGCGCGCCAGCCGTCTCGGCGGATCCGGCGAGCGTGCGGGCCGCGGACGCGGCCCTCGCTCCGGTCTGGATCGAGTTTGCCGACGGGCGCATCGGCGCGGAGGGGGCCGCGCGCGCGCTCGTCGAGAACATCACGGCAATCCATACGGATTCTTAGATGGGCGGAGATCGAACAATGAAGCGAAAATTCTTATGGTCCAGCGGTCTAGCCTTCGTGCTGACCGCGTGCGGGGGCAGCGCGCCCGGGGACGACGTAACGAGCTCCGAGAAGGGGGTTTCGCCTGCGGCGTCGTCGGCGGGCGCGTCGCCCGGCGATGTCTCGGCGCTGGCGCCGCGGCCGGCGCTCAATGTCGCGGTCTCGCCGGAGCGCGGTGAGCTGTCGGCGGGTCTTGCGTTCCCCGCCTTGCCGTCGCGCGCGTCGTCCGCCACGGAGGTCCTGCTGTCGTACGGGTCGGTGCCCGCGGACGTCTCGGCGGGGTTCGGCGTGGGGTTCAGCCTGAGCGTGCCGTCGATCCAGATGACGACCGACTGGGGCGTGCCCTACCGCGCTCGCCTGAGCAGCTCGCAGGACGTGACGGCGCGCCTGTCGCTGGGCGCCGAGCGCCTCGTCTGGGTGAAGACGGACACGGTGAGCGGCAAGACGAGGATCGAGTACCGGCTCGACGCCTCGGAGACGACCGTTCGGCTCTACCGGTATCCGCAAGGCGGGACCGTGGCGATGCGCGACGCATCGGGCGCGCTACAGAATGTGGCGTTCACCGGGTTCGAGGTCGTGTATCCGGACGGCCGGCGGGAGATCTACAGCGAGGAGCCGACCGTCGCCGAGGGGGTGGCGGGCGCGTCGACGTTCTCCCCGACGCGGTGGCCGCTCGTGCACGCCATCTCGCCGACAGGCGATGCGGTGTCGTACGAGTACACGAAGGCGGGCGACCGGTCGTACCTCAAGAGCGTGCGGTTCGCCGGCGGGCGCTCGGTCTACACGCTGGAGTCGGTGCCGCGGCGCGAAGGGCGGGTGAGCCACCTGATGGGCTACCCGCAGGGGCCGGGGCAGCTGTACACGAAGCTCGTGGCGAGCTTCGACGGCGAGCCGATGTACACCTGGTGCTTCGTGCACGCGGTGCACGGCGAGAGCGGCTCGGAGATCGTGACGCACCCGGATTGCCAGGCGCTGGCGAGCGAAGACTTCGCGTCGGACCGGCAGCGCGTGGCGGCCTCGCTCAGCAGCGAGAGCAAGCTCCTGGGGGTATATCGGTTCGGGCGCAGCCAGGCGCCGTTCGACCGGTCGACGCCGGCAGAGCCGCTGATCCGGTTCCGGTACACGGCGTGGGGAGCGGACGACATCGCCGGCCACGAGCTGGTCTATGACATGGACGTGCCGGACGTGTTCGGCTTCGGGCCGAGCGGCGGCTCGGAGCTGATGGACATCAACTCCGATGGCCTCGCGGACATCGTGCGGTATTCGGCGCGCGAGGGGACCAGCGTGCCGTCGTACAACGGCGGTGATCTCGCCGAGGCGAGCCTGTTCGCGACCAGCGGCGCGCCGCTCACGGTGGAGCGGACCGTCGGCGGCGTGTCGCGGACCGACGTTCCCCGGTTCGACGCGGCGGCGCAGGCGACGAGCGTGTTTCTCTCGGGCGACTTCGACGCTGACGGTCGAACGGACCTCGTGCAGGCAACAGCGTCGGGGACGCGAACGGAGCTCGCGCACTACGCGGGCCGCGGGGAGCGGACGCGACCGTTCTCCGCGGCGCCGAGCTCGACGGTGGTCGATGTCGAGCTGCCGCGGTTCGCGCGCGGCCGGACCCAGGCGATCGACCTCAACGCCGACGGCAAGGCGGACCTGCTCACCACGGTGGCCGGGTCGACGGACAGCACGTGGACGGCGTTCATCAACGTCACCGAGCCGGGCGCCAGCGCGCTGTCGTTCAAGCCGCTCGTGGGGCTGACCTTCCCGTTCCGGCAGGGCGCGGGGACGGAGCTCGACAACCCGGCCTATCGCTTCCTGGACGCGAACGGCGACGGGCTGACCGACTTCGCGGTCATCCGGTCGAGCGGCGCCGGCGAGAAGGGCATTTGCATCTACGAGAACCAGGGCAAGGTGGTGGCATACCCGGCTGGCTCGTCCTCGGTGGCGAAGCTGACGGGAGGGCTGCTGTTCGGGGACGCGAGCGCGAGCGACCCGGTGTGCGGGCAGGGCCGGTTCGTGTCGGTGCCTGATCTCGCGGCGAGCCAGAACATCAACGCCATGTGGCTGATCGACGTCAACGGAGACGGGGACATGGACCTGGTCAACGTGACGGCGGCCGCCAACGAGCTCGGCGTCTGGCTCGGACGAGGGCAGAAGGGCTTCGCCGCCGAGCGACGGATGCCTCTGGACGAAGGGGTGTCGGTCGATCCGGACAACAAGTGGAACACCCGGGTCCTCGATATCGACGCCGACGGCGCGGAGGAGATCCTCGTCTACGAGTCGAACCTGGGTGGAGGCCGGATCAAGGTCATCGACTTCAACCGAGACGGGGTGAAGAACCTGATCGGCCCTGACCTCCTGTCGGAGGTGGAGGAGGGCCCGGGCCTGAAGCACGCGGTGCAGTACGCGACGAGCACGGATGAGTTGATCCGCGACGCGCGCCGCTTCGGCCGGGACGACGCGCGGGTGCGGGCGCTGCCGTATCCGGTGACCGTGGTGAAGCGGCACCTGACGGCGGTGGGCGCCGAGGCGCCGCGGGTGCGGGAGCTCCAGTACCACGCGCCGTATTTCAACGAGCGGGAGCGCGACTTCGCGGGCTTCGGGCAGTGCGAGGAGCTGGATGTTGGAGACGACAGCGCGGCGAGCGTCGTTCGCCGGCGCGTCTACCAGGTGGCGTCGGCGGCTGCGCCGGTGAGGCGCTTCTTCGCCGGCAAGCTGCGCACCGAGGAGTTCTTCGAGCCGCGGCTCTCGAGCGCGCACGCGGCGCGGATCGCGGCGAGCGCGGGCGCGTGGCCGAGCGGCGTCGAGGCGGCGTCGCAGACGGCGGAGACCTGGAGCGAGGAGCCCTACGAGGTGGAGTCGCTGCACAGCGTGCACGAGGAGGCGTGGGCCCTTTTGCCCTCGGCGCCCGACCCGAAGACGCCGGCGTTCTTGCGACAGACCGGCACGCGCGACGTGCAGTGCAGCGGAGCGGGGTCGTGCGCGGAGGGGGCGACCGTAACGCAGACCAACACGTACGACACGACCTACAACCGGCTCGTCCGCCGGGAACAGTCGCTGCCCGCGGTCGCCGGGCCGAACGGGACGGAGCTGCCGGCGCGCCGCTACGTGAGCACATTCACGTACGACGCGGGCTGGGAGGCGCGCGGCGTGCTCACGGCGGTGCGGGAGCAGTCGCTGCTCTCGGGGCCATCGGGGCGCGTGCTGCAGAGGACGTTGTATGAATACGGGCCCGACGTGCCGCTGCCGGTGCGCGTGACCCAGCCTCTCCTCATCGACGCCGAGGCGCTCGCCTCATTGCCCGCGGCGGTGAGCGCGCCGCTCCTCTCATCGCGCACCCAGGTGCGTGCGTCGCGGTACGACGCCTTCGGCAACGTGGTGGAGACCTCGGACGAGCACGGGCTCCTGATCAGGAACATCTATGACGCGACCGGCGTCTTGCTGGTCGGGAGGCAGAACGCCCTCGGGCACGCCGCGCAGTACTGCTACGGCACCGCGGGCTGCGCGCTGGCATCGCTCGCCCCGCCGGCCGAGGGCCTCGTCCCGGCGCGGAGCCTGTTGCCCACGCATGTCCGGACGCCGCAGGGCGACGTGGAGCTCACCGAGTACGACGCGCGCCATCGCCCCGTTCATCGGGTGCACTCGAGCGGCGCGGAGGGCCGCTACGCCTACCGCGACGCTGGCGCGCAGACCCCCGCGCTGGTTCACATCGCCGATCGGCGCACGGCGGCGGACGCGGGGAGCGAGCCCGTCGAGCGCCTCGCCGCCTTCCGGGCGGATGGGCTCCCCGTCGGTCAAGCGGTGGAGCACGAGGAGGCAGGGGGCGCGCGCGTCGTCGCGTTCACCCGGCATGGGCGCCGCGGCGACCCGATCTTCGAGGCGCTCCCGTACTCGACCGCGGTGGGTATCGATACAGCCTTCGATGCCGGTCGATTCCCCTCGCCCGAGGGCGCGGCGCGCGGCACGAGCACGGTTTACGACGGGCTCGGGCGCGTCGTGGTCCGCACCGACGCCGCGGGGCTCGTGACGCGCATCGCACAGAAGCCGTGGGGCCAGCGCGTCGAGGAGAACCGCGGCGGGAGCGATGCGCGCGTCGAGACGCGCCTCATGGTGGCGCGCGGCGACGAGGTCTACGCGATCGTCGACGAGCTCGGCCAGGTGCAGCGCTACGAGCGCGACGAGCGCGGCAGCCTGCGTGCCGTCACGCTCGCGGGGGCCGGAGCCCCGCGCCGCATGGCCTACGACTCGGCGGGCAAGCTCGTGATGACGTCGCTCTCTTCCGGTCTCACGCGCCTGTGGGTCCGCGACACGCGCGGGCGGGCGACGGAGATGCGCACGTGGGATCGGGCGTTCGCGGCGTGGGAGAGCGTCGAGATGACCTACGACGCGCTCGACCGTCCGGCGGACATGTTCGCGTCATCCTCGTCGCGCCCGGAGGGCTGGGACGAGCGCTCCTTCCTCTACGATGGTCGAGAAGGCGAAGCGCCGCGCCCCGAGCTCATCGGGAAGCTCGTCGAGGCGACGACCTTCGATCGGATCAGCGGGCAGCGCGTCCAGGAGTCCTTCGCGTACGATCGCGATGGGCGGACGACGGCCCGGACGAAGTCCGTCGATGCCGGCGACGCGCGCCGCGACTACGAGGAGCGGTGGACGTACGACCTCGATGGGACGGTCGCCTCGTACCGCGATCCGTTCGGCAACACGCTGTCGTTCACGCGCACGCCCTCGGGCGAGCCGTCCTCCGTCGCCTGGTCGGCCGGCGATCGCGCGGCGGCGCCGCTCATGACGGACATCACCTATGATCCGCGCGGCCAGCTCGCGAGCTACCGCGTCCCGTCCACCCGCCTGCACCGGACGCTCGGCTATGATCCGAGCTCAGGGCTGCTCACGCACCTCAAGGCGTGCGTGGGCGAAGGGGCCGACCCCTGCGCGCTCGGGCCGCTGCAGGACGTGGCCTATGATCGCCGCGCCGATGGCCGTGTCGTCGCGGCGCGCGAGAGCGCTCCGGGCGCGGCGGGCTCCGGCGTCTCGTCGTACACGTACAGCGCGCGCGGCGAGCTGCTCGGCGCCTCGGAGGCGGGCGTGGCGCACACCTATGCTTATACGCCCGCTGGCCTGGTCGCGTCGCTCGGCGAGGGGGCGGAGGCACAGCCGTTCGTCGTCGAGGACGGGCGCGACGCGTTGCCGTTGCCCGAAGCGGGCCGTGGTCAGCTCGACAGCTTTGGCCGGCTCACCGCGTTTGGGCGCCTCCGCAACGCCGAGTACGACCCCTGGGGCAGGCTCCGGCGGGTCGAGGTCGACGGCGGCGTCCTGGAGTACGGCTACGATTCTGCCGGCGAGCGGCTCTCCAGGCGGCAGCTCCGCCGCGAGGGGGACATCGAGGTCCCCGGGTCGCTCGTGGTGTATCCCACGCGGGCGACGCGTGACGACGGCGTAGAGCGCCAGAGCCTCGTCCGCGTCGGGGGCCACCGCGCAGTGGTGCTCGTCGACGAGGCGCGCGTCCTCTCGCTCCTCGACGACCAGCTCGGGGTCGTCCAGCGCGTGGTCGACGAGCGCGGCGAGACGGTCCTCACGGCCGACACGACGCCGTTCGGAGCGCTCGCGCGCGACATCCAGGCCGCCCCTCCGGGCCTCGGCAGCACCGAGCTCGTCCTCGCCTTCACCGGCCAGCTGCGCGATCCGGAGACCGGGCTCGTCCACATGGGGGCGCGCGACTACGTGCCCGCCATCGCGAGCTTCGCGACGCCGGATCCCTATGCGCTCGGCGACCCCGAGCTCTGCGCGAGGAGCCCGCTCGAGTGCCACCCCTACGCTTATGCGATCCACGACCCCGTCAACTTCGTTGACGAGTCGGGCTTCCTGGGGCAGTGGGCTAGCCGGCATCGGTCCACAGCGCGGCAGCAGCGGCAGCAGCAGCGGCAGCAGCAGCAGCAGCGGGAGGCGCTGCACCGGCAGATCCTCGACGCGATCGGCCCTGCGAGCGCGGTGCACACGAATCGTCCAGGCGAGATCCCCTACAGGAACCCGCCGGAGATGTACACCACGGATCCAGGACACCCGACGGCGACGAGGTTCACGGGCTTCCATCAGCTGGACGCCACCAGGACGTACCTGTGGGTCGTCAGCCCAGCTGGGCACTTCCACGTGGCGCCCGAACGGCAGCGAGGGTTCCTGCGGAATGACGGGCGAGAGCACAGCGTCAAGCACGGCGATCTGACGCCTGGCAACCGGGGGCTCGTGCGTGGAGAAGCGCGCGCGGGTGGCGAGATCCGTTGGTACGATCATCCCTCCCCGCTCTGGCTGGTGGACCTCAACTCCAGCTATGCCTTCAACCGTACGGATGGCTTGACGCTGGTCCAGGACAGCCTGTCGGCCGTGCAAGAGCTCCTCGAGTTTCATGGAATCAATACGGATAGTGCCCTCTTCTATGATTCTTCGTCGAACTAGCAGCGACGCATCGGCGGGAGGGCCGGCGCCCTCGCTGCCGGAGCAGTCGCTCGCGTCGCGATAGAAGCGGCGGTCACGGCGAGCGCTGGAATCGCCGCGTGAGCGATTCGACGAGGAAGTCGCGGAACACCGCGACGCGATGAGGCAGGTATCGCGCGGACGGGTACACGAGGTGCAAGGGGGCGTCCGAGGCCATGTGCGACGGCAGCACGCGCACGAGGCGGCCCCGCGCGACCTCGCGGCCGCAGAGGATCATCGGGAGGAGGCCGACGCCGACGCCCGCCAGCACCGCGCGGCGCGCGAAGCTGAGCTCGTCGACGGCGAGCGGCCCCTCGACCTCCACCGTCTCCTCCCCCGCGGGCCCCGTGAGCCTCCACGCGGCGCGGTTCCGCGTCGCGCGGAAGAGGACGCACCGGTGCGTCGCCAGGTCGGCGAGGCTGCCGGGCACCCCGGCGCGCTCGAGGTAGCGCGGCGAGGCGTACAGCGCGTCCTCCACCTGCCCGATCTTCCGCGCGATGATCGAGCCGTCGCGGAGCGGCCCGGCCCGCAGCGCGAGGTCGAAGCCCTCCTCCACGAGATCCACGACGCGCCCCGTGAGGACGACGTCGACGCGGACCGCCGGGTGGCGCCGCACGAACCGGGCGACCGCCGGCTCGAGCATGGCGACGCCGACGTCGACGGGCGCGGTGATGCGGATCGGGCCGCGCACCACCGACTGGAGGTCGGCCACCATCGCGGCGGCCTCCTCGAGGCTCGCGACGCCGCGCGACGCCCGCTCGTAGAACGCCGCGCCCGCCTCCGTGAGCCGCACGCTGCGCGTCGAGCGGTGCAGGAGGCGCGCCCCGAGCGCCTCCTCGAGCAGCGCGACGGAGCGGCTGATCGACGACTTCGGCAGCCCGAGGACCCTGGCCGCCGCGGTGAAGCCCTGCTCATCGACGACGCGCACGAAGACGGCGATGCGGTTGAGGTCCATTGTTCGTCCCAGGAGAACAACCCGTTCTCGAACGCCTGTCTAGTGCATCCACGAGCAACGGCGCATGGTGGGTCCTGTGCCGCACGGCGCGCGCGCCCCGGATGAGCCGGGCGCGGCGGGCCCCTCTTCACGAAGGACGACGAGCCATGGACAACACGACCATCACCAGCACCCCGAGCGCGATTTCCTCCCAGGCCGCCCGGTGGACGATCGACGCGAGCCACTCGAGCGTCTCGTTCTCCGTACGCCACATGATGATCTCGAACGTGCGCGGCGGGTTCGCGGGCGTCGCCGGCGAGGTCACCTACGATCCGCGGCGCCCCGAGGCGTCGAGGGTCTCGGCCACGATCGACGCGGCGTCGATCCACACGCGCGAGGACAAGCGCGACGAGCACCTCCGGAGCGCCGACTTCTTCGACGTCGAGGCGCACCCGACGATCACCTTCGTCTCCAGGAGCGTCCGCCGCCGCGGCGAGGGGCTCGACATCGTCGGCGACCTGACGATCCGCGGCGTCTCGCGCGAGGTGACGCTCGCGGTGAGCGAGCTCTCGGGCGAGCACGACGATCCGTACGGCAACCGCCGGCTGGGCGCGTCCGCCACGACGAAGATCCGCCGCAGCGATTTCGGGATGAGCTTCAACGCGGTCCTCGAGACCGGCGGCGTCCTCGTGGGGGATGAGATCTCGATCACGCTCGATATCCAGCTGATCAAGCAGGCGTGAGCGCGGGAGGGCCGCCGCCCGGCCCCGCGCGGTCCTCGGCAGCCTCCCGTCTGAATTTCAATTCTGCCAGGGGGTTCCCGGCAGGGTAGTGGTCAAATTTGAACATGAAGGCGGGAAGACGGGAAGAAAACATGAATGATCTTCCCGCCTTCCCGCCTTCATGTGGACTCTCCCTGGGCAAAGTTGACCACTACCCCCGGCTGCCTCCGGTCTGAATTTCAATTCTCCCGGGAGGCTCCCGAAGAGTCGTGTACCATGGCGACGGCCAGCGAGGCGCCGTCCCCGCGCTCCAGCGGGGCGCGCTCACGCTGGAATGACCCATGGAGAAGCGACGCATGCACCACCGCGGAGCGGCGCCCGATGCGGTCGGCGGGGAGCCGACGCCGCGCGCCGGCGAGAACGCGCAGAAGAGCACCCCTCCGGACCTCGCGCGGGACGAGCGCCCGAAGCGCGCCGAGAGCGCCCGCGCGAACGCCCCCGCCGCGCGCTCCCCGCGCCTCCGCTCCTGGATCGCCGCCGCAATCCTGCTGGCCGGTTGCGACCGGACGCCGGACGCGAGCCATGCCGCAGCGCCGAGACAGGGGCCTGTCTCGCGCGCCGTCCCGGGGTGCGGGGCCGCGATCGACGCTCCGGATGCATTTCGGACCGAAGCGACGGAGCGCCAGCAAGAGCACCTGCGCTTGCTCGGCCCCGACGGAGCGACACTCTCGGTCTCCTGTCTGCCCAAGCGCAGCTCGGGGCCGATGACGCTTGTCGAGCTCGCGCAGTGGGTGCTGAGCGACATCGTGAAGCTCGACCGCGCGAACGGCGTCGGGCGGACGAGGCGAACGGACGAGCCGCCGATCGACGGGCGCCCCGTCCTCGCGCTGGAGACCGATACGGACGCCGGCGGCAGGCGCTCCACGCTGCTGTTCACCGAACGGGCGCAGGTATTCTACTGGGTCGAGTACACCGCGCCCGCCTCCTCCTGGGACAAGGGCGCAGAGGGACGGACGACGCTGCTCCGGTCCTTTCGCGTCACCGATCCTGGTGCCGACCGCGGGCCGACACGCTGGTGGCACCCCGAGGTCAAGGAAGATCCCCGGACGCTGGCCGAGGCGCGGGCGGCCTTTCGCACCAAGGTCCGGAAGGGCAGGCCGGAGAAGGGGTTCGATGGACTGCCCGCGCCCACGCCTCCGCGAGGGACGTTCGAGAAGGTGCACGTCAAGGGGCCGGTCGGGCGCCTGACGGCGTACATCACCCCGGACCCGAAGGACTCGCGGAAACACCCGGCCGTCGTCTGGGCGCACGGCGGGTTCGGCGGCATCGACCGCTGGTTCTGGGAGGCCGCTCCCCGGAGCAATGACCAGTCGGCGCGCGCGTTCCGGGAGGCGGGTATCGTGCTCGCCGTCGGCTCCTGGCGCGCCGAGAACGACAACCCCGGCGACTACGAGCTGTACTACGGCGAGGTCGACGACCTCCTCGCGCTGCGAGATCACGTGGCCAAGCGCCCGTATGTGGACCCGGATCGCATCTACCTCGCCGGCCATAGCTCCGGGGGTACCCTCGTGCTGCTGGCCGCCGAGAGGAGCGACGGTTTTCGCGCGGCGTTCTCGATCGGCGGGAGCCCGCTCTTCCGCGATCCAGCGAGCTACGATCCGTACGGCGGGGTGCCGTTCGATCCGACGGACGCCGCCGAGGTCCTCCTCCGCTCGGCCGCGCCGTTCGTCCGGTCGATCCGGCGTCCAACGTTCTACTTCGAGGGGAGCGGCTCCAGCCATGTAGGGCTCGCGCAGTGGATGGCCGACCGAGCCGCTCAGGCGGGCGTCCCGTTCCAGGCCTTCACCGCGATGCAGGCCGATCATTTCTCCATCCTCGCCCCGCTCACGGAGCTGCTCGCGAAGAAGGTCGTCGCCGACACCGGCGCTGCGGCGAATATCGGCTTCACCCAGGAGGAGATCGATCGGCTTCGCGTGGAGGAGTGAGGGCGTGCACGGGCAAACCGCCGGTCGTGGTCAACTTTGCCCAGAGAGAGTCCACATGAAGGCGGGAAGGCGGGAAGATCATCAAGGTTTTCTTCCCGCCTTCCCGCCTTCATGTTCAAATTCGACCACTACTCGCGGGCGGCCTTCAGCGCGGCGTCACGGGAATGCGCGCGGCGCCCCCTGCGTCGAGCCAGGCCGCGAGCGTCTTCAGCCCCGGGTGGATCGCCCGCAGCGAGGGGATGTCGACGTCGACGCGGAGCTTGATCGCGACCTCGACGACGCGCTCGATCAAGGGATTCTGGCGCAGCGCCTCGGCCGGAACGGTCGCATACGCGAGCGGCCGCCCCGTCGCGCGCCCGAGCGCGGCCGCCACCGCCTCGCCCGTGAGCACGTCGCCCGCGAGCTCGAGCGTCTGGCCCGCGAAGGCGTCCGGCGCCGCGAAGACCGCGGCCGCGATCGCGCCGATGTCGTCGGCCGCGATGAAGGGGATACGATGCCCCGGCGGGTAGAGGAACGTGAACGCGCCCGGCGTCGCGTAGAACTGCGGCTGGGTGAGCAGCTCGAAGAACGCGCCGGGGCGCAGGAGGGTGAACGGCACGTCGAGCGAACGGACGTACGCCTCGATCTGCCACTTGCTCTCGAAGTGGCCGACGCCCGTGCCCGGCACGAGGCCGGCCATCGAGGTGTAGACGAGGTGCCGAACCCCCGCCGCACGCGCGGCGTCGGCGACGTTCTTGCCGAAGCGCAGCTCGTCGTCCGAGGTGACGCCATACTGAGGCTGCCCCTCGCTCGGCTGCACGCTGAAGACGGCATCGGCCCCGCGGGCCGCGGCCTCGAGCGAGGCGCGATCGCCGAGGTCGCCGCCCACGACGTCGGCCCCGAGCCGGCGCAGCGCCGCGGCGGGCTCGCCGCTCGGGTCCCTGACGAGCGCCCGGACGCGAACGCCGCGCGAGAGCAGCGCTCGCGCGGCGCCGCCGCCCTGCTGTCCCGTGGCGCCCGTGACGAGGACGAGCCTCTCCTTGTTCGTTGTCATGACGAGCTCTCCCTTCGCAGGTGGGTCGCGGGCCCGCGGCGCCCCGGCGCCGGCCGCCCGCGCACGTCACGATAAGGGCTCGATAACGGACGGGCAGCGTTGTAGCGTCCATAAAAATGGTTCGATCGTCCAGCAGAGAGGACGCATGGACATCCTGACGGAAACGCTGCGCAGCGTGCAGCTGCGGAGCCAGATCTACGGGCGGCTCGAGATGAAGGCGCCCTGGGGCATGCGGGTCGACGGGCACGACGTGACGACCTTTTACGCCCTCTCGCGGGGCGGGTGCGTCCTCGACGTGGGCGGGCGCCGGCTGACGCTGGCGCCCGGCGATGTCGTCTTCCTGCGCGCCCGGCTCGCGCACGCGCTGCGCGATCGCCCCGGCTCGCGCGCGGTCTCGGCCGAGGAGGTGTACGCCCAGCGCGGGGGCCGCTGCGGCGGCATCGTGCATTACGGCGGCGAGGGGGCGCCGACAACGATCGTCGCCGGCGGCCTCCACTTCACCGACGCGCGCCTGAACCCGCTCGTCGCGAGCCTCCCCGAGCTCATGCACGTGAAGGGCGACGGCGGCGTCGCGACTCGATGGCTGGAGTCCACGCTGCAGTTCGTCGCCGCCGAGATGGACGCGGAGCTGCCCGGCCACGAGCTTGTCGCGGGCCGCCTGGCCGACGTGCTGTTCGTGCAGGCGCTGCGCACCCACGTCGCGGGCGTCACGTGCGAGGAGGCGGGGTGGCTGCGGGCCCTCTGGGATCCGACGCTCGGCGTCGCCTTGCAGCGGATGCACGAGCGGCCCGCCGACCCGTGGACCGTCGAGGCGCTCGCGCGCGCCGCGGGCGTGTCGCGCTCGGCCTTCGCCGCCCGCTTCAAAGGGGTGCTCGGCCTCGCGCCCCTCGAGTACCTGACGCGCTGGCGCATGCACCGCGCCGCCGACATGCTCGCCGACGAGGCCGCGAGCACCGCGGCGGTGGCGACCGCGGTGGGCTACGACACCGACGGCGCGTTCGTGAAGGCGTTCAAGCGCCACATGGGCGAGACCCCGGGCGCCTACCGGCGCAAGGCGCGCGCCCGGGAGAGCCGCTAGCTCCGCCCGCCAGGCGTCCGGCCAGGGGCGTTCAACGCGCCCGCCTGGCGGCCGCGCCGGGTGCGCCCGCGCCTCAACTGCCGTCGAGGTGCCACGCGAGGCGAGGATCCGCCGCGCATGCGGACTGGACGAAATCCGCCATGAAGGCGGCGCTCTGAGCAGGCCAGACCGTGCCGAGCTCATAGGGGACACCGCCAATCTCGATCGCCAGTCCACTTCCGTGAAAGAGGCCGCTCAGCAACACGACCTTGGATGCTGCATTCGTGATGACGGCGATTACCGGATAGCCCCGGCGGTGGGCATGGAGGACGCACGCGGCCATCAGGAGCCGGGTGAGCTGCTTGGCCCGGTGGGGCTTCTCCAGGTAGAGCCAATCGACCTCGACGAGATCCTCGCGCCGGAGGTCGGTCCGCCCCGTCAGGGCGCGCACGTCGATACGCTGCCACACGTCACGGATCACCCTCTCAAAGACGAAGGGGGCGCTGGAGGCGCGCATGATGCTCATCATCCCGACGGCGCGCCTCGAGCTCCCATCCACCGCCTCGGCGAGGATGAAGTCGCTGCGGTCGAAGTCGGACTCGACGAGCTCCAGAGGATCCTCGATCTCCGCCATGAACTGTTCCTGCAAGCAACGAATTGCCGGCTTGTCGGCCTGGACTGCCAGCCGGATGATGTACTGTGTCATGTTGCCCCTTGTGCGACGAGAAAATCAAACAGCAAGTGCGTCGGACAGGTCCACAGCAAGAGCTGTGCCCGCGGGATCCGTGGCGACATACCAGAGCGGCCGGACCGGGATCGCTCGCCTCCGGGACGGGTAGTGGACAACTTTGCCCAGAGAGAGTCCACATGAAGGCGGGAAGGCGGGAAGATCATCAAGGTATTCTTCCCGCCTTCCCGCCTTCATGTTCGAATTCGACCACGACTCCGGGACGGGTCGCGATCAGCTGCGGGGCAGTCGCCCTCCCCGGGCGCGAGCGCGGAAATGGATGAGCGCGCAGCTACGCCTGCTCGGCGATAGCGCGCAGCCAGGGCTCCTCGCCGGGCACGTGTAACATGAGACGTGGCACGCGGCGCGTGGCACGTGACCTGTGCCACGTCTCATGTTACACGTGCCCCCCCTCGCCCCCGCGTCGAAATCGGGCCATTGCTCGATCGGCGGCATTACGGCGCGGCACGAGGTGAGGCCTCCCTCCCTCCCTCGAACGCCTCGGCGTGCGCGCTGAGCCGCGATGTTCGCCGCGCGCTGCGAGGCGCGAGCGGTCTCTCCAGCGAAGATACGCCCCGTCCCTATCCGCATGTCCGACCCAGCTGCGGGCGTCACGCAGGCGACGAGATGCGCCTTCCCCAGACGGCACGGCCTGGCACATGCATTGCAAATCCTACGTGAGCCCGCCACGCAGCAAGCGAGCGCGCGATGGGGAGGCCGAGCTCAGGGATCCTGTCCGGCGCCCCGAGCTAAAAACTCAGTTCAGCGAGTGAAGCCAGGAGAATGCAGCCTTGGGAACAACGGCGAGCTCGGTCAAGAGACACAAGTTCTCGAAAGACATCCTCAAAGACGTCAGGGCCTGCTACACGGCGGACAACTGGCATGGCCCCCTGGAGATCGTCAGGCACTGGCTGTTCATTTCATTGTGGGTTTGGTTTTCATGCTGGTCGTGGCGGCATCTCCCTCTGGCGGCGGGCGCCGCGTCGTACCTCGTCGCGATCTTCTTCATAGGCGGGCGGCAGCGCGCGTTGGCGGGCGTGCTCCATCAGGCCTGCCACGGCACGCTCATGTCGAACACCAAGATAGGCTCCATCATCGGAGCGGCGCTCGCGGGACATCCTGTGCTTCAGAGCTACACTGGATACCGCCTTTCCCACGTGGTCAACCATCACGGTCGTTTCGGCGATCCCCAGCGAGATCCCGACTACCTCCAGTACCAGCGCAGCGGGCTGTGCGGGCCAAACCTCCAGCGAGCAAAGCTGCGCGACTATTTGATGAGCCTGGCTGGCCCACGCTCGACGTTGTCGTACATCGCGTACCTGATTCGACACAGGATCTTGCACAAGGAAGAAGCGAGCTGGGAGCGCTACGTCAGGCTCGTCGGCCTCCTGACCATCGTCGCCGCCGCCGCGGCCGCGGGGTGGCTCGGCGCGCTCGCGGCGTACTGGATAGTCCCGCTCGTCACCACGCAGGTCTGGATAGGGGCCGTCGCAGAGCTGCTGGAGCATTATCCGCTGATCGAGACCGCGTCGCGCGTCGACATACGCATGACGTGGAACCGAGATTACGGACCAGCCGAGCGGCTCCTGCTCGGAGAGGAGGAGGGCGAAGGATACCACCTGGTGCATCACCTCTTCCCCAGAGTCCCCCTCTGGCGCTTGAAGGAAGCGCACACCATCTTGAGGAGGGATCCTGCGTACGCCGAGCTGAAGCGCCCGAAGGGCCTGGCCGCGCTCTCCACGGTCTTCGCGTCGCTGCCCGGGCCGGAGATGGAGAGATCCGTCGCGAGCGCCTGACCAGGCGGGCGACCGGGCGCTCGGCTCGAGCCGGCGACGCGAGGACGCGCAGGCAGCGCGGCCGGCGAGCGCTCAATAACGATGACAAACCTTTACAGGATCGAGAGCAGGAACATGCTTACGAACACAAGAATCAGCGTTGAAGTGCACAACGAGTGGGATCCGCTGGAAGAGGTGATCGTCGGCAGCGCGAAGTTCGCGCAGCTGCCGTATTTCGACCACGGGATGAACGCGATCGAGCCCAGCACGCGGCACATCCTCGAGTCGGCCCAGGACCGAAGGTTCCCGGCCAGGGTGATCGAGGAGACCGAAGAGGATCTCGAGCGCTTCATCGAGATCCTGGACAGGCTGGGCATCGTCGTCCAGAGGCCGAAGCCGATCGACTTCCCTGGCCTCGTCCGAACGCCGTTCTGGGAATCCGAATACTACTTTCCGTACTGCCCGCGAGACGTCCTCCTCGCGATCGGCGACACGGTCATCGAGTCACCGAACCCGTTCCGATCGCGGTACTTCGAGTCCATGGCCTACCGTGACATCATCGTCGGCTACTTGAGGCACGGCTCTCGCTGGCTCTCGGCGCCGAAGCCGTCGCTGAGGGATGAGCTCTACGAGACCAGCAACCCCGCTCAGCCGACCCTGCGAGAGATAGAGCCCGCCTTCGACGCTGCCAACGTGCTCCGCCTCGGGCGCGACATCATCTACCTCGTGTCATCCACCGGCAACGAGCTGGGCGCACGGTGGCTGCAGAGCGCGCTCGGGCCGGAGTACCGCGTCCATCCCTGCCGCGATCTCTATTGCGGCTCGCATATCGACACCACCCTGGCGCCCATACGTCCTGGCCTCGTGCTGATCAATCCAGAGCGCGTCAACAAGGACAACCTCCCGGCTCCGCTCAGGGGGTGGGAGGTCATCGAAGCTCCCGAGATGGAGGTCGTGCGCTACTCGGATCTCGCGCCGAGCGCGTCGATCTGGCTGGGGATCAACCTGCTGATGCTCAGCCCGCACCTGGCCGTCGTGGACGCAGATCAGACGCGCCTGATTCGCTTGCTCGAACGGCACCGCGTGGAGGTGATCCCGCTGCGGCTGCGCCACGGCCGCACCCTCGGCGGGGGCTTCCACTGCGTCACGCTGGACGTCCGACGTCGAGGGAAGCTGGAATCGTATTGCGAATGAAGCACCTCATCTATCGACCAGGGAGCGCCGAGCGGCGATCGCCGCGGGCTCCTACGAGGTTCTGGTGAAAAGCAGCTCTAGGCTACTCCTTACGAAGCCGGTCGCCGCGGAGAATGTGCCGGTAGTTCAGCCGATCTATCAGACCACGCTCTTCCGCATGCCGAGCTACGATGCCGCTGTCGGCGCGGAGCATGCGACGCGGCCGAGCTCTTACTACACGCGCTGGGGCAACCCGACGGTCAGCTTCCTGGAGAAGCAGCTGGCGTCGCTCGCCGAGACGGAGACCGCGATCGGCTTCCCTTCGGGCATGTCGGCGATCACGACCGCGCTGCTCGCCCTCAACGACCCTGGCGACACGCTCGCGGTGTCGACCCGTATTTACGGCGACAGCCTCAGGTTCTGCGCCGAAGAGATGCGACGCTTCGGCTACGAGGTTCGCTTCTTCGTGCCCGAGGAGACGGAGCAGCTCGAGGAGCTGCTCCGACGCGGCTGCCGATCGGTGTACTTCGAGACGCTGAGCAATCCAGAGCTCATCTTGCCGGACTGCAAGCAGATTTGCCGGCTGGCCTCTCGGTATGGGGCGACGAGCATCTGCGACGCGACGTTCACCCCTCCCGGGGTCCTGGAGACCTCGACCCTGGGAGCCGATGTCGTGGTTCATAGCCTGACGAAGTACTTGAGCGGCCACTTCGCCGTCCACGGCGGCGCCGTGATGTGCTCGGACGCGCTCGCCGAGAAGATCTGGCGCAAGCAGACGCTGTATGGCTCTTGTATGGATCCGCACGCGGCCTGGCTCGTCTCCGAGGGTCTCAAGACGATTCATGTGCGCGTGGCGCAACAAAACGCGAGCGCCGCCCGCATCGCCGAGTTCCTCGAGATGCATCCCCGGGTCACGTCGGTTCGGTATCCGCGCCTGCGGTCGCATCCGCAGCACGACCGGGCGCGCGAGCTCCTCGGCGGCGGTGGGGGCGTCATCTCCTTCTCCGTGGCGGGTCCTGCGAGCAACATCGCGCGGCTCCTGGAGGCGCCCCGGATCATCGGGCTCTCGGTGAGCCTGGGAGGGATCTATAGCGTCATCGAGCACGCCCAATCGATGTCGCACTCGATGGTCCAGGACGCCGGCGGGGAGGCCTCGGAAGGGAGCAGGCCAGCCGACGATCTCTTCCGCCTCTCGGTCGGGCTGGAAGACGCGGACGACCTGATCGCGGATCTCGCGCAAGCCCTCGCGAAGCTGAGCTGAGGCGCGGCCTTCAGGCCCGGTCAGCGAGGAGCGTCCTTCATCGAGTCGAGCACCCTCTCGATGTCGGCATGCGTCTTGCGCGGGTCGATGATGACGATCCGCACGGCCGGCTCGCCCTGGAACGTCGTGGGGACGACGAACCCCGCGCCCGAGGCGATCAGGTGGGCCGACCAGGCGTCGTAGTCCGCCGCGGACCAGCCGCGGCGGCGGAACACGAGGACGCTCAGCTCGGGTTCGATGAGCAGCTCCAAGAACGGCCTCGCGCGGATCGCCTCTGCCGCCTGCTGCGTCAGCGCCAGCGTCGTCTCGATCGCCTCGGAGTACGCGTCCGTCCCGTGAACGGCGAGCGAGAACCAGAACGGCAGCCCGCGAGCGCGTCGGCTCAGCTGCAACGCGTAGTCCGCGGGATTCCAATCGGCGCCATCGTTGATGGGATCCAGGTAGGCCGCCGACTGGTTGTGCGCCGCCCTCGCCTGGGCCGGGTCGCGGTAGATGAGCGCGCAGCAGTCGTAGGGCGCGAAGAGCCATTTGTGTGGATTGACGGTGAAGCTGTCGGCCATCTCGATGCCGGCGAAGGCCGCTCGCTTGCTCGGCGCGGCCAGCGCCGCGAGCCCGTAGGCTCCGTCGACGTGCAGCCATGCGCCCCGTTCGCGGCAGACCTGCGCGACACCGGAGAGATCATCGATCAGGCCCAGGTTCGTTCCTCCCGCCGACGCGACCACCGCGAAGAGCCCATCGTCCCCCTGCGCGTCGAGCGCTCCCCGGAGGGTCGTGCTCGTCATGCGGTGGCGGCCATCGACGGGGACCTCGATCAGCTCGACGTCCATGATGCGCGCCGCCTGCTTGATCGACGAGTGGCCGTCGGTCGACGCCGCCAGCTTCCAGCGGGCCGGCCGCGCCCCATGGCGCCGCACGAGCGCTGCATGTCGCGCCGCATGGAGCGCCGAGAGGGTGCCCAGCGTCCCGCCGGGCACGAAGGTGCCCCCGGCCGCCGCGGGGAAGCCGGCGAGGTCGGCGATCCAGCGCAAGGCCTCGTTCTCGGCGTAGACGGCGCCCGCAGCTTCGAGCCAGCTGGCCGCGCAGAGCCCGGCTCCGCTCACGACAAGGTCGAAGAGCACCGACGCCTCCGTCGGCGCATGGGGGATGAACGCGAAGTACCGGGGGTGATCGGCCGCGACCGTCGCCGGCGCCAGCTCGTCGACCCAGCGCCGCAGCGCCTCCTTTCCCCCGAGGCCCGCTCTCGTGATCGTCTCCCCGGCCCGCTGCGCCAGCACCTCCGGCGCCACCGGGCCGCCGAGCGGCCAAGCGTCCCGATTGCGGCGCAATACGAGGTCGATCACTTGACGCGCCAAGTGCTCCGATTCGTCCGTCGAGCCATGTAAGGTCTTCGTCATTGCGATAGAAAGCAGGTGAACCCCAGCGGCGCTGGAGAATTCCATGGTTCTTATCCATCGGGAGATGGATGCCGTACGAGATCATCCTCGAACGGGCGCCTCGTTCCCGCTCCGAAGGTGATCTTTGCGATGCCACGAGAGGCTAGAGCGCTGCAAATCGAGACGCAAGCGCCGCGCAGGATTTATCCCTAAGCATCTCAGGACGACTGCGCTCGCAGGGTGTCGCGCTCCCCGGCGTCCCTCCGGCGCGATGGCTTCAGGACGGTCGCGCCGTCGTACCGAGCGTGACGAGAAGCTCATCGAGCTGCTCGAACGTCTCGCCCATCCCGCTGTACGCGCCCGAGGCCAGGGCGGCGTCGCGCGCTTGCTTCGATCGATAGAGCTCGTGCAGCACCTGCAGCGTCTTGCCGCCTCTCTCCTCGAGGGTCACGGTCGTGACGGCGCCATCGTCGCCCGCTTCGTCGTTCGTCCACACGATGCGCGAATGCGGTGTCACTTCGAGGTACGTGCCGAAGAACGCCATCGGCTGCGCGGCATCGTGACCAAAGACCAGGCGGTAGCTGCCGCCGGTGCGAATATCCGCTTCGTAGGAAAGTAGAGGCACGGGCATCGACTTCGGTATCCACCACCGCCTGAACAGCTCCGGCGTGGTCCACGCCTGGAACACGATGCGCGCCGGGGCATCGAAGGTCCGTGTGACGACGATCTCGCGATCGGACTTCGGTTCCACCGTCGTGCGATTACTCGTCAATTTGGGCTCACTCTCTTTACTTGCGTCCATCGACGTTCTCCTTTCGCTTCAGCTCCTCGATGACCTTGTCCAGCTCGTCGAAGCGCGCGGCCCAGATCTGGCGGTACCTCTCGATCCACGCCGTCTCTTCGTCGAGCCCCCGCGGGCCGAGCTTGCAGGTACGCACGCGGCCGACCTTCTCGGTGGTGACGAGCCCGGCCCGCTCGAGGACGCCGACGTGCTTCTTCATGCCCGTGAGGGTCATGTGAAACTTCTCGGCGAGGTCCGTGATCGAAGCGTCGGCTCGTCCGAGCTGCTCCAGAACGCCGCGCCGGGTCGCGTCGGAAAGCGCGGCGAAGGAAGCGTCGAGGCGGGCACTCGAAAACTGAACCATGTGGTTCAGTATTTAACGCGCGCGTCGGCGTCGTGCAAGAGGAGATCGAGCGCGTGCTCCGTCGCGAGCCGACTTTGCTTCAGAAACTTGCGACCGTTTGCAGTGACAGCGGAATGCGGCTCGGCGCCGCCACCCCGCCCCGCCGGGCCAACGCGCCCCCCGCCGCGGGGGTACGGGGCCAGCAGGCGGTTGGACTACCTGATCCCCCCTGCATCCGACGCCACAGAGCCAGGTGCGCTACGACCTCATCATTTTCCCGCTGTAGTTTCGTAGGGCCCCCTCGTTCGCGCTGCAGCCGCTTTGGCTTTGACTCCGTTCCGTGGAATAGCGGCTACCGACTGCGGGCGCGCCGGGGGCGCGCCGCCGCGGCACGTTCCGGGTTGCTCATGGCGAGATGAATCCATTGCATGGGGTCTATGATGCCATTTCATTAGAATCACGCCCTCCGGTGATCCATGAATATGGAGTATACGAGCCGCTCGCGGCCTCACCCTTCCGCCTTGCTGCGCTACGCTTCCTCGCGCTGCGATCCGGCTTAATTTGCCTGCGCGTCGAGACTCTAATGGCGCTGAGAGTCTGAAACGAAGAACCCGGGTCCGGTCGACCTGCTCACTGCGCGTGAGCTCACCAAAAGTGTATTTCTACCGAAGTAGGAGCGACGATGCGACGAGTCACGGTTTCGATGATGTCGGCCTTCTCTTCTTCATTGTACCTCGCGGCACCGCTGGTTCTCCTCGCGTGCGGTGCGGACGCATCCGGCGAGGCGGACGTCGTCTCGGAGGCGCATGCGCTCGCAGGCGGCGGGCATTGCGCAGCCGGTTTGCTGCAGAATCCGGAGACGCAGCGGTGCGCGCCGATCGCCGATCGCCGCGCTGAAGCGCAGCGTGCCGCCGCGCGCAGGCCGGAGCGGCTGCCGCCGAATCTCAAGGCGATGCGCGGTACGGCGGACGGCGCGCCGCGCGCGGCGCGCTCGCGCGAGATCGTCCCCGACCACGTGCCGGGCGGGCTCGGCGCGGGCGTGAGTTACAAGAGCGGCGCGCTGCCCGTAACCGAATCATCGACGCTCTACACGCACATGATCGTGTATCCGGACGGTCTCGGCTTCGACGTACCGGCGGACTTGTTCACGACGGCCACGAATCGCACGGAAAAGACCGTCGAGGTCGTCGGCTGGTACCGCGAGGCCAGCGTGCATCACATCGGCGTTTTCGACTGGTCGTGCTCGGCGACCGATCCGTGCGCGGGCGGTCAGACCGTGCCCTCCTGGATCTGGACGCGACCATTCAGCGACAACACCTGCCAGCTCACGCAAATGGCGGACGGCGCCGGCGTGAACCACGAGACGCTGTACTACGCCAATGCCACCGTCTCCACCGCGAGCGGCTGGGAGAACCGCGTTTTGTTCTGGAATTATTGCACGAGTCAGTGGGATCTCGAGTACGCGCACGCGTTCACGGGTCCGCAACAAGACTGCAGTGTGACCGGCTGCGGCTGGTGGGGCCCGATCGTCGAAAACTTTTCTCCGCTCGAGGATCAGCCGTTCCCGCAGCTCGGCTTCATCGATACGAGCCTCGTTCACGACGGCGTGACGAGCCTTTTGCCGCCGAGCGAGACGGACTTCAACGGCCCGCCTTCGAATTGGGACCTGTGTTTCATCGATCCGAATACGTCCTGGACGACGAGCCAGATCCCGTGCGGCGCGAGCACGACGCCGTGGACCGCGACGCTCACCGTGACCAGCAATTGGAACACGGGCTATTGCGCGAGTGTCGCGGTTCACAACGGCGGCACGACCGCGATCTCCACTTGGTCCGTGTCGCTCGCGATGAATCAATCCACGCTGACGAGCAGCCACAGCGCGAACTTTCAGGCGGCTTCCGCCGGTCAGTATCAGGTCACTCCGCTGAGTTGGAATGCGAACCTCGCGCCCGGCGCCACGACCTCGTTCGGCTTCTGCGCGAACAAGACCGGCACAAACTACACGCCGACCGCCACCACGCCCTGAGCGCCGTGAAGCATCTCCGCTCGGCGCAGCGGAGTGCTCGATGATCACTCGTCCCGGCACGGACCGGCGCAGCCTCCGGCGGCGAGTTTGCCGGCCCGGAGCCGGGACGCGAGATCATCGACTCGAACGGGCAAGTGGTTCTCCCGAGATTTGATAACGGAGCGCGCCGCACGCGCAGCCGCCGGTGTACGCGTCGCGGCAGCCAGCTGGGTCGCGCGCCAGCAGCCACTTCCAGTACATCAGCATGCGCGGGTCGATGCCGAGCTCGCCGGCGAATTCGGCCGCCTATAGCGACCACGTCGCGCCCGAGCAACACGAGGGGCCGCGATTGCTGCCCACGCAGCAGCGCGCTCCCCCCGATTCAGCGGATTGAGGAGATGTCGAGTCGCTCGGTGCCTGATCCGGGGCGGCCCTACGGCGTGCAGTAAGCGACGGTGCGCCCGCCCTGCTCGGCCGTGGCGCAGCCGGTGTATCCCGCGGCGCGGCAGTCGAGCGCCGCGGGCTCTCCCCAGCTGCAGTACCGGAGGACGGCGCCGTCGCACGCCTCGTCGCTGCCGAGATCGCACGCGCCGCCGACCAGCCCGCAGGAGGCCGCGCCGGCGAACGGCCCGCTCTGGACGAAGCCGCAGCCCTGGCCGGCCGGCTCCAGCGCGGCGCAGTCGCGGCGGCCCAGCTTGCCGCCCGCGCAGGTCTCGAGCACCGCGCCGTCGCACCGCTGCGAGAAGAAGGAGCACGCCTCGCCCGTGCCCACGCACCCGAGCGCGCTGCGCTGCTCGTCGAACCCGCAGGTCTCCCCCGCGATCGAGAAGACCTGCTCCCCCTCACGGCCGTTCACGTGGACCAGGTTGTACTGGCTCGGACAGTGGACCCGCGTCAGGAAGCCGGCAGGGCTGCACTCGACGAGCACGTCCGCGTCCTCGGGATCGCACGCCGCCGGCGTGGTGGCGTAATCGCACGGCTCGGCGCCGCACCCGGCGTTGAAATCGGACATGCAGGAGAGCCCGGCGGCCGCGCAGTCCATCGCGGCGAGCGGCGCGCCCAGGTCGTCGCAAATCACCCAGGTATCGCCCTCGCACAGATCGGCGCCGGCCCGCTCGCTGCACGCCGCGCCGAGCTCCTCGACGGCCGGCGTGCACGCGCGGACCCCGGCGCAGTCGGCCGCCGCGAGCTTGCAGTCCATGGCCGCGAGGCCGAGGCGCCTCGCCCCGGTGGTGGCCCAGGCCCACCGCTGATCGAGCTCGTGGCCGAGGCAGGCCTGGAGTCCCACCGGCGCACCGCCGTCGGCGTCACATGCGTTGATCCGCAGGCACGCCTCGACGCGCGGGTCGAGCTGCGCCGGGCCGCCTCCGCCGCCGCCTTCACCGCCGCTGCCCCCTCCCCCGCCGGCGCCGCTGCTCGTGCCGCCGGGGCCGCCGCCGCCCTTGCCGTCGTCGTCGCCGCAGGCCAGGAGCGAGAGGCCCAGCAACATCATGCTCACACAACGTGAGGTGTAGATCGAGATCATGGCGTGTCTTATCACGATGGCCAGATCCGATGGCTGCTGTCAGAGGGACATCGACGTTCCTCGATCGCGCCTGCCTGCGGCGCCCGGCGCCGCGGACCGGCAGCGGCTCGCTCCGCGGGCGTTCGGGCGGCCAGCGCCTCGCGCCAGCACAGACGGAACCCCTGCGTCGCGTGGGACGCAGATGCGTCAGCCGAGGACGTCCGCCATCCCCCCGGCGAGGCACCCGGATGCGGGTTGGCCGACCCTTTGCTCCGCTCATCCAGCCTCATGCCTGGACACATCTCGTGTATGCTGGCCTGCGTTCGCCATGGCTCATGATCTGCTTCCTGCGCTGATCGGCTCCCTCGTGGAGGCGACCTGCTTCGAGGACGCTGCCACGGCGGTGCTGCGCAAGATGCTCGGTTGCGCCGAGCAGGCCCTCACGGCGACCCCGCTCGCCCCGCGCGGGCGCCTGCTCCGTGGGGTGGTGCACCTCCGGCCCGAGGGCGGCTATCAGCGCCTCTTCGGCATCGAGCACCGCAACGGCGCGCGGGTCGAGGGCACCGGCTATCTCACCTCGGCGAGCGTCTGGCGCTGGCTCGTCGAGCACCGCTGCTCGGTCTCGATCGACGTTCAGCTCGGCGTGCTCCGCCCCTGGCTCCCGGACGGGGCGGCCGCGCTCGTCGAGCGGCGCGGCGGCGCCGGTCTGCCCGGCGACGAGACGCGCGACCGGATGCTCGAGCGCGACGCCACGCACGTGCACGTGGTGCCGCTGCGCGCCCCCGGCGGCGCCGTCGAGGGGATGGTCGCGCTCGAGGCCAGCTGCAAGGCGGCCGCCGGGGGCGAGCCGATGTGGCGCGGGTGCTACGAGCAGCTCGAGCTCCTCGCCAGCATCGCGGCGCCCTACCTGCGCGCGCTGCCGCCCCGGCCGGCCGGCCCGGCGCGCGTCGACGAGTTCCTGCCGGTGGTCGGCCCCACGACCGGGCCCCTCATCGACCTGCTGCGCGTGTTCGCCCGGCAGGAGGAGACCATCCTCATCAGCGGCCCGACCGGCGCCGGCAAGTCCCGGCTCGCGCGCTGGTGCCACGAGCAGTCGGGGCGCGTCGGCCAGCGGTTCGAGACGCTCGACCTGCTCAGCGTCCCCGAGGACCTCCAGATGGCCGAGCTGTTCGGCTGGAAGCGCGGGGCCTTCACCGGGGCGGTGCGGGACAACCCGGGCGCGATCGCGCGCGCCGCGCAGGGGACGCTCTTCATCGACGAGGTCGACAAGCTCTCGCTCAAGGCGCAGGCCGGCCTGCTCCACGTGCTCGAGGAGCGGCGTTACCGGGCGCTCGGCGACGAGGGGGGCGAGCGCCGCGCCGACGTGCGCTTCCTCATCGGCACCAACGAAAACCTGCGCGCGGCCGCGCGCGACGGCCGCTTCCGCGAGGATCTCTACTACCGGATCAACGTGCTGCCCGTCCGGCTGCCGCCGCTCGCCGAGCGGCTCGACGAGCTGCCGCTCTGGGCCGACTACATGCTGAGCCGCCGCCACCGCGAGGGCGGCGCGCACGGCGCGGCGCGGCTGGCGCCGGAGGCGGTGGCGCTCCTCTGCGAGGTGCCGTGGCCGGGCAACCTGCGGCAGCTCGACAACATCATCCGCCGCGCGTACGCGCTCTCGGTCGCGGAGCGCGGCGGCGCGGGCGGCGAGCTCGCGCTCGATCGGAGCCACCTCGCGCGCGCCCTCGCCTACGACGGCGCGCCGGAGACCGGCGCGCTGCTCGCCCAGCTCTGGCGCGCGGCGCACGCCTTCGTCCTGGAGGCGGAGCGGCGCGCGCGCGGGGGGGAGCCGCTGTCGCTCGATCTCAGCGAGGGCTTCCGCGGCCTGGTGCTCGGCGCGGCGCTGCAGCGCGCCGGCAGCCGCGAGGAGGCGTTCGCGCTCCTCGGCCAGCAGCAGCTCGTCAAGAACCGCAATCACCACCGGGCGCTGCGGCGGGAGCTCGATCGCGTCCGCGAGCTGACCGAGGCGCTCGGCGGAGAGATCGATCGCGACCTCGTCGCGCTGCTGAAGGAGGATGTCGAGGCGCCGTCGGAGGGGCGCTGATCCGCGCTGTTCCTTGAGGTTTACCGCCGCGCAGCGCCGTAAGGCTCGAGGCGCCGCGGCCGTTCGTCGCTCGCCGAGGGTCGTCCGTGGCCCCTCCGGGCCCTCGCCCGGGAAACGCCGGGCATGTCACCACAACGAGGCCGGAATGCATCAGGGCAGTCCGTTGCTGGCCGCCGAATCGACGTTCGCGGGGCGATACGAGATCGTCTCCGAGCTGGGCGCAGGCGGCTTCGGCAGGGTCTACAAGGCGCGGCAGCTCACCACCGGCCAGACGGTGGCGCTCAAGATCATGACGCTGCCGGAGCGCGGCGACGCGGCCGCGATCGAGCGACGGATCGCGCGGTTCCTCCGCGAGGCGGAGCTCTGCGGGCAGCTGCGTCACCCCAACATCGTGACGCTCATCGACGCGGGGCGCGCCGGCAACGAGCTCCTTTACACCGTCTTCTCGTACGTGCCCGGCGAGACGCTCGAGGAGGTGCTCGCCCGGGAGGGCGCGCTCGCGCCCGCGGAGGCGAGGCACCTCATGGTGCAGGTGCTCGACGCCCTCTCGTGCGCCCACGCCCAAGGGGTCATCCACCGCGACCTCAAGCCGCGCAACATCATGGTGCTCCCCTCCGGCGCTCGCCGGAACGCGGTGGTGCTCGACTTCGGCATCGGCGTGATCGCCGGGGCGAGCGGCGGCCGGAGCGCGCGCCTGACGGCCACCGGCGAGACGCTCGGCACGCCCGGCTACGCCGCGCCCGAGCAGCTCCGCGGGCTCGAGCCGACGCCGCGCGTCGACCTGTTCTCGTGGGGGCTCGTCTTCCTCGAGTGCCTCACGGGCGTGCCCGTGTACGCCGGCGGCTCGGCGGCCGACATCCTGTACCAGCAGCTCAACCCCGCCCCCGTCCCCATCCCGGCCGCGCTCCAGGGGCACTGGCTGGGGGCGCTGCTCCGCCACGTGACGCAGAAGGACGAGGCTGCCCGCGAGGCGAGCGCCGCGGCGCTCGTCCCGGCGCTCGACGCCTGCGACGTCGCGGCGCTGTCGCGGGACGCGATCGCCCGGGGAGCCGCCTCCGGCGAGCCGCAGGACACCCCGGTCGAGCCGGTCGGGGGAGGGTCGGCGGCCGGCGCGCCGCGGGCGTACGCGTTCTTCGCGCCGACCGTCACCCACCCGCCCGACGCCGCGACGCTCGCCACGCTCGACGGCGAGCGGCGGCAGCTCACCGTGGTCTGCTGCGCGCTCGACGCGATCGCCGCGACGCCCGAGGGGCTCGACGTGGAAGAGATCGACGGGCTCTTGCGCGCGGAGGTCGCCGCCTGCGCCGACATCGCGCGCAGCCACCGGGGGCACGTGGCCGCCGCGCTCGGCGACCGCGTGCTGATCTACTTCGGCTACCCGCGCGCCGAGGAGGACGACGCGCGGCGCGCCGCCCGGGCGGCGCTCGCGATCGCGGACGCGGTGCGCGCCAAGAACGACCGGCGCGCGGCGCCGGGCGCGCGGATCGAGGTGCGGATCGGCGTCCACAGCGGCGTGCTCGTCGCGCAGGACCTCCGGGGCGGCTCGGCGCCCGGCGTGGGGGAGACGCCGCGCACCGCCGCGCGCGTCGCGGCGCTCGCGCCGCCCGGCGGCGTCGCGGTGTCGGCCGAGGTCCGGCGGCTCCTGCGGGGCGCGTTCGAGTTCGAAGGCGGCGAGGGGCCGCAGGCGGATCGCGCGGGCGCGTCCGGGAAGACGTTCGTCCTCCGCGCGGCGTCGGACCGGCCGCCCACCCCGGACTCCATCAGCAACGAGGCGCCGCTCGTCGGCAGGGAGCAGGAGATGGCGATCCTGCTCGAGCGCTGGCGCCGCGCGCGCGCGGGCGCGGGGCAGTGCACGATGATCAGCGGGGAGCCCGGCCTCGGCAAGAGCCGCCTCGTGCGCGAGCTGCGGGCGCGGGTGGCGCGCGAGCCGCACACCTTCGTGGAGTGCCGCTGCGCGCCGGACACGCAGCACAGCGCGCTCTTCCCGATCGTCGAGATGCTCGCGCGCATCCTGGAGCTCGATCACGAGGCGCCGCCGGACGCCCGCGTCGCGCGGCTCGAGGCGCGCCTCGCGGGCCACGGCTTCACGCCGCCGGAGGTGATGCCGCTGTTCCTGCCGCTCCTCTCCCTCCCCGTCGCGCCCCCTTACGCCCCGCTCGACGTCTCCCCGCAGCGGCGGAAGGAGATGACGCTGAACGCCGTTCTGTCGCTGCTGTTCGCGATGGCCGAGGAGCGCCCGCTGATCTTCGTGGCAGAGGACTTGCACTGGGCCGAGGCAACAACCCTGGAGCTGCTCACGCTGCTCGTCCAAGAGGCTCCCTCGGCCCCGGTGTCCTTGATCATGACCTCACGCCCCGAGTTCTCGATTCCCTTCCCTACCGCCGGTGTCCAGCACCTCTCCCTCAACCGCCTCGAGCGCGCCCAGGTCGAGCCGATGATCGCGGCGCTCCTCGGCGGCAAGGCGCTTCCCGCCGAGGTCCTCGATCAGGTGCTCGACCGCACCGACGGCGTGCCGCTCTTCGTGGAGGAGCTGATCTGGATGCTGGTGGACACAGGCGCGCTCGTGGAGGGGGAGGACAGGTACGATCTGGCCCGTCCGCTCGCGCAGACGGAGATCCCGAGCACGCTGCGCAACCTGCTGACGGCCCGCCTGGATCGGCTGGGTCGCGCCAGGGAGACAGCGCAGGTCGCGGCGGCGCTGGGCCGGGAGTTCAGCCTCGACGTGCTCTCGGTCGTGAGCCCGCTCGGCGCCGCCGCGGTGCAGGAGGATCTCGACCGGCTGACGGACACTGGCCTCGTGTACCGCAAGCGCCGCATCAAGAACCCGAGTTACGTGTTCAAGCACGCGCTCATCCGCGACGCGGCCTACGACAGCATGACCCGCGCGACCCAGCAGGCCATGCACAAGCGTATCGCCACCGCGCTGGAGGCCGAGTTCCACGATCTGCCGCGGGAGAGGCCCGATCTCGTGGCCCGTCATTGGTCCGACGCGGATCGCCCGGACAAGGCCGTCGGGTACTGGCACGACGCGGCGAAGAAGGCCTCCAGCGCGTCGGCGTACACCGATGCGCTGCACCACATCGCGCGAGGGCTCTCCGATGTCGGCCTGCTCCCCCCCGGAGCAGCGCGCGACGACCAGGAGATGGATCTGCTCCTGACGCGCGGGGCAATCCTGATGTCCAAGGTCGGTTATAGCGATCCGGAGGTGGAGCGGTCGTTCACGCGGGTCGTGGAGCTCGCCGCGGCCGGCCAAGCGTCCTCCGAGCGCGCCTTCGTGGCGCGGCGGGGGCTCTGGTATTTCCACAACACGCGCGCTTCCTTGCCGGAGGCGCTGCGCCTCGGGCGCGAGCTGCTCGCGATCGCCGAGCAGGATGGGCGGCCGGAGCGGCTGCTCGGGGCGCACCAGGCGCTCTGCATGACGAGCTTCTGCATGGGGCGCCTCGCGGACGCCGTCGCGCATAGCCGGAAGTGCGACTCCATCTACGTCTTCGAGCGGCACCGCGATCTGGCGGTCATTTACGGCGACGATCCGCTGCTCTCCTCGCTGTCCTTCGAGGCGCTGGCCGAGCTCCTCCTCGGGCACGTCGACCTCGCCCTCGCCCGGAAGCAGCAAGGGATCGACCATGCAATGCGGCTGGGATACACGAGCCGCATCGCCGGCATGCACGGCCAGGCGGCGTGGCTTCACCTGGTGCTCGGCTGCACGGGCACGGGCGCGCCGCTCCTCGACGGCGCGCGGGAGCACGCTCAGCAGGCCATCACGGTGGCGCAAGAGCACGGCTTTCCGTTCTGGGAAGCCTACGGGCGCATGATCGACGCCGCGGCGCGCGCCCTCTCGGGGGACGGCGGGGGGATCGAGCCTCTCCGGCGCGGCATGGCGATGTGGCGGCGGGTGGGGGCCGAGCTCGGCACGATCTGGCAGCTCACGTTCCTCTCCGCGGCGCTCCGGCTCCAGGGGGACTTCGGCGGAGCGCTCCGAACGCTCGACGAGGCGACGGCGCACTACGAACGCACGGAGGAGCGTTATCTCGAGCCGGAGGTCCACCGCCAGCGGGCGGAGATCCTCCTCTCGCCGGAGAACCCTCGGCGCGACGAGGCCGCGGGCGAGCTCGAGCTCGAGCGCGCGCTCACCCGGGCGAGGGAGCTCTCGGCGCGGTGGCTCGAGCTGAGCGCGCTCTTGAGCCTGCACCGCGCCCGCTCGCGGCGCGGCGGGTCAGGGGGAGCGCGCGCCGAGATCGCGGCCGCGCTCGCCGCGATCGACGGCGATGATGCCTCCGCCGCCGCGCTCCGCGAGGCGCACCGTATCGTCGCAACGCCGGCGTGAGCGGGCGGCGGCGGACGTCCGCCGCCCGCTCAGCGGACGTCCGCCGCCCGCTCAGAAGAGCCCTGATGGCCAGCTGGTGCCGAGATAGGCCTTCGCCGAGGGACCCTGGTCCTCGTCCCAGACCAGCTTGATGTCGAGGAAGCGCAGGAAGCGCCGCGGCCAGGCCTCTCCAGCGACCTGCTCGCGCGACTCGCCGGGCCACCCGGCGACGGCGGCCGCCTTGGCCGGGTGGCAGAGCCCGGCTTCCACCAGCCGGTCCAGGATCGCGCGCCGGCGCGGATCCTGGCAGGGGCCGCGAGCGACCTGCTGCTGGCTGAACGCGAGCCCCAGCGACGCGCGCCCGGGAGCGTCGTAGTTGGCCAGGTTCAGATCGAAGTACACGTCGTCTCCGGTGTACGCCTCCGGATACAACGCCCGCTGAGCTCGCTCCAGCGCTGCCAGCTCGCCGCTCCATCCGATGGCCTTCAGGTACGGTGAGAGCGCGGCGCGCGGCACCTTGCCGTAGAGCTTCACCGCCTTTGGATCGCGGCCCAGCATCACCGAGAGGTGGATGAGCCGCCCCCCTCGCGGGAGGGCGGCGAAGCACCGCCCGAGCGCGCCGCCGAGGCGCGCTGACGCGGGCACGCCCAAGAGGTCGAGGACCCGGTGGACGGTGTCGATCTCCTCGTCGGGCCGAGGCGCACCGAGGGGCTCGAGCGGTCGCGCGTACCCCGACACGAGGCACACGCTCACGCACGGCGGCGCGGCCGCCGGCCCGCGCACGTCGTCGAGCTCGAGCCACACGGTGGGGACGCGCGGCCAGAGGGGCGCCTCGGGGCCGGACCAAGCGGCCCCGAGGCGCGCGACGGGGAGCCAGGCGTGGCGCTCCTGCTCGGTCCAGCTCCGCGAGCGCTCCTCGAGATCCCGGAACACCCGGGTGCCCTGCGGCCCCGGCCGATCCAGGGCGACGAGGAAGTCCACCTGATCGTCCGCTGGACCGAGCCGCCACTCGACGTACTGCGCGGTGACGTCGCCCTCGAGGCCCGATCGGAACAAGCGCGCGTGGGCCCTCGCTCGATCGAAGCCGACCTCGGCGGGCATCCGCGCGGATGCGACTGTCAGGATGTCGTTCATCGTGTCCTCACCTTCTCCGGCCGGACCGCCTACCAGGCCGAGTACACGGGGCCGAGGAGCTCTGCCTTCACGACCGCCAAGATGGCGTTCAGCTGGCTGTGGCTCAGCTCCTTGCCGTTGCCCGGCGACGCCAGGGCCGCCACCGCGACCTCGGTGCCCGGGAAATGGATCTGCACGCCGCCGTCGAAGGGCTTGCGCGACGAGCTCCCCCCGTCGCCGGCGTAGACAGCGTAGAGGAGCCCCTGCATCGGCGACTGGTGCGTGACGTAGCGCGTGTCGTACATCAGCCGATCGGGCACCCGGATCAGCTCCTGCCGCACCAGCACGCAGATCTCATCCGCGAGCTCGGCCGTCGGCTTCGCGCCGGGCTGCAGGCCGACCTTGTTGCAGATATTCGCCGCCTTGGCGGAGAGGGAATACTCCTTGTAGGCGGGCTTGGGATTATTGCGGATCCGCTGCTTCTCTGCCGTGTCGTTCGAGTAGAGCGCATAGAGGAATGAGAGGGTCGGATGCTTCGGGTTCGCGTAGCTCATGGTGAGTCTCCTTCACTGCTCCGTGTTGACGATGGGATTCCAGGCAGCCCTGGCGGCCTGCCAGAGGAAATCGGCGCAGCCTTCCGCGAAGCGGACGTCGCCCTCCTTGGCCATCGGGCAGGTGTCCGTGTCGCAGTCCATGCAATCGGTCGCCGGGGATTTGAACACGACCCCTTTGGCGCGCGCGTGGCACTCGAAGCAGGAGATGTCCTGCCGGTCCCACTCGATGACGGCGTTCGCCAGCCGAGCGGGCCTGAGCCCGTCGAGCGGGACGTGGGTGGGCTTCCCGTCGAGGGAGCACGCCACGTACTCTCCGCTGTCCCGGCGCTGGGCGCCGATCAACTGGTAGTGCTGGAGCACGTGCCCGCGCTGCGCGAACAGCGCCCGCACCTCGTCGTTGAGGGCCGCCACGCCCTCCGGGATCGGCGTCAGCCGCTCGATCTGGGTCCGGCGCTGCTGGCCGGGCGCCGGCTGAGGGCACTTGTTCGGGACGCAGTCCTGACACGACGGATCCCGGAACAGCGGCGTGCGCCAAGGCTCGGACGGCTCGAGGTTGTCGACGTGCTCGAACGTCGCCCAGAACCAGGACCCCTTGGTCATCAGGGTCCTGGCGACGATGTGCATGGCCACGAGCCCGTGCGCTCCGTCCTCGTGGACGATGAAGCGACCTGGGTCGTCGGACGGGCCCAGCTTTTTCCACGCCAGCTTGAGGTGCACCAGCGGCTCGTTCGCTCCTCCAGGGTACTCGCTGGCGCAGTTGGGATACCGGCCCCACGTGGAGTTCTGCTCGCTGAGCCCGAAGCAACGGGCCGAGCCCGGGTCTTGGCACTCGGGCGCGAAGCACTGGACTGCCAGCTGGCCAGCAATATCGTTCACGCGAAGGTTGGCCACGAACTGCTGGTACGAGCGCTCATTGATGCGCGCTTCGAACTTCACGGGGTTCCCGTTCTGGTCCCACACGGGGTTGTTGCGCGGCGGCAAGGGGTCGGTCCACCCCGACGACATCACCTGCTTGACGTTCACGTCCTGGCACTCCTCTCCATCGTGAGGCGCGTCGCGCTCGAACGCCTCGGAGACGTCGTGCCACGTGCACCACAGGGGCACGCCGGCGCCGGAGAGCTGCGGCGCCGGCTGGGTCGCCGCGCCGACCAGGTCCTTGCAGCTGCCGGTGCTTCCGGAGCTCTGGGGTCCAGTCGCGGTGTGTGGCCAGTTGGTGGCGACGAAGAGGCGCCACGCGAAGATGTCGTGCAGCCGATCCAGCGCGACCTCGTCGCACGCGCCGCCGGGGCAGACGCTGGCGCAACGGAGCTCGGGCGAGGGAGGGCACACGTCTGGCGGCATCTCGCCGAGCGAATCGAGGGCGGTCGGGAAGCTGAGCAGCTCCGGGCCGGCTTTGTACGCGCACGGATCCTGCCCGGCGGCGGTGCCGCCGGTGCCGCCGTCAGTTGTGGTGGAGCGGCCGCCGCGACAGGCCGCGATCAGGAGCGCGCTCGTCAGAGCGGCGTTCAACCCACGATACAGCGAACCTCTTACCCTGCTCATGATACACGTCTCCGGCTGTGCGTAAGCTGTTGTATCCGTGTCGCGAATCCCTGGACGCGGTACGCGCCCGGTTGCGAGCCCCGTCGGGTGCGCCCGAGTAGCTCCCAGCCGCTGATCGCGATGCGATGAGTGGCCAAGCAAGAACAGAGCCATCGACTCTCGTACAGGCCTCATGCGCTCGCCGCCCCCAGCTCGGGCCGGGTGAGGAGGATACGAGGCGTGCGCCGGGCGGCCGCCGGCGCCCGTCTCGACCGATCAACGCACGTTGCGCCCCGCTGCGCGCGTCCCCGGGGACGCGCGTACGTCACCCCGCGACGCGGGCGCCTCCCTGCCGTTCACCCGCGCTCCTCCTCGCGGGCGCGCGGGGTGTTCGTGCGGAGACGCCCGATGCTGCGCGCGTGCGCGCACGTGCACGGTCATCTCGCGTGCGCGAACACCCGCACGGTCATCTCTCGTGTGCGCGCACGCGGCGCACGGTCATCTCGCGTGTGCGCGCACGCGCATGGCCATCTGCCATGCGCACGATGCCGACGAGCGCTCGTCCGATGGCGCGAACCGTGGTAGGCTGCCCCCGAAGTAGGGCGAGCCGACCTCAGGTGCGCGCGTGTCGGGGTCTGCCCGACGCGCCTACGCCCATGCGCTCGCCAGCCGGCGGGCGCGCGCGATCTCCGGCACACACGCCGTGTACCGCGCGCGCCAGGCCGCGTCGGGGATCGCCTCGGCCCGCGCCGCGATCCCGCGAATCGCTTCGCCGAGCGCCGCCCGCGCCTCGTCTTGCCTGCCGCCGGTCCAATACGCCTCCGCCAGCGCCACCCGCGCGTCGATCTCGACGTAGCCGCCGCCGCCCAGACACGCGAGCCCGGGCTCGATGCGGCTGGCCACGCGCGCCGCCTCATCGCGGTCACCCAGCTGGATCAGCCCGCGGACGAGCAACGCCGTCACCCAGAGCCGCCGCAGCGGGATGCGGGCGCACAGCGCATCTGCCTCGCGCGCCTGCCGCACGGCATCGTCGTACGAGCCACGCTGGAGGAGAACCTCTGCGCAGATCCCGTGGGCCCAGCCTCGGTATCCCACGCTCACCCCCGCAGCGCCGAGCAACGATCCGGCCATGTCGCTCGCTTCTCCCCATTTCGACGGATCCGATCCGCGCGAGAGCAGCGCCGCCAGGTGCAATGCGGATTGGCGTTGCGCAAACGGGATCGCGATGCGCTGCGCCAGCGCCACCGCCCGCCGCAGCGTGGCCTCGCCCGCCGCCGGATCGCCGAGCTCGGCCTCGGCCTGGCCGAGCCGGTTCAAGGCCGTGATCTGGTTCCTGAGATCCTCGATCGCCTGGAACGCCTCCACCGCCTGTCGCGTCAGCTGGAGCTGCCGCCACGGATCCCGCTCGAAGGCGCGGACGTAATCGCTGCGCCCGATGGCGAGCGCGCCCCTGAGATCGAGATCCAGGACGGGCAGCGCGGCCGCCAGCGCGTCCGCGCGATCGAGCAAGGCTTTGCAGAGCTCGCGGCGCCCGTAGGTCTGGAGCAGCGACGCGGCGAGCGGCGCCCAGAGCATGTATTCCCGGCCCGCTTCCGCGTCCGGTTGAAACTGGACGAAGCGGTCGGCCGTCTCCATGAAATCGTCCTCTGCGTCGAGGACGAGCGACGCCCACGCGCGGTGGAACAGCGCGATGCACGCCCACCGGCTCCCGCGCCCCGTGAGCGGCAGCGCAGCGGCGCTCGCCTGCTTCGCTGCATCGAACTCCGAGCGCCAGCAATGCGCCATCGCCCGCAGCGCCATCAGGTTGCCGAGGGTCTCGCCCTGCACGCCGCAGTCGACGCCGCGCTGCGCGCGCGCGAGGGCGCTCGCGAAGTCGCCGCGATCGCACGACTGGCGGCCCGCGCGCAGGTAATGGCACGCGGCCTGATCGAGCGCTCGCCCGCGCTGGAGATGCTCGGCCAGCACCACGGGATCCGGCTCCCCCGCCCGCTCCAGCCATTCCCCTGCCAGCCGGTGGCCGAGCACCCGATCCCCCTCGGTCAGCATGGCATACGCGCCCTCGCGCAGGAGCGCGTGCCGGAACGAGAGCTCCTCCTCCGCCGGAAAGCGGCTCTCGCGGCGGCGCACCAGGATCTCGAGCGCCACCAGCGCCTCGAGCCCGGCGGCGACCCGGCTCCGGCGCGCCTCGCCGCCGACGAGCGCCGCCACCCCTCCAGCCCAGCAGACCTCTCCGAAGACGCTCGCCGCGCGCAGGAGCCGCCGGGCCTCGTCGTCCAGCGCCCCGAGGCGCGACTCCACCATGGCGACCACCGTCCCCGGCACGTCCGGGCCTCGGCCCTCCGCGGTCCAGCGGATCAGCTCTTCCAGGTAAAACGCGTTGCCCTCCGACAGGCGCACGATCCGCGCGATTGCGTCGGCGTCCGCGCGTTCGCCCAGCACGTGCCGCGCGAGCCGCTCGCCCGCGCGCCGGCTCAGCTCGTTGAGCCGCAGCTCGTGCAGCCGCCGCCCCTCCCAGAGCTTCGGGAACAGCTCGCGCACCTCCGGCCGCGCCAGGGCGAGCACGAACAGCGGCCGATCCGAGAGGTCGCGCAGCGCCGCGTCGAGGAGCGACACCGTGGGTCGGTCGCCCCAGTGCAGATCCTCCAGCACGACGATCAGCGGGCCGCCGGCGACGATCGCAGCGAGGTAATCGAGGAAGGCGGCGCGCACCTGGTCCGCCATGCGCTGCGCGTCGCGGCGCGCGGCCCGGAGCGGCAGGCTGTCCTCGTCCGGGAAGGCAGCGCCCACGATCTCGCCGAGGAACTCCTCGACGCGCCGCCGGTGGCCGGGCGGCACCCGCGCCTCGATCTCTGCCGAGAGCTTCCGGCGCCGCACTTCGACCGGCTCGCCCTCGTGAATCCCGCACGCGCTCCGCAGCGCCTGGCCCAGCATGCCGAGGGGCGAGCCGGCCCGCAGCGCGTCGCCGCGCACCGCCCACACCGACACCCCCGCGCCCTGCCCCCGGATCTCCTGCAGGAACTCCTGCGCCAGGCGCGACTTGCCCACGCCGGGCGGCGCCGTCACCAGCGCCGCCTGCGCCGTGCTCTCCTCGATGCTCTCCATCACGAGCGCCCGGAGCATGCCGAGCTCGAGCTCTCGCCCCACGCACGGCGTGACCCTGCCGAGGAGCAGGCGCGTCCCCTCCGCGAGCGGGCGCTCGCCGTGCAGCGTGAAGAACCCCTCGCTCTCCCGCACCTCGAAGCGCGCGTCGAGCAGGCCAGCGACGACCTCGTCGATGATCGCCGCGCCCTCCGGGGCAACGTGGCGCGCCGTGGTGCTCGCGAGCCGCGCCGCCCGGTCGATCGCCGGCCCCATCGACCGCGCCGTCCGCTCCCCCCGCCCCATGGCCAGCGCCACGCGCCGGCCCGCGGCGCACCGGCGCAGCGCGAGCGCGCACCGCGCCGCTTGCGCGCACAGATCCGTCGCCGTCTCGGTGCCCGCCAGCATCACCACGACCGACCCGTCGAGCAAACGCTCGCTCCGGCCGCCATGCGCCTCGGCCTCGCGCAGGACGGCCTCGTCGCCGGGCGAGAGGATCAGGGTCGTGTCCCCGCCGAACGCCCTCACCTCGGCGTCCGCCGCCGCGCTCACCACGATCACCGCCACGGCGCGCTGCTCGCTGCTCGTGAGCGAGGGCGAGCGGGCCGAGCTCACGGCCGGCGACCGCGACGCATCCTCGAGCGCGCGCAGCGCCGCCGCCGCCGCGTGCCCGCCGAGAGGCCGCTCCTCCCGGCGCTTCGACAGCATGCTCCGGAGCAGATCGTCGAGCGCCTCGGGCACTCCGGTCCGCAGGGTTTGCAGGCGCGGCGTCTCCTCGAACAGCACCTTGGTCAGGATCGCCGCCACGTGTTGACCGCCGAACGCAGGCCTGCCCGTCAGACACTCGAACAGCACGCAGCCGAGGGAAAACACGTCCGCGCGAGCGTCGATGCTCGCCTCGCCCCGCGCCTGCTCGGGCGCCATGTACCCTGGCGTCCCGATCAGCACGCCCGGGCGCGTCATCCGCGTCGCCTGCCCGAGCCGCGCGATGCCGAAATCGAGCACCTTCACGCCGTCGAGGCGCCCCCCTGGCAAGAACAGATTGCTTGGCTTCAGGTCGCGGTGCACGACGCCGCGCTCGTGCGCAAAACCGAGGATGTCCGCGACCGTGGTCGCCAGCGCCACGCTCTCGTCGATCTCGAGCGGACCACGCGCGAGCCGCGCCGCGAGATCCTCGCCCTCGAGCCACTCCATGACCAAGTAGGGCATACCGTCGGCGCACGCCCCGTGCGCCACGTACCGGACCACGTGGGGATGCGACATGCCCGCGAGGATCTGCGCCTCTCGCTCGAACCTCGCCGCCTCCTCTGCGTCGCGCTGGGGCGAGAGCTTCACCGCCACCGCCTCGCGCGTCTCCTGGTCGTGCGCCTTCCACACCTCGCCCATGCCCCCCGCGTCCGCGCGGTGCTCAAGGCGGTAGCGTCCGGCCAAGACCGCTCCTTGCTCCACGATGGCAATTATCCGTCGACGCGGCGAGGGATGTAAAGAGGCTCGCCTCGGCGCCCCCCGCGCGGCGGCGCCGGCCGGCCGCGGCTGGACGCCGGACGTCGTGGGGCCGGGTTGCATCGCATGCTTTTTGTGGTTTAGTTGCGCCTCCTAAAAAACTTGCTTACCCGAAAGGAAACAACATTGATCTCGAGGAATCTCAGCGCCAGAGCTCTTCTCGTCGCCTCGATTTCGCTGCTCGGATGGGCTGGCTGCATCTCCGTCGATCACCAGGACACGGACTTCGACGGTGACGGCGCCGATGAAACAGGCGCGGCCGATCAGCCGCTCTCGACGGTGACCTTCCGCTCCAGCTCGACGGCGACCGGGAAGAACCTGACCGCGTTGACCCTCGCGAAGCCGGCGGGCGTCGCGCAAGGCGACGTCCTGCTCGCGCGCATCGCCATCCGGAACCAGGTGGGCGCGGTGATCGCTCCGCCGGCGGGATGGACGCTCCTCCGCTCGGATCAGAGCGCGTCCGCCCTCAAGTCGTGGGTCCTCTGGAAGGTGGCGAGCGGCGCGGAGCCCGCGAGCTACTCCTTCGGCTTCGACGTCTCGGCCTACCTGGCGGGCAGCATCGTGGCGTTCAGCGGCGCCGATCCCGCGAGCCCGATCGACGCGGCGAGCGGCCAGAAGAACGGCAACTCCGCGACCCTGGCCGCGCCCCCGGTCACCACCACGGCGGCGAACGGCGTCGCGGTCTGGTTCGGCACGCAGGTCTGGACGGGCTCGTCCTGCCCGGCGAGCCCGATCGTGCCGCCGTCGGGCTTCACCGAGCCGCTCGACACGTGCCTGCTCTCGTCATCGACGGGTCTCCTGTTCGACGCGGCGTACAAGCAGCTCGGCGCTGCGGGCTCGCAGCCGGCGTGGAGCGGCGCCTCTCCCTTCGCCAACACGAACACCGCGCAGGTCGTCGCGCTGAGGCCCGCCGGCGCTCCGAGCTGCTCCGCGGGCGATACGTTCGCAAGCACATCCACGACGGTCGGGAGCCTGACCTCGACGGCCATCGTGGAGATCTCCGGCCTCGCCGCGAGCCGCGTCAACCCCGGCATCCTGTACGCGCACAGCGAGAACAACGCGAACTTCGTCGCCATCCAGAAGACGAACGCGGCGGTCGTCGGGAGCTACGTTGCCGGCGTGTTCCCCTGGGACTGGGAGGACATCGCGACCGGTCCGTGCCCGGCGGGGAGCTGCATCTTCATGGGGGACATCGGCCGCATCAGCGGACACCCGCTGCCCTACCCGACGACCTTCGCCGTGGTCCGCATGAAGGAGCCGAACCTCGCCGCGGGGGAGACGAGCGGCACGGTGTCCGGCGATCGGTTCCCCTTCCAGTACCCGGACACGCCGCAGAACGCCGAGGCGCTGATGGTGCACCCGACGACGGGGGACATCTACGTCGTCACGAAGGAGGGCACGACCGGGGTCAGCAAGGTGTACAAGTTCCCGAGCCCGCTGCCGGCGCCTGGCACCCTGTCCACGCTGATTCACGTGGCCGACCTCCAGATGCCCCTCGGCCCGGACGAGAACTTCCGGTCGGTCACCGCCGGGGCGATCCACCCGTGCGCCGACCGGTTTCTGCTGCGCACCTACCGGGCGGTCTACGAGTACCGAGCGCCGGCCGGCGCGGGCTTCGAGGCGGCCTTCGCGGCGCCGCCCGTCGCGCTCACGGACACGGTCGAGGGTCAGGGCGAGTCGATCGAGTACGAGGCGGACGGCTCTGGGTATTTCACGATGACCGAACGGGAAGCCGCGCCATACCCGCTCAAGCGCGTGGCGCGCCAGTAGGCTCCGCGTCGAGGCGCCCGTCGACCGGCCGCGGTCGACGGGCCCGCGGACCGCGCGAAGCCGCGGGGCGGTTCTACGTTCTTCCGAACGAGTCCTCGTGGGACATCGTCACGTCGTCCACCGTCAAGGAAGACATGACGCTCTCGTAGCTCCGGAGCAGCATGCGGCACGAGACGGCGTCTGCGGGATCTCCCACCAGGAGATCCTTGCTGGCGTCGTCCCAGATGTCCGGACCGCGATCCGAGCTCACGGGGATGGGCCTGTCCCGGCGGTTGTACTTGATCCGCTCCAGCTTCGTGTTCGGCACCCGGACCCGCTCGAGATCGGCCTTCAGGTGCGATATCGCTCTGGCGAAGCGCTCCGAGAAGCACCGGCTCGCCTGACACATCGTCCTGACCACCTCGTAGGCGCCCAGCGTCCACAGCCACATGAGATCCGAGGCGCGCGCCCTCGCCTCGTGGGGAAAGGCCCCCTCGCTGGAGGCGCACGCGTCGAGGCCCTCGAGGATCTCCTTGGAGATCGACAGCAGGACCTGGTGCCGGCCGGACAGGTAGAACGAGAATGCCGCCAGCGGATGCGGGGTGGACATCTCTTCTCTTCGCGTGAGCAGGCGGGGTGCCGTCACGGCTCCGGCGGAGACGCGCGCAGCTCGTCGACGAGCTCCCGGAGCGCGCCCTCCAGCGCCGCCGGGTCGCTCGCGTCGATCTCCCAGTCCTTCCGGCTGTAGTACTTCGCGGCGCCCCGCGGGGCCCCGCTCAGATCGAGGCAGTAGTCGAAGCCCTTCGCGTCGCACGGCCGCGCGTCGAAGGCGACCTCGTGCTTCGACTTGTTCTGCGGGAAGAGCAGCTGCAGCTTGTCGCTACCGCGCAGCTCGTAACGGAACAGGGCATACGAGCCCTCGAACTGGGACGTGCGCCGGAAGATGCCGATCGGCTCGTCGGCGAGCATCACCATGAGCTCGATCTGGTCCGTGTCGTCCCTCGGGATCCGCTCGATCCAGAGGCGGCCGACCAGCGTCTTCGCGTCGGACCCGCGCGAGCTCAGGAGCCCGTAGCCGCCCGCGGCCGCCGCGAGGGCGATCGCCGCCGCCGTCATCATCTTGGAAACGCGGTTCATGGACGGCATCCTACCCCTTTCCGGCGCCGCGCGGGGCCCGGGCTCGAGGCCCCGCCGCGATCTTTCCTGCCGCGCCGCCGCGCTCCGCCGCGTTTCAGCGTCATGGTCCGGCGGGCGGAGCCTCCTGTCGCTCGAGCTCCGCGGTGTATCGGCTGCGCCGAAGGCGCTTCGGCTTGGGCGCGCGGCTGGAGCGGTGTCCAGTTTTCTGGATATCGCGTACACCGGAATGGACACGGTCGCGAGGCGAAAACGGCTGAAAGCCCGTGGCACGGATGTTGAACACGCAGGGACGGTCGTCGCCGCGAGCGCCGCCCCGGAGGGCGGCCGCGTGAAGAGGAGCGTTCCATGCCGAAGCTGCACTTCAAATTCGTCCTCGCGAAGCACATGGGGTTTCCGCCGCCGGAGGTCTTCGCCGCTGTCGATCTGAACTCGGACGGCCAGGCGCAGAACAACGAGAAGTTCGACCTGAAGCGAGACAAGCTCACATGGACCGGCGGAATCGAGTTCGCGTCGCCGACGAAGGTGGACCGGCTCGTGGTGATGGTTGCATTCATCGCCTCGCCCGGCGTGAAGTTCTCGATGGAGGTCCGGAAAGAGGGCCCGGAGGGAGCCATCCTGGCCAAGGGGGAGGACATCGTGCAGATGTTCCCCGAGGCGCGCTTCCTCATGCTGAAGGACGAGACATGAATCTCTCGTTCCGCCTCGCCCTGGGCTTGCAGGTCCTCTGCGTCGCCGGTCTCTCGTCCGCGCAGGAGCAGCCGCCGCTGCCACAGGTCGCGCAGGCGCCGCAGCCACAGGTCGCGCAGCCGCCGCAGCCCGTGGCCACGACGACGCCGGCCGCCGTGCCAGATCCGCCGCCGGTGGATGCCGCAGCGGCCGCGCTCCAGAAGGCAGCGGAAAAGCTGGACGCCGCCAGCAAGAAGCTCGACGCCGCCGCGGGCAAGCTGGCGCCGGCGTCCGCGGACGCGACGGAGCTCTTCTCCGGCAGGGCCCCCTGGAACGGCTTCGCGCTCAAGCTCGCCGAGAAGGACAAGAAGGCCATCGTGGGCGCTTCGGGGCCTCTGGACGGCGGGCGCTTCACGCTCACGGGAGAGCTCACCGTTCCCCTCGACGAGGAGACACGGCGTGCACCGCTGCTCGACGCCCGCGGGCGGCCGTCGCCGTTCCAGCTCAAGCTGTCCCTGGAGCGCAACTTCGTCGCGGAGGAGCTCCAGGAGTTCCTGAACACCAATCCGGGCGCTCAGGCGCTGCAGGAGGCCTGCAGGCTTTACATGGCTCAGCCTGGAAAGCCAGGCTCGATGTGCCCGTCCGACGACTTCTGGCGATGGATGCGCGACGAACCGGAGCTGACGCGCCAGGTGTTGACCGCGAACCCGGATCTCGCGCCGCATGCGCCCGAGGGTGTCTTCTCTCGCAGGGTCCCGATGGGCATGCGGTTCTCGTTCGGCCTCGAGCTCGCCGGCTCGTTCGACCGGCAGGACGTCTACGAGAGCGACGTCGCCGCGGAGGCGGTGGCAAAGAGCAAGTGGGAGTTCACCCCGAACCTCGTCGGCCGATATTACCCCACGACCTCCATGGCCATCCCCGTTCGCGTCGGCGCCACGGTCGGCGACGGGTACAAGGCCAAGGAGTTCGATCGCTGCAAGACGCTGACGAGCTCAGACACGGCCGTCACCGGGAAGCAATGCGCCAAGGCGCTGATGCTCGAGTCCGACGACTCCGTCGAGCTCACGGCGTTCATCGACGCTGCCGTCGTCTACGTGCCTCAGGCCTCGGTCTCCTGGGATTTGCAGCCGGGCGTCGAGGCGCGCGCGCGCCTCGACGGCCTGGGCGCGACGAAGCTGGCCCATTTTTACGGCACCCTGTTCGTGGCGCCGACGGATCGACCCATCGCGCTGCGGCTGGGCGCTGGGTTCGAATACGTCTACGCCATCGACGGCGACACGGGGTCCTCGCCGAGCTTCGGCGCGGGCGACACGTGGGTCATCCCCTTCGTGCTGGCGGGCGGCAGCCTCTGACGCCGCCACCCCCGAGGACGACGCGGCCGCACACGAGCTGACGCGCGACCTCGGCGACGCGGCGGCCGAGGTGCTCGGCCGTGCGCAGATCCGCCTCCGGCGGGGCGACGTCGGGGCCCTGGTCGACGTTCGACTGCGCGCCGGCGCCGAGCCAGAAGCCGAGTCGATTCAGGTCTTCCTCCGATCCCTTCGTGGAGTTGTTCGCGGGCGGCAGGCCGAGGTTGACCCAGTGCATGCCGTGCTGGGCGGCGAAGAGGGCGATCTGGATCAGCGTCGCCAGCTTGTCGCCGGAGCGGGAGCCCGAGTTGGTGAAGCCGGCCGCGACTTTGTCTCTCCAGCCGAAGCCCCTGGCCATGACCGCGCGGGAGCTCGCCTCCTGGAAGACCTTGAACGCCGCCGAGGCGCTCGCCATGTAGGTCGGCGCGCCGAAGACGATCGCGTCGGCGGAGGCCAGATCGCCCCAGCGCGCCTGCGCTTCCTCGACGGTCAGCAGCAGGGCCTCGGCGCCCTCCACCTGCTGCGCGCCTGCTCGGACGGCCTCGGCCTGCCGCCCGGTGTGGCCGTGGCCGCTGTGGTAGACGACCGCGACGCGGACCCCCGGCGAGGGCGCTTCTCCGCTCGCCGCCGGCCGCGCGCCCTGCTGCGCCCTGCGCTGCACCGTGTGCACACTCAACGTACTTCCTCCTTGGCTATCGCCGCCGGTCGCGGGCGCGTCCGGCGCGTCACCGCTCTGACGACGCGCGGCGAGGAAAGGTGACCGGCACGGGCGCGCGACCGCTAGCCGCCCCGCCCGCTCGGCCCGTCAGGGCGGCGCGGCGTCGACGACCGCGAGCCGGAGCCGGCGGAGGCGGGCCGGGTCGCCGATCGCGTCGATCGCGGCGATGCGGTCGCCCTCGATGGCGACCGCGAGGACGAGCTGCAGCCGCCCGCGCGGGGCGACGACGACGCCGACGGCGCCGTTCACGAGGGCGGGCCGGGCGAAGCGCGCCCGACCGGCGTTGGTGGCCGTCTCCTCGGCGACGCGCCGGGCGCCGCGCACCTCGGCCTCCGCGCCTCCCCGCAGCGCGGCGCGATCGGCGCGCCGGACGACGTCCGGGGCCAGCACCGCGAGCAGCGCGCCCAGATCGCCGGTGCGCGAGGCGACGAGGAACGCCTCCACGACCTCCCGCTGCCTGGCGAGCGCGGCGGCGGGCGCGGCGGCCCCGCCGCGCACGCGATGGCGGGCGCGGCTCGCCAGCTTCTTCGCGGCGGCCGGCGACCGGTCGACGATCGCGGCGATCTCGTCGAACGGGACGGCGAACAGGTCATGGAGCACGAAGGCGACGCGCTCGGCGGGCCCGAGCGTGTCGAGGACCACGAGCAACGCGAGCCCGACGGCGTCGGCCAGCGCCGCCTCGTCCTCGGGGCCGGAGGGCCCCTCGCGGTCGACCGCCTGATCCAGCTCGCCGATCTCGGTGAGCTCCTCGCGCCGGCGCCGGCGCGCGCGCAGCATGTCGAGGCAGACGCGGCCGAGGATCGTGGTCAGCCACCCCGTCACGTTGGCGACGTCGCTGGCGTCGGCGCGGCTGGCGCGCAGCCAGACCTCCTGCACCGCGTCCTCCGCCTCGTCCACCGAGCCGAGCATGCGGAACGCGACCGCCCGCAGGTGGCTGCGGGCCCGGTCGAGCTGCTCGGCCAGCTCGGCTTGACTGATCATCGGTCACCTTTCGTCGTCGCGGCTCGTCATACACCTCGTGAGAGGACGGCGCAACGTCGAGGGCTGTCGTCGCGAGGGGATGTCGGGAGCCGATCACGAGGCGACGAGCCGTGGAGATCACACCCGTCGTTCGCGCGCTCCCCCCGCCGCGCGGAGCCCTCGGCGCGCCCGAGCGCACAATGGGCGTCCTCCGCGCGGACGATTGGATGTTCGAGCCATCATCGCTTTTCCGGGAGGGCGGACGGCGCGCTCCGCGTTCCGTCGAGAGCCCGTCAATGCAACATGGCTGTACGGCAAAATCGGCTGCACGTGGCGATTGTCGCTCCTTCCACCAAAACACACGTGACTGCAACATGGCTGTACGACAAATCGTTGAAAGGCGCTTGACTCCGGCGCGCGCTTGCGTGCTTTATTCTCATGACATGCTCGGGCCCATCTCGCACCGGGCATGTCCGCGCAAGACTCACCTCGACAGCCACGGTGTGACCGGGCATACGACCCGTGCAAATGGGTGCACGCGGTCGTGGTGAACAGGCTTTGGCCGGGAATCATGCTGCCCCGGCCCATGGGCGGCGGGGCTCGCAGGCGCTTCTGGTTTACTTGTCCATCTTGAACAGAAGCCTGAGACCCGTCCGTCCGGATCATGGAGAACCTTGATGCGTATCGATCGCTTGCTTGGCCCTGTGTCCCTCTCCTTCGCGTGCGGCCTGCTCGCCTGCGCCGTCGAGCCAGCTGACCTGGAGGACAGCGAGGCGTACGAGTCCGCCGCGAGCAGCGCGGACAACACGATGAAGGCGGATCTCGCGCTCCAGTCGCAGTGGGGCAGCGGCTACTGCGCGAGCGTGACGGTGACGAACACGAGCACCGGCCGGTCCACCTCCTGGGGCCTGGTCGTCGGGCTCAACGGCTCGACGTTGGCCAACCTGTGGAACGGGCGCTCCTCGGCCTCGGGCGGGCAGCTGACCGTCACCAACGAGAGCTACAACGGGGCGCTGGGCGCGGGCCAGTCGACGTCGTTCGGGTTCTGCGCGAACGGCACCGGGATGCCGACGATCGTCTCGGTCAACGGCAACGGGGGCACGGGCACCGGCACGACCACCTCGTCGTCGAGCAGCTCGTCCAGCAGCAGCTCGAGCTCGTCGTCGAGCAGCTCGTCCAGCAGCGGCGCGGGCGGCTCCGGCGGCGCCGGCGGCTCGGGTGGCGCCGGCGGCTCGGGCGGCTCGGGCGGCTCGGGCGGCTCCGGCGGCGGCACCACCGGGAAGTTCGTCGGCAACATCACGACGAGCGGCTCCGTGCGCAACGGCTTCGCGAACTACTGGAACCAGATCACGCCCGAGAACGAGGGCAAGTGGGGCGAGGTCGAGCGGTCGCGCGGCGTCCGCGACTGGAGCAGGCTCGACGCGATCTACAAGTACGCGAAGGACAACAAGATCATCTTCAAGCACCACGTGTTCGTGTGGGGTGCCCAGCAACCCAGCTGGCTCGGGGGCCTGTCCGGCTCGGATCAGCAGGCGGCCGTGAGGGACTGGATGCGGTCGTTCTGCGCGCGATACCCCGACACGAAGTACATCGACGTCGTCAACGAGCCGCCGCCCCACACCACGCCTTCCTACAAGAACGGCATCGGCGGCGACGGCGCCAGCGGCTACGACTGGATCGTCAACTCGTTCAAGTGGGCCCGCGAGTTCTGCCCGGGCGCGGTCCTGATCCTCAATGACTACAACAACATCGAGTACGAGAACGATCACCAGAACTTCATGCGGATCGCGCGGGCGGTGATCAACGCGGGCGCCCCCGTCGACGCGCTCGGCGCGCAGGCCCACGACGCCTACAAGATCAACACGAACACCGTGAAGGGGTACATCGACAAGCTCGCCTCGCTGGGCAAGCCCGTGTACATCACCGAGTACGACATCGGCATCGCGGACGACAACCAGCAGAAGAGGGTGATGGAGGAGCAGTTCACGATGTTCTGGAACCACCCCTCCGTGAAGGGCATCACGCTGTGGGGTTACATCGTCGGCGCCACCTGGCGGGACAACACGGGCATCCAGCACTCGAACGGCACCATGCGGCCGGCCATGAGCTGGCTCATGAACTTCCTCGGCCGCTGACGAGCCGCCGCCCCGGCCGCCGAGCCCGGTGATCCGTGGCTCGGCGGCGCGGCTCTCGGAGCCCCAGCCCTTCGCGCGGCGCGGGAGGCCTACGCCGCCAGCTCGGCCGAGATCCACGCCAGGAGCGACGGGCATTGCGGAGCCCATCCGAGCTCACGACGGGCGCGAACGGCCCGAACACGACTGTTCGAGCCCAAGAGGTAACGCGCCGGGATCTCGCCCCACAGGGCCGTCGCTTGCTGGAGGCTGCAGTTCCGGATCGGACTGAGACGCAAGCGCGCGGCGATGGCCGCGGCGATCTCCTCGAACGAGGCTTCGCCGGCCTCGACGAAGTAGAACGCGCCGGCGGGAGCACCGCGGAGCGCCAGCGCATAGAGCGACGACATGTCGCGTACGTGCACGTTCGACCATCGATTGACGCCCCTGCCAACGACGCACACCGCGCCGACCTCGCGGGCCGCCCTGACGAGCATCGGGACCTGGACGCTCTCCGCGCGCAGGCCGAGGCCGATGCCGTAGACCATCGCGTTGGACAGGACGACGCCGCGCACGCCCACCCGTGCTGCATGGAGGACCTGGACCTCCACCTCACGCAAGGCCTTCTGCATGGGATGCCCCCCCTCGACGATCGGCTCGTCATCGCTGGAGATTCGCTCGCTGACGACGTCGCCGCACGCGTCCTCCGACACGAGGCCGATCCCGCTGCTGTGGATCAGCGCCTTACCAGAACCTTCCAGTCCGCGCAGAAGCGCCGTCACCACGTCGCCGCGGAGGCTGTCTGCGGCGTTGACCACGGCGTCCGCTCGGCGCGCCTCGGCCTCGAGCAGCCCATGGTCGCTCAAGTCGCCGAGCACCGCGCCGATGCCCTGCGCCTCGAGCGATGCCGCCAGCTCGCGGCGCCGGACCAAGCCTCGAACCGAGTGTCCCTGCTCGGTGAGGTGCTTGGCAACAGAGCCGCCGATGTACCCCGTTGCTCCCGTGAGGAAGATCTTCATTCCGGTCCTCCGGACCCCTCCACGCTCGGGTACGCCGCGAGCTCTCGGCGGCCGATCGCCCGGAGCTCGTCCGGCGGCGTCCCGTCGCGCGTGACGAAGTTGTGGATGTGCTCCGCGGCGGCGTTCCTGCGAGCCCCCGCATCGCAGAGCAGGACACGCTTGCGCGCGCGGCCGAGGGCCAGCGCGGCGGAGAGCCCGGCGGGGCCGCCTCCCACGATGACGACGTCGTATGACATGTTGGCTTTCCTCGCAGAGGGTGATGGTCGCGAAGCTCCGCGACCCGATGCGCAGCCCGGGACGGCCAGGGCGGTGCCGAGCGCCGCGCCCGCCCGAAGCCACGCGCGTCGCGTGAGCCGCGGGTCGTCGGTCTCGCTCGCCATGTCCCCGTCGTAGCTCCGCGCGCGGAGGCCCTGAAGGGCGGGGCTTTCGGTCCGATCGACGAGGTTTTCGATGGGGTCCCGCTGGAGCGGGAGGAGGAGAGGCTCCTCCTCCCGCTGGCGAAGCACCTTACGTCTCGCGAGCGCGCGCCGGATCCGGCGAGACGGCGGTCGCCGGGGACCTCTCCACGCGCCGGACGAGGCCCAGCACGACCACGGCCATGAGCGTGCAATAGGCCGAGAGCGGCCACGCCGTGTCCCCAGGCAGCAGGACGACCAGCGTCGTTCCGACGATCCCCACGACGAGGCTCTCGATGCAGTAGTAGAGCGCGGTCGCGGTGCCCGCGACGTGGCCGAAGCGCTGGAGCGCGCCGTTGGCCGCCACCGAATTCGCGAAGACGATGCCGATCGCGATGATCCACATGGGCGGGACGAAGGTCCAGAACGACGGGGCGGCGATCCCCTGTCCGACGGCCAGCAGCGCGGCGCCCAGGAGCAGCATCCCCATCCCGCGGACGAGGCTCCCGGCCCTCCCCCACCGCGCCACGAACCGCTTCGCGAACCGGGTCGTCGCGATCATGACGAGCGCGACGGTGGCAAACAGGAGGCTGAAGGCGAGCTGCGAGAAGCCTGCCCGATCGATCAGGACGCGCGACGCCGTCGAGAAGAAGACGAAGAACGCGCCCATGGCCGCGCTGAAGCCGAGCGTGTAGGTCCAGAACGAGGCGTCCGTCAGGATCTCGCCGAACGCGGCGCGCGGCCTCGACGCGTGCAGGGGCCGGGTCTCGCGCCACCTCGGCGCGGCGTTCAGCGCAGCCGCGGTGGCGGCGGCGCCGAGCGCGACGAAGATCGCCCGCCAGCCGAGGTGGTCCGCGAGCAGCGCGCCGATCACGGGCCCGAGCGCGGGCACGAACGCCAGCATCGAACCGAACAGGCTGTAGATCACCGCCCCCTCGGCGCGCTCCGCGTAGACGTCGCGCACCGTCGCGAAGGTCGCGACGAGCGCCGCGGCCGCGCCCATCGCCTGGAGGACGCGGAGGGCGACGAACGCCGCGGCGGACCCGGCGCCCGCGAGCAGAAACGACGCGGCGGCGAACAGGACGGCGCCGCCGAGCAGGACCGGCCGCCGGCCCACCCGGTCCGAGATGGGCCCGAACACGAGCTGCCCCGCGCCCAGGACGACCATGTAGAGGCTCAACGTCAGCTGAACGACCGACGGCGACGTGCCGAGGATGCCTGGCATGCTCGGCACCACCGGCAGATAGACATCCATGGCCAGCGAGGCCAGGAGGTCGAACGGGGCCATCAGCAGCAGCGCTGCGGACAGCGAGAGATTCCAATGTGTTGAACGATTTCGAGGCACGACGATACACCCGCGCAAATGGTGGACATTCGGCGGCGATCTGCCTCAAGGACGGCGCTCGTCGGACGATCGAGAGCAGATAGCCGCAGCAACGAATTCAGGGGTTGCTGCGGCTCACTCGTCTGACTGGGCTGTATCCATCCTTACACCTCGGCCTGCGTTCCTCGCAGGCGACCAGAGAATAGCGGTGTTCGAGCGGTCCGTCGAGGGATCGCGCGAGCTCGACGCCGGCCGCTCTCGGCGGCCATGCGGCGACGACCCGCGCTCGCCTCAGGGGGGAGGCCAGCGGACGCCGAGGCCCTGGTGCGGCGAGTCGGCGCTCAGGCGGACGTCGTCCGCGGGGGGCGGGAGCGCGCGCCACGCGTCGGGGTGCTGGTCGGGCTGCTTGCCGTGGCTCTCCTCGAGCGCCTCGTAGAGCGCGCCCTGGTGGAGGACGTAGGCGCCCTTCGGGTACACAACGGCGCGCTCGTCGGGGCTGAGCGTCGCGCGGTCGGTCCACCACTCCAGGCGGCGGTAGTCCTCGTCGATGGCGCCCACCATGAAGTCGCGGAAGCGCGCCCGGGGCACCGCGACCGTGGGGTTGTCCTCGGCCGTCACGCTGTCGAAGAGCCACTTGATGAACGGATAGGGCCCGTCCACCCGGTTGTCCCGGAGGATGTGCGGATTTGGCGCGTTGCTCCCCACGCCGAAGACCTGCACCGGCTCCTCCGTGTCGGGGTACACCTCGCCGTAGTTGAAGTGGAACCCCAGGAACACGTTGCGCTCGAACCGTATCATGGCCCCGGTGTCCACCGCGTGCGTGTACACGCCGCTGAGCGAGGTGTCGGCGAAGTAGTTGTCCGTGAACGAGATCGTGTCTCCGGGCGAGCGCGGGTCCTGGTCCACGCGGGTCGGGAACAGCTCGACGAAGAGGTCGCCCGTCCCGATCACGATGTTGTGGTGGAAGGTCGAGCTGCCGTAGCGCTGGCCGAACTGCACGTTGCCGTCCTGGTAATGGTCGAACGCCGACCGCCACCGGACCGCCCCGGGTCCGAGGACGTTGTGGTGGATCTCGCAGTCGGACCCGAGCTGGCCGACCTGCAGCGCCTCGGTGCCGGTGCGGAGAAGCCGGTTGTCGTACACCTCGAGGCGCTCGAACGCGTGCTGCGGCTGCGCCTGCGTGCTGCCGAAATAGATGCCCTCGGACCCGACGTCGTGCACGTAGAGGTCGTGGACCTTCACGTTGCGCATCGTGGCCTGCCCGTCGTCGTCGGTCTTGGCGATGACCCCGGCGAACTCGACGCGCGCGACCTCGATGACCTCCAGCTCGAAGTCCGACGCGCCGCCGCCGATGGCCAGCCCGGACAGGCCCTCCTTGCTGAACGCGTCGTCGATGAAGATGCCGTAGGTGCCCTGGCTGTGGGCGAAGCCGCCCTCGGCGTGCCCGCGGAACCCCGCGTCGCCGGTCTTCGAGACGGGATCGTGGCGGCCGGTCAGGATCCAGCCCTTTCCGCCCTTCAGCACGAACAGGTGATTGGCGGCGTCGCAGCCGACCTTGACCTGACCGCCGAGGTTCGTGATGACGAGCGGGCGCTCGGCGCTGCGCTCGGGCAGGCCGCCGAGCAGGATGCTCCGGTACTCGCCGGCCGGGATGTAGAGCCGATCGAGCGCGCTCCAGTCGACCTCCGGGAACGCCTCGGCGAGGTCGGGGACCGCGATCGCGGGGCGCTCGCCCTCCTTCGGGGCCGGCGCCGGCAGCGTGAAGGTGGTCCTGGGCTCGCCGAAGCGGCCGTAGGACGGGACGCCGGGCGCCTCGCCGCCGGCCCCGGCGCCGCTCGCCCCGGCGGCCCCGCCGGCGCTGCCCGCGCCCGCCGAGGCGCCTCCGGCGCCGGCCGCGGACATCGCCTCCTCGCCGCCGCACGCCGCCATGGCGACGAGCAGGGCCCCTATCCTCGCGCTTTGCCTCATACGATGGAGAATACACTCAAGGCCGCGCCGCGGAGCGCGGTCCCTCCGGCGCAGGCTTGAAATTTCGGGTCAGCGTCGCCCGACGATGAAGCTGCGCCTCGCCGGGGGCGGCGTCATAGACAGGTCGAGCCGAGGTTCGTTCCACGCGCCCTGAGCTCGGCGATGTTGCTCGCCTGAGCGACGCAGTCGATCGGGTTGCCGCCCACGTTCAGGGAGACCCCTGCGCCGATGCTCGGGTTGGCGACGAGGGGCGACAGGTCGGACACCGAGTTGCTCAAGAGCGTGATGTAGAACAGGTGAGGAAGGCTCGAGAGCGGAGACAGATCGGAGATGCGGTTCGAGGTGAGCAACACCTGGCGCAGGTTCGTCATGGTCGACAGGGCCGAGATGTCGCTGATCCCCGCCTCGTTCGCCACGAGGACGTGGAGCGCCTCCAGACCAGCCAGCGGCGCCAGCGTCGGGAGCGGGGCGCCGCCGAGGTACAGCTGAGTGAGGTTGACCAGCGAGCCGAGCGGGCCGAGATCGCCGATCGGATTCGCGATCAGCCGCAAGGTGAGCAGCTCGGTCATCGCGCCGACGACGGTCACGTCCGAGATCTCGTTGTTCGACAAACCCAGGTGCTCCAGCTTGAGGAGCGAGGACAGCGGCGCGATGTCCGAGATCTGGTTGGACCCGAGCTCGAGGTAGCTCAGCTCCGTGAGCGAGGACAGCGGCGTGACGTCGGTCACGAGGTTCCCGGTGAGGTCCAGCGCGATGAGCGAGCTGATGCAGTCGAGGCCGGAGAGCGACTGGATATCGCGGTACCTGGCGTCGATGAAGTCGAGCGACGCGACGTCGGCCGGGAGGAGCGGGCCGTCCGGCATGCCCGCGGCCTCGCGCACGGCTGCCTCGAGCGCCGCATCGGCGAACGCGAGCGGTCCGGCGCACGCTTCGCCGCCGCCCGTGCCGCCAGCGCCGCCGCCCACGCCCGTGTCGCCCGCGCCCGTGCCGCCCGCGCCCGTGCCGCCCGCGCCCGTGCCGCCCGCGCCGCCGACGCCCCCCGTGCCGCCGGCGCCAGCGCCCCCGACGCCCGTGCCACCGCCGCCAGCGCCACCCGTGCCGCCGGCACCGCCGCTGCCGCTGCCGTCCGTCCCAGGCTCCTCCACAGGGTCCGTCGACCCGCCAGCGCCCTCGCCGGTCGTGACGCCAGCAGGATCATCCGTACCGCTCGCGCCCGGCACCGGATCAACGGCGATCCACCCGCACCCGGTGCTCGCCGCTCCGGTCAGGAGCGCAATACTCAACCATCGGCCGACGCTGTCTAGATTGTACATATCCCCTCGTACTTAATAAGGTCAGACAGAGCGCCGCCCCGTCGAGCACGGGGATCGGCGAGCAAGCTGCACGGGAAGGAAGCGCGCCTCTCAAAGCACGAGAGATGCCAGCCATGCCTGCGCGTCGCTCCGGCCCGGAAGAGCGATGGGCACCGCGTACCGCGGAGCGCCTGGGTCCGCGAGCGCTCGCGGTCACCCGCGAGGACGCATGTGCCCGCGTGCCCGCGTGCCAGCGTGCCAGCGTGCCAGCGTGCCCGCGTGCCCGCGTGCCGCCGCGCCCCTGCCGGCGCCTGCGCGGGTGTCCGGAGCCGCACCGGCGCGAGGCCCGCCGCGCCGCGCTCCGGCGCTCCCGCGCCCGTCACCCCGCGCGACGGATCTCGGGCGCGCCGTCCTCTCGCCGCCTCGCCTGCCGGTAGGCGATGGGGCTCACGCCGTGGGCCCGCGCGAAGGCCCGCGCGAACGCGGGCTCGCTGTCGTAGCCGACGCGGGCGGCGATGAGCTTCACGGGGAGCGTCGTCTCGCCGAGCAGCACCGCGGCGCGCTGGAGCCGCAGCCGGCGCACGTGGTGGCCGAGCGGCTCGCCGAGCAGCGCCGTCGCGCGCGCCGCGAACGCCGAGCGCGAGAGCCCGGCCTGCCGCGCGAGCTCCCCGAGCTCCCACGCGCGCTCGGGCGAGGCGCGCACCCGCGCGAGCGCGGCCACGACCGGCTCGTCCCGGAGCGCCTCGGCCCGCGGCAGCGACGCCCCGGGGTCGCGCAGCGCGCTCGCGAACAGCGCGTGCGCCCACGTCTCGCCGATCGACCGGCGCAGCGCCGGCGACAGGTCCCGCGCGCCCGCGAGCAGCGCGAGCGTCTCGCCCAGCCAGCGCGCGAGGCCCGGCGTCGCGCCCGTGACGTGCACGGCCGGCGGCAGCAGCGCGATCCACGGGGCGCCCGCCGCGTCGAGGTGCAGGTCGACGATGACGAGGTGCGCCTCCGGCGGGGCCTCCGTCGCCAGGGCGCCGTCGGCCACGGCGTGCATCCCGCGGCAGAGGGCCTCCGGCTGCTCGAGCGAGGTCGTCGGCCGATCGCGGATGGCGTGCGCGTCGGCCCGCGGCAGGAACACGAGCTCTCCCGCGCCGAACGCGAGCCGCCGCCGCGCGACATCGATCCACCCGCCGCCGCGCTCCGCCGCGTAGACCCGGGCGGACGCGCGCCGCGCCGGCTGCCGCTTGCCCCAGCGATCGCCGAGCGCGAAGCGCATCACCTCGGCCTCGCGGAGGGCGACGCTCCGGGCCATTTCATCGAGCGCGGCAGACATGCGCGCTCGATTGTACCGCACGCGCGGGGCCCCGCCAGAGGCGCCGTCGGTGGACATGCGACGCGCAACGCGCGGACTGGACGCGCGGATCGGAGAGCCGGACGCGCGGCAATCGCGGCCTGGCTACGCTGCCCCCGTCAGCACGAGAGCTGGACACGTCACCACGAGAGAAAGAGGCCCTCCATGACTCACCCTCTGCCGCATCCTCGCCCGCTCGACGCCGCGCAGGCGCTCGACGCCCTCCTCGACCTCGTCGTCCGCGACATCGAGGGATGGCTCGCCCTCTTCGCCGACGACGCCACCGTGGAGTTCCCGTACGCGACCGCGCTCGGCGTGCCCGGCCGATTCGAGGGCAAAGAGGCCATCCGGCGCCATTTCCAGGGCACCATCGAGCGCTTTCGCGACCTGTCGCTCCGGGACGTGCGGCGGTATCCGACGACCGATCCGGACGTCGCGCTCGCCGAGGTGCACGGCTCGGCGATCATCCTGCCGTCGGGCAAGCGCTATGAGCAGGACTACGTGATGGTCGTCGCCACGCGCGACGGCAAGGTCGTGCGGTACCGCGAGTACTGGAACCCGGCGCCCGTCGCCGAGGCGTTCGGCGAGCTCGCCGCGCCTCGCGAGGGGGCGTCGTGAGCGCGCGCGCAGGGGGCGGCGGGCCGCGCGTCCTCGTCATCGGCGGGACGGGCACCACCGGGCGGGCGCTCGCCGCGCGGCTCGAGGCCGCCGGCGCGCGCGTCCGCGTCGCGAGCCGGACGGCGCCCGCCGACCGCGAGGGCGTGGAGCACGCGCGCTTCGACTGGACCGACCCGGCGACGCACGAGGAGGCGCTCCGCGGCGTCGATCGCGCCTACCTCCTGGCGCCCGCGCTGGTCGAGGACCCCTCGACGCTCATGCTGCCCTTCGTCGAGCGCGCGCTCGCGGGCGGCGTGCGCCGCCTCGTGCTGCTCAGCGCGTCGGTCGTGCCGGAGGGGAGCGCCGGCCTCGGCGTCGTCCACCGCGCGCTCCGCGAGCGCGCGCCGGAGTGGACCGTGCTCCAGCCGTCGTGGTTCATGCAGAACTTCGTCGATCCGCGCCACGCGCGCTGGGCCGGGATCGTCGGGCCCGGCGAGATCACGACCGCGGCCGGCGGCGGCCGCGTCGGCTTCGTCGACGCCGAGGACATCGCGGAGGTCGCCGCGCGCGCGCTGCTCGACGAGGCGCCCCACGACGCCGCGCACGTCATCACCGGTCCGGAGGCGCTCAGCCACGACGACGTGGCGGCCGTCCTGTCCGAGGTCGCCGGCCGGCCGATACGCCACGTCCGCGCCGACGAGGACGCCGCCCGCGCGCACCTCGTGAACGCGGGGATGCCCGCGCCGTACGCCGCGTTCCTCGCGCGGCTCGACCTCGCCATCCGCGACGGGGCCGAGGACCGCGTCACCGACACGGTGCGGCGCGTGACCGGCCGCGCGCCGCGCGCCTTCCGCGACCTCGCGCGCGCCCACGCGCACGTCTTCCGCGGGGCGCCCGCCGCGCGCCGCGACGCCCCGGCCGCGTAGCCGCCCGCCGGCCGGGCCGAGCCGCGGAGCCCGCGCCCCGGCTCGGCCGACCGCGCCCGCGGCGCGGACTCCACCGCTCGCCCACCTGCCGATCCCCTTGTCGACCGTGCTGTGACTGGCAGACTGCCCCGCTGGATCATGCATGCAGCGAGCCGTTTCGAGGACTGGCAAGATTTCTTGGACAACGCCTCCTTGGGTGTCCACCTGGTCGACGCGGGCGGGAAGATCCTGTGGGCGAACAAGCTCGAGCTCGAGCTCCTCGGCTACGCGTCTCACGAGTACATCGGTCGGCGGTTCGCGGAGTTCCATGTCGACAGGGACGCGATCGACCACATCCTGACCGTCCTCGCCGGGGCCGGCCGGCTGCTCTCCTATCCGGCCCGCCTGTGCGCCAAGGACGGCAGCGTGAAGCACGTGCTGATCAACTCGAACGCCTTCCGGCGCGACGGGCGGTTCGTTCACACGCGCTGCTTCACGACCTGCATCTCGGAGGCCGCCTACGCGCAGCGGAAGGGCGAGCTGGCCCGGGGCCCCCGCTCCACGGGGGAGCCCTCGACGTGATCCGCGGCGCCGCGCCGCGCGGCCGTCACCCGCGCCAGAGCTCCTTCACGCCGTCGGCCATGAACTGCACGGCGATGGCGGCCAGGATGAGGCCCATGACGCGCTCGAGCACGGCCACGCCGGACGCCTTGAGCGCCCGCTGCACGAGCCCGGCGCCGCGCAGCACGAGGTAGGAGGCCGCGAAGGTGATGGCCACGCTGGCGAGCACCAGCGCCATGGCCACGGGGTCGTCGCCGCCGCGCGCCATCAGCACCAGCACCGTGGCGATGGCGCCCGGCCCGGCCAGGAGCGGCATGGCGAGCGGCACGAGCGCCACGTCCTCCTTCTCGATGCCCTCCTGCTGCTCGGACGGGGTGGTGCGCGTCGCCGAGGCGCGGGCGCGCAGCATGTCGAGCGCCGTGATGAGCAGCAGGAGGCCGCCCGCGACGCGGAACGCGGCCAGCGAGACGCCGAAGACCTTGAAGATGACGCCGCCGAAGAGCGCGAAGAAGAGCATGAGCCCGCCGGCGACGGCGCACGCGCGCCGCGCCGTGCGCCGCACCTTCTCCGGGGGATCGCCGGCGGTCATCGTCAGGAACAGCGGCACGATGCCGATGGGATCCACGACGAAGAAGATCGCCGACAGCGACACGAGGAAGACCGAGACGTAATTGGCCATGCTCACCGGACGCGTCGCGGATCCCGCGGGCCCGACGCTCTCCCACATCGCCGACGGCCGCGCTAGCGGCGCGGGCGAGCGACGGAGAGCTCACGGCCGCCCGAGCGGGGGCCGGGCGTGAGGCGCCGGGCTGGAGGACCGCAAGGCGGCCAGCGCGGCCTGGTAGACGGTCTGGAAGCGCGCCTGCTCGGGCGCGAGCTCGGCGGCGCGCTTCAGCGGCTCGAGCGCCTCGTCTCGGTGGCCTTGCCGGACCAGGGCGAGGCCCAGCGCGTGGAGCAGCTCGGCCTGCCCGGGGAGGCGGGCGATGCCGCGCCGGAGCAGCGCGACGCCGTCCGCGTCGCGGCCGAGCGCGCGATAGAGGTCGGCGAGGTTCACGTAGGTGGGGACGTAGCCGGGCTCGATGCGGAGCGCGGCGAGGTAGGCCTGCTCGGCGTCGCGCGGCTTGCCGGTCCGGGAGAAGACGAGCCCCAGGTTGTTCTGGGCCTCGGCGCGATCGGCGTGGAGGGTCTGCGTGGCGATGTACTCGCGCAGCGCTCCGTCCAGCTGCTGCGCGGCGGGCCCGGGCAAGGCGCCGAGGTTGACGCCCGCGAGCACGCGCGCGGCTTCGACGCGCACGCCGCGCACCGGATCGGCGAGGAGCGGCGCGGCGACGGCCGCGATGCGGCGAGGGTCGTAGCCCTCCAGCGCGCCGAGCGCGGCGCGCCGGAGCAGCGGGTCGGGATCGGCGAGCGCGGCGCGGAGGACGGCGAGCGACGCGGCCGTCGGGGCGGCGCGCAGCGAGGCGAGCGCGGTGGCGCGCGCGATGGCGGGCGTGGCGCGGTCTTCCGCGAGCCGCTGGAGCTCGGCGGCGACGGCCGGGTCGCCGGGCGCGGCGCGCGCGCGCGCGAAGACCTCGGCGTACCCCTGGTAGCCCTGCGCCGGCCGGCCGAGCCAGGATCGCACCGCGTCGGCGGACCAGCTCGCGGGCTTCTGCGCGTGGCAGTCGGTGCATGGATTCGGGAGCCCGAGGGAGACCGAGAGATCCGGCCGAGGCACGCGGAAGCCGTGATCGTGACGGACGTCGACGCCCATGTACGTGCGCGCCGGCATGTGGCAATCGACGCAGCGCGGGGCGGCGGGCGCGCCGGGCGCGGCGGCGGCGTCCGCGGCGCGGTGGTGGTGGTGCTCGGGGACATCGAAGCGCGCCGGATCGTGGCAGGACGCGCACACGGCGTTGCCCTCGGCGCGCAGGCGGCCGGCGTGCGGATCGTGGCAATCGCTGCACGTCACGCCGGCGTTCGCCATCTTGCTCTGCTGGAACGAGCCGTAGGTGAAGACCTCGTCGCTCATCACGCCGTCGGGCGTGGTGAAGGGGGCGGTCAGCAGCTCGAGCGCGGCGCTGTCGAGCAGCGGGGCGCCGTGCCGGAACGGCTGCGAGAGGCTCTCGCGGCGGCTGTGGCAGAGCGCGCACGTGGCGCTCTCGGTGCCGCTCGACGGGCCCTTGTCGCGCCGCGCGGTGCCGCTGGGGAGCCGCGTCCACGTGGCGTTCTGGCGCTCGTCGAAGCGCACGTCGAGGCCCTTCGCGGGGTCCGGCGTCCGCGCCTCGGCCCAGTCGAGGTGGCGCGCGCCGCCGCCGTGGCAGCCTTCGCACCCGACGCTGATCTCGGACCAGGTGGTGGCGAAGCGGTCCGCCGTCGCGTCGTACCCTTTCGTGACGTGCGTCGAGTGGCACTCGGCGCACATGTGGTTCCAGTTCTGGCTGGCGGCGGTCCAGTGCAGCACGTCGCCCGCGCGCACGCCGTCGCGCTCGTGCAGGTGGTACCAGCGCTGCCCGCCGCGCGCGCGGGGGCGCGCGTCCCACGCGAACGGCAGCGCCTGCAAGCGTCCGCCCGGGCCGGCGACGAGGTACTGCTGGAGCGGCTCGACGCCGAAGGTGTACAGCACCTCGTAACGGTGCAGCTGGCCATCGGGGCCGTCGGTGGTGACCCAGTATTTGCCGTCCTGGCGATCGAAGCGGTGGACTTGCCCGGCGTAACGCAGGCGCGCCCCCTCGAAGTCCCCGAGCACGGTGGCGGCGCTCGCGTGCTGCATGGCCCGCGCGTGCTGCGAGCCCTGCCACGCGGCGTGCTCTCCGGCGTGGCAGGGCGCGCAGCGGTCGCTGCCGACGAAGCCGGCCGCCGCGCGCTCCGGAGAGCGCTCCGGCTGCGCGGGAGCCGACGAGGCCGGCGAGGCCTCCGCGGCGTCGCCGTGCGCCGCCCCGGGCCTCGCGCCCGGAGCGCTCGCCGTGGAGGCGTCGGCTGGCGTGAGCGAGGATGCGCGCGTGGGCGCGCGAAAGACCACGATCCCGGCGAGCACCAGGGTCAGGGCGGCGATGGGCCACCAGCGAACGGGACGGGGATGAGCCATGGGCGGGGCAGAGGCAAGCGCCGCCGCGAGACCCGGGTCGCGCAGGGGCGCCCGGGTCTCGCGCACGGCGCGGTGCGCGGTTACTCGGTGAGGATGACGCCGCGTTCGGTGGCGTACTGCGTCCACGCGGCGGCGAGCTCGGCCGCCAGCTCGGGATGCGCCGCGGACACGTCGTTGATCTCGCCGCGGTCGGTGGCCAGATCGTACAGCGTCCAGGCGCGCGGCGTCGGGCCGTAGGGCGCGCCGAGCCACAAGAGCTTCCAGTTGTCGCGGATCACGTAGCGGTGATTGCCGTGCTCCCAGATCAACGTCTCACCGGGCGCGCGCACGGCGGTCGCCCGATCGTCGAGCACCGGCAGGATCGAGTGCCCGCTGATCGGCTCGACGTCCCTGCCCTTGTAGGTGCTCCCCGGATTGGGCACGCCGGCCAGCTCGAGCACGGTCGGCAGGAAATCGACCACGTGCGTGGTCCCGTCGAACTGCGGCTTGGCGTGGTGCTGTCCCGGCAGGCGTGCGATGGCCGGAACGGCGACGCCGCCCTCGGTCGTGTAGCTCTTCCACAGCCGGAACGGCGTGGCGCTCACCTCGGCCCAGCGGGGTCCGACGCCGATGTACGAGCCCGGTCGACCCAGGTTCTCGAGCGTGTTCACCACCTCTCCGGAGCGGCTCGGGTCGTTCGCGGCGAAGCCCTCGCGATTGCCGCCTTCCGCGCCGTTGTCGGACTGGAAGAAGATGAAGGTGTTCTCGTACTCGCCCACGCGCTTGAGGTACTGGATCAACCTGCCGATGTTGGCGTCGAGGTTCTCGACCATGGCGGCGTAGATCTCCATGCGCCGCGCCTCGTAGATCCTCTCCTCCGGCGTCAGCTGCTCCCAGGTCTTCGGGTTCGTGCCGTCGCTCGGCAAGCGCGGGTTCGGCGTGAACGATTCGGGGATGATGCCGCGGCTCTTGAGCCGCGCGAGGCGCTGCTCGCGGATGGCGTCGTAGCCCGCGTCGTAGCGGCCGCGGTACCTGTCGATGTACTCGGGCGGAGCCTGGAGCGGCCAGTGCGGCGCGGTGTACGTCGCGAACGCGAAGAACGGCTTGCCGTCGGCGCGGTTGCTCTCGATGTACTGGATGAGCTTGTCCGTGTAGAGCTCGGTCGCGTAGAAGCCGCGCGGCGGCTGCGCGTACACGCCGTCCTCGCGATAGAGCCGAGCCTGCGCGGTCGTCGGCGGGTCGGCGTACTCGTTGAAGAACGCCGCCACGCCGCCGAGCAGGACGTACGATCTCTCGAAGCCGCGCGCCGGCGGGCTCTGGTCCTCGTCGTCGCCGAGGTGCCACTTGCCGGCGATGTACGTGTGGTAACCGGCGTCTTTCAGGATCTCGGCGACGGACAGCGCGTTGTCGGTCAGGTAGCCCTCGTAGCCGGGCTGCCCTGCTTGCGGGCCGGTGCCACCGCCCATGCGACCGAGTCCGACCGAGTGGCTGTCGGTGCCGGAGACCAGCATCGCGCGGGTCGGCGCGCACAGCGATCCGGAGCGGTGCCCGGTGAGGATGCGGCCTTCGGCGGCGAGCGTATCGAGGTTCGGGGTGCTGATCTCGCCGCCGAACGCGCCGAGGTCCGAGAAGCCCAGGTCGTCGGCCACGATGGTGACGATGTTGGGCAGCTCGGCGCCCGTGCCGCCGCCGCCGGCGCCGCCCGTCCCGCCGCCCGCGCCGCCCGAGCCCGCGGCGGCGCCGCCGCCTTCGCCCGCCGCGCCAGCTTCACCCGAGCTGCCGCCGCCGCCGGCGCCGCCGGTCCCGCCGCCAGCGCCGCCCGTCCCGCCGCCCGTGCCGCCGCCGCCGGCGCCGCCGGTCCCGCCGCCGGCGCCGCCGGTCCCGCCGCCAGCGCCGCCCGTCCCGCCGCCCGTGCCGCCGCCGCCGGCGCCGCCGGTCCCGCCGCCAGCGCCGCCGGTCCCGCCGCCCGCGCCGCCCGCGCCGCCGCCCGCGCCGCCCGCGCCGCCCGCGCCGCCCGTCCCGCCGCCCGCGCCGCCGGTCCCGCCGCCCGCGCCGCCCGTCGCGCTGCCGGTGCCGCCCGATCCGCTGCTCGAGCTGCTGGCCTGACTGGCGCTGCCGCCGTTGCCCGCGTCGTCGTCGCTCCCGCAGCCGATCGGGCCGACCAGCGTGGCGAGCAACCAGGGCCCGCTCGCGAGCGCCGAACCAATCCATCCATGACGTCCGAAGAACCGCTTCATACCTGTCTCCTCAGGAGTGCTGAAAGCGCCGCATGCCGGAGCCGATCGCCGTCGGAAGCGAGCCCCCGCCGTCGTCCCGAAGGGACGCCTCGCTCCGCGCGCCGGCGAAAGCTCGGCCGGCGCGCCACGAGAAGGGCGGACGCTGACGGTGATGAGCCGCGTGGCTCGGCCGTCACGACGAACGACAGCGTGGCGCGTCGCCGTGGACACGGGTGCGCTGCCTCGCTGTTCTCCTCACCGCAGCTCGCGCCACGGCGTATGCGGCTAACTACAGCACGAAGGGCAACCGCTCGTTCGACGGCGCGCGCCTCTGGCCCCTAGGTGAGAACCGAACGTCCGCGCGGCGACGAGGCAAGGAGACATTCATCCGCTATAACGGAAACAAGGACGCTATACAAGACGATTTTCACGTCCCGAGCCGATCGGCCAGCTGCCCGGGTTGCCGATGGCGCCATCGGGCCCTCATCGCGCCCCCGCCGCGACGCGCGCGAACGCGTCGGGGAAGAGGCCCACCTCGGCCTCGCTGCGCGTCTCCAGCGTCTCGGGATCGAGCCGGAGCACCTTGCCCGGCGTCACGGTCTGGTCGCCCTCGCAGACGATGAAGAGCCCGTGCTCCTCGTCGAGCGCCGCGAGGTGCGGCCTGAAGCACTCCTCGCTGATGTTCCGGGAGACGGCGCCGCGGGCGTCCGCGGTCATCCCGATCCGCGCGATCGTGTCGGGCACCTGCGTCGGCACGTAGATGGCGCTCCCATCAGGGGTCCACGCGGCGAAATAGGGCGCGCCGATCGTGAGGATCGTCTTTTCCTCGTCGAACGTCCCCGACGCGACATCGAAGAAGCGCACTTCCCTGCTGTCCGTGTTGCTCACGGCGATGGTCTTCTGATCGGGCGACATGACGGCGGCGTAGGGCCCGTAGGACGACGCGTGGGCGTCGGACGAGAGCGGCGGCCCGACCGGGACGAGCTTCACCTCGGCGTCCGGGTCCGTCAGGTCGACGATCGCGAGGGCGTCGTCGCCATAACAGGCCACATAGGCCCGAGCGCCGTCCGGCCGCGAGAGGGCGATCCCGTTCGCGGCCTTGCAGACCGGGATGCGCGTCGGCGCGGCCGAGCCATGAGGCAAGATCGCGTCCGGATCCACGACCGCGAGCGAGGAGCGCGCCGCCTCGAGGTCGTCCGGGTTGTCGAGCGCGCGCTTGAGATCGAAATGAGAGACCACCACGCGCCGGCCGTCCTCCGAGATCGCGATGTCGCCCGGGTTGGCCTCGACGCGCACCTGCCCGAGGATGCGCAGATCGTCGAGCGCGAGCTTCTGGACATAGCCGGCCACCGCGCTCCCGCCGTGCACCGCGTGGGGGCCGCTCGATCCGGCGGTGTCGGGGTACGACAGCGCGATGTAGAGCGCGCCGCCCGCGGCGTCCACGGCCACGCGGTGAGGCCCATCGATCGTCACGGGCTCGCGGCCCACGGGGCGGACGCCGAACCGCTCCCCGGTATCGAGCGCGATGAGGGAGATCGTATCGGAGAGGCTATCGGTCACCACGCCCATCCCGCCCTCCGGGATCGCGATCTCCGGACGCCGGTTCGGATAGGGGTCGCCCTCGTAAGCACCGTAGCGAACTTCGATGATGGAATCGGGGTCGCTGCAGCCCGCCAGCGCCGCCGCCGCGAGCGCGCAACCCAGGAATCGCGCGATGACCATGGATGACCTCGAGACGAGCGCCGCCAGCCCGGCCCCTCCGCATCCTAGCAGCCGCCCGCGCTGGACGCGGCTCGCCGTACCACGGATCCGCCCGCCCGTGCGCGCCGCGGCGCTGGGCGACCGGCGGCCGCGAGGCGCTGCACCCGGGGAACCAAATTGCGCTGCCACGGGCGCCCGCGGCCGCCCGGGCCGGCGCCGCGCCGCGCCCCGGTGCTAGGCTCACGCCTCGTGGATTCACCCGCTCGCACGGCTCCCAACGACTCGACGCTCGCCGTGATGGGGCGCGCGCTCCGGCACCGCAATTACCGCCTCTTCTTCTTCGGTCAGGGCGCGTCGCTCATCGGCACATGGCTGACGCGCGTCGCCACGAGCTGGCTCGTCTATCGCCTCACGAGCTCCGCGCTGCTCCTCGGCATCGTCGGGTTCGCCGGCCAGATACCCACGTTCCTCATCGCCCCGATCGCCGGCGTCCTCGTCGATCGCTGGGATCGCCACCGCGTCCTCGTGATCACGCAGGTGCTGGCGATGGTGCAATCGGCGCTGCTCGCCGCCTTCGCGCTCACGGGCACCATCACCGTGTGGCACGTCCTCGTCCTGGCCGCGTTCCAGGGGGTGATCAACGCCTTCGACACCCCGGCGCGGCAGGCGTTCGTCGTCCAGATGGTCGAGGCGCGCGAGGACCTCTCCAACGCCATCGCGCTGAACTCCTCGATGGTCAACGGCGCTCGGCTGCTCGGCCCCTCGATCGCCGGCGTGCTCATCGCCGCCGTGGGCGAGGGCTGGTGCTTCGCCATCGACTCCATCAGCTACCTCGCCGTCATCGCCTCGCTCCTCGCGATGCGCATCGCCCGCCCGGCGCAGCGCGCGGCCAAGCGCGGCGACGTCCTCGCCGACCTGCGCGAGGGGTTCCGTTACGTGTCCTCGTTCGCGCCCATCCGCGCGATCCTGCTGCTGCTCGCCGTGGTGAGCCTGACCGGCATGCCCTACACGATCCTGATGCCCGTGTTCGCGGGCGAGGTGCTGCACGGGGGCGCGTACACGCTCGGGCTGCTCATGGCGGCGTCGGGGGTCGGCGCGGTCGCGGGCGCGCTCTGGCTCGCCTCGCGGCGGAGCGTCCTCGGGCTCGGGCGCGCGCTGTGGATCGCCGGCGCGCTGTTCGGCCTGGGCCTCGTGGGGTTCTCGTTCTCGCGCTCGGTGTGGCTGTCGGCGCCGCTGCTGGCGCTCATCGGCGGCGGCATGATGGTGCAGATGGCGGCCAGCAACACGCTCCTCCAGACGATCGTCGAGGAGGACAAGCGCGGCCGCGTCATGAGCTTCTACACGATGGCCTTCTTCGGCATGGCCCCGTTCGGCAGCCTGATCGCCGGCTGGCTGGGCGGCCGCATCGGCGCGCCGGCGACCGTGCTGTGGGGCGGCGTCGCGACGCTCGCCGCGATCGGCGTGTTCGTGCGCAAGCTGCCGGAGCTGCGGCGGCTCACCCGGCCGATCTACGTGCGGCTCGGCATCCTGCCCGAGATCGCCGAGGCCCTGGGCCAGACCACCGAGATGACGTCCCCGGCCAAGGAGTGAGCGCAGCGCGAGAGGTCGAAGCGAGCCTCGGGTCAGCGCTCGAGGGCGCCACGCCGGGCGATCAAGGCGTCCAGAGCAGGACAGCCAGATCGCCGGTCTCGCCCCGGGTGACCAGGAGGTCGGGGTGAGCGTCGCCGTTCATGTCGGCCACGGCGAGCGAGAGCAGCTCGGAGCCGACCTGGATCGCGGGCGCGGGGCGGAACGTGTCGCCCTCGCCGATCAACACGGTCACGCTGTCCCCCTGGAGGACCAGCACGTCGTCGCGCTCCCCATCGCCGTCGAAGTCGGTCACCACCGGCGACAGGAGGGGCGCCTCGAACATCCAATCTTCCTGGGAAAAGGTCGCCGCGTCGCCCGCGCCGAGCAGCAGCGAGAGCGACGCGTAGTTCACCGCGACGAGGTCCTGGTCGCCGTCCGCGTTCAGATCGCCTGTCGCGATGGCGGAGGCCCCGGTGTTCGCCACCGACACGGGCGTGGGGAACGACCCGTCCCCCTCGTTGCGGATCACCACGGTGGAGGACAGCTCCGCGTCCACCGCCCCGCCCGCCAGGTCGAGCTCGCCGTCGCCGTCGAGGTCGACGAGCGCCGGCGCATCGAGCGCGCGCACGCTCTCGCTGGTGAAGCTGCCGTCTTCGCCCCGCCGGATCAGCCAGGCGTACAGCTCGGAGCTCTGGGAGGCGTAGATCTCGGCGCGCCCGTCGCCGTCGAGATCGCCCAGCGCGGCGTGCGCCATCATCGGCTCGTGGAGCCCGTCGTCGGGCACCTCCAGCGCCACGACCGGGGCATCGAACGTCCCGTCGCCCAGCCCCGGGTAGACCTCCACCGCGGCGCACGGAAAGGCGTCGCAGCCCCTGATGGTCACCAGATCGAGGACCGCGTCGGCGTCGATCGCGGCCAGGAAGACGCCCGAGGGGGCGCCGCCGAGCTCGATGGTGTCGACGGGCTCGAGCGCGCCGTCGCCCGTGTTGCGCAGCGCCACGGCGGACGCGCCCTCGACGCCCGCGAGGACCACGTCGTTCGCGCCGTCGCCGTCGAGGTCGCCGACGGCCACGAGGCGCGCCTTGTCCCCGCCGCTCGCAGGGTAAGCGCCCGCCAGCTCGTATCCCCCCTCTCCCCCGCCCGCATCCCCGCCCGCGCCCGCATCCCCGCCCGCGCCCGCATCCCCTCCCGCGCCTGCGCCGCCTTCCGCGCCTGCGCCGCCTCCCGCGCCGCCGGCATCCGCGGGCGACGTCGCCTCGTCACTGCACCCGCCCAGGATCGAGCCCAGCGCCACGAGAGCTCCCCAGATCAACCCCATTCTCTTCGGCATCGTCAGCATCCCTTCTCGGTACTGTACCCGCGCGCGTCCGTCCGATCGACCGTGCGCCGCGGGCCATCCACAAAGTGCTCGGCGGCCGCGTCCACGAGCAGCGGCGCCTTTCCGGCGCTCGCGGCTCGTGGACGCGTGGCGCAGCCCACGCCTCGCTCCCGCTGACCGGACGCCTCTCGGCTGCCTGGAGGCGAAAGGCGCTGTTCGGCGCCCTTCGCCCCCTGGTGGACATGACGAGGCGAGCGGGAGACCTCAAGACGTCACGCGAGCACGTGGTAGTTGATCCTGTATTTCTTGCCGGCGGCGAGCGCCGCCCCGTTCGTCGACCAGGCCACCGTGAAGTCCGTGCTGCTCGACGCGCTGAGGCGCGCCTGCGCCGTCCCCGCCCACGGCTGGTTCCCGTCGGCGAGCGTCGCGATGACGACGGGCGCGTTGCCCGTCGCGTAGTCGCTCCCCACGAAGGCGACGGTGACCGAGCCCGCGCTCGACGCGCCGGCGGAGCCGGCCGTCAGCTCGATGGTCCCGGACACCTGGGTAGAGCCGGCCACCAGGGCGGCGCTCCCGCCCGTGCCGAGCCCCGACGGGGTCCCCTGAATGCTCGGCGCGCTCGTGCCGGCGCGGCGGCTCGTCTTGATCGCCGTGAAGATGGCCGCCTGTTCGAACCGGCTCCCGGCGGTCTTGTCGTACGCCGATTGCGTGCCCGGGTTCGGGAGGTAATCCGCGTCGAGCTCGGACACCTGGGGCCCGAACAAGGTCACCTCGCCCTGGAGCCGGTCGAAATAGCCGGGATAGAAATGCAGCCTGTACGTGTGCCCGGCGACGATGCCGTTGGTCACGAGCTTGTATTTCTTCCACTGATTGCCCAGGTTGACCGTGAACATGTCGCCCGCGGTCGTCGAGTCCGTGAGATCGCGCATCGACACCACCATGGTCGCGGCGTCCGCCGTCGATCCGGCCGGGATCCTCGCCCAGAACGTGATGAACAGCCGCGTGCCGGTCGCCAGCGCGCTCGACGGGTTGACGATATCGACGACGCTGGCGATGTACTGGCTGCTCGTCGTTCCTCCCAGCGTGACCTTGAACGCGCGGGCGCCGCCGAACGGATCGGCCTCCCCCGCCGCGACGACGATGCTCCCGTTCTTGGTCCACCCGTCGAGCTGCTCGGATTTGTGCAGCCGGTTGATGAGGTATCTCGTCTCCACCTGGCGCGCCTCGCCGTCGACGGGCTCGAGCGCGGACCCGGCGCTCGGCCGGACGACCGAGAACTCTCGGCCCTCGTTGACGAACTCCCTGTACCCGCCGCCCCGCGGCGCGATGACGTGGTTGTTCGCGAAGATCGACCCGCCGTAGGAGCCATCGACCCGGCTCTGGGCGTCCTTGATGAGGGTCGCGTAGTTCGCGAAGATGTTCTGGCTGATGTCGTGCATGAACCCGGGGTTATCGAGCTCGATCGCGAACGTCTCCGCCGAGCTGACGCCGCCGCCCGTCCCCGAGGTCGCCGTCGTCGCCAGCGCGTACTGGAACGTCGTCGGGGTCACCGCCGTGACGGTGAACTCGCCGTTGAACTCCGCCGGGGTCACGTCGGTGATCGTCACCCGGTCCCCGACGGCGAGGCCCTGGGTGGGCACGGAGCTGAAGGTCGTCGAGTTGAGCGTGACGGTGACGACGTTCGACGACGCCGAGACCGACACGATCGGCGCCGCGTTGCCCAGGAACAGGTTCCCGCGGACCATGAGGGGCCCGCCCACGGTCGCCAGATCCTCGGCTCCTTCCGACCTTCCACGGACCTTGATGCGCACGCGCGCCTTGTTGAAATTCTCTCGCTCGCTCGCGAATCGATTGTCCAGGATCCAGGCGTACCCGCCGGCCTGGCGGTTCCCCCGCTTGTCCTGGCTGGGGACGAGGAGGATGTCCGGCTCCGCGACGGTGTCGTAGATCGGCGCGCGCAGGAAGTAGTTGTTGACGACGCGCACCGCGGGCCCGAGCACCGTGAGCGTCGGGCCGCTGCTCGGGCCTTGCAGCGCCTGCCAGAACCAGTTCTCCTTGATGGACCCGTCCGCGAAGAGCCCGATGTGGATGGAGGCCGCGTTGGATTTGAACTGGTTGCCGTTGATCCGGTAGACGTAGACCGAGTCGTCGATGTGGACGGCGGTGCCGCCGAAGTTCTGGATCGCGTTGTGCTCGATGCGGATCAGCCCGTCCTGGAAGTCGAGCGTCGGATACGGGTGGGTCTTGAGCATCATGCTGCCGCTGACGACGGTGCTCCCCGAGTTTCCGCCGTCGAGCGTCATCTGCTCGACCGCGAAATACTCCCTGCCTCGGCCGACGGTGTTCGTGAAGTCGCCCGACAGCTCGAAGAGGACGCCGTCCTCGAGGGTCGTCTTGAACGTCGAGGCGTACGGGTCCAGGCCGACGACCGCGAAGTTCGGCCTCGAGGCGCCGCACACCGTCGTGTTCGGCTGGATGTCGAACATCGGGTTGGCGGCCGTCGCGGCCGGGGTGCTCGCCTTGGCCGTGTAGGTCGCCGCGCCGATCAGCAGCGTGACCGGCCGATCCACGACGATCGGCGCGGTGACCTCGACGCTGCCGGTGATCCCGCGCGCGTCGACGACGCCGCCGGTGCACGGGAGCGCGAGGATCGCGTTCCGGATCTGCTCGCCCGCGTTCGCGCCCGGCTGCTCGCTCGCGTGCACCGTCGGCGCGCGGGCGGGGCCGAACATGCGCTGCTTGAAGGTGAGGCTCGTCGTCCCGAGGGTGATCGGGCCGGTCGCCGTGAGCACCCATTCGGTGTTGGCGTACAGCGTCCCTTCGGGGCCCACGCAGACGCTCATCCCGGGGGTGAAATCGCTCGACGCGTCGGCGTCGGGCGCCCGCGCGAGCGTGACGTTCGGCGCCGAGACGGACTGCACGTAATAGATGCCGTTTTGCGGCGCATGCGACTGCCCGACCAGCAAGACACGGTCGTCCAACGCGAGCGTCACGCCGTTCTGCACCTGGGAGGTCGTGGCGTTGATGTTCGTGGGGATGCAGATCCTGACCGGCTCTTTCCAAGCGCTCATGAAAGGTCCTCTCTGTCGGCTCAACCGCCCTCGCGGCAGATCGCGGCACGAGCGACAGCCCGCCCACCCATCGATCCAGCCGTCCCGGTTGAAGCGTAATAAGCATGACCATGCGGAGCGCGCGGCGCAAAGCACCTGAGGACGTACTCCGTCACACCGCACTCCAGCGATCGCTCGCGCACGGCAGCCGGGATGCATCGATGGCGTCGTTCGAAGCGCAGGATAACGACAGGTGCCCCGTCAACAGGCGAATCGGCGCTGAACCGCTGTTCGTCAGCGTGACGAATCGAACCGTCGAGCCGCTCCAGCGCGTCAGGCGCCCGCGCGCAGCACCTTGATGAGCGCGGCCGGCGCCTCGCTCCCGTAGCCTGCCGCCATTCCCCTCCTGAAGAGCCCCGCGACGAACGCCGGCAGCTCGTCGTTGATCCCCGCCGCCTTCGCCTGGCGCAGGAGCAGGTCCATGCTCTTCGCGCAGATCTCCAGCGATGCCTCGGGGTTCTCGTAGTCTCCGGCGTGAATGGCATCGCCACCTCGCCTGACCATCCCGCCGATGGCCGGAGCTGCGCCGGCCATCATGGCTCCGAATTGGTCCACGCGGAGCCCCTCGGCCTCGCAGATGCGAGCGCCGTGATAGAAGCCCACGAGTCCCGCGAACAGGTACGAGAGGAACGCGAGGTCCAGCGCGGACGCCCCGCCGACCTGCCCCCCGAGGTACGTCACGGTCCCGACCATGCTCTCGAGGAGCGCCTTGCTCTTCCGGTACGCCGGCTCCGCCCCCGAGACGAGGATGGCGCTCTCGGGCTTCCCTATCTGGTTCGGGATCGCCAGGATGGCTCCGTCGAGGTACTCGATTCCCCGCTGCTTCGCCCATGCCTCGCCCTCGCGGGCATCGTCCGGGCTCCCCGTGCTCAGCTGGATGAGCACCTTGCCGGCGAGGGCGGAGGTCACGTCCGTCGACGCCAGCGCGCGGTACGTCGCCTGGTAGTCGGTGACGCAGACGATGACGACCGCGCTCGCCTGGACCGCAGCTGCGACGCTCGACGCGAGCGCCGCTCCCTCCGCGACGAGCGGCTCAGCCTTCGCGCTCGTCCGGTTCCAGACGGTGACCCGGAAGCCGCCGCGGAGCAGCGCCCGAGCGAGCTCGCAACCCATGAGACCCAGACCGATGACCGAAACGTCGCGCATACGATGTCCTCCATTGGCGCCCCCGCAGTCGACGGCGGGCGCCGCTTGCCAGCGGGCCCGCGCGGATGCTCGCCATGAGTGCGTCCTGCGCGAGCCGCCGTCGCGCACGAATGGGTGCTCGGAGAGCACGTTCGGACGATCGTCGCCGGTCCGCGGGTCCACCGCCCGCGCCGCTCAGTCGAGCGGCACCGGCCAGGCCGCCGCGTCGACGAGGTAATCGCGCGCGTCGACACCCCGCTCGCGCGCGAGGGTGAGCGGGACGGGCCGGTAGAGCAGCGTGGCCGTGACGTTCGCCGTCCCCGAGCAGCCCGCGGGGACCGCGAAGCCGTGCGAGGTCACCGCGACGTGCCCCGGCGGAATGCGGTTGTCGCTGGCGATGTCGACGGCGCGGTGCTGCGGCGCGTGCCGCGCGCCCGCCGGATCGACGAGCACCTTGGCGAACGTGTAGCCCGCCGCGCCGGCGAACGCGGCCGCCGGCCGTTCGACGTCGACCGGCGGCGCGGGCGCCGGCGCGCCGAGGTAAACGACGTCCCCGTCCTGCGCCGCGATCGCGCCGCTCAGCGCGATCGCGCCGCCGCCCGCCTCGACCACCCGCGCCTCGCCGACCGGCGCGCGGATCTCGAGCCCCTTGTCGGCCGCGTCGAGCGACGGATCCGCGAAGCGGCCGACGCCGGTGTAATCGTCGTACGCGCCGGTGGGGCGGACGACCCGCACCACGTCCCCTGCCCTCGCGCGCGCCGCGCCCTCCGGCCAGGCGAGCGCCGCGCCCGAGAGCCGCGCGCCCTGGCCCACGCGCGCCTCCGCGAGCGCGCCGCCCGTGTCGTGCACCGTCATCCCGCTCGACGGCGTCATGGGCGCGCCGCAGGCCTCCGCGGCGACGAGGAGCACGAGCGCGCGCATCGGCTCCCCGGTCGGGACCGCGTGGCCCGCGAGCTCGCTCGTCAGGGCGACCGTGACCTCGAGCTCGCCCGACGCGACCGAGGCGGCGGCGACGCGGACCTCGACCGAGCCCCGGAGGAGCGGCGGCTCGCCCTGCAGCGGCCCGAGAAAGACGTGCGAGAGGACCGACCCCGGCGGGCGGACGAAGCCGAGCGAGACGCTCGCGTTCGCCTCGGTCGTCACGTCGACGCTGCTCTTCAGCGAGGGGGTCTCCGGCATGTGGCAGGCCTGGCACTGCGACGTGGGGCGGTTCCACGCGCTCCCGGCCCACTCGGAGAACGTCTCGTGGATCGGCAGCCCATCGGGCCAGCGCGCCGGGTCGAGCGCCGCGCCCGGCAGGAGCGCCGCCTGCTTCTGCTCGTGGCAGCCGCCGCAGTACGCCGAGGTCGAGTACTTCGGCTGGTAGCTCCCGCCCATGAACCTGTTCGGCACGTCGGGCCGCGGGCCGAACATCACGTCGAGCAGCTTCGAGGCAGGATCGGCGGAGCTCCGCTCCCGCGGGCGCTGGATCATCAGGGCGCCGGCGACCCCGGGCGGCTTGCTCAGATCGACGTCGCGGACCTTGTGGCACGCGTCGCAGTGGTCGCCCTTCTCGAAGGCGATGCCGGTGGCGTCGAGCAGGTCGCGCCCGCCCGCGGGGCCGTCGATCCCCGCGGCGTGGCAGTCGGCGCACGCGCCGAAGGCCGCCGGCCGCTCCGCCGCGGGCAGCGCGGGGTCGTCGCACGACGGCCGCCCCGCGCCGCCGCAGGACGGGTTGAGATCCGGCAGCACGCCGCTCCCGAGGTAGCACCGCATCGCGACGCCGGCCTCGGTCCCCGGGACGCGGCCGGCCTTCCAGCGCCCGCCCGCGGCCGCGCACGACGCCTCGTCGCCGTGCGCCAGCGAGACCCCGGCGTAGACGGCCTGGAGGAGCGGGCGCTTCGCCGACCGCGCGTGCCCCGACTCGAGGAACTGGGCCACGAGCGTCGTGTGGCAGTGATCGCAGAAACGCGTCGAATTGTGGGGATCGCCCTCGCCCGGGTCTCCGTAGGTGTAGCCGAGCGCGTTGTCCGGCGGCGACACGCCGCGCAGGGCGATCTCCACCGGCCCGTCGGGGACAGCCTCGAATTCGATGCCGTCGGTCCGATACCCGATCTTCGCCGCGACCACGGTCGGCTGGCCCGGGATGTCGCGCGTGATCTCGACGGAGAACGCGCCGTCCGGGCCGGTGACCAGGGCCGGCTCGCCGCCGGCCTGCATCACGATGGCGCCCTCGAGCGGCGCCGCGCCGTCCGTGACCACGCCGGTCACGACGAACGAGCGCGGCAGCTCCTCCGGGGCGCCGCCGAAGCCGGCGCCGACGCTCACGTAGGTGGTCGTCGCGGACGTCGCGCCGGCGCCGCCCGGCCCGGCGCCGCCCTGGCCGACCGGGGCCGGCGGCGCCTCCGAGCAAGCGCCGCCGAGCACGCAGGCGGCGAGCGCCGCCGGAAGCGCGGTCGCTCGTCGCCGGGTCAGGGATCGCGCCGCCGTTCGCATCGCGGGAGATCGGTACGGTAGACCCGGCCAGGCGGCCTGTCGACCGGCAGCGGTCGCGCTCCGGCCCGGAGGGGATGTCCGCCTATCAGGGACAGCTCGGCCGCCACGCGTCGTCGGCGAAGGACCTGGCGATGAAGCGGGCGATCGTGCTCGCGCAGCTCCGCGCGTGAGTCGATCTCGTCGTGGATCCCATTCCCCGGGATCGACTCGATGTTTGTATCGGCCGTTCCTGCACGAGACGCCCGCGAAGCCGCGGATCTCGATGCTCCCGCAGGTTCCGGCCAAGACGGACGCGCGACAGCGCGACGACGCGACCGACGGACATCGTTGGAACTCGGCCCGCCAAGGGCGACTGAGGTAGTGTTGCTGGCCGCCGTGACGAGCTCCCAGCCCATCGCTGCCGCGAAGAGGGATCATGGATCGTTCCGTCTACATCACCAGCACTGGCGCTTTCTTGCCTGGCAAGCCGGTCCCCAACGACGAGATGGAGCAGTACATCGGCAAGATCGACGACAGGCGCTCCAGGCTCGGGCGCTTCGTCCTCCGGCAGAACGGCATCAAGACACGTCATTACGCGGTGACGCCGGACGGGGCGCACCTCCACACCAGCGCGGACATGGCGGCTCGCGCGATCCGCGACGCGCTCTCCCGCAGCGAGATCGCCGCGGAGAGGCTCTCGTTCCTGGCGGCGGCCACCACGCAGGGCGACCTCCTCGTCCCCGGCTTCGCCAGCGCGGTCCACGGCGAGCTCGGCCTGCGGCCCATGGAGATCGCCAGCTTCCAGAGCGTCTGTGCCAGCAGCATGATGGCGTTCAAGTCCGCCTACCTCCAGCTCAAGGCGGGCGAGCACGACTGCGCCGTGGCCTGCGCCGCCGAGCTCTCCAGCCGCTTCTTCCGGCCCGGCTTCTACGCCGGTCGGGCGCAGGAAGGCGAGGGCTCCTCCGCCCTGATGGAGACCGAGTTCCTCCGCTGGACCCTCTCCGACGGGGCCGGCGCCTGGCTCCTGGAGACCCGGCCGAACGAAGGGCGCCGCTCGCTGAGGGTGGACTGGATCGATCTCTGCTCCTACGCCGACCGCTTCGACCCCTGCATGTACGCGGGGACCTCCAGGAACCGAGCGGGCGAGAGGAAGCCCTGGAGTCACTACGACAGCCCCGCGCTCGCGGCGCAGGAGGGCGCCGTCGTCCTCAAGCAGGACTTCGAGCTGCTTTACCGCATGTTCCCCGTCTGGGCGAAGCACTACCTCGAGCTCGTGGATCGGCGGCGGCTGAGGCCCGGGGCCATCGACCACTTCCTCGCGCACTACTCGTCCCACTCTCTCCGCGGAGAGATGGTCAAGCTGCTCGCGAAGACCGGCGCGATGGTGCCCGAAGCTCGCTGGTTCACGAACCTCTATTCCCAGGGGAACACGGGGGCCGCATCCATCCTCCTCATGCTGCACCAGCTGATCGAGGAGCGGGATCTGCAGCCGGGCCAGCAGGTCCTCGGCTTCGTCCCGGAGAGCGGCCGCTGCGTCATCGCCTTCATGCTGCTCACCGTCGTCTGACCCGCCGTCATCCCCAGGGAGGTTCAGGATGCTTCCGGAAACCACGTCGCCTCGAGACGAAGATTCACCGCAGGCCGTCCTGCGCGGGCTGTCGTCCACCTGGCTGGATTTCGAGTCCCAGGTGCATCACATCCCGATCGTGCGGCGCGTGATCGAGCGTCGGATTCGCCTGGCCGATTACCACGAGCTCCTCTTGAACCACCGGGCGCAGGTCATGAACGGGGCGCTCTGGATCGCGCGCGCCGCCTCCAACATCGGCCACGAGTTCGCCGAGCTGCGCTCGCGCTTCATCCGCCACGCGGCCGCGGAGCACCGCGATTACCTGATGCTGGAGCAGGACTACCTGGAGAGCGGCGGCGACCCGGCCGGGCTCGCGCGGCACGAGCTGAACATCGGCAGCGAGGCCCTGTCTGCCTGGATCTTCCACCGGGCCGATCAGCCGAACCCGTTCGATCTCCTCGGCGCCATGTACATCATCGAGGGCCTCGGCAAGCGGGTCGCGGCCCAGTGGGCCGAGCACGTGCGGTCCGCGCTTCGCCTGGAGGCGCAGGCCGTCAGCTTCTACCTCTATCACGCGAAGGCCGACGAAGATCACCTCGGCGAGCTGGAGGAGGCGCTCCGCTCTGGCATCTTGGACCTCCCGCGGATGGCGCCGAGGATCCTCAAGACCGCCCGGGTCACCGCGCGGCTCTACCGCCTCCAGCTCGAGGAGATCGGGAGTTATTGACATGGATTTTCAGGACTTTTTCAGGAAGATGAAGCACGACCCCAGCGATCCCGATCCGTGGCTCGCCTTGTACCTGGACCGGTCGTTGCCGATCGACGACAAGGCCAAGGCCGCCCTCCTGAAGAGCCAGCGCAGCTTCACGCGCAGGGTCGTGATGCCGATCGTCAGGCCGTTCGCCCGCCTGTCGATCTCCGGGATCAAGCTCATGAAGATCCTCGCCCCGGCGAGCTGGCAATCTCCGTGGCTCTTGCATCGGTCCATTTACTGGGGCCTGAGGCTCTTCGTCGCCCCGGAGGCCAATTACCTCATCCTGCGCCACTTCACGATCGGCACGGAGATCTTGAAGTTCATCGAGGACAACGTCCCGGGCATCGACATCGAGACGACCACGCCGCTGAGGACCAGGAGGTTGGAGGACCTGCTGGACAACACGTTCACGGTCCATGATCTGACGTTCTACAACTTCATCATCGAGCTGAACGAGAAGCTCCGCGCAGCGGGGCGTGAGATCGAGCCCCGGAGCGAGATCGACTACTCTGCCATCACCGATGACGACGCGAGCCTGGACGACCTCCCGAACACCTGGCTGAACGTCGTCGACCTGCAGACCGCCATCGAGCTCTACACGCCGCTCTACGCGCTGTTCCTGTCTGACCACCATTTCTGGCGGGCGAGCAACTCGCTGCAGCTGGACGAGATCATCGCGCTCTACGTCGGCAAGATCCTGAACGACCCGCTGCCTGTCGCCTTGGTCCACAACCATCATCCCATGGTGCCCAGATCGACGCTGGAGGCTGGCTTTCGGTTGACGCTGCATGGCCTCGACTCGGAGACCCTGCACGGACACCTGAAGAAGCTGAAGGCAGGAGCGAAGAGCGCGGCGGCCCGGGGATCCGCCGCGCCGTGACGCTCTCCTGAACCCTCCTCCTGAAGCCGATCGGCCCCGCCGGCGGGCCAGGGACCATCCCGCGCAGTCCGGCCGGCGGCAGGCGCCCACCGCCGCCGCGACCCGTGCCGCCGCCGCGCGCTGCGCTCGCCAGCGCAGCGGCTGGGAGGCTGGGAGTCTGGACGGCTCCTCCTCCATGCGTAAGAAAAAGAGCGCACGCAGGTCCGAGAGACGTTTATCCATAAAATGCCACCTCGCCATTCAATTCGCTCTGGCGCCTCGGAGACGCATCGCCGAGGAGGTTTTCGCCTGCGTCTCGGGCCCCGCGAGCGAGGTGATCCGCGAGGTGCCGAAGCCGCCGACCGAGCGAGAGCCGGCCCGCGCGCCCCGCGCATCGCGGCGGAAGGAGGTGCGTCGTGAAAACAGGCGGACACGCTGGCAGGTCACGTCGCCTTGGCCCTGCCGCCGCGTTGTTGACGAGCTACTTCCTCCTGGCTTTGTTGGGTCTCCAGTGGGCGACGGTCCGCGGCGCCGCCTCCCCGGTGTTTCCCGCCGCGGGGGTCGCGCTCGCCGGGCTCCTCCTCGGGGGCTCGCGGCTGTGGCCGGCGGTGTTCGTCGGGACGATGGCCGCGTTCCTCCTGGAAGCGCCGTCCCTCCCGCTGTGGGCCAAGGCCGCCCTTGCGTCCGGGAACACGCTGGCAGCCCTGGGCGGCGCATGGGCGCTGCGCCGCGCTCGCCTGCGGCCGGCGCTCACGCGCCTGACCGACGTGCTCGTCGTCAGCGCCGTCGCCCTGGGCAGCTCGGCCATCGCCGCCACTGCAGGGACGTTCGCGCTGGCCGGCGCGTTCGACCAGGGCTCCGGGCAGGCGCTCGCGACATGGTTCACCTGGTGGGTCGGCGACGTGACGGGGGTGATCGTGGTGACGCCCCTCGTGCTGAGCTGGGCGCGCGGCGAGCCGGTCGGCCGGGACCGGGGGCGGTGGCTGCACCTCGCGCTGTGCACGGCGGCTGCCTGGGCCCTGGCCTTGCTGAGCTTCGGGCCTGGATCCTCCCGCATGGTCCGCCCATGGCTGACCTTTCCCGCCCTGACCTGGGCCGCATTGACGTGGGGCGTTCGTGGCGCGACGACGGCGATGCTCCCGGTCGCGGTCGTCGCGATCCAGGCCACGACCGACGGGCACGGGCCGTTCGGCACGCCCGAGGGGTTCCAGTTCGCGCTGCTCCAGCAGTTCATCGGCGCTACCACCATGACCACGCTGGTGCTGGCCGTCGTCGCCGACGAGCGACGCAACAGCGAGGCGTTGCGCAGGAACGAGGAGCGGCTGCGGCGAGCCAGCCGCGCCGGCCGGATCGGCCTGTGGGAATTCAACATCGACAGCGGAGCCGCAGCCTGGACGCCCGAGGCGCGGGCGCTCTTCGAGGGGCGCCGTCCGGGGAGCGGCCGGGTGGACTACGCGCGCTGGCTCGAGACCATCCATCCCGAGGACCGCGCGGCCGTCGTCCGCACGGTCGACCAGGCGATAGAGCAGGCGCGATCCAGGCTGTCCGAAGCCCATTACAAGGATGAGTACCGCGTCCTGCACGCCGACGGCACCGTCCTGTGGGTGGCGTCGACCGGCGCCTTCGAGCGCGCGGGGAACGAGCTCGTGATGCTCGGGGTCGTCCGGGATATCACCGAGCGCAAGCACGCCGAGGAGGCGCTGCAGGAGAACGAGGCGCGGCTGCGGCTGGCGCTGCGCGCCGGGCAGACCGGCGTGTGGGAGTGGGATCTCGTCACCGGCCGCGTCGTCTGGTCCGACGAGGTGTGCGGCATCTTCGGCATCCCGCCTGGCACGTTCGAGGGGACGCTCGAGGCGTTCGAGCGGAGGATTCACCCCGACGACCGGACGCGGGTCCGGGCGGAGGCGCAAACGGCCATGAGGGGGCGGGCCGGCTATGCGATCGAGTTCCGCATCGTCCGCCCCGACGGGCAGATCCGCTGGGTCACGGACTTCGGCACCGTCGAGCACGACGAGGCCGGACAGCCTCGTTCCATGATCGGCATGGTCACCGACATCACGGAGAAGCGAGCGGCCGCGGACGCGATGCGCGAGAGCGAGGAGCGATTCCGCAACATCGCCGACAACTCCCCCGTGATCATCTGGGTGACCGGGCCCGACGGCTGCTGCACCTACGTCAACAAGGTCTGGTCCGACTTCACGGGGCAGGCTCAGGCCGCCGGCCTCGGGTTCGGTTGGCTCTCCACGCTTCATCCGGAGGACGCCGAGCGCGCGGCTAGCATCTTCCGCGCCGCCAATGGCAGGCGGGAGCCGTTCCGCCTCGACTACCGCCTCCGCCGCCGTGACGGGCAGTACCGGTGGTGCATCGACGCGGCGGCCCCGCGGTTCAGCCCGAGCGGCGAGTTTCTTGGTTATATCGGCTCGGTGATCGATATCACCGACCGCAAGCAGGCCGAGGAGGAGCGGACTCGCCTGCTCGAGGTGGAGCAGGCCGCGCGCAGCGAGGCGGAGCGGGCGAACCGGCTGAAGGACGAGTTCCTCTCGACGGTCAGCCACGAGCTGCGCACCCCGCTCACCTCCATCCTCGGCTGGTCGCACCTCCTGCGCCGTCGGTCGAGCTGCGAGGACGAGGACCTCTGCAAGGGGCTCGCGGTCATCGACCGCAACGCCCGCGCGCAGGCGCAGCTCATCGAGGACCTGCTCGACATGGGCCGCATCACGTCTGGCAAGCTCCGTCTGGACGTGCAGCCCCTCGACCTGCACGACGTGGTCAGCGCGGCCGTCTCGTCCGCCGCGCCCTCGGCGGAGGCGAAGCGGATCCAGCTCGAGCAGATCTCGAGCCCCGCCGTGGGCGTGACGCGCGGCGATCCGAGCCGGCTGCAACAGGTGGTGTGGAACCTCCTGAGCAATGCCATCAAGTTCACCCCGGAGGGCGGGAGCGTGCAGGTGAAGGTCTCCCGCGCCGGCGATCGCGTCGAAATCACCGTCTCGGACACCGGGGAAGGCATCAAGCCCGAGTTCCTCCCCCACGTCTTCGAGCGCTTCCGCCAGGCCGACGCCTCGACGACTCGGCGGCACGGCGGGCTGGGCCTGGGGCTCGCCATCGTGAAGCACCTGGTCGAGCTCCACGGCGGCGCCGTGCGGGCGACGAGCGCTGGCGTGGGAGAGGGCGCGACCTTCACCGTGGAGCTCCCGCTCGGCGTCGCCCACGCCCCGGCGGACGGCGCCACGGACGGGCGGGAGGTCGATGCCGGGCGAGCGTCGATGACCTCTGCGAGCTCTCCGACCTGAGCGGCATCTCGGTGCTCTTCGTGGACGATGCCCGAGCCCACGAGCAGACCGCGCCGCCTCAGCTCCTCACGCTGCGACCCGTGACTTGTCACGGTGCAACCCGTGACTTGTCACGGTGCAACCCGTGACAGGTAACGGCGAATCGGCCTGCATTTCCATCTCGTCCGTGCCTTTTCCGCACGGAGCGTGATGTCCGGACGACCCAGGCCATTGCTGAAGCTGGCACGGGACGTGCGACGACCTCCGGGCAGCGCTCAAGGACGATCGTCGTTCCCAACGACCACGAGGCCTCGGGCCTCCGCGCATCAGTCCTCCGGACGATGAGCGCCCCGGCAGAGCTGGCAGCCAGCGCGCAGGCGACACGGCTGCCACGAGCCCGCGCCGCGCCGATCGTTCGTCCACGTTCTTGCGGATCTTCGAAGCCGAGCTCGAACCGATACAAGGAGCTCGCCAGCTCCGGCCATGGGGGCCCGAGCGGCACGGTCCAGGCTGCAGAAGTAAGGATGGAAGTGACGGGATGAGTCAGCTGGTCAAGCATGATACCGGGACAGGGACGGGGCTGCATTCGAACCCACGGGACTCGAGCTCTCCGGGGCCTCGGGCGGAGCGCTCCAACGGCCGCTTGATAGGGCGGCTGCTCGCTGGCTGCGCGGTGATCGGGTCGCTGTTCTTCGCCTATGAGCTCGGCGCCCGGGCGACGCTTCCAGAGCGCGAGCGGCAGCACGAAGACGCTCCGAACGCCGCGCCGGGAGCGGAGGATCTCGCGCAGCAGGCCCGCGCGGATGAGCGCGGCGCCGGCGCTGCCTCGCCGCCCGTCCGGCCCGGAGAGCCGGGGCCGCCTTCGAGCGAGCCCGCCGCGCCGCCCAGGGAGCCATCGCCGCGCGAGCATCGAGATCGTGTCTTGCGTGAGCTGCGGGCTTCGGGCCCGGACCACCGCTTGTTCGCGCCTGCGTCGGCCGTCGTCGGCGCGTGGACGAGCAAGCTCGCGCAGCTGGGGGCCGCGGGGGCGTTCGAGCCGCTGGAGTGCTACGCGAAAGGCTGCTCCGTGACGGTCGTCCACGCGTCCGCGGCGAAAGCGGAGGAGGCCACCGAGGTCATCACCCGGACCCGCGAGTTCCACGGCTGGCAAGCTGGCAAGATGCGCAGCGGCTTGATCGAGCGCGACGGCGATCGGGTGGAGGTCACCTGGATCCTCGACGCGCCGCCGCCGGACAGCCCCGTGCTTCCGGAGGAGCTGCCTCGGGACAACCTCGACGAGCTCGTGGAGCGCGGCGCTGGCCGATGAGGGCTGCGCTGCCGCGGCGCGGCGTGGAGCCTTGATCGGCTCGACGTCGAAGTGAACGGAGAACAGAGGAGGACGGTATGGGATACAAGGTACGAATAGGGGCGCTGGCATTCTGCGCGATCGGCCTGGTCACGGTCGGGGCGCACGCGCAATACGTTTACACTCGAGGTCCGAACCACGTCAACATGAGCGGCACCCGCTGCCGCGCCGCGTTCGGTGACGAGCAAGACGACCTGACGCACTCGGTGCAGGAGACCTCGGTCAAAGGGAACGTTTCTGCGCCCATATTTGTCGTTTGCCCGATCACGAGGCGCGCGACCGCCTACTACGGGGATTCGCTCTCATCAAGCCTGGCGACCGAAGTGACCGCGACCGCGTTGAAGGCCGACGTCGAGGACGATAATACGGGAGAGTCGGTGCGCTGCACACCGTTCGCGCAATCGATCGGCGGCAGCATCGTTTGGGGCACCTCCCGCTACGCGTGCTCCACCGCCGGGGGCTGCACCAGCACGCCGGCGGGGTCCTACACGAGTCCTCCCGGTGGAATCAGCACCCTCACCTGGAGCAACCCTTTCACGTCGCAGACCTCGGTTCAGTGGGGTCTGGCCTGCACCATGCCAGCCAACTCCAGCATCCACTCCTACGAAGCAACGGTCTCTTCGAATTGACAGGTGAACGGCATGAAGAAGATCACAATCGTGGCGCTCGTCGCCGCAGCTCTCTCGTTGAGCCATTCGGCGCTCGCGACGCACAAAGCCTGGCTGATGAAGGACGGGGGGGCAGAGTGTACATTCGCGTACCCGCTCGCCACCGATCGGATGGATTCGAGCGGCGCGCTCTACAACTCCGGCACCTCGGAGCGCAGCGTCGTCTGCCCGCTCGCCGTGTCGGGCCGCTGGGGCTCGAACGGGACGCCGGCGTTCAACGCCAAGCGCTGGGCGGACGCGCTCTCGGCGATCGTCTACTTCGATCGCAGAGGAGCGGGGACGCGGACCGTGAGCTGCTATGCCGCGATGCGCGCCTCCGATAACGCGCTTTTCTACACCGCCTCGGTCTCGGACACCGGCGGCTCCGGCGTCGATCGGCTCGACCTGGCGGGGTCGACGAGCGGCGGTGGCCAGTGGGCGGGCGGTACGGGCAACGGCACCACGCTGGAGGCCCATGAGGATACCGTCGTGAAGAGCCTGGAGTTCGTGTGCTTGGTGCCCGGACAAACGGCGATCCTCGGTTACAAGGCCAAGCTCTGCCAGCTCACGGGTGACTGCACTCACGGAAGCGGCGATCCAGAGGACGACACCACCATATCGACCAGCGGCTGGAACTACGTTCAGACGAGCGGCATCGAATGTTCGGCGGCGGGCACGGAAGGTACGGTCGCGAGCGTCTATCGGAACGGGTCTGGGGCCACGAACCTCGGGAGCTCTCCCGTCGACATCTTCTGCCCGATCGCTCCACCCTCGGACGACAGTCGGGAGCACAATCGCAGCGTCACAGACACGACGGTCTACTACTCGGATCTCTACAACACAAGTAGCTCGAACTTGAACTCCTGCGTGGGCGGCGCGACTTGCCCGAGCTGCCGGCTCATGTGGTACGACAGGGATGGGGTCATGCAAGACACCGGCGCACTCTCGAAGATCGCCGGCGTTCGTAAGTTGCACCAGGCCGGCACGGAGCTCATCGGCAAAGAGCTACAGTTCGGGGTGATGTGCCGGACGCCGCCGGGGTTGACCATCGAAGGGATCACCTCTCTCGTGACCGTGAGCGATATCTCAGGCGGAATTTGATCGTCGTGGGTCCTGCTGTCGAAGAGGAAGCCGGTGACGAGCCCCGAGCCTACGGTTCGCTCGAAAGGAGAGGCCGTAGCTTCTCCGTCAAGAGTGGGACGATCTCCCGGACCTTGGGGAGCTGGGTTCGATGCGCCGGGAAGACGAGGTGCACCGGGATGGGGCCGCTCGACCACTCCGGGAGGACCTGGGCGATCTCTCCGCGGCCGAGGGATCCCCGGATGATGCTCTCGGGGACGAAGCCGATCCCTTCATGGGCCTTCATCAGCTCTTCGAGCGCCGCGAACGAGTTCGCGCTCGTGGTGATCCTCGCTTTTATTTTTGCCTTCAGGCCCGAGGCCGTCTGCAGGTTCCAGACGGCTTCGGAGCCGGCCTTGTCCGGGCCGAGGAAGCCCAGGCACGCGTGCGCGCGCAGGTCCGCTGGACCGGTGATCCGGGCGGACCGCCGCAGGTATTTCGGGCTCGCCGCCAGGATCATACGGCCGACGCCCAGCCTCTTCGCCTTGAGGCTCGAGTCCTTCAGGTGGCCTCCGCGGATCGCGACGTCGATCCGGTCGCGATGGAGGTGCGCGAGCTCGTTCGAGAACATGATCTCGACGCTCATCTGCGGAAATCTCCTCCGGTACTGGGCCACCGCCTCGGCGATCTGAAGCGGCGCGAACTCCGCCGGACAGGCGAGGCGCAACGTCCCGCTCGGCTGCGCCTGCGCCCCGGAGGTCTCATCGAACGCGTCGACGAGCTGACGGACCGCCGGCGCGCTCTTGTTGAAGTACTCCTCGCCCGCGTCGGTCAGCCGCAGGCTCCGCGTCGTCCGCGTGAGCAGGCTCACGCCGAGGGCCTTCTCCAGGGCGGCGACCCGGTCGCTCACCGTCGACGAGGGCATCTCCAGGCGCTTCGCGGCCTCCGTGAAGGAGCCCGCGGCGACGACCTCGACGAAGATCCTCGTGGCATTCAGGTCCCAGCTCATTATCCGTATCCCCGGACAGACTATCCGGATTATCCGGCGTAGTCAAACCGCCCGTCGCGACGAACAATGGGGCCGACGGGAGACGACACATGACAAAGATCTTGCCGCCCGAGGCCCTGAGACAGATCTTCACCGAGGCACGCTCGTATCACGACTGGACCGAGCAGGACGTGACCGACGACGACCTGAAGGCCATTTACGAGCTGTTCAAATGGGGACCGACGTCGGTGAACTCGATGCCGGCCCGCTTCCTCAACATCCGCTCGAAGGAGGCGAAGGAGAAGCTCTACCCCGCGCTGATGGAGTCGAACAGGCGCCAGGTCGAGCGCGCCCCCGCGACGATCGTCATCGCCTACGATGAGAGGTTTTACGAGCGGCTCGACGAGCTGTGGCCCGCGTTCGACGTCAAGCCGTACTTCACGTCGAACCTCCAGCTGAGCTACGAGACGGCTTTCCGGAACAGCTCGCTGCAAGGCGCTTACCTCATGCTGGCCGCGCGAGCGCTCGGGTTCGACGTCGGTCCGCTCTCGGGGTTCGACAACGCGCTCGTCGACGAGGCCTTCTTCAAGGACACCTCGCTGCGATCGAACTTCATCTGCATGGTCGGCCATGGCAGACCGGAAGGGCTCTACCCGCGCGGCCCCCGGCTCAGCTACGAGACGTCCGTGCGGACGATTTGAGATGGCCCCAGGCCGTTCGGATGGCCCGAGGCGCCGCCGCGCGGCGCAGGCCTCCAACATCGGCCACGAGTTCGCCGAGCTGCGCTCGCGCTTCATCCGCCACGCGGCCGCGGAGCATCGCGATCACCTGATGCTGGAGCAGGACTACCTGAAGAGCGGCGGCGACCCGGCCGGGCTCGCGCGGCACGAGCTGAACATCGGCAGCGAGGCCCTGCCTGGCTGGATCTTCCATCGAGCCGATCAGCCGCAGGGCGCCTGCCCCTACCTCCACCGGAAAGGCGCGCGTCGGCCCCTCCGTGACGGGGCGGAGGGCGTCGTGTATCGTGCTCGGCGGGAGGGTAACATTGGCCGCGAAGCACATCGTACAAAAGGGCGAGGGGCTCTCGAAGCTGGCGCAGCGCTATGGCTTCGCGCCGGAGACGATCTGGGATCACCCCCGGAACGCCGAGCTGAAGAGGCTCCGGCGAGACGGCAACATCCTCTTGCCCGGCGACGAGCTGTGGATCCCCGACAAGACGCCGAAGGATGTCGCCGTTCCAACGGGCGCACGGCACCGATTCCGGCTGAAGGGGGTGCCCGCGAAGTTTCGCCTCCAGGTCTTCAAGAACGAAGAGCCCAGGAGGGGGCTCTCGTACCGGCTCGTGGTGGACGGGAGCGAGCTCAAGGGCACCACCGACGGGGACGGCTTCCTGGAGGTCTATGTGTCGCCCGGGGCCGAGAGAGGCCAGCTCTTCCTGGAGGACGAGCGGCCGGTGACGATCCGCTTCGGCTCCCTTGTTCCCGCCGGGGAGCTGCTCGGGGTCCAGAATCGGCTGAGGAACCTGGGATTTTTCCGCGGGCCCTGCGACGGCGCGAGCAGCCGGCGCCTGCGCTCCGCCGTCGCCGCCTTTCAGGCGCGCTGCGGCCTGCCGCCCACCGGCGAGATCGACGACGCCACGCGCGCTCGCCTCCGCGCGATCCACGATGACAAAGAGGTGTTCCCCTCGAACCAGGCCGCCCCGGACGACGAGCAGGGCACGGGAGAGGCCGCGCCAAGCCCGTCGCCGGACGAGGAGCCCGGGCCATGAGGAAGGTGATCCGCCTCGTCTATCGTTCGAACAGCATCAATGCCGAGATGTTCAGCGTCACCGTCAAGGTCGAGTGCGAGCAGCGCGAGTCCTCACAGATCGCGGTCAGCTACATCCCGAACTCAGGCAAGGTGCTCACCGAGCGGACGGTGTTCGTCCTCGACGGCGACGAGAACGCTGAGGTGCGATTCGACGTAAACTTCGTGTTCTACGACGTCAAAACGAAGCTGCCCGCTTTCCCGGACGGCCTGCGCGGGTCCGCGCGCGGCCCGCTGCGGGAGATCCAGACCTGCTCGCTGACCGTGACGGTCGAGTACGGGATCGAGCTCAGATTCGATCTTACCCTGCTGAATTGCAGCGGCATCGCCCTCGCGCCGGCGCTTGTGCCAGAGGAGCCCTATCCGAGCGGAGAGCCCTTCGAAGACGAGGTGGACATGGCGCTCGACGCGCCCTCCGGGAGCAGCTCGACGGACAACCGCAACGGGATCAACGTCTCTGAGCGGTACCTCTGCCAGCCGGGCACTTACTCGGGCGACGCGTGGCACGTCGCCGCCGCGCTGCTCTACGATCCGGAGCTGCGGCTGGTCGTGCCGCGCCCTCCCATCCTGGCGTGGGCGCTCCGGGTCGATGCCATCGCCGTCGGCGCCGATGCCTGGGAGGTCCAGCTGCGCTCCTCGCTCGGCATGACCAAGACCGTGACCCAGGAGAGCCAGCTACCTCAGGTGTTCTATTTCGCCGGGAACCTCGAGCTCTGGATGACGGCGTGGCAGGTCGCGCTCGATAGGGGCCACGTGATCGAGTTCTTCCATGCCGCCAGCGTCGGGGCGCTCCAGCCCGGCCAGACCAAAACGTTCTCCCTCAACCTCCAGCCGGATCACACGATGACGCTCGCCAGCTACCTCAACTTCGAGGACGACGGGCTACCGCTCCCGCAGCCGAAGCCGGGTCCGTTGACCATTAAGCTCACGGTGGCCACGCAGCGCATCGAGCAGGACATCCAGGAGGTCCGCGGGCAGCTGGGCCCAGGCGAGTTCGCGTTCGACAACCTCGTCAGCATCTTGAGAAATTCGGCGCAGGCCCCCGTCTGGGACCTCATCAAGACGCTGAACGGCGGGCCCCTCTACGCGACACGGTCGGAGTCGGAGCAGCAGCACGGCGAGCCAGAGGTATTATCCAAGGAGGGCTGCGAGGCGCTCGCGGACGACGCGCTCCTCTTCGTGAACCACATCCCCTGGAGGCTCTTGAGCCAGAACCTCGCACGATCCATTCAAAGGAGGCTCTTTTCGGCCGTGCGCGACGCCTTGCACAAATACTTCCGAGGGCCAGAGATCCTGGCCGCCCGGATCAAGTCGCTCACCGACGCTTTTGACGCGTTCGCGCAGACGGCGAACGAGATCGTCGCCCAGCTCCAAAAGGTGCTCAACAAAAAGAACAAGGCTGTCCAGAAGACGAAGCACATCGCGAAGTCCAATCAGTTCCTCGACTTCTACGTGGACTGCGAGCTCCCCGACATCGACGACAGGATCTTCGTGAAGTTCTTCGACTACAACCCCCGGAAGGGCCCACAGCTCTTCTCGATGGGCCGGGAGATCGTCAAGGAGATCGCCGACGGTGCGCCGATCTGCGGGATGACGTTCTCGGCCACCTCGGTGCTGATGCGCGCGGTCGAGATGTATGGGATCGACAAGGTCCGCGCCGACCTGCGCGATCACTTCACCCGCGGGCTCTCGTACAGGAAGCGACAGGAGATCGCGCGCAAGGTCGATGCGCTGCGAGGAGGCGGCAAGTGCCTGCTCCTGAACATGCGGCTCGGCGGCTACCACCCGGAGCACGACGTCACCGAAGGGATCTATCGACAGCTCCAGCGGCTCGCGAGGCGGCACGGCTGGACCCTGGTCTGCGCCGGGAAGCCTCCGGCGCAGTGGAATGAGCTCCTGGGGGTCACCGTGAATACGCTGGACGTGTACTCGGACGCGGATCTCGGCTCGGGCATGCCCACGGAGGTGGACATGCGGCAGACCGCCTATCTCTGGAGCCTCATCGCCGATTGCGACGAGGTGGTCGGCATTGTCGGAGGGATGAGCGGCTCGCTGGACATCGCCGCCTACATGGGCGTAAAGACCTTCTGCTGGGACATCTCGCTGAAGGATCGCCGGAAGATCAAGCTCAAGCAAAGCGCCGAGTACCCGGACTCCGTTCGACTGCTCCTCTCGTACCCTTTCATGTCCATCGGAACGAGGCGCATCGACGGGCTGATCAAGGACTCGTATCTGGTGTCCGACAAGACAGAGTCCGCGCTCCTGGACGAAGCCGCCCTCGAGCTCTGGCTCCTCGATTACGACGTGATCCCCAGGGTCACTCGAGCTTGCTTCAATCCGACGCACGTGCCGAGCGTGAAAGTAAAGCAGAAACTTGCGTTCGCGGCAGTGCTGCTCGCCGATTTGCAGGCGATCCCCGAGAACATCCTGAATGCCGAGGGCGTGTAACGGGCGCCCCGCAGCCAGGTGGGCTCGGAGAGCGGGCGCAGACCGGGGGCCCGCCGCGAGACGCTACCGCGACGGCGCGAGATCCGGCGGCGGGGGCGGCGGCGCCGCGCCCTTCGCGGGCCGCGGGGCCGGCGCGGGCGGCGGAGCCAGCCACCACTGCGGCTCCCGCGACGACGGGGGCGGCGGCGGCGCGTCCAGCAGCTGCAGCTCGCGCAGCTCGGCCGCGGTGAGCTGCCGCGTGCTGCCGTGCCCGGACAGCGTGGTCGCCGTGGCGGCCGCGTAGGCCTCGGCTTGCTCGAGCGCCCGCACGAAGTTCCCGCCCAGCAGGCTGAGGATGTCCCCCTCCGAGTAGCCGCGGCGGAGGAGCTCCAGCGTGACGCCCGTGAGCCCGTCGGCGCCGGCGCTCCCCGCCTGGAGCGCCTCGCCCTCGCCGAAGACCGAGCCGACGGCGACGTGATCGATCCCCGCGATCTTCACCAGGTAATCGATATGGTCCGCGATCCACGAGGGCGGCGGCGGCGTCATCGGCGCTTCCTGGGCCTTGAGCTTCTCGAGCTCCTCGCGGAGCGCCTGCGCGTCGCCCTGGAGCCGCTCGCCGAGCTCCTTGAGGTGCGCCCCGTGCTTCTGCACGAAGCGCTCGGACTGCTCCGCGTAGGTCGCGTCGAGGAAGAGCGCCCAGGCGTTCACCAGGACGACGCCGCCGTTCTCCGCGACGGCGCGCAGCATGTAGTCGTCGAGGTTGCGCCGGAGATGGCCGGCGGCGGGCATCGTGGACGAGGTGATGACCGGCGCCTTGGCCACCTTCATGACGTCCTGGAACGTGTCGTCCGACGCGTGCGAGAGGTCGACAAGCATACCGATCCGTTGCATCTCGCGGACCACGGTCTCGCCGAAGGAGGAGAGGCCGCGGTGGCGGGCGAGCCCGGGCTCGAGGGGCCCTCCCGCGGAGTCCGCCCAGCTGTTCGTGGTGGTGTGCGTGAGCGCCATGCTGCGGACGCCGAGCCGGTAGAGCGAGCGCAGCGCCGGCAGGGAGTTCTCGATCGCGTGCCCGCCGTCGACGCTGAGGAACGCGGCGATCTTGCCCTCGCGCTTGGCGCGGCGCACGTCCCGCGCGCTCCGCGCGAGCATAAGCGCGTCGCGGTGGCGCTCGATCTGCCGGTGGGTCGCGTCGATGAGATCGAGCGCGCGGCGCGCGGCGCCGGCGCCGAACGCGGCCTGCGCCGAGGACACGCCGACATGGATCGAGAAGAACGCGCCGGCGACGCCTGACGCCTTCATCCTGGCGAGCTCCTCGGCCGTCGCCTCGTGGTCCGGGCTCGCCCGGCGGGGCGCGCCGCCGAGGAGCGGCGAGGGCACGCTGCTGTGGCCGTCCACGAGGGTCGCCTTGACGAGCAACCGCGCGACCCGCTGCTCCGGCGTCTCGGGCCCCACCGGGCTCTCCGCGATCTCGGGCGCGGGCTCGGTCCACGGCGCGATCTCGCGCTCGGCCGTCGCGAAGGGATCGGGCGACTCCGCGGTCGCCTGGGGAGGAACGCAGGCCGCGAGCGACGCGGCGAGGAGCGCGAAAGAAATGCGTGTGCGCATGAGCCGAGCGTATCACGCGGTCTCAGCGGTGGGACGGCCCGCGCGACGGCCGGATCGTGCCCCCGGCCGTCGATACCGCGGCGCCCAGCGGCGTCGTGGTGCGGCGTACGAGTGGGCCACTATGCCCCTTCGACCCACGAAGAAGCACCTGGCGGCGGAGGATTGCGTCCCTGCCAGCTAGCGCCGCGAGCCTCGCTTGACGTCCTCGAATCGCTCTGCTCTTCCTTCTCCCGCGCTGGCATGCAGCCAGCCTTCGGGGGGAGAAGCCGGGATGCTCCGACCGATCACGGGCTACCACAAGGACGACGCGGGCGACTGGGTGGCCGAGCTGAGCTGCGGTCACGGTCAGCACGTCCGGCACAAGCCCCCTTTCCTCCTGCGCCCGTGGGTGCTCACCGCCGAGGGCCGCGCCTCGATGCTCGGCACCGAGCTCGATTGCGCGCGCTGCGATCGGCTCGACATGCCGGGCGGGCTCTGCGCGTACAAGCGGACCGCGGAGTTCGACGAGGGCACGATCCCCGGCGGGCTCCGGAAGAACCATGCGACGAAGCCCGGCGTGTGGGGGGTGATCCACGTGGTCTCGGGGCAGCTCCGCTACCGCATCGAGGGGCCCGCGGGGCGAGAGCTCCTCTTGACCCCGGAGACCCCCGGGATCGTCGCGCCGGAGGTGCTGCACCACGTCGAGCCGGACGGTCCTGTCAGGTTCTTCGTGGAGTTTCACAGGAAGGGCGCGTGACCAGGATCGTTCAGGAGACCCCATGTCGCTCAGGCAGCGCGATTACCTCCTCCGCATGATCGAGCAGCTCGCCGAGGCCATCGGCCGGATCGCCGGGCTCCGGCGCGCCGGCCAGCTCGACGAGGCGGAGCTGCTCGTCCGCACCACCGCGGACGGCCTCTTCGGCCCGATGCAGGACATGCTCGACCGGGTCGACGCCGCGGGCGCAGCCACGCTGCTCGGCGACCCCGAGAAGATCGGCGCGTACGCGGCGCTCTGCGCGGAGCAGGCCGAGATCCTCGAGCTCCGGGGCCGGGCCGCGCAGGCGCTCGCGGAGCAGAGGCGCGCGCTCGAGCTCCACCTCGAGGCGATGAGCCGCGCGCCCCAGGGCAGCCCCCGCGCCGAGGAGGCCGCGCGCGCGCTCCTCGGCCGGGTGGACGCCGCGCGCCTGTCCGAGCGGTACCGCGCCCTCGCCGCGAGGCTCGGCTGACCGGGACGCGGGCGCGCGCGCCGCGCCCCTGCCGGCTTGCCATGACGCCGGCGCGAGGCCATGAGACGCGGAGCCGCCGTGGAACCGACCACCTCGTCCGCCAGCTTCGCCGCGCTCGGCATCGGGCCTGCCCTCCTCGGCGAGCTCGCCGAGCTCGGCTACGAAGAGCCCACCCCGATCCAGCGCGAGGCGATCCCGCACCTCCTCGGCGGGCGCGACCTGCTCGGGCAGGCCGCCACCGGCACCGGGAAGACGGCCGCGTTCGCGCTGCCGCTGCTCCAGCGGCTGGAGATCGGCAGCGCGCCGCCCGGCCGCCCCGTGGCCCTCGTGCTCGTGCCGACGCGCGAGCTCGCCATGCAGGTGGCCGAGGCGATGCACCGCTACGGCCGCCGGCTGGGCGTGCAGGTGCTGTCGGTCTACGGCGGCCAGCCGTTCGGGCAGCAGCTGCGCGCGCTGCGGCGCGGGGTCCATGTCGTCGTGGCGACGCCGGGCCGGGCGCTCGACCACATCGGCCGCGGCACGCTCGCCCTCGACGGCATCCGCACCGTCGTGCTCGACGAGGCGGACGAGATGCTCGACATGGGGTTCGCCGAGGCGCTGGAGGAGATCCTCGCGGCCACGCCGGGCGAGCGGCAGACGGTGCTCTTCTCGGCGACGCTGCCCGCGCGGATCGCCGCGATCGCCGGCCGGCACCTGCGCGAGCCGGTGCGGGTCAAGATCGCGGTCGAGAAGGCGGCGCCGGGGGAGCTCCCGCGCGTGCGCCAGACGGCGTACATCGTGCCGCGGGCGCACAAGCCCGCGGCCCTGACGCGGGTGCTCGACATGGAGGACCCGTCGTCGGCGATCCTCTTCTGCCGTACGCGCAACGAGGTGGACGAGCTGACCGAGGCGCTGCGCGCCCGCGGCTACGAGGCCCAGGCGCTCCACGGCGGCTTCTCGCAGGAGCACCGGGATCGCGTGATGGCGCGCTTCCGCGCCGGCGCGGCCGACCTGCTCGTCGCGACCGACGTGGCGGCGCGGGGGCTCGACATCGAGCACGTGTCGCACGTCATCAACTACGACGTCCCCTGCGCCGCCGAGGTGTACGTCCACCGCATCGGCCGCACGGGGCGCGCCGGCCGGGAGGGGGCGGCGATCACGCTGATCGAGCCGCGCGAGCACTACCTGCTCCGCAACGTCGAGCGGCTCACGGGCCAGCGCATCGAGGCCGCCACCCTGCCGACGGTGGCCGATCTGCGCGCCCGTCGCCTCGAGCTGACGCGGGCGTCGCTCCGGGAGGCGCTGCTCCAGGGCGGCGCCGAGCGGTTCCGGGTCGTTGTCGAGGGGCTCGCCGACGAGTTCGACGTCATGGACATCGCCGCGGCGGCGGTGCAGCTCGCGCACCGCGCGACGGAGGGGGATCGGGAGGAGGAGGCGGCGGAGATCCCGTCGTTCCGGCCGCCGCCGCCCGCGCCGGAGCGCCCGCGGCGCGGCCCGCCGGGGGCGCGCGGCCGGCCGGGGGAGGCGCCGGGGCGGCCGGGGGAGGCGCCGGGGTGGCCGCGGCGCGGGGGGCGCGAGGAGCGGGAGGCCGACGGCACCGTCGCGCGGCTCTACATCGGCGCGGGGCGCGTCGCGGGCATCCGGCCGGCCGATCTGGTCGGCGCGATCGCGAACGAGGCGTCGCTGAGCTCTCGCGACATCGGGGCCATCCAGATCGCGGACGGCTTCTCGGTGGTCGAGGTGCCGGCCGGCGCGGCAGACAGCGTCATCGAGGCGCTGCGCGCCACCCGGCTGAAGGGGCGCAAGGTGCAGGTCCGCCGCGACCACCACGACGCTCCCGGCGACGCCCGGAGCGACGAGCGCGACGAGGCCGGCGCGCGCGGCGGCGCGGCCGACGAGGACAGGCCCCGGAGCAGCGCGGCCGGCGCCCGGGCGCGGGCGCGGAGCGGCGCGGCCGACGAGGGCGGGCCGCGGGGCAGCGCGGCCGACGAGGACAGGCCGCGGGGCAGCGCGGCTGGCGCCCGGGCGCGGGCCAACGCGCCCGACGAGGCAAAGCCGCCGGGCCGCGCGGCCGCGGCCCGGGACCGCGCGGGGGGCATGGCGCCCCCGCGGCGTCGCCCCCGGGACTGAGCCCAGCGGCGGTCCGCTCCGCTCCGCGGCCACCCGCGCGCGATGGCGGGCAGTGCTCAAAATTGAACATGAAGGCGGGGAGGCGGGAAGAAAAGATCAATGATCTTCCTGCCTTCCCGCCTTCATGGGAGCTCTCTCCGCGCAAATTTGAGCACCACCCGATGGCGGGTCCGCCGCGCTGTCGCTCCCGCGCGCCGAGCCGCGGGATCGGCGGCCGGCGCTCGGCGCTCGGGCCTATCCGCCCCCCGCCGCCCGGGCCCGCGCGCCCTCGCGCCCCTCCGGCCCGGGCTGGATGTCCGACGCGAGCCCCAGCGCCGCGAGCGCGCGGATGAACAGGAACGCGAGGTCGTGCTGCCCCGGCGCCATCCCGTAGCGCGCGGCGCGCGGGAAGGCGTGGTGGTTGTTGTGCCAGCCCTCGCCGAAGGTCAGGACCGCCACCCAGCCCACGTTGCGGCTCCCGTCGCGGGTCTCGAACGCGCGGCGGCCGAAGCGGGGCGCGTGGCAGACCGAGTTCACCAGGTAGGTCGCGTGCATCCAGCACACGAGCGGCAGGAAGAACACGAACGGCACCGCGCCCCAGCCCAGCGCGAGCCCCGCGAGCAGCACCGCCGCCGCCTGCGGCGCGAACCGCCACCGGAGGAGCCACCGGTAGTAGGGATCGCCGGCCAGATCGCGGCAGTACCGCTCCGGATCGCGGGGATCGGTCGAGCCGTCGTCGACGATCCACCCGAGGTGCGCGTACCAGAGGCCTCGCCGCGGCGAGTGGACGTCGCCCTCGCGATCGGTGTGCGCGTGGTGCCGCCGGTGCGTCGCCACCCACGCGATCGGGCTGCCCTGGCCGCTGATCATCGCCGCCGACACGAGCGCGTACTCGACCCACCGCGGGCAGCGGAACGCGCGGTGCGAGAGCAGCCGGTGCAGGCCGACGATGGTGGACAGGTGGAGCGCGGTGTACAGCCCGGCCGCGAGGGCGACGTAGCTCGCCCGGATCGGCAGGAGCAGCCCGACGACGGCCAGCGCGTGGACCAGGGCGAAGTAGGCGATCGCCGCGCCGCTCGCGCGGCCCCTCACGACGGCTCCCCTCCCCGCGCGACCGCCGCCGGGCCGCTCCCCCGCCGCGGCCGGATCCGGGCGAGCCCCCGCGGATCCGCCCGGCAGGACGCGGCGTCGATGCGCTGCGGCTCGAGCCCGAGCTCCCGCATCCTCGCCGCGTCCCACGCCTCGATCGGATCGCGCCCGGCGATGTAGCTGCGCGCGGGGTTGGCGAGCGGCGCGCGCAGGCTCATCACCTCGGGCGCCGACATCAGAACGCACGTCTTGTAGCGGGGCAGATCGCTCGTCATCAGCCGGCTCCACAGGTGGCGGCCCACGCTGGTCAGGCCCCCCAGGGTGCGGCTCAGGCGCTGGAAGTGCTCGATCGCCTCGGAGGGGTGCAGCCGGTCCGGCCGGTGACACAGGGTGTACCCGTCGAGGTCCCGGCTGGTCACCCCGGGCAGGAGCCGCCCCTCGGCCGCCACCTGCGCGAAGAACGGCGTCTCCGGGTACGGGCAGACGATCCCCAGGAACGTCGGGCACTGATCCCCGAGGTCGTGCAGGTACGCGGGCAGCCGCTCCAGGTACTCGTTGGTGTCCCCGTCCGCGCCCACGAGGAGCCCGAACGAGAGCACGATCCCGCTCGCCGAGGCCCGCTTCAGGACCTCGCGGACCTCGCTCAGCTTGTTCTGCCCCTTGTTCATCGCGCTGATCGACTCGGGGTTCAGCGACTCCAGCCCGGTGTAGACGTAGCGGCACCCCGCGCGCCCCATGAGGCGCACCAGCTCCGGGTCGCGCAGCACGTTGAAGGTGAGCGCGCAGCCCCAGATCTTCTTGAGCGGCATCAGCGCCTCGCAGAGCTCCCGCAGGTAGCGGGGAGAGCCGCCCAGGTTGTTGTCGAGGAAGCTGAACGTGTCGCCGGTCACCCCCGGAATGCGCCGGTTCAAGATCATCCGGTCGCGGATGTCCCGGATCACGTGGTCGATCGGGCGATAGCGGTACTGCTCGTGCCCCGTGAGCACGCAGAAGTTGCAGGAGAAGGGGCAGCCGCGCGACGCCTCGATGCCCGGCAGGCGAACGAGGTTGTTCCGGTAATCGATCAGATCGTAGCGGTAGGTGGGGATCTGCTCCGGGGGCACCGGCGGGAGCGCGTAGACGGGCTGGAGCTCGCGCCGCTGGAAGTCGACGACGAGGGCCGGGACGTTCGACTCCGGGTCGCCCGCGATCACCGCGTCGAAGTGCTGGAGCGCGTCCGCGCGGAAATGGCTCGCGTGCCGGCCGCCGGCCACCGTGGTGACGCCGCGCCGCCGGAGCAGCGCGGAGAGCACCTTGGTGTGCTCGTAATAGGCGTGCAGGTACGAGAAGAACACGAGGTCCCAGGGGCGATCGAGGGGGATGTCCGTCTCCTTCTCGTTGTAGAGCTCGATCTCCGCGTCCGGCGGGCACAGGGCGGCGATGAGCTCGGGCACGGAGGACTGCATGATCGAGCGCTCCTTGCGGTGCAGGCGGCTCGGGTGCGTGTACGTCGAGAGGATCGCGATGCGCATCGAGGGGGGCTCCTGGTTCAGCTCAGGCCGACGGCGACGAGGAGGGTGAGCAGAAGCCACCAAGAATAGGCCATGCTTCGCGCCGCGAGCAGCCCCGCGATCGCCGTCCGCTGGGCCACCCAAGTCGCGCTCGATCTTCCCCGCGTCCCTGGCGGCCCTCTCCGTCGGTCGTTATAGTGGCGCGCTTCGACGGGGGGGCGTGACGATCCATCGCAGCGAACGAGCTGCCAACGTCGGATGGAGGTGAACGGATGCGGACCTATGTGCTCGATCTCCAGGAGGTCGATCGAACGAAGGCCAAGCTGGTCGGCGGGAAGGGCGCGAACCTGGGGGAGGTCTCCAGGATCGAGGGGATCCGCGTGCCCGCTGGCTTTTGCGTCACCACCGGAGCCTTCCAGCGGATCATGGGAGGAGCGCCGTCGATCGCCGGGTTGCTCGATCGGCTGTCGTCGCTCGAGGTGGGAGACCGGGACGGGATCCGCGAGCTCAGCGGCGAGCTGCGCCGGATCATCGAGGGGACGGCCATCCCCGAGGACCTGCAAGAGGCGCTCACCCAGGCTCTCTCCAGGCTCGGCGCGGGCGACGCCTACGCGGTACGGTCCAGCGCGACGGCGGAGGATTTGCCGGGGGCCTCCTTCGCGGGCCAGCAGGATACGTACCTGAACGTCATCGGGACGCAGGCGGTCCTGCAGCACGTCCGCCGGTGCTGGGCATCGCTCTTCACCGAGCGGGCGGTGACCTACCGCGTCCAGCACGGCTTCGACCACCGCAAGGTCCACATGGCGGTGGTGGTGCAGAAGATGGTCTTCGCGCAGGCGGCCGGGATCTTGTTCACGGCCGATCCCGTCACGTCGAACCGGAAGGTGTCGTCGATCGAGGCCGGCTTCGGCTTGGGGGAGGCCCTGGTCTCCGGCCTGGCGAGCGCCGATCGCTACAAGGTGCGGAACGGCCAGATCGTCGAGAAGGCGATCGCCAAGAAGACGCTGGCCACGCGCGCCCTGGAGGAGGGCGGCACCGAAGAGCGGGCGATCGAGCCCGAGCGGCAGGGCGGGCAGGTGCTGACGGACGCGCAGATCCTGCGGCTCGAGCGCGTGGGCCGGCAGATCGAAGGGCATTTCGGCCACCCCCAGGACATCGAGTGGTGCCTGGTCGGCGATGAGCTCCACGTCGTCCAGAGCCGGCCGATCACGACCCTGTATCCCATCCCCGAGGCAGGGGATCGAGGCAACCGCGTCTACATCTCGGTCGGCCATCAACAGATGATGACCGACCCCATGAAGCCCCTCGGGCTGTCGTTCTTCCAGCTGGCCGCGGCTGGCCACATGGTCGCGGCGGGCGGCAGGCTGTTCGTCGATCCCACGAAGCAGCTGGCCTCACCGGCCAGCCGGGACGCCCTCCTGAAACTCGTGGGGCGCTCCGATCCGCTCATCAAGGACGCCCTCTCGACCATCATCGCGCGGGGAGACTTCATCGAGCCCTCGCCCGTCGATCCGGCGGCCTCGCGTCCCGGCCAGGGCGAGCAAGGGGCGGCGCCCTCGCGCTTCGACGCGCAGGTCGAAGACGACCCGGCGATCGTCACCGCGCTGATCGAGCGGGCCCAGGCCGGGCTCGAGGAGCTGAAGCGCGACATCCGAGGCAAGACCGGAACGGCGTTGTTCGACTTCATCCTGGAGGACGTCCAGCGAATGAAGAAGTCCATGTTCGGTCCACAGAACATGGGCGCGATCATGGCGGCCATGAACGCTTCATGGTGGCTCAACGACAAGATGATGGAGTGGCTCGGCGAGAGGAACGCCGCGGACACGCTCTCCCAGTCCGTGTCGAACAACGTCACGTCGGAGATGGGCCTGGAGCTCCTGGACGTCGCCGACGTGATCCGTCCTTATCCGGACGTGGTCGCTTATCTGCAGGACGTGAAGCACGATGGCTTCCTGGAGGAGCTGGCCGAGCTCGACGGTGGGCAGCAGGCCCGGGACGCCATCCTGGCGTACCTTCAGAAATACGGCATGCGATGTGCCGGGGAAATCGACATCACGAGGGCCCGCTGGAGCGAGGCGCCGACGACCCTGGTCCCCTTGATCCTGAGCAACATCAAGAACTTCGAGCCTCATGCCGGCAAGCGGAGGTTCGAGCAGGGGCGGCAGGAGGCCTTGCAGCGAGCGCAGGAGCTGCTCGACCGGTTGAGGCAGCTGCCGGATGGGGAGCAGAAGGCCAGCGAAGCCCAGCGGATGATCAACCGGCTCCGGAATTTCCTTGGGTATCGCGAGTATCCGAAGTACGCCATCGTGAGCCGCTACTTCGTTTACAAGCAGGCCTTGCTGCAAGAGGCCGAGCGGCTCGTGCAGGCCGACGTGATCCACGACCTCGAAGACATCTACTATCTGACGTTCGACGAGCTCCGCGAGGTCGTGCGCACGCATCGGCTGGACGACCAGCTCGTCAGCCGACGGAAGGCCGAGCACGAGCTCCACAAGAAGATGACGCCCCCGCGCGTCATGACGTCCGACGGGGAAATCGTGTCGGGTGCGTACAAGCGAGCCGATCTCCCCGCCGGCGCCCTCGTCGGCCTACCGGTCTCCTCCGGCGTCGTCGAGGGACGCGCCCGCGTCCTCCTGGACATGGCCCATGCGGATCTGGAGGCGGGGGACATCCTTGTCACCGCCTTCACCGACCCGAGCTGGACGCCCTTGTTCGTGTCCGTCAAGGGCCTGGTGACCGAGGTGGGGGGCATGATGACCCATGGCGCGGTGATCGCCCGGGAATACGGCTTGCCGGCCGTCGTCAGCGTGGAAAATGCGACCAAGTTGATCCGGGACGGGCAACGCATCCGCGTGAATGGAACGGACGGGGTTGTCGAGATCCTGACCTGAGGCCGCGGCCAGGGAGACTCTGGGGTCCCGCGCCTGAGGAGCCGTGCCGGCACAGAGGCGAGACAGGGCGGGCGCCCGGGGGGTGAGAAGTCCAAACGCGATCCGAAAGTCAAGCTCCTCGTCGCGGCCGTCCCACCCACCGTCCAGTCGCGCTGCATGCGCTGGTGGACATAAGGCACCTTCCGCGATCCACCTCTTTCGTGGAAAAGTGGCGCCGTATCAACAACCTCTCTGCGATCCAGCTCTCCGGGAAAACAACGCTCTATCTACAATCAATTCATGGTCCAGACGGGCCCCCTTCACGCCACGGCCTGCGGGAGCGGCAATTCACCTGCGAAGCGGCCCCATCGGCTGCCGGCGGATGTAAAATGTAAGTGAGTGGGGGTGTTGGTACGACAATTGCGGCCTGTCTCCGTCGTGTTTCTTGCGCTATGCCCTTGCTTGGTTTCGCCGCCCACTCGTACAGTGAGGGGCCGTAGTTAACCTTGCGAGTAGCGTGAATCCTGCGCCGAACGTCTTAGCGACCAACGCGGCCGAGCTCGGGCCTGGGTCCGTGTTGGGTCGTTACGAGCTGCTGCTGCCGATCGCAGCGGGCGGCATGGCCATGGTGTGGGCGGCGCGGCTGAAGGGGACGCGCGGCTTCCAGAAGATCGTCGCCGTCAAGACGATGCTGCCGAAGCTGTCCGAGGACGACCAGTTCGAGCGCATGTTCCTCCTGGAGGCGTCGCTCGCGTCCCAGATCCGCCACCCGCACGCCGTCGAGATCCTCGATCTCGGCGAGCAGGACGGCGTGCTGTTCCTGGCGATGGAGTGGATCGACGGCGTTCCGCTCAGCCAGGTGATGAAGGTCGCGAAGCGGCGGAGCGGCGTGCCGATCCCGATCGCCGTGCGCATCGTGGCGCAGGCCTGCGCCGGCCTGCACGCCGCGCACGAGCTCAAGGACAACGGCGGCAAGCTCGTCGGCCTGGTGCACCGCGACATCTCCCCGCAGAACATCCTGGTCACGTACAACGGCATGGCCAAGGTGGTGGACTTCGGCGTCGCCAAGGCCACCGCGTTCAACGACAGCACCACGAAGGCCGGCCAGCTCAAGGGCAAGGTGAGCTACACGGCGCCGGAGCAGGTGCGCGGCGACCCGATCGACCGGCGCGTGGACGTGTTCGCGATGGGCATCGTGCTCTACGCGCTCACCACCGGCAAACACCCGTTCCGCAGGGAATCCGAGGGCGCGACGCTGTTCGCCATCTCGTCGCCGGACCCGGTGGTGGAGCCGCGCACGTTCCTGCCGAGCTACCCGCCGTCGCTCGAGGCCGTGCTGATGCGCGCGCTCGAAAAAGAGCGCGATCGGCGCTACGCCACCGCCAACGAGCTGCTGCGCGCGCTCGACAACGCGCTGCCGCCCAACCAGCGCGCCACCGAGGACGACGTCGCCGCCTTCATCCGCGAGCTGTTCGAGGAGGAGCACCAGCAAACGCGCGCGGCCCTCGCCGAAGCGCTGGAACGCGCCGACCGCAATCCGCCGAGCGGCAACCTCGGCATCTCCGACGTGACCGGCATGAGCCACTCGGTGGTGAGCGCCTTCAACCCCGTCGACATCCGCCGCGCGGCCCCGGGCCAGGCCGGAAGGGGCGCGCTCGACGACGACATCCCCCCGTTCGCGCGCTCCAACAGCCGCGCGCCGATCGCCATCGCGATCCTCTGTCTCTTCGCCGCCGTCGCGTTCGCCGTGCTGACGCTCCGGAGCGACGACCCACCAGCCCCTTCTCCGGCCATCGCCGCGACCGCCGCCCCTGCGCCGGCGCTCCCCAAGGAGGAGGCGTCGTCGCCCGCGCCTCCTCAGGCGGAGGCGCCCCCTGCGACCGAGCTCGGCGCGCCCGCGGGCGCGCCCTCTGCCTCCGCGTCGGCCAGCGCAGCGCCGGCGCCGCGCCCGGCGTCACCCGGGAGCCCAGCGCCCCGCCGTCGGGACAAGCCCGCCGAGCAGGTCAAGCCGGCGAGCCCGACGCCGACGTCCGCACCGCCCAAGTCGTGGAAGCACGATCCGGGGTTCTGACGCTCAGAACGCGCCCGAGAGACTCGCGCCTATCTCGGATGCGCCCGCGACGGGCGCGAGCGCGAGCGAGGTCTTCGCGGGCTCTTTGGGCTTCTTCTGGAGGAGCAAGATCGCGGTCGCCGTGCCGACCGCGGCGACGCCGACGCCGAGCGCCACCTGCGCGCCGTAGTGATAGAACTTGAGGTCGTCGTAACGCGACTGCATGGAGGGCGGGCACGACTTGCCGCCCGGACCGCAGGCGTCCTCCAGATCCGTGAGCGCTCCCTGGCGGAGCACGAACAGCACCCCGGAGCCGATCAGGCTCGCCGCGCCGACGCCCCCGACGACGAACGGCACCACCTTGGACGGCGGCTTGTCCGGCAAGGCGCCCGCCCGGATCAGCAGCTCTTGCGGCAACGCTTCGAGCGTCACCTCGACGCGCGTCACTCCCCCCTCCTTCAGCTCCACCGTCTTTTGAAACGGCTTGTGATTGGGCGCCTTGGCGGTGAGCGCGTGAGGCCCGGGATCGAGCGGCACCTCGGCGCCGATCGACGCGCCGCCGAGGGCGATGCCGTCGAGCGCCATGGCCGCGGAGGCCGCCCCCTTGCCGCGCACGATGACGAGCTTCGGGATCCGGGCGCGCAGCCGGCCGATCGACTGCTCGACCTCGCCCCGGAAATCGGGCCCCACGGCGTCGGCCTCGGCGAGCGCCAGCTCGTAGCCGCCGAGCGCGGCCACGAGCCGCCCCAGGTTCTCCTCGCACACCGCGATGTGGAAGCGCACCTGCGGCGTCATCCGCACCTGGCCGACCTCGCGGAACTGCTGCAGGGCCGCGGCCCAGTTGCCAGCCTGCTCGAGCTCGGTCGCCTGCTGGAACTGCGCGCGAGCTCGCTTGAGCGCGTCGTCGTCCTGCGCGAGCGCGGGCGCCTCGAGCAGCAGCAGCACCGCCGCGACGCGGAACATTCGTGGAAAATTCCTCACCGCTGCGACGCGGAACATTCGTAGAAAATTCCTCACCGCTGCGACGCGGAACATTCGTAGAAGATGCCTCATGCGAGGCTTACCATAGTGGCTTGCCGTCTCCGCTCCTGTCAACGTGGCGGCGCGGCCTTCGCGGCGCGCGACGCCGCGCCGCGTCGTCGTCGGAGGTGCGAGCGCGCCGGCAGAGCTCGGCGAGGATCCTGGCGCTGTCTCGATTTGTGGCCGCGAAATCCGCCAGAGGATGGTACTTTGGCCGGTGGATGTCGACCCCGAGCTTTCTACGTTGCTTCGCGCTGCTCCGCGCGTTCTCGGCCGCCGCGCTGACGGCGGGGATCTCCGCCGTTTCGTGCAGCGTGCCGGACTTCGAGTTCCCGCCGGCAGGCGGCGCCGCCCCCCCGCCGCACTGTACCGATGGCACGCAGTCCGACGGCGAGACGGGCCTGGACTGCGGCGGCGAGTGCGATCCGTGCCCGCTCGGCGCCGGCTGCGCCGCGAGCCGCGACTGCGCCGAGGGCGAGTGCATCGACGGCATTTGCCAGGAAGCGGGTTGCATGAACGACGCCCGCGACGGCTCGGAGTCGGACATCGATTGCGGCGGCAGCTGCGACAGGAAGTGCGCGACCGGCCAGGACTGCAACCAGGGCAGCGACTGCGAGAGCCGCGTGTGCCAGGAGGGCCTGTGCGTCGCGCCGACCTGCACCGACGGCGTGCCCAACGGCACCGAGAGCGACGTGGACTGCGGCGCCGACTGCGGGGGCTGCGAGGACCGAAAGAATTGCCGCTCGAGCAGGGACTGCCTCAGCAGCGATTGCATCGACGGGGTGTGCGGCCCCACCTGCCCGGATGGCTACGCCAACTGCGATCGCCAGGTCGAGGGCGAGTGCGAGGTGAACCTGCGCAGCGACGCGAACAACTGCGGCGACTGCGGCCAGAAGTGCGCGCTGCCGCGCGCGACCGCCGAATGCCAGGGCGGCGCCTGCAAGGTCAAGGAATGCGAAGCGCCGTACGCCGACTGCGACGGCGACCCCGAGAACGGTTGTGAGGTGAACACCGCGATCGACTCGAGCCATTGCGGCGGGTGCGACGAGCTGTGCCCGGCCGTGTACGGCGACGCGTATTGCGAGGCGTCGGAGTGCAAGATCGAGTGCGACGAGGGCTACACCGACTGCAACGGCCTGGTCGGCGACGGCTGCGAGATTGGGACCAACCGCGACGTGTTGAACTGCGGCGGGTGCGGCGTCGAGTGCAAGCCCACGGCGGGCGGCAGGCCCTGGTGCCGCGACGGGGAGTGCGGAGAGACGGTTTGCCCGGCCGGCAGGGGCGACTGCAACGGCGACCCCGAAGACAGCTGCGAGGTGAACCTGGCCGCCGATCCGGAGAACTGCGTCACGTGCGGCAGCCTGTGCACGGTCGCCAACGGCACCGGCAAGTGCACGGCCACCGGCTGCGCCGTCGGCACCTGCGCGCCGGGCTTCGCCGACTGCGACGGCATCTACGAGAACGGGTGCGAGACCAACACGGACACGAGCCTCAGCCACTGCGGCGGCTGCGGCGAGACCTGCACCATCGCCGGCGGCGCCCCCAAGTGCGAGGGCGGCGAATGCAAGGTGAGGACCTGCAACAGCGGGATGGGCGACTGCGACGGCGACCCGGACAACGGCTGCGAGACGAACGTCAACTCCAACCAGACCCACTGCGGCGCCTGCGCGGCCGCCGGCGGCGTCGACTGCAACACCATCTACGCGAACGCCACCGCGACGTGCCAGAGCGGCGCCTGCGCCTTCGTCGGCTGCAAGGCGGACTACGCCAACTGCAACAGCTCGCTGAGCGACGGCTGCGAGGCCAACATCAGGACCGACGAGGGGCACTGCGGCGACTGCAGCACCCAGTGCAACACCATCCACACCACCAGCAACCAGTGCCTCGACGGCACCTGCAACCCGGTGTGCACGACCGCGCAGTACGACGACTGCGGGGTACCGAAGAACGGCTGCAACATCGATCTGTACAACGACGAGAGCAACTGCCTCGGCTGCAACCTCGTTTGCCAGAGCGGGTCGAGCGCCCACGTCGTCAGCAACACGTGCAGCTCGTCGGGCTGCAACCCCGTGTGCGCCGGAGCCTACGAGAGCTGCGACGGCAACGCGAACAACGGGTGCGAGACGGACACCGCCACGAACCCGAGCCACTGCGGCGACTGCAACCAGGTGTGCAGCACCGCCTCCGGCGCGCACGTGACCAGCAACGGCTGCAGCGGCGGCCAGTGCCAGCCGGTGTGCAGCGGCGCGTGGCGCAACTGCGACGGCAACGGCATGAACGGCTGCGAGAAGGACACCGCCAGCGACATCAACTCTTGCGGCGGTTGCGACACCCGGTGCCTTACGGCGCACGCGAGCGCCACCACCTGCACGGCCGGCGCCTGCGTGCCCACCTGCAGCGCGGGCTGGAAGGCGTGCGGGAACCCGGAGGCCGGCTGCACCACCCAGCTCGGCACGGTCAGCAACTGCGCCGATTGCGGTGACGTGTGCAGCAACGCGCACGCGAGCGCCGTCGCCTGCACCGCCGGCACCTGCGTGCCCACCTGCAACGCGGGCTGGAAGGCGTGCGGCGACCCGAGCGACGGCTGCACCACCCAGCTCGGCACCTCCAGCAACTGCGGCGACTGCGGCCACGTGTGCTCGGGAGCGAGGCCCATCTGCTCGAACGGCAGCTGCGTCGTCACGCCGGACATCGTCGTCGTCAACTCGCGCACCGGCAGCGTGGGCGTCAGCGGGATGGCGACGCCCATCATCAACGTGAGCCACACGCTGCAGTCGCCGTCGGGCAACGATCGCATGGTCCTGGTCGGGGTCGTCGCCTCCGAGAACGCGCTCGTGCCGGTGAGCGTCACCTACGACGGCACGCCGATGACGCTCTTCAACGGGGTGACGACCGAGAGCAACGCCGCGGCGCGCATCTACTACCTCCTCGACAGCCAGCTGCCGGCCACCACCGGCACCAGGCCCGTGGTGGTGCAGATGGCGAACTCGGCCAGCTGGGGCGTGTCCTTCGCCAACGTGGTGGAGCTGAAGGGCGTGCATCAATCGAACCCGTTCGCGAGCACCACCTCGACTGGCCTCCTCAACAACGCGACGGACTGCAACGGCACGGCCCGAGGGGTCACCACCAACTTCAGCGCGACCAACTCGTTCGTGTACACGTTGATGGCGGCGCGCAACGCCAACGCCAGCCCCACCATCAGCCCCACCTCGGCCACATCGACGATGAACCTGCGCCAGACCTCGCCGGCGACCATGGTCGCGCTGGCCGGCTACCTCGTGGCCAACTCCAACACCACCATCTCCTGGAATGTGAGCAACTGCTGGAGCACCGCCGGCGTCGGCGTCGCCGTGCGGCGCGCCGGCGGCGGCTGAACCGAGGCAGCACGGCCGTCCCCGTGAGGGGACAGCGCCGGTCCCGAGGGCGGCGGCGTGGCGCCGCAGCGGCGGCCGCGCCGCGTCGCGCCGAGGGTGGGTCCGGGCTCACGCGGGGCCCTCGCCGCCGGAGGCGCCGGTCCGACCCGAACGACGCTTGGCCTTCTGCCCGCGAGCGCTCGTGACGCCCTCGATCAGCGCGCGGAGTTTCGGCTGCTCCTGGGTGCGCGCCGGAAAGTACAGGTAAAAGCCAGGTCCCTTCGTGATGAAGGCCTCGAGCACGCGCTCCAGCCGGCCCTCGGCGAGGTCGCGCTCGATGGCCTGGTCGGGGACGTACGCGAGGCCCGACCCCGCGCACGCGAGCGCGACCATGAGCGCGATGTCGTCGACGACGATGCCGCCGGGGACATCGACCGTGATCGTCTTGCCCCGGCGTTCGAGCTCCCAGCGATAGACGGTGCCGCTCGCGATGAGGCGCTGTCGGATGGCGCGATGGCGGACGAGGTCCTCCGGCGCGCGCGGCCGCCCCGCCTTCGCGAGGTAGGCCGGCGAGCCGACGATCGACCACGACGAGTCGCTCGTGATCGGGACCCGCACCATGTCCTTCTCGACCGCGTCGCCGAGCCGGATGCCCGCGTCGAAGCCGGCTGCCACGAGGTCGACGAAGGCATCGTCGAGCGAGACCTCGATGGACAGCTCCGGGTACGCCTCCCGCATCTGCGCCACGAGCGGAGCGAGGAGCCATGCGCCGCTCATGCGCGGCGCGGTGATGCGGAGGTTGCCGGAGGGGCGCCCGCGGTAGTCGCCGAGCGCGGCGAGCGCCCCCTCGACGTCGGCGATCGCGGGCTGGAGGCGCCGAAAGAGGCTCTCGCCCGGCTCGGTGAGCGCGACGCGCCTCGTGGTCCGCTGAAACAGCACCACGCCGTACCGTCGCTCGAGGAGCTTGATCTTCTGGCTCACGGCGGTGGGGGTGACGCCGAGCGCGGCGGCGGCGGCGGTGAAGCTCTTGCAGCGGCCCACGGCGAGGAACGTCGTGAGCCCGTCGAGCGCGTCGATCATGCCCGATTATGAAGCGTACGTTCATAGAGCTTCAAGCGTTCTGCGCATTTTCTTCAAGGTCGGGATGCTGCATGTTCACTCGTGCGAGGGGCGCTGAGCCCCCGGACACCGAGAGGAGATCCCCATGGAAGCGAGCGAGAACAAGCGTGTTTGGTTCATCACGGGAGCGTCGCGCGGCATCGGCGCGGAGATCGCGAACGCGGCGCTCGCCGCCGGCGACCGGGTGGTCGCCACCGCGCGCGATCCGAGGAGCGTCACGGACCGCTTCGGGCGGCAGGAGGCGCTCCTCCCCGTCGCGCTCGACGTGACGGACGAGGCGTCCGTCGCCGCGGCGGTCGAGGCTGCCGTCGCGCGGTTCGGCCGGATCGATGTGCTTGTGAACAACGCCGGCTACGGCGTCGTCGGCGCGGTCGAGGAGACCCCGGGCGACGAGGTGCGGCGCGTCTACGAGACCAACGTGTTCGGCCTGCTCGCGGTGACGCGCGCCGCGCTCCCGCAGCTCCGGAAGCAGCGCGCCGGCCTGATCTTGAACCTCTCGTCGGTGGGCGGCTACCGGTCGGGGCCCGGCTTCGGCATCTACTGCTCGACGAAGTTCGCCGTCGAGGGGATCTCGGAGGCGCTGCACGCGGAGCTCGCGCCGCTCGGCATCGCGGTGACGATCCTCGAGCCGGGCTACTTCCGCACGGAGTTCCTGGAGGCGAAGTCCGTCGTGGCGACGGGGAAGGTCATCGACGATTACGTGGAGACCGCGGGCAAGGTCCGGAGCCACGCGAAGGAGGTCAGCCTCCAGCAGCCCGGCGACCCGGTGCGGCTCGCCCGCGTGGTCGTCGAGCTCTCCCGCGCGAAGAACCCGCCGCTCCGTCTTCCGCTCGGCACCGACGCCATTGCGGCAATCGAGGCGAAGAACGCGCTCGTGGCGCAGGAGCTCGCCGCGTGGCGCGCCGTCTCGGCGTCCACCGACTTTCCGACGTGAAGCTCGCGCGCCCTCCCGGTGTCGCCCAGGCTGAGTTTTGCTGCTGCGCCACGTATCGATGCAGAATGGTTGACGTAGGCGCGTTCGGGCGCTCGCTGATATCGACCTCACCGCCGGCACGGTCTGGGACGAGAGCTTCGACGGCTCTCGAACGTCACGTCCCCTCGTGGCAGCGCCGTCGGCTCAGTCGACGAACACGTTCCAACAGAGCGCGTTTCGCAGCTTCTGATCGTCGAGGACGAGGTCTCGAATCTCGTCGGTCAGCTGTTCCCACTGCCACTCGCGTTCGGCGCGCGCAGCCGCGTCCCCTTGGCCCGGCGGCGCGGCTTCCCGGGCAGCCCTGATGGCGTACGCCGCAGCCCCCAGCTCATGGGCGGCGACATGCGCCACGGCCACCGCCTGACCCGCCGCGAGGGCGGCGAACCGGGCGGCGGGGGGCGCGTCGCGGCCAGCGGCGTTGGAGGCGAACGCCGCGTTGTGACACTCTCTCATCGTGGCCTCGCCTCGGGTCCACGCCCGCGCCAGCGCGAGCGCTCTGCGCGGCCGGTCATCGTCTGGCTTGTATTCATCGAAGAACCTCAGGACGTGCTGCGCGCAATCTGCGGCCCAGATGGCCAGCGCGCGATGGGTGCCGTCCTCCAGGAGCCCTCCGCGGCGGATGGTGATGAACCGTGGGTCACGTTTCTTGGGGAGAATCATAGTGCTATTCGCTCTGCAACACTTCGTCGGCGGGATTCCTGACCCGCGGCGCTAGTCGGCGGTCGTCTTCCGCCGCTGGAACTGCGCGAACAGCGCGGAGCGGACCTCGTCGTGCAGCGGCTCGCCCGGGATCCCCCGGAGCGCGTCGATCGTCAGCTCCATCTGCCGCAGGTAGGTCCGGCACCGATCGCACCACGCGAGGTGCCGCGCGCAGCCCTCCTCCTGCTCCGAGGACAGCTTTCCCTCGCTCCGGTCGGTGATCATCTCGGTCAGCTGACAGCACGTGACGACCATGCGCGCTCACCCCCTCGTCAGGTATCGCTCCAGCGCGGCCCGGAGCTTCGATCTGCCACGGTGCAAAAGGACCCGCTGGTTCGCCTCGCTGATGCCCAGGATCTCGCAGACCTCGTCGGAGGGACACCCCTCCACGTCGCGCAGCAGGACCACCGCGCGCTGGCCAGGCAAAAGCGCCTCGATCTCCCGCTGGAGCACGACGCCGACCTCCTTGCGCAGCAAGAGCCCCTCCGGGCTCTGCTCCGTCCAGGGGACAGGCGGGCTCACCCAGTCGCCCGTGCTGTCGAATCGAGCCGGCTCGACCGCGGGCTCGCCGCCCCGATCCCCGTCCTCCAGCCACGAGACGGGGACCGTGCGCTTCTCCCGCGCGCCCCACGTCCTGGCGCGGTTCGTCAGGATCCGGAACACCCAGGTCTTCAGCGCGGAGCGCCCCTCGAAGCGGACGAGCCCGTCGAAGACCGCCGCCCAGGTCTCCTGGACGACCTCCTGCGCGCACGCGGGGCCGGCGATGGTCCGGGCGAGCCGGAGCATGGGCGTGTGGAGCTGGGTCACGAGCCGCTCGAAGGCCTGCTCGTCGCCCGCGAGGAGCCGGCGGACGAGCGCGAGGTCGTCCGCCGACGCCGCGGAGCCGGCCGCGCCTTCCGTCGCGGGGAGCGGGCCTATCTCGGCCGATGCGCGCTGCGCCGGTGCGGCCGCAGTGCCGCCGGCGCCGGCCAGAGCGTCGTGGGACACGCGGAGGACGGTACCACGCCGCCGAGCCCCCCAGCAACCGACGCCGATCCGTGGCGGCTCGCCCCGGGGAGGACGGCGGCCGCCGCCCGGGTCACAGCGACGTCAGCGCGTCCGCGACCTCCCTCGGCTTCGTCAAGAAGGGGGCGTGGCCCGCGTCGATCGAGATCACCTTCTCGCAGGGCAACGCCGTGTACTGCTGCCTCTGCTCCGCAGGGCTGATGGCGAGATCCTGGAGCGCCTCGATGTAGACCCGCGGGACCCTCCCCCACCGCTCCTCGGTGACGTGGATGGGCTCGTCGAACGGCTTGGCGGGCTCCTCCCGCAGGTGGCTCTCGAGCGCCTCGATGTCCTCCGGGGAGCAATCCTGGCAGAAGGCGTTCTCGGCCCACCCCTCCTTGAAGCTCAGCGAGGTGCCGTCGCTCGACGGGGCCGCATACGCCTTGATCTCCGCCCCCGCGTCGTCGGCCCACTCCTGGTTCAGCGACTGGCCGTCCTTCATCAGGAACGCGGTCAGGTAGACCAGCGTCTTCACCTTGTCGGGCCGCTGCTCGGCCGCCTGGGTCACCACGATGCCGCCCATGCTGTGGCCCACGAGGATCACGGGGCGCGAGGCGCTGTCGATGGCCTCCACCACGGCGTCGGTATAGACTTGCAGGCTGGCGCTCGCGAGGGGCGTCCGGTCCTCGCCGTGCGCGGGGAGATCGAGGGCGATCACCTCGTGGCCGCCGGCCTCGAGGAGCGGCACCACCTTGTCCCAGGCCCAGCCGCCCACGAAGGCGCCGTGGACCAGGACATACGTATTCTTCTCCGATCCCTCGGGGCCGCCGGCGCCGGTCGCGCCGTCGCCGTCCCCGCCGCCGCAGGCGGGGAGCGCGGACGACATGAGCGCCGCGGCCGAGATCATGGTGCCAAACCGAAGGACCTTGCGAAGCAGACCGTTCATGGATGTCTCCTCATCGTCGCCTGGCTCTGCTCGAGCGCGACGTCATCACGTGTCTCGACGTGCGATGAATGCGCGCGCCCCTGCGCCCGGGCGTGTCCCCGGCGCGACGGCGGCTCATCCCGCTACGAGCACAGTCTCGGAGAGGGCCCGAACGTTACAGCCCGATCGAGGAATCGTACGAAGGGGGTCGCGCCCTCGCGCCTCGGGGGCGGCGGCGCCGGCCCGGGGCCGCCGGGGCGCGGCGGCGCTGGGCAGGGAGGCCCCCGCGCCCGGCGGCCCCTGGTGGCGCTGCGCGTTCTGGGCTAGACGCGCCGCGATGCCCTGGCGAACGGTCGAGCCCCGAGGAACCCGCGCGCTCGCGCGCCGCAGCCCGCTTCGACGCGACGAGGACGGCACGCCGTCGGCTCGGCAGGCCGGAGGAGGGCGCCGTGGCTAGCGGGGACGACCTCGTCGCGCGCGACCGCCGCTGCGTGATGCACCCCTACGCCGCCCCCATCTCGAGCGCGCCGCTCTTCGCCGTCGAGCGCGCGGAGGGCGTGCGCCTCACCCTCACCGACGGCCGCGAGCTCGTCGACGGCATGTCGTCCTGGTGGGCCGCCATCCACGGCTACGGGCACCCGGCGCTGACCGCGGCGATCAGCGCCCAGCTCGGGCGGATGAGCCACGTCATGTTCGGGGGCCTCACCCACGCGCCCGCGGTCGAGCTGTGCGAGGCGCTCGTGGCGCTCACGCCCGAGCCGCTGACGCGCGTCTTCCTCGCCGACTCCGGATCCGTGTCGGTCGAGGTGGCGATCAAGCTCGCCTTGCAGTTCTTCATCGCGCGGGGGCGGCCGGAGAAGCGCCGCCTGGTCAGCGTGCTCGGCGGCTACCACGGCGACACGTTCGGCGCGATGGCGGTCACCGACCCCGTGAACGGCATGCACCACCTGTTTCGCGGCGCGCTCGCCCAGCACCTGTTCGCCCCGGCGCCCGGCCCGGCCTTCGGCGCGCCCTGGTCGCCGGAAGCGCTGGGCAGCATGGCCGCCCTGCTCGAGCGGCACGCGCACGAGGTGGCGGCCGTCATCCTCGAGCCCGTCGTGCAGGGCGCCGGCGGGATGCGCTTCTACCACCCGGGCTACCTGCGCGAGCTGCGCGCCCTCTGCGACCGCCACGACGTGCTGCTCGTCCTCGACGAGATCGCGACCGGCTTCGGCCGCAGCGGGGAGATGTTCGGCTGCGAGCACGCGGGCATCGCGCCGGACATCCTGTGCCTGGGCAAGGCCCTCACCGGCGGCACCATGACCCTGGCCGCCACGCTCTTCACGGAGCGGGTGGCCGAGACCATCGCCGGGAGCGATCCGCGCGTGTTCATGCACGGCCCCACGTTCATGGGCAATCCGCTCGCGTGCAGCGCCGCGCTGGCCAGCATCCGGCTGCTGCTCGACTCGCCCTGGCGCGCGCGCGTCGCGGCCATCGAGGCGCAGCTGAAGCGCGAGCTCGCCCCCTGCCGCGCCCTCGACGCGGTGGCCGACGTGCGCGTGCTCGGCGCCATCGGCGTCGTCGAGCTCGAGCGGCCCGTCGACATGGCGCGCGTGCAGCCGGCGTTCGTGGAGCGCGGCGTCTGGTTACGGCCGTTCGGGAAGCTGGTCTATACGATGCCGCCTTACATCATCGCGCCGGAGGATCTGTCGCGCATCACCGGGGCCATCGTGAGCGTGGCGTCCGAGCTCTGATCCGCACGCGCAGGTCCCGCTGCTCGAGCGCGACCACAGCGTCAGCACGAGCGACCACGGCCTTGGCGCGCTTGCCCTTCGGCGGAGCCTTACGCGCTCCATCGCTCACGGGCGCTGGAAGACGACCTTCCCCTGGGCGAAATCCGCGGTGACGCGGAAGTAGCGCAGCGCGCTGCCCCCGAGCGCGCCTTCCACCCTGGCGTCCATCATCGAGGACATGAACGCGTGGAAGCTCTCGTCCTTGCGGAAGGTGAACCACACCGGACCCACCTCGTGGGCCGCAATCGACACCTTCGGGACCTCGATGATTGCAAAGCCCGTGCGCCGCTCGGCGTCGGCGACGACGCGCCATTCTGGATGGCGGGAGCGCCAGCGCTCGAATACGTTGCGCGCGATGAAGCTCGTCCCCCGGGTCGCGGGACCGCCGTCGCCCAGGGTCGCGAGCGCCTCGGGCGCGAGGGTCAGGGTGGCGCCGGTGTCGAACAGCAGGTCGATCGGCTCCCCGTCGACGAGCACGGTGACGCGACCGAAGTGCATCGTGGGCAGGCCATCCTGGGCGCGGGGTAGATGGAGCGGGATTGCATCGGAGGACGCGTGGGCAGGGAAGTCCCCCGCGGCGCGCCAGAGCAGCTTTCGGGCCGCATAGTCGAACGTCCACGTGCGCCCGCCGAACCAGCCCTGGCCGAGGAACCCGTCCCCCTCGTCGAAAGCCTCGTCGAGGACCAAATAGTGCGTCTTCAGCTCGGGAGGCTGGTGAATGGCGAGCGGCGGTGGAATGCTCGCCTCGGCGCGCCAGGCGGGAATGGGCGTGAGGGAGAGCTTCTCCCCGTCCGCCTCGATCGTGCGGACCGTGAATCCGAGTCGCTCCACCGCCGGCGGATGGAGGAATTGCGTGCCGCCGCCCGTGTCCGTGTAGAGGCGCAAGGGTCGCCCGTCGACCATGACGGGGCGGACGAAGATGCGGTCCGCGACGAACTCCGCGGGCAAAGCGACGGGACGGCCCGGCGCGGGCTCCATGGGGCTGGGCGCGGCGACCGCGACGGGCGTGGGCGCGGGTCCGGGCGAGGGAGGCGCGGCGGGGGTGCACGCCGAGGCAAGGAGGAGCAACGGAACGAGGGCTCGCATGCCGACCGCGTAGCACGTGCGCATTGATGCGCGCGGCGTCCGTGCCGCAGGGGGCGTCGTGTCGCCGACCTCGCGCGTCGGCAAGCTCGACCTCCCGCACCGCCACCGGGACGGCCGGCGGGCCGAGCGCACGCCTCCGCCGCGTCACTGCGGCGCCTGGAACGTCACCTTGCCCTGTGCGTCGAGCATCTGGATGCGCGCCTGCCCGTCGCGGTCGACGCCCAGGATGATGCGCTCGCGGCCCTGCGGGTCGGACAGGACGATCTGCGCGTCCTCGTTGTGGTTCTCGATGGCGATGCGGCGCTGCACGACCTTGCCGGCGGCGATCACGTCCAGGTCCTGCGGCGGACGCGAGTTGATGAGGAAGCCGGCCAGCGCGTCGGCGCCGTCCGGGCTGATGCGCGTCACGAGTCCCATCGCGTCGTAGTTGGAGGAGCAAGGAGCCGCCGCCGTGCTACCGTGCGCGCCCCGGTCATCGCGCCGGCGCACACGGTTCACGCACGACAACGGGAGGTACGACCATGACCAAGGGCGCGTGTCTATGCGGAACGGTCCGCTACGAGATCGACGGTCCGTTCCAGACCATGCTGAACTGTCATTGCTCGATGTGCCGCAAGTTCCACGGCTCCGCGTTCGCCACGGCCGCGGTCGCGCCGCTGCAAGGCTTTCGCTGGCTCGCCGGCGAGCACGCCGTCCGCGCGTCGAGCGCGAGCCGTTATCGCTCCTTCTGCGTCACCTGCGGCGCGGCGGCGCCGCTGCTCGCCCCGGATAGGCAGCTCGCCCTGGTCCATGCCGGCAACCTCGAGGGCGATCTCGGCATCGAGCCGCAGTTTCACCAGCTCGTCGGCTCCAAGGCCCCCTGGTACACGATCACGGACTCCCTGCCTCAGTTCGAGCAGTGGCCGCCCGGGACCCAGGCGCCGGTCGTGGAGCGCCCCGCGGTCGAGGCCAGAGAGGGAGTCACCCAGGGCAGCTGCCTGTGCGGCGACGTGGCGTTCGAGTTCGACGGTACGCCCCTGCGCATGATGTACTGTCACTGCACGCGCTGCCGCCGCGGGCGCAGCGCCGCGCACGCGGCCAACGTCTTCGTGGCCCTGGACAGGTTCCGCTGGGTCCGCGGCGAGGCGCGGGTCGCGAGCTACAAGCTGCCCGAGGCGCGGTTCTTCAGCGTGGCCTTCTGCACGGGTTGCGGCGGCGCGGCGCCGCGCCTGTCGCCCGAGCGCGGCTTCGCCGTGGTGCCCGCGGGCACGCTCGACACCGATCCTGGCATCCGGCCGGCGGCGCACATCTTCGTCGGCTCCAAGGCGAGCTGGTTCCGGATCACGGGCGACGTGCCGCAGTTCGACGAGCTGCCGCCGCAGGCCTGAGGACCGCATCGAGGGATCGGCCGGGGCGCCGGGGCCGGACGCCGGGAAGCACGCGGCAGGCGGCGTCAGGTGACCTGGCGCCGAGCGGCCCGGAGCGCGTCTCGCTGAGCGAACAGCGCTAGCGCCTCTGCGGCGACGTTGTGGGCCGGTGCTGGCGTCATGCGCTCGAGCCCGGCCTGACCCGGAGCGCGTCTCGCTGGGCGAGCAGCCACGCGCGCGCCTCGCCCTCGGTGTCGAAGAACTGCTGCGGGTAGGGCCGTCCCGTGAGCATCTGCACGCCTTTCGCGAGGAGCCCCAGGACGACGCGCAGGGAAAAGCTCGCTCCGAGGATCGCGACAGCATCGACGCGCGTGCTCCGCACCTCCTCCGTCGTCGCCTTGCGCGCCGGCGCCGTGAGAAGGCCCGCCTGACGCATGTCGGCGAGCACCAGCACCTCGCGGCCGCTCTCCGCCACCCGCCGAAACACGCCAAAGATGGCGCGCAGTCGCTCTTCCCTGAACTCGCCGTCGATCGTCACATGCAGGATGCCGTCGGGCTCGTCACGTACATCGGGGCTCGCTCCCTTGAGGCCGAGATCGCTCATGCGGACCATGCTAGCTCCTCTGCGGCGAGGCGCGGTGCGCGCCCTCACACTCAATGCCGCTGGCGATGGGGCGACGCGAGCGAGCGAGCGCATCGGTTGAGGCGGCGGACGGCGCCGCCCGCGCGCGCGCGGCGGTCACCGTCCCCCTCGGCAGCGCGCCGGCGCGACGCCGCTTCCGCCCATCACTTCGCGCCCGCGAGCCGCAGCACCTCTGCCCGCTCGGCGTCGGTCGGCTCACGCTGGCAGTCCTTGCCGGCGCTCTGCAAGGCGTCGAGCTGACGGACGAGATCGCCGGGATCGACGCTCATGCAACCCTCCTCGAACTGCGAGCACTCAGCGACCGAGAGCGCGGTCCCCGCGACATAGCGGCAGTCGGGATCCCCGGGCGGATACCTCAGGAACGTGGAGGCCTGGGTGAGCAGACATGCGGCGTCCGACGGCGTGCTCGCCTTCTTGCAGCGCGCGGCGGCGATGCGCGCCATCCGTTCCAGATCGGCCGCCGCGTACATCGGGACCCGAGGGCGCGCAGGCTGCGCGCTCGCGGCGCCGGCGGCGGTCCGCGGGCCCGCCGCCGGCCGCGGCGTCTCGGAGCACGCGCACGCGAAGCCGACGCACGCACCGACGAGGGCGAGCAAGGATCCCCCAGGCCTCATGGTTGCGACAAGTACCACGCTCGCTTCGTCGCCCGCAACCGACGCAACCGACGCAACCGACGCAATCGACGCAGCCACGCGCGCCTCCCCCGGCTCTCGTCGCGCCTCCACTCACCTCCATCGAGCCAGCCCCGGCGCGCAGGTCCCCGCTGGCCGTACCTCGGCGGCCCGCCAGGCCGGGCCGCGCCGCCGCGCCAGCCCTCGAGCGGCGGCTCGCGCTCTTCCATTACCTGGCAGGTAATCGACCCCCGCCCGCGGCGTGGTTCAACTCCTCCTCACAACGCGCGACGAGGAAGGAGAACCGCAATGACGGAACAGCACATCGACACGCCGGCCGCACCCGTGGATCGCGAAGCCGGCCCGGCGGCGAGGCCCGGAGAGCCGCAGCCGGCGCGGAGCAGGCCGCGGCCCGCCGCCGGCCCGTTCATCGAGGCGCAGGACGGCGCGCGCCTGTTCCACCGCGACTGGGGCGCGGGCAAACCCGTGCTGTTCCTCTCCGGATGGGCGCTGAGCAGCGAGATGTGGGGCTACCAGATGGCCGACCTCGTCGATCACGGGCTGCGCTGCGTCGCCTACGACCGGCGCGGGCACGGCCGCTCGAGCGATCCGGGGCGGGGCTACGATTACGACACGCTCGCCGACGACCTCGCCGCGGTGCTGGAGCGGCTCGATCTGCGGGACGTCACGCTGGTGGGCCATTCGATGAGCGGCGGCGAGATCGCGCGCTACCTCTCGCGCCACGGCGACGGCCGGATCGCCCGCGCCGTGTTCCTGGCGCCCACCACGCCGATGCTCCTCAGGGCGGCGGACAACCCGGACGGGCTCGATCGGCGCCTCGTCGAGCAGGCGCGCGCGGCGATGCGCGCCGACTACCCGAGATGGCTGGCGGACAACGCGCCGCCGTTCTTCGTGCCCGAGACGTCGCAGGCCATGAGGGACTGGGTGCAGCACCTCATGCTCCAGTGCTCGATGAAGGCGCTGCTCGACTGCAACCGCGCGTCGGTCGAGGCCGACTTCCGCGACGAGCTGCGCCGGATCGCGGTGCCGACCCTCGTCATCCACGGCGACCGCGACGCGTCGGCGCCGCTCGCCCTCACCGGCGAGAAGACGGCGGCGCTCATCCCGGGCAGCCGCCTGCTCGTGATCGAGGGCGCGCCGCACGGGCTGTTCGTCACCCACCGCGAGCACGTCAGCCGCGCCCTGCTCGCCTTCGCGCGCGCCTGAGCGGCCGCGCCTGCGCGGCGGCGCGGCCCTCGTCGGCGCGGCGGCGCTCCCCCGAGGGCCGCGCCGCCGCGCCGATCCGCCCGTCAACCACACTTGCAGACCGGCTCGCCGCCCGCGTCACAGTAGCATTGACACACTCCATCAGGGCACGAGATCTCTCGATCACCCCTCGGGCAGCTGACGACGCACGAAGCCACCGAGTCCGCCTCGACCGCCGCCGCGGCGTCAGCTCCGCCGGCGCGCGAGGGACCGCGGTCGCCTGCGCCGGTCGACCCCCGTGATTCGCCGTCCGCGGCCCCCGCGCTCGCGCTCGTCCGGAGCGTCGTGGGGGCGGGCAGGATTGACATTACCAACACCGATAGCAGCGTAGCGCGCATCTTCACTCCTCCTGTCCAGCGATGGTTCCACGGCTGGACATCGTGGATGGCCGAGGAGCGAGGCACGCGGCGTGCCGATCCGCGCGGCGCGCGGCCGAGATCGCGGCGCCTGGGCCGTCCGAGGGGCGCTGTCCCGCGCGCGCCCGCCGTGCTCGGGCGGCGGAGCCAGGTCGGCTGCGCGGGTCGAGCTCGCCTGTCGCGCCGCCTCACCGCCCCTCGGTGCGACCTCGCGGCTCCGCGCGCGACGCGCCGAGCAAACCGCTGCGCGTGGTGGTTTGCTCGACCGCGCAAGCCGCCCGGCAGCCCGAGCGCGCGGCCCAGCGGGCGCGACCTGCAGGTGGGCTCGGCCAGCGGGCGGAGCGCGCGCTGCGCCCGCGGAGAGGGCGTCCGGCACGGCGCGTGCTCCTGGTCAGAGAGCCTACCATGAGCTGCGAGTTGGCTTGACGCGCAGAGCCCGCGGAGCACCGCAGTCACGCGGGGCTCCGCGGGGCTCGACCATCGCAGCTGGCATGTCGGGCCGCTGCAACCATCACATGATTGAACGGAAAGGGAAGAGCATGACACGCAAGATCATCACGGCGCTCGCGGGGTTGTCTTTGTTCGTCGGCATGGCGCTGGCGCACGCGTCGACGCCCGCGGCCTCGAGCATGAAGGCTCGCCCCGTCCTCGGCGCGGAGGCGAGCGCCGCGACGCCGGAGAGGGTGGCGTACTACGGGTACCCCGCGGCCAACGTGGCCACCACGACGCAGGTGGGCCTCGCGGGCATCGCGATCGGGACCTCGGGGGTCGTCTCCCAGGCGGCGGTCGCCCAGGCCGGCGGGATCGGCAACATCGGTGTCTCGACGGCCAACGCGCAGGGCTTCGGGGGCCGCGGCATCGGAGGCTGGCGGAGGATCGCGATGAACGACGCGCCCGCGTGCAGCCGAGCGGACGTCCTCTTCGACAACTAGCTATCTCGGCCGGCCCGCCGGGGCCGCCGCCGTTCACGGGCCGCGCGCGGGTGGAGCCCCGCGCGCGGCCTCCTCTCCGACGACCCCGAACCCGGAATGGACGAACCCATGCGCCGAACCCTCCGCGTGCTCTCGACGTCCGCGCCCGCGCTGCTCGCCGCGGCGCTCGCCTTTCATTTCGCGATGACGCTCTCGTACCTGACGCCGCAGAACCCGCTCAAGCTCCGCTTCGCGCGGCTCATCGACGGATACATGCACCCGTTCCTCCAGCAGAACTGGCACCTCTTCGCCCCGGACCCCATCACCGACACGCGCGTCCTCATGGTCGCCTGCCGCCTGCGCCAGCCGGACGGCGGCGCGACCGAGACCGGGTGGATCGACATCACGACCCCCTACTGGGAAGCCCACCTGGACGACCGGCTCGGCCCCGCGGCGCGCCTCGGGCGATCGGTGACCGGCGCGGCGCGCCTGATCTACAGCGCCGATCCGACGTCGCTGCAGATGGCGAAGAAGCTCGAGGAGCATCGCGCCCGCGCGCAGGCGGGCGGAGGCGGCCCGGAGGCCCCCGAAGAGCAGGTGGTCGACAGGCTCCGGGACGAGGTGAAGAAAGAGCAGGACGCCGGCTTTCAGCTCGGGAAGATCGTCCTGGAGCGCGCCGCCTCCGCGCACTGCGACAGCCTGTTCGGTCCGAACCGCACCGCCGCCGTGCGGATGCGCATGGCGGTGCTGAAATTCCCGCGCTTCTCCCGGCGCGACCTGCCCGACTCGAGAGGTGCGATGACGTACTACGATTTCGACTGGGCCCCGGTCCAGGCGGTGGCGCCGCTGGGGGCGGCGGCGGGGGACGATCGGAGGCCGCCGGTGGCCCTCCGGGCGGCCGCGCTGGAGGAGAGGTGACGCCATGCCGAGCAAGCCGAGCGCGCGCTGGCATCGCGTCGTGGAGCTCGCGAGCCGCGAGCGCTGCCTGATCGGGGCCAGCCTCTTCCGGATCGTCGCCGGGCTGACCATCCTCCACCTCTACCTCGCCAACTACTACCAGCGCCATTACCTCTACGGCCCGGAGGGGGTATGGCCGTTCGCGCGGTCGCTCGAGGAGGCCCGCAGCGCCGGCGCGTTCTCGATCTACGTGCTCAGCCGATCGCCGCTCTACTTCGAGGTCGTCTTCCACCTCGGCGTCCTGTTCGCGGCGCTGTGGGTGGTGGGCTTCCGCACGCGGCTCATGTCGCTGCTCACGTACGTCGGGCTCTGGTCCTTGCACCAGCGGAACCCCGTCCTGCTCGACGGCGGCGACAACGTCGTCCGGCTCGCCCTCCTGTATGGCATCTTCGCCGAGCTCGGCGCCCATTTCTCGCTCGACGCCGACCGCCTCCGCGCGCAGCGGGAGCGCGGCGGGGAAATCCAGCGCCTCAAGGCGATGGTGCACAACGCGGCGATCCTCGCCTGCGCCGTCCAGGTGTGCCTGGTCTACGGGGTCGCCGGGCTGTACAAGGTGCAAGGGGAGCTGTGGCAGAACGGGACGGCCCTTTACTACATCACCCGCGTCGGCGAGTTCACGTGGCCCGGCCACAGCGAGGGCCTCTATCACAGCGTGGCGCTGGTGACGGCGCTGACCTACGCGACGGTCGCGTTCCAGCTCGGCTTCCCGTTCCTGTTCGCCCTGAACCGGCACACACGGAGGCTCGCGCTCGCCGGCGCATTCCTGTTCCACGCCGGCATCGCGGTCATGATGGGCCTCGGGACGTTCGCCGCGTTCATGATCAGCGTCGAGCTGGCGCTCGTCTCGGACGCGGAGTATCGGGCGATCGGCGCCCTCTTCAGGCGGCTTTTGTCCTTCGAGGCGCCCTCGCTCCGGCGCCTCCTGTCCGGGCGCCGGGTCCGGGCGAGGTAGCGCCGGGAGCTACATGCCGGCGCGCGACGGCTGCGCGCGACCGCGGAGGTCGCCGCGCCGGAGGGCGGGGCTCGGGCGAGCGCCTTCGCTCAGATGGCCTGACAGTAATAGAACGCCATGTTGTCGCAGTGATCTCCGCTGCACTTCGCGCCTGCGATGTAGTAGCCCGGCGGGAAATAGATCGACCCACCGTTCTCCTCGGAGATGAACCCGCTCCAGTAGCAGCTGCCCCAGGTCTTCCCGTTGAGATGGGAGCACTGGAGCGACACGTTGTCGCAGTAGCTGCCCGTACACGCGAGCCCCGTGACGAAATCCCCGTAGTTGCACCTCCGGTAGTTCGTGTTCTCCTCGGAGAAGTAGGAGGTCCAGTACGCGGACGTGTTGTAGGTCCCGAGGGAAGAGCAATAGCCCCTGATGTTGTCACAGTCGGAGCCGGCGCAATGGAACGCGCTCATGGCGTTGCCGCTGTCGCACGCGACGGGCGCCCAGCCGTCGGACGTGTCGGCCGTCCATCCATTCGTGATGGCGTCGGCCGCCGTTCCGACTTCCTCGTCCATCTCGATGTCGGCGTCGCTCGCGCTCTCGACCGACTCAGCCATGCAGCCGGGCACCGTCAACAGGGTCGATCCGAGCAGCGAGAGAAGCGACAGCGTCGATGTAATCTTCATGATGAACCTCGTGGCGCGACCGTGCGCGAGTCGGCTTCGCGTCGGTGGCACGGTCGCGCCTTGTGGAATTGGAGTTGTTAGACCTGGCGCGGGCATCGAGGCTTCGAGGTCCGCGCCGCCGGTATGAGCAGGGCGCGTACCATCGCCCTCCGGCCCGGTCCCGCCCCGACATTGCGTCGGAAAGGCCCGAATTCAGGCGGGCACCGCGGGCGTCGCCCCGGCGGGCGGGGCGGCGTTGCGCAGAGGCTCGCTCAACCGTTGAGCGAAACCTCGTCCAGTTGCGCAGAACGTGGTGTCGGGAGGAGCGTCACGGCGCGCACCCGCTGCGGCCGGCCCGCGTGGCCGTCCGCGCGCGGGGGCGCGCGAAGGGCTCGGGACCGACGCGAACCGCCGAAAGCGGGCCGCGGCATGGCCCTCAGAGCGCTCGATGAGCGTGAGCGCTGCCCTCCAAGCTGTCGTATCGTCCGCGCGAGGCACCGAACACCATGCGAAAAGAGCGGCTGGCCCTCTCTCTCCTGCAGATCGCCCTGCTCGCGGCGTGCGCGCAGCGCCCTGACGCGGACGGCCCTGGCCCGGACGACGGCGCGGAGACGGGCGCCGGGCCCACGTTCCCGTGCCCGCCGGGCTCGGTGGAGACCGACGCGGGCTGCGAGCCGGCGGGGGTCCCGCCCGGACGGTGCGGGAGCGGCTTCGCCCCCGACGGGGCGCAGGGCTGCGTGCCCGTCCTGCCGAAGGAGGCGGGCCCGCCAGGGCAGATGGCCGTCCCCGGCGAGACGGCGTGGCGTGAGGTCGCTCCATGCGGGGCGGGCCCGTGGGGCAGCGCGCCGGTCGACGAGACGACCGAGTTCGTCGACGCCGCCTACGCCGGGGCGGACAGCGACGGCACGGAAGCCAGGCCGTGGACGACGATCCAGGACGCGGTGGACCACGCGCGCGAGGGCGCTCTGATCGCGATCGCGGAGGGCAGCTACGTCGAAGAGCTGCTCATCTGGGGGCAGCCGGTGCGGCTCTGGGGCCGGTGCCCCGCGCGCGTCGAGATCGTCGGGCCGCCCGGCGCGGAGATCGCCGTCCAGATCGACAGGGGCGCGGGCGCCGCGGAGATCCACGACCTCGCTGTCCGCGGACAGGGCATCGGCCTCGGCGTGAGGAACGCGCGCGACGTCGTGGTCGAGCGGGTCTGGATCCACGACACGAGCGACGTGGGCCTCCTCGCCACAGGCCCGGAGACCGAGACGAGCGTGACCGTGCGCGGGGCGCTCGTGGAGCACGCCACGGGCGCGGGCATGGTCGTGGCGGACGCCGCCGTGACGCTGGAGGGCACGGTCCTGCGCGACGTCGATCTCGCCGCCGGGGATCCGGAGCACCCGTTCGACGGCCATGCGATGGCGATGCAGGTCGAGTCGTCCGAGCGCCGCGCGAGCGTGACGGCGCGATCCGTGGTCATCGAGCGCGTCGGGGGGCTCGGGATCAGGCTCTCCGGGGCGGACGGCGTCGTCGAGGACAGCGTCGTCCGCGACGTCGCCTGGCTCGCGGCGGAGCTGCCGGGCACCGGGCTCGCGTCGACCCACATACCGGGCTCGAATCCGGGGACCCTCACGGTCCGGGGCAGCGCCCTGGAGCGGAACCACACCGCCGCGATCGCGATGATCGGCGCCGAGGCGACCATCGAGGCGACGGTCGTGCGCGACACGGGCGCGGGGTCGGCCGAGGGCGATCCGGGCGGCGCGGGCATCTACGCCGAGCCGAGCCGCGTCGACGGGCGCCCCGCGCGCGTGGCGCTCCGGCACGTCCTCGTCGAGCGGAGCCGCGAGAGGGGGGTCGTCGTCAACGGCTCCGATGTCGAGATCGATGGCCTCCTCGTGCGGGAGCTCGTGCCTGGCGCGTCGAACTACGGCGCCGGGATCGAGATCGCGCACGATCGGCGACGCGCGAATGTCCGGGTGGGCGGCAGCGCGGTGGAAGGCAGCTACGGGACCGGGATCGCCGTCTTCGGGGCCGACGCGGCCCTGGACTCGACCGTGGTGCGCGACACGAGGCCGCTGCCGTCGAGCCAGGATCTCGGCCGGGGCGTCAATGTCCAGGCGCTGCCCGACCTCGGCGAGCGCGGGAGCGCGCGCGTGCGCAACGTCCTGATCGAGCGGAACAGGGATGTCGGCCTCTTCCTCAGCGACTCGGACGCGACCGTCGAGTCGACGACGATCGCGGACACCCTGGGGCGCGCGCTCGACGGCAGGAACGGCTACGGCATCATCGCCCACAACGACGAGACGGGTCTGGCGAACGTCCTCGTCCGGGACAGCGTGATGGCGCGGAGCGCCGGGGCCGGTATCTACAACCACGGCGCGACGGTGCAGATCGCGTCGACGACCTTCACGTGCGAGCCGCTCGACATCGTGAGGGACGTCGATGAGCTCTCCCCAGCGGTCTACGAGGATTTGGGCGGGAACGTCTGTGGCTGCGAGGGCCGCACCATCGACTGCAAGGCGGAGCCGACGCGCCTCGAGCCCCCCCGTGCGCTGCCGCCGCCCCCGCCTTTGCCCACAGGCGAGGGCTGAAACTCCCGCGCGTCCGCCGCCCTCGCGTCTTCGCGCCGGTCACGGCTCAACCCGGGTCGGGGAGCTCAACCCGGGTCGGGGAGCTCAACCCGGGTCGGGGAGCTCAACCCGGGTCGGGGAGCTCAACCCGGGTCGGGGAGCTCAACCCGGGTCGGGGAGCTCAACCCGGGTCGGGGAGCTCAACCCGGGTCGGGGAGCTCAACCCGGACCGACCCGCCCGCCGGGGCCGGATGCGGGCGAGGCCCCGCGGATCCGCCCGGCAGGACGAGGCGTCGATGCGCTGCGGCTCGAGCCCGAGCTCCCGCATCCTCGCCGCGTCCCACGCCTCGATCGGATCGCGCCCGGCGATGTAGCTGCGCGCGGGGTTGGCGAGCGGCGCGCGCAGGCTCATCACCTCGGGCGCCGACATCAGAACGCACGTCTTGTAGCGGGGCAGATCGCTGGCCATCAGCCGGCTCCACAGGTGGCGACCCACGTTGCGCACGCTGCCCAGGGTGCGGCTCAGGCGCTGGAAGTGCTCGATCGCCTCGGAGGGGTGCAGCCGGGCCGGCCGGTGACACAGGGTGTACCCGTCGAGGTCCCGGCTGGTCACCCCGGGCAGGAGCCGCCCCTCGGCCGCCACCTGCGCGAAGAACGGCGTCTCCGGGTACGGGCAGACGATCCCCAGGAACGTCGGGCACTGATCTCCGAGGTCGTGCAGGTACTCCGGCACCCGCTCCAGGTACTCGTTGGTGTCCCCGTCCGCGCCCACGAGGAGCCCGAACGAGAGCACGATCCCGCTCGCCGAGGCCCGCCTCAGGACCTCGCGGACCTCGCTCAGCTTGTTCTGCCCCTTGTTCATCGCGCTGATCGACTCGGGGTTCAGCGACTCCAGCCCGGTGTAGACGTACCGGCACCCCGCGCGCCCCATGAGGCGGACCAGCTCCGGGTCGCGCAGCACGTTGAAGGTGAGCGCGCAGCCCCAGATCTTCTTGAGCGGGATCAGCGCCTCGCAGAGCTCTCGCAGGTAGCGGGGAGAGCCGCCCAGGTTGTTGTCGAGGAAGCCGAACACATCGCCGGTCACCCCCGGAATGCGCCGGTTGAAGATCATCCGGTCGCGGATGTCCCGGATCACGTGGTCGATCGGGCGATAGCGGTACTGCTCGTGCCCGGTCAGCACGCAGAAGTTGCAGGAGAAGGGGCAGCCGCGCGACGCCTCGATGCCCGGCATCCGGACGAGGTTGTTGCGGTAGTCGACGAGGTCGTAACGGTAGGTGGGGATCCGCTCGGGGGGCACCGGCGGGAGCGCATAGACGGGCTGGAGCTCATTCCGCTGAAAATCGGCGACGAGGGCCGGGACGTTCGACTCCGGATCGCCCGTCACCACCGCGTCGAAGTGCTGGAGCGCGTCCGCGCGGAAATGGCCCGCGTGCCGGCCGCCGGCCACCGTGGTGACGCCGCGCCGCCGGAGCAGCGCGGAGAGCACCTTGGTGTGCTCGTAATAGGCGTGCAGGTACGAGAAGAACACGAGGTCCCAGGGGCGATCGAGGGGGATGTCCGTCTCCTTCTCGTTGTAGAGCTCGATCTCCGCGTCCGGCGGGCACAGGGCGGCGATGAGCTCGGGAACGGAGGATTGCATGACCGAGCGCTCCTTGCGGTGCAGGCGGCTCGGGTGCGTGTAGGTCGAGAGGATCGCGATGCGCATCGAAGGGGGCTCCTGGTTCAGTTCAGGCCGACGGCGACGCTCGCGAGGCCGAGGGCGGCGTGCGCGAGGGTCACCCCGGCGAGGGTGCGGTGCCGCGCGTAGAGCGCGCCGAAGAGCATGCCGATGGCGAACGTGAGGAAAGCGAATCCAAGCGAGACATGAAGGTGGTAGACGCCGAAGAACGCCGAGGTGAGCGCGAGCGGGACGGCCCGGCCGGACCGGGGCAGGAAGCGCTCCAGGGAGGTCTGGATCACGCCGCGCGCCACGAACTCCTGGAGCAGGCAGTGGGGCGCGTAGAGGGCGAAGAAGAGCGCCCGCGAGGTCGCGTCGTAATCGGCGATCGATCCCCAGGTGACGAGGGGCTCGCCGCGCGTCCACGCGCCGAGCCGCAGCGCGAAGCAGGCGGCCGCGAGGGCGAGCGCGACGGCCAGCGACTCCGCCAGGCTGCTGCGCAGGCCGGCCGTGGTCACGCCCATCCGCGAGAGCGGCAGCGACTGACGGCGCACGTACCACGCGACCGGGACGAGGAGGGCGAGCAGAAGCCCCCAGGAATAGGCCATGTGCTGGGCGGGGGGCAGCCCGGGGGTCACCGTTCGCTGGACCACCCGCGCCATGAGGAGGAGCGCCGCGGCGAGGGCGATGAAGGAGGTGATCTCGCGGCGGAGCTTTCGCGCAGGGGCCCCACACACGGGTTCGAGGCTGTGTTCGCGCAGCCCGGGAGCGATGGTTGCCGGAGCGTCGATGGCCATGCCGGCTCGCTGAGCAGCGGATGTGCCACGCGGGGATCCGCGGCGAAGGACGCTGTCGGCCGGCGGACGAGGTGCGTGAAGGCGGCGCGAATTGAGCCGATACGGCACAACGACATGGCGCCTTCGCCCTGGTGGTCCCGGTCGGCGCCCGGCGCCGGGCGCACGGGCGTGTGTCCGAGATCACCAGAGCCGCTTGTGGCGCGCACCGGGGCCGCTCTCGGCGCGGCCCTCGCCGGGTGCCTGGCGGCGAGCGCGCAGCGCCGGCGCGCTTCGCTGGCTCGAGCGCTGGCTCAGCCCTTCACGGCCTGCAAGGTGTAGCTCGCGGCCAGCCGCTCCGGCCTTTCGCGGAGCCGCCATTCGCCGCGCTCGTCTTGCACCATGCCGTCTCCGAGCGGGTTCCAGGGGACGGAATCGTGCTCGGTGAGCGCGGTCAACCGCAGGTTCGCCGCGAAGAGCGCGGTGACGATCTCGCCGAGGCCGTGGTTGAAGCTGATGCTGTCCGGCGCGGCGAGCTCCCCCTCGTGGGACACGTAGGTCTGCTTCTCGTGGAACAGCGTCCCGCCCTCGACCTTGAAGTAGGGATACTCGACGACGAGGAGGCCGTCCGGGCGCGGATCGGCGAGCGCCCACAGCATCGGATGGCCCTCGCGCAGGAACAGGCGGCCGCCGGGCTTCAGCAGCGCCGCGACCGTGGCGGCCCAGCGCTGGATGTCGTCCAGCCAGCACAGCGCGCCGACGCCCGTGTACACGACGTCGAAGCGCTCGGCGCCCAGCGCCGCCACCGCGTCGTAGACGGTGCTGCACACATAGGCGATCTCGGCGCCGCACTCCGCGGCGAGCCGCCTCGCCACCGCCAGCGCCGGCTCGGAGAAATCGAGCCCAGTCGCGCGCGCCCCCAGCCGGGCGAGCGACAGCGTGTCCGTGCCGATGTGGCACTGCAAATGGACGACGTCGAGGCCGCGCACGTCGCCGAGCCGCTCGCGATCGAACTCGACAACGCCCGAGAGTTGCCGCGGATCTTCGCGGAACCGGTGGAGCTCGTAGCCTTGCTCGTGGTGCGGCACGCGGCTGTTCCAGTTCGCGAGGTTGATCGCCACGTAATCGCGTTGGTGAGAGCTCATGGCGCAACGCTACCACGGATCGTGTGGCGCGAAGCAACGCGGGCTCGAGAGGCGCTCCCCGGGCGATCGTCCCTCACGGCGCGCAACGTATCTGAGGGGGCTCGCTCTTGAGCAGCAAGCACCCCCGACCTCGGCACTCGATGGCGCAAGCCACCTCCATCGTGGTGCACACCGTGCCTCCGCAGCGCTTGAGGTTGAAGCAATCGCTCCTTACGGGGCACATGCCATACTCGCCACAGGGCGAGAGCGCATCACAGCGCGGCGCGGCCGCCCGCTGGACGCCGGCAGCCGGCGCGGCTGGGCTCTCCGCGGACGGAGGTTCGGTGCTCGGCGGCCGTGGATGGGGCTCTTGATTCGGAGCGCCGGCGTCTTCAGCCGGAGCGACGGCGTCTTCGGCCGGAGCGCCGGCGTCTTCAGCCGGAGCGACGGCGTTCGAGGCACGCGGTGAGCTGCGCGGTTCCTCGCGTTCGATCCCCGCCCCCCCGGCGCGGATCGAGCTGACGCACGCCGAGCCGGTGGCCACGACCCCGAGAAAAAACGGCAAGGCGGCCTGCCAGCGCCGGCCGCGGCGGTGACCTGTTGCGGAGCGTGCGCCGCGGGGCGCCCGCGGCTTCGGTCCATGCATCGGCGTTCGCATTGTCATCACACTCAAGGCGAAACACGAGGCAAGCGCGTGCCCCCTTCGGAGCCATCATGCCGTAGCCGGCCTCGCACACCGGCTGCGGTTCCGCAACCCTATCTCATGTAATGACAGGTACCACCCCCGCCGGCGCGCGTCCCGCCAGCGCGCCTCCTCCGGCTCCCAGGGCCAGCGAGGCGCGCTGGGTTCGGCTATCCTGGCGTCCGATGCGCGCACGCCCGTCGCTGCCCCTCGTCCTGCCCGTCGTCGCCGCGGCCGCGCGCGAGGTGCCGCGCTCTTCCGGCGCCGTGGCCGCCTCCGGTCGCGCCCCAAGGCGACGCCCGCGGGCTCGCGGCCCTGGCCGAGGGCGGCCGCGAGGCGCTTCGGCTCGCCCCGCGGGCGGCGCGGCGCGGTAGAACGAGCGGAAGTGAGCAAGGAGAGAGACGTGGCCGGCGCGATGTCCCCCCGGAAGGATGCGCAGATCGACGCGCAGCATGCCCTGGAGCTCGCGGTGTTCGCCGGGGGCCGCGTGACCCGGCACCCGCTGCCGGCCGAGGGCCGGGTGTCGCTCGGCCGATCGAAGGAGAACGACGTCCAGATCGACGAGAGCTCCGTCTCGCGCCGCCACGCGATCATCCACCTCGGCGCCCGGCTCGCGATCGAGGACCTCGGCAGCGCAAACGGGACCCGCCTCCGGCGCGAGCGCAGCGCCGGGCCGACGACCAAGCTGCTCGAGCTCCAGCTCGAGCCAGGCAAGACGACGGAGCTCGCGGTCGGGGACGCGGTCAACCTGGGCTCGACCCTGATCGTGATCCTGCCGCGCGAGGGCGCCGCGAGCGCCGCCGCCGGCCACGCGCCCGGCGAGCCCATCGTCCGCGACCCGGCCATGCAGCGGCTCTACGCGCTCGCCGAGCGCGTGGCCGCGTCGCCCCTCAGCGTGCTCCTGCTCGGCGAGACCGGCGCCGGCAAGGAGGTGCTCGCCGAGCACATCCACCGGCGATCGCCGCGCGCGCACGGGCCGTTCCTGCGCCTCAACTGCGCGGCGCTCGCCGAGTCGCTCCTCGAGAGCGAGCTCTTCGGCCACGAGAAAGGCGCCTTCACGAGCGCCGGCCAGGCGAAGCCCGGGCTGCTCGAGACCGCCGAGAAGGGCACCGTGATGCTCGACGAGGTCGGCGAGCTCCCTTCCGGCATCCAGGTGAAGCTGCTGCGCGTGCTCGAGGACCGGAAGGTGATGCGCGTCGGGGGGCTGAGCCCGCGGCCCATCGACGTCCGCTTCATCTCGGCCACGAACCGCGACCTGGCCGCCGAGGTGAAGCGCGGCGCCTTCCGCGAAGATCTCTTCTTCCGGCTCAATGGCATCGCGCTGACGATCCCGCCGCTCCGCGCGCGCGCCTCCGAGATCGCGCCGCTCGCGCGCGCGATGGCCGAGCGGACCGCCAGCGCGCTCGGACGCCGGGCGCCGGCGTTCGCCCCCGAGACGCTCGCCGCGCTGGAGGCGCACCCGTGGCCCGGCAACATCCGCGAGCTGCGCAACGTCATCGAGCGCGCGGTCGTGCTCGCCGGCGGGGACACGCTCCTGCCGGAGCACCTCCTGCTCGACGCCTCCGCGCCGCCGCCGCTCGTCGATACGCGCACCCCGACGTCCGTCGAGGCGCACCCCGCCGAGGTCGCCGCGCTCGCCGGTCCCCTCCCCGCCGGTCCCCGCCCCCCAAGCCCCCTTCCCCCGGGCCCTCCCCGATCGGCCGAGGCCGCGGGCGGCCTGCGCGGCGAGCTCGACGCGATCGAGCGGCGCCGCATCGTCGACGCGCTCGAGCAGTGCGCCGGCAACCAGACGCAGGCCGCGGCGCTCCTCGGCATGCCCCGCCGCACCTTCGTCGCCCGGCTGAGCGCCTACGGCATCCCGCGGCCGCGCAAGGGCAAGGCCAAGGGCTGACGCGGCCGGCGCGGCCCGCCGGCGAGGGCCCGCGTCCGATGGCGCAGGCGCCGCGCCAGGGGGCGCTTCATCCCGCCGGACAACGCCTCACTGCGAGCCAGCGAGCTTCAGCACCTCGGCCCGCTCGATCTCGGTCGGCTCGCGGTTGCAATCCTTGCCGGCGGTCTCCAGGGCGGCGAGCTGGTGGTCGAGATCCTTGGGATCCACGCTCTGGCAGCCCTCCGAGAAATCGGAGCACTCGGCCACCGACAGCGCCGTCCCCGACACATAACGGCAATCCGGATCCTCGGGCCGGTATTTCAGGAACGGCGTGGCCTCCGTGAGCAGGCACGCCGAATCCGACGGCGCATTCGCCTTCTTGCAGCGCGCGGACGCGACGCGGGCCACCCGGCGCAGCTCTTCTGCCGGGTAGACGCGGCCCCGGGGCCCCGCGGAGCGCGCCGCCGCGTCGCTCTGCGCCGGCGCGGGCGCGCCCGCCGCCGGTACGCCGTCCGCCGGCGCGCGCGCGCCGTCCGCGCCGTCCGGCAGCGACGGAGACAGCGGCGACGAGGATGCGCACCCGCAGGCGACGAGCACGGCAATGGTATTGAAAAGAATTCCCCCAACCTTCATGGGCGTCTCATATCACACCTTGTCGCTCGCTCGCAATGCAGAGTTCTTGCCCTTCACGCCGACGCCGTGGCATCGGACCTCGTTTCCGCCGGCAATTCCGCCGGCAATGCGCCTCTGATTGAAGAATTGCAGCGCGAGCGCGGTGCTCCCCGCGCGCGGGGCAGCGCTGTCGCGATGTTCAGCGATTGCGCCGTTCGCCCTCGCCGTCACCCGCGCTCGGGCGCGTCGCCGAGCCGCTCCCGCGCGAGCGCGAGCGTCGTCCGGTTCTCCGGGACCGCCTCGAGGAAGCTCACCCGGTAGGCCGGATCCGGGATCGTCCCGGCGATGCGGAGCAGGCGATCCCGCGCCGCGGCGAGCGCCGCCTCGGCCGCGCCGCGCCGCCCCACCGCGTCGAGGCACGCGACGTGCGCGAGCCGGAGCCGGGCGCCCCCGAAGAGCCCGCAGGCGCCGCCCATCGCCTCGACCCGCGCGAGCGCCCCCTCGACCGCCGCGAGCGCCTCGGCGGCGCGGCCCTGCCGCAGGCGCAGCTCCGCGCGCGCCGCGATCGCGCCCGGGCGATCGATGCGGTCCGCCCCCGAGAGCAGCCCGAGCGCGGCGCCGAGCTCGCGGTCGGCGCGCTCGAGCTCCCCCGCGCGGCCGAGGACCTCGGCGAGCAGCCAGCGGCCGCGCCCCTCGTGCGGAGAATGGGACCGCGCGCGCCCGGACGCGATCAGCGCCTCGGCCTGGCGGCGCGCGCCGTCGACATCCCCCCGCTCGAGCGCGGCGCGGACGCGGACGAAGGGCCGGTACGACGACCAGGCCCCGTACTCCTCGTCCGGCCCCGGCACGCAGCCCAGCACCTCCTCCGCGCGCGCCGTCGCGCCCAGGGTCCACAGCACCGTCCCGAGCAGGATCCGGATCGCGCCGGCGCCGCGCGCGTCGTCGACCCGGAGGGCCGCGTCGAGCGCCGCCTGGACGCGCTGGAGCGCGCCCCACGGGTCCTCCAGGGCGAGGAGATGGTCGAACATGAGCGCGGTGTGGAGGAGCGCGGCGGCCCACGGCTCGCGCTCGCCGTGGCGCTCGAGCATCGCGCGCGCCCGCTCGACCAGCTGCCCCCGCTTCGCGACGCCGCCGACGTGGAGCGCGCCGTACAGCCCCGCGAGCAGCGCGAACGCCCCGCTCGCGATCGCGTCCTCCGCCGGCTCCACGGCCACGATCGCGCTCAGGATCGCCTCGAGATCGCCCTCCATGCCGAGCAGGGTCGCGTGCAGCGCCGTCGCCGACGCGCCCTGCATCCACGGCAGGCTGCCCGGCGCCGCCTCGCGCATCACCCGCGTGCCCGCCTGCCTGAGCGCCGCGAGGCCGGCCCTCGGGAGGCGCCACATGGCGAGCTCGCAGCGCAGCCCGAGCAGCGCGAGCTCGACGTCGGCCGGCGCGTCGCCCGCGAGCCCCCGGTCGACGCGCGCGAGCGCCGCATCGACGTCGCCGCCGCGGTGGGCGATCTCGGCGGCGCGCAGCCAGTAGCGCGACGCCCGCGCGCGCTCGCCGCCCCTGTCGAGGTGCTCGGCGAGGACGAGCGGGTCCGCCTCGCCGCGCTCCTCCAGCCAGCGCCCGGCCAGCCGGTGCCCGAGCGCGCGATCCTCGTCGCCGAGCATGGCGTACGCACCCTGCCGCAGGAGCGCGTGCCGGAACCCGAACTCCTCCTCGCCGGGAAACCGGCTCGCCGGCCGCCGCACGAGCAGCTCCGCGCCGGCGAGGAGCGCGAGCCCGTCGCTCACCGGGCGCCCCACGAGCGCCTCGACGCCCGAGGCCCAGCACGCCTCGCCGAACACGCTCGCCGCCCGGAGGAGCAGCCGCGCCTCGGGGCCCAGCCCGTCGAGCCGCGACTGCACCATCGCCACCACGGTGTCGGGCAGCGCCTCGCCGCGGCCCTCCGCCGCCGCGCGGATGAGCTCCTCGAGGTAGAACCCGTTGCCGTCGGCGAGCGCCACGATCCGGTCGAGGGTCTCCTGGGGCGCGCCCTCGCCGAGCAGGAGCCGCGCGAGCCGCTCGCACGCCTTCTTGCCGAGGTCCTTCAGCCGGAGCTCGTGCACGCTCCGCTCCGCCCACAGCCGGGGGAACAGCGCCGTGATCTCCGGCCGCGCGAGCGCGAGGACGAACAGCGGCTCGTCGGCGAGCTGCCGCAGCGCCGCCTCGACGAGGCGCGTGGTCGCGGGGTCGCCCCAGTGCAGGTCCTCGAGCACCAGCACGACCGGCCCCTCCGCGCACGCGGCCCGGACGAGCGCGACGAAGGCGCGCTGCACCTGCTCGCCCAGGATCTGCGCGTCGCGCCGCGCCGCCCGGAGCAAGGGGCTCTCGCCGTCCGGGAACGGCGCGCCGATGAGCTCCCCGACGAACTCCGCGGTCCGGGGCCGCTCCGCCTCCGGCACCCGCCGCGCGACCTGCGCGAGCACCTTGTCCCGCCGCGCCGCGAGCGCCTCGCCCTCCGCGATGCCGCACGCGCCCTCGATCGCCCCGACGAGCAGCCCGTACGGCGCGTCCGCCCGCAGCGGGTCGCCGCGGCCGGTCCAGATCGACGCCCGCGGGGCGCGCTCGGCCGCCCGCCGCAGGAACTCCTGCGCGAGGCGCGACTTGCCCACGCCGGGCGGCGCGATCACGAGGACCGCCCGCGCCGACGGCTCGTCGACGCACGCCGCGAACGCCGCCTCGAGCATGCGGAGCTCGCCGTCGCGCCCGACGCACGGGGTCGGCTTGCCGAGCAGCGCCCGCCCGCCGCCGACGCTCGAGCGCTCGCCGACCAGGAAGAAGCGCTCCTCGTGCTCGCGCACGTCGAACCGCGCGTCGATGAGCCCCACGAGGCCCTCGTCGATCGCGATCGGCCGCGCGTCGCCAGGGCCGGCCGGGCCGCGCGCCGAAATGAGCCGCGCCGCGCGGTCGATGGCGTCGCGCAGGAGGCGCATCCGCCCCGCGGCGGCGCTCCACCCGAGCGCGAGCGCCATGGGCCGGTCGGGGGTCTGCCGGCGCAGCGCGAGCGCCACCCGCGCGGCCTGCCACGCCAGGTCCGTCGCGGCGCCCTGCCCGGCCATGGTCAGCACCGCCGCCCCGCCCGGCAGCGGCTCGACGCGCGCGCCCCACGCCGACGCCTCCTCGACGAGCTGGCTCGGCACGGTCGCGATCTCGGTCGCGACGTTCGCGAAGGCGGACGCGTCGATGGCGCCGATGAGGAGCACCGCGACGGACCGGCGCTCCGTCGCGGTCAGCGCCCCGGGCCGGGACGGCGCCGGGCCGTGCGCGCTCGCGGGGGCGTGCTCGCCGCGCTGGATCGCGAGGAGCGCCTCCGCGGCCTCCCGGCCGTCCCGCGGCCGGGCGTCCGGTCGCTTCGAGAGCATCCGCGCGCACAGCGCCGCGATCGGCTCGGGCACGTCGCCCCGCACGTCCCGCAACCGCGGCGGATCGGCGAAGAGGACCTTGGCCAGGATCGACATGAAGTGATCCCCGCCGAACGCGGGCTCGCCGGTCAGGCACTCGAAGAGGAGGCAGCCGAGCGCGAACACGTCCGCGCGCGCGTCCACCACGTCCCCGCCGCGCGCCTGCTCCGGCGCCATGTACGCGGGCGTCCCGATCACGACGCCGCTCTGGGTCATGCGCGTCCCGCCGGCCCAGGCGACGCCGAAGTCGAGCAGCCGCACGTCGCGGGAGCCCTCCCCGACCAGGAACACGTTGCTCGGCTTGAGATCGCGGTGGACGACCCCGCGGGCGTGCGCCGCGCCGAGCGCGTCCGCCACGCGGCGCGCGATCTCCACGCTCTCGTCCACGCCGAGCGGCCCGCGCCCGAGCCGGCGCGAGAGGTCCTCGCCCTCGAGCCACTCCATCGCCAGGTACAGGGCGCCCGACGGGAGCGCGCCGTGCGCCACGTGCCGCACGATCCCGGGGTGCTCGAGGCCCTCGAGCAGCCGCGCCTCGCGCAGGAACCGCGGCGCGTCGGCGCCGCTCGCGGCGCGCAGGAGCTTGACGGCGACGGCGGCCCCGCGCTGGAGATCCGTGGCGCGGTAGACCTCTCCCATCCCGCCGGTGCCCGCCTGGGCCTCGAGCACGAAACGCCCCGCCACGAGGTCGCCAGGCCGCATCGGGCGAGGAGGGTACGTCCGCGCTCCGGGGCTGTCGAGCGCGCGCGCGGCGCCGGGCGGGGCTCGCGCCGGCGCCGCTTGCGCGAGGCCTGCTCAAGTCGAGCGGGGGTGACGCGATCTGCGGCGCCGGGGCGCGAGGGCTCCCCGGATGCGGCCCGGATGCGGCCCGGATCGCCGCGTCCTCGCCGTGGCACGACGCATGCTCATGCTCCGAAGCGAATCGCCGCGCACGGAGCCGATGTCCCGGCAGAGGGGCGCGCAGGCAACCCTAAACAAGGAGCTTCATCATGATGCGTGCATTGTTTGCTTCGCTGGCCGTCGTGTCGTTCGCTGGTTGCGCCGCGGCGCCCGCAGAGGACGCGGCGGAGGAGGGGCTCTCCCCGATGGATGCGACGGCCGCGGAGGACGAGGTGGACGTCGCCGTGGCCGCCCTCTCCTCGTCGGTCACGTTTCATTCGGAGACGCCGTTCTACATCCCCCCGCACGTCGGCGGCGACGCCGATTTCGGCGGCCACGGGCCGCGCGTCAACCTCGACGTGGAGCTCCACGTCTTCAATGGCAACGAGGTCTGGGCCTCCGTCCACATCGACGCCATCGAGACCAAGAGCGACTGGACGCGCGCCGAGGGGACCGGCTGGTTCCACCTCTACACCGCGCCCGGCACCATCGCCGAGATCCTCAGCCCCACGTACTTCGAGCACGAGTACACCGACACCGACCACGCCCGCGATCTCTACGCCTTCTCGCCCGGAAGCCTCGTGTCCCTGCTCGACTACGTCGGCGATACCAAGGGCAACGAGGCCGGCTCCAGGACCGGCGTCCAGGTCTTCTTCCAGCCCATCACCGTGGGCCTCCTGTGAGGCCCCCCCGGCGCGAGCGGGCCCGGGAGGGCCCGCCGCGCCGGGGGCGCGCCCGGCGAGCGAAGCGGATAGGATTCGGACGTTCCACCCACGAGACGAGGAGATCATCGAACCATGAGCACTGGATCGGGCACGGGCGAGCTGGATATCAAGAGGGGAGACCTCTTGCCGAAGGAGCCGGAGGAGACGGAGCAGCCGGACGAAACACAGATCCCCATCGACTCGAAGCTCCGCTTCATCGAGGCGAGGACCGAGACCCCGCTCCTCCAGGTGGCCGTGACGGGGTCGAACCCTCCCCCCGGATACACGGCGATGACCGAGTACTGGTCGAGGCGCGGCACCCTGAAGACGAGCGCGATGATCCTGGAGTCGATCGGGTTCGCGAACCGCTCGGGATCGGCCGGGTACCCGAAGGAGTTCCATGACTGGCTCGCCGGGGGCAGCCTCCTCGCGACCGCTCAGGAGGTGTCGGCGCAGCAGTGGGTCCAGGGCGTCCACCAGCCGGCCTCTCCGAACAGCGCGTTCTATTGGGCCGCCGATCCGGACGCGCCGAGCACGCGCCGGATCGGCCTCCTCCTGGAGCTCGGGAGCGCCGGCGAGCTGCTCAACGTGGTCTGGTACAAGACGAGGCAGCCCACGGGCGGCCTGATCTTCCAGAAGGCCCCGAGCAGGCTGACCTTCACGCTGCTGGTCGTGGGCGAGGAGAGAAAGCAGTCGACCGATCCTTACGACATCGACGCTCAGTGCACCTGGTACTACTACCGTGGCGAGATGAGATCCGTGTGAGCGGCGCGCGCGCCTCCCGCCGCGCCCCGGCCGCGGCGGCGGCGCGCCCGGACAGGCCTCCTGCGCAGGGCGGCGGCGGGCCGCTCACCGCGGCGCCGAGCGCGCCAGCCTGAACCCGATCCCCCCGAAGCGATCCCCGGGCTTGCCCGCGAAGCGCCCGGCCGCGCGGCAGAGGTTCGGCGACGTCGACCACGCGCCGCCCCGCGCCGCGCGGAAATCCGGGTCGCCGTCGTCGGCCGGATCGAGCAGCACGATCCCCTCGTCGGTGCGCGTCCCCTCGCGCTTCCACGCGTTGACGCACCAGTCCCGCACGTTGCCCGCCGCGCCGCGCAGGCCATGAGGGCTCTCGTCCAGCGGGAAGTCGTCGACCGGGCGGCGGCCGGCGACGCCCTCGTGGCTACCAAGCATGCACCCCCAGGTCGGCTCCAGGAAATCCCCCCAGGGCATGCAGCGGCCGTCGACGCCCCGCGCGGCCTTCTCCCATTCGAGCTCGTTCAGGAGGCGCCACGGCGCGCCGGTCTCGGCGGCGTACCACGCGGCGTAGCGCATCGCCGCCCGCCAGTGGACGAAGGCGACCGGCATCCGCGGCTCCTCCTGGACGTCGGTCGGGATGAGCCCGAGCCGGAAGCGGCCGTCGTCGCCCCGCTCGAACCGGAGCGAGTCCGGGCCCGCGTCCGAGGCGGCGCGGCCCAGCGAGAGGCGCGGGCAGCACTCGAGCGCCTCGGCCTCGCGCCCGCTCGCCACGAGCGCGTTGAGGAAGGCGAGGTACTCGGCGTTGGTGACCGGGTGCCTCCGGACGATGAAGCCGTCGCACCAGAGCCGGCGCCGGGGGAGGCTGTCGCCCGCGTCGGGATCGCCGCCGGAGACGAACCAGCCGGGCGGCACGTAGAGGTCGTCGTCGCCGAGCTCGCCGAGCCGGAGGAGGCGGACCGGGTGCGGCGCCCTCCCGCCGGGCCGGACGCCGTCCCAGGGCCGCCCGCGCTCGATGAGCACGGGATAGCTGGCCTCGTGGTGCCCCGGCGCGCGCAGCTTGAGGAGGTAGCTCCCGCGCGGGAGCGCCACCCCGCGGAGCGGCGTGGGGCCGAGCTCGCGCGCGTGCTCGGGCACGAGCCGGCGGTCGCGCTCGACATAGCGGTAGAGCGAGGCCTCCGCCCCCTCCGGCTCGGTCGACAGCGAGAGCGCCCCGTCGCCGGCGAGCAGCACCGCGTGGCGGCCGCGGTCGTGCTGCCGGAGGAGCGCCTCGGCGCGCGCCGCGCCCCGGGCGTCCCGCGCCTGCTCGGCCTCGATGAGCTCCTCGGCGTGGTGGTCGGCCAGCGCCTCGTGCGCCTCGCGGAGATCCGGCGCCTCGTTCAGCGCCGCGCGGAGCAGCTGCATCCACTCGACCTGGCCGAGCGACGCCTCCCGCTCGAGGTGCTCCGCCTCGTCCTCGAGCCGCCACCCGCGCGCCTTCAGCTCGGCGGGATCGAACGAGCTCAGGCCGTCGAGCAGGGCCCGCGCCTCGGCGCGCAGCGCCCGCGCGCGCGCCCGGATGGCCGCGATCTCCGGCTGGATCGCGCGCGCCTTGTCCACGATCGCGAGCGCGCGCTCGCGCCGTCGCGCGCCGTCGAGCCAGCTCCGGACGTCGGCGGCGAGCGCGCCCGCGTCGGGGTGGCGGGCCTCCGGAGCGAGCGCCATCGCGCGGGCGCAGATGGCCGCGAGCTCCGCGGGCACCTCGTGCGGGGCGCGCTCTTCGACCGGCGTGAGCCCGCCGGTGAGGAGCGCGCTCCAGACCGCGGCGAGCTGGCCGCCGTACGGGTGGCGCCCGGCGAGGATCTCGTAGAGCACGACGCCGAGCGCGTAGACGTCGCTCGCCGCGCCGAGGCGATCGCCCTCGCCGCGCGCCTGCTCCGGGGCCATGTAGAGGAGCGTGCCCAGCACCTCGCCGGGTTGCGTGAGCGGGGCCGCTTCGAGGGCGTCCCCCGCGCCGGCGGCCCCGGGCGACGCGCGCAGCGGCGCGGCGGGCCGCGCGAGGCCCCAGTCCATCACGAGGACCTCGCCGAACTCGCCGATCATCACGTTGGCCGGCTTGAGATCGCGGTGCATCACGCCGCGGCTGTGCGCGTAGGCCACGGCCTCGCAGACGCGGAGGAACGTGTCGACCGCCCGCCGCAGCGCCGCCGGCGAGAGGCTCCCGCCGCCGGCCGCGTACAGCTCGTCGAGCACCTCGCCCAGGGTGCGCCCGCGCACCTCCTTCATCGTGAACCACAGCCGCCCATCGGCGAGCGCGCCGCAGTCGTGCACGGGCACGATCCCCGGGTGCTGGAGCTCCGCGGTCAGCCGCGCCTCGGCGAGGAAGCGGGCGCGATCGAGCGTCGCGTCGCGCGCCTCGGACGACTGGATCTTCATCGCGAGCACGCGCCCCATGATCCGGTCGCGCACGCGGCGCACCTCGCCCATGCCCCCGCGCCCGATGCAGCCGAGGTCCTCGTAGCGCTCCTCCGCGGAGAGGGGCTCGGGCGCCGCGACGGGGACGGGCGGCCGCTCGGGCGCCGGCGAGGCCGGGGACACGCGCAGCCGGAACGTGACGTCCGACGCGGCGCCGGCCGGCGGCACGTCGCCCGACTCGTCCGGGCTCGCCGCGCCGTACGCTGGCAGCGTCATCTCCATCTGCTCGCGCTCGCTGCGGCTCATGATCCGTCACTCCGCGGATCCCGCCCGGGAAGCGCTCCGGGCCGAGGTCCGCGCCGACCCTATCGTCGAGGCGCGCAGGCCTCAAGCCGCGAGGGACAGTCGGCGCACGGCGGCCCGGATCCGGCGTCGCTTCACGAGCCCAGCACGACGCCGACCCCGCCGGTGAAGCCGAGCTCGAGCGAGGCGCTGCTCTGGAGAGCCCCGCCTCGTGAGCTCTCGAGGCGGGTGAGCCGGAGCACGAGCTCCGGGGCCATGTGCAGATAGATGTGCTCCCAAGGCTGGTAGACGAGCCCGACGTCGGCGACGCCGATCCACGCGTTCATCACGGAAGCGTCGCCTGCCGACCGGACCGGGTCGGCGCGGGTGCCGGCGTACCCGAACCCCGCGCGCGGCCACAACGAGAACTGCTCGTTCAGCGCGAACACGTACCCGACGCGCGGCACGACGGAGAGCGTGAAGGCCTCGGCCTCCATCGAGGTCGTCCCCCCGCCCGCCACGGACAGGCGGGCGTCGTAGCTGGCGTACGAGAAGCCGATCGTGCCCCCGATGGAGACCCCGTCGGCCACGAACACGTCGACCGAGGGCGAGACCCAGACCGTGCGGGAGGTGGCGGCGAACCCGTCCTCGTCGGCGCTGCGGTCGTCCGAGAACGTAAAGCCGATGAGCCCCGTGTACCCCGTGGCTCCCCAGACGGTGTCGGAAGGCCCCCCGGCGACCATGTTCGGTCCGAGGTGGCCGCCTTCGGTGGTCACCCCGACGACGTTGTCGAAGGCGACCTGCCCGCGCCCCCCGAAGCGGCGCTCCGCGGGGGCGCCCGCGCGCGCGCCGGCGTCCTCGGCGCGGGCGGCGCCGGCCGCGGAGAACGTCGCGAGCACGAACATCAGAGCGACGAGCCGGATGCGACGGATACGGTCACTCTCCATCATGATTCTCCTCTCGATGGCCGAGGCCAGCGGCCTTGGACCACCCTGGATTGACGAGCGCAGCTCGGCGCGCCCCGCCGGAGACCGCTCGGGCGACGGCGCTGCGCCTCCCCCGGTCCGCCGCAGTCAACGCCGGACAGCCGCGCTGACTTTCTGCCATGTTGTCAATCGCTCTCGAGGGCTCGAATCCGACGCACGCGCGACACCGCTCCTCCCAAGGCGCCTCCGCCGCTCGCCAGGGGCCTTATTTCCGCGCGCGGCGCGGCGGGCGGCGGCCCCTGGTCAGCCCGGGTCCTGCGGATCTTGGTACGGGCTCGCGTCGAGGGGCAGCTCCAGGGCGAACGTGGTCCCGCGCTCGGCGTCGCTCTCCAGCCTCACCCTTCCGCCGTGCGCCTCGGCGCACCCGCGCAGGAACGCGAGGCCGAGCCCCCACCCGCGCGGCACCGCCTCGGACGCGCCGGCCCGGAAGAACGGCGCGAACACGCGCGCCTGGTCGTCGGGCGGGATCGCCGGGCCCTCGTTGTGCACCGCCACGACGGCGAGCCCCGCCGCCGCCTCGACCGTGATCGCGACCGGCGCTCCCTCCGCCCCGTGCTGGAGCGCGTTGCTCACCAGGATCCCGATCGCGCGGCGCAGCTCCTCCGCGCCCCAGACCCCCCGGACGCACGCCTCCCCCTGGACGACGAGGCGCTGGTCGTGGAAGGCCGAGAGGTCGTCGGCGACCGCGCGGGCGATCGCGGCGAGATCGCACGCGCCGAGCGAGAGCGGCAGCCTGTGGCCGGCCTGGAGCCGCTGCACCTCCCGGAGAACGCGGATCATCTCGTCCATGCGCCTCAGGCTGCGGACGATCCGGCCGGCGAGCCGCTTCGTGTCGTGCTCCGCCCGGGCCAGCTCGAGGCTCTCCGCGTAGAACATCGCCGCGGTCAGCGGGCTCCGCAGGTCGTGGGTGATGCGCGACAGGACCTGCTCGCGGCGCCGCTCGAGCTCGGCCTCCTGGACGCGCGCCGCGGCCTGCTCGGTGGTGTCGAGGATCTGCACGAGCAGCCCCCGCGGGCGCGCCTGCTCGTCGAGGAGCGGCGCCGCGATCGCGGTGCCGTGGAACGCGCTCCCCCCGGAGGACGCGAACGCGATGTCCGCCGCGACGTCGGTGACGCCGTCCCGGATCACGCGATCGAGCAGCCCCGCCAGGCCTTCTGCCTGCCGAAACAGATCGGTGAGGGGAACCCCCGAGAGCTCGCCGAGCGGCAGGGCGGAGAGCCCGCAGAACGCCGGGTTCGCGTAGAGGACGAGGTGCTGTTCCGTCGCGGTCAAGACCGATGGGAGCCGGGACCGCTCGACCGCGGGCTGGTGCTGGCGAGCGAGGCCCACGTCGGCGTCAGCCATCGGCGTCCCTTCCCGCCGCGCAGCGCGCGCCGGGCGCGTCGCCCGCGCGAGGGATGGCCGCGTCGAGGGCTGGCGTCGCGTTGCTCGTCATCTCCACATCAGCACATCTACTACGGAAGTGCGCGACGGGAAGCGGGGCTCGAGCCCGGACGAACGCTCGTCCGGACTCGAGGATGGCAGTCTCAGCAGCCGTGATCTGCCGAGCTCGCCGGAGGGCGCCGGGCGCGCGGGCCAGCGTGCGTTGGCGTCGGAGATGGGAGGAAATCAGCCGCGCATCGCGGCGGTCGCCTGGGGCCGCAGCGCCGGGCGCGGCCGCTTGGCGACCTCGGCCTTCCGGGGCACCGAGGGCCGAGCGTCGGCCCTCCAGGGCTGGAAGCGCTCGTCCTTCCACATCAGGAGGCCGCCCGACAGGGGCGCGTCGGGGGCCGCGCCGTCCTCGGAGCGCAGCCAGACGAGCGGGCGCGCCTCGAAGACCGGCTTCGTGCACGCGATGTCCTCGAACGCCGCCGACCAGGAGCCGGTGTTCCCGAAGAACACCCCGTCTTCCCAGCTGCCCTCCGGGTTGTGGGTGTGCCCGAAGACCACGGCCTTCGCGCGGTGCGCCCGCGCCACGCGCCGCGCCGCCCCGTTCACGCCCTGCCAGACCGCGTCGAGCGTGGGCTTCGGGACCGCGCACTCGTAGGCGACGAGGAGCGTCGGGGCGAGCAGGACCGCCGGCGCGAGCCCTTCCGGCATCCACCACAGACACGCGAGCGCCGCGATGAGCCCGACGAGCACGAGGCCGAGCCGATCGAGCCAGAGCTCGCGGGCCACCCGGCCGAGGCAGTCCTCGGCGGGCCGCGCGAACAGCCGCGCGTGCTTCACCACCGCGGGGAACGGCGCGCCCGTCTCGCGGGCGGCGGCGGCCAGATCGGCGCGCCGGAGCGCGCGGCGGCACGGGTCGCGGCGGCGCACGAGCTCGAGCATCGTGCGCAGCGCGCCCACGGCGAACGCCAGGACGAGCGACCTGCCCGAGAACAGGTAGTACCGCGCCCAGTGGGAGAGATACCCGAAGCCGGAGAGCATGAACGACGAGTCGACGTGCGGGTTGAAGTACCCCATGCGCGACACGAGCAGGCGGCTCACGAGCGAGCCCATGGTCGGCTGGATCTCCCCCCGCTTGCGGCCGAACGGCGCCATCGGGTAGCGGTAAGAGCAGTACGAATCGTACTGATTGCCGTGCTCGACGACGACGCCGTCGCGCGTGCGGTGGAACCAGGCGCGGAAGACCACCCGCGCCTCGAGCGCCGCGCGGCGCTCGATGGCGGCGCTCGCCGCGGGGGCGCCGTCGCGGGCGGCGAGCGCGTGCACGGCGGCGTCGACGACGCGCCGCCTCACCGCGTCGCGCACCTCGGGGAGCGTGAGCTGGATGTCGTGGTTGCCCGCCACGAACACCACCGTGTGCCCGTCCGCGACGACCCGGCCGACGGCCGCGACGAACACGGGGTGGTCACGGAGGATGGCCTCCATCGCCGGCACGGCGTGCTCGGCGGTGCGCGGCAGGTCGTGGACCACGCTCTCGTTGTCGATCACGCGCGGCGCGTCCAGGTCGAAGATGTCGCCGTTCAGGACCAGCGTGAGCTCATCACGCTGCGTGTCGAGCCCACCGGAGCCGCCCGTCCCCTTCCGGATCTCTCCTCGGAGGGCGTCGAGCATCGCCGCGATCTCCCCGTCCGGGGAGTACGGCGCCTGCCGATAGCGCATCCAGAGACCGGCGGTCGGCTCGAGCTCACATAGATGGATGTCTGATATAGCCACCGTGTGATGCATCGGCCGGGAAACTGACATATCCACATTTCCACGCCAGCCACGGGACCGTCAAGACTTGGTGTCATGGGCCGTGAGGCGCGCCCCGGCGGCGTTCGCCCGGAGCGTGATTTCACGGTTCGATCGCGCTCTGCACACCTGTTCGCCACGGTGCATCCCTGTGAATGTCGCGAGCTCGCCACATGCGCTGTCGGGGCGCGGTGGCGCAACGTGCATTAAGGACCACCTTCAGGGATTCTCATCGGGCGAGCGGATACCATCGGTTGTGGGTCCATCGGGCCGGCACCCCCTCCGTTGGGGTCGCCCCCGGGACGCGCGCGGATCCGGCGCGCGGCGGGCGGCCACGGCCCTGGGCGGGGCGGGCGGGCGGATCGGCGGCGGCGCCGGCGATCTGCCCGCGCCCGCCCGCCGGGGTGGGCGGGCTCGCTGCGCGGGCGGCTGGTACGGTGCACACTGGCGGGGCAAGGTGGACGCTCGCCAGCCTGGCTGGACGGACTGCTGAGCTCGCGGGGCGTTCCGCGTGGAGAGGTGACCATGTCGACCCATTTCATCGACGGCTGCTGGGTGTCCGGCACGGGGGAGCCGTTCGCGAGCCGGAACCCCGTGACGCAGGCGCTCGTCTTCGAGGGGCGCGCCGCGGCCGAGGGGCAGGTGGACGCCGCCGTGCAGGCGGCGCGCGGCGCGTTCAAGGCGTGGCGCGACGGCGGCGCGGAGGCGCGGGTGTCGCTGGTGAAGCGGTTCGCCGGGCTGCTGGGCGAGCACAAGGCCCGGCTCGCCGACCTGATCGGGCTCGAGACCGGCAAGCCGCGCTGGGAGGCGCTCACCGAGGTCCAGACGATGATCGGCAAGGTCGACGTGTCGCTCATGGCCTTCCGGGAGCGGACGGGCGAGCGGCAGGCCGAGGCGGGCGACGCGACGGCGGTGGTGCGGCACCGGCCGCACGGGGTGGTCGCGGTGTTCGGGCCCTACAACTTCCCGGGCCACCTGCCGAACGGCCACATCGTGCCTGCCCTGATCGCGGGCAACTGCGTGGTCTACAAGCCGTCGGAGCTCACGCCGAAGGTCGCGGAGGAGACCGTGCGGCTGTGGCAGGAGGCGGGCGTTCCGGCCGGGGTGCTCAACCTGGTTCAGGGGGGGAAGAGCACCGGGATCGCGCTCGCGGGTCACCCGGGCATCGACGGCCTCTTCTTCACGGGCAGCTCCGCGACGGGCAGCGCGCTGCACCGGCAGCTGGCGGGGCAGCCGGAGAAGATCCTCGCCCTGGAGATGGGGGGCAACAACCCGCTGATCGTCGAGGACGTCGCCAACACCGAGGCGGCGATTCACCATATCCTGCAATCGTCCTTCATCTCGGCGGGCCAGCGGTGCACGTGCGCGCGGCGGCTGCTCGTGCCGACGACGCCGGAGGGCGACGCGCTCGTGGAGCGCCTTGTCGACGCGGCGGGGCGGCTCAAGGTGGGCAGGTACGACGACGCGGAGCAGCCGTTCATGGGCGCGGTGATCTCGCTCGCGGCCGCGGATCGGCTGCTCGAGGCGCAGGCGCGGCTGATCTCGCTCGGCGGGGAGGCGCTGCTCGAGATGCGCCGGCTCGAGGAGGGGACAGCGCTGCTCTCGCCCGGGATCATCGATGTGACCGCGATCGAGGAGCTGCCGGACGAGGAGCATTTCGGGCCGCTCTTGCAGGTGCAGCGCTACGAGAGCTTCGACGAGGCGCTCTCGCTGGCGAACCGCACGCGCTACGGGCTCGCCGCGGGGCTGATCTCGGATCGCAGGGAGCTCTACGAGAAGTTCTGGCGGGAAGCGCGGGCGGGGATCGTCAACTGGAACAAGCCGCTCACGGGGGCGTCGAGCGCGGCGCCGTTCGGCGGGATCGGCAGCAGCGGGAACCATCGGCCGAGCGCGTACTACGCGGCGGACTACTGCGCTTATCCGGTCGCGGGGCTGGAGGCGGCGAGCGTGGCGCTGCCGGCACAGCTGGCACCAGGGATGCGGGGGAACTAACGAGAGGGCAACGGCCGCCGGCGGGAGGCTCGATGGGCTCTGTCGAAGGACGCGTTGAGGTCAGGAGGCGGAGCTCTGCGCGCCAAGCTCGACCGGCATGGCGGTGAGGCTGCGGATGCCGGGGCTCTGGCGGTAGGTCAGCGGGGCGGAGGAGAGCGCGGCGTCCGGGAAGCGGCGGAGGAACGTGGAGATCGCGGCCTGGGCCTCCACCCGGGCCAGCGCGGCGCCGGCGCAGTAATGCACGCCGAGACCGAACGAGATGTGACGGATGTCCGTGCGGCGGAAGTCGAGACGGTCGGGCTCGGGGAACTGCGAGGGATCGCGGTTCGCCGCGCCGAGCACCAGGAAGGCGCGATCGCCCTTCGCGATGCGCACGCCGTCGAGCTCGATGTCGTCGAGGGCGACGCGGCTCATCCACTGGACCGGAGAGTCGTAACGCAGCAGCTCCTCCACCGCCGGGCCGATCAGCGCGGGCGCCTCGCGGAGCGCGTCGCGCTCGGCCGGGTGCAGGAGCAGCGCGAGCAGGCCATTGCCGATCAGGTTCTTCGTGGTCTCGTGGCCGCCGAAGAGCAGCATGCAGCACGTCGAGAGCAGCTCCTGCTCGCCGAGGATCATCCCCTGCTCCTCCGCGACGAGGAGCTGGCTGAGCAGGTCGCTCCCGGGGTTCTGCCGCCGGGCCGCGATCACGCCGCGGAAATAGTCCTCCATCTCGGCGACGGCGCTCAGCGCCCCGCCCGCGATCTCCAGCGTCGGCCGGCCCGAGCCGAGGAACCCGCCGAGCGCGTTCGACCAGCCCTTCAGCCGGTGCCGATCCTGCGTGGGCACGCCGAGCACCTCGCCGATCACGAGCAGCGGCAGGACGTCGCCGAGGTCGCGGAGGACGTCGATGCGGCCCGTGGGCGCGACCGCGTCGAGCAGCTCGTTGACCAGCGCCTCCACCCGGGAGCGCAGCCCCTCGACGAGCCGCGGCACGAACGCCTTGTTGATGAGCGAGCGGATGCGCGTGTGCTCCGGCGGGTCGAGCAGCAAGGCCCACGACGCCAGGTTGCGGCGCAACGGCTCGAGCCGCTGACGCACCTCCTCCGGCAGCTTCGTCACGAAGGCGCCGGAGCGCTTCGCCGAGAGGCGCGGGTCGCGGAAGCCCGCGGCGACCTGGTCGTAGCGGGTGATGAGCCAGCCGTTGTAGGCCGCGCTGAAGTACACCGGCGCTTGCTCGCGCAGCTTTGCGTACACGGGGTACGGGTTCGCGAAGGTCTCCGGCGATTGAAGGCGAAACGGGTCGAGATCAGCGTCCGCCGCTGGAGGGGCCGCAGGCGTCGCGTCGGGCTTCGGTGCGTCGGGCGAGTTCATTCGACCAGGGTACGCCGGCCGCGCCCGCTTGGGAACCGGCGCGGCCCGCGCCCGCTCGGGGACCGGCGCGGCCTTCGCTCGCCGAGCGCCCGCCCCGGCCGGCACATCGCGGGGGCGAGGCGGCCGGGCCTGCCGGCGGCGCGGGGGGCGCTTCGCTAGGCCCAGAGCTTGATTCCGCCGAGCAGGCCGGCGACGTTGTCGACGACGACGACGTTCTCGGGCAGCCGCGAGACGTCGAGCAGGCGCGCGTTGCCGCCGCCGAGGTAGAGCTTGCGGTAATTGAAGATCGGCTCGAGCTGCGCGATCATCTGGCGCACGCGCTTGTTCCAGCGCTTCGGGCCGATGCGCTTGCACTCGGCGTCGAACACGCGATCCTCGTACTTCAGGTCCCGCTTTCCGTAAGGGTGGTGTCCGAGCTCGAGGTTCGGCACGTAGTGGCCGTCGATGTACAGGGCGCAGCCGAGCCCCGTGCCGAAGGTGAGCACCATCTCGAGCCCCCTGCCCTCGATGACGGCGAGTCCCTGGATGCCCGCGTCGTTGGCCACGCGCACGGGCTTCGCGAGGCGGCGCTCGACCGCCTCGGCGAGCGGGTACCCCTTCCACTTCTCGTTGTCGAGGTGCGGCGCCGTCTTGGTCACGTTGTCCATCACCACGCCGGGGAAGCCGATCGAGACGCGATCGAACTCCCCGAGCGCGCGGGCCATCTCCTCGATGACGTCGAGCATGGGGTCCGGCGAGGCCGGCTGCGGCGTCGGCACGCGCATGGGATCCGCCATCGGAGTCCCCTGCCCGTCGAGGATGGTGCCCTTGATCCCCGTTCCGCCGATATCGATGCAAAGCGTGCGCATGGATTCCTCTGTCTCCTCCCGGAGCTCTTCCTCCGAGGCTGCCGCGGGCACGTCGGCGCGCCCGCGATCGCGGCGGACATCATCTGGAGCGCCGGCCGTGTGTCAACTGGAGCCGCAACATGACCGCCCCAGCGGCACGGGCGCGCGCTGGCTCGATGCGATGTTAACGCTAACAGGTGGCCAGCATCGGCCATCTGGAGGAGGGAGCGGAGCACGCCGAGCGCCGCTGGGCCGTTGGCCACGAGCAGGGCGGAAACGTCCAGCGAGCGCAAAAGCGGCGGGATTCGGCGCCCGATTCGGCGCCCATTTCTTCTGACGCGGCGCTCCGGCGGAGCCCCGCCAGCCAGGTGTCGCCCCCGGCCCGAGGAGCCCGCGGGCCGTCCGGTTTGGCGTTGACATGGGCCATGTGATCGTTCACATTTGGTCCGAGCCGCATCCTTCTGCTTCGCCTTGGAGGGGTCGTCTTGTGCGCCGAGAGCTTTGCCATCGATGGTCTCGGCACCGATTCCGCTAGCTCGGTCGTTGCGGGCGCGATTGCGGATCGAGGATGGGTAGCGTTTCACCAAGGGTGTCTCTCGCCAGAGAACACGATCCACCTCGCTGATTCGGCGAAGGTCCTGTGAGCCTGGGTGCGCCCACGGGGGATGTTGTTTCGAAGATCCGGCGAAACGGCCGAATGGCGAGCGTGGGGACGGCGTGAGCTACGTGGCGGCAGAGCGCGACGACGTCCTCCTCGGGGGCACCGTTTGACGGATGAGGCCCCTCCGGGAATTTTACTGAGTCACGCGAGAGGCGATGCGTTCACCGTCTCATTGCACTTCTTCGTTATAGCTGCCGACTGCTTCTCGCGAGGTTCAGAGTGCCCCTCTGAGGGCTGCACCATGATAATCTGACGATGTCGTCAGGGAAGCCAGCGGTTCGACAATTACCTTCAGCGTGCCCACAGCGGGCGAAGAGGGATGTTCATGTCTAGGCCCTCCCATCATGACCAGGCGCGTCCTTTCCGAGGCTCTCGGTCGGCGATCCTGGCCGCGTTGCTCCTGGCCAGCGGCTGCATCGGAAACGTGGGTGGTTCCGGTTCCGGTTCCGGTTCCGGCGCAGAGCCCGGCGACGAGCCTGACGTCACGGATCCCACCACCGGGGCCCCGCTCGCGTGCAAGGACGGCGCGGTGTACCCCGGGCGAGCGCCGCTGCGGCGGCTCACGCGCGTCGAGTACAACAACACCGTCCGCGATCTCCTGGGCGACACGACAAACCCCGCCTTTTCGCTGCCCAGCGAGGATGTCGGGAACGGCTTCGGCAATGACGCGGACACGCTGTCGGTCTCGAGCCTGCTTGCCGAGCAGCTGAGCACCGTCGCGGAGGGCGTCGCCCAGCGCGCGACCGCCACCCCGGAGGCGCTCGCGAAGCTCGCCCCTTGCGCGCGCAACGTGGCGGCGGCGGACGAGGAGGCGTGCGCGCGCACGATCATCGAGGGGTTCGCCCCGGTCGCGTACCGCAGGCCCCTCGCCGACGGCGAGGCGGACGAGCTCCTCGCGCTGTACCGAGTCGGCAGGACCGACGCGACGTTCGCCACCGGCGTCGCGACGGTGATCGAGGCGCTGCTGCAATCGCCGGACTTCCTCTACCGCATCGAGCGCGGCATGCCCGACCCGGAGCGCCCCGAGCTCCGCCGGCCCACGGGCGACGAGATGGCGACGCGGCTCTCGTACATGCTCTGGGGCACGACGCCCGACGAGCAGCTGCGGACGGCCGCGCAGGCGGGTGAGCTCTCGACGAAGGAAGGCGTGCGCAAGCACGCCGAGCGCATGCTCGAGGATCCCCGGTCCCGGCCCACCATCCGGTTCTTCTTCGACAACCTGCTCCCCATCAGCAGCCTCGCGGACCTCGAGCGGAACGCGGAGACGTTCCCGACCTTCTCTCGCACCATCGGCTCGCTGATGCGCGAGGAGACACAGCGGCTCATCGAGCACGAGGTCTTCGAGGGGGGCGGGACATGGCCGTCCATCTTGACGGCCCCGTACTCGTTCATGAACGAGCAGCTCGCGGCGTTCTACGGCGTCTCCGGCGTGACGGGCGACGAGTTCCAGAAGGTAGAGCTCGACACGACCCAGCGCCTCGGGATCCTCACCCAGGCGGGCATGATGGCCGGGACGACGCACTCGAACACGACGAACCCCGTGACCCGCGGCTCGTTCGTGCTGCAGAAGCTCATGTGCATCCAGATCCCGCTCCCCACCGGCGACATCCTGGAGCAGGTGAAGCCGCCGGATCCGTACTCCGGCAAGACGGCGCGCGACCGCTTCAGCCAGCACAGCCAGGACAAGGCGTGCGCGGGGTGCCACCAGTTCATGGATCCGGTCGGCTTCGCGTTCGAGAACTACGACGCGGTCGGGCTGTACCGCACCACCGAGAACGACGTCGTGATCGACCCGAGCGGCACGGTCCCGGGGACGCTGGGGGACGTGAGCGGGCCGATCGAGCTGGTGCAGAAGCTCGCCGCGTCGGAAGAGGTGCAGGACTGCTTCGCCAAGCGCTGGAGCGAGTTCGCCTACGGCCTCACCCTGCGCAAAGAGGACAAGTGCACCGAAGAGGCTGTCACGACCGCCTTCAAGGCCTCCGGGTACAACGTGAAACAGCTCCTGATCGATCTCACGCAGACGGACGCTTTCCACTATTTGGCTTCAGGACAGGAGTGAAGGTCATGTCGAAATTTCGTTTGAGCCGACGTGCCATGCTGCGGGGCGCCGGCGCCATCGCGGTCTCGCTCCCCTGGCTGGAGATCATGGGCACCGAGCGCCCGGCGCACGCGGCCCCTGCCCCCGCCAAACGCTTCCTCGCCGTCTACACGCCCGGCGGGACCGTGCTGAACCGCTGGAGGCCGACCGGCTCGGAGACGAGCTTCACCCTGAGCCCCATCCTGGCGCCGCTCGCGCCGGTGCAGAACCGCCTGATCGTCGTCGACGGCCTCGACATGAAGAGCGCGCGCGGCGAGCAGCACCAGGCCGGGATCATCGCCTGGCTCACGGGCACGTCGCAGGAGGGCTCCAACAACGGCGGCTACGGGAAGGGGCCGTCCATCGATCAGGTGATCGCCGCCCGGATCTCCGCCGGTCAGAAGGCGAAGGCCAGCATCCAGATCGCGTTGCGCTGGGCCACGGGCAAGTCTCACGGCCTGCTGTCGCCGATGAACGCCGCGAATTTCGAGAACGACGCGCCGCACAAGCCGATCCCGCCGCGCCTCGATCCGGTGGAGATCTTCACCGAGCTCTTCGGCACGCTGAACCCGAACGACGGCAACGACGCTGCCCGTCGCCTCGCGCGGAAGCAATCGATCCTCGACTTCCTCGACCGGCGCTACGCCACCCTGTCCGGGCAGCTCGGCGCCGCCGACAGGCAGAAGATCGACCAGCACCTCACGAAGATCCGCGAGATCGAGCAGAGCCTCAGCAACATCCCGGTCGAGACGAGCGCGTGCAAGGTGCCGACGAGGGTCGACACGTCCGACTACAACCCGCGCACGGGGCTCAACTCATCCGACAACGGCTCGATCAAGGACACCTCGACCGACGCGGCGATCCCGAAGGTCGGCAAGCTGTTGACGGACATGATGGTGATGGCGTTCGCCTGCGACATCACCGGGGTCGGCACCCTGCAGTGGAGCGACACCGAGGCGAAGCACACCTTCCCCTGGCTCAACCTGACCGAGCACCACCATTTCTACCAGCACGACGGCGGCTTCAGGCCGAACGAGTGCGAGGCCATCTGCACCTGGTACTCGAAGCAGCACCTCTATCTCCTGCAGGAGATGGAGAAGATCGACATGGGCGGGCACTCGCTGCTCGACGAGAGCGTCGTCTTCTTCGGTTCCGAGCTGTCGGATCCGCCGTCGCACAAGAAGAACGACATGCCGTTCCTGCTGGCCGGCGGCGGCGGCGGCCTGCGCACCGGGCGCTGGCTCCGGTACCCGAACCTCCCGCACAACAACCTGCTCGTCTCGATCTTGAACCTGTTCGGCGACACCCGGACCACGTTCGGCGACCCGCGGGACTGCACCGGGCCGCTCACCAACCTGACCTAGCCGCTCCCGAGGCGGGACGCCCCCTCGCTCGAACGCGACAGGGCGGCGCCCGCCCCTCGCCCGCGCGCCCGCTACGGTGAGCCGCAGTCGTCGCAGGCGACGCTGGGGGGCGGCTCGCCGTTCGCGAGCGCGTCGAGCCATCGGACGAGGCGCGTCCCTCCCGACTCCAACGTGTAGAACTCCGGCCGCCAGAGGATGCAATGAGCGCTGCCGGCGGCGAGGTACGCGCTGAAGTTCGGCGTCGACGCCTCGATGTGGCCGACGGACGCCCTCATCGCCGCCGACCACGCCTCCGCGCCGCCCTCGCCGCCCATCGCGCTGTAAAAGAAGATCTGGTCCTCGTCGTGGACCGTGTTGTACTGCGACAGGCGCATATCGGGGTAGTGCGCGCCGATCTTCTCGTAGAGCACGTACAGGTTCACGAGCTCGGCCGGATCGAGCCCGGGGATCCACGTCGGATAGGCGCCCTCCGGCTTCCAGGAGGGGAGGCTGTCGTTGAAGAAGGCGTCGGTGATGACCCCCGCGCCGCTGTCGGCGAACTGGACCACGGACGCGTTCTTGTAGTGCTCCCGCAGGTGGGCAGACCACAGGATCGAGCCATACGCGCCCGCGCTGCAGCCGGTCACGAAGATCTTCTCGGGCGCGGGGACGTTCGCGTAGACCCAGTCGAGCGCGGCGCGGACGTTGACGGCGCCCTTGTGCCGGACGGTGACGGCGCTGCTGCCCTGTCCGTACGTGGCTACGTTGTCGCCCCAGTGGATGTCCCCGGTGCAGTAGGGAATGTAGACATGGTGCCAGTCCCTGAACGGGTTGTCCGGGTTGTCATGGTCGTAGATCCCGGTCGTCAGGGGATCGTCGCCGACGGTCTCCTGGAAGATGTCGGCGCCGGCGGAGCAGGTGGCGGCGCTCCAGCACGCGCCGCCGCCGCGGAACTCGACGATGAGGCGATTGACGGTGCCCGGGCGCACGAGGTACTTGAACGGATCGCCGCGCGCGCAGGTGGTCTCGCCGCCCGGCTCGATGGTGTTCCATCCGGAGGGCAAGCTCAGGATTCCCGCCCGTGGCGGGCTGTTCGGGCCTTCGTCCTTGGCGGACGAGCCGCCACAGCCAACGATGGCGAGCAGACACAGCGGGATGTGGAATCGAGGGAATGCGGGGTTGAAGCGCATGACGGGCGTGAGGATAGCATTCCGCGACTCCCAGGCTTGTCCGCCGGCGACGGCGCGGGCCGCCGGCGACGGCGCGGGGGTGGAGCGCGCTACGGCGGCGGGGCGTGCTCTGCCCAGATCTGCGCGGCGGCGGCGCTGACCGCGCGGCGAATCGAGCCCTCGTCGAGGCGCGCACGGTCGCGCGGCGCGAGGGCGGCGCAGATGGCGAGCGCGACGAGGTAGAGGGCGCCGATGAGCCCGATCCACCGCAGACCGGACGCGCCCAGCCGGGAGATGATCTCGATGGGCACGATCTGCGCGCGGATCTGGACCGCGCCGATCACGAGGACGGCGCGGTCCCCTTCCTGGAGCTCGATGTCGGCGGGGCCGGTCAGCAGGCGCCCGAGCCCGTCGGCGCCGTGGACGCGCGCCCGCGTCCGCCGCGGTACGTGCAGCACGTAGCGCGCGCCGGTCACCTCCGCGATGACGGGGGCCGACCTGTCCAGCTCTATCGACGGCACGCGCGCGATGGATGCGGGCGTGTCGCCGATGTGCGCCCGGCCCTCGGCGAGCAGGTGGCGGACGCCGATCACGTCCTTGCCTCGGACGGCCACGAGCTCCAGCGCGCGCCGCGCGGAGGCGCTCGCCGCGGGCGGCCGTGATCTCCGGTCGCTGACGGGTTCGGCCCGCGGTGCCTCATTAGGACCTTTCGCCATACTCTACAGCCCCCTTCGTCGGCCGCGGGCAGGGGTGGACTCCGCATGTCCCCTGGTCACCTGCCCTCGGCGCGCCGCCCCGCTCGCCGCCACATCACTCCCCTTCCCCGGCTCCTCTGGCATGGATCGTTCCGCCGCCAAGCGCGCAGGGACGTGGCGCCCCGGCGGCCCCTGCCAGCGCGCGCCTCGTCCACCGGAGAAGGAGGGAGAAGGCGACGGAGAGGACGACCGCGGCGGCGCCCGCGGCGCGGCGGTGAGCGGCCGTCGTCGCTGACGGACCGGAGCGCGGGCTCGACCTCGACGTCCGGCGCTTGGTCAGGGAATCCGGCCACACGGGGGCGATCCGCGGCGGAGGGGGCGCCGAGCGTCCTCTCCGCCGCGGCTGACGGCGATGCGGGCCTGGTCTGTCAGGGCGTCACGTAGCAGAGGTCGAGGCGCGGCCGCTCGGCGGCGTTCGCCTCCTCGCTCGACCGGAGGGTCCGCTTGCCCGTTCCGAGCTCGCGCAGGAGCACGCCGTGGTTGGCGAGCGCGCCCGAGACCCAGTCCTGGACGAGCGCGGTCACGTCGCACGACACGGTGGTGGTCAGGTTGGCCGGCACGGCGAGCGACGCCTCGACGGCGGGGTCGAAGGCGCCGTTCAGCGTGTTGTACGTGACGGTGGCCTCGGTCCACGGCGCCGTGATCGCGTGGACGTCGAGCGTCGCGGCCGTCGGGGCGTAGAGCGCTCTCACCGAGAACGTCGCGCCCTCGATGGTGGCGTCCCCGGGGATCCCGGAGAGATCGAAGGCGACGAGGGCCATCTTCTGTCCGGAGCCGGAGACGCCGGTGAAGAGGCCAGGATACGAGCCCGAGGTCGTGTTCGGCTCGGAGCTGGAGATGAAGGCGTCGGCGGCCCCGCCGGCGCCGCCGCGGCGGACGGCGACGCAGATCGGATCGCAGGCGTTGCCCACGCCGTCGGCGTCGTTGTCGCCCTGCCCCGGGTTGGCGTCGCCCGGGCAGTTGTCGCACGCGTCGCCCACGCCGTCGGCGTCCGCGTCGGCCTGGCCCGCGTTCGCGGCGAGCGCGCAGTTGTCGCACGCGTCGCCCACGCCGTCGGCGTCCGCGTCGGCCTGGTCCGGGTTCGCCGCGAGCGGGCAGTTGTCGAAGGTGTCGCTCACGGCGTCAGCGTCGGAGTCGACCCACTCGGGGACGCTCACGTCGAAGGAGGCGCTCGCCGCGTTGCCCGCCGCGTCGGTCGCGCCGCAGGTGACGGTGGAGACGCCGACGGGCAGGACGGTGCCCGGCGCGGGGGAGCAGGTCACGGGGACCGCGCCGTCGACGACGTCGAGCGCGACGGCGACGAACGCGAGCTCGGCGCCCCAGGGCCCGGTCGGCTCCAGGGTCATCGGGCCGGGGACGGTGAGGACCGGAGCGCTCGTGTCCTCGACGATGACGGCGAAGGTGCCGTAATCGAGGTTGCCTGTGGCGTCGAGCGCGTAGCAGTGGACGACGGTGACGCCGATCGGGACGATGCTGCCCGGGGGCGTCGTGCAGATCACGGGGACGGCGCCGTCGACGTCGTCGATCGCGGAGACCGTGAACGTGGCCGGGGCGCCGCTCGCGCCCGTCGCCTCGAGCACGAGGTCGTCGGGCACGGAGAGCGTCGGCGCCGTCGTGTCGCCGACCGCGCCGGTGCCGCAGTCGAGGCGCAGGTCCAGGTCGAAGACCGGCGGCGGGATGATCATGACGGCGCTCTCGACATACGTCCGGGCGGCGTTGCCGGGCGCGTGGCAGCCCGGCTTCTCGGCGCGGACCTTGTAATAGCCGGTGACGACATCCCAGCCGAAGTGGCCCTCCGCGTCGGAGATGCTCGGGTTGGCGCGGTTCATGGGCGACATGAGGGCGCTCCCGTCCGGCACCACGGTGAACGAGCCCTCCCCCCCGGTGTCCGAGCGGAGGAGCGTGACCGTGGCCCCCTCGATCGGCGCGCCGCCTACGGTGCGGACCCACCCGCTCGGGTCGATGTAGATGGAGAAGCCGATGCTCGCGGTCGTCAATCCGCAGTGCGTCTGGATGAGGACGTCGGCCGGGCCGTGGTTCGGGTAGAAGGGCGGAATCGTGACGGTGAAGTTGCCGCTATTGGCGTCGAGCGCCATGGTGCCCGAGGCGAAGGTGAGGGCGCCGAACTTCACCTGGTAAGTCGCTGTCCCGCCGGCGCAGCCGGGGGTCGTGAGGGTGGTGGGATTGCCCCAGTAGACGACGGGGACGTCGCCGCCGCCCGAAAAAGAGGGCTCGAGGGCGGTGCCCGGGGGAGGGGTGGACGGCTTTGCGAGCACTATCGGCGAGAAATCATCCTCCTCGCTTCCGTCAACGTCGAGCACCTCATCACCCACGGTGACGACGATCTCGCTCTCGATCAGGTTTCGCCCAGCCGGTGAGAACGCCGTGATCCTGTAGGTACCCACCTCCAGGCCGCTCGCCGTGAACCGCCCCGTCTGATCGGTCGTCCCGATCCACGGGCAGACATCCCCCGCTGCGGCCGCCGCTGTCGAGCAGACCTCGACGGGCGCGCCGGGCACACCGACGATCTGACCTTGCTCGTCCTCCACGACCCGCTGCTTGATGACGCCGCTGCCCGTGTTCGGCAAGCCGTTCGTGACCGGGTACTTGTAGCGCCCCAGCGCGCCCGAGCTGTTACTGTCCCTCTTGGTGAGCGGATAGGACAGGTCATCGTCGGTGAAGATGTCCCGGACCTCGGGATCCGTGGAGAGCTGGTACTTGTCCCGTGAAAGCTCTTTGGCCCGGCCTCTACCGGAAGCATATCCCACGCGCGCCGTCTCGCCGCCGAGCCCGCCGGCGCCGCCGCTCGCGGATCCCGCGTTCCAGCGGATCTGGTCATAATTGAACCAGATATCGAAATCGCCCTTCGGACGATACAAGGAATTCGTCTCCTCATTAAGAGGCGGGAGGCACTGCGGCGACATAGGGTCACATCTCGCAGGCGGACAATTTGACTCACCATCGGCGCAACGCCAATTGATACATTCTTCCTCTTCAGAATCGCACGAGTGAGCGTCGACCAACAGGAGTTGAAAGATATTCAGCTTGTCGGTACCCGAGTTGTAATAGCCGACGCCCGCGACAGTATCCGGCGGCGCGATGGGGGTCGCCCACAGCACGCAGAATGCGTCTCGGTCAGACGTGAAGTTCTCGATCGTACCCCAGTGCACGACCCCCGAACCAGAGCCCCTGGTGTCGACGTCCGCGAAGAAGGGAGCGATGATGGCGCGCTCCGTATCGTCCAGCGGAAAGGGCGTGTACACGTTGAGGGGACCGTCGAAGGTGACGTTGCCGTTGTTGTTGACGTAGATCGTGTTGTAGTGCCGGTCGAAGAAGTTGACCTCGAAAGGGAGCGCCACCACGCCGCTTGAATCGTCGTCGTTCGAATCTAGCGAATCCCCCTCGAGGCAACCTGGGTGGTAAATCACGGCGTTCGGGCCGACCGCGAGCGCCTCGCTGGGTAGCCACCCCGAGAGCACCACGATGCCGGAGGCCAACACCCGATGAATATTGCGTCTCATCCCGTCCTCGCTTCGCCTCACACAAAGAGGCGCCATGATATTGCATCACCCCGCGCGACGATGGAACCTTTTTCGCGCTGGCGTTATCTCGTCCGCCAGCGCGCATCGCGTCTCGCGCCGCCACGCGGTTCAAGACGCCTCGCGCCATGCACTTAGATCTTTGAAAGGACACAGAAAACCTGCGTATCCAGGCATGAGCGCGCGGGCGCCGTTGGCTGGCAACGCCCTTTCACTCACAGTGGAAACGCGGCAGCCGCAAATCTCTCTTGACGACCTTCCGGACGCCCGTCTCTCATGGCGGCCATGTTGCGCGGGCTCCAATGGCTTTGCGAACGTCCGCCGGCCCGCCATCGCTTGCCGGCAGGGTCGCTGCTCGCGGCGCTCGCCGCCGCCGGTGGATGCGATGACACGGCGGCGCCGCCCGCCGAGGCGCTTTCGGAGCGGTTCCCCGCCGTGGCAGCGCGCGCGCTCGAACGGGGCGGGGAGCTGGTCGAGAAGGGCGCTATTTTCACCCTACCAGAAATCCGCGGCACGGGGCTCCTCGCGGTGGAGTTGCCCCGCGACGCTGGAGAGGCGGTCCGCTTCCGCCTCCCTGGCGCAGGAGGATGCGAAGGCCCTGCCCCCGTGTGCCCAGACGCCCTGGACATCCAGGTGCGCGAAGCGGGCGCCCGTGGCGAGGTGACGCGGGCAGGCCGCGCTGTCGCCTTCCGGCGACCCGGTGGGACTTCCTTCTGGACCGCCAACGAGAATGGTTCCGCAGAGGAGTGGCTGCTGCTCGACGCGGAGGCAGTCCAACGCGGCGCGCCCGTGGCCTCGTGGCACATCAAGGGGGCAGCGCTGCGCCAGGTGGGCGAGGTCGTGCTCGTGGTGGACGGGACAGGCGTACCGAGGCTGCGCGTGACCGCGCCAGAGGCGTATGCCCAGGGAGGCGTGCGCCCGGTCGATGCGCGGCTGTCCGTCGAAGGAGAGACGCTCGCCTTGCACGTCGACGCCGAACGAGAGGCGATCCTCGTCGACCCGCTCTGGGAACAAGTCCCCTCGGCGCTGAGCGCGGCGCGCCGAGAGCACACCGCGACCTTGATCACGAGCGGCACGAGGGCTGGCCAGGTCCTCGTCGTGGGCGGCTTCAACGGAGCCGCCTCCCTGAATACCGCCGAATTGTACGATCCCGTCGCCAATGCGTGGTCGCCCGCGGCCTCGCCAAGCGCACGATACCAGCACACGGCGACCTTGCTGAGCGACGGACGCCGCGTTCTCGTGGCAGGCGGCCGCGTCGGTACGACGTACCTGGGCACGGCGCAGCTGTACAACGCCGACACGAACACCTGGTCGGACGCCGGGAGCATGGGCAATCGGGCGCTCCACACGGCGACGCTCCTCGACGACGGCGACGTGCTCGTGGCGGGCGGGTACAACGGAAGCTCCGCGGTCGGCGATGCCCGCCGCTACGACGCCGCGACGGGCGCGTGGTCGGCCGCGGGGACGATGAGCGCCCGCTACACGCACAGCGCCGTACGGCTGCTCGACGGCGCCGTGCTGGTCGCGGGCGGCAATGGCGCCGACTTCCTCAACACGGCGGAGCTCTTCGACCCCGTGGGCAACACGTGGTCGTCCACCGGCAACCTGAGCACAGCGCGGAGGCAACACAGCGCGACGCTCCTCCCGAACGGCGATGTCCTCGTCGCCGGGGGCACGAATGCGACACACCAGGCGAGCGCCGAGCGATACAGCCCAGCGACGAGGACCTGGTCACCGGCCGGATCCATGCCTTTCGCGAGCAGCAATCACGCCGCGGTCCTGCTCGCCTCGAGCGGCGACGTGCTGGTCACCGGCGGTTTCAACGGCAGCTATCTCGCCACGGCGGCGCTGTACGACTCGACGAGCGGGACGTGGTCGGAGGCCGATAGCATGCTCACCGCTCGCGGCTACCACACCCTGGTGGCGCTCGGCGACGGCCGGCTCCTCGCGGCGGGCGGCCGGAACACCACGGCCGCCCTGTCGAGCTCCGAACTCTATCTCCCTCAGTCCCCGAACGGCACGCCCTGCGTCGCCGACGGGGAGTGTCTGAGCGGCCACTGCGTCGACGGGGTTTGCTGCAACAACGCGTGTGGCGGGGGCGACGCGAGCGACTGTGAGGCCTGCAGCACCGCGGCGGGCGCATCCGCGAACGGCGTGTGCGGGGCGCGCGCCTCGGGAAGCCTCTGCCGCGGCTCGGCCGGGAGCTGCGACGTCGAGGAGCGATGCAACGGCAGCTCCACGGCATGTCCCGCGAACGCCTTCGCCTCCGCCGCCACCGTGTGCAGGCCCGCGGTGGGCCTGTGCGACACCACCGAGACGTGCACCGGAAGCTCCGCCGCGTGCCCTGCGGACGGCTTCGTGGCTGCCGCAACCGTGTGCAGGGCAGCCGCGGGCGCCTGCGACGTGGCCGAGACCTGCTCCGGAAGCTCCCCTGCGTGTCCCGCAGACGTCCTCGCCTCCGCCTCCACCGTGTGCAGGGCGGCCGCGGGCGCCTGCGACGTGGCCGAGACCTGCTCCGGAAGCTCCCCTGCGTGTCCCGCAGATGTCCTCGCCTCCGCCTCCACCGTGTGCAGGGCGGCCGCGGGCGCCTGCGACGTGGCCGAGACCTGCTCCGGAAGCTCCCCTGCGTGCCCGGTGAACACCTTCGCGTCGGCCTCCACGGTGTGCCGCGCGGCGGCGGGCCCCTGCGACGCAGCCGAGACCTGCACTGGCACCGCCGCCGCCTGCCCGGCCGACGCCTTCGCGCCGGCCACCTCCGTCTGCAGGCCAGCGGCTGGCGCCTGCGACGCGGCCGAGACCTGCTCCGGCAGTTCCCCCGCGTGCCCCGCCGACGCCTTCGCGCCGGCCACCTCCGTCTGCAGGCCAGCGGCTGGCGCCTGCGACGCGGCCGAGACCTGCTCCGGCACCGCCGCCGCCTGCCCCGCCGATGTCTTCGCGCCGGCCTCGACCGTGTGCCGGGCGGCGGCGGGCCCCTGCGACGCGTCCGAGACCTGCTCCGGCACCGCCGCCGCCTGCCCCGCCGACGCCTTCGCATCCGCCGCCACGGTCTGCCGGCCGGCGGCGGGCGCCTGCGACGTGGCCGAGACCTGCACCGGCGCCGCCGCCGCCTGCCCCGCCAACGCCTTCGCGTCCGCCGCCACGGTGTGCCGGGCGGCGGCGGGCCCCTGCGACGCGGCCGAGACCTGCTCCGGCACCGCCACCGCCTGTCCGGCCGATGCCCTCGCGCCTGCCACCACCGTGTGCAGGCCGGCCGCAGGCCCCTGCGATGTGGACGAGCGCTGTACCGGCACCGCCGCCGCCTGCCCCGCCGACCTCCTCGCGCCGGCGACGTCGGTCTGCAGGGCGCCGGCCGGCGCCTGCGACGTGGCCGAGAGCTGCACCGGCACCGATGTGGCGTGCCCCGCGAACCTCTTCGTACCTGCCGACACGACCTGCCGGACGGCGGCGGGCGCCTGCGACGCAGCCGAGACCTGTACCGGCTCCGCCGCCGCCTGCCCCGCGAACGCCTTCGCGCCTGCCACCACCGTCTGCCGGACGGCCGCCGGCCCCTGCGACGTGGCCGAGACCTGCACCGGCGCCGCCGCCGCATGCCCCGCCGACGCCCTCGCGGCGCCGGATACGGTGTGCGCCCCCGGCGCCTGCATCGACGCGACCTCCAGCGTCCCGCCGAGCCGCTGCACTGCCGACGGCGCCTGCGTCGAGCGCGCCGCCGTCGAGTGCGGCCTCTACGTCTGCGCGGACGACGCGTGCATGACCCGCTGCTCCGCGCACGAGGACTGCGCCGCAGGCGCCTACTGCGCCCCGCCGACCTGCGCGGCGAAGAAGCCGCTCGGTGCGCCTTGCAGGGCGACCGTCGAGTGCGCCGACGGCGCCTGCATCCGCGGCACCTGCTCGCTCGATCGCGACGGCGACGGCGTCCCCGACGCAGAGGACACGTGCCCCGACACGCCGAACACCGCAGACGTCGACATCGACGACGACGGCAAGGGGAACGCGTGCGACGACGACGACGACGGCGACGGCAAGCCGGACACGGAGGACGCCTGCCCCACGATCGCGGACCCGGGCACCACCTCCGATCGGGCATGCAGCTGCGAGCCCCCCAAGCAGGACGGCGACCCCTGCGACGACGGCGATCCCTGCACCCTCGCCGACACCTGCCAGGCGGGGCGATGCGCCGGCGGCGATCCCTTCATCTGCCCCCAGCCCGATCCGGGCCCATGCAGGAGCTTTGCCTGCCTGGCGCCGAACGGCGCCTGCGTCGAGCGCAACGCGTACGAGGAGTCCCCGTGCCCCGGCGGGCAATGCAGGGCCGGTGGCTGCGTGCTCGACGACCCGCCCGGCGGAGGCGCTGGCGGCGAACCGAGCGGGAGCGGCGGCGGCACCGGCGGCACCGGCGGCACCGGCGGCGGAGCGGGCGGGGCCGAGCCGGGCTCGGGCGGGGCCGCCGGCGGCTCCGGCGGGGCGGGCGCGGCGGGCGGCGCGGCGGCGGGCGGCGACGCTGGTGGCGCCGTCGCCGGCGGCGAAGACCCCCCCGGCGACGCCCACCGCGGAGAGCTCCGGCTCCACGGCAACGGCTGCGCGGCGAGCGCGCCCCCCGGCGGCGCCCCGGGTGATGCCGGCCACGGTCCGCTCTGGCTCCTCGCGGCGCTGCTCCTCGGGCGCCTGCCTATTTCGTGGCGCGCTCCCCGCGCTGGTGTAGATCGCCGCCCGTGAGGAAACGCCCCCTCGGCAAGACGACCCTCCAGGTCTCGGAGCTCGCCCTAGGCACCTGGGGTCTCTCAGGCGACGGCTACGGCCCGGTCTCCGAGCTCGAAGTCGATCGCGTCATCGATCGCGCGCTCGCGGTCGGCATCGACCTCTTCGACACGGCCGACGTCTACGGACGCGGCGAGATGGAACGCCGCCTCGGCAAGCGGCTCAAGGGCGCCGGCGCCACGTTCGTGGTGACCAAGATCGGCACCGATCTCGAGGGCCTCCCGCCGACCAAGCGCTTCGACCCCGCCTACCTCCGCACCGCGTTCGAGCGCTCCCAGGAGCGGCTCGCCCGCGACGTCGTCGACGTCGTCCTGCTCCACAACCCCACCGTGGCCGCGATGCAGGCGAAGGAGCCCCTCGCCTACCTCAAGGAGCTCAAGCAGGCCGGGAAGATCCGCGCCTTCGGCGTGAGCGCCGGCTCCGCGGACGTCGCCCGCTCCGCGCTGCGCGACGAGGTCGACGTCATCGAGCTCGCCTACAACGCCTTCCTCCCCGGCGACCTCCACGAGGTCGCCGGCGACGTCTCCGAGAGCGGGGCCGGCGTCCTCGCCCGCTCGGTGCTCGCGCACGGGCTGCTCGCCGGCCAGTGGAGCGCCGACCGCGAGTTCTTCCCCGACGATCACCGCATGCACCGGTGGACCCGCGACGAGCTCCGGACCCGCCTCGGCCAGCTCGACGCCCTCAGGCCGTTCGTCTCGGGCGCCGTCGTCTCGCTCCGCTCCGTGGCGCTGCGCTTCGTCCTCGCGAACCGCCTCATCTCGTCCGCCGTGCTCGGCCCCCGCTCGGTCGCCCAGCTCGACCAGCTCGTCCGCGAGGCCGGCATGCCCCCCTACCTCCGCGACACGGCGCTCGCGGAGCTCGCAGGTCGCCTGAACCAGGTCGGGATCGAGGGGTGAGCACGATGAGCCAGAGCGACGGGGAGCTCGACGAGATCGTCAAGATCGCGCGCGCGGCGGCGGCGATCGTGATGGACGTGTACGCGACGCCGTTCGCCGTCGAGATGAAGGGCCCGGGCGATCCGGTGACGCGCGCCGATCGCGAGGCGAACGCGCTCATCTGCGGCGCCCTCGAGGCCGCGTTCCCCGGGGAGGCGATCCTCGCCGAGGAGAGCGTCCCGGCCGGCGACGAGCTCGCCGCGCGCTTCGGCCGGGAGCGGGTGTTCTTCGTCGATCCGCTCGACGGCACGCGCGAGTTCGCCGACCGGAACGGCGAGTTCGCCGTGATGATCGGCCTCGCGGTCCGCGGCAGGGCGGCGCTCGGCGTCGTGGTGATGCCCACGACGGGCGAGGCGCTGGCCGGCCGCGCCGACGACGGCGGGTGCTTCGCCTTCCTCGAGGCGCGGGACGGCAGCCGCCGCCCGCTCCAGGTCTCGGCGGTGGCCTCGCCGGCCGACGCCACGCTCATCGTCTCGCGGTCGCACCGGCCGAAGGAGATCGAGCCGCTCCTCTCGCGGCTCGGCATCGCCAAGGTCGTCCCGTGCGGCTCGGTCGGCGTGAAGATCGCCCGGATCGCGACGGGCGAGGTCGACCTCTACGTGCACGGCGGCGGCGGCGCCAAGCTCTGGGACAGCTGCGCGCCCGAGGCCGTGCTCCGCGGCGCCGGCGGGCGCTTCACCGACCTCGCCGGCGCGCCCATCGACTACACCGGCCCCGGGCTCAAGCTCGCCCGCGGCATCATCGCCTCGAACGGCGCGCTCCAGGACGCCGTCGTCGCCGCGGCGAGGTCCGAGCTCGGCTGAGGCGCGATGCGGGCGCAGGCGGAGATCGTCATCATCGGCGCGGGGATCATGGGCCTCGCGATCGCCTACAACCTCGCGCGGCACCACGGCATCACGGACGTCGTCGTCGTCGACCGGGGCTACCTCTGCGGCGGCGCCAGCGGCCGCAACGGCGGCGGGGTGCGGGCGCAGTTCTCGAGCGAGGGGAACATCCGGCTGATGCAGGAGAGCATCCGCATCTGCCGCGATTTCGCCCGCGAGATGAAGATCAACATCTGGTTCCGGCAGGGCGGCTACCTCTTCCTCGTGCGCAGCGAGGCCGGCCGTCGGACGCTCGAGAAGAGCGTCGCCGTGCAGAACGACTGCGGCCTCGGGACGCGGATGCTCACGGCGAACGAGGCGCGCGCGCTCGTGCCGGAGCTCTCCACCGAGGGCGTCGTCGCGGCGAGCTACAACCCCGACGACGGCGTCGTGTTCCCGTGGCCGTTCGTCTGGGGCTACGCCGAGCGCGCCCAGAAGCTCGGCGTCGACATCGCCACCTTCACGGACGTCCTCGGCTTCCGCACGCAGGGCGCGCGCATCGACGCCGTGGTCACGGATCGCGGCGAGATCCGGACGCACCGGGTGGTCAACGCCGCCGGCGCGTGGAGCCCGGAGATCGCGCGCATGCTCGGCGTGGATCTGCCGAACCGCCCGCACCGCCACGAGATCTGCTCGACCGAGCCGCTCAAGCCCTGGCTCGGCCCGCTCGTCGCCGACCTGTCGAACGGCCTTTATTTCTCCCAGTCGATGCGCGGCGAGATCGTGGGCGGCATCTCCAACGAGGATGTCCCCGAGGGCCTCGACATGGGGTCGAGCCACAAGTTCCTCGCGCTGTACGCGCGGGCGCTCGTCACGGCGTGCCCGGTCCTCGGCAGCGTGAAGGTGCTGCGGCAGTGGGCTGGCTGTTACGACCTCACCCCCGACCAGAACCCCATCGTGGGCGGGGTCGACGAGGTGGAGCACTTTTACCAGGCGTCCGGGTTCATGGGGCACGGCTTCATGATCGCGCCGGTGATGGGCAAGCTCATCGCGCAGCACATCGCCGAGGGCACGGCCCTGCCGCTGTTCGATCGCTGGAACCTGCGCCGCTTCAAGGAGGGCAGGCTCCTCAGCGAGGCGATGATCATCGGGTGATCACGGCCGCGGCCGTGTGCTGCGGTGTCCGTGTATCCGGTCGGTATTCTTCTAGCGATACGCTACCCGGACAGGGGGGCCGGCCGCACGGACAGGGGGCCGGCCGCACGGACAGGCGTGCCGGCCACCCGGACAGGAGTGCCGGCCGCACGGACAGGAGCGCCGGCCGCACGGACAGGGGTGCCGGCCGCACGGACAGGGGTCTAGAGCGGTTTTCAGCTGGGATTGGCACACCGGCTCTCGTCTTCGTCCTCCGTCCTCCCGTCTCCCGTCTCCCGTCTCACGTCTCACGTCTCACGTCTCACGTCTCACGTCTCACGTCTTGCCTCTCTCGTGCGCGTGCGCGTGCGCGCTGATTCTGGGGAATCGCGCACGCGCACGCGCACGAAGGACGCGCACGGAAGACGGAAGACGGAAGACGGAAGACGGAAGACGAGCACGGGAGACGAGCGCGGGAGACGAGCGCGGGAGACGAGCACGGGAGACGAGCACGGAAGACGAGCACGGGAGACGAGCGCGGAAGACGAGCACGGAAGACGAGCGCGGAAGACGAGCACGGAAGACGAGCACGGAAGACGAGCACGGAAGACGAGCACGGAAGGCGGCTGACGTGGTTCGAATTTCTTCTCTTTCGAGCGGTTTCACCCCATTTGCCGCTCTAGTGAACCCTGGCACCTCGTCTATACTCGCCCCCCTCCCCCATGGGTCACCTCATCCTCATCACCGGATCCTCGAGCGGCATCGGCCTCGCGACCGCGGTCGCCTGCGCGGCCGCGGGCCACCGGGTCGTCGCCACGATGCGCCGCCCCGACAAGGCCGGCGCGCTCCTCGCCGCAGCCGCGGCGGCGGGCGCCTCGCTCGAGGTCGAGCAGCTCGACGTCGCCGCGGCGAGCGCCCCCGACCGGGTCCGGGAAATCCTCCAGAAGCACGGCCCCGCCTACGCCCTCGTCAACAACGCCGGCATCGCCGTCGGCGGCGCCTTCGAGGAGCAGGCGGACGATGACGTCCGCGCGCAGTTCGAGACCAACGTCTTCGGGCTCATGACCGTGACGCGCGCCGTCCTCCCGGCCATGCGCGGCGCCGGGCGCGGTCGCATCGTCAACGTCTCGAGCGTCTCCGGGCTCGTCGGCCTCCCCGGCGTGAGCGCCTACGCGGCCACGAAGCACGCCGTCGAGGGCTTCAGCGAGGCGCTGCGCTGGGAGGTCGCCCCGTTCGGCGTCCACGTCTGCCTCGTCGAGCCCGGCACGTTCAAGACCGAAATTTTCTTCGAGAACCAGCGTCGCGGCGCCCACATCTCGCCCGACGGGCCCTACGCCGCCATGACCCGGACGATCGAGCAGCTCGTCCTCCAGGACGCCGCCAAGGCCCCGCCGCCCGCCCCGGTCGCGGCGGCGATCCTCCGCCTCATCGAGGCGCCCTCGCCGCCGTTCCGCACGCTCATCGGCCGGGACGCTCGGGCGCTCGTCGCGCTGCGCCGTGTCATCCCCGACCGGCTGTTCGCCACGGGGATCCGCCGGCTCGTGTCCGTGCCGCGCTCGCGTTGACACGTCCCCGGGCGCCGAATAGTTTCGGCTCCGCCGTTTCCATGGCGGAGCGGCGCCACGTCGTGGCCGAAGGGGGGCCGCGCCCCCTGCCGCGCGCTGTTTTTGTCCACTTTCGTCCCCTCAGGCTAACGAAGGCTAGCCGCTGACCGCCTCTCCTTCTCGCGCCTCGCGACGGCGAGGTCAGGCCGGCAGCATCACCGAGGTCCCGGAGGAAACACCATGTCCCGCTCAGCACGCAGCATCCTGCCGCTCCTTCGCTCGCTCCTCCTGGGGGCCGCCACCGCGTCGTCGATGGCGCTCTCCGCAGGGATCGTCGCCGGGTGCGCCGACGAGAACGACCCCGAGACGCACGTCAAGCGGCTCGACGACCCGGCGACGGTTACCCCCTCGGTCAACCGGCTCGTCCAGTTCTTCGAGGACGCGATGACGCGCGACAACAAGGACCGGAACGGCCCGACCGTGAAGCCGCTCCTCGACAAGATCATCGAGCCGATGACGCAGCGGTGCGTGGCCGGCGACCTCGACGAGCGCACGAACTCGAAGCTCATCAAGTTCATCTCCGACACGCGCGACCCGCGCGGCGACGCCTGCCTCATCAAGGCGCTCAAGGACTACAAGCCCGAGTCGACCGAGGAGGACGTCCGCTGGGCCGTGCGCGGCCTCGGGGCGATGAAGTCGGAGAAGGCCGCCGAGCCGCTGATGGCCGTCTTCACGAAGCTCCAGCACGGCAAGCCGAAGGGCTCCACGATCTCGCGCGACGTGCACGACGCGATGATCGAGATCAACAGCAAGTCGTGGGAAGACGGGCTCATCACGATGCTCGGGCGTCCGATCAACGATCCGAAGGACGTCGCCACGATGCGGAACGAGCTGTTCTGGCAGATCACCGCGGCCGAGCTGCTCGGCTGGCAGCGCAGCGAGAAGGCGGTCGTGCCGCTGCTCAAGGTGGTGCTGTCGCCGATCAAGGCGGACGCCGCCGCGACGGCGATCCTCGCGCTCACGAAGATCGGCAAGCCCGCGATCGAGCCGGCGATCCAGCTGCTCAAGGGCGAGCACAAGGAGCTCGTCGAGTACTCGAAGGTCGAGAACCTGAAGGCCGCCGGCGACAAGCCGAGCGCGGAGCAGAAGAAAGCGGCGGAGACCGCCCACGTGGCGGCCGCCGCGCTCGTCCTGGCGACGATCGGCCGGCAGGAGTCGGTGCAGCCGCTGCTCTCCGCGCTCGAGAAGGCCGAGGACGTGCCGCGCGCCATCATCGCGCGCGAGCTCACCAAGGTGCCCAAGACGCCGGAGACCCTCGCCGCCTTCCAGGCGGCCTACGAGAAGACGCCCGCGAGCCTCGAGATGCCGCCGGCCGGCATCAACGCGCGGGTCATGCTCGCCGAGGCGGCGGGCAACTTCTTCGACGCGAGCCTCGTGCCGTGGATCGTGAAGACGGGGCTCGAGGCGCGCGGCGAGGAGGACGACGTCGCGCAGATCCGCGACGTCTCGCTCCAGACGGCGCTCAAGCTGATGAAGCCCGACCAGGTCGCCGACGTCGACCGGCTCGCGAACACCCGCACGAGCGGCGGCGGCACGGTCGGCAAGTCGATGGAGAAGGAGATCAAGCTCGCGAAGGACCTGCTGAACGGCTGCGGGACCAAGGTCGACTGCTACATCGGCAAGCTCGGGGACCCGGCGTCGCAGGCCAAGGAGACGCAGTTCCAGGGGATCAAGGCCGCCTACATGACGGGCGTCCTCGGCTCCCCCGACGTCCGGCAGCAGATCATCGACGCGCTGCCGAAGGTCTCGAACGCGGCCGTGCGCTTCGTGTCGGTCTCGGTCATCGACGCCCTGTCGCCGAAGGGCGACGCCGAGGTCGCGACCAAGCTGCAGAAGATCGTCGACGAGGGCGAGGCGTCGAAGGATCCGGAGAAGATCTCCGGCAACGCGCCCTTCAAGACGGTCATCTACCGCCTGACCGCCCGCGCCCAGTGAGCGCCGCCTTCCCGCGCGCGACCCCGGGGTCGCGCGCGGGCGCGGGTGAGGAGGTCGACGCGACCTCCTGATTCCAGATTTCCTTTGCCGAGCGCCTTCCGGGTGCGATGTTTCGCCGAAGCGCAGGGCTCCCCGGTTTTTCCTGGCATCTCCTCCGTCTTGACGGTTTACTCCGGGCCTTCCCCGCGGGGCCTTCCTGGCTGAACGAACCATGATCGTGCTCGAGGTAACCCAGGGTCTCGCTGCCGGGCGCGCCTTCGAGCTCCAGGGCGAGCTCATCACGCTCGGGCGCTCTCCGGACAACCGGGTCGTGCTCGACGATCGCCACGTCTCCGGGGCGCACGCGCGCATCGTGAACGGCGCCGACGGGGCGATCCTCGAGGACCTGCGCTCCACGAACGGGACGAGCGTGGTGCGCCGGGGCGAGCGGCTCGAGCTCGGGCCCGGGCGCAGCGCGGTCGCCCTCCAGACGGGCGACGTCATCGAGCTCGGCTCGGGCGACGCGGTCACCCGGATGGTGGTGAAGATCCCGGAGGAGGCCGACGACGCGCGGGTCGTCTCGATCCGGCGCCTCGACGAGATCGAGCCCGCCGAGGCGAAGATCGAGCGCGACCCGAGCGCGCTCTCGGCCATGTACGCGGCGCAGAAGCGCATCGGCGCCGCAAACGATCTCGACGAGGTGCTCGCCGAGATCGCCGACGCGGTGCTCGCCCTCGTGCCGAGCGCGACGCACGTCACGGTGGTGCTGCGCGACGACGACCAGGAGCCGGGCGCGGCGCCGGCGGCGTTCGTCCCGGTGCTGACGCGCGTCCGCTCGCCGTCGGGCCGCGGGGCGCCGCCGGCGGGGCCGGTGCCGATCACGCGCAGCGTGTACCGCAAGGTGATCAAGGAGCGGGCGGCGGTGCTCGCGGCCGACGCGCCGATCGAGGTGGGGCAGACCGAGTCGCTGATGGGCGCCTCGATCCGCAGCACGCTGGCCGTGCCGCTATGGAAGGGCGAGGAGATCATCGGCGTGCTCCAGGCCGACAACCGGAGCGCGCCCGGGATGCTGAACGCGGGCGATCTGGAGACGCTGCTCGTGCTGGCGGCGAACGCGTCGCTCGCGGTGGCGAACGCCCGGCTGATCAAGCGGCTCGTGCTCGCCGAGGAGCGGCTCCAGAAGGAGAACAGCTTCCTCAAGGGGCGCGAGGAGAAGCGCCGGGGCGGGGGCGCGGTCGACATCATCGGCAACAGCGAGGCGATGCGCCGGGTCATCGGCCAGCTCGACAAGGTGGTCGACACGCGCGTCACGGTGCTGATCGAGGGTGAGACGGGCACGGGCAAGGAGCTCATCGCCGCCGCCGTGCACTACCGCTCCCGCCGCCGCGACAAGCTCTTCGTCGCGCAGAACTGCGCGGCGCTGGCCGAGAGCCTCCTGGAGAGCGAGCTCTTCGGCCACAAGAAGGGGTCGTTCACGGGCGCCACCGAGGAGAAGAAGGGCCTGTTCGAGATCGCCGACGGCGGCACGCTCTTCCTCGACGAGATCACCGAGACCCCGCTGTCGCTCCAGTCGAAGCTGCTCCGGGCGCTCCAGGAGGGCGAGATCCGCCCCGTGGGGGCGACGAGCCCGAAGCACGTCAACGTGCGCATCGTCGCGGCGACGAACCGGAACCTCGAGGACGAGGTGGCCAAGGGGCGGTTCCGCGAGGACCTCTACTACCGGCTCAAGGTGTTCCCGATCCGCCTGCCGCCGCTGCGCGAGCGGCGGGACGACATCCCGCTGCTCGCGGCGCACTTCCTGGAGCGCTACGCGGACGAGATCGGCAAGCCGTGCGGCGGGTTCAGCCAGCAGGCGATGGAGCTCATGGTCGCCTACGACTGGCCGGGCAACGTCCGGGAGCTCCAGAACGAGGTGCAGCGGCTCGTCATCCAGCTGGATCCGGGGGCGTTCGCGACGCCGGAGCTGCTGTCACCGCGGATCCGGCAGGTCGAGGGGCTCGTGGCGCGGGCGGGGACGCCCAAGGGGTCGCTCAAGGAGATGATGGACGCGGTCGAGAAGTACTTCCTCCTGGAAGCGCTGCGCGGGCACAACAACAACAAGACCAACGCGGCGAAATCGCTCGGGATCACGCGCGAGGGGCTCCACAAGAAGCTGCGGCAATACGGGATCTGACGGGGGCGGGAGCGGGCGGGGGGAGAGAGCCGGGTCGCGGGGGAGCCATCGGGAGGGGGTGGCGCGCGCGGGGGTGGCGGGGGGCCCTTCCCACGAACTCGCGCCTTGTGGTGGCGATGGCCCGCTGAACGGGTAAGAGAGGACCAGGAGCGACTCGCTTCGATGCGGGCCGGCGCTCGGATTCGTGGGGCCCTTCCCCCGCCACCCCCGCGCGCGCCACCCCCTCCCGATGGCTCTTCCCGAGGCGCGGCGGGTAGAGAGAGGGCGAGACGCCGGTCGTGAGATCGAGCCTCGATATCGGCGTCGGCCGCGCGAAGCGCAAGACATCGGTCCACGATGGTCCGAGGTATGGCCCTTTGCGCCTGCCCGGAGCATCGCCCCTACCCCGGAGCACGCGGGATCTCTCCTCGTTGTACGCCAGCTATCCCTGCGCCACGTCGCGTTCGATGGGGCGCCGGCCTGCACGGACTTTGTAAAGAGCTTGGACATTCCGAGCAAGTTGGTGTTACAACCGAATCTCAGGGGGGCGCGATGAGCGCATCGTCGGCGGCAGGGGTGGACCGGCGATCGACGCGGGTGGGGCGCGGCTACCGGCCTGCGCGCTGCATCCGGCCCGCCCGAGCGAACCGGCGAGAGGGGGGGACGTGAACGAGCTCGGAGACGAGCGTCTGAAGACGCGGACCGGGGAGTTCTCCTTCGACAGGGAGAACGGGATCATCCGCTTCGATGTCGACGAGGGCGCGGTCCAGACGCTCGCCGACGCGAAGGAGAACATCGCCGCGAACAAGCGATTCAGCAGGGGCAAGCCGTACCCGGTCCTGTGCGATCTCACGCGGTGCAAGGCCACCGACCTGGACGCGCGCAACTACTTCGCATCCGAGGAGGCGACGCAGGCGTACCGCGCGATGGCGCTCCTCGGCGGGCGCCCGGTCGCGCGGATGATCGGCAACATCTTCCTCACCGTCTACGGGAACCGCGCCAAGCCCGTTCGGCTCTTCACCGAGGAGAGGGAGGCGATTCAATGGCTGAAAGGCTTCGCTGACTGATGGGCACAGGCCCACTGGACGATCCACGCGTGGCCGAGCTCTGCGAGCTCGTGCTGCGCCTGCTCCCGGCCGAGCGGCGCGGCGCCCTGCCGCCGGCCTTCGGGGCGGATCCGCTCGATCAGGCCCTCTCCGCGCTACGATCGCTCGCGGCCCCGCTCGCGGCGCCGCGCCCGGCCGAGGACGAGCTGAGCCAGCGGCTGGAAGAGCTCATGGAGGTCATCGTCGCGCTCGTCGGGTTCAATTACGCCAGGAAGGCGCCTGTCAGCGACAGGAACGATCTGATCGACGGAATGGCGGCCGGGCTGAACATGCTCGGCGAGGAGCTCGCGGGCTCGACGGTCTCCAAGACGTACGTGACGGGCATCATCGAATCGATGCTCGACCTCCTCGTCGTGGCCGACGGCGACAGCGGGATCCGGAGCGTCAACCAGGCCGCCTGCGACCTCTCGGGGTATACCCGGGATGAGCTCGTCGGCAGGCCGCTCGACGTCGTGTTCCCCGGGCTCTCGGCCGGCGCGCTCATCGACGCGGGCGGCGCGCGCGACGAGAGGGTCTGTCTGCGCAAGGACGGGCGCGCCGTCGCCGTGTCGTTCCTCGCCTCGGTCATGCGGACCGACGGCGGGCAGGTCCACGGGCTCGTCTGCGTGGCGCGGGACCTCACCGAGAGCAAGCGGGCGGACGAGGAGCGCTGGCGGCTCCGCGAGGCGGTCCACCGGCAGACGATCCTCGTCGAGGAGCTCTCGACGCCGATCATCCCCATCACCGGCGGGATCATGGTGGTCCCGCTCGTCGGCTCGCTCGACGAGCAGCGGCTGTCGCGGATGACCGAGTCGCTGCTGCAGGCGCTGTCCGAGCGGGTCGCCAGCGTGGTCATCCTCGACATCACCGGGGTGCGCACCGTGGATCAGCAGGCCGTGCACGGGCTCATCCGCTCGGTCGGCGCGGCGCGGCTCCTCGGGGCGCGGGTGCTGCTCAGCGGCATCCGCCCGGACGTGGCGAGGGCGCTCGTCGAGATCGGGGCCGACCTCGACGGGGTCGCGACGTTCGGGTCGCTGCAAGACGGGATCGTCCACGCGCTGCGGGGGGCCGCGAAGGGCCGGCCTGCCGCGGGCGCGCGCTCCGCGTGACAGAGGGTCAAAGCTCGTGCGGAGGATCCCTCCGCACGGGGAGGTCCCCCGCCGGAGAGCGTGTCAGGGTCGAGAGCAGATACGGAAAGAAGCGCCAGGAACGCCAGGAGATCTCATGTTCCCCCCGGCGTTCCTGGCGTCCTGGCGATTCCAGAGACGGATCGCTCTATTGCTTCGGATTCGCGCGCATCCGCTTCGAGATCTGCTTCCAGCGCCGCTTCTCCTCGAGCTTCGCGCGCACGTCCTGCTGCCGGGCGAGGTAGCGCCGCTCCGCCCCGAGCTTCTGGTACGCGCCGAGGCGCTCCGGATCGAGCTCGCCCTCCTCGATGGCGCGCAGCACCGCGCACCCGGGCTCGCCGTCATGGCTGCAGTCCCGGAAGCGGCAGGCCGCGGCGTGGGCCTCGACGTCGTCGAAGCCCGCGGGGGCCGCGCCGTCGTCGGACCAGAGGCCGAGCTCCCGCACGCCCGGCGTGTCGATGAGGAGGCCGCCGCCGGGCATCACGAAGAGCTCCCGGTGGGCGGTCGTGTGGCGGCCGCGCTCGTCCGACGCCCGGATCGCCCCCTCGCGCTGCACCTCCACGCCGAGCAGGCGGTTGCTGAGGGCCGACTTCCCCACGCCGGACGAGCCGACGAGGGCGATGGTCTCCCCGGCCCCGATCTCGGCGCGGAGCGCGTCGAGGCCGGCGCCAGACAGGGCGCTGACCAGCGCGACCGGCGCGGCGGGCGCGACCTCCCGCGCGGCGTCGATGAACCGCCCCGGATCGGGGCAGACATCCGCCTTGTTGAGGACGAGCACCGGGCGGGCGCCGCTGTCGATGACCGCCTCGATGTACCGCTCCAGGCGGCGCACGTTGAAGTCGGCGTTCAGCGACGTGACGATGAACACCTTGTCGACGTTCGCCGCGAGCACCTGCGCCTCCATCGCGGGGCCCGCGGCCTTGCGCCGCAGGCACGTATTCCGCGCGAACGTGTGCACGATGTACGCGGGCCCGGCGCCGTCGCCGGGCCTGAGCCCCACCCAGTCGCCGACGGTGGGCAGCGCCGCGCGGCCCGCGGCCTCGTGCGCGAGGCGCCCGCTGACGACCGCGAGGCGCGGGCCGTCCGCGGTCTGCACGTGGTGCCGCGAGGCGGAGGCGAGGAGGACGCGCGCCGGCTGCACGGCCTCCTCCAGGGACGCGAGCTGGCTCGCGAAGAAGGGAGTCCATCCGAGCCCGATCAGATCGGGCCGCGGTTCGTTCTGCGATGACGGATCAACGGAAAAATCGGAGTCGATATGCATGACGGACGAGCGCTCCATGGCGTTCGGCCGCGCGGCGCGAGCTGCGGCGCGCGGCGATCGACGGACAAGGGCGCGGCGGCGCGCAAGCGCGCCCGCGCCGGCCATTCCACGCGCGGGGCCGCCGCGGGGCGGAGCTCGTCGACCGTCAGGACGTCACGCCGGAGGGCGCGCCCGGCCAGGGCGGATGCCCTGCGAGGCGCGCGCAGCGCAGGACGAACGCGCGCCGATCAGGGCGCGCGCACGCCTTCACGACAGCGTGGAGACGAGCTCAGCTGGCCGCGGCGGAGACGACGGCGGCGGCGCAATGGGTCTGCTGTGTATTCCCACTCATGACCTGACCTCCGTGTTCGGCTCACGTCACAACGACGCGGCAGCGCCTAGAATCCGCCAGCCCCGCCCCGCCGTCAAGCGCCTCCTGCTCTGCCCGGCCGCATCGCCCCAGGCACTTCACCTCGCCACCGCCGCCACCACCACCGCCGCCACCACCCCGCGCGCGTGCGGCCGTGGTCGGTGTCCGACCACGGCCGACAGCTGGCCGACAATTTTCGGTCGGCCGGTGGTTGGTGCAGCGACGAGGCCGGACCTCTGGGGCCTCTGGGACGTGGAGCGGGCCGTGACCGCGCCGGAGGTTGCGAGGAGGCCCTCGCCGCACTAGGGTCCTCCGCTCCATGCCCACAAACTTCGAGCTCGTCTCCGATTTCAAGCCGTGCGGTGACCAGCCTCGCGCGCTCCAGGAGATCTGCTCCGCTTTCGAGCAGGGCGAGACCTTCCAGGTCCTCCTCGGCGTCACGGGCAGCGGCAAGACGTTCACCGCCGCCAAGGTGATCGAGAAGCTGCAGAAGCCGACCCTCATCATGGCGCCGAACAAGACGCTGGCGGCCCAGCTCTACGGTGAGATGAGGGAGCTCTTCCCCAACAACGCCGTCCACTATTTCGTCAGCTACTACGACTACTACCAGCCCGAGGCCTACGTCCCGACGAGCGACACGTACATCGAGAAGGACGCGATCATCAACGACGCGATCGACCGCATGCGCCACGCGGCGACGCACGCGCTGCTCTCGCGCCCGGACGTGATCATCGTCGCCTCGGTGAGCTGCATCTACGGCATCGGCTCGGCCGAGAGCTACCACGGGCTCCTGATCAAGCTCGAGCGCGGCACCGAGATCCGCCGCGACGAGCTCCTGCGGCGGCTCGTCGACATCCAGTACACGCGCAACGACGTCGACTTCCACCGCGGCACGTTCCGCGTCCGCGGGGACGTCGTCGAGATCTTCCCCGCCTACGAGGAGTCGCTCGCGATCCGGGTCGAGTTCTTCGGCGACGAGATCGAGGCGATCAAGGAGGTCGACCCCGTCCGCGGCAAGGTGGTGGGCCAGCTCGACCGCTACGCGGTCTTCCCCGGCTCCCACTACGTCACCGAGCAGCAGCAGCTCCGGCTCGCGATCCAGGCGATCCGGGAGGAGCTGCGCGAGCGCATCGACTTCTACGACAAGGCCGTGCGCTTCCTCGAGAAGCAGCGGATCGAGCAGCGCACGATGTACGACCTCGAGATGCTGGAGCAGATGGGGTTCTGCAACGGCATCGAGAACTACTCGCGCCACCTCTCGGGCCGGAAGCCCGGCGAGCCCCCGCCCACGCTGATCGACTATTTCCCGAAGGATTTCCTCCTCATCATCGACGAGTCGCACCAGACCGTCCCGCAGGTCGGGGCGATGTTCCGGGGGGACCGGGCGCGGAAGGAGACGCTGGTCGAGTACGGGTTCCGGCTCCCGAGCGCGCTCGACAACCGGCCGCTCAAGTTCGAGGAGTTCGAGCAGCACTACGCCCAGGTCCTCTTCGTGAGCGCGACGCCCGGCGACTACGAGCTGCAGAAGTCGGCCGGCGCGGTCGTCGAGCAGATCATCCGGCCGACCGGGCTCATCGATCCGCAGATCCACATCCGGCCGGTGTCCGGGCAGGTCGACGACCTGCTCGCGCGCATCCGGGATCGGGTGGCCCGCGGCGACCGCGTGCTCGTCACGACGCTGACCAAGCGGATGGCCGAGGATCTGACCGAGTACTACACCGAGCTCGGCATCCGGGTCCGGTACCTCCACTCGGACGTCGACACGCTCCAGCGCGTGGAGATCCTCCGCGATCTCCGGCGCGGCGAGTTCGACGTGCTGGTCGGCATCAACCTCCTGCGCGAGGGGCTCGATCTGCCGGAGGTGTCGCTGGTCGCGATCCTCGACGCCGACAAGGAGGGCTTCCTCCGGAGCCCGCGCTCGCTCATCCAGACGATCGGCCGCGCCGCCCGCAACGTGCACGGCGAGGTCGTGATGTACGCCGATCGCATCACCGACGCGATGAAGCGCGCGATGGACGAGACGACCCGGCGGCGCGCGATCCAGGAGGCGTACAACAAGGAGCACGGCATCACGCCGGCCACGGTGAAGAAGGCGATCCTCGACCTGTCGCCCACGTCGGGCACGCGCGACTACTACGCCGTGCCGAAGGGCCCGGCGAAGCCCGCGGCCGAGGCGGCGCGCGCCGCGGTGGACCTCGTCGACCAGATCGACGCGCTCCGGCAGGAGATGTTCGCGGCGGCGGAGAACCTCGAGTTCGAGAAGGCGGCGCGGCTGCGCGACCAGCTCCGCCAGCTCAAGGCCCAGCAGGGCGACGGGGAGGCCGGCATCGCGCGCGAGGCGGCCGAGGAGAAGCCGGCGCGCTCCGGGCGAACGGCGAGCCGGCGGGGCGCGGCGGCCGGCGCCAAGGCGAACGGCGGGCGCGCGGGCGCGGGGGCGAGCGGCGGCGGGCGCGCGAGCGCGGGCGCGGGGGCGAGCGGCGGCGGGCGCGCGGCGGCGGCGCGGGGACGCGGGCGATACCGGTGACGGCGACGGAGCCCGGCTCCGCGGCGACAGGCGCTCTTCCGGGCTTCCGGACGTCGCGGGGGATCGGCGTCGACCCTGCGTCGCGGCCCTGATAAGGGGCGCGCGATGGCCGCCTCCGATCCCATCCTCGTCACCGTCACCGGCAGGGACCTCCCGGGCATCACCGCCCGGCTCACCGGCGTCCTCAGCGACATCGGCGCCACGCTGCTCGACATCGAGCAGGTGGTGGTGCACGGCAACCTGAACCTCGCGCTGCTCGCGCTCTTCCCGGAGACGCGCAGCGGGCTCAAGGAGCTCCTGTTCGCGGCGAAGGAGCTCGGCGTGGCGCTCGACTTCAAGCCGCTCGACGGCGGCGCGCCGCCGCGCGCCCCGGGGAGCCGCTACGTGGTGACGGCCATCGGGCGGGAGCTCGGCGCGAAGCAGCTGCACGACGTGGCCTCCACGCTCGCGCGCCACGGCGCGAACATCGAGAAGATCGCGCGCCTGTCGGTCGAGCGCCTGTCGTCCGTGGAGATCCAGGTGCTGCTCCAGCGCGAGGAGGAGGCCGACGCGCTCAAGCGGGCCCTCCTGGCGCTCGCCATGCAGAACAGCTTCGACCTCGCCCTGCAGCGCGAGGGCCTCTTCCGCCGGAGCAAGCGGCTCGTCGTGATGGACATGGACTCGACGCTCATCCGCATCGAGGTCATCGACGAGCTCGCGCGCGAAAAGGGCGTGGCGGAGCAGGTCGCGAAGATCACCGAGCGGGCGATGCAGGGGGAGATGGATTACGACGAGTCGCTCCGCCAGCGGCTCTCGCTGCTCCGCGGCCTCGACGTCGGCGTGCTCCGGAAGCTCGCCGCCGAGCTCCCCATCACCGAGGGCGCCGAGACGCTCGTCCGCGTGCTGAGGCGGCTCGGCTACCGGACCGCGGTGATCTCGGGCGGCTTCTCGATCGCGGCGGAGGCGCTCAAGGCCCGGCTCGGAATCGACTACGCCTACTCGAACTCGCTGGAGGTCGAGGGCGGGAAGCTCACCGGCCGGGTGACCGGGCCCATCGTCAACGCGCAGCGCAAGGCGGAGCTGCTCGAGACCATCGCGCAGGCCGAAGGCGTGCTGCTCGATCAGACCATCGCCGTGGGCGACGGCGCCAACGACCTCCTGATGCTCCAGCGCGCCGGGCTCGGCGTCGCGTTCCGCGCGAAGCCCAAGCTGCGGGAGGCCGCGGACACGTCGCTGTCCGCGAGCGGTCTCGACGCCATCCTCTTCCTGCTCGGCATCACCGAGCGCGAGCTCCTGGAAGTGGCGTGAGCGGCGCCTGCCGCGCCAGACGAACCGGCCCGCCAGGCTGAACCGGTTCAGCGAACACGGCGTCCGCCGGGGGCGGAGGCGGCTCCCCCATCCCCCGCGCGGCGGATCTCGGCGCGCCGACCGGGGCGCCGCGCGGGGCAGCGAGGCCCCTCGCCCGCGGCGCCTGCGCTGGGAGGGGGTGTGGGAGCGGCTGCGCAGGCCTCGGGCGGCGCGCGGCCCTGCGCGGCGCGAGGCTCGCCCGCGGGCCGCCGTGCTATCCAAGCGGGGCCATGCGGCGGAGCAGGTCCACACGAGAGGCGCGCTCCACCGGCTGGAGCGGAGGTGAGGCGTGAAGCGTCCGACGATCACGGACATCGCGTGGCGTGCGGGGGTGTCCAAGGGAGCGGTCTCCTATGCGCTGAACGGCAGGCCCGGCGTGTCGGAGCCGACGCGCGAGCGGATCCTCGCCATCGCGGCGGAGCTCGGCTGGCAGCCGAGCAACGCGGCGCGCGCGCTCTCCGACGGCCGGGCCAGCGCCGTCGGCCTGGTCATCGATCGGCCCGCGCACACGCTCGGCATCGAGCCGTTCTTCATGCAGCTCATCTCGGGCATCGAGGCGGAGCTGTCCGAGAAGGCGGAGGCGCTGCTGCTCAAGGTGACCGACGATCGCGCGGCCGAGCTGGAGACGTACCGCCGCTGGTGGGCGGAGCGGCGGGTGGACGGGGTGATCCTGGTCGATCTCTGCGAGGGCGATCCGCGCGTGAAGCTGGTCGAGGAGCTGAAGCTCCCGGCGGTGGTGGTCGGCGGGCCGACGGGCAAAGGGCGGCTCTCCGGCGTGTGGAGCGACGACGCGAGCGCGATGCGCGCGGTGGTCGACTACCTGGCCGCGCTGGGGCACCGGTCGATCGCGCGGGTCGCCGGCCCCGCGGAGTTCATGCACACCGCGCTGCGCACGAAGGCGTTCAGCGCGGCCGCCCGCCAGCGGCGGATCGAGCGCGTGCAGACGGTCCACGCGGACTACACGGGCGAGGCGGGGGGTCAGGCCACGCGGCGGCTGCTCGCGGGGGCCACGCCGCCCACGGCCATCGTCTTCGACAACGACGTGATGGCCGTGGCCGCGCTCGCCGTCGCCCAGGAGATGCGCGTCCCCGTGCCCGAGCGCCTCTCGATCGTGGCCTGGGACGACTCGGCGCTGTGTCAGCTCGTGCACCCCGCCCTGACCGCGGTGCGCCGCAACATCGCCGAGCACGGCTCCCGCGCCGCCGCGCTGCTCCTCCGCCTGGTGGCCGGCGAGCCGATCGACGACGTCGAGTGCAGCGCGCCGACGCTCGCGACGCGGGGCAGCACCGCGCCGCCCCCCCGCGCCTGATCCGGCCCGGCGCCGCCGCCGGTGCGTTCCTCCCTTGCGGAGCGCATACTGAACCGATTAAGTAGCGTGATCGGGACGTGAGGACTATGCATCGCAATTTCGCCAAAGTCGCTGTTCGTCAACAGGCCGTCGCCTGGCTCGGGGCCAATTTCTGGTCGAGGCGCGGCGGCCCGCTCATGTGGCAGAGCTACGATCCGGCCCTGGTCCGCGAGGAGCTCCGGGTGCTCGCCGAGCACGGCCTCACGATGACGCGGTCGTTCTTCTACTGGCCCCACTTCATGCCGGAGCCCGACCGGATCGACGAGGGCTGCGCGGAGCGCTACGGCGATTTCCTCGAGGCGCACGTGGAGGTGGGGATGACCACGATTCCGACCCTCCTCGTCGGCCACATGTCCGGCGAGAACTGGGACCCGGTCTGGCGGCGCGGGCGCGATCTGTACGGGGACGTGTGGATGGTGGCCCGGCAAGCGTGGTTCGCCGAGCAGATGGCGCGGCGCTTCGCGGGCCACCCGGCGGTGACCGGCTGGCTCGTCTCCAACGAGATGCCGATCTACGGCGAGCGCGAGCGCTCGGTCCGCGAGACGGTCACGAGCTGGGCGAGCCTGGTCGTGCAGGGATTGCGGGCCGGCGGGGCGAGCGAGCCGATCTCGATCGGCGACGGCGCGTGGGGCATCGAGGTCACCGGCAACGACAACGGGTTCTCGGTGCGCGACCTCGGGGCGCTCGTCGATTTCCTCGGCCCGCACGTGTACCGCATGGAGAACGACCTGGTCCGCCAGCACTACGGGGCGGCGTTCATCTGCGAGCTCACGGGCTTCCTCGGCAAGCCGGTCGTGCTGGAGGAGTTCGGGGTGTCCTCGAGCTTCGTCTCCGACGAGAACGCCGCGCACTACTACCGGCAGGTCCTCCACAACACCCTGCTCGCCGGCGCCACCGGCTGGATCGGCTGGAACAACACGGATTTCGACCTCATCGACCAGGATCCCTACCGGCATCACCCGTTCGAGCTCCGTTTCGGGCTGACGACGACCGAGGGCCGCCCCAAGCCGCAGCTCGAGGAGATGGCGCGCTTCGCCCGGGTGCTCGCCGACATCGACGTCCTCGGCTGCGAGCGAGAGCCGGCCGACGCGGCGCTGATCGTGCCGTCGTACCTGGAGGGCGCGTTTCCGTTCACCGAGGCCGAGGATCGCAGCTACCTGTTCACGACGCTGCGGCAGGCCTACGTCGCCGCGAAGGAGGCGGATCTGCCGGTCGGGCTGACCCGCGAGCGGGACGGGATCGCCGAGGACTGCCGGCTGTATCTCCTGCCGTCGGCCAAGCAGCTGACGGCGCCCAGCTGGCATCTCCTGGAGCGGCTGGCCTCGGGCGGCGCGGTGGTCTACGCGTCGTACTCCCACGGCACGCACGGGTCGCAGCGCGGGCCGTGGTACGCGCACCTCAACGCGATGTTCGGCGTCGAGCATCAGCTGCGCTACGGGATGGTCGATCCGATCGAGGACGATCGCGTGCAGCTCACCTTCGAGCGCGGGTTCGGCACGATCGCGGAGGGCACGACGCTCGCGTTCCCGGTCGCCGGCACCGAGCACAGCCGCGCTTACCTGCCGGTGCGGCCCCGGGGCGCGGAGGTCGTCGCGGTCGACCAGCGCGGCCGGCCGGCGCTGCTGCGGCGCCGGGTCGGCAGCGGCAGCGTCGTGCTCTGCACCTACCCGATCGAGCACTTCGCCGCGGCGACCCCGCGGGTCAACCCGGAGCCGACCTACCGCCTTTACGACGCGCTCGCCGCGCTCGCCGGCGTGCGTCGGCCGGTGACCGTGGACGACCCGCGCGTCGCGGCCGACACCCTGCGCCACCGGGACGGCCGGCGCTTCGTGTTCCTGGTCAGCCAGGCCGACGCGCCGATCTCGGTCAAGCCCGTCGCGGCCTCCGGCCACCTGACCGAGCTGGGCGGCAAGTCCGAGGTCCACGCCGTGGAGCTCGCGCCGTACGACGTGCGGATCCTCGAGCTGCGGGCCTGAACCGGGTGAGCGCGGGGCCGCCTGCCCTCGTCTCGCGCTGACCCATCGAGAGTCCCACCTTCACGCCACAGCCGCTCTCCTGCGGGCCGACGTCGCTATCGCGCCCAGCCCAACCATTGAGGCGTCCTGCATGGCATTCACTCCATCCGTTGGTGATGGCCGCAAAGTAGGCCGGCGCCGCGAGGCCGCGGCAGCCCTGAGGCGCGCCCGCGGCTCAGTACCAGCGCGGCGTGCCGCAATCGACGTGCAGGTGGTCCCGGTGGCTCGCGTCGAAGTCCGGCCCGAGGACGCGCGCGGCCGCCCCCTCGGCGCGGAGGCGGCGGGTCACGCCCCGGAGAAAGCGCCCCTCGCGGGTGGTCGGGTCGCTCCCATAGAGCACGTAATCGCGGAGCACGCTGATCGCGCGCCCGCGCTTCGGCGAGAAGCGCGAGATATCGAATGCATTGCCGAACGAGTGCTCGCTCAGCCCCTCGCTCCACCTTCGCATCCTGCCGACGACTTCCCTGCAGGCGTAGCTCCCCAGGGTGCTGATGCGGGCGATCGGCGAGCCCAGGTGCGTCTCTGCCTCTTCCTGGATCACGCGCTCGATATCGGCCAGCCGGAGGGCGAGCGAGCAATCGACCTGCAGCGGCGGCGAGTAAACGATGCCGGTCGGGCCGCGCGTCAGCAGCACGCCGTGCGGGATGCCGCACCCCTTCTTGTTGGGCTTCGCGACGTCCGGCAGCGCCTGGAACCGCGCGCCGGATTGCTTGAGCGCGTCGCGGCAATCCGCGCCTGCGGCCGCGGCGATGTGGTTCCACTGGCGCTGCGCCCGCGGCGGCCGCTCGCGCAGGCCGGCGGCGTCGGCGAGCTGCTCGACCCAGGGGCCGGCCCATCCCGGCGACGCCGCGGGAGCTCCGCCGGCGATGGCGGGCGCTGGCTCCGCCAGGGTCGGCGGCCCACCGGCGTCCACCGGCGCTGCGCCCGCGAGGGCCGGCGCTCCGCCCGCGAGGGCCGGCGCCGCTCCCGCAAGGGCCGGCGCTGCGCCCGCGAGGGCCGGCGCCGGGGGCGCCATCAGCGCGGTTCCACCGAGGTCCGCGAGCGTGGGGCCGCCGGGCGAGCAGGACAGCGCGGAGATCACCGCCGCCGCAACGAGCCCCGCAAGAGAGCGTGCGTGCACATCGATGTCCGTACCCCAGCGGGCGAGCGGCGCAAGACACGCGATTCATCCACCTCGGCGCGACGGCCCACACCGCCGCCGCACCCGCCAGCCTCGCTCCTCCCCCGCGCCGGTCGCGCTCGCCCTCGCCGGGAGCGGCCCCACGAAGGCAGCAAAGTATTGTTTTAGTTCAGATTTTCTCCCTGCTTCCCGCCCTCAGGGCCCCCTCGGCTCCCCATCCCCGAGGTGCTCGCCCTCTTCCGGCGCTCGCGGCGATGCCGACCGGAGCAGGAGCAGCCCGGTCAGCGAGACGACCGCCGCTGCGGCCGTCACGCTCCACGGCAGCAGCTCTCCCTCGACGATCCCTTGCACCGACGGCGGCTTGAAATAGAGCAGCGACACGGCGAGCCCGTTGTTCAAGGCGTGCAGCAGAGCGCCGGGCAGCACCGAGCCGGTGCGGTGGCGCGCGTAGCCGAGCACGAGCCCGAGCGAGAGCGTCGGCAGGAGCCGGTACACCGAGCCGTGCGCGAGCCCGAAGAGGAGCGCCGAGACGCCGATCGCCACGGCGGGCCCGGCGCGGCGCAGCCCGGCGTAGACGAGGCCGCGGAACAAGAGCTCCTCGCAGACGGCCGGCGTCACCGCGACGAGCAGCAGCACGACCAGGTACGGCTGCCCGCCGAGCAGCACGAGCTCGCCGAGCTCGCGGACGAACGGCTCGGGCGGGGGGAACCACCGGAGGACGGTGCCGCCGATCGCCGCCCACGCCGACGCCCCGAGGAGCAGCGCCCCGGCGAGGCCCCGGACCGAGGGCCGCCGGAGGCCGAGCGTCGCCCGCGGCGAGTAGCCGAAGCCGGCGACCAGCGCGAGCGTCGGGGCGAGGAAGAAGCCGACCTGCGAGACCGCGAGCTGGACCGCCACGCTGGCGCGGGCGATGAGCAAGCTGCCGTAGAAGAAGAGCACCTGCACGCCCGCGAACGCCGCGAGCGAGAACCCGGCCGACGGCGCCCCGCCCGCCCGGCGCCGGAGGCCCAGCACCGCGCGCGCCGACTCCTGGCCGCCGAGCAGCACGTTCTCGCGCTCGAAGACGCGCGCCGCGAAGAGGAGCGCGAGGCAGGCGTAGAGCGCCGAGGAGAGGAGCGCCGTGAACAGGAGATCGACCGGCGCCTCCCCGACGAACAGCGCCTTGATCAGCACCGCGATGTTGAGGACCGGGGCGTAAGCCGTCCACGGGTTGAGCTCGACCACCGGCAGGGCCGTGATGCCGGCGAGCAGCGAGAGCGGCAGGTACGCCGGCATGAGCGCGTTCTGGCCGTCCTTGAAGTCCTTCGCGAACACGGCGAGGGCGAGGAACAGCGCCGAGAACAGGAGCGTGACCGGCACGAGGAGCGCGAACGTCAGCGCGAAGATCCAGGGATCGACGACCATCACGTCCGGCAGCATCCGGCTCACCGTGAGCGACAGGCTCACCACGTTGCCGAGCGCCGTGAGCAGCGAGATGATCCACACGGCCAGGAACTTCCCCGAGATGATCTCGATGGATCGCACCGGCGCGCAGAGCAGCGTCTGCATCGTGCCGCGCTCCTTCTCGCCCGCCGTGAGGTCGATCGCCGGCAGGAAGCTGCCGAGGAGCGACATCAGGATCAGCATCATCGGCATCATCGAGCCGAGGATCTGGCCGACCTTGCGGCTGTCCTCCGCGACGTCGCGCGGCACGACGTCGTAGGCGATCGAGAACCCCTCGGGCAGTCCGCGCGCGGCCTCGCGCTCGGCGACGATGGCGCCGCGGGCGCGCCGCAGCGCGGCCGCGAGGCGCGCCTCCGCCGTGGCCGAGTCGGCGCGCACCGAGTCGAAGTAGATCGCGACGGCGCCCTTCCCGCCGCGCCCGAGCTCGGCCCCCAGCGACGGCCACGGGACGAGCACCGCGTCGACCTCGCGCGCGCTCACCGCGGCGCGCGCCGCGGCCAGCACGGGGTTGTCCGGCTCGATCCACCTCGGCCGCGGGTCCTCGGCCCCGGGCGCCCCCTCCTCGGCTCGCGGTGGAGGGTCCGCCGGCGGCGCGAGCGCCCCGGAGAGGAGCCCCTCGCGCACCTCCGGCGGCGCGCCGGCCCACGGCACGAGCTCGAGCTTCGCCGCCGACGAGAGCCGCGTCGAGAGGCCCTCGGCCAGCTCGCCCCACACCGCGATCCGCGACGAGCGCGCCTCGCGCGCCGCCGCCTCCGAGCCGACGAGCTTGCTCATCGCGAGCGCGAAGAGCGGATAGAGGAGGATCGGCACGAGGACGAGGCGCACGAGGGTGCGCCGGTCCCGCAGCGACTCGACGAGCTCCTTGCGCAGGATGGTCCAGACGATGGCGAGCCTCACCGCGCGGGCCCTCCCGGAGCAGGCGCGCCGGCGCTGCCCGATCCGTCGCGCGCCTCGCGCGGGCGGCTCCGCTCCACGTGGTACAGGAAGGCGTCGGTCAGGTTCGCGGTGGCGGTGCGCTCGAGGAGCTCCGGCAGCGCGCCGCTGTCCGCGATGCGCCCCTCGTGCAAGAGGGCGATCCGGTCGCACAGGTACTCGGCCTCGCCCATGATGTGCGTCGAGAAGAGGACCGCCCTGCCCGCGGCGCGCTCGCGCCGGATCGACTCGACGATGAAGCGGCCGCTGATCACGTCGAGCGCGGTCGTCGGCTCGTCGAGGATGAGCACCTCGGGCTCGTGGAGGAAGGCGCGCGCGATGTTGGCGCGCTGCTTCTGCCCCGCCGACAGCGTGCTGCACGGCCGCGAGGCGAACGCGTCCATCTCGAGGTCGGCCACGAGCGCGTCGATGCGGCGCGAGAGCGCAGCCTCGCCCATGCCGTACAGCCGGCCGAAGTAGCGGAGCACCTCGCGGGGCGTGAGCCGCTGGTAGAGCTGGGTGTCGCCCGAGAGGAAGCCGATCCGCTGCTTCGCCTCGAGCGGCCTCGCGGCGAGGTCGACGCCGCCGACGAGGACGCGCCCGGCGGTCGGCGACAGGATGCCGGCGAGCATCCGCAGGGTCGTCGTCTTGCCCGCGCCGTTCGGCCCGAGCAGGCCGACGATCTCCCCGGGGTGCACGGCGAGGTCGATCCCGTCCACGGCCGTGAAGTCGCCGTACCGCTTCACCAGCTGCTCGGCGCGGAGTGCGGCGCGCATGGCGGCATGTCCTATTCGGTCCGCGGCGGGGCGCAAAGCGCCGGTCTCTCGATGGGGCCGCCGCGCAAGGCGCCGGCACGCGCGAGCGCCCTGCTCACGCCGCCCGCCCCCCGCCTGCCCTGTTCCGCGGCGCCGCCCCTCGACGTCCGCCGCGGACCCCCTAGACTACCCTGAAAACGCATGTCGCCGAGCACACCTTCCATGCCCTACCGCAACCGCACGACGTCCGAGCCGGTGCAGTGCCCCTGCGGACACGGCCGTGATCACTACATGGTGAGCGCCGAGGCGGAATACCGCGTCGTGGGGTACATCCAGCTCGCGTTCGGGATCTCGGCGCGGCCGACGAAGGTGAAATACCGGTGCCGTCGCTGCGACACGGTGTTCTCGACAACGACCGATCCGGCGGTCCTCGACAAGCACTATTGACGCGCGGCGGCGGGTGCTCATGAACGACACATGGCTGGCCGCCCCCCGCGGCCCGGGGGCTCCATGAAGGGCCGCGTCCTCATCGTCGCCGGGTCCGACTCGGGCGGCGGCGCCGGCATCCAGGCGGATCTCAAGGCGGTCACGGCGCTCGACGCGTACGGCGCGACCGCGATCACCGCGCTCACCGCGCAGAACACCCGCGGCGTCGCCGGCGTGTTCCCGGTGCCGCCCGACTTCATCGGCCGCCAGATGGAGCTCGTGCTCGACGACATCGGCGCCGACGCGATCAAGACCGGCATGCTCCACTCGGCCGAGGTCATCGACGAGGTCGCGCGCGTCTACGAGCGCCTCGGCCGCGGCGCGCCGCTCGTGGTCGACCCCGTGATGGTCGCCAAAGGGGGCGCGCGCCTCTTGAAGCCCGACGCCGAGGGCGCCCTGCGCGGCCGGCTTTTGCCGCTCGCCGCGCTGCTCACGCCGAACATCCCCGAGGCCGAGGCGCTGACCGGCACGGTCATCGACAGCGTGGACGCGATGCGCCGCGCCGCCGCGCAGCTGCTCTCCATGGGCCCGCGCGCCGTGCTGCTGAAGGGGGGCCACCTCCCTGGCGCCGTCGTCGTCGACGTCCTCCGGACCGCGCCGGAGCCCGGCGCCTCCGGGCACCCCGGGGGGGAGCAGCTGTTCGAGGACGCGCGCATCGAGACGCGCGCGACCCACGGCACGGGCTGCACGCTCGCCTCGGCCATCGCCGCCGGCCTCGCCCAGGGCCTCGCCCTCGTCCCGGCGATCGCGCGTGCGCGCCGCTACCTCCGCGAGGCGATGCGCGCCGCGCCGGGGCTCGGCCACGGCCACGGCCCGCTGAACCACGCCCACACGGCGCGGCCGTTCTCCTGAACAGCGCGCCGGGCCGCGCCCTCCTGTGAACAACGCGCCGGGCGGCGCCCTCCCGCGGGCGGGCGCCGCGGGCGGCCACGCGCAGCCGGCCGCCGCGCGCGGTCGGCCGCGCCGGCGGGCCCGCGGCGGCGGCCGTGGCGGCCGTGGCGGCCGCGCGCCGGCGGCCTGACAGCGCTCCGCGCCGCGCCGAACGGGCAAGCCGCAGCGCATGTGCAACGACTCGTTGCGCCCGGGGCTCGAATGGACGACCCTGCGCGCAGTCCGTATCGGCGTGCCGGCGGTTCAGCTTCGGCGCCGGCGCGGAGCTCTTCCTCACCCTTCGTGCGCCCGTGGCCGTGACCAAAGATCCCCTCCCTCCCATCGACGTCGGAACGGTCATCAACGACCGGTACGAGGTCCTGAAGAGCATCGGCAAAGGCGGCATGGGCGAGGTGTTCTTGGCCTTCGATCGCCTGACCCAGCAGCAGGTGGCGCTCAAGGTGGTGCCCGAGGCCTCCGCCATGCCGGGCGACGACGAGGCGCTGCGGCAGGAGGTGATCCTCGCCCAGAAGGCGCGCCACCCGAACGTCTGCCGCGTGCACGACCTCGCGCCGAGCCCGTGGGGGCCCATCCTCGTGATGGAGTACATCCCCGGGCAGACGCTCCACAACCACATCCGCAAGCGCAAGACGTCCGGCGGCTTCAGCGCCGACGAGTTCCGCAAGATCTCGACCGACGTCTGCGCGGGGCTCGCCGCGATCCACCAGCAGGGGCTCGTGCACGGCGATCTGAAGCCCGGCAACGTGATGGTCGCCGACGATCGCGCCGTCATCCTCGACTTCGGCTTCGCGAAGGAGCGCGCGCGTGCGGCCGTGCGCAAGCCGGGGGCGCCGCCGGACGGCGGCACGCCTCACTACATGTCGCCGGAGCGGCTGCGCAGCGGCGGCGCGAGCCCCGAGGACGACGTCTACGCCGCGGCGCTGACGCTCTGGGAGATGTGGACCTGTCGCGTCCCCGAGCCCGGCTACAAGCCGCGGCTCAAGACGATGAAGCAGCAGATCACGTTCGACGTGCCCGCCGCGCTGACGAACGACGAGATCAGGCAGATCTTCCGCGCGCTCAACCCGGATCCGCAGATGCGCCCGCAGGCGCGGCACATGCGGTTCTTCAACCCGACGCAGACCACGACCGCGCCGATCCAGCTGCCGCGCGAGCGCATCGATCCCGGACCTGCGCCCGGGCGGGCCATCAAGACGCAGTTCACCCCCGGCGCGCAGTCGCTGCTCATCACGTACGCCACGAACGCGCCCGACAGCGTCGCCACGCTGTTCCCGCTGCAGAAGCCGGTGCTCTCGATCGGCCGCCGCAGCGATCAGGATCTCGTCCTGGCCGAGGCGACCGTCTCCGGGTCGCACGCGCTCCTCCGCTGGCAGACGGGCTCGTGGCTGGTCGAGGATCTGAACAGCACCAACGGCACGTACGCGGACTTCCCGTTCGAGCGCAAGGCGCAGGTCTCGCTGCTCCACGGGGCCGAGGTGCAGCTCGGGGAGTGCCGCCTCATGGTGGTCACGTTCGGACCGGACTCGCCGCACCACGACAAGGCGAAGCGCTACCTCGCGCGGCGCGACGGCCTCACGGGGCTCCTCGTGCGCGAGCACCTGATGAAGGCCATCGACGAGGACGGCTTCTTCGCCGAGTGGGCCGAGGTGCCGATGCAGATCGCGCGCTTCGAGCTCCGCGGCCAGAACGGCCTCGTGAGCCTGCGGCCGACGATCCTCGAGATGCTCGCGCTGCGCAAGGCGGCGCTCCAGGTCGTCGACCTGACCCAGACGCTGCTGCTCAGCCTGACGCCGGCCGCGGCCGGGCGCACCGGCCCGCTCACGTTCGTCGTCTCGATCGTGGGTCCCAACCTGGACGAGGCCCAGCACGTGGTCGAGCAGGTCGTCGCGCAGGTGCAGGGCACGCTCCCCGAGACGCTCGAGCTGACCGCGACGCTCGTGAAGTGCGAGCCGGGTCGCCCCGCCCGCACGCTGATCGACTGACGGCGGACGGCCGCGCCGCCGAGCCGTTCGATCGCGTGGAGGGCGATCTCGGCGTCGCCGGCGCCGTCGCGGTCGCCGCAGGATCGCGGCCGCCTAGCCGTCCTCCGCGCCGCGGGGCCGTCCCGCGGCCGCGCGCTCCGTCGGAGATGCGGCGCTCGTCACGCAGCCGCGCAGCCGCCGGCGCGAGCGCACGCTCGCCGGCAGCTCGCGCGCGACTGGACCGCTCCGGCGCCGGAGCGGCGAGCGATCACAGGGACGAGCCGCTGCAGGACTCGCCCGGAGCGGCGGCGTGGTCGAGCACCACCTCGCCGGACAGCTTCCGGGCGTCGATCTCCCCCTGCCAGATGAGCTCCGCGCTGCCCTGCGCGTCGACGACGTCGCGCAGCAGCCGCACGTAGACCTTGCGCGGGGCGACCTCGGGGATCGAGACCGCGAAGTCGAACGCGCAGACCGAGTCGCACCGCGGGTTCGCCGCATCGGGCTCGTCCCTCTCGGTGATCTCGTAGATGCTGTCGATCCGGTCCACGTGCATCGCACGCTGGCCGCAACAGTTGAGCAAGAGCCGGCTGTCCGCGACCTTCAGGGAGCCGGTCGACGGATCGTAGCGCCAGCGCAGCACCTCGGCGCCGCAGTAGCTCTCCTCCCCCTCGACGGCGAGCCTCCGCTCCGGATCCACGAATCCGCCGGCCTCGCTCACGGTCCCGACCTGCGCGGGCTCCGTCTCCAGACACGCGCTCAGAAGAACCAGCGATCCAACCGTTGCAAGCGCCCTGCAGGCCCCCACGTACTTCATGCCCCGACGTCCTTGGCTATCCCGCCCCACTGTTAAAATACGCCCAAAATGAAGAAGCAGGGGCTTCGATAAGAATTCGCGATCCGTTTCCGCGGCACATGCCCCGGATTCAGTCGCAGGCAGACGTGGGTAGGTGGCGCATGCGCGCTGCACCCCGGAGCAGCTGCACGCACATTCGGGTGTGATCTACGCGTTCTTGGAATAAGAGTCCAGGTGAAAGTGGCAGAGTACGCTCGGTCGTCTGACCTTGGACGTCATGGTCGGTCGACGTACTCCACCATCCCACCTTCGTGCGGTCTGTCGAGGTACGCCGACCCGCCGCCGGCCGCGATCCCGGAATCCCGGCCGCGGCGGGGCGACGCGGGCGCCGTCGTCACCTCGCGGCGACGGTCGTGCTGCGCGGGCGCGGCGAGCTCTGTTCCTGGCAACCGGCGTCCGCGGGGGCCTCGTCGAGGACGACCGCGCCCGCGGCGACCTCCAGATCGAGGGTGCCGCTCCAGACCACGGCCGGGCTGCCCTGCCGATCGACGACGTCGCGCAGCAGCTTCACGTAGATCTCGCCCCGCGGGACGTCCTGCACGCCCACCGACAGGTCGAAGGCGCACTGATCGCTGCAGCGCCCCTCGGCGTCGTCCGGCTCGTCGCGCTCGGTGACCTCGTAGAGGCTGTCGATCCTCTCGACGTGGATCGCGCGCTTGCCGCAGCAATCGAGCATCAACCGGGCATCCGCGAGCCGGAGCGTCGCCGACGGCTCATCGTACTGCCAGCGGAGCACCTCGGCGCTGCAGTACCCCCCGTCCTCTCCCGGCGCGAGCCGCTCCTCCGGATTCCGGAAGCCCCCCTGCTCGCTGATCTTCGCCTCCTGGACCGCCTCCACCGAGCTGCAGCCACCGGCGCAGAAGGTCCAGACGATCGCGATGGCGGTCCAGATGCGGCTCGACACCATGCTCTTCTCCATGTTCGTCTCGCTGGCTGACCAGGGCGGTCTACGGCCAGTCCGGTGCAACTTTCCAGCCAACTCACCCCTGAGCAGTCCGGAGGCTAACCGCGGCCGACGCAGCGGGCCAAAGAAGCGGTGACCCAGGGGCGCGGTCTGATGGCGCTCCGCTCGCTGCGGAGACGCGCGCGCTCGCGCAGGAACGACCTGCGTAAGACGCGCTTGGGCCGAAGAAGTTGCCGGACGGAGAGCCCCTGGATCCAGCCGCGACGAGGCGCCCGCCGATCCCGCGCGCCGGACGTCCTGGCCGCGCCCGCCGCGGCGCGACGCGCGGCTGCCGTCCGCTGGAGCGGGAGGCCGACCGTGCGGGACGCCTTGCCACAGCGTGTGCAGCGTCCGCACGCTGCGCGCCCGGTCTACACGCCGCCGCCGGGCTCGGCTCCGTGGAGCTCGTCCCGGGACGGCGCCGGCGATCGGGTCAGTTCTTCGCCTCGACGGCCTTGCCGGGAGGAAGGGGATCCCAGCGCAGCGAGTCCCCGAGCAGGTTGGAGATGCGCTTCGGGCGCTGCCCGTCGACGCGCATGATGTAGAGCCCGGGACCCTCGCCGGACGTGCGCGTGGAGAAGAAGGCCACGAGCCGCCCGTCGGGGCTGCAGGCCGGGTACCCGTTCCTGCCCTGGTTCTGGGTCAACCGCGCGAGGCCGCCGCCTGTCTCGCCGGAGACGACGAGGTCGGTGTTCTTGCCGACCCCGACGGCGTAGATCGCCTTCACCCCGTCGGGGTGGTTGCAGAACGTGGGCGCCGACGCGAAGAGCCCCTCCGGCGAGATCGCCTTGCCGCCCACGTAGATGCGCTGCCCGTACCTGCCCTCGCCGGAGAAGGCGAGCTTGCCGGTCGGCGTGAACGCCGGGTGCAGCGCCATCCCCACCTCGGACGCCGGCTTGATGCCCTGGAAGTCGGGCCCGGAGAACAGCTTGATCGTCGAGCCGACGCCGATGCTGAGCGCGACCTGGGAGCGATCCTTGGAGAAGGCGATCCCGTAGACCGAGCCCTTCACGGGCAGCGCCTGCGGGCCGCCCGCCGGCGTGAAGATCTTGTACTCGTCGCCCTTCACGCTCGCCGCGTAATAGAGCTGCTCGTTCTTCCCGAACGCGGGGGCGATGGCGGTCTGATCCGGCGGGGAGACGGCCTTGGCGTCGTGCCCGTCGGCGTCGATCGTGAAGACGCGGCGCAGCGAGCCCGAGCCCGAGGCGAACGTCATGTGGCTGGCGAAGCCGCCGTTCTGGCCGGTGAGGGCGCCGATGAGCTGGTCGGCCACCCGGTGCGACTCGAACCGGACGTCGCGGAGCGGCACGATGAACTTCTTGTCGAACACGGGGGCCTGCCCGCGGTTCACCAGGAACGCCTGGCCGACGAGCTCGGCCTTGTCCGCGCCGAGCTTCTTGCCGCGCACGCTGACGACCGCCTCGACCCCCTTCGCGGACCACGCCTTCACGTCCACCGGGCTGTCGGAGAGGTACAGGCCGTCGGGCGCGGCGCTGTCGGGCAGCACCTCGAACTCGCCGCAGAGCTCGAGGTCGCGCCGGACCACGCTGTGGAGCGTCACGTCCTCGGGGTCGGAGACGAGCGACGGCAGGACGCCGATCTTCGGGAGCGGGCGCGACGCGCCGGCGACGACCGTGATGTGGCCGAGGATCTCCTCGGCGTCGGGGGGCGCGGTCGAGGCCGGCGCCTGCGCCGGAGCAGGGGGGGCAGCGAGCGCGGCGGCGGCGAGCGCCAGCGCGCCGAGGGCGTATTGAGCTAGTCGCATGTGTTCTCCCGACAGACGAAGGTGACGCTGACCTGCTTCTGACCGAGGTCGGGATAGTTCTCGGGCGGCGGCGGCAGCGATTGCCCCTTCGCGCCCTCGAGCGTCGCCCGCGCGGCCGCGTCGAAGACGGGATTCCCGCTCGGCGTCAGCGTGTAGCTCACCATCTGCCCGTCCGACAAAACGATCACCGCGCGCGGCTTGTGCTTCGTGAGCTCCTCCGGCGGGAGCCCCGAGCCGTTCACGCGGAACCTGCTCGAGAACCAGCCCGCGATGCGGGCCAGGTACAGATCGACCGCGCGCGCCTTGAGGGGATCGGTCTCCGTCCCCTCCTTCACGCCGTCCGCGTGCCCCTCCTGGTCGACGTTGGGGGCCTCGCCCGCGTCGGTGGTCTTCGGATCGAGCTCGATGTCGACCTGCTTCGCGATCGCGGCGTCGGGCGGCGGCGGCGCGGTGCCCGCGTCGGCGACCTTGATCTCCGGCGGCGGGATGTCCTTCTCCGTCTTGCCCGCGCTCGGCGAGACGAACGCCTTCTGCTCGACGCGCGGCTTGGGCGTCTGGCGCACCCACCGGTCGGGCAGCTTCATCTTGTCGCGCTTGCCGCCCAGCTTGAGCAGCGGCGTGTCCATGTCGAGCACCGGGATGACCTTCACCGGGACGCTCGGCCCCTTGTCGATCTCGGGCGCGGCGGCCGGCACCGAGAGGTCCGCCAAGGTGATCGCCACGGCGGCGCCCGCCTGCACGCCCATCGCCACCGCGACGGCGAGGGCGACGTCCCGCGGGCGGAAGTCGCTCCGCGGCCGGCGCTGTCCCGGCGGCGTCGGTCGCGGCGCGCGCGCCGCGGCCGTGCTCAAGGCGCCGCTCCCCCGGGCCGCGGCGCCGCTCCCCCGGGCCGCGGCGCCGCGCCGCCGGGCGGAGGCGCCGCGCCCTCGGGCTCGAGCTCCGGCTGGACGAGGAGGTTCAGCCCCTCGACCCCGGCGGCCCGGGCGGCGGCCACGACCCGCGCCACCGCGCCGTAGCGGGCGTCCTTGTCGGCGCGGATGTAGAGCTCCTTCTCCTTCTGCACGCGCCCGTTCGACGCGAGCACGCCCTCGATGTCGGCGGTCGCGTCGTCCTCGCCGAAGAGGATCTTCTCCTCCTTCGTGACGGTCACGACGAGCTTCGTGTCCTTGGTCGGCGCCTCCTCGGCGGAGACGTTGGGTAGCTCGACCCGGAGCCCGGCCGTGAGCAGCGGGGCGGTGACCATGAACACCACGAGGAGCACCAGCATCACGTCCACGAGCGGCGTGACGTTGATCTCGCTGAACCCGCCGCCCCGCCGCCTGCGCCCGCCGCCGACCGACATCGCCATGACCGGCCCCGCCCCTCAGCCCTTCGGCATCACCGGCGTCGGCCGGTCGCTCGTCCGCTGGAGCGCCAGCGGGATGGACTCCTGAATCCCCCGCGCCGACAGCGACGCGATCTCCACCCAGCCCTCGCTCGCCGCCTCGAGCGCGGCGAGCAGGTCGTCGATGCGCTTGTTGATCGCGTTGTAGGCGATGACCGCGGGGATCGCGGCGAACAGCCCGATCGCGGTCGCGATGAGCGCCTCGCCGATGGCCGGGGCGACGACCGGGAGCGACGCGCTCTTTTGCTGACCGATGCGGAGGAACGCGTCCATGATCCCGTACACGGTGCCGAACAGACCGATGAACGGCGACGCCGCCGCGATCGACGAGAGCGTCGGCATGAGCGAGCTCGCCCGCTGCGTCTCGGTCACGATCGCGCGCTTCGCGATCGAGTCGAGGAGCTTGCCCGTCCCGGTGCGGCGGCTGAGCTCAAGCACCACGCGGGCGCCCGGCGCGTCCGCGTGCCGCTGCGCGAGCGCGAACAGCTGATCGGGCGAGTGGGCGTGCGCCGACTCCTGCTCGAACCGCGCCTGCTGCGCCGAGAGCCGGGCCAGCTGGAGGACCTTGAGGACGGCGATCACCCAGACGAGGATCGCCGCGAGGATCAGCAGCCAGACGACCAGGAAGACGGGACCGGAGGCGTGGAGGATCAGCGAGACGGGATCGAGCTTGATCGGGACCGCCGTCGCCGCCTCGGGGGCGCTTTGCAGGAAGGCCATTTCGATCTCTTCGGGTCAGGGAATCGGCTCGTCGGGGATGCGCGCGCGCGGCCCCGTCCAGTGCAGTTTGCGGCCGCGGCCCCCTCTCTCACCTGGAAGCGCGGCCGTGGCCCTCTTCACATCGTCGAGCGCCGGCGCGCGGCGCGGCGCTCAGTCCGCCAGCAGGATGTCGACCTTCCGGTCGCGCGCCCAGCCCTCTTCGTCCGTGCCGGTCGCCTCGAACTCGCCCTTCGACGAGGTCGCGATGCGGCCCTGCTCGAGGCCCTTCTTGGCGAGGTACTCCGCGACGCTGCCGGCGCGCTTCTGGCCGAGGCCAAGGTTGTACTCCGTCTCCCCGCGGGGGTCGGCGTGGCCGATGAGCTTCATCCCCTTGCCCTTGAGCGGACCCGAGACGAAGCAGCGCGCGAGCGCGTCGAGGGCGCCCGCCGCCTCGCCCTCGATGGCCGTCGAGTCGAACGCGAAGCGGGCCGTCGGCAGATCGCCGCAGGCCTTGAGGATCTTGTCGTCGATGCGGATGGATCCGCTCGTCGGCTTGGCGGTGTCCTGCTTCGGCGCGGGCGCCGCGGTGCTCGCCACCGGAGGGGGCGCGACGGTGCCGCCGACATTCGCCGGCGGCTGCGGATCGGAGCCGCAGCCAGCCGCGAAGGCGGCGAGGGGCGCCGAGACCACGAGGATCAACGCAGGCAGTTTTGTCATGGGCATGCCGTTACCACGCCGGGGGGCGCGTTGCAGCATTTTGAGCGGCCGCCGGCGAGCCGGCGCGCCGGGACGACGGCCATTCCTGTAAAGTGCCGCGGATGCATCGCCGGCCCCCGGCACGGGAATATTTTGGGCACCAACGAAATGCCCCGCCTCGCGCCGCCCGTGGCGCCCGCCATGCGCTCGGAGCCGCGCTCCTCTCGCTCGGCGCCGCGGCGGCGGTCGCGGCCCCCGGCGCGGCGCAGGCCGAGGCGCCGGTGCGGCGCACGTTCTTCCGGCTGCCCTCGTCGAACGGGTTCGGCGCGGTGCTCCTCGATCTGGGCGCGGCGAGGCTCACCCACTTCCGCGAGCACCTGTTCGCCACCGAAGAGCCGCTCCTCGACGAGCGCGGCGCGGAGGTCTGGGTCGGCAACCAGCCGCAGGCCGTGGCCACGCGCGACCTGCTCTACGACGCGTACTTCGGGCTGCGCTCCGACGGCAGGCAGCGCTGGCTGACCGACGTCCCGGTCGATCTCGACGCGAGCGGCTATGCCGGCTGGACCGGCGGGGAACGCGGCGGCACGGGCGTCGTCACGATGGTCCAGCGGGTCGGCAACCTCGAGTGCGCGCAGTTCTTCTTCGCGCCGCGGGGCCTCGCGCAGGCGGGGTTCGTGATGGCGATGCGCGTCGAGAACCGGGGCGACGCGCCGGCGGAGGGCGTGTCGGCGTTCTCGCTGCACAACTTCCACCTCGGCTTCGGGCGCCCGGGCGTCATGGCCGACATCGGCGAGTCGGGCGAGACCGTCGCCTACGACGCGAGCGACGGCCGGCGCGACTTCCTCGAGCGCGCCTTCGCCGGCGTTGTCGCCGCCCGCGCGCTCGAGCCCGTCGCGCGCCACGGCGCGTCGAGCGCGAGCAGCCCGGCGGACCTCAACGTCTACCGGATCGTCGCGAGCGGCGCCGTCGCCGACCTCCCGGACCTCGAGGGGGTCGCGCCGACCTCGGACGGATCGGTGAGCGCGTTCCAGTGGGACCTCGGCAGCATCGCGCCCGGCGAGGCGCGGTGGGTCGGCGTGGCGTTCGCGCACCACGGCGACCCCTCGGGCGCGGCGGATCCGCTCGTGCAGGGCGCCCTTGACGCGTACGTCGGCGACAAGGGCGCGGCCGAGGTGGTCGCGGGCGAGATCGCCGCGTACCGCGCGTTCCAGGGCTCGGTGAAGGTGCCGCCCACGGCGACGCCCGAGGAGACGGCGTTGCTCCGGCAATCGGCCGTGATGCTCCGGATGGCGCAGTCGCGCGAGAGCCACGCCTTCCTGCGCGAGCACCTGACGCGCGACCAGGAGCCGCGCGCCACGCGCTTCGGCACGACGCTCGGCGGCGAGCCCGCGGCGCTGCCGGCGACGGTCGCCCACCGCGGCCGCGGCGCGGTGCTCGCGAGCCTCCCGCCGGGCGAGTGGACGGTCGCCTGGATCCGCGACGGCGCCTACGCCACGGTGGCGATGGCGGCCCTCGGCATGCAGGCCGAGGCGCGCGACGCGCTGAGCTACTACCTAGACGCGGAGGCGGGGCGCTTCCAGCGCTGGAACGAGCTCGCGTCGTACGACATGCCGCCCTACCAGATCAGCCTGGTGCGCTATCACGGATTCGGGGTCGAGGAGACCGACGTCAACGACTTCGGCCCGAACCTCGAGTTCGACGGGTTCGGCCTGTTCCTCTGGGCGCTGCGCCGCTACGAGGAGCTCACCGGCGACACGGCGTTCGTGGACGAGCGCTGGGCCGAAGCGTCGGCGAAGGTCGCGGACGCGCTCGTCGCGCTGATCGACCCGGACACCGGCCTCGTCCGGAAGGACTCGTCGATCTGGGAGACCCACTGGAACGGGCGCGAGCGCTCCTTCGCGTACACGAGCATCACCGCGGCGCGCGGCCTGTGCGACGCGGCGGACATCGCGGCGCGGCGCGGCGAGGCGGAGCGGGCCGCGGGGTACCGCGACGCCGCGAACCGGCTGCGCGCCGCGATCGCCGCGCGGCTCACGGACGCCTCGGGCGCGCTCGCCGCGAGCCTGGAGGAGCTCGAGGCGGGCGCGGGCTACTGGGACGCGGCGGTGCTCGAGGGGATCGCGATGGGCCTGTTCGATCCGCGGGGCCGCATCGCCGCCGCCACGCTCGCCGGGCTCGACGAGCACCTGCGCGTCCCCGCAGGCGCCGGGTGGTCCCGGAACGACGACCGCTTCGATCACGCGGGCGCGAGCGACCTGAGCCCCTGGGGCAGCGAGTACGACAGCGCCGAGTGGGTCGTGACCGATCTGCGCGGCGCGGTCGCCGCGCGGCTCATGGGGGACGAGGCGCGCTCGGACCGGCTGCTCCGGTGGGTGCTCGACCAGTCGTCCGCGAACTACCTCGCGATCGCGGAGACGTATGACGAGACGAGCGGCGCCTACAAGTTCAACGCGCCGATGATCGGGTTCGGCGCGGGCGTCTACGCGCTCGCGCTCGCGGCGCGCGACGGGCTGGTCGTCGGGCCGGCGTGCGGCGCGTACTTCGACGAGGGCCCCACCGACGTGACCGGAGCCGGAGGCGGCCCCTCGAGCGGCAGCGCCGGCTACGGCGGGGCGGGCGCTGCGGGCGCCGGAGGCGCGGGCGCTGCGGGCGCCGGAGGCGGTGACGGCGGAGGCGGCGGTAACGGCGGAGGCGGCGGCAACGGCGGAGGCGGCGGCAACGGCGAAGGCGGCGGCAACGGCGGAGGCGGAGGCGGAGGCGGCATCCAGGACGACGCCGGCTGCGGCTGCCGCCTCGCGACCACGGAGGGCGCGGCGCGCTGGCCGCTGCTCGCGTCGGCCGTGGCCGCGGCCGCCATCGCCCGACGGCGGCGCGGGAGGGCGCGGCGATGACGCCCGCCGCGCGCAACGCTGACGCCCGCCGCGCGCAACGCTGACGCCCGCCGCGCGCGCGGCGATGACGCTCGCCCAAAGCGCCTCGCGGGTTACTCCTCGCTCTGGTCCTCCTGGCGCTCCGGCTGCGCGGCGGCGGGCGGCGGGGTGCCGGCGACGGCGGCGGCCATCGCGTCGGTGAGCGACACGGGCGGCGCCGGCCGCGGCGCCTCTTCGGACGCGGGCGGCGCGGGCGGCGGCGCCGGCGGGCGCGCAGGCCGGGCGCGAGCTCCCGACGCGGACGCCGCGCGCGCGCCGGCCGCGGCGAGGGCGCGGACGCCTGCGCTGGAGGCCGTGCGGGCGTCCGCGCCGGAGGCCGCGCTCGCCCCGGCCCTGGCCGCGGCGGCCGGCGCCGCAGCCGCGCCGCGCTCCGCTGCGCCGGCCTCGCCGGACGCAGGCGCCAGCGCCTCGCTCCCGCGCGACGCTGCGCCGGGCTGCCCGGGCGCATCGGCCGGCGCGCTCACCTCGCGCGCGATCTCCCCGGCCCGGGAGACGCCGCGCTGCGCGGCGGGCAGCAGAGCGTCCTCCGGCGCGCGGGGCCGCTGGCGGACGACGACCAGCGCGACCAGCACGGCGATCGCCAGCGCGCCGGCCGCCGACGCCGCCACGAGCGCGCGCACGCGGGCCCGGCGCCGCGCCTCCGAGGGCGCCGCGACCGGCGCGAGCGCGCCGTAGACCCGCAGCACATCCGTCACGCTTGGCGGCGCATCGACCGCGACCGGCGTCGACGCCGCGACCCGCCCCGCCGCCAACCCTGTCATGCCCGCCGGAGAGGACGGGCCGCCCCCCGGCGGCGGCGAGCTCTCCGCCGGCGCCGCCGCCGTCCGGCGGGCGGGATCGGTCGCGAGGAACGACTTCAGGGCGAGCGACCGGAGATCCATCATCGTGGGGTCGTCGTCGTGCCGCGGCACCGGCGGCGCGCTCGACCGCCGGAGCGGAGGGGGAGGCCGGCTCGAGCGCGCCCCGGCGCCCGCCGCCGGCAGCCCGGCCGTGCCCCTCCCCCGCGCGCCGACCATCGCGCCGCCGCAGATGCGGCACTCGATCGCAGCCCCGCCGCGCGCGCCGCCCGAGACCGTGGTGACGATTCCGCAGACTTCGCAGTAGACGTCCATGAGCCCCCCGCAGGCCTCGCACCGTGACGGCGCCGAGAGCCCGCCACGTCGTACTTTGTGATCTAAATTACATCGAGAGTATGGCGTGCTCGGGCCGGCCGTGCATGGGGTCTGCCCGGGAATCGAGCGCGGGACGCGCGATGGGTTGTCATCCTGGACGGTCGAGGAGGTGCGCGAACCGTCCTGGACCGAAGGATTCCCGGGTGGGCGCTTGCGATCCCTGCCTCTGAGCCGCTGTGGTAAGAGCCGCGCTTCGATGTGGTCGGGAGCGGGCCGGAGGTCCGCTCGACGGGGTCGGGGCTCCCTGCCGGGGGTCACGCTGACATGGGTCTGGGGGGCCACGTCCGGCCTCCGAAGCGCCCGGAGGAGTTCGAGAATGGGTCTCAGCGAAACGCTGCTCGATGCGAACAAGAAATCACAGGTCATCGCCGACTGCTGCACGCTGGTCGACGAGGAGGTGGCTTCGAAGGGCGGGCTCTCCGGCCTGGCGGTCAAGGCTGGCTACGCGGCCGTGAAGGGCATCAAGCCCGGCTTCATCGCCCAGGTGGTCGAGAAGCTCCTGCCCGAGTTCGCCGCGAAGCTCGATCCCCTCTGGGCCGAGGCCACGCGCAGCGGCAATGCGAGCTCGTACCTGACCACGAACCGCTCGCGGGTCGCCGACGCGCTCCTCAGCGTCACCGATGAGAAGGCGAAGACGTCGACGAGCGGCGTGGTGCGCGGCACCTACGAGAAGCTGCGCGGCTCGGCGAAGAAGAACGTCGAGGACGCCGTCCCCCGCCTGTCCCAGCTGATCCAGAAGCACGCGTCCTGAGCGGCCCGGCGCAGCAGGCCCGCGCGGGCCTGCTGCGCGCCGCAGCGCCGCCGGCGCGCCTCGTGAGAGCGGAAGATGTCGGAGGGGGGACGGTGGAGCGCTCCGCGCGCCGGCTGAGCCGGCGCGCCGAAGCGCGCGCGGGAGGTCGGGGAGCGCTCCGCGCGCGTCTCAGTCGGGCGCGCCGAAGCTCCGCGCGAAGAGATCGCGGATGGCCTCGCGGCCGGCGTCGTTGAGATCCTGCGTGCCGATGCCGGCGAAGTTCTCGCTGGTGATGCTCGGCTGCCGCGCGATCTCCCAGGCCGTGCCGCTCCAGCGGAACCAGCCGCGCTTCTCCTGATCGTAGACGAACAGCGGCTTCTTCCAGAGCCGCGCGAGCTCCGCGCCCCAGCCGGTGCCGCCGCGCACCGTGCCGTCGTCCTGGAGCGTCCCCACGACGAAGACCTGGCTGGCCGCGTTGATCTGGTGCCAGATCGTCTGGAGGATGTTGCGCACGAGCGGGATCTCGCTGAGCACGCGGCCGAGGCGCCGCGACACGTAGACGAGGCTGAAGTCGCCCTTGCGCAGCTCGTCGTCGCCGAGCACGACGACGCCCCGCTGGCGCTCGAGGAGCCGGTGGCCCTCGAAGCTGTAGTTCAGCTCCTGCACCCCGTACCGCTCGGCGCACTCGCCGAACTCGGCCTCGGCCCCCTTGGCCCCGCCCGAGTGCAGGCGGAACTTCCGCGGGTCCTTCGGCCGCTCCGAGGGGGGGCGCACGTCCTCGTCGATGACCCGCATCGAGTGGGGATCGAGGCGCAGGTGGAGATCGGCGAGGTCCTTGTTGCCGTGGTCCTTGAGCAGCCGCAGGCGGACGACGTCGCGCTCCGGCTGCAGGTAGACGACGACGCTGAGGTGGCGCTCGATCTTCTCGAGCGCCGCCGGCAGCTTGCCCGGCGCGCCCGCCTCGTCGACCTGCGCCGCGATCCAGACCTCGGCGGAGCGCTCCTTGGCGAGGCGGCCGAGCGCCTCCATCGCCTGCTCGGACGCGACCGCCACGTCGAAGCCGTCGACGATGATCACGTCGGGCTCGAAGTGGGCGACGCCGCGCGCGAACGCCACCGTCTCGAGCATCTTCTCGACCCACAGCCGCGCCGCCTGCTCGGGCGAGTCAGGCGACGCCTTCACGTGACCGAGGTGCGAGTAGATCTGCCGATGCCGCTCGACCTCGAGCCGGACGGCCTCGGGCTCCTCGAGCCGCATCGACTGCGCGAGGTCGTGGAAGATCTCGTCGTAGTACGCGCGGACGTGGTCGACCGCGTTCTCGTGCGAGATGTGCAGGACCCTGCGATCCCGGAGCAGATCGTCGAGCGCGATCTGCACGAGCAACGCCGTCTTGCCCACGCCGGGCCGAGAGACGATGACGCCGACGTTGCCGCGGCCGAGACCGCCGTGCATCGACCCCTCGAAGACCCGCATCGGGCTCCGCTCGTTCACCTCTTTGCGGTACATGCCGACCCCCCTCACTTGGCCTTCTTGGCCTGCTCCTCCCGGTACTTCTTGATGAGCTCCTCCGAGAGCGCCGCCGGAAGAGGAGCATAGCGCGAGAACTCCATCGTGAACTCGGCTTTGCCCTGGGTCGCAGAACGAAGGATGGTCGAGAAGCCGAACATGTCGGAGAGGGGCACCTCCGCCTCGACGCGGCAGAAGCCGTCCGCCTCGGTCGAACCGACGATGATGCCGCGCCGCTGCATGAGGATGCCGACGATGCCGCCCTGGAACTCGCTCGGCCCCTCGACGGCGACCTTCATCAGCGGCTCCAGGATCTGCGGGCCGGCCTTGGGGTACGTCTCGCGCCAGGCGCCGCGCGCGGCCTCCTGGAAGGCGATGTCCGACGAGTCGACCGAGTGGGCCGCGCCGTCGTTCAGCGTGACCGACACGCCCGTGACCGGCGCGCCGATGAGCTGCCCCTTCGGGAGCATCGACTGGAAGCCCTTGTCGACCGCCGGGATGAACTCGCGCGGGATCGCGCCGCCGACGACCTGATCGTCGAACCGATACGGCGCCTCGGTCCACGGCTCGATGTAGCCGCCGACCTTGCCGTACTGGCCCGAGCCGCCGGTCTGCTTCTTGTGCGTGTAGTTGAAGTCGACCTTGCGCGTGATCGTCTCGCGGTAGGCGACGCGCGGCGGGCTCGTGATGACCTCGGCCGAGTACTCGCGCTTCATGCGCTCGATGTAGACGTCGAGGTGGAGCTCGCCCATGCCCTCGATGACCGTCTCGCCGCTCTCCGGATCCGCCCCGACGCGGAAGGTCGGGTCCTCCTTCGTGAAGCGGCGCAGCGCCTTCGACATGTTCGCCTGGGACTTGTTGTCCTTGGGCGTCACGGTCAGCGAGATGACCGGGGCGGGCACGTGCATCGACGTCATCGCGACGCTCACGCTGCCGTCCGTGAAGGTGTCCCCGGAGTTGCAGTCGATGCCGAACATCGCGACGATGTCGCCCGCGCTCGCGCCCTCGATGTCCTCCATCTCGTCGGCGTGCATGCGGACGAGCCGGCCGACCTTGTGGCGCTTGCCCGTGCGGGTGTTCGTGATCTCGACCCCGCGGGAGACGCTGCCCTGGTAGATCCGGAGGTACGTGAGCTGGCCGAAGCGGCCGTCCTCGAGCTTGAACGCGAGCATCACGAGCGGCTTGTCCGAGTCGCTCGCCAGCGTGACCACGGCCTCGTCCTTGTCGAGGTCGACGGCCTTGTTCGTGATGTCGCCGGGGTTCGGCAGGAAGCGGGTCACGGCGTCGAGCAGGACCTGCACGGCCTTGTTCTTGTAGGCCGACCCCATCATCACCGGGACGATCTGGAGCTTCACGGTCGACTCGCGGATCGTCTTGTACAGGAGCTCCTCGGTGACGCGCTCCTCGAGGATCGCCTCGGTGAGCTCGTCGGAGTACATCGAGAGCGCGTCGAGCATCTCCTCGCGCGCCGCCTTCACCTCGTCCGCCATGTCGGCCGGGACGTCGCCGGTGATGATCTTCTCGCCGTTCGAGCCCTCGAACCGGTAGGACTTCAGCGTGACGAGGTCGACGACGCCCTCGAACTTGTCCTCGAGCCCGATGGGCAGCTGCAGGAGGACCGGGTTCAGGTTGAGCTTCTCGCGCAGCTGCGCGCGGACCCGCAGCGGGTTCGCGCCGGCGCGGTCGCACTTGTTCACGAACGCGATGCGCGGCACGCCGTAGCGGCGCATCTGGCGGTCGACGGTGAGCGACTGGCTCTGCACGCCGGCGACGGCGCAGAGCACCAGGATCGCCCCGTCGAGCACGCGCATCGCGCGCTCGACCTCGATCGTGAAGTCCACGTGCCCGGGCGTGTCGATCACGTTGATCTGGTGCCCGTTCCAGAAGCAGTGCGTCGCCGCGGACTGGATGGTGATCCCGCGCTCGCGCTCGAGGTCCATCGAGTCCATCTTCGCGCCGACGCCGTCCTTGCCCTTGACGTCGTGGATGGCGTGGATCCGCTTGGTGTAGAAGAGGATGCGCTCGGTCAGCGTCGTCTTGCCCGAATCGATGTGGGCGCTGATCCCGATATTGCGCAGCTTGGACAGATCGCTGATCACAGAAGGCTCCCCGCCGCGCACCCGTGAGGGCGTGCCCGTGGAGGGCGTGCGGCACGCAATGAACCTCAGCCGGGCGGGCGCACTCTTGCGATCGCCCAGTCAGAAATTCGGCGCGGCTCTTAATTCGGCCCCATCCCAAGCGCCAGGGGGAAAATGATCCTTCGCGATCATTTCAACTACTTGGCCTGGATCCTGGAAAGTCCGACGGTCTCGTCCCACTCCGGTCCGTAGCCGTCGTAGTGGATGCGGTAGCGCTCCTGCCCCACGATGCCGGTGACGACGGCCGGGTACATCTGCCCGTGCCACTCGACGCGCACCCTGTCGCCGATCTTGTAGAGGTTGGTCTGCGAGGCCTGCAGCCCCTTGCTCCGGACCTTCGGCGGCGGCGGAGGGTGGACGACGTCCCGGTCGACGAAGCCACGGATCCGCTCTCGCGGTACAACTTCATCCCAGATGTCATCATACCCCTGGTAGTGGACCTTGAACTTTGTCGGGCCCACGACCTCGATGACCTTGGCCGGGTAGTCGTTCCCTTCCCACGACACGAGGACGTCGTCGCCGATGGCGTATTGGCGCTTGCAGCCCCCCAGAACCAGGGCAAAGGCCAGGAGGAGGGCCGCAGCGTGAGCGCGCGCTGCGGGCATACGTCTCGCCCGCCTTACCGCCCTCCCCGGCGCCCTGCAAGGGGGTTCGCGCCCGGGGGCGGCGACGCCCAGCGAAGGGGGGCCGGCCCGGGGGCGCCGGCGCCGCCGGGGGGCGACGGCGCGGCGCGGAGGGCGCGCCCCCGTCGCCGGGGACGACGGGGGCGACGGCGCGGCGCGGAGGGCGCGCCGGCGTCGCCCTGCTGCGCGCCGCGCCGGTGACGCCGGGCGCTGCCGCGCGGAGCGAACCCGTGTAGAGGGACGCCCATGGCCCGAGATGTTCGTCCTGGCACGGGGAGCCTCTCCCGCCCGTGCCCGTGCGGCTCGGGGCGCGCGTACCGCGAGTGCTGCGCCCCCTGCCACCTGGGGGATCGCGAGGCGCCGGACGCCGTGGCGCTGATGCGCTCGAGGTACGCCGCCTTCGCGGTCGGAGACGCCGCCTACCTCTGGCGGACGCTGCACATGGGCCACATCGACCGAGGACGCGACAGGGACGAGGTGCTCCGCGAGCTCAAGGCGACGACCCACCACCACCGGTACCGGGGCCTGAAGATCCTCGACAGCCTGCAGGGCGGCGACTCCGCGTCGGTGCTGTTCCTCGCCAAGATCTTCGAGGCGGGCGCGGACCGCTCGTTCATCGAGCTCTCCGATTTCCTCCACGACGGCGAGGGCTGGCGCTACCTCCACGGCGTGGCCATCCCGCGGGCCCGCATCAGCGTCCCGCCCGACGAGCTGACGATCGCCCGCTTCTCGTCGCTGGTCGCCTGACCGCGCTCCCGGCCGGGCGCGCCCCGGTCGGCCGCCGCGCCGGCTGCCGCCGCAGCGCCGGCTGTCGCGCCTCAGCCAGCCGCCGTGCCCTAGGCGCGCGCCTCGTGCCACCCCACCGCCTCGACCACCGCGCGGTTCTTCTCCATCCACACCGCGATGCGCTCGCGCGTCGTGCGGTAGGCGTACTCGAGGATGGCGCGCCGCGCGCGCAGGTTGGCCGGGTTGTGGAGGAACAAGAGCGCGTCGTTCGGCGCGGGCTCGAGCACCAGGACCTGCATCTTGCCCTCGGCGAGCGTCCGCCCCACCGCCTGGTGGAGCCGCGCGTGCGCGCCGATCCGCATCGCCTGGTTGAAGATCCACAGCATGCCCTTGTCGCGCACGCTCTCGCGCACGCCGTGACCGGTCGGGACCGGGCGGTGCGCCGTGGAGACCGGCACGAGCGGGCTCACGATGATCGTGAGCTCCGCCCCGGCGGCCTGCGCGAAATCGAGGTGCGCCACGTGGCCGAGCCCGCCGTCGAGGTAGTGCCGGTCGTCGATGCGCACCGGCGAGAAGAACAGCGGCAGCGCGATCGACGCGGCGCAGGCGAGCGACACGGGGACGTCGTCGAACCCCTCGGCGCCGAAGATCACCCGCTCGCCCGAGTCGAGGTCGTACGTCGGGATGCGCAGCGTCCGCGGCATCGCGCGGAACGAGTTCGGGATGCCGCGCCGCAGGAAGAACTCGGCGAGGAACCGCTCGTAGCGATCGAGCTGGAACAGGCCCGCGGGGAGCGAGTCGTTGAAGCGATCGAGCTGCTCGAAGAGGTACTGCTGCGCGGGCGCGTTCGGGGTCGCGTCGCCCCGGGTCGAGAGCCGGACGATCGCGTGGCGGAGCGCGACGAGGCTGGTGGTGAGCGCGCGGCGCCACTCGCCGACGTCGAGGTGCAGGAGGTGGCCGCGCTCCAGCGGGAAGAAGTTGTCGACCGGATCGAGCAGGGCGCGGTAGAGCCGCTCGGTCGGGATGCCGCCGGCGAGGGCCGCGGCCACCGCGGCGCCGCTGCCGTGCCCGAGGTAGAGCGAGAAGCTCTGGTTGTCGATCCCCTCGACCCCGTCCTCGAGGGCCGCCAGCGCCCCGATCTGGTAGAGCGCGCCCGTCAGGCCGCCCCCCGGGAGGCAGAGGCTCACGCGGGCCCGCCTCCCCTCGCGGCGAGGGGCCGCGCGGCCCCCGCCGTTCGCTTCCACGGTCGCGGGGGCGCGGCCTTCGCCGTCCCCCGCTGCGATCTGCGCGGTTCGGCTCGCGCCGCCGCCTTGGCTCTCGAACGCCGGCATCATCGGAGGTCCTCTTCCCTCGCGCGGGCCGCCCCCTCGGCGCGGTTGCCGAGGGCGCAGGCGAGCGCGGTCAACACAAGCGCACTGGCGGAGCTCGCCGCCACGAGCCACCCCGGGATCGACGCGGTCTCCGGCAGCGCCGCGCCGGCAGCGGCGGGCACCTCGTCGACGGGGCCCGCGCCCCCGGCGGAGAGGAGCGCGAAGCACTGGATCGCGTTGTAGGTCCCGTGCATCAGGATGGGCGGCAGCAGCGAGCCGCTCGCGACCCGGACGACGCCGAGGGCCACACCGAAGAGCGCGATCGGCAAGAGCTTCTGCCACTCGCCGTGGGCCGCCCCGAAGAGCGCGGCCGTGGTCGCGACCACGACCGGGGCGCCGTGCGCGAGGCGCATCGGGCGGGCGAGCGCCCCGCGGAAGAAGGCCTCCTCCAGGGCGGGGCCGAGCGCGATGAAGATGAGGCCGAACGCGATCCGATCGAGCGCGCTCGCCTCCACGAACGTCTGGACGAGCCGGGCGTCGCTGATCCCCGACGGGAAGCGCCGCTCGATCGCCTCGTAGAGGGCGGTGATGGGCGGCTCGAGCGCGAAGCCGAGCGCGACCGCGAGCGGGTAGAACGCCGCGTGCGTCCCGCGCACCCCGAGGAGCTCGCGGGCCGTCGCGCGCGGCGCGTGGACGCGGCGCACGCCGAGGAGCCCGAGCAGGTACGCGGCGGCCTGGCACGCGAAGCTGCCGACCACGTCGAGCCTCGGCGCCGGCGGGGGCGAGCCGGCCGCGCCGCCCGGCGCCGGCCGGAGCAGGGCGAGCGCGCCGAGCAGGCACACGAAGACGAAGGTGACGGCCGCCGTCCAGCCGGCCGCCGCGAGGACCGACATCGGTCGCTCCCCGCGGCCGCGATGGACGAGCGGGCCCTCCGCTCCGCCGCTGGGCGGAGGCTGGGCGGCGCTGCGCGGATCGCTCATCGACCTCGCAGATGAGGCAGCACACCCCGCTTCACGACCGTGTCCGTGGAGAGGCGATCGTTCGTCTCCGGGTAGTCGATGGTCGAGTGCAGCCCCCGGCTCTCGTGCCGGGCGGCGGCGCAGCCGACGATGAGCTCCGCCACGGTGGCGATGTTGCGCAGCTCGAGCAGATCCCGCGTGACGAGGTGCTTCCAGTAGTACTCGCGGATCTCCTCCTGGAGCAGGGCGATCCGCCGGGCGGCGCGGCGGAGGCGGGCGTCGGACCGGACGATGCCGACGTAGTTCCACATGGTCCGGCGCAGCTCGTCCCAGTTGTGGGCGACGACGACCTCCTCGTCGCTCGCGACCGCGTTGCCGGCCTGCCACTCGGGGACCGACGGGAACGGGCTCTGCCGGAGCTCGTCGATCTGCGTGGAGAGGCGCGCGGCCGCGCGGTGGCCGAAGACGAGCCCCTCGAGCAGCGAGTTCGAGGCGAGCCGGTTCGCGCCGTGGAGGCCGGTGCACGTGCACTCGCCGATCGCCCAGAGGCCGGGGATCGTGGTCCTGCCGTAGAGGTCGGTGGTGACGCCGCCGCACATGTAGTGGGCGGCCGGCACGACGGGGATCGGCTGCGCGGTGATGTCGATGCCGTAGCGGAGGCACTGCGCGTAGATGGTGGGGAAGTGCTCGCGGACGAAGCTGGCCGGCCGGTGGGTGATGTCGAGCAGCACGTAGTCCGAGCCGGTCCGCTTCATCTCGAAGTCGATCGCGCGCGCCACGATGTCGCGCGGCGCGAGGTCCTTGCGCGGGTCGTGGCTCGCCATGAAGGCCGTGCCGTCCGGCAGGCGGAGGATGGCGCCCTCGCCGCGCAGCGCCTCGCTGACGAGGAAGCTCTTCGCTTCCGGGTGGAACAGGCACGTCGGATGGAACTGGTAGAACTCCATGTTCGCGATCTCGGCGCCGGCGCGGTAGGCCATGGCGACGCCGTCGCCCGTCGCGACGTCGGGGTTCGTCGTGTAGAGGTAGACCTTGCCCGCGCCGCCGGTGGCGAGCACGGTCGCCCGCGCGAGGTAGGTCTCGACGACGTGCGGCTTCGAGGCGGGGCGGTGGCGGGGCGCGGGCCGCTCCGAGTCGCGCGGCCGCGGCGCCGGGTTGAGGGCGGCGTCGGTCTCGTCGAGCACGTAGGCGCCGGCGCAGACGTCCGGCCCGCCGAAGCGGGAGAGCGGGATCAGGTCGATCGCCGTGTGGTGCTCGGCGAAGCGGATGTTCGGGTTCTGCCGGGCCTGCTCGAGGAGCGCGCGCTCGATCTCCTGGCCGGTGGCGTCGGCGGCGTGCACGATCCGCCGCGCGGAGTGCCCGCCCTCGCGCCCGAGGCGCACCTGACCGTTCTCGTGGTCGAACTGGGCGCCCCGCGCGATGAGCTCGCGCACCCGCTCGGGGCCTTCGCGCGCGCAGATCTCGACGACCACGTCGTGGCAGAGGCCCGCGCCCGCCTCGAGGGTGTCGGCGATGTGCGCCTCGGCGGAGTCGTCCGGCGCGAAGACCGCGGCGATGCCTCCCTGAGCGTATTTCGTGTTGGACTCGTCGCGCGAGCGCTTGGTGACGACGATCACCTCGCCGTGCTCGGCCGCCTCGAGCGCAAATGTAAGCCCGGCCACACCGCTGCCGATGACGAGGAAATCGGTCGTAATCGCCACGGCCCGGCAGGGTAGCAGGAGCGGGGCGTCCGAAGGTAGGCCGCGGTGCGCGTCCTGCACGTGACGGCGCTGCGGGCCTGGCGCTCGGGCCGGCGCCGCGCCGAGCGGAGCCGAGGCGAGCGCCGGCGTGGGGGACTGGCGTGAGCCGGCGCGAGGCCGATGCCGCGGGCAGGCGCGAGGCCGATGCCTTGGCCGAGGCTGGCTGCACGTCCGCCCTGCGCGCCAAGAGGCACGTCACGTGCTCGGGCTCGCCGCTCTCATGAGCACAGTCGAGCAGCAGGCTCGCCGTGAGACGCAGCTCATATGCGCTGCAAGGATGCCGATGGTGCGGCGATTGGCCACCGAATCCCAGAGGCTGCCCGAGCAAACGAGAAAGATGTCGCCTGGCTCGGTCCGCTCGACATGGGTGCTCATTTCCACCGCCGCGTCACAGCCGAGCGCTCGTGTCACCCGCTCTTGCGTGCTGCGTCAACATGGCGAGCGCATCAGGCGATGATGATGCCCTCCGACACGCCACCGTAACAGCAGTACGGGAGACAACCCATCCCCCGAATCCACCGGCGACCAGGAACAGCCCCAGGCAAGGCCGCGCATCAAAGCTCTCCCTGTGGCTCGAACGACGCTTCGACGCAGGGCCCGCCGCGCCTGCCTCGGTTCAAGCCCTCAAGCGTCCTTGCGCTCGACACGCGGTGAGCGCACGAGCCTCAGCTGGCCTCGGCGCTTGCTCCGCCCCTTCGGACCACCCGCCCCGGGAGGGGTCTTCGCCCAGCCGACGCTCAGCAGCGGCTTCGGTCGGCTCTCCGATGGCGGAGCAACCTCCTCCACCGCCTCTCCGCGAGCCGCTCGCTCCGCGAGGCAGTGCTCGCAGCATTGCTCCGGATCCCACGGGATGTCGTCGAGACCCATCTTCCGCACCCACTTCCGCTCCCACTCCCCCAGCCCGCTCAGGCTCGGGCGCCTACGGGAGGGAGGCAGGTCGTCTCGGCTGGACTTCCGGCGCATCGACATGGCGACTCCTTCGGCAGCGCCGATTCTGCCGAGATCGGAAGAGCCCGCCAAGGGGTTTCTTCCAGAAATCGATGCTCTTTCGATGGTTTACGTTCAACCATGTCGATTTATCACCAAATCGTACGGTGGCGGTCACTTTCCGCGGTCCTCCGGGAGCGTAGTTCCCGCGGATCCTTCGCGATACCTCGCCACACCTCGGAATGCACCTTCCCTCCGATCGCTCGTCATGCGCTCACCACCAACCTCTCCCTGCACCCCTCCACCGCGGCGCGGGCGGTGCTCCGACGACGCCGCCCGCTATCTCATCGCTCGCTCACCGAAACTCCTGCTCCGCTGCCCTTACGGCTTTGGCGCCTGCGCTCTCAGCAACGTTGCTGCTTCCGCCGGCCTCCTGCGCCCGCGCGCGGTCCGCCCCTCCCACGCCCCGCGCTGCGCACGCGACGGGAGGAGTTCCCGGAGCGACGGCGACCCTCGCGTCAGCGCTGCGGCGCATCCCCGCCCGGCCGCAGCCATGACCGATGGCTCTCGCAGAACACAAAAGCGATCTGCTGCCGGGCTGCCTTCAGCGACCGTCGGATAACATCCGCTCTCGCGGCCCGACGCAGAAGGGTTCAGCAGATCTTCGGTCCGTCCGCCCGCGCCCTGGGCATTCCACGCTGTGGTGGAGAAGTTGTAAGCGCCGAGCAGCCCACCGTGCCGCGTTTCCGCGACAGAGCAGTCCGTACCACTCCTGCGCAGGGTGCGTCCACTCATTTCTTGGTGTCTCCTTCAGCTCAGCAGCTCACGGACCGCAGCTCTCGTTGCTCGATCGCGTGCATTCCGTCGAGCTCGGCGGATTTTCCACGCATGAGATCGTTCTTCTCGCTCCGCGCAGCTCTCGCTCTCACGCTCACCGAAGCGCCAGCACACGCCGCTCTTGCCTGGGCTGATGGGGTTCGGGATGGCTGGCAGAACTGCCCTGCCTTTGCTCCGCCTCCTCCCCCTTGATCTCGACTCCCGGGTGCGCCGTCATCTCCGTCGCCACCCGCGATACCGGCCAGCGTCAGCATGATGTCACTGCCGGCACCGCCGGGGATGCCGGCAGTTCCAGGCGCGCCGGGCTCAGCCCCGCCGCCCTCCCGTGCTGGCGTACCGTTTCTCCTCGTGAGTTCCCCCTCGGCTATCGCCGACGCGCGCCAAGAGGCACGTCACGTGCTCGGGCTCGCCGTGCTCATGAGCGCACTCCATCAGCAGGCTCGCCGCGAGGCGCAGCTCATGGTGCGCTCCAAGGATGCCGGCGATGCGGTGCTCGGGCACCGAGCCCCACAATCCGCCCGAGCACACCAGGAAGATGTCGCCCGGCTCCGTGCGCTCGACCAGCGTCTTCATTTCCACCGCCGCGTCGCAGCCGAGCGCACGTGTCGCGGTATCCGCGTGTTGGCTCAACATGGCGAGCGCATCCTGCGAGATGGTTCCATCCGACGCGCCATCGTCGGACATAGCGTGCTCACGCGTTCGCTCCTCCAGCTTTCCGCCACGAAATCGGTAGACGCGCATGTCGCCGGCATAGGCCATATACGCGGCAACCGGCGCGAGCAACACACCGGCGAAGCTCGCCGGCACGCTGTACCTCGTCGGCTCCGAGCAATCGCGCTCCGAGCGACAGCCGCTCGGCCGATGCGGGCTCATGATGAGCCGAACTTCGTCCCGGAACTGCCGCGCAGCCATCCCATCGGCACGAACTTCGCCCACACAGTCTGCGTCGACAGCTGCGTGCACCAGCGCAATGGCCGTGCGCGAAGCGACTTCGCTGCCGACCCCACCCGCGACCAGGAACAGCCCCAAACAAGGCAATGCACGATAGCTCTCCTCGTTGCTCGTACGACGCGTCGACACAGGGGCTTCCGCTCCTGCCTCGATGGCGAGCGTTGGGCACACCATCATCCACCTCGCACGCTCGTCACACCGACGAGCCGAGTCAGGGCGCACCGCGCCCGCGGTGCGCCGAATCCTAATCCGTAGCCCTGCGCCCAGCGCGGCTGCCGTCCGCGGTCAGCGCTCCTGGCTCGTCAACGTCGAGTCGCTCGAACCGACCCCTCGTGACGGCGTCTTCCGCTCAGGGATCCTCTCGCTCGATGCGAGGCGAGCGCGCGAGCTTCAGCAGCGTCAGCTTGCCGCCGCCCTTGCTCCGCCCCTTTGGACCGCCCGCCCCGGGCGGGGTCTTCGCCCAGCAAAGGCCCGGCAGCAGCTTCGGTCGGCTCCCCGACGGCGGCGCAACCTCCTCCACCGCCTCGCCGCGAGCCGCTCGCTCCGCGATGCAGTGCTCGCAGCATCGCTCCGGATCCCACGGTATGTCGTCCAGGCCCAGCTTCCGTACCCACCTCCGCTCCCACTCTCCCAGCCCGTTCAGGCAGGGACGCCTACCAGAGGGAGGGACGTCGTCTCCGCGGGGCTTTTGGCGCATCGGCATGGCTGCTCTTTCGGATCGGGCAGCACTGATTCTGCCGATGTCGAAAGAGCTCGCCAAGCAGTTTCTTCCAAAGATCAGGTGTCCTTTCGCTGGTTTACGTTACACGCTTTCGATTTGTCACAAAATCCGACAACAGCGTTCACTTTCCGCGATTCTCGCTGGAAACGAGCTTCCTCCGGCGCCCGCTCGACACATCACCCACACCTCGGGATGCACCTCTCCCCTGCGATCGCTCCTTGCGCGACCACCACCACCTTCTGCCCCCCTCACTCCGCGGCCGTGCAAGCGGCGCTCTCGACGGCGCCGCCCGCTACCTCACCGCTCGCTCACGGAAACTTCTGCTCCGCTGCACTTACGCCAGCGGTGCCTGCGTTCTCCGCAACGTTGCTGCTTCCGCCCGGCCCCCCAGCACTCGCCGTGGCGGGCATCAGCATCGTCTGCCCTTCCTGCCTCACCGCCTCCCCCCGGTATGCGATCGCCAGCGACGGCCCGCCGAGACCTCCTCCTCCGGGACCGCCGGGGCCGCCTTGGCCTCCCTGACCGCCAGCGCACGCGTTTTTGGAGATGCCGACTCCCATGCCGCCGACGCCGCCGACCCCGCCGGCTCCACCCGGCTGCAGGTCGCCGCCCGCGCCTCCCTTGCCTCCGTTGCCCGCCTTCAACACGCAGTCCTTCAGCGTCACCTTTCCCTCCACGCTCGCCAGCGCAATGCTCGCTCCGCCGGCTCCACCGCCCTGCCCGGGCAGCCCGCCGCAGCCGCCGGCTCCGCCGCTGCCTCCGCTCGCGCCGGCTCCCCGCACGCCGCCGGGGCAGATCGCTGCGCCGCCCTTCGCGCCCCCTCCCCCGCCTCCGCCCTGCCCTGGCTTGCCAGCTCCACCGGCACCACCGCTCACGCCCACGTAGCCCGACGAGCTCAACGTGCCGAGGCCGCTCGCGGCGAGCCCGACTTGACCAGGCATGCCGTTGTCGCCGCCCTGGCCGGTGCCGCCGGCGGCGCAGCTCCAGGCGCCTGCCGCGGGCTCCCCAGATCCTGCTGCTCCGAGCGCGCCGGGCTCTCCGATCTGTCCACTGCCACCGTTGTTCACCCTGCCAGCGCCACCTTCGCCGCCGATGGACAGCGCATCTCCGCCGCACGTGTTTTCTACCTGCGCTCCTCCCAGCAGCGCCTCATCGGGTGCCCCTGATGTGTCTAGATCGCTGCACGCATCGGTTCCGGCGTTCCCCGGCGACGCCTGCGCCGGCACCTCGCTCGGCGCATCCTCCCCCTCCGCGCCATCCGCTCCGTTCCCGGCGACCAGCTCACACCGCACCAGCTCCGCCTCCGCGCCATCCACCAGCACCGCGATCGACGACGCTCCCGGCGTCCGCGCATCCGCCGCGTGCACCGACACGTCCTCGACCCTCACCGATCCCGCGCCCCGCCTCACCTTCAGCGCGATACCTTCGTCGCCCGGCGCCACGGTCGTCTTCTTCTCCTCGCCGATCCAGCTCCACCCGTTCGCGCAGTCGAGGCCACCGAAGAGCCTGACGCCTGCTGGCAGCTCGACCGCTTCCTCGAACGTTTCGGCGCACGCGTAGGCCCCCGTGCGCTTGTCGGCAGCCCTCCGCAGCGCTTCGGCGAGCGTCGCGACCGGCTCGGCACGGGTACCTGCATTGCTGTCCTTGCCTGTCGAAGCCACGAACACGCCGCACGCGTCATCCACAGCGCCGTCGATCTCGCTCGGCACGCATCCTGACGGCACGACCTCGCTGCCCCTGCCCCGGTACTTCTCGCACGTGAGCATCAGCTCGCAGTCGTCCTCGATGTGATACCAAAGCCCATCGCAACCGCTGGAGATCAACGCAACAGCGACAGTTGACCCCAGCAGGACTTGCCTGATTGTTCTCATCGGTCGCTCTCCTGCTCGGCTCACCATGCGCTCACCATCACAACGCCGACGCCATCCACGCGCGGCTCCGGAAGCACGAGCAGTGCGGTCGCCTTCTCCGCGCCTCTCCCTGGCCACAGCGCGTACGTCAACGCGGCCGTGGCGAGCACGCCCGACGCTATGTAGCTCGCCAGCGCGATGTCCCCCAGGCGACCGGCGCGCTCACCTGCGTTATGAAGCTCAGCGCATTGTCCTGCGAACGACGGTGACGCCAAGCATCCGCCATCTGCGGTGAAAATCTTGTCCTGTTGAGCGCGCGCTTCCGAGTTCGCGCTGTCCGACGCGACCGTCATCCCCACCCCCACCCCGAGTCCCACCGCGCTCGCCGCTCCCAGCGCGATCACCGGCCACCAGCTCCTCTCTTGGGGCCGCTGTTCCTGTTGTTCCGGCGCAGCAGGCGTCTTCTTCTCCACGGGCCCACCGGCCCCCGCGCCCGGCGCGCTCGCGCCCTCCGCCGCCTTCGCGACCGGCGTCGCCTCGTTCGCCTCGCTCTTCGCCAGCGTCATCGCCAGCTCCACCTTCGCCGTCCCTCCCTTGCCCACGCGCACCGTCTGGCTCGCCGTCTCGTACCCCGAGAGCCGCGCCTCTACCCGGTGCTCGCCTGGCTCGACGAACACCTCTCCCTCGAGCGGCGCTCTGCCCGTGACCTTGCCGTCCACCAGCACTTCCGCTCCCGCCATGGTCACGGTCACCCCCACCGCGCCCACCTGCGCCCGCGACTCCGCCAGCCACTTCTCGGCGTTCGGCTTCAGCTTCGCCACCCCCTTCAGCAGCGGCCAGTGTCTCAGCGCAAACGACAGGTACTGCGCTGCTTCTCGGTGCTTCTTCAGCTGGTACTCGGTGTTCCCCAGGTTGTACGCCACGTCGAACGTCGGGTTCAGCTCCCACGCCGACTGAAGCTCCGCCTCCACCTCTGGATGCTTTGCAGCTCGCGCTGGTGCGCAGAGGAGAAGAGAGACCACTACAACGATGCCCACCCCCGGCCCGTGCTCGGCCCTGCGGGCCTGCGCGCGGTCCGCCCCTCCCAAGTCCCGCGCTACGCGCGGGACGGGAGGGGTTCCCGGAGCGACCGCGGCTCTCGATGCTGCGCTGCGACGCCTCCACCCGGCCATGGCCACGGCTCGCGGGCTTCCCGACGCGCAAAAGCGATCTGCTGCTGGGCTGCCTTCAGCGACCGTCGGATGACATCCGCGCTCGCGGCCCGACGCAGAAGGATTCAGCAGATCGACGGTCCGTCCGCCCGCGCCTTGGGCATTCCACTCGGAGGTGGCGAGGTTGTCAGCGCCGGGCAGCCCACCGTGCCGCGTTTCCGCGACAAACCACTCCCTACCACCCCGGCGCGGGGTGCGTCCACTCATTTCTTGTTCTCTCCTTCAGCTCAGCAGCTCACGAGGCGCAGCCCTCGTTACTCGACCAAGTGCATTCCGTTGAGCTCTTCAGAATTGCCACACGGCGACACCGCGTCTCTCACTGCCCGCAGCTCGCATTGGTGGTGAAGTCCCAACATTCTCCGCTCTCACCCGCATTGCCGGCATTCCCGTCCGGCGCCGTCGTGCCGCCGTCGCCGGCAGTGCCGGGCATGAAGCTCGCCAGCTCGACGGCTCCACCTGGCGCAGTGGCGTAGGCGATGCCCACCGCGTGACCGCCTCGGCCGCCCGCACCGGGACCGCCCATTCCGCCTTGACCGCCTCTTCCACCATCGCAGCCGATGGATCCACCGAGGGACGAAGCAGCCCCCCCAGCTGCACCGCTGCCTCCAGCAGCGCCGCCTCTTCCGCCAGCGCCGTCCCCGCCCTTCCCCGCCGTGCCCACCTCGACCGTCACCTCCGTCAGCACAAGCTTCGTCCCCAGGCTCACGATCCCGATGCTCGACCCGCCGGCCTTTCCGCCGCCGCCTCCCTTGCCGCCGCAACCGCCAGCGCCACCGCCGCCGCCGCTCGCGCCGGGACCGTCGATCGGGTTCGGGATGGCCTGGCAGAACTGCCCTGCCTTCGCTCCGCCTCCGCCTCCTCCCCCTTGACCTTTCTTCCCGGTTTCGCCGTTGCCTCCGTCGCCCCCGGCGATGCCGGCCAGCGTCAGCTGCGTGTCGCTGCCCCCGTCGCCAGGGTCGCCGGCAGTTCCAGGCGCGCCGGGCTGTCCCGGTCGGCAATTGCCACCGCTCTGCCCTGCGCCGCCGAGACCATCCTGCTCCGGGTTTGGCTCCGGCGGCGGCGCGCCATCCGTCCCGTTCTGCCCGTTGCCGTCATCGGTACCCGTGATCCCGCCTGGCCCGCCGGCTCCGCCGCGTGTCAGGCCGTCTTCGCAGGTCGTCTCGCCGGGGTCACCGCCGTGCACCGCTGCATCCCTTACACACGCCGCCGACGCGTTCATCGCCGGCGCGCTCGCGCCGATCTGCGGCGCCTCCGTCGGCGTGGCTCCGTTCGACCCGTCGAGCCCGTCCCTCGCCGTCACGTCGACCTGCGCGAGTTCCGCCTCGATATCCGCCACCACCACGCCGATCGACGACCTTCCCGCCTCCGTCGCGTGCGCCTCGCCGGTCGCGTCCTTCGCGTCCGCCGCGCGGATCGCGAAGCTCCGCACCTTCGCCCCGCTCGCGGTCTCCGTCAGCGTCAGCGCCGCCGCGCCCGCACGCCCCTCGATCGTGCTCCGCGCCTGCTCGCTCCACGTCCACCCCGCCTTGCAGTCGAAGCCCCCGATCACCTCGACCCCGGCCTCGATCCTCACGCTCTCCTCGAACGGCCCGCTCGCGCACGCAAGCACCCGCTTGCCCTTCGCGTTCGCTACAGCATCGCTGAGCGACGCGTACGGATTCGCTTTCGTCCCATCGCCGCCCGACCCCGCATTCGCGCTCACGAACACCGCGCACTCGTCGCTCACGGCGCTCGCGTCCTGCGTCGGGTCCCCGTCGCACGCGGGGTTCGGCAGACCGCCTCCCTCTCCCTGGCGCCAGTCGTGATGCGGGTTCTCCAGCGTGTACTCATGGTCATCGGTCAGGTCGATCGATAGCGCATCGCACCCGACCGCTGCGAGCACCGCGCAGATGGCGCCAGCCGTGAAGCCGTTATGTCCTCTCACGTTCGCGTCCTTTCCTTCCCGCTGCCGCTCACCACAGACCAACGACACCGACCATCGTCTCGCTCGTCGCCAGCGAGACGATCGGTCGAATTCCGACCGAGCTGCCCGTCGTGGCCGATCGAGGCCAGAGCGCGTACGTCACTGCTCCGGCGGCCAGCGCACCGGACGCGACATAGGCCACGAGCGCGCCTGTGCCGAACGCCTCGGCGCTACCCGCCGTGTCCTTGAAGGCTTTGCATGCGCTCGCCACGTCACTCGGTGCATTCACGCACCCGGGCCCCCTCGACAAGATTGCAGCGCGTTGTGCATCGGCATCGCTCCGCGCGTTGCGAGACGCGACCGTCATCCCGATGCCCACGCCGAGCCCCACCACGCTCGCCGCCCCCAGCGCGATCACCGGCACCCAGCTCCTTTGCTGCGGCGGCGACGCCGGCTCCACCGGCGCTCCAGGCGCCAGCTCTGCCGCAGGCCCACCGCCGGCTCCCGCGCCCGGCGCGCTCGCGCCCTCCGCAACGTTCGCGACCGGCGTCGCCTCGTTCGCCTCGCTCTTAGCCAGCGTCATCGCCAGCTCCACCTTCGCCGTGCCTCCCTTGCCCACGCGCACCGTCTGGCTCGCCGTCTCGTACCCCGAGAGCCGCGCCTCTACCCGGTGCTCCCCCGGCTCGACGAACACCTCCCCCTCGAGCGGCGCTCTGCCCGTGACCTTGCCGTCCACCAGCACTTCCGCTCCCGCCATGCTCACCGTCACCCCCACCGCGGCCACCTGCGCCCGCGACTCCGCCAGCCACTTCTCGGCGTTCGGCTTCAGCTTCGCCACCCCTTTCAGCAGCGGCCAGTGTCTCAGCGCGAACGACAGGTATTGCGCCGCTTCTCGGTGCTTCTTCAGCTGGTACTCGGTGTTACCCAGGTTGTACGCCACGTCGAACGTCGGGCTCAGCTCCCACGCCGGCAGCAGCAACGCTTCCGCCTCTTGGTACTTCCGCGGCGGCACGACGGACGACCTACCCAGCTCCTCACTCCACGCAGCTCGCGCTGACGTGCAGAGGAAAAGAGAGAGCACTACAACGATGCCCACCCCCGGACCGTGCTCGGCCCTTCGGGCCTGCGCGCGGTCCGCCCCTCCCAAGTCCCGCGCTACGCGCGGGACGGGAGGGGTACCCGGAGCGCCGGCGGCTCGCGGTGCTGCGCTGCGACGCGTCCACCCGGCCATGGCCACGGCTCGCGGGCTTCTCGCCGCGCACAAGCGATCTGCTGCTGGGCTGCTTTCAGCGACCGTCGGATAACATCCGCTCTCGCGGCCCGACGCAGAAGGGTTCAGCAGATCGGCGGTCCGTCCGCCCGCGCCTTGGGCATTCCACTCGGAGGTGGCGAAGTTGTCAGCGCCGGGCAGCCCACCGTGCCGCGTCTCCGCGACAAACCACTCCCTACCACCCCGGCGCGGGGTGCGTCCACTCATATCTTGTTCTCTCATTCAGCTCAGCAGTTCACGAGGCGCAGCCCTCGTACTAGACCAAGCGCATTCCGTTGAGCTCTTCAGAATTGCCACGTAACAACCCGGTGCTTCTCACTGCCCGCAGCTCACATTGGCCTTGAAGTTCCAGCATTCTCCGCTCTCGCCGGCCATGCCGGCGTTCCCGCCCGGCGCCGTGGTGCCGCCGTCGCCGGCAGTGCCCGGCATGAAGCTCGCCAGTTCGACAGCTCCGCCTGGCGCAGTGGCGTAGGCGATGCCCACCGCGTGACCGCCTCGGCCGCCCGCACCGGGACCGCCCATTCCGCCTTGACCGCCATCGCCACCTCGGCAGCCGATGGATCCACCGAGGGACGAAGCAGCCCCCCCAGCTGCACCGCTGCCTCCAGCGGCGCCGCCTCTTCCGCCAGCGCCGTCCCCGCCCTTCCCCGCCGTGCCCACCTCGACCGTCACCTCCTTCAGCACAAGCTTCGTCCCCAGGCTCACGATCCCGATGCTCGACCCCCCGGCCTTCCCGCCGCCGCCGCCCTTGCCACCGCACCCGCCGGCTCCGCCGCCGCCTCCGCTCGCGCCGGGGCCGTTCACGAGGTTCGTACTGGTCCCGCAGAACTGCCCCGCTTTCGCTCCGCCGCCACCACCTCCTCCTTGACCTCGCGTCCCGATCTTGCCGTTGTCTCCGTCGCCGCCCTCGATTCCGGCAAGCGTCAGCACCGTGTCGTTCCTCGCGTCGCCTGGATTTCCACGGATTCCGCTCTTGCCTTTCGCACCTGACTTGCATTCGCCGTCGGGATCCGTCTGCCCAGTGCCACCCAACCCGTGCTCGTCTGGGTTCGGCTCGGGCACCGGTGCACCGTTCTTACCGTTCTGCCCGTTGCCCTCCTCGGTCCCGGTGATCCCGCCGAGACCACCGGCGCCGCCACGTGTCTCGCCGTCCTCGCACGTCATCACGCCGGGCTCACCGCCATGCACCGCCGCCTCCACGAGACACGCCGCCGACGCGCTCATCGCCGGCGCGCTCGCCCCCACCTGCGGCGCCTCGCTCGGCGTCTCGCCCTTCTCGCCATGCATCCCATCGCCCGCCGTCACGTCCACCTGCGCCAGCTCCGCCTCGACATCCGCCACCGCCACGCCGATCGACGAGCCGCCCAGCTCCGTCGCGCTCGCCGCCGTCACCGCGAAGCTCCTCACCTTCGCCCCGCTTGCGCCTTCTCCCAGCGTCAGCGCTATCTCGTTCGCTGGCCCCTCGATCGCGCTCCGCGCCTCTTCGCTCCACGTCCACCCCGCGTCGCAATCGAAGCCCCCGATCACCTCCACCCCGGCCTCGATCGTCACGCTCTCCGCGAACGGCGCGACCGCGCACACCAGCACCCGCTTGCCGTTCGCCTTCGACACTGCCTCTCCGAGCGATGCGTACGGCTTCTCCTGCGTCCCGTCGCCCCCCGGCTCCGCGCTCGCGCTCGCGAACACCGCACACTCGTCCGTCACCGTGCTTGCGTCCTTCGTCGGATCCGCCTCGCAGTGGGGGTTCGGTATGCTCCCTCCGGTGCCACTCCACAATCCGCGGTGGTGCTCACACATCAATATAGACTCGCAATCCTCCGCGACGTTGCTCCACACCGTATCGCAACCGGCGACACCAACGACAACCCCCAAAGAGCACAGCTGCCAGCGAACTCGATTCTTTATCATCCCATCCTCGTGTCGGCTCTTCACCATGCCCCCTGCACCACAATCCCGCCGTAACCGACGTGCGCTTCGGGCAGCACACGCATCTTGCCTGACGCCTTGACCTCCGAGCGCGGCCATAGCGCGTAAGTCACGGCTGCGATGGCCAGTACGCCCGACGCCGTGTACGCCACGGTGGCTGCGCGCGCGAAGGTGTCGACCCGCGAAGCTGTCGACCGGAGATCAGAGCACGCTTGAATGTATGCAGCCGGTGCATCCGGGCAGCCGCCCCCCGCTTCGAGGATCGCATCCGCTTGCGCGCGCCGATCGGCGCTCGCGTTGTTCGACGCCACCGTCGTCCCGATCCCCACGCCGAGCCCCACCGCGCTCGCCGCTCCCAGCGCGATCACCGGCACCCAGCTCCTCTTCTCCGGCACCGGCTGCGGCTCCACCGGCGCCGCCGGCCCCCCCGCCACCGGCCCCACAGCCCCCGCCCCCGCCGTGCTCCCGCCGCCCTCCGTCGTCGTCCCCGCCGCCGCCTGCGCCTCGCTCTTCGCCAGCGTCATCGCCAGCTCCACCTCCGCCGTCCCGCCCTTGGCCACCTTCACCGTCTGGCTCGCCGGCGCGTAGCCTTCCAGCCTCGCCTCCACCCGGTGCTCGCCCGGCTCGACGAACACCTCCCCCTCCAGCGGTGCCTTGCCCACGGCCTTGCCGTCCACCAGCACCTCCGCCCCCGGCGTGCCCGCCTTCACCGCCAGCGCGCCCACCTGCGCTCGCGACTCCGCCAGCCGTTGCTCCGCCGTCGTCTTCAGCTTCGCCGCCGCTTTCATCAGCGGCCAGTGCCGCAGCGCGTGCGACAGGTACTGCGCTGCTTCCTTGTGCTTCTTCAGCTGGTACCTCGTATTCCCGAGGTTGTACGCCACGTCGAACGTCGGGTTCAGCTCCCACGCCGGCAGCAGCAACGCTTCCGCCTCTTGGTACTTCCACGGCGGCATGGCGGACGACGGACCTAGCTCCTCACACCACGCAGTGCGCGCTGGTGTGCAGAGGAGAAGAGAGAGGAATACAACGATGCCCACCCCCGGACCGTGCTCGGCCCTGCGGGCCTGCGCGCGGTCCGCCCCTCCCAGGTCCCGCGCTACGCGCGGGACGGGAGGGGTCCCAGAAGCGCCGGTGGCTCTCGGTGCTGCGCTGCGACGCCTCCACCCGGCCATGGCCACGGCTCGCGGGCTCCCCGCCGCGTAAGAGCGATCTGCTGCTGGGCTGCCTTCAGCGACCGTCGGATGACATCCGCGCTCGCGGCCCGACGCAGAAGGGATCAGCAGATCTCCGGTCCGTCCACCCGCGCCTTGGGCATTCCACTCTTCGGTGGCGAGGTTGTCAGCGCCGGGCAGCCCATCGTGCCGCGTCTCCGCGACAAACCAGTCCCTACCACCCCGGCGCGGGGTGCGTCCACTCATTTCTTGTTCTCTCCTTCAGCTCAGCAGCTCACGAGTCGCAGCTCTCGTTCTCCGACCGATCGCATTCCGTTCAGCTCTTCGGAATTACCACGCGACGACACCGCGCTTCTCACTGCCCGCAGCTCGCATTGGTGGTGAAGTCCCAACATTCTCCGCTCTTACCCGCTTCGCCGCCGTTCCCACCCGGCGCCGTGCTGCCTCCGTTGCCGGGTGTGCCTGCCATGAAGCTCTTCAACGCAAGCGCGGCGCTCGGCGCCGCGGCGTAGGCGACACCCACCGCATGGCCTCCTCGGCCGCCCGCACCGGGGCCGCCCATTCCGCCTTGACCGCCTCTTCCACCATCGCAGCCGATGGATCCACCGAGAGGCGAAGCAGCACCCCCAGCTGCACCGCTGCCTCCAGCGGCACCACCTCTTCCGCCAGCGCCGTCCCCGCCCTTCCCTGCCTTGCCCACTGCGACGGTCACTTCCTTCAGCACAAGCTTCGTCCCCAGGCTCACGATCCCGATGCTCGATCCGCCGGCCTTCCCGCCGCCGCCTCCCTTGCCGCCGCAACCGCCGGCACCGCCGCCCCCGCCGCTCGCGCCGGGACCGTCGATGGGGTTCGGAATGGCCTGGCAGAACTGCCCCGCCTTCGCTCCGCCTCCGCCTCCTCCCCCTTGACCTTTCTTCCCGGTTTCGCCGTTGCCTCCGTCGCCGCCCGCGATTCCGGAAAGTGTCAGCAGCGTGCTGTTGCCACTTAGGCCCGCATCGCCGGATCCGCCTGGCGCGCCTGGCTGTCCCAGCCTGCAGTTCGCTCCGGTTTGCCCTGCGCCGCCGAGCCCGTACTCCTCGGGGTTCGGCTCCAGCGGCGGCACGCCGTCCGTCCCGTTCTGCCCGTTGCCGTCATCGGTCCCCGTGATCCCGCCTGGCCCGCCGGCGCCGCCGCGTGTCTCGCCATCTTCGCAGCTCGTCTCGCCAGGGTCACCGCCGTGCACCGCGCCAGGTAGCGAGCACGCCGCCGACGCGTTCATCACCGGCGCGCTCGCTCCTGCCTGCGGCACCTCTGTCGGCGTGGCTCCGTTCGACCCGTCGAGCCCGTCCCTCGCCGTCACGTCGACCTGCGCGAGCTCCGCCTCGATGTCCGCCACCACCACGCCGATCGACGACCTTCCCGCCTCCGTCGCGTGCGCCTCGGCGGTGGCGTCCTTCGCGTCCGCCGCGCGGATCGCGAAGCTCCGCACCTTCGCCCCGCTCGCGGTCTCCGTCAGGGTCAGCGCCGCCGCGCCCGCACGCCCCTCGATCGTGCTCCGCGCCTCCTCGCTCCACGTCCACCCCTCATCACAGTCGAAGCCCCCGATCACCTCGACCCCCGCCTCGATCCTCACGCGCTCCTCGAACGCTCCGCTCGCGCACGCAAGCACCCGCTTGCCCCTCGCGTTCGCTACAGCGTCGCTGAGCGACGCGTACGGATTGGCTCTCGTCCCGTCGCCACCCGACCCCGCATTCGCGCTCACGAACACCGCACACTCGTCGCTCACGGCGCTCGCGTCCTGCGTCGGGTCCCCGTCGCACGCGGGGTTCGGCGTGCTGCCGCCTGTGCCCGTTGGCAGGAAATGCCCGCAGGTGAGCATCAGCTCGCAATCTCCTGACACATCGCTCCAGATCACGTCACAACTGCTCGCAGCGAGGACAAGCACCACATTCGCCGCAATCCAGCGCCTTGCTTTCGTCTTCATCGCGTCCTCTCCCGAGCCCTTCACCATGCACCGAGCACGACGATGCCAGCGCCCATCGGATGCGCAGCGGCAACCACGCGCGGCTGCCCTGCAGCCCCGGCCTCATCACGCGGCCACAGCGCATAGGTCAGCGCCGCGGCGGCAAGTACACCCGATGCGACGTACGCGGCGCCTGCTACGTGGCCGAGCGTGTCGACTCGCTCTCCAGCGCTGTTCAGCTCTGCACAACGGTCGACGAATGCTGCCTGCGGCCTCGCGCACTGCCCGCCAGCGTCTCTGAGCGCCTGCCGCTGCGCGTGCACGTCATCGAGCACGTCGCTCCCCGCGACCGTCGTCCCGATCCCCACGCCCAGCCCTACCGCGCTCGCCGCGCCCAGCGCGATCACCGGCCACCAGCTCCTCTCTTGCGGCCGCTGTTCCTGTTGTTCCGGCGCTGTGGGCGTCTTCTTCTCGAGCTCACCGGCCCCCGCGCCCGGCGCGCTCGCGCCCTCCGCCGCGTTCGCGACCGGCGTCGCCTCGTTCGCCTCGCTCTTCGCCAGCATCATTGCCAGCTCCACCTTCGCCGTGCCCCCCTTGCCCACGCGCACCGTCTGGCTCGCCGTCTCGTACCCCGAGAGCCGCGCCTCCACCCGGTGCTCCCCCGGCTCGACGAACACCTCTCCCTCGAGCGGCGCTCTGCCCGTGACCTTGCCGTCCACCAGCACTTCCGCTCCCGCCATGCTCACGGTCACCGCCACCGCGCCCACCTGCGCCCGCGACTCCGCCAGCCACTTCTCCGCGTTCGGCTTCAGCTTCGCCACACCCTTCAGCAGCGGCCAGTGTCTCAGCGCAAACGACAGGTACTGCGCTGCTTCCTTGTGCTTCTTCAGCTGGTACTCGGTGTTCCCCAGGTTGTACGCCACGTCGAACGTCGGGTTCAGCTCCCACGCCGGCAGCAGCAACGCTTCCGCCTCTTGGTACTTTCCATCCGAGTAGAGGCGGCCGGCCTTCTGGACCAGCGCTTCGGCGCGCTTCGCCGCATCGGCGCTGCCAGCGGCGTGCTGCGGCGCCGCTGGTTGCGCCGCGGCGATGTCAGGCACGGCGACCGCGGTCGCTAGCGAGATCAAGAGAGCAACGGATCGGAAGTTCATCGTCATGGCTCCACGCGGTTTCATTGCATCCAGTTTTCGTCGAGCGGCCGCTCGGCCGGCGCCGGCGCTACCGGCGTCGGCGGGAGGCGCGGCGCAGCACGCGCCGGCCGCGCGGGTGTCGGCGCGGCTGGTGCAGGCGGGTCGCTCGCGGTCGCGGAATCGTCAAGGCTTGGCTCGACCGCCTCCGGCGCTTCCGGCGCTGCCGGCGGCGGCAGCTCCGAGGCTGCCGGCGGCGCTATCGCGCTCCGCGCCGGCGCCCCGCTCGACGGCGGCGCTGGCTGCGACTCCTTCGGCGGCGTCTCTCGCAGCAGCAGCGCCGCCAGCACGAACGGCATGCTCACCGCGAACACCGCAAGCACGACCATCAGCCACCTCGGCATCCACGGCCGGCGCTCCGCGGCCGCGGGCGCGCTGGCCGGCGTCTTCGGCGTCGCCACCGGCGGCGGCGTGATCGGCAGCAACGACGACGGCAGCAGCGACTTGTCGATCGGCGGCAGCGTACGATCCGCCCACTGGCTCGGCGCCATCGCCCCCGGCTGCGCCACCGTGCTCCGTGGGACCCCGGGACTGGGCATCGCCGCTCCCAGCGGCGCTGCCGCGCCACCGTACAGCGGCACCGCCGATCTGTGATGCGCCGCCGCTGGTGCGTGGTGCGCCGCCGCTGCGCCCTGCTGCGCCGCCGCTGGTACGTGGTGCGCCGCCGCTGGTGCGTGGTGCGCCGCCGCTGGTGCGTGATGCGCTACCACCGCTCCCTGCTGCGCGACCGCTGCGCCCTGCTGCTGCGCCGCCATCCCCGGCAGCGGCGGCGGCCCCACCGCGCCCTGCTGCGCCCCCGCCCCCGGCAGCGGCGGCGGCCCCGGCCGCACCGCCGCCCCCGACGGCGCCGCGTGCCCGTGGGGCACCGCCGGCACCACCGGGAACTGGAACAGCGGCTGCCCTGTCGGCTTCTGCTGCTGCATCTCGGACAGCGCCCGGTCCAGCTCCGGGTTGTTCAGCGCCTGCTGCAGCTTCCGCTCCGCAACCGCCGGATCCGCCTCGCGCCGGATGCTCTCCAGGTCCGGCAGGTACTGCCGGACGTCGTCGCTGTCCTTGTTGCTGCTCATCTCGAAGACCTCTCTCCTCAGCGACTAGAACGGCCTGCACCCCGCCGACTCGCACGGGCCTTTTGGCTTCGCGCCACCTGCATCCGCAGGCGCTGCCTTCTGCCCCGGCGCCGCCTTCTTCTTCTCCTCCGATAGCACCCGCAGAAACGACGGCTTCTGCCGCTTCGGCATCGGGTAGACGTCGTCCTCATCCTCCGCCTCCGCCGGCGCCGTCCTCACCGGCGCCGCCTTCTCCAGCGACGGCTCTCTCACCGGCGGTTGCTCCTTGGAAGGGGGTGGCTCCGCTTCCGCAACCGCCTCGGCCTTCGCGGGCATCCCGACATCCGCAGCCCCCTCGGCCGTGCTCACCGCCCCCGCGCTCGCTGTCGCCTCCGGCGCGGGTGCGGCGGGAACCGGCTCCGGCACCGGCGCAACGGCGCTCGCCGCCGCCGCGCTCGCCGACACGCTCTCGGCCGGCATCGCCGTGACCGCCGGCGCTCCTGTCGCCCCCTCTGGCGCGGCGCCCCTCATCGCTCGGATCCCCAGCGCCGCTCCGACGCCCACCACCGTCATCACCAGCGCCAACAGCGGCGCCAGCACGTACACACGCGTCGCTCGCCGCGGCTGCACGAGCATCGCCGCCGGCATCCTCGGCGCCTCTCTCTGCAATGACCCAGGCGCTTGCGCGCTCGGCGCCGTCACCGAGCTCGGCGCCGCCGGCGGTCCCGCGACCAGCGGCGGCGCCGCTGCCGCTCGCTGCATCTCGGTCATCGGCAACGGTGGCGTCGCGTACTGCGCCGCAACCTCCCACTGCGGCGTCACGTAGTGCGCCGCAACCTCCCGCTGCTGCGGCGTCACGTACTGCGCCGCAACCTCCCGCTGCTGCGGCGTCGCGTACTGCGCCGCAACCTCCCGCTGCTGCGGCATCACCTGCGCCGACGCGATCTCCGGCGGCGGCACCGCTCGCTGCGCTTCCCTCCAGGGCGACAGCACCGGCGCTGCGTGCTGCGTCTCTATCGCGGGCAACGTCGGCGGCACCGCCCGCTGCGCTCCCACCTCGGGCGGCGCCGCCGCCGCGTGGTAATGCGCCGCGGCTCCCGGCAGCCCCGGCGCCCCTCCTCGCGCCGCCGCCCTCTCCGCCCACGCCCCCGGCAGCACCGCAGTCGCCTCCCGTGGCGCCGCGCTCCCGCGCACCCCCGCGCTCCCGCGCACCGGCAGCGGCGGCAGCGTCGGCGGCAGCGGCTCCGTATACCCCACCCCCCGCCCGCGTGGCACCCGCGCCGGCTCCCGCGACGCCGGCGCGAACGGCAGCGGGCTCGCCGGCGCCACGAATTGCTCCAGCGGCGCCGTCTCCCCGTGCACCACCCGCCGCCCCCTCGCCTTCTCCTCGCTCTCGCTCCCCCGCACCATCCCGCCCCCCTCTCTCCCGCCCTCGCCCTCCCCCGCCACCGGCGCGCTGTCCTCCTCCATCTCCACCCCGGCGAACGCCGCCTGCCGCTCCGCCCTCATCCGCTCCTGCGCCAGCCGCTGCGCCAGCACGTGCCCTGCCGGCACCGTGTCCCTCAAGAGCCCCCGCAGGTCCCGCGCCACCTCGTCGAACCTCGGATACCGCTCCTCACGGTCGATCGCGATGCAACGCGCCACCACCGGCCACACGAACTCGGGGCAATCCGGCACGATCTCGTGCACTGGCTCGGGCGCCGCCACGAGGTGCCCCGTCAGCGTCTCCTCCGCCGTCGCCGGCTCCCCGTCATCCAGGAACAGGTGCTTGCCCGTCAGCACCTCGTAAAAGATTGCACCGAACGCGTAAATATCCGTCCGACCGTCCGGCCTCGCGCCCTCCCCGCGCTCCGCCTTCTTCGACGTCCCGTACAGCATCTTCACCTGCTCCGGTGAGATGTACCTCACCGTGCCCACGTCCGGCAGGTCGTCCGTGTTCATCCCTCCATCGGCGAACTTCGCTATCCCGAAGTCGAGCAGCCACACGTGCCCCTTCGCGTCTCCCTTCGCCCCAACCATGATGTTCTCGGGCTTCAGGTCGCGGTGCCATATCCCCTTCGAGTGCACGAACGTCATCGCGTCCGCCACCTGCAGCATCACGTGCATCGCGCTCAAAAAATCCAGGCGGTAGATCTTGTTCAGCACCTTCCGCAGCGTCCGCCCCTCGAGGTAGTCCATCACGATATACGCCACCTCGTCCGCCGACACCCCGGCCTTCCTCATCCGCACGATGTTCGGGTGCTTCAGCTTCGGATAGAACTTGCACTCCTGCCGGAACCGCCTCGCGAAGTCCTCTCTCCTCACGTGCCGCGGCGACATGCACTTGATCGCCACCACGTCGTCCGAGTACTCCTCCACCGCCTTGTACACTTCCCCCATTCCACCCGCGTCGATCACCTCCGTGATCCGGTAGTCCAGGAACACGTCCCCGGCCTTCAGCGCTTCACGCGCCATCACCACACCCCCAGGCCGCGCAGCAGCAGCGCCGCGATCAGCGAGAACACCACCGTGCTCCCCGCCGTGAGCGCCGCGAACAGCCGCGCGTCCACCGGCGCCGCCCCCTCCCCCGCGTCCGCCGCCACGCACGCGCGAGCCCCCGCCCCGCCGGTGCCGTCCGGCATCGCCTCGAACCACGCCCCGATCTCCGGCGTCCACGCTGCTCCCGCCTCCCCTCCGCCAGCCGTCGCCCCCTTCGATGCCCGCTCTGCCGCCGCCAGCGACGCCGCCCGCTCCGCTCCCCCTACCCCCGCCACCCCCGCCACCCCCGCCCCCGCGCTCCCTCCCGCCTCCCCCAGCTCCGCCGCGATCCGCCCCAGCTCCTCCGCGAACGCCTCGGCGCTCTGAAACCGCTCCTCCGGCCGCTTCGCCAGCGCCTTCAGCACGGCCCGGTCCAGCGCCGGCGGGATGGGCTGCGCGGCGCGCCGCGACGGAGCCGCCGGCGCTTCCAGCACGTGCGCGCGGAGCACCTCCAGCGCGTCGTCCAGGTGAGCGAACGGCCCGTGCCCCACCAGGAGTGTATACATCAGCAGCCCAACGGCATACACGTCGGCCCGCGCGTCGACCGGCTTGCATCGCGCCTGCTCCGGCGACGCTGTCCGCGGGGTCCCGACGAGCAACCCGGCCTCGGTCGGATACGCCGGCCCCTCCAGGGGAAAGGGCCGCTCCGCGCCCGGCGCGCCCGGCTCGACGCCCCCGTCGAGCACCTTCGCGACCCCGAAGTCGAGCAGCTTTGCGACGCGGCCGCCGCCCGACGCCGCCGACCCCGGCGCGCACAGGAACACGTTGTCGAGCTTCACGTCGCGGTGAACGAGCCCGACCCGATGCGCCGCCGCGAGCCCCGCCAGCACCTGCCGCACCAGATCGATCGCCTCGGCCACCGGCAACGCACCCCGCTGCGCGAGCTCCTCCCCGAGCGTCCTGCCTTCGAGCCGCTCCATCACGAGGTAGGGCCGCCCCGCCGGCGTCCGTCCCAGGTCGAGGACCGCCACCACATGCGGCGACGACACCGCCGCCAGCGCCTGCGCCTCGACCCGCAGCCGGTCGGCGAACCGCGGATCCCCGGCGAGCGCGCGGCGGACCAGCTTCACCACGACCCGCTTCCGGAGCACGCGGTGCTCCGCCTCGATCACCTCCCCCATGCCCCCGCGCCCGAGCCGCCGGAGCGCCCGGTACGGCGTTCCTTCCAGCTCGTCCCCCCCGCCGCGGGGAGGCCCTGCGCTGCCTGACGTGAGGCGTGCCACCGGCGTTGTCTCCTGAAGGGGAAATCACGAGCACGGGGCCGGTTCCGACAGAGAAAATGCACCGGCGCGGTCGATTGTTGAAAAGCAGCGTCGATTTACGTAGTTGCCTGGCCACGAACGCCCGCGCATCCGCCCCCGGCCCGCGCCCGCCGCCGCCGCGCCCGCCCGGGCGGCGCAGAAAAACGACGGGGGCGTCGCTTTCCCTGTCCGAACCGGTCCACCGATGGTGATTTGAGAAGAGGAAGGACGAAGGGGCGCCGCGCCGCACGCGGGGTCCCGCCACGCGAGGCCCCATGACGCACGAAGCTCCCGAGCGCGACGACCTGGACACGACGGGCGACGTCGATCCCCTCGTCGAAGCCTGTGTCGCCGACGCGCTGAGCCCCTACCTCGGAGCGCTCTCGCCCGAGGAGATCGAGGACTACCGCAGGCTCCTCGAGGTCTTCATCACGACGCACCCGGCGTCGATGCCGCTCTACGATCGCTTGCGGGCGAGGCCTCCTGTCCTGTCCGAGAGCGGCGAGGTGGCCCGCGAGGGCGAGGGCGCGGGAGGGGCGATGTCGACCCCGGCGGCGCCGGAGCGCGGCGACGGTACCTTCGGTGGGCGGCGGTGACGGACAGTCAGCGTCCGCCTCCCTCTCCTCCCGATCATGAGCGCGTGCTGGAGGCGCTCCCGATGGCGCGCCACGTCGCGCGGACGACCGCGCGGGTCTACGGCGTGCGGACGCGACAGGGCCTGGAGGACTGCGAGCAGACGGCCTATCAGGCGCTCCTCGAGGCGAGCCCCGGATACGACGCGGCGCGCGGCGTCCCGTTCGGCGTGTATGCCTGGAAGCGGGTGGCCGGCGCCGTCATCCGGCTGCTCACCCGCGAGGCGTCGTTCCGCCGCGCCGGCCTCGACGCCGCGCTCGACGCGGCCGAGTCGATGCGCGACGCGAGCGATCCGTTCGGCGACGACGACGCCGACGCCTTGAGTCAGCTCAAGGACCAGTGTCGCGCGCTCGTCTTCGCGCGCTTCGTCGCAAGCGCCGGCGAGCGGCTCCGGGCGCACCCCGAGGACACGATGGCGCGCACCCAGGCCCTCGAGGCGCTCCGAACGGCGCTCCGCGGCCTCGACGAGCGGGAGGCGCGGCTCATCGAGCTCCGCTATTGGCAGGACCTCTCCTGGTCCAAGGTGGCCGCGGCGCTCGGCGTGCACGAGAAGTACGCGACGCGCATGGATGAGCAGCTGCGGAGGCGGCTCCGGGGCGATCTACGGGCCAGCGAGGTCGACGAGCCGCCGCCGAGCGAGGGGGCCTGAGCGTCGATCGACGCGAGTCCGCAGAGTCCAACATCGTATCCGAGCAAGCCGAAGAAACGGCGACGCGAGGCGAGGCAGCTCCTGGATGAGCTGCTATCGCGCCCGCAGCTTCTCCCCCACGAGCAACTCATGCCACGACGCCGAGTAGTCCGGGGAGATCTCGAACGCATATCTGTAGATATCCGGAACGTCGAGCTTCCCGTCGTCCACCTCGCGCAACACGCCGAGCCGGAGCAGCTCCGACACCACCAGGTCGCCTCGCGCCGGGATCCCCGCCGGCTCGTCCGGGCGGCGCTGCGCGAGCCGCGCCTCGACCTCGCTGCGGCCGAGCCAGAGCGTCAGCCCGCGAAGGTTCTCCATGCGCCTCACGAGCGGGTACTCCTCCACCAGCTCCTGCACCCGCTGCCGCGACGTCCGCTGAAGCGAAGCCAGGAGATCCCTGGGCGTCACCAGCGCTCCCCGGCTCCGAGGCGGCCCCTTCCTCGCCGACTCCGCGGCGAACGAGAGAAACCAGAGCAGCACCCTCGGCGTGACCCCGCCGTGCGCATCGCGCAGTCGGCCCATCATCCAGTCCAGGGAGGACGCCTTGACCACCCCTTGGCCGATCACCTTGCCCGCGAACCTGGCGACGAACGCGCTCTGTACCTCGCGCGCTTTCATCTCTCCAGGCATCCAGCCGAACTCCCCCCGGTCCACCAGGGTGAGGCCGGGGACGTCGCGCAGCCAGGCCCGCGCGGGCTCCGACTCCTCCGCGAGGTGTCGCGCCGCTACCTGCAAGAGCGCTCCCGCATCCCAGGTGAGCGCTTCCGATCTCGCTCTGAGCTTGCTCGCGTCCGCGAAGCCGAGCTCTCCCGCGTCGAGCAGGTCGTCCCGCAGGAACAGCTTGCCGCGCAGGCGCCGGTAGCGGCTGGAGAGCGACAACCACAGGGAGAGGAGCGCGCTCAGGTAGCGGCGCCGAACGCCGGGGTCGAACTGGCCGATCCGGTCCAGCGTGTCGTACGTCGCCATGACGGAGCGTCCGGCCGACGACAGCGCGCGCTCGGCCGCATCCAGCGCCGCGTTGACCGCGCCGAGGTTCGCCTCGGCAGCCGGCAACCATGCCCTGAGATCGGGCACAGGCGCCGCCAGCACGGACGAGAGCGCCTCCGGCACCTCGACGACCTCCGGCACCTCGTCCCGCAGCCGCCGGAGCAGGTGCGTCATCCAGAACGCTCGCAGCGTGATGTCGCTGGCGCCGGCAGCATAGGCCTCCAAGGTGCCCACCTCCGGATGGAGCGCCGCCGCCGAGAAGGCGTCGATCCACGTCGCCTCCGGGATCCGCTCGTCCTCGAAGAGCGCGCGCAGGCGCGCGGCCGTGCGCGGCTCGTTGACGAGCCGGAAGAGCGCCGTCTTACCCGTGCCCCGGCTGCCCAGGATGACGACGTTCTCGGGCCAGAGGGCGCGTCGGTGCGGACCGAGCGGCACGAACGTGGTCAGCGGATCCAGCGCCTCGCCGTCGCCGCGCGCGCCGAGCCGCGCGAACGCCTCGAGCACCTGCTCGCGCTCCTCCGGGCTCATGCGTCCTCGTCCTCCCTCGGCGGCACGCACAGGATCTCGACCCGCTTGCGCAGCTCCTCGAACCACGGGGCAAACAGCGATGTTCGGATCGCCCGCAGCGAGGCGAACCGCGCGAGCCCCGCGTCGTAGCGCAGCACGAACGGCACGTGAGGCCCCGGATCCTGCTCGGCGATGGTGAGCGCCGCCCTCTGGTACACGTGCTCAGCAAAGCTCGCATAGCTGCGCTGCCGGAACTCCTGCTCCTCGAACAGCGCCTCGGGGAGCCCCTCCGACGGCACGAACGACTGCGCGATGACGCACTGGAGCCCTGTCGTCCCCTTGCGTCCCACGAGCGCGCCGAGCGTCACGTCCAGCCCGCGATACCCCTGCTCGCTCGCGCGGCCGACGATCACGTCGACGTGCGCCAGCCGGTGCAGCGACAGCCCCGCGAGATCGTGCAGCCCTGCCCGGGAGTCGATCAGGATGTAGTCCGGCGCGATGTCCCGCCGCACGGCGAAGAGCAGCTCGCGAAGCGCCAGCTCCATCGGGCTCGTGGACGCGTGACCGCCCTGGCCGGCGTCGGCGCTGAGGAAGTCGAGGCGCGCGAGCTTCTCCAGGTACATGGGGCCGAGCCTGCCCGCCGCGAGCACATGCACGCGCTCCTCGTCGTCCCCGAGGGCACGAGCCCCCGCGACGAGATCGTCGAGCCGAGACGCGCCCGTCGCGACATGATCGGCCAGAAAGTCGACGACCCCTCGCCCGGATTCTCCCTCCAGCAGCACGCCGAGGCCCGGCGCCTCCAGATCCAGATCCACCACGGCGACCCGCCGCCCCGCCTGCGCCAGCTGCCACGCGCACGCCGTCAGCGCGGTCGTCCTCCCGACGCCGCCCTTGTAGGAGTAGAAGGTCACGATCGCAGGCCCGTCCCCCAGCTCCCATGGCAGGTTGGGCTGGCCCGCTTCCAGCCACGCCTGCTTCGACAGGCGCCTTTCCATCTTGTGCCATGGGGCGCGAGCAGCGAGACCGCGAACGCCCGTCGCGGGGTCGTCGTACGTCGCGCCCCACCGGGGTTGCGCCTCCGGGCGAGCCAGCACGGCGCGGGCGAGCCTGGCCTCATCGGCGTGCCGGGTCGCGGTCGACCAGATCGGGCCGACGAAATACCCACCGAGCGCCCCCCGAAGCGCCTGCGCGAGCGCGTCGACGTCAACGGCCGCGGCGCCGGGCTCGGGATCGATGACGAGCCTCACCCGGCCGTGGAGATCCCGCACCGCGCAGCAGCGCCGGACCGTGGCGAAGTGCGGAGCCTCCTCGCACACCCGCACCAGCGTCGGAAGCACCTCATCGAACGTCACCATGGAGTGTGCCCCTCGGCGATACGGCCGTCCGCCCAGAGCGCGACCGCGACGGAATCCACCACCTCGCGCGCCTCCTGGCAGAGCGCCTGTGCTTCCGACCGGGATCGCGCTCCGGTGCGCTGGTAGCGCGCCTCGACCCGCCAGGCGGACAGGGCAGGGCACCGTGCTGCATCCATGGGCACATCGTAGCGCCGCGCCAGCGGATCGAGGTCGAGCATGAACGCGGTCACGTCAGCGGCGGAGGTCTCGACGCCGTGGCCGATGGCCTGGTCGAGCCAGCGCAGGGAGACGGTGGCCTTGCGCGCGCACTCCGGACCGTAGCCCGCGAGGTGATACGCCTGGTCGGGCGACGTGTAGCCGGCAGCCGGATCCAGCAGGTGCTCGGCGTCCCGCGCATGCCGCAGCGCCGCGGACAGCAGGTCGGCCGCCTTGGTGGAGAGGGTCAGCGCGCTCGATCGGGCCATCGCCGCACCGTGTGAACACGGTCTGGACGAGGGCGTCAACAGGCGAGGGCTCGGCTGGTCGGCGACGTGGGACGACGGCAGGAAGCCGGCGCCCGGCCGCCGCGGTTCACACGGGCGGAAAAACTGCCGCCGTGATGGTGGCCAGGGCACGTTCGCGTCGCGCGAGCGGCCTTCACGGACAGCGCTCGACCTGGGAGCCTGCCCGATGGTGCGTTCCCCGGCGAGCGTCGCCGGAGGAAAACCAAGGAGGCACCATGGCGCTCAAAGACCTCTCTCCTCGTCAGATGGTTCAGATCACGGCCGCGTGGCTCGACCCCGAGCGCGAAAGGCCGCTCCTCGTGTCGCTGAAGCGGTGCGCCCCGCTCATCGACGATATCGAGGCCGCGCACGACGGTATCTTGAAGTCGCACCGCCCGCCGAAGAAGGCGAACGACGAGCTCGCCGCGATCCAGCAAAAGCAGGTCGCGACCGACCAGGTTCACGATCGCAAAGCCCGCGGCGCGCACGCGGTGCTCACCGGGTTCGCCGATCTCGCCGACGATCCCGAGGACGCGGCGATCTATCTCGAGATTCGAGATCAGCTCTTCGCGGATGGGCTGAAGTTCATCTCGGCGAGCTACAGCGATGAGGCGGGCGAGGTGAAGCTCGCGCGCGACCGGCTGACGCCGGAGTCGAAGGCGGCGCTCAAGGCGCTGCCGACGCCGGGGGGCAACCTGCTCAAGGCGGTGCAAGCGTGGTTCGCCGCGGGCGACGAGCTGGGCAAGCTCGACGCGCGGCGCGTCCACCTGGAGGCGCAGGACAGGCCGGGCGCGGCGGATCCGCGCGGCGGGCAGCTCCGGGCGCGCAACCGCTGGATCAAGGTGATGCGCAGCGTGCTCCAGATGCTGGAGCTCGAGGAGGCCGACGCGGAGACGACGCGCCGGCTGCTCGCGCCGCTCGAGCGCGAGACGGCCAAGGCCGAGCGCCGGCGCGCGAACGGCAAGGAGACCGACGCGGAGGACATCGCTCCGCCGGCCGCCGGCGGCGCAGGCGAGCCCGCGACCGATGGGGAAGCGCCCGCCGCCGGGGTGGATCGACGCGCCGGCCCTGACGGCAGGCCTTCCTGACAGACTCCGTCCATCAAGGCCCCCCGCGCGCGGGGCCTCCTGACAAACTCGATCCGTCGAGCCCCCCTGCGCGCGGGGCCTCCTGACCGACTCGATCCGTTGAGCCCCCCCTGCGCAGGCCCTCCCGATAGACGCGATCCGTTGAGCGCCCCCTGCGCCCAGGCCTTCCCGATAGATGCGATCCGTTGAGCTCCCCCTGCGCCCAGGTCTTCCCGATAGACGCGATCCGTTGAGCCCCCCTGCGCGCAGGCCCTCCCGATAAACGCGATCCGTTGAGCCCCTGCTGCACGCGCGGCCGACCGACGGACTCAATCCGTTGAGCCCCCTTGCGCGCAGGCCCTCCTGACCGACTCGATCCAAGGAGAGCCCTTGCCGGCAGGCTCTCGCAACGGACTCGATCCGTTATCTCCCCTCGCCGCCACCCCCTCTCAACGGATCGCCTCCGCCTCGCCCCCCGCCGCCACCCCCCTCTCCAACGGATCACCTCCGTCACGCTCCCCCGCCGCCGGCCCCCTCTCCGCCGCTCACACCCCCGCTCCCTCCCCTCCCCGCCGCGAGCTCCCTCACGCCCTCACACCGGCTCACCCCGGGCACCCTTCCCCTCCGCGAGATTCCTCACAACGAGTCGTCTCCATCCCACAAGAACCGCCGCGTCTGCTTGACGCACCACGTCGGCGCTGCCATGACCGCTTTCCTCCGCCTCGGGCGCGCTATTTCAGCGGGCTCGCCGGATCCACGCTCGGGTCCGCCGGCCCGTCTGTCGTGTGGCGCGCCCCTGCCCGGGCGGACTACGCTCTGCGTTACCCCCACAGCCACAGGAGCCAACCGAGCCGTGAAGATCCTCGTTCCGCTCAAGCGCGTCGCCGATCCGGATAACGCGAACAAGGTGAAGATCCCTGCGTCAGGGGACAAAATCGAGACGACCGGGCTCGAGTGGAAACCGAACCCGTTCGACGAATACGCGCTCGAAGCAGCGCTGCGCCTGACCGAGGACGGCAAGGCGCCGAAGACGCGGGCGGGCGAGGTCATCGTCGTCACCTTCGGGCCCAAGGAGACCGAGCAGACCCTCCGCGCCGCCCTCGCCACCGGCGCCGACCGCGCCATCCGCATCGACGTCACCGACGACAAGCTCGACGGCGACCTCGTCGCCCGCGCGCTCAAGACGCTCGTCGAGCGCGAGAAGCCCGACGCCGTGGTCATGGGCAAGCAGGCCGTCGACGGCGACTCGAACCAGGTCGGCCAGATCCTCGCCGAGCTGCTCGACTGGCCGCTCGCCACCTTCGCCGCGACCCTCAAGGAAGAGAAGGGCGCCCTGCTCGTCGGCCGCGAGGTCGACGGCGGCGTCGCCACCCTCCGCGTGCGCCTGCCGGCCGTCGTCACGGTCGACCTCCGCATCGTCGCGCCGACCAGCGTCTACTCGATGAAGACCGCGCCCGCCTTCAAGTACAACGACGGCGTGCGCTTCGCGGCGCTCCCCGCCATCATGGCCGCCAAGAAGAAGCCCCTCGCCGAGGTGAAGCTCGCCGACCTCGCCGCCGACCAGGCGCTCAAGGTCCAGTACCACGCGTTCCAGCCGCCCCCGGCGCGCAAGGCGGGCATCAAGGTGAAAGACGTCGGTGAGCTCGTCACCCGCCTCAAGAACGAGGCGAAGGTCCTCTGACGGGACCCGAAGGGCAGATCCCCGCCCGCGCGGGGATCAACCGACACCATTTGAGGAGGTGCAGGAGGGATCATGGCTGACGTTCTCGTGGTGGCCGAGGCCGCCGAAGGAAAGCTGAAGAAGACGACGCACTCCGCGGTCACGTTCGCCAGGCAGGCGGCGGCGGCGCTCGGCGGGACGTACGCGATCCTCGTGATCGGCGACGCCCTCGGCGACGCGGCCGCCGAGGCGGCGACGCTCGGCGCGGCCAAGGTGCTCGTCGCCGAGTCGAGCGCGCTCAAGGACTACGTGGCCGAGCGCTACGTGCCGACCGTCGCGGCGGCCGCGAAGGGCTACGCGGTCGTCGTGGGCACCGCGAGCGCCTACGGCAAGGACCTGCTCCCGCGCGTGGCCGCGCGGCTCTCCGCCGGGTTCGCGAGCGACATCTCCGAGCTCGTGGCCGAAGGCGCGACGCTCAAGTACAAGCGCCCGATGTACGCCGGCAACGCGTACGGGATCTGCTCCGTCGCGACCCCGATCCAGGTCGTGAGCGTGCGGCAGAGCGCGTTCGCCCCCGCCGAGCCCGCCGGGTCGAAGTCGCCCGTCGAGCAGGTCGCGGTCGTCGCGCCGAGCGCCGCCGCGGAGCGCGTGGAGTTCGTCTCCTTCGACCAGGTGAAGAGCGAGCGCCCCGAGCTCACCGAGGCCAAGGTCGTCGTCTCCGGCGGCCGCGCGCTGAAGGAGCGGTTCAACGAGGTCCTCGACCCGCTCGCCGACGTCCTCGGCGCCGCGGTCGGCGCGAGCCGCGCCGCGTGCGACGCCGGCTACGCCGCCAGCGACCTGCAGGTCGGCCAGACGGGCAAGGTCGTCGCGCCGTCGCTCTACGTCGCCGTCGGCATCTCCGGCGCCATCCAGCACCTCGCCGGGATGAAGGGCTCGAAGGTCATCGTGGCCATCAACAAGGACGCCGACGCGCCGATCTTCCAGGTCGCCGACTACGGCCTGGTCGCCGACCTCTTCACGACCGTGCCCGAGCTCGTGAAGCAGATCCAGGCCGCGCGCGGATGATCCAGGCGGCGCGCGGCTGATCCAGGCCGCGCAAAGCCGACGGCCGCGCCCGGCCCCGCCGGGGCGCGCCGCGGCCAGCCCCGCCGGGGCGAACCGCGACCAGCCCCGCCGGGGCGCGCCGCGACCGGCCCCGCCGGGGCGCGCCGCGACCGGCCCCGCCGGGGCGCGACGCGCCGCTCTCTATAAATCGGGCCGCGGCCGTGCTCCGGCCCACCGGAAGAGTCCGTCCAGCGAGAAGTCCACGTACGGCAACGTAAATTCCGTGTCGGGTCGCTCGCATAGCATCTTGTTCGCGTCCGGCGGCCGTGGGATCCCTTGAAGCCATGCCCGAACGTTCGGACATCCCGATCGTCACGGCCCTTGCGCAGGCGCGGGCATCGCTCCTCGAGGCCGCCGCGACCGCCGAGCAACGCCGGCTCATCGGCCCGGCGGTCATGGAGATCGATCGCGCGATCGTGAGCCTCGACCCGGCCGCGAGCGCCTCGTTCGAGCTCACGCCGCTCGCCGCGTCGGTGCCGCCGATCGACACGGAGATCGAGACGCTGCGCCGCGAGGTCGAGCGGCTGCGCGCCATCACCCGGCACGAGCGCGGGCTGCTCGACGCGCTGCTCAGCGAGAGCCCGCACGGCATCATCGTCTCCGACGCGCAGGGCAAGCTGATCCTCCAGAACCGGGCGTCCGAGCGCATCTGGGCCGGCAGCACCAGCGCCAACACCGTCGAGGGGTGGGGGCGCTACCGCGCGTTCCACCCCGACGGCCGGCCGTTCGAGGGCGGGGACTGGTCGATGGCGCGGTGCCTCTCCAGCCGGGAGAGCGTGCCCGCCGAGGAGCTCCACTTCCAGCGCTTCGACGGCACCCACGGGATGATGCTCGGGAGCTGCGCCCCGCTCTTCTCGCCGGAGGGCGAGCTGCTCGGCGCCGTCTCGATCTTCGCCGACATCACCCAGTTCAAGCAGCTCGAGGCGGACCTGCGCGTCAGCAGGACCAAGTTCTCGACGACGCTGAAGAGCATCGGCGACGCGGTGATCTCGACCGACGGCTCGGGCCGGATCGACTTCATGAACGCCGTGGCCGAGAAGCTGACCGGGTGGACGCTCGACGAGGCGCGGGATCGCCGGCTGTCCGAGGTCTTCCGCGTCATCTCCGAGCAGACGCGCGACGACCTCGACAACCCGGTCACCGAGGTGCTGCGCCACGGCGGCATCATCGGGCTCGACGACACGACGCTGCTCCTGCGCAGGGACGGCTCGGAGCTCGCGATCGACTCGAGCGGGGCGCCGATCCGGAGCGACGACGGCGATCTCGTCGGGCTCGTGCTGGTCTTCCGCGACGTGACGGAGAAGCGGCTCGCCGACAAGCGGCGCTACTTCATCGGCGAGGCGAGCCGGCAGCTCGCGCTGTCCGGCCTCGAGTACGACACGACCCTGTCCAACGTCGCGCGCCTCGCGGTGCCGCACATCGCCGACGCGGCGGTGGTGGACATCGTCGAGCCCGACGGCTCGCTGAGCCGGCTCGCGGCCGTGCACGCGAGCACCGCGAAGCAGGCGCTCGGCAAGGAGCTGTCGGCCCGCTACCCGAGCGACCCCGAGGTGCCCCGCGCGGTGCACGCGGTGCTCCGGTGCGGCGAGTCGCTGCTGCTCCCGGAGGTCGACGGCATGGCGTGGCAGCGGACCTCGTCGCCCGAGCCCGGCGACGAGGCCCTGTCCGGCGCGCACGATCCGGTCTACCCCGCGCTGCTCCGGGAGCTCGGCGTCCGCTCGGCGATGGTCGTCCCGCTGCGCGCGCGCGGCCGGACGCGCGGCGCGATCACGCTGTTCTCGACCGAGTCGAGCCGGCGCTACGGCGTCGACGATCTCGCGCTCGCCGAGGAGCTCTGCAACTTCGCGGCGCTCGCGCTCGACAACGCGCAGCTCTACCGCGAGTCGCAGCAGGTCAACCGGGCGAAGGACGAGTTCCTCGCCACGCTCTCCCACGAGCTCAGGACGCCGCTCACCGCGATCCTCGGCTGGGCGCGCATGCTCCGGCAGGGCTCGCTGAAGCCGGACACGCACGTCCGCGCGCTCGAGGCGATCGAGCGCAACGGCACGCTCCAGGCGCAGCTCGTCGAGGATCTGCTCGACGCCTCCCGCATCATCACCGGCAAGCTGCGGCTCGACGTGATGCTCGTGGATCTGCCGCCGATCATCAACGCGGCCATCGACGCGGTCCGCCACGGCGCGGACGCGAAGGGGATCGAGCTCGCGGTGCAGCTCGACGCGGGCGCGGGGCCGATCTCGGGCGACCAGACGCGGCTGCAGCAGGTGGTGTGGAACCTCCTGTCGAACGCGATCAAGTTCACGCCGCGCGGCGGCAAGGTGTCGATCCAGCTCAGCAGGGTCGAGGGCCTGGCGCGCATCCAGGTGAGCGACACCGGCCAGGGCATCGTGCCGGAGTTCCTGCCGTACGTGTTCGACCGCTTCCGGCAGGCCGACAGCACGAGCACGCGGCCGCACAGCGGGCTCGGGCTCGGCCTCGCGATCGCGCGCCACCTGGTCGAGCTGCACGGCGGCACGGTGAAGGCGGAGAGCGGCGGCGAGGGCAAGGGCGCGACGTTCACGGTGGACATCCCGCTCGCGCCGCGGGGCGCGATCGCGGCGCTCCGGAAGGCCGAGGGGCTGAGCAGCCTGGCCGCCGATGCGGAGCCGACGCTGCAGGGCGTGCGCGTGCTGATGGTCGACGACGAGCCGGACGCGCGGGAGCTCGTGACGACGGTGCTGGAGCGCAAGGGGGCGACCATCACGGCGGTGGCGACGGTCGACGAGGCGCTGTCGGCGATCGCGCGCGAGAAGCCCGACGTGATCCTGAGCGATCTCGGGATGCCCGGGGAGGACGGCTACAGCCTGATCCGGCGGCTGCGCGCGCAGAGCCCCGAGCACGGCGGGCGCATCCCGGCGGCGGCGCTGACGGCGTACGCGAGCGCGCAGGACCGGACGCGGGCGCTGCTGGCGGGGTTCCAGTCGCATGTCCCCAAGCCGATCGAGGCGTCGGAGCTCGCGGCGGTGATCGCCAACCTGGCGGGGCGCACGGGATAGCCGGGGCCCGGCCCTCGGCGGGGGTGGTCGCCGCGCGGCGCACGGAGGGCTGAACTCGCCTGTGACGTCGCTCCTCAGGCTTCGCCGGAGGAGCGACGTCACGATAGCCGGGGCCCGGCCCTCGGCGGGGGTGGTCGCCGCGCGGCGCACGGAGGGCTGAACTCGCCTGTGACGTCGCTCCTCAGGCTTCGCCGGAGGAGCGACGTCACACAGGCTCAAACATCAGCCCTCCGTGCGCCGCGCGGCGACCACCCCCGCCAAGGGCCTACCGCCTTGCCAGGAGCGCCTTCCCACGCGGGTGGGAGCCCGCAGCGGCAGCTCGTAGGGCGCGCTCAGCGGCGCGCCCGCAGAGGGCCCAGCGGCGGGCTCGCAGACGGCCACAGCGGAGGCCCGCAGGGACCGCTGAGGCAACGACGCGGTCATCGAGCGTCGCTTCGGGCGACAGGGATACCAGCGAGGGCGACGGACGCCCTCGCTGCGATCGACCTGTCCCTCTGTCGAAGAGATGGTCGGGGCGAGAGGATTTGAACCTCCGACTCCTCGGTCCCGAACCGAGTGCGCTACCAGGCTGCGCTACGCCCCGTACGCTGCCGCAAGAGCAACGCCCGCTGAACAGCGGGCGCGCAACATCGCTAAGAGCGGGGCGCTTGTCAAGACGAAATGAACCAGGGCACCCCGGCACCAACCCGCGCCCCCAGAAACACCGGCCCGCCGCAACACGGACGAACGGCGGAAAGTGCCCAGAAACACTCCTGTTTCCCGCCTCACCCGGCGCCCCGGACGTTTCACGAAGCCAAGAATTGGGGGAGCGCAAGAAAAAACTCCCGTCTACGACTTGCTCAGACCGTGTTAAAGTGTCACTGGAATCCCGATGTTGCCGAGAGCAAGCAAAGCGCGAGGGGCCTGTGGCGCCGGTCAGGGCCTCGCCCCCTGCTCGCGCAGCGTTGGGCAGGGGACCGCCGGTGCGGCCCCTTCCAGAACAGACCAGGGCGACCGGTTTCGGCGGTCGTGCGGGTGCATGACACACGGGCGACCGGCTTCGGCCGACCGTGAGACAAAGGCGACCGGCTTCGGCGGTCCTACGACGGGTACGTGAGAGGAGGAACAGGTGGCAATTGAGCTTCCCGCTGTGCGCATTCTGATCGTCGACGACGACCGGGCGATCTGTGACTACATGCAGACGCTGCTCGAGCGCGACGGCTATCAGGTCAAGACGCTGGGCGATCCCACGACCGTGGAAGAGGAGGTCCGCGCGGGCGGCTACCACCTCATCATCCTCGACCTCATGATGCCGAAGCTCGACGGCATCGAGGTGCTCAAGCGCATCCGCAAGGTCGACAACGACATCGCCGTCGTCATCTTCACCGGCTTCCCCAACCTCGAGAGCGCCGTCGCGTCCATGAAGCTCGACGCGGTCGACTACATCAAGAAGCCGTTCAACGTCGACGAGTTCCGCGAGGTGCTCGCCCGCGTCATGCGCAAGAAGGGCCTCGCGCGGACGCCCGAAGAGCAGCTCCACCGCGTCATCGGCGACACGATCAGGAACCTCCGCAAGGACAAGGACCTGACGCTCAAGCAGATGGCCCGCCGCACGGGGCTCAGCGTGTCGCTGCTCTCGCAGATCGAGCGCGCCGAGTCGTCGGCGTCCATCTCGTCGCTCTACAAGATCGCGGTCGCCCTCGAGTCGCGCATCCAGGACCTCTTCGGCCACTACTGATCCGCGGGCCGGCGCCGCCGCGCGCGCGAGCGACCGGGCGGGCGCCGGCTCAGCGCCGCGCGCCGCGCTCGATCGCCGCGTCGAGCTTGTCGAGCTCGAGGCCCGCGATCGCGTCCAGGTGCGCGCCGGTCGCGTCGTAGACGATCACGTAGGGCAGCTTCGAGACGTGCTTCAGGTAGCGCTGGGCGAGCGGTGTGCCCCAGTCGCCGATGTCGAGCTTGCGGTAGGCGACGTCCCGGCGAGCCTGGAGCACCTTGGCCATGTGCGCGTCCAGCTTGCGGCACGGCAAGCACCAGCTCGCCGCGAAATCGATGACCGTGACCTTGCCCGGGACGACGTGGGCGCCGAGATCGGGGATGTCCGCGCCGCCCTCGGAGATCGTCCGAGCGTCCGCCCCCTCGGGGAAGGTCGCCCAGCCGAGGTACTGCCCCTTGCCGCCGCCGAGCACCGCCTCGAACCCCTCGTCGGCGGCGAGCTGCTTCACGGCGTCCGCGACGTCGAACGAGCTCGACGCGGTGACGGCGATCTCGGCGCGGCGCTTGTCGAACGTGGCCGCGTAGACGCCGGGGCGCTCGCGGAGATCGGCGACGAGCTCGGCGCCGCACGCCTCGCAGTCGATGTTCCGCAGCGAGACGACCGTGGTGCGGGCATCGGACGGGGCGGGCTGGGCGCCGCCGCAGGCAGCCAGGCAGAGGACCGACGAGAGGACGATCGCGCTTCGCACGGTGTTCCCGGGCAACCTTGGCCTCCTTCGCCGGGCGGCGCAACGTCGTGTAGGCTCGGCGGCGATGAGCTCCGTCGTGACCCGCACCCTCCCGGCCGATCACATCACGCCGGTCCGCGCCTACGCCGCGCTCCGCGCCCACGCGCCGGGCCGATCGTCGTTCATGTTCGAGTCCGCCGTCTCCGGCGAGCGCTGGGGCCGCTACGCGATCCTGGGGTACCGGGCGCGCGCCGAGAGCCTCCTCCCGAGCGGGTTCGACCCGTTCGAGGCGCTGGCGGAGGGGCTCGCGGAGCCGGGGGCGCCGGGCTCGCCGCGCGACCTGGCCGCGCGCGTCTGCCGGTCGTGGGTCGGCTTCCTCTCGTACGATACGCTGCACCAGCTCATGGGCATCGAGCCGTGGCCCGAGGAGATGTACCTCGGGCGCGTGCTGAAGGACGCGACCGTCGTCGTGTTCGACAGCGTGGCGCAGACGATGACCATCGCCGGCCGATCGCAGGGCGCGGTGAACCGCTGCGCCTGGGAGATGACGCACGGGCCGGAGCAGCCGGGCCTGCCCGCGCTCGATCCGGAGGCGCTGCCGGAGCACCTGGAGACGCCGGTGACCGACGACGGCTACGCGGCGAAGGTGGCGGCCGCGCGCGAGCGGATCGCGGCCGGCGAGGCGACGGAGGTGGTGCTCGCGCGGAGGTTCCGGTCACCGCTCCGCGGCGCGGATCCGTTCGACGTGTACCGCGCGCTGCGGCTGCTCGCGCCGTCGACGCACCTCTACTTCCTCGACTTCGCCGAGTCGCCGTTCGCGCCGGGGCTCGCCATCGCGGGGACGTCGGGCGAGACGCTCGTGCGCGCCGAGCGCGATGCGTCGGCCGAGCCGCGCGCCGGGGACGCGTCGTTCGTCGAGGCGATGCGCGCCGCCCTCGCGGGCGGCAGCGCCGTCGGCCAGCCGGCAGCGCGCGCGAGCGCCATCAGCCGCAGCCTGGAGGCCGGCCCGCGGTGGGTCTACGGCGGCGCGGTGGGGTACTTCGGGCCGGAGGGCTCCGAGATCGCGCACACGCTCGGCGCCGTCTGGAGCGCGTTCGGGTACTTCGAGGTGATGACCGGCGCGCGCATCGGGAACGGAAGCGAGCCCCGCGCGGAAGCCGAGCGAACGCGGCGCGACGCGCGCGGCCCGCTGTCGGCCATCCGCGCGGCGCACGAGGCACGCAAGGCGCACGACCTCGCCGAGGAGAAGAAGGCCGCCGCCGAGAGGGCGGCCGCCGAGAAGGCCGCCGCTGAGAAGGCCGCCGCCGAGAAGGATGCCGCTGGGGACGACGGATCCCGGAGCGACTAGCGCGACCCACGAGGGCCAGCGCCGCCCTCGGGCCAGCGCGCGCCGCTCGCTCAGTCCGGCGCGAAGCCGTGGCGCACGCGCGCGGGCGCGGGCCCCGCCGAGGAGCCCGGCCGCGCCGGGCGCGGCGGCGCGGCGTGCGGCGGCGCGGCCGTGGCGGCGTGGGCGCTGCGCTGGGGAGAGGCGTGAGGGGCTCGCCGGAAGAGCGCGGACGAGGCCGCCGTGGGCGCGGCGGCGGGCAGCGGCGCGGCGCGGCGAACCGCGAGGGACGCCGAGAGCACCGCCGCCCTGGCGCCGCCGACGGCCGTCGCCGGCGCGGGGCGATCCAGCCGAGCGCTCGTCACGAGCGCCACCGCGCCGAGCAGCGCCACGAGGCCCGCCGGCAGGAGCCACGCGCCGCGCGCGGGCGGGCCGTCGAGCCCGCGCAGGACGTCGGCGCTCTCCGCGGTGAGCAGCGTGTCCGGGGCCGCACGCTGGCCGGCGCTCGGCGGCTCAGCAGGGTCGGGATCCGCCCGCGCAGCAGCGCTGGACGCCACCTCCGCGGACAGCGCGGCCAGCGGCCGCGCCGCGGCCGCCCACGGGGGGACGCGCGCCGGCGGGGGCGGACGCAGCACGCCAGACGAGGGAGGCGGCGCGAGCTCCGCGATGCCGACGAGCGACTCCACCATCTCCTCGATCGATCGAAAGCGCCGCGCCAGATCGCGCGCGAACGCCTTCTCGAAGAAGCCGTCCAGCGCAGCAGGCAGGCTCGACACGAGCTGCGTCGCCGCAGGCGGCGGCGCGAGCAGGATCTTCGAGGCCACGACGCTGGCGATGTCGCCCGGAAACGGGAGCTGGCCGGTCACCGCACGGAACAGGACCGCGGCCAGCGACCAGAGATCGGTCTGCGCATCGAGGGTACGTTCCGATCGGATCTGCTCGGGGCTGAGGTAGTGGAGCGAGCTCGCGCTCACCTCGGCCGCGACGTCGCTCACGAGCCGCGGCACGACCGCCCTCGGGAGCCCGAGATCGAGCACCTTCACGATCTCCTCGCCGCCGTCCAGCGCGAGGAAGAGGCTCTCCGGCCGGAGTCCCTGGTGGAGGAGATCCGCCGCGTGGGCGCACCGGAGGGCCTCGCCGGCCTGCGCGGCGATGCGCGCCGCCTCCTGCAGCGAGAGGCGGCTGCGCCGGAGCAGGCGCGCCGCGAGATCCTCGCCGGAGAGCAGGTCCATGGCCAGGTAGACCCTGTCCCCCTCGGCGCCGTGGTCGTGCACGCGCACCACGTGCCGCGACGAGAGCCCGGCGGCAGCGCGGACACAACGATCGATCCGGAGGAGCTCTCCCGTCGCGCCAGCGTCGGGGTGGAAGAGCTTCAGCGCGACGCGCCCCCCGAGCCGCAGCTCGCGCGCGACCCAGACCGAGCCTCGGTCGCGCGCCAGCCGCGCGCCAGGCCGCACGAGCTGCCTCTCCAGCAGATATTTCCCCCCGACGATGGTGCCCGGTGTGATGTCCATATACCTGAGCCTCCTCCCCCACGGTAAAGTTGCACATCGACCTCGGGGCGCAATTTGTAGCAGCGCGGATCGCTTGAGAAATCGCCTCGGCGGGGGATGCGCTGTGAGCGTTCGTACGGGGGGAGCGCACGGGGAAGGCCGCCCACGTCGGGCGGGGCCGTCAGGGGCTCTGCGGGTCGGGCGAAAATCGGAGCGGCACGACGAAGCGCAGGTCGCCGCCCTCCGGTGCCGGGAACGTGAGCGCGCGCGCGCGCCGGAGCACGCAGCGGGCGAGCCGTTCGTCCGGGAAGCGCGACTCGACCTCGAAGGCCTCGTCGACGGCGCCGCTGTCGGTCACGTGAAAGCGGATGGCGAGGCGGCCCCAGAGCGCCGGCGCGCCGGCGAGGGCCGCGTCGTAGCAGCTCCGAAACGCGGGCATGGCCTCGGCCAGCGCGGCCTCGATCGCGTCGGGCCGGAGCTCCCCCGGGCCGGGAGCGAGGACGGACGGCGGAGGCTCGACCGGATCGTCGCCCGGGTAGACCTGCAGCGTGGCGACGACGGTCGAGCCGGCCTTGGCCCTGGGCAGCGGGAGCGACCGCGCGCGCGCGGCGAGGCACGAGACGACGTCCGGCGCGGAGAGCGTGGACGAGGTCGCGCGGGCGCCCGTCACCTTGCCGGCGCGGCTCACCGTGAGCCGCACGGTGGTCTTGCCGTGCAGCGACGGATCCCTGTACGCGCGCAGCCGGTAGCACGCGTAGACGTGGATCCAGAGATGCCGCCGGGCGATGCGCTCGACCTCGCGCGCCTTGAGCGGTCCGTTCACCTTGTCGATGTCCACGATGATCCGCGGCAGCGGGTGCCCCTCGGCCGGCGGCGGCGGCGCGGGCGGCTCTCCCCTGCCCCCGGCGTTCCAGCGATCCCGCTCCGCCGCCTCGGCCTGGCCGCGGGGCACCGGGTGCTGGCCGAGCTTGTAGGGCGGCTCAATCGCGATCGAGGGCCCCTGCAGCGCGGCCGCGTCGGCGGCGCTCGGCGCCGCGGGCGGGGCCGCGTCGGCGACGCTCGGCGCCGCGGGCGGGGGCGCCGAGGGCGCGGGCGGCGAGGACGGCGCGGCCGCGCTGGACGCGGCGGTGGAAGCGACGGAGGGCGCCGGCGCGCCCGCGGGCCGCGAGGGGCGCGCAGGCTGGACGGCGGCGGGCGCCGGGAGGCCGGCGGCGGGCGGCGCCGGGCGCGGCGGCGCCGCGCACGCGGCGAGCGCGACGGCCGCCGCGAGGAGGGGCCGGGGATCGATGGCGAGCGGCTGCTTCATGGGAGGTCGACCTGGGAGCCGCGACCGCGCCGGGCGACGCGCGCGCGACCGCGGAGGCGGATCGCCGCGCGGCCGGGCGCCGCGCTCAGAACCGGAGATCGCCGCGAGGCGCCTCCACCTTGCCGTCGAGCAGATCGATCGCCTTCGCCACCTCGGGGTCGTCGACGGTCGGGACGTGCACCACGAACTTCACGTAGAGGTCCCCCGGCTCCTTCCCCTTGCGGGCGATGCCCTTGCCGCGCAGCCGGATGACCTGGCCGGTCTGGGTGCGCGCCGGGATCTTGAGCGTCACCTCGCCGTCGGGCGTGGGGATGCGGATCTTCTCGCCGCGGTAAGCCTCGCCGAGGGTGACGGGCACGTCGAGGTGGAGATCGTCGCCCTCGCGCTTGAAGAACGGGTGGGGCGTGACGTGGATGTTGAGCAGCAGATCGCCCGGCTCGCCGCCGCCCATCCCCGGGCCGCCCTGGCCGCGGATGCGCAGGCGGCTCCCCTCGGCGGCGCCGGGCGGGACGCGCACGGTCACGGGCTCGGGCTCGCCTTCGCGCTGGAGCTGGAGCGTCGTGCCCCGCACCGCCGAGACGAAGTCGATGGTGAGGTCCTGCTCGACGTCGCTGCCGCGGCTGCGCGTGGGCGGCCCGCGCCGGCCCGCACCGCCGCGGGCGCGGCCGAAGAGATCGCCGAGGATGTCGCTGAGGTCGCCGGCGCCGCCGCCGGCGTTGCCGAAGATCTCCTGCACGTCGAAGTTACCGGGCCCGCCGCGGCCCCCGCCCGCGGCCCGGGCGTTCGCGTAGCGACGGTAGGCGCGCGCGCGCTCGGCGTCGAAGTTCTGCGACAGGCTCTCCTCGCCGAACTCGTCGTAGAGCGCGCGCTTCGCCTTGTCGCTCAGCACCTCGTGCGCCTGGTTGATCTCCTTGAACTTCTGCTCGTTGGCCTTCCCCGGGCTCTTGTCCGGGTGGTACTTCATCGCGAGCTTGCGGAACGCCTTCTTGATGGTGTCCTCGTCCGCATCGCGCGAGACGCCGAGCACGGAGTAGAGATCACGAGCCATGGTCGTCCGTCGTCATTCTGGGCTGCAGGAGATGCAGGCGATGCGGGCCGCGAGGGGCCCGCATCGGGCGGAAACCTAGATCTGCCTGCCGTTTTCGTCCACTGGTGCTGAGGACGGCCGCGGCCGGGGAGCGCGCGCGGCGGACCTCGCCACGCAGCGGCGAGCCGAGCGGGGCGGGCGCCTCGGCCAGCGTGTCGCGGAGCCACACCTCGGGCATGGCCCCCGGGTCTATCAAGGCCGGCGGATGCTGTCACCGGTCCGCGTGCTTAAGTAAATCGCGATGCTGCCCGTCCGAGACCAACTGCCCACCCGCAAGGCGCCGGTCGTCAACTACCTGCTGATCGCGGCCAACGTCCTCGGCTTCTTCTGGATGCGGTCGATGATCGCGGCCGGGTTCCCGCCCGACCGGCTGCTCTCCTTGTGGGGCCTCGTCCCGGCGCAGCTGATGACGGAGCCGACCGACACCTGGTGGACCGTCTTCAGCAGCATGTTCATGCACGACCCGACGGGGTGGGCCCACCTCGGCGGGAACATGCTGTTCCTCTGGATCTTCGGCGACAACGTCGAGGATGCGCTGGGCAGCCTCCGCTACGCGGCGTTCTATGTGCTGTCGGGGATCGCCGCCGCGGGCGCGCAGATCCTGATCGATCCCGGATCGATGATCCCCATGGTGGGCGCCTCGGGCGCGATCTCGGGCGTGCTGGCCGCGTACGCGTCGCTCTACCCGCGCTCGCCGATCACGGTGCTGAACCCGATCTTTCTCCTGTGGTTCATCTTCGGCCTGTTCCTGGAGCTCCCGGCGTGGCTGGTCATCCTCGAGTACTTCGTGGTGAACCTGCTGAACGGGCTCGGCTCGATCGGCATGCGCAGCGGCGGCGTCGCGTTCTTCGCGCACCTCGGGGGGTTCGTCGCCGGGCTCTTCCTCGTCCGCCTCTTCATGGCGGGGCGCTCCCCGCGCGAGCACGAGCGCTGGCAGCACTGGCGCGCGACGCCCCGGCGCCCGACAGCCCGCCGCCCCGCGTCGTGGGGCGCGCCGCGGCGGCGCGACCCCTGGGGCTGGTAGCGCGGCGCGATCGCGGCGCTCGTGGTTCGCCCAGGATGCAAAAGCGTGATAGCGTCCCGGCCGCAGCGATGCGACGACCCCTTCGAAGGCGCCCCACCGCCGGCGGTTCTGCGGCAGAGGCAGCGAACCCCCGGGCCAGGCTGCTGGCGCTCACGGTCGCGCTCGCCGGCTGCGGAGGCCCGTCGTTCGACGGAACGATCTACCGCGGCTCGGAGGTCGCCTTCCGCGTGCCCCCGGCGCCGGCGAGCTGGAGACCGCTCTCGGTGTCGGACGCCGCCGTGGCGTACCGCGACGAGGCGAACGGGGCGACCATCGCCCTGAACGGACGCTGCCGGAACGAGGACGACGTCCCGCTCGTCTCGCTGACCAACCACCTCTTCCTGCACTTCACGGAGCGCGAGGTGCTGAAGCAAGAGGTCGTCCCGTTCGACGGCCGCGAGGCGATGCACACGGTCGTCTCGGCGAAGCTCGACGGGGTGCCGAAGGTGTTCGACGTCTGGGTGCTCAAGAAGAACGGCTGCGTGTACGACATGCTCCTCATCGCCGACCCCGCCCGCTACGCCGCCGGCGAGCCGGCGTTCACGCGAATGGTCCGCGGCTTCTCGACCCTGCCCGCCGATGACGACTGAGCGCAAACGGCCCCTGGAGGCGGCGCCGCCCTCCGCGAACAGCCCGGCCCCGCCCAGCGCGGGCCCGAGCAGCCTGCCGCCGAGCAGCCTCGCCCCCGGGAGCCGGGGGCCGGCCAGCATCGCCCCGCCGCCGCTCCCCCCGCTCGTCGCGAGGGTCAACGACACGGCCGTCGGGTTCGTCGAGCACCTCGGGCAGTTCGGGCGGATGACCTGGGGGGCGATCAGGGCCATCTTCGAGCGGCCGCTCGAGCTGCGCTCGACCATCTACCAGATGGAGTCGCTCGGCGTGCGCTCGGCCGCGATCGCGTCGGTGACGGCGCTGTTCGTCGGGATGGTCATGGCGGTGCAGTTCGCCATCGGCCTGCAGAAGTTCGGGGGCATGGAGTACACGGGCCGCATCATCGGCCTGTCGTTCTCGCGCGAGCTCGCGCCGACGCTGACGGCGGTCATCGTGGGCGGCCGCATCGGCGCCGGCATCGCGGCGGAGGTCGGGTCGATGGCCGTCACCGAGCAGATCGACGCGATCCGCGCCCTCGGCGCCAACCCGGTGAAGAAGCTCGTCCTGCCCCGGCTGCTCGCGAGCATCGTGGTGATGCCGGTGCTCGGCGCGTTCGCGCTCGTGCTGGGCTTCAGCGGCGCGATGCTGATCTGCGCGACCGAGTTCGGCATCCCGGCCGGCTTCTTCCTGAGGACGGCGCTCAGCTCGGTCACGTTCATGGATTACTTCAGCGGGATGTACAAGACGCCCTTCTTCGGGGCGATCATCGCGCTGGTCGGATGTCACTTCGGGCTGATCACGCGCGGCGGAACGGAGGGCGTCGGCCACGCGACCACGCGCACCGTGGTGGTGACGTCGATCGCCATCCTGATCGCCGACTTCTTCCTGACCAAGATGTCCATCCTGTTCTTCCCGAGCCGGTGATCCCGCCCGGTCCGGAAGGCGCCCCGATGCCGTCATCGACGTCGCCGCGCCGGGGGATCGGGTTCGTCGCCCGGGTCCTGCCCGCGCTGCTCGCCGGGGTCGCGGCGTGCCAGGGAGACGCGGGGCGGGAGGGCGCGGCGGCGCCGGCGCTCGACGGCGGGGACGCGCTCGCGGCCGAGGGCAGCCCGGCGCCGCGGCGCCCGACGCGGTACTACCACCTGCGGCGGACGGACGACGGCTGCGAGCTCTTCTGGATCGACGGGGACCTCGTCTCCGCGTCCCAGACGGTCGTGTGCCCGCCCGACCTGGAGGTGGGCGAGCGCGTTCGCCTGACCGGCAAGACGTGCATGCGCGAGTCGGCGCAGACCCCGAGCCGCGCCGTGCCCGTCGTCTGTCCGCTGGTGCTCATGAACCTGGAGAAGGCGGACAGGGCGCCGCCCGACGCCGGAGCGCCGCCGGACGGCGGCCGAGACGGCGGCAAGCCGGGCGGCCGCAAGCCGGACGGCGGCAGATAGACGAGCGGCAGAAGCGCGCAGCCAGGCTCCTCCTCCGAGCATCGGAGTCCGAGGGGGGACGCATGAGGGACGCGGATACCGTCGTCATCGGATCGGGCGCCGGCGGGCTCACGGCGGCGCTCGCGCTCGCGCGCGCGGGACAGAAGGTGATCGTCGTCGAGCAACACTACCTCCCCGGCGGGTGGACCCACAGCTTCTCGCTGGACGGCTATCTGTTCAGCCCGGGAGTCCACTACATCGGCGAGCTCGGCCCGGGAGGCGCCGTGAGGCGGCTTTATGAGGGGCTGGGCCTCTCGGAGGATCTCGAGTTCTGCGAGCTCAACCCGGACGGGCTCGATCACCTGATCGTCGGCGAAGAGCGGTTCGACGTGCCCAAGGGGTTCGAGCGGCTCGTCGCCCGGCTCACGGCGCGCTTCCCGCACGAGGCGGCGGGGATCGCGCGGTACTTCCGCGTCCTCCGCGGGCTGAGCGACGATCTCGGCCGCGTCGACGAGATGCTCGAGTTCCCGAAGGTGCTGCTCTTGCCGTTCAAGGCGCCGGACCTCGTGCGCTGGGGCCTCCGCACCCAGGAGGATCTGCTGGACGCGACGATCCGCGACCCGCTGCTGCGCGCGTTCCTCGCGGCGCAGGGGGGCGATCACGGCCTCTCGCCGTCGCGCGTCGCGCTGCCGATCCACGCGAGCATCATTGGCCATTACCTCGACGGCGGGTATTACCCGCGCGGCGGGGCGAGGCGCATCCCGCTCGCGATGATCCGGGCGCTGCGCCGGCTCGGGGGGCAGGTGCGGACGCGCGCGCGGGTGAGGCGCATCCTCGTCGAGCGCGGGCGCGCGGCCGGCGTCGAGCTGGAAGGGGGCGAGATCGTGCGGTCGGCGAGCGTCGTGTCGAACGCGGACCCGGCGATCACCTACGGCGAGCTGCTCCCGCCCGAGCTGACCGCCCGCGAGCGCCGCAAGGTCCAGCGGATGGAGTATTCCGTGAGCCTGCTCAGCGTGTTCTGCGCCGTGGACATGGATCTGCGGTCGATGGGCTATGACTCGGGCAATTACTGGTGGTACCGCGGGACCGACGTGGGCCGCATCTACGAGCGCGCGGAGCGCCAGATGCCGCGCGGCGCGGTGGACGGGCTGTTCCTGACCATCACGACGCTGAAGGACCCCGGCCACCCGACGCGGGGCAATCACCACACCATCGAGATGTTCACGTTCGTGCCCCACGGCCCCTTCGCGCGCTGGGAGAAGACCCGCACGGGCAAGCGAGGCGCCGAGTACGAGGCGCTCAAGGAGTCGCTCGGAGATCAGATGATCGCCGCGGCGGAGAACGTCATTCCCGGCATCTCCCGGGCGCTCGTGTTTCGCTCGGTGGCGACGCCGCTGACCAACGATTTCTACTGCGCCTCGCACCGCGGCGCCGCCTACGGCACCGCCAAGACGCCCTGGCAGCTCGGCCCGCTGTCGTTCTCCGTCAAGACGAGGATCCCGGGGCTGTACCAGTGCGGCGCGAGCACGCTGAGCCACGGGGTGGCCGGCGCCGCGATGTCGGGCCTCATGGCCGCGCAGCGCATCACGGGCGCGGCGCGCGCGGGGGACCTGCTCGGGCCGGCGGACGGCTCGCTGCGGGTGTATCCCGCCGACCGGCCGGAGGAGTGGCTGCACGAGAAGAGAAGAGCCGCCGAGGCGCAGGCCGACGCGGACGAGCGCAACGAGACGACGTGAGCCCTGCGACGCAGGGCGCTAGCCAGCAGGCGTCCTGGACCGGAACGTGATCTGCACGAGCGGCATCACGTTGGGATCGTCCTGCGTCTCCCGCTCGAACTGGAGCACGTCGTAGTACCCGCACCGCGGCCTGCCGGGGTAGTCGCGGCAGACCTCCGGCCGCGCCTCGTAGATGGTGCAGCCGCGCGTCGTGAGATCGAGGAACCGGCAGACACGGCCGAGCAGCGGATCCGACTGCCGCCGGAGGATGCGCTCGCCGTTGTAGCGCTTCGTGAAGCGCTCCTCGGCGGCCTCGAGCGTGAGGCCGAAATGACGGGCGAGCCGCCGCAGGTCGCGCGGCGTCACCTCGACCCGCTCGTAGATGGAGCAGCAGTAGGCCGGGCACTTCGAGCAGTCGTAAGAGACGCGGCGCTTCGCCTTGAGGGTCGTGGTCATGGATCGTGAGGGACGTGCGGCCGATGCCGGCGAGGAGAGGCGGCACGCTCGCTGACAGGCAGCGGAGCATACGCGGCCGCGCGAACCTCCGCGACGGCGAAGTGCTCGCGACGGCGCGCTCAACATAGCGCGGCGGCGCGCGACGACGAGCGCGCGGGCGCCCGCGCGCTCACTCGGTGAACCCGAGCTGCTCCCGCGCCTCGGCCAGGCCGTCGCTCACGGCGAAGACGATGAGGTCGCGCGCTTCGGCGTTGCGCCCGATCCAGGTGACGCGGTCCTTGCCCCCGGCGGGCGGCGCGTTCGTGTGGCCGCCCGACCAGGCGATGCCCGTGAGGGCAATGCTGAGGTCGCCCACCGCGAGGAACGCAGCCCGGTTCCCCCAGCCGTTGATCGCCGTGTTCAGCGTCGACGCCCGGTTGCCGATCGAGCCGATGACGTCGGCGGCGAGCACGCCGAGCTTCGGATCCAGCCCGCCCGTCGTCACCCGCTCGATCCGGCCCTGGTACTCGCGCAGGCGACCGGCGTCGGCGCCCTGCGGCGTCCACGAGGGCGTGAGCGCCTTCAAATAGGCCGCGAGCAACGGCCAGAGGTCGATCGGCGCCGTCCGCGAGAAGGCCGAGGCGTTGGTCTGGAGGATCTTGACGGCGCGGTGGATGAGGAAGAGCCGGACGTCCTCGCGCGGCGAGGCGACCAGGGGCTGCCCGAGGACGATCTTCGGCGGGCTCGAGGAGGCCGGGACGCAGACGGCGCCGAGCGCGGCCGTCACGTAGACCTGCAGGTTGGGCAGGCCGTACGCCGCCCCGACGCCGCGGGCCAGGTCGGTGATGTCGGCGTGCTGCGGCGGCAGCGGGGTCGCGCGGATCGAGTCGAGATCGAACGGCACCGCGGCGTCGAGCAGCGGGCCGGTCTTGAGCAGGAGCTCGCGGAACGCCGCGGTCATGAGCTCCGGCGCGAGGTGGACGTCGAGGCGGGCCGCGCCCGCGGCGTTGCCGGCGCCGCCCATCGCCGCGTCGCGGCCGTCGAGCGCGGCCACCGTCGCGCGCGCGATCCTCGAGGCGCCGGCGCGGCCGCGGAGCTCCGCGACCGTCGCGACCGTCGAGAACAGGTACGGCTCGAAGCGGCCGGTGTTCAGCGCGCGGCGGGCGTCGGCGAGGGCGCGATCGAGCAGGACGCCCGCCGCGGAGGCCTGATCGGTGCGCTGGTAGTAGCGGGCCAGCGCGCCGAGCGCGAAGTCGTCCTTGGGCCACGTCTTGCGCGCCGTGAGCAGCGTGGCCTCGGCCTTCTTCATGTCCCCCATCGACTCGTAGATCTCGGCGAGCTCCGCCGTGCGGCGGCACTTCTGCTCGGGCGCCTCCGCGGCGTTGATGAGGAGGTTCTGCTGCTCGAGCGCGCGGGCGCCGTCGCCGGCGCGCTTGTAGAGCGCGACCAGGCGCTCGCGCGCGCTCACGTCGCCCGGCGCGCGCTTCAGGATCTCCTGGTAGGCGAGCTCGGCGCGCTCCGCGTTCGGGAGGTGCTCGTCGTAGAGCTCGCCGAGGCGGAGGTAGATCGCGACCTGCTTGTCGGGATCGGGCACGAGGCGCGCGAGCCGGATCCAGGCCTGCTCGGCGCCGGCCCAGTCGCCCTCGCCGGCGCAGACGTCCGCGAACGCGGACAGGGCCTCGACGTGGTCGGGGTTCGCGTCGAGCGCGGCGGCGAGCGCCCGCTTCGCCGCCGCCACGTCGCCGACGTCGGCGAGCGCCCGGCCGCGGAGGACCTCCATCTCGACCCGCTCCGCCGGATCCGTCACCGCGTCGAGGCGGCGCTCGAGGAGGGCGGCGAGCTCGGCGCGCGCGCCCTCGGCGACGTAGATCGCCCTGAGCCGCGAGAAGACGTCGGCGTACGACGGGTCGACCGTGGCGACCGCCTCGAGGACGTCGCGGGCCCGCGCGGCGTTCTGGACCTTGTCCTGCCAGAGCACGGCCGCGGCGTAGAGCGAGTGCGCGCGCCCCTCGGAGCCGACGCTGGCGCCCGCCGCGGACTCGAGCGCGGCCGCGGCGGCGGCGGCGTCGCCGCCGCGCTCGAGCGCGTCGGCGAGATCGAGGTGCGCGACGAGGTAGTGCGGGACGAGCGTGATCGCGTGGCGGAAGAAGGCGACGGCGTCCTCGATCGAGCCGGCGAGGAGGGCGTCCTTGGCGGCCCGCACCGAGAGGGCGGCGGCCTCGGACGGGCGATCGGTGCGCTCGATGAGCTGGCGATCCGCCTCGATCGCGAGGGCGTGATCCGCCTTCGCGCGGGCGTGCGCGGCCATCTGGCGCAGCGCCCAGATGCCCCGGGGCTCGTTCCTGTACGCGATCTGGACCGGCTCGAGCGTCTCCTCCCACGGGAGCACGCGCAGGCGCAGCCGCGCCGACAGGAGCGCGTGCGCGATCGCCTCGGGGCCGTCGAGGACGCGCGCGATCTCGAGCGCCATGGGCTCGAGCTCCTCGTCGCGCCCCTCGCCGATGAGGTAGGAGGCGACCCGGCGGAGCGTCGGCAGGTGGTGCGGCGTCTCCTCCAGGATGGAGCGGCGCCAGAGCAGGGCGTTGCCGGGGTCGCCGCGCCCGAGCTCGTCGAGCTCCGCGAGGCGCTCGTAGATCTCGAGGCGCTCCGCCGCGTCCGCCGCCTCGCGGGCGCGCGGGATCAGGGCGTCGACGAGCTCGCCGGCGCCGTGGCCGGCGACGGCCGCGCGGTAGAGGGCGATCGGCGCGAGCGCGTCGTCGCCCGCGGCGATCGCCTGGCGGGCCGACGCGGCGGCCTGCCCGAGATCGCCGGCGCGCTCGAACTCGAGGGCGGCCTCGAGGGCGAGGCGCGCGGCCTCGACGCCCGTGGCGGCGCGGTCGTCGCCCTCGGCCGGCGCGTCGCCGCCCGGGTGGAGGGCGCGCATCAGCTCGGTGGCGCGCTCGGCGCGCCAGGAGGCGCGGTCGGCCGGAGGCTCGGGCGCGAGCCGCTCGAAGAGCTCGCGCAGGCCGATGTCCTGCGGGCGCGAGCGGTGCGCCGTCTCGAGGAGCGACGCGGCCGACGCGGGGTCGGCCTCGGCGACGAGGAGCGCCTCGCGGACGAGGTCGTGGGCGCGCTCCAGCGGGTCGGTCGCGCTCTCGCGGCGGGTCCGGAGCCACTCGAGGAGGCCGTCGCGGTCCACGCGGGCGCGCGCGCTCCGCTCGCCGAGGTGGAGCGCGACGGGGAGCTTCGGGTCGATCTGCGCGGCGCGCGAGAGCAGGCGCTCGCCCTCCTCGTTGTCGCCGGCGTCGAGCAGGCGGATCGCCGCCTCGGTGACGAGCACCGCGGCGCGCGGCCCCTCCTCGAGCGTGAGCGCGTGCTCCGCGAGGATGCGGGCCGCGCCGACGCCGCTCTCCTGCGCGGCGCGGGCGCGCGCGGCGCCCTCGTGCTGCGGATCCGCGCCGCGGGCGCGATCGAGATCGCTCATGGCCGCCCGCTGATCCCCGGCGATCTCCGCGATCACGGCGGCGGCGAGCGCGCTGTCGCGCTCGGACGCGACCTCGCGGAGCGCCGCCACGGCCCTGGCGACGCGGGCGCCGCGATCGCCGTCGAGGTCGAGCTCGAGCGAGAGGGCCCGGAAGAGCGGGCTCTCGGGCGCGGTGTCGCCGTAGGTGACGACGGCGCGGGAGAAGGCGTCGCTCGCGTCGATGCCGCCCTCGGCCGGGACGGCCTCGCGGGAGAGCGCGCGGCCGAGGACCGCGGCGGCGCGGGCGCTCGGGCCGCCGGGGGCGCGCACGCCCCGCGGCGCGGGCGCCTGGGCCGCCGAGCCGCCGGCGTCGCTCAGGGCGGCGCTCGCCGCGGCGGAGAGCGGCGCGAAGTCCGGATCGTCGGCGAGGGCGTCGAGCCACGGCTCGATATCGCCGGCGGAGCCGCCGGCGAGCGCCGACAGGACGATGCGGTCGGCCGGCGAGAACGCGTCGCCGTCGTCGAGCGTCGCCTCGCGCGCGGCGGCGGCGTCGCCGAGCTCGATCGCCTGCGCGGCGAGGGCGCGCCGCGCCTGGCCGGCGTGCGAGCCCGCGGCGACGGCGCGGAGCGCGCCGAGCGCCGCCGGGCGGGTCTCCTTGCGCGCGGCGCTGAGCGCGGCGGTGAGCCACGCGACGCCGGGCGCGAGCGAGGTGCCGCGCAGGGGCTCGAGGCTCGCGAGGCCCTCGGAGAGGTCGCCGGCGCGTAGGTGGGCGCGGGCGCGCAGCAGCGCCTCGTACGGCGTGGCGGGGGCGGCGCGGCCGCGCGCCGGCCGCAGCGCGCCGCGGTGCGCGGCGACCTGCGCGCACGCCGCGGCGAGCGGCGCGAGCTCGGGCGCGTCGGGGAGGCGGAACTTCGCGATGGCCGAGCCCTGGGCGTCCGAGTCCGGCGCGGCGAGCGCCTCGCAGAAGCGCTGGACGTGCGGGCGCGGATCGGCGGGGTGCATCCGGGCCGCGAGCTCCAGGCGCTTGTGCGCGCCGTCCGGATCGGCGAGCGAGATGCGGGAGAGCTCGGCGCCGAGCACCAGGTTGTGGCAGCGCGCGGCCGGCGTCCCGAGGATGCGGGTCTCGGCCTCCAGCGCGTCGAGGGCGGCGGGCAGGTCCCCCTCGCGCATCAGGAGCCCGCGGAGCTGCCGGTGGGCGAAGATCAGGCTCGGGGCGAGCTCGCGCGCCTCGGCGGCGATGGCGCGGGCGGTCGCGTCCTCCCCGGCCATCACGTAGAGCTCGGCGACGGGGAGCAGCGCGCGCGCCCGGGACGTCGGATCCTCGATGAGCTCCGCCTCGGCGCGGAGCCAGGCGGCGCGCGCCGCCCAGACGTCGCGCTGCTGCGACTGGACGAGGATCGCGCTCGCGTCCTGCTCGGCGTCGAACACGGACGCGGGCGGCGGGATCGACGGCAGCGGCGGGAGGCTCTCGGGCGCGCGGGCGGGCGCGGACGAGCGCGGCGCACCGAACGCCGCGCCGACCTCCGGCCTCCGGCTCGCGACGCGCGTCTGGGCGAGATCGTCCTCGTCGGCCGGCCCGTCGAGGAGGCTGGACTCGTCCACGAGCTCGCCGGGATCGCTCTCGATCGCGGCCTGGTCCCAGTGGCTCGCCGGGGCGGACGGCTGGCCGGCGTACGGCCGGGTCGTGGGCCCGGGCTCGTCGAGGGCCTTCGTCTCCTCGTCGTCGAAGCCGGTCGTGTCCTCGTCGTCGAAGTCCGGCGCCGCGGCGCGCCGGCTGCTGTTCACGAGGCTCGGCGGCGCGAACTCGAACGGGGAGTCGCCGCCGTCGGGGATGGGCGTCGCGCGGTCGCCCGGCTCGGCGGTGTCCTCGTCCTGCACCGGCTCAAGGCGCCTTTGCTGCGGCTGCGGCGGCAGCGGGGGCGGCGCCGCGGCGGCGGGCTGCGGGCGCGGCGGGGCGGGCCTCGAGGAGGCGGACGGCGCCGGGATCTTCGGCGTCCGATCGCTCGGCGCGAGCTCGGCGGCGGGCGCCTTCACGTCGCTCGGCCTGCCGGAGCGCGGCGGGGCCGCGGGGCGGGGCAGCGACGGGGGCCGCGGCGGCGGGATGGGGGGCGAGGCGCCCCGGCGCGCGCCGGGCAGCGCGGGCGCCGAGGTCACGACCCCGTCGTCGGCGTCCTCGCCGCGCTGGTCCTCGAAGAGCATGTCGAGGAGCGCGTCGCTCTCCCCGGCGCTCTGCGCCGGCCGCGCGGGCACGGGCACCGGCTCGCGCGAGAACAGCTGCTTCAGGCCGCCTTCGCCGACGCGCTCGCCCTCCTCGGCGCGGATCGACTTGATGAGCTCGTCGGGGATCTTCGCGAGGAGCGTGGCCTCCTCGACGTCGCCCTCCGAGACCGCCGCGCCGTACATCGCCGGCGGCGGGACGGTGATCTTCTCCTGCGACGGGGTGCCCTCCTCGCCGCCGTTGCCAGAGGAGCTCTTGGATTGCGGATTCTTGCTCACCGGACCCCCATCCCGAGCTTCTTCCGGAGCTCGAGGTAGCTCTGCGACAGGACGAACGCGACCAGCTGGCGCGCCCGTTCGCTCTCGGCGACGACGCCGCCGAGCTGCTCGCGCGGGGTGTTGAGGATGTCCGAGAGGACCAGCGACACGTCGCCGGCGGCGATGACGGCCATGCGATCGATGCTCCTGCGGGCGGCCTGCGCCCAGCGGTGCGGATCCTGCTGGCTCGAGACGATGCGCTGGCACACCTCGGCGATGGCCTTCCGGGTCGCGCGCGACATCTCCTTGTGGATGGCGCGCGAGACCTCGCCGAAGACGGCGTACGGCGGCTGGGGGACCGCGAGGCCCGCCTCGATGCACGCCGCCGCGACGAGCGAGGCGACGGTGTTGTCGTCCCGGGTCCTGAGCGACGTGATGCCCCGGCGCAGGGCGAACGCCTCGCGCGCGATCGCCGAGCGCGAGGCGGCGTCGAGCGGCGCCGTGATCTCGGGGCCGAGCACGAGCGCCGGCAGCTGGCCGTAGACGCCCGTCGCGCCGCGAGGGCTCGGGCCGCCGACGTAGAGCTCGAAGTCGGTCTCGAAGCTGAGCGCGCCCATCCACTCGGCGACCGCGACGCGGAGCGGGTGGCCGCCGCGCGCCTCGATGCGGTCCTTCTTGCCGACGCCGAGCGACACGAGCGAGGGGCCGAGCGCCATGGAGATGGTCTCGGCCATCTTCGCGAACAGCTCGCCGACCGGCCCGGCGTCGAGCGGATCGGCGATGTCGGCCATGGCCTTGGCGTCGAGGGCGATCTGCGGCCGCGCCGGGACGCGGGCGTCGATCTTCTTGAGCTCCGCGGAGATGCCGTCGTCGATCCGGCCGAGCGCGACCAGCGCGCCGAGCGTGGCTTGCCGGAGCGGCGCGTCCTGCCCGGCGCCGGCGATCTTCGCGAGGAGCGCGACCCGGTCCGCGTCGATCGGGTCCGACGCGAGCGCCTGGATCAGCGTCGCCTTGGCGCGGCCGAGCACGCGGGTGCGGAACGCCGGGTCGTAGTCCGTCGTGAGGACGAGATCGATCGCCTCCCCGTCGTCCGGGGCCTCCTCGAGGAGCTTCGCCACCGCCCGCTCCGCGCGGCGGGGCGCGCGGAGCTGGTCCCGGTAGATGGCCATCGCGAGCCGCGCCGCCTCGATGCGCCCGTCGGGGGCGTCGCGCTCGACCATGAGCTCCTCGAGCAGGCGCGTGGCCTCCTCCCAGGCGCCGACCCGGGCGGCGACCCGCACGAGGCGCTCGCGGACCACGAGCGTCGACAGCCCGGCGCGGTGCAGGCCGACCAGCACCTCGAGCGCCTTGTCGTGCTCGCCGAGCTTCTCGTACGCGTCGACGGCCGTGATCCCCGACATGAGGCGCTGCTCCCCGGGCGCCTTCGCGACCCGCGAGAGCTCGGCGTAGAACGCCGCCGCCTGGCCGAGGTCGCCCTGCGCCTTGGAGATGTCGGCCGAGAGCGCCAGCGCGCCGATGTGATCCGGCTCGAGCAGCGTCACGTTCTCGAGCGCGGCGAGCGCCTCGTCGAGCTTGCCCTTCTTGCGGAGCACGCGCGCGCGCTCCCAGAACAGCTTGCAGATCTCGAGGTCGTTGTCGGCCACGCCGAGCCGCCGCTCGACGATGTCGAGCAGCCGATCGTCCTCGTTGCGCGCGCGGACCCGGCGGAACAGCCGGTCGAAGGCGACGCCGCGCCGCGGGTCGCGCGCGAAGGCGCGATCGAAGGCGATCTCGGCGTCGTCGTGCGCCTCGGTGTGCTGGAGCAGCAGGAGCCCCGCGCTCTCCCAGAAGCCCGCGCCGCGCGCGTCGTCCTTGCAGAGCGCGCCGAGCTGGGCCGAGGCGAGCGCCGTCGACACCGGGTCGCGCAGCGCCTCGGACGTGGCGCGGACGCCCTCCCAGGCGGCGACGTCGTCGGGCCTCCGCTCGACCACCGCGCGGAACGCGCCGAGCGCGCGCTCGTGATCGCCGGCCGCGAAGTCCGACCAGCCCGCGAGGGAGAGCGCGGTGAGCTGCGCGTCCTCGCCGAGCGCGTCGCCGAGCCCGTGCAGCGCGGCGGCGCGGCGGCGCGGATCGCAGCCCGGGAGCGCGAGCTCCAGGTTGGCGAGCTGGGCGGGCGCGTGCTCGCCCGACAGGAACGGGCGCGGCAGGTTCGGCTGGTCGAGCGCGCCGACGATCGCGGCCGAGGCCTCCATCGCCGCGCGGGCCTCGCCCTCCATGTGGCGCGCGAGGGCGCTCCGGGCGGCGACCTCGGCCTCGCGGTCCTCGGCGCCGAGCGCCGCGCCGAGCCACTCGAGCTCGGCGTGCGGGCTCGGGTCGGCCGCGGCCCACGCCGCCGCGCGCGCCGCGGTGCGCGCGCGGTCGTGGTCGAGCGTGCGCGCGAGGCGGAAGCGCTCGGCGTGCGCGATGGACGTGGCGCCGTCGCCGCGCTCCTCGATGTAGTCGAGCGCGCGCTCGACGGCGCTCCGCTGCTCGAGCGCCGGCTGCCAGAGCAGCCGCCCGAGCGCGGCGGCGAGGGCGAGGTCGTCGCTCGCCTGCGACTCCAGCGCCTCGAGCGTCGCGAGCGCCTCGTCGGCGTCGCCGCCCTCGGCCGCGCCGATCTCGAGGCCGAACCGCGACAGCGCGAGCGCCGCCGGGTCCTCGCCCGCCTCGCCCGCCACCTCGAGGGCGCGGCGCCGGCTGAGCAGATCGCTCGCCTCGTGGCCGCGGAGCGCCCAGGTGAGCGCCGTCGCGCCCGACCGCGGCGCCTTGCCCCGCGCCGCCTCGAGCTCCTCGACGGCGCGCCCGCGCTCGCCGGCGCGCCAGAGCAGGATGGCCGCCTCGATGTGCAGCGCCGCCGACAGATCGGCGTCGTCGATCGCCGCGGCGCAGGTCGAGAGCGTCGCCGCCGCGGAGGCGGGGCTCCCCGCGCGCCGCTCCAGCTCGGCCAGGAACACGGCGACGACCTCGTCGTCCGCGGACTGCTCGAAGAGCGCGCGGAGCCGGCTCCGCGCGCGATCGAGCTCGCCGCTGCGCGCGCTCCGCAAGGCCGCGACGAGCCACAGCCCGCGCGCGGTCTCCGGGCCCTCGACCTCCGCGAGCGCCTCGATCACCGTCGGCGAGCGCCGCGGGCCGGGGGTGCCGGGCTCGTCGCCGCGCTCGCGCCGGCTGCGGACGAGATCGACCGCGAAGGCGCCGAGCGCCCGCCCGAGCCACGCGTTCGGCGCGGCGCCGCCGTCATCCGCGCCGGCGGCGGCGAGCTCGGCGAAGGCGCCCTCGGCGCCGTCCGCGTCGCCCCGGAGCAGGCGGCTCCTGCCGATCTCGAACCACAGGCTCGCCTTCTCGGCCGGGTCGACGCCGGTCGAGAGCAGCCGCTTCGTCGACTCCTCGTACCAGGCCGCGTCGCCGCGGAGCGCCGCGAACGACCGCCCGAAGCGCGCGAGCACGCCCGGGTGCACGCCGGCCATGCCGGCCTGCGACAGGGCGTCCTTCGCGGCGCCGACGTCGTCGGTCCGCACCGCCCAGACGTAGGCCGCGAGGAGCAGCGCGCGCCCCCTCGCCTCGTCGCTGCCGTACGACGCCGCCGTCGCCTCGAGCGAGGCCGCGAACGCGGACGGGTCCTGGCCGTCGCCGAGCAGATCGATCTCCAGCGCGCGCGCCGGGATGCACTGCGGGTCGGCGGTGAGCGCGCTGCGGAGCGCCGCGAGGGCGGCCTCGCGGTCGCTGGCCAGCGCCGCGGCCTCGGCGATGCGGAGCCACAGCGCCGCGGCGCCGGGCCCGCTCGCGCCGCGCGCGATCTCCTGCTTGGCCAGGCCGGCGGCGGCCTCGGCCTCGCCGGCGGCCTCGAGGGCGGCGATGCGCGCCCGCCCGAGCAGCGCCGACTGGGGCAGCCGCTCCGCGGCGCGCTCGAGGAGCGACGCGAAGCCGCCCGTCCCCGCGCGCTGCGTCAGCTCGGCGGCGCGGAGCCACGCGTCGGCCGCGTACTCCGGCTTGCGCATGTACCGCGGGACGCCGTTGGCCTCGCCGCTCGCCTCGTCGTCGAGCGCGTCGGCGATGAGCTCCGCCTGGCCCTCGAGGGCGCGCGCGAGCGCGCCGAGGTCCTCCTCGCGCCGCGCGATCGCCTCGAGCGCGAGCTGCGACCGGAAGCGCGCCCGCCCCTCCAGGGCGGCGGCCGCGTCGAGCAGCTCGTAGGCGCGCTCCACGTTCTCGGTCGCGGCGGCGAGGTCGGCGAGCTCGATGAAGAGCAGCCCCTTCCACGTCGCGTCGGTCGCGAGCTCGGCGCGGGCCTCGATCGCGCGCATGCGGCCGGCGAGGTCCCCCTCCTTGGCCGCGATGAGCTCGAGCTCGAGCCACGGCGTCGCGTCCTCCGGGTTGCTGAGCGCCGCCTCCTCGAGCGCCTCCTTGGACGCCGCGAGGTTCTGCTCGTGGTCCTGGAGGTACGCCGCGCGCTCCCAGAACGCGCGCGCCCGCTCCTCGGGCGTGGCCGCGGCGCGCGTGAGCGCGTCGAGCAGCTTGCCGAGGTTCTTGATCGACTTGCGGCGGGTGAGGATGCGGACCAGCGCCTCGAGCGGCTCGCGGAACTGGGGGTCGGCGTTGAACGCGGCGAGGTAGTCGCGCGCGGCCGTGGGCTCTTCGCCGAGCGCCTCCTCGAGCGCGCCGAGCTCGTGCAACAGGAGCGCCTGGAGCTGTCGCTCCGGTTGGTCGCCTTGCTCTGCGCGGAGCCGCGCGATCAGGGCCGTCATGCTCTCCACGTGCCCCTCGGGTACCTGAACCGTCATCTCGCTCGCGTCGCCTCCGCAGGGGGTCTCATGTGTGCGCAACGCATGACGATGGCGGAGAGTAGCGAACCGAACGTCGCGGAGTAAAGCTCGCTGGGCAGGGGGTGGGTTCGGTTGGCGCGGCGCGCACGGCGCGCGCGGCGCGCGCGGCCGCGCCTCGGGCATGGCCGCGCCGCGCGCGGCCGCGACCGCCGCGCGCGCGCCCCTGGAAAGCGAGGTGCTCGCGGGCGCTGCCACGCGCGACCTGCGCGGCGCTTCGGGTGGAGGTCGCTCGCCGGCGCGGGCCTGCGCGGGCGATGGAGCTGGAGAGGAGGAGGCGAGGACGGCGGAGCGCGGGGCGACGATGCGCCTCGGGCAGCCGCGCGGCCCGGCGGGCGATCGAGGCGCCGGGGCCGCCCTCCGGGTCGAGCCCGGCCGCCGCGGCTAGGCCTTGGAGAGCACGGCGTCGAGCTTCTCGTTGACCTTCGACTCGACCATGCCCTTCATCGCCTTCAGCAGGAACGGGAGATCGATGTCCACCTGGACGGCGGAGGCCTCGACGCGCACGAGGCCCGTCGTGCCCTTCGCGGCGCCGCCCGGGGCTTCGAACCGGATGAGATCGCCGTCCCATCGCCACCGGATGCCGAGCTTGTCCTCCATGCCCCGCGCGAGCTCTTCCGCGCGCTTCTTGGCCTCGTCCTTGGTGAGCGCGTGCTGTCGGCGGATCTCGATGGTCGCCATACGGTATCTCCACTCGTTCGCGCGCGCGGCGACGCGCCGCGCGGTAGGCCCTACTTACTCGATCCGCCGCGCGATCCAAAAGCCGCGCGGCGTGTCGACCGGGCCGCTCACGCCCCCCTTGGGGAGGCTGAACAGCTCGTACTCCGGGGCGGGCTCGAGCACGCCGCGCGGGATGTAGCCGAGATCGTCGGTCGAGCCCTTGTCCCCCTTGTCGATGGCGGCCTTGAAGTCCGTCTTGGCGACCTCGGCGAGCTCCCTGGCGAGCGCCAGCGCGGCGTCCTTGGAGCGCGCGCTCTGCGGCGCGCCCTGCGCCCCGCGGTACTGGACCAGCACCACGCCGAAGCGCACCTTCTTCGGCGCCTCGGCCGCCAGCGCGGGCGGCGCCTCGCCCGAGAGGAGCGTGACGCCCGCGTCGGATCGCACGGCCAGCTCCGGGCCGCTCTCCTGGACGGGCCCCTCTGCGCCGGCGTCGGTCCCGGCGTCGCCGTCGCCGGCCGCCGTCGCCGCGGGCGAGCCCGCGTCGGCGTCGGCGTCGGCGCCCGCGTCGGCGGGAGCGCTGGCCGCGCCGCGCGCCTTCGGACCGCCGTTCGCGATGACGAACGCCAGCGCGCCCGCAAAGAAGAGCGTGTAGAGGACCGCGGTCGAGCGCTGCATGGGCGGCAGCGCGTTAGCACAGGTGGAGGACGCTTGGCGAGGCCTTCACGCCGGTGCCGTCCCGGGTCCACGACGGCGCCGTCCCGGCTTCACGCCGGAGACAAGCACGCGATATGCCCGAGGAAATCGCCGATTTGAGGACGGCCCGTAGAAGAGGCGATCCAAGGACCACAAGCCCTGCTAGTAAGGAGAGCGGATGTCGGGGCATCCCGGCCTTTCGCAGGCCGAATGAGCGTGAAGGCGCGCCTGCGGAAGCCCTCGCAGCGCCGGCATTGGGTCGGGGAGCATGATCAAGGTCGAGTGCGACGGATGCAAATCGCCGTACCAGGTCGACGAAAAGCGCGTTCCCCCTGCGGGGCTCAGGATGCGCTGTCCGAAGTGCGGTACGAGCCTGCTGGTGACCAAGGGGGGCGCGACCGCTGCGCCGACGCCCGCGCCTGCGCCGCCGCCCGCGCCTGCGCCGCGGGCTGGAGCGGGAGGCTTGCAGCTCTCGGAGCGGAGCGCGCCGACGCCGCACGACGACGCCGATCTGCCGGTGGCGGCCCCGGACGACGTCGCGTTCCCCGCGGTCGCACCGCCTCGGCGTCCGGCGCCGGTGGCCACGCCGCCGCGCCGCACGGCGACCACGGTCCCCCAGCGGCCCGCGCCGCCGGCGCCGCCCGCGCCGGCTCCTGAGCCGCCGGGCCCCGAGGTCTTCGGCGAGATCGGCCTGCCCGACGTCCCCGATCGCCCCGCCCCGTCCGATCGGCGCAACGCCAAGACCGTGCCGCAGCGGCGCGGCTTCGGCGAGATCGACCTCATGGTCGAGCTCCCGAGCCCGACGGACGCCGAGGTGCAGGGGCTCGATCCCGACGACCTGCCGGTCGTCTACGGCAACGCGCCCGCCGCCCCGGCGCCGCTCTCGGCGCGGTCGCGCGCGCAGTCGCGCACCGCACCGGCGACGCCCACCGCGTTCGCCGACGCCGACCTGCCGGCGCGGGTCGATCCGCTTCCTCCGAGCAGCCGGCGCACCCTCGGGTTCGGCCTGCGGGACTCGCGGCCGAGCGCTCCTTCAGCGCCCGGCGTGCCCACCGCGCGCGACGCCGGGGCCGCCTCGCAGCCGCTCGGCCGCGGGCGCACCCGCGGGATGGGCGACGTCGCGCCCCCGCGCGTGGCCCCGGAGTACGACTTCGGAGACCTCGACGACGACGCGCCCCCGGCGCCTCCGGCGCGCTCCAGCGGCGGCTCCATGTCGTTCGGCTTCGGCGAGCTCGAGCTGCCGCTCGAGGGCGACGGCGAGGCCGAGCTGCCCTCGTCGGGCGACCTGCCCGTCGTCGCCGGCGATCTGCCGAGCTCGGTCCCGGGTGTCATCGGCATGCCCGCCCCGTTCCCGGACGCGGGCCTGCCCATGCCGGCCTCTGCCCCGCTCCCCTCCCCGGTCCGCGCGGGGCTCCCGGCCACGGCGTCCGCGGGCTACCCCGCCCCCGCGCACGCAGGCTTCCCCGCCCCGGCGCCCGCGGGCTACCCCGCCCCCGCGCACGCAGGCTTCCCCGCCCCGGCGCCCGCGGGCTTCCCGGCCGCGGCCCCCGCGGGCTTCCCCACGAAGGCCACCGGCGCCGCCCTCCCCACGAAGGCCACCGGCCCCGGCTTGCCCGCCGGGCCGGGCACCATCGTCGGCGCCGAGCTCTTCGACGAGGCCCCGCCGGACTACGACGACTCGCGCGTCGGCGCCGCGTTCCAGGCGCCCGGCCCGCGCCCGCTCCCGCCGGCGCCGCCCGAGCCGCCGAGCAGCGGCGCGATGCCGCCGGCCGACTTCGGCCCGAGCGCCGGCGCGATGCCGCCGGCCGACTTCGGCCGGAGCACCGGCGCGATGCCGCCGGCCGACTTCGGCCGGAGCACCGGCGCGATGCCGCCGGCCGGCTTCGGCCGGAGCACCGGCGCGATGCCGGCCGATTTCGGCGACGAGATCGCGCTCGGCGAGGGCGCGACGCACCTCGCCGCCGGCGCCGCGCCCACCGCCTACGATCCGTCCGATCGCTCCGCGAACTTCACGCAGACGCCGATGGACGCCGACGATCGGGGCATCGAGCTCAGCGCGCCGCACCCCAGCGTCGGCGACGAGGTCGATCTCACGGGCGCGGGCACCGAGATCGGCGACCTGAGCGCCGGGACGGAGGCGCAGGTCGAGAAGCCCGCGCCGGCCCAGGAAGCCCCGCAGCAGAAGTCGAAGGTCAAGCGCTACGTCGTCGCGGCGCTCGCCGTCGCCGCCGTCGGCGGCGGCGCGCTCGCGCTCGTCCCGGACGTCGGCGCCTTCGGCGTGAACCTCATCAGCGATCGGCTCAACGCCTTCGCGTACGAGGGGGCGCTCGCCGATCTCCGGCAGCGGACCCAGTCCGCCCTCGCCAAGGACACCGCCTCGGCCGCGAACGGCGCGCTGAGCGACGCGAAATCCACGCGCGCGAACGCGCCGCGCCACCGGCCGACCATGGCCTACGCCGCGTACGTCGCCTTCGCGCGCAGCATCCGCTTCGGGCACCGGACCGTCGACGACGCCTTCGGCAAGGAGATGGTCGCGCTCGCGAGCTCCCGCCCGAGCGACCTGCTCACCCTCGCCGTCGCGGCGCAGGACGCGGCCACGGGCCAGCTCCCTCGCGCGCGACAGGCCGCGCAGGCGCTCGGCGCCCAGCTCAAGGACGACATCGACGTCGCCGTCCTCGCCGCCGAGATCGAGCTGCTCGCCAAGGACGCGCCCAAGGCGGCCGCGGCGTGGCAGCGCGCGCGCGAGCTGCAGAAGAGCGCGCGCACGCTGTTCGGCACGGCCCGGGCGCAGCTGCTCGCCGGCGACGCGTCCGGCGCCGAGGCGAGCGCCAGGGGCGCGCTCGAGGCGTCGCCGGACCACGTGGGGGCCCGCACCCTCATCGCGTCGCTCGTCTGGCAGACGCCGGGCCGCGACCAGGAGGCGCTCGACCTGCTCGGCAAGGTCACCGGCGACGGCCCGGTCCGGGCCGCCGCGAGCGACCCCGAGATCGTCGAGGCGTACACGCTGCTCGGCACCATCCACCTCGCGCGGTCGCGCATGAGCGCGGCCGAGCAGGCCTTCGCCGCCGCGGTGAAGATCGACCCGCAGGCGGTGCGCGCGCTCATCGGCAACGGCGAGGTCCTCTACCGGTCCGGCCGCTACTCCGAGGCGCAGGCGCGCTTCGAGGCCGCGGCCCGCGCCGACGCGCAGAACCTCGCCGCGCACATCGGCAAGGCGAAGACGTGGCTCGCGCAGGAGCGCATGAAGGAGGCGAAGGACCTCCTGAAGGGGCTGCAGAAGACCCACGCCGCGGATCCGCAGGTCGCCTACTGGCTCGGGCGCACCGAGCTCGCGCTCGGCAACAAGAAGGAGGCCGAGCAGGCGTACCTCGACGCGGTGAAGTCGAGCGAGAACCGCCCGGAGGTGGTCGACGCTTACGTGGCGCTGTCGTCGCTCCTGTCGAGCCTGGGCCGCAACGAGGCGGCGGCGGCGAAGCTGTCGGAGGCGACGGCGAAGTTCCCGGACCTGCCCGCGCTCCACAAGGCGAAGGCCGAGGTCGCGCTCCAGACCGGGAGGAACGAGGAGGCGCGGCAGGAGCTCGAGCTCGCGCTCGCCAAGGAGGACGACCTCGGCAGCCAGTTCAAGCTGGGGGTGGCCTACCGCCGCCTGCGCCGGTTCGAGGACGCGGCGCGGCTCTTCGACAAGGTCACGGCGGCGGACAAGGACTACCCCGGCCTGGCGCTGGAGCGAGGGCTCCTGTTCGAGGAGACCGGGCAGAGCGAGCGCGCGCTGGAGATGTACGCCGACGCGCTCCGCAAGGCGCCGAACGACGTCGATCTGAAGCTGCGCGTCGGCTCGACCCAGGTGATGGCGGGGCACGCGAGCCAGGCCGAGCCCATCCTGCGCGAGGTGATCCAGAACCGCCCGAACTCCGCGGAGGCGAACCATTTCCTCGGCCGCGCGCTCCTCGGGCGCGGCACGAACATGGCCGAGGCGCTGCGGTTCCTGGAGCGCGCCGCGGAGATCGACCCGAACCGCGCCGAGTACCACCTCTACGTCGGCTGGGGCGCCAACGAGACGGGCCAGACCGCGCGCGCGGAGATAGCGCTCAAGCGGGCGCTGGAGCTCGACGCGGAGCTCGGCGACGCGTACTGGCAGCGCGGCGTCCTCTTGCAGAAGCAGGGGGCGAGCCGCGACGCGCTGGCGGATCTGCAGATCGCGCTCGAGAAGCGGCCGTCGCGCTACGAGGCCTACGCCACGATGGCGCTCTGCTACCAGGATCAGGGCAACTGGGCGGCCGCGGAGGAGGCGTGGCGCAAGGCGATCGCGGCCAACGACAAGGTCCCCGAGTGGCACTACCGGCTCGGCAAGATCTACGCGTCGCGCGGCAACCGGGCCGGGGCCGCGGCCGAGATGGAGCGGGCGGTCACGCTGGCCGAGGCGCCGGAGCGCTCGACCCCGCCGTGGCTGTTCGACGCGCACTTCCTCCTGGCCGAGGCGCTCCGCGCGACGAACGACCGCGAGAAGGCCATCCGCCACTACCAGCGCTTCCTGGAGACGGCGCCGACCGACAACGCCTACCGGCGCGACGCGCAGCAGGCGCTGGAGAGCCTGGGCGCGGGCAAGGGGCGGTGAGCGAGGGAGACCTGGGCGCCTGCGCCGCGGGTCAGGCCCCCAGGCAAGTCGGCCAGGCGCAGCTGCCTCGCGCGTCACGCCCCCGGGGATGTCGCGACATGCGCAGGTGCGTCGCCGCGCAGGCGGCGGGCATGTCGCGACATGGGCGGCAGCCTCGCCGCGCAGGCGGCGGGCATGTCGCGACATGGGCGGCAGCCTCGCCGCGCAGGCGGCGGGCATGTCGCGACATGGGCGGCAGCCTCGCCGCGCAGGCAGCGGGCATGTCGCGACATGGGCGGCAGCCTCGCCGAGCAGGCGGCGGGCATCTTGAGATAGGGTGTAGCGCTCCTACTGACAGCCGAAGCACCTCCGGTGGTCGCTGAGCGCGACGTCGAGCGCCACCACTTTTCCGAGCGCAGCCGCCGCGACTTCGCGGGCCCTCAGTCCGCCTGCTCCGCAAAATCAAATTTCTCCTATCTCGGCATGCGAGCAGGCGGGTGGCGTGGGCAGCGCCAAGCCGCAGTGGTACGACCGACTTCCGGTGCCGAGCCTCTACCTCTGACTATAATCGAATTCGCTGGTTTCACGGGCGAGCGAGCAAGGTGGTCGATGATCCTCGGGAAAGGCTATTCGATCCTTGAGAAGGCCGAGGAAACTGTCGATTTCAGTCTGATCCGCGCGTGCCGCAAAGGTGACGACGTCCCGATCTTGCTGAAGGTCCTGCGTACGGAAGAGGCGACTCGCGCCGAGGTCGCGCGCTTCAAGCACCAGTGCGAGCGCATCGCGCAGCTCGCCTCGCCCCGCCTCGTCGCGCTGCACGGCGTCGAGGAGCTCGCCGGCGCCCTCATCGTCGTTCTCGAGGACTTCCCGGGCCGCGATCTCGCGCGCACCCTCGCCGAGCGTCCGCGGCACAGAATGCCCCTCAGCGAGGCGCTCGCTCTCGCGGTTGCGATCGCCGAAGGCCTCGCCGCCGTGCACGCGGCGGGGCTCATCCACCGCGATCTGCGCCCGCACAACGTGCTCGTCGGCGCGTGCGGCGCGGTCAAGCTCACGAGCTTCGGCGTCGACGCCGAGATCACCCGCGCGCACGAACGGCTCTACGCGCCGGCGGTGATCGCCGACGTGCTGCCCTACGTCTCCCCCGAGCAGACAGGCCGCATGAACCGCGGCGTCGACTACCGGACGGACCTCTACGCGCTCGGCGTCATCCTTTACCAGACGCTCACGGGGGAGCGCCCCTTCGAGGCCCTGGACCCGATGGAGCTCATCCACGCGCACCTCGCCCTCGCTCCCGCGCCGCCGTCCCGCGTCGACCCGACGATCCCCGAGGCCGTCTCCGGCGTGGTGCTCAAGCTGCTCGCGAAGAACGCCGAGGACCGCTACCAGAGCGCCGAGGGCCTGCTCGCCGACCTCGAGCGCTGTCGCGAGGCTCTGCGCGGCACGGGGACGATCGAGCCCTTCGTCGCGGGCCAGCACGATCGCCAGGACCTGTTCCGGATCCACCAGAAGCTCTACGGCCGCGAGCAGGACATCGAGGCGCTGACTGCCGCGTTCGGGCGCGCGCTCGAGGGCAGCCGCGAGATCGTCCTCGTCTCCGGCTACTCGGGCATCGGCAAGTCCTCGCTCGTGCACGAGATCTTGAAGCCGCTCGCGCGGCAGAAGGGCTATTTCACGAGCGGCAAGTACGACCAGTACAACCGCGACGCGCCCTACAGCGCGGTGATCCAGGCGTTCGACGGCCTCGTGCGGCAGATCCTCACCGAGAGCGAGGCGCGCATCCACCGCTTTCGGAGCGCGATCCTCGAGGCGCTCGGGCCGAACGCGCAGGTCGTCTGCGACGTCATCCCCTCGCTCTGCCATGTGCTCGGCGCGCAGCCGCCCGTGCCGGCGCTCGACCCGCTCGAGGCGCAGAACCGCCTGAACCGGTGCTTCTTGCTGTTCGTCTCGGTGTTCGCGCGCGGCGCGCACCCGCTCGTCCTGTTCCTCGACGATCTTCAGTGGATCGACCCCGCGAGCCTGGGGCTGCTCCGCACGCTCCTCGCCGACGACTCGCTCGAGGCGCTCTTCTTCTGCGGCGCCTACCGCGACAACGAGGTGTCGCCCGGGCACCCGCTCGTCCGTGCCATCGAGGAGCTCAAGCACGCGGGGCTCGTCGTGCGCGACATCGTCCTCGCCCCGCTCGCGCGCCGGCACCTGCTCCAGATGCTCTCGGACAGCCTCACGTGCGACGACTGCGGGCCGCTCGTCGATGCGGTGCAGAAGAAGGCCGGTGGGAACCCGTTCTTCGTCAAGGAGTTCGTCCGGTCGCTGCACGACCACGGCGCGCTCACGTTCGCAGCCGGGTCAGGCTGGAGATGGGACCTCGCCAGGATCGACGCGCTCGCGTACACGGACAACGTCGTCGACCTCATGGTGCGCACCATCGCGCGCCTGCCGCCGGACGCGGTGGAGGCGCTCAAGCTCGCCGCGGCGATCGGCAACCGGTTCGACCTCGACGTGCTCGCCACCGTGAGCGAGTGCTCGCTGGAAGAAGCGTACAGCCGCCTCGATCCCGCCGTGCGCGAGGGGCTCGTGACGCCCGGGCGCGCGGTATACCGCTTCGCTCACGACAAGGTCCAGGAGGGCGCCTACGCGATGATCCCGGCGGCGGACCGGCCGGCCTTCCACCTCCGGATCGGCCGGCTGCTCGCGGGCAAGGTGGACCTGTCCGAGAGCCAGAGCCTCTTCGACGTCGTCGGCCACCTGAACAGCGCGGGCGACCTCGTGTCGCACCCCGCGGAGCGCCTGCGCCTCGCCCACATGAGCCTCGAGGCCGCCTGCCGCGCCGAGGACGCGGCCGCCTTCGGTGCCGCCCTGCGCTACCTGGAGCTCGGCCTCCTGCGCCTTCCAGAGGACGCATGGACGTCGCAGTACCCGCTCCGCCTCAGGTACGCGATGAAGACCGCCCTCATGCTCTCGCTCTGCGGCCGGCACGACGACGCCCTCGCGCTCCTCTCCGATTGCCTGGAGCGGGCCGCGAGCCGGCTCGATCGCACCGAGGTGTTGCGGCTCAAGCTGAGCGTGCAGGTGCTCAGGAACGACCTGCCCGCCGCGCTCGCGGAGGGGCTCGCGGCCCTGCGCCCGTTCGGGCTCGACCTGCCCGCGTTCCCCGACGAAGCCATGGCCGACGCCCAGATCCGAGCGACGATGGACCTCGTCCGGGAAAAGACGATCGAGGCGCTGCCGGCGCTGCCGCAGCTCGAGGACCCGGAGATCCGTGCCATGCAGGACGTGCTCGTTGAGCTCTTCCTCCCCTGCTGGTTCTTGAGCCTCAACAATCTCAGCATCACGCTCGCGAAGCTCGTCGAGAACACGCTGCGCCACGGGGTGTCGAAGCACGCGATCTTCGGTTACATCCAATTCGGGGCGTTCCTCTGCGGCCGTGGCGACATCGCGCTCGGCTACCGCTTCGGCCGCGCCGCCATCGACCTCTCGGAGCGCTTCACGGACAAGAAGTCCGAAGCGGTGCTCCGCGACATGTGGGGCACCTTCGTGCAGCACTGGAGAGAGGGCTATCCCGCCTGCAAGGATTCGTTGCTCGCGGGGATGCACGCCGGGCTCGAGACGGGCCAGTACATCTGGGCGTTCTACAGCGCGGTAAATGGCATGACAAACAGCGTCCTCCGCGGCCTCCCGCTCTCCGACCTCCTCGCCGAGGCGCAGAGCTACCAGCCGATACGGAAGCTCGACAAGTTCAACGCCATCACCTGGATCATCGCCGCGGCCGGGCAGCTCGCGCACCAGCTCTCGGTCGAGACCGCGTGCCCGGCCAAGCTCGCGGGCGCGTGGATCGACATCGACGAGGTGATCGAGGAGGCACGCCGGATCGACAGCCAGGGCTCGCTCGTCTTCGCCAACTTCTACGTCGTTCTCCTCGGCGTCTTCCAGGGCGCGTTCGAGGAAGCGGCGCGAGCGGCTCTCCCGCTGAACGTCGAGACCCCGACCGTGGCGGCCTGGCACGGCGTCCCCGCGTTCCATTTCTACGCCGGTGTCGCGTTCACGCGGGCGGCGGACGTGGTCTCCCCGGACGAGCGCGCGCTCTTCCTCGAACGCGCGGAGATTTTTGCTGAAAAACTCTCGCGCTGGGCGGACCTCTTCCCGGAGAACCTGGCGCACCGCAGCGCCCTGCTCTGCGCCGAGCTCGCGCGCGTCCGCGGTGACGCTCGCGCCGCGGCGGGAGATCGCTACGACGAGGCGATCGCCCTCGCGCAGCGCGGCGGCTACCTCCACGACGAGGCGCTCGCCAACGAGCTCGCCGGCCTCTTCTTCCGCGCGCTCGGCAAGACCACCATCGCCCGCGCCTACCTCTCCGAGGCGCACAGGGCCTACGGCCGATGGGGCGCGACGGAGGCGATGCGGCGCCTCGAGCGCGCGTACCCCGACCTCGTCCCCAGCGAGATCCTCCGCGGCGCGAGGTGCCCGGAGGCCGCCGCGCCCGCCAGCGCCGCGCTCGACCTCGGCTCGGTGCTCAAGGCCTCCCAGGCCATCTCGGGCGAGATCGTCCTCGACCGCCTGCTCGACGCGCTCATGCGCATCCTGGTGAAGAACGCCGGCGCGAGGCGGGGCTGCCTGCTCCTCGCCCGCGCCGAGACCCTGTTCTTGGCTGCCGAGGCGAGGGCGGAGGGGCCCGAGATCGAGGTGCGTATTCCTCACGAGCCCGAAGCCTCCCCTTCGGATCTGCCGGCGTCCCTGCTCAACTACGTCCGGCGGAGCCGGGAGAAGGTGATCCTGGACGACGGGACGGCACGGAACCCCATCATCGCCGGCGACGACCTCTATCGGTACGCCAGATCCGCCCTCTGCCTGCCCATCCTGCGGCAGGCGGAGCTCGTGGGGTTGCTCTACCTGGAGAACGACCTCATCGCCGGCGCGTTCACGCCGGACCGGCTTTCGGTGCTGGAGCTGCTCTCGGCTCAGGCCGCCATCTCTATCGCCAATGCCACGCTCTACGCCGACCTGCTCCAGGAGAACAGCGAACGCCGGCGAGCGGAGCAGGCCGTGCGGGACAGCAAGGAGCTGCTGCAGTCGATCGTCGACAACTCGACAGCGATCATCTACCTCAAGGATGTCGAGGGGCGCTACCTGATGGTCAACCGGCGCTACGCCGAGCTGTTCCACGTCGGTGAGCAAGCGATCGTCGGCCGGACCGACTACGATGTCTTCCCCAGGGAGCGGGCCGATGCCTTCCGCGCCCTCGACCAAGAGGTGCTGGCCACCGGAACGGCGCTGCAAGTCGAGGAAGAGGCTCCCCAGGACGATGGGCTGCACACCTACATCTCCCTCAAATACCCCCTGCGCAATGCGGCGGGGCAGCCCTATGCCCTCTGCGGCATTTCCACCGACATCACCGAGCGCAAGCAGGCCGAAGCGGAACGCCAGGCCCGCAAGACGGCCGAAGCCGAGAGCCGTGCGAAGACCGAGTTCCTCAGGAACATGAGTCACGAGCTGCGCACGCCGCTCAATGCCATCCTTGGCTACGCCCAGATCCTCAAGCGCTCCCCGGGGCTCGACGACCGCCAGGCGACGGGACTGAACACCATCCAGCAGAGCGGTCAGCACCTCTTGACCCTCATCAACGACCTGTTGGACCTGGCCAAGATCGAGGCGGGCAAGCTCGATCTCTACCCCGAGCCGATCCACCTCTCGACCTTCCTGAGGGGCGTCGCCGACATCATCCGCGTCAGGGCGGAGCAGAAGAGCCTTTACTTCGACTACGAGGTCACGCCCCACCTGCCCCAGGCGGTGCTGGCCGACGAGAAGCGCCTGCGCCAGGTGCTGCTCAACCTGCTGGGCAACGCGGTGAAATTCACCGACCGGGGGCGGGTGAGCTTCGGGGTGCAGCCCCTTTCCCAAGACGGGGCCTCGGCGCGGCTGCGCTTCGAGGTGGAGGATACCGGCGTGGGAATGGCGCCGGAGCAGCTGGCCAAGCTCTTCCAGCCTTTCGGGCGGGTGGGGGACGTGCGGCGCCGCGCGGGCAGCGGCCTGGGGCTCATGATAAGCCACCAGCTGGTGCACCTCATGGGCAGCGAGATCCAGGTGGAGAGCCGGCCCGACGAGGGCAGCCGGTTCTGGTTCGAGGTGATCCTGCCGATGACCCAGCTCGCAGCCCCCCTCCGGCCCTCCGAGCGGGCCCCCATCGGCTACGAGGGGCCGCGCCGGAAGGTGCTGGTGGCCGACGACGTGGTGGGCAATCGGGCGGTGCTCTTGGACCTGCTGAGCGGCCTGGGCTTCGAAGTGTGCGAAGCGGCCAACGGCCAGGAGGCCGTCGAGCAGGAGATGGCGGCGTCGCCGGATCTGGCGGTGATGGATCTGGTCATGCCGGTGATGGACGGCCTGGAGGCCATCCATTGCATTCGTCGCAATCGCCGGGCTCGGGGGCTCGCGCGGCTGCCGTCCATCACGGTCTCCGCGAGCGCCAACGAGGAAGACCAGGCTGGGAGCATGGCGGTCGGCGCCGACGCCTTCCTCGCCAAGCCGATCGACCAGGAGAGCCTTCTGCGGATCATCGGGGCCCAGCTGGGGCTCACCTGGGTCTATGCCAGATCGGCTGAGGAGCGAGCCGGGGGCGGGGAGGCCGCGGAGCTCGTGGCGCCGCCCCCAGAGGAGATGGACGTCCTGCATGCCCTGGCCCTGGAGGGCAACATGCGCGACATCCGAAAGCGGGCGGACTATCTGATCACGCTCGACGAACGCTATCGTCCCTTCGCCGACCGCCTGCATCGCCTGGCGCAGGACTATCAGTCCCAGGCGATCCTCAGCCTGGTCGAGGAGCACCTGCAGGGGGTCGAGCCGAGGGCGATGGTGGCGCTGGAGCCGCCGCGGCGCAGGGAGGGCGGGCAGCGACCATGAGCGGAGCCACAGCAGCCGGTGCGCGCACCGGCACCATCCTGATCGTGGATGACATGCCAGCCAATCTCGGCGTGCTGGTGGATAGTCTGGAATGCATAGGTCATCGAGTGCTCGTCGCTCAGGGCGGTGAAGAGGCTTTGAAGCGGGCCAGCTTCACGAGCCCCGACCTGATCCTGCTGGACGTGGTGATGCCTGGCATCGACGGGTTCGAGACGTGCCGGCGCCTGAAAGCGGATGAAGGAACCCGAGACATCCCGGTGCTCTTCATGACCTGTGTGACCGATGCGGCTGACAAGCTCGCGGGGTTCAAGCTGGGGGGCGTCGATTACATCACCAAACCATTCGACACTGGAGAGGTGATAGCGCGCGTCACGACGCACCTGAGCCTGCGCGAGGCGCAAAAGGAGCTCGAAGCGAAGAACGCGCAGCTGCAGTGCGAGATGGCGATACGCCAGCAAAAGGAGGCGGCGCTGCAGCGCGCCCATCAAGAGCTGGAACAGCGGGTGCGAGAACGCACGACCGAGCTGGGCAGCTCGAACGCCGCTCTCCGCGAGAGCCAGCAGCTGCTTCAAGCCATCGTCGACAATACGGCCGCCGTCATCTTCGCCAAGGACCTCGAGGGGCGCTACATGCTCGTCAACCGCGGGTTCGAAGAGCTCTTCCACATGGGTCGCGAGCAGGTCCTCGGCAAGACCGACCACGACGTCTTCCCACGCGAGCAGGCCGACGTGTACCGCGCCAACGATTTGCTCGTCCTGCAGCAGAATCGGGCCATCGAGCTCGACGAGCTGGCTCCCCAGCGCAACGGCGCGCGCACGTACATGTCCCTCAAGTTCCCGCTCCGCGGTCCCGCCGGAAGACCTGAGGGCATTTGCGGCATCTCGACCGAGATCACCTCCCGCAAGCACGCCGAGGACGTGCTGCGCCATTCCTACTCGCTCCTCGAGGCCACGCTCGAATCGACAGCGGACGGCATCGTGGTCGTCGACGGCGCGAGGCGCGTCGTGCTCCATAACCACAAGCTCGCGCAGATGTGGCGCATCCCCGAGGACGTCCTCGCCAGCAGATCGGCCGACACCTTCTTCGCGTTCGCCGGCGGCCGGCTCCGCGAGCCCGACCTCTTCCTGCGAAGCGTCGATGAGCTCTACGCCGAGCCCGAGGCGAGCGCCGTCGATACGTTCCCGCTCCTGGACGGGCGGGTCTTCGAGCGTTATTCGCAGCCCCAGCGCCTCGGCGGGCGCGTGGTCGGTCGGGTCTTCAGCTTCCGCGACATCACCGCGCGCGTGGACGCCGAACAGCAACGGAATCGGGTCCTCCTGGAGGAGCGGCGCGCGCGTGCGGCGGCGGAGGAGGCCATCGGTCTGCGGGACGAGTTCCTCCTCGTCGCCTCGCACGAGCTCCGCACCCCGCTCACCAGCCTGCAGCTCTCCATTCAAGCGCTGGGGCGAAGGCTCTCGCAGGGCATGGACGTCGGGCGCGTGCGATCCGCGGTCGCCGTCTCCGGCCGCCAGATCACGCGCCTCGCCACCCTCATCGATATGCTCCTCGACGCCTCCCGGATCCAGGCGGGGAGGCTCGATCTGAACAGGGCGTCCGTCGATCTACGCGAGCTGGTCGCCGAGATCGTCGCCCACCTCGGCGACCAGGTCGCGCAGTCGGGCAGCACGCTCGCCATGCGCACGGAGCAGCCCGTCATCGGCTGGTGGGACCCGTACCGCCTGGAGCAGGTCGTGACCAACCTCCTCACCAATGCAATCAAGTTCGGGGGAGGCTCACCGATCGAGATCGCCATCACCGGGGAAGATCGGGTCGCACGGCTCTCGGTGACGGACCACGGGATCGGGATCCCGGCCGAGGTGCAGGAGCAGCTCTTCGAGCGGTTTCGCCGCGGCGTCTCGTCGCGGAATTACGGAGGGCTCGGGCTCGGCCTCTATATCACGCGCACCATCGTCGAGGCGCACGGCGGGCGAATCCGCGTATCGAGCGAGGTCGGCCGGGGCTCGACCTTCTTTGTCGAGCTGCCGCTCTCGGCCGAGAGCGCGGCGCGCCACCACGGCGAGCCAAGGCAGCCGGAGCCCGCAGGCTGTGGAGTCGAGGTGGCCCGTTCGACGGGCAGATGAGTCGTGGACAGGGCGTCGACGAGCGAAGGCTCCGCGACGCGCTCACGACCTGCGCCCTGTCCCTAGTGTCACGCCCACGCCGGCGAGCTTCCGGGCCGGCTATCTCCGGGACCCAGTTCGGGTCCAATTTCCGCGGATCTGGGTGGCCGCTCACAGCCGGGCGCCGGGCGGGCGGCCCTCGCTCGGCTATCCTGGGGGATGACCTCCGCCCTTACGGTCCGCGCGGCGGTGCGCGCCGACATGCCCGAGGTGGCGCGCTTCGCGGCGCAGCTCGTCCGCCTCCACCACGCCCTGGATCCCCACCGCTTCCTGTGTCTTGAGCCGCTCGAGCCGGGCTACGAGCGATGGCTCACCCGCGAGCTCGCCGACCCCGGCGCCGCGATCGTCGTGGCCGAGCGAGGTGGCGCCGAGCCGGCGCTGGTCGGCTACGCCTACGGCCGCCGGGAGCCACGCGACTGGAACAGCCTGCTCGACGCCTGCGGCGCGCTCCACGACCTCTACGTCGACGAGCCCGCGCGCCGGCTCGGCGCGGGCGCGCTCCTGCTGGAGGCCGTGATCGCGCGCCTCCGCGCCCTCGGTGCGCCGCGCGTCGTGCTCCACACCGCGACGCAGAACGCCGCCGCGCAGCGCCTGTTCGAGCGGTTCGGCTTCCGCCGCACGATGATCGAGATGACGCTCGAGCTCTGATCGCCGCAGCGCGCCCCGGGCTCCTCGCTCCGAAGGCGATGGTGCCTGCGGTGCGCTGGCCGAGCGCGGTGGTCTCCTGGACGTTGGCCTTCCTCCGGGCAACGGTGCTGTCACTCGCCCGGAGCGATGTCCCATGAAGACGGGTGCGCGGCAAGATCATGGGTATTCTCCATGACTCCCCGCCTTCATGCTCAGGGGGCTTGCTCCCGGCTTGGCCCCAGGCCCGCGGCGGTCTGCTCCCATACCATGGTGTCGCGCGGCTCGCCCGCCGGCGTCAGGGCGTTCGCCTCGAGCGTCGTCACGTGCCGATACCCGAGCCGCCGGGGCACGGCGGCGCTCGCGGTGTTCCGCGGGTCGCACCGGATCTCGACGCGGCTCCACCCGACCTCCTCGAGCGCGACCCGGGTCAGCCGCGCCACGGCCTCGGTCGCATAGCCGCGGCCCGTCGCGGCCTCGCGGAGCCAATAGCCGATCTCGATCGCGCCCGGACCGATCCGCGGGTGGAGCCCCGTACCCCCGAGCACCTCGCGCTCGTCGCGCGTGAAGATGCCGTAATGAAAGTCGCGTCCTGCCGTGAAGTCGTCCCGGAACTTCTCCAGCAGCGCGGTCGTCGCCTCCAGGGAGGCCGGCTCGTTCACGGCCCACGGCATCCAGGGCCGCAGGTGCGCAAGGCTTGAGTCGATCGCTGCCCTGATCGACGGGGCATCCTCGGGACGCCACGCGCGCAGCGTCAGCCGCGCGGTCAGGATGCACGCCGGCGGGCGCTCACCGGCCATCGCCCCGCTCCGTACCCGCGCTCGTCGCGCCCCCGACGCCGGTGGCTCCCCCCTGTCGAACGCGGCAGGCCCCGCGAAGGACAGGTCCCCCACCGCAGATCGCTCCAGCAAGGAGGCGAGCCGTCATCATGCCACGGAGCTTACAACGATGACCTCCCCCGCACAGCCCCGCACGTCCGCACCTGCCCCCCCGCGGCGCCATTCCCACCACCGCACACCGTCCCGGGCGCTTCCGACGGGCGCATCGACCTCCTGACGGGCGCATCGAGCCCCTCGCGGCGCGGCTTGACACTTCCGTTATAGCGGACTAACTTCCGTCCCAGAAGAGTAAGGCGGAAAACAGCAACGCTCCCTCCGTTGCGCCGGTGAGGAGGTCCTGCGTCCATGCCCGCGCGTGGATGACCCGCTCGAGCAGAGACGCCACCCACGCGGTGGCGCCGACTGCGCCTCTCTCTGTGTCGCATCCGCGACCAGCAAGACACGAGGAGGAAGGATGAAGATCTGAACCCGCGCCCCCCGAGAGGCCCAGCGCCTCCCGGGCGTTTGACGTCATTCGCCCCTTCCCTCACGGCGATCCATCCCTGCGCCCGGCGCTCCGCGGAGCGCCGGACGAGCAAGCCGACCCCCGATCACCTCGAACGCGCCGCCCCGGCGGTCCCTGAAGCCCTCTCGGCATCCCAGGATGCCGCCAACACGACCCCCACCGCGCGCCGCATCGACTGCTGCCGCAGCAGCACATCACCAGCATCGCCTTGCTCCTGTCGCAGCAAGTCCATGTCCACCATGACGGATTGCGATCCGTTCCTGCGACAGCGCTCTGGCACGTTACCTGCTCTTCCGCCGGCTCGTGAGATGACGCGTACGCAATCGACGATCGCCGCCGACGCCGGCGCGCGCTCCGAGCGTGGAGCCGCGCGGCGCACCTGGAACGAGGTCCGATGGGCCAGGATCCTGGTGCTCCTGTTCCTGCTCTTCGCATGGCAGGCCGTGACGTCGCTCGGCCTCGTGTCGCCGCGCGTGCTCGCGTCGCCGACCACGGTGGCGCAGACGGGGCTCGCGCTCCTCGCCAGCGGGGAGCTGCCGCGCCACCTCTGGGTGTCGCTCGGCCGGGTCAGCCGGGGGCTCGCCCTCGGCGTGAGCGCCGGCGTGACGCTCGCGCTCGTCGCGGGGCTGTTCCGGCTCGGCGAAGACCTGCTCGACGCTCCCATCCAGATGCTCAGGACCCTCCCCGTCCTGGCGCTCGTGCCGCTCTTCATCCTCTGGTTCGGTATCGGCGAGACGCCGAAGATCGCGCTGGTCTCGCTGGGCACGTTCTTCCCCGTGTACCTGAACACGTACGCGGGCATCCGCAGCGTCGACAACAAGCTCGTCGAGGCCGCGACCACGCTCGGGCTCGGCCGCATCGGGCTCGTCGCCCACGTGGTGCTCCCCGGCGCCCTCCCGAACGCCCTCGTCGGGCTGCGCCATTCGATGGGCGTCGCCTGGCTCGTGCTGGTCATCAGCGAGCAGATCAACGCGACGGCCGGCATCGGCTACCTCATGACGAACGCGCGAGAGTTCCTGCGGACCGACATCATCGTCCTCGGCCTCGCGATCTACGCCCTGCTCGGGCTCAGCACCGACCTGTTCGTCCGATGGCTCGAGCGCAACGTCCTCGCCTGGCGCGCGGCGTTCGCCGGCCGGTGAGGACGAGAATCCCATGGAGCGCATCGTGGAGGCTTCTCGGATGAGCACGATCCCTGGTCCCGCCGTGCGCCTCCGCGACGTCCGGCGGGCGTTCGGGGCCCGCCCGGTGCTCGGCGGCGTCGACCTCACCGTCCGCGCCGGCGAGTTCGTCGCGCTGCTCGGCGCGAGCGGCTCCGGGAAGAGCACGCTGCTGCGGGTGCTCGCCGGGCTCGACGCGCACGCGAGCGGCGACGTCGCGGTCCCGGACCGGCGCGCCGTCGTCTTCCAGGAGCCGCGGCTCTTCCCGTGGAAGCGGGTCTGGCGGAACGTCGCGCTGGGGCTCCCCTGCCCGCCCGACGAGGCGAAGCGGCGCGCGCTCCTCGCGCTCGCCGAGGTGGGGCTCTCGGCCCACGCGGACGCCTGGCCGCTCACGCTCTCGGGCGGAGAGGCCCAGCGCGCGGCGTTGGCCCGCTCGCTCGTGCGCGCGCCGGAGCTCCTGCTCCTCGACGAGCCGTTCGGCGCGCTCGACGCGCTCACGCGGCTCCGCATGCACGGCCTCCTGGCCGAGCTCTGCGCCCGGCACCGGCCCGCCGTGCTGCTCGTCACGCACGACATCGACGAGGCGCTCCTCCTGGCCGATCGCGCGCTCGTCCTCGCCAGGCCGTCGCCCGAGGCCGGCAGCGTGATCACCGCGGACCTCGCCCTCGATCTTCCGGCGCCGCGGCGGCGCAGCGGCCCCCGGTTCGCGGCGCTGCGCGGCGCGCTCCTCGGCCACCTCGGCGTCGAGGGCGACGAGCCGGACGACGCGCCCATCCCCCGATCGGCCCCGCGCGCCCAGCGATCGGCCTCGCCCCCCCCTGCTCCCGCCGAAGCGCGGGCCCTACCGTCTGTCGTCTCCTGAAGGAAGGCCCATGTCCATCGCCGCCGCTCTCCTCGACGCGCTCGCCCCGCTCCGCCACGCCGCGGCGGCGCTGCTCGCCCTGTCCGTCGCCGCGTGCTCGAAGGCGGGGGACGCGCCCGCTCCCCCCGCGGCGGGCGAGCCGGCCGCGGTCGACCTCGCGACGGTGACGCTCCGGATCGGCGAGCAGACGGGCATCGTGAAGAGCGGGCTGGAGGCCGCGGGCCAGCTCGAAGGGATCCCCTACACGATCGAGTGGGCGACGTTCACCGCCGGCCCCCCGCTGCTCGAGGCCATCAACGCCGACGCGGTGGACATCGGCGCCGTCGGGGATACACCGCCGATCTTCGCGCAGGCCGCCGGGGCCCCGATCCGGATCGTCGCGGTCACCCGCAATCGCCCCGAATACAAGGCGATCCTCGTCCCGAAGGGGTCGAGCGTCCGGGCCCTCCGCGAGCTCAAGGGCAAGAAGGTGGCGGTGGCCAAGGGCTCCTCGGCCCATTACCTGCTGCTGGCGGCGCTCCGCCGGGACGGCCTCGGCATCGCGGACATCGTGCCCGTGTACATGAACCCGAACGACGCCCAGCCGGCCTTCGCCAGCGGAGACGTCGACGCCTGGGCGGTCTGGGAGCCCTATGTGGCGAGCAACGTGCGGCAAGGGGCGGTGAAGCTCCTCGACGGCGCCGGGCTCACCGACGCGCTCTCGTTCCAGGTGAGCAGCGACAAGGCCCTCGCCGATCCGGGCAAGGCCGCCGCGATCGCGGACTACCTGGCCCGCTCGCACAAGGCCCACGAGTGGTCGAACGGCCACAAGGACGTGTGGGCGCGCAAGTTCGCCGAGGTCACAAAGCTGCCGCTCGAGGTGGCTCAGGACATGTTCGAGCACCACGAGCCGAGGTACGTCCCGCTCGACGACGAGATCGCGAGAGCGCAGCAAACGATGGCGGACGCCTTCTTCCAGGAGGGGCTCTTGCCGCAGAAGATCGAGGTCTCGCGGGTGTTCGACGGGCGATTCAACGACCGCGTCCCGCCCCGTTGAGGGCGCCCGCGGGCACGGACGACAGGAGCGCTTTTCGCGTGGCAGACGCCACGAAGGAGGACAGGATGACGAAGCTGCGACTCTACAGCGCGAAGGCGTGCCCCTTCGCCCACCGCACCCGGCTCGTGCTCAAGGAGAAGGCGATCGACGCCGAGCTGATCGAGGTCGATCTGCAGAACAAGCCGCGGGCGTTCGTCGACGCCTCGCTCTACGGAAAGGTCCCGGCGATCGAGCACGAGGGCCACCGCATCTGGGAATCGGCGATCATCAACGAGTACCTCGACGAGGCGTTCCCCGATCCGCCGCTCCTGCCGAGGGAGCCGGGCAGGCGCGCCCTGGCGAGGATCTGGATCGATTACGCGAACACGCGCCTCGTGCCGGCGTTCGCCCAGCTGCTCCGGGCCGAGACGCCGGACCAGGAGGCCGAGGGGCGCAAGGCGCTCGGCGACGTGCTCGCGTTCATCGAGCGGGAGGCGCTGGAGAGGTCGTCGGGCCCCGGGCCCTACTGGCTCGGCGCCGACGTCAGCCTCGTCGATCTCGCGTTCTATCCGTGGTTCGAGCGGCTGCCCGCGGTGGATCGGCTCCGCGGGTTCTCCATCCCGGCAGAGCTCACGCGGCTCCGGGCGTGGATCGACGCCGTGGCGGCGCGCGACGCGGTCCGCGCCGCCGCGAGCCCGGTCGATTTCTACGTGGAGCGTTACGCGAAGTTCGTGAAGCCGGCGAAGGCGACGGCCGCCTGAGCGGCGCCGGGAGACAGGAGACATCATGTTGAAACTCTGGGGTCACAAGAATTCTTCGAACGTGCAGAAGGTCCTCTGGGCGCTCGACGAGCTGAGGCTCGATTTCGAGCGCATCGACGCCGGCGGGCCGTTCGGCCGCGTGAAGGACGCCGACTATCTCACCCTCAACCCCAACGGGCTGGTGCCGACGCTCGAGGACGGGCCGCTGGTGCTCTGGGAGTCGCACGCGATCGTGCGTTACCTGTTCTCGCGGTACGGCTCGCCGCCCCTCCAGCCGAGCGATCTCGCGGACAGGGCGCGCGCCGACGCGTGGACGGACTGGCAGTTCGGGACCCTGTGGCCCCCGGTGCGGACGCTCCTCGTGCAGCTCCTGCGCACGCCGGAGGAGCGCCGCGATCAGGGCGCGATCGACGGCGCGCGCAAGGCGGCGCTCGCCGCCCTCGAGATCCTCGATCGGCAGCTGTCGAAGCAACCGTGGGTCGCCGGAGAGTACTTCACGTTCGCCGACATCCCCCTCGGGGTGGCGGCGCAGCGGTGGTACAACCTGCCGACCGAGCGGCCCGCGCTCCAGCACGTCGACGCGTGGTACGGCCGCGTCAAGCGCCGGCCGGGCTTCGAGCGCTGGGTGGATCTCCCGCTCACGTGAGGCGCGCGCCGGCCGCGGGCGCGCGACGGCTCGCCCGCTCCGGCCGCTCGTCTCCGCCTCTCCCCTCTCGGAGACGGCCCTTCAGAACATCGGTACTTCGGTGTCCAGGCCGAGGAGAACGCGGCCCTGGACATCGCGCGTGTGCGGGGCGACGAGGGCGTGCTGCGTGACGGCGTGAACGTCGCGGAAGCAGCGCTGGAGCGGGCTCTCCGCGTAGAGCGCCGCGGCGCCGCCCGCCGTGAAGGCCAGATCGACCGCGCGGGCCGCGCCGAGGGCGGCGTTCGTCGCGGCCAGCCGGACGCGCGCCCGATCCCGGATCGAGATCGGCTTGCCGGACAGGGCGGCATCCCAGAGGGCAGAGGCCGCCTCGACGAGGTACGCCCTGGCCGCGCCGAGCGTGGCCTCGGCCTCGGCCACGGCGAGCGCCGTCGACGGCCGCGCCGCGAGCGGCACCGCGGCGCCGACCGGCCGCTTCGCCGCCGCGAGCCGGAGGAGCTCGTCGAGGGCCGCGCGCGCGATCCCGAGCGCGGTCGCCGCGACCGCGCTCGCGAGCAGGCCGAAGAGGGGGAACGCGAACAGGGGCGCCGGATGGGTCGGCGCCGCCATCGGAAGGCGGATGCACCGGCGGCTCGGCACGAAGACGTCCGCGACCGCGAAATCGTGGCTCCCGGTGCCCGCGAGCCCGGAGGCGCTCCACGTATCCAATATCGTGCACTCCGAGGCGCGAAACATGGGCACGACGGCCTCCGGCACGCCCGCCGGCGACAGGCGCGGCGCCAGCCCGTCGAAGACCACCGCGGTGCCGCCCAGCCAGTCGCAGTGCTGACAGGCGCTCGCCATCGCCCACCTCCCCGTGACGCGAACCCCTCCCTCGACCTCGACGGCGCGGCCGCCCGGCGCGAAGACCCCGGCCGTGACGACATCCGGGCGCGCATACATCTCTTTGCCCCCCTCTGCGGGGAGATACGCGTCGAAGGCGCCGGTCGCGCCGCAGATCATGGCGCACCATCCCGCCGCGCCGTCGGCGCGCGAGAGCTCCTCGATGGCCTGCATCGCCGTGAGGGGGTCGGCCTCGAGCCCGCCGAGCGCGGCCGGGCGAAACATGCGAAAGAACCCCGCCTCCCGGAGCGCCCGCGCGACCGGATCCGGCAAACGGCGCTCGCGCTCCCCCTGCTGCGCGTGCTTCTGGACGAGCGGGACGAGGGTGCGCGCCGCGTCGAGGAGCGACGCGGGCTCGGCGGAGGACGTCGTGGCCATGGTCAAAGGCTCATCCCTTCCTGGGCGGCTGCGCGTAGCGCCCCTCTTCGGCATAGTACTCGGGGAATCCGACGATCTCCTGGAGCGCCTCGAAGCGCGTCCGGGGGTCCGGGTGCCGGCCGGCGCGCAACGCGGCGAGCGCCTCGCGCATGGCGGCGGCGGCGACCGAGAGCAGGGTGAGCGGATACGCCGCGATCTTGTAGCCGATCACCTCGAGCTCGGCCGGCGGCAGCACCGGAGTCCTGCCGTGATCCACCATGTTCGCCATGGCCGGCGCGCGCACTTCCCGGCAGAACGTGCGCATCTCCTCGACGCTCTCGGGCGCCTCCAGGAACACGATGTCGGCCCCGAGATCGGCGAACGCCTGGGCGCGGGCCAGCGCCTCGTCGAAGCCGTGCGTCTGCCGGGCGTCGGTGCGCGCCAGGATGAGCACCCCGGCGCCCTCGTCGCGCGCGTCCACGGCGGCCTGGATGCGGGTGAGCGCCTCGTCGCGGGGCACGACCTGCTTGCCGCGCGTGTGGCCGCAGCGCTTCGGCGCGACCTGGTCCTCGATCATGACGCACGCGAGCCCGGCCTGCGCGTAGCCGCGCACCGTGCGCTTCACGTTCATCGCGTTGCCGTAGCCCGTGTCGCCGTCGCCGAGCACCGGGATCGACACCGCGGCGCAGATCGCCCGCGCCTGGTCGACCATCTCGCCATACGAGATGAGCCCCGTGTCCGGGGCGCCGAGGCGCGCGGCCGAGACCGCGAAGCCGCTCATGAACGTGAGCGGGAAGCCCGCCTGCTCGATGAGCCGCGCCGACAGCGCGTCGAAGCAGCAAGGCATCACGAGGAGGCCGGGCGTCGCGAGGAGCTCGCGGAGCGTGTGAGCGGAGGACACGGCGCAGACGATACCGCGCCCGGCGGCCCTCCGGGCAAGCGCGATCGCCCCCGAGGCGCGCCGGCGCGGAGGGCGCGCAGGCGGCGCGCTCGCCGCAGCAGGGCGCGCCGGGGTTTCTATCGCCGGCGCGCGCCGCGGGGAGGCGACTCGCCTCTTGCCAGATCGCCAGAGCGCCTGATCCCGGCGCTCACACCCCTGTCGGGTACGTCTCCGCCTCGGGCTCGCGCCGCTCGGCGGTCCACTCCAGCGGCCTCACCGCGGTCGTCTCGTCGACGTGGATGACCGCGTCGAACTGCTCGCCGAGCCTCGCGTGGAAGTAATGGCTCGCCCGCTCGGTCTCCGGGAGATAGAGCACGCCGATCGCGCGCTCGAGCGAGCGCTCGCGCAGCGCCTCGACGAGCTCGCGGCGCGCGCCCGCCTCGGGCCGCAGGTCGAGCCAGAAGCGCGAGAGCTCCGTGTCGTGGAAGAGCCGCTCGTAGCTGTTCGGCAGCGACGGCCGGACGCGCTTGATCTCCGCGGGATCGCCCCACTCGGAGGCGGCCATCACGGTGCCGGTGTGCGTCGAGAAGCCGACGAGGAACGTGGCTTCGCCGAAGCGCTCGCGCAGGAGCTGGCCGACGTTCCACTCGCCCGCCTCGCCCATCTGCGTCGCGCGCGCGTCGCCCAGGTGCGAGTTGTGCGCCCAGAGGACGGCCCGCGTCGGCGCGTGGAACCGGTCGAGGTGCGCGACGAGCGCCTCGACGGTCTCGGCCATGTACCGGTCGCGGAGGTTCCACGACGACACGGGGCCGCGGAACATGGTGCGATAATACTCCTCGGCGCTCTGCACGAGCCGCGCGTTCTGCTCGACCTGGAAGTACTCGTCCTCGGCGACGCGCCCGTCGAGCCTCGCGTACTCGGCCTGCTTCTTCATCAGCTCCATCAGCTGCTCGACGACCTCGCGCTCGCACGACCCGCTGAGCTCGAAGCCGGCCGCGTACCCGTACACCTGCGGATCCTCGCTGAACCGGTCGAAACAGCCGTAGCGGCGCCGCGCCCGCTCGGCGGCCTCCGGATCGACGCGGTCGAGGTACTCGAGGACGGCCTCCATCGAGGCGTGCAGGCTGTAGAGGTCCATGCCGTAGAAGCCCGCCTTCGCCTGCCCGCGCGGCACGCCGGCGTTGTGCTCGCGGAGCCAGCGGACGAGGCCGAGGACGTCCTCGTTGCGCCACATCCACTGCGGGAACCGCTTGAAGCCGGAGAGCGCCTCCTCGGCGCTGCCGTCGTCGTCCGTCCCGCGGACATAGCGGTTCACGCGGTACGCGTCCGGCCAGTCGGCCTCGACGATGACCGCGGTGAAGCCCTTCTCGGCGATGAGCCGCCGCGTGATCTGGGCGCGCGCCTGGTAGAACTCGTGGGTGCCGTGCGTGGCCTCGCCGAGCAGGACGAAGCGGCGATCGCCGATCGCGTCGAGCAGCGCGTCGTAGTCGCGCGCGCCGCCGCGCAGCGGCCGGGCGGCGTCGCGGACGAGGGCGGTCACGGGTTCTCGAGAGCTGGGCATGGTGTCACTCCTTGGTCCGTGGCGGCCGCGGCGGCCTCGGGACACGGCAGCTCCTCTCCAGCCCGCCGGATCGACGCCTCCGGCGAACGGCAGAGGATGCCCGTGAATTGCCGCTGTGCTCGCTGTTCCGTGGATCCGATTCGGTGTCTGGACAGGCGCCATGAGTTGCAAAACCCGCGCCGGGACAGACCACGACCTCAGGAGCCGCCCGACTCCCAGAGACTCCGGAGCTCGGCTCGGCGCGCCAGCTCCGCGCCGGTGCGTCCGATCGAGCCGATACCGCTCACGGCAGGGTGTCGCTCACGGCATGGTGGAGACGCGCGCGCGCTTTCCGAGCTGGACCGAGGCGTAGAGGAGATAGAGGCCGGCGAGCCCGACGAGCACGTAGACGATGCGGCTGATCGTGCTGAGCCTGCCGAAGATCGCCGCGACCAGGTCGAACTCGAACAGCCCAACGAGCCCCCAGTTGACGGCGCCGATCACGGCCAGCACGATCGCGGCCCACGTTAGCCCTGAAATCCCACGGTTGACCTGTTCCATGCCCCCGGGAGAAGCACGAGCCGCGCCGCGCGCGACGTGCACCGCGCGCCCGCTGCGGCGCTGACGCCGCCGGTTCGCTCGGCGGGCGCTGGGCGGTCATGCGTGCGCCGGCGCGACGTCGAGCAGCGAGGGGAGGATCTCTCCCGCGCCGCCGGTGAACACGAAATCGCAGAGGCTGGTGACCGCGCTGGGCTCGACGTTGACCTCGGCGATGAGGGCGCCGTGGCGCTTGGCCAAGGGGACGAACCCCGCGGCCGGGTACACCACGGCCGAGGTGCCGACCACGAGCAGGAGATCGCAGCCGTCGACGCCGGCGGCCGCCGCGGCGAGGTCGCTCTCCTTCAGCGCTTCGCCGAACCAGACGACGTGCGGGCGCTGCACGCCGCCGCAGGGGCAGTGGGGCAGCTCCGCGGCGGTGAAGCGGCGAGCGCGGGTCTCCGGATCGGGGGAGCCGCTCCCCGCGAAGGCGGGGGTGATGGGCACGTCGCGGTTCTCGGTCACGCTCCCGCACGAGAGGCAGCGCACCTGCCACAGCGAGCCGTGGAGCCGCACCGGATCCTGCGAGCCCGCCTGCTCGTGCAGGCCGTCGATGTTCTGGGTGATCAGGGTGAAGGCGCCGCCGGCCTCCCGGAACCGCGCCTCCAGCCGCGCCAGCGCGTGGTGGCCCGGGTTCGGCTGGCAGCCGCGCGCGCGCTCGCGCCGGTGGTTGTAGAACTCCCACACGAGGCCCGGATCGCGCTGCCACGCCTCCGGCGAGGCGAGGCTCGTCGCCTCGTAGCGCCGCCACAGCCCCCCGGCGCCGCGGAACGTGGGGATGCCCGACTCCGCCGAGACGCCGGCGCCGGTCAGGACGGCGATCTTCCTGGCGCGGCGCAGGCTGGACTGGAAACGCTCGCGGCTCGTTGCGCTCATGGCGGACCTCCTGAGAATCGAGCAGGGAGGGCGATCGCGCCTGCCGGTGCTCCCCGCGTTCCAGCGCACTCTAGCGCACGCCGCGGGGCGACGTCTGCGCCGCGGCCGGCGCGCGCCGCGCCGCGCCGCGGCCGCGCCCCTGATTGCCGGCCGCGCCCCTGATTGCCGGCCGCGCCCCTGATTGCCGGCCGCGCCCCTGATTGCCGGCCGCGCCCCCGATCCAGGCCGCGGCGGACGCGCCGTCGACGCGCCCTCGATTTCGGGTGTAAGCCGCCGGAGGCGACCGCGTTTTCCTGGCACTCGGACGCGCCGGGGCCCGCCACCGCGGGCCCCGGCCGCGCCGGTCCCTCCGTCGACCGCCGGACGATCAGCGGCTCGCGGCTCTCGCGGGCGAGAGCGGCGGAGGGATCCGTCTCGCCCCTGAACGGGGGCCGCGCGTGCGGCCCTCGCGAGGACGTGTGTCGGGGTCGGCGATGGCCGCCCCGCGAGAACGCACTGCGGGGATCCGCGCTCGCGATCCCCTTCAAGGAGGACACCTCATGCGCATCCGGCCCCTCGATCTCGTCGCCCCTGCTCTCCTCGCCGCGCTGCTCGTCGGCTGCGGCGGCGCCGCGCCTGTCGCCAGGGAGCCGGCAGCGCCGGCGGGGGCGGCAGCGCCGGTGGACACCGCCACCGCGCCGTCGATGCAGCCGGAGTTCGATGCTCCGCGAGAGGAGGGCCGCGCGTCGGCCGCCGCGGAGAAGGCCGAGGAGGCGGACGCCTCCGGCGCCCCGGCCGTCGCGGCGGCGCCGCCCCCGCCTGCCTCGCCGTCGCCGGCGGCCCCGTCGGCCGGCGTGACCGCGGCTGGCAAGCCGGAGGCGCGCCGCAGCGTGGCGGGCGCCGCGTCGGCGCCGAAGAAGGTCTCCGCCCCGGCGCCGGCCGCCGCGCCGCGTCCCGCCGCCCCGCCCGCGGCGGTCGCCGTGACGGCGCCCGAGCCCCAGGGCAGCGAGTCGTACCGGGACTACGGCGTCAACCCGGTGGAGGACCCCGCGAAGGACAGGCTCTCGACGTTCGCGATCGACGTGGACACGGCCTCTTACGCGATCGCGCGCCGCAAGATCCTGGACGGCGCGCTGCCTCCCTATCAAGCCGTGCGCGCCGAGGAGTTCCTCAACTACTTCGATTATGGCTATGCGTCTCCCACGGCCGGCCCGTTCGCGGTGCACCTCGCGGCCGCGCCCTCGCCGTTCACGGTGGGCCATCACCTCGTGCGCGTGGCGGTCCAGGGCAAGCGCGTGCCGGCCAAGGAGCGGACCCCGGTGCACCTCGTGTACCTGGTCGACACGAGCGGCTCGATGCACGCGCCGGACCGGATCGAGCTCGCGAAGAAGAGCTTGAGAATGCTCACCGAGTCGCTCAAGCCGGGGGATACGGTCGCGCTCTGCACCTATGCGGGCAGCGTGCGGGAGGTGCTGGCGCCGACCGGCATCGAGAGCAAGGGGAAGATCCTCGCGGCGATCGCGGACCTCACGGCCGGCGGCTCCACCGCCATGGCGAGCGGGATCGATCTCGCCTACAGCCTGGCGGAGCGGACGCTCGTGAAGGGGCACATCAACCGTGTCGTCGTGCTCTCCGACGGCGACGCGAACGTCGGTCCGACCTCTCACGAGGAGATCCTGAAGACCATCAAGCGCGCGCGGGACAAGGGGATCACGCTGTCCACGGTCGGCTTCGGCCAGGGCAACTACAAGGATGTCATGATGGAGCAGCTCGCCAACCAGGGCGACGGGAATTACGCGTACATCGACAGCGAGGCGCAGGCGCGGCGGGTCTTCTCCGAGCAGGTGGGCGGGATGCTCCAGGTCATTGCGCGCGACGTGAAGATCCAGGTCGAGTTCGATCCGAGCTTCGTGAAGAGCTATCGGCTGATTGGCTACGAGAACCGCGACGTGGCCGACCGGGATTTCCGGAACGACAAGGTGGATGCGGGCGAGATCGGCGCCGGTCACAGCGTGACGGCCATCTACGATGTCGAGCTCAAGGACGCCGCGCCGAGGGGCGCGGGCGCGGCGCCGCTCGTCGTGCGCCTCCGCCACAAGGCGCCGCTCGGCTCGGACGTGGCCGAGGAGACGCTGGTCAAGATGGCTCCGGGCGCCATCGCCCCTACCTTCGACGCGGCGCCGGCCGATCTTCGCTTTGCGTCCGCGGTGGCCGGCTTCTCCGAGATCTTGCGCCACAGCCCGCATGCGCGCTCCTGGAGGCTCTCCGACGTCGAGAAGATCGCGAGGGCGTCGGCCTCCAGCAAGGGAGATCAGCAGGAGTTCATCGGCATCGTCCGCCGCGCCGGCGCGCTCGCCGGCGGCAAGACGGACACGGTGGCTGCGAGGGGCGGCGACTGACCGGCCGGGGAGGCGGCGGTGCTCGCCGGGGGGGACGCCATCGCTGAAGCAGCGGTGGCTCGAAGGGCGAGCTGTCTGGATGCCAGGAGAGGGAGATAGAGAGAAGAGAATTTAAAGCAAAGGCGCAAAGGCGCAAGGGGAGAGAGAGAGCTCGCACCTTCTCTCTCTTTCTTTTTTGCGCCTTTGCGCCTTTGCTTTGAATTCTTCGAATCTTTACCTGCCTCCGGAGCATCCAGGCACGCCGCAGGACGCAGGCGATCCCTCGTCGGCAACCGGCACACCGATCCGTGACAGGAAACGACACGCCAGAGCTCGGCCGTATTTCGAAGCGCACTCTATTGTACACGCGCTCACCGCGGATCACAGCGCCGGCTCTCCCCAGCGGCCCCCTCGCGGCACCGAAACCGCGATATCGCAGACCCGCGCCGCGTGGAAGCGCAACGCACGCCACCCGCGACGAATGCCGACGAATGCCGACGAGCGCGGACGAGCGCGGACGAAAACCGACCGACGAGAGCAACCGGCAGACTGGATTCCAGCGCGGCGCAGATCCAATGCAGTTTCTCGACTGGAATCCGCGGAACTGTGACTTGACATCTCGTCACCGATGTCGCTTTTATCATTCACCGTCCTCGGGCGTGTCGCGCGGGACGAAGGCGGGAAGCGAGGACGCTGCCGTGGAAGCGCTGTGCGTAACGATGCGGGGGCGGTGCCAGTATTGCCAGGCGATGCTGCCCATCAACCGGGTCGACACGAAGATCTTCTGCTCGGGGTGCGGCACGTTCACCGAGATCGCCAACCGCGTGTGGCATCGCATGCTACGCGAGCCGCTCTACCGCGCTCCGCGCCTGCTGCCAGGCGAGGTGCAGCGCGTGCAGGAAATGTCGCTGTCACTCGAATTTTCTCGGTCGAAGCCCGCGTGCCGCTCTTGCCGGACGCCGCTCGCCGTGGATTCGAGCGCGCTCACCCCCCTCTCGTGCTCGAGCTGCGGGGCGCAGCACGCCCGCCGCCGCTGGCCGGCGGACATCCCGATCGCCGGGCTCGATCCCGAGGCGGTCCTCGTCGGAGAGGAGCCCGAAATCGCGCCCCCGGACGAGCGCCCGGACGCCCCAGGGCTCGATCCGTCGCCTTGCGCCCTTTGCGGCGACGCGCGCGACTCCAGCGCTCCCGCGGAGGGCTGCGAGCGCTGCGCCGCGGCCCCGCACGTTTCCGAAACATCCTCGCGACGACCCCGTGACCGCGCGCCGATAACGTGGCTCATCGCGTCCGGGCGGTTCGCCCCGATCAGCGGGCACGCCGCGCCCGTGCAAGAAGGGCTCTTCGACTGGCGAGAGGCGCCCAGGGTCGCTCCGCTCGACGACGGAGGGTTCGTCCTGCTCTCGCTCTCCAGCGGAGAGTGGACCGGGCCGCGGCGGAGCCTCGACGAGGTGCACGAGCGCGTCGTCATGGCGCTCGACCCGGACCTCCGGGTGCGGTGGCTCCGGCGCGAGCGCGTCCCCGGCAGGCTCGGCAAGCAGGCGCTCGGCCTCGCGTCCGACGGCGAGCGCATCGTCCTCTATTCCTCCCGAGAAGGGCACGAGGTGCTCGACGGCAGGACGGGCGCCTCGCTCGGAAAACATGCGACGAGCGACGCGATGATCGCGTCGCTCCACGGGCGGGAGGCGCGCGCCCTCGGCCTCCACCTGCGGATCGACAGGGGACGCCTCGCCGTGGTGCACGGCGACGCCGCCGCGCTCCCCGGAGCGGTCCTCGGCCGGCGCGGCGTGAAGGTCATCCGGCGCCTGCCCGGCGGCGGGCTCGGCGTCCTCTCCCGCCACCGCGGGGTGCGGCTCGACGTGGTCGATCCGCGCGGCGGGCTCAGGACGTTCCTTGTCAATCCGAAGGACGGCTCGCTCGACGGGCTCTCGTTCTCGGTCAGCCGGAGCGGGCTCGTCGGCGTGCTCAACCACCGCCGCCTCTGGGTGGCCCGGCCCGGGGACGAGGAGCTCCGCACCTGCCTCGACGGCCCGGCCGATCGCGTGTGGCGCGACTCCGTGCTCCTCGCCGCCGACGACGGCGTCTGGCTCTTCGAGAACGGCTCGGGCGCGCGCCGCTACGCCCCAGACGGCGCCTTGCTCTTCGACGCCGAGATCTGCCCGCGGCCCAAGGCGCGCGCGCCGGCGCAGCTCGCCAGCGAGTCGACGCAGAAGCGAATGGAGAGGGCCCGGAGACACCGGCTCTCGCGCGCCGGCAAGGCGGAGCACGAGCTCGGCGAGGGCACGCGGAGCGAGGCGGCGCGCCAGACGAAATGGCCGCTGCGCGCGCTCGCATGGCTGCTCGGCCGCACGACGCTGCTCGCCCTCGGGCTCGCGCTGGGCTCCAGCGGCGCGCTCGGCGGCTGATCTCGAGCGATCGGTCGCCTCATCGGCGCAAGGGCCCGCCCCGCGCCGCCGCGCCGCGCCGCGCCGCCGCGTTCGTGGTATGCGGCGGACATGGGGTTGCTCGCGATCTGCGGCTCGATCACCGCCGATCTCCTCGGTTACGGCCCGCGGCTGCCGCGCCCGGGCGAGTCGGTGCTGGGCCGCCGCTTCCTCGTCGCGCCGGGCGGCAAGGGCGCGAACCAGGCGGTCGCGGCGGCGCGCTCCGGCGCCCGCGTGCGGCTCGCGGGCGCGCGCGGCGACGACGCCCACGGCGAGCTCTGCGCCGCCGCGCTCGCCACCGACGGCGTGGACCTCTCCGCCGTGGCGATCCACCGCGGCGCGACGACCGGCGTGGCCCTCATCTGCGTCGACGACGCCGGGGAGAACCAGATCCTCGCGATCCCCGGCGCCAACGCGCTCGTCGCGCCGCCCGCGCCGTGCGGGGCCTCCGTCTGGCTGTGCCAGGGCGAGATCCCGGCCGAGGCCATCGCCGGCGTGCTGTCGGCCGCGCGGGCGGACGGCGCGCTGTCGATCTGCAATCCATCGCCCGTCAACGCCATCGACCCCGCGCTCGTCGGCCGGTTCGATCTCGCCGTGGTCAACGAGCTCGAGCACGAGGCGCTGCGAGGCCACCTGCCGGAACGCGTGGTGCTCACCCGCGGCGCCCGCGGCGCCGTGCTGCTGCCCTCGGGCGAGGAGCTCCCCGCCCTCCCCGCGCGCGCCGTCGACACGACCGGCGCAGGGGACGCGCTCGCGGGCGTGCTCGCCGGCGGGCTCGCCGCCGGGATGGCCATCGAGGCCGCGCTGCGCCTCGCGATCGCGGCGGCGGGCATCTCGGTCGAGCGCGAGGGGTGCCAGCCCTCCTATCCGACCCGCGCCGAGGTGGAGCGCCGCCTCGGCGCCTCTCCGGGCCCGTGATCGCCGCTCCGCCCGACCTTCCCGGCGGGGGGCGCCCCCCTCACGCCGGATGAACGCTCGCCTCCGCCCGGGCCGGGTGCTCCGCGATCCATCGATTCAGGAACGCCGCGCTGTCGTCCCAGCCCGCGCGCATCTCCTTCTCCATGATGCCCTCGAGCATCCTGCCGAACCCGAAGATCTTCGCCTCGATCGTCGCCCTCGCCACGCGCGTCACCTGGCCGGGGCCCGACGGCTCGACCCGCAAGGTGCCCGAGTTGCGCAGCCGATCGGAGAGCAGGCTCGGCGCCATGGTCCAGCTCCACGTCCGCGCGGCCTTGTCGAAGACGCTCTCCTCGACGTAGCGGAAGTTCGGCCCGAGCATCGATTGAATGGCGGCGGGCAGCGCGTGGATACGGGGCTGCCCGACCGCCTTGCGCACCCGCGTGCGCTCGTCCTCCCGCTGCTCCAGCACCTCGAACGAGGGGAATTTGAGGACGTCGCGGTACATCTGTTCGTTGACCTCACCGCTGAAGAACAGCTCCCAGAAGGTGTCCTCGTCGCAGCGGATCACGTGCCTCGCCTCGATGTGGATCATGCGTTTTCCCTCTCCTGCGCACACCTTGGAGCCGGACGAGCCGACTGACAACCGGCGCGAGGAAGCTCGGCGCAGATGTTTTGACGCCGCCCGCGCGCGGACGCCGCGTGCGCGCGGATGCCCGCGCGCCGCGAGAGAGGCAGAGGACACGAGGGCACGCCGTCGATCCGCCGAGGTGCGGTTTCTGCTGGCGACACATCTCAAGGCCGCCTGCGCTCAGCGGCGCGGCGCTCCGGGCTCATCGGTAGAGGCCGCTTGACCGAGGTCGGGCGCCGGCCAATGATGGATTGATGATGATGCGAGAGAGGCTCTCCTCCTCTGCGAGCTCTGCGAGGAGAGGCGAGCGCGGCGAGGCCCGGCGCCGCCCTTCACCGCGGCAGGTCGAGCGCTGGTGATGCGGGTGAAGCGCGCTCGTGGGGGTGCCGCCCTCGCGCTCTCGATCTCCCTCTCCCTCGCCGCAGGCGCGCTCGCGGCATCCGGCTGCGCCGAGCCCGCCGCGGTCCGCGCGGCGCCGGCCTCGGCCCACGGCGCGGCGCCGGCCTCGGCGCACAGCGCGGCGCCGGCCGGAGGCGCCGCCGGCGGGCCTTCGCCCGCGGAGCCGGCTCGCCCGGCGGCGCCGGCGCCGGCGAGCGCCGGGGGGCGCCGCGCGAGCCTCCAGTTCGAGCTCAACGAACGCCCGTTCCCCTCGCCGCTCATCGATGCCGTCGTCGCCGGCCAGCCGACCGCGCTGCTCGTCGACACCGGCGCCTCCCACCACGTGCTCGCCCGCTGGCTGGCCGACGAGCTCGCGCTGCCGCTCTCGACGGCCGGCGACGTCGCGGTCGATCACGCGGGCAGGCCCCTGCCGGTCTCCCGCATCGAGCGCGCGACCATCGCGCTCGCCGGGTGGGGCTCGGTGGACGCGCCCGCGCTGCTCGTCGTGCCCGTCCCCGACGCGCTGCAGCGGCTCGGGATCGGCGGCGTCCTCGCGCCGCAGGCGCTGGCGGGGCCGGGCCGCGCGGTCGTGCTCGACCTGCGCGAGGGCCGGATGATCGAGGCGCCCCGCGACGAGGCCGCCCGCGCGCTCCGGGCGCGGTTCGGCGAGGCCGCGGTCGCGGAGCTCGGCCACTGCGGCGGCCCGAACCAGGGCCACGAGATCACCGCCGCGGCGACGGTCGACGGGATCGCCGTGACGCTGAAGGTCGACTCGGGCGCGTCGCAGACCTCCCTCTTCGCCGCCTCGCCCGCGGGGAGGCGGCTGTCGCACCGGGCGGCCGGCGGCCGGAGCGCCTACGCCGCCTCCGGCAAGCACACCGTTCCCGTGCTGTCAGGCGCTCGCCTCCACCTGGCGGGGTTCGACGCCGCCGCGGAACTCGATCTCTTGCCCGGCGAGCGGCGGGGGGCCTGCCCGTCGGACGGATTTGCCGGCATGGATGTGCTCCGCAGCTGTGTGCTGCTGCTCGCCGAGGACGGCGGCCTCGCGGCCTGCGCCCCGCGGTGAGCGGAGCGCGCGCGCTGGCGCGTTGAGGGCCGCGGCCCTGGCCGGGGCCGAGCCGCCGAGGGGCGCGCCATGCCCCAGCGAGGTCGCGATGCGTCGTGGTAGAAGAGGCGCACGCGTGGACGTCCGGTCGCCGCGGCGGGGGAGGGATCCAGCTCGCCGCGGCGCGGAGGCGTCGCGCGGTGGTCGGGAGGCATCATGTCGACAGGTTTCGAGTTCTTGACCCAGGATGACGAGCGGCTGCTGCTGGAGAAGTCGACCTGCGTCACCTACCGACCGGGCGAGCAGATCCTCGAGGAGGGCTCGCGCAGGCAGGGCATCTTCATCGTGCGCAGCGGCCTGGTCGGCGTCGAGGTCGCCCACCTCGGGCGCGGCGTGGCCCTCCGCCAGCTCGGCCCCGGCGCGATCTTCGGCGAGATGTCGTTCCTCGAGAGCGCCGCCGCGAGCGCCTCCGTCGTCGCCCGCGAGGAGTGCACCCTCGACGTGATCGAGGGCCCGTATGTCCACTCGCTGCTTGCCTCCGTCCCCGGCCTCGCGGCGCGCTTCTACCAGTCGCTCGCGATCATGCTCGCCCAGCGCCTCCGCGAGAACACCGCGATGCTCCCCCCGCTCCTCGTCGAGGACGTGCCCCAGGTCAACCGCTTTCACGCGGCGAGGACGGGCCAGGCCGGCACCAACAACATCCCTCCGAAGCTCATCGACACGGTCGAACAGTTCAAGTTCGAGATGATGATCGCCGACAGGATGGTCAAGGAGGCCAAGCACCCCGAGGCGGAGATCCAGGAGAAGGTGAGCGCCGCGTGCCAGACGATCGTGTCCGCGCTGCGCGAGCACATCGAGCGCGAGCGCCACCTCGAGAAGGGCATCGGCGCCTACGTCTTCCGCGAGACCTTCTCGCTCTTCATGCTGAGCCGCACCGTCGACCGCTGCTACACGAAGCCGCGCGGCTACGCGGGCGATTTCTATACGATCGAGATGATGTACAACGACGAGCCCGCGGGCGACGGCCGCCTCGGCCGCTTCATCGACCATTGGGGGCTCGAGCTCGAGGCCTGCCGCGCCGTCAAGAACAGGCGCGGCGTGCTGAGCCGCGCGCTCCGGGAGGCCTGCCGCGTCCACGGGCCCGGCCAGGTCCTCGTGACCAGCCTGGCGAGCGGCCCCGCCCGCGAGCTGTTCGACCTCTTCGCCGAGGGGGGCGAGCCGCCCGACATCAAGGCGACGTGCATCGATATCGACAACCAGGCCCTCGCCTACGCCGCCGGCATCGCCGAGGAGCTCGGCGTCATGGACCGCTTCAGCTTCGCCCAGGACAACGTGGTGCGGCTCGCCCACGGCCGCGGCAGGACGGTGCTCAAGCCCCAGCACATGATCTACAGCATCGGGCTCACCGACTACCTCCGCGACGACCTCGTCGTGAGCCTCCTCAACTGCATGCACGACAAGCTCCTCCCCGGGGGCATCGCGGTCGTGGGCAACTTCGGGGTGAACAACCCGAGCAAGGCCTTCATGGACCACGTCCTCGAGTGGGAGCTCATCCATCGCAGCGCCGATGATCTCAAGACGCTGTTCACCCGCTCCAAGTTCGGCAGCACCCCCGTCGAGGTGCGCGCCGAGGAGGCGCAGGTCAACCTGTTCGCGTTCTGCACCAAGACGTGACGCGCCCGCGGCGGCGCAGCGCGCCTCGCGCGGCGGCGCGCCCGCGCCGCCGCGGCCTCAGCGGAGCCAGCGCACCTCGTACTCGCAGGTGGGGTGTCCCTCGAAACGGCACCTCGTGTGGAGGCTCTGCCCGCCCCGCGCGCCCGAGAGCCGGAGCGCGTTCTCCTGCCACGCCGGCACGGCGTCTCTGCAGATCTGGCGCCCCGGATCGGACTGAGGATCGACGCCGAGGTAGAGGATCAGGCGGAAGAACCGCTCGCCCTCCGCGAGCGGGGCGAGCCGGCCCCCGTTGAAATACATGCCCCACATCACGCCGGCCTGCCGCATGACGAGCGCGGGCGTGCCGAGCTTGATGAGCACCTTGTGCGCCAGCGTCAGGTCCTGCTCGGCGACGTAGGCCGCGAGATCGCGGATGACACCGGTCTTGTTGGGCCACCTCGAGATCTCGTCCGCGATGGCGTTCCAGACCGCGACAGGGTACCAGCTGTGCGCCACGAGATCGGGCGAGGAGAAGACCGCGCGGGCGGCGGCGGGCAGCTTGGCGTCGAGGACCGACATGGCCTGGCTCCCCCACCGCGTCTGCAGGTAGGTCCTCGTATGCATGAGCGCTGAGCCCCGGATCTTCATCGAGACGGCCGCCCGTCCAGGATAGATGCTCCCCGGCCGCTCGGGCCAGCGCGGAGCGGTGGCGCCGGAGCGCGTCGCGGCGCGCGCGCGGACACACGCGCGCACACGCGGCGCCCTCCGGCGCCGCCGCTCCGGCGTGTGTGCGCGTGTGTCCGCGCGCGCGCGCTCACTGCAGGCGCTCGGCGGCCGCCGGCGGCGGCGCGTCGCCCGGGCCCTTCGCCCGCCGCGCCTGCGCGGACGCGTCGAGCACGGCGCGCACCGCCTTCGCGAGCTGCGTGGGCGTGTACGGCTTGGAGAGGAAGTGGACGGACCCGTCGAGCAGATCGCCCGGGAAGAGGGAGTCCTCGGTGTAGCCCGACGCGTACAGGACGGGCAGCGGCGCGCGCGCGCGGGCGAGCGCCGCCGCGAGCGCGGGGCCGCGCGCGTCGGGCAGGACCACGTCGCTCACGAGCAGGTGGATGGCGCCCGCGTACGTGGCCGCGAGCGCGACCGCCTCCTTGCCGTTCCGCGCCGCGAGGACCGAGTAGCCGAACGAGCGCAGCGCGGTGACGCAGAGGTCGCGCACCTGCGCCTCGTCCTCCACGACGAGCACCGTCTCCCCGCCCCCCGAGACGGCGCAGGGCGCCCTCGCGGGCTGCTCGGACGGCGCGCCGCGCACGCGCGGGAAGCAGATCGTGAAGCGCGTCCCCTGGCCGGGGGCGCTCGAGAACCAGATGTGGCCGCCGTGCTGCTTCACGATGCCGTGGCACGTCGCGAGCCCGAGCCCCGACCCCTTGCCCGGCTCCTTCGTCGTGAAGAACGGCTCGAACACGTAGTGCCGGATGGCGTCGTCGATGCCCTGCCCGGTGTCCGTGACCGTGAGCTCCACGTAGTCGCCGGGCTCGATCTCGGGCCTCGACGCCGCGTCGCCCGCCTCGATCGTCGTGTTCGCGGTCTCGATGGTCAGGCGCCCCCCGGCGGGCATCGCGTCGCGCGCGTTCACGGCGAGGTTCATGAGCAGCTGCTCGAACTGGCCGCGATCGATGTGGATCGCCCAGATCTCGCTCCCCGGCAGCACGGCGAGCTCCACGTCCTCGCCGACGAGCGGGCGGAGGAGCGGCTCGACGCCGAGGATGAGCGCGTTCGGGTCGACCACGGTCGGCTGGATGAGCTGCTTGCGCGCGAACGCGAGCAGCTGCCGCGTGAGCGCCGCGGCGCGCTCCGCGGCGGTGCCGATCTGCGTGAGGTGATCGACCACGGGCGACGACGGCGGCACCTTGCGCACCGCGAGCTCCCTGTGCCCGAAGATCGCGGTGAGCATGTTGTTGAAGTCGTGCGCGACCCCGCCGGCGAGGCGCCCGATCGCCTCGAGCTTCTGGCTGTGCAGGAGCTGCTCTTCGAGGCGCCGGCGCTCGGTGATGTCGAGGCTCGTGCCGACGAGCCCCGTGATCGCCCCGGCGTCGTCCGTGAGCAGCTGCGCCGCCATCTGCACGTGCCGCAGCTCCCCGGTCGACGGGCGCACGACGCGGCACTCGACGGGGCTCGCGATGCCGAGCGGCGACGCGCTCTCCGCGCCGCCGAAGACGCGGTGGCGGTCCTCCGGGTGGATGAGGCTCGCGAAGAGCTCGAACGTCGGGCGCACCGACGGGTCGACGCCGAGGATGTGGAAGAGCTCCTCGGACCAGCGGACGGTCCGCGACGCGAGGTCGTAGGACCAGCTGCCCACGTGCGCGATGCGCTGCGCCTCGTTGAGCATGCGCTCGCTGCGGCGGAGCTCCTGCTCGGCGCGGCGGCGCTCGGTGAGGTCGACGACCGCGCCGAAGAACCGGGTGGGCGGGCCCGCCCCCTCGACGACGGGCAGGCTGCTCAGGAGGCACTCCCGCACCGCGCCGTCCCGGTGGCGCACGCGGAACGCGCTCGCGCCCGTTCCCTCGCCGGTCTCGATCGCCAGCTCCAGGCCGGCGCGCATCTGCTCCCGGTCGTCGGGGTGGACGGCCGCGAGAAACGCCTCCGTCGACGGCTTGTCCGTCGCGGGATCGCAGCCCAGGATCCGGAACAGCTGCCGCGACCACGTGACGTGGTTCGAGCCGATATCCCAGAGCCAGTTGCCCATCTGGGCCGCCTGCTCGGCCTCGTCGAGCTGCGCCTCCGACCCGATGGCGACGGCGCCCCGCGCGCTGCCCGGCTCCGCGGGCCGGTCCGGGCTGGAGCCGCGCTGGCGTGACGCCTCGGCGCGGGACAGCGCCTGCTCCAGCTCGGCGACGCGCGCGCGGAGCGCGTCGAGCTCACGGCTCGCAGCCGCGCTCATGGCCGTTCTGTCCCTCGTCGCGGAGCGCCGGTGCTCATGACGCGCATTGTATGCCGCGGCGCGCCCCGCGGGGGATCCCTCTTCTGCGGCGCGCCCCGCGGTCGCGGCGCGCGAGCGCGCCTAGCCCCTTCGCCGCACGAGCAGCGTTCGCGTGATCTCCACGACCTTTTCCTTGACCCTGCCGTCGGCCTTGCCGAGCTCGGGGGTGAACAGATCGGCCCCCTGCTCGAGCAGCGCGCGCGGCGGCGTGTTCTTCACGCCGACGATCCGGAACGTGACGCTCCCCGCGCCCGCGCCGGCCTCTTCCCGGGCGATCACCTTGGACGCGGCGAAGAGCGTGTCGCCCGCGAGGACGCCGCTCGGGTGGGCGCCGTCGTCGAGGCCGAGGTCCCACACGCCGCACCCGGCCGTGTCCCGGCTCGAGAGCGCGAGCACCCACGACAGCACGAGCCCGCCGTGGACGACGCGCGTCTTCGCGAAGGAGCTCGCCCTGCAGTACTGCTCGTCGAGGTGCAGCGGGTGGGAGTTGCGCAGGAGGGTCGCGAGCTGCATGTGCTCGCTGTCGCCGACCGTCCGGCCGACCTCGTGGGTGAGCACGTCGCCCACCTCGAAGTCTTCCCAGGAGCAGGCGAAGCCGCCGTGGCGCGCCGGCGGCGCGAGCGGGCCGCCGAGCTCTCTCGGCAGGCGCCCCGGGGGCTCGTCCGGCTGCACGACCGCGTGCGGCGCGTCCGCGGGGCGCTCCGCGACGCGGCCGGGGGGCACGAGCGCCTTGCGCTCGAACGAGCAGACGAGCTGCCCGTCCTGGTTCACCACCTGCGTCCGGACGTGCACGACGCCCTTGTCGCCCGTCGACACCGGCTTCTTGCCGATGACCATCGAGCTCGCGCGCAGCGTGTCCCCTGGGTAGCAGGCCTCCGGGAACCGCACGTCGATGTACGCGAGGTGCGCGATCGCCTGCTCGCTCACATCGTGGACGCTGAAGGAGATCCCGAGGTTGAGGAGCAGCAGCGGGCTCACCGGCCTGTCCCTGAGCCCCACCGCGCGGGCGGCGACGCGGCTCGAGTAGGTCGGGATCGCGTCCTGGAACGAGGCCGCGAAGAGCGCGAGCATCCCCTCGTCGACGGTGACGTCCCAGGGGTGGGCGTACACCGCGCCGACCGTGAAATCGTCGAGCTTGCGGCCGTAGCGGGGAGAGCGGACGCGGACCATCGGTCCGCGCGATCATGGCACAGGCGCGCACCGCTGACGACGGCGCCGCCCGCGCGCGCTGGCCCGGCGGGGCGCGGGCGCCCACGGCCGCGTGCGCCCGCGCGCTCCTCCGCGCCGGCGCGGGCCCGCTCAGGGCAGCGATCCTTCGAGCAGGGCGCGCGCGATGCCCTGCGCGAGCACCTCGCGCGTGCCGAGGTGGAACGCGAGGCTGCGCGCGTCGAGCAGGAGCCGCGCCGGGACCGAGCTCTCGGCATAGCCGTTCGCCCCGTGGATCTGCATGCAGGCGTCGGCCGCGTCCCACGCGGCGCGGCTCGAGAACAGCTTCGCCATGGCGGACGTGAGCTCGCACGGCTGCCCCGTGTCCGCGGCCTGCGCCGCGGCGCGCGTGAGCTGGCGCGCGGCCGCGACGCGGGCGATGAGCCCGCCGATCCGGTGCGCCACGCGCGGGAAGGAGATGAGCTGCGACCCGAACTGCACGCGCGTCCTGGCCCGCTCGAGCGCGAGCTCCAGCGCGGCCTGCGCCACGCCCACGCCGCACGCCGCCGCGTAGACGCGGCCGATCGCGAGCGACCGCTGGACCTGGGCGATGCCCTCGCCCTCGCGCTCGCCGAGCAGCGCCTCGCGGCCCACCTGGAGCCCATCGATCCGGAGCTCGTAGTGGCCCATGCCGCGCTGCCCGAGCGCCCGCAGCTCGGCCCCGGCGATCCCCGCGTCCGGGAAGTCGGCGCCGGGCGCGCCGCGCCGCTTGGCGATGGCGAAGAGGCTCGGCCCGAGCGGCTGCTGCCCCTGTCCGCCGGGCGCCGTCGTCCTCGCGAGGGTGAGCACGAGGTCGGCGCGCGACGCGCCGGTGACCCAGGTCTTCTTGCCGGTGATGAGGTAGCTGCCGTCGGCCTGGCGCTCGGCGCGCGTGGCGACGCGCGCGAGGTCCGACCCGTAGGCGGGCTCCGAGAGCGCGAGGGCGCAGCGCGCCTCGCCGCCCGCGATGCGCGGCAGCCAGGTCCTGCGCTGGAGGTCCGTGCCGGATCGGGCGAGGAGATCCGCCGCGATGGAGGCGGTCATGGTGAGCACGCCGAAGCCGAGCGACCCGCGCGCGAGCTCCTCGACGGCGGCGGCCATGGCGGCCGCGCCGAGCCCATCGCCGCCGTGCTCCGGCGCGGTGGCCAGCCGGAACACCCCGAACTCCCCCATGCGGCGGACGATCGACTCCGGGATGAGCCCGTTGCGCCGGTGGATCTCCGGGGCGAGCGGCTCGACGAGGCGCTCCACGAAGTCGCGCATGTTGTGCCGTATCCAGCCGACGCGCTCGTCCTCGGCGCCGCCGCAGCCGGGGATCCCTTGCTCCGCGGCCGTGCGCGCGAGCGCCGCCACGGCCGCGCCCGACCCCGCGTCGCGCGCCCACGCCGTGACCGCGGGGTGCCCGATCGCCTTGGCGACCTCGTCGTCGCGGAGCTCGAGCTCGCCGAGCGGCGCGATCTCTCCGCCTCCCAGGTCGACGCCTCCGCGCAGCGAGAGCAGCAGCGCTCCGGCGTGCGCCTCGGCGACGGCCCTGGCCTCGCCGCCCGCCTCGCACGCCCAGCTGGCGAGCGATCTGCAGGCCTCGATCTCCGCGTAGAGGTGGGCGAGCGCGTGGGCTGCGAGCTGGTGTCGATCGAGCAGCATGCGCGACACGTGCAGCGGCACGGCGGCGCTCGGCCGGACGAAGCTCGCGCTCCTCGGCGCGCCCCGGAGGCCTGCGTTGGTCGGGCTCCCGACGTCCACCACCCGGTCCCGGAGCCGCCCTCGCGCGACGCGCGCGAGCTGCTCGACGGAGGTGATCGCCTCGCGCATGCCCCCTGGGCTGTCGGCCTCGAGCTTGCGAGAAACGATGGTGGCGTGCTGCTCCCGAATCGCCCTCATCCCCAATCCCCCCGATCGCGGACTACGACCCACCCCTTGCTTCACGAGGCGCAGGGCATACCCCCTCTGCGCCGCCCCACGCTCATGCCCGCCGCGGCAGGCGCGGAAAGGTCTGCCGAGGATGGCACTCCAAACACCGTTCGTCGAGCCGGCCCGCACGCCCTCTGTCTCGAATCGACGTCGCATTAAGGCCTTTCCCGAAGCCCGTTGTTCGCTTCCGTCCGGCGACGCGCAGACAGCCCTGTTCCTCCGCAACCCCTAAGTCTCGGACGGCCCGCGAGCTCCCTCTTTCAAACCATCGTAGGCCCCTCGGTGTGTGTTCGCGCCGGGCGCGGACGGGCTGATGTCTGGAGCCCGGCCATAAGCCTCGGACGGCCCCCCTTTGAACAGCCGTAGGCCCCCTCGGTATGTGTAGTCGCGCCGGGCGCGGACGGGCTGATGTCCGGAGCCCGGCCATAAGCCTCGGACGGCCCCCCTTTGAACAGCCGTGGGCCCTCCGGTCGAGGCCGGCTACGCCGAGCTCACGTTCGGAACTGCCGCCCGCACAGCGCACGCCCGGAGGAGCCTATCCCCCAGCTCGACCGCCCACGACCGCACGTCGTCGGCCCGCGGGCACTGCGGCACCGACTCGACCGCGTCCTGGATGAGCCGCTGGAGCAGCCGCGTCGTCCCCGAGAGCCCGAGCTCCAGCGCCGTGTTCGGCCGCCCCAGCGCCTCGTCCCGCCCCGCCGGCTTGCCCATGTCCTCCGGCTGGCCGATCAGGTCGAGCACGTCGTCCGCGACCTGGTACGCCTCGCCGATGCGCTGCCCGAGGTCCCGCCAGGCCGCCCCATCCTGGCCCGCCGAGAGCGCGCCCAGCGTCGCCGCCGCCTCGAACAGCGCCCCCGTCTTCGCGCGCCGGTACGCCGACAGCGCGACCTTCCCCTCCGACTCCCACGCCTGCCCGGCGATGATCCCCTGGGGCATCCCGACGCCGCCCGCGAGCACCTCGAAGAACCGGATCGCCCGCCGCGCGTCCGACACGCCGCTCGCCACCGCGTGGAAGGCGCCGCGCGCCAGCGCCTCGAAGGCGAGCACGATCAGCTGATCGCCGGCGAGCACCGCGATCGGCTCGCCGAAGGCCCGGTGGACCGAGGGCTGGCCGCGCCGGATCGGCGCGTCGTCGAAGCAGGGGAGGTCGTCATGGACCAGCGACGCGCAGTGGATGAGCTCGACCGCCGCCGCCGCCGCGTCGGCGACCTCCGGCGCCGGATCGCCGTACGCCGAGGCGACGGCCAGGCAGAGCCGTGGCCGGATGCGCGCGCCCCCAGGGAAGACGGCGTGGTGGGTCGCCGCGAGGAGCCCGGGAGGCGACGCGGGCGAGGAGAGCGACTCGATGGCGACTAGAAGGACGCGCTCGATCCGGCGATCGAAATCCATATCGGCCGAGTTTTGGGCGATGATCGAGGGATTGTCAATAGTTTGAACACTAGTTAAACAAAGTATAGACAAACCACCCGCGCCGGGTACACTGCGGCTCCATGGTGGACACAAGAGATCGCGTCGTGGTGATCGGCGGGGGCATCGGCGGGCTGACCGCGGCCGCGCTCCTGGCGTCGAACGGGCTCGACGTCGTGCTACTCGAGCGGGCGCCGCGCGTCGGCGGAAAGATGCGCGAGCTGGCCATCGGCGATCGCCGCCTCGACGTCGGCCCGACGACGCTCACGATGCGGTGGGTCTTCGACGAGATCTTCGCGTCGCTCGGGCTCCGCTTCGTGGACTGCGTGCCGCTCCGCCCGGTCGAGACGCTCGCGCGCCACGCCTGGCAGGACGGCTCGACGCTCGATCTCTTCGCGGACCTCGAGCGCAGCGCGGACGCGATCGGCGCGCTCGCGGGGGCGCGGGAGGCGGACGGGTACCGCCGGTTCTGCCGGTACGCGCGCGAGATCTTCGACGTGGTGGAGGCGCCGTTCCTGCGCGCGGAGCGGCCCACGCTCAAGACGATCCTGAGCACGGCGGGCAGCTTGGGCCTCGGTGGGATGATGAAGATCGACGGGCACCGCACCCTCCACCGCGCGCTCACCGACTTCTTCGCGGATGCGCGCCTGCTCCAGCTGTTCGGGCGGTACGCCACCTACTGCGGCTCGTCGCCATACCTCGCGCCGGCCACGCTGAGCTTGATCGCGCACGTGGAGCGCGAGGGCGTCTGGTCCCCCGAGGGCGGGATGTACCGGGTGGCCGAGGCGCTCGCCGCGGCCGCGACCCGCGCCGGGGCGACCCTGCGCTGCGGCGCGCACGTCGCCGCCATCGAGGACGGCCGCGGCCGCGCGACGGGCGTCGTGCTCGAGGGCGGCGAGCGCATCGAGGCCGACGCGATCGTGATGAACGCCGACCCGGCGGCGCTCCGGAGCGGCCTCTTCGGCCAGCGCGCAGGCCGCAAGGCCCCGGCCGAGGCGCCGCGGTCGCTCTCGGCGCGCACCTTGGCGCTCGTCGCCGAGGTGAGCGGCTTTCCCCTGCTCCGGCACAACGTCTTCTTCTCGAGGGACTACGAGGCCGAGTTCCGCGACCTCTTCGATCGCGCCGAGACCCCGCGCGACCCCACCATCTACATCTGCGCCGAGGACCGCTGGAACCAGCCGTCCCCCGAGCTCGACGCGGCGACCGCGCCTGCGCCCGCACCTACAGAAGAGCGCCTGTTTTTCATCGTCAACGCCCCTGCGACCGGTGATATGCACACCCCCTCATCCACGGAGATCCACGAATGGGAACAGCGCGTGTTCCAGCAACTGCAGCGGTGCGGCCTCTCGCTGAGGAGCACCAGCCCCTCCCCGGTGTCGACGACGCCGGCGGACTTCGAGCGCATGTTCCCGGCGACGGGGGGCGCGCTGTACGGGCCGGTGTCCCACGGGTGGAACTCCACCTTCGCGCGCCCGGCCTCGCGCTCGAAGCTCCCGGGCCTGTACTTCGCCGGCGGGAGCGCGCACCCGGGGGCGGGCGTGCCGATGGCGGCGCTGAGCGGCCATCTCGCGGCGCGGAGCGTGATGGAGGACCTCGCTTCGACCTCGAGATCCCGAGCGGCGGCTACGCCTGGTGGTACCTGGACGCGGTGAGCGACGACGGCCGGAGCGCGATCACGATCATCGCGATGCTCGGGAGCGTCTTCTCGCCGTACTACGCCAGGGCCCGCGCGCGCGGCGCCGCGGACCCGCTCATGCACTGCGCGATGAACGTCGCGCTGTACGGCCCGCGCGCCGATCGCTGGGCGCTGACCGAACGGCCGCGGGGCGCCGTCGTCAGGGCGCCGCGGTCGCTCGCCATCGGCCCGAGCGTGATGGAGTGGTCCGGGGGCGAGCTCCGCGTCGCCTTCGACGAGGTCACGGCGCCGGTCCCCTCGCGCCTCGCCGGGACGGTGCGCCTCCGCCCGTCCGTGCCCGAGCCCGCGGCGCTGGGCGCGCGCGCCGGGGTCGCGCTGGACCGGTGGGGGCGGCACCGCTGGTCGCCGCTCGCGCCGATCGCGCGCGCCGAGGTCGAGCTCGCGCACCCGTCGCTGCGCTTCTCCGGCAGCGCCTACCTCGACACGAACGCCGGCGACGAGCCGCTCGACCACGCCTTCGAGCGCTGGACCTGGTCGCGCGCGGTCGGCTCGGACGGCATCGCCCTCACCTACGACGTCCGGCGCCGCGACGGCACGCGCATGCTCCTCTCGCCCGCGTTCGACGCGAGGGGCGGCGCGCGCGAGCTCCCGCCGCTCGCCCCGCGGCCGCTCGGCGACACGCGCTGGGGCATGGCGCGGGACATCGCCGCCGACCCGGGCTCCGCGCCGCGGCTCCTCCGCACCTACGAGGACACGCCGTTCTACGCGCGTTCCCTCGCGGCCGCGACGTTCGGCGGCAAGCCGGCGACGGTCGTCCACGAGGCCCTCTCGCTCGACCGCTTCGTCAGCCCTTGGGTGCAGCTCCTCCTGCCGTTCCGCATGCGGAGGGCGCGATGACGCTCTCGCTCGCGATCTGGATCGCCACGGCGCTCGCCGCCTTCGCGATCATGGAGGTGTGGGCCGCGCTCCTCCACGGCAGGGTCTGGCATCACGCCCTCTGGAGCATCCATCGCTCCCACCACACGAAGCGGCGCGGCGCCTTCGAGCAGAACGACGCGCTCGCGTTCCTCCACGCCCCGATCGCCGCCGGGCTCATCATCTACGGCGTCGACGGCGCGCCTGGGCCGCTGCGCGAGGCCGCGTTCGGCTTCGGCCTCGGCATGACCGCCTTCGGCCTCGCGTACGTCCTCGTCCACGACGGCCTCGTCCACCGGCGGCTCCCGGTCTCGGGCCTCGCGCGCATCCCCTACCTCGCGCGCGTCCGCGACGCGCACCGCGTCCACCACAGCACCGGCGGCCCGCCGTACGGCCTGTTCCTCGGGCCCCTCGTCCTCGCGCGCCGGGCAGCGACGGGCGCCGCGGAGGACGCGCCCCCTCAGCGCGCGCGGTAGAGCTCCCGCGCGAGCCCCGCGCCCCAGCGGCCGATGGCCCGGAGCGGCAGCGCGCTCACGACCTCGCGGTACACCTCGGGCCGCCGCGCCGCCGTCTCCCGCAAAAAGCGAATGAAGTCGGCCGGTTGCATCTCGTCGCGCAGCAGCGCCGCGTAGGCGTCGTCGCCCATCGCGTGGAGCACGGCGAACGCCGTGTTGAGGAGCGCGTTCATCTCCCCTGCCCTCGCCCCGCCGGCCGGCCTCGCCATGAGGGCCGCGAGCGCGCCCGTGCCCGCGTGCACCGGCGCGTCGCGCGCCGCGCTCGGCGCGCTCGGGTCCGCCACCGCGCGCGCCAGGTCGGCCGCCGTGGTCGCGAGTTCGCGGACGTTCGCGCCGAAGCCGCAGAACGTCAGCGGCGAGTGCCGCGCCGCCGCGTCCCCCACGAGCCGCACCCGCCGCCCCGGCGCGCGCGGCGCGGGCGACAGCCGCGACCAGCCGGGGATGAACCCGAACGTCGGCCGGACGAGCCGCGCGTCGCCCTCCTTGTACCGCGAGAGGAGCCGGAAGAACCGCGCGTACAGCGACAGCAGCGCGCCCGGCCCGACGTCCCCGGAGCGCGCGTAATAGAAGAGGTAGACCGTCGTCTCGCCCGGCCGCCCCGGGAACGCCTCCCAGAGGTGCTGCCGGCCCTCCTCGACGTCCTCCGTGGTGGCGAGGATCTCGCCGACGTCCGGCCGGATCCGCCGCTCGCCGTCGCCCTCGGCGAGCCCCGCGAGCACGCCGCCCACCGTCGGACAGACGAGGTCCGCGGTCGCGTACGGGCTCGCCGCGCCGCGCGCGTCGACGAGGAGCCGCGCGGACAGGCCGCGCGGCGCGGCGCCCGGCCGCGCCTCGGCCACCGCGAGCGCGACCGCGTCCGGCCCCTCCGCGTGCCCCAGCAGCGCGTGCCCGTCGAGCAGCGTCACCCCGAGCGCCTCGGCCCGGGCCCGCGCCGCGGCGAGCAGGCCCCCCGCGTCGATGGCGTGATCGAGCACGCCGCGCACCGGGTACGTCCCGCCGCCGTGCCAGCGGCACAGCCCCTCGACGTAGCGGGCGATCACGAGCCGCTCCACCTCGCCCGGCGCGAAGATCCTCGACGCCTGGAGCGCGGCCACCTCGGCCGTCCCGGCGTTCCACTCGCGGTGCGCCGCGCCGATCCGCGCCCGGTCGAGCACCGCGACCCGCAGCCCGGCCGACGCGAGCATCGGCGCGAGCAGGAGCGACAGCCCGCCGCCCGCGATGACGACGTCGAAATCGACGGCGGCGCCCCGGCCCGGCGGCCGCGGCGCCGCCGCCGGCCGCGAGGGCTCGGCCCGCGCCGCGTCGAGGTGCTCGAGGCGCGCGAGCAGCGCCTCGCCGCCCGCCTCGCGCACGCGCGCCCGCGCCGCGTCGAGCTCCCGCGCCGCCGCGCCGCCCGCCCCGGCGCTCATCGCGCCGCCTCCAGGAGGAAGCGGACCTCGTCGAGCGGCGGGGCCGCGCCGTGCTCGCGCTCCTCCGCCGGCGCGACCGGCCTGCGGACGAGCGCCTGCAGCACGAGCCACAGCTTGCGGCCGGGCGACACCACGGCCCGCGCCGACACCGAGTCGAAGCCGCGGCGCGCGATGGCGCGCCCGATGTCCGCGTAGATCAGCCGCGCCGCCTGGATCGCGGCGCGGCAGTCGCGCGGCAGCATCGGGATCCCGGCGCCCGCGCGGCGGTAGAGCACCTCCGCCTCGTCGAGCAGCCGCGCGACGATCCGCCCCAGCCGGTCGTCGAAGGCGGGCCGCAGGAGCCACGCGTCCGGCTCGATCCCGGCCTCCCGCATCCACGCGAGCGGCAGGTAGATCCGCCCGCGCCGGGCGTCCTCTCCCACGTCGCGCGCGATGTTCGTGAGCTGCATGGCGACGCCCAGATCGCACGCCCGCGCGAGCGCGTCGGGCCCGCGCGCCCCCATGAGCGTCGACATCGTCGCGCCCACGGCGCCCGCCACGCGCGCCGCGTAGGCGTTCAGCTCCGAGAGCGTCTCGTAGCGGCGCCCCTCCGCGTCCCACGCGAACCCCTCGAGCAGCGCCTCGATGAACGCGCGCGGCAGCGCGTGCGCCGCCATGACGTGGGCGAGCGCCCGGTCGACGGGGCCGTCGTCGGGGTTGCCCATCGCCGCGCGCGCGAGCCGCTCGCGCAGGGCCGCGACCGCCGCCGCGGCCGCGGACGGCGGGGCGTGCTCGCCGAGCTCGTCGACCGCGTCGTCGGCGACGCGGCAGAACGCGTAGAACGCCGCCGCCGGCTCCCTCACCCGCGCGGGCAGGAGGAGCGCCGCGGCGGCGAAGCTCTTCGACCCCTTGCGCAGGAGCGCCCTGCACGCGGCGAAGTCCGCCGCCGACGCCTCAACCGAAGGTCGATGCATCCGGCACCACCCGATCCAGCACGCGCGCCGACGAGAGCACCCCGGGCAGGCCGGCCCCCGGGTGCGTCCCTGCCCCGACGAGGTAGAGGTGCTCGACGTCCTCGCTCGCGTTGTGGGGCCGGAAGAAGGCGCTCTGCGTGAGCACCGGCTCCGGCCCGAACGCCGCGCCCCGGAACGACAGCAGCCGGTCCTGAAAATCCTGCGGCGTGAGCAGCCGCGAGCTCGCGAGCGCGCCCTCGAGCCCCGGCAGGAGCGTCGCCTCGAGCAGCGCCGCGATCGAGCGCCGGTAGCGCTCCTGGGTCGCGGGCCAGTCCGTGCCGCTGAGCAGGTTCGGCACCGGCGACAGCACGTAGAACGCGTCGCACCCGGGCGGCGCGAGGGCCGGGTCCGTGGCGGTCGGCCGGTGCAGGTACAGGCTGAAGTCGTCTGCGAGCACGTGCCTCTGGAAGATGTCCTCGAGCAGCGGCTTGTACCGCGGGCCGAGGAGGATGGTGTGGTGCGCGACGTCCGGGTACTGCCGGCGCGTGCCGAAGTACCACACGAAGAGGCTCATCGAGTAGCGCTGCCGCTCGATGCGGCGGTCGGTCCAGCGCCTCCGCGCCTCGGGCGCCACGAGGTGCCGGTACGTCCACGCCGAGTCCGCGTTCGAGACCACGACGTCGGCCGCGAGCCGCTCCCCCGACGCGAGCTCGACGCCCCGCGCGCGGCCGCCCTCGACCGAGATGCGCCGCACCTCGGCGCCGCACCGCACCGACCCGCCGAGCCCCTCGATGAGGGACACGAGCCCGCGCACGAGGGCGCCCGTGCCGCCGATCGGGAAGTGCACGCCCCAGTTGCGCTCGAGGAACGCGATCAGGCTGTAGATCGAGGTCGTCGAGAACGGGTTCCCGCCGACGAGCAGCGGGTGGAAGCTCAACACCTGGCGCAGGCGGTCGTCCTTCACGTGCTTCGCGACGAGCCCGTAGACCGTGCGGTAGCTCTCGAGCCGCATCATGTCGGGCACGATGCGCGCCATGTCCGTCCACGACCCGAACGGCACGTGCGCGAGCTCCTCGAACCCGACGCGGAAGATCGCCTCGCTCGTCTTGACGAAGCGCTCGTAGCCCGCGACGTCGCCGGGTGACAGGCGCGCGACCTCGGCGCGCATCGCGGCGGCGTCGCCCGTGTAGTCGAAGGTCACGCCGTCGTGGAAGCGGATCCGGTAGAACGGCGTCACCGGCCTGAGATCGATGTCGTCGGCCATCTTCCGGCCGCAGAGCTGCCAGAGCTCCTCGAAGAGGAACGGCGCCGTGATGACGGTCGGCCCCGCGTCGAAGGTGAAGCCGTCCTGCCGGTGGACGTACGCGCGTCCGCCCGGCGCGTCGAGCTTCTCGACGACCGTGACCTCGTAGCCCCGCACCCCGAGCCGCACGGCCGCCGCGAGCCCCCCGAAGCCGCTGCCGATCACGACGGCGCGCGGCCTCGGACCCCGGCGGCCCGCCGCGCGCGGCGCTCGCGCCGGTGCAGCCCCGTCCTCGCCTGGCGAGGCGCCAGGCCGCTCTTCCTGCGCCGACGAAGCGCTGGTGTTTTGCATGGCGGCGAGTATAATGTTTGTCCCAGCCTTTGACAAAGGCGAAAACATCTGCACAAGATGGCCTTCCTGGGCCTCGCTGCCCGTCGGCTCGGCGCGTCGAGCCGGCGCAGGCGGCTGGGGTCCGGCGGGTTGACCAGGGTTGTCCACGTGAGCCGCTACAGAATCCATGCCGTCTCCAAGATGTGTGGCGTGTCGTCGGCGACGCTGCGCGCGTGGGAGCGCCGGTACGGCGTGCCGTCCCCTGCGCGCACGGCGTCGGCGTACCGCCTGTACAGCGATGACGACGTCGCGGTGGTCAAGAAGATGCGCGACTACGTGAACGGCGGGATGGCGGCCGCCGAGGCGGCGCGCATGGTGCTCGAGACGGAGGCGCCGCGCGCGCCGGCGCCCTCGAACGGCGGCGACGCGTTCGCGGGCGCGAGCGAGCGCATCGTCGACGCCGCGATCCGGTTCGATCCCGACGGCCTCGAGGCCGAGGTGAACCGGGCCCTCTCGCTCGGCCCTGCGGTGACGATCTTCGAGCGCGCGCTCGGCCCTGCGCTCGAGCGCATCGGCGATCTCTGGCACGAGGGGAAGATCACGGTCGCGCAGGAGCACCTCGCCTCGCAGGTCCTCGGCGCGACGCTGCTGCACCTGCTGCGGCTCGCGCAGCCGGGCGAGAGCGGGCGGCGCGTGCTGCTCGCCGCCTTCGCCGACGAGGATCACGTGCTCGGGCTGTTCGGCATCGGCCTGCGCTTCTGCGCGTGGGGTTTCCGCTCGATCGTGCTGGGCCCGCGCACGCCGCCCGCCGCGATCGCGCGCGCGGTCGAGTCGCTCGCGCCGGACATGGTCGCGCTGACGGTCGCGATCCCGCCGCCGCCGCCGACCGCGCGCGAGCTCATCGACGCCTACGCCGACGCCTGCCGGGACGCGGCGTGGATCGTGGGCGGCGCGGGCTCCGAGGCGCTCCGGCCGTTCATCGAGGCGCGCGGCGGCATCGTGGCGGCCCCGGACGTCGGGGAGATCCGCGCGCAGGTCGAGTCCGCGCTGCTCTCGCGCCGGCGCCGCAAGGACGCGAGCTGAAGGCGCGCCGCGGCCGGCCCTCGATCTGACGGAGCGCGCGCCGCGGTCAGCCCTCGACCTCTTTGCGGAGCAGGTCGAGGAGCTTCGCCTGCGCCTCGGGCTTGAGCTTGCCCTCGGCCGCGAAGAGCACCTGGCCGTTCTTGCCGACGAGGATGACGTTGCTGATGCCGCGGCGGAGGCGGTAGGCCTCGCGGAAGGTGCCGTCCCAGTCGCAGTAGATGGTCGCGCCGACCTTCCGCGACTCCTCGCGGATGGCGTCCTTCACGAACCCCTTCGCCGGCCAGAAGTCGTAGGAGCTCACGTCGGCGACCGCGGCGACGGCGATGGCTCGCCGGTAGCGGTCGCCCTTCGCGAGCTTCGCCACCGCGTCCTTGAGCGCCTGGTTCTGCGTCGCCGAGTCCTTGTCCTCGTACATGATGAGGACCGGCTTGCCCCACAGCGCCTTGAGCTGGAGCTCGCGGCCGTCGGCGTCCTCGACGCGCGCGTTCGGCGCCCGGTCGCCCACGGGCGGCAGCGCCAGCGCGGCGCCCGCGATCAGCGCGAGGGCCAGCGCCGCGGCGGACGCGGCCGAGAGGAGGCGGGCGGTCCGCGAGCGGCGGGCGGCGGGCGGGCGGTTCGGCATGTCCATGGTTTGTAGCATTTCCGGGAACGTGCTCCCAGGGTTGTTCAAGTTGGTCGATGGGCCGGGCGGGCGCGGCAGGAGCGTCGTGCTGGAGTTTGCCCGGAGGCGTCTTGCGGGTGTCCTGGAGGTCCTTTGCCGGGAGGCGGGCCGCGGCTGTTGTGTCCGCTTTTCCTGCCGGTCTGGTGCGGACACGGGCGGCTGGCCCGGCTCTTGACACCCCCGGCGGCGTGCGAAGATTGGGCGGTGCGAAGAGACCGGCTCTCGGAGCCAAGGTCCCGTAACGCTACAACAAAACGGCCGTCGCGAGCAGGGTGACGGCGCCGCGGGCGAGGCCCCGGCGCGCGCCGCGCGCGGGGGTCACGGAGGAGTCGTCATGCTGAACCGTTACACGGATTTCGATCGCACGTTTGCCATGATGGATGAGCTTCGCCGGCGGATGGATCGGGTGTTCGAGGAGTACGACGCGCCCCGCTCGTCGCTCCGCGGCGAGTTCGACCAGTCGCCCCGGTACACGGCTGGGCCGCGCATCCACCTCTACGACACGGGCAGCGCGCTGGTCGTCAAGGCGGACCTTCCTGGGCTGACGGAGAAGGACGTGCAGATCTCGCTCAACCAGGACGTCTTGACGGTGAGCGGCGAGCGCAAGCCGGACGCGCCCGAGGGGTATCTGGTCCACCGCAAGGAGCGGGGCGGGGTGCGTTTCAGCCGGAGCTTCACGCTGCCGAGCAAGGTCGATCCCGAGAAGACGACGGCGGTGCTGAGGAACGGCGTGCTGACGCTGACGCTGAACAAGGCCGCCGAGGCGCAGCCGCGGCAGATCACGGTGACGGCGCGCTGAGGCGGGCGGGAGCCGACGGAGAGGGAGGCTCCCGCGAGCAGCGGATTTGGAATGCGTTGAAGGAGAGAAAGCGAGGAAGGAGTGAAGAAGATGAGCACCGATCGCAACTTGACGAACCGCGCTGAGACCAGCCCTGAGAAGATCCAGCAGCGCCCTGCGGTGGCCCCGGCGGTGGACATCTACGAGAACGCCGAGGAGCTCCTGGTCGTGGCGGATCTCCCGGGTGTGACGCAGGATCATCTGGCCATCCGCCTGGAGAAGGGGGAGCTGAGCTTCGAGGGCCGGCGGACCGACGCGGCCGAGCGCGAGCAGAGCGCGGACAACCTGCCGGACTTTCGTCGCAGCTTCGTGGTCCCGCAGGGCATCGACTCGGACAAGATCTGCGCGGAGCTTCAGGCGGGCGTCCTGCGGATCCACCTGCCGAAGAGCGCGTCGCTCAAGCCCCGTCAGATCCCGATCAGCGCGAGCTGATGTGGCGTGTGAGCGGTCGAGGCACCGCGTCGCCGGCGACCGGCGGGCCCCTCGGGGCGCGTCGGGGCGGCGCGCGGTGCCTTTCGCGCGCGCGACATACCCTCTGGGCTGGAGGGGTTCGCTTCGGTTACTGTTCCCGTGTGCCCCTCCTGCGTCAACGTCATCCCCTTCCCTCCCGTCCCCTCCTCGCCTTGATCACGCTGCTCGCCTCCGGGTGCAGCACGATCCTCGGCCTCGACGACTTCACCGACGCCACGACGACCGGGGCCGGGGGCGACGACACGGCGCCTTGCAAGCTGGGCGACGCGCGGGCGTGTTATGGCGGCGCGGACGAGACCGAGGGCGTCGGCCTCTGCGTGCCCGGCACGCAGACCTGCGGCGCGGACGGGACGTGGGGGGCCTGCGAGAAGCAGGTGCTCCCGAGCGAGGAGGACTGCAATCGTCGAGGTGACGAGGACTGCGATGGCGTGGGCTGCAGCGACGTCCTGTGGGCGAGGGTGTCCAGCGGGGGGGCCTTCCGGTTGGCGACATCGGTGGCGATCAGCCCCAAGGGCGATCGCATCGCGATGGCGGGCATCTACAGAGGCGAGATCAACTTCGGCCCGGATGCCACGAAGGCCTTGCCAGAGCATCCTCGCGGTGGCGCCTTCCTCGCCGTGTTCGACGGCGACGGCAACCATGTGTACAGCCGTGGGGTGCCGGTCCCGGGGGACAGCAATGCCGTGGTGGCGCTGGATGCGGAGAGCAACGTGCTGTTCGCGACCAAGTACGCCGGGACCGTGAACCTCGGTGGCTACGATCTCACGGCCAGCGGTAGCAGCGATCTGCTGGTCGCCAAGCTGGACGCGGACGGCGGACACGTGTGGAGCGAGCAGTTCGGCGACCTGGAAGGCGAGATCGGACCGTGGGACATGGCCGCGGCGCCGAACGGTGACGCCGTGATCACGGGGGCCTTCAGTCAGACCGTGACCTTCGGTGGCTCGGCGCTCGAGGCCGCAGAGAGTCCGGACAGGGACGGCTTTCTGGTGCGCTTGAGCGGAAAGGACGGCGGACACGTTTATAGCGTCCAGATCGGCGATAACGAGCTCTACCCCCCGGGCAACCAATATGCCACAGGGGTCGGGGTGGATGAGAAGGGACGTGCAGTCGTCGCCGGCACGTTCGTGACATCCGTCGATTTCGGCGCTGACCGCACCCGCTATTCCGACAGCATAGAAGCGTCCGGCTGGGTGGCCCAGTACGATCCGGAGGGAACGCTGCTCTGGAATACGTTCTTCGACCATCGAGACGGCAGCACGTTCGAGATCGGCGGCGTCGGCGTCGACTCTGCGGGCAATGCTGGTATTGTCGGACTCTTCTCCGGCAAGGTCACATTCCACGGCACAAGCAATTCGGTGAGTGTAACACGCGAGACGACCGGCACGGACGACGACGATCTGTTCGTCGTCCGCCTCTCAGCGACCGGCAACCACTCGTGGTCGAAGCGGCTCGGAGACGCGAACAAGCAGAACTGGGCCTTGCCGATGCAGGGTGTAGCGTTCGACAGCGAGGGCGAGCTCGTCTTCACCGGCAGCTTTCTCGGGAAGGTGGATTTCGGCGGCGGGGAGCTGATCGCAGACGACGCCGACTGGTTCATCGCCAAGTTCGACGCTACGGGAGCGCATCGATGGAGCCATCGCTACGGCAGCGGCGCGGCCGCCCAGACGGCGACCTCCGCGGCGATACATCCGGAGACGCGCGAGATCGTCGTGGCGGGCGTGAGCGACGGCGCGATCGACCTGGTGGACCCGCCGCTGATGTTGGATAGTCTCAGCGTGGTAATAGCGCGGATGGCTCCCTGAGCGCGGCGCTCAAGGAGGAGCGGAGTTCCATAAAACGCAAGTTGGAACCGAGCGGCCTCGCGGCGTCGTGCCGCTGGCAACCGGTCTGTGCGGCGCGGTGCGACGTCTCGTCCTGCATCGCTTCGCGTGCAGGCTTAAGGGTCCGGTGACGGCGGCTCCCTACCTTCCATCGTCAGCGTCCACTTCGCCCCCTCGCCGCACGCGGTGCCTTCCACATGACGCACCTCGAGGATGAACCAGAGATGGTCATCCGGGCCAATGCGATCATTCCAGGTTATCATGAACGACTCAGGCGTTCCTTGCCCCCTCACGCCGGACGCGAAACAATCCGGCGCATTCACTTCGATATCCCCTTGGTAGACAATCAGATCGAAATTCATCCCCGGCGGAGAAGTGAGCGTCGCCTTGAAGCGCTCGGAGGTGGGCCAGTTCGCCTCATCCACGACACGGACCTTGAACCACTTCGATGTGGTTCCCGTCGCTGTTTTCATCGCCCAGTCGGCGCCGTCATCGCCCGGAACCGTTCCGAGGTCCTCTGCCCCAACGCACGTGTTCGGCGAACCATAGTCGCATTCGCCCGCCGTTCCCCCGTCCCCGCCCTCGCCCCCGCCTCCATCGCTGCTCCCGCCCTCGCCTCCGGCGCCGCCGACCCCAGCGGAGCTCGAGCTTGAGCTTGAGCTCGCTCTCGAGCTCGAGGACGCGTCCACCCCTCCGGCGCCGCCCTCGCCTCCCCCGCCGCCGCTTCCGCCTCCGCCGGCTTGCTCCTCGTAGTACCCGGGCATCAACTCATCGGTGCCGTTGGCGCACGCAGCGAGCATGACGAGGAGCGCAGGAACGACCAGCTGCCGGTGGGGCGTGAGCATTGAGAGCATTCTATCTGCTCTCGCGAGAGCGGTCCAAGGAAGCCACCCGGTCGAATGCGATACCGTGACGATGCGCACCACGGGCCCGTAACGCTGGCGACCCGCCGAGTTGCATCCATTACCATAGACCTGAATTTCCCAGGAGATGACGAAGGCGCACCGCACCGCAGCACGGACGGCCACAGCAACGTCCTCGATACACACCTGGAACTCGGCACCTGGCACGCTGAACGGGACCGCCGCCTGGCGCACTGCGTGGGCCGGGAGGACATCGCCCCCTCCCGCCCCGTCCAGCGTCGAGTAGGCCCGTCCAGACGAGCGCCAGATCCCCGGACCCACGCTCTCCCCCGGACCCCGCTCGCACCGCGCTCGCCCCGTCCCACCGGCGCGCGTCCGCCTCGGCCCCCAGCATCGGCCCAGCCCGCCTCCGCCCCGTCCGCCGCCCCATCCGCCCTCCGTCCGCCGCGCTTCCGCGCCGGCGCGCATTTCGATAGGCTCGGCGTCGCTGACGCTGAAGCCCGCCCTCGACGCCCTGCTCTCGCTGCGCGCGAAGACGCTGCTGGCGATCGCCGCCACGCTGCTCGGGCTCAGCTTTGCCCTGTACGGCGTCTCGTCGCGGGCGCTCCTCGCCAACTCCATGGCCGCCGAGGCGCAGGACACGCGCCGCACCGTCCAGGTCGCCCTCAACCTGATGAGCCAGGCCGTCCACGACTTCAACGCCCGCTGGACCGACTGGAGCCAGTGGGACGACGCCCACGGGTTCGTGCAGGACGGCAATCAAGAGTTCGTCCGCTCGAACCTGGTCGCCGAGCTCTTCGACATCGCCCGCATCGATCTCGCCGTCTTCGCTGACGCGGACGGAATCCCCGTCTACAGCACCGGCTACGATCGCGCCGGGAAGCGCTGGGCCCCGCTCCCTCGAGGCATCGCCGAGCGGCTCCGCGTCGGCGATCTCCTGTTCGGGCCCGATGCGCCGCCGAGCGCGGTCCGGGGCGGCATCGTCCTCCTGCCGGACGGGCCCATGCTCGTCTGCTCCCAGCCGAGCGTCGGCAGCTCGGGTCGTGGACCCGTCGCCGGCACCGTCACGTTCGGCCGCTTCCTCACCGACGCCGAGATCAAGCGCCTCACCGAGCCCGCCGGCCTCTCGCTCGCCGTGCGCCGCCTCGACGACCCCGACCTGCCCGCCGACTTCCGCGAGGCCAGCGCCGCCATGGCCGGCCCCGAGGCGATCCTCGTCCACCCGCTCGGCGAGGACCGGATCGCCGGGTACACCGTCCTCGACGACATCGACGGCCGGCCGGCGCTGCTCCTGCGCGTGGACAACGACCGGGCGATCCTCAGGATGGGCCACGACACCCTGCGCTATCTCGTCCTGGTGACGGTGCTCGTCGGCCTCGTCTTCGGCGGCGTCACCCTGCTGCTCCTGGAGAGGCTCGTCCTCTCCCGGCTCGCCCGGCTCAGCCGGGAGGTCACCGACATCGGCGGCGTCGGCGACCTCTCGGCGCGGGTCGCCATGCCGGGCACCGACGAGCTGTCGCGCCTCACCGGCTCGATCAACGGCATGCTCTCGGCCCTCGACGCGAACGCCCGGCGCCAGAGCCAGCAGAAGACCGCGCTCGAGCAGGCGAAGGCGGCGGCCGAGCGGGCCCACGAGCGCTCGGACCGGCTCCTCCTCAACATCCTGCCGCGATCGATCGCCGAGCAGCTCAAGGAGCACGAGCAGCTCATCGCCGAGCACTTCGAGGACGTGACCATCCTCTTCGCGGACATCGCCGGCTTCACCTCCCTCGCCGCGCGGCTCAACCCGACCGAGCTCGTCGGCCTCCTCAACCGCATGTTCTCGTCGTTCGATCAGCTCGCCGACCAGCACGGCCTGGAGAAGATCAAGACCATCGGAGACGCCTACATGGTCGTCGGCGGCCTGCCCGCGCAGCGCCCCGACCACGCGAGGGCGATAGCGCGGATGGCCCTCGCGATGACGCGCGCCATGAGCCAGTTCCTGGCCGACGACGGCGAGCCGTTCCGGCTCCGGATCGGCATCAACACCGGGCCTGTCATCGCCGGCGTGATCGGCAGGAAGAAGTTCAGCTACGATCTCTGGGGCGACGCGGTGAACGTGGCGAGCCGCATGGAGTCGAGCGGAGAGCCCGGGCGCGTCCAGGTGAGCGAGGCGAGCTATGCCCTGCTCCGGGGGGACTTCCTCCTCGAGGAGCGTGGCCTCGTGGCGATCAAGGGCAAGGGCGCGATGAAGACCTATTGGCTCCTCGGCGAGAAGACACCGCAGTAGCGCGGCGGCCGCGCGACGCGCGACGCGCGACAGGCGATGCGGGGCGCGCTTCGCCCGGCGCGGCCGCGCGGACCGCAGCGTCCGCGCCCGAGGCCGCGATTGACAAGGCCTGGCGGGCGTGCAATGGCTGCCCCCCGCCCGATGTCAGACCTGGAGCGACGCGCCCTCATGGACAAGCAGGCACTGAACGAGACGACGCTTCCCGTCACCGTCCGCGAGCCGGGCCCCGGAGAGGACCGCGACGAGCTCGTGCGCCTCCTGTTCGGCGATGCCGCCGCGTCGGCCAAGCGGCCCGAGGAGTACGAGGCGCGCTATCCCCGCCGCCCCCTGCCCAAGGGCGCGATGGTCACCCGCTACGCGCCGAGCCCGACCGGGTTCATGCACATTGGCGGCATCTTCGTGTCGCTCATCAACAAGCGGCTCTCGCTCCAGAGCGAGGGAGTCTTCTTCCTCCGCCTCGAGGACACCGACGTGAAGCGCGCCATCCCCGGCGCGCTCGACACCATCGTCGACTCGCTCGCGCGCTTCGATCTCTCGCCCCAGGAGGGCGTGCTCCGCGCGCCGGCGAAGGAGGGCGGCGGGCCAGAGGCGCGGGGCGAGTTCATCCAGCAGGGCAGCTACGGCCCCTACATCCAGACGGAGCGGGTCGAGATCTACCGGGATTACGCGATCGACCTCATCCGCCGCGGCTTCGCCTACCCCTGCTTCTGCACGGTCGAGGAGCTCGACGCCATCCGGCAGGAGCAGATGGCGCTCACGGTGAAGCCCGGATACCACGGCCGGTGGGCGAAGTGGCGCGACGCGCCGCTCGCCCGGGTGAAGGAGGCGCTCGCGAGCGGCACCCCGTTCGTGCTCCGGCTGCGCGCCCCGGACGACGTCTCGGGCCGGGTCGAGTGGAAGGACGGCGTGAAGGGCGTCATCTCGATGCCGGTCAACGATCTCGACACCATCCTCCTCAAGTCGGACGGCATCCCGACCTACCACTTCGCCCACGCCGTCGACGATCACCTGATGCGGACCACGCACGTGATCCGCGGCGACGAGTGGATCTCGTCGATGCCCCTCCACCTGCAGCTCTTCCGCGTGCTCGGGTTCAAGCCGGTCGAGTACGCCCACGTCCCGCCGATCCAGAAGCTCGATCGCGTGGAGGAGACCGACCCGGAGACGGGCGAGCAGAAGGTCTCGGACGCGCGGCGCAAGCTGAGCAAGCGCAAGGACCCCGAGGCGAACATCGAGTATTACCGGGAGATCGGCGTCCCGGAGACGGCCACGATCGAGTACCTGCTCAACATCGCCAACTCCGCGTTCGAGGACTGGCGCAAGGCGAACCCCGACAAGCCCTATTCCGCCTTCCCCCTCAAGCTGAACAAGCTCGCCCCCGGCGGCGCCCTGAGCGACCTGGTCAAGCTGAAGAGCGTCAGCCAGGCGGTCGTGAGCCGGATGAGCGCCGAGGACGTCTATGCCCAGGGGCTCGACTGGGCGAGGACGTACGACAAGGAGCTCGCGGCCCTGATGGAGCGAGATCCGGAGTACACGAGGCGCGCGCTCGGCATCGAGCGCGGCGGCAAGAAGTCGAACAAGCGCATCGTCACCTGGCCCGACCTGCGCCCTCAGCTCTCCTTCTTCTACGACGAGCTCTATGACGGCCTGACGTCGTTCGATTTCCCCGAGAACGTCCCGGAGGCAGACCGCTCGGAGGTGCTCAAGCAGATGCTCGACGCCTTCGATCCGGCCGACTCGAAGGAGGCGTGGTTCGAGAAGGTCCGGCAGATCGGGGTGACCCTGGGCTACGCCGGCGAGGTGAAGCAGTACAAGGCCTCTCCCGAGTCGTGGAAGGGCCATGTCGGCGACGTCTCGATGGTGATCCGGGTCGCGATCTGCGGGACGCGCAACAGCCCCGATCTGGCCGAGGTCATGGCGGTGCTGGGCGAGCAGCGCGTGCGGGCACGCATCGCGCGCTTCCTCTGAGGCGCGGGGGGGGTGGCGAGCCCGCGGGCGGCGCGCCCAGGGCGCGGGCGGCCGCTGCGCCGCGGGCGGCGGCGGCAGGAGGAACGATGAGCGAGGTGTGCCGGTTCGCCCCGTCGACCACCGGGCCGGCCCACCTCGGGACGCTCGCCGCGGCGCTGCTCGCGTGGCTCGACGCGCGGTCGCGGGGCGCGCGGCTGCTGCTCCGGCTGGAGGACCTCGATCCCGACCGATGCCGGGCCGAGTTCGCGCGCTCCCTGGAGGAGGATCTCGCGTGGCTAGGGCTCGATTTCGACGAGCGCGTCGAGCAGCACACCCGGCAGGCGCACCACGAGGCGGCGATGGACCGGCTGGAGGCGCTCGGCGCGCTGTACCCCTGCTCCGCGACGCGCGAGGAGGTGCGCGCGATCGGCCGGCGCGCGCCCGACGGCGGCTGGGCCTACGACAACCGCGGTCGCGGCCGCGCTCTGCCGCCCGGCGGGTGGCGCGCGAGCGCGGAGCCGATCCGGGCACGGCTGCCGGACGGGGTGTTCCGGCCCGTCGACGAGGGCGGGCTCGATCTGTCGCAGGAGCCCGCGCTGGCGATGGGCGATCCGGTGGTGCGCCGGCGCGACGGGGCGTTCTCGTACCAGCTCGCGGTGGTGGTCGACGACGGGTCGGCGGGCGTGACGCGCGTCGTCCGGGGGCGCGACATCGCGCCGAGCACCGCGACGCAGGCGGCGCTCCAGGCGCTGCTCGGGCTGCCGGCGCCGGTCTACCGCCACCACCTGCTCCTCCTGGAGGAGCGCGGCGGCAAGCTCGCCAAGACGCACGGCGCGGCGCGCGGCGCGGCGCTCGCCCGGAGCGCGCCCGCGCTCTCTGGCGCGCTCGCGTGGTGCGTCGGCCTGCGAGATCGGCCGGAGCCGTGCACGCCGGCGGAGCTGCTGCGGGAGTTCAGCTGGGCGCGGGTCGCGACCGCGGACCGGGTCGTGGCGTGGCGGGACGGGGAGCTCGAGGTGCGTTCCTGACGAGGTCGCGTCGAGGAACGGCGCCGCCGTCTCAGGCGCTCGATGGCCGGGCGGGCGGAGGTCAGCCCGGCAGCGGCGAGACGGCGAAGCTCAGCAGCGGAAACAGGGCGACGATCGCGTTCGGACGCGGCAGATCGTCGTCGTCGTCGTCATCGCGCCGGCCATCGCGCCCGCGGCGGGAGCGGCTCCCGAACAGCATCCAGGCACGCCGCGCCTGCGCGGCCAGGTCGCGCGCTAGGCCCGATGAGGTGTCGTCTCCGTGGGGCATCATGTCGGGCAGCCGCTTACCACGATTCCGGGCCGACGCGCCAGGTTTCTGCGCGCAGGCTCGACCGCTGCGCCCTCCGAACGGCGGACCGCCCCGAACCGAGGATCGCCGAGACACAACGCGCTCTCCGTTGAGGAGAACAGCCGCACTGATTTTTGATGAGGTGGGCGCAGGGCGTCCCTGGCGGCACGTGCTCGAATGCGCCATGAACGTCGCCCGGACTTTTCATGGCCGCCGATCTCACCGCCCTGAAGCCTTCGTCGCCTTTCGCCGCCTTCGAATCGCACGATTTCCGCGTGTACGCGGCGGCTCGCCTGCTCGCCACCATGGCTTACCAGATGCAGTCGGTGGCCGTGGGGTTTCAGATTTACGACCTCACGCGCGATCCGCTCGCGCTCGGCTACGTGGGTCTCGCCCAGTTCCTCCCCATCGCGGGGTTGTCCCTCGCCTCCGGGCACGCGGCGGATCGCTTCGATCGGCGAGGGATCCTCCTCCTTTGCTACCTCACCTCGTCGCTCGCGGCGCTCGCGCTCTTCGTCCTCGCGCGCTCGCCGACCCCGAACGTGTCGGCCATCTATGGCGTCCTCGTGCTCCTCGGCACGGTGCGCGCCTTCCAGGGGCCGGCCGGCGCGTCGCTCCTGCCGTCCCTCGTGCCCGCGGCGCACTTCCAGAACGCCGCGACGTGGCAGTCGACGCTCTGGCAGGTCGGGGCCATCGGCGGACCGAGCGTGGGCGGGGTGCTCTACGGCGTCTGGAAGGCGCCCGCGCCCGTCTACCTGACCGCGAGCCTCGCGCTCGGCGCGGCGTCCGCGGGCCTCCTGGCCGTGCGGGCGCGCACGGGGCGCATGGAGAAGAAGCCGCCGTCGCTCGCCACGGCGCTCGCCGGGCTGCGCTACGTCTACCGGAAGAAGGTCCTGCTCGCGTCGATCTCGCTCGACTTCGTGGCGGTCTTCCTGGGCGGCGCCGTCGCGCTCCTGCCCATCTTCGCGACCGACGTGCTCCGCGTCGGCCCCCAGGGGTTCGGCCTGCTGCGCGCCGCGCCCGCGGTGGGGGCCGGGCTCATGGCCGTGCTCCTCGCGTTCCGGCCGATCCGGCGCCACGCCGGGACGAAGATGCTCCTCTGCGTGGGGGTGTTCGGGCTCGCCACGGTCGTGTTCGGCCTGTCGCACAGCTTCCTGCTCTCGCTCGTCGCGCTGACCGTGATCGGCGCCGCCGACATGGTGAGCGTCGTCGTGCGGATGACCCTGGAGCAGCTCGCGACGCCGCCCGAGATGCGCGGCCGCGTGAGCGCGGTCAACATGGTGTTCGTCGGCGCCTCGAACGAGCTCGGAGAGCTCGAGTCGGGCACGCTCGCGAGGCTCATCGGGACGGTCCCTACCGTGATCGTCGGCGGCCTTGGGACGATCGCCGTCGTGCTGCTCTGGGGATGGCTGTTCCCCGAGCTGCGCGCGGTGGACAGGCTCGAGGACACGCGCGCGACCTCCGAAGAAGACGCCGCCGCGAAGGCGTGATGAGCGCCGCGCGCGACGTGCGCCGCGCGCCCGCGCGGGCTCACGTTCGGCAGAGCGCAGCGCACCGCCGATGCCGCGCTCGCGCCGCTAGATGAAAGATGAAAGATGAAAGATGAACGATGGGCGCGAGTCGCCCTCGCGGAGGACCGAAGGGAGCCAATCCACGCTTCGGCCCCGCGATAAACGCGCGGAATGACTCTGCTGCGAAAACACTTGCGCACCGCGTACTGCCGTCCACACGATTGGCAATTTGACAAGGACGGTATAAATGCACGCTGGGCGGCACGCAATCATACAATGCCTGGCGATAATCCCAGCCAGGCTGTCCTAATTGCTTGACACAGAGGGACAACAGGACCTTACATATGTCATGGACTCGATTATCGCGTGGGCGGTCGGTATCATGATCACATGGGCCCCGCCCGGGACGAGCCACATCAAGGACGCGGTCGAGACGCCCGAGGACGGCCGCGCGCGCTATCACGAGATCGCGCGCGCGGCGGCGAAGGTGGCGTATGATCCCGAGTTGAAGCCGCTCTTCGGCGGCCCGCGCGGGCGAGCCGATACGATGGCGCTGCTCCTGTCGATCGCATATTTCGAGAGCGGCTACCGCCGGGACGTGGACCTCGGCCTCGGGAAGCTCGCGCGCGGCTCGGGGGTCGACTCCTGTCTGCTCCAGATCCGCGTCGGCGCCGGCAAGACCCGGGAGGGGTGGTCGCACGAGGACCTCGTGTCGGACCGTGAGAAGTGCTTTCGCTCGGGGCTCGCGCTGATCCGGAGGTCCTTCGGGGCGTGCCGCAAACAGGAGGCGCTCGACCGGCTCAGCGCATACACGCGCGGCAGGTGTATCGCCAACGACAAACACTCGAGAGCACGTATCGGACGCGCGCAGCACGTGCCGCGCGCTCCGATGACGGACGAGGCGGTGCTCGCCTCCATGCTGGGGGGCAAGGCCAAACCCGCTCCGCGGCCGGCGCCGGCGGCGGCGGCGGCGGCCGGAAACGATAGCTAGCTCGGAAGATCGGCAGATCGAGCGATCCTCGTCCAGCAACGTCCGACGCTGCGCGAAGCAGAGTCGGGCTCAGGCCGGTCCGATGCCCGTTGGCTCGGGGAGCCGAGTTGCTGTAGAGTCCCTCGCCAACACCGGAGGACGAGGATGAAGCTCACCTATTTTGCAGTGCGCGGACGCGTGGAAGTCGCCAGGCTCATGATGGAGCTGCGCGGCGTGCCTTACGAGAACGAGCTCATCCCTCTGGAGCGATGGATGCAGCCAGACACCAAGGAGCGATTCCAGAGCTGTACCCCGTTCGGGCAGTTGCCCGTGCTGCAGGACGGCCGGCTCACCCTCTGCCAGTCCCAGGCGATCAACCGCTATCTGGCGCGCAAGCTGGGGCTCTACGGCGACACGCTCGAGGAGAGCGCGCGCGTCGACGAGGTGACCGAGACCGCGCTCGAGGTGGTCCTGGACGTCGGCGCGCTCTTCTGGAACCCGCGCTTCCATGAGGTCCGCGCCGATCACCGCGCCGCCACCGGGAAGAAGCTCGAGCGGCTGGAGGACTATTTCGTGCGCACGCGCGCCGACGCCGAGCACTGGATCCAGCCGGGCCGCACCACCCTGGCCGACGTCGCCATGGCCTTCGCCGTGGAGACCATCATGCCCGTCCATACCGGCCTCGTGAAGGAGTTCCCGGAGCTGCTCCGCGCGACGACCGCCTTCTTCTCGGCCGACCGCGTCCGCGAGTACGTGCGCAGCGAGCGACGGCCCCGCACGTGGACCATCCCCATGGCCACCTTCGGCGGGAAGCCGGAAGAGACCCACCAGTGGACCGACTGAGGTCCGGCGGGGCGGAGACGCCGCCGGCGCCCTCGACCAGCCCGGCAGCGACGGCTCGCCGCGGCGCGCGGCTCAGCCGCGGAGCAGGGCCATGGCCGCGTCGGCGGTGAGATAGCTCTTGCTCTTCATGCCGAGGCGGATCGACGACAGGCTCACCTCGGACTCGCCCTGGAGCGCCGCGAGCGTCAGCGCGTTGTGGCAATAGATGTTGATGAGCTTCGGGCTGCCGCCGCTCCTCGCGTGCAAGAGCTGCTGCGACGCGAGGTCCAGCTTGAGCCCCCGCCCGCTCCCGCCGACCGACCGCATCCTGAAGTCGATGTACTCGATCATCTCCTGCTGCGTCATGCCGGGCAAAAGGAGCGATTGCGCGCCGGTGTAGAGCTCGCGCGGCACGCCGTTCGACGCGAGCGTCGCAGGCAGATCGGGGGCGCCCACCAGGATCATCGACAGCCGGCCCAGGGGGGCGCAGCGGAGGATGTCATGGAGCTCCATCAGGAGGTCGTGATCCTCCGGATCGACGCCGTCGATGACCAGGACCGCGATCGCGTCCGGCCCGGCGCGGAGGAGCGCCTGACCGAGGAACGCGTCGACGAGGAACTGCTGGCTCAGGGTCGGAGAGATGGCCGTCGCCCCCACCTGCCTGCACAGCGACACGAGGGGCCGCGTCCCGAAGAGCAGCTGCGGCTCGATCGTGAAGACCTGGATGCGAGGGACCTTGTTCTTGATCATCTCGCACACGAACGTCCGGCCGCTCCCGGGCTCGCCCACGAGGATCGCAGGGCGCTGCCCGGCCACGATCTGCGACGCCAGGGTCCTCAGGATCCAGGCATACGGGCCCGCATCCCAGAAGAAGCTCGGCTGCCGGATGTCGCTGAACGGATACCCGGTCAGCCCGAAATGGTCGCGGTAGCTGTACTGGCCGGTGAAATGCCCGAGCGCGGTCGAGCTGCTCACCAGGATCGTGCCCGTCGGCGTCGCGACCGAGCCCTTGGGCGCCGGCGGCAGCTCGCTCACCCGCGTGTCGGAGAGCTCCATCGTGGAGAGCAGGCTCGGGCGCTTGGGCTCCGGCAGCTCCCGCGGCCGCACGCTGCTGCGCCGGAGCATCAGCATGTCCTCGAGGAACGCCACGATGTGCCCGGCGGACGGCCGCTCCTGGGGCCGCTTCGCCATGCAGCGGCGCAGGAGCTCCGCGAGGAGCGGATCGATGTCCGGCATCGACAGCTTCGGATCCGGGACCGGAGCGTGGCAGTGCGCCTGGAAGCAGCCGGCGAGATCCCGCGCCGAGTACGGCGTCCGGCCGACCAGCAGATGGTAAAAGGTGCAGCCGAGGCTGTAGATGTCGGACGGGGGCGCGATCTCCTGCCCGGTCCACTGCTCCGGGCTCATGTAGAACGGCGTGCCCTCCAGCGTTCGGGAGGCGCTGGCGCTGCCGAGCGGGCCGCTCTCCGGGTGCGACGCGAGGCCGAAGTCCGCGATCTTGAGCGTCCCCGACGCGTTGAGGAGGAGGTTCGCGGGCTTGATGTCGCGGTGGGAGATGCCGAACGAGGCCGCGAGCTCGAGCGCCGCCGCGGCCTCGCGCATCTTCTCGATCCCGAACTGCTCCGGCAAGCGTCCGCCTTGCTGCTTGGCCGCCTGCGCCATGGTCAGGCCGTGGACGTACTCCATGGCGATGTAACGGACGTCCTCGTCCTCGCCGACCTGGAAGATCTGCACCACGTTCGGGTGGAGGAGGCGCGCCGCCGCCCGCGCCTCGCGCAGGAAGCGGTCGCGCCGGTCGGGATCCGTGTCCGCGCTCCCCTTCGCGATGATCTTCACCGCCACGTCGCGCTGGAGGACGGTGTCCCGGGCCAGGTAGACGGCGCCCATCGCGCCGATGCCGAGCAGCTGGATCAGCTGGAAGGGGCCCAGCCACTGTCCCGCCAGGTGGGTCAGCGTCATCGCAGGATCCGCGATCATCGGAGAGTTATTCCCATCTTGACATCAAACCCCTGCGCTCGCCCGGCGCATGCGTCGGCCCGAGGTCACCGGTGATCACCCGCGCGCGGGCTCACAGCCGGCCCCCGCCCGGCCCCGCGTCGCTCCGCGCCCGGCCCCGCCCCAGGAGGTGGCCCATCGTGAAGGCGGAGAGGACCAGGACCGTGACGATGATCGGCACGGCGTAGGTCGCGAGGGACGCGATGTTGGTCGACGCCCGGTCCGCCGCGGCGCCCGCGCCGGCCGCGGCCCGGTCGGGCCCGCCCACCGTGAGCAGGATGGCCGTGGCCATCGAGGCGGCGATCGAGAGCAACCCGATCGCGAGGCCGGCGACGAGGCCGCTCGGCCCGGTCGGCTCCTGCGCGACCGAAGCGGCGGGGGCCATGACCGGCGCAGCGGCGGGGACCGTCACGAGCGGGCCGTCCAGCTTGACCTGGACCTGGAGGACCATGTCCTGCCCCGACAACGGGACGACGAGCCCCTGCGGGCTCGCCGGCACGCCGGCGGCGGGCCTCGGGCCCCGGGGCGCCTCGTGGTCGATGCCGCTGCTGGCCAGGGCCTCGTGGGCCGGGTTCGTCTGGTAGTGCAGCGTGTCGGCGTCCTCGTCGATCGGGCTCCGCGGGCGCTTCTTCTGCGGCATCACCTCCGTCACGCTCTGCGGCGCGGGCGCCCGCGGCTCCGACATCGGCGGCCGCTGCGGGCGCTCGCGGGCCGGCGCCGCGTCGGCCTTGCCCGGGGCCCCGCCGCCGGCGACGTGCTCGGCGGCCGCCTTCTTCATGACGTCGGCGATGACACCGTAGACGTCCTTCCACGCCGTCTCGACGTCGCGCGTGAAGCCGTCGCCGAGCCCCTCGCGCAGCGTCCAGAGCAGCGCCTCGCCCACCAGGTCGTAGTGGCGATCGACGACCATGTACCCGTGGTGCCGGACGCCGAGCGCCTGGAGCACGGGCACGAGCCTGTTGAGGTTGCTCAGCCCGTCGACGGCCACCGCGAGCGTCTGCATGAGCTTCTTCTTCTGCTCGGCCATGTCGTTCTTGAAGAGCGGCCGCACCGACGGATCGAGCTCGAAGAGGCGGTCGTAGAAGAGCGCCGACGCCGCGTCCGAGATCGGCATCACCTTCGCCCACGAGCGCTGCACGAGCTCGATGGTGCGCGGGGTGATCGGCGCGCCCGCGCTCGGGCCCGCTGCCGCCGGCGCGGCTGCCGGTGGAACCGGGGGCGGCTCGCCCTGCCACGGCGGGACGACCCCGACCAGCGTCCGCGCGGCCTGGGCCGACGAGGGCGGCGGCACCGACTTCGGCCGATGCACCGGGTCCGCGGCGCCCAGGCGCGCCGCGGGACCCGGCGCCGGCGGGGCGTTGCCCCGGGCGGCGTCCCTCCCGCCCGGCGCGGGCGTCGGCGGGAGCGCCTGCGTGGTGCCCACGGCCGCGTGCGCCGCGGCGGCCTTCTTCATGACGTCGGCGACGACGCCGTAGACCTCTTTCCACGCCGCCTCGACGTCGCTCGAGAAGGCGTCGCCGAGCCCCTCGCGCAGCGTCCAGAGCAGCGCCTCGCCCACGACATCGTAATGGCGCTCGGCCACCATATAGCCCTGGTGGCGGACGCCGAGCGCCTGGAGCACGGTCACGAGCTTCGGCAGGTTGTTCAGCCCGTCCACGGCCACCGCGAGCATCTGCATGAGCTTCTTCTTCTGCTCGGCCATGTCGTTCTTGAAGAGCGGCCGCACGGACGGATCCAGCGTGAACAGCCGCTCATAGAACAGGGACGCCGCGGCATCGGAGATGGGCATCACCTTCGCCCAGGACCACTGCACGAGCTCGATGGTGCGCGCGCTCAGGAGCTCGGCTGGCGGCGCGGTGCGGGCGGCCTTGTTCAGGAAATCCGGGGCGCCGTAGGCCCCCGGCCCTCGCTGGGTGGCGGGCCCGGCCGACGCTGCGGGCAACGCGCGCGCCGCGGGCGCGGGCGCGCTGACCCCGCGTTGCGGCTTCGCGGCATCCCCCGGCGTCGCGGAGCCGCGCGTGTTGGTCGGGGGTGCGAAGGGATCGTTCGGTTTGGCCATCGTGAGTTGTCCGCTGGGGGTTACCGGGATTGCATCGGTGGGTTGCGCGCTGTGGCGCGCGCATTCAGAGCGCAGGAGCTGCCGCTACCGCCATCCTACATCAGGGAGCCGGCGCCTGCCTACGGCGCGACGAGGACCGCGGGGCGACGAGGACCGTGACGCGACGAGGCCGTGGCGCGACGGCGGCGCGGCGCCGGCGGGGGTGCGCGATGCGGCGCCCGGTCGCGCGCGTCGCGCCGACGAGGGGAGCGGAGGTGACGTGCCGCCCGGCCGGCCAGCGCGCGGCAGTCCGCTGTCCCGGCGCAGATCCGCGGTGGACTGCCGGCCGGGCCTGCCGGCGGCGGACGGAACGTCGCCGGCGGCGCCGCTGGGCCCTCGCGCGACGGTGCCGCACCTCACGCGGGCCGTTGCCGCGTGCTGGACCAGAGGCGAGCTCGGACCTAGCGAGCAGGGCGACGGCCTGCAACCGCTCGCCGGCGAGGCCTGGGCTCCAGAAGGCGCGAGGTGCTGCGCGGCGCCCGAGAGCCCCCGTGCGGGCGCGAACAACGCCTCGAGTTGCGCCCGACGGGCGATAACGAATGAGGAGAGAAAACCCTGGCGGGCACGCAGGTGGCCGATGAAAAGCTACCCCATCGCCTGGTGCGGCGAGCGAGCGCGCATACGACACGTCGTGGGCGCCGAGGGAGAGCTGACCTGGGAACCGAGCTCATTGCGAGCAGCGTGTGGTCGCGCATCACCACGCTCGCGCGGCGCGCGCCGGGAGATGTCGCCGTCGCCTGAGGTGACGGCTCTCAAGCCCGATCTCGAAGCCGATGCCCTAGGCGAGCGGTCCTCCCCCGCTTCCGCGGACCGTTTCACGATGCCGCGGCCGCAGTCACGGGTGCTCTCGACGGCAGCGTCCCAGAAACGGCGAAGCCCCAGTCTTTCGACCGAGGCTCCGTTCCATCGCTTCGCGATGGTATCGCGTGGTTCACGCGACCAGTTGCGCGGGCGGGATTTGAACCCACGACCTTCGGGTTATGAGCCCGACGAGCTACCAGGCTGCTCCACCGCGCGGGAGGGAATGTACTCACGGCTCTGCGCAGGTCAAGGATTCTCTCACGGCACACGTCGCGGCCCCTGCCGTGGCGATCGCGCAGCAGCCCCTCAGGCTGGCTGACGGTGCGCCGGGCAGGCTCATCGTTGGGGTATCGCGGGCACCGCGGGCGTGCTCGACGCCGAAGCAGCGCTCGCCTGGACTCGTGGAACGCGCCCGGGTCGAGGGACGAGCGCTCGATCCCGACGGCTCCTGCTGGCCGGACGCGCCCTCGCAGGCGGGACTCACGGCACGAGCGAGCTCAGATACTCCTCGAGGTTCGTGTAGCCGTCGCCGTCGCGGTCTCCGTTCCGATCGTCCGCGTTCGCCGGGTCGAGATCTCGTGCGCTCTCCCAGGCGTCTGGCATGCCGTCCCGGTCGGCGTCGCGCGGAGCGCTGCCGCCGGGCAGGGCGCCGACACCGTTCGCGAAGCCGAGGCTCGATTCGTTGCTGATCGTCGCGCCCCGCTCGCCGAGCGACGCCAGCTCGTCGAGCACGTAGCGATCCGCCTCGTCGCGGTGGATCGACGCTCCGGCGTGCGCGCTGACGTACGCGTACGCCTCTTGCGCGGTCATGGCGGGCACGTCGGGGAACTCGACGGAAGGCGCGTCGAGCCAGGTGACCGTGCCGAAGTCGCCCTTGCCGAGGAGCCTGCCGTCGAGCGTGCCGTCCTTGTCGCTGTCGTAGTAATTGCCGTCGGCGTGGAGATTGTACGCGGGAGTGGGGCTATCCAGCGTGCCGCCTCTCGTCTCCGGGCCGGCGATGAAGTAGTTGCCCAGCATCGAGCCGTCCGAGCGGCCGCTGGTGTCGCCCAGGATGTAGCCGGACACGACCCAGTTGTAGACAACGTTGTTGACGAACTGCAGCGTGCCGCGCGCCTTCGGGTTGCGCGAGTTGTTGTCGATGTAGAGCGACCGGATGATCGACGTGCCGGCGGTGTTCACCAGGCCGCCGGTGCTGTGCGACTGGAGCCCTTGCGCGACGATCGAGTCCTGAAGGGTCAAGTTGTAGAGCTCGGCGCCGCTCTCCTTGTTGAGATCGAACGTGCCGTCGCGCCCCCAGCTGAGCGAGCAGTGGTCCCAGATCACGTCGTGCCCGTTCGCCATGGTCACGGTGTCCTTGCCCGAATCGCCCCCGGCGCCCATGCGGAAGCGGACGAAGCGTACGACGGTGTTCGACGCGCCGGAGAACGAGGTGCCATTGCCGTAGATGGTGATACCGCCGCCCGGGGCCGTTTGACCCGCGATCGTCTGGTTGCTCTTGAACACCAGGCGCGACGAGATCTCGATCACGCCGCCGACGTCGAACACGACCGTTCGGTTCGGCTGGCTGATCGCGTCACGCAGCGAGCCCGCGCCGGAGTCGTTCAGGTTCGTGACGTGCACGACGTCGCCGCCGCGCCCGCCGACCGCGTGTCGTCCGAACCCCTGAGCCCCCGGAAACGCGAGCACTTCGCCGCTCGGCGGCGCCCCGCCGCTGCCGGCACCGGAAGCCGCAGGGCTCCCGCCGGCAGAGGCGCCGTCGCCTGACGAGCCGCCGCTGCCGGCGACGGTCGCCCCGCCATCCCCCGCGGCACCACCGCCCGACGCGACGCCGGCGCTCGCGCTCGATCTGCCTCCGCCGCCCACCGATCCTGCACCGCCGTCCCCCGGCGCTCCAGCCGCGCCCGAGCCCGGGGGGCTGCCACCGCTGTCGCCGCACGCGGGCGTGACGAGCGCCGCGAGCACGAGGAGAACAGCTGGGGTCGTGCTCGAGGCTCGGAGCATGACCCCACGCGAACGATCGCTGAGTCGCTTCATCGGCACCCTCCACGTGTCAGAGCCACGGGTCCGCCGCCGGTCGTTCGTGGTGAGAACGGTCCGCCCCCGACCAGCGCACCATACGGCACGGGGGTGAGGAGCGCGCGGGCAGCGGCAGAGGCGCCGTGGTCCATGTCGGACCTAGTTGCGCGAGGGAGCGTGCACCCGTCACGAATCGTCAGGTCCCAAGGACGATTGACGCGCCGCCGCGCCACGACGGCGGCAACCGCAAGGTGCGGCCAGCGCGGTACGAGGCGACCGCGCGCCGAGCCCCCGGATGCCCTCGACGCGAGTTCGCGAAGAATCGCGGAGCGCGGACAGCAAAAAGCCCCGGGGGATAACCACCGGGGCTGCTTGGGTTGGTCCTCGAGACCGTTTGGTTGCGCGGGCGGGATTTGAACCCACGACCTTCGGGTTATGAGCCCGACGAGCTACCAGGCTGCTCCACCGCGCGAGAGGGAATCTACTCGCGGCCCCCTGAAGGTCAAGGATTCTCTCACAGCGCCATGTCGATTGTGTCGAGCTCGCCTCCGAGCCGGTTAGTCCCGGCTCCGCGGCGCCGGTTAGTCCCGGCTCCGCGGCGCCGGCCGGCCTCAGCCCAGCCAGTCCGGCAGGAGCGGCGACGGCGCCGCCGTCGACACCACCCAGAGCTGGTGCGCCGCGCGCGTCGCGCCGATGTGGAGCAGGTGCCGCGACTCGTCGTCCGCCGGGTAGGTCGACGCGTTCACGTCGACGAGCACCACGTAGTCGTACTCCAGCCCCTTCACCTGCCGGATCTCCGTCACCTCGACGCCGGGGCGGAACGCGAACTCGTAGGCGCGCACGCGCCGGAGGTTCGGGATCTCCGCCATCCTGAGGGCGTCGTAATAGACGTCCGCCTGCTCGGGGTGGCGCGCCAGGATCGCCAGCGTCGCGCGGGGCTCGCGGGCGAACAGCGGGCGGATCGCGTCGGCCAGGAACGCGACGGCGGCGCCGGCGCTCGGGAAATGGTGGTGCTCGACCGGCGCGCCGCTGCGCGGCGCGAGCGGCGGCGTCGGATCCGCGAGCGGGCCGAGCACCGCGCGGGCGAACGCGAGCACCTCGCGCGTGGAGCGGTACGCGATGCGCAGCGGCTCGACGTCGACCCGCGACAGGCCGAGGTCGTCGAGCGTCGCGCGCCAGTCGCGGAAGCCCGAGTCCATGAAGAGCCGCTGCGCCGTGTCGCCCGCCAGCGTCACGCTGCGCGGCTCGGCCACCACGCCGAGCAGCACCGCGAGGTCGATCGGCGCGAGATCCTGCGCCTCGTCCACGAAGAGGTGCTCGTAGGTGAGCACGTTCTTGCCCTTGCGGAGCTCGCCCCGGAGCAGCTGGTACGCCCGCAGGAGGAGCGCGTCGTCCTCGGGGTCGAGCACCGCGCGGTCGTCGCTCGAGACCTCGCGCGCGTCGGCGCCGCGCTCGTCGTCGCCGTCGTCCGCGGGCTCGTCGGCCATCGCCGCCTTGCGCTCGGCGCGATCGCCGGGGTCGAGATCGAGCACGGCAGGGCAGCGATCCGCGCACCAGCGCCACGCGCGCTTCACCTGCTCCGGGCCGAACTCCGGGTCCCCCGCCGCCTCGAAGGCGGCCAGCGCCCGGTCGAGATCGGTGAGCAGGTCGGCCCAGAACGCGAGGGTGCCGCGCGAGTCGCGGCGCGCCCGCGCGTCGTCCTTGAGCTCCGACGCGCGCTGCTCGAGGAGGTGCAGCATCGCCGGGTGGGTCTTGTACCGGGTCACGACCGAGGGCGTGTTCTCCTCGACCGGCGCCTCGAGCCACGGGAACGCGCGCTTCCTGGCCGCGCGCGCCCACTCGGAGAACGTCTCCACCGCGATGCCGCCCAGGCCGAGCGCGGGGAGCGCCTCGCTGATGTACGCGCGGAGCGCCGGGCTGCCGACGATGACGAGCATCTTGTCGGCGGTGAAGCGGCGGCCGCCGTTGTACGCGAGGAAGGCGAGGCGGTGGACGCCGATCGTCGTCTTGCCGCTGCCGGCGCCGCCCTGGATGACCACGATGCCGCCGTCCGGCTTCGAGATGAGCTCGAACTGCCGCGGGTCGAGGAGCGCGGCGATCTCCGGCAGGTGCCGGTCCTCGCGCGCGTGGAACGCCGCCCCGGTCCCGAGCCCGCCGCGCGCGCCGGCCGCGAGCGCGATGTCGCGCATGTCCTCGGGGCGCACCGCGCTGCCCTGGCCGCCGGCGAGCTCGGTCGCCCGCGTCGCGATCTCGCGGAAGCCCGAGGGCCCCCGCACGAACGTCCCCTGCGGCGCCGCGATGCGGTAGAGCTCGCCGTCGTCGATGGTCACGGTGCGCCGCACGAGCACAGTGCCCTCGACCTCGCGCTCGCCGAAGGTCTCCTCGTACTCCGCGCCCTCCTCGTAGCGGTAGTAGATCTGGCTGACCGGGGCGTGGCGCCAGTCGACGATCCGCACGCCCGCGCTCGCGTCGACGAGCGTCGTGCGCCCGATGAGCACGTCGCGCTCGGGACGGCCCTTCTCCCGCAGGCGCAGGTGGCCGAAGTAGGGCGACTTCGGATCGACGGGCTCGACGACGTTCTCGTTCCGCCGCGCGGCGATCCCTTGCAGGCGCTCCATCTGCTGCACCAGCGCCGGCACGTCCTCGAGCCGCGCCGCCGCGATCTGATCGCGCAGCGAGAGGAGCTGCTCCTCGTAGTTCTCGACGGGCGGCGGCCGCGACGGCTTGGCCGCGACGGTGGCGAGGTGCGCGGTCACGCGGGCGAGCAGGGCCTCCTCCTCGCGCACGATCGCCTCGCCCTTCGCGCTCAGCCCGGCGCCGGGCGCGCCGGCTGCGGGCTGGGCGGACGTGGTCACGACGGTGGCCGAGGTCGGCGCGGTGGACTGCTCTTCGGTGGGCGTGGGGCTCGTAGAACGATTCGCGGTCACGGGAATGCCGGTGCGGTGAGGATCAGGTGACAGGCTGAGCGACAGCGCCAGCGCGCCGGACATCCGTCGAGGCCCGCTGGCGCAGGAGGGTCGGACCTATTGACCGATCCGGCCCAGCTCCGCAACCGCCGCGTGGGGCCCCCCACCGGGGCGGCGCTCCGGCGCGCCGGCGGCGGCCGTGCAAGCGCCTTCGCGGCGTAACGCGCCCTGCGTCCGCGGGTGGATCCACCGAGGGCGGTGGCGTTCTGGATTGAGGTCGCGTGGGTGAACACCGTAAAAGGCAGCGATGCAAAACTGCGCGACCCGGTCCGACCGGCTCCTCGAGCTGATCCTCTTCTCGCTGCGCGATCGCGGGGCGCTCTGCGCGCTGGTCCTCGCCGCCTACCGCGCCGAGCTGACCAGCCTGCTCGATCGCGTCTCCGCGAGCTCGATCGGGGACGATGAGGAGCGGGACGTCGCGTCGTCGTTCGTCCAGAAGGGTCGCGCAGGCGGCGCCGGGGCGCGCGGGCGCGCCGGGGCGCGCCGCGCGGAGCCCCGGATCAGCGAGGAGGACGCGTTCCTCGTCTACGATCTCGCCGGGTGCATCGCCGAGGCGGCGTCCGCGGCCCGCCTCCCGGTCGTCCGCCGCGACGCGCTCGCGCTGCGCGAGAAGGCGGCCGAGGTGCACGCCGGGGGCGAGCGCGCTGAGCGGGAGATGTTCGCGGCCGGCCTCAGGGTCATCGAGCGGATCCTCGACGCGGCGCGCGCGCAGCCCGCGCCCCGGGACGAGCCGGCGAGCAAGGACCTGAACTGAGCGCGGCCGGCGGGCGGCGGCGCGCCGCTCCTGCGATCTCCGTCCACGACCGAGCCGCACCAGGGCCGCGCGGGCGCGTGCCCCTCTGGACGACGGCGCTCGAGGGCCGCGGCTCGCTCCCTGCTCGGGCGCGGGCGTGCGTGCACGCCGGGCGCTCCATCGCTGGCTCGCTCCCTGCACCGGGAGCCGCCGCGGGGCGCTCCACCTCGGTCCCTGGGCTCCTCTCGCGTCCCGTCGGGTCGCTCCCGCGCCGAGGCGTTGCGCGTTGAAGCGTTGAAGCGTTGAAGACGACATGAGCACCCCCTGCGCCGGCTCCCTCCTCGCGCCGCGAGCGCTGCGAACCCCGCTCTGGCGCGCGGCCGCGAGCGCCCCGATGCGCGTCTCCTTCGCCGGAGGCGGCAGCGATCTGCCCGGCGTCGCCCTGCTGGACGGCGGGCGCGTCGTGGGCGCGGCGATCGATCTGCGCGTCCGCGTGGTCGTGGAGCCGTTCGATCGGGGCTGGGTGCGGATGGAGCTCGCCTCGCGCGGCCAGAGGCCGCCTGGTTGGGGCGCCGAGGCCGCCGAGGCCGGCGCGCCGCGCGTGCTCACGCGGCGCCGCACGGATCCTCCGCGCGACGATCTCGCGTTCCGGCTGATCGAGGCGACGCTCGCCGCGACGGGCGTGGGCGACGGGGTCGCGCTCCGGGTCGAGACCGAGATGTCGCCCGGCGCCGGGCTCGGAGGCAGCGCGTCCGCGGCGGTGGCGGCGCTGTTCGCGCTGCGCGCCTCGGTGGGCGAGGTCGCCTCGCCGGAGGAGCTCTCGCGCGAGGCGGTCGCGATCGAGCGCGAGCGCCTGGGCAACGCGTGCGGCGCGCAGGATCAGGTGTTCGCGGCGTTCGGCGGGCTGCTCGATCTCGCCTTCGACGCCCGGGGCTGCTCGGCCGTGCGGCGGCTCGCGATCGGCAGCCCGGAGCTCGTGCCGGCGCTCTCGGCCGGGCTCTTGCTGGTGGACACGGCGGTGCGGCGCGTGTCCGGCGAGGTGCTGGATCGGGTGGACGCCGGCGCGGCGTGCGGGGCCAAGGGCGAGCTCGTCGCGGCGGCCGGCGACGTCGCGCGCGGGTTCGAGATCGGCTCGCTCGCGCTGGTGCTCTCGGGCATGCGCCGCGGGGCGGCGGCCAAGGTGCGGCTGTCGGAGGCGGCGAGCGCCATCGCGGTCGCCATGCAGAAGCGGCTCGACGGGCTGGGGGTCGAGGTGCTCCGGATGTGCGGCGCGGGCGGGGGCGGGCACATTCTGATCTGGGCGCCGGCGGAGCGGCACGCGCGGATCCTGGAGGAGCTCGGGCCGTGTCTGGTGCGGCGGCCTGCGCTGGGGGCGGCGGGGGTGCGGCTCGATCCCGAACCCGCGGCGTGAGCTGCCGAGCTGCCCGGCCGCTCGCGCGTTGCCTCTATCGATCCAGCTCCGCGGCGGAGAGCTCCGCCACGCGCAGGTCGATGTCGGGCGAGTCGCCGTCCCCCAGGAACCACGCCGCGGACAGGCCGGTCCACGCGAGGATCCAGCGCAGCAGGCGCGTTCGTTCGAGGTTGGCCGCATGGGCCACGATCTCCAGCCGTCGGGCGAACCGGCCGGGCTCCGTCGCGACCGGGCGGGTGGGATCGGCCAGGTCCGGATTGGTGAAGATGTTGGCGAAGTCGAAGCTTCGCTCGCCCACGAGGTGCTTGGGGTCGATCGCCAGGAAGCCGCGGTCGCCGAAGTCCAGCACGTTGTCGTGGTGCAGATCGCCGTGCAGCACGACGACCTCGCGAGGCTCCGCGAGCAGGGCGCGGGCAGCTTCCAGGCAGCGCACCAGGATGCCGCCGTGGGCCGCGGCGGCGGGCGCGAGCGCCTGGAACCAGCGCGTGAGCGGGACCAGCTCCGGGAGGGGCCGGGCCCTCGGCGCGTGCAGCCGAGCCGCCACGGCGCACAGGATCCGGCATGCCTCGTCGTCCTCTCCGTTGCGCGACATCTCGGCCAGGGATCTCGGCCCCTCGGCGCGCTCGAGCAGGATGGCGTCGCCCTCGCGGGCCAGCACGCGGGCGGCGCCGTCGCCGTCCCACCACTCCATCACGAGGCCCCCGCGGCGCTCTTCCTCGTGCACGGCCAGCTTGAGCATGGCCGGCTCGCCCGCGCGCCGGACCGGCAGCAAGCGTGCGTTCCGGGTGACGATCGGCTCGCCGTCGGGGATGAGGCTCCATCGGCGCAGGTGCGTGTCGAACATCCGCCTCCGTGTGCGCACGAGCGGGCCGCCGCCTCAAGGACGCGGCGCTAGGCGCTCGTCCTCAGGCGGGCCTTCCGCGCGCCGCGCTCGAGCGCGAGGGCGATGAGGCGCTCGATCAGCGCGCGCGGCGGGATGCCGCTCGCCTCCCAGAGCTTCGGGTACATCGAGATCGCCGTGAAGCCGGGGATGGTGTTGATCTCGTTCACGTAGAGCGAGCGGTCCGGGGCGAGGAAGAGGTCGACGCGGGCCATGCCCGACGCCTCCAGCGCGCGGAAGGTGCGGAGCGCCAGCAGCTGGACGGCGTTCGCCTCGGCCGGCGAGAGGTCGGCCGGGATGCGGATCGTGGCGCCGTCGGCGTCGATGTACTTCGCGGCGTAGGAGTAGAAGCCGTCGGCGTGGCCGACGACGATCTCGCCGGGCACCGAGGCGATCGGGTCGTCGTCGCCGAGCACGGAGCACTCGACCTCGCGCACGCCCTCGATGCCCCGCTCGCAGACGATCTTCAGGTCGAACTCGAAGGCGTGCTCGACGGCCGCCTCGAGCTCGGCGCGCGCCGTGACGCGCCGGACGCCGACGGACGACCCGAGGTTCGCCGGCTTGACGAAGATCGGCCCGAAGCCGCCGCTCCCGGCGGGGGACAGGCCGGCGATCTGCTCGAGGCACGCGCCGCGATCGCGCTCCCACGCGGCGCGGCGGAGCGCGACGTGAGGCACGATCGGGATCTCGGCGTCGCGGAGCAGGCGCTTCATCACGTCCTTGTCCATCCCCACGGCGGAGCCGAGCACGCCGGAGCCGACGTACGGGACGCCGGCGAGCTCGAGGAGGCCCTGGACGCACCCGTCCTCGCCCGTGGGCCCGTGCAGGACGGGGAAGACCACGTCGATCGGCGAGCGCCCGCCGCCCGGCACGGCCAGCGTCGCCTCGCCGGCGGGCCCCGGGTGGGCGGCGAGCGCGATCTCCGGCATCGCCTCGTTCAGCCGGGCGAGGCGGGGGTCGCGCGCGGCGCCGAGGAGCAGCGCCTCGTCCTGGAGCAGCCAGCGGCCGGACTTGTCGATGCCGACGAGCACCGGCTCGAAGCGTTCGCGGTCGAGCGCCTCGACGACGAAGCGGGCAGACAGGAGGGAGATCTCGTGCTCGGCCGAGCGACCGCCGAACAGGACGGCGACGCGCACCTTGGCGGGGTTCCGCATGGCGGCACCCTAGCCGCGATCGGGCGCGGGGGTGAAGAAGGCGGGGTCGGGGTGGCCCGGGGGGCGCGGCCGCTACTCGGAGAGGACGCGGAACGACGCGCGGACCGTCGCCATCGCCACGCGCGCGATGTGACCGTCGGCGAGCTCGACGTCGACCGCGGTGAGCTGCCCCTGACGCTCGATGAGCCTGGCCACGCTCACCCTGGAGCCCCGGGCGACCTCGGCGCGCGCGACCTTGACGTCCGCGAGCGCCTCCAGCTGAACGCCGACGGCGATGCCGCTCGCCACCTTGGCCGGCGCCTCCTCGCCCGCGCCCGCCGCTCCGCCGGGGACGACCACGGCGAGCGCCGCGACGACCGCGACGATGAGGCTGCCCGCCACGCTCCTTCGACCGCGGATGAGCATCGGGGGTGATTCTACGCGGAAGGTGGGCGATGTCACCTGCGATGTCGCCGGATCCGACGCTCCGTCCAGGGGCGCATCGCGACGACACCGAGCGCGGCGGTCGGCACAAGGCCACAGCGGCGCATCGCGCACGGGGGGCGCGGCCGCCGAGCGGGCGCCTGAGCGAGGAGATCCGCGGCGGCGGCATGGCCGCCGGCGTGCCTCGCGGCGCGACATCGAGCTCGGCCAAAAGGGTCCCAATCCGTGGTCGTCGCTCGTGTCCGATAGAAGCAAGGAGTCATGATGAAGCCGCGATCGCTCTTTTCGGCCACAGCCGCGCTGTTGTTTCTCTGCGCCTCGATCCCCGAAGCCGCCGCGCAGGACAAGGCGCCGACCCAGCAAGAGAATTACAGCTACACATTCACGGACGACCTTCTCGATGCCTCGAACAGCGCCGCGACAGGCGCCATGCTCCAGGTCCGGCAGCCCGGGCGCCGCGACAGGCTGCTCCGGCCGAGGCTCCACTTCATCCCGGAGATGCTCAAGTCGGTCGAGTCGATGTGATTCGACGTAACTCGACGTAACTCGACGTGACTCGACGTGACTCGACGTGACTCGACGTGACTCGACGTGACTCGACGTGACTCGACGTGACTCGACGTGACTCGACGTGACGACGTCCGGCGGGCAGAGCTCGTCGGGCCCGGCGGGTACGGCCCCGGACGCACCTGGGATTGACGCGTCCGTCGCGATGTGGTGCCATGACGGCTCTGCTCAGCTCGAGCCGATCCGCCGATGAGTCACCGCTTTCGTATCGATTCCTTTCCTGAGGTCGTGTGGATTGCACGAAGCTCCGACGTGCCGGCGCACGCGGGCGTTCAGCGGCTCTCGGCGCTGGAAGCGACCTGGTGGCTCGACGCGCGCGCCGCCGACCCGATCTACGGCCGGCTGGCGCTCGCCGACATCTGCGATGCGCTCGGCCACACGCCCTCCACGGGACCGTGGCTCGATCCGAGCGGGCTCCGGGCGCGGGTGCGGGAGGCGCTCCTCGACGGCCGTCTGGTCGCGTACCGCACGACGCGCGTCTCCCCCGGCGCGCCCGTCCTGTCGCCGGAGCTCCCCGAGCCCAGCGGGCCTGAGCCGCCCGCCCGGGAAGAGAAGACCTGGATCGCAGTTCAGCTCATGGACGACGCGGATCCGCCGCAGCCCGTGCCTTTCAAGAAATACCGCCTGGAGGTGCCCGGTCAGCTGCCCCGCGAGGGCTTGCTCGATCAAAACGGTCGGATCTTCGTCGAGGGGATCGACCCCGGGACGTGCAAGATCTCGTTCCCTGAGCTCGACGCCGACGACTGGCGGCCCGCTTAGCTCCGGCTCACGGCAGACACCCCTGAGCGCACGCCTCCTCCTCGAGCTTCCGCGCCGCCTCGATGACCCGCTTCGCCTTCGGGATCTCGTCCCACTTCCTGTCGGGCAGCTCGACGGTGCACGTCACGTCGGGAAAGCCCGCCTTGATCACGATGTAGCCCGGCGCGCTCTCCCGCTCCTTCGGCGCGAGCCCGCAGAACCCGACGTCGAGCAGGAGCTCGTGAAAGGCCTCCAGGCTCTCGGGCTTCACCTGCCCATGCCCCACCACATCCGGCCGGAACCCCGTGCTGCGCCGGCGCATGGCCGCCCCAGAGGCCGCGATCGAGAACCGCTTCCGCAGGGCCGAGGTGTGGACCTCCACGACCGGCGGCGGAGGCGGCGTCTCGCTCGCCGACGCGACGGCGGAGGCTGGCGCGCTGGACGCGGGCGCCGACGCGGGCGCCGACGCGGCGGCGAGGGCCGGCGCGCTGGACGCGGACGGCGGCGCCGCTGCCACGGCCGTGGACGCGGGCGCGCGCGGCGGCGCGGCCGGCTCCCCGGAGGAGCAGGCGGCCACGAGCGCCAAGATCGAGCAGAGACAGCCACGCATCGTCATTGCGCTTAGACTCCATAATAGACGAGGCCGCGGGCCTTCGCGTCGTGCCGCTGATCGACGAGGCCGTCGCCGGTCGCGTGTACCCGCGGCCACAGGTAGGAGTGATGGCCCTCGAGGCCGCTCGCGTGGAGGCCCTTCGCGTCTCTCGCCGTGAAGGTGACCACGACCTTGCTCGCGGGGGTCGCGAGGTCGGCGACGAGCACCTTGGGGTCCTTGGTGCTCACGGACGCGCCGGCGCCGAGGGCGGAGTAGCTGCTGAAGATGGTCTTGAGGTCGAACTGCTTGAAGGTGTCGCGTATGTGGATCCACTGCAGCTTCACCTGGCTGATCTTCCCGCCGGCCAGGTGCGAGATCTCCACGCGGTACTCGCTCTCGTCGAACAGCCCGGCGTCGATGCGGTCGAGCACGTCGGGCCTGATCTCGAACGTGCCGCCGCCGTTCGCGGCGCTGAGTTTGTGGAAGACCTGGACGCGGTAGGGGGGCGGCGGATCGGCGACCTTGACCTGCTTCGTGGCCTTCGAGGCGGAGCCCAGGTAATTGGACAGGTCTTTCCCGCCGAGCGCCTTGCGCGCCGCCCACCCGTCGAGGGTGTCGCCCATGGCGTCCTCGTGGACCAGCGCCGCCCAGTTCTGCCCCGGGTTGGCGGCCTTCCACGCCTCGTAGAACGTCTTCTTGTTCTTCAGGTGCGTGAAGAACGAGGTCGCGATCGGGATCGACGCGACCGCCGAGGGCGAGGCCTCCTCGTACCCGAGGATGCCGCGCACCTGGGGCGAGCTGCGGGCCATGACTCGCGCCCACATCGCCCACGTCGTGTTGTTGAGCGTCGAGCACTGGGCGAGGATGATCCACTGCGGCCCGCTGAACGCGCGGCCCGCCATGTCGTACTTGCCGGCCACGAAATAGGCGCTGAAGGGAATGTACGCCTCGCGCGGGTCGTCGGCGACGCCCGCCCTGGGGTGCGGGAGCGCCGCCGGGTGCTCGGGGTTCAGGTCGCCCCGGGCGAAGCCGCCGAGCCAGCCGTGAGAGCTCATGTACAGCAGGCTGGCGCGGAAGAGGGTGCCCTTGGCGCCGGCCGACGCGCCGCTGACGATCTGCTTCTTGGCGCCGTCGACCTCGACCACGGGATCGAGCATGAACTCGCTCAGGAACTTCGCGGAGAGCTCGGCGCCGGCGTGGCGCCCGACGAGCTTCTCCCAGTTCGTGCCCTTGAGCTCCGGGAAATCCACGGCCGCGCCGCCGCGGAAGTTCTGCCACATGCCGTCCTGACCGAGCCCGTTGAGCCCGCCCGGGCAGATGCAGGCGATGCCCTTCGGATCCTTCGCGGCGAGGGAGCCGGCGCGCTTCAGCTTGTAGATGGGCAGGAAATCGTGCTTGGGGTCGACGAGGCGCCCGGGCTCGGCCGGGTCCTGGTCGAGCAGGTCGAGCAGGTTGCGCCAGCCCGTGGCGCCCCCCTTGGCGTCGAGGAGCTTGCCGAACGCCTCGCTGTCGACGGCCGAGGTGCCGTCGGCCATGGCGTAATAGAAGAAGCTGGGGGCCGCCTTGACGACGCTCATGCCGTCTCCTCCCGCAGGCTCTCTTGCATGGAGTCATCGCCTCCCTCGACGATCCGCCGGATCGCGTCGCGCGTCGGCCCGTCGAGCTCCCCCGAGCGCTCGAGGCCCTTCGCCGCCTGGAAGCGCAGGATCGCGCCGCGGTCGCTGTCATCGTCGTGGGTGAAGCCGAAGTTGCGCAGGTGGCAGAGCATGGCCTCGTCCGAGCTCGGGTCGGCGTCGGTGACGAGGACGCGCAACGAGATCTCGTGATCGCTCCCCTCGGGCGTGTAGGTGACGACGATCCTCTGGCGGCCCTTGGGCACGGCGTTCTTGATCCAGCCCTTCGCGTCGGTCTTGCCATGAATCCGCGCCTGAGAGGGCAGCGTGAGGCGATACTCGACGTCGCCGGACGGGCGGTAGAGCTCGTCGTGGATCTGGAGCTCGAACGGCTGGAGCTCGACGCCGGGGCCACAGGGGCAGCGCTCGGCGATGCCGCGGTAGACCTCACAGCGGAAATGAGGGGTCTTGTCGTCCGGGGGCGGGGCGCGTCCTTGCCGCGGAGGTTGCCCTTGCACGGCCCCACATCGCCCAGGCGGCACGGGAGGCCGCTCGGCCTTGTCGAGGGGCTGAAGAGGATGACGACCACGCGGCGGCTGGCGTCGTCGGCGACGCCCTGGGTGAAGGGGTTGTACTCGCCACAGCCCATGAACTTGGAGCCGCCGACGTCGAGGACCTGCGCCGCGTCGATGGGCTCCGGGATCGAGCGCTGGAAATACGCCTTGAAGAGGGCTTTGCGGGTGTCGGGGCCGGCGTCGCCGTCGGCGCCGAGGCCGGAGCGCTCCTGAAAGCGCTCGATCGCGGCCTTGGTCTTGGGGCCGAGCACGCCGTCCTCGGCGAGGCGAGGGCTCCTGTCCTCGGGGGGCTGAACGGCGTTGAGCATCACCTGGATCGCGCTCGGGCCCCAGTGCTCGGCGCGATAACGCTCTTCCCATGGCTCCGGGTCATGGGTGAGCGCCGCGTGGGCCAGGCGGGCGCGCTGCTCGGAGAGCCCCTTGTTGTACGCCTCGTCGCCGACCGTGTCGGTGTGGCCGAAGATCGCCGCCTGTTTGCTGGGCTTGGCCTTGACCGTCGCGGCGATGGAGCCGAGAGAGTCCATCCCGCCGGGGCGAATGAACGTACGATCGAAATCGAAGTGGGGGCCGGAGAGCTCACTGCACTCGATCTTCGGGCTGAAAATGAAGCGGTGGGCCTTCCCGGTCGAGATCGCCACGCCTTTTGCCTCGTCGCTCTCGGCCATGTCCCGCGCTCACCACCTCCGGAGCCGGCACTACATCGCGAGCCTACCGCGGCTGTCAAGGCGCGCGCTCGGCGCAGCGCGAGCGCCCGCGCTTCACCGGCCCGGATCGCCTGTCCCACCTCGGGGAGGGTGCGGCGCAGGAGCGGTGGGCGAGGACGGAGGGCCAACCGGAGGCGCGGAGCTAAAGCACCCAGACCCCGACGCCGCGGAGCGACACGAGCGCGCCGACCGGCGGCGAGCTGTACGCGACGCCCACGCCATCCACCGAGAAATCGTTGCGACGGAGCGGCAGCAGCGCGGCGGCGCCGACGTCGAAGCCGAGCGGACCCGAGAGGCGCGAGAGCGACAGCTCGAGCGGCACCGCCAGCCACGCCTTCGCCGCGACGTCGTTCCGCGTATAGCCGCTCGCCGCCGCCTGGAGCCGGCCGGCGTGAACGCCGGAGCAGACATCGAAGCGCAGCGCCGCCGAGCCGGCGGCCGCGAAGCAGGCGCGCGCGACGCCGCCGAGCAGCGTTTCGCGGAGCTCGCCCGGTCCGTGTCTCAGCGTCTGCGGGACGAGCCAGAGGGCCCCCATCGTCGCTCGCCATCGCGCGCCGCCGATGCCGACCTCCGCGGAGAGCGCCGGCGCGAAGGGGCGCACCACGCCGAACAGGCCGGCGGCGCCGGCCGCCAGGGTGAGCCGCGTCGCGTCGCCCTCCGGGCTCGGCGCCTCGCGCTCCCGCGCGCCGCCACCGGCTCCCGGGGGCTCGGGCCGCGCGGGCAGCGCCGCCGCCGAAGCCTGGGAAGGTGCCGGCGCTCCAGGGGCAGTCGCCGGCGCTCGCGCCTGGAGCGCCGGCGCCGGCGCCGGCGCCCCGGGCTCGCCGCCCGCGTCGGCGTCGGGCTCTCGCAAGGGCGGCTCCCGCGCGTCGGAGTCGAGCAGCAGCGCGAGCGTCACCGCCGTCGCCTGCTCGAGCGCCGCGCAGCTGCCGCCGCGATCGCGCAGCTCGCGCGCGCCGCTCCCGCTCCGGATGGACGCGCGGAAGCCGTCGTCGCCGCGGGTGAAGCTGACGGCGTACGCCCCGCTCGCCCCCGTCTCCGGTCGCCCCCGGAGCTGCTCGACGCGCGCGATGAGGCGCGGCGCGTCCGGACAGCTCTCGGCGCCGGCACCGCGCGTCACGCTCAGAAACGGCTCGGCGCGCGCCCTGGCGGTCCCCGCGGCGGCCAGCATCGCACAAAAACCCACGCAAAGAGCGCGAATCCTCCGCATCGGGACGACGCGAGCGTAGCCGCAGCGCGGAACACGCGCGATTTTTTGTGATCGGGTCGGGCCCGTCTCCCCACGAGGGGGCCGAGTGGTATCGTTTCCGTTCGATTCTCCGTACAATTCCGCGCCCGAGCTCGCGGGCTCGGCTCATTGCGCTCGCTGAGCAGGTCACCCGGACGTCACGGGCATGAGCACACCGGACCCCAGCTTTCGAGCCCTCTATGACGCGCACTTCAATTTCGTCTGGTGCTCGCTCAGGCGCCTCGGCGTTCGCGAGGCGGACGTGCTCGATCTGGCGCAAAAGGTGTTCTTGACCGCGCACCTCAAGCTCCCCGAGTTCGAGGGCCGGTCGCTCGTCACGACCTGGCTCTTCGCCATCTGCCAGCGGGTGGCGAGCGACTACCGGCGCTCGGCGCGTTTCCGGCGCGAGGTCACGACGGACGCCGCGGCGATGGACCTCTACGGCGGCGCGTCCGAGGAGCTCGCGCAGAGCGCGGAGTCGCGGCAGCGCGCGCAGGCGGCAGAGACCCTCTTGAACAAGCTGCCGGAGCCGCAGCGCCTCGTGTTCGTCCTGTTCGAGCTCGAGGAGATGTCCGGCCAGGACATCGCAGATCTGCTGGGGATCTCGGTCGGCACCGTACGCTCGCGCCTGCGCCTGGCGCGCGAGGCGTTCTCGCGCGAGGTCAAGCGCCTCGCCGTCGCACAAGGCACGGGCCGAAAGGAGGCGGTGTGATGGGGGATCCGGAACGGTTGCTGAGCGCCAAGAGCGGCGCGGATCCGCTCGAGCGGGAGCTCCTCGGGAGCGTGCGCCACGTGGGTCCGCCCGAGGGCGCGAAGGAGCGCGCGTGGAGCGGCATCGCGAGCGAGCTCGCGGCGGCGGCGGCCGTCGGCGTCACGGCGGGCTCCGGCGCGGCGGCCGCCAAGAAGGCGGCCGCCGGTTCGCTCCTGTCGTCGGCGCTGTCGATCAAGGCAGCGGCGGTGCTCGTGGGCGGCGGCCTGGCGCTCGGCGCGGGGTACTGGGCGCTCTCGTCGTCGGCCGAGCCGCCGCCGAGCCGCTCGGCGGGCCCGGAGCAGGCGCAGGCGGTGGCGCCGCAAGCGTCGGCGGCGGCGCCGCAGGAGCCGCAGGAGCCGCAAGCGCCGCAGGAGCCGCAGGCGCCGGTCGCAACGGCGGCCGAGCCGGCGCCGCGCCCCGGGCCGCGGCCGGAGAATCCGATCGAGGGGGAGCCGAGCCGGAGGCCGAGCGGACCGAAGCAGACTGAGACCGATCTGCTGCGCGCGGAGAGCGCGCTGCTCACGGAGGCGCGCGCCAAGCTGCGCTCCGGGGACGCGGCGGCGGCCGCGGCGACCCTCGAGCGCTTGCGCGCGCAGTTCCCGAACGGCGTGCTCCGGCAGGAGCGCGAGGTGCTCGCCATCGAGGTGCTGGCCTCGCGCGGCAACATGCAGGAAGCGAAGCGGCGCGCTCAGGCCTTCGTCAAGCAGTATCCCGGGAGCCCCCACAGCGCGAAGCTCAAGCGGCTCCTGGACGCGCCGTGAAGCGCTGGTCGGCCGCTCGCATGGCGGCGCTCGGCTGCCTCGCCGCCTCCGGGTGCGACGCGGAGATCACCTCGGTCGGCGCCTGGGCGCCTGTCGTCTCCGGATCTTCGTACGTCGAGGCGGAGCTCGGAGAGCTGACCGGCGGCTTCACCGTGGGCGAGGACAGCCGCGCTTCCGGGGGCCGTTTCCTCTCGCCCCCCGGCGGGATGAGCTCGGGCGAGGCGCCGGGGCCCGCGCGCGCTCGCTACCGCTTCGAGGCGCCGAGCGCGGCAGACTACGTGATCTGGGGGCGGATCTACGCGCCGAACGCGATCGACAACCGCTTCTGGTTCCAGGTGGACGGCGGCGCGTGGACCCTCTGGCGCATCAGCGTCGGCGAGATCTGGTTCTGGGACGATCTCCACGACGACACCCGCTACGGCGAGCCGCTCCGCTTCTCCCTCGCGGCCGGGGCTCACGAGCTCGTCCTCGCGAACGCCGCCGACGGCGTCCGGCTGGATCGGCTGTACTTCACGCCGGACGGCGATGAGCCGCCGGGCAACGACACGCCGTGCGATCCCCCGCATTCGATCGAGGTCGGCGGCGAATGCCTCCCGAGCTGCGGCGCCTTGCAGGGCACCGAATGCGGCGAAGCCCAGTGCGCCGGGCGCGAATTGCTCGACGCCTACGACTGCGGGGTGTGCTGTCGCCTCGAAGGACCGTGAGCCGAGCCGCGCCCCGGGATCGGTCGGAGCTCGTCGACCGAAGACACACCTCTTCGCACCCGATCGAGGCGTCTTCACGTCTCGATGACGAAAAAGGTGATCGCTCCCTCGCTGGACTGCCACCCACCCGGAGTCGCCAGCAGCCCCGAGCGGAGCCCTGAATGACTACGTTATCCATCGATAAATCCACGGCCCACGGAAGCGTGGGAGTGCTCGCCCTGGCGTTCGCGCTGTCGGCGTGCCTCGGCAACCTGGGAGGCGTCGACGGCGCGCCGCCCGGGGAAGGCACGAGCGGCACGAGCGGCAGCTCGAGCGGCGGCGGCCCGGGGACGGTGACCCCCGGGGAGGCGCTCGAGTGCGACGCGAGCGTCGTCGATCCGGGGCCGTCGCCGATGCGCCTGCTCTCGCGGGAGCAGTACCTGAATACCGTGCGCGACCTCGTCGGCGACGTGCCCGGCCTGGAGGCGGCGCTCGGCCCCGCGAACGAGGCGTCGGCGTTCGGCCTCGTGCAGCCCGACGTGACGCAGGTCGAGCTCGAGCATTTCCAGGCCGCGGCGGACGTCATCGCCGCGGCGATCGCCTCCGACCCGGTGCGGCTCGGCGACATCGCGCTTTGCGAGGCCGGCGCCGAGCCGCGCGCGTGCGCGCGCCAGGTGGTCGTGCGCTTCGGCGCCCGCGCCTACCGCGCGCCGATCACGGACGCGGCGGACATCGAGCGACACCTCGGGCTGTTCGGCGCCGGCGCGGAGACGAGCTACGAGCACGGGATCGAGATGCTCCTCCGCGGCATGCTGCAGTCGCCGCGCTTCCTCTACCGCGTCGAGATCGGCACCTCGGAGAAGGTGAGCGAGCGCGCCGTGAGGCTCTCTCCGCACGAGGTGGCCGCGCGCCTCTCCTACACGCTGTGGGGCACGCTGCCGGACGCCCGGCTGAACGAGGCCATCGAGGACGGCGGCCTGACCACCCGGGAGGGCGTCGCGGCGCAGGTCGGCTGGATGCTCGAGGACGAGCGCGGCAAAAAGCTCCTCCATCGCTTCCTCGGCAGCTGGACGCACCTGAACGGCCTTTACGGCGTGGTGAAGGACGAGAGCGCCTTCCCCGAGTGGCAATCGCGGTCGTTCCGCGAGTCGCTGCGCGGGCAGGCCGACGCCTTCTTCGACCACGTGCTCCACGAGCAGGGCGGCGCGCTGCGCGCGCTCTTCACCTCGACGACGGTCTTCTACAACAAGGACCTGGGCGGGTATTACGGCGTCACCGGCGGCGACGCCTTCCAGGCGCTCGAGCGCGCGGACGGCACCGCGTCTGGCATCCTGACGCTCCCGGCGCTGCTCGCGGTCCAGGCGAAGCCCGCCGAGAGCTCGCCGATCTACCGCGGGAGGTTCGTGCGCGAGGCCCTGCTCTGCCAGCAGCTGCCGGCCCCGCCGGCCAACATCCCCAAGCCGCCCGAGGTCGACGCGAGCAGCTCGACCCGCGAGCGGCTGGCGCAGCACGAGGTGGACCCGAGCTGCTCCGGCTGCCACCAGCTGCTCGACCCGATCGGCTTCGGCTTCGAGCACTACGACGCGCTCGGCCGCTACCGCGAGCTCGACGGCGGCAAGCCGGTCGACGCGAGCGGCAAGGTGGTCGTCACCCGCGACATGAACGGCGAATTCGTGGGCGTTGCGGAGCTCGGCGAGAGGCTCGCGGGCAGCGCCGAGGTGGAAGAGTGCGTGGCGCGCCAGTGGTTCCGCTTCGCGATCGCCCGCTTCGAGCAGGACATGGATGGCTGCTCGATGGAGCGGTTGCTCGAGACGTTCAGGGCCGCCGGTCAGGACCTGAACGCGCTGCCCCGCGCCGTCGTGGAGACGGACGCTTTCCTCTACCGCCGTCCGATCGATCAGCACGCGAAGGAGATGCCATGAACCGCAAAGGCCCGATCGACCTCCGGACCCAGATCAGCCGCCGCAAGCTGCTCGGCGGGCTGGGCGCCCTGACCGTCGCGCTGACGAGCCCCATCTGGCGGAGCGCCACCGTGTTCGGACAGGACGCGAACCAGCCGGGCGCAAAGCGCTTCATCGGCATCTTCTCGGCGAACGGCACGGTGCCGTCGGCGTTCTTCCCGCCGGGGGACGCGCACGACGCGCCGCTGTCGCTCGGCCCGATCCTCCAGCCCCTCGAGGCGCACAAGCAGAAGATGCTGGTGCTCAAGGGCGTGCACATGAACTCGACGGTCGAGGACGAGCTCGGGGTGCCGAGCGCGAACAAGCCCGGCGGCCCGCACATGAAGGGCCCCGGCGCGATGTTGACGGGCGGCTCGCTGCTCGCCGGCAGCTTCACCGGCGCGGGCGGGCCTGCCGGCTGGGCGGATCGGATCTCGGTGGATCAATACATCGCCAGTCGGATCGGCGGCAGCAGCCAGTTCCCGTCGCTCGAGTTCGGCGTGCGCATCGAGGGGCAGGAGCCGCTCCGCGTCATCTCGTACCGCGGCGCGAACCAGCCGAACATCGCGGTCGACGACCCGTTCCAGATGTACGCGCGGATCTTCGCCAACGCGGACCTGTCCGACACGGAGCTCCAGCGGCTGATGGCCGAGCGCCAGAGCGTGCTGGACTTTTTGAAGGACGATATCGGCCGGCTGCAGGCGCGCGTCAGCTCCGAGGACAAGGCGCGGCTCGAGGCGCACCTCGGCGGCATTCGCAACATCGAGCAGCGGCTGCAGAGCTCGGGGGTCTCGTGCACGCCGCTCGAGATGCCGGAGAAGTTCGACACGCGCGCCATGGAGAACTACCCGAAGGTCGGCCGGCTGCAGATGGATCTCATGCTGCTCGCGCACATCTGCGGGATGACCCGCGTGTCCACGTTCATGTGGGCCAACGCCGATAGCTGGCAATACTATCCCTGGATCGGCGTGAACGAGGAGCACCACGAGCTGTCCCACGCCGGCGACGACGACGCGGTCGCGAACGAGAAGCTCGTGAAGATCAACCGGTGGCACAGCGAGCAGGTGAACTACGTGCTGGACCAGCTGGCGCTCGCCAAGGAGGTGGACGGCAGCTCGATGCTCGATAGTACGCTATTGCTGTGGGGGAACGAGCTCGGCGTCGGCAATACGCACACGTACAGGGACATCCCGTGGGTGCTCGCGGGCGGCGTGGGGGGCTATTTCAAGATGGGCAGGTACATCAAGTATGCGGACCTGCCGCACAACAACCTGCTCGTGTCGGTGTGCAATGCGATGGGGCTGGAGGACGTGACCACGTTCGGGATCCCCGGCGTGTGCACCGGGGCGCTGCCGGGACTGGTGGCGTGAGGCGGGGGTGGCGGCGGGGCGTGAGGGAGGTGGGGCGCGGCGCTCGTGAGCAGCGTCCCCGACGAGCCTGCACCCGCCCGAGTTCGGGGCTGGCCCGATCGCGCCGCCGATCGCCCCAGCCCTCGACCCGCACGGCCGCCTGCACATCGAGACGTCGACGCTACGGATCGATCCTTACCGGCCTTGCTCGGCGCGGTCCATCAGCGAGCTCGATGGCAAGCTCGGATCAAGGATCTTGCGAGCGCTCTCCACGCCCACGACCGGCAACGCGCCGGGTTCGAGCAGCCCGATCTGGACGAGCACGCTCGCCTGATCCCAGTAGATATGCTCATGGGCGAGCTTGCCCTCCCGAAACTGCACGATGGCGACCAAGGGCACCTCGACCCGCCTCCCCGTCGGGGCGATGCCGGGCAGCATCCAATCCATCTCGATCGTATGGGTGAACCTGAAGACCATCTCTTCAACCAGCCGGTCTTCGCCGAGGGTCCGCGACACAGGGATCATCTCCGTGTCCAGAGGCATCTGCGGGATGAAGCGCCTGGAGTAGAACTCCCTCAGCTCATCCCGCCCCTTCCCTCCGGTCAGCACAGGGACGTGATTGACATAGGCGTCCTCGACCATCGTCTTCAGCGTGATCTCAGGATCTTTGGCGACAAACTCGCCGCGGAGGTGCTCCTCCCAGACGTCGACGAGCACATCCCTGGATTCATCCTGGAGCATCCCCTGCGGATTTGCTGTCGTGTTCATCTTGCGATTCCTGTGTTGGCGACGGGACCTCGTCCAACGTGGCCAGCGGCCGCCGGTCGGCCAGCACCACAATGCATCATCCGGGCCGAGCGTCATGTGCATCGAGCGCTCGCTGGCGGACGGGCGTAGCCCCTGTCGCCGCTGCCTCCTCCACGGCGGAGAAGCGGCTCTGGCCGCCAGCCGCCCCGGCGCCTCAGCGCCTCGACGCCCGCATGCAGACCTGGAGCGCCTGCCGCAGGTTCCCGAGCGTCTTGATGCGCGTGAGATCCACGCCGGCCGACACGATCGTCTGAGCCACCTCGGCCCGGAGCCCGACCACCATGCCTCGGGCGCCCAGCAGCTCGACCGCGCGGATCACCGAGATCACATGGTGCGCCGTGACCGTGTCGACGACCTCGACGCCCGTGAGATCCAGGATCGCGAACCTGCACCGCTTGCGCGTGATCGTCGTGAGCAGCACATCCATGATCTGCGCCGCGCGCTGCCCGTCGATGGCCCCGAAGATCGGCATCGTCACGACGCCGTCCCACACCTCGATGATCGGCGTCGACAGCGCCCGTATCGCGTCCTCCTGGCGCACGACGATCTCGAGCTGCTCGCGCAGCTCCTCCTCCACCCGCTTCCGCTCGCCGTTCTCGCGGGCGAGCCCCTCGTAAAGGAGCGCGTTCTCCACGGAGATGGCCGCCTGCTTCGCCACGAGATCCAGCAGCGCGAGCCGGTCCGCCTTGAACGCGCCGCTCGTGAGATCGTTCTCCAGATAAAGGATGCCCGTCAGCGCCTTCTGCCTCGTGATCGGCACGCAGCACGCCGACTTGGTCCGGCGGCGCGCGACGTACTCGTCGGTCGCGAAATGGCCGCCCTCGGACGCGTCGTCCAGGATCACGTGCTCTCCCGTCCGCTTCACGTAGCTGACGATGGACATCGGCACGCAGCCCGCGGGCAGCGAGCCCCCCGCCGCGAGGCGCTGGATCTTTACCGGCTGCTCGGCGCAGGCGCTCGCGAGCAGCGTGAACTGGCCATCCTGGACGAGGAGCAGGCGGCAGCGCTCCGCCGCCGCGTGCTCGATGACGACGCGGAGCAGGTTCGAGAGGAGCTTGTCGAGGACGATCTCGCTGGAGATAGCCTGAAGCGCCCTGACGACGGCGAGCGTGTCCAGCTGCCGGCTGCGATCGCCCGCGGCGCGCTGGGGCGCGCCGATCGCCGCCTGACGCAGCTCCGGGTACCGCGCATCGAGCCGATCGACGAGGAGCGCCGCGCCCCAGCGGGCGTAACACGACCGCGCCACGCCGAGGTAGCCGAGCCCCGCGGTCGTGGCCCCGCGGGCCATGTAAAAGCGCGCGGCGATCTCCGCGCAGAGGCCCTCGTCGTGCACGAAGCCGCCCTCCCGGGCCGCGCCGATGGCGCGCTCGTAAAGCCCCATCGCGTCGAGCGCGCGGTCCTCGATCCTGGCGATCTCGGCCTGGATCAGCGCGTGTTTGTGCGCGAAGTTCTCGGGGCAATTCTCCGCGAAGCCGCGGAGGCGCGCCTCGTGCGTCGCGAGGGCCTCGCGCCTCCTCCGCGGGTCCTCGGGATCGGCGGGGCTCGCCGCGAGGGTGAGGGCGGCATAGCAGTGATAATCCGGCACCAGGATCTGGAGCACGCTCGCCCAGTACATCTCCTGCGCCGCCGCCGCGGCCCGGGAAGCCTCGTCCAGCTCGCCGACGAGGAAGCGGGCCTGGAGCCGCGCGACATGATACCAGAGCGCCGCGAGCGGCGAGCTCCCGTCGGCGAGCCGCTCCACGAACTCCGCCTCGTCGAAGCCGTCGCCGCTGAACGTCAGCGGGCCGCTCGTCTGGCCCATCATGTTCTTGATGAAGCGCTGGAGGACGACGAGGCAGCGCTCGGCCATGGCGAAGTTCGCCGCTCGCACGGTCTCCATCCGCGCCTCGCTCGCGCGATAGAGCTCCTCCAGCGGCTCCCCTCGCGCGAGGCCGTGCGTCACCGTGCCGAGGGCGAGGAAGGCCGAGAAGATGAGGTTTCCGGACTCGACGGCCGCGCCAAGGCCCCTCCGGATGACCTCGAGGCTCACCGGCAACGGGCGGACCCAGGGCGAGATCATGACCCCGTGGAGATCCGCAGCGACGCCCAGGAAATAGATCGATCCGCGGCGCTCGGCGAAATCGTAGGCGAGCTCGCTGAAGCGAACCGCGTTCTTGTAGTCGCCGAACCGCTGCACGAGCGACATCCCGAAGCCGCCGTACGCGAGCGCCGACGCGTCCGCATTGCCGCGCGTCATGCTGAGGTGCACCATCCAGCTGGCCGTCAGGTGCGCGACGTTCTCGTCCATGAACCACGTCGCGACGTAGGTCACGGCCAGCGTGCTCATCACCGCCTGGCTCTCCGGGTCGGCCATCGGCGGCAGCTCGATCAGCGACGCGACGGGGCGATCCCCGAGCGCGCGCCACACCTTGTCGAACGCGGCCTGGACGTCGGCGTCGCTCGGGCGCTCGGGCACGCCCACGCCAAAGGCGCTCAGGCACTCGAGGATGCAAGGCATCGTGTCGGGGCTGAACCGGCTCGTGCAGATCTCGATCTTCACCCGATAAACGGGCGCCTTGTGCAGGAGCGTCTTCGCGTGCGAGAGGAGCAGGGCGCAGAGCCGCTCCGCCTCGTCGAGGTCGCCGTTCTGCTGCGCGCACTCCGCACGCTCGAGGTGCAGGGCGAAGGCGAGCTCGTGCTGCGTCTCCCAGCAATCCTCGGCGAGCATGGCAATCCCGGCGGCGAGGTAGTCCGCGGCCGGCCGGTAGGCGGCGGAAGACTTGGCCTTTCGCCCCGCGTCGAGGTTCAGCGCGGCGACCCGCGCCCGCTCCCCCCGCTCGCGGATCAGGGCCGCGCCCAGGTTCATCTGGCTGGCGACGGCGAAGACGCTCTGTCCGGGCGCCTCCGCCGAGAGAAGGAGCCGCCCGATGCGGAGGTGCTCCGCCGCGCGCATCTCCTCGGGGATCAGCGCGTAGGCCGCCTGCCTCACCCGATCGTGCACGAACGCGCACGTGCGCTGTCCGAGCGTCACGAGCTCCTCCCGGGCCGCCTCCCGGAGGTGCTCGCGGAGCGCCTCCTCCGGCCCCCCGGCGAGCAGCGCCAGCGTCGCGATCTCGAGCTCGTCGCCAATGCACGCGCCGAGCCGCAGCGCTGCCCTCGCCTCGTTCGACAGCCGCTCGAGCGCGCTCTCCGACAGGTCCGCGGCGCCGCCGAGCTGCCCCTCTGCGTCGATCTCGGCGAGATCCCACCGCCACGCGCCCTCGCCGCCGTCGAACCGCACGAGCCCGCGCTTGTGCAGCGCGGTGAGCGCCTGCGCCGAGAGGAACGGGTTGCCGCCCGACGCGAGGTGCACGCGCTCGGCGAGGGGCTCGGCGGCCTCCGGATCGCAGGAGAGCGTGGCCGCCACCAGCGCGCGCACGTCGACGGCGGTGAGCGGCCCCAGGGGGACGCGGCGCACCGACGCGCCCGCGGCGGTCAGCTCCTCCACGATCGCCGTCAGGGGATGCGAGCGGCCGACCTCGCCGTCGCGGTAGGCGCCGAGGATGAGCAGGGGGCGCGACGGCGCCGGATCGAGCAGGCGCCGCAGCAGCCGGAGGCTGGCGGCGTCCGCCCACTGCAGGTCGTCCAGGAACAGGACGAACGGGTGATCGGGGGCGGCGAAGACGCCGACGAACTGCTGGAACGTCCTGACGAAGCGGTTCTCCGCCTCGCTCATCGGCAGCCGCTCCACGGGCGGCTGTGGCCCGAGGATGAGCTCGACCCGCGGGATGACGTCGATGATGAGCTGACCGTGTCGGCCGAGCGCCTCGAGCAAGCGCGCCCTCCACGCGTCGAGGCGAGCCTCGCTCTCGGTCAGGAGGCGGCGGACGAGCTCTCCGAACGCCTGCGTGAACGTGGAATACGGGATACCCCGCTTGTACTGGTCGAACTTGCCGGAAGCGAACGCCCCGTGGGCCCTCACGACGTGGTGGAGCAGCTCGCGCACGAGCGATGATTTGCCGATCCCCGAGGGGCCGGTGACCAGCGCGAGCGCCGGCGTTCCCGTCGAGACGACGTGCTCGAACGCGCCTGTCAGCGCGGCGATCTCGCGATCACGCCCGAGGAGGGTCCTCGGGATCTGGAACCGATCCGGCGTGTCGCGCGCGCCGAGCGCGAACGGCGCGACGTCGCCCGCCTCGCGCAGGGCGGCGGCGCACCGCTCGAGATCGTGCGCGAGCCCGCGCGCCGTCCTGTAACGCTCGTCGGGCATCTTGGCCAGGAGCTTCAAGACGATCTCGGACACGAGAGGCGGTGTCGCCGGCGCCACCTCCGTGAGCGGGCGTGGCCGCCGGGCGACGTGGCAATGGGTCCACTCGAGCAGGTCGTTGGCCTGAAAAGGCGGCGCGCCCGAGATCATCTCGTAGAAGAGGGCCCCCAGCGAATACAGGTCGGCGCGGTGATCGATCGGCCGGTTGATCCGCCCGGTGATCTCGGGCGATATGTACGGAAATAGCTCCGGCTGGGCGAGCACGTAGGCCACGAGCTGCTCTCGCTCGGGAGCGCCGGCCGGAGGGGCGGCGATGCGGAGCGGGTCGCCGCCCTCCCCGACGAGCAGGCTGCGAGGCGACAGCCGTCCATGGATCGAGCCGTCCTTGTGCAGCTCCGCGAGCGACAGGGACAGGCGCACCGCCGCGGCGAGGAAGCGCGGCATGTCCATCGGTGCGGCCAGCAAGGTGCCGGCAGGGGGGGCTTGCGAGTCCAGGAACGGCTGCATGGCGCGACTCTCCAGATGAGCCTGCCTTCTATCGCAGGACGGCCGTCGGTGGCCACGCTTACGTCACGGACGTGGTCGATCTCCGTCGCATCGAGGTATGCGCAGCGACTCAGGAGATGGGCCGGAGCCTCCGGCGGCGCGGGTGATGGGCCGGTAGGCGGCGACAGGCGACGATGTGCGCGTCCCCGCGCGGGTCAGGGCGTGTCCGAGGGATCGGCGGGATCGCTGCCGGCGTCTTCTTCGTCGCCGTCGAGGAAGCCGTCGAGATCGCGGTCGATCCCGGCGCGCTCTCCGGAGCCGGGCGGCATGCAGGTATACGTCAGCTCCCGGCCGGTCACGACGGCCAGATACCGGAGCAGCGGTTCGCTGAGCGGCGGGGCGGCGCTGCGATTGGCGGAGAAGTAGCCGCCGCCCAGGTAATGATAGCCGAGCGATCGGCCGAGCAGGGTTGTCCTCGCGACGAGGTCGCACTCGCCGGCGTCGGCGCGCGAGCGCAGCAGGTGGATGCGCGGCGCCGCGACGAGCGCGTTGTGGCGGGTCAGCGTGATCTGCTGGCCCACGATGGGCGCCATGTTGGTCGGGAACGCGAGGATGAGCGACTCGAGCCCGCGGCGGAGCGCGTCGCCCTCCGGCGTGACCGGGATACCGGTCGGGTTCTCGGCGAACGGCGTCACGAACTCATCCGAGAAATCCGAGACCCGGAGGAACCTGAAGATCGTATCGAACGTCCCGTCGTGGATGTAGCCGAACCCCCGCACCTGGTCTCCCATGAACGGGAACTCGTCGAAGGTGTTCGAGAGCGGGAGCTCCGCGCCGAACATCCCCACCTTCTGGTAAGCGTTGCGCAGGTGCGGGATTTTGAGCACCATCGGCTGGAACTCGAAGGTCGTGAACGCCGTCGTGCCGAAGAACCCCGGGGCGTCGGACTCCGGGTTTGCGGCGGGGTCGACGGCGTGGCAGTCGCCGCACCGCTCGGTGATGTCGACGACGACGTTGTTGAAGAAATCCTCGGCTTGCTGCTGGGCGGGGGTCAGCGAGTTGTCGAGGTTCCGGACGGGGTTCGGCGGGTAGGTCACCTTGAGGATGAAATCGGTGAAGGCCTCCATGTCGGCCTCCGGGATGAGCTCGTGCCGCCCGAGCAGGTCCGTGAAGGAGGGCCGGAACTTCTTGAAGGCCGCGCGCTCGTCGAACGTGCCGGTGTCGGGCTGCGCGGAGGGCGCGTCGGGGGTGCCGCCCGTCCGATCGCCGCGCCAGTGCATGGGCCCGTGGTTGGCCATGCCGCGCAGGCTCTGCGTCGTCATCGGGCCCTTCATGGGGTGGAAGTCGGTCGGCATCGGCTCGCCGGTGAAGAAATTCGTGATGTTCCCGAACGGACCCGGGTTCGGCTCCACCGGGGCGTCCGGATTGCCGAGGTCCCACGCCAGGCTGTCGAAATCGCCGAAGATATGGCAGCTCGCGCACGACGAGTCGCCGTGGCTCGAGGAGAACGCCGCGTCGTAGAGGAAACGCCGGCCGTTCACGATGGCGGGCGGCTCGGGGGTGAACATCGTGACGTGCGCCACCTCCTTGCGCTTCTTGGTGTCGAGGATCGAGATGCCGTTGTCGAACCGCGTCATCACGTAGAGCTGGCGCCGCGCGTGGTCGAGCACGAGCCCCGTCGGGCCGCCGCCGCTCACCGGGATGTGGCTCTTCGCGTCGGGGACGAACGTGTCGTCCTCCAGCTCTTCCGTGCTGAAGACGCCGACCTTGCTCGAGCCCAGCGCCGCCACATAGAGCGTCTCGCCGTCGGGGGAGACGGCCATGCCCGTGGGCTGGGCGAGGCTCTTCTTGCTCTCCGCGTTGGGCGCCGGCGCGCAGCAGCTCGCGTAGTCGATGTGCTTGTTCAGGTGCCGCGGCGCGACCGAGCCGCCCCCGAGGACGGTGATCCGGCTCTCGTGGAGGTGCCCGCGCAGGCTGCTGCCGGCGAAGATGCCGGGCCCCTCGAAGCGCTGCAGGTTGAGCGCCTCGGTGTTCGAGACGTAGACCTTCCCGTTCACGGGGTTCACCGCCATGTTGAACAGGATGGTGCCGACGCCGGTGAAGAAGCCGGCGGGGCCGCTGACCTGCTTTGGCGGGCTCGCCATCGCGTCGATCGCGAACACGTCCTTGTCGGGCAGCGAGAGCTTGATGACGTCGTCCCAGTCGCGCCCGGCCTCGTCCTTCCAGTGCGCGCCGTCGTGCTGGACGATGAGGGAGACCTCCGGCGCCTGGAAGCCTTGCGCGTTGGTCGCCGGGCCGAGCGTCCCGCCGGGCCCGAAGCCGTCGGGGATGACCTGCTCGTTGACGACGGTCGTCCGGTTGCCTGAATGGAAGCCCGCCGCGTAGACGCGCTTGCCGTCCGGCGTCGCGACGAGCGCCCTCGGGGTGTCGGTGAACAGGGTGACGATGGTGAGCGGGTCGCCGCCGAGCGACGCGCCGAGGTGGTTCGCGTCGAAGACCCACACGTCGGCGCGGCCGATGCCGGGCGTCGTGAGCTGCGGGTCGAAGGGGACGTTCTGGCCGCGATGCGCCGTGGTGATGAAGGCGCGGCGCCGCCCCGGCCCCGCAAAGACGATATCGCGCGGCTCGTCGCCGACGAGCAGCGTGCGCACCACGCGCCCGCCGGTGCCCCCGGGGTCGAGCTCGACGACGCTCACGCTATCGGAGAGGTGATTGACGACCCACACCTCGTCGTTGGTCCGGGCGGCGACCGCGACCGGCTCGACGCCCACCGGGATCGACGCGCGATGGGAGAGGCCGCCCTGGTGGGCCCGGAAGACCTCGAGGCGGCCGTCTGGCGTGTTGAGCGCGAGGAGCAAGTTGCCGTCGGGCGACATGGCGAGGGGGCGGACCTGGCCGCTCTCGAAGAGGGTGTACGACGGCGCGCCGCGCGCGAGATCGCTCGTCGCGAGCGTGCCCAGGGAAGCGGCCGCAGCGACGGCGAGGCGCGCATGGAAGCGCGCGAGCTTGACATTCGATTGCATGATTTCTCCCTCCCGTTCGTGGGATCCGGGGTGATGGCGGACGACGCTTTCAGGCTAACAGCATTTTCGAATCAATGGCTATCCCTGATCACGACCGACGCGCGCGGGCGGCCGACGCCGCGCGGCGAAGGGGGTCGAGTCGAGGGCGCGGAGCGCCACGGCATTGGCGCGGATCGCTGTGCGTGCGTGTCGGGAAGGAGTGCGGCGTGTGGGGGAGAATGGATCTCGCCCTGCATGCGCCTCAGCCCCGTCGCAGGTGGGCGGTCGCCGGCGTCGCTCCGCCGGCCAGGAGCTGCGATTGCATGAGGTCTAGATGGAGCGCGCCGCGCGCGCCCGCGCGCGGCTCATCGGCGCTTCGCGCCGGCGTCGGGCTTGAGGCACGCCTCCAGCGTGTCGCAGATCGCCGACAGCTCCTCGGTGGTGTGCGCCGCGAAGCCGAAGCGAAACGCGGGCAACGACCCGTCGGCGACGTGCGCAGACCCCGGCGTGAGGGTCAGGTCGCGCGCGTGCGCGCGTCGGGCCAGCTCTTCCGAGGTCACGCCGCGAAGGCGCAGCCAGAGCGCCAGCCCCCCGCCGGGCGGATCGCACGCGAGCGCGGCGCAGAGGGGCGGCCGCGACGCGAGCTGCTCCAGCAGGTGGTCACGGCGCTCGCGGTAGAGCTGCCGGGCGCGCCGCGCGTGGCGCTGGACCTCGCCGTCCTCGATGAGCTCCGCCACGGCGCGCTCGAGGACGACGTCTCCCTGACGATCGAGCAGCTCACGGACCGAGCTCAATCGCGCGACCACGGACTTGTCCGCGATGATGTATCCGAGCCGCAGGGCGGGGGCGATGAGCTTCGACAGCGAAGCGATGTAGACGCAGCGCGACGAGAGGTCCTTGGTCGCGGAGAGGGGCAAGAGCGGCGCGCCCTCGAAGTGGTACTCGTAGTCGTAGTCGTCCTCCACGATGTAGAGATGGTAAGTCTCGCAGATTCGCCGCAGGTGCATCCGGCGCTCCGCGGACATCGCCACGGTCGTGGGGTACTGGTGGTGCGGTGTCACGTACACGGCCTTGAGGCGCCCCTTGAGCCGCTTGGCGTGCGCCTCCAGCTCGTCCGTGCGGAGGCCCTCGGCGTCGACGGGCACATGGACGACCTCGGCCCGGGCGAGCCGGAAGGCGCGCCACGCCGGCGCGTAGCCGGGGTGCTCGACGGCGACGACCTCCCCGGGCTCCAGCATCGCCAGCGCGAACAGGCTCAGCGCGCCCTGGCTGCCGCGCGTCAGGACGACCTCCTCCGAGGAGCACGAGAGGCCGCGAGCGTGGTTGACGAAGCCCGCAAGGACATCCCTGAGCACGGGATCGCCCGCGGCGTCGCCGTAGCCGAGGCCCGTCCGGGTCAGCGCTCGGAGGGCGCGCCGCTGGGCGCGGGCGAGCTGGTCCACGGGCGCGATGCGGGCGTCCGGGACTCCGTCGCTCACCGCGATCACGGCGGCGCGCCGCTGGGCGGGCGCCGCCCCGACGGAGCGGCGGCCCTCGGCGTCGGCGACGGCGAGCGTCGGCAGGTTGAGCGCCACCCGGGTGCCGCGGGCGGGGAGCGCCTCGAGCCACCCTTGGGCCACCAGCTCGCCCACGGCGGCGACGACGACCTTCCTGTTGACCTTGAGCTGGGCCGCGAGCGTCCGGCTGCCCGGGAGCGTCGCCCCGGGCAGGAGCCGCCCGCGCTGAATCTCCTGGACGATCGCGCGGCTCAGCTGGGTTTGGCGCGGCACGGACGCGCCGCCGTCGAGCGCCAGGTCGAAGCGCCAGGGCCGACCAGCTGGACCCGTCGATATGTTGGTTCTGGAGCCTCCCATGGGTCCAGCATCGCGCTATTCCTGCTCCTGCGCAAGGCGCTCTTCGCGCCGACAAGGAGCAGATATGGGCGAACGGTTCCATTCAGCAGACTTCGACAAGACGCCGCCGCGGCCCCGCGTGGTGATGCCCGAGAGGCTCGCGCACCCCGCGGTCGAGTCGGACGGGCATCGCGACGCCTACTCGAGGGCGAGGAAGCACCCGGTCTTCTTCGTGGATCTCCCGTCACACGCGATCAGCGTGACCATCGGCTGGCTCGAGCCGGGGCAATCCTCGAATCGGCACCGGCATACCTACGAGACCATCCTCTACGTCCTTGAGGGAGAGGGTTACTCGTACGTGGGCGGGAAGCGCGTCGACTGGAAGCAGGGGGACGCGATCTACGTCCCGGTGTGGGCCTGGCACAACCACGTCAACACCGGAGAGGGGCGGGCGCGCTACCTCGCCTGCGAGAACGCGCCGGCGCTGCAGAACATGGGCGGGGTCGCGCTGCGCGAGGAGGTGCCAGGCCGGGCCGACCTGCTCTTCGACAAGCACCACGAGGCGGAAGGAGGCGCGCGATGACATCCCCTCTCCGTGGGATCGTCGCTTACCCCATCACGCCGTTCACCGAGGCCGGGCGCGTCGATGAGCAGCTCCTCGGGCGCATCGTCGACGACATGCTCGCCGCGGGCGTGCACGCGATCGCGCCGCTGGGCAGCACCGGGGTGCTGCCGTACCTCTCGGACGAGGAGCGCGAGGCCGTCACCGATCTCGTCGTCAAACGGGTGGCCGGCCGGGCGCCTACCCTTGTCGGCGTGTCGAGCCTCACCACCGAGCGGACCGTGCGCCACGCGAAGTACGCGGAGCGGGCGGGCGCCACCGCGGTGATGATCATCCCGATGAGCTACTGGAAGCTCTCGGACAAGGAGATCGTGGCGCACTTCGAGGCCGTCGCGAAGGCCGTATCCATCCCCATCGCCGTGTACAACAACCCGGCGACGGGCGGCATCGACCTGAGCCCCGACACCATCGCGCGGCTGCTGCGCATCCCGAACGTCACGATGGTGAAGGAGAGCACCGGGGACGTGAACCGGATGCATCGGCTCGTGCAGCTCTGCGGCGACCAGGTGGCCTTCTACAACGGTAGCAATCCGCTCGCGCTCGCCGCGTTCGTGGCCGGGGCCCGCGGCTGGTGCACGGCGGCCCCGCACGTGATCCCGCGCCTCACCGTCGAGCTCTACGACGCGGTGACGCGCGGCGACCTCGACGCCGCCCGGAGATGCTTTTACCGCCAGCTGCCTTTCCTTCAGTTCATCGTCGCGCACGGCCTGCCGCGCGCCATCTCGGCGGCCCTCGAGCTGATGGGCACTCGGGTCGGGCCGCTCCGGGCCCCGCTGCAGCCGCTCGAGAAAGAGCGGGTCGAGGAGCTCCGACGGATCCTGGTCGATCTCGCCGTGCTCCCGGCCGCGTGACGCGCTCTCCGCGTCGGCGCCGCGCGCCGGGGCGCGGCGCGCGGGCCCCTCCGCGGCGCGCGCGCTGCACGCGCGCGGCCGCTCGGCGGCGCCGCACGCGCAGCGCCCGTCCGCACGCGCAGCCGCGGCACGCAGCGCGCAGCGCGGCGAGGCGGCACGGAGTTCGCACGCCTCGCAGGGTCGAGCTCACGTTCCGGGCTCGAGGGGGAAGACTCATGGCGCAGACCGTCGGCGAGTTCCTGCTGAGGCGCCTCGTCGCGTGGGGTGTCCGGCGCGTGTACGCCTACCCAGGCGACGGCATCAACGGCATCGTGGGCGCGTTCCACCGCGTTCCGGACCTGCGGTTCATCCAGGTGCGGCACGAGGAGATGGGCGCGTTCATGGCGTGCGCTCACGCGAAGTTCGCCGGCGAGGTGGGCGTCTGCCTGGCGACCTCGGGGCCGGGCGCGATCCACCTCCTGAACGGGCTCTACGACGCGAAGCTGGACCACCAGCCGGTCGTGGCCATCGTCGGCCAGCAGGACCGCGCCGCGCTCGGCGGGCACTACCAGCAGGAGGTCGATCTCGTCTCGCTCTTCAAGGACGTCGCGCACGAATACGTGCAGATGGCGTCCTCGCCCGCGCAGATCCGGCACCTCATCGACCGCGCGATGCGCATCGCGCGGGCGGAGCGCACCGTCACGTGCGTCATCGTCCCGAAGGACGTCCAGGAGATGGACGCCGTGGAGGAGCCCCCGCACAAGCACGGCACCGTGCACACCGGCCTCGGCTACAGCTCGCCGCGCGTGCTGCCGAAGGAGGAGGATCTGCGGCGCGCGGCCGACGTGCTCAACGCCGGCAAGCGCGTCGCCATGCTCATCGGCCAGGGCGCCCTCGGGGCCGCGCCGGAGGTCGCGCGCGTCGCCGAGATCCTCGGGTGCGGCGTGGCCAAGGCGCTGCTCGGCAAGGCGGCGCTCCCCGACGACCTGCCCTGGGTCACCGGCGCGATCGGCCTGCTCGGCACCAAGCCGAGCTGGGAGATGATGGCGAATTGCGACACCCTCTTCATGGTCGGCTCGAGCTTCCCCTACCCGGAGTTCCTGCCGGAGGAGGGCCAGGCGCGCGGCGTCCAGATCGACATCGACGGCCGGATGCTCGGCCTGCGCTACCCGATGGAGGTCAACCTGATCGGCGACAGCGCCGAGACGCTGCGGGCGCTCATCCCCTACCTCAAGCTCAAGACCGACCGCTCGTGGCGGCGCCGGCTCGAGGAGAGCGTCGCCGACTGGTGGAAGGTGCTCGAGGCGCGGGCGATGAACGACGCCAATCCGCTGAACCCACAGCGCGTCTACTGGGAGCTGTCGCCCAGGCTGCCCGACCGGTGCATCCTGACCGCCGACTCCGGCTCGTCGGCCAACTGGTACGCGCGCGACATCAAGATCCGGGAGGGCATGATGGCCTCGCTCTCGGGGACGCTGGCGACGATGGGGCCCGGGATGCCGTATGCGGTCGCGGCCAAGTTCGCCTACCCCGACCGCCCGGTCGTCGCGCTGGTCGGCGACGGCGCGATGCAGATGAACGGCATCAACACGCTCATCACCGTCGCGAAGTACTGGCGCGAGTGGAAGGACCCGCGCCTCGTCGTGCTGGTGCTCAACAACCGCGACCTCAACCAGGTCACCTGGGAGCTCCGCGTGATGAGCGGCGACCCCAAGCTCGAGGCGTCCCAGGCGCTGCCGGACTTCCCGTACGCGGCCTACGCCGAGGCGCTCGGGCTCTCGGGCGTGCGGATCGACCGCCCGGACCAGGTCGCGCGCACCTGGGACGAGGCGTTCCGGGTCGACCGGCCGGTGGTGGTCGAGGCGGTCACCGACCCGGAGGTCCCGCCGCTGCCGCCGCACATCACGGTGAAGCAGGCGAGGATGCTCACGACGGCGCTGCTGCGGGGCGACCCGGGCGCGCGCGGGATCATCCGCCAGGCGTACCGGGACATGATCGAGAGCTGGATCCCGCACCGGGGGTGATCATGGCCGGCGAGAGGCACCCCGCGTCGGCCCCGGTCGAGCGGGTCGAGGTGGCCGCGTACACCATCCCGACCGACCGGCCGGAGTCCGACGGCACGCTCGAGTGGCGCGAGACGACGCTGGTCGTCGTGCACGCGTCCGCCGGCGGCGAGCGCGGGCTCGGCTACACCTATGCCGACGTCGCGGCGGCGCGGCTCGTGGCCGACAAGCTCGCCGGCGTCGTGCGCGGGCGCGACGCGATGGCGGTGCCGGGCGCGTGGGCCGCGATGGTGCGCAGCATCCGCAACCTCGGCCGGCCCGGGATCGCGCAGATGGCCATCGCCGCCGTCGACGCGGCGCTCTGGGACCTGAAGGCCCGCCTGCTCGCGCTGCCGCTCGCGACGCTGCTCGGCGTGGCGCGCGACCGCGTGCCGATCTACGGCAGCGGCGGGTTCACCTCGTACACCGAGGTCGAGCTCGCCGAGCAGCTCGGCGGCTGGGTCGCCGCGGGCATCCCGCGCGTGAAGATGAAGGTGGGGCGCGACCCCGCGGCCGACCTCGCGCGCGTGCGCGCGGCGCGCCGCGCCGTCGGCCCGGACGCCGCGCTGTTCGTCGACGCGAACGGCGCCTACGCGCGCAAGCAGGCGCTCGCCTTCGCCGAGCGGTACGCCGGCGAGGGCGTCCGCTGGTTCGAGGAGCCCGTGAGCTCGGACGATCTCGACGGGCTGCGGCTCCTGCGCGACCGGGCGCCCGCCGGCATGGACGTCGCGGCGGGCGAGTACGGCTACGACCTCGTCTATTTCCGCCGCATGCTCGACGCCGGCGCCGTGGACGTCCTGCAGGCGGACGCGAGCCGCTGCGGGATCACCGGCTTCCTCGCCGCGGCGGCGCTGTGCGAGGCGCGCTCGCTCGACCTGTCGGGCCACTGCGCGCCGTCGTTGCACCTGCACCCGGCGTGCGCGGTCCAGCGGCTCGCGCACCTCGAGTTCTTTCACGATCACGCCCGCATCGAGCGGATGCTCTTCGAGGGCGCGGCGGCGCCCGCGGGCGGCGCGCTCGCGCCGGATCTGGGGCGCCCCGGGATGGGGCTGTCGCTCCGGCGCGCCGACGCCGAGCGCTTCGCGGTGTGAAGGGGGGAATCATGCAGCACATCGAGCAGCAGGGGGAGCGCGCGGCGGCGGAGGACAGGCCCTCCGAGCCCGTCCAGCGCGAGATCGACCGCGGCGTGATCCGCCTGCCCGGCGAGCGGCGCGTGCGGCTCGCGCCCGCGGCCGGGCCCGAGGTGGAGGCGCTCGCCGACGAGCTCTCGCGCGCGGTCGAGGGCGAGGTCCGCTTCACCGCGGGCGACCGCGCGCTCTACGCGACCGACGGGTCGAACTACCGGCAGCTGCCCATCGGCGTCGTCGTGCCGCGCCACAAGGACGACGTGATCGCCGCCGTGGCCGCGTGCCGCCGCCACGGCGCGCCCATCCTCGCGCGCGGGGGCGGCACGAGCCTCGCCGGGCAGACGTGCAACGTCGCCGTCGTCCTCGATTTCTCGAAGTACATGCGCGGCGTCCTCTCGCTCGACGGGGCGAGCAAGCGCGCCCGGGTGCTGCCGGGCACCGTGCTCGACACCCTGCGCGACGCCGCGAACGAGCTCGACCTCACGTTCGCGCCGGATCCCTCGACCCACGAGTACTGCACGCTCGGCGGGATGATCGGCAACAACTCCTGCGGCACGCACTCGGTCCTCGGCGGGCGCACCGCCGACAACGTGCACGAGCTCGAGGTGCTGACCTACGACGGCCTGCGGCTGCGCGTGGGGCCGACGAGCGAGGAGGAGCTCGACGCCATCGTCCGCGAGGGGGGCCGGCGCGGTCGGCTGTACGCCGAGCTGCGGGCCATCCGCGACCGGTACGCGGATCTCATCCGCGCCCGCTACCCGCGCATCCCGCGCCGCGTGTCCGGCTACAACCTCGACGAGCTGCTGCCGGAGAACGGCTTCCACGTGGCGCGCGCCCTGGTCGGCACCGAGGGGACGTGCGTCACCGTGCTCGAGGCCACCCTGCGCCTCGTCGACTGGCCCAGGTTCCGCACGCTCCTCGTGCTCGGCTACCCGGACGTGTTCTCCGCGGGCGATCACGTCCCCGAGGTGATGCGCCTCGGGCCGATCGCGCTCGAGGGGATCGACGACCGGCTCATCGAGGACATGCACAAGAAGGGGCTCCACGAGCGTTACCTGCGCTATCTCCCGGAGGGCCGCGGCTTCTTGCTCGTCGAGTTCGGGGGCGGCAGCCGGGAGGAGGCCGACGCGCGGGCGCTCGACACCATGAGCGCCCTCGCGCGCGGGCCGAACCCGCCGACGATGAAGCTGTACGACGACCCCGAGCAGGAGCGCGCGCTCTGGGACGTGCGCAGATCCGGGCTCGGGGCGACCTCGCGCGTCCCGGGGGAGCCCGACACGTGGCCCGGCTGGGAGGACTCGGCCGTGCACCCGGACAACCTGGGCGGCTACCTGCGCGACCTGCGCGCGCTCTTCGATCGCCACGGCTATCAGCCCGCGCTCTACGGCCACTTCGGGCAGGCGTGCGTGCACTGTCGCGTGGACTTCGACGTGGTCACGGCCGAGGGCATCCGCAATTGGAAGCGCTTCCTCGACGAGGCGACCGACCTCGTGGTCCGCTACGGCGGCTCGTTCTCCGGCGAGCACGGCGACGGCCAGGCGCGCGCGCAGTACTTGCCGAAGATGTACGGCGAGGAGCTCATCGAGGCGTTCCGGCGCTTCAAGGCCGCCTGGGACCCGGACTTTCGCATGAACCCGGGCAAGGTCGTCGACCCGTACCGCGTCGACGAGAACCTCCGCCTCGGCGCCGGCTTCCGCTCCGCCGCCGTGGAGACGCACTTCCGCTTCCCGGACGACGACGGCGACTTCACGCGCGCAACCCTGCGCTGCGTGGGCGTCGGCAGGTGTCGCCGCCACGACGGCGGCACGATGTGCCCGAGCTACAGGGTGACGCACGAGGAGGAGCACACGACGCGCGGGCGGGCGCGCCTGCTCTTCGAGATGCTGGAGGGGAGCGAGCTCCGCGGCTTCCGCGACCGCGAGGTGCGCGAGTCGCTCGACCTGTGCCTCGCCTGCAAAGGGTGCAAGGGCGAGTGCCCGGTCCACGTCGATATGGCCACCTACAAGGCGGAGTTCCTGTCGCACCACTACGCGGGTCGGCTGCGGCCGCGCGCCGCATATGCGATGGGGCTCATCCACTGGTGGGCGCGCCTCGCGCAGCGCGCGCCGGGGCTCGCGAACCTCGTGACGCAGACGCCGGCCCTCGCCGCGATCGCCAAGAAGCTCGCCGGCATCGCGCCCGAGCGGAGCATCCCGCCGTTCGCGCGGACGTCGTTCCGGCAGTGGTTCCACGGCCGACCGCGGCGCAACGCCGGCGCGCCCCAGGTGCTGCTGTGGCCGGACACGTTCAACGATCACTTCTTCCCGGACACGGCGATCGCCGCGACCGAGGTGCTCGAGTGGGCGGGCTACGAGGTGATCATCCCGGAACAGGAGCTCTGCTGCGGCCGGCCGCTCTACGATTTCGGCTTCCTCACGACGGCCCGTCGCCTGCTGCGCGACGTGATGAGCGCGCTGCGCGACCCGATCGAGCGCGGCGTGCCGGTGGTCGGCCTCGAGCCGAGCTGCGTCTCGGTCTTCCACGACGAGCTCAACGGGCTCTTCCCCGACGACCCGGTGGCGTCGAAGCTCCGGCAGCAGACGCACATGTTCGGCGACTTCCTGAAGGGGGCGGCGGACGGCGATCCCGGCCGGCTCGTGCTCGGCCCGCGCGGGCGCGAGCTGCCGAGGCTCGACCGGCGGGCCGTGGTGCACGGCCACTGCCACCACAAGGCGATCCTGGGCATGGACGGCGAGCGCGACGTGCTCCGCGGCATGGGGCTCGACGCCGAGATCCTCGACTCGGGCTGCTGCGGGATGGCGGGCGCCTTCGGGTTCGAGGAAGGCGACAAGTACGACGTCTCGATCCGGTGCGGCGAGCGCGCGCTGCTGCCCGCGGTCCGGTCGGCGCCGAAGGACGCGCTCGTCGTGGCCGACGGCTTCAGCTGCCGCGAGCAGATCCAGCAGACGACCGACCGGAGGGCGCTGCACCTGGCCGAGGTCGTGCGCATGGCGACGCTGCACGGCCCCGAGGGGCCGGCGGGCGATTACCCCGAGCGCGCCTACCTGCCCGGGCCCGAGGAGGTGTACGTGATGCCGCGCGCGAAGGCGGCGGCGCTCGCGGCGGCGCCGGCGGGCGTGGCGGCGCTCCTCTGGGCGGGCAGTCAGCGTCTCGCGCGGCTCGCGGCGGAGCGGCGGCGGCAGCGGCGCGGCCGGTGGCTCCAGGCGGCGGGCGCGGCCGCCGTGGCGCTCGCCGCGGTGGGGCTGCTCGGGCGGAGGAAGCCGGGGCTCATCGCCGTCGGGCGCCCGTGCGCCCTCCGGTGACGCGGATCGGCAGGCGGAAGAGCCTCCCGTCCTCGTGCTCGCGCAGGGCCGTGACGAACTCGGCGTGCGCCCACCCGAGGGGCGCCGCCGCGCCGGTCGGCTGGCCGGCGCGAGGCCCGCGATCGAAGACCTGCTCCGGCAGCATCTGGGTCGCGCTCGCGAAGCGCGCCATCGCGTCGAGGTAGGGCCGCATCCGCTTCCGCGCCGCCGCCGAGGAGCCGGACGCCTCGAGCGCCCGCGCGAGCTCGTACTCGGCCCTCTCGCCCGTGAGGATCGGCCACAACATGCCTCGCGTCCGCTCTCCCGTGCGCGGATCGAAGCCATACGCATCGCCGACGTAGCGGCGGAACCCTGGGCCGAGCCCCGGGATATCGACGCGCAGCGCGGCGTCGCAGGCCGCCACCGAATCGACGATGTCCGCCGCGAGCGCCGGGCGCACGCCGAGCGCGACGAGCCTGAGGAAGCCGCAATCGACGACGTCGCGCTCCAGCCAGAAGCGCCCTCGCAAGACGTAGCCTCGATCGTCGTTCGGATCCCTCGGCGCGTCCGGGCCACCGGCCCCGTCGACGCGCTCGTAATACCGCCCCTTGCCGATGCTCCCTCGGGTCGTGAACGTCCAGCCGTCGACCTGCCTGGCCCACCGCTCGGCGGTCTCTCTGTATCGGATCTGACGGTCGGGGTGGCCCGTCGCGCCGGCGATCTCCGCCGCGTGGACGAGGGCGGCGCAGAGGAAGGCCAGGGTCGACGGCGAGATGCCCGACACCTCCTCCCATCGATCGAGCGGGGTCCAGGGACCGAAGGCCACGAGGAAGTCGGCGGCGCGGCGCACGAGGTCCCAGCATGCGTCGGCCGCGACGAGCTGCTCTTGATGGACGTGATAACAGAGGTCGATCGGCTGCGCGACCTGATCGAGCTCAAGGCCTTTCCAGTACGGCGCTCCGTCGGACCAGGTGTTCTGGTAAAATGACCCCTCCTTCGATACATGGAGTGATCCGAAATCCCAGGCGCCGTCGGACGCGGAGAGCTGGATACCGCTCAAAAACCGCGTCGCCGCGAGGGGGGAGCGCGCGTCGCCGGCGGCGAGCAACGCGAGCGCGATCTGGACGAGATCGCGCGGCCACACGAGGTGATAACCGCCCGTGATCCTGTCCGAGGTCCGCGGCGAGATCGCGCTCGCCCGGTCGAGCGTGACGTCGCCCCAGGGCACGGACGGCGACGCGATGAAGGCCCCTGGATGCGCCCGGTCCTCCAGGGACTTCATGACCGCCACGGAGCTGCGGTAAAGGCGCGCGAGGCCGGGCGAAGCGCTCCCGAGCGGGCGGAGGGACGCCTGATAGGCGCGCCACTGGGCGCGGTACCTGTCGAGGAGGGCGCCGGGCCCCGCGCGGAGCGACGCCCGGGCGGCGCGGTAGGCCTCGTCGATGTCGCGCCCGAACCCGAGCGCCAGCGTGAGCTCGGTGGCCCCGGGGGAGAGCGGGAGCTCCAGCTCCCCGGTGAGCACGACGTCCCCGTCCCGCGCGTCGCGGTAATGCGCGGTCAGCGTGCGATGCTCCGTCAGGTCCCGATAGCCATCGCTCGCGGTCCCTGAAAAGCCGGCCGTGGCGTCGCGCCATGGGACGGAGGCCACGAGGGCCTGCGCAAAGGGGCCTTGCCAGGCGAACAACCCGGCGCCCGGCGCATCTCCGGTGCTCGCCATGGCGCTGTCGCCGAGCGGCGTGTTCCCCGCGCCGGGGTTGTGAAGGACGAAGAACCTGAGCCCCCGGACCTTCCGGGTGATCTTCAGCCGCTGAAGGACCACGTCGCGATCGGGATCGGCGAAGATCGTCTTTTCGATCCTGAACCTGCCGCCCGGGTCTTCCGAGATCACCCGGAAGGCCGGTACGCCCTCCTCGATCCAGGAGATGCTCCGCCGCGCGTCTCGCCGCTCCTCGAAGAGGCCTCGACCGCCGCCCGTGACCAGGAGCTGGCTGTCCCGTGTTTGCGGGGTGTCGTTCGTCGGCCAGTACACCTCGGTCAGGACGCCGCTCGCTCCCGTGAACCACACGTTGCTAATCGGGGCCGTATCGGAGCGCGCCGAGACCTTCAGGTCATCATCGTAGCTCTCGTACGCGGCGCCGAAGAGATCCTTGGAGCCGTGAGACCAGCTCCCGGAGGACGAGGACCCGGGCGCCGCGCCGGTGGGCGCCGCGGCCCTCGCCGCGGCGGAGAGCGGGAGCGAGGCGCCCAGGATTGCCGCGAGCGCCGTTTTTCCGAGGATCCGCATAGGCATGCTCCGCGCCGCGACCATTGCACAGGCCGTCGGCTGCGAGGTGTGCAACGCATGGTCCATGGCCCGGGCGCGACGGCGCGGCGCGCTGGGCATGGGTCGCCCGTCCCCTCAGCGAGCGAGGTCGCGTCACCACCGGCGCCGGTCCCGCGGCGCCCGCCGAGCAGATCGAGCACAGCGAGGCGCGGCTCGCGCGCGACCTGGGGGTGACGCGGCGTCGCTCCCGGGGAGCCCGCCCTTCCGCTCAGCAGCCGCGGGCCTGGACTCCCCGGGTCACTCGTCTCGTGACCACGGCAGGAGCCCGGTCGCCAGGCTCTTCACCGCCGCCGCCAGCTCGATCGGCTCGATCGGCTTGGGCACGTGCATCTGGTAGCCGGCCGCGAGCGCCCGCACCCGGTCCTCGGTCCGCGCGTACGGCGTCAGCGCCAGCGCCGGCGTCCGCCCCACCTTGCGCGGCAGGAGGTCGCGCACCTTCCGGATCAGCGAGTACCCGTCTTCGCCCGGCATCCCGATGTCGACGACGAGCAGCGCCGGCTCCGACGTCTCCAGCAGCTTGAGCGCCTCGGCGCTCGACGTCGCCGTGCTGACCTCGGCCCCGCAGCGCCGCAGCACCGACGTCAGCATCGCGAGCGTGTCGGGATCGTCGTCCGCGATGAGCACGCGCACGCCCGAGAGCCGCGGGAACGGGTTGCGCGGGTCGGGCGCGATGCCGGCGCTCGTCAGCGCCGTCGCCGTGGCGCCCGTCGACAGCGGCAGCTGCACCGTGCACGTCGTCCCGCGCCCGGGGCCGGCGCTCGTGATGCGCACCGTGCCGCCGTGCAGCCCCACGACGTGCCGCACGATCGACAGCCCCAGGCCGAGGCCGCCGTGGCGGCGCGCGCCGCTGTTGTCCTCCTGCCGGAACCGCTCGAAGACGTGCGGCAGCGAGTCCGCCGAGATGCCCTCCCCGTCGTCGCTCACCCTGATCTCGGCGTTGCGCTCGTCCTGCGAGAGCTGCACCTGGACCAGCCCCCCGGGCCGCGCGAACTTCACCGCGTTCGACAGGAGGTGCCACACGACCTGCTGGAGCCGCGCCGGATCGCCCTCCACGAACACGCCCTCGGGGTCGAGCCTGGTCTCGATCGCCACGCCCTTGCCGGCGGCCGAGGGGAGGATCGACTCGACCGCCGTCTGCACCGGCAGCGTCAGCTCCACCGCGAGCCGCTCGATCTTCAGCGTGCCCGTCACGACCTGCGACGCGTCGAGCAGCTCGTCGATGAGCGTCACCTGGTGCTCGGCATTGCGCTCGATCGCCGACAGGGCCCGCGTCTCCGCCACCCGATCGAGCGAGCCCGCTTGCATCATCCGCGCCCAGCCGAGGATCGCGTTGAGCGGCGTGCGCAGCTCGTGCGACACCGTCCCGAGGAACTCGTCCTTCAGCCGGTTCGCGTCCTGCACCTCGCGGTACAGCCGCGCGTTGTCGAGCGCGAGCGCGGCGCGGTGCGCGACCTCCTCGGCGAAGGCGACGTCGGACCGCTCGAAGAACCGGCCGGACTCCGACGACACGAGCGAGATCGCGCCGAGGATCCGCCCGCGCGCCCGGAGCGCCACCACGAGGTACGAGAGCGGCGCGAGCGCCCGGTTCGCCGCCGCCTCCTCGCTCGTCATCGCGTCGTGCAGCAGCACGTCCCCGCGCACGTCGGCGTAGAGCTCCGACCGGCCCGTGCGCAGCACGCGCGCCACCGGGCCCGGCTCGCCGTCGACGCGGCTCGGGTGGAAGTACCGGAGGAGCGGCTCCTTCAGCGGGCTCACGTGCGCGACCGCGACGTGGCGCAGGCCGAGGCCGTCGTCGATGTCCACCAGGCAGAAATCGGCGAGCACCGGGAGGGCGAGCCGCGCGAGCGACTGGAGCGTGGCCGTGAAGTCGAGCGACGCGGCGAGCGCCGTGCTGAGCTCCGCCAGGAAGGCGAAGCGCCGCGCCGCCTCCTCGGCCTCGGCGCGCGCCGCCTGCACCCGGATGAGCCGCGCGCGCTCCTCCTCGGACCGCTTCCGATCGGTGATGTCGCGGTGGATGCCGACCAGGAACAGCGGGCGGCCCTCCTGGTCGTGCACCGCGTACGCCGTCACCTCGATCGGCACCTCGGAGCCGTCGCGCCGCACGCACGGGACCTCGCCGACGAAGGTGCGCGCGTCCTCGATCTGCTGGAGGATCCTCCGCGTGGTCTCGTCGCGGACGTCGTCGCGGTGCAGGAGCGCCATGCTCTTGCCGACGATCTCCTCGGAGAGGTAGCCGAAGATCGACTCGGCCTCGCCCATCCAGTACCGGATGTTGCCCTCGACGTCGGTCACGAGGATCGCCTCGGGCATCTGCTTGAGCACCTCGTGCGAGAGGTGCATCGCCTCCTCCGTCTGCAGCGCGGAGAGGCGCGCCCGCTCGAGCGCCTGCGCGCTCTGCTGGACCAGCGCGAGCATGAACGCCCGGTCGTCCTCGGAGAACGACTGCGGCGCCGAGAAGCCGAAGCCCACGGCGCCGAGCACGCGCCCCTCGAGGAAGAGCGGGATCGCGGCGTACGCGCGCTCGCCCGTGGCGGCGCAGCAGGACACGAAGCCCGGCTCGAACTCGACGAAGCGCTCGTCCGACTCGAGGAAGATCGGCTGCCGCTCGCGGACCGCCCGCGCGAGCGGCAGCTCCGCGCTCAGCTCGAACGTCTTGAAGCGCGCGATCTGCGCCTCCAGGTACCCCGTCGAGCGCACCGTCTCGAGCTCGCCGCCGAGCCCGGCGCGCAGCGCCACCATGCCCGTCACCGCGCCGGCGGCCGCGACGACGTCGCTCGCGAGCACGCGGAGCACCGCGGGCGGCGTGATCGCGTCGGACAGCGCGGCCGTGACCGCGAAGAGCCAGGCGGCGCGGTCCGCGCTCCGCTCCGCGGACTGGCGCGCCTCCTCGGCCTTCCGGTAGAGGTAGGCGTTGTCGAGCGCCAGCGCCACGCGGTGCGCGAGCTCTGCCGCGAGCACGAGGTCGTCCGCGGAGTAGATGCGGTTCGACTCGGAGACGCCGAACGAGAGCACGCCGAGCTTGCGGCCGCGCGCGATGAGCGGCACCGCCATGGCCGAGCGCGTGCCGAGCTGCTCCAGCGCGGCGGCGCGCTCGGCGGCCTCCTCGCCCCGCTCGCCGTCGAGCTCGTGCAGGAGCTCGGACTCGCCGCTGTGCAGCACCTTGGCGATGCCGAGGCGCTCCTCGGCGTCGGGCGAGATCGCGCGGAGGAGCCCCTCGCGCTCGGGGTTCACGTGCTTGGCCGCGACCCGGCAGAACCGGTTCTTCGGCGCGCCCGCCTGCCCCGCGCGCCCTTCGCCCGCCGCCTCGGCCGCGGCGCGCTGGCGGCGCTGCGCGTAGATCCCCGGCGCGGGCGTGACGTCGAGCGCGCTCACCCCCGGCGCGAACGGCGGCCCGTCGGCCTCGGAGACCGGCGACGGCGGCGGCGGCGGCACGGAGCTGACCAGGCCCATCGCGTCGGCGGCGCCGCGCTCGATCAGATCGACCGTGCACCAGTCCGCGAGGAAGGGGACCGACAGACGCGCGAGACGCTCCAGGATCGTGTGCGGATCTAGCGATCCGGTGAGCTGCTCGCTCGCGTCCGCCAGGAACATCAGCTCATTATGGATCGCCCCGCCGCGGGGCTGCTTGAGGACCTGCCACGCCATGGCGGTCTCGGTGGGGTGGCCTTCACGCTCCATGATGGTCGCCGGCGGCCCGCATCGTAGCGAGGGCCGATCGCAGAAGCCAGCGGCGCAGGACCGGGGCCAGGCGCCTATACGTCGGCGCCGAGCCGCGCGCGGGCGCGGTGGACGAGCGCCTGGACGGCCCGATGCGACTCGTCGCGGACCGCGCCGACGTCCTGGCCTGCCGTGGCGATGGGCGCGCCGACCTCGATCGCCGCGGGGATACGTCGCGTACGGCTTACCCGGGCCATGTGCGCCGCGAACGACTCGTCGGCGTAGGACGATTCCGCGCCGCCGTACGCGAGCCCGACAGGGACGATCTCGGCGCCGACGCGGCAGGCCGCGGTGAAGCCGCCCGCGCGGAACGGCCGCACCTCATCCCCGGCGAACGTGGTCCCCTCGGGGTAAACCATCACACCACGGCCGCTCTTGAGCGCGGTGCACATCGCATGCACGACCGCGGAGCCGCTGCGCTTGCTCGATCGGTCGACGAAGAGCGTTCCGACGCGGCGCGCCGCCATGCCGATGACCGGCCAGCCGGCGAGGTCGGCGCGGCTCACGACGGTCGCCTCGAAGAACGCGAGCGTGACCATGATGTCGAGCGCGGAGCGGTGGTTCATCACGAAAAGCCGCCCGATTCCCCGCGGATCGCGCCCGGGGTAGTACGCCCCGCTCGCCACGGCCGGGTCGGCCGCGCCGCCGGCGGGGCCGCGCGTGGGCTCCGCCTGGACGAGACCCCCGGCGCGCACGTCGAGGCCGTACAACTTCAGGAGCGCGCGCCCGTAACGGCGCATCCATGTATGGAGGACCACCTCGCGATCGGCGTCGCTGGAGAGCGCGGTGTCGATCTCCAGCAGGCCGTACATGCCGAAGGTGAGGCCGACGAAGCCGGCGGTGCGGAGCGGAAAGCGGAGGGCGTCGAGGGGAAGAGCGCTGACCATGGTTCGGGTGTCCTGGTCGTCGGGCGGTTCAGGTGGCGCGGCGATCCTTGGCGCGGAGCTGCACGGAGAGGAAGCCTCGGCGCGACCGGGCGCCGCAGGCGACCGCATACGGGATGCAGATGACCGCGGCGAGACCGCCGCTCGCCAAGTTCGTGGCGAGCGCCCGGCGGGACGAAGGCCCGCGCGACGCCCGCGGCGGCAGCTCCCTCACGCGCCGGCGGCGGGGGCGCCCTCGAGCAGCCGCTTGAGGACGTCGTTCACGACGGCCGGGTTCGCGCTGCCCCCCGTCTTCTTCATGATCTGCCCGACGAAGAAGCCGAGCAGCGCGGTCTTGCCGGCGCGGTACGCCGCCGCCTGCTTCTCGTTCGCGGCGATGATCGAGGCGGCGATCGCCTCGATCGCGCCGGCGTCGCTCATCACGGCCATCCCTTTGTCGCGGACGATGTCGCCGGGCGCCCGGTCGGTGCCGGCCATCTCCATGTACACCTCCTTGGCCTGCTTGCCGCTGATCGCGCCCTCGTCCACGAGGCGGAGCAGCCCGGCCACCTGCGCCGGGGAGACCGGGAACGTCGCCGACAGGCCCGCCGTGCGGGTGTCGCGCAGCACCTCGCCCTGGACGAAGTTCGCGACCTTGACCGCGTCGCCGTGGAGGCGCGCCGCCTCCTCGAAGAACGCCGCGATCTGCGGGTGGCCGGTCAGCACCTGCGCCGCGTACGGCGTCAGCCCGAGCGACTCGGTCAAGCGGCGGCGCTTGTCGGCCGGCGGCTCCGGGAGCGCGGCGCGCACGTCGGCGAGGAACGCCTCGTCCACGACGAGCGGCGGCAGGTCCGGCTCGGGGAAGTAGCGGTAGCCGGACTCGTTCTCCTTGTCGCGGAGCAGGTACGTCTCCTTCTTCTCGGCGTTGTACCCGCGGGTCTGCTGCCGCACCCGGCCGCCCTGCTCGATGAGCGCGATCTGCCGCCGGATCTCGAGGTCGATCGCCTCGGCGACGAAGCGGAACGAGTTGATGTTCTTGAGCTCGGTCCGCGTGCCGAGCTTCGCCTCCCCGGCCGGGCGGACCGAGACGTTGGCGTCGCAGCGGAAGCTGCCCTGCTCGAGGTTGCCGTCGTTGACGCCGATGAACATCAGGATCTCGCGCAGCCGCTTCAGGTACTCGGCGGCCTCGGCGCCCGAGCGGAGGTCGGGCTCGCCGACGATCTCGATGAGCGGCGTGCCGGCGCGGTTGAGATCGACGACCGACAGGCCGCCGATGCCGTGGAGGTTCTTGCCGGCGTCCTCCTCCATGTGGACGCGCGTGATCCCCGCCCGCCGCTTGCCGGCCTCGGTCTCGATCTCGAGGGCGCCGCGCAGCGCGAGCGGCCGATCGTACTGGCTGAGCTGAAAGCCCTTCGGGAGGTCCGGGTAGAAGTAGTTCTTCCTCGCGAAGATGCTGCTCTCCTGGATCTCGCAGCCGAGCGCGAGCGCGGCGCTCACCGCCATCCGGACCGCCTCGCGGTTCAGCACCGGGAGCGCGCCCGGGAGGCCGAGGCAGACCGGGCACGTGTGCGTGTTCGGCGGGTCGCCGAAGCTGGTCGCGCAGCCGCAGAACGCCTTGGTGCGGGTGAGGAGCTGCGCGTGGACCTCGAGCCCGATGACCGCCTCGAAGGAGCCGTACGTCGTCGCCATGGCTCGCCGTTCTAGCAGAACCTCGCGCGGGCGAGGGGCCTCCGGCTTTACCTGTCGTGGTTCATCGCCCGGCGGGCAGGAGCCCGCCGTCTCATCGCCCGGCGGGCAGGAGCCCGCCGGGTGGGCGCGGCTCAGTGATCCGCGGCTTCGCGCGTGAGGCCGGGGTGCGTCGGGTCGCCCGGCTCGTGGCGCTTGTTCGCCGTCAGCCGCGAGCCCGAGCGATCGGTGAGGCTCATGAGGAGATCGCGCCGGTAGATGAACTGCTCGCGCGAGTCGTAGGGCACCGCGTGGAGGCCGGTGTCCATGCGGATGGCGTCGACGGGGCACGCCTCGACGCAGTAGCCGCAGAAGACGCAGCGGAGCTCGTCGATGACGAAGCTGCTCGGGTAGCGCTCGTAGCCGTGCCGCCGATCCCCCTCGGGGTACTCGGCCGGATCGATCGCGATGCACTGCGCCGGGCACGCGGTCGAGCAGCAGAGGCACGCGACGCAGCGGGGCGAGCCGTCCTCGCGCAGCGTGAGCCGGTGGATGCCCCGGAAGCGCTCCGGGTAGGGGCGCTTCTCCTCGGGGTAGCTGATCGTCGTGACCCCCGGCTCGAGCGCGTTGAGCACCGGGTCCGGCTTCTGGCCGAGCACCATCTCCTTCGTGTTCTTGAAGAAGTGCTTCATCGTGAGCCCCAGCCCCTTCACCATCTCGGGGATGTAGGCCTGCACGTCGGCGCTCCGGGAGGGGCGCGGGATCGGCTTGCCGGCGACGGGCCTGCCGGCCGGCTTCGTCCAGGGGTTGCTCGGGGTAGCCTTCGCCATGGGATCCTCCTCTACGCCTGCTGCGGCGTCGCCTTGGTGCCCCCCGCCGCGGCGGCGAACCGGGCCGAGGTGGAGACGATGATGCGCTGGCGCTCGACCGGCTCGAGGAGGCCGGCGATCATCGCCACGACCGCCGCGAAGCCGCCCACGGCGACGAGCGCGTGGGTGATGTCGGCGGCGACCTGGAGGCCGCCGCGGAGCCCCGCCGGCGCCGAGTCGACGGCCAGGATCACGATGCCCGTCACCATCATGTTGACGAGCGTGAGCGGCAGGAGCTTCGTCCACCCGAGCCGCATCACCTGGTCGTAACGGAAGCGCGGCAGCGTCCAGCGGAAGAAGACCTGGACCCACGACATGAGGATCGTCTTGCCGAAGAAGGCGATCACGTACGTCAGGCTCACGGCCCAGTGGGTCATCTTGTACTGGAACAGCGTCGCGTCGCCGAGGACGACGTTGATGCCGTCGCGGTCCAGGAAGGGCAGGTGGTAGCCGCCGAAGAAGAGCGTGACGAGGAGCGCGCTCGACGTGATGAGCTCCACGTACTCGCCCGTCATGAACATGCCGAACTTCATCCCGGAGTACTCGACGAAGTAGCCGGCGACGATCTCGCTCTCGCCCTCGGGCTGGTCGAACGGGATGCGCTTCGTCTCGGCCGCGAGGGCCGCGAGGAACAGGATGAACGCGAACGGCTGGACGAAGATCCCCCACGCGTGCTCGGCCTGCCACTGCACCATGTCGCCGAGCCGGACGCTGCCGTAGATCATGAAGAGCCCGACGACGCTGAGGCCCATGGCGACCTCGTAGCTGACCATCTGGCTCGCCGCGCGCAGGCCGCCGAGCAGCGAGAACTTGTTGTCGCTCGCCCAGCCGGCGAGCGCGGCGCCGATGATGCCGGTGCCCGCCATCGCGAAGATGTAGAGGATGCCGACGTTGAGGTCGGCGACCTGGAGGTTCACGACGTGGCCGGAGCACGTGAACGACTGGTCGACGGTCCGCTGGAGGAGCGGGAGGTCCGCGAAGCCGAAGATCCCGTCGCCGTTGTCCGCGAAGCAGAGCTTGTCGCCGAAGGGGATGACCGCGAACGTCACCAGCGCCGGGAACATCGCGAGCAGCGGCGCGAGCGAGTGGAGGAGCCGGTCGGCGTTCTTCGGGATGAAGTCCTCCTTCCAGATCATCTTGATCGCGTCGGCGGCCGCGTGGAGCGTGCCGAGCAGGCGCAGCGGGATCTTGCCCTCGGGCACGCGCAGCGCCGTGTACGCGCCCGTCACGACGAGCAGCGCGCCGAGCAGCACGCACACGACCCGCGCGGCCGTGGGCGCCGCCGCGACCGGGATCGCCTGCGTGACGAAGAAGGCCAGCACGTGGCCCAGGACGCCGGCGTAGAAGATGTTGCGCGGGTCGACGCGGGCGAGCGCCTCCTCGGCCCCGTTGATCGGGCCGCCCCGGCGGGCCGACGCGCAGAACACGAGCAGGCCGAGCCAGGTCACGAGCACCGCGAGCTGCGCGCCGATCACCAGCGTCTCGACGCCGGTCGGCCCGGTCATCTCGCGCGTCGCCGTGAACACGGCGAGCGCCCCGAGCAGCGCCGGCGGGAAGAACACGATGCCGCGCACGAGCATCGACGGCAGGTAGACGACCGCGCGGTTCGGGCCGACGCGGTCCTGCACCATCGCGCCCTGGCGCCGGTCGGCCCAGGTGGCGATCGCCGCCATGTTCAGCAGGAACAGGACGACGATGAGAATCTTCACGATCGCGAGAACGACCTCGACGAGAGTCATGCCGTGGCCTCCGTCTTCTTCGGCTCAACCCGCGCGCCGTCGGCGACGGCGGTCGCCGCCGCGGTGTGCGCAGGGGGCGCCGCGCCGAGCACCGCGGCGGGCGCCCCCGCCCCCGCGACCGCGCCGGGCGGCATGGCGCGGCGCAGCTCGGCGAGGGTCTTCCACCCGGTCTCGTACCCGAGCGCGCGCCCGAGCCGGCCGATGAGCTCCCAGGCCGGACGCGCGTCGCCGTGCGGGAGCAGCGCCCGCTCGCTCCGCTGCGCGAGGCCCTTCCGGTTCACGTACGTCCCCTCGGCCTCGGCCCAGGAGCACGCCGGCAGCGCGACGCGCGCCGCCTTCGCCAGCGGCCCCTCGTGGGCGGCGATCGTCACCACCCCCTTGAGCCGCGAGAGCGCCCGCTGCGCCTCGCCCGCGTCGACCTCGAGGTCCGACCCGAGGGCGACGACGTACGCGTACTGCCCCGACGCGATCCCCTGGAGCAGCTCCGCGACCGGGCGCGGCGGGGTCGCCGCCGCGATCTGCACGGCGCCGCGGGTGTTCGGGTTCTTGTCCTCGCTGATCAGGATGTCGTCGCCCTGACCGAGCGGCCTGCCCGACACGAAGAAGTCGGTCGCGCCGAGGTACGTCGTGGCGAGGTGGTAGAGCGCGAAGTTGTCCTCGTTCGAGTGCTGGGCCGACAGGACGATCGCGACCCGCGACGGGTCGTCGGCGTGGCCGCTGAGCTGCTCCTTGGCCGCGGCCAGGGCGTCCTCGACGCTCGCGTCGTCGTTGCCGACGAGCGCCGTGAGCAGCCGCCCCTCGACCGCGTGCCGGTACGACAGCATGCCGTCGTCGCACATCCAGTACGTGTTGACCGCCATGTTCTCGCGCGGGCGGTGCCGGTACGGCGTGTTGTTGCGCGGATCGTAGTCGAGGTAGGCGTTGCAGCCCGTCGCGCAGCCCTGGCAGACGGTCCGGGCGCTGCGGAGGAACCAGACCCGCGCCTTGAACCGGAAGTCGCGCGACGTGAGGGCGCCGACCGGGCAGACGTGCTCGGTCATCAGCGTGTAGTTGTGGTCGAGCTCGCGCCCGGGCGAGACCGTGATCTCCCCGAGGTTGCCGCGCTCGCGGACCGAGAGCACCGGATCGCGGGCGAGCTCGTTGCAGACGCGGATGCACCGCGTGCAGACGATGCAGCGCTCGGCGTCGTAGACGATGGTCGGCCCGAAGGTCACCGCCTTCGGCTTGTGCACCGGCTCCTGGTGCATCCGCTTGCCCTTGCGCTGGTGCTCGAGCCAGTAGTCCTGGAGGCGGCACTCGCCGGCCTGATCGCAGATCGGGCAGTCGACCGGGTGGTTCAGGAGCAGGAGCTCCTGCACCGCCGAGCGCGCCTCGGCCACGTGATCGCTGCCCTCGGACAGCACCTCCATGCCGTTCGCGCAGGCCATCTGGCAGGCCGGCTGGAGCTTCGGCTTCGCGGCCGGCACGTAGTCCTGCTTGGCCGGGTCCCAGCGGAGGATGTCGAGGCTCATCGCCGGGCGCCCGGGCGGCGGCAGCACCTCGACGAGGCACATCCGGCAGTTGGCGGCGACGCTGAGGCCCGGGTGCCAGCAGTAATGGGGGATGTCGATCCCGGCGCGGTGCGCCGCCCGGATGATCGTGTCACCGCTCTCGAAGGGGATCTCCCTTCCGTCGATCTTGATCGTAGGCATCGTGCTCTCGGTTCCCGGCGGGGCCGCGCGGCCCCAGCTTCCTTAGGTCGATGACGGGAGCGCCGTCGCTAGTGGTCGCACTCCCCGCCGATCATGTTGAGCGAGCCGAAGGTCGGCACGACGTCGGGGATCATCAGCCCGGTGATGAGCTGCGAGAGCCCCTGCGTCGTGGCGAAGCACGGCGGCCGGATGCGGACGCGGTAGGGCGTGCCGCTGCCGTCGGACACCAGGTAGAAGCCGAGCTCGCCGTTGCCGGCCTCGGTGTACGAGTAGCACTCGCCGGCGGGCACCTTGATGCCCTCCATGACGATCTTGAAGTGCTGGATGGTCGCCTCGATGGTCGTGTAGACCTCCTCCTTCGGCGGCAGCACGATGCGCGGATCGTCGATGTTGACCGGCCCCTCGTCGGGCATCTGGTCGAGCGCCTGCTCGATGATCCGCGCCGACTGGCGGATCTCCTCCTGGCGGCACATGAACCGGTCGTAGTTGTCGCCCCGCGTGCCGACCGGCACGTCGAACTCGAAGCGGTCGTAGACCATGTACGGGTTCGCGCGGCGCACGTCGTACGCCAGGCCGGTCGCCCGGAGCACGACGCCCGTCCAGCCGAGCGCGAGCGCGTCCTCCTGCGAGATCTGCCCGACGCCGTCGAGGCGATCGAGGAAGATGCGGTTCTTCAGGATGAGCTTCTCGGCGTCGTTGACGAGCGCGAGCACGCGCGCGAGGCCCACCCGCACCATCGACTTGAAGTCGGGCGTGGGCGGCCGCGCCATGCCGCCGACGCGGCCGAAGCTGTGCGTCAGGCGCGCCCCCGTCTCCTCCTCGAAGATCTCCCAGAAGATCTCGCGCGCGCGGCACAGGTAGAGGAACGGCGTGAAGGCGCCGAGCTCCATGCTCATGGCGCCGCTGCAGATCATGTGATCGCAGATGCGCGCCATCTCGCCGAGGATCACGCGGTAGTACTGGCAGCGCTCGGGCACCGTGACGCCGAGCATCTTCTCGACCGCCAGCGCGAAGCCGACGTTGTTGAGCATCGGCGAGACGTAGTTGAGCCGGTCGACGTACGGGAAGACCTGCGTCCACGTGCCGCGCTCGCACATCTTCTCGAAGCCGCGGTGCAGGTAGCCGATCTGCACGTCGGCCTTGTTGATCGTCTCGCCCGAGAGCTCGAGCACGATCCGCACCGTGCCGTGCATCGCCGGGTGGGACGGCCCCATGTTGAGGAGCATCGGCTCGCTCGGGAGATCGAGGTGGGCCTCGTCCAGGTCGCGATCCAGCGGTTCCATCGTTCAGCTTCGCTCCTGCAGCGCACCCACGCCGATGCCCTGCGGTTTGCCCTTGTCCGAGGCCTCGTCCCCGCCGGTCGACTCGAGCGACGCGCCCGCGTTCAGCAGCGCGAAGTCGTGCGTCTGGCGGCCGAAGCTCATGCCCTCGTCGGGGCCGAACGGCGGCAGCTTGCCGATGTTCGGCACCTCCCGGAACGGGATGAGCGGCTGGATGCGGTTGGCCGGGTAGTCCTTGCGCAGCGGGTGCCCCTCGAACTCCGGGTACATCAGGATGCGCCGGAGGTCGGGGTGCCCGCGGAAGACGATGCCGAGCAGGTCGTAGCACTCGCGCTCGAACCAGTTCGCGCCCTTCCACACCGGCACGATCGAGTCGATCTCGGCGCCGTTGCCCTCCTCGTCGCCCACGCGCGCCTTGATCCGGATGCGGTGGTTCTTCTCGAAGGAGCGCAGGTGGCAGACCACCTCGAAGCGGGGCACGTCGCCGCGCCAGAGGTAGTCGACCGCCGTGAGGTCGACGAACATGTTCATCAGCGTCCGCGGGTCGTTGCGGAGGAAGAGCGCGACGTCGCGCCACACCGCCGGGTCGACCACCGCGGTGTCGTCGCCGAACTGCGAGTGCGTCTCCAGGACGGCGCCCGGGAACTGGGCCGTCAGGATCTCGAGGACCTTCTTGCTCACGGCTGGCTCCTCTCCTTGCGCTGGAGGGTGACGAGGCGCTCCGCGGTCTGGGCCGGGTCCTCGCGCGGCTTCACGATCGCCGGCGTGCGGTCGCCGCGCGCGATCTTGTCCTGGAGGAGCATGAGGCCGTCGAGCACCGCCTCGGGGCGCGGCGGGCACCCGGGCACGTAGACGTCGCAGGGGATGATCTTGTCGATGCCGGCGACGGTCGTGTAGTTGTCGTAGAAGCCGCCGCACGAGGCGCACGTGCCGAAGGCGAGCACCCACTTCGGGTCGGCCATCTGCTCGTAGATGCGCCGGAGCGCGGGCGCCTGGCGCTGGCTGATGGTCCCCACCACCCAGAGCAGGTCCGCCTGGCGCGGCGAGAAGCGCGGCACCTCGGCGCCGAACCGCGCCATGTCGTAGCGCGGGCTCGCCATCGCCATGTACTCCATCCCGCAGCACGCGGTCACGAACGGGTACTGGAACAGGGAGTACTTCTTCGCCCAGTTGAGCAGCGCGTCCACGCGCGTCGTCGCGAACCCGTGCTCGGAGCCCTCCATCACCCGCGTCGAGGGCCCTCCACCCTTCATTTCTCCCATTCCAGAGCTCCCTTCTTCCACACGTACACGAGCACGACGACGAGCATCGCGATGAACGAGCTCATCGTTGCGAGGCCCGTCCACCCCAGGGAGCGGAACTGGACCGTCCACGGGTAGATGAGCACCGCCTCGATGTCGAACACGACAAAGAGGATCGCCGTCAGGTAGAACTTCACGCTCGGCTTGACGAATCGCCCGCCCGTCGAGTCGCTGCCGCACTCGTACGGGATCATCTTCTCGGGCGTCGGGTTCTTCGGGCCGAGGAGCGACGTCAGCGTGAACATCGCGAGCGCGATGACCGCGGCGACGAGAAACAGCAGGAACAAGGGGATGTAGGTGGCCATCGAGAGAGCACTCCTACGGGTCGGTCCCGGGAGGGTCGACCGCCTCGCCGCAGCGCGCGGCGCCTCGGGCGAGACCTCAGGGCCCGCGGCCCCGAACCATGCAGTCCAAAAGGTGAGAGCGACGCGGCGATTGCTGCCTGAAACAGCAAAAATCCGAGCGATCCCGGCTTAATCCGCGCCGGATCTAGTCGGCCGCCGCGGGGGTGTCAATGGAGGCGGCGGTCAACCTGCCCAGAGCCGGCGGGCCGCAATCCTAGGAGCGGCTCGCCACGAGGACCAGCCCTCTCCATGCGGTCAGGGCCGTTCCCAGGGTCGCCTCGATCTCCCGGATCTCCTCGACCATCTCGGCGTCCGGCACGCCGACGCTCCGCGCCTCGCGGACGCAGGCGAGGGCGGCGACGAACTTCTTGCGCTGCACGAACGCCCGCGCGAGGAGCGGCCAGATCTGCTTCGGCGGGGCGCCGAGGTTCGCGGCGCGCCGGAGGGGGCCGATGGCCTCGCCCGCCCGGCCGTCGTCGAGCATGGCCTCGCCCAGCCGGCGGAAGATGTCGCCGGCCGCGGCCCCGTCGTGCGCGTACTGGACCGCCAGGCGCATGACCTCCTCGCCCTGGTGCTCCTCGCCGAGCTTGACGCACGCGGTGCCGAGCAGGCCGAGCCCCTTGGCGATCAGGCTGCGGGCGTCCGGGGTGAGCATCTGCCCCTCGGGCGTGCGCAGGAAGATCGCGAGCGGCGCCGGCCAGGTGCCGAGCAGCTGGATCACCTTCGGGTAGTCGCCGCGCTGGGACGCGACCTCGGCCTCCGCGACCTTGGTGAGGTCGATGGCGGAGCGCGCGCCGGCCGAGGCGCGCTCGAGCTCGTCGCGCACGTGCGAGCGGATGCGGGCGCGGAACTCGTTCAGCTCGTGCGTCTCCTCGATGCCGTCGCGCAGGAGGAGGAGGCGCGAGGTCTTCCCCTCGACGGACAGCTTGCGGAGGCTGTAGCCGTAGAGGGGGGCGAGGAGCAGGTAGCGGACGCCGATGTGGAGCTGGATGCCCTCGAGGTCGGTGTCCCGCTCGGGGGCCTGCGGCGTCGTGTCCTCCGTGAGGAGGGCGCCGACGAGGCGGTGGCGGAAGTCGGCGAGCGTGAGCCGCTGGACGTCGCCGTCGATCTCCTCCTCGCCCGGCGGCGCGATCACGAAATCGACCAGCGTGTTGTCCGGGTTGCGGCGGTCGACGGTGAGCGCCGTGATGCGGGCGCCCGTAATCATCGAGAAGGCAAAGAACGCCTCGCCCACGATCTCGCAGAGCGCCTGGAAGCTGCCGATGCCGTCGCCTATGCGCTCGAACCAGCCGTCGGTCCGAACGGCATCGAGGGAGAACACGCGTTCCTTTGGCATGGTTCGACCCGGATCCGAAGGGCGCGTCCCGGATGGCGGACGCAAATCCCAGGGGGGCGAGACTCGCACGGTCGCGCGCGGCTCTCAAGAAAACTCCTAGGGATCGCGCGCATCGCCGTCGGCCTCGAGCGCGCCGCCGCCGTTCGCCATCGCCATCCATCGCGGCACGCCGGGCCACCTGCCCCCACCGCGCTCCGGGGGCCGCCCCTGCCCGCTCGTCCCCCCCGTCGACGAGGCGCAGCGGCCGGCCCGACCCAGCCCCGTGCCTCACGCCCCGCGCGAGCCGTCCGAGGGCGCCGCTGCCGTCGCCCATCGCACGAGCCTCCCCCCTGGCTCTACGCCACGCGGGCCAGAAGCGGCTCTCCGAGGCGAGGAAAAACAGACCGCCAAGGCATCGAGGACGCCATGAAGAGAATTTTTTGGCTCTCTTGCTTCCTGGCGTCCTTGGCGCCTTGGCGGCGTCTCCTTCGGGTCGACGCAGGCGGCCCGCCGGGCCTGGTCTACGGCTCGGGATCGGTCCCCGCATCCGGATCGGTCCCCGCATCCGGATCGGTCCCCGGGTCCGGATCGGTCCCCGCATCCGGATCGGTCCCCGGGTCGGGATCGGTCCCCGCATCCGGATCGGGATCGGGCGCGGGCGCGGCGCTGATGTGCAGCACGAGGTTGCCAGAGGAGGAGGGCCGGCTGTCGCCGACGATCGTGATCACCTGGCCCGCGGTGAGGGTGACCTCCACCCGCGAGGCGACCCCGCTCGCGTTGTCGTTGCACGCGAGCTCGGCGCCGGTGCAGCTGTCGCCGTCGTGCACGTGAAGGATGGTGTCGAAGGTCGAGGTCAGCGTGTCGATGATGTAGGTCCCGGCCACCGGCGCGGTGAAGCGGTAGACCCGGTCGTTGCCGCTCGACGTCGTGCAGCCCGGCGCGGCCGAGTTCGGCTGCAGCAAGGTCGAGCCAGTCACCCGCTGCGGGACCGTCGAGCCGAGGTTGATCGGGTTCGCGCAGGTGCCCTCGCCGTTCGACAGGGAGACGTTGAGCTTGAACGCCCCCGTGGCGGACGGCCCGGAGCCGTCGACCACGACGACCGTCGCCTGCCGGGCGACGAGCGGCACCGCGACCCGCGACTGGGGGCCGGCCGTGTTGTCGTTGCAGCCGAGCGACGGGCCGCCGCACGCGCCGTCGTGCACGTGGAGGACCGTGTCGAAGCTCGAGCCGAACGTGTCGAAGACATAGACGCCATCCTCCGGGGCGACGAACGCGTACGTCGCCTCGGCGCCGCCGGGCGCGCCGCACGGCGCGCTCACGAAGTCGCCGAGGCCGACGGTCGTCCCGTTCACGGTCTGCGGGACGGCCGACTCCAGCTCGTTCGCCGGGCACGGGGGCGCCGGGATGCCGCTCACGTTGAGCTTGTAGGCGCCGGCGTCGTCGTACGCGCCGTCGACGACCACGTACGCGGTCTGTCCCGCCGAGAGCGGCGTGGACACCACCGAGTGGGACGAGGAGGACGACGCGTCGTTGTTGCAGCCCAGCGTGGGGCCCGCGCAGCTGCCGTCGTGGACGTGCAGCACCGTGTCGAGGCTCGACCCGATCGTATCGAAGGTATAACGCCCGTCGACGGGCGCCGTGAAGCTGTACGTCGCCTCGGGGCTGTCGCTCGAGGCGCAGGGCGACTCGAGGACGTGGTCGAGGCCCGACGTGTTGCCCGTGACCGACTGCGGGTAGATCGAGCCGAGATCGATCATGGGGCACGAGGGCGGCTCCCACGCGGCGACGTTCAGCGTATAGCGCCCGCCCGCGGCCTCGAATCCATCGACGACCGCCACGATCGTCTGACCGGCCTCGAGCTCCACGACGGCGCGCGACTGCGACCCTCCTAGCGAGTCGTCGTTGCAGACGAGCACCTCACCGTCGCACTCGCCGTCCTGCAGCTCCAGGATGGTGTTGAACTCGGAGCCGAACGTATCGAATACATACTTCCCGTCCGCCGGCGCCGTGAAGGTATAGCTCACGTCGGGGCCGCCCGGGTGGCCGCAGGTCGGCGTGATGGCGTCGCCGAGCAGCTCGGTGTCGCCGGTGAACGTCTTCGGGAGCGTGTCGCCGACGTCCTCTGAAGGGCAGATCGGCGGGCCTGCCTTCGACAGGTGAAGCCTGAACTCGCCCTCCGATCCGTCGAAGCCGGTCACGACGATCAAGACCGGCTCGCCCGCGCCGATGACCGCGCGGACCTTGGACTGGAAGATGGTAGGGCTGATGTCATCGTTGCACGCGAGCTGAGCGCAGCTGGTCGCCGACACCACGCCAAGGGCCGTATCGAAGCCGGACCCCGAAGTGTCCAGCGTGTACGTCCCGGCCTCGGCGGGCGTGAAGAGGTAGACCCGCTCCGACGAGCCGGCCGCCACGCACGCGAGCCCGTAGTTCGTCTCTCCCGCGATGGTGGTCCCCGTCACCGTCTGCGGGAACGTGTCTCCGATCACGTCGTAGGTGCCGATGGCGCAGGTGCACGCGCCCTCCTGGCAGATGGCCCCGCGCTCGCACGCGACCTCGCAGGAGCCGCAGTGCAGCTCGCTCGTCTGCAGGTCGGCGCACGAGCCGTCGCAGTCCGTGAGGCCTTCGGAGCAGGAGCAGGCGCCCTCGACGCACAGCTGGGTCGGCGAGCAGCGGGTCTCGCAGTCGCCGCAGTGGGTCCCGTCGGTCAGCGCGTCCACGCAGGCGCCGTCGCACGCCGTGAGGCCCTCGGGGCAGGCGCACTCGCCGTCCGCGCAGACCTGCCCCTCCTCGCACGCGACGTCGCAATCGCCGCAGTTCCGCGGGTCGGACTCGAGGTTCACGCAGCGGCCGTCGCACTCGGTATGCTCCTCGCTGCACGCGCCGTCGGCCCCCCCTTGGCCCGGAGCGTCGATGCCGCCCTCGCCGCCCTCGCCGCCCCCGCCCTCACCGGGGTCTTCGCCATCGACGCAGGTGCCCGCCGCGCAGCGACGCCCCGCCGCGCAGGCGTTGCCGCATTCGCCGCAATGGTCGACGCTCGCCTGGGTATCGACGCATTCGCCGCCGCACTGCGACTGCCCGTCCGTGCACGGGTTCAGCGAGTTGGCGCTCTCGGCGCAGGACGACGCGAGGACAACCCCGGCGACCAGGAGCAACGCAGCGGACGAGAGGGTGGGCCTGAGGCGCAATCCGGATCGTTTCATATGCATCCTTGGGGGTACCTGGCCGTTGGGGCGGAGCGGATAACACGATACGCCCACGCCCGAGGTATCCGCAACCGGCGGGGGCGCTCATGGAGCGAGAAGTTCGCCTGGCCACGCGCGGCGCGAGCCGCGACCTGGACCGCGCTCGCGGCGCCTCGCGGAGGCGCCGCGGCGAGCTCAGCGCGACGGGCGGCGGCGCCGCCGGATCGGCGAGAGGGCGAGCGCGGCGTCCTCACGGAGCGGGGTTGATGTTCAGCGTGAAGCTTCCCGACAACGAGCCGTATCCGTCGACGACCACGGTGATGACCTCACCGGCGGTGAGCGTCAGCCTCACCCTCGACCGCGAGGTGCCGCCCCAATCGTCGTTGCATTTGAGCGTCTCGCCGCCGCAGCCGTCGCTGTGCACGTGAAGCACGGTGTCGTACGACGATCCGATCGTGTCGATGACGTAGTCGCCGTCGGCCGGCGCGGTGTAAGTGAACACCATGTCCGCGGCGGTCGAGCTGTACGTGCAGGAGGAGACGGGCGTCGCCGAGTTGGGCTGGCCCGACGTGGTGCCGGTCCTCGTGAGCGGCAGCTCCGAGCCGAGGTCGATCGCCGTCGAGCAGGTCCCCGGGCCGGTGAAGCGGTCCACCTGGAGCACGTAGTCGCCGGCGCTGGTGCCGCGGCCGTCGACGACGATGAAGACGGTCTGACCCGCGGCGAGGACGGTGGAGACGCGCGACTGCCGGCCGCCCGAAGAGTCGTCGTTGCACCCGAGCGACGCGCCCCTGCAGCTTCCATTCAAGACCTGGAGGACCGTATCGAAGCTCGAGCCGAGCGTATCGAAGATGAAGGTCCCGTTCTCCGGCGCGGTGAAGCTGTAGACCATGTCCGGAGCGGTCGAGGAGCCGCAGCTCGGGGTGACCGACCTGGGCTGATCCACGGTGCTCCCCGTGACGACCTGCGGGTAGCTGGACCCGAGCTCGATGGGCGTCGAGCAGGTGCCGCCGCCGTCGAACCGCTCGATATTGAGCGTGAAATCGCCCGACGCGCCCGCCGAATCGCCGTCGATGAGCAGGATGATCGTCTGCCCCTCCTCGAGATCCAGCGTGAGCTGCGACTGCTGGCTCCCTGCCGCGTCGGCGTTGCACGCGATCGCGGTCCCGGAGCAGGAGCCGTCGAGCGCGGCGAGGGTCGTGTTGAAGCTCGATCCGAACGTATCGATGAGGTACGTCCCGGCCTCGGGCGCGGTGAAGCTGTACGTCGTCTCGCGGCCGCCGGCGCCGCCGCAGGTCGGGCGCAGCAGGTCCACCGCGTCCGCGGTCGTCCCGGTCACCGTCTGAGGCACCGTCGTCCCGAGATCGATCAGCGGGCACGGGGGGACGAAGGTCTGGCTCACGTTGAGCGTGTAGGCGCCGGTGGCCGAGCTGCTGTAGCCGTCCACGACGACGATGACCGTCTGCCCCTCGTCGAGCAGCACCTTCACCTGCGATTGGAGGACGCCGGTGGCCACGTCGTCGTTGCACCCGAGGCTCGGCCCGCTGCACGTGCCGTCGTGGATGTGGAGGGCCGTGTCGAAGCCGGTGCCGATGGTGTCGAAGGTGTAGAGCGCGTCCGCCGGCGCGGTGAACGCATAGGTGGCCTCGGGGCCGGCGCCGGTGCCGCAGGGCGCCGAGAGGGCGCTCTCGCGATCCACGATCGCGGTGGTGCCCGTCACCCGCTGCGGAAACGTGGCGGCGTCGAGGACGAACTCCGGGCACGGCGGCGGCACGTACTCGCTGACGTTGAGCGTGAACGGCCCGTACTCTCCCTCGGCGCCGTCGACGATCGCCACCACCGTCTGGCCCGCGGTGAGGTTCGCGACGACGCGCGACGTCTTCTCCGATGCGTTGTTGTTGTTGCAGGAGATCATCGAGCCTGTGCAGGTCCCGCTGCGCAGCTCGAGGACGGTGTCGAACGAGGAGCCGGTCGTGTCGAAGATGAACCTCCCGGCGTGGGGCGCGGTGAACGCGTAGCTCGCGTCGGGGGTGTCGAGCGAGCCGCAGCTCGCCACGAGGGCGTCGCCGAGCGCCCAGGTGTCGCCGTGGACCGACTGCGGGAGGGTCGGCTCGAGGGTGCCCACCGGGCAGGCCGGCGGCGCCGCCCGGTCGATGCGGAGCACGAAGTCGCCTTGCGCGCCGTTGTACCCCGAGACGACGACGAGGACCTCCTCCCCTCCCTCGAGGATCACCGAGGCGGCCGCCTCGGGCCCCGCGCGATCGTCGTTGCACGCGAGCTCGCCGCAGACCGCGCGATCGAGCACGGCGATCGCGGTGTCGTAGCTCGACCCGGCCGTATCGAACCTGTACGTGCCGGGCTCGTCCGCCGTGAATGCGTAGACGACCTCGGACGAGCCGGCGGCCACGCAGTCCAGCCCGAAATAGGTGTCTGCGCCGAGCGTACTGCCCCTCACGACCTGCGGGGTCGTCGAGCCGAGGACCTCGTGCTCGCCGACGATGCAGGCGCACGTGCCCGCCTGGCAGACCAGCCCCCCGCCGCACGCCGCGCCGCACGCGCCGCAGTGCTGCGGGTGGCTCGCGAGATCGACGCACTTGCCGTCGCAGGCCGTGAGGCCCTCGTCGCAGGCGCACTCCCCGTCCACGCACGTCGCGTTGGGCCCGCACCGGACGTCGCAGCCCCCGCAATGCAGCGGATCTTTCGTCAGATCCGCGCAGCCGCCGCCGCACTCCGCGAGGCCGCCGTCGCAGCGGCAGGCGCCGCCCTCGCACAGCTGCCCGGCCGGGCATTCCTGGCCGCAGCCCCCGCAGTGATGCGGGTTGATGTCGAGATCGACGCAGCCGCCGCTGCACGGCTCGAGGCCGGGCGCGCAGAGCGCGCCGCCGGTCCCGTCCGACTCCCCTGGGGCCTCTATGCCCCCCTGGTCCCCGCCGCCCCCGCCGTTCCCCTTGTCCTCGCCGACGCACTCGCCCGCCTCGCACCGCTGCCCGCTCGCGCAGACGCCGTCGCAGCCGCCGCAGTGGTCGGGATCGACCTGCGTGTCGACGCACTCGGCGCCGCCGCACATCGCGAGGCCGTCATCGCACGTGATGCTCGAGGTGTCTCCCCGCGCGCAAGACGCAGAGCAGACGAGGAGGGCAGCTGCCGTCAGCCAGAGCGCTGTGAACGACAGCTCGAACCTGGAGCGCAATCCGGGTTGACTCATGAACTTCCTTTGGCGGATACGCCGGCCGCCTCGCGGCTCTTGGAGATTTCGCCGTTGAGGATACGCCTCTTCTCTTTCGCTCCGCAATCACGGATCACCGCGCATCGACTCGAGATCGTTCGACCTCCACGCACTCGGACACGCACTCGGACACGCGATCGTGAGATGGAGCGCAGGGACCGGCACGGAGGGGCGGTCCGGCGGAATGCGCGATACGGCCGCGCGGGGCGCACGCGTCACACGGCCGGGTGATCCGGCAGCGGATCGGCCTGGTCGGAGGTGGGTTGACGCGCCTGGACGGCCTCCAGCGCCGGAGCGCCCGTCTCGGGCCCCGGCGCGTCTTCGGGCTGCCGCTCCGGGCCGAGGAAGCGGGCGATCGGCTCGAAGAGCTCGACGCCGGTATAGGCGCCCACGGCGAGGTCGCCGTGGCCGTAATCTTCCCGCGCCCCGAAGTCACGACCGAGCACGAGAAACCGCTTCGGCGTCTCCGGGTGATCGCGCCCCCACGCGTCGAACGCGGCGCGCACCGACGGGACGGGGGCAATCCTGTCGGCGCTGCCCGCGATGAAGAGGGCCGGCGCCGCGACGGACGCGAGGCCGTCGAGGACGCGCTCGCCGTCCACGCGGATCTCTCCGTCGCTCGCCAGCCAGGCGGCGAAGTCCGCGTTCAGCGCAGCGGGGATGTCCTCGATGCAGTTGACGAGCGCGAGCCGCGTGACGCCGGGAGGCACGTTGCGCGGATTGGCGACGGCGTGGTGAATCGGCGTCGGCAGCCACTCCGAGGCGAAGGCGACGCTGCGCGCCATGAAGCGGAGCGGCACGCCCGGGAGCAGCCGCCCCGGCAGAAAGCGCATGAGCCGCGCCGGCGTGGCGAGGCGGCCCGGAGAGCCGACGATGACGACGCGGCGCACCCGATCCTCCGGCACGCTGCGGCCGATCGCGGCATAGAGGAGCATGCCGCCCATCGAGAAGCCGACATAATCGAGCGAGCGGGCGCCGGTGCGCTCCAGGATGGCGTCGAAGGCGCAGGGCAGGTCGTACTGGACCATGGCCGAGAAGCGGACGCTGCGGCGCTCGAGGCGGGTGAGGAGGCGGCCGCTCCGCAACGTCAGCAGCCACACGTCGCGTCCGAGCGTGGCGAGGTGGCGGGCCAGCGAGTAATCGGGGTGAATGTCCTGATTTCTATGGTTCGCGGCAATCCCGTGGACCAGGAGGATCGGTGGCAGATCCGGCTGCGCCTCCGCGCCGGGCGGGACCGGGACGCGGCGGATCTCGATCGGGGCGCCGTCCTCGGTCCGCAGGACCTCTTCGACGCTGTACTCGAGCGGCAGGGTCAGCCGCTTGACCCAGTAGAAGAGGTGCGCCCACAGCCCGATCGCGGCCAGCGCCACGAGAGCCAGCGCGACCAGGAGATAAGCCCCGAATGTCCAGACCATACGCCCAATCTACCTGATGGCGCCGTTTCCGCATGCGAGCGCCCTCGGCAATAGTGGCGCACGGACGGAGCGCGGGCCAGCCGCTCGCTGAGCTCGCTTACCGGCGCTCGGCGCCCGATGATCATGAATCCATGGGAACACGATGTTTCATGATCATTTCTACCAGCGCGCGAGAAAGTCACACAGCGCTGGCCGGTCGACTCCGCCGCTTCCATCCCACAGCGCGCTTCCGCGACTGCTCTCGACGGAAACGGACGTCGCGACGGCTCGCTTTGGGCCGCGTCGCATCGCGCGGTGGTGGCGGCGGGTGTCCGGGGCCACAGGGCTCGACGCGAAACCTTCGCTGCATGCGTGCACAAAGGTTCCATCGTGACCGGCCCGGGACGTGGCATGAGGGTCGCATCACGTCGGGGAGAGGAGAGACGTGGAAAGGGTCCCGTAAGCACCCCGGTGCACGGGGGCACACATCAAGGCGCCGCAGCGGAGCTCGGGGGGGCTCCGCTGCGGCGCGCTTCGTGTCACGCCGGTGGCAGCGCCGGGCGGGCGCCCTCTGGCGACCGTTGAAACAAAATGAAAAAAGCGCCTCGCGGACCTGGGGGGGGAAGGTCTCCGCGACGGCGCTCGCCCACCGATAGAGCAGGCTCTGTGCCGGCCTGTCTACCACCACGTTTCAGGCAGTTATCACGCAGCCCTCTCGCCACCGTTGCATCATTGCAAAACAAAATTGAAATCCGGTTCAAATTCGAAGGATTTCAAGGCGTTCCGCGGCACCACCTGCAGCTGTCCTGGACGAAACGACTGTGCACGGCGTGCTCACTCGTCCCAGTGGCGGCAGACGGGTTTCACGCCGCACCCCTGGCAGCGGACCGGATCGCGTCGCGACGGACACTGCTGGAGCATGCCGAGGTGGCAGAGGGCGAAGTCGTATTTGACCGGGTCGGCGGGATCGAAGCCGCGGAGGGCGGCGGTGATCTCCTCGGCCGTCTTCCAGGTGGCGCCCCTGCGGTCGGTGAGGCCGATGTTGTAGCCGAGCTTCTGGATGTGGGTGTCGACGGGGATCAGGAGGGCGGACGGCGGTATCGGCCACAGGCCGAGATCCACGCCGTCGGCGGGGCGGATCATCCACCGCAAGAGGAGCATGAGCCGCTTTGTGGCGCTGCCCTTCTCGGGGTCGGGGAGGATGTGCGCCGCACCCCGGTCGTCCGGGCGGCGGTCGAGCCCGCCGGCGCGCCGGATCGCCCGCACCCACGCGCCGAGGGCCTGGCGCAGGTCGCGGCTGCGCGAGAGCTCGGCCGCGAAGGCGGCGCCGAGCGAGCCCGAGGCGCGCTGCACCCGACGCGCGCCGACGAGGAGCGCTGCGAGGTCGCGGTCGCGGTAGACGCGGTGCCGGAAGCCGCGGAGGCGCGCCGAGACGGCCCGGGCGTCGTCCGCGGTGAGGGCGATCTGCGGGCCTAGCCGGTCGAGCGCCTCGCCGATCTTGGCGCGCAGCGCCTTCACGTTGCCGAAGGCGAGCGACGCGGCGAGGAGCGCCACGAGCTCCTGATCGGCCGGATCGGTGTAGCGATGGACGAAGGAGACCGGGTCCTGCGCGCGGCGCTCCTCGATGGCGCACCGCGCGCGCACCTCGTCCAGAGCCGCCTGCAAGGCAGCGCTCCGCGCATCGCTCCGCCGGGAGGTCGCATCGCTCCGCCGGGGCGCTGCATCGCTCCGCCGGGGCGCCGCATCGCTCCGCCGGGAGGTCGCATCGCTCCGCCGGGGCGCTGCATCGCTCCGCCGGGGCGCCGTCTCACCGCGCCCGTCACGCGTGCGCGCCGTCACGTCGCCCCCGCGCCGGGCGCCGCGTCGGCCGCGAGCGGCTCGGCCCGCGCGGTCCGCTCCGGCGCCTCGCGGTCGTGCTCGAGCGCGGGGAGCGACACGACGAAGGCGCTGCCCCGCCCGTCCTCGGTGACCGGGCTCTCGACCCGCACGGCGCCGCCGTGGCTCTCGGCGATGTGCTTCACGAGCGCGAGCCCGATGCCGCTGCCGCGCACCTGCCGCTCGCTCGCCCGCCGGCCGCGCGCGAAGCGCTCGAAGATGTGCTTCTGCTCGTCCGGATCGATGCCGGGCCCCCGGTCGCTCACCCGGATGGCGACGCGCCTCGCCGTGCGCGTCAGCGCGGAGAGGCGCCCCCCGCCCCCGCCCTCGACCTCGACCGCGACGGCGACGCGGCCGCCGTCCTTCGCGTACTTGAGCGCGTTGTCGAGCAGGTTCACGATGGCGAGCTCGAGCGCGCGCGCGTCGATGAGCGCCTCGGGCAGCCCGTCGGCGACCGTCAGCTCGACGGTCATCTCCTCGCGCTCGGCGCGGTAGCGGTACATGTCCACGGCGCGCGCGGCCACCTCGGCGACGCTCCCGCGCGCGAACTCGTAGGCGGCCTTGCCCCGCTCGACCCGGGCAAAATCGAGGACGTTCTCGATGAGCGCGGTGAGCCGCTCGCTCTCGCTCACGATGATCTGCAGGTACTGGCGGCGCTTCTCGTCGTTGGGCACCCGGTCGCCGAGGAGGAGCTCGCCGAACATGCGGACCAGCGAGAGCGGCGTCTTGAGCTCGTGGGACACGTTCGCGACGAAGTCGCTCTTCAGCGCCGCGAGCCGCCGCTCGTTCACGGAGGCGAGCACCACGATCGCGAGCCCGGCCAGGGCGACCAGGGCCGAGAAGCCGACCATCAGGATCTCGATGAGGCGCTGCCGCTCCACCTTCTCGCCGAGCTCCTCGGCGGTGGTGAGCGCCATCTGGAGGCGCCAGTTGTAGAGCGTGGTGGGGAACGGGCGCCCGACCGTGAACTCGCCGCCGATGATGGGCGGGCCGAACACGATGCGGCCCTCCTCGTCGATGACGTTCATCCGGCTCTTCTCTCGATCGAGGTCGCGGAAGAGCCGGGGCATCACCTCGTGGACCAGGCGCGGCACCTCGTGCCAGGCGACCACGAGGAACCGGCGCCCCTGGTGCTCGCGCTGCCAGTAGCTCACGAGCAGGCTCTGCTGGTCGATGACGTGGTGGAGGTGGCGCAGCTCGGCCGCGTCGCCGTCGAAGTTCATCTGGGGCAGGAGGCGGGCGAGCAGGAGCTTGCGGAAGGCGTCGTCCTCCCGGCCGGAGGCGCCGCGCGAGGCGAACGCGAGCACGTCGTGGGCCTCGTGGTCCATGTCGAGGACGAGGATGGCGCGCACCGTCGGCGTCTCGCGCGCCGCGGTGGGGAGCCACCTCCGCGCGATGACCGAGAGGTTCGCCACGTCGACGTGCGCGGCGACGACGTTGTCCTGCGCGATGATCAGCTTGTCGAGGCGGTCGACGCGCTCGTCGGCGAGGGTGAGGGTCGCGTCGAAGACGGTCTGCTGGCGGGCCTTCTCGATCTGCAGCGTGGTGCGCAGGGCGATCCCGCCGAGGACGAGCACGGCGACGACGATGGCGGGGACGAGGGCGAAGTACGGGACGCGATGGCGCTTCCCGACCGAGGGGAGGAGGTCCATCGCTGAGCTCCGCTAGCGGGCGGCCCTCTTCGCCCCCGCGGTCACGAGGCCGGGGTCGAGGACCACGCCGCGGGCCCCGACGAACTCCGCGAACTGCTGGCCGATGTAGGTGAGCGCGTTGCCGTCGCTCTCGGAGAACGGCTTGCCGTCGAGGGGGTTGCCGATCTCGAGGAGGCCGAGGTAGCGGCCCGCGAGCTCCACCGGCGCGCAGATGACGCTCCGGAGCTCGACGCCGATCGCCTTCCACCGGTCGTCCATGACGCGCTCGTCCCTGGACGCGTCGGGCACCACGACGGCGCGCCTGGACCGCATGGCGGCGATGGCGAGCGGCGCGCGCTCGGACAGCCTGGCGAGGAGCGCGCTCTTGCCGCCGTACTGCCGGACGACGACGAACTCGCGCCGGTTGATGTCGAACAGCGACACGAGCCCGAGGGCGCACGGGATCTTGTCGAGCGTGAGCGCGAGGATGAAGTCGGCGCCCGCGAGCGTGTCCTGGAGGAAGTGCAGGTCGCTGCACGCCTCGAACAGCTCGGCGATGAGGTCGTCGCCGGAGAGGCGCCCGTTCCTCGGCGGGAAGGAGGAGCGCCGCCGCGGCGGCTGGCTCGGCCTGGGCGCGGGGATCTCGCCCGACGCAAGAGCGCCTTCGGGCCGAGGCAGCGCGCTCGGCGCGCCGGGCGGCGCAGCGGCCGAGGGCGATGCGTCGGCCAGCGGCGCGGCGGCCGAGGGCGACGCGTCGGCAGGAGGCGCCGCGGCCGAGGGCGATGCGTCGGCAGGAGGCGCCGCGGCCGAGGGCGACGCGTCGGCAGGAGGCGCGGCGGCCGAGGGCGATGCGTCGGCAGGAGGCGCGGCGGCCGAGGGCGATGCGTCGGCCGGCGGCGCGGCGGCCGAGGGCGATGCGTCGGCCGGCGGCGCGGCGGCCGAGGGCGATGCGTCGGCAGGAGGCGCGGCGGCCGAGGGCGATGCGTCGGCAGGAGGCGCGACGGCCGAGGGCGATGCGTCGGCAGGAGGCGCGGCGGCCGGCGCGGAACCGTCGACCGACGGCGTGGCGGCCGGCAGCGCATCGACCGGCGGCGTGGCGGCCGGCGACGCATCGACCGGCGGCGCAGCGACCGGCGGCGCGGCGGCCGGCGGCGCAGCGGCCGCCGATGCGACGTCGGCCGCAGGCGACCCTTCGGCGGACGGCGCAACGAGCAGGAGAGCCCCCTCGGCCGGCAGCGCGGCGGCCAGAAGAGCTCCCCCGGTCGGCAGCGCGGCGGCCGGCGGCGCGGCGGCCGGCGGCGGCGAGGTGGCGCCGGTGCGCGGGCGAAACTGAATCTCGGGCTCCGCCGAGCGCCAGTCCTTCCAGGCGAGGGTCGCGAGCGGGCCGCGCTGAGGCCGGCCGCGGAAGACGTGATCGAACACCGCGATATGGATGAACTTGCCCGGGCGCGCGTCGTCGATGAGCTGCCGTGCCTTCTCGAGCCGGTCGAGCAGCAACGCGCTGACGAGATCGCGCGGGGTGCCCGTCGGGACCGCATAGACGAGCTCTCGGTACGTGAGCGGCGAGCGCTCGGACGGGTTCTCCTCGCGCTGCGACACGAACTCGAACGGCGGCAGCGCGCTCGGCTCAGGCGCGGCGCCCCGCTCCGGCGTGGCGTCCCGCTCCGGCGTGGCGTCCCGCTCCGGCGTGGCGTCCCGCTCCGGCGTGGCGTCCCGCTCCGGCGTGGCGTCCCGCTCCGCCGCGGCGCCGCCCTTGGCCGCCTGCGCGGCGGCGGCGGGCTCCGGCACGAGGAGCGCGGTCCCCATCGAGATGAACGGGACCGTGGCCGCCACCGGCCGTTTCCCCGGCAGACGAGCCCCCGGGTCGGCGGGCCTGGGAGACGCTGCGCCGGCCGGCGGCGCGCCCGCCGGAGGGTCCGCCCCGTCCGTCAGCGCCGCGTCGTCCGGCGCGCGCTGCACGACATACCGCACGCGCGTCGCCGGATCGATCGCTCGGTAGCCGCTCTCGAGCAGGTCCACGGAGAAATTGTTGAGCGGCCCGCCATCGCCGCGGAGCGCCCGGGCCTTCTGCAGCGCGGGCTGCCACTGCGGGGCCTCGACGCACACCTTCCTGGTCGGCGGCGCGTTCTGGCCCAATGACGAGATCTCGACGAACCAACGCATCGTTTGCGGTTCCAATCCGCGCTGGCGCTGACTGGGTCGCGCGCTCTGGCGCGAACATCGTTCTACTCGACGCGCGCGAGAGGGGTCAACGCGCAGACCGCACGGAGCGCGCGCGGGCTCCTTTGGCGCAGGGCCCGAAATATTCTCAACCGCGGACCGGAAGGGAAACTCCGCCCTGTCCTGAAGTCGCACCGCGCGCGGCGCGACGCCGCAGCCCAATCCGCTCGGTCACTGAACGGCCGCCGGGTATTCCTGTAGAGGCGGGAGATCCCGGCTGTCGCGCCGCCGGCGGTGTCGTGCGATGGGTCGCGCCGCCGGCGGTGTCGTGCGATGGAAGGGGCCACTCGGCCAGGTCGCCTCCAGGTCATCCGCCGCGCTGTCCGGTCACCCGCTGTGCTGTCCGGCAGCGAGAACCGCGTCGCGCATCCGCTCGCGAGAGGCGGAGCGCGGCGCCGGCCGTGCCGCGCCGGCGCCTGCGGCCCCTCGGGGCGGGCTCAGGCCGTCCAGCCGAGCAGCCGTTCGCCGAGGGTGAGCAGGCCGAGCCACACGGCCGCCGAAATCAACGGGGTCGCCGCTGTCAGCCACGGTCGGCTGCGCCGCACCCGAATGGCCATCACGAGCAGCGCAATCCAGATCGCCCAGAGCGTCGCGACCGCCCAAGGCGGCGCGAGGAGACCGGCGAACGCGTAAGCCGGACCGATCACGAGGTGGACGGCGATCCCGACCCAGGGGACGATCGGTGATGCTCGACGCTGCAACTTCACTCGTGCGCTGATCTACCCCGGAGGGCCCGCCGCTCGCTATCGCGTCCGCAGGATGATGTGAAAGCCGAACGCCGTCTCCACGACCCCGCGCAGCGAGCCGGCAGCTGCCCTGGTCCCCCGGGAGGCCGGTGGTGGCCCCATTTGCTCCGGAGTGGTTCACATGAAGGCGGGAAGGCAGGAAGATCATTGATCTTTTCTTCCCGCCTTCCCGCCTTCATGTTCAAATCTGGCCACCACCGGGAGGCTGGGCCGCAGCAGGCTGGGCCACCGCCATCGGCCCGCGCTGCAACCCCGATCCGGCGCATCGGTCCGCGTCGCGCCGGGGGTCACCAGCACAAAAAAAACAGAGCGCCCATTCGACGGCGGGGGGGGAGACCGTCACGGGCGCTCTGGCCTCTGTCCTGAGCAGGAGGCGGGCCAAGGTACATCTTTCCCGCTTTCGGGCACTTTCCCTACGAAAACGGCGTACGCCTTTCAATCCTGAAGCGGCCGCTTGCAAACGTGCTGGACAGAGCCGTCGGCCGCGGGCGTTCACCCGTCTGCCGGCCCCTCCCCCGCGCCAGCGCCCCTCGCGGACCGGGCTCCGCGGGCTCGGGCCGCGCGAAAGTCGTGTAAAAGAGCCGCGTGTCACCGTCCAGCGCCGAACCCGTGTCCTCCGCGCCGCCCGGAGGAGCTGCGCCTCCGTCTCGGCCGAGCATCGTCTCCCCTGGCGACACGGACGCCGCGGCCTCGCCGGGCGCCGGTCCGGCAGCGCCCCCCGGCCGGCTCGATTGCGTGGTCGCCGCATGGCCGCGCCTCGATCCGTTCCTGTTCGCCGTCTACGCGGGCGCGTGCGTCCTCTACGCCGCCACCGCGTTCTACCGCGCGATGCACGAGCAGACGGGCGGCATGTGGTCGGCGCCGCTCGATGACGTGTTCATCCACTTCGACTACGCCCGCGCCACGGCGCGCGGATACCCGTTCGAGTGGTCCGAGGGCAACGGCTTCTCGAGCGGGAACACCAGCCTGAGCTACCCGTTCGTCCTCGCGCTCGGCTACCTCATCGGCTTCCGCGGCCTCCTGCTGATGCAGTGGGCGGCGATTGTCGCCTGCGCCTCGACGCTGGGCTTCCTGCTCGTCGGCGCGCGGCTCTTCGAGCCGATCGGGCGCTGGGCGAAGTACCTGCTGCCCCCCGTGGCGCTCTCCATCGGCGCGCTCGACTGGTCGCTGTTCAGCGGGATGGAGAACGCCTTCCACCTCGGCGTCTGGGCCCTCGCCACCCTCGCCGCGCTCTCGGTCGCCGGCGCGGCCGGCGCGCCGCCGGAGCGCCTCGCCCGCCTCGGTTGGCTCGCCGGCCTCGCCGGGGCGCTCCTCTACGCCACCCGGCCGGAGTCGGTCGTCTGCGTCGCGGCCCTGAGCGTGTACGCGGCCGCCGCCGTGGGGCAGGCCCGCGGCCCGCGCGCCGCGATCGCGACCCTGCTCCGGACGTCGGTGCCCGGCGCGATCGCGTGCGTCGCCCAGGCGGTCGCCAACCGCGTGTTCACCGGGGAGTGGTCCGCGAGCGGCGCCATCGCCAAGCTCGCGCTGAACAACCCGTACATGACGTCGCAGGAAAAGTGGGACACCTACGAGTTCCTCGTCCGCTACGTCATCGCCCGCAACGCCAACCACCACTTCTCGGACGCCCTCCCCTGGGGTTGGCTCGTCCCCGCCCTCGCGCTCGTCCCCCTCGCCTCGCGCAGGACGCGCGGGATCGCGGCGATGCTCTGGGTCCAGGTCGTCGGCTGGCTCGCGCTCGTCGCCCTGAACGGCCAGGTGCGCTGGCAGAATGAACGCTACACCATGCCCGCGGTCGCCTGGCTGCTGGTGCTCGCGGCGATGGGGCTCGCGCTGCTCGTCGCGCGCGCCGCGTGGGCCGCGCCGGACGGCGGCGCTCCCGGCGGCCTCGCGGCCCGCGTCGGCCTCGCGGGCCGCTTCGACCTCGCGGGCCGCGGACTCTGGGCCGCCCGCGTCGCGCTCGCCCTCGCCCTCGCCGCGCTCTTCTGGGTCCACCAGCTGCCCAGGATGCGCGACCAGATCTGGTTCTTCGGCCGCGCGAGCCGCAACATCCGCGATCAGCACCTCGTCGCCGGCAAGGTCCTCGCGCAGCTCGACGTGCGCCGCGTCCTCGTCGGCGACGCGGGCGCGCTCCTCTACGCCTCGGACCGGCCCGGGCTCGACCTCATCGGGCTCGGCGGCTACCACGACCTCCCGTTCGCGCGCGCGGGCGTCCACGGCCTCGGCGCCTCGCTGGAGCTCATCGAGCGCATCCCCGCCGACGAGCGGCCCGACGCGCTGGCCATCTATCCGACCTGGTGGGGCGAGCTCCCGGCCATCTTCGGCAAGCGGATCGTCGGGATCCCCGTCGTCGGGAACGTCATCTGCGGCGGCGCCGAGAAGGTCATCTACCAGGCCGACTGGAGCCCGCTCGCGCACGGCGAGCCGCCCGCGTCGATGCGCGCCGGCGAGCAGGTGCTCGACGAGCTCGACGTCGCCGACCTCGTGAGCGAGCGGGCGCACGGCTACGCCTTCCCGCGGCCGCAGGCCGGCTTCGTCAGCTTCAGCGTGCTGCCGGACCCGCGCGGGTCCGGGCGCGATCGGTTCGACGCGGGGCGCGTCATCCCGGGCGGCAAGAGCGAGACGGCCCGCCTGCGGGCCCCGCGCTCGGGCCCGGGCCGGCTCGTGGTCCGCACCGCCGCGACCCGCCCCGCCAGGATCCGCGTGACCGCGGACGACCGCGAGCTCGGCCACCTCGCCATCCGCGAGAGCAGCGGCTGGACCGAGGCGTCGATCGACCTGCCCGAAGGGCTGCCCGAGACGTTCACGCTCGCGCTCACGCCGGTCGAGGGCGAGTGGGTGGATCACCACGTCTGGGTCCTCGAGCGCGCCGCGCGCTTCGAGGCGCGGCCGCTCGCCGGGCCGTGACGTGCGCGCCGGCCTGCCCCGCGACCCCGCGCAGTGGATCGCGCTCGCGCTCTCCCTCGCCGCGCTGCTCGCCGGCGCCTGGCTCCTCCGCCGCGGCCGCTCGCCCGCTGCCGCGCGGCCCGGCCCGGCGCCCCTGCGCCCCGGCGCCGCGGGCCTCGATCCCGCGCCGCGCTCCGGCGCGCCCCGCGGCGTCGCCGTGGCGGCGGCCCTCGGGCTCGCCGCGGCGCTGATCTCGGCCGCGTACGTCGCGGTCTACCTGCGGGGCGGCCCCCGGATCATCGACGCGACGAGCTACTGGCTCGAGGCCCGCGCCATGGCCGCCGGGCACCTCGCGTGGCCCCTCGGCGAGCCCGAGGCCTCCGTGCTCGGCCGCTTCCTCGTCCGCAGCGACGCCGCAGGCGACGCGGCTCGGCGCGGCGCGGCCGAGGTCGCGGTCATCTTCCCCCCGGGCTACCCGGCCCTCCTCGCGCTCGGCTTCCTCGCGGGCGCGCCGCTCGCGATCGGTCCCCTGCTCGCCGCGGCGCTCACCGTCGCCACGTACGACCTCGCCGCGCGGTTCGCGGAAGGAGCCCCGGCCTCCGCCGGGAGCGGCGCGCGGATCCCCCTCGCGCCGCTCCTCGCCGCGCTCTTCTCGGCGCTCTGCGCCGCGCTCCGCTACCACACGGCCGACACGATGTCGCACGGGCTCGCGGCCCTCTGCTTCACCGTCGCGCTCGCGTCGGCGCGCCGCGCGCTCGACGAGGCCCCCGCCGCCGCGGCGGGCGCGCCGCGCTGGTGGCGCGATCCCGCCGTCCGCGCCGCCGCGCTCGCGGGCGTCGCGGCCGGCTGGCTCGCGGCCACGCGCCCGCCGAGCGCGCTCGCCCTCGCCGCGGCGCTCCTCGTGGCGCTGCGGCCGGAGCGCCCGCCGGGCACCGCCGCGGCCGGCCCTCGCGACGGCGACGCCGCGCCGCGCCCCTCGCCGCGGCTCGGGCGGCTCGCCGCGGCGCTCGCGATCGGCGCCGTCCCTGGCCTCGCGCTGCTCGCCGCGCACCAGCGCGCCGCGACCGGCGCCTTCGCGTCGTCGCAGAGCGCCTACTACGCCGCCTCCGACGGCCCGCCCGGCTGCTTCCGCTACGGCTTCGGCGAAGGCGTCGGCTGCCTCTTCGAGCACGGCGACTTCGTCCGGCATAACCTCGCGGAAGGATACGGTTTTCTTGCCGCCGCCGGCACGACGCTGCGCCGCCTGAAGCTCCACCTGGTCGACGCGCTCAACGCCGAGCCGCTCGCGCTGCTCGTGATCGCCGGCGCCGCGATCGCCTTCCGGCGGCCGCGCTCGCGCGCCCTCGCGCTCGCGCCGCTCCTCCAGATCGCCGCCTACGCCCCCTTCTATTTCGACGGCAACTACCCCGGCGGCGGCGCTCGCTTCTTCGCCGACGTGCTGCCGGTGGAGCACGCCCTCGCCGCCCTGGCCTGCGCCGCGATCGCGGAGCGCGCGGGATCGACGGCCGCGCGCGGCGGCCTCGCGGGACGGCTCCGCGCGCTCTTTCCGGCGCCGCTCTTTCCGGCGCCGTTCGTCCCGGCGGCGCTCTTCGCGGCGGCGCTCCCCCTCGCCGGCTTCGCCTTCCGCGCGGGCTTCGACCACGCCGCGCTCCGCGATCGCGAGGGCGGCCTGCCGATGTTCGATCCCGCCGTCGTCGCGCGCGCGGGCGTCGCGCGCGGCCTCGTGTTCGTCGACACGGACCACGGCTTCAACCTCGGCTTCGACCCCGCTGCGGGCGACGTCGCGGTGCTGCGCTACCGCGGCGACGCGATCGACCGGATGGCGTGGGAGGCCCGCGGCCGCCCCCCGGCCTACCGCTACGGCTTCGCGATCCCGGACGGCGGCGGCCTGGCCTCGGTCTCGATCGCGCCGCTCGCCTTCGACGCCGCGCCGCCCCGCGAGGCGCTCATCGAGGGCGAGTCGCTGTGGCCGCCGCGCGCCCAGCGCGGCGCCTGGGCAGCGCCCGAGCACGCCGGCGGCACGTGCGCGTCCGGGGGGCGCCTCCTCGCGGTGCACGCGGCGGCGAGCGGCGAGGCCGTCGTCCGGGTCGGCCTGCCCGCCCCGTGGCTCCGCGGCTCCCGGATCAGCCCGCGCGTGGCGGTCTCGGGCGACGGCGCGGGCGAGGTGGTCCTCGCCGTCGACGGCGCCCCCATCCACGTCTGGCGGGTCGAGCCCGCCGCGTCGGGCGCCCCCGGCGCGCCGCTCACCTGCGTCGAGCTCCCGCCCTGCCCCATCCCCGAGGACGCCGTCGGAATCGAGCTCTCCATCGCGCGCGCGAATGCGCGCCAGCACGGAAAGTTGCGGCGAGACGCGCGCGACGAGGCCCGCGCCGCCACGCCGACGGCCGCGAATGCCGCCCGGATCCGCGTCGAGGCCGCCGCCGGGAGCGCTCCGGGAGGCCCGGGCGGCCCCGCGCCCGGAGGCCTCTTTGCGCTCGACGCGGTCGCGGTCGCTGGCGGGAATTCGGTTGACCGCTAGTCCCGTAACATGCGAGCTTTTCATAGGATTCTGTTGTCATGCGGCTCCTGGACCGGCGCATCTCCCGGGGCTCTGCGGTGGAAAGCGGCAAGTCGGGCGCCGGCGGCGGTCCGCTCGGGTGGGGGAGGTGGACCAATGACGAAAAGCGAGCTCATCGACGCGATCGCGGGACGGGGGGAGCTCACCAAGGCTCGAGCCGAGCTCGTGGTGAACTGCGTCTTCGACGCGATGACGCAGGCGCTCCAGCGCAACGAGGGCATCGAGATCCGCGGGTTCGGCAGCTTCACGGTCAGGCCGTACAAGCCGTACAGCGGCAGGAACCCCCGCACGGGCCAGCCGGTGCCCGTGCCCGCCAAGCGGCTCCCGTTCTTCAAGGTCGGCAAGGAGCTCAAGGAGCTCGTCAACGCGAGCCGCGCGTACGCGATCTCGGGCGATGACGACGACGAGGACGACGAGGACGAGGACACCGACGACGAATGAGGCGACGCGCCAGCGCACGCCCATAACGTCGTCGACGGCGCGACGCGCCCGCGCGCCTCGAGGCGCGCTCGCCCCCCTGGCGGGCAGTTCCGCTGCGCGGTAGAAGCGGGGCCCCATGGTCCCCGCCGAACGTCAGCTCGAGATTCTCTGCAAGGGTGCCGTCGACCTCCATGTGCGCGCCGAGCTCGAGGAGCGGCTCCGCGAGGGCAAGCCGCTGCGCGTCAAGGCCGGCTTCGACCCGACCCGCCCCGACCTCCACCTCGGCCACACCGTGGTCATGCAGAAGATGCGGGAGTTCCAGGACTTCGGGCACACCGTCATCTTCGTGGTCGGCGACTTCACGGCGATGGTCGGCGATCCGACCGGCAAGAACGAGCTGCGCCCGCGGCTCTCGCGCGAGGAGGTCGTCGCCGCGGCCGAGACCTACCAGGCGCAGGCGTTCAAGGTCCTCGACCGGAACAAGACCGAGGTCCGCTACAACTCCGAGTGGCTGAACAAGCTCGATCCGGCGCAGATGATCGAGCTCTGCGCGAAGTACACCGTGGCCCGCATGCTCGAGCGTGACGATTTCAAGAAGCGCTACGAGGAGGCGCGGCCCATCTACGTGCACGAGTTCATGTACCCGCTCCTCCAGGCCTACGACTCGGTCGAGCTCGAGGCCGACATCGAGCTCGGCGGCACCGATCAGCTCTTCAACCTGCTCGTGGCGCGCGACCTCATGCCCCGCTACGGCAAGCGCGCCCAGATGGTGATGACGATGCCGCTCCTCGAGGGCACGAACGCGCGGATCGAGGACGGCAAGGTCGTGGGCCCGAAGATGTCGAAGAGCGCGGACAACTACGTCGGCATCACCGAGCCGCCGTTCGACATGCTGCAAAAGCTGATGCTCGTCGATGACGGCGTCATCTGGCGCTACATGGAGCTCCTGTCGTCCCGCCCGCCCGAGGAGGTCGCCCGGCTGCGGGAGGCGGTCCTGCGCGGCGAGGAGAGCGTCATCGCGGTGAAGGAGCTCTTCGCGCAGGAGGTCGTCACCCGCTTCCACTCGGCCGACGACGCGCGCGCCGCCCTCGAGCGGCGCCGCAGCGTCGCGGCCGGCGGCCTGCCCGAGGTCATCGAGGAGCTCCACGTCGCGAGCGACCGCGACGCGATCCCCATCGGCAAGGCGCTCGCGCTGGCCGGGCTCGCCAAGTCGACCTCCGAGGCGCTCCGCCTCGTGAAGGGCGGCGCGGTGCACCTCGACGGCGAGGTGATCAAGGACGACCAGCTCAAGCTCGAGCGTGGGAAGCGATTTCTGGTCCGCGTCGGCTCGAAGAACCGCCGCTTCGCCTACCTCGTCGTTGGCTGACGCGCCCGGGCGGGGGCTCCGCCGCCGCGGCGCGCTCGGCGGCGTCCTGGGCTGCGTCCTCGGCCTCGCGCTGCCGTCGTGCGGCGGCGCGCCGCGGCCGCCCGCTCGGCCGGGCCCGCCGCTGCCGCCGCTCGACACGGCGGACCTCACGCGCCTCTTGCCGCAGGCGGGGCTCCGGTGGCTCGTCCTGGTCCGGCCCCGCGAGATCGCGACCGTGCCGTGGCTCATCCCCTCGATCGCGCTCGTGGCGCCCGAGGAGAACCTGGCCCGGCACGCGCGCGCGACCGGCGTCGACCTGCGGCAGGTGCGCGAGGCCGCGATCGCGTCGTACGCGGGGGCGTCGGGCGAGGCCAGGTTCTACGTGGCGCGTCACAGCGGCGACCCCCGCACCATCGAGCGCCTCTTCCGGCGGCGGCTCACGGGCAAGGAGCGGCGGGCGCTCGATCGCCCGGACGTCGTGCGCGTGATGGGCGACATCGGCACGGCGCCGCACGCGCTGGTGCTCCTCGGCGAGGACGTGGTCGGCGTGCAGGACGGCGGCAGCCCGCAGCGCGGGCCGGCGCGGGTGGCGTCGCTGTACGCGCTCGGCCGCCTCAAGCGCTCGCCGACGGCGCTGTCGGAGGGCCCGCTCGCGGCGCTCGCGGCCCGCTTCGGCCCGGCGCCCGCGCGCGCGTTCGCGCCGGGCCCGTTCGACGGGGAGCTCGCCCGCGGCGCGCGCGGCCTGCTCGCGGCGGCGACGGCCGTGGGCGCGGCCGCGAGGCCGAGCGCGCGCGAGGGCATCGCGCTCGCGATCGCGGTGGCGGGCGATTTCTCGACGAGCGGCGCGGCCGCCTCGGAGGAGCTGCTCGCGGCGTGGGAGGAGCTCGCGCACGGCTCGTTCGGCCACCTGCTCGGGCTCGACGCGCCGGTCGAGCCGCCGCTCGCGACGCACGCGGAGGACGCGGTGGCCGTCGCCGTCGAGCTGGACCCGCGCGCGCTCGCCCGGGGGCTCGCCGCGGCGACGGGCGAGAGGGTCGAGGAGATGCTTCGGTAGGCGCGGCCGCGCCGCGCCGGTAAACCTCATCGGAGCCATGCCCACCACGACCAGCGGCTACTTCCTGCAATGCGCCTCGCGCGGCACGCTCGAGCTCGTCGTGCCCGCCGCCGGGGCGCCGTTCGGCGTCGAGCACCACCGCCGCGAGGACGCCGCCGGGCCGTGGCGCCACGCGGCGACGTTCGCCGCGGACCTCGGCCCGGTCGGCGCGGTGGCGCTCATCCAGAGCAACTTCGGCGATCCGGGCCACCTCGAGGCGGTGGTGCGCGCCGGGGATCGGCTGGCCGCGTTCTGGTGCGCGCCCGCCCGCGAGCCGTCGTGGAGCGCGCCGCGCTTCTTCGCGGAGGGCGTGGCGGGCGACCCCGCGCTGATCCAGGGCGCCTTCGGCGGCCGGGGCAACTTCGAGCTCGTGGTGCCGCACGCGGGCGGCGGGATCGCGCACTACCACCGCGACAACGACACCGCGGAGCTCGGATGGCACGGCCCGGCGATCTTCGGCGCGGAGCTCGGGCGGTTCGAGGCGGTCGCGATGGTCCAGCGCGGCGCGGACGCGCCCGGCGCGCCGGGCGCTCTCGAGGTGGTCGCGCGCGCCGGCGATCGCCTGGTGATGTTCCGGCGCCCTGCCGGGGCCGCGTGGCAAGGCCCGGAGGAGGTGGTCTCCGGGGTCCGGGGGACGCCGGCGCTCTTCCGGAGCGCGTCCGGCGGAGAAGGCGCGCTCGAGCTGTTCGCGCCGCTCGCGGGCGTGGGGCTCGCGTGGTGGCGTCGCGTCGACGGCGCCCGGGGCGCGCGCTTCCGCGGGCCGACGGTGTTCGCCACCGCGCTGGGCCGGTGTGAGGCGGTGTCCGTCATCGAGAGCGGTCCGCTCGCGCGGATCGAGCTCGCCGTGCGCGCCGAGGGGCAGGTCGTCCACCTGGTGCGCGACGGCGAGCTCTGGTCGCGGCGCGCGGTGCTCCGCAGCGGGCTCGCTGCGGCGGACGCGGCCTCTCCGGCTGGGCCGCAGCCGCCCGCGTCCGCGGCGCAGCAGCCGCCCGCGTCCGCGGCGCAGCAGCCGCCCTCGCCCGCCCCTGCAGCGCCGCCCCCGACCGCGCCGCGCCCCGCCAGCGCTGCGCTGCAGCTGCGCGCCGGACCGCACCGAGCGGGGTTCCGGCGCATCGACGCGCTCTCGCTGTCGGAGGACGCCCGCTACCCCGATACCTGGCCGTTCCAGGGCACCCTCTACCGCTGCCCCGCGCAGGGCGCCGCGCTGCTCTATTACCCGGCGTCGGCGGACGGCGAGGAGGCGCCGCTCTCGCCGGGAGGCCCGTTCCCGGTCATCGCGATCGCCCACGATCGACGCCTCCTCACGAGCGCCGTCACGGGTGGGTCGCCCGCCGGCATCGGCCAGGACTATCGCCAGCTCGCGGGCGTCATGGCGCACCTCGCGCGCTGGGGCTTCGCCGTCATCGCGCCCGATCTCTCGTGGCTCACCCCGGACGACGCGCCGCTGCGCCGCGCCGCGGTCCTCCGGGACGCGCTCTCTTACCTCAGGGCCGGCTCGCGGGGCCCGCTCCTGGCCGACTTCGATCGCGTGGGCGCCCTCGGCCACGGGCTCGGCGCGCAGGCCGCCCTCGCGCTGGCGCTCGATCCCGCCGGCCCGTTCCACGTCCGCGCCCTCGCGCTGCTCGCGCCGGCGGGCGAGCCGGATCGAGCCCCGCCCATCGACGCGCTCGAGCCTCGCCCGGTGCTCGTCGTCCGCGGCACCGCGGACCCGATCTCCGCCTCGGTCCCGGCGGCGCTCTACGGCCGTGCGCGCGCGCCCAAGCACCTCGTGACCCTGCCGGGCGCGAGCCACTTCGGCTACACGACGTCGCTCGGCCTCGCCGAGCCGCTCGACGGCCCTGCCGAGCTCCCGCGCCGCGAGCAGCAGGCGATCGCGATGGGCTACCTCGCCGCGTTCTTCAACGGCTATCTCCGGGACGCCCACAGGTGCCTCGGCGCGCTCTCCGGCAAGGAGTCGCTCGAGGGGCTCGAAGCGAGGGAGATCCCGGTGAGCGCGGAGACGGTTGGCCGCGGCGCTGGGCTCTAGTCTCGACCTGGGCTGGCCGCGCGGCGCGCCGCCGGCGCCGCCGCTCCTCGTGGAGACTCCGCTCGCTCGTCCGGCGCCGGCGGCCGGACGGGCGAGCGGCGCGATGCTACTTTCGAGCGCGTGTTCCAGCTCGGCGGCCTCGTCGTCACGCTCGTCAACGCGCTCCTCGGCCTGCTCGTCTGGCGGCGGCTCCGCGCGGCGTTCCCGCGGCGCGGAGCGCTGATCGACGGGCTGTGCGCCGCGGGGCTGCTGCTTGTCGCGCACCCGGCGCTGCTCATGACCGTGGCGAGCTGGTCGGGGCTGCGCGCGATCCAGCGACACGTGCCCGAGCCGGTGTCGCTGGTCGCCATGGGCGCTCAGGTGGCCCTGCTGATGTACGGGCTGCTCCTCGGCATCACCGCGACCGCGACCGCGGCCGTCCGGGCGCTTCGCCGCGATCGAACGGCCCCGAACGCCGGGGCGGTCATGGGCGCTCGGGTCGACACGGACGCTCGGGCCGGTTCTGCCGCTCGGGCTGATTCAGCCGCTCAGGCCGCCGACGCACCAGCCGCTCAGGCCAACAGCGCTCCAGAAGAGGCCGAGACCGCGCCGGAGCCCGTCGACGAGATCCGCCGTCGGCTCGTCGTCGGCGCGTCCTGGGCGCTGCCGGCGGCGGCCGTCGCGGTCTCGATGGGCGGCGTGCTCGCCTCGCGACAGCGGCCGGTCGTGGTGAGGGTCGCGCTGCCCGTGCGGCGCGAGCTGACGAGCCTCCACGGCGTCACCATCGCGCAGCTCAGCGACGTGCACGTCGGCAGCTTCATGGACGCGGAGCGGCTCGACGAGCTCCGCGACGCCATCAACGCGGTCCGCGCCGACATCCACGTCGTCACGGGCGACCTGCTCGATCACCACGTCTCCCAGCTCGAGCTGTCCGCGCGGCTGCTCCGGGGCCTGCGCCCCGCCCGGGGGCAGCTCTTCTTCTGCATGGGCAACCACGAGTACATCGCCGCGCGCTCGGCCAGCATCCCGGCGATCGTGAAGGGCCTCGAAGAAGCGGGCGCCCAGGTGCTCGTCGACGAGGCGCGCGAGGTCCGCCTCGGCGGCGATCGCCTGTGGATGGGCGCGATCGACTACCCGAGCCGCGCGCGCCCTGGAGAGCCCGCCCGGCGCCCGACGGCCGACGGGCTGGCCCGCGCGCTCGGGCAGATGCGGGACGACGGCGCGCCGCGCGTCCTGCTCAGCCACCACCCGGGCACGTTCCGCGCGGCGCGCGAGCTGCCGTTCGACCTGATGCTGTCCGGCCACACGCACGGCGGGCAGATCTCGCTGGGCCGGATCGGCGATTACGCCCTCACGCCGATGCTGCCGGCCGGGCTCTATCACAATGGGCTTTACGAGCACCGCGGCCGGCGCCTCCACGTCAACGCGGGCGCCGGCGGCTGGCTGCCGGTGCGCATCAACTGCCCGCCGGAGATCACGCTCGTCGAGCTCGTGCCCGCCTGACGCGTCGGAGCTCGCCGAGCGCGGGCTCCGTGTGGACGCGCTCGGCGTCCTGGGTGAAGCTGAGGACCATGGCACAAGCCGCTGCGCGCACCGGCCTTTCGCCCCACGAATACCTGGCCTTCGAGCGCTCCTCGCCGCTCCGCCACGAGTATGCGGACGGCGAGATCTTCGCCATGGCAGGCGGCACGCTGGAGCACAGCGCGGTCGCCGCGAACGTCATCGGCGAGCTGCGGAACGCGCTCCAGGGTCGAGGATGCCGAGTGCTCACCTCCGACATGCGCATCAAGATCGCCGCGACGCGCCGCTACGTGTACCCCGACGGCGCGGTCGTGTGCTCGCGCCCCGAGTTCGAGGACGAGCAGCGCGACACGCTCCTGAACCCGCGCCTCGTGGTCGAGGTGTTCTCGGACTCCAGCGAGGCCTACGATCGCGGAGAGAAATTCGCGCAGTACCGGACGCTGCCGTCGCTCGAGGAGTACGTGCTCGCATCGCAGAAGGCGCCGCGAATCGAGGTCTTCACGCGCCAGCCGGACGGGGCCTGGCTGCTCCGGATCCACGGGCCGGGCGAGCGCGCGGCGCTCTCGTCTCTGGACTGCGCGCTCGACGTCGACCGGGTGTACCTGGACGTCTTCGATCGGAGCCCGACCGGCGATGGGCCGCCGGCCGCGCCCTGACCGAGGCGGAGCGCCCTCCGCGCGCTGTAGCCGGCGCGACCGCGCGCGGAGGGCGCGCCCCGGCTACAGCGTCACCTCGAACGGCGCGCGCGCGAGCTCCTCGCCCGTCTCCGACCGCACGACGGCCGTCCACTCCCCCGCCTTGCGCACCCCGCGCGTGAAGGCCCACGTCCGCCACCGCGGCGACGGCCCGACCCCGAGCGTCACGTTGCCGACCGGCGCCCCGCCGTCCGGTGGAACGAACGCCACGGTCACCTCGCCCTCCGCGTCGCCGCGATTCTCGATCTCCAGGAAGGCATAGAGCCGCTCCGTCTCCGGCGCGCGGAACGTCGTCCCCGGCGCCACCGGCTCGCGGTCCTTCACCCCCTCCGCGAGCACGAGCCGCTTCACCTTCAGCTCCGCCGCGCCCCTCCCCTTCTCCCTGCCCGCCTTGCCGCCCTTGTCCGCCGCGGCGCTCGCCTCAGGCGCCGGCGCCGTCATCGCCGCAGCCGGCGGGCTCGCGGGCGGCGCCGCCACGGCGACCGCCGGCTCGGGGCACTGCGTCGCCGCGGCGCTCGCGGCGGCGGCCGCCGCCGGAGGCCGCGCGTCGTGACGCTCACCGCAGCCAGCGAGCGAAACCGCGCAAAGCGCCAGAAACGTCATCCGTCGAGCCATCCTCGTAGCCATCGAAGCACTCCTCCGTGTTCCGGGGCGTCCCCGTCTCGCCGTCGATATGGCAAGCCGCGGACCGCTGCTGATCCATCGGAATCATTGAGGATTTCGTAGGCCCTGTGGGCGCCGGGCCGCGCCCTGTGTGTCCGGTGCGGCGGCGGGCCGCGCCGCCGCCGGAGCCTACGTCGAGGAGCTCACCCGCCCGACTTTCCTCCTCCGGCCGGGTCGATCCCGTCGGCCCGCATTCTCTCCGCGCTGGCCGGCCCCGCCACGGTGCCGGCGGGGTGCGCGTACCAGCCGGAAGGATCTGCCGCGTCCGGCGCGTCGCGGACCTTCAGGATGGTGAACATCCCGCCCATGTCGACGTACGAGAACGGCCCGGCCCCGCCGCGCATCGGCAGGCTGTTCGCGGGCACCGGCATGGGCATCTCGCCCATGCCGCCCATCCCCGTGGTCCCCATCGTCATGTAGTCGGGCATCACGCGGCTCATCCGGCGATCGAGCGCGCGGGTGTCGGCGCCGACCATGTTCGGGAGGCCGTGGCCCATCTGCATCATCGTGTGATGGGTCATGTGGCAGTGCACCGCCCAGTCGCCCGGCTCCTCGGGGACGAACTCGATGACCCGCGTGCTGCCGACCGGGACGAGGACCGTGGTCTCCGGGTACTGGGCGGACTCGGGGACATACCCGCCGTCGGTCGCCGTGACCTGGAACCACAGGCCGTGCAGGTGGATCGGGTGGTGATCCATGGGGCCGAGGTTCCCGAGGCGGATGCGCACGCGCTCGCCGCGGCCGACGAGGAGCGGCGCCGTCGCGGGGAACGCCTTGCCGTTGAACGTGAGGACGTTGAAGTCGTTCATCGCGTTCGGATCGGGCCGGCGCGCCCCGGCGTTGATCTTCCACTCCTGCGTCATCAGCACGAAGTCCCTGTCCACGCGCGGGCCGCGGGGCCTCCGCGGGTGCACGACGAACATCCCCACCGCGCCCAGCGCGATCTGGGTCATCTCGTCGAAATGCGAGTGATACATGTACGTCCCCGGGTGCCGCGCGACGAACTCGTAAACGTACGTCTCCCCGGGCGGGATCGGCCGCTGGTTGAGCCCGGCGACTCCATCCATGCCGTTCGGCACCACGAGCCCGTGCCAGTGGACCGTGGTGGGCTCGGGCAGCCTGTTCGTGACGTAGATGCGCAGGCGATCGCCCTCGACCGCCTCGATGGTCGGGCCGGGCGTGCCGCCGTTGTAGCCCCACACCTCGCTCTTCAGGCCAGGCGCGAACTCGTGCTCGAGGGGGCCCACGACGAGGTGGCCGACCTTCACGCCGTCCACGGCCCGCAGCGGGAGCGTGCTGCCGTTCGGCGTCACCACGGCGGGCTGCCCCCCGGGCGCCGCGATCCGGCGGGGCGCCGGCGCCGCGGCGCCGGGCGGCGCGGCCGGGCGCTCCTGCGCGTGCGCGAGCCCGCGCGTGAGCAAGGCGGCGCCGGCGGCCAAGCCGCCCGCGTGAATGAACGAACGTCGATCCATGTCAGTGCCCTCCTTCGCCCGTGCCCGTGGCCCTCGGCATCGCGGCGGGCGCCTCCGCCCCCGCCGCCTCGACGCGGCGCCCCGAGAGGAGCGCGTCGAACGCCGCCTTCGCCGTCCAGTGCTCGCGCAGCGCCTCGACCGCCGCGAGCTCGGCGTCGAGCTGCTCGCGGCGCGCCGCGAGCAGCTGGAAGACGCCGACCTGCATCGCGTTGTACTGGAGCAGCGTCTGCTCCAGGACCCGCTTGCGCGCGGGGAGGACGACGCGCTCGTAGTGCCGCGCCCGCGCGTGCGCGGACGCGAGCCGGTTCCGGGCGTCGCGGACCGCCGAGCGGACGTCGACGGCGCGCCCGTGGTAGCGCTCGAGCAGGCTGTCGAACTCCGCCGTCTGCGCGGCCTCGGCGCCGCCCCGCCGGTTGAAGATCGGGAGCGCGACGCGGAGCCCGGCGCCGAGGACCCACGGGTGCTCGTCGGCCTCGCCGCGCTCGGGGAGCTCCCGCTCGCCGCGCACGCTGATCGACATGTCCGGTACCCAGCCCTCGGCGCGCAGGGCGCCGGCCCGGCCGGCCGCGGCGTCGAGCCGGCTGCGCAGCTCCGCGAGCTCGAGGCTCGCCCGCACGGCCTGCGTCTCGGCGCGCGCGGGCGTCGCGACCGCCTCGGGCGCCGGCGGGAGCGGGCCGGCGATCGTCCACGCGGTCGCCGCCCCGGAGAGGCCGAGCAGCCGGTGGAGCCGCTCGCGCTGCGTGAGGAGCTCGAGCTCGATCTGCGCCGCCGTGACGCGCGCCTCCTCGTAACCGGCCTCCTGCGTCGCCACGTCGAGCTCCGGGACGTTGCCCGCCGCGAAGAGCGCGCGGGCGGCGTCGCGGGCGGCGGCGAACGCGTCGAGCGCGCGGTTCGCGATGCCGAGGCGCTGCTCCGCCGCCTGCGCGGCGTAGAACGCGGCGCGGACCTGGTAGCCGAGCTCGATGACGGCGCCGGCGGCGCGGAAGCGCGCCGCCTCGTGCTCCGAGCGCGCCGCCCGCGCGCGGAGCGGCGACAGGAGCGCCGAGGTCAGATCGATCTCGACCGCGAGCTCGACGTGCGTGTGCTCGAGCCCCTCCTGCCGCGGCATGACCTCGACCTCGATCTCCGGGTTCGGCAGCGCGCCGGCCTGCTCGAGCTGGCCCCGGGCGACGCCGACCTCTTTGAGCGCGGCGCGCAGCTCGCGGTTGTTGAGCAGGGCGAGCCGCACCGCGGCGTCCGCGGTGAGCGGCCGTCGGGGCGCCTGACCGGCGGAGCGCGCGTCGCCGGCGGGCTCCGGGTCGACGGCGTCGGACGTCGCGCTCGGCGGGAGCTCCGCGCCGGAGAGCGCGCGGATCCGCGCGACGTCGGCGGTGGCCGAGGGGGCGCCGCAGCCGGCCGCGGCCGCAGCGAGGAGGGCGAGGACCGCCGCGCGCGGCGCGAGGCGCGCGGTGAGCGGGCGCGGACGACGGGGTTCAGTGCGCATGGGCGGGCTCCTTGGGCCTGGGCGGGCCGGCCGGCGGCGTCGGCGCCGGCGCGGCGCCGTGGTCGTGGTGCTGGTGACCCCCCGGCGGCGTCGGAGCCGGCGCAGGACCGCTCGGCGGCGTCGAGGCCGGCGCGGCGCCGTGGTCGTGGTGCTGGTGACCGCCCGGCGGCGCCGGGGCCGGCGCGGCGCCGTGGTGATGGTGGTGATGGTGATGCTGGTGAGGATCGGCGCCTGGCGCCGACGCCGGCTCGAGCCCCACCCAGCCAGCGGTGGGCTCTCCGGGCAGCGGAGGGTCCTCCGAGAGGGCAACGCCGATCCGCGGCGCGGGCGCCTCCGCCGCCTGCGGTGAGGCGGCAGACGATGCGGGGAAGCTCGCGGGAACGCTGCGCGGCGCGCAGCCGGCGAGCGCAACGACGAGGATCAGCAGGGCGTTCGGCCCGGCGAGGTGACGTGGTTTCATGGAAGCCGCTCCAGCATCGGCGAGCGCGATCACTTGCGGCGCTCGACGACGATGACGCCCCGTAGCATGTTCATGCCGCATTTGAACTCGATCTCTCCCGGGCTCAGCGCGGGAAGATCGATCACCACCGGCACGTTCGTCGGCAGCTCGCGCCGGATCCCGAGGGAAGCGAACACGACCTCGCGCGAGCAAGGCGAGTAGTCCCGCCGGACCAGCTTCAGGCGGACCCGCTCGCCCTCGGTGACGACGATGCGGCTCGGCTTGTAACCGCCGTCCACCACGATCTCGATCTCGCGGACGGCCTGCGGCGATGGGGCGGGCGCCTCCTCCGCCGCGGCGCTCGGCGGGCGCAGCGAGGGGGCGAGGAGCGAGGCAGCGAACAAACCGGAGACGACAAGGCGACGCGTCATGACCATGGGTACCTTCGTTCGGGGTTGTGCCTGGCGGACGCGCGCGCCCCGGCGGCATTACACGGTGTTCGATCGAATCTCCCTTGGTTGCCGTGCGGGAGGCATGGCTCAGCCTGCCCGGCGGCGTGTTCGGGTGTCCCGTCCGTCGTCGGGCTGGCCAGCGTCGACATCGGCGCTCTCCGCGTGGTGCCCCCGGGGGACTGCCCACGTCGAGGCTAGGCGTGGATGTACACGAGCGTCCCGCCCTTGTCGTTGAACGCGGCGTGCCAGCCCTCGGGGACGGGGGGATCGGTCCACGCGAACAGCCACGCGGCGTCGGCGGGCGCGAGGTTCACGCAACCGCTGCTCCGCACCTTGCCGAACGCGTCGTGCCAGTAGACGCCGTGCAGCGCATAGCTGTTGTGGAAGTACTGGACATAGGGCACGTCGCGCAGATCGACCGACGTCTCGCTGAGATCGTCGCCGTCCATCGTCGCCGTGACGTGCTTCTCGCGGACGAAGAACGTGCCCTGCACGGTCGCGCTCGTGGTCGCCGGGTCGGCGAGCTCGCCCTTGCCCGTCGACACCAGGGTCGCGAAGACGGGGCGCACGCCCTCGTAGGCGACGAGCATCTGGAGCTCGATCGAGATGTCGATCCACTTCCGGCCGCGCGCCGCCTGCCCCCAGAAGTCGCGGCCCAGCCGCGCGACGCGCAGCGCGGACGCGGGGATCCACGCGCCCGCGTCCGTCTCGGCATAGGCGCCGCCGGCGGCCGTCTTGCCCGTGAGCACCCAGCCGGAGCGGTACGGCGCCCAGGCGTCCGGCTTGAGCTCGCCCGAGGCGTCCGGCTTCAGCGTGCGCACCCCGTGGTGCATGACGAACGCCGGGGTCCCCTCGGTCTTCACCTCGACGCCGCGCATCGCCGTGGGGACGACGGCGGAGGTGCGGTCGATCGGGATGAGATCGAGCTCGGTCGTCAGGCCGAAGCGCCGCCCGGTCCACGCGAAGGTCGAGATCAGGCCGAAGGCCGAGTCGGCCCGCGCGCGCCCGCGGTGCGCGGGGAAGCGGACCTTCTCGGCGGCGCCGAACGGCTTCGGCAGGTCGCGGCGGCTCGCGAAGAAGGGCGTGAGCGGCTCCGGCTCGCCGAGGAGCGCCTCGTCGCGGAGCGACCACGCCGGGGTGCCCTGGCTGCGCGAGCGCCCCTCGACGCGCCGCTGCTCCGCCTCGCTCGGCAGGTGGACATAGAGGTGCGGCGGCGGCTTCCGCGACACGACGTAGCGGTAGGGATACGGCTGCCCGCGGCGCGGGCCGGCCGGCGTTGCGGCGACGATCTCGTGGTTCAGGTCGAGCGAGGCGCCCTTGCCGACGCACACGAAGCCGCGGGGGTGCACGGCGTACCACCCGCCGGGGCACCCCGCGTCGCCCGACGGCGCCGCCGCGCGCTCGACGACCGCGCCGGCCCGCAGGTACCCCAGCTTGGCGGCGCCGCGCTCGGGGGACGCGTACACGAACGTGCGCATCGCGATGCTCGCGAGCTTGTCGCCGCGCCCGGGGCGCAACGCCTCCCGGGTCGCCGCGGGCTCGGCCTCGCCGCCGGCGCCCGCGTCGAGCGCGGCGAGCAGCTCGGAGGGGCCGGAGGCGGCCGGCGGCTGCTCGGGGGCGGCCTGCAGCGCGGCGGCCGAGCGCCCCGGCGGCTCCTCGCCCGGGCCGCAGGCGGCCGCGAGGGCGGACGCCGCGAGCGCCACGGCGCGGAGCGACCGACCCGGGCCACCGCGATGCCGCGCGCGCGTCTCCACGAAAGAGCAAGCCATCATCGACGACGGGCCTCGTCTAGCTCAGAGGCCGCCCGCCGGCCAGAGGACGTCGCCGCACGGCGCGCCGCGCGTGCGCCGGAGGAGGAGCGGACCGAGCAGCTCGGTGTCTGGCTCGGCTGCCAGCCCGTGTCTCCCATCGCGCGCTGGAGGGTGGAGGCCCGACAGCATGCGATCGAGCCGATCCTCGACCCACGAACTCGGAGGAGCCCTGGCGAGCTCGTAGCCGACCTCTCCGTTGACATCCACCAACTTAACCGGTACAGCGATCCGGGCAACGGAGCGCGCGCGAGGCAGCCGCGCCGATGGGACCATATCTCGGCGTACGCGACCTCAGCATTGAGCCGGGCGGGACCGCGACGCCGGCGGTCCGGCGCCGGCTCTTCTTGATGCGGCGCTCCCGTTAACGCGGCGCTCCAGACGGGACACGCCAGCCTTGTCCGTCGGTTTGAGGATAGTCGCCGGCCGGCCGATTCGGATTGACGCCTCCAAATGTTAACGTTAACAATATGGTGCTTCGGGTTCCCTTGTCGTGAAGGGAGAAGGAATTCCAAGCGCATGGAAACGTCAGTCCCCGACTGACGGCGCTGCCCCCTGGCCGGCAGAGCATTCTCGTGCGCTCCGAGGTTCCTCCTGCCGGTCCACCCTGCAGGAGCGACGCTATCTCAACAGGTCATCCATGCATCCAAGGCGCCGCCCTCACGCCGCCGCCTGCGGGAGCTCGTCCACAGCTGCCCCGCGAAGGAGCATTCCTGGCGAGGTCAGGGCCGCCGCAAACCGCCGAAATCGCTGATATCCGCTGTCCAATCTGTTGTTCGCGAGGAGCCATGCGAAACTTAATCCATCGATATCTTTACGTGGCGCTGATCGGACTCACGCCGCTCGGCGGCGCATGCTCGGACGGGACCGACCCCGCCCCCGATCCGGGTACCGGCGGCACGGCGACCGACGCCGCCAGCACGACCGGCGTGGGAGGCGGCGCGGGCGGCGCCGGCGCTGCGGGCGGCGCCGGCGCTGCGGGCGGCGCCGGCGGCGGGACCGGTGGCCAGGGAGGCGACGACCAGCTCGTTTGCCCACCTGCGCCAGCAGAGACCGGGGCTTATGCGATCGACGCGACCGGCGTCACCTTCACCGTGGGAACCGGTCTGCTGAAGCTGGAGGTTTGCAACGAGAGCATCATCCGCGTCCAGTACACCAACGCCGCTTCGCTCCCCGACAAGACCTCTCTGTCCGTCAACAACAAGTGGGACACACGGAGCTTTTGCGTCGAGGAAAATTCAGGGATCGTGACCATCACCACCACGCGCCTGAAGGCCAGCGTCGACACGGCCAGCGGCTTGGTCACCTACGCCGACTTGGACGGCAACGTCATCTTGTCGGAAGACAGCAAGACCGTGACCCCCGCGACCGTCGAGGGGGTCAGCACGAACCGCGTCGAGACCGTGTTCAAATCGCCCTCTGACGAAGCCCTGTTCGGCCTCGGCCAGCACCAGGACAACGTGATGAACCGCAAGGGCACGAAACGACGCATCGTCAACGTCAATACAGAGATCAACATTCCGGTACTGGTGTCCAACAAGGGTTACGGGATCTTCTGGGACAACTACTCCGTCTCGGAGTTCGACGGGACCGAGTCCAACAACACGAAGTACAGCTACTCGTCCGAAGCGGGCGAGATGGTGGACTACTATTTCTTCTATGGTCCAAGCATCGACCAGGTCGTCGCCGGCTACCGCACCGCGACCGGCGCAGCCCCGATGTTCCCCAAATGGGCCTACGGGCTCTTCCACTCGAAGGACAAATACGGCAGCCAGGCCGAGCTGCTGAGGGTCAAGGACGGCTACCGCGACAACAACATTCCGCTCGACTGCATCGTTCAAGATTGGGACTACTGGACCCCGTACGCGTGGGGCTCCCATCTCATGGATGAGAGCCGCTATCCCAATCCAGCGTCTCTCATCACCCAGATGCACGAAGACAATGTCCATACGGTGATATCGATCTGGCCATTGTATCAGCGCGTGAACACGGAGAGGAAGGCGGGGGAGCTGGACAACTATCGCGCGCTCGATAAAATTGGCGCGCTGTACGCCAGCGGCGGCTCACACCATTTCTATGACACCTTCAACCCCGCCGCCCGGGCTCTGGTGTACCAGCAGATCCATGATCGCCTGCTGGGGCCGCACGGCTGGGACGGCATCTGGGCCGACAACACCGAGCCGCAGGGCTATCCGGACGCCGTCAACGTGCGGGCGGCAAATACCGCGATCGGCAAGGGGGCGCTGTACGTGAACGCTTATCCCCTGCAACACTCCGCGGGGCTGTACGAGCATTGGCGCAGCATCGGCCCGAAAGGGAAGCGAGTCTACAACCTCACCCGCAGCGCCTTCGCCGGCCAGCAGCGATACTCCACGACGTGCTGGTCCGGAGACATCAACAGCGACTTTCCGACCTATGTCAAGCAGATCCCCGCGGGGCTCAACTTCTCGCTGGCGGGGATGCCCTACTGGACCACGGACATCGGCGGGTACTGGGGCCACAACGTGAACTGGAGCACCAGCGCGAACAACGAGCTCTTCACCCGCTGGTTCCAGTATGGCGCGTTCTCGCCGATCTTCCGGATCCACGGAGGCGGGTCGAGGGAGCTGTACGGCAACAGCTGGAGCGCCGCCACCAAGGCCAACCTCCTCAAGATCGACAACCTGCGCTATCGGCTGATGCCTTACATCTACTCATTGGCATGGAAGGTGACCAGCGAAGGCTACACCATCATGCGTCACCTGGTCTTCGACTATCCCAACGACGAGAAGGTGTTCGACATCAAGGATCAGTTCCTGTTCGGGCCATCCTTCCTGGTCAATCCAGTGACCGCCGCGGGCGCTACCAGCCGCTCTGTCTATCTCCCCGCGGGGACCTGGTACAATTTCTGGACAGGCGCGACGACGAACGGCGGGAGCACGATCACGGCCCCCGCGCCGCTGAGCGAGCTGCCGCTCTTCGTCAAAGCGGGCTCGATCGTCCCCATGGGCCCCAACATCCAGTATGCAACGCAGAGCATCGACCCGCTGGAGATCCGGATTTATAAAGGTAAAAACGGGTCCTTCACCCTGTACGAGGACGAGGGCGACAGCTATGACTACGAGGACGGTCAGCACTCGCAAATCCCGCTCACGTGGGACGAGGCCACCCAGGACTTGACCATCGGCGCGAGGGAGGGGAGCTATGACGGGATGCCGTCCACCAGGACGTTCAAGATCGTGTGGGTAGGCGAAGGTCATGGCGCCGGCGTCGACGTCACCGCCGCTGCAGATCAAACGGTCACGTACAACGGCTCGAAGGTGGTCGTGAGCGCAGACTGAGCGACGGCCCGCACCTCCACGACACCCCGCGGCCTTGCGTCGACGCGCGGGCAGACGGAGGCTCGGCCACGCGAAGCTAGGGCGCGCTCCACCGCGCGTCGCCCTCGAGCGCCCAGCCGAGCGCCCGCCGCGTCTCCTCGGCGACCGGCCCGTCGTACCGGTGCCCGGCCTCCTCGCTGCGCACCACCCGCGTGAGCACGCCCGCCTTCTCGAGGCGCGCGGCCGCCGCCTTCGCCGCGGCGCCGCACCCGGCCTGCGCGCAGACGAAGAGGACGCGCTGCCCGCCGCCGTCCGCGAACGCCCTGGCCGCCTTCGGCGTCCACTTGTCGTGTCCGCCCTCGACCAGCACGAGCCGCGGGAAGAGCGCCGCCCGCCGCGCGGCGATCGCGGAGCCCATGATCGCGCCCAGCGAGAAGCCGGTGTAGAGCACCGCGCCGGGGTCGACGTGCTCGGGAAAGCGCGCGCGCAGCGCCGCGAGCCCCGCGTCGATCTCCTGCTCCAGGCGGGCGTTGCTCTCGTACGTGAAGCGAACGTCGCTCGCCGACGGCGAGTCGGACCGCGCGACGCCGCGCGGGCACAGGATGAAGGCATCGCTCCCCGCGATATCGCGCCACACCTGGCACTGCCACTCGGGCCGGTCGTAGTTGCCGTGCGAGGCGATGAGCACCGGGCGCCGCGCCGTGGCGCCGATCGGCACCGACACCACCGCGCTCGCGAACCCGTCGACCGGGAGCTCCACGAACGGCGCGTCCGCGCGGAGCGGCGCGACCGACGCAGCAGCCGGCGCCGCGCCCTCCGCCGCGGAGGCGGCCACGGCGGCGTCCCCCGCGGGCGCCAGCGTCGCCCCGCCGTTCGCGGCGGGCGCCGCGCCCTCCGGCGCCGCGGCGGGCGCGGCGCTGGACGGCGCGGGCGAAGGCCCGGCGGCCCGGCCCGCGCGGTCGCACCCCGGCGGCGCCGCCGCGAGGAGCGCACAGCAGATGAACGGGCGGGAGAGCGAGGCGGCGGTGGGCGTCATCCGACCCAGGATGACGCATCGTCGCCGCGGAGACGACGCGCAGGCCGGCGGAGCTCGAGCGGACGAGGCGCGGCGACCTACGGCAGCGCGTCGGCGAGCTTGTCCGCGAGCGGAGCGCCCCAGCCGGTCGGATAATCCCAGCCGCGCCCCGCGCTGAACCCCTCGCCGTTCCCGTCGTCGGTCTTGCCCTCGGTGATGTCGCGGAAGGCCGCCTGCACCTTCGCGTCGGTGTAGAGCGCCCGGTTCAGCCACCCCACGACGGGCTTGTCCTGCGCGAGCCGCCGGCTGTTCACCGTCGCCATCAGCCCGGCGAACACCGGGGCGGCGAACGACGTGCCGCTGCGCCGCTCCCACTCGCCCAGGTAGTAGAGCCAGTACGTGGAGTCCCCCGAGGCGTTCAGCGCGACATCGGAGACGGCGCGCCGCCCCTGCGCGTCCAGGACGACGCCCTCCTGCCACCACGGGGTCTCGAACTGGCGCGATCGCCCCGACCCCGAGCCGCTCCACGCGACCTCGCGCGCGACCTCGCCGTCGCCGCCGAACTCGAGCCGGGTCCCGCCGACGCACGTCACGTACGGGCTCGACGACGGCACGTCGGGCCTCGCCGAGTCGCCGCCCGCGACGACGATCGTCATCCCGAGCGCCGCGCCCATCCGCGCCGCCTCGTGGTACTGGTGCCGGATCGGCGCCGCCTCGGTCTCCTCGCGGTGCGCGAACGACGTCGAGAGCACCGACACCTCGCCGGCCGCGATCGCCTCGTTCCACGCGTAGAGGATCGAGAGGGTGCGCGCGTCCGGCCCCTCGTACGCGATGAGCTCCGCCTCGGGCGCCATCGCGCCCGCCCACTCCGTGTCGAGCGTCGTCTCGAGGTAGCGGGTCGAGATCGGATCCGCCGTGGCCACGACCTCCGGGTTGTCGCGCGACGTGATGCCGAACGATTGCCAGAACGACTGGAGATCGCGGGTCTTGAACGTCGCCCCGACCACGATGCCGAGCTTCACGCCCTGCCCGCGGTACCCCTCCCCCTCGTTGTGGAGCTTGTCGATCGCGTAGGCGCGCGCGATCTGCGCGGGCGTGACCCCCTGCTCTTGCCCCTCCGGCGGCGTCTTCTCGATCGAGCCCGTCTCGCCGGGGAGCGGATCGGTGTCCGCCGGGACGTCGACCGCGATGACGCCCGACGTGAGGTCGATGATCTTCTGCGGCGGCCTGAGCGGATCGAGCGCGCCGAACGTGCGCAGCGGCTTGCCGCCCTTCGAGGGGTTCTCGCGCTCGAAGTCGCGCAGCTCGGTGTCGAAGGCGGTGTTGAACTGCTCCACCGTGCCCGCGAACTCGAGCAGGAGCCGGTTCTTGGACCGGCGCCGGATCTCCATCTTGTGCTGGGTGAGCCAGGCCTCGACGGCCGCGATATCGCTCTCGGACGGGGCGTGGCGCTCCATCCAGGTGTCGACCGACATGTACTTCCGGAACGTCTCCGGCTTCCCGGGGTCGTACATGTCCTCGATCGCGCTCTCGAGCCCGGGGACGTCCCGGGTCGGGAACCCGATCAGCGCGCGGAAGCGGTCCTCCTCCGGCGCCGGGCCGAAGTCGAGGTAGACCCCCGCGAGCGGCCGCGGGAGGCCGCTCGGGAGCACCGGTCCATCATCCCCGCACCCCACCGCGGCGAGGGCGAGCGGCGCGACGCACCAAACCGAGAGCGAACGCATCAACGAGGGCCTTGCCAGCGAGGGGGGAGGAGGTCGTCAGGCGAGGCTCAGCACCAGACGTGCTCGACGAGGTAGCAGGTGTACGTCCCCGGATACCAGGTCTCCGGGCGCCCGCCGGTGACGTTGTCGGTGCAGATCTCGCAGTACGCGTGGATGCACTCGGGGTCGGTGGTCTGCGGGCTCGCCCCCGGGGACTTCACGGGCTTCTCCGAGTAGAAGAACCCGTCGGCCTTCAGCTGGTCGAGCTCGCTCTCCGACAGCTTGCCGAAGGCGGCCGCGTCCGAGGCGATGCTGAACCTGTCGTCCGAGCCCTCCGTCAGCACGGGCGCCGGGTAGTCACCGTAGTCGGCGCTCTCCACCGCGGCCATCTGCTCCGAGAGCAGGATCTCCTTGCCGTCGCCGGTGGAGAGCTTGATGCGCGCGTAGTCGATCGGCGCCGCCGAGTAGTCGAAGGCATAGACCGTCTTCTGGTCCATCTCGAGGCTCAGGAACCCCGCCTCCGGGAGGTCGGCCTGCGTGATCCGCTCGTGCGTCACCGCGTCATCGACGACCGGCTCCTCCGACGCGCCGCATCCGGTAAAACCGGCCGCCGCGATGACGCCGAGCGCAACACTGAGAGCGAGCGATTTGGAAGAACGGATGGACTGTCGGATCATGTTGGGCGTTCCTTTCTTTAGGCTCACTGACGGAGGTCACCTGGCCTAGCGCTGACCAGAGGGAGCTCCACCCCTGTCGGTCCTTCGAGCGATGGCTGCCTGTTGGACCCCACGACTCCCGCGAGTCGAGCCGAATGAGGGGAAGATGATTTCAAACGGTGCCGCAGCCCCCCCATACCTGGCAAGCAAATTCCCGGCGCGAAAGAGAATTCCATCGTTCTTTCTGCGGCATAGTGGTCGGGACGGTGCGCTGTGCGGGCCCGGCGTACCTGCCGCAGTACAGCGGGCGCACTGCGGGAATCAGGGGTTGCCTTGAGAGCCGGTCACGGACATACCGGAGCCTACATGGTGGACGAGCAGCGCGCGCGGTCCAGGCGAGTCGAAACCACGGCTGAGGCCGACATCGTGGTGCTTGACGGCCCGCTCGGGACCGAGCTCGCCGCGCGGGGGGTCGCGACGCCGGCGCCGCTCTGGAGCGCGGCGGCCCTGCTCGACGCGCGCGGCAGCGACGTCGTGCGCGCGATCCACCGGGACTACGCGCGCGCCGGCGCCACGGTGCACACGGCGAACACCTTCCGCACGAAGCGCAGGCAGGCGGGCGCCGCGTGGGCCGAGCTCCTCGCGCGCGCGGTCTCGCTCGCGCGCGAGGCCGTCCGCGAGGTGGACCCGCGGCACCGGATCGCCGGCAGCATCGCGCCGCTCGAGGACTGCTACCGGCCGGATCTCAGCCCGGCCAGCGCGCGGCAGGAGCACCGCGAGCTCGCGCAGGCGCTCGCGGCGGCGCGCGTCGACGTCCTGCTCTGCGAGACGTTCCCGCACGTCGGCGAGGCGCTCGTGGCGCTCGAGGAGGCCGTCGCCACGGGCGTCGAAGCGTGGGTGTCGTTCACGGCGGGGCCGGGCGCGGATCTCCTCTCGCCCGAGGACATCGGCGCCGCCGCGCGGGAGGCGGCCGCCCGCGGCGCGCGGGCCGTCCTGGTCAACTGCACCCCGGCGACGCGCACGCTCGAGCACGTCGAGCGGCTCGCGGCGTGCGGCGTCCCGTTCGGGGCCTACGCGAACGCCGGCGCCGAGGCCGAGGGGCTCGGCTGGGCCGAGGGGCAGGGCCGCCCTTCGGCCGCGCGCTACGCCGACCTCGCGCGCGGCTGGATCGAGGCGGGCGCCACGATCGTGGGCGGCTGCTGCGGGACGGGGCCCGCGCACGTCGCGGCGCTGCGCGCGCTCGCCGACGAGGCGGCGCGCCGCCCCGCGGGGCCTCTGCGCTGAGGCGCCGATCGCCGGTTGCTCTCCCTGGGTCGACGTGCCACCGATGCCCGAGGCGCAGGGCGGCGCCGGCGCGGCGCCCTGCAGACGATCCAGGTCCCGAGATGACACGCAGTCGCGATCGGCGACACACCACGGAGACGGAGCGCACGATGATCGACCTCTATTACTGGCCCACCCCGAACGGCTGGAAGATCAGCATCATGCTCGAGGAGACGGGCCTCCCGTACAAGCTCATCCCGGTCAACATCGGGCGGGGCGATCAGTTCAAGCCGGAGTTCCTCGCGATCAGCCCCAACAACAGGATGCCCGCGATCGTCGATCACGATCCGCCGGGCGGCGGGGCGCCGATCTCGGTGTTCGAGTCGGGCGCGATCCTGCTCTACCTCGCGGAGAAGACGGGCCAGCTCATCCCCTCGGACGTCCGGGGTCGTTATGAGGTGACCCAGTGGCTCATGTGGCAGATGGGCGGCCTCGGCCCGATGAGCGGTCAGGCGGGGCACTTCGGCCAGTATGCGCCGGAGAAGATCCCGTACGCGATCGAGCGCTACACGAACGAGGTCCGCCGGCTCTACGGCGTGATGGACAAGCGGCTCGCGGATCGGCCCTACCTGGCGGGCGAGTACTCGATCGCCGACGTCGCGAGCTTCCCCTGGGCGATGCTGTACGATCGGTACGGGGTCTCCGCCGACGAGCTCCCGAACTTCAAGCGATGGATCGATGCGGTGCGCGCGCGGCCGGCCGTCGCGCGGGGGCTCGCGGCGGGGAGCGAGCTGCGGAACCAGAGCCAGTCGCTCGACGACGAGGCGAAGCGCTGGCTGTTCGGCAAGAAGCTCCAGGCGTGAGCCGCCCGTCCGCGGCGCGCGTGAGGCGCGGCCTCCGCGCCCCGCGGCGGTGCGCTCGAGCGTCGCGGGCGCGCAACGCCTCGTGAACGGGGCTGCGGCCTGGGCGGACGGCTCGACCTCGGACGAACCGTCCCGTCCCGGCGCCCCGGCGATGCACACGCGGCTCGAGCGACGCGCTTCCGAGCAGGGCGAGGCCGTCGCGCGACGCGCCTCGCGGGCGGATCATCGCCCTGCGCACCGGAGGAGCGGTGCGCCCTGGCTGGACCGGGACGCCGATCGCGCGCGCTGCATCTTCCGCCCCGCCAACGTCAAGCATGCCGGGAGCGGAAACGTATGCACACGTCGAACAGGCACACACTCTGCTCTGCGGTGAGCCGAGATGTCTGGGCCTGCTGGGCCCTCGCGGACATCGGGGGGAACCGATCATGTCGATGCATAGCAAGATGCTGGTGCCTGCAGTTCTTTTCGCTGCCCTCGCCGCCGGTTGCGCGGTGAGCGCCGACGAGGCCGATCTCGATCAAGCCGAGCTCGACGAGGCCTCGATCGCGTCGGCCGAGCAAGCGCTCGGAGGGGCGCGGGGCGGATACGTAGGAATGGGCACGTCGCAGCTCGGTCCCAGCCAGGCGGGGCTCATCCCCAGCCAGGCGGGGCTCGTCCCGAGCAAGGGCTCTTTTGGCCCGAGCAAGGGCTCTTTCGGCCCGAGCAAGGGCTCTTTCGGCCCGAGCAAGGGCTCTTTCGGCCCGAGCAAGGGCTCTTTCGGTCCGAGCAAGGGCGAGATCCCGTCGAAGGCTGGGTTCGGCTACGGCGCCCAGCAATCCGGCCAGGCGATGCTGGGCCAGATGGGCCAGTACGCCGGCGTCGGCCAGACCGCCGCCCTCGGCCAGACGGCCATCGGTCAATCGGGCGCTTACGGCCATGTCGGCCAGCTGGGCGTCGGCCAGCAGTCGGCCTTCGCGCCCGGCGCCACGGGCCAGACCGGCGGGTTCGGCCAGCAGCGCAACCCCTGATCTCCCCGCGCGCGAGCCCCTCCGGCTCACCGGAGCCGCCATGGGCCGCGCCCCGCACGGCGATCCGGAGCACGAGGCCGCCAAGACGCCAGGACCCGAGGAGACCCTTTGCGGCCTCCCCCGTGCCCTCGGCGTCTCGGCGGTCCGATCCCCTCTCGTCCGAGCCCCGGGGGGAGCCGCGCAGGGCAGGATCCGCCCTTGGATCCTCCGCGCCTCGGGCTGTCAGAACACGACGGTCCGGCGGCCCTCGACGATGACCCGCCGCTCCAGGTGCGCCCGGACGGCGCGGGAGAGGACGAGGCGCTCCACGTCGCGCCCCACCCGGGTCATCTCTTCCGGACCCAGCTGGTGATTCACGCGCGCGACGTCCTGCTCGATGATCGGCCCCTGGTCCAGGTCCCGCGTGGCGTAGTGCGCCGTCGCGCCGATGAGCTTCACGCCGCGCGCGTGCGCCTGATGGTACGGCTTCGCGCCCTGGAACGCGGGCAGGAACCCGTGGTGAATGTTGATGACGGGCGGCCCTTCATCGAGAATCTGCTCGGACAGGATTTGCATGTACCGCGCCAGGACGACGAGATCGACATGGTGCCTCTTCAGCAGGTGGAGCACCTGGCGCTCCTGCTCGCGCTTCGTCTCCGGGGTGATCGGGAGACAGAAGAAGGGGATTCGGAAGCTCTCGGCCACCGCCTCGAGCGTGGGGTGATTGGAGATAACGAGCGGGATCTCGCAGCGGAGCTCGCCCGCGCGCTGCCGGAGCACGAGATCGTAGAGGCACGCTGGATCCTTGGTCACGAGGATCGCCATCTTCGGGACGTGATCGCTGTAGTCGACCGACCAGCGCGCCGAGAGCGACGTGGCGAGCTCGCGAAAGGCGGCCTCGATCGCGCTGCGGGTGGCCGAGCCGCCCAGGGCGGTGACCGCGGCCGGCGACGAGAGACCGGACAGATCGACGACGAGGCGCATGAAGAAGCGCGGTCCCTCGTCCGTGAACGCATCCGTGTGATTGCTCGCGTCGATGATGTTCAGGCCGATGTTGTAGAAGAAGCCCGCGAGTCGCGCGACGAGCCCGGGCTGGTCGGGCGCGGCGACGAGGAAGGTTGCGTGGACAGGACCCGTCATGCGGGCCATGGTGCTCGCCCCGAGGCAGCGGCGCAAGCGCGGGGCGCGGCGGGCCGGCGGGGGCGCTAGCGCCCCTCGCCGCTCTCCGAGGACGGCGGCCCCGACGGATCCTCCGCGCCCCTGGGCGCCAGCGTGGAGAGCTCCGCCCAGGGGATGCGCACGGTGCGCTCGACGTCGCGCAGGTGGGCGCTGTCGTTGTAATAGATGAGGTGCCAGGCCTCCGCGCGACCCCAGCGCCGCCGGCGCTGCCAGTGGGTGAGCGACGTGTGGCGGGTGGCGAAGTGCGCCACCGGAAACGCGAGCGCGTTCATCTTGAAGAAATGGAGGAACGCGACGTCGATGAAGCCGCCGTGCGTGACGATCGCGATCGTCCGCCCCTCGTGCTCGCGGGTGATGCGATCGAGGGCGACGGAGACCCGCAGCATGAACTGAGCCCAGCTCTCCCCGCCGGGGCTCGCCGGGCGGTAGGGCTCGCGCTCGAAATCGATCGCATAGCGCACCATCGCCTCTCCGACGGGCATCCCGTCCGCCTCGCCGGGGCGGAGCTCCTGGACGTCGTCGTCGAGCGTGACGGGCAGCCCCAGGGCGGGGGCGACGATCTCGGCGGTCTGCTGCGCCCGGCGAAAGGAGCTCGCGATCAGGACGTCGGCGGCGAGCTCGCGCGTCGCGGCCAGGCGATCGCGCAGCCGCTCCGCCTGGAGGATCCCGAGCGACGTCAGCCCGGTGTCCCCGCGCATCCCGCCCACGATATGGTTCACGTTGACGAGCGCTTCTCCGTGCCGGATGAGATAGAGGTTCGTCACGATCTGAGCCTCCGAGGCGCGCGACCTGGCGAGGGGGACGGCCGCGCGGGGCGGTCCGCGCCCGCTAGGAAGAGCAAGGCCCCCCTCGAATGTCAAGGGTTTGTGCCGCGGCCGCGCGGGCGCTCAGGGGCAGCCGTGGAGGAGCGCGAAGAAGGCCGCGCTCTCCGAGCAGACCTGCTCGCCGCGCAGGGCGCTGCAGAAATCGTCGGCCGTGCGAAAGGCCTTCTCTCCCGTGCTGCCCTCGATGCAGGAGATCGAGTAGACGAACCGCGGGCCGCTCTCTCCAAGCTCGCCGGGGCTCCCCGGCTCGGACGCGCCGCCCACCTGGGCGCCGCTGCCGCCGGCGTCCTCCGGCGGATCGACGCCGAACGCCGGGAATACCACGATGGGCAAGAGGCCGAAGAGGCCTGCTACGAAATGCGGGACCATGAGCTCACCTCCAACGTCGATGAAAATGCATCCGCGTACGAGGTAGCGAGTGCATCTGTCGTATCGACATGCATTCGACAGGCCAGCTCGGCTCATGTCCGCCCATTGCACACGGCCGCGCGGCGAGCGCGCTCCCGAGCGAGGGAGCCGGCCCGTCCGGGCCGGAGGAGGCGCCGGGCCCGATCGCCGGGACCCCGCCGCGCCGCCGCCCGGGGCCCCGCCGCGCCGCCGCCCGGGGCCCCGCGCGCTGGCAAACGCCGCCCGCGAGCCGGTTTGCCGGCGCGCGGGGCCGCGCTTGCCAGCGCGCTCGGACATGGCCTACAAGGCGGGCCCCTGAAGGAGATCTCATGTACCGTCGCAGCTTCATCGCGGCCGCGCTGTTCGGCGCCGCGGCCCTCGTCGGGTGCGCGCCGAGCTGGCGCGTCGTGACCCAGGCGAGCCCCGCTCCGTTCGTGGGCCAGCGGTATTTCGCCCTGATGCCCATCGACTTCGTGGGCCTCCAGATCATCGACCAGTCCGAGGACCGGTACCTCGCCGGCAAGGACGGGGACGACTACCAGCGCTTCATGGCCGACAAGGACTCCATCAACGAGGAGTTCGCGAAGGCCCTGGTCGAAGACGCCAAGGAGGAGGGTATCGAGGTCGCGGAGGCCGCCGGCACGACCTCGGCGCCGTTCGTGCTCAAGCCCTATGTCGGCTACATGAACCCCGGCTTCTACGCGGTCGTCTCCTCGGCTCCCAGCCAGATCCGGCTGACCTTGCGGATCACGACGCGGGACGGCAAGGTGCTCGACGAGGTCCAGTTCTCGAGCCGCACGCCGTCGCCGATCCCGAACACGGCCCTGAGCGCGGCCGACGCGGACAAGCTGACGATGGGCGGCCGCTGGCGCGAGGACGCCCGCGTCATCGGCGCCTACGCGGCCCGCTACCTCGCGTCGCGCGTCGCCCCCTAGCGCGCGCCGCGGCGGAGCGCGCCCTCCCCTCCCCCCGGGCGCCTCCAGGCCCGGGGAGCCGCGCCCGCGCGGCGCCGCGCGGGCCCCGCGCGCCACGGCGGCCGCCCGCCCGCTTCACAGCAAGATCCCGCGGAGCAGGAGCTCGGCCACGCTGAAGTAGATCACGAGGCCGGAGACGTCGACGAGGGTCGCGACGAACGGCGCCGAGGCGCTCGCCGGGTCGAAGCGGAGCGCCCGGAGCGCGAACGGCAGGAGCGCGCCCGCCAGCGTGCCCCACGTCACGACGCCGACCAGGCTGATGGCCACGGTCAGCGCGAGCAGCACGTAGTGCCGCCCGTAGGCCCCGAACAGCTGCTCCCAGGCGAGGACGCGCAGGAAGCCGATCCCGCCGAGGATGCCGCCGAGCAGGAGGCCCGACGCGAGCTCCCGGCGGCTGACGCGGAAGAAATCGCCGATCCGGATCTCGCCGAGCGCCATCGCCCGGATGACCAGCGTCGTCGCCTGAGATCCGGAGTTGCCCCCGCTCGAGATGATGAGCGGCACGAAGAGGGCCAGCACGACCGCGCGGGCGATCTCGTCCTCGTAGTGCCCCATCGCGGTGGCGGTGAGGAGCTCGCCCACGAACAGCGCGGAGAGCCAGCCCGCGCGCTTGCCGAGCATCTTGAAGAGCGGGGTCCGGAGGTACGGCGCGTCGAGCGCCTGCATGCCGCCGAGCTTCTGGATGTCCTCGGTCGCCTCCTCCTCCACGACGTCCACGATGTCGTCGGCGGTGACGATCCCCTTCATGCGGCCCTCGCCGTCGACGACGGGGATCGCCACGAGATCGTGCTCCGCGAAGCGCCGCGCGACCGCCTCCTGGTCGGCGTCCTCGTTCACCGAGACGACGTCGGTCTTCATGACGTCGCTGATCCGGAGGTGGCCGGGCGCGATCATGAGCTGCCTCAGCGACACCACGCCGCGCAGCCGCTGCTCGGCGTCGAGCACATAACCGTAGTAGACGGTCTCGAGGTGATCCCGGGCCTGCCGCTTGAGGTAGCTGATCGCCTCGTCGACCGTCGCCTCCGGCCGCACGCGCGCGAACCACGGGCTCATGAGCCCGCCGGCCTCGTCCTCCGCGTAGGCGAGGAGGGCGCTCACCTCCCGGCGCGTCGGCTCGTCGAGCAGCGAGAGGAGCTCTTCTTGCGCGGCCGGGCACACCTCGAGGAGGATGTCCGCCACGTCGTCGGGCGCGAGCAGGCGGAGCCACAGCCTCCGCTCGCCCTTGGTGAGGGCGGCGAGGAGCGCGGCCTGGTCGGCGGTGGGGAGGCCCTGGAAGAAATCCTCCGCCTCCTCGCGCCGCAGGCGGCGATAGGCCTGCACCCGCTCCTCGTTCTCCAGGGCCGGCCACGACACGGACAGCTCGGCGGCCGAGAGCGTCTCGTTCGCCTGGATGGGCGGGCGTTCCATCATCGCCTCACCTCGTCGAGCGCCTGGCCCGCCCCGTCGGCGTCGCCCGGCAGAAGGTGCTCAGTCAGAGGGGCTGAGCGGCAAGCTCGACCCTCGATCCACGGTGATCAGCCGGTTAGCAACGCGCGCGCCACGGCCGCGCCGGCCACGCTGGCCGCGCCGCCCGCGGCGCCGCCCGCCTGCGCCAGCGGCCAGCGCTACGCGTCAGCGCTCCGCCTGGGGCGGCCCAATCGCCCTCCGGCGCATTCCGATATCCTCGAATTTTTACTTGGCCAATCAAACCGTGTCGACGCGCGGAGTTCGGTTTGACAGAAGCCCGCCGCGACGACTAGGATGGAAGCGCTTTCCTTCGGCTTGTCTTGCAATATGAAATCTTCGCCTGAGGCTGTCACGATGAACTCCGGCGCTCGGCCGACGGTGCGCATGGAGGAGGTGGCCCGGCACGCCGGGGTGTCGCCGGCGACGGTCAGCCGGGTCCTGAACGATCGGGGCAAGTGCAGCGCGAAGACGCGTGAGCGGGTGCTCGCCGCGATACGCGATCTCGGCTACGTGGCGAACGCGGCCGCGAGGAGCCTCGCGCAGGGCCGGACAGGCTCGCTCGGCTTTCTCCTGCCCACCATCGGCACCGAGTTCATGTCGAGCTTCCTCCAGGTCGTCGCGAGCGCGGCCACCGAGGAGGGGTATGATCTCCTCATCGCGTTGCGCTCGGAGAGCTCGCTGCGTCGGATGCTCGGCCGGCACAACACCGATGGCGTCCTGATCTTCGGCTCCGCGATGGGCGAGGCGAGCCTGAGGCGGCTCGCGGCCGAGGGGTTCCCGGCGCTCCTCGTCTATCGAACGCCGCCCCCGGGCCTCTCGTTGCCGAGCATCGCCATCGACAACGAGGCGGGCGTGCGGGAGTCGGTCGAGCACCTGATCCAGGCGCACGGCCGGCGTCGCGTCGCGTTCCTGCGGGGCCCCGCGGGGAACGAGGACGCGGGGCGGCGCGAGGAGGCGTATCGGGCGACCCTCGTGCGCCACGGCCTCCCGGTCGATCCGCGCCTCTGCCGCAGCGGGCTCAGCGCCGAGGAGGCGCGCGCCTCGACGATGGCGTGGCTCCGCGAGCAGGCGCCGTTCGACGCGGTCGTCGGCTGGTGCGACGCCGCCGCGATCGGCGCGATGGATGCGCTGCGGAGCGAGGGCCGCAGCGTCCCCGCCGACGTGTCGGTGGTGGGGTTCGACGACATCGGCCCCGCGCGGCACCTCGATCCGGCGCTCACCACGGTCCGCCCGCCGACGGAGCTCGTCGCGAGGCTCGCCGTCCGGGAGCTCGTGCGGCTCGTCCAGAGCGGCCAGCGCGGCGCCGGGGAGCCGCAGCCGCGGCTGGCCGTCGAGCTCGTCCTCCGTCGCTCCTGCGGCTGCTCGCGCTGACGAGCGCCGCTCCCGCGGCGGCGCGCGCCGCTCCCGCGGCTGGTCGCGCCGGCGCGCGCCGCTCCCGCGGCTGGTCGCGCCGGCGCGCGCCGCTCCCGGGGCTCTGCGCTCACGCGGGCGCGGGCAGGCCGAGCGGATCGACCCCGAAGCGGCGCAGGAGGCGGCAGAGCGGGACGAGCGGCAGCCCCACGATGGCGGTCTCGTCGGCGTGGCGCACGTCGTCGAACAGCCACGGCCCGTGCTTCTCGAAGAGGTACCCGCCCGCGCTGCCGATCGGCCGATCCAGCGCGACGTAGCGCCGGATCTGCGCGCGGTCGAGCGGCCGGACGCGGAGCTCCACCGTGACGACCTCGGCCAACGTCCGCGGCTCCCCGGGCGCGAGCGGCAGCCCCGGAGGCGCGTGCACCGCGACGGCGGTGTGGAGGGCGTGGGCGCGCCCGGCGAGCCGACCGAGCTGGTCCGCCGCCTCGTCGAGCGACGCCGGCTTGCGGAGGAGCTCGCCGTCGAGATCGAGCGCCTGGTCGGCGCCGATGATGAGGGCGCCCTCGTGCGCGGCCGCGAGGCTCAGCGCCTTCCCCTCCGCGAAAGCGCGGGCGCAGGCGACGGGCGGCAGCCCCTCGGGCGCGATCTCGTCGAACGCCGGCCGGGCGACCTCGTACGCGAGCCCGAGGCGATCGAGGAGCGCCCTCCGGAAGGGAGACGTGGAGGCGAGGACAATCCGGAACATGGCCGGATCCATGGCACGAAACGACGCCCGTGCCGAGGGGGACCGGCTCCCCTGCCCCGCGCGCCGCTCGAACGTCGCCGACTGCATTCATTCCATCGAATCTGCCTGCGGACACGGAGAGTCAGCAATGGCCAAAACCCCGGGGATCCGCGAAAGAACGGCGTACATTGACCGCCGTAAGGTGTCGCCTGAATTACCCATCATGCATTTCATTAAAAAGCAGCTTGCAATTCGACTCCTCAGGACGTGAGATTGCGGCGATGCAGCAACTCAATACAAGACACCTCGTCACGCTCTCTCTCGTCGCGCCGGGCATCGGGCTCTCCGTGCTGCTCGCGGCCTCGCCGGCGAGCGGAGCGACGTACGAGGTGGGTCGAGGCAAGCCGTATTCGAGCCTCGCGGAGATCGCCCCTCGCCTCGCTGCCGGGGATGTGGTCGAGGTCCAGGGCGACGCGACCTATCCAGGGGACCTGATCTTCAAGAAATCCGGCACCGAAGCGCAGAAGATCACCATCCGCGGCGTCCGCGTGAACGGCCGCCGCCCCGTCCTGTCCGGAGGGACGAACACGGTGGTCTTCGGTGGCAATCATTACACCTTCGAAGGATTCGAGATCACCGGCGGCGCGAGCCGCTGCGTGTTCAACCGCGCGCACGACGTCACCGTCCGCGACGCGGTGGTGCACGATTGCCCTGGCCACGGCATCCTAGGCGCCGACTCCGAGTCGGGCTCGTTCACGCTGGAGTACGTCGAGGTCTACGCGTGCGGCTCCGGCGACACCAGGCACCCCATCTACATCGCGACCGACGAGGAGACGCGCCTCGGCTCGGTGTTCCGCATGCGGCATTGCTATGTCCACGACGGCAACGGCGGCAACAACGTGAAGAGCCGCGCCGAGCGGAACGAGATCTATTACAACTGGATCGAGGGCGCGAAATACCACGAGATCGAGCTCATCGGGCCCGACGGCCAGGACGAGGGGCTCGCGCGCGAGGACTCGGACGTGGTCGGCAATGTCTTCGTCAAGACCGGCCAGCACTTCGTCGCGCGCGTCGGGGGCGACGGGACGGGGCAGACGTTCGGCCGCTTCCGGTTCGTCAACAACACGTTCCTGCTCGCCCCCGGCTCGAGGCCGGCGATCCGGATGTACGACGGCATCGAGAGCGTCGAGATGAGCAACAATGTGTTCTATCGGCGCGGCGGCGGCGGCGTGGAGGTCTACGTCGACAGGTCGGCGAGCTGGGTGACGGGAGCGGCGCTCATCGCGGGCGCGAACAACTGGGTCCCGTCCGGCTCTTCGGCCATCCCCGCGGCGTGGACAGGCACGCTGCAGGGCGCCGATCCCGGGTTCGCCGACGTCGGCTCGATGGACCTCCGCCCGTCGGCGGGCAGCCCGCTCGTCGACGCCGGCGCCCGGTGGACGCCGAGCCCGGCCGGGCACCCGTTCCCGAGCCCGCTCGCCGCGCCGCGGTTCGCCCCCGCCAGGGGCGTGCGCGCGGCCAGCGGAGCGCCGCAGCGGCCGACCGCGGGCGCGATCGACATCGGCGCCTACGAGTTCGGGCCCGGCCTCGCCGACGCGACGATCGCCATGAGGGCTGCCGCCGCCGACAGCGGCGCCCCGGCCGAGAGCGACGGCGCGGACAGCGATGACACCGGCGGCGACGGCGCGGAGATCGACAGCGGCGCCGCGGACGGCGCGGACGCCGAAGACCGCGCCGCGGCCGCCGACGAGGAGGCCCTCGAGCGCGCCGGCGCGTGCAGCGCCAGCGGCGCGCTCGCAGGCGCCCCGCTCGCCGGCTCGGGCGCGGCCGCCGCCGCGGCGACCGCGCTCCTCGGCGCCGCCCTCCGGCGCCGCGGCCGCCGCCCGAGGGCGTGACCCGCAGCGCGGGCGCTCACGCCACGAGCGCGCGCAGGAAGCGCCGCGCCGCGGCCGGATCGGGCAGCTGAAACGCCGCGGAGCTCTCCCCGCCGCCCACGTGGACGGTCAGGGCCGTCGGGGGGAGCGCCGCGAACAGATCCTCGTCCGTCCGGTCGTCGCCGAGCGCGACGACCATCGCCTCGGGCGGCACCGTCGCAAGCACCCGCGGCACGATCGCCCCCTTGTTCACGCCGCGCAGCCGCACCTCCAGCACCTTCCGGCCGGGGATCAGCTCGAGATCGCGCTCGCGCAGCACCTCCTCGAGCTTCGCGGGCACCTCGCGCGCCATCTGGCTGGCGAGCTCCGGGTCGGCCGACCGGTAGTGCCACGCGATCGACGCCACCTTCTCCTCGATGAAGCTGCCCGCCGTGCGGTCGACGAACCCCTGGAGGATGTCGCGGACCCGCGGCTTCCAGTCGAGCGACGCCTCGCGGAGCGCGACCCAGGGCTCGCCGGGGGCCGCGCGGGAGTAGAACCCGTGCTCCGCGTGCAGGCTGATGGGCAGCTCGCCCAGCCAGCGCTCGAGATCCTCGCGCGGCCGGCCGCTCACCACGTGCACCTGCGTCCGCGGGCGCGCCGCGAGCTCGCGCAGATCCGCGATGAGCTCCTCGTCCGGCGGCGCGAGCTCGGGCATCGCCGCGAGCGGGACGAGCGTGCCGTCGTAGTCGAGCATCACGACCAGCGAGGGGGCGCTGCGGGCGCTCGCGATCGTGTTCAGCTGGGGCGCGTCGGTGCGCCGCCGGACCGCCCCGACCTCCGGCGCCGCGCTGCACGCGCGCTCGAGATCGTTCAGGAAGCAGTGCGCCCAGCGGTGCACGTCGTGCGTGACGACGCGGCGCCGGAGCGCCTGCATCCGGACGCGCTGCTCGGACGGCGGCATGACGAGCGCCCGCTTGATCGTCGCGGCCACCGAGTCGATGTCGTACGGGTTGACCGGGAGCGCCTCGATCAGCTCGGCGGCCGCGCCCGCGAACTCGCTCAGCACGAGGGCGCCGGTGTCGTCGATCCGCGAGGCCACGTACTCCTTGCAGACCAGGTTCATCCCGTCGCGCAGCGGCGTCACCATCATCACGTCGGCCGCGAGGTAGAGCGCGACGACCTCGGACATGGGCATCGACCGGTGCAGGAAGTGGATCGGGACGTCGTCGAGCGTCGCGTAGCTGCCGTTGATGCGGCCGACGAGCTCGTTCACGGTGCGCCGGAAGTCGGCGTAGGCGTCCACCTTCTCGCGCGTCGGCACCGCGAGCTGGATGAACCGGACCTTGCTCCGGAGCTCGGGCTCGCGCTCGAGGAAGCGCTCGATCGCGAGCATGCGCCGCGGGATCCCCTTCGTGTAGTCGAGCCGATCGATGCCGAGCACGATCTTCCGCCCCTGGGCGCGCTCGCGGATGCGCCGCGCCTCCGCGCGGACCTCCTCGTCCCGGGCGAGCCGCACGAACTCGTCGACGTCGATGCTGATCGGGTGGACGCCGAGCCGCACCTTGCGCCCCTCGACCGCGAGCGTCTCGAGGTCGGGATCGAGGCCGAGCACGCGCGCGGCGGAGTAGACGAAGTGGTACCGATACGACGCCGTGTGAAACCCGACGACGTCCGCGCCGAGCATGCCGCGCAGCACCTGCTCGCGCCACGGCAGGCTCCGGAAGACCTCGGCCGCGGGGAACGGGATGTGCAGGAAGAAGCCGATCCGCGCGTCCGGGATGCGCTGGCGCAGCATCGCCGGCACGAGCGTGAGCTGGTAGTCGTGGATCCAGACGCGGTCGCCGGGCCTGTACTGCGCGACGATCGCTTCGGTGAAGCGCTCGTTCACCTCGCGGTAGGTCTCCCAGTCGCGCCGGGCGTCGAGGTGGACCTTCTCGGTCAGGTAGTGGAACAGCGGCCACAGCACGCCGTTCGAGAAGCCGTCGTAATAGCGCCTCACCTCGGCCGGCGTGAGGTGCACCGGGACGGTGCCGAGCTGCCGGAGCTGCTCCTCGAGCGCCGCGCGCTGCGCCGCGCCGAGGCGCGAGACGTCGCCCGGCCAGCCCAGCCACAGGCCGCCGTGGCGCTCGTGGGGGCTCCGCATCGCGGTGACCAGGCCGCCCGCCGACGGGACGACGGAGACGTCGCCCTGATCGACGTGGACGGTCACGGGGAGGCGGTTCGAGACGATGAGCAGGCGGGACATGCGCGAGCGAAAAAGCTAGCGCATGGCGACGGCACCGCGCCCTCGCGGCGGCGCGAATCCAGGACGAGCCGATACGGATCGTAGGGCTCGTCCTGAACGTCAGCGGTCGATCCGGATCGGGGGCGCCGTGTTCTCGGGGGTGGAGGGCTTCGTCGTGGGCGGAGGCGCGGCCGGGCGAACGGTGCGGCCCCAGTTCCTCTTGCTGCCCGAGGTGGAGGGCTCCTCCGTCTTCGCCGGCGCCGCCACTTGCGCGAGCCTCGCGACGGTCTGGACGGACATCTCGGACGGCCCCTGCACGATGGAGTAGGGCTGGAAGCCTTCCTTCTGCAGCGTCAGCCGGCGCGGCGCCGCGCGCACCTGCTCGTTCTCGATCGAGAGCTGGAGCGGCGTGAGCCCGAGCGACTTGCCGTCCTCGAGGACCTCGGCGCCCGGCGGGATCGACTCGATGATGAGCATGAACGACGGCGCGCCCTTGTGATCGGTCGGCGTGGTCGCCGGCGGGGGCGCGGCGGCGGGCGGGGGATCGGTCGTGGCCTCGCTCTGCGCGGGGCTGCGGGTCAGCACGAACACGACCGCCGCCACGACGACGGCGCCGATGGCGGCGAGGATCGCCGCCTTGCGTCCGCCGCCGGGGCGCGCCTCCTGCGCGCCGGCGGCGCCCTTCGACGCGTCCGCCGTGGTCGCCGCCGAGACGCCCGTGCCGACGCCGGAGGTGCGGCCGCTCGCCTCGTCGTCGGTCGACGGCGCCGGGAGCGTCACGGCCTCCTTGAGCGCCTGCACGGTCGACGAGCGCGACGAGATCTGCACGCCGGGCAGCGACTCGAACGAGGTGATCTGCGTGCCGCCGAAGGCGGTCGTCACGCCCATGCCGCGGGCGCACTCGCCGAGGCCCTGGATGAGCGCGTCCATCGTCGCGGGCCGCCCGTCCGGATCCTTCGCCAGACAGCGCATCACGAGCGCCTCGAGCGGCTCCGGGATGTCGACGTCCGGGTTCCGATCCTTCATGCGCGGCACCGGCTGCTGGAGGTGCGCCATCAGGATCTGGATCGACTTCTCGGACTCGAACGGGACCTTCCCGCAGAGCATCTGGTAGAGGATCACGCCCAGCGAGTAGATGTCGGTCCTGAGATCGACCTTGCCGTGCGAGATCTGCTCGGGCGACATGAAGCGGGGCGATCCGAGGAACGCGCCCTGCTGCGTGAGCTCCTCCGAGTCGTCGCCGAGCTGCTTCACCAGGCCGAAGTCGAGGATCTTGACCGCCTCCTCCGAGTCCTCGTTGGAGACGAGCATGACGTTCGACGGCTTGAGGTCGCGGTGGACGACGCCGTGCTTGTGCGCCTCGCGCAGCCCGCGCGCGATCTGCCGCGCGATGCGCATCGCCTCGGGCGGCGGCAGGCGCCCCTGCCGGCGCACGCGCCGGAAGAGCGTCTCGCCCTCGAGGAACTCCATCGCCATGAAGAACCGGTCCTGATCGTCGGCCTCGATGCGGCCGTAGTCGAAGACGGTGACGATGTTCGGGTGCTGGAGGCGCGCGAGGATGCTCGCTTCGAGGAAGAAGCGCTTGTGGAAGTTCGGGTCGAGCTGCCGCGACGCCTGGTTCGGGATCAGGACCTTGATCGCCACCGGGCGCCCGAGCGGGATCTGCTCGCCGCGATAGATCGTGCCCATGCCGCCGGTCGCGAGCATGGACAGGATCTTGAACTTGCCGTTGAGCACCTTTCCGAGCAACGGATCGATCGGCTCGCTGCGCGCTACTTCATCGACGACGTTTTCGTTGGCACTCATATGAACTCCGTCGCCTTCCCCGTGCGGGCGCGGGCGAGCCCTCCCCTCGGTAACGATGCCTCGCGATGCGTGAGCTTGGACCTCATGATCGTGGGGGGCGTCGGTGCGTGGGGCCGTCGGGGCAGTCTAAACGGAAGAAAAGTCCTTGGCGACCTTTCCTCGATCGCCCCGTCCGCGAGGCCGAGTGTCCCCTGCCGGGGGCCCTTCCGGAAGCCCTGCCCGAGGCCGGGCGGGAGGCGCTGCACCATGCGCCGAGCGCCATAGCCCCGATCGACGAGGACCGCCAGTTGCTGGCACCGAGCGTCTGCATCCCACCTGCGCACCACGAGACCCTGCGAGCAGATTACACTGCTCCGCGCCGGCGCAACGCTCTTCCGATCGTCCCCGCCTCGCGGCGCCGCCGCCGGCGCCGGACGTCCCTGCCGGCCCTCTCGCCCCCGCGGGTGGGGACGAGGTAGTAGAGAAGGATGCGACCCGATCGCGCCCTGCGGCGCTGGTGGAGGGGGAGAGAGTACCGGCGCCTACTCGACCAGGCGGCGTCCGAGCTGGCCGGCTCCCGCCACGCCGAGGCCGAGGCGACGTGCGCCCGGGCGATCGCCATCGCCGAGGAGATCTACGGCCCCGGGGACGCCGAGCTCACGGGGCCGCTCTACGCGCTGAGCTCGGCGCAGCTCGCGCAGGGGCGGCTCTCCGAGGCGCGCGCGAGCTCCGCCAGGGCGATCGCCATCGCCGAGGCGGCGGGGGCGGGCGCGGACCCGCCGCTGCCGAGGCTGCTCGAGCAGCTCGCCGCCATCCTGGAGCGCCAGGGGGCGGCCGAGGACGTCGAGGCGCTGTTCCGCCGGATGCTGGCGGGCTACGACCGGATGCGCGACCCCGATCCGCTCGAGCTGTCCGCGCTGCTCAACCGGCTCGGCCTGCTGCTCGGCCGGAAGGGGGCGCGCGCCGAGGCGGCGCCGCTCTTCCAGCGGGCGGTCGCGCTGCGCGAGGGGGCGCTCGGCGCCCGCCACCCGCTCGTCGCGGAGGCGCTTTACAACGCGGCCACGTTCTTCGAGGAGGACCGCCCGGCGGCCGAGCGGGAGGCGATGCTCCGGAGGGCGCTCGAGATCGCCGAGGCGGACCCCGCCGTGGAGGGGGCGCTGCGCGCGTCGATCCTCCACAACCTGGGCGCCGCGCGGGAGGCGCTCGGGGACGCGGCCGAGGCGGCGGCGCTGTACGAGCGCGCGCTCGCCGCGCGGGAGGCGATCGTCGGGGACGCCCACCCGTCGCTCCGGCCGACGCTGGTCCGGCTCGCGCAGGTCCACCACGCCGCCGGGCGGCCCTCCGCGGCGCTGCCGATCTACGAGCGGGCGCTCCGGCTGGCCGAGGCGGAGCTCGGGTCGGATCACCCGGTGGCCGGGGCGATCAAGGCGTGGATGGACGAGGCGCGGAGCCGGAGCTGACGGGGGTGGCCGCGCTCAGGGCGAGGGCGGCGCGGGGTCGCCGCCCTCGCGCCAGCGCTCGACGAGCTCGGGGAGGACGGTCGAGGCCATCTGGAGCAGGTGCGCCATGTGGTGCTCCGGCGTGTTGCCGCGGAACCCGCGGACGCGGAGCTCGCCCACGGTCGCCTCGGTGGTCGGGATCATCTGCTTCTCGAGCTTCCTCGAGACGGCGCCCTCGGCCGCGCGCAGGCGCAGGTGCGGCGGGGCCTCGAGCGCGGGCGACCGCTCGACGGGGTGCCCGGCCGCGGCGCCGAGCAGGTAGTTGGCCGTCGCGCTGGAGCTGGCGTACGCGATCGGGTCGATCTCCGAGTGCGTGATCGTGAACAGCACCTGCCCCGCGGCGGCGAGCTGCGCCGCGCGCGCGAACGAGGCGAGCTGGAGGGTGTTGAGCCCGCTCGGGTGGTCCGGGACGAAGCCGCAGTGGATGCCGTCCGTGACGAGGATCGCGTCGAGCGCGTCGATGCCGCGGCGGAGCTCCAGGATCTTCGCGATCGCGCCGTAACCCGCGCTCCACGAGGAGAGCGCGAGCCGGCGGAGGCGCGGGGTCGGCAGGCCGCGCTGCGCGAGCGCCCGGTCGATGTCCGCGAGCAGGCTCTCGTAGACGCCCGGCTGCGCGTAGAGCTCCTCGTAGGCGCCCGAGCCGATGCCCAGGTTGATGACGGCGACCGCGGAGTTCAGCCCGGCGACCTCGGCGCTCTCGCGAACGAGCTGGGTGTTGCCGTGGAAATGGATCACGAGATCGTAGCTCGATCCGGTGGGCCTGAACGTCTCGGGCGTGAAGAGCACGCCGCCGCGGATCGACGCGTAGCCGTCGTGCCGGATCTCGGGCGGCGGCGTCGCCCCCTGCCAGCGCGCGAACACCTCGGGCGCGACGAGCACCCTGGCCGCGGCGCCCTCGGCCACGGAGCGCGAGGCGAGGAGCAGGGCGCGGCTCACGGGCGTCATGGCGCGGAAGGCCTCGCCGTTGACCGGCATCCTCGCGGCGATCCCGCGCGCGGTGAGGAAGACGACGGCGATCACGGTCGCCGCCGCGAGGACGAACGCGCCGAGCGCGCGCCACGTGCGAGCGCGGCGCTCGCGCGGCGACGGCGCGGAGAAGGAGCCGTACGGCCCGACCCCGGCGAGGTGGAGCGGCGCCCCCGACGGCGCGGGCTCGACGAGGCCGGGCGCGAACCCCGGCGGGAGCGGGCCGGGCTCGGCGCCGAGGGGCGGCGGATCGAAGAGCAGCCCTTGCTCCAGCGGACCGGACGCCGCGCCGAGGGGCGGCGTGTCGAGGGGGAGACCGCGATCCGGGGAGCCCTGGACCACGGTGACGGGCGGCGGCGTGGGCGTCGTCGAGAGGTCCGCAGGCGACCTGCCAGCGCTCACGTTTCCCTTCATTTTGATACGCCTCCTCACATCGGGGACGTAGCGCTCGGCCTTCGCTGCCAGGCGCTGCTTCTGTTCGGTGAGCGCGTTGCACGTGCGGCGCCGCGCTGCGTTTCTGCTCCTGCCATGAGCCTGGAAGGCGCCGTGGCAGCGGGAGGATCGACCAGCACGGCCACAAGCTCAAGCGGCAACCGTGCCGTACGCGCAGATTTAAGCGTGACCGTAATACGATGTGCCCTGCTGGATCACGCATGGGTGAGCCCGCCGGGCGGCGAAGCGGGGGAGCGAGAGCGATGTGCTCGCGGCGGCGCGGGTGAGGTGCGCGCCGTGAACAGAGCACGGCGGCGATGAAACGCGCACTTGCACCCCTCCCCGTCAGCCAGCAAGGTGCTCCGCGCTTGCTCCCCCGTGAGGCCCGCTTTCTGCTCGCAGCGACGCTGCTCCACGCTGCCATCCCGTGGGTCTCGCGGATCGCGGACCGCCCGACGCCGGCGCTCGTGGCCCGATCGAGCGGCGCTTACCCCGAGGTCGAGATCGAGGTGGAGCCCGTCGCGCGGCTCGCCCCGCGGCAGGACGAGCCGCGCGCTCCGGACGGGGCGCGGCCGCGCGAGGACGCGGCGCCGGCCCTCGCGCGGACGGCGCGCCGCGATCGCCGCGGGCCGGAGGCGCCCCCGCCGCCGGAGGCGCCGGTCGAGCCGCGGGAGGGCCCCGCCGCGGCCCCGGCGCCGGCGCCGCCTTCCGAGTACGACGGGCCGCCGAGCGCCGAGGCGCCGCCGGGCGTGGCGGGGCTCGGCGGCGTGCCGGTGTGGCAGCTGCCCGGCGTGCTGCCGGACCGCGCGCCGCCGCCGCCGGCGCCGACCGCGCCCCCCGCGCAGCGCGAGGTGTCGATGGACAGGGGCGGCGAGGTGCTGCGCGAGGCGATGCGCGATCGGGACAAGACGCTGGGGCTGGATCTGCCCGCCGCCGGCACGGTCGCGTCCGTGGTGGCGGACGCGGTGCGCGCCGCCGAGACGCCCGAGACGGCGCGCGCGGTGTTCGAGGTGCAGCTGAGCGGCGCCGGCGCGGTGCTCGGGGTGCGCGCGCTGTCGTCGACGGCCGGAGCCGCCGCGCTCTGGGCGCGGGTGGCGCGCGAGGCGGCGGCGCAGCTCGCCGGGCGTGTCCTCGCGATGACCGCCGCGTTCGCCAAGGGCGCGAAGGTCTACGTGACGGTGAGCTCGTCGGTGAAGATGCCGAGCGGCGCCACGTCGGGCGGGATCCACCACCAGGGCGCGGGCTTCGGGTTCGACGTGGCCGACATCGGCGCGGGGCGCCACCGCCTGGTCCAGTCGAGCTTCCGCGTCGAGGCGATCGACTGAGGCGCGCGGGGGCGCGGGCGCTCGGCGGCCGGCGCGCGGGCGATCAGCGGGCCCGGCGCGCGGTCCAGCGCCGGTAGCGCGCGGCGCTCGCGGCAAGGCCGATCCCGAGCAGCCCGAGCAGGCTCAGCGCCGCGGGGACGCCGGCGAGCCACACGAGCGCCGGCGGCGAGGGGCGCGTCGGGCAGGCGCGCCGCGTGGCGAAGCGGCAGGCGTGGTGCTGCTCGAGCGCCTCGGCCGCGGCGCGGACCTCGGGCGCGTCCTCGGGCAGGCCGCGCAGGGCCGCCGAGGCCATCATGTAGGCGGCGGAGGCCGAGCGGTCGTGCGCCGGATCCGGCGGCACGCGGTCGCGCACGAGCTCGAGCAGCCGGGCGGCGCGCTGCGCGGGCGCCTGCTCGGCCAGCGCTCCGGCGAGGTGGCGGGCGAGCGCCTCGTCGAACTGCAGGGCGCAGGCGACGGCGCGGTCTTCGCCGGGCGTGAGGTGGACCGTCTCGCCCGACGCCGTCTGGCGGGGCTCCGTGCCGGACACCGCGACCGGCCTGCGCAACGCGACCCGCGCCCCACGGACGCAGCGGGGGACCTTCGGGAGCTCGCGCAGGTGCACCGCGGCGTAGCGCTGGTACGCGACGCCGGCGATCGCGCCGAGCGAGAGCGCGAGCGCGAGGAGCGCGGCGATCCAGCGCGCGCCGACGCCGGGACGCGCGGCGCGCCCCTCGCTCGCATCCGGCGCGGCGCGCCTCTCGCGCGTATCCGGCGCAGCGCGCTCGTCGCTCGCATCCGCCGCGGCGCGCTCCTCGCCGGTCCCCGGCGCGGAGGAAGGCTCGCCGGAGGGCTCTCGAGACGACATGGCCGCGGGTATGGCCAGCCGCGACGACGCTGTCAATCGATGCGCCGTCAGGCAGGGGGCGCCGCGCCGGCGAGGCGCGCCACCTGCGTCCACGTCCGTGCCGCCTCCTCGTGCCCGGTCGCGGCCGCGAGCCTCGCCAGGAACTGCGCGCACGCCTGCTCGCCGCGGCGATCCGCGGCCTCGCGGGCCCGCGCCAGGGCGCTCAGCGCCTCGAGCAGGGCGCCCTCCGTGCGGCCCGCGGCGGCGAGCGCGATCCCGTAGGCGAGCAGCGCCCTCGCCTTCTGCGCGGGCGACGCCTCGGCCTCCGCCGCGCTCCGGAAGCGCCGCAGCGCCTCGTCCTTAGCGCCGCGCCCGAGCGAGATCAGCCCGGTCATGCGCTCCACCAGCTCCGGGTGCTCGCCGGTGCGGCGGAGCTCGTCCACGAGCCGCTCCAGCGTGCGGAGCTCGCCCTGCACGAGCGCCTGCTTGGCGAGCTCGGCGAGGCGGACCGCGATGTCGTTCATCGACAGGACGGGCGACTCCGAGGTCTTCGCGAGCGGATCGCCCGAGGCGTCGGCGAGCGGAAAGTCCTCCTCCAGCGGCGCCACGTCGGGCAGCGGCGCCACGTCGGGGAAGCCCGCGGGCGCCACGTCCCGGGGCGCCGCCGCGCCCTCCGGCCGCAACGCGCGGGGAGCGCCGTCGCGCGCGCCGCCGCTCTCGACCGGCATCGTGGAGCCCCGCCGGCGCGCGGCGCTGTCGGCCGCCTCGCGCGACGCGTCGGCGGCGGAGCGATCCGAGCCAGGCGCGCCGCGCTGCGGATCCGGCGCGTCGCCGACCACCTCGATCGGCGTGCGGAAGGTGGGCGGCTGGCTCGAGGTGCTGTCCGGCGCCGCGTCGAGCCGGTGCTCCCTCGCGGTCTCCTGCTCGTCCGCGAACGCGAGCAGCTCGGCGGCCGACGACTCGAGCAGCGCGTCGCCGGCGGCGCGCGCGGCGCGCCCGGCGAGATCGGCCGCGGAGCGCCGGTCGCCCGCCTTCGCGGCGTGCCACGCGGCGTCGGCCAGGCCGAGCACCCCCGCGTGGTCCTCGACGACGCGCGCCGCGGCGAGGTGCCACGCGGAGCGCTCGCCCGGCGGGACGGCCGCGAGCAGGACGTCGCGCAGCGTGCGCGAGGAGAGCTTCAGCCAGCCCGGCTCCGGCCGGACGACCCAGCCGGCGCCGAGCAGCGCCGCCTGGACCGCGGCGACCTTCGGCGCGCCCGTGCCGTCGCACAGGGCCTCGATCGCCGACTCCGACGCGTCGCCGCCGAGCGTCGCCAGCGCGGTGAGGACCGTGCGCGGGCCGATCGGGAGCAGGCGCAGGCGGCCCTCGATCGCGCGGGACGCGGGCGGCGCCGCGAGCTCGGCCCCGGTCATGGTGCGCGCGGGCCCGCCCCGCCCGGCGCTGCGCCGGCGCGGCGCGACGCTCCTGCCGATCCAGCGCAGCGCGCCGCTCTCCAGCGCCTCGCAGATGAGCTCGCGCAGGGCCAGCGGGAAGGCCGGCGCGCGCGCGGCCCACCTCCGCGCGCCCGCGTCGTCGATGCAGCCGTCGAGGAGGCGGCGGACGAGCTCCTGGGCGCCCGCGGCGGAGAGCGGCCCCAGCGCGGCCGTCGCGGAGACGGTCATCGCGTTGAGCGGCGCGGGGAGCGGCTCCGAGCGCCCGAGCCGGACGACGGCGCGCAGGCCGCCGCCCATCTCGAGCGCGATCGCGAGCGCCTCGAGGCTCGCGGCGTCGACCTCGCCGGTGTCGTCGACCAGGATGAGGCCGGAGCGGGCGCCCTCCGGGGCGAGCCACGAGGCGACGACCTCGGCGGCGGTCCACGGCTCGACGCCCTCGCCTGCGATGAGCCGCGCAAGCGCGGGGCTCAGCCGATCCGGGAGCGAGGGCGCGCGGGCGCGGCCCTTCTCGGCGCGGACCGCCGCGCGCGCGAGGGCGCGGCGGAGCGCGCCGAACGGCTCGCGCGAGGCCCCGATCGGCGCGACGAAGAGGCTCCGCGACGGGGCGAGGACGCGGCTCAGCTCGAGGAGCAGCCGCGAGCCGCCGGCGCCGGGCTCGGCGCGGACGAGCGCGAGGGAGCCGGGGGGCACGGCGAGCGCGGCGAGCTCGCCGTCGCGGCCGATCAGCGGCGGCCGAGAGAGGCGCGCGACGCTCTCGGCGACCTGCCGGCGCAGCGGCTGCTGCGCGTCGAGGCGCAGGCCGCGCACCCGGCGCGCGCCGTCGACGCCGCGGTGGGCGCCGAGGGTCATGAGCTCGCCGGCGAGCACGGCGGACAGCGCGGGGTCGAGGAGCACGTCGCCCGGGAGGGCGATGCGGGCGAGCATGACGGCGACGAGCAGCGGCTGCCCCCACGAGAGCGCGGTGAAGCGCCCGGCCTCGCCGACGTACGTCATCTCCCCCTGCGCGATGCCGACCGCGAAGCGCGCGTCGGGGTGCACGGACGCGTCCTCCGCGGCGAGCGCGGCGAGCAGCACCGCCTCCTCGATGTCGTCCGGCGTGAACTCGAAGGAGAAGGTCTGCGCGCTCCAGGCGCACAGGGTGGCGCCGAGCGCCTCGGCGCGCTTCTTCAGCGCGAGCGCCCGCGCGAGGTAGCTCTCCTCGCCGCGCGCCGCGGCGCCCGCGTCGCGCGGCGCGCCCCGGTGGCGCGAGGGCGGCGCGGCCGCGCGCGCGGCGCCGCGGCGGCCGAGCGACGGCAGGACCGCGTCGGTGCTGTCCGGTCGCGAGAGGGCCGCAGTACCTCGAAAGGACACGACGATGCGCTCCGGCATTGGCGGCGAGTGTAGCGGGGCGCGGAGAGCGCGTGGGCGGTTCTTGGCGTGCGCGCGCCCGCCCCGCGGTACGATGGATCCTCGATGCGATCGCCCCCCGCGCGCGCTGCAAAGGCGCGCTCTCGCCGCGCGCGCGCCGCCGCGCTCGCCGCCGCGGCGCTCTCGGCGCTGCCCTCCCCTGCCGCCGCGAACGGCGTCTTTCCCTCCGCGGACCAGATCGTCTTCGACCCGGCGGACCCGGCGCGCGCCGTGGCCCGGATGACGTACGGCCTGCTGACCACGCGGGACGGGGGCGCGAGCTGGCATTGGATCTGCGAGGGCGCGGTCGGGTACGACGACACGGGCGGCGTCGCTCCGCCCATCGCGGCGGCGGAGGGCGGCAGGGTGCTCGTGGCGCTGAGCGACGGGATCGCGATCGGCGTCGAGGGCGGCTGCGCCTTCGCGCGCGCCGCCGAGCTCGAGGGGAAGGCGGTGCTCGATCTCTCGGTCCGGCAGGGCGACCCGTCGCACGTCGTCGCCGTCGTCGCGGGGCAAAGGCACGGCCTGTGGGCGTCGCGCGACGGCGGCGCGCGCTGGGCCAGCGCGGGGGCGCCCCTCCCGGCGGGCTTCCAGGCGCGGACCGTCGACGTCGCGCCCTCGGATCCGCGGCGCATCTACGTGAGCGGCCTCGCGACCGGAGGCGGCCCCGTCAAGGGGGAGCTCGCGCGCTCGGCCGACGGCGGAGAGACGTGGGAGACCTCGGTGGTGCCGGGGAGCACGACGTCGCGCGAGCCGTACATCGCGGGGGTCGATCCGCGCGACGCCGACGTGCTGTACGTGCGGATCGCGAGCGCGCCGGGGCGCCTGTTCGTCTCGAGGGACGGCGGCGCGACGTTCGAGCCGGTGTTCGACACGCAGGGGTTCGTGCGCGCGTTCGCGATCTCGCCGGACGGCGCGGAGGTGGCGGTGGGCAGCGACATCGACGGCGTCTTCCGCGCGCCCTCATCGACGCTCTCGTTCGAGCGCGTCTCGAGCGTCGCGCCGCGCTGCTTCGCCTGGACGGAGGCGGGACTCTACGCGTGCGCGAGCGAGTTCCTGGACGACTTCACGATCGGCCGCTCGCTCGACGGCGGCGCGACGTTCGAGCCGCTGCTCCGGCAGGCGTGCATCCGCGGCCCGCTCGACTGCGCGGCGAGCACCTCGGTCGGGGCGCTCTGCCCGCTCGACTGGCCGCGCATCGCGATGATGACGGGCCACGAGGGCTGCGCGCCGGACGCCGGCTCCCCCGCGGCCAGCAGCGGCGCGAGCGCCAGCGCGACCGGCGCCGGCGGAGCGACGGCGCCGAGCGGCGGCGGCGCGGCGAGCGGCGGTGGCGGCGCGGCGAGCGGCGCCGGGGGCACGGGCGGAGCGCCGGAGGTGTCCACCGGCGGGGCGCAGCCTGCCGGCGGGGCGCGGCCGAGCGACGGCGGCTGCGGCTGCCGCGCGGGCGGCGGGAGCGCGGGCTGGGCCGGCGCGCTCGCCGCGGCGTGCCTGGCGGCGGCCGCGGCGGCGCGGCGGCGGCGCGCTTAGCGCCGCCTGCCGCCTGTCCCGGTCGCCAGCTCCGGCGGCATCGGCTCGGTCGCCGCGTCCGGCGTGTCCTCGCGCCGCACCTGCCCTTCGGTCCGGACCTCGGCCTCCTCGCGGCGCACGGTCGCCCTCGCCTGCTCCTGCTCGCGGACGACCTCCTTGCTGATCCGCAGCTCTTCCTTCACCACGGGCCGCTTCGAGATCTCCACCTGCTCCTCGCGGACAGGGATGCTGATCGATCCCTCCTCGATCGTCGTGCCGGACGCGATCGGGCGCGCCTCGCTCGCGGGGACGCGCTCGACGTGCACGACCTCGCGCGCCACGGGCACGGTGACCTGCTTCTCCTCGGTCACGACCTCTTTCCTGACCTGGACCCGACCGACCTCCTGCACCGTCTTCCCGGCCGTGATCTCCTCCTCCACGAGCGGGACGCGGATCTCGTCGCTCGCCGCGATCGCGCCGTCGGCCCCGCGCTCCTGGTCGCGCGCCCCGGCGAGCTGGTCGCGGGCGTGCGCGAGGATGATGTCCCCGTCCCGGATGCCGAGCACCTCGTCGTAGCGCACGGCGTACTCCTTCGGGAAGAAGAAGCCCTTTTCGATCTCGAACGCGTCCACGTCGATCCGCGTCACCTTGCCCAGCTTCTCGCCGTCCGAGCTCCGGACGACCATTCCACGCGCGATCTCCTGTTGCTTCACCATGGTCTACCCCCAACCCCGGAATCCTCCGGACCTGCATCGCCAGCGGGCGCCGTCGGCGCGGGCCGCTCGGCTCCCCGCTGAGCGGCGCCCGCTCGGCCCATCGATCTCGGGCGGCCGCTCGCTCGCCCCGTCGCGGGTCGCGGCGCCCTCCGCTGTCCTTCCGCGCCATGCAGCCATGCAATCGCCATGCAATCGCAGCGTCGGCAGAGCGTCGGTGGTCCTGGCCTCGCCGTCGCTCCCGAGAGCGACGTCGCCGGGAGCGCGCCGCCGCGCCCGTTCGGCTCCGTGCGCCGCGGTGACAGCGGCGCGAGGCGCCAGGTGTCAGGGAGCGATGACGACCCGCCGCGCCGCCGTCGCCGCGTCGCCGTTCGGGTCCTCCAGGGCGACCTCGACGTCGAGCGCTCGACCCCGGACGGCCTCGACCGAGAGGCCGCGATCCACCTGGAAGCGGATGCCGTAGATCTCGCAGCGGCCTTCGCCTGCGCGGCGCAGCGTGACGAGCGCGGTGAAGGGGAGCAGCTCGCGCTCGAGCTCGGGGAAGTAGCCCCCCACCCGCAGGCGCGAGCCCATCTGCCTGAGCCCGGTCACGCGCAGCGCGAGCCACACGTGGTGCCCCCCTTGAGGGCCCGCCTCGATCGGCACCACCTCGCCCTCGTCCAGGGGGGCAAACGCGCTCTCCCCCTGCCCGATCACGATCGCCGGCTCGCCCGACGACGGCGTCTTGCACGCGTCCTTCGCCGAGGCGATCCACATCGGATCGTGGTCGTCGAGGGCGGACGGGGCGACGAAGGGATCGACGCATGCCCCCGCCGCGCAGGTCGCGCCGGCGGCGCAGGCCAGCCCGGAGCACGCCGCGTCGATCGAGACGGGCAGGAGCAAGCTTCGCCCGAAGGCGGCGCGGGTCGCCGTCGTCCGCGTCACGATGGGCGCCGCCTCGCCGTCGCGGAACGCCGCGATGGACAGCTCGATCTCGGCGCCGTCTCGCGCGCTCGCGATCGGGAGCTCCGCCGGGAGCGACAGATCGCCGCTGCCGTACGAGAGGCGCTCGGCGCGCGTGATGACGCCATCCACCGTCGTGGTGCTCTCGATCGCGTGGATCTCGAAGCCGATCGCCATGTCCGTCGTCAGGCCGGCCACCACGCGCGCGTCGGCCTCCTCGCCCCCGCAGGCCGAGGGGACGAGGGCGAGCAGCGCGAGCAGCGCCTGCGGGGCCGGCCGCATGACCACGCGGGGCCGATCAGCGCGACGCGCGCCTGCGCCGCCGCGCGAGCCAGCCTGCCGCCGCGGCGAGCGCGGCGAACGGCGCGGCCAGGGGGGCCTTGCTCCCCGGGCTCACGGCGCACATGCCGGCGGACAGATCCCCGGTCACGCCGTCGGGACCGATGGAGACCTCGGCCTTGGCCTCGACGGAGATGCCCTGCGCGAGCAGCGCTCGCACGCACGCCGGGACCTGCGATCCGGAGATGATGTACTTCCCCCCGCAGAAGAGCGCCCCGTCCCCGCTGCAGGAAGCATCGCAGTTCGCGCGGAACTCGTGCTCGCAGTCCTCGAAGATCTCGTCCTGGCAGGTGGTCTGGCAATCCATGTTGGCGTCGGCGGTGCACGAGCCGCCGCAGCACTCGATACAGTGCTGATAGCAGCCTCCATCCACCGTCACGCACTGGGCGTCGCACTCGCTGTCGCAGTTCGCGTCCCACGTCGCGGAGCACCTCCCGGCGTCGGCGGCGGCGGCGCACTCGGCGTCCCGCTCGGTGGTGCACTCGACGAAGCAGTTGTGGGAGCAGATGACGTTGACGCCCCTGTCGCAGTCCGTCTGGCACTGTGTGGTGCAGCTGTCCGTGCAGGTCGCCTCCGCCGACAGGGAGCACTCCGTCTTGCAGACCGGCACGAGCTTCGTGGCGCACGCGGTCTCGTAGATACCGAGCTCGCTGCAGCTCGCGTCGCACTCGGCCGAGACGCGCACCTCGCAGCCCGAGAGCTCGTCGAAGCGGATGTTGCCGCACTCCTCGATCCCCGCGCGCGCGGGGAGAGCGGCCGAAAGACCCACGGCGATGCTCGCCAACCCAAGAATTCTGGATGCTCTCACGATGAACTCTCCTTCTCGAACGGCCGCAAACACAGGATGGTACACAGGGCAAATCTCGTCAGGGAAGCGCTATTTGCGCGGCTCGGGCCCGCGGCGTGGGGAGCGTCTCAGGGCGCGTCGGTGCGCGTCGGTGCGCGTCGGTTTCAGGACGCCTTCAGGACATCGGGCGCGCCTGTGAACGCCAGTTGATGGGCTCCATGTGAATGCCGGGCGACGGTTCGGCCGTCCCGCGAGGCCGCCGCGGCGCGTTCTCCGACGCGGCGGCCTCGCGGGAGGAGCGCGGAATCAATCGGCGGGCCAGGGGTTCGGCGGCTCGGCCGGCGTGTAGGGCTGCACGCTCGCCTCCGCCGTGATGAGGTTCTCGATGAACAGCTCGACGTAGCGCAGGTCGTCCTCGACGTCCGGGTCCGGGTGCTCCTCGAGCCACGCCTCGACGTTCGGGCGCAGCGCCTCGAGCGTGCGCCGCGCGGTGCGGGGGTCGGCGTCGGCGGCGAGCTGGGCGGCGAGCTTGAAGCCGGCGTAGAGGTTCAGCATCACGAAGCCCTTCTCGACGGTATCGCCGGAGAAATAGCCGCCCTCGGGCGGCGCGTCGGGCGTGCTCGGCGCCTCGATCTCCACCTCTTGCGCGTGGATCTCGCCGGTCAGCGGGTGCCTCCACGACAGCGCGAGGGAGCCCACCGCGCGCGGGTCTTCGACGCCTTGCTGGTCGGGGTTCGGCACGAGCTCGATCAGGATGGCGCCGCCGCCGCCGCGCCGGCCGGAGCCGACGGGCTCCGCGGCGCTGGTCCGGCCGGCGAGGAAGAGGCTCGGGATGTTCACGGCCCCGCCGCGCTCGCCGCCCTGCCAGCCGTTCGTGCCGTAGGCGCCGCGCACGACGTAGCCGTCGCCCACGGCGACGTCGAGCTCGACGTCGAGCGCCAGGGGCACGAGGAACGTCTTCACCTCCTCCGTGAAGACCTCCTCCACCGCCGTCGGGTCCTCGAGGAAGTAGAAGTTGCCCGCGCCGACCTGGCTGATCCCGCGCATCGCGTCGACGTCGAACTCGGCGCCGACGCCGACGGCCGTGACGCCGATCCCCATCTCCGCGTACCCGCGCGCGAGCGAGACGAGCCGCTCCGGGGAGGTGAGCCCCGCGGTGGCCACGCCGTCGGACAGGAAGATCACGCGGTTCTGCCAGCCCGGATCGAGGTGCCGCTCCGCGACCGCGAACGCGGTGAAGAGCCCCTCGTACAGGTTGGTCGACCCGGCGGCGACGAGCCCCTCGAACGCCTCGGCGAGCGCCTCCCGATCCGAGCCCTCCGCGTGCTCCAGGACGACCTCGGCGGTGTTCGAGTAGCGGACGAGCGAGATCCGGTCGGTCGGCCCGAGCGCGTCGATCATCTCGACGAGCCCCGCCTTCAGGTAGTCGATCGGGTCGCCCGTCATCGAGGCGCTCGTGTCGACCGCGATGACGAGGTGCAGCGGCGGCCGCTCGAGCGCGCCGAGATCCACGGGCGAGTTCATCCCGACCTGGATGAGCGTGCAGGGCGACCCGCTGATCATGTTGCCCATGATCCCGAGCAGGCCGTGCATGCACACGTCGTCGCCGCAGGTCGCGGCCGGGTAGTCGAGCTTGTGCTCGGCGAAGAAGCCGACGTCGTCGAGCGTGTCCGGCCCGGGGATCTCGCCGTCCTCCAGGATCTGGCGGAACAGGCCGAAGTCCTGCGAGCCGCCCTGGGAGACGCCCACGCTGCCCGGCGGCGTCCCCGGCGCGATCGGATCGGCGAAGCCGCCGGAGTCGCTCGCGTCGTCGCTGCTGCAGCCGAGCGCGCCGAGCGCCGCGGCGGCGCAGAGCGCGAGGAGAGGATGGATTCGAAGCTTCATGGCGTGACCTCCTAGGGCGCCGGCGCGGCGGCGATCCAGATCGACTCGAGCAGGCGGGGTTGATCGATGGGGGCGGTGAAGCACTCCGCGTTGCGGACGGGCATGTCCTCGGCGCGCACGACGAGGAGCGTCTCGGCGCCCTCCGCGAGCGCGGCGCTCTCTCCGGCGCGCAGCGAGACGACGCCGGAGACGCCGTCGCCGAGGAGCGACACCTCGAGCGGCTCGACCAGGCTGCCGCACGCGTCGTGGAACCCGCGGCAGCCCTTGAGCGGGGTGAGCTCGGCCCGGAAATCGACCGGCGGCTGCCGGCCGATCATCGATCCGCGGGCGAGCACGTTGCCGCGCAGCACGAGCACGGCGTGCGTCTCGCTCTCGATGTGGATGCCGCGCGCGAACGCCCGCTCGTTCTCGGGGCGCTCCGGGTAGACGCCGCCGTCGATCTCGACCGGGCTCAGGTGGAGGAGGTCGCCCGCGCTGAACGGGATCGCCTCGGCGGGAGCGCAGAGGAAGAAGATCTCGCCGCGATCGAGCGCGAGGGCGTGGCACCCGTCCGGGGACGACATGATGCCGGTGAGGACCGCCGTCTCGGAGACGGGCACGGTCCAGTCGAGCCGGCTCCCTTTCACCGAGACGCCGCACGCCTCCGCGGGCGGCCGGCGCTCGGCGGGCGGCGCGTCGAACACCGCCGGGTGCTCGGCGAGCGCGAGCCGGGCCCCGTCGCGCTGCAGCGCGATCATCCGGCCGGGCAGCGAGTTGTCCGTCGTGGTGACGAGGAGATCCTCCGGGAACTGCTCCGCCGACCACGCGAGCAGCGTGAGCGGCAGCCCGTCGGCGTCGATCAGGTAGGCGTCGCACCCCGCGTTGTCGAGCGGGAGCGCGCGGCCGGGCGCGATGAGCCAGGTCTCGGCGTTCTCGAACAGATCGCGCGAGAGGGCCCCCTCCGGATCGGCGAGCATGACGCTGCAGTCGACCCGCGCCGACGCGCGGAGCCGGCGCACGCGGAGGAGCTGCTCGGCCTCGGTCGCGTTGCCGATCAGGAGCGACGCGACCTCCTGCGGCGGCGGCGGCGCCCACGTATCGCACCCCGGGTCCTCGTCGCCGCCGCACGGCTCGTGCGGGGAGCTCGTGGCCACGCACGCGAGGCTGCCCGCCATCAGCGCGAGCCTTCGCGCGATCGGGCGCTGCGCGGGCTCGGGCCGCCGCGCGGCCTCGCCGAGCACGCGGTACGACACGACGAGCATCGGAAGGGCGATGAGGTCGGTCGGATCGACGGTGATGCGCCACGGGAGCGGCGTGAGCGCCATGAGCGCCTCGACCGCGCGGGCGGCCTCCGGAGCGAGCTTGATGGCCGAGAAGACAGCGCCCGTGGCGACGTGCGCCCCGAGGAAGCCGCGGCGCGAGGTGAGGCGGAGCAGCGAGGCGAGGACCGCGGGCGCGACCAGGAGACCCGCGAAGTCGCTGAGCTTTCCGGTCGCCCACCCGGGGAGCAGGCCAGACCCCTTGAGGGCGTGATCGTTCAGGACGAGGAGCGCCAGGGCTCCTATCCATAAAGGGTGAAGGAGCGATCGATACGAGCGCAGATCTCGAGGCATCGGGGCTGTCCTTCCGTGCGATGAGGGCCAGCACGGTGGCCAAGCAAGCGAACGAGGGGCTTGCCGAGGACCGGCCCAAAGCAAGGGCCATACCCCACAAAAATATTCATGGAATCAATCACTTATGCGTCTACTCCCCGGCGCGCCCCCTGACGCGGATGTCAGGCAGCCGGGCTGCGCGCCGCGCGGCGCGGGCGCCGGGGCGCCCGGGGCCGCGGCCTCGGGTCGCGCCGACGGGCGAGCGTCGTCGGGGTGAGCTCGGGGAGCGACCGCGCCGGCGGCGGGGCGGCGGCGCGGCGCGGCGGGCGCGCGGAGAGCGGGGGAGTCCGGGTCAGGGCGTGAGGACGACCTTGACGCAGTCTTCGAGCTTCTTGTTGAAGACCTCGTAGCCGTGCGGGGCGCGCGAGAGCGGCAGGCGGTGGGTGATGATGTCGTCCGCGCGGAGGTGGCCCTCCTGGATGTGCCGCATGATCTGATCGACGAAGTTGTGCGCCGGGGCCTGGCCGGCCCTCATCCTGAGGCCCTTGTCGAAGAACTGGCCCAGCGGGAAGTTGTCGTACGGCACGCCGTAGACGCCCACGATCGGCACGACCCCGCCGCGGCGCACGGCGCTGAAGGCGAGCTTCAGGGTCGATATCGTCCCGACCTGGCCGTGAAGCACGTTGGCGGCCTTCTCGAGGACGGTGCGGTGCGCCTCCATCCCGACCGCGTCGACGCACACGTCCGCGCCGCGCCCGTCCGTCATCGAGCGGATCGCCTCGACGACGTCGACCTTGTCGATGTTGATCGTCTCGGCCTGGGCGACGTCGCGGGCCTTCTTCAGGCGGTACTCCTCGCGATCGACGCCGATGACGCGCCCGGCGCCGCGCAGCCAGGCGATCTTCATGGTCGCGAGCCCGACCGGCCCGCACCCGAACACCGCGACCGTCTCTCCGCCCTTGAGCTCGGCCCACTCGATCGCCGTCCACCCGGTGGGCAGGACGTCGGTCGTGAAGAGGACCTGCTCGTCGGTGAGCCCCTCGGGCACCTTCCGCGGCCCGAAATCGGCGTACGGGACGCGCACGAGCTCGGCCTGGCCGCCGTCGTAACCGCCGTAGATATCCGTATACCCGAACAGGGCGCCGCCCTTGCTCTCGATCACGCCGCCCTCGGGGCCATAGTGCTTGGGGTTCGATCGCTCGCAGTGGCCCGGGAGCTCCGCCTGACAGAAGAAGCAGTGTCCGCACGCGATGGGGAACGGGACGATGACGCGATCACCCTTCTTCAGCTTCGTGACCTGCGGGCCGGTCTCCTCGACGACGCCCATGAACTCGTGGCCGAGCACCATGGGCCGCGCCTGCGGAAAGAAGCCGTTGTAGATATGGAGATCGGAGCCGCAGATCGCGGTCGCGGTGACGCGCACGATGGCGTCGGTGGGCTCTTTGATGCTGGGATCCGGGACGTCTTCGACGCGGACGTCGGAAGGTTTGTGGAAAACAAGCGCCTTCACGATGCCTCCTCCTCTGGTGAACCCTCGGTACAGGGCGATCGACGGCTCTACCCGGTCGAGCCCACGCACGAACAGCTGGACACGAGCGCTGGGTCGCATAAAGCGAGCCACGGCGGGAATGCGCGCCCGAGGACGGAATCTGGAGGGCTGCGGAGAATCCGAATGTGGCGCGGTGCCCCAGGGTGGCGCTTTGTCTCGGAGCCGCCCGGCGGCAGCGGGCCGGGCCCGCCCGCCGCCCTCGTCGACGCCGCGCGCGCGGGCGGTCGTTCCTCCGCGACGCCACTGGCCCCTTCGCCGGCGACGAGGTCTACTCGTCTCCGATGCTCCCCTCGTCTCCTTCCGGTTCCGGTCCCGGTCCCGGTTCCGCGCCGCTCCTCGGCGCGAGCTTCGTCCGCGAGCTCGAGGTCCTGCAGCGGCGGCTCGAGATCCGCGCCCGCTCCGGGGGCGCCGGCGAGCACCTCGCGCGGCGCCGCGGCGGGTCGGCCGAGTTCAAGGAGCACCGCGCCTACGCGCCCGGCGACGACCTGCGGCGCATCGACTGGGCCGCCTACGCCCGCACCGGCGAGCCGGTGCTCAAGCTGTTCCGCGCCGAGGAGGACGTCATCGCCCGGCTCGTGTGCGACGCGTCGGCGTCGCTCGACTTCGGGGAGCCCACGAAGCTCGACGCCGCCCGGCGGCTCGCGGCCGCGGTCGGCTACATGTCGCTCGCGCGCTCCGAGCGCGCACAGCTCTTCGTGGCGGGCGACGGCATCGCCCGCGAGCACGCGCCCGTGCGCGGGCGCGCCGGGCTGGCCGCGCTCCTCCGCGCGCTCGACGGCGTGAAGGCGGCCGGCGGGACGCACCTCGCCCGGGCCATCGACGCCGTCGTGCGGCGGAGCGCCCGGCCGGGCCTGCTCTGCGTCGTCTCCGATTTCTTCGATCCCGGCCCGGTCACCGCCGCGCTCGGCCGCGCGGCGCAGGCCGGCCACGACGTCGCGCTCCTCCAGGTCGTCGCCGCCGAGGAGCTCGCGCCGAGCTTCGAGGGGGACCTGACGCTCGAAGACGCCGAGACCGGGGCGCTCATCGACGTCACCATGGACGCCGCGGCCCTCTCCGCCTACGCGGCGCGCTTCGCCGGGCTCTGCGAGGCGCTGCGCGGCTGGGCTCGCCGGCACGGGGCGACGTACGTGCGGGCGCGGAGCGACGAGCCGCTCGAGGGCGCCGTCCGCCGCTTCGTCGCGAGGAGCGTCGACTGACGTGGCCGCGCCGCTCGCCCAGGCCTCCGCGGGGGCCCCGCTCGCGCTGCTCTCCCCGAGCGGCCTGTGGCTGCTCGCGCTGCTCGGCCCGCTCGTCCTCCTCTACATCCTCAAGATCAAGCGGAGCCGCCGCCGCGTCCCCTCGACGTGGCTCTGGGCCGCCGCGCAGCGCGACCTCATGGCGCGCGCGCCCTTCCGGAGGCTCCTCGCCCAGCTGCCGCTCCTTCTGCAGGCGCTCGCGCTCGCGCTGCTCGCGCTCGCCCTCGCGCGCCCCGCCTCGCGCGGGCGCGAGCTCACCGGCGATCACGTGGCGATCATCCTCGACGCGAGCGCCTCGATGTCCGCGGTCGCGCGGGGCCCGTCGGGCGAGGCGACGACGCGCATCGAGCTCGCCAAGCAGCTCGCCAGGGATCTCCTCGCCGGCCTCGCCCCGGGCAGCGACGCGCTGATCCTCGAGGCGGGGCGCGACGCGCGGCTCGTCGCGGCGCTCGATCGCGATCTCGTCCGGCTCAGGGCGGCGATCGATCCCGTCGCCGCGCGCGACGTCGAGGGCGATCTCGGCGCCGCGGTCGCGCTCGCGGTCGACCGGCTCCGCCAGCTCGGCGGCGCCCGCCGCATCGTCGTGATCACCGACGGCAACCTGGCCCGCCCGGGCGCGCTGCGCGGGGTGTCGCTCCCGCTCGACGTCATCACCGTCGGCGACCCGATCGACAACGCCGCCATCGTCCGCGTCGACGTGCGCTCCGGCAGCGCCGGCAGCGCGAGCGGCGAGCCGCCGGAGGCCAGCGAGGAGGTGCAGGCCTTCCTCGTGGTCGCGAACTTCGGGGCGCAGCCGCGCGACGTCTACGTGACGATGCGGCAGGACAGCGCGCTCGACGTGCTCGGCTCGCGGCGCGTGCTGGTGAAGCCGGGCGAGCGCCTGCCGGTCGTGCTCACGTTCCGCCCGTCGCCCGGCGACTACCGCAAGGGCCTCGTCTTCGAGCTCTCGCCGCGCGACGCGATGCCGCTCGACGACGTCGCCTACGGCCGCGTGCCGGCCGGCGACAGGCTCCCGGTCTTCCTCGCGTCGGCCGGCGCGGGCCGGGGCGATCCGGGCGCGGGCGCGCAGCCGGGCGCGGCCTCCGGCGGCGCCGCCTGGCTCGAGCGGGCGCTCGCGTCCGACCCGATGACCTCGGTCACCTCGGGCGGGCTCGCGGATCTGCTGGGCGCGCCCGGGCTCGATCCCGACACGTTCGTGGTGATCGACGGCGCCTGCCCGCCCGACCCGCCGGGCGGCGATCTGCTGATCGTGAACCCGCCGCCCGGGCGCTGCTTCGGCACGGTGGTCGGGCCGGCGCTCGAGCGCCCCACCCTCACGTCATGGGACACGGCCGATCCGCGGCTGCGCTTCCTCACGCTGGACGGCGTGCACCTGCGCGCCGCCTCGTCCCTCACCCCGGAGGCGGCGGCGCAGGCGCTGATCCGCGCGCAGGAGGGCACGATCGCGACCGACATCTCCACCTCGTCGCGGACGGGCACGCTGCTCGGCTTCGACGTGGGCGAGAGCGACTGGCCGCTCAAGGCGTCCTTCGTGCTCTTCGTGCGCAACCTGCTCGAGCAGGCGCGGGCCCACCGCGCGCACGGCATCACCGGCCCGGCGCGCACCGGCGAGCCGCTGCGCGTGAGCGTCCCGGCCACGGCGCGGGATCTCCAGGCGAGCGGCCCCGCCGGCGAGCGGCTCGACGTGGCGCAGCGGGCCGGCGTCGCGGTGGTCGCGGAGACGCCGCGCGCGGGCCTGTACCGCCTCGCCTGGCAGGGGCCGCAGGCGGGGTCGGTCGTCGTGCCGGCGAACCTCACGAGCGTCGCCGAGAGCGATCTCACGCCGAGGCCGGTCCTCGCGGAGGGCGGCGGCGAGGTCGCGGTCTCCAGCGCGGCGGGGGAGCCGGACGCCCACACCGAGTGGACGTGGCTCGTCGCCCTCGCGGCGCTCGCGTTCGTGGTGTTCGACGTCTGGTACTTCACGCGCGTGCCGCGGCGAATGCAGGGCACGACAGCGCTGCCGCCTGAAGCGACAGACGGGTCAAAAGTGGAAGAAAGAGCGAGAATTTAACGCAAAGGCGCAAAGGCGCGGAGCTATTTCTTGCGTCCTTGCAACGCAGCGGCGCGAAGGCGCATGGCGGCTCGCTCCCCGGCCCGACGTCCCGCGGGAGCCAGGCTCCTACCCGACCACCCTGGCTGATATGGTCTTGGTCTCGATATCGACCCACAACCGAGATCTTCGAGCCTCGAGCTCCTTCGCGTAGAAGATCTTCGGGTAGAGCTGACCGTTGAGCGTCACCCCTTGTTTGCAGGCGGCCGCGATGGCCGCCTTCGTCGCGGCGAACAACCTGGCCACGTTGGTCTTCCTGGCCAAAGGGCGGATCGTGACCTGCTCGAGATCCTCACCGCGCTGACGCGCGCCGGCGAGCTCGAGCAGATCGGCGGCCTCACGGTCGACGAAGCTCCAGTCCTGCTCGCTCGCGGGCACCTTTCGCAGCGCCAGATACACAACCCCATAGCCGCCGCACAAGTACTCGTCAGCCGCGAGGGGGGTTGCTTCGACGACGGAGAGCGCCGCGCCATGATGCGCGGTCTCGAAACGCTGGAGCACGAGACGCGCCTTGTGAGGACGAGCGACGTCGGCGATCATCTGAAAGAGCATCGCTGTCGGAACAAACGCCTCTATCCTGGTCATGCGGTGTTCTAGGCCTCCTCGTCGAGCCCCTCCCACCACTCGGCCAGGTCGATCTCCACGTCCTCGAACGGCGCCGCGCGCACCTTCTCGTCTTGACCGTGGAGCCCCAGCTCGATCCACCGCCCGTTCTCGAGCTGGCTGACCAGCAGCGTCCGCCGGACGGGATCCACGTACCAGAGGTGAGGCACGCCGATCTCAGCATAGAAGCGGCGCTTGACGAGGTTGTCGTAGCCCGCCGTGCGCGGCGAGAGGATCTCGCAGGCCCAGTCAGGAACGAGCCGGATGGGCTCCCCGGTCCGCGGGGGCCTCGGCATGCGCGCCCGGCGCCAGCCTGCGACATCGGGCGAGATCTCGGGCGCGCGATCGAGCTGGATGCCCGGCTCGGGGAGGATCCACCACCCGCCCGGTCCGCCCTTGCCTCGCTGGTAAGGGTTCTTCAGGTCGGCCGTGATCAGGCCCTCGATGTTCGCGTGAACGAAGCGCGGGCGTGGAAAGGCGTACAGCGTGCCGTCGATGATCTCGCCCCGCCAGTCGGGCGGAAGCTCGTCGAGGTCGGCGAGCGTGGCGGGCTGGACGAGTTTGTCGGCGAGGTTCATGCGCGACCTCTCGCGAGCATACCTCGCGGCGGCAGCGGTGGCTGGGCTCCCGAGAGCGCGGTACAGCCGAGCGAGCGCCGGCCGTCTGGCCGGAACGCCCGCCTTGACGGCGCGCCCGGCGCAGCGCCTACGCGCTTCGGCCAGGCGATGGCTCTGCTGCGGGAAGGCTCTGGAGCCAGGTGACAGCCTCGTCCCAGCGCAGGGCGCGACTCGGCTCGGCCTCGCGAAGCCACCGCCATTCCTCGCCCTCGTCCTGGGTGATGATCCGCGATGCAGCGTCGTCCTCCACGGGGGTTGCGTGCCGCGTTGGTATCGATCCAGAGGCGCACTTCAAGTGTCCTTGGAGGACGTGGCGAGGTCGAGCCATCCTCCGCGGTGCCGCGCTTCCGCCGGCCCGCAGCGCACTCACCCCCGCCCGCCTCCGCCGAGCCCGGACCGCTCCTCAGCGTCCGCCGCCCTCACGGGCAGGCCGCCTGCTCCGCGTGAGGCCGCCCCCGGTGCAGCCGGTGCCCCCGGCGGCGCGACGACCACCGGCGGCTTGGCCGGCCGCGCTCTTCCAACCATGAAAGGCGTGGCGTTACGCCACAACTCACGGGCGCGCAGGCCTCCTCGCGCGGGAGCCACTCGCCCTCGAGCGACACGCCCCGCACGTCCTCCCGGACGCCCCGCGCCCTCAGCCACGCGGCGAGCGCCTCGCCGAGCTCCCGCATGCTCGACCAGCGCAGCGACGGCTCCTTCTGCAGCCCGCGCGCCACGATCGCCCAGAGATCCGCGTCGAGGCCGCACGCGTCGACCAGCGACGGCACCGCGTCCTGCAGGACCGCGCGCAGGCCGTCCAGCGCGTTCTTCGACGAGAACGGCGTCCGCCCCGAGAGCAGCTCGTACAGCATCGCGCAGAACGACCAGACGTCGGCCCGGCGATCGACGTCGGGGACGGCGAGCGCCTGCTCCGGCGGCATGTAGTCCGGGGTCCCGAACACCTCGAGGCCCCCCGTCGACTGCCCCTCCTCGCGCTCGGCGACGAGCTTCGCCACGCCGAAATCGACGACCTTCGGCTGCAGCCGGCCGCCGCCGCGGCGCACCAGCATCACGTTGTCCGGCTTGAGATCGCGGTGGACGACCCCCTTCTCGTGCACCGCGTGCATCGCCGCCGCGACCGGCAACAAGAGCGCGATCGCCCGCTCCGGCGCCATCCCCCCCTCGCGCGCCAGCACGCTCCTCAGCGACTCGCCCTCGATGAGCTCCATCACCAGGTACGGATCGCCCTCGGCCGTCTCGCCGAGGTCGAAGATCCGGACGATCTCCGCGTGGTTCAGCCTTCCTGCGGCGCGCGCCTCGCGGAGGAAATACTCGTTCAGCTCCGCCGACCGGAGCTCGGGCCGCATCAGCTTGATCGCGACCTCCGATCCGACCACGACGTTGGTCGCGACCCAGACCGTGCCCATCGCCCCCTCGCCGATCTTGCGCACCAGCCGGTACTTGCCCGCGACGAGATCCCCCTCCTGGTAATGCACGCTGCACGGGGCCTCACCGAACCCCTCGTCGAGGTCCCATGAGCTGTCGTCCGAGGTGCTCCAGGCGTCCGTGGTCTCGATGCGCGACATGATCTCTCCTGCCCCCTGCTGCGCGGCCCCGCCGCACCGTGCCCGCGCTGAAGCAGACAACGTGCCATCTTTGACAAACATGGAAATGTGAACAGGCGGGGCCAAAATGCCGCCCGTAACCCGCTTGAAACCGACAGGGACGCCGCACGGCTGCCCCGATGAGGCACTCGGCCACACCCACCGAAGCGGCATCCCCGGAGCGCCGCAAAGATGATTTACTGCGGCACGACCGCATGCGGACCGAACGGAGGCCTCCCTGATCCCGGCGGCCGCGCTGCGCGCCCTGCCCCATGTCGCCACGCTGGCCGGCGCGCTCCTCTTCGCCGCGCTGCTCCGCCTCGCCCTCCGACAGGGCGCGCTCCGCCGCCCGATCCTGCTCGCCTGGATGCTCGCGGGCGCGCTTCCGGCGCTCTACGTGGGGCTTGTCTGGTGCGGGCTGCTCTCGGGCGCGCAGCTCCGGCTCGCGCGGCCCTGGGGCGCGCTGCTCGCCGCGGGCGCCACGTCGTTCGTCGCGCTCCGGGTCCTCGCGCTCGCGCTCGCGTCGCCGTACGCCCGCAGGCAGGGGGCGTGGCGCACGCGATTCGGGGATCTCCTTACGCCCTTCGCGGCGTTCGCCGCGGCCATGGCCGTGGCCGGCCCAGAGATCGGCCGGCCACTCGACCGGCTCACCGTCCTGCTCGCGATCGATCGCAGCCGCTCGATCGACCTCGTGCCGAACGCCGACAAGCGCGTCGCGCAGGAGCTCTCCGTCGCCGAGCTCGGCATGCGCGACGACGACCGGATCGCCACCATCGCGTTCGCCGCCGGCGCCGCCACCGAGGATCCGCCGCGGCCGCGCTCGCAGCTCCCCGCGCCGCAGCGGGTCGCGCTCGGCCGCGACGGGACGGACCTCGCCGCGGGCATCCGGCGCGCCCTCGCCGAGGTGCCGCCGGACTCCGCGGCGCGCGTCGTGCTGCTGACCGACGGGGTCGCCACCCGCGGCGACACGATGGCCGCGGCCGCGGCCGCCGTCGCCGCCGGCCTGCCGATCGACGTGCTCCCGCTGGAGCAGCGCCTGGTCCCCGACGTCCGCGTGGTCGCCCTCCGCGCGCCCGCGCGGGCCGACGAGGGCGAGGCGCTCGATCTGCGGCTCGTCACCTCGTCGCCGTCGCCGGCCGAGGTGGAGATCCGCCTGCGCCGCGACGGCGAGCTCATCGCCCGCGCCGACGCCTCGATCGCCGCCGGGGAGGACGTGCTGCGCATCCGCGAGAAGGCGCCGGGGCCGGGGCTGCACCGCTACGACGTCGAGGTCACCGCGAAGGATCCGCGGCTCGACGAGGCCGCCGAGGACAACGCGGCGAGCGCGTTCCTGCGCGTGCGCGGGGCGGCGGCCGCGCTCGTGCTGGAGGGCGACGCCGGGCAGGGCGCGTTCATCGCGCGGGCGCTCGCGGACGGCGCGTTCCGGGTGGACGAGGGGGGCCTCGACCGCGTCCCGGCCGACCTCGGGGAGCTCGCCGGCTACGACGTGGTGGTGCTCAGCGACCTCCGCGCGGCGGACCTGTCGCCGAACCAGATCGAGGCGCTCGCGAGCTACGTGCGCGACCTCGGCGGCGGCCTGATCCTGATGGGCGGCGACCGGAGCATGGGGCCGGGCGGCTACGCGCGGACGCCGCTCGAGGAGGTCTCCCCCGTCTCGTTCGACCTGAAGCAGGAGCGCCGGCGGGCGAGCCTGGCCGAGGTGATCGGCATCGACATCTCCGGCTCGATGGCGGCGAGCGCCGGCGCGCACACGAAGCTCGAGCTCGCCAACGAGGCCGCCGCGCGGTCGGCGTCGCTGCTCGGCCCCGGCGACCGGCTCGGCGTCGCGCACGTCGACACGGCGGTGCGGTGGAGCGTGCCGCTCGGGCCGGTGGCGGACAAGGCGGCGATCGACAGGGCGATCCGCGCGGTGGGGCCGGGCGGCGGCGGGATCTACGTCGACATCACGCTCGACGCGGCGTACCGGGCGCTCGACCGGGAGGCCACGAACCTGAAGCACGTGCTGCTCTTCGCCGACGGGTCGGACGCGGAGAACATGGGGCCGTGCCGCGCGATGGTGGGGGCGGCGATGCGCCGCGGGATCACGACGAGCGTCGTGGCGCTGGGCCAGGGCGGCGACGTGCCGGAGCTGGAGACGCTGTCGCGCCTCGGCGGCGGCCGGTTCTACCTGGTGGAGGACGCGGGGCGGCTGCCGGCGGTGTTCACGCAGGAGACGATCCTCGCGGCGCGGAGCGCGATCGTGGAGGAGCCGTTCCAGGTGGCGCTGGGCGCGCCGTCGTCGATCACGGCCGGCGTGCCGTTCGGCGAGGCGCCGCCGCTCGGGGGCTACGTGGTGACGGTCCCGAAGGGTCGGTCGACGGTGCTGCTGTCCGGGCCGGAGGGGGATCCGGTGCTCGCGGCGTGGTCGGCGGGGCTCGGCCGGGCCGCGGCGTTCACGAGCGATCTGAAGGGCCGCTGGGGGGCGGCGTGGACGCGCTGGCCGGGCGCGGCGCGGATGATCGCGCAGGCGGCGCGCGACGTGGCGCGCAAGGCGGAGGATCCGCGCGTGCGGCTCGAGGCGGACGCGTCGGGGGGCGAGCTGTCGGTGCGGGCGAGCGTGATCGGCGACGACGGGCGGGCGCAGTCGTTCCGCCGGCTGGTCGTGCACGTGGCGGGGCCGGACGGCTTCGCGCGGGAGCTCCCGCTCGAGGCGACGGGCGCGGGGTCGTACACGGCGACGCTGCCGCTGTCGCGGCCGGGCACCTACGTGGCGGTGGCGCGGGACGAGCTGACGGGGGAGGCCGTGGGGACGACGGGGGCGGCGATGACCGCGGGCGAGGAGCTGCGCCCGACGGGCAGCGATCTGTCGTTGCTCGGGCGGATCGCGGAGTTCACCGGGGGCAAGCGGCGCGACACGCTGGCGGGCATCTTCGAGGACCGGGCGGCGAGGCGGTTCGCGTACCGGGACGCGACGGCGGGGCTGGTCGGCCTGGCGGCGCTCGCGCTGCTGCTCGCGGTGGCGGCGCGGCGGCTCGCGCTGCCGGAGGCGGCGTGGGCGTGGGCCGCGCGGGCCGGGGAGCGGCTGCGGGCGCGGCGGTCGGGAGCGGCGGTGGAGGAGGCCAGCGCGGGCGAGACGGTGGGGGCGCTGCTGTCGGCGCGGGAGCGGGCGAGGACGGCGCGAGAGGGGGGGCAGGCGCGGGCGGCCGGGCCGAGGGCGGCGGCGAGGTGGACGGCGCAACCTGGGTCGACGGCGCAACCTGGGTCGGCGGCGCAACCTGGGTCGGCGGCGCAACCTGGGTCGGCCGCCCAACCTGGGTCGGCCGCGGCGGTGCAACCTGGGTCGGCCGCCCAACCTGGGTCGGCCGCCCAACCTGGGTCGGCCGCCCAACCTGGGTCGGCCGCCCAACCTGGGTCGGCCGCCCAACCTGGGTCGGCGGCGCCGCAACCTGGGTCGGCGGCGCCGCAACCTAGGTCGGCGGCGCAACCTGGGTCGGCCGCCCAACCTGGGTCGGCCGCCCAACCTGGGTCGGCCGCCCAACCTGGGTCGGCCGCCCAACCTGGGTCGGCCGCCCAACCTGGGTCGGCTGCGGCGCCTCGCTCCGCGCCGTCACAGGGAGCGCACCAGGCTCAGGCGCCAGGAGCGACGCCGGAAGGACGGCCGCTCACCGCCGCGGAGAAGATCCTGGCACGCCGCCGCGGGCGCCAGTGACATGGCCTGTACTTCGGGCGCGCGATCGACACGTCTGGAAGGCCGATGACGTTACAATCCCGCACCATCGATCCATGGGAAGCGTCGCGCAGACCCGCGTCGTGAGCTCTCGTCGGGGGCTCGACCCGCTCGTGAAGGCGGAGGGCGAGCGCACGCTCAGCGTCGGCGTGAAGGCGCTGCGGAGCGTGCTCGGCGCCGCGGAGGCTGCCGGGATCGACGCGAGCTCGATCGCCCGAGCGCACGGGCTCGCGCCGGAGGAGCTGCGCAACCCCGATTTCCGACTCTCCTATCGCCGGTGGATCGCGCTCTGGGACGATGTCGTCGAGAGGGCCGGCGATCCGGGCGTCGGGCTCCGCGCCGCGGAGGCGCTCTCGATCGGCCACTGGGACGTGATGGACTTCGTCGTCGCGTCGAGCGACACGGTGGGCGACGCCTTCCAGAGGTTCTCGCGGCACTTCGCCGTCATCAGCACGGCCGTGCGCCATGTCCTTCAGGTCGATCGCAAGGAGGCCCGGCTCGTTCGGGAGCACGTCCCCGGCGCGGCCCCGCACCGGGTCGCGACCGAGTTCGGCTTCGCGAACATCGTCCTGCGCTTCCGCGCGCTCGCCGCCACGCCGTGGTCGCCTTCCTCGATCCAGTTCCGTCACCCGCGCTGCGCAGAGCTCGAGACGTACACCCGGATCTTCGCTTGTCCGATCCGATTTCGAGCGCCCGGCGACGCGATCGTCCTCCCGCGCGCGGCGCTCGCGACGCCGATGAAAGGGGCCGCCCCCGAGCTCTGCGCCGTCCTCGATCGCCACGCCGCCCTCCTCGTGCAAAAGCTCCCCCCCGCCCAGGCGAGCCTCGTGGAGCGCGCGCGGCACGCGCTCGCCCTCGAGCTGCACGGCGGCGCTCCCAGGCTGGCGACCGTGGCGAAGCGGCTCGGGCTGAGCGCGCGCACGCTGCAACGACGCCTCTCGGAGGACGGCTTTCCCTTCCGAGCGCTCGTCGAGAAGACCCGCGAAGAGCTCGCGCTGCGCTATCTGGAGGATCCCGCCATCGGGCTCGCGGAGATCGGCGCGCTGGTGGGCTTCTCCGATGTGAGCGCGTTCTACAAGGCGTTCCGGCGGTGGACGGGGAGCACGCCGGGCCAGCTCCGCGACCGCTCCGTGGCGTAGCCGGAGGCGCCGCCGGACAATCGATTGGCGTGGCGGCACAATGCCGAGGGCGGCCCGGATCCGTACGCTCCGGTCATGCGCTCCTTCGCCCGCCGCTCTTGTCTTGCGTGCCTCGTGCTCGCCTCGGGCTGTCTGGATCCGGACGCGCCTGGAAACCTCGTCCCGAGGACGGTCGCGGAGGACGACGCGCTCCCTCGCTTCACCCTCCGCGACGGCGCCCGCATTCACCTCCGCACGCAAGGGGACCCGAAGAACCCCACCCTCGTCACGCTGCACGGCGGCCCTGGCGGCGACATGCGCGGCATGCTCGGCCTCGGCGCGCTCTCCGAGCGGTACTTCGTCGTCCACTGGGATCAGCGAGGCACCGGTCTCTCGGAGCGTGTCCCTTCATCGGACTTCACCGTCGAGACGTACGCGGCGGATCTCCACGAGCTCGTCCAGCGCTTCTCCCCCGACGCGCCGGTCACGCTGTTCGGGCATTCGTGGGGCGCCATGTACGCGGCCCTCTATATCCAGCGGCACCCCGACCGCGTCGGAGAGGCCGTCCTCAGCGAGCCGGGCTTCCTGAACGCGTCGATCGCGAACGAGACCGAGCTCTTCACGTTCGGCCTCACCGCCGAGGGGCTGAACGATCTCGGTTGGTCGGAATGGGCCATGAGCCCCGACGGAGACGCGCGCGCAGACTTCCTCCTGTCCTTGGGGCAAGGCTGGTCACAGCCAGGGTATTACGAAGACCCGGACGACCCCGACAACCTCAAGGCGTTCCGCCTGGGCGCGCGCGCGATGCGGGACCTGCAGGGCTCGGCGAAGACGGACGGAGCGTGGGACTTCGATTTCTCTTCCGGCCTCGATCGCTTCTGCAAGCCGGTGACCCTGATCGGAACGACGATCAACACCGTCATCGGGTTCGAGCAACAAGAGCGCCGCCACGCCCCTCTGTTTTGCGACGTCGAGCTCGTCCGCGTCGAAGGCGAAGACCACGGCTGGGTGAACAAGCACCCCGATCGTGTCATGGAGGTCCTGCGCGCCCATCTCGGCGCCTACGAGGGGGCGAGATGAGGGCCGTCGCCCTCGCCGCGGCGATCGCCGCGACGGCGGTCTCCGCGGTCGCGTCGGCCGCGCCCATCAGCGGGTATCAAGGGGAGCAGGAGAACGCGACGCACGTCAATCTCGGCTGGAACTCCGCGCCTGCCCTGGAGCTCGCCTACGGGCGCGCGATCCCGATGGAACGGCTCGTGCGCCGCCTCGATCTCGAGATCGGGCTGGCGCTGCCGGTCTTCCTCGTGCCGGAGCTCGACTCCTTCCGCCTGGAGCCGGCGGCGCGCGCGATGCTCGTGCAGCGCGGCGGCTGGGGGCTCGCCGGGCGCCTGGGGCTGCCGGTGCAGACGGGCGACAACCAGACGTTCCAGTTCGTGAGCGTGGGCGCGCACCCCGGGCTCGCGGGCGGATATTTCGAGCGCGGCTGGTTCATCGCGCTGGAGGTGGAGTACACGGCGATCCTGAGCACGTACATCGCGGCGAGCGATCGCGCGCGCGCGACCTACGCGGGCATTCGCGACGGCTTTTATGCGCCCGCGGGGGGCTACCTCGACGCGAGCCTCGCGCTCGGGTTATCGATCGGATCGAGCGTCGAGCTCGGGCTGCGCGCGGGCTATCGCTCCACCCACGCCCTCGAGCCGCCCCCGTTCGTCCCCTTCCGCGCCGAGGTGGGCGTGTCCTACGCGTTCGGAGCGCCGGCAGCGGCGCCACCCCGAGCGATCGAGCCGTAGCGAAGGCGATCGCGCGCCTCGGCCAGGTCGACTGCCAGCAACGCCCCGAACGCCGCCAGCACCTCCCGGCGACTCCCCAGCAGCCCCGGGAGGCCTGCCGGCACCCGCTGGTACGGCTCCTCGGCCCTGCTGGTACGGCTCCCCGGACCTGCTGGTACGGCTCCCCGGACCTGCTGGTGCGGCTCCTCGGAACTGCTGGTGCGGCTCCTCCGACCTGCTGGTACGGCTCCTCCGACCTGCTGGTACGGCTCCTCCGACCTGCTGGTACGGCTCCTCCGACCTGCTGGTGCGGCTCCTCGGACCTGCTGACACGATTCCTGGCCGTCTCGCCGCGTGCTGGCCGCGCTCCGGGCCCGCTGGCCGCGCTTCCGGCCCGCTGGGGTGCTCCGCAACTTCATTGTGACGTAGGATGGTGGCCCCCTTCGACCAGACCTGGTTTCACTCGGTCGGCAACATCGAATCTCAGCTAGGAATCACCGTTGCCTTTTGACTGCAGCCTCGCCGCGGCCCGACCGCTCGCCGCTTCCCTCCTCCTCGTGGCCGGGTGCAACGCTCGTACACCGGGGAGCGGCGGCGATGCAGCGACCACCGACGCGAAACCACGGGGAACCCCGGCCTCGACGTCGGCCGCGCCATCGTCCTCGAGGCCGGAGGCCCCGGCGGCAAGTCGGTCGAGCGGTGTCCCTCCCGCCGCGGATCGAGCGGCCTTCAGCCCGGTCACCCTCGAGACGATCCAGCGCGCGCAGCACAAGATCACCGAGGGCCACGCGGCCGGCGTGAACCTGCAGCCCTACTGCGAGCCGGAGGTTCAGGCGCCCGGCAGCACGAGCCCGGTCGGCGAGATGGCATGGCCAGAGCTCCGCGTGACCGACTACCAGCCGCTGCACGACCTGCTCTCGAACCACCCGTCGTTCATCGGGGTGGTCCCCGAGCGGAAGCGGCGGTCGATCGTCGTCGTCTTCGAGCCGGGCTTCCACGATTGGGCATCGATTCAGGCCCGGATCCCGGTTCCACGGCGCGTCCGGGTCGAGCTGCGTCCCGGCTGTCACACGCGGGAGCAGAGGGAGCTCGCGCAGCAAGCTCTCGAGGCGCTCAGGAGAGAGCCGGCGGTCGGCCCGGCGTTGCACGCATGGGCGCCCGATGCCTCGATCGCCGGCTTCCGTGTCTTCGTGCTGCGGGGAGACACGGCGACGGCGGCGCTCGTCGTCGAGCGGCTCGGCTCGATCGCGAACGTCTGGTTCAGCAGGCCCTTCGGGGAGCACTGAGCTCCCGCTGCTCGACCGGGTGGTGGCCCCATTTGCCCCGGAGTGGTTCACATGAAGGCGGGAAGGCAGGAAGATCATTGATCTTTTCTTCCCGCCTTCCCGCCTTCATGTTCAAATCTGGCCACCACCCTCGACCGGGGCGCGGACCGCCCGGACGTGACGCGCCCGGGCAAACGCGCGCGGCGCCGACCGAGGTGGATCAAGCGGCGACCCAGGAGCTGCGCGCTCTCTCCTGCGCGCTGAACGCCCCGCTTCAGGCTCACGTCATCTTCACGCCCAGCGGGCGCTACGCCGCCGTCCTGGAGTAGCCATCGCGGGCCATATCCACGACCACGTAGAACCCCTCAGGCTCGCAGAGGCCCGGCGAGGAGCGCAGCGAGGAGCGTCTGGTCCTTCGCCGCCAGGACCGGCGCGGCCGGCGTCGCATTCGCATCCGCGTCGGGCGGGTCCCGATTGTATGCCCGACAGGGCGTGGGCGAAATTGCTGCTGCCATGAGCAAGGTCACGGCGCTGGGGCTGGATACGGTCCACGAAGGTTCAGGCCACCAGATGACCGGCATGGCCGTCAGCGTGTGCACGACGCCGGCGGCGCCCAGCCCGCTGCCGGTTCCTTACCCCACGATGGGCACGGTGGCCGAAGGGGTCATCGACGCGCCGATGCGGACGAAGATCGAAGGGAAGAAGATCCTGACGGTCGGCGGGTGCATGAAGGCGTGTCACGGCAACGAGCCGGGCACGTTGAAGGAGACGTTGAGCCTCAACACGGGCGGTCCGTGCTTCCCGTGGCTCGGCGCGCCGAACGTGCTCGTCGAGCTGGGGATGGCCGGGATCACCGGCAGCATGGGGCAGATGAACAAGTCGGTCACCGCCGGCGCCGGGACGAGCGCGAGCGGGGCGGGGGGCGCCGGGGGCCGGGGGCGGCGGCGGCGGCGGCGGCGGCGCGGGGGCGCCGGGCGGGAGGAAGCCGAGCACGCCGGGCGGCGGCGGGGGCGGCGGCGGCGGGAAGAGCCACAAGGGGGCGACGGCGGGCAAGTCGTCATCGCCGCCGGTGGACCAGTGCACGACCGAGGGGCATCCGGTCGACGTCACCGACGGCGCGGTGGTCGACGCGGCGACGGATATCGAGGTGGCGGGCATGATCCCGCTCACGTGGGCGCGGCACTACCGCTCCTCTCGGTATGGGGAGCGCGACGCGGCGCTCGGGCCGGGGTGGGCGTTTTCTTACGAGCAATGGATCGAGGAGGGAGAGCAGGTCCTCGCGCTGCGGGACGGCCAGGGGCGGTGGATCTGGTTCGAGAAGGTCGGGCCCGGAGAGCGCGCGTTCCACCGGCGCGAGCGGCTGGAGCTGCACCGAGACGGAGCGCGGGCGTACCGGGTGGTGGAGCTCGGGTCGCGGCAGGTGCGGGTGTTCGCGGCGGAGGGCGGATCGGCGAGGGCGCTGTTGCGCGCGATCCGGGATGCGCACGGCAACGAGATCCGGCTGGACTACGAGGGAGAGCGGCTCGTCCGGATCGTGGATACGGCGGGGCGGGAGCTCGGGGTGCGGTGGAAGGACGGGCGGATCACGCGCCTGGAGCTCTGGGCGGAGCGGCGGCTCTGGCAGTGGGTGGACTACCGGTACGACCGCGCGGGGTGCCTGCTCGCGGCGGTCGATGCCGTGGGCGGCGTCGAGGCGTACGAGGTCGACGCGCGCTGCCGGATGACGGCGGCGACGCTGAAGAACGGCGAGCGGTTCTGGTATGCCTACGAGAATCCCCACGGGCACCGGTGCCGGAAGACTGGAGGGCGGGACGGGCTCTACGAGGTGGAGCTCCGCCGCGACGAGCGGGCGAGGACGACCGAGGTCCGTGGCGAGGAGCCGCGGGTGTACACCTGGAACGCCGACGGCCTGGTCACGCGCGCGGCGCTGCCCGACGGGACGGTGCTGTGGGAGCGGGCGTACGACGAGGACGCGCGCCTCGTGGCCGAGGTCAACGGCGACGGCGAGGGCGTGCAGACCTGGCACGACGCCCGCGGGAACGTGATCCGGGTGATGGACGCGCTCGGCAACGAGACGCGGTGGGAGCACGAGGGCGACCTCGTGGTGCGCGAGATCAGCCCCGAGGGGCTGGTGACCCAGGTGATGCGCGACGCGCGCGGCGAGGTGAGCGCGGTGCTGTTGCCGACGGGCGAGGCGGTCTCGTTCGCGCGCGACGATCGCGGGCGGGTCACGGGCGTGTACGCGCACCGCGGTGGGCAGGACGGGCTGCTGTTCGGCTACGAGCACGACGCGCGGCACAACGTGATCGCCGAGATCGACGCGCGCGGCGCGCGGACGACGTACGCGCACGACGGGGTGGGGAGGCCCGTGGCGAGGACCGACGCGCTGGGGCGGACGACGCGCGTGACGTACGACCCGATGGGGCGGCCGAACCGGGTGGAGCGGCCCGATGGGACGAGGACCGTCGCGACCTACGATCGCATGGGCAATCCGGTGCGGCTGGTCGACGGGCTGGGGCAGATCACGCAGCTCGCCTACCAGGGCACGGGCGTGCTGGCGCAGGTCGTCGAGCCGGGCGGGGGCGTGTGGCGCTTCGAGTACACGAGCAAGGAGCGGCTGCACGTCATCACCAACCCCAAGGGCGAGACGTACGTCTTCCGCTACGACGATGCAGGACGGGTGACGCAGGAAGAGACGTTCGACGGGCGCAAGCTCCGCTACGGCTACAGGAGCTCGGGGCGGCTCGGGCGCATCGAGCTCGCGGCCGACCGGACCTGGTGGCGCAACCTGTTCTACGACCGCGCGGGCAACCTCACCGGCGACGAGACGCCCGACGGGGTGATCCGCTACGCGCGCGACCGGATGGGGCGGCTGCTCGGGGCCGCGCTCGAGGAGGCGAGCGGGCTGCGCGTCGAGACGTGGTTCGAGCGCGACGGGCTCGGGCGCGTGGTGTGCGAGCGGCAGGGCGACCATGCGGTGCGGTACGTCTACGACACGCGCGGCCGGCGCATCGAGCGCGTCATGCCGAACGGGGCGAGGACGAGGTATGCCTACGACGCGCTCGACGCGCTGAGCGCGGTCGAGCACGACGGGTATCGGGTGGTATTCGAGCGCGACGTGCTGGGGCGCGAGGCGCAGAGGACGAGCCACGCGCCGGGCGAGGACGACGCGGCGGGCGAGGCCGCGGTGGTCACGGTGCGGAGCAGCTACGACGCGATGGACCGGCTCATCGAGCAGCGCGCGACCGCGCCGGCGCCGGGCGTGCCCAAGGTTCTCGTCGCGCGGCAGTGGCTGTACGACGCGCGCGGTCGTGTCGAGCGCATCGACGACGCGCGCTGGGGCGCGACCGCGTACCGCTACGACCGCGTCGACCGGCTGCTGTCCGCGCAGCGGGGGACCGTGCGCGAGGTGTTCACCTACGACCCGGCCGGCTCGATCACGCGCGTGCTCGAGGAGCTCGCGGGCAACGACGATCTGGGGCCGCTCACGCCGGCGACGCAAGCGCAGCAGCCCCAGGGCTGGACGCAGCCGTCGTGGAAGCTCGAGCCCGGCGGCGTGCTGCGCAGGACCGAGACCGCGGCCTACGAGGTCGATGCGCGCGGGCGCCGCACCGCCAAGGTCGAGCTGGCGCGCTACCGCGAAAACCACCCGAGCGGCGGCGCCGCGACCGAGCAGGACATGACCCGCTACGTCTGGGACTGCCGCGACCGGCTCAGGGAGGTGCGCCTGCCCGATGGCACCCGCGTCGTCATGACCTATGACGCCTTCGGAAGGCGCGTGAGCAAGGAGGTGCTCCGTGAGGCCGTCGTCGGTCTGCCGCGCAGGATCGAGTTCGTCTGGGATGGCGATGTGCTGGCGGCCGACGTCGACGACGAGCGCGGGGCGAGGACGTTCGTGCACGCGCCGGGAACCTTCGTGCCGCTGCTCCAGCAGCAGGACGGGCGCGTGCTCACCTACGTCAACGACCACCTCGGCACGCCCAAGGAGCTGCTCGACCCGCGCGGGCTCGTCGCCTGGTCGGCGGCCCACTCCGCCTGGGGCAAGGTCGCCGACGTCTGGCGCGATCCGGTCAGCGTCCTCAACCACGGGACCCCCGTCGAGTCGCCGTTCCGGCTGCTCGGCCAGTACGCCGATGACGAGACGGGGCTCTGCTATACGAGGTTCAGGTTCTTCGATCCCGAGACGGGGGGATGGTGCAGCCCGGATCCGCTTGGAACGGCCGGAGGCCGGCACTTGTTCATGTTCGACGGCAGTCCAACCCTCCACATCGATCCCCTCGGCCTCGCGAAGGGCAAGGTATTGGGCGAAGCAGGGAAAGCTTGGGAAGATGATGTCCGAAGGGTTAGCGGAGGGACATCTCAAATAATCGACGACCGAGAAATTGACTCAGTGACGTCCACCGAGCTCATCCAGGCGAAGGACTCACCGAGCGCAGTCACCAAGCCCAAGAACTTCCTCAGCAAGAGTACTAGAAATCAGATCAAGGAGACAGTCCGCCTCGCGGGCGAGCACGGCAAGAAGCCGGTCTACTGGTTCAAAGAGGAGCCACATCCTGAAGTTCGCAGCTACATCGAAGAAAAGGGAGCGGAGGTACGCGTTGGCCTGCCCCCACCAACAAAAGGAAGCTGCTCCTCCTGATGTCTGCGCACGAGGCGCAGCGCCGACCCAACCATAAATCAACGAGGCGATACACATGTCGTACTTCTATTCGGTCCGCGGCTGGCTGGAAGTGTCGCCCGACATTTTTTCCAGCATAACATCCACCATCTCAACAATTCGAGAGCGCTTGCACAACAACGAGAAAGCACGTCTCTACATGAAAGGCTGGTGCTGGAGCAACGACTCGATCAATTGGACGCGCTACCTATTCTACGGAGCGGACGTCACAGAGGAAGGTCTAACGATATTCCGCAGCGTCATCAACGATCTAATTCTTCTTAAAGCCGATCTATCCGGATATTTTCACGCTCAGGGCGAAGACGGCGAAAAGAGCATAGTCTTCAGGGTCGAGAACGACGTTCTGTTCGAAGAGGCGCGATTTGCGTGTTGATGCCGACGACCTGGTGACGCGCGCGGCGCTGCCCGACGAAACGGTGCTGTGGGAGCGGGCGTACGACGAGGATGCGCCCCTCGTCGCCGAGGCCAACGGCTCGTGCCAGCGGATGCAGCGTGGGTCTGACGCGCGCGGCAATGCGATCCGCGAGATGGATGCGCTCGGCAACGAGACGCGGTGGAAGCACGAGGGAGACCTCGTGGTGCGCGAGATCGACCCCGATGGCGCTCGGTGATCGAGGTGGTGCGCGGCGCACGTGGCTGGTTCGCCAGCTGCCTTGCGCCTCAATCGCGGTACGGATGCCTCGGCGCTCGAGCGCCGTCGCAGCTCCTCTGCCCGGCGATCTCCCGGAGGGCGCGCCGGACGGCCGCGGCCCCGAGCGCGATGCCTGCTTCGGCAGCGGCATCCTGGATCGCCTGCGCCATCGCATCGCCGTCCGCGGGGCGCCCGGCCGGGTCGCGCGCCATGCTGCGCTGGACGAGCAGATCCACGCTCGCGGGGAGATCGGGCCGCAGCGCCCGCAGCGGAGGGATGCGCCCCGCGGCGATCCGCTGGAGACACTCCATGGGAGAGCCGGCCTCGTAAGGGCTCGCCCCTGTCAGCAGGCGGTACAGCACCGCGCCCAGCGACGCCACGTCGGCGGCGGGGGAGAGCGGCAGCCCCAGGACCGCCTCGGGCGACGGCGTGCCGAGCTCCGGCGCGTCGAGCGGGCGCCCGTACCCGAGCTTGCGCGCCACCGGGACAGGGCGCAGCAGCGCCCGCCCTCGGGCGGAGACGAGGATGCTCTCGGCGCCCAGCGCGCCGTGGACCGCGTTCATGGACGCGCCGTTCAGCGTCCAGCCGTGCAGCGCTCCCAGCCCGAGCGCAGCGTCCCGGGCCAGGGAGAGCGCCGCGCCGACCGGCCAGGGCAGGCCCGATCCCGCCTCGTGGCACGCGCGCAGCGAACGGGCCGACCGCCACGGAAGGACCATGTAATAGCGCCGCCCCTCGATACCCAGGCCCTGCAAGCGCAGGAACGCCGCGTGGTGAAAGAGGGTGAAGACCGCCGCCTCGTCCCAATAGAGCTGCATGAGCTGGTCGTGCGGCTGCTCCACCCAGACCTCCAGCCGGACGAGAGGGCCGGCCGGCTCGGCTCGATCCACCGCCTGATAGAGCTCGGTCCCCGGAGGGCTGCTCAGCCGGCGATGGATGCGATAGGGCCCGAGGTCGTCGCCCATCCCGAGGGGCACGAGAGGCGGGTCGTCGAACGGCTTCATGACACGCCGGGCGACCGGCGCGGAGCCACGCGCTGCGCCATCGCGGTAGGTCGCTCAGCGCGTCGCGTGGAACCTCCGGATTCGCCGGCGCGCGTAGCCCGCTCCGGGCTGGCCGGCGCGGGCTCTATGCGAATGCTCCCCCGGTGTGCGCCGGCGCCCTCGGGTGCCCGGGCGGGAGCCCGAGGCGCTGCCGCACCTGCGCGATGCCGACGCCCACGCCCCCGGCCGCGAGGGCGACCGGCCACGGCTTCCCGGTCGTCTGCCCGATGAACGCGCGCACCCGCCCCACGTCCTCGAGGACCGGCGTGAGCTGCGCCGGATCGTTGAAGTTGTTCACGAAGGCGTTCGCGAGCGCCTGCGGTCGGCTCGCGTTGTCCGCCCGCCCGTCGCTGCCGTACTGGGCGAAGAGGAGGTGGAATATCCCCGCGGACGCTCCGGAGAGGAGGAGGTTGTTGAACCGGTCGGTGGGCCCGCCGTGCCGCGCGTAGAAGCGATCGAAGGTGCGCGTCATCCATTCGGCGTCGAAGGGGCGGTCGCCGTGCTGCACGACGCACTCGATCAGGTTGCGCGCCATCTTGTTGCCGCTGTTGGCGCCCTGGCCGCCGATCGGGTCGAGCGACATCGCCGTGTCGCCCAGCGGCGTCACGATGCGGCCGGAGGGCAGCCGCCCCACGGGCTTGCGCACCGCCGGGACGACCCGGCCTTTCTGCCATCCATGCTTGTCCGACAGCTCGGCTGTCCTGAACCATTCGTAGTCCCAGGGGATGAGCTCCTTCACCAGCTCCTTCGTGATCGCGACGATCTCCTCGCCCGTCGTCGCGCTCTGGAACCGGTCGAACGCCCCTCCGGGCACCGCCTCGACGATGCAGTTCCAGCTCGGTCCCACGTCCTTGTGGTAGTAGGGCACCCAGAACGCCTCCCCGAGGCCCGCGAACAGGTTGAACTTGACGGGAATCAGCGGGACGCCGTCGAACCCGAGCTTCGGGCCCGTCACGCAGATCATGACGAGGTTGCGCTGCGCTTCCGTGTGGACGCTGCGCGCCGGGTCGCGCTCGAACAGGTTGCACAGGTCGCCTCGTCCCGCTGCGACGATGGTGAGATCGTTCTCCGCCGCAATGGCGTCGAGCCGCGGGATGGTGACCGGCTCGATCGCGATCTTGCCCCCGCGCCGCTCGAGCTCGAGCATCCACCGGTGGCTCTGGAGCCGGAGATCGATCGCCCTGAAGGGCCGCTCCAGGCGCCCTGCCAGGGTCAGGAGGCGGTTGCCCGGCGCGGGGCACGCGGTCAGCTGGACGCCCTCGCCCGGGGGCGCGGCGTCCTCCCAGAAGGCGAGGCCGAGCTCGCGCTCGAGCTGGAGCGCCCTGTCGAACCGGGCGGCGCTGCCGGTCGGCTTCGATTCTTGGAGCCACTGCTCGGGTGTCCGATCCGAGTAGAGCGTCACGCCGTAGCCGGCCTTCACCAGGCCGTGCGCCGCGAGCAAGCCAGCCTGTCCAGACCCCACGATAGCGATCTTGCGCATGAGGAAACCCCCGGGTTGGGTTGGTCTGCGCTCGCCTCACGGCGACGCGCGCCGAGCCGTCCGAGTCGGTTCGCCGTCAGGGGCACCGGAGGCGTCGCGAGCAAGGGAAGCCCAGTCAAAGGAGACCGTATCACCTCCGCCAGGAGCGCCGGAAGCCTCCTACGAGGTGCTGGACGACCGACGACCGGAGAGGCCCCCTCCTCCCCCGAGAGAGCCCTCGGGGGGAGGGGGTGTCGCGCGGGGGGCCGAGGGGGAGGGCCCCACGAGCCCGAGCGCCGGCCCGCATCGCAGCGGGTCGCCCATGAACTCGGCACCTCCGCACAGGAGGCCATAGCCACCACAAGGCGCGAGTTCGTGGGAGGGCCCCCCTCGGCCCCCCGCGCGACACCCCCTCCCCCCGAGGGCTCCGTTGCATCGCGCGGAGGCCGCCCTGGACCGAGCCCGCCCTGGACCGAGCCCGCCCGCCGGTTGCGAGGCGCAGCGCCTTGGAGTAGCGTCCGCGCCGCCGCAGGGCCGGGCGACGCCGATCGCCCCGCCCGAGCGGACGAGCCGGGCCTCGAGTGCGCGCCCCGGCTCGCGCGGCCCCCCTCGCGCACTGGACGCGCACTGGAGACGAGAATGGCCCGAGGCTCGACAACCACGCACCGCGAATCGGACGCCGCCGAGTCGCTCATCGGAAGGGGCTCCCGCATCCGCGGGCGCGTCCACGGCGACGGCTCGCTCCGGGTCGAGGGGAGCGTCGAGGGGAACATCCAGCTGACCGGCGATCTCGAGATCGAGGACGGAGCGTCGGTCACCGGGGACGTCGAGGCGAGCTCGCTCGTCGTCGCCGGACAGCTCACGGGAGACGTGACGTCGCGCGGCCCCGTCACCATCCGGGCGACCGCGCAGTACGCCGGGAACGTGGGCGGCAGCGAGGTGATCCTCGAGGAAGGCGCGGCGTTCGCCGGCCGCATCGAGGCGGAGTTCGACCTGCCGGCCGAGCTCTCGGAGCGGACCGGCGGGCGCGCGCAGAGCCCCCGGCGCGAACCGGCGGGGCGGTAGCGCGCGTTGACGGACGGAGAACCGCGCCGCGACGGCGCGACGAGGAGCACGAACGTGGCGGGTACGATCATCGGAAACGGGCTCACGATCGAGGGCGAGATCACCTCCGACGACGAGGTGATCGTCGCCGGGACGGTGCGCGGCAAGCTCACCGTCGAGGGGCCTCTCACCATCGACGCAGGGGCGCTGGTCGAAGCGGACATCGGGGCGGCGTCGCTCCAGGTGGGCGGCAACGTGACCGGCAACGTCACGGCGGCCGACCGCGTGGACCTCCTCGCGGGCGGTCGCCTCGTCGGCGACGTGAAGGCGTCGCGGCTGACCATCGCGGACGGAGCCTCGTTCAAGGGCAACGTCGACATGGACGTGTAGCCGATGGCCGCCCAGTCCTCGATCGGGCCGACGACGGCCATCCGCGGCAACGTGCAGGGCGACGGGGATCTCGAGATCCTCGGCCGCGTCGAGGGGAGCGTCGTCATGACCGGCGACGTGACCATCGGCGAAGGCGCGCTCATCCAGAGCGACGTGCGGGGGCGGCGCGTGGTCGTCCGCGGCGCGGTCGCCGGGAACATCTCCGGCGAGGAGGCCGTGATCCTCGAGCCCGGCGCGCGCGTCGTCGGCGACCTCGGCGCGCCGCAGATCGGCATCCACGCCGGCGCGCTGGTGCGCGGCAACGTCACCACCGGCGCGCCGCTCGCCGCGACGCCCGCCCCGGTCCGGGCCGCCGCCCCGGCAGCTGCGCCGCGCGCCGCGGCCGCCCCCGCGGCGGCGCGGCCGGCGCGAGCGCCCGCGGAGCGCGCTCCGGCGCCTGCCGCGCGGCCCGCGGCCCGCCCCGCGCCGGCGCCCGCGCGCCCCGCGCCCGCGGCCCGCCCGGCCCCGGTCGAGGCGAGGCCCGCGCCCGCGCCCGAGCCGCGCCTCGCGGCGGCGCAGGACGAGGACGAGGCCGATCTGTCGGCCGCCTCCGCGGGCGGCGAGGGCGACGAGGCCGACGCGGCCGAGGGCGCCGGCGGCCCGCCGCCGCCCGTCGTCCCCGCGCTCCGGAAGGGGGCCGCGAAGGCGTCGCTCCGCAAGCGGGGCGGGCGGTGAGCGCCGCCGGCACGTCCGAGCGGGAGCGGCTCGTCGCGCTGCTGCGCGAGCGATCGTTCGAGCAGAAGCGCGTCGTCCTCGCGTCCGGCCGCGAGAGCGACTTCTTCATCGACTGCAAGCAGTCGGTGCTGACGGCCGAGGGCCACGCCCTCGTCGGCGCGCTGATGTTCGAGGCGCTCGACGCGCTCCCCCGGTGCGAGGCCGTCGCCGGCGTCGAGCTCGGCGGCTGCCCCCTCGCGAGCGCGGTGTCGCTCACGAGCTTCCTGCGCGGCCGCCCCCTCCCCGCGCTGTACGTGCGCAAGGAGGTCAAGGACCACGGCTCGCGCCGCCTGGTCGAGGGCGATCGCGGGCTCGCGCCCGGGATGCCCGTCGCGATCCTCGAGGACGTGATCACGACGGGCGGCTCGACGCTGAAGGCGGTCGAGAAGCTGCGCACCGCGGGCGCCTCGGTGGTCGGCGTGATCGCGCTGGTCGACCGCCTCGAGGGCGGCGCCGAGGCGATCCGCGCGGCGGGGCTGCCGCTCGTCGCGATCTGCACGCGCCGCGATTTCATCCCCGACAGCCCGCTCGGCTGAAGCGGGCGGCCCGCCCGGCGAGGCGGCGCGCAGCGGCGCCGCCTCGGCCTGCGCCGCTCTGTCGCCTCGGCCTGCGGCGCTGCTCTGCCGCCTCGGCCTGCGGCGCTACTCCGCCGCCTTCGCCTGCGGCTCGCCGAGGAGCGGGTAGCCGAGCGCCTCGCGCTGCGCGAGGTACGTCTCGGCGACCGCCCGCGCCAGCGCGCGGACCCGGCCGATGTAGCGCTGCCGCTCGGTCACGCTGATCGCGCCGCGCGCGTCGAGCACGTTGAAGCGGTGCGCCGCCTTCACCACGAAATCGTACGCCGGCAGCACGAGCGCCTTCTTCGGATCGATCGCCGCCCCCTTCGCCGCCGGATCCGCGCCCCGGGTGAGCAGCCGCTTCACCTCGGCCTCGCACACGTCGAACGCCGCGAAGTGCTCGGGGATGTCGGCCTCCTCGAAGTTGTAGGTCGACCACTCCCACTCGGCGCGCTGGTAGAGGTCGCCGTAGCGCACGATCTTCCCGCCGCTGTCCGAGTAGACGACGTCGTAGATGCTGTCCTTGTCCTGCAGGTACATCGCGATCCGCTCGAGGCCGTACGTGAGCTCGCCGGACACGGGGCGGCAGTCGATCCCGCCGATCTGCTGGAAGTAGGTGAACTGCGAGATCTCGAGCCCGTCGATCCACACCTGCCAGCCGAGCCCCCACGCCCCGAGGGTCGGCGACTCCCAGTCGTCCTCGAGGAACCGGACGTCGTGCTCGAGCGGGTTCGTGCCGATCGCCCGCAGCGACTCCAGGTAGAGCTCCTGGATGTCGATCGGGCTCGGCTTGAGGATCACCTGGAACTGGTGAAACTGCTGCATCCGGTTCGGGTTCTCCCCGTAGCGACCGTCCGCGGGCCGCCGGGAAGGCTCGACGAAGGCCACATTCCAGGGCTCGGGGCCGAGCGCGCGCAGGAACGTCGCCGGGTTGAAGGTGCCAGCGCCGACCTCCGAGTTGTACGGCTGCACGACGAGACAGCCGCGATCGGCCCAGAACTTCTGCAGGGTGAGAATGAGGTCTTGGAAGGTCATGGTGGGAGGGCCGGTTCTTAGCCTGGATCGCCCGCGCAGGCGACGCCCCGCGAAGGATCGCCCGCACCGTCCCGCCGCGGGGCGGCGCTCGGTCCGCCGGCGCGGCGCGCCGAACGCCGCGCCGGCGGACCGCCGCCGCCGGTCGCCCCTCCGGGCGTAACCCCGTCGAGGACGGCCCCGCCTCGGGCCACGCCGGCCCGCCCCGGCCCGCCTCGACCCGCGCCGATCCGCGAGGCGCCGCCCGCGCGGTCCTGCCGGCCGCTTGCGCTTGCCCGGCGCGTGGCGTAGCTTCCGGCGCGTTGTATGGGGTCCCATGCATCTCCAGCGGCGCGGCGGAAGGCCGCCGCGCGGCAGGCCCAGGGCGGGCCGGACGCGCAGCGGGTCATGGACGCGATCCGCGCCATCGTGCAGCGCCTGCGCGTCTCCTCGCGCGCCTGCGAGCGGCAGCTCGGCCTGAGCAGCGCGCAGCTGTTCGTGCTGCAGCAGCTCGATCAGGCGGCCGCCGCGTCGGTCGCCGAGCTCGCGCAGCGCACGCTCACCCACCAGAGCTCGGTCTCGGTCGTGGTGACGCGCCTCGCCGAGCGCGGGCTGGTCGCCCGGCGCGCCTCGCCGGAGGACGCGCGCCGGACCGAGATCTCGCTCACCCCCGCCGGCCGCGCGCTGCTCCGCCGCGCGCCGCGCACCGTGCAGGCCGAGCTCGTCGCCGCCGTGGACCGCCTGCCGGAGGACGAGCGCCGCGGGCTCGCGCAGAGCCTCACCACCCTCGCCCGGGCGCTCGGCGCCGGCGACGAGGCCCCACCCCTGTTCTTCGAGGGCGAAGACGCCCTCGCCGGCGCCGCGGCGGCAGACCGCGAGGAGAGCTGACATGTCCAGCGTGCACGCCCCAAATACCGCGGCCGGCGAGAGCATCCCGGTCGCCCCCTCCATGAGCCCGACCCTCGAGGACCTCCGCGTCCCCGCCCCGGGCGCCGCCGTCGACCGGCGGGTCGTCCTCGTGAGCGGCCTCGCGATCGCGATCGCCGGCGCCGCGTTCCTCGCGGCGGAGCTGCTCACCGCGCTCATCGCCGTCATCACGAACCTCGCGTTCTTCGGCCGGCTCTCCGCCGCGCCCGCCTCCCCTGCCGATCACCACGCGGGCGCGCTCGTGCTCGTCATCCCGATCGCCGGCGCGCTCGTCGTCGGCCTCATGGCGCGCTTCGGCTCCCAGGCGATCCGCGGCCACGGGATCCCGGAGGCGATGGAGCAGGTGCTCTTCAACCAGAGCCGCATTCCGCCGAGGATGACGCTGCTCAAGCCGCTCTCCGCTGCGATCGCGATCGGCACCGGCGGGCCGTTCGGCGCGGAGGGGCCGATCATCGCGACCGGCGGGGCGCTCGGCTCGCTGGTCGGGCAGCTGCTCCGGATCACCGCGGACGAGCGCAAGACGCTGCTCGCCGCGGGCGCGGCGGCGGGCATGTCGGCGACGTTCGGCAGCCCGGTGGCGGCGGTGCTGCTCGCGATCGAGCTCCTGCTCTTCGAGTATCGCCCGCGCTCGGTGATCCCCGTCGCCCTCGCCGCCGCCACGGCGGCCGCCGCGCGCCTCGCCGCCGGCGCGACCGCGCCGGCGTTCGAGATGGCGGCCGTGGCGCCCTCGACCGGCCCCGCGCTCGCCTTCTACATCGTGCTCGGCGCGGCGCTCGGCGTCGCGGCGATGGGCGCGACCCGCGCCATCTACGCGATCGAGGAGGCGTTCGAGCGGCTGCCGCTGCACTGGATGTGGTGGCCCGCGATCGGCGCCGTCGCGATCGGCGCGGTGGGCTACGTCGCGCCGCAGACGCTCGGCGTGGGCTACGACAACATCGACGACATCCTGAGCGGCCGCCTCGCGCTCGCCGCGCTCGTGTCGCTCTCGGTGCTGAAGTTCGTCTCCTGGTCGATCGCGCTCGGCAGCGGCACCTCGGGCGGGACGCTCGCGCCGCTCTTCACCATCGGCGGCGGGCTCGGCGCGATCCTCGGCCTCTCCGCCGCCGCGCTCTTTCCCTGGCTCGGCGTGGACGCGCGCGTCGCCGCGCTCGTCGGGATGGCGGCGATCTTCGCGGGCGCCTCCCGGGCGCTCCTCGCCTCGGTCGTCTTCGCCTTCGAGACGACCCGGCAGCCGATGGGGCTCCTCCCGCTGCTCGGCGGCTGCAGCGCGGCGTTCCTCGTCTCGAGCCTGCTGATGCGGCACTCCATCATGACCGAGAAGCTCGCCCGCCGCGGCGCGCGCGTGATGGTCGAGTACGCGGCCGACCACCTGGCGCAGATCCTCGTGCGCGACGTCGCCTCCCGCCCGGCCGTGACGCTCGCCGCCGACGACACGGTCGAGGCCGCCCGCGCCTTCCTGCTGTCGCGGGCGGAGGGCTCGCGCCACCAGGGCTTCCCCGTCGTGGACAGCGGCGGCGAGCTCGTCGGCGTGGTCACCCAGCGCGATCTGCTCACCGAGCAGCCCGGCGCGCTCTCGGTCCGCGACCTCCTCCGGCGCCCGCCCGCGGTGGTGTTCGAGGACAGCTCCCTCCGCGAGGCCGCCGATCACATGGTCACCGAGGGGGTCGGCAGGCTCCCGGTCGTGTCCAGGGAGGCGCCGCGCAAGGTGATCGGGGTGCTGACGCGCAGCGACCTGCTCGACGCGCACCGGAGCCGGATCGAGGCCGGGCAGCGCCGCGAGCTGGCGTTCGCCGCCGCGAGGCGGTTCGGCGACCGCGCCGCCGTCGCCGGCCTGACGGCCGACGGCTCTGCCGGGCGCAGCTAGCGGCGAGGGCCGGCGGCGAGGGCCGCGCTAGTCGACGAAGTACTCGCGGTCGCCCGCGAGGCCCTGCTCTAGCGCGGCCATGCCCTTCGAGACGTCGAGCTTCACGCCCTCGCGCTGGAAGCTCATGCCCATCGCGTAGAGCGTCTTGAACAGGTTGTGCGAGCGGCACTGCTCGCCCATCTGCCCGACGCGCACGATGTTGAGGCCGAAGGCGCCGGAGATCTCGACGCGGAAGGCCTTGGTCATGTACTCGCGGATCCGGGCGCTGTCGATGCCGCTCGGCAGCTTGATCGCGAGCACGCTGTTGAGCCGCACGTCCTTCGACGCGAACAGCTCGAGCCCCATCGCCTCGAGGCCCGCCTGCATCGCCAGCGAGCTCATCTCGTGGCGGCGGAACCGCCGCTCGAGCGTCTCCTCGCAGACGAGGCGCAGCGCCTCGTGCAGCGCGAGCACGCCGGGCACCGGCGCGGTGTAGTGGTATTGCTGGTAGCCCCAGAACCGCTGCGCGCGCGTGGCGTCGTAGCACCAGTGCGGGCGCGGCGAGGGGCGCTCCTCGACCGTCTTCCACGCATCCTGCGAGAACGCGCAGGCCGACACGCCCGGGATCGACGACAGCGCCTTCTGCCCGCCGACGATGCCGACGTCGATGCCCCACTCGTCCATGTGCACCGGCATGGCCGTGAGCGTGACCACCGCGTCGACGATCGTGAGCGCGCCCTGCGACTTCGCGAGCTTGCAGATCTCCGGCAGCTCCACCATGCGGACGCCGCAGGACGTCTCGCCGTGCGCCATCGTGACCACGTCGTAGCGCTGCTTCTTCATCGCCTCGCGCGCGTCGGCGAGCGTCACGGGCCGGCCGGGGGGCCCCTCGAGGAAGGTCACGTCGGCGCCCACGCCGAGCGCCATCTCGCCGAGGCGGCCGCTGAACGTCCCCACCTTCAGGCAGAGGACCTTGCGCCCGGGCCAGCACAGGTTCGAGACGGCCATCTCCATCGCCGCGGACGCGGGCCCGGCGATGCCGATGATCTTGTCGCTGCGCGTCTGGAACGCGTAGGCCGCCATGTACTTCACGTTCTGGATGACGCGGTCCATGGTCGGGCCGAGGTGATTGATGATGACCCCGTTCGCCTGCGCCACCGCCTGCGGAATCGGCACCGGACCGGCGCCCATGAGGAGCAGCGGCTCGGACGGCAGGATCGCGGCGAGGGGCGTGATCGGCGGGGGCAGGATGGAAAACGACATGGCCAGGACCTTGGGCGAGAGCGCGGAGCGCGCTAGCAAGCCCAATGCATCCTGCGGCGTCAAGCGCTACCGGGCAAGTTGGCGGGGCCCGCGGCGGACCCGGGCATCGCGCGGGACGGCCTGGGAGCGCGCCGGACGCCGGGCCGACGCGCCATCTCGCGCCGTCTTCATTTCGCTCCGTCCCGGGTCTCCCGGGGGGCGGTTCGCGGGCTGCCGGCCCGAAGGGACCCGGCTCGTCGCACGGCCCTGGGGGGCGAGCCATGCGACGAGCGAGGCCCCCTCCAGCCTGCCGAGGAGGCCCTGCTCGTCGCACGGCCCTGGGGGGCGAGCCATGCGACGAACAGGGCCCCCTCTGGCCTGCCGCGAGGAGGGAGGAGAGCGCCGCGGCGCTCGAGCCCGAGATCGAGCTCATGCACAGCGGCGCCTCATCCCCCGCTCCTCGTGCGGTCGGCCAAGGCGATCCCCGACGTCACGGGGCGCGGCAGCGGAGCGAGAGCTCCTCCTCGTCGCGCCCTGAGACGGTATCGGGCGTAGCGCCTCACGAGAGGGTCAATCGACCCTTTCATACCACCGAGCGGCGGCGCGAGATCGCCTGATAGGCGGCCGTGAGCAGGATGGCGCCGATCAGGGACATGAAGAACCCGGCCGGCTCACCCTCGCGGTACATGAAGAGCATGCGGCCGAGCAGCCCGCCGACGAACGAGCCGACGACGCCGATGATCATCGAGACGACCCACCCGCCAGGCTCACGCCCCGGGACGATAAGGCGCGCCAGAGCACCGACGACGAGGCCAAACAGGAGAAAGAGAATGAACGACATGATGAACCTCCCAGAGTGGAGCGAAGCGCTCCTGGTTGCTATGCAGTCTGTTCAGCAAGCGCCGCGCCATGCCGTGGAGTCCGGCCTCTCCACAGGCCATCAGGCGAGCTGAACGGCCTGGACAGCGGCGCCGGGTCACCTTTCCATCGCGAAATCCGACCGCGGCGGGGAATGCGCCCTGGAGAGCCGGGACGGTCGGATCAGGTCGTGAGATCGCCCGCGTCGCGGCGCCGTGGCGGATTGCCTCAGACGCGCTGAAAAGCAGAGAGCGGGCGAGGTAGCCTGCCCCAATCGCCGCCACGACCTCGACGATGCGCCCCGGCGCGGAGGTGGCGCAGCGGTTGCTATCTCCAGAGGGCAGTGGCGCGCCGCAGAAAGGCTCTGCGGGCGTTCACCCTGAGGAGGGTACGATGAGCAACGAGAGCGATCGGAACGAAGGGGCCGCCGAGGAGATGGGCGGCAAGCTCAAGAAGGGCCTCGGCAAGCTGCTCGGCGACGAGCAGATGGAGGCGGAGGGCCGCGCGAAGGAGCTCAAAGGAAGGGTCCAGCAAGAGGACGCCAAGGCGGATGAGCGCGCGCGGGGCGCGCTCGAGGAGGCCGCCGGCGCCATCAAGAACCGGGTCGGGAAGCTCGTCGACAACGAGCAGATGGCGGCCGAAGGAAAGGCCAAGGAGCTCCGGGGAGAGAACCGGCAGAAGGCCAATCAGTAGGGTGCGCGCCCCGCTCGCCCGCGCGAGGAGGCGCGAAAGCGCCCGCTCGACGGGAGCCCGGCCCTCCCCGGCCGGGCTCCTGCGCGGCCTCGCGCCGTCACACCTCGTTCGCCGAGACGCCGTGCCGCTGGAGGAGCTCGCGCAGGTGGCTCCGGTCCATCCGCGCCGCGCGCGCGGCGCGCGAGAGGTTGCCGCCGTTCGCGCGCACCAGGGCCGCGAGGTACGTCCGCTCCCAGCGCGCCACGGCGCGCTCCTTCGCCTCGCGGAACGACAGGCTGAGATCGTCGTCCCGGAGCGCCTCCACCGCCGGGGCGCCGCCTTCCTTCTCCCCCGCCATCACCGCCTCACGGAACAGCGCCGGATCGATCATCAGCACCGCGCGCTCCACCGCGCCGCGCAGCTCGCGGACGTTGCCCGGCCAGTCCTGGCGCATGAACGCCTCCAGCAGCTCGCCCGGCGGGCTCTGGTCCGGCCCCTGCGCGAGCTGCCGGTAGAAGTGCGCCGTGAGCAGCGCGATGTCGTCCGGGCGCTCGCGCAGCGCCGGGACGCGGAGGCGGACGATGTTCAGCCGGTAATAGAGATCCGACCGGAAATTCCCGCGGTTCACCTCCTGGCGGAGGTCGCGGTTGGTCGTCGCGATGACCCGGATGTCGAGCTTGATCGGCTCGATCGTGCCGATGCGCCGGATCTGCCGCTCCTCGAGCACGCGCAGGAGCTTCGGCTGCATGTCGAGCGGGAGCTCGCCCATCTCGTCGAGCAGCACGGTGCCGCCCCGCGCCGCCTCGAAGGCGCCGGCGCGCGCCGCCTGCGCGCCCGTGAACGCGCCCTTCGCGTGGCCGAAGAGCTCCGCCTCGATCAGGGTCGGCGGGATGGATCCGCAGTCGATCACGACGAACGGCCCGCCCGCGCGCGGGCTGTTCTCGTGGATCGCCTCGGCGAGCAGGCCCTTGCCCGTGCCCGTCTCGCCCTCGATGAGCACCGTCGAGTCCGACGCGGCGATCCGCGGCAGCGCCGCGAAGATGCGGCGCATCCCGGTGCTCTGCCCGAGCACCCGGCCGTACCGGTCCTCGTCGCCGAGCGGCTCGCGGATCTCCTCGGCGAGCGGCTCGAAGCGGAGCGTCGACTGCCCGAGGCCGAGCGTGGCGCCCGGCTGGAGGTAGGCCGCCTCGACGCGGAAGCCGGAGAGCGTCGTGCCGTTCTTGCTGCCGAGATCGCGGAGCAAGAAGCCCCGCGGGGTGACGGTGATCACGCAATGGTGCCGCGAGACGGCCCGGTCGCTCAGGATGAGCTGATTGCCGGGCGCCGTGCCGATCACGAACTCCGTGGCGTCCGACACCTGGGACGACCCGGCGTCGGGGCCGTTCGTCACCTGCACGCGGAAGCGGCTGAACGCGATCTCTTTGGAGCGGACCTTGAGGAGCGCCGTCTCGGCGCTCGGGTGAACCTTCGGCTCGGAGCCCATCGCGCCAGCCTACCACGACGGTGCCGCGCATGGCCGGGGCTGGCCGGCTCTCTCCCCTATCTCCCCTATCGCCCCTCCATGCTCCCTCCGTCTTGCCCCCATTGCGCGGCGCCCTACACAGGTGCGGCGTGAGCCCGGCCAGCCCAGGCGCGCCGCGCGGCGCGGGCGCGGACGTCCTCGTCGTCGGCGCCGGCTTCGGCGGCCTCGGGGCGGCGCTCTCGCTCGCCGAGCGGGGGGCGAAGGTGGTCCTGTGCGAGGCGCTCCGGTACCCCGGCGGCTGCGCCAGCACCTTCGAGCGCGGCGGCTACCGCTTCGAGGCGGGGGCGACGCTGTTCTCCGGGCTCGCCCCGGAGCAGCTGTTCGGCCGGTGGATCGCGCGCCACGGCCTCGACGTCGCGGTCGACTGGATCGACCCGCTCGTCGAGCTGCGGACGCCCACGCTCCGCCTCCCGATCGGCCGCGACCGCGAGGCGCTCGTCGCCGCCCTCGCGGGCCTGCCGGGCGCCCCGGCGGCCGGCGTCCGCGCCTTCTTCGCCTACCAGGCGCGCATCGCCGACACGCTCTGGGCGCTGTTCGACGACCCCGCCCTGCTGCCGCCGCTCGGCGCGGGCGCGCTCGTGCGCCACGCGGCCAGCACCCCGCGCTACGCCGCGCTGCTGCCGGTGCTCGGCCGGCCGCTCGAGGGCGTGCTCGCGCGGTTCGGCGTCGCGGGCTTCGCCCCGCTCCGGCACTACCTCGACGGGCTCTGCCAGATCACGGTGCAGTGCGGGGTCGCCGAGGCCGAGGCGCCGTTCGCGATGGCGGCGATGGACTACTACTTTCGCGGCACGGGCCATGTCCGCGGCGGCATCGGCGCGCTCGCGTGGGCGCTCGTCCGGGCGGTCGAGCGGCTCGGCGGCGAGGTGCGCATGGCGACCCGGGTGCGCTCGCTCGAGCCGGGCCCCGAGGGGTTCCGCGCCGGGACGCGCTCGGGCGAGATCCGCGCGCGCCACGTCATCGCGAACCTGCTCCCGCAGGACCTCCGCGCGCTGCTCGGCGCCGCCCCGGGCGCGCTGCCGCGGCTCGATCGGCTGGCGCGCGACGTCGACGAGGGCGGCTGGGGCGCGGCGATGCTCTACCTCGTGGCGCGCGCGCCCGAGGGCGCCTCGCCCGCGGCGCACCACCTCGAGCTGGTGCAGGACCCGGGCGCGCCGTTCATCGAGGGCAACCACCTGTTCGTGTCCGCGAGCGGCGCCGCCGAGGAGGGCCGCGCGCCGCCGGGGCACCGCACGATCACGGTGTCGACGCACGTCCCGCTCGCGAAGCTCCGCGCGCTCCCGCCCGGGCGGCAGGGCGAGTACATCGGCGCGATCCAGGCGCGGATGCGCGAGGGGCTCGCGGCGCTCGCGCCCGAGTGGAGCGCGAACGTCGTGCACGCGCTGACGGCGTCGCCGCGGACGTTCGCGCGCTTCGCCGGGCGCGCGGGCGGCGCCGTCGGCGGCGTGCCGCGGCGCGCGGGGCTCGGGCACTACCTGTCGGTCTGGCCGCGCCCGGTGCAGGACGGGCTCTGGATGGTGGGCGACTCGGTGTTTCCCGGGCAGAGCACCCTGGCGGCGGCGATCGGCGGCGCGCGCACCGCGGAGAGCGTCGCGCGCCGCCTCGGGCGCGCGTGCGGGGGCTGAGCGGCGCCGGGCACACGAGGGCTCCGGCGCGCGCGCGGGGGACCGCGCCCTGGCTCGCTCAGCGCGAGGCCGCCAGGAGCTCCGCGTCGCGCGCCTCGGCGCCGGGTCCGAGCGGCTGGCCGTACGAGAACTCGACGTAGTTGCCGTCCGGGTCCTTGAGCGCGCAGAAATACGCCACCGGATACGGCAGCTCCTTGGGCGGCCAGACGAGGTGCTCCCGGCCGCGGCGCGCGATCTCGTCCACGGCGTCGCGGCTCTCGAGCGCAAACCCGAAATGGCTCATGTCCTCCGGCGCCTGCGGCGCGCGCCGGCCGCCCTCGATCATCACCAGGACGAACGCCCGCTCCTTCCCCGCCTCGGCGAGCCAGGCGACGCGCGTGCCGGCGTCGTTGCGCTCGTGAACCACCTTGAGCCCGCAGAACTCGCGATAAAAGGCGATCGTCGCGTCGAGATCGCTCACGTGGAGCGCGACGTGGGTCATCAGCGGTTTCATGGTAAACTCTCCTGCTTTTCTCTCCCGACAGACTACCAGGCGAGCGGACACGGCAGCAGCGGAGGCCGCTCCCCCGATCGCTCGATGAGGGGTCCCCGCCCTAGGCGGGCTCGAACGCCTTGCTCGCCGCGTACCCGCGCGCGGCGGACCGGATCTTCTCGATCTGCGCCGGGTCGAAGGAGACGGGCGCCCCGGTGCGCGTGTAGCTCATCACGTTGTCGTCGACGCCGCTGTGCCCGAGCCCGAAGAAGTGCCCGAGCTCGTGGGCGAGGACGGTGGGCCGCGCGTTCGCCGCGACGATGACGCAGCGGCGCTCCGGCGTCGCCCGGTTCCGCCAGTGCACGCCCATCCGGAAGCGCCGCGGATCGTCGACGTCGCGCAGCGACGCGACCACCATTACGTTGATCCGGCGCGCCTCGATGGCCGCGGCGAGCGCGTCCCGGTCGGCGCGCGTCTCGAGCCGCGAAAAGCGCGGGGCGAGCGCGCGCGAGCCCACCTTGCGCAGCGCCACGCCGGCGGGCTCGAACAGCCGGATCGCCTCGGCGATCTGCGCGTCGATCCAGGCGTCGTCGCGCACCGGCTGCCCCGCCGCCTCCTCCGCCACGGCGATCGACAGGGGAAATGCCGGGAGCGGCGCGGGCGCGCGCCCCGCGGCGCGGGCCAGGCCCGGGGCGAGCGCGCCGGCGAAGGATAGACCGGCTGCGGCGAGCGCGACGCGGCGGGAGATCATGGATAATACCCTATCTCATCGACCGCCCGACGATCGCGAAAACGCTTGTGAGCCACCGCGCTGCGCCGGCACGCGAGGCGATGGTGCGCGGCCCGCCGCGGCCGCTTGCTCCCCTTGTCGCTGCGGCGCGCGGCGGGTAAGAGGTTTCCCCATGATGCGAGGCGCGCTCAGCGATATCACGAGGGCCGTCGGCCACACGCCGATCGTCAAGCTGAACCGGGTGACCGAGGGGCTCCAGAGCGACATCTACGTCAAGTGCGAGTACCTGAACCCGGGCGGCAGCCACAAGGATCGGGTCGCGCTGAACATGATCCGCGACGCCGAGGCGAGCGGGCTCAAGCCGGGCGGGACGATCGTCGAGGCGACCAGCGGCAACACGGGCGCCGCCCTCGCCATGGTCGCCGCCATCCGCGGATACAAGTGCGTCTTCGTCATGCCAGACAAGATGTCGCAGGAGAAGATCGCGACCCTGCGCGCGTACGGCGCCCGCGTCGTGGTCTGTCCCACCGCCGTCGAGCCCGACGATCCGCGCAGCTATTACCAGGTCGCGAAGCGCATCGCCGACGAGACGCCGAACTGCTTTTACGCGAACCAGTACCACAACCCGTCGAACCCCGAGGCCCACGTCGGCTCCACCGGCCCCGAGATCTGGGAGCAGTGCGGGGACGAGCTCGACGTCTTCGTCGCCGGCATGGGGACGGGCGGCACCATCAGCGGCGTCGGCAAGGTCCTCAAGCAGCGGAGGCCGGACATCAAGATGGTCGGCGTCGATCCGGTCGGCTCGCTCTATTACGACTACGTGAAGACCCAGCGGATCACGAAGCCTTTCGCCTACAAGGTCGAGGGGATCGGCGAGGATTTCTTCCCGAGCACGATGAACCTCGAGATCATCGACGAGATCGTCCGGGTCGACGACAAGGAATGCTTCCTCATGACCCGGGATCTCGTGCGGCTCGAGGGCCTCTTCGTGGGCGGCTCCGCGGGCGCGGCGGTCGCCGGCGCGATCAAGTATGCGCGGCAGAGCGGGAAGAAGGAGAACATCCTCGTCCTCTTGCCCGACGGCGCGTCCAAGTACATCTCGAAGATCTTCAACGACGACTGGATGCGCGAGAACGGCTTCCTCGAGGAGGACAAGGGCCTCGGGACGGTGCGCGATCTGCTCGCCGTCAAGCCGAGCGGCGCGGTGGTCACCGCCGACGCGAACGCGCGGGTCCGCGAGGTCATCGACATGATGAAATCGCACGGGATAAGCCAGCTCCCGGTCACCGAGCGCGGCAAGCTGCGCGGGATGGTCCACGAGATCGACCTCTTGCGGCACCTCGTGGAGGGGAGCGGCACGCTCGACTCGAGCATCGGCGGGCTCGTCGAGAGCGACTATGCGACCGTGACGCCGGCGACGAAGGTCGAGCTCCTGAAGGGCGTCCTGAGCGACGCGAAGATCGCGCTCGTCGTCGGCGAGGAGACGGTGCTCGGCGTCGTGTCCAAGATCGACCTCATCGATTATCTTGCCCGCAAGGCGACGCCGGCGCTCGGCTGAGCGGCTTTACAGGACAGGAAAGGGACACCGCGGTGACACACGACCTCGAGACGGTGCGGCGCGCGCTGCACGACCATATCGTGAACGAGATCCTGCTGCGCAAGGCGCCGCTCGCCCTGGACGAGGATCTCTTCGAGGGCGGGTCGGGGTTCGACTCGATGTCGCTGACGCGGGTGCTCGTGTTCATCGAGCAGCGCTTCGGCGTGAAGATCCCGGACGAGGAGGTGGACCTCGACGCGGTGTCGACCGTGGACCGCATGGCGCGCTTCGTCGCCGGCCGCATCGCGGCCGCGCGGGGCTAGCGGGGCCGCGGTGGCCGCCCCCTACCGGCTGCGCGCCGAGGACCTTTTGGCGCGCGGCGGCGCCGTGGCGCTCGCGTCGCGCGGCGCCGCGGTGAGCTACGCCGAGCTCGCGGCGCGCGCGGCGGCCGTCGGCGCGGCGCTCGCCGGGGCGGGCGTGCGCCCGGGCGACCGGGTGGCGCTGCTCTCCTCGGGCCGCGCGCACGACGAGCCGGTGGCGCTCGTCGGGGTGCTCACGGCCGGCGCCGTGGCGGTCCCGCTCGACGCGACCGCGCCGCCCGCGCGGCTCGCGCGGATCGCGCGGGCCCGGGGGTGTCGGGCGCTCGTGCTCGACGCCGCGGCCGAGGGCCTCGCGGACGGGATCGACGCGGCGCTCGACGGCGGCCTCGCGCGGGTGGAGCTCGACGCCGAGGGCCGGGTGCTGCGCGGGGCGGCGCCCGCCCGTGCGGGCGGCGAAGGCGGCGCCGAGGCGCAGGAGCTCGCGTGCATCCTGCACACCTCCGGCAGCACGGGCGAGCCGAAGCCGGTGCCGATCACGTGGGCCGGGCTCGACGCGTTCACCGCCTTCTGCATCGATCTCGTCGGCCTCGCGCCGGCGGATCGGGTGCTCCGGGTGGCCGAGCTGGTCTTCGATCTCGCGTGGTTCGACCACCTCGCGACCTTCCGCGCCGGCGCGACGCTCGCGACCATGGCGCGGCGCGATCTCGCCTCGGGCCGCGCGCTGCGCGACGCGGTCGCCGCGCTCGCGCCGACGGTCATCTACGGCGTGCCGTCGATGTTCATGAAGCTCGTCGCGGCGCTCCCCGCGGCGGGCCCCGGCGCGCCGGCCGGGGCGCTCTCGCCGCCGGTGCGCGCCATCCTCTTCGCCGGCGAGGTGTTCCCGCCGCGCGAGCTCGCGGCGCTCGCGGCGCGCGCCCCCGGCGCGGCGCTCTACAACCTGTACGGCCCGACCGAGACGAACGTCTGCACGTTCCACCGCGTCGATCGCGCGGCGCTGGACGGGGTGAGCGAGGTCCCGATCGGCGTCGCGTGCCCCTACGCGGCCTGCGCCTTGCTGGCGCTGGACGCCGACGAGGAGGGCGGCCGCGCCATCGAGGGCCCCGGCACGGGCGAGCTCGTGGTCTCGGGGCCGACGACCGTGGGCGGCGGCCCGTACCGGACGCGCGACCGGGTGGAGCGCAAGGCCGACGGGCTCTTCTACTTCCGCGGCCGCATCGACCGGATGGTGAAGATCCGGGGCTACCGGGTCGAGCCGGGCGAGGTCGAGGCGGCGCTCGCGGCGCACCCCGCCGTGCGCCAGGCCGCCGTGATCGCCGTCGAGGACGCGCGGTTCGGCAAGACGCTCCGCGGCTTCGTCGCCCTCGCGAGCGACGCGGACGAGCGCGCGCTCCGGATGCACCTCGCGGAGCGGCTGCCTCCGTACATGGTCCCGGAGACGATCGTCACGATGGACGAGCTGCCGCGGACCCCGACGGGGAAGATCGATTATCGCGCGCTGCCCGGTTGAGCGCGCGCGGCGTTCCGTGGACAGGCACGCTCGCGCGGCCCCCATGGCGCGCCGCGCACACGGCCCTGAGCGTCGCGAGCCGCCCGGCCTCGCGCCGCTTCAGGCGTTCGACCGCGCCGGGCGCTCGTACGAGCCCGGCTCTTTCCGGAACGCGATCGCCATCCGGTTCCAGGCGTTGATCGTCGCCACGAGCCAGGTCAGATCCGTGAGCTCCCGCTCCGAGAAGTGCTGACGCGCCGCATTGTACGCGTGATCGGGCACGTGCTCCTGGGCCACGAGGGTCACCGCCTCCGTCCAGGCCAGCGCCGCCCGCTCGCGCTCGCTGTAGTAGGGGGCCTCATGCCACGCGCTGAGCCCGTAGAGCCGCTGCTCGCCCTCCCCGGCCGCACGCGCGTCCTTCCAGTGCATGTCGATGCAGAACGCGCAGCCGTTGATCTGCGAGGCGCGGAGGAGCACGAGGTGCTTGAGCGGCTCCTCCAGCGCGCTGCGCTTCACACAGGCGCTCAGCGCCAGCATCGCTCTGTAGGCCTCGGGGTTGACGCTCGCGTAATCGATGCGTGATTGCATGCTCGTCCTCGTGGGCATCCCTTCTGCGCCGGCCACGCCGCGCGCGACAGCCCACCTTCTAGTCGGCGCGCGGCGCCGCGACGAGGGCCACTTCGCCACGATCGATGGGATCCACCGCGCGCGGCGCGCTCGTGCGCGCGCCGGGGCTCACGCAAAGACGCAGATGCATCATCTTTGTTGTTTTGCGCCTTTGCGCCTTTGCACCTTTGCGTTGAGCTCTCCCTCCGGCTCCCTGGGCGGGTGGAGCTAGCGCAAAGCCACCCGGAGCCGGCGCGCGCCCTCATCGATCTCGTCCTCCCCCGCCGCGGCATACCCGAGCACCAGCGCCCCCGGCCCAGCCGAACGCACGCGGAGCTCGGACAGCGCGACGCACCGCACGCCGTTCGCGGCCGCCCGCTCGGCCGCCGCGCCGTCCGCGCGCCCTGCCGGCAGCCAGCCGAGCAGGTGCATGCCGGCGGGCGCCGCGCGCACCTCGAGCAGCCCCCGGAGCTCCCGCGCCGCCGCCGCCACCAGCGCGGCCTGGCGCCGCTCGTACAGCACGCGCATGCGGCGCACGTGGCGCGCGAAATGGCCCTCGGCCATGAAGTCCGAAAGGACCGCCTGCTCCAGCGAGGGCGACGACACGTCGGCCAGCGCCTTGGCCGCGACGAACGCGTCGACGAGCCCCTCCGGCACCACCAGGTATCCGAGCCGCAGCGACGGCGACAGCACCTTGCTGAACGTGCCCGCGTAGATCACCCGCGCGCCCCGCGATTGGCCCTGAAGGGCGGCGAGCGGCCGGCCCGCGTAGCGGAACTCGCTGTCGTAATCGTCCTCGAAGACCCAGCCGCCCGACGACCTCGCCCAGTCGAGCAGCGCGAGCCGGCGCCCGAGGCTCATCGTCACGCCCAGCGGGAACTGGTGCGACGGCGTCACCACGGCGAGCCGCGCCGGCGGCCCCCGCAGGGCGGCCGCCACGTCGAGCCCCTCGTCGTCCACCGGCACCGGGACCGGCGCCGCCCCGGCCGCCACGAGGGCGCTGCGCGCCGCGGTGTAGCCCGGATCCTCGACCCAGACCGGATCGCCCGGATCGAGCAGCACCTCGGCCGCGAGCGAGATCGCCTGCTGGGCGCCGCCGACAACGATGACCTGCTCCGGCGTGCACCGCACGCCCCGCGCGGTGACGAGGTAGTCGGCGATCGCCCGGCGCAGCGGCGCGTACCCCTGCGGCTCGCAGCGCGGCACGAGCGCCCGCCACGAGCGATCCCAGCGCCGGCTCATCAGCCGGCCCCAGACGGCGGCGGGGAAGGCGTCGAACGCGGGCACGCCCACCTGGAACGCCCAGCCGGCAGGCCCGAGCGGCGGGGCCGCGCGCCGGAACGGCGACGCGGCGCCCGCCACGAGGGCACCGCGCCTCGACAGGGCCCCGGCGCCCGGCGAGGGCGAAGGCCGCGGCTCGGACCTCGGCCGGGCGAGCAGCAGGCGCTCCGGCAAGGCGTCGGCGACGTACGTCCCGGAGCCGATCCGGCCGCGCAGGTACCCCTCCGAGAGGAGCTGCGCGTACGCGCCGAGCACCGTGTTGCGCGACAGGCCGAGGTGGGCCGCGAGCGCCCGCGTCGACGGCAGCTTGCTCCCGGATCGCAGCCGCCCGGCGAGGATCGCGCCGCGCACCGCTTCGTAGACCTGCCGGTGGAGCGGCGCGCTCGACGCCGGGTCGAGCGCCACGGCCGTCACGGCGCCGGCGGGCGGAGAGGCCCGCCGCGGCCGCTTCGTCGAGGTCGTCCGCGGCGTCGTCGAGGTCGTCCGCGTCAACGAGGCGAGCTCCGGCGCCGCCGAAGAAACCGATGGGAAGAACGGGAGGGAGCGCCCGCCGGGCGGCCCGCGCCGCGCGCCGCTCCCCCCGGGGCGCCCGTCAGCGCGTCCCCACCTTCGCGCCCGCGCTGGCGCGCGCCGACGCCGACGCTTTGAAGCTCGGCTTGGGGATCGAGATGCTGGGCGCCTTGATCTGCACGTTCACGCTCGGCGGCGTCACGCGGACGCTCGGCGCCTTGACGTTCACGTTCGCCTTCGCGTGGGCCTTCGCGCCGGCCCCGGTGTGCACGTGGACCTTCGGGTCGAGATCGGCCTTCGCCTTCAGGTCGGCGTGCGCATGCGCGTGCGCGTGCCAGTCGGTCTTCATGCGCACCTTCACGCGCGGGGCGTGCGCGTGGACGGCGAACGCCGCCCCGGCCCGGTAGCCGCAGAGGGCCACCGCCGAGCGGCCCGCGTTCCGCACGGCGACCGTCACCTTCAGCGGATCGGCCGCGAGCGCGAGCTTGCCGGTCAGGTACGCCCCCGCGGCGACCCCCGCGGTCGCGGCCACCGGGGCGAGGACGACCACCTGCGGCGCCTCGGCCACCACGCCGAGCGTGACCTTGCGCTCGCCGATGTCGATGGGCTTCAGATCGGCGTCGAGCACGTAGACGCGGACCTCGCCGGTCACCTCGTCGACCAGGAGCTCGAGGCGGTCGTCGCCGACGATCTCGATGCGCCCGCCGTGCGGGCCGAGCTTGCCCTCCGGCAGCCCGAGGTCCGCCGACCCCTTGGCGTTGGCGTAGAGCTCGGCGGTGCCGCCGGCGGGGACGTGCAGGGTGCCGTTCCACGGCTTGCCCGCGACGTTGAGCGTGTAGCCGATCTCCGTGAGATCCGCCTCGAGCTTGGGGCCGGCGGCGACCAGGAGCCCGGTCTTCGCGTCGAGCGTCAGGGGCAAGGTCTTCTCCCCGGACGCGTCCTTCCACAGCAGCGTGCCGCTCACGTCCTCGCGGATCGGCTTGCCGTCCGGACCGCTGACCACGGCCTTGACGTTCCCGTCCGCGGCGACGTTGAAGGCGGCCTTGCCGCTCTCGTGCTCCTCGACGTAGGCGCCTTCGCCGATCGCCGACTCGGCGGTGGCGGTCACCTCGACCGTCGCGTTCGCCTCGGCCGGCTGCTCTTCCTTGCCGCACCCGGGCGCGGCAAGGGCGATCAGCAGCAGGGCGAACACTCCGGAAAGCTTGGTGATCTTCATGAAATCCTCCTCGGTGCGAGCGAGCCCCCGGCGGTGAGCCGCGGCCTCGCTCGGGCCGGCGCGCCGGAGCCGAAAGCTCCCCGGACGCGCCGACGTCGGGACGCATCATACGACGAGATGCCCCGGAAGGCGCGGACGAGCGCGAATATCGGTGGGAATCAAAAGATCCACGAGAACGGAGGTGGGACAACGGGGCTCACGGCCGCTGAGCGGCCGTGTCGGGCCTACCCGCAATTCGTTCAGGCAGCGATCCGCGCGTCGACCGATTCCCGATCACGCGCGCTGCGGCGCCGCGATCAGGGGCCCTCGGAGCCCTGGCCGTCGGTCGCCTGCGTCGCGATGAGCTGCGGGCACTTGCGCTTCACCGCGTCACAATCCGCGGGAACGGTGTCCAGCGCGCTCAAGGAAGAGTCGCACGTGAGCGCCCGGACCTGCTGCGTCTGGGCGACCAAGCAGACCTCGTACTCGGCCACGGTGGCGGTGCAGCCCGCGCGCTGATCGGTCGGAGGCATGCAGTCCGGGTGGGGGCCCTCCCCCTCGGCCGGCTCCTCCGCGGAGACGCACTCGTCCCTCAGCGTGCCGCACGGCTTCCCGAGGGCGGAGGCCGCGAGGAGCCCCATATATTCACAGGCATCTTCCTTGGTGAGCTTCACCCTCGCCTCGAGCGAATCGCAGGTGGACTGGACGTCATCGGCCGTCAGGTCCTTGAGCTGCTTGCTGCTCATGGCGGTGTCCGTCGGGGCCGAATCTGCACCTTCGCCGCCGCACGCGGCGAGGGAGAGGACGGTCAGAAATGCCCCGAGATGAGTCGATCGCTTCATTCGCTATCTTCCTTTCTAAGTGCGGCCGCGGGCGCGACCGTGAGTCACCCCGAGAGCAAGCCATGTACCTCGTTCTCAGTTGTGCACGATTGAGCCGCTCGACGGGGCGGCGGCCCCGCAAAACAGGACATCGGCCGCGGAGATGCGGAATCCAGCGAGCGAGAAAAGAGAACCATTCTCGACAACCCGAGCGCCTCGAGGGCGCCGAGACGTCCTTGACCGAGCGCCGCGCCGGGAGGCGCTCCGCGGCGCCGGCGCCCGGGCGCGGGCGTGTAGTCGCCTGTCGGTGCGGTGACCTCACCGCGCGGCGCTCGTGCGGTGATCGGGGCCCGACACGGACTTGTTGTAGGATCGGCCGCCCCGTGACATCATCGCAGCCCCTCGGGTGGATGTACTCAGTCCCAGCGGCGATGTGGGGAGACCGCCTTTGGCCTACCACCTGGAGCGAATCCCAGCCCAGGCCCGGGGGGCCGCGGTCCCCAGATGATCACGACGCCAAGCTCGGGCCAGGCCAGGCACGCCCCGGATCTCCCCGTGTCCATCGGGCCGTGGCGGGTGCTCGCGCAGCTCGGCCGCGGCGGCATGGGGGTCGTCTACCGCGCCCAGCACAGCGGGACCGGCGCGCTCGCGGCGCTGAAGACCGTCTGCGTCGGCGACGCGAGCCTCGTCTCCAGCATCCGCCGCGAGATCCACGCGCTCCGGGGCGTCCAGCACCCGGGCGTCGTGCGGATCCTCGACGAGGGCGTCCAGGGCGGCATCCCGTGGTACGCGATGGAGCTGCTCGAGGGGCGCACGCTCCGGGACCACAACCAGGAGCGCTGGCGCCCCGGGACCTCGAACAGCGAGGTGACCGTGAGCGTGTCCGCGATCCTCGACGCGGAGACGAGCACCGCCACGGCCGAGATCGCGCCAGACTCGATCATCCCGCGCTCGTACCAGCCGTTCGCGCCGCGCCCGTTCCACCGCGCGGCGGGCGGCGCGCTCCGCCAGGCGCTGACGCTCCTCCGCGCCATCTGCCGGCCGCTCGCGTACGTGCACGGCCGGGGCGTCGTCCACCGCGATCTCAAGCCGGACAACGTCTTCATCCGCGACGACGGGGCGCCGGTGCTCTTCGACTTCGGCCTCGCCTTCCGGTTCGAGGGCCACAAGGGGCGCGACGAGCTCCAGGCCGGCGGCCGGCTCATGGGCAGCCCGGACTACATGTCCCCCGAGCAGATCCGCGGCGATCTCGTCGACGCGCGCGCGGACCTCTACGCGCTCGGCTGCATGCTCTACGAGGCCGTCACCGGGGCGGTCCCGTTCCTCGGCGACTCGAGCGCGGTCGTGCTGTCCATGCACCTCTACGCCGAGCCGCTCCCGGCCTCCGAGCTCGTCGCCGACGTGCCCCCCGAGCTCGACGCCCTCATCGCGCGGCTCCTCAAGAAGCGCCCCGAGGACCGGCTGGGCTACGCCGACGACGTCGCGAACGCGCTCGCCGCGCTCGGCGCCGACGACGCGCCGCCGCGCGACGAGGCGCCCGCGCCGCCGGCGCAGCCGTACCTGTACCGGCCGCGCCTCGCCGGGCGCGGGGAGGCGCTCGGGCGGATCAACGAGGCGATCGAGCGCGCGAACGAGCGCCGCCAGGGCAGCCTCGTCCTCGTCGGCGGCGAGAGCGGCGTCGGCAAGACGCGCCTCGCGGTCGAGGCGGTGCACCAGGCGGCGCTCGTCCACATGGCCGTGGTCACGGGCGCGTGCGCGGCCGTGTCCGCCGAGGGCGAGCGCGAGGGCGCGGTCAGGGCCGCGCCGCTGCACCCGTTCCGCCCCCTCCTGCTCGCGGTGGCCGACCGGTGCAACGAGCTCGGGCCCGGCGGCTACGACGCGCTGCTCGGCCCGCGCGGCCGGATCCTCGCGCCGTACGAGCCGTCGCTCGCCCAGCTCCGCGGCCACGAGCGCACCCCGGAGCCGCCCGAGCTCTCGCCGGACGCGGCCCGCTACCGGCTGCGGACCGCGCTCGCCGACACGCTCGCCGCGTTCGCGGCGACGAGGCCCGTCCTGCTCGTGCTCGACGACCTCCAGTGGGCCGACGAGAGCTCGCGCGACGTCCTCGAGCACCTCGACGCCGCCTACTTCGCCGCCCACCCCGTGGTCCTGCTCGGCGCCTACCGGACCGACGAGGCGGCGCCCGCGCTCGCCCCGCTGCTCGGCGCGCCCTGGGCGTCGCTCATCGAGCTCGGGCGGCTCGATCGCGCGTCGGTCGGGCGGATGGTGCGCGACATGCTCGCGCTGGACGAGCCGCCCGAGGCGCTCGTGCGCTACCTCTTCGAGCAGTCGGAGGGGAACCCGTTCTTCATCGCCGAGTACCTCCGGGCCGCGATCCAGGAGCGGATGATCTACCGGGACGAGGCCTACGTGTGGCGCATCCGCGCGAGCGCCGAGGGCGCCGCGGCGCAGGCGCTCGCCCGCGCCGCGCGCGCGAGCCAGCCGCCCCCGTCGCTGCCGCTGCCGGGCTCGCTGCGGGAGCTCGTGGCGCGCCGGCTGTCGGGCCTGAGCCCGGGGGCGCTCGCGCTCGCGCGGCTCGCCTCGGTGCTCGGCCGCGAGCTCGAGGAGCGCCTGCTCCTCGGCGCCGCCGGCCTCGCCGACGTCGAGGCGATGGACGCGCTCGCGGAGCTCGCCGGCCGCCACGTGCTCGAGGAGGCCGAGCCGGGGCGGCTCCGCTTCGTGCACGACAAGCTGCGCGAGGTCGTCTACGCCGGCATCCCCGAGCGGGGGCGGCGGGCCCTGCACGGCGCGGCGGCGCGCGCGATCGAGCAGCGGCACCGCGACGCGCCGGACCTCGCCCTGTCGTACCCGCTCCTCGCCCACCACTACGCGACCGCGGGCGTCGTCCAGAAGACGCTCGAGTACCTCGACAAGGCGGGCGCCCAGGCGCTCGCGACCGGCGCGTCCGGCGACGCCGTCGATTTTTACCGGAGGGCGCTCGATCTGGACGGCGCGCTCTCGCCGGAGGAGCGCGCGGCGCCGCTGCGGCGCGCGCGCTGGGAGCGGCGGCTCGGCCAGGCGCACTACAACATGGGCGACCTGATCGGCGCGGAGCGGCACTGCGCCGCGGCGCTGGAGCTGCTCTCGCAGGGCGGCGCGGGGTGGCTGCGCGCGTCGGGCGGCGCGCCGCTCGGGGAGCGCGGCGGCGCGCCGCTCGGGGCGCGGCTCCGCGCCGCGGCGGCCTCGATGAAGCAGCTCGGGCTGCAGCTCGCGCACGTCGCGGGCCTGCCGATCCCGGTCGCGAGCGAAGCGGCCGAGCGCGAGCGCTTCACGGAGGCGTCGCTCGCGGCAGAGAAGCTGTCGGAGACGTACCTGTTCCGCAACGAGCCGGCGCTCGCCTTCCTGGCCGCGCTGGCGGCGACGAACGCCGCGGCGCGGCTCGGGCCGTCGCTCGCGCTCGCGCGCGGCTACGCGACCCTGAGCGTCGCGTTCGGGTATGTCCCGTGGAAGGCCGTGGTGGACGCCTACGCCGCGCGCGCGGCCGAGGCCGCCGCGGCGCTCGACGACCCGCGGGGCGTCGCGTCGGTGTCGCTCCTGCGCGGGCTGACGGCGCTCGGCGAGGGCCGGTGCCGGGACGCGCGGGCCCTGCTGACCGAGGCGGAGCGGCTCGCGGAGGCGCTGCAGGACCGCCGCCGCAAGGAGGAGTGCCTCGCGCTGCTCGCCGGGGTGGCGCACACCGAGGGCCGCTGGGCGGAGGCGCTCGAGCGGTACGGGGCGCTCGCGGACGCGGCGCGCGCGAGCGACAACGCGCAGGGGCACCTCTGGGCGGAGAGCGGCCGCGCGCAGTGCCGGCTGCTGCTCGGCGACGGCGAGGGCGCGACGGCCATCTTCGACGCGCTGTCGGCCGAGGTGCAGCGGATCGGCGACCGCACGCAGCAGATCACGCACGGGCAGGTGGCGCTGGGGCACCTGCTCCGCGGCGCGCGCGACGACGCGCGCGCGGCCGCCGAGCGGACGCTCCCGATGATCCGCGACGGGCAGCCGGCCGGCTACCACTGCCTGTACGGCTACGCCGCGACGTGCGAGGTGCTGCTCGCGCTGCTCGAGGAGGCCCGCGCGCCGTCGGAGCGGCTCGAGCTCGGGCGGCTCTCGGCGGAGGCGTGCCGCGCGCTCGGCCGGTACGCGCGCGTCTTCCCGCTCGGGCGCTCGACCTCGCTCCGCCTGCGGGGGCTCGCCGCGTGGCTCGCGGGCGGCCGCGCGCGCGCGCGGCGGCTCTGGGTCGCGGCGATCGGCGAGGCGCTGCGGCGCGGCCTGCCCGTGGACGAGGCGCGCGCGCGGTTCGAGCTCGCGCGGCACCTCGAGCGCGGGGATCCGCGGCGCGAGCGGCAGATCGCGCGCGCGGTCGGGCTCTTCTCGGCGCTCGATCTGCAGTACTGGCGGGACCGGGCGGCGCGGCTGCGAGAGCGGTAATCGAGGAGGCCCGGCCGCCCGGGAGGGAGCAGGGCGCGCGGGGCGGCGCGGAGGCCCCGCCGAGCTCGCCTTGGACATCACCCCTCCGGCGCGGTGCGTCGGAGGGATGATGTCCTAGGCTCAAACATCGGCCCATCCCCCGCGCGGCCCCGCGCGCCCTGCTCCCTCCCGCGCGGCCTACGGTCTCCCTCCATGGCTTCTCGCTCGGACGTTGGGCCCATCCCCCGCGCCGCACGACCTGCTCCCTCGACGGGGATGTGTCGTCTTCCTATGTCTGGAGCGGATGACCGCGCAGACACGGACGATGGCATCGGGTCGTAACCACAACCACAGAGTCGCCGCGTTCACCGCAGCACGAGCTGTGTGGCGACAAACGCTGAATCATCCAGCTCACGAGTGCGTCTAGCACCGCGCCGGATCGCGCTCGGATCGAGCGGATCGCGCCGCGCGGCACAGCGGGCTGAGCGACGAGGAAAAGGGGGCTCGGCGCGCGACGCCCGCGTGCCGCCCCGCATGACGTCATGTAGGCAGAGCAGCCATCCACCCGGAACTCCGGAAAGGCCATCTGCCCTGGACGACTGAGAGACCGCCGCGACGGACAACCAAGAAGCGAAAACGTCGAGCCAATCCCGGTCTTATCCGTTGGACAACGTATGAGCCCAGGGTATACACCGACGATCATTGCCGGCGCGCTCCCAACACATGGGCAAAACACACAGGGAATCCGCGCATTATCTGCGGAGCCCGTGCCCTGGACGACGAATTTCCGCGTCGACTGGGAGACTATAAGGTCTCATAAAGGAAGGCGAGCACGCGTCACCCCGCATCCGGCGGAGGAGCGGAAAGTTCTACAAGACAGAGGGCAACAAGCATCATCAACACAGGTGATCCCAAGTAGCCAGATTGGGCCATGCCCATAATCACCGACGCTCACGCGCGAGCCCGGGGACACCGGAAACAGGCAACATCAACGTTCGGCACTCGACCTCGTGAAACCTATTCAACCCATCTCCCCCCGACCGCCTTGCTTGCCCCCCGCGGCGCCGGCGTCGGAGCGGACTGCCTACCAGACCATCTCCGCGGTCGTCGGCTCATCGCACTATCGCGCGCTGTCCGACGACGCCTTGAAGGATGAGGACAACGCCGCCTGGGTGCTCGGCCTCGAGCCGGACGTGAAGCAGGCGTGGCTCGACCGCATCCGCTGGATCCGCATCGTCGACCGCCTCGCCGAGAACGAGCGCATCGAGCCCCACGAACGGCGCTTCAGCCGGTTCATGGAGGCCTGGAGGCTGCTCCGTTCACGCGGCTTCGTCGATCCGAGCTGCCCCTTCGCGAGCGAGCTCTCGGCCATCCGCGCGCTGTGGCTCCGGGACGCGAGCGGCCCAGGGCACGACCACCCCGCGCGCGCGGGGCGCGACCAGGACGACATGCAAGCGCGCGCGCTCGCCGCCTGGGACGCCTACCTGCGCGCCCTCGCCGACTACCACGCTCCCGGGCTCCTCATCCGCACGATGAAGGAGCACGACACCATGCTGGCGCGGCTGTCAGGGCATATCTTCCAGCTGGTTCCGTTCCTGACGAAGGAGCACTGGGACGCAGCCGGGGAGTTCGGCCGGCTCGACCAGTTCTTCAATAACCTCCGGGACATGCAGGAAGACGCCGATCGCGGCCTCTGCTACCTGCCCGAGGAGGAGCTCGCGCGCCACGGCGTCACGCGCGCTCAGGTGATCTCCGGACGGTGCGTCGAGCTGCCCGGATACCAGCGCCTGATGCGGTCCTGGCTCGAGGAGGTCATGCCGTCGCTCTACGCGCGGGCAGCGCCGTTCATCGACGCGCGCGGCCTCCACCCTTCGCTCGAGCTCATGAGAGACTGGAGCCTGCGCCGTTATGCCCGCATTGCTCGGGTGTTCCGGGCGACCGGCTTCGATCACCGCCGGTTCCCCGCGCGGTACTGGGCCGAGGTGCGGCGCGACCTCGCCGAGCGGCGGCAGCTCCCCCGCGCTCACCCCGCGTAACGCCTCACCGTCGAGAGGAGCGCGTCCGGGTCGAACGGCTTGCCCAGCCACGCGTCCGCGCCGACCTCGGCCGCCCGCCGGTGCGCGTCGGCCGCGGCGGTGAGCACGATGATGGGCGCCTGCCGACCGTGACGGACCTCGAGCTCGCGCGCGAACTCCGGGCCGTTCATCACCGGCATCTTCATGTCGAGCAGGATGAGATCCGGGAGATCGTGCTCCAGCTTGGCCAGCGCCTCGCGGCCGTTGCAGGCGATCTTGACCCGGTAGCCGTCCTCCTGGAGCACGAGGGAGACGAGCGCCACGAGGTCCGCGTCGTCCTCCACCAAGAGCACCGTCTTTGCATGTCTTTCGCTCATCGTCGGTCCACCGCGGGGGCCTCGCTGCTGAGTGGGACGGTGAAATAGAACGTGCTGCCCTTGTCCTCCTCGCTCTCGAACCAGATGCGACCACCGTGACGGGTGATCATGTCCTTCGCAAGGAACAGCCCGATGCCCATCCCGCCGTAGTCGTGTCGGGTGTCCGTGTGGGCACGGAAGAAGCGCTCGAAGATCCGCTCCTGCTTGTGCGCCGGGATGCCGACGCCCCGGTCGCGCACCGACACGACCGCCTCCAGGCCGGGGATCGAGCCGTGGCGCTGCGAGAAGAGCGCGGCGTCGCAGCGCGGCGGCGAGGACGCCGGCGCGCGCTCGGCCACGACGACGCTGACGTCGATGTCGCCGCCGTCCGGCGAGTACTTCACCGCGTTGTCGAGCAGGCTCGCGAGCACCTGGCGCAGCCGCTCCGGATCGGCGCGCACGACGGGCGGCCGCTCGGCGCCGAGCGAGAGCCGCACGCGGTGGCGGCTCGCCGACTTGGCCACGCGGTCGACCGTCTCCTCCAGGAGCTCCTTCAGATCGACGTCCTCCTCCGAGACCTGGAGCACGTCGAGCGTGACCTGCGAGATCGCCAGGAGATCGTCGACGATGCGGTTGATCCTGTCCGCGCCGCGGTCGATGGCCTCGAGCATCTTGCGGCGGGGCGCCGGCAGGTCGCTCGTGTTGCGCAGGAGCGCGAGCGCGTAGCCCTTCATGATCGCGACCGGCGTCTTGAGCTCGTGCGCGCCGACCCGGATGAACTGGTCCTTGACGAGATCGAGCTCCATGAGCTCCGTCACGTCGCGGGCGACCGTGACCGCGCCGAGGATCGCCCCGCCCTCGCTGCGGATCGGCGCCGCGCTGGTGCGCAGGAAGACGTCCCGGCCCGCGCGGCCGTTCGCGAGCACCTGCTCCTCCTGCACGATGGTCTCGCCGGCGAGCGCCCGCACCATCGGCAGCTCGTCGCGCGTGAAGGCGCGGCCGTCGGGGTGGCGCATCCGGCTGAGGTCCATCACCTCCTCGACCGTCCGGCCGGCCTCCTCCGAGCGGCCCGAGAGGCCGAGCAGCCTGAGCCCCGAGGCGTTGATCATCGTCAGCCGGCCCTGGCGGTCGCACGCGAACACCCCCTCGACGAGGTTGTCCAGCACGGCCCCGAGCTGCGCCGCGCGCTGCGCCGCGTCCTGCAAGAGGCGCTCGCGCTCGGCCAGGTAGCTGCGCATGCGCCGGGACGACTCCTCCAGGCGATCGACCATGGCGTTGACGCCGCCCGCCAGGGCGCCGATCTCGTCCTTGAAGTAGACCGGGATCCGCTCCAGCCGGTCGACCTCGCCGCGCTGGACGATCTTCTGGATGACCGCGGCGACCTGCTGGAACGGGCCCGCCAGGGCGCCCGCGAGGAAGCCGGCGCAGACCGGCGCCCAGGTGACCGCGACCATCGAGAAGATGGCCAGCGTGAGCTTCAGGCCGGGCTTGGCGGGCCCCGCCGTCTCGCCGAGCACCATCGCCGCCATCCAGCTCGTCGGCGCGATGGCGAGGCAGGCGCCGAGGATCACGAGGCGGACGGCGAGCGAGTAGCCCTTGCCGGGCACGGACAGGCCGCGCTCGCGGGCGATGAGCGAGATGACGCCGGCGGCGGGCGAGAGCAGGCGGCCGAGGATGCTGTAGGCGAGCGGCAGCGCGGCCGCGAAGAGCGCCAGCGCGAATAGGGCCAGCGCGACGCCGCGCTGGACGTCGAGCGGGCGCTGGTCCGGCGCGATGTAGTAGAGCGCCACGGTGACCGGCAGGTACAGGAGCGCCCAGGAGACGGCCCAGACCGTCGCGAACGAAAGCGGCGTGTCGTAGGCGGCGTTCGCCGCGGCGAGGATGAGCTCCTCCGGAGGCGCCGCGCCGCCGCCCAGCTCCTCGACGCTCGCGCCGCTCCGGAGGGGGTGGCCCACGGCGTACCGCCGGAGGTGCTCGATCGGACGGAGCATGTGGACGAGCAGCGCGACGAGGCCCGCCGTCTTCACGAGATACATGAGCCCGATCATCCCGAGCATGCGCGCCTGGACCCCTGAATCCACGACGCCGAGGAGCCGCAAGTGAGCGACCGGGACGAGCAGGCTATACGGCAGCTCGATGCCGAACGCATAGGCCACGACCCGGGGTGTGAAGGATGGAGTCCGCGCCCTCCCCGGATTCCAGATTCTAGACCAGGCGGCTCGGCTGATCGCCACGTCCGTCACCCCCCATGTTGAAGCATGGCTGCGGCGTCCGCGCCTGTGGGGTCCGCCGCGCCAAGCCGATGAGTCAGGTCGCCAGGCCGCTTTGCTATGGAACCTATGCGCGGATTGTCGACCTATTTGAGCGACGGCTCATGTCGATTCGACGAACTCCGACTCACGCGTTCCGTCCTGGCTTGGGCGATCTTTCGGCTTCCCTGATGAGCTCAGGCGGTGCCTTATGGCGTTCCTGGCGATCAGGAGAAGGATGGTGATCACGTGGCGCGCGCGGAGGCCGCTCGCCTCGCCGCGGTAGACGGGGCGCACGCTGACCTCGCGGACGCGGAGGCGGCGCGCCGCGAGCGCGGCGAGCAGGTCGTTCGGGTAGCCGTAGCGCGGCCAGAGGCCGTCGAGGTCGAGCGCGTCGATCGCGCGGGACGAGATCGCGGTGTACCCGCACTGGCTGTCGGAGAGGGCGTCGAGGCCCGCCGCGCGGCGGGTGAGCGCGGCGAGCGCCGCCGTGGCCGCGAGCCGCGGGAGGGGCATGACGCGGAAGACGTCGGGGTGCCGCAGCCGATCGCCCTTCACATAATCGGCTTCTCCCGAGACGATCGGGGCGACGACGCGCGGGAGGTCGCGCGGGTCCATCTGCCCGTCGCCGGCCATGACGGCGACGGCGGCGGCCCCGAGGGCGCGAGCGCGCCGGTAGCCGGAGACGATCGCCGCGCCGACGCCGCGGCACTCGGCGTGCACGACCACCTCGAGGCGCTCGTCCCCGGCCCCGCGCGCGAGCTCGGCCGTGCTGTCTCGGCTGGCATCGTCCACGACGATCACGTGGTCGACGAAGGCGGGGACAGCCCCCACCGCCTCGGCGATCCACCGGGCCTCGTCCCGCGCGGGGATGACCACTGCGACGCGCGCACCGTGGAGCACGCGGGTTCCTAGCGGAAGGCGCGGCCCTCGGCAACGCCGCTCGGCGCCGCGCCGCGCGCGGCGAGCCCGTGCGCGCCCGGGCGTGGTAGAGGGAGCGCGCTCCGCTCCACGCCGCTCCTGCCATGCACCGTCGCACCGCCATCGCCCTGGGGATCGCCGCCGCCGCGTGCGGGCTCACGGGCTTCACCGTCATGCGCCACCCCGGCGACACCACCCCCGAGGGGGCGTATCTCCGCCTCGCGAGCGCGCTCGGCCGCGGCGACGTCCGCCCCGCCTTCAGCGCCCTCGACGATGAAGCGCAGCGCGCCTGCCACGCGATCCGCGACCATCGACAGAAGGCGAGCGATCGGGTTCAGGCCAGCTATCCGGAGCCGGAGCGCTCGAAGCTGCTCGCGCTGTACAGGGCGCACGCCGAGGCGCCCGACGGCGCGGACGTCTGGGTCGAGATGGCGACGCGGCTCGGCTGGATCGCCCGCCTCCGCCGGGATCTCTCCGGCGTCGCGCGGGTCGAGGTCGACGGCGATCGCGCCGTCGTCGAGACCGCGCGGGGGACGCGCTACGTGTTCCGGCGGCGCGAGGGCGGCCTCTGGGGGCTGTCGATGTTCACCGCGGAGCTGCTCGCCGAGGCGGAGCGGGCCGCCCTCGACTGGGACGTCGTGGAGCGCGCGGCGCTCGATTACGATGGTTTGCGGCGATGACGACCGCGCGCGGCCGTGATCGCCGCGCGCGCGGTCGTCATCGCCTGCGGCGGCCCGCTGGGGCCGTCACCGGCCGGCCTTCTGCCGGAGCTCGGCGTAGGACGCGCCGGGCGTGGTCGTCGCGACGGGCAGCCCGGCGGGCCCCCACCCCTTCTCGGTGAGCGCGCCGAACGCGTCGCGCGGCCCCTCGAAGCCGGCGCGCTGATCGATGACGGCCGTGTAGCCGGCCGACACCATGGCCTCGGCCGCGCGCAGCGAGCGCTGTCCGGACCGGCAGCCCACGATGATCTTCGCGTCCTTGGGATAGAGGGAGCAGACAACGTCGAGGAAGTCCGGGTTGGGCTTCATGCCGCCGGCGGCGGCGTGCATGAGCGGCACGTTGTGCGCGCCGCTCGGGTGCCCGGCCGCATATTCCGGCTCGCTCCGGACATCGAGGTAGAGATACCCCTCCTCGTCGATGAGCTTCTTTGCCTGTTCGGGTGATACGCGCTTGATGTCCGCCATGGGCGCAGTCTACCCCTCGGGCGGCGCTGTCGTCAGAACGTATGGATGAAGAGCCCGCTGCGGAGCTTCGGCTCGAACCACGTGCTCTTCGGCGGCATGAGCAGCCCCGCGTCGCTGACCGCGAACAGCTCGCCGATCTGCGTCGGATAGAGGCGGATCGCCATCGTGAACGCGCCCGAGTCGACGCGCCGCTCGAGCTCGGCGACGCCGCGGATGCCGCCGACGAAATCGACGTGCTTGTCCCGGCGGGGGTCGCTGACGCCGAAGATCGGGCCGAGGATCTGGTCCTGGCAGATGGAGCAATCGAGCGAGGCCACCGGGTCGTTCGCGTCGAACGACCCCGGGCGGACCTTCGCGGTGAACCAGCGGCCGCCGAGGTAGAGCCCGAAGGCCCGCGGGCCGGCGGGGGCCGCGGCCGCGCCGTCCTGCGCCGGCGCCACGTCGAGCCGCTCGCCGAGGGCGGCGAGGATCGCCTCCGCGCTGCGGCCGGCGAGGTCTCGCACGACGCGGTTGTACGGCATGATGTTCATCTGGTCGTGCGGGAAGACCACGGCGAGGAAGACGTCGTGCTCGCCGCCGTCGCCGCGCAGCTTCCTGTGGACGCGCGCCGCCGCGGCGCTGCGGTGGTGGCCGTCGGCGACGTAGAGCGTCGGGATCGCCTGGAAGCGCTCCTCGAGGTCGGCGGTGGCCTCGCGGCCGAGGACCCAGAGCTTGTGCTCGACCCCGTCGGCGGTCGTGAAATCGTAGATGGGCGGCGACTGCGTGGCCGCCGCGACGGCGCGGTCGATGCCCGCGTCGGCGCGGTACGTGAGGAACACCGGCTCGTCGTGGGCGCCGAGCTCCTCGATGTGGCGGGTGCGGTCGTCCTCCTTGTCGGGCCGCGTCTTCTCGTGCTTCTTGATGACGTCCTGCTCGTACTCCGCGACCGAGGCGCAGCCGACGACGCCGATCTGCCGGTGATCGCCCATCTTCTGGGCGTAGAGGTAGAGGTGCGGCTCCGGGTCCTGCGCGAGATCGCCGCTGGCGATGAGGTCGGCGAGGTTCTGCGCGCCGCGGGCGTAGACGGCGTCGTCGTGCTCGTCCGTCCCTTCGGGCAGGTCGATCTCGGGCCGGGAGACGCGGAGGAAGCTGTGCAGGCCCCCGGCCGCGAGCGCGCGCGCCTCGGCGGTGGAGATGACGTCGTACGGCGGGCTGGCGACGCGGGCCGCGTGCGCCTGGGGAGGTCGGTAAGCGCGGAAGGGTCGGACGGTGGACACGGCGAGCGACTAGCCCAACGGCCGGGGCGCGTCGAGACGGCTCACGCGTCGGACGCCGGCGCGGCGAACAGACGTGCGCGCCCGCAGAGGCCCCGGCGACGTCGGCGCTGATGGCGGCGCGCGGCGCGTGCTAGGAGGGACACGCGCGCCCCGCGAGCAGCCCGCAGCCGCCCGACATCGCCCCCGCACGCCGCACGAAGAGGAACCTTGTCCAGCTCCGGTGAGTCCTACCCTCCGTCGCGCTTCTCGACCCTCCCGCCCGGCTCGTCGGACGACGACCTCGCCCTGCCGGGCGAGCTCCCCTCGTTCTCCAGCTCGCGATCCCGCCGGGTGATCGCCGTCGGCGGCGGCCGCGGGGGCGTCGGGAAGGCGACGCTCGCGGTCAACCTGGGCGTGTACTTCGCGCAGCTCGGGCGCGACGTGATCATCATCGACACCGACGCCTACAGCCCGGGGTTGCACGCGGCGCTCGGGATCGAGGCGCCGCCGCTCGTGACGCGCGAGGACATCGAGGAGGGCAAGGCCGAGCCGATCGCGACCACGGTGCCCGGGCTCCGGCTCGTCCCGACCGCGTACGACCCGATGACGGCCACGCCGCTCCGGCCGAGCCGCGCCGCCTACTGGATGAAGATGATCCAGGAGCTCGACGTCGACTACGTCATCGTCAGCCTCGGCGCGGCGACCGGCTCCTCGACGCTCGACCTCTTCCTGCACGCCGACGTCGGCATCTGCGTCACCACGCCCGAGCCGCTCGCGGTCGAGCACTCCTACCGCTTCTGCCGCGCGCTCTACCAGCGCACCCTGCGCCGCGCGCTCATGAAGGAGCGCTTCAAGATCCGGCTCGTCGAGAAGGTGGCCTCGTCGCTCCCGGCGCTCGCGACGCCGCGCGACTTCATCATGGAGGTGAAGCGGTTCGACGAGGGGGTCGCGTCGCTCGCCGCCGCGCAGCTGCCGCGGGTGAAGCCGCACCTCGTCGTCAGCCAGACGCGGCACCGCTCGGACCTGGAGCTCGGCCCGGCGATGAGCGCCGTCTCGGATCGCTTCCTCGGCATCTCCCTCGATTACCTCGGGCACATCGAGCACGACGACGCGGTGTGGCTGACCGCGCGGCGCCGCCAGCCGCTGCTCATCGACAGCCCGACCTCGAAGAGCGCGCGCAACCTCGAGCGCGTGGCCCGGCGCATCCTCGCGCTGCTCGCCGCGCGCGACTCGCGCCCGGCCGAGGCGCACGCGCGCGCCCTGGCCGCCGCCTCGAAGAGCGCCGCGCCGGCCACCCTGTACGAGGCGCTCGGCCTGGCCCGGACGGCCGCCGACGACGAGATCCGGCGCGCCTACAAGCGGCAGCGCGACATCTACCGCGAGGGGAGCCTGCCGGTGGTCAGCGTGCTGAGCCCCGCGGTGCTCCAGAAGGAGCAGGCGCGCATCGAGGAGGCGCACGACACCCTGCTCGATCCCGTGCGCCGCCGCGCCTACGACCTCTCGACCTACCCGGACGACCCGCGCACGCCGCTCGGCCCGGCGCGCGCCGAGAACGCCGCCGCCGCGGCCGAGCTCGCGATGCTCCAGGCCGAGCTCGCGCGCGAGATCAACGCCGAGACGCAGTTCAGCGGCGCGCTCTTGCGCAAGGTGCGCGAGTCGCAGGGGGTCGAGCTCACCGACATCTCGCAGCGGACGAAGATCTCGCTCGCGCACCTCCAGGCGATCGAGAACGAGGCGATGGGCGACCTGCCGGCGCCCGTCTATGTCCATGGATTCGTTCAGGAAATCGCCAAGTTCCTGCGGCTCGATCCGGCCCAGGTGGCGAAGACCTACATGCGCCGCCTGCGCGAGATCTCCGCCGGAACACGCGCCAGGCAGCATGGCTGAGGCGGCGCGCGCCGGCGTCGAGGCCGCGCGCGCCGGCGCCGAGGCGGCGCGACCGGGCCGGGCGGCCTCGACGCCCCCGCGCGTGGGCGGGGAGGCGCCGGGCGCCGGCGGGGATCTCGCCTTCTCGGCGCTCGCGTTCGTGCTCGCGCTCCTGCCGCGGCTCTACGTGGCGATCGCGTGGGCGCGCGAGCCGGTGTGGGACGGCCATTATTACGACTTCGGCGCGCGCCGGATCGCCGCCGGCCTCGGCTACTCGGACGATCTCATCGTCGGCGGCCAGGCGGTGTGGCACCCGTGGTGCCACTACCCGGTCGGCTACAGCGGCTTCCTGGGCCTCATTTACAGGCTGTTCGGCGCCGGGCCGCACGTGGCGACCGTCGCGAACGCGGTGACCGGCGCGCTGCTCGTCGTCGTGGTCCATCGCCTCGCCCGGTACGCGACCACGCCGGCGCGCGCCCGCGCGGCGGCGCTCCTCGCGGCGCTCTCGCCGGGGCTCGTCCTCTACGCGGCGCTCGTGATGACCGAGCCGCTCGCGGCGCTCGGCCTGGTGACGGCGCCGTGGCTGCTCGCGCGCGACGCGGCCCGCGGGCGGCCGGTCCGCGGCGCGATCCTCGCGGGCGCGGCGCTCGGGCTGGCGACGCTGGTGCGGCCGCAGAGCCTGCTCTGCGCGCCGGCGTTCGCGCTGCTGGCGCGCGGCGGCGCCGGCGGGGCGCGGGCCGCGTGGCGGCGCGGCGCGCTCGCGGCGGCGCTCGCGACCGCGACGGCGCTCGCCGTGGTGGCGCCGTGGACGATCCGGAACTGCCGCGTGATGGACGGCTGCGCGCTCGTCTCCACGAACGGCGGCTGGAACCTCGCCATCGGCGCGTTCCCGCGCGCGACGGGCCGCTTCGAGACGCTGCGCGCCGGCGACGGCTGCCCGATCGCGCGCGGGCAGGTGGCGCAGGACCGCTGCTGGATGGCCGAGGGGCTACGGTGGATCAAGAACGATCCATCCCGCTGGCTGGGCCTGATTCCGAAGAAGCTGGGCTTCACGTTCGATCACGAGTCGTTCCCGGTCGGGTACCTGGGCGAGGCGAACCCGGCGGCGTGGCCCGAGGGGCGGCGCGCGGCGTGGCGCCGCGTGCTCACGACGTCGCACCTCGCCTTGCTCTCCGTCGCGGGGCTCGGGGTGGTGGCGCTGCCGCGCCCGAGGCCGTGGCGGGCGCTCGTCGCGCAGCTGCTTTCGCTCGCGGCGGTGCTGGGGCTGGTCGCGTGGGGGGTGGTCGGGGACGAGCACGCGTTCTGGCCGCTCGCGGTGGCGATCCCGCTCCTCGCGGCGCTGCCGCTGCCGGGCCGGCCCGCGAACGGGGGCGTCGTCGGCTACCTCGCGTTCGCGGTCGCCTCGGTGGCGCTGACGCACGCGGTGTTCTTCGGCGAGGATCGGTATCACATGGTCGTGACCCCGGCGCTGAGCATCCTGGCGGCGTGCGCGCTGCGGCGCGGGGAGACGACGCGCGAAGCAGGGCAGCCGGCGGCAGACCGCAAGATGGGTTGAGGCTTGCGGCAAGCCCGATGCATTGAATACGGGCTTCGCCGCGCGCTCGTTCTGTCCAGCTCAGGAAGGACGACAACAAGCCGTTTAGCTGGCCCGCCTATCTGACCGTCTCGCGCGATCAGCACCGCTGTCAGGCGGGCCTGCTCGTCGTCGCGCCCGACCCCCTCGTCGCGGACTGGTGCGCGCAGCCGATCGAGATCGGCGTGCCCGGCTTCGTCCTGCGTCCGCCCGTGCTCCGTCGCAGCAACGTTCCGGTCGTGACGGACCCGGCGGAAGCGGTCCGTCGACCGGAGCTGGGGGTGCTCTCCGCAATGGCCCACGGCGAGACGGAGCAAGGCGCAACGATCGCCAGCGCCGTGCTGCCCGCGATCGAGGGGCTCGATGACGAACGCGCCCGGCTCTACTACGATCTCCTGTACAATTCCCTGAACGAGGCGGCCCGCCGGGCGCTGGAGGCGATGATGAAGGGCTACGAATACCAGAGCGATTTCGCGAAGAAATACGTCGCCCAGGGTCGTGACGAGGGACGCATCGAGGGGCGCGTCGAAGAAGCGGTGCGCGCCCTGTTGAGCGTGCTCCGGGCTCGTGGCATCGCGGTGCCAGACGCCGCACGCGAGCGCATCGTCGCCCAGAAGGACCCGGAGCGCCTCGAGCGCTGGATCGAGAAGGCCGTCACCGCGGCCGCGCTCGCCGACGTGCTCGACGATCCGAGTTGAGGACGGCCAGGCACCGGCCTCACCCCGCCGCCGGCTCCGACGACGCGCACAGCCTCGACGCGGTGCGCGCCGGGACGCCGGTCACAGAGCGAGATTCTCGCGCCCCTCAGGGCGTCGCTGCCGCCCCCGCCTCGCCGGGCGCCTTCCCCGCCCCTTCCGGCTCGGCCTGCAGGACGATCTCGATGCGCCGGTTCTTCGCCCGCCCTTCCTCCGAGGCGTTCGGCGCCACCGGGGCGAACTCCCCGCCTCCGGCCGCGGACAGGCGCTGAGGCGACACCCCGCCCTCGATGAGCACCTCGACGACCGCCACCGCGCGCGCCGTCGAGACGTCCCAGCTCGACGCGCGCTTCGCGCCCCTCGCCTTCCGGTCGTCCGTGTGCCCCACGACCTGGAACCGGTGATCCGCCATCGTCCGGAGCGCCCCCGCGACCTCGGCCAGGAGCTTCCGCCCAGCCGGCTTGACCTCGGTCTTCGCGCCGTCGAACAGCGCGTCGCTCGAGATCTCGAGCAGCGGCAGCCCGCCGCGGATCCCGACGCGGACCTTCCCGCCGTCCACCGTCGCCTGGAGCCGGCTCGCGACGTCGCGCATCCGCGCCGCGCGCGCCTCGGCCGCCGCCTGGTGGCGGCGCAGATCGTCGACCCTGGCCCGCGCCTCGGCGAGCTCCGCCGACAGGCTGCCGCGCTCGTTCGCGAGCTGTCCCACGCTCTGCCCGGCGCTCCGGAGCCGCGCCGACAGCTCCTCGTTCATCGCGGCCAGCTCGTCCAGCCGCCGCGCGAGACCGGCCTCGGTCGTCGTCACCTCGGACAGCCGGAGATCGCGCGCCCGGAGATCGTCCGCGAGCCGCGAGAGCTCCGCCTCGATCGCGGCGGCCTGCGCCGACCGCTGCGCCGCCTCGGCGCGGGCGAGCTCGGCCTCGGCGCGCGCCCGCTCTCCCGCCTCGCGCTCTTTCTGGATCTCCGCGCGCGCCTGGTCGTACAGGTCCTGCCGGACGAGGCAGCCCGGCGTCGCCAGACCGATCAGGGCGGCCGTGAGGAGCCTCGCCGCGGCGGGCAAGCGCCGCGACATCCACGCCGGGATTCTACCGGCCGTCGTCGTGGTGTTCATGCGTCGCGCGCACTCTGGCACGAAACCGCCGGCGCGACGAAATCGCGGCGAACGTCCCGCGGCCGCCCCCGAACGAGCCGTCCCACCCCGGGCGATCCCCTGGTACCCTCGCCGGCGTGAGCTCTCGGCGAACTTGGTTATCCGCGGGCGCCCTGGCCGCGACGACGCTGGTAGCCAGCGCCGCGGCGGCGTTCCCGCACGTCGTCCGCGAGGGAGAGACCCTCGCGCAGATCGCGGAGCGCACCTACGGGCGCGTGCAGATGGAGCAGGTGCTCGTCGCCGCCAACGCGCTCGACGCCGGCGCCGGCGTGCCGATCATGCCCGGCCTGCGGCTGGAGGTGCCCGCGCTCGGCCACCACCGCGTCACCGCCGGCGAGACCTGGACGATCCTCGCGGAGCGCCTGCTCGGCGCCGCCGACCGCAGCGACGTCCTCGCCCTCTCGAACGACACGATGCCCTGGATCGAGCCGACCGACGGGCAGGAGATCATCGTGCCGTACAACCTCCGGTACGTCGTCGGACAGCACGACACGCTGCTCACCATCGCCTATCGCTTCCTCGGCAAGCGGGACAAGGCGTGGATGCTCCACAAGTACAACCACTTCAAGAAGGACACGCTGCACCGCGGCATGGTGATCCTCGTGCCGCTCACGGATCTGCCGCTCACGACCCAGGGCAAGGCCGAGGCCGCGAGCGCCGGCGCGCTCGTGCGCTCCGAGGGGGCGGGCCGCGCGCGCGAGGCCCAGCGACGGGTCGACGCCGAGTTGCCGCAGCTCGCGAGCGACGTGCGGAGCGGCCGCTACATCGACGCGGTGGCGCGGGCGAGCCGGCTGCTCGGCTACGGCGATCTCGCCCGGATGCAGATCGCCACGCTGCACCGCCACCTGCTCGAGGCCTACGTCGCGCTCGACGCGACCGGGCTCGCCGAGACCGCCTGCGCCGCGTGGCGCGAGCACGATCCGACCGCGCGGCTCGACCCGATCGAGCTCAGCCCGAAGATCGTGCGCGCCTGCACCTCGTTCACCGAGCAGCACCTCCGGCTGCCTCCGCCGGACCCGGCGCCCGCGGACGCCGTGGACGCGGGTGGTGCGCGGTGACCTCGCCGCTGCCGGCGCCCGATCGCCTGGCCCCCGGGCACCGAATCGCGTCGCGGTACACCGTGGAGTCGGTCGTCGGCGAGGGCTCCTCCGGCGTCGTCTACCGCGCCGCCCGCGACGAGGACGGCCAGCGCGTCGCGCTCAAGGTGATCCACCGGCACCTCTCCGGCGCGCCGCAGATCTTCCGGCGCTACCACCGGGAAGCCGCCATCCTGAAGCGCCTCGAGGGCCCGCACGTCGTCCGGATGCTCGACTTCGTCGAGGAGGGCGGGCTGCTCATGATCGCGCTGGAGCACATCGACGGCAGCTCGCTGGAGGAGCTCCTGCGGGAGCACGTGCCGATCGAGGTCGACCGGGCGATCGAGATCGCCCTCCAGATCTGCGCCGCGCTGGAGACCGCGCACGCGGCGGGCGTGGTGCATCGCGATCTGAAGCCGGCCAACGTGCTCATCGAGCGCCCGGGCGCGCCGCCGTCGTCCGCGCCCGGCGGCGGCGCGCCGTCGCCGCTCGGGGGCCGCGTCCGCGTTGTCGACTTCGGGCTCGCGAAGGTGGTGCACGGCGACCTGATGACGACCGGGCTCACCGAGCAGGGCATGATCTTCGGGACGCCGGAGTACATGGCGCCGGAGCAGGTGCGCGGCGAGGACGTCGATCCGCGCTGCGACATCTACGCGCTCGGCTGCATCCTCTACGAGATGGTGGTCGGCGCCGTGCCGTTCAGCAAACGGACGCCCATCGCCGTCATGACGGCGCATATCACCGAGCAGCCGCCCCCGCCGCGCTCCGGCAAGCGCGACGGGCTCATCTCGGCCGGCCTGGAGGCCGTCATCCTGAGGGCCCTCGCCAAGGACCCGGCCGCGCGGCACCCGAGCGCCCGGGCCTTCGCCGACGCCCTGCGCGCCTGCCGCGAGCGGCGCGTCGTGGGCCACACCCCCACGAGCCTCGCGGACGCCATCTCGATCACCGAGCTCGGGCTCGAGCGCACCGGCCTGGACTACGCCGCGAAGCCCCAGAACGACGCTTCCACCGCGGACGTCGCTCCCGCGGTTCCGCCCCGGGAGCGCCAGGGGATCGGCGCGCTGCCCCCGGGCCGAGCCGCGGCGCGCGGCGACGCGCTCGGCGGCCGCGCGGCGGCCGCGGCGACGCCGGAGCGCGCCTCGCGCGAGCGACTCCTCTGGACCGTGGTGGCCATTCTCTGCGCGGCCGCTGGCATCGTGGTCGGCACGCTGTTCGGGGCACGTTAGCGGCGCTGTACCCCTGGAATGCCGCTATGGCGTGGAGCGCGCGGATCGTGGTAATCGCTATCATGCGTTCTCTGCTGTCCGGCGACGCTGCTCTCGAGGCCTCCCGCCCCGCCCGGCCCCGGCGCGCGCTCCCCTGCGCCGCCGCCGCGCTCACCCTCCTCGCCCCCGCGGCCGCGTCGGCCTACGACTCGCTGGCTGCGCCGTGCGCCGACGACCCGTTCTATTGCGAGCGGGGCGCGGTCACCTTCCAGCGCAGAGACGGAATCCCGCTCGAGCTCGACTTCGATACGGGCTGGGTCCCTCCGGGCTCGCCGTTGCAGGTGAACCTCCGGGCCGCGGTGTACGCGAACACGCAGGTCTCGCTGAGCGGGGCGCTCGAGGCGTCGTGGCCAGAGGCGCTCGCGCTCGCGGCCCCCGGCGACCAGGGCGGAGGCACGTTCAGCTGCGACTACGGGCTCGACGTCAGCGCGGAGGGGCGCGTCAGCATCTCCGTCCTCGGCCAGGACTTCGAGTGGACGGGCGATATCCCTTATGTGCCCCAGATCGACTTCCAGGTGCACGAGAGCGAATCGTTCGACGCCTGGGGCTGGGAGCCGGGCGTCGCGATGGCCAGCTCGACCGCGCCGCAGCGGCTCGCGGCCGTCTCCCTCGGCGACCTCATCGGCGGCTCGATCCCCGGCATCGACGGGAGGTTCGAGCTCGACGTCGCCATGGATGTCGACGCTCGCTACGTGACCCACCGCGTGGCCGTCGAGACGCTCGATCAGGCGACGGTGAGCGGGGGCGACATCACGAAGGAGCGCAGCGCCTCGTTCACGGAGTACCTGGGCGGCCCGTCGGTCGAGCTCAACGTGCGCCCCGAGGGCTCGGTGCGCTACGAGGGCACGCTCCACCTCATCCCCGCGTTCAGCGTCAGCCTGCTCGGCCGCGAGTGGTCGATCCCGATCGCCGACATCCCGCTCGACTTCCCGCTCACCGAGCGGGCGTGGATCTTCGAGAGCGAGCGCGTCCACGTGCCGCTCCCGGATCTCGCGCTGGACACGCGGGAGATCGACTTCGGCCCGGTCGAGGTCGGGCAGGCCAACGTGGAGATCGTCCAGCTGTCGAACGCAGGCGAGGCGCTGCTCGACGTCGCCGTGGAGACCGACGATCCGGAGAGCTTCGAGCTCGCCGACGAGGCGCTCGAGATCGACCCCGAGACGGCGGTCGACTTCGCGATCCGCTTCGCGCCGAAGGCGGGCGGCGCGTTCGCGGCGACCGTCCGCGTCGCGTCGAACGACCCGAGCGATCCGGTGCAGGAGATCACGGTGCGCGGGATCGGCGTCGCGCCGCCGGACGACGGTCCGGACGGCGGCGAGCTCGCGGAAGAGGACGGCGGCTGCGGCTGCCGCGCCGCCGGGGGCGCGGGCGACCGGGCGTGGGCGGCCGCCGGGCTGTCGCTCGCCGCGCTCGCGGGCGGCCTCAGGCGACGGCGCCGCGCGGCCTGAGGCACGGGCCCAGCGCCGCGGGGCGCGCGCCTCAGGCCGCGCTCGGCGACCCCACGGAGATCTTCCGGCGCGTCGACACGGTCGCGATCTGCTCCAGCTCCTCGCCGCGCAGCGTCTCCTTGAGCACGAGCGCCTCCGCGGCGGCCTCGAGGCCCTCGCGGCGATCGACGAGCAGCTGCTTGGCCTTCAGGTACATCTCGCCGAGCCGCTCCCTCACCTCCTCGTCGACCTCGCGCGCGGTCTCCTCGCTGCACGTGCGCTCCTCCTGGATCACGCCGAGCATGGGCGCGCCGACGTTGCGCGACAGCGCGGGCAGCCCGAGGCGCCGGCTCATCCCGAGGCGGGTCACCATCTCGCGGACGAGCGCCGTGGCCCGCCCGAGATCGTCGTGCGCGCCGCTCGAGACCTGGCCCAGCGCGATCTCCTCCGCCGCCCTGCCGCCGAGCATCACCGTGACGCGCGACTCGAGCTCCTGCTCGGTGACCAGCTGGCGCTCGCCGCGCGGCACCTGGATCGTGACGCCGAGCGCGCCGATCGTGCGCGCCACGATCGACACCCGCTCCACCGGATCGGCGGCCGGCAGCGCGAGCGCGACGAGCGCGTGCCCGGCCTCGTGGTAGGCCACGCGCCGCCGCTCCTCCGCGGTCATGATCTGCCCGCGGCGCCGGAGGCCGAGCTGCGACCGGTCGAGCGCCTCGTCGACGTCGGCCTGGCCGATCTCGCTCGCGCCGCGCCGCGCCCCGGCGAGCGCCGCCTCGTTGACGATCTTGGCGAGGTCGGCCCCGACCATGCCCGGCGTGCGGCGCGCCACGAGCCCGAGGTCGACGTCCTTCGCGAGCGGCACCCGCCGCGCGTGCACGGCGAGGATCGCCTCGCGCCCCTGCAGATCGGGGCGATCCACGATGACCTGGCGGTCGAAGCGCCCGGGCCGCAAGAGGGCCGGATCGAGCACCTCGGGCCGGTTGGTGGCGGCCATCAGGATCACGGTGGTGCGCGCGTCGAAGCCGTCCAGCTCGGCGAGGAGCTGGTGGAGCGTCTGCTCGCGCTCGTCGTGGGTCGACAGGGCGCTGAGGCCGCCCCGGGTCCTGCCCACGGCGTCGATCTCGTCGATGAACACGATGCTGGGCGCGCTCTTGCGCGCCTCCTCGAAGAGCTCGCGCACGCGCGCGGCCCCGAGCCCGACGAACATCTCGACGAACTCGCTCGCGTTCAGCGAGAAGAACGGCACGTCCGCCTCGCCCGCCACGGCGCGCGCGAGCAGCGTCTTGCCGGTGCCGGGCGGCCCGACGAGCAACAGGCCGCGCGGGATCCGGCCGCCGAGCGACCGGTACCGCGACGGCTCCTTCAGGAAGTCGACGACCTCGACGAGCTCGTCCTTGGCCTCGTCGACCCCCGCGACGTCGGAGAAGCGCACCGGCTCCTGCTTGGAGCGGTCGTAGACCTTCGCCTTGCTGCGCAGGAACCCGAGCGGCCCGCCGGCCCCCTGCCCCGCCCGGCGCAGCATCATGAAGAACGCCGCGTTGAGGAGCAGGAGCGGCAGGAGCCAGATCGCCGCCTGCGCCCACGCCCCGGACCGGGCGCTCTGCGCCTGGATGCGGACCTGCTGATCGAGCAGCGCCCGCACGAGCGGCTCGTCCTCGACGCCGGGCAGCCGCGTCGCGCGGACGTGCTCCTCGGTCCGCTGCGCGCCGGCGTGGCGGACGAGCTCGATCTCGTCGGGCTTCACGACCGCCGCGCCGACCTCCCCGCGCCGCACCGCGGCGACCGCCTCGTCGTAGGGCACGAGCGGGGGCCCCGGCGGCTTGACGATCCCGGAAAAGACCAGGATCGCGGCGGCGATCAGCAGGTACCCGAGCCACGTGCGCGACACCGGCCTTTTCTCGTCAGCCATTCCATGGAGCTGATGTGTGGCGGGCGTCGCCACGGCAAGCCCCGGGCCCCGGAAGAACCGGAAATCACACGGTAAAGCGGCGCGGGACGGGCGCCCGGCCGGGAGCCGCCTGGCCGCGCCTCACGGCGCCTCCACCGCCCGGCTCCGCGCCTCCACCGCGCTTCTGCCGCCGGTCTCACCGCTCGGCCACCGCTCGCCGCCGCTCGCCACCGTACGATTGCCGCCGGGTGATCGCCCCCGGGATCCAGGCTAAGAAGCGCCCTTGTGCCGCTCGCTTCCGACCGCGCCTCGCTCGCCGCGTTCCCCATCGACTGGGGCGGGCTCGCCCCGCTCCGCCTCAAGTCGCGCGCCGTCGCCGAGGGCGTCTACGCCGGCATGCACCGGAGCATCCGCAAGGGCGCCGGCGTCGAGTTCGGCGGGCAGCGGCCCTACGTGCCCGGCGACGATCTCCGCTTCTTCGATCGGCGCGCCCTGCTCCGCCACGATCGCCTCATGGTGCGCGAGTTCGAGACCGAGACCGACCGCGCCCTCTGGCTGTGCGTCGACGCGACCGCCTCGATGTCCTACCGCGGCCGGCGCGCGCCCGGCGCCAAGCTCGCCTACGCGGCGCTCATCGCCGCGGCCATGGCCCGCGTCGCGCTCGCCACCGGCGACCCGGTGGGGCTCGCGTGGCTCGGCGGCGCCGGCACGCACGGCCTGCCCGCCATGGCGGGGCGCGAGGCGTTCGAGCGGATCGTGGGCGCCCTCGAGGCCACCTCCGCCGCCCAGGACTGGAGCGGCGACGCGGGCGCCATCGAGCGCGCGCTCGCGCCCGTCGCGAAGAAGGCCCGCCGCGGCGCCGTCGTCCTGCTCATCTCGGATCTGCTCGATCTCGCTCATGAATCGGGCGCGGAGCGCGCCCTCTCCGCGTTCACGCCGCTCAGCACCGGCGGCCGCACGCTGATCGCCCTCCAGGTCCTCGACCCGAGCGAGGCCGAGCTCGACTTCGAGGGCAACGTGCGCCTCCGCGCGCTCGAGGGCGGCGCCGTCGTGGAGGCCGACGCGGGCGCGGTCCGCGCGCAGTACAAGGCGCGCCTCGCCGCCCTCGCCGACGGCTGGGCGCGCGCGCTCGCGTCGCGCGGCGGCCGCCTGCTCCGCGCGACCAGCGCCGATCCCCCGACCGACGTCGTCCGCGCCCTGGTGCAGGCGATCGCCGAGGTGCGGCGATGAGCTTCGTCACGCTCGGCGCGCTGCTCGTCGCGCTCCTCGTCGGCGCGCCGATCGCCGCGCACCTCCTGCGCCGCCGCCGCGCCGAGGAGCGGCCGTTCCCGCCCGCGCGCCTGGTCCCGCCCACGCCGCCGACGGCGCGGCGACGGAGCCTCCTCGAGGACCGCGCCCTCTTCGCCACCCGGGCCGTGTCGGTGCTCGCGCTCGCGGTGCTCGGCGCCACGCCGCTCCTGCGCTGCACGCACCTGTCGCTGAGCCGCAGGGCCGGCGCGTCGGTCGCGCTCGCCATCGTCGTCGACGACTCGCTCAGCATGCGCGCGCGTCCGGGCGGCGACGGCGCGGAGCGCGCCGGCCCCTCGCGCTTCGAGCGCGCGCTCACGGCCGCGCGCGAGCTCGCCGGCGGGCTCGCGCCCGGCGACGCCGCGGCGCTCGTCCTCGCGGGCGCCCCGGCCCGCGTCGCCCTCGCGTCGACGACCAACCTCGCCGCCGTCGCCGACGCGCTCGACGCGGTGACGCCGTCGGACCGCGCCACCGACCTCGACGGCGCCCTCGATCTCGCGCGCGATCTGCTCCGGGGGCTGCCCCAGAGCGACAAGCGCATCGTGCTCCTCAGCGATCTCGCGGACGGCGCGCCCGGCGCGCCGCCCATCGCGGGCACCCCCGACATCGCCACGTGGGTGCCGCTCGAGGAGCTGGAGGCGGCGGGGCAGGACTGCGGGATCGTGCGCGCGGATCGATCCAGCCAGAAGGCGCGCATCCGCGTCGTCTGCACCGCCGCGCAGGCCGCCGCGCCCGGGCCCGACCTGCCCGCCGCGGAGCGCGACGGCGGCGCGGCGTCGCCGGCCGCCTCCGCCGCTCCTCCCGCCCCGACCGCGGGCGCGTCCGCCGCCGCGGGGCGGTCTCTCGAGGTGCGCGCCGGCGACGCGGTGATCGGCAAGGTCGCGCTCGATCCGGCGCTGCGCGCCGAGGAGCTCACGATCGACCTGCCCTCCGGGACGCCCGAGTTCTTGATCGCCGCGCTCACCGGCGGCGACGCGATCGCCGAGGACGACCGCGCGCCGATCATCTCTGCGGGCGGCCCGCTGTCGATCGCCGTCGTGGTCGACCCCGCGACCACGCACGTCGAGACGGGCGGCCCGCCGCCGCTGGAGCAGGCGCTCTCGGCGCTCGATCTCGACGCGCAGATCAGGCCGCTGCCCTCGGTCCCGGAGCACGCGGACGAGCTGGCCGCGCACGCGGGGCTCATCGTCGACGACGCGCCCGGCTTCACGCCCGAGGTGCGCCGCTCGCTCGCCGCGTGGGTCGAGCGCGGCGGCGTCGCGCTCCTCACGCTCGGCCAGCGCGCCGCCGCGGCGCCGCTCGGCGCCGGGTTCGAGCCGCTGGTGCCCGGCGTCGTCCGCTGGTCGGCGTCCCCGGCGCGCGGGGTGGATCCGGCCACGGCGGGCTGGCTCGGCCCGTCCGCGGCCAGCCTCGCCGACGTGGCCCCGCGCGGCCGGGCCACGCTTGGCGCCGAGGCGTCGGAGGGCGCCGAGGTGCTCGCGCGGTGGTCGGACGGCGCCCCGTTCCTCGTACGGCGCCCGCTCGGGCGCGGCGTCGTGCTGTTCATGACGCTGCCGCTCAGCACGGAGGAGAGCGACGTCGCGCTGCGGCCGGCGTTCCTCTCGCTGCTCGACGGGTTCGTCGGCGCCGCGCGCGCCCGCGGCGGCGCGCGGCGGCTCGCCGCGGGCGAGACGTGGACGTTCGACGGCTACCGCGACGTCAAGGTCGAGCGCGTGAAGGTCGACCGCGCCGAGGGGCCCGCGGGGCGCGAGGCGCTCTCCGTCGTGGAGGTCGAGCGGCGGCTGCGCGTCTCGCCCCCGCTCGCCGGGCTCTACGAGCTCACCCTCGACGACGAGCGCTCGACGCGCGTCGTCTCGGTCCCGGAGCGCGAGATCGATCTCCGCCCGCGGCGCGTCGCCGAGAGCGCCCGCGCGGCCGAGCTGGGCGGCATGTCGGCCTCGATCGACGGATCGCCGTATGTCGCGCTGCTGCTGCTCGCGCTGCTCGCGGCCGAGCTCCTGCTGCGCGCCCTCGGCGGGCGACGGGAGGCGGCGGAGCTCCGGGCGGGCTGAGGCCGGCGGCCTGCCCGCGGCGCGGCCGGCGCGCGTCAAACGCCGCACCGCCGCACCGCCGCACCGCCGCGCTCAGTGCGTCTGCCAGTGCGGGGGGATCTCGTCCGCCGGCGCGAACTCGGGCTTGGCCGGCGCGGCGGGCACGACGGCCGCTCGGCGGGGCCCGTTCGGCTTGAAGCTGTGCTCCGCGGCCGGGAACGTGCGCGACTGCACCTCGTCCACGTAGGCGCGCGTCGCCTCCACGATCTGATCGCCGACCTCGGCGAAGCGCTTCGCGAACTTCGGCGTCAGCTCGCGGAACATCCCGAGCAGGTCGTAGCAGACGAGCACCTGCCCGTCGCAGCCCGCCCCGGCGCCGATGCCGATCGTCGGCACGGAGACCGCCGCCGTCACCTCCTGCGCGAGATCCGGCGGGATGGCCTCGAGCACGATCGCGTAGGCGCCCGCCTCGTCGAGGATGCGCGCGTCGGCGATGAGGCGCTCGGCCGCCTCGTCGCCCTTGCCTTGCACCTTGAAGCCGCCCATCGCGTGCACCGACTGCGGCGTGAGCCCGAGGTGGCCCATCACCGGGATGCCCGCGGCGACGATCCGGCGCACGTGCTCCGCGATCTCGGCGCCCCCCTCGAGCTTGATGCTCTCGAAGCTGCCCTCCTTCATCATCCGCCCGGCGTTCTCGAGCGCGTGCATCGGAGAGAGCTGGAAGCTCATGAACGGCATGTCGCCCACGACGTGGGCGCGCCGCGCGCCCCGGGCCACCGCGCGCCCGTGATAACAGATCTCCTCGACCGTCACGGGGAGGGTCGTCGCGTGCCCTTGCACGACCATCCCGAGCGAGTCGCCGACGAGCAGCAGATCGGCGCCGCCCTCGTCGAGCAGCCGCGCCATCGTGAAGTCGTAGGCCGTCACCATCGCGATCGGCGAGACCCCTTTGCGGGCGCGGATCTCGGGGACCGTGACCTTCGTCGAGCGCTGCGCGGGCCTGCGCGCGCCGCCCCCACCATTGCCTTGCGGACCGTACATGTTCCTCCGGGTCGCGGCCGCACCTGCGGTCCACGCCTCCGGAGAGGCTAGGGCCGCGCCCGTTCCCGGGCAAGACGCGGCGCGCGCCGGCCGCGGCCTACCTGGTCACAATCCCCAAGCATCCTGGACACTTATCCACGACAGCAGCCGCGGCGGACGCAGGCGCGGCACGCCCGCTCTTGCGCCGGCCGCTCACCCGCGGCGGTGCCCGGCGCCGCCGGAGGGGAGCGCCGCTGCCGGCGCCCGCGACGCGCCCGGCGGCGCGGACCTCGGGTTCGTCAGCGCGGTCAGGACGTGGTCGCGCCAGGCGCCGTCGATGAACAGGTAATCGCGGGCGTACCCCTCGACGACGAAGCCGAGGCGCCGGAGCAGCCGGCCGCTGCGCTCGTTGTGCGGCAGGTAGTTCGCCATCACCCGGTGGAAGCCGAGCGCGTCGAACATGTACGCGATCGCCGCCTCGAGCGCCTCGAACATCACGCCCGCGCCCACGGCGCGCTGGTCGAGCGAGTAGCCGAGCGTCGCGGCCTGGAAGGCGCCGCGCACGAACTGGGTGAAGTTGCAGACCCCGATCACCTCGCCGTCGGGGGCGCCGCGCCACTGCAGCGCGAGCCGGAGCGCCCGATCGGCGGCGAAGTCGTCGTGATCGCGGAGGAGGCGCTCGCGCCAGAACGCCTCGGTGTAGAAGCCCTCGGGGCGGGGCGGATCCCACCGGGCGAGGTGCTCGCGGTTGCGCTCGAAATAGGCGAGGTAGCGGCCGGCGAAGTCGAGGGGCGGGAGGAGGAGGCGCAGCCGCGGGGTCTCGATGCAGACGGAGCTCTTCAACCCGGCCTCCCGCGCGGCGCGCCTACGACAGGGTCCCCTCGTCGAGGCGGCGCATCCCTTCGAGGAGCAGCGCCTCGGGCGAGGCGGTGATGCTGCGCGTGCTGGGCGAGAAGGTCGGGTCGAGGCGGAAGTCGCCCTCGCGCAGCGTGAGCATCCTGTAGAACGCGTCCTCGCCCTGCGCGCCGGCCCAGAGCGCGTGGACGACCTGCCCGTCGGCGAAGTGGATCTCGCCGGCCATGGAGTTCGCCTGGATCTTGAGCGCGCACGTCTTCCGGCCGTGCCAGAGGATCTGGATCATGTCCGGCAGGCCCATCTCGGCGAGCGAGCCGGACACGCCGCGCGGGGCGGCGGTCGAGGAGCGCCGCTCGATGAGCTGGCGGAGCTTGGCGGCCATGACGTCGGTCGACGCCGGCTTCGAGACGAAGTCGTCGACGCCGAGATCGAAGGCGCGCTGGGCGGTCTGCCGGTCGGTCTTCGCGGTGAGGATGACCCACGTCTTGTCGCGGCCGAAGCCGAGCTTCAGCGCGTCGGCGCGGAGCGCGAGGCCGGCGTCGGGCTCCTCGAGATCGATCTCGCTGACGACCACCTCGATGTCCTTCGTCTCGAGCTCGCGCCGCGCCTGCGCCACGTTGCGCGCGATCGAGACCTCGAACCCCTGCTCGAGGAGCCGCAGCTCGAGCACCGTCGTCTCCTCGGGATCCGGGTCGACGATGAGCGCCTGGTGCCGGTCGGAGAGGAGCTTCGCGCGCATGTCGTCGCCGGTCATGACCTGGCGGAAGAGGTCGACGATGTTCGGATCGAAGATGGTGCCGCGGTACTGGGCGAGCACGTCGCACGCCTCGGGCGGGCGGAGCGCCTTGCGGTAGGGGTTGCGCGGGTTCTGGGTGAGGTCGGCGTAGGTGTCCGCGACCGCGAGGATGCGCGCGCCGAGCGGGATCTCCTTGCCGGACAGGCCGTCGGGGAAGCCGCTGCCGTCGTAGCGCTCGTACATGAGGCTGATCGCGGAGACGACCTCCTGCGGCAGCCCCACCGACTCCATGAGGTGCGCGGGGAGGTCGACGCTCTTCGTCGCGGCGAGGCGGTGCCCCTCGTACTCGGCCACGTTGAGCGCGGTGAGGTGGTACGGGCCGTTCTTGCCGAGGTCGTGCAGGTACGCCGAGGCCACATAGCTCGCGACCGTCGTCGGCGGCAGGCCGATGCGCTCGCAGAGCTTGCGGACGATGCGCGCGACCGTGGAGGAGTGGCCCCGGAGGTCCTGGCGCGCGTTCTCGAGCAGGCTCACGAGGACGTTCAGCGTCTCGACGTACGCGTGGCTCGTGGTCGGGTGCGGCGGCGGCGGGGGCGCCGCGACCGGCACGGAGACCGGGGCGACCTGCGGCTGAGGGGGCGGCGAGGGCGGCACCGGCGTGGGCGGGGGGCCAGCCGGGGCCGCGCGCGGCGGCGCGGCGGGCCCCCGCATCACCGCCGGAGGCTGCGGCGTCGCGGCGAGCGGCGCAGGGATGGAGGCGAGCGCCGGCGGGCCGTGCATCGGCTGCGCGTGCGCCGGCTGCCCGTGCATCGTCGCCTGCCCGTGCATCGGCTGCGCGTGCATCGGCTGCCCGTGCATCGGCTGCCCGTGCATCGTCGCCTGCCCGTGCATCGTCGCCTGCGGATGCGCGGGCGTCGCGTGCGCCGGCTGGCCGTGCATCGTCGCCTGCGGGTGCATCGGCTGCGCAGCCGGCACGTGTGTCATCGACGTGCGATCGGGGATCGACGCGCGCTCGTACGTCATCGACGTACGCTCGAACGGATTGCTGTTGTTGTTGTAGAGGATCTCGTCGAACGAGCTGACCGGCCGCAGCAGCGAATTGAAGGCGGTCGTGTCGCCCCGGTAATGGTAGGCGATGGCCGCGCGCACCGCCGCCGGCCGGGCGACGATGGCGCGTACGTCCCGCACGCCCGCGGCCAGCCGGATCTCGTGCAGCGCGGCGTCGTTGTCGGGATCCGCGGTCGCGACCGACAGCGTCGTGTTCCGTTCGTCGAGCAGGACCGGAAAGACGCCGTGCAGCGTCGCGGTGATCGCCGAGACCTTGGCGAGCACGCGGGGCTCGATGATCGCCTTCGAGAGCTTCTCGGTCGAGACGAAGCGGGTGTTGTGGACGGTCGCGATGAACTTCAGGAGCTCGGCCTCGTTGACGATATCGAGCTCGATGATGGCGTCCTCGATGCGGCCGCGGGTCCGCATCGCGTACTCCACCGCGCGACGATGGTCGTCCGGGGTGATGCGCCCCTCGAGGACGAGGCGATCGGCAATCCGCTGGTTCAATCCTTGAACGGAAGCCATCGAAACCCTGATTCTACTCAGAAATTGGAGGTAGGCGCGCGCCCAAGAACCCTCGCGGAACGAAAGCACGCGGGGAAAGCTGGCCAGCCGCTCGCGGCGTATCCGCCATGGGGTGCGCTCGATGAATGAGAGCAGAGCTCGGAGCGGTGCGCGAGCCCCGTGAACATCCCGGCCAGCGCCGGTTGGCCCCCGAGGTCCCGCTCGACCCGACGCGCTGCTACGTGGCGATGAAGACTGACCCCGGGTAGGCGCTCACGCCACGTCCGGCGCGTTCCGCCAGGCCGGCAAGCTCAGGGCTGGGAGAGGAAAGCGGCCCCGGGGCGGCACGCCCGGTGGCTGGGGTGCCGGGCGGCACGCTCGGGAACTGGGGTGCCGGGCGGCACGCCCGGGAACTGGGTGCCGGGCGGCGCGCCCGGAGGCGGGGGTAGGCCCCGCCCGGGCGCGCCGGCGGTCGTCACTCCTCGTTCACCGCCGTGAGCGGCGCCGTCTCCTCGGGGCGCGGCCGCGGGGCGACGTACGGCGCCTGCACCACCGGCTCGCCCTCGACCACGACCTGGAGGCGCTTGTAGGCGGGCAGACCCGTCCCTGCCGGGATCAGGCGACCCATGATGACGTTCTCCTTCAGACCGCGGAGATCGTCCGTCTTGCCGTTGATCGCGGCCTCGGTGAGCACCTTGGTCGTCTCCTGGAACGACGAGGCGCTGATGAACGACTCGGTCGACAGGCTGGCCTTGGTGATGCCGAGGAGGAGCGCCTCGGCGATGGCGGGCTTGCCGCCGCGCTCGATGACGTTCTCGTTCTCCTTCTCGAAGATGTGCTTCTCCACCTGCTCGTCGACCAGGAAGTTCGTATCGCCGACCTCGCGCACGCGGACGCGCCGCAGCATCTGCCGGACGATGACCTCGATGTGCTTGTCGTTGATGCCGACGCCCTGGAGCCGGTAGACCTGCTGGATCTCGTTCACGAGCCAGGCCGACAGCTCCTTCTCGCCCTTCACCCGGAGGATGTCGTGCGGGTTCGGCGGGCCGTCCTGGAGCGGATCACCCGCGCGCACCCGGTCGCCCGGCTGCACCTGGATGTGCTTGCCCTTGGGGATCAGGTACTCGCGCGCCTGATCGCCGAGCGCATGCCCGTCCGGCGAGTACGGCGTGATGATGACCTTCCGCTTGCCCTTCGTGTCCTTGCCGAACGTGACCTCGCCGTCGATCTCGCTGATGATGGCGTGATCCTTGGGCTTCCGGGCCTCGAACAGCTCGGCGACGCGGGGCAGACCGCCGGTGATGTCCTGCACCTTCGTCGTGTCGCGCGGGATCTTCGCGATGACCTCGCCGGCCTCGATGAGATCCCCCTCCTGCGCGACGATGTGCGCGCCGACGGGGAGCAGGTAGCGCGCCTCGAGCTCGCTGTTCGGGAGCTTCAGCGTCCTGCCGGACTCGGGGTCCTTCAGCGAGATGCGCGGGCGGACGTCGGCCGCCTTCGACTCGATGACGACCTTTCGCGAGAGGCCCGTCACCTCGTCGAGGCGATCCTGCACGCTGACGCCCTCGATGAGGTCGCCGAACTTCACCACGCCGGAGACCTCGGTGAGGATCGGCGTCGCGAACTGGTCCCACTCGGCGAGCAGCTCGCCGGGCTTGGTGCGCTCGCCGTCGGCCTTCTTGAGGATGGCGCCGTAGACGAGGCGGTTGTGCTCGCGCTCGCGCCCCGTCTCGTCGACGACCACGATCTCGCCGTGGCGGTTCATCACCACCATGGTGCCGTCCTTCTTCTTCTGGACGACCGCGCGGCGGAGGCGGACGGTGCCCTCGGTGCGGGCCTCGAGGTAGCTCGCCTCGATCTTGCCGCGCGCCGCGGTGCCGCCGATGTGGAAGGTGCGCATCGTGAGCTGCGTGCCCGGCTCGCCGATCGACTGGGCGGCGATGATGCCCACCGCCTCGCCGATGTTGACCCGGTAGCCGCGCGCGAGGTCGCGGCCGTAGCACAGCGCGCACACCCCGCGGCGGAGCTGGCACGTGAGCACCGAGCGGATGACGACCTCCTCGATGCCGGCGTCCTCGATGGACCGCACCGCCTGCTCGTCGAGCTCGGTGTTCGCCGTGATGAGCACCTCGCCGGTGAGCGGGTCGACCACGTCCTCCAGCGCGACGCGGCCGAGGATGCGGTCGCCGAGCGGCTGGATGACCTCGCCGGCCTCCTCGAGCTTCGCCACGCGGATGCCGTCGAGCGTGCCGCAGTCGAACTCGGAGATGACCGCGTCCTGCGCCACGTCGACGAGCCGGCGGGTGAGGTAACCCGAGTTCGCCGTCTTGAGCGCGGTGTCGGCGAGGCCCTTACGCGCGCCGTGCGTCGAGATGAAGTACTGGAGCACGCTGAGACCCTCGCGGAAGTTCGCGGTGATCGGCGTCTCGATGATCTCGCCGGACGGCTTGGCCATGAGGCCGCGCATCGCGGCCAGCTGCCGGATCTGCTGCGTGGAGCCGCGCGCGCCGGAGTCGGCCATGATGTAGATCGGGTTGAAGCTCGGCTCGACCGACTCCTTGCCCGTCTCGTGGTCGACGACCGTCTCCTTGCCGATGCCGGCCATCATCTCGGTCGTGACCTGGTCGGCGATGCTCGCCCAGATGTCGACGATCTTGTTGTACCGCTCGCCGTCGGTGATGAGCCCCTCCTGGTACTGCTCGACGACGCGCTCGACCTCCTTCTGCGCCTCGCCGAGGAGGACCTTCTTGGCCGGCGGGATCACCATGTGATCCATGCAGATGGAGATGCCAGCCCGCATCGCGTGGTCGAAGCCGAGCGTGCGGAGCCGGTCCGCGAGGAGGACGGTCTCCTTGTTGCGGTGGATGCGGTAGCAGACGTCGATGAGCGCCGAGAGCGCCTTCTTGTCGAGGGTCTTGTTCGCGTACTCGAACGCGACCCCCTTCGGGAGGACCTCGGAGATAATGACGCGGCCCACCGTGGTCTCGACGATGCGGCGCTTCACATGGCCGAACTCGTCGAGCTGCGGGTTGCCGTCGTCGTCGATGATCGGCACGCGGACGCGGATGCCGGCGTGCAGGGCGACCTCGCCGTTGTCGTACGCCATCCGCACCTCCTCGGGGGAGGCGTAGATGCCCCGCAGGTAGCCCTGCGCCACGCCGTCCTCGCCGAAGGAGAGGGTGTCGGCGCGGTACGACCCCTTCTCGAACTTGCGCTCGCGGGTCGCGTAGTAGAGCCCGAGCACGATGTCCTGCGTCGGGTTGATGATCGGCTTGCCGCTCGCGGGCGAGAGGATGTTGTTCGTGCTCATCATGAGCACGCGCGCTTCCATCTGCGCCTCGACCGACAGCGGCACGTGGACCGCCATCTGGTCGCCGTCGAAGTCGGCGTTGAACGCCGCGCAGACGAGCGGGTGCAGCTGGATCGCCTTGCCCTCGATGAGCACCGGCTCGAACGCCTGGATGCCGAGGCGGTGGAGCGTCGGGGCGCGGTTCAGGAGCACCGGGTGCTCGCTGATGACCTCCTCGAGGATGTCCCAGACCTCCGGCCGCTCCTTCTCCACCATCTTCTTCGCGCTCTTGATGGTGTTGACGTAGCCGCGCTCTTCCAGCTTGTTGTAGATGAACGGCTTGAAGAGCTCGAGCGCCATCTTCTTGGGCAGGCCGCACTGGTGCAGGCGCAGCGTCGGGCCCACGACGATGACCGAGCGGCCCGAGTAGTCGACGCGCTTGCCGAGCAGGTTCTGGCGGAACCGGCCCTGCTTGCCCTTCAGCATGTCGGAGAGCGACTTGAGCGGGCGCTTGTTCGGGCCGGTGATCGTCTTGCCGCGGCGGCCGTTGTCGAACAGCGCGTCGACGGCCTCCTGCAGCATCCGGCGCTCGTTCCGGATGATGATCTCCGGCGCGTTCAGCTCGAGGAGCCGCTTCAGGCGGTTGTTGCGGTTGATGACGCGGCGGTAGAGGTCGTTGAGATCGCTGGTCGCGAAGCGGCCGCCGTCCAGGGGGACGAGCGGGCGCAGATCCGGCGGCAGCACCGGGATCACGGTCAGCATCATCCACTCCGGCCGATTGCCGCTCTCGCGGAAGGCCTCGACGACCTTGAGCCGCTTCGCGAGCTTCTTCCGCTTGGCCTCGCTGGTCGCGGCGCGCATCTCCGTCCTGAGCAGCTCGGCCAGGCCGTGCACGTCGACCTGCTTGAGCATCTCGAGGATCGCCTCGCCGCCCATGCCGGCGCTGAACTTGTCGTCACCGTACTCGTCGAGCAGCTGCAGGTAGCGCTCCTCGCTCAGGAGATCGCCCCTCATGAGGCCGGTCTCCTTCGGATCGATGACGATGTAGGCCTCGCAATAGAGCACCTTCTCCAGGTCCTTGAGCGTGATGTCGAGCATGTTGCCGATGCGCGACGGCAGGCTCTTCAGGAACCAGATGTGGGCGACCGGCGTGGCCAGCGAGATGTGCCCGAGCCGCTCGCGGCGGACCTTCGACTGGATGACCTCGACGCCGCACTTCTCGCACACGATGCCACGGTGCTTCATGCGCTTGTACTTGCCGCAGTTGCACTCGTAGTCCTTCACCGGCCCGAAGATCTTGGCGCAGAACAGACCATCGCGCTCCGGCTTGAACGTCCGGTAGTTGATGGTCTCCGGCTTCTTCACCTCGCCGTGCGACCACTCGCGGATCTTCTCCGGGCTCGCGAGCGAGATGCGGATGGCGCTGAACGAGAGCGGGTCTTTGGGCTTCTCGAAGAAGCTGAAGATGTCACGCATGGAGACCTCCGGAGACGGAAACGATACCGATGAACCTGCCAGCGCCCACCGAGTCGGACGTCGGGGGCGCGCCGCCCGCGCGGCGCGCCTCCCCCCCCATCACCGACCGGGCGCGCGGCGCTCGCGACGTGACGAACTGCATCACTCCTCTTCCTCCGCGGCCGAGGCCTCCACGCCTCCGCTCGTCTCGACCAGCTCCACGTTCAGGCACAGCGACTGGAGCTCCTTGATGAGCACGTTGAAGCTCTCCGGCAGCCCCGCCTCCAGGGTGTAATCCCCCTTCACGATGGCCTCGTACATCCGGGTGCGGCCCATCACGTCGTCGCTCTTCACGGTGAGGAACTCCTGCAGCGCGTAGGCCGCGCCGTAGGCTTCCATCGCCCAGACCTCCATCTCGCCGAGCCGCTGCCCGCCGAACTGCGCCTTGCCGCCGAGGGGCTGCTGCGTGACGAGCGAGTAAGGCCCGATCGAGCGCGCGTGGATCTTGTCGTCCACGAGGTGGTGGAGCTTCAGCATGTACATGATGCCCACCGTGACGTTCTGATCGAACGCATCGCCCGTGCGCCCGTCGAAGAGGATCGCCTGGCCCGAGGTCGGGAGACCCGCGAGCTCGAGAGCGCCCTTGATATCCGACTCATGAGCGCCGTCGAACACCGGCGATCCCATGAAGACACCCTCGTCGACCGTCTTGACGAAGCGCTTGACGTCGCCGTCGTCGAGGTCGTCGAAGAAGCCGGCCATCGACTCGTCGCCCGCGTAGATGGCCTTCAGGTGCTCCTTGATCTCGGCGGTCGCCCGCTGCTGCTCGAGCATGCTCTGCAGCTGGTTGCCGAGCTCGAAGGCGCCCCACCCGAGGTGGATCTCGAGGATCTGACCGACGTTCATGCGGCTCGGCACGCCGAGCGGGTTGAGCACGAGATCGACCGGCCTGCCGTCCTGCAGATACGGCATGTCCTCCTCGGGGAGGATGCGGCTGATGACGCCCTTGTTGCCGTGGCGGCCCGCCATCTTGTCGCCGACCTGGAGCTTGCGCTTGATGGCGATATAGACCTTCACCATCTTGATGACGCCCGGCGGCAGCTCGTCGCCCTTGGACAGGCGATCGATCTTGTCCCGGAAGTGCTCCTCGCGCGTGCGGACGAGCTCCTCGAGGTCCCGCAGGATCTGCTGGACCCGCTCGGCGTCGTCGACGGGGATCTCGCCCCAGTACTTGCGGGGGATCTCGGCGAGGGAGGCCTCGTCGATGATGGCGCCCTTCTGGAAGAGCACCTTGCCCTTGTCGTCGACGAGCTTGCCCGTCGCCTCCTTGCCGAGGAGGAGCTCGCGGATGCGGCGGAAGAACGAGTCGCGGAGGATCTTGATCTCCTCGTCGCGCGTCCGCTCGATCCGGGCCCGCTCCTGGTCCTCGATGTCCCGCGCGCGGTCGTCCTTCTCGGTCCCCTTGCGCGAGAACACGCGGGCGTTGATGACGATCCCGCCGACGCCGGGCGGCACCTTGAGCGAGCTGTCGCGCACATCGCCGGCCTTCTCGCCGAAGATCGCTCGGAGCAGCTTCTCCTCGGGCGAGAGCTGGGTCTCGCCCTTCGGGGTGATCTTGCCGACCAGGATGTCGCCCGGGCGCACCTCGGCCCCGATGCGGACGATGCCGGAGTCGTCGAGGTCCTTGAGCGCCTCCTCGCCGACGTTCGGGATGTCGCGGGTGATCTCCTCCTTGCCGAGCTTCGTGTCGCGGGCGACGCACTCGAACTCCTCGATGTGAATCGAGGTGAACACGTCGTCCTTGGCGATGCGCTCGGACACGAGGATGGAGTCCTCGAAGTTGTAGCCCTGCCACGGCATGAACGCGACGAGCACGTTCTGGCCGAGCGCGAGCTCGCCCATGTCCGTCGACGGGCCGTCGGCGAGCACGTCGCCCTTCTTCACCACCTCGCCCGTCCGGACGACCGGCTTCTGCGTGTAGCAGGTCGACTGGTTCGAGCGCTGGAACTTCATGAGGTGGTAGATGTCCGGCACCTCGGCGCCCTCGCCCTCGGCCCGGACGACGATGCGCGTCGCGTCGACGCTCTCGACGACGCCGGGGCGCCGCGCGATCACGCAGACGCCGGAGTCGCGGGCGAGCCGCTCCTCCATGCCGGTGCCCACGAGCGGCGCGTGCGACTGGACGAGCGGCACGGCCTGGCGCTGCATGTTGGCGCCCATGAGCGCGCGGTTCGCGTCGTCGTGCTCGAGGAAGGGCACGAGCGCGGCGGCGACCGACACCATCTGGTTCGGCGCGACGTCCATGAGCTCCACCATCTCGGGCGTGACGATCTTGAACTCGCCGTTGTAGCGAGCCGAGACGAGCGACTCCTTGAAGCGCCCGCTCTCGTCGAGGTTCACCGTCGCCTGCGCGATGTACTTGCCCTCTTCCTCGAGCGCGGAGAGCCAGATCACGTCCTCGGTCACGCGGCCGTTCTCGACCTTGCGGTACGGCGTCTCGACGAAGCCGAACTCGTTCACGCGGGCGAACGTCGACAGCGAGGCGATGAGGCCGATGTTCGGGCCTTCCGGCGTCTCGATCGGGCAGATGCGCCCGTAGTGGGTCGCGTGGACGTCGCGCACCTCGAACCCGGCCCGCTCGCGGGTGAGGCCGCCCGGCCCAAGCGCCGAGAGCCGGCGCTTGTGGGTGACCTCGGAGAGCGGGTTGGTCTGGTCCATGAACTGCGAGAGCTGCGAGCTCCCGAAGTACTCCTTCACGACCGCGCTGACCGGCTTCGCGTTGATCAGGTCGTGGGGCATGAGCGTGTCGATCTCCTGCGACATGCTCATGCGCTCCTTGATCGCGCGCTCCATGCGGACGAGGCCGATGCGATATTGATTCTCCATCAGCTCGCCGACCGCGCGGACGCGGCGGTTGCCGAGGTGGTCGATGTCGTCGACCGAGCCGCGCCCGTTCTTCAGCTCGATCAGGTGGCGCACCGTCTCCAGGATGTCCTGCGGCGTGAGCACGGTGAGATCGAGCCCCGGCCGCTCGTCCTCGGGGACGTCCCGGTAGAACTTGTAGTTCAGCTTCAGCCGGCCGACCTTCGAGAGGTCGTAGCGCTCGGCGTTGAAGAACAGGTTGTGGAACAGGGTCTTCGCGGTCTCGAGCGTCGGCGGATCGCCCGGCCGCAGCCGGCGGTAGATCTCGAGGATCGAGTCCTCCATCGTCTTCACCTTGTCGGTGAGGAGCGTGTCGCGGAGGTACGAGCCCACGTTCAGGCCGTCGATGAAGAGGATGCGGAACTGCTCGATGTTCGCGTCGCGCAGCCGCTCGAGCTTCGCCTCGGTGAGCTCCTCGTTGACCTCGACCACGACCTCGCCCGTCTCCGGGTCGACGATGTCGTGCGCGGCGACCTTCCCGACGAGCTCCTCCGGCTCGAGGCTGAGCCGCTCGAGCTTCGCCTCCTTCATCTTCCGGATGGCGGCGCGGGTGAACTTCGTGTTCTTCTTGACGATGACGTCGTTGCCAATCTTGATGTCGCGCGTCGTCCGCTGACCGGCGAGGAGATCGTACTCGATGCTCTTCGAGTACTTGCCCCCCTTCTCCAGGTACACGGTCTCGGTCGAATAGAAGTAGTTGAGCAGGTCCTGCGTCGAGTACCCGAGCGCGCGCAGCAGCACGGTCGCGTGCATCTTCCGCCGCCGATCGATGCGCACGTAGATGATGTCCTTCGGGTCGAACTCGAAGTCGAGCCACGAGCCGCGGTACGGGATGACGCGCGCGGAGTAGAGCAGCTTGCCGCTCGAGTGCGTCTTGCCCTTGTCGTGGTCGAAGAAGACGCCGGGGCTGCGGTGCAGCTGGCTGACGACGACGCGCTCGGTCCCGTTGATGATGAACGTGCCCGTCTCGGTCATCAGCGGGAGCTCGCCGAAGTAGACCTCCTGCTCCTTGATGTCGCGCACGATCCGCTCCCCGCCGTCGCGGGTGTCGTAGATCATCAGCTGGTTCGTGACCTTGATCGGGGCCGAGTAGGTCATGCCGCGCTGGCGACACTCGTCGACGTCGTACTTCGGCGGCTCGAGGTTGTACGAGACGAAGACGAGCTCGCTCGTGCCGTTGAAGTCCTTGATCGGGAAGACCGAGCGGAACACCGCCTGAAGCCCGACCTCCTCCCGCTCGTTCGGCGGAACGGACATCTGGAGGAATTTGTCGTAGCTCGACTTCTGGATGTCGATCAGGTTGGGGACGTCGATGATGCGACGAACGCGACCCAGGTTCTTACGGACGCGGAAGTTGGATTGGACGACCGACGGCATCGATTTCCTCCGGCTCACACGAGCCGCGCGGGGCGGGCGCACGGCTCGAACCGAGCAACGAACACGAAGCTACGCACCAATGGCGAGCGAGCGTCCCCAGCATGTGGGGACCCAAAACATCTTGGTTGTGGGGGCAGAGCGGACCGCGTGGCGACCCATTGAGCTCCGGCATTGGTCGAGGACCCGCACCCGCGGTCCTCTTCAGAATTGACCGAGGACCCGTATTCGCGGCCCTCTTCAGCGTTGCGCGAGGGCCCGCACGCGCGGCCCCTTTCTTCAGACAAAAGCGGGACGTGCGGCAGGGACGACCGCCCTGCCGCCGTCCTCCGGCGGATCCCGATTTCCCCTGGCAGGGAGCGGTGATCGTTACTTGAGCTCGACGGTAGCACCTGCCTCGACGAGCTTCTTCTTCATCTCCTCCGCGTCCGCCTTGGAAACCTGCTCCTTGACGGTCTTCGGCGCGGCCTCGACCAGGTCCTTCGCCTCCTTCAGGCCCAGACCGGTGATCTCGCGGATCGCCTTGATCACGCCGATCTTGTTGCTGCCGGCGTTCGCGAGGATGACGTCGAACTCGGTCTGCTCCGGCGGCTTCTCGGCCGGAGCAGCACCGGGGGCAGCGCCGCCGGCCGCGACGGCGACCGCCGCCGGGGCGGCCTTGACGCCCCACTTGTTCTCGAGGTCCTTGATGAGCTCGGCGATCTGGATGACAGGGAGGTTGGAGAGGTAATCGACGACCTGCTCGCGCGTGATCTCAGCCATTGCAAGACTCCTTCAAACTCTTCTGCGCGCCCCGGGGAGGGGGCCATGTAAACCAAAACCAGACGGGCGCAAGGCCCATTTTTACGAAAGGGGCCGCCTCAGCCCGATGTGCCCGCCGCGTCTTCCTTCGCCTTCAGGAGATAGGCGAAATTCTGGAGAGGCGCGTTGAGCTGCTGCACGAACTGCTGGAGCGGCGCCTGGAGCGTCGCGAGCAGCGTGGCGCGGAGCTCATCCTTGCCGGGCATCGTCGCGAGCTGCGTCTCGACGGCGTCGCCGGAGAGGATCTGCCCCTCGATGAGCCCGGCCTTGATCTGGAGCTTCTGGTTGTCCTTGCGGAACGCCTTGACGACCTTGGCTGCCGCGCTCGGATCCTCGTAGCTCCAGGCCACGCCGGTCATGCCGGTCAGGCTCTTCGCCAGCGTGTTCGCCCAGGGGTGCTCCTTGATGGCGTGGCGGACGAGCGTGTTCTTCACGACCCGGTACTCCACGCCGGACTTCCGGAACTCATCGCGAAGCTTGGTGACCGCCTCGACGTTCATCCCCTTGAAGTCCAGGAAGACCGCGGAAGACATCCGCTCGAACTTCTGCCGGACGGAGCCGACGACCTCTTCCTTTTGGGACCGTTCCATGGGCTACGCCTCCTCTGCCTTGCCGATGAAGTGGACCGGGTCGATGCGAACCCCCGGGCCCATCGTCGAGGACATCGTGATGCTCCGGAGGTAGATGCCCTTGGCCGTCGCCGGCTTGGCCCGGACGAGCGCCTGGATCAGCGCGTCCGCGTTGACCTGGAGCGCGCCCTCCGCGAAGGAGACCTTGCCGATCCGGGCGTGCACGATGCCCGCCTTCTCGACGCGGTACTCGACCTTGCCGGCCTTGGCCTCGGTGATGGCCGTCTTCACGTCGAACGTGACCGTCCCGACCTTGGGGTTCGGCATCAGGCCGCGCGGACCGAGGATACGGCCGAGCTTGCCCACCAGGCCCATCATGTCGGGCGTCGCGATCACGCGGTCAAAGTCCATGAAGCCTTCCTGGACCTTGTTCACGAGATCCGCCTCGCCGACGAAATCGGCCCCGGCAGCCTCGGCCTCCCTGGCCTTCTCGCCCTTGGCGAACACCAGCACCCGGAGCGACTGCCCCGTACCATGCGGGAGCACCACGGCGCCGCGGACCATCTGGTCTGCGTGCCGCGGGTTGACCCCCAGCCGGACCGCGAGGTCCACCGTCTCGTCGAACTTGGCAGGCGCGGCTTGCTTCACGAGCGCGCAGGCCTCCTGCAACGTGTACTTTCGAGCGCGGTCGACGACTGCCCGCGCTGCGAGTTTCTTCTTGGCGACTTTCGGCACATGCCCTCCTTCTTAACGGCTCTCGCCTCCCACGGTGCGCCTTAAACTACCGTGGTAAGTCTTCTATCCCGTCCGCCGGGGCGCCCTCCTCGGAGCGCCGCCAGGCGGCGCGCATCCCCGACCGCGGGGAGCGCTGCGACGCACCTCAGTCGACGATGTCGATGCCCATCGAGCGGGCGGTGCCCGCCATGCTGCGCATCGCGGACTCGAGGTTCGTCGTGTTCATGTCCTGCATCTTGAGCTGGGCGAGCTCCTGCAGCTGCTTCTGCGTGACCTTGCCCACCTTGACCTTGTTGGGCTCCTTGGAGCCCGCGCCCGGCTTCTTCTTGGTCTCGAGCCCCGCCGCCTTCTTGAGGAGGACGGAGGCCGGCGGCGTCTTCAGGATGAACGTGAACGAGCGATCCGAGTAGACCGTGATCACCACCGGGATGATCATGTCTCCCTGCGCTGCCGTCCGCGAGTTGAAGTCCTTGCAGAACGCCATGATGTTGACGCCGTGCTGGCCGAGCGCCGGACCGACGGGGGGCGACGGGTTGGCCTTGCCCGCCGGAAGCTGCAGCTTCACGTACCCAGTGACTTTCTTCGCCATGATGAATCTCGCACCCTATCGAACCGCCGCCCGACGGGCGGTCTACTTTTCAGAGAAACAGCGGAGCGCCGCGGAGGCGCGGCGCTCGCCCGCAGGTTTGCAGCCGTTCGCCCCCGGCTAGCGCTTCTCCACGGCTGAGAAGTCGAGCTCCACGCTGGTGGGTCGGCCGAAAATGCTGACCTTCACCTTGAGCTTCTGCTTGTCCATCTTCACGTCGTCGACCGTGCCGGTGAAGTTCGCGAACGCCCCGTCCAGGACCCGCACCTCCTCACCCACCTCGAACGTGAGCCGCGGCTTCGGCTTGACCGACCCCTCGACGATGCCCCGCCGGAGGTTGTCGATCTGCACCAGCGGGACTTCCTGCGGCGTCTGGTTACCGATGAAGCCGGTCACCTTGGGCGTGTCCTTGACCAGGTGCCAGACCTGCTCGTTCATCTCCATCTCGACGAAGATGTAGCCGGGCAAGCTGAGCTTCTGACGGACGCGCGTCTTGCCGCCGGGGCGGTTCTCCGTGACCGTCTCGCTCGGGATGAGGATCTCGCCGAACCGATCTTCCAGTCCGTACTGCTTCACGCGCTGCTGGAGCGCGTCGCGCACCTTCGCCTCGTATCCCGAGTAGGTATGGATGACGTACCACTTCTTGGCCATGGCGCTTGATTCCCTCAGGATCTCCCTGCTTCAGCTTCCATCGCCATAAACGATGTTGGTCACGAACGCCCAGAAGCGGTCGAGCAGCGCCAGGTAGAGGGTCGCCACGGTGGTCGTCGCGATGACGACGAACGTCGCGTTCGTGACCTCTTTCTTGGTCGGCCACTTCACCTTCGCCAGCTCGGCGGCGACCTCGTCGCTCCAGGTGCGGAGCTCCGCGTTGCGGAACGCACGCAGCACGACGATGATCGCGATGACGCCGCCGACGACCATGCCGTAGGTCGTCTTGTCGTCGTCACCCACCGCGGAGACCGCCGGCAGCGTTCGGCTGAACCAGTCCTTGTTGGAGAGGGTCGCCCAGACGCCGTGGATGACCTTGCCGAGCAGGTAAGCGAGCAGCATCCCGGAGGCGAAGAAGCCGGCGAGCACATAGCGCTCGGTCCCGAGCTGCGTGGCCGCGACCTCTTCCTCGGCTTCCTCGGCGTCCTCGCGCTGCGCCTCGGCGTCAGCGGCCCCCGGCTCCTCGCCTTGCGTCACGAGGGACGACGCTTCAGCGGGCGCGGGCGCTCCAGATTCTTCCGGCTCCCCATCCTCCGCGACCTTCGGCGTTTGCTTGTCTTCTTGACTCTTCGCCATAACCACACCAAACGCGCCGGCCCGCGGCAGACAGAAGCCTGCTCGATGGGGCTCCGAGGGCGCCCCCTGGGCGCCCACATTCCCCGGCAGGGGCAGAGAGGCTCGAACTCCCGACCTGCGGATTTGGAATCCGCTGCTCTACCAACTGAGCTATACCCCTAGAATCGCTGCGCCTTCCTGAGCACCCGTTCACTTCGTCTCGTTGTGAACCGTGTGCTTCTTGCACTGCTTGCAGAACTTCTTGAGCGAAACCACCTGGTCGGGCGCCTTCGTGGTCTTGTAGTTCCGCGACTTGCACTCGCAGCAGGCCAGTGAGACGGCGATGCGCGCCGCACGCCACCCACCGGCCTGCTCGCCCACGTCGGCCTCCTACGCGAGGATCTTCGTGACGACGCCGGCGCCCACCGTCTTGCCGCCCTCGCGGATGGCGAAGCGCATCTGCTCCTCCAGCGCGACCGGGGCGATGAGCTCGATCGTCATCGTGATGTTGTCGCCCGGCATCACCATCTTCACCCCCTCGGGGAGGTTCACCGTGCCGGTCACGTCCGTCGTCCGGATGTAGAACTGCGGCCGGTAGTTGGTGAAGAACGGCGTGTGGCGCCCGCCCTCCTCCTTCTTGAGGACGTACACCTCACCGGTGAACTTCGTGTGCGGCGTGATCGACCCGGGCTTCGCGAGCACCTGGCCGCGCTCGATCTCTTCCTTCTCCACGCCGCGGAGCAGACACCCGACGTTGTCGCCCGCCTGCCCCTGATCGAGCAGCTTCCGGAACATCTCGACGCCGGTCACGACCGACTTCTTCGTGTCCTTGAAGCCGATGATCTGCACCTCGTCGCCGACCTTGATCACGCCGCGCTCGATGCGGCCCGTGGCCACCGTGCCGCGGCCCTTGATCGAGAACACGTCCTCGATCGCCATCAGGAACGGCTTGTCGATGTCGCGCACCGGCTCGGGGATGTAGCTGTCGAGCGCGTTGAGCAGTTGCTGGATCGTCTCCTCCCACTTCGGGTCGCCCTGCAGCGCCGGCAGCGACGCGCCCCGGACGACCGGCGCGTTGTCGCCGTCGAACTTGTACTTCGAGAGGAGCTCGCGGACCTCCATCTCGACCAGGTCCAGCATCTCCGGGTCGTCCACGGCGTCGCACTTGTTCAGGAACACGACGATGTGGTTCAGGCCGACCTGCCGGGCGAGCAGCACGTGCTCGCGCGTCTGCGGCATCACGCTGTCGAGCGACGACACGACGAGGATCGCCCCGTCCATCTGCGCCGCGCCCGTGATCATGTTCTTGATGTAGTCGGCGTGCCCGGGGCAGTCGACGTGCGCGTAGTGGCGCTTCTCGGACTCGTACTCGACGTGCGCCGCCGCGATGGTCACCGTCTTGGTCTCGTCACGGACCGTCCCGCCCTTCGCGATGTCGGCGTACGAGATCGCCTTCGCCAGCTGGCGCTTCGACTGCACCTTGACGAGCGCGGCCGTGAGCGTGGTCTTGCCGTGGTCGATGTGGCCGATGGTGCCCACGTTCACGTGCGGCTTCGTACGAGTGAATTTCTCCTTGGCCATCGAGATGTCTCCTGCCGAAATGAAGTTCGCGACTGCGTTGCGCTGTCCTCGCTGGAGCCCACCATCGGGATTGAACCGACGACCTCGTCCTTACCAAGGACGTGCTCTGCCAACTGAGCTAGGTGGGCAAACGACCGACCACGGAGCGGGCGACCGGGTTCGAACCGGCGACGTTCAGCTTGGAAGGCTGACGCTCTACCAACTGAGCTACGCCCGCGGGGCTCCGCCGGGAGTCATCCCAGCGGATCTACATCTTGGTCGGACCGCTGTCGGAGCGAACGACCGCTCCGGTGGAGGGTGATGGATTCGAACCATCGTAGGCATTGCCGGCAGATTTACAGTCTGCTCCCTTTGGCCGCTCGGGCAACCCTCCAGATTTTCTATCTTTTCTCTACCGTACCGTGTTCGTCCGTCCCGTGGCCTCCCGAACCGTCGACCTGCTGCCTTGCATCGGAGCTGGCGAGGGGACTTGAACCCCTAACCCCCTGCTTACAAGGCAGGTGCTCTACCGATTGAGCTACGCCAGCGACATCGACCCGCTGCTCGCCCCCGGGGCTCCGGGAGGCGTGCGTGCTGACCTAGCGACATGTCCCAAGATCGATCACTTCTATACGAGCAATCAACTCCCGGCCCTGCTGGACCGTCTGCCTGCGCGGCTCGGGGCATCCCGAGCCGGCCTGGACCGCAGCGAGGTGAAGCGGCTGGTGCTGCTCACGTCGCTCCGAAGGTAGACGAGTCCCGCGAAGGGAGGAGGCTCTTAGCCCCCTGCAAGAGACGTGTCAAGCGGTGTGCATCGTTTTCGTCCCGTTTTCGTCCGTTTCGCTGGAATCGGCTGCGAAAGCGCGGGTCGAGCGCGCCGTCGAGCTGCGGCGGGCAGGAGCTCCCGCCTCGTCCGGCAGCGCCGATCTCGCTCGAGTGACGACCGTTTTCAAGGCGGACGTCGCGCCCAGCGCGCGAAGCGGCGCGGCGCGGGCTCGAGCCGCACCGTCCGCCGGGGCACGGCGGCGGGCCCACGCCGCACGATGGCGCCGCGCAGGCACGGCGGCGAGCCCGCATCGCGCCGTTCGTCGCACGGGACGCTCCGCAGCACGACGGCGTCGCGACGCGCTCCGCACGACGGCGGCGCGCCCCGCACCACGACGCCGTCGCGACGCGCGGCGCCCCCCGCAGCACGACGCCATCGCGACGCGCGCGCTCGCGGGGAGCCACGGGAGGCGAGCGAAGTCACGGGAAGCGACGGGAGACTCGCCGTGGCCGCGCCTCGGGCGAGCAAGAGCTCCCTTGCGCTCGGCGCGCGGCTGCTGCGATCCTGCCCGGCGCACGTTCGCTCGGGCGCGCAGCGGAGCAGCGCCGAGCGTCGTCGCGGTTCATCACGCTTCGGGGGTAGAGGTTCGATCGCATGGACTGTCCCGCTTGCCATCAGCCAAACATCGATGGGGCGCGCTTCTGCGCCACGTGCGGCGCGCTCCTCCCTGTCGCGCCGGTGGAGGCAGACCCGCTCATCGGCACGATCGTGGGGGGCCGGTTCCGGATCGTCGGGGTGCTCGGCGAGGGCGGGATGGGCCGCGTCTACAACGGCGAGCAGCCGATGGGGACCTCGGTGCGGAAGGTCGCCATCAAGACGCTCCTCTCGCAGCACGCGAAGGACCCGCAGGTGGTCGCGCGGTTCATGCGGGAGTGCGGCACGGTCAGCGAGCTCGAGCACCCGAACACGATCAAGGTCTACGACTTCGGGCAGACGAACACCGGGGAGCTCTACATCGCGATGGAGCTGCTCACCGGGCAGTCGCTGGAGACGGCGCTCGAGCGAGGCGGCGCGCTCGCGCCCGAGCGGGTCGATCGCATCCTCGCGCAGGTGTGCGGGTCGCTCCAGGAGGCCCACGAGAAGGGGATCGTCCACCGCGACCTGAAGCCCGCCAACATCTTCCTGACCAGGCGCGCCGGCGAAGAGGACTACGTCAAGGTCCTCGACTTCGGCATCGCGAAGCGCGACGAGCGCAGCGCCAAGGCCGAGCAGAAGCTGACGCAGCAGGGGACGGTGCTCGGGACGCCGCCGTACATGAGCCCCGAGCAGTTCACGGGCAAGGAGCTCGACGCGCGGAGCGACATCTACTCGCTCGGCGTGCTGACCTACGAGATGCTCACCGGGCGCCTGCCGTTCGAGGCCGACACCCCGTGGGCGTGGGCGACGCAGCACATGACGGCGCAGCCGTTCCCGTTCGAGGCCGTGCCGATGGGCGCCGCGGCCCCGCCGAAGATGAAGGCGGCCGTCATGAGGGCCCTCAGCAAGAACCGCGAGGAGCGCCAGCAGTCGGCGCGGGAGTTCTACGAGGAGCTCACCATCGGCGCCGGGCCCCGCCTCTCGGTGCTCGGGACGCCGCCCCGCACCCAGGTCGGGCTCGAGGCCCCGACCAGCGGGACGGCGCTGATGCCGTCGCGCTCAGGTCAGACGCAGATCGGCGAGCCGCTGTTCGTCGCGGGGCCGCCCACGGGACCGGGCAAGACCGTCGTCCCCCACCACGCCGCCACCGTCATGGACCAGGCGGCGATGCCCGGGGGCGCCGTGGCGGCCCACCCGCCCGTGAACACGGGCAGCGGTCAGGTCTTCCCCGCGCCGCCGCCGCCGCCGGTGCAGAAAAACAAGACAGCCCCGATCCTCGCCGCGGTCGCGGCCGTCGCTGTGCTCGGCGTCGTGGGCGTCGTCATGATGACGAAGGGGGGCAGCGGGGGCGCGACCGAGGAGAGCACGTCGACCGCGATCCCCCTGCCCTCGGGCGCGTCGTCCGTCGCGCCGCCCGTCTCCGTCGCGTCGGACCCGACCGTGCCCCCGCCGACGAGCGAGCCCTCCACCCCGGAGCCCCCGCCCGAGCAGGCGGGTCAGGTCAAGACGCCCGCCGACCCCGCGAAGACCACGCCGACCCCGACCGCCGGGCCCAAGGCCCCACCCCCCGGCAACGAGAAGGCCGAGCAGGAGTGCAGGGCCGCGATCAACCTGGCGAACGGCGGCAACACGGATCTCGCGGTGAAGCGCTTCGCGGCCTGCGACGGCCCCAGGAAGGCCGAGGCGAGGGCCGCGATCAGCGCGAGCGCCAAGCGAGCCGTCGCCTCCAAGGGGTGCGCGGCCAAGTCCCACGCCATGGCCGCCGCGCGTATCGGGGCCGGCGAGGCGATGTCCCAGCTGCCGGCGAAGTGTCAGTGACCATGCCGCGCGGACGTGGCCAACGTGACGAACGCGACGAGGCGGACGGAGCAGCGCGGTTGCGACGGCTGTGGACGATCGGGCTCAACGCCGGGCGGGCCCGGTCTGTTCCAGGCTTGCCTTGACGCGCGATTTTGACCGATGCTAGATCCTGCCTCGACGGGTTCTGAAAGTTCAGTGAACGCCATGACCTGGCTTGGTAGGTCGGCGCTTGACTTTGGAACATGGGGGAGAAGGTCGCTCACGGGAAATGGGCAGTAAGATTCGTTTGGCCGCGCCTCGAATGACCTGGCGCGACATATGTCGATCCGAAGAGTTTGCTGGGCGATGGATCGCCCTTGACAACGTCCGATACGTTACGGGCGGCTGTCAGCCGGCCGAGGCCGACGTCGTGGACGCCGACGACGACCTGGCCGACTTATGCGCGCGGATGCGCGAAGCCGACCGTACGGCCTGTGCGATCCTCTTCGTCGAGGAGGAGGCCGGGGTTCCGGCGCAGGTCCAGCGACTGCCGCAGCTGTGGCGCCGCGTCGCGCACCACTGATCGGTCACAACCACCTCATCCACCCCGCCACCTGATGTAGCGAGCGCTTCCGGAGCGACACGGCGCGCCGGGCACGGCCCGGCGCGCTCAAGGTCGAGGGGCCGCCGCGGTGGCATTTCGCGCGCGCCAGCGCCCGGTCTTGGCGGCCCGCGCCCCCGGGGCCGCCTGGACCCGCGCCGGCGGAGCCCGGCTGGGCGACGGCGACCGGCTACTTCAGGATCGGCTTCAGCAGCGTCTTGCCGTCCTTGACGACGACGTCGTAGTCCACCGACTTGGCCGGGTTCGTCGCGCGCAGCTTCGCCGCCTGCGCGCGGAGGCTCTCGGCGAGGCGTTCGTAGGTGACGCCGGCCGTCGACTCCCGCGCGGCGCGCTTGGTCTCGACGTACTTCGCGTAGATCTGGCGCAGCCGTTGCTCCGGGAGCTCGTCGTCGCGCGCGACCGACCGCTGCGGGGGAGGCCCGGGCCGAGGGCGCGTCGCGGCGTCCAGGCCGGCGCGCGCGGCTTCCGGCGGGCGCGAGGAGGCGCGCGGCGCCGCGTGCCGCGTTCCGCCGCTCGCCGTACCCGTGTCCGCCGCGGGCGGCGCGGTGGAGCGGCGGCGCCGGCTCGGCGGCGGTCGCTCCGAGTGCACGCGGTCCTGCCGCCTCGCTCCAGCGCCCTTTGCCTCGCCAGCCGCCGCCGCGGTGGCCGCCGGCGCTGCGGCTGGCGGCGCTGCGGCGGCCGGCGCCTTCGCGGCGCCCGGAGCCGATGCGGCCGGCGGCGCTGCGGCTGCCGGCGCGACCGCGGCGCTCGGCGGAGATCGGACGGGGAGCGGAGGCGGCGGTCGCTTCGGCGGAGCAGGCGGCGGCTCGGGCGCGACGTCCGTCAGGGCCCCGGGAGACCCGGCCGCGGCCGCCGCCGCGTCGCCGGTCTTGGCGCTCTGCGCGCGCTGAGCGCGCATCTCCGCCGCGAGCTCGGCCAGCCGCTGGCGGTTGGCGGTACCCCCCGCGGCCGGGGCCCGGTCGGCGGCAGGGCGCGCGGAGGTCCTCACCCCCGCTGGAGCTGCCTCGGTCGGCTTTGCTTCGGCCGGCTTCGCCTCGGCCGGCTTGATCTCCGGCGGCTTCTGCTGGGGCCTGGTCAGGCCGAGCCCCCGGGGCAAGCCGCCCAGCGGGGCCGGCTTCACGGCCGCCGCCGCCTGCGGCGTGGCGGGCGGCACCAGGGCGGGGCGCACCTGCGGGCCGGCGGGCGCCGCGGCCTCCGGCGGCGCGGCGGGCTCGCGCGGCGAGGCCTCCTCGGCGGCCAGCTCGACCGGCGGCTGCTTGCGCGACGGCGCCGCGGCGGGCAGCGGCGGGGGCGCCAGCGTGACCGCCTCGTCGTCGACGTCGATCTCCTCGTGGTCGCCGGTGTCGTCGCGGCGGGCTGTCTCGCGCGCCGCCTGCTGCTCGGCGAGCTCCGCGTAGCGCTCCGCCCGCTTCCGGCCGACGATCGTGAGCGCCTCCTTCGTTCCGACCCGCTTCGCTGCGCGGATGACGTCGCGACGGTACGTCCCGTTCTCGATCTCGCGCGCGATCCGGCCCCAGTACTGCTGGAACGTGTTGTAGCGCTGGAACAGCATCTGGAACTTGAACCGGAGCCCGGTGTTCCTGATCTGCTCCCGCCGCATCACCCAGATGCGGCGCTCCACGTCCTTGCGCGGGATGAGCGGCTCGAGCCGCTCGATCCCCATGAAGTACTGCTCGTACAGCGCGCGCAGCCGCTCGATGCGCGTCTCCAGCTCCTCAAGCTCCCGTTCGACCTCGCTCGATTCCATCGCGGCTAGAGGGGCGTGATGCGCAGGTTGTCGAAGCAGACTGGCGCATCCCAGTCGTTGAAGCCTAGGTGCTCGTGCCCAGGGCCGGCGAGCGGCGCGGGATCGCTGAGCTCCAAGTAGTCGACGCCGTCGACCGACCAGGAGAGCGTCCTGCCGTCGCGGCGCTCGATCCGGAAGCGGTACGGCTGCCCCGGCGCGACCGGGCGCGCGCGCTCGTCGTCGCTGTCCGGATCCACGTCGATCTCGAGGCGATCTGCGCCGTGCTCGTCGAGCCGGGCGAGCACGTGCTTCGTGTTCTTCCATCCGCCGAGGATCACGAGGTAGCTCGTCGCGTTCGTGTAGCTCGCCGCCGTCGCTCCGCTCCGTCCATCGCCCCAGAGCTCCACCTTGAGATCGCCGTCGGGGGCCTCGGCGATGGCGTCGAACTCGATCCGGGCGTTCTCGGGCAGCGGCCGTCTCAACCACGCGCCGCGGTTCCTCGCGCCGCGGACGCACAGCCGCCCCTCCTCGATCTTCCACTTGGGGCTGAGGGCGTTCCAGTCGGGGCCGAGCGCCGCCCGATCGAAATCGTCCTCGAACACCCCCGCGCGCTGCGCTCCCTGAACGCCGCCCGCGGCGGCCGACGCGGAGGCCGAGGCCGCGACCGTCCCGGCTGGCCGCGCGCTCGTGTCGCCGGTGGCCGGCCCCTCGGGCACGCACGACGCGCTCACGAGCAGCGAAGGCACGGCGAACACGCTGACGGTGGCACGGCCAGAGAGCACGGAATCGATGCTAGCAGCGGTGCGCGCGGACTTCGAGGCCGCTGGCGGACGCCATCGCCGGAAGGGAGTCGAGCCTCCGCCGCGCTGCCAGCCCGGGCGCATGGCGAGCGCCCGACGCGGCCGGACCAGCAACGGAAAGCGCCTTGGCTCGCCGCGTCATACCCGAGAGACGGCGCTTGATGGGCTCCAATCCCGGGCGTAAGGAGAGGCGCCATGCATCCCATCCTGTTCCGCGTCCCGCTGCCCGTCTGGACCGTGCCCCTGCTCTGGGTCTTCCTGATCGCTGCGGGCATCGCCTTCGCGGGCGCGATCGGGCTGCTCATCGGCAAGAACAAGCCAGGCGCCGCTGCGGCGGGCGTCGCGGGCGTCGTGCTCGCCGTGCTCGCGTCCCAGTTCAAGGAGCAGACCTACACGCTGGGTCCGATCCCCATCTACAGCTACGGGGTCATGCTCGGCCTCTCGCTCGTCGTCGGCTGGTACCTGACGCTCGGGCTCGCGGAGCGCGACGGCCTGCCGAAGGAGACGATGGCGAACTGCTACGTCGTCACCGCGCTCGCCGCGGTCCTCGGCTCGCGCGTGCTCTACATCCTCACGAACCTCGACGAGTTCGACTCGTTCGGCGCGATGTTCGACATCCGCCGCGGCGGGCTCGTGGCGTACGGCGGGTTCCTGGGCGGCTTCCTGGGCTCGTACCTGTTCCTGCGGTCCCACCGGCTCCCGCTGCTCCCCTGGGCCGACGTCGCCGTCCCGAGCCTCGCCTCGGGCCTCATGATCACGCGCATCGGCTGCTACCTCTTCGGCTGCGACTTCGGCCGGCCGCTCAGCGAGACGGCGCCCGCCTGGCTGAAGAAGCTCGGCACCTTCCCCCACTGGGCCGAGGGCACGCTGGACCACGGCAGCGGGTCCCCGGCGTGGGTGCAGCACGTCAAGGAGCGCGGGCTGGATCCGACCTCCGAGGCGTCGCTCGCCGTGCACCCGACGCAGATCTACGAGTCCCTCGTCGGCGCGGGGCTGCTCGCGCTCCTGCTCCTCGCGCGACGACGGCAGAGGTTCCGCGGCGAGATCTTCCTGCTCTTCACGTTCTCCTACGGCGTCTGCCGCTACCTGCTCGAGCTCCTGCGGGACGACGCGGAGCGCGGCTCGATCCCGCCGACGCTCCCGGAGCACGTGCTGCTCCCCGCCGGCCTGCTCGTCTTCGCCGTGGGGTACGCGATCGGGTTCTCCCGCGTCGTCCGCAACGACGTGGCGCGCAAGGTGACGCAGGCGCTCGCCTTCGTCCCCGCGGTCGCCCTGTACCTCGCCCTCAAGCCCGAGACGTTCGGCGCGTCCACGGCGCTCCAGTACTCGACCTCCCAGGCGGTCGCGCTGGCGACCGGGCTCGCCGCGTCGATCGCGTTCGCGATCTACTACAAGGCCGCCCTCGACCACCCGGAGCAGGCGATGGCGCTCAACCTCCCGCAGAGCCAGCCGGCCGCCGACGACGAGGGCGAAGACGACGATGAAGACGAGGACGAGGAGGACGCGCCGGGCGACGGAGACGACGAGGAGGGCGCGCCGAGCGAGAAGCGCGGCGCGAAGGCGAAGGCCGGCGACGATCCGTCGCGGGGAAAGCGCGGCAGCGCGAAGGACGGAGGCCGGGCGACGGCCCGCGAACGCGGCGCCGCTGCCGAGGCGCCCGACACCACCGGAGAGGCATAGGCTGTGAAGATCGCATTCGGAGAGGGCAAGCTCATTCCGGCCGTCGTGCAGGATCGGCTGACTGGACAGGTCCGGATGCTCGCGTACATGACGCGCGAGTCGCTCGCCCGGACGCTGGAGACGGGGCGCGCCACCTTCTTCAGCCGATCGCGCGGCGAGCTCTGGGAGAAGGGGGCGACGAGCGGCAACACGCTCGCGGTCACGAGCATTCACGCCGATTGCGACGGGGATGCGCTCCTCGTGCTCGCGGAGCCGCGCGGCCCGACGTGCCACACGGGCAGCGCGAGCTGCTTCTTCCGGCAGGTCGAGGCCCGCGGCGACGAAGAGCCGGAGGCCGCCGACGAGGGGCAGGACGCGTCCGCGGTGCTCGAGTCGATCGAGCGGGAGATCGAGGCGCGCAAGGCGTCGTCGGCGACGAAGAGCTACACCCGCAAGCTGCTCGACGGCGGCGCGCCGCTCATCGGCGCGAAGCTGCGCGAGGAGGCCGGCGAGCTCGCGCAGGCGATCGCCGGGGAGAGCGACGATCGCGTCGCGTCGGAGGCGGCAGACGTCATCTACCACCTGCTGGTCGGCGTCGCGTCGCGCGGCGTCCCGCTGCGCGCGGTCCTCGCCGCGCTCGCGGCGCGCATGGGCACGAGCGGCCTCGTCGAGAAGGCGCAGCGGGCGCAGAAGGACCGGGCGGGAGCGCCGTGACGGGCCGCCGCCTCAGGGCGGCGGCGGCGGCGAGGCTGCAGGCGGCGATGCTCTTCGCGCGCCGAGCGTATAGACCGTGACAAGCGGGCGCAATCCGCCGTCGCCGCTGCGCCGCGGCGCGCCCTCCGCGTCGGCGAGGGATGGGCTATCCTGGAGGCGTGAGCCCGTTCCGTGAGCCGCCCGGCGTCGAGCTCGGCCCGCTGGAGGTCGGCCTCGGGCGCGCGGCGCGGCGAGCGATGGTGGGCCTCATCCCGAGCGGCGGGAGGCTCATCGCGCCGGACGGCTACGCGCGGCTGATCCAGGGCGAGGGCGGCTCCTTCCGCTGGCGGTCGCACGCGGCAGGCGCGCTGGGCTCGCTGGGGCTCTCGCTGGTGGCCGCCTGCGCCTTCGTCGCGGCGACCGGCGGCTTCAGGTTGAGCGGCGTCGGTGCGACCGCCGCGACGGTGGCGCTCGTGATCGCGGGAGGTCTCTCGCTGGCCGCGGTGCTGCGCGCCCTCGATGCGCCGCGCGAGCGGCTCACCGTGCGCGGCGCCGTGGTCGGCAGGGCGGCGAGGCGCGCGCTCCGCAGCGCATTGCGCCTCGCGCGCCAGGCGGCGCGCGCGCCGGAGCGGTTCGGCCCTCGCCGCGTCGCCGCGCTGCGCAGGACGCTCTCCATGCTCGCCGATCCGCTCATCGCCGACTGGATCCCCGCGGACGTGCGCGGCCGCGCGGAGCTCCTCCTGGCCCGCGCCATCGCCGCGAGCGCCGGCGCGCGCTGGACGCGCGACGCCAGCGTCCGGGACGAGGTCCGGTCGCTGCTGCGCTCCGCGGCCGATCACCTGATCGAGCCGACGCCGGCCCGGCTGGATCTGCTCACGCTGGCGGAGCGCACCGAGGCCGCCCCGATCTCGCGCGAGCCGCGGCGGCAGCAGCGCGCGCCCGCCGCGGCGCGGAGCCGCCGCGGGGCGCCGTCGCCGGAGGCCCCTCCCGGCGACGACGCCGCGGACGCCGCGTCGCTCGCCGAGCTCGACGCGGCCGATCCCGCCGGCGGAGCAGGAGGCCGTGCTATGGTGCGCCGTTGAACGGTGCCCCGCTGAGCGATGCGTCGTCGAAGGGTGCGTCGCTGACGTCGCAGCTGGCTCCGGCGGTGTCGCAGCGCTCCTGTGAACCCTCCTCGATTCCGGGGCACGTCACGCTCCCCGGCCATCCCCCTGCCCCCTGTGCTCCGCCGCGCGCTCCTCGCGCTCTGTAGCGCGCTGCTCGTGGCGTCGCGCTCGGGCCCTGCGCTCGGCCAGGGCGCGGAGGCGGCCGCCGGCGCGCGGCCCGCGGCGCCCGAGCCGGCGCCTCGCGCGGCGCGCCACCGCGCGGCAGGGCTGTCCGCCGGCGCGACGCCGCAGGAGCGGCACCGGGTCCGGTACACCCTCGACGGCATCGAGATCCGGGGCAACGTGCGGACCGCCGCGCGCGTGATCCTCCGCTACGTCAGGTTTCGCGCGGGCGGCGTGCTCGACGTCGAGGATCCGGAGATCGAGCTCACGCGCTACCGCCTCCTCGGGACCGGGTTCTTCGCCTCGGTCGGGCTGTCGCTCCGCAAAGGGGCCGAGCGCGGGAGCGCGACGCTCGTGATCGACGTTGTCGAGCGCAACACGTTCGTCGTGCAGGACCTCTGGCTCGGCATCGCGGCCGACGAGGACACGGCGGGCAACGCGCGGCCGCTCTCCGCGTTCACCGGCGTGCAGGCCGCCGAGACCAACCTCGCGGGGACCGGGATCACGCTCGGCGCCGGCGTCGGCCTCGCGGCGGACCAGCTCGCCCTGAGGACCCGCTTCGTCGATCCCGCGTTCGTCGGGACCCGCTGGTCGGCCGCGGTGACGGTGCTCTACAACGACGCGCGCGACTTCTTTGGTAACCGGGACGTCTCGTTCGAGTCCCCGCTGCTCGAGCAGCGGGAGGTCACGGGCTACGCGGTCGTCGCCTACAAGCGGTTCGGCGCGACGCTCGGCACGGGCCACGACGTCTCCTCCTCCTTGCAGCTGTCGCTCGACTACCACCTCGAGCAGATCGACGCGACGGTGCCCACGGTCGCCTCGCACATGCGCGGAGACCGCCGCGAGCCCATCGATTTCGACATCCTGGGCGGCAGGACGGTGCTCTCGTCGCTGCGCGCCGCGATCGACTACGACACGCGCGACGCGCCGTTCCTGACGACGCAGGGCACGCTCGCCTCCGTCGCGGTCACGGTGGGCGTCCCGCCGTTCGGCAGCGACTACGGCTACCAGAAGTTCGAGTTCGCCGCGCAACGCTGGTTCCGCCTCCCGATGCGGCACGTGCTCCGCGTCGAGGCGTTCGCCGGCGCCGTCGCCGGGGACGCCCCCTTCTTCGAGAAATTCTACGTGGGCGACCTCACCGACCTCCTGCCGGATCGGCTGCTCGACCTCGCCCCCGATCGCAGGCAGCCGCCGAACTTCCTCAGCACGGACATCATCGAGGTCCGGTACGGGGACTTCGCCGCGAAGCTCGAGGCGGAGTACCGGATCCCGGTCTACGCCGGCCGCGGCTCGATCTACGGCGTCGACTTCTTCGGCGCCGCAGGCCTGTACGGGCTCGCGACCCGCCGCGAGTTCACCGACCCGCCGACCGGGTACGAGGGCCTCGCCCGCGTGCCCGTGGACATCACGTACAACCTCGGTCTGCGGGTCGACACGGCGGTCGGCGGCGTGACGCTCGCCTTCTCGAACCTGCTCGGGCTGATCCCGGCGCGGCGCGGTGAGCGGAAATGACCTGCCCGGGCGCAGGCCGCGGCGCGGCGCGCTGGCGCTCGATCGCGCTGCTCGCCGCGCTCTCCCTGGGCGCGGGTCGGGCGGCGGCCCAGGAGCGGCCCGGCGGCGCGGGCGACCGGCAGGAGACGAAGGAGATCGACGACGCGGACGCGCAGCAGGCGCTCGGCACGCCGGCCGCGCTGCCCACGCGCGTGGCGAGCCTCTCGCTCGATAAGACGATCGTGCAGCTCACCGTCGGCTTCCGCGACGTGGTCGACGGCGAGATCTCGAAGAAGCTGCTCAGCGGGCTGCCGACCGTCATCACGATGCGCGGCTATCTCTTCCACGAGAGCGGGGGCAACCCGGTCGCGCTCGCCGCCAAGAGCTGCCGGATCGTCTACGACCTCTGGGACGAGGTGTTCCGGATCCAGCTGATCCAGGCCGGAGGTCAGTCGAGCACGGTCGCGGTCAACGTGGAGGGCGTGCTCCGCAACTGCGCCGAGGCCCGGAGGCTGCCGCTCGTGGAGCGGTCGCTCGTCCGCGACGGCAACCGCTATTTCGTGGCCGTGCTCGTCGAGGTGAACCCCATGAGCGCCGAGATGCTCGATCGCATCAAGCGGTGGGTCACGCGCCCGCCCGGCTCCACCGCGATCGGGCCCGGCGACTCGCTGTTCGGCTCCTTCGTCGGCCTGTTCGTGACGCGCATCGGCAACGCCGACCGGAGGCTCGCGTTCCGCACGCAGGCCTTCCTCCCGCCGGCTCCGCCGCCGAGCCCGCCCCCGCCGCCCCAGAGCCCCCCGAGCCGCTGAGGCGCGGCGAGCTCGCCCGCCGCCGCGGCGTCCGGCGCTCGACAATCGCTGCGCGGCCGCCCCCGGTTCGTGTCTACTCCACCCCATGCGCCTCTTCCCCATCGCGCTCGACCTCAACGGCCGGCGGGCCCTCGTCATCGGCGCCGACGGCGAGGTCCCCTACACCGTGGAGCGGCTCCTCTCGGCGGGCGCCCGCGTCTCCGTCGTGGCGCCGGGGCAGGTCGACGCGTCGATCGAACGCGCCGGCCAGGAAGGGCGGCTCGAGCTGCACCGGCGGCCGTTCGCGGACGGCGACCTCGCCGGCGCGGCGATCGTGTTCCTCGCGCCGGGCGACGACGCGCTCTCGCGGCGACTCCATCGCGAGCTCGCGGACGCCGGGCGACTCGTCTGCACGCTGGATCGCCCGGAGGTGTCGAACTTCGTCAACCCTTCGGTGGTCTCCGCCTCCGGACTGACCATGAGCTTCAGCAGCCACGGCGTCAGCCCGGGGACGATACGGCGCATCCGGGAGGATCTCGGCGCGCTCTTCTCGGATCCCCGGTTCACGCGCTACATCGAGGCGCTGCGGCGGCTCCGCGAGAGCCTCCCGCGGGGCGCCGAACGGGCCGCGCGCATGCGGAAGGCCACCTCGGGCTTCGGCCTGGAGGCGAAGCTGCGGTTCCCTGCGTGGCTGGAGCGAGGCGACGAGCCTTGATGTCCGGAGATGCCGCAGGCAGAGCGGGGGGCGCCGCGAACGAGGGGGCGCGCGCGACCCCGACGGACGCGAAAACCCTTGTGTAGAGCGGCCTTCAAGGCTTAAGTGGGCGCCCACGCGACACTATCCGCGGAGGAGGGCTTACGGTATGCGTTCACGATCGGGCCGGCTGACGATGTTGACCTCGGCGGCGATGGTCTCTGGGCTCCTGACGCTGACGAACGTCAGTCCGGTATCTGCGCAGACGGCGCCGCCTCCGGCGGGCAAGCCGGCCGCGCAGGCGCCCGCCGGGGCCGCGCAGGCGCCGGCCGCGGCCGCGCCGACGCCGGGTCCTGCGAAGCCCGCCGCCGCGGCGCAGGCGCCTGCCAGCGCCACGCCGCCCGCCGCTGGCGCCACGCCGCCCGCCGCTGGCGCCACGCCGCCCGCCGCTGGCGCCACGCCGCCCGCCGCCGGTACGCCCGCGACGGCAGCGCCCGGAAAGACCGCCGAGCCCGCGGCGAAGGTGACCACCACCAAGCCGAAGAAGCCGCTGACGGAGAAGCAGAAGAAGGACGAGGCGAAGAAGCTCTACAAGGAAGCCGAGGCCAGGTTCGAGAAGGGCGAGTACGCCGTCGCGGCCGACCTGTACCGCCAGGCGGACGAGCACGTGCCCGGCGCCGCGCCGAAGTACAAGCTCGCCCTCTCGCTCGACAAGCAGGGGCTCGCGACCGAAGCGGTCGCCGCGTGGCAGGCGTTCCTCGACTCGAAGCCGGACGCGGAGAAGTTCAAGGACAAGATCACCGAGGCGCAGGGGCGCGTCGAGGCCCTGAAGAAGACGCCGGCCAAGGTGAAGGTCGCGACCGCTCCGGAGGCGCCGCCGGGCCTCAAGATCGCGATCGACGGCGTGGCCCAGACGGGCACCGAGCTCTCGGTCCCGCCCGGCAAGCACACCCTCACCGTCTCGGCCGAGGGGTTCATCGACTCGAGCCAGGAGCTCGAGGTCACCTTCGCCGAGGCGCGCGAGGTCAGCGTGACGCTGACGCCCAAGCCGCAGGAGCCGGTCGCCGCGACGCCGGCGCAGCCCCCGGCCCCGCCGCCGGCCGCCGAGGTGCCCCCGGCGCAGCCGCCGCCGCCCGCGCCGGCGACCGAGCCGCGCTCCCCGGTGCCGGCCTACGTGACGCTCGGGCTCGCCGGCGCCGGCGTCGTGGTCGGGACGATCTTCGGCATCCAGGCGCTCGGCGCGAAGGGCGACTTCGACGACCAGCCGACGACGAAGAACGCGGATCGCGTCGACCGCTTCGCGCTCATCTCGGACATGTCCTTCGCGGTTGCGCTCACGTTCGGCGTCACCGGCGCGGTCCTGCTCCTCACCGATGACGCGCCGGCCGAGCCGAAGGCCGCTGCTTCGAGCTCGAAGAAGAGGGCGTTCGTCACTCCGTACGTCAGCCCGACAGGCGGCGGCGCCGCCGCGCGGTTTACCTTCTAAGGGGACTACACCATGTGGAAGAACCAGTACCTTTTCGCGATCGCGCTCTGCGCCGGCGCGCTCTCGACGCTCGGGATGGGCTGTGAGCTCATCGCCACGGTCGACCGCTCGCGCATTCCCGGGGACGACGGCGTCACCGACGGGTGTGCTGACGGCACGAAGAACGGCGACGAGACCGACATCGACTGCGGCGGCTCCACCTGCCCGCAGTGCGAGCTCGCCAAGGCGTGCACGGCGAAAGAGGACTGCGCGAGCGGCTTCTGCGCCGACGGCGTCTGCTGCAACACCGCGTGCGACGCGGAGTGCGATGCCTGCACGGCCGATCTCAAGGAGTCGGGTGAAGAGGACGGCTCGTGCGGCGCCTCGAAGGCCGAGTCCGAGTGCGGCGAGGCGACGTGCTCCGAGGGCGTCCAGACGGCCCGCGGCACCTGCGACGGGACGAGCGTGGACTGCGCGCCCGGCGAGGAGACGTCGTGCGAGACGTTCGCCTGCGATCCGGACGAGAACGCGTGCTTCGCCGAGTGCTCGGAGGACACGCAGTGCGCCAAGTGCCACGTCTGCGACGCGGGCGAGGGGACCTGCTCGCTGGCTCCGGCGGGCGCGACGGGCCTCGGCTGCGAGGACGACCAGGCGTGCGACGCCGCGGGCGAGTGCAAGGCCGCGAACGGTCAGGAATGCACGGACGCGACCGACTGCGGCAGCGGGAGCTGCGTCGACGGCGTCTGCTGCGACACCGCCTGCGACTCGCCCTGCCAGGCCTGCAACATCGAGGGATCGGCGGGCAAGTGCTCGAACGTCCCGCTCGGCGCCGAGGACGGGATGGACTGCAGCGACGTCAACGTGTGCGACGGCGAGGGCGCTTGCAAGCTGGTGGAGGGCGAGAGGTGCACCACGGACGAGCAGTGCGCGAGCGGCAACTGCATCACCGTCGTCAGCGACGTCAAGGCCTGCGACGAGATCGAGACCCCGGATCCCTGAGCTCTCCCCGGCTCCCGCCGGGCTCCCCGCGGAGCCCGGCGGAGCTCACGCCCCGAACGTCCCTCGCGCGCGCGCGCTGATCGCCTCGGCCTCGGCGCCGGAGGGCGGGCCGAGCACCGTCATCGACTCGGCTTCCCCGTCGAACAGGCCGCCGTCCTCCTCCAGCTCGCCGCGCTCGGCCTCCACGCCGTAGGCGGGCACCGTCGCGGCCTCCTCCCAGCGGCTCTTGAGCCGATCCGCCAGCTTCGCGAGCAGCTCCCGCGTCGTCTCCCGGTCCGTGGCGGACAGGAGCACCGCGTCCGGATGCCCGAGCAGCAGCCGCCGCCCCTCCTCCGGGGCGATCAGGTCCGCCTTGTTGAACACCACGATGCGGGGGATGCCGATGAGGTCGAGCTCGGTCAAGAGCGCCTCGGTCGTCTCGATGTGCTGATCGCGCGCGGGATCGCTCGCGTCGACGACGTGGAGCAGGAGATCGGCGTCGGCGGCCTCCTCGAACGTCGCCCGGAAGGCGGCGAACAGGTCCTTCGGGAGCTCCCGGATGAAGCCGACCGTGTCGGTGATCACCACCTCGCGCTCCTCGGGGAAGCGCAGCCGCCTCGAGCGGGTGTCGAGCGTCGCGAACAGCTTGTTCTCGGCGAGCACGTCGGCGCCGGTCAGCGTGTTCAGCAGCGTGCTCTTGCCGGCGTTCGTGTAGCCCACGATCGAGACCACCGGCACGCCGAGCCGGGCGCGGCGCCGGCGGCGCTGCTCGCGCTGCCGGGAGAGCCGCTTCAGCTGCGCCTCCAGGAAGCTGACGCGCTCCTTCGCGCGGCGGCGCCCGATCTCGAGCTTCGTCTCGCCGGGACCGCGCCCCCCGATGCCGCCGGTCAAGCGGGACAGGGAGTCGTCCTTCTGCCCGAGGCGCGGGAGCGTGTACTTCAGCTGGGCGAGCTCGACCTGGAGCTTGCCGTCCGACGACTCCGCGCGCTGGGCGAAGATGTCGAGGATGAGCTGCGTCCGGTCGAGCACCTTGAGGTCCGTGTGCTTCGCGATCGCCGACGCCTGCGACGGGGTGAGATCCCGGTCGAAGACCAGCGTCTCCGCGTCGAGCTCCGAGGCGCGCAGCACGACCTCGTCGAGCTTCCCCTTGCCGAGCACGAGCCGCGGATCGATGCGGTCGCGCAGCTGGAGGACCGTGTCCGCGACGTCGACGCCGGCGGTCCCGGCGAGGTCGGTCAGCTCGCGCAGGCTCTCCTCGGCCCGCGCGAGCGCGCCCGTCTTGGCCTTCTCGGCGACGTGCACGAGGATCGCCCGGCCGTCCTTGGCCGCGACCGATCGCGTGCGCGATCGCTTCGCGAACTCGTCCTCGAGCGCCTGGATGAGCGCGCCGAAATCGACGTCGAGGCGGCCGACCGCGACGGGGCCCACGGTCCGGTACGGCAGCTCCGCCTTCCCGCGATCGTCGCCGCCCTCGTCGTCCACGGTCACCGTGACCGCTTCCTTCCCGTGGACCGGCACGTTGTACGCGTACTGGAGGGTCCGCGGCTCTCCCTGCGGGGAGAGCTGCACGGCCGCGACCAGATCGAGCCGGAGGCGGACCAGGTCGACGAGGTCGTCCCGCGTGAGCGGCTCGTTGAAGAGGTGCGTGTGGACGAGCCGGAGCGCCCTGAAGCGCCCCTGCGCGGCGCGGAGGCGTCCGATGTCGGGCAGCATCAGCCGGGTCGCGTCGCCGACGACGACATAGTCGATCTCGCCCGAGCGGTGGACCAGGGCGCCGACCTGGCGCCCCGTCTCGTGCGACGCCTCGGCGAGCGCCTTGATGAGCTCGGGCGTGGCGATGCTGCCGAGCGGGACCTTGCGGCGGTAGATGCGCTCTAAGGTCTTGGTGGCGAGGGGGCTGAGTCCGGTGGTGTTTCCGTAGAGGGTGGGCATTCGATAGCTGAAGGGAGTGTTGCTCCCGCTCATTCATAACGCACGCAGGGCCGGTCCGCACCGGGGCCACCGCGGATCTCACGCAGGTCGAGCAATTTCTTTTCTTCTCATCGCTCGTCGCCGTCAGGTCCTCTTCCCCCGCCTCCCCCTCGCTCTTCCGCTCCCCGCGCGTTCCCTGCGTTGCCCCTTCTTCCCCTTCGTCGCTGCCTCGATCTCCCCTTCCAGCGTCCCGTTCCGGCGCTTTGCGTCTCCCGCCTGCGCGCGGCTCCACGTTCCTGTAGAGGCCGCGGCCGAGCCGTGGCAACGCTGCCCACGATGGCCATCCTGACCCCCCTCTCGCTCGCAGATGCCCGCCGCATCGGCGCGCTCTACGGCCTCGAGGTCGCCGACGTGCGCGGCCTCCTCGCCGGGAGCGTGAACTCGAACTTCGCGCTGACGCTCGCCGACGGTCGCGGGCAGGTCTTCCTGCGCATCTACGAGGAGCAGCAGCGCGGCGCGGCCTCGCGCGAGGCGCGCATGCTGGCGCACCTCGCGGCCGGCGGCGTGGCCACGCCGCAGCCGCTCCGCCGTCAGGATGGAATGTCCGGGTCGGAGGACACCGCGTTCATTGCCGAGCACGCCGGCAAGCCGGTCGCGCTGTTCCCGTGGGTCGCGGGCGACTCGCTCTGCCAGGCGCGCGTCACGCCGGACGCGGCCCGACGCGTCGGCGCGGCCCTGGCGCGGGTCCACCTCGTCGGCGCGTCGTTCGAGGGGGCGAGCGTGAGCCGGTTCGACCTCGACAGCCTCGACCAGCGGCTCCAGGGCCTCCGCGCGCCCGCGCGCCCCACCGGCGAGGCCGCCGCGGCCCTCCCGCCCGACGTGGCCGCCGCGGTGGACGAGCTCACCGGCCGGCTCCAGCGGATCCGCGCCGCGGCGCCGCGGGCGCCCGGGCCCGAGACGCTGATCCACGGCGATCTCTTCCGCGACAACGTGCTCTGGCAGGGCGGCGAGATCTCGGCGCTGCTCGACTTCGAGAGCGCCTCGCGCGGCAGCGCCGCCTTCGATCTCGCCGTCACGATGCTGGCGTGGTGCTACGGCGACGACCTCGACCCCGACCTCGCGGCCGCGCTCGCCGCCGGCTACACGTCGGTGCGGCCGCTCTCAACCGAGGAGCGCGGCCGTCTATTCCACGAGAGCCTGGTCGCGGCGCTGCGGTTCTCCATCACGCGGATCACCGACTTCGAGCTCCGCCCGAAGGGCAGCGGCGTCTACAAGGATTTCCGGCGCTTCCTCGCGCGGCAGCGGACGCTCGAGCGCCTCGGCCCGGAGGGGCTCCTCGCGCTGCTCCGCGTCTGATCGCGCACGCCGTCGCCCGCGTTGCGTCCGCTCGCGTCCGCTCTCGTCCGATTCGAGTGTGCGCGAAGGTCGCCTCGTGATTTTGCGTGAAGTTCGCGGCGCCGGGCGAGGGCGGCGTTGCGCGCCCGCGGCCCGACCGTTACCTTCGCCGGATGGCACAGGTCGGAACGCTCGATTTCAAGGGCTTCATCGAGAGACGGAAGGGCCAGCGCGCGGGCGGCGGGGACGGCGCTGGCAACGCGTACGCCTACGTGTCCGATAAGAACACGCGGCTCGCGTTCGAGAAGATGCGTCCGGTCGAGCTCGCCGTGACCGCCGCGGTTCGGCTGTTCAAGACGGTCGGCAAGAACGAGCTCCTCGGCCACGCCGTGAAGGTCGGCCCCACGCAGTTCCCGCGCGTCCACAAGCTCGCGGTCCACTGCGCCGAGACGCTCGGGATCGCGACCCCGACGCTCTACATCGTCAACAGCCCCACCCTCAACGCGGCCACCTACGGCACGAACGACGACTCGTTCATCATGGTGCACTCGGCGCTCGTCGACCATTTCACCGACGACGAGCTGCTCAGCGTCATCGGCCACGAGTGCGGCCACATCCACAACAGCCACGTCGTCTATCTGACCGCGATGCACTACCTGACGCGGATGGCGTCGGTCTTCGTGAAGTGGATCGTCGGCCCGGCGATGCTCGCGCTCTCCGGCTGGTCGCGCCGGGCCGAGGTCACCTGCGACCGCGCCGGGCTGCTCTGCGCGAAGAGCCTCGACGTCTCGACGCGCGCGCTCACCAAGCTCGCGCTCGGCTCGACCAAGCTCTACGAGGAGCTGAACCTCGAGGCGTTCATCGCCCAGCACGACGAGGGCAAGGGCGGCATCGGCCGGTTCGCCGAGTTCACGGCCAGCCACCCGTGGCTGCCGAAGCGCGTCCTGGCGCTCCGGGCCTTCGCCGAGAGCGAGCTTTACCAGCGCCACGCCGGGCTCGGCTCGGGCGGCCTCTCCATGGAGGAGGTCGACGAGAAGGTGCACGAAGTCATCAAGATCTGGGGCTGAGGGGCTCGCTCCTCCTGGCTACCGACCCAAGGCCGAGGTCAACGCACATGCTCGAATCCTTCCACAGCCGCAAAGACGACGTGACCGGGGCGCTCCGGGAGCTCTCGGAGTTCGCCGAGAGCCTCGGCGCGAAGAGCGTCGCGACGCGCATCACGAACGATCTCGTGAAGAAGCTCGAGGCCGATCGGTTCCACCTCGTCGTGGTCGGCGAGTTCAACCACGGCAAGACGACCTTCGTGAACGCCCTGCTCGGCGCCTCGATCCTGCCCGTCGGCGTGACGCCCACGACGGCGGTGATCCACCACCTCGAGTATGCGGCCGATCCGCGCGCCGAGGTGGTCTACGCGTCGGGAGAGCGCGCGGGCCTGCCGTTCGAGGACGTGCGGGCCTTCACCGTCGGCGGGGAGCGCTCGTCGAGCGCCGGCGAGGTGAAGTTCCTCGAGGTGGGGTACCCGGCCGAGCTCCTGCGCGAGCGCGTCGTCCTCGTCGACACCCCCGGGGTGAACGACCTCTCGCTGCAGCGCGCGGACATCACCTACAGCTACATCCCGCGGTCGGACGCCGTGCTGTTCCTCATCGACGCCGGCCAGCCGCTCAAGGAGAGCGAGCGCGTCTTCCTCCAGGACAAGCTGCTCGGGCAGTCCCGCGACAAGATCCTCTTCGTCGTGACGAAGCGCGACATCTGGAGCCAGGACGAGGAGTCCGAGGCGCTCGCCTACATCCGGGGCGAGCTCGGCAAGCTCGTGAAATCGCCGGTGGTGTTCCCGATCTCCAGCGAGCGGGCGCTGGAGGGCGACCGGGCCGGCAGCGGCATGCCGGAGCTGCTCGATCACCTGACCCGGTTCCTCGCCGAGGAGCGCGGGCGCATCCTCCTCGACAACGCGCTCGGCGAGGGCCTGGAGTCCGCGCGGCTGCTCGGCAAGGGCGTGGACGCGCGGCGGCGGGCGACCGCGATGTCGCGCGACGAGCTCAGCCGCCGCATCGAGATGATCGAGAAGGACCTGGCCGGCCAGTCGCGCACCATCGAGGAGCGGCGCGCCGGCATCCGCGAGGAGGTGAGCGCCATCCGGGCGTGGGTGCGCCGCGACCTGGACCGCTTCGTCGACGACGTGCTCCGGCAGCTGCCGGCGATCATCGACGAGGCCCACACCGACGAGATCAAGGTCTACCTCGGCGCGTTCCTGGAGCGCACCTTCGCCGAGTGGGCGCAGGCCGAGACGAAGGAGATCGCCACGGCGCTGGAGGCGCTCGCCGAGAAGACGATCGCGCTCGTCCGCGAGGACGCGCACGACGTGGCCAAGCGGGTCAGCGAGGCGCTCGGGGGCGACGTGAAGACGCCGAACGTCGAGGTCGACACGTTCGGCTACGACGTCGGGGTCTTCGCGCTCTTCACGATCGGCCTCGGCGTCATGTTCACGAACGCCCTGCTCGGCGGGATCCTGGCGCTCGCGGCGCCGGTCCTGGCCGTGTACGTGAAGGACAAGGTCGAGGCCGAGACCCGCAAGAAGGCGAAGGAGATGGCGCCGATCGCCCTGCGCGAGGCCGCCACCCGGATCGGGCCGAAGCTCGACGAGATGATCCAGGAGTTCGCGAGCCGCCTCGACGCGTGGGTGGTCACGGCCGGCCAGGAGCTCCACCGGGAGGTCATCGAGGTGCTCAAGGCGGCCCGCGAGGAGCGGGTCCGCGCCGAGCCGAGCAGCGAGAGCCAGCTCAAGGCGTGCGACGACCAGGCGGAGGCGCTCAAGGCGCTGACGGCCCGCCTCGAGGGGCTGCGCAGCGCGCTCTGGACCGTCGAGAACGGCGAGAGCAAGCCGATCCCCCCGCCCGTGTCCAGCGTGCCCAACGCGCCCGGCGGCTCGGCCTGAACTCGGCTTGAGCGAGCGCACGCCTCCTGACACGGGGGGAGGCGCTGCCCTGCCCGGCCTCCTCGGCCGGGCGCCGTGGCCATGCCGGGCGCCGTGGCCATATCCAATCGTCGGGCGCTCATGCGAGAATGCGGCCGTGCAGCTCGACTTCGCAGCCCGTGAAGTGACGATCAAGCTCGTCTATTACGGCCCGGCGCTCAGCGGCAAGACGACGAACCTCGTCTCGCTGCACGGGCTCGCCGGGTCGGACGCTCGCGGACGCCTGATGACGCTCGAAACGCAGGACGATCGCACGCTGTTCTTCGATCTCCTGCCGCTCACCTTCCGCGCGAAGGACGGCGACGTCTCGCTCCGCATCAAGCTGTTCACCGTGCCCGGCCAGCCGATGCACGCCGCCACGCGGCGGCTCGTGCTCCAGGGCGCGGACGGGGTCGCGCTGATCGCCGACTCGCAGATCACGGAGACGCAGCGCAACGCCGAGGCGTTCTTCGACCTCCGCCAGAACCTGCGGGAGAACGGCCTGGATCTCGCGCGGATGCCGCTCGTCATCCAGTTCAACAAGCGCGACCTCCCCGACATCCGGAGCGACGAGGAGCTGGCGCGGCTCGCCGCGCGGGGCAAGGAGCCGGTGTACCGGGCCATCGCGACCCGCGGCATGGGCACGGTGGAGACGTTCATGGGCCTGCTCCACCTCACGTGGGAGACGCTCGATCAGACGCACCAGCTCTCGAAGCGGCTGTCGATCAGCGGCGAGGAGCTCCTGAACAGCGCGGCGCGCCAGCTCGGGGTGACGAGCTCGGTGGGCGAACTCCTGGCGAGGCGTATGGGCGGCAGCTTCGAGAAGAGCTCCCGGATCGTTCCATGAGGCCCGACGCCCACAAGGGGACGCCGGCTGACTTCGGCCTCGACGACGAGGACCTCCTCCATGTGCCGAGCTCCGCGCCGATGCCGTCGGCGCGCGTCGCGGACGCGCCCAGCTCCTCGAAGCGCGACGGCGCGGCGAGCGCGCCCGAGCCCTCGACGCTGCCGCCCCCCGCGGCCGCGCCGGTCGTCGATCTGGTCGGCATCGGCCCGCTCTCGCTCGAGGATCTCGTCGATCGCCAGGCCCTCGGCGAGATGGCGGCGTCGTTCCACGAGCTGTTCGGGCTGCCCATCCGCATCCAGTCGATCGGCGGCGCGACGCTCGCGGAGGCCGGCGCGCTCGCGCCGCTCGCGTCTCCGCGCGACGCTGCCGGCGACGCGCAGGAGACCCAGCGGACCGGCGCGGCGCCTCCCGATCGGGCGCAGGGGCGCGGCCCAGCGGCCGGCGGCGAGCTCGCGGATCCCCGCTCCCCCGGCGCGCTCTACCAGGTGTTCCCGATCGAGTACGACGGTCGCGCGATCGGCCGGTCGATCCTCGGCCCGTACCTGCCCGAGGGCCTCGACGAGCCCCCCGCTGCCGAGCTCGCGGCGGCGGCGCAGCTCGAGCAGGCGCGCGCGGCGGAGGGGCTGCCGCCGCTGCCGCGGCTCCGGCCGGAGCGGCTCGGCCAGATCGCGGATCACCTCCGCGCCGTCCTCGATCTCATCCTGTTCAGCGGGCACAAGTCGCTCCTCACGTCGACGATGCACGTCGCCTCCATCCGCGAGAGCTTCCGAGAGCTCTCGCAGAAGAACGCCGAGCTGGAGCAGGCGTACGAGCGGCTGAAGGAGCTCGACCGGCTCAAGTCGAACTTCCTCGCCACGGTGTCGCACGAGCTCCGGACCCCGCTCACGTCGATCATGGGCTACAGCGAGATGCTCGCCGAGGGCATCGGCGGGCCGCTGACGGGCGAGCAGCGCGAGTTCATCGACACGATCCGGTCGAAGAGCGAGCAGCTGCTCGGGCTCATCATGAGCCTCCTGGATCTCTCGAAGCTGGAGAGCGGCACGCTGATCGTGCACCGCACCGAGGTGGCGGTCGGCCCGGTGCTCGTGGAGGCGGCGTCGACGATGGCGCCGGCCGCCTCGAAGAAGGGCGTCGAGCTCCGGATCCACGCCGAGAGCGATCTCCCGCCGGTGCTCGGGGACAGCGACCGGCTGCGCCAGGTCTTCGTCAACCTCGTCGAGAACGCGGTGAAGTTCACGGAGCCGGGGGGCGAGGTGCAGCTCGTCGCCCGCGCCGTGAGCGAGGACACGGACGATCTCCCCGGGCTGGTGCTGGTCGCGCCGCTCCAGCAGGCGGTCGAGATCCGCGTCGTGGACACGGGCATCGGCATTCCTCCTGGCGAGCGGCTGAAGGTGTTCGATCCGTTCTACCAGATCGATCAGAGCTCGACCCGGGAGCACGGCGGCACGGGCCTCGGCCTCTCGATCGTCAAGCGGCTGGTCGAGGCGCACAGCGGCACGGTCCGCATCGAGCCGAACGAGCCGCGCGGGACCGTGTTCGTGGTCAAGCTGCCCACGGTCGCCGGCTCGTCGTCGAACAGCCTCGTGCCGCCCATCTTCCAATGAGCGGGCCTCGATGAGCGGGCGCTCCGAGTGGACGCGCATCGCGCTGCTGCGCGCCGTGCTCGGCGGCGCGGCCGGCGAGCACGTGCTCTGCGGCATCGGCGACGACGCCGCGATCCTCGCGCCCGTGGCTCCGCAGGGCGGGGCGCTCCCTGGCGGCGCGGCGCCGCTCGTCTGGACGGTCGACAGCGCCGTCGAGGGCGTGCATTTCCGGCGCGATCTCCTGAGCTTCGAGGACCTCGGCTACCGGGCGACGATGGCCGCGGCGAGCGATCTCGCCGCGATGGGGGCGCGCCCGCTCGGCCTGCTCGCCGCGCTGGTGTTGCCTCCGGACGTGAGCGACGACGATCTCGGCGCCATCGCCGCGGGCCAGCGCGCCGCGTGCGACGAGATCGGCGCGGCGGTCGTCGGCGGCAACCTCTCGCGGGGCGGGGAGATCTCGATCACCACGACGGCGCTCGGCGTCGCGGCCGCGCCGCTCCGGCGCGACGGCGCGCGCCCCGGCGACGCGCTCGCGCTGGCGGGTCCGGTCGGCCTCGCCGCGGCTGGGTTCGCGCTGCTCGATCGGCGCGCCTCGCTGGCCGGCGCGGCGGCCGCCCCGGCGATCCGGGCGTTCCGCCGGCCGGTGGCGCGCATCGAGGCGGGCCTCCGCGCGGCCGCGGCCGCCCGCGCGGCGATCGACATCTCCGACGGCCTCGCCGCGGATCTCGCGCACCTCGCGGCCGCGAGCGGCGTGCGCGTGCTGCTCGACCCCGGGGCGCTCGTGAGCGCCGAGCTCCGCGACGCCGCCGCGCTGCTCGGCGCCGATGCGCTGGAGCTCGCGCTCTACGGCGGCGAAGACTACGCGGTGGCGGTCGCGGGCCCGGACGTCGGGGCGCTCCCCGGCTTCGTGGTGATCGGCCGCTGCGCGACGCGGGAGGAGGGCGCGAGCGACGTGGCGCTGCTCGGCCCGGACGGGCAGCTCACGAGCCTCGTGGCGCGGGGGTACGACCACTTCGCCTGAGCCCGCGGCGGAGGCTCCGGGGCACGGCTGATCCGGGCTGGTGGACTGTTCCGAGCGGCTCGCGGCGCTCGCGAGCGCGCCTCGGGCTCTCCACATCGCGTCCGCGGCGCTCGCGAGCGCGCTGACCGCCCTGGCTCAGTTGCACTCGGCGGGCGGCGTGGTTCCGCCGAGGCTCGCTCGGATCTGGGTGAGCGCCTTGGCGCGCGGGGTCTTCCCGCTCTTCACGAGCTTCTCGATCCCGGCGCAGAGATGGGATGCCGTCGCCGCCTTCGACTTGGCTTCCGACGACTTGCCCGACTTGGTGGCGACGGCGTGGAGCGCCGTGCAGCACGCCTGGATGGAGGCGCCTCCCCCGCGGGATGCCCCCGCCGCCGGCTCGGCCGTCGCCGCCCCCGCGTCTGCATCTGCGGCCGCGGGCTCGGCGGAGGCCGCTGCGGAGGGCTCCTGGGTTGCAGCGGGCGTCGGCGTCGGATCCGGCGTCGCAGCGGGCACCGGATCGGCGGCCACCGGCGCGACCGTTTGCGCGGGCGCGGGGATGGTCTCCGGCGCTGCTTCTTCTTTCTGGCAGGCGCTGGACAGGATGCCGCAGGCGAGGACGACGAAGGCCATGGACGAACGCGACCGGATCATGCGTCGTCTTCTACAAAGCTTCGCGGAGCACAGCCATCGGGCTGACAGAGTAGAACCGCGTCCGGACGCCCCCGCAGACCTCCCGCGCAGCACGACCTCCGCCACGGCTCGGCGCTCATCGTGAGCCGTCAACGAGCGCCGCCGGTGATCATCGTCACCGTCAGCGGTCAACGGGCACCATCACCGTCCACGAATCAGCGATCCCCCAGCGGTCCATGTTGACCGCCCACCGTCAGCGATCGTCCCGGCGATCGCTCCTCGCCCCCCTTCCCCCCTCGGGTCGGCGGGGGTGGGGGTGATGCGGGAGGGGCTGGCGCGGGTAGGGCCCCACGAATCCGAGCGCCGGCCTTCAGCGCAGCGGGGCCTTCCAGCCCCACCTCACCGGTCTACGAAGCACTAGCCGCCAAGAGGCGCGAGTTCGTGGGAGGGGCCCCCCGCCAGCCCCTCCCGCATCACCCCCACCCCCGCCCGTCGCTCTTCAGCTGCAACCCATGCTGTTGCCGCAGTTGAGGCACTTGTAGCAGGCCCCGTTGCGCACGGTGATGTGCCCGCAGCCGTCGCAGACCGGCGCGTCGCCCATCATGTCCTCGAGCTGCGCGTCGAGCGCGCTCGCCGCCCGTCCCCCGCCGTCGAGCACCGCCGACGCCGAGGCGCCCTGCGTGAACGACGCCACGCCGCTCTCCTGGGCCCGCGACTCGACCGGATCCTCCATGGCCGAGGTGACCGGCTGCACGTGGGCGAGATCGTAGCGGTTCAGGTACTCGACCCCGAGCACGCGGAAGAGGTAGTCCACGATCGAGGTCGAGAACTTCACGTAGTCGTGCCCCTCGACCACGCCCTGCGGCTCGAACCGGGTGAAGGTGTACTGCTCGACGAACGTCTCGAGCGGCACGCCGTACTGGAGCCCGATCGACACCGCCATCGCGAAGCAGTTCATCATCGAGCGGAACGCGGCCCCCTCCTTGTGGAGGTCGATGAAGATCTCGCCGAGCGTCCCGTCGTCGTACTCGCCGGTGCGGAGGTAGATCTTGTGCCCGCCGACGCGCGCCTCCTGCGTGAAGCCCTTGCGCTTCCTGGGCAGGCGGAACCGCTCGGGCGCCGCCGCCGAGGGCGAGCGCGGGCGCGCCAGCGCCGTCGCCGCCTGGAGCACGGGCCCGGCGATCTCGGCCTTGTCCGCCTTGCCCTTGGCGTCCGCCTTGCTGTCGCTCGAGCTCGAGGTCGACGAGAGCGGCTGCGACGCCTTGCAGCCGTCGCGGTAGAGCGCGACCGCCTTGAGCCCGAGGCGCCACCCCTCCTCGTAGATCCGCTGCACGTCCTCGATCGTCGCGTCGTTCGGCAGGTTCACCGTCTTCGAGATCGCGCCGGACAGGAACGGCTGCGCCGCGGCCATCATCCGAACGTGCGCCATCGGCGCGAGGTAGCGCCGGCCCTTCTTGCCGCAGCGGTTGGCGCAGTCGAACACCGCGTAGTGCTCCTCGCGCAGGTGCGGCGCCCCCTCCACCGTCATGCGGCCGATGATCGTCTCGTTCGCCTCCTCGATCTCCGCGGGCGAGAAGCCGAGGTGCTGGAGCAGCGAGAAGCCGAAGCGCGCCCGCGACTCCTTGGAGACGCCGAGCCGGTCGTAGGTCTCCTCGCCGAGGATCCACGGGCCGAAGGCGAGATCCAGATCGAACACGCCGGGGATGGCGGCCTCGACCTTCGCGAGGTCGTCGTTCGTGAGCCCCCGCGCCTTGAGCGAGGCCCGGTTCACGTGCGGCGCCGCCAGGAGGGTGTTCGTGCCGGAGACGTAGGCGACGATCTCCTGCACCTCGGCCTCGGGATAGCCGAGCCGCCGGAGCGCCTCGGGCACGGACTGGTTCACGATCTTGAAGTAGCCGCCGCCGGCGAGCTTCTTGAACTTCACGAGCGAGAAGTCGGGCTCGATGCCCGTCGTGTCGCAGTCCATCAGCAGGCCGATCGTGCCGGTCGGGGCGAGCACGGTCGCCTGGGCGTTGCGGTAGCCGTGCTCCTGCCCGAGCCGCACCGCCTCGTCCCAGTCGGCGCACGCCGCCCGCCAGAGCGACTCCGGGCAGCGGTCGCGATCGATCGCGTAGGCGGCGTCGCGGTGCATGCCCATCACCCGGAGCATCGGCTCGCGGTTCCTCGCGAACCCGGCGAACGGCCCCTTCGCCGCGGCCATCTCGGCCGAGACCCGGTACGCGTGGCCGCACAGGATCGCGGTGAGCGCGCCCGCGACCGCGCGGCCCTGGTCGGAGTCGTACGGGATGCCCTGCAGCATGAGCAGCGTGCCGAGGTTCGCGTAACCGAGCCCGAGCGGGCGGTAGTCGTGCGAGTTCTTCGCGATGCTCCGGGTGGGGTACGCCGAGAAGTCGACGAGGATCTCCTGCGCGACGAAGAACACCCGCACCGCGTGGCGGTAGCCCTCGATGTCGAACGAGCCGTCCTCGCGGAGGAACCGGGTGAGGTTGAGGCTCGACAGGTTGCAGGCCGAGTCGTCGAGGAACATGTACTCGGAGCACGGGTTCGAGGCGTTGATGCGCGCCGTGTTCGGGCACGTGTGCCAGCGGTTGATGGTCGTGTCGTACTGCACCCCCGGGTCGGCGCAGCCCCACGCCGCCTCGGCGATCTGGCGCCAGAGGTCCTTGGCGCTCAGGGTGTCGACGACCTCGCCGGTCGTCCGGGACCGCGTCTCCCAAGGCGCGCCCGACGCCGCCGCGCGCATGAAGTCGTCGCTCACGCGCACGGAGTTGTTCGAGTTCTGCCCGCTCACCGTGTGGTACGCCTCGCCGTTGAAGTCGGAGGGGTACCCCGAGGCGATGAGGGCCATCGCCTTCTTCTCCTCGCGGACCTTCCACTGGATGAAATCGACGATCTCCGGGTGGTCCATGTCGAGGCAGACCATCTTGGCGGCGCGCCGCGTCGTGCCGCCGCTCTTGGTGGCGCCGGCGGCGCGGTCGAACACCTCGAGGAAGCTCATGAGCCCCGAGCTCGTCCCGCCGCCCGAGAGCTTCTCCTGCTTCCCGCGGATCGCGCTGAAGTTCGTCCCCGTCCCCGACCCGTACTTGAACAGCCGGGCCTCGGCCTTGACGAGGTCGTAGATGCTCATCAGGTCGTCCTGGACCGCCTGGATGAAGCACGCGGAGCACTGCGGCCGCTCGTACGCGTTCCGGGTCTCGACGATCTCGTCGACCGCGCCCGCCCCGTTCGCCCGGCTCGTGGACGCGCCCTTCGCGACGGCGCCCCCGTTCCCCGCGTCGGCCGAGGCCTCGTTCCAGGCGTAGTTGCCGCCCGACCCCTCGATGCCGTAGCGGTGGAAGAGCCCGCAGTTGAACCACACGGGCGAGTTGAACGCGCCGTACTGGTGGACGAGCAGGTACGCGAGCTCGGCCTCGAAGGTGTCCGCGTCCTTCGTGGAGGAGAAGTAGCCGCCGAAGTGCTCGCCCGCCTCGCGGATGGTGCGCGCGAGCCGGTGGACGACCTGGCGGACGCTCGTCTCGCCGAGCTCCTTCTTGCCGTGGATCCCCGCCTTGCGGAAGTACTTGGAGACGACGATGTCGGTCGCGAGCTGCGACCAGCCGGCGGGGATCTCGGCCCCTTCCATCTTGAAGACGACCGAGCCGTCGGGGTTGGTGATGACGCTCGAGCGGCGCTCCCAGGTGACCTCGTCGAGCGGGTCGACGCCGCGGTGCGTGAACCGCCGCTCGAACCCGAGCCCGCGCGGGCGCGAGGCCCCCTTCTTCGCGGCCTTCGTCGCAGCCGCGCCGTTGACCTGCGCCCTGGCAGCCCCGCCGGTCACCGGACGGGCCCCCGCATCTTCCTTCGTCCGCGCCGTCATCTTGCCGTTCCCGGCGGGTAGCTTACCGCCGTCACCCACAACTGCCGACTGGGCCATCTCCAAGTCCTCCTGTAAGCCACCGCACCGGTCGGTGACTCGGATCGTACCGAAAGCACAAATAGTTCCCGGGAGAACACCGGAGGCTCGTTCGCCTCGGATCTCCACAGGTCCGGTTTGCTTCTCCCCTGCTACCTGCTCAAACGTTCCGTCTTCCGGCCAGTGAGCATAGGTCCAGGTGCCATGCCTGAAAGGCGTGCGCCGACATTCGGGAGCGCCTGACCGCCAGCTAGTCAAACCCGCGAAGGGCCCGTGCGTCAAGGAGAACCGCTACATCTTGGGATCCCGGGCCGAACAGGGCCCACATATAGCGTCTCGTCCGTTCGGCGCGGGATTCGTCGCGATCTCTGAGCAGTTCTGAACAGGTGCTACCCACCGGGCGCACAGATTACGCACAGCTTTCCCCCGCAAAAATCCGACCCCGTCCGGAAGGGGATTCAATGAATCCGGAGAGCCGGGCGAGGTGTGGGAGCGCGGGCGCGCCCACACCTCCCGCAGCCGCTGCCGCTCTAGTCGAGCTCCGTCGCTTCCGCGCAGTACGCGAGCACCCGCTCCCCCTGGCAGTGGATCGCGAGCGTCACCTCTGCGGCGACCCCGTGCAGCCCGACGAGCTCGAGCAGCGTCGGCACCGGCGCCGGCAGCAGCGGCGGCGGCGGGATGTACCGCGACGCGCGCACGATCGCCGGCTCGATGGCCGCCGCCTTCGGCCCGATCATCTGGCGCAGCTCGTGGAGCGCCCGCTCGAACCCGCCGAGCATGTCGACGAGCCCGCGCGCCTGCGCCTCGGCGCCGCTGTAGACGCGCCCCTGCGCGAGCGGCTCGATCTCCTCGACCGGGCGCCGCCGCCCGCGCGCGACCACCCGGAGGAACGTCGCGTAGATCGCGTCGAGCTCGCGCTCCATCACCGCCCGCTCCCCCGCGTCGAGCTTGCGCGACGGGGAGAACAGGTCGGCCCGCGCGCCGCGCTTCACGACGTCGGTCGAGACGCCGAGCCGCTCGAGCAGCGGGCCGAGCGCGAAGCGCGCCGACACCACGCCGATGCTCCCCGTGATCGTCTGCGGCTGCGCGACGATCGCGTGCGCCGCCGCCGCCACGTAGTAGCCGCCGCTCGCCGCCACGTTCGACATGCACGCCACGACCGGCTTGACCTCGGCGAGCCGCGTGACCTCGTGGTGGATCCGGTCGGACGCGAGCGCGGACCCGCCCGGCGAGTCGATGTGGAGGATGACCCCCCGGATGCGCGGGTTCTGCCGCGCCGCGCGCAGGCTCGCGACGAGCCGCTCCTCGCTGGCGAGCGAGGCGCCCCGGAAGTGGGCGCGGCTGACGATCGCGCCGTGCACCTCGACGACGCCGATGATGGGCCGCGGCAGCATCGGCCGCAGCGAGAGCGCGCGCCGCGCGCGCAGGTAACGGCCCGCCGCCACGAGGCGGGCCCTCCCGTGCCGGCCGGACGCGAGGGCCCCCTCGCCCGCGGAGCCCGAGGCGCCGACCTGGGCGCGGCGCGGCGCGGTCGTGCCCGGGAGCAGCCCCGTCGCGAGCATGTGCTCGAGCTCGTCCTCGTACGCGACCGCGTCGATGATGCCCCGCGCCACGGCCTGCTCCGCGCCGTAGGGCGCCTCGTCGATCCACCGCGCGGCCGTCTCACGATCGACGCGGCGCCCCTGGGCGAGCGCCGCGACGAGGTCGCCGAGGCGCGCGTCGAGCAGGGCGCCGACCTGCTCGCGCTGCGCGGCGCTCATCGTGTCGCGCACGAGCACCTCGCCGGCGTTCTTGTACATGCCCTTCGCGAACACCTCGGGCTCGACGCCGGCCTGCTCCAGCGCGCGGCGCACGTAGCGGCCCTCCACCGCGAACCCGAGCGGCGACACCAGCGTCTCGGGCCCGACGACGACGGCGCGCGCCGCCGAGGCGAGCAGGAGCGTCGCGTTGTCGGCGCCCATCGGCAGGTACGCCACGATGTCCTTGCCCCCCGCGCGGATCTCGAGGAGCGCGTCCCGCAGCGAGGCGAGCACCGCGGGCCCCGCGTGGACCGATCGCATCCGGAGCAGCAGCCCCGCCGGGCGCGGGTCCTTCATCAGGTGCTTGCCGAGCTCCCGGACGCGCTCCACCGAGAGCGGGGCCCTCTTCCGAGGACGCCACCAGAGGGCGAGGCGGACCCGGGGCGGCTGGAGATCGACCACGCGGCCGTCGATTTCGAGGACGACATACCCGCCCCGTGGTGCAGCAAACGCCCAGCGAAGCGCGCTCGCCGGGAGCAGCAGCAGGCGGAGGAGATTGACGAGCAGGGCAGCGATCACCGGTGGCTCCTCGGAACGTTCAGGGGAAAGGCGGCTCGGGGTCCGGCATCGGGCGGCGGTGAGACGGCGGAGAAGGCAAGGTGCGCTGGGACCGGGCCGCGCGGCGCGAGCCCGGCGAGGCGGGCGGCCCCGGGCCTCGCGCCGCCACTGGAAAGAGAGAGCGTGACGCAAGGGGCCACCCTGTGGCTACACTGTCGCTCGAAGTTTCGAAGGGGACGGCGAGCCGATGTCGGTTAGGTCTTGAAGAAGTCGTCCTCTCTCTTACAGACCAGCTCAGCAAGCCGTGGGCCGTAGGCCTCCGGCGCCCTGGGTGGCAGACCCCCCCTTCACCGAACGTGCATCCCGAGCAGAGCGCCCCCGCCCCGAGCCAGCTCCCCCCGCCAGCCCCGTCCACCCTGCGGCTCGTGCCTCTCGGAGGGCTCGGCGAGGTCGGCATGAACTGTCTCGCGCTCGAGCAGGCCGACGGCATTCTGCTCATCGACTGCGGGGTGACGTTCCCGAGCTCGGACCTCGGCGTCGACGTGTACCACCCGCGCTTCGATCACGTGCTCGCGCTGCGCGAGCGGGTGCGCGGCGTCGTGCTGACGCACGGCCACGAGGACCACATCGGCGGGCTGCCCTTCCTCCTGCGCCACCTCGACGTCCCCGTCTGGGGCCCGCCGCACGCGCTGGAGCTCGTGCGCTACCGGCTCGCCGAGCACGCGCTCGAAGACAAGGTGCGGCTCCTGCCGACGCAGGTCGGGCGAGAGGTCGCGATCGGCGGCTTCGTCGTGGAGCCGCTCCGGGTGACGCACTCCATCGTCGACGCCACGGCGCTCGCGATCCACACGGCCGCGGGGCTCGTCGTCCACACCGGGGACTTCAAGCTGGACCCGACGCCGCTCGACAACGAGCCGACCGACGAGGCCCGCTTCCGCGCGCTCGGCGACGCCGGGGTCCGGCTGCTCCTGTCCGACAGCACGAACGTGGACTCGCCCGGCGAGGCGGGGAGCGAGCGCGACGTCGCCCACGCGCTCGCGGAGCTCGTCGAGACCGCGCCGGCGCGCGTCGTGGTCGGCGTCTTCGCCTCCAACGTCCAGCGCCTGCTCGCCCTCGGTCAGGCCGCGGTCCGCGCGCGCCGCAAGATCTGTCTCCTCGGCCGCAGCGTGCAGACGCACGTGCGCGCCGCGCAGGCCGTGGGGCGGCTCCCGTGGCCGAGCGACCTGCTCGTCCCGCCCGAGGTCGCCTCCTCCATGCCGCGCGAGCGGCTCCTCGTGGTCGCGAGCGGCACCCAGGCCGAGCGGGCCTCCACCCTGACGCGCTTTGCGTCGGGGACGCACCCGCTGCTGCGCCTCGAAGAGGGCGATCGGGTCGTGCTCTCGAGCCGCGTCATCCCTGGCAACGATCGACCGGTGGTCGATATGATGGCCGGGCTGCTCCGCCTCGGCGTCGAGCTCGTGACGTGGTCGACGGATCGGCGCGTGCACGCGAGCGGGCACGCGCACCGGACAGAGCAGGAGCGCATGATCGATCTCACCCAGCCGCGCAGCTTCCTCCCCGTGCACGGCGCGCTGCACCACCTGACGCGGCACGCGGCGCTCGCGCGGGAGCGCGGCGTGGCCGAGGTGCTCGTCGCCGAGAACGGCCACGTCGTGGAGATCGGCAAGACGCAGCCGCTCGGCCGGAGCGGCCGGGCCGTGACCGGTCGGGTGGCGACGGCGGGGGGCGAGGAGCTCGGCGAGGAGATCCTCCGGGAGCGCGCGAACCTCGGTCGCTCCGGGGTGGCGTTCGTGTCGCTGGTCGTCGACGTGCACGGCGCCCTCGCGGCGCCGCCGCAGGTCGTCGCCCGCGGGGTCACCGGGGAGCTCGAGGGCAGCGCGCTGAGGGCCGCGGCGCGCGCGGTCGCGCAGGCGGTGAACGACTGCGATCCGCGCGCGCGGCGCCGGGACAACGACATCATCGAGGTCGCCCGGCTCGCGGCGCGCCGGACGATCGAGGCGAAGCTCGGGAGGCGACCGCTGGTGACGGTGGCGCTCACGCGGCTGTGACGCCGCTCGAGGGGAGCGCGCCGCCGGAAGGCGGCGGCGAGGGGAGCGCGCCTCCGGCGGGCGGCGGCGCCGGGGCGAAGCTCTCGGCGCGGGGCTTCCTCGGTCCGGTGCTGCTCACCCACATCGAGAGCGTGCGCGCCGATGCGCGGCGCGTCGTCGCCACGAGCGCGCACGGCGCCGAGCCGGACGAGGAAGCCGTGCACGACTTCCGGGTGTCGCTCCGCCGGCTCCGGACGCTGCTCAAGCCGGCGCGACGCATCTACGGCAAGAAGCGGATCCGCCCCATCGCCGACGGGCTGCGGGAGTTCGCGCGGGCGACCGGGACGCTGCGCGACGAGGAGGTGCTGCGCGAGACGCTCACCGCGCTCGAGCTGGGCGAGGCGCCGCGTGCGGCCGTCGCCGCCTGGGTCGCGCAGCGCTCGCGCCGCGAGCACGAGGCGAGGGCCCACATCGTCGAGCTGCTCCGGCGGGATCATCCGGGCGACAAAGGCGCGCCGCGGGCCGATGGGCCGGCGGGCGACGCGGATGAGCCGCGGGCCGACGCGCCGCCGGCGGGCGAGGCGGACGAGCCGCGGGCCGGCACGCCCGTGGCGGTGGGCGAGGCGGACGAGCCGCGGGCGGGCGCGCCCGTGGTGGGCGAGCGGCTCCGGCTGGAGCCGTACCTCGCGCGCCTCGAGCGGCGCATCTCGCGCAAGAAGGCGAAGAAGCGCGGCGCCGAGGCGCTCGCGCGGCGGGCCATCCGCGATGCCTTACAGGACGTGCGCGCGCTCGCGGCGAGCGATCCGAGCGACGGCGCGGCCATGCACGCGCTCCGGATCCGCTTCAAGCGGCTGCGCTACTCCGCGGAGACGTTCTCGCCGCTCTTCGGAGAGCGCGCCGAGCGCACCGCCAAATCGGCGTCACGCCTGCAGCGCCGCCTCGGCCAGCTGCACGACGTCGACGAGGCGCTCGCGCAGATGACGAGGGCCGAGGAGCTGTCCCCCGACGATCGCGCCGCCGTTGTCGAGGCGCTCGGCGCCGAGCGGGCGCGGCTCGCAGGCAAGGCGACGGAAGAGCTCGCGCAGGAGATCGAGACGCTCGCGTCGCTCTGGTCCGACGCGCCGCCGGCGCCCCCGCCGGGGTGACGCGGCGCGCGGGCGCGGTGCAGCAAGGAGCGCCGCAGCAAGACAGCCGCAGACGGGGCCGAGCCTCGCCGACCGCGGAGCTCGCCATGGCGGCAGGCGGTCGTGATACGGTCGCCGTGGCTGCATTCATCGAGGCGAAGCTCGCCGATCCAGGAGGTCGTGTTGCGCCGCTCTGCCGTCCAAAGCGTCACCGCGATCGTCGCTCTCCTCGCGGCGAGCGCCTGCACCCAGGACTTCGATCAGTTCGAGCCCGAGCTCTTCCCGCAGTCGTCCGGGAGCGGCTCCGGCGGCAGCGGCGGCGGCCAGACGACCACCGCGAGCACCACCAGCGGCGGAGGCGGCGGCGAGCAGTGCTCGAACGGCGACGACGACGACGGCGACGGCGCGGTCGACTGCGCCGACGACGACTGCGGCGGGTTCGCCTGCGTCGCCGTGCCCGCGGACTGGCAGGGGCCCGGCCTGCTGTACGAGGGCCCCGAGGCCGCGGACGTCGCCTGTCCCGAGGGCTTCTCCACGCGGGTGGACGTGGGCGGCCGCGATCCCGTCGACACGCCCGCGACCTGCAGCCCGTGCTCGTGCGGCGCGCCGGACGTGGAGTGCGAGCTTCCGGCGGTCACCGTTTATGGGGACGAGGGGTGTGCCGGGGCGAGGGTAACGCTGCCGGTCGCGTCGGAGAACTGCATCAACCTCGGCGACAGCTTCCAGCCCGGCAGCTACAGCGCCGACGCGCCCGACGTGGATTCGGCGACGTGCGCCGCGTCGGGCGGCGAGGCGACGTTGCCGCCGCCGCGCTTCGGCATCGAGGGGCTCGTGTGCGCCCCCGGGCCGGACGCCGGCGGATGTGACGCGGGCGAGGCCTGCGCCCCGCGAGAGGTCGACACGCCGTTCGAGCCGGGCGTCTGCGTCTGGCGCGAGGGGGAGCGGCGCTGCCCCGAGGGGTTCGGCGAGCGACACGTGTTCGCGAGCTCAATGGTCGACAACCGCGGTTGCACGCGGTGCACGTGCGACGCGGACGGCGTGCGCTGCACGGCGACGCTGGCGCTCTTCGGTGCGACCCGCTGTCGGGAGCCCATCGAGACCGTGCCGTTCAACGGGGCCTGCGTCGACGATCCGCCCCCCGCCGCCTCGGTGTCGATCCAGGTGACCGGAGCCGGCAGCTGCCAGCCGCGCGGCGGCGACCCCCGAGGCGAGGTCGAGGAAGGCGACGACAAGATCACCGTCTGCTGCGCCCGCTGAACGAGCGCGGCGCTGGCCGCGACGCGCGACGTTGGGCGCGATCGCGCGTCGCTGGGCGCGGCTACTGCCGGAAGATCTCGACGCGCTCGAGGACGACGTCCTGGTTCGGTCGGTCGCGCGTGGTCGCCACGTTGGCGATGCGGTTCACGACGTCCAGCCCGCTCACGACCTTGCCGAACACCGAGTGCCGGTTGTCGAGGTGCGGCGTCGGCCCCTCGGTGATGAACCACTGCGCGCCGTTCGTGTTCTTGCCGGAGTTCGCCATCGAGAGCACGCCGGGGCCGTCGTGCCGCAGCTCGGGGTTGAACTCGTCGGCGAACTTGTAGCCCGGGCCGCCCGTGCCCCAGAGCGGCGCCTTCTCCGGATAGCGCGAGAGCGGATCGCCGCACTGGATCATGAACCCCGAGATGACGCGGTGAAAGCGGACGCCGTCGTAACAGGGCGTCCCCTGCATCCCCTTGCCCGTCGTCGGATCGATCCAGTTGATCGCGCCCGTGGCGAGGCCGACGAAGTTCTTGACGGTGTTCGGGGCGCGCTGCTCCTCGAGGCGGATGGTGATCTCACCGAGCGAGGTCTTCAGTCGGGCGTGAAGCTGGCCGCTGCCGGGCACATTGATCGGGGGGAACTCCATCGGGCCTTCTCCTGTTCTTTGCCGCCGAGGCGGCGCCGTCAGCCGAGGGAGGAGAGCCGCGAGCCCCCCTCCTGCGTCCTGGTACGGCGGTCTTATCGCATCTGGCGCCGCGGACGAGCGGCGAAATCGCCTCAGGCGCGCTCGAACAGCGTCGCGATGCCCTGGCCCACGCCGATGCACAGCGAAGCGACCCCGACCTTGGCGCCGCGCGCGCGCATGGCATGCACGAGCGTGCACGCGATGCGCGCGCCCGAGCAGCCAATCGGGTGACCGAGCGCGATCGCGCCGCCCCGGACATTGACGCGCGCCGGATCGAGCTCCAGCGCGCGCGAGCACGCGAGCGCCTGCGCCGCGAACGCCTCGTTGAGCTCGAAGACGTCCACGTTGGGCACGCGCAGCCCGGTCCGCTGGAGCAGCTTCTTCACGGCGGGGATCGGCCCCTCGCCCATGAGGTTGGGATCGACCCCCGCGGTCGCGGTCGCGACGACGCGCGCGAGCGGCGCCGCCCCGGCGGACTGCACGGCGTCGCCCGAGGCGAGCAGGAGCGCGGCGGCGCCGTCGTTGAGGGGCGAGGCGTTGCCCGCCGTCACCGTCCCGCCCTCGCGGAAGGCGGGCTTCAGCTTCGACAGCGCCTCGAGCGAGGCGTCGGCGCGCACGGACTCGTCGCGCTCGAACAGGACGGGCGCGCCCTTCTTCTGGGGGACGGGGACCGGGACGACCTCGGCGGCGAACCCGCCCGACTCCCACGCGAGCGTGGCGCGCTCGTGGGACAAGAGCGCGAACCGATCCTGATCCTCGCGGCTGACGCCGTGCTTCTTGGCCACGTTCTCGGCGGTCTCGCCCATCGACTGGAGCTCGAACCGCGCGGCCATCCTCGGGTTCGGGTAGCGCCAGCCGAGCGTCGTGTCGTAGACCGTCGGCGCGCTCCGATCGAAGCGCTCGGCCTGCTTGGGCATCGTGAACGGCGCGCGCGTCATGCTCTCGACGCCGCCGGCGATCACGCAGTCGGCCTCGCCGGTTGCGATCATGCGCGCGGCGTCGGCCACCGCTTCGAGCCCCGAGCCGCAGAGGCGGTTCACCGTGACGCCCGGGACCTCGTAGGGGAGGCCGGCGAGCAGGGCGGCCATGCGCGCGACGTTGCGGTTGTCCTCTCCGGCCTGGTTCGTCGCGCCGAGGACGACCTGGTCGAGGCGCGGCGCGAGCGAGGGCTGGCGGCGCACGAGCGCCTCGAGGACGTGCGCCGCGAGGTCGTCCGGGCGGACCGTCGCCAGCGCGCCGGCGTAACGTGCGATCGGGGTGCGGACGGCGTCGACGACGAAGACAGGGCGCAGAGCAGCAGCCATCAGGAGAGCGTAGCTTCGCCCGGTCGCGGCGCCGCTCCGAGATCGCGCGCGCTCGACCCCTCGTCCGCGCCGGGCGGCGGCGGGGTCGCGCCCGCCCGCCGGGTCACGGCCAGTGCAGCACAGCGCCGCGGGCCGACGTCGCGACGGACGAGCGACCCGATCCGTTTCCCGACGGAGCGCTGGTGCGCCGCAAGCGCGCTGGCGCGGCGCGGCATGGCGCTGGCGCGCCGCAGCGGCTCAGTAGCTGTCGCTGGATCCGCCGCCGCCGGAGCGACCGCCGCCGCCGCCGCCGAACCCGGATCCACCGCCGCCGCGACCGCCGCCGCCGCCGCGGAAGAGGAGCGCTTGCAGGACGATCCACAGGAACCAGCGGAAGGAAGGCGAGATGACCGCGAGCAGCAGCGCCGCCACGATCGCGACGAGCGTGACGCCGATCTTGATGGGCGAGACCGGGGTGGGCGCCGGCCCTGGCGCCGGGCGCCGCTCCTGCTCGGGCGTCCCGGCGATGAGCGCCCGGGCGATCTCGGTCGTCCCCTGATCGATGGCGTCGCGGAACCGATCCTGCCGGAGCAGCGGGTTGATCGTCTGCCGGATGATGTCGTTCGACTGGAGATCCGTGAGCGCCCCGCCCACGCCCTTGCCCGTCTCGATGCGGACGCGCCGCTCGGACGGGGCGATCACCAGCAGGACGCCGTTGTCGGCCCCCCGCTGGCCGAGCTGCCACGCGTTGAAGGCCTCGTACGCGACGTCCTCGATCGTCTCGCCCTCGAGCGATCCCGCCACGAAGGCGACGATCTCGAAGCCGGTCTGGCGGCGGAGGCGATCGAGCTTCTGGTCGAGATAGAGGAGGTCGGACGGGCCGAGCCGCCCGGCGGTGTCGACGACGTGCCCCGTGAGCTTCGGCGGCGTGAACTCGGCGAGGGCGGGCCGAGCGACGAGCGCGCAGACCAGCGCGATCGCGGCGGCGACCGCCCTGGCCACGGCCCGCAGCCGCGCTCCGCCCGAGACTGCCTGGCGCATCGCCGCCCCCTCCTCAGAACGCGACCTTGGGCGCCGACTGGACCTCGGGGGAGGCGGTGAAGTACACGCGCGGCTTGAACGGCTGGCCCGTCGCCTTGTTCACCACCTGGCCCCGGATCTTCAGGAGCTCCGCGTTGTACTCGCGCGCCGCCTGGTTGTACTCCTCGCGCGCTCGCAGGATGCGGTTCTCGATGCCCTCCAGCTGGACCTGCAGGCTGTGGAAGCTCTGGTTGGCCTTGAGATCGGGGTACTGCTCCTGCACCACGAGGAGCCGCGAGAGCGAGCCGCTGAGCTGCTCCTGCGCCTTCTGGAAGGCCTGCACCTTCTCGGGGTCGGTCAGGTCCTCGGCCTTCAGCTGGACGCTGGTGGCGCGGGCGCGCGCCTCGGCGACGCTCGCGAGCGTCTGCTCTTCGTGCTTCGCCGACGCCTTCACCACCGCCACGAGGTTCGGGACGAGGTCGTAACGCCGCTGGAGGTTCGCCTCGAGATCCGACCACTTCTGGGCCGCGATCTGATCCTTCTCGACGAGCACGTCGTAGCGCTGGCAGCCGACGACAGACGTCATGAGGGCGAGCACCGCCAAGAAAATGGAAAACACCGCGAGGCGCTTCCGAAATGTCGATTTGTGAACAATCCGCATGACTGACTCCAGGGTCGCTCGCGTTACCCGACGGGTAAGGCGTCGCGCCGTGTCATGCAAAACCTCGGCCCCGTGGCGCTCTCGGGGTGTCCCGCCGGCCGCCCCGGCGGCGTGGTACCCTTCGCTTGCGCGATCGCGCCCGCGGCCTGGGCGCTCGCCGCAGGAGGGCCACACGCGTGGCGCACCGCCACAGCCGCCCGTTCCGATGAGCCACCGCCCGCGCATCGCAGCCCATTCGCTCAGCCCTGCAGCCTATGCGCCGTACGGCGACATCCTCATGGCCTCGCCGCACGGCCAGCCCGGCAGGCCGGCCAACCAGGGGACCGCCCGCCGCTTCGATCACCTCGCCGCGATCGAGAACCTCCGCCCCGGGCAGGCGGCGCTGAACGTCTCGGTCTTCCGCTGCGCTCCGCGCTCGAGCTTCCCGCTGCCGCTCGCGCTCCTCGAGAAGCACCCCGGCTCGACGCAGGCGTTCGTGCCGATGAACGCGCGGCGCTACCTCGTCGTCGTCGCCCTGGGCGGCGACCGGCCCGACCTCACGACGCTCGCCGCCTTCATCGCCCACGGCGCCCAGGGCATCACCTATCGCCCCGGCGTGTGGCACCACCCCATGATCGCGCTCGACGCCGAGGCCGACTTCGTCTGTCTGGTCTGGGAAGACGGCTCCCCCGGCGACTGCGCCGTCGTCGAGTACGCCGAGGGCGAGCGGGTCGCGATCGCGATCGAGCCCTGACCGCCGCTCCGCCCCGCCGCCCGCGCCGGCCCGGCGAGGCGCCACGGCCCGCGCCGGCGCAGGCGGGGCCGCGGCGGAGGCGGTCCCTCCGGGCCGCGATGGGCCGCAGCCTCCGGGGGCGCGCCGCGCTATAGAGGCGCCCCCGACCCAGCCATGCGCCGCTCGACCCCCAATTGCTCGTTCGTCGCGCAGGAGCAGCGAAGGCTGCTCGCCGCGCTCGATTCCCTCGACGTCGCCGCCGTCGCCCGCATCCTCGAGGAGTTCGTCACCGACGAGCGCAGGGCCCGGCTGCGCGGCGTCATCGCGGCGCGGCTCGACGCCGTCACCGTCGCCATGGACGCGCCGCACGACCCGCACAACGGGGCCGCCGTGCTCCGGTCGTGCGACGCGTTCGGCCTGCAGCGGCTGCACATCATCGAGCGCGCCGAGCAGTTCCTCGTGTCGAACACCGTCTCGCGCGGCTCCGAGCGCTGGGTCGACGTGCGCACGCACGCGACCACCGAGGCCGCGGTCGCGGCGCTCCGCGCCTCGGGGCACGAGCTCGTCGCGACCCGCCCGGACGGCGAGCTGACCCCGCGCGATCTCGCGGGCATCCCCCGCCTCGCGCTGGTGCTGGGCAACGAGCGCGACGGGATCCGCCCCGACCTCGCCGCCGCCTGCGCCCGCGCCGTGCGCGTCCCGATGCGGGGCTTCGCGGAGAGCCTCAACGTGAGCGTCACCGCGGCGATCCTGCTCGAGCAGGCGACCAGCGGCCGGCCCGGCGATCTGCCCGAGCCCTACCAGACGAGCCTCTACGCCCGCGCGCTGGTGCTCACCGTCCCCCACGCGGCGGAGATCCTGGCCGCGCGGGGCATGCGCCTGCCGCCGCCGCTCGGAGGAACGCCGCCCCCTCCGCCGCAGCCGCGCGGCCCCAAGCCGCGGAGGCCGGCGGCGGCCCCCGCGCGGGAAGAGCGCGGCGCCGGCGCCCCGCAGGAGCCGGAAGGCGGCTAGCATGCAGCCCCCCATGCGAAGCCCCGGTCCCCCGCGGCGCGAGCGCCGAGCCCGCGGCGCCATCTTGAAAGCGACCCCCGGCCCCGGCGCGCGCCTCGCCGGCGTGCGCGGGGCGCGCGCTGGGGCGAGGCGCGCGCTCGGCGCGGCGCTCGCGGCCCTGCTCCTCGCCGGCTGCATCGAGGTGCCGCCGCCCCCGCCCAGGCCGCCCCTCGAGCCGAAGGACCTCAAGGTCCCCGAGGGCGTCGGGCTCGAGATGGCGTGCACGCCGACGGGGGTCGAGCTCTGCTTCGACGCGCGCGACAACAACTGCAACGGCGTCATCGACGAGGGGTGCGGGCTCCACACCGGGATCCTCCAGTTCACGATCGCCTGGGAAGAGGCCGAGGCCGACGTCGACCTCAACGTCTACGATCCGGCGGGAGAGCTCGCCCGCGTCGGGGAGCCGACGGCGAGCGGCCTCATGAAGGATCGCGACTGCCCGCGCGTGAGCGGCGAGTGCCAGGAGCAGAACGTGGAGAACGTCTTCCTCACCGAGGGCGAGCCGGCCCGGGGCCGCTACCGCGTCGTCGTGCGGCTCGACAAGCTGAACGACGCGACGGCGCCCGTCCGCGTCCGCCTGAGCGCGCGGGTCGGCCAGCGCTCGTACAGCATGGCGCTCGACCTGTCTCCCTCGCCCGCGAGCGAGGAGAAGAGCGTCGAGTTCACGCTCTGAGCCCCGGCGGGCGCGCCTCCGGCCCGAGCGCGATCCGCGAGCGCGCGCACCAGCGACTCCGCCCTTGCAGGAACGGGATCCAGCGACAGCGATCCGCGCGCTTCACCGCCGCCGCGCGGTTGACGTCCGCCATCCCCCCACCTTAAAAGATGTGGCCATTTTGCACCCGGAGACGTCCCGCGAATGAATCCCATTTGGATGCTCACATTGCTCGTCGGCCTCTTCGCCGCCTTCGCGTGGAGCGCCAACCGGCGTTGGCAGCTCCTCAAGGTCGGGCGCGGGGAAAACCGGCTCGACCGGCTCGCCGAGCGCCTCAAAGGCACCTGGGAGTACGCCTTCCGCCAGCGAAAGATGGGTTACTACCCGCTCGCCGGGCTGGCGCATAAGCTCATCTTCTTCGGATTCCTGGTTCTCCTGCTCCGCACGCTGATCCTGTGGGGGCGCGGCTTCGACCCGGCGTTCGACCTGTGGATCCTGGGGCACGACCCGGTGCGGCTGCCGGGCATCGGCGCGGTGCCGCTCGGCGGCATCTACGAGTTCGTGAAGGACGTCATGGCCTCGCTGGTCGTCGCCGGCGCGCTCGTGTTCATCTACTACCGGGCGATCAAGCGCGAGCGGCGCATGACCCTGTCCGGCGAGGGGCTGCTCATCCTCGGCATCATCGTCACGATGATGCTGAGCGACATGCTCTATGACGGCGCCTCGCTGGTGCTGCACCACCGCTGGTCGACCGCGGCGTGCGCCTCCGGCGACGCGGCGCTCTGCGAGCGCGTCGCCACCGTGACCGCCCCGTTCGCGGGCGTCCCCGCGGACCCGGCGGCGCTCCGGTGGCACCTGTTCCCCGCCCCGGCGGGCTCGCTGTTCGCCGTGCTGCTGAGCGGCGCGAGCCCCGGGGCCCTCGTCGTCCTCGCGCACGTCGGGTTCTGGACGCACGTCACGCTGGTGCTCGTGTTCCTGAACCTGCTCCCGTACTCGAAGCACTTCCACATCATCACGTCGATCCCGAACGTCTTCGCGCGCAACCTCGACCCGCGCGGCCGGCTGCCGCTCGTCGCGGGCAGCGCCGAGGCGATCGGCGAGATGGTCATGAAGGCCGCCGAGGAGCCCGAGAAGGCCGAGCCGGTCGGCATCGGGCGCATCGAGGACTTCACCTGGAAGGCGATCCTCGACTTCTACACGTGCACCGAGTGCGGCCGCTGCAGCGACAACTGTCCGGCCCACAAGACGGGCAAGATCCTGAGCCCCAAGCAGCTCACGCTCGACCTGCGCGACCACCTGTACGGCCGCGACGTCGAGTTCCTCAACCGGCCCGGCGGTCCGCGGGGCGAGAGCAACGGCCACGCGGCGCAGGCGAACGGCCACGCCGGCGACGGGGCGGCGGCGCAGGACGGCCAGGGCGCGGAGGCGCAGGAGGGCGCCGGCCACGCGGAGCAGGCGGCGCCGGAGAACCCGGTCCCGACCCCGGAGGCCGGGTACAAGCCGATCGACCTCGTGGCGAACGTCGTCCACCCGGACGTGCTCTGGGCCTGCACCACGTGCCGGGCCTGCGAGGAGCAGTGCCCGGTGATGATCAGCTACGTCGACAAGATCGTCTCGATGCGCCGCCACCTGGTCATGGTGAAGGGCGAGTTCCCGGCCGAGCTCGGCAATCCGTTCAACGCGATCGAGGTCAACGGCAACCCGTGGAACCTCGCGCGCCTCGATCGCGCAAACTGGGCCGAGGGGCTCGAGATCCCGACGATGGCCGACAAGCCGCAGGCGCCGGTGCTCTACTGGGTCGGCTGCGCGGCGAGCTACGACGACCGCGCGAAGAAGATCGCGCGCGCGACCGCGCGGCTCCTGAAGGCGGCCGGCGTCGACTTCGCGATCCTCGGCCAGGAGGAGACCTGCACCGGCGATCCGGCGCGCCGCGCGGGCAACGAGTACCTCTTCGCGATGCTGGCTGAGCAGAACGCCGCGACCCTGAACGGCTACAAGGAGCAGGGCGGCATCCGGAAGATCGTCACGACCTGCCCCCACTGCTTCAACACGCTCGCCAACGAGTACCCGGACTTCGGCGCGAAGTTCGAGGTCGTGCACCACACGGACTTCCTGCTCGGCCTGGTCGCCGAGAAGAAGCTCGTCCCCAAGAAGCCGGTCGAGGGGAAGGTGGTCTTCCACGACTCCTGCTACCTCGGCCGCTACAACGACGTGTACGAGCAGCCGCGCGACATCCTGAAGCGCATCCCCGGCGTGCAGCTCGTCGAGGCCGAGGGGTGGAACCGGCAGAAGGGGCTCTGCTGCGGCGCCGGCGGCGCGCAGATGTGGATGGAGGAGCAGAACAAGGATCGCGTGAACGTCAAGCGGACGCTGCAGCTGCTCCAGACCGAGGCGAAGACGATCGCGACCGCCTGCCCGTTCTGCCAGACGATGATCACCGACGGGCTCAAGGATCAGTCCAAGGAGGACTCGATCCGCCAGCTCGACGTCGTCGAGCTGCTCGAAGAGAGCTGCGCCCTCGACCGCCCGGCCAGCAGCCGCGCCGCCCAGGAGGCCGCCGGCTCCGAGACGGCCGCCAGCGCCTAGCTTCCCCTACATTTCCGTTGTGAACGCACGCGGGACCGCCGCGCCGTGGAGCCCATGGCGTACGATCCCGCGCGTTTACCCACATTTGCGCCCTGGAGCAGGCCTGACGAGGATCAGGCGCAGCCTTCTCGTGCGTCCCGTCTCGGCCTGAGCTAGATTCGGCCGTGCCGCCGGAGGTGGATGTGATTGAAGGCGCTCTGAAGGGGACCGCGAACCTGGACCCCCGCCCTACGCTGGAGGGAGCCGCGAATGCGGAGCACCGGCTGAGGGGGACATTGACTCACCCGATCTGCATCTCGGTCGACGCGGTCGCCGACAGCGCGCTGCGCGCGCGTCAAGCAGCCTCGGGCGTGACCGAGCTCCGCTGCGATGTGTGCGACGCGGCCATCGAGGGCGAGCCCGCCGGGCGCGGCCTCTACGTGTGGTCGCGCGGCGATGAGCTCCGGATCGAGGAGCCCGCCCTGTGCGGCGGCTGCGCCGTCGCCATCGGACTGACCGCGCTGTCCGCCTGGAACGTCGAGGAAGAAGAGGGCTGAGCCCGCCTCCCCCACCGCGCCGAGGGGCGACGCGCGCGGGCCGCGCCGCCGCCCGGCGGCTCGCTCCCCCTCAGCATCCCCTCAGAACGCCTCGCCGATCGCCAGGTTCACGGCGATGGGCAGCACGCCGAACAGCGCGTCCGGCGTCCGCTCGTCCGGGGGCCAGCCATCCTCCCCGGGCGTGCACTCGCCGAACACCTGCATGCACGGGACGCGGTAGCCGACGTCGAAGCGCAGCGGGCCGACCGGCGTGGTGTAGCGCAGCCCAACGCCGGCCGAGAGGTGCGGCCGCTGCGCCCCCGAGCGGAACAGGCTGAGCTCCCGGGTGACGTCGCCCGCGTCGGCGAAGATCACGGTGCCGAAGCTCTCGCCGAGCGGGATCCGGAGCTCCAGGCTCGCCTCCCAGAGCAACCGGCCGCCGATGGGGACCAGCGGGGCCTCATCGCCCTGGGTATCCCCCTGGCCGGTCAGGCTCGGCACGCGGGCGTGGGGGCCGACCTCGTTGAACCCGTAGCCGCGGTTGCTCGTCGCGCCGCCGCTGAAGAACCCGCGGAACTGCATGAGCTGGACGTCGGCCCCCACGTCCGCCCGGCAGCCCGCCCGGGCCGGATCGCCCTCCGCGAGGGTGTCGCACCGGGTCAGATCCGCCGACGACGAGTCGCCGTAGCCGCTCGGGAACAGCCACCCGGTCGTCATGCGAAAGCCGAGGGTCCATTTCCGCGAGACGGGGAGGTAGGCGCGAAACTCGGGCTGGAGGCGGAGGTCGCGCGCGGCGCGGACCTCGTGCCCGACGATGGCGTTCGCCAGCGCGGTGTCGAACCGCAAGTACCCGGCGAGCTGCGCGTCCAGCGCGACGTAGTAGCCATGGTGAGGGGTCAGCCGGTCCGGCTTGCCCGCCCGGTTCAGGCGGCGATCGTAGGACACGAGCGCTTGCAAATAAGGGATGAAGATGGACTGGAACCCCAGCGGCAGCGGCACGTCGTTGTAGGTGAACGGGCTGTTGAGCTGAACGTTGTAGAGGAGGGCCGCGTTCAGGTCCGATTTCAGGAACGGCCGCTCCAGGCCGATGGAACCGACGTACTCGCGGTAGCCGACGATCGCGTGTTCCGGCGGCTCCTGAGGAGGGTTTGCTGCACTTCCTGGCTCCCCCTCTTCTGGTTTCTTTGCCGTATCGGGCTTGGTGCAGAACTCACCGGTCCGCGGGCAATAGAGCTTGAACGAGCCGCGCAGCACCGCGGCCGTGCGCCGCTCGAACGCCCCCGGCTGGCGGAGCTCGGACCGCAGCTGGATCTCCGGCAGGAGGCGGAAGGTGTCCCCGAGGTCCTCGCCGAACAGGGTCGAGAACTCGACCGGATAGAAGACCAGCCCAGGCCGGGCCTCGATGTTGAAGCGGCGCAGGCCGCCGAGGAAGTTGCGATCTTCCCACCCGGCGACGAGGTGCGCCTCGACGCGCGAGCCGACCTCGGCGCCGCCGCCGAGCTTCACGGCGCGCAGCGCGGCCGGCTCCACGGAGAACGTCACGGGGACGACCGGGCTCCTCGGCTGCCCGGCCGGCGCGAGCTCGGGCTTCACGGCGACGGCGCCGAACACGCCGAAATCGGCCAGCGCCTGCTCCGCCTCCGCGAGCGCCGCGGTCGAGAAGCGCTCGCCCTCCTCGATGCCGATCGCCGTCCTGACCGGCCCCTCCGGCAGCTCGCCGAGCCCCTCCAGCTTCACCTTGCCGAACGTGCACTCGGGGCCGAGCTCGATCGTGTAGCGGACCCGCGCCTCGTTCTTCACGAGGTCGACGTCGACATGCCCCTCGACCGTCGCGTAGGCAAAGCCGCGATCGGTGAGCACCCGGAGCAGCGCCTTCTTCAGCTCCTCGTACTGCTCCTCGTCCAGGCGCTCGCCGACCCGGAGCCGGGCCTTCGCGTCGGTCACCGGCCGGACGACGTCCTTGCCCTTCTCCAGGGTCCAGTCCCGCCACTGCAGATCCACCGAGGCGATCTTCACCGGCTGCCCCTCGGAGACGACGATGCGCACCCGCACGCGCCCCTCCTTGCCGGGACCGCCGGTCCGCTGCACCCGCGCCGCGCGCGCCCGCGCGTTGTAGAACCCGCGCGCCCGGTAATACCGCTCGATGCGGGCCATGTCCCGCTCGAGGACGAACCGGTCGAACCGCTCGTACTCGACCGTGAGCGCGTCCCAGATGCTCAGGATCGGCACGGGCTCGAGCGCGCCGCCGAGCAGATGCGAGCTCTCCGCCGTCGCGATCCGATCGGCGAGCTCGTCGCCGCTGATCACCTCGTCGCCGTCGAACGAGACCTCCTCGATGGCGCACCCGCTGAGGTCCGGGCGCGTGCACGCCGGCGGTTGACGCGAGGCGGCACAGGCGGAGACCCCCAGCGCTGCGAGCGCCGTGAGCGCTGCGGCGACGGCTCGCGACGGCCGGACCTGAACACCTGAAAGAGAACTTTCGGTTGAGCCGGCGACGATGCGATCGCCCCGGCGTGCGCGATGGCGAGGATTCAACGTTAGGCCCGTGTTTTCGATATGCTGCCGTCCACTTCGGCCGCCGGAGGCCCGCTCCGAGTCTGAGCGGGCCCTCGGAGCGGCGCGAGCGAGGGAGAGCCTACGAGATGGCAGAGCCGACGCAAAAGGAACCTGGTGCCGGTGGGTACCCGGGATATGGATTGCCGCATGAACCTGGTGCCCCCGGGGTGCCCGCGAGCGCAGGCGCGCCGTTCGGAGCCCCGCCCCCCGAGGAGCGGCGCGGCGCCCTGAAGGCGCTCGTGGCGCTCGGCGGCCTGGCCTACGCCGGCGCGATCGCCGTGCCGGCGGCGACCTTCATCGCCGGTCCTGCCGGCAACGCCGGCGCGTCAAGCGGGCGTGAGCGCTGGGTGCGGGTCGGGCGGCTCGCGGATCTGCCGCCGGGAGAGCCCCGACGCCTCAAGGTGATCGGCGAGGAGCGCGACGCCTTCACGGTCGCGAAGGATCAGATGCTCGGCGCCATCTGGGTCATCCGCGAGGGCGAGAAGCTCCGCGCGATGAGCGCCACGTGCCCGCACCTCGGCTGCGGCATCGAGCTCAACGACGACAAGAAGAGCTTCAACTGCCCGTGCCACGCGTCGCGCTTCGCCCTGTCGGGCGTGCCGGAGACGGGGCCGTCCCCGCGCCCGATGGATGCGCTCGCGACGCGCGTCGTGGACGGCTGGGTCGAGGTGGACTTCCGGCGCTACCGTGACGGGACCGCCGAGCTCCAGGAGATCGCAGGATGAGCTTCGGCGACTGGCTGAACGAGCGCGTCGGCTACCGCGAGCCCCTCCGCCGCCTGCTCGACGAGCCCATCCCCGGCGGCGCACGCATCGGCTACGTCTGGGGCGGCGCGCTCGCGCTGCTGCTGCTCGTCGAGGCCGTCACGGGCGCGCTGCTCATGTCGGCGTACGCGCCGAGCGCGACCACGGCGTGGGCGAGCGTCGCGCACATCAATTTCACCCTGCGCGCCGGGTGGCTCATCCGGGGCCTCCACTACTTCGGAGCGCAGGCGCTCGTCATCCTGATCGGGATCCACGTGGCGCAGCTCGCGATCCACGGCGCGTACCGCGCGCCGCGCGAGGTCGGCTGGTTCCTCAAGCTCGGCCTGCTGCTGATGGTCCTCGGCTTCGCCTTCACCGGCAACCCGCTCCCGTGGGACCAGGACGGCTACTGGGGCACGCGCGTCGAGACGGGCATCATGGGCGCGGTCCCCGTCGTCGGGCCGCTCACGCAAGAGCTCGTGGTCGGCGGCAGCTCGCTCGGCCACCTGACGCTGACGCGGCTCTACGCGCTGCACGTGTTCGTGCTGCCGGCGGCCACGGCCCTGCTGCTCGCCGGGAGCTTCGCGCAATTCCGCAAGCACGGCTTCGGCGCGCCGCACGGCGCGAACCTCTCGAAGTCCGACCGGTTCTTCCCGAAGCAGCTCGGCATGATCCTCCTCGCCGGCGCGGTCGCGCTCGTCGTGCTCTTCGACCTCGCGGCCATCGAGCACGGCGCGCCCCTCGAGGCGCCCGCGGACCCGGTCAGCGACTACACCGCCCGTCCGGCGTGGTACTTCCGCCCGCTCTTCGAGCTGCGCAAGTTCTTCCCCGGCTCGCTGGAGCTCATCGCGACCGTCGGCTTGCCGGGCGTGATCGGGCTGTACCTCGCCCTGCTCCCGTTCATCGACCGGAAGCCCGGCCCGCTCCGCGCGCGCCTGCCGGCGCTCGCGCCGCTGTTCCTGGTCGGCCTCGGGGCCGCCGGCCTCCTGGCGAAATCGTTCGCGTCCGACGCGAAGGACGAGGGCTACCAGCGCTCGCAGGCGCAGAACGCCCAGCGCACCGCGCGCGCGATCGCGCTGTTCAAGCAGGGCGTCCCGCCCGAGGGCGCGCTCGCGATGCTGCGCAACGATCCGGAGACGCGCGGCGAGGACCTCTACAAGAAGGAGTGCGCGAGCTGCCACCGGCTGAACGATCTCGGCCCGCCCAAGGACAAGCAGACGGCGCCGGACCTCACCGGGTTCGGGACGAAGGCCTGGGCGCTCGAGGTGCTGAGGGATCCCGACGCCGACCACCTCTTCGGCAAGACGCCGTTCAAGGAGATGATGCCGTCGGTGGTCAAGCCGCCCGCGGATCCCGAGGCGGCGAAGGTGTTCACGCCGATGAGCGCGGCCGACCAGGAGACGATCGCCGCGTTCCTCGAGGCGCAGGCGCGCGGGGAGCCGAGCGCCGGGACCCAGGGAGAGAAGCTGGTCCGGCAGCGGTGCACGAGCTGCCACCGGCTCGACGGCAAGACCGACGACGAGGAGTCGGCCGCGCCCGAACTCCGCGGCTGGGCCTCGGTCGCGTGGATCGAGGCGCAGATCGCGAACCCCGGCAGCGGCAAGGCCTACCCGCCGGCGGCCATGGCGAAGGATCTCGAGGGCCACATGCCGGCGTTCGAGGAGAAGATCTCCGCGAACGACCGGAAGATCCTCGCCGCCTGGGTGTACCGCCGCGGCCGCGGCGAGGCCGCGGCCGGCGCCCAGGCGCCCGAGAAGAAGCCCTGAGCGCGCCGCGCTCGGGCCCCCGCCGTCCCAGACCTCCCTCCGCTCGCTCCTCCTCTCGATGAACGCCGGCGCGCGCTGATCCGTTCGGGTCGCGGCGCGCTGGCCGGCGCTCGCGCGCGCCCCGGCGCGCACGCCGGCATGCGCGGTGCTGTGCGTCCCCGAGGGCGGGGGCCGGTGGCGACATCGTGCACGGTCGCCTCCCACGCCGGCGTGCGCGCGGCGCTCGCATCGACGGCGGCGGCGCGCGCGCGCCCAGAAAGAGCAGGATCCGTGGACCTGGATGCGGCCGTGAAGCATCACTTCCCGTGGATCGCGGGCACGCTGATCGCGTCCGCCGCCTATTTCCAGGCAGCGGGGGTCTCGCACCTGCTCGGGAGGACGATCATCCCGGACAGAGCCGCGGCGGTCGCGTCCCTGCCGCGCGCCTCCGGCCGCACGCAGCGGAACGACCTGCACGCGACGAACGCCGACGCGATCCTGCAGCGCAACCCGTTCGACGCGGCGACGGGGCCGCTCCTGCCGGCGCCGGGCGGAGCCCCCGAGGCGCGCGCGGCAGCGGCCGGCGGCGATCCGTGGCGCGATCCGATCTGCGACGCCGGGCGCGTGGTGCTCATCGCGGCCTCGCAGGACGACGCGTGGTCGTTCGCGGCCATCGAGGGCCCCGACGGACGGACGCAGCTCCGGCGGCTCGGCGGCGACGCGCCGGGGGGCACGCTCGCGCGCATCGCCTGGGACCGCGTCTGGATCGCCGCGGGCGGCGCGCGCTGCCAGCTGATGCTCGGGAAGAGCGCGCGCGCGGCCGCGCCGGAGCCGCCGCCGCCGCCGCGGCCCCAGGCGAGGCCGGTCGGCGGCGAGGGCGGCATGAGCTCGATCCCGCCGGAGATCGCCGCCCGCATCCGGCGGGTGAGCGCCACGGAGTTCAACGTCGACCGGTCGGCGGTCGACCAGATCCTCGAGCAGCAGGCGCTCCTCATGCGCTCCGCTCGGGTGATCCCGGAGCGGCAAGGGGGCCGCGTCGTCGGGCTGAAGCTCAGGATCAAGCGGGGCTCGCTGCTCGAGTCGCTCGGGCTGGAGAGCGGCGACTCGCTGCGGTCGATCAACGGCTTCGACGTCACCGATCCGCAGAAGGCGCTGGAGGCCTACGCGCGGCTCCGGACCGCGAACCACCTGTCCGTGGCGATCGAGCGCGGCGGCCAGCTGATGACCGTCGACTTCAACATCCGCTGAAGGCGTCGGCGCCTCGGAGCCCCGCGCGGCTCAGCCGAGGGCGTCGAGCGTCGCCTTGGCCGCCCGGCCCGTCAGCGACGGCGGCGCGACCGACTCCCACCACGCCGTCGCGTGCTGCTCGGTCCACTCGGCGTCCAGGCGGAGCGCGGCGAGCCGCTCGGACAGCTCGCGCGCGGACTGCGGCCGCTTCGCCGGGTCCTTCTCCAGGCAGTCGAGCACGAGGCGATCGAGCGCCGGCGGGATCGGGCGCCCCGCGCGCTTCGACGGCGCGACGGGCGCCTCGGTGGCGTGGAGCAGCACCATCTTCATCGCGGTCTCGGCCTCGAACACGAGCGCGCCCGTGAGCAGCCAGTAGGCGACGCACCCGAGCGCGTAGATGTCCGTCCGGCCGTCGATGGGGCGGTCGCCGACCACCACCTCCGGCGCCATGAACGCGGGCGTCCCGGTGATCGCGTTGTCCGCCGTCAGCGTGGAGGGGGCCGCGTCCTTCTTGCGCACGGCGACCAGCCCGAAATCGAGCACCTTCAAGAAATCGAGATCCGCGCCGTAGCGGCACAGGAACAGGTTGGCCGGCTTGATGTCGCGGTGCACCAGGAAGGCCCTGTGCGCCTCGTGCAGCGAGTGGCAGGCCTGCCGCAGCAGGTGGACCACCCGCGCGGGCGGCTGCGGGCCGTCCAGCTTCACGAGCGTGTCGAGGTCCATGCCGTCGAGCAGCTCCATCACGTAGTAGAACGACCCGTCGCGGGCGACGCCGAAGTCGAAGATTCCGATCGTGTGCGGCGACCTCAGCGCCGCGGTCGCCTGCGCCTCGCGCTCGAACCGCGCCTTCGCGTTGCCGCCGCTCGCCGCCTCGCCCTGGAACGCCTCCGGGCGGATCAGCTTCACGGCCGCGGGGCGCGCGAGCATGCGGTGCCTCGCCCGCCACACCTCGCCCATGCCGCCGCCGCCGAGCCGCTCGACGAGGCGGTAGCTGCCGAGCTCCCGCGCCGCGTCGAGCTTGCGCCCGAGGCCGAAGACCACGCGCGACACGAACACGGAGAGCGCGAGCGCGATGACGCTCGGGAAGAAGCGGCGGAACATCGCCTCGCGCGCGGGCATCTCCATGAAGCCCCACCGGACGAGCACCCAGAGGCACGCCGGGTCGGTGAGGATCGCCAGCGTCGAGGTGAGCAGGGTGCGAACGCTCGGGGCGGGGATGATGATGGGGAACACCAGCACCCAGACGGCCACCGGCGGCCAGCCCGGCAGCATCGGCCCCTCGGGCCACGGCTGCGCGTTGGTGATGACGGAGATCGAGGCGGCGCCCAGGACCTTGTAGGCGAACGAGAGGTCGACGATCCGCGGCGGCGAGAGCAGCCGCCGCCGCGCGACGATGAAGAGCGCGGCCGAGACGAGCACGAACGGCAGGAAGACCGCGAAGCGGATCGGGCGGGGGCCGAGCGCGACGCCCGGGAAGAGCTCCGACACGATGAAGCCGGCGGCGCCCGCGACGATCGTGAAGAGCGCCACCCACGCGATGCGCCGCACCGCCTCCTCCTCGAGGTCCGGGGGGAGCCGCGGCGACAGCCACTCCCAGCGCGTCCTCGCGCAGGGGTTGCTGGCGTCGGGGCCGAGGAAGACGGTCTCGCTCATGCGTCGCGCGCGGCGCACGGCCGCGCCCGCCAGCCTCTAGGGGAGCACGCAGGCGGGGGGAATAGAAGAGGAGCGCGGCGCCCCCCGCCGCGCGCTCCGGCGGCGTTACTTGGAGAAGACCTGCGCGGCCGCGAGCCCGGTGCCCTTCGTCGCCTTGAGGATCACCTTGCCCGGGCCGCCGACCGGCAGCGGGTTCTTCCAGCAGCCGGAGGCCTTGCCGCCGAGCGTCGCCGCGGCGCCGGTCGTGCTGTCCTGCGCGAGGACGACGGGCGGCAGCCCGGGCGCCGGCTGCGACACGAGCTGGATGTCGAGCTCCTGGACGCCGATGCCGATGCCGACGACCGTGTAGCACTTGCCGGCCGAGATGGTGATGTCCTGCTCGAGCGTCTGGCCCTCCTGGAACTGCCCCGCGAACGGCCCGCCGTCCGCCTTCATGCCCGGCGCCTCCGTCGTGCCCATCCCCTGCAGGACGGGCGTCGCGGCCACCGCGGCGACCGGCGGGATCGGCGTGGCGGCCGTGCCCGCGGGCGCGACCGTGGCCGTCGTCGTGGGCACCGTGGTCGCGGTCGTCGGCACGGCCGACGCGCACCACTGGCCCGGCGGGCACGGGTTGCTCGGGTCGATCGTCGGCTCAGGCGTCGACGAGCACGCGAGCGCTCCGAGCGCGGCCAGGGAGAGCGGGAGTACGTGGAAGACACGCATCATGAGAATGCTCCTTCGATGGGCATGAGCTCGCCCGATCACTGAACGAGGTGCCGGGGCTTCTTACACCGGCTGCGGTTCGACGTGTGGGCCGAGCGCGCGACGCAGCGGCCTCGACAGCGCGGGGGCGACGAACGGCAACGAACGCCAACGGACGGCGCCCGCCGCCGCCGCGCCGCTTTGCGCCCAGCGCGCGGCGTGCTATCCGAGGTTGGCCTGCGCGGTCTTGCAATTCCAAGTAGTTAAACTATACACGTGATTCGCGTCACCTGCGTGGGACGGCAGTGCGCGCCCAGTGGTGGACCTCCCCAGCGTGCCTTGCCTCCTGGCCTCCTCCGGCCCAGGCGGCGTGCTCACGCCGCGGGGGGCCGTCCCGCTGTGTCCTGAGCGCCCGGCGTCGTCGCGCGGATAACGCGCATCCGTCGGAGCAGCCATGAGCCAGGATCAAAAGCCCCCTCCCGCCGAAGGCAGCGCCCTCTGGTACAAGGACGCGATCATTTACGAGCTCCATGTCCGCGCGTTCAGCGACTCGAACGCCGACGGCATCGGTGACTTCGAGGGGCTCGTCGACAAGCTCGACTACCTCCAGGATCTCGGCGTCACTGCGATCTGGCTCCTGCCGTTTTACCCGTCGCCGCTGCGCGACGGCGGATACGACATCGCGGACTACGCGAACATCAACCCGTCTTACGGGACGCGGCGCGAGTTCGCCCGCCTCCTGCGCGAGGCGCACCGCCGCGACATCCGCGTCATCACCGAGCTCGTCCTGAACCACACCTCGAACGAGCATGAGTGGTTCCAGCGGGCGCGGACCTCGCCCAAGGGCTCGCGCTGGCGCGACTTCTACGTCTGGAGCGACACGCCCCACCGCTACAAGGACGCCCGGATCATCTTCAAGGACTTCGAGACGTCGAACTGGGCGTGGGATCCGGTGGCCAACGCCTATTACTGGCACCGCTTCTACTCCCACCAGCCCGACCTCAACTTCGAGAACCCGGAGGTGCACGCCGCCGTGTTCAAGGTGGTCGACTTCTGGCTCGAGATGGGCGTCGACGGGCTGCGGCTCGACGCCGTGCCGTACCTCTACGAGCGCGACGGCACGAACTGCGAGAACCTGCCGGAGACGCACGAGTTCTTGCGGAAGCTCCGGCGGCACATCGACGCGAACTTCTCCGATCGCATGCTCCTCGCCGAGGCCAACCAGTGGCCCGCCGACGCCGCGGCGTACTTCGGCAACGGCGACGAGTGCCACATGAACTTCCACTTCCCGCTCATGCCCAGGATGTTCATGGCGGTGGAGCTCGAGGACAGCTTCCCGATCGTCAACATCCTGAAGCAGACGCCCGTGGTCCACGAGACCTGCCAGTGGGCGACGTTCCTCCGGAACCACGACGAGCTCACGCTCGAGATGGTGACCGACGAGGACCGGGACTACATGTACCGCGTCTACGCGCAGGAGCACACCGCGCGGATCAACCTGGGCATCCGGCGGCGGCTCGCCCCGCTGATGAAGACGCGGCGCCGGATCGAGCTGATGAACGCGCTGCTCTTCTCGCTGCCGGGGACGCCCGTCCTCTATTACGGCGACGAGATCGGGATGGGCGACAACATCTATCTCGGCGACCGCGACGGCGTGCGCACGCCGATGCAGTGGAGCGCCGACCGGAACGCCGGCTTCTCCCGGGCGAACCCGCAGAAGCTCTACCTGCCGATCATCATCGACCCCGAGTACCACTACGAGGCGATCAACGTCGAGGCGCAGCAGCAGAACCCCGCCTCGCTCCTCTGGTGGATGAAGCGGCTCATCACCCTGCGCAAGCAGAACAAGGTGCTTGGCCGCGGCACGATCGAGTTCCTGCACCCGGACAACAGCAAGGTGCTCGCGTTCATCCGCGCGTACGGGGACGAGCGGCTGCTCATCGTGGCGAACCTGTCGCGGTACGCGCAGCACGTCGAGCTCGACCTCGCGCGCTTCGAGGGCATGGTGCCCGTCGAGCTGTTCGGCAGGAGCCGCTTCCCGGAGATCACGAGCCGCTGCTACCCGCTGTCGCTCGGGCCGCACGACTTCTTCTGGTTCGCGCTGGAGCCGGCGACGCCGACGGCGTCCGCGGGCGAGGCCCAGGCGGTGCCCGCGATCTCGACGAAGGGCTCGTGGCGGGCGCTCCTCTCGCCCGAGGGGCGCAGGGCGCTCGAGCCGGCGCTCGGGAAGTTCATCGCGGCGCGGCGCTGGTTCCGCGGCAAGGCGCGCACGCGGCGCGCGACGACGCTCGCGGACGTCATCCCGATCCTGCGCAGCGAGCAGACGGTGGCGGAGCACTACCTCCTGCTCGTGCGCATCGAGTACACGGACGGCTCGCCGGAGACGTACGTCGTGCCGATCGGCTTCGCCACGGGCGATTACGCGCGGACGCTCGCCACGCGGACGCGCCACGCGGTGATCGCCGACGTCACGGTGCGCGATCCGGAGCCGGAGGCCGCGGCGGCGCCGGAGGGCGTCCTGTACGACGCGCTGACGACCCCGGAGTTCGCCGCGCTCGTCCTCGCCGCGATCCGCGCGCAGGGCGTCGCGACCGGCGCCGCGGGCGAGCTCCAGGCGCTGCCGTTCGGCGCGACGCTCGAGGCGCTCGGCGTGGAGGGAGAGCTCCCGGCGCGCGTCGCCGAGAGCGAGCAGAGCAACACCACCATCATTTACGGCGACAAGCTGCTCCTCAAGATCTTCCGGCAGGTCGAGGAGGGCATCAACCCGGAGCTCGAGATCGGCAGGTTCCTGACCGACCATCAGTTCCCCGCGACGCCGCGGCTCGCCGGGGCGATCGAGTACAAGGGCCGCGGTCGCGAGCCGACCACGGTGGCGATGCTCCAGGAGTACGTGCAGAGCCAGAGCGACGCGTGGACGAGCACGCTCGAGTCGCTGAACCGCTTCTTCGAGCGGGTGCTCGCCGACGAGGGGTCGGTGAAGGGGAGCGTGCCGCCGATGCCGACCGGCACGCTCGTCGACGCGTCGCGCGCGGCGCCGCCTCCGGTCGTGAACCAGCTCATGGGCACCGAGCTCGTGAGGATGCGGCTGCTCGGCGAGCGCACCGCGCAGCTCCACCTCACGCTCGGCAGGGAGAGCAAGGACCCTGCGTTCGGGCAGCAGCCGTTCACGACGCTGCACCAGCAGTCGATCTTCCAGTCGGCGCACGGCATGCTCTCGCGCACCTTCACGCTGCTCCGGAAGCGCGAGCGCTCGCTCCCCGAGAACGTGCGCGAGCAGGTGTCGGCGATGCTGCAGCGCGAGGCCGAGATCAACGCCAAGCTCCAGCAGATCGTGTCGAGGAAGTTCGACGTCGCCCGCATCCGGACGCACGGCGACTTCCACCTCGGCCAGGTGCTCTCGACGGGCGACGACTTCATCTTGATCGATTTCGAGGGGGAGCCGGCGAGGCCGCTGAGCGAGCGCCGCTACAAGCGCGGCCCGCTCCGGGACGTGGGCGGGATGCTGCGCTCGTTCGACTACGCCGGCGCGTCGGCGCTCCGGGACGCTCGTCTCCGGCCCGAGGACGTCGCCGTCCTCAAGCCGTGGACCGACGCCTGGGTGGCGTGGGTCTCCGCGAGCTACCTCGCGGGATACCTGGAGACGATCGCGCGCGCTCAGGCGAGCGCCGAGCCGCGGGCGGACGAGACGGCGCCGTACGTGCCCGCGAGCGACGCGGATACGGTGCTCTTGCTCGACTTCTACCAGCTCGAGAAGTGCATCTACGAGGTCGGCTACGAGCTCAACAACCGGCCCGACTGGCTGGACATCCCGCTGCGCGGGCTGGAGCGCCTAATTACGCCCGGGACGTAATCAGACGCCGGCGCGCCTCCCTCCCCTTCCCTTCCCCCTCCAGCCGGTCAGGCCGCATCGGGCGCCGCCCAGCCGGGCGCGGATGGTGGCCCAATTTGCCCCGGAGTGATTCACATGAAGGCGGGAAGGCAGGAAGATCATTGATCTTTTCTTCCCGCCTTCCCGTCTTCATGTTCAAATCCGGCCCCCCTCCGGGCGCGCCCGATGCACGGCGCTCGCAGAGACCCGGCTCGCGCGCGGTCTGCAGCTCGTTGCCCGCGCGGGCCGCGCCCACCGCGACCGCGATGGCCTGTCCGGCGGCGCGCGTCGGCTCTCCCGAGGAGAAGGTGCTTTGGCGTGGGACGACTGGCTTGCTCGGCAGGCGAAGAGTCGAGTCGGACGGCGGGCATCTCTGCTAGGCTGGCGGCCTGCGCGGCTGACGGACAGCACCAGGAGCGCGGTTGGCCTGAACCTCGGGCCAGGAGGTCCTACCAGTGAGCAGGATTTCGCAACTCGGTTTGGGACTACGCATTGCCGCCACGCTTCTGATTTTCTCATTCAATGTGCGCGCCGAGCCCGCAAATTCCGCCAGCGATGCGGTGACCCGCTTGCGCGCGCAGGCGAACGCCGCCCAGGCGGAGGGGCGTTTCGCCGAGTCCCGGGAGATCTGGGAGGCGATCTGGACGATGGAGCGCTCCCAGGTCGCCGCCTGCAATATCGGGGCGCTCGCCTACCGGATCGGCGACGCGCCCGCGGCCGTGCGCTGGCTGTCGCTCTGCAAGGAGATCATGCGGCCGCCGCGCACGCCGGAGGAGCGCGAGCTGTACGAGTCGCGGCTCTTCGACCTGGCGCGCGCGCGCCAGCTCGTCGGCGAGCTCCGCATCGCCATCCCCGCCGGGGCGACCTGCACCATCGACGGCGAGCAGGTCACGATCGAGCGCGACAAGCCGATCCCCGTCACCCCGGGGCGCCACGCCGTGGTGGCGACGCTGAACGGCGCCGCCGTCCGGGTCGACGTCGATGTCCGCCGCGGGGAGCTCCGCGACGTCCGGCTCGATGTGCCGGCTCCGGCGCTCAGGCCCACGGCGACGCGGGCCCCTGCGCTCGCGAGCGCGCCGCCCGCCTCCAGGCTGCGGACCGGCCTCATCCTCGGGGGCGCCGCGGCCTCGACGCTCTTCCTGGCGCTCGGCGGCGGGCTGATGATCGTGGCGCACGAGGCGGAGATGAGCCGGAACGAGACCGCGCGCAGCGCCGGCGGCAACAACTGCCTTCGCCTCATCGCGCCGGAGTGCAAGCGTGCCGCCAGGTACGAGGACACCATGTTCACGGCGCGCGAGTTCGGCGCCGCCAGCTTCATCACCGGCGGCGTGCTGGCGGCCGGCACGCTCGGGATTGCGCTCTTCACCGAGTCGTCGCCGAGCCCGCGCGCCGAGGTCACCGCGTCGGCCAGCGGCATCTCGCTCCGCGGCGTGTGGTGAGCCACCCCCTCCGCTGAGCCCGCCGGCGCGCTGGACGACGCGGGCGATGCCGTTATCCTCGAGCGCTGGTGGGGCGATGATCCGGCTGGAGCTCGCAGGCGCGCATACGCGGGTGCACGCGACGCTGTGCGGCGCCTGCCCGCAGGGGCCGACCGGCTGCTGCGCCAGCCCGCCGGGGGTCGAGTGGTCGGACATCGGGCGGATCGTGTCGCTCGGCGGCGCAGGCTGGCTGCTCGATCAGATGACCGCGGGCAAGCTGCGCCCCGGCCGCCGCGGCCTGCTCATCCTGCGCGTCGAGCCCCAGGGCGGCGACGGCCACGCGCTGCCGAAGCGGTGCGCGTTCCACGGCCCCGAGGGGTGCACCATCCCGCCCGACCGGCGGGCCGCGACATGCAATTACTACGTCTGCGACGACGCCTTCGCGCACGGGGGCGAGGGTCGCGGCGACCCTGAAGCGCGGGCCGGGCGCAGGGCCCAGGACGCGCTCGTGGACCTCTACGGCCGCTGGGATCTAGAGCTCGCCGCGCTCGTCCTTAAGGGCTGGCCAGACGGCCCTACGTGGAATCAGGATTTTCTCGACTGGCTCGGCCGAGAATACGATCGCCTCGCTGCCACCGCAGCGTCCGCAACTCGAGCGCTCCGGGCCCGATAGCCCATCACGCGGTCGAAGCGCTGCAGCCGGCGAGCATGGCCACATCTTTCTATTATCAGCGCAATTTCTTGGCCAAAGGCGATCATTGCATGATTTTTGTGGCGTAGCTGCTTGGACGTTCGCCATGTTGGGACATACTCGTGCCCTCGATGGCTTGGCCGAATCCGGGGGCAATGGTGTGCCCGCTCGGGTCGCGCCGAGGAAAGGAGACTTATGTCACGGTGGTTGAAGCTCTCGTTGCTTGCCTTTGGTGCCAGCGCTCTCTTGGCCGCGTGTGGAGACGACGGAGAATCGCCCGCTGGGTCCACCAGCACGTCGAGCGGCGCGAGCACGTCGGCCACGACCGGCTCGGGCGGCGACGGCGGGAACGGCGGCGGCGACGGCGGGAACGGCGGCGGCGACGGCGGGAACGGCGGTGACGGCGGGAGCGGCGGCGACGGCGGGAGCGGCGGCGACGGCGGGAGCGGCGGTGGGTCCCTGCAGGCCGAGGCGGAGCTCGTGGAGCTCAACTCGAGCGGCCTGAGCGGGACGGCGACGTTCGCGCAGTCCGGAGAGGATGTGACGCTCACCATCACGGTGTCCGGCTGCCCCGCCGGCGAGCACTCCGCGCACATCCACGAGAACAAGAGCTGCGAGGACAACGGTAACGCCGCGGGCGCCCACTGGATTCCGAACGGCGAAGGACTCGGCAGCTTCACGTGCGATGACGCTGGCAAGGGCACGCACACGGTCAAGCGCGGCACCGACGTCTGGACCGTCGGCGGCGACCCGGCCACCGACGTGACGAAGTACTCGATCGTCGTCCACGCCGCGGCAGATCCGAACGCCGGCGGCCGCATCGGCTGCGGCCTCATCGAGCTGGAGTAACCCCTCCGCGGAGCTCTTCTGTGGAGCTCTTCTGTCCGGGCCCGTCGAGGGGCGCGCCGCTTCCCGGCAGGCGCGCCCTCTCCGGGCCCGGGCCGCTCGCGGCGCCCGTCAGGCGCGCCAGCATGCGATTCGGCCGCGCCGGGGGCGGCGACCCGGATACGAGGACCGCCACGACGCCAAGGACGCTGAGCGAGCCGAGGCTCGGAGTCTCTACTTCGGAGGCATCCCCGTGACCTCCTGACGGCGGAGGGTCACGGTACGCTCGACGACGTCGGACGCGGAGAGCTGCAGGAAGATCGACTCGTCGAACCAGCCGGACCTGGACACCACGACGACCTGCATCCCCCGAGGGAGCTCGATGCTGAGCGGCGTCGTGCCGAGCATGCTGCCGTTCCAGCTCACGTTCGCGTCCGCGGGCTCGCTCCGGATCGTGACCTTGGCCTTCGCCACGTTGGGCTCGACCACCTGCTCGACCGGGGAATCGGGAGGAGGCTGCGTCGACACGACAGGATCCACCGGCTCCGCCGGTCCCCCGCGGAGCATCGCGACGGCCCCCACGGCCAGCAGCGCCGCCACGCCGAGCGCGGAGGCGAGATACCCGCGCTGCCGCCACGACGAGACGCGCCCCACCGTCGCGCCCAGGCTGTCGGGGTCGACGGCCGCAGGCTCGTACTGGTGGTTCGCGGGGCTGCTGTGATCGGTGAGCACGGGCAGCGACGCCGCGGTCGCGGAGGGCCACATGGAGCGGTTCATCCCCATGACCATCGACGCGCGCGGGAACTCGCCGACCATCGAGGCGCGCTGGATGTCGCCCGCGACGTCCAGCGAGGTCAGGTACTCGAACTGCGCGGTGACCTGCTGGCGCACGAGCGCCCTGCTCTCCGCGAACATCTGGAGCACGTGCGCGCCGAGCTGCTCGGTGCGGACGTCCTCGCCCGAGGCCCGCAGGTGGCTCTCCAGCGCGTCGCCCATCTCCTGCGCGGTGGAGAACCGTTGCGCAGGGTCCCGCTGGAGCGCCCGGGCCACGATCTCGTCGAGCGCCGGATCGATGTCCGGAACGACGGCGGAGAGCCGCGGGATCTCCCGCGTGAGCAGCTGGTGCATCACGGCGACATGGTCGCCGTCGAAGAGCCGCCGCATCGCCAGGAGCTCCCAGAGCACGATGCCGATCGCGAAGATGTCGGCCCGCCGGTCGACGTCGGAGCTCGCCATCGCCTGCTCGGGCGCGGCGTACGCCATCTTGCCCTTGAACGTCCCACTCTCGGTGTGCGCAGCGTTCAGGGACGCCTTCGCGACGCCGAAATCGACGATCTTTACCGCGCCGTCGTACGTGATGAAGATGTTGTGCGGCGAGACGTCGCGGTGCACGACGCCGAGCAGGCGGCCGTCGAAATCCGTGAGCTCATGCGCGTAGTGCAGCCCGCGCAGCGCCTCGACGATGATCCTGACCCACACCGCGCGCGAGAAGCTCGCGGCGCCGGGACAGCCGCTGACCACCGCCCTCACGATGTCCTTGAGCGGCTGCCCCTCGAGGTACTCCATCACGATGAAGTACCCGCCGCTCTCGCCCCCGATCTCGTAGGTCTGGACGACGTTCGGGTGGTTGAGCCGGGCCGAGAGCTTGGCCTCGTCCAGGAACATCAGGACGTAGCGCGGGTCCTCCGCCATCCCGACGCGGAGACACTTCACAACAACGAGCTTGTTGAACGACCCGGGCCCGCGGGAAACGGCGAGGAACACATCCGCCATTCCCCCACGGCCTAATTTTGCAACCAGGCGGTATCGACCAAGCAAGCTATTGCTCGCTTGCTTGTTCGTCGAGATGGTTTGGCCGCCTGCATTCACGACATCCCCCGCTATAAGAGCTTAATTACCCCGTTGACCCCGAGTTTGCAAAGACTTTTATGTTTGGAAACACTCCGCGCACCTCCCGGAACACCTCCCGGACGCGTGGCGCGCCGCTCCATCGTTCGCCGCCACACCGTGGCATTCTTGCGCAGCGCTCCATCGCGGCCGCGCAAACCCGGTCGAGGCAGCGGATGTCAGGGTCCTAACGAAGTGGATCGAATGTGAGCGGCTCATGTGTGGTCGTGCTCACAGTGCGGCTATGTCATCTCGCCCGCCGCTCGGCAACGGCTTCGTTGTACAACAGCAGCATCACGACCCGGAACGCAAGGGGCCTGGTCGCTCCTCGGCGCGATCGGCTTCCGCCGGCGGGGCGCCGGCGAGCCCGGAGAGCGCGTCTCCGTAATCCAGCCTACGTGCTCTTGGTCGATCGCCTCGGACACCGGCAGTCTCGTCGCTCGCCGACGCCCAATGCGCTGAGCGAGCGCGCAACATCCGCCCAGCGCGGAGTCGCCTCCGCGCTGTCCCGGTCGTTCGTGGGAGGGTTTTACCAGGGGTCCTGCGTCCAGAACCTGCGCACGACCTCGAGCGTGGCGTCGAGCTGCTCGAAGTGGGGGAGGCCCCGCGTGGGCGCGACGCGGGCGACCTCGACGCGCGCGTTCCGCTGCTGGAGGTCGCCGAGGCGCTCGAAGCGCGAATACGGGTCTTGATCGTGGACGATCAGGGTGGGGACCGGGAGGCGCGCATACAGGCGCTCGAACGCGTCCTCCGTGAACAGGGCGCCCGAGATGAACGCGAGGGGCGCGCGGTGGGCGCCAGGCTCCTTCGACGTGCGGATGGCGTAGTCGACGAGGCCCGGATCCGGGGCGCCGACGAAGCTCTTCTTCAGGAACCAGCGAATGCTCGGCGGCGAGGCCAGCATGCGATAAAGCGCCCCGGCGACCGGAGGGACGTGCGCGATCGTCCGGAGGACGGCGCTCGCGCCGGGCGCCTCGCGGCCGAGCCCCGTCGGCGAGACGAGCACGAGGCTGTGCACGAGGCTCATCTCCTCGCAGGCGACGGCGGCGACGAACTCCGACGAGAGGGAGAGCGCGATGACGTCGGCGCCGCCAGGCTCGCGGACCACGTCCGTGAGGAAACGGCGCACCGCGGCGCGATAGAGCTCGCGATCGTAGGCGCGGTCCGCGCGCTCCGAGAGGCCGAAGCCCGGGAGATCGAGCGCATAGACGGGCCGCTCCCCGCGGAGCGCATCGAACAGGGGGGCCATCTCCTTGGACGAGGCGGCCGCGTCGACGCCGTGCAGCAGCACCACGGGGCGCCCCGTTGCGCGCGTGTCCACGTAATAGGCGAGGCGCCCGGCGCTCCACGTGTCGACGTGCCGGATCTCCGCGTCGAGCGCCGCCGCGAGGGGCGCGCGCTCCAGGCGACGGAGCGCGGTCGGCACGAAGCGGATACGATCGACGACCCCATCGAGGCTCATCGCGCGCGCTGCCATCACGTCCCCTCCACGGGGGGCATCCCCTCGTCGTCCGCGCGCTCGATATCGGCGATGCTCGCGGTCCTCGGAGCCGGCCGCGCCTCGGCGCCGCCAGCGGCGGCCTGTCGATGCTGGCCAGCCTGGCCAGCATCCCGGCGCCCGTCGCGCTCTCCGCGCTCGGCCTGGTCCGAGACCTCCTGCGCGGCGCGCACCAGCCGCTCCAGGCGCTCTTCCTCCAGGTGATGGCGAGCCCCCTCCGGACCACCGTGACGATCCTCGAAGCGGTGGTGCCCGTTCCCGGCATGGCCATGGGACACCGTGCGATCAGGTCGAACTGTCATGCTCAGCTCCTTCCGCACGGGGTCAAAGCACGGATCGTGCCCCTGCGAAGCGCAGATCCAGAGATGATCGCGGGGCCGCGAGCGGGCTGAACAGGGGCAAAGACGCCCCGAGTGTGACCTTTTGCCTCGTTCGATCCCGGCGAAGCGCGGGTCAAGGGCCTTGTCACGAACGGATGAAACAGGGGTTTTCCACGATCGGTCCGGCGGACAAGATCGCCAGTCGAACTCGTTATTTCATGTCCGCCGGCGCGGAACGTCCGCACGTCCTGGAAGGTCTGGCGCGCGCAGCGTGGGGCGGCCGATCGGCGGCCGCGCCGCGCTGGAGGCCGCGGGGAGCTGCCCGGCCGCGATCCCCGGGCGCCGGAGCTCAGCCCGCGACGTCGAGCTTCCGGCCGGCGGGCTTGTTGATGTCGGCGAAGAAATCGTTGCCCTTGTCGTCCACCACGATGAAGGCGGGGAAATCTTCGACCTCGATCTTCCAGACCGCCTCCATGCCGAGCTCGGGGTACTCGAGCACCTCGACCTTCTTGATGCAGTCCTTGGCGAGGCGCGCGGCCGGACCGCCGATCGAGCCGAGGTAGAAGCCGCCGTGCTTCTTGCACGCCGCGGTGACCGCGGGCGAGCGGTTGCCCTTGGCGAGCATGACGTAGCTGCCGCCGTGCGCCTGGAAGAGGTCGACGTACGCGTCCATCCGGCCGGCCGTGGTGGGCCCGAACGAGCCGGAGGCATAGCCCGCCGGCGTCTTCGCGGGCCCCGCGTAGTAGACCATGAACTCCTGCATGTAGCTCGGCATGCCCTCGCCGCGATCGAGGCGCTCCTTGATCTTCGCGTGCGCGATGTCGCGCGCGACGATCATCGGCCCGGTCAGCGAGAGCCGCGTCCGGATCGGGTACTTCGCGAGCTCGGCGCGGATCTCGCGCATGGGGCGGCGGAGGTCGATCTTCACGACCTCGCCCTCGAGATCCGCGTCCGTGGTGTCGGGCAGGTACTTCGCGGGATCGGCCTCGAGCTGCTCGAGGAAGATGCCCTCGCGCGTGATCTTGCCGAGCGCCTGCCGGTCCGCGGAGCACGAGACCGCGATGCCCACCGGGCACGAGGCGCCGTGCCGCGGCAGGCGGATGACCCGCACGTCATGGCAGAAGTACTTGCCCCCGAACTGGGCGCCGATCCCGGTCCGCTGCGCGATCTCGAGGACCTTCTGCTCGAGATCGCGGTCGCGGAAGCCGCGGCCGCGCGCGTTGCCCTCGGCCGGGAGCGTGTCGAGGTAGCGCGCCGAGGCGAGCTTCGCGACCTTGAGCGTGTGCTCGGCCGAGGTGCCGCCGACGACGATGGCGAGGTGGTACGGCGGGCACGCCGCCGTGCCGAGCGCGCGGATCTTGGCCTCGACGAAGGAGAGCAGGCTCTCGGGGTTCAGGAGCGCCTTGGTCTCCTGGTAGAGATAGCTCTTGTTCGCGGAGCCGCCGCCCTTCGCCATGAACAGGAATTTGTAGGCGTCGCCGTCCGTCGCGAAGATCTCGATCTGCGCAGGGAGGTTGTCGTTCGTGTTGACCTCCTTGTACATGTCGAGCGGCGCGAGCTGCGAGTAGCGGAGGTTCTGCGCGCGGTAGGTCTCGAAGACGCCGCGCGCGATGGCCGCCTCGTCGCCGCCGCCCGTGAAGACGAGCTGGCCCTTCTTGCCCATGACGATCGCCGTGCCGGTGTCCTGGCACGACGGGAGCACGCCCCCCGCGGCGATGCTCGCGTTCTTGAGGAGCTCGAGCGCGACGAACCGATCGTTCGACGAGGCCTCGGGATCGCCGAGGATGCGCGCGAGCTGCGCGAGGTGGCCGGGCCGGAGGAGGTGGGCGATGTCGCGCATGGCCTCGCGCGCGAGCAGGGTGAGCCCCTCCGGCTCGACCTTGAGGAAGGTCGAGCCGGCGGCCTCGAAGGTGGAGACATGGTCGCGGCTGACGAGGCGGTACGGCGTCTCGTCATGGCCGATGGGCAGCATGTCCTGGTACTGGAATTCGGTCATCGTTCGGGTCTCCGGGGGCGGGAGGCTGCGGGTCCCCCTTCTTTGCATGGCTCCGGCCCCGGGCTCAACACCCACCCAGCGCCGGCCGCCTCACGCGGGCAGCGAGCGCTCCACGCCGTCGAGGAGGGCCGAGATCGACCGCAGGAGCGGCGCCCGGGCGCTCCGCAGGAAGAAGTGCCCGCCGGGGAACATCTCGACCCGGAAGGCCCCGCTCGTGTGCTCCCGCCAGGCTTCCAGGTCGGCGCGGCTCGCGCGCTCGTCGTCGAGGCCGCCGAAGGCGGAGATCGGGCAGTCGAGCGGGCGCTCGGGGACGAACGGCTCGACCTCGTTGACCGCCACGTCCGCGCGGAGGGTGGGCAGGAAGAGCGCCAGGAGCTCCGGCTCGCGCAGCACCTCGTCGGGCGTGCCGCCCATGCGGCGGATCTGCTCCAGGAACGCGTGATCGGACAGGCCGTGGAGCGGCGCCGGGCCGGGCAGGTGGGGCGCGCGCCGGCCCGACAGGAGGAGGTGGCGCGGCAGGGGCGCGCCCCTCCGGCGCAGCTCGCGCGCGAGCTCGAAGCTCACCAGCGCGCCGAGGCTGTGGCCGTAGAAGGCGAACGGCTTCTCGAGCCAGCGCTCGATCCCGGTGGCGAGGGCCTGGACGAGCGGGGTGAGGCGATCGAAGGGCGGCTCGCTCAGGCGCGCCTCCCGGCCGGGGAGCTTGATCGCGCAGAGCTCGGTGTGCGCGGGGAGCTCGCGCCACCAGGCGCTGTATATCGATGAGCCGCCGCCCGCGTAGGGAAAGCAGAAGAGGCGAAGCCGGGCGCCGGGGTTCGGCCGCGGGCAGCCGACCCACGTGTCGGAGATTGAGCTCGTGGTCATCGTGCGGCGCTCAGCGTAGCTCGCCGCCGCCGCGCCCGCCCCCTACCATTTGCTGCCGAGGGCGACGCGGATGGTGGCGACCTTCCCCTGGTTCAGGCCGAAGCCGAGATCGTCGTCCAGCGCGACCAGCGCGCCGACCCGGGTGAAGGAGCCCTTCACGAGCGGCTCCCAGTCGATGAACGGCTCCGCCGCCAGCTGGGCGGAGTTGCTCGAGGAGAGGGGGAACGCGGCCTGGAGGCGCATGCCGATGCCGAAGTTGCCGAACGGGCGAAACGCGATCTCGTTGCCCTGCTCGATGACGGTCTTCGTGAAATCCCCTTCACGGGTCGGCAGGAAGAACTGAGTCGCGACGTCGTGGGTGAGGAACAGGATCTTCCCGAAGTGGATCTCGGTCCCCACGCGCGCCCGGAGGGCCCAGTGTCCGAGCAGCACGCGCTGCGCGTCGAAGTAGGCCCGCGCGGGGAAATTCGCCACCGCCGCGACCTCGAGGCGCGAGCCCGGGTGCGGATGGAGCGGGATCGTCAGGCTCATGCCGCCGAACAGCGCGAGGTTCGGCAGCGCGTTGCCAGCGTAATGCAGGCCGAACGTCGGGTTGCCGAAGAAGAAATGGCTGTGCTCGCCTTCGCTCCAGAATCGCTTGCCGAACAGGTCCGTGTCCTGGCGGCCCGAGACGTCGCCGTAGACGAACGGTATCTCCGCGTCGAGGTGGAGCCCCGCGACGATCTTGTACTGCGCGGTGGCGGTGATGGCGATGCCGAGCCGATCGGACTCCTCGAGCCTGACCTCGTCCGGGCCCGGGAGCACGTCGACGACCTGCTCCTGGTACGATGAGCTGAGGACGTCGACCTCGAACCCGAACCGGCCTCCCTGGCTCTTCGCCCAACGCTCCTTCGTCTTGTCCGTGACGGGCTGCCGCGACGCCGGCGGCTCCTGCGCCAGCGCGGGCGTGGCCAGGGAGAGCATGAGGAACAGGGTGCCAAGAGAGGCTTTGGTCGTGCTCACCTGGTGTCTCCCATCTCGTTCTCGACGCGCGGGCGCTGCGGGCGATGAACCACCTTGTCGCACTGTGCCGCCGCATCGCACGGGCGAGGCCCCATGACCGCGGCGCTCGCTCGGATCAATGCAGCCCGAGCGCCCTGGATGCAAGCTTTTTGACCGCCGCGACCCTGCGACGCCCTGCGTCGCGCGGCCCCGCCGGAGCGCGCGCGACGCGGCGCCGGCGGGGCGCCGCGGGGCGCCGCGGGGCGCCGCCAGCGCGGCGTCGCGCGGCCGCCGGCGCGGGGCGCCCGGATCACTGCGGCTCGCAGTAGCCGAAGTTGCACTTCGGCGCGTCGGACGGGCAGTCCGCGTCGCTGTCGCAAGGCGCGCAGTCGGCGCCGCCGCCGGCGACGGCGTCGAAGTAACACCAGCACGAGCGCGTCGGCATGAACGACGCGAGCGGCCCCATCTCCTCCGTGCGCCGCACCCGCATGGCGCACTCGGGGACGACGTCGTGCTGCGCCTCGAGCTTGATGAGATCGAGCCCCGCGGGCGGCTGCTTCCTGCCGGTGAGATAGTCGATCACCAGCGCCGCGCCGTCGCTCAACGGAGCTCCGGTGTTGATGCTCACGTGGGTGAGGAAGTGGAGAGGCCCCCAGATCGCGTAATGGCCGTCTCTGACATTGCGCTTGTCGCGCTTCAGAGGATCGGAGTCGGGGTAATAGCCGCAGCGCTGGTCGTAGTGCTGGTAAGCGAGCACCTTGAGCAGCGAGGCGCTCTCGCTCGCCACGTTGGCGCCGAGGACGCCGATCGTGCGCTCCGCGTCCGTCGAGAACGCGACGCTGCTCCTCATGTCGTCGCTCGACGCCGTGGGCGCCCCGAGCCAGCGCGACGCCGGGACGCGGATCGCCGCCGCCATCATCTGCTGCGTGCCGGAGCCGGCGTTGCGCTGGAAGATGAACCGCTCGTCGACCCAGGGCGCGACGCCGGAGCCCTGGCCGAACCCGTACACGAAGTACGCGGCCTCGGCGCTGATCGACGCCTGCGTCGACGCGTTGGGGACGACGAAGGTCATCGGCTGGATGGGGCCGGTGAAGTCGCTGATCGTGCTCGAGGTCGTGAAGGCGGCGTCGCAGGTCGTCGCGAACACGTCGGAGACCGCGACGTCGATCGGGCTCCCGTCCGGATCGGCGTCGCAGAGGCGCTCGGTGTCCGCGTCCCAGGTGCTCAGGCCGGCGCCCGTGAGCGGCGCGCCCCCGAAGAAGGCGGCGACCCCGGAGCACGAGCCCTGCCCTTGATAGACGATCGAGATGGGGGGCGTCGACGCGCTGAGCACCTTCGCGAGCTCGGCGAGGAACGGCTTCACCGCGCTCGATCCGGTGACGTAGACCGGGAAGGGCAGCGAGGAGCACGGCACGGCCTGCTGCGCCGCCGAGGGCGACGCGACGGCCAAGGCGGCGCCGAACAGCGCCGCAGCAGGCAAGAGGATCGGGCAAGACCGGAACATCCCGTCGCGCATCATCGTCGGTTCGCGTCCGCGGCGTGGGTCAGCGACCCCCGCTCGCGCCTGGCTCCGGCAGCGGGGGGAGCCCGCCGTCGCGGAGGTTCGTGAGCCTCGCGTCGTCGAACGGCCGGCACGCCGCGTCGGTGCACGCGTTGAGGAGCTGCTCGTTCGTCGTCGGCGCGCAGCTGTAACAGCCGTCGTCGCCGTCGCACCCGGCCGGCGGGACGCCGTCCGCGGGCACGCAGACGCGCCCGCCCGGGTCGCAGCGGGCGCCGGGGAACCGCGCGCAGTCGGCGTCCGTCGCGCACTGCCGATCCCGCCGCTCGACGAGCACCGAGCACGAGGCGAGCGCGGCGAGCGCGAGCGCCGCGCAGAGGCGGGCGCGGAGCGCGCGCGAAGGCGGCCGCGTGAGGCTCCGCTTTCGCGCGCTGGAGGGCTGCCGTTGCATGGCGCGCGCGGCCCTAGAAGGCGCCGAGGAGCCGGAGGGACGACGGAGCGACCGCGGCCCGGATCGAGGGCGACGCGGCGCGGGCTCCGCCGGGTCGCTCCGGGCCGCCGGCGACGGTGAGGTAGAGCGCGACCCCGCCGACGACCACGGCGGCGCCCGCGAGCAGATCGGCGGTGAGCGCGAGCGTCGCGGTCCGGGTGCGCGCGCGCTCGATCGCGCGGGGGTCGCCCGGGAAGGCGCCGAGCTCGGCGTCGAGATCGCTCGACGCGCCGAGCGCGAGGACCCCGGTGACCGCCGCGCCCGCGGCGAGGGCGCCGGTCGCGATCCAGGGCAGGACGGGCGCGGCCCGCTCCCGGCGAGGAGCGCGGTCGGCCACGGCGCCGGGCCGCCCCGGCGGCGGGGGCGCGGCGACGCGGGGGCCGGCGCTCGCGGCCGGATGGGCCGGCGCGTCGGGGATCTCGATCCGGAGCTCGACGTGATCGCCGCCGGCCACGTCGATGATCCGCGTGACGGCCGGGCGGCCCGCCGCCGTGGCGACGACGCGCCGCCGCCCGGCGCTCAGCAGCACCGGCTCGGCGAGCGGGGTCCTGCCCACCGGGACGTCGTCGACGGCGATCTCCACGTCGGGCGCCGAGGTCGAGAGCGCGACGGTCGCGACGCGGCCCCGCAGCACGGCGATGTCCCGCTCGACCGCGGCCCGCCGGTCGGCCGCGATCTGCGCGCCGCCGTCGGCCAGGTACCGCTCGAAGGCGCGCAGCGCGCAGGCGTAGTCCCTGAGCTGGTAACACGCCCCCGCGACGTTGTAGAGCACCTGGTACGCGGGCGCGAGCGCGTAGGCGCGGCGGAACTCCATGAGCGCGGCGCCGTAGTCGGCCTCCTTGTAGAGCTCGACGCCGCGCCGGAAGCGCGCGTCGGCCTCGGCGGTCTCGTCGGCGGGCCGGGCGAGCGCGCCGCCCGGAAGACCGGAGACGAGCGCCGCGGCGGCGAGGGCGAGGGCGCGCGAGGTCGTCATGGGGCGTAGGGGCTCTCCAGGTCGATGCCGCGCCCCGGCTTCTCGCCGCCGCGCGGCGCGGCGGGCGGCGGCGTCGCGGCCGGCGCGGGGGTCGAGGCGGGCGCGATCGCCGGCGTGCTCCGGGCGATCGGCGCCGGCTTTCCTCGAGGCGCGCCCGGATCGCGCTCCAGCGCGAGCTTCACGACGAGATCGCTCTTCGCCGCGATCGTCTCCTCCTGCGGCAGGAAACCCGGCGCCTCGGCGCGGACGACGTGCTCGCGCCCGTCCTTGACGAGCTGGCCCTGGTGATCGCCGCGCGACAGCGGCGCTCCGTCGAGGAACAGCCGCGCCTCCGCGGGCGAGACGCGGACCACGAGGCGCACCTCCTCTTGCGGCGGGGCCGGCTGCGGAGGAGGCGCGTCCGCGGGAGGAGCGGTGAGCGCCTCGAGGGGCCCGGCCGGCGCCGTGCGAGGCGGCGGACGCAGGATGCCGGCCGTCACGACGCCCGCGGCGAGGAGGAAGGCGATCGCGATCGCGGCGAGCCGCCGGCTCGAGCGCGAGGCGCGCTCGCCGCGCGCGGTTTGCCCGGTTCGCCGGGTCTGCCCCGTCTCGGTCGAGCTCACCGCGGGCGGCGTCGAGATCGCGTCCGAGGGGCTGAACGCCGCGGGGGCCGTCAAGGTCGGCGTCATCGACACCGGACCGGCGCCGATCTTCGGCAGGTCCGAGAGCGCGACCTTCCCGTAGCTGCCCGACCAGCGCACGTCGCGCAGCTGCTCCTCGACGAGCTGCTGGATCCGCGCGCGGTCGTCCGCGAACCGGCTCGCCACGAACGCGCCGACCTCGCGCGCGCTCATCCCGTGGTGATGCTCGCGCAGCCAGCGCTCGAGCTCCGCGTGCAGCTCGGCCGCGGTGGCGTAGCGGTCGCCGGGCGCGTGCGCGAGCGCCTTGTGGCAGATCCGCTCGAGCTCTGGATCGACGTCCGGCGCGGCCACGCGCAGGTCCGGGAGCTCGCCAAGGCCGAGCCGCCCGAGGATGGCGAGGTCGTTGTAGCCCTTCCACATGCGCCGCCGCGCGATCGCCTCCCAGAGGATCACGCCGACGGAGAAGACGTCGGAGCGCCGGTCCACGCGCTCGCCGCGCGATTGCTCCGGCGACATGTAGGCGACCTTGCCCTTGAGCATGCCGGCGCGCGTCTCGGACAGCGAGTCGGCCGCCTTCGCGATCCCGAAGTCGACCACTTTGATGACGCCGTCGTAGGTGACGAAGATGTTTTGCGGGCTCACGTCGCGGTGGACCACGTGAATGGGCGTGCCGTCGAAATCGCGCAGCTCGTGCGCGTAATGGAGCCCGGCGAGCGCGTCGGTCAGGACCCGCACCTGGACGGGGAGCGACAGATCGGCCAGCCCCACGCGGACGCGGAGCTGGCTGAGCGGCTGGCCGTCGAGGTACTCCATGGCGATGAAGAGCCGCTCGCCGTCCTCGCCCACCTCGTACGTCTGCACGACGTTGGGGTGATTGAGCCGGGCCGCGAGCCGCGCCTCGTCGAGGAACATGGCGAGGATCTCGGCGTCCTCGCACAGCTCGGCCCGCGCCCGCTTGAGGACGACCAGCTTGTTGAAGCCGGCCGGCCCCCGGGCGACCGCGAGGCAGACGTCGGCCATCCCGCCCCTGCCGATCTCGGCGATCGGGCGGTACTTGCGCCAACCTTGGGGATCGCTGGGAGCGCTCATTCGACCTAGGCCGGCTCCATCCCCGAGGGGAAAGCCAGGCCCGAGGATGCGCTCAACCTGTTACTTGCACGCAAACGGCGGGTGACGTTCGCGCGAACGCCGCCGCGCGAGGCGCGGGCTCGCCTCGCCGCGCTCGCGGGCGGTCAGCGCTGGCCGCGCGCCGGGCCGGACCGGTGTTCTAGCCGCGCGTCGCGCCGGACCGGCGCTCTAGCCGCGCGGCGAGGTCGCGCCGCTCCTGCGACTCCGCGCCTCCCCGCGCGCGCAGCGCGAGCGCGAGCACGCGCGGGAGGTCGAGCGCCTCGCCGCGCGCGCGCATCTCCGAATACGATCGCTCGTAATCGCGGGGCACCCGCAGCGACCAGTTGTGATCGCCGATCGTCCCGGGAGCATTGTAGATGTCCTTCACCCCGAGCAGATCGGAGAAGAAGACCATCACGTTCGACGCCTGGCTCGCGAAGAGGTCGGCGAACTTGGCCTGCGCGAGCGCGCGCGGATCGGACGCGAGCGCGCGCGCCATCGCGCCCTCCTCGGCCGGCGAGGGCGCGAGCCGGCCGGCGAGGTACGCGGCCTGCCGCTCGAGCGCGGAGGAGCGCGCCCACGCGTCGAGGAGCCGCCAGAGCGGCGGCGTGTCGTGCGTGCCCACCATGATCCAGTCGGAGGGCGCGGCGTTCTCGCTGCGATAGACGTCCTTCGGGTTGTCGAGATCGGCCTTCTGCGTGACCCGGAAGCGCCCGAGCCCGTGCCGCTCAAGGACCGCCTTGAGCGGGTACGGGAGCGTGCTCAGGACCTCGCACACGATGTCGGTGGTGGCGCGGCCGCGCGCCTCCGCGCAGCTCGCGATGGTGTCGAAGATCACGCTGTATCGCCCCACCTGCTCCGGCGTCAGCGCGGAGACCCAGTCGTCCGCGTACCGGGGCACGGCGCGGTTCAGCTGGGCGGGGGAGACGATCGCATAGCGGGCGAGCAGCGGGTGGTCCGGCAGGTCGGGCGACGAGAAGAGGCGCGCCCCGCCCTGGACCGCGCGCAGCGGATCGGGGGCGTCGGCGGCGTAGACCCACGGGCAGACGAGGCCGTGCGGGTGATCGAGGCGCACCCCGTCGAACTCGTCGAACATCTTCTCCATCCGCGCGCGCAGGAGGGCGAGCGCGCCGGAGGAGCCGTCCGCGTACTGCGCCGGATCCAGGACAGGGTAATTCCACACCTGACCTTCCGGGTTGGTGCGGCTCGGCGGCGCCCCCATCAGATAGCCCTTCAGGAAGACCGATTGATGCGCCCAGGCGTCCTGAGGCGAATAGCCGATCTGCAGATCGCCATAGAGCTTGAGCCCGAGCTCGCCCGTCACCGCCCGGAGCGCCGCGTGCTGCTCGTGCGCGAGGAGCTGGCAGAAGGCGTAGAGCTCGAGCTCGTCGCGGTACCGATCGAGGAGCTCTCGCCTGCGCTCCTCGCAGGCGACCACCTCGCCAGGGCCGGGCGCGAAGAGGCGGCGATCCAGCGCCGGCTCGCCCGACCAGCCGTGAAACCAGCCGCTCTGGTGCTCCTCGCAGAGGGGGCCGTAGAGCCCGTCGCGCTCGAGCCACGCCGCGTTCCGCTTCCTGAACGCGTCGAGCCGCTCGGCGAGGGCGCCGAGCTCGCCGCGCCGCCGCCGGTCGACGAACGACGCGTACGCCTCGCGCAGCGCGGCGCGCTGCGCGCGGTAGGCATAGCGGTGCAGCGCGCGCCCCTCGCTGCCGGCCGGCCTCTCGGCCACGATCCTCCGCACCGACTCGGGGCGCAGGAGCGCGCCGAAGGGGCCGTCCTCCGCGAGCCGGGCGAGCGCGATCGACAGCGTGCTCCGCGAGAAGATGGTGCCGTCGTACGGGGACGCGTTGTCGGCCGAGGTCTCCCCCTGCGGCCCGAGCTGGATGCCGTTGAACCCGAGATCGCGCGCGAACCGGAGGAATCGGCGCCCGCCCTCGCTGTACGGGGACCCGCGCCCCGTGTCCTCGTCGTCGTCCGACGGAAAGCTCGGATCGTGGATCGCGAGCACCAGGTTGCGGATGCCCAAGAGCTGCAATGCGGCCCTGACGAGCCCCCGCTCGTCCTCGTCCGCGCGAGCCTGGGCCCCTGCCACGTCGCCCCTGTCGTTCCCGGCGTCCTTCATCGCGGTAGGTATAGCGATGAAGGGATCGGCCCGCCAAGACGCGAAATCATGGACAGATCGGCCTCGGTGGTTGGATGAAATCGATGTCCGGCGAAACCCGAGGACGGCTGTCAGGCCCCGAGCCGCGTGCCCGCCGCGACTCCGGTGGTCGCGCCCGCGGCCTCCGCCGCCGGGAGCGTGAAGAAGAACGTGCTCCCCTCGCCCACCTTGCTCTCGACCCAGATCCGCCCGCCGTGCACCTCGACGAGCGCCTTCGCGATCGAGAGGCCGAGCCCCGTGCCCTTGTGCGCGGTCTCCTTCGCCTGCCAGTAACGCTCGAAGATCCTCGCCCGCTGGTCCTCCGGGATGCCCGGGCCGGTGTCGCGCACCGACACGCGCACCTCCCTGCCCCACGGCTCGGCGCGGATCGCGACCTCGCCGCCGGCGGGCGTGAACTTGATCGCGTTGCCGACGAGGTTCGCGATCACCTGCAGGATCCGCTCGCGATCGCAGAGCGCCCGTTCGACGCCGAGCTCGACGCCGAGCTCCAGGCGCAGCGACTTCTCCGCCGCCTCCTCGCGCAGGAGCTCCAGGGCGTCGCCCAGGAGGACGGCGACGTCGTGCGGCACCGGCTGGACCGAGATGTGGCCGCCTTCGAGCCTCGCCAGGTCGAGCAGATCGCGGATGAGGCGGTTCATGCGATCGGCCGACTTCTGGATGCGCTCGACCGGGCGACGCAGCTCGGCCGCCTCGTCCGAGCTCGGCAGCTTCCGGCGCAGGAGGCTCGTGTTCATGACGATGGTCGCGAGCGGGCTCTTGAGATCGTGCGACACCACCGCGACGAGCTCCTCCCGCGCCCGGATCGCCCGCTGCGCGCTCTCGTAGAGCCGCGCGTTGTCGATCGCCAGCGCGGCCCGCCGCCCGAGATCCTCCGCGAGCGCGCGGTCCTCCACGCCGTAGGGCAGATCGTCGCGGCCCGAGGCGATGGTGAGCACGCCGAGCATCGTGCCGCGCGTGACGAGCGGCACGGAGATGTAGCGCTGGAGGCCGAGCTCCCGGAGGAGCGCCTCGCTGGCGGACACCGGCGGCTCGCCGTCGTACGCGGCGCGCTCGCCATCGGGGGCGGGCGCGCCGGCCATCTCGCAGAGCACCGCCTCGCCCGTCTGCAGCACGCGCGAGACGCCGGCCGGGAGGACCGAGTCCATCGGCGTCTGGCCCTGCAAGAGGCGCGCGAGCTCGCTCTTCTGGGGGTCGGCGTGGACGACGACCGCGCGCCGGAGCATCGCCTCGCGCTCGATGATGTCGACCATGCACCAGTCCGCGACGAACGGGACCGGCAGCCGCGCGACGCGGACCAGCGTGGCCTCGTAGTTGAGCGAGCTGGAGAGCAGCCGGCTCGCCTCCGAGAGGAACGCGGCGCGCCGCTGCGCCGCCTCCGCCGCCGCGCGCCCCGCCTCCGCGGCGGCGAGGTGCCGCGCCCGCTCGCGCTCGTTCTCGATCATGCGCGCGTAGAGCAGGCGGTGCACGAGCGCCGTGCGGAAGGTCGACGCGAGCCTGCGCATCATGCCCCGGTACCGCGGCGCGAACGGGGGCTCGCCCTCGAAGCACAGGATGAGGCCGGAGGCGCCGCTGTCGTCCTGCCCCTCCAGCGAGAAGTGCCACGTGACGAGCCCGGGCCGCGCGAGCTCCGGGTACGGCAAGCGGAGGCCCGCGCCCTCGCCCAGCGGCGCGCCGGCCGCGGCCGGCGAGCGCGGCGGGATGGGCAGCGCGCGCGAGCTCGCCGAGAGCCCCGCGGCGTCGAGGAGCCGCGGGGCGAGGGGCGTCGGCTCGACGAGCACGAGCACCGCGATGCAGCTCAGCCGCTCGGCGAGCCGCTCCAGGAAGATCGCCATCGACTGGCGGGGATCGAAGAGGTCGAGCGCGGCGACCGTGAGCTCCTGGAGGACGCTGAGCAGCGCCAGCCGCTCCTCCTGGATCTCGTGATCTTCGCCGCTCGCCATGACGGGGCTCCTGCCGCTCCGGGGCTCAGGCCCCCAGAGCGAGCACGACGGCGGTCTTGTTGTGGAACTGCGGCACCCCCCGGCCCAGCGTGCCCACCTCCCCGAACGTCAGGCAGCCCATCACCGGGACGCTCTGGCCGAGCTCGCTCTCGAAGGTGGTCAGCTCGTCGCGCACCGTATCGCCGAGCATCATGCACCGCGAGATGCAGTCGAACACGAAGGCGCCGGCGATCGGCCCGGAGACCGCGTCGCGGGCCGTGATCGCGGCCTCGCGCGCGGCGCCGACGAGGCCGATGGGGTCGCCCTCCATGACGCGGATGAGGCACCCGTCCGGGACCTCGCCGACGCAGTAGAGCCCGCCGGGCGAGATCACGCGCAGCGGGTCGCGGATGACGTGCTCGCCGTCGGCCTGCGGGATGCCGAGCGGGTGGGTCATGGCGAAGGTGGCGAAGCCGTCGAGGTTGACCTGGTGGCCCTTCGCCCGGGCGGTGCGCTGGTAGACCGAGAAGGCGCCCTCGTACTCGAGCTCCGCGAGGACCGTGCCCTCGGCGCGGGTGACCATCGTCGGCGGGCCATAGGGGCGGAAGCCGTGGCGGATGCCGGTCGCCATGCGCGCCGGCGAGTCGATCGCGACCACGACCACGCTGTCCGAGTAGGCGCGGCCGCCCGCGAACTGCGCGGTGCGCACGAAGCGGAGGTTGTCGCCCGCGCCGCCGCCGGCCCAGACGACGCCCGTGCCGCCGACCTCGACCGCGCCGCGCACGACGTCGGCCGCGTTGCCCGTGAGCGCGTCCGGCAGCACGATGAGCGCGCGGCTCCACCCCGCCGGAACGGACGGCGGGAACCCCTCGAGCGCCCGCGAGGCGGCGAGCACGCCGGCGCGCCGCCCGTCCTGGCTCACCGGCTGCGCGACCCCGATGCCGACGCGCACGGTCTCCGAGACGACGAGCCCCACGACGAGCCCCTGCCGGAGAAGGCGGCTGCCCGCGAAGACCCCGGCCGTACAGCACCCCGCCCACGGGACGCCGGGCAGCTCGCTCGTCGTGGCCGCGGCGAGCGCGTCAGCGTCGTATTGATCCGTCGACAGGACGAGCGCAAACGCGGGTCGCGCCGCGGAACCCCCGTGATCGAAGCGCGCCGACTCGCGGAGCGCCGCAGCCACGGCCTCCGAGGCAGCCTTCTTTGGATCCGCCGTGGAGCTCGCGCCGACAAATACCTGTGTCGCCATGTTCTCTTCCCCCCTCGGAATGTAGGCACTCGCGTTATACTGGAGATTCATCCGAACGTCACGGCGCGCATTCTCCTGTGATGTCGTCCGTACAGGGCGCTCCCGCTCGTCGAGCGACTCGCGATTTTCCCGGCGTGACAACCTCGAATGAAGCGCCGGGCAGAGCCACGGCGGGCCCGCGAGGAGGAGACCTGCTGGGGAGACAGAGGTGCCCGAGACCGAGGGAGCAGAATCCTTATCCTTCAATACGACCACGTCCCCTGCAAGCTCGTCGGGCACGGCGGACACACCCGAGTCGATTGCACAGAAGCAACCGAGGTCGCGCCGCGCGCGCCGGACAACGCAGCGCACCACGCGGGCAACGTGGATTGCAGACCACGCTCGACGTCGCCTTGATGCCCAAGGCGGAATTGCGGCACCTCGTAGGCACGGGAGAGCGACCGGGCGAGGTGTGCCCGCCCCCCGGCGGGGCGGTCAGCGCGGGATATCGGAGATAGGATGATCGGAACGGCTCAGGGATCCGCCCACAACAGCGCGTAGGTCAGGGGGTGCCAGAACCCGCCGCGTTCCGTCCCCGGAGCAGCCCCGATGGCCACGAGCACGAGCCCTTGACCGTCGGAGACGTCGTCCGCCGGCACATCGCTGTTCGCCAGGATCTCGCGCATCGACACCGAGGACGTCACCGTCGCCGAGAGCGGCTCGTAGGTCTCGATCTCGACCTCCTCGAGCGCGCCGAGGTCGCCGCGCGAGAGGCCGACGAACGGAGGGAACGGCGAGATCGCGCCGTACGAGAGGTCCTGCGCGACGGGCACCGCGCTCACGTCCGCGCGGCCGGGCGCGAGCCGCACGTTGACCGGCGGCGCCGCCGCGCTCGCATGGGCGACCTGCAAGCTCAGCCTGCCGAAGCTCGTCTGCCGCGACATGGCGACCGCCACGAGGCCGGCGGTCGGCGTGTCGGCCGTGTAGGCGTCCCCGCAGCCCTGCTTCTCCCTGGCGTGCGTGTGTCCCTCGCCGCCGAGGCAGCCGGTGGCGACGAGGAGGAGGCTCTTCTCCTCGGCGAACACCGGCGCCGGCACCACGGGGAGCCCCGCGGCGACGATCGGGGCGGCGGGCTCCGCGGCGAGCGCGAGGATCTCGGCGCAGTCGAGCCCCTCCGTCGCGCCGAGGTCGCCGGCGATCACGTGCGCGCGCACGCTCGCCCCCTCGGGGATCGCCGCGCCGAGCGGCTCGATCGCCCGGGAACGAGCGAAGCCGAGGCCCGCGCCTTCGCCCGGCCAGGGCGCCACGCCGGCGCCGGTGCCGTCGGGGTAGGCGAGGAAGCAGAAGCGGACCGCGTCGTGATCGGCGACGCCGTTCACCACGGTGAGCCTGGTCGGCCCCGGCGGCTCGACGACGCCGCCGCCGCCCGTTCCCGTGGTGGTCGCGCTGCTCGAGGCCGATCCCGGGCCGCCGCCGGCGCCGGACGTGCTCGCCGCGCTCGGCGGATCCCGGCCGAGGAGGTCGTGGTCCTGCGTGCAGCCGGGTCCGCCGAGCGCGGCGAGCAGGATCCCCCCGAAGCAGGCACAGCCGATCGAGACAACACGGTGCAGCACGCTGGGAGCTTACCGTGCTAGGCGGGGTCGATGCGGGTCCATCTCACCGCGACAGCCGCCGCCGCCGTCCGCCGCGGCCACCCGTGGGTGTACCGAGACGGCATCGCGGGCGGCGGCGGGCGCGCGACCGGCGCCGGGGATCGCCGGCGCGGGGAGCGCGCGCCTCGAGGTGGCGGCGGCGCCGCCGCGACGGGCGACGTGGTCGAGCTGTCGGCCGAGGGCGCGCCGTTCCTCGGGCGGGGGCTCTGGGACGCCGACTCGCCGATCGCCGTCCGCGTCTTCCAGCGCGCGCAGGCGCCGGCGCTCGACGAGCGCGCGATCGCGGAGCGGCTCGAGCGCGCCTTCGCCCTGCGCGACGGCTGGTTCGCCGGCCGCGACACGACGGCCTACCGCCTGTGCAACGGCGAGGGGGACCGGGTGCCCTCGCTGGTCATCGATCGGTACGATCGCGTCGCGGTGGTCCGCCTCGACGGCGGCATGCTCGCGCCGTGGCTCGACCGCCTGCTCCCGCACCTCGCCCGCGCGCTCGGCGCCCGCGGCGTGCGCTCGATCGGCCTGCGCGCGCGCGGGGAGGCCACGGGCGGGGACGCGGACGGCAAGAAGCTCGCGCACGTGCACGGGCCGCCGCTGCCGGATCGCCTCTTCGTGCGGGAGACGGGGGTCGCGATGGAGGTCGATCTCGCGCGCGGGCAGAAGACGGGGGCGTTCCTCGACCAGCGCGACAACCGCGCGCGGGTGCGCGCGCTCGCGGCCGGGCGCCGGCGCGTGCTCAACCTGTTCAGCTACGCGGGCGGCTTCTCGGTGGCCGCGGCGCTCGGCGGCGCGGGGCGGGTCACCTCGGTGGACTCGGCGCCGGCCGCGCACGCGACCGCGCAGCGCACGTTCCGCGAGAACGGCGTCGATCCCGCGGCGCACGACTTCGTGACGGCGGACGCGTTCGACTTCCTCGAGAAGGCCCGCGCCCGCGGCGACCGGTACGATCTCGTCATCTCCGACCCGCCGAGCTTCGCGCCGAGCGAGCGCGCCAAGCCGCGCGCGCTCGGCGCCTACCGGCGGCTGCACGCCGCGGTCGCGCGCGTGCTCGATCGCGGCGGCGTGCTGTGCGCGGCGTCGTGCTCGAGCCACATCACGGCGGAGGACTTCCTGGCGACGCTCGACGACGCCACCCTGGAGCGGGACGATCTGCGGGTGCGGGCGATCCACGGGCAGCCGGAGGATCACCCGACGCTGCCGGCGTGGTGGGAGGGGCGGTACCTCAAGTTCGTGGTGCTGGAGTGAGCGTCGAGGAGCGCCGGCGCGCCGGAAGCGGCGGAGACTTTCACGACCGGCAAGAGCTGCGGTCTTGCCGTGATCCTGTGTTGCGAATCCACCGAAGGGGAGATCCTGAGTCGTTCAGATAGGGAATCTCGGGGAGCCTCCACACGAGGTGCCTCGCTCCCTGCTCGCCCGCGCGCCCTCGCGCTATCCCCTCGCCGAGGCGCGCCGACCCAGCAGGAAGGCCGCCAGCGCCTCCGCCTTGGGCACGAGCGTCCCCACCTCGATGAGCTCGTCCTTCGTGTGAAAGCCGCTGCCCCGCGGCCCCAGGCCGTCGATGGACGGGATCCCGATCTCGGCCGTCGAGCTCGCGTCGGAGCCGCCGCCGATGAGCGGCGCCTCGGCGTCGCCGAGCCCCGCCGCCCGCGCGCAGGCCGCGTACTCCCGGTAAAGCGCCGCGCTCGCCTCGGTCCGCACGAGCGGCGACCGCGCGACCTCGCCGTCCACGCGCGCCGAGGTGCCAGGCACCTCGAGCGCCGCCTCGCGCGCCGCAGCGGCGAGCGCAGACAGGATCGCCTCGCCGTCCGCGAGGCTCACGAAGCGGAAATCGACCGCCGCCTCCGCCGCGTCGGGCACCGTGTTCCTCCCCTGCCCGCCGCTCACCTTGCCGACGTTGACCGTGACCCCACGCGCGTAGTCGGTGAGCCGCTGCGCGCGGTCGATGAAGCGGGCGAGCGCCCAGATGGCGTTCGCGCCCTGCTCGTGCGCGTTGCCGGCGTGCGCCGCTTTGCCCGTCGCCCGCGCCGTCGCTCCACCCGTGCCCCTGCGCGCGGTGATGATCCTGTCCCCCTCGCGCCCCGCCTCGAACACGAGCGCGCACGCCGCGCCCGCGAGCTCGCGCTGCAGCAGCGGACGCCCCTCGGGCGACCCGACCTCCTCGTCCGACACGATCGCGAGCCGCACCGGGATCTCCGCCAGCGCGCCGAGCCGCTCGAGCGCCCGGAGCGCCTCGATCGCCACCACCAGCCCGCCCTTCATGTCGAGCACGCCGGGCCCGCGCGCGAGCTCCCCGTCCAGGCGGAAGCCCTCGAAGACGCCCGGGGGAAACACCGTGTCGAGGTGCCCGACGAGGGCGACGTGCCCCGCCGGCGACGCCTTCGCCGCCTCGCTCTCCACCACCCAGTGCGCCGCGAACCGCGCGCTCGGGAACCGGCGCACGGACAGGCCGGGGATCGTCGCGAGCTCGTCGGCGAGGACCTCGCCCACCGCGTCGCCGCCGCGCGGGTTGTCCGTGAACGAGTTGAGGTTCACCAGCCGCTCGAGGAGCGCGAGCATCGGCGCCGCGCGGCTGGACAGCGCCTGTCGAAGGGCGTGGATCACCGCGCCAGCATGCCACGGAAGCCCGGGCGCCGCCGCGCCGCGGAGGCCGGGGCGTCGCAGCGCCGCGGAGGCCGGACGCCGCAGCGCCGCGGAAGCCAGGGCGCGCAGGGGACCGGCGACCTCTGCCCTGCCCGCTGCAGAAGTGATACGTGTCCGCCCATGAACCGTCCCAGAGCAACGCGGAGGCACCCGTGACAGCGTCGGAAGGCCCGCTCGTCATCAAGCTCGGCGGCGAGGTCGTGGGCAGCCCGGCCCTCGCCGTCCTCGCCAGCGATCTCGCGGCGCTCACCCGCGCCGGCGCGCGCGCGGTCGTCGTCCACGGCGGCGGAGCGCAGGCGACCCGGCTGCAGGAGCGCCTCGGCATCCCCGTCCGGCAGGTCGCCGGCCAGCGCGTCACCGACGCGGACACGCTCGACGTCATGAAGATGGTCGTCGCCGGCAAGCTCAACGTCGACCTCTGCGCCGCGCTCGTCGCCGCGGGCGCGCGGCCCGTCGGGCTCCACGGCGCGAGCGGGCCCGCCCTCTCGGCGGTCAAGCGCCCGCCCCAGGTCTACCGGAGCGCCGGCCCCGATCCGGTGGACCTCGGCCTCGTCGGCGACATCACGGGCGTCGACCGCGGGCTCCTCGAGCTGCTCGGGCGCGGCGGCTACGTGCCCGTGCTCGCCTGCCTCGGCGCCGGCGCGGACGGACAGGTCTACAACATCAACGCCGACACGGTCGCCAACCGCGTCGCCATCGAGCTCGGCGCCGCTGGGCTCTTCCTCGTGAGCGACGTTCCGGGCGTGCTGCGCGACGTCGCGGACCCCGCCTCGCGCATCCCGAGCCTCACCGTCGCCGAGGGGCGCGCGCTCATCGCGAGCGGCGCCGTCACCCGCGGGATGATCCCGAAGCTCGAGGAGTCGTTCGCCGCGCTCGCGGAGGGCGTCCGCCGCATCCACATCCTCGGGCGGCTCCGCCCGGGCGATCTCGAGCGCGAGGCGAGCGCGCCCGGGTCCATCGGCACCGTGCTCGTCCCCTGAGACGGCGGCCGGCCTCGCCCCGGCCGGCCGCGCGCCGTATGCTCCTCGCCTCCTCGATGATGGACGCCGTCCACGCCGCGCTCTCGTTCGTGCAGGCGCATCGCGAGCAGATCGCGATCGGCGCGGGCGTGGGCGCCGCCAGCTTCGTCGCGGGCACGGCGCTCGTCGCGTTCGTGCTCGTCCGTCTGCCCGAGGACTACCTGCAGAAGCAGGAGGACGAGCCGTTCCTGCCGGGGCGCCCCGCCTGGATGCGCGTGTCGGCGCGCATCGGCAAGAACCTGCTCGGCGTCGTCGCCGTGGCGCTCGGGATCATGCTCTCGCTGCCCGGCATTCCCGGCCCGGGCGCGCTGGTGATCCTGATCGGCGTGATGCTCCTCGACATCCCCGGCAAGCGGCGGCTGGAGCGGCGTTTCCTCGGGGCGCCGAAGATGCGGTCGGTCGCCGATCGCGTGCGCGCCCGCTTCGGCCGCCCGCCGCTGCGCGTTCAGCCGGACTCCCGCCGCTCCTCGCCCGGCAAGGCCTGAGCGCCCGCTTCGCCCGGCGAGCCCTGGGCTGCGGCCGCCGACAGGCCCGGAGCGGCCGGCGGGCCCGCGGCGGCCGACAAGCCCGGCGCGGCCGCCTCGACCGGAGCGCCCGCGGCCGCCGTCGCGGCCGCCGGCCCGCCCCGACCGGCCCCCGCGCGCAGCCGGAAGTGCCAGGCGAAGAGCGCCGCCGCGAGCGCGAGCGCGAGCCCCGCCGAGACCCACTCGCGCGGCGCGAGCAGGAGGCAGCCGGCCAGGAAGGCGCAGGCCGCGAGCGCAAGGCGCTCTTCCGCGTCGGGCATCGGGGGCACCTCCCTCCCCGTACCGCCCCGCGCCGCGCGCATCAAGCACGCCGCGCCGCCGCCGCGCGAGCCCCCGCGCATCGAGCGCGCCGCGCGAGGCGACCAGGGCCCCGGCGCGCCCGCGCGTCGCGACCTTGGTCGCCTCGTGCGGCGCCCGCGCGGTTGCGGTAGGTAGGAACCGACAGCGGCGAGCGCTCCGCTCGCGCAGCACCGACCTCGACGCCTTATGAACGCAAACGACGATCGCGACGAGCGCGGGCCCGAGGGCGCGCTCCGGGACGAGGACCCCAGCGGGAGCCACGCGGCCGGCCGGAAGGCCGCCGCCGAGGGGAGCTCCGGCGCAGGCGAGGGCGCGCCCACGGGCAGCGCCGCGCGCGACGAGGAGCAGGGCGGCGCCGCGGCGGACGACGGCGCCGCGGCGGACGACGGCGCCGCGGCGGACGACGGCGCCGCGGCGGACGACGGCGCCGCGGCGGACGACGGCGACGCCGAGCGCGAGCCGGAGGCGGCTCCCCCGCGGCGCGGGCCATCGATGTGGGACATCCTCCGGGACAGCTTCTTCACGTTCGATCGGCGGACGCTCGGCTTCACGCGCATCCTGCTCGGCTTCTTCCTGATCGGCGACCTGTTCCGCCGCACGTGGGCGTGGAACGACATGTTCGCGGACATCGGCGTCCTGCCGAACCACGTGAACCTCTGGCGCCCGCAGGGCAGCGGGAACTTCTCGCTCCTCAACGCCTTCTCCACGCCGGGCGAGCTCGCGGTCCTCTGGGTCGTGATCTTCGCGACCTACGTCTGCCTGCTCATCGGCTGGAAGACGAAGCTCATGCAGGTGCTCTCGCTCGTGTTCGTCACGAGCATGAACGGGCGCGTCCTGCTCATCGAGAACGGCGGCTACGTCGTCCACAACCTGCTCCTGCTCTGGACGTGCTTCCTGCCGCTCGGCGATCGCTTCTCGCTCGACGCGCTCCTCGCGTCGATGAAGCGGAGCCGCGAGCGGACCGCCGACGATCTCAACGACCGCACCGCCGTCGACGACCCGCTCAAGCCGAACGACTTCGTGACCCTCGTCGGGCCCATCCTGCTGATCCAGATCGCGGCGATCTACTTCTTCAACGTGGTGCACAAGACCGGCCCCGCCTGGAAGAACGGGACCGCGATCCACTACGTGCTCTACGTCGACCGGATGGTGACGCCGATCGTGGCGGACATCCGCGACTACGCGCCGAACTTCCTCATCCTGTTCATGACGAAGATGGTGATCGCGTTCGAGGCGGCCATGCCGGTGTGCCTCCTCTCGCCGCTCGGCCGCGTGTGGGCCCGGCGGCTCGCGCTCGTGATGATGAACGTGCTCCACGTCGGCTTCGGCACGACGTTCGTGCTGGGGCCGTTCGCGTGGGCGCTCTGCGTGTTCTCGACGCTCCTCTTCGGCCGCGAGGACTGGGACATCGCCGCGCGCACGATGCGGCGCGCGCACCGGGCCCGCGTCGTGCTGTTCGACCCGCGGTCGCCGGGCGCCGTCCTCGCCTGCCGCGTGCTGAAGCGGATGGACCGGTTCGGGCTGCTGACGTTCGAGGCGTCGAGCTCCGCGGCGCACGGGCTCGCGGCGCGTCGCCCCGACGGCAACGGGGTCGAGGGCGCCCTGGCGCTCGCGGACCTCGTCGCGGCGATCCCGCTCGGCCCCGCGGTCGCGTGGGCGCTCCGCCTGCCGCTCGTGCGCGACGCGGTCACGGCGGCGATGGCGGCGGCGCACCGCCGCAGCCTGGGCCGGGCGCTCGGCGTGCGGGTCCCGGAGCGCTCGGAGGTCGCGCCCCCGCCGGCGCCGCTCCGGCTCGCCGGCCGGAAGGGGCTCGTCGCGCTGCGCGAGATCGGCGCGATCGTGATGTTCGTCGGCGCCGTGAACCAGGCGGCGGTCGAGCTCTGGGTCATCAAGAACCGCTGGAAGGTGCCGCACCCCGAGGAGACGCGCGTCCTCGCGCAGAAGCTCCGCTTCCTCCAGGGCTGGTTCATGTTCTCGCCCAACCCGGTGATGGACGACGGGACGATCGTGGTCGACGCCGTCACGGTCGACGGCCGCCACATCGATCCTTTCACGGGCGAGCCGCCGAACTTCGACCTCCTGAACGCGAAGAGCTTCGCGTACACCCAGATCTGGTGCGACTACTTCGCCCGCATCAAGCTGCCGGCGAACACCTCGTACCGCGACGCGATGAAGGAGTACATGTACCGCTACCCCGAGCGCACGGGGCGGCCCGAGGACGCGATCGTCTCGGGGGACGTGTACTGGGTGAAGGACTGGAACCCGAAGTGGGGGAGCACCCAGAGCTATGGGGAGGAGCGCGAGCGGCTCTTCTCCTTCCAGAACCCGAAGGCCCAGGCGCGCGCGCAGGCCGAGCCGCCCGGCGAGCCCGCGCAGACGGACCAGAGCCCGGCCAACTAGGCGTCGCCCGCGGCGCAGGCCCCGCGAGGGTTGCGCGAGAGGTGGTGCCGAGCTCCCCCGCCGAGGGCCTCCCCTCCTCCGGAACCAGAAACGAGCCCGGACGACGAGGAGGAAGAGGCCGGAGAAGGCGCACGGGGTCGCCGCTCAGGCAAGGCGCGGCGACCCCGGACAGAAAACCGCTTTCTTCGCTTGACAGCCGCGCCCAGGCGGGTAGAGTCCGCGCTCTCGAAAGCGAGGGCCTGTAGCTCAGTTGGGAGAGCGCTAGAATCGCACTCTAGAGGTCGCAGGTTCGATCCCTGTCAGGTCCACCCTCGAATTCGCTCGATTCTCTTTCTTAGCAGTTCTTCTTTCCACCCTCGTATCGTCGCTAGCGGGCGCGCACCGAGCTTGCGCCGCGGTTGGCTCCACGGCACCGCGCTGCGCCGTCCTCACGCACGGCGGCGTGCCTCTCGGCCGCCGCAGGACGCATCTCGCTCGCCGCGGCGTACTTCGGTCACCGCGGAGCGCTCCCGCGCGCTGCTTGCCGCGCTCGCCGCGCCGTGCCGAGCGCACCGCGAGAGCGCTGTGGCTGGCCCATCCGAGGCGCCGAGCTCGCCCGACCCGTGGTCGATCGCGCGGCCGCGCGCGGACGGTGTCGCGACAATACGGGGGGCACGGCGGGCGGACCGTCGATGTGCCCGCCCGCGCCTCCGTGTCACCCGCCCGCCGCGGCACCGGGCGGGGCAGCGCGCTCAGTCCTCGATCGGCTCGAAGTCCGCCTTGGTCGCGCCGCACTCCGGGCAAGCCCAGCTGTCGGGCAGGTGCTCGAACAAAGTCCCCGGCGCAATGCCGCTGTCGGGGTCGCCGACCGCCGGGTCGTAGATGAAATCGCAGACCAGGCACCGATATTTCTTCATCCGTGGTTCTCCTCAGGGGCTTGGCGAGCCGCGCACGACGCTACCACAAGGGCTATCGCCCCGGAGATGAACCTGGCGCGCCGCGCCGCGCGGCGCGACGGCCGGCCCAGCGGCGCTCCGTTCTGCGTCCTGCGTCTTCCGCGCGGACGCGGCGGCGATCCGCCTCAGGGAGGCGCCGGAGCGCCGCGCACGGCGAGCTGCTTCTTGCGCAGCATGCGCGCGATCGGCCGGTAGACGAGCCGCAGCAGCCAGCGGGGGCAGAGGACGCCGAGGTAGACGACGAACCACGCCACCACCCCGGGCACGACGAGCGCGCGGCCCCGGTCCACCGCGCGGACGAGGGAGCGCGCGCAGCGCTCCGGGGAGATCGACAGGAGCAGAGGGGGCTCGAGGCCGGTGAAATTGCCGGCCATCTCCGTGAACTCGGTCTGCACCGGCCCGGGACAGACCTGCGTCACCCGCACGCCGGTGCCGGCCAGATCGAGGCGGAGGCCCTCGGTAAAGCTCGTGACGAAGTGCTTCGTGCCGATGTATGCCGCCATCCCCGGCCCGAACGTGAGCCCGAAGCCGGAGCTCACGTTCGCGATCACGCCGCGCCCGCGCGACACCATCGGGCCGACGAGCCGGTGCGTGAGGTACGCGAGGCTCGTCACGTTCAGCGCGATCATCTGCTCGGTGCGCGACCACGCCGAGAGGTCGAACAGGCTGAGATCGCCGAAGCCGGCGTTGTTGACGAGGACGTCGACCCCCCCGACCTCGGCCGCGACGGCGAGGAGCATCGCGTCGACCGCCGCCCGATCGGTGACGTCGCAGCCGAAGACGAGCACGGTGAGCCCCGGACGCGCCGCGGCGAGCTCGGCGCGCAGCGCCTCCAGGCGATCCCTGCGGCGCGCCACCAGAACGAGCGCCCGGGCGCGGCCGGCGACCTCGCGCGCCAGCGCGCGGCCGATGCCCGACGACGCGCCGGTGATGAGCACGACCCCGCTGTCGATCGGCGATTGCACGGCCGCAAGGGTTGCCCAGCGCGCCCGGGCCGCGCAAGGGCCCCGAGGCCGAGCGCCGTCGCCACCTCCCCCGGATCGCCCGCCGCGGCCCGCGTCCGCTGCGCCGCGCCGGCGAGCGCGCCCCACGATCGCCTGTATAAATTGGATGAAACGGAAATGCGCACCTCGGGGGAGATGGACGCGAAGGCAGCACCTCAGCGCCCATTGCGCTACCCTCGAGACCAGGAGTCGCAACCTGGCGGTAACACGCACCGCGTCGCCGGGCGCCCCGCGCGACCGCGCAGCGCGCCTCGGCCGACGGTCGCGGCAGCTGCGCGGCTGAGGCGCGCGTTGACGTGGCAGGCGGCTCTATCTACCGTGGACTTCGTCCTCACGAGCCAGGAGACATCATGCGTTCGCCCTCATCTCTCGTCTGTGTGCTCCTCGTCGCCGCCGGCCTCGGCGCCTGCGAACGATCCGCGGAGTACGAGTATCAGGCCCCCCCGGCCTCGACCACGGCAAAGCCCTCGACGACGGGCGACGTGAAGCCGCTCGTCTTCAATCCGGACGACGTCAAGTCCTTCAAGGTCCTGCCCGCCAAATTCGAGTACGACAAGAACCCGATCACCGATGAGAAGGTGACCCTGGGCAGGATGCTCTGGTACGAGACGCGCCTCTCGAAGAACCACGATATCTCCTGCAACTCGTGTCATGACCTGTCCAACTACGGCGTGGACAACAAAAACTTCTCCTCCGGGCACAAGGGCCAGCTGGGCGGCCGCAACTCGCCGTCGGCCTACAACGCGGGCCACCACATCGCCCAGTTCTGGGACGGCCGCGCGGCCACCCTCGAGGACCAGGCCAAGGGGCCTATCCTGAACCCCGTCGAGATGGCCATGCCCGACGAGAAGCGGGTCATCACGACGCTCAAGTCGATCCCCGAGTACGTGAAGCTCTTCAAGTCGGCCTTCCCCGACGACAAGGAGCCGATCACCTACGACAACATGGCCAAGGCGATCGGCGCGTTCGAGCGCGGCCTCGTCACGCCGTCGCGCTTCGACAAGTACCTCGACGGCGACGACAAGGCCCTCACCGCCGAGGAGAAGGCCGGGTTCCACAAGTTCATCTCGCTCGGCTGCCCGACCTGCCACACGGGCGTCGCCGTCGGCGGCTCGACGTTCCAGAAGCTCGGCCTCGTGAAGGAGTACGCCGGCCTCAAGGACAACGGGCGCTTCGATGCCACGAAGGACGAGAAGGACAAGTTCTTCTTCCGCGTCCCGAGCCTCAGGAACATCGAGAAGACCTTCCCCTATTTCCACGACGGCTCGATCGCGACGCTCGACGAGACCGTGACCAAGATGGCGTGGCACCAGCTCGGCGTGGAGGCCAAGCCCGAGGAGGTGAAGGCGATCATCTCGTTCCTCAAGGCGCTCACCGGCGAGCTCCCGACCGAGTACATCAAGAAGCCCGAGCTGCCCCCGAGCACGCCCGCGACGCCCAAGGCCGACCCGTCGTGAGCGGCGCGCCGATCCGATAGCGCCGACCGGGCCGATCGGGTCTGCTCCGCCCCCTCGGATGAGCACGGGCGCCGGCGACGAGGGGCGATCCGCGCCCGCTCCTGAGAACGGAGCGGGCGCCTCCGCGGACGGCGCTCCCGAGGCGCGCGAGGGGCGCACCGCGCGGGCGCTCGTCGTCGTGCGCGAGCGCTTCGACGGCGCGGGCGTCGCCTTCCCCGTCGCGGCGCCCGACGCCGCGAGCTTCGGCCGCGACGAGGACGTCCTCGCGTGAGTGCTCGTGCCGAGCCTCGGCCACGCGTTCCACGTCGAGGCCGGCGAGCCGATCGCGCCGGCGAGCCGGCACGAGGTGCGCCGGCTGCTCGCCTCGCGGGCGCTGTCGACGTGGGAGCACCTGGGGCTCCTGCCCGGGAGCGCGCACCGCCTGGAGGTCGAGCGAGGGCGCGGCCGATCGTCTGATCCGCGGGACCGACGGCGCGGGCGGCCTGCTCACGCAGCGCGTGCGCGAGCGGCCGTCCTGCGTGCTCCTGCTCGACGAGATCGAGAAGGCCCACCGGGCCGTGTTCGACCTCGTGCCCGCCTGACGGCGCAGCGCATGAGTCGGCGTCGCGAGCTCTCCTAGGCGGGCCATCCACCTTTACGGGCATCACCACTCGTTCGTTCGGGAATCCACCGCTGCCTTCACCGGTTTTTCCGATAGAAATCGCTCGCTACCTCCACGATTTCTCGTGCAGCGCTCCGTAGACCAATGCATGAGCCGCGCTGGCCGCGCGTCGCGCACACCAGTGCGTGCGATGGCCTGCATCGAGAGGGGATGTTGGTCCCATGCGCGAACGCTCCGACCAGTTCATCAAGAGTCTGCTGCGCGACGCGCTCCGGCGCATGGCGGAGTCGGACACCGAGGTCGAGGTCGCCGCGGCCACCCAGCGGATCGACGTCTGGTGTGTGCCCGATCCGGCGCGCGAGGCGGTGCGGCGCGAGCTTGGAGTGCTGGGCGAGCTGGCGGCCGGGCCATGTATGTTCGAGGTCTTCCGCAACACCCCGGGCCTGCGGCACATGCGCGATTGCCTGCGCAAGCAGCTCGCCTGGCATCACGAGCTCGAGCGGCGGGCGCGGACCGCGCCCGATCGGATCGAGGCTCCACCGGCATCTCGCAACGAGGTGCCTTTCCCGTGGCTCATCGTCGTCAGCACGGGACGGCCCGAGACGGTGCTCGACGGATACGGCTGCCAGGCGCTGAGCCCGGGTGTGTACGGTCCGGCGCCGGCGCTGCACGTGCGCGTCGTGGTGCTCTCCGAGCTGCCGCGCACGCGCAGCACGCTCATCCTGCGGCTGATGGGTGCACGCTGGGTGCTGCGCGAGGCGCTGCAGGACCTGATGGCGCTGCCGGAGGACGCCTGGGAGCGGAGCGTCGCCCTGCCGCTTTTGGTACACTTCGGCTACGAGATCCCCGGGCAGCTCCCGGAAGACGTGGAGGATGACGTCATCATGGAGATCCAGGAGTGGTTCAAGAGCTACCAGGCGGAGCAGCGGCAGCTCGGCCTGGACGAGGGCAAGCGGCTCGGCCTGGACGAGGGCAAGCGACTCGGCCTGGACGAGGGCAAGCGGCTGGCGCTGGCGCGGCTGTTCGAGAAGCGGCTCGGCAGGGCGATGACGGACGACGAGCGCAGCACCCTGGCCGAGAGGTTGGCGCGGCTCGGGGAAGAGCGTCTGGATGAGGTGGTCTTGACCTTGGACGGCGAGACCCTCGCGGCATGGCTCGCGAACCCAGAGGGGCGCTGACGCTCCGCCGCCTTCGGAAGAATGCCTCCGCGGTGGCCGGTTGCGCAGCCCGCTGCACTCGCCGCCGTGCACTTCACGATCCCGCTCTTCGAACGGCGCACCACGAACGCCGAGGGCGTGACGCTCGGCCTTGGCCCGAGCACGCGATCGCGGGCGGGGCTTCGCCGACGCGTCGCTCGCGGGGAGCCTGTCGCAGGCGCTCGCGCCGCTGTGGCTGCTCCGGATGAGCCGGGAAGACGCGGCGTGAGCGTGGCGTGACGCGCAGCGCCCGCGGGGCCCGCCCGCCGGCGGCGAGCCCCGCGGGCATCCTCCCGCACGCGTCCGCCCGCCGGCGGCGAGCCCGCAGGCGTCCGCCGACGTGGCGCGACCGCGCCCGTCGCGCCCAGCGAGACTGATTCGACATCCGTCGAAACAGATTGACCAGGCGCGGGCGCTCGCTATTCTGATTTGATGACTGTCGAACCAGATCCTGCGGGGCCCACGCCGGGCGCTGCGGGCGCTGCGGGCGCCCTGAGCGTCGAGGAGCGCATCGGCGTGCTCAAGGCGCTCGCCGACGCCTCGCGGCTCCAGGTGGTGAGCGCCCTGATCGAGCGGCCTCACTGCGCCGAGGAGCTGGCCGAGCGGCTAGGGCGCGCGCCGTCCACCGTGTCGTTCCACCTGCGGAAGCTCGACGAGGCGGGCCTCGTGACGAAGCGCAAGACCCAGTATTACCTGGTCTATGCCCTGCGCGCCGATCTGCTCGATCTGCGGCTGAGGGAGCTCGCCGCGCTGCCGCGCGCCGAGGGCGGCCCGGAGCAGCGCCGCGTGGAGCGATCGCGGAACAAGGTGACGCGCGCCTACTTCCGCGACGGCGCGCTGGTCCAGCTGCCGAAGCAATGGCGCAAGCGGCGCATCGTGCTCGAGCAGTTCGTCGGCAAGTTCCAGGCGGGCCGGCGCTACCGCGAGCGCGAGGTGAACGAGATCATCCAGACCCTGTATCCCGACCACTGCACCATCCGGCGCCTGCTCGTGGACGAGGGATACATGGCGCGCGACGGCCAGCGCTACTGGCTGATCGAGCAGGAAGCGAAGGCGCCCGAGACACGGAGCGAGGCCCCGGAGCCGGGGAAGGAGCCCCCCGCGACCGGCAAGCCCATCCAGGGAGCGAGCAGGATGGAAACGCGCAAAGAGCTGAAGCGGAAGTACCTCGAGACCCCCAAGCAGGCGGGCATCTTCCAGGTGAAGAACACGGTGAACGGCAAGGTCTTGCTCGGCAGCAGCACGAACCTCCACGGGCCGCTCAACAAGCACCGTTTCATGCTGTCGCTCGGCGCTCACACGAACCAGGAGCTCCAGCGCGACTGGAAGGAGCACGGCGCCGAGGCCTTCACGTTCGAGGTGCTCGAGGTCGTGCAGACCAAGGACGATCCAAGCTTCTCGTTGACCGACGAGCTCACCTTGCTGGAGCAGATCTGGCTGGAGAAGCTGTCGCCGCTCCACCCGCGCGGCTACAACAGGGACACGAAGATCCGCGAGTGATGGCGGCCGCGGGCGCTTTCGGCCGCTCCCGCCGTGCTACGGTGACCGCGCCGGCTTCCCCGGGCGAAAGCGAGGGTCCTCGTGCTGTACATCCAGGAGAGCATCCGTATCGAGGCGCCGATCGAGGTGGCGTGGGCGTGGATGAGCGACCTCGAGCGCCTCATGCAGGTGAACGAGTTCCACGTCGCGGTGCGCTTCGAGACCGACGTTCGCCGGGGCAAGGGGACGCGCGTGCTCATCGATCACTCGTTCTTCGGCAGCGCCCCCGAGGCGCGCGGCGCGCGGGTGACCCACTGGGAAGAGGGCGCGGGGATCGGCTGGGTCGAGACGGATCTCAAGGCGCCGAAGAGCGCCTTCCCGCACTCCTCGCAGTACCGGCTGAAGCCGCTGCCCGGCGGCGCCACGCTCGTCACGGACGAGCTGCGCGGCTCGCTCAACCTCCCCGTCCTGGGGAAGGTCGCCGACCGGCTGCTGCGGGACGTGTTCGCGTCGAGGATCGTCCGGCGCGAGTGCGCGACCCTGAAGGCGCGCATCGAGGAGTTCGCGGCCGGCTGGAAGGCCGGGAGAGCGGCGGCGTAGCGCTGCGGCTCAGAACCGGAACAGCGGGCGGCCGTAGGGCAGGAACGGCCAGGGGATGGCGGCGAGCACGAGGAGCAGCGAGAACAGGACGCCGAGCGCGATGCGCCGGTGCCGCACCGTGGGGTCCTCGGCCCGCTTCGCCCGGGCCGAGGCGACGTGGGCGACCGCCACCGCCACGATCATGAGGAAGACGTGCTCGACGGCGAAGAAGCGCAGCGCGGCGACGGGCATCGCGGCCTTCAGCGCGGCCAGCGAGGTCGGCCGCAGCGGGCTGAGCACGACGTAGAGCAGGAGGCCGAGGAGGAGCTGGGCGTCGAGCGCGCCGACGAACGCGGCGCTCGCCTTGCGATCCGCCGGGGTCCACGGCTTCCGCTGGGTCCAGCCCTGGACCGATCGCACGAGCGAGAGGAACCCGAGCAGCAGGACGGCCCAGCGCAGCCACGAGTGCACGACGAGGACGAACGAATAGATCATGGAGCCTGCTTTCCGGCCGCGGTGCCGGCCTCGATGATGTACTGCGCCACGTCGGCGAGGTCCGACTCGCGGACCCCGCGGAAGCTGGGCATCGGCGGGACGTCGGCGCGCTTGCGGCCCGGGGCCACGGCCCAGCGGACGATGCCCGCGGGATCGGTCGCGTAGAGGGCCGCCATCTCGCTGAGCGGCGGGCCGACCAGCTTGGCCGCGGGGGCGTGGCAGGACGCGCAGAGCGTGGAGAAGAGGGCCTTGCCCTTCGCGGCCTGCGGCGAGAGCGCGACCCCCTCGTCGGGAGCCGGCCCCTTGCACGCGGCCACGAGCAAGAGGAGGGCGGCGAGGATCGGCGACCGTGTCATGCGGCGAGCGGGAACATAGCGCGACCGCGCGCCGAAGGAACGCGACGTCGTGACGCAGGGCTCGCCGGGGCGCCGGGCGGCTGGCCAGCCCGGCGGCGCGGGCGACGGTCACTGCGGTTTGAACAGGTCCAGGATCCCCTGCCCGATCGCGGACGGGTCGGGCAGGGCCACCCCGGTCGGCTCGGTGCCCTCGAGGAACACCTCCTCGACGGCGTTCTCCTGGCCGGGCATCGCGAGCGCGCCCGTCTCCGGGTCGATGGGGAGGCGCACGATCCCGAGCGGCTCCGGGAAGTCGGTCGCCGGCCGCCCCGCGTGCGCCTTGTCCATGAACGCGATGAACGCCGGCAGGGCGGCGCTGCTGCCCACCTCGCCGCCGCCGAGCGGCGTGGCGTCGTCGAAGCCGGTCCACACGGCGCACGCGATGTCGGTCGAGTAGCCGACGAACCAGGCGTCCTTCGCGTCGTTCGTCGTGCCCGTCTTGCCCGCGATCGGCCGGCGCAGCGAGAGCGCCTGCTTCGCCGTGCCGACCTTCACGACCGACGTGAGCAGGTCCGTCGTGACGTACGCCTCCGCCGCGGTCATCGCCGGCCGCGGCGGCGGGCGCGCCGGCAAGGGCAGCGCCTCGCCGCGCGGGCCCATGATCTTCGTCACGAGGACGGGCTCCTGGACCACGCCGCCCGCCGCGAACGTCGCGTAGGCGCCCGCCATCTCGCGCGGCGTCACCTCGTAGGCGCCGAGCGCGAGCGACAGGTCGGCGCCGAGCTTCGACGCGATCCCGAGCTCGCGCGCCCACGCGACCACGGCCTCGGGGCCCACGTCCCGGAGCGCCGCCACCGCGGCGACGTTCACGCTGTGGGCGAGCGCCTCGCGCAGGCGCTTCGGGCTCTGCCCCTCGCTCTCGTCGTAGTTGCCGGGCTTGTAGCCCTCGAGCGCCGCCGGGTTCGTCTCGAGCATCGACGCGGCGGTGAGCTTCCGCGCGTGGATGCCGTAGCCGTAGACGATGGCCTTGAACGTCGACCCCGGCTGCCGGTGCGCGTGGCTCGCCCGATCGAGCCCGCCGCGCGCGCCCTCGTAGCCGCCGACGAGCGCGACGATCTCGCGCGTGCGCGCGTCGAGCGCGACGAGCGCGCCCTGCGGGCCGAGGTCGAGCCGCAGCTTGCCGGCCTCGGGCTCGCCCGCGAAGCGCACGCGCAGCACCTTGCCGACCTCGGCGAAGCGGCTCGGCGGGAGCCCGCGCGGGTTGTACCGGCGCTCGCTCCGCAGGTCGACGGTCCCCTGCGCCGCGCCCACGCGGATCGCGAGCGTGCCGCGCGCGTCGTCGGCGCCCGTCACCACGCCGAGGTAGGCGCGGTTCTGATCCCTGGGGGCGCCCTGGAACGGCGCCGGATCGCCCTTCTTTCGGACGAACGGCGCGACGAGGCCGTGGCGCGCGGCGTAGGCGTCGAGGTTCTGGCGCACGGCCGCGCGCGCCGCGGCCTGCATCGTCGGGTCGATCGACGTCACGACCGTGTAGCCGCCGTACCTGGCCTCGGGCCCGACCGCCTTGCGCAGCGCGCGCTCGGCCTCGGCGAGGACCTCGGGCGCGAGCTCGTCCGAGTGCTCCGGCTCGGGGGCGAGGCGGATCGGCTCGGCGAGGGCGGCGTCGACCTGGGCGGCCGGCACGAAGCGCTTCTCGCGCATCTGGCCGAGCACGAAGGCGCGGCGCTTCTCGGCGCGCTCCTTGTTCACGCGCGGCGAGTAGATGGAGGGCCCCTTCACGATGCCCGCGAGGAGCGCCGCCTCGGCGAGCGTCACCTGGCGGACGCTCTTGCCGAAGTAGAACCGCGCCGCCTCCTCGACCCCGTAGCGCCCGTGGCCGAAGTAGATGTGGTTCAGGTAAAGCTCGAGGATCTGGTCCTTCGTGAGCTCCTGCTCGATGCGGCGGGCGAGGAGGAGCTCGCGCATCTTGCGGTCCAGCGTGCGCTCGTGCGTGAGCAGCACGTTCTTCACGACCTGCTGGGTGATCGTGCTGCCGCCCTGGCGCGCCTCCGCGGAGCGCAGGTTGACGAGCAGCGCGCGGAGCATGCCGAGGTAGTTGAGCCCGTCGTGCTTGTAGAACCTGGCATCCTCGGCCGCGAGCGCCGCGAGGCTCATCACCGGCGGGATCTCGGTGACGGGCACGAGCGTCCGGCGCTCGACGAAGAGCTCGCCGAGCACCGTGCCGTCGCGCGCGAGGAACCGCGTCACCTGCGGCGGGTTGTAATTTTTCAGCTCCGCTGTGGTCGGCAGGTCGGCTTCGTAGCGCCGGACGACGAGGAAGAACGCGAGCACCGCGGCGGCGAGGAGGCCGGCGAAGGCGATCGCGAGCCGCTTGCCCCAGCGGAGAAGCTGCGGCCGGAGCGGCGGCCTGGGACCGGCGCCGCGGGGCTTCCGCTGGAGGATCCTGCCGAGCGCCGCGACGGCCGCGCGAAGCGCCGCGGCGACCCGCGCCGGCGGCGGACGCACGGCCGCGGGCGGCGACGGCGGCGGAGGCACGGCCAGGGGCGGCGACGGCGGCGGAGGCACGGCCGCGGGCGGCGACGGCGGCGGCGCAGGGCGCTGCGGCGACCAGAGCCGCGTCGGCGCGCGCTCGCTCGGCGTCGGATCGGAGCTCGCCGCGCCGGCGTCGTACGGCAGCGTGGGCTCCAGCGGCGCCGACGGGGCGCTCGGCCCTGGTCGGGGGCCTTGCGCCTCGGGCAGCACGGCGGGTCGTCGCGGGGGATCCGAGGCCATGCGTCAGCGCGCCGGAGCCCGCAGCGCGCTCGCGTCGCGGGTGAGGTGTTCCGGCCGAGCCACGGTATCACGGGCCCGGGCGCCGCGGACGCCGACGATCACTGGATGCTCCACTTGTAGCTCGTCCGCTTGCCCTCGATGGACGTGCCGGCGAGCAGCGCCGTGTCGATCGCCACGAACGTGTCCGAAGGCACGGTGTTCCGCAGCCACGGGCCGAGCCCCTCGTTCTTGATGGGGCCGCGCTGCCGGTAGACGATCGAGTACCCCTTGCGCTCGAGGATCGCCTCCACCCCACGGCCGCTGTGGTCGAACACGATGTCCGGACGGCGGGTGCCGCAGCGCTGGTCGATCATCGCCTGCTTGTCGAAGTAGGTGCGGAAGTTGAGCACCATCCCGATGCGGCGTCGGCTGAGGATGCCGGGCGGTAGGCAGGTCAGGAAATCGCGCGTCGCGAGGGAGCACGTGTCGATGAACTCCGCTGATCCGTAATGCTCCTTGAAGACGTGGTAGGCCGTCATGCCCGCCTGCGACGACATCACCACGAAGCGGTGATCCGGCTTCTTGGCCTTGATCTCCCGCATGGCGTCCAGGACGACATCGGTGATGGTCGTGTCGCGGAGGTGCGGTTTGTTCGCGAGCTCGAACCAGGAGTAGTCGCGGTCCCCGACGCGCGCCTTGAGCGCCTCGCGCAGGCCGAAGGTCGACCAGATCGGCCGGCCGGACGACCTCGAGTCGGCGAGCGCGACGACGCCGACCAGGTTCACCGCGACGAGCGGCACGAGCGCGATGTGCACGCGGGGCGCGCTGCCCAGGGTCGCGGAGAGGCCGACCATGGTGACGACGACCAGGAGGGGGAGCGCGTGCGAGATGAAACGCCCGCCGGTCATCCAGTCGCCGCCCGTCAGGACGATGAAGGCCACGTAGGCGACGGCGAACGCCGCCGACAGGACGGCGGCGTAACACGGCTCTTCGCGGAGCGCCGCCCGCGCGATCTGGACGATGCCCACGGCGACGCCCGCGATGAGCCAGAGCCCGGTCGGATAGAGGTTGGCCCAGAGGTAGGACAGGCCGGCGGCGACGTCGATCCCGGCGGCCTTGGAGTAGACCGGGTTCGGGAAGAAGGCGCCGAAGTAGAGCCGCCGCGCGCCGAAGAGGAGCGCGACCTCGGCGCCCACGACCGCGGCGGCGACGAGCGCCGTCCGCGCCTCGCGCAGGCGGCCTGCGGCGGGATCGGCCCAGCGCGCCCGGAGGAGGGCGTAGGCGAGCGCGGCGGCGAGGACGCACGCGAGCACGAGGGGGCTCTCGGGGCGCGCGCACAGGAAGAGGAGCGAGGCGCCGGCGAAGCAGAGCAGGGCGCGCCGATCGGGCGCCGCGAGGTAGCCGTCGAGCTCGAGGACGAGCCACACCGCCGCGGCGGCGACGAGCGTGCTCTCGAGGCCGCCGAAGCCCCAGTAGATGAACCACGAGGCCGTCGCGACGAGCAGCTCGGCGCCGCGCGGGGCCGCCGGGACGGCCGCGCGCGCGAGCCGCGCGGTGAGCGCGATCGCGGCGGCGCCGGCCGCGATCGACGTGAGCGGGCCGAGGGTCGGCAGCGACACGCGCGTGACGGCGCCGAGCAACGCGAGCAGGAGCACGTGGGCCAGGCTGGAGCTCTGCTCCACGCGCTCGCCGTTGTAATTGAGTATCTGGCCGTGCTCCTTGAGGGTGTGCGCGGCCCAGTAGGTGATGTGGCTGTCGTCGTGTCCCGGCGCGGAGAAGAGCACGAATCCAAGCAGTACGAAGGCGGCGATCGCGGCGATCACCACGGCGGAACCGCGCGGCAGGCGTCTCATGCGGCGCCGAGTGTAGTTCAGCGCGTGAGAAGTCCCGCCAGGGATCGCTGACGTACTGAGCTAGCGGCGGCCGGGCATCTGGCGGGCGGGACCAGCGCGGCGCGCCGCCGGAGATCCTGCCCGATGTGCGCGCCGGCACAGCGCGGCTCGCCGGCGCCCTCGCGGCGGGGCGATGTCCCGCCGCGGCGGGGCGTGGTAGCGTCCGCGGCGCCCGCCATGACCGATCAGGAAATCGACGCCCTCATCGCCGAGAACCAGTTCCATCCGAACGTCGTCTGGCGCCGCATCCCCGGCAAGGGCCGCGGGGTCTTCGCTCGCCGGTTCTTGCCGAAGGGCGCCGTCGTCGAGTGGGCCGCCGTCAGCTGCTTCCCGGCGTCGGATCTGAAGACCGAGGAGCACCGCGACTGTCAGGCGCTCCATCACGTGTTCACGTGGGGACAGGAGCCCGGGCGGGAGAAGGCGTATGCGTGGGGGCTGCTCGCGCTGTACAACCACTCCTCGACGCCCAACATCGAGATGAACGACGGTCCGGTGCCGGACTCGATGGCTGCCATCGCGCTCCGCGACATCCACGAGGGCGAGGAGCTCTGCTTCGATTACGGGTACACCTGGTTCGAGCCTCGCTGATCCGCGAGCGTGAGCACCATGGTGAGCGACGCGCCGTTCCGGCCCACCTCGACGAACCCGAGGCGCCGGTACAGCCGCAGCGCGGGGTTGTCCGGCGAGACGCTGAGCGAGATGGCCGGGTAGCGGTTCCGGGCCTCCTCCAGCAGGGAGGTCAGCAGCCGGGTGCCCAGCCCTCGCCCCCGGTGATGGGGCAGGAGCGCGATGGAGAGCTCCGGGGTCTCGTCGTCGACGTGGCCGTACCCTCGCAGCGCGCCGGTGAGCCGCCGGAGCCAGGCGGCGCCAGCGACCTCGCCTTCCTGGAGCGCCACGACGCCGAGATCGTCCCGCTGTCCCCAGCCTTGCACGTACCTGGAGAGCTCGGGCCGGTGCACGATGTCCCGCGGGGGCGGCGGGCTGCCTTCCGGGACGTGGATGGCCTGGTAGAGCATCTCCCAGAGCAAGGGCTCGTCGGCCGGGGTCAGGAGACGGATCATGAGCCTTCCGAGGATACCGGCGCTCGCGCTCCAGCGTGGCCCATCGCTCTCCCCTGGGGCCGTTCAGCGCTCGGGCCGGACTTTCGTCCTTGCGGAGGTGAGGACGGGATTCGAACCCGCGTATAACGGTTTTGCAAACCGTTGCCTAACCACTTGGCTACCTCACCGACTGTTCGAAGCGGCGGGAGGTCATGCCTCACTTCTGCCCAGCTGTCAACGCCTTTACCGCGCCCCACCACCATTTACGTAGGCGTCCGAGCCGCCTCGACGGGAGTCCCGCCGCGGGGCGGGGCCCCAGCGCGCGCCGTGCGCTCCCCGCCCCGCTCCGCCCGCCCCCGCTCCGCCCGGCCCCGCTCCGCCCGGCCCCGCTCCGCCCTCCCCCTCCCTCCGTCATCTCCCCTCCGCCGGCCGCTGCGCCGCTGCGTTCCGGAGAGCGCCCCTTACTCCTCCTGCCCCCTCCGCCGCGCTCTCCGCGCCGCTCGCGCCGCTCGCGCGCTCGCCCGCTTCGCCCGTATCCGCGCCCCGAGCAGCCGCCCGAGGTAGCTGCCCCAGTAGGTCCAAAGCCGCGTCGACTGGAGCAACCCGGTCGGCACGATCCCCTTCCCTGCCTGGAACGGGTTGAAGCGCAGGGTGTTCTGGTCGATGTCCACCGGCTCGTACAGCTCGATATCGGCCACCGCCATCCAGCGCGCCCGCGCTCCCCTGCGACGGACCTCGAGCCGCAGCAGCGCGAGCCCCACCGCAGCCGAGCGCTCCAGCCTCTCCAGGCGATTGCCCTTCACCGTCGACGGGCGCAGCGGTATCAGCCGGAACTCCGCGCGACCGAAGCCCTCCACGTCGAACGGCAGCTGCGCGTAATAGTGGTTGTCCAAGAAATCACGCGTCTTCGTCGTGAAGACCGCGATCGGAAGCAGCCACAGGCGCCGCGCGCTCAAGAAGATGAGATCCTGATCGCCGGCGCTCGCCGCCGGCGTCACCTCCTGGCTGTCCCGGAAGCGCACCGCGACCCCCAGGACGTCCGGACGGCGCTCGACCTTCGCGCTCCGCCATCGCCAGATCCCGCCCGACAGCCGCACGAGCGCCGGCCCCCCGAGCCGCTGCGCCAGCGCGCCGACCTCGCCCTCCACCGCGAGCGGTTTCACCCCCGCGCAGTAGACCACGCCGTCCGGGTGGAACAGCCTCGCTCCCCGGAGAAGGCTGCCTTGCCAGGCGATCGGAGACAGGATTCCCCCGATCGCACGCCCAATCGCATCCAAGAACCGCATCGTGCCCCCCTCGCTCGAACCTGGAGCGCTGGGGGCCCATCGCAAGCCGGGCGCAGCCCGTCAGCCCGCGCCGGCCTTCGCCGTCTCGTCCAGCTCCGGGCCGGTCTCGCGCTGCGCCCGGTGCTCGATCAGGCGCTTCACCACGAGCGTGAAGAGCGCGAGGAGGACGAGCAGCGAGGCGACGGCGAACGCCGCCGAGAAGTGGAACTCGTTGTAGAGCACCTCGACGTGCAGCGGCATCGTGTTGGTCTGACCCCGGATATGGCCGGAGACGACCGACACCGCGCCGAACTCGCCCATCGCCCTCGCGTTGCAGAGCACCACCCCGTAGAGCAAACCCCACTTCGCGTTGGGCAGGGTGATGCGGAAGAACATGCTCCACCCGCTCGCGCCCAGCGACAGCGCCGCGTGCTCCTCGTCCGCCCCCTGGCTCTCCAGGAACGGGATGAGCTCGCGCGCGACGAAGGGGAACGTCACGAACGTCGTCGCCAGGATGATCCCGGGGCGATCGAAGATCACCTGGATGTCGTGATCGAGGAGCCAGGGGCCGATCACCCCTTGCGCCCCGAACAGGAGCACGAAGATCATGCCGGAGATCACCGGCGAGACCGCGAACGGCAGGTCGATCAGCGTGACCAGCAGGCTCTTGCCGGTGAACTCGAAGCGCGCGATCGCCCAGGCCGCGGCCACGCCGAAGACCAGGTTGAGCGGCACCGCGATGAGCGCGGTCGTGAGCGTCAGCTGGATCGCGGCCACGGCGTCCGGCGCGGTGATCGCCCGCCAGTAGCCCGAGAGGCCGTCCTTCAACGCCTCGATGAACACCGCCACGACCGGCAGGAAGAGGAAGAACCCGAGGAACGCGAGCGCCGCCGCCGTGAGCGCCCAGCGCACCGGCGCGGGCTCGGAGGTCGCGCCGCGCACCGCCCCGCGCGACCTCACCCGCAGCTTGCCCGCCGCGCCCGCCATTACGACGCGACCCCGGGCGCGCCGGCCCCCGCGGCCCCGGCGGCCGCCGCCCGCGGCGCCTCGACCGGGCTCCGCGACGAGACGCGCGAGCCGCTCCAGCGCTGGAGTCGGTTGATCACGAACAGGAGCACGAAGGAGCAGATCAGCATCAGGAGCGCGAGCGCCGTCGCCCCCGCATAGTCGTACTGCTCGAGCTTCGTCATGATGACGAGCGGCATGATCTCGGTCTTGAGCGGCATGTTCCCCGAGATGAACACGACCGAGCCGTACTCGCCGAACGCCCTCGCGAACGACATCGCGAACCCGGTGAGGATCGAGGGCCAGAGCGCCGGCAGGAGGATCCGGCGGAAGATCTCGAAGCGGCCCGCGCCGAGCGACGCCGCCGCCTCTTCCTGGTCCACCTCGAGCTCCTCCATCACCGGCTGGACCGTCCGCACGACGAACGGGAGCCCCACGAAGGTGAGCGCGATGACCACGCCGAGGCGGCTGAACGCGCTCTGGATCCCGAGCGGGTAGAGGAACTGGCCGACCCACCCCTGCTGCGCGTAGATGGCCGTGAGCGCGATGCCCCCGACCGCCGTCGGCAACGCGAACGGCAGATCGACGAGCGCGTCGACGATCGACTTGCCCGGGAAGCTGTAGCGCACGAGCACCCACGCCACGAGCACGCCGAAGACCGCGTTGATGCCCGCCGCGAGGAGCGACGCGGAGAAGCTGATCTTCAAGGAGGCGATGGCGCGCGGAGACGTCACCACATCCCAGATCTCGCCGGGCCCCAGCGTCGCTGTCTTGAGGAAGATCATCGACAGCGGGACGAGCACGAGCAGCGACAGGTACGTTACCGTAATCCCCATCGCGAGCCCGAAGCCGGGCAGAACGCTCTGTCGCCGCCAGAGGAGAGCCACAGAAATTTACTTGCCGGCCTGGTAGATCTGGTCGAAGACGCCGCCGTCGGAGAAGTGCGCCTTCTGGGCTTTTTGCCACCCGCCGAACACCTCGTCAATCGAGAAGAGCGCGACCTTCTGGAAGACGCCCTCCGACTCGGCCGCCGCGAGGACCGCCGGATGCCGCGGACGGTAGAAGTGCTTCACCGCGATGCGCTGCCCCTCCTCCGTGTAGAGGAAGTTGAGGTACGCCTCCGCCGCCGCCCGCGTCCCGCGCTTGTCGACGACCTTGTCGACCACCGCGACAGGAGGCTCGGCGAGGATGCTGATCGACGGCACGACCACCTCGAACTTCTCCTTACCGTTCTGCCCGCTCTGCTTCACCGCGAGCAGCGCCTCGTTCTCCCAGGCGATCAGGACGTCGCCGAGCCCGCGCTCGACGAACGTCGTGGTCGAGCCGCGCGCGCCCGTGTCGAGGACGGGCACGTTCTTGAACAGGCGGCCGACGAAATCCTTCGCCTTGGCCTCGTCGCCGCCCGTCCGCTTCAGCTCGTACCCCCACGCGGCGAGGTAGTTCCACCGCGCGCCGCCGGAGGTCTTCGGGTTCGGCGTGATGACCGCGACGCCCTCCTTCACGAGATCGTCCCAGTCCTTGATGCCCTTCGGGTTGCCCGCGCGCACCAGGAAGACGATGGTCGAGGTGTAAGGAGCGCTGTTGTCCTTGAGGCGCGCCTGCCACCCCTCCTTGAGCCGACCGCTCGGCACGAGCGCGTCGACGTCATAGGCCAGCGCGAGCGTGACCACGTCCGCCTCGAGCCCGTCGATCACCGACCGGGCCTGCTTGCCCGAGCCGCCGTGCGACTGCTTGATGGTGATGTCCTGCCCGCCCTGCTCCTTCCAGCGCTTCGCGAAGGCGGCGTTCACCTCCTCGTAGAGCTCGCGCGTGGGGTCGTACGAGACGTTCAGCAGCTGCACCGAGCCCGATTTGCTCGCCTCGCTCTTCGAGCACCCGGCCAGCGCAAGCACGCAGCAGAGCACCATGATCAAGCATCGCATCGCTCGTCCCTACTCCCTCATCCGGTCGCCAGATACCGCGCTTCCCGCTGCGCGAGCGCGTCGAGGAGCTGCTGGAAGCGCGACGCGCCGACGCGGCGGGCCATGAAGGCCGCCCTGCCGAGCTTCTGGCAGAGCTTCTTGGCGAGCAGCACGCCGCCGTGGCTGTTCACGTCGGTCAGCACGATGACGAGGTCGGCCCGCTCGATGGCCGCCCGCATCTCGGCCGCCCCGCGGCCCCCCGTGTTGCCCGTGTGAAACTCCAGACGGTGCCCGGCCTGCAACGCCATCCGCTCCAGCTGCGCCTGGTTGCGATCCAACCCCCCGATCCAGGTGATCCGCATCGCGCCGACTCCTTGCTACCAGCAGCGGGCTCCCGCCGCTATAACGGACATATCTCACGCTACAGCAGAGGGCGCAAGCGGAATCTGACAATATAACGGAGGACACGTCTTGGATACCGGAGGGACACGTGGCAGCTGGGGTCCGGAAACGGTGGGGGGCTACCCGCGCGAGCCGTAGGTCATGACGAGGTACATGACGGCCTCGGTGCCGCCCAGGTTGCGGTAGCTGTGGGGGCTGTCGGCCTCGAACAGGATGGCGTCGCCGGTCTCGAGGACGCGCCGCTCGCCGGACACGGTGATCTCCACCGAGCCCTCCGTGACGATCAGGTTCTCCGAGGTGCCGGGGGCGTGCGCGTCGGCGTGCTCCACGGAGCGCGGCGCGAGGCGGAGCTCGTAGAACTCCACGTTGCGCGGCCGATCCATCGGGAAGAGCGCCCGGGAGGAGAAGTCGCCGTTGCGCGAGCGGAGGATGCGCGCGTGCGAGGCCTGCATCACGGTCGTGACCGGCGAGGTCGCCTGGCTCATCAGCGCCGAGAACGGGACCCCGAGGGCGCGCGCGATCTTCCAGAGGACGTTGATGGTCGGCGTGCTCTGGCCCAGCTCGATCTGCCCGAGCATCGCCCGGCTCACCCCGGACGCCTTGGCCAGGCGCTCGAGCGACAGGCCGCGCTCGGCCCGGAACCGCTTCAGGTTGGTGGCGACGACCGGCGTGAGGTCCGAGGACTCGTCGAGCGCGAGGTCGTCCCCGCCCGGCTCGCTCGCCGGGGGCGGGGGCGGCGGCGGCGGTTCGGCGGTCGCCGCTCGCGCGGATGGCTGGGCTCTGCGTGCCTTCACTGGAAGCGTATCCGCCATGGTGGAGGCCGCGCGTCAAGCAAGCGAGCGCGGACGTCGCTCAGGCGCCGCCGGAGACGGCGTCCGCCACCGCGCTCCTGGCCGACGGGCGGGGCGCCGGGGGGACGGCCACGGGCGCCGCCGCGGGGAGCGCGGCGGGGGTGGTGTGGCCGGTGATGAGCCGGGCGCCGCGCTTGAAGGTGACGTACTGCCACATCCACGCGAACATGACGGCGAAGCGGTTCTTGAAGCCGATGAGGAACAGCACGTGGACGCCGAGCCACGCGAGCCACGCGATGGTGCCGGACATCTGCAGGTGCCCGACCCTGGCGATGGCGCGCGAGCGGCCGATGGTCGCCATCGTCCCCTTGTCGCGGTAGGCGAACTGCCCGCGCGGGCGGCCGGCGAGGTCGCCGAGGATGCTGCGCGCGACGAAGCGCCCCTCCTGGATCGCCGCGGGGCTGAGGCCGGGCACCTCGACGCCGTTCCGGTCGCGGAGCATGGCCATGTCGCCGATCGCGAAGGCGTTCGGGTGGCCGGGCAGGGAGCAGTCCGGCTCGACCTTCACGCGGCCGATGCGATCGAGCTCGACCCCGAGGGCGCGCGCGAGCGGGGTGCCGCGGACGCCCGCCGCCCAGATGACCGTCGCGGCGGGGAGGCGCTCGCCGTCCTCGAACTCGACCCCCTGCTCGTCGATGGTCCGGAAGCGGCGGCCCTTGATGACCTCGACCCCGAGCGACGTGAGCTGCTCCTCGGCGCTCGCCGAGAGGCTCTCGGGGAAGGCCTGGAGGATGCGCTGGCCGATCTCGACGAGCAGCACGCGCGAGAGCGAGGCGTCGAGGGAGCGGAAATCGCGCTCGAGGATGTAGCGCGCGAGCTCGGCGAAGGCGCCGGCCATCTCGACGCCGGTGGCGCCGCCGCCGATGACGACGAACGTGAGCAGCCGCCGCCGCGCGACGGGGTCCGCCTCGCGCTCGGCGGCCTCGAAGGCGAGCAGCATGCGCTCGCGGATGGTGAGCGCCTCGTCGAGGTTCTTGAGCGCCGGCGCGAAGCGGGCCCACTCCTCGTGGCCAAAGTAGTTGTTCGCCGCGCCGACCGCGAGGATGAGGTAATCGTACTTCATCGTGTCGGCGTCGACGGTGATGCGCCGCCCGGCGAGATCGACGCTCGTGACCTCGCCGAGCAGGACCCGCACGTTGCGCTGGCGCGACAGGACCGAGCGGATCGGGACCGCGATGTCGGCCGGCGAGAGGCTTGCGGTCGCCACCTGGTAGAGCAGCGGCTGGAACAGGTGGTGATTGGTCCTATCGATGAGCGTGACCCGGACGGGCGCGTTGCGAAGCGCCTTTGCCGCGTTCAGGCCGCCGAAGCCTCCGCCGACGATCACGACGTGGGGCTCTTTCGCCGTCGTTGCCATGGTGCCTCCTGGCGAGGAACGCCTCCTCGGTGGCACGCCGATGGTAGGGGCCGCCGATCAGGGGGGCAAGCCGGGCGCGCGGCGGGCGCGGCCGCCGATCACGCGGCGGCCTGCACGTCCGTGGGCGCGTCGGTCTTCAGGTCGATCTTCGGGCCTTGGGCTTCGCCGCGCAGCGCCTCGGCGAGCAGCTTCCGGCCGCGGTGCAGGCGGCTCATGACGGTGCCGACCGGGACGCCCAGCTGCGTCGCTGCGTCCTTGTAGGAAAGCTCCTCGAGGTCCACGAGCACCACGGTATCGCGGAAGCTCGGCGGGAGCGTCGCGAGCGCGCGCCGCACGCCGGGCGACAGGGCGTGCATGTCGGCGCGGCGCTCGGGCGCGGTCCACGCGCACGGGTCGGTCGCGAGCACGTCGAGGGCGTTGCGCTCGCGGCGGCTGCGCCGGCAGCGCGTGATGAAGACGCTGAAGAGGATCTGGTGCACCCACGCCCGCAGGTTGGTCCCGGGCTCATAGCTCGCCGCGAACCGGATGGCGCGCTCCACCGTGTCCTGCACGAGGTCCTCCGCCGTCGCGGGCGATCGGGAGAGCCGCAGCGCGCGGCCAAAGAGCTCCGGTGTCATTTCGACAAGGCCCCGGAGCAGCTCGTCGACCGCCGCCCGCGCGCCCGCGCCCGGCGCCGTCCGGGCCGCGCCGAGCGACGGCCCGCGCCCGACCGCGCGTGTCACGCCGGGCGACAACGGCGCTGGATTCGGGGACCGGGCGGGGGCATGGGCGGGGTGGACGAGCATGGCGGGACCTCCTGCGATGAGCGCTGGCAAGGCAGGTGCCACCGGGGGGATCGCGCGAAGGGCGCGAAAGGCGCTGGATGGCGCGGGCGGAGGCACGCGGGCGCGTGTCAAATCGACAGCAGGTCGCCGCGGCCCGTCAGAGTGGCGAAGAGGCCCGCGGCGCGCGCCGGACTGGCGGCCGGGCCGGCGGGGGCGCCGCGCAGGCGTTCAGCGGCGCGCCCGCGGGACCTGCGCGCCCGCGGGACCTGCGCAGGCGAGCGCGAAGCCCGGCGCGCCCCCCCTGCGCTGCCCCGGGTGGCTCCGGTCGTCAGAGCGTCTCGAGGTAGGCGACGAGGTCGTCGATCTGGGCCGGCGCGAGCGTCGACGTGACGCCGTGCTTGTCCCCTCCGCCGCAGGGCCCGAAGCGATCGCGGAGCGTCGCGGCGCAGCCGTCGTGCATGTACGGGGCGCGCGCGGCGAGCCCGCGCAGCGAGGGCACCTGGAAGGCCTTGCCCGTGCCCACGTCGACGGTCTGATCGTTCGTGAGCTTCTCGCCCGAGTGGCACGAGGCGCAGCCCACGGCGGCGTCGTTGAAGAGCGCCTCGCCGCGCTGGACGGCGGCCGGATCCGCCGGCTCCGACACGGGCACGGGCTTGATCGTGTCGAGCCACGACGCGAAGGCCTCGACGCGCTCGGGGCGCTGGTGGATGCCTCCCATCCGCTGCTCGAAGACCTCGCTCATGATGGCGTCGAGGTCGGTCATGTCGCCGTCCCAGTGCAGCGGCGCGGTCTCGAGGATGCCGCCCGCGAGCGTTTGCGTGCGGCGCGCTCCGATGGGCTTGAAGGACCACGTCCGGCCGTCGTCCTGCCCCTCCGGATGGCACGACGCGCACGCGATCGCCATCTGCACCTCCACGTCTTGGATGCCGTGAAAGAGGGCGTGGCCCGAGTCGAGCCGGCGCTCGCCGGGGAGCAGGAAGGTGGCGACGTGGGCGCCGCTCACGGCCCCGAAGCGGAGGATGCTCGGCGGCTCCCGCAGCTGCACGAGCAGGTTGCTCGCCTCGTCGTAACCGACGGCGATGGGCTCGCCGGGCACCGGGATGGAGCGCTGGTCGCGGAAGGACGCGCAGTCGTCGACGGCCCCGGTCTGCTCGGTCTGCTCGAGCACGTCGAGCGGCGTCTCGATCACCGTGCGGCTGCCCGCCATCACGATGGCGCCGCGGAACCCGTCGGGCGATATCGCCATGTCGACGGGGAGCAGGCCAAAGGGGAGGCCGCCCGCGCCCGGCGCGGGCGCCGCCGGCGTCGGGTTGGCCTCGCTGGGCAGCGGTCGCATGAAGGTCACCGCCGGCTGAACCACGATCGTGCTGCAGTCGAACCCCGAGTAGCCGCCCTGCGTCGAATCGTCGATGTCGATCGGGTCCACGAGGCCGCGCTGGTGCACCATGGCCACGCCGCCCCCGGGCAGCGGGATCGTCCTCCAGGCCACCGCCGGCTCGAACGTGCGCCCGAACCGCTCCTGGACGTGGACCGGCGGCTTCACGCGCTCGGCCACGGCGCCGTCCTCCGAGACGACGAGGAGCTCGGACGACCGGAACCGGCTCACGAGGAGCGCGTCCCCCTCGATCACCACGTCGCGCAGGTCGCGCTCGAGGCGCAGCTCGCGGACGGGCGGGGCCTCGAGGTCGGAGGAGAGCGTGACGAGCTCCCCGCCCGCGCACGCCACGTGGAGCAGGCCGGCCGCAGCGTCGTAGGCGACGCCGCGCGGCGCGGGGCAAACGGGCCTGCGGTGCATCTGCTGGGTCGCGAGATCGATCGTGACGACGGCGCCGCCGCGGCGGAGCGCCACGTGGGCCGTGCCGGGCGGGCCCTCGGTCACGCGCCCCGGCTCGTCGCCCTCTTCCAGGGGGAGGACGGCCTCCACCTCGAGGGTGCCGAGATTGATGATGGAGATCCTGTCGCGATCCGGGTCCGCGGCGACGACGAGGTCCTTGTCGGCCGTGACCAGGAGCGTGCCGCCGCTGATGGGCGGCGGCGGCACGGCGGACACGTCGACGTGCTGATCGCCGAACGAGCCTCCGCCCACCCCCCCGACGCCCACCGAGAAGCCCCCCGCGAAGCCTTCCGCGAAGCCCCCCGCGAAGCCCCCCGTCGCCGTGGAGCTGTCGGGAGACGGAAACCAGTCCTCGTAATCATCACATCCGGCGACGGCCACAGCGGCGAGCGCGACGAGCCACGTTGCGACGCGAGCTTTCATCATGCCTCCTCCGCCCGGCGCCGCCCCGCGAACGCGGCCCGAGCATGCCTCGAATTTCGGACAACTGCGCTGGAGCTCGGCTCCGCAGGCGTGCGATGATCCACGCCATGAAAAACGTCGCGGTCCTCGGATCCGGGATTGTCGGGCAGGTGCTGGCCGACGGGTTCCTCAAGCACGGTTACGACGTGATGCGCGCCACGCGCGAGCCATCGAAGCTCGCGAGCTGGCAGTCGGACGCGGGGCCGAACGCTCGCGTGGGGACGTTCGCGGAGGCGGCGCAGTTCGGGAGCATCGTCGTGCTCGCCGTGAAGGGGACGGCGGCGGAGCAGGCGGTGGATCTCGCGGGCCCCGCGGCGCTCGCGGGGAAGACGGTCATCGACGCGACGAACCCCATCGCGGACGAGCCGCCCGTCAACGGGGTGCTCAAGTTCTTCACGGGGCCGAACGAGTCGCTGCTCGAGAGGCTCGCGCGGCGCGCGCCGGACGCGCATTTCGTGAAGGCCTTCTCGAGCGTCGGCAGCGTGTGGATGGTCAATCCGGACTTCGATGGCGTCCGGCCGACGATGTTCATCTGCGGCGACAGCGCCGGCGCGAAGAAGGAGGTGGAGGGCATCCTCGACGCGTTCGGGTGGGAGACCGAGGACATGGGGGGCGTCGAGGCGGCGCGCGCGATCGAGCCTCTCTGCATGCTCTGGTGCATCCCCGGCCTGCTGAACAACCGGTGGACGCACGCGTTCAAGCTGCTGAAGAAGTGACGAGAGGAGTGATGGGTTTCTCGTAAGGGTTTGTGGCTTGGATCGTGGGGGAGCATTGTCCCTCCCACGTCTCCCGTCTCCCGTCTGCGTCTGGCCTCCGCGTGCGCGTGCGCGTGCGCGATATGTGATTGAGAAGAGCCATGCTCCCGAATCCTCGCAGGGGAAGGCCCTGCCGTTGAGAGGATAGAGACAGCGCTCATTCGAGTAAAATCGAAGAGAACCGCGCACGCGCACGCGCACGCGCACGGGGGACGGAAGAGGGGAGACGGGGGACGGAAGAGGGGAGACGGGGGACGGAAGAGGGAAGACGGGAGACGGAAGCTGCCTAGATCCGAGCCGTGAACGGTTGCTTATCCTCGTCGCGGCTCGTCCCCCGACACCCCGTCTAGACCTGGCCGGACAGCGGATCGACTCCGGCGGCCAGGGCCGCGATCAGGCCGGGGACGAGCTCCGCGATCTCGCTCGCGAGCAGCCCCCGATCGCTGCCCGTCTGCGCGCGCCACACGTCCCCGGCGAGCGCGTGGATCAGCACCCCCGCGCTCGCGGCGGCGGAAGGCTCCATCGAGCACAGGAGCGCCGCGATCAGCCCGGTCAGGACGTCGCCCGATCCGGCGGTGGCGAGCGCCGGGTTGCCCGCCATGCAGATGAGCATGCGGCCGTCCGGGAGCGCGATGACCGTGCGCGCCCCCTTCAGCAGGACGATCGCCCCGGTGCGGGCCACCGCCTCGCGCACGGCGCCGAAGCGGTCCTCCTCGACGGCCCGCGCGCTGCGGCCGAGCAGCCGGCCGAGCTCGCCGGAGTGCGGCGTCAGGATGAGGTGCCCGCGCGCGGTCGCGAGCGCCTCGGGGCGGCCGGCGAAGTGCGTCAGGGCGTCGGCGTCGACCACCTTCAGGCCGTCCCAGCCGAGCACGACGTGATCCACCGCGGCCCGCGCCCGCTCGTCGAGGCCCAGGCCAGGCCCGATCGCGACCGCCCGCCGCCCGGCGAGCGCGCCGTCGAGCGACGCGGCGATGCGGTCCGGATCGATCGAGGTCGTCATCAGCTCCACGACGCGCGACTCCATCGCGGGCGCGGCGTCGGCCCAGGTGCAGATCGTCACCAGGCCCGCGCCCGTGCGCATCGCCGCGCGCGCCGTCAGCAGCGCGGCGCCGAGCTTGCCGGACGACCCGGCGATCACGAGCACGTTGCCCGCCTGGTGCTTGTAGACGCTCGCCTCGCGCGGGCGGAACGACGCGCCGACCGTCTCCTTGCGGATGACCTCCGCGACGTGGCCCACCTCGGCGAGGATCGGCCGGTCCGGGACGCCGAGATCGACCACATGGACGTTGCCGGCGAGCCGCGCGCCCTCGGGCGTGAGCAGGCCGATCTTGAGGTGGCCGAACGTGACGGTCTCGTCGGCCTGCACCGCGGCGCCGAGCGGCGCGCCGCTGTCGGCGTCGAGGCCCGAGGGCACGTCGAGCGCGATGCAGAGGCAGGTCGCCGTGTTGAGGACGCCGATGACGTCGGCGAGGTGGCCCTCGATCGGGCGGTCGAGCCCCGTGCCGAAGAGGGCGTCGACAACGAGATCGGCCTCCGCGAGCGCGGCCTCGAGCGGGGCGAGCGGCGCGCCCGGCGGGAGCTCGGTCAGCGCGCCGCCGAGATCGACGTACGCGTCGTGGTTGATGCGGCTGTCGCCGGTGACCTTCTCGGACGAGGCCGCCAGGAAGACCTGGACCTCCGCGCCGCGGGCGAGGAGGTGGCGCGCCACGACGAAGCCGTCGCCGCCGTTGTTGCCGGCGCCGCAGACGACGACGACGCGGGCGTGGAGCGGGTACGTCGCGGGCTGGCCGGGGCTCGGGACGTGCCGCACCGGGAAGGCGCGCACCCGCGCGGCGCGGGCGTCGTCGGCGTCGCGGCGGCCGTTCGGCGGCGGCGGGACGCTCCCGGAGCGAGGACCGCCCCTGGACGCCAGCGTCGCGGGCCAGAGCGCCTTGGCGGGCGCGGCCAGGTGCGGCGGCGCAGGGCGCGCGGCGTGGCCGGGGAGCGCGGCGTCGCCGGACGGCGCGGCGCTGCGGGCCTCGATGATCGCCGAGATCACGTCGGCGGCGCCGCGGCCCGCGTTCTCCATGAGGACCACGCCGGGGACGTGGCAATGGTGGATCGCGTGCTTATCGAAGGCGCGCATCTGCGCGCGCGAGAGGACCGGAATCACGAGCGCTCTTTCCCTTCGTCGTCCAGGTGGGGTCGGCCTACGCCGCCCGCGTCATTCGTCATCGAGGATCGGCCTTCGCCGTCCTCATCATCCGTCGTCGGGGATCGGCCTTCGCCGCCCGCGTCATTCGTCGTCGGGGATCGGCCTTCGCCGTCCTCATCATCCGTCGTCGGGGATCGGCCTTCGCCGTCCCCTTCCAGGATCACCACCGCCGCCGCCACCCCGGCGTCGTGCGTGATCGACAGATGCACCCGCGTGACGCCCAGGCGGTCCGCGAGCGCGCGCGCCGGTCCGTGGAGCGCCATCGTCGGCGGCGTGCGCGGCGCGCCGCGGACCTCCAGGTGGTGCCAGCCGACCCCCGGCGCCCCGGCCAGCGCCTTCACCACCGCCTCCTTCGCGGCGAAGCGGCCCGCGAGCGCCGTCGCCCGGTCGACACGGTGCGCGAGCGAGCGCCGCTCGGGCTCGGACAGCACGCGCTCCCAGAACCGATCCCCCCACCGCGCGAGCGCCTCCTCCATGCGTCCGATGCCGCAGACGTCGATGCCGATGCCGAGGATCACGCGGCCACCTCGACCGAACGGCGGCCCGGCACGGGCGCGGCGGCCGGCGGCGGCGGGGCGCCCTCGCAGGCGGCGCTCGCCGCGGCGCGATCGCCGGAACAGAGACACAGGGGGAAGGCCATGGGGGCGACTCTACCCTATTCAATGTCGATGCCCCGTGAAACGCGATCCGCGTCTCCCCCGATCGCGGAGAAACGCCCTCGCGGCGGCGCGCGGCAGGCGGCCGCGGCCTCCGACGCCGGCGCAGAGCGGCGAGCGCGGCGGCGGGCATCGCCGGAGGGCGCCGATCGCGGCTAGCATCTCCACGCGGCGCCCATGCAGACAGCCCTCGATCTGACGGTCATGCTCCCGCCGAGCGCCTACGACTACGGCGAGCGCTCGTCGGGCGAGACCCACGGCGTGGTGCTGACCAAACCCCACGTCGTCAATCTCATCCTCGATCTCGCGGGCTACACGGCGGACCGGGATCTCGCGTCGCTGTCGCTGCTCGAGCCGGCCTGCGGCCACGGCGCGTTCCTCGTCCCGGCCGCCGAGCGCCTGATCCAGTCGGCGCGGCGCCACGACCGCGACCTCCTGCAAATCGCGTCCGCGATCCGGTCGTACGACGTCGCGCGCGATCACGTCGACCGCTCGCGCCTCGCCGTCGCCGGCGCGCTCGCCCGGCTCGGGCTGCCCCACGGCGACGCAGAGCGCCTCGCGGAGGCCTGGATCGCCCAGGGCGACTTCCTGCTCACGAGCCAGGGCCGCCGCTTCGACGCGGTGGTCGGAAACCCACCCTACGTCCGGATCGAGCAGCTCTCGCCCGAGCTCCAGGAGGAGTATCGCCAGCGGTACAGGTCGCTCTACGACCGCGCCGATCTCTACGTCGCGTTCATCGAGCGCGGCCTCGATCTCCTCGCGCCCGGCGGGGTCCTCTCGTTCATCTGCGCCGACCGGTGGACCCTCAACCGGTACGGCGCCCCGCTCCGCCGCATGCTCTCGACGTGGTTCCGGGTGCAGTGCTACGTCGACCTGCACCGCGCCTCCCCGTTCGAGTCGGACGTCGTCGCCTATCCTTCGATCTTCGCCGTGTCGCCCGGCAAGACAGGGAGCGTCCCGGTCGCGACGCTGCACACCGCCTCTCCGGAGGAGTGCGAGGCCGCGTCCGCGGCCCTGCGGGGCGCGCCGGAGCGCGGCGCCGGCGTCGCCGTGGCGGAGTACCCCTCCTGGTTCGAGGGGGACGACCCGTGGGTGCTCAGCTCCCCGGAGCACCTCGAGGCCCTGCGCGCCCTCGAGGCGCGGTTCGCGCCGATCGAGGAGGTGGGCGGGACCCGCGTCGGCATCGGCGTCGCCACCGGAAGCGACCGGATCTACATCGTCGGCGACGAGGTCGATATCGAGCCCGACCGGCTCGTGCCGCTCGTCATGCGAGACCAGCTCGACGGCGGCCGCGTCCGGGACGCCGGGCGGTTCGTCATCAACACGTTCGGCGACGACGGCAAGGTGGTCAATCTGGAAGAATATCCGAAGCTCGCCGGATACCTGCGCGCCCACGAGGCCGAGATCAGGAAACGCTACATCGCCCAGAGGAGCGCCGCGAGCTGGTTTCGCACCATCGATCGCGTGGTCCCCGAGCTCGCCTCCGCCCCGAAGCTCCTCATCCCCGACATCGCAGGATCCAACGAGGTGGTCTACGAGGGGGGCAGGTTCCTCCCGCACCACAACCTCTACTTCGTCACGTCGGAGGCCTGGGACATGGAGGCGCTCGGCGGCCTGCTCAGCTCCAGGGTCGCCCTCTTCTTCGTGTGGTCGTACGCGGTCAAGATGCGCGGCGGCTACCTGCGCTTCCAGGCCCAGTACCTGCGGCGGATCCGCCTGCCTCCGCCGGCGAGCGTCCCCGAGGAGCTGATCGGCGATCTCCGCGGCTCGTTCCGGGAGCGCGATTTCCACCGCCTCGACGCGCTCGCGCTCCGCGCGTACGGCATCGACGCGCTCCCGGGGTTCAGCTTCCTCGACAGGAGGAGATAGCCCGCTATCGGGCGCCGGGCGCGGCGTGATACCGTCGCGCCTCCACACAACGTTCGCGGGCGAGGGACGAACGGATGACGGCGGAGAAGATCGCGTGCGCTAGCCGTATCGAGTCGGTCGTCGTGTACGCGCGCGGGGCGATCGTCACCCGCCGCGTCGAGCTCGCGGCGCCCCTGCCCCGCGGGGCGCTCGAGATCTCGGTGCCCGGGGTCACGCCCCTCGCCGAGCCGGGGAGCTTCCGCGCGCTCGTGGCGGTCGCGGGCGGCCCGCCGGAGGCGGCGGCGGCGGCGCCGCGCGAGGTCGTCGGCGTGCGCGCGCGGCTCGTCGTGCCCCCGGCGCCCGTCTCGCGGGGCGCGCTCTCGGCGCAGCTCCGCGCGCTCGAGCTCGCGATCGAGCGGCTGTCGGCCGAGCACGACCACCTCCGCCGCTGGCGCGACCAGCTCGGGGCCGTCGCGCTCCACCCGGAGCTCGCGCGGCGCTTCCGGCCGGGCGACCCCGCGGCCCGGATCCGCGACGCCCTCGCGGTGAGCGGCCTGCTCTCGGGCGAGCTCGCCGCGCTCGACGCCCGCCTGGCCGCGCTCGAGGACGAGCTCGAGCGCGCCCGCAAGGAGCTCCTCTCCGCGCAGCTCGACGCCGCCCAGGCGACCAGCGGCGAGATCGAGGAGCGCGCGCCGGCGCGCCTCGACGTGGTCGTGCGGCTCGCGCCGGCGCGCGACGGGTCGGGCGGCGCGCCGGCGCTCCGGCTCGAGTACGCGGTCGGCGCCGCGCGGTGGTGGCCCGCCTACGCGGCGCGGTTCTCGCGCGGCGCGACCGAGGTCGCGCTGCAGCTCGACGCCCTCGTCGCGCAGGCGTCCGGCGAGGACTGGAAGGGCGTGCGCGTCGCGCTCGCCACCGCCGACCTCGCGCAGGACACGCGGCTGCCGGAGCTCGCCTCGCTCCGGCTGGGCCGCGCGCAGCGCCCCCCGCGCCGCGGCTACCGCCCCGCGCCGGAGGGCCTCGACGCCATGTTCGAGGGGTTCGACCGCTTCGTCGCCGCCCTCCCCCCGCCGGCCGCGAGGACCACGGCCGCCCCGGCGGAGCTCCCGCCCCCCGCGCCCGACGACGACGACGAGCCCACGCTGAGCCGGGCCGCGCCGGGCCAGACCAGCGACGATCTGCGGGAGGCGATGGCCCGGACGGCGCCGCCTCCCGGCGGGGCCGCGCTGCCGCCGCCTCCTCGCGCCGGAGCCGCCCCGCCGCCGATGCGGCGGGAGCGCGCCGCGGCCCCGAGGCCGCCCCCTCCCCCGGCGCCGGCCGCCGTGCCGATGCCGCTCGCCGCGCCGATGCCGGCCGCCGCGGCGCGCAAGTCGCGCGGGCTGTCGCTCCCCTCGTTCGGCGGCGGCTACGGCGGCCCGCCCCCGCCGCAGGCGCTCCAGGCGAGCGCGCCCGAGGCGCCCATGGCCGCCTTCGCCCACGACGCGAGCGTCGAGCGCTGGGCCGGCGCGGCCGACGAGCTGCTCGACCCTGGCGGCGAGCTCGAGGGCGCCGGCGCGGCCCCGGCGCCGGTCGAGCCCGCGCAGGTCGAAGGGTGGCTCGACTTCGACGCGCTGCACCTCCCCGGGACGGGCCCGCAGCGCGGCCGGCTCGCGCGCGACGAGCCCGGGCCCTCGAGGCGCGCCGCGCGGCGGGCGCAGATGGCCATCGACGACCTCGGACCGCCGCCCCGGGCCGTGGACCCGCGCGACTCGCGCGGGCAGTTCGACCACCTCTACGCGGGCGAGAGCGCCGCCGACGTGCCGTCGAACGGCAGGCTCCACCGCGTCGCCCTGAGCGCCGCGCGCGCCCCGGCGACGCCGCGGTTCGTCGCCGTGCCGCGCGAGGCCGCCGAGGTCTACCGCGAGGCGCGCGTCGAGAACCCGTTCGACGCCCCGCTGCTCGCCGGGCCGGTCGAGATCTTCGTCGACGGCGCCCTCGCCGCGCAGTCCTCGCTCGGGCACGTCGATCGGGGCGGCCTCCTCCGCGCCGGCCTCGGCGTCGAGGAGCGGATCCGGGTCGCGAGGAACGCCCGCGTCGAGGAGTCGAGCGCCGGCCTGCTCGGCGGTTCGCTCTCGGTCGAGCACGCGATCACCATCGACCTCTCCTCGTCGCTCGGCGTGGGCGTCGAGGTCGAGGTCCTCGACCGCATCCCGGTGACCGACGACAAGGACGTCGAGATCAAGCTGGTCTCGTCGCACCCGAGGGCCGAGCCGTACACCCAGGAGGACCTCGGCGAGCCCGTGCGCGGCGGGCTGCGCTGGCGCGTGCCGATCGCGCCCGGCGGCAAGGCCTCGGTCGCCTTCACCTACCGCGTGGCGCTCTCCTCCAAGAACGAGATCGTCGGCGGCAACCGTCGAGAATAACAGGAGAAATAGGCGCGCCATGGCGACGGCAACGAGTGCGAGCGGTTCGGACCGGGCGGAGCGGATCGCCGGCGGAGGGGACGCCGGCGGCGGGGCCGAGGGCGGCGTGATCGCCGGCGCAGCGGGCGCCGCCGAGGGGGCGCCTCACCCGAGCGCCGCGCGCGCGGTGACGCTGTTCGAGGATCGCGCCGAGGTCGTGCGCGCCGCGCGCGTCGAGGTCGGGGCCGGGGCGCAGTGGATCGCGATCGGCGGGGTGTCGGTGTTCGTCGACGAGCGCACCGTGCAGGCGCGCGTCGCGGGCGCGGGCGCCGAGGGCGCGGTCCGGGTGACGGCGGCGCGCGTGCGGTGGAGGGCGCACCGGGAGGCGGCGCTCGGGCGCGAGGCGATCGACGCGCTTTCGCGCGAGCAGCGCGAGGCGTCCCGCCGCGCCGGCGCCGCCGAGCGGGCGCGGGACCGGGCGTCGCGCCGCGAGGCGCACCTCGACCAGCTGCTGGCGAAGTGGTCGCAGGCGATGAGCGAGGTCCCGAAGGACGCCGGCGAGCCCGCGCGGCTCGCCTCGTGGCGCGCCGGCGTCGAGGCCCTGCACGCGGCGCTGGCCGAGGCCCTCGGCGCGTCGGCCGACGCGCGCGCGGCGCGGGCGCACGCCGAGGACGACGCCCGGCGCGCCGCGGCGCGGCTGCGCGAGGGGTCGATCGAGCAGCCGCGCTACGAGGCGGTGGTCGAGGTCGAGGTGCACGCGCCCGCGCCGCAGCCCGTCGAGATCGAGCTGACGTACCGCGTCGCGTGCGCGATCTGGCGCCCCGAGCACCTGGCGCGGCTCTCGGTCGCTCCCGCGGGCGCCGCTGCAGCCGGCGCGACCGCGGCCGGCGCGGGCGGCGCCGGGGCGCAGGGCGCCGGCGGCTCGGTCGAGCTCACCACCTGGGCCGCGGCGTGGCAGGCGACGGGCGAGGCCTGGGAGAACGTCACCGCGCGCTTCTCGACCGCGCGGCCGTCGCGGAGCGCCGAGGCGCCGCTGCTCGCGGACGACGTCCTCCGCGCGCGGCGCAGGGCGGAGGTCGACCGCCGCCGCGTCGTCGTCGAGGCGCGCGACCAGGCCATCGCCACGGCCGGGCTCGGCCGCGGGGCGCGGGCGGTCGACGAGATGCCGGGCGTGGACGACGGGGGCGAGCCGCTGATCTTCGAGGCGGCGGAGCCGGTGACCCTGCCCTCCGACGGCCGCCCGACGCGCATCGAGATCGCGCGGCGCGCGCTGCCGGCCGAGCTCGCGCTCGTGCTGTACCCCGAGGCCCACCCCGCGGCGCACCTGCGCGCGACCGTGACGCTGGACGGCGGCGGCGCCGGCGGGCGGCCGCGCCCGCTGCTCGCGGGCCCGGTCAAGGTCGCGCGCGGCGGCAGCCTCATCGGCCGCGCCCGGCTCGACTTCGTCGGCGCCGGGGAGCCGTTCGAGCTCGGCTTCGGCGTGGACGACGCGGTGCGCGTGCGGCGCACCGTGGACGAGGAGCAGGACACCTCGGCGATCACCGGCAGCCGCAAGATCCGCCGGCGCGTGAAGCTCTCGCTCTCCAACCTCTCCAGCGACGTGAAGCGGGTGCTGGTCACCGAGCGGATCCCGGTCAGCGAGGTGGCCGACGTCGAGATCGCGCTCGGCGAGGCCCCCGGCTGGACGCTCGACGAGGAGGACGGCTTCCTCCGCGGCCGCGTCGAGCTGCCGCCGAAGGGGCTGAAGACGATGTCGTTCAGCTACGAGCTCCGCGCCGCCGCGAGCGTGGTGTTGCCGTTCTGAAATGCCATCGTCACCGTCGCGCTCCTCGCGAGGAGCGCCGTTGACAGGACGCCGCACGCTTCTGTAACTGATGGATTCTCCAGCAGCTTCACTCGCCGAGGAGGAGGATCGCCATGAGGCAGCAGATCGACGGGGCCGTGGTGCTGACCGCGGCCGACGAAGACGCCACCGAGTATTTGCCCAACAGAGGCGTCTTCTTCGCGCAGCTGCTGGGAAAGGGGCTCGGGCAGGCCTTCGGCTTCTACAAGGGCACGATGGACCCCGGCTGCGAGATCTCGCGCGAGCTCCACACCGAGACGAGCGAGACCATCTACATTCTGTCCGGCAAGGCGCTCGGCATCGTCGGCGACCGCGAGGTGCCGCTCGGCCCCGGCCAGATGATGCACGTCGACAAGAACGTGCACCACGGGCTGCGCAACGCGGGCGCCGGGCCGCTGGAGTTCCTCGTCATCGGCCACCCCGACTTCTGATCGCGCGGTCCGCCCCTTGAGGTGCACCGCTGCCCTACGGTCCGCCGCCGGCGCGCTCGCCGCGGCGGCGACGCTCGGCGCGGCGGCGGCGCAGGCCGAGCCGGCCCCGGCGACGCCCGGCGCGGCGCAGGCCGAGCCGGCCCCAGCGGCGCCCGGCGCCGCGGCGGCCGCATGGACGACCGCGGCGCCGCCGGAGCGCGCGCGGCGCGAGGTCGCGTGGGACCCGCGCTGGCCGCGCTTCCGCGTGAGCGAGTACGTGGCCACGGGCCTCCTGGCCGCGACCGCCTTCGGGACGCTGGCGATCCCGCCCTCGGAGGGCCGGTGGACGACCGTGAACGGCTTCGACGGCTCGGCGCGAGAGGCGCTCCGCATCCGGAGCGATCGCCAGCGCGAGACGGCGCGGGACGCGAGCGATCTCCTGCTCACGCTGATGACCAACCACCTCGCGGTGGACGCCCTGCTGGTGACCTGGTGGGGGCACGGGCGCGGCAGCGTCGCGTGGGAGATCGCGATGATCGACATCGAGGCGCTCGCGTTCAACGCGGCGCTGAACGGCGTCGTCGCGGGGCTCACGAGCCGCGAGCGCCCCTACCGCGCCGGCTGCACCGGGCCGGAGGAGCAGCAGGACCACGACTGCCGGGGGAGCAAGCGCTACCGGAGCTTCTTCAGCGGCCACAGCTCGACCGCGTTCACGGCGGCGGGCCTCGTGTGCTCGCACCACGCGCACCTGCCCCTGTACGGCGGCGGCGCGCCCGACGCGCTCGCGTGCGCCGCGTCGCTCGGCACCGCGACCGCCGTGGCGACGCTGCGGGTCGTCTCGGACCAGCATTTCGCGACCGACGCGCTCACCGGCGCGGCCGTCGGCGCCCTCACGGGCCTCGGGCTCCCGTGGCTCCTGCACTACCGCGGCGGCGCCCCGGCCTCGACGTCGGCGCGCGCGCCGCGCGGGGACGGCGTCTCGATCCGCTTCGTGCCCGCGCCGCTCGGCGGGTACCTCGTGGGCAGGTTCTAGCGATGGCGCTGCGCCGCACGCTCGCCGCCGCCGCCGCGCTAGCCGCGCTCGCCCTCGCGCCCGCCGGGGCCCGCGCCCAGGACCCGGCCGACCTGCCGCCGCCCGCCGCCGATGCGCCGCCGGTGTCCTCGGGGGTCGACCTGCTCCAGAAGCGCTCGTACTGGGCGCGGAGCGCGGGCGCGCGCCCGTTCGTCTCCGCGGTGCTGGAGCTCGGCGTCATCTATTACCGGCCGAGCCTCGCGCTCGGCTACGGCAAGCCGCACTGGTCCTGGCTCGGGATCGAGGGCTACGCGAGCGTGTCGCCGAGCGGCGGCGCGGAGTACGTCGGCCTCCGCGCGGCGCTGCCCAGCGTGGAGATCCGCGGCGGCGCGCGATACGCCTTCTCGACGAGCCAGTATTTCCTCGAGCCCCGGGCGTCGTACACGCGCAGGGAGACCGAGCTCATGCAGGGTCCCCTGTCGCGCTACGTCGCGGGGGAGATCGAGGTGTCGGGCTCGATACCCCTGCTCGGAGGCAGCCTGTTCGGCGTGGCCACGGGCTACGCGGTGCTCGGCGCGCCCGAGGGGTTCTACCTCTACGAAGAGGCGCTCCACACGGTGATGAAGCCGCCGTACCTCTACCGCGCGCGGCTCGGGTTCATGGGGGAGATGGACAAGTTCGGCGAGCTCCGGTTCGGCGCCGCCGCCGAGGTGATCGGCAACCCCGGCCGCGGCAGCGTCGTCGTGCGCGTCGGCCCGATGCTGGCCATCGCGCTGACACACCACCTGGACGCGGTGGGGACGGCGATGGTGGTGGCGGCGACGCCCGATCGGCTCGGCCTGCTGGGCGCGGATCTCGGGCAGCTCGGCTTGCGGTACCGGTGGGCGACGGGAGATCGCTGGCCGGAGTTCCCCTGACGCATGCGCTCATCGCGGGGCGTGGTAAGCGTCTCGGCATGCACAAGCTCATTCCCCTGACCTTCCTCGCCGCGGCGCTCGCGGCGTGCACTCAGCCCGGCGAGCCCAGCGCGCCGGCGGCGAACGGCGCCGCGGCGGCGCAGCCCGCCAAGGCCGCCGAGGCGAAGCCCGCGGAGGCGAAGGCGGCCCAGGCGCCGGCGACCCAGGCGAAGATCGGCCAGCCCGCGCCCGATTTCACGCTGCCGGACCTCGACGGGAAGCCCGTCAAGCTGGCCGACTACAAGGGCAAGACGGTCGTGCTCGAGTGGTTCAACCCCGGTTGCCCGTTCGTGCAGCTCTCCCACAGGAAGGGCGGCCTGAAGGGCGTGCCGGCGCAGCACATCCAGAAGGGCGTCGTGTGGCTCGCCATCAACTCGGGCGCTCCGGGCAAGCAGGGCACCACCCGGGAGGAGAACGCGAAAGCAAAGCAGGAGTTCGGGATGAGCTACCCGCTCCTCATCGACGAGAAGGGCGATGTCGGTCGCGCGTACGGCGCCCAGCGCACACCACATATGTACGTCATCGACCCGCAGGGCACGCTCGTCTACGCGGGCGCCATCGACAGCACCAAGGGCGGTGAGCCCGAGCCGGACGAGCAGGTCACCAACTACGTCGACGCGGCGCTCGCCGAGCTCACCGCCGGAAAGCCGGTCTCCACGAAAGAGACCGAGGCGTTCGGCTGCACCGTCAAGTATTGAGCGCCCCGGAAGCGGGCCCATCCGCAGCATCGCATCTGGACCCACCCCGGCGTCACGTCGCGCGCCTCACCAAAATCGCCACGGACGTTGTCGGTCGCGTCAATCTCCTGCGTCCGCCCTGAGCAGCGCGCCCCCGCACCTGCGCGCCCGCCGCGCGGACATCGCCCCGCGGCCAGCATCGCACCTCGGCGCCGTCCTGAACGACAGCACGATACCGGGGCTCGGGCCGCCCGGGTGTTGACATGGACATAAACTACAGCTTACCGTTGCACGAAAGTTCTGTAACGACATCGCTCGTAGCTCACGCCCAGGCGAGACGCTCACTGGCTGGCGACCAGGCGTTCGGGAGATGGCGAGTCGAGGCCATCGCGCTGGGAGCTGCCGAGGCAGGTGCGGATGCGAAGGTTCATGTCGGTGCGCTCGCGGGCGATGAGCTATGAATCGAGCAGCGGCTCGCGCGCGGTCGTCGTGCCCCTCCTCGGGCGGGATCGGCGCCCAGAGCCCGGGGGGCTCCGCCTTCGATGTTGAAGAGGGTCCGGATCATGAGCCGAGCGGGGAGAGCGAGCCAGGAGAGCGCGAAGGTCGCGCGTCCGGCGGACCCGGAGCCCACGTCGAGGCCCGTCCCGCTCGCGCCCGAGAGCGGGCCGTCGCGCTCCGCGGCGCCGGGAGGCTCGGGCGCCACGCAGGACACCGTGTTCGCGTGCGTCGATCCGCCGTCGTCGCGCGTGCCGAGCCGGTTTCCCATCCGCGACTGGGACCGCTACGAGTGCGTGTCGCTCATCGGCAGGGGCGGCATGGGCACGGTCTACAAGGCCAAGGACCCGCGGCTCCAGCGGTACGTGGCGCTCAAGCTCATCCGGGGCAACGACCCGGATCTCGCCCAGCGCTTCATCTGGGAAGCGCAGGCCCAGGCCCGGGTCGAGCACCCGAACGTCTGCAAGGTGTACGAGGTCGGTGAGGCGCAGGGTCAGCCGTTCATCGCCATGCAGTACATCGACGGCCTGCCGCTCCACCGCGTGGCGCAGCAGACGTCGCTCGAGCAGCGGGTGAAGATCGTGGCCGACGTGGCGGACGGCCTCCACGCCGCCCACCGGCTCGGGCTGATCCACCGCGACATCAAGCCGGCGAACATCCTCGTCGAGCGGACGGCCGACGGCGCCTTCCGCCCCTACCTCCTCGATTTCGGGCTCGCGCGGGACATCGCCGCGGACGTCCGGGCGACGACCAGCGGCGAGGGGACGCCGGCGTACATGGCGCCCGAGCAGGTGTCCGGCGGCCAGCGCCAGCTCGACCGCCGCACCGACGTCTACTCCCTCGGCGCCACGCTCTACGAGATCCTCGCCGGGCGCCCGCCGTTCGTCGACCCGTCGGTGACGAGCCTCGTCGCCCGGGTGGCGAACGAGCTGCCCGTGCCGGTGCGCCAGATCGACAGGCGCATCCCGCTCGATCTCGAGACCATCGTGATGAAGTGCCTCGAGAAGGAGCCCCAGCGGCGGTACGACTCCGCGAAGATGCTCGCGCTCGATCTCGGGCGCTACCTCGAGGGCGAGCCGATCGACGCGCGGCCCGCGAGCCTCGCTTACCGCGCCCTGAAGCGGGCGCAGAAGCACAAGCTCGCGGTCGCGGCGGGCGCGGCGGCCCTCCTCGTGCTCGCCCTCTCGGGCGCCGTCGCCCTGCGCGCGAAGCTCGCCGCCGCGCGCCAGGCCGAGCGCTCGGCGCACATGGCGTCGCTGGCCCAGGGCTTCGGGCAGGACGTGAAGGAGATGGAGCTCTTCATGCGCTACGCGTACGCGCTCCCCCTCCACGAGGTGTCGCGCGAAAAGGAGGTCATCCGCGCGCGCATGGGCGAGATCGACCGGAAGATGCAGGCCCTGCGCGACGCCGGGGGCGATCTCGTCGAGGGCCCGGGCCACTACGCGCTCGGGCGCGGGCACCTCGCGCTGCACGAGCCCGAGGAGGCGCTCTCGCACCTCGAGGCCGCGCTCGCGAGCGGGTACGCCGCGCGGGAGGCGAAGCTCGCGGCGGGCCTCGTGCACGGGATGCTCTACAGAAAAGGGCTCGACCGGGCGCGGCGCCTCGCCGACAAGGGGGAGCGGTCCGCGCATCAGCTCGAGCTCGAGGAGCGGCACAGGCTCCCGGCGCTCAAGCACCTCCGGGACAGCGCGCGCTCGGCCGCCGAGCCGTCCTCGTACACCGCGGCGCTCATCGAGCTCTACGAGGGGCGCTTCGACGAGGCGCTCGCCGACGCGCGGCGCGCGTTCGCGCGATCGCCCTGGGAGTACGAGGCGAAGATGCTCGAGGGCGACATCCTGCTCGCGAAGGGGGCGGCGGCGCGCGACCTCGGGGAGCCCGAGGCGGCGCTCGTCGAGTTCCGGGACGCCGTCGCCTCGTACGAGGTCGCGGCGGAGATGGCCGAGAGCGATCCCGACGTCCACGAGGCGGCCGCGCGCGCCCTGAGCGAGATCATGCTGATCGAGGCGCAGCGCGGCGGCGGCGCCGACGAGCTCTTCGCGCAGATCATCGCCCGCTGCGACAAGGCGCTCCGCGCGAACCCGCGCGCGAGCGGCGCCCACGCGAAGAAGGCCTGGGCCCTCGTGCACCGGGCCAGGCGCGACCTCGCGCGCGGCGCGGATCCGCGGCCGGACCTCGTGCAGGCGATCGCCGAGAGCGAGCAGGCGGTGCTGGGCGACCCGTCGGACGCGACCGCGCACGGCGCGATGGGGGCGAGCATCTTCCTGCTCGCGTCGCACGAGAGCTCCCTCGGGCTCGACGTGCGGCCCTCGCTCGGGCGCGCGGTCGAGAGCATGGAGCGGTCGCTCGCGCTCGACCCGAGCTCCTTCTGGGCGTGGAACGACGCCGGCATCGCCTACGGCATGATGGCCGAGGACAGCGCGTCCCGCGGCGCCGACCCCCTCCCCCTCTTCGAGCTCAGCGCGTCGCACACCGCGCGGGCGATCGAGATCGCGCCGAACGACGCGCCGCTGCACCTCAACCAGGGCTGGTTCTACGCGCAGCGGGCGCAGTACGAGCTCGACCACGGGACGCCGCCCGAGGAGTCGCTCGAGCTCGCCAAGGACAACCTCGAGGCGGCGCTCCGGCTGCGCCCGGACAGCCACCCGGCCCACGGCGCCCTGGCCCTCGCCTACCTGATCCAGGGCCGGTACGAGCGGCTCGCCGGCGAGAGCCCCGAGGTCTCGCTCGCGCGGTCGCTCGACGGGTACGGCGCGGCGATGCGCCTCCGCCCGGGAAATCTCGAGGCGCAGCAGGGGGCCGGCCTCGCGCGCCTCGAGGCGGCGCGGTGGACGCTCGACCGCGGCGAGGATCCGGCGGCCGCGCTCCGCGCGGCGCGTGGCGCGGTCGAGCGCGTCCTCTCCGCGAGGCCGGCGAGCGCGGGGGTGCTCCTCGCGCTCGGCCAGGTCGACCTGCTCGCGGCGCGGTGGTTCGCGTCCCGGGGCCGGAGCCCGGCGCCGCCGCTCGACGCCGCGGAGCGCGCGCTGCTCCGGGCCCTCGGGTCGAGCGACCGGAACGCGCGGATCTTCGGCGCCCTGGCCGAGGTCCACCGGCTGCGCGCGACCTCGGCCGCGCCGAGCCTCGTCGACGTGCGCGCGGAGGTCGAGGCCGGGCTCGCGATGATCGATCGCGCGCTGGCCATCGACCCGGCCCTCCCCGCGGCGAGCGCCGAGCAGGGCGCGCTGCTCCTGCTGAAGGCGAAGGCGGAGCCCGAGCCGGCGCAGCGCCGGGAGCTCTCGCTGCGCGCCGCGTCCGCGCTGGAGCGGGCGCTCCGCCAAAACCCCCTCCTCGGCCACGAGTACGCGCCCCTCCTCGACGAGGCGCGGAAGGTCGCGGAGGCGGTGAAGCGCTAGAGCCGTTTTCGCCCGTCTCTGGCACATGCGTTACAGAGCGGCGGTCACCCGCACAGGAGACGGGCCCAGCTCGGCGTTTTCGGCGCGGAAGCGCACTCCGGTGCGCTGAGCACCGAAAACGTCGAGATGGGCCCGTATCCGAAGCGGGTGACCGCCGCTCTACGCCCGGCGCTTCGGGCGTGAGACCCTGGACATGGCTTCGTCGTGGGCCCACTTGACGCGCATGAACTCGCCGGCGTCGCCGCCGCGATCGGGGTGCGTGACCAGCGCGAGCCGGCGGAACGCCCGGCGGACCTCGGCCGCGCCGGCCGCCTCCGGGAGGCCGAGCACCGCGAACGGCGACACGCCGCGCGCGGACGCGGGCCGCGACGGGGCGCGCCGCGACGGCTCGGACGCGGGCGGCGGGGGCGCCTCCCGCCGCGCGCGCGGCTTGGGCCACGGGGGCTCGCCGCGCAGGATGCGCGTCCAGGCCGTCGCCCACGCCGGCTCGATCTCGACGAGCGGGCGCCCGGCGGCGCGCTCGGCCTGCGCCCTCGCCTCCTCCACGGTCCGCGCGCCGCCCTGGCTCGCGTCCGGCGGGCGGAACGGCTCGCGCACGGGCTCGGCCGTCCACCAGGCGGCCCACAGGAAGCGGCGGCGGCGCGTCGGGGTCACCGCGTAGACGCCGCGGAGCGGGAGCGTCATCGGGGGCGGGCCCTCAGAAGATCTCGGGGCACCACGGCGCGCGCGCGGCGCGGAACAGCCGATCCGCGCGCTCGACGGCGCCCTCGGAGAGCTGCTCGACCTGGCCGGCGTCGGCGAGGCACCGGAACGAGACGCCGCCGAGGTACGCCGAGCCGAGCGCCGCGACGTCGAGGCGGAGGTCCGGCGCCGCGCTGGTCCGCGCCGCGCGCCGCTCGCCGCCGTCGAGCCGGAACCGGCCGGCGTTCCAGGGGCAATCGCGGTCGGCGATCTCGAGCGTGAGCGCCTCGGCGCTGCCGTAGGCGCGCGCCGCGAGCGCGGCCTCGACGTCCACGATGCGCACCCAGATCCCGTCGCTCGCCGTGAGGCGCAGGCGCCGCGGCTCGACGAGGAGCAGGCCGAGCGGGTGATCCGGCGGCAGGAGGCTCGCCTCGATCCGCTGCGCCAGGTCGATGTCGAAGAGGTAGCGCCAGATGAGCCGGGTCCCGAGCGGCGTCGCGCCGATCGCCTCGATCACGCGGATCGAGCCGACCGGGATGCTGGAAGCGTCCCACTTGTGGTGCATGCAGTAGATCGCGTACGCCTCCGCGCGCCCGTCGACCTCGATGACGACGCGCTGGAGCGGGCCGCCCCCCTGGCGGGTGAAGTCGTTGTCGGCGAGCCGGCGGACCTGCCACCACGCCTTCGAGCGCGCGAGCATCCCGGGGGCGAACGCGCGGGCGCGCTCCCAGACCGGCGCGAACGCCTCGATCGCCGCCGCCTCGTCGAGCAGCCGCGCACGCCCCTCTGCGCCCGCCTCGTGGCGGAACGCGGCGCGGTCCCGCTCGATCGAGATGGAGCACGCCTGGGACGCGATGCCGTAGCCGAAGCGGCCGTAGATGCCGCCCTCCGTGGCCCAGAGCGAGGAGATCGGCCGCCCCTCGGCCCGCGCGTCGTCGAGGTGCCGGCGGATGAGGCGCGTGAGGATGCCGCGGCGGCGGTGCGTCGGGTTCACCGCGACCATGGTGAGCCCTGCGACGGGCACGGCGCCGCCCGGGGTGGTCATCGTGAGCGAGAACGAGCCGGCGGCCCCGACGACCGACGCGCCCTCGTAGGCGCCGATGCGCGACGTGAGCTCCGGGAGGCGCTTCACGCCCTCGAGGCGCTCGGGGGTCGTGGGCATGCCGAACGCGGTGAGGATGGGCTGACGGAACTCGGCGTGCTGCTCGGCCGCCATCTGCCGGAGCTCGATATCCATGTGGGCACGATAGCAAAGGAGCCGCGCGCGCTGGCGCAGAAGCAAAGGAGCGGCGCGCGCCCGCGGCGGCCTACGCGCTCAGCCGCTCCCGCTCCCGCGCCGCCGCGCGCCGGATGCGCGTCTTCAGCCACGCCTCGATGAGCGGCCACACCGTGAGCGGCGCGTCCCTCCCGACCACGATGTCGAGATGTCCGCGCGGGAACTCGCGGTACGTTTTGTCCGAGGACCGGCTGAAATCGTAGGCCGGCTTCACGGACGCCGGCGGCGCGAGGTCGTCGTGCGCGCCGGCGACGACGAGGAGCGGCAGATCCAGGCCCTCGAACGCCTTGGCGTAGCCGAAGAGGCTCCCCATGTGCTGGCCGCTCTTCCGCGACGCCGCCGCGTCCAGGAACATGTTCCGCAGCACCGTGATGCTGCCGCTGTCCATCGCGAGCGACATGTGCTGCGTGAGCACGCGGGTCTCCATCGAGCCCGGGACGAACCCGCGGATCGGCAGCGGGAAGATCGGGCTCTCGATGAACGCGCGCACGAACCGGAACGGCTCCCCCCACGCCGACAGCGGCAGCGCCCCCTGCCCGAGCGGGACCCGCTGATCGACCGTCAGCATCAGCCGGCCGACCAGCTCGAGCACCCGCGACCCGTGCGTGAACAGGTAAGGGCTCCCGAGGGTGATGATCCCGCCGACCGCGTCGCCCATCGTCGGCGCCGTCGCGTAGCTGATGAGCCCCCCGAGCGAGTGCCCGATCAGGTACACCGGCCGCGGGCCCGAGATGCGCCGGACCTCCTCGATCGCCGCCGGCACGTCCTCGCGGACGAAATCGGTCACGTGACCCGGCCGCCGCGCGCCGAGGTGCCGCGACCGCCCGTGCCCGCGCAGATCCAGGTTGAAGACGTCGAAGCCCGCCCGCGCCAGGTAGTTCGAGAAGCTGCGCGACGGCAGGTGCCAGATGTACCGGTTCTGGCCGTACCCGTGGATCAGCAGCACGCTCGCCACCGTGCTCCGCAGCCGCGCGCTGCGCTTCCGGATCATCGCGAGCGGCACGTCGTGCACCACCGGCTCCCGGTCGACCACCGGGTCCTCCCCGCCCGGCGCGCGCGCCCCCTCGATCCCGCGGCTCGCCGGCGCGACCTCGACCGCCGTGCTGCGGACCCGCACCACCACGAGCTCCTTGATGAACCTGTCCCGCTCATCGCGGTCGACCGTCTGCTCGACCTGAGACTGATGCAGGATCATCCTTTCCGTCTATTGCGGATTATTTTGCCGTGCGCAACCTCGGGCCGACGCGCTTCGCGCGCCGGGGACGCCGGCGCGGCGGCGCCGCCAGCGCCGGTGTCGCACGGCCGCCCAGGTCAGGGCGCGAGCGAGCGCGCTCGGGCACGCCCGGGTGGAAAAAGCTCTGCCTTGGGCGGTCCGCGGGCGTCACACCGCGCGGCGTCTCGTGTACCCTCCCCCTCGGCTGGTCCCCGGTGTACCGGGGCGCGCGGAGAACCGGAGCTTGGCCTCGGCGCGTTCGTTCCGTGCGTGCCCGGATCCGGCCTTGACCTTACGCATCGCTAGGTGACCTACAATGTACCACTTGAAGATGGGTCGGCTGCTCGCGGTCGGGGTGCCTGCCAGGGCCGCCGCGCTCGCCGCGTTGCTCGGCGCCGTGTGCTTCGTCGGGACGGCCCGCGCGCAGTCGAAGGACGGCGGCGGCAGCAATCCGGACGACGCCGTCGCCGCGGACGAGCAGGCCAAGGACGAGCAGGCCAATGACGAGCAGGCCAAGGACGACAAGGCGCCCGCCGCGAAGGACGACGTGCCGGAAGCGCCGCCCGAGGCCGCGGACGACAACAGCCCGTTCGAGAAGGACGGCAAGGCCCACAAGTTCATCGGCCTCCGGCTCCGGAACGTCATCGTCCCGAAGTTCATGATCAACCTGTTCGCCGACGGCGGCGCGACGGTGAACGTGTTCATGATCGGCCCGGAGTTCACCTCGCGCAAGAACGGGCTCGAGATCGATCTCGCGCTGTCCTACGCCGACTACTCGATGGATCCCTTCCTCTTCAAGGGGAAGAACGACGACCAGTTCGCCTGGGAAATGGTGTCGAGCGACATGAAGCTCCTCTATTTCACGAGCGACCTCCTCTTCGACGTCCCCATCGACGACAAGGGCCGCTTCTCGCTCCTCGTCGGCGGCGGCGTCGGGCTCGGCCTCGTGTTCGGCGATCTCCACCGCGCCCAGGCGTACCCGGGCGCCCCGGGGTCGAACCCGAGCCCCGACGACGTGAGCGCGTGGCGGAAGTGCTCCGGCGTGGGCGGCCCGGGCGGCGCCTACTGCGACGGCTCCAACAACCATTACGGCGATTACAGCGAGCCGAGCTGGGTCAACGGGGGCTCGAAGCCGTCGGTGTTCCCGTGGATCTCGTTCCCGCAGGTGAGCTTCCGGTACAAGCCGATCAAGCAGCTGCAGACGCGGCTCGACGCCGGATTCTCCATCACGGGCTTCTTCTTCGGGCTGTCCGCCGGATATGGCCTCTGATCGAGGGATCGCGTGACGTCACACCCGCTGTTTCCCCCGCGATATGAGCCGATCGGGACGCTCGGAAAGGGCGGCGGCGGCGAGGTGTGGGCGGTGCGCGACCGGATCACCGGCAAGGCGGTCGCGCTGAAGACGCTCGGCGAGGACGCGGACGAGCCGGAGGTGCTCGCGCTCGTCCGCGAGGCGGCGGCGCTGTCGGGCGTCGAGGGCCTCGGCGTGCCGCGCGTGCTTCGCTTCGGCCGGCTGCCCGCGTCGGGGCGGCCCTTCATGGTGCGCGAGCTCGTCGAGGGGACGAGCCTCGCCGACCTGCTCGCGCGCAAGGGCGACCTGGCCAGGAACCTCGCGGCCATCGCCGACGCGGCCGACCAGCTCACGCGCCTGCACCGCGCGCTCCTGCTGCACGGCGACGTGAAGCCCGCGAACATCATCGTCGGCGAGGGCGGGCGCGCCACGCTTGTCGACCTCGGCCTCGCCGCGCCGTTCCGCGACGACGGCTCGCGGCCCGTGGGCCTCACGCCCCGCTACGCCGCCCCCGAGCTCTTCAAGGGCGACCCGCTCACCGTCCGCGCCGAGGTGTTCGCGCTCGGCGCGACCCTCGCCGAGGCGCTCCGCCAGAGCGAGGGCGAGGGCGCGCGCGATCCGAAGGTCATAGGCGCGCTCCAGGAGGTCGTCGACCGGGCCACCGCCAGGGAGCCGAACGCGCGCTACCCGAGCGCGGACGAGCTCGCGAACGCGCTCCGGCGCGCCGCGCGGCTCCCCTGCGGGCCGAGCGAGGAGCCCGCAGGGCCCGCCGAGCCGGGCGCGCGGCCCGACGCCGGCGCGGGCGCGGTGGTCTGGCCGATCGTCGGGCTGGACGCGCCGTCCGGCCGGCTGCTCGCGCAGATCATGGCGCTGCCCGCGGGCTCCGGGCTCTCGATCGCCGGGCCGCCCGGGTCCGGGCGGAGCGCGCTGCTCCGGCGCATCGCGTGGTCGCTCGAGGTCGGCGGGTACGCCGTCGCGTGGGTCGAGGCGGCCCGCGTGGCCGACCCGCGCGGGGCGCTCGCGATCGAGCTGTCGGCGCACGATCTCGGCCGGGTGACGGCGCTCGTCGACGACGCCGATCGGCTCGGCGACGCGGAGATCGAGCGGCTCGACGAGGTCCGGAGGGCCGGCGGCAAGCTCGTGCTCGTGCTCGGGGACCCGCGGGAGCGCGCCGCCGACGGCGCCCCGGCGGCCGGCGCGCCCTCGCCCGGCCGCGCCGCCGACTTCGCCCGTGGGTTCCAGCGCTTCGAGATGGCGCCGCTCGACGAGCAGGTCGCCCGCGAGCTCGTGCAGCGCACCATCCTGTCGCTGAGCGACGCGGTGGCCGCGCACGTCGTCGCGCGCGCGGGCCGGTGGCCCGGGCGCATCCGGGAGATCGTCGCGCGCATCGCGCGCGCGCCCGTCGCGTCGACCGAGGACGTCGATCGGCTGCTCGAGGCGCCCCCCGCCTCGGGGGCGGCGGCGTCCGGGCCGGGCGGCGCCGGCGCCGAGGGCGCGGCGCTGCCGCCGGCGGAGATCCACCGGCTGCTCGACCGCGGCCACTTCGACGCGGCCGCGGAGGCGCTCGGCCGGCTCCAGGGCGACGGCTCGCCCGTCGTGGTGATCGCGCGCGCGCGGCTCGCCGTGAACCGCGGCGACACCGCGCGGGCGCTCGCGGAGCTCGCGCGCGCGAAGGACCAGGTCGAGGCCTCGGGCGATCGCGCGCAGGCGGCGTTCTGGTCGCTGCAGATGGCCCGGGCGCTGCTCCGCACCGGCGACTACGGCGAGGCGGAGCGCCGCGCGGGCGAGGCCGTCGAGCGGGTGGGCCCGGTCAAGCTCGAGGCGGAGCTCCCCGGCGAGCCGCGCCCCGAGCTCGCGACGGCCGCCGCGTTCGGCGCCTCGCCCGAGGCGATCGTCGCCGAGGCGGTGGCGACGCGCGGGCTCGCGCAGAGCTTCGCCTCGCGGCACGAGGACGCGAAGCGCACGCTGGAGCACGCGGTGCGGCTCGCGCGGCTCACGGGCGAGCCGCGGATCCTCTCGGTCGCGCTCGTCTCGCTCGCGTTCGCGCTCCAGCGGGACGACCGCCTCAGCGAGGCGAAGACCGTCTACGAGGAGGCGCTCACGGCGGCGGAGCAGGCCGGCGACGCGGGCACGCTCGCGACGACCCGCCTGAACCTCGCCGCGCTCACGAAGCTCCAGGGCGACCTCGGCGCGGCCATCCGCCACCTCGAGGCGGCCGTCGACCTGGGCCGGCGCTCGGGCCGCGTGACGACGATCCGGCAGGCGCTCCTCAACCTCGCGAACCTCGACCTCTACCTCGGGCGGCTCGCGCGCGCCCGGGTGTCGCTCGACGCGCTCGCGGCCCAGCGCGCGGATCTCGCGCCGCAGCAGCACGCCCAGCTGCTCGCGCTCGAGGCGGAGCACGCGGCGCGCTCCGGCGACCTCGAGCAGGCCGAGCGGCTCTGCCTGGAGTGCGCCGAGGCGTACGAGGCGATGGGCCGGCGGATCGACGGGGTCGAGGCGCGGCTCGAGCGCGTGCTCTTCGCGGTGGCGCGCGCCGGCGCGGACCCGCGCGCCCTCGGCGAGGAGATCGACGTGGCGGCGGAGCGCCTCGGGACGACCGGCGCCCACCGGGCGCTGCTCGCGCTCGCGCGCGGGCGCGTCGCGGCGCTCGCGCGCGACGAGCGGCGGGCCCGGGCGGCGTACGACGAGGCGCTCGAGGCGGCGCGCGCGGCGGGCCAGCGCGACTGGATCTGGCGCGCGCTGGAGGCGCGGGCGCAGCTCGAGACGGAGCGCGGGCACCTCATCCGGGCGCGCCACGACCGCGAGGAGGCGCTGATCACGCTGGAGGAGATCGCCTCCAAGCTGCCGCGCGACCTCCGGGAGGTCTTCTGGAACGACGCGCGCCGCAAGGAGATCCGGGCGGCGGCGATGCTCGAGCTGATGAGCAGCCGCACGGTGCCGTTCGCCCAGCCGGGCGCGGCGCCGGCGCCCGGCGCGGCGCCCGCGCAGGGCGGGGCGTCCCAGGCCGCAGCGCCGCCGCCGGGCGAGGACCGGCTGGCGCGGGTGCTCGAGATCAACCGGGAGATCGCGGGCGAGCACGACCTCACGCGCCTGCTCGCGAAGGTGACCGATCACGCGATCGCGCTGCTCCAGGCGGAGCGCGGGTTCATCATCCTGCAGCGTCCGCCGCGCGGCGAGCCGCCGCCCGCCGCGGGCGAGGGCGCGGTCGATCTCTCGATCCACGCCTCGCGCGACCAGGCCGGGGACGATCCGCACGCGCGCTTCTCCAGCTCGATCGCCGAGCGGGTGATCTCCACGGGCGAGCCGGTCGTGACCGCGAGCGCGCGGGACGACGCGCGCATGAGCGATTACGTCTCGGTCCACCAGCTCATGCTGCAGTCGGTCGCCTGCGTGCCGATCCGGCAGCGGAGCGGGCAGGTGATCGGCGCGCTGTACCTGGAGACGCGCCTGAGCGCGGCGGCGAAGTTCGAGGCCGAGCTCCCCACGCTGACGGCGCTGGCCGATCAGGTGGCGATCGCGATCGAGACCGCGCGCCTCGTCGGCGAGAACGAGCGCCGCGCCCGGGAGCTGGAGCGCGCGAACGAGGAGCTGCGCGCCGCGCGCGCGAAGCTGGAGGAGCTCCTCGGCCACCGCACCGCGCAGCTCGCCGCGACGCGGCGGGATCTGCGCTCGGCGCGCGCGGTGATCCGCGGCCATTTCGGCTACGAGGGCCTGGTCGGCACGAGCGAGGCGATGCGCCGCGTGTACGCGCTGATCGACCGGGTGAAGGACACGGACATCCCGATCCTCATCACGGGCGAGAGCGGGACGGGCAAGGAGGTCGTCGCGCGGACGATCCACAACGCGAGCCCGCGGGCGAAGAAGCCGTTCGTGGGCGTCAACTGCGGCGCGATCCCGGAGCACCTCCTGGAGAGCGAGCTCTTCGGGCACGTGCGCGGCGCGTTCACGGGCGCCGATCGCGACCGCAAGGGGCTCTTCCGCGAGGTGACCGGCGGGACGATCCTCCTCGACGAGATCGGGGAGATGCCGCAGAAGATGCAGGCGGGCCTGCTGCGGGTGCTGCAGGAGAAGGTCGTCCGCCCGGTCGGCGGCGCGCGCGAGGAGCCGGTGGACGCGCGGGTCATCGCGGCGACGCACCGGGATCTCGCCGACATGGTCTCGCGCGGCACGTTCCGCGAGGACCTCTATTACCGGCTGCACGTCGTCGAGGTGCGGGTCCCGTCGCTGCGCCAGCGGATCGAGGATATCCCGCTGCTCATCGACTACTTCCTCGGGATCTTCGCCGCGCGCTACGGCCGGGATCGCCGCAGCGTCTCGCGCGCCGCGCTGAAGCGGCTGTCGGCGTACAGCTGGCCCGGCAACGTGCGGCAGCTCGAGAACGTGCTGCTCAACGCGTGGGTCTTGTCGGACCGCCCCGAGCTGGAGAGCGACGACTTCGAGCTCCCCGACGCGGCGCCGCGGTCGCTCCGTGGCGCCGAGGCCCCGCCCCCGTCGCGCGCGCCGCTCGGCGGCGGGGCTCCAGCGAGCGCCGGCCGGGCCCCGCCGTCGAGCGAGCCTCTCCGCGTCGAGACGTCGCTCGACGCGCACAAGGCGAGCGAGCGCGAGCGGATCCTTGTGGCGCTGTCGAGCTGCAACTGGAACCGGGTGAAGGCGGCGCAGGTCGTTGGCTTGCCGCGCCGGACGTTCTACCGGCGCCTGAAGGAGTACGGGATCCAGTGAGCGCTCGCCGCCGCGCCCCGGGCGCCGGCGGGGTGGGGCGGCGCGCGCTGCGGTCTTGCCGGGCCGCGCGCGCGAGGGCACGCTTGGGCCGCGCGGAGCGGGCGCGCCCTGCCGGCGCGCCACCCCGAGACACGCGCAGGATCCCGTGAGCGATCGATCGAACCTCGCAGCCTCCATCGACGGTGCGCCCCTCCAGGACGAGGAGGCGCGCGATCTCTGGACGCGCTTCAGCCGGTACATGGATGAGCATCGCGGCGACATGGCGGGCTTCGCGCGCGAGAACGGCTACGTCAGCGTGACGCCGACCTTCGATCGCGGGCGCGCGCTGCTCGTGGTCCGGACGACGGAAGCGCCGCCGGAGAAGCCCGCGCCGCGGGGTGGTGGCGGGGGCGAGCCGGGGCCGCGCGGCGGCGGCAAGCCGGCTTCACGTGGCGGCGGCAAGCCGGGCCCGCGGGGCAGCGGTAAGCCGGCGCGCGGCGGGCGGCGGCGCTGAGAGACCGTCCTCGGTCTCTCGTCCCGGTCTTCTGTTCTCCTCTTCCCTCTCCCCTCTTCCCCTCTTCCCTCTCCCGTCTTCCCTCTCCCGTCTTCCCTCTCCCGTCTTCCCTCTTTCCTCTCCACTCTCCCCTCTTCGTGCGCGTGCGCGTGCGCGATTCCCCCGGAATCAGCGCGCACGCGCACGCGCACGAAGGACGCGCACGGGAGACGAAAGACGGGAGACGGGAGACGGGAGACGGGAGACGAAAGGCGGGAGATGGGAGACGGGAGAGGGAAGGCGGAAGACGGAAGCTTGAAGTAGAACCTCTGCCCTTCGGCCTCTCAAAACCTCTCTCGCTCGAACCGCCCCGGGCTGATGGGCACCCGGGAGTCGCGCGCGGCGCCCTCCTCCGGGCGCGCCGTGATCCGGCCGGAGAGGACCGCCTCCGCCAGCTCGCGGACCTCGGGGCTCGTCGCGCGATCGGCGCGCGCGAGCGCCTGCTCGGCCGCGGCGCGGGCCTCGGCCGCGCGGCCCGCGAGCGCGTGCGTCCGCGCGATCTCGGCGAGCGTCGCGGAGAGCTCCGCGGCGTTGCCCGAGACGTCCAGGAGCCGCTTCGCGCTCAGGTACAGCGCCAGCGCCGCGCCGAGATCCCCCTGGATGCGCGAGAGATCGCCGCGCGCCCGGAGCACCCCCGCCTGCCCCGCGCCGTCCTCGAGCACCTCGAACAGGGCGAGCGCCTGCTCGTAGTCCGAGAGCGCGTCCTCCAGATCCGACGCGTCGGCCGCCGCGACGCCCACGAGCTCGGCCACCAGCTCGAACTGCTTGCGGCGGAGATCGCCCCGCGCCTTGAGCGTCGCGGCCTGGCCCCGGCGCTCGAAGCCGGTGCGGAACAGCGCGAGCGCCCGGTCGTAGTCGCGCACCGCGTCCACGAGGTCCTCCTGCAGCGAGCGCATGTCCCCGCGCGCCTTCAGCACGGCGGCCTGCCCCAGCACGTCGCGCGTCGCCGTGAACAGCTCGAGCGCCTGATCGTAATCCCGCTCGGCGCCCGCGAGGTCCTCCTGCCGGGTCCGCAGATCGCCGCGCGCCTTCAGCACGCCGGCATGGCCGAGGTGGTCCTCGGTGGCCTGGTACAGCGTGAGCGCCCAGTCGTAGTCGCGCGCCGCGCCCGTCATGTTGTCCTGGCCGAGCCGCATGTCGCCGCGCGCCTTCAGCACGCTGGCCTGCCCGCTTCGATCCCCCGCGCCCTGGAACAGCGCGAGCGCGGTGCTGTAGTCGCGCGCCGCGCCCGGCAGGTTGCGGAGGCGGACGCGCAGATCGCCGCGCGACTTGAGCGCCCGCGCGTGCGCCGCGCCGTGCGGGCGGGCGCGGGGCGACTCCGTGGGCCCCGCGCCGTCGGCGTCGGGGGCGGCCGCGCGCGAGCCGGCACGCGGCTTGAGCGGCTCGCGATCGCCGAGCTGCAGGAAGAGCTGGATGGCCAGATCGTAGTCGCAGACCGCGCCGCCGAGATCGCCCTCCTCGGCGCGCGCGAAGCCCCGCGCCCGCAGCGCCTCCCCCTCCCCCGCGCGGTCGCCCGCGGCCTGGAACAGCGCGAGCGCCTCGTCGTAGTCGCGCACCGCCTGGACGGGGACGCCCTCCCGCAGGCGCAGCGCGCCGCGATCCATGAGCACCTGGGCCTGGCCGAGCCCGTCGCCCGCGGCCTGGAACAGTGCGAGCGCTTCGTCGTAATCGCGCGCGGCGCTCGCGCAGTCGTTGCGCCGGAGCAGCAGGTTGCCGCGCTCGCGCAGCGCGTGGCCGCGCGCCTCCGGCGCCGTGCCGGCGAGGCTCGGGGGCGCGCCGCTCGATCGGGGGGCCCGCACCGCGCCGTCGCCGAGCACCTCGGACAGCGAGCCGCTCTTCGGGGCGCAGCGATCCGACGCGCTCTCGAACGAGCGCTGCGTGGCAGGCTCTCCATCCACGCCCTTCAGCTCGGACTGGGCTTCTGCGCGGCGACGCATGATAGACGGAACATCATACCGCGACCGCGCCCCCCTCGTGGAGACATTGCGCCGACGCCCGCGCGTCGATGCACATTCCGACTCCGCGCCTTCCTCGCCCTCCACGCCTCCACGTACACGCGTCGGCGCGTCGCCGTACATTTCCGCGATGGCGCTTTTCGTCGCGGTCAGCGCGGCCCTCGACCCCGCCGTCCGGGTCGCGAGCCGCAGCGCGGCGACGCCCCGAATGTGCCGCCGCGCACCGCCGCGGTTCGCTCCCCCACGCAGGCGACGGCGACGCGGCGGCCCGACCTCGCCAGGCCCCGCGCCGCGGCGGTCAGAGGCCCTTGCGCGAGACGAGCACCGCGTCCCGCTCGACCTCGTACATCGCGCTCGTCACGAGCGCCGCGGCCGTGCGCTCGCGCACGTTGAGCACGCGCAGCTCGGCGTAGGTCTCGTCCGGGAGCAGCTCCTCGTCGACGCCGAACTTCGGCGCGTCGACCTGCGCCGGCCGCTCGTCCTGCACCCGCGGCCGGAGCGTCGCCAGCTTGCCGGCGCCCCCGAGCTGCTGCACCCAGCGGTCGCCGCGCCGGACCGCGAAGAAGCGCTGCCCCGGCTTCACCCCGTCCTTCTCGCCCTTGTCGATGAACACCACCTGGTGCTGCCCGAACAGCTGGTAGGGGTAGATCGCCGCGATGATCCGCGCCTCGAGGTCCGCGTCGGCGCTCGCCGGCGGCACCACGTCGAAGCGGCGCGCCACCGAGCCGACCCGGTCCCCGCGCTCGACAACGTCGAGCGACTCGATGAGCCGCGCGCGCACCATGTGCGTCTTCGGGTTGTAGCGATCGACGCGCGCGGTGCCGCGCACGGTCACGAGCTCGCCCTTGTCGTCGCCGCCGCTCTTCACCTTCTTGATCTCGCGGAAGATCGTGAGCTCCTGGCCGATCGCGACCTCGTGGTCGCCCGAGAGGCGGAGGTAGACGTCGTCGCCCTCGCTGAGGAGCATCTGGTCGTCGGGGCTGGCGACGAGCTCCCCCCACGTGTCCTTCTTCACGTCGTCGACCCAGCCGAGGTCGCGCAGGAAGATCGTCTTCGCCGGCACCCGCCCCCCGCGGCCCGCCTTGGTCAAGCCGAGCCCGATGCTGCCGCGGGTCGGGGCCTCGTTCGGGTCGCGGAGCCGGATCCGGTCGCCCGGGTAGATCCAGTGCGGGTTCTGGAGCTGCGGGTTCAGCGCCCAGACCTGCGGCCAGGCGTAAGGGTTCGTGTAGTACCTGCCCGAGATGTCCCAGAGCGTGTCGCCGCGCCGCACCGAGTGCGACTCGGGCACGAACTGCCCCTCGACGACGTAGCTCCCGTTCGCGCCGCCCCGCACCGAGGCGGGGCCCTCGCTGCGGCGGCCCAGATCGAAGCCGTCCGACGCGCGGGACGTGTCCGTGGTGCCGCGCGAGCTCGAGGGCAGGTGGGCGTTCGGATCGAACCCCGGCTGCGGGTAGCCCGGCACCACGACCTGCGTCTCGACGGTCGGCTGGGCCGGCGGGAGCTGGACCACGGTGACGCCCGGCCCGGCGCCCTCCTCGCCCCCCTGCTCCTGGGCGAGCGCCAGCGGCGTCGCCGCGGCGAGCGCCAGGGAGACCGGGACCAGCGTTGCCTTCGGGTGGAACTTCATCGCTTGCGCCTCGACGGGGTGGAGGGTGGCGGGCTCGGCGGCGGCGAGCCGCCCGGCGGCTCGTCGATCACGACGCCGTTCGCGGTCGAGCGGAGCACCGGCGGCCGCGCGCCGTCGTCCTCCGGCGCGAGCCGCACGACCTCGAGGTCGGGCCTGTCCAGCTCCTCCGGGGAGGCGGCGCGCGGCTCGGCCTCGTCCGGGCGCGCGGCGACGCGCGGGGCGACCCGCGCGCGCTCCAGCGAGCCCACCCGGTCCGCGAGCACGGCGTTGTCCGCGCGCACCCGGACGAGCTCCGCGCGCAGCTCGGCGAGCTGCTGTTCGACCGCGTCCCGCCCCCCGCCGCACCCGGCGGCGAGCGCGGCGAGCGCGAGCCCCATCGAGCCGATGCCCAGGCCAATCCTCATGCAGCGCCCAGCCTACCCGCCGCCGCGCCGGCCGGCCAAACGCACGGCGATCTCCGCGCGGCGCGCGGGTCGCTCCGGCGCGCCCCGATCGCCGCGCCGGGGCGACGCGCGCTCCGTAACGCGCCCCAATGCGCTCCGACGCCCTGCGCGACGTCGCGCGTTACGGAGCGCGCGCAGTTCTGCTAGGGTCGCGCCCCGAGGATCGAGCTGCGAGGGGTGAACGTGCGGAAATTCTTCTTGATTTTCCTGATCGCGGCGGCGAGCGCCGCGTGCGGCGGCGACGACGGCCCGGGGCCCGCGGAGACCGCGTGCTTCGACTACAGCAAGTTCGACGGGGCGACCCCCGAGGTGAGCTTCGCGACCGACGTCCTCCCCGTCTTCCAGCGGTCCTGCTCGTTCAGCTCGACCTGCCACGGCGCCGAGGCCGGCTCGGCCGGGTTCGCCTACCTCGGCCCGGCGGTGAGCGAGCAGGCCACGCCGGCGCAGATCGACGCGATCGTGGCCCAGAACGTCGGCGTCGCGTCGCGCGCGCCGTCCGGGATGCCGCGGATCGCGGCCGGCGACCCCGCGAACAGCTTCCTCATGCACAAGCTCGACGACACCCTGAGCTGCGGGGACCTCGAGTGCGCCCCCGACCAGTGCGGCGCCCCGATGCCCTACACCGGCGACACCCTGCCCGCGGCGGAGCGCGACGCCATCCGCCGGTGGATCCAGCAAGGGGCCAAGGTCAATTGATCGGCCGGCTCTCCGGCCACATCGTGGAAGAGGGCGACGAGGGCACGGTGGTGCTCGACGTCGCCGGGGTCGGCTACGAGGTGACGGTCCCGCTCGGCGCCGTGGGGCGCGCGCGCGGCCTCGCCGCGCCGTCCGGCTCGGACGCGATCACCCTGTTCGTCCACACCCACGTGCGCGAGGACGCGCTCCTCCTCTACGGCTTCGCGACCCGCGAGGACCGGGCGGCGTTCCGCGTGCTCATCGGCATCTCCAGCATCGGCCCGAAGATCGCGGTGGCCATCCTCAGCGCGCTCGGCGCGGGGGAGCTCGCCGCGGTCATCGCCCGCCGGGAGACCGCGCGCCTCACCGCCATCCCCGGCGTCGGCAAGAAGACCGCCGAGCGGCTCGTCCTCGAGCTGAAGGACAAGCTCGTCAACCTCCCCTCGGCCGCGCCCTCCGCCGCGGCGCCGCCGCCCGCGGCCGCCAGCGCGAAGCAGGACCTCCTGCACGGCGCGCTCACCCGCATGGGCTACCGGCCGGCCGAGGCCGAACGGGCCGTCGCCGCCCTCGGCGCGCGCGTCGACAGCGCCCCGCTCGGAGATCTCGTGCGCGACGCGCTCGCGCTCCTGTCCAAGTGAGCGCCGCGCAGGGCGCGCCGCCGGCGAGGCGAGCCGGCAGCCCCGCCGGGCCCAGCCGCCCGCGCACGCCGCCGGCCGCCCGCGCGCGCCGCCGGCCGCCCGCGCGCGCCGCCGGCCGCCCGCGCATGAAGGAGCGACAGACTGTCGACAGAGGGCGGCCGCGGCGAATATGCTCCCGCCGCCGTTCGCCTTGAGACCCTGTCCGGTCGCTCGTTGTGAGGAGGCCTGGTGATCACCTGTCCGAAGTGCTCCAAGGAAAATCAGGACCATTACAAGTTCTGCCTCGGCTGCGGCGCCGAGTTGCCTCGCGACGTTGCGCCGAAGAAGTTCGCGGCGGGCACCCCGCCCCACGGCGTGCCGGCGGCCTCGCGGTCGAACCAGCCCTACGGCGATGAGCCGACCGCCATCGGCACCGGCGCCCAGAAGGGCCCCGCGGTCGCGCCCCCGCCGCCCGCGCTCATCGATCCGGCGGCGTTCGCCACGCCGGTCCGCGGCGAGGACACCGGCACGAGCAGGAAGGCCGCCGCCGCGCAGCCGGCTTCGCCCGCGGCGTCGGCCGGCGCGGGGACGGTCGTCTGCCCGCAGTGCCAGGAGCCCAACCCGCCGTCGAACAAGTTCTGCGCGCTCTGCGGCTTCAAGCTCGTCAAGCCGGCGGGCGCCTCGGTGCAGCCGCCCGCGCCGGTCGTGTCCACGTCGGGCGCCGCGAACGTCGTGCTGACCGCGCTCCGGGCCGACGGCACCGAGGCCGGCTCGTACACCCTGCCCGCGAACCCCACGACCGTGGGGCGCGACGCGGGCGCGATCTTCGGCGGCGACAGCTACCTCTCCCCGCGCCACGCGACGTTCTCGATCAAGGGCGGGCGCCTCTTCGTCAAGGACGAGAGCTCGCTCAACGGCGTCTACCGCAGGCTGCGCAGGGACACGCCGGTGCAGCTCGAGAACGGCGACGTCTTCCGCATCGGCCAGGAGATCGTCCGCGTCGAGTCGCTCACCCCCGCGCCCGCGACGCCCGACGGGGTCGAGCGGCTCGGCAGCCCCTCGAAGGGCTACGTCGCGCGCCTGGCGCTGATCATCGGCAGGGACGCGACCGGCAACGCGTTCCCCGTCCCCGACACCGGCCTGCACCTCGGGCGCGAGCGCGGCGACATCCTCTTCCCCGAGGACGGCTACGTCTCCGGGCTCCACTGCCAGATCTCGCTCCAGGGCGGCCGGCTGTTCCTCACGGACCTCGGCAGCTCGAACGGCACCTTCCTCCGCGTCCTCGGCGAGACCGAGATCTCCGGGGGCGACATCCTGCTCATGGGCCAGCAGCTGTTCCGCGTGGGCGTGTGAGGCCACGCGGCCCGAGCTCCCAGGACACGCCCGTCCCGCTCGCACAACCCCACGCCCCGTCGTACGCTGGGCATCCCTGAGGCACTCGCCATGGAAATGGTCCGCACCATCCGCGTGGTCGCCGCCGTGATCGAACAGGACGGCCGATACCTCATCACCCAGCGCCGCCCGACCGCCGTGCTGCCGATGCTCTGGGAGTTCCCCGGCGGGCGCGTGGAAGAGTCCGAGACCGACGCGGCCGCGCTGAAGCGCGAGGTCCGGCACCGGCTCGGCGTCGAGATCGAGGTGGGCCAGCTGATCTCGTTCGTGAGCCACCCGTACGAGCGCTACATCGTCGACCTGTACCTCTACGAGTGTCACATCAAGAGCGGCGAGCTCGCCTCGCTGGCGGTGAACGCGTTCCGGTGGGTCACGAGCGCCGAGTTCGATCGCTACCCGTTCACGCCGGCCGACGAGGCCAGCATGAACAAGCTCCTCGGCATGGCCTGACGCGCCCGCGGCGGCCCGGCGCGCCGCCCTCACAGGCGCGGCGAGCGCCGGAGGAGCGCGAGGAACAGCGGCCCGCCGAGGACCGCGGTCACCGCGCCGACGGGCGGCTCCGTGCCGAGCCACCGGAACGAGAGGCGCGCGAGGAGGTCGCACGTCGTGAGCAGCACCGCGCCGGCGACCAGCGACAGCGGTAGCAGCCGCCGGTGATCCGCGCCGGCCAGCCGGCGGACCGCGTGCGGGACGATGAGCCCGACGAAGCCGATGAGGCCGGTGCGGCTGACGATCGCGCCGACCACGCACGAGGACGCGAAGAAGATCCGGCGCTCGACCGCGCGCACGTCGACGCCCAGGGTCCCGGCCGACTCGTCGCCGAGCGAGAGGAGGTTCAGGCGGGCGGCGTCGGCGAGGAGCACCGCGCAGCCGACGGCGACGTAGGCGGCGACGCCGAGGAGGACCGAGGCCGTGGGCAGCTCGACGAAGCCGATGAGCCACCGGAGCAGCTGCTGGGAGCGCGAGGGGGAGACGATCGTCTTCAGGAACGTGATGAGGCCGGCGGCGATGGAGTTCACGATCACGCCGGCGAGGAGCATCGAGGCGCCGGAGGTGCCCTCGGCCGCGCCGCGGGCGATGGCGTAGACGAGCACCGTCGCGACGAGGCCGCCGGCGAGCGCCGCCGCGGGCAGGAGCGTGGCGCCGAGGACGGTCGCCGAGCCGACGCCGAGCGCGATCGCGAGCGCGGCGCCGAGCGCGGAGCCGCCGGAGACGCCGAGCACGTACGGCTCGGCGAGCGGGTTGTGGAGCAGCGCCTGGAACGCGGCGCCCACGGCCGCGAGGCCGGCGCCGGAGATGGCCGCGAGGAGCACGCGCGGCAGGCGCACGTCGAGGAGGAGCGTCCGGTCGAGGCCCGGGCCCGCGAGGGCGCGCTCGACCGAGACGGGCTCGGCGCCGAGCAGAACGGCGAGGAGGAGCGCGAGGGCGAGCGCCGCGGGCGCCGCGGCGAGGGCGAGCGCGCGCGCGGGCCGAGACGCGCGGCCGGGCGCGGGCGCCGCGGCGGAGGCGAGCGCGGGCGCGCCCGCGGGCCGAGATGCGCGGCCGGGCGCGGGCGCCGTCAACCCTGGCCGCCTCCGCCCGCCGCGGTCGGGTGCGGGGACGGCCCGCCGCCGCGCTCGGCGTTCCGCTCGTAGATGAGGCGCAGCCCGGTGAGCGTCAGGTCGTCGTCGACCACCTCGATGGTCTCGGTCTGCGGCGCGATGAGCCGCGCCAGGCCGCCCGTGGCGATGACCCGGCACGGGTAGCCGAGCTCCCGCCGGAGGCGGTTCACGAGCCCGTCGACGAGCCCCGCGTAGCCGTACACGATGCCCGACTGCATCGAGTGGACGGGGTTGCGGCCGACGACCCGGGGCGGGAGCGCGATCTCCACGCGGGACAGCCGCGCGGCGCGGGAGAAGAGCGCCTCGGCGCTGATCTGGATGCCCGGCGCGATGACGCCGCCCAGGTACTCGCCCTTCGGGGTCACGCAGTCGAACGTGGTCGCCGTGCCGAAGTCGACGACGATGACGCCGGAGGCGGCGTGATCGCCCCGGGCGGGCTCGGGCGGCGGCGCGGGCTCGGGCGACCGCTTCATCCACTCGTGCGCCGCGACCGCGTTGACGATCCGGTCGGCGCCGACCTCGCGCGGGTTCTCGTAGAGGATGGCCATGCCGGTCTTGATGCCCGGGCCCACGACGAGCGGCTCGATGCCGAAGGCCCGCTCGACGAGCCCCACCATCGTGTCGGTCAGCGTCGGCACGACGCTCGCGATGATCGCGCTGTCGATGCGGGCGAGGTCGACGCGGCGGAGGTCGAGCATCTGCCGGACGAGCACCGCGTACTCGTCCGCGGTGCGCGAGCGCGCGCTCTCGCAGCGGAGGTGGTGCCGCAGCGCCTCGCCCTCCAGCACCCCGAAGCTGATGTTCGTGTTCCCGACGTCGATGGCGAGCAGCATGCTGGCTGGACTCTAGCGCCGCGCGCTGGAAATCACGGAGGGATTTCGGAAGCGCGCGGCGGCCTGCGGGCGGGGCGGTCCCCTCGGTTCTCCTCAGCGCTTGCGCGCGAGCGTCACCCCGTCGCGCACCGAGAGCATGACCTTCTCGACCCGGGGATCGCGGGCCACGAGGTCGTTGAAGGCGGCGATGGCGCGGCCGTCCGCGGTCACCGGGGCGACGACCTCGCCGCCCCAGAGGGTGTTGTCGGCGACGATCAGCCCGCCGCGGCGGACGCGCGGGAGGGCCTCCTCGAAGTAGGCCGAATACCGCTCCTTGTCGGCGTCGATGAACACGAGATCGAACGCCGGGCTCGCCGGCAGGGCGCGGATCGTCTCGAGCGCGTCGCCGAGCGCGATCCGGATCTTCTTGCCGTGCTCGCTGCGGTCGAAGAACGACCTGGCGACGCGGGTCACGTCGGGGTCGCGGTCGCAGGTGATGAGCTCACCGTCGGGCGGGAGCGCCTCGGCCATGCTGAGGGCCGAGTAGCCGGTGAAGGTGCCGATCTCGAGGACGCGGCGCGCCTGCATGAGGGCGCAGAGCAGCTTGAGCAGGGCGCCCTCGACCCGCCCGACCTGCATGCCTGCGCGCGGCTCGCTGGCGAGGGTGTGCTCGCGCAGCTCGTCGAGGAGCGCGGGAGGCGGCTCGGTGTGGTCGTGGACGTAGCGCTCCAGGTCTCGATCGAGGAGGGGGGCCATCGTGGAGGTTCCTTGTGGGGCCACGGTAGCACGCGGGCCCGTCACCCCACCTTGAGCTGCCGGCGATCTTCGGGGTAGCGTCGACCATGACCTGTTCTTCCTGGAAGACGTGTGCTGTTGTGGCGCTCCTCGCAGCGGCCTGCAGCTCGGCGCCGGACAGCCCCCGGACGGGCGGATCCGGCGGCGCGGGCGGCGCCGGAGCGAGCGGGTCGGGCGGCGCCGGCGCGGGGGGAGCGGGCGGCGCCGGGGGAACCGGCGGGGCGAGCTCCGCGGCGACCGGCGGCGGGGCGGGCGGAGAGGCGGAGTACGCGTGCGCTTCGCTCGGCGATCCCTGCACGACGTGCCTCGCGCTCCGCTGCCAGGAGCGCTATTGCGCGTGCCAGCGGAGCGCGGAGTGCGCCGCCCTGGCCAACTGCCTCCTCGGGTGCGCTCCGGGAGAGGAGCCCTGTCGGCAGACGTGCATGACCGCGCACCGGGAGGGCATCTCCGGCGTCTCGCTCGAAGGCGGCTGTGCGGCGGAGCGGTGCGCCGTGCAGTGCCCGTCGCGCGCCGCGCTGTCCCGGTGCGATTCCTGCCGGTACGCGCGGTGCGCCGCCGAGATGAACGCGTGCGCCGCCGACCCGTCGTGTCGAGCGCTCGTCGCGTGCACCGACACGTGCGCCGCGGGCGACGCCGCGTGCCGGGAGCTGTGCGCGATGCTGTACGAGAGCGGCGCGCCGGCGGCAGCGGAGGTGTTGGCGTGCGGAGGGGCGCAGTGCGGCGCCGATTGCGAGGGTGGGTGAGCCGCCGCGGCGCCGCGGGGGTCGACGTGGGGCGGCGATCCGCCTAACATCTGCGCGTGCCTCTCCACGGATTGCGCGAGATCGAGCGGGACCCGTACACGGCGGTCCATCACGATCCGACCCAGCAGCTCGTGTTCATCCGGCGGTCTTCGCTGCCCTATCCGAGCATCGAGGAGCTCGAGCAGAGCTTCCGGCGCATCGAGCAGGCGATCCGGATCATCTCCCGACCGCGCTCTCTCCTGCTCGTGGACGCCCGGGACGCGCCGATGCGCAACGACGACGGGTTCGAGGTGACGTTCGGGCAGGCGCACGCGCGGTTGTTGCAGGGGTTCAAGAGGGCGGCGGTCATCCTGAGGAGCGCGATCGGGGTGCTCCAGGTGGGGCGGCTCTCGAGGGGGTATGTCACGCCCGTGAGCACCTTCACCCGCCCCGAGGACGCGCTCCTTCACCTGGGCGTCCGCGTCGACCTGACGCAGCTCAAGAGCCCTTAAGGGTGCTGGCGGCGCGGGACGCCTCGCCGAGCAGTGCTCAAAATTGAACATGAAGGCGGGATGGCGGGAAGAAAAGATCGACGATCTTCCTGCCTTCCCGCCTTCATGTGAGCTCTCTCCGGGCAAATTTGAGCACCACCCCTCGCCGGGCTGCCCACCTCATCCACCGCGGGGAGCGGCGGCGACGCTCACAGGTGCCGGGTCTCTTCCGGTGGAGCTTGCCAGTTGTTGTTGCGCCCGTCGGCGTACCGGATCGAAGCGGCGAGGAGCTCGCCGGGATCGACGTCGTCGAGCGAGGCGAGCTGGACCGCCACGTAGTCGCCGCCGATCTCCTTCACGTGCCCGCGCCCGAACGAGCGCACGCCGCAGTGCCGGCAGAACAGGTGGTGCCCGGCCTTCATGCCGAACTGGTAGTCGCTCAGCGCGTCCTCTCCCGCGAGCAACCGGAACGCGTCCGGCTTGATGATCGCGTTCCAGTTCCTCGTCTTGGTGCAGATAGAGCAGTTGCACTTGTTGGTCCCGGCGCTCAGGTCGATATCGGCCTCGAAGCGGACCGCGCCACAGTGGCAGCTCCCTGCGTACGTTTTCTTCATCGATAGACCTCCCGGCAGGATGGGCGCTCACGTTGGAACGCTCGACGGACTGGAGGCCTGACTGTACTCCATCTCGGGGCTCCTCGTGCAGCCGTTCTACCCGGAGATCCCGCGCGGCGGCGAGCGGTCGTTCCTGTCCTTCGGAGGTGTGTTCAGCCATGCGCCCCTGAAGGTGCCGAGCCGCGGCGACTTCCGCTCTCCAACGACCTTCGGCGCGATGGCGGCGGCCGAGGAGCCAGCGCCGGCGCTCCTCGTTGAACCTGCGCGCGCGCCGTGCGACAACGATCCGTGAGCGTCGGCGCGGCGCGCCGGCGGAGAGGACCGGGACAGCGATGATTCACCGTGAGATCCTGGGCGACGGCTCGATCCGCCTCGCGAAGGACGGCTGCTCCTTCGTCTTCCGCCGGCTCCGCCCCGGCGCGGTGCTCGTGACCATCGCCGGGCGCGACACGGGCGGCCTCGGGGACGCGCCGCTCGACGAGCTCCAGGCGGAGATCGCGCGCTATCCTCCGGTCGAGCTCTACGTCGACGCGCGCGACGCCACCTTCGCCGCGGAGAGCGTGAGCGACGCGTGGACGCGCTTCTTCAGCGCCAACCGGGATCGGCTCCGGCGCGTCCGGATCCTCGTCGGCACGCCGTTCGTCCAGCTCGTGGTGGACGTCGCCAAGCTCTTCTCGCGCACGGGCGAGCTGATCCAGATCGAGTCCGACGCGCGGCGGTTCGACGAGGCGGTCGCGAGCGCCGCGCCGGCACGGGCGCCGTCGCAGCCGGGGCTTCCGCACGCCGCCGAGCCCGCGCGCATCGCCGAGCCCGCGGTCGCCCCCGGGGCGGCGCCAGCGGGCATCGCCGGCGCGACCGCGAGCACGGCGATCCGGCGCGAGGTGCTGGCGGACGGCGCGGTGCAGCTCGCGAACGACCGCTGCTCGTACACGTTCCGGCGGCTCCGTCCGGGCGTGATGCTGATCGCGATCGCGGGGCACGACGGCGGTGAATTCGGCGAGCTCCCGCTCGACGAGATCCGCAAGGAGATCGCGCGCTTCGGACCGGCCGCGCTCTTCGTGGACGTCCGCGCGGTGACCGTGGCGGCGCCGAGCGTCAGCGACGCGTGGACCGCGTTCTTCGCCGCGAACCGCGCGACGATCTCCCGCGTCCGGATCCTCGTGGGCTCGAAGCTCCTGCAGCTCGTCGTCGCCCTGAGCAAGGAGGCTTCGCGGACCGGCGACATGATCCAGATCGACGACGATCCCGAGCGCTTCCAGGCGGCGCTCGCCCGCGAGGCGGCCCCCGAGCGGCCGGCGCCGCGCGGGCCGTCGCGCCCATGACGATCCGGACGCGCCTGCGGCGAGAGCACCTTCGGCCCGCCCGCGCGGCGGATCGAGCCGACGGGCACGATTCCGCCGCGATCTCCTGAATCCCCGCGACGCGCGCTGCACCCCACGAGTGCCGGCCGCGCGGGGCGGCCCGGCCGATGCGTTCGCGGAAGACGCGTTCTCGAGGATCGAGGAGGGTATGGGCTCACGCGTGGTTTCCTGGGCAGGGTGGCGCTTCGCGCGATGGGTGGCGCTGCTCTGGACAATCCAACTGACATGCGGGCTCGGCTGCGCGGCGCCCTCGGGCGAGGCGCTCGACGTCGAGGCGACGGGCTCGCCGCTCCTCGTGGACCCGTCATGGACCGTCATGGCGGCCTCTGAGGCGACGATCCGCGCGCAGCACACCGCGACCTTGCTGCCCGACGGCAGGGTGCTCGTCGCGGGCGGGTGGCGAAGGCAGGGCTCGTCGACGCAGGTCCACCTCGCCAGCGCGGCCATCTATGATCCCGCGCTCGGTGCCTGGCTGACCGCTGCTCCGATGAGCGGGCCGCGGTCGGGCCACACGGCGACCTTGCTCGCCGACGGCAGGGTGCTGGTCACGGGCGGCGCCACCGACAGCGCCGCGTGGGTCGCCACGGCGGAGCTCTACGATCCGACGACCGACGCGTGGACCCCCGCCGCGACGATGACCTCGGAGCGCTCGTCGCACACCGCGACCTTGCTCGCCGACGGGCGGGTGCTCGCCGCCGGGGGCGCTCCGGCTGGCGCCGCTCCGTCTGCCGCCGCCGAGCTCTACGACCCCCTGTCGGACACCTGGTCGCCGACGCCTGCGGCGTCGAGCGTGCGCAGGGATCACGCGGCAACGCGCTTGCAGGACGGCCGCGTGCTGCTCGCGGGAGGCAGGGTCATCGGGGGCGACACCCTGTCCAGCGTCGAGTTCTACGACCCCGCGACGGGCGCGTGGACCGCGGGGCCGGCCATGCTCCGCGCCAGGCACCTGCCCACGGCGACCTTGCTGGGGGACGGCGACGTCCTGGTGACCGGCTGGGAGGCCGAGGCCGAGATCTACGATCCCGAGGCCAACGCATGGTCGGTCGCGGGCACGATGAGCGTGCGGCGCGGCTCGCACACGGCGACGCGGCTGTGCGATGGGCGCGTCTTCATCTCTGGGGCCCAGCCGCCCGAGCTCTACGATCCGAGCACGCGGACGTTCTCGACGGCGCCCAGGACCGAGGTGGGCCACAGCGACGCCACGGCGACGCTGCTCTCGGATGGACGGGTCCTCTTCGTCGGCGGCAATTCGAGCGCGCCGGGCGCCGCGATCTATGACCCGTCGGTGCCGCCCTCGGGGACGCAGCTCGGCCCCCTGAACGTCAACCGGAATTTCGCGAAGGCCGTGGCGCTGGAGGACGGGAAGATCCTTATCGCGGGCGGCACCGCCATCACGAAGACAACCGAGCTCTACGATCCATCGAGCATGGCGTTTTCCCTGGCGGCGCCCTTGAGCTTCGCGCGGTATTTTCCCGACCTGACACGCCTCGCCGACGGCAGGGTGCTGCTCAGCGGGGGCCCCCTCGATGGTTTCGAGACGGATCTCTACAACGAGATCTACGATCCGGCGGCGGACGCCTGGACGCTGGCCGCCCCCGACGACGAGCGTCGGACCAATCACACGGCGACCTTGCTCGGGAGCGGCGAGGTGCTCATCGCGGGAGGCGCGGTGATGGACTACCCGATGGAGCCGTACCTCGTCCGCAGGACCGGATCGGCTGCGCTGTATCGTCCAGCCGACGACACCTGGCTCACCGTCGCGCCGATGAACGCAGGCCGGGCGGAGCACGCGGCGACGTTGCTGAACGACGGCAGGGTGCTGGTCGTCGGCGGGATGCAGGGATACGACGACTACGAGATCTCGACCGCGGAGCCGCTCGCCAGCGCCGAGATCTACGATCCCGCGACCCAGAGCTGGTCTCTGGTGGCGCCCATGAGCGAGCCTCGGGGCAAGCCTACGGCGACGCGGCTCCTGGACGGTCGCGTGCTCGTCGTCGGTGGAGCCGCAGAGGTCTACGACCCGGTGACGAACGCCTGGACGCCCACCGGACCCATGAGCCCGGTGTCGAGCTTCGGTCATGTTGCCATGCTGCTGCCGACGGGCGAGGTGCTCGTCATCGAAGGCACGACAGCGCAGGAGTATAGCCCCGCGACGAACTCCTGGACACCTGCCCCGTCGACCTTGCTCTCTCACTTCGCTTCCGCGTCCGTGCTCCTGCCGAGCGGCCATGTCATCATCGTCGGCCCCAACAAGGACGCGGAGCTGTATGATCCTCGATGGCACGGCCCCGGCGACAACGGCTGCAGCACGGGCGCCGGCGGAGAGGGCGGCGCCGGCGGGGCTGAGCCCGGAGCTGGCGGGGCTGAGCCCGGAGCTGGCGGGGCTGAGCCCGGAGCTGGCGGCGCTGGCGGGGCTGGCGGGGCTGAGCCCGGCGCTGGCGGGGCTGAGCCCGGGACTGGCGGTGTTGGTGGCGGGGAGCCCGTGACCGGCGGCGCTGGCAGTGGCGGATCGGGGACTGGCAGCGTCGGCAGCGCCGGTGGCGGTGAGTCCGGCGCTGGCGGCATGGGCGGCGCTGGCAGTGGCGGATCGGGGACTGGCAGCGTCGGCAGCGCCGGTGGCGGTGAGTCCGGCGCTGGCGGCATGGGCGGCGCTGGCGGCGAAGACGCTGGTGCAGGCGGCAGCGGCGGCGATGGCGGCGGAGCCGCCGGCGCCGGAGGCGATGGCGGCGGCTCGGCGAGCGGCAGCTCGACGAGCACCACCGCCGGCGCTGGCGGCGATGGCGGATCGGGGACGGCGACCGCATCCAGCGGCGCTGGCGGCCCGGGGACGGCGACCGCATCCAGCGGCGCCGCGGGCGCGGGCGGCGACGGAGGCCCGGGTCCGACGAGCACATCGAGCGGCCCCGGAGCGGGCGAGCCGGTGGGCGCTGGCTGCGCCATGGGGCCAACGGCGCCCGGCGGCCAGGCCAGCGCCATCTACCTCGCTGTGGTCGGGGTCGCTCTCCGGCGGAGGCTCCGCCGCTCCAGGGCGGCAATCCCGCGGTGAATTCCGATCGCCGGCTGCTCCCGCTGAACTAGACTCCCGGGATGCAGCTACGGATCGAAGAGGATCGACTGACCCTCACCCTTGAGGGTGCCGAGCGGCTCTGGGCCGTGAAGCTCGCTCCCATCGTGGTGCCCCGCGCGCACGTGGTGCGGGCGGAAGCGGCGCTTCCGCCCGCCACGTGGCGGCAGATCCGCGCGCCGGGGACGTCGCTGCCCGGGGTGATCAAGGCGGGGACGTATTATACCGATCGCGGCAAGGAGTTCTGGTACACGCTGCAGAGCCGCAAGGACAATCCGCTGACCATCGAGCTGGAGGGCGAGCCGTATCGACGGCTCGTCCTCACCCCCGACGGCCCCCCTGGCTGGGCAGAGCGAATCAACGCCTGGGTCAGGGGCTGAGCCGCCCCGCTTCCGAGCTCGGGCCGGCCCCCTCTCGCCGCCGGCGAGCCGATGGGGACCCCTCCCCGGATTACTGCTTGAGAAAACGCGAGAGCATGGGCAGCAAAGCCTTCGCGCTGACCATGTGGTCTTGGCCTGCGAGCCGTTCGAACCTCGCGTTCGGGATCGCTTTCGTCAGCTGGCGCGCGACGTCGTGGATACCGGCCGGGCTCTTTTCGCCGACGATGATCTGCGTCGGCACGGCGACCTGGGCGGCCCGCTCGACCGGCGGGAGGTCCTTGGTCAAGGCGATGTCGTACGCGAGGGTCGGCGCGAGCGCGACCATCGTTTTCCAACCAGGGAACAGGGGCAGCAGCCAGACGAAGACGCCAGGCATGCCGATGCCCTTCAAGAAGGCGCGCATCGCCTCCTTGTTCTTGCCGTTATCGAGCAGCCTTTGCACCTCTTGGCTCAGCCGACCGTACGTGACCTTCTCTGCCTCGTCGTGCACATAGGAAGGGTCGTACATCGCCACTTTGTCGACCTTGTCGCCCAGGCGCAGGGCAGCCTCGAGGGCCAGCACGGCACCGGAGGAGTGGCCATACAGGTTGGCCTTGCCGCCGGCTGCGTCGATCATGGCCTCGATGTCCTCGACCTCGCGCTCTATCGAGTACTGCGGCGTGTCGCCGCTGTCGCCGCGCCCTCGGCGGTCGTAGTTGTAGACGGTGAACTCCTTGGCAAATTCCTTGGCATCTTGCAGGATGGGCTTGAAGGAGCGGAAGCAGCTGGCTCCAGTGATGTAAATGAGCGCGGGCCCGCTGCCATAGACATCGTACGCTAGCCCCGTGCCGTCTTTCGATGTGGCGATCTTCATGCTCGTTCTCTTCGGGTGGCTGGCGTCTATTGGCATGGGTCGAGCCTGGCGACGAGGCTCTCGTCGTCCTCCCGGACGAGGACCGCGCTCCCGCGGGTCGTCCCGCTGGCCGCGGCCTTCCGCGAGGCATGCCGCGCGCGTGCGGATCACCCCGGCGCGCCGTCACGGCGGCCCAGCGCCGGACGCGGCGCAGCGCCGGCGCCCCTGGTCGCGGGTCCACAGGAGGCCCCCGGCGAGGAACACCCTCGCCGGGGCCGGGCGGCTCGGCGAGCCCACCTGCGGGTCGAGGACGAGCTTGATCGGCCGAGCCAGCGCTAGGCGAGCGGCTTGCCGCCCGTGACCCCGAGCACCTCGCCGTTGATGTAGGTGGCCTCGTTCGAGGCCAGGAACACGAACGCCGGAGCGAGCTCGGCCGGCTGCGCGGGCCGCTGCATCGGCGAGTCTTTCCCGAAGCTGGCCACCTTCTCCTCCGGGAACGACTGCTGGATGAGCGGCGTCCACACCGGGCCGGGCGCGACGGTGTTCACCCGGATGCCGCGCTTGATGAGGTCCTGCGCCAGACCCTTGCTGAAGGTGACGATCGCCCCCTTCGTCGACGCATAGTCGAGGATGTTCGGGCTCGGCTGGTAGGCCTGGATCGAGGCCACGTTGATGATCGCGCTCCCTTCCTTCATGTGCGGCAGCGCGTGCCGGACGAGGTGGAACATCGCCATGATGTTGACGCGGAAGGTGCGCTCGACGCGCGCGGCGTCGATCTCCTCGAACCGCTCGGCGGACTTGCCCTGCTCCGCCGCGTTGTTCACCAGGATGTCGATCCGCCCGAACTTGCGCGCCGTCTCCTCGATCACCTTCCGGCAATGCGCCTCGTCGGCCAGATCGCCGGGGATCGTGATCGCCTCGCGCCCCGCCTCCTTGACGACCCGCACGGTCTCCTTCGCGTCCTCGTGCTCGCTCAGGTACGCGATCGCCACGTGGGCGCCCTCCCGGGCGAACGCGAGCGCGACGGCGCGGCCAATGCCGCTGTCCCCGCCGGTGATCAGCGCGACGCGGTCCTTCAGCCGGCCGAGGCCCTTGTACGACGATTTGCCGTAATCGGGCCTCGGATCCATCTTGGCCTCGATGCCCGGCCGGTCCTGGCTCTTGCCCTCGAAAGGCGGCTTCGGGCCCGCGCCCTTCGGATCCTCGCTCGGTCCAGTGTTCTGCATGCCTCCTCCTTCCCGCTGTCCTGTGGTGGGAAGCCGATCACGCTCCCAGCGGTACCTGGCCATAAGGACGCCAGGCCAGCCGGACCATCGGTCGCAGCCTGCACTCCGGATCGGAGCTCCCCCTACCCGGCTGCGCGCTTCGTGATCTCCGCCGCCGTCGCCGCGCGTCCGGCGGCGCAGGCGTCTCTCCGCGCTCGATCGCGCGACGCGACGGCATCCAGCGCGCGCAGCGCGCGACGCGACGTCCTGATGAGCCCGCGGCGGCCCGCCAGTCAAGGCTTGACAGCGGACAGCTGCTCCGGTGTCGTCGCCCAGCGTTGTCCCGCAGCACGCCGCGCGCGGCAAGGCGGAGAGGAGCACCGTTGCCATGAAACACATCGACGAGAAGCTGCTAGAGTCGGATCTCGAGTATCGCTTCGGGTATCTCATCGAGTTCGTCGGCTTTGGAGAGGCGGACATCGCCGCGATCCACGGCGCCGCGCTGCACCTCGCCCCGAAGGTCCAGGCGCTCGTCGACGCGGTGTACGAGAAGCTGTTCCTCTACGACGCCACGAAGCGCCACTTCGTGCCGAAGCAGCACGGCTACGAGGGGCAAGGGCCGGCGGACCTCCTGTCGCTCACCCTGAGCCACGAGCAGATCCAGTTCCGCAAGAAGCACCTCGCCGACTACCTCGTCCGGCTCGTGACCCACCCGTACGACCCGAAGATGGTCGCCTACCTCGACATGGTGGGGCGGATCCACACGGCCAAGGCCGGCAATCCAGAGATCGTCGTCCCGCTCGTGCAGATCAACGCGCTCATGGGCTTCGTCTCCGACGCCCTGCTCCAGACGATCCTGTCCCTCGGCCTGGACCGGGAGACCGAGGTGCGCACGCTGCGCGCCTTCAACAAGCTGCTCTGGATCCAGAACGATCTCCTCTCGCGCCACTACGTCCAGACGGCCTGAGCCGCGCTGGCCCCCTGAACGAGGCTGCCGCCTCTGGCCGCGATCGCGGCGCGCCCGCCGGCGACCACGCGGCGGCCCGGGGCGCAGCGCGGCCCGGGTCGCGCCCGGCCACGGCACCCCGGACGTGCGCGCGAGCGCCCCCCGTGAGAATCGTGCGACGCGGGCGCGGCGCTGGAACGCGCCGTCGGCTCGGGCGATGATCGCCGCTTGCCAAGAGCGTGGAGGCCGAAAGCGGTGGCCTCCACGGACCCGGCTCCACGCGAGACTGCGAGGTGAAAGGCCATGCGTCGATTCTTCAGACAACCAGCGCTCGTCCTCTTGATGTCGTCCCTCCCCGCGGCCGCCGGCTGCGGCGACGAGGACGACCCCGAGCCCAGCCGCTTCGCCTGGCTCGCCACGCGCGCCGAAGAGGTGCGCGAGCTGTCGTTCGAGCGCGAGGTGCCGGTCCGCACCATCTCGCGGGCCGAGGTCGACGCCGAGGCGGAGCAGGCCGCGGACGCGATCGACGACGAGGCGCTCGCCGCGCTCGCCGCCACCTACGGCCGACTCGGCTTCTTCCCGCCGGACACCGACCTTCAGGCCGCCTTCGGCCAGTCGATGGACGTGTTCGCCGCCTGGTACTCGACCGAGAGCAAGGCGATCTCGCTCATCGGCGACGTGGAGGACAACGTGCTCGTCCACGAGTACGTCCACGGGCTCCAGGACCAGCACTTCGACGTCGGAGCGCTCCTCAGCGCCTCGCTGACGAGCGACGCGCACCTCGCGCTGAGGGCGGCCATCGAGGGCGACGCGATGCTCGGCGAGGTGCGCTTCCTCATGCAGGAGACCAACGACGCCGATCTGGACCGGCTCAACTGGGCCGTCATCATCGACGCCGCCCAGGCCGCCGGAGAGCAGATCCTCGAGGAGAACGAGCTGCCTGCCCTGTTCGTCGACTATCCGTCGTTCGCCTACGGGTTCGGGTTCGAGTATTGCGCCCACAACCTGACCGGCGCGAGCGCGGCGTCGCCCACGCCCGACCGGGCCTTCCCGTTCGACTGGTCACGGCAAGACGCGCTCTTCTCCGACCGCATCCCCGCGACCACCCAGCAGATCCTCACCCTCGACGGCCAGGATCCCGTGGTGCGGGTCGGGCTGGAGGAGGTGCCGCCCGAGCTCGCCGATCGGCTGGAGGCGCTCGACTGGGACTCGCTCGGCGAGTGGCTCTCCTACCTGCTCCTGCGCCCGCTCGACGGCGCGCCACTGCTCGCGGACATGCGCGCGCTCGCCGCGACCTGGGACGGCGATCGCGCCCTGTTCGTGCGCGACCGGAAGACGGGCGCGACCGGCACCGCGTGGGCCTCCGAGTGGGACGACGAGGGCGCCGCGGCGGGCGTCGAGGCCGCGATGTGGCAGCTCTACGGCGGCGCGGCGCTCGACGAGGGCGAGCCGCGCCTCGGGCAGGCCGAGGACGGCGAGCTCGTCTGGATCGAGCGGCGGGAGGAGCGCGTGGTCGCCCTCAAGAACATCGACGAGGCGCTCCTGCCCGCGCTCGCCGAGGCGGCCTTCGCCTCCGGGATCAAGCCGATGCGCCTCACGCTCCGGAAGCGCCCCTCGCTCTCGGCGTGGCTCTCGCGGCGCCTGCCCGGGCCGCGCTGAGCCGCGCACGCCGCCCGGCCGACCGCGAGCCCCGGCCCGCGGGCCCCGAAATGGAGCGCTCCCGCCTCCGGGCCATCCGGCCTGGAAGCGGGAGCCATCAGCCATGTACGCACGGCGCCGCGCGCCGACAGAACTCCAGCGGAGCGCGCCGCGCGTCAGCACGGCGCGCTCCGGGCCATCAAGGCGCGCTCCGCGCCCTCGACGCGCGCTCGTCGCTCAGACGCACAGAGAATCGCAGTCGTGATCCTCTTCGCACGCCGAGACGCAATCGCCGTCGTCGTCGCACGCCGAGATGCAGTCGTCGCGCTCGGTCGAGCACGCGGTGATACAGCTGTCGTCGCCGTCGCCCGGCGTGTCGTCGTCCGCGTCGACGAAGCAGCCCGCCGCCAGGGGAACCGTGGAGACCAGAAGCATAGCCAACATCTTGCGAATCATGGGTTGTCCTCCTTCGTGGTGTACTGTCCGCATGCGATGCAGGGGACATCGACTCACCAAGCAGGGGACGTACCAACCGCCCTTCCGGCGCGACTCACGCGCTCTCGCGAGCCCCGGAGACGCGCGGCGCCGCGCGCGGCGGGCCCGGCGGCGGACATCGAGCCGCCGCGGCCGGTAGACGCAGCACGTCGCTCCAAGGCAAATCGCCACAGGGGCGCGGGCCAAGGCTGGGCTCGGCCCCCCGATGTCCGGGATTTCCCCGGCTTCAGCGCGGCTCGGGCGCGGTGAGATCGAATGTCACACCCGCCTCGACCGTGAGCGCCCGACATCCGTCCAGGCGCTCACCTCGTCTCCCACGTGGTCCGATCACCCCTCGTCCTCCGGCTTCGGCGGCTTCGGCGGCGGCCGGTCCATCGGGTAGCGCCGCAGATCCAGCGTGTACGGCGCGTCGCCGTGGGGGGCCGCCGGCTTCCCCGTCACCGGCCAGGGCGTCTGTCCCTCGATCGTGAACCGCTGCGCCCGCCGCGCCGCCGCCTCGAACCGCGTGAGCGGCGGCGCGTGGAAGGCGCGGCCCTCCGGGTGCCACACGTGATAGGCGCACGCGCCGATCGAGCGCTTGCCCCACGTGTCCACGATGTCGAGGTGGATCGGGTGGTGGATGCCGAGGTGCGCGTGCAGGCTGTGCGGCGGCGCCCAGGCGCGGAACCGCACGCCGCCCACGTACTCCGCCGCCGTCCCCGTCGGCCGGAGCGGCAGCACGTGGCCGTTCACGAGCACCCTGTGGCGCTCCGGCGTGAGCCCCTTCACCCGCACCTCGATGCGCTCCATCGACGAGTCCACGTAGCGCGACGTGCCCGACGTGGTCAGCTCCTCGCCGAGCACGTGCCACGGCTCGATCGCGTTGCGCACCTCCAGCATCACGTCGCCGGCGTGCAGCGTGCCCACGACCGGGCAGCGCAGCTCGATGAACGGGCGGTACGCGTCCGCGGGCAGGGCGAGCCCGCGCTGCTTCAGGTGATCGAGCACGTCCTCGAAGTCGCGCCACAGGTAGTACGGCAGGAGGAAGCGGTCGTGCAGGGCCTGGCCCCAGCGCACGAGCTGGCCGGTGTACGGCTCCTCGGCGAACGAGGCGAGGAGCGTCCGGACGAGCAGCGTCTGCGCGACCGCCATCCGGAAGTGCGGCGGCATCTCGAAGGCGCGCAGCTCGATGAGCCCCTGCCGGCCGTGCGCCGTCTGCGGATCGAACAGCTTGTCGATGCTCACCTCGGCGCGGTGCGTGTTGCCCGTCACGTCCACGAGCAGGTGGCGGAACAGGAGATCCGAGAGCCACGGCGGCTCGTCCTCGCGGCGCTCGAACGCGCGCGCGAGCGCGATCTCCAGCTCGTAGAGGTTCTCGTGGCGCGCCTCGTCCACGCGCGGCGCCTGCGACGTCGGGCCGACGAACAGGCCCGCGAACATGTACGAGAGCGACGGGTGGTGCTGGTTGAAGGTGAGCAGGCTGGCCAGGAGATCCGGCCGGCGCAGGAAGGGGCTCGAGAGCGGGGTCGGGCCGCCGAACGTGAGGTGGTGGCCGCCCCCGCTCCCCGCCATGCGCCCGTCGATCAGGTACTTCTCGCAGTGCAGCCCGCTGTGCAGCGACGCGTCGAACACCGTCTCCAGGAGCGAGGCGTACTTGCGCACCCCGTCGGTCGGCGGGAGGTTCACCTCGAGCACGCCCGGGTCCGGCGTCACCGAGAAGCGGAGCACGTCGGCGCCGGGCGGCGGCGGGTAGCCCTCGAGCAGCACGTCGACGCCCGTCTCCTGCCGGGTCGCGTCGATCGCGGCGATGAGCTCGAAGAAGTCGGCCGGCGAGAGGAGCGGCGGCAAGAAGACGTGGACGGCGCCGTCGCGCGTCTCGACGCAGAGCGCCGTGCGCACCCCGTAGCCCGATCGCCCGGCGGCCGGCGCGGCGCGCTGGGCGTGCGCGGCGCGCTCGCCGTCGTGGGCGTGGCGCTGCGCCGCGCGCGCGCGCGCCGTCTCGGCGTGCTCCGGGCCGCCGTCGCCCTCCACGAGCTCGACGCGGCGCTGCTGCTCCGCCGCCTCGTCGGCCTCGGGATCGCCGCGCCGCGGGTCGGGCGGCGACACGAGCTCCTCGAGCGGCGGCGGCGGGGCCACCGCGACGAGCGAGCGGAGCGGCAGGCGCAGGCCGATGGCGCTGTCGCCCTGGAGGAGGAAGAGGTGCCCGCGCCGGAAGCTCCAGCGCTCGCTGATCCACGCGCCCGACTGGCGCGCGAGGGGCAGGACGAAGCCGGCCTCGCTGCCGAGCCCCCGGTCGAGCACGCGCGCGAGGCGCCGCCGCTCCTCCGGGTCGTCGAGGTTCGCCTGGAGCGGGTCGACGTCGACGGGCAGGCTCGCCTCGTCCTGGAGGTGGCGCCAGGGGTCCTCGTGGGCCGGCAGCAGGAACTCGGAGAGGCCGAGCCGCGCCGCGAGCGCCTCGGCGAACCTCCGCGAGAGCGCGGCGTTCTTCGCGCGCGGCGAGCGGCCCGTCGAGGTCGCGGGGTCCGCGTGGCGCGCCCCGGACATCTCGGTCCAGAGGCGGACGCCGTCGCGCCGGCCGATGATCTCGAGGGCCCAGCGCGGCAGGCTCTCGCCGGGGTAGTGCTTGCCGGCGCGGAGCAGCACGACGCCGCCCGGCGCCATCCGGCGGCGGAGCTCGTGCGCGAGCCGGAGCCCTTGCGACCACTTGGTCGGCCCGAGCGCGCCCTCGCGCCACTCCGGCGCGTCCGGGTACTCGCGCGAGTTGAACGTCGGCTCGCCGCCCATGGTCAGGGTGAGGCCCGCGGCGGCGAGCCGCTCGTCCGCGCGGTCGGCCACGGCCAGGAGCTCCTGCCACACGGGCTCCTCGTAGGGCGTCGTCGGCCGCGGCTCGTGGCCGAGCCGGCCGACCTTCATCTCGAAGTGCACGTCGGTCGCGCGCGTGTCGCTCGTGCCCTCGACCGGCGCCGCGAGCGCGGGCGAGGCCGTGCAGGCGAGCGGGATGTGGCCTTCGCCGCAGAGCAGGCCGCTCGTCGCGTCGAGGCCGATCCAGCCGGCGCCGTGCAGGAAGACCTCGGCCCACGCGTGCAGGTCGACGACGTCGCGGCTGACGCCGCGCGGCTGGTCGGGGATCATCCCCTCGTCGGTCAGCTGCACGAGGTAGCCGCTCACGAAGCGCGCGGCGAGGCCGCGCGACCTCAGGGCGGCGATGAGCAGCACGGCCGAGTCGCGGCAGCTGCCGCGGCCGTGCGCGAGCGTCTCCTCCGGCGTCCAGATGCCGGGCTCCTCGCGGATGACGTACTTGACGCGCTGGTTCACGGCGGTGTTCAGCGCGACGATGAGCGACACGGTGTCGCCCTTCGAGGGCAGCCCGGCGAGGAACGCGTCGAGCAGCGGCCCGCGGGCGATCGACGGATCGGCGCTGTCGAGGAAGGGGGCGAGGTCCTGCTTGAGCTCGTCCGGGTACGCGAACGGGACCTGCTTGACGCGCTCGTCGAGGTAGAAGTCGAACGGGTTGACGGGGCGGACGTCGACAGCGAGCTCGACGAGGATGTCGAGGTGCGGGACGCGCTCGCCCGCGGGCAGGAGCACCCGGGCGACGTGGTTGCCGTACGGGTCCTGCTGCCAGTGGGCCGCGATCGGCGGGTCGATCTTGAGGCTGTACGACTCGATCTTCGCCTTCGCGTGCGTCGCGGGCCGCAGCCGGATGAGGTGCGGGCCGAGCGAGGCGGGGCGGGGGTACGTGTAACGGGTCCGGTGCTGGATGAGCAGGCGCACGGTGTTTGTCTCCGGGGGTGGTCCTATCCAACCAGAAGTGCCCCCGTTCCGTCTCGCCCTCCGCGACGCGCTCCGGACGTACGACGCCTTCGTTTCCAGGAGGATTCGGCCCGAAGACGGCGGTGTAGCGGCGCGAGGCGCTGCGGTGTGGCGGGCGCGGCGGTGCCTCCGCGCGGCGGTGCCGCGCGCGCGACGAGCGCGGCGCGACGAGCGACGGCGAGCGAGCAACGGCGCATTCGTGCTGCGGCGCGGGCGCGCGGCGGCCCGCGTTGCTGCATCTTTCGCGTTGTTCTGCCTGCCGTGCGGCGCGGCGCCCCGCGCGGGCGCCGCGCGCTTGCCGTCCGAGGGCGAAGCGGTGATCATCGCGCGCTGTGTCGGGTTCCGAGACGAAACAGCCCTCGCTGGCCCCTGTCGAGCTGGGCACCGTGCTCGCCGGCAAGTACCGCGTGGAGCGGATCATCGGCCAGGGCGGCATGGGGGTGGTCGTCGAGGCGCGGCACATCGTGCTCGACGAGCACGTCGCGCTGAAGTTCCTGCTGCCCGCGTTCACCGAACACCCGGAGGGGTCGGCCCGCTTCCTGCGCGAGGCGAAGGCGGGCATGAGGATCAAGAGCGAGCACGTCGCCCGGGTTTCGGACGTCGGCACGCTCGAGAACGGCGCCCCGTACATGGTCATGGAGCTCCTGACCGGGAGCGATCTCGCGCGCCTGCTCCGGGACCAGGGCGTGCTCGGCCTGGAGGACGCGGTCGACTACATCGTCCAGGGCAGCGAGGCGATCGCCGAGGCCCACGGGCTCGGCATCGTGCACCGCGATCTCAAGCCGGCGAACTTGTTCCTGACGGCGCGCGCCGACGGCTCGCCGCTCGTCAAGGTGCTCGACTTCGGCATCTCGAAGATGACGACCGCCGTCGACGTCCTGACGGGCACGGACGCGGCGCTGGGCTCGGCGCTGTACATGTCCCCTGAGCAGATGCGGCAGACGCGCTCGGTGGACCACCGCACCGACATCTACGCGCTCGGCATCTCGCTCTACGAGCTGCTCGCCGGCCGGCAGCCGTACTACGCGGAGACGCTGCCGCAGCTCTGCTCGGAGGTGCTGACGGGCACCCCGACGCCGCTCCGGGACCTGCGCCCCGACGTGCCCGCCCCGCTCGCGACCGTGCTCGAGAAGGCCTACGCCCGCGATCGCGAGCAGCGGTACGCGTCGGTCGCCGAGCTCGTCGTGGCGCTCGCCCCGTTCGCGCCCGCGCGCACGTACCCGACGCTCGTCCGCGTCGCGCGCATGGGCGGCCTGTCGCTGCACGCCGCGGCCGCCGGCGGGCACCGGGCGTCGCAGCCCTCGTTCTCCTCCGTGGACCCGCGGGCCTCGGCGCCGGCGCTGCGCGAGCCGTCGTGGCCGGGGCTCCCCTCGCCCGGGGTCGCCGGTCACGCCGACGCCGCGCCGTCGCCGCGGAACGGCACGCTGCCCGGCGCGGGGTCGCCGCTCTCCCGGCCGCCGCCGGTCGCCCAGGCGACGACGCCCTTCCCGCACCCGCCGTCGCCGTTCTCCCGGCCGCCGTCGCCGGTCGCTTCGGCGACGACGCCCTTCCCGCACCCGCCGTCGCCGTTCTCCCGGCCGCCGTCGCCGGGCGCGCCGCCGGGCGACGGTGGGCCGAGCCCGGCGCCCCCCGGCGACGGCGGCAGGCCGAGCCCGGTGCCGCCGGACGGCTTCTCGCCGCATCAGCAGATCGTCCCCGGCCCGTACAGCGCGCCGATGAGCTCGCGCGCCGCGGCGACCTTCGCCTCGTCGACCCACCTGGGGATCTCCTCGGACGGGCGCCGGCTCCCCGGCTTGCCCGCGTCCCCTGCCGTGGTCATCGCGATCGCGCTGCTCTCGGCGACGCTCGTGCTCGGAGCGCTCGCCGTCGGCGTGTTCATGCTCCGCGGGCGCGACGCGGACGACGCGGGCGGCGCGGCGGCGAGCGCGACCGAGGCCGCGAGCGCGACCGAGGCCGCGAGCGCGACGGCCGCGCCGGCGCCGGCCCCGGAGCCGCCTGTGCCCGGCGCCGGGGCGGCGACGCCGGAGGAGCCGACGATCCTGCCGACCGGAGCGGCGACCGCCGCCGCCGCGGCGAGCGCCTCGGCGTCGGCGAGCGCTTCCGCGTCGGCGCCTGCATCGGCGCCGACGAGGGCTGCGCCCCCGCGGGCGCCTGCGGGGCGCGGCGGGTCGGCCGCCCGCACCTCGCCAGCGCCATCGACCCAGCGTCCTCCCCGAGGCATCGACCTCAACGACCCGCACTGAGCCCACCACCATGATCCTCTCGAGATTGCCTGCGCCCCGCGCGATCCGTCGCGCTCGACTCGCCGTCGCCTCCGTCGTCCTCGCCTCGGCCGCGCTGCTCGCGCCCGCGGGCGCTCTGGCGCAGGGCATGAGCAGCGACCCGACGCTCGCCCAGACGCTGTTCGAAGAAGGGCGCCGCCTGATGGAGGCGAAGGCGTACGCGGAGGCGTGCCCCAAGCTGGCGGAGAGCCAGCGGCTGCGGCCTGGCACGGGCACGCTGCTCAACCTGGCGCTGTGCAACGAGGCGCTCGGCAAGACGGCGACCGCGTGGGGGCAGTTCAAGGAGGCGCTCTTCGCCTCGAAGAAGGAGGGCAACGCCGCGCGCGAGGCGTTCGCGCAGGAGCACATCAACGCGCTGGAGCCGAGGCTCTCGAAGATCGTGCTCAAGGCGGAGGGCACGCCCGGCCTCCTGGTGCGCGTCGACGGCCACGACATCCCCGCGGCCGCGCTGGGCACGCCGATCCCGATCGATCCGGGGGCGCACGAGGTCGAGGCGACCGCGAGCGGCTACTCGGTGTGGTCGACGATTGTGCAGGTCGGCGAGAGCGCGGATCTGAAGACGATCGCGGTCCCGAAGCTCCAGCCCGCGCCGCCCGCGCAGACGGCCGCGGCGCAGCCGGGGCCGGCGGCGGGCGGCGCCGGGATCGCCGCCGGTAGCAGCGCCGGCGGGGGCGGCGGCGAAGGGCTGCGCACCGCGGGCTTCGTGATCGGGGGCGCGGGCGCGGCGGTGCTCGGCGTGGGTGCGGTGTTCGGGATCCTCGCCGCGGGGCAGGCCAGCGACGCGGAGAAGGACCCGGCGCTGTGTCCGGGCAAGCAGTGCACTCCCCTGGGCCGCAAGGAGATCGACGCGGCGGAGACCAAGGCGCTCGTGTCGACGATCGGCATCGGCGTGGGCGTCGCCGCGATCGGCGCGGGGGCGATCCTGGTGCTGACGTCGGGCCGGCCTCGCGCCGAGGGCGCGAGCGCCGCCGGCGCGAGGCCGGGCGCGCCGGGGCGGGTGCACGCGCGCGTGGTGCCGCTCCTCGGCCCGGAGGGCGGCGGGGTCGGCGTGATGGGAGCGTTCTAGCGTCTAGAGCCGTATTCGCCCGTCTCTGGTACACGCGTTACAGAGCGGCGGTCACCCGCACAGGAGACGGGTCCAGCTCGGCGTTTTCGGCGCGGAAGCGCACTCCGGTGCGCTGAGCACCGAAAACGTCGAGATGGGCCCGTATCCGAAGCGGGTGACCGCCGCTCTAAGGGTACGTGTCGAACGCCCACCATTCGGTCGCCATGTTGTCGTCGGTGATGATCGGGTCGCCCTGCGTCCGCTGCAGGATCGACTCCCGGCCTTCCCAGGTGGGCCCGCCGCGCCAGTCCTGTTCTTTCAGCAGATCGAGCTGCGCGGCGCGGCTGCCGGCGGGCAGCACGGGACGGCCGTCGATACGCCATGCGTCGAGTTTCCTCTCGAAGCGCGCATGGTCGATGGTGATCGGACCGTCGCTCGCGATCAGCATGTTCTGGTAGCGGAGGGCGTGCGGGAATACGGTCGCCCCCGTCTTCTGAGCCGCGGTGGACATGGTGGTGTTGTAGTAGAGCGCGCCGCCCGGCTTCAGGCGCCGGCGGGACAGCTCCATCATCTCTCGGGAGAGCAACATCGAGGCATACGAGCGCCAGTACACGATCGTGTTCTCGACGATGACGTCGAAGCGCCGCGAGGTCCTCCCCATGTAGCGCCGGCCGTCGTCGATGAGCAGCTCCACCTTGGGGTTCTCCAGCGCGCTCGCGACGACAGGCGCGCGCCGCGCCGCCTCGACGAACCCGGGGTTGATCTCGACAACGGTGAGGTGCTCGACGTCGGGGTCGTTCGCCAGCACCTGGAGCCAGGAGCCGGATCCGAGGCCGATCATGAGGATGTCGCGCGGCTCGGGGTGGAACGCGGACACCAGGTAGGCCCGCAGCACCCGGTTCTCGTCCTGTTCCGGCAGCGGGCTGACGTTGGCGATGCCCTCGTAGGATCCGCCGCCGTACACGGTGCCCGACCGGGAGACCGTGACGACGCCTTCGCGACGCTCGATGACGTGGGCGAAGCGGCCGTGTTCGCGGTGCTCCTCCCCGTAAAGGAGCTTCTCGTAGAGGTCGCCGTAGAGCGCTTTCGCCGACCCCACGAAGGACCCGATGGCGGCCGCCAGCAGCGCGCCGCTGAGCACGCGCGAGCGCGCCGTCCTCGACGCGGACAGCATCAGCATCACGCCGAGCGCGGCGCCCGCGATCGCGAGGGCCACGTTGAGCTCGCGCAGGGGCAAGACATCCAGCAGCACGAGGCCGGTGATCAGGCCGCCCAGCGTCGAGCCCGCGATGTTGCCGACGTAGACGTAGGACAGCCGCGCGCCGGCCAGCTCGTCCGCGGGGATCGCGAAGTGGCACAGGAGCGGAAACCCCGCGCCGAGGCAGGTGCTCGCGAGCGCGAAGACAGGCAGCGTCGAGGCCGGCTCCACACCGCGGCCGACGAGGTGCGCGACGGCGGGGGCTACGAGGAAGGCCGCGAGCGCCCCGGCGACGATCACCCCGCCCACGCGGTAGAGCTGCCCGGAGCGCTCCGCCGCGGCGCTCCGGCAGTAGCGGCCGGCGAGGAGCGATCCGCCGGCCAGACCGGCGAGGTAGGCCGCGAGCAGGGAGCCGAAGGCCTCCGGCGCGCCTTCGGTCGCAAAGCTGTAGACCCGGATCCAAAGGACCTCGTGCGAGAGCGCGAGATAACCGCCGAGCGCGGCGACGAGGACGGCGACGAGGAGCCTCATGGCTCGCCGCGACGCCGCCGGCGCAGGGCCATCACGAGCACACCGAGGAGGACGTTGAGCGTCGCGGCGACCTCCGTGGTGGCCCGGAGGCCCAGCCCGCCCAGCAGGTAGCGCGCCGCCAGGAACGCGCCGAACGCCGCGCCCAGCGTGTTGGCGAAGTAGAGGTTACCCAGCGAGCGACCGACATTATGCGATCGCGACGCGGCGTGCCCGACCAGGAGGGGAAGTGTGGCCCCCATCAGCATGACCGGGAGCACCACGAGCAGGAAGGCCACCCCACCGGCGGCGACATGGCCAATGCCGTGCGTGACGCCCGCAATCAGGGCGAAGAGGCGGAGGCTGAGCGCGCCGTAGAGGCCGATCCCGAGCTCGGCGATCGCGAACAGCGTCACCGCCGCTCGCGGGTGCCGGCGCGAGAGCGCCCCACCCGCGAGGCTCCCGAGGCCGAGACCCAGCATGAACGCGGTGACGACGACCGTGACCGACAGGATGTCGACACCGTAGATCGCGTAGAGGGCGCGCTGCCAGACGACCTGATATACCAGCGCTGCCGAGCCCGAGAGGAAGAACACCGGGAAGAGCCAGGGCTCCGTGGCTTGCGCCTTCTGCTGCTCGGCGTCCGGCGCGGCGAGCTTGGTCGCGAGGGTCTGCGAGGGCATGCTTGCGGCCCTTGGGGGGCCCTGGCCATGATGCCCTCACAGAGCGGCCTGGCAAGCGCATTCTTCGGTGTCCGGAGCCCCACCGGACGTGGTGGTCAAGCGTGGCTCGGGCGGGGACGCGCTGGCCGAGCTGGTGCTGAAGACCTTCCGCCTCAACGGCCGCTTCCTCGAGGTGGCCGACGACATCACGGAAGGCAGCGGCCTCACCGCGGCTCGCTGGCAGGCGCTGGGTGCCGTGCTGCGCGAGCCGCTGTCGGTGGCGGCGGCCGCCCGGTCGTGCAAACGTCGCACGAGCCCGCCAGGAGGGCGCGCCGATGAGGCGGCGCGGATCCCAACCGACCGCTTGAACGGGGCGCTCCGAGCCGGCATCTAAGCCGGGCGTAACCATGGATCCATGGAGGACGCATGAACATGCACCGCGCGCTCATCGGGTTGGCCGTTCTGGGCTTGACGTCCCTCTCGTCCACCGCGGCTCTTGCGCGAGTTTCCGTGAGTCAATTGACCACCGATCCGAACGACTCGTCAGACAGCTCGGTCGGTGTGACCGGACTGAATTCGATGCGGGTGAGCGTCCGGGCGACACCGCCCGAGGAGGTCTACGCCGTCGAGGCGGAGTACGCCGGGGTGACGATCCCGCTCACGCGCAACCAGGTCAACGGCATGCATTCCGGGACGTTCGACCTGACCCCGATCCCCTACGGTCCGTACACCCTCAAGGTCACCGCGTACGACAGGTACGGGGAGGCTTCGACGGTTCAGCGACTCGTGCACCGGTACGCGCCCCCGACCATGTGGGTGATCAGCCCACGCCCCTACACCCCGATCACCAGGGGCACCCCCATCGTCGCGAGGTGTGTCGGAACGCCCCCCTACTCGTGCCTCAATTTCAGCGCGTTCGTGTCCAGTCAGATCCGCACCGCTGAGAAGCTGACAGGGGGGCCGTCGACGGTGCCAGGTGCGATGGAGATCAACCAGTCCCCATCGTCACCTCCGCTCCAGTCGGGCGAAGTGCTCAGGATCGTGCTCCAGTCCGAAAACCCCGGCGGCGGCAAGATGTCGATACCGGCCATCTATGGCATGTACGCCCCCGTCTACTACGTCGAGGAGAGCCCGAAGCTCTCCATGGTGCAGCGCGCCCCCGGCGCCATCATCGATTTCGACGCGACGCGCATCCTGTTCCTCGATCACAACTACCTGCTCGGCGTCGTCGACCGCGCGACCGAGCTGGTCACCTACATCGGGGAGCTCCAGCCGCCCACCCCCCATACCACGACCGAGGATTACGGCGCCCTCACGCCGTCAGGGGTCGTGATGCAGTCGTGGAACGGGTACCTCTTCGCGTGGGCGAACGGCCTCTTCAGCAGGACCGAGAGGCGAGGATGGATCGACGCGGTGAACGGCGACTCGCTCCTCTGGATGACGCCCGACGAAGACCGGATCAACCTGCTCACGCTGACCACGGACGTCGATACGACGTTCCATCTCAGGCCAGGCACCACCACACCGTTTCAAGCCGACATCGCGGATTCCGGCGACATCTACTACAGCACGTACGAGGAACCGTCGATCCGCGGCCCGGGCGAGCTCCGGCTCGGGGACCATCCCGGCTACCTGCAGCGGCCGATCACGGACGGCACGAACGTCGCCGGCCGGTGGTGGAACGGGGCCGTCTGCTCGAGCTACCTCTATACAGCGGACGGCCAGGAGGTGTTCCTCGGCGACTCGAGGCAAGGCAACGCCGCGGGGTTGCTCCTGCATGCGGGGTATACAGCTTTCCTGAAGAGCGACGGCGCCGTCAATCAGGTCTGGGTGCGGACCCCGGCGGGTGATCTGCACCAGCTCAGCGACTTCCCGACGTCGAGCCGGTTCGACCAGCAGAGGCTCCGCATCGGGCACGACGGCATCAGCGATACGGGGCATGTCGTGTTCCTGAACGACGGGAAACGTTACATCGGGCGCCCGGGGGAAGAGCCTGAAGAGATCGGCTCCGATCTCGGTCATGCGCGCTGGTTCGACGGGGGCTGGTACGTGACGCTCGGCAACACGCTGTTCGAGGTGGCGACCGGCGACGGGGTGACGGGAGATGGCACGGTCGCGGCGGAGGGGATGGCCGGGCGCCCCGTCATGGAACGACCGAAGGAGGAGCTTGAGCTCATGTACACGGCGCCGCTCGCCGCCGACGCCGCCGAACCGCCGGCGCCGGATCGCGGCGACCCCGAAGCCGCGCCGGACACCTTCGACGACCTCGAGGCGGCGCCGCTCTCCGGCGATCTCGCCAGTGCCGGCGCGCTCGGCGATCCGCCGCCGGCCGCCATGGGCTGCAGCGCCGGCCGGAGCGCCGCCGGCCAGAACGCAGGCTTGCAAGGAGCCGCCGCGCTCGCCTCGGCGCTCGTGGGGCTCACGCTCGCGCGACGCGGCCGCAGGCGCTGCTCATCGACGACTCCTCGGGCGGCTCTCGCCGCCGGGCCTGCGCGAGAGCGTTCCGCCTGACGCGCGGTGGTCGCCTCGCTCGCCAGCACCCCATGCCGCGCCGTCGCCCTCGGGGATGAGGTGGCGGCCCGGGTCGTTCACGAGGCGATCGGTCGGCTGCTCGGGCTGCGCTGCTGACGGAGTCCCCCGCGCTGCCGCTCGAGCTCGAGGCGGATGCGCCGCCCGCTCAGATCGGTCGATCGCGCTCAGAAAGAACCCTCATCGGGGTCGACATCGGGATCATAGCAGTCCGAGAAGCCGTCTCTGCTCGTCTTGCACACCTCGTCCCCGAAGCACCAGTAATAGCTCACGCCGGTCGTCGTGCCGCAGTACCGGACCCCGTGTGCCCCGTCCTCGACGACGCACGCTTGCTCACCGAGCTCGGAGCAGTCGGTGACGACAGGGTCCGGCTGGAACCAGCACCTCGGTCGGGCCCCGGCGCCGGTCTGGCACGCGAACGGGCGCGCTGCTTCTTGGCTCGCAGCGCTATACTCGCCGTACGGCGGCACGAACCCCGGGATCTCCGTCCCCGTGGCCTTCACGCTGCACACGGCTCCCGCCACCAGCGTGTCGAGGCGGCACTGGGACTCAGGATGGCCCTCCTTGGTCACCGCGACCTCGGTCGTGTCCGGCGTGTCGAATCGCGGGTAGACGAGCTCCCTGGGGGCCTGCAGCACGGCCTGCTCCTCGTACAGCCGCCCCGTCTGCAGGCTGGCGCGCAGGATCCGCCCGCAGAGCTGCTGGCTCGCCAGGTCGCTGTAGGCCGTCGAGCAACGCTCGCGCGCGGAAGGGTCGAGCTCGGCGAACGCCGCGGCGTTGGCCTCGGTTTCATTCGCCCACAGCCGCGGCAAGCAATCCTTTGTGGCGAAGTAGTCGGCCTGTCCCTCGGCGGCGACCGACGTGCCCAGCGCGCCGGTGCTGTCGCGGCCGGAGGTCTTGAACGGGAACCCGCCGATGAAGTGCCCCATCTCGTGGCACATCGTGAGCGCGAACACCTCCGTCGTCATGCTCGGGGCCGTGAGCCATCCCTTGCTCACCTCGATGATCCAGTCCTCCCCGCGTTTGAGCAGCACATGGGCGCTGACCGCATCGCTGTCCCAGTCGATCCTCCACGAAATCTTGTGGGTACCCGCCGGATTCGCGGCCGCGGCGTGGTCCTGGTAGAGCGCGACCACGCGATCGAGGATCGCCTCCGCCTCCTCGCGCGTCGGCGGGTGCGCCCCCGAGGGCGGCGCGCCCGCGCCATCGGCAGGAGCATCGACCGTGCCTCCGAGGATGGCGGCGGAATCGTCGTCCGTCCCATGGGCGGAGACGCCGTCCACCTCTCCCGTGCACGCCGAAAGGAGAGCTGAAGAAGCAAGAATGACGTAAATTTTCACGTTAGACTCCGTCGAATTGGATCAGGAGGATGGTCAACGTCCGTTCGAGGGGCGTCGCCCGACGTCGCCGAGAGATGGCTCACCGGCCGGATCTCTGCGCCTCACCGGGCTTCATGCCGTCACGGGGAGCGATCCTTCAGATTTTGTTCGTCACGGACTGGCCCCGTCCGCTCGCTCTGCCACGTGGTCATGGTGGCGGATTTTTTCGATGCGCCGACGCGCCGGGCTCGCGGCGCATCGAGGTGCAGAGGGCGAGTCACTCGTCGCGACGTTATCCGCTTGCCAGCCCAGCAGACACGACAATCCTGAAGACCTGAGAGCAGCGCTGAAATCGCATTTCGGCTGCATCAGCAAGAAGGACTTCACGGGAACAAAATCCCTAGCAACCCCTAACTTCGTCATCTACGAGGACAAGAAGGTGACAAACAACGACGGCCCGATCGGATCGCGCAAAAGGATGTTCTGTCGACCCAGGGCAGGCCCCAGCGCCAGCGATGCGGCCGCGAAGGGGGCCTTCCGTGCGGCCGGGCCGGGGTTGACGCGAGCGACGCTCGCGCATAGCGTGCGCGCCGTCTGCATGTCTCGTGCCCCTGTCACTGCCGCCAAGGCGCGTCGATGCCATAGCGCAAGGTGATCTCGGATGCCCGGTGGAAGCCCCAAGCGACCCGAGTCCACGTCTGACGGCTGGTCGCCCCGCACCGAGGCCTCGGTGTGGCTCGGGCTCGGGCTGCTCGGCGTCGTGGTCGTGTGGTTCACGGTGCGCGCCGTCGAGATCGACAGGTCGCTCGATGCCGCGAGCCGGAAGCTCGCGAGCGCCCGGCCGTTGGACGCGCCGCCGCCGCCTGCGCCGGCGCCCGACGCGGGCGCAGGACCGCATCTCGCGCTGGCGTGGACCGCGGGAGCCCCGGGCGAGCCGGCGGAGCCGCAGGCGAGCGTGCGGCGGGCAGCCGAGGGGCTGCTCGCGCGGCGCCTCCCTCACGGGCTCCGTCGCGGGGCGGTGGTCCGCGCCGTCGCCGACGTCGCCAGGGCGCCGGAGGAGCCTCGTGTTCTGGCGCTCGACGTGCGGGCGGCCGGGCAGCCGGAAGCCCGCTTCTACCGGTTCGACGGCGGCGCCACGGGGCGGCTCGTCGACGAAGACGGACGCGAGCCGGTGCCGAGCCCGTGGCAGGCGCCGCTCCCCACGCTGCGTCGGACGTCGCCGTTCAACCCCAAGCGGATGCACCCCATCCTGCACCGCGTGGTGCCGCACGAGGGCACGGACTACGGCGCGCCGTCGGGGACCCCGGTCTATGCCGCGCTCGAGGGCACCGTCTCCTGGGTGGGGCCGCATGGTGGTCATGGCAAGTGGGTCGCGATCCAGCACGACAACGGCGTCGAGACAGGCTACGCGCACCTCTCGAGGTACGCGGCGGGCCTGAAGCGCGGGGACCACGTGGCGACCCATCAGCTCGTCGGCTACGTGGGGTCGACCGGGCGGTCGACGGGGCCGCACCTGCACTTCAGCGCGAGCCGCAACGGCGTCTACTTCGACGCGGAGACGCTGCTCGCGACGCGCCTGCGGGAGCTCCCCGCCGATCAGCGCGACGCGTTCCGCACCGAGAAGGGCGAGCTCGACCGCGAGCTCGACGGCATCGGGGATCCCCTCCCCGCCGCGCCGCGGCCCGGCGGCGAGGACGAGCCGGCGTCGCCGGCGAGCGATTCGGCGTCGCAGCCGCGCGCGGCCGCGTCGGGCGCCCGGCGCCAGCGGCGATGACCCCGGCGAGGCCGCCCGGCGGCCTCGTCTCCCCCTGCGCGTCGGCGAGCCCTACGTACGGGGACGCGTCGCCGCGGCGTCCGGCGAGGACGCGCGCGGGCGCAAGCGGGAAGGCGGGAAGAAAACATTCATGATCTTCCCGCCTTCCCGCCTTCATGTGGACTCTCCCTGGGCAAAGTTGACCACTACCCGGCGGACCGGCGCGACCGGCGGGCTTCAGCCCCTCAGCTCCGCTGTGCCATGCACATCCGCAGGCCGTCGCGCAGCTTCGCGCGCGTCGTCACGCGGCTCAGGTCGAGCCCGTGCGAGATCATGGTCCGGGCGACCTCGGGCTGAATGCCCGTGATGATGCTCCGCGAGCCCAGGAGCTGCACGGATCGGATGATGCGCACGAGGCGCTCGGCCGTGCCGGGATCGATCGCGCTCACCCCGGTGAGATCGAGGATCGTGGACCTCGACTGGGTATGGACCACCCGTTCGAGCAGATCCTGCATGATCGTCGCGGCCCGGTCGTCGTCGAGCCCGCCCACCACCGGGATGGTGAGCACGCCGTCCCACACCTCGAGGATGGGCGTGGAGAGGGTGCGGATGAGCTCTTTTTGACGAGCGATGAGCGCGAGCTTCTCCGAGAGCTCGATCTCGATCCGCTCGTTGGCGACCTCGAGCTCGGCGGTGCGCGTCCTGACCTTCTCCTCGAGGCTCGCATAGAGGAGCGCGTTCTCCATGGAGATGGCCACCTGGGCGGCGAGCAGCCGGGTCACCTCCAGCCGGTCCGGCGTGAACGCTCCGGCGGCCAGCTCGTTCTCGAGGTAGATGACGCCCACGAGGCGCCCCTGCCGGAGGATGGGCGCCGCGAGGATCGAGCGGGCCTGGGTCCTCGCGATGTACGGGTCGCTCGCGAACAGATCGCTGCTGGCGGCGTCGCAGAGGACGACGCTCTCCGCGGTCCGCGTGACGTAGTGCACGACGCTCGCGGCGACATCCCCGCACGCCTCCAGCGGCACGGGCGACAGCACCTTGATCTCCCGCGCCTCGACGTGACCTTCCGCCTGGACCACGAGCCTGTCGTTGTCCCTGAGGATCACGAGCCCCTTCCTGGCGCCTGCGCTCTCGAGGATGCTCTGCATGAGCTTCTTGAGGAGCGAGGGGAACAGGATCTCGCCCGAGATCGCCTGCGAGGCCTTGATGACGGCGAGCGTGTCGAGCTTCGCCTTGCCGTGGTCCACCTCCGCGGCGTGATCGAGGGGGGCGCTCTGGGCGGCCCCGGCGTGGTCGCCCGGGCCCGCCTGGCGCGGCGCCTCCCGCCCTAGCGCCTGCGGGAACTCCCGCTCGAGGCGCTCCGTCACGCGCGCGGCGCCCCAGCGCGCGTAGAGCCGGTGCGCCTCGGCGATGTAGGCGTGCGCGAGGAACTCCCTGCCCATGTCGCGGTAATGGAGCGCGCAGAGCTCGTTCGCGAGCGCCTCGTCGTGGAGGAGCCGCGCCTCCCTCGCGGCGGAGATCGCCTGATCGTAGAGGGCGCCCGCGCCCTCGCGCCGCTCGATCCGCGCGAGCTCGGCCCGCAAGATCAGGCTGCGGTGGCGGAAGCTCTGCGGGTTGAGCCCTGCCCAGAGATCGAGCTTGCCCGCGAACGCCCTGAGCCGCTCGACGTACGCGCTCCCGAGCTCCGGGGCGGCGGCGATCGAGGCCCGCGAGGACGCCACGCCGCCATAGAAATAATAGCAAGGGCTCGCGTGCCAGGCCCCGAGCATCACGTCGGCGCCAGGGTCGGTCTCGCCCCAGACCGCGGCCACCCGCTCGTATTCGCCCTTGAAGACGCCGCCGATGACCGTGAAGATGTTGGTGAAGTAGAGGCTCGCGGTGTTGTTGATCCGCCTGGCCTCCGCGATGATGGCGTCGAGATCGACCCGGCGCGCGCGGGGCCTCTTGCCGTCCCCCTCGGCCGGCGTGCTGAGCTCTTCGCCGAGATCGGCGGCGGCGGCGACGATCCAGGTGATCGCGTTGAACCTGTCGAGCTTGCAGATGTGCTCGCTGTCCTTCGCCTCCTGGACGAGCTCGTGGAGGTTCTTCCCGAGGAGCAGGCTGCTCAGCTGCGAGTTGCACGCATTGTAAAAGGCCCAGATGTACTGGCCCGTCTCGAGGCCGACGTGCATGCCCTTGCGCAGCGACGCCTTGTAGGTCGCATAGCTCTCTTTCCAGTGCTGCACCCACGCGCCCCACATGTTGCACAGCATGGCCTCGGACTTCTTGTCCGGATTGAGCTCGTTGAGGCGGATGGCCGCCCTGCCGAACTCGTAGCCCCGCTCGACGTCGAGCCGGGCGCACAGGATCGTCCCGAAGTTGACGTACGCGTAGATCGAGTTCCTCGAGAGCCCGTGCGTGAGCGAGTTCTGCAGCATCTTCATCACGGTGATGCCGAAGTTGTTCGTCCCCAGCTGGTAGGTGGGCGAGAACATCTCCTGCAGCAGGTCCTGCAGGGCGGCGATCTCGGGATCCGTCAGGGGGGGCAGATCGATGAGCGACGCGATGGGCCGATCTCCGATCATGGCCATGGTCCGCTCGATCTCGGCGGTGAGCATGCCGTCGTCCGGGTACGGCGGAAGGTCGATGTCGAACGCGCGCAGCGCGGCGAGCCCCTCGTCCAGCGCGGCGGGCAGATCGTTCTTCAGGATCTGCACGTTGATCTTCAGGCGCCGGACCTCGGTCTCGTGCACCCGCCCCCTCGCCTTGTCGAGGCAGCCCGAGAGCGTCGCGAGCGCGTCGTCGTGCCGCTCGCAGAGCGACTCCAGCACGCCCTTCTTCGTGTGGTAGGCGAACGTCAGCTCGTACTCGGAGGCCCACGCGTCGACGGGCAGCAGGGAGATGCCGTGCTCCAGGTACTTCAGCGACGCGGAGAAGGCGCTCGACTCCTCGGCGCGCGCGGCCGCGCGGAGGTTGAGCCTGGCCGCGGTGAGCCGCTCCTCCGGCGCCTGGATCAGGTCGCCGGCGCTGTTCAGGTGATTGACGACATCGAACACGCTCTGCCCGTCGTCGGGGTCGAGCTTGCCGAGGAGCAGCCTCCCGATCCGGTGGTGGAACCCCGGCCGGTCCCGCGCGGGGATGAGGGAGTAGGCCGCCTCCTGGATCTTGTCGTGCGCGAAGCGGTAGCCCTCGCCGGCGCTCACGATCAGGCCATCGTCGATGGCCCTGGCGAGGCTACCGTAGGTGGCGTCGGGGGCCTCTGCGCTGACGGTGTTCAGGATCTCCAGCTCGAAGCTGTTGCCGATCGCCGCGGCGAGCCGGAGCACCTCTTGCGTGTCCTCCGGGAGGCGCCGGATGGTCTGCGCCATCAGGCTCAGGACGTTGTCGGTGTGCTCGAGCTCCTTGATCGTCGAGAGGTCCCAGCGCCACCCCGCCGCGGGGTCGAGGACCAGGGCCCTGACCTCCACCAGGTGCCTGAGGAACTGCTTGACGAAGAACGGGTTTCCGCCGGTCTTCTTCAGCACCGCGCGCGCGAGCGCGTCCGTGCCGCCGGTCCGCAGGCTGTCGCTCAGGAGCTCGCTCAGGTGGGCGAGCCGGAGCGGCTCGAGGACGATGTCGACGACCCCGAGGCGCGCCGCCTGGAGCTCCTCGAGCGCGACGAGGAAGGGGTGGGTCGGGCTCACCTCGTTGTCGCGGTAGGCGCCGCAGAAGAAGAGCGACTCCATCCCCTCGTCGGCGAGGAGGGACTTGAGCAGGCTGAGGCTTGCCGAGTCGACCCACTGGAGGTCGTCGATGAAGACGGCGAGCGGGTGGGCTGGGCGGGCGAACACCGCGACGAACTTCTTGAAATAGAGGTTCAGGCGGTTCTGGGCCTCGACCGGGCCGAGCGCCGGCACGGCCGGCTGCGCGCCGATGAGGTGCCCGAGCGACGGCAGGACGTCGCAGATGACCTGCGCGTTGCTCCCGAGGGCGTCGAGGATGGCCCTCCGCCACCGCTGGACGCGCTCCTCGCTCTCGGACAGGAGCTGCTTGACGAGCGCGTCGAACGCATGGACGACGGCGCTGTAGGGCGTGTCGCGGTTGTACTGGTCGAACTTGCCGCTGACGTAATAGCCACGCTCGCGCGCCAGCGGCTTGAGGATCTCCTGGACGAGGGACGATTTGCCGATCCCCGAGTAGCCCGAGACCAGCACGATCGCGCGCCTGCCCCGGATCACGTCGTCGAACGACTCGATGAGCCGCCGGATATCGCCTTCCCGGCCGTAGAGCTTCTGGTGGATCTGGAAGAGATCGGTCCTGTCGTGCTGGCCCGGGGTGAAATCGTCGATGGAGCCGCGCTCTTCCCAGCGCCGCCGGCACTCCTCCAGGTCGTCCCTCAGGCCTTCGGTGCTCTGGTAGCGATCCTCGGCGTTCTTGCCGAGCAGCTTCATGGTGATGGCCGAGAGCGCCGGGGGCACCTTCGGGCTCAGCTCCGACGGCGGGGTCGGCTTCACGGCGATGTGGGCGTGGATCAGCTCGAGCGGGTCCGCGGCCTCGAACGGCCTTCGTCCGACGAGGATCTCGTAGAACACGACCCCGAGCGAGTACAGGTCGGCGCGGTAATCGACGCTGCGGTTCATCCGGCCTGTCTGCTCGGGTGAGGTGTACGGGAGCACCTCCGAGAGGACCTCGCGGCCGTAGATGGCCTCCCGCTCGCGCGTCACGATGGATTCGACGCCGAAGCCGGTGAGCTTGATCTGCTCGCCCTCCCCGAGCAGGATGTTCCGGGGCCTGATGTCGCCGTGGAGGAGGCCGCGCCGGTGGATGTCGGCCAGGGCCTCTGTCATCCGGATGGCGCCGCTCAGGAACCCGCCGACGTCGAGCTCGCCCCGCTCCTTCAGGAGCTCGGACAGCGCGGCGCCCGGGAAATACTCGGTCACGAGCAAGAGCCCGTCCGCGTGCTCCTCGACGCCGTGGACCTTGACGATCCGCTCCGAGTCGATGCGCCGGATGGCGCTACAGGCATGCTTGAAGCGCGTGACATCGGCGATCCGCGAGAGATCGGCGTGGAGCATCCTCACCGCCACCTCCCTACCATCGCCCTCTCGGCGGGCTCGGTACGTGACCGAGGCCGCCGTCTCGCCCGTCTTCGCGGTGATTTGATATCCGTTGATTCGCGCCGTCCCTCGCTCAACCCCCGGGCGTCTCGTTGTCATGGTCGGTCGAAGGAGAGCGCCAAAGGTTCGATGATGTCAAGGACGAATCTCCGCGTTCCTCTCAGAGGATCGACGTTGGATGACGATCCGCTCATCTTCTCGAAAATAGATGAGCAATCAACGGTTTATCTACGCACCAGAGCGTCTGTCTTCACTGTACGGCCTGCGCGTCACAGCGGATGGAGAGCCAGCAAGCTCATGAGCGGTCGCCGACGGCGTCGCTGACGGGCCATCACCAACTTGGGTGAAAGGGAGGGCCGGCGGGATGGGGGCGGCTTCCATTCACGCTGGCCCGGCGGAGCGCGCTGCTTCAATGCAGCATCGTTCCCCCGACGCCCGCGATGAAGAGCACCTCTGGGCAGGATGAAAGAAATGGTTGCAGCAACGCCGCAGCAGTGTCCGTTCCGCTCACCGTATCCCCCTCCGGTGCCCAGCCCCCCTCGACGAAGATGGTTTGTATCAGAAGCGCGTGGCGGTTGGAACGCCGTGCTCGCGATCTCCCGCCGCGTCGGTGCGGTGGGCTACAGAGCGCGTCCAGCCGCTGGGCGGGGCGGCGCCTCGGGCTCGAACGCCGCAGGATCGGCGAGGTAGGCCCGGAAGTGACGGAGCACCTGGCTGAGATGCCATCCGTCCACGACCCGGTGGTCGATGGTCGCCGTGATCGGGATCATCGGTCGTACCTCGACGCGGCCTTCGATCGCGACCGGCTTGTCGGCGATCTCTCCGGCGAGGACCATGAGCGGCACCTTGAAGAACGACGCGAGCGGGGCGAACCCCGTGGGGATGCCGAACATCCCCACGCTGGTGACCATCGCGCTGCCAAAGGGGCTTCGCTCCAGGCCGAGCGCCGGGAGGTCGCGGTCGAGCGTCCCGGTCCACCACGACGAGAATCGGAGCACCTGGCGCAGGACCGGCCCGGGGAGCGCGTTCCCCGTCCGCTTCGTCCGGGCGAAGCCCGGATCGCGGCCCGCCTTGAGCCCACGCGCCCGCTCGGCGAGCTCGCGGGCGAGCTCGACAGCGCTCTTGCGATCGGCAGACGCGATCTTCACGCCGGAGAGATCCCTGTCGCCCTCGACCGTCGTGATGAAGAAGATGTCGATGGATCGGCGGGGCACCGCGCGCCCCGCGGCGATGCGGGTGTTCAGATCGGGCACTTCGAAGAGCGCGTGCGCCACGGCGCGGCCGACGAGGTGGGTCGGCGTGACGTGGTGGCCCGCCGCCCGCGCCGCCTCGATGAACGTCGAGAGCGGGCCGGCGTCGCAGTCGAACGCGCCGAAGATCTGCGGGTTCTCCGGCGCGCGCCAGATGGCCGACGCCACCCTTCGCCACCCGGTGATCTTTGCCATCGGTCCGCGGACCTCCAGAAGCGCGCGAGCAGCAGGGCCAGGCTTCCTGCCTGGCGCCCGAGACCGGTGTGTCTCCCCGGCAGCGCCGTCACTCCATGGTGACGCTTGATCGCTGCCGGAAGGCGCGATGCGCGGGCCGCAATCGCAAGTCGTGGTCAAATTTGAACATGAAGGCGGGAAGGCGGGAAGAAAATCTTGATGTTCTTCCCGCCTTCCCGCCTTCATGTGGACTCTCTCTGGGCAAAGTTGACCACTACCCGATCGCAATAACAAAGCGCCGATGCGAGGGTTTCCTAGCTCTCTTGACCATGACGGCTTTCGCTTTTCTCTCCTCTGGCGTGCTGGCTCCGCGGCGAGGTTGTCTCTCTCTGCTCTCCTCATCGGCGCTCTTGGCTCCTCGGCGGCTCCTCCCCCTCTCTTTTTCGTTTCTCCTCGTGGCGCCCAGAGGCGGCCCGTCTCCTCGCTGTCGCGTCCTCCTTGTCCGTGAGCGCGCTCGGCGCCGGCGCGAGCTCGTATGACGGCCACCGACGCGCCAATCAGGGGGTCCCCTCACGTGACATCCGCGGTGGCGCGCGCTCGCTTTTGTGGCGATGGATGACGCCGGTCCGCCCCTCGAGACCTCCCTCGCTGCCAGGCTGCGCAGCTGCAAGCGCGACGTGATCGAGCGCTGGACGCGCCGGGTGCTCGACGATCCGAGGGCGGCGGCGAAGCGGCACGGGGGTCCGTTGCTGGCGGACGAGGTCCCCAGGCTGTTCGATGATCTCATCGAGGCGCTCGCGGCGAGCCGGCGCGCCGAGCTCCGCGCCGGCGAGGACGGGGAGCCCGCGAGCGCCCACGAGCGCATCGAGGACCAGGCGCGCCTCCACGCCGCGCAGGTCCGCTGCATCGCGGCGACCCTGCGCGAGCTGTCGCACCTCCGGGCGGCGCTGATCGAGGTGTGCGCCGCACAGGGGATCTCCCTCGGCGTGCGGGAGGCGCAGGTCCTCCACGCGGTGGTGGACGCGAGCATGTGGACGAGCGCCCGCGAGATCGAGACGGCGACGCGCGCCGCGCTCGAGGACAGCGCCGCGCGCCTGCGGCTCGCCACGGAGGCCGGCGGCGTCGGGGTCTGGGATTACGACACCGTGACCGGCGCGCTGCGCTGGGACGACCGCTGCCGGCAGGTGTCGGGGGTGGGTCCGGAGCAGGACGTCGATTACGAGCTCTTCGTCTCGGCGATCCACCCGGACGATCGCGCGCGCGTGCAGGAGGCCGTGCTGCGCTCGCAGGATCCGGCGAGCGGCGGTGAGTACAACATCGAGTACCGCCTCGTGGGGCTCTGCGACGGGATCGAGCGCTGGGTCTGCGTGCAGGGGCGCGCCTGCTTCGACGCCGCGGGGCGGAGCGTCCGGATGATCGGCACGGTGATCGACATCTCGGATCGCAAGCGGGCGGAGGCCGCGCGGCGCGAGGAGCTCGCGTTTCGGGATCGGTTCCTGGGCGCGCTCGGCCATTACCTGCGCACGCCGCTCACGTCCGTCACGCTGGCGACGAGCGTGCTGATGCACCACGGCAACCTGACGCCGGGCCAGGCGAAGAGCGTCGAGCGGATCGCGGCGAGCGCGCGCCGCATGGGGCGGACGATCGAGGATCTGCTCGACCTGACGCGGAGCCGCTTCGGCGGCAGCATCCCGATCGCGCCGAGCCCGGGGGACCTCCATCTCATCTGCAAGGGGGCGATCGACGAGCTCGGGGCCATGCACGCGGGGGTGCCGATCCGGCTCGATCTGCACGGGAGCGGCGCCGGGCAGTGGGATCCCGAGCGGGTGGCGCAGATGGTGACGAACCTCGTGCAGAACGCGGTCGACTATGCCGCGCCCGGGAGCGCCGTCCGGGTGGCGATCCGGCCGCGCGGGGAGGACGTGCTGATCGAGGTGCACAACGACGGGCCGGCGATCGCGCCCGAGCTCCTGGCGACGCTGTTCGACCCGTTCCACCAGGCGATGGTCGGCGGGAGGACGAGCTCGGGGCGGGGGCTCGGGCTGGGGCTGTTCATCGCGCACCAGATCGCGAGGGCGCACGGCGGGGGGATCGAGGTCGAGAGCGAGGCGGAGCGGGGGACGACGTTCACCGCGCGGCTGGCGCGGGGGGCGGCGGTGGCGAGGTGTTGAGGTCGCGTGAGGCGATGCAAGAGAACGCGGACAGCGCCGCGCGGGCTCGCGGGGTGGACCGGCGGCCGACGAGAGGGGGAGAGCGGGGGAAGGCCCCGCAGGGCCGGCGACACCGCTCCTCGACAGAAGACACGAGAGCACATGAGCGCCATGAGCGTCACAGAGCAGAGTCAGATTTTCTGTGGTTCGCAAAATGGCTAAACAGGACGCATCGACACACGTAGATCGGATACTGGCACTTTGCGCATCCGCCCTTGAATCGAGGCGAGCGCTCCCGTGTTGCCGGTTTGGAAACCGAGCAGCCGTGGGGGCGCTGCTCGAGGAGAGCTCGACAAACAACGATGGAGGGCCGCTCGCCGGGCATGAGCCGACGGTCGACCACGACGGCGACGGGGTGGCCGTGATCTCGCTCGCGCCAGGCGAGGAGCTGCACGACGCGGGCTTCGGCTATCAGCCCTCCTGCGGCAACGGCGTCTGCGGCGGCGGCGAGAGCTGTTCGACCTGCGCCGCCGACTGCGGGACCTGCGCGCCCGGTTGCGGCGATGGCGTCTGCTCCGCGGGGGCCGAGGACTGCTCGAGCTGCGCGTCGGATTGCGGCGCGTGCGAGTGCACGTCCCCTGGCACGGCCACAATCGCCCTCGGCTACGCCTCGCACTTCGGCCTCGGCACCATGGCCCCGGCCCCCTGATCCGCGCCCCCCAGATCTCCTTCATCCCCTCCCCCCGCCGCCGTATCCTCCTCGCTGGAGGCCCCCATGCCGACCGCGACGAGACCCCAGAACGCCACGCTCACCGGCGCGCTCCCGCTCGACCGCCCCACGGCGGAGCGGCCGCACCGCCTCTACGTCGCCACCACGAACCACTGCAACCGCGCCTGCCCGTGGTGCTGCACCTGCTCGTCGCCCCGCGGCCGGACCTTCCTCGCCCTCGACCGCTACCGCGAGAGCTTCCCGGCCGAGGGCGCCTTCGAGGTGCAGCTCGAGGGCGGCGAGCCCACCATCCACCCGCACTTCGACGAGATGGTGCGGCTCGCCCGCGCCGAGCCCCGCTGCGCGCGCGTCGTCGTCGTCACCAACGGCGTCGAGATCCCGCGCGATCCGGCCGGGCTCGACGCCTGGCTCCAGAAGCTCGGCGAGCCCACCACCCTCAAGCTCTCGGTCAACCACCACCTCCTCGAGCACGACAGCGGCCTCCTCCCCCTCGCGCGCGCCATTCACGCGCGGCTCGCCGCGCTCGGCGGCGACCGCCAGCTCGTCCTCAACGTCCGGCTGCGCAAGACCGAGGCCGACGGCGACGCGTGGGTCGTGGAGGCGGTGCGCGACGCGGGGCTCCTCGCGCTCGCCAACGTGTTCCACCTCCAGCGCTACGGCTTCGCGCAGAAGCGCGAGGACTGGGACGAGCCGTTCCTCGTCGGCGCCCATTTCACGATGCTCAACCCGGACGGCCGCGCCTTCGGCCCCGACCTCGTTGCGCGCTCCGACGCCATGCGAGGCCTGCCGTGAGCGCGCGGCCCTTCCGCGACGAATGGCGCCGCCTGAAGAGCCGCGCCTTCGATCTCACGGGCAACAGCACCGCCGGCGAGACGGTGCGCTTCGACCTGTGGGGCCGGCCGGTCGAGATCTACCGCAACGCGAACTTCTCCATGTACAGCCGGCAGCCCTGCAATGCGAAATGCCACTTCTGCGTCGAGGAGCTCAGGCCGGCGTCGCGCGGGCGGAGCCTCTCGCTGCAGAAGACTGTCGAGGAAGACGACGCTCGCTATTTCGACGCCATGGCCGAGTCCCTCGACGCGCTGAGGCCGCTCGATCCGACGGTATCCATCACCGGCGGCGAGCCGAGCCACGATCCGCGGCTGCCCCGCATCCTCGCCCTCGGACAGGCCCGCCGAGGGCGCAAGCGGACGCTCACCACGAACGGCTCGGGGCTGCTCCAAGAGCGCGACGGAAAGCGGGTGATCGACTGGATCGCCGACACCGGCGTGCAGCACCTCAACATCAGCCGCGCCCACCCCGATCACGACACGAACGCCAGGCTGATGGTCATGAAAGACGGCCTGAGCGTCGACGAGCTGCGCAGCGTCGTCTCGGCGGCAGCGGCGGGCGGCACCCGGGTGCGCCTCTCGTGCGTGCTCCTCTCGGGGCAGATCGACTCGGTCGATGCCATCGTGGCCTATCTGCGGTTCGCCCGGTCCCTCGGCGTGGACAACGTGATCTTCCGGCAGCTGATGAAGACTGACCCGACCGCGGTGGTCGAGAACCACGTCGTGAAATACAGCGATCGCAGCCGCGTCCGGCTCGAGCCGATCCTCGACGCGCTCAGCGCCGACGCGCGGTTCTCGTTCGAGCGGCAGATCGTGGGCTATTATTACTATGTCGAGGTGTTCCGCTTCGAGGACATCGATGTGGTCTTCGAGGAGGCCGACCTCGCCCAGCTCGAGGAGACGAAGCGCTCGGGCCCGGGCATCGTCCACGAGCTCATCTTCCACCCGAACGCGCGGCTCGCGTCCACCTGGCAGCCCTGGGACGGCATCCTGGGCCCGCCCCCGGCGGCGCGCGCGTCCCTCGACCCGTCATGACGCCGCCCGTCATCCCCGTTCCGTACATCGGCCGGAACCTGCTCTTCCTCGAGGAGGTGCTGGACGAGCTCGACGCGCGCGGCGTCACAGGCCCTCTCCTGTTCCGCGCGAGCGAGGCGGACAAGCTGGCTCGCCTCCTCGAGCACGGCACCGACCGCGCCGGATATCCGGGAGAGCGGCCGTGGACCGACGGCCCTGACCAGGGGCGCCCGATCCGGCACGAGGACGTGATCTTCGCGACCACCGCCGAGGAGATCCGGCGCGGAGAGCGGGAGCCGGAGCGGTCCACGTCGCTCAAGAAATTCGCCGCGATCAAGCGACCGCTGTTCGTCGCGCACGACGCCCGCTGCTTCGTCAAGCTGTGCGACCGGCAGTACGAATACCGCGATCCAGCGCGGAAGCAGGCGGCGCTCCTCGCGCTGTTCCCGGTGACGCGGGTCGAGCCCATCCAGGGCTGGTTCTCCGAGGAAGACGGCCTCGCGTACCGCGCGCTGGTGCGCTCGCTCCGGGGCGGCGCGATGGTCGAGGTGGGCTCCTGGAAGGGGCTCTCCACGGCGTACGTCGGGCGGCTCGCGGCGAGGAACGGCGTCGCGCTCCATTGCGTCGACACGTGGGACGGCTCCAGCGATGCCTACGACGCGCGGTATCGCGCCCTCTTGGCCGCGGAGGACGTGCCGGGCGCGTTCCGGGCGAACATGGAGGCGCTCGGGATAAGACCTCACGTCCTCCGGATGCCGTCCACGGATGCGGCGGCGCGCTTCGCCGACGCGAGTCTGGATCTCGTGTTTCTCGATGGCTCGCACGACCGCGCGGCCGTGCTCGCCGATCTCGAGGCCTGGTGGCCGAAGCTCAAGCCGGGCGGCATCGTCGGGGGCCACGATCACAACGAGGAGCACGCGGGCGTCGTGGACGCGACAGCCCACTTCATGTCCGTGGCCGGGCGGCGGATCGAGCGCGGCGCCGGCTCGGTGTGGTGGGCGCGGCGATGAGAGCGCCGGAGACGAGCAAGCGCCTCTTCGTCGCGACAGGCGCCTATTCGTGCGGCAAGACCACGACGCTCCGCCACCTCGCGGCCACGCGGGGCTACCGCGTGCACGGCGAGGCGCACCGGCGCGTGCTCGACGAGCTCGGGGCGCGCACCCACGGGCACCCGCCCGACGCGCCGTTTCGCCCGATCGACGCGCCGGACCACGTCTGTCCCCTGTGCCGCAAGCGAGAGTTCGCCGGGCGGGTGCTGGAGACGCAAAAGGCGATCGAGGCGGAGGCGAGAGACGGGGACTGGCTGGAGCGCGGGTATCTCGATCCGGTCGAGTACTACCTGCGCACGAGCGGAGAGACCGAGTATCCCTGGCCGCCCGGCGAGCCCGCGTTCGAGCGCTATGCGCTTGTGTTCCTGTTCGCCGTGATGCCGGAGCTGCAGGCGCCGCGCTGGGGCAGGAGCAGCGAGGCGCGGGCCGCCGAGGCGGAGCGGATCAACCAGCGGCTCGGCGCGCTGTACCGCGCGGCCGGCTTCGAGGTGGTCGACGTCGGCCCGGGCACCGTGGAAGAGCGGGCGGAGCTCCTGGCGGCGCGGCGCGAGGCGCTCGAGGTGGACCGTCGCGGCGTGTGAGGGCGGCGATGCGCGGGACGAGCGTGCTATCCTGCGTGAGCGCCCATGGTAGCCGCCGCGCACACGCCGTCTCCGTCGTCGACTGCGCCCCCAGGTGAACAGCGGTTCGTGCTCCACGGCGTCTCCTGGCAGTCCTACGTGAGGCTGCGGGACGAGCTGGACACGCCCGGCCTGCGGATGACCTTCTGCGAAGGGACGCTGGAGCTGATGCGCCCGTCCATCGATCACGAATCGGCGAAGAAGAGCATCGCCCGCCTGATCGAGCTCTTCGCGCTGGAGCGGGATGTGCCGCTCTACAGCTACGGCTCGGCCACGTTCCGCCGCGAGGCCAAGGCACGCGGCCTCGAGCCCGACGAATGCTATTGCGTCGGCGAGCCGATCAAGGAATTTCCTGAGTTCGCGATCGAGGTGGCGCTGACGAGCGGTGGAATCGACAAGCTGTCTGTCTACAGCGGTCTCGGCGTCCGCGAGGTCTGGTTCTGGGAGAACGACGCCTTCCACCTCCACGCGCTGCGCGGCGAGGCGTACGAGGCCATCGCGGCCAGCGAGCTGCTCCCGGATCTGGATCTCGTCGCGCTCGCGCGGTTCGTGCGCTGGCCGGACCAGCACGCGGCGGTCAAGGCGTTCCGCGGCTGGCTGCGGAACGCCGGCTGAATCCGCGCGGGCGGCGGCGCCCGACGCTCACCCGTCGGCGAACTCCTGAGAGAGCCGCACGTCCTTGAGCTCCGCGCCGAGCAGCTCGATCGCGGCCGTGACGAGGGGGTGGTCGGCCACGGCCCGCCGGGCGGCCTCGACGCGCGCCTTGCGCTCGGCCGTCTCGACCTGCGCGAGCGACGGGCCGGCGCTGCCGCGGGTGACCGTCTCGAAGACCAGCTCGGCGGGGCCGCCGAAATGGGCATGCAGCACCCGGGCGAGCATGTCCCGGGCCGCGGGCTCGGTGGCCTGGCCCGACAGGAACGAGTTCGCCTCGTAGCCGAGGACGACGCGCGTCGGCGAGAGCTCCAGCACGGCCGCGTGCTCGAGCACCGAGGCGAGCGCCGGCCGCTGCGCCCGGACCGCGGTGATCACCGCGCGCCAGGTAGCGAGGTCGCTGGCGCTCATCGCCGGGGGCGGCGCGCTGCTCGTCCTTGACACCGGGCCCGACGGCGCGGGGGCCGCCGGGGCGCTCTGCGGAACGGAGTACAGCGCGCCGCGCGGCGACGGAGGCGGGGCGCTGTCGGGGCGGTACGCCGGCGCGGCCGCGCCGTTCGCGTACGGCGCCTTCGCGAACGCCGGCGCGGCCGCGCCCGCGAACGCCGGCGCGGCCGCGCCCGCGAACGCCGGCGCGGCGCTGCCCGCGAAGGACGCCGCCGCGCCGTTCACGCCCGGCGCGCCGTTCACGAGGGAGACGACGTTCGCCGCCGCGCCGTTCGCCGCCACGCCGCCGCTCGGGCGCGCCACCACGCCCGCCGCCGGCGCGCCGTAGGCAGCAGCCACCGCGCCGCCCGCAGCCACCGCGCCGCCCGCAGCCACCGCGCCGCTCGCCCTCGCCACCCCGCCCCCGCCCGGCGCGCCGCTCGCGAACGCGACGCCGTTCGCCGCTGCGCCGTTCGCCCTCGCCGGTGGGCCGTACGCCGCCGCGCCGTTCGCCGGCGCACCGTTCGCCGCCGCGCCGTTCACCGCCGCGCCGCTCGCCGCCACGCCGTTCGCCCTCGCCGCCCCGCTCGCCGCCGCGCCGTACGCCGGCGCCGCTCCCGCGCCGCGCGCGTCCTCCGGCGCAGCCTCCGCCGCGCCGCGCCGGGGCGCAGCCGCGCCGCCGGACGGCGCGCCGGGCCGCTGCGGCGCACGCTCCGGCGCACCGCCGCCACCGCCGCCTCCGCCGTTGCCGCCGCCGTTCAGGCGCCGCTCGAGATCGCCGAGGCGGCGCAGCAGCTCGTCGATCGGCAAGAGCGGCGGCCGCCTCGCGAGCCGCACGAGCGCCATCTCCAGCGAGGCCCGCGGCTGGCCGCTCCGGACGATGTCGTCGAACGCGCGCGAGAAGCCCTGGTGCAGCCGCGTGAGATCGTCCGCGTCCGCGCGCGCCGCGAGCGCCCGCGCGTCGGCGACCTCCTCGTCGGCCAGATCGAGCAGCGGCGCCGGATCGTCGCAGACCTTCGCCACCACGAGATCGCGCAGGTGCGCGAGGAAGTCGCGGGCCACGTGCGGCAGGTCGTACCCCTCCTGCGCGAGCTCGCCGACGATGCGCACGCACGCCGCAGGATCGCCGTCCACCAGCGCCTCCGCGAGCCGGTGCAGCACCACGCGATCGGCGACGCCGAGCACCTTCGCCACGCCCTCGGCCGTGATGCGATCGCCGCTCGTCCCCACCCACGCGATCACCTGGTCGAGCAGGCTCATCGCGTCGCGCATGCTCCCCGCCGCCTCCCGCGCGAGCGCGCTGAGCGCCGGATCGTCGGCGGGGATCTTCTCCTGATCGAGCACCCAGCGGAGCCGCGCCGCGATCTGCTGCGCCCCGATGAGCTTGAAGTCGTAGCGCTGGCACCGGCTCAGGATCGTGACCGGGACCTTGTGCACCTCCGTCGTCGCGAAGATGAACTTCACGTGCGGCGGCGGCTCCTCCAGCGTCTTCAGGAACGCGTTCCACGCCGCGTTCGAGAGCATGTGGACCTCGTCCACGATGAAGATCTTGAACCGGTCGCGCGCCGGCCGGTACGGCAGGCTCTCCTGGAGCTTGCGCACCTCGTCGACGCCGTTGTAGCTCGCGCCGTCGATCTCCTGGACGTCGACGTCCGCGCCGACGGTGATCTCGGCGCACGCCGGGCACGCCTGGCACGGCTTCGCCGTGGGGCCGTGCACGCAGTTCAGCGCCTTGGCGAGGATGCGCGCGCTCGTCGTCTTGCCGACCCCGCGGACGCCCGTGAACAGGAAGGCGTGCGCGACGCGATCCCGCGCGATGGCGTTGGCGAGCGTCGTGGATACGTGCTCCTGGCCGACGAGATCCTCGAAGGACTGCGGGCGCCATTTCCGCGCGAGGACGACGTAGCTCATACGCTGCTCGACTAGCACCTTCTCGCGGGCGCGTCGCCGCAGCTGTGACCGGCACGGACGGCGCCCCGCATTCCGGTCAGTTTGCCAGAGTTGCCGCTCGAAACGCACCCCCGCTCCGCGGGGGCCGGGGCGGCCGACGCGCGCCGGGGAGTCACCGGGGAGCCGCCGGGGAGTCCCTGGAGAGGCGGAAGCGCCCGCTCGCGGCGAGACGGACCGGACCGGGCAGGGCCGGCCGGGCTCTCCGCGTCCCCTTCCCGGTTGCGGCGCGGCGCGGTTCACGGCATAGACCGCCGTCTGACCATGCAATTTCGCGGCGGAATGAATGAGCTGGTTCGCCAGGCGGCGCGCATGCAGCGCAAGATCGACCAGGTGAAGGGCGAGCTGAAGGACCGCGAGGTGAGCGCGACCGCCGCCGGCGACAAGGTCACCGTCGTGGTCTCCTGCGAGGGAAAGGTGCGCAGGATCGACGTCGACCCCGCCTTCCTCGCCAGCGAGGGCCTCGAGATGGCGCTCGACGCCATCGTCGCCGCGTCGAACTCGGCGCTCGAGACGGCCGACAAGCTCGTCGAGAGCGAGATCGCCAAGGTGACCGGCGGCGTGAAGCTCCCCGGCATGCACACTTGATCGCGTTGCGTCCCCCGGCCTCGCTCCCCGGCTCCTCGAAGCTCCCGAACGGCGGCCCCGCCGGCTTCCGCAGCGCGCCCGGCGGCCTGCCCGGCCGGCTGTCGCGCGTCGCCCAGCTGCTCGCCCGCCTGCCGGGCGTCGGCGAGAAGACGGCGCAGCGCTTCGCCCTCTTCCTCGTGACCGCCGGCGAGGACACCGCGCGCGACCTCGGCAGCGAGCTCGCGGAGCTCTGCGACCACATCCGGCCGTGCACCCGGTGCGGCCACATCGCCGAGCTCGACGACGACGGCCGGGCGCTCTGCGCCATCTGCCAGGACTCGCGGCGCGACGGCGCCCTCCTCTGCGTCGTCGCGCGCGTCCAGGACCTGCTCGCGATCGAGCGGAGCGGGGCGATGCGCGGGCGCTACTTCGTGCTCGGCCGGCTCCTCTCGCCGCTCGAGGGCGTCGGGGCCGAGGAGCTGCCCCTCGAGGCGCTCCGGGCGCGCGTGCGCGACCCCGAGCAGCCGGTGCGGGAGGTGCTCGTCGCCACCCCGCCCTCGGTCGACGGGGAGGCGACCGCGCTGCTCCTCGCGCGCGAGCTCGGCGCCATGGGGATCCAGGTCACGCGGATTGCCAGCGGCGTGCCGCACGGGGGAGATCTGGAGTTCGCCGACCAGGTGACGCTGGGGCGAGCCATCGAAGGCCGGAAGAGCTTCGGCTAGCGAAAACCGCGCAGCCGGCCCCCGACCCACGCGAGCGAGGGCCGGGGCCGGCGGGCCTTCCGCACGCCGGGGCGCTCCACGATTCAGAGGTCGACATGTCCAAAACCGCAATCACATCCGACCGGGCACCGCGCGCCATCGGGCCCTACTCGCAGGCCGTCAGGGCCGGCGACCTCGTGTTCTGCAGCGGCCAGATCCCGATCGATCCCGCGACGGGCGAGCTCGTCGGAGGGGGGATCGAGGCGCAGACGGCCCAGGTGATCAAGAACCTGACCGAGGTGCTGTCCGCGGCCGGCGCGGGCTGGGACGACGTGGTGAAGACCACGATCTACCTGACGAACCTCGCCGATTTCGCCGTCGTCAACCAGGTGTACGGGGCGGCCGTCGGCGGCGCGCCGCCCGCACGGGCGACGGTGCAGGTGGCGGCGCTGCCCAAGGGCGCCGCCGTCGAGATCGAAGCTGTTGCCCATCTATCGCGATAATCGGGGAGCCGCGGCCGCGGCCCCCCTCTCCAAAATGTCCCCGGGAGCCTCGACATGAGCACAAAGAACGAGAGCGAGAGCACGGAGCGGACCGCCAGCGCAGTTCCCGAACCTGCGCACGAGGGCGCCCCCGATGCAGAGAGCGGAGACAAGCCGCGCGCGCGCAGGGTCGTCCGCTCGGCGAGCACGGCGGCCTCCGCGAAGCGGGCCGACGAGCCGTCCGAAGGCGCCTCGGCGCAGCCCGCAGGCGAAGCGCCGCGCCCCTCGGCGAAGGCCGCCGCAAAGGAGCCGCAGGGCTCGCTGCTGGACGTGATCGCGCCCCGCAAGCGGCCGGCGCTGGCGGACGCGCCGCCTGCGGCCACGACGCCGCCCACGACAGAAGACGCCGCGCCGCCGCCCACGGCCGCGCCGCGCGTCGTGCGCGACTACCGCGCGCCCAGGCCCGAGCGAGCCGCCGCGCCCTCCGGCGCGCCGCGGTTCGACCGGGGGCCGAGGCCCGACCGCGGCCCGCGCCCCGACCGGGGGCCCAGGCCCGACCGCGGCCCGCGCCCCGACCGGGGGCCCAGGCCCGACCGCGGCCCCAGGCCGGAGCAGGGGGCCGGCGCGGCGCAGGGGGCCGGCGGGGAGCAGGGCGCGAGGCCCGACCGGGGGCCCAGGTTCGACCGGGGGCCGAGGCCCGACCGCGGCCCGAGGCCCGACCGCGGCCCGCGCCCCGACCGGGGGCCGAGGCCCGACCGCGGGCTGTCGGCGCGGCCGGGCGCGGAAGGCGGCCGGGCGGAAGGCGGGGGCGCGCGGCCCTCGGGGGCCGAGGGACGAGCGCCCGCGGCGGCGAAGCAGCAGCAGAGCGACCGGATGGTGACCGTGGTCGGCCAGGGCGCCGCCGCGACGGTGGTGACGGGCAAGGGCGGCCGGCCGCAGGGCCCGGCCAAGCCGGCGCACCTCCTGTTCGCGCTGCCGGCGGCCAAGGCGAAGCAGGTCGCGGCGGCGGACAAGCCGGCGCTCACGGCGCGCGAGGCGCTCGCCGCGAAGGCGAAGGCGAAGCAGGCGACCTCGGCCGCGAAGAGCAAGGCCGACGGCGGGGCGCGGCCCGAGGGCAGCGCGGGCGCCGAGGCGGCCAAGGTCGAGTTCGACGCCGAGGTGCTCGCGGCGGGCTGGGACCGGGCGATCGAGGCGCTGCGGTCGGCGGGCGACGCCGCGCCGGCGCTCGTCGATGCCTGGCTCGGCGCCTCCAACGCGGAGGCGATCGCGGCGGCCGCCGAATCGGAGGAGGCCTCCGGCGCGGCGCGGAAGGCGGCGCGGCGCGCGCTCAACGTGCTGAAGTCGCGCGGGGCGGCGATCCCGACGCGGCCGCGCGTGGTGCGGCTCGCCGAGGAGCGCGCCGAGGTGGTCGAGGCGACGCTGATCCCGCCGGACTCGAGCGGGACCGAGGCGATCGCGATCACGAGCCGCGACACCAGCGGCCGCTACCGGATCGCGGAGGTGATCGTGCGCGAGGGGGTCGGCGTGGTGCACGCCGGCGCGGGGTGGCTCAGCGGCTCGCAGCTCAAGGAGGGCCGGGCGCGCGCGCAGGACAACCTGGGCACGGCGCCCGTGCCCGTCTCGCTGGAGTGGGCCCGCCACCGGATCGCGCTCGCGAAGCGGCAGAACGCCGCGTCGGGGCAGGTCCTGCCGCTCGGGCTGGAGGGGTGTCGCGATCTCGTCGAGCCCGCGCCCGAGGCCGAGCCGCGGCACCCGGTGGCCGACCTCGAGGAGAGCCTGACGGACGAGCAGGTGGCGTCGCACATCGCCGGCTCCGCCTCGCTGCACGACGAGCCGGAGTTCCGGCACTGGCTGCCCGCGCGGCAGGCGCTCGACGAGCTCCTGCAGAAGGTCGGCCAGCGGCTCGGGGCCGCCGGGATGCGCGACCCCGCGCTGGTGAACACGGCGCTGCGGGAGGAGCTCGAGCTCGCGACCGACCGGTTCTTCTCGCCCGAGGTGCGCGGGCAGCTCGCGACGCGGATCCGGAGCAGCGCGGTCTCGCTGCGCGCGCGCAAGGGCGACGCGGCGGCCACCGCCGCCCTCGCCGTGGCGCGCGCCATCAAGGAGGCGGGGCTGATCACCTCGCCGCCGCGCGAGATCCCCTTCCTGGCGGCGTTCTTCCAGAAGGCGCTCGGCGTGCTCGCGCAGCAGGGCGGCGGGCAGCTGCGGGTGCCGGTCCCGGCGGGCGCGGCCGCGCCGGCCGGGGGCGGCGAGGCGCCTGCCGAGGGCGCGGGCGGCGAGGCGCCGAGCGGCGAGGGCGGCGAGGCGCAGCAGGCGGCCGGCGGGTGATCGAGGGCGCCGGCGACACCGGCGCGTGATCGAGCGCGCCGGCGACACCGGCGCGCTCGACACAAAGGCCCGAGAGGCGAGCCCGGATCCTTCCGGCGCTCGCCTCTCGGCTTTTGTCCTGGCGGAGCTACTTCACGTCGATGGTGATGTCGCCGTTCTCGGTGAAGAGCTCGAGGAGGCCGCCGTCGCCGTCGCCCATCGTGTACGACGTCGCGCTGCCCTCCCCGGCGGTCGCCCACGTCGAGGGGAGGCCCTGCTCCACGACGTCGCCGTTGAGCGTCTGCGCGGTCATCGTCCCGTCGACCCCCGCCGGTACCGAGAGCTCGATCGCGCCGTTGCCGGAGGAGATCGCGCCGTCCGAGCTGCTCCACGCGTCGAGGTCGACGAAGACGCTGCCGTTCTTGGTGGCCACGTCGATCGCGCCGCGCGCGCCGACCAGGTCGATGCTGCCGTTGTTGCTCACGATGGTCGTGCCGCGGGACGGGACGCCGTCGAGGTCGACGTCGACGCTGCCGTTGTCCTGCTCGATGCGGAGCCCGCCGTCGAAGTCGTTCGGCAGGACGACCTCGATGTCGGCGCCGAGGTACCCCGAGGCGTTGCGCCTGGTACCGGTCGTGATGACGATGTCGCGGTCGGTCTTCGCGGCGAGATCGAGGTCCTCCTCGATCTCCTGCACCGCGAGCTGGTTTTCGTCCTTCTTGCGCATCGTGAACGGGGAGAAGGTGACCACGACGTCGCTCACGTCCCCGGTGCGGACCTCGACGTCGCCGTTGTCGCTCACGATGCGGATGCTCTGGGTCGGGAGGTACTCGACGCGCACGCTCTCGTCGTTGCCTTCGTAGCGCACGAGGGTCTCGGCGGTGATGACACACCCGGCCGTCGCTGCGGCAGAGGCCGCGCAGATCAAGAAGCAGGCGATTCGAAGCGAGCGATTCATCATGGATTCCTCTCGAGCAAATTGTACGGCGGGCGAGGCCCGAGCCCCGTCCGGCCGCGCACGGAGCGCGCTGGCCCGCTTCTTGGACGTGGTCCCCGAGCGGCACATCCTGGATCGCAAGATTTCGACGCGGTCCGGCCAGCCGCCGCGGCTCAGGGCGCCTCCCACGGGAGAGGCGCCTCACCGAGACCGACCTTCTTGCGGAATGCGGCGTGCAGCGCCCGGGTCTTCGGCCCGGGGACGCCCGCGCCGATCGCGTGCCCGTCCACGCGCACGACCGGGACGATCTCGCGGAGGCTCGAGGTGATGAACGCCTCCTCGGCAGCGAGGAGGCGGGCCATCGTGACCGGCTCGCAGCACACGGGGATGCCGAGCTCGCCCGCGACGTCGATGACGTTGGCCCGGGTGATGCCGACGAGGATCCCGGCCTCCCTGGGCGGCGTGATCAAGAGGTGCCCCGCGTCCTCCGCGCCCTCGTGCGCGGGCGGCCGCCGCTCCACCAGGAAGACGTTGGACGTCGTGCCCTCGACGACGTGGCCGGACGGGTCGAGGATCAGCGCCTCGTGGGCCCCGGCGGCCCGCGCCTGGCGCAGGGCGAGGAGGCTCTCGAGGTAGTTCGAGACCTTGGCGCCCGGCGCCGCGTCGCCGGCCCGCTGGGTGGGAGTCGTGATGGCCGAGATCCCGTCGCGGTAGAGCGCGCCCGGCAGCGGCTTGAGCGGCTCGACGACGATGACGCGGAGGGGCGCGCCCGCGAGCGCGGGATCGAGCCCGAGCGGGCCGCTGCCGCGGGTGAGCATCACGCGGACGTAGCTCTCGAGCGGCGCGGCTGCGCCCGCGGCGTCAGCCGAGCCCGCCGAGCCCGCCGCCGCTCCGGCGCCCTCCGCCGCGGTCGCGGCCCGGAGCAGCGCGCGCACCTCGCGGCCGAGCTCGTCGCGGGGGATCGGCAGCGCGATCGCGATCCGCTCGGCCGAGCGCTCCAGGCGGGCGAGGTGCTCCTCCAGCGCGAACGGCTCGCCGCCGTAGGTGCGGATGGTCTCGAAGACGCTGTCGCCGTAGAGGAAGCCGCGGTCGTAGACCGAGACCTTGGCCTCCTCCGGCCGATGGATGACACCGTCGATGCTGACGAGCCGCGTCACACGGCGAGATTACGTCACTTCTTGAGCTGCGCCAGGAGCTCCTTCGCCGGGGCGAAGTCCTTCTCGTTGTCGAGGGCGCGCTCCAGCATCTGGATCGCCTTCTTGTCGTCGTTCTGACGGTGGCTGATCACGCCGAGGTAATAGAAGACCTCGCCCTTGCTGATCGGCGCGCCCTCGTCGAGCTTCTGGAGGAGCAGCGCGCGGAAGGTCTTCTGCGCGCGGTCGATGTGCGCCGCCTTCGCCGCGTCGTCGCCCGACTCCGACAGCTCCAGCGCCAGCACGCCGAGGTCGCGGAGGATGGCGATCGAGCCCGGGTCGATCTTGAACGCGGTGTCGAGCTCGGCGAGCGCGCGCTCCCGCTGCCCCTCGGCCAGGTAGGCCTTGGCGAGGCGGTGGTGGATCGCGGCGAGATCCTTCGAGCGGCGGCCGCCGTAGGACTCGACGATCTGCTGGAGCGCCTCGGCGGCCTTCTGGCCGCGGCCCGAGGCGCTGTACGCGTCGCACAGCGCGAGCAGGAGCTCGCGATCGCCCGGCACGAGCTCCGTGGCCTTGACGAGGAGGTCCGCGGCGCGGCCGGGGTCGTTCCGCTTCGTCAGGTGGATGCCCGCCGCCTTGCGGTAGAGCGCCACCTTCTCGGCCGGCTGCGCCGCCGTCTCCGCGTCGCCGGTGATGAGATCGGCGAGCTCGGTGAAGGCCTGCTGCTTCTCGTAGAGGGCGAGGAGCTGCTTGCGGATGTCCTGCGCCGACGCGTCCGCCGCGAGGCCCCGCTCGAGCACGCGCCGGACCGCGCCCTCGTCGCCGAGGGACCGGTGCAGATCCGCGAGCCGGAGCGACGTGCTCACCGCCTCGGGGCCGCTCGCGTCCTCGAGGATCACCTCGAGCCGCTGCGCCGCCTCGGCCTTCTCCCCGCGCTGCTCGTGCAGGCGGGCCAGCGCGAGGAGCGCGCCGGGGTGGCGCGGCTCGCGCTCGAGGACCGCGCGGTAGGTCTCGATCGCCCGGGCCGTGTCGTTCAGCCGGGTCTCGTAGACCTCGCCGAGGCGGACGCTGTACGAGAGCTCCGCCGCGACGTCGCCGCGGTCCTTCGCGCGCTCGATCTGCGTGACGAACAGATCCGACAGCTCCTGATCGCGGCCGGTCTTCTCGAGCAGCTGCGCGAGCAGGACCGTCGCCTTCTCGTTGTCGGGCTGCTCGTCGAGGACCGCGCGCAGGTGCTCGGTCGCCTCGCTCACCGCGTCGAGCCGCGAGAGGCAGATCTCCGCGCTCTCGAGCCGCAGCGCCGAGCGGGCCTCGGGGGACTCGGCCAGGTCGGTGAGCCGCTCGAGGAGCGAGAGCAGCTCCTTGTGCTTGCCGGCCTTCGCATAGAGCTCCCGCAGCGCGGTCGCGGCGCGCGCGTCGCCCGGGTCGGCCTCGAACAGCGTCTCGTAGAGCTCGATCGCCGCCGCGTCGTCGCCGAGCTTCTCGCGCGCGACCGCCGCGGCGGCGTGCCGCGCGTCGCGGATGCGATCGGCCTCGGCGTAGAGCTCGGACTGGCGCACGAGCAGCCGGAAGACCTCCTTGTGGTCGCCCGCCTCCTCGCGCACCTTCGTGAGCTCGGCGAGCGCCCAGGTGTCGCCCTCGTCCGCGGCGATCATCTCGCGCAGGATCGCCTCGACGAGCTCCCGGTCGGCGAGCGCGCGCTCGGCCAGCTCCTTCGCCTCGCGGCGGAGCTCGGCCGCGGTCCCCTCCATGCCGTCGAGGGCCGCGATGCGGCGGAGCGTGCCGATGAGGTCGCGCTCGCGCCCAGGGGCCCGCTGCAGCTCCTCGATCGACCGCAGGATGTGCTCGCTCGTGGGGTCGTGCGTGAGCGCCGCCTCGTACGCCGCCTCGGCGGCCTTCGGGTCGCCCACCTTGTTCTTCTGCCACTCGGCGATGCGCATCCAGAGGTCGCGCGCCGTGTCGCCGTCGAGGTCGGCCCCGGCCCGCACCGCCCGCTCCAGCGCGGCCGCGGCGCTCGCCCAGCCGCCCGTCAGCGGGGCGAGGCGCTCGATCTCGCCGAGCACGTCGGGGTCCGACGGGTCGTCGGCGAGCGCCTTCTCGAGGGTCTCGAGCGCCGCCCGCGGGTCGTTCGAGCGCACCTCGAGCACCTTGGCGAGGTCGAGGCGCATCCGGATCCGCTCCACGCCGGTCGGCGCGAAGCGGATGCGCTTCTCGTAGAGGCGCGCCAGCGCGGCGTTGTCGCCCCGCGTGCGGTAGACGCCCTCGAGCGCCTCGGCCGCCTCGTCGAACAGCGCCGGATCCTCGGTGAGCGCCTCGATCGCGGCGCTCGCCCGCTCGTGATCGACCGCGCGATCGAGCGCCTGCCGCAGGGTGTTCAGGCCCTGGGCCTTGTCGCCGAACGACTCGATCTGGATCACCGCGAGCCGGTAGAAGAGATCCGCCTGGTCGCGATCGCCGCTCGTCACCGCGACGCGCCGCTCGAGCACGTCCGCGAGCGCCTTCTCGTCGCCGAGGCGGCCGTAGAGCCGATCGAGCGCCTCGAGGAGCTCCGGCGTGTCGCCGGCGTGCTCGACGGCCTTGGCGTAGGCCTGGGCGCTGCGCCGGTCGTCCTTGAGCTTCTCCTCGGCGATGCGGCCGATCCGGAGGAACAGGTCCTTCGCGATCGTCGCGTCGAAGGTCGACGCGGCCCGCTGCGCGAGCGCGTCGCAGTAGCGGCCGAAGCCGTCGGTGCGCTCCGCGAGCCGCTCGATCTCGCCGTGCAGCGACGCGTCGTCCGGCGCGTCCTCCAGGGCGCGGAGCAGCGCCTGCTCCGCCTCGAGCGGGCGACCGAGCTGCACGTCCTGCACCGCCGCGATCGCCCGCAGCGTCTCGGCCCGGTCGGACGGCTCGGTCTGCGCGCGCAGGCGCAGCTCGAGCGCGGCCGCGAGCTCCTCGTGGCGGCCGGCCGCGCGGAGGACGGGCTCGAGGACCTGGGCCGCGTCGAGGCGCAGCTCCTCGCGGCCCTCGCCGATGGCCCGGACCGCCTGGATGGCGTGATCGTTCGCCGGATCCTCGTCGAGGACGAGCCGGTACTGCTCGATCGCGTCGCTCGGGCTCTCGAGCTCCCGCGCGTAGAGGTCGCCGATCGCCGTCCGCAGCTTGACGCGCGCGTCCCGGTCCGCGGCGGCGCTCGCCTGGAGCATGAGGTTCGACAGGAGCTCGTCCCACATCCGCTCGGCCCGGTAGAGCCGCTCGAGCGAGGAGAGCACCGCCGGGTCGCCCGGCTTCGCGTCGAGCGCCGCGGTGAGCGCCGTGATCGCGTCGCGCGGGCTCGAGAGGTCCTTCTCGTAGCGCTCGGCGGCGCGGACGTTGAGGTCGTAGCGCAGCTCCTCCTCGTCGGGGCCCGCGAGCTCGACGCGGCGGCCGTAGAGCTCCACCAGCCGGCTCGCGGCGCCGCGGGGCTCGTGCAGCTCGATGAGCGCGTCGATCGTCATCGCGCTCTCGGGGTCGAGCTCGAGCGCCCGCTCGTACGCCTGGATGGCGCCCTCGGTGTCCTCGAGCATCTCGAGCTTCGTCTCGGCGATGCGCCGGCAGATCGAGGCGTTCTCCTCGTCCGACGCCATCTCGCTCTTCTTCTCGAGGACGGAGATCAGCGTGTCCCAGTCGCTGAGCAGCACGGCCAGGGTGTCCATCTGCTCGAGCGGCTCGGGGTCGCTCGGGTCGAGCGCGGACAGGCGCGCGTAGGCGCGGAGCGCCCGGCGCGGGTCGTCGATGCGCGTGTCGTAGACCTTGGCCAGCGACGAGAGCAGCTCGCGCTTCGTGAGCTCGTCGGACGTGATCGTCACGCCCTGCTCGAGGCTCTCCGCGAGCTCCTCCCAGGCGCCGAGCTGCTCGGCGAGCCGCTCGAGCTCGCCGCGCGTCTCGCCGTCGTCCGGATCGAGGCTGAACGCCGTCCGGATCGCGTCGAAGGCGCGCAGCTCGTCGCTCCCCCGCGTCTCCCAGAGCTTCGCGGTCTCGCGCAGCACGGCGACCTTGTCGCGCGCGTCCGACGCGAGGCCGAACCGCTCCTCGTTGAGCCGGATGAGCTGCCGCCAGTCGTCCGCCCCCTCGTAGAGCGGCCGCAGGATCTCGACGATCCGCGCCTTGTGCTGCGGGTCCTGGATCAGCGCCTCGAGCGCCCGGATCGCCTCGGCGTGCGTCGGCACCTCGCCGACGATCGCCTCGAGCTGATCGATCGCGCCCGCGGTGTCCTCGAGGCGCGTGCGGAGCAGCTCCGCCAGCGCCAGCCGGTAGGGCGCCGCCCGCTCGCCGTTCGGCGCCGCCTCGGCGCGGCGCAGGTAGAGGTCGGCGAGGTCGCGCGGCCGGTCGAGCTCGCGGTAGAGCTCGGTCAGCGCGTCGAGCGCCCGGGCGTCGTCCTCGTCGACGTCGAGCGCCGCGCGGTACGTCTCGATCGCGAGCGCGGGCTCGCGGAGCTCCGTCCGCTCCAGGCGCGCGATCGTGTGCAGGGCGTCGAGCCGGTCCTCGTCCTTCCGGTAGTCGAGCGCGGCGCGGTAGAGCTGGATGCGCTCGGCGTGGCGGCCCTCCTTGATGAGCAGCCCGTCGATCGCGTCGAACAGCTCGCGCGAGTCCGGCTCGAACTCGTGCGCGCGCCGGTACCACTTCAGCGCGTCGGCCACGTCGCCGAGCTCGGCGTAGAGCTCGCCGGTGCGCCGGCTGAGCTTCGCGCTCGACGCGTCGTCCGAGCTGAGCTCGCCGAGCTCCGCCGCGTAGATCTCCGCGAGCCGCCGCTCGGCGCTCGCGACCTTGGCGAGCCGCTCGAGCTCCGCCCAGACCCCCTCGTCGGCGAGGTCCTCGTGGAGGAGCTTCGCCACCGTCTCCAGGGCCGCGCGGTAGTCCTCGAGCTGCTCCTCGTGCAGCGTCGCGAGCCGCTGCAGGAGGTCGCGGCGCTCGACCGGGTCCTGGCTCGCGGCGAGGCGCGCCTCGAGCGCGACCCGCACCCGGTTCCAGTCCGCCCGGCGCAGGTACACCGGCTCGAGCATCTCGCCGGCGCGCGCCCGGTGCTCGGCCTCGGCCGAGCCCGCGAGGATCGTCTCGAGCAGCGAGACGGCGCCCTCGTGCGCCGGATCGATGAGCAGCGCCTCGGACAGCTCGTCGAACGCGCGCTCCAGGTCCTCGGTGTGCCGGTGCGCGACGAGCGCGATCTTGACGTGCAGCTCGGCGAGATCGCCGGCGCGCACGTCGAGCTGCCGCTCGTAGAGCCGGATGAGGTCCTGGAAGCGCCCCGCCTCGCGGTAGAGGCTGTCGAGCGCCGCGATCGCGTCCGGGTGGAGCGCGATGTCGAGGATCGTCTCGTAGGTCGCGATCGCGCCCGCCTGGTCCGCGAGCGGGCCCCGCTCGAGCTCGGCGATCCGGAAGAGCAGCCCCGTCTTCTCCTCGTCGCTCTCGGCGTTCTCGACCCGGAGCTTCAGGATCTCGAGCAGCCGCCCGGCGTCGTTCGCCTCGCCGTAGAGCTCCTCCAGCGCGATCATCGCCCGCCGGTCGTCGCCGTGGGCCTCGAGCGCCTTCTTGTACTGCTCGACCGCGAGCTCGCGGTTGTCGAGCTTGTGCCGCGCGAGCTCGCCGACCCGGAGCCGGACGTTCTGCTGCACGTCGCCGTCGAGGATGTCCGGCGCGATGCGCTGGAACAGCTCGCACACCTCGGCCCAGCGCCCGGTGGCCTCGCCCAGCCGCTCGACCGTCTCGATCCAGGTCGTCACGTCGGGCTCGCCCGCCGCCTCGCGCACGCCGCGGAGCGCGTAGCCGAACGCCCGCGACGTGTCGCCGAGCGGCCCCTCGGCCGTGCGGAGCGCCTTCTGCAGCGTGGCGAGCCGCTCGCTCGGCAGATCCGAGGTCTCGACCTTGATCTCGAGGACCCGGAGCAGGCGCTCGGCGTCGCCGTCCGCCTCGTAGAGCGGCTCGAGCGTCTCGGCCGCGTCCCGGCGCGCGTCGTCGCGCTCGAGCATCGCCTCGAGCGCCGCGCGGCAGCGCGCGTTCGACGGGTCGAGCGAGAGCGCCTGGCGGTACGCCTCGAGCGCCCCCGCCGCGTCGCCCTGGTGCAGCCGCCGCACGTCGCCGAGCCGCGCGAGCAGGTCGAGCCGCGCGGGCGTCTCCACCGCGAGCGACAGGTCCGTCTCCAGCGTCTCGGCGAGGTCGACCCAGCGCTCGTCGAGCTCGTAGAGCGCCTCGAGGGCCGCGAGGGTCGAGCGCTCGGGCCCGAACTCGTCGAGCACCGCGCGCCACGCGTTGATCGCCTCGGGCACGTCGGCGAGCCGCTGCGCGAGCGTCTCGGCCGCCTTGGTCATGGCGCGCCGCCGCTCCTCCGGATCGGTGGTCGACTGCTCCCGCGCCCGGAGCACGGAGACGAGCTCGCGCCACTGCGAGGTCCGCTCGTAGAGCCGCTCGAGCGCCGCGAGCGCCGCCGCGTCGGCGCTGTCGTCGCCGAGCCGCGCCTGCCACGCCTCGATCGCCTTGGTCGGGTCGTCGAGCACCGTCTCGTACAGCGTGCCGATGCGCTCGTAGAGCGACCGCCGCGTGTCGGCGTCCTCCTCGAGGCGCACCTCGATCGCGAGCACGCCCGCGAGCGCCTGGTGCTCCTCCTTCGCCGCGTAGATGCGGCCGAGCGCCTGCGCCGCCGGGATCACCAGCGAGGGGTCGGTCGGATCGATGGAGAGCACGCGCCGGTAGACCTTCTCGGCCCGGTCGGCGTCGCCGAGGAGGTCCTCGCAGATCCGCGCGACTTCCATGAGGATCTCGCCGCGGATGGAGGCCGTCCCGCACGCGTCGGCGGCCGCCGTGAGCACCTCGGCCACCTGCTCGTGCTCGCCGAGGCGCCGGCCGATCTCGATGAGCCGCTCGCGCGCCGCGAGGTCCTCCGGCTCGAGCGGCAGGAGCTCCGACAGGCTGGCGAACGCGCCGGCGTCGTCCTTGAGCCGCTCGTCCTGGAGCACGCTCACGCGGCGGAGCAGCTCGCGCTGCTCCGACTCGGTCTCCGCGCCGTGGCGCCGGATCTCGAGGACCCGCACGAGCTGCCGGATCTCGTCCCGCGCCTCGTACACCGCCTCGAGCACGCGCGCCGCCCGGAGCCGGAGCGCCCCGATGTCGAGCAGCCGCTCGACGAGCTCGCGCGCCTTCGGGTCGTTCTGCCGGATGCGGAGCACGTCCTCGAGGTGCCCGAGCGACCCCTCCGGCTCGTGCAGCCGGTCGAGGTAGATGCTGCCGAGCGACAGCTTCATCTCCACGCTCTCGGCCTCGGTCGCCGTCTTCAGGCGCTGCTCGAGGAGCGCCGCGAGGTCGCGGAAGCGCCCCTCGCGCTCGTAGAGCTTCTCCAGCGAGTCGAGCGCCGCCGTGTAGAACGGATCGAGCTCGAGGATGCGCTCGTAGTAGCCGATCGCCTTGGCCGCGTCGCCGATGATCTCCTCGGCGATCAGCGCCACCTCGTTGAGCAGCTCGATGCGCTCGCTCTGGTCGGTCGTGCCCTTGGCGGCGCGGTCGTAGAGCTCCTCGAGCTCCCCCCAGCGCTCGGCCGCGGTCAGGATCTGCTTCAGCCGCTCGAAGGCGCGGTGGCTGTTCGGGTCGAGGCTCAGCACCCGCTCCAGGTAGGGCTTCGCGCCCTCCGGGTCGCCGAGCTGCTCGTCGTGCAGGCTCGCCGCGCGCTCGCAGAGCTCGACCTCCACGGAGCTGCCGAGCACCTTGTCGCCCTCGGTGCGCCCCGCGACGAGGTGCACGCGGTAGGCCTCCGCGAGATCGGTCGGGCGGCCGGCGCGGCGCGACAGCTCCGCGGCGCGGTCCCAGAGCTCGATGTCGTCCGAGAACTCGTGCAGCGCCCGGAGCAGCGCGTCGAACGCCGTCCCCGCCGCGTGCAGCTTCGTCTCCTCGACGTTCGCGAGCGTGAGGTAGAGCTCCCGCCGGCGCTCCGGATCCCGCTCCGCCTCGAGGATCACCCGCAGGGCCATGGCCTCGCGCCGGTGGTTGCCCGTCTCGGCGTACTCGACCGCGAGCACCCGGGCCGCGCGCACGCGCGTCTCCGGGCGCTCGACGAGCCGCGAGAGCACGGCGATCGCGTCCGGGTCGTGCGCCGTCAGCTCGAGCGCGCGCACCGCCGCCTCGAACGCGTCCGTGGGCCGGTCCAGCCGGTCGAGGTAGAGCGTCGCGAGCTCGATCTCGCGCCGCGCCCGCTCGTCGCCCTCGCTGACGTCGCGGTGCGTGGCCACGATCTCGGCCGCCGCCTCGTACTCGCCCGCGGCGTTCAGGAGGCGCGAGAGCACCCGGAGCGCGTTGATGCGCCCCGGCGCGAGCGCGATGACCTTGCGCAAAAGCTCGATCGCCTTCGCCGGGTCGCCGAAGACCTCCTCCTCGAGCGTCGCCCACTCCTCGAGGATCTCGGCGCGGTCCTCGCCCCCGACCTGGCTCGCCCGGAGCTCGAACAGCCACCTTAGGTCGGCCTGCCGCTCGTTCGCGCGGAGGAGCGCGTCGAGCGCCCTCACCGTGGCGTCGTCGGACGGGTCGTCCTCGACGAGGCCGCGGTAGACGGTCACCGCCTCGTCGAGCTTGCCCATCTCGCGCGCGTAGACCTCGGCGAGCTTCAGCCGGAGCGTGCGCTGGACGTCGGTCGTGAGGTCGGTCGCCGTCCGGAGCCGGCCCTCGACCGCCTCGACGAACGGCCCCCAGGAGCCCGCCGCCCGCGACCAGGCCTCGAGCAGATCGAGCCCCTCCTCGTCGGGCTTGAGCTCGTAGGCGCGGCGCGCGTAGCCGAGCGCGCTCGCCTTATCCGAGAGCGGGCCGCCCGTCACCGCCGCGAGCTTGCGCAGCATGCCGACCTGCGCCTCGGCGTCGTCGGTCGCGTCGAGGAGGATCTCGTAGAGCGCCGGCAGCCGGGCCCACTTCTCCTCCTCCTCGTAAATCGGCACGAGCGCCGCCGCGGCGCGCGCGTCCCTCGGCGAGACGCTGAGCACGCGCTCGTACGAGCGCGCGGCGCGCTCGGGCGCCTTGAGCTGCTCCTCGAAGATCCGCGCCGCGCGGAAGGAGATGTCGAGCTTCGTCGCGGGGTCGGTCGCCTTGTCCGCCGCGCCCGAGAGGAAGTCGACGAGGCCCTCCCAGTCGTTCTGCGAGGCGTAGAGCTCCTCGAGCCCGTCCCAGTCGCCCGCGGCGAAGTACGCGTCGCGCAGGACGCGGAGCGCGCGCGCGTGCCCCGGCGAGAGCGTGAGCACCCGCCGCCACGTCCGCGCCGCCTGGGCCGGGTCCTTGAGGCGCTCGGCGTACACGGCCCCGAGCTTCTGCAGCGAGACGAGGCGCGCCGCGTCGTCGGCCGCGAGGTCGACGCGCCGCTCGAGCACCTCGGCGACCGTGGCGAAGTCCTTCTCGCGCTCGGCCTGCTTCTCCAGCGCGTCGAGCACCCCGGGGGCGCTCGGGTCGAGCTCGAGGATCCGCTTCTGGAGCGCGATCGCGTCGGCGCCGCGATCGAGCCGCTCGGCCGCGAGCTTGGCCATCTCGCCGAGGAGCTCGATCTTCGCGGCGCCCTCGGCGCTCTCGAGCTTGCGCTCGTAGAGCGAGTAGAGCTGCGGCCACGCGCGCCGCTTCAGGTACAGCTCGCGGAGCTTCTGCTGCGCCTCCTCGTCGATCGGCTCGACGGTGAGCAGCGCCTCGTACGCCGCGATGGCGTTCTGCACGTTCGAGAACTGGTCGAACCAGCGCCGCGCGACCGCGCGGTAGAGCCCCGCCTTCTCGGCGCGGCTCTCGGTCAGCTCGGCGAGGCGCTGCTGGTACGAGAGCAGGTCGCGCCAGCGGCCGAGCGCCTCGTAGATGCGGGTGAGCTCCCGCACGGCGTCCACGTCCTTGTCGTCGAGCTGGACGATCTGGGTGAGGACCGTGACGAGCGCCGCGTCGTTCTTGGCGCGGTCGCGGTAGATCCCGGCGATCTCGCGGAGCACGGCGACCCTGCCGGCGACGTCGTCGGCGGGCGTGCGCTCGAGGTCCTGCCGGTAGAGCTCGACGAGGGCGTTGTACCCCTCGGTCTGCAGGTATAGGCGCTTCAGGGCGTCGCGCGCCTGGCGGTTCTCCGGGTCGGTCCGGAGCACGGACTTGTACTGCTCGATCGCCTTGGCGGCGTTCTCCTGCGACTCGGCGAGCCGCGCGAGCTCGGTGGCGATGGCGCGCTTCTCGGGGCCGTCGGGCAGGGCGCGCTGCGCGTCCGTGAGGATGGTCGTGAGCCGCGGCTTGTCGCCGCGCTGCTCCAGGACCTCGCGGTAGAAGTTGAGCATCCCGGCGTGCGCCGCGTCGGCGCGCCGCACGCGGTCGAAATAGGGCTCGGCCGCCTGGGGCTGGCCGCGCATGCGCCAGTGGACCATGGCGATCTGCACGAGCATGCCGAGCTCCTCGCCGGGCTTCACGCCGCCGCTGCGGAGCTGGTCCTCGTACAGCGCGACCAGGCGATCCCAGTCGCCCGCGGCGGAGTACGCCTCGGCCAGGAACGAGAGCGCCTCGGGCTGGCCCGGCGAGAGGTCGAGCACCTCCTCGTAGGCCGCGACCGCGCGGGCCGGGTCGCTCAGGTGGGTCTTGATCGTGCGCGCCGCGCGGAGGCCCGCCGCGACGCGGTCCTCCTTGGCCTGGGCCTCGGCCTTGACGAGCGACTGCACGCGGACGACGGCCTCCCAGTCGCCGGCGGCGGCGAAGGCGATCTCCGCGAGGTTGGCGGCGCGGCGGTTCTTCGGGTCGAGCTTGAGGGCGAGATCGATGAGCTCGGTCACCTTCTCGCCGAGCTCGGCGCGGCCGTAGCGGTAGGCGATGTCGGCCGCGCTCGTGGTGAGCGCGCTCTTGAACGCGCCGTCCGTGGCGGCCTCGGCCTCGGCCACGTAGCGGTCCACGAGGTCGCGCCACCGCTCGCGCTTCGAGGCGTCGGTCTCGAGGGCCTCGGCGGCGTCGTCGTCGTCGGGGCGCAGCTCGAGCAGCCGCTTGTAGGCGGCCGTCGCGCGGTCCACGTCGATGAGCTCCTCGTGGTAGACGCGGGCGAGCTCCGCCTGCATCGCGCCCTCGACCGGGCTGCCGGCGGCGAGCGCGATCTCCAGCTCGAGCAGGCGGGCGACGGCCTGCCACTCGCGCCGCTGCTCGTGCCGCGCGCGGGCGGCGCCGAGCAGGCGCTCGACGTCCCCGGCGCCCGCGCCGTTGTTCGGAGCGGTCACGGCCTCCGCGAGCTCGTTCCAGGCCGCCTCGTTTTCGGGCTCATCCTGCAGGCGCCCAAGGGCCATCCGAATCGTCTCAACGCTCATCGTCTCTCCGCGGACCTCGCGAGATCGGTCCGGTCCGTTCACGGGCCGGGCGAAGATAGCCGGGCGGCCGCCGCGGTTTCAAGGTTCCTCGCCCCCGCGGGTCGGGAAGCGCGGGCGGAGCTTTCGCGTGCTTCTGCTGCGGGGACGGCCAGCGGGCGGGCCGTCGGCATGGGCGGTTCACCGCGCCCTCGGCTTCGGGTATCAACCGCGGCCATGGAAGCTACGACGATCAAGCGCTTCGGGGTGATCGGCGCGGGCCAGATGGGGCGAGGCATCGCCCAGGTCGCCGCGGCCGCGGGCCTCGAGGTGGTCCTGTGCGACGTCTCGAGGGCGCTGGCGGAGTCGGGCAAGGCCCAGATCGCCGCCATCCTCGCGAAGCTGGTGGAGAAGGGCAAGCTGGCCGCCGAGGCGCGGGAGGCGCTCCTCGGCCGCGTGGCGGTCGCGGACGGCATCGCCGGCCTGTCGGGGGTCGACCTGGCCGTCGAGGCGGTGACCGAGAACTTCGAGGTGAAGAGCGGGATCTTCAAGCTCGCGGACGCGGCGATGCCGAAGGGGGCGATCCTGGCGTCGAACACGTCGTCGATCTCGATCACGCGGCTCGCGGCGGTGACCGGCCGGCCTGAGCTGGTCATCGGTATGCACTTCATGAACCCGGTGCCGCTGATGAAGCTTGTCGAGCTCGTCCGGGGGGTGCAGACGTCGGACGCGACGTACGAGGCCGTCCGGGCGCTCGCGGTGGGGCTCGGCAAGACGGTGATCACCTCGAAGGACCAGCCGGGGTTCATCGTGAACCGGATGCTGATCCCGTTCCTGAACGAGGCGTGCTTCGCGCTCCAGGAGGGGCTGTCCACGCCGGAGGACATCGACGCGGGGGCGCGGCTCGGGCTGAACCACCCGATGGGGCCGCTGGAGCTCGCGGACCTGATCGGGCTGGACACGGTGCTCTCGATCGCGGAGGTGCTGCACCGGGAGTTCGGGGACTCGAAGTACCGGGCGCCCACGCTGCTGCGGAACCTGGTGGCGGCGGGGTGGTACGGGAAGAAGAGCGGGCGGGGGTTCTACGTGTACGACGAGAAGGGGCAGAAGACGGGGCGGGCGGTGTAGCGGAGGGGGCGCGGCTGCGACGGAGCCAGCGGAGGAGGGGGCGCGGCTGCGACGGAGCCAGCGGAGGAGGGGGGCGCGGCTGCGACGGAGCCAGCGGGGGAGGGGGTGCCGCGCGGGGGGCCGGCGGGGGCCCCTCCCACAAACTCGCGCCTTTTGGGGGGCTATTGCCGTGGGAATGGGTGGGTCGGTCCCGGAGGGCGGCGCGAGGAGCACGCCGGCGCTCGGGTTTGTGGGGCCCTACCCCGCCGGCCCCCCGCGCGGCACCCCCTCCCCCGCTGGCTCTCTTCGGAGGGGGTACCGCTGACTCTCTTCGGAGGGGGTACCGCTGACTCTCTTCGGAGGGGGTACCGGGAGGTGGACATGTCACGCTCCCTTCGTGACATGTCACGCTCCATTTGTGACATGTCCCGTGACATGCCACGGTGAACTTCCGCCTCTTGAATTGACACAGCCGCATAAACCGGCCTGATCGCAGCACCGGGAGCATGGCTCGACGATTGCAACAGGCCGCGCGCGTGCGTCGTTGAGCGGTCACCTGCGACAGCGCTGGTAGCCAACGGCCACCCAGGGAGGCACCTGCATGAACACGCGCCCACTCTCACGGTACACTAGCCTCGCCACGAGCGCAGCGCTCTGCGGCCTGGTCGCTACCCTCCTCGGAGGGTGCGGCGAAGCACAGCCCGATGACGTCTCTATCGAAAGGAACCCGGAAGAGCGACAGGTCTCGCAGGAGGTCGCAGATTGGCTCGAGACGCGGCAGCGAGGCCTCCAGGTCGTCGCGACGACGCGCACGCGCAGCGGTCAGATCGTCGACTGGGTGCCTATCGAGTCTCAAGTTCCACCGGGAGAGTCCGTCGCCACGCCGCCTCCTGCCCCGCCTGCCAGAGCGCTGCTGAACGTGCCCACCACGGAGCTCGAGGCGGACACCGAAGAGCGAGGCCCTGCGGGCACCGTACCCCTGCTCAGGCCTGACGTGGAACGAATCCATGCCCCTGGATCGGTGGCGGACTTCCTCTCGAGATCAGGGCGCGCCGGCGTCCCCAACGGCGTGATATGGCAGGAGCAGGAGAAAGAGGACAGCCCGGGCATCAAGCCGCGCGTCAGCGGTGGCAACGAGCGCTTCTACGCCGGGAGCTTCAAGAGCGTGACGAACTACGGCGTCGACGCCATCGTCAACGTATGGAATCCCTTCGTCGAGCAGGGATTTTTCACGAACGACATGTCCCTTGCCCAGATCGCTGTCACGCGCGGAAGCAACGAGACACTGCAGACCATTGAAGCAGGTTGGCAAGAGGATCCGAAGAGATACGGCGACGGCAACCCGCGCTTTTTCATCTACTACACACGAAACGGATACACCATGGACGGCCACAATCTCGGTGGCTACAACAGCGTCGTCACCGGATGGGTCCAGACATCCACCACCGTGTTTCCGGGCAGTGTCGCGCTGTCACCGACCAGCACTGTTGGCGTAGCCAATCAGTACGAGATCTGGCTTACGTGGCAATATTTCAACGGAAACTGGTGGCTCTGGTACATAAACCAATGGGTCGGCTACTATCCAGGGACCCTCTTCGACACGACCGGGCTCCAGAGCCAGGCTTCTCATGTGGCTGTTCAAGGCGAGGTTGCCGACTCCAACATCATCTCAACCACCTCGACCGACATGGGGAGTGGAAGCTTCGCTTCTGCCGGGTTCGGAGCGGCCGCTTACATGCGACAAATTAATTATTTTGCCGCAGCGAACGGCCTCAGCCCTACAAAGTATACATCTCCGACGCTCAAGGTAACGAACTCCAACTGCTACGACCACGTCTCCGGATTCAGCTCGACCGATCCGTTCTGGCTCAGCCACTTTTTCTTCGGGGGGCCTGGGCACAACCCTAGCTGCCTCTAGTCTCGACGTGGGCACAGCTGCCCGGTGTCAGGCAGCTGTGCCCAGAGAGCGATCGAGGAATGCCGCACCTTTCCAGCGAGCTCGACAGACGCATCGGGCCGGGCAACCCGGCGAGAGATCCCGTACAACGCAACCTTATTTCGCCCCCGCTGGAACTCACCCAACATACGCCTCGATTATTTGGTTGTAAACGGAATCGCATGACATCCTCCGCACGTCCGGGAAGTTTGTCCCTACTCGATCACGGATGGACTGGCTAGCATGGTACCAGCATGCATCACGCATCAACTCTCGTTCACCTGAAGCTCGTGCTTGCTCTTTTCGCCCTCGGCGGGTGCGGTTCGCGCCCGACCGGGAATCAGGCTGCCGCGACGTCTGAGCCCGCTTGCCGGGCCGACGGCGACTGCGCGAGCGGGTTCTGCGATCGCGGCCGCTGCGCCACGCCGGAGCCGAACCCGAACCCCGCACAGCGCGGCGTGTTGCTCGGTGGAGCCTGCGAGACGGGACACAAGGGCGCCCTGTGCATGAACCTGCTGTGCATCGATGGCAGGTGCCGCTCATGCCTCCAGGATCAGGAGTGCAACCCCTCGGGTGCCCTGGAGGGCGTGAGGTGCGATAACGGCAAGTGCGTCGCGTCTGCAGCGCAGCCCCGCCAGGTCGCGACACCTCCTCCGCCGCTTCGCCCGAGCAGCCCATTCGTGGAGCTCGGTCCTTCAGGAGAGCCGATTCCCCAGCGCGCGCCGTCGCGAGGTCCACAAGACCCCTCGCCCGGACGCTGAGCCTCATGACGGGTGGCGAAGGCCGCTCGCTCGCGCACGCCCTCGCCGCCGCTCCCCGCCGCAATGCCCCGGCTTCCCCCCGGCGCCGCGCGCTGCTAACCACGCGCCATGACCGCTCAAGAACAGCAGCCGGGGGTCCCTGCTCGCGGCGCCCTCCAGCTCGTCGCCGTCGAGCGCGCGGGCCACGTCGCCACCGTGACCATCCAGCGGCCCGACAAGCTCAACGCCCTGAACCCCGCCGTCCTCGGCGAGCTCACCGCGGCCTTCCACGACCTCCTCGCGCAGGGCAGCGAGGTGCGCGCGGCCGTGCTCACCGGCGCCGGCAAGGCGTTCGTCGCCGGCGCCGATATCGCGGAGATGGCCGCCATGAACAGCATCGCCGCGAAGCGGTTCGCCGAAGCAGGCCACCGCCTCGCCGACCTCATCGAGACCGCCCCGTTCCCCGTGATCGCCGCGGTCAACGGCTTCGCGCTGGGCGGCGGCTGCGAGCTCGCCCTCGCCTGCGACTTCATCTACGCCGCGGAAGGCGCCAAGCTCGGCCAGCCCGAGGTGAACCTGGGCGTCATCCCCGGGTTCGGCGGCACCCAGCGGCTGCTGCGGCGGGTCGGCCCCGGCCGCGCGCGCGAGCTCATCTATTCAGGCGACATGATCACCGCCGAGCAGGCGCTCTCGATCGGCCTCGTCAACGCCGTCTTCCCGGCGGCCGAGCTCCTCGCGCGCGCCCGCGACACCGCCCTCAAGATCGCCTCGCGCGGGCCGCTCGCCGTCGCCGCCGCCAAGCGCGTCCTGCTGCGCGGCGAGAGCCTCGACCTCACCGCCGCCAACGAGCTGGAAGCCCAGGCTTTCGCCGCGCTCTTCGGCAGCGAGGACCAACAGCTCGGAATGAAAGCGTTCCTGGCGAAATCGCAGGCGGCATTCACAGGGAAGTAAGTCTCCGAACAGCGCGCCAGGAGAGCCAAAAAAAGACCGCGTGTCATGCTGGAGGGGGGCCAGACATGACCGCGGTAGGGAAACCGCAGCGGCGCGGAGAACGTCCGCTGCGGTGCTCGAGATAGCCCGCACGCGCTCCGGGCCGGGGGGGAAACCGCGCCGGTGCGCATGCGGTGATCGGAGTGTGGCACCCGGAAGCTGGTTGTCGATAACAAAGTGCAACCGCTGCACGCGGATGAGCGAATTGCTACCGGCACGATGACAGCCAGGTGACAGCGCAGCGCGCACGTCGCCGATTTTCGCGAATGCGCGTTCGAGCCGGGCATACCCGCGCCGGAGCAGCGTCCGGCGGAGTCGCTCGCCGCGCCCTCGAAAAGAGAACACGAGAGCCCGCCGCCGTTCACGCCAGGCTCCGCGACGAAGCGAGCCTGGCACGGAACACTTGCTCACAAGTAAAGAGCCAGGACGAACAAAGCACACTGCAGCGAGAAAATCACCGGAACGTGCGCCGCACGCGCGGGGCGGCGCACGCTCCGAGCGGGCCCCCGGGGAGCGAGCGGCGATCCCGGGATGAACAAGTAAAGAGACTTTAACCACAGAAGCACATCGCTTGCAGCTTTTTCGAGGAAGCTTGTCCGCGTGCGTCTCGGTCAATTTCGCGGAAGCCACGTTGCACCCGGAGGGCGCGAGCGCGCGCAGCGCAGCCTGTCGGCTCGGCAGGACGGCACCACACGCGGTGGACACCGCGGCAGCGGCTGACCGGCCGCTCGCAATGCCGTGAACCCGGGCGCGGTACAGCGCGCCCCTCCGCCGCGCCGGACCTCCGGACGCCGGGAGCGCTCGGCGGCCCGCGACGCGCTGGACGGCCCGCGGCGGTAGCCCGCGCGCGCGGCTCATCACGGAGCTCGTTCCGGCGTGAGACGCGCCAGCGCGCGCCGCCAGACGGCCGCCGCGAACGCGCCAGCGCGCACCGCCAGACGGCCGCCGCGAACATGCCAGCGCGCGCCGCCAGACGGCCGCCGCGAACGCGCCGGCGCGCGCCGCCAGACGGCCGCCGCGAACGCGCCAGCGCGCGCCGCCAGACGGCCGCCGCGAACACGCCAGCGCGCGCCGCGGCCGCGGGGCAGCCGCCGCAGGGCGAGCGCCTGCCCCACGGCCGCGGCGCGACGTCCTTGACGCCGGGCGCGAAACGGGACTACCGAGCATCCATCTGACAATCCACACCTCGGGTGCCCTCTGGGCATAACAGGGAAGCCGGTGCGAAACCGGCGCGGTACCGCCACCGTGAGTGGGGAGCCGCCTCCAAAGACCACTGGGCCTCTGATGAGGCCTGGGAAGGTGGACGCGGCGCTGGGAGCCCGAAAGGCCCCCTGAACCCATCAGCCGGGAGACCTACCCGAGCCCCCCACGAGGTGCAGCTTGCGCACGTCTTCGTGGCGTTCGGGTGCGGACTTCACCCGGAGCGCCGAAATCGGTCTTCACGGCCGCGCTGTGTCCATCGCCGCCGTGCTCCTCGCGACGCTGCTCGCGCCCCGGCCCGCGGCCGCGATGCACCTCGCGGAAGGCGTCCTGCCGCTCGGCTGGTGCGCGGTCTGGAACGCGCTCGCCCTGCCCTTCGTCGCCGTCGCCCTCCACCTGCTCCGGCGCCGCACCCGGGACGACGCCTTCTACAAGCCGTTCGTCGGCCTCGTCGCCGCCGCCGTCTTCGCGATCTCGTGCATGCCCGTGCCGGTGCCGACCGCAGGGACCTGCTCCCACCCGTGCGGCACCGGGCTCGCCGCGGTGCTCATCGGCCCCTGGATGACCGTCCTCGTCACGGTGGTGGCGCTCCTCATCCAGGCCCTCTTCCTCGCGCACGGCGGGCTCACCACGCTCGGCGCCGACGTCGCGTCGATGGGCATCGCGGGCGCGTTCACCGGATACCTCGTCTTCCGGCTCGCGCGGCGCTGCGGCGCGAGCCTCTGGGTCGCGGGGTTCCTCGCCGGCGTGACGTCCGACTGGGCCACGTACGCGACCACGGCCCTCGAGCTCGCGCTCGGGCTCGCGGGCGACGGGTCGGTGGGATCCATGTTCACCGGCGTCGCCCTGGCCTTCGTCCCCACCCAGCTGCCGCTCGGTTTGCTCGAGGGCGCCATGACCGCGGGAGCGCTCGTCTTCCTGCGCGCCCGGCGGCCCGACATCCTCGAGCGGCTCCAGGTCGTCCCGCTCCCCGCGGGGGCGTCGTGACGCGGCGGGCCGCGCAGCGCGCGCTGCTGGCCGCCGCCGCGCTCTGGCTCGCCGCGTGCGGCGACGCCTCGTGGGACGGGGTCGACGAGGCCGTCGTCCGCCGCGTCGCCGAGGACGCCGGCCGCCACGACACGGGGCCGCTGTTCGCGGGCCTCGAGGGCGACCTCCTGCTCTTCGCCTTCCTCTGGGCAGGGCTCCTCTCCGGCTTCGCCCTGGGCTACTTCTCGCGCGTGCTCTTCGTGGAGCGCGCCGGCCAGCCCGCCGGCAAGCCCGGCGGCGACGGGCTCCGTGCGGATTGACCCCCCCGCGCGGCTCCGCGACGTGGATCCCCGGCTCCGCCTCGGGGCCGCCGTGGCCGCGTGCTGCGTCGCCGCGGGCGCGCGCTCGCCCTGGACGCCGGCCGCGCTGCTCGCCGTCGCGTGCGCGGCCCTCGCCCTCCAGGGCGTGACCGCCGGCGCCATCCTGCGCGCCTTCGCGCCCGCCGCGTGGCTCGGAGGGGTCGCCGCGGCCCTCGCGCTCGCGCTCACCCCGGGCGAGCCGCTCCTCGCGGGCGCGCCGTTCCCGCTCGACGCGATCGCGCGCGACGGCGCCCGCCGCGCCGCGGCCATCGCCGCGCGCGTCCTCGCGGCCGCCGCGGTGCTCCGGTGGCTCTCGAGCGCCGCCGCGCCGGCCGAGATCGAGGCGGCGCTCGCCGGGCTCGGCGCGCCCGCGGCCCTCGTCGAGCTGCTCGCGCTCGCGCGGCGCTTCGCCGGCGTGCTCCAGCGCGCCGCCGACAGCGCGTGGAGCGCCGCCGCGCTCCGCGGCGGGTTCGCGCGCCCAGGCGCCGCCGCGCGCTCGGCCGGCGCCGTCGCGGGCGTCGTGGCGCTCAGGACCCTGGAGCGCTCCGAGCACGCCGCCGTCGCCATGCAGCTCCGCGGCTACCGCGGGGAGCTCCCCGTCGCCGACCGCCGGCCGAGCGCGCCCGCCGCGAACCTCGCGTTCGCCGCCCTCGCCCTCGCGGCCCTCGGCCTCAGCGTCGCCGCCGGAGCGGCGGGATGAGCGCGATCGCCCTCCGCGCGCCCAGGGTGGGCTACCGCGGCGCCGAGCCCGCGCTGCGCGACGTGCGCCTCGACGTCGCCGAGGGCGAGTCGGTGGCGGTGCTCGGCGGCAACGGCGCCGGCAAGACCGCGCTGCTCCGGACGCTCGTCGGGCTCCTCCCCGCGCCCGGCGGCAGCGTCGAGATCTCCGGCCGCCGCGTGGGCTCGCCCTCGGACGCCGTGGCCGCGGGCGCCGCGCTCGTGCTCCAGGACCCGGACGACCAGCTGCTCGGCGCGACGCTCCTCGACGACGTCCTGTTCGGCCCGCGGAACCTGGGCCTGCCCGCGCCCGAGGCGCGGCGCCGCGCCGAGGCGGCGCTCTCGGCCGTGCAGATCGCGCACCTCGCCGGCCGCGCGATCGAGGCGCTGAGCTTCGGCGAGCGCAAGCGCGCGTGCATCGCCGGGATGCTCGCGATGCAGCCGCGCGTGCTGCTGCTCGACGAGCCGACCGCGGGGCTCGACCCGGAGGGCGAGCTCTCCCTGTGCCGGACGCTGCGCGCGCTCTCGGAGCAGCAGGGGACCACGCTGGTCGCCGCGACGCACGCGGTCGACCTCGTGCCGCTGTTCGCGACGCGCGCGGTGCTGCTCGGCGACGGGCAGGTGCTCGCGGACGGGCCGCCGCGGGAGGTGTTCGCGGCCGGCGAGCTCCTCGCGCGGGCGCGGCTCAGGCGGCCGTGGGTCGCGGAGCTCTGGACCCGGCTGGGCCCGGCCGAGCCGCTCGACCCGCGGGGCCGCGCAATGCTCCCGCTCACCCTGGAGGAGGCGCTCGCATGCATGACGAAGGGCTCCTGCTGATCGGCCACGGCAGCCGCGACGCCGCGTCGAACGCCGAGTTCGAGGCGCTCGTCGCCGATTACGGCGCGTCGCGGCCCGGGCTCGTGGTGCAGCACGGCTACATCGAGCTCGCGACGCCGTACCTCGCCGACGCGCTCGCGGCGCTCGCGGCGCGGGTGTCGCGGGTGGCGGTCGTGCCGCTGTTCCTGTTCGCGGCCGGGCACGTGAAGAACGACATCCCCCTGGCGCTCGAGCAGGCGCGGGCGGCGCACCCGGGCGTGCGCTTCTCGGCGGCGCGGCACCTCGGCGTGCACCCGGCGCTCGCGGAGCTCGCGTTCGAGCGCGCCGCGTCCGCGCTGCCGGACGACCCGGCGGCGCGCGCCCGGACGGCGCTCGTCGTGGTGGGGCGCGGGTCCAGCGACCCGGACGCGAACGGCGATTTTTGCAAGATGACGCGCCTCATCGGCGAGGGCCGGGGGCTGCTCCTGGTCGAGCCGACCTTCATCGGCGTCACGCGGCCCTCGGTCGAGGAGACGCTGGAGCGCGTCGCGCGCCAGCGGCCCGAGCGCGTCGTCGTCCTCCCCTACTTCCTCTTCGCCGGCCGGCTCATGACGAAGCTCGCCGAGCAGGTCGACCGCTTCGCGTCGACGTACCCGTGGATCCGCGCGTCGCTCGCGCCGCACCTCGGCCGGTCGAGCGCGCTGTCGGGGCTGATCGACGAGCGCGCGCGCCAGGCGCTCGCCGGCGAGGCTCCCCTCCCCTGCGACACGTGCATGTACCGCACGGCCCTGCCGGGGCTCGCCCGGGAGGTCGGCGGGCTCAAGGCGATGCTCTACAGCGTGCGCCACACGCTCACGCACACGCAGGCGTCGAACCACCCGCACGCCCACCGCCCGCTGCGCAAGCACGTGCTCGTCTGCGGCAACGCCGACTGCGTGGACCGCGGCAGCCTGGCGCTGCTCGAGTCGCTGCGCCGCGGCGTGAAGCAGGCCGGCCAGCAGCAGCAGATCCGCGTGACGAAGACGTCGTGCATGGGGCGCTGCGGCGAGGGGCCGACGGTCGCCGTCTACCCGGACGGCGTGTGGTACCGCGGCGTCCGCGAGGAGGACGCGAAGGACCTCGTGGAGGAGCACCTGCTCGGCGACCGGCTGGTGGCGCGGCTCGTCGACGACATCATGCAGTGAGGCGGGGCGAGGCAGGGCGCTGTCGCGCCGCGCTCCTGCGCGATCCGTGCCTCAAGCCCGCGCGGGCGGACGGTCCCCTTTCGGCATCCGGCAGCGCCGGTGTTTCACGAGCCATGGGGGGATGGCCGGCTCGGTGCGCTGCGGCCCATCCTCCATCCCCAGCCTCCGTCGTTGGTTCGCTCCGAATCGATCGGCGCGGAGGTCACGTCGTAGCCGTACAGCCAGTCGAAGCTCTCGAGCGACAGCCTCCTGAGCAGGAGATCGCGCCCCCGCTGGCGCAGGCCGTCCGGCAGCTGGAAGAGCTTCCCGTTGCGCACCGACAGGCGCTGGATCTGCGCCGCGCGGCGCGCGCGCGCCCGCTCGTAGAGGCGGAGGGCGCCCGCCACGCCCTCGGGGGCGATCCCTTCGAGGCAGCGGCCGAGCACCCAGGCGTCCTCGATCGCCTGCGCTGCGCCCTGCGCGAAGAAGGGGAGCATCGGATGCGCGGCGTCGCCGAGCAGCGTGACCCGCCCTTCCCCGAGTCGAGCGAGGGCGGCCCGGTCGTAGAGCGGCAGCTCCAGCGTCCCGTCGGCCGCGTTCATGATCGCGCGGAGATCCTCGTGCCAGCCGGCGAGGCTCTCGAGGGCATCTTCGCGGCGCCCCTCGCGGATCCACGACTCCGCCGCCGGGGAGCGCGAGGGCATCGCGGTGGCGAGGTTCAGGAGGCTCCCGCCCGACACCGGGTAACAGACCATGTGCTGGCCGGGCCCCAGCCAGATGCGCACGGTGGGCGGCGATGCGAGCGCCGGGACCCGCGCGGCGGGGACGAGCACGCGGCAGGCGACGTGCCCCGAGAAGCGCGGCGCATCGTCGCTGAGGCTGCGGCGGATCTGGGAGCGGATCCCGTCGGCGCCGATCACCGCGTCGGCCGCGTGGGTCGACCCGTCCGCGAAGCGGGCGATCGCCTCCCGCTCCCCGTGGGTCACGCCCACGCACCGCGCGCCGAGGCGCAGCGCCGCGTCCGGCACCCCCGCGCGCAGCGCAGCGTGCAGATCGGCGCGGTGCATCGTGTAGTACGGCGCGCCGTAGCGCCGCGAGATCTCCGGGTTGCCGGGGATCGCGCTCAGCACCCGCCCCGTGTCCCAGCGCTTGATCTCGACGGCGACGGGCTGCACCGCGACCTTCGCGAGCGGCTCCGCCAGGCCGAGGCGGTGGAGGACGCGTGAGGCGTTGGGCCCCACCTGAATGCCGGCGCCGACCTCCCGGAGCTCGGCCGCCTGCTCGAAGCACGTCACCTCGTGCCCCGCGCGCAGGAGCACCTGCGCGGCGGTCAAGCCGCCGATCCCACCCCCGATGATCGCGACCCTCACCCGCGGCTTCGACATACGAACCTCCTATTTTACTTATTTAGTAAAGTACGAATATCGTACAAATGAGCGCGAGAGCGCCGCCGCGGCCCCTCCGCGCCGGCTCACACCTTGCTGGCGATCTTGCGGAACAGCTCGACGAACTGGGCGCGCTCCCCGGCGTCCGGGAGGGCGTCGAGGATCTTGCGCATGATCAGGCGCTCGACGCGGTGGTGCTCGCGCTGGAGCTCGATCCCCTTCTTGGTGAGCTCGATCAGGTAGGAGCGCCTGTCGGTCGGGTGGACCCCGCGCCGCACGAGGCCCCGCTGCTCCAGGCGGTCGAGGATGCTCGTGAGGGTGCTCTGCGGGACCTGAAGGTACGCGCGCATCTCGGCGAGCGTGTGGTCGGGCTTCTCCTCGACGAACGACATCGCGTGCAGATCGAGGTAGCCGACGCCCGCGAGCTTGTCCGACCAGAGATCGAGGCGGGCCAGGTTGAGCCGCAGCAGCAGCACGTGGAGCGCCGCGTTCAGCTGCTCGGTCTCCGAGGCGTCCGACATTGTACGAGATTCGTAGCATACGAATATCGTCTAAACAAGCCGGCCGCAGCCAACGGCGAATCCCGGAGCCGCCGCGAACGAGCCGGGCCGACCCGAAGGCGGCGCACCTTCACCCACCGGCGCACCGGCGCTCGCCTCCCCCGAACTTGATCAAATTGACTTAATCAGTCATTTGAGTCATATACCGACCGTGCCCGTCCGCCGCCCCGAAAAGCCCCGCGACCCTGCGCGTCGCACCCGGATCCTCGAGGCCGCCAGGCGCCTCTTCGCCGAGCGCGGCTTCAAGGGCGTGAACCTCGACGCCGTCGCCGCCGAGGCCGGCTGCGCGAAGGGCGCGCTCTACCTGGAGTTCGCCGACAAGGAGGCCCTCCTGCGCGAGGTGGTCGAGCAGGCCTTCGCCGCGATCCGCGCCCGCTTCGCCGCCGAGGTGATGGGCCTCGACTCGCCGCTCGATCGCCTCGTCGCGACCCTCCGCTTCGCCTACCGCCAGCAGGCCGCGGAGCCGCTCTTCGGCAAGCTCCTCCGCGAGGACCCCGACCTCCGCGCGCTCCGCCTGCAGGACGACGCCGCGAGCGCCGCCGCCGCGAAGGCGCAGGTCGCCCAGATCGTCGGCTGGGTCGACGAGGGCATCGCGCGCGGCGAGATCCGGCCCGACGTCGATCGCGACGCGATCCCCTTCGTGCTCGGCGTGCTGCGCTTCGCGCCCCAGCACCTCGGGCTGGTCACGTCGTTCGGCTCCTTCGCCGGCGAGCGCGCGCTCGACGCGATCGCCGACATCTTCCGCGCCGGCCTCGCCGCGCGCCCCGCGGCGGCCTCCACGACCACGGTCTCCACGACACACCGCGCGACCGCATCGCGCGCAGGGAGAGAGCGATGAACCAGGCGATCGAGGTGAACGCGCTCGGCAAGCGCTTCGGGAAGGTCACGGCCGTGGACGGCGTGAGCTTCACCGTCGCGCCGGGCGAGATCTTCGGCTTCATGGGGCACAACGGCGCCGGCAAGACGACCACGCTGCGCATGCTCCTCGGCCTGACCCGGCCGACCTCGGGGTCCGCGCGCGTGCTCGGGCGCGATGTCGTCCGCGAGACGCTCGAGGTCCGACGGAGCGCGGGTTACCTGCCCGCCTCGTACGCGCTGCCCCCCGACATGACGGCGCGCGGGTTCCTCCGCTACGTCGCCGCGATGTTCGCGCTGCCCCGCGACGTCGCGGCCGCGCGCGCCGACGCCCTCTTGCGCCGCTTCGGGCTCGAGCGCGAGGCCGACCGCCCCCTGCGCGGCTTCTCCACCGGCATGGCCCAGAAGGTCGGGATCGCCCAGGCGCTGATCAACGAGCCCGCGGTGCTCCTGCTCGACGAGCCGACCTCGGGCCTCGATCCCCTCGGCCGCCACGAGCTCCTCGAGCTGCTCCGCGAGCTCGCGCGCGAGCGCGGCGTCACCGTCGTGTTCTCGTCGCACATCCTCTCCGACGTCGAGGCCCTCTGCCGGCGCGTCGCGGTGATGCACCGCTCGCGCCTCGTCGCCTGCGACGAGGTCGAGCGCCTCAAGGACGCGCACGGCGCCCGCACCATGGACGATCTCTACCTCGCGCTCGTGCGCCGGGAGGCCGCGTGATCCGCCTCCTGTGGCTCGACTACCTCGCGACGCTCCGCGAGCGGAAGACCTGGCTCTGCGTCGCGATGCTCGCTTACGCCCTGGTCGCGATCCCCGTCGTGCTCGCGCGGCCGCCCGAGCACGTGCGCGCCGCGATGGCCGCCTGGTTCGGCGACGCCGGGCCGTTCCAGACCTTCATGTACGTGTGGATCGACCTGACGATGAACAAGGCGATCGCGTTCATCCCCGTGGTGCTCGCCAGCGGCGTCGTGCTCCGCGAGCGCGACACCGGCGTGCTGCCGCTCCTCGCCAGCAAGCCGCTCTCGATCCCGCGCTACTTCGTCCTCCGCGCGCTGAGCGCGTGCGCGGTGATGGGGACCCTGCACGTCGCCACCCAGCTCGCCGGGGCCGTCTACTTCGCGGCGCGCGTCCCCGGCTTCCGCCCCGGCCCCTTCCTCGGCGCGATGTCGCTCCACGCCTTCGCGGCCCTGTTCGCGACCGCGCTCTCTGCCGCGATCGCCGCGTGGGTGAAGCACCGCGGCGCCTCGGCGCTGATCGGGTTCGCCACGCTCGGGGGCCTCGTGGGCCTCTCGCTCATCGGCTTCTATCAGCCCGCCTGGCGGGCCATCACCCTCGCGAACCCGATCACCCTCGGCGCGCTCGGCCTCGGGAGCCTCGACCGCCTCGGCCCCGCCGTGCTCGGCCCGCCGATGCTCGCGCTCGCCGCCCTCACCGCCCTCACCGTCGCGGTCGGCGCCGCCGGCGTCCGGAGGATGGAAGCATGACCCGGGCGACCGCCCCCGCGGGCTCGCTCCGCGGCTACTTCGCGCTCGAAGCGCGCCGCGCCCCGCGCCGCACCTCGCTCGTCGCGGCGATCGCGGGCGCGCTCGTGGTGCTCGGCACGCACGCGCTGCTCGTCCGCGTGCCGGCCCAGGTCATCCACTTCCTGGAGCAGGCCTTCGGCATCGAGGGGATGGCCGCCGTGCTCCTGATCAACGATCTCCTCGCTACCTATTTCGTCGCCTACTTCGTCGCCCTGACGGGCCTCGTCGACGCGACGGTCACGGCGCGGGAGGAGCATCGGCTCGAGATCCTGCTCGCCAAGCCGATCCGCGCCCGCGTCCTGCTCGCCGCGCGCACGGCGCCGTCGCTGCTCGCCGGGGCCGGGGCGGGCGTGGCGGTCGCGGCCTGTACCGCGCTCGCCGTCGCGCCGCACATCGCGACGAACGACATGGTGAGCGCGGCGGGCGCGCTCGGCGCCGGCCTCGCCCTCGTCGCGCTCGCGATCGCGCTGCTCTCGGCGCTCCTGCCGCTCCTCGCGCGGATGCGCGACAGCTTCCACGCGCTCCTGGTCGCGTCGGCCGTGTGGATCGCGCCGCTCTTGCCCACGGCGGCGTTCATGTACCGGCCCGACGCGTTCGAGGCGCGCGAGGGCCTCCGCGACGCGATCGTGCTCGCGTCGCTGCTCTGGAACGACGCCACCTCGGCCTGGCTCGGGCCGGCCGCGCTCGCGCTCGCGATCCCGCTCGCCGCCCTCGCCATCGCCGCCGCGGGCGTGCTCCTCGAGCGCGCCGACGCCCGCTGACCCCGCTACTGCTCGGCCAGGACGATGATCCTGTCGCCCTCGCCGAGCGTCACCGGCGCGCGCTTCCTCGGGTTCACCTTCACGCCGTAGGCCTGCGCCGCGTCGTCGGCCTGCGCCGCGAGGCGGTAGCCGACCGCGACCTCGCCGCGGCGCCGCGCCGACTCGACGATCGTGGCGAACGTCACCGGGCGGGCGAGGCGCACGTAGTCGCGCGCGGGCTTCAGGTACAGCTCGGACCCCTCCGGATCGAACAGGTCCTCGAAGACCGCGGCGAGGTCCCGGTTCTCGGAGATCTGCGCGAGCATCAGGCTGACGAGCTTGTCGCTCACGATGAAGTCGTCCGCGTGCGCGACCTCGGCGAGCTCGCGGTTCCGGAGATCGAGCATCTCGCTCACGATGCTGAAGCTCTGGCCGCGCTTCGCCTCGAGGTCGCGCAGGTGGAGCAGCGTGACCAGCGTGCGCGCGTCGGCCTCCTGCGGATCGAGCGCGTCGGAGTAGCTCAGCGTCACCACGTGATCGTAGGCGCCCACCACGCGGTCGAGCGTGCGCCGATCGGTCGTGTCGCCCCGCTCGATCCTGACGGCGAGGTTCCGGAGCTCGCCGCATTCGGCCTCGAGCTGCTCCCTGGCGTCGGGGACGTCGGCGACGACGGTGACCTCGGAGCCCTCCGCGACGTAGTGATCGAGCTCGTTGATGAACGCCGCGGCCCGGCGGTTCCAGCCGAGGAGGAGCGTGCGCTCGGGCCGCGGCGCGGCGGGCTTGCCGTCCCGGATCGCCCGCTCGTCGACCTTCGGCGGCTTCTTCGAGGGCGCGCCGATCGCGCTGTCGTCCTCGGCGATGAGGATGACGGCGTCGCCCGGCTCGATCCGCGCGTCCATGGGCGGGTTGAGCAGCACCTCGCCGCCCCGCCGCCGGATCCCGATCACCGCGCAGTCGTCGTACGCGAAGAGCGCCTCGCCGAACGACCTGCCCACGAGCGCGGGCTCGTCGCGCGTGTAGATCTCGTGGCCCTTGAAGTCGAGCAGCTCGCCGTAGACCACGCTCAGGCCCTCGCTGCGGCAGGTCTGCACGGTGATGCGCGAGAGCACGTCCTCCGTGGGGATGAGCGCCGCCTCGTCGCGCGCCACGAGCCGCGCGGCGTCGAGGTTCCGCCGGTCGCGGATCTGCGTGACGATCGGGTAGCGCCCCTTCTTGCGCCCCGCCTTGTTGGTGAGCGCCAGGATCGACTTGATCACCTGCGAGTCCGGGTTCCCCTCCTCGGGCGAGAGCAGGATGATCGACCGCGCCGCGTCCGGGTTCACGATGGCGATGTCCGCGGGATCGCACGGGTTTCCGGTGCGGCAGACCACGCGCGTCTTGCCGGTCGACCCGACGCGCGCGCGGATCTCGTCCTCCATGTCGACCTTGTCCTTCTCGGCGAGCACGGCGATGGCCGCGCGCGGGCGGCTCTCGTTGGCGATCGCGAGCTCCTGGATCATCGAGAAGATCTGGGGCGACCAGCCGAGGATGACGGTGTGCCCCTCCTCGCAGACGACGGAGCGGCCCTTGCGGAGCTCGGCCACGCGGTCCTCGATCCCGCTCGTGATGATGCCGATGAGGATGCTGACCATGAAGATGCCGCCGAGCGTGACGGCGAACATCGCGGCGAGGTAGCCGCGGCTGCCCGTGTCGCCGGCGACGGTGCCGGCGTCGAGGGCGCGCATCAGCGTGATCCAGAGGGCGGAGGGGAACGACACCGGCGCGCCCTCCTCCCCGTCGGGGGCGAGCCCGAGGAGCACGACGATCGCCGCGAACACGACCACCATCGCGGTCGAGAGCACGAACAGCCAGGCGATGAGCGCGGGCGCGCCCTTCGCCATGGTGAGATCGAAGCGGTAGCGGAGGCGATCGAGGAGGGTGATCTTCTGCATGGGCGCGCGGGCGCCGCGCTCGCTGGGCGCGCGGCGGCGGGCCCACCTAGCACGGACCGAGCGCCCGTCGAAGCGCGCGCACGGGCCGCCCCGCCTGCTCCTTCCCGCCCTGTTCTCTAGCTGGTAGGAGGGGGCGGATTAGGAGGGAGCCGACATGGCCTGTCACGAAATCGCCGCGCTTCGCCTGGGGCTCATGAACATCCTCGGCATCGACGATCCCGCCGAGCGCGCGCACGAGCTCGCCGAGCTCGGCCCCGCGGCCGAGGCGCCCGGCCCGATCTCGGCGATGCTGCGCGCCGGGGATCTCAAGAGCCTCTCGCGGCTGTTCGAGGGGTCGCTCGCGGAGCTCCAGGAGAAGGTCGCGAAGACGCCCGCGGGCGACGAGAAGATCGCCTACCTGCGCTCGCTCCTCATCCTCACGAAGCAGGTCGAGCTCGACCTCCGCGCCCAGGTCGACGGGCTCGGCCGGCTCTACCGCGAGCTCGAGGAGATGCACGACTTCGTGCACGAGGTCTACCCGGCGGAGTAATCACGGCAGGAGCAGGAGCAGGAGCGGACCGATGGCTCAAGGCAGCGCCAAGATCAGGATCGTCCACGCCGAGCCGCTCGGCCACGGGGCGCGGCTGCTCCGCGTCGAGCGCGTCGACGGCGCCGCGCTCGGCTTCGCCGGCGGGCAGTACGTGATCATCAACACCGGGGTCACCCTGCCCGGCGGCAAGCTCGCGAAGCGCGCCTACTCGCTGCTCTCGAGCGACGCCGAGCAGCGCAGCGTCGAGATCGCGGTCAAGCGCATCGGCGCCGGCCCGGGGTCGAACGTGCTCAACGACATCGCCGTCGGGGCGGAGCTCGAGTGGAGCGGCCCCTGGGGCAAGCTGCGGCTCCCGGACGGCTTCTCCGGCCGCGCGCTCGTCGTCGCCACCGACACCGGCATCACCGCCGCGCTCGGGATCGCGCGGGGCGCGGCCGCGGCCGGCGCGGCGCAGCTCGACCTGCTCTGGCTCGTCGAGTCCGACGACACCTTCGTGTCCGAGCGGTTCGTCCGGGAGCGCCTCCCCGAGCGCGCCCGCCTGACGGTCCTCGGCGGCTTCCTCCCGGTCGGCCACCCCGAGCGTCCGGCGCGCGCGTGCGCGCTCGTCGGCGATCACCTCGCGGCCGGGCCCTACGACGCCGCGCTCTGCGCCGGCGACGGCGCCGTCATTTACCCGCTCCGCGACCGGCTGGCCGCGCTCGGCGCGCCGGAGGGCAGCGTGCTCCTCGAGAGCTTCTTCAACAACCCGCTGAAGAAGTCCGCGTAATCGTTCAGGATCCTGGATGGCAGAGGTCCGGCCGAGAGACCCGAAAGGGCAGCGCGAGGGGTTCACGACGGGCGCGTGCGCGGCCGCCGCGGCCAAGGCGGCGGCGCGCGTGCTCACGCGCGGCGCGGCCGTCGACGCCATCGAGACGACCCTGCCGAACGGGCAGCGGGTGACCTTCCCGCTGAAGCGCTGCGACCGCGAGGGGCCGCGCGCCACGTGCAGCGTCATCAAGGACGCCGGCGACGATCCGGACTGCACCCACGGCGCCGAGCTCGTCGCCGAGGTCGAGCTCCGCCGCGAGCCGGGCATCGAGATCCGCGGGGGCGACGGGGTCGCCGTCGTCACAAAGCCCGGGCTCGGGCTGCCGGTCGGCGCGCCGGCCGTGAACCCCGTGCCGCGCCGGAACATCACCGAGATGGTGCTCGAGGAGCTCGAGGGCTCGGGCTTCGCCGGCGCCACGGTCACGATCAGCGTCCCCCAGGGCGAGGAGATGGCGAAGCAGACCATCAACGCGCGCCTCGGGCTCATCGGCGGGATCTCCATCCTCGGGACGAGCGGGATCGTGAAGCCGTACTCGACCGCCGCCTTCCGCGCGAGCGTGGTGCAGGCGATCGACGTCGCCGCCGAGCGCGGCATCGCGACGCTCGCGCTGACGACCGGCGGCAAGTCCGAGGCGTACGCGATGAAGCTCTACCCGGAGCTCCCGGAGGACGCGTTCATCCAGGTGGGCGACTTCATCGGCACCGGCGTCCGCCACGCGGCGCGGCGGCGGATCGCCCGCGCGGTCATCGTCGGCATGATCGGCAAGCTCTCGAAGATGGCCGACGGCAAGATGATGACGCACGCCGCCGGCTCGGAGGTGAGCATGGAGCTGCTCGCGCAGATCGCCGAGGAGCTCGGCGCGCGGCCGGAGATCGCGGCCGAGATCCGGCAGGCCAACACCGCGCGGCACGTGCTCGAGCTGTGCCAGCGCGAGGGGCTCACCGGCGTGGCCGGGGGGATCTGCAGGCGCGTCGTCGAGCACACCTCGCGCCACGCGGGCGGCGGCCTCGAGGTGCACGCCTGCCTGGTCGATTTCAACGGGGCGCTGCTCGGCCGGTACCCGGCCGAAGGCGCCGGCAGAGACAGAGCGGAGGAGCCATGAGCGGTGAGGAGGCGCGCGCGGTGAACGACATGCGGCAGATGACCGCGCTCGGGCGGCGCATCGAGGACAAGAGCTTCGCGATCATCGACGAGGAGGCGGGCGTGCACGGCTTCCCGGACGCGGAGTGGCAGGTCGTCCGCCGCGTGATCCACGCGACCGCGGACTTCGAGTTCTCGTCGCTGATGCGGCTCCACCCCGAGGCGATCGCGCGCGGGATCGAGGCGCTCCGGGGCGGCGCGCCGGTGCTCGTCGACGTGAAGATGATCGGCGTCGGCCTGAACGAGCAGCGGCTCGCGTCGTACGGCTGCAAGATCCACTGCTTCATCTCGGACGACGACGTCATCCAGGCCGCGTCGGCGGCCGGCTCGACCCGCGCGATCGAGTCGATGCGCAAGGCGCACCGGCTCGGGCTCCTCGACGGGGCGATCGTCGCGATCGGCAACGCGCCGACCGCACTGCTCGAGGTCGTGCGCCTCGCCCGCGAGGAGGGGGCGCGGCCGGCGCTCGTGATCGGCGTGCCGGTCGGGTTCGTGTCGGCGGCGGAGTCCAAGGAGGCGCTGCTCGAGTCCGGGCTCCCGTCGATCGTGGCGCGCGGCCGCAAGGGCGGCAGCCCCATCGCCGTGGCGATCGTCCACGCGCTGCTGCTCCTCTCGGCCGAGGCGGCGCCCGCTCCGGCGGGCGAGCCGGCGCAGGGGGCGCGGTGAGCGCCCGCCGCGCCGTGACCGTCGTCGGCATCGGCGACGACGGGTGCGCCAGCCTGTCGAGCCGCGCCGCGTCCGCGGTCGCCCGGGCCGAGGTGCTCGTGGGGGGCGAGCGGCACCTCGAGTTCTTCCCGCAGTTCCGCGGCGAGAAGATCGCCCTGAAGGGCGGGCTCTCCGCGGCGCTCGAGCGCGTGGAGGCGCTCTCGGCCGAGCAGAACGTGTGCATCCTCGCCTCGGGCGATCCGCTGTTCTTCGGCGTCGGCGCGCTCGTCGTCCGGAAGCTCGGCGGCGAGCACGTCGAGATCATCCCGAGCCTGAGCTCGGTCCAGTGGGCGTTCGCGCGCACGGGCATCGCCTGGGACGACGCCGCGTTCGTCTCGGTCCACGGGCGCTCGCCCGAGGGGTTCGCGACGCGCCTCCGCCGGCTCTCGAAGGTCGCGGTGCTGACCGACGGCGAGAACGGCCCGGCCCGGCTCGCGGCGCGGCTCCTCGAGCACGGCGACGCCGGCTGGAAGGCGTGGGTCTGCGAGAGCCTCGCGGGCGCCGGCGAGCGCGTGCGCGCGTTCGACCTCGCCGCGCTCGCGGCCTGCGAGGACATCGGGCCGCTGAACGTGCTCCTGCTCCTCCGGAGCGATCCGGCGTGGCGGCCGCCGCCTTCCGTCCCGTACCTGCACGAGGACGCGTTCGCGAAGCGGATGCCGAAGAACGGCCTCATCACGAAGCGCGAGGTGCGCCTGCTCTCGATCGCGTCGATGGCGATCCGCCCCGACGCGGTCGTCTGGGACGTCGGCGCCGGCTCGGGGTCGGTCTCGATCGAGGCGGCGATGCTCTGCCCGCTCGGGCGCGTCTACGCGATCGAGGTCGACCCGGAGGGCGTCGAGATCTGCCGGGACAACGTCCGCACGCACGGGGTCGACAACGTGCGCGTGATCGCGGGCCGCGCGCCCGAGGCGCTCGCGGGGCTCGAGGATCCGGACGCGGTGTTCGTCGGCGGGAGCAAGGGGAGCATGGAGGAGATCATCGCGGCGGCGCTCGATCGGCTGCGGCCGGGCGGCCGGCTCGTGGTCAACGCGATCACGATGGAGAACGTGGCCGAGACGTACCGGGCGCTGCGGGCGCGGGGGCTCGACCCCGAGGTCACGCTGCTCTCGGTCTCGCGCGGCGTCCCGCTCGCGCGGTACATGCGGTACGAGGCGCTGAACCCGATCCACGTCTTCGCCGCGACGAAGCCCGCGGCGAGCGCCTCGGAGGCGTCATGAGCGGCCTCGGCAAGCTCTACGGCGTCGGCGTCGGCCCCGGCGCGCCGGACCTGCTCACGCTGCGCGCCGTGCGCGTGCTCGAGGGCGCGGACGTGCTCGCGCTCCCCCGCAGCTCGGACTTCGGCGCGTCGATGGCGTACCGGATCCTCGAGCCCGTCGTCGGCAAGCAGCGGGACAAGGAGCGGCTGCTCCTCACCTTCCCCATGAGCAAGGACCCGGATCGCGTCCGCCCCTACGTCGACGCGGCGGTCGACAAGATCGGCGACCGGCTCTCGCGGGGCCTGTCCGTCGCGTTCGCCACCGAGGGCGATCCGTCGCTGTTCAGCACGTTCGTCTACGTGCGCCGCGAGGCGCTCCGCCGCTACCCCGGGCTCGAGGTCGAGGTCGTCCCCGGCGTCACCTCGGTCACGGCGGTCCCGGCCGTGAGCGGGCTCTCGCTCGCCGACGGGCAGGAGCGGATCGCCATCCTCCCCGCCACGTACGGCGTCGACGACCTGACCGACGTGCTCCGGCGCTTCGACACCGTGGTCCTGATGAAGATCGGCTCGGAGATGCCCAAGGTGACCGAGGCGCTCACGCGGGCGGGCCTCCTCGACCGGGCGGTGTTCGTCTCCAAGGCGACGATGCCCGAGCAGCGGATCGTGCGGGACCTCAGGGCCGCGCAGGGCGAGCGGGGCGACTGCTTCGCCATGGTGGTGGTCACGCGCGGGGAGCGCAGCGGGCTGCTCGTCGGCGAGGCCGAGGCGTCGCTGCCGGGCAGCTTCGACAAGAGCCTGAACGAAGAGCCGGAGGCCCCGTGACGCCCGAGCGCAAGCCCTACGCCGTCTACGCCATCACGCGCCACGGGATCGACATCGCGCGCCGGCTCGTCCCGGGCCTGCCGGGCGCGGATCTCTACGTGTCGCAGAAGCTCTTCGACCGGGCGCCGGAGGGCGCGAGGCCGCTGCCGCTGCCGATGGGGCCGCTCCTGACCGAGGCGTTCACGGCCTACGACTGCCACGTGTTCGTGATCAGCGTCGGCGCCGTGGTGCGCATGGTCGCGCCGCTGCTCAAGAACAAGAAGGTCGATCCGGCGGTCGTGTGCGTCGACGACGCGGCCCGGTTCTCGATCTGCGTGCTGTCCGGCCACGTCGGCCGGGGCAACGCGTTCACCGAGAAGGTGGCCGCGCTCCTCGGCGCGCAGCCGGTGGTGACCACGGCGTCCGACGCGATCGGCACGCTGACGGTCGACATCCTCGGCCGCGAGCTCGGGTGGACGCTCGACGACCCCGATCGCAACGTGACGCGCGGCTGCGCCGCGGTCGTGAACGCCGCGCCCGTGCTGTTCGTGCAGGAGACGGGCGAGCCCTCGTTCTGGCCCGAGGGGACGCCGCTCCCGCCGGGCGTGCGCTACGCGACGTCGCTCGACGGCGTGGATCCGGGCGCGTGGGAGATCCTGCTCGTCGCGAGCGACCGCGATCTCGGGCGCTCGCACCCCGAGATCGTCGAGCGCGCCGTCGTCTACCGGCCGAAGAGCCTCGTGCTCGGCGTCGGCTGCGACCGCGGCGCGCCGCTCGACATGGTGGAGCGCGGCGTGGACCGGCTGCTCGAGGAGCACGGGCTGTCGGCGAAGTCGGTGAAGGCGCTGGCGACGATCGACAAGAAGGCCGACGAGGAGGCGCTGCTCGCGCTGTCGGCGCGGCGGGGGTGGCCGCTCGTGACGTTCACGGCCGAGGAGCTCGACGCGACCGAGGGGATCGAGAACCCGTCGGAGACGGTGAAGAAGCACGTCGGCGCCCGGGGCGTCGCCGAGCCGGCCGCCCTGCGCGCGGCGGGGGCCACGAAGCTGCTCGTGCCGAAGCGGGCGTACACCGAGCCGGGCGTGGGCCGGTCGATGACGCTCGCCGTGGCGCGCGTCCCGTTCGCGAAGCGCAACGTCGAGGAGAGCCATGGGTGACAGCAAAGGAGTCCTGTCGATCGTCGGGATCGGCCCCGGCGCCGAGGAGCACGCGACCCGCGCCGCCCTCGAGGCGATCGCCGCGTCGGATCTCATCGTGGGGTACACGACGTACATCCGGCTGGTGAAGCACCTCATCGAGGGCAAGGAGGTGATCAAGACCGGCATGACCGAGGAGATCGGCCGGGCGCGCGCCGCGGTGGAGCGGGCGCGGGACGGCGCGCGCGTGGCGATCATCTCGTCGGGGGACGCGGGGGTGTACGGCATGGCCGGGCTCGTCTTCCAGGTGCTGGAGGAGATCGGCTGGAAGCGGGGCGAGTCGCCGGAGCTCCGCCTGGTGCCCGGGATGACCGCGCTCAACGCGTGCGGGTCGCTCGTCGGCGCGCCGCTCGGGCACGACTTCTGCGCCATCTCGCTGTCCGACCTCCTGACCCCGTGGCCGGTCATCGAGCGGCGGCTCGAGGCGGCGGCGTCCGCCGACTTCGTGATCGGCCTTTACAATCCGGCGAGCGGGCGGCGCACGCGCCAGATCGTGCGGGCCCAGGAGATCATCCGCCAGCACCGGGCGGGCACGACGCCGGTGGCGCTCGTGAAGAGCGCGTATCGCAAGCTGGAGAGCGCGGTGCTCACCGATGTCGATCACTTCCTCGACTACGAGATCGGGATGCTGACCACGGTGCTCGTGGGGTCGACCAACACCTTCGTCTTCGAGGGGTACATGGTCACGCCGCGCGGATATACGAACAAGTACACATGGGATGGGGAAGCGCTCCCGGGCCAGACGCCGGGGCGCACGCTCGTGCTCTCGGACGAGAGCGTCACCGCGGAGGAGGTCTAGATGGCACGCGTAGGGAGGCTGGGCGGCGCGATCCTCGCCGAGACCCAGGGAGAGTATTACCTCGTCGGCAACACAAAGGCTCCGGTCAACTTCCGGGAGGCGGGGTTCGAGCCGCCGGACGAGGCGGAGCTCGTGAAGGGGGCGTATCTGCGCCTCAAGCCGCTGCGCGAGGTGAAGGTGGCGGCGCCGGTGCTGCTGCTCGACGTCGAGGGCGAGGAGCTCGCGAAGAAGCTCGTGCAGCGCTTCGTGATCGATCGGAACGGCTCGGTGAGCGAGCGGCTCTGGCGGCTCGTCTACAGCCCCGACGACCCGCTCGACGACGCCGAGGCGCCGGTCGAGCGGGACGCGCGGTGGCTCGGGGACATCCCCGAGACCATCTGGCAGCTCGTGCGCGACAACGTGCTGCGCTGCCTCTGATCTCGGGCTCTCTTCCTCCGCTGCCGCCGGCGTCCCGCCCGGCCGGCCGTCGCGCTCGCTCGAGGGGCAGAGCCACTTCGGCCCCTCTGGGCGACCTCTTGGCGAGGGAGCGATGGGCGTGCTCGCCCTACCCCCTCGTGGTGACCGTCCAGCCGTCCGACGTGGACTGGCCGCCTGTATCGGACTTCACGTCATAAACGATCTTGTCGCCCTCGATGACGACCGTGATGGTGCCGTCGAGATAGCTGAGCGCCTGCGGCGACAAGGGCGTCACGAAGAAGCCCTGCGGCTTGCACTGCCCGGAAGAGACCACGCTGGGGAAGATCACCTTACCTCCCTGCGTGAAGGTGACCGCGAAAGCCGACGTCACATCCTGCGACTTGTTGCTGCCTCTGGGCGTGTACAGGACGTGGACATCCGCCTGGTCCAGGGTGACGTTCTGCAGCTCGTAGCCGCTGCTGTTGGCCACCGCGACCTGCAGGGTATTCGGGACGTTCACGATGAGGTTGCTCTGGCCGTTGACCTGCGTGAAATTGATCGAGACCGTCTTCGGGTCCACCGTGAGAACTGCTGGCTCTTGCTCATGATTAGCTGCTGCTCATTGGTTAGAGTTGCCGTTTGATCGGCGACCTCGGGTCGAGGCCGCCTTGGCCTCGACCGGGACACGAGGAGTCGGCCTTCTCCGCGGCGAGGAGCGCAAACGTCGCGTCCCTCGCCGGCGGTTCCTCGAACGGTCGATAAAGCCGGGTCGCCTCGATCTCCTGTCCTTGTCCTGTCCTCGCCTATTGCAGCGCGCATACCAGGCGCCCGAACCGCCGCGCGCGAGCCGCCGACGCGGCGATCGGCGCCGCGTGCGTGGGCGGGCAGCGGCCCCCGACAGCCGGCGACGACCGAGGCTGCTTCACCTGGAGACGCGGCGCATCACCTGGAGACACGCGCGGTCGCCCCCGGCGTCGGCGGGACACGCGGGCAGACCAATCCCACCCCGAACGGCCGGCTGCGCCCCCAGGTCGCGGCGAGCAATGCCGAGCGCATCGCCGCGCGCGCAATGCCCACGCGCGCTCCGTCCAGCGCCGGATACCTACGCGCTCGTCGATACGTTGGGATTCACGCCCATCAGGCCGCACGGGCTGTCCCAGAGGATCGCCCGCAGCGCCTCGTCCCCGATCGCGCCCCGCAGCGCCATCATCTCGTCGACCATCCCGGGCCCGTGATCGAGGTGCGGGAAATCGGTCCCGAACACCATCCGCGTCGCGCCGATCTCCCGCACCACCCGATCGAGCATCGCCTCGCCGGGCTCGAGCGCGATCCAGCACTGCCGCTGGAAGTACTCCGAGGGCGGCCGGCGCACCCGGCCGCGCACCTCGCCGCGCATCTGCGCGTACTCGACGTGATCGAGCCGCCAGAGCCAGTAAGGCAGAAAGCCGCACCCCGCCTCGAGCAGGCCCACCCGCAGCGCCGGGTGGGCCTCGAGCACGCCGCCCTCGACGAGCGAGAGCAGCGCCATCATCGCCTCCATCGGGTGAGAGCACGCGTGCTGGCCGAACCGCGTCTCGAAGCGATCGGCCCCCGCCGTGGCGACGCGCGCGTGCGTGCCCTCGTGGAGGAGCACGGCGATCCCGTGGTGCGCGCACGCCGCCCAGAACCGCGCGTGGGCGGGCGCGCTCAGCGTGCGGCCCTGCACCGGGTTGGGCCGGAGCACCACGGCGCGCGCGCCGTCGCGCGCCGCCTGCTCCAGATCGCCCGCCATGGCCTCCGGATCGTGGCGCGAGAGCAGCGCCGGGCCGAGGAGCCTGTCCGGCGCGCTCGCGCAGAAGTCGCCCAGCCATCGGTTGTAGGCGAGGGCGTAGGCGCGCGCGCGCTCGGCGCCGATGCCGTCGTCGTGGACCAGATAGGACGCGTACGTCGGGAGCAGGACGGCGACGTCGACGCCGGTCGCGTCCATCTCGGCGAGGTGCCCCTCGGGCCGCTCCGAGGCGGCGAGGAGCTCGCGGCGGCGCGCGGCGGCGAGCCCGAGCTCGATGTAGGCCGCCTCGGGGACGCGCAGGATCGGCTCGCCGTCCACGCAGAGGATGGGGGGCGTGGGCAAGAGCGCGTGCTCGCCCAGGCGGCGCATCCGCGCGGCCAGCGGCTCGGGCGGCCCGAAGGGCGCGAGCCGAGGAGCATACGCCCGCATCGCTGATGGCAGGTACTCCGCCCACAGGGCGACAGGCTCGGAGACGTGACGGTCGATATCGAGGATCCGGAAGCCATCTCGCATGCGCAGCTCCTCGGCGGCTATCGGGGCTAGACGAACAGAGGGACCGGGTTGAGCTCGCCCTCCTCGAGCGGGCGAGGGAGCCACCCCAGCGCGCACGGCACCTGGTACAGCCTCCCCGGGCCGAACCGGGGCCAGAAATGGCGCAGCCCCGGGACGATCACCTGGACCACGGGCAAGCCGATGTCGGGGCGGGTCTTGTCCACCGCGACGAGCTCCAGGCCCGCCTCGTCGAGGCGCCTCAGGCATCCTTCGATGTCGGCGCGCAGATCGGCCCCGCCGATCCGGGGCAGGCGCTCGGCCGCGACCCGGGGGAGATCCGGGCTCGGGAAGAGATGCGCGCGGCCCTGCAGCCGCTCGTGATCCCACGGCGCACGGCGCGCGCCCTCGGGATCGAAGAGCTGGTTCAGCTCGGTGAGCGAGCGCTGCACGGCGAGGCGCGGGTCGAGGTGGCAGCCGAACCCGATGGTGAACCGATCCTCCCGGGCCTCATGGGCGAGCGCGACGCAGGTGGGGATACCGAGGTCGTGCGTCAGGTCGAGCACCCAGACGGCCCAGCCGAGGCGAGCGTAGTCCGCCTGGAGGGCCTCGAAGTACGGATCCCCGAAGCTGTCGAGCTCTATGGCCGGGCGCGCGAGCCGGTTGTACCACCAGACCGCGGCGGCATCGCGCTCCACGAGCTCGAGCAAGGCCTGCAATACGGCCTCTTCGAGGCAGGTGCCGGCCGCCACGCCGTTGCTGCAGGGGCCGCAGAACGCGGTGCCGCTCTCGGCCGGGGCCTCGGCGTAGCAGTAGGCCAGCGGGACGTAGCGCCGCTCGCGCTTGCTCAGCGACCACGCCGGGGTCCAGTCGATCCGGGTGCCCGCATCGAGCGGCTCCGGCACCCACTGCCGGCGATCCGCCGCCCGCGCGTTGAGGCGCGCGCGCTCGCGATACTGCGCCTCGCTGAAATTCAGCAGGTCCCCGAGCGCGAGCGCCGCCGCGCCGAGCTCGTGCTTGCTGCCGCGGACGCGCGCCTCGTCCCCCTGGTACACGCCGCTGTAGCGCTCGAGGGCCTCGCAGAGCGCGCTCACCCGGGCCTGGTCCGCGCTGCGCCCCTTGCCGGCGCAGCCCTTGTCGAAGACGTTGGTGCTCGGAACGCCCTCTCGAGGGCAGACGAGGTAACCGGACGCGTACACGGCGCGGAGCTCGGTGTCCCGACCCGGCATCGGGACGAGGTGCGTCACGGCGCCCGTGATCGGGCTGACGAGGTGCTGATAGCGCTCGTAGGTCCGCCGCGGGTTCTGCCGGCGATATCCGCCGTCCTCGAAATGCGCCTTCTCGATCGGCTGCAGTTCGATCGGCCGCTCGCCGACAGCCGCCATCCGCGCCGGATCTCCGCACGCCGGGCACTGCGGCCTCCGGACCACCGCGTGGGCCGTGAGCTGGAACGTGGCCAGATCCAGGGCGAGCACCCGGGCGCTGAGCGCGTGGGGGGAGCTCGACTCGTTTTGGGCGAGCGCGCGGGCGATGGCCGATGCGCCGAGCCCGCAGGCGGTCCGGACGCTCGCCTCGGTGGCCGCCCCGGGGGGAGCGACGTGGCCCTCGTGCCCCCGGCGCCGGCGAACGAGCTCCTCGACCGGGCGGTTCTGCCGCATCCAGAACGCCAGGCAATCCCAGCAGGGGCCGGCGCCGGGCTCGAAGGCGGGCCCGAGGAGCGGCTGGACGCCAGCTGGCTTGATCAGGAACCAGCGCGCGCCTTCGCGCAGCGCGCGGCGGTTGATCGAGGCGAGCTCGGGCCGCAGATAATCGTCGGTCACGATCACCTTCACGGCGGCATCGCCGTCGATCCGCGCGCCTGCCTGTTCGAGCGCCTCGGTCATCCACCCGGCGAAAGCGGCCTCGCCCAGGGCCAGGACCGACACCGGCGTGCGGCTCAGGGCCTCGGCGGCCGCCCTGCCGTCGAGACCCACCCCGCGCCAGAACGCCGCGCTCTCGGACGGGAGCTCCGGTGTTGCGGGGACCAGGTAGCCGCGCGCCGCGAGCCGGCCCAGGGTGTACAGGGCCTCGGGCTCGGAGAGCCGGCCGGCCGCGGCGCGCAGGATCTCGCCCACCGTGCGGCGGCCGTCGACGAGCGCCGCCACCTCGGCGGTGCAGGCGCCGGAGAGGACGAAGCGCTCGCGCTCGCCGATCAGGAAGATCGCCCCGGTCTCCATGCGCTCGACGCGCAGGGTGGGCTTGAACGCCAGCACCTGGCTCAGCTCGAGAGGCTCCATCGTCGGTCCCGGTCCCAGCCATCAACGAGCGCGGGTGAACAGGGTCGCTCTGGCCGCGGCGCTGCGCCCCGGCCAGAGCTCACCCCATCGATCCTCCGCCGCCGTCGTCGCCTCCATCAGCAGCAGCACGTGAAGGGGTACTCCGCTCCCGTGGCGTTGTACACGGCGAGCGCGACGGGCTCGGCGTTCTCGTCGCTCGGCGCCGTGGGCAGGTAGAGCGTGAGCGCGTGCGGCCGAGAAAACGTCCAGTATGACTGGCCCTTCGACGGCGGGTCGCTCGACGCGTCAGGCTTGATCCACTGGGCCCCATCGTCGTTCATGACGCAGATGTTCATGTTCCAGGGCAGCCTGTAGCCGCGGATGGTCCTCAGCGCCGCGGCGCAGTCGATCAGGAGCATCTGCTTGAAGTCCTCGCTGGCCCAAGCCTTGGCGATCGCCGCGAGCAGCACGACCTTGAACGCCTCGAACCCCTGGTCGGACGGGACGAAACCGCCGATCGGGGTGCCGCTCTGAGGGCCGAGGGCCGGCGTGATGAGGACCGGTTTCTTCCCACCCGGACCGTACTCCGCCCCCCAGTCGTCGTCGAACAGCGACGCGCGCTGGCTGTAGTAGTCCGCGAGCGCCATGGCGCGCTCGGCGGCGCCCGTGGACGGGGCCGTGAGCGGCAGGTACATCGTCAAGGTGTCGAGCAGGTTCTTGGACCAGACCCACTCGTCGCCGATCCACTCGAATCGCCCCGGGGGGAGCCCGTCGCCCGCGATGTCGCCGCGCTGCGCGGACCGCCCGGCGCTCACGATGTGGAGGATGCACGCCTTCTGCCACGACCCCCAGTCGAAGCCGAAGTAATCGCGCAGCGTACCGGTGGGGTCCTTGGTGAGCTTGTCCTCGAAAGCGGGATCGGCCCACGCCTTCGCGATCGCGCGCAGGTAGGTCGTGCGAAACTCCATCAACTTGTTCATGCTCATCCATTGTCTCCTTCGTGGCTTTCGACCTGGATCGCTCGCAGGCCAGGGTGAAGCCCGAGCAGCTCGTCGAGCCGCGCTCGTCGTCGCTCGTCGCCCCCGGAGCGCTGGAGCAGCGCCAGCGTCGCCAGCGCCTCGACCCTCGGCACGGCGAAGCGCCGCGCGAGGAGGGCCGCTTGCTCCAGCGAGGTCCGCACGCCTTCGGCCGCAGGGTCTCGCCGCGCCGCGACCATCGCGCGGCGGAGGTGGAGCTCGGGCTCGTAGAAGTGCTCGTCGTTCTCACGGCACATGGCGAGACAGCGGTCGATGCGCTCGATGGCCGCGGTGAGCTCGCCGCGCGCCGCCTGGGTATCGGCGACCAGAGAGGCGTAGTACGAGAGGCCGAGCTTGCACCCGAGGTCCAGGAGGACGCCCACCATGGCCCGCGGGCGCTCCTCGTCGCCAGCCGCCCAGCCGTGGAGGATCACCCCGTATCCTTCGTAGGCGGGCAACCCGTACTTCCCGCTCAGGGCGAGGAGCTCTCCGGCCATGGCGGCGACCTCGCGCCGATCGCCGGCGAGCTGGCGGACCATGGCGCCGTACATCAGACAGAGGGCGATCGAGGGCACGTGGCCGACCTCTCGAGCCCACTCGAGGGCGCTCGCGATGAGCGCGAAGGCAGCTGTTGTGTCGCCCGAGAACCAGCAGAGCAGGGCCACGAACGACCTCGCCAGGACGAGCGAGTCCAGCCCGAAGCGCGCCCCGTGATCCCGATGCAGGTCGGGATCGTAGAGCTCGACGGCGCGCTCGACGGCGCGCCTCGCGTCCGCGTGGTCGCCATCCATGAACAGGGCGATGCCGTGGAGCGCCGAGGCGGCGGCGCGGAGCCCCTGATCGCCGGAGCGCTCGGCGAGGGCGACCAGCCCTTCGGCCAGCGCGCGCGCCGCTCCGCGGTTGCTGGCCACGTGATGGTAGGTGAACAGGAACCACAGCGTCGGCACCCTGTGCTCGCTGTCCTGATCGAGCCGCTCCAGCAGGCTGGCCGAGCGATCGGCGGTCGCCTTGACCCGCGGGTCGGCCCAGCCTCGAGTCGCCATGAGGGCCTGGGTCAAGACGCCGTTCGCGGCCAGCTCCGCCTCGACCGCTTCGGCGCCCGGCAGGGCGCCGGCCCACGCCGCGGCGCTGGACGCGTGCGCGATGGCCTCGGCGTAGGCCGAGCGCTGCAGCGCCTGCTCCGCGGCGCACCGCGCGTACCCGACCGCCCGCCCCTCCTGCTCCGCCGCCGCGTGATGGTGCGCGAGCAGATCCGGCCGCGTCCGGACCACCTCCGGAAACCCCTCCTCCAGCGTCTGAGCGATGCGCGCGTGGATCCGCTGCCGCGCGCCGGTCGACAGCGACTCGTACGCCGCGTCCCGCATGAGCGCGTGCTTGAACATCCCCACCGCCTCCTTGCCCCGCCGCCTGCGCAGCGCGAGCCCCGCGCTCGTCAGGCGCTCCAGATCCTCCGCCACCGCCTCCGGGCCGAGCGGGCTCGCGGCCGAGAGCACCTTGAGGCTGAACTCCCGGCCCAGCGCCGCCGCGAGCTGGGCCGTCTGCTTGGCGCGCGCGAGCCGATCCAGGCGCGCCGTGAGCAGCGCCCGCAGCGTCCCCGGGATCGCCGCGCCCGAGAGCGGCCGGGTGAGCTCGTAGCGATCGTCCCGCTCCACCAGGAGCAGCGCGTCGAGCATCATCCGGAGCAGCTCCTCCGCGAAGAGCGGCACCCCGTCCGCGCGGTCCGTCACCTGCTCGATCACGGCGGGAGGCAGCGCCTTGTCGCCCACCAGCCCGGCGAGCATCTCCTCCATCGGCGCGCGCTCGAGGCGGCTCAGCGGGAGCAGCAGCACGTCGGCCGTCGAGAACGACGGCGAGAACTCGGGGCGCGCCGTCATGACGGCGCACAGCGGGACCGCGGGCGCCTCGCGAACGAGCTGCTCGAGAAACTCCATCGTGGTGGGGTCGGCCCAGTGCAAGTCTTCGGCCAACAGGAGGACCGGCCGCCTGTCGGCCATCGCGAGGAGCAGCGACGTGACCGCCTTGAGCGTCAGCGCCTTCTGCCGCTGCGCCGAGACGTCGAGCGGGGCGTACGGCGCGCCGAGGGGCAGGGAGAAGAGCGGCACGAAGAGCGGCATCGACTCGGCGAGCGCGAGGCCGTGGCCGGTGAGCTCCCCCTCGAGCCGCGCGATCTTGCTGCCCGCGTCGGGCTCCTGGTCGAGCCCGAGCGCGCGCTCGAGGAGCTCGATCACCGGGCGGAGGGGGCTGTTCTGCGTGTCGGGCGAGCACCGCGCCTCCAGGAAGGTGGGGTCGTCGCGCACGATCCGATGGCGCAGCGCGCGCGCCAGACAGCTCTTGCCGATGCCGGCCTCGCCGGTGATGAGGCTCGACTGGCCCGCCCCCTCGCACGCGCGGCGCCACCGCTCCACGAGGAGCCCGAGCTCTTGATCTCGGCCGCAGAGCGGCGCCCTCGAGCCCTCGGGGGTCGGCCACCTCGCCGCGTCGCCGTGCTCCTGCCGGAGGCGGAAGGTCTCCACCGGCGCCACGATCCCCTCCAGGGAGCGGATCCCCTCGCTCTCGAGGTCGAAGGAGGCGCGCAGCAGCGCTTGCGACGCGGCGCTGACCGTCACGGCGCCCGGCGGCGCCAGCGCGGCGAGCCGCGCGGCGAGCCGCGGGGTGGCGCCGGTGACGAGGCACGCGCCGTCGAGGTCTCCCAGGTTCCCGTCGACCACCAGGCCGGTGTGGAGGCCGACGCTCGCCGCGATCCGGACGCCCCGCGCGGCGCTCGGAGGGCCGTCGGTCTGCTCGGTAGGCACGGCGCTGGCCATCGCCAGCGCCGCGCGGGCAGCGCGCTTGGCGTCGTCCTCCGCCGCGCTGGGGTAGCCGAAGTAGACGAGCAGATCGTCGCCGAGCGCCGCGGCCACGTACCCCCCGTGCCGGCGCCCGACGTCCGCGCAGAGGGCGAGCGCCGCGCGCAGCGGATCGTCCAGCGCCTCGGCGTCGGCGGCCTGCCCGGCGGCGGCGCGGGCCCTCAGGTGACAGCAGAGCGCCGTCAGCTGCCGGCGCTCGCCGTCGAGCGCGGGCGCCCTCCGCCGGTCGAGCGACCCGGCGACCGTCGCGGCCGAGGCGAGCGACCGCGTGTCCGCACGGGACGCGGTGCCGCCGGCGCCGAGCATCGCCTCGCGCGACAGGCCGCGCAGGCTGCAGGCCTCGAGCGCCTCGAAGAGCCCGCGGGCGGTGACGTCGCGCGCGCCTTCGTCCTTGCGGAGCGCGCGGGCGAGCAGGTCGCCGAGGGGGTGGCGCTCGAGCGCGGCGGGGAGCGGGACGGGCTCGGGGCCGAGCAGCCGGTAGAAGATCTCGGCCTCCGTGCCGCCGTAGACCGGCGCGCCCGTCAGGCACTCGAGGAACACGAGGCCCCACGAGAACAGATCCGCGCGCGGCGAAGGCTCGGCGCCGCGCCACTGCTCCGGCGCCCCGTAGCCCGGCGTGCCCAGCGCGTCGTGGCTGCCGGTCAGGCGCATGGATCGTCCGTCGTCGAGCGCGGCGCCGATCCCGAAGTCGAGCACCAGCGCGTTGCGGCGGGCGCCCGTGGGGATCACCATGATGTTGCTGGGCTTGAGGTCGCGGTGGACCACGCCCGCCGCGTGGGCGCAGGCGAGGGCGTCGAGCACCTGGAGCATCAGGTGCCGCGCCTCGGACGGCGCGAGCGCGCCCTCGCGCTCGAGCAGCGCGGCGAGGTCGTCGCCGGGCGCGAAGGCGAACGCGGTGTAGAGGGTCCCGTCCTCGATCTGCCCCGCGTCGACGAGCTGGACGATGTTGGGGTGGTGGAGCTGGGCGCAGAGCCGCGTCTCGCGCAGGAAGCGCGCGGCCCGCCTGTCGGCCTGCGCGGCGCCGCCCTGCTCGGCGAGGCGCAGGATCTTCAAGGCGATCGGCTGCCCGGTGGTGAGCTGGCGGGCCTTGTGCACCACGCCGAAGCCGCCTTCGCCGAGCTTGGTCAGGACCTCGTAGCGCCCCGCGAACGTGGCGCCTGGTGCGAGTGCTGCATCGTTTGCAACGTGGCGCTGCATGCTCGAGCTCTTCGTCGCCGGAGGCGCGCGGAGCGCGCCGGCACCTCTCCGTCAGGGCTCCCTGTCGGCGTCGAGCACCGCCAGGAGATCCGGATCGACCTCGCCCCCGAGCAGGTCCAGGACCTCGCGCACCCGCGAGAGCTCGCGGCGCAGCGCCCGGTGGTGGTTGCGGTTCTTGAGCAGCGGCTCCTGGCCGAGCAGCGTGAAGGCGTCGTCGCGGTTGCCCGTCCGCTGCACCGCCGCGCCCAGGACCATGCCCCGGAAGGCGTCGGTCAGCTCGAGCGGGAGCGGGGCGCCGCCGCCCCGGCGCCGCTCGGCCTCGCTCACGAAGCTGAGCGCCGCCCGCCAGAGCAGCTTGGCCAGCGCGCTCGGCTCGGCGTCGCCGTCGAAGGTGAGCGCGCGCTCGACGTGGCGCCGCTGGATCACGAGATCGCCCCCCAGGCCGCTCTGCCCCGCGAGCTGGAGCGCGTAGGCGCGCCGGACGATGTTGTCGAGCTGGCGCAGGTTGCCCGGCCACGGCGCGGACACGAGGAGCTTCATGGCCTCGGGCTCGAAGCGCGCCGCGCCCTTGCCGTCGGCCTCCTGATGGCGCCGGTTCAGCATGTACTCGGCCCAGCGCGGGAGCTCGTCGAGCCGCTCGGCGAGCGGGAGCAGCCGCACCGGCAGGACGTTGATGCGGTAATACAGGTCCTCGCGGAAGCGGCCGGCGCGCACGGCGGCGCGCAGATCGGCGTTGGTGCCGACGAGGAGGCGCGCGTCGGCGCGGCGCTCCCCCGCCCCGTCGTCGCCCAGCATCCGGTAGGCGCGCTCCTCGATGAAGCGCAGGAGGCCGGCCTGGGCCTTGAGCGAGAGCTTGTCGATCTCGTCGAGGAAGAGCGTGCCCTTCGCGGCGCGGGCGACCGCGCCCGGGTTGTCCTTGACCGCGCCGGTGAAGGCGCCGCGCTTCCAGCCGAACAGCTCGGCCATCTGCAGGTCCTCGGGCACGCCGAGGAGGTCCAGCGACTCGAAGGGCTGGCCCCGTCGCTGCGAGTGCTCGTGGCACCAGCGCGCGAGCCTGGATTTGCCGGCGCCGGTCGGGCCGGTGATGAGAATGGTGTCGTCCCGCGGGGCGAAGGCGCGGAGCAGCTCGACGAGGTGCGCGGTGCTCTGACCGACGACCGGCAGGAACTCGTCCGGGCTCGCCGGCTCGTCCGAGCGGAGCGGCAGCGCGCGGGCGGCGATGAACGCCCCGGCGATGCTGGCGAGGATCTCCAGCCCCTCGTAGCACTCCGCCCAGGGGAGCTCCCGTCCGACGGTCCCCCTGCAGCTCGCCTCGAGGGTGATCATGCCGTCGACGCTGCCGCCGGGCGCGCGCAGCGGGACGACGTGCACGTGGGTCGCGTCGCGATCGAGCATGCGCCTGCGCGTGGCGTCGCCGGGCACGCCGGCCGCCTCCGGCGGGTCGCGGAGCTCGACCGCCCCGTCGCGCATCCAGGAGCGGATCGAGGCGCGCTGGACGTCGATCGAGACCGAACAGCGGTGCTGCTCGATCCAGCTCCAGACGCTGCCGGAGGTGAGATAGCCGGTGCCCTCGATGCGCGCGCCGCTCGCGCGGTCGATGCCGAAGAGGCGCTGGTAGCTGCCCTCGGGGCGGAGGTGGACGACGCCGCGCAGGACCCGAGCGCGGCTGGCGAGCGGGCCGTCGGCGAGCGCCTCCTCGACGCAGGCGAACATGGCCTGGAGGACCGCCGTGGCTGCTTCCTCGAAGTACGTGGCCGACACGAGGCGCGGGACGAGCGCGGTGAAGATCTCGTCACGGGATACGGTCACGGTAGGCAGCAGGTAAGCAGGATAACGGGGGCGGGTCCAGGTGGAACGACCACGTTGGTGTCCCCCGCGGACGCAGCGCGTCCGGGCGGGACGCGAGCCCCCTCCTGGCTCGGAGGTCCGTCGCCGTCTCCTTGATGTTCTCGGACCTCACCCACCCGGCGAGGTTCGCCGGCGGCTCCGGCCGACCCTGGGGCGGGAGCGCTCCGTCCACGTGTCCGCTCGGCCAGCGTCGGCGCCGGCGGTGGTGGCGTCCGCCGGCTGCGTGGGTCGTGCGAGAAGAGGTCGACGTCAGCCCCGAGGCGGCGCGCCGGCGGCCTTCGGCAGCGCGATCACCAGCTCGGTATACTCCCCCTCCTCGCTGTCCACCCGCATCGTCCCCTGGTGCCCCTGCGTCACGATTTCGCGGCTCAACGACAGCCCCAGCCCCGTTCCGTCTCCGGGCGCCTTCGTCGTGAAGAACGGCTCGAACACCCGCGCTTCGACGTTCTTGGGTATCCCCATCCCGTTGTCCCGAATGCGCACCTCGACGCGATCGCCCCGATCCGCGGTGCGGACGCGGAGCTCCGGCGCATAGCCGGCCCCGCGCTCGCGCTTCTTCTGCCGCATCGCATAGAGCGCGTTGTCGACGACGTTGAGGAACACCCGCCCCATGTCGAGCGTCGCCATCTCCACCGGCGCGAGCCCCGGATCGTAGGCCGCGACGACGCGCACGTCGAGGTCGCCGCCCTGCGCCCCGGCGAGCGCGAGCCGCACGCTCTCGTCCACCACCGCGTTCAGATCGGCCAGCGCGCGTTCGCCCGACGGGCGCCGGGCGTGCTGGAGCATCCGCCGGATGATCGCGTCCGCGCGCCGGCCGTGCTCGGTGACCCGGGCCATGCTGTCGCGCAGCTGGGCCAGGTTCTCCTCGATCCGCGCGCGCCCCCCGGGATCGAGCCGCGCCTCCTGCGCGCGCAGGCCCTCGGTCACATCCTGGGCGAGATCGGCGGCGATGTCGGCGAAGTTGTTCATGAAATTCAGCGGATTGCGGATCTCGTGGGCGATCCCCACGACCACCCCGCTGAGCGACGCGAGCTTCGCGTCCAGCACGAGCTGCATGCGCTCCACCGTCTCGCGCTCGAGGCGCCGGTACAGCGACGCGTTCTTCACGGCGACGGCGGCCTGGCTCGCGAACGCGACGAGGAAGTCCAGATCCGGCTCGGTGAAGACATGCGACGCGCTGAGGTTGTCGACGTAAAGCACCCCGATGATGTCGTCCTTGGGCTTGAGCGGGACGCACATCGAGGCTCGGACCGACGGGGCGACCACGGAGCGCGCCGCGCCGAGGCGCGGGTCGAGCACGGCGTCGGCGAACAGCGCCGCCACGCTGTTGCGCAGCACGTAGTCGACGATGCTCTGGCTGAAGATCGGCTCGTCGTCCGGCGAGGGCCGCGACGTCCTCACCGCGCGCCGCTCGAGCTGCCCCGTCGCCTCGCTGACGAGCAGGATGACCCCGCGGTCCACGTCGAGGATCTGAACGATGAGATCGAGGACCTTGTGGAGCAGGGTGTCGATGTCGTCGGAGACGGGGAGCAGCTTGGCAATCTCGATCAGGATCTGTAGCCGAGCCTCCGCGCTCGGCCGCCCGGCGCGGCCTGGCTTGGTGTCCCCCACGAGCTCGCTGATCGAGGTGTGCGTCAGGGGCCGGATCGCCTGCGGCCGGAGCGACGACTCCGTCGGTGCACCGTCCACCGTGAACAAGAGGTCCAGATCGCCCAGCGTGATGGTGTCGCCGCTCCGGATCTCCCCGCGCTGGATCCGCGCGCCGTTCACGAACGTGCCGTTCTTGCTCTGCAGATCGACGATGAAGAACTTGCCCTCGGACAGCTCGATCCGCGCCTGGCTGCGCGACAGGCTCCTGTGCGGGATGCAGATCGCCTGATCCTCCGCGCGGCCGATGGTGACGGAGGCGCCTCCGATGAAGAAGACCTGCTCCTCAGGACCGCCGGGATTGTGGATGAGCGTCGGCACGGCTCGACCTATCGCATGGTGGTAGTCGTGGCGACCCGCACGGTCGCCTCGCTGTTCGCGGGGAGGGCGGCCCGATCGCGTCGCACCACGTTGAAGACGCTCACGGGAGGAGCGTCCGGCAGGAGGCTCCTCGCGCCGACCTCGTCGAAGTCGAACAGCTCCGGCGCCGCGTCGCGGACCGCCGCGTCGACGAGGATCTCCCCCGGCATCGCCGCCCTGGCGAGGTGCGCGGCGGCGTTGACCGCCTCGCCGAGCACCGTGTAGTCGAGCCGGCCGTACGCCTGAGAGCCCACGCTGCCGGCGAGCACCTGCCCCGTGGACAGGCCGATGCAAATACCCTGCGCGTAGGGCGAGCTCTCTCCGGCGCGGCGCGCCACCGCCGCCATCTGCGCGCGGACGGACACGCACGCGCTGAGCGCCCTCGACAGGTGCTCGGGCCCCTGGAACACCGTCATCACGGCGTCGCCGAGGAACTTGTCCACGACTCCCCCTTTCGCCACGAGCTCCGGGACGATCACCTCGAAGTTGGCCCTGAGCAGCCTCATGGCCTCTGCAGGCAGCTTCTCCTTGATCACGGGCGTGAACTGGAAGACGCCGATGAAGGCCACCGTGGACATGACCGCCTCGCTCGCGAGCGCGATGGCAGGCCCCATCGCCCGGATCCGCTCGACCAGCGCCGCGCTCGTGTACTGGCGGAGGATCTTGTTCTCCTCGTCCGAGCGGGCGTTCCTCCGCAGCTCCGCCACGTGCTTGACCGTCTTGTCGATGGTCGCCTCGAGATCGGAGCGATGGAGCGGCTTGAGCAGGAAGTCGAAGGCCCCCTGGTTCATCGCGCACCGGATGTTGCCCATGTCGCCATAGGCCGACATCATCACCGTCTTCGCGAACGGGTTCACCTCCGGGACGCGACCGAGGAACGTGAGTCCATCCATCCCAGGCATCTTGATGTCGGTCAAGATGACGTCGATATCGGGGTGGCGCCGGAGCTCGTCGAGCGCGACCTGACCGTTCTCGGCGAAGATGAACTCGTAGACCCCGTCGCGGATCTTCTGCCGGAAATGCAGCTTCATCATGAGCTGCATATCCGGCTCGTCGTCGGCGACGAGGACCTTGGTGGGGCCGCTGCTGGCCTCGGTCACGGCCGCGAACGCCGCGACGAACTCGCGCGCGGACTGGAACCGCTGCGCCGGATCCTTCGCCAGCGCGCGCTCGAAGAAGGCGTCGAAGCCGGGGAGCAGGCCGGGGACGAGGCTCGACGGCGGCGGGAACCGATCGGTGCAGATGCTGATGAACAGCTCCCCGATCCCGCTCGCCGCGAAGGGGAGCCGGCCGGTGAGGGCCCGGTAGGCGATGACGCCGAGCGACCAGAGATCGCTGAGGTGGTTCGGCACGACGGCGCGGACCTGCTCGGGGCTCATGTACGACGGCGTCCCGATGGTCTTGCCGGCCGCCCCCTGCGGCTCCTCGTCCGACCGCTCGAAGACCGTCCACACCACGCCGAAATCGAGGAGCTTCACGCACTCCCCGGGCTCCTTCCGGGCCATGAAGACGTTCGCCGGCTTCAGATCGCGGTGCACGATCCCCGCGGAGCTCGCCGCCTGGAGGCCGACGGCGATCTGCCGGAGCAGCGCGAGCGTGGCCGACGGCGAGAGCTGCCGCTCCCGGACGAGCCTGCCCTCGAGGTCCTCTCCTTCGAGGAGCTCCATGACGATGTAGGGGCAATCCTCGTCGATACCGTACTCATGTATCTGTACGATGTGCTCGTTCCGGAGCCGGGCGATCGCCATCGCCTCTTGCTCGAAGCGGTGCCGCGCCGTGCTGGAGGTGACGTGCTCGGGCGTCATCACCTTGAGCGCCACGGGCCGGCGGAGCGCCTGGTCGAGCGCCTCCCAGATGACGCCCATCCCACCGCGGCCGATCTCACGTATCAGCGTGTACTTCCGCGCAATCGTACGGTTCGACATGTTCATCGCGAGGTGGCGCGCTCCCGGCGGCGCGCGTCCGCCGGGGTGCATCGAACATTGGCAAGAGTAGCAATCAGCACTCAGGAATCAGCAAGAAGAGGGCCGTTTCACGCCCAGCACCTTCATGCGGTACGACAGGGTCCGCACCGGCATCCCGAGCTGCCGCGCGGCTTCGGCCCGGCTCCAGCCCGCGGCTTCCAGCGTGTCGTGGAGGAGCTTGGCCTCGTACTGCTGCACTTTCCCGCGGACCGGCCGCCCCGCTTCGGCCGGCGCCTCCTCCGGGGGGGGCGGCGCCGAGGAGCGTGACCCCGAGTCCAGCGGCGCCGCGAGGCCGCCGGGCTCTGAAGCGCGGCCCGCGTGCGATGCGCGCTCCGGCTCTGCCGCGCGCTCCGCCGCGCGCACCCGCGGCGGCAGGTCCTCCGGCTCGATGATCGCGCCGCGCGCCACCACGACCGCGCGTTCGATCACATTCCGCAGCTCGCGCACGTTGCCAGGCCACGCGTAGGCGCCGAGCAGCGCGAGCGCCTCCGGGGCGACGCCCTCGACGTGTCGACCGTTGGCCTCGCCGGCCGCGCGCAGGAAGTGCCGCGCGAGCGGCTCGATCTCGTCCCTCCGCTCGCGCAGCGGCGGGATGTCGACGACGACGCCGCTCAGCCGGTAATACAGATCTTCCCGGAATGCGCCGGACGCGGCCATCGCCTCCAGATCCCGGTGCGTCGCCGCGACGACGCGCACGTCGACCTCGATCTCGCGGCTCGAGCCGACGCGGCTGAACGCCCCCACCTCGAGCACGCGGAGGAGCGCGGCCTGCGCCGCCGGCGGCAGCTCGCCGATCTCGTCCAGGAACACGGTGCCGCCGTCGGCCTCCTCGAAGACGCCCTTCTGCTGCTGCAGGGCGCCCGTGAAGGCCCCGCGCTCGTGGCCAAAGAGGGTGCTCTCGACGAGGTCCTTCGGGATCGCCCCGCAGTTGACGCGCACCATGCGCATCCCCTTGCGCGGCCCGCCCTCATGGATCATCCGCGCGAGGACCTCTTTGCCTGTCCCGGTCTCGCCGTGCAGGACGACCGGGATGCGCGAGGCCGCCACGCGCTTCACCGCCTCGATCAGCGCGCGCATCCGCTGGCCGGCGATGAGCCCTCCCACGGCCGGGACGGCCGGGTCCTCCCCCGCGAGCACCGTGGCCGCAGCCGCGGAGGGGCCGCGCGCGACCGGGTGCTCGGGCGAGGCGCGGCGGGCGGCCTCGTGCGCGGCCGCGAAGAGCTCGTTCGCGCTGCTGCCGGCGTCGGGGTAGACGATGCAGCCCACGAGCAGCCGGGCGTCGCCGCCGATGGACGAGGCCGCGATGGCCTGGGCGATGCGGTCCGCCTCCTCGGCGCCGGTCTCGGGCAGCAGCACTTGGGCCGCGCCGGTGCCGTAGAGCGCCACGCGGTGCACCGGCTGCAGGCACGCGCGCACGACCTTGATCCAGCCCTCGGCCGTGACCGCCGCGCCGATACGCACATGGAGCAGCGCGAACGGGCGACGAAAATGTCGCGCGCGCGTGAGCTCGTCCTCCACGCGGCGCAAGAGCCTCTCCTCTCCCTCGAGATCGAGCGACTCTCCGCCGGCGCCGAGCGCCTGCACCCGCAGCGCGACGTTGCCGAGCACGATTTCATCCCCGACCGCAATCCTGGCGCGCGAGACGCGGCGGCCGTCGAGGAATGTCCCATTCTTGGATCCCAGGTCGTCGACCCACACCCGCCCGCCGGAGAGGACGAAGCGGGCGTGCTCCCGCGAGAGGGTGCGATCATCGATCCAGAGCGCTGCAGGCACGCTGCGCCCCACGACGAGCGGCGTGTCCGGCGAAAGCAAGCGTGTCTCGATTTTCCCGGCGTGGCGCCACATGAGGGCGATGCGCAGGGCCGCGCTTTGCTGCAGCGCCGAAGGCACCCCCGCCTCCAAGGTCCAGGTCGTCCCCGCGTCGTCCCGAACCGGTTCGCTTGACTGCATGTGACGCCCCTCGCCGCTCTCCATACCAGGTTCGTTCGACCGGTCCAAGCGACGCCGCCCGAGGGCGTCGCGAGATGTGGACAAAGGTAGGCACCGTGACAGTCACGACAGCCGACCTGCGGCCTGAGCGGATGTGACCGCTGGGACTCGACTGCCGAGCTCTGGACATTGGGGCCCACGGTTTGCGCACCGCGCGAGCGGAGCGAGGGGGACGCGTGCGGCAGCAGGGTGCCGCCGGCGGTCCAGCGCGCGGGTGGACCGCGCCCGCGCGGTGGACCGCGCCCGCGCGGCGGTGGTAGGAGGAGATATGGCGAAGAGGCGCGCAGCATGGATGTGGGCGGCGTGGACGCTCACAGCCGGCGGGTGCACCGCCCTCGTGGGGCTGGATGAGCGCTACCACCTGGTGGACGGGGCGGGCGGCGCGTCCAGCGCGACGGGCGGCGGGTCGTCGGCCTCGGCCACGGGCGGCGGGGGGGCCGGCGGGGGGGCCGGCGGGGGCGACGTCGACGTCCCGACGGACATCGAGCTGATCGACGACATGGAAGATGGCGACAGCGCCATCACGGAGACCGGTGGCAGGCTCGGCCACTGGTACAGCTACAATGATGGAACTGGCACGCAAACTCCCCCGGTCTACACCGAGGAGATGCCCGTCGGCTTCATCCCGGAGGCGCTCATGCCGCCGCGCGGCGAGAGCACGAGGGCGATGCACACGTTCGGGTCCGGCTTCACGGAGTGGGGTGCCGGGATCGGCTTCGCGCTGAACGGCGAGGACATGCAGATGTTCCCCTACGACGCGTCTGCGTTCGCCGGTATCGTCTTCTGGGCCAGGCTCGGCGACGCGGGCGCCGAGGCGACCATGAAGGTCAACGTCTCGGACAGGGTCTCGGAGCCCGCGGGCGGGATCTGCGATGAAGCGGCGGGCGCGGGCGAGCCCAACCGGTGCTTCGATCACTGGTTCTACACCGCGCACCTCGGCACGGAGTGGGCCGAGGTCGTCATCCCCTTCGACGAGCTCACGCGCGAGGGCTTTGGCGCCGAGCCCGAGGCCCCGGCCCTCGACCGCGCAGGGCTCTACGTGATCGAGTTCCGGTTCGCGCAGGACCAGGATTTCGACGTCTACGTCGACGACGTCGCCTTCTACAGGTGATCGCCGGCGTCGGCGCCTCGAAGCGCGGGACCGCCGTCGTCCTTGGCGCGCGCGCTACATGCGAATCAGCGGCTGCCCCGCGAGCGCCATGAGGAAGAGCCCCAGCGCGACGACGCCGTAGACGACGCCGAACGCGATGACCCACCGCACCGCCCGCCGGGTGCGCGACGCCGACCCCGACGCCCGCGCCGACAGCCAGGCTCCGAACAGCGGGACGGCCTGCAGCGCGTGCATCCCGAAGAAGTGCGCCGCGCGCAGGTCGCCGCCTCGCGTGCTCCAGTCGACGATGGGGAGCCCGGGCCCGCCGTCCGCGACGCCGACGCTGTGCGCGTTCTGCCCCGACATGAAGCCGCCTTCCGCGCACGCCAGCATGAACAGGAGAAAGCCCAGCCGGATGCCCCAGAGATAGGGCGCGGGCAGCGGAGGTCGCGTCGTCCAGAACCTGGACGCGAGGTACCCCGCGAGCCCCGTGTTCACCAGGATGGCGATGCCCATGAGCGCGAACACCGCCCCGTCGAACAGCGACGATTGGTTGAAGTGCGACGCCACGCCCCGCGCCGCCTGCATAACGATCGCGAGCATCTCGAAGCTCACCATCGCCACCGTGCCCCAGACGACGGCCCGCCGCCCTCTCGGCGGGAGCGCGACGTCGCCGACGAGCCAGTTGATCGTCAGCAGGTAGATGGCGATCGAGGCGGCGAATTTCGCCGGCTTGATCCACGGGTTCAACCCCGTCACGAGGCGCGCGTCGAGCGGGGCGACGCCGAGCAGCAGGACGAGCAGCGCGACGTGGACGGCGGCCGCCGTGAACAAGACCGGGCTTCGCCGGAGGAGCTCCTCGATCGGGCGAGGGAGCTGGAGAGAGGTGTGCAGCGATCGCGCGCTCATCTCAGGCCTCCTCGGCGCGGAGGCTCGCCGCGATCCCGCCGCGGGCGCGCGCCGAGCGCTCGGCCACGGCGCGCACGGCGAGGTAGAGCGCGAACCCCATCGGGCCGAGCATGAGCGTCAGGTAGAGCACGGGGGCCATGATCCAGGGCGAGATCCCGCGATCGCGGCTGTCGAGGTACACCCACCGGCCCACGAAGAGATCGAAGGCGAGGAAGTGGACCCAGCCGATGGTGGCGCCGGCCGGCGAGCCGAGCAGCGAGGCGACCGCCGCGAGGCTCGGTCGGTTGACGATCGGCAGCACCTCGCCGACGACCGGGAGGACGAGCGCCGTATAGAGCAGCGCGGGCGCGACGATCACGAGCGGCGACTCCATGATCCGCCGCGTCCAGCGAGAGCGCGGCAGAAAGATCATCAAGGCCCAGAACGGTAGTACGAGGAAGCCACTCAGACCAAAGACTCGATCCATCACACCCTCCATCGACGAAAAAGTAACGTCGAAATCATTCGTAACAGTGTTAACTTTGCGAGAAAAAAAAGAGAGCGGTCAGGGGCGCAGGCCTCGAACCATCATCTTCATGGCGATCCCCATGGTCCGATCGACGTCATCGGGGCCGAAGCGGCCGCCGTTGGCCAGGGCGAGGGAGGCGATCCCGTGGACCAGGGCCCAGACCACCTGGCTGTGGCGCTCGACGTCGCCGCGCTCTATCGCGCCGGCATCCATCGCGGACGCGACCGCTTTTTGCAGCACGTCGAACGACCCGACCATCGGCTGCTGCTGCTCCTTCCGCTGGTCGAAGACGAAGTCGAACCGCTGCATGAACATCAGCCGGTAGTGCACCGGGTTCTGCATGCCGAACCGAACGTACGCGGCGCCGAGCGCCACGATCCGCTCGATCGGGTCCGCCGTGCTCTCGGCCGCCGCGACGAGCTCTCGTTGGAACTCGGTGAAGCCCTCGTGGACGATGGCGAACAGGAGATCGTCCTTGTTCTCGTAATAGCGGTAGATCGTCGTCGCCGAGTAGCCGATGCGCTCGGCCACCTGGCGCATCGAGAACGCCTCGTACCCCTGCTCCAGAAACAGCTCGCCCGCCGCCGCCAGGATCGCGCCCCGCAGGTTCTCTTTCTGCTGCTCGCGGCGCTGCAAGCTCGACGCCTGCAGGCGCTCCGCCTGGGTCGCGCCGCCGGTCTTCGTGGTCTTCACGCGCGTGCTCGCCATGTCCGTGTCGTGTGGCCGCTGGGCGGCGACGCAGGCCCCCGCGCCGCCAGTCCGTAACAGTGTTACTTTGTATAACAGTGAACCAACCGCGGTCAAGGATCTTTCTCGGCGACGCGGGCGGAGCTGCGCCCGCGGTGGCGCGACCGGAGGCTCCACGATGAGCCCTGGCGTTCGCCGCGCGTTCGCTCTAGCTTCGCGCGCCCGCAGTCCCCGGCGCGACCGCCGGCGCACGACACGAGGAGAGAACCCCCATGCGCGTCTACATCATCGGCGCGGGCCCGGGCGATCCCGGGCTCATCACGGTCCGCGGCGCCGAGCTCGTCGCCCGCTGCCCGGTCGTCATGTACACGGGCTCCCTCGTCCCGCGGGAGATCGTGGCGTCCGCGCGGCCGGACGCCCGGGTCATCGACTCGTCGGGCATGACCCTCGACCAGATCGTGGAGGTCTTCGTCGAGGCCAGGGACGCGGGGCACGACGTGGCGCGCGTGCACACGGGCGATCCGGTCCTGTTCGGGTCGACGGCCGAGCAGATGCGCCGGATGGAGGCGCTCGGGATCCCCTACGAGATCGTCCCCGGCGTCTCGTCGTTCACCGCGGCCGCCGCGGCGCTCGGGCGCGAGCTCACGCTGCCCGAGCTCTCGCAGACCGTGATCCTGACGCGCGCCGAGGGGCGCACGCCGGTGCCGCCCGCCGAGCGGCTCGAGGAGCTCGCGCGCCACCAGGCGACGCTCTGCCTGTTCCTCAGCATCACCCTGCTCAAGGACGTGACCGCGGCGCTCATCCCGTCCTACGGCGCCGACTGCCCGGTCGCCGTGGTGCACAAGGCGAGCTGCCCCGATCAGAAGATCGTGACGGGCACGCTCGCCGACATCCGGGAGAAGGTGCGGGCCGAGGGGATCAAGAGCCAGTCGATGATCCTCGTGGGCCGGGTGCTCACGTCCACGGATTTCGCCGACTCGCGGCTCTACGATCCGGAGTTCAGCCACCGCTTCCGCAAGGCCGAGAAGGCGCGCGCGCCCCGCCCGGCGGAGGAGGGCTCGTGAGCGCGGAGCAAGGGGCCGGGGCGGGCGCGGCGGCGGCGGGCCGACGAGGGCTCGTCATCGTCTATACCGGCCACGGCAAGGGCAAGACGACGGCCGCGCTCGGGATGGTGTTCCGGGCGCTCGGCCGGGGCATGCGCGTCGCCGTGGTGCAGTTCATCAAGGGGAAATGGAAGACGGGAGAGCGCCTGTTCGCCGAGACGCTCCCCGGGCTGACCTTCCTCGTGATGGGGCGCGGCTTCACCTGGGAGAGCGACGACCTCTCGCGCGACAAGGCGGCGGCGCGCGCGGCCTTCCAGGAGGCCGCGGCGCTCATCGGGGGCGGCGAGCAGGACATCGTGGTGCTCGACGAGATCACGTACGCGCTGCACTACGGCTTCATCGCGGAGGACGAGCTCCTCGCGGCGCTGCGCGCGAGGCCCCCGCACGTGCACGTCGTGATCACCGGCAGGAACGCCCCCGACGCGCTGGTCGCGCTCGCCGATCTGGTGACCGAGATGCGGCCGGTGAAGCACCCGTTCGACCAGGGGATGAAGGCCCAGATCGGAGTCGATTTCTGATGTCCCCGGCCATCCCCCGGCTCGTCGTCGCCGGCACGGCGAGCGGCGTCGGGAAGACGACCGCCACCGTGGCGATCGCGCGCGCGCTCCGCGCCCGCGGCCTCCGGGTCGCCCTGTTCAAGTGCGGGCCCGACTACCTCGATCCGACGTACCACGGCCGCGCCGTCGCCGGGACGTCGCACAACCTCGACGGCTGGATGATGGGCCGGGACGCGGTCCTGTCGACGTTCGCGGCGGAGGCCGCGGGCGCCGACGTGGCGCTGATCGAGGGGGTGATGGGGCTGTTCGACGGGGCGAGCCCGACCGGGGAGGAGGGCTCGACGGCGGAGATCGCGAAGTGGCTCGAGGCGCCGGTCGCGCTCGTGGTCGACGCGTCCGGGATGGCCCGCAGCGTCGCGGCGCTGGTGCAGGGCTTCGCGGGCTTCGATCCGGCGCTCCGCGTGGCGGCGGTCGTGTGCAACCAGGTCGGCAGCCGGGGGCACCTCGACATCCTCCGACAGGCGCAGCGCTCGCCGCCGGTGATCGGCGGCTTGCCGCGCGACCAGGCGCAGCGCTTCCCCGAGCGGCACCTCGGCCTGCGGACGGCCGACGAGGCCGCGATCCCCGAGGAGCGCTTCGATCACTGGGGCGCGCAGGCCGAGGCGTGGATCGGGCTCGACGCGCTGCTGGAGATCGCGCGCGGGGCTCCGGCCTTGCCGGCGGCCTCCGATGCGGCGACGTCGGCGGCCGCGCCGGCCGCATCCGACCCGACGGCGGCGACGGCCGGCGCTGCCGCCGCCGGGGCAGCGCCGCGCCGGGCGCGCATCGGCGTGGCGTTCGACGAGGCGTTCCACTTCTACTACGCGGACAACCTGCGCCGCCTGGAGGCGGCGGGGGCGGAGCTCGTGCGGTTCTCGCCGATCCGCGACGCGCGCTTGCCCGACGTCGACGCGCTCTACCTCGGCGGCGGCTACCCCGAGGTGCACGCGGAGCGCCTGACCGAGAACGCCGCCCTGCGCGCCGAGATCCGCGCCTTCGCCGGCGGCGGGGGCCCGATCTACGCCGAGTGCGGCGGGCTCATGTACCTGACCGAGGCGATCCGCACGCTCGACGGCCGCGCGCACCCCATGGTCGGGCTCGTGCCGGCCGAGGCCGTGATGTGCGAGAAGCTGCAGGCGCTCGGCTACGTCGAGGTCGAGACGCAGGCGCGCACGATCCTCGGCGGCGCGGGGCTGCGCTTCCGCGGGCACCAGTTCCGCTACTCCGAGCTCCGCCCCGCGGCGACCGCGACGCCACCCTCGCCCGGCGCTGAGGCGCCCTTGCCGATCGAGCACGCCTACTCGGTGCGGCGCCGGCGCGGCGGCCAGGTCGCGCGCGAGGGGTACCGCGCGCAGGGCGTCCTCGCCTCCTACGTGCACGCACACTGGGCCTCGAACCCGCTCGTCCCCGAGGGGCTCGTGGCGAGCGCCGCCGCGCACCGGAAGGAGCGGGTGGTGGCCGGATTTGAACATGAAGGCGGGAAGGCGGGAAGAAAAGATCAATGATCTTCCTGCCTTCCCGCCTTCATGTGAATCACTCCGGGGCAAATTGGGCCACCACCAAGGAGCGGGCGCGATGACCCGGCGCGGCGCGGCGCCGCGGCGGGTCGCGCTCGTCGGCGGCGGCGTGCGCTCCGGCAAGAGCGCGTTCGCGCTGGCGCTCGGGCGCTCGCTCGGGGAGCGCCGCGCCTTCGTCGCGACCGCCGAGCCGTTCGACGACGAGATGCGCGCGCGCATCGACGCCCACGCCCGCGAGCGCGGCGACGCGTTCGTCACCGTCGAGGAGCCGGTCGCGCTCCCGGAGCGCATCGCCTCGCTCACCGGCGTCGACGTGATCGTCGTCGACTGCCTCACCCTCTGGCTCTCGAACCTGCTGCTCCGCGACGAGACCGAGGGCCGCGCGCCCGAGCGGATCGAGGCGCGCATCGAGGCGCTCGCGGCCGCCGTCGAGTCGGCGGCGCCCCACGTCGTCCTCGTCTCGAACGAGGTGGGCATGGGCGTGGTCCCCGAGAGCCGGCTCGGCCGGGTCTTCCGCGATCTCGCCGGCCGCACGCACCAGCGGCTCGGCCGCTCGGCGAGCGAGCTCTACGTGGCCGTGATGGGCGCGATCCTGCGCCTGCGCCCCGGGCCGGTCGCGCTCGTCGGCGGCGAGGACGGGCGATGACGGCCGCCGCGGCGCTGCTCCTCGCGGTCGCGCTCGACCTCGCCTGCGGCGAGCCGCCCGCCGCCGTCCACCCGGTCGTGTGGATGGGCTCCGCCATCGGCGCGCTGAAGCGCCGCGCGCCGCGGGGCGGCCGCGCGGCCGAGCTCCTCTTCGGCGCGCTCATGGCCCTCGCCGTGCCCTGCCTCTTCGCGGCGCTGGGCGCCTTCGCCACCGCGCTGATCGCCCCGCACCCGGTCCTCGGCGTCGCTTTGGCAGGGCTCCTTCTGAAGCCCACCTTCGCCCTCCGCGCGCTCCGCGACGCGGCCTTCGGCGTGCGCGACGCCCTCGCGGCCGGCGACCTCCCCGCGGCGCGCGGCGCCCTGCGCAGCCTCTGCAGCCGCGACCCGTCGGAGCTCGACGAGCCCGCGCTGGTCGCCGCGTCGGTCGAGTCGGTCGCGGAGAACGCGTCGGACAGCTTCGTCGCGCCGCTCTTCTATTTCGCCCTCTTCGGGCTGCCGGGCGCGCTCTTCTACCGCGCCGTGAACACCCTCGACGCGATGATCGGCTACCACGGCCGCTACGAGTACCTCGGCAAGGCGTCGGCGCGGCTCGACGACGCGCTGAACTTCGTGCCGGCGCGGCTCACCGCGCTCCTGCTCCTCGCGGCCGGCTGGCTCCGCGGCGCCGACGCGCGCCGCGGCCTCCTGGTGCTCCGGCGCGACGGCGGCCGCACCGAGAGCCCGAACGCGGGCCGGCCGATGGCGGCCATGGCGGGGCTGCTCCGGGTCGAGCTCGAGAAGCGCGGCCATTACCGGCTCGGCGACGCGATCGAGCCGCTCCGGCGGGAGCTCATCGACGAGGCCTGCCGGATCGTGGTGCTCGCGGCGCTGCTCTTCGCCGGGCTCGCGGCGGCCGCGCTGGCGGCGACCTCCCTCGGACAGGAGCTTTGGCGATGACAGCGCTCACGGTGATGGTGCAGGGCACGGCGTCCTCGGTCGGCAAGAGCCTGCTCTGCACGGCGCTCTGCCGGATGTTCCAGCGGCGGGGGCTCCGGGTCGCGCCGTTCAAGTCGCAGAACATGGCGCTGAACTCGTTCGCGACGGTGGACGGCGGCGAGATCGGCCGGGCGCAGGCGGTGCAGGCCGAGGCGGCGCGCGTGCCGCCGACGGTCGACATGAACCCGGTGCTGCTCAAGCCGGAGGGGGACTCGCGCTCGCAGGTGGTCGTCCTCGGCAAGCCGATCGGGAGCCTGCACGCGCGCGACTACTTCGCGTACCGGGGGGAGCTCAAGGAGATCATCGCCCGGTCGCTCGGGCGGCTCCGGGAGGCGCACGACGTCGTGGTGATCGAGGGGGCGGGCAGCCCGGCGGAGATCAACCTGAAGGACCGCGACATCGTGAACATGCACGTCGCGCGCGTCGCCGACGCGCCGGTGCTCCTCGCGGGCGACATCGATCGCGGCGGGGTGTTCGCGGCGCTGGTCGGGACGATGGCGCTGCTCGAGCCCGACGAGCGGGCGCGCGTCGCGGCGTTCGTGATCAACAAGTTCCGCGGCGACATCAAGCTGCTCGAGCCGGGGCTCGAGATGCTCACGGCGCGGACGGGGGTCCCGGTGCTCGGGGTGGTGCCGTACCTGAAGCAGCTGCGGATCGCGGACGAGGACTCGGTGTCGCTGGAGGGCCGGCGGCGGCGGGCGCCGGCGGGCCCGGGGGAGCTCGACATCGCGGTGGTCCGGCTGCCGCGGATCTCGAATTACGACGACGTGGAGCCGCTGGAGCACGAGCGGGGCGTGGTGGTGCGGTTCATCGAGCGGCCGGACGAGCTCGGCGCGGCGGATCTCGTGGTGCTCCCCGGGACGAAGAGCACGATGGCCGATCTCGCGTGGCTGCGCGAGAGCGGCCTGGCCGAGGCGGTGGCGGCGCGCGCGCGGCGGGGCGGGTGGACGCTCGGGATCTGCGGCGGCTGCCAGATGCTCGGCGGGGCGATCGAGGATCCGGAGGGCGTCGAGTCGGCCGAGCCGTCGGCGCGGGGGCTGGGGCTGCTCGACGTGTGGACGCGGTTCGAGCGGACCAAGACGACGGCGCAGGTGCGGGCGCGGATCGCGGGGAGGTCGTTCCTCGGCGCGGGGGGCGATGGAGAGGGCGGAGAGGGAGCGAGCGGAGAGGGAGCGGGCGGAGAGGGAGCGAGCGGGGGGGCGGGAGAGCTGAGCGGCTACGAGATCCACATGGGGCAGGTGGAGCGGGGGGGCGGCGCGCGCGCGGCGTTCGCGATCCGGTCGAGGAGCGGCCGGGCCGAGGCGGCGCTCGACGGGGCGGTGTCGGCGGACGGCGCGGTGGTGGGCACGATGATCCACGGGCTGTTCGAGAACGACGGGCTCCGGCGGTCGCTCCTCGCGGCCCTGCGCGCGCGGCGGGGGCTCGCCGCGCCCGCGGGGGAGCCGGCGATCCCGAGCCGGCACGAGGAGTACGACCGGCTCGCCACGGCCGTCGAGTCGAGCCTCGACCGGGGGCTGCTCGACCGGATCGTGGGGCTGGATCGGCGCTGAGCGGCGGTGGTGGGGAGCTCCGGTTCGCGGGGGAAGCGAAGGACTGGAGCCGTCGAGCCTTGGAGATGAGAATTCAACGCAAAGGTGCAAAGGCGCGAAGGCGCAAAAAAAGAGCGCAAAGATTCGGAGACGGAGAGATTTAGAGGCGTGTAGAAGCCCGCGATGGGCTCTCGGGGATAGTGAGAGCGCTCCCGCGGGCGATCGTCGCGGCTACCAGCTCGCCGTGTAGCAAGCGCCGCTGCCGTCGGCCGCGTCGTTCGCCCCGTCGCCGTCGACGCCGGTGGCGCTGCTGTCCTCCGAGGCCGCGGCGACGAGGAGCGTCGTGCCGGACAGGGCGAGGCGCGCCCCGAAGGCGTCCAGTGCCCCGGTGTTCGACGCCTTGATGTACGCGTCCTGAGACCACACGCCGCCGGAGCGCTCGAACAGGTACGCCGCCCCGCTCCCGGGAGCGCCGTTGTCCGACTCGAGCCAGCCCCACGCCGCGGAGCTGCTGTCCTCGCCTGGCGCGCCCACGGCGAGGAAATCGTTGTCGATCGAGACCGAGGCCCCGAACGCGTCGCCGCTCTCCGCGTTGGAGGCCTTGAGATAGGTGTGCTGCGACCAGCTCGTCCCGCTGCGCGTGAACACGTAGACGGCGCCGCTCCCGGGCGCGCTGTCGTCGGCCTGCGCGCCGTTCGCGCCCGTCGCGGCGCTCGCCTCACCGGTCGCGCCCACCGCGAGGACGTGCGCGGAGATCGCGACGCTCGCGCCGAACATGTCGCCCGCGCCGGTGTTCGACGCCTTCAGGTACGCCTGCTGGGCCCAGGTCGTCCCGGCGCGCGCGAACACGTAGACGGCGCCGCTCCCGGGAGCACCGTTGTCCGCCTGCGCGCCGTTCACGCCCGTCGCGGCGCTCGCCTCGCCGGTCGCGCCCACCGCGAGCGTGTCCCCGGAGATCGCGACGCTGGTGCCGAACGCGTCGCCCGCGCCGGTGTTCGACGCCTTCAGATACGCCTGCTGGGTCCAGGTCGTCCCGGCGCGCGTGAACACGTAGGCAGCCCCGGCCTGCGACGCGCCGTTCCCCTGCCCTCCGTTCACGCCGGTGGCGTTGCCATCTTCGGTCGGCGCGCCCACGACGAGCGTGTTTCCCGCGAGCGCCACCGCGTAGCCGAACTGATCCTGCGCCTCCGTGTTGGAGGCCTTGAGATAAGCCTCCTGAGACCACACCCCTCCGCTGGATCGGAAGACGTACACGGCCCCGGAGCCCGGCGCGCCGTTGTTCGCCTGATTGCCGTTCACGCCCGTGGCGCTGCTGTCCTCGCCCCGCGCGGAGACCGCCAGGGTGTCCCCGGACAGGGAGAGGCTGTAACCGAAGTAATCGTTCTCGTCGGCGGTGCTCGGCTTCAGGTACGCCTGCTGGACCCAGGAGCCGCCGTCCCGCACGAACACGTACACGGCGCCGCTGCGCTTCGAATTGTCGGTCTGGTCCCCATCGACTCCGGTCGCGGCGCTGCCCTCCTCGAGCGCGGACACGGCGAGCGTGTTCCCGTCGAGCGCGACCGCGAAGCCGAACTGGTCTCCTGGGTCCGTGTTGGACGCCTTGAGGTACGCCGAGGCCACCCCGCCGCGGAGGACCACCACGCCGTAGCTCGTCACGTCCCCGCTCGGCGCGGTCACCTCGATGGTGATCGCCGTGCTCCCGCCCTCGATCAGCGGTATCGGCGGCGAGGCGCTCCCGGAGGCGACGGCGATCCCGTTGACCGCGATGGTGGCCCCCTCGGCCGACGCCGTCGGCGTCACCTCGATCGAGGCGATTTGATCCTCGACGGACACGACATAGAGCTTCGACCCCGGATCGAAGGCCGGGCTCAGCGCTCCACTGGAGACCGCGAGCCCGGAGAGGCTCGCGTCCGCGCTCGCGCAGGCCCCCGCGACGCACGCCTCGCCCGCGCTGCACGTCGCGCCCGCGCTGACCCCCGCGCAGTCGCCGGTTGCGCCGCAGTAGGTCTCATCGGTCGACGGGTCGACGCACGCCCCGCCGCACGCGACGAGCGGCGGCGCGCACGAGGCCTCGCAGGCGCCGTGGGTGCAGATCTCGCCCGCGCCGCAGATCGCGCCCGCGTCGCTCCCGGTGCAATCGCCGCTCGCCCCGCAATGGTCGCGATCCGTGTCCGGGTCGACGCACGTCCCGTCGCACGCGACCAGCCCGCTCTGGCACGACAGCTCGCACCGCCCCGCGCCGTTGCAGATCTCCCCGGCCGCGCACGCCACGCCCGCGTCGCTCCCGGTGCAATCGCCGCTCGCACCGCAGTGGTCGCGGTCCGTGTCCGGGTCGATGCACGTCCCGCCGCACGCCACGAGCCCGCTCTGGCACGACAGCTCGCACCGCCCCGCGCCGTTGCAGATCTCCCCGGCCGCGCACGCCACCCCCGCGTCGCTCCCGGTGCAATCGCCGCTCGCCCCGCAATGGTCGCGGTCCGTGTCCGGGTCGATGCACGTCCCGCCGCACGCGACCAGCCCGCTCTGGCACGACAGCTCGCACCGACCCGCGCCGCTACAGATCTCCCCGGCCGCGCACGCCACCCCCGCGTCGCTCCCGTCGCAATCGCCGCTCGCACCGCAGTGGTCGCGGTCCGTGTCCGGATCGATGCACGTCCCGTCGCACGCCACGAGCCCGCTCTGGCACGACAGCTCGCACCGCCCCGCGCCACTACAGATCTCCCCGTCGGCGCACGCCACCCCCGCGTCGCTCCCGTCGCAATCGCCGCTCGCACCGCAGTGGTCGCGGTCCGTGTCCGGGTCGATGCACGTCCCGTCGCACGCCACGAGCCCGCTCTGGCACGACAGCTCGCACCGCCCCGCGCCATCGCAGATCTCCCCGGCCGCGCACACCTCCCCCGCGTCGCTTCCGCGGCAATCGCCGCTCGCACCGCAGTGGTCGCGGTCCGTGTCCGGGTCGACGCACGTCCCGCCGCACGCCACGAGCCCGCTCTGGCACGACAGCTCGCACCGCCCCGCGCCACTACAGATCTCCCCGTCGGCGCACGCCACGCCCGCGTCGCTCCCGGTGCAATCGCCGCTCGCCCCGCAATGGTCGCGGTCCGTGTCCGGGTCGATGCACGTCCCGCCGCACGCCACGAGCCCGCTCTGGCACGACAGCTCGCACCGCCCCGCGCCGCTGCAGATTTCCCCGGCCGCGCACGTCACGCCCGCGTCGCTCCCGGTGCAATCGCCGCTCGCACCGCAGTGATCGCGGTCCGTGTCCGGATCGATGCACGTCCCGTCGCACGCGACCAGCCCGCGCTGGCACGACACCGCGCACTCCCCCGCCCCATCGCAGAGCTGCCCCTCCTCACACGAGACGTCGCACGCCCCGCAGTGGGCCGCGTCGGTGGCGAGGTCGACACACACATCGCCGCACAATGTCTGCCCCGTCCCGCACAGGGGTGCTCCGCCGCTGGTATCCCCGGGGGAGTCGCTCGAGCAAGCCGCGAGGAAGATGGTGAGACCGAGGAGGAAGAAAATCCGCACGTGGGGCATGGTCAACCTCGATGGGGAGCCACGGCTCCGCCGGTCGAATCAAGGTCGGAACGGACGATTTCGCTGGACGAGGACCCGTGATTCGACGTGATGCCTGGCTGGTGCGCTCCGTCGCCGGATCGAACGCGGCATGAGGCGGCGCAGCGCCACGCGCGCTCGGAGAGGAGCGAGCGTCGAGACTAGACGATTCACGCCCGGCGAGGTCAACAGGAACGACGCCGCTCGTCCCGGCGCGACCTGCCCGCTCCCGCCGCCGCGGCGCCGCCGGCGCCCACGCCGTGCGCCTCCGGGGCCGCCGAGCCCGACGGAGCACGCCGCGAAGCAGACGAACCCGGCGGACGCCATTCCGTCGGCGCGGACGGCGATCGTCCCACGGGCCTTCGCGCCCCGGCGCGGCAAAGGAGCTCCCGGGCAGCCCCGCGGGGCTCGGCAGCCGACAGCATGGAATAAAATCGCGGCGACCCCGATGCCGGCGATTCGTGGACGACACACCCTGTCGCCATGATTCGACTCGGCTACGTCTGTCAGTCGCTCGGAATGCCGGAGCCCTCGCTGAAGACCGCCCAGCTCGGGCGCTATCTGAAGGGCCTGGTCGATCTCACGCCGATCTACAGGTACAACGCCGAGTACGTCCGGCGGTCCGTGGCGCACTCGACCGGCCTCGGCTTCACGGCGCACCGCATCTCCAGCGACCTCTTCCCGCTGCTCGACATCGCGCCGGGGGCGCGCATGCTGGTGCCGGATCTGCGCTCCGTCCGGCGCGCCGCGGAGCGGGGCGGCGTGCACCTGTCGAATCATCCGAGCCAGTTCGTGGTGCTCTCCTCACCGCACGAGGAGGTGCTGATGAACTCGCTCGCGGTCATGAACGACCAGGGCTGGGTGATGGATCTGCTCGGCGCGCAGGGCTCGATCACCCTGCACGGCGGCGGCGTCCACGGCGATCGCGAGCGCACCGCCGCCCGGCTGCGGGCGGGCATCGCCCGGCTCGCGCCGCCGGCGCTCGCGCGGCTCGCGCTCGAGAACGACGAGCGCTGCTGGACGGTGCCCGAGCTGCTCGAGGCCACCGGGGGCGAGGTGCCCATCGTGTTCGACAACCTGCACTGGGCCGCGAACCCGCGGAGCGCGCCGTTCGAGGTGGAGCTCGAGCGCGCCCTCCGCAGCTGGCCGGCCGATCGGGTGCCCGAGCTCCATTACAGCGAGCAGTGCAACGGCAAGCTGGCCGGGGCGCACGCCGAGCACATCACCGGGCGCGGGCTGCTCCGCTTCTGCGAGGAGGTCGCGGCGGCGTCGGACGGCCGCGAGGTGGCGATCCTCGTGGAGGCGAAGCAAAAGGATCTCGCCCTGATCCGCGCCCTCGGCGAGCTGACGAGGCGGCAGCGGGCGCGCATCGAGGGGCTCGTCCCGGGGCTCTCCGTCGCGCGGCCGCTGCAGGCGTGCTCCGCGTGAGCGGAGCACGGCGGCGGCCTGGAGCGGCTCCCGCGCGCGCCGCGGCTCACTGCTTCGTGAGCCGCATGTAGCTCTTCCCCGTCCCCGGAGCGCCGCCTTCCTCCCCGGCCTGGATGGCCATCGTGAGCGAGGATCCCTCCACGCAGAACGGCACCTCCTGCGCCGCCTCGCCGTCCGCCTGGACCGTCAAGCTCGAGCCCGAGACCGACCAGGTGCCCGCCCCCGTCGTGGTGGTCCCCTCGAGGACCAGGGTGCACGCGCAGCCCGCGCCCGCGGCTACGCACGACGCCGAGGAGAAGGACGCGGCGCCTTGCGCCAGGAGCTCCTGCATGGTCGCATCGAGCTGCGCGCACGTGATCGTGACGCCCTCCATGGTCAGGCACGACGGCGGGTACACGATCTTCATGGGCCCTTCCATCGTGGATGTCGTGACATAGGTGCTGTCGGGCTTGAACTCGGCCGTTCCGACCATCTCGACGCCGCTGATATCGATCGTCGCGTCGCAGGTCTCGGTGAGCTCCGCGAACATCGAGGGGTCGAGGCACGTCTCCTCGATGGTCCACGATCCGGTCGGGTCCCCGCCGCACGCCGCGAACTCTCCGCAGGCGGCGCCCCCGCCATCGCTGTCGCCGCCGTCGTCGCCGCACGCGGACAGCGAGAGCAGGGATGCCACGAGCAGGATTGAGCACGTAGAAAAGCGGGATTTCATCGGTTCCTCCAGGAAGGGTCGTCAAGAGAGCCCCAGGCCCCGCCGCGCGCGGCGCGGCGGCTGTCATGGCAGGGGAAGCCGCGCCTCCGATCGCGCCGTCACGGCAGCGCGGCTTCCGGACGACAAGGAATCGAGGCTCGTCCTCTGTACGCATCCGGGCGGCGGATCCCTTCCCACCTTGCACGTCGCCCCGCCGGGTCGGTCGCCGGAGCGGGCGTCATCGTTCATCCATCCATCCCGCGCGCGGTTCCAGGCACGCCCCCGGCGACCGCGCGGCGAGGCGCGAGCCCCTCGACGTTCTGCCTTCACCCGGGCGCCGTTTCGCTCCATCGTGCTCGCGAGGATGAACCGGATACCGACGTTCCACGGCCGCCGAGCACGGCGGTCTTCCCGCGCGATCGCGGCGCTCCCGGCGCTGCTCGCCCTGCTCTCGGGCTGCGAGGACCCGCAGCCCCAGCCGGCCGGCGGCCCCGGCGACGGCGGGCCCGCCGCCGCGCAGCCAGCGCCCGACGCGGCGCCGCCGGCCTCGGTCGCCGCGCCCGCGCCGGCGGCGAGCGCCTCCTCGTTCGCCGCCGCCTCCGCGCACCCGGCCGTGCCCACGGCCGTGCCCGCCGCGTCGAGCGACGTCGTCGCGGGCGCCTCGCTGCGGTACGACCCCGGCCCCTCGGTCATCGCGTCGGACAGCATCGACGGCGCCGCCCTCCGGAAGCGGCACGTCGAGCGCCTCAAGGCCGACGGCTCGCCCGTCACCGTGCTCCGCGGCCAGGGTCCCCTGGAGCTCGGCAAGCGCATCTGCGAGGCGGTGGTGCCCCGCCGGCCCGCGGAGACTCCCGTGCTCCTCAAGCCGAACCTCTGCGGGTTCGACAGCGTGAAGGACCCGGCGAAGCACAAGGGAGACGACGGCGTGACCGGCCGCATCACGCAGCCGGAATTCGTCCGCGGCGTCGTCCAGTGCCTCAAGGCGCGCGGGCACACGAAGATCACGATCGCCGAGGGATGCGGCCACTCGCACAAGTTCTGGAAGGATCTCGTCCAGCGGACCGGCTACGAGGCGATGGCCGCCGAGGAGGGCGCCGCGCTCGTCGCCATGGACGACGACGGGGTCTTCGACGTCGCCGGCGGCAAACCCGGAAAGCCCCTCGCGATCCGCGGCATCGAGGCGAGCCACGTCCCGACGCTGCTCATGCCCAAGGTGCTCGCCGAGCACCTCGATCGCGGGCTGTTCCTGTCGCTCCCGCGGCTCAAGATGCACCGGTATTCGGTCATCTCGGCCGGCATCAAGGGCATGCAGGGCACGGTCATGCTGTCGGACAGCGCGCCGGCCTACAAGCAGAAGTGGCGAATGCACCGCGAGCTCAAGCCCTACCTGGACGCGAAGGCCGCCGGCCAGGAGGACCGCGCGCTCTACCTGTCGTCGCTCCGCGTCTTCGCCGAGCGGATGGTCGACGTGCTCGAGATCTCGACGCCGGACGCCGTGCTCGGCGACGGCGCGCCGGCGATGGGCGGCGACGGCTTCCAGGTCCTGCGCCCCACCGCGGAGATGGTGGCGGTCGGCGGCACGAACCCGGTGCGGGTCGACCGGGTGGTGGCCGAGCTCCTCGGCGTGTGGAACAGCCCGGCGCTCGCGCGCGAGCTCGGCGGCCACCGGACATCGCCGCTCATCGACGCGGCGGCGAAGCGCTTCGGGCTCGATCTCAAGACGACGTCGATCGCGGGAGACGGCGCCGACCTCCTGAAGACCCCGAGGCCGGTCCACTACAAGGCGATGGCGCCCTTCCGGCTCGACTGGGAGCCCGGGCAAGCGCCCTTGCCGGGCGGCGGGCCCGCGAGGGGGTCGGAGCCCGCGCCGCCCCCGCGAGCGGCGCCCGGGGGCGCGCCAGACGGCGGGACCGCCGCGCCAGACGGCGGGACCGCCGCGGGCCCGGCGAAGCCGGAGGCGCGCGCGGCTCGGCTCCCGCCCGGAGAGCGGGTCGTGCTCGACGGCAAGGCGGACGACCCGGCCTGGGGCCGCGCGACGGCCGTCGCGTGGGACACCGATTACGCCGGCGAGCGCACCGGGTTCCCCACGCGGGCGCGCTTCCTCTGGTCCGAGGCGGGGCTCCACGCCCTCTTCGAGCTCTCGAACGCGGGGCTCAACACGGATCGATCGAAGCCGGTCGGCGAGGAGCGGAAGGGGCTTTACAGGGAAGACTGCATCGAGCTGTTCCTGACGCCGGATCCCGGCGCGCCGAAGCGGTACTTCGAGGTGGAGATAGGGCCGTTCGGTCACTTCTTCGATATCGCCGTCGACCGCGGCGCGCGCCTGGAAGACACGGCGTGGTCGAGCGGCGCGAGGATCGCGGCGCGCCAGAGCGCGGAGGAGCGCACGGCGGTCATCGAGGCGCTGCTCGCGGCGCCGGAGATCGTGAAGGCGCTCGCCCCGAACGCGCGGCTGCCCATGAACCTCTACCGGATGGAGGGCAAGGAGCCGCGGCGCTACCTCGCGTGGAGCCCTCCCCGCACGAGCAAGCCGAACTTCCATGTCCCCGAGGCGTTCGGCGTGCTCGTGCTCGACCCCTGACGCGACCGCCGAGCGACCGGTCACCGGGCGGCTGGCCGCGGCGGTCGCCGGGGCCTACCGGACCGCGGCGGTCTCCGGGCCCACCGGGCTCCGGGCCGAAGCGCGCTTGCGGCCCGCGCGGGCTGCGCCATCGTGCTCCCGCGCATGCCGATCATCACGGGGATCGTCCCCTCGCCGGACAAGCCAGGCCACGTCGTCATCCTTGTCGACGGGGTCGCCTTCGCCACCGTCCCCGAGGCGAGCGCCGCGGGCCTCGCGCCCGGGCAGGACAGCGCCGCCGCCGCGGCGGAGCCGCCCCGGAAGGCCGCCGCGGGCGAGCAGAAGACCTACGACCGGGCGCTGCGGCTCCTGTCGTTCCGGGCGCGGTCGGCCAGGGAGCTGGAGAAGCGCCTCATCGAGAAGGGCGAGCCCCGGGAGCACGTGGCGACCGCGATCGCGCGGCTCTCGGCGAATGGGCTCCTCGACGACGCGCGCTTCGCCGAGGCGAAGGCCCGCTCCGGCATCGTGGGCAAGCCGCGCTCGCGCCGCAGGATCGAGCAGGACCTGGCCCGGAAGGGCGTCGCGCGCGACGTGGCCGAGGCGGCGATCCGGCGGGTCATGGCCGACGAGGGGACGGATGAGCTCGCCGTCGCCGAGCGGGCGGCGCGCAAGAAGCTTCGCTCCCTCTCTGGCCTCGATTCGATGGAACAGCGGCAGAAGCTCTACGCGTTCCTGGCGCGGCAAGGCTACGCGCCCGACGTCGTGCGCCGGGCGCTCCGCGAGGTCCTCGACGCGCCGCCGCCCGAGGACGAGGGCGCGTAGCGCGGCTGCCCCGTTCGCCGCACTGGGCCGCCGTCTCACCCGGAGCGCACCGGCCTTTCTGCTCTTCTCCGGCCACCTTCCCCACGCTACAAGGAGCCATGTCGCTCAAGCAGGAGGGCCCGCCGCCCGATCGCGCGGACGCCCACGCCGTGCTCGCCGGCGGAGGAGAGATGGGCGCCCGCATGCGCGCGATCGACTGGTCGACGACGCCGCTCGGCCCGGTCGCGTCGTGGCCGCAGAGCCTGAAGACGTGCGTGCGCATCATCCTGACCTCGCGCCAGCCGATGTTCGTCTGGTGGGGCGACGCGCTCATCAACCTCTACAACGACGCTTACAAGTCGATCGTCGGCGGCAAGCACCCCGAGGCGCTCGGGCAGCCCGCGTCCGTGGTCTGGCGCGAGATCTGGGGCCAGGTCGGGCCGCGCGCCGCGTCGGCGATGCGCCGCGACGAGGGCACCTACGACGAGGCGCTCCTCCTCATCATGGAGCGGCACGGCTACCAGGAGGAGACGTATTACACGTTCTCCTACAGCCCGGTGCCGAACGATCAGGGCGGGACCGGCGGGATCATCTGCGCCAACACCGACGACACGCAGCGCATCATCGGGGAGCGGCAGCTGGCGCTCCTCCGCGACCTCGCGGCGCAGACCGCGAACGCGCGCACGTGGGAGGACGCGTGCGCGCACAGCGCGCGCTCGCTCGCGACCGACGCCAAGGATATCCCGTTCGCGCTCATCTATGTCGTCGACGCCGACAAGCAGCGCATGCAGCTCGCCGGGACCACCGGGATCGCGCGCGGCCACGCCGCGGCCCCGGAGACGATCGCGCTCGCGGAGGAGTCGCTCTGGCCGGTGGCCGAGGTGCTGCGCGGGCACGAGGCCTGCCGGGTCGTCGATCTGCCGCCGGACCTCCGGGATCTCCCGACCGGCGCGTGGCCGAGGCCGCCGGCGAAGGCCGCCCTGCTCACGATCTCCCCGTCGGGCGAGACCGGGCGCGCGGGGGTCCTGATCGTCGGGTTGAATCCGTTCCGCCTCCTCGACGACAACTACCGCGGCTTCCTCCACCTCGCGGCCGGCCAGATCTCGGCCGGCATCGCCAACGCGCAGGCCTACGAGGAAGAGAGGCGGCGGGCGGAGGCCCTCGCCGAGCTCGATCGCGCGAAGACGACCTTCTTCAGCAACGTGAGCCACGAGTTCCGCACGCCCCTCACGCTGATGCTCGGGCCGCTCGAGGACGCGCTCGCATCCTCGAAACGGAGCCTGTCGGGCGCCGATCTCGACACCGCCTACCGCAACGCGGTCCGCCTCCTCAAGCTGGTGAACGCGCTGCTCGACTTCTCGCGCATCGAGGCGGGCCGGATCCAGGCGTCTTACGAGCCGACCGACCTGTCCGCGCTCACCGCGGACCTCGCCAGCGCCTTCCGCTCCGCGATGGAGCGGGCGGGCCTCGCGTTCGAGGTCGACTGCCCGCCGCTGTCCGAGCCCGTCTATGTCGATCACGACATGTGGGAGAAGATCGTGCTCAACCTCCTCTCGAACGCGCTCAAGTTCACGTTCGAGGGCACGATCGCGCTCTCGCTCCGCGCTCACGGCGGTCGCGTCGACCTCACCGTGAGGGACACGGGGACGGGCATCCCGGATCACGAGCTCTCGCACCTGTTCAGGCGGTTCCATCGCGTCCAGGGGGCGCGGTCCCGCACCCACGAAGGGTCCGGGATCGGGCTCGCGCTCGTCCACGAGCTCGTCCGGCTGCACGGCGGGACGATCCAGGTCGCGAGCAAGGTCGCCGAGGGCACGTCGTTCACGATCTCCATTCCCCTCGGGACCTCGCACCTCCCGCAGGACCGCGTGAACGCCCGGCGGACGCTCGTGTCGACGGCGACGGGCGCGGCGCCCTTCGTGCACGAGGCGCTGCGCTGGCTGCCCGGGGCGGAGCCCGACAACGACGTCGCTCCGCTCGCGCCGGCGGGGCTGACCTCGCCGGTGGACGCCGCGCTCGCGGCGGGCCCGGCGGCGCGGATCCTCCTCGCGGACGACAACGCCGACATGCGCGACTACGTCGGGCGCGTGCTGCGCGATCGGTGGACGGTCGAGGCGGTCGCCGACGGCGTCGCGGCGCTCGAGTCGGCGCGCGCGTGCCCGCCGGATCTCGTGCTCACCGACGTGATGATGCCGAACCTCGACGGGTTCGGCCTGCTGCGCGCGCTGCGCGCCGAGGAGCGCACGAGGAGCGTCCCGGTGATCATGCTCTCCGCCCGCGCGGGCGAGGAGTCGCGGGTCGAGGGGCTCGAGGCGGGCGCGGACGACTACCTCGCGAAGCCGTTCTCCGCGCGCGAGCTCGTCGCCCGGGTGGCGACGCACCTCCAGATCGCGCGCCTGCGGGCGGCGGCCGAGCGCGAGCGCGAGAAGCTGTACGACCTCTTCATGCAGGCGCCGGTCCCCATCGCGGTGTTCGTCGGCCCCGAGCACGTCTACGAGGTCGCGAACCCGCCGTACTGCGAGATGGTCGGCCGGCCGGAGATCGTCGGCAAGAGCGTGCGCGACGTGTTCCCGGAGCTCGGCGAGCACGAGGTGATCGCGACCCTGGATCGTGCGCTGAAGAGCGGCCAGCCGCTGCACATCATCGAGCTGAACATCCCTATCGTGCGCGGGGGCGTGGCGAGCGACGCCTTCTTCAACTACGTCGCGCAGCCCATCCGCGACCCGTCCGGCGCCGTCACGGGCGTCATGGTGGTCGCCTTCGAGGTGACCGATCAGGTGCTCGCGCGGCGCCGCATCGAGCAGCTGAGCCAGCACCGCGAGGAGCTCATCGCCGCGCTCGCGAAGACGAACCAGGAGCTCGATCAGTTCGCCTACGTCGCCTCGCACGACCTCAAGGCGCCTCTCCGGGGGATCGCGAACCTGTCGGAGTGGATCGAGGAGTCGCTCACGGGAAAGATGGATGACGAGACGCAGGAGCAGATTCACCTCCTGCGCGGGCGGGTGCGCCGCCTGGAGGCGCTCATCGACGGGATCCTCCACTACTCGCGGGCGGGGCGCGTGCGCGGCGACACGGTCAGCGTCGATACCGGCCAGCTGCTCGCCGAGGTCGTCGAGCTGCTCTCGCCGCCGGCGGGCGCCCGGATCGAGATCGCCCCCGGGATGCCGACGATCCTCACGGAGCGCGTCCCGATGCAGCAGGTGTTTCAGAACCTCATCAGCAACGCCCTGAAGCACGCGCGCCGGAGCGATCCGCGGGTCGAGGTGACCTGCAAGGACGCCGGGGCCTTTTACGAGTTCGCCGTCACGGACAACGGGCCCGGCATCGCGCCCGAGTACCATGGTCGCATCTGGGACCTGTTTCAGACGCTCGAGTCGCGCGACAAGGTGGAGGGCACCGGGATCGGGCTCTCGGTCGTGAAGAAGGCCGTGGAGAGCCGCGGCGGGAGCGTGGGTGTCACGTCGCGCCCCGGCGAGGGAGCGACGTTCTTCGTGCGCTGGCCGAAGCGCGCGAAGGAGGAGGCGTGAGCGCGCGAGAGCCCCCGTCCGACGGACCGCCCCGCCCGGGTCCTCGCGATTGACGCGCGCGCCGCGCCGGTCGAGGGTGCGGGCATGCATGCGCGCCAAGCGTCGTTCGAGCCGTGGCTGCGGAGCTTCGTCGCCGAGAACGGGGGCATCGCCGGGACGGTGCACCTCGTCGAGGGCGACGCGCTCGCGCTGGCCGCGGCCGTGAACATCCCGGAGAAGGTGCAGGAGATCACGCGCCTCGTCCCGCGCGGCAAGGGCATGGCCGGGCTCGCCTGGGAGCGCGGCCAGCCCGTGCAGACGTGCAACCTGCAGACGGACACCTCCGGCGACGTGCGGCCGGGCGCCAGGGCGGTCGCGGCGCAGGCCGCGGTGGCCCTGCCGGTGCGCGACGCCTCGGCGAGCGTGCGCGCCGTCGTGGGGATCGCGTTCGCCGGCGAGCGCGAGCTCGGCGAGGACGAGCTCGCCAGGCTCGCCGAGGGCGCGGGCGCGCTGCCGGCCTGACCGTTCGTCCAGGGCGCCGGCCCTTGTCTTTCGCGGCGTCGATGCGAGGATGGGCGCCTCCCCATGGAGACGAACGGCCAGAGCGCCCCGGAAGCAGCGACGGGCGATCCGCTCGACCCGGGCTGCCGCCCGCACGTCCGCGTCGAGGACCTCGTGCGCGGAGCGGCGCCCGCCGGCGAGCGCGCCCCCGCCGACGCGGGCGCGGGCTGCGCCGGCGGCGAGCGCGCCCCCGTCGCGCCCGTCGTGGGCGGCGCGCCCGGCGAGCCGCTCACGGCGAAGCTCGCCCGCCGCACGGTGCCCGGCGAGCTCTACGAACGAGGGCCCGAAGAGGGGTATCTCCGGTGCACCGCTTGCGCGCACCGCTGCGTCCTCTCGCCGGGGCGCGCGGGCGCGTGCGGGATCCGCTTCGAGCAGGACGGCGAGCTCCGCGTCCCGTTCGGCTACGTCGCTCGCCACTACGTGCGATCGGTCGAGACGAACACGATCTTCCACGTACGCCCCGGCGCGCGGTCGCTCACCTTCGGGATGTTCGGGTGCGACCTGCGGTGTCCTTATTGCCAGAACTGGAAGGTCTCGCAGGCGCTGCGCGAGCCCGAGGGCGACGGCGAGCCGATCGACATCAGCGCCGCGGATCTGGTCGAGACGGCCGTCGCCGCCGGCTGCGGGGTCCTCGCCAGCGCCTACAACGAGCCGATGATCACGGCCGAGTGGGCGCGCGCGGTGTTCACCGAGGCGCGGCGGCGGGGGCTCGTCACGGCGCTCATCTCGGACGGCAACACGACCCCCGAGGCGCTCGCGTACATGCGCCCGGTCACCGACGTGTTCCGCGTCGACCTGAAGGGGTGGAGCGCCGACCAGTACCGGACGCTCGGCGGCCGCGTGGAGCCGGTGCTCGCGGCGATCGGCGAAGCCCGCCGCCTCGGCTACTGGGTGGAGGTCGTGACGCTCGTCGTCCCGGGCTTCAACGACAAGGCGGACGGCCTCCGCGCCCTCGGCGCCGAGATCGCCCGCGTCGATCCCGACATCCCCTGGCACCTCAACGCCTTTTACCCGCGCTACAAGATGCGCGATCGCCTGACGACCGACCCGGCGTTCCTCGTGGACGTGGCCGGCGTCGCGTACGCGCGCGGCATGCGGTACGTCTACGTCAGCAACGTGGCCGACCGCGTGCGCGAGCTCTCGCACACCCGCTGCCCGAGCTGTTACGAGGTCGTGGTGCGGCGGTTCAACTACGAGACGCAGGAGGTCCTCCTCTCCGGCGGCGCGTGCCCGGCGTGCGGGACGCGCGTGCCCGGCCTGTGGGGGCCGGCGACCGCGTAGCGCTGCCCCGCCGGCCGCGCTCCACCGGTGGGGCGCGGCCCGGAGCCGTCCCGGCGTATTGCCGAACGATTTCCGTCTCGTTCCACCAGAGGCCCAGTCCGGAGACCCGGGACTCCGCAGCGCATATTGCGTCCGGGCGGAACTCCTCCGATCGCGCTGGGCTCGATGCCGGTCTGGCAGCGCGGACGGCTGACGCGTAGTCCGGCTGACCCGCCGAGCCCGCCGCCCCGGCTGGCCGGACTGGCCGGCCATTTCAATGGCCCATTGGCCGGCCAGTCAGGCCAGCGCGAGTGCCCGTTTTCGCCGGGAAAAATTCGAAGGATGGTTCTCGCCGCTTCGCCGCGTGTGGTAATTTATGAGCATGTCGTCGCCGTCCGAACGTCTTGCTCAGATCCTCAGGGAAAGCCGATTCGTCGCGACTCGCGAGCTCGGCGAAGAGTGCGCTGCGGAGCTCCACACGCACGCCAAGGAGAGGTATCTCGCGCTGGAGGCGACGATACCTGAGTTCCAGAGCAGCATGAGCCGCAAGCTCTTCGAGCTCGGCCCGCCGGTGCTCGCGATCTACCAGGCGCTCCTGCACGACCTCGGTGTGGACCGGGGGCCGGCCCTGCGCCTCGCCGAGGACATGCTGCTCGCGTTCTACCGCAAGCAGCTGGACCGGAGCCCGCTCCTCGGCGCCGCGATGGATATGGTGTTCCGGCTGGAGCCCGCGCGGCGCCTGATCATGAAGAGCGTGGCCCCGGGCTCGCCGGGCGGCTCCCGCTTCGACAAGGTCAGCGACGCCGGCGCGCGCCTCGCCTCCGGCGCGCGCGAGTGCCCGCTCGTGGCCTTTGCGAGGCGGCACGGCGCGCCGGAGATCGTCGCCATGATCGGCCAGCTCGACGACCTCAGGGCGAACGCGCCCCGCGGCATCGCGCTCCGCCGCACCGGCGCGCTCGATATGGGCGCCGAGCGCGGCGGCATCCGGTACGTGACGGGAAAGAAGTAGCGCCCCCCCGCCCTCGCACCCCGCTCAGGCGTCGTCGACCCCTCCGGCGCCGACCGCCTCTCCCTCGTCCTTCCAGCCCCCCTCCTGCGCCCGCCAGCGCTCCGGCGCCGGCGCCCGTCACGCCGCGCCGTCTTGTCGAACGCTGGCCCGCCGAGCCCACCGCCGCGCACGCCGCGCTCCGCGGCGCAGGGATTCGACGTTTGCCCCGTGACGCGCCGCGACCTCGAAGGCCGGAACGCGCGTGGGACGGCGCACACATTTCAACATTGAAACATTCGCGCCGATTCGTGGATCTCAAGGGAGCGTGGTTGTGTTAATCGATTGATGATCGCCCGATCTCCGATCGCTCCCTGAAGTCGCTTGCTCGAGGAGGCCCCATGAAGTCACCGTTCGCTCTGCGAAGGGTCGCCGCCGGATTTTTGTCCGCCGCGGCGGCCACGACCGTCTTCGCGTCCAGCGCTCCTTCGCTGGCCGGCTCAACCACGCTCTTCGAGAGCGGGCAGGTGCGCCCGCTCGCGCTGTCTCCCAGCGGAAATCTGCTGTTCGCGCTCAACACGCCGGACGGCCGCCTCGAGGTCTTCCGCGTGCGCGACGGCGCGCTCGTCCACCGGAGCTCGATCCCGGTCGGGCTCGAGCCGGTCGCCGTGGCGGCGCGGAGCGACACGGAGGTATGGGTCGTGAACCACCTGTCGGACAGCGTGAGCGTCGTCCAGCTCTCCCCCGGCGGTCACGGCGGCCGCGTCGAGCGCACGCTGCTCGTCGGCGACGAGCCGCGAGACATCGTGTTTGCCGGCCCGGGGCGGCGCCGCGCCTTCATCACGGCCGCGCACCGCGGCCAGAACAACCCGAACGACCCGCAGCTCACGACGCCCGGCGTGGGCCGGGCCGACGTCTGGGTGTTCGACGCGAACCACCTCGGCACGTCGCTCGGGGGCGCGCCGCTCACCATCCTCACCCTCTTCACGGACACGCCGCGCGCGCTCGCCGCCACGCCCGACGGCGCCCGCGTCTACGCCGCCGGCTTCCATTCGGGCAACCAGACCACCGTCATCACCGAGCTGCTCGTGCCCGACCAGAGCGCGCCGGGCCCGGCCACCAACGCGGACGGCGACCCGGCGCCCCCGGTCAGCCTCATCGTCAAGTTCGACGGCGCGCACTGGGTCGACGAGCTCGGCAACCCCTGGGACTACCGGGTGAAGCTCTCGCTGCCCGACAAGGACGTGTTCGCCATCGACGCGATGGCGAGCCCCCCGCGGCCCGTCGCCGGGCCCTCGGGGGTCTTCACCGGCGTCGGGACGATCCTCTTCAACATGGTCGTCAACCCGGCGAACGGGAAGGTCTACGTCTCCAACACCGACGCGAGGAACGAGCAGCGGTTCGAGGGCCCGGGCGCCTTCGCCGGGCAGAGCCTGCGGGGCCACCTGCACGAGAGCCGGATCACGGTGCTCCGCCAGAGCGGCGCGCCGCGCGTCGCCCCGCGGCACCTCAACAAGCACATCGACTACTCGGTCTGCTGCGCCCCGACGCCGAACGCGGAGAGCGAGGCGAGCCTGGCCCAGCCGGTCGACATGGCCGTCACGAGCGACGGCGCGACGCTCTATGTGGCCGCGCTCGGCTCGAGCAAGATCGGCGTGTTCAGCACGGCCGCGCTCGAGGCCGACACGTTCGTGCCCGACGCGGCCGACCACATCGAGGTGAGCGGCGGCGGCCCGTCGGGCCTCGCGCTCGACGAGGCGCGCGGCCAGCTGTTCGTCCTGACCCGCTTCGACAACGCCATCTCGATCATCGACACCGCCACCGGCGCCGAGACGGCGCACGTCGCGATGTACAGCCCCGAGCCGCCGAGCGTCACGCTCGGGCGGAGGTTCCTCTACGACGCGCGATCGAGCTCGGCGCACGGCGACTCCTCGTGCGCGAGCTGCCATATCTTCGGCGACTTCGACAGCCTCGGGTGGGATCTCGGCAATCCGGACGCGGCGGTCACGACCAACCCGGGCCCGTTCGTCGGCCCGCTGCTCAACCTGTTCACGCAGCAGCCGATGGCGCAGGAGTTCCACCCGATGAAGGGCCCGACCACGACCCAGAGCCTGCGCGGCATGGCGAACCACGGGCCCATGCACTGGCGCGGCGATCGCACGGGCGGCAACGACGCCCCGACCGTCCAGCCGGACAGCGGCTCGTACGACGAGCGCGCCGCGTTCCGGAAGTTCCAGGCCGGCTTCACCGACCTGCTCGGCCGGAGCGGCCCGATCCCGGCCGCCGACATGGAGGCGTTCGCGGACTTCATCCTCCAGGTGACGTATCCGCCCAACCCGATCCGCCGCCTGGACAACGCGCTCACGCCGGATCAGCAAGCCGGGCGCGACACCTTCTTCGACAGCAACCTGGACGGGACGGCCATCTGCAACGGCTGCCACGTCCTCGACCCGGACAGCAACCCCGGCACGGACAGGCCCGGCTTCTTCGGCACCGACGGCAACATGACGTTCGACTTCCAGCCGCAGCTCATGAAGACGCCGCACCTGCGCAACCTGTACCAGAAGGTCGGGATGTTCGGGATGGAAGCCCCGGATTTCGGCATCCTGCCGGGCGACAACGCGCACAAGGGAGATCAGGTGCGGGGGTTCGGCTTCCTGCACGACGGGAGCTTCGATACGCTGTTCCGGTTCTTCCGCGGGATGGGGTTCTCGCCGTTCACGGGCTTCACGAACCAGTTTGGCACCTTCCCCGACAACCCCGACGGCCTGCCGGACTCGCCGGCGGGCGACGCGGTCCGCCGGCAGCTCGAGGCGTTCCTCCTCGCCTTCGACTCGAACCTGGCGCCGATCGTCGGCCAGCAGGTGACCCTGAGCTGGGATAACCAGGCCGCCGCCGGGCCGCGCGTCGATCTCCTGATCCAGCGGGCCAATGCGGGCGAGTGCGACCTCATCGCGAAGAGCCACGTGATCTTGCAGGAGATCGGCTTTCTCTACACCGGCGCCGGGAAGTTCGCCGCCGACCGGCTGGCGCTGCCGCCGATCCCGGACGCCGTGCTCCGCCAGATCGCGCTCGCGACGGGGCGCCCGCTGACATACACGTGCACGCCGCCAGGCTCGGGCTACCGCGCCGGCATCGATCGCGACGAGGACGGCTTCCTCGACGGCGACGAGCGGGGCGCCGGCAGCGACCCGGCGGACCCCTCGTACACGCCCTGATCACTCCTCCGCTCCATCGTCGCCGAGTGCGCAATCCGGGTCGGGCGGGGACACGCAGGCGAGCGCGCACACCCCGTCTGCGCCGCAGTGGCGGTCGGCGCAGTCCGGGTCGACGAGATCGGGGCCGACATCGCAAGATGCGTCGCAGAGGCCGTCCGCGCGGCATGGGTTGTCCGCCTCGAACTCGTCGATCGTCGGCTGGATGAACCGGGAGATCTGGTCGTAATCGGTGCGCGCCTGCACCCCGTCGAGGGTGCAGGGGTCGTCGCCGAACGACGTCACGCCGGCGTGGCGCTCGACGCCCCGCCGCACGAGGAACGCCGGACCTCCGGAGTCGCCGGCGCACGTGTTCATGGCGGGGACCTGGTAATAGAACTGGGTCTCGTCGATCGTCCCCGGCGTCCCGCCGACCTGAGCGGGGCCGATCGCCAGGATGGGAAACGCCACGGCGCGCCGCATGCCGAACCCCGTCCCGGCGACCCCGTCGGAGACGCCATAACCGACAAAGGTGTAGTCCGGCCCGATGTACCAGCCGCTGTTGTCCATCGACTCGCGCAGGAGCGGCGCAGGCTGCACGGGCGCGTCGCTCTCCAGCTTGAGGAGGGTGAGGTCGTTCTGGAGGGTGCCCGGGTCGTACTCGGGGTGGCGCCTCGACGTTTCGACCTGCACGCTCGCCGAGCGCCGCCCGAGGTTCGTGCCGAAGAAGACCCGCGTGAGCCCGCCGTGGCAGTGTCCCGCCGTGATCACGGTGCGCCGGGAGATCACGGTCCCGCTGCAGTACGCCCGGCCGCGATTGCCCACGCCCACGACATAGGCGTGCGCAGTGTCCACAGCGCCGCCGACGATGCGCTGTCGGGACGTGAGCAACGGTTGCTCGCCCTCATCCCCAGCTTGCGTATCTGCGCAGCCGAGCCCGCCGAGGCACAGGATCGCGATCAGGATAGCATTCTTCATACTGCCACCTTTCCGTCTACAAATGATGTCTACAACGGCCATGGCGTGAGGACGCACACAGTCTTTGCGCTGCCCGGGCCCACGGGTGGGCGGAGGGCATAACAAGCGTGGTGCCAGCGCGGTGCGCGGCGCGCCTCCGAGCCTCCGAGCCGGATCCACGCGCGGCGGGGGCCTGGAAATGGCGCGCGAGCGGGGGATCTCGCCGGGTCGCGTCCTGGAATGGCGCGCGAGGGGCGAGATTCGCCGGGCGCCTGGCCGCGGCGTGTACGGCCGTGGGGTTCATGGGGGGAGAGGTCGCGGCGCCGCGCTCGTCAGGGGGGCACGCGGGCGCTGGACGCGTGGGGTACGCGACCGCCGCCGCTCGCGGGGGTGTCGGCGGTGCCGGAGCGCGGCGTCAGGACGTCGGCGTCGCTCGAGCGGGCGCGGCGCTGCGCTCGGCCATGCGCGCGATGTAGGCGCGGTTGAGCTCGCGGCACGCGAGCTCGCGGACGCCGATCGTGACCTCGATCCCGGCGCTCTCGAGCAGGGCCACGCCCTTGCCGGAGACGAGGGGGTTCGGGTCGATCATCCCGATCACGACGCGCCGGACGCCGGATCGGAGGAGGGCGTCGGTGCAGGGCGGCGTGCGGCCGTGGTGGCAGCACGGCTCGAGGTTGACGTAGAGCGTGGCGCCCTCGGCGCGGCCGGCGAGCTTGCGGAGGGCGTCGACCTCGGCGTGGGCCAGCCCGGCTCGCTCGTGGAACCCCTCGGCGAGGACCTCGCCGCCGCGCACGATGACCGAGCCGACCATCGGGTTCGGGGCGGTGCGGCCGGCGGCGCGCCCTGCGAGCTCCAGGCAGCGGTCCATCCAGCGGAGGTCGACGTCGTTCATGCCGGCCCCGGGGCACGGCGGTCCATGAGAGGGCGGAGGGGTGGCCCCGCCGCGGCAGCGCACAGCATGACGCGGCGAGTATAGCGGAGGGCGGCGGGCGAGGTAGGACCGCGAGCGAGATCGCCCGCTCGCCGGGTCGGCGGCTGCGGCGCCACCTTCGGCGGGCAGCGGCTCACCCTGGGGCGCGTCGCGTCGGGGAGCTGGGCCCGGAGCGCCGACGGGAAGGGGCGCGAGGGGCTGGCGGAAGATCCGCGGGGGTCGGTGGAGGGAGGCATCTCCAGCGCGGAGATGGGTGCCACCCATGTTTTTGTGGAGGCTCGTCCTCCGGGAGACGGGTGCCACCCATGTTTTTGTGGAGGCTCGTCCACCGCGGAGATGGGTTCTACCCATGTTTTTGTGGAGGCACGTCCACCGGGAGACGGGTGCCACCCATGTTTTTGGGGAGGCACGTCCACCGCGGAGATGGGTGCCCCTCATGTTTTTGTGGAGGCACGTCCACCGGGAGACGGGTGACACCCATCTCCCGCGTGGACGAGCCGGCTCACCCGGATGGGTTCACGGCGTGCCGCCCGCCCCGGGCGGGGGTGCCCGGACGGCTCCGGCCCTCCTGGCCGGGGCTCTTCGACGGCCCGCCTCGGCATCGTCGACCATCTCGACATAGGCCTCGGTTTGGCGTTCAGCGGCGGCGCGAAGCGCTGCCCGCCGCAATACCTTGTTGGGCGGTCTCTTCGGCCAACGTGGAGTCGTTTGAACTAGGCGCTTTTCGGGTATGTGGAATGACGTGGGGTCTTCCGCTTGCCTCTTGCATGCGTCGAAACGCCTCGAAGATCGCGTCGATATCATAGCCGTGCTCCTGTGCGATGGCATCGCGGATTGCGCGGACCTCGTCCACAATCGGATCGGGGATCATGTCTCTTCTTCGAGTGCGAGTTGCTCCGGTGTACAGATGATAGGCGGACGAAAGCCGCTCTGGCGGCACACGGCCTCGACATGGTCGCGCATAACGGCGTTGGCGAGATGAGCGCAGCTCCATGTCAACAGGAAGTTGATGTCGTGAACTGCTGCAATCGCCACATGCGCAGCGTCGATCGCCGCCTTCCGTGGCATTGCTGCCGCCTCGAGAGGTTTTCTCGCGACCGTTTGCGCCTCGATGGTAGCGGACAGGGCCAGCAGCCCCTCCGCGGCGGCGATGCGGCGTGGTAGCGCACGCGGAGCAGCCGTCGAGGCGAAGCAGTTCGCGGGCCTCGCCCGGTAACCTCGACGGGCCCGAAGCCGGCGGCCTCAACCAGCCCCGCGCCAGCACCGTCCTGCTCGGCGGCGGGTTTCCTCCACCGCCGTTCTGCTTCACACTCCCGGCCTGCACCGTCGTGCAGCGGTCTCCGTCGCCGCGGCCTCGGCCGCATCCCTCATCGCCCTCGTGCCCCACGCCGTCATCACCTCGCCCAGCGCCGTGGGCTGGCTGCGCCGCCGGCGCCCCGCCGAGCGCGTGCTCCTCGTCGGCGCGCCGGTCGAGGCCGCGAGCGAGCTCGCCCGCGCGTCGATCCGCGTCTTCCATCCATCCGACACGACAGAAGAAAATCGGACCGGGAATGTCAATTGCTTGAGCGATAGCGGGGCACCGCAACGCCATATCAACCCGTCCAGACAGGCACGATCTGCTCCTTCAGCCCGCACGCCTCATATCTTGCAAGCCTCCTCTCCCCGTCGCACGACCAGTCCCAGTTCTTCGGCATCTCATCCTTCAAATTTGTTCTTCGTGAGCGCGTCGTCCTGTGTCTTGGTTACGATTACTGCGAAGCACAGCCGTTCCAGGACCCTGAGCACCACCTCGGCGGACAGCGGCGCGGGTAGGGACAGGAGATGATCGATCAGTGCCTTACGCGGCACCGCATGCTCGTGACGCAGGCCGGTTCCACGTTGGCCGTTGTTCTTCCACAACGTTTGCGCATCACGCGTGTGCATCTGGTGGCGCAGGTCGTACTTGATGCCATCGCGAACGGAATTCCCCTCCGCATCGAGCCCATCTGCAGTCCAGCACCATAACAGTGAGTCGATCAGGAACCGCGCCACACGTCTCATCCGATCGTTTGGATCGCGAGCACGCTCGCTGAGGCGCGCGATCTCCTCGGCGATGAATTGCCGGTGGACGTCCTGAAGCGGCTGGCACAATCTCCGCTTCCTACCCATGGTTCCCTCCGAGCGTCTCTGTCCCGCTAACGATCGAGCAATCAGCGGCGAGGTGCGGGCGTCGCCTGCGCCTCGTCCGCTGCATTGCCTTGGGCGGCCTCCGGGCCACCGCCACGAGGAACGAGCGAGACGTGGTCTATGGCATTGCCTGCTTCAAGGCGCCGAAGCACCTTGAACAGCTCGTGAACGTCATAGCCACATTCCTTCGCAATCTCGTCGCGAATTGCGCGGACTTCATCGACGATGGCATCGCGGATCATTTCTCCTCCTGTGGCGGCAGCTCGTCTGGCGTGCAGATAACCGGCGGTCGAAACCCACTATCCCTACACACGGACTCTATGCGCGGCCGCATCGCAGCGTTAGCAATATGCGTACAGTTCCAGGTCAGCAGAAAATCCAGGCCATGAACGGCCGCTATGGCCACGTGCGCGGCATCGACGATTGCCTTTGGGGGCATGGCTGCCCGCTTGATGAGGGCCGCGGCAAGCGTCTCCGCTTCCTCGGTTCCTGATAGGACAGCGATCCCCGCGGCTGCCCCAAGCCGCCGAGCAGCCGCGGCGGGGTCGCCCCGGCGCGCCTCGGTCAGCACCGGGTCGGAGAGGAACAGCTCGAACTCGTCTCTCCGCGCCCACCAGCCGATCGTGACCTGCTGGCGGGCGGCCTGGATCACGTCGCGGCTTGGCAGCGCGGTCAGATAGCTCAAGATCGACGTTTCGACATAGACGCGCGGTTTCACGGGCGGCTCCTAGCGAAGGCGCGCTCCCGCCGACGCACCTGGAGCATACCAGGCCCAGGCGCACGCGCCCAGGTCGTCCCGCGAAGCTCTCGGACTACGCGGCAAATTCGGGAGGATCAGGACGGTTCAGAGTGGGCGGCCTGCTGGTCGTCGAGACGGGCCCATACGCGCGTCCCCTATCGTCGAGACGGGCCCGTCCGCGTGAGCCCTCCAGGGGCAGACGCCTAAACAGAGGCAGACCGCCTGAGATACTGTGCTCCGCCGGAGGCGTGGCTGCCTCTACTCATGCGCGACTGCCTAACGACTAGCCGGTCTGCCGCGGCCGCGTGGGCAAGCGGAGCGAGGCTGCGCGGACCGTCGGCAGCAGCGGCTTGTTGGGCGGTGGCGGCGAGATCGGCCGCCAAGCCAGTAAAACGAGCGAGCGAATGCCTATCTCCGTTCGATGAGCTCTCACTCCCAAGGGCGGCTCCGCGAGGCGGGAATCTCTTGCGCGAACGTCGCGAAGATCCGCTCGGCTGCCGAAAGAATCGCTTCTGCGCCGGGTTCTCCGAGCCATCGGAAGATGTACGCGCCGTCCGACTTCTCGGTCAGGTAAAGCCCCGCCGGCCGGCCGCAAGCCTCGGAAGCGACGCGCTTGAGCGCGGCGATGTCCTCGGCGCTGATGGGCCGGTCCACGATCAGCTCTCGCGCTTGGCCCTCCATGAAGAACTGGAGCGTCAACCTGGACCAGGGCGGTCCCCTGCGCCCCGGGACGATCACCTCCGCGTGCTCCCGGTCCGCAGCCACCGCCCCGAGCATGCGGTGCGCGGCATCGGCGACGGCCCTCGCGATGGCCGCTTGCCGGCGGTCCCCGAGCCAGAAGATCCGCAGAACGCCGTTCGTCTGCAGCGCTGCTCCAAGGTCGACGGGATGGCCCGTAGATTACTTGACAGCGTGCTCGGCGGCGCGGATCTCGTCGGGGGTGAGCGGCCGTTTCACGGACAGGCGGCGCCACGGCTAGATGAGGTCAGGGTCGAAGTGCCCAATGGTCAGGTAGTGGAACATGGAGGGGCCGGGCGTCGTCATTCACCATCTCCGTGATGCTGTCCAACGACCTGGGGTTCAGCGGCGAAGCCCGCACCGGGCGATGCCAGGATACCACGGTGGCCCGGCGTTCCAGGGAGCAAGCCTGCCCCAGGCGGGGTTCATCCGCTGCAAGCCCCTGTTCGGAGGCAGACGTCACGGGCGACGGCTACCACCAGGCCACAACCGATTCGGCGTCGAATTCGACTCTACGAGCACCTGCGGCTTGAGGCGTTGCAAGACGGACGACGGTCGCAAACCGAAGCGATTCAAGGACGGCAAATCTATATTTACCGATGTCGTATCGCCAATACTCCCCTGGATCGGCCACACCGTACCCACTCGGATGTCCGACGACAACTGTGGCAAGTTCGTAGCCTCGGCGACGGCTAAAATTCTCTATGGCGGAGCGACCTACCATCACACCGTGATAAAATCCACGAGCCTCAGCCGCGGTCTGGTAGTGCTTCGCGAACTCACGATCGGCAACGAGAAAGTTGATGGTTGGCCGATCCGGTTTGTCCACGCCATGGTGGGGCGTCGCAACGAGTAGCCACGCGCCGCCGCCGTCGAACGTCTCGGAGCACCTGCGGAAATAGTTCATGCGCTCAGGCCAGTAGAGGTGAACAAGGAACTCTCCTCTCGGCGAGCAACGCTCGAGCACCTCGTCCACCGAGCTCCGACGCCGCTGGCCTCCGTTGCCAATCCCGCGCGAGGCTGACGGCGGCTGCGTTGAGCAGTTGCGGCGATCATGGCCGCGCCCTCCGCAGACGCTGCAACGTCGGACCGAGCTGCAGGTCTGAACGTTGTGACCATCGAGTCCACAATAGGAACACGCCATGGCTCCTCCTTCGTCCGGTGCAAGGTTAGCCGAGCTCCGCTCTGCTCGGCGACAAGAACTAGGGACCGCCCGACGTCGCTATGATCTGTTACGCACGGCCTATGTGCGCATTCCAGCATGTAGGCCGCGAGCCACCGCGGCCTACGATCCGTATTCCCACGGACGGATCGCATCTCCCCCGCGGCTTATGTCCGTATTCCCGTGGATAGGTCATGACCTTCTGCGCCCTATCGGCGCATCTCCATCGATAGGCCGCAGCATGAGCACGTACTCCGGCCGTTCGGCGGCCGGCGCTCCGGTCCGTCGAGCCGCACAGATTGCACCCAGGACACCGCGCCCGTGCGGCCGGAACCAGGGCGAAGCTGGCGTATGCATGCTCCATCGACGAGTGCGGTGGGAATCCCGCCCGCGATAGCGTACACGGAGCAGCCGTCGAGACCAACCAGCGCGCAGGCCTCCGCCCGGTAGCGTCGGCTGACCCGAAGCCGGCGGCCTCGACCGGCCCCGCGCCGTCCCGCTCGGCGGCGGGTTTCCTCCACCGCCGTTCTGCTTCACACTCCCGACCTGCACCGTCGTGCAGCGGTCTCCCCCGAGCCCCCGGCGGCCTCCGCCGCATCCCTCATCGCCCTCGTGCCCCACGCCGTCATCACCTCGCCCAGCGCCGCCGCCCGCCTCGATCGCGCCGTGGGCTGGCTGCGCCGTCGGCGCCCCGCGGAGCGCGTGCTCCTCGTCGGCGCGTCGGTCGAGGCCGCGAGCGAGCTCGCCCGCGCGTCGATCCGCGGCCGCCGCGCCACCTTCGGCTGGCACCGGCTCACCCTGGGGCGCGTCGCCGCCGCGCTCGCGATGCCGGCGCTCGCCGCGCGCGGCCTCGTCCCGGCCAGCGCCCTCGCGATCGAGGCGCTGTGCGCGCGCGCCATCGGCGGGCTCGCGCAGGACGGGCTGCTCGGCCGCTTCGCCCGCGTCGCGGATCGGCCCGGACTGCCGCGCGCCGTGGCGCGGACCCTCGACGAGGTGCGGCTCGCCGGCGTCGATCCGGACGCGCTCGCCCCGGCCGATCTCGACGGCATCGCCCGCGCCTTCGACGCCGCCCTGGACGCGGCCGGGCTCGCCGATCGCGCGCTCGTCCTGCGGCTCGCGGCCGAGCGCGCCCGGGCCGACGACGGGGGCGACCCGCGCGCGAGGCACCCGCTGCTCGGGCTGCCGATGCTCCTGCTCGACCTGCCGGTGCGGTTCGCGCTGGAGCGCGAGCTGATCGAGGCGCTGGCCGCGCGCTCGCCCGACGCGCTCGCCACCGTGCCCGCCGGCGACGCCGCGTCGCTGCGCCACCTCGAGGCCGCGCTCCGGTCGCCGGCGCGGCGGATCTCGCTGACCGCGGTCTCGGCCGCACACGACGGCGCCGGCGCGGCCAGCGACGCGGGCGGCGACGCGGACGACGCGCACGACGCGCACGACGGGCCGCCGCCGGGCGCGCCCAGCACCTCGCTCGCGCGCCTGCAGGAGCACCTGTTCGATCCGCTCACCGACGAGGCGCCGGGGCTCGGCGACGAGGTGGAGATCCTCTCCGCGCCCGGGGAGAGCCGGGAGTGCGTGGAGCTCGCCCGCATCGCGCTGCGCGAGGCCGGCCGCGGCGTGCCGTTCGAGCGCATGGCGATCCTCCTGCGCGCGCCCGAGCAGTACCGCGCGCACCTCGTCGAGGCGCTGCGCCGGGCCGGGATCCCCGCGTACTTCGCGCAGGGCTCGGTCCAGCCCGATCCGGCCGGCCGTGCGCTGCTCGCGCTGCTCGCGTGCGCGGCCGAGCACCTCTCGGCGTCGCGCTTCGCCGAGTACCTCTCGCTCGGGCAGGTGCCCGACGCCACGCCCGCGGGCGCGCCGCCCCCGGCCGCGTCCGAGGCCGACCGGTGGGTGCCGCCGGACGACGACCTCTTCCCCGCGCTCCTGCGCGGCGAGCTCGACGACGGCGCGGAGGAGCTCGGGGACGCGGAGGCGATCGGAGATGAAGAGGAGGCGCTCTCCCGCGGCGGCGCGCTGCCCCGCGCAGGCGCGCCGGGCGCGCTGGAACCGCCGGGCGCGCTGGAACCGCTGAGCGCGCCGGAACCGCCGGCCGCGCCGGGCGCTTCGGAATCGCAGGCCGCGCCGGGTGCGCCGAGCGGCGACCGCGACGCCCCTGTGCAGGACGGCACCCTGCGCGCCCCGCGGCGCTGGGAGCGGATCCTCGTCGACGCGGCGGTGATCGGCGGGCTCGACCGGTGGAAGGCGCGGCTCTCCGGCTTCGAGCGGGAGCTCCGGCAAGAGCTCGCGCGCGCCCCGGAGGAGCGCGACGCCGCGCGCATCGCGCGGACGCTCGCCGACCTCGCGGCGCTGCGCGACTTCGCGCTGCCGCTCCTCTCGGCGCTGCCGAGCCCGGGCGAGCGGGCGACGTGGGGCGCGTGGCGCGACCGGCTCTCGGCGCTCGCGACGCGCGCGCTCCGGCGCCCCGAGCGGGTGCTCGCGGTGCTCGCCGAGCTCGCGCCGATGGCCGACGTGGGCCCCGTCGACCTCGGCGAGGTGCGCCTCTGCCTCGCGCACCGGCTCACCGACCTCGTGCTGCCCCCGGCCGCCCGCCGCGACGGGCGCCTCTTCGTCGCGCCGATCGAGGCCGCCCGCGGGCGCTCGTTCGACGTGGTCTTCGTGCCCGGGCTCGCCGAGCGGATCTTCCCGCAAAAGGTCGTCGAGGACCCGATCCTCCGCGACGCGCTCCGCCGGGCGATCGCCGGGGGCGCCTCGGGCCTCGACACGAGCGACGACCGGGTGGCGCGCGAGCGCCTCGCGCTCCGGCTCGCGGTCGGCGCGGCCCGCCGCAAGCTCGTCGTGTCGTACCCACGCGTCGACATGGACCAGTCGCGGCCGCGGGTGCCGTCTTTCTACGGGCTCGAGCTCCTGCGCGCGGCCGAGGGCAGGCTGCCCGGCTTCGGCGAGCTCGAGCGCCGCGCCGAGCAGGGCGGCGCCGCGCGCATCGGCTGGCCCGCGCCCGCGCGGCCCGAGGACGCCATCGACGCGGCGGAGCACGACCTCGCGCTCCTGGAGACGCTCTTCAGCCTCCCGGAGGACCGGACCATCGGCACGGCGCGCTACCTGCTCGGCGCGAACCCGCACCTCGCGCGGGCGCTCCGGTTCCGGGCGCGGCGCTGGATCCCGGCGTGGACGAGCGCGGACGGGCTGTTCAAGCCGGTCGCGGAGGCGCGCGAGGCGCTCGCGAAGCACGCGTTCGGGCGCCGGTCGTTCTCGCCGACCGCGCTCCAGCACTTCGCCGCGTGCCCCTACCGGTTCTTCCTCTACGCCGTGCACAAGCTCGCGCCGCGCCCGGCGCCGGAGGCGATCGAGGAGCTCGACCCGCTCCAGCGCGGCCGGCTCGTGCACGACGTGCTCTACGAGGTGCTCGTCGCGCTGCGCGACGCAGGCAAGCTGCCGGTGAGCGTGGCCTCGCTCGACGAGGCGCGGGCCGAGCTCGATCGGGCGCTCGACCGCGTGGCCGCGCGCTACGCCGACGAGCTCGCGCCGGCGATCCAGCGCGTCTGGGACGACGGGATCGCGTCGGTGCGGGCCGATCTCCGCGAGTGGCTGCGGCGCGCCGCGGAGGACCGCGACTGGGAGCCGATCCATTTCGAGCTGTCGTTCGGGCTGCCGCGCCGCTTCGCCACCCGGGATCCGGGGAGCTCGGACCAGCCGGTGGAGCTCGACTGCGGGGTCAAGCTCCGGGGGTCGATCGACCTCGTCGAGCGGAGCGTGTGGGGCGCGATGCGGGCGACCGACTACAAGACGGGCAAGGCGCGGGCGCCGCGCGACGCGGTCGTGAGCGGCGGGGGCACGCTCCAGCCGGTCCTCTACGCGCTCGCGCTGGAGAAGCTCATGCCGGCGGGGACGCAGGTCGAGTCGGGGCGGCTCTATTACTGCACGTCCGCCGGCGGCTTCACCGAGGTGCCGATCTACCTGGACGCGCGGGCCCGCGAGGCGGCCGCGCAGGTGGCGGGGATCATCGGCGACGCGATCGACAGGGCGGCGCTCCTGCCGATGCCGGCGGAGGGGGCGTGCGCGCAGTGCGATTACCGGCCCGTGTGCGGGCCGTACGAGGAGCTCAGGACCGGGAAGATCAAGCGGCGCGACATCGACCAGCGCCGGCGGCTGGAGCAGCTCCGCAGGCTGGCGTGAGCGCGGGTGTCGCGCTCGGACGCGGGCGGAGGGTGCCAGTCACCCGGGCTCGCCAGGAGCCGACGACGCGCTCGGGGCGCCGGCGACCCACGGCGGATCTTCCGCGTGCTGCTCCGTGCCCGAGAGCGGCGGCAGCCACGGCTCGCGGCGCTTGATCCAGATCTCGTAGCTCGGAGCGAGATCCGTGGGAGCGTCGTCCAGACATCCCAGCTTGATCTCGACCTCGCCCTCCGCCTCCCGCAGCGAGAACAGCCGCGACCCGCACGTCGTGCAGAAGCTGCGTCCCTCCCAGCACCTCGTCTCGCCCGTGGACTCGAAGCTCGACCACGGCCACACCGCGTACGGCATGAAGACGCCGCCGGTCTCCTTCCTGCACGACGTGCAGTGGCAGAGCCCCACGCGCACAGGCTCGCCACGAAGCTGAAACCTCACGGCGCCGCAGGCGCAGCCGCCGCTCCGGACACGCTCGAATCCAGCTCGCATCTCGCCTCCCATCGCGCGCTCTTGGCCCATCGTAGCCAGCGCCGCGCGCGCGTTCTATACACTTCGTCATGCACAAGGAAATCGCTCTGCCCTGCGCCCTGCTCGCGCTCGGAGCGGCGGGCAGCGGTTGCAACCTCATCTTCGGCATCGAGCCCGGCACGGACGCGACCCTCGCCGCATCCTCGGCGACGGCGACCACGGGCCCCGGAGATGGCGGCTCGGCGCAGGCCACGTCGGGCGCCGGTGGCGCCGATGGGGCGGGCGGGCGCGCGCCCTCGTGCCCTCCATCGAGCTGCGCCGCGGGAGAGTGCCCCGTGACGCAGATGCCAGGGGTGCTCGGGTCCAACCCGAAGGGCATGGCGGTCACCCCGGAGGCCGTGCTGATGGCCAACGACGAGGCCATCGTCGCCATCCCGAAGGACGGCGGGGCCGCGCGCACGCTCCCGGGCACCCTCGGATTCGGCGACACCACCTGGGTCACCTACTCGGGCGGGCAGCTCTCGTGGATGAACTGGAGCAACGGAGACGTGCTGGGGATCTCCGTCGATCCGCCGAGCTCCAGCCCGATCCGGATCGCGGAGGTCCCTCGGCAGGAGGACGAGGATGTCATTCCGGGCTTCGGCCGGATCGCCTCGTTCGGCGACAGCGTCTACTGGGCGACGCAGACGCCCCCGGCCATCTGGCGGGCCAAGGCGGACGGCAGCCAGCCCGTCGCCGAGCAGGTCGCCACCAGCGACCACCCGATCGGCGTCGCCGTCGACGCGACGCACGTCTACTGGTCGGATTACTGGGCAAGCCAGATCCTGCGCAAGACGAAGGAGCCGCTCGGCGAGACCGCCGAGGTCTTCGCGGAGACGAACGGCAACCCGACCGAGATCGTGCTCGCGGGCGGCGTCGTGTACTGGGTGACCGACAACACCGGCGCAGTCCAGTCCAAGGCGACGGACGCGGCGCCGGGCGCCCCGCCCTTCACCACCACGGTCGACGCAGAGGCCGTCGCCAAGTCGCTCGCGGTGGACGACGAGTTCGTCTACTGGACCGTTTACGAGAACAGCGAGGGGCAAGGCGAGGTGCGCAGGGCGCACATCGGCAAGGGGGACACGATCACCCTCACGACCGGACAGCCGTACTTCTTCGAGATCGCCGTCGACTGCGGGTTCATCTACTGGAACGTCAACGACCTGGAAGCCGAAGAGGACGCCGTGGTGTTCCAGATGCCGAAGCCCTCGAACTGAGCGCCGAGGCGGGGTATCCATCCCGTATCCGCACCTCCAGCAGGGAGCGCCCCCAGGCGCCGTGCGCTACGCCGCGCCCTGCGCCTCTTCCCGCTTCGGCCACGTGAACCGGAAGGTCGCGCCGCTCTTGCCGTCCGACTCCACCCACGCCCGCCCGCCGCGGCTCTCCACGATCTTCCGCACGATGGCAAGGCCGATCCCGGTGCTCTCCACCTTGTCGCGCGCCTGCAGCGTCTGGAACATCCCCCACACCTTCTCCTGAAACGCAGGGGCGATGCCAGGCCCGTTGTCCAACACCGAGAACTCGTACTGATCGCCCTGCTCCCGGGCGGACACGGACACCGCCGCATCCTCGCGGCCAGCGTGCTTGAGCGCGTTCGTGATCAGGTTCATCAAGACCTGTTGCAGCGGCACCCGGTACGTCCGCAAGCTGGCGGGCGGCACGTCGAGCGTGACCCGCGCAGGCGGCTTGGGGGCGATGAGCTCGACCACGTCCCGCGAGAGCTTCTCGATGTCCACGCTCTCCGGCTTCTCGCGGAACCTCGTGGCGCGGGAGTAGGCCAGGATCCCCTCGATCAGGGCCTCCATGCGGCGCACGCGGCCGCGCAGCATCTCCATCTGCCGGCGCGTGTCGGCGGTGAGCTTGTCCGACAGGTCCTCCTCGATCCACTGGGCGAGGCTCGCGATGCCGCGGAGCGGCGCCTTCAGATCATGGCTCGTCACGTACGCGAACTGGTCGAGCTCGGCGTTGGTGCGCTCCAGCGCGCGGATGAGCGACTGCGCCTCCCGGAACAGCCGGGCGTTGTCCATCGCCACCGCCGCCTGGGCGGCGAGGCCGACGGTGATGCGCTCGGAGCGCTCGGTGAAGACACCCGGCTTCGGGTGCCCGAAGAACATCGCGCCGATGACCTTGCCGCTCCGCGAGACCACGGGGACGGCCAGGTAGCTCGCCACGGGGAGGTGCCCCTCCGGCAGGCCGTGATGAGGAGAGCTCTTTCCGTAGCGCGGATCCCGGGTCACGTCGTCGAGGCGGATCACGCCCTCTCCGCGGAACGTCGGCGCGAACAGCGCGGTGTTGCGCGGCATCGGGAAGCGCGAGAAGGCCTCCCTCGGCGCCCCCGAGAGCGCGTACAGCATGTAGCTGCCGCTCTGCGCGTCGCTCACGTTGTAGAAGAACGCGCCGAACTCCGCGCCGGAGAGCTTCGTCCCCGCGTCCGTGACCGACTGGACGAGCGCGTCGAGCTCGAGCTCCGCCGACAGCACCTGCCCCACCTCGTGGAGCGTCTCGAGCACCTCGGCGTGCTCTCGCGTGAGCCGCTCGGCCTCGCGCTGCTGGCTGATATCCATGTTGCAGCCCACGTACTCGCGCACGCTGCCGTCCGTGGCGCGGACCGGCGCCGCGCGCGCCACCGTATAGGCATACGAGCCGTCTCTCCGGCGGAGCCTGTACTCGGCTTCGTACACGGCGCCGCGCGCCGTCGCGTCCGCCCACGCCCGCATCATCGCCTCCCGATCGTCGGGGTGGACCGCTCGCAGGAAGCCGCTCTCCAGGTACTCGGCCTCGTCCTGGCCCGTGAACTCGAGCCAGCTCGGCGAGCTCTCGATGACCTTGCCGTCCGCCGTGGCCGTCCACACGACGGCCGTGGTCGCCTGGACCAGCGTCCGGAGGCGCGCCTCGCTCGTGGCGAGCTCGATCGCGAGCTGCTCGACGTGGCGGCGCGCCAGCACCTGATCGGTCACCTCGAACGCGAACGCCATGACGCCCTCGGTGCTGCCGTCCGGCGCGCGCATCGCCTGGTAGACGAAGTTGAAGAAGCGCTCTTCCTCCGGTCCGGCGGCGCCGCGGCGCAGGCGGAGGGGCACCGACGTGCCGACGTAGGGTTGACCGCTCCGGTAGACCGCGTCCAGGAGCTCGAAGATGCCTTGGCCGTCCAGCTCGGGGAGCGCTCCCCGGATCGGCCTGCCCAGCACCTCTCGTCCGCCGAGGATGTCTCGATACGTCGGATTCACCAGCTCGAAGACGTGCTCGGGGCCCCGCATGATGCAGATGCCGGCCGGCGCCTGGTTGAACAGGCCCGCGAGCTGCTGGCGAGACGCGTCGACCTGCTGGAACAGCCTCGCGTTGTCGATCTGCAAGGCCACGCGGTTCGCGAGCTCCTCGGCGAGCGCGACGTCCGCCTCGCAGAAGCGCCGGCCCGACTCGGCGTGGACCAGCGTGAGCGCCCCGATGTTCCGATCGCGCCCCCGGAGCGGGACGACGACATAGGACCTGAGGCCCAGCGACCGGATCAGGCGCAGGTGCTCGGGGTTCATCGCGGCGGACTCGAGCATCGAGCCCGGGATGTCGGCCATCCACTCGGGGCGACCGGTGCGGATGACCGCGGGCACGCCCGTCGGAGCGTCGTGCCGGGGCGGGGACATCGCCCGCAGGCGCGCGCCCAGCTCGATCTTCGCCGGATCGCAGTGGTGAACGGCCACGCGCTCGACGGTGTCGCCGTTCAGCATGTCGACGGCGCACCAGTCCGCGAGCGTGGGCACGGCGAGGTGGGTCAGGTGCGCGAGCCGCGCCCCGACGTCGAGCGAGTTCGAGAGCACGGCGCCCGCCTCGCTCAGCAGGCGCAAGGTCGCCTGCTGCCGCTCGAGCTCGGCCGCGAGCATCTCCGCGCGCGCCCGGGCCTGTCGCTCCTGCTCGAGCAGGCGCGCACGGTCGAGCGCCGACGCGCACTGCGCGGCCACGCTGAGCAAGAACTCGCGCTCTTCGTCGGTCCACGCCCGCTCGGCCGCGAACGAGAACGAGAGCGCGCCGAGCAGCTCTCCGTGGGCGACGATCGGCAGGACGGCGAGCGCCTGGATGTCGTCGCGAGCAGGCCTGAGCGCCGCGAGCTCGGGGTACGCCGCGTGCAAGCTCCTCTGGGTGCCCACCCAGATCGGGCGGCGCTGCCGGAGCGCCTCCGAGAGCGGCAGTCGGGCGTCGAGCGGCACGATCGCGTAAGGGCTCGCGCGCTGCTCCTCCAGCCCCGATTGGGCGATCAGCGTCGCGGCCCCGGCCGCCGCGTCCGCCGCGTACATCATCGTGGTCGAGGCGCCGAGCACGCGGTGGACGTCGCAGACGACGGCGGAGGCCATCTGTTCGATCGTCATCGCGCCGCTCAGCGCGGAGCTGATCGCGAGCAGCGCCTGCGTGAGCCGGGCGCTGCGATCGAGCTCCTCGAGGCGCCGCGAGAGCTGCGCCGCGAGCTCGCCGCGCTCCGCCTCGACCTGCTTCAGGCGGGAGATGTCGGCGAACACCGAGATCCCCCCCTCGAGCTCGCCTCCGGGCCCGATGATCGGCGCGGCGCTCCCGAGGACCATGCCGCGCGTCCCGTCGAAGCGCTGGATGCGGGTCTCCTCGCTCTCGATGACCTGCCTCGCGGACATCGCGCGCGCCATCGCCCAGTCGGCGGCCTCGTACGGACGGCCGTCCTCGTGGAAGGCGCGATACAGCGTCCAGTCCTGCATCGACTCGGTCGAGGCGCTGCCGGCCCAGATGCGCTCGGCCGACCGGTTGTGCAGGACGAGCTTCCCGGAGGCGTCGCAGATGATGACGCCGTGCGGGCTGTGCTCGAGCACCGCGTTGAGCCACCCGCGATCGCGGGAAGCCACGGCGCGGAGCCGCTCGAGCTCGCGCTTCAGGGCTTCGATGTCCATGGCGTCGACGCTGATCGAGGGCCCGGAGGACGGGCGGGGGTGCGCGGAGGTTCCCATAGAGTGACCGCAACCGGAGGCTCGGGGCGGGGCCGAGGCGTCGCTCGGGCGGCTATCGCCCGGAGCTTACGCTCATCGGCGGCGCTGCGAAAGGCGGCGCAGCCTCGCTCGCGCGCGGCGCGGGCCGGATCGCGCGCGGCCCCGCCTCGCGAGGCCGCGGCCGGAGCGGCTCACGCCGCGCGCGAGCGAGGCTGCGCCGCCGCGGCCTCCGTCCACGCCTGCCGGGTCTGCATGCGCCGCGCCGCGACCGCGGCGGCGGCGATCGCGGCGATCGTCGTCACGAGGAGCGGCGTCGCGCCGTCGCCGGACAGGTGCGCGCGCGAGACGTTGTCGAGGTGGAGGCCGAGGTGCGCCGCCCACGCGACGAGCATGCTGCCGCCGGAGGCGAGGTGCAGCGCCGTCATCAACACGCTCAGAGAGGTGATGAAGAGCGCGCTCAGCGGGAGCGACCACCACGGGACGCCCGGCAGGCACATCATGGGAAGGTGCCAGAGGGTCCACGCAGCGCCGATGATGAGGCTGGCGCGAACGGGCCCGTGCGCCGGCAGGAGCCGCGGGAGGGCATAGCCGCGCCAGCCGAGCTCCTCGCCGAGGGGCGCGAGCACGGCGATGCCGCGCTGCTCCGGGGTGACCGGGGCGTAGAGGAGCGTCGCCGGCGCGCTCCCGCCGGCGAGCGCGAGCAGCGCGAGGCCGAGGAGGTGCAGTAGCGCCGGCATGCACAGCGCGAGCGGCGCGTAGGCCCAGCCCGCGGGGGCGCGGCGCGGTGAGAACAGCCCGGAGAGCCCGGCGCGGCCGCGCTCCTTCCAGGCGCACACCGCTGCTGCGATCGAGGGGCCGACGGCGCCGAGCGCGAGCGGCGCCATGGCGGCCTCCGGCGGGATGGGCGCGCCCCACTGCTGGAGGAGGAGCGGCAGCTGGCACAGCCAGGTGATGGCATAGGCGAGGACGAAGAACCGAACGACGGTCGGCGGCATGGTCCCGTGTGACAGCCGCGCGCGCCGGAGGGTTCCCGCCGGCGCGCGGCGAGCAGGTTCTTGGGGGCGCGCACGACGGCTCGGCTGTCAGGCGGCCTGTCCGGCCCGCGCCGGCGCGGACGGGGGCGAGCGGCGGCTCCGGGGCGGCGCTCCGGGCGGGCGCATGCGCGGAGAGGTCAATGAGCGTGAGAGAGAGCCGCAGCTGCGGGCAGGCTGTTTTGCGACGGGCAGGGTCGACGTTGAGCGCGACTACGATTCTCGCGCAGATCGCGCCGGAGGCGTGGTGCTCTCGGGGAAAAGACGATGCCGGCTTCGGGCTCCCCCTCGCTCACCATCCCCGCGGCGCGAACCCAGATGTTGGGGGCCGATAACCGGCAGGTGAGCGCGACAGCGCGCCGATATCGAGCAAGGAGCAAGCAGATGTTGGGCAATCGTTCAGGTCGCCTCATGGCGATCATGTTCGCGGGGAGCTTTGTCCTCGCGGGGGCTGGCGGCTGCATCGGCGGCGACGACGATACCGAGGCGGGCCGCGAGGGGGCGGCCGGCGACCAGGGGACCGGCAGGGGCACCACGGACGCAGACAGGAGCGGCGGCCAGACAGGCAGAGACGGCGCGAGGGGCGGTGGCGGGCAGCGCGGCGGGCACCGCGGCGGGCAGGCCGGCCAGCAAGGCGGGCACCGCGGCGGGCAGGCCGGCCAGCAAGGCGGGCACCGCGGCGGGCAGGCCGGCCACCAAGGCGGGCAGCGCGGCGGCGGCCAGCGCGTCGGCGGCGCGCACGAGTGTGGCGAGCAGGCCGGCTATCAAGGCGGCAGGCAGGGAGGCCGCGGCGAGATCGGCAGTCGAGTCGACAGGCAAGGCGACCGCGGGCAGGGCGGCCGGCAAGGCGCGATGCAGCAAGGGTCGGAGGCGGAGATCACGCTGCTGGTCTCGCTCATTCACCAGAAGGAGGTCCAGCTGTCGGAGATCGCCCGAGACAAGGCCGAGTCCCCGGAGGTGCAGCGCTACGCCGAGCAGATCATCGAGGAGCACTCGCAGGCGGGGCAGCGCGGGGCGGAGCTGTCGAAGGGCGGCAGGGCCAGCATCGAGGCCTGCTCGCGCTGCGAACAGCTCCAGGCCAGCTCGACCGAGCTGAGCGAGTCGCTGGAAGACCAGGAAGGCGCCGAGTTCGACATCGCCTACATCTGGGCGCAGGTCTCCTTCCATCGCCGCGCCCTCGAGCTCCTCGACATGCCGTTCGTCGCGAGCGCGGACAACGCGAGGCTGCGCGCTCAGGTGAAGGCGATGCGAGCGGACGTCGAGCAGCACCTGAGAGAGGCCGAGCAGCTCTTCTGCACGCTGCTGCAGGAGCAGCAGCAAGGCGGCCAGCAGCAAGGCGCCCAGCGCGGGCAGCAAGGCGGCCAGTACGGGCAGCAAGGCGGCCAGTACGGGCAGCAAGGCGGCCAGTACGGGCAGCAAGGCGGCCAGTACGGGCAGCAAGGTGTCCAGCAGCAGGGCCCGCAGAAGCAAGCGCAGCAGCAGCGCGGCCAGCAGCAGGGCGCCCAGTTCGGGCAGCAAGGCGTCCAGCAGCGAGGACAGCAGGGCGCGCAGTCCGGGCAGCGGGGCGCCCAGTTCGGACAGCAGGGTGCCCAGCTCGTCCAGCAGCAACGCGGCCAGCAGCAGGGTGCCCAGCTCGTCCAGCAGCAACGCGGCCAGCAGCAGGGTTCCCAGCTCGGCCAACAGCAACGCGGCCAGCAGCAGGGTTCCCAGTTCGGCCAGCAGCAACGCGGCCAGCAGCAGGGCGCCCAGCTCGGCCAGCAGCAACGCGGCCAGCAGCAGGGCGTCTAGCTCGGCCAGCAGCAACGCGGCCAGCAGCAAGGCCCGCAGGCGTACGCGCAGCAGCAAGGCAGTCAGCAGGATCAGCGGTAAGGGGAATCCCTCCCCGATCGTGGCCGCGTTCTTCAGGTTCGCGCGGGCCGCGGATATATTGGCCCTCACGCCCGACGCCTGAGAGGCCCCATGATCCCCCGCCGCCGACTGCACCGCGCCGTCTTCTCGCTCGCCGCCCTCTACAACGCCTGCTGGGGGCTTTACGCGGCGCTCGACCCGCAATGGCTGTTTCGCTTCGCGGGCATGCCGCCCCTCAACCACCCCGCGATCTTCGCCTGCCTCGGGATGGTGGTCGGGGTCTACGCCATCCTCTATGCGGAGGTCGCGCGCGCCCCGGAACGCGGCTTCCTCCTCGCCGCCGTGGGCCTCCTCGGCAAGCTCCTCGGGCCGATCGGCCTCGCGGCCCTGCTCGCGACCGGGCAGTGGCCGCCCCGGTCCGCCGTTCTCTGCCTGACGAACGACCTCATCTGGTGGGTCCCGTTCGGCGTGTATCTCCACGACGCGTGGCCCTTCTTCGTGCGTCAGTGGAGGGCCCCACCGGAGTGCGACCTCGCTGAGCTTCGAGGCGGATCCCCGTCACGGCGCGGGGCGCATCACGCGCCTTGACGAGGATCTGCTCCAGGCGGGTGCGACGCGCGCGGCTGCGCGCCCCGGGCGAGGGTAATGTGCCAGCGTTCGCCGGGCGCGAGGCCCGGCAGGAAGGTGGTCAACGCATGAGCTCGAACAGGGTAGCTGTCGTCGTCGGTGTGGGCCCCGGCCTGGGAGCCGCGGTGTCCAGGCGTTTTGCGAGCGCGGGGTTCTCCATCGGGCTCGTGGCCCGGACGGCCGCCACCTGCGAGGCCGTGCAGCGGGAGATCGAGCAGGCCGGCGGGCGCGCCCTGAGCGTCCCCGCGGACGCCGCCGATCCGGCCTCGGTCGCGGCGGCCTTCGCGCGGGTGAAGGAGGCCCTCGGCCCGGCGGAGGCGATGATCTACAACGCCGGTGTATTTCGCATGGCCGGCGCCCTGGAGCTCACGCCGCGAGAGCTCGAGGACGCCTGGAAGATCAACTGCCTCGGCGGCTTCCTGAGCGCGCAGGCCGCGCTGCCCGACATGCTCGCGCGCGGCCGGGGAACGCTCCTCTTCACCGGCGCCACGGCGTCGCTCCGCGGCGGCGCGCGCTTCGCGGCCCTGGCGGTGGGCAAGTTCGGCCTCCGCGCCCTCGCCCAGTCGCTCGCGCGCGAGCTCGGCCCGCGCGGCATCCATGTGGCGCACGTGATCGTCGACGGGCTGATCGACACGCCCCGCGTGCGGGGCATGGCGCCGGACCGAGACGCCGCCACGCTGCTCGCCCCGGAGGCGCTGGCGGAGACGTACTTCCAGCTCCACGCCCAGCCGCCGAGCGCCTGGACCCACGAGCTCGACGTGCGCCCGTCGATGGAGAAGTTCTGAGCGGCGCGAGCGACCGCCGACGGCACGGCCTACGCGCCGCCGCTCGGGCGAGCCGCGCGCCTCACGAATCGATCCACGTCCAGGGGAAATCGACGTCCACGATCGTCTCGTGGCCGTCGAGCACGTCGACGCCCTCGACACGCACGATATCGCTGATGGTGTACCCGTCGAAATCCACGAGCCAGACATCGACGTCGTAGTAACCGTCGGAGAGGCCGCCGATCGTGAGGGCGAAATCCTCGCAGTCCACGACACCGTCCGCGACGAGGAAGCCTGCCTCGTCCTCGACGCTGACCGCGAGCCCGCTCACGTCGTGATCGAAGCACTCCCACGAGTCGTCGCTGCCGTCGATGGTCATCGCGACGGTGAGCGAGCCGCTCGCGGCGTGAACGTGGTCATCGTCATCAGCGACGATGATGCACCCCGTGAGCGAGGCAGTGGAGAGGACGCAGCCAGCGAGACCCGAGAGCACCTTCGAGAGTTTCATGGGATCGTCTTCCTTTATCCAAGTCTGGCGCGGTCGCGCCGATGCGCGGAGGGTCAGCAAGCGCTATACCAGGAGCAGGCGCGCTGCCAGGCGCCGGCGGCTGCCTCCGGGCTGCCGGATGGCATCGCAGTTGCTCCTGTGAACCCCATGGAGATGAACGTGCCAGTCCTCGAACACTCGTCCCCCACAGCCACGGCGCATTCCCCGCAGCGCAGCAAGCTCGCCGCGCTGGCCGCGCTCGTCGCGCTCGCGCTCCTCGGCGCGACCGGATGCGCGGCGGAGGTCCACACCAGGGCCGCCGCGCCCGCGACGGTCACGTACCACGAGTTCGCGGTGTACGAGGAGCCAGTCGTTCACATCGCAGCGCCGCCGGTCCACGTCGAGACCTACCCGCGCGTCTACTACCGCGGGAGCTACGTCTACTACGTGGACGGCCGCTGGTACTATCCGTCGCGCCACGGCTGGGTCTACTACCGCGACGAGCCGCGCGCGCTTGTCCACTACCGCGTCGACTTCGAGCGCCGCCGCGCTCACCACCACCACCATCCCCAGGTGCACCACGACCGCGGGCACCACGTGCACCGCGGCCACGTGCAGCACCGCGGCCACGTGCAGCACCGCGACCACGGGCGCCACGCGGCCACGGTCCGGCCGGCGGCGCCGGCGAGGCCAGCGGTCACGGTCCGGGCAGGCGCGACGGTCAGGGCGGGCGCGACGGTCAAGGCGGGGGCGGAGGCCAGGCCGGCGACCCCGGCCCGCCCGGCGAAGAAGCCTCGCGCGGAGCGTCGACGGCACCACGTCGAGGAGCGGCACCGCGAGCGGTGATCGCGGGAGCGCGCTCCGGCCCGCCGCTGCCTATACCTACAGGCCCCGCCGAGCGCCAGGGGCGCGCCCGGACGGGTGGTGGCCGGATTTGAACATGAAGGCGGGAGGGCGGGAAGAAAAGATCAATGATCTTCCTGCCTTCCCGCCTTCATGTGAATCACTCAGGGGCGAATTGGGCCACCACCCCCGGACGACAAGCGCCAGGAGCGCGCCCGGACGATGGGACGACCTCGACCGACGCCGCGGCGGGCCGGCCCGCGCCGAGCCGGGGGCAGCGTGGTGGGACGGAGCCAGATGAGCAGCGTCGCAGCGCTCGCCGCCCCGCCGGCGGCGGGCGGCAATGCGAAACCGGGTACGCACCGGCTTCCCTGCGCGTCGTGGCAGAATGACGCGCGGCGCGCGTGGAGCGCCCTGCGCTCGGCCATGCTGGCTGCGCCGAGCCCGACGAACATCCCGGTGGCCACGAGCGTCGACCCGCCGAGCACGTAGAACCCCGCGTGCCGAGGTTGATGACGCCAGTCCCCGTCTTGTGATCGGACCGCCGATCGAGATTGGGAATGCAAGGGTCGAGGGTCTTCACGTGCCCGTCACCCACGCAGCGCACGCGAGCGCGCATCAGGGAGACAAGCGGGGTCGACCTCGCGCGCTGTAGGCGTCCATCCGCAATCCGGGTGATCGCTGCCGGAGCCGCGACATGCGCTCGATGCACGAGAGGCCTGCTCCCCCGTGAGGGCTCGTCTCGCCGAGATCAACCTTGGCGCCCGAGACGTACTTCGGTACACTTCTCACGGCTAGCTTCCGGGCGCCCCGAGGGCGGGCGAGGCGGCACGCTCAGCGGCCTTTCGGCGCACCCCCTGAGGTACAGATGTCGGCGACGAGGCGGGATTCATTTTACCCGGGAACGCTCGATGGTCCGAAGAGCACGGCCCCTGCGTCGGGTCACACGACGAGAGAGCCGCCGGACAGCGAGCAGCGCGTCGCGCAGAAGTGCGTGGATTGCGGTATGCCTGCACCGAAGACGGAGACGAACTACACGCTCATCAGCTCTCGTTATGGCTGGCGGCTGACGCGGACCGCCGACGCGAACGGGCGGAGGATGATGGAGTGGCGCTGCCCGGGTTGCTACGCGCGCTACCGCGCGAGAAAGCCGCTCTGATCTCGACGCGGCGCACCAGGAAGGTCGGACGCCTCTGACGCGCAGGCCCTCGGCGTGTCGCCATCACAGCTCTCGTGGCGATTCAGGGAGCTACGCATAAGCGCCTCTCGACCGGACCGGTCATGTCGCAGGCGCATCACGACGTCATCCAGGACTACCACGCTCGGCTGTGACGCGCGCTCGCCGGGATGTCTCGTCGAGCAGCGGTCGTGCGGGCGCCGCGCCGCGCGATCCCGGCCGGGCGCGGAGCGGCGCGTCCGAGCCTTCCGCGCGCCCGGCGAGCCACCTATGCTCCGGTCACGCCGACCCGGCAGGCAGCATGCGCGCAGCGGATCTCGATCTCTCGGAGCTCCTCACGGTCGATCCGCAGGCCGGCGAGCTCCGCTTCTCCGGGGCGCGAGCGATCCTGCTCGATACTGTCGCGATGGGCCTCCTGCGCAAGCAGCTCATCGACGCGCTGGGGGCGGCGGCCGCCCGCGCGATCCTCACCCGCTTCGGCTTCGCGCACGGCTTCCGCACGGCCGAGGCGGCGCGCGCCGAGCTGCCGCTGGAGAGCGACGAGGAGTGGCGCAACGCTGGCGGGCGCATCCACGCGCTTCAGGGGATGATCCGCCTCGCGCCGGGCGCGGACGGCCCGCTGTCGCCCGAGGGAGCGACGGTGGAGGCCTCGTACGAGGCGGAGCAGCACCTGTTGCACCTCGGCCGCGCGGAGTCGACGGTGTGCTGGACGCTCGCGGGCTTCGCGAGCGGCTACCTGAGCTGCGTCGAGGGCCGGGACATCTACGTGATCGAGCGCCGCTGCCTCGGCCGTGGCGACGCGAGCTGCCTGTTCGCCGGTCGCACGGCCGAGGCCTGGGGCGCCGAGCTCGATCCGCACCTGCCGTTCTTTCAGGAGGATCGCCTCGACGCCTCGCTGCGCCGTGCCGCCGAGGCGCTGGGGCGCGCCGAGCGCAGGCTGAAGGCGCGCGCGGAGACGCTCCTGCGGACCGCGGCGGCGGCGGAGCCGGGCGGCATCGTCGCGTCGAGCCTGACCATGCAGCGCGTGCTGGAGCTCGCGCGGCGGGTGGCCCAGGTGGACGCCACGGTGCTGATCACGGGCGAGAGCGGCACCGGGAAGGAGCGGGTGGCGCGGCTCGTCCACGACGCTTCGCCCCGCGCGCGAGCGTCGATGCTCGCCATCAACTGCGCGGCGATCCCGGAGCCGCTGCTCGAGAGCGAGCTCTTCGGGCACGCGCGCGGCGCCTTCACGGGCGCGACGCGGGACCGCGCGGGGATCTTCGAGGCCGCGGCCGGAGGGACGCTGTTCCTCGACGAGGTGGGCGAGCTGCCGGCGGGGGTGCAGGTGAAGCTGCTCCGGGCGCTGCAGGCGCGCGAGGTGCGGCGGGTGGGCGAGAACCGCAGCCGCCCGGTCGACGTGCGGGTGGTGGCGGCGACCAACCGCGAGCTCGCCGCGGAGGTGGCGTCCGGCCGATTCAGGAAGGACCTTTACTATCGGCTGAAGGTGGTCGAGCTCCGGCTCCCGCCGCTGCGCGAGCGCCGGGAGGACATCCTGCCGCTCGCGCGGGCGCTGCTCGCGCAGGCGGCCGCGCGCATGCGGCGGCCGGCGCCGCGCCTCAGCCCCGGCGCGGCCGATCGCCTGGTCCGGTACGCGTGGCCCGGCAACGTGCGGGAGCTGGAGAACGCCATGGAGCGCGCCGTGGCGCTCGCCGAGGCCCGGCGGGTCGAGGCCGACGATCTGCCCGAGGAGGTGCGCTCGGCGCTGCAGCCGCCCGACGCCGGCCCGCGCGCGCCGGCGCCCGGAGAGCGCGCGCGGACGCTCGGCGAGGTCGAGAAGGAGCACATCCTGGCCGCGCTGGCGCGCAACGGCGGCAACCAGACGCGGACCGCGGCCGAGCTCGGGATCGGCGTGTCAACGCTGTACCGCAAGCTCAAGGAGTACGGGCGCGCGCCTGGGGGGTGACGGCGTGACGGCGCGCCGTCGGGGGCTCGCGCGGCGGTCGCGTGAGCGCCTCAGCCGGACTTGGCGGCGTCCGCGAACGCCTTCCACGTCGCCTCGGCCTGGCCCACGCACGCGCGCGCGCCGTCGCGCACGATGGGCGTGCGGAGCAGGAGCGGATCGTCCAGCAGGAGCTCCGCGATCCGCGCCTCGCTCGGGCCGAGGTGATGCAGGCCGCGCTCCTTCACCCGCGCGCCCTCCGCGTCGTAGAGCGCGCGCATGCCGCCCACGGCGCGCGCCACGCTCGCGAGCTCCCCCTTGGAGAGGCCCTTCTCGCGCACGTCGACGAGCTGCACCTTGATGCCGCGGTCGGCGAAGAAGCGCTGCGCCGCCCGCGTGGCCTTGCACTTGGCGGTGCCGAAAATCTGGATCATGCGCGTCGCTCCTGCGTGGCGTGGCCCGCACCGCGCCCCGAGGGCAGCGCGGGCGTGGAGCATAGGCGCGGACGCGGCAGCCGACCAGGCGGCAACGAGGCGGGGGCCGGTGGATCGCGCGCCGCGCGAGGAGGGGACCCGGGGGACCGGACCAGGAGCAGGCCGACCGCCGGCGCGAGCGGGCGGGGGCGCGGTGAAGAGCGCCGGTCTGGCGCCGGTGCGGCCGCTGTGCAGCAGCGCTCGATCGTGGGCGGAGGCAGATGATCACCCGTCAGGTGCCGGGGCGGTCGCCGCGCCGCAGCGGTCGGCCGTGTAGTCTCCGTCGAGCGAGAGGTCGTCGTTGGCGGGGCCGCGCAGCTTCACGAAGAGAGAGGCGTCGTCGCTGCTGACGATCTCGAGCGTGACCGGGAACCCTGAGCGGCCTGCGCCCGTGGCCCAGCAACCGGGGTAGGCCAGCTCTTCGCGATGGCTGAGCCGCGAAGCCGACAGATCGATGACGGCGTCCGTGAAGAGCTCGGACGGCACGACCAGGACGATGACCTCGGGGTCCGCGGCGCTGCGGCCGGAGCAGGAGGGGGCGTCGGCGTGGCCCCATCCGCCCTGGAACGGGGAGGTGATCTCGTCACAACCGCGGATCAACATGGCCACGGCTCCGAGAGCCATCATCCGTCGGTTCATGCGCTCATGCTCCGGATCAGGCTCCTGAGATGGAGCCCCCGGAGGGCGCGAAGACGGCTCATCCGAGCTGACGAGCGTCGCCGCCGTCGCGCCGTCGCGCCGACCGAGGTTGCGCCGCCGGCGCTGACTGAGGTTGGGCCGCCGACCGAGGTTGCGGCCGCCGGCGCTGACTGAGGTTGGGCCGCCGACCGAGGTTGCGGCCGCCGAGGTTGCGGCCGCCGCCGCCGACCGAGGTTGCGGCCGGCCGGCCGGCAGCGTCGGTCAACGTTATCGCGTCGATCGGCCCCACCTCGAGCGAGTTTGTCGCGGGCGAAACCACGAGCCGCTCGCCGGCGCGGACGGCACGCGCATCGCCCATGACCAGCCCGTAGGCGGAGAACGCCCCCTCGCGCAGGGGCCACCCCGAACTGCTCGGTCTGCGGATCCCACCGGATTTCGAAGCGCTTCCCGATCACGCGCACCTGGAACGTACCCACCCGCACCGTCCAGCACGAGCGCTCCCGATGGACGACCAACAGGTAGAGCGCCCCCTCGACGGCAATCTCTGCGCCATCCGCATCCACCGTGGCAACGCGGGCGCACCGACCCGGCGTGCGGCGGAGCAGCTATCCGTCGGAGAACCGGTTCCGAAGCTCCGCCGCAGGGCGCCGCGATCCACGCCCCGACCCCCTCGGCTCTGCCATCCCGAGCACGAAGCCGTAGGCGTGCCGGCGCGCCACGAGCACCAACGCGGTCCCAGCGAGGAGCTGCGCCGCCGCGCACCAGGAGTGAGTCGAGGCCGCGTAGGTCGCCGGCAAGGCGTCCAGCACCTCACCCGACGCAACGCCGTACTCGACCTCCAGCAGGTCGTCGCTTGGCAGGAACCGGAGCCAGCTGCACTGTTTCATGCAGCCGATCGACGAGCACGCCTCGTGCACCGCGATCATCGTGAGCCATCCCTCGGGCGCGCTCGGGTCCTCGAGCTTCGACAGCTACTCGAGCGTGCGCACGAAGACGTCGTGGTGCAGGTCCGCGAGGTTGCGATGAAAGCCGAGCAGCCGGTAGAGCACCCGGCGGACGTGCTCGGCACGCCGGTCGTACAGGGCAGAGCACGCCGCGGGATCGCTCCGCCGAAACCCATGCACGAGCGCCACGTCGTCCCCCGCGAAGGCGAACCTCGAAGGCGAACCTGGGTAGGGCCCCGGCAGCGCACCCACGAGCGCCACGTCGTCCCCCGCGAAGGCGAACCTGGGTGGGGCGGCACCGGCACCGGCACCGCGAAGGCGAACCTGGGTGGGGCCGCCGGGTGGGACCGCCGGCAGCGATCGGACGAGCTTCAGGGGGGTCGGCTCTGACGAGGCTCGTCCCCCTGAAGTCCCCGGAAGCACAGCCCCGGGGGAGACGCACGGTTCGCCGGGTCGCTACGCGGACGCCGGACCCCGGCGCCACGCGCGGAGCACGGGCCCTCGACAGTGCGCCGAGCGAAGCCTCTGGAGCGCTCACCCATGAGCCCGCTCCGCCCGTTTCCGACGCCCCATTTGCCTCGATAGGTCGTTCAGCTCGGGAACGCATCGAGCCGCCTCGGCCTTGACGTCCGCGACGAACACGGCCCGGCGACTCGCTCCGCCGTGCGCGTCGGGCGCCGGCTTGGTCACGTCCAGCGACAGTACCCGACGACCAAACCGCACCGGCATGCACCGCCGACGGCCCAGCACGCCCTGCCCGCTCGTCCGGCGGCCCGCGCCCGCGCGCTCCCGCGCCGGCGGAGGAAGCCGCCGCTCCGAGCGGCGGCAGACCCAAGAAAAACGCCTTCAAAATACGCCAAATCGGCGCGCGATTCGTTTTCCTATTTACGTCCTCGGCGGTTAGGATATCGAGGCGCCTCGATGATCGTGCCCCCTCACGCCCTTCGTGGTCAGGCACGACGCAGCGGCAACCCTGGAGCGCATTGAATGAGGTTCCGTTCCTCGCTGTCGGCGAGCGAGTCCGAATCGAGTTTTCCCGTTTCCATCGATTCCGCGGCCGAGCGCGGGGGCGAGCGCGCTCCTGCGCGCCGTGCGAAGGCCGCAGGCACGCACGCGACGCTCGGGGCGACCGAGCTCTACTTCCGGTCGCTCGCCGGCAGCCAGCCGCTCACCCGTGAGGGCGAGATCGCGATCGGCCGTCGCATCGAGGCGGGCGCGCTCGCGTGCTTCGAGGCGTGGGTCCGCTCGCCGATCGCCCTTCGCGAGCTGGCCTTCACGGCGGAGGACGTCGAGAACGGGGCGCTCAGCCTCCGGGACCTCTTGTGCGAGGCCGACGCGAACGATCCCGACGCGGACGCGTGCGCGACGCGGCTCGCGGGCCTGCTCGATGTCGCCCGAGCGCTCGCCGCCCGCAAGCAGGACGACGAGGGCGTGGAGATCGCCCTCGCGGGCCTGGCCGCAGGCCTCGCCGAGCTGCGCCTCGATCCGGCCTTCGAGGAGCGCATCGAGCGGAGCCTGCGCGCCGCGGCGGCCGCCGCCGACAAGGCGGACCGCGCGTCCATCGAGGCGACGCTCGCGGCGATCGCCCGGGGGCGCCGCGCGGTCGCCCAGGCGAAGTCCGAGCTCGTCCAGGCGAACCTCAGGCTCGCGGTCGCCATCGCGCGGGAGCACCAGCGCTTCGGCGTCCCGCTGCTCGACCTCGTGCAGGAAGGCAACCTCGGCCTGATCCGCGCCGCCGACAAGTTCGAGTACCGCCGCGGCCACCGCTTCGGCACCTACGCTGCGTGGTGGATCAAGCAGGCCATCAAGCGGACGATCCTCAACCAGGGCAAGCCCGTCCGCATGCCGGTCCACCTCACCGCGATCCGGAGCCAGGTGGTGCGCGCCCGGCGCGACCTGGTGCAGGAGCGCGGGCGCGAGCCCTCGGTCGAGGAGGTCGCGGAGCGCAGCGGGCTCTCCGTGGAGAAGGTGCGCGTGATCGGCGAGCTCGCCCTCGAGCCGCTCAGCCTCGACGCCCCGGTCGGCGAGGAAGGCGACACCCGGTTCGGCGATCTGCTGGCCAACGAGGAGCCGACGCCCGCCGACATGCTGGCCCGGCGCCGCTTGATCGAGCAGACGCGCGAGCTGCTCGACTCGCTGCAGCCGCGCGAGCGCGAGCTCCTGCGGCGCCGCTTCGGCCTCGACGGCAACGAGGACGAGACGCTCGAGGAGATCGGGCAGTCGTTCTCGTTGACGCGGGAGCGCATCCGCCAGATCGAGGCGAAGCTGCTCGAGAAGCTTCGGATGCGCTCGCGGCAACGAGAGCTCGGCTCGTACCTCGAAGGGTGACCGCGGGGCCGAAGCGCGCGCGAGGGCGCGTGGAGCCGCGCCAGCGCTCGGTCGAGCGACCATCGACCGGGGGGCGCGGTGAGGACGCGCTCGCGAAGCCTTCGATCGGGCCGGCGTCGGCGGCGCGGACGCGTCGCGATCGGCTCAGGGGGCTCGCCGATGCGCAGCTCCAACCACGGAGCGACGTGGTTCGCTGCTCGGCGATGCGCAGGATCCCGCCACACGCGCGAGACCGCACCCCGGCGCCGGGCGCGCGACGCACCTGCGGGACCAGATCGCTCCAGCCCGGTAGGCGCGCGACCGGCTCCTCGGGTGACGGGCATGCCTGAAGCGCGGGAGCACGACGCGCCAGCGCCGTCGTCGCCCGCGCCAGCAGCGCCTCGCCCGTGCCGGCGGATGTCGTCCAGCGCGACGCGAAAGTGCGGCACGCGTCCCCGAAAACGAGGGGCGACCGATGAGTTTCGGAGCGCCGGTCTGTCCAACACTTCGAAGACCGAACGAGCACGAGCCAAGGAAGCCGAGGACCGGAACGACGGTGCCGAGCTCGCGTCCTTCTAGACGCAGAGCGCCACGCGCATCCAGCCGTCTGAGGCGGCGCCTGCCCAGGGCTCTCTCGAACGTCCCACACCCATCGCCGACAAGGAGACGACGCATGACCACCAAGCCCGAAGCCACCTCGACTTCCGACCGCGACCTCGTGTTGACGCGCATCATCGACGCGCCGCGCGAGAAGGTGTTCAAGGCCTGGACCGACCCTGAGCTCCTCAAGAAGTGGTTCGCCCCTCAGCCGTTCACCACGCCCTTCGCCGAGCTCGACGTGCGGCCTGGCGGCGCCAGCCTGATCGTGATGCGCGACCCACAAGGGAACGAATACCCGAACAGGGGCGTCTTCCTCGAGGTCGTCGAGAACGAGCGGCTCGTCTTCACCGACGCGTACACCGCGGCATGGGAGCCGTCGGAGAAGCCGTTCATGACGGTGATCCTGACGTTCGAGGATCAAGGCGGCAAGACGAAGTACACCGCCCGCGCCCGCCACTGGACGGTCGCCGACCGCGAGGCGCACGAGAAGATGGGGTTCCACGAAGGCTGGGGCCAGTGCGCTGCTCAGCTCGAGGCCGTCGTCAGGACCAACGGGTAAGCCGGCCCGGACCTGACGCTGAGTGGGCGGACCTAACCCCAATTGAGTCGGCCGCGGGGCGAACCTGACCCCGGACCTAACCTCCATTGAGTCGGCCCCGGGGCGAACCTGACCCCCATTGAGTGGCGGCGGACCGACCCGACCCGGGTTGCTCACCCGGGCTTACCCGACCCGGGTTGCCCACCCGCGGGCTCCCGAGGGGCGGCTTACCCGACCCGGATGGCTCACCCGCGAGCTACCCGGGTGGATGTCGACCGCTCGCCATCCACAAATCTGTACAGAGCGCCTCGCGCTTGCACACCCACGCTTCGCAAACAGCTTCAAGCGGACCCGTGAAGAGCGACTCAACTCGGGTTGCTACCTGGATTGCCGCCTGCGACCTACCCACCCGAGCCAACCCAGGTTGTGTTCGATCCGATCCGACCAAGCAGCGCCTATAGCGATCTCACCCCGGCACCGCATCGTGGTCGCTCGGCCCGCAACTCCATCCCACGTCGCCATGCGCATGGCTCATGGGCGTCTTGAGTCGCCTCGCTCCGCCATCTTGAGACGCACGTGCCCTCCGGCGACGTGTCGCCCCCGGTGGCCTCTCCGACCGACTCACCGTGCGCCGCCGGCGCAGCAACTACACCGTGAGCACGGCGTCCGTCACGGCGACCCCGTGAAACGCGCGCATCCACCACGTCCCCGCGGGGAATACGGCGCTGCGCACCCCGCTGCGCCACCGTTCGAGCGCCGCGCGGTACGACGCACGAAACGCGCGCACGGCGGCAGCAGCGATTCGCCATGCATCACCCTGCTCGCGGCCGACCGCAAACGTCGGACTGCAGCCGCGCAGCGGCTCGAAGCTCGTGGCACGCTCGTAGGGGGACACCCGGCTGGCGCCCTCCGCGCCAAGGACGTGTTGCCCTCGCCGCCCCACCTCCTCACGGGCCTGCGCTTCCTGGCGCTCCAGCTCGGCGGCGACCTCGCCGCGAAAGCCGTCGCCGCCATCCTGTTCGATGACAGGCGGCAGCGCGAGCGCGAGCGTTACTTCTTCTGGCCACTGCGGATTTTTCGGATCGAGATATGCCGCGGGTCGCGTCGCGCGCAGCACGCCGCAGCCGAGCTCGTTCACATCCACCTTGGCGCCCGGCCACTCGCGCGCATGTCGGACCAGGCCGGCGGCCACAGGATTCGCGAGCACGTAGGCGATCTTCTCCACCACCGCCGTCCGCGTCAGCAGCCGCACCACGCTCGTAGCCTCGTGGTCCCACACTGGCCCTTCCCACGTGCGGAGCACCTTGGTCCCGAGCGCGACGAGGCGATGGAAGAATTGCAAAAAACGCGGCAGGACGCCCATCGTATCGGTCACGACGAGGTGCAGGTGCGACGACATCGCGCAGAGCGCGTGGACCTCGATGCCGAAGCGGCGCGTCGAGACGGTGAGGGTGTAGACCAAGAGCTGGGTGATGGCAGCGTCAGGGCGGAAGAGCAGATGCCTGCGCAGGACGCGACGGGTGATGAGGTAGGTGGCGCCTGCGGCAATTTCGCGGGGCTGGCTCATGGCTGGCGTGCAATGGCAAACGTCGTGCCGGCTGGTGGGGTGAATGATTTCAAGGCATTGGCTCGCTCCTTGGGGTGGCGCCGCCAGGGCGCCAGGTGGTCCGCCACCTGGATAGTCCTTGCGGCTCGCCCAACCTGCAGCGGCTCCTCTGGCCTGGGCTGCCCCGTCCCCGAAGTGGGTTCTCCCTCCTCCCCTCTCCCGACCTGGGTTGGTCGAGAACGGAGAGCGGGGTTGGGTCGTCACCAATCTGGTCGTACCAACCCCGGTCGGTCGTTGAACCTGGGTCGGGAGGTCCGGGTGGTCCGCAACCTGGGTCGGGTGGTCCGGGTGGGGTCGGGTGGTCCGGGTGATCCGCAACCTGAGTCGGGTGACGGTGGTCGGTGATCCGCAACCTGGGTCGGGATGGTTCGCAACCTGGGTCGGGATGGTTCGCGTGGTCCGCGCGACGTGATCGGGTCGACCCGTTCTCTTGCCAACCCGGGTTGGCGTCGTCCGGGTCCTCCCTCACTGCTCCGACGGTGACGGCGCCTTCACCGGCTCCGGCGCGGCAACCGCGGGCTTCTTGATGTTCTGGCCCATATCAGGCCGCTGCTCCAGCTTGAGCGGCGGGACCGCCTCGACCCTCCCGCTCGCCGCGGAGCTCTGGATCGCCAGCATCACCCGGACGTCCGCGAGCCCCTCGAGTCCCGACGGCTCCGGCTCCCTGTCCTCAAGGATGCAGCGCGAGAAATAGACGAGCTCGGGGGCGAACTGGTCGCGCTTCTTGAACGTCTTCTCCTCCGTCTTCCCGCCCACCGTCAGGTAATGCTTGATGTCGGCCGTGTAATCGAAGGCCGGCTCCACGCGCAGGTCCCCCTCAGTGCCCGCGAGGCGGAACGACGACACGCTCGCGAGCCCCTGGCTGACCGTGAACTGCGCCACGGCGCCGCTCGGGAAACGCAGGATGGCCGCCGTGGTCTCGTCGACATCCTTGGCGCGCCTCTCGTCGATCCGCAGGCTCGTGGCGAGCACCTCGCTCGGCTCCTCGCGGAACAGGTACCGAGCGGCATTCACGCAGTACACGCCCAGATCGAACAGCACGCCGCCGCCCGCGTCGCTCCGGGTGCGAATGTCGCCGGGGCGCACCACCTGCGTGAACAGCGACGTGAAGGCGCGCACCTCACCGAGCTTGCCCGAGCGCGCGATCTCGACCGCCTGCAGGTTCGCCTCCTCGAAATGCAGGCGATAGGCGATCATCAACTTCACGCCGCGATCCTTCGTGGCGCGGATCATCGCCTCGCAGTCCTCCTCGGTCATGGCCATGGGCTTCTCGCAGAGCACGTGGACGCCCGCCGCCGCGGCCCGCTCCGTGTACTCGCGGTGCATCGCGTTGGGCAGCGCGATGTACACCGCGTCCGCCCGCGCGCGCCTCAGGACGTCCTCGAGCTCGTCATACCCGCCGCGCTCGGTGACCCCGTAGCGCTCGCCCAGCGCGGCGAGCTTCTCGGGGTCGCCCGAGACCAGCGCCACGAGCTCCGAGTTCTCGGCGGCGTTCTTGAACGCCGGCAGCACGGCGACCTGCGCGATGTTGCCCGCCCCGACGACGGCGTAGCGGATCTTCCTGGTCTCGTTCGACGCTGTCTTGGACATGGTTCCTCCGTGCGCGGACAACCCGCGTTCGCGGGGAACATGGAGAGATGACCGCAGGCGTCAACCGCCGGGCATGGTCGCCCAGGGCGCCCGCCCCCCAAGGCCCCCCACCCCCCCGCCCGCGGCCGCCCCCTCGGCCCCAGAGCCCCCCCGCGCGCCGCGTACTACCCCGCGCCCGTGCGCTGGTCACCGCATCCCCTCACGCTCCGCCAGCTCCAGTACACGCTCGCGGTCGCCGAGCACCGCAGCTTCCGGCGCGCCGCGGCCGCCTGCCGCAGCGCGCAGCCGTCGCTCTCGGCCCAGATCGCGCAGCTCGAGGAGGCCCTCGGCGTGAACCTCTTCGAGCGCGATCGCCGCCGCGCCCTCGTCACCTCGGCGGGCGCCCCCCTGCTCGAGCGCATGCGGCGGAGCCGAACCGCCTCGCCAGGATGCCAGGATGGACGAGCTCGCGGCGGCCAAGGTCCTCCTCCTCGTCAACGGCCACGGCTTCGGCGACCAGGCGCTCGCCCTCTGCCAGCGCGTCGGCGCCGACGAGGCGAGCGTCCGCGCCACAAGCCCCTCCACCCTCGTCCAGAGGGTCGCCGGGGGCGACATCGTGCCCCTCCTGCCCGCGCTCGCCGTCCCCATCGAGAACCGCAGCGGCGCCCTCTCGCTGCGCCGCTTCGCCCCGCGCGCCCCGCACCGCCCCCTCGCGCTCGCCTTCCGCCGCGGCTCCCCCATCGGGAGCGCCCTCCAGCGCCTCGCCGTGACCCTCCGGGACGCCTACCAGCGCGCCACCGCCGCGCGGCCGAGCCGACAGCTCCAGGCTATCACTTCAGCAGCAACGATGTATTGGGAACGATGAGGGCCCGCAGCCACATCGCCCCCAAGGACGGCAGCTTCGCCGGCCCGGGAGGATGGAGCGATGAGGAGCGGCGCCACGAAGGATACGGTTCAGGAGAGCACCCCCACCCTCACCACGCGGCAGAGACACCCGGTGACGGACGACGAGGACAACCGCACCGCCGGCGAGCGCGGCCCGGCCGTCCTCGAGAACCCAGGAGGGCGAGGCGGTCCTCGTGAAGTACCATTTCCTCCCCAGGCAAGGAGAGGTCAACCTCACCAGCGATCAGGCCTCGGCCATCCAGGCAAAGAATTTCAACCACGCGACGCAGGTCCTCCACGACGCCATCGCGCGCGGCGGCGCGCCGGAGTGGGAGGTCTGCGCGCAGATCATGGAAGACGGCGAGCACCCGGAGCTCGACGTCGATCCGCTCGACGCGACGAAGATCTGGCGCCGGAGAAGTCCCCGCTCCGCCCGATCGGCGCATCGCGCTCGACAGCAACCCGACGAACGACTTCGCCGAGGTCGAGCAGGCCGCCTTCGGCACAGGCGTCCTCGTCGATGGCATGGACTTGTTGGACGACAAGCTGCTCCAGGGCCGGACGTTCTCGTACGCGGACACGCAGCGCTATCGGGTCGGCCCGAACTACCTCCAGCTGCCGCTCGACCAGCCGCGGGTGAAGGCATCGACGAACCAGCGCGACGAACAGAGGCGCCGAAGGGCTCTCTTCGAGGACCGACGGATCCAGCAAGGCCTCGGGCCAACGCCGACTCAGCAGCGCGAGGATCGCCGTCCTCCCCGCGAGGGCGAGCTCGACGGCAGAGATCGCGACGCTCACACTGTAACGACGTGCGCTGTCTCCTGCCGTCGAACGTCGCGCAGCCGGAGAGCACCCAAGGCTCCTCCGGCGCCCTGCGCCGGGCTCGAGGCGAGCGCCGCCGGGCGCTGCCCTGAGCCCGGCGCACGGCTGCTGAGCGGACCGAGGTGCCTCCCGAGCGCTCGTGATAATCTCAGCTCGCGTCTGCCAGAATCCTGGTAGAAGGCGCGAGGGGTGGAGTGAACAGCGACGACGAAGGGCGTGGGACCGGGCGGGGTGGACCGTCCGGGGCGGGACGTCACGGGGAGCCGCCGGCGTCGGGCGCGCTGGCCCGCGCCGTGGCCGACGCGTCGCTGGCCCTGTTGCGCGCCGCCGAGGGCGGCACGCCGCGGACGCTCGTCGCGGCGGCGTCGCGTGTCCTGCAGGCCGACATCGCCTGTCTCTACGAGCTCGCCGGGGAGCCGCGGGCGCTCATGCTCGTCGCCTCCGAGGGCGGCGACGGCTCGCTGGACGCGCTCCAGCGCCTGCCGCTCGACGCGCCGAGCCTCGCGGCCGAGGCCGCCCGCGCCGGGGTCGTGCAGCGCGCGCCCGACGGCGAGGGCGCCGCGGCGCTGCTCGACGCCGTCCACCTGCGCGACCGCTGCGGCTGCGCCCACGCGGTCGCGATCCCGCTCGCCTTCGCCGGCGACCTGCGCGCGGTGCTGCTCTGCGCCGCCGCGCAGCCGACCCTGCCGCAGGCCGAGGCGGTCGAGGTCGCGAGCGCCGTGTCGAGCCTCTTCGGGATGGCGCTCGCCGCCGCCGAGCCCCGCGCGCTGCGCGCGCGGATCGAGGAGCTCGAGCAGGAGAAGCGCGCGCTGGAGCGCACGCGCGAGCAGCTGAACACGGCGATCGCAGAGGCCAGGAAGACCGAGGCCGCGCTCCGGCTGAGCGAGGACAGCCTCGCCCGGGCGCAGAAGATCGCCAGGCTGGGCAACTGGGACTGGCACATTCCGAGCGACGAGCTCTTTTGGTCCGACGAGTGCTATCCGATGCTGGGGCTGTCCCGCGACGCCGGCGCGCTCACGTACGAGCGCTTCCTCGCCTGCGTCCACCCGGAGGACCGCGAGGGCCTCATGCGCGCCGTCGACCTCGCGCTCCAGGGGGAGAGGCCGTACTGCATGGAGTACCGGATCCTCCGCCCGAGCGGCGAAGAACGCCTCATCCACACCGAGGCGGACGTGGCCCGCGCCGACGACGGAACCCCGCTCCGGCTCATCGGCACGGCCCTCGACGTCACCGAGCAGCGGCGCGCCGAGGAGGCCTTGCGGCTCAGCGAGGAGCGCCTGCGGCTGATCGCCGAGCACGCGAGCGACGTCATCTTCCGCATGCGGCTCGGCCCGGAAGGGGGATACGAGTACATCAGCCCCGCCGTCCTCGAGCACACCGGTCATCCGCCCGAGGCCTGGTACGAGGACCCGCAGCTGTTCCTCACGCTGATCCATCCCGAGGACAAGGGGCGGTATCACGAGTTCGTCGAGCAGATGGCCGCGGCCGGCGGGCGGCTCACGTTCCGGATCATCGACAAGAGCGGCCGCACGCGCTGGATATCGACCCACATCACGATCCAGCGCGACGAGCACGGCAACCCGGTCGCCGGGATCGGCATCTCGCGCGACGTCACGGCGGAGAAGCTCGCCGACGAGGAGCGCGAGCAGCTCCTCCGGCAGCTCTCGGCCGAGCGGAGCTGGCTCAACGCGGTCATCGAGCGCTCGCCGGTCGGCATCCTCCTCCTCGACCCGTCCGGCGCGCAGATCGCCTGGAATCATCGCGCCCAGGAGCTCGCCGGGATCGGCGCGCCGCCCGGGCAGGCGGGCGCGTGGGGCCTCTACTCCCTGGACGGGCAGCCGCTCCCGGACGGCGAGCAGCCCTCGGCGAGCGCGCTGCGCGGCGAGGTCACGAGCTCGAGGGAGCTCGCGCTGCGGCGCGCCGACGGCGGCACGCTGGCGGTGCTCGTGAGCGCCGGGCCGATCGTCGACGGGAGCGGGAAGCCGCTCGGGGCGGTCGTCGTGTTCGACGACATCACGCGGCTCAAGGAGCTCGAGCGGCTCAAGGAAGAGTGGACGTCGGTGGTGGCGCACGATCTGAAGCAGCCGGTGACGACGATCATCGGCTATGCGGCCCAGATCGAGCGCAAGCCCCAGGTGGCGGCCGCGGTGAAGACGAGGGCGGGGCATATCCTGGCGAGCGCCAAGCGGCTCGGGCGGATGGTGTCCGATCTGACGGACATCTCCCAGATCGAGTCGCGGCGGCTCACGATCGAGAGCGCTCCCGTCGACCTGCCGGCGCTCCTTCAGGCGGTCGTGGAGCGGATGGCGGGCGAGACGGAGGGGCACGCGGTCGAGGTCGAGATCCGGGGCGAGATCCCGGTCGTGTGCGCGGACGCGGGGCGCGTCGAGCAGGTGCTCAGCAACCTCCTCTCCAACGCCGTGAAATACGGTGATCCGGAGACGCCGATCCGGGCGTCGCTGGAGCGGCGCGGGGACGATGTGCAGATCTCCATCCGGAACAGCGGCCGCGAGATCCCGGCCGAGGATCTCCCGCTGCTGTTCGAGCGGTTCTTCCGGGGCAGGGCGAGGGAGGAACGCGCGGTCGGGCTCGGGCTCGGGCTGTACATCGCGAAGGGGCTGGTCGAGGCGCACCACGGCAGGATCTGGGTCGAGAGCCCCAAAGGGGGGTGCACGACGTTCTATTTCACGCTGCCGGTGGGGGCGGCGCCGCGGCGGGACGCGGCGTAGCCCGAGGCCCTCTGCGGCTCAGATCCGCTGCGCTCCGGCCGCGGCGGGGACCCACAGCGGTGGCTCGGCGCGCCCTTCTCCCGGACGCCCGCCGGTACGGCGTGGCTTCGCCCGGTGAGGCGCTCGAACTCCACGACGTCATGAGAGCACACGACGGTCACCTCGTGGCCGTGCTCCCGGCGAAGCGCGCGCAGCCGGCGCTGGTTCTCGAGCCGCGCGCCGCGGTCCTTCTCCATCATGAGCTGATAGGCGCGCAGGCCGGGCGTGCAGGTGGGCCGCACCAGGTCCATCTCGCGGTGATAGAAGTACGCGTCGCCGGCGAGCAGCAACCAGCGGCCATCGCTCCGGATCGCCACGCCCGAGTGGCCGAGCGTGTGACCGATGAGCGGGATGAAGAGCACCTCGTCCTTCAAACCACCCACCGGCCGCGCCCCCTCGAAGCCGAACCAGCGCTCGCCGCCGTCCGAGGGATAGGCGATCCAGTTCGGCTGCGTGGACCACTGGGCCGGCCGGTAACGCATCCGGTCGAGCAGCGTCCGCCGGGCGACCGCGGCGTCGCGCTCGTCCGCGAGCAGGTGGACCTCCGCGCCAGGAAAGTCGTCGAGGCCCCCCGCATGGTCGAAATCGAGGTGGGTCAGCACGATGTGACGGACGTCCTCGGGCCGAAAGCCGAGGCGCTGGATCTGCCGGTACGCCGTCATCTCGGCGCGGAACTCCGGTCGTACCAGGAACAGAAAGAACCGACTGAGCCGCCTCCTCGCCATCGAGACGTCCAGCAAGCCGAGCCCGGTGTCCACGAGGACCAGACCGCTGTCCGTCTCCAGGAGCAAGCAGTGGCACGTCAGCCTCCCGCGGAGCCCCAGCGTCTGGCCATCCATCAGCGCGCCGCCGATCGGACAGGTCGAGATGCAGTTGAGATGATGGATGCGCACGGACGCCTCTCCTTTCGCCGCTACCCTGCCCCGGGGACGGCCGCGCGATGGCCCGGTGTCGAGGCGCGCGCACCGCACGTCGCGCGCTCGGCGCGCTCCCGGCGACCCGCTCGCCGACGATCGCGAGGACAAAGCCTGGGCTCCCCGGAGCGCATGAGGCGCGGTGAGTGCATGGAGCATGCCGGTCGCCGGGCTCCCGATCGCGTGAACGGGAGGACGGCAAAGGCCCAGCCACGGACAGAAACACGTGGGTCCTCCCCCGGTTTTCCCGGCTGCGCGAAGGAAAAGACGACCTTTCTGCCACACCGGGACACTGCGCGACATGGGCGCACGAACGCCCGGCGCGAAGAGCGTGCTCTACAGCGGCGCGCCCGCCTCAGGCGGTCGCGTCGCCCGGGGGACGGAGTAGACCGGCGCCGCCGCGCACTTCACCGGCAGCCGGTCGAGCCCGCGCAGGATGGATGACGGCTTCCACGTCAGGGAAGAACGCGGCACGGCGAGCCGCAAGCCGGGGAGATCCTGGACGATCGCGGGAAACGCGATCTGCGCCTCGAGGCGCGCCAGCGGCGCGCCGAGGCAGTAGTGCACGCCGCTGCCGAAGGCGAGGTGCCGGTTGGGGTCGCGGTCGAGCACCAGCCGCTCGGGGCTCGCGAAGACCTCCTCGTCGTGGTTCGCCGAGCCGAGCACCGCGAAGAGCCGCTGTCCCCGCGGGACCACGCGCTCGCCGAACGCGACGTCCTCCGTCGTGTACCGCTCGGTCGCGAGCTCGACCGGGGTCGTGAAGCGCAGGAGCTCCTCGACCGCCGGCTTGATCAGCGCAGGCTCGCGCCGCAGGCGGTCGAGCGCCTCCGGATCGTCGAGCAGGGCGAGCGTCCCGCTGGCGATCAGGTTCACCGTCGTCTCGTGGCCGGCCACGACCAGCAGCATGACCATCGCGAGCAGCTCCTCCTCGCTGAGCCGGCTGCCCGCCTCCTCGGCGCGCACGAGCGCCGCGATGAGATCGTCCCCGCCCGTCCGGCGGCGCCGCTCTAGAAGCGCGCGCAGGTAGCGCTGGAACATGTAGAGAGACGGCGTCGCGAGCACCATGTCCACGCTCGTGACGATCCCGATCAGGCGGTTCGTCCAGGCCCGGAAGCGCGGCCAGTCCGCCTCGGGAATGCCGAGCAGCTCGCAGATCACCGTCATCGGCAGCGGCAGCGCGATCTCCTCCAGGAGGTCGATCGCGCCGCGCGCCCGGGCTCGCGCGATGAGGCGCTGGGTGATCGCCTCGACGCGCCCGCGCAGCTCCTCCACCCGCCGCGGCGTAAAGACCTGATGCACCAGGGCGCGCAAGCGGGTGTGATCCGGCGGGTCCTGATCGAGCATGTTCTTCGTGAACGGGCGGAAAAACCCGGGCGTCCACGGCACCTGCCTGGCCCGCTCCTCCGGGCTGAGCGCGCGGTACGGGTCCTTGCCGAGGCGCGGGTCCTTGAGCGCAGACGCCACGTCGGCGTAGCGCGTCACGAGCCACGCGGGCTTCCCGTCCTTGAGCACGGTGCGCACGACCGGCGCCTCGGCGCGCAGCCGCGCGTACACGGGATAAGGGTTTGCCTTGTGCTTCGCGCTGGAGATATCGGGGACAGACATCATGCTGGACCGCCTTTCTTGGAAGCTCGTGGCCGCCTGGGCCGGCGCCCCGCGCCCGCCTCGGGCTGCGCGAGCGCGAGGAGCGCGTCGCGCAGCGCCCGCAGCTGGCCTTCGCTGAGCGCCATCGCCCCGAGCGCCTGGGAGAGCCAGAAACCGTCGAGCGCAAACTGGATCGCGATGGCCCGCCCCTCCGGGATGTCCTCGGCCGCGTCGCGCGCGACCGCCTCGGCGGTCAGCTTGCTGCCGTGGCGCGCCAGCGCGGGCTGAGCGCTCGCCGCTTCGATGATCGCGAGGAGCAAGGCGCGAGGCGCCGCGGTCTCGCGCTTGTCCTCATCGAAGGTCAGCGCGATCTGCGCCCGCAGCCGGGCGCCCCGGGGCTCCGGGTCCTGCGCCGCGCGCTTCACGGCGTCGTCGTTCACCCGCGCCGTCAACCGATCGACGATCGCCATCAGGAGCGCGTCCTTCGTCGCGAAGTGGTGAAAGAAGCCCCCTTTGCTGATCCCCGCCTCGGTGATCACCGCCTCGACGGTCAGCTGGTTCACCCCGCGCGAGACGATGAGCCGCTCGGCCGCGTCGAGGATGCGCTCTCGCGCGCTGGAGTAGGTCCGCGCCGGCATCGAGGATGTATACCGACCAGTCGGTCGGTATGCAAGGCGATCGCTCCCCGCCGGCGCCGGGCGCCGGAGGATCCGGGAGCGGGCCGCCCTGGGCGGGCGGCGGCGCCGGGCTGGCGGCCTTGACTTTTGCAGCCCGTCTGGACAGTTCCTACCCCCTCGAGCGACCGCATGTCCTTCGCCGCCTTCGCCCGCGCCACCGCGCTCCACCCCGAGTTCCGCCGCGGCGCGCGCGAGATGCTGCACGTGTCGCTCGGCGTCGCCGCCTGGGGGCTCGTGACCGGCGTCGCGATGGTCAAGAGCGGGCTCACGGCGCCGCTCGCGGTGCTGATGTCGCTCGCGGTCTTCGCCGGCAGCGCGCAGCTCGCCGCGATGCCGCTCATCGCGTCCGGCGCGCCGATCTGGGTCGTCTGGGCCACCGCCGCCTGCGTGAACCTGCGGTTCGTGATCTTCAGCGCGATGTGGCGGCCTTACTTCGCGCCGCTCCCGCGCTGGCGGCGGTGCCTGTGCGGCTACTTCAGCGGCGACCTGAACTACGTGATCTTCATGAAGCGCTTCCCCGTGCCCGGCCCGGCGCCCGAGCAGGAGCCCTATTTCTGGGGCGGCGTCGCGACGAACTGGTCGGCATGGCAAGCCTCGTCGCTGGGCGGCATCGCGCTGGCCAACGTCATCCCGATCGAATGGGGCCTCGGCTTCGCGGGCGTGCTCGCGCTCCTCGGCGTGACGTGCTCGCTGCTCCAGGACAGGGCCACCTGGCTCGCCGGCGGCACCGCCGCCAGCGCCGCGGTGGCCGCCTACGCGCTGCCGCTGAAGCTCAACATCCTCGTCGCCATCGCCGCCGCGGTCGCGGTCGGCCTGGGCATCGAGGCGGCCGAAGGGGCGCACCGACGCGCGCGCCAGGGGGCCGAGGAGGCCCGGCGATGAGCCCCTGGGAGATCTTCGTCGCCATCCTCGGCCTCGCGCTGATCACGGCGTTCACCCGCGCCTTCTTCCTGTACCCCGACCAGGATCTGCCGCTGCCCGGCTGGCTCCGGCGCGGGCTGCGCTACGCGCCGCTGGCCGCGCTTGCGGCCGTGATCGTGCCCGAGGTGGTGATGACGGACGGGCACCTGATCGCGACCATGCAGGACGCGCGGCTGCCCGCGAGCCTCGCGGCGAGCGTCTACTACTTCTCTCGCCGCGACATCCTGGGCACCATCGTGACCGGGATGGCGGTGTTCCTGCCGCTGCGCATCGGACTCGGCTGGTAGCCGCGGGCACACCGGTTCTCCTGAAGCGCCGGGGCTGGTACGCTGCGCGACATGTCGGATGAGAGTGCCCACCGACCGGAAGGAGCCACGGTGTCCTCCGCGGGTCAGAGCGACCCGTCGCGGAAGCGCCTCGGCCCGGGGGACGTCGTTGGCGAGCGCTGGCGGCTCGAGGAGTTCCTCAAGAAAGGGGGCATGGGCCGGGTCTTCCGGGCGGCCGACCTTCACCTCGGCGGTCCGGCGGCGCTCAAGCTGATGGATCCGGGGGTCGTCGGGACCGAGAAGGCGCGCGCCCGCTTCCTCCGCGAGGCGCAGACCGCGGCGAAGCTGCGGGGCACGAACGTGGTGCAGGTCCTCGACTTCAACGTCGATGCCGCGACGCAGGTGCCCTATATCGCCATGGAGCTCCTCCGCGGCGAGGACCTGGCCGAGCGGATCGCCCGCGGGCCGCTCTCCTACGAGGAGACGGTGGCGGTCCTCGGCGACGTCTGCAGCGCGCTCGGCAAGGCCCACCGCCTCGGCGTCGTCCACCGCGACATCAAGCCGGCCAACATCTTCCTCGTCGACGACGATCGCCCGCTCTGCAAGGTCCTCGACTTCGGGATCGTCAAGCTCGAGGACCTCGGGCTCGATCGCCAGGGGACGCCGCAGACCGACGCGGGCGCGACCCTGGGCACCGTGAGCTACATGAGCCCGGAGCAGATCGCCAACGCCCGCGGCGTCGATCACCGCGCGGACCTGTGGTCGCTCGGCGTGATCGCCTACGAGTGCATGACCGGGCGCCGGCCCTTCCGCGGCGAGTCGCTGTACGAGCTGGTCCACAAGATCTGCTTCGATGTCCCGCCGGCGCCGTCGCGGCTGGCCGAGGTCCCGAGCGGCTTCGACGCCTGGTTCGCCCGGGCGACCCACCGCGACCGCGACCGCCGGTTCGCCTCCGCCGGCGAGCTCCTCGAGGCGCTCCGGGCGCTCGCCGGCCGCCCGCCGGACAAGCCCGCGCCGAGGCCGCCCCCCGGCGGCGCGCCCGACCCCCCGAAAGACCACAGCTGGATCTCGGACGCCAACCAGATCGACATCGGCGCCCTGAAGGACCTGACCTTCAAGAACGCCGTGGTCCGCGAGTTCCTCGACAGCGCCAAGAAGCACTTCGTCTCGGGGAGCAAGGGGCTCGGCAAGACGCTCCTCCTCACGTACAAGCGCTCGGTCCTCAGCGAGATCTACCTCGCGACCGGCCGCGAGCGCCGCCACGCCGCCGTGCAGTTCATCCCGGAGGGGCGGCCGTACCTCGATCTGATGGGCGACCTGCCCAGCGTCGACCAGCCCCAGCGCGATCTCATGTCGCGGCTCCACGACTGCAAGCGGCTCTGGAGCTTCAGCCTCCGCCTGTCGATCGTCTCCTACCAGTCCGGCGCCGGCGCCGGCGATCCCGACGACCTCTCGCCGCTCCCCCGGAACCTGCGCGGGCTCCTCGAAGGCCGGCCGGTCGAGCCGACGATGGTGCTGAAGGAGCTCCTCTCGATGACCGTCCGCCAGATCAACCAGGTCGTCGACGCGATGGAGCGCCCGCTCGAGCGGCGGCTCCGCTCGCTCCACAGCGGCGTCTTCATCTTCATCGACAAGCTCGATCAGGCGCTCCGTGGGCTGCCGCGGGACGCGTGGATCCACATGCAAGCCGGGATGATCGAGGCCGCGTGGGACCTGATGAACGCGAACCCGCACGTCAAGATCTTCGCCACGATCCGGGAGGAGGCGTTCTCGGCCTACGAGTCCGACATCAAGAACAACCTCTTCGGCGCGACCGCGAGGCTCCGCTACGAAAAGCACGAGCTCTTCGAGCTGCTCGAGAAGCTCACGTATTATTACGAGAGGCTGCCGCTCCGCGAGTTCATCCACCTCGACGAGGTGCGCGCGGGGCGCTCGTCCCGCGGCGAGTCGACCTTCGACTTCCTCTGCCGGCACACCCTCGGGCGGCCGCGCGATCTCGTGATCCTCGCCTCGGAGATCTCGCGCAACCGGCAGGCCCTCGACGAGCGCACCTTCACGCGGATCGTGCAGAGCACCAGCGCCGGCCTCCTCGTCGCCAACATCTTCGACGAGATGCGGGTCTTCCTCGAGGTGCTCCGCCACCGCGACAAGCGGGCTGAGTTCCTCGCCCTGCTCCCCAGCGACGTCCTCACCCACGACGAGCTCGTCGAGGTGTGGTGCAAGTTTCACCAGGTCGACCGCGCGTACTTCGACGCTCACGGCCGGGACGCCGACGACGTCTACCACCCTTTCCGCGAGCTCTTCGAGTGCGGCCTGCTCGGCGTGCTCGGCGCCGAGCCCGGGGCCGAGCGCCAGGTCCAGCGCTTCCGCCAGCCGCACGACGCCGTGGTCGGCTCGCGCCACGCGCTGCCGCGCTCGCGGTATTACCTGCTCCACCCTTCCCTGCGCGCGCTGATCGAGCCGCTCCCCGGCGGCGGCCGGTTCAACGCGATCCGCAACGTCGTCATCGGCCACGGGGAGCCCTGGCCCCGCCACTGGGACCTCGTGGTCGACGTGCAGCGCGAGCTCTTCCGGCGCCCGGACGCCGACGAGGAGATCGCCGACGCGGTGTTCTCCCTCCTCGACCGCCTCTCGGCCGACATCGCCGACGGCGAGGGCGAAGGCGCCGCGCGCCGTGCGATCGCCGCCTCCCCCACCTTCGCCCGCCTCAGCGCGCACCTGGAGCGCATCCACTGGGACGAGCTCCACGTCGCGCTCCTCGAGCTCTTCCCGGCCGCGCGCCGGGACGAAGAGCCCGAGCTGACCGACCGGGTGGAGGTGGCGATGCTGCTCATCGATATCGTCCGATCGACCCGCCTGCTCCAGGACATCGGCGATACGAGCTTCGTCGACCACCTCCACCGGCTGCGCGGCGCCCTGCGCGGGTCGACGAGCCCGCGCCTCCTCAAGGGGACCGGCGACGGGTACCTCGCGGTCTATTCCACGGTGGCCCGCGCGGTCGAGGCGGCCCGCGTGCTCCGCGGCGCCGTCGGCGACGCTGCCGAGCTCCGGCTCATCGTCCACTGGGGCCGGGTGAGGATGAGCGATCACGACGTCCTCGGCGCGGAGGTCCACCGGCTCTTCCGGATCGAGGCGGTCACCGAAGAGGATCGCGCGGACGAGCCGAGCTCCGGGGTCGCCCTGCCGCGCCCCGGCCGGGTGACGCTCTCGCGCGCGGCGGCCGCCGCGCTCCCCGACGCGGCGCGCGCGGACTTCCGCCGGGCGGGCGCGTTCCGGCTCAAGGGGTTCGACGCGCCCGAGTCGATCTGGGTCGAGCTCGACGCCGGCGCGTGAGATCGCCCGGGGTGGGCCCGAGGGCCGCCGGCGATGAGCCGCGCCCGCGACGGGCGATCGGCCGAGGGCGCGCGGGCGCGTGTGGTAGGCTGCCGGCGCCATGACCGAGCTCCTGGGCCTCGTGTTCTCGCCGTGGACCGAGAAGGCGCGCTGGGCGCTCGACGTCCGCGGCGTGCCGTACACCTTCCGGCACTACCAGCCGCTCCTCGGCGAGCCGGCGCTCCGGTTGAGGCTCCGCCGGCTCACCGGCCGCGTCTCCGTGCCGGTGCTCACCGCCGACGACGGGCGCGTGCTCGCGGACTCGGCCGACATCGCGCGCTGGGCCGACGCGCGCGGCGCAGGTCCGACGCTGTTCCCCGCCGAGCACGAGGCCGAGATCGCGCGGATCGTCGACCTGTCGGAGCGCGCGCTCGCCGCCGGGCGCGCCCGCGCGCTGTCGCGCATGCTGGCCGACGACGAGGCGCTCGCCGAGATGGCCCCGCCGCCGATCCGCCGCGCGCACGGCGCCCTCGCGGCGCGGCTCGGCGCGTTCGGCGTCCGCCGCACCCTGCGCAAGTACGGCGGGCACGAGGACGGCGCCGAGGCGCACCTGCGGACGATGGTCGCGGCGCTGGACGAGCTCCGCGCGACGCTCGCGCGGAGCGCGCCGTCGGGCCCGTCGGGCGACGCGCCGAGGACGCTCCTCGGCCCCTTCACGTTCGCCGATATCGCGATGAGCCAGGTGCTCGTGAACGTGGCGCCGCCCGCCGCGCTGAAGCTCGGCGCCGCGAGCCGCCGGAGCTTCTCCGACCCCGAGCTGCGCGATCGCTACGCCGACCTCGTCGCGTGGCGCGACGAGCTCTACCGCGCCTTCCGGACGGCCTGACGGGCCCCGTCCGGCGCGCGAGGCATCAGCGGGCCCTCGGGGTCGACGCGCCGCGCCTCACCAGCGCACCGCGGCCTGCTCCGCGGCCTCTTTGGCCTGCGCGAGCGCCGGCGCGATGCGGCCGCGCAGCCCCTCCACCACGGCCGCAGGCGCGGACTCGGGCGAGCCCGCCTGGAACGGCGGATCCGGGTCGTACTCCAGCACGAGCTGCGCCGTCTGCGCGGCCTCCTCGCCTCGCATCTTGGCGGCGATCCGGAGGCCGAAATCGATGCCTGACGTCACGCCGCCGCCCGTGATGCGGTTCTGGTCCTCGACGTAGCGCGCGTCGACGCGCTCGGCCTCGAGGAGGGGCAAGACCTCGCGGAACGCCCAGTGCGTGGTCGCGCGGTAGCCGCGGAGCAGCCCCGCCGCGCCGAGCACGAGCGACCCCGTGCAAACGCTCGTCACGTAGCTCGCCTGCTCCGCGCGCGCCGCGAGGAAATCGAGGACCGCGCCGTCCTTCATCACGGCGATCGTGCCCGCGACGCCGCCCGGAACGAAGAGGATCTCGAGCTCCTCGGGACAGGTGTCGAAGGTCGCCGTGGGGGAGAGGGTGATGCCCGAGTCCGTCGTGATGGGGTCGAGCGTCTTCCACACGAGGTGTATTTTCGTATCCTCGAGAATGCTGAACGCGGCCTGGGGACCGATGAGATCCAGCGCGGTGAAGCCCGGGTAAATCAGCATGGCGATGTGCTGCATGGGGGAGCTCTCTCCTTCGGGGGTTGTGGGCGACTGCCCGGGAGCGGCGTCGTCCTGCGCGCATCCGCCGAGCGTTTGCAGGGTGGCGAGCGCGGCGCTCACGGCAGCGAGGTCCAAGATTTGTCGGCGTCTCATGAGGCCTGTGTACGCGCTGTCCTGCGGCCCGCCTATGCGACACGTTGTCCTGCGGCGCCGTGTCGCACGCGGGAACGCCGGGAGGAGCCGGCGCGCTCGATTCCGGAGGAGCGAAGGAGCTCGTCCTAAGGGCGCGGTTCGCCGCCTGCCGCGCCGCCGGCGCCCGCCTCTCGACCTCCGGCGCCGCCTCCTCCGGACCACCCGCCCTCTCCGAAGCCGCCCTCGCCCAGCCAGCCCCCTTCGCCGAACCCACCTTCCCCCGACCAACCACCTTCCCCCGACCAGCCGCCCTCGCCGAACCAGCCCCCGACGCCGGCGCCGGGGTCCGGCGGGCGCAAGTCGCTCAGGTGCGCGAACGCGTCGGATCGCTGGGCCTGGCAGATGCCGAACGGCAAGGGCGGCTGCAGCACGCACGCCGCGCCCTCCCCGCAATCGCCGTCATCGCAGCAGTATCGCTGGCACGCGTAGAGGCCGCCCCTGCACGTGAGCCCCGGGCCGCAGGTCTCGAACGCTATGGAGCAGGTCTCGCAGCTCTCCGCGTCGCCCGTCTGCCAGAGACACTGGAAGAGGCCGGCGAAGGCATCGTAACCGCAGTGCCCCACCTGCCCTTCGCACCCCTCGTTGGTGATGGGATTGCAGGTGACCATGGCCCCGTCGACAACGACGCAGCTCCCGTTGCTCGCGGCCGGGTCGGGCGGCGCGTCGATGCACGCCGGGAGGAAGCCGCTGCCGGACAGGTCGATCTCCGCGTCGATGAGGTCGCCGTCGTCCGAGGTCTGCACCGCAACGCACTCGCCCGCCACCGGCGTGGTCCCTGGCCCGCACCGCACCGCGGGCGGCGTGCCCTCCGGCTCGGCCACGCACTCGTTCCCTCGCTGCACCGTCCGGTCGCCGCACGCGAGCGACGGCGCCGCGGCCGCGGGAGGGGCCCCGCCGCCGTCGCCCTTGCAGGACGGGAGGATCAGCGCGCACAGCAGCGCGCCGAGCAGCGCCGGCCCCGCCGCGCCGCCGCCGGGCGCAAGGCGCGCCCCAGGCCATCGCTTCCCAGACATGCTTCCGCTCTCCATCGCTCGGGTGGGTGCCATCGCTTCGGTGTCTCCGGCTCAGTCCAGCTTCGCCCCGGCCTCGATCCACGCGCGGATCGCCGCCCGCTCCTCGGCGCCGAGCGCTCCCCCGACGGGCATCGGCGCGGTGCCCTGGGCCCGCTCGGCGCAGCCGGGCTCGATCTTGCAAACCAGGTAGCTCTCGTCCGCCGCGCCCGGCGCGATCAGCGCCCGCCCCGGCACCTCGCGGGACGGCGCGCCGATGACCTCTCCCCCGGCGAGCGCGGCCCGCCGCAGGTCGAGCCCCGACGCGCGCTCGGCGCCGTGGCACGGGCCCGACGCGCAGCGCTGGTCGAAGATCGCCTGCACCGCCTCGTAGTCCGACGCCGCAGGGCCGCCGTCCTCCGGGTCGCTCGGGCACCCCGCGTACGCGATGGGCTCGTCGGCGACGCGCGTGTCCGGCTGCCAGCCCTCCGGCAGCCCGCGCACGAAGCAGTAGAGCGCCCGCGTCGCCTCCTCGGACCAGCCGCTCTCGACGAGCGGCATGCGCGGCCCGAGCTCGTCGCCGAGGAGCCGCAGGTAGAGGAAGCTCCGCTCGGGCTTCCCGGGGACGAGCTGCCTCAGCAGGGCGCCGGCGGCGTCACGGCCGTTGCCGTTCGCGTCCCCGACGACCACGTCGGCCCCCCGCCGCGGCCAGCGCCGCAGGTCGAACGCCCGCGCCACGTCCTCGCCCGCCCGGCTCAGGTCGAGCCGCAGCCGCGACGTGGGCTCGAGCGGCGTGAACACGACGCCGCGGAGCTCCTGCCGGAGCTCGGCCTGGCCCTCCACGACCGGCGCGCGCACCCGCGCCACCGCGCTCACGTCGCCCGCGGGGCCGTCCAGCGCCACCGTCACCTCGGCGGGGACCCGCGGCGCGCCCTCGGGGACGATCACGCGCAGCAGCGCGCGCTCGACGCCGTCCGCGAACACCAGGCGGTCGCCCGGGCGCTCGCAGCCGTCGACGATCGCGCGCGGATCGCCGACGCCGGTCTGGCAGAACGCGCCCGCGGTCGCGATGAACGCCTCGAACGACGACAGCTCGGGCTGCGCCCAGCCGCGGTGGCAGCTGCCCTCGGCGCCCGCGCACGACGGCGCCACGGCCCCCTCGTAGAGGGCCCGCGGCGTCGGGAAGCGCGCCGCGACCGGGTCGTCGCCGGTCGACGCCGAGGCGCTCGAGCCGGTCGACGCGGAGGCGCCCTGGCCGCTCGACGGCGGACCGCCGCCGTCGCCGCTCGCCGGCGGCGCGCCGCCACCGCCGTCGTCGGAGCACGACGCGAGCAGGATCGCGCCGAGGAGCAGGCAAGGACGTCCCGGTGCACGGCGCCGCGAGGTGGCCATGGTCACTCCCTCCGCAGCCGGACGCCGCCCGGGGCGCACTCGACCTGGAAGCCGTCGATGGGCGGCTCGGCCGCGAGCCGCGCGCAGGCCGCGCCGTAGGCGGCGTCGGGCGGCGTGAGCTTCGGGGTCGCCTCGACGCCGCGCGGCACCAGCGTGCCCAGCATGAACTGCGGCGACTCGAGCAGCGCCCCGCACACGCCGCGCACCCGGCGCTCGATCTCCTCGGGATCGAGCGCCGCCACCTCGGCGTCGAGCGAGGCCCCGAGGACCTGCTCGAGCGCCTCGCGCTCGCCCGCGTCGCCGAGCCCGGGGTCGCCGACGATGCGGTCCTTGAGCGCCGCGATCAGGTCGGCCACGGTGGCGTCCGGCTGCTCCGACGCCGCCTCGAGGAGCCGTGCCACGAGGTCGCCCTCCGGGGCGATATCGCACGCGGCGAACCGGTCCTCCCAGACGAGGCGCGCCTGGAAGTCCAGCCCCCGGTGCCCGGGCTGGCCGTCGTCCACGAACACGCCGATCGCGCCGAGGAACGCCGCGTCGGCGATCGGCACGGCGATCGGCGCAGGCCAGTCGAGCGCGCCGTGGGCCGCGCTCAGCAGCGTCCGGCCCGACAGCGGCGCGATCGCGTCCCCGACGCTGTTCCTGCGGCGGGCGGGGTCCTCCTCGGCGATGATCCACGGGTCGAACAGGGGGGCGAACGCATACGGCTCGTCCGCGCAGCCGTCCTCCGGCGCCTGCAGGTTGAACCCGGGGCTCCGGAGCACCTCGAGGAGCAGGCGGACGTGCGAGAAGCCCGAGGCCACGAACGCCTCGGTGACGCGCAGCAGCTCGCCGCGCGACGCGGCGCTGCGGGGGTAGTAGTGCGCGACGGTGAGCGGCGTGCCGATGACCTCGCGCCACACCTCCTCGGCGATGTGCGCCGACACGAGGTACGCGAGCGCCTCGTCCGGGTTCGGGATCTCGCCGCGCTCGCCGCGCGAGAGGCCGTGCTGGCGCAGCCCGACGAAGCCCCGCTGAAGCGCGGCGGACAGGTCCCACATCGACGTGCGCGCGCCGCGCACGCTGCCGAGCAGCGCGTCGACCCCCGCCGGATCGTCGGTGATCTCCGAGAAGAACTCGCCGCACGCCGCGGTCCAGCCCCAGGGCCGCACCACCGCGTTCGGGAGCACGACGGGCAGCGGCTCGGCGTCGACCATCGACGCGACCGAGAACCCGCCGAAGCGGAACACGCCGTACGCCCGGGCGATGCCGTCATGGCCGTCCTTCTCCGGGGGGCCGCTCGAGTCCGTGAACAGGCTCTTCTCCAAGAGGCCCGGCAGCGGGAAGAACCGGTTCTTGCTCGGCTCCGGGTCGAAGGTGACCGACGCCTCGCCGTTGTGGCAGCGCAGGCACACGATGTCCCGGTGCAGGTAGGCGCCGCTGAACCGCGCGCCGAAGTTCTGCCGGCGCGCGAGCTCGAGCTTCACCGGGTCCGCGTTCGCGCCCTGGAAGCTCTGCGACACGATGCTGAACAGGTTCGCGACGTAGATCGACGAGACATCGTCGCTCTCGAGCGAGCCGAGCATCAGATCCAGCATCGAGAACTCGTCGCCCTGGGCGCGCGCCGGCTCGCGCCGCACGCGCTCGGCGGCCTTCCGGCGGGCTTCGCCGTCGGCGCTGAGCAGCGTCGAGAAGCACTTCGCGGAGCTCTCCGAGGCGCGCACGACGCGCAGGCTGTCCAGGTAGAAGTCCGTCCAGCGGCGGAGGTAGTCGAGCTGCGACGCCTTGATCATGGCGAGCACCGCGTAGCGCCGCCCCGCGCTGAGCGGCGCGCCCTCGGCGAGCGGCGCCCCGCCGTCGACCTGCCGGATGAGGTCGGTGTAGAAGCGCACCTCGTCCTGGCTGCGCGGCCTCCGCCCCAGCGTCGCCAGGTGGGCGCGGCGCACGAACGCCGCGTCGGAGTCCTGGCAGCGCGCGAGCGGACCCCTCGCCTCCTCCGCCGGCCGGTCCGCGCCGGCGTCGGGGAGCTCGGGCGTCGGGCGCGCGCCCGCGTCGTCCTCGATGGCCGGCGTCTCGGGCGCGCCGGGCGCGGGGTCGGGGCCGCAGGCGCCCGCGCCGAGCAGGGCGCCGGCGAGGCCTGTCGCAAGGAGCAGCGTGGAGCTCAACGTCGCGCGTCTCATCGTGGTCGCCCCGTTCATCCGTGCCCGAGCACCCTCGCGAGCGCCGCCTCTGCGGACTCGCCCTCGTTGCGCGTCCCCTCGACGTCGCTCACGCCGAAGCCCTCCTGGGCGAACGGCCAGATCCCGAGCGCGAGCAGCGCGGCGATCCGCTGCTCCGGCGGCTTCACGAACGTCGTGGCGCGCCCGTCCGGCCCGATGGCCCCGTAGATGCCGCGCTGCTTCTCGCGGATGGGGCCGCCGAGGTACACCGTGACGTAGCCGTAGGGCCAGTGGTTGCGGCCGAGCTCGTTCTGCGCGCCCGGAGAGCGGCCGAACTCCATGTTGAGGATGACGAGGGTCCGGTCGAGGTCGAGCTTCCCCACGGCCTCGGGCCCCTGCTCGTCCGGGCGCCGGACGTGCGACAGGAGCTCGGTGAGCGTGTTGCCGAGGTTCATCGCCTGCGTGCGGCACGTCTCGGCGTGGGTGTCGTAGCCGCCGCCGCCGTCGGCCATGACCAGCCCCGGATCGATGAAGCAGCAGTAGCGCGCCGGCGTCGCCGGGTGCGTGAGCAGGTGCGCGATGACCCGCAGGCAGATGGCCGGGGCGTTGATGTTCTCCAGGCCGCAGAGGGCGGTCACCGTCTGCTCGAACAGCGCGCTGTCGAGCACCGCGTCGAGCTCGTGCGCGCTCGCGACGGCGCGGATCGTCTGGCTCAGCTCGGACAGCCGCGAGGCGCGGAGCGGATCGCCCTCGCGCCTGTACCTCACCCGGTCGCGGTACTGGTCGACGTAGCGCGACAGGAGGCCGTCGAACGCCGCCCGCTCGGGCGCCGCGCCGACCTTCGGCCGCTTCAAGAGCCCGAGGAACTCCTCGCTGCTCGCGCGGAGGAGCAGCGGCCGCGCCGCCGCCGGGTGGAGCCCGGTCGCGAGCGACGCCTGCAGGTTATCGCCGGGGATGCCGAGGTCCGTGAAGGTGTAGGCGTAGGGGGCGGCGCGCCCCGGATCGCCGTGCTCCATCGCGTGGCGCTGCACGTGGGCGCCGAGGCACGCCATCTGCGGCGAGCCGAGCGCGCGGCCGCACAGCGCGTAGGGAATGGCGGCCTCGTGCGGCTCCAGATCGTGCCGGGTCACGACGACGCGCATGCGATCGAGGACGTCCTTGCGGGCGATCAGCGGGGCGAGGAGCGGCCCGAGGCTCACGTTCATCCCGAGCGCGTCGCGGGCGAAGGGGACCAGCCCGAGGTCGCCCGCCGCGAGCCCGCACTCCGTGAGCACCGAGGAGAGCAGCGAGCTCTCCGGCGCGGCGGGGTTGTAGAAGGTGTGGAGCTGCGTGCCCCGCAGGTCCGGGTTCGGATCGTCGGGGCGCCCGTACGCCTCGACTCCATAGAACGTCTCCCACGTGGTCAGCCCGCCGTACAGGAAGACTTCCAGGATGTTCTCGGCGCGGAGCTCGGGCGGGAGCCCGATCTGCCGGTACGGCTCCGGGGTCTCCCCGAAGGCCGCTCCGGCCCTCGAGCTCCGGAAGAGCGTGCCCGCCGCGGCCATCGCGCCGAGCGCCGCCCCGGATTGAAGAAAACGACGACGTTTCATCGCCCCAGCACCTGTCACCCTCGACCCACCCTCGGCGCGGGGCGCGACGCGCCCCTAAGAGAATTGCCGTTCGCCATCGACATCTATGGTTCGATCACGTTCGATCGCGTTCGATCGCGCGCGACCGGCGGACGTGCCGAGTCGTCGCTCGTGTCGCGACCTCATGAATGATGACGGGCCCGTCGATCCTTCACGCGATCGCGCGTGGCTCGTCGTTTTTCACGGTGCGCGCCCAGGGCACAGCGCACCTGTCCGATGGAGAGCTTCGAGAGGGTCGGCGCAGGCGAGGCCTGAGCGCTCGATCTCCCCGCTTCCTCTCCAACGAGACTTCTGCAGAATGCGCCCATCGCGCGCCGGGTGGTATCGCGGCGCACGATCGCGACGTGCGTTCGCCGCGCCGGGGCGGCGGATCGAGGCTCCTGCGCGGCGATCAGGCCTTCCGGCCGCGCGCCGGTTTGCCGGGCGCGGTGGCGAGCCACCGATCGATCTCGCCTGACACGTGGTGGAAGTCGAACGCGCCGGCGTCGATCCCGAGCTGGAGCATGGCGCCCATGATGAAGGACGTGATCGCGGCGGCGGCCGCGCGCGGATCCAGGTCGGAGCGCAGCTGTCCGGCGCGCGCGCCTTGGCGCACGAGGTGCTCGACCCCGCGGTTCCACTCCTTGTGGACGGCGCGAAACGCCGTTCGCGTGGCCGGATCGCGCTGCGCGCGCAGGGACAGCTCCTGGAGGACGGTCGCCAGGTGCGGATGGTCCTGAAAGCTGCGCCATGCGCGCTCGAGGTGCGCTCTCAGGCTCTCGGGCGGCGCCGCCGCGCCCGCGGCGCCCGGGCCGGCGGGCTGGCGCTCCTTTCCGAACTTGTCGGTCACGTGCTCGACGATGGCGACGAGCAGCGCGTCCTTCGTCCCGAAGTAGTAGTGCAGCGTCGAGATGTTGACGCCTGCGCGCGCCGCGATGTCGCGCGTCCGCAGCCCCTCCAGCCCCTTCTCGGCGATGAGCGTGTACGCCGCCTCGAGCAGGTCGCGCCGCCGCGCTGCACCGAGCTCCGAGGTCGAGGCCTTGCCGGCCGCGGCGGCGCGTCTCGTCTTCGCCAAGCCCGCGCAACGCTACAGGTTTCCTCCGGGTCCATCAAGCGCCCCCGGCGCCCCGCCTTGACCGCTCGCCCGCCGTGGCGTAGTGTCAATCAACTGATTGATTGACGTTCGTCATCGGGATGGAGGAAACGCATGACGTCCTTGGGGTTCACGGCCGCGCCGCTGGCTGCGCGGGTTCAGCGAAAGGCGATCGGCGTGGGAATGCGCCTGTTCTTCGCCTGGTCTCACCTTGCTTACCGCCTGCGTCCGCCGTGGGGCGGCAAGCTGCGCGCGGTCGATCATCTCACCGTGCCGTGCGCCGATCTGGCGGTGGCGGAGCGGTTCTATGTCGGGCTGCTCGGCGCGCGCGTGCTGATGCGCGTCGACGCCCCGTTCCTCGAGCGGATGGGGCGGCCGGCGGACGAGGTGGCGCGCGGCGTTCATCTCTCGATCGCCTTCGCGGGCGGGCCGCGGTTCGATCTGTTCGAATCGGCGGTCGGGCAGCCGCCCCGCCACGCGGATCACCCTCACTGCGCGCTCTGGGTCGCGCCGGGCGGGCTGCTCGCGTGGAAGGAGCGCCTGAACCGCGCTGGCGTCCCGACGTACGGCCCCACGCGGCTCGGGCCGCCGGGCCAGGCGTCGCTCTATTTCAACGATCCGTTCGGCAATCGTCTCGAGCTCGTCACGCTCGGATTCACGGGGGAGATCCCCGTCGGCGCGCCGGACGTCTCCGCGCTGGAGTACGCCTGGACGGGCCCCTGAGCCGCGCGCCGCGCGGCCGAGCGATCGCCTCCTTCGTTGCGCACGGTGAGGTTGAGCAGTATGGGGAGCGTATCCGAACGGCGGTCTTGGCCGGGCCCTGCCCCGCGGGGGGAGGATCTTCCGTGCCCGGGTCTGTCGTCACGAAAGGAGCGCTCCGATGCCTGTTGACGTGAAGTACACGACCCAAGCCACTGCTCAGGGCGGCCGCGACGGCCGGGCCAAGACCGCGGACGGTGCCCTTGACGTGAAGCTCTCGACGCCGAAGGAGCTCGGCGGCGCCGGCGGCGAGGGGAACAACCCGGAGCAGCTCTTCGCGGCGGGTTACGCCGCCTGCTTCCTTGGTGCGTTGAAGTTCGTGGCCGCGCAGGAGAAGGCGCGGATCCCCGCCGAGGCCACCGTGACGGCGACGGTCGGCATCGGCCCCCGCTCCGAGGGCGGCTTTGGCCTCGACATCGGCCTGCGCATTTCGCTGCCGGGCATCGAGCGTCCGCAGGCAGAGCAGCTGGTCGAGAAGGCGCACCAGGTTTGCCCCTACTCGAACGCCACCCGCAACAACGTCGCCGTCCGATTGGAAGTCGCCTGATCGCCCCCCGTCGCCCTCCCACGTCGGAGCGACATCCCCTGCATCTCTAGACCACCTCTCAGGGGCCCGTCCCCTCGCGGTGAAGCGCCGCGAACACCCCTCCTCGGGCGAGCAGCTCCGCGTGCGTCCCCTGCTCCACGACCCGCCCGTGGTCGAGCACCACGACCCGATCCGCGTGCCGGATCGTGCTCAGCCGGTGCGCCACCACGAAGCTCGTCCGCCCGCGCAGGAGCCGCCCGAGCGCCGCCTGCAGCCGGGCCTCGGTCAGCGCGTCCACCGAGCTCGTCGCCTCGTCGAGCAGCACGATGCGCGGGCGCGCGACCATCGCCCGCAGGAAGCACACGATCTGCCGCTGCCCCAGCGACAGCCCCGTCCCCCGCTCGCCCACCTCGGTGCGGAGGCCCTCCGGCAGCGCGTCCAAGAGGTCGAGCACGTCGAGGTCCCGCGCCGCGTCGCGGATCTCGGCGTCGGTCGCCGCCGGGTTCCCCATGCGCACGTTGTCGAGCACCGTGCCGCTGAAGAGGAAGTTGCTCTGCAAGACAAGCCCGAGCTGCGCGCGCAGCGACGCCGACGAGGTCGCCGCCAGATCGTGCCCGTCGACGGTGATCGACCCCGCCGTCGGCAGGTACAGCTTCGCCAGCAGGTTCAGGATCGAGGTCTTGCCGCTGCCCGTGTGCCCGACGAGCGCGATCATCTGGCCCGGCTCGGCGACGAGATCGACCCCGTGGAGCACCGGCTTGCCCGGCTCGTACGCGAAGCTCACCCCCTGGAAGACGACCCGGCCGCGCGCGGGCGGCAGCGCCGGGAGGCCGCCCTCGTCGGGCCAGTCAGGCTCGGTGTCGAGCACGCGGAAGAGGCGCTCGGCGCCCGCCATCGCCGTCAGGGCCTGGTTGTACTGGTTGCCCAGGACCGGGATCGGGTTGAACAGGAGGTTCGCGAGGAAGAAGAACTCCACGAGCACGCTGAGCTCGATCGCGCCGTGCAGGGCCTGATAACCGCCGACGACCACGAGCACGGCCAGGAACAGCTGCCCGTTGAACTCGAGGAGCGGGAGGAAAGCGGCCGAGTGGCGCGCCGCATCCATGTTGTAGCGCGAGTGATCGAAGATCAGCGCCCGGAAGAGCCCTCCGTTGATGTCCTGCCGCACGAAGCCCTGCGTCACGCGCACCCCCGTGACCGACTCGGCGAGCGTCGCCGTGACCCGGGTGAAGCTCTCCTGCGCGCGCTGGTGCGCGACCCCGAGGCGCTTGTGGAAATAGACGATCAGCCCCCAGAAGACGGGGACCATCGCCGCCACCACGAGGAAGAGCGGCCAGTGCGCGCGGGCCATCAGCGCCATCGCCACCGCCATCGTGCCGAGCTGCACCGTGCTCACGAACACGACGTCCTGCACCGCCACCCGGATGGCGTCGATGTCGGAGGTCATGCGGCCGATGAGGCGCCCCACCTTCGTCTTCACGAAGAAGCTCATCGGCATCCGCAAAAGGTGCCTTTCCAGCCGATCGCGCATGTCGAACACCACGGCCTCCCCGAGCTCGAGCGCGAGGCGCGAGCGGAAGTGGAAGACCACCGCCGTGAGCAGCGCGAACGCCCCGAAGCCGAGGACGGAGAGCAGCGTGGCGCGCGCGTCGCGCCGGGCCACCGGGCCGCTGATGATGGCGCCGACCGCCCACGTGAGGAGCGGGAGCTGGATCGACCGCACCACGACGAGCGCGAAGAGCGCGTTGCGCTTCCTCGCGTACGGGCGTGTGAACGCGAACACGCGCCGCACGAGCCCGAGATCGAGCCGGCCGTGGGCGTGGTCCCGCTCGTCCTCGATCGCGGCGCGCGACAGGCCGAGGCGCACGTCGATCGGCGCCGGCTCGGCCGCGGCGCGCGCCGGCCCCGCCGCCGCCTTCGTGGCGCGGCGCGTCGCCTCGCCGGCGCGGCTCACGCCGGCTCCTCGGCCGGGCCCGACGACGCGGGGCGCGCGCCGCGCCACGAAGGCGGCGACGGGCCCTCGTCCGCGCGCGCGGCGGCGGCGTGCGCGTCGTGCAGCGACAGCGCGCTCGCGTAGTGGCCGCGCCGCCGGAGCAGCTCCTCGTGGGTCCCCCGCTCGACGACGCGGCCCCGGTCGAGCACGATCACCTGGTCCGCGCGGCGGAGCAGGTGGGCCCGGTGCGTGGCCATGATCGTCGTCCGCCCCCGGGTCGCGCTGAGGATCGCGTCGAGGATCTCGCGCTCGGTGCGCGCGTCCACCGCGGCCGTCGGGTCGTCGAGCAGGAGCAGCGGCGGGTCGAGCAGCACGGCGCGCGCGATGGCGAGCCGCTGCCGCTGGCCGCCCGAGAGGTTGACCGCCGACTCGCTGAGCTCGGTGTCGTAGCCCTCGGGCAGCTCCCGGATGAACTCGTGGGCGCGGGCGACGACCGCGGCGCGCTCGATCTGCTCCCGCGTCGCGTGCGGGGCGCCGAACGCGATGTTGGCCGCCACCGTGTTGCTGAAGAGGAAGTTGTCCTGGAAGACGACCCCCATGCGCCGGCGGATCAGGTCGAGGTCGTGCCGCCGGAGGTCGACGCCGTCGAGCAGGACGCGCCCGGAGGTCGGATCGTAGAAGCGCGGGATCAGGCTGAGCAGCGTGCTCTTGCCCGCGCCGGTCGGGCCGATCACGGCGACGAACTGCCCGGGCGCGACGTCGAGGTCGACGCCGTGGAGCACGGGCCTCTCCGGGTCGTACCCGAACGTGACGCGCTCGAACACGAGGCGCCCCTCCGCGCGGGCGGGGCGCTCGGGCGCCTCGGGGCTCGCGATCTCGACGGGGGTGTCGAGCACCTCGAAGACGCGCCGCGCGCCGATGAAGCTCTGCTGCGCGGTGTTGACGATCGTCGCCATGCTCGCGATCTGCCCGGAGAACTGCTGCAGGATGCCGGCGAACACCACGAGCTGCCCGAGCGTGATCCGGTCGCGCGTGACGAGCAGCCCGCCCATGCCGAGCAGGAGGACGAGGCTCAGCTGCCCGAGCAGGTCGATGGTCGGGCTGAGGACGCTCACCTTCCGGAACGTGCCCTGCTGCTGCTCGCGCACCTCGCGGTTCCGCTCGTCGAAGCGGCGGTGGGCCTCGCGCTCTCGCCCGAGCCCCTTGATGACCTGGATCCCCTGCAGCCCCTCGCTGAAGCTCAGGACCATGCGGTCGACGAGCTCGCGGTTCACCAGGTAGGCGGGCCGCACCCAGCGGGCGAAGAGCGTGCTCGCGATCCAGAGCAGCGGCGTCGGCGCGAGGCACACGACCGTCAGCAGGGCGTGCGTGCGGAGCATGTACGCGACGTACACGCCGAGCGACAGGACCATGATGACGCTCTGCAGCAGCACGCCGTCCACGAACGAGCGCACGAGCTGGACGTCGCCGGTGACGCGGTTGATGAGCGAGCCGCTCGTGTTGGCGTCGAAGAACCGGAAGCTCAGCCGCTGGAGCTTGTCGTACACCCGCGCGCGGAGATCCGGGACGATCTCCATGTGGACGAGGTGGCCCACGGAGAGCGCGTACCCGTAGTTGAGCACCGCGCGGGCGGCCGCCATGGCGAGGATGGCGCCGCCGATCGAGAGGACCGCGGCCATGGGCTCCCGCTCCACGTCGACCAGCCGGCCGACGCCGAGCGGCAGCGCGGGCGCGCGGATCGACGGATCCAGCCGGTGGCGGAGGATGTCGATGGCGAGCCCGGTCAGGCCGAGCCCCGCGAGCCCCAGCGAGAGCAGGACGATCTGGTAGCCGAGCACGCGCGCGACCCGCCCCCGGTACGCCCAGCTCAGCCCGAGGAGCCGCAGGAGGAGCGAGCGCCCGCCGCGGGGGCGCGCCGCTTCGGGCGCGGGGAGCGCGCCGCGATCAGAACGTGAACCGGACGACATCAGAGCAGGACACCTGGCAGACCGGCCACGCCGGGGCCCGTAACCTACCGGCTCGCGCGGCGTTGGCCAGCGGCTGGCGCGCGCGGGGCGGCGGCGCTTGTGCAGCGACGCACGGGGGAGGATCGCCAGGCTGCCGAGGACGCCAAGATGTCCGAGAGATCTCGCCTCTTCGCAGCCTCGGCAGCCTGGCGGTCGTGGTCTCCTTCGCCGGGGCGCCGCTAGTACATGAGGTTGCCCTGGCCGAGCCGGTAGGTGATGTTCGAGCCGAACTCGTCGCGCGCGTTCTGGACGCGCAGGAGCGCGATCGAGATCCGGCTCTCGCGCGCCGACCAGGAGGCCGCCGAGAGGCCCGCCGCGATCTCGGTCTTCGCCTGCCGGAGGCGGTACCGCGAGACCGGGTGCAGCGGCGTGCCGGCGACGCTGAGGACCTGCACCGCGTCGTCGATCTCGACCTCGGCCAGCTCCATCAGGCGCTTCTGGACGTCGTCGCGGGTGTCGTGGAACTGGCGCGCGAGCGTCCGGGCGGCCTGCAGGCGCTGCTTCGCGAGGTCGAGGTTGAACGCGGCGTTCAGGACGCGGAGCAAGCGCCCCATCGTGACGATGTCGGCGTTGGGGAACTGGATCGGGGTGCCGAACCGCGCCTCCAGCTCCCGGCCAGCCGGCGAGCCCTTGAAGTCCTCCCTGATGTAGAAAGAGACCGCGGCCTCGATGTCGTTCCCGAAGGCGTTCGAGTGGAAGAACGGCGGCGTGTCCACGGCCTCGATGATGGGCGGGGTGTTGAACGTGCCGTCGCCGTACCCGTCGAGGATATTGCGGCCGAGGACGTCGATGTTGGGCGCCGGAAGCCCGGCGCCCCCGAACCCGCCGTCGAACGCCCCCGGGGCGCTGGCGGTCCCCGGCGCCCTCCGGGCCCCCGTGTCCAGGTTGCGGTTCCGCCCCGTGTCCAGGTGGTTCGCGCCCGCGTTGGAGTGGCACACGTTGCAGCGGCCCCGCTGCGGATCCAGGAACGCCAGCCGCCCCTCGTTCGCCTCGGGGTCGGTGAGCTTCACCCGCGTGAGGTCGAGCTCGTTCGTCCGTCCCAGGCTCAGCTGGTAGGCCAGCGTGAGGTCGAGCTCCTGCTCGGTGGGGAGCCGGAACGAGACCCCCGGCTCCCGGCTGAGATCCTTCGGCAGGTGCTGCGTGACCGCCCCGGTGAGGAAGTCGCGCAGCGAGCCGCTGCCCGGGGCGCCGTCGCCCGACCACCCCGTGCGCTGGAGCGGCATGCCCTCCCCCTCCTGCGCCGGGTCCGGCGCGATGGTCGTCGCCAGCGAGAGCGTGTGCTGGACCCCGCGCATCACGTACTTGCCGTCGAGATCGTCGAAGCCGTCGATGTTCTCGCGAATCAGGCCGTTCGTCTTCAGCTCGTACGTCTCGAGGTCGGTCAGCGCGGAGTCTTCCTCGTAGACGAACAGCGGGTCAAAAGGGTTGATGTCGAGGAGAGCGTCGATGAAGGGAATGTCAATCGTGAAGTTGTTTTCGACAGGATGACAGGATCCGCAAGTCCGGCCGTTGCCCTCGAAAGTTTCGCGAAAGAAGATGTCAGCGCCTGCGCAAATTTCCCTGGTCACGAGCCCGGAGACCACGCGGGGATCCTGTTCGCAAGCAGCGATCCTGTCCGCGGCGGTGAGCGCGCTCGACAGGGCGGCGTGACGCTCGTCCTGCGGCGCGGAAGGGGCGCACGAGGCGAGGAGGGTGACGGCGACGAGCGGAGCGACGAACAAGGAACCCCAATTCGAACTTGGCATAGCGCTCTCTCTTCCTGTGACCGTTGTTCCGTACAGCTGCCGAAACGCGACGCTCATGGGTGCTGCGCGTCCATCGCGCGTGCAGCACCGGGGAAACGCGGTGGAAACCGGCTCGGCGAGCGTCGGCCGTCGGCGCCACCCGGGCCGGCCATGCGGGCTCAGCCGTAGACGAGATGGCCTCTCTCGGTCACCCATGCCGCCCTCGCGGCGTACCGGAGACCCCTGATCCGCTCCCGGGAGGCAAGGGCGCTCTAGCCGCCCCGCGGTCAGGTGAGCCGCGCGGGACCGGCGCCAGGGCGATCTCGGGGGGCGACTACTTAGCGGACCGGGCCGGGCACATCAACCCTCACCGGCGCTCGCAGCACGATTCCGACTACATCATGACCTACCACAGAGGACCTCGAGACGGTACGCACCGGCGGCTCGATCTGCAACAGGGTTGCGATCACGGGCGGTTCGGACGCGAGGAGGGGCCGGAAGCCAGGCTCCGCGGGCGTGCTCGGGGGATCGAAGCGAGACATGGGCGTGACGACCGGCGGCGTCCCTCCGACCGCTCCCTCGGCGGGGTCTGCGACCGTTCCGGTCCAACGGAGAACGTCTAGACCGGCCGGTGGCGCCCCTCCAACTCATTAGTAGCATGGGCCACATGCATCCCGTGCATCTTGCCTCGATCGATCTGAACCTGCTCGTCGTCTTCGACGCCCTCCTGGCGGAGGGGAGCGTCACGCGCGCGGCGGCGCGCGTCGGGCTGAGCCAGTCGGCCATGAGCCACGCCCTCGGGCGCCTTCGCACGTTGATCGACGACCCCATCCTGGTGCGCACGCCGCGGGGGATGATCCCGACGCCGCGCGCGCAGGAGCTCATCGGCCCCATCCGCGAGGCCCTCGCCCAGATCGAGGTGACCGTCGCGCGTCGCCCCCGCTTCGATCCCGCGACGGCGCGCCGATCGTTCGCGGTCGCCACGGTCGATTACGTGGAGCTCATCCTGCTGCCCCGGCTCGTGCAAAAGCTCTTCACCGACGCGCCGTTCGTCGATCTCATCGCGCGCCCCTACGACAACGACATGTGGAGCTCCATGGAGACCGGCAAGGTCGACCTGGCCATCGGCCTGCTGCCCACCGTGCCCGCGGGGTTCTACCGGCAAAGGCTCATCGAGGAGCACTACATGTGCGTGGTGAGGAAGAATCACCCCGTGGTGGGCAGCAAGCTGAACCTCAAGACCTACACGAGCTTGCCGCACGCGCTCATCAGCCCGCGCGGCGACGGCGGCGGCCGGGTGGACGAGGTCCTGGCCGAGCGGGGGCTCTCGCGCCGCGTGGCGCTGCAGATCCCCCACTTCCTCGTGGCGGCCCACATCGTCGCGCAGACGGATCTCGTGCTGACCGTGCCGGCGCGCATCGCGCGCGTGTTCGCCGAGATGGAGGCGCTGCGCATCATGAAGCCGCCCGTGGAGCTCGGCGGGTTCTCGCTGGATCAGGTGTGGCACGAGCGGCAGGCGAAGGACCCGGCGCACATCTGGCTGCGCGGGATCTTCGCGGAGATCGCCCGCGACAGCTGACGCGCCCTCGTTCGACCTGCCGCGCGCGCCGCGCCCGCCGCGACCGTGTCGCCCGGAGGCGGGGCCGGCGAGGCGGGGAGCGGGTCTATGTACCGGTTAAGTCGCTTTCCTCTTCCATCTGCTCGTCCGTTCAGGTAGGGGCGCCGGGCGCGGCGATGAGCTCGACGCCCTCGCGCTCGGCGAGCTGCCGGTGCAGCGCGGTCAGCCGGGCGGTGACGGGGCCGCGCTCGCCGCGGCCGATCGTGCGCCCGTCGAGGCTCCGCATCGCGATCACGCCGGCGCCGGTGCCGGTCAGGAACGCCTCGTCGGCGGCGAAGAAGTCGAGCCGCCCGAGCGAGCGCTCCACCACGGTGAGGCCGACGCTGCGCGCGAGCTCCATCACGGCCGCGCGGTTGATGCCCTCGAGGCACCCGTCGGTGGCGGGCGGCGTCGCGAGCACGTCGCCGCGGAGCGCGAACACGTTGGCCACCGAGGCCTCGGCCACGTGGCCGCGCGCGTTCAGGAGCAGCGCGTCGTCGGCGCCGCGCTGCCTGGCCTCGAGCTTGGCGAGGGCGGAGCCGAGGTAGTTCAGGCTCTTGATCCGCATGTCGAGCGCGTCCGCGTCCGGCCGGCGGTAGCTCGACGTGATGAGCTCGAGGCCGCGCCGCCGCTGCTCGTCGTCGAAGAGGCGGATCGACCCCACGATGCAGAACAGCCCCGGCCGCTCGCAGGTGGTCGGGTCGACGCCGAGCGGGCCCACGCCGCGCGTCACCACGAGGCGGACGTAGGCCTCGCGCTCGGCGTTGGCGCGCGCGGTCTCCTCGACGATCGCGCGGAGCCCCTCGATCGGGCGCGGCAGCGCGATGCCGAGCGCCTTCGCGCCGGCCTCGAGCCGCGCGAGGTGGCGGTCGATCCGGAAGAGCCGCCCCGCCGCGACGCGGATGCCCTCGAAGATGCCGTCGCCGTAGAGCAGCCCGTGATCGGTCACGTTCACGGTCGCGTCCTTCGCGTCGACGATTCGCCCATCGATCCATGTCTTCATGACGTTCACCTCCTGCTGTCCCCCTCGAGAGCGCGCGCGACGCGCTCGGCGGCGTCGCGCGTGTGTTGCACCGCGGCGTCGCGTCGATCGCCGCGCAGGCTCTGGGCGGCGGCGGCGCAGGCGATGCAGCCGTGCAGGCCGCCGCGCGCGAGCACCGGGGCGGCGATGACGGTCAGCCCGTCGATCCACTCGCCCTCGTTGACGTCGTAGCCGCGCTTCGCGGCGCGCTGCGCGGCGCGCTCGGCGGCGGGGCCCGCGCCCTGTGCGCCGACGAGCTCCGGCGCGTGCGCGAGGTAGAGCCGTCCGCTCGCGGTGACGTCGACCGGGACCTCGGCCCCGACCGTCGGGGCCGCGCGCAGGAGCCCCGTGCCCTCGGCCTTGTCGAGCACGACGAGCCGCCCCGCGCGGGCGGCGACGAGGAAGAACGTCTCGCCGAAGGCGCGCGCCGCCCGCTCGAGCTCGGGCTTGGCCACGCGCGCGACGGGGTCGAGCCCCTGCGCCCCGAGCCCGAGGCGGATGAGGCCGACGCCGAGCCGATAGCGCCCCTCCCCGTCCTGCTCGACCAGCGCGTGCGCGGCGAGCGACGCGAGCAGCCGGTGCAGCGTCGCCTTGGGCATGCCGAGGCGCGCCGCGAGCTCCGCCAGCGAGGCGCTGCCGCCGCCCTCGCGCAGCGCCTCGAGGGCGCGCACCGCCTTGTCGACCGTCCCAGATCGTTCCATTATTCGGAATCCAGTTCCGATATTTGATCTACTCCGTTTCTGGGCCGCCGTCCAGGGCGCGCCTGTCGGGCGCCGTGGGTCGTGGTCGACGTCGCCCAGGGGAGAGTCCCCATGAGGGCGGGAAGATGGGAAGATCATTCATGTTTTCTTCCCGCCTCCCCGCCCTCATGTTCCAATTCGACCCCTGCCGGCGCGCGGGCGAAGCGCTCGCTGGTGTCGCTGGGGGCCCTCGGATAGCGTCCGTTCGATCAAGGTCGAGACAACGTCGAGAGCCGAGGAGGCGAGGAGCTCATGAGCAAGGTCGATTCGGTCGTACTCGTTCACGGCGCCTGGCACAGCCCGGCGTGCTGGTCGCAGGTCGCGTGCCGGTTGCTCGGGGCCGGGCTCGACGTCCGCGCGCCCGCGCTGCCGAGCGCTGGGCCGGACGCGGCTCGGCTGGGCGGCCTCGCGGCGGACGTCGAGGCGGTGCGCGCGGCGCTGGCCGAGGTTCCGGGCAAGGCCGTCGTGGTCGCGCACTCGTACGGCGGGCTGCCGGTCACCGAGGTGGCGGCCCGCACGGGCAAGGTCGCCCACCTCGTCTACCTGTGCGCGTTCCAGCTCGGCCCGGGGGAGTCGCTGCTCTCGTCGATCGGCGGCAAGGAGCCGCCGTGGTGCATCACCTCCGCCGACGGCCTGACGCTGCGGACCGCGGACGCGCGGAACATCTTCTACAACGACTGCGCGGACGAGGTCGCGGCCGCCGCGGAAGCGGCCCTGCTGCCGCAGGCCAGGGCGTCGTTCGTGCAGCCGCTGAGCGCCGCCGCCTGGCAGGAGCTGCCGTCCACGTACGTGATCTGCGAGCGCGACAACGCCATCCCGGTGTTCGCGCAGGAGGCGATGTCGCAGCGCGCGCGGCAGGTGCGGCGCCTCGACGCGGGCCACTCTCCGTTCCTGTCGCGGCCCGACGACGTGGTCGCGCTCGTGCGCGACATCGTCGCCGCGAGCTGAGCCGGCGCTAAATCGGTTAAGTCATCGGGCGATCCGGGCGCCGCTGCCGAGCGCCTTCGCGGGCGGCCCGCGGCGCGAGCTGGCTTGTCGCAGCGAGCGCCGGACCGTAGACAGGCTGCGATGCGTTTTCCCGGTCGGCTGGGCCGCCTCCTCCGCGCCTGCGCAGCCGCCGCGGTCTGTCTCGCGCCGGCGGGCTGCGTCTTCTACACGCGGCTGTCGGCGTACGCGCCGAGCCCCACGGCCGCCGACATCGCCGGCGGGCTCTCGGACGGCGCGCTGCGGGTCCACGCGATCACGAGCTCCCGGGCGGTCACCTCGGTGATCCGCGACGCGTTCCGCGGCCCGCGCTTCGTTTACAGCGAGGAGGTCGTCGAGGACAACTCGGCGCAGCGCGATCCGGGGCGCGACCTGTGCGCGTTGCTCGAGCGCTCGGGCGCCGAGCTGCTGCTCGTCGCCTCGGACGAGCTGGCGTTCGCCGGCGGCGCCCCGGAGCGGGATTGCCTCCGGCGCGAGACGGTGCCGAGCGGGAAGCCGTTTCCGGAGGCGGATCCGCTGGTCAGCGTGTGCGTCGAGCACGAGGATTCCTCGAAGTACGAGGCGCGCCGGGCCAGGTACGGAGAGCTCACGTCGGTGGTCCAGCTGGTCACGCCGGCGCGCTGCGAGAGGCCGCCCGCGCTGGGGGCGAGCGCGTCCGCGCTGTCCGGCACGCCCGAGCGCATCCGGGAGCAGCTCGCGGACCTGCTCCCGCGCGCGGCGGTCGTCGAGGCGCGCGGCGAGCGCGCCTGGGCGCAGGCGATCCCCGGATCCGCGCCGAGCGTGGGCGGCGAGGCCCGGGTCCCCGCGCGGGAGGGCGACGCCGCCAAGACCGGCGTCGTCACGGAGGTGACCGGGGATCGCGCCGAGGTCCGCAGCCTCTGGCCCGATCGGCCGTTCGCGCCGAAGGACGGCGTCGTCTTCGGCGGCCCGCTCTGGGGCGTCGCGTTCGTCCCGGAAGCGCGCGTCTCCGTGGGCAACGCCGTCTCTGCCGGCGTCGCCCTCGAGGCGTATCGCGCGCATCACGGGCCGCTCCTCGGCCTCGGCGTGCACGGAGTCGTCGGGACGTCCGGCCCGGCCGGCGTCGGCGGCTTCGGAGGACACCTCTACGCGGGCTACGTGCTCTGGCCGGTCCCGACGAGGCTCGGCCTGTACATGCGCGGCCATGGCGGCGTGGGCTCCGTGCGCGCGGGAGGCGACGCGGAGACGTTCGGCTTCGTGGGCCTCGCTGCGGGCGTGAAATGGCGCGTGCCGTCCATCGTCGTTATCGACGCCTCGGGCGGGTACGATCTCGGTCCCTCCGCGACGGTGTCCACCGGGGAGCCGGCGCGGACGATCGCGTTCGCATGGAGAGGGCCAGCCATGCGCCTGACGCTGGCGCTCGATCTCTAGACGAAGTCCCCAGACGAAGTCGCCGCGGCGGACCGGCGCGTTCTTCCGATACGCAGGCCAGCGCCGCGCCCGGAGCGCGCGAGCCGCAGCTTGGCCCGGAGCGCGCGAGCCGCAGCTTGGCCCGGAGCGCGCGAGCCGCAGCTTGGCCCGGAGCGCGCGAGCCGCAGCGTGGCGGTCAGCGAGCGTCTCCGCAATAGTTAGAAAGGCTAACTAAAGCTATCCAGCGGTATCGCGGCGCTGGCGAGGCCCCCCGGGCGCGCCGGAGCCGGTCGAATAGTTAGTAAGCCTAACTAAATCTCTCCAGCGGAATCACGGTGCTCGCGGGGGCCTCAGCGCCGCGCCGGAGCCGGTCGAATAGTTAGTAAGTCTAACTAAAGCTATCCAGCGGAATCGCAGTGCTGGCGGGGCCCCCAGCGCCGCGCCGGCGCCGGCCATCATGCGTGCTCTCCGCGGGCCGCGTCGGCCGGCACGCTGGCGCGCGCCGCGTCGCACTCGTCGCAGCCCTCGTCGGGCGGGCAGAGGAACACGAGCGGGCTTTTCGCGAGGTGCTCGACCGCCACGGCGACGAGATCGCGTGAAGCACACAGGCGCGCGTGGGCGCTGCCCACCCTCCCCTCCTGCTGGAGCCCCCGTCCGCGCAACCAGCCATCGACGAGCCCGAACCGCCGGCAGCAATGATCCGTCTCGTGAATCATCGCGGTCCGGGCCACGCCGTCGACCCCGATCACACACGGGTGCGCGACCGAGTAGGGGACCCGCGCGATGGCCTCCGCGACGTGGAGGGTCGTGTTCTCGGCGTGCGTGACGCCGAGCAGCAGCACCTGGCCTCCGAGCTCGTGGACGCGGCCCGGGGGGCTGTCCGGCCCGTGCGGTGGCGACAGCGGCTGCGGCGCGCAGATGCGCTCGGCGAAGCGGCCGGCCGCGGCGAAGGAGCCGCCAGGGTGGCCGCTGCGCAGCACGCCCGGCTGTCTCCAGAACGTCTCGGCGGTGATCCCCATGCCGCTGGTCGGCGTGGACCGGGGATCGAACACGCTCTGTCCGTCGGTCATCGTCGGCATGACGAGCGTGCCGTCGTCCCCGAGCGCGGCGCGCAAGGCGCGGATCAACCCGAGCGGCCCGCCCTCGATCGGACGCACCGCCCTGAACGACGTGTGGACGAGGAGGACGCCGCCCTGCCTCACGCCGAGGGCGAGCAGCTCGGCGACCACCCGGCTCACGCTGGGCCCATGCATCGTCCAGGCATATCATTCTTGTGCGCTATCGCGGTCGCTCCTCCCTGGAAGGGCGGTTGCCTGCCGGCGCCGAAGGCAGGGTAGACTCCGGGGGATGCGCCGCGGACTGGAAATGGACGTCCGGGCGATTCCAGCCCTGGAGGAAAGGCGGGCTCGCCCAGCGATAGCCCGCATCGGCGCGACGAGCGCATCGCGCCGGAAGCGTTCACGAAATCGATAAGGTCAGCGCGCTCCGCCCGCGCGCGCCGCTCGCGCGCATCGCCCCGGAAGCGTTCACGAAATCGATAAAATCAGGGCGCTTCCGCGCGCGCCTCCCGTCGTGGGCCGTGACGCGAGGCGCCTGCCGCCTCCGTCCGCCGCAATCGACGCGCACGACGCGCACGACGCTCACGCGCGCCGCCTCGCACTGATTTCTTTACATTGTGCCAAAGAGCCATGTTACCTTTCCAGGTCATGGTCGCCGCTCTTCGGGCGTCGACCGTGCAATCCCATCACCGGGCCGGCGCCGGAGGCTCGGATCGCTCATCACCCTGAACGGGCCGCGCGACGCGTGAGGCCTCGGTGCAACCTGCCTGCACGTCCGCGCGAGCTGGAGGTGTCTATGTCCTCGATGCGACAGATGCGTATTCTCTATTTTGCGCCTCGCGCCTGCTGGCCGCTCGACACCGGGGCCAAGCTACGCAACTGGCATTTTGTCCGGCAGCTCTCGCGGTTCGCGCGGGTGACGTACCTGAGCTTCGCCGACGACGGCGCCGTCCGTAACGGGCGGGCGCGGATGGGCGCGGCCGGCCCCGCCCCGCAGCCGATGAACGATATCGCGCAGATCACCGATCAGGTGCTCACGCTCACGCAGGAGAAGCCGAACTCCCTGGGCAAGATCCTGCGCGGCGCCGTGGGGCCGCTGCCGCTCGTCGTCCTCAATTACACGACGAGCGCCATGCGCCAGGAGCTCGCGCGCGTCCTCGACGAAGGGCAGTTCGACGCCGTGCAGGTCGAGAGCGTCCACCTCGCCGGGTATCTGCCCTTGCTGCGGGCGGCGCGCAATCGGCCGCTGCTCCTCTGCGACTGGCACAACATCGAGTCGGAGGTGCTCTCCCGCTACAGCCAGAACGCGCCCGATCGCCTCCGCGGGCTCGCGGCGTTCGCGCTGGCGTCGCAGCTCGCCGGGTTCGAGCGCAAGGTGCTGGAGCAGTTCGACGCGCACCTCACGGTCAGCGAGCGGGATCGCCAGAAGCTCCTCGCGCTCCGCCCCGGCCTGCGCGCCTTCGCCGTCGACAACGGCGTCCACGTGGACGAATTCGCCGGAGCGGGCGGCGCTGCGTCCGGGCCGCGCCGCCGCATCGTCTTCGTCGGCTCGATGGATTATCGCCCGAACGCGCAGGCGATCGTCGCCTTCGCGCGCGATCTCTGGCCCGCCATCCGCGCCGCGCGGCCCGCGTGGCGCCTCACCGTGGTCGGCAGGAACCCAGGGCCGGAGGTGCGCGCGCTCAGCGCGCTGCCCGGCGTGGAGGTGACCGGGACCGTGCCCGACGTGCGGCCCTACTATGCCGACGCGCTCGCGTCCGTGGTGCCGCTGCGCATCGGGGGCGGGTCGCGGCTGAAGATCCTGGAGGCGCTCGCGGCCGGCGTGCCCGTCGTCTCCACCGAGCTCGGCGCGGAGGGGCTCGCGCTGCGCGACCGCGAGCACGCGCTCATCACCCGGAGCCCCGAGGCGATCGGCGGCGCGCTCCTCGAGCTCGACGCCGATCCGGCGCTCAGGGCGCGCCTTTGCGCGGCCGGCCGGGCGCTCGTCCAGAGCAGGTACGACTGGACCGTGGTGGGCGACACGCTCGCCCGCATCTACCAGCAGCTCCACCAGCAGCGCCGCGGCGCCCCGGAAGCGCTCGCGCCCGCGCCCGCGAGCCTCGCCGCGCCTGCCTGCTGACCCGAGCCGCCCGGGAGATCTGCCGCCCTCCGCGGGAGGCGCGCCCGCCGCCCACGCCGATCAGGCCCCCGCGGCGGGGTAGTGCTCGAATTTGCCCGGAGAGAGCTCCCATGAAGGCGGGAAGGCAGGAAGATCGTTGATCTTTTCTTCCCGCCTTCCCGCCTTCATGTTCAATTTTGAGCACTACCCGCGGCGGCGCCGGTCGCCGCGGCGATGGCCTCGAGCCACGCGTCGGCCTGCCGCTCCGCCGTGAACCGCGACAGGAGCCGCGCCCGGGCGCGCGTCGCCCGCGCCCCCGCCTCCTCCGGCCGCCCCAGCGCGTCGAGCAGCGCCCGCGCCAGCGCGCCCGGCTGCCCGGGCGGGACGAGCCACCCCGTCTCGCCGTCCAGCACGAGCTCCGGCACGCCGCCGACCGCGCTCGCGACGACCGGCGTCCCGTAGGCGAACGCCTCCAGCACCACGTTCGGCAGCCCCTCGGTGCGCGACGGCAGCGCCAGCACGTCGAGCGCCCCGATGAGCTGCGCGCCGTCCCGGCGCAGGCCGAGCAGCCGCGCGCGGTCGCCGAGCCCCCGCGCCGCCACCTCCGCCCGCACCGCGGCCTCGTCCGGCCCGTCCCCGACCAGCACGAGCGCGGCACGCGGGTCCGCGCGCGCCACCGCCGCGAACGCCTCCACGAGCGAGCGCTGCCCCTTCTCGGGGCTGATCCGCCCCACCGCGCCGACGAGCCGGGCCGACGCGTCGAGCCCGAGCTCCGCGAGCAGCCGCGCGCGAGGGACCGGCGGCGGCATCCGATCCAGATCGATCGCGTTCGGCACGTGGAAGATCCGCGCCTCGCTCACCCCGCACGCCCGCACCGCCGCGCGCTGCGCCTCGGACACGACCACGACCCCGTCGTGCCAGCGCAGGGTCCGGCGATCGGCCCACTCGAAGAGCCGCACCTTCAGGTCCTCGCCCGTCCACCCGCGCGCCACCGCCAGCACCCGCGGCGCGCCGCGCCCGCGCAGCCCGAGCGCCAGGAGGTCCGCCTTGTACCCCACCGTGCACACCACGTCGGGCCGGAGCCGCGCCGCGATCGCGCGGAGCCGCCGCGCCCCCTCGAGCAGGTCGTAGCCCCGCTCCAGCGCGAGCGGCTCGGCCTCGAACCCCTCCGCGCGCGCCCCCACCACGAGCGGGTTGTCCGCGACCTTCGCCTCCCGGTGCGGGATCACGGCGAACGAGACCTCGCACGCGCCGCGATCGCGCAGGATCCTCGCCGCTTGCACGGTCTGCCGCTCCGGGCCGCCCCAGAAGCGACAAGGCATCAGGTGAAGGAGCCGGAGCCGCCGCAGAGCCTCCGCTCTACACGATCGCCGCGCGCGCCGCACCTGGTTTACCCGTCGCCGGGGCGCCGTGGTACGAGCGCGGGAGGCGGGCCCTATGCGGAAGATCAGCGTGTGCACGGTGGTCATCAACCTCGACGTCGGGGGCCTCGAGAAGGTCGCCGTCAGCCTCCTGAACGGCCTCGATCGCGCCCGCTTCGACCCGTCGCTCATCTGCCTGGACGCCCCCGGCAAGCTCTTCGATCAGGTCGACCTCCCGCCCGAGCGGAGGCTCGTCCTGCGGCGGCGCCCGCGGCTCAACCTCGGCTTCGCCCGCGTCGATCCCGAGCTGCCCCTCGCGATCCGCGGCTTCCTGCGCGACGTGCGGGCGGACGTCCTGCACGTCCACAACTTCGCCCCGCTCATCTTCGGCGGCGTCTCGTCGCGCCTGCTCCTGCCGCGGCCGCGGGTCGTCTACTCGGAGCACAACGAGATCAACAGCGCGAGCCCCCGCTCGCTGCGCAAATTCAGAGTTTATGTGCGGCTCGCCGACGCGATCATCGCGGTCTCCGGCGATCTGGCCACCAAGCTCCGGCGCGATCTCGGCGTCCGGCGGCCCGTCCACGTGATCCGCAACGGCATCGACGGCGCGCGCGTCCGCGCCGGCCGCCGCGACCGCCTCCGCGCCGAGCTGCGGTTGCCCGAGGACGCGCGCGTGCTCGGCACGGTCGCGGTGCTGTCGCGCCAGAAGGGCATCGACGTCCTGCTCGACGCCGCGGGCGAGGTCCTCGGCCGCGACCCGCGCGCGCACGTGGTGATCGCCGGCGACGGGCCGGCCCGGGCCGACCTCGAGGCCCGGCGCGCCGGCATGGCGGCGCGGGAGCGCGTGCACTTCCTCGGGCTGCGCAGCGACGTGCCCGACGTGATGGCCGGCCTCGACGCGTATGTCCTCTCGTCCCGCTGGGAGGGGCTCCCGCTCGCGGTCCTCGAGGCCATGGCCGCCGGAAAGCCGATCGTCGCGACCCGCGTCGGCGGCGTGCCGGAGGCGATCGAGGACGGCGCCGGCGGCTACCTCGTCGCCCCCGAGGACCCCCGCGCGCTCGCGGATCGGCTCCTCGCGCTGCTGTCGGATCCGACGGCCGCCGCCGCGATGGGCGCGCGCAACGCGCAGGCGTTCGACGCGCGCTTCAGCCTCGGGGCGATGCTCGCGGCGCACGAGCGGCTGTTCACCGAGATCGCGCCGGCGCGGTAGCGGCGCCGCGCGTCTCTGCCCGGGCGCGCCGCGACTCGGCGCGCGCGCCTCCGCGCCTCAGGGCGTCTGGCAGGAAATGCAGGCACGTTGTCGTCTTTGCCATGCGCGCGACGGATAGCGTTATCGCGTGCACCGCCCCCCGCCGATCGAAGAGCGCTCCCGCGTCGCGCCGGAGGACGATCGGCCGCGCTCCGGTCGATCGTGATCGGACGCGCTCGGGACGGTCAACGGATGAACGAACGAAAGGAAGAGGGACGAGAGATGACCGAAACGCATGAGCTCAAGATGCCCGCTCCGCAGCCGCCGCTCCAGATCGGCATGGTGCTCTATCCGGGTCTCACGACGCTGGATCTGATCGGTCCGCAGAACGTGCTGGCCGTTCACGCGGAGACCCACCTGCTCTGGAAGACGCGCGCCCTGGTCACGTCCGACACGGGGGTCTCCATCCAGCCGACCGCGACCTTCAGCGACTGTCCGGACGACCTCGACATCCTGTTCGTGCCGGGCGGCATCGGCACGACCGAGGCGATGGCGGACCGGGAGATCCTTCAATTTCTGAGGGACCGAGGCCCTCGGGCCAGGTACGTGACCTCCGTATGCACGGGATCGCTGATCCTGGCCGCAGCAGGGTTGATGCAAGGATACAAGGCCACGACGCATTGGGCCATGCGCCACATCCTCGAGGCGTTCGGCGTGGAGTGCGTCCATGCGCGCGTGGTGGTCGATCGCAACCGGATCTCGGGCGGCGGGGTGACCGCAGGCATCGATTTCGGGCTGACGCTCCTCGCGCTGCTGCGCGGAGAGGACACCGCGAAGATGACGCAGCTGATGCTGGAATACGACCCCGCCCCGCCGTTCCGCGCTGGAACGCCGGAAGCGGCCGGGCCCGAGCTGACCCAGCGTCTCGTGAGCTTTCTCGAGCCGCACGAGCAGGCGATGCGGAAGGTCGCTGCAGAGATGAGCAGCAGGGCGAGCTGACTGCCGAGCTAGCGCTTACCAGCCGCCGCAGCAGCAGCGGCAGGCGCGGCGGGCTGCGCTTGCGGCATGATGACGCGGAATTTCCCGCTCAAGTGCAGCAGGGACATCGTGTACAGCATGCCGTCGTAGTACCGCCACTTGCCGGTCGGCGGCTCGCGCGAATACACGTCTTTGACGAAGCGCCAGCCCCGCGGCTGGCTCGCAGCCAGCACCGCGACGCCGTTCATCGCCACGAGCCCGAGCGAGCCGTGGTCGACGATGGGCTTGCCGTCGAGGGTGAAGTTGGCCTTGTACTCGGGGCCCTGCGCGTCGAAGAACGCGAGGATGCGGTCGCTCAGCTCGGTCTCCCGCGGATCCTTCGCCCACCACGCCGCATCCACGGCCCAGTTCATCGCGGTGCGGAACGCGTCGTAACGGAAGTTGGCGGTCCCCGCGTCCCAGGAGGCAGCCTTGGGGGTGCCGTCGAAGTTGGCGTAATCCGGGGCGAGCCCGGTCTTCGGATGCGTCGTCTTGACGAAGAAATCGCGGCTCACCTTCGCCGCGTCGGCCCAGAACGCGCGATCCGCCTCGGGGCCCCAGGCCGCCCAGAGCTCGTAGAACGCGGGCAGGTGATACGACGGATCGGTGTGGTCGCCGTTCTTCGCGAAGTTATCCGCGTCCGGCGTGAACCGCACCATCTTGTGCTCGGTATTGAAGAGCGCGTGCAGCGTGGTCTTGCGCTTGTTCGCGTTGACCGCCCCCGCGATGGCCTTGCGGTTCTTCATCACGTCGAGCAGGCCCAGGGCCTCCTTCCGGTAGTCATAAATCCCCTTGCCGTTCCCCCAGCGATGGGACGCAAAGAAGAGCGCCGTCGCGAAATACTCTTCCGCGTCGGGAGCGGGATTCTCGTCGATGGCCGTGCCGTCCGGGCGCATCTGCCACGAGAAATAGCCGAAGCCGGGGTGACGCTGATCCGCGTGGTACATGTGAGACTTGGCCCAGTTCCACAGGGCGTCGAAGTCGTCTTTTCGATCGACCTGAACGGCGATCATCATGCCGTACGACATCCCTTCGGAGCGGACGTCGTTATTGCCGATGTCCATGATGTACGCCTTGGGGCCGTTCGCGTTCTTCCCCGCCGCGAACATGACGGCTTCTTCCTTGGGATCGCCGTGGAACAGCTGGGTGTAGGCCTTCGTGATCTTGGCGTCGATCTCGGCCGGCTTGTGTCCCAGCTCCGCGAACAGGTTGCGATACTCGCCCGTGAAGTACGCTCCCTTGGCCGCAGGCCGCAGCGGTGGCCCCTGCGGCGCGGGCTCCGCCGCCGGGGGCGTCTCCGCCGCGCCGGTCTGGCTCGAGGTGCTGGCAGGCGCGGCGCTGCTGGCCTGATTGGCCGCGCTCGCCTGAGCGGGCGAGCCGACCTGGCTGCCCTGGTTGCTGGGCGCGCAGGCGAGCACCGTGAGCGCAAACCACGACGATGCGACCGGAAACGTTAGCATTCGCAAGTTCATCACTGTCCTCATTGGCGAGCTCGCGCCCTATCGGAGACGTGCTCGACGTGAACATCGTTGGCGAGTTCACGTGTGTTATGCTCGCGAGGTCGGGTCCCTAGCTGGAGCGGCGCAGGACGCCGCGATCTGGATGACGCCGCGGAGGAGGAAGGAATTCCAACCGCTTCCAGGCGTCAAGCCCCAACTGCGGAGCCCGCCTCGGGCTGGCAGAGCCTCCTTCAAGGCGGTCCGGCCCTTCTGGAAAATTGGCGCTATATCAAGAACTTAGCCGTGCGTCGAAGAGGCGGCCTCGACTCCACGGCCCGCGGGAGCTCGTCCGAACGGCCAGGGTTCACCTCGAACCATGCCGCCGTCGAGCTCTCCGGGGAGCGCTCGGTGGGCGGGGATGCGTTCGGTGGGACGCGTACAATGACCGCGGGTGGCCCGCCGTGGGCCGCGTTCCGGCCGACGAGGGGACCCGATGGATCTCGAGGAGCTGCAAGCCTTCCTGCACGTCGTCAAGCAAGGCTCGTTTCACGCCGCCGCCGAGGTGACCGGCACGCCGCGCACGACGCTCCGGCGCCGCGTGGAGTCCCTGCAAGCGCGCTCCGGCGTTCCCCTCCTGGAGAGCAGCCGGCAGGGCGTCGTGCTCACCGAGGCGGGGCGCGCGCTGGCGGACCGGGGGCAAGCGATGGTCGAGGAGGCGAGCGCGCTGATCTCGTCGATTCGCGAGATGGGGCGCGAGCCCTCGGGGCTCTTGCGCCTGGTCCTGCCCGTGGGCCTGCCGCCGCACCTCATGGCGCCGATCTTCGCCTCGATCCGGAGCACGTACCCGCGATTGCGCCTCTCTTACGAGTTCAGCAACGACCCGCTCTCCGAGTCGCTCGTCGACGTCGACGTCGCCGTGCATTTCGGCGAGGGCGCGCCGCGAGGGCCCTGGCTCTCGCTCGTGATCCTGCGCGTTCAAGAGCGGCTGTGCGCGAGCAAGGAATACCTCGCGCGGCGGGGGACGCCGGCCTCGATCGACGACCTCGCCCGCCACGAGCTCCTCTCCTGGCGAGCGCCGGGCGAGGACGCGTCCGCGTGGCCCACCCGCAATGGGGGGAAATTCCCGGTGGAGCCGGCCTTGCTCGCGACCGACATCCACCTCGTCCGGCACTGCTGCCTGGCCGGGCTGGGCATCGCGCTCATCCCGGACGCGATGATCGATGAGCCCACCGGCGACGAGCTCGTCACGGTCCTGCCGGCGCTCGTGGGCCGCGAGCTGGCCGTGCGGGTGACGGTGCCGGAGGCGCTGGCCGAGATCCCGAAGGTGAAGATGGTGCTGACGCACGTGCGGAGGTTCCTCCGCGAGGTGACCGGCTGACCGGGGAAACCAGGCGAGGAGCTCGGGCCCCTCCGTCACCGGCGAGCAGGACGCTCCGCCCCCGCTCGCCGCGGGCGCTCACGGGAGCCGATACCTGTGGCGTGCTCTCGCGACGATCGCGTCGATCTCGTCCTGGGACAGGACGCCGCTACAGACGCCGGCCTCCATCACGTCCGAGTCCAGACCCCATCCCTCGACAGCGTCGGATCCGATGGACAACGCCGTGAGGGTCTTGTTGCTCAACGTGCTGTTCGGGGTCAACGGGAGGGACACGCCGTCCACGATGATCTTCGGCGAGGCCCCGTTCACTTCGAGGATGTAACAGTGCGGCAGCGTCGCGTTCACGTTCGCGTTGATCTGGCTGGCCTCGTCGTTGATGGCGACGGACGTGGCCGTGTTCGCGTAAAAGAGGAGCCCTGAGCCCACCTCGGTCCTACCGAAGAACGCACGGACGCTGGCCTGGCTCGCGCACCTGCCGACGAGGAAGAGGGTATAGGGCGCTGCGAGGCTGATCCCCGTCAGCCGGAGCCGCCGCGTCGGCGTGAACGCCAGAGCCGGCCTCCTCCCGAACGCCGACGAGGAGGGGTTGAACTCAGGAGAATACGCGTTGTTTCCGGCGGGGACCACCATGTGGTTTCCGTTGCCGCTCAAATCGTACCACTGGGCGACGCAGGTGTTGAACTCGTACGCATGCAGGTTGTTGTAGGTCGCAGAAGAGAACGTGACGGAGACGCCGAGGGGCGCCAGCTCGACGACGCCGTTCGCGGGCACGGCCACGTTCTGCCGGATCCGCTGCCGACCCGCGTTGAACGAGTAGCTGATCTTCATCGCCCCGCCGGGCGTCCCGCCGGTGTTGACCTCGACGCGCACGCGGCAGGCCATCAGGGCCGTACCGGACACGGTGATCGACGGGGGTGACGTGCCAGAAGCGGTGACGGCCCCGATGAGGCTGCTCCCGCCGAGCCGGCCTTCCGCGCTGTAGTACGCGAACAGTGAGCCGAGCCTCTTGGGCGTCCAAGGAAACTCATCTCCCGCGATCGCCGAGCTGATCAGCTCCTGTCCGCGATCGTTCGGATGCACCGCATCGGACGTGAACGACCCGGCCTCCGCCTGGGTCCAATACCTCGCGGCGTCGAGGACGCTGACCCAGGGCTTGCCGGTCGCGAGGCCGAGGAAGCTCGCCCGCATGGCAGCCCAGGAGACGCCCGCTCTGTCGCTCTCCGTGACCTCCCGCGTCCAGCTCAGCAGCTCTACAGGGATCCACGGAGCCACCTGGTGGATGGCCAGGAGCAGATTGTTGAGCTGGGCGATGAGGTCGCTCGGAGCGAACTTGACGCTGCTGAAGTCGTTCCGGCCCATCTCCAGGATGATCTTCGACGGGAGACACTCGACGAGCTTCCTGGCCAGCGGCAGGCAAGCGTCGACAGAGAGCGTCGAGCCTGTCTCGGCGTGCAGCGTCCACCCTCCTGCGGCGAAGGAGACGACAGGGATGCCCCTCTCGCGGAGCAGGAACGTGATGGAGTCCCTGCCGGTGCTGAGGCTCCAGAACCCGGCGATCTTCGAGTCGCCGTACGGAACGACCGGCCTACGCGCAGGGACAGGGACGACCTCGGTGTCGTCGCCGCTCGGGACGTACACCGCACAGAGGTGGTTGCCGTGGTGCTCCGTCATGTTCGGGTAGACCGGCGACATCTGCGGCCCCGAGAAGACGCGCACGTTCTTCCGGCCGAGCGGCTGGCTCGGGAGGGCCGCACGGACGTAGCTCGTGGTGTTGCCGGCAGGCTGGAGCGGCGGGTCCAGCGGCCGCTGGTCGATGAAGACGCTCGGCTGACCTCGATTGCCGGAGACGAGCGCGATGGTGTTGCAGTACTGCGCGTAGATCTCGGCCGCCGTCGTGCTGAGCTCCAGGTACGCAAGCTGGGTGTGGCTGGCGAAGCGAGGATCTTTCGCGTACGTCGCGACCGTCGGGTACGCCGGGCCCATGTTCCCGTGGAGCACGGTCGGATCTGCGTCCAGGCGAGTGAACGGCTTCAACCAGAATTCAGCGGTGGCTGATACGGGCCTGACGCGCAGCCTGCCGCACAAGAAAGACGATTGGCCGGCGGCGTTGCACACCAGCCGAACGCGGTACTCCGCCCCGGCCGTGAGCGCGATCGGGCTGGTGGCGACGAGCGCGGCAGCGGAGCCAGGCGTGAAGCTCTGAGAGGAGACTTGCGTGATCCCGGAGGCGTCCAGGACCTGCAACAGAAAGGGTTCCGTGCTCGAGTCGCCCCCGGCGAGCTGCACGTCCTCCAGCTCGATGACGATGGCTGTCACACCGTCCGGACAGGCGAAGGGCCGTTCTCTGTAGCTCCCAGCAGGGCCCGTCTCGTCATAGTTGACGTGGACGAGAGAACGGAGGTTGTCGGCGTCAGCGCCCGACAGCGGCTTGACACGGAATGCCATGGTGGGAGCGCTGGCCTGCCAGGCAGGGTGGCTCAGGTTCCCCAGCACCAGCGAGCGCTGATCTTCGAGAGGTCCGAGCTGGAGCTTCCTTCCCTTGGCGAGGCCAGAGAAAGAGCGCCGAAGTTTCGTCTGCACCGCGTTTTCTCCTCAGTTGTCGAGAATTCGGGTTCTCTGGCCGGGCGTACCGGCCAGTCAGGGCACATCAGCAACAGAAGCCACTTCGACGGACACAGGCCGCATCAGCGACACGACTCCCCAGGGAGGACCTGGCGCCCAGACCTCGCCCGTTACGCAGCGTCGCAGGCGCGCAGATCAGCGCGACCGCGGCCACGGCGCTGAATCGCATGTGTCTCGTTCATCCGCCTCTGGTGCACGCCGGCGGTGATTCATTCAACGAGGCGTGGCCGAGTTATCACCGTGATCGCACGGCGGTGCCGTCGAGAACTTGCTCCCGCGACGGCTCGTCCCGCGCGCGACCGACCCGGCGTCGGCGGGCGGGGCTCCACCGAGGCGCGCCCCGCCGGCGCCTTGGCCGGGACGAGGGCTACCCCTCGTCCGGCAGGTACAGCTTCACGTCGTCGAACTCGGCGGTGCCCTCGTAATAGTTGATGTGCGGGTCGCCGAAGAAGAAGTGATCCGGGTACGCCGACCCCGCCGGCCAGGTCTCGAACGGCTCGCCGAAGTCGACTGTCTCGTTATGGACCTGGCCCGCGAGCTCGTCGGGGCGCTGGTTGAAATGCCACGTCACCGGCGGCTCGCGAAACCCCCGCCGCGCCGCGTACGTCGTGAGGCCGCCGTGGTGGAACCTGCCCGCCGCGGACATCGCATACCCCTCACCGTCGCGCTCGACGGTGAACACGTAGGTCTCTTTGTCGAGGTACTTGTCCACGAAGACGGGGCCGTCTTTCCACCCGCCGGCCGTGTACGACGTGAACCCGTTGCCGGTCCAGGGGCTCCCGAACGCGTCGCCGCGGAGCCAGATCATGCTCACGTACCGCGAGCCGTCCGGCTCGGCCCGGCCGGTCACCGGGTTCCAGACCTCCGACCAGGGGCCGTCGTCGCCGAAGTTGCTGTCGGTGTCCATCACGACCTTCCGGTGATGATGGATGAAGACGTTGTTGTGAGGCGCCGGCCGCGCGTAATCGGTGATGCAGAGAAAGTAAACGCCGTTTCCGAAGGTGGCGGAGAGCGGCTTCGCGCTCCGATCGGTGAACCGCCACGGGTCGGCCACCTCGTCCCCGTCGTAGCCGTTGATCTTGCCGCCGTGCGTCCAGCTGCCCTCGCGCTGGCCGCCGAAGTCGATGTTGGAGACCGTCACCTCGACGCGGTACCGCGCCGGCAGGGGCGCGGTCGAGCGGAGGATCGCGCCGTCGTAATGGCGGGTCGAGACGAGCCTGGCCTTGCCGGAGGCCGCCTCGAAGCGGCCGCCCGTCTCGGGCACGCCGTCGCGGTCGCTGTCGCGGCCGTACAGCTCGACCGTGAGCCACCCTCCCTCGCCGTACGTGAAGGACTTCCGGAACGAGCGGAACCGCCGCAGGCCCTCGCGGAACGCCTCGCCGCCGCGCGCGGCGAAGAACGCGCCGTCGTCGTCGAAGACGTCGACGTGGTAGGGGCTCGCGTCGCCGTACGGGTCCTCGGTCCACGCCGCCGGCTCCTGGAAGGGGGCGTCGAAGGTCTCGTGGTGCACGAGCCGCCATCCGCGGCCGGCGGCCGGCGCCGCCGGCTTCGGGGCGTCGCCGGCCGCCCCGAGCGTGTCGCGCGCCGGCGCGCGCGAGCACGCCGCGAGCGTCACGGCGAGCGCCGCGAGGGGCCGCGTCGCGGATCGCATGCAGTCCTTAGCGCTCGCCGCGCCGCGCCGCCTCAGCGGTTCGGCTGCGGGGTGAGGCGCAGGTACGGGCGAACGGCGTTGTAGCCCTTGGGGAACTTCTGCTTGAGGACCTCGGGATCCTGGAGCGAGGGGACGATCACCACGTCATCGCCGTCCTTCCAATTCGCGGGCGTCGCCACGGAGTGGCTGTCCGTGAGCTGCAGCGAGTCGATGAGGCGCAGGATCTCGTCGAAGTTGCGCCCGGTGCTCGCGGGATAGGTGAACGTCGCGCGGATCTTCTTGTTCGGATCGATGACGAACACCGACCGGACCGTGAGCGTGTCGTTCGCCTGCGGGTGGATCATCCCGTACAGGGAGGACACCTTCCGGTCCACGTCGGCGAGGATCGGGTAGTTCAGCTTCGTGCGCTGCGTCTCCTCGATATCGACGGACCAGCGCTTGTGCGAGTCGACGTCGTCGACGCTCAGGGCGATGGGCTTGACGCCGCGCTTGTCGAACTCCGCCTTGAGGTTGGCGACCGCGCCGAGCTCGGTCGTGCAGACCGGGGTGAAGTCCTTCGGGTGCGAGAACAGGATCACCCACGAATTCCCGGCCCACTCGTGGAACCGGATGGTCCCGTGCGTGGACGCTTGCTCGAAGTCGGGCGCGATGCTTCCGAGTTGCAGGCTCATGACAGTCCCTCCTGGCCGCGGGCCAAATGTCCGCTATGGCGGAGGAATGTCCGCCAAGCCGCGCAGCGTGTCAAGCCGGTCGCTGCCGTCTTTTGCGTGGGCGGGCGGCGCCGGCTGGGGCAGCCGTACGGGCCCTGGGTCGACGCGCGGGAATTCTGGTGAGGGCGCGGGAATCCGGTGAGGGCGAGATCGCCTCAGAGCGCGCCGACCTCGCGCCGGAAGCCGTCCCAGGGGATCTCCGGCGGCGGGGCGGCGCGCCGTTCGCTTGCCTCGGCCGGCTGCGCCGGGGTGGAGCAAGCGGCGTGCTGCAGCAGGTGGAGGGCCTCTGCGAGGCACGCCTCGTCCTCGTCGCCGAGCTCCGCCTCGAGCGTGTCGGTGACGGGGCAGTCGGGGGCGAAGCCGTCGTAGAAGTCGCCCTCTTGCTTCGCGTTGAGCACCCGGAACGAGATCGGGTGAACGATCTTGTCGCAGTAGTCCCACCCGTGCATACCGACGGGCTTGCCGTGCGTCGTCGAGCCGACGATCTTGACGTCGATGTACGCGCGCAGGCTGTTGATCAGCGTCTCGCTCGCGGAGGCCGTGCCGCCGGTGGCGATGACGACCAGCCGGGACAGGGAGAGCGCCGGCTGGTCGAGGTCCTCGAACGAAGCCCGCTTGTCCCACGTGACGTGCCTGTCGTTGTGCGCGGTGATGTCGAGCAGCGCGCCTTTGTCCGCGGGCCGGTGGATCAGGCTCGCGAGGTGCCGCTCGACGGCGAGGCGCCCGCCGCCGTTGTAGCGCAGATCGAGGACGAGCTCGTCGATGTGGTTGGCCCGGAACATCGCGAAGGCGTCGTCGAGCTCCTTCGCGGTGGGCTCGATGAACGTGGTGAGCATGAGGTAACCCACCGTCGCGGATCCCGCCTGCAGGATCCGCGGGCTCATCACCGTGGTGACGCCGTGCACCGCCTTCCGGACGGCGACGGTGAAGACCTCCTTGCCCGCGCGCTCGATCGTCAGCGAGATCTCGTGTCCTTCCTCGTCGGGGCCCGTCACCTCCGACCAGAGGTTTTCGTTCGCCACCTGCTCGACGTCGATCCCGTTGATCGCCAGCACCCTGTCGCCGCGCCGCAGGCCGGCCGCTCCGGCGGGCGAGGCGGGGTGGACCAGCGCGAGCCGGAGGCTGCCCTGCGGGTCGAAGCTCCACCGGTAGCCGAGCCCGAGGGTCTGCCCCTCCCGGAAATAAGCCTCGTAATCGCTCTTGCTCGAGATGTAGCTCCACCGGTCCCGCGACGGGTCGACGAGATCCCGGAGCAGCGCCTCGGGCGAGGGGTAGGACCGGGGATCGAGGTCCGGCACGCGGTCGTACCAGAGGTAGGCGTCCCGCATCAGGTCGAAGAGGAACTGGTTCTGTCCCGGCGTCGAACAGTCGTCCGCGTCGGGCTCCGCGGCGTCTGAAGCGGTGCAGCCTCCGGTCACGGAGGCCGCCAGCGCGAGGGTGCATGTGGAGAGGACCGCAACAAGCTTCGAAGCGACCATGCCGCCCAGCTCATCACGAAGGCAAGGGGCGGGCAATGCCGATGTGGGGACCGGATCGCGCCCAGCGCCGCGTTGCTCCCGCTCGTCCCGACGCGGACGAGCTGGGCGGCGAGGCTCGCTCGCGCGCTGTGCGACGGCGCGCCGGCGCGCCGTCGCCGACCGCCGGCGCGCCGGCGGGTCAGCTCGCTTGCGCCGCCGCCGCGACCGCCGCCTCGTGCGCCGCGGCGAGCTGCGCGTCGTCGGACGTGACCCGCGCGAACGACGGCCGGCTGCAGATCCGGGCGACGTAGGCGGCGATCTCCGGCAGCTCGGGGATGAGCTTGAACTGCGTCATCCACCGGAGCGCCCCACCCCAGAGGATGTCGGCCGCGGAGAACCGCTCGCCGAGCAGGTAGGGGCCCTGTCGGAGCGCCTCCACGAGCGTGCCGAACATCGTGTCGAAGTCGCCGTAAGGCGATATGGCCGGCGGCGCGGGCTCGCGCTTCATCGCGCGATCGGTCATGGCCGGCTCGAAGCAAGACCCGTAGTAGACGAGCCAGCGGAGGTAGGGGCCTCGCTGCGGATCGCGGGGGGCCGGGGCAAGGCCCGCTTCCGGGAAGAGGTCGGCGAGGTAGATGAAGATGGCGACCTGCTCGGTGACGAGCGCGCCGTCGTGCACGATGGCGGGGACCTTCCCGAGCGGGTTCACCGCGAGGTAGGGCGCCTTGCGCTGTTCGCCGGCCTTCATGTTGAGGACGCGCAGCTCGTGCGGCGCGCCGAGCTCGTCGAGGAGGATGCGCGCGCCTGACGCGCGCGTGTGCGGTGAATGGTAGAAGACGAGGTTTCCCCGCGTGGGCGTGGTCGAATCAGCCATGTCGTGCCTCCGGGCCGGACCCTACTGCCCGGGATGGGCCCCGTATTGTAAAAGAGCGCCACGCGATGAGCTCGAGCATCCCCCCCGGAGGCCGCACCCTCGGCATCTTGAACCCCGCGGCGGGGTTCAGGCGCTTCGAGCTGCGCCGCCACGCGCCCGCGCCCGATCTGGCCGCGCTCGTCGACTGGCACTGGGTCGTCCGGTGGACGCTCCCCGCGCCGTTCGAGCAGGAGATCCTGCCGCACCCCTGCGTCAACCTGGCGATCCAGGTGAACGGGTCGATCGTGAACGGGCTCGGGACGCGGCGCGAGGTCTCCCGGCTCGAGGGGACGGGGCGCGTCGTGGCCACGAAGTTCAAGCCGGGGGGCTTCTTCCCGTTCGCGCGCTGTCCGATGCGCCGGCTGGTCGATCGGGCCGTCCCGCTCGCGGAGGCGTTCGGCGACGCGGCGAACGCGCTGGAGCGCGAGGTGCTCGATCAACCGGACGACCTCCTCGGGGTCCGGGCGATCGAGGCGCTCCTCCGGGTGCACAGGGGTCCTTCGGATCCGGGGCTCGACGAGGCCATGACGCTCGCCGCGCGCGCGCAGAGGGATCGCGACGTCCACCGCGCCGAGGATCTCGCGCGGATCGCGGGGGTCTCGGTCCGCACGCTGCACCGCGCGTTCGAGCGGTACATCGGGGTCGGGCCCAAGTGGATCATCCGGCGATCCCGGGTCCAGGAGGCCGCGGAGCGCGTGGCGTCGGGGGCGTCGGTGGCGTGGGCGGCGCTCGCGAGCGAGCTCGGGTATCACGATCAGGCGCACTTGATCCGCGATTTCAAGGCGCAGGTCGGGTTCACGCCCGCCGCCTACGCGGCGCGGTGCGCGGCGGCGTCGGCGGCGCGTGGGTGACGCCGTGGGAGGAGCGATGGGAGAGGTCTTGTCGTTGGGCGACGCGGCGCTCTCTAGTCGCGCGTCATCCAGCGACGGCCTCGGAGCAGGGGCCGCAGCGCCGACGGGTCGCGGTGGGTCGGCGCGACGCCCGTCCAGGATTCGAGCGCGCCGAGGGCGAGCGCTTGGTCGGCCGGCGCGAGCGAGAGGATGACGGCGCCGTGGGTGCCGCCAGGCGCGATGAAACGGTGGGAGTCGCGGGCGGCGCCGATGTCGAAGGCGGCGGCGGTGTACGGATCGTTCTCGCCGTAGATGAACAGCAGCCGTTCGCCCTCGGTGGTGAGCCAGGCGGAGATGTCCTGCATCGCCCTGGGATCGAAGAGCGGGGTCTTGCCGGGCCCGGCCTCGACGAACGAGGTGGGCACGTTCGCGCCGGGGTAGAGGAGCAGATCGGCGATGTGCTCCTCCGCGAAGCTCGGATAGCCCAGCTCCGCTGCGGCTTGCCAGTAGTACGGCTCCATGGCGAAGAGGTAGGGGTCGGACCAGAGGCGGGGGGCGTTCGCCTCGTCGAGGAAGGCCCAGACGGCGGCGTCGTCGGAGGCGGCGGTGGGGACGCGGGCGCAGAAGCTCGAGTCCTTGTATTGCCAGAGGGAGAAGACGGACTCGATGACGGCGATGTCCAGGGCCCTGTCGATGCCGAGGAGGTCATAGGTGACGCCGAGCTCGGCGGCCTCGGTTTCCATGAGGTCGAGCATGGCGGGGCGGCGCAGCAGCACCTCGCGCTGGAAGCGCTGGAGGGCCTGCCGGCATGCGGGGTCGCCGCGCTCTGCCACGAAGTCGAGGTAGCGCGGGTCGGAGACGCCGGCGCTGTGCGGGGCCACGTAGGCGACGGTGCCGTCGACGTCGGCGGGGTAGAAGCGGCGATGATAGATCGCGGTCATGCCGCTTTTGCTGGCGCCGGTGGAGATCCAGCGGCCCTCGTAGAGCGGGCGGAGCGACGCGATGACGCGGTGGAGGTCGGCGGCGGCCTGCTCGATGGTGAGCAGCGACCAGTCCGCGGGCGCGGGGCGAGAGGGGGTGAAGAAGCGGTGCTCGACGCGGAGCTGGTTGGCGGCGAGCAGCTCGGCGGGCTCGTCGAGCCACTGCGCGTCGGGGTAGAGGTTGTAACCCTCGGTGACGAGGACGACGGGGGCGGCGGGATCGCGGTGGTGCAGGAGGAGGCGCTGCTGGAAGCGCGCGGCGTCGGGGTGGTCGTGGTCGGCGGGCTGGTCGAGCTCCAGGACGAAGTAGCGGTAGCCCGGGAGGGTCGAGTCGTGCTCGACGGCGGTGAGGCCGTCGAGGGCGTGGAGCTGATCGAGGAGGTCGCGCGAGGTGGTGGGGGCGGTGGGGGCGGTGGGGCCGGTGGGGCCGCCGGTGCCGTCGCCGGTGCCGCCGGTGGTGTCGCCGGTGCCGCCGGTGCCGCCCTCCCCCTGAGCGCCCGCGCTGCCGGTGCCACCGCCCGCGCCAGCTGCACCGCCATCACCGCTACTGCCCTCGGACGGCCGGCCGCTGCCGTCGTCGTCTCCACACGCGGCAGCCGCCAAGGCGGACAGGGTGACAGCAAACCATGTAGCAAAAAGAATGCGCATGTCGGAGGCAGGCTACATGAACCGGCGCTCGACTCCTCCGGATTTGATAATAAAATCGTGCAGTTGTGGCTGATCTAACGGGGCATACCCGACCGGGGTTGAGCTCCCGGGATGCCGCATTCTTCCGACCCAGGTTGCGCTGACCCGCTCGGGATTGGGGCATTTTGTATTTTAATTTACTTATGGCTCGTTTGAGCGGCTCGCCGGCTGCTGCTCACCCGACCGGGGTTGCGAGTCCGATCGCCGACCGGGGTTGAGGTTCCGGCCCGACCGGGGTTGAGGCCCCCGGCCCGACCGAGGTTGAGGTTCCGGCGCCCGACCGGGGTTGAGGTCCCCGGCCCGACCGAGGTTGAGGTTCCGGCGCCCGACCGGGGTTGAGGTTCCGGCGCCCGACCGGGGTTGAGGTTCCGGCGCCCGACCGGGGTTGAGGCCCCCGGCCCGACCGAGGTTGAGGTTCCGGCGCCCGACCGGGGTTGAGGTTCCGGAGGTTCCGCCGCCCGACCGAGGTTGAGGTCCGGCGTAGGTTCCGCCGCCCGACCGAGGTTGAGGTCCGGCGGAGGTTCCGCCCGCCCGGCTGGGGTTGACGTTCCGCCCGCCAACCCAGGTTGCGGCCAACCGTAATTCAGCTCACTCCGCCGCCTCGACCAGCTCCTGACCGTGGTTGCGGTTCGCCGGCCGCGGCAGCCCGTAGTTCTCGCGCAGCGTCCTGCCCTCGTACTCCGTCCTGAACAGCCCGCGTCGCTGCAGGATCGGCACCACGTGCTCCACGAACGCCGCGAGCCCCGACGGCAGCACCGGCGGCATCACATTGAACCCGTCGGCAGCCCCCTGCTCCCACCAGTGCTGGATCGCGTCCGCCACCTGCTCCGGCGTGCCGGCAAACGTCCGATGCCCCCGGCCGCCGCCCAGCCGGCCGATGAGCTGGCGCACCGTCAGCCGCTCCCGCCGCGCCAGGCTCACGATCAGCGTGTAGCGGCTCTTGGCCCCCTCGATCTGATCCTCGCTCGGCAGATCCCTCGGCAGCTCGGCGTCCAGATCGAGCTCCTCCGGCTTCACGCGCAGCGTCTGCGCGAGCTGCCGCTTCGCATACTCCGGCTTGATGAGCCGCTCGAGCTCCGCGTCGAGCGCCTGCGCCTCCGCCTCGGTGGCCCCGATCACCGGCACGATCCCCGGCAAGATCTTGATCGACTCCGGATCGCGCCCCAACCCCCGCACGCGCGCCTTCAGATCGGTATAGAACTGCTGCGCGTCGTCCAGCGTCTGCTGCGCCGTGAACACCGCCTCGGCGTACCGCGCCGCCAGCTCCTTCCCGTCCTCCGACGATCCGGCCTGCACCAGCAACGGATACCCCTGCGGCGGCCGCGGCACGTTGAGCGCCCCCTCGACCTTGAAGTACTTGCCCACGTGCCGCGGCGGATGGATCTTCCGGTCGTCGCCCCAGACGCCGTTCTCCTTGTCGCCGAGCGGCGCGTCGTCGTCCCAGCTGTCCCACAGCTTCAACGACACATCGATGAACTCCGCCGCCCGGGCATACCGGTCGCTGTGCGCCGGCAGCTCGTCCAGATTGAAGTTGCGCGCCGCATCCACGCCCGCGGTCGTAACGATGTTCCACCCGGCGCGCCCCCCGCTGATGTGATCCAGCGACGCGAACCTCCGGGCCAGGTTGAACGGCTCGTTGTACGTGGTCGAGGCGGTGGCGATCAGCCCGACGTGCTCGGTCACGCCCGCGAGCGCCGCGAGCAGCACCGTCGGCTCGAGCGTCCCGGCCGGCCTGCGGCCGACGTTGTTCCAGAGGACCGGGCTGTCGGCGAGGAACAGCGAGTCGAGCTTCCCCCGCTCCGCGATGCGGGCCAGGTTCTTGAAATGCTCGATGTTCGTGTTCGCGAACGGATCGCTCTCCGGCAAGCGCCACGAGGCCTCGTGGTGGCCTACGCTCATGAGAAACGCGTTGAGATGCAGTCGTCCGGGCCGATGGGTCACGGGGCACTCCCTTCCAGTTCAGAGCTCGAATCGGTGTCTTCGGTCGAGGCCGCGGCCGGCGCCACACCAAGCGCGGCCAGCAGCGACTCGCGGTAGGCGAGGAAGCGGGGATCGCGGAGCGGGCGCGGGGCCGGCAGATCGATGCGCTGCTCCTCGGCGATGCGGCCGCCTTCGAGCACCAGCACCCGGTCGGCGAGCGCGATCGCCTCGTCGACGTCGTGGGTGACCAGCAGCACGGCCGGCCGGTGCCGCGCGCACAGCTCGCGCAGCAGATCGTGCATGCGCATCCGGGTCAGGGCGTCGAGCGCGCCGAACGGCTCGTCGGCCAGCACGAGCTCCGGGTCGCGCACCAGCGACCGCGCCAGCGCCACCCGCTGCTGCTCGCCGCCGGACAGCTCGACAGGCCACGCGCGCTCCCGCCCCGCGAGCCCGACCTCCGCGAGCGCCGCCTCCCCGCGCGCCCGCGCCGACGGCGCGTCGAGCCCCAGGATCACGTTGTCGAGCACCCGCGCCCACGGCAAGAGCCGCGTGTCCTGGAACACGACCGCTCGATTCTCCGGCACGTGCAGCTCGCCCGAGCCGGTCACCTCCACATCGAGCTCGGCGATCGCCCGCAGCAGCGTGCTCTTGCCGGAGCCGCTCCGGCCGAGCAGCGCGACGAACTCGCCCCGCTGGATCTCGAGATCGATGCCGTCGAGGACCGTGCGGGCGCCAAAGCGGCGAACCAAGTCGCGGATCCGCACCGTGGGCGGCGGCGCGGTCAGCCGGCCAGGATGCGACGCCATGACAGGGTCCTTCTCTCGATGAGCCGCACGGCCGAGTCGGAAGCCAGGCCGAACAGCCCATACACGACGAGCCCGAGGAGGATGATCTCCGTCTGGCCGTAGGAGCGGGCCAGCGACATCATGTGACCGATGCCGCTCGTGGCGTTGATCTGCTCGACCACGACGAGCGCCAGCCACGCGCCGGTGACCGCCAGCCGGAGGCCCATGAGGAAGCCCGGCATCGCCCCCGGCAAGGCCACCTTCCGGATGAACTGCCACCGCGTCAGGCGGACCGTCTCGGCCAGCTCCACGTAGCGCGCGTCGATGGTGCGCAGCGCGGCGTGGGTGTGCACGTAGACCGGGATGACCACGCCGAGGGCGATGGTGAGCACCTTCATCTGCTCGCCGATGCCGAACCACAGGATCAGCAGCGGAATCAGCGCGAGCGTCGGTATCGCGCGCTTGATCTGCACCGGCCCGTCCACGAGCGCCTCGCCGACGCGGGTCAGCCCGGAGAGCAACGCCAGGACCGTACCGAGGCCGACCCCGAGGACGAGCCCCAGGAACGCGCGCTGCGCCGACGTGAGGAGGTTCGACAGGAGCCGCCCGTCGGCGATCAGGTCGCGCGCCGTGATCACCACGGTCCACGGCGCGGAGAGCACGCGCGCGTCGAGCGCGCCGGTCGCCGACGCGGCGGCCCAGACGGCGATCAGCAGCGCCGGGCCGAGCGCCAGGCCGTACGGGATGCGGCGGCCAGGGCCGAGCCGGCGCGGCGAGCGGCGGACGGCGGACGGGCCGCGGGCCGGCGGCGCGCTCGCGCCGAGCTGCGGCGAGGAGATCTCGGCCGTCGCGGTGAGATCCGGGATGCTGACGAGGCGCGGCGATGAGGCCCTCGTGGGCAGTGCGGTGGTCATGGCGTGCTCCTCCCGGCCGTCGCCGGCCGGTCCGTCGGTCCGGCGCCCTGGGCGGCGCCGGCCACCTCCGCCCCGATCGTCTGGAAGCGAAGGTCGAAGATCGTCCTGGCCTCGAAGCGCTTCTGGCCAGAGGCCTCGGCGAGCAGATCGACGGTCTCCTGGGTCAGCGCGATCGCCTCGGTCCAGTCGGCCGGATAGTGCGGTTTGCCGGCGGACTCGATGAGGAAGCGCCCTTCCCTGGCCGTCAGGCCCTGATCCTTGACGTAATAGGCCTCGATCCACGCCTCCGGGTGCTCGTACGCCCACAGCTGCGCCCGGGTCCGCCACTTGGCGTACTCGGCCAGCGCGGCCGCCTTGTCGGCGTTCTCCAGCACGGCCCTGCGCACGTAGAAGAAGCTGAGGTTGTCGCGGACCCCGTGCGGGATCGACGAGGCGCCCTCGGCGCGGTACTCGTTCAGGTAGCGCAGGAGGATGATGCCGGACAGCGGCGCGACGTCGACCTGGCGGCTGGTGAGCGCCTCCTTGAACTCGCTGCTGCTCAGCTGGACGAGCGTGACGTCCTGCGGCGACAGCCCGGCCTTCTTGAGGACGCGCTGGACGAGCGCGCCCTGCGCCTGCCCCGGCGAATACGCGATCTTCTTGCCGCGGAGATCCTGGACCGACGCGAGCCGCACGCCCGGCGCCGTGGCCAGCTCGTAGATGGGCTTTTCCCGGACCTGCACCGTGATGATCTTCACGTCGAGCCCGGTGAAGGTGGCGTGGATGGGCGGCGTGTCGCCGACCGCGCCCGCGTCGAGGGCGCCGGCGCGAAACGCCTCGACCGTCTGCGGTCCACCGCTGATGTTCTGCCAGTCGACGCGGAACGGCAGCCGGTCGATGTCGCCCGAGAGCTGGAGTTGCTTCTGCACGGTCGGATCACCGATGCTGAGCCGCGTCTCCCGCGGGAACTCGGCCGGGATCGCGGCGTCCAGGGCGAGCCGGGCGCCGGCGCTCGCCTCGCCCTCGCGCTTGCACCCGGGCAGGGCGAGCAGCGCCGCGAGCACCAGAAGAAAGCGTTTCCTGTCGATGAACGTGCGCAGATGGACCTCGGTGCGCGGCTGGAAGCGGGGCCGCTCCTCCGGCGTCCGGGCACCGCCCCGCCGCCGAGCCGGCGCCGGAGGGGGTTCCGTGAGAGACGCTGAGAGGAGCTGCGGTGAAGGCGGTGGATGCGACCCCTCCGCGGGAGCGCCGCGCGGCGACAGAACAGCAACACCCATGCCGCCCTGCGACTCGCCCCCTGGCGGCGGCGGTCCCTGGGCCCGCGCCCGCCGCCGCGCGGCGCCCGGCGGCGGGGCTGCGGGCGCGTTGCTTCCCCAGAAGCAGCCGGTGGTGATCCGCTGCTCGGGCGCGAGCACGGCCGGCGTCCGTCCGATCGGGAGACGCGGCCACGGTCCGGTCCGACCGGGAGACGCGGCCGGGAGCGGCGACGGACGAGCCCGCTATCGCGCGGCGGAGGCCTCGCGCCGCCCCTGGACGCCGAACGCGTCGAGCAGGTAGTCGCGGAAGGCGCGGATCTTCGACGGCAGGAAGCGCGTCCCCGGATGCACGAGGTAGAGGGGAGCAGCGCCGTCGATCGCGTGATCCTTGAGCACGGGCACGAGCCGCTTCGCGTCGAGATCGCTCCGCACGTTGACCGCGGGGACGAGCGCGATCCCGGCCCCGGCCAGCGCGACCTCGCGGCAGAAGGAGTAGTCGGACGCCGCGATCGCCGCGCGCACCCGGAGCTCGGCGCGGTCGCCGCCGTCGCGCGGCTGCAGCGCGATCGTCGCGTGCCCGCGGGTGGTCTGGGCGAGGAGCAGCCGGTGCCCCGCGAGGTCCTCGGGCCTGCGCACGGGCCCGTGCTTGCGGAGGTAGGCCGGCGCCGCGAACAGCCCCATCTCGATGTGCTGCAGCCTGTACGCGATGAGCGACGAGTCCGGGAGGCTCGCGGTCGCGCGCAGGGCCACGTCGATCTGGTGGGCGTCGAAGTCGAGGAGCGCCTCGGTGAGGAGCATCTCCACCGAGATCTCCGGGTAACGCTCCGCGAAGCCCGCGGAGAGCGGCGCCAGCAGGCTCAGCCCGAGGTCGAACGGCGCGGTCACCCGGAGGTGCCCGCTCGGCCTGGCGCGCGCCTGCTGCAGCGCCGCGTTCGCGTCCTCCAGGAGCTCGAGCGCCCGGCCCACCCGCATCCGGTAGGCGAGGCCGTCCTCCGTGGCCTGCACGCGCCGCGGGCTGCGCCGGAGCAGCTCCACGCCGAGCGCGTGCTCCAGGCGGGTGATGCGGCGGCTGACGCTGCCCTTGGTCTCCCCCAGCGTCCTCGCGGCCGCCGTGATCGACCCGAGATCCACGACCAGGCAAAAAGCCCGCAGATCGAGCAAATCTGCGTCGATGGTTTCCTTTTTGACAACCTGGCGTTTCATTGTGGGGGCATTGTACCATTCTCGGAAACATCCTAGGGTTCGCTCATGGATCGCCGGGCCGCGTTGAAGCTCCTCCTCGCCGCGGGCGGGGCCGTGCCCACCGCGGGCGCCTGCGGGCGCTCGACGCCGACGACATCGAGCTCGGCTTCGACAACCGGCGCGACGTCGATCGCGACCGAGGGAGGTTCCATGTCCGAGACCCATGACAAGGCCCACGCGGGGCGCATGCCGGCCCTCTTCCTCGCGCACGGCTCCCCGTTCCTGCTCGACGATCGCGCGTGGGTGGCCGAGCTCCGCGCCTGGGCGCAGGCGATGCCGCGCCCCAAGGCGATCTTGATGCTCTCGGCCCACTGGGTCGACGCGCCGGCCACCGTCGGCGCCACCGAGACCGTGCCCCTCGTCTACGACTTCTACAACTTCCCCGAGAAGTATTACCGCGTGACGTACCCCGCGCCTGGCGCCCCCGCGCTCGCCCGGCGCGTCCGGGAGCTGCTCGGCCGCGTCGGGCCGGTCGCCGAGGATCCGCGCCGGGGCCTCGATCACGGGGCCTATGTGCCGCTCGTCTGCATGTACCCGGACGCGGAGATACCCGTGCTCCAGATCTCGTTACCGACGCTTTCTCCAGCCCCTCTCCTCGAGATGGGCCGAGCGCTCGCGCCGCTGCGCGACGAGGGGGTGCTGCTGATCGGCAGCGGTTTCTTGACGCATAACCTGCGCGCGGCAGACTGGCGCGGTGATGCGGTCGCGCAGCCCTGGGCCACGGAGTTCGATGCCTGGTGCGCCGAGGTCCTCGGGCGCCGGGACGTGGACGCGCTGCTCGATTACCGCAGGCGCGCGCCGGGCGTGAAGATGGCGCTCCCGACGCACGAGCATTTCGTACCGGTCGTCGCCGCCCTCGGGGCGTCGATCGACGTGAGCGAGGCGGCGGCGTTCCCCATCACGGGGCTCACCTACGGCTCGTTCACCAAGCGTTCTGTGCAGTTTGGATGACCGACAAGGAGAATGTCTCTCATGATCACGACCCGCATCGTTCGCCTCGCGCTCCCCGCCGCTCTCCTGCTCTCGCTCGCGGGCTGCGAGGATCCGACGAAGGACAAGCCCAAGGCGACCGTCTCGTCCGCCGCGCCGGCGCAGACGCAGGCGGCCGCGCCCACCGGCGCCGCCGAGACGTTCCCCATCGACGCGGCCGCGTCGACCATCGGCTTCGTCGGCTCGAAGGTCACCGGCAAGCACGAGGGCAAGTTCGAGAAGATCTCGGGCTCGATCACGCTCGCCGGCGGCAAGGCCGCGGGCGGCAAGCTCAGCATCGAGGCCGACACCGCGTCGGTGAAGACCGACGCGGAGAAGCTCGACGGCCACCTCAAGTCGGCGGATTTCTTCGACGTCGAGAAGTTCCCGAAGGCGAGCTTCACCTCGACCGAGATCAAGGCCGGCGGGGACAACGGCGCGACGCACACCGTCACCGGCGAGCTCGATCTGCACGGGGTGAAGAAGACCATCACCTTCCCCGCGACCATCACCGAGGGCGCCGACGCCGTGTCGGGGAACGCCGAGTTCGTGATCAACCGGAAGGATTTCGGGATCGTCTATCCGGGCAAGCAGGACGACCTGATCCGCGACGACGTGCTGCTCAAGCTCTCGCTCAAGGCGCCGCGCAAGCAGGGCTGAGCGCCGGCGGAGGACCGGGTGCGCCGCCCGCGCCGGCGGCGCGGGCGCGGGCTCACTCGCACAGGGCGGTGTCGACGAGGTCGAGGATCTCCAGGTAGGCCTCCTCGGCGCCCTCTTCGCCATACAGGAAGTACGGCAGCACCGTGACGGCGACGGTGACGGCGCGGCCGTCGTCGGTGACGCCGCCGCGGGTGTGGTAGCCGGGGATGTCGCCGCCGTGGCCCCAGACGACGCCGCCGCAGCTCAGCGGGGTGCTGATCACGCCGAGCCCGTACTGGGCGCCGGGCCACATGCCGGGGGCGTCGACGGTGGTGCGCAGCGCCTCGAGCTCTGCCGGCTCGAGCAGCTCGCCGCCGAAGAGGGCGCCAAAGAAGCGGTTGAGGTCGCTCGGGGTCCCGATCACCTGTCCGGCGGCCCATCCCCAGGACGTGTCCAGCTCGGTGACGTCCTGCAGCGGCTCACGAGGCACGTCCGTGTGATAGCCCTTCACATGGCATCCCCGGATGTCCTGCTCCCCGACGTCGGGAAGATAGGTGTCGCGCAGACCGATGCGGTCGATGATCCGGCGCGTGATCTCCTCGTTGAGCGGGCGGCCGGTGATCTTCTCGACGATCAAGCCGGCGAGGACGTAGTTGGTGTTGCTGTACGCCCATTCGGAGCCGGGGGCCTTCCCCGGCTGCGACAGCCCCATGTCGAGCAGGGTGTAGGGGTCGAAGTAGGTGTGCTGGATCTTGAAGACGCCCTCGGCCAGGAGCACATCGTCGTAGTCGGGCAGCCCGCTCGTGTGCTGCAACAGCTGCCGGACCGTGATCTCGCGGCCGTCGATGCCCTCGCCGCGCACCAGGTCTGGCAGGTACGTCTCGACCGGCGCGTCGAGGTCGACCTTGCCTTCGCCGACGAGCTGCAGGACGACCACGGCGGTGAAGGTCTTGCTGTTGCTTCCGAAGCGCACCAGCCCATCGACGGGCACCTTCGCCTGCGTCTCCAGGTCGGCGACACCGGCGGCGTAGTGATGGGTATTCCCGTCGGGGTCGACGACGGCGGCCAGGACGGCGGGGTACTTGCGGTCGCTCACCATGCTGTCCATGACCTGCTGCACGGGGTCGTCAGGATCGGTGTTGGCGCCGTTCGTGGAGCCGTCGGAGCACTCGCCCGGCGCGGTGTCATCACCGCCGCTGCCGCCCTCACCGCCGTTGCCGCCCTCGCCCTCGTTGCCGCCCTCGCCGTCGTTGCCGCCCTCGCCGTCGTTGCCGCCCTCGCCGCCGCCGCTCACGCTGCTCGTCGTGTCGGTGTTCGCCGGGGCCTCGTCGTCGTCGCAGCCCGCGAGCAGGGCCGAGGAGCCGAGCAGCGCCGAGAGCAGGGCCGCTGAGAAGACATTGCGCAAGCGCCTCTCAGCGGCGCCGGCGACACGTGTCCTCGGAGAGTTCAAACGATGGTGCATGGAATTCATGTTCAGCTCCTGTTCGGTTGCGGGCGCCCTCGGCTCACCGCTGCGCGCCTGCGGCTCGCGCCGCCGGGCCTCGCTGCGTCTCATGGGAGAGCGCCGCTCGATTTCGTAACTCTGTTCCCGGACTCGCGAGGATCGTTCACGCCTCGATACGATTTTTACTTCGATGCCCCGCTGCGGATCACGCCAGCACGGCTGTCGTGACCACCGGCGCGAGGGCGCGCTCGAGGCTCAGTCGCACAGGGCGGTGTCCGTGAGGGCGAGGACGTTCTCGTAGACGGCGTAGGCCTGCTCGCGGGTTTGCACGCCGGGCACGGCGGAGGGCAGCGCCGTGACGGCGACGGTGACGGCGCGGCCGTCCTCGGCCACGCCGCCGCTGGTCTCGTAGCCGAAGATGTCGCCGCCATGGCCCCAGACGACGCCGCCGCAGCGCAGCGGGAGGCTGCTCAGGCCGAGCCCGTACCGGTAGCCGGGCCACTGGCTGGATGCGTCGACGGTGGCGCGCATCTCCTCGAGCTCCGCCGGCTCGAGGAGCTCGCCGCCGAGCAGGGCGGTGAAGAAACGGTTCATGTCGCTCGGGGTGGAGATCATGTTTCCGGAGGCCCCGGCGATGGACGGGTCCAGCTCGGTGACGTCGCGCAGCGGCTCGCCGAGGTTCGCGTGATAGCCCCTGGGATGGCACCTGCGAATGCCCTGCTCGCCGACCTCGGGGACGTAGGTGTCGCGCAGCCCGATGCGATCGATGATCCGGCGCGTGACCTCCTCGGCCAGAGGGCGGCCGGTGACCTTCTCGACGAGCAGGCCAGCGATGATGTAGTTGGTGTTGCTGTACGCCCATTCGGTGCCGGGAGCTGTCCCGGGCTGCGTCAGCGCCAGGTCGAGCAGCGCGCGGGGCTGGACGTAGGTGCGAATGGCCTTGAAGAGGTCGTCACCCAGGAGCAGCCCGACGAAATCGGGCAGCCCGCTCTCGTGCCGCAGCAGCTGCCGCACCGTGATCTCGCGGCCGTCGATGCCCTCGCCGCGGATCAGGCCCGGCAGGTACGTCTCGATCGGCGCGTCGAGGTCGACCTTGCCCTCGCCGACGAGCTGCAGGACGACCACGGCGGTGAAGGGCTTGGTGTTGCTCCCGATGCGCACCTGCCCGTCGACAGGCACCTTCGCCTGCGTCTCCAGGTCGCCGACGCCGGCCGTGTAGTGACGGGTCTTCCCGTCGAGATCGCGGACGGCGACGAGCACGGCGGGGAACTTGTCGTCGCGCACCAGGCGGTCCATGGCTCGCTGGACCGGATCGTCCGGATCGGTGTTGGCCTCGATCGTGGAGTCACCGGCGCACTCGCCCGGCGGGCTGCCGCCGCCGACGCCGGCGTCGTCGCCGCCACCGCCGCTCTCATCGCCGCCGGTGCCTTCGCCGCCACCGCCGGCCGTGCCGCTCGCGACGTCCGTGCTCGCCGGGGTCCCGCCAGCGTCGGAGCAGCCCGCGAGCAGGGCCGAGGTGCCGAGCAGCGACGAGGCGAGGATCATCGAGAACACCCCTCGCAAGCACCTCGTTGCCGCGCCGGCGCCCTGCGTTGTCGGAGAAGTGAAGTGATGGTCGGTCGATTTCATGATCGGCTCCTGGTCGTGTGCGGGCGTCCCCGGATCACCGGCGCTCGCCCGCGGCTCGCGCGGGGCGTCGCCATGTGGATTGAAGGGCGCCGTTCGATTTCAGAGCTCTGTTCCCGGACTCGTGAGGATCGTTCAACTCCGGAGGCGAGCTTCTCTCCAGAACGCCACCGGAGATTCACCGAGCGCCGCTGGGCGCGCGCTACAGCGGCGTCCCGCGCGCGAGCTCGCGCCTCGACGCGGATATGCGCTTCGTCGAGCGGCGCCTCAAGCTCTCTCTGGTTCTGGAGGAGCGTAGACCGAGGGGCGCGTGTTCGTCGCGCGTCGCGGGGAGGGCCGATGTGTGAGACCTAGAGCCCTCGCTCTCCGGCGCTGCCGGAGGGCGAGGGCTCTGGCGAGCTTGTCGTCGCCCCCGCGCCGCGCGACGAACACGCGCCCCTCGGGCCGGGCGGCTCGTCGAGGCCTCCGCCTCCTGAACGACGCGGAGCTAGTCAGTCAACCGCACACCACCCAGCCCTCTTCCGCAGCGCGGGCCCGCGCTTCGCCCGGAGCATCGCTGCAAGGCGAGCGGCCTCGGCCAGCGTGGCCCCGGCGATGAGCGATGGTGGGGCAGCGCCGTGATGTCCAGGTTTCCTCAAGCCAAACTTCATGTGCATAGGCAGGCCCTCGTCAGGAGGAGATGGTCGGTCGCTGTCTCGAGGGAAAGAAGCGCCGTCGGCAAGCAGCCAGGGAGACGCGCGTCGCCCAGAGCACACGAGCGACAGCCCTCCGCCCGAGTTCGGGCAGCTCACCGGACTGGATGCCGCCACGGCGGACGAGCCTTCACATTATTTTGCTGGGGTTTCCTGGGCCCCTCCGCTCGACCGCGTGATGGTAATGTTGCTGCGGAGATAGTTTCGTTACAATGAGGCCCGATGTTTACAGCCGGCAGCCGATCGCAGCCGCAGGGTCCTGGGGCCGGACGGCCACCCTCGAGCGCCGGCCCGGCGGGGATCCCGGGGGACGAGGCGCCGCAGCGCCCGCGCGCGCCGGCGCGCGTCGGCCGACGACGGGGAGCGCAGGCGCGTTGACGCCCGTGCTCGGCGCCATCCAGAATGGACGGATCCGGCGGCGTTGCGCGGGCGACGGCGGCGCCGAGCCCGGGACGCGATGACGCCGGCGGAGCTGCACCTTTACCTCGACGAATGCCGCGAGCTCGTGACGGCCGAGATCCGCAGGATCATCCCCGCCGATCCGCGCCGCGGGGCGGCGCTCTACGATCTCATGCTCGACTACCCGCTGCGGGAGGCCAAGGGCCTCCGCCCGGCGCTGTGCATCGCGGCCTGCCGCGCCCTCGGCGGGAAGCTCGAGGCGGTGCTGCGCTCGGCGGCGGTGCTCGAGCTCTACCACAACGCCTTCCTGATCCACGACGACATCGAGGACGAGTCGCTCCTGCGCCGCGGCGGGCCAACGCTGCACCGCGCGTACGGCGTGCCGGTCGCGGTGAACGTGGGCGACGCCATGCTCGCGCTCTCGCTCCAGCCGCTCCTCGACAACATCGAGACGCTCGGCCTCGGCCCCGCGCTGCGCATCCTGCAGGCCGTGGCGCGGATGACGCGCGAGTCCGTGGAGGGGCAGGCCCTGGAGCTCGACTGGGTCCGGCGGGCGGCGTGGGACCTGGCCGACGAGGACTACGTCACCATGGTCGAGCAGAAGACGTGCTGGTACAGCTTCATCACCCCGGTCGCGATCGGGGCGATCGCGGCGCGGCTCGATCCAGGCCGGATCGAGGCGCTCTCGAGCTTCGCGCGGCGGCTCGGCGTGGCGTTCCAGATCCAGGACGACATCCTGAACCTCGCCGGCGACGTGGGCGAGTACGGCAAGGAGATCGGCGGCGACCTCTGGGAAGGGAAGCGAACGCTGATCCTGCTGCACGCGCTGCGCCACGCGGCGGCCGAGGATCGCGCCGAGGCGATCCGGATCCTGGCGCTGCCCCGGCACGGGTCGGCGGCCGAAGCGGGGGCCCGCGTCAAGACGCCGGACGAGGTGCGCTTCTTGCGGGCGCTGATCGAGCGGACCGGCAGCATCGACCACGCCCGGGCCGTGGCGAGCGCCTGGGCGGGCGAGGCCCAGCGCGCCTTCGACGGCTGCGCGGCGTGGCTCCTGCCCGGGGTCCACCGCGATCTGCTCGAGAGCCTGATCCAGTACGTGCTCGAGCGCGTGAGGTGAACGAACGATGATCGACCTGCTCCGTATGCTCCCCGCGCTGTACCCCGCGCCGGCCGCCGAGGACGGCGAAGGCCGCGAGCGGCCCGCCCTCTTCGATCTGATCCGGCTGCAGGCGATGATCTACGAGGAGTCGAGGCGCCTTCAGGACCTGCTCTTCGAGCGCCTGCTCGCGCCCGCCGCCCGGCCGGCCGAGGAGGGCGACGGGGCGGGGGCCGGCGCGGGGGCCGGCGCGGGGGCGATCCCCGCGATCCTGCGCCGGGCGCAGCTGCTCGTGCTGAAGCACCCGGTCGCCGCGCAGGCCGCGTTCGCGGCGCTGATCGCGGAGGGGCGGCGGTTCGCGACGACGCCCGAGGGGGCGGAGTGGGCCGCGGCGCTCGCCGGGTCGGACCTGGTCCGCCGGGGCCGGCAGGTCTGGGACGCGGTCGGGATGAACATGCTCGAGGATGATCCGGACGCGATCCTCCCGTCGGCGTACCTCGAGGCGCTGCTGCGGGCGGCGCGGTCGCCCGACCTCGAGGCCGCGCTCCGTGGGCTCTACGATGCGGCGAAAGGAGATCCGCTTGGCGCTGCTCGATAGCGTCCGGGACGCGTCCGCGGAGGGCAACGTGCCGCTCCACCTGCTCCTCGGGCTGGTCTCCTTCGCGCGCCGGCTCGACCGGTTGCTCGGCGCGCCGGGGGCGCCGGCGACGCAACCTGGGTTGGGGGCGCCGGCGACGCAACCTGGGTTGGGAGCGCTGGGGGCGCTGGCGGGGTTGGGGGCGCCAGCGAAGCAACCCGGGTTGGGGGCGCCGGCGACACCGCCGGCGACGCAACCTGGGTCGGTCGCGGGCGCGCCGGGGCTGGTGGCGGGCGCGCCGGCGCCGCCGCCGCAACCTGGGTCGGTGGAGCCGCCGCCGACGGGCGCGGCGGCGGCCCCGGGCGGCGCGGCGACTGACGCCCGCAGCGACGCGCTGATCTACCTGCTGCTCGGCGCGATCTCGGTGCGGCGCACGCTCCTCGCGGAGCTCGATCCGCTGCGGCAGGCGCGCCAGGAGCAGGCGCGCCGGGAAGAGGCGCGGCGGGAGGACCGCGGTGCCCCCCATCCCGCGGCGGCCGCTCGCGGCCTCCGGAGCCTGCTCCGGTGACCGCCGCGCTCCCCTTCCCCTCCCCGGCGCCGCGCGTCTCGGCGACGCTCGCCGCCACCGACTACTTCCGACGCTCGCCCGCGCGGCTCCGGGGGCGGGCGGACCACAAGGAGTGGCAGCACTTCCTCGTCCACACCGAGGGCGCCCACCTGCTCGTCAACTTCAACCTGGTCGACGATCGCTGGGCGCCGGACCCGCGGCGCGCCGAGGTCGCGCGCCTCATCGCCCTGGCGCGCACGGACGCGTGGGACGGCGGCGTCGATCGCTTCGCAGACGGCGAGGTCGCGGTGGTCCCGGGCCGCGTCGACGCGCGCTTCGGGGAGAGCTGGCTGCGGTTCGATCGGGGACGCTACCTGCTCTCGATCGCGCTCCGCGACCGCCCCCTCGCCGCCGAGCTCGAGCTCGTGCCGACCACCACCCCGGCGCTCTCGGCGAACCAGCCGCTCTCCCCCGAGCGGAGCCTCTCGTGGCTGTTCGTGCCGCGCCTGGTCGCGCGCGGCACCATCACGGCCGGCGGCGTGACCCGCCGCGTGGAGGCCGCGCCCGCGTACCACGATCACAACTGGGGCCACTTTCTCTGGGGCGACGATTTCTCGTGGGAGTGGGGCTCGGCGCTGCCCTGGGATCCCGCGAACGCGTGGAGCGTCGTGCACGTGCGAATGACCGACCGCGGCCGGTCGGCGGCGCGCTACCAGGGCCTGTTCCTGTGGCGGGGGAGCGAGCCGCTGCGGGTCTTCCGGGACGAGGAGATCCGCGTCGCGTACGACGGCTGCTTCGACGTGGGGCGGCCGCTCCGGGTGCCGCGGGTGATGGCGCTGCTCGCCTCCGGCGCAGCAAGCGACGTGCCGCGCCGGATGGAGGTCGTCGCGCGCGGCGACGGGGACGAGCTCCGCCTGCGCTTCGCGCCCGAAGCGGTAGCCCAGGTTGTGATGCCGAGCGAGCGCGAGCTCGAGGCGGTGACGGTGCTCAACGAGGTGAGCGGGCGGGCGGCGCTCTCCGGGCGCGTCCGCGGGGTGGAGGTGGCCATGGAGGGCCCAGGTGTCTTCGAGTTCCTCCGCGACGGATGATCGGGGCCCGGTGGCGCGCCTGCTCGCCGAGTCGTTCGCGGCGCTCGCCGCCGAGCTGCCGGAGGCCCACGCCCGGGTGAGCGCGCGGCTCGCCGGCCGAGCGGTGGCGATCCGCGTCGACGGCGAGCGCTTCGTGGTCGAGGCGGACGGCGGCGCGCCGCAGGTGCGCGCGGCGGGCGCGGACGAGGAGGCGGCGGCGGTGCGCGTCGCGACGAGCCGGCGCGCGATCCTCGACGTGCTCGACGCGCGGCGCTCGCTCGCGGAGGCGGTGCTCGCGGACGAGGTCGAGGTGGTGGGCGCGCTCGAGCGGCTGGTGGAGGCGCGCGAGGCGCTGCTCGCGTACGTGCACGGCGCGGTGCGGTGCCCCTCGTTCCCGGCGCTGCTCGATCGGTTCCGGAGGCTCGCGCCGTGAGCGCCGGCGGGGAGCGCGCCGGAAGCGCGGGCGACGCGCGCGCCGCGAGCGCCGCCGGGGATCCCTTGCGCGAACCGCTCGAGATCGAGGTCCACCTCGCGCGCACCGAGGACGCGGGCGATCCCTTCTCCTTCCCTTACGGCCCCGGCCGCCACGGCACCGTCGGGTACCTCCGCACCCGCGCCGACGGCACCTCGGCGGACGCGCATCTCGCGTGGGACGAGGGGGTCTTCGCCGACCTCCTCGACCTCCGCAGCCCGACGCCGGACCCGGGGCGTCTTCCTAACCTGGGAGCTCGCCTCCGCCGCTTCCTGGGGCGCCTCGGGTGGGACGCCGACGAGCGGCTGCTCGAGGACCCGCGCCATCCGGTGCAGGTGACCCTCGAGCTCGGCGCGGCGGAGCTGTTCGCCCTGCCGTGGGAGGCCGTGGAGCTCCCGTCCGGCGCGCGCCTCGGCAAGCTGCCGCATTGCCTGATCCGGTACGCGTGGCCGGGCAGCGCAACAGCGCCGCGGGCGCCGGATCCGCCGCCCGAACACGGGCGCATCCTCGTCGCCTGGTCCGCGGGCGGGATGGGCGTCCCCCACGAGGAGCAGCTCGCCTCCATCCGCGGCGCCTACCGGGACGGCGGCCACCCGGACGCAGGCAGCAGCGTGATCGAGCTCGGCGACGCGTCGCTGCGGGCGCTCGGCGAGGCGCTCGCGACGCACGCCCCGGTGCACATACTGCACCTCGTATGCCACGGCGCGTCGTTGGCGTCGGAGCGCGCCGCCTACGGGCTGCGCCTCCGCACCACCGACGGCGCCGGCTACGAGGTGGTCGAGGCCGAGCGGCTCGCCGACAAGCTCCGGCCGCACGCGGGCGTGCTGCGGCTCGTCGTGCTCTGCGCCTGCCACGGCGGCGACGCCGGCGAGATCGACAGCCGCCTCGGCAGCGTCGCCCTCGCGCTCCACCGCGCCGGCATCTCCGCGGTGGTCGCGTCGCGCTACCCGCTGTCGTGGGACGGCGCCGGCGCGCTCACGGAGGCGCTCTACCGGGAGCTCCTCGTCGCGCACGGCTCGCTCGAGGGCGCGTTCGTCGCGGCGCGCGAGCGCCTCGCCGCGCTCGCGGCCGACGCGGGCGGCGTCGACTGGGCCTCCCTGCAGCTCTACGCCCGCGCCGCCGACGGGCCGGACCACCGGCCGGTGGTGCTCCGCCCCTACCGGGGCCTGCTCGCCTTCCAGCGCGAGCACGCGCGCTACTTCCACGGCCGGCAGGCGGAGATCGAGGAGGCGGTCTCGGACCTGATGCGGCTCGTCGAGGCGACGGACCGCGGGGCGCGACGCTTCCTGATCGTCACCGGCGCCTCGGGCACCGGCAAATCCTCGCTGGTGCTGGCCGGCGTCGTCCCGGCGCTCAGCGCGCGCGACCCGCGGTGGGTCGCGCCGCCAGCCCTGCGGCCGACCCCCGACTTCCGCGAGCGCCTCGCGCAAGCCCTCGCCGCGCGACAGGATCCAGCGGCGCCGCTCCTGCTCGTCGTCGATCAATTCGAGGAGATTTTTACCATCTTGCCGGACAAGGCTACGCGCGAGGGTTTCCTCCGCGAGCTCTGGCGGCTCGCGGGGGACGCCGCCTCCGGCGTCAGCGTGATCGCCACGCTGCGCGTCGACTTCCTCGGCCGGTGCGGCGAGCTCCGGCTCGGCGACGGCGAGCCCGACCTGGAGCAGGTGGCCTACGATGAGGCGCACCGGATCTTCGTGCGGCGGATGCGTCGCGACGACCTCGCGGCGATCGTCGAGCGGCCCGCGGCGCAGGTGGGCCTCGCCCTCGACGAGGGGCTCGCGGCGCAGCTCGTCGATGACGCGGGGGACGAGCCGGGCGCGATGCCGCTGCTCGAGTACACGCTCGACGAGCTGTGGAAGCGAAGGAGGGGCCGACGGCTCGCCCGCGAGGAGTACGAGCGGCTCGGCGGCGTCACGGGCGCGCTCGCCCGGAGGGCCGACGCGATCCTCGACGGGCTCGACGAGGTCCGCCGGCGCGCCGCGCGCCGCCTCCTGGTCCAGCTGGTCGACGCGCGCGACGACGCCGCCCTGAACACCCGGCGGCGGCGCCGGCTGGAGGAGCTGCGCCGCGGGCCCGACGCCGAGGCCGCGGTGTTCGACGAGGTGCTCGCCCTGCTTGCGGCCGAGCGGCTCGTGGTCGTCGGCGGCGACGAGGAGCGGAGCGCCGAGATCGCCCACGAGCAGCTCATCCGGAGCTGGGGCCGGCTGCGCGGCTGGGTGAGCGAGGACCGGAAGATGACCGCGGACCTCGAGCTGCTCGCGGCGTGGACGGCCGAGGCGAGCGCGTACGATCACCTGCTCGAGGGCAAGCGGCTCGCCGCCGCGCAGGAGCTCCTGAGCCGCCACGAGCACGAGATCGAGCCCGGCGCGCTGTCGCTCATCGCGCGGAGCAAGGAGGCCGAGGCGCGGCGGCGGTGGCGGGCGCGGGCGGCGGGGGTCGCGGCCGGCGTCCTCGCGGTGGTGATGGGCGTGCTGGCGTTCGTGGCGTGGTCGAAGAGCACGGCGGCGACCGAGGCCGCGATGGCGGCCGAGCGCGCCGCGGAGGAGGCCAGGCAAAGGACGATCGAGGCGCGGGACGCTGCGCTGATGGCCGGGGTGCGGGAGCTCGCCTCGCGCGATCAGCTGGCGCGGGTGAGCGAGCTGCTGCTCGAGGTCGCGGCGCCGGAGCGGGCGCGCGGCTTCGCCCAGCTCGCGCTCGACGCGCTCTCGGCCACGGCGCCCTGGAGGACGCCGCCGGGGCTCGTGATCCACGCCGCGGCGTTCCGCGCGGACGGCGCGTGCCTGGTCGTCACGGGCCGGCACGACAACGAGGTGCAGGTCCGGGAGCTCGGCGGCGCGGGCAAGATCCTCGCGACCAAGGCGTTCCCCGTGATGGCTCGCCTCGCGACGTTCAGCCCGGATCGCCGGCGCGTCGCGGTGTTGGTCGGGCTGGACACGGTCCACGTGCTTGAGCTCGATGGCGCGGGCGCGGCGCTGCAGCTCGCGGGGCCCGCGCACGTCGCGGCGTTCAGCCCGGATGGCAGGCGCCTCGTCACCGACCCCCACCCCACGGGGATGATCGTGCGGATCTGGGAGCTCGACGGCTCGGGGAAATTCTTCGATCTCGAGGGGCTCACGGGCAGCATCTACTCCGCGGCGTTCAGCCCCGACGGCAAGCGCCTCGTCACCACGTCGCGCGACGGGACCGCGCGCGTCTGGGAGCTCGACGGCTCGGGCCGGTCGCGCGAGCTCAAGGGGCACGCGGGCACGGTCACCTCCGCGGCGTTCAGCCCGGATGGCAAGCGCCTCGTCACCACGTCCGAGGATCGCACGGCGCGGGTCTGGGAGCTCGACGACCCGGCGAGGCCCCGCGAGCTCAGGGGGCACACCGCCCCGGTCTACGAAGCGGCGTTCAGCCCGGATGGGAAGCGCGTCGTCACCGTGGCGTCCGAGCCGACGGTGAGGGTCTGGACGCTCGACGGCGCGGGCGAGATCCTCGAGCTGAAGCGGCACACGGGCGTGGTCACCTCCGCGGCGTTCAGCCCGGATGGCGGGCGCCTCGTCACCGCCTCGAGCGACGCGCGGGCGCTGGTCTGGGAGCTCGAGCGCCCGGGCGAGGTCCTCGAGCTCCGAGGGCACGCGGCCCCGCTCCGCGGCGCGAGGTTCAGCCAGGACGGCGAGCGCGTGGTCACGGTCTCCGAGGACGGCAGCGCGCGCCTCTGGCCCGTTACCCTCCGCGGCGTGCGGCGGCGGCTCCAGGAGGCGACCCCTTCGTGCTTGCCGCCCGAGATGCGCGCGCTCTACGCCGGAGAGAGCGAGGCCGAGGCCCGCGCGCAGCACGAGGCCTGCGAGCGATCCCACGGTCGCACCCCCGGAGCGCCTGCCGCCCCGCAACCCTGACCCCATGCCCCTCCACCTCTTCCTCGCCCACGCCGACACCCAGGAGCCTGTGCTCTCCGGCGGTCTCCCGCAGGACGCCGTCGACGCGCCGCCGAGGCCGGCGGCGCGGTCGCGCAGGCCCACCCACCTGGCCGAGCGCAGCGGCCTGCCCGACGCGCTGCCCGCCCAGCGCTGGGGCCTGGTCGTCCCCCGCGGCGACGCCGGCAGGCGTCTCGTCGACCGAATCGCCCCGCTCCTGGACAAACGGCGCGAGGATCAACATGCCCAGGTTAAGATCTACGAGGTCGAACCCGGCATGGATGCCGAGGCGGCGAACCGCTGGATCGGCCAGGATTACCGGGATGAGGTCGGCCGCCAGCTCGCCGACCTGCCCCGCTATCTCCTGATCCTCGGCGGCCCCGACCTGGTCTCGTGGGAGCTCCAGCAGATGCTCGGAGGTGAGGCGTTCGTCGGCCGGCTCGCGTTCACCGACGAGCGGGGCGATGTCGACGAGCAGGCCTACGAGGCGTACGTGGCCAAGCTGCTCCGCTGGGAGCGGCAGGGCGAGGAGGAGCTCGCCCGGGGCGCGCCCGCCATCCTCTACACGGCGCGGGACGGCACGGGCGCGATCGCCGAGGGGCACGAGCACCTGATGAAGCCGCTCCGCTCGGCCGCCGAGGCGCTCCGGAGGAAGGGCAGGTTCCCCGCGGCGGACCTCGTCGAGATCGGCGGCGGCGAGGGCCGCTTCTCGGACGACGATCTCCTGGATCACGCGCACGACCTGCTGGCGCGGGCCGAGCGCGCCGAGGCCGGGCTGCTGTTCTCGATGAGCCACGGCCTGGGCCTGCCCGCGAGCGGGCGCTGGGCCTCGCCCGAAGAGCAGCGCCGGCTGCAGGGGGCGATGAAGATCAGCCGGAGCAACGATCGAATCGCGGCGAAGGATCTCCGGGGCCGGAAGTTCCTGCCCGGCGGCCTGTGGCTGTTCTTCGCGTGCTTCGGCGGAGGCGCGCCGGCGCGGAGCGCCTACCTGCCGTGGCTGGAGCAGCTCGCGGCCCTGGGTCTCCACGACGGCCACGCGCGGACCGTGCTCTCGGCGCTGCCCCGGGAGGGGGAACGGCCGTTCGTGGCGGCGCTGCCCCAGCAGGCGCTCGCCAACCCCGACGGGCCGCTCGGGGTGATCGGCCACGTCGACCTGAGCTGGACGTGGAGCTTCCAGGACGGCATCGCGACGGCCGGCGGCGGGGCCCCGCGACCCCGGCACGAGCGCTTCCAGGAGGCGCTGCGGTCGGCGGTGAACGGCCACCGCTTCGGGGTGGTGCACCACGAGATCGCGAGCTTCTTCGGCGAGATCGACCGGAACCTCACGGCGATGTACGAGAAGGACGCGGCCTCGCCCGGCGGCGCCGACGACGGCGCGCGGAGGGCCAGGCGGGCGGATCTGTGGATGCAGCGGCAGGATCTGTCGGCGTACGTGCTGCTCGGCGATCCGGCGGCGCGGCTGCCCGTCGCGCGCGTCCCGCCGGGGGTCGCCGTCGCCGTCCGCGGGGCCGCGCCGGAGGGGAGCGCGGCCGCCGGAGGCGCGGCGGCGCGGGATCCGCGGGAGATGGAGGCTGCGGTGCTCGCTTACCTGGGCGGCAGCGAGGCGGAGCCGGTCGCCGCGCAGCACGGCGCGTCGCGCGAGGAGCTCTTGGGGTGGGTGGAGACGTACCGGGAATGGGGGCGGCGGGGGCTCGCGACGCGCGGGTAGCATCGCTCCGAGGTGGCGGACCTGGCGGTACGCCTGGCGGCCGCCAGGCCCCGGAGAGCGGGGTAGGCTTCGAAATGCGGCAAAAAGCCTAGGCACGCCGCTCGCAAAGAGCGCCTCCCGAAACGCCGCGAGGTCCGACCTCGCGCTGGCCTCGCCGTCGCGGGGCAGCGCGGAGGCCCGGAAGCGGCGATAGCTCGAGCCGGCGCCGCGCGTCGCGCTCGATGGAGGCACGCATGTTGGTTCGTCACTCCCTGACCACGCTTCTCCCGGTTCTCGCGCTCGCCTGTTCTGCCGCGCACGGCGCCGTCCCGCAGCAACCGGAGGACACCGCGCCGCAGCCAGGCGGCACCGGGGCTCCGGCCGGCTCGACCGGCGCGCAGAGCTTCATCGACGCGGAGTCGTACTTCGCGAGCTCGGCTGAGATCGACGCATGGTACGCGCTGCGCCGCGATCTGGACGACGATTTCGACGCCGTGTGCGGCGACACCTTCTGCGAAGGCGAGTACAGCAATTACAAGCCGCTTCGATTCCGCTGCTCCGTCGAGGAGCACGCCGGGACGATAGGCCGCTGCGTGTGGGTCCTCGCGGCGAGCAACGAGGAGGTCCTGGCTTCCACGGGCGATGTGGAGGTGGACGCCAGGATCTTCCTCTGCGAGGTGCCCGTCGCCCCGGAGACCGCCGTGGTCGACCTCCTGGCGGCGCTCTCGGCGCCGGGAGCTCGGGCGATTGACACCGCGCTCCCCGGGACGGACAGGTCGATTTACGACGGCCTCGTCGATTGCCTCTGACGGCCCGCCGGCGTCGGCCAGCGTGCTCGTCGGCGCGCGCTAGCTAGGGCGCGCTGCAAATCCGCACGCCGAAATACGTGGAGGCCCCTGCAGCCGCGCCCGGGTCGAGCTCCGGCGGCGCCAGACCGGCGGCGCCAGATCCGAGAAGGCGACGTCTACGTACACGAGCCATATCGACGGCGACATCTCGTCCGTGATCTGGCGTGCGATCGCAGAGGTCTCGATCAGGCTGCGCATCGGGACCGCGCCGGCCGCGACCGGGGCCTCCTCATTGAACGGCAGCTGCATCAGGTACACGTCCTTGCCCCCCGTGGCACCTCCGAGCGTGCCACCTCCGCGCTGGCCGCGATAATCCTGCCGCGCTCGTCGCTCGCGAGCCGCGCGAGCACGACGTTCTTTCGCGAAGCGCCATCCCGACGTGGCTCCGATCGTGGTGGAATCGGAGCGTCGTGAAGTCTGCCCCCGGTCGCGAGCCCCATCCCCTCGACGAGATCGACCAGCGCGACACCCCGACCAGCGCGACCCCCTGGTCCGTGGAGGCGCGGCGGCGAGGGCTGCAGCGGCGGCGTGAATCGAACCCAGCGGACTGAATCGAACCCAGGTTACTACTTCCCTACCGAACCCGGCGTGAATCGAACCCAGGTTACTACTTCCCCGATCGCTTGCACGAGGCGTCCGGAGGCGCCGGAGGCCGCACGGGCGGTCGCGCCGCGCGGCGCTACCGAGCATCTTCACGGCTCGGCTGCGCCGACCTGGAACCGGCGGCGAGCCTTTGACCGCCGCGTCGCACGACATCGCGCCGTTCACTGCCCCGTAGACAGCGCGCCGCGCTCTGGCCGCGATTTGCGGCCGCTTCCTGAGTACTGCTCCTGGTGGCCGTCTCTACGACGCGGGGTCGCAGCAGGCACCGTGGAACACACGCATCATGTACGTACCCTCTGGAAAGCGTGCTGCTCGATCGCCGCTCCTCCAGCGACTCAGAGCGATCCGGTACATGCTCCGAAAGGCGCGGAGCCTCGTTAGGGCTGCCTTGCGATCGTGGGGATCGCTCACCGCGACAGCTGGCCGGCGACGGCGGAGCGGCTCCGGTGTGGCCGCCCGCTGCCAAGGTGACATCGTCCGCGCCCCGTCCGCGCCGAGGAACGTGCGTCTGCTGGCGCGGACCTTGGATCGTGCCTGCCGAACGTTGCGCGCAACGAGTACGCGAAGGCGTCGATCGATGGTCTCCGCGTCCAGCTCGCGGAGGACAGGCGGCACGGTGCAGTCGATGCGCGCCCGCTCGGGCAGCCTGGCGCCATGCCGGCGGAAGTAGACCTCAGGCATCGTCGCGACGTGGCGCTGGCCGAGCTTTGTGGTGATCGCTCCGGGCCACTCCTCGGGGGACCGCACGAGGCCGGCGGCGGTCGGGTTGGTGATGACGTACGCGATCTTGTCAAGCACGTCCTCGGCGCTCTCGAGCGCGATGATGCTCGCGTGCTCCGCCGACCAGAAGTTCTCGGTTCGGCCCAGGAAGGCATTCATGCAGCTCGCGACGAGCCGATGGAGGAGCTGCAGGAACTGGGGCAAGCGGGCCTCTGGATCGGTCAACACAGCGTGCCAGTGGTTGGACATGACGACGAAGGCGTGGAGTTCGATGCCGGAGCGCTCGGCGGCCACCGCGAGGCAGTACAGGAACACCTGGTTCGTCTCCACGGAGGGCCGCAGCATCATCTGCCGCTGGGTGCAGCGCCTCGTCACGAAGTAGGTGGCGCCGGCGATGAGTCTCCGAGGAGCGGACATGTGGCTCCTGCCAGCACAAACCGTACCGTGACATGCACGCAAAATCGTGCGGGAAGTACGATGATCCATCTGCGTAGGGGGGTGGCGGCGCCATGGCGGACGTAGCCCGCCATCCCCCGAGGCCGACCCAGATTATTGGACCCAGGTTAGTCCCGCGGGCGGCGGACCCAGGTTAGTCCCGCGGGCGGCGGCGGCGGACCCAGGTTAGTCCCGCGGGCGGCGGACCCAGGTTAGTCCCGCGGGCGGCGGACCCAGGTTAGTCCCGCGGGCGGGCGCGGACCCAGGTTAGCCCGCGGGCGGAGCTCGACGCGCAGCGGCTGCCCCGCGGGCGCGCGCCAGCTCAGGTTCATGACGGCCCACGGCTCCGAGATGCTCTTCTCGTGACCGCCCCCGGCGCCGCTCAGCCGAACACCGCTCGCGCGGCGCTCGGCGAGCCCCGCCGCGCTCAGTACATCAGGTTGCCCTGACCGAGCACGAACGTGATGTTCTGCCCGAACTGGGCCCGCGCGGTCGTCACGCGCGCGACGGCATTCACGATGCGGTTGCGGCGCTCGACCGCCGAGCTGGCCGCGATCCCCTGCGCGATCTCGACGCGCGCGAGGTCGAGCTGCTGCGACGCAGCGGGATACAGCGCCATCGGCGCCATCACCTCGATGGCGTCGTCGATCTCGACGCCGGCGAGCTCCATCAGCCTCTGCTGCACGTCGGCGCGCGTGTTCGCGAAGCTGTCGACGAGCACCCGCGCGGCGTCCAGCCGTTGCTTCGCGATGTCGACGTTGAACGCAGCGTTCAGCGCGCGCAAGAAACGAGCGATGGCGTTCGCGTCGAGCGGCACCAGGTTGAGCGGCGTCCCGAAGCGCTGCTCGAGCTCCTGGGCGGCAGGCGACAAGTTGAAGGGCGTCGAGGCGTAGAACGTGACGGCATCGTTGATGCCCGGATCCGCCCTGTCGTTGATCTGCAGGTTGTTGTGGAAGAAGGGCGGCGTGTCCGCGGCCTCGATCAGCGGCGGCGGATTGAAGGTGCCGTTGCCGAACGAATTCGGGAAACCGATACCCGTGCCATCGAAATTGGGCGCTGGCAGGTCTCGCCCCCCGAAGCCGCCGTCCGCGAGGAACTCACCCCCGAAGCTGCCCCCATTGAGCGACGACCCCCTGTTGCGCGTGCCGGTGTCGAAGTTGCGGTTGTTGCCGGTGTCCTGGAAGTTCGCGCCGGCGTTGTGGTGGCACACGTTGCAGCGGCCGCGCTCCGGGTCCATGAACGCTTGCCGGCCGTCCTCCGCCTCCGCGTCGAACATGCGAACGCTCGCCAGATCGAGCTCGTTCAGCCGACCCAGGCTGAGCTGGAAGGCCAGCGTCACGTCCTCTTCTTCCGGCGTCGGCAAGCGGAAATCGACGCCCGGCTCGCGGGCGAGGCGCTTCGGGAAATGCTGGGTGACCGCGTCCTTGAGGAAGCCGCGCAGCGTGCCGTCGCTCGAGCCGTCCCCGCCCCAGCCCGTCCGCTCCGCGGGCGGATTGGTAGTGCCGTCCCCCGAATCCGCCCGGATGCTGGTGCTCAGCGACAGGACGTGGTTCACCCCGCGCGAGACGAACCGGTGCGTCGGATCGATGAACCCGTCCACGTTCTCGAGGATGGCCGCGTCGTCCAGGAGGTCCGAGGTCTCGAGCTCGGCGAGCTCCGGCACCTCCCTGAAGACGAAGAGCGGGTCATCGGGGTTGGTCTGGTCCAGGGCCCTGATGAACTGCACGTCGAGCGTCGTGTTGTTGGCCACGGGGTGGCAGGTACCGCAGGTGCGGCCGTTGCCCTCGAACGTCTCGTGGAAGAAGACCCCCGCGCCCGCGCAGATGTCCTGCGAAACGAGCCCGGCGACCACGCGCGGATCCTGCGCGCATTGATCGAGCCGATCCGCCAGGGTGAGCGATCGCGAAACTTCGTCGAGGCGCTCCGGCATCTCCTCCCCGGCATCCGAGCACCCCCCGGCGAACAGGGCCGCTCCGACCCCGCACGCCCATAGCAGCCCCATCTTCGAGCTTCCCATCCAGGTATTCTCCGTTACAAGCGCGGTCCCCGACCGCCGCGAATGGTTGCGAGCAGTCGAGCGGCGCGTTCCATCCATCCTTCAGCAAGGTCGCCGATCAGCCCAAGCCGCCCAGCGGCGCAGCCCGGGCCTCGTGCCCCACTCCCCCGCAGGAAACCGCCGGGGAGACAGCCTTCGCCGCCCAGCGCGCGATGCCGCGCCCAGGGGGCGACCAAGCATTGCTCGGAGCGACCTCAGGCGAGCGATGATGTAGCGGATGACACCCGACGTTCAATGTCCAGCGCCGTCGAGGCTTCTTTTTTAAACATTCTTTACAAAGTCGCCGCGAGGTGACACGCCCGGATCGGGCGATGCGCCGTCGTCGAGCGCCGGCAGGTCGCGCGCGATGCCAAGCTCCGTGTCGCCCGGCCCGCAAACAGCCGCGCTGCTGCCGGGGGTCACGTCAGCGCAGCCGTCTTCCTCGTTCGCGGCCTGATCCACCTCGAAACAACCCCCGCAGCTCCCCGCCTGAGGGATCGGGAGGTCGTTGAGGTCGAGGCTGTCGCCGTCCGAGCCGGGAGCGCCGACGACCACGGCCGCGACCCCGACGAGCGTGACCACGCGGGCTCCCCCCGCGCTCGCGGACGACGCCGCAGGCCGGCCATCAGGTGGCCACGGCACCCCGACGACCAGCGGGCGTGGCGAGCGCATGGCGAGGGCGCGGCATCCACGGGAACGCACGCTCCCGACGCCCGCCCAGGTTGCAAGGCGGCCCACGTCCCTCTATCGTCTAGGTCCTTAGACTTGTGAGGAAATGTGCGCAAAGAGCCGGCTCCGCCTGCATTTTCCGACTTCATCTTGCTCCTCATCTCCGCCGCACCGAAGCTCGGCCTGCCGCTCGACGCGGTCCTGCGGGGCGCGGCGCTTCCGCCGGGGGCCCTCAGCCAGCGCGGCGTGCCGATCCCCTTGAGCGCGGCGCGGTACGTCTGGTCGTCCGCCGAACGGGTGAGCGGCGACCCCTTGCTCGGGCTCCGCATCGCCGAGACGCTCGACGTCGGCACGCTCGACATCCTCGACTACCTGTCGCGGAACAGCGAAAGCTTCGGCGCGGCGCTCTCCCGCTTCATCCGCTTCGCCCCGCTGCTCGCCGACTCCGGCGAGCTGAGCTTGAGCGCGGACGGCGGCCGCGCGCGCTTCCGCCACGTCGCGCCCAACGGCCTCCCCGCCGTGTCGGAGCTCCTCGCCGGCATGACCGTGCTCCGGGCGCGGACGTTCTCCGGCGAGCACGTCCGCCCGCTGGCCGTGCGCTTCCGGCACCACCGCCGGGGTAGCGCAGGCGCCTACGAACAGATCTTCGACGCGCCGGTCGAGTTCGGCGCCCCCTGCGACGAGCTGGTCTTCCGGCGGGAGCACCTGGAGATTCCGTTCCGCTCCCCCGACCTCCGGCTGTGCGAGATCCTCGAGGAGCTCGCGCAGCTGCGGCTCCAGCAGCAACATCGGGTCGACGCGCCGCCGCCCGCCGCGCCGCCGTCCGGCTTCGTCGACGAGGTCCGCCACGCGCTCCGCGAGTGCATCGCCGAGGGCAACCCGAACATCGACCGGGTGGCCGAGCGCATGGGCGTCAGCGCACGCACGCTCCAGCGGCAGCTGCGGGAGCAGGGCACGTCGCACCGCGCGCTCCTCGCGGAGACGCGCGCCGCGCTCGTGGATCGGTACCTGGCCATCGCCACCCCCTCGCGGCACGCGCTCGCCGCCGAGCTCGGCTACGCGAGCGCCCGCTCCGCGTCCCGCGCGCTGCGGCGCCGGTAGACCCGCCGCGGCGCCGGTAGACCCGCCGCGACGCCGGCAAGGCCCGCCGCGACGCCGGCAAGGCCAGGGCCCACCGGCGCCACGGCCGCATGGTCACCCGCGACCGCCCGCGCTGGCGCCGCGGCAGGCCCGCGCCGGGGGCGCGGCGGCGATCACGGATGCCACGCCAGCTGGAGCTGCCGGCTCGACGTCGTGCTCACCTGGTAGACGACGGGGCTCGCCGCGCCCGGGAACGGCGTCGAGAGCTGCATCCCCCAGCTGTTCGCCGCGGGGCTCTGGGCCGCCCCGCCGTTGACGGACACGCTGACGCCGTTCAGCGGCAGGCCGTCCATCGCGGTCACCTGCAGCCACAGGTTCGCCGGCGTCCACCCCGTCGGGTAGTTCGCCGGGTCGATCTGGAAGCACGCCGTGCCATTCACCGTCGCCGTGGTCGCCGGGCCCGCCTGGCCGAGGCTCTGGCAGGGCGGCGTCAGGGGCGGGTTCTTGTAGACCCCGAACCTGTGCTGGCGCGTGAACATCGGGACGGTGGAGTTGCCGGCGTGGTCCGCGAACACCGTGATCTGGTGGCTCCCCGTCTCGGTGAACTGGTTGAACTTCACCGAGTAGACGCCGTTGTTGGCCACCGAGTCGCCGTGCGCGGCGAGCCCGTCGTCATAGAACGTCAGCGACGTGACCGCGCCGCTCGGCGCCTCCATCTCGGCGATGACCGCGGCGCCCGTCACGGGGACGCCCAGGTGGGTCACCGCGGCCTCGACGACCAGCGGCTGCGACCCGACGTTCAGGCCGTTCGTGGTGACCTGGAGCTGGATATCGTCGATCAGCGTCGACACGGCGGAATAGATATAGATGTCCGACGGCGTGTTGTTGACGGCGCAGACATTCCAGAAGCCCTCCTCGTACGACTGCGTGAGGTTCAGCGAAAAGCGCTTGAAGTTGTCGGCCGAGAAGAAGGTCAGGTCGGAGCTCGACGACCCGTAGCTCGCCTCGGTGATGCCGATAGCGTGCTCCGGGTGCTGCGACGGCGGAATCAGGTACACGTCGGGGGCGGCGCTGCCCTGGAAGATCATCGTGAAATCCACGATCTGAGCGGCCGAGACGTACACCTCAGCGCACGGCGGAGGATCCTGCGGCGAGGTCCCCGGCGCGAGCCGGCTCAGCCCCTGATCGATCATGCCGCCCTCGCGGCAGTCGTTCGCCATGCGGTTGAACGCGCCGAGCAGCTCGAGCTGGTCGATGTCGGAGCTGACGTCGGCGCGCATGAAGAGCCCGGGCGAGGTTCCGTAGTTCGTCGCGATGTCGGCCATCAGCGGCTCGTCCGCCCCCGCCCCGAGCGCGATCGAGTGGACCTCGTCCACGCGAGTGAAGTAATCCGTGAAGAAGTCGCTCGGCGCCGGCGGCGTGTTGTGCTGCCCGTCGGACAGGAGGACGACGCACTCGCGCGGCCCCTTGGTCGGGTTCTCCGCGGTGAGCATGTCGAGCGCCTGCTCGAGGCCCGCGCCGATCGACGTCGACCCGTCGGCGACGAGCGCGTCCACGGCCGCGTCGTAGCCGGACGCCGGGAGCGGCGTGATCGGGAAGGACTCCGAGGCCGTGTCCGAGTAGCTCGCCAGGCCGATCTGCTCGGTGAACGACTGCGAGGCGGGCACGTTGCTCGAGGCGATCGTGTTCTTGTAGATCTTCGCCGCCTGCTGCGCGAGGGCGAGGTTGGTCCCGTACATGCTGCCGGAGCGGTCGATGATGACCACGTGGTTCGTGTCGAGCGGCGTGACCTGAGCCAGCGCCGTGGACAGCCCCAAGACGCCCGCGAGGACGCCGCCGGTGATGCCTGCGAAACTACGGACTACGCTTCTCATTATCTCTATTCCTCTTCGTTCTTGGACAGGACTAAAAAAAAACCGAAACTGAAGTCGAACAGGAGCCGCGTCACCGGGGGCTCACCCCTGACGCTCAGGGACGGTGAGGCGCGGCGGGATGGCGGGCGTCGTCGCGCGGACGACGGCCCGCCACCCTGCCTACCTGGCCGGACCGGTGACGCCGGCGCTCACGGATTGCGGTACTTGATCACGAGCTTCGGGCGCCTGTGGGCGGTCGCGTAGTCGCTCGACGTGAACGAGACCTCCCGGTAGCTATCCGCTTCGCTCTGGAGCCGGATCATGAATCCATGATTGTTCCCGGTCCCGGTGAGCATGTCTCTCACGAGCGCGGTCACATCGATGTTCTCGTAATCCTGGCTCGTGGACGTGCTCTGCGGCAGGAGCACCTCGTTCGCGGTCGTCGAGGCCGGCTGGTTGTTCCACGTCACGGTGTTCTCCTGCCAGGCCGCGGTGACGCGCTGGAGCAGGAAGGCGTTCGAGCCGCCGACCGTCGAGTGCCCCGGGGGCTCGGTGTTGGTGATCCCCTGGTAGTACAGGGTGGCGTCCGGGTCCGCATAGAGGCTCAGACGGGCCTGCTCGACCGTGGCTCCCGCCGGGAGCTGCGAGAAATCGAAGCGGAGCAGGCTCCGGTTCCGGAACCAGGGGTGCGGAATGAAGGGGCTAGTCCAGGAGCCGGCCGTGAGGTTCACGGCGTTGCCGTAATTCGTGTTCACGTTCGCGCTGAGGCCCCTGATCATCGCGTCGACGCCTTCGCTTCCGGGCTGCAGCGTCAGCGTCTGGACCGGGTTCTCGCAGGCCCCGTTGACGGTGAACACCGCCCCCGGCACCGCCGCGCACTGCGACTGGGTCGTCGGGTCGTGGCAGGTCCCGTCGGCCTCGCGGCAAGCGCCGACAGGCTCGCTGCCGCACGCGTCGACCTCGGCGCAGCTGTAGCCGCTGACGAAGTAGCCGCCGGCGCTCGCGCAGCTCTGGCCGGAGCTGATCCCGCCCTGGCCGAGGTCGGTGCAGCCGCCCGACCGGCAGCACGCGCCCTTCGACTCCGGCTTGCAGAGCGCCGAGCAGCCGTCGCCGCTCACGGTGTTGCCGTCGTCGCACTGCTCCGAGGCCTGCTGCACGCCGTCGCCGCAGCACCGCTCGACGGTGACGCCCGTGTTCTCCACGACCGAGCACTCGGCGACCGTGTTCTCCGGCGTCTGGCACGTCCCGCTCACGCAGGTCAGCCCAGGGCCGGTGGTGCAGTCCGCGTCCGTCTGGCACGCGCAGGGGATCGTGTCCTCGTAGTGGTCGTCGAAGCAGGTCTCCACCTCGGCGAGCCACGCCTCGGACATGGCGGTCCGCTTCGCCAGGTTCTCGGGCTCGAGGCCGGCGTCCGGGTCGACGAGGACCTTGGTCAGGTCGAAGTGGGGCGTCCCGGGGTTGACCACCGCGCCGCTGAAGTCGCCGATGGCCAGCTGGAAGGACGTGGCCGTGCGCTGCGTGTCGAGGCACCCCCAGTGCTTGAGCAGGTGGCGATGCGCCTCCTGGCACGGGAAGCTGAGGCTCCCGCGCGAGCCGGTCTGCGGACCGACGTACGAGCAGGTCCCGGTCACGAACGTCTGGGTGAGCGCGTCCTGGTCCTGCAGCCAGTCCGTCATCGGCTGGCCGTTGATGCAGAGGTTCTCGGCCGACGAGACCGTCTCGCCCAGGTCGAAGCCGAAGTCCACGACGTCCTCCACGCCGCCGACCACGTCATCGGTGGTGGGGGGCAGCGGGTCCGCCGCGTGCAGCGGCATCTCGTCCTTGCACCACTCGAGGAAGTCGGCCGTCGACGCGTTCACCTGCGCGTACCGCGTGACCTCGCCGGGCTGGTAGTTGGTGATGTCGCCGAGCGGCGAGGTGTCCCACTGGTAGGTGGCCTCGAGCCCGGGCTGGAACTTGTACTTCGAGACCGAGCCGATATCGAAGGTCCGGCGCCACTTCCACAGCGTGAACTTCTTCCACTTCCTGAACAGCTTCGCCTCGAGGCCCACGTGGATGCCCGCGTTGAGCGCGGCGATGAGCTCGATCTCGGTCAAGCCGTACGTCGCGATCGCGTGGGTCGGGTCATCCCCGTTCTTCATGCCCCAGATCACCTCCTCGGCATAAGGCACGTTCGGGCCCGCCTTCGGCTCGCACGTGCCGCCGGGCGTGCAGACCTCGTTCTGGCCGCAGGCCGTGTTCGCCGTCGAGGGGCTGTAGGTGCAGTGCCGGGCGCACGCCCCGTTCACGCAGGCGCGGCCGGGCTGGTTCGGGCAGGTGCTCTGCGCGGTGCAGACGCAATCGACGGGCGTCCCGCCGACGGTGCACACCTTCGCCTGGACATCGCACGTCTCGCCGCTCGCGCAATCGGCGTTCGAGGTGCAGCCGCACGCCGACGGGAAGCCCGTCTGGAGCGGGTGGCACCCGGGCCCCTGCCACTCCGTGGCGTCGGCCTTGGTCTCCGACAGGCAGCTGTACGCGTCGAAGTTGCCGGGGCACTCGGCCTCGGTGACGTCGAACACGACGGCGCCGGGGATGCCCGAGTCGCAGTCGCCGCTGATCTTGCGGACCGTCGCAGGGGTCGTGTCGCTCACGTAGATGTCGCCGGTCGGGAGCACGGCCACGCCCGCGGGCAGCTCGAAGATCGCGTCGTCGGCCAGGCCGTCCGTCGCCACGGTGCCGGGAGCACCGGAGACGGTCGTCACGGCGGAGGTCTCCGGGTCGAAGCGCCGCACGCGACCGGGCTTGTTGCCGTCGACGACGAGCACGTGACCCACGCTGTCGACGGTGAGCCCCTTCGGCGCGGTGAACCGCGCGGCCGAGCCGATGCCGTCCGCGGAGCCCGCCGAGCCGCTGGTCCCGGCCACGGTGGTGACCGCCGCCGACGCGACGTCGAACCGCCGCAGCGTGTTGTTGATCGTGTCGCTGATGTACAGCCTGCCGCGCCCGTCGGCGACGATGTTGGTCGGCTCCGCAAACCGGGCCGCCGAGCCGATGCCGTCGGTGCCCCCGGTCTGGCCCGACGTGCCGGCCACGGTGGTGGCCGCGCCCGACGGGAGCGGGATGCGGATCAGCGTGCGGGCGCCGCTGTCGGTGGCGAAGAGGGCGCCGTCGTGCACGGCGACGTCCCGCGGCGTCAGGAACACCGTCCGATCCGCGATCGTGGTCACCTGGTTCGTGCTCAGGTTGAGCTTGCGGACCGAGCGAGCGCCGCGATCGGCGATGTAGAGCGAGCCCGCGTCGTACGTGATCCCCGAGATCGTGTTGAACCGCGCGGCGGTCCCGACCCCGTCGACGTTGCCCGGCGCGGCCGAGCCGGCGATCGTCGTCACCTGGCCGGTCTGCAGGTTGATGCGGCGGATGGCGGTCCGATCCGCGACGAAGAGGCGGTTACCGCTGCGATCGTAGGCGAGGTCGGCGGGCTGGAGGAAGCGGGAGCCGCCGAACGTGCCGTCCGTGATCGACAGCGAGTAGGCGAGGCCGTAGGGCGAAGAGACCGCGGGCAGGCAGCACACGCCGTGCTTGGCGCACGCCGAGATCTCGGGCAGCGCGGGCGCGCGCAGGCTGTTCGGGCACGTGCCGTCGTTCGCGCACTCCTCGCACGACTTGTTCGCGCTCCACTGGGTCGTGAAGCCCTGCTGGAAGATGCTCTTGTACGTCTTCGCGTCCTTGTCCTTCAGGAAGGTCGAGAACAGCGCGTACGAGAGCTGGGACGGGCTGCACTGATCCTGCGTGATCCCCGTCCAGTCGTCGAGGCAGGCGCGGCTGCCGTTGATGAAGGTGATGCAGCAGGAGTTCTTCGTGTCGAGCGGGGAGCAGGCGAGATCCAGCGACGACTCGGGGATGTACTTGTTCGAGCAGGACGCCTCATCCTTGTAGGAGAAGACGGGCTTGCACTCGAGGTCCTCGTTCGGGTTGCTGTTCACGAGCGCCTGCTCGAGCGAGGCGTTGAGGTCGACCACGCCGCCGGAGCCCTTCGGCTTGAGATCGACCGAGAAGCCGATGCTGGCCTCCACGCCCACCTTCAGGAGCTTGCCGATCGGCACGCCGAGGAAGAGCTTCGCGCCCACCTCCGGCCTCACCGACACCTGCGTCCCGGCCTCCGCGGTCACGTCCGGCGCCTGGAAGCCGTGCATGTCGCGGTTGAAGTCGAGATCGGAGATCTTGTGCGACGTGTTCTTGTTGAGCGCCTCCTGCAGGCGCTTGCGCATGAAATACGCCTCGTCGTACCACTTCACCCCTGCGCCGAGCTTGAAGTACGGGATGAGGTACGCGCCGGGGACCGGCGGGAGGGGGATCGGCGTCAGCTCCTTCTCGATCGGCTTCAGCCGCAGGTCGAGGTTGAGCGCCGCGGCGAGGAGCGCGGCCGACTTCCCCTCCCAGTCCTCGAGCGCCTCCGCGCCCTCGCGGGGCCAGGTGAGCTGGGCCGGGACGCCGTCGGTCGGCGTGTAGTTGAACGGCATGTACGTGCCGATCAGGAACTCCTGCGGGGAGACGCGGCCGTCGCCGTCGCTGTCGAGCGACGTCATCTGGTCCTCGTCCGCGAGGTAGAAGACGCCGAGCTTCTTCGCGGCGTCGAGGCTGACCCCGCCGCCGGCGAGGTGGCCGAGCTCCTCGATGCCGAGGGGAGCTTCACGGTTGAACCACTTGTAACCGTCAAGCTGCATGTTGAACTCCATCCCTGGCAGGATGCTCAGCGTCTCGCCGAACGCGGTCACGGCGAAGCCGCCGGTGCGCATCTGGGCGCGGCGCTCCTTGCTCAGGGTGTGCGACGTGTAGCGGCCGCCGATGCCCCACCGGTCGCTGTCCGACAGGTTGGCGTACGCGCCGTGTCCCGCCCACGGGATGCACATGTGCAGGTCGGGCCGCTGGTCCGAGTAGCTGCCGAGGTGGTATCCCTCGGTGTACTGGTCGATGTAGCACTGGATCTTCGACATCACCTCGCTGATGTTGTCGAGCTCGCCGCCGAACTGGCTCAGGAAGTTGGCGAACTGGCCGCCGCCGATCTGGTCGGCGATCTTGTCGAGCCACTTCACCGTGCTGAGCGCCCACTTGGCCTTGCCCGCCTGGGTCTGCTGGATGTCGTTGGAGAGCCACACGAGGACGCCGGTGCTGCACGGGTCCGCGGAGGGCGAGCTCGGGTCGCAGAAGTCGAGGCACTCCTCGTACGTGGTCTTGTCCTGCTGGATGACGTCCAGGCACTGGGAGGACACCTGCTGGCTGCAGACGCACGTGCCCTTGTCCGCGTCCGCGGCCGGCTCCGTCTTGAGGCCGTTGATCGCCTCGGCCGTCTTGTTGACGATCGACGCGAGGAGCTGGATCGACTGGAGGACGTGGAAGTTCGTGGTGATGTTCTGGAGGTCGGCGCCCTTCGGGTTCGGGTTCTCCGGCAGCTTGCCGAGCTGGCTCGGATCGCACGCCTGCACCTGGAACGTGCCTGTGCCGGCGTCCGGGGCCTCTCCCTCGATGACGGGGTCCGGCCGGTCGGGCTGCTGGGACCACGTCGGCCAGTCGTGGATGGTCGTGTCGTTGCAGGCCACGTCGTCCGGCGCGCAGAGCGCCTGTTCCGCCTGACCGACGGGCCCGTCCAGCTCGACCGGATCGTCGGCGCCGGCCGTGCAGGCGGTCGTGAGCGCGCCCAGGCACGCGAGGAGCGGCAAGCGCCCCGCGCGCCATGGGGCGGCGCGCGACTGAGCGACCTGACGTAGCAGTATGGATCTTAGACTCGTCATGAATAAGCCCTCGACGCCGTTGTTGATGGGAGGAGACGAAGCGAATCCGCTCTCGCCCGGCCTGCACGCGCAGCCACAGGCGTTCTCCCATTGCGACCGTCTGTGTACTCGGCTGTAAACCGAGCGCGAAGGCGACAAATCGCGCCACGCGGCGACAAACCGCGCCACGCGGCGACAAACCGCGCCACCAGCGACAAACCGCGCCAGGCCAGGGGCGGTCGGCACAACCTCCCACGATCTCCGCCTCCCTGAGGCGCTCGCGCATCATCTCGACATCTGGTCCTCCCCCGCTTCGGCGAGGAGGATGATGCCTGTCATGGCGCTCACGCTGGCTTGGCCCCGGCGAATCCATCTAAGATCGGGCCGAGGAGGTTCTTCATGCGCACGCATCGACCCGTCTTGCTCGCGACGCTCCTCTCGGCCGTCGCCGCCTTGATGTCCGCCGCGCCCGGATGCGGGGACGACGAGACGCGGGCGAGCAGCGGAGGGCCGGCGCCGACAGGCGGCGACTTCTTCTCCAGGTATGCGAAGGCCCTCTGCGACCGCACCTTCGCGTGCTGCGACGCGGCGACCCGGGCCGCGCATGACCTGGACGCGAGCTCCGCCGACGCGTGCGCCTCGACGCTCGAAGCGATCCTCGTCGCCGTCACCGGCGGAGGCGAGGTGAACGGCACGTTCGTCCCGGAAAGGGCGGAGGCGTGCCTCGCCGAGGTGGACGCGGCCCCCTGCGCCGAGCTTCAGATCCTGGGCGTGCTCTTGGGGGTGAACGACGGGTTCACGCCGTCCTGCCTCGGTGCGTGGGACGGCTCCGTGCCCGAGGGCGGGACGTGCGCCACGGACTGGGACTGCGCCCGGGACCGCTGCGTGCGCAGCACCGACGCGAGCGGGCAGACGACGTCGGCGTGCAGGGCGAGGGCGGCGGTCGGAGAGCCATGCTCCTCGGCGTTCTACTGCGACGAGGCGCTCCGATGCGACCAGCCCTCGCCGTCCGACGAGGGGACGTGCGCGCCACGGCTCGCCGTGGGCGCGCCGTGCAAGGGAACCCTCGACTGCCAGGAGGAGCTTCGCTGCGGCGAGGACGGGACGTGCCAGGCGCGCGAGCCGGCGGGCGGTCCATGCGCGTCGGACGGAGACTGCGCGGCCGGTATGGCGTGCGATGGCGCCACGTGCGCGCCGCTCGGCGCCGCCGGCGCGCCCTGCTCCGCCGATTCGGACTGCGCGTCATCCGCGTGCGCCGCTGCGACGGGCACCTGCGCCGACGTCTGCAAGGGCAGCTGATCGCAGGGCAAGAGGCCGCGGCTACCGCCGCTCGCGAGCGCCTGCTCCCGCCTTCGTCCCGCGCGAGAGCCGCGCCTCGATGCCGTCGAGCACGCAATCGAGGCCCCCGTCGAACACGACGTCGGCCGGCGGGTGCGAGGCGTCCCGGACCACTTTGGCGAGCGTCGGGAAGCGGCCGGTGGCGATCATCCGGTGGATGTACGCGTCCGACGCTCGCTGCCATTCGGCCTGGCTCATGCCGCTCGCGAGCTCGGCGCGCAGCTCGTTGGCCTCGCCGCGGATGGCGCCGATCACATAGGCGTTGACGGTCCCGACGGCCAGCATGACGGCATCGATGTCCTCGAAGCCCGGAGCCCCGCTCAGCGCGGCGAACGAGGCCTCGAGGTGCGCGAGCGCGTTCGGACCGAGGTGCGCAGCGTCCTGTTCCGGGCTCCGCTCGAGGAGTACCGCCGGACGGGGGTCACGCAGTTCGCGATCGAGCAGCCGGGGTTCAAGGCATTCCTCACCACCTACGGCGATGGCCGCTGGGTCCTGATGTTCTGGGACGACGAGGAGCGCGACGCGGGCGCGCTGAGGGCGTTGATATCGAGGGCGATCGGCAGGTCGGACCTGGACGTCGAGATCGTCACCACCGGACGATGGGAGATGAGCGCCCTGATCGCGGATCGCTTCGCGTCCGGCAGGGTATTCCTCGCCGGGGACGCCGCGCACACCCTGCCGCCGAGCCGCGGCGGCTATGGCGCGAACACCGGCATCGAGGACGCCCACAACCTCGCGTGGAAGCTGTCAGCGGTCCTGTCGGGCGCGTCGACGAAAGCGCTGCTCGACACCTACGACGCCGAGCGACGCCCGATCGCGTGGCTCCGGCACGACCAGATCTTCGCCCGGGCCGACTACAAGGCATACGCGGGCGGGGCCGCCGCGGGCGTGCCGATCATCGACGACGATGCGATGGAGCTCGGTCAGCTGTACCGATCGACCGCGGTGCTCGGCGCGGGCGACGGGCTCCCGCCGGCGATGCGGCCCGAGCAATGGGCGGGTCAGCCGGGCACGCGCGCGCCGCACGCGTGGGTGGCGCGGGGCGACGAGCGGCTGTCCACGCTCGATCTGTTCCAGCGAACCTGGGTGCTGCTCGCCGAGGACGCGCGGTGGGGCCCCGCCGCGGCGCATGCCGTCGAGCGGCTCGGCGTCGCGCTCGAATGCGTTCGCGTCGGCGTCGATGTGCGCCCGGTCGAGGAGGGAGCGTTCAGGAGGGCGTTCGGCCTCGGGGCCGGGGGCGCGTCGCTGGTGCGCCCGGACGGCTACGTGGCGTGGCGCTCGATCGACCTGCCGGCGGATCCGCGCGGCGCGCTCGCCGATGCGCTCGCGCAGGTGTCGTCCGCCGCGCGCCGGCCCGAGCGCGTCGCCCCGTAGGGCCGATGCGAGCTCAGCGGCTCGGCGACGCGAGGTTCCCCGGCGATCGTCCCGGAGCCGGCCGCGAGGGGGCCGAGCGAGGGCTATGATGCCGGAACATCATGAAGATCGCCGTCTACGGTCTCGGAACCATCGGCGGGCTGCTCGGCGCCCGGCTGGCCACAGCTGGCTGCGACGTCAGCGCCGTCGCGCGCGGAGAGAACCTCGCCGCCGTGCAGCGACGCGGCTTGCTGCTGCAAATCCAGGAAGAGCTCGCCAGCGTGCCGATCCGCGCCGCGCCGGATCCGGCCGCGCTCGGCGCGCAGGACGTCGTGATCATCGCGGTCAAGGCCACCGCGCTGACCGACGTCGCCGCGCGCATCGCGCCGCTGCTCCGCCCAGACACGATCGTCGTCCCCGCGATGAACGGCGTGCCGTGGTGGTTCTTCGCGCCCGAGAGCGTGCCGTATGCCGGCGCCCGACTGAGGTCGCTCGATCCGGGCGGCGTCCTGCCGCGCGCCATCCCGCTCCGCCAGGTGATCGGCTGCGTCGTGCATCTGTCGGGCTCCAGCCCGGAGCCGGGGCTCGTGCGCGTGGGCCTCGGCAATCGCCTGCTCCTCGGCGAGCCGGCCGGCGGAGGCTCGGGCCGGGTGGACGCGCTCGTCAATCTGCTGCGGCGCGCCGGCTTCGACGCCGAGGCGAGCGCCGATATCCGGACGGACATCTGGTACAAGCTGTGGGGCAACATGACGATGAACCCGGTGTCGGTGCTCACCGGCGCGACGTGCGACCGGATCCTCGATGATCCGCTGGTGCGCGGCTTCTGCCTCAAGGCGATGGAGGAAGCGGCGGCGATCGGCGCGAGGATCGGTTGCCCGATCGCGCAGAGCGGAGAGGACCGGATGGAGGTCACGCGCAAGCTCGGCGCGTTCAAGACATCGATGCTGCAGGACGCGGAGGCCGGCAAGCCGCTGGAGATCGACGCGCTGGTGACCGTGGTGCATGAAATCGGCAAGCTGACCGGCGTGCCCACGCCGACCATCGACGGCTTGCTCGGCCTGGTGCGCCTGTGCGGCCGCACGCGCGGCCTGGTCGCCGGATGATCCTCGAGCGAAACCCGCTCGTCCCCGGCTCGCCGGGCAGTGCTAACAATTCAACATGAAGGCGGGAAGGCGGGAAGAAAAGATCAATGATCTTCCTGCCTTCATGTGAACTCTCCCCGGGTAAATTTGAGCACTACCGCTCGCCCCCGGGCTACCCGAGCAGCGCGCGGCGGCACGGCTCAACCACCTCGGCGAGCGCCTGCCGCCGCAGCGCGCCCATCATCTCACGCGACAGCAGGCCGTGCTCGGGGGCGACGGCGCCGGGCGCGACGTCCGGATCGGCGCTCATCCCCGCGACCGCGCGCTCGAAGGCGCTCGCCGCCACCGCCCGCAGATCGTCGCCGGCGCCGCGCAGCAGCCAGGCGAGCGCCCGCCACCCCAGCTCCGCGTGCCGCCCCTCGTCCTCCGCGATGCGCTCGTACGTCCCGACGAGCGCCGGATCGCGCACGAGCCCGGCGAGCGCGCGCGCCTCGGCGGCGCCGACCGTCTCGCCGACGCACGCCTCCTCGACCAGCGCCGCCACGATCGCCGCGGCCGAGGTGGCCGGGGCGACGCCGGTCACGTCGAGCGGCCCCGGGCCGAGCGCGGCGCCGGCGTACGCGCTCGCGAGCGTGTACGCGGCGCGCGCGTGGGCGACCTCGTCCATCGCCGCCTGCTGCGCGCCGGCGAGCAGGGCCGGCGGCGCGCCGAGCGCGAGCAGCTCCAGCGAGAACCGCGCGAAGCTCGCGATCGACGCGTGCTCGAGCGCGGCGACGTCGCGCCAGTGCGCGGCGAGCGCGGCGCGCACGTCGCCGCAGAGCCCCGTGGTCTCCGGGGTGAGCGAGGCAGAGGTCCAGTCGGAGCGCGCCGCGCCGCCGGCGGTGCGCGCTCGGCCCTCGACGGCCAGCGGCCGGCCGATGGCGCAGCTCGGCGGCCGGCACGCCCACTCGCCCTCGCCGTCAGGCGCGACGCACTGCTCGTCTCCGGCCCTGCAGTCGGCCTCTGTGCGGCACGCATCGCCGGGGGCGCGGCAGGCGAGATCCAGCTCAACGCCGCACCCGTCGTCGTACAAGGAGACGCCGCACTCGCCGCTCGCGCAATCGTCGTTGGTGCGGCAGCCCGCGGAAACGCACGTCGGAAACACAAAATTGGTCGGCAAGACGCCGGGGCACACGCAGGCCTCGCCGGGGTTGCAGTCCTGATCCGTGGCGCAGGGATACACGCAACCGCAGTGCCACGCCGGGCCGTCGAAATTGTCGACACGATACGAGCCGCACTTCCCGCCGGGCTTCTGCGTGCAGTCAGCGTCGGTCTTGCACGACATCTCGTCCTCGACGCCCTGGCACGCCGGCAACGAGCCCTCACAGGCGACGGCCTCGACGCGGTGAATCGTGCCGTCAGGGCACCTGGCGAAGCCGCTGTGCGCCCCGTTCGGCTGGGGTAACGGCACCGCGCCGTCGCACACGAAGGCGGGGTCCGCCGCGCCGGTCGAGCCGGTCGCGCCGCCCCCTTCGCCGCCGGTGCTCGCGGGGTCCACCGTGACGTGACCGCCGCACGCGGACGCCGTGAGGCCCAGGGCGGCCCAGATCGAGGCGCGCAGCGGCGCGAACGCGGGGACGAGAAAGCCGCGATGAATCGAGCTTGCTTTGAGCATGATTGACCTTCGTGTGCGGGTTCGCCGGGGGCCGCGGACGACTCAGGATCGCGCACTTCCCGGCGCTGGTCGGCGCAAATCACGCCCGAAAAGTGCTCCGGGAAGCGCTTTGGGAGTCCGGCCCCCGATGTGTCGTCATGCGCTGCGGCAGGAGACGATGATCCGCGGGGTCCCCCGGCTACGAGCCGTGCGCGGAGGCGAGCTTTGCGAGCGTCGCTCCGTCGGCCTCTCCCGTCACCGGCAGGCCGTGGTCGCTCTGGAAGTCTTCCAGGGCGATCCGAAGGAGGCCCTCCTCCCGGCCCTGCTCTTCGCTCTCCAGGTAACCGAGGCTCACGAGCCGCACCAGCGGCCCTTCCGCCGTATCGAGGGGCGGAAGATGGCCGAGCGAGAGCGCCATCTCTTCCTGGTCCTCGCCGGTGCCCAGGAGGAGCCGTCCCCTCGCCGCGGCGGGTGAGATGGGCACGACGATGAAGCCGTCGCCGTCCGTAGCGCCCTCGAACGTGGCGCCGTCGATCTCGAGCACGTAGGGCACGCCGGCGCGCGGCTCGGACTTCGCGTCCAGGAACCGGAGCCGCAGCTCCTCGGGCACGCCGCGGCGGCGGAAGGTGTGACGAGCGCCCGTGGGCCGCTCTTCGATCTTCAAGCGCTTGTCGGGGATGAAGACGACATCTTCGGTCGGCGAGAGGGCGCTGGGGTTCGAGCGCTTCTCGCGGAGGGCCGCGTTCTCGGGCAGGTTCCAGAGCGTATCGGGGTAGAACCCATAACGAAAAGCGATGCTCGACAGACACTCTCCTGGCCTCACGACGTGCTTGAAGCCCATCACGAATTCTCCTTGTCCTTCGAGCCCGTCGTCTCCTCGCCTCTCGAGACCACCTTCGAATTGTCGTTCGATCGGAGGAGCTGCGCCTGGAACTCACCGACCTCGAAGTATGGAATCGGCTCGAAGCGGCTCTCCTCGTCCCCCGGCGTGATCGAGCCGTACGTCTCGTCCTCGTCCTCCAGATCGAGATCGCCGAGGACGTAGTTGAGGAGGTGCAGGTAGCGATTGGCCTTATGGACGCGGTTGCAAAGGTCCATGTCGGCGCCGACGAGCTGCTCGAAGCCTTCGGGCTTCCCCGCCACCCAGCAATCGAGGAGATACCCCCGGGCTCGTCGATCCCACAGATCTTTGGATTCTGGACCCCTGTCGATCCATCCCAGGCCCACCTGGCGTAGATCGTCGTCCGACAGCTTCGTTTCTTCGAGCTCCATGCTCGTCGGGCCGACGTTCTTCGCCTTCTTGTTCTTCTTTTCCGCTTTCACGGGAGCGGGGCCGAGCTCGAGCACGGCCCTCAGCCCCGCGTCGATGGGATCGGCTTTCAACCGAGCGATCATGAAGTTTTTGAGCCGCTCGTCGGTCGGACGTCGGACGTCGTGGCAGTACGAGAGCCACAGCAGCAGGGACTCGCTGGTAAGCCCCCTGGACTCCTTGGCGAACGCTCCATAGTCCGCCTCCGGCACCTCGGGCGCGAGATCCGTTAGATCGGGATCTTTGAGCACGCACGAGAGGAGGACACAGAAGCTCTTGAGGCATACGGTCCAGTCGTCTCTCTTTCCTCGGCGCTGCTTCGCGAGCTCGCAGAGGTCGGCCAGCGACTCGCTGATCCCTCGAACGGCGTCCCTCCGCATGCACGCCACCTTTTCGCAGGCTTCCTCGATCTTCGACCTGAAGTCTCTCGGTAATTTCTGGATCTCGAACCGGCGCCAGGATTGGGGGCGGTCCCCGGTGCAGAGGAGGGCGCCCACCGGGCAATGGTCGCTGATGTCCGACCACCAGTTCAACGCGCGATGGTCGAAGTCGAGCGGCAAGAGGCCGCCGCCCGGGGCGACGATCCCCGCCTGCCGGAAGACGAACGTCTTCGAGTGCGCGAAGAAGTCCGCGCGCTTGTTGAGGACGACGACCCTCCGCTCTCCTTCTTCCCCGTCTTCCTGCTTCGCGAGGATCATCCGGGTCGTGCGGTCCTGGATGTTCTGGGCGTTTCCCTTCAAGCGGGTCTGGTTCGTCGCCGACACCGAGATCGCGAGGTCGAGGTTCGCCTTGGCCAGATGGGACTCGAAGAGCTGGCTCTTGCAATGGTTCAGCTTGGTCGACTTGACCACCGTCGACTCGGGATCGAGGTAGTAGTCGCCGGCGAGCACCCAGTGCCCGCCTGCCTTGCCGACGTAGGCGAACATCCCTTCGAGCTGCTCGTACTCTCCCTGTCGCTTGAGCCCGTGCCCCGCGGGCGTCGTGTGGACGACGCCGACGGAGACCTTCTGGCCCTTCGGCTCGAGGAGCTCCAGGTCGTGGACGACGACGGGCCGGCAGTAGGCTGGCCAGAAGCGCGTTTGCAGGTAGGCGACGAGCTGCCCTTCGGGCTGGGCGTCGAGCTGCCGGCACGCCTTCTCGTAGTTCTTGAACTGGCGAACGAGCTTCTTGTCCGGCTTGGCCTTGTTGCTCGTCTTCTTATAATCGGCGATCACCTGCTTCAAGTCGTCCGCGGGCTTCATCTGCACGAGCAGCAATTGGACCTCGGGGTGCTGGTCGAGCGTGAAGACCCATTTGCGGACCCAGGGCGCTCCTCTGGAGCGAGCGGTGCTCTTGATCGAGCGGACGTAGGTGCCGGCGTTGGTCCGCACGGGCGCCCCTCCGTTCTTGTTCAGCTGCTTGTTCAGCTCCTCCAGCAGCGCCACGGGCAGGTAGACGGAGCCGTCCTTCGGTGGTTTTTTCAGAGGAAGTCTCTTCACGATGGACAGAGCCTTTTCGCCTGGAAGCTCGCACAGCTTGAGGGCGCAGGGTTTCTTTGCCCAGTAATGGACCCCGGGCGCCAGGCGCTCGCCGTCGTAGGACGCCCAAGCGTCGTCTTCGCGAGCCTTCCTGAACATGCGGGATCGCACGACGACGGGGTAGTACTCCGGCTGGCCCAGCCGCACGCTCTTCCAGGTCTTGAACCACCCCAGGTCCACTTCCACTTCGCGGAGCTTCACGCCCTCGCCCTCGCCCGTCACTCGGACCTTGAGGTCCTTCCCCCAGATCGACCATGTCTCCTCTCTCACGGAGCCGGGATCGTAGACCTCGGGGGCGTCCTCTTCGGGGGAGCCGTCGTCGTCTTCGCCCTCGTTGTCCGTCTCGTCGTCCTCGCCCTTCGTGCCCCCCTCGTCCTCCTCCTCGTCGTCGACCTCGATCTCGGGGCCGACCGCGGAGAACGATCGCATGAGCGGGCCGAAGCGGCACTCGAGGCCCCCCTCCTCCAGCGTGGCCACGAACGCGGCCTTCTCGAGCACGTCTCTCCCGGCGAGGTTCACCTCCTGGAGGGCCAGGACGTCGATCCAGAGGTGGCGCGTGAAGATCCAGGTGATGGTGCTGGTCTTCTCCTCCGCCTGGTTGATGTGGTTGAGGTTCCACGTCGCCACGCCGAGGCTGAGAGGAGGGGGCTTTCGCGTGTTGTCGGACCGCTTCGTCGGGTGCCCTTTGCCCGCCTTGGCGACCTTGAGCAGCTTGGGATCCGGTTTGAATCTCTTGTTCGGGTCGAAGGTCGCCCCCTCTCCCTCCTTGGCGCGCGCCCTCTTGGCCTTGCTGGAGGGCGGGTCCTTCTCGGGCGGGATCTCCGTGCTCGTCGAATCGAACTTGATCGACCAGGAGCTCCAATTCAGCCACTGCTCCTGCACGTTCGGCACCTGCGGGTACAGCCACGAAGAGCCGAAGTCGAACCCGACGAGGCGTTCACTCTCGTGCATGTGGCGCTCGTGCGAGTTCCGCGCGCAGTCCGGGTTGGTGCAAGCGAAGCAACGACCGCATTGGGTCCGCCGCTGGCAAGAGAAGCATCCGTAGAACGTGGTGAGGGTCTCGCACTTGGGGCACAGCGGCTCGTCGATGACGTTCATGGCAATCCTGTCGCTCCGATGTTGCTCACGATGGGTTCACGGGATCACAGAACGCTTGCGCGATCGCGGGACCGCGCTTCTCTCGACCGAGGCTTGAGGCTGCGAATCCTCTCGATGAATAAAAGCGTTTTGGACGTTGCCCCCTGCTGGCGCGCTCAGGCCTGCTTGCTCCCCTCCTCCACCGCCTTTCGGATCCCCCGCAGCATCTCCAGCACGGCGTCCGCGCCGCCCCACGGGTACGCCATCCGCAGGGTCCCCTCGAGCAGCGCGTCGAGCGACGCGCCGTCGGCCCCGGCCGGCCCGGCGCCCGCCTGCGCCCCAGCCGAATGGGCGAGCTTGGAGACGAGCGACGGGATCCGCTCGATGCCGAGGAGATCCCACGGGTGCGGGAGGCCGCGCTCCAGGCACCAGGCGTCGTACTGCTTGGCCAGCGCGAACTCGGGCAGCTCCCAGTGCTCCATGTCCCAGATCGCGCAGTAATCGCCGGCCGGGGTGGAGCGGTAGAAGACCTCCGATCGCATGTGGCGCGCCGCCTGGGGCGCGGCGCCGGCGTAGCCCCCGCCCGGCGCCGGAGCGGGCCCGCCGGCGGGGACGCCCGAGGCCGCCGGCGCCCCGGCGGGCGCGCCCGGCGTGGCCGCGGCCCCCGTCGCGGGCGCCTTCACGAGCCGCAGGTGGTCGAGGATCGCGTTGACCGCGTGGCGCCCGGACTCGTTCGCCGCCTCCATGGTCGACATGCGGGTGAAGGTCTTCAGGTACACACCGGCGAAGACCAGCTTGCCCCAGTGCACGAGATAGCCGCCGTGGGGAGCCTGCCACAGCGCCGCGTCCGGCGCCTTCGCCGGCGGCGGGCTCACCACCCGCGGGGTCGGATCCCACGGCGGCGGGCCGGGGCGGCTCTGGAAATCGGCCTTGATCGGCACGAGGTACGGGACCCGGGCGCGCGTGAACACGCCGCGCTCGTCGAACTCGAGGTACTCGTCGAGGTAAAACCAGGTCGGCGCCGGAGGATCGTAGATCGGCGCCTCGGCCGCGCCCGCCGGGCGCATCTCGGCCACGATCTGCGCGAATACCTGCTCGGCGATCTCCACCGGGCCGCACTCGGCCGCGGTCCTGCCGGCCGCCGCGCCCTCCCGCGCCCGGGTGTTCCAGTCGCAGAGGTCGATGCTGAGCAGCGAGACGAACCCGTCGCGCTCGAGCGTGGGGCGCCGCCGCCAGAACTGCGCGCTGTTGATCGAGGTCAATCCCCAGGGCGCCTGGCTGTAATAGACATATCCATTGTTGATCTTCAGCTCCTGGGTGAAGAAGAACTGGAGACCCGACATCGTCTGGAAGCGATCCCAGGCCGTCACGCCGAACGCGTGCCCCGCGCCGGCCGCCGGCCGCGGCGCCCCCTCGCCCTCCTCGGGCGGCGCCGGCCGGACCTTCGTGGTGAAGCCGCCGAGATCCCTCGGCACGCCCGCGGCGACCCCGGCCCGGCGCAGCGGCTCGGTGACCGCCTCCGCCGAGCACGCGTCGGTGGCGACCACGTGGTAATCGGCGCTCCGGAGGGCCTCGGCGAGCTCCCGCTCCCGCGGCGTGAGGTCGTCCCCCGCGGGCCGCTCCCCGGTGGCGAGGCGGATCAGGAAGCCGTGGGGCACGATCTCGCCGCCCTCGAGCTCGAGGCGCTCCAGCCCGCCGAGGATGAACTGCACCCCGAGGCGGCGCTCCAGGTACGCCCTCCAGGGCTCGAGCCACGCCTCGGTGGTCGGGCCGCTCAGCGTGCCGTCGACCTTGGGCAGCGTGCGGACCCAGTTGTAAAAGAGCTGCACGTACGTGTTCCCGCACGTCCGCGCGTCGCCCCACACCGCGTCGAACGAGGCGAGGACGCGCGATTGCGTCTTGGCGTCCCGCTCGAACCGCTCGCTGTAATGGTAGAGCCGGGCCCCGGTCGCGGGATCGTACCCCTCGAGGTACTCCCACCACGAGATGCGCTCCATCTCCTGCGCCCGGCGCCCGGCGGAGGTGCACATGTACCGCAGGACGCGCAGCATGAGCTGCGTGAGATCCGCCGCCGTGTAGCCCATGGTGCGGAGCGCCGCGAGGCGCTCGGCGCGCTCGTGATCCGAGCCGGGCGGCGAGCGCGGCATGATGAGCGGGCTGAGCCCGCCGCTGACGATGCCCTGGTTCGGGGTGGGCACCACGTTGTCGTAAACGGTCCTGCCGCTCTCGTTGCCGTCCTCGTCGAGGAGCGGGATCCGGCGCATCGTGTCGAAGACGTGGTTGTAATACGAGGGGAAGAAGCGAAAGCCGTGCTCGCCAGGGAGCACCGTGAAGCAGACCTCGACGACGGCCCAGCGGTTGTGGTCCGGCGCCTCGCCGTCCGAGCGCCGCGGCGCCCGCTCGCCCTGCCTGCTGGCCGCGATCGTGCACGCGGCGCCGCCCGCGGCGGCGGCGATCAGCGCGCGCGCCGCCTCGGCCCGCTCGACGCAGAGCTCGCGGTGCTCCTCGGGGTTGGTCAGCGGCCGCGAGCCGGGGCCGGGCGGCGGCGCGTCGTCGTGGGCGTCGGCGTAGCCGGTGATCTCCAGCCGGAAATCGACGTCCTTGCCGCGGAGGTACGCGAGCAGCGCGCGCACGCGCGCCTCGACGTCGGCGCGCGTCTCGCCGCCGGGCGCGTCGTGGCGCCCGCGCGCGAACGGGACGTGGATCGGGACGAGGCGCAGGTCGCGCGCCTCGGCGACGGCGCTCATCCCGTCGACGTCGCTGCGGCAAAACCGCGCCGACCAGGGCCCCTCGGCCCCGCCCGGCCGCGCCTGCCGGCCGATCGCGTACTGCGTCCGCGCCACGCCGCCCATGGCGATCCGGCGCCGGCCGTGCCGGTCGAGGCAGGTGTCCTGCTCGACGACGCGCACCACGAAGCCGCGCTCCGCGAGCTCGTGCGCGACCGTCAGCCCGGCGATCCCGGCGCCGAAGACGTTCACGGTGGGCCGCCGGCCCGCGTCGCTCCCGCCGCCCATCAGAACGCCGCCTTTCCGCCGCCGTGGAGGTACGCGCCGGGCTCGTCCGCGAGCGCGCCGGCGCCGCGACCCGGCCCGACGCGGAGCTCGACGCGGCCCCGCTTGGTGGACGCGCACTCGAGCAGGAACTGGCTGTCGGGGACGTCGGGCGTGGGCGTCAGGCACAGGGAGTGGACGCGCCAGACGGCCTCAATCTCGGCGGCGGCCGGGCCGCCGCGCAGCGAGCCGAGGAGCCGGGCGATCGAGAGCCCCTCGGCCTCCATCGAGAGCCACGCCGAGCGGTAGAGGAGCTCCCCGTCCGACCTGCGCCGGAGGAGCAGCCGAGCGCGCCCGCGCGGGCGTAGATCGGCGCGCACGCCGCCGAGGTCGGGGAGGAGCCCGACGCCGCAGAAGCGGAGCGACTCGGTCTCGGTCTCGAGCGGGTCGGGGAAGCGCGTCCACAGCGCCCCCTCGACGAGCGCCTCGGGCTCGGCGGGATCGTCCTGCCGCACCTCGTCGAGGCCAGGGGTGCCCCAGAGCTGCAGCGCGCGCTGCTCGCCGTCCTCGTGCTTGCGGAGGACCAGCGCGACGCGCCCCGCGCCGGCCGCCGAGCCCGCCCAGAAGAGGCAGGCGCCCGGCGCGACGCGATCCCAGAGGGCGCCGCCCCACTCCCGGAAGGGGCGGAGCAGCTCCGGCGCGTCGGCCGGCGCGATGGCCTCGCCGAGCTCCCGGCAGCGCTCGAGGCCCACAAGGCCGCGCCCGATGTCGCCGTGCCTGCCGCCGTCCCAGCCGCCCACGCACAGGGCCGCCGTCACCGCGTCCTCGGACAGCGCCGCGAGCGGCACCCGGCCCTCGATGAACAGCGCCCGGGCGATCGCCGGCCGCCCCTCGGCGTAGACGCGCGCAGGGTCCGCGATCGGGACGCCCGTCAGGTGCTCGGCGACGGCGCGCGCCCACGCCTCGCCCGCGGACGCGTCGAAGCGGCGGTAGGCGCCGTGCTCGAAGGCGCGGGCGAGGCGGCCGCCGTCCCGCGCCCGGTCGAGGAGGAGGCCGGCGATCGCCTGGGGGTCGTCCGGCGCCCCGCCCTCGTCCGGGAAGAGATCCGGGTCGTTGAGCGCGCGGCGGAGCCTGGGCGGCTCGAGGTCGGCCGCGAAGCTGGCCGCCCTCGCCTTCACGCCGTCGCTCCGGAAGGCGCCGAGCGCCCGCTCCAGCGCGGGAGGAGCGGGCGTTTCCGGGCGCGGCGCGGGCGCGGCCTCCGGCGCGCGCGCTTCGCCGCCGTCGAAGAGGTGCACGGGCGCCTGCACGGGCCTACGGCGCGGATCGGTGTGTCGCTGCTGCATGGGTCCTTCCTTCCGGTGAGAGATCGAGCCCCGGCGCCACGGCCGCCGCGAGCGCCCGCGGCCGCGCCACCCCCTGCGCCGCCATCCACGCCTCGGCGCGCCGGATCTGCGCGGCCCCCGCGCTGCCCCCCGCGAGCTGCCCCAGCGCGAGCCGCGCCGCCTCGCGGTGCAGCGCCATCTCCAGCCGATCGAACCCCGCGATCGCGGCCTCGAGCGCGCGCGCCGCCTCGCCGGCGCGCCGCTCGACGCGCGCGAGCCCGGCGCGGAGCAGCTGCCCGATCGGCGCGCCGGCCGCGAGCGGATCCCGCTCGATGCGGCGGATCTGCGCGCGCGCGTCGTCGAGCAGCGCCCGCTCGGTCCACCCCGCGCGCCGCGCGCGCGGGCGCGTGGCCGCCGCCGCGAGCGCGGCGCGCGCCCGCGTCCAGCGCAGCTCGAGGCCCGTCCCGCGCAGCGGCAGCAGGAACGACGCTTCCAGGCGCGGCCAGTGATCGAGCACCGCCGCCCACGCCGCCCAGGGGTCGCCCCGGTAGAGCGCCGCGTAGCCCGACGCGATCATGGCGGCGTACTCCTGGCGCCGATAGCCGTGCTCGGGCCAGCGGCGCGAGCGCGACGCCTGGCGGCCGAGCGCCGCCGCCGCGCTCGCCTGCGCCTCGTCGCCGCGGTCGGCGGCGAGCCACGCGAGCATCGGCTCGCCCACGTGCGCCTCGCAGAGCGCGTGCACGTCGCCGCGGCGGCGCGCGTCGCCCGCGAGCTCCGACAGGCGCGGGAGCAGCTCGCGCAGCTCGCCGAGCCAGGCCAGGGCGAAGTGGTGGAAGATCGCCACGGTGACGCGCTCCCAGGCCGTGCCGGGGCAGCGCTCGCGGAAGAGCGTGTCCGCGCGCCGGCACGCCTCCGCCGTCCTCCGCCACTCCCCGCGGGTGAACGCCACGTTGACGAGGGCCAGCTCGCGCCACGCCGCGTCGTACGGGTCCCCCGTGCGGACCGCGAGCGCGCTCACCTGCTCGAGCAGCGCCTCGACGCTGCGGTCGAGCAGGGCGCCGCCGAGGTGCGCCTCCATCGAGGCCTCGTAGGCGAGCGCGCGGCAGACGGTGGAGGCGTCGCCGACCTTCAGCACCCGCCGGAGGTGCAGCATCCGGAAGGCGTCGGCGAGGTGGGGGCTCAGCATCGACATGCTGGTGGAGGCGGTCCACAGCGCGTCGAGCCGCGGGCGCTCCGCGGCCGGCAGCGCCGCGGGGAAGGCCCGCCGCCGCGCGTCGGAGCGCCCGAGCAAGAAGGCGAGGCGCCGCCACGACGCGGCGGCGAGCGCGCCGGCGAACGATCCGGGGATCGGCACGCGGAGCGCCTCGAGCGTGCTCCTCATCTCGCGCCACCCCGCGTCGATGAACCCCGCCTTGAGGTGCTGCTCGGCCGCGCGACGCCGCAGCGCCAGCGCCCGCTCCGCGGCGGGCGGGCCGCCGACGTGCGCGGCGGCCTCGAGGTAGCGCTCCGCCGCCTCGGGCGCGCGGCCCAGGTTCACGAGCGCGTCGCCGAGCTTCTCGAGGATGCCCGCGCGCCCGGCCGCGTCGCCCGAGAGCGCGAGCCCCTTCTCGTAGAGGACGGCGGCGTGCTCGAAGGCGAGCGCGGCGGCCGCGCGGTCGGCGGCGCGGAGCGCGTGCTCCCCTGCCCTCCGGGGCTCGCCCGCGCCCTCCCAGTGGTACGCGAGCGCCTCGTGGTCGCGCGCCCCCTGCGCCTCGAGCGCCTCCGCGATGGCGCGGTGCCTGCCGGCGCGCTGCTCGGCCGGCAGGGCCGCGAGCAGGGCCTCGCGGATCCGGTCGTGGTAGATCGCCACGCCGCTCGCGCCGTCGCCCGCGATCTCGCGCAGGAGGTTCGCGTCGCGGAGCCGGGCGACGAGGGGCCGCTGCCGCTCGTCGAGCCCCGCGGCCGCGAGCGCGACGCCGCGCTCGAGCGGCTTGCCCGCGACGGCGGCGATCTCGAGGAGGCGCTGCGGCCCGGGGTCGAGCGCGCGGACGCGCGCCATCACGAGCGCCGCCACGTCGAGGGGCGCGCGCTCGTCCCCGGCGCCGCCCTCGGCGGCGCGCGCGCCGAGGTAGCGCGCCATCTCGGCCGCGATGAACGGGTTGCCCTCGGCCTGCGCGACGACGGCGTCGATCTGCCCCGCGCGCCGGGCGCCGTCCGCGCCGAGCATCGCCCGCGCGAGCGCCGCGACGTCGTCCACGGCGAGCGCGCCGAGCTCGATCGTGCGCGCCGCCCCGCCGCCGCCGTCCGCGCCCTCGAGCAGGTGCCGCAGGAGCGGGCTCCGCTGCCGCTCGTCGCTGCGGTACGTGAGCAGGAGCAGGAGCGGCGGCGCCGGCGCGCGGGTGAGCTCGTCGAGCAGCGGCGCCGAGTCGACGTCGCCCCACTGCACGTCGTCGAGCCACAGCACGACGAGGCGCGTCGCCGCGAGGCGGCCCATGAGGTCGCGCAGGGCCGCGGCGCCCTGCTGCTGGAGGGCGATCGGGTCGGGCTGGGCGGCGGGCTCGGGGCCGGAGAGGAGCGCGGGGAACTGCGCGAGCACGGGGAAGAGCTGGGTCAGCGCGCGGGCCCCCGCGGGCACGAGGGCCGAGAGCGCCTCGGCGGACAGCGTCTCGAGGTGGGCGGCGAGGCCGTCGATCGCCGCGTCGAGCGCCTTGTACGGCAGGCTCTCCGCCGGGTGGCAGCGCCCCTGCAGCACGAGGAGGTCGCCCGCGCGCCGCTGGGCCTCGAGGAGCTCGCGCACCAGCGTCGATTTGCCGATCCCCGAGGGGCCGTGGACGTGCACCGTGATCTGCCGCCGCGCTCCGGCGACCTCGTCGAGCGCCCGCGCGATCGCCGCCATCTCGGCGGCCCGCCCGACGAACGGCGGCCCCGGCGCGGCCTCCGCGGCGCGGGCGGCCCCGGCGCCGCCCTGCCCCGGCGCGAGCACGGCGAGGCACGCCTCCGCGCCAGGGCGCCGATCGGGATCCACGGCGAGGAGGGCCATCGCGAGCTCGAGGAGGTCCTCGGGCGCGTCGGGGGCGAGGGCGAGCGCGGGCTTCGGCGCGTACTGGACCTTCTGGTAGAGGATCATGTCCACCGTCCCGCGGAACGGGAGCACGCCGGTGAGCGCCTCGTAGAGGATGACCCCGACCGCGTAGAGGTCTGCCGCCCGCGTGATCGCGCCGAGGCGGGCCTGCTCGGGCGCCATGTACGCCGGGGTGCCGGCGATCTCGCCCGGCGGACGCTCGCTCGCGCCGCGGAACGCCGTGACCAGCCCGAAGTCGAGGAGCGTGATCCGATCGCCCGCGGAGACGAGGACGTTCGCGGGCTTGACGTCGCGGTGGACGCGGCCGGACGCGTGCAGGGCGTGCAGCCCCCGGACGAGCCCTGCGAGCCCCTGGCGCAGGCGCGCCCAGGCCTGCTCGGGGACGGGCCCCTGCGCGCCGCGCACTTCGTCCAGCGCGGCGGGCGCGGTCGGCGCGCCCGCCGCGCTCGACGAAGGGCGCAGCGCGAGCGGCGGCGTCTTCCCCGCCGCGCTGGCGGTCGTGTCGCCGCCGGGCGCGGGGGTGGCCGGGGTCAGGGTCATGGTGGCCGTCGCGCGCTCGGCGGTCGGCGCCTGGACGGAGGCCCCGGGGATGCCGAGGTCGTCGCGGATCCAGCGGAGCAGGTCCTTCCCCTCGACGAGCTCCATCGTGAAGAAGCAGCGCTCGTCGTCGACGAAGAGCTCGTGCAGCTGGAGGAGGTTCGGGTGCGTCACGCCGGCGAGCGCGCGGAACTCGCTCTTCAGGCGGAGCACCTGCTCCGGCCCCGGCTGGCGCATCATCTTGAGCGCCACGTCCTGGCCGAGCTCGCGATCGTGGACGCGGTAGACGGTCCCCATCCCGCCGTGGCCGAGGTGGGCTCGGAGCTCGAAACGCCCGGTGCCCAGGAACGAGGCGCTCTTGCTCGTCATCCGCGGGTCGGAGAGTATAGAGGAGAAGCGGACGTCCACGCAGTCGCGCGGGCAGGGTGGCAGGAAAATCGATGGTCGCGCCGAGCCCAGAGCGGCACCTCTTGAACCACAGCCTGGCGATGGCGCTCCTCTCGTGGAACCTGCACGTGTTCCAGCCGGCGCTGGCGCTCCGCCGGCTGGGCCTCTACCGGCCGGCGACGCTCGGCGACCGGCCGGAGGCGGGCGCGCCGCGGGGCGGCGGGCCGGATCTCTCGCTGCGTCACGCGCAGCCGGTGCTGCTGCCCGGCGAGCCGGAGGGCTACGAGAGCGTGCGGGCGTTCGACGACGTGGCCCACCTGTACGAGGCCGTGGTGCGGCCGTTCTCGGATCCCATCGTGGACGAGACGGTAGCGCTGATGCGGCCCTACCTCGCGCCGAGCGCCCGGATCCTCGATCCCTCCGCCGGGACGGGGCAGGCGGCGATCCGGCTGTCGCGGCTCGTGCCGGAGGGGGAGGTCGTCGCGGCCGATCTGTCGCGGGGGATGATCGAGCAGGCCCACGAGGGCGCGCGGCGCGCGGGCTGCGGCAACATGGCCTTCTTCCAGGCCGACGTGGCGCGGCCGCCGGCGGCGTTCGCGGGGTACTTCGACGCGATCTTCTGCTGCCTGTCGTTCCACCACTACCCGGACGGCGCGGCCGCCGCCCGGGCGTTCCGCGGCGCGCTCGCGCCCGGCGGGAGGGCGTTCGTCGCCGACGCCGGCCCCGCGTGGTTCGTCGAGCTGGCGCGCCCGATCTCGATGCTCGCCGATCCCGGCTTCGTCCGGCACCGGACGGGCGAGGAGTTCCAGCGCCTCTTCCTCGAGGCGGGCTTCTCGTCGGTGTTCTGGATCGAGGCGCTGCCGGGGATCGGCGTCACCATCGCGTCCGCGTAGCCGCGACAGCGCCTCGCCCCGGAGGCCCGCGTCAGCGCGCCGCCGCGGCGCCTGCGCCCGGCCGAGCGTCGCGCTCGGACGGCGGCACGCGCGCCGGGCTCCGGCGCGCGTGCCTGGTCCTCCGGATCACCACGCGATCGTCAGCGACACGGGCTGGCTTGTGTGCGCTCCGTTCGACGCCGTCACCTCATAGACGCCGAACGGATACTCCTCCTCGATCAGGATCCTGCGCTTGTTGATCTGGGAGATGGGGGCGATCACGTCGATGCCGTTCCCGGTGATGCGCACGGTCGTCAAGCCCGGGACGAAGTTGTCGCCGATCACGTAGATGGGATACCAGACGGGCATGTCGGTCCGGTCCGACGCGAACCGCAGGATGCTCGGCGGCAGGTTCGGGTTGGGCGCGGGCTCGGGGGGGCAGGTGGTGACCCACGGCGGGCAGTCGCCGAGGGAGCGGTACGGATCGCGCCCGAGCAGCTCCTGAACGCGCCATTCGGAGACCAGCCGCATGCGGATCCCGTCGTAATCGGACGCCATGCTGGGGAGCGACGGCGCCGCGGGCACCGCGTCGACGCAGCCGCTGTCTTTGGCGTGGTCGCGGCACACCGCCGTGTCGAACGAGCCGGGGGCGAAGCGAGAGATCCACTGCGCGATCGGGAGAGGCCCCGCCGGCTCGATGGCGGGGTCGAGGATCATGAGCTGTCCGCCGACCCGGACCACGGGCGCGACGTGGTGGCTCCACGACACCTCTCCGTCCGGCTCGTTCTCGGTCTGCAAGGTCAGATTCCCGGTCACCCTGGCATACCAGGGCGTCGGGTAATTCGCCTCGTGGAGGAAGTAGGTCGCCGCCGGGGCCCGCTCCTCGCAACCGTTCTCGGGGTCGAGCCAGGGGATCCGCCGCGGAAAGCCGGGCTGGGACGGCACGGTGAGCTCCTCGAACCGCGTGTCGCGGATCAGGGCGAACCCGGAGCTCAGCTGCGCCTCGGTCCAGCTGGGCACGCAGTCGACCGGCACGTTCGCGAGCGGGCCCTTGAGCTCGTTGTACGAGTGTGCACCGTCCAGCAGCGGGCAGCTCCCGCTGCCCTCGAGCGGCGCCGTCCCGTCGGATCGCTCGATGTCGAGATCCGGCGCGGCATCGTCGCCCTCGTCGCCGCCGCAGGCCACGGGGCCAAGGGCCATTGCCGCGACACAGAACAATTTCGCCAAGGCAAGATATGACGGTCTCATCGATTCACTCTCCCTGCATGCGCGACACGAACCGCCACGGGAGCCTGGCTCCCCTGGGGGACAGGACGGTTATCCGGGTGAATGCGGGCAACCTCGGTCGTCCTTCGCGCGAATCGCCCCGACCGCGTCGTTTTCCTGCTGCGCGCGCCCCTCGGCCGCGACGAGCGGGTGAGCTCGCTCGAACACGCGTGGTCGAGCGAGCTTCAGCGCGGCTGCCCGGGTCAGCGGTCGAGCGCGTCGACGTGCGGAGAGAGCACCTCGGCGATCCAGCTCATCACCGCGCGCACGCGGCGCGGCACGCTCCTGCCGTGCGTGTGGAGGAGCGAGACCGGCATGGGCGCGCAGGTGAGGGCGGGCAGGACCTCGACGAGCGCGCCTGCGGCGAGGCTGCTTCCGATCCTCCCTGCCCGCGGCGCCTGGATGATGCCGAGCCCCGCCACGCACGCCGCGAGGTAGGCGTCGGCGCTGTTGACCGTCACCACGCTGCGCATCGGCCGCTCGCGATACCCGCCCTCGTGAGGGTACTCGAACGACGGCGCGTCGGCGCCGAGCGTCGACGCGTAATGGACGACGAGGTGCCGATCGAGATCTTCGAGCCGGCGAGGCGTACCGTGCTCGCGCAAGTACGACGGGCTCGCGCAGTTCGCCATCCGCAGGGCGCCGAGCCTGCGGCCGACGAGCCCCGGGTCTCCCGGGGCGCCGATGCGCAGGACGCAGTCGAAGCCCTCGCGGAGCGGCTCGACGCGCCGATCGGTCGTGCTGAGGAGCACCTCGAGCCCCGGGTGGCGCGCGAGCAGCTCGGGCAGGCGCGGGATGATGACGTCGCACGCGAAGCGCACGGGCAGATCGATCCGCACGCGCCCCCGCAGGGCCCTCGCCGCCTGGAACATCGCGCCGATCTCGTCGGTCTCGAGCGCGAGGCGCCGCGCCCGCGGGAGGAGCTCCTCGCCGTCGGGCGTGAGGCGCACGACGCGGGTCGAGCGCTGGAGGAGCCGGGTGCCGAGCTCGGCCTCGAGGGCCGAGATCCGCAGCGACACGCGCGCCTTGGGCATGCCGAGGTGCTCGCCCGCGCGCGTGAAGCTCCCGAGCTCGGCCACCTTCACGAAGATCTTCAGCGATTCGAGGTCGACGCTCATTGTTTCGGCCAGCGAAACAGTGTGTCGGAACCCCGGGCCTTTCTCAACCGGGATCGGGTCGCTATTCACTACCGCAGACAGCGGCGAGCGGCCGCGTCTCCACCGAAAGGACCCGACCATGAGCACATCGAAGCAGAGCCCCGTCGCCCTCGTCACCGGCGGGAGCCGCGGGCTGGGAAAGAGCATGGCGCTCCACCTCGCCGATCGCGGCGTGGGCGTCATCCTCACCTACCGCGGCGGCGCGGCCGAGGCGGCGGACGTGGTGAAGCAGATCGAGGCCAAGGGGGGCAAGGCGGCGGCCCTCGCGCTCGACGTCGCCGACACGCGCGGCTTCGGCGCGTTCGCCGAGGCGGTGAAGGCGGAGCTCGCCGGCCGCTTCGGGCGCGATCGCCTCGATTTCCTGGTGAACAACGCCGGCATCGGCGTCCACGCGAGCTTCGCCGAGACGACGGAGGAGCAGTTCGACGCGCTCGTGAACGTCCACCTGAAGGGGACGTTCTTCCTCACGCAGAAGCTCCTGCCGCTCATCGCGGACGGGGGGCGGATCCTCAACGTCTCGTCGGGGCTGGCGCGGTTCACGTTCCCCGGGTACGCCGCTTACGCCGCGATGAAGGGCGGCGTGGAGGTGCTCACCCGCTACATGGCGAAGGAGCTCGGGCCGCGGAAGATCTCGGTCAACGTGCTCGCCCCGGGCGCGATCGAGACCGACTTCGGCGGCGGCGCCGTGCGCGACAACGCCGAGCTGAACAAGATGATCGCCGCCCAGACCGCCCTCGGCCGGGTCGGCCTCCCGGACGACATCGGCGGCGTGGTCGCCGTGCTCCTCTCGCCCGAGAGCCACTGGATCACCGGCCAGCGCATCGAGGCGTCCGGCGGCATGATGCTCTAAGGCGCGCTCTGGAGGGACGGCGGGAGGCGCCGCCCCTTCAGGAAGTCCGGCGCGGCCGCGCCTTCGCGCCCCTCTCGGCGCGGGCGCCCGTCTCGGCGCGCGCGCCGGCGCGAGGCGCGGCGCTCGCCGGGGGCGCCTCGGGCGCGGCCGGGCGCTGCATGCGGGCGATCTCCTCCGCCATCAGCGCGGTCGCCTGCTCGAAGAAATCGCAGATGAGCCGCAGCTCGGCGAGCGAGTAGCGCGAGCAGAGCACCGCCCAGCGCTCGCGGAACGGCGCGAAGAGCGCGCCGATCTCGGCGTAGCGCTCGACCACCGGCTCGACCACCAGCTGCCGCCTGTCGCTCGGGTGCTTCACGCGGCGCACGAACCCCGCCGCCTCCAGCCGATCGAGCACCCCCGTCACCCCGCCCGAGGTCAGCCCGGTGAGCTGCACGAGGTCGCCCGGCGTGACCGGCCCCGCCTCCGCCGCCCGCCGGAGGACGTCGAGGTACTTGTGGTCGGTGCCCTTCAGCCCGAGGCGCTCGGCGATCGCCTGGTGAAGGAGCACCGACTGCGTGCTGAGCTCGCGGCCCAGCCGGTCGCCCAGGCTGTCGATCAGCTCGCTCACCTCCTTCGCGCTCGCCCGTTTCCCGGCCATCGCCTCTCGCCTCGATCCACCCGCACTCTACCCGAGCCGCCGCGGGCTTGACAATCCGCGCTAACTATCTTACTTACTAAGAGAGTTACATCGCAAGGAGAGTTCCCATGGATCGTTCGACCGACGAGGCGGCAATTCGGCGCCTGTTCGAGGCCCTGTGCGAGGCGTGGGCGCGCGAGGGCGCGAGCGCCGTCGACGCGTTTTACACGCCCGACTCCGACTACGTGACGTTCGACGGCTCGTGGCTGCGCGGCCGCGAGGCGAACCGCAGGGCGCACGAGGAGCTCTTCGCCGGCGTGCTCGCCGGCACGCGCCTGGTCGGCGAGATCGAGAGCGTGCGCTTCCTCGGCCCGGACGCGGCCGTGGTCGTCAGCACCGGCGCGGTGCTGTGGCCCTGGCAGAAGACGGCGCCCCCGAGCCGGCGGTCGCGGCAGACGCTGGTGGTGGTGCGGGGCGACGACGGGCGCTTTCGGGTGGCGTCGTTCCAGAACACCCGGGTGCGGCCCCTGCCCCCGTCCGACAGCCTGTCCATGCGCCTCTTCGCCGCCGTGATGCGCTGGCGCCTCGCCCTCTGGCGACGGCGCCACCCCGAGGCCCTCGCGGCCTGAGCGCCCGGCGACGAGCGCCGCGACGCCGCGTGGCGCGCGCGCCGTGGTACGGGCGCGCGATCCGTCTACGCGTCCTGCAAGGCCGGCATGACGCGCGCCGCGAACAGCGCCATCGCGCGCGTGACCTCGGCGTGCGGCAGCATCTCGCCGAAGTTGAACCAGGCGATGATGCGCCCCATGCCGAAGCGCGCGGCCAGCGCGCGCAGGCGCTCCACGCACCCCTCCGGCGTGTCGAAGACGCCCATCGACGCGTCGAGGCTCGCGAGCGTGGTGGCGCGCATCCCGGCGAGGAGCGCCAGCAAGCGCTCGCGCTCCGCCGGCACGGAGGCCGACTCCACCTGCGGCGCGAGCGCCGATGACACCATCGCGACGTAGCTCGCGACGCCCGGGGCGAGCTGGCGCTCGATCCCGGCGCGGTCCTCGGCCACGAAGAGCGGCATCACCACGGAGATGTCGTCGGGCGCCGCCGGCGCGTGGCCCGCTTCGCGGCGCGCCTCGCGGTACGCACCCAGGAGCCCCTCCAGCTTGGGGAACGGCGTCACGTGCGAGGCCGTCAAGACCGGCAGCCCCATCCTCCCGGCGAACACCGCGGTCTCCATCGAGTTGGCCGCCACGCGCACCGTCGGGCCTCGCGCCTGCACCGGGCGCGGCACGATCTGCACGCCGGCGACGTCGAAGTGCCGCCCCCGGAACGAGACGCGCTCCTCGCGAAAGGCCTGCAGCAGCAACGCCACGCCCTCCTCGAAGCGCGCGCGGCTCTCGGCGATGGGCACGCCGAAGCCCGCGAAATGCGCCGGGTGCACGCCGCGGCCCACGCCCGCTTCCACGCGCCCTTCGCTGAGCACGTCCAGCGTCGCCAGCTCCTCGGCCGCGCGCAGCGGATGGGTCAAGGGCAGCTGCACGATGCCCGTGCCCAGCCGCAGGCGGCTCGTGCGCGACGCGACCGCCGCGAGAAACAGCGCCGGGCACGAGAGCACCGACACGCGCGGATCGAAGTGGTGCTCGACCGGCCAGATCGACTCGTATCCCAGCTCGTCGGCGGCGAGCGACGAGGCAAACGTGTCCCGGTAGCGCTGGTGCACGTCCTGGCCCTCGGCGCAGGAGACCAGCTGATAGATGCCAAACCTCATGCCCGGCCCTCGTGCAAGGACAGGGCCGCTCCTCGTCGCGTGGATCCCCGCCTTGGTGCTGCCTCATGCGTAGGCGCGTGCGCATCGGACCGAAGAGACGTTTGGCGCGGGACGAGGAGGTCCTCGCCTCCGCTCAGCGGCGCCGCCCGGCGGGCCGCGCTTTCGCTCCGGCGCGATCGTGATCGTGGCCGACCGCGCTGCCGCGAACGGCCCCAACCAACGCGAACCGATGGCGCGAAATCGTGAGCAGCGCTTTCCTTCTGCCGTGGCGCTCGGGGGCTCAGCACGCTGGATCAGCCGACAGCTCGCCTCCAATGCATAGAGCTCATGCGCTCGGCGCAGCGGGCGCATCGTGCCAGACAAAGCTTCCTTGGTGGGTGACCTAACTGGCCGGTGACGCTGCATCGACCCGAGGGGCGCCCTGGGGTTGACCTTGTGGCGACGACCTCCTTGCACCGCGCGCCCGAGCCCCGGACGTACCGTGTGCGAGCTCCGCGAACGGTGTGGTCGGCGTCCTGAAGAGCTCGGTTCACCATGGGTTCCGCGCATGGCGCGTACACCGTGGAAGTGCTAGTTTGCCAGTTTTGGCAGCCGTCCAGTTCTTCCGAGACGGCATGCTGCAATGTCGACCGCTCTCCGCACGCGCGCGCTGAAGGGGGCTTGGTGGCGCAGGTGAGCGCGGCGCACATCGGCTGTGGAGCGCGGCCTTCGTGAAACGTCCAGGAGGAGATGCGCACGATGAGACGAATGACCGGCGTGGTGTTCCTGTTATCCGCTGCTGCGTGCAGCGTCACCCGGGATGGTGGGGGTTTGGCGGAGCGAGCGGGGGAAGGGCTGCTCGCCGTCGAGATCAGCGGGCGCGGGGTCGCGTCCATCCGCGTGGATGCTCGGGGGATGTCCCACGTGACCGCAGAGGACGAAGCGACGGGCTACGGCGGCCTCTGCTATGCGATGGCGCGCGACCGGCTCTTCCAGATGGACGTGCTGCGCCGGAGCGCCAAGGGGCGCCTCGCGGAGATCTACGGGCCCGGCGACGGCGACAGCATCCTCGATCAGGATCTCCTCGCCCGCGCGCAGAACCTCTCGGCGTTCGCCGCGGCGCGCTACGCGGCGGCGGCCTCGCGGACGAAGCGCGCGCTGCAGGGCTGCGCGGCGGGCGTGAACCAGTACATCGCGGATGCGAGAGCGTCGACGACCGGCCTGCCGCTCGAGTTCCAAGCCCTCGGCGTTCAGCCGGATCCCTGGACGCCCGAGGACAGCGTCCTCGCCTACATCTACGTGGGGGTCACCTTCGACACGCTGACGTGGTTCACCAAGCTCGAACGCGCCGCGGTGGCATCCATCGCCGGGACGGAGGTCGCGACGACGCTGATCAAGGAGGCGGGGAACGAAGTATCGATGTTTGATGCGCAGGGCAACCTGAGCCCGATCTCGCAGTTCCTCGTGCCGCCCGGCCCGAGCGGGCCGGCCGCGACCATCGTCAATCCGCCCCCGCCGGCGTGCCTCGCGGGCTCGCGCTGGCTCGCGGGGCGGTCCCTGGGCATGACGCCCGCGAGCGGGCGCGCGAGCAACGCCTGGGCGGTCGACGGGCACCTCACCTCGACCGGCAAGCCGCTCCTGGCGACAGACCCGCACTTCCCCCATGCGACCCCGTCCTCCGTCTACGTGGCTCAGCTCAAGGTGAGCGGGCAGTACGACGTTGCAGGCTGGATGGTGCCCGGCTTCCCCGGGTTCATCAGCGGCCACACGGAGAGCATCGCCTGGGTGCCTACGTATGCGCTCTTCGACAGCGTCGACCTGTACGTGGAGACGCTCCGCCCGGCGAACGGAGGCGGCGAGGAGGTGCTCGTCAACGGCCAGTGGAGGCGCGTCACCACGCGCACGGAGACCCTCCGCGTGAAGGGGCAGCCGGACGTGCAGCGGACGTTCCGCGCGACGCCCCACGGGCCGATCCTCAACGATGGCCTGGAGGGTCTGGAGGCGTTCGGCACCCTCGCGCTCAAGTCGACCGCGGGTCAACCGGCGTGGAGGGTCGACGGCTACTTCGAGATGCCGGCGGCGCAGACCTTTGCGCAGTTCCGGGCGGCGGCGCTGAAGCAGAGCATCGGGTGGAACTTCATCTTCGCGGATTACGCGGGCACCCACGGCCACATCGGCTACCAGCTCTCGGGGCTCGCGCCGCAGCGCGAGAGCCCGCTGAACTCGCTCTATCCGGTGCCGGGGACGGGCGGGCACGAGTGGACCGGATACGCGACCGACGCCGAGCTGCCCTCGGTGTACGATCCGCCGTCGCATCTCCTCGTGACGGCGAACCACCGGATCGTTCCGCGCGGTTACGCGCCGCAGGGCCGGCCGGTCCACCTGGCCAACTACTGGGACATGCCGTGGCGCGCGCAGCGGATCATCACCCGCCTCACCACGGCGACGGCGCCGCTCACGCCGCAGGACATGGCCTCGATCCAGCTCGACACGCAGACCACGATCGGGCTGCCCCTGCGCGACAGCTACCTGGCGGCGCTCGGGCGCGCCGGGCTGCCGGCGGACGATCCGAGCGCGGCGGCGGCCGCGGCGGCGCTGGCGCAGTGGGACGGGAACGCGGCGGCGGGCAGCCAGGGGGCAGCGGTGTACGAGATGCTCACGCTGATCCTGCTGCGCAACACGGTGAGGGACGTGATCGGTCCCGACGAGTACGCGTTCTTCGCGCCGAGCGTGTTTCTCACGAACCAGCTCGGCGGCTTGATGGATGTGCTCGAGAGCCCGCGCGCGCCGTATTTCGGCATCAGCGCGGGCGTCGACCCGGGCGCCGCGCGGGACCAGGCCGTCCGCGCAGCCCTCGCCGAGGCGGACGCGATGCTCCGCGCGTCCCTCGGCTCGGACGTGAGCGCGTGGACCTGGGGCGGGATCCACGAGCTGACCTACAACCACCCGCTCGCGGGCGCGGACGCGCGGTTCGACATCGGCACCTTCCCCGCGACCGGCGACGTGGAGACGGTGAATATCGGCGGGTGGTTCGGGAAGGTCGGTATCCTGGCGCTCCCGCCTGGCGAGCTCGAGGAGGCAGGCGGGGTGCGCGCCGCGCTCGATCAGGACTCGCTGAGCGCGACGCGGATCATCTGGAACCTCGCGCCGCTCGACGGGTCGCTCGGGGTGATGAGCACGGGGATGAGCGGTGATCCGCGGACGTGCCGCTACGCGGATCACGCGGAGGCGTGGAGGGCGGGTCAGATCTTTCCGATACCGTTCACGTCCGCGGCGATCCCTTGAATCGACGGGCGCCGCCGGCGCGCTCGCGGGGCGCCTGAGCGCAGGGGGCGATCGAGACGCCGGCGGCGCCGCGGGCGAGGGCGGGGCGCGGGCGAGCCAGACGGCGCGCTATGCGGCCAGGAGCTTGTCGCGAAAGAGCTGGAGGACGCGGTCGAGCGCGGCGCGCGTCGGCTCGCCCGGAGCATCGATCAACGCGCCGGTGAGCACCGAGTGATGCTTCTTGAGAGGGCCCTCGGGGTGCCCGTCCGCTTGCTCCAGCTCCACGGCGACGAAGCCGTCGCCGAGGCGCTCGCGCAGGAACTGGAACCGCTCCTCGGGCACCAGGGGATCGCCCTTGAAGCGGAGCCCGATCACCCGGAGGCCCTCCCGGTCGCAGCGCTGCGCCACCGCGTCGAGGGTCGCAGGATCGCAATCGACGGATCGCCGCCGGCTCTCGTTGAGCCCGAACGGGAGCGACGGCTGCGACATGACGGGCGCCAGCACCCGAGCGTCCGCCGCCATGGCGAGCGCGAACCCGCCGGTGAAGCACATCCCCACGACGCCCACGCCCGGCCCGCCGCAGCGCTCGTGCTCTGACGCGGCGAGGGCGCGGAGCCAGTCGACGACCGGCGAGGAGCGCCCCGTCGCGAAGACGGTGAACTCCTTGCTGACGCAGGCCTTGGCCATGGTCGAGAGCGCGTAGAGCGTGCCCGACAGCCTGGACGGCTGCAGAGGGTCGCGGCCGGCGGTCCCGAAGAGGTTCGGCAGCACGGCCGTGCAGCCGAGCGCCACGCCCCGGTCGGCGAACCCGAGCACCTGGGGAGAGATGCCCGGCATCTCGGTCAGCACGAGGACCGCGGGGCCCTTCCCCTTCCGATAGACGTCGCGCGTCTCCCCGTGGTGCGTGACGCGCTCGCGCTGGAAGGTGGCGAGATCGCCCTCGGGCGCCTTGGGTTTGCTCGGTGTGGTCACGGCGTGACTGCATCACGGCGCGCGCGCGCGGTAAAGCCCGTCATGGCGGCGTGGCCGCGCGGGCGACACGGCGAAGATCGATTCGCCTCCTCGCCGGCGTCAGGCGCGGCGATGTCCCCTCCGCCGGGCCGCGACAGCGAGCGCGGCGACGGCCGCGAGCGCGAGCGCAGGAGGTGTCGCGCCGCTCGGGGGCGCTCCGAGGCGGCACCCGCACCCGCCCGAGGCATCGCCGTCCGAGCCCGCGCCGAAGCCCGGAATCGCGCCGAGGAAGCCTTCCGGCATGACCCGTCCGAAGGTGTTGTCGCTCTCGTCCGGATCCGCCGTGTCGCTGCGGACGGTCACCCGCGTCGCGATCCGCTGCTGTCGATAGTCGATCCCGCCCCGCGGGGTGAGGGACCAGATCTCCCCCTCGGGGAGCTCTGCCAGCTGGCACGACAGCGTGGTCCCTTCCAGCGCGCAGTCCGCGTCGCGGCTCGACGTCCAGCTGACACGGGACATGTCCGCAGGCAGCTGCTGCTCCAGGATCACGCGGCGCGCCAGAGAAGGACCGGAGTTCACCACGCTCAGCGGGAGCATCAGCTCCGCGCCGTCGACCATGATGCTCACGTGGCCGCTCAGATCGGCGCGCTCCTCGTTGTCGATGGGGACCCTCAGCGCAGCGCGGTTGTTGCTCGTGTCGGCGTCGAACAGGGAGCCGCAGGCCGACACGCTGAGGTCCACGTGCTCGCCCTCCCCCACGCTCAGCGCCGCCGAGAACAAGAGGCTCTGCCCGGCGTCCAGCTCCAGCCGGGAGCAATCCTCGAGGCCGCAGCCCAGCGTCACCTGGCCGTTCTCTCCGCTCTCGGCGAGGAGGGCGACGCGGCCCGCCGCCGAGGGTCCCCGGTTGGTCACCGACAGCGTCATGGAGACGCCGCCGCCTGCCCGGACAGGGCCGGGCGGCTTCACGATGTCGAGCGCGAGGTCCGCGCGGACGCCTCGAGAGAAGGAGATGATCCCGCCGGCGTTGACGAGGTCGAGCAGCCCGTCGCCCGTCAGGTCGATCAGCCCTGCGGGCATGTCCTCGAACGAATCGCGCTCGGTGAACAGCCACCGTCCCTCGCGGAGCCGCCCGACCGAAGCGCCGATGACCACCTCGTCGCCGCCGTCGTCCGAGAGATCGGCCACGAGGATCCCGCCGCGCCCGCGCTCCCTGTCCTGCGGCGCGAGCGCCGTGAAGGTGCCCGCGGCGCCCTGGAGCCACGTGTGGAGCCGCGTCGCGCCGTCGCCCGACGAGCCAGGGATCCTCGCGATCACGGCGACGTCCTGCAGGCCGTTGCCATCGAAGTCGCCGAACGCCCCGAGCTCGTAGCTCCCGTCCAGCGCGAGCCGATGTACCGGCTGAAAGTCGCCAGATGCGGTCCGCCGGGCGACGGCGAGGCCGTCCGCGGTCGGGTACAGGAGGTCGTCCAGGCGATCGCCGTCGACGTCCCGCGCGGCCATCGGGTGTCTGTGGGCGACGCTCTTCTCCAGGACGGCCACGTCCGTCAGCGTCTGCGCCGCGCTGAACGCACCGCCAGAGAAATGGAAGAGCCGCAGCTCGCCCGGGCCCGTCTCGACGACGATATCAGCCTGGCTCTGGCTGAGGAAGTGTCCGGCGGAGAGCAGCAGCGAATCCAGCGAGCTCGGCGTGACGCCGAGGTGACCGAGGAGAGCGAGGTTGCCCGACGACTGCTGGACGACGAAGACGCTGTGCTCGTCCCTGACGACGAGATCGAGCTGACCATCGCCCGTGACGTCGGCCACCGCCATCTGGTGCACGTACAGATCGTCGCCCGCGGCGTCCGGGAACGTCGAGGTGGCGCGCAGCGCGCCGTCGCGATCGCGCAGCTGAACGACGATCTTGTCGGGTCGTGTCAGGATCCAATCGATCGTGCCGTCTCCGTCCATGTCTGCGAAGCGCGCGTTGTGCGTTCCGAGAGGGACGTCGAGATCCGTGTTTCCCCAGGCAAAGAACACCGCTCCGCAGTCTTCGGCGGCGTGCGATACGCCCGGCAAGCCGAGTGTTATCGCACAAGCAATTTCGAAAACATGCCGTCTCATGCGGCAACGCTATCATGCGATTGCGGCGCTCGGGGTGACGATTCAGCGGTCTCCAGCGCGGAGGTCGCGGAGGCTGTCGCGGCTGATGCGTGACATGTCACGGCTGCAGCGTGACATGTCACGTGACATGTCACGGCTGGTGCGTGGCATGCGGGCGCCCAGCGCGGCCGTATCGATGCCGTGCCTCGCGGCCGCTGGGTGGCATGGGACGTGCAAAGCGCGACGAAGGAACGGAACGGATCAACGCAATGACGTAGAAAGGTGTGAGTCCGATGCAGATGCACAGCCTGATCATGCGGTTGGCGACGGCGGCCTTCCTTGCTCTGGCGGCGTCCGGCTGCGTCATGGCCGAGAGCGCAGAGCAGTCCGAGAGCGAGGCGCTCGACTCGGCAAGCGCAGCCCAGATCGGCGTTGGATACAAGGCTTGGCGCCTGTATACGGCGACCTTCGCGAACAATAAGCCACTCTTTCAGGTCCTTGCGATCGGCGGTACCAGCGTGGGCAACTACCAGGCGAACACGGAGTACTTCTCTGTGACCACCGCCAACCTGCAATACCTCGGTCAGAGCAACGTGATTTTCAGTCACACCGACGGGGACGGCACGCCGCCAGCGCAGAGCGGCTCGCAGCAGTTCCAAGTGCCGCGGCTCCCGTCCTGGGCGTCGTTCTCGACGGACCAGGTGAGCGGGGGATACCGCTACGACAGCGGCGCCGTGCACCTGCGCATCGGCACGGCCGGCGGTGAGATCACCCGGCTGACCTGGTACCAGACGATCCCGACGGGGCAGAACCCGGCCAACGTCACGCCGAGCGGGACCTTCACGACCGGCTCCGGCGCCGTGACGGTCCCGGGCGGGAGCGCCGGATATTACATCGACAGCACGATCCAGTGACGCCGAGGGGCCCTCGCGCACCGTCCGGCCGTCGTGGCCGCTGGACGGGTGCATCCTCTTCGACCCCGCGACGCCTCGCGACGAGCTCGGGGTGCCCGAGCTCCCCGCCTATCCTCTCTCGCGCCGTGCTCCACCGACAGCAGTGGAGCGATACCTCGACACGGCAGCCTCCACGCCCGATCTCGGGCTGCTCAGGACAGGGATCCCGAGATGTCGGACGAGCTCGGCAGCGGGGGCCATCGACGCCTGCGCCAGCAGCACGAGATCGCTCGGGAGCGCGGTGGTCTCGATGGTCCTGGCGATCTCGCCGGTATAGCCGGCGTGGTCACCCGCCTCGAAGAGCCGCCACGCGCGCTCGCACAGCGTCTGGACAACGTCGATCGAGCGCTCCGCGTCGGACGCTATCTGATGCAGCAATGCCACGGTCGGCTGCAATGTGCTCTGGAGCGCGGCCAGGACGACGATCCGGCGGCCGCTCGCGACGGCTTGCTCCGCCATCGGGCGATCGATCCGCATCACGACGCAGCCGTCGACGGGCACCGCCTCCGCGACGCCGCCGAGGGTCGAGCAGGTGCACACGATCACCCGCGCGCCGCCGCCGGCGAGGGCCTGGACGACCGCGGCCGTGGCCGACCTGACGCCGTCCGTGATCCCGCCGGCCGCCACCGCGTCCGCGAGGAGGCGCTCCTGGACCTCATGCCGAACCGGGATCGCGTCGTCCACCGCCCGGACGAGGCGGCTGAAGGTCTCGACGTGGACGCGGGCCGTGTGGATGAACGCGAGCATGCCTCTCCCTCGGGGTCACAGGGTGATGACGATCTTCCCGCACGCTCTCCCCTCCCCGAAATAGCGAAACGCGTCGGCGACCTCGGCGAGCGGGTAACAGCGATCGATGACGGGCCTCACCTTCCCCGCTCGAAACAGCTCCGCCAGGGCGGCCAGGTCATGGTTCGCCTTCGCCGCCAGGATGCGCATCTTCTTTCGCTCGCTCCTCGAGATCCACGGACCGAGCAACAAGAGCTCGAGGATCCGACCGACGGATCCCCCGAGCATCACGTAGGTTCCCCCCGGGCTCAGCGCGCGCGAATAGTCGAACATCGAGCGATGCGCCGCGGCGTCGAGGATCAGATCGTACGTTCTCCCGTTCTCCGCGAAGTCTTCTCTCGCGTAGTCGACGACGTGATCCGCGCCGACCGAGCGCATCGTCTCGAGCTTCTCCGCCCGGTCCACGCCGGTGACCTCGGCGCCGAACGACTTCGCGATCTGGATCGCGAACGTGCCGACCCCTCCCCCCGCGCCGTTGATCAAGATCGTTTGCGCGGGCCGGATCGCCCCCTCATCGCGGAGCCCCTGCAGGGCCATGGCGCCCGCCTGGGGGGTGGCTGCGGCCTGCTCGAACGTCATCCCGGCCGGCTTGAGCGCCAGCGCGCTCTCGCGGGCGCGCGCGAACTCCGCGAAGCCGCCCCAGCCGCACTGGCAGAGATCTCCGAACACCTCGTCGCCCGGGCGGAACCGGGTCACGTTCTTGCCCACCGCCTCGACCTGCCCCGCGACGTCCGCGCCGGGGACCCTGTGCTTGGGCTTGAACAGGCCCCAGAAGCGGAAGAACACCGGCGTTCCGGTCACGAGATCCCAGTCCCAGGAGTTCACGGACGCCGCGCGGACGCGCACCAGCACCTCGTCGTCCCCGATCTCCGGCACGGCGATGTCCGCGAGCCTCAGCACGTCGGGCGCGCCGTACCGGTCGTAGACGATGGCCCTCATGTCGCCTCGGCCGGCGCGGCGAGGCGCGCCCCTCCGCGCAGCGGCGTCGGACCAGCCTCGATGACGGCCGGCGCGCATCGCGAGCGCGGCGTGATGGGATGGCTCATGCCGACGATTCTAGTCATCTCCTCGCCACGACCGCCACCCGGCGCGGCGGGCCGGCACCGGCGGCGACCCCGGCTCGAGCGACGCAGCCGGGAACCTCCGACCCACCCCGATGTCGATCGCCCCATCCCACGCCGGCGGTCCTGCGCGTTCAGGCGCGGCCCGCCGCGCCACGACCGGAGGCCCTCGTGCGAAGCTCCCTCCCCCGCGGCCGCGCTGCGCTCGCCGCGCTCGCCGCCCTCGTCCTCGCGCTCTCGAGCTGCGCCGACAGCGCCTCGCCGCCCGCCGCCCCGGGCGCGCACCGGCGCGGGCCCGACCCCGCCGCGTCGCGCGCCCAGCCCGCCGAGCCGGCCCCCGCCACCGCGGCGCGCCGCCCCCCGGCCGCGCCGATCCGGCTCACCGCCGCCGACGGCACGGGGCTGCGCCTCGTCGCCCTCACCGGCCGCGCCGTGATCGAGGCGCCGCTCGCGTTCACCGAGCTGCACCTCACCTTCGAGAACCCCGAAGATCGCGCGCTCGAAGGCACCTTCCGCGTCACCCTGCCGCCCGGCGCGAGCCTCGGCCGCCTCGCCATGCGGCTCGGCAAGCGCTGGCAAGAGGGCGAGGTCGTCGAGCGACAGCGCGCGCGCGAGGCGTACGAGGACTTCCTCCACCGCAAGCAGGATCCGGCGCTGCTCGAGCAGGCGTCGGGCAACGAGGTGACCGCGCGGGTCTTCCCCATCCCGCCGCGCGGCGTGAAGGAGATCGTCCTCGCGTACTCCCAGGAGCTCCGCCCCGACGCCCCCTTCACCGTCCCGCTGCGCGGCCTGCCCGTCGTGAGCTACCTCGATCTCGAGGCCACCGTCGCGGGCGCCGCCGCGCCGATCCAGGCCCTCCACCGGACGGACGAGGCGCCCGACGCCGACTTCGTGGTGGCGCCCGCGCGCCTCGCGCCGATGGAGGCGCGGGGCGGCCTGCGCAGCGGCGAGCTCGCGCTCGCCCGCGTGCGCCCCACGGTGGAGTCGCGGCCCGATCCGCTCGCCTCCGCCGTTGTCCTCGTCGACACCAGCGCCTCGCGGGCGCTCGATCTCGAGGAGCAGCTCGGCCTGCTCGCGGCCGTCGCGCGGACGGCCGCGCGCGCGGGCGGCCCGGACGCGCCGCTCACCGTGGCCTGCTACGACCAGACCGTCGCCCCCGTCTTCGACGGCGCGGCCTCGGCGTTCGGCGAGGCGGAGCTCCGGCGCATCCGCGAGCGGAGGGCGCTCGGCGCCTCGGATCTCGGCCGCGCGCTCCGCTGGGCCGGCGAGCGCGCGCGCGCCCGCGGGCCGCTTCGCGTGGTGCTCCTCTCCGACGGCGTCGCCACCGCGGGCGAGGTCGCGCCGGGCGCCCTGCGCGGCGCCGCGGCGGCGCTGCGCGACGCGGGCGTCGAGCGGCTCGACGCGGTCGCGCTCGGCGGCCTCCGCGACGAGGCCCTCCTCCGGCAGTTCGTCACGGCGGGCCTGCCCCGCGACGGCGCCGTGATCGACGGCGCCCGCGGTGTCGCCGAGCTCGATCGGCGCCTCTCCTCGGCCACCCGCTCGGGGATCGCGGTGAGCGTCGAGGGCGCGCGCTGGGTCTGGCCCCGCACGCTGGACGGCGTGCAGCCCGGCGACGAGGCGCTCGTCTACGCCGAGGTGCCGGCCGAGCTGCCGGTCCGGATCACGGTGGACGGCCGCACCTCCGCGCCCGACCTCCGCGGCGTGGAGCGCCCCCTGCTCGAGCGCGCCTGGGCCCGCGCGAAGATCGACGGCCTCCTCGCCGGCGACGTCGCGCCCGGCGGCCAGGACGCCCTCCGCAAGCAGGTCGTCGACCTCTCGATCGCGCACCGGGTGCTGAGCCCGTACACCGCGCTGCTCGTGCTGGAGACCGAGGGCGACTACGAGCGCTTCGACATCCCCCGGCGCGGCCTCGCCGACATCCTGACCGTGGACGGCGGCCGCATCGCCGTGCAGAAGCGCTCGTGGCCGCCGGCCGAGAAGCCGCAGGCAGCCGCGCCGCCCGCCGGCCCGCGCGCCGACGACGCCGCCGGCGAGGCCGCGGCCCTGCGCCCGCCCCCCGCGCCGCCGGCGCCGCCTCCCGGCGCGCGCGAGGCGTCCTTCGGCGCGGGCGGGCTCGGGCTGTCGGGCATCGGCGAGGGCGGCGGCGGCCGCGCCGAGGGCATCGGCCTCGGCTCGATCGGCACCCTGGGCCACGGTGCCGCCGCGCCCGCGCCGTCCGCGGGCGCCGGCCAGGGCTTCGGCAGCGGGCACGGCCGCCTCGGCGGCCACCACCGGGCCGCGGCGCCCTCGGTCCGCATGGGCGTCACGCAGGTGAGCGGCCGCCTCCCGCCGGAGGTGATCCAGCGCATCGTCCGCCAGAGCTTCGGCCGCTTCCGCCTCTGCTACGAGCGCGGGCTCGAGCGGAGCCCCCGCCTGCAGGGCCGCGTCGCCGTGCGCTTCACCATCGACCCGAGCGGCGCGGTCGTGAACGCGCGCGACGGCGGATCCGATCTGCCCGACGGGGCCGTGGTCTCCTGCGTGATCCGCGCCTTCTACGGGCTGACTTTCCCTCGGCCCGAGGTCGGGAGCGTCGACGTGGTGTACCCGCTCCAGCTGGCGCCTCCGGACGCCGCGGCCGCGCCGCACGCCGCCCCCGGCGCCGCCGCGCCGCACACCGCCGCGCCGCGCGCCGCCGCGCCGCCGCCGGAGCTGCCGGTCCAGCCGTACACCGGCCGCTTCGCGCGGGTCCACGACCTCCTCGCCCACGGCGACGCGCAGGCCGCGGCGCGCGACGCGTCTGCCTGGCACGCCGACGCGCCCGGCGACGTGCTCGCGCTTGTCGCGCTCGGCGAGGCGCTCGAGGCCGCGGGCGACGCGCCGGGCGCCGCCCGCGCGTACGGCTCGCTCATCGACCTGTTCCCGGCGCGCGCCGACCTCCGCCGCTTCGCCGGCGCGCGCCTCGAGCGCCTCCCGGCCGAGGTGGGCCTCGATCTGGCGGTGGACACCTACGAGAAGGCGCGCGAGCAGCGCCCCGATCACCCCTCCAGCCACCGCCTGCTCGCGTTCGCGCGCCTCAAGCGGGGCGAGCACGCCGCCGCCTTCGACGCGCTCGCGGCGGGCCTCGCGCGCCGCTACCCGTCGGGCCGCTTCGCCGGCGTCGAGGGCATCCTGCGCGAGGACCTCGGCCTCGTCGCCGCCGCGTGGCTCAAGGCGGAGCCGGCGCGCCGGCCTACCGTCCTGGCCCGGCTCGCGAAGGCGGGCGCCGCCCTCGACCGGGCGCCGTCGCTCCGCTTCGTGCTGACCTGGGAGACCGACGCCAACGACGTCGATTTCCACATCCGGGACGACCGCGGCGGCCACGCCTACTACGAGAGCCCGACGCTGCCGAGCGGCGGCCGTCTCTACGCCGACGTCACCACCGGTTACGGGCCCGAGTGCTTCACCATCCGCGCGCCCCGGGACCGGCGGGCCAGCCGGTACACCCTGCAGGCGCATTACTATGCGCGCGGCCCGATGGGCTACGGCATGGGCAAGCTGCAGATCGTCGATCACGACGGCAAGGGCGGCCTGAGCTTCGACGAGCGGCCCTTCGTGATCATGACCGACCAGGCGTTCGTGGATCTCGGCGCGGTCGCGCGCTGACGCGGAGGACGCCGTCGACGCGCGGCGGGACGGTCACGCCCGGCGGAGGATGATCATGTCGTCGTCCTGGCTCAGCCGGTACGCGCCGTCCTCGGTCCTGCACCGCGCGGCGTGCTCGCGGATCTTCTCGTCGAGCGCGCGCGCCTCGCCCTCCGTCATCGCGGCGAGCTGCTCGGCGGAGATGCAGTCCGCGAGCACGAAGAAGCGACAGAGCGTGACCATCTCCTCGAGCGTCTCCGCCGTGTAGGCGTTGTGGCTCCCCACCACGTCGAACGCGAGCTGCTTGTCCCGCAGCGTCTTGATGAGCACGGAGCTGTCGATGACCATCGACGTGAAATCGCGGTGCATCTCGTAGTTCTGCCCCCGATCGGCGCCGAGGACGATGGCGCAGTACCCCGCCGGCTTGGCGAACGAGAGCAGCCTGTCGATGAAGCCGCCCCAGTCCGCGAGGGGCACGTGGTAGAGCATGTGGGAGCAGAGGACGAGATCGTAGCGGCGCGGCGACTCGAACCGTTCGAAGGTGTCGCGGAAGATCTCGGCGCCGGCCGGCGCGGACGCGCCGAGCTGCGCCTCGTTCGGCTCGATCAGGGTCATGGCGCCGAACCACGGCGCGAGCCGCGCCGCGATGGCGCCGGGACCGGCGCCGACGTCGAGCAAGGACGGCCCCTCGGGCAGGTGGGGGACGATGCGCTGCCGGATTCCCTCCGCGATGTTCTCCGGGTGCCTGGAGGTCGCGGAGAGGAGGCGGAACGCGGTGGCGTAGTCCTGGGGCGACAGGGTGATCTGCATGGGGCATCTCCTTGAGCGAGGGGGTTCGGTCTGGCTCGGGCGCGCTGTGAGGTGAGCGAGATCGCCTCGGCAACGCGGGCGATCGCGCGGGAAGCGTATACCCGAAGCCCGGGGGCCACGACCGCCAGACATGACAGGAAGCACCTGTCAGGCCGCACATTCGTGTTGAGGCCGATCGCCCCGGTCATCGGCCGGCAGGCGGCTCCCAAAGCTCTACCTTGTTTCCTTCTGGATCGATGACCCAGGCAAATTTTCCGTACTCGGAATCGTCGATCTTCTCGAGGACGTTGCAACCTTCTTCGCGCAAGACTTGAACGAGGGCGTGGAGGTCCTCGACCCGGTAATTGACCATGAACGTCGCGGCGCTGGGCGCAAATTGATCGCCTTCTGCCGGGGCGATGGACCAGACGGTCGTGCCGGCGACCGGCTTACCTTCGCCGTCGGTCCAGGTAAAGGCCGTGCCGCCCCACGCTTGGACATCGATCCCGAGGTGCCGCTTGTACCAAGCCTGCAGCGCCGGAGCGTCTTTGGCTTTGAAGAAGATGCCCCCGATGCCGGTAACTCGCTTCATAGAACCTCCGAGGACGGGTCGTGGTGGTGAGGGAGCGCGTGTCTTCTGCGGGCGAAGCCTGAGTCGAGCCGCGCCGCGAAGCGGCGTCGGCGCGAGCGCTCTGCCAGCCATCACTCCATGGGCTGGCGGATGATGGTCTTCCACTTGGCTGGGTCGGCGCGCCGTATGTCGCTCAGATACACCTCGTGGTGCTTTCCTGCGAGCGCCGAGCGCGCATCGATGAAATCGTGGACTCGCTGGATGGTCGGCCCTTCTTCCGTGAAGGGGCCGATGTGAAGTACCTGAGCGCAGGATCCTTCGGTGAAGCTCTCCAGCCTGAGGGCGTCTACCGCGGGAAGCGCCTTCTTTCGCCTCACCTCCGCCATGGCCGCGTGAATCACCGCATCCTCCACGAAATGAGGCTGCATGATCATCATCGTCCATTTCCATCTCGACCTATCGTTGGCGGTGAAGACGGACATGTCATCCGACCACCAGAGGCCTTCGAGCGGCATGACCGCATAGTCGATCCCCTGCGACCCCTTCTTCACCATGAACTTCGCCGTGTAGGAGACGGAGAACAGCGCCTCCACTGCCTCGACGTACGCCTGTGATGTGTTGGGGTCCCCCTCGCCGTCGACCATGAGGAACTTGAATGTCGGCACTTCGACCTGAACCACCTCCTTCGCGGATGCCTGGTACAGATGCTTGAGCTCTCTCTTGAGATCAACCTTCGACACGAATGCACCTGAGGCTAGGCGGGGCGGCGGCTCACCGCTGACCCGGGAGGTCATAGACATTGACGCGAAGCCCCGCCGAGCACAGGTTCCGCTCGATGAGGGGCTCTATCTCGCTCCAGCTGCCTCCGGCCAAGCCTGCCCCGATGCGAGGCATGTGCACGGACGCGTCGTGCTGACGCGCGAAAGCGGCGACCGCCGCGAGCGCAGCGTCGATCGCCTCGTAGCGCACCGGTGGGACCCCGCCGCGCGCCCTCACGTCGTGCTGGCCGATCATGTTCGCGACCCACAACCTGGGCTCGACCTCCACGAGCTGCACCTGGCCAAGCCCGAACGGCGGATCGGCCAGCTCACCTCGGTGCCAGCGGCGGTATTCTACCTCTGGCGCAGCCCAGCGCGCCGACAGCGCGGTCACGAAGCCCCGCCCCCAGCCGCCGACGTCATTGCACACGTGGGCGATGATCCGCGAGCCCTCGCCGACCGGCCTGGTAGCGTCGCCGACCACGTAGTTGATCGTCGTCATCAGTCCTCTGCTTCACCAACGGGTTCGACGTCGCTCATGATGCGGGAAGCGTACCGCAAATTCGGCCGGGTCACGAGCGGGACCCGCCTCGGCGCGGGTCATGGGCGAGGGTCCGTGGCTCGCGAGGGCGGGAGGAGGCGGCCGCGGGGGCGGGCTCGGCGTGCGCGGCGCGGCGTCCACGGGGGGCGCCGGGGGAGGCTCGGGCAGGGCCGGCGGCTGCGGTGGCCGGCCGAGGCGGGCCCCGGACTGCGGCCCTGCCGTCGGCACGAGGCGCTCGGCCTCCGATCGCTCGACGCGGCGCTCGCGCTGCCTCGTCGACGCGCGCCGCCTTCGAACCGCTAGAGCTCTTCCACCGTGCTGTGCTCGTAGTACTCGATCAACTCGCGGCCTGTCTGGCTCAGGCCCGCCTGGGCGTTGATGTACGGCAGGGCGTCTCGCACGGCCTTCATGGTGGTGGCGATGGCCTGGCCCTCACCCACGACGAGGGCCGTGTGGTGCTCCACCGCCCGCTTGGGGTCGGTGACGTGGCGGAAGAGCTTCTGGATACGCGGAATGTGGACGCGACCGCGCGTGCCGAAGGTCTTGATGCGCTCCTCCGTCACGCGCCCCACGCCGCCATACATGAAGATGTTGCCCTCCCGCGCGTTGGTGCACGGACGCAGAAAAGCGCACGTGCCGGGCTTGAGATCGCCGTCGACCGCGCCCCAGCTGTTGTCCTTGCCCACCTCCTTGGCCAGGATCTGATGCTCCGTGATCCTGGCCCCGGGGTGCATGACGCTCTTGGCCCAGACGCCGCAATGAAAGAGGTCGACCTCCTCTCGGTCGTCGTCGAACATGTTGTTCCAGTCCCCCAGGACCGGAACCAGGCCGGACGCGCATTGCAGCATGTACATCCCCATCCAGCCCGCGATGTCCGTCTCACACGCGGCGGGCAAGAGCTTGTCCGAGAGCATGCTCATGCACGTGCACGGCATGACCCCGACCGTCCCGCCGATCTGGTACTTCTGCATCTCCGTCCAGCAGCGCACGGCGATGCCGTCCAGGTCGTTGTCGCGAATGAAGCGGTCGAAGACCACGCCCATGCGCGCGATGGCGTCCAGCGACGACGGCGGGACATCGACCGCGCCGAAGTGGGCGCGGATCTCTTCGCGCTTGTCCGAGAGCTGCGCTGCATCGACCTGGCGCATCTGCCGGTCCAGGGCGATCAGCTCCAGCCCCGCCGTGCTCAACCCCATGTGCCCCAGGAGCTCCGTGGAGACGTGGGTGACCGTCTGGAAGGCGTCCGGCCCCGATCCCACCAGCCCCAGGCGAACGCCGCGGCCGCGACGCCGGAACTTGGAGGCCAGCACACACGTGGCATAGAACGCGTGCAGATCCCGCGCGAACTGGGCGGAGCGCACCGACTCGCAGTGCTTCGTCGTCAAGGTGTAGGGATACCCGATGTGGCGCAGGGCGTTGGCCGCGGAGAAACGGCCACAAGCGCCGTCGCGACGGCCCCGCTCCCCCATCCTCCCCTGGCCACGCACGTCCGGCTCCGTGTGGATCAAGACCGGGATGTTCAGATCCGCGAGGCGCAGGAAATCCCGGATGCCGTTCTCATCCGAGAAATTGTACATGGAGCAGATCACGCCGATGGCGCCAGCGCCATCGACTCCCTGCCGATACTCCTGAGCCGCCCCCGCAGCGCGCTTGGCGTCCGCGTAGGACTCCACATTGCCTAGATCGACGTATTCGACGTGCTCTCCGAGCAGCGCCTCTACGACCCCGGCCGTCGCCCGCGCGCCCTCCACCGCGAACTCTGTGGGAAAGAACCCCCGGTTGCCCATGAAACCCAGAATGACCGGCTTGCGCGTCCCCATCGCCAACCTCTTTCCACGTCCGACGCGGTCCGCGGACCGCCCTCGATTTGTCCAACTTCCCTGTACCTGCCGCCACCCGCGACGATGGACGAGCGCCCCCCGCCGAGCCCGAGGGCTCGGCGCGCGTCCGCGGCGGGTGGGACAAGCAACCGTGTTCCGCAGGGTCAAGGCTCTCGGAGCCGACCTGTAACGGCAGGATGAAGCTCGTCGCCGTGATCCTCTCGAAGAGCGGCGGCGAGGGTGGGGGCGAGCTGAAGCGGCGCCTGAGATGCCGTTCGCTCGCGCGCCCTATCGAATTACCGAATCCACCGATTGACGATGTTTTCGTACAGCTCCTGTTGACCGCTCGTGAGCTTGACCTCACCACCAGCGTTGCCGATCTCGGCCAGCTGCTCCAGCGTCAACTTGCCCTGCTCGAACTCTGCGCCCTTGCCGCCGTCGAACGACGCGTAACGAGCCTTGCGCATCGACTCGAGCGGCGACTTGCGGATCAGGTCGTCGGCGATGATGAGCGCGCGGGCGAACACGTCCATGCCGCCGATGTGGCCGTGGAAGGTGTCGATCAGATCCGTCGAGTTGCGGCGGCGCTTCGCGTCGAAGTTGACGCCGCCGCCCTGGAACCCGCCGCTGCGGAGCAGGATGAGCATCATCTCCACCGTCTCGTTGATGTTGTAGGGGAACTGATCGGTGTCCCACGCGTTCTGGTAGTCGCCGCGGTTCGCGTCGATGCTGCCGAGCATGCCGGCGTCCGCGGCCACCTGCATCTCGTGCTCCATGGTGTGGCCAGCGAGCGTCGCGTGGTTCGTCTCCAGGTTGAGCTTGAAGTCCTTGTCCAGGCCGTGCTGGCGCAGGAACCCGATCACCGTCTCGGCGTCGAAGTCGTACTGGTGCTTCGACGGCTCCATGGGCTTCGGCTCGATGAAGAAGGTCCCCTTGAAGCCCCGGGCGCGCGCGTAGTCGCGCGCCATGGTCAAGAAGCGCGCGAAGTGCTCCTTCTCGCGCTTCATGTCCGTGTTCAGGAGGCTCATGTACCCCTCGCGGCCGCCCCAGAACACGTAGTTCTCACCGTTCAGCGCGATGGTGGCGTCGAGGGCGTCCTTCAGCTGAGCGCCGGCGTAGGCCACCACGGAGAAATCCGGGTTCGTGGAGGCGCCGTTCATGTAGCGCGGGTTCGAGAACAGGTTCGCCGTGCCCCACAGCAGCTTGACGCCCGACTGCGCTTGCTTCTGCTTGGCGTACTCGACGATGCCCTGAAGGCGGCGCGACGTCTCGGCGCGGCTGTCGCCCTCCTCCACCAGGTCGATGTCGTGGAAACAGTAGTGCGTCGCGCCCAGCTTGGTGATGAACTCGAAGTTCGCGTCCATCTTCATGCGAGCGCGGGTCAGCGGGTCCTTCCCCTCGTCCCAGGGGAAGTTGATCGTCCCCGGACCGAACGGGTCGTGCCCGCGACCACAGAAGGTGTGCCAGTAACACACGGCGAACTTGAAGTGGTCCTTCATGGGCTTGCCAGCGACGACGCGGCTCTCGTCGTACCACTTGAAGGCGAGGGGGTTGTCGGACTCAGGCCCCTCGTAGGGGATCTTGCCGACACCGGGGAAGTACTCTTTGTTTCCAATCACGACGGTCATGGCGGCTCTCCTGCTCGTGGCTTGCGTGCGCCTTCGTCAGACCCTGACCAGGCGCACCACGGGGTTGACGGATCATCACGGCGGCCTTCCACGGCCTGCATCACGTGGTCCGAGAGTAAGTTAGCACTATTTACTAAGTCAGTCCAGCCCTTTGATCGACGCACCCTCGCGCGCTTCGTTGCGCGCTCCGTTGCGCGCCGCGCAAGCCGCCGCGTCGGCGCGCCAGAGCTCGCCCCGACCGGCCAGCGACTGCCATGTCCGGGGGCGCCGGCGCTGCGCGGGCCGCTCCCCGAGCCGCTCCACCAGGCCCCGGTGCACGCTGGCTGCGCCGCGACGGGGTGGAGCGCCGGCGTCCCCCGCGTCAGGCGTGGCTCGCGATGAAGCGGGCGGTCGCGTCGGGCGACGAGAGGATCGCCCACTGGCGGTCGACGCGCTCGGCCGTGAGCGGCGCGTGCGCGAGCACCGCGTCGAGCAGCGCCGCGTGGAACCGCGCCGGATCGTCCTCGTGGCGCATCCTACGCGCAGCCGGACGACGCCCGTGGCGTGCTCGGCCCCCTCCCAGTGCGCGACGCCGAGCGCCCGCTGGCGCGCCCGGGTCGGCGGGGAGAGCGCGACGGTGCTGGGCAGGCGCCCCGCCCGGATCTCGTCCGGCGTGCGCTCCTCATAGAGGCTCACGCCTAAGCCCTCCTTCTGGAGGTGCAGCGCGAGGTGCAGGCCGGCCATGCCGGCGCCGACGATTGCGATGGTGGGCATCCTTGTCCTCCTCGTGTGGAATCGACGTCGAGGAGCAGCGGTCGCTCATGCGTCGACCTGGATCGCTCACGCCTCGACCCGGGTCGGCTCGCTGGGCCGCGTCGGGTTGGGTCAACCGGCCTGGCGCCGGAGCTCGCGCCGCCGTCCGCAACATGGCACGCTCCGGCGCCGGCCGGGGGATCCGGCCATCGATCGGAGAACGACATGATCACGCTCTATGGCTTCGGTAGAATCTTCCCCGAGGGGATCGGCGAGACGAAAGACCTCCGGGCGCAGTGGGCGCTCGAGGAGACCGGGCTGCCGTATCGCGTCCACGCGCTCGACCACACCGCCGGCGAGCTCGACAGCGACGCCTACGGCCGCATCAGCCCCTTCCGCCAGGCGCCGGTCATCGACGACGACGGCTTCGTGGTGGCCGAATCTGCCGCGGTGGTGCTCTACCTGGCGGAGAAGGCCGGCAAGCTGATCCCGGGCGACGTCCAGGGCCGCACCCGCGTCGTCCAGTGGTGCTTCGCCGCGGTCGGCACCGTCGAGCCGACCCTGGTGTGCCTCGACATGATCGGGATCTTCGACAGCGGCAAGGCCGCACGCACGCTGCACGCGGAGGTGCCCAAGCTCGCCCGCCGCTGGCTCGGCGACGTCGAGCGCCGCCTCGAGGACCGCGAGTGGATCGCCTGCGCCGATTTCACGGCGGCCGACATCATGATGGCCGGCGTCCTGCGCGGCATCCGCAAGACCGACCTGATGGAGCCCTTCCCGAGGCTCAAGGCGTACTTCGAGCGCTGTCAGGCCCGCCCGGCGTGGCAGCGCACCCTTGGCCTCTACGCCGAGCGACTCGGCGTGAGCGTCGACGACATCCGCTAGAGCGCGAGCCCTCGTCACGGCGGGGCAGCGCGGACGGCGCGAGGATGACTTCAGTCGCCTAGCGCATGTGCTCGATGTCTCGCGGCATGACCACCCAGCCATGCATTCGCTCTTCATAGACCGATACCGTCGGACCGGGGAAGGCCGGGTCCGCGAAGGCTCCCACCGGTATGGCGATCACGTCCTCGTGCCCGGCCATGGTGTAATAGACGGTGGCGCCACACTCGGGACAGAACGTGAAGGTGCTCTTCGTCCCTTCGTCTCCGATTCGAACGAAGTCCTTCCCCTGCCCCTTTATCTTCACGTTCTCGCGGCTGAACCTGGCCTGAGCGGCAAACACGCTTCCGGTCCGTCGTTGGCAGGCCAGGCAGTGACAGACGGACACGCGAATCGGCTCGCCTTCGACCTCGGCCGACAACTTGCCGCAACTGCAGCTCGCGAGGCGATTTATCATCATGGTGCTCCGGTGGATAGATAGCGTATCCGACGGCTGCCCCACCTTGTCAAGGAGACCGGCCCGGGACCGCGCGGGCCCTGCACCGGACGAAGGCGCGAGCGGGCCCTCGATGCCCTACCCCTCCGCAACGAAGAAGTGCCCCCGCGACGGCCTGACCATCAGCGGCGGGGGTGTTCAGGTTGTCGCAGCGCGCCGAGCTCTCCACCGCGCAGGGCGGGCCTGCCGTGGCGAACGCGCGCGAGGGCGGGCTCCGGAGCATCGGCCGGCGGGGAAGCGGACCGGCCAGCGACGGCGACTGGGGCGCGCCGGGCCAGGGCGGCGACGGAGGTGGCGGCCGCAGGGGCGGGCTCGGCCTGTGCGGCGCCGCGTCCAGGGGGGGCGCCGGGGGAGGCTCGGGCGGGGCCGGCGGCTGCGGCGGCCGACGCGGCAAGGGCGCGAGAACGGCTACCCGAGCATCGCCCTCGTCGCGCTGCACGCCAAGGTGACCTTGCGCGACTGAAGGCAAGGCCAGCTCTACTGACCGGGTGACTAGGATCAGATTGCCATTTCCATGTTCATCAGAAACTTCCATGAAACAAACCGCTTGTTTGGACGTTGACAGCGTTTCCGAGCCCGGAGCCACCGTCTGCACCGATGCCTTCCGCACCTCAGCGCGCCGCGCCGTTTTCTCGAGGCGGTAAGCTGCTTCCCTCTGGAATCCACGCTCCCGCTGTTTCAAATCCGTTGACACGCTCTGCAGTCATCACTACGTCCACGCGACCAACATGAGCGTGGTCTCGTGTGCGCGAACCTACCAAACCCTCCGACCAACGCCAGATCGTGGTAAGGTCCTCGTGCTCCCTTGCGGGAATGAACGACGCGGCGCACGCCCGAACGCGCATGATCGACCGTTCTTGGTATACTTGAGAAGGACCTGCGGCGGTTGACCGGCCTCGGCGGCCTGCCGAGCTGTGAGTGCCCCTCTGACCGACCGCGCGCCGAAAGAGGCGGCTCAACTGGGTATCATTGGGATACTGGCGATCGCGCAAGAAGCTTGAGCTAGGGTTTGGCTTTGCACAAATATAGCCTAGCTATCGCCAGGGGCCTGCGAATCGCCGATGCGTTTGGACGTTCCACTCCCTGGAGGAGCAGGTATGGCTGTCGATGAGGGTTCGTATGTTCACGTCACGGGTCGTTCGGGGCTCGTGCACGACGAGGGAGGCATCGTTCGCGAGGAGGCAGCGAGCTTGCAGCCCGTCGTGATGTCGCCCTCGGCCACGGCAGCGTCACCAGCGGCGGCGGATGAACTGCAGGCGCCGCCGGCGCCCGGCGACGAGGGCTGCCCGCTGTCCTTGTTCCAAGAGCGGCTGTGGATCCACCACCAGCGCAGTCCAGAGAACACGAGCTACAATCTGCCCCTCCTGCTGCTCGTCCGAGGCAACCTCGATGTCGCTGCGCTGGAGCAGAGCTTGAGCGAGATCGTCGCCCGTCACGAGAGCTTGCGCACCTGCTACGGGCAGACGGACAAGGGAGAGCCCGTGCAGCTCGTCGCGCCGCCGGAGCGCGTGCGCCTGCCGGTCATCGCCGTCGACCGCGCTCGGATGCTGGAGCACCTCGAGCGACACCTCGAGCATCGCTTCGATCTCCTCCGGGGTCCGATCTTCATCGTGAGCTTGCTGCGCCTGGCGGCGGACCGGCACCTGCTCCTGTTCAACGTGCACCACATCGCGGCGGACGCCTGGTCGCTGAAGGCCGTCTTTCTGGGGGAGCTCCAGAGCGCTTACGCGGCGTTCTGCCGCGCGGAGCGGCCAGCTTTGCCGCCGCTGACCGTACAATACAAGGATTACGCACGCTCGCAGCGGGCCTCGGAGTCGTCCGCGCGCCTCGACTACTGGCGTCGAACGCTCGAGGGCTACGAGGACAGCCTCGAGCTCCCCACGACGCATACGCGGCAGGCGAAATCCGGCACGAAGAGCCAAAGCTTCGTGCATCGCTATTCGAGCGAGTTTGCGCGAAACCTCGAACTCCTGTCTCGCCAGCACGGCTGCACGCTCTTCATGTCGTTGCTCGCGGCGCTCGGCGTCACGATCGGCCGGTACACGAACAGGGACGACCTCTGCATCGGCACCACGACGTCCAACCGAACGGACGTCGAGTTCGAGCCCTTGATCGGGTTCTTCATCAATATCTTGCCGCTCCGGCTACACATCGACGAACAGACCAGCGTCGGCGCGCTGCTCAAGGCGGTGCGCGCGCAGGTGCTGACCGCGTTCGAGCATGCCGTGCCCTTCGAACGGATCCTGCAGGCGACCGACGTCGCGCGTCGCGGCGGCGCGAACCCGCTGGTGCCCATCGTCATGAGGCATCAAAATTTCCCTGAGACCTCGCTGGGCGCTCCGCTGCCGGGCGACGTGAATTTCTACGCTTACCCCGATCCCGACGAGGGCGACGACGCGGTCCGGAGGCTGCTCGCGAGAGAGCACGTCCCTGCGCGATGCGAGATCGAGCTGTCGTACTCGGGGGGGGCGGACGAGCTCGAGGTGGAGGTGGTGTACGCCTCCGATCTGTACGACCGCGAGGCCATCGAGCGCTTGCTCGCTCACCATCAGCGGGTGCTGGAAGGCATGTTCAGCGACGCGAATCGGCGCGTGCTCGAGCTGCCTCTGCTGCGCGACGCCGACGTTCAGAAGCTGCTCGAGCGGTACAACCGAGCGCCGGCGACCCCAGCGCCAGCCTGGTCCTTCGTCCAGCGCTTCGACGCGCAGGTCGAGCGCTCGCCGGGCGCGGTGGCGTGCTGGGACGCGCGGGGCGCCTGGAGCTACCTCGAGCTCGCGCGGCACGCGAACCAGGTGGCGCACGCGCTCGCGGCGCGGGGCGTCGCGCGAGGGGACCTGGTCGCCGTGTGTCTGGATCGCAGCGGCGAGCTGCTCGCGACCCTGCTCGGTATCTGGAAGGCGGGGGCGGCGTACGTGCCGATCGACCCGGCATACCCGAAGTCCTACGTGCGGCAGATCCTCGAGGACGCGCGCCCGAGCGCCGTCGTTTGCGGCGCCCAGCACCAGGCCCAGCTCGAGCTCGACGACGCCCGGTGCCTCAGGCTCGAGCAGGTCTGGAACGCCGCGTCGAAGTACCCGGATACGCCGCCGGAGCTGCGCGCGCAGCCCGAGGCGCTCGCCTATGTCATGTATACGTCGGGGTCCACGGGCAAGCCCAAGGGCGTCCGGGTGCCCCATCGCCAGCTCGACAACTGGCTGAGCGCCCTCGAGACCTGGCTGCCGTTCGAGGCGGGTGAGGTCGTCGCCCAGAAGACGACGTTCGTCTTTGCGGTCGCGGTCAAGGAGCTGTTCGCGGGCCTGCTCAACGGGTGCCCGCAGGTGTTCATCGGCAACGACACCGTCCGAGATGCGGCGGCCTTCGTCGCCGCGCTGGCCGAGCACCACGTCAGCCGCCTCAACATCGGGCCCTCGCACCTCGCGAGCGTCATCGAGCACCTGCAGTCGAGCGGGCGGCGCTTGCCGGCGCTGAAGATATGTATCACCGCCGGCGAGCCGCTGCCGAAGGCCCTGGTGCTCGCCTTCCGCGAGGTGTTCCCGAGCGCGCGCCTGCTCAACAACTATGGCTGCACCGAGCTCAACGACATCAGCTACTACGATACGGCGAGCTTCGACGGTCACCGCGATTTCGTCCCGATCGGCACGCCGATCGCCAACACAAAGGTCTACGTGCTCGATCGCCAGGGCAGGCTGGTGCCCGAAGGCGTCCCCGGGGAGCTGCACGTCGCCTCCGTGAGCTTGCCCGAGGGGTACCACGGCCTCGACGCCCTGACCGCCGAGCGCTTCGTGGCCAACCCGTTCGGCGCTGAGCCGAGCGATCGCCTCTACAACACGGGCGACGTCGTCAGACACCTCCCGGACGGCACGCTCGACTACATCGGTCGCTGGGACTTTCAGGTCAAGGTGCGGGGCTTTCGCGTCGACGTGCGCCAGGTGGAGAAGGTGCTCGGCGACTTCGAAGGCATCCGGGCCCGGGCGGTCGTGGGCAAGGGCGATCGGCTGATCGCGTTCTACACCAGCGCGCCCGGCAGCGCCGTGCGCCTCCTGGAGCTGCGCGCGTTCCTGCAAGACAGGCTGCCGGCGTACATGGTGCCGGACGCGTTCGTCCTGCTCGACGCGATGCCGCAGCTGCCGAACGGCAAGATGAATCGCCGCGCGCTCCTCGAGGCGCAGGGCGAGCTGCAACAGAGCGACCCGTACGAGCCTCCGGCGAGCCCGACCGAGCGCGCGCTCGCCGACATCTGGTCCCTCGTCGTGAACGTGCCCGCCGCGCGCATCGGCCGCCGATCGCACTTCTTCGGCATCGGTGGGCACTCGCTCTCTGCCATGCGCGTCCTGGCGAGGATCAAGGACGTATTCCAGGTCGAGCTCGTCGTGTCGGAGCTCTTCGATGCGCCCAAGCTCGACGCGATGGCCGCCGCGATCGACCGCGAGATCGCGCGCCGGCCTCCCAGCGAGCGAAAGGCGCAGCCCTCCTCCACGGCTCGACGAGCGCCGAAGACGCGGGCGGGCTCGGGGCTGCTCCACGACAAGGTGGCGCTGGTCACCGGCGGCAGCCGTGGTATCGGGCTCGCCACCGCGCTGCTGCTCGCGGAGCACGGCGCGAGGGTCGCCATCAACTACCGGGACAGCGAGGCGCAGGCTCGGCGCGTCAAGGAGCAGATCGAGGCGGAGGGCGGGGTCGCCGAGGTCTTCGGGGCAGACGTGACCGACGCCGCCGACGTGGCCAACCTCGTGAAGGCCGTCCACCAGCGCTTCGAGCGCATCGACGTCCTGGTGGCGAACGCGCATATCAACTTTCGTCATCGCCCCTTCGTCGAGTACGACTGGGGCGATCTCGAGCGGAAGGTCAGCGATGAGCTCAAGGCGGTGTTCCTCCCGTGCCAGGCGGTCGTCCCGGAGATGCTCCGGCGCAAGAGCGGCAGCATCGTGGCGGTCTCGAGCAGCCTCTCCAGGCGCAGCAACGAGGGGTTCCTCGCGCAGAGCACGGCGAAGGCCGCGGTCGACGCCTTCGTGCGCGCGCTCGCCGCCGAGCTGGGTCCTTCTGGCGTTCGCGTCAACACCGTCGCGCCCGGGCTCACGTTGACGGACGCGGCCATGCCGATGGCGCCCGCGGTCAAGGAGGCGATCGCTTCCAAGTCCCCGTTGCGCCGCAACGGCTTGCCGGAGGACATGGCGGGTGCCGTGCTCTTCCTGGCGAGCGACCTGTCGCGGTTCATGACCGGCTCGTACCTGCCGGTCGACGGTGGGCTCACGATGTTGTAGCGGCCGCGCCGGGGAGGAAGGCGGCGCCCTCTCTCACAGAAAACACGAGGCTAGAGCATGCCTGCCAAGCTTCTCGTCATCGACAACTACGACTCCTTCACCTTCAACCTCGTGCAGATGTTCCGCAGCTACGACCTGGACATCTCGGTGTTCCGCGCCGACGCGCTCTCGGTCGAAGACGTCGCGCGCCAGCGGCCCGACTACGTCCTCGTGAGCCCTGGCCCCAAGAGCCCGAGCGCCGCCGGGATCTCGACCGAGCTCATCCGTCGCTACCAGGGCGAGGTCCCCATCCTGGGCGTGTGCCTCGGCATGCAGTGCATGAACGAAGCGTTTGGCGGCAGCACGGTGCACGCGCCCGTGCCGATGCACGGCAAGACGAGCGCCGTACATCACGACGGGACCGGTCTCTTCGAAGGCGTCCCCCAGCCGTTCACGGTGGCGCGTTATCATTCGCTCGCCGTCACGGGCATCAGCGAGGAGCTGAGGGTCAACGCCCGGTCCACGGACGGCGTGCCGATGGCGATCCAACATGTCCGCCATCCGCTCTTCGGCGTCCAGTTCCACCCGGAGAGCTTCCTCACCCAGCACGGGTTCACGCTGGTCGAGAACTTCCTGCGCTCGGGTCCGCTGAAAGGAGCGCTGTCATGAGCACAGCTGCGGTCGACGTCAGCCTGCCCTGGCTCCGGAGGGTGACGGGGGTGCATTCGGAGCCCCTCGACCTGAAGGAGCCGTTCGTGGACGTGGTGCGCCGCTTCGCGCATCTGCCCGGCACCGTGGCGCTGATGAGCGGCGGGGAGCTCGACTCCGCCCGTCACCACATCCTCGGCGTCTATCCCTGGCTGTCGCTGAGCGGTCACCGCGCGCGGACCACGCTCGCCGACGGCGACCATCGCGTCGAGCTCGACGAGGACCCGTTCACCGCGCTGCGCCGCCTGCTTCGGCACTGCAGCGTGCCGGAGCTGGGAGCGCCGCTGCCGCTGTCCAGCGGGCTCCTCGGCTACTTCGCGTACGATCTGAAGGACTGCCTGGAGCAGCTGCCGAGGACGAGCATCGACGATCTCGAGCTGCCGCTGGTGCACCTCGTGGCGCCGGCCATCCTCGTGATCCACGACCGGGTCTCGGGAGCGACGACGCTCCTGGCGATGCGCTTGCGAGGATTGCAAGAGCACGACGATGCGTTTCGCCGAGACGTGGCGCGCTTCAAGGAGGCGCTCGGCGCGCCGGCGGCGGCGCTCCGCGAGCCGGCGCCGCGAGCGAGCGGCCAATGTGCTTCGATCGTTTCGCGGGAGGAGTACCTCTCGGCGGTCGAGGCGATCCGCAGGTACATCGTCGACGGCGACGTGTACCAGGTGAACATGTCCCAGCGCTTTCAGGCGCCGTTCGCCGGGGACCCCTTCGACTGCTTCGCCAGGATGTATGCGGCCAATCCGGCGCCCTTCTTCGCGTACATCAACGCCGGAGACCACCAGATCGTCTCGACCTCCCCCGAGCGGTTCATCGAGCTCAGGCACGGCAGCGTGGAGACGCGACCCATCAAAGGCACACGGCCTCGCGGGAGGACTCCGGACGAGGATGATGCCCTGCGGACGGAGCTCCTGGAGAGCGCGAAGGAAGACGCCGAGCTGTCGATGATCGTCGACCTGCTCCGCAACGACATCGGCAAGGTCTGCCGCCCGGGGTCGGTGCGCGTGCTCGAGCACAAGCGCCTCGAGGCCTATCAGAACGTCTATCACCTCGTCTCGATCGTGAAGGGCGAGCTCGATCCCGGCATGGATGCCGTCGATCTGCTCCGCGCGACCTTCCCGGGCGGCTCGATCACGGGGTGCCCGAAGATCCGGGCGATGGAGATCATCGACGAGCTCGAGCCGGTCCGCAGGCACATCTACACGGGCAGCATCGGCTACGTCGGGTTCGACGGCACGATGGATCTATCCATCGCGATCCGGACCGCGACGTTCACGGGCGGCAGGGTCGTGTTCTCCGTCGGCGGCGGCATCGTCTTCGACTCGGATCCAGCGAGCGAGTTCGATGAGACGCTCCACAAGGGGCGCACGCTGATGAACGCCCTGGCCGCGACGGGCGGCGACGAGCGGAGCGCCGGCACGGTCTGGCACGACGGGGCCTTCAAACCCAGCGCGGCCGCCTCGGTGCCGCTCGACTGCGAAGGGCTGGCGTATGGCTTCGGCTTCTTCGAGACCTTGCGCGTCCAGGCGGGCCGTCCGATCCTGCTCCAGGCCCATTTGCAGCGCTTCGAGCTCGCCTGGCGGGAGTTCTTCCAGTCCGCGCCGCCGGATGTCACCTGGGCCGACGTCATCGCCCAGCTCATCCGGAGGAACGGGCTGTCGAGCGCGATCGCCGTGGTGAAGCTCGTGGCGGCCGCGGGCAAGCCGAGCGGCGCGCGGCCGTCCCCCGTGCTCTTCGCGAGCGCCAGGCCCTATTCGCCGCGCCCTGCCCTGAGCTCGAAGCCTGGGCTGGCCCTCCGGGTGTATCCGCACTGCCGGCACACGCACCTCGCCAGCCACAAGACCCTCAATTACATGTACTATAAACTGGCCGGGGACTGGGCCAAGCGCCACGGCGCGGACGAGGCGTTGATCCTCAACGCGGATCGCTCCGTGTCGGAGACGAACACCGCGAGCGTGTGCTGCGTGTTTGGCGATACCGCATGCTTCCCCGCGTCAGCGCACGCGTTGCCGGGCACCATGGCGGCCGAGGTCCGGCGGCTCCTGCCGCAGTGGGGCTTCGCCGTCGAGGACCGGCGCCTCACGGTGGAGGATCTGATGGCCGCGGACCAGGTGTTCTTGACGAACTCGTTGATGGGCGCGGTCCCCGCGGTGAGCCTCCACGACGCGAAGCTCGGCTACGACGCGGCGCTCTGCGACAAGATCAACGGAGCCGTGTTCGACGGAGCCTGACGGCGGGTGACACGGGGCCACCCGGGCACACCGGGCCGGCCCGAGGGCGAGCGGGCGGCGGGCGCGCGCTCAGCCCTCGCGCGCCACGCGGAGCGCCTCCGCGAGCTCCTCGGGCGTGATCTCCCGGTCCTGCAGCACCATCGCCGCCCAGGCCGCGACCTCGCCCGGCGTCCGGAAGATGTTCGGCGCGGGCGCCTGCGACCCGCGGGGCTGCAGCCGCATCATGATGGCGCGGACCGACGCGGCGATGAACCCCTCGGCCTCGACGAGCGTGGCCACGCCCTTCATGTACTCCCCTGGAGCGCTCGCCGCCCGCTGCATCGCCGCCCGGCTCTCCTCGTTGGGCGGCCCGGTGTGCTGACGGGGGACCACGATCAGGAACGCTGCCCCTCCCGGCTGACGCTCCGCCCAGGCCCGGAAGTGCGCCCGGGAACGCTCGATGCCGGCGACGCTCTCCTGCCCGCGCCAGATGAGCAGCATGAGCCGCCGCCAGGTCGCCACCACGTACACGTCCGTCCGTTCCAGCAGCTCGACCTGCACCGACGAGGAGGTGGTCACCATCTCACCCGATTGTCCTCCCTGTAGGCTGGCCACCGCAAGAACTCCGGTGTGTCAGGGCAGCAGCCCGGCGTCGCAGCCGCGGCGATGCAGCTCCTCGGTATCCGTGCAGCGACCTGCATCCTGAGGCGGAGCGGGCTGCGGGCATAGGCTTGCCCGGGCGGGCCTGGGACGGTGCGCAAGAAGACCCACACTGGCACAGGCACATCCTCATCACGCAAAAAAGCTCGCGATTGGCGCTGGCACGTCGCGTGCCTCAGGGGCACGGCATGAAGACCTCGATGCGGTGGTTCCTCCCCGTTGCGCTGCTCCAGGTGCTCGCCTGCTCCGATGCCGTCGAGCAGCCGACTGGAACCGGTTCGGGGGGCGACTCGTCCGGAGGAACCACGTCGTCGAGCGCGTCGAGCGGCGCCGGCGGCGGCCCCGTGGCGTCGTCGAGCGCGTCGGGAGACACCGGCGGCGGCCCCGTGGCGTGCGACGACCTGGGAGGCGGCGCCGAGCCGGGCGCGGCCTGCGCGAACGAGGACGAGATATGCGACAGCGCCTGCTCGGGCTGCTGGAGCAGGTGCATCGACGGCGTCTGGGTCGAGGAGTGCGATCCGTGCCCCGATGCGCTGCCCGAGAGCGGGACGAGCTGCGAGGGCCATGACGGCGTGGGGCCGTGCAGCTACGACAACGAATGCGGCACGGCGATCGCCGAATGCGACGGAGCGACCGGGTTGTGGGTCGTCGAGGGGGACGACTGCGGCGGCGGGGAGGACGAGGGCGGCTGCGGCTGAGCGGCGCGGGGTCCCCGCCCGCGCAGCGCCGTGGGCTCAGAGGCTACTTCGTCAAGACGACGTGAGTGGCGTCGTCCGAGGAGGCGCGCTCCGTGCACGTGTAGCCGAGGCTCACCGTATCGATGCCGGCGAGGAGATGCTCGCCCCTGCCCAGGAGCACGGGGGAGATCACGAGGTGGATCTCGTCGATCAGCCCGGCGGTGAGGTACTGGCGAACGGTGGCGACGCCGCCGCCGAGTCGGACGTCCTTGCCCTGAGCCGCTTCCGTCGCGCGCTTCAGCGCGGCATGGATGCCATCGGTCACGAAGTGGAACGTCGTTCCGCCCTCCATCGTGATGGGCGCGCGACCGTGGTGCGTGAGCACGAAGACGGGTACGTGGTAGGGCGGGTTGTTGCCCCACCATCCCTTCCAGCCGTCGTCGGACCAAGGGCCCCGCATCGGCCCGAACATGTTGCGGCCGAGGATCCAGGCGCCGACGTTCTCGAAGCCGCGAGCGGCGAAGTCGTCGTCGACGCCTTCTCTGCCGACCTGGTCGCCGATCAGGGATCCGGCGAAGTCGGCGCTCATCCGCTGGAACGTCTTCGTGCCCAAGACCCACTTGTGCAGCGCCATACCTCCGATGCCCATCGGATTGTCCAGAGCCTGGTCGGGACCGGCGCCGTAGCCATCGATGGAGATTGAAAATGCGTTGACCCGAAGCCTCGACATGAGCGTAACTCCTTGCGGCGCAGGCATCGCCTGCGACCGTCGTGACCGCCGTCTTCTGAAGTGGCGACGAACGAGCCAGGGGCGGATCGACACGCCGGCGAGATTTTCTTCCGCTGGGCGGTCGTCACAGGAAAGCGCGGTCTATTCAAGGACTTAGGCGACGTGCTCGCCGAGGACCACCGCGACGTCGTCGTGCAGGTTGCCGGACGGGAGGGTCACCGCCTGGATCAGCGCTCCCACCGCCGTCTGCACGTCGCCGGTGCGCGCGAGCGCGCTGATCGTCGCATGCGACGCGTACTTCAGGAGGCCGTCGGTGGCGACCAGGAGGCGCCCCGAGAGCGGACGGCGTCGGATGCCGGCGGGCCTGCACGCGCCGCTGCCGACCAACGGCTTCCGGCTCTGCGCCGCCGTCAGATCGATCACCCTGTCGGGCTCGACGAGGAGCGCTCCCGAGTCCCCCACGCTGGCGCCCCACAGCTCGCCTCGGCGCATCTGGACGACGACGAGCGTCGTCTCGCCGCACGTGGGCGTTGCTTCCAGCTCGCCGTCGAGCCGACGGAGGCGCTCGCACCAGCCGTCGGCATCGAGCTCCATCTCTGCGCCGAGCGCCACCATCGCGCTCACCGCCGCGCGGGCCGCGGCCGCGCCGCCAGCGAGCCCCCCCGCGCCGTCGGCGACGGCCACGGTCCACCGGTCGCCGCGGCAGGAGAGCTCGAGACGGTCCTCGTTCGCGCTACCTGCCACGCGGCGTGACCAGAAGCGCATCCAGCCCGAGGGAGGTTCGATCTGCTCGCACGCGTCGCCGCCTTCCGAGGGCGTGATCTCGACGCTGGAGACGATGTTGTCCCGGAAGAGAAGGACCGCGCCGTCGCCCTGGCCGCATCCGGGACAGCCGGCTTCGACGAGCCCGGGGACGGCGACGAGCCCACCCACGTTCTCGCCGTGATCGTCGAGCGGCGCCGGGCGTCCAGGCGGATCGAACCAGCAGATCGGGTCGCCGATCCTGTATTCGTGCTGCCGGCAATAGCCGTACCGAACCTGGATGCGCCATTCCGGGGAATGCCCACAGCCGGGGCAGCGGGCGTGGGCGATGACGACGTCGAACACTCCCATGGCCAGCCGGTCCTCCTGTGCAGCCCGTCGGCGCTCCCGGACAATACAAGCCCCGGCGCTCCTGCGCAGCGCCGTCGGCCGTCCTGCGCAGCCCCGCAGGCCCTCCTGGGCACGCCCGGCGCCCTCCTGCGCAGCCCCGCAGGCCCTCCTGCGCAGCGCCGTCGGCCGTCCTGCGCAGCCCCGCAGGCCCTCCTGCGCAGCGCCGCCGGCCGTCCTGTGCAGCCCATTGGCCCTCCTGCGCAGCCCCGCCGGCGCTCTTGCGCAGCGCCGTCGGCCGTCCTGCGCAGCCCATTGGCCCTCCTGGATAAGCCCCGACGCCCTCCTGTGCGGCCCCGGTGGGTCTCCTGCGCAGCCCCGCAGGCCCTCCTGCGCGGCCTGGGCGCCCTCCTGCGCACCCCCAGTTGGTGTCCTGCGCTACACGAGCCGCCGTCCTGCGCGGCCCTCGCGACCCTCCTGCGCGCCCCCGTCGGGGTCCTTCGTCATCCTCGTCGGGTTCCTGCGCAGGCCCGATGGGTCTCCTGTGCAGCCGCGGCGTCGTCTCGCGCGCCTTTCGTGGTTGCAGCGCAACTCTTTTTCCCTCCTCCCTCGTGCACCGCCTCCGCGGCCCGCTACCCGCGCCGCCAGACACGCCGCCCCCCTCGATTCGATGCGCGGCACACCGCCTCTCCCAGCCTCGGCCCGAGCGCTTCTTCGCGGCGCGACCGACTCGTGCTCTCCTCTGGCCGATGCCTTGTTCGCCGATACCCTCGCCGATCTTCCGGCCCCTCATTCCGAGGGGCGCTGGCCCCGACAAGGAGGCGTATTTTTACCATGGCAAAGGCATCCACCACCACGTCGTCCAGGACCGACAAGGCCGCAACGAAGCGCGCGTCGCGCGAGACGCGGGGCGCGCCTCGCTCCTCGACGGGCGCAGCAGCGTACACGCTGAGCGCCGCCCGCGAGGCCGAGCTCCTGCGAGAGGCCGAGTCGCTGGGCGACAACACCGTGATTTTCCCCGGCAAGCTCGCCCGGCGCGTCATCTGGTCGAGCCGCATCCAGCTCGCCGCCGAGCGCGACGCGGCCGATCTCGTCCGCACCCCCTTCCCCGAGGACGAGCCCGCGCTGACACGCGAGGAGATCCGCGCGCTTCGCGACAAGATCGAGCTCCTGCGCGTCACGCAATCGCGCTGGCAAGCCGTGCAGCAGCGCCAGGAGCGGGCCATCGCGATGTTCAAGGGGCCGGCCGCGGAAGCCGCCCTGCACCGGCAAACGCTCCTCCGCTTCTTCGATCTCCGCTTCAAGAACAGCCCCGAGGGGCAAAAGCGGCTCATGGCGATCCGCGCGGGCAGCGGCGACGCGGATCTGGTCCAGGACGTCTCCGACCTGCTCTTGCTCTGCTCCGAGCACGCGGAGGCCCTCCGCAAGGCGCCCCGCGGCGAGGGCGACGCGGCGGCCCGCCTCCGCGCGCTCTCGCCCGAGCTCGCGCGCATGCTCGCCGACAAGACGTTCTCTCCCGAGGCGCAGCGCGCGCGCAAGCTCCGCGACGCCGCGTACACGCTCGTCATGCACGCCGAGCGGCGGCTGCGCGCCGCCGCGGAGTACTGGTATGCCGGCACCGACAGGATGAAGGATTATGCGCCCTTCCCCGTCTCCCGCGGCGCCGCGTCCACCGGAGATGAAGAGGAAGAGGAGGAAGGCGAGGCCGCCGCGGAGAACGGCGCGACGGAAGGCGACGCGTCGGAGGAGGGCGCGACGGAAGACGGTGCGCTGGGCGAGGACGAAGACGAGGGGTGATCGCCCCAGGCCGCGGCCGGCGCGTCAAGGAGGGGGGCGCCTGGCGCGTCGCGAGGGGTCGAGGCTCCCCCGCCAGCGCGCCGGCCCGGCCGGGCGCCACGCGGGGGAGGCTCGGGCGGGGCCGGCGGCTGCGGGGCGTCGTGACCGTCCGCGCGGCGCCGGTCACCTATCCCATCAGGGGCCTGGCTGCGGCGCGGCCTGGCACGTGCCGGCCACGCACGCGAGCTGCGGCGGTGGCGGGCACGGGGCGCACTGGAGGTTCCGGCACGCGGGGGGGCTACGGGCGTTGAGCTCACGGAAGAAGTCTCCGCTGCCGTCGTAGATCATCAGGTTGGACGCACTCGCGACCGCCCTCGACGAGATCGTGCCGCAAGAGCAGCAGCGGTCGGCCGCGGCCACGATCACGCAGTCCGACGCGGCAGCGCAGGTCGCCGGGCCGGGCGGCAGGGGCGACCCCGTCGGCCCGCCGGCGACGGTCGCCGTCGATGCCACAGTCGGCGTCACGGCGGCTTCGGGCGGCTGCGCCGCGCCCCGCGGGCGCCCACCCGGACGGTGTGCGTCGCCGCACGCGGCCAGCAGCGCGGCGATCGCGATCACGAGACGACCAGCTCCTCGGCTCAAGCTCGTATGCATTCCGGGGGAACGGTCGACCCTCCTGCCCCCTTACAGTGCTTCACGGGGCACGTGCGGGCGGACCGCGTAGGACAGGACGCCGACAGCAGCCCCGTGTCGAGCAGGCCCAGCGCTTGCACGCTGCGCCCTCCCACCAGCGTCAGCGGGAGCATCGGCGCAAGGCTTCCGGCGACATGCTCAGAGGCGCGCGCCAGGAAGGGGAACTGCTGACCCGTAACAGACAGGTTGCGGTTCCTGTTCGGTGCGCAAGGTCTGGAGGAGCGTCTCGGCCGCCTCAAACGCTTGGTCGGGCGACCACACGGCGTAGGACTGGCCCGCCCGGAGCGCAGGCGGCTCCTCCGCCTCCGTCAGCTCCTGTGCGAGGAACTGGATCAGCTTGAGCTTGTCGGCACGCGGCAAAGGCTGGATATCCGGGAGCAGCTCCACGAGCGACATGACGCGTCACCTCACTTGATTCTCAGCGATGAACTCGTCGCCCAGCCCGGGGCGCCTCTCGTCGTACCAGCTGGCCGCCGCACGAAGCTCAGCGCGCGCTTCAGGATGAAGCTCGACCCGCACGCCGCTCCTCGAGCTCCTTCAGGATCTCCGCTCGCGCCGTGCCCCAGTCGACCGTCTGGACCTTACCCTCCGCGACGTCGCGCGCCCGGCGCGTCAGCTCACCCGTCCACGCAGCAGCGACCTCCTCGGCGTCGGGCTCCTCAAGGCTGGAGAGCACTTCTTCTGCCAGCCGGGCCCGCTCGTGGCGGGGCAACAGCAGCACCTGCGCGAGAAGTTCCTCGGTGGACATAGGGGAGCAGTAGCATGGCTCGGGTCCGCCACGCACGGCGATGCGGCCTCCAGCTCGACGGCCCGCCGCACCCGCGCCAGGCTGGTTTGCTCGCGGGGCAGAACAGGCGATGGTACCGGCATGCCGGTGCTTCTCCGGGCCGCGCAAACACCGGTCGAGATCCTCCGAGGCAGGTGTTTCGCCCCACCTACGGGTGGGGGCCATGACGGCAAGGATTTGCCCGGGCCGAGCGACGTAGCCGACGGCGCCGATGGGAGGGTCGGCGGCGATGCGTGCTCGGTGGAGACCGTGACCGGCGGGCTGCCGTGGTGAACCCGTGCGAGGGCGAGCTCCCGAGCGTCGGCGGCAAGAGCGGTGACGGGTCGCCCGGCGGCGCGGAGGACGGGCGCGACGGCGAGCCGACCCCGACGCCGAACCACGGCAAATACGGACTGCGAGGAAGCGGGGAGGTGGCCGACGTGGGCTGCCAGTTAGTATGGACTCCGGGGCGCCCCTCGACGTCCGAGACCAGCCCGCTGCTCGATTCGCCGGCGCCGAACGCGAAGCGCTGGTGGTGGCGGAGCTGGCCCTGATCGACGTTCTCGGTGAAAGACCAGTCGAAGAGGGCCGAATCGTTCATGGCGGCGGTGCCCGGATCGCGCGGTGCGAGCTGATGCCAGACGACGCCCGCGGAGGATTCGGCTGAGCTGTCGGTCACGGCGACGATCGCACCGTAGACCCTCCGGTGTCGTATTGAAACCTCCAGGGCCGTGCTCTAGGTCCAAACGGCAGCATGGGGAGCGCACCCGCCAGGGGCCGGCAGCAAAGAGACGAGGGCTGTCATGAGTAGCCGTGCACAGGTGCTGTTTCAGGTGGGCGCGTGGGCGTGGGTCGTCACCGGGATCGGGCACCTCGCGATCACCGCGCTGCTGCTCGGTCGCCCCGCGACGCCCGCCGCGGAGACCGCGGTCCTCGGCGCGATGCGGGCGCACCGGATGACCATGATGGGGGTGTCGCGCGACCTGCTCGGCCTCTTCAGGGGGTTCAGCGTGGCCATGGGCCTGGTGCTCGCGCTGCACGGCGCCGTCGGCGTGCTCGCCGCGCCCGCCCTCGCCGCGCTCCCTGCTGTCGTGGCGCTGAACGCGGCGGTGTCGCTGGCGCTGCTGGCCATCGCCGTCCGCGCGTTTCCGCCGCCGCCGATCGTGACCATGCTGGTCGCGACGGCGTGCTTCGGTTCGGCGCTCGTGGGGCGCTGAAAAGGTCGGAAGCCGTCTCGCAAAGCGCCTCGCCCGCGCGAAGATCTCGGCTTCAAGCCCGAGTTCCCGCGCCTCCAGGATGCGATCGCGGCGGGCGCGTGATGTTCTCCAGTCGTCCAGGTCGGCGGACGCGCATGCCTCAACACGCGCGCCATCGACCACAGTCGGTCAACGAGCGCCACGAGACGCGGGGCACCGCTGGATACGGCGCTCCACATCGCCGGTGAAGTCGGGTAAGTCCGCGCCACAGTCGCGAGGCGGCGGCCCGCAGGCTGGGGCGTGAAGGCGAATGGGAGGTCTCGGCGATGACCTCAGCGGTCGAGGATGGCTCGCGCCCGCCGCTCGCGCCGGCGGCGAAGCTCGCCTTCAGCCAGGCATCGCGGGAAATGCCTACGTGAGGTTCGTGAGCGGCCCGGTGCAGTACGCCGGCGCGCCGAACGTGGTCCGGGTGTCGCCGAACAGGTTCAGGATAGAGACGAGCAGGTTGTTGTGCGGGAGGTTCGGGTACCGGACCCAGCGCCCGGTGCGCAGGCCCCCGCCGCCGCCGGCCAGCAGGAACGGCATGTTCGTCTTCATGTGGGTCGGCGGATCCGAGATCTCGGAGCCGAAGAAGACGACGCTCTCGTCGAGCAGCGAGTGCCCGCCCATGTCGACCTTCTCCATCTCCTGCAAGAGATAGAGGTGCTGCTCCGAGTACCAGGTGTAGATGAGCTCGCACTCGGCCGGCCTGAAGCCGCCCATTTCCTGGTAGAAATGGTGGTGCTCGGTCAGGTTCAGCCACGGCAACGTGTACTTCGCCTCGGTGTCGCTCCACTGCAGGGTGCCGACCGCGGTGATGTCGCAGGCGAGCGCCATCACCAGCATGTCCGTCATCAGCTTGCCCACCTTGGGGATCGCCGCGTCGGTCGAGGTGTCCTTGATCGAGCCGGGGTCGTCCGCGTTGAGCCCCGCGCTCGGGTTGTAGTCGGACGTGTCGACCCTCGTCGGGACCCGACAAGCGCTCGTCGCAGCCGGCGTGCTGCTGAGGCTCTGCTCGATCTCGCGGATCTTCGTCAGGTGCTGGTCGATCTTCTGCTTGTCGGCCGCGCCGAGGCGCGCGGAGAGGGCGGCGTAGCGCCGGTCGAGGAAGTCGAGGATCGATTGCTTCCGCGCGAGGCGACGGGCGGCGTCGTCGCTGGCGCCGGGGTTTAGCGTGCCGAAGAGAGCGGTGAAGATCTCCACCGGATCGAGGCGCGGCTGGATGGGGCTGTACGGCGCGGCCTCCTCGAAGTTGGCGATGTTCATCGGCGTCATCAGGCCGTGGGACTTGCCCGTCGCCCAGCGCACCGCGAGCTGGATGCTCGCCTCCGCCGTCCGACCGGCGGAGATCCGGGAGGCGATCACCTGATCGATGGACGGCCCCCTCCCGTAGCCGCCGTTGTTCGCGCCCTCCTGCGACGTGCCCGTGAGCCAGGCGATGATCCCGCTCTGGTGCTGCTCACCGCGCGCGCTCTTCATGTCGAGGCCGTCGACGACGAGCAGCCGGTCCTGCACTGGCGCGAGCGGCGCCAGGATGGGGCCCAGGGTGAAGCTCGTCTCGGTGCCGGTCGGACGCCAGCGATCGATCAGGGTCCCGCCGGGCGTGTAGACGGCGAGGAAGCGCCGGGCGGGGGCGGGTTGCGCGCGCGCCAGGCGCTCGGTTCCCATGATCTCCAGCCACGGGAGCGCGACGGCGATGGCGCCGGCGCCTCGCAGCATGGCACGTCGGCTCAAGCGGAATTTCGACATACCCCTCTCTCCTGTCGTCGGGATGGCCGACCGAGGCCCCCGAGATGACGCGCCTGCTTCGCTGTCACGCCTCGTCCGCTCCGGACGCACGGAGGCTTCCTCATCGAACCACAGGCATTCTTGATGAGGAGTTCGAGGTCATCGCGAAGGCCACGAACGGAGCTTCCGGCAGCGCAGAGAGCTCCAGCATCGTTCTGGCGAATCAACGGTTTCACCAATGGCAGTAGCAGATGGCCATCGGACCGGCTCACCACGAGAGCAGATATTGCCGGAGCGAAGTTTTCCCGTCGCAGCGTGAACCTGCAGCTCACCGCGACGTGGCATGCCACAGCATCTCGGTCGCAGCCCGCCTGGGATGATAGAGCTGTACGACAAGCTTGCTCTCGGGGTCGATCGACGCGATATTCGGCCCCTTCTTCAAGTTGCAGCGAATGCAGCATAGACGCAGGTTGTCGACATCATCCGAACCACGATGTTGCCTTCCGATGATGTGGTCTACCTGGTGGGGCAAGATCGATGCGTCCTGCGGAAGATGGCAGTACTCACATGCCCCCTGGGCGCGCCGCTGGACCAGCTCTCGCGTGTCGCTCGGCAGCTTCACGAGGCCGCGCGCAGGGTCCATACCTCCTCTGCCTGAAGCTTGAGGAGGCTGAGCATGTCGTTGAGACGGACGACCTCGGCATACTCTCTGTGCTCTTCAGGCGTGAGGACGCCGCTTGTGCTCTTCTGAGCGAGCTCCTCGACGCGGGGCGCCAGGTCCTTGCTGACGGCGTCGAGCGCCGCCTCGAGCTGCTCGATGGTTCGCTTCTCCATGAGGTTCTCCGTCTTCAACGCCTCGCGTCAGCATGTCCTCGGTCTGCCGTCGGTTCAAGGTCCGCCACGGCCCTGTGGCCGTGCAGCCCAGCCGCTGGGCAGGCCCGCTCGTAACCGAGCTGGGAGCATTCCTCGCCGCCGTCGAGCCGCCCGTCTACGTCAAGTCGGCAGCATGCCTGCGGACCAGCAGACCGGCCGCATCGTCGTCGCGGCCGTGCGAGCTGCGAGGCGGCGTGTCGTCCTGTCGCAGGGGTGGGCCTGCCGTGGTGAACCCGTGCGAGGGCGGGCTCCCGAGCGTCGGCGGCAAGGGCGGCGCGGCGTCCAAGAGGGCGCCGGGGGTCACGCGGCCGCGATCCGTTCGGTGTCCTCTCGCCGGGCGCGGGAGCGCGGCGGTGGCCGCTGGCGGGCGGGTACGACGAGGCGGCGGCTCAGCGCTTCGGAGGTTGAAGGCCGGCCATGGTGACGGACACGAGCCGGCGGACCGCCGCCAGCGAAGGCATGCTGCTGGCCGCCGAGAGCGCGTGCAGGCAGAAGCTCGCGAGCTCGGCGGGGGGGACGTCATCGCGGAGCCTTCCGCGCTTCGCGCCCTCCGCGATCAGGTCGCGGAGGAGCTCGCTGAGCTGTTGATAGCCCCTGGTGACGTGCTCACCGTGGCGCAGCAGGGCGACGAGCTCGGTCCCGTGCTCCTCGTGGGTGATGCGGGCGTAGGTGCCCAGGGCGATCTCGAGCCGGCGTTCTGGATCGCCCGCCTTGTCGCGCGCGGCGAGGAGCTCTGCGAGGTGGCGGCCGACTTGCCGCTCGTGCCACGCGACGAGGATCGCCTGCACGTCGGGGAAGTACTTGTAGAGCGTCGCGCGTCCGATGCCCGTGCGCTCCGCGACCTCCGACATCGTGACCGCGGTCACCCCTCTTGGCTGGTTCAAGGTCGATGATGGCTTTGTCAGTATGAAATCATGAATCGGCCATCATTCCATCGTGGAACGTCCATCGTCGAGTCCCGCGGGCGCGACCCCGGACGTCGAGCATTCCTTCGATTCGGCCTTCGTCCGCGCTTTCCACCGGAGCGCCTCGGGGAGAACGCTGGCGGCGGCAGCGAGCGCGTCCTCTCCGCCGATACGCGCGATGAGGGGCGCGAGCTGCTCCACGCCGCCCCAGCGGCTCAGGGTCGAGACGAGCGAGACGTCCTCCGCCGCGTCCCCAAGGCTCCCGACGAACAGCCTTGCCGCCGTCGCGAGCGACATCCAGGGAGCGCAGCTCACCACGCTCTCCAGAGCCTCGGTGCCCCGGTCGTCGTGGTAAGCAGCGACGGCGCGCGCCGCGAGCGCGGGGCGCGACGGCTCGGGGGCGGCGAGACAGAGCGCCGCGAGGGCCATGATGCGCGCGGTCTCCGAGCCACCTCCGCCGCCACCTTCGGCGATCGCCACCGCCGCATCGAGCCCGAGCACCTGGATCGCCTCGGCCGCGTGATCGCACACGAGCCCCGCGGCGACCCACGGGGGATCCAGCGAGGCCACCGCGTCGCGCGCCGCTTGCACGAGGGAGCGGCCTCCCTCGGTCGCTGCGGCGCAGAGCAAGGGACGAGCGGCGAAGATCCCGCCGCCACAACGCTCTCGGATGATGCCGAGCGCGCGCTTCGGAGCGCCGAGCTCGGCGAACCGCACGGCCAGCGCGGAAGCGGACGGGAGCGCCTCGGCCAGAAGCCGCGAGAGCTCGGCCATCCCGAGGAAGGGAAGCAGCGCCGCGGTGCATGCGCCGGTGTCGTGCCTCTCGGCGCCCTCGTCGTGGTCGGCCAGGAACGCATCGAAGGACATCGAGACAGCGAGGGTCCGCTCCGCATCGGGCAGCCCTGGCAAGAGGGGCGCCAGGGCGTTCGCTCGGGACGTCGGTGGAAGAGGCACCGCCGCGCGGAAGATGGCGAGCGCCTGGTTCCGCCCCATCCCTTGCGCCGTGGCGAGCCGCGCGAGCGCCTGCCCCGGCTTCGCGCTCGACAGCGCGCGCTCGACGGCTTGCTGGACGAGCGCTTCCGCCTCGGCGCGCGGAAGGAAGTCGGCCGCCGTGAGCCACGCGCTCAAGGTGCCGTCGGGCCCTCCTTCCGCGCGCCACGTGGCCGAGACCGCCCACCGCGCGAACGTCGACGCCTCGTCGCCCGGTGCAGCGCGCGCCGCGGCGAGCAATGCGAGCGCATCCTCCCAGCCATCACCGCGCCATGCCGCGCCTGTCCGCCTCACGACGTCGAGCGCGGGCGCCTCGATGCTGGCGCGCCGCGAGGGCGAGGCGCGCGCCGCGAGAGCGAAGAGTGAGACGGCGAGCGCCCGCTCCGTGTCGTTCCACGCCTCCTCGTCAGCCCGGTCGGCTTCAGGAGGCCACGCGCGGTGCAGCGTCGCGAGCGCGCCCTGCGCGAGCGCGAGCCGCACGAAGCTCGACAGCGCGTCGGGCGGGATCTCCCTGGCCTCGGAGGCAAAAAGCGGTGCCGACATCGAGCGTCGCACGCGCCCTAGCTCCGCCCGACGCGCAGCGAGATCCTCGCGCGAGCGCGGCCATGCCCACCGCGGTGCAGCGAGCGGAAGGAGATCGGCGCGCGGTGCGCCGGCGGAGACGAGGTGATCGCCGGCGTACCGACGGAGGTAGGTGACCGCGCCCCGCTCGCCTGTGTCGACGCTCTCCCAGGTGCGAACGAGCGCTCGGGAAGCCTCGGCGAACCGCTGCTCAGCGAACGCGACGTGCTCCGGGTGCGCGGCCACCCAGGCGGCGCGCAGCGTTTCATGACGAAAGCGGATCCGGCGACCCTCTTCACGCCACTCTAGAATCGGCTCCACGGCGTCGCGGTGCGTGTCGAGAGAGCCGGTCACCTCGGCGACGTGCGCGCCGAGGAGCGGCGCCAGCTCGGCTGCGTCGAGCGGCGCGAAGGCGCACGCGAGGGTCGTCATGAGCTCTTCCAGCGGAGCCGCGCCACGGTCGCGGAGCGATCTCGCGATCACGTCCACATGGGCGCCTGGACCTGGACCGTCCACCGCCGCCCAGGCGAGATGGTCGCGGAGAGATGGCTCGACGTCCTCCAGGCGGAATCCGCCGACCGAAACATACGTCACGTCCGCGGCGCGTAGACCGAGCCGCTCTGCCCACCGCTCGGCAACGTCGCGCGCGCCGGAGACCGTCACCAGCACACGCGCGGCGGGGCCTGGCTCGTCCAGCACCGAGCGGCGAGGGTCGTCCGGCCAGTCCACGCAGGCATCAGGCGCGAGCAAGCCAATCAAGAGCTGCGGCTGGCCGTCCTCGCCGTCCCAGTTCACGATGCGGTTCACGAGGCTCGTGCGGACACCGAAGTGAAGCTCGTCGAATCCTGTGCCTTCGGGCCACGGGCCAGCCGAGAGCCGCGCGAGCACTTCCTCCTCGAAGGCCGCGCCAAACGTGCGTCCGGCGTGGACGAGGAGCTTCAGGGTGCCAGGACCCGTGATCGAGCGGAAGAGGCGTTCAACGACCGTTCTCTTCCCTGCGCCGGAGGGACCATGGACGACGCACGCCGACGGGCGCCCCGCTTCATGCCAGGATCGCAGTGCCTCGAATGCTCTGGACTGGCTTTCACCAAAGAACCGTCCCTCCATCGAACTCTCCTCAATGCGGGGATAATACGTCATCTTCGCCGGTACTTCCCGAACTTGCCGCGCTTTCCCTCCTCCCCTACCACCGCGTGGCTGATTCCGAGGTTGGCGAACATCTGCTGGCACAGGTCGCAAGGGTTGACGCGGTTACCGCCTTTACTCTGAAATGTCTCGATCGAGACGTTGGGGTTGTCGAATTTGGCTTTGAGCCGGCGGTTTACCTCTGCCTCCTTTTCCTCGCTGGTCATCGGAACGAATGGCTGCCTCTTGGTCCCCCTCTTCTTGCCGGCGTTCTGCTCGCCTTCGACCTCGGCGACGATGTCATTCTTCATGCGCTGGAGCGCTTGAGTCTCGGCGCACGAGTTCTTGTGGTAGCTGTGCGGGATCTGTCCACCTGCTTCGGGCTTCTTGTTCCTTGCCTCATCGATATTGTATCCTTCGTACAGCACCGTCGCCGGCCGCGTGCTGTTGTCGACGATGCGCGTATAGACGAGCCCCCACGGGTCTCCGTAGCCGAATGGATCGTTCCTGGCGTAAGCGAATGTGTTTAGCCCGCCGAGCGGCTCCACCGGATCCGGCGAGATGTACCGGCCGAGCGCCGGATCGTAGTAGCGGTAGCGGTTGTAGTGGAGCCCCGTCTCCGCGTCGGCGTAGTGCCCGAGGAACCTGAGCGGCGTCGCCGCTCGCGCTCCCTCGCGCATCGCGGCTTCGCCCCACGCCGTCCTCGCGATCTCAGCGGTGATCTGGCCGTCGCCGCCGAGGAGCCGCTCCGGGAATCCAGCCAGGTCGTTGACATAGTAGACCCACGCGGCTTCGTGGGTCTCGCCGCCGCGCCGGACGCTCTCCCGGTGCGCCAGCGGCTCGCCGTCGTCATCGAAGCAATACCACCGCTCGAACCTCACCTCGTCAGCGTCGGTGACCTCGTGCAGCAGGGTGCTCCCGTGCCAGTAGAACCGTGTGCGCCGGAGGAGCTGCCGGTTTCCGTCGGCGCCTCTCCGGTAGACCTCCTTCTTCAGCCGCCGCGCGAACGCGTCGTACGCATATTCGATCACGCTCCCGTCCGGCAAGACCACCTCGGACAGCGTACCCGCCTCTGCCCACCTGTACGACGTGACGCGCTCGCCCGCATCGGTCCGCGCGCGCCGCTCGGTCAGCCTGCCGAATTCGTCCCAGACGAGCGCTGTCGCGCCCGCGCGCACGAGCAGATCGCCGCCGCCGTACTCCCGGCTTGCGCCCGTCCTCCGCCGCCCGCCGGGCTCGATCTCCTCGACCACATTGCCCAGGCCATCGTGAACGAACCGCCAGATCTGCCCGCCCGGCTCTTCCAGGGACACGAGTAGCCCTTTGTTGCTGTACTTGTAGGAGGTGACCGCGCCGCTCTCGTCGCAAACCGATGTGCAGCGCCCGAGCTCATCGTACGTCGCTTGCCAGAGCACGACGCCGCGCTCGTCCGAAGCCTCGACGGCGTTGGCGTGGTCGTCGTAGCGATAACGCCGGCCCCGCCCGTTGGGGGCCATCGTCTGCAGGGGCAGGCCGCGCGCGTCGTAGCGCAGCTCGAACAGCGCGCCGGTGGGATCCTTGATGAGGACCGCGTCCTTCGTGTACTCGACGACCGTCTCGCCGCCGCCCGGATCGACGACCCGGGTGATGTCTCCGTTCGGCAGGCGCTCGATGTGCGTCTCCTGGCCGAGCGCGTCGATCACGCGCGTCTCGTTGCCGAGCAGGTCGCGTTCCCAGCGTGTGGTCGCGCCCATCGCGTCCGTGTACGACGTCAGGTGCCCGCGCGCATCGTAGGTCCGGGTGAAGACGCGGCCGTTCGCGACCGCCTTGTCGGCTTTGCCGTGCGCGTTGCCAAAGTACCGGAACACGCACGCGGCGTCGGCGACCTCGCTGTAACCGTGAGGGCCGTAGTCGATCTTGACGTGGTGGATCCCCTTGGCCCTGGTGTGCCCGTCCGCGAGGAGTTCGGGCAAGTCGTCCTCGAGGCACGGATCGACGCCGCTCTCATGCTCCCCCCACGTCTCGATGCCGCGCCCCTCTCGATCGTAGCGGAAGAAGAAGACCAGGCCTGTCGGCAGGCGGTACGACGAGAGCCGATGGTCGTCGTCGTACGTGTACGCCGTCGCGTAGCCGTCCGCGTCGGTGACCTTGGCGAGATTTCCCGCTGGGTCGTGCTCGTACGTCGCGGCGCGCACGATCCTCCCGGAGGCGCACACGATCTCGAGCGCCGCGATTCGCCCCTCGTGTGTCGTCAGGACACGAACTGTCCGGCCAACGGAGTCGACGATGCGCGAGAGCGATGCTCCGCGGTAGTGGAGCTGGATCCGGTTCCCGGCGCGATCCTCAACTCGAGCGAGGCGGAAGCGCCGGCGCGCCGGGTCGCCGAGATCCGGCTCGAAGATTCGCCGCGTGCCGTCGGGCACGTCGAGCGCGAACCCCTCCTCGTGCCGGTGGAGCACCCATCCGTGCGGTCCGATGACGCCCGTGCCCCGCTCGACGACGCCGAAGGACACGTCAAGGCCGTCGTCCGTCCAGACCTTCGCGCCGCCGCCGCGGCGCAGCTCCACCTCCCAGGCGAAGCTGTGCGTCCAGCCGTGGCCGAGGCCGATATCCCGCTCGCGGCTGGTCGTGGAATACGAGCGTGCGAGCTCGAGCGGCAGCGGCCCTGGAAGATCGAGGTCCACGACGGGCGCGGTGAACACGCGACCGGTGATCACGTCGATGGGATCTCCATGCGACGCCGCGCCGCTACTGCTCCCGCCGTGGTGCTGGGGGCATCCGCCGCCGTCCTTCCCGGGGGAACCGCAGGCGCTCTTGCCACCGCCGCTGGCGCCGCTGCCGCCGTTCTTTCCGTCGGAGCCTTGGCCGTTCTTCGACCCGTTGCCGCCGCGCGCCCCGCTCCCGCCGCCTCCTCCTCCTCCGCCCATGACGAAGACGCCGGGGTTCATGCCGGGGATGGCAGGGATGTTCGGGACCGGGGCGGTACGGGCCATGCGCCGAGGATACGCCAGCGGACCGGGCGTGCGGAGCGGCTGCGGCAGGAAGGGCCGGCGGGGAGCCCGGGTCGCCCCAACCCGAGTCGGCCCAACCCGAGTCGGGTGCGGTCCGCGCAGGGCGGGCCTGCCCTCGCCGGGCGCGGGGGGCGCGGCGGTGGCCGCTGGCGGGCGGGTACGACGAGGCGGCGGCTCAGCGCTTCGGAGGTTGAAGGCCGGCCATGGTGACGGACACGAGCCGGCGGACCGCCGCCAGCGAAGGCATGCTGCTGGCCGCCGAGAGTGCGTGCAGGCAGAAGCTCGCGAGCTCGGCGGGGGGGACGTCATCGCGGAGCCTTCCGCGCTTCGCGCCCTCCGCGATCAGGTCGCGGAGGAGCTCGCTGAGCTGTTGATAGCCCCTGGTGACGTGCTCACCGTGGCGCAGCAGGGCGACGAGCTCGGTCCCGTGCTCCTCGTGGGTGATGCGGGCGTAGGTGCCCAGGGCGATCTCGAGCCGGCGTTCTGGATCGCCCGCCTTGTCGCGCGCGGCGAGGAGCTCTGCGAGGTGGCGGCCGACTTGCCGCTCGTGCCACGCGACGAGGATCGCCTGCACGTCGGGGAAGTACTTGTAGAGCGTCGCGCGTCCGATGCCCGTGCGCTCCGCGACCTCCGACATCGTGACCGCGGGCACCCCGCGCTCGGTCGCGATGGCTGCGGCCGCATCGAGGATGGCGTCGCGGACCTCCCGGCGGTGCGACTCGAGGGTGTCGTTCCAGAGCTTCGGCATCGCCCGCATCCTACACCGAGACGGACGGATCGAGGCGAACTGGATTGACTGGATACACTATGTATCGTAAAACCATCCGGTCGCTCCCGGAGCCGCGCGGCCGGAGGCCTGAGCTGGCCACGTCTTCACCTGGCCCGGGTGCCGATGAGCTCGGCCGGAGAGCCCTCGTCGCCGGGGCTCGATCCGGCGAAGACGGCGAAGAGGAGGAACGACATGGTGAAGCTATTCGCCTTTCTCACCAGGAGGGAAGGCATGGATGTGCGCGACTTCGTCGACTACTACGAGAACAGGCACGTGCCGTTCATCTGCAGCCTGGCGCCCGTTCCCGCGGTGTACAAGCGCAGCTACCTGAAGCGAGGCGACGCGCTGAACATGGAGGATGCTGCGATCGGCTTCGACGTCGTGACGGAGACCGTGTTTCCGGACAGGGCCGCCTTGCAGGCGTGGCTCGGGAAGATCTTCGCGCCAGGCACCCGCGAGCGGGTCGTCGCGGACGAGGAGAAGTTCCTCGATCGGTCGCGGTACTGGGCCTACGTCGTCGAGGAGCGCGTCACATCCGAGAGCTGTCGATGATCTGGGCAATCCGCGGGAATTCGGGGGAGGTCACCGACGAAATCCGCGTTCGATGCCGGTGAAGACCCGCTGAACGCCGGCGATCACGTGGCCGCGGTCTTCACCGATCCTGCGCGGGACGGGATGATCACCGACATCTCCACATGTGCGTCCTCAGTCGCGTCCTCGTTCCGTTGTCGTCCGTGTGCCTAACGCCTTGCCAATCTGCTGCGGGGCAGGCTGCCGAGCGAAGCGCGGTTGCCCGAACCGTCAGCCGCATTGGCATGTTCGGCACCCGGTCAGGAAGAACGAATCACGCGACCGCCACCGCAGCTTGCGTTCTCCCGTCGTCATTTTGAAGGGCCGCGCGTCTTTCGTCGGCGCGCGGGCTGCCGCCCCGATGCCGCCCCGAGGCGCTTCTGAATCGCAGCCTGCGTTTGGCGGGGCAGCGTCGCGAGGTACTCCTCCGACAGCGCACGAAGCATCGCGTCCGGCAACGCGAGCACCGCCTGCGCCTCGGTGAGCCCTGCGAGGCGCTGCTCGGGCGCGAGCCCCGCGAGGCGCTGCTCGGGCGCGTACGCCTGCAGCACCTGCTCGGGCGCGTACGCCTGCAGCACCTGCTCGGGCGCGAGCCCCGCGAGGCGCTGCTCGGGCGGCAGCCGCGCAACGAGGCGTGCCAGCGCCTGCTCGAAGCTCTCGACGACCCGCTTTTCGTCCTTCATGTGCCGCTTCCTCTGCCCCGGGAGGGGGTGTCGAACCTGCTCGACATGCTCCAGGAGCGCCCAGAACGCCGCGACCTCCGCCGGGGAGAGCGCCGGGATGCCGCCGGGGTCGGCGACCATCCCAGGGGTCACAGTGTACAGCAGATGCTCGCCCTCGCGAGCGTTGGCGGCCACCGTCTCCACCACCCGCAGCGGGAAGACCCCGAGCCGCCCCTCCTGCGTGCCCGGCCCGGTCGGTGTGAGCGTGCAGCCCAGCGACCTCAGCGCCTCGGTGAAGCGCGGGGTCAGGCGGGGCGCGAGCACGCGGAGGGCGACCGCGCCGGGATCGTCGATCTCGGCAACCACGAGGTACTGGAGCGCGTACGCGAGGAGCATGCGCGCGTCGTCGCGCTCGAGCTCGTCGGTCGGCCCCTTGAAGTGCACCAGCGTGTGCTCGGCCAGCTCGCCCACCACGCTCGTGAGCAGGCGCGGCCTGGGTGGGGCTCCGCGACGGCTGCGACGGAGGATGACGATGTCGACGCGGAGCGGCTCGCGGGCGAGCTGGAACTCCGAGATGCACTGGTACCAGCCCTCGGGGAGCACGTGCTCCAGGAGCGCGACGAGCACCGGGTGCCAGGCGGTGTAGACGCGAACACGCCGCTGTCGCTGCGAGGAGCGAACCTCGCGCGCCGTCGCCATGCGGTTGCCCTTCGCCATCAGGAGCAGCGCTACCACGACCGTCGCCGGCCGGCGACCTCGTGGCGCGGCGCGGTGACATCGGCCACGACGTACTTTGCCCCGCGGCGTTCCCGCCCGTATCGGGCGTCGGGCGACAGCAACCGTCGGCTACGCTCTCCGGCGCCGAACGATTTGCGGGTGTGCTGCGGGGCGGCGTGCCGAGCCCCGCGAGGCTCGGCGCGCCGTCAGCACCAGCCCCCTGTTCGGCGGCGCTCAGCATGCTTCCCTCCGGCTGGGCCGCGCTACGACGAGGCCGCGAAAGACCCCGGTGTTCGTCCGACGACGCGCTTGAAGTCGCGCGCGAAATGGGCCTGGTCGGCGTAGCCGAGCGAGGCGGCGAGGTCGGCGAGAGGGGGAGGGGTTGCCGCCTTGAGCTGTTCGGCCGCCTCGTGCAGCCGATAGCGGCGGATGACCCATTTCGGTCCCACGCCAACGTAGTGACGGAACCGGCGCTGGAGCGAACGAATGTCGACGTCGAGCACCGTCGCAACGTCGCTCGAACGCAAGAGCGATGGATCTCGCATCATCCTTTCGGTGATGTCGCGCGTGCTCTCGGCATCGCGGCTGAGTGGCTGAAGACGCGTCGCGAGGAACGCCTCGGCGATCGAAAGTGACTCCTCGAATTCCGGCGCGCGGCTGAGTGCGCGTGCCCAGAGCTCACCGTCCTTCCCTAGCACCCTCGCAACCCGAACCGTCCGATCGGTGAGGCTCGACATCGGCGCACGGAGAAGATGCTGAAATGCGGCCGGGCGAAAGGTGATGCCGAAGACGCGACCGGCGCCCTGGCGAATCATTTCCGTTCGGCCCGTGCGCACGCCGGCGACTTCCTGCTGACCCCCGAGCTCCACGGTGAGGCACGCCGTGGGATGCAAGAGGCCCTCGGCGGTGAACGGCGTTCGCAGGTCCCACGCTACCGCCCAGAAGTGATGCACGAACGGGGCGAGCGCCTCCGACGGCGCGACGCGACGGCTGACGAGCAAGCCGTCAGGGCGCGTTCGTTGCAAGACACCTCGCGGCGGGGGCAGCGGACGACGTTCTCGTGCCAGATCCATCGCGTCGAGGATCGCGCATGTGTCGCGTTTCTTCAAGACGGAACCCTCACCCGCCTGCTTCTCTCGGCCCATGCGCAGCGGAATGGAAGCCGAGCTCGGGACCCTCTGTCGGTCATGTGGACTCTGTTGCGACGGGTCGCTGTTCGGGGGCGTCACCCTCGAGCCCGAGGAGCTCCCCGGCGCGCGCAAGAATCGCCTCCAGGTGCTCCAGCGAGGGAACGCGTTCGAGCAGCCGTGTTCGTCGCTGTCGACGCTGGGGGCCCAACGCGCATGCTCGATTTACTCCGACCGTCCTCGCGCTTGCCGTGCCTTCACGTGTCGCCTCTACGACCGCCAGCGACACGACGGCGGCCCGCTCGAGGCGCGGCTCGAATCGGTACGGCGTGTCCGCGCGCTTCTCGGGCTTCTCGAGACGACGACCGACGAGGAGGCCCTGCGAGGCGCTATTGCGGAGCTGACCCGACGAATACAAGCGGACTTTGCGAGAGCCTAGCCTTCATGCGACCGGTCGTGGCACCACGCTCGCCCGCCGAACGCCCTGGCGCTCACCCGCGGGGCGCCGCGCCGGGCCTAGCCCGGCACAGGTGCGTCGTCGGTGTGCAGCGCCTAGTTGGGCCGCGTCTCGCCTCTTTCGCGCCATCGTGCTCACTAGTCGCCTCCTCCCGCCGCCCTTGCCCGCTACGACGACGAAACGCGCTCCTCGGCGATGAAGCTGCGTCCCGCGAATGTTCGGTCACTCTCCGCGACTTCCCACCACTCCTGCTGCTCCATCGGATACCCGAGGTCACCAACCTCCCAGCCATTGATGGCGCCGCGGTAGCCGGCTGCCAGCCCAATCAGCGCCACCAGCATGGTTCGCACGAGCGCTACGCGGCGCAGGTCGGCGACCGTGTCATATCCGTTGGGGGCCATCAGTCCTTGATGCACTACGATATCTCGCCCACGCAATTCTTCGCGAAGATTCTTGGTGAGCTTCAAGCCGTATGCAAGGAAGGCGCTAGGAACGACATTTCCTGAAGCGAGTCGGCACGCACCCTTGACCTTCATCACGAGTGCGTCCTCGCGACCCTCTACGGCATGCTCCCGAATCGATTCCTTGTTCTCTCGCACCCACGCCTCCCACGCATCCTTGCTCTTGACGTCCAGCGGATCTCCCTGGCCCCTTTGTTTGAGTAGCCAGAAAGCGAATGCTTCCAGTCCAATCTGAAGGTGCATGTAGTCGAAGTCGAGATGCCTCTGCATCGCATCGAGGTACATGTCAAGCGCAAGCCAATAGCTCTTGTCCGAGTGAGGCAATTGTCGCCATGCGGCACTGATTTTCTCGAAGAAGAGGGAGGGCCAGGAGACGTCGATCCATTTGTCGTTGTCGCGCTCCAGGGGCACGGGCGGGAAGCTGTGTTTCTCGAGATGCCGTCGCCTGTCGAATCCGATCGTGCACGCGACGGTCCGCCGACTCAAGTCTAGCCCCACCAACATCGGCATGCACAGCTGGCGGCCGAGCACGAACTCGAGCACCAGAAAATCCCGGCCGACGGCCTCCATCTCTGGCATCCCCGTGCCGTTCGTGTCGACGACGAGATGCCAGGCGATGCTGCTTCGATCACTACTGCGATGCTGAACAAGGTAGTACTTATACCGTCCGAACAAGGCAAAGTGACGCCGATGTCCAGCAGAAGGACAATCCGCAACTCTGCGTTCAATGATGAGATTGCCGCTGAAATTGATCTCTCGCATGCCCTCGACGACCCCGACCCACAGCGATGGCGCATCTCCTTCGACAGCGGTCCACGTTCCGGCTTCGATCGTGACAACCTCGCGCATTCCGAATTCTTGGGAGACGCTCATGGACCGGCTTATCCTGAGAATCATGTGCCCGTGGAGGCGAACGCCCCCGTCCAGCATCCCGTCAAGCTGGGCATCCATGGGGAAAGGCATGAGCCCGGCCAATCCATCGCCCCCAACCGTCACTTTCAGCCTGTTGTTGTGCAGAACCAGGTCTTGCACCGAGTCGGAGAGATCGACGCCACCACATCGAAACTGCTCGACGCGACCGAACTTCATAGGGACTGGCGTCCAGCCGTAGGCGAGAGCGCACAGAAGACCGCGAACCCCATCTGGCACGGGAACGGGCGGGGTGAGGTCGGGAACGTCGACGTCTTCTACGTCGCCTTGCTGGTCCTTCATGTCCTACCTCTCGACTATCTCCCCCACCATACGCCGGTCGAGACGCAAACACCAGCCACTGGATAGTCGTGGCCCAACGCCTTGCCAATCTGCTGCGGGGCGGGCTGCCGCGCGAAGCGCGGTTGCCCGAGCCGTCAGCCGCATTGGCATGTTCGGCGCCCGGTCAGGAAGAACGAATCACGCGACCGCCACCGCAGCTTGCGTTCTCCCGTCGTCATTTTGAAGGGCCGCGCGCCTTTCGTCGTCGCGCGGGCTGCCGCCCCGATGCCGCCCCGAGGCGCTTCTGAATCGCCGCTTGCGTTTGGCGGGGCAGCGTCGCGAGGTACTCCTCCGACAACGCACGAAGCATCGCGTCCGGCAACGCGAGCACCGCCTGCGCCTCGGTGAGCCCGGCGAGGCGCTGCTCGGGGGCGAGCCCCGCGAGGCGCTGCTCGGGCGCGTACGCCTGCAGCACCTGCTCCGGGGCGAGCCCCGCGAGGCGCTGCTCGGGCGGCAGCCGCGCGACGAGGCGTGCCAGCGCCTGCTCGAAGCTCTCGACGACCCGCTTTTCGTCCTTCATGTGCCGCTTCCTCTGCCCCGGGAGGGGGTGTCGAACCTGCTCGACATGCTCCAGGAGCGCCCAGAACACCGCGATCTCCGCCGGGGAGAGCGCCGGGATGCCGCCGGGGTCGGCGACCATCCCAGGGGTCACAGTGTACAGCAGATGCTCGCCCTCGCGAGCGTTGGCGGGCACCGTCTCCACCACCCGCAGCGGGAAGACCCCGAGCCGCCCCTCATGCGTGCCCGGCCCGGTCGGTGTGAGCGTGCAGCCCAGCGACCTCAGCGCCTCGGTGAAGCGCGGGGTCAGGCGGGGCGCGAGCACGCGAAGGGCGACCGCGGCGGGAGCTTCGATCTCGGCGACCACGAGGTACTGGAGCGCATACGCGAGGAGCATGCGCGCGTCGTCGCGCTCGAGCTCGTCGGTCGGCCCCTTGAAGTGCACGAGCGTGTGCTCGGCCAGCTCGCCCACCACGCTCGTGAGCAGGCGCGGCCTGGGTGGGGCTCCGCGACGGCTGCGACGGAGGATGACGATGTCGACGCGGAGGGGCTCGCGGGCGAGCTGGAACTCCGAGATGCACTGGTACCAGCCCTCGGGGAGCACGTGCTCCAGGAGCGCGACGAGCACCGGGTGCCAGGCGGTGTAGACGCGAACACGCCGCTGTCGCTGCGAGGATCGAACCTTGCGCGTCGCCGCCGTGCGGTTGCCCTTCGCCATCAGGAGCAGCGCTACCACGACCGTCGCCGGCCGGCGACCTCGTGGCGCGGCGCGGTGACATCGGCCACGACGTACTTTGCCCCGCGGCGTTCCCGCCCCGCATGAGGTGTTGGGCGACAACAACCGTCGGCTATGCGCTCTGGCGCCGAACGTCGCAATCATCTGTCCCGCGCGACATATCTTCGCATTTTTGCATGTAGGCTGCGAACCGTGGTGCCCGATCACCGTATTCTCGCGGATGAGTCGCGGCACCCCGCAGCATATCTACATATTCCCGCGGATAGGCCGCGATCTTCCGCAGGTTATCTGCGCATCTCCGGAGATAGGCCGCCGCTGCACAACTACGTATCGCCGTTGATGGGCTTCGGACGGCGACGGTGTGCCGAGAAGCAAGATGCGTGCCTGTGATTGATTGCCTCGGGCGACTGATGTGCGGCCCAAATATCCGCTGGCCGCCGCAACTCGCGCCCGCCCTGCGCCGATAAGGGTCACTGCGGGTCCGACGAACCGGCCCCAACCAATCGGAACCACCCCCATGACCCTCATCGAAGCCGTGCGCGCCACCATCCGGCGCCTGCATTACTCGCCGCGTACCGAAGAGGCGTATGTCCACTGGATCCGGGCATTTATTCGCTTTCATCACGGCAAGCACCCACGGCAGATGGGCGCGGAAGAGGTCACGGCCTTCCTCAACGATGTTGCGGTCGCGCGCCGCAGCGCGGCGTCCACGCAGAACCAAGCGCTGTGCGCGCTCCTCTTCCTTTACAAGCGGGTCCTCGACCTGCAGATCCCCCGGCTCGGAGCGCTCGAGCGTGCCCGCCGGCCGGAGCACCTCCCCACGGTCCTCTCGCGAAAGGACGCTCTCACCTTGCTCGAGCACCTGATCCCACCTTTTCGACTCATCGGCGAGCTCCTCTACGGAAGCGGCCTCCGCCTCCTCGAAGCGCTTTCGATTCGCGTCAAAGACGTCGACCTTGATCGACGGCAAATCATGGTGCGCCGCGGGAAAGGACAGCACGACCGGCCGGCCTTGCTCCCCGCTCGGGCGCGCGACGAGCTGCAGGCCCAGCTCGACGCCGTGGCGCAACGGCACAAGAAGGAACTCGCGGCTGGCCGCGGCGAGGTCGACCTGCCCCACGCTCTGCGAGCGGAGATGCCAGGAGCAGCCACGAGCCTCCCCTGGCAGTACCTCTTCCCCGCCTCTCGCCCTTGCACCGATCCAGCGACGGGTCGACAGGTCCTCTACCACCTGCACGAATCGGCGGTGCAAAGGGCCGTGAACAATGCCGGACGGGCGTCGGGGCTCACCAAGCGCGCGACATGCCATACCCTCCGCCACAGCTTCGCGACCCACCTGCTCGAGGCGGGCACCGACATCCGGACGATCCAGACATTGCTCGGCCACAAGGATGTGCGGACCACGATGATCTACACCCACATCGTCGACCGCGGCCCTCTCGGCGTAATCAGTCCTCTCGACCGCTGACCGCCGCTTCCGCGTGGAGCGCCTTGAACTCCGCCCCCACCCCCTCGTGCCGCCCCCATGCATCGTGGAAAGGTAGCCTAGCCGACGGCTGGCTCACCTTGTCAAGGAGGCCAGCGCAGGACCGAGCGGGCTCTCCAACGGACGAAGGCGCGAGCGGTTCCTCGATGCCCTACCCCTCCGAAGCGAAGAAGTGGCCCTGCAATGACCCGGCCAGTCATCGGCTGGGGCCCTCAAGCTGCTACGGCCTGTAGAGTTCGCCGCGGCGCGGTGCAGCGTCTGCGCAAAGCATGCGCCAGCTCTGCGTCACGGTGAGGAGCACCGGCGATAGCCGTAGGCGGTCGACTGCGGGCAGCGAGGGATGGCCGTCAAGGGCCGGCGAGACGCTTGCGCGGCCTCCCGCGCGTCGTCTCCGGCATCTCGGCTGGCCGGAACAGTGCTGCTGGTGTCACGCCGAGGGCGTTGGCGATCGCCACAAGCGCCGCGACGCTGACGTTGGTCTTGGCGCGTTCGAGGCGATGGAGAAGGCCAGGGCTCACGTCCGCCGCTGCCGCCAGCTCGTCCTGGGTCAGCCCTCGCCTGACCCGAAGCCGCTGCACGTTCGCCGCGATGTACCGAAAAACCGTATCAGTCTCGATGGGTTCCATCGCCACGGGCTGAACCTGGGCAGGCCAAAAGTAGTCGTGGATGGCGACTTTCCTTGACTCGGATCGCGCCTCGCACGTACCCTGAACAAAACACAAAGTGCCCCCGCGACGGCTGGCACCGTCCGGAGGCGTGGCCGAACCCCGCTTGCACGAGGTCCGACATGGAAACCGTACGTCTACGCCCTGATCAGGGCCAAGAGATCGATCCGCCCTCCCGTCGCCGTCCCCGTCCCGCTGCTCTCATCCGGCTCGCCCGCCCGCCCATACCCCTTCATCACCAGCCCCCGCACCCCGCCGTCTACCTCGACCCCACCGCGCTCCTCGAACAGCGCCCGCTCATCCGCCGCACCCTCCACGCCCGCGGCGTCCTCCCCGCCGATCTCGACGACCTCACCCAGGACACCCTCCTCGGCGCCTGGCGCAGCCTGCGCGCCGGCCGCTTCCGCCCCTCCCCCGCCCTTCCTCCCGCCGACGCCCTCCGCCGCTGGCTCGCCGGCATCGCCTCGCGGCATGCCTCGCAGTACCGCGACAAGGCCCACCGCCGCCACGAGCTCCCCGCGGTCGACCCGGACCGCCTCTCCGCCTTCGCCGCCCCCTCTCCCGAGGCCCGCCTCGTCGCCCGCGGCCTCCTCCGCGCCTTCCACCGTCTCCGCCCCGAGCTGCGCGAGATCCTGTCGCTCGCCGCCACCGGCCTTTCCTCGCTCGAGATCGCCGCCTCCCTCTCGCTCCCGCGCCCCACGGTCGCCACCCGCCTCCGCCTCGCGCGCCGCCTCTTCGCCCGCGCCCTCACCCGCTCTCGGAGGTGGCCCCGATGAGCCCGATGAGCCGCGCCCCCGTCGATGCCCCCGCCGAGACGGCGGCCGAGCTGCCGACCGCGACCGAGGCCGCCCTCCTCGAGATGGTGCTCGGCCTGCCCGGCGTCGGCCCGCGCCTCCTCGGCACGGCCGCTCTCCCCTCCCTCGGCCGCCTCTCGCCCGCGGCGCTAGCCGAGCGCACCCAGATCGCCCTCTTCGACGCGACCCGGCTCGCCGCCGCCTTCGAGCTCGGCCGCCGCTACCACGCCGCCCGCGCGCGCCGCGGCGCGCTCCTCACCGACGCCGCCCGCGTGGCGCGGTACTTCGGCCCGCGGCTCGCCTCCCTGGTCCACGAGGAGCTCTGGATCGCCGCGCTCGACGCTCACGGCCGCGTCCGCGAGACGCGCCTGCTCGCCCGTGGTTCCGACGACGCCCTCTACGTCGGCCGCTCCACCGTCCTGCGCACGGCGCTGGACATGGCCGCCCACAGCTTCGTCCTGGCCCACAACCACCCCAGCGGCGACCCGACGCCCACCCGCGAAGACGAAGCGATGACCTTGGAGCTGCGCCACCTCTCCGCGGAGCTGCACGTCCCGCTCACCGCCCACGTCATCGTCACCCCCAGCGGCCGCTACGCCGCCGTCCACGAGTAGGCCCTCGCGGGACTCGCGGGACGCTGCGCCCCTGCGGCGCGGCACCCCGCCCCTGCGCATCCAGCCGAAAGCCGCCCGCGCACCGGCCCGGCCGGCGGTTCCGTGAGCCGCAGGCGAGGGCACGAAGTGCTGGAGCACAGGGCGCCACCGCGGGACCCGACCCCGGGCACTGCATCGAGGTCGATCTGCACTCACGCATCGCCTCCGGCGACCGCTGGCGCGCCGGCGTCCGCACCGAGGCCCGGCATCGTGCGCCCGACGTGCGACCTCAACGTGGATGGCGCGCGAGCAAGGCGCTCGCGAGGTTGGGCGGTGGGAGCCCCCCGGCCGCGGCGACGTCCAAGGCGGGAGGAGTGCGACGAGCGTACGCGTTCAGGGCGACAGCCGACCGGCCTCAAGAGGGTTGCTCGCCCGCTATCGTCGCGGATCACCACCGTGGTACAGTGGGTCAGGAGCCCGACGCCGATGCATGATCGTCAAGCCGAACGAACAGGGGCTGGACCCTCCCACGCCGAGAAGAGCTGGGATCAGCGGATATTGGAAAGAGTCCCCTCCCGGCGTTGACGCCTCGCTCATCGCCGAGAACCTGCGCCTGACTCCCATCGAGAGAGTCGAACGGCTGCGGAAGGCACTGGAGTTCATCGAGGAAGCGAATGCAGCCCGTGGTCACCGACTTTCGGCGCGTCGTTGAAGCGCTCGTCGGTGACCATGTCGGTTTCGTGATCAATGACGGGCTCGCGGGTAACTGAAGGCCGGCTTCGATCGACGCATGCGCTCCTGCACGGCAGGATGATGGGAGGTCGGCTCCGCTGGATCTGGCAAGGAACTCCGATGTCGGCCAGGTGCGAGCGTGGGGCGAGGGAGGGCACCCCGCCGGAACGACACCCCGCCTCGCGAGGGACCAGCGGCGAGCCCTTCCCGTGCGAGCGATTTCTGCTAGACTCATGATGTATGTCGATGGTCGACACCTCGCCGCAAGCGGACGCTCGCTACCACGAGCTGCTCCGGCGCATGCCTCCGGAAAAGCGGCTCGAGGCTGCGATGCGGCTGAGCCAGGCGGTCCGTGAGCTCGCCCTCGCAAGCATCCGTGCTCGCCACCCCGGGGCGGACGACCAGGAGCTTCGCGTCCGCCTTGCGGTGAGGCTGTACGGGCACGACTGCGCGCGCCGGCTGTTCGGTCACGTGCCGGCCGACGCCACGTGACGTCATGAGCAGCTCGACGGATGTCGTCTCCGCGCTCGACGTGGCGTTGCGCGTGGCCGCCGCGCTCGAGAGCCTCGGCTGCGAGTACTTCATCGGCGGCAGCCTCGCGAGCTCCCTCCAAGGTGAGCCGCGCGCGACGAACGATATCGATCTGGTCGTCGCGATGATGCCCCGCCATGTGCGCGCGTTCGCGGAGCTGCTCGGCCCGGACTTCGAGGTGGATCAAGACATGCTTCGCGACTCCCTGATCCGCCGAAGCTGCGCGAACATCTTCTACCTGCCGATGGTGACGAAGATCGATATCTTCGCTCTCGGGCCGAGCCCCTACGATGAGGTCGAGTTCAGTCGCCGGCGCCCGCCGACACCAGGGCCGGGTCAGCCCATTCCACCTTCGTCTCGATCGCGCTTCTTCCAAACAGACGGGCTACGCCGCTGATGGAGTACGGCGAGGATGACCGTTGCCCGCTCGTTTCCTTCGCCACAGAGCAGAAAGTAGACCGCATAGGGGAATCGCTTGAGCAGCGCGCGCCGGACACCCCGCCCGACGTCGGGGAACTGCGACGGGAGATCGCTGATCCGGCGGACGATGTGCCATAGCTCATCGACAAACTGTCCGCCCAGCCCGTCCTCCTCGCCCTCGTACCAGTCCGCCGCCTCCCGGATGTCCAGCTCGGCAGACGGGCGAACAAGGAGCCGGCTCATCGACGCGTCGCGAGGCGTGCACGGAGGTCGGCCTCGACCTGTTCCCAGGACCGGCCAGCATCCGGTGCGGCCTCGTACTCGGAGAGCCGGCGATCGAGCTCGGCCTTGTGCCACTCGGGTACCGGCACCTCGTCCTCCCTCGCCGCGATCCGCTCCCAGAGCGCCTGGACGTACTCGATCTGCTCGTGCACGGTGAGATCGTCGAAGCCGGGCGGCGGGGCCTGGATGGCTCGTTCCATGAGCCGCAAGATACCACGAGGTACCGCGACGGCGCAGCACACGCCCCTCGCGGTCGAGAACGAGCGGCGCCGACGGCGAACCCCCCTCGACGCCCCCTCTCCCGGGCGGCGCACCGATCCCGTCGTGGCGCGGGCGCCCGCGGGAGCGCGCGCATTCCCGCTCTGCCGCGCCCCCGCCTGGCCCGCCTCGATCTATCTACTCTCCCCTCATGCCACCGAGCTTCACCCAGCCCCGCCTCGTCGTCCTGCTCGCCTTCGAGGGCGTCGCGCTGCTCGATCTCGCCGGCCCTCTCGAGGCCTTCAGCGTGGCGAACACCCTGCGCGCGCCGGGCGCTCCTCCGCCGTATCGCGCGATCGTCGCCTCGACGGCCGGCGGGCCGGTGCGCACCACGACCGGGCTCGCGGCCTGTGCCGAGCCGCTCGCGGCGCTCGACGACGAGGCCATCGACACCCTGATCGTGCCGGGCAGCGGGCCGCCGGAGGCCCCGGCCGTGCCGCCGGATCTCGTCGCCTGGCTCGCCCGCCGCGCGCCGCGCGTGCGCCGCACCTGCGCCGTGTGCACGGGCGCCTTCCTCCTCGCCGCCGCGGGCCTGCTCGACGGTCGCCGCGCCGCGACCCACTGGCGCTCCGCGCCGCTCCTCGCGGAGCGCCACCCGCGCGTCCGCGTCGACGCGGACTCCGTCTACCTGCGCGACGGCTCGATCTGGACCTCGGCCGGCATCTCCGCGGGCATCGACCTCGCCCTCGCGCTCGTCGAGGAGGACCTCGGGCACCGCGCGGCGATGGCGGTCGCCCGGCTGCTCGTCGTGTTCCTCAAGCGGCCTGGCGGCCAGTCGCAGTTCAGCGCGCCGCTCGCGGCGCAGGCCGCCGAGGGCGGCACCTTCGCCGACCTGCACGCCTGGATGGCCGACCGCCTCGCCGGCGATCTCCGCGTCGAGCGCCTGGCCGCGCAGGCGGGGATGAGCCCGCGCACCTTCGCGCGCGCGTACACGGCCGCGCTCGGGCAAACGCCGGCGAAGACGGTCGCGGCCATGCGCCTCGAGGCCGCCTGCCAGGCCGTCGCGGGCACGGACCTCCCGCTCAAGCGGATCGCCCACCAGTGCGGCTTCGGCGACGAGCAGAACCTGCGCCGCACCTTCCTGCGCCGGCTCGGCGTGGGACCGCTCGAGTACCGGGAGCGCTTCTCCGGGAACGCCCGCGCGCGTGGCAGGAAATGACCGCAGTTCGGCGGGGCGCCCGGCCAGCGAGCGCGCACCCTCCTCTCGCTCGGCCTTCGCCGGCAGACAGGAGCCCCCGCCATGACCACAGCGATCGCAGGAATCCACGCCCCCGACACGCGCCTCGCCCAGGACGCGACCGCGCTCGCGCGCGAGGTCTCGGCCCCTTACCTCTTCCACCACGTGATGCGCTCGTACTACTTCGGCGAGCTCGCGGCCCGGCAGCGCGGCCTCGCCTGCGACCGCGAGCTGCTCTACCTCTCCGTGGTCCTGCACGACCTCGGCCTGACCGAGCGCTTCGCCGGCCCCGAGCGCTTCGAGGTCGACGGCGCCAACGCCGCCCGGACCTTCCTCGCCGAGCGCGGCCTGCCCCGGGAGAAGGCGTCCCTCGTGTGGGACGCCATCGCGCTGCACACAAGCCTGGGCATCGCCCCGCACAAGGAGCCGGAGGTCGCCATCGCCCACCTCGGGATCGGGATCGATTACGGCGGCCTCGGGCTGGAGGCGCTGCCGCGCGGAGCGGTCGAGGAGATCCTGAGGGCGTATCCGCGGCTCGCGATGAAGCAGGATTTCCGGCGCGCCCTCTGCGGCGTCGTGGAGCGGAAGCCGCACACCACGGCCGGCAATTTCCTCTCGGACTTCGGCCGCCGCTACGTGCCGGGTTTTCAGCCCTTCGACGCGAGCGCCCTCCTCGAGGGCGCCCCCTTCGACAGCTGAGCTGGACGGAGCGCTCATGAAGATCACGGCGAATCGGATCCAGATCCATGTCCGGGAGCGAGGCGAGGGGGACATCGCCCTCGTCTTCCTCCATTACTGGGGCGGCTCATCGCGCACGTGGGCGGCGGTGGCCGAGGCCCTCTCCCCGAGGTGCCGCACGGTCGCGATCGACCACCGCGGCTGGGGCGACTCCGACGCACCGGAAGAGGGCTATCGCATCGGCGATCTGGCCGATGACGCGGAGGCCGTGATCCAGGCGCTCGGCCTCGAGCGCCACGTGCTGGTGGGCCACTCGATGGGCGGCAAGGTCGCGCAGCTGCTAGCGTCCCGCCGGCCCGCCGGACTGCGGGGGCTCGCCCTCGTCGCCCCTGCGCCGCCCACGCCGATGCCGCTCAGCGACGAGCAACGCGCGACCATGGCCCGCGCCTACGACTCGCCGGAATCGGTCGGCTCTGTGCTCGATCATGTGCTGACCGCGCATCCGCTGAGCGCCGCGCTGCGCCAGCAGGTCATTGAGGACAGCTTGCGCGGCGCGCCCGCCGCCAAGGCCGCCTGGCCGCACGTCGCGTCGCAGGAGGACATCTCCGCAGACGTCGCGTCGATCGACGCGCCCGCGCTGGTGATCGCCGGTGAGCTCGACAAGGTCGAGCGCCTCGACGTCCTGCGGCGCGAGGTGGTGCCGCGCATCGCCGGCGCCCGCCTGCGCGTCCTGCCCGGCACAGGGCACCTGTCGCCCCTCGAGGCGCCCCTCGCGCTCGCGTCCGCGCTGCGTGATTTCGTCACGGAGCTCGAATCCGCGTGAGCCGGAAGGCGCAAATCGCGGACGCCCCAAGGAACTCTCCGCGGCCCTCGTTTCACGCGCGGGCCTCTCGCCCTCGCCGATGCCCGTCGGCCCGAGCCCGCCCTCGAACGTCCGTCAAGGGAGACATCGTTGCGCCATACCGGATGCCCCCTTGCTGCGCCAGCAGCGGACGCGTGCTGCGCGGGTGCTGCTGGAGCAGCAGGCGGCGGGCGGCGCGCTGACGCCGGCCTCCTGCCGCGGCGCCAGCGGCGACGAGGCGGTCGCCATGGGCCTGCGCCGGCCCGGGAGCGTGATTTGCAGGGCGCCCGCGCGGCAGCCCCCCGATTCGGCACGGCGGACGAACGCGCCGTCCGCGGGCCGCTCGCCTCGGTTCGCGTGATGACCTCTTCTCCGTCTCTCCCCCAGCGTTATCTCCTCGGCTTCATGGTGCTCGGCCTGCTCGCGGGCACGAGCAACGGCGTGGCCAAGGTGGTCCTGCCGCTGTATGCCGCCTCTCTCCACGCCTCCCCCTGGCAGATCGGCCTGGTCGGCGGCCTGCAGTTCACCGGCATGCTGCTGCTCTCGATGCCGGTCGGAGGCTTGATCGACCGCCACGGCAGCCGGCCGCTCTACCGCTTCGGCGGCCTCGCGGGCGCGGCGCTGTACCTGCTCGGCTTCACCCAGATGGATCGGCCCTGGCAGCTCATCGCGGGCGTCGTCGTCTTCGGGCTGCTCAACCCATTTCGCATGGTCGCGACCCAGACCGAGTTTCTCCACCTGCTCCCTCGCCTCGGCCCGCGCAAGGCAGGCTGGCAGCGCGCGTCCCACTCGCTCGGCATGTTCTTCGTGGGCCCGATGCTCGGCGCGCAGCTCCTGGGCCTGCTCGGCTACACCGGCGTGTTCGTGGTGACGGGGCTCGGGCTGCTGGCGACGGTCGTCGTCGGCGATCGCGTGCTCTCCGGGGCTCCCCCCGGCCGCGGGCGCTCCGCCACGCCGCTCGTCGAGCGCCTGCGCGGGCAGGTCGGGATCATCCTGTCTCGCCGCGAGCTGCGTCAGAGCATGCTCATCGAGCTGTGTGGTCAGATGGCGATGTCCTACTTCGCCGTGTTCGTGGTGTTGATCGGGATTCGCGAGTTTCACCTCTCGGTGCCGCAAGCCGCGAGCCTGGTAACCCTCCAGGGCGCCGTGTTCGTGCTGACCTTGCTCCTCGCCGGGGGCGTCCTGTCGCCGCTGCGCGACGCTGCCCGCTACGCGATCGCCTTCTCGCTGCTGCTCGCGACCGAGCTCCTGCTCGCTTTCCCCCTCGGCGTCGCGTCGCTGTGGATCGGGGCGGTCTTGCTCGGGCTCGGGCTGGGCGTGCAGCACCTCACGAGCGTCAATCGCTTCGCGGCGCTCACCGCCGAGCTCGGCCGCGGCCGGGTGGGCGGCCTGTTCTCGCTCTCGGGACCGGCCGGGAGCCTGATCGGCGCGGTGGCGGGCGGCTCGCTCGGGCAGCGCTTCGGCCTGCTCAGCGGTTTTCGCGCGCTCGCGGCGCTCTATGCGGTGCTGATGGTGTGGCACGGGCGCGGCGTGCTCACCGAGAGCGACCAGCCCGTCGCGCTCGCCGAGGGCGAGTCGGAGTGACCGCAGCAGCTGAGTCAGCTCACGCGGCGCACGCGCCACGTGCTCGTCTGGCATGCCTGGATGGAATGCGGCACAGCCCGCCGCGATGCGGAGGCTCGTCCGCTGTAGAGCGTCAGCAAGACAGCTTACGACGCGACTCGCCCCGGCTCTGGAAATTCTGCGGAGCGCGGACGCTCGGGCGTTGAGCGTCGAAGTGGCTCCGTGCCTGCTGCGCAGTACACTGCAGTGCGAACGCAAAGGGAGCGGATCGAGGAAGCCCTCGACGCCGCCCGATCGGTACACGTGCCGCCCGACCCGACATTCGCTCTTGCAGCCGAGGCGCCCAGGCAAGCGCGAGCCGAACACGCGCACCTGAGGATCCTGGCAAAAGCCGCGAGTCGGCTCGTCCTCTGCGACGAGCCTTCGGCTCTCCTCGGATCCCTCTTCGAGGAGCTGGCAAACGACCTCGGCGTCGAGCTCTACTTCAATTACATGCTCGGCGACGAGCCGAATACCCTCGTCCTCGAGTCGGCCGCGGGCATCTCGCCCGAGGACGAGCGGCGATATCGGAAGATCGGGTTCGGCCAGTTCATGTGTGGGACCGTGGCGGCGACGCGGATGCCCCTCATCGCCTTCGATCTCCAGCGCTCGAGCCTGGAATGCGGGTCAGAGCTGAAAAAGGCGGGCGTGCAGGCCTATGCGGGATATCCACTCATCTCGCACGGCCGACTGCTCGGGACCCTGGCCTTCGCCACCAGCAAACGCCCGCACATGAACGCCGACGAGCTCTCGCTCATGCAGACGCTGAGCGTGCAGGTGGCAGCCGTCCTCGAACGCAATCGCCTCTGCCGGAGCTTGCGCGCGAGCGAGCAGGCCACGCAGCGCCACCTCGCGCTCCTGCAGAACGTGTATTCGACGGCCCCCGTCGGCCTCTGCTTCCTCGACCGGGATCTCCGGTACGTGAGCGTCAACGAGACGCTCGCGCGCATCACAGGTCGGCCCATCTCCGAGCACCTCGGCCGCACGCTCGGCGAGTTCATCCCCGAGGCCACGTCGTTCAAGGACCTCTGCGAGCGTGTCCTCGAGACGGGGCAGGAGGTGACGAATTGCGAGCTCCGGTGTGCGCGGCCCGAGGGGGACCGTCATTGGCTGGTCAGCGTCCACCCAGTGCGCGACGAGGCAGGCACGATGCTCGGCATCAACGTCGTGGTGCAGGAGGTGACCGAACGAAAGCGGGCAGAGCAGGCGCTGCTCGAGAGCGAGCAGGCCCTCCGGGAGGCCGATCGCCGCAAGGACGAGTTCCTGATGATGCTCGCCCACGAATTGCGCAATCCGCTCGCGCCCATTCGTACGGCCATTCAGGTGCTCGACATCACCGGCGGCGACGCGCCCGAGGTCATTCGGACGCGCGACATGATCGAGCGTCAGGTGGCGCACATGGCCCGGATGATCGACGACTTGCTCGACGTGTCGCGCGTCGCCCGGGGCAAGATCGAGCTACGAAAAGAGCCCTGTGATCTCGCGCAGATCGTCCGTCAGGTCACGGACGATTATGCGCCGGCCTTCCAGGGCAATGGCATCGAGCTTCTGGTCTCCGCCCCGGACGAGCCGGTCTGGACCTACGGGGATTACACGCGCCTCACGCAGGTCATTGGCAACCTCCTGCACAATGCGCTCAAATTTACGGACACGGGAGGCCGGGTGCTCGCCTGCCTGGAGACGGATCCGGCGACGAACACCGCGGTGATCGTGGTGGAGGATTCGGGGATCGGCATGGATCCATCAATGATCCCGCGCGTCTTCGAAACCTTCAGCCAGGCCGACAGCAGCCTCGATCGACGGCGCGGCGGCCTCGGCCTCGGGCTCTCGCTCGTGCACAGCCTGGTCGCATGGCACGGCGGATCCGTCGAGGCCCACAGCGAGGGCCTAGGTCTCGGATCGACCTTCCGCGTCCGATTGCCGCTCTCCTCCACGCCAGTTCATTCCGTCCGACGACCGGAGCGCGTCCGGCCTGCGACCGCGTCGCGAGATGTGCTCCGGGTGCTCGTGGTCGAGGACAACCTCGACGCGGCGGACATCCTCAAGCAATTGCTGGTCCTCCTCGGGTATCACGTCGAGGTCGCGTACACGGGCCCCGAGGGGCTCGCCGTAGGGCGCACGCTCGCGCCCGACGTGGTGCTCTGCGACCTCGGATTGCCGGGGATGGATGGGTATGCCCTCGCGCGGGCGCTGCGCGCCGATCCCGCCACGGCGCGGGCCTACCTCATCGCTCAGACCGGGTACGGCCACGCGGAAGATCGCCGGCGCGCCCGGGAGGCGGGGTTCGATCTACACATGACGAAGCCCATCGATCCCACCGAGCTCGAGCGGGTCCTGTCCTCCGTCGGCACCCGCGCTTCTTAGTCAAAACATCCGCAAGCCCATCGTGACGCCGGGCCAGCGGGCGCAGCGCGACGTGCTGCTGCGGGCCCTCGCCGCTCCCCCGGGCGGGACGTGAGCCCGCCCCGGCCCTCGTCTGCCGGTCATCCCCGCGGCCCGGTTCCGCACCCCCATGAAAAATCAGCCGGCCGCGTACGAATCTCTGAAGGAAAGGCTGTTTCTCGCGCGAGGAGCCCCCGGCTCGACTCCGCGGCGCGCTACGACGTCCTGACGTGGCTCAAGGACCGCGGCGTGAACACGCAGGGGGGCTCCCTTCGGACCACCCCCTACCAGTTCACGCACGCGCCGCTGACGAGCACGATCGAGGCGGAGAACTTCGATTACGGCTACGAGGGCCTCGCCTACCACGACACCACGGTCGGCAACGCGACCGGCTTCTACCGTGGTCAGCACGTCGATCTCGAACCGACGGCCGACGCCCCCACCGGCCCCGGCGCCAACGTCACCGGCACCGCGGCAGGCGAGTGGCTCAATTACATCAACCTGAACTGGCTCCGGTTCGTGGAGTAGCGCGCCGATTCGTGGAGTAGCGCGGCGACGGTGGAGCAGACGCTCCTCAGAAGTGAAGAAACCCAAACGCTCGACCTCCCCGGCGTCGGCCCGCGCATCCTCGGCACGGCCGCGGATCTCATCCTCGTCGCCGACCCACGCCTGCACCCGGCCGATCACCGGACGCGCTGAGCACGCGCGACACGAGCGCGAGCAGCATCTCGCGCGCGCGGTCGCGGTCGACGCCCGGATCGCGTAGCCGGATCGCCTTGCCGCCGTCCAGCACGGCGAGCAGCAGGGTCGCGAGGTCCGCCGCCGGCAGCGTGTCGTCGACGAGGCCGGCGGCCTGTCCACGCGCGATCGCGCCCGCGAGGAGCTGCTTCATCTCGGCGCTGTGGCGCCGGAGCCGATCCGCGATCGCGGCGTTGCGCTGCGACTCGGCGAGCAGGTCGAAGAGGAGGGCCGGCCCCTTGCCGCCGTAGAGGTCGGCCACGAGCGCGGGGAGGTCGCGCGCGTCCTTCACGTCGCCCGACAGGTGCGCGGTCGCTTCGTCGAGCACGAGCTGGAAGATGCCCTCGAGGATGGCCTCCTTGCTCGGGAAGTAATGGTAGAGGTGCCCAGGGCTGACGCCCGCCTCGGCGCAGATGCTCGCGATGGAGGCCTGCACGCCCTCGGCGGCGAAGCGACGCAGGGCGGCGCGGAGGAGCTCGCGACGCTTCTTCTCGTGCTGGTCGGGGTTGACAGTGCGCATGCGGCGAACCATTGTTAGAGCGTTCGCTCTAACATTGAGGGGAGGATCGAACAATGCCCATGATACCGCGCACGCATCTCGGCAAGAACGGTCCGCTCGTCGGCGCGCTGGGCCTCGGCTGCGGCGGGATGTCGCCCAGCCGCGGCGCCGGCAGCGACGCCGAGAGCATCGCCACGATCCAGGCGGCGCTCGACGCCGGGATGAGCCTGCTCAACACCGCCGACTTCTACGGCATGGGGCACAACGAGGCGCTCATCGGACGCGCCATCGAAGGCCGGCGCGACCGGGCCTTCGTGAGCGTGAAGTTCGGCATGCTGCGTAGCCCGGGCGGCAAGTTCCTCGGGATGGACGGCCGCCCGGCCACGGTGAAGACGTTCGCGGCCTACTCGCTCCAGCGCCTCGGCGTCGACGAGATCGACCTCTACCAGCCCGGGCGACCCGATCCCGACGTGCCCTTCGAGGAGACGATCGGCGCCATCGCCGACCTCGTGCGCGAGGGCAAAGTCCGTCACGTCGGCGTGTCCGAGGTCGGCGCAGAGCTCCTGCGCCGCGCGCACGCGGTGCACCCCATCGCCGCGCTCGAGATCGAGTACTCGCTCGCGTGCCGCTTCATCGAAGCAGAGATCTTGCCGACCGCGCGCGAGCTCGGGATCGGCATCGTCGCCTACCGCGTCCTCGCCGACGGGCTGCTCAGCGGCGCGACGGCGCCGAGCCCTGGCGCGCATTTCGTGGCGCCGCGGATGGAGGGACACGCGCTGGAGCAGAATGTCCGCGCCGCTCGCCCGCTCGTCGACATGGCCGCCCGGAAGCGCTGCACGCCAGCCCAGCTGGCCATCGCGTGGCTGCGCGCGCGCGGCGACGACATCGTGCCGCTCGTCGGCATCAGCCGGCGCGCGCGGCTCGACGAGAACCTCTCGGCGCTCGACGTGCGCGTCTCCCCGGACGAGCTCGCGCAGCTCGACGCGGCGTTCGCGCCGGGCGCGATCGTCGGCGATCGGTACCCTCCGTTCGTCATGAAGTACGCGGCGCGGTAAGCGACTCATTCATCGTCTCTTCGACGTCGCCGGATCGAGCTCCGGATAGCGCCGGAAGATGCCGTCTTCGTTGAAGGGTATCCGCCGATCCGAGGCCAGGTAGGCCGCGATCCGCGGGCGCTCGGCCACGCGGTCGCGCAGCGCGACGAGCCCAGGGATCCTGGGCGCGAAGGCGGCCATGGCGTACGGGAACGCGTAGCGGAGGCCCTCGATCACCTGGAACAACGAGAGATCCACGTAGGACATCGCGCCTCCCAGGAGGTGACGGCCGCCGTGGCGCTCGAGGACGCGCTCGAAATAGCCGAGGAACTTGGGCATGCGCTCGGCGAGGAAGGCCTGGCTGCGGCGGAGGGCCTCGGGCTTCTGGTCCTCGTAATAGAGCCCGACGGAGATGGGGTGATGCGTGTCGTGCACCTCGGCGACCAGATCGGTGATGGTGAGCTGGAGCTGATGGGCGCCGAGCCTGCTCGCCTCGTCGTCCGGCGCGAGGCCGAGGCGCGGGCCGAGGTAGAAGAGGATGTTGGCCACCTGCGCGATCACGAGGTCGCCGGAGCGGAGGAACGGCGGCGCGAAGGGCTCGAGCGCGAGCGCGTGGCTCTTCATGAGCTTCTGCATGGCGGCGACGCCGCCGTGCTTCGCCGCGGGCAGGCGGGCGACATCGACATAAGGAGCGCCGGCGTCCTCGAGCGCGAGGCGCACGAATTCGCCGCGGCCCTGAATGCCCGGCCAGTAATACAGCTCGTACGTGGGCGCGTTCATGACGGATAACTCGCGCCGCCGGTGGCCGCGGTCAATGGGCGCGCGGCCGAGCGGTCCGCCGGGTCCGGCGCGGGCACGCGAGCCGGTGCCCCCTGCGCCGCGCCGCCGAAGGAGAGGTCCATGGCCGCTGCGGCTCGTGTAGCCTCGGCGGTGGTGGTGACGAAGATGACCGACCCCAAGCTCGACCCGTCGACGTTCGGCGCTTCTTTTCAGGCGTTCCTCGAGCAGATGACAGCGCAGGCGCCCGCACAGGAGCCGGAGATACGGCGGCGCATTCGCGAGCACCTGGGCGGAGATCCGGCGCAGATGCCCGTCGTGTCCGAGCAGTTTGCGAAGTACGAGCACCCCAACCTGCACCTCGCTCTCCAGGCCTACCTCGGTCAGCCGGAGCGCGAGGCCGAGCTCTTCGGGATCACCTCGACGCACGAGATGTTCACGGCGAGGCTCTCGCAGATCGCGTCGCCCCGGAGCGCGATGCCCGGCGCAGGGATCGACGTCGGGCCCGTGGAGTACGTCAACCTGCCGCTCGATCAGGGCCGGGTCATCGCCTGCGTCCGCAGCGGCGTGCACCTCGTCCGGCGCGGCGAGCAGCGCCTGGTGGTGTACGTGAGCGCGTCAGCGGGGTGGCGCGAGAGCCTCACGCTGGAGGTGATGGCCGCGGAGCGCGCGGAAGCGGAGGCGGTGCTCGCCGAGGTGCGGAACACGATGCGCGCGCGGAGCATCTACCGGGGCCACGTCATCTCCCTCGAGCAGCCGCAGCAAGGCACCATCGACGTGCGGTTTCATCGGCTGCCGGCCATCGGCAAGGATGAGATCATCCTGCCGCAAGGTCTCCTCGAGCGAATCGAGCGCCAGGCCGTCCGCTTCGCCGAGCTCCGCGGCGAGCTCAGGGCGATGGGCCGCCACCTCAAGCGCGGCATGCTGCTGCATGGACCTCCTGGTACGGGCAAGACGCTCACGGCGATGTACCTCGCGGGGCAGATGCCGGATCGGACGGTGATCCTGCTGACCGGGCGGGGCATGGGGCTCATCGAGCAATCGTGCGCGCTCGCGCGCCTGCTCGAGCCGGCGACGGTGATCCTCGAGGACGTCGATCTCGTCGCGGAGGAGCGCACCCGGCAGTGCGCGGGGAGCAACGCGGTCCTCTTCGAGCTGCTGAACCAGATGGACGGGCTCTCCGACGACGCCGACATCCTCTTCATCCTGACGACCAACCGGCCCGACATCCTCGAGCCGGCGCTGGCGGCGCGGCCGGGGCGCATCGATCAGGCGCTCGAGGTGCCGCTGCCCGACGAGGGCTGCCGTCGCCGCCTCTTCGAGCTCTACGGCCGAGGGCTCGAGCTGCGCCTCTCGCAACTCGACGCCTTCGTGGCGAGGACGAAGGGCGTGAGCGCGGCCTTCCTCCGCGAGCTCCTGCGCAAGGCCGCGCTCTTCGCCGCCGACGAGGGGGCCGGGCGCGTCGTCGAGGACCGGTACATCGACACCGCGTTACGCGAGCTCGCGGTCGAAGGCGGAAAGCTCACCCAGAGCCTGCTCGGGGCCAGCGCCATATCGGAGTGAGCCGCCCGACGCTTACCCGCGAGGATGACGCGCTGGCCTGGAGATCGAGCTCATGCGCGACGAACGAAGCCCCTTGCGGATCGCGCGCGGCGGGGTTCTGCTCGCCGCATGTCCGACCTCAAATTCTATTACGCCCCCATGACGAGCGCAGACCGAGTGCACTGGGCGCTCGAGGAGCTCGGCGTCCCCTACGAGAAGGTCAAGCTCGACCTCGCGGCGGGAGATCAGCGCAAGCCCGAGTACCTCGCGCTCAACCCGAACGGCAAGGTCCCGCTGCTGGTCGTCGATGGAAAGCCCATCTTCGAGGGGCTCGCGATCCTGCTCTACCTCGGCGAGCGCTACGGCGTGGACAAGGGCCTCTTCCCGCCGCTCGGCGCCGATCGCGCCGAGGCGTTCAAGTGGATGGCCTGGGCCAACGTCACGCTGTACGAGGCGACGACGCGCCTCCTGCGCAACACGCTAGAGCGCTTCCCCGCCGACGAGCGCAACCCCAAGGTCGCCGAGGGCGCGAAGCAGGACCTCGCGGACGGGGTCGGGATCCTCGACCGCGCGCTCGAGGGCAAGGAGTACCTCGTGGGCAACCAGTTCTCGCTCGCCGACGTGGCGCTCGTGACGGCCCTGCCGTTCCTGGCCCGCTTCGGCGTGGATCTCTCGCCGTTCGCGAACGTGAACGCGTGGATCGCCCGCTGCACGAGCCGTCCTGCGGTCAAGCGGGTCCGGCCGGGCTGACGTCTCCGCCCCAGCCGTGGCGCTTGCGGAGCATCACCAGGAGAGCCGGGCCGCCGATCTGCGCAGTCGGCGCGCCGACGGGCGGCTCGGTGCCGAGGGGGCGGGCGCGCCGCTGCGCTCGCAGCGAACCACGCGCAAAACGGAGGATCGCCCCAGGCGAGGCTCCCACGAGCCACGATCGCCTGTATGCTCTCGGCATGAAGGACCCGAAGCACCCACCCCGACCCGAGGGCCTGGCTCATGACCAGTGAATCCTGCGGCGTCTGCGGCGGCGACGGCCGCATCGCCAACTCGTTCTCCGGCAGCACCGCCACCTGCCCGGGCTGCCACGGCACCGGCCGGCGCTCGGACGACCCCCGCTTCCGCGACGTCACCAAGACGAAGCCTTCCCACTTCCGGCAGCCGAACAAGACGGCGGCCGTCGAGAAGCCGCAGGGACCCGCGTCGCTGGAGGGCATCCAGCTCGCCAGGGAGGTGAACGCGGCTGCGCATCTCTCCAGCGGGACGAAGGCCAAGCTCACGCTCGAGATCATCGAGCATGAGGCCACCCACGGAAAGTGCACGCAGACCTTCATCAAGAAGGTCCGCAAGCAGCTCCGTCCGCCCGGATCGTGATCGGCTTGCCGCGAGCCCTTCAGGAGCGCGGACGCTACAGCGTCACCTGAATCGTTCGACACGACGGCTGCCGAGGGCCTCCGGGTTGAGATTCACACACGGTGGTGTCGAAGCCAGGTCTCGAAGTCGGTGAGCGGAATGCCGAGCGCGCGCGCCGCCTCGGGGGTGGCCGGGCTGCCGTAGTGGTTCAGCCGCGCGTGCGGGTGCGCGATCATGGGCATCAGACCCCGGGCGATGGCCTCGTCGGCCGTGAGCGACGGAGCTTCGATGGGGAGGTCGAGCGCGCGGGACAGCGCACGAGCGATCTCGCGCATCGTCAACCGTTGGCTGGCGAGCTCGAGCTCCACGCCGTGGAACCGTGACGGCTCCTGGACAGCGGCCGCGGCCGCTGCCCCGATGTCCTGCACGGCGACAACGGCGAGCTCCGTGTCAGGCGCGATCGTGGTGAGCAGGCGGTCGCCCGTGCCCCCCTCGAACATGATGGAAGGGCGGATGAAGTTCTCCATGAAGAAGGACGGCTTGATGAGGGTCCAGAAGCGGAATCCGGCATTCTTCACCAGCTCTTCGGTGTACGCCTTGCTCTCCCAGTAGTTGCGGCTGGCGCCCCGCTCGAGCTCCCAGCCCGGCGCTCGCCGGTGGTGCGCGCCGGCTCCGGACACCGACGTATGGATGAACTGCGGAACGCCGGTCGCCCGGGCTGCCTCGACGAGGTTCTTCCCCTGCGCTCGCTCGGAGTCCGACTCGAGGTCGGCCATGTTCGGGTGCTGCACGGAGAACACCGCCCGCGCTCCCTCGCAGACGGCGCGCAGCGAGCCGGGATCGTCGAAGTCGCCCCGCACGAGGACCGCACCGCGCGCGCGCAGCGCGATCGCAGGGGCCGCGCCAGGGTCACGAACGAGCGCACGCACGGGGACGCCTCGCTCGAGCAGCGCAGCGGCGACGGCTCCGCCTTGCCTGCCAGTGGCGCCGGTGACCAGCACCGGCTCGGTGGTCGCTTCGGTGGACATGAGTTATCCTTTCAGAGGCGAATGAAGGCCTCGAATTACCCCCCAACCATGCGGCGCTCGCGCGGAGGCGACCAGTCGAGCGCGTCCACGTTGCTTGCGAAATCGTCCATCCGGGGCCGCTCGTGGACCCGCTGAGCGAGCTCCTGTCCTCGGTTCGAGCGAGGGCGGCGTCGTGGGCCTGCCTCGACGCGAGGGCGCCGTGGGGCGTCGCGCTTCGAAGCAGGCCTTCGACCTTCTGCATCCACCACGTGGTGAGCGGCGCGGCCTGGCTCTCGACCGAGGACGACGGCCACGCGCTCGACCTGACGGCCGGCGACGTCGCCGTGGTGCCGCACGGCCGGGCGCATTCGCTCCGGGATCGCAAAGGCACGCCGGTCGTCGCGCTCGAAGAGCTGCCCGGGGTCCGCGCGAGCGGCGACAGTCGCGTGTGGCACCTGACCCTGGGCGGCGCGGGGACCGAGACGCGGATCACGTCGGCGCTCGTCGAGCTCGAGGATCCGTTCGCCGTCCCGATCGTGTCGTCGTTGCCGCCCGCGTTCCGGCTCACGGGTGCGGGCGCGGGTCAGACGTCGCTCGTGGAGCACCTCCGCTTCCTCACGCGCGAGATCGAGTCGAGGCCGTTCGGCGCCGATCTCGTGCTCGCTCGCATGGCAGACGTGCTGTTCGTCCACGTGATGCGGGCGTATGTCGAGACGCTCGGCGACGGGCCCTCGCACTCGTGTCGATCGCTCGAGCTGGTCAGCGCGCTGCGCGACCCGGGCGTGGCCACGGCCATGGGCCTGATGAGCCGTCGGCCGGAGCATCCGTGGACGGTCGCCTCGCTCGCCGAGGAGGTCGGGCTGTCGCGGTCTGCCTTCGCGGCGCGCTTCACGAGCCTCGTGGGCGAGCCGCCGCTCGGCTTCCTCACGCGGATGCGCATGCAGAAGGCCACGATGTTGCTGCGCGAAGGCGCGACGCTCGCGCTCACCTCTCAGCTCACCGGCTACGCGTCGGAGGCCTCGTTCGGCCACGCGTTCCGGCAGTGGTCGGGCATGGCGCCGGGGGCCTACCGTCGCCAGCAGCACGCGCGCCAGAGCGATCTTGGCGTTGAGCCAGGCGCTCGGCCTCGAGCCCAGGCTCCGCCGGCTCGACGCGCCCCGAGGGCGTGAGGCGCCGATGCGCGCCCATGGCGTCGGCGCGCCGCTGCGTACCCGATGGCGCTGTGCGTCCGCACGCCGTTGTAGAGAGGAAACAAGATTCAAACCACGGAGGCACAGAGGGCACAGAGGAGTGCAAGAAAAGAACTCTCTTTTCCTCTTCTCCTCTGTGCCCTCTGTGCCTCTGTGGTTTGTCTCCTTTGGTTCTCGGGCCCTCTGCGTCGACGATGAAAGCCTCTGGCAAATGCAAGAGGCGACGCGGGTGCGTTGCGTGCTCGCGGCAGGCGCGAAGCGCTACTGTCGCCAGCGGTCGAGGAGCTCGCGGGCGGAGCCGCCGCGCTCGAGGCGGGCGCGCGTCACCGCGCCGTCGGGGGCGATGTCGACGATGAACTCGAGCGTCGGGTCGCCGCGCAGGTGGTAGCGGAGGTCGGCGACGCGCACGGTGGTCCCGCCGTCGCCGGCGGGCGCGTGGCGGACCACGGGGAAGCGAGCCCAGGCGAGCGCCTCACGCACGGTCGGGACGGCGGCGACCCGGGCGGGGACAGGGCCGCTGGGCGCGCGCGCGACCCGGCGCTCCTCGGTCGGCGCGCCGCCGAGCAGGTCGACCGTGCCGGCCGCGTAAGCGTCCTCGTGCGTCGCGATGAAGCGCCATGTCGTCACGCCGAGCATCGCGGGGAACACGGCGACGCGCTGCGCTCCGGGGTGGGCGGCGGCGACGCGGGCGACGAGCACCTGCTGCATGGCGATCCGGCCGCCGACGTACACGGCGGCGACGGCGGCGCCGACGAGGATCGCGCGCCGCCAGCGCGCCCGCCGGCGCCACGCGACGAGCGCGCCGAGGGCGAGCGGCAGCGTTACCAGCGGGTCGAGCACGCCGGTCCAGTCGAGCGTCAGGCGCGCGTCCGAGAACGGGAGGAGCAGGCGCGTTCCCCACCCGGTCCAGAGATCCGGCAAGAGGTGCGCGAGGGCGACCGAGAGGACGCTGAACGCGTAGACCGGGCCGAACCGAGCCCGCCGCCGCAGGACGAGCCAGGCGACCCCGGCGGCCACCGCCGCCACCACCGGCGCGAACAGGAGCGCGTGCGACGGCCCGCGGTGCGCGCGCAGGGTGCGCAGCACCGCGTCCCCGGCCGGCCAGAAATAGTCGAGATCCGGCAGCTCGGCGGCGATCACGCACGAGAGCAGGACGGCGCGGTCGGTCGGCGACGCCCGCCCCTCGCCGGGCCTCATGTCGGGGCGACGCGTCGCGCCGACCGCCAGCCCGAGGAGCCCATGCGTCAGCGTGTCCATGAGGGCCGTCAGCTACCTCATGGCCCCGAGCGAGCGCAAGGCCGTGACCGGCTCGGCGAGGCGAGCTCTGCGGCCTTGCGCACAGCGCCGAGGTCCCGGCCCCGCCGAGGTCGAGACGCTACCAGCGACCGCGCGCTGCGGGGACGAAACCGAACCCAGCCGAGCTCGCCCTGGCGCGCAAGGTGACGGCCTGACCGTGCGCCATGGGTCGATAGCGCACGTCGCGGGTCCGCCTACGGCGCTGCGCCCGCGTGAGCTTGCTCCCGCGCCGCCCTCCGAAACAGCCGGGCCGATGTGAGCCACAACGCGACGAAGACGCCTGTCAGGATCAAGGTGTAGCCCCATCCGGCGATCAGCGCGATCACGGCGACCAACGCCTGGGCGATCGCCGTCGCGACCAGCGCGCGCTCCATTCCATGTGGCTGGAAGCGCGCGATGATGGCCCCGAGGATCCCGACGGCGAGCACCCCGCTATACATCAAATTGGCGGGGTTCTCCTCGTTCCCGATGATCCCGACGGCGAGGTTCATCCAGACGAGGACGAACGCCGCCGCGAGCGCAACGCCGACGGCGGCTCGGTACGCGTTGTTGCTCGTCCCCCTCGCAGCCAGCTCGTAGGCGCCGCAGGCGCCGACCAGCATGGATCCGAAGATGACGAAATCCGCCAGATCCCAGGCCACCTCTTCGGTGAACTGCATCGCGATCAAGGGCAGCAGCAGGACGAGCGCTGCAATGCCCCAGACCGCTACCCTCCAGGGGCTTCCGCGCCGTCCGCCACCGTTGTGCGCCGTTCCTGTCATCGCCTCACCGCCGTGCTTGAGTGATGGCTTCACCCTAGCTCACAGGACGGGTGGGCGGCATGAGCAGCTCGTGGAGCTTGGTGGAGCGATCCGTGCAGCTTTCGTGAAGAACGGCGCCTGGCCGTGGGCGGCGACGCGCCGGGAACGGGCGGGGCAGCCCAACGAGCCAGCGGGGCAGCCCACGAGCCAGGCGAGCTCGCCGCGCTCAACGCACGCTTCTGAGCGGTCTCCCTCCCGCGCCTGTCGCGGGCGAGATCTTCTCCCAGCGCCCGCTCTCGGCGGAACGGAAGAGGGCGTCGATGACGCGCATGTTGCCGACCGCGACCTCGATCGAATTCTCGACGGGCCCCCCGGCGCGGATGGCGCGCGAGAACGCCTCGCTCTGCAGGTGGTACTGGTCGACGGCGGGAAACGAGATGACCTTGGCCGAGCTGCAGTTCAGCGTCGAGCCGTCATCGAGCCATACCTTGCACGGCTGGTCGCCGGGGGCGTTGAACGGGATCTCGATCTCGATGCGGCCCTTGGTGCCGAACGCGTTCACGCGCTGGTAGGGCACCGCCTGCGTGCTGCACGTGAACGTCAGGTGCGCGCCGCCGTAGTCGAGCAGGCCCGAGGTCAAGCGGTCGGTGCCGAACTCTGGATCGTGGTCGACGAGCGCCATCGCCCGCACGGGCTCGCGCCCGAACAGGAAGCGCGACGTGTTCACCGCGTAGCAGCCGATGTCGTAGAGCGCGCCGCCCCCGACCGCCTTCTTGTTGCGGATATTTGCGGCGTCGCGGTTGTAGTACGAGAACGCCGCCTGGACGCTGACCAGCTCGCCAATCTTGCCGCGGCGCACCCAGTCCCTCGCCTGCTGCCACTGCGGATGGTTGCGGATCATGAACGCTTCGGCGATCAGCTTGCCCGTCTCGCGCTGCACGTCGACAAGCGCCTCGGCGTCCTCGGCGCTGAGCGCGATCGGCTTCTCGCAGAGGACGTGCTTGCCGGCGCGGGCCGCGCGCGCCGTCCACTTCACGTGCAGGTGGTTGGGCAGCGGATTGTAGATCGCGTCGATCTCCGGATCGTCGAGCAGCTCGTCGTAGCTGCCGTACGCCCTCGGGATGCCGAGCGATCGCGCGGCGGCGGTCGCCTTGCCGATGTCGCGCGACGCCAGCGCGGCGAGCTGGGTGAGGGGCCCCCGCTTCATGGCAGGGAGGCTGACCGTCAGCGCGAAGTTGCTCGCCCCGAGGACGCCCCAGCGCACCGGGGTGAGTTGTTCGTCGGACTCTGGACCTTGGGCTGATGTGGACATGGGCACCTCACTGCTCGCCAGGCTAGTGGCGAGCGGCGCGTCTGTAAACGCAACGTCGTCGGGATCGGCCGGAGCTCTCCCGGGCCAGCGTTGGCCTGAGCCCCGGCGGGTACGGCCAGGGCTGCCAGGAGGGGGCGCGCCCGGCGCGAGCTGCGGAGAGGGGGAGCGCCGTGAAAGGCGCCTCAGAACGCGGCGTCGCGGAGCTTCGCCTTGTACTCCGCCTTGTACAGATCATGGCACGCCTTGCAGCTCGCCTTGGCGCCGTCGATGTCGCCCTTCTTGGCCTTCTCCGCGCCTTCCTTCGAGATCGCGACCCACTTGGGCATCCCGGGCGGCGGCTTCGACGCGACGTAATCCAGCGCCGACGCGATCTTCGCGCCGTCGCCGCTCGTGGTCGCCGACTGCATCACCGTCTTCATCCAGCCCTGCATCGGACAGGCCTTCTGTCCTTTTGCACCACAACCGAAATCCTTCCCCTCGGCCACCGAAGCGGGGACGTCCGCCGCCCCGCCCGCGGCCCACGCGGCCCCCGCAAAGCCAATGCCGACGCTCATCAACATGGCACCCATCAGCTTCATGCTCATCGACATGCGACGTCTCCTGTCAGGTAAGGGCAAGCTCAGCCGCGAGATCGCGGCTCAGGACGCATATGTTAACGTTAACATGACGGGCGTCAATCCAAATCGACCGATGTACGCCGCCATCCTCGACGGGCGCGCAGCGGCGGCCGGCCGCCGCGACCGCGGGCGGGCGCCCTCCCCGCCTGACGCGGCGCTTCGGAGGAGCCCCGCTCGCCTCGTCCTCCCCGGGATCGAGGCGGCCCGCAGGCCGTTCGATTCGCGTTGACACCCCATATGTTATCGTTAACATGTGGACGAAGTGCGTGCTTTTGCTTCGCCACGGGCGGGCCGTCCTGCGCGCCGAGACCTCCGGGTCTAGGCACCGACTCCGTCGCTCGGTCGTCGTGGAAGCGATCGCCGCTCGACGGCGCTCGTCCTTTCACCAGCGGGAATCCAGAGAGACCACGACGAGCCTCGCTCGTTCGACGGCTGATGCGTAAGGAGATCTCCATATGAGGGCGCTTTGTTTCGCGGCGGCCGCCGTCGCCGTCATGATGTCCGGCTGTCAGGAAGGCGGCCCGAGCAGCGGCGCGGCCGCCTCCGGCACGCCCAGGCTGGCGGTCGCCGTCTATCAATTCGACAACACCTTCATGTCGTACATACGGCGGACCATCGAGGAGAGCGCCAAGGGCAAGGCGGAGCTGAACATCGTCGACAGCCAGAACCAGCAGCCCATCCAGAACGATCAGGTCGACCAGTTCCTCGTGCAGGGCTTCAAGGTCATGGCCATCAACCTGGTCGACCGGACCGCGGTGCCGATCATCATCGACAAGGCCAAGGCCAAGGACGTGCCGGTGGTCTTCTGGAACCGCGAGCCCCTCAAAGAAGACATGGCCAGGTGGGACAAGGCCTATTACGTCGGCGCCGAGGCTGAGCAGTCCGGCACGATGCAGGGCGAGATCGTCGTCGACTACTGGAAGGCCCACCCCGAGGCCGACCGGAACAAGGATGGAAAGATCCAGTACGTCATGCTGACCGGCGAGCCCGGGCACCAGGACGCCCCGATCCGCACGGAGTACTCCATCAAGGCCATCACCGGCGCCGGGCTCCAGGTGGAGAAGCTCGCGGAGGACACGGCCATGTGGGAGCGCGTCAAGGGGCAGGAGAAGATGGCCGCCTTCCTCGCCGCGCACAACGACAAGATCGAGGTCGTCCTCGCCAACAACGACGACATGGCCCTCGGCGCGATCGAGGCGCTCAAGGCGGCCGGGTACTTCACCGGCGGCAAGTACATGCCGGTCGTCGGCGTCGACGCGACGCCGCCCGCCCTCGACGCGATCGCGAGCGGCACGCTCCTCGGCACCGTCCTCAACGACGCCAAGAGCCAGGGCAAGGCGATCTTCGACATCTCCCTCGCGCTCGCCACCGGCGCCGAGGTCAAGACCAGCGTCGCGCCGCTCGACGGCAGGTACGTCTGGGTCCCCTACCGGAAGGTCACGAAGGAGAACCACCAGCAGTACAAGTGAGGCCAGCGCGCTGGCGACGCGCGTCGGTCGGGGAGCGGCCGGCGCCGCCTCCCCCGGCCGAGAGCAACAGGAGATCGTCATGGCCGGCGCCGATTACGCCCTCGAGATGAGCGGCATCTCCAAGGTGTTCCCGGGGGTGAAGGCCCTGGACTCGGTGACCCTGCGGGTCCGTCCGGGCACCGTCCACGCCCTCATGGGGGAGAACGGCGCGGGCAAGTCCACGCTGATGAAGTGCCTGTTCGGCATGTACACGCCGGACGCCGGCACGATCGCGCTGGCCGGCAAGACCGTATCGCTGTCGTCGTCGCGCGCCGCGCTCGATCACGGCATCGCCATGATCCACCAGGAGCTGCAGCCGATCGCCTACCGGAGCGTCATGGAGAACCTCTGGCTGGGGCGCTTCCCGATCCGCCGGTTCGGGCCGCTCAAGCTGGTCGATCACAAGAAGATGCTGCGGGACACGCAGGCGCTCTTCCAGGAGCTCCGGATGGACATCGACCCGACCGCCTGGGCCGTGGACCTCCCGGTCTCGAAGCTGCAGTCGATGGAGATCGCCAAGGCGGTCTCCCGGCGCGCCAAGATCATCATCATGGATGAGCCGACCTCGTCGCTCACCGAGCACGAGGTGGAGCACCTCTTCGAGATCATCGACAGGCTCCGGGGCGAGGGGGTGGCCATCATCTACATCTCGCACAAGATGGAGGAGATCCTCCGCATCTCCGATGAGGTCACCATCATGCGCGACGGGCGCCTCGTGGGGACCTATCCGGCGTCCGAGCTCACGACCGATCTCATCATCCAGCGCATGGTCGGCCGCGACATGACGCACCGGTTCCCGCCGCGCGAGAACGACCCCGGCGAGGTGGTGATGCGCGTCGAGGGGCTGACCTCGGCGGATCCGGGGTCCTTCGAGGACGTGAGCTTCGAGCTCCGGCGGGGCGAGATCCTCGGGGTGAGCGGCCTCGTGGGCGCCCAGCGCACCGAGGTGATGGAAGCGCTGTTCGGGCTGCGCTCCGTCGCGAAGGGTCGTGTCGTCGTCGACGGGAGAGAGGCGCAGCTCGGGAGCCCTATCAGGGCCATCGCGCGCGGGATGGCGCTCCTCACCGAGGAGCGCCGCTCGACGGGGATCTTCCCGATGCTCCACGTGGCCGACAACACGCTTTTGGCGAGCTGGAAGAGCTACGAGCGCAGGGCCGGCCTGCTCGATCTCGGCCGCGCCGAGGCGGACGTGCGGCGGCTCGTGGAGGCGCTGCGGGTCAAGACGCCGAGCACGCGCGCCTTCATCCAGGACCTGTCCGGCGGCAACCAGCAGAAGGTCATCCTGGCGCGCTGGCTCCTCACGAGCCCCGACATCCTCATCCTCGACGAGCCGACCCGGGGCGTCGACGTCGGCGCCAAATACGAGATCTACACGATCATCGCGGACCTCGCGAGGCGGGGGAAGAGCATCATCCTGATCTCCTCGGAGCTGCCCGAGGTGCTCGGCATGTCCGATCGCATCATGGTCATGTGCGAGGGGCGGGTCACGGGCATCCTGGAAGGCAAGAGCGCCACCCAGGAGGAGATCATGTCGCTGTCCACGCAGTTCCGCTGAGCCACCGGATCGATCGAAAGCAGAGGGACCACTCCATGGCAACCAGCAGCGCCGGCGGCGCCGCCCGCGATCGCATGAGGGCAGTTCGAGAGTTCGCCAGCCGGCAGGCGATCTCTCTGGTCCTCCTCCTCCTGGTCCTCGTGATCGGCGTCCTGCGGCCCAGCTTCCTGAGCGTGGCCAACCTCATCAACGTCCTCATCATCTCCTCCGTCCGGGTGATCATCGCCCTCGGCGAGGGAGGGGTCCTGATCACGCGCGGGACCGACCTGTCCGCCGGCCGCACGGTGGGGCTCGCCGCCTGCGTCGCCGCCTCGCTGCTGCAGCGGCCCGATTACGCGAGCCGGATGTACCCGCACCTCGCCAGCCAGCCGGTGCTCCTGTGCGTCGCCGCGGCCGTCAGCGTCGGCGCCACGGTCGGGCTCGTCAACGGGTCGATCGTGGCCTTCCTCAACGTGCCGCCCTTCATCGCCACGCTCGGCACGATGATCATGGCCTATGGCGCCGCGTCGCTCTACGTCGACCGCCCGCCGCTCGGCGCCCAGCCGATCGGCGGCCTGCGGGACGACTTCACCGCCATCGGCACCGGCGCGATCCGCTTCGGCGGCGACTGGGCGCTGCCGTATCTCGTCATCATCGCGGCGGTGATCACGTTCTTCATCTGGGTGCTCCTCAACCAGACCCGCCTCGGCAAGAACATCTATGCCATCGGCTCGAGCCGCGAAGCGGCGGTCGTCTCGGGGGTCGACGTCCCGAAGACGCTCCTGCTCGTGTACCTCCTGGCCGGCGCCCTCTACGGCCTGGCCGGGGCGCTCCTCGCGGCGAGGACCGGCGGCGCCACCAACAACTATGGCCTGATGTACGAGCTCGACGCCATCGCGGCCTGCGTCATCGGCGGCGTCTCGACGTCAGGCGGCGTCGGGACCGTCGGCGGCATCCTCACCGGAGTGCTCATCTTCGAGGTGCTCAACAACGGCCTCGTCATCCTCGGGGTGTCCCCTTACTGGCAGCAGATCATCAAGGGCATCATCATCGTGGCGGCCGTCTCCGTCGACATTCGCAAGTACCTGCGGAAGCGCTGAGCCTCCGTCGCCGGGAGCGCCGGGACGAGCCTGGGCGACGCGGCGCTGGCCCGAGAGGTCTCGGCCAGGTCGGGGAACGGCGGGCTCGTTGGGGAACGGCGGGCCCTCTGGCGCGGCCGGCGCCGCGAGATCGCCCGGGTTACGTCCGTTCCTCGCCAAGTTACGCCCCTCGGGTGGCGCCCGCGCGGCTCGAGGCGGGCGGCCCGGGAAACGGCATGCGCCGGGCGCGGTCCCGATGCGGCACCTCGAGCCAGGAGAGCGCACGATGAAGGTCGTCGAGCTGGGAAACACGGGCCAGAAAGTCAGCCAGCTGAGCCTGGGCTGCATGCTGATGGGCACGCTGACGAGCGAGGAGGAGTCGCGGCAGATGCTCGATCGCTACGTCGAGCGGGGCGGCAACTTCCTGGACACCGCCAATTGCTACGGCTGGTTCTTGCGACAGGGCAGCCGCGGCGGCGAGAGCGAGGCGGTGCTGGGGCGCTGGCTCGCGCAGCGCGGCAACCGCGGGCAGGTGTTCCTCGCGACCAAGGGCGCGGCGATGGTGCGGACCCCCGACGCGCACTGGCGCGGCGGCGAGGTCGACTGGACGAGCGCGCGCCGCGACTTCGAGGGCGCCGGCCGCGAGACGCTCGAGCGCGCCCTGGAGGCGAGCCTGCGCCGGCTGCAGACGGACCACGTGGACCTGTACTACGTGCACGTCGACGATCGGGTGACCCCGCTCGACGAGACGCTCGAGGCGCTCGCCCGGCTGGTGAAGGCGGGCAAGGCGCGGTTCATCGGCTGGTCGAACGTGCGCACCTGGCGCCTCGAGCGCATCCGCCAGCGCTGCGCGGCCGAGGGCTGGCCCGCGCCGGTGGCGCTGCAGCAGCAGCACAGCTACCTCCGCCGGCGCCAGGGCCTCGAGCACACGTCGATCGTGGACGACGAGCAGCTCGACTACCTGCGCGAGCACCCGGACCTGACGCTGGTCGCGTACTCGCCCATCCTGAAGGGGATCTACGACAGCGCCGAGAAGCGGCAGGGCCACTGGGCCATGCAGCCCTACGCCGGCAGCGACAGCGACGCGCGCCTCGCGGCCGTCGCCGCGATCGCGCGGAGGCTCGAGGTGCTGCCGCACCAGCTGGTGCTCGCGTGGCTGATGCACCAGCGCGCCCCCCGCGTGGTCCCGCTCGTGGGGCCGCGGACGCTCGAGCAGCTCGAGCAGAACCTGCGCGCCGTGAACCTGGAGCTCTCGCCCGAGCTCTGCGCGGAGCTCGACCGTGCGAACGGCTGAGCGGCGCGGCGCTCAGGTCGGGGGGGTGTAGACGCAGTGCACGCCGGTGCGCAGCGCCGCCTCGAGCTCGTCGGCGATGGCGGGGCTCGCGGCGCGGATGCGGCGCAGCGCGAGCGTCAGGCGGCGGCGGACGTTGACGCGCGCGCGCTCGACCGCCGAGGCGCCGCGCCGCGCGCGACCGCCGAGGCCGAGGCCGCGCGAGAGCTCGCGGGTCACGGCCTCGAGCTCCGCGGCGAGCCGCTCGCGGCGGCCGAGGTCGTTGAAGGCCGCGGCCTCCTCGATCTCGGCGCGCAGCTCGCGCACCCGCGCCTGGTACTCGGCGAGGGCCCGCGCGTCGTGGATCTCGCCCGCGTCGCCGGGATCGACGCCCGCGGGGCTGCCCGAGAGCTCGAGCACGTGGAGCTCTCGGCCGGGCTCGTCCACGAGCTGCGCCAGCATGCGCATGCCGCGGCTGTCCTGCACGCGGCACAGGGCGCCCGCGGCGCTGACGGTCCAGTACTCGCCCTCCCGGACGAGCCGCAGCGGCTCGGCGCGCCCGGGTCGAGGGCGGGCCGGCGCCGGCGCAGGGTCGGCCGGCGCCGGCGCAGGGTCGGCCGGCGCGGGCGGCGCGGGCGGCGCGAGCGGCGCGCCCTCGAGCCCGGCGAGCGCCCGGCGGCAGCGCTCCTCGAGCGCGCTCAGGCCGACCTCGCCCGCGAGGGCCGCGGCCCGCTCGAGCCGCTCCCGGGCGCTCGCCGCGAGCGCGTCGCGCTCGCTGGCCCCCGCCGTGCGCCGGCGCGCGAGCGCGACGCGGGCGTGATCGTGGTGGATGCGCGCCGCGAGGGGCCGCGCGCCCAGCCGCTCGGCGGCGGCGAGGGCCGCGCGGGCGTGCCGCTCGGCGTCGTCCCAGCGCGACAGCGCGGCGCTCAGGTTGAGCAGGGCGAGATCGACCAGCCCGTGCAGGGAGAACGCGGTCGTGGTCAGCACGAACGCCGTGCCGGCGGACGGGGCGAGCTCGTCGTAGAGCGCCCGCGCCCAGGGCGCGTCCCCCAGCGCGCACGCGATCTCGACGGCCAGCTCCGGCATGTGGATGTACCCGGCGACGGTCGGATCGTCCGGCCCGGGGCCGCCGCGCGGGGGCTCGGGACGCCGCAGGAAGCCCGCGTAGCCGCGCGCGCACAGCGCGTCGAGCGCCGCGCGCGCGGGCCCTTCCTGGCCGCGCCAGCTCGCGAGCAGCGCCGTGAACAGGGGCACGGCGGCGCTGTCGGGCGCCCGGCTCGAGAGCTCGCCCAGGAAGCGCTCGAGGCGCTCGGGGTCGTAGCGCCCGAGCGCCCGCGCGAGCGGCCGGGAGGGGACGAGCCTCGCGCCTTCCGCGGCGCCCTGATCGCGGATCCGGCGCGCCTCGTCCTCCCAGCGCAGGGCGCGCTCGAGGTCGCCCTGCCACTCGGCGCGCATCGACCGGAACATGGCGGGCACCCAGCCGTAGCGCGGCTGGCCGAGCTCGCGCGCGAGCGCCTCGCAGCGGCCGAGCGCGCCCTCGAAGCCGCCCGCGTCGAGCAGCTCGGCGCGATCGAAGGCGAGGCGCTGCGCCGCGAGCAGCGCGCGCGGGCCGTCGCCGAGCGAGACCGCGAGCTCGAGCGCCTCGGCGTTCAGGCCGGCGCGCTCCCCGGGCGGCGCGAAGTCCATCAGGGCGCCGAGCGCGGCGTGGATGACCGAGAGCGAGAGCCCCGGATCGTCGAAGCGCCGCGCCATGGCGATGGCGCTCCGGGCGAGGTCCATCGGCCCTCGCGGGTCGAGCTCGGGCTGGCGCGCGCTGGCGAGCCGCGCGCTGACCCGGGCCGCGAGCGGGCTGTCGCCCGGCGGCAAGAGCGAGAGCGCCTCGGCGAGCAGGCGCGCGACCTCGCGATCGGCGGCGCCGGCGCGGCTCTCCGCGCCGAGCGCGAGCGCGGCCCGCGCGAGCAGCGCGCCGTCCCCGCAGGCCCGCGCGAGCGCGACGGCCCTTTCGCACGCGGCCTCGGCGCTCGCTCGCTGCTCGGCGCGCGCCAGCGCCTCGACGTGCGCGACGAGCAGCTCCCCCTGCCGCGCCGGATCGACGGGCGAGGCGAGGGCCTCGGCCGCGAGCGCCCGCTCGTAGAGCGCGGCGGCGTCCGCGAACGCGAGGCGCGCCATGGCGAGGCGCGCGGCGCGCTCGGCGGCGCGCGCGGCCCGCGGCGCCGACGCGACGCCCGCCTCGAGCCAGTGGCGCGCGATCTCGTGGAGGGGCGCGGCCGGGTCGCCCTCGTGGCGGGCCTCCAGGGCCTCGGCGGCGCGCTGGTGCAGGAGCGCTCGGCGCGCCGGGGGCAGCTCCTGCACCAGCGTCTCGGCCACGAGGGCGTGCGAGAAGCGGTAACGGCCCGGGCTCACCGGCGCGAGCACGCCGAGGGCGCACGCCTCGTGCGCCGCGGCCTCGAGCTCCGCGGCGGGCCGCTCGAGCAGCGCCGCCACGAGGGGCAGCCCGAACTCGCGCCCGACCAGCGCCGCGGCGCGCAGCGCCTCGCGGTGGCCCGCCTCGAGGGCGGCGAGGCGCTCGCCGACGAGCGCGCGCAGCGTGCCCGGCAGGTCCGCCGAGGAGCGCCGCGCGGCGGGCGCGGGCAGCCGCAGGAGCTCGCTCACGAAGAGCGGGTTGCCGTCGCTGGCCGCGTGGATCCGGCGCGCCGCGCCCGGGTCGTCGTCGCCCGTGGTCTGCTGGATCCAGACCCTCACGTCGCCCTCGGACAGGCGCTCGAGCCCGAGGTGCTCGCAGAGCCGCGCGAGCCGCGAGAGGCGCCGCTCGATCTCCGGCCGGCGGCCGTCGACCTCCGGCCGGCGGCCGTCGACGTCGCGCCGGCTGCCGAAGAGCGCGACGCGCTCGGCGCGCAGGCCCCGCGCGACGAACTCCATGAGCTCGAGCGACGAGGGGTCGACGGCGTGGAGATCGTCGAAGAAGAGCGCGATCGGCTCCTCGCGCGCGTGCGCGGAGAGGTGGCAGGCGACCGCGTCGTAGAGCTGGAACACGTCCGCGCCGCGCGCGGGCTCCCCGGGCGGGAGCTCGAGCAAGAGCCCGCGCAGCCGGCCGGCGAACGCCGCGGGCGCCCGCGGCCGCCCGAGCAGCGCGCGCAGGACCTCGAGCCAGGGCCAGAAGCTCGGCGCCTGACCGAGCTCCCACCCCCGCCCCCACGCGACCGCGAAGCCGCGCGCCCGCGCGCGCTCGGCGAGCTCCTCGAGCAGGCGCGTCTTGCCGATGCCGGCCTCGCCGGCCACGAGGGCGCTCGATCCGCGGCCGGCGAGCGCCGCGCCGAGCAGGTCGTCGAGCAGGTTCAGCTCTCGGTCGCGACCCACCCAGGCTGCCGGACGCAGGACCACGCGCCCACCTTACCACCGGGCGGGCGCGCGTCGGCCCGGCATCCGGCGCGGGCGACCCAGGGGAACGCCTGCCAGCGCCGGGCGCGCGCCGGCCTTTGCCGGCGTAGCCGGCGCGCGCACCCGAGCTGGGAGCGGTTTCAAGACGCGCCGCGGGACTACCCGCTACGCTCAGATGCAGATGTCTTCGTACAGGCTAATGCAAGCATTGATGAACTGCTCCCAGCTACAGCCGCCGTTATCGTGGCAGGTCCCCGTCCCGGTACGCGGGTCGACGCAGTAGTCGAGCCACACCCAACAGTATGCGGCGGAATCTGAGGTCTCGCCGACCGACTGCGCTTCTGCGGCAGGACCAGAGGAGGGCCCGCTCCAGCTGCCGAGCGGGTTCTCTGCGGCCTCGCTCGGGTCCAGGCGGACGATCTCCGGCTCCGCAGGCTCTTCGGAGCCCACGCACCCGGTGATGCCCACAGCAGCAATGATGCCAAAGGCCGCGAACGCTCGTCGCATCTTCATGACATAGCTCCTGTATCGCAGGCCGTCGTCCAGGGCGCGGAATGCGCGCGTCGCGCCTGCGATGCGGCGAACATAGAAGAGCCTCACGCGACGTGCAAGACGAAGCATTGATAAGATTTGGTTAAGGCAGGGTGCGACATGAAGCCACGAGCGGTCGCATGGCAGGCTCAGCTTGAGATCTCGCGGGCCACATGGCGGCAACAGCCTCATCAATACATAAATATGGCGTAGATAGACACCGCTGTCTTCTCGCGAGGATAGCAGGACTCATAAGATGCTTCGGCGGCGGTGAGGGGGCGTGGCGGTCTGCCCTGGACGCTACATCGTCGCAAGCGGCCGCTCGCCGTCGGCTTGCATTTCTTTACATTCCTTCGTCGGCTCTAGCCGGACGACGGAGGCCGCCGAGCTCGTCTATCCGTGGAGCCGGAGCGGGGGCTTGTGCCGCGACCTCCCGAGCCGCCAGAGCCGCCGCGAGGTCGCCGTGTGCGCGCGCCCTCCCGCACACTTGCGGCGGCGCGAGCGGCTCGGCGCGTGGGCGGTGATAGCGGCTCGCTCGGGGGTGCCCGGGCTGGCCTCGCCGTGTGATGTGTAAGCGCTGCGCGAAGCGCCGTAGCCCCCAACGTCGGTCAGCTGGTGCAGGATGGGCGCGATGGAACCGGCCCGGTCAGCTCGTCGCGCGCTGCTCTTCCGCGGGAAGCGGGGGCGGGACGGTGATCGGCCCGAGGGGCAGCTTCATCTCTTCGGCGACGAGGCGAGCGCGGGTGCGCGCCCAGTACCTCGGGGCGAGCTCGAGGTAGCGCTCGCGCGGCCAGTAGGGCATCACGCGGATGACGTCGGCGAGGTAGGCCTCGGGGTCGAGGTGGTGGAGCTTGCAGCTCGCGACGAGCGAGAAGAGGTTGGCCGCGGCGGAGGCGTGGTCGTCGCTGCCGAAGAACAGCCACGCCTTTCTCGCCACAGCGATGGATCGCAGAGCTCGCTCGCTCGCGTTGTTCTCCAGGCGCAAGCGGCCGTCGTCGAGGAAGCGCCGCAGGGGCTGCTCCTGGTTGAGGGCGTAGCCGAGTGCGGTGGAGACCAGGCCGCGCTCGCGGGGACGCGCGTGCTCGGCCTTGACCCAGGCGAAGAACGCGTCGACCAGGGGGCGGACGGCCGCGTCGCGGCGCACCTTGCGCTGCGCTGGCGCGAGATCCGCCAGCGTGCGATCGGCGGCGAACAGGGCATTGATCCGGCGCAGCCCCTCGACGCCGAGCTCGTGCTTGCAGACCGCCGCCTCCCAGAAGTTGGTGCGGCAATGCGACCAGCATCCGACCTCCGTCGGTGGCGGTCCACGTCCCTCGTCGGCGGAAGCGCCCCTTGGGGGCGTGCCGCGGAAGAGGGTGTCATAGATCGCGTGGGCGTCCGCCTGGATGTATCGCGAGAAGCCGCGGAACATCTCGCAGACCGCAGCGCTGGTATGCTTGGGCTGGTACTCGAAGAAGACGTGATCCTTGTCCGCGAGGACGACGAAGAAGTGTCCTTTGCGGCACGGTCCTGGCTTCTTGTCCTTGCGCTCCTGGATGGGCCCGGGCTGGATGGAGACCCCGGTGGCGTCCGTGGAGAGGCAGAAGGCGGTCTCGAAGGCCTCTTTCCGTGCGGCCTCGACGATGGCGCCCAGGGTCGCGCCCACATCTTCGGCGTACCGGCACATCGTGCCGCGATCGAGCGATGCCCCCTGAAGCTCCAGCTGCTGCTCCAGCCGATAGAACGGGACACCGAGCAGGTACTTGCTGGTGAGTATGTGCGCAACGACCGACGGCGCGAGAAACGACCTCCGGAACAGCTCCTTCGGAAGCGGCGTCGTGATGAAGACCGTGCAGGTCTCGCCCGTCGGCGCCGACGGCGGCGTGTCGAGAGGTGCGGACGAAGCGCTCGGCGCGCCGGCCGCGGCCGTGTCTTCCGGGCTGACGCTCACAGCAGGCGTCGCCGTCGGGACTTCTTTCGCGACGACCTGGAGCGGGGCAGCTTCCCCCTCGGCCGAGCTGCTCGCATCCGTGACGGACCTCTCGGCCTTGTACACGACGCGTGCGAGCACGATGCGGCGCATGCCTCCACGCTCGTAGCCGAGTCGTGAGGTCTCCTCGACCCCGATGCGCATCGCCGTCGCATCGAGCTCGGGACAGGAGAGCTCGATGCGGACGACGGGGAGGTCGGACTCGGACAGGTCGCGGCGGCCCTTGCCGCCGGGCCGTCGTTTCGGCCCCTTGGGGTCGTCGTGCTGCCGCTCGTCGCCGCTCTTGCGCTCGGCGGCATCCAGGGCCTTCTCGAGGCGCTGGACTTCGAGGAACATCGAGTCGAACGCGAGCTGCTCGGCGCTCACCTCGGCCCGCTCCGCCTTCGCCACGAACAAGCGGCGCCGCAGAAGCTGGAGCTGCTCGAGCGCACGTGTGTAGGCGCGCCGGAGCTGCGCGAGCGCGTCGCGCGCTCCCACGAGCTCGCTCTTCGCCGCGGCGAGCTCAGCTTCGAGCTGCGCGATGCGCTGCTGCTCGGGCGTCTGCGTCGGCTTGTCCGCAGCGTCGTGCACGGCGCCGCTCTACGTGCGCCGATCGTACTTGTCGAGCAAATTCGGCGGAGTCAGTGAACGCGGCGCGGGGCGCGCCTTGTGGGCTTCGGCGTGGGCGCGATCTCGATGCCGTCGAGCAGCGTCTCGAGCGTCGCGTCGTCCACCTCGACGTGCGTCGCGCCCTCGGCCGGCGGGTCGGGGAGCACGAAAGTACCGCGATCGAGGCGTTTCGAAAAGAGGCAGAGTCCGCTGCCGTCGAAGAAGACGATCTTGATGGTGGTCCGCCGCTTTCCAATGAACGCGAACAGCGCGCCGCATCGGGCCTCGTACCCCACGCGCTCGCGAATGAGACCCGAGAGCCGCTCGAAGCCGTAGCGCATGTCCACCGGCTCCAGCGCGACAAACACCTGCACGCCCGCCGGAATCATCGCGCTGCACCGCCCAGGGCGCGGACCACCTCGGCCAGGAGCGTTGGGTCGAACCCCGCGACGACGCGCACCCGCGCGCCGCCGACCTCGACGACGAGCTCCGGAGCGCTCATCGCCGCTGGCGCCTTCGGCACCAGCCGCAGAAAGCGCGGGCGCTCCGCCCGCGAGAGCCGGCTCGACCAGCCGTGCAGCGTCGATGCCGCAAAGCCGCGGCTCCGCGCGAACTCCTCGGCCGACTCGCCGCTCTCGCGCCACGCCCGGACTCGATCCGCCCATTTTTCTTCTGTCGTCGATGTCCTTGTCATGCGCGCCATCATGCGCTGGACGTGGCGGCTGGGGAGAGACGGCGCTTCATGCAGCGCTTACTGTGATGTCGCGCTGCAACTGCTCCGTGCCGGGCGTCGCGTCCGCCACGGGGACTCACACCCACCGGTACGCGCCGCGCTCGACGCTCGCCCCATTCACAGCGGGCGTGCGCGACCTGATCCAGATGGGGCAGCCGTCGGCCGGGGCGGGCACTCGATGGCGCTGCCCGAACGGCGATCCGGTGATCATCGGAAAGACTCCGCAATCGCGATCTCCAGCAGCGGACGCAGCCGCTCGACGCGTGCATCGAACTGCTCATCGGCGAGGTACCAGAGCCGGTAACGAGCCCGTTCCTTGCCTAGCTGGAAGGCGATGGCTGCATCCGGAGCCTCGACGTGATCGAACGCGCTGCATAGACGCTCGTCGTCCATGTCTGGCGGAGCGTCGCCCAGTGACTCTGCACACGCACAAAGGGCGCTGGAGGCGATACCGAGGCGAACAGCCATGCTGATAATATAAGAGAAAGAGCAACGCAGCTTGCGGCCACACCGGGCGATGCGTCTCAGGGAGGCGCCGGACATAAGCCAGGGAGCCTTGCCGTCGATATCGTACGACAGCATGCGCCATTCATCCTCCGTTATCTCTAAGGAGTCAAATTCTCTCTCATCCAGTTTGGGAAGCCGCAAACCGAGCCCCGCAAAGCTTTCGAGACGCCGAACAAATTTCTTTGGATCTATCTCAAGTTCTTTGGACAAAATAAACAAGCGCCGACAAGCGCTCACTTCGTCAATCCAAGGTTCCGAATTGATGTAGCTCCGGAGGAGACGCTCATCCTCATCGGACAACGTAATCGCATCAAGCGCGTCCGCATTCACGGAGGGAGGCACTATCCCGAGTGGAACAAATCTCACCAAGCGTGCGAGGACAACGTCCGTTGAAATCCCCAATGCACGAGCCGCGCGAACGATATGCAGGGGCGACAACTCCCCCTCGAGCCATGGTGCTCTCCCATCAAGATCTCTCGATAGCAGGCAAAGATCCTCATCAGTAACCGTGATCTGGTCAAGCGCGCTCGGGTCAATAGAGGGCGAAACAACACCAATCGACACAAAGCATCGAAGGCGCTCAATGAGCTCTCTGGGGCTAATACCACTGCGTCGACTTACCGCCAATATATGCGCAGGCGATACGCGACCTTTTATCCATGGATACCAGCCGTCCAGATCTTGTGACAGAAGCAACAGATCGTCTTCATTGACATCGATCTCATCTAGCATGTTCGTGTCAACCGACGGAGGCCTCAGTCCGAGCGGCGCAAGCTCCTCGATTCGGCGAATTATGGCGCTCGGTTTCAAGTCTAGGCACACAGAAGCACGAAGCACCTGAAGAGGCGGAACTTCTCCCTCAAAGAAATTTGAGTAATAATATTGGTCGTCCAAACCAATCAAACCGTAAGCACCCATACGGTCATATGATCGTTTGAACAGCAGCAGCGCATCGCCAGGAGCGACAATTAAAGAACATACACTATCGAGAATTGCTGACTGTGGCCAGTTCACTTGAGGCAGACAAGCTACGCATCTGGTCCATAGCATGAGGCGCCAGGCGACGGAAATGTGCAATCCAATCGCTGACACGTCGGCCAACGGATCACGCATTATGCTGCGTGACCCAACTATGTATTCGTCGATCACACTGCAACCCAATGCTTGTATCGGTAGGCGCACTGGACCTGTTGAATCACGAGGGTTAAACGACGCTCCGTGAAACCAGAGATGCGCATCCTTCGATTTCAGAACATCGGCAAGCAACCGCGCGCTTCGCGCAGACGCCACTTCAAGTGACCAGAGGCAGTCAAAACTCAACTCATTCCAATCTATAAGCTCTCGCCAGCTATCCGCCATTGCCGGGCGTATCCAAGAATCGTCCCATTCGTTAACATCTTTGCGATCGACGCTCATTTTTGGATAGCGTCTTCCATGAAGATTCACGACTGCGCACTTGTAACGAGATTCGGTTACAATTCCATCACAAAGCAGCATTCCGTCGCCGTAAGGATACCACCATATATTGGGATCTCTGGTTGCGCGAACGGGCCTTCTGTTACTGTGATACCGTTGATGACGCGTCAATTCCCCAGGTTTCCAGGCCAGTAGCGTCCCGCTCTCTTCAGCAGTCGTCGCGAACTCGGCGACGAGCAGCAAAGCGCCCAGAGTCGACAGGCACGAAATTGGCTCCTCCATTTCATATTTATCTACATACGTGGTCGAGGCCAGCAACAGCCGCACGCGCGTGCCTGCCCCAGGCATCTCGCATTCTCGTCCTTCCTCGAGTCGGAATAGACCGCTGGCACTGGCGATATGAACCACGAGCGGCTCGCCAAGCGAGCCGTCGGCCTCATATCGGCGCGTCCATACCGTCACCTCGTCGGCGAGCATGAAATAGCTGAGGACGCCGATCCCAAATTGGCTGTTCGGGAACAGCTCGATGGGCGGCTTGCATCGCTGCCATGCGGCGCGCTCCTCTACAAAGTCTGGCATGTCGTGGAACCGCCGACCAGCGACCGCAAATACGCGCTCTACCACGTTCTTCGTCATTCCGACTCCGTTGTCGGTGCACTCGATGTAGGGCCGACCTCTCTCGTCGAACGCTTGCTTGAAGGCGATGCGGCCTTCATAGGGCTGGTACGCTGGGCTACCGGTGCGCTCGAGGTACTCCCCGCGAGCGCGCCGGTAGCGGCACGCATCCAGGGCGTTCTGATACATCTCCCGAATCGCGAGGCTGGGATCACCGTAAAGCTGCGCTCCCATGAGGAGCTCGCGAATACGCTGATGATCTAGCCGAAAACGGACGTGCGGTAGTGTGTAGTAAGGCCGGCCGTCGCCTGCGCGCGCGGGTCGAACGTGATCTGCCGAGAAACGCTCGGGAATCTGTGTGAGCAGGGCGAACGGGCCGTGCGGGGTTGCGTCCAGCTTCGCCCGCGTACGCTCGAGCGCGGCATCGGCGCGTTCCACGAGATCACGCAGCACAAAGTCGACCACGGGGTGCGAGCACCCATGGGCGAGGAGATGGCGGTCTTCACCCGCCGACCAGGACGCCTCACGGAGCGCGTCGCGGAGAACCGCGGGGGCTGTCCCGAGGTCACGGCCCACATGGTCGACAGCGACCTCATCCGCCTCGCGGAGATCGAGGGCCTGCCAGCCGGCGACGCACAGCAGGTAGGCCAGGGCCGGGGCGCGGAGGTGCACGCCGGCCAAGGTGATCTCTTCGGCGTCACGGCCGATGCCGCCCTCGGCGTCGAGCGCGTCAGGATTGACGCCGACAGCGCGGGCGAGGCGAATGAGCCGCTCCAAATCGAGCCATGCACCGATGCCAGCAGCATCACGAGACCGCTGGATGGTGCGAAAGAGCTCCTGTACCGGCTTCACCGTGGGCCTACGGCTCCAGAGGTGCGGGCTACGCTCGAGCGCCTGCTGCATCATCCAGAAGCACACTGCATCCCGCGCCTCACCGGTGATCCGGCCAGCGTGGCGCACCAGGTCTGCCCGGCTGCGATGGACCTGCTCGAGCGTGTTGCGCGGCTCGGCCGCACCACCCCGCCCTTCGAGATCAAGCGGCTCCGCGGCGGCCATCCAGACAGCGCCGGCTGCGAAGATCCCCTCGCGAACGAAGGGCGCCACGACCAGCATCCACGTCTCCTCGGGGCCGGCGCTGCCCGGCGCGACGAGGCCGGCGACGCGGTCAAGCACCCGGAGCGGATAGCGATCGTCACGCCAGGGATCGCCGGGCAAGGCCCTCTCGGCCTCCTCCCACGCGCACCAAGCAGCGTGGGCGACCTCCACAGCGAGGCGCTTCAGCGCAGCCACGCGGGCGGCGTCTCGGCGCGCGCAGGCCTGCCAGAGAGGAGAGCGCTCGACGGCATCGGCCCAGGTCACAGGCGAGGGCGGGGTGAGCGCAGCGGGCGAGGCGGGCGCGGACGAGGCCATTGCGAAGCTCCTGACCGAAAGCGCCTCCGAGAGCGTGTGGGCGAGATCATCCTCCAAGGCGAACGTGAAATCCGCGGTGAAACGATAGCTTCCCCCCTGGAGCCGGGCCGCAAGCCGCGGCCAGGTCGTGACGCCGGCACCCTCAGCCCCGAGTTCGAGGCAGCCGGCGGTATAGCCGTACTTTCGGTCGAGCTCTCCGCCGGCAAGCTTCTGCACACCGAACAGCGACGCCGCCTGCCAGATCCGCCGCGCGTCACCGCCGCCTAGCCTCCGCGTCTCGAAGAGCGCCTCGTGGAGGTGGCCGCAAAAGTGGGCGGCAAAATACTTCTCGGCGAGGAACACAGGATTATCGAGATCGCGGCTCCTCGCGGCGAACCAAGACGGCGGGTGATGCGTGAGCAGGAACGCCAAGGTGCAATGATCCAGCCATCGCAGCAGGTTGTTGTCGCACGCTGGCTGGATTTGACGGGCGTCCATCCACAGGTCGCCCTCGCCTACGTCATCGGAGATGTCCAGGAAGGCCGAGTTCATCCCAACGAAGCCGAACCTTGCGCCATCCTTCTCGAGCACGTAGGCGAAGTCGCCGGGTAGCAGGCCCTCCACGATGCCGCTTGGAGGACGGAGCTTGCAGCGCTTCCACCAGTCAGAATACGCCCCGAACCAGCGCCGCACCGGTTCGATGTTGTCGGCTTCACCACGCCATAGCGCCTCGCGCGCGTCGGAGTCGCGCAAGAGCCCTCGGGCGATCGCGTTACCCTTCGCGGGTCGCTCTAGATCGTGGTTGCCCGGTACAGCGAGCAGGTACGGGAGGCGACTCGCCGTGGGGTGCACCTCGCGGAAAACGCCCCAGATGCGCTCGAGCTCCTCATCGAGGATCCTGTACTGCCGTTCTTGACCGCTGAAGGCGAGATCACCCGTGAAAAGGACGACGTCCCAGGGTCCGAGCCTGCGCGTTACCCGCTTCAGGTCGTCCAGAAAGAGGTCCGCCGCGTGCTGGCGACGAGCGTCGTCCAGCCTGTCGACGTGAAGGTCGGTGAAGTGCAGCCAGCGTAGTGTCGTCATCCTTGGGTCACCCCTGCGCCAGGCCGTACCGGCTCCGGCATCGGTGTACCAACCTACACCAGCTCAGCAGCTCCAGGTACCTGTCCATCCGGCGATGAGCGAGGTCGCCGCGATCGCAGCAGCCCGGCGCCTCGGCCCCCGCCGCCCGGTGCTCTCGCCCGAGTGCGTGGCGAACGCCTTGGTCGCCGACCGTCTACGCACCGCAGTGTGGATCCGGCCGGTGCTAACCGCGCCGGCCGCCATCCGTCGCGACTTCGCCAACTACGCGCGGCGCTCGGTGAGCCGCTGCGGGCGTTCGTGCCGTGTGGGCGCACATCCTGGGGATCCGAATGCATATCGACTCAAAAATGTCAAGCGCGAATCGCCACGCTCTCTTCAGGCGCACGAAGCAGGTGCCTCTCTCACCAAGTTCTTCTACCGGCCCGGCGAGGAGCGTCGGGCTCCACGGGCGCTGGTCGCGCAGTATCTCGTTGAGCATGGTCAGGAGCTTGCGCATGCAACCAAGGCGACCGTCGGCTCCTTGATCCACGCAGCGAGCCGGCCGTAGAGATCGGCGATGGCGGGGTTGTGGGTCTTGGCTACGAGGGCGGCCATGTAGAGCACGGAGCCCACAGCTGCCCGATCGCCCGGATACTACGACGCGCGCGTCTTCTGCCGCTGTCGTTGCTCCCTTGGGGCTTAACGACGACCAGAGGAACCTTCGGAGGTAATATATAGGGTTACTTATGCATGCACCGCACAAACGATCCTTCGTACCGACCAGGCTAAATGTCGATTCCGATACGCGGCAAGTCCCTCCGGAAATGCTGGGTGATGCGCATCTCCGGGCAGGCGCGGCTCGGGCGTGGGCTCGTCGCTGGGCGTCTTTCGCGCGGTCCGGTTGACCAGGCTATACCTTCCGCGGGATCGCGCGTTCGGCATTCCGGAGCTTTCAGCGGAGTCGGCGGCCCGAGGCGACGGGTCGGGCGCCGCGATCTCTCCAGCCTCGGGGCTCGCCGGTCGGTCCGTGCTTTCCGAGCGGCTGCGATCCGTCGTCACGCCTCCCCGAAATCCTGGCGGAACCGACGGCTCGCACCGCTCGTGACCGCAAATTCGTCCTGAGGCAGCGCGGTCTCAGTACTCGCGGCAGTCGCCCGGCGCCTCGAGCGCGCCGAAGCTGTAGGGCCGCGCCTGCTTGACCAGCAGCCGCCGCTCCGGGCCGATCAGCTTCCACTCGATCTGCATCGCGTACAGCCGGTTCTCCCCCTCCGGGTCCACCAGCGGCCGATAATGGTCGTGGATCGACCCGAGCACGCAGCCGAGCCGCTGGACCTCCGGGAACGACAGCACGTCGCGCCCGCGCGTCAGGCTCGAGCGAGCGTGGTACTCCGCCTTGATCGTGCGCGGCGGCGGCGTGTACACGATCTCGTCGCTGGTCACGCCGGGCGCGGGGTTGGTGACCGACGCCTCCCCGATCTGCGCGTTGATGTAATACTGGCTGTCGCGGGTCGCGTCGAGCGCGTTGCGGCTGATGGCCACGCCCTGCGCGCGCTCCGATTGCCAGGCCTGGTGCACCAGCACGGCCATCGCCGCGCGCGCCTGCTCGACGTGCCCGAACTCGCGCTCGTCGTAGGCGCGCGTGTTCCAGAGGCTCGACCACACCGTCCGCAGCGCGTCCTCGATGGAGCTCGACTCCGCCTCCAGATCGCTGCTCGTCGACGTGTGCAGCCCCGCGCCGTTGAAGGTCGCCAGATCCTCGGTGTTGCTGCTGCTGCGCAGCCGCACGCGGTCGCCGCCGAAGCGCCGCTCGATCGCGGCCTCGACCTCGCTCAAGAGCGCGGGATCCACCGGGTGCTCCAGCATCCGCGCGCGCACCTCGGCCAGCCCTTCGGCGTGCGCGCGCGGGTCCGCGCGGAACTCGGGGTCCTGCTCGAGCTCGGCCAGGAGCTCCGCCGCGCCGCTCGCCTGGAAATGATCCATGTAATGCGAGAACGGGATCGCGAACGCCGCGGGCGGCACGTACAGCGGAATCAGGTCGGGCGGGCAATACGCCCCCACGCCGCTCACGCGGTACAGCTCGGCCATGCCCGCCGCCTTGGACCCGATGCTGTCGCTCATCGCGTAATTCGCGGCGTCGAGCGACACGACGCCGCGCACGGAGACGTCGAGCGCCGGCGAGAGCCGCTCGCCCTTCGGCTTGCGCGCCTCCCAGTAGGCGTCCGCCTCCTGCGCGGTCGCCTCGCGGAGGTCGAAGTCCGTCGCGCGCACCTCGAGCCGCACCAGCTTGCCGAACAGGCCCTTCAGGCGCTCGTCCTCCCGCGCGCCGCGCAGGGCCATGTTCGGCGTCCCCCGGCCTCGCGCCAGCACGTTCACGTGCGAGAGCGGCGTCTGGAACGCCTCGGTGATGAGGCCGCCCATGAACGCCGTCTCGTTCGGCACGTCGTCCGTCACCACGATCACGTTCGGGCCGAGCTCCGCCGACTCCAGCTCGCGCCCCGGGACGAACGTCAGCGTGCCGAACCCCTCGGCCGGGTTGAGCGGCTGGTAGGTGAGCCCCCGGTACGGCGCGTTCGGCCCGACCAGCGGCGCGGTCCCCTCGATCGCGCGCGCCTCGGCGATCTGGCGCGCCTCGGTGGGCCGGATCGACCACGCCTCCGGGTCGGGCACCGCCTTCATCGCCGCGAAGAACGCGCGCCGCATCTGCGCGCCGACGATCTTGTCGCCGGGGGCGAACTCGACGGTCTTGGCGCCGTTCGTGTGCTGCACCAGCGTGCCGAGGAGGAAGCGGCGCCCCTCGACGCGGAAGTACTCGGACTGGCTGAACAGCCCCCAGCCGGTGTTGAACTCCGCGGCTTGCGCGGGATCGCAGCGATCGAGGTGCGGCTCCCGCTGGATCTGCTCGCGGATGAAGGTGTAGTGGAGCGCCCACTTCTCCGTGCTCAGGAGGTGCACGGTGTCGTTCGCGGCCATGTCGACGACGAACTTCACGCCGGCCTCGCCGACCTCGGTGCCACCTTTGGACAGCGCGTCGAAGTCGCCGGCGGTCTCCAGCCGGCGCGCGCGCCCGCTCGCGAGCGGGCGGCCGGACAGCTCGGCGCAGCCCTCGTTCGCCGCGCCGGGGCTCGCCGCCTCGCAGAAGCGCGGCGCCCCGGTGGCGTCGGGCACGCGGGCCAGCGACGCCCCCTCGGGCCACGCCATGAAGTCGATCCGATCGCTCGGCTCCGGCCGGCCGGCCTGCCACAGCGTCACCACGCCCTCGAAGTCCGGCGAGGCCTCGATCTCGGCGGTGTCCGCCGCGCTCACCGGGACGCTCACGCGCTCCCCGGGCGCGAGCGCGGCGGACGGCGTCGGCCACGCGAGCGGCGCGCCCGCGCCGTCGCCGGGCAGCGCCTGCCCCGGGGCGAGCGCCGACAGGCGCAGCGCGAAGCCGTCGAGCGCCACGGCCTCGTCGCTCGCGTTCAGCACCTCGACGAACCCCGCGGGCCGCAGCGACAGCTCCGAGATGACGAGCGGCCCGGCGATGGCCGGGAACGGCTCGGGCCACGGGTAGGGCGCGAACTTGAAGTCGTCGTCGAGGCTCGGCGGCTCCGGCGGGTCGCAGCTCTCGCCGTTCTCGCGCTCGGGCGTGGCGTAGCGGCAGATCGACGGCTCGCCGGTCCCGTCGGGCAAGCGCGCGTAGCTCTCGGAGCGCGGCAGCTCCGGCACGTCCATCGCGTCGGCCAGCGCGCACGACGGCGACCAGAGCAGCACGCGCGCGCCCGAGCTCGAGAGCTTGAACGGCAGGTGCCGCGGGCCCTGCTCGGGCGCGTCGTCGGCCCAGAAGAGCGCCGTCTCGCCCGGCTCCAGCGTCTGCTGCGGCAACCGCGTCGCCTCGCCGAGCTTCTCCCCCAGGGCGTACTCCCCGAGATCGAGCGCGCGATCGCCGATGTTCACGAGCTCGATGAAATCGTCGGTCTCGCCGATCTCATCGACCCACGCGCCGTCGTTGCCGGTCATCACCTCGTTGATGCGCAGATCGCCGCGCGGCGCGGGCGCGCCGCCCGTCGGAAGCACGAAGTCGCATCTCGTCGACGTCTGCTCCGGCGGCGGAACGGGCGTCTCGCCCGAACAACCGACGAAGGTGGCCAACGACAACAGGCCCGCCCCCGCGCGCGCACGAAGCGCGCGACGCGGGCGGCGATCGTGGGATGAGCTCGCCGTCATACCCGCCCCGTGAGCATGCCGTATGCCACGCCGGCCGGCGCCTGATATGGCGAAGTAAACCATGGATATCAGACACTTCTACGCCTGGCACAGCGTGCCGTGCGCCGCGTTGTGCCAGGCTCCGCGCCGCCGTGGCCAGGGCCCGCGCGCACGGCGAGCGACCCCGGAGGTCTGCGCGGGAAAACGCGGGGCGGACGCGCTCCGCGCCGAGTGGACGCCGCCCGAGGGCGGCGGGCTCGACAGCGCCACAGAGCGACGCCGAGATGGGCGGCATCGGGGAGCCGGGCACCCCGCCGATCGCGCCCGCCGTGGCCGACGCGGTGTTCGCGCTGACCAGGCGGCGGCTGCGCTCTCTCCCGCTCCGGCTCGGCTAGAGCGCCGATCCGCTTGAAGCGCCCGAGAGTGAAGAGATTGGAACCACACAGGCACAGAGGGCACAGAGTTATCTCGTTGTTCCTCACGGCAGCTCGCGGATCACGCGGGCCGGGACACCTGCCACGACGCAGCGCGCGGGAACGTCGTGCGTCACCACGGCGCCCGCCGCCACGACGGCGTCCTCGCCGATGGTCACACCAGCCAAGATCGTGGCGGCCGCCGAAATCCAGACGTTCTTCTTGAGGACGATGGGCTTCGCCAGGGCGCGAGCCCGCCGTTCTGCGCGCTCGACGGGGTGATACGACGTAATGAGGTTCACCTTCGGCCCCAGCATCACGTCATCTCCGATCTCGATCCCTCCGATGTCCATCAGATGGCAGCACTGGTTGATGAAGACGTTCTTGCCAACGCGGATGTTGACGCCTTGGTCCGTGTAGAAGGGAGGGATGAGCGAGAAGCTCGGGTCGACCAGCCTGCCCGTCAACTCGCTGAATTTTCTCCGGATCTCGTCGGCATCTTCGAAGGAGAGCTCGTTGATCTCCCCGGCGAGCCTCATGGCGCGTCGGATGTTCGTGAACATCCTCTCGGACTCGCTCGAGCCAATCTCGATCACCCGGGCGGCAAACGCGGCGTCATTTCCGGTCGTCATCTCTTGGGTCCCTTCTCGGTTCGAGCCCGCAGCGCTCGGGGGGGAGCGCCCATCGGACACGGAGCACGATGCCGGGGCGGGGTCGGCCGATCAAACAACTGCTTTTCGTGGATGAACAACCGCCGGTTGTGCCGCGCCGGGAGGCCGACACATCGTCAGCGCCGCCCGCCTGCGGTCCGCCCGCCCCAACGCGCCCCGAGGGTTGCTGCTCGCCCGAGCGAGCTGTTACCTTACGCGCCCGCCAAGGCGCGAAGGTGACCCCACGTGGATCTCGAGAGCATACGCACGTTCGTCGCCGTCGCCGACACGGGCCAGTTTCGGGAGGCGGCGATCCGTCTGACGATCACGCAGCAGGCGGCCTCGAAGCGCGTGGCTGCGCTCGAGGCAACGCTGGGCGTCCGGCTCTTCGCGCGTACTCCGCGAGGAGCTCAGCTCACCCTGGAGGGGCGAGTATTCCTGCCGCATGCACGGGAGCTCCTCGCAGCGGAAGAGCGAGCCGTGAGCTCGGTGCGTCCTGAACGCCGCCCGTTGCGCGTCGACGTGATTCACCCGCAGCTCGGTCCCGCGCGGCTAGTCCGCGAGTTTCACGCCGTACATCCCGAGGTCGAGATCCATGTCGTCACGCACATCTTCGACATCCAGAGCGCATTGGCTGCTCTGAGGTCGGGGGCCATCGACGCCACGTTTCGCGCGGTAACCCAGGCGGAGCAGCTTGGTAGAGATATCAAAGCTGCCCGCGTCCTCGACGATCCGGTGGAGTTACTCACGAATCACGCTCACGCCTTGGCGGCGGCGACGGCGGTGAGCCCTGCCGACCTCAACGGCCACAGGATCTGGATGCCTGGCAACGTGCCAGGAACCGAGTGGTCGCGCTACTACGACGAGCTTTCTGCGAGCTTCGGAGTCGCGATCGACACGGTCGGGCCGAACTTCGGCATCGACGCGATCCTGGAGGAGGTCGCGGCGTCGTCGGCGGTCGCGACGCTGGTGGGGGAGCATATACGATTGGTGTGGCCCTCCGAATACCGGCTCCGCCGTATCCCGGTTCGCGATCCCATGCTGGTCTATCCCCATTCCATGCTTTGGCGAAGCGACGACGCGCACCCAGCGCTCCCGAAGCTCCGCCAGCACCTCCGGGCTCGAAGGGATACGTATCGACGCCCGCAAGCGTGGGCTCCTGGCTGGGCGCTTCAAATCGCGTAAGGTTCCTACGTCGACCAGCGCGCGCAGCGTGGCCGTACGCCGGAGCAGCAGCCCCCCTCGGCGTGGGGCGTCAACCCGGCGGCGCCGCCGCCGCCGAGCCCGCCGCGTTCGCGAACGCGATCCCGCTCTGCAGATCGCGTCGGACCACGACGCCGCCGAGCTCGATGTCGAGGCCGACGATGGCCCGGGACACCTCGGGCCGGATGCCGGTCAGGACGACCTGCGCCCCGAGCAGCCGGACCGCCCGCGCCACCTGCAGGAGGCCGGCGGCCGATGCCGTGTCGATGTGCGGCACACCCGTGACGTCGATGATCGCCACCCGCGCCTGCCGCTCGACCACCTTGCCCAGCAGGTTCTCCATGATCTGCTGCGCCCGCGCCGCGTCCAGCACGCCCACGAGCGGCAGCACGAGGACGCCCTGGCTGATGGGCACGATGGGCGTCGACAGCTCCTGGAGCGTCTTCGCCTGCATCCGGAGCGTATCCTCGAGCCGCTTTCGCTCGGTGACCACCTCCGTGAACAGCATGATCCCGCCGATCTCGCCGCTCGTCGTGTGCCACGGGAAGATCTTCCAGCGCACCCAGTCGACGTGCCCGTCGCTCCGCGGGAAGGCCTCCCCATCATTGCCTTCCGAGGCCCCCGCGAGGCACCGCCGGTGGACCGCCCTCCAGTGCTCGGGGATGTCGGGGAAGAGCTCATAATGGCTCCGGCCGATGATCTCTCGCTCTTTCAAGCCGTAATCCGCCAACCATCGGCTGCTGGCCAGGATGTAGCGCATGTCCCGATCGAACATGGCCACCGCGGCCGGGGTGTAGGTAACGAAGAGGCGCACATGCTCCTCGCTCCGGCGCAGCGCCTCTCGGAGGTGATCCCGCTCCTCCTCGACCTGCTCCAGCTCCCGGACGCGCTGCCTCAGCTGCTGGTTCTCCGCGACGATACCGCTGCAATCCGCCTCAAATGCCATCCGTTCCCCCGGTCCTATTCCGCCCTGTATATCAAAGAAGCACGTCGCAGGGCGATCGGAGCGGCGCAGCGCGTGCGCTGCCGAGGAGGGCGGCGGCGGCCGGCGCTCGACGCGCATCGGACCGCCGCGACCCGGGCGCGCGCTCCGCGAGGGGGCGCGCGCCGCGAGCGCGCCCGGGTCCGGCTGCGCGACCGGCGCCGCCGGCGCGCGGAGAGGAAACCGATGGCGAGCTCGGTTGTGGTGAGGGCGAGATGGCGGAGCTCGTGGTCGGCTCATGGTGCGTCGCGGCGGACGGGTCCCTCGCGCGGAGGCTCCCGTGAACCTCGCCGCGCGATCTCGGCTCGGCCCACAGGCCCGGACCGAAGAGATGCTCTCCCATCCGGGCGACGACGAGCGGGACGACCCGACCGAGCGCGTCGGTCCGGCGCCGCCGCCGGGTACCCCGGCCACGGCGCGGACCTCGGGCGCGGCGGCGCTGGAGCTCGAGGCGCTGTACCGCCGCCACCATCGCCTGGTGTACCGCCTCGCCCTCCGTTACGGCCACGGCAACGTGGCCTGGGCAGAGGACGTGACGCAGGACGTGTTCCTCGACCTGATGAAGGCGCTCGCGACGCTGAGCGATCGAGACAACCTCGAAGGATGGCTGTACCGGGCGACCTCGAATCGATGTCTGAACCGACTGCGGCGGGACCGGTTCCTCGCCCTCCCGCCCATCCGCTGGCTGCTCGGGCAGGACCAGGCCGATCCGCGCCCGGCGCTGGAAGACGTGACCATCGCGCGCGACGATCTTCGCCGGGCGTTCGAGGCGCTGGGCAAGCTGCCTCCCAAGGAGCAAGTCGCGTTCTCGATGTTCTATCTCGACGGCAAGGAGCAGGAGGAGATCGGGAGCGTCCTCGGCCACTCCAAAGGGTACGTGTGCAAGCTGATTCAGAGGGCGGTCGCGCGGCTCCGCGACGCCGGATGGGAGGTGAAGCCATGACGCGAGACCGTGACCTGCTCGCGTTGCTGCGCGAGGTGGACGAGCGGCTCGCGGCGGCGACGCCGCCGCCCCTACCAAAGGCGCGCGCCCTCGCGCGGCTGCGCGGGGCGCGCCCTTCGCTCGTCGGGCGCGTGGGACGCCCGCTCGTGCTCGCGGTCGCCGCCGGCGCGGCCGCGGTCGTCTTCGGCGCCACCGTCCAGCGCCCCGCGCCCCCCGAGGTCTCCACGCGCAGCCCCGCCGATCCGGCGGTCGGCATCACCGGCGATCGCCCCGACGGAGACGGCGGGCTCCCCGAGCGCACGCCCGCCGACAACCACGAGGCGGCGCCGCCCCGGATCCACGCCCCGCTCCTCCGAGGCCCGTCCCGCCCGATCGCCCCGTCGCCGAGGACCTCGCCCCCTCCGCCGCACAGCTCCGCGGCGCCGCCGGACCTGCGCGAGGCGCCTTCGGGGCGGCGCCGCAGCGAGCTCCCCGTCGACCGCGTCCCGCCCCCGCCGCCACGCGCGCGTACCCAGCCGCCGGCCGTCGCGCTCCCGTCGAGCCGGGGATGGGTCGACGCGCCGGAGAGAGGTCTGTCCCCGCACACGTCGCGCGGACAGCCCCCCTCGTGGCACCGCAGCTCCGGCGGCGCAGCCGCCCCTGCGGAGGCGGCCGGACAAGACGGGGAGCACGGCGACGAGAGCAGCGCCGCGGGCCCGGACGAATCTGGAGCAGCGGAGCCGAAGCCCCCGCACGAGGAAACGAGCTGCCGGACGGCGGAGGCCTTGTGGCGCGAGGCCGAGGCGAGCTGCGGCGCGCAGGGCCTCGCCCTCGGCGAGGTCAGGCTGCTCGATCCGTGCGGAGCCGGCGGCTATGGCCGTATCGAGCACACGTGCGCCCACGGCGAGCCGACCGAGTGCTGGCGCGGCGAGCTGGGGGACGGGCTCGCGTGCGTTCACGGCGTCGAGCTGAAGGATCAGGCCTACATCATGTGCAGGAACCAGGGCGCGGACCTCACCATGTTCGACTACGAGAGGGACAGCCCTGGCTGCACCGGCGTCACGACGGCCAGGGCCTTTTACGAGTGCTGCCCGGCGGCGGAGCCCCTGCCCTCGCCCGCGTGCTGGACGAGCAAAATCGACCACGGCGACGTGTGCCAGCCCCTGCTGACGCTCGATGAAGAGGCCAGCGCCCTGTGCGCGGAGACCGGCCAGCAGCTCTTCCACATCGGCTACGGCACAGGCGTGCTGCTCTGCCCCGAGGCCTGGGTCACCAGCGCGCTCTTCACCTGCTGCCCCTGAGCCGCGGTCGCAAGATGGCCTGACGGAGGAAACCGGCAGCCCGGCCGCGGTTGATAGAGCGCGGAACGACGAAGAGAGCGCGGCGACCGGAGCTCCGGCGGCGCGCGCGTCGACGCTGCCCGGCCAGTGCCGGGCTTGACGGAGGATACCATGCGTTCTTTCTGCACGATGGGTCTCTTGTTCACCCTATCGATTCCCAGCCTCCTCGCCGGCACAGGCTGCATCAGCCCCGAGCTTCCGGCCCCTGACAGCGATACGGTCTCGGCGGGCGTGGAGAGCGCCGACGCCGATCACGGATCGAGCTGCGATGACGACAAGCTGCCGCCTCCCCCGCCGTCCGGCAGCTCCGCGCCGGCGCCGCTTCCGCCTCCCCCTCCTCCGCCGGAGACGTGCTGGGGCGGCGAGCTGGGGGACGGGCTCACGTGCGTTTACGGCGTCGAGCTGAAGGATCAGGCCTACATCACGTGCAGGAACCAGGGCGCGGACCTCGCCATGTTCGACTACGAGAGGGACAGCCCTGGCTGCACCGGCGTCACGACGGCCAGGGCCTTTTACGAGTGCTGCCCGGCGGCGGAGCCCCTGCCCTCGCCCGCGTGCTGGACGAGCAAGATCGACCACGACGACGTGTGCCAGCCCGCGCAGACGCTCGATGAAGAGGCCAGCGCCCTGTGCGCGGAGACCGGCCAGCAGCTCTTCCACATCGGGTACGGCACAGGCGTGCTGCTCTGCCCCGAGGCCTGGGCCACCAGCGCGCTCTTCACCTGCTGCCCCTGAGCCGCGGTCGCGTCCCTCCCCTCTGCGCTCCGCGCGATGAAGCCTCACCGATGACGTGGGTCGCGCAGGCGATGGAGCACGGCGGCCGCGCTCGCGATCCCGGCCGCCGTCCCGCGTGTCGCGCTCCGCTTCGCTGCTATCCTCGGCCGGGCCGCCGCGCCGTCGCGGCGCCAAAGGCCGCATGACCCTCTACGATCCGACACGGCACGTCACGCTGCCGCCCGCCCCCTGGGATCCCGGGCGGGCGCAGGCGTGGCTCGAGCGATGGGCCGCGGACGCGCTGGCCGTCCGGGGCCGGCACGGCTGGCCGGTGCATCCGCGCGACGCCGAGGGCGCCCCGGGCCCGGGGGCGCCCCGCCCGTACCAAGGCCTGTACCTCGGCGCGTGCGGCGTCTGGCTCGCCCTCGCCCGCGCGGCGGCGGCGGGCTTCTGCAGCCTGCCGATGAGCCTGCCGGAGATCTTCGACGAGGTGCTCGAGGAGTACCTCCGCTCGCCCGACGACGGCCAGCGCGTGCCGTCGTGGTTCCTCGGCGAGAGCGCCCTGCTGACGGTGTGCTGTCTGGCCCGACCGGACGCGCGCAAGGCCGATCGCCTGGCCGAGATCATCCGCGACAACCGCGACAACCCCGCGCGCGAGGCGCTGTGGGGCGCGCCCGGGACGATGCTCGCGGCGCTGTTCCTGCACGAGGCGACCGGGGACGAGCGCTGGGCAGCGCTGATCCGCGACAGCGCGGCGGCGCTGTGGGAGAGCTGGACGCACGACGAGGCCCTTGGCGTCTGGCTGTGGGAGCAGGACCTGTACGGCCGCCGGGTCCGCTATCTCGGGGCCGCGCACGGGTGGGCCGGCAACCTCTACGCGCTCTGGCGCGCCCATGCCCTGCTGAGCTCGGAGCAGCGATCGCAGCTGCGCGCGCGGACGCTCGAGGGGCTCGGCCGTCTGGCGACGATCGACGGCGAGCTCGCCAACTGGCCCGCGCACGCGGGGCCGCCGTCGAAGCCGCTCTTGCAGTGGTGCCACGGCGCGCCCGGGATCATCACGTCGCTGCGCCACGCGGCGCTGCCCGAGGCGCTGCCGCTGCTCCTGAAGGGCGCGCGGTCGATCGTGGCCGCCGGACCGCTGGCGAAGGGCGTGGCCCTGTGCCACGGCACCGACGGCAACGGCGCCGCCCTGCTCGAGATCTACCGGCGCACGCAGGACGCCTCCTGGCTCGATCGCGCCCGCGCGTTCGCCACGTGGGCCATCGCGCAGTCGGAGGCCGAGCACCGCCGGGTCGGCCAGTGGCGCTACAGCCTGTTGACCGGCGACGCCGGGCTCGCCTGCTATTTGCTCGACTGCCTCGACGGGCGGAGCCGCGGCATGCCGGGGATCGACACCCTGTGGTGAGCGCGGCGCGGAGCCCGCCCGCCTGTCCGTGCACCACGCCGCCGCGCCGCCGCACGCAGGATCTGCCAGACCTCCCCTCTCGGCGGTACACCCGCCCCACCGGCGCTGTAGAGTCGGCCCCGGAGATCACCGCCGTCCTCAACCCTGGAGAGGTCCATGCTGACGAAGCTCGACGAGAGTGAAGCCGTCGCGTCCTGCGAGCGCTGCTGGGAGCAGGAGATCGTCCCCGCGCTGCACGACTACATCCGCATCCCCAACAAATCGCCGGCCTTCGACCCCGCCTGGCGCGAGAACGGCCACATGGACAAGGCGGCGTCGCTCCTCGCCGCCTGGTGCAAGGCGCAGCCGATCCCCGGGCTCACGGTGGAGGTCGTGCGCCTCGAGAACCGCACGCCGGTCATCCTGATGGAGGTGCCGGGCAGGGGCGACGACACGGTGCTCCTCTACGGCCACCTCGACAAGCAGCCCGAGATGACCGGCTGGCGGCAGGGGCTCGGCCCCTGGGAGCCGGTGCGCGAGGGCGACCGGCTCTACGGCCGCGGCGGCGCCGACGACGGCTACTCGGGCTTCGCGTCGCTCGCCGCGCTGCGCCTCCTGCACGAGCAGCGGCTCCCGCACGCGCGCTGCGTGGTCCTCATCGAGGGCTGCGAGGAGAGCGGCAGCCCGGACCTGCCGGCCTACATCGACGCGCTCGCGGACCGCATCGGCAAGCCGAGCCTCGTCGTGTGCCTCGACTCCGGCTGCGGCAACTACGACCAGCTCTGGACCACGACGTCGCTCCGCGGGCTCCTCCAGGGCACGCTCGAGGTGAGCATCCTGCGCGACGGCATCCACTCGGGCGTGGGCAGCGGCGTCGTGCCCTCGAGCTTCCGGATCCTGCGGCAGCTCCTGTCGCGCATCGAGGACGAGCGGACCGGGCGCGTCCTCGTGGACGCGCTGCACGTCGAGATCCCGAGGGAGCGCGTCGAGCAGGCGCGGGCCGCGGCCGAGGTCCTGGGCGCGACGGTCGTGAGCGAGCTGCCGTGGGTGCAGGGCGCGCGGCCGGTGACCGGCGAGGTGGCCGAGCTCCTCCTGAACCGCACCTGGCGCCCCGCGCTCTCCGTGACCGGCGCCGACGGCCTCCCGCCCATCGCCAGCGCGGGCAACGTGCTGCGCCCGTTCACGCGGGCGAAGCTCTCGATGCGCATCCCGCCGCGCGTCGACCCGAAGAAGGCGGCGGCGGCCCTGCAGCAGACGCTGGAGCAGGACCCGCCGTACGGCGCCGAGGTCCGGTTCCGCGTGAGCGAGCCGTCGCCCGGCTGGGACGCGCCGGCGACGGCGCCCTGGCTGGAGGCGGCGGTGCGCAAGGCGTCGCAGGCGTTCTTCGGCCGGCCGGCGATGGGGATCGGCGAGGGCGGGACGATCCCCTTCATGGCGATGCTGGGGGAGAAGTTCCCCGAGGCGCAGTTCCTCATCACCGGCGTGCTCGGGCCGCAATCGAACGCGCACGGACCGAACGAGTTCCTGCACCTCGGCATGGGGAAGAAGCTGACCTGCTGCGTGGCGAGCGTGATCGCCGACCACGCCGCGCGGCCGCGCTGAGCGGCCCGCGGCGGGCCCGGCGCCGCGGCGCGCTCAGCGGCCGCGCGCGCCCGCGCCGGGGGCGGCCGCGAACGTGAGCACGACCCGGGCCCCGCCCTCGCGGCCCTCCTCGATCCGGATCGACCCGCCGAAGCTCTTCATCCGGTTCGCCGAGAAGTGCAGCCCGATGCCGTTCGCGCCCTCCCGGGTCGTGAACCCGTATTGAAACACCTGCATCCGCGCGGCCTCGGGGATGCCTGGCCCGTTGTCCTCCACGGCGCAGCACACCTCGGCCCCGTCCTGCCACGTCGAGATCTCGATCCAGGGCTCGCGCGCCTCCGCGTCGCCGAGCGCCGCCCGCGCGTTGTCGAGCAGGTTGTAGAGGATGGTCAGGAGGTCGTGGCGGTTCGCCACGACGTCGTCGACCGGCCGCAGCTCGAGCTGCAGCGCGACGCGCGCGTTCACGAGCGCCACCCCGTGCGCGTGCAGCGCCTCGTGGATCACCTCGCTCACGGAGAGCCGCTCCGTGCGGTACGCGTTCCTGTACGCGTACCGCTCCTGCGCGCGGATGGCGTCGCGGATGACGTCGAGCTGCTCGCGCAGGCGCTCGACGTCCGCCACCGTCTCCGCCTGCTCCTGCTCCAGGGCGGCGAGCGCCAGCTCCACGTAGCGGCGCAGGCTCTCGCTGCGCGGCTCGCCCGCCGGCTCCGCGAGGTCCGCGCCGCCGCCCGCAAGCAGCTCGCCGAGGGCCCTCGAGAGCCGCGGCAGCCGCGACCTCGCGAGGCGGTCCCGCACCAGATCGGCCGTGACCCCGGCGCTGCTCAGCGTGTTGCCCGCGCTGTGGAGGACGTCCATCGCGACCTGCGCCATGCCCGAGTGCCGCGCGATCTCGGCCTGCTCCGCGCCGAGCTGCTGGTACGACCGGTAGAGCCGCACCATCGACCGCACGCGCGCGAGGAGCTCCCGCGGAGAGAACGGCTTCACCAGGTACTCGTCGGCGCCCCCGTCGAGCCCCGACGCGATCGCCTCGTCGTCCGCGCGCGCCGTGACCAGGATGACCGGCACGTGGCGCAGCACGGGGTGCGCCTTCAGCCAGGCGGTGAGCTCGATCCCCGACATCCGCGGCATCATCACGTCGGAGACGATGACCTGCGGGGGCGAGCGCTCGATGAGCTCCTGCGCCTCGATGCCGTTCTGCGCCTCGAGGAGGCGGTAGCTCGGCGACAGCAGCGCGCGCATGAACTGCCGCATGTCCGGGTTGTCGTCGACGAGCAAGAGCAGCGGCCTCTCCGCCTCCGCGGCCGGCCGCGCCGCGCGCGGGGCCCCCGGCGGGCGGCTCGACGTGCGCGCGGCGCGCGGCGCGCCGGCGTCCGCCTCCAGCCCCTGGCCGTCGGGCGCGGCGCCCACGGGCGGCAGCGAGCTCAGCCAGCGCCGCGTCTGCGCGGCGCTGTTCTCGCTGCGCGACCTCGGCTCGCCGCTCTCGGGCCCGCCGTCCTCGGCCGACCGCGGCAGGCGCACGCGGACCGTCGTCCCCCGGCCGAGCTCGCTCTCGATGGCGACGGCGCCGCGCATGAGCTCCGCGAACTGCTTGACCAGCGAGAGCCCGAGCCCCGTGCCCTCGTACCTCCGCTTCACCGAGCCGTCGACCTGGGTGAACTTCGAGAACAGCTTGCCGAGCTCGTCCCGCGGGATGCCGATCCCCTCGTCGCGCACGCTGAGCTCGAACGAGGCGTCGTCGAGCGCGCGCAGGGAGACCTCGACGTGCCCCCCCGGGTGAGAGAACTTCAGCGCGTTGCTGATGAGGTTGAGCAGGATGCGCTCGTACTTGTAGCGGTCCAGGAGGACCACGCCGAGCGCGTCGCCGCTCATCGACAGGGTGCGGCCGCGGGCCACCGCGCTCGGCCGGATGTCGTTCAGCATCAGCGCGGTGAACCGGTGAACATCCACCGGCTCCCAGTCGACCTCCATGCGCGCCGCCTCCGCCTTGGAGAAGTCGAGCAGGTCGCTCACCACGTTGAGGAGCCGCGCCGTGTTGCGGCGGATGAGCTCCAGCTCGTCGCGCACGTCGCCCGGCAGGGCCGCGTGCTGGGCCTCGAGGAGCCGCTCCAGGGGGGACAGGATCAGGGTGAGGGGCGTGCGCAGCTCGTGGCTCACCGTGGCGAGGAAGTCGCTCTTGGCGTTGTTGGCGCGCTCCGCCTCGTCCTTGGCGCGCTCCGCCTCGTCTTTGGCGCGCTCCGCCTCGTCCTTGGCGCGCTCCGCCTCGTCCTTGGCGCGGGCGAGCGCCATCTCGGTGAGCTTGCGGTCGGTGATGTCGGTCCAGGAGCCGAGGATGCCGAACACCTCGCCGCGCTCGTCCTTGAGCGGCACCTTGCACGTGAGCAGGTAGCGGGTGCTGCCGTCGGCCTGGCGCTGGGTCTCCTCGATGTTCAGCATCGGCTCGCCGGACTCCATGACGGCCTTGTCGAGGCGGATGTAGTGCTCGGCCTCCTCGCGGGTCCAGGGCAGGTCGTAGTCGGTGAGGCCGATGATGTCCTCGGCGCGGCTCAGCCCCGCTCCCCGGGCGCTCATCTCGTTGGTGCCGAGGTAGACGCAGTCGCGGTCCTTCCACCAGATGCTGTAAGGAAACGTCGATATGATGTGCCGTAAGAGCTGCTCTTGCTGCGGCCCCGGCAGGAACGGCGGCGTGCGCTTTCTATCTTTCGGATCCGGCATAGGAAGGCGTGACGACGGGCGGAGCTTTCCGTGGCTGCCCGCGCGGCGCCCCCGACCGGCGACCGCCACGCGACCTCCCCTGCAGTATGCCCGCTCCGCGTGCCGCCGGGGATGGACCTGAGACCCGGCGAGCATCCTATCTCACGCCGCGGGCGCGGCGCAAACCATCGGCCTGGGAGGCCGCGGGCCGCGCCCAGGGCGGTGAGGCGGCTCAGATCGTGATTCGCGTGCCGTCGAACCGGGTGAACGTGAACCCGTCGAACGGCTCGCGGAAGGTCCGGCGCTCGTCGCGGAGCAGGCTGATCGCCACCGCCTCGCCGAGCGCCAGCGACGCCGCGGCGTCCGTGCGCCAGTGGATGCCCGCCCAGTTGCGCCCGAAGGAGGCGTTGGTCGCCAGCTTGTTCAGCTCACCGCCCACGGTCAGGGGCGGCCCGCTGTAGGGGACGAGCCGTGTCGGGTCGGCCGGATCGGGGACGAACGGATCCTCGATGACGTGGTCCTCGTCGAAGAACGCCTTCAGGAGCGTCACGTTGACCCCGGCGATGGCGGCGGCGCCGCCCGGGTACGACCCGTGGAGCGGGGCGCCCTCCGGGAAGGCTTGCGGCAAGAGGTAGCTCCCGAACGTGTCGAACGTCAGCTCGACCGCCAGCGAGCCGAGGATGTCGTCGTGCAGCGGGTACTCGCGCCCGTTCGCGAGGCGCTGGTGGACCAGCCCGCCGTACCCCTCGGGGCGGATGCTGCGGTGCACGAACCACTTCTGCCAGTAGGCGGCGCGGATCGCGCGCGACGTCCCGAAGGGGAGGAGGCCCTGCAGGTAGGCGAGCGAGAAGGTCGCGGCGGCCGACGCCTGCGTCTCCGACGTGAGGTAGGGGTTCGTGGGGCTCAGGGGCGCCGCGATGCCCCCCGGCACGCTCGGGTTCGCGCTGCGCGCCGCGCCGAGGAGCAGCGCCGCGCCCCAGAAGCTGGCCGCGCCGCCGTGCACGTACTCCGCGAGATCGCGCCCCGTCGAGAGGTAGCGGCGCACCGGGTCGTACGCGATCGACCGGGTGGGGCTGAGCCCGTTCTGCACCGCGAGCCACTCGTTGTAATCGGTCTGGAAGTCGTTGCCCGGCAGCGCCGTGCGGAACGCGCCCTGGAGCACCTGCGGGCCATAGGGGATGTCGCGCAGGAGGAACTGCGAGATGTAAGGGCCGTCGAGCACGCCGGGAGGAACCACGTGCTTGGCCGTCCTGCCCGAGCGATCCCGGGGATCGGCGTAGGTGACGCTGCCGCGGAACAGCGTCTCCAGCGTGACGCGGCCGCCGGCCCGGGGGCCGGTGTAGCCCGAGAGGCGATCGATCTCCTCGATCGCGTCGGCCACGTCGCTGCTGCCGGCGTAGCTCTCGAACGGCACGTCCCGCAGCAGCGCCTTCCAGTAGACCTCGACCGCCTCGGCGGCCTTCTCCGCGCTCGCCAGCGCGGGGGCCGGGGGCACGCCGATCTGGGCCGGGGTCGTGCCGATCAGGCTGACGGCGAGCGTGCCGATCGGACTGACCAGCTTGCGGGTGCCGGCGAGCGGGATGGCCTCGAAATCGTCCCATTCGCGCGACGCGTGGGCGCGCGCGGCGACGCGGTACGCGGCCCGATCCACCTCGCCTCGCGCGTCGTGCGGCAGGCCGCGCGTGTCCGTCCCGATCTTGTTGGGATAGCGCTCCTCGTCGCCGTTGTCCGGGTGAGGCGCGATGGGCTCCTCGAACTGGTCGACCGCGGCCTCCACGCGCACGCGCAGCGCGCGCAGGCGGAGCTCGTGATCGAGCGGCGAGACGCGCGGATCGCGGCGCAGCGACCCGATCCCGTCGAGCAGGTCGTCGACGCCCCTGCCCCGCGCCGCTCGCGCGACGCCGGGGCTCCCGGCGAGGACGCCGCCCACCGCGAGCGAGCCGGCGACGCCCATGAAGGCGCGCCGGCCAGCCGCCTTGTCGGCCCTCGGTCCCTTCGCGGCGCCCTCGGGGCTCGCGGCGTCGGGCGTCGAAGCATCGCTCCGGGGATCGCGATCGTGAGAATCGATGGTCATGGCGTTCAGCTCCGTTCGTTGCATGGAGGTCGGCGTCCGCTCGCCGCGGCGTCCGCGGCCGAGCACCCGTGAGATCCGGCCCGTGAGCTCGGGTGGAGGCGTCTCGTCCAGGAAGCGGAGAGGGTGAATGCAGAAGACGAGCTTCCGGCGGCGCGCGCTCCGAGCGCTGACGAGGCCAGGAGGGGACAGGCAGCGGTCGCCGTCCGTATATCCGTTTTACAGGATGAACGTCTACTATAACGGATAACGTCGAGCAAGGACTTTGTTTTGCGGCGCACCTGCGGGCTTTTGTCGTCGGGGGCGCGATGGTATCGGGCGCGCATGCGACAGCGCGGCGAGGAGGGGGCGGGCTCCGCGATGCTGGACGGCGTCGTGCGTACGGCCGAGGCGCGGGATCTCGCTGGGGTCCTGGAGCTCTATCGCGATCTCCACCCGGAGGACGCGCCGCTCCCTCCCGAGCCGGAAGACCGGCTTTCTGGCGCGCCCGGGCGCTGACCGCTGAACCCGCGCCGTCGAGGGATGATCGAGGTGACGTGAGCTCGCGCGGCTGCTGCCGGCGCGAGGCGCCCGGCGCGCGCTACAGCACGGCTCCTGAGAGGTGCGAGCGGGAGGCAGAGTCCTGGTCGTCTTCGCGCGCAGGCGCGCTCTGCTCGCGGCGCGGACGCGCGACGCTCTCGAGCACCTCACACAGCCTCCGCGCGCTATGGTCCCAGTCGCGCCAGCCAGAGATGGCGGCGACCCGCGCCGCGTCATAGGGCTCGTAGGCGGCGCGCGCGAGCGCCGCGGCCAGCGCCGCCTGGTCCTTCGGCGGGACGAGCTCTCCGAGCGCCTCGCTGTGGAGGAGGCCGGGGATCCCGCCGACGCTCGTCGCCACCACGCGCCTCCCGCTCGCGAGCGCCTCGATCACGACGTTCGGGGTGCCTTCATGGCGGCTCGGCAGCGCCAGCACGTCACAGGCCGCCATCCAGTCGGCGATCTCGTGGTGCGGGCGAGCGCCGATCACCGTGAGCCGGCCCCCGAGCCGTTCGGCTGCCGCTCTGCACGCCTTCATCTCGGCGCCGTCGCCCACGAGCACGAGATCCAGATCCGCGTGCGCGGAGGCGAGACCCTGGAAGACCTCGATCAACTCGAAGATGCCCTTGTCTCGGACGAGCTGTCCGACGAAGAGGATCGTCCGGCGCTCCGGGGCGCGACCGAGGCGACGCCGCGCATCAACGCGGTCCTGCGGGCGGAAAACGTGCGCGTGAACGCCGTTCATGACGACATCGATACGCTCGCGCGGGACGCCGAGCGCCTCGACCCCAGCGGCGAGCTCGTGGCTGACGGCCACGATCTTCGCCGCGCGCTGGAGCCCCCAGCGCAGCGATCGCGCCACCGCGCGCCGGCTCGGCAAGACGTCGATGTCCGTGCCATGCACCTTGATGACCGTCGGGATCCGCAAGAGCCGGCCGAGGCACACGGCCGCGCAGCCGTCCGGGTACGCGAACGCCCCGACGATGACGTCTGGCGTAGTGCATCGCAGGGCGACCTCCGGGACGAGGGAGCCGGCGTACAGGGCGCCGTTCAACCCCTGCGCGATTCGAGGGACGTAGAGGAAGCGCGGGTGCCTGACCGGCAGCCCGTCGATCACCTCCTCTCGTGGCGCTCCCGTGGCGATCGGCCACTTCGAGAACCGCGCGGCGCCGGGGAACCAGGGGATCGTCGCCAGGACCTCCACGTCGCAATACCGCGACAGAGCGGCGAACTGGTGCCGGTTGAACGGCGCCTCTTCCGGTTGCATCGCATTGGGAAAGACCTTGGTGATGAGCAAGACGCGCAGCCGCCTCATGCGCCCCTCCGTTCCGGCCGTCCGAGGCGACAGGCACCTCGACGGGAGTTCTCGTACCTTTCGTGAAGAGCCGCGTGCTCCGGCCGCGCCTGCCGAGGCGACCACGTACGTTGCGTACGGGGTGGCTCGCCTGTCACCCAGAACAGACGAGCTCGAACGCCGAGCGACATGGTTTGTTCGAACGCACGAGGGCGAACGAGGCACGCAAAGAGCCCAGCGTCCGCGAGTGCCGCTAATTCTTGAACGGTACCCGCTCCACGGTCAATAGGAAAGGATAGAGTTGCCGCGCCGTCGCGAGCGCGCTTGATCACGACTGGAACGAATGCGGCTCATCGAGGCCGGTGCGCTGACGAGGCGTGCGCCCCGGTCGTACACAAATCTGCAAAACGGAGTATCCTTCGCGCCATGGAAGACGCGATCCGCCTGCCGTCACGCGATGAGCTCCGGCCCCACGCGCTCGACGGGGCGCTCCTCTGGTTCCACCCGCGGACGGGGACGAACGTGCGCTGGGACGGCGCCGAGACGCGCCGGTTGACGCGGCGGGCCCCGCGCGTCGCGCTGTTCGGCATCACCAACCGGTGCAACCTCGCGTGCTCGTTCTGCTCGCGGGACCTGGAAGCGGGGAGCGAGTGGACGGTGGACGGGGCGTTCGACGTGCTCTCGGGCCTCGCGCGCCGCGGCCTCCTCGAGGTGGCGTTCGGCGGAGGAGAGCCCCTCGCATTCGCCGGCTTCGACGAGCTCTTGGCGCGCCTCGCCGAACGGACCGCGCTCGCTCTCCATTTCACCACGAACGGCACGCTGCTCACGGAGCGGAGGCTCCGCGCGCTCGCGCCGCACGTCGGGGAGATCCGCGTCTCGGTGTACCGAGACACGCCCTGGGAGGACCGGCTGGAGCTGCTCGCGGCCGCGGGCGTGACGTTCGGCGTGAACGTGCTCGCGACGCCCGCGCTGCTCCCCTCGCTGCCTGCGCTCCTCGAGCGGCTCGCCCAGCTCGGGTGCCGCGACGTGGCGCTGCTGCGGTATGTAGGGCTCGACCCGGACAACCACCTCGGCCCGGAGGGCGAGCGGCGCCTCGCCGAGATCATCGCGGACAGCCCTGTTCGCGCGCGGCTCTCGGTCTGCTTCGGGGACCGGCTGGAGCCCGTGCCGCGCCTCTTCGAGGGGGTGGACGGCGATTGTGGGGCCGGGCTCGACTTCGTGACGATCACCTCGGATCGCACGCTCAAGGCCTGTTCGTTCCAGAAGCGGGGGGCGCCGGTCCGGTCGGCGGACGACGTGCTCGCCGCCTGGTCTGCCGAGCGCGCGCGGCTCCTCGGGCCCGCGCCGCTCCCGGGCTGCGCCCGGCCCGCGCGGCGCAAGCCGCCGCTCTCCGACGGTATCCGCATCTGGCAGGGGTTCTCCGGCAACAACAGCGGCGACTGCGTGCTCGTCGGGCGCTTCGAGGAGCTCGACGACGCCCGCCGCTACATCGACGATCTCTTGCCGGGATGGACGCCGGGCGAGCCGTTCGGGAAAGAGTGGCTATCGCTCCTAGAGCGCGAGGGGATCCGCCTGGAGGGCGGAGAGGTGGCGCCGGACTCGATCGCGCGCGTCGGGGGGAGCGTGATGGTGCACACCGGCATGGCCGCGGACGACGACTTCCCTTCGCTGCGAGCGCTCCTGTGGAAGCGGGGCGGACGAGCGGTGTATTCCGGCGTCCACGAGCACGATCCGGTGGAGATCGTGGCGGGCCTGCGGTTCGAGGACGCGGCCTCGCTGGAGGCGGCGGAGATCGCGCTGGCGGTGGACGACGTCGCCGTCCTCGAGAGGCGCGGCCTCGACCTGTACGGCCCCGTCCCGGTCCGCCACGTGTCGCTCTCCGCCGGGGCGCCGGATCTGGGAGCGCTCCACGGCACCATCGCGCAGCTCGCGGCGATCGCCGAGCGGCACGGCGCCCATCTGGCCGCCGAGCTGGCCCCGCTCCCCGGTGACGCCCGCTGGCCTCAATGGCTCGCCGCCCGCCCCCCGAGCGCCGACCGCGCGCGACTCTGGGCCTCGTTCCCGGACGCCGCAAAGGCCGCCTCCGTGGCCGACTCGCTCGACGGCAGGGCGGTGATCGCGGACCGCTACCTCATCGCCACGTCGGCGCGGATCCCGACGCGCTACGGCTTCCAGATCCAGCGCGCCGGCGGAGCCGCGGAGTGGATGGATGGCGGCCCGGTCCGGCTCTCCGCCACGTTCCAGCGGCGTTCCCAGGAGAATACGGCGTGCATGACGCCCGCGGCGCTCAAGGTGGCGTTGCGGCCTTATCTGACCGCGGAGGACGAGCTCGCGACCGACACGGGGTGGAGCCACCCCTTCGCCACGGTGAGCACCGCCGAGCCGGGTCGCGTATTGCCCGCGCTCGTCGACTTCGCGCGCAGCCACGGGCTGGAGATGTGGCTCGACGCCGCGCCGCGTGACCGCATCGTCGCCGTGATCGCGCGCCTGGAGGACGACCTCGCGCGGGCGCAGAAGGCCGCGCGGACGAAGTAGCACGCTGTCGCTCGCGCGCTCGCCTCTGAATCGCGGCTTCGTGTCGCCGCTGCCGGGCGCGAGCGATCCGGCGTATCCGAACCATTACCCCGTGATCTCGCCGGGCGACGCCGACGTCGCAGGTCCCGGAGGAGAACAACCACACGCCGGCCTGGGACGTGTTCCAGATCGAACCACGGCGATGATCAGGGGCCGCCCGCATATTCCGCTATAACGGACAATATTCCACTATATGGGACACGCGCGAATCATGACCTCGGCAGCCGACCGGGCGCAGGAGCGGACGCCCCGAGCCCCGCTCGGCCCGCCGGTCACCCGCTGCCGCCGTCCGTGAATGTCGCGACCCGCCCGCGCATCGGAGGCGTCTGGCGCGGGGAGCGCCTACGTCCACCACGCCGCCCGCGGCGAGCGGATCAGCACGATTCCTTCGCCTCCAGCAGGGCCGCAGCACGAGCCGGGCAACGCCAGCGCCAGCACAGGTACCAGCACCCCGAAGGGCAAGGCCATGTTTCTTCTCGCTCAACAGACCCACCGGATGCTCGTCTCGTATCACCCTCGGATCGGCCACCTGTACGTCCCCAACCAGAAGGCGCGCATCCCGCATGAACGCGGCGGCTATCTGGTCCGCACCAACGCGCAGGGCTTCCGCTCCGATGTCGACTACGCGCCGCAGCGGCAGGGCAAGCCGCGGATACTCGTGTTCGGGGACTCGATGACCGCCGGCGACGGCTGCGAAAACCACGAGCGGTACACCGAGCACCTCGGCCGCCTCCTCTCCGCGGAGGTCTACAACTACGGGCTCTCCGGGTCGGGCACGGACCAACAGACCCTCATCCTCGAGGAGCTCGCCGCCGGGGTCGAGGCCGACCTGATCGTCCTCGCCGTGTACATCGACAACGTCGAGCGCGTGCTCTCGACGCACCGCGTTTCGGTCGACAGCGCCACCGGACGCAAGCTCCTGGTGCCAAAGCCCTATTTCGAGCTCGTCGATGGCGAGCTCGCGGTTCGCCATCAGCCGGTGCCGCGAGACAGGCCGGACGCGGGGCTGGCGTGGGAGCACCACTTCCCCAGCATGCCCGGGCTGGCCATGCTGTACAGCCAGCTGCGCGGCGCCCCCGTCGAGCCGGCGAACATGACCCCCATCACGCGGGCGGCCTCGGACGTGATGGAGCGGCTGCAGGGGCAGCCCCTGTTCGATCAGCTCGTTCGATTCGCCGCGCCGCGGTCGTGGGACGACATCAGGCCATTCCGGCCGTGGATACAGCGGATGCTCGGCTTTCGCCCCTGCTCGGCGCACTACGATCAGCCGACGTCGGACGGGTCCAGGCTCCTGCGAGCCATCATCGCCAGGTTCGTCGAGGCCGCGCGGCCTCGTCCGGTCCTCCTGATGCCGATCCCGGTCCGCTACTATTGCCAGATCCCGAGCGCGGCGAGCTATCAGGCCTTCTTCGCCGACGCGGCGCGCGATCTCGGCTGCGAGCACCTCGACCTGCTCGGGGAGCTGGCGCGGCTCCCGTTCGACGAGCGCAAGCGCATCTCGTTCCCCATCGACCCGCACTTCAGCCCGGAAGGTCACGAGCAGGTCGCGAGGGTCCTCGCGCGGCACATCCAGGATCGTGGCCTGCTCCCGGCGCGGAGCGCGCCAGCCCCGGCGCGGAGCGCGCCGGCGGCCGGAGGCGCCGTCGCGCAGCCGCGGCACGCCCGCCCGCGCGAGAAGTACATCCTCGGCATCTCCTGCTTCTACCATGATTCCGCGGCGTGCATCGTGCGCGACGGCGAGGTGGTGGCGGCCGCCGAGGAAGAGCGGTTTTCACGGGTCAAGAACGACCGAGGCTTCCCGCGCCAGGCCATCAACTTCTGTCTGGAGGAGGCGAGCGTCGACCTCACGGATCTGGCCGCGATCGCCTACTACGATGACAGCGCGCTCGCCTTCGAGCGCGTCCTCTCGAGCGCCGCGGCGGCCGGCCGATCCGCGCGGGACCCGTGGGCGGCCATGCTCCCGTCATGGCTGTCGACCAAGCTCCGGATCGCCGAGGTGCTGGAGCACGAGCTCGCCTACAGAGGCCTCGTGCTGGAGAACCTGCACCACCGCTCGCACGCCGCGAGCGCGTTCTTCCCGTCCCCGTTCGAGGAGGCGGCGATCCTGACCATCGACGGGGTCGGCGAGTGGAGCACCGCGAGCATCGGCCTCGGCAGAGGCTCCGAGCTGCGCCTCCTTCAGGAGATGCGGTTCCCCCACTCGCTCGGGCTGCTCTACTCCGCCTTCACGCAGTTCACCGGCTTCAAGGTGAACAGCGGCGAATACAAGATGATGGGCCTGGCCCCCTACGGCGAGCCGCGCTACGTCGACAGGATCCTTCAAAATCTGGTCGAGATCCGTGACGACGGCTCGATGCGCCTGAACCTTCAGTACTTCACCTTCTTCGGGGAGGACACCATCACGAACGCGAGGTTCGCGGCGCTCTTCGACGGGCCGGCGAGGGACCCCGCCGCGCGCATCACGCGCCGAGAGATGGATCTGGCTCGCTCCGTGCAGGTCGTGATCGAGGAGGCGGTCCTCAAGATGGCGGCGCACGCGCATCGTCTGACCTCGGCCTCCAAGCTGTGCATGGCCGGCGGGGTGGCGCTCAACTGCGTGGCCAACGGGCGCATCTTGCGGGAAGGGCCGTTCGACGAGATCTGGATCCAGCCCGCCGCCGGGGACGCGGGGGGCGCGCTCGGGGCGGCGCTCGACGCGTACCACAGCTACTTCGGACAGCCTCGGCGCCCCGCGAGCTCGCCCGGCTCCGCGCAGCGCGGCTCCTATCTCGGGCCGGCGTTCTCGCCCAGCGAGGTCGAGGCCTTCGCGCAGACCCACGGCCTCCCGTGCGAGCGCCTCGAGCCGTCCAGCCGGGCTGCCCGCGTCGCCGAGCTCCTGGCCTCGGGTCGGGTCGTCGGGCATTTCAGCGGGCGCGCAGAGTTCGGCCCGCGCGCGCTCGGCGCGCGCTCGATCCTGGGCGACGCGCGCAGCAGCGAGATGCAGGTCACGCTCAACCGGAAGATCAAGTACCGCGAGTCGTTTCGACCGTTCGCGCCGTCGGTTCTGGCCGAGCGAGCCAGCGAGTACTTCGACTGCGCGGGCGAGAGCCCGTTCATGTTGCTCGTCGCGCCGCTCGTGGAGGACAAGCGCAAGCCGTTCTCCCGCGGCAGCTCCGAGGATCTGCTCGAGGTCGTCCGGGCGCCCCGCAGCGATGTGCCGGCGGTGACCCACGTCGACTATTCCGCCAGGGTGCAGACCGTGACCCGCGAGGCGCACCCCACCTACCGCGCCGTGATCGACGCGTTCGCCGACAAGACGGGTTGCCCGGTGATCGTCAACACGTCGTTCAACGTGCGCGGCGAGCCGATCGTCAATACGCCCTACGACGCCTACCGCTGCTTCATGCGGACCGACATGGACGCCCTCTTCATCGAGGATCATCTGTTCCTCAAGGAGCAGCAGCCGCCGTGGCCGGAGGAGGGCGGCGCGTACGACGAGTGGGCGTCCGTCGGGGCTCCGGCGCCCGAGCAGCTGACACGGCCGCTCGAGCGCCTCTTCGACCGCGACTTCCTGCCTGCGCTCGTGGACATCACGGGAGGGCTCGCCGAGGCAGGGGCGGCCACGCTCTCTCCGACGGATGGCCGGTGGGAGCGGATCGACCCCGCGACCACCTATCCGCGCGTCCTGGAGAGGCGCCCGGCGCAGCCGGACGCCTTCGGGCGCGCGATCACGAGCGGCTGGAGCTCACCCGAGCTCGCGCGCGCCCTGGCCCCCGTCATCGCAAAGGGCGTTCGCATCGTCGGCCGCGTGCCTCACCGCGCGCAGCGGGAGGTCGTGTCCGACACCATGTACGTGATGTTCTGAGCGCGCGGGCGTCGAACCGGCCTCGCTCGGCCAGGCGCCCGGTCGGCGGGCGGCGCGTCAGGCGCGCTGTTTCGCGGCGCCCTCGGTCGCGTCCGGGCCGTCCGGAGGCGGCAGCGCGACCGTCAGCGCCTCGATCCGGGGGAGCTCGCGCCGCAGGCGAGCCCGCTGGAAGTCGGGGTCGAACGGGCCATTGAACCACAGCACCAGCACGTAGATGCCTCCGAACGACTCCGCCATGTACGAATCGTCAGGAGACCCAGCGGGATGAGCGACGCGGAGCCGCCCGCCTCGGCGGAGGGGTGGCCCCGGACGTCCGGCGAGCTCCCGCTCGGCGAAGCGCGCGGCGAGCGGAGGGACCGTCGACGCGACCGGCCAGGCACACCAGATGTTGTTCGATTCGTCGATCACGGCCGCCGCGGCGGCCCCAGCGCGGGCGACCAGATCGCGCAGGGTGTCTCGCAGCGCCTTCCACTCGGGGACGTCGTCGCTGAGGGGCATGCCTTCAGCATAGTGCATCAAGGCACCGGACGCCGCCGGAGAAGCGGTCCGCGCGCGGGCCGCGGGGCTCACTGGATGACCGAGTCCGTCACCGCGATCGGCGTGTCGTCGTGGTTCGAGATCTGCGGGTAGGTCGGGTACCACGATCCGCCGATGTTCTCGGTGATCACCGATCGATCGATGACGATGTTCCCCGTGTGGTCGTTGCTCACGAAGAAGATCGCGCTCCCGTGGGCGTTCACCTCGTTCCGCTCGATCCGGGTCCCGCAGAGCGTGAGCGTCATCGTGTCGCCGTCGTTGTAGATGGCCCCGCCGCTGCCGCCGCCCGGCGTCCCCGCCATGGCGGGGTTGCCGCCGTTCCCGATCGCGCGGTTGTGGGAGAACAGGCTGTTCACGACCGTCCACGAGACGCCGATGCTGCTGATGCCGCCGCCGTTCGCGCACGCGTTGCCGTAGCCCTCGGCGCCGCCGAAGGTGCTGTTCACCACGTAGACCGGCAGACCGTTGTATTGCATGAAGGCGCGGATCCCGGCGCCGCCGACGTCGGGGCCGGTGGCGTCGCACGCGTTGTTGAAGAAGCGCGCGTTGACGACCTTCAGGCGCCCGCCCTGCGCGAAGATGGCGCCGCCGCCCTCGTCGTCATCGTCGGTCGAGTCGCCCTCGATGAAGGTGAGGTTCTGGACGGTCAGCCGCGGGTGATCCTGGTTGTCGCAGCTCGGCGTCGTCCACACCTGCGCCTCGTCGCAGGTGTTCATGTAGAGGATGCGCCGCTTTCCGCCGCCGCTCAGCGTCACGAGCCCCCCGCCGTCGATCACGATCTCGGGGCCGGTGTCGTTGAAGATCTTCGCGGTCTCCTCGAGCGTGATGGTGATCGGGTCGGGGCCGCAGTCGAAGGTGATGATGCCGCCGGCCGCGACGCCGCTGACGACGGCCTCCGAGGTGCAGCTCTCCGGCGTGCCGTCGCCGATCACCGTGGTCGGGGACGAGGTGTCGGCGGCCCGCGCCTCGGCCGGCACGGCGCAGCTCCCGTCGGGGTTGCCCGCCGCCGGGCCGCCGCCCTCGTGCGCGGGCGATCCCGCGCCGGCGCCGCCCGCGCCGCTGCCCGACGCGCTCGCCGCTCCGGCGCCTCCCGTGCCGGTCGTCCCCTCCCCTCCGCTCGAGTCGTCCGCGCAGGCCTCGAGCGCGGTCACCATCGACAGGCACAACATCAGCTCCAGCGATCGTCGCATCTGGTCCTCCTCACCCCGAGAGAGCATGCTGGCAGCGGCGTGGACCGCTCTCGGACCGCTCTCGCCGCACCACGGCGCCGGGCATGGTACCCCACCTCCGCGGCGCTGCCCCCTGAGCCGATGGCGCGCCGGGCGCGTCCACCGGCGCTGCGCCGCGACGGCGCAGCGCGGCCGCGCTGGTGATCCCGCCGACTCGAGCGCGGCGCTGGAACGCGCAGGAGGACCCGCGGCCGGGAGCCGCGCGCGCGCCGCCCCATTGACGCACCGCCGGGGCCGCCGTGTGCTGTGCGCCGAGGAGAACATCGCGATGGCACAAGGTCGATTCATCATGCTTTGTCTTGCCGCGCTCTGCGCGGGAGGCTGCGGTTCGAGCGACGAGCCGGGGGACGCCACCACGACGGCCACGTCGTCCCAGGCCTCGAGCGGCACCAGCGGGGCCACGAGCGGCTCCGGCTCCGGCGGCGGCGGGTCAGGGGGAACGGGGACGGGGACCGGCGGCGGGCCCACGTCGACGACCGTCGTGGTGAACGAGATCTCGGCCAAGGGCGGCGACTGGATCGAGCTCGGCAACCCGGGCCCGGGGTCGGCCGATCTCAGCGGGCTCGGCCTCTGCGACTCCGACGACAGCGGGGCGTGCAACACGGCCGACGCGCTCAGGTTCCCCGAGGGCACGCAGCTCGCCCCGGGGGCATACCTGCTCGTCCTCGGCGATCAGGCCGCCGAGGCCGGCCCCGGGCCCCACACCACGTGTCTGCCGGACGGCGGCCCGAGCAGCTGCTTCTATGCGACCTGGAAGGTCAGCGCCTCCAGGGGCGAGACCGTCCACCTCATCTCGGCGAACGACCAGGTGCTCGCCCAGCTCGAGTATCCGATCGAGGCGGCGGCGGACGGCGAGACGTGGGGCAGGCTGCCCGATCTGACCGGCGAGGGCGCCGTCACCGCGCCGACCCCGGGGGAGGCGAACGCGGCGCCCTAGCGCCGCCCGCCGGAGGGCCGGCCAGCGATGGCCGGACCTCTGCGCCGCTCCTCGGCGGCCTCGCGCGGGCGGACCTCCGCGTCCGGTCCGCGGCCAGCGATGCTCGGCGGCTCATCCGCCGTTGGCGCGCCTGCGTCGCCGCATCGGGCTACCAGACCTGCCGCAGGAGGGAGCGGCGAGAGCGGCGTCAGCTGCGGCGGATCCGCCGCAGCCCGAGGGCCGCGGCGGCCGCGAGCGCGAGCCAGAGGGCCTGGGGCGGGGCGCTGGACGGGGACGCCACGAGGCGGCAGCCGCAGCCGCTCGAGCCATCACCGTCCGGCGGCGTGCGCGGAACCCCGCCGAGGAAGCCTTCCGGTATGACGCGACCGAACCTGTTGTTGCTCTCGTCCGGGTCCTTTGCGTCGCTGGTGACGGTCGCCCACGTCTCGACCCGCTGCCCTCGATAATCGAGCTTGCCACGCACGGTGATGGACCAGCCATTGAACTTCGGCATCTCCGCGACCTCGCAAGACAGCTTGCCCGCTTGCACGGCGCAGTCCACCCCCTCGTCCGACGTCCAGGTGACACCGACCATGCCCTCGGGCAGATCCTGCTCCAGGCGCACGCGGGTCGCCGTCGAGGGACCGTCGTTCCTCACGTGCTCGATGAGCATGATGTCCGAGTCCTCGATCACGATGCTCACGTCGCCGTGCAGGTCGGCGCGCACCTCGTTGTCGATGGGGATCCGCAGCGTCGCGCCGTTGTTGCTCGCGTCGGCGTCGACCAGACGGCTGCACACCGAGACGCTCAGGTCCACGTGCTCGCCCTCCCCCACGTTGAGGGTCGCCACGAATTGCCTGCTCTCCCCGGCGCCGAGCCCGGGTACGGAACATTCGCCAGGGACGCCGCAGCTCAGCTTGACCTGGCCGCTCTCTCCACCGTCTGCGGAGAGGGTCATGCCCTGCGACGGTGTTGAGCTCCGGTTCGTCACCGACAGCATCAGCCGGGGGTCGTCGCCTGACCTGACGAGCGCGGGCGCGTCCACGATCTCGATCGCGAGATCGGTCCGCACGCCGGGGGCCACGGAGGGTTCGTAATAGGTGGAGTTGACGAGATCGAGCAACCCGTCGCCCGTCAGGTCGAGCAGCGCTTCCGGCGCGTACTCCGACCGATTGCGCTCGGTGAACGTCCATTGCCGCTCGACGAGCTGCCCGATGAACGAGCCGACGACCAGCTCGTCTGCGCCGTCCCCCGAGAGATCGGCCGTGAGCATCCGGCCGCTGCCGCGAGCCCTCTCCTCGGGCTCCAGCGGGGTGAAGGTCCCCGCGGGCGCCTGGAGCCATGTATGGAGCAGCATTTTGTAGTCCGCCGGTGCAACCTCCTCCCTCGCGATCACGGCCACATCCTGGAGACCGTTGCCGTCGAAGTCGCCGAACGCCCCGAGCTGGTAGCCTCCGTCCATCGCCAGCCGATGTACGGGCTGGAAGCTCCCCGAGGCGGTCCGCTGGGCGATGGCGACGCCGCCCGCGGCCGGATACAGCAAGTCCTGTAGACCATCGTCATCGACGTCCCGCGCGACCATCTCGGTCGTGCGCGTGACGAACTCATCGAGCGCGGCGACGTCGGTCAGCGTGTGGATTGCGCGGAACACTCCCTCCGACGCGTGGAACAGCTGCATCTCGCCCGGGGCCGTCTCGACGACGATGTCCGCTTGGCTCGGGCTAAGGAAATTCCCGGCGGCGAGCAGCAGCTGCGATGCGGGATCGCTCGGCGTGATATCGAGGTATCCGAGGTGCGTCAGGTTGCCCGACGTCTGCTGGAGGACGAACACGCGCTGGGTGTCCCTGACAACGACATCGAGCTGGCCATCGCCGGTGACATCGGCGACCGCGAACTGCCGCATGGACCGCTCGCGGTCCACGTCGTGCGTGTACGTCGTGCTGGTGAGCAGCGAGCCGTCGCGGTTGCGAAGCTGGAGCGTGAGCTCGAAGGGACGGCTCACGAGCCAGTCGTAGGCGCCGTTCCCGTCCATGTCCGCAAAGAGCACCCTCTCCCCCCCGGGAGGAAGGTCGAGCTCGGTGGCGCTCGACGCGAAGAAGACCGAGTCGCACGCGGCGGCAAACGACACGCTCGGCAAGCTCAGGGGGAGCAAGCCGGCGATGATGAAAGCAATCCATCTCATGAAAGCCAGCCTACCATGGGGACCTCGGGCCTTGCGGGACGCAGGGCTGACGAGCTCGTGCTCCCCGCCGGGTTCGTGCTGTGCGCTGCCTCGTGACGTCGGCTCGCGCGGGCGCGGGCCGACCGCCTCGCCCCCGGCGGCTCCTCCCGGTCAGGCGTCGATTGCGCCGCGTCGCGCGGCAGCGAAGTATGCGAGAATATCACCCCACAGGGAACCTCATGTCATCGATGCCCGCGACCGACATCCTCCGCGCCCCGTTGCTGCCGCCGCGCCCGCTCCGGGCGCCCCGCCCGCGCGGCGGCCCTGCAAGAGGGGCGCTGGCGCGGCGCGCGGCGGCGCCAGCGCTCGCGCTCTCGCTGCTCCTTTCGGGCTGCGGAGCCTCGGATCCGCCGCCTCCGGAGGTGCGGGTCACGGGCTGCCCTCGTTGCGCCGGGGTGGCGCGGGTCGGCGCGCTCCCGGAGGGCGACATCGACGAGTGCTCCGGCGTGGTCGCCAGCGCGCTGCACCCGGACGCGCTCTACGTGCACAACGACCACGGCGACGACCCCCGGTTCTTCGCGATCGGGCTCGGCGGCGCGCTGCGGGCCCAGGTGGACGTGGCCGGCGCGGCCGCGATCGACTGGGAGGACATCGCGCGCGGCCCCTGCCGCACGGGCGGGGGCAGCTGCCTGTTCCTCGCGGACATCGGCGACAACGACAGCGAGCGCGACAGCTACGCGGTCTACAGCGTGCAAGAGCCGGACGCGCTCGGAGGCGCGCCGCGCGCCTCGACCGCCGAGGTGTTCGTGATCTCGTACCCCGACGGCAGCCACGACGCGGAGACGTTGCTCGTTCACCCCACCACCGGGGCGCTCACCGTGGTGACGAAGGTCAACAAGGGCATCTCGGAGATCTACGAGCTGCCGGCGCTCCCCGCCGCTGGCGCGCCGGCGACGCTCGTCCACGCGGGCTCGATCCAGCCGCCCGCCGGGAGCGCGCGCTTCACGGGCGGCGACGTGCACCCGGACGGCGCGGGGGTGCTGCTGCGGACCTCCTCGCACGTGCTCTACTACCCGATGACGCCGGATCAGACGGTGGCGCAGGCGCTGGCCGGCTCGCCCTGCATGCTGCCGTCGGCCGACGAGGAGCAGGCCGAGGCGATCGCGTGGATGCCCGGCGGCTGGGACTACGTGATGATCGGCGAGGGGAAAAAGGAGCCGATCCACCGCGTGTCCTGCCAGGCGCCCTGAGCGGCGCCCGAGGCCCCGGCGCCCGCCGTAGGTAGGCCGCCGGCCCAGCGCCCTCCGCGTTCACGCCGTCCCGGTGGCCTCGATTCGCCTGGAGGCCTCGAAGACATCGCGGCCGACGGCGCGCGCGGCGGCCAGATGAGCGGCCGGATCCCGCGTCTCCGCGTCGAACAGGAGCTCGGAGGTCGCGACGCGCGCGCCGCAGTAATCGAAGATCCCGTGATCGATCTGCGTCTTCATGGCGCCGAGATAGCCGTGCCGCGCGTAGAGCCGCGCGTCGCTGCCGGCCATGGCGACGAGGTGCACCCGGAGGCGGCCGAGCTTCTTCACCAGCCCGGTGTCCAGGCCGAAGTCGAAGGCCCAGCCGTTGGAGAACACGCGATCGATCCACCCCTTGAGGAGCCCCGGCATCGACCACCAGTAGACGGGATAGACCAGCACGAGGGCGTCCGCGCGGTCGATCCGCGCCTGCTCGGCGGCGACATCGGCCGTCACCTCTTTCGATACGCGCCGGGCGTCATCCCCGTACGGCGCTTGAACGCCGTCGTGAGGTGCCCCTGGTTGGAGAAGCCGCAAGCCAGGGCGATCTCGGCGATGGACAGCCGCTCGTCCCGGAGCATGGTCATCGCCCGCTCGACGCGGCGCGAGAGCACGTACTGATAGGGAGTCTGGCGAAAGGCGTGCTTGAACAGGCGCGAGAAATGGTCGGGCGAGTAGCCCGCCATCCCCGCCAGGTCGACAAGCCCGAAGTTCGAGGAGAGCTCGCTGTCCACGAACTTCTCGATCTTGGTGCGCTGGCTGATCGAGAGGCTCGTGCTGCGCAGCGAGCTCTCCGCCTTCGCCCCCGCGCCGTACCGCGCCGAGAGATAGGAGGCCAGCGCCAGGGAGAGCGACTGGACGTACACGGCCCCAAGGTACTCCTGCCCCTCGGCCTGCGCCTGGAGCCGGAGGACCAGGTCGACCACGTGGGCGTCGACCAGGCCGAACTGCGGGCCCCGCTCCGGAACCAGGCCGGGGGACGGAGACGAGCAGAGGGCCAACATCGATGCTTCGGGGAAGTTCACGGCCGTGCACACGGACGGCCGCCCCCGCCACTCGACGCTGTGGAGCCTGGTCCTCCGCGGCAAGAGGTCCATCATGCCCGAGAGCCGCTCGAAGGAGTGCTCCCGGACCTCTCCCGAGATCGGGTCCGCGAAGCAAATGTGCACCTGCGAGGGGCCTCCCGTCCAGACCAGGACCGCATCCGATTCGTTGGAGAGCGCCTCGAACCGGCCGCTTTCGGGCACGTGCCCGATCCGCAGAGGCAGCCCCACCCAGTCCGATCCGGTGAGCGCCACTCCGTACTTTGCTGGAAGCGTCGCGGTCATGCTCGGGGTCGCCCGGAGCATCGTCGGCATCGAGGAACACAGCGGTCAAGCCCTTCGTGCGCGGGCCGCGTCGCCAGCGCGCAGCTCTGCTCGCTTGCGCCGAGCGGATCGGACCCAGCACGTCGAGATCCTGAAAACCTTCGCCGGGAATTTGAACGACATCGCTGCGAGCGCCTCGTACCCTTCCGCCACTTCTCGCAGAGGCTGCGCGGGCGGTGCGGCAATGCGCCGAGCCCGCCGAATATAGGCCATAAACATAATTTTCCACCACTTGGTCGCCTACGACCGGGAGCGCTGCTCACATGTCGCCTTCGACGTCTCCGCTTCTCGTCCGCCGTGGTGCATTCGGCGCCCTCGCCCGCGCGATTCCCCTCGCGGGCCTCCTCTTCGTCGGCTCACTGGCCTGCTCCAGCGATTCTGACGGGTCGTCCGCGGGCTCGGGCGGGTCTGGAACGGCCACTTCCGGCGGCGCTCCGGCGAGCGGAAGCGGCGCGTCGACCACGAGCGGGGCGGGCAGCGCGACCGGGACCGGTGGATCCGGCGGGGGGGCGACCACGGGGAGCGGCGCGACGACCAGCGCCGGCGAGGGCGGCGCGAGCTCTTCCACGAGCGCGACCTCCGGCGGCTCGGGCGGCGGCGGGGGCGCTCCCGATCCGGGGTTCCAGCCTTGCCCCGCGACGGGCCCCTGCAAGGTCCTGCCCCTCGGGGACTCGATCACCTTCGGTCTCGGCTTCGACGGCGGATACCGGGTCGAGCTCTTCCGCCTGGCCTTGCAGGACGACCACGAGATCACCTTCACCGGCACGCAGCAGAAGAACGGCCCCGCGATGGTCGACGGCGTGACGTTCCCGCGCAACCACGAGGGGATCAGCGGGCAAACCATCGAGCAGATCGCCGGTCGCGTGCCGAGCCCGGCGCTCAACGAGATGCCGCACATCGTGCTGCTCCACGCGGGCACGAATGACATGGTGCGAGGCGCGAACGGCGCCGACACCCGCCTTGCCGCTCTCCTGGACGAGCTCATCGCCGAGGCGCCCGACGCGCTGATCGTCGTGAGCAACATCATCCCTCTGCCGGCCGGCGCGAACGCGGTCAATACGTTCAACGCCACCATCCCCCCGATGGTCGAGGAGCGGGCCGCCGCGGGCGCGCACATCGTCTTCGCCGATCAGTTCACGGGTTTCCCCACGTCCGAGCTCGGCGACACCGTCCACCCCAATCAGGCGGGTTACGCCCGGATGGCGCGCGTCTGGTACGAGGCGATCGAAGGCTACCTGAGGTGAGCCGGCCTGGGGTCGAGGGGTGGGCGGCGCGCTCCCACGGTCGAGGGGCGCGGTCGATCAACCGGCCTCGGCGGGGCGCAGCGGCGCGCCGATGCGCGTGAGGTAGTCGCGCACGCGCGCAAAGCCCTGGAGCAGGTGCTCGTGCACCTGCTCCTCGGTGTTGGCCGAGGTGATGGTGATCCGCAGCTCCTCCTTGCCCCTCGGGATCATCGGGTAGGGCCCGAGGGTCAGGAGCACGCCGGCGTCGAACAGGATGCGCGACGCCTCGATCAGCCGCTCGTTGTCCCCGCACCACACGCTCACGATGGGGAAGTAATTGTCGTTGTCGACGTGGAACCCGAGCGCGCGCAGCCCGTCGACCGCGAGCCTGGTCAGCCGGTAGAGGCGGCGTCGGAGCTCGTCGCCGCGCGCCGCGTTCACGTGGATCGCGGCGAGCAGGGTGGCGAGCGACGCGGTCGGGCACGGCCCGGAGAGGTCGTACGGCGTGGCGTACGCCTTGAGGAAGGCCTTGGTCGTCCTGCTGCACGCGACGCCGGCGGCCAACGACGAGAACGCCTTCGAGAAGCCGCCGACGTACATGATGCCGTCCGACTCGTAGCCGAGGCCGTGGTGCCGGACGACGCCGTTGCCGCGGAATCCATACGGCATCTCCGCGGTGGGCCGCTCGCCGACCACCCCGAAGCCGTGCGCGTCGTCGACGTAGACCGCCGCGCCGTGCTCCCTGGCGAGCGCCGCGAGCCGGGGCAGGTCGACGTATTTGCCCGTCATGCTGTACACCCCGTCGACCAGGATGAGCTTCTTGGTGGCGGCGCGGTGCGCGCGCAGGTGCTCCTCGAGCCTGCCGAAATCGTCCTGCGGGAAGCTCAAGAGCTTGCAGCCGCTGTCGCGGGCCATCTTGGCGGCCTGGTACATCGTCATGTGCGCGAACTTGTCCAGGAACATGACCCCGTCCTTGCCCATGAGCGCCGGGATCACGCCCACGTGGACCAGCGTCACGGTGGGCAGGATCAAGAAGTCCTCGGCGCCGACGAGGCGCGCGAGCTCCTCCTCGCAGCGGGCGTAGAGGTGCGGGCTGGCCACCAGGCGGCACCAGCTCGGGTGCACGCCCCACTCCCGGAGCGCGGGCTCGACCGAAGCGATGATGTCCTCGTCCAGGTCGAAGCCGAGGTAATTGCACGACGCGAAGTCCGCGATCCAGCGCTCGCCGACGCGGATCATGCGGCCCTCGATCTGCGCGGCGTCGGCGTCGAACATCCGGCTCCGCTGCATCACCTCCTGGATGCTCGCGCGCTGGCTCTGGAGGTTCTCGCGGATGATCGCGTCAAATACGTTGTTCATCGCTGGCGCTCCGTGTGCGGATGAGGAGCTGACGGTCGACCTTGCCGGTGGACGTATAAGGGAATTCGCTCACCACGATGATCTCCCACGGAAGCATGTAATGCGGCAGCCGCCCCTCCAGGAAGCGCATCACGTCCTCGGGTCGCACCTGGGTCGCGCCCTCGCGCGCGAGCACGAAGGCGTGCAGCGTGCTGCCGTAGCGCGGGTGCGGGATGGGCACGACGACGGCCTGCGCCAGCTCGGCGTGCTCGGACAGCGCGGTCTCCACGTCGCCGAGCTCGACCCGGTGGCCGCGCGTCTTCACCATGTTGTCCAGGCGCCCATGGTAGATCAGCGTGCCGTCGGGCAGCCGGCGCCCGTAATCCCCGGTGCGCCAGAAATGGGCCGGGTACGGGTGAAAGGGGCTCTCGACCCGCCGCTCCCGGGTCAGCTCGTCCTTGCCGAAATACCCGACGCAGACCGTGCCGCCGCGCACCCACAGCTCGCCGGGCTCGCCCGGCGCGCAGCGCCGGCCGCCCTCGCCGACCACCTCGATCTCCGTGTCGTCGACCTCGCGCCCGATGGGGATCGGGGCGTCGCCCTGGGGCGGCTCGCGGACCCAGTGACACGTCACGATGTTGGTCTCGGTCGGACCGTAGATGTTGGCCACCCGCGTGCGCGGCAGCGCGGCCATCAGCTTGCGCAGGAGCGCCGGCGGAAAGGGCTCGCCCGCGTACATGATCACCCGCAGCGGCACCGCGGCGTCGAGCCCGCCCTTCTCGAGCAGGGTCACGAACGTCGACGGCGTCGTGTAAAGCACCGTCGCGCGCTCGTCCCGCAGCATGGCGACGTACTCGCGGTGGCGCTGCGTCGAGCTCTTGCCCGCCTCGCGGGCCTTGCGCCGGTCCTTGATCAGGAGCGTCGCGCCGGCCGCGAGCGTGTTGAACACGTCGAACACCGAGAGGTCGAAGTTCAAGGGCGCGCGCGAGGCGACGCGATCGTCGCGGTCGATCTCGAACTCCGCGGCCATCCAGTCGACGAACGTCCGCGCGTTGCGGTGCGTGAGCATCACGCCTTTGGGCACGCCGGTCGAGCCCGAGGTGTAGAGGATGTAGGCGAGGTCGTCCGACAGGATCGGCCGCCGCGGCGGCGCCGCGGGCGGGAGCGCGAGGACCTCGGACCAGGCGACGAGCCGCGCGGCCGCCGGGGCGGCGGCGGACGCCGGCGGCTCCGCGCCGAGGAGCACCAGCGCCTCGACGCCCTCGCAGCGGGCGAGCTGCGCCCAGTCGGGATAGGCGACCGGATCGACGAGCAGCACGCGCAGCCGCGCGTCGGCGATGATCTCCGCGAGCCGCGCGGGCGGGGACTGCACGTCGAGCGGCACGTAGGCGCGGCCGGCCGAGAGGATCCCGATCGCCGCCGCGACCGAGTCGCGGGTGACGGCGGCCGAGAGCCCCACGAGGCGCTCGTCGTCCCGGCACAGCCCGGCGCCGCCGTTGGCGCCGGCGGAGAGCAGCCGCGCCACCTTGGCGGCGAGCGCCTCGAGCGCGCCATACGTCACGTCGGCGCCCTCCTCGCGGATCGCCGTGCGCGTCGCGTGGTCCCGGAAGGCGCCGGCGAGCGCCTCGTGCAGCAGGTAGGTCATCGTTCCCTCGTGCTTGTGGCGGCTAGCGCTCGCCGCGAACGTCGGTGGGCGCGCGAAGGTCGCGCGGGCGAAACATGTATCCTGCGGCGATGGGCCCGATGGCGAAGGCGCGCGCGAGGGCGTATCCGGCGGAGGCGAACATCCGCTCGAGGTGGCCGCGATCGTAGGCGAACGAGCGCAGGCCCTCGGCCGAGGTGAACAGCACGCCGCGATCGGTGACCGAGGTGTCGAGCGCGGCGTACCCGTTCCGCGCGTAGTACGCCCGCCTGTGCCGCGTCGCCTCGGCCGAGGTCGCGAAGCCCGAGAGGAACACGCGCGCGCCGGTCGCGGCGATCGACCGCACCACGCGCTCGGGGCGCGCCAGGCTGCCGAAGCAGTTGAACGGAAAGAAGAGCACGGTGACGTCCCTCCGCGGCGCGAGGCCCTCGGCGGCCCAGAGGGCGACGAGGTCCTCGGCGGAGCCGACGTGGAGCTTGCGGCGCAGCGGCGACGGCGCGCTCTCGCGGAGCCGGGAGCGGCCCATCTCCACGAGCCAGGGCACCATGTCGAGCCCGTCGTAGTGCAGCCCCTCTGCGAGCGCCCAGAGGAGGTAGCGGCCGTAGCCGCAGCCGATCTCGAACAGGTGCTCGAGGGCCGGCTCGTCGCGGAGCGGCTGGGCCTCGGCCTCGAGGTACGCCCGGACGGCCGGCGTCAGGTGCGCGTCGACGAACATCCGCGCGCCCCCGTTGCTCGCGTAGAACTGCAGGACCGCAGCGTCCGTCGTATCGAGAAGCATGCTGCTCATGCGGCCTCGCCGGCGGATTCTACACCAGCGAGCGCCGCCAGTACGAGCGGGTGCAGACCCGCTGAAACCCCAGCTTCAGCACCGCGGGGTTCGAGTGGGCGCTGGCGGCGGCCGTCTGAAACGCGAAGCGAGCGCCCCGCGCGCGCGCGAACGCGAGGCCGTGGAGCATCAGGAACGCGTACAGCCCGAGCCGGCGGTAGGCCGGGAGCGTGCCGCCCTCGGCGTACAGGGCGCAGCCGTCGCAGAAGCCGACGACGCGCGAGGAGGCCGGGACGCCGTCGACCAGCGCGAGGAGGCAGTGCACCTCGACGCCCGGGAGGCGTCGGTCGCGGAGGTTCTGCGCGAGCTTGCGCCTGACCGCGTCGGGCAGCTCGTTGGACGTGCCGTCGACGTCGACGAACGCGGGAAAGAGAGGGTCGTCCGGTCCGGCGAGCCGGACGGCCCGCACGCGCTCGACCGGGAGGCGCAGCGCGGCCTCGGGCGGGGAGCCGTCGGGCGCGGGACCGCGCAGGTCGAGCAGGTGGCAGTTCTCGGCTTCGCCCGGGATCTCGGCATACCCCGCCGCGGCGAGCTGGGCGCGCAGACCGGGAGCGCTCTCGGGATCGAGGTAGACGGCGGGGGGCAGGCCGCGCGCCGCGTAGAAGGCCTCGACGGCCGCGAGGACGTCGGGGCCCGAGCGCGACACGGCCTGGGCGCAGTTGTAGTAGCCCGCGTCGGCGTCGGCCATGTACGTGAGCTGGTAGTCGTCCGTGTCCACCAGCTCGTCGTAGTACATCGCGGCCCAGACCGCGTTGTTGGCGCGGACGAGGCGGTGGATCGAGGCGCTCCGGGGCGAGGTGCCGGCGGCGCTCATGTCACGCCGGCGCGCCGTTCGGGGACGCCAACCGAGATCCGGTGCCCTGCTGCGTTCATAGGAGATCCCTCGTCCAGGCGGTTACGAGCTGCGCATGTCTCGATCGCAATCCAGGAATCGAAAACGGCCCATCTCACGACCAACACACGACTGACATGCATCCTTTACCCTGAAGAAAGGTGGAAGCGCAAGCAAAGCATGAGGCTGTCATCCGGAGCCGATCGCGCGGCAGGGCTTGACATTCCCAGTAGAAATCGCACCTTATCTCTTTGAGACTTTCACTCTTACTTGGTAGCACTACTGCGCACACTTGTGCTTTGAGGCGGGCAATAATCCGCCCGAAGGAGAATACCTTGAGCTTACGCACTACCGCTCCCACAATGTGTGTCGCCTTGGCGCTTGTTCTTTTGGGCTGCGCTGGAGATGCCGACACGGGCGCTGGCGAGGGCTCGCTGACGGACGGCGATCCGGTCATCGACCAGAAGCCATCATCGCTCGCGACGCCGGGCTGCACGGTTCGCCTCACGCCGGCGAGCCTCGTCGCCAGCGTCGCGCAGGCCGAGAACCCGGCAGCGAACGTCGCGGATGGCAACCTGGCCACCCGCTGGTCGGGCCGCGGTAAGGGCGCCTACGTGACCGCGGACCTGGGCGCGACGCAGAGCATCTGCGGCATCTCTCTGGGTTGGTACAACGGCGGAGTCGATGGACGCATCTATGACTACGCGCTCTCGACGTCCACGGACGGTCGCAATTTCTCGCCGCTCGTCTCGGGGAAGAGCCTGCCGAGCACGTCGCTCCAGCCGGCTGAATTCCAGCCCGTCAACGCGCGTTACGTCCGTCTCACGGTGAACGGGAACACCGTGAACGACTACGCCAGCGTGACGGAGCTCCAGATCGCCGGCAGCGCGGCCCCCGCCAGCCCCTTCGTACATCCTGGCATCCTGGTCAGCAAGGAACAGCTGGATTTCGTCAAAACAAAGATCCGCAACGGCGAGCAGCCCTGGAGCAAAGAGTACCAGCTCGCCAGGGGCTCGAGGCCCGCGGACCGGAGCTACGTCGCCGACCCGGTGCCGGTCGTCAAGTGCTCCACGCCTGGATCGAAGCAAAAGGCCATCGATCTGGGCTACGAGCAGGCAGGCTGCGACAGCATCGTCAACGACGCGAACGCCGCCTATACGCAGGCGCTGCTCTGGTACTACAGCGGCGACGCGCAGTATGCCGAGAACGCGAGAGGCATCCTCAACGCCTGGGCGCGCACGCTGACCGCCATCTTGTTCGATCAACCCCGCTTCCCGGACAACAACTCTCAGGTCTACGCCAACGGTCACTTCAACGCTGGCTGGGCAGGCACCAACTTCCTGCGCGCCGCGGAGATCTTGCGTTACACGTACAGCGGCTGGACGGCCGCGGACACCGCGCTGCAAGAGGACCACTTCAGGACCGTCTACTGGGACCTGGTGAAAGACGGCTGGACGGGCGGCCAGAACCGCACGGCCGTGATGAACGAGGTGGCGCTCGATATCGCGATCTTCACGAACGATCTCGAAAAGTACGAGTACGTCGTGAGCCAGGTAGAACACTCGAGCAAGGCGATGATCTACATGCCGAGCGACGGCGGCCAGCCGCTCTCTCCGATGTACCAGGGGAGGCCGCGCTACACCAGCGGGACCGAGCTCGCGTCGATCTGGAGCAACCCGACGCGCTACATCGCTGGCCTCGAGCAGGAGACCTGCCGCGACCTCGGGCATACCCAGATGGGCATGAGCTCGCTCGCGAACATGGCAGAGACCCTCCGCATCCAAAGCGACCCTCGCAGCGCCTACGGCGACGACCCGGAGCATGACGAGAACCGCCTGCGGGAGTCGCTCGAATTGAACGCCGACTACGTGCTGCAGTATCTCGACAACACGCGCAATCGGGTCGGCGTGGAGGTCTCCCCCGCGGGCTGGATGCCGGCGCGGAGCTGGCCTTGCAGCAGCTTCTCCAAGAACGCCGGCGGCCACTCGGCGGTGATGGGCTGGGAGATCGGGTACAACGAGTTCCACGACCGGCGCGGCATCAGCATGCCGAAGACCGAGGCGCTCATCGCACGGGTGAGGGCGATGAGCAGCGCTTCCACGCGGTTCGGCAACCACATCGGCTGGGAGACGCTGACGCACGCGGGCGCGCCCTAGCACCTGGCCTGGTTCCACCCACCAGGCGTGCGGCCAGGGATCCTAAAAAAACCACGGAGGTCCTACCCGCTGTCACGTTGGCACCGGCAGCGCCGGTGCTGATGGGGGCACCGGCAGCTCCTGCCACAGACGCACACGTCAGCGCATCCCACCTACGACCCCGCGATCTCATCCCGGCACGGGAGATGGCCCCTTCGGGACCTCGAGCCTGGCGGCGCGGCGACGGGAGCGTCGCTCTGATTCAGAACCAGCGCGCGAGCGCGTCGTCGAGCGACGTCGACGACGCGTCTGTCCACGCGATGCAGCCGTCGGGACGAACGAGCATCGACGGGCCGCCTTGGGTGCGTGCAACTTGCACGTCTTGCGGGAGTGACCGCTCCAAAGGCGAGATGAAGAGGCCGCCTCCGTTCTCCATCAGCGTGTAGAGCCGCTCTTCGCTGCCGCCTTTGAGCGTGAGGAGCTGGTCCTTCGCGAGCGTGCCGACGAGCGGGTCGTCGTCACCGAGGTCGTAACGAATGCCGACGCCCGTGAGCATCTCGCCGAAGTAGCGATTGCCTGCGGGCAGCTTCATCAGGTCGCTCACGATGGCGCGGAGCGCGCTCGTCAGCGGGTCAGGACGCATGAGCGCGACTTGCGCGCGGGTATTTTCGAGGACGCGCGCGGCGACGGGATGGCGCTCGGCGGTGTACGAGTCGAGGAGATGCTCGCGCCCCTTCACCGCCGCGGCGAGCTTCCAACCGAGGTTCGCGGCGTCGACGAGGCCGAGGTTCAGGCCCTGGCCGCCGAAGGGCGAGTGGACGTGCGCGGCGTCACCGGCGAGAAAGACGCGGCCCATCCGGTAGGTCGTCGCTTGCCGCGCGTTGTCGGTCCAGCGCGTCGCCATCGTCATCGACAGGATCTTGACGTCGGTGCCGCTCACGCGCTGGATCGCCGCCTCGACCTCGGCTCGCGTGATCGGCGCATCGCGATGGGGCGGCGGCCCGTTGAACTCCGCCGTGAAGACGCGCCCCGGCGTCGGTCCGGACGCGACGAGGCCGCGCGGCGTCCGGTGCCAACCCGTCGGCAGCTTCTCGGGCGCATCGAGCTCGACGACAGCCTGATAGCCGGTGATGGTCGGATCCGTGCCGGGGAACTCGAAGCCGGCGAGCTTGCGGACGCGGCTCCGGCCGCCGTCGCAGCCGACGAGGTACTTCGCGCGCAGCGGGCCCGCGCTCGTCTGCACGGTCACGCCGTCGTCGTCCCGCTCGAGGCCTTCCACCGTGATGCCGCGACGGATGTCGATCCCGAGCTCCGTCGCGCGCGCGATCAGGATCTTCTCGAGCGCCTCTTGCGGCACGGGGCGCATGCGGCGCTCCGGGTCGCGCTGGAGGCCCTGGTCGATCAAGAACAGTCCAGAAAAATGGCCTCCCGGCTTCTTCACCGGTCCAGGTCCGAAGCGGGCCTTCAGCGCCGGCATCATCAGCGCCATGGCGGCGCGCTGCTCGTCGTCGAGCGCGCCCGCGAGCCCACGTCGTTCCAGTGCCTCGGCCGCCACCGCGCCGACCGCGGCGGCCTTGATCGTGCGGTCGGGCTCCACGAGCCGCTCCAGGACGAGCGGCTTCACGCCCGCGATCGCGAGCTCGATCGAGAGGAAGAGCCCGACCGGACCAGCGCCTACGATGACCACGTCCTGAGTCATGACGTAAAACTTAGACTCGGTAAATATTTGTGCAAGCACAATTTTTGTCTTAGTCTAAGATTCGATTCATGGGCGAGCTCCGCGAAAGGAAGAAGCGCGAGACCAGGCAGCGGATCTCCGACGTCGCGACGGAGCTGTTCTTCGCGCGCGGCTTCGACGCGGTGACGGTCGAAGAGATCGCCGCCGCCGCTGACGTCTCCAAGATGACGGTGTTCAACTACTTCGCGCGAAAGGAAGACCTCCTCTTCGATCGCGAGGACGAGGTGAAGCTGCTCCTGCGCGAGGCCATCGGCGAGAGGCCGCCAGGGCAGTCGCCGATCGACGCGCTCCGCCGCCTCGTCGACAGGCTGTGCGAGCAGAAGCACCCGTTCGCGCGCGTCGATAGCCAGACGGTCGGCTGGTGGCGCGTCGTCGCGGCGAGCCCGTCGCTCAAGGCGCGCCTCCGCGAGATCGGGGACGAGGTGGTCGAGGGGCTCGCGATCGATCTCGCTGGTCCGAAGCCCGATGGCCTCGCGCGGCTCGTCGCCGGCATGGTCGTGCTGACGTGGCGCACGGCGTACGGCGAGGCGATCCGCGTGTTCGAGCGCGGAGGCTCGGCGAAGAGGGCGAACGCCGCGTTCATCGCGTTGATCGATCGCGGCTTTGCGGCCGCTCACGGCATGGCGGCGAGCTCGAGCTGGCAGACGACCGAATGACCCATCCCCACCCAGGGGTTCGCGCGTCATGCATCGTTGACCAATGCGACCTGTCCCCGCTGCCATCGCGCCGACGCTTTGCCCTCCCGGAGGCGAGGCGCGCGGTCCGGATGCTCGGTGCCCAGGTGGGCTGCCTCCTCGGCCCCGGCGCAGCGGGCGCCGGGCGGCTCACGGCACCGCGTGGCCGTCGACCCGGAGCTGGAACAGGAAGTACGGCGGGATGCAGGCGCCCTCGCCCGAGCTCGTCCTGGCGCACACGTAGTCCTCGCGGCAGGGCGCCTCGCTCGAGCAGCGGCGCAGGCCCGCGGGCGCGACGTGGCGGCTCAAGCACTCGGTGAACGGTGTCCCGCGGGCGAGGCAGCGGTTGAACGGATCGAGCACGGCGATGGCGCCGCAGACGCCCTCCGCCGGGAGCGCGCCGCAGCTGCCGGTGCACATGCCGCCCGGGAACCCGACAGGGCTCGTGTTGCACACCGCGGCGGGCGGGCACGCCCCGGGCTGCGCCGCCGCGGCGCGGTCGCGGTGCGGGTCGGCGTGGGGGACGACGGCGCCGACCTGGCAGGGGTCGCCGACCTCCGGCGCCGCCGGCAGGCACACGCCGACGGTCGTCCGGTCCTCGCGCGGCGCATCGTACGCGGAGCACACGAGCCCTTCCGCGCACGTCCAGTCCGCGAAGCTCGGGTCGCCCAGCCCGCAGCGGGCGCCGTACCCGGCGCGGACGCCGTCGGCCCGCTCGGGATACGGCACGCCGTGGTCCGGCGCCGCGCCCCGGGCGACGGCCTCGACCACCGCCTGCCGGCGCGGGAGATCGCCCGCGAGGTGCGCGGACTCGGCGGCGGCGAGCGCGTCGAGGGCGCGGCCGGGAGGCTCCTGCCCGAGCAGGTGGAAGCCGGCGATCGATCCGCTCTGGTGGCACCCGGGGCAGGTCATCTGGTCGAGCCGCCGGAGCAGCCCCTCCGGCGAGCGGACGCGCGTGAGGCCGCCGAAATCGACGCCGCCGAAATCGCGGGGCTCGAACAGCACGCGGAACGGCCGGTTGGCGCGGCGCGCGAGGCCGTGGGGCGTGGCCGACAGCGCCTTCGTGGCGAGGAACTCGACGGGCAGGAGCGCGGTCCCCTCGTCGATGCGCGCGAGGTTCTCGGGGGCCGACAGCCAGGCGCGCAGCCGGTCGCGCTGCTTCGGGTCGCGGGCGATCCGGGCGACGTCGGGGGTGTTCTCGAGGGCGAGGGGCGCATAGCGACCGGCGCGCGCGTCCCAGCGGAAGGCGCGGAGCACGTACTCCGCGTGCCCGCCGAGGTCCGGGCGCACGGTGGACGGCCAGCGGACGCTCTGCAGGTTCACCACGAGCCGCGCGAGGTGCGCGCGATCGACGGCCGGGGGAGCGAGCGGGCCGTCGGCCGAGGTGAGCCAGCGGGCGAGCGCCGGGCCGGAGAGCTCCGCCGCGCGCGACCAGGCCTGCGCGAGGCGGCGGCATGAGGGCGCGTCGCCGCCGGTGGCGAGGAGCTCGAACGCCGCGGTCATCGGGAGGCGCGAGGCGGCGGCCGCGCCGTCCGGGGTCTTCGCGGCGTAGGCCAGCCGGTACACGAGGCGGGTCTCGCCGCAGGCCGAGGCGTGGAACGGGCGGCGATCCATCCGGTTCACCACGCCGATGAGCTCGAAGCGGGCGCCCTCCGCGGAGAGCCACCGCTCGTCGAAGAGGCGGTGGGCGTGGCGCGCGACGCTCGTCCCGCTCCTCGGATCGGCGCGCTGGACCTGCCGCAGATCCTCCGCGAGCACGCCGGAGACCGACGCGAGCTCGGGGGTGCGGGACAGCGCGGAGAGCGCGGCCGGCGCGCGCGGCGCTCCGGTGAGCACCGCGCCGAAGTCGAGGCCCGCGGCCTCGAGCTCGGCGAGCACCGCGCGATCCGTGACGAGCAGGAGAGGCCGCCCCGCTGGCGCGCTCTCCTGCCGCGCAGCGCCGGGCGCCGGCTCGCCCGCGGCCGAGTTGGCGGAGGGAGGCGGCGGGGCGGACGGCTGCACCGCCGCGCCCGCGGCGTCCTGATGCGGCGCGGAGGGGCGCTCGGACGCCCGCCACGAGCACCCGGCGATGCCGGCGCCGGCCGCCAGCGCGGCGAAGGCGAGGGCGTGGCGGAGGCGGCGGGCGCGCATGCGGTCAGGCTACACCGGCGCGCGACGGCGCGCGGCGCGGGGTCGGGGCAGCCGGCACACGGCAGCGTGGAGCGACGGGTCGCCGACGCGTTCCACCCGCTCGTGGTGTGACGGCACGCTCTGGCCGACGGGGCGCCGATGTCATACGACCTAGCGATCGAACGGGCTCTTCAACGACACAGCACGCCCCGGTCCGGATCTTGCCGGGGCCGCAGCCGGAGGCTTTGAAATGCGAAATTATTGGGGATTGATGCTTGTGGCGAGCGGGCTTCTGGGGGGATGGGCCATGGGGTGCTTGCCCGGGGACGGCGGGTCGAGCTCCAGCGGGAGCAACGGGTCGAGCTCCGACGGGAGCGGCGGCTCGGACGGCTGCGGTTGCGTGGAGGACACGATCCGCTGGGGATACTTCGGTGGGTTCACCCCGAACGCGGAGACCAGCGCGCTCTCGCCGTGCCGTGACTTCTCGTTCGAGCGGCGCGCGATCCGGGGCGACACGCTGCTGATGACGTGCTCGCAGGAGCTCGAAGCCTGCGAGGAGGGGGTGAGCGCCGGCGACGTCGCGAATGCGCTCGGCCATCCTGATGTCGTCGCGGCGCTCGCGGCGGCGCCTGTGCTGTACGGGAGAGACGCGCGACCCGTGGACGGGAGCTTGTTCCGGATCCAGGTCGACGACGCGGTCGTCGATGTCGGGTACGAATGCGGGGAAGCGCGGGACTGCGTCCCGATCCCGGAAGGGGTGGCCGCGCTGGCCGACGTGCTCCGGACGCTCACGCAAGAGCAGCTCGCGCGCCACACGTGCGGGGCCGTCACGACGCCGTGAGCGCCGGGGGGGGCGCGCGACGTCGATGCCCGCGCGTTCGCTGCGCTTCTCGACAGAGGATCCACCGCTCGTGCGGTCGCTCCTCGAGATCACGAATCTGGTGCATGGATCCTCACGGTAGGCGTGCGCCAGGTCGATGCCGCGACGCGGCCAGCGGATAGGAAACCGTAGGGTCTGTGTTCGTCGAAAGCGCGCGCATTTTCAGTTCGCATCTCGGGCATCGCAAAGCATCGAAAGGTGCTTTCATGAGCACGGCCCACTCGACGTAGCGCGACGTAGCGAACAAGCCCCTGCCCCACCTGCGCATCGCGCCGGTTATGCAATGAGGCGGCGACGCTCGTCGATCGGATCTTGCCCAACGCGCCTGTCAGGCAGTGGGTCGTGTCGCTTCCGTTCGAACTGCGTGCGCTTGCGGCAAACAACAAAAATCCGACGTCCTCGCGGAGCATGGAGCGCATCTTCGCGGAGAAAATCGCCCGCGTGACCACGCGGCTCGCGAGCATCGCCGGCGCAAGTACGGGCTCGGTCGGGTCCCCTCAGAGATTCGCATGCGCGAAAGACGGCGTGCACCAAGAACATCACGGTGCGCGTCACGATGGGGACGCACCCGGGAGCGTGGGAGCAGGTCTACGTGGACGATGCTTCGATGAGCTGGAACTACTGAGCGCCGCTCGAGGCACGCCCGGAAGCGTGCCTCGTCCGATCGCGCAATTCCGGCTATTTAGATAGATCGGCTCACGGAGCTCGCCATCGGGGGTCGCTCGCAGGGCCAGCGTCGGCTGGCTCCGCCGCGCCAGCGGGCGCCGCTGCGCCCGCGAGCGTCTGGACGACGGCATTCGAGGCGGGCTGCATCTGCCCGTGCCCGGGGTCGGCCTGCTCGCCGGGTTGCGCCTCGATCCAGCGGCGGAACAGGCCGGCCTCGCCCGGAGGGAAGAAGGCCGTGGGGGGCACCTCGGCGTGGTAGCGCCGGAACGCGGCGCTGAACTCCGCAGGATCGCGGTCGAACCACGCCTCGGCCTCGGGCGATCCGCGCAGGAGCCGCTCGAAGCGGAGCCGCGCCACGAGCAGCGCCGACATCCGCACGCCGTCCTCGTCCGCGGCGATCAGCGCCCGCCGGAGCGCGGGCGGGAGCGCCGGATCTCCGGCCGCGGCGCGGAGCGCGGCCACGGGGTCCTCGGCGGTCATCGCGCGGGCCACGAGCGCTTCGTAACGCGCGTGCGCCTGCGCCCCGGTCAGCCGCGCCGCCGCGCGCTCCCCTGCCCTCCCGCCGCCCGCGCGCCCCGTCACCTGCGCCTCCCGCGCCGGCCGAGCACGCGCCGCGCGCGGCGCAGCTCCTCCCGCACGGCGGCCGCGTCGGCCGCGCCGTGCACCGTGCCCTCCATGCGCTCCAGCGTCACCCCGCGCAGGTTCGGGCACCGCGGCGCGACCTCTTCCAGGAGGCGCCACACCGGCTCCGGCACCGCGTCGTCGTGACCGTCGAGCCGCATCACCCGGCCGGAAGGCAGCCAGCCCGGATCGCTCGGGCCGCCGCCGGACAGGTGGATCTCGATCACCCGCGCAAGATCGAGCCGGGCCACGTACTCCTCCGGATCGAAGCCGAAGTTCTGCGCCATGGTGAAGACGTTGTGCAGATCGAGCAGCAGGTGCGTCCGCGGCGCCCTCAGGATGCGCCCGAGGAAGCGCGGCTCCTCCAGCGGATCGCCGAGCACGAAGTAGCTGACGCTGTTCTCGACGCCGACGTCCTCCACGACGGCCTGCATCTCCCGGAGCGCGCGGCGGGCGACGGCCGCGCTGTGCGCGCTCATCGGCAGCGGGAGCGGCAGCCCGGCCGAGAGCCCGGCCGGCGCGCTGACCCCGAGGTGATCGGTGTACCAGCGGAAGCGGAAGATCGCGTGATCGCGCCGGAGGGCCGCGCGCCACCGGGCGCGCCGGCCGGCGTCCGCGGCCGAGGCGCCGCCGATCGAGAAGCCCACGCCGTGCGCGACGAACGGCCGATCCGACCGGCGCGCGAGCTCGGCGAAGCGGCGGTGAAAGCCGTTCTCCTGGAGATCGGCCCCGGCGGCGTCCGGCGCGCGCCAGAGCGTCTCGGGCGCCACCTCGTAGTAGTCGGCGTCGCGCAGGATCGCCTCGCCGAGCAGATCGAGGAACGCCGCGTCGGGCTGGAGCGTGAGGCCGACCGGGATCAACGCGGGGGTGCCCCTCGCCCCTCGACCGCGAAGAAGTAGAGGAAGCGCCTGGACTTGGAGGGCACATGCCCCATGCCGCACGCCATCATCCCGGTCTCGTCGACCCCCTCGACCTCGGTCCCGCATCCGCTGGCGATCGCCCAGCGCGCGCCCGCCGGCGGCGCCTTCACGAGCCGCGCCCGCACGCTCGCGGCCCGGGCCTCGAGGTTGTCCGCGCCGGCGCCGAGGCCCTTGCGGAGCAGCGCGCCGAGCGCGCCGATCCGCTTCGCCGCGATCGCGTCGTCGCGCTTCATCCGCTCCTCCCAGCTCCCGCCCCCGAGGCCGCGCATCCCGTCGTAGATCGGGAGCGCGACGTCGAGCTGCGTCGCGGCGACGGGCACCTTGTCGGTCCTGACCACCACGAGGAGCGGCTCCCCGTCGCCGGCGCTCGGCACGAGCTTCTTCAGATCGGCCATGGTCGCGCAGACGACCTCGACGCCGGCGAGCGGGGCGATATCCTTGTCCGCGCCGAAGTTGAGCAGCTCGCCGAACGCGTGGCCGCGCTCCCACTTGGCGCCGTCGTCGGCCGGGATGACGAAGACGAGCAGCGCTCGTTTCGCCTGCCGGGCGCGGCGGAACGCGGCCGAGACCTGGACCAGCGACCCCGCGGCGGCCGCCGGCTTGCCCGTCTCGTCGCACGCGGCGCCGTCGCCGAACGCCTCGCGGAGGAACGCGGGCCACGCGGTGGCCGCGAGCCCAGCTGCAGTCGCTCCCAGCAAATGCCTGCGCTTCATGGTCACTCCTCGCCGGCGACCGCGCCGGCATCGTCGATCAACTCGCTCTCGGGCTCGCCGCGCCGCGACGGCTCGGGCGCGAGCGGCGCGAACTCCGCCCAGTCCGGGTGGAGCAGCCTCTCCCGATCCCGGCCCAGCACGATCGGCGCCGCCCCGCGGGATCGCAGCGTCACGCGATCGCCCGCGGCCGAGTACTCGCCGGTCGCGATCACCGCGCCGGTGCAGCCGTCCTCGATCGTGAAGCCGCCGGAGGCGTCCAGGAGGAGCGTCCGCAGCCCCGCGGCGTAGAGGCCGACAAGCTCCGCCTCCGCGCTGCCAGGCTCCTGCGCGCCGGCCGCGCTGCCGGCGGCGGCCGCGGCCGGCGCGGCGAGCGCGTCGAGGGCCTCCTGCGAGGCCGAGGGCGTGAAGGAGGCACGATCGCGCGGTGTGTCGGGCAGGGCCTCGATCACGCCCGCGGGCGGCTCGAGGAAGGAGCCGCGCTCGAGCAGGTCCGGCGCGGCGAGCGTCCACAGGCCGTCGCGCCGCGCGGTGATCTCCCCATCGACGAGGGCCGCGAGCGCCGCCGCGGCCGCTTCGCTGGCGCGCACGGTCAGGCGGTCGTCGCGCGCCTCGTCGCCCACCGCGAGCCAGCGGACCTCGCCGCCTCCGCCGCGCACGTGCGCGAGCATGCCCCCGCGCAGCTCGAGCACCTCCGCGCCCCCCGGGCCGCGCAGCAGGGCCGGCTCCGCGGCGTCGAGGGCGACCGGCAGGACCGGCGCGCCGCGCCAGCCGTCGCTCTCCACGGTCCAGCGAGCGCGCGCCGCGGGATCGAGCAGCACGTACGCGGTGCCGTCCGGGGCGTCGATCGGCCGGGCACACCCGGCGGAGAGCGGCGCCGGGCCAAGAAGGGGCAGCACAAGGAAGAGACCACGACGTCCGGGCATCGGGCGGAACCTCCGGCGAGCTGAGACGCGCCACGGCATCGAAAGTTCCATCGCCCCCCCAGGGCCGCGTCCCCCGGGGCGACGACCTCGCCGGGGTCGCCTCGGCCGCGGAAGGGGGAACGGCGGACCGGCGGACCCAACGTCGCTCCGACCGCCGGAGGGCGGCTCCGCCCCTGGGTCGCTCGGGCATCGGCCCCGCGGCGGCGCTCTGCGGTGCTCTTCGATGGATGTCAGCCGCCGCTCGTGCCTCGCATAAACCCCCATCGACGAACGGTGAGGCGCCCGGGCGGCACGCGCTGACCGAGAGGCTCACCGAGCCGTGCGTCGCACGAAAGCGATACAGAGCAAGGAACAGACGTCATGAAGACCATTCACAGCATCGCACTTCTGGGGACCATCTTCAGCGTTTCCGCCGTCGCCGACGCGGCGGTCCAGAACCATCACGGCGGGGTTTGCCGCGCCCAGGCCCCGGAGCACGCCAATCGGGTGTACTATCCGGCCATGGGCATCGAGGCGCTGCAAAGCGTCAACGTGGCCTGCCCGCTCGTCACCACCGGCGAGCAGATCAATGAGGTCGAAGTCAACGTCAGGGACACCACCCGGCCGGCCACCCTCTGCTCCGTGACGGCCACCAACTGGAATGGGACCGAGGTCGGCAACCTCAACTTCAGCATCGCGTCCGGAGCGCAATGGAAGTCGGTGACGGTGCCCGACTCGATGAAGGGGCCGTTCGTATCGTACCTGGTCACCTGCTCGCTCCCGAAGAATCAGATCCTCACGAGCATCAACGTCAGCCTCCCGTGAGCGTCGGGGGTGCGGTCCCCGCGCACGCGCCCCGAAGGGGCCGGCCGCGCCCCGGTCGGCCGGCCCCTGGCGCGACCGCGAGCCGATGGCGTAGCCACCGGCCGACGCGCGCGTCTCCGTTCGCGCCGTGCGGCGGCGCACCGCCCCCACGCAAGCGCCGCGGGCGCCGGGCCGCCGGAGGCGCCGCTGGACCGGACGGGGCCCTTCACGTCCACGCCCGGCATCGGTATAACGAGGAGGCCATGAGCGCCGATTCGTCAGGCCTGAAGCGGCCCAGGTACCCGATGCCGGATTTCGTCAAGACTGCGCTGGACGAGCGTGGCTTGATGGATGCTTACCGGCAGCGCCCCGCCTACCAGCAGAACGACTACATCGGGTGGATCGACAAGGCGAAGCGCCAGGAGACCAAGGAAAAGCGGCTTCTCCAGATGCTGGATGAGCTCGAGGCGGGCGGCGTTTACATGAACATGAAACACCCAGCCTCGGAAAAGGGGTGAGATGCTGGCCTACGTGTTCTGGCACTGGAGACAGCCACAGGCCGCCGCGAAGGACTACGAGGGCCGGCAGCGCGCCTTTCATGCGGCGCTCGCCGCAGCGCCGTCGCCAGGCTTTGTCCGGTCGTTCAGCGTCGGGCTCTCCGGGGCTCCCTGGGCGGCCGGCGGCGGCGACGTCTACGAGGACTGGTACCTCGTGCAAGATTTCGGTGCGCTCGGCGCATTGAACGAGGCCGCGGTCTCGGCCAGCCGCTCGGCGCCGCACGACGCCGCCGCCGCCGTGGCCAGCGGCGGGGCCGGGGGACTGTACCGCCTGCGGGGCGGAGCAGCGCTGCGCGCGCCCGGCTACGCCCACTGGTTCGGCAAGCCCGACGGCATGTCCTACGGTGAGCTCTTCGCCCAGCTCGCGCCGGTCCTGGACCAGGCGGGCGCCGGCCTGTGGATGCGCCAGATGGTGCTCGGGCCTGGCCGGGAGTTCTGCGTGCACGCGGGGGCCCCCGTGTCGCTGCCCGCTCCGTTCGATGCGCTCGTCCTCCCGCTCCGGCCGGCGTGGCCGGCGCTCGACGACGAGGACACCGCGCCGGCGCGCTGAGGCGCGCGCCCTCGCGGCGGCTCTCCGTTGCTCCGGACGCGACCCACGACCCCTGGCAACATCGTGGCATCGCTCGGCTCCACGCTCGTGCTGGCCATCGTCCCGGGCCCCGGCGACATCGCGGTGGTCGCGAGGTCCGTCGCCTCCGGATTCACGAGCGCGCTCTTCATGATCGTCGGGATCGTCGCCACGTGCTGCTCCGCGGATAGCGCAGGTCTGGCCATGCAGGCCGGTGTCGCGCGGCGCACCACAGACGCGCCGACGCGGTGTCCCGCCGATTTGCCACCTCAGCCTGTACGCTGAGCCCTTGCTGCGGTATAGACTCGATATTTCGCCGGAGCGCGCCGTCGTCATTTGTAGCGCACGACACGTCGAGCGTTGGTGAATCGTGGAACGAGGACCTGACATCGGTCCGCTGAGGGAGAACGAATGAACGGAGAGGTGGTTCATGGTGACGCGTCCACCTCCGACCTCGCCGCGGCGCGCCAGCAGATAGGCGCGCTGGAGAGCGCGCTGGCCGAGGCGCAGGCCGCGCTGGCAGCGGCGCGGGCAGCGCTGGACGAGGCGCGGGCGGGGTACCAGGGCCTGGTCGAGGTGCTGAACCAGTCGCCGGCGCCCACCGCCATGTGGCAGGGCGACGACTTCACGTATACCTTCGTGAACCCGGCCTACTGCGCGGCCCTGCCGGGCCGCGAGTTCCTGGGCAGGCCGCTCGTCGAGGTCGCGCCGGAGGCCAAGGAGCAGGGGCTCCTCGACCTCTTCAATCATGTCTATCGCACGGGCAATCCCTTCATCGCCAGCGAGCTCCCGGTGGCGGTCCGCGACCCCACGACCGGCCGCGACGAGCAACGTTGGTTCAACGTGGTGTACGCGCCTGTTCGCGACGGGGCGGGCGCGATCGTCGGGGTGTGCCATTTCAGCGTCGAGCTGACCGAGCAGGTGCGGGCGCGGCAGGCCGCCGAGGCCAGGGCCGCGGAGCTGCGGCGGAGCGCCGAGCTCATCGCGGCGCAGCAGGAGACGATCCGCGCCCTCGGCACGCCGCTCCTGCCCCTCGCGCCCGGCGTGCTCGCCATGCCCCTCGTCGGGCCCATCGACACCCGGCGCTCCGAGCAGATCATGGAAGGGCTGCTCCACGGGGTCGCGAAGGAAGGCGCCTCCACGGTGATCCTCGACGTCACCGGCGTGGAGACGATCGACACGCAGGCGGCGAACGCGATGATCCGCGCCGCGCAGTCCGTGCGATTGCTCGGGGCCCGCGTGCTGATCACCGGGATTCAGCCGGCCATGGCCCAAGTCCTCGTACAGCTCGGCATCGATCTGCGCGGCATCGCCACCTTCAGCACCCTGCGCTCCGGCATCGCGGCGGCCCTGGGCGCGAGGTAGCATCGCGACGCACAACCGTTCGATTTTGTTGATTATTTTGCGTCCATCCCGCGCCGCCCGCGCGCCGGCAACCGTGGAGTCGTCGCGGCGCCGCGCCCGCCGGCGGGCGGGCCGGACGGCGCCCGCGTTCCGTGTACAATGCGCGCCATGAACCGCTTCCTCATGCTGAGCCTGCTGACTCTGGCCGTCGCGTGTGCCCCCGAGCCTCGAGAATTTACGCCGGATGGCTCCTCTGCCACGAGCGCGGGGACCTCCGGCGGGGGTGGGAGCGGCGGGGTCGACCTGCCCGGCTGCGACGAGGGTGAGGTCTCCTGCTCCGGTCTCTGCGTGGATTTGCGCTCCGATCCGGAGCACTGCGGCGCTTGCGACCATTACTGCCTCGGAGAGGCGTGCGCGCAGGGGCGCTGCGAGCCGCTCCTCCTGGCGTCGGGCGGAACCGAGCCGGTGGACATCGCGGTCGACGACACCAACGCTTACTGGGCCGATGCCGTCGCTCGCACGGTGATGATGGTGCCGGCCGGCGGCGGCAATGCCTCCGTCTTCGTCTCGGGGGATCCCCCCTTCTCTCCCCGGAGCGTCGCGGTCCACGGCGGCACGGTCTACCTCTCGGACTCCGGCACAGAGATCATCATGAAGTCGTCGCTCGAGGGCGATCTCGAGATCCTCGCCGCTGGGCAGACGTACCCCATGGGCATCGCGGCCGACGCCGCGAACGTCTACTGGACGAGCGCCGACCAGGGCACCGTCATGAAGGTGCCGGTCCAGGGCGGCGACGCCGTCGCGCTCGCGACAGCGCAGGAGTCGCCCCTCGGCGTCGCGGTGGACGCGACCCACGTCTACTGGGTGAACGAAGGGGGCACGGTGATGAAGGTGCCGATCGAGGGCGGCGACGTCGTCACGCTGGCAGAAGGGCAGGCGAAGCCCAAGGACATCGCCGTGGACGCGGCCTTCGTCTACTGGACCAACGACGGAGGCACTGTCATGAAGGCCACGCTCGATGGTGGCGGCCCCTTCGCGCTCGCGGAGGGGCAGCGCAACCCGCGGAAGCTCGCGATTGACGCCGAGAGCGTCTACTGGACGAACGATGACGGGACCGTGAAGAAGGTGCCTGTCGGAGGCGGCGACATCACGACGCTCGCGACAGGGCAAGATCATCCGCTCGGCATCGCGGTGGACGCCACGAGCGTCTACTGGACGAACAGCGCCGCCGGCACGGTGATGAAGCTCCCGAAATGAGCCCTCGCGGGCCGTCAGGAGCGTGCTCTTGCCGAGGCCGCTTGCCATGCGGGCCGTTCGGGCGCGACGATCCGGGTCTCCATGAAGCGAGCCGCCCTCCTGCTGCCGATCGCCCTCGTCGCCGCGTGCGCCGGCGCTCCGGCTCCCCAGCACGGCCCCGTCGCGCCGCTGCCTCCGGCGCCGCTCCCGGCGCGCGCCGCGCCCGCCCCCGCGGCGGCGCAGCCCGCGACCGCGCCGGAGGGGCTCTCCTCCGTGCTGCGGATCGCCGACCCGCAGCGGACCTGGAGCCACCTCACGCGGTTTCTGGCGAGCACGCCGCTCGGCCCGCTCCTGTGGAGCGCGGGCCCGATGAGGCCCGAGATGCTGCTCGAGTACGCGCTGGGTCCCGCGCTCGCCGAGGTGGTCGATCTGGACAGGCCGATCGACGTCGCCTGGTTCGGCATCACGGAGACGGAGTCGCGCGTCGTGGTCTCCCTGCCGGTCGCGGAGCAGGAGGTGCTGCGGCTGCACGAGCGATTCGTGCTCAAGGAGCACCGGGGCATCCTGCGCGTCGAGCGCGCGCGCGACGCCGACCCCGACGAGGAGACGCCGCCCCACACCTGCGCCTTCGAGCCCGGCGCGCGCAGGGGCAACGCGCGCCTGCTCTGCGCCCAGGACGCGAAGGACATCGACGCGGCCGCGCGTTACCTCGTGGAGGTCGTCGGCCCGCAGCCGGTCGACGCCGACGCGCGGATCGAGGTGCTGGAGTGGGCGATCCGCGAGGTGATGAAGAGCGAGGACGGCGGCGATGACGACGGCCACACGGGGGCGCTGGGCCGGGAGCTCGGCGACGCGCTCATGCGCGACCTCGAGAGCATGAGCATGGACCTCCGGTGGGGCCACGCGGAGGTCGACGTCGGCGTCAGCCTGCGCTTCGCGAGCCGGCGCTCGCCGCTCACGCTGGCCCTCGCGCCGGCCGTGGCGCCGGACGCCGCCCCCCCGCCGGCCTTCCTGCGCCTGCCGAGCGACACGGCCGTCGCGTTCTACACCCAGGGCGCGTCGCGCGCGGAGCTCACCCCGCTGCGCGAGGCCCTCTTCCGGGCGGTGCGCGACGACTCGGTGGACGACGGCTACGACGCGGCGGTGCTCGATCGATTGCTCCAGCGCTTCGACACGATGGTGCTCACGGGAGGCTCCTTGGTGATGGGCGCGGGCGGAGATCGCGCGGCGGCGGAGCGGGCGCTCGCGGCTTACCAGAGCGGCAAGGGCGCGGCGCGCTCGCAGAAGGCCGCGCGCCGCGCGCTGCAGCCGTGGATCCTGGTCGCGGTCGAGGAGCCGGCCCAGACCTGGATCCCGGGGGTGAAGGAGCTGCTCCTGCTCAGCGAGGAGCTGGACAAGCTCAAGGCGAGCGCGAAGGCAGCGGGGGGCGCAGGCGCGCCGGGCGCCCCGGAGGCCCGCGCAAGCAAGGACGAGGACAACGAGCGCACCACGTCCGTGATCGTCCGAGCGCCCGCCACGCTGCCCGCGGGGACGCTGCACGTCGAGCTGCGCTCTACGCCGCTCACGAAGGGCGCCCCGCCCGCGAAGGCCCCGCGCACGACGCACCTCTACGTCGTGCCCGCCGGCCAGCGGACGTGGTTCGGGATCGGCGATGAGGACGCCGCCGTGGTGGCCCGGCTGCGCGCCGCGACCGACCCGGGTCGGGACGAGCGCACGCTCGGCGCGGCGCCGGGCCTGGAGGCGCTGCGACAGCCCGGGGCGCTGGCCGGCGGGCTCTTCTCGCTGGCGGGCCTCACGTTGCTGGGGGCGACCGGCGACACGAAGGAGGCGCTGGATGAAGCCGCCGAGCAGCTCGCCGGGCTCGCGACGCTGCCGGCGCGCGGCGAGGTCGCGATCCCGGTCGCGGTCACCTCCGACGTGCTCGGCTCCGGCGCGGCCCGCGTCACCGCCCGCGTGCGGCTGCCCATGGCCGCGATCCAGGACGCGATCGCGCTCGGCTCGCGCTGACGCCAGGCCGCCTCGGGCGAAGCCCGCGCAGCGCTCGCCGCGGGCTCACATCGACACGTTGATCGTCGGCGTCTGGTCGGTCGTCCAGCCGTCGGGGCTTGGGAAGTAGGTCGTCTCCTCGTCGCCGCCCCGGGTCGTGTGGATCTGGTACCGGCGATTCGCTCCGCAGTTGAAGAGCGCCCCATAGACGATCGATTTCGTCTCACCGGGGTCGACCTGCTCGGACGAGCTCTTCGCGAGCTTGTCCCACGTGCCGCCTCTCGCCTTCACCTTGCTCTCGTCCCAGTCGACCGCGAACGGCTGGCTGCCGGAGTTGTGCACGCGCACCGTGATCTGGCACCCGGCCACGGCGTCGTTCGGCACGCTCGCGGCGACCGCGGCGGCGATGGGCAACACGGCGGCGGCGGCGATCAAGGTCCGGCGGATGAGCACACGTCGATCGAGCTTCATGGTGAGTCCTCCTCTGGTTGCGGCCGTCGATTCACCGCGACGGCGCGCTCGCGGGGGCAGGCTCAGCAACCGGCAGGCCAGGCGAGAGATCGCGCCGATCCCCGGAGATCGAGCCGTCTCGCGGCCGCGCGCCGCCTGCCTCGGAGGCGCCGAGACGCCCGCGCTCCGCACGGCCGGCTCGCCGGTGCGCCCTCTCCGCGGATCTCTGCGGGTGACACACTGTCACAGGGGTGTCCGGTGACACCCTGTGACAGGAGACGCTACGCCCGCTTCGGCGGGATCGGGTACATCGCGGCGAGGTCGTCGTTCCGCCGGAACCCGAGCGCCTCCCGGTGCACGCGCAGCTCCCAGAGCGCCTGCGCGGCCACCTCCCGCTGCCGGTTGTAGGCCGCGATCATCGCCGCCCGCTCCCGCGCGTCGGCGCCCTGGCCGCGGGCGAGCTCATCGAGCGCCTTGCCCTGCAGCTCGAGCTCGAGCAGCGCGACGTTGATCTTGTCCTCGGACCTCCCGAGCGCCGAGGCCATCTCCCTGAGGATCTCGCCGGCGAGATCCGACGGGGCGGCCGCGGGCAGGCGCTGCCGGAGGCGGTCGAGGTACGGGCTCTTGTGCCCCTGGTCCTTGAGCTGATCGACGAGCTTCTTCCACGCGGGCTCGGACATGCCCCTTCAGCGTAGCAGCGCCCCGGGATCGCACCGCCTCGCCGCGGGCGCGCGGCGCCGCCGGGGCCGGCCGAGCTCGCCCGCGCCGCGGCCGCGCGCGGCCCGGCGCGCCGCGCGGTCAGCCCCACCCCTCCAGCACGACCTTCCCCACGGTCTGCCCCGACTCCAGGCGCGCGTGCGCGGCGCGCAGGTTCGCCGCGTCGATCCGGCCGAGGTGCTCGCGCCGCGTCGAGCGGAGGCGCCCCGCGTCCACCCACGCCGCCACGCGCGTGAGGATCTCCCGCTGCGCGACCATGTCCGGGGTGCCGTGGAGCGACCGCGTGAACATCAGCTCCCACGAGAAGCTCGCGCTCTTCGACATCAGCTTGCCGAGGTCGACCGGCCCCGACGTCTCGACGATGCCGACGATGCGCCCGAGCGGCGCCACGACGTCCGCCATCGTGTCCCACCACGCCTCGGTGCTCTGCGTGTTGAAGATCAGCTCCACGCCCTTCATGCCCGCGGCCTCGAGCTGCGGGCGGAGCGGCGCGCGGTGGTCGACGAGGACGTCGGCGCCGAGGAGCGCCGCCCACGCCCGGCTCTCCTCGCGCGACGCGGTGGCGACCACGCGCAGCCCGGCGGCCTTCGCGAGCTGCACCACCATCGAGCCCACGCCGCCGGCGCCGCCGATGACGAGCACCGTGCGCCCCGCGTCGCGGCCGTCGGGCTCGACGCGGAGGCGCTCGAACAGCCCCTCCCACGCGGTCAGCGCGGTGAGCGGCAGCGCCGCCGCGTCGGCGAACCCGAGCGTCCGCGGCATCGGCCCGGCGATGCGCTCGTCGACGAGGTGCACCTCGGCGTTGCTGCCGGGCCGCGCGATGCTCCCCGCGTAGTACACGCGGTCCCCCGGGCGGAAGGCGGTGACCTCCGCGCCGACCGCCTCGACGACGCCGGCGGCGTCCCAGCCGAGCACGCGCGGCGCGTCCTCGACCCGGGGCTTCGGCGAGCGGACCTTCACGTCGACCGGGTTCACGGCGACCGCGCGCACCCGCACGCGCAGGTCGCGCGGCCCCGGCTCCGGCTCCGGAAGCTCGACGTCGAGCAGGCTCTCGGGGTGATCGATCGGGAGGTAACGGTGGAGTCCTACGGCGCGCATGGCTTCTCCTCGCGGGGACCGGCAGAGGTCCCCGTCACGCATCGCAAGGTGCACCCGGCGGCCGCAGCGCACAATCGGCCCGCGGAGACGAAGATCTGTGAATGCAGTTCATCAATGACGCCGACGCGACGGCCGAGCTCACCCCGCGGCCGTCGCCGCGCCGTCGGCGGCCGTCAGCGCGCCCGGAGCGCCTCGTCGAGATCGGTCCAGAGGTCGTCGAGCGACTCGAGGCCGATCGAGAGCCGGAGCAGGTTCGGGGGCGCCAGCGTCCGCGGGCCCTCCACGGTCGCCCGGTGCTCGATCAGGCTCTCGACGCCGCCGAGGGAGGTCGCGCGGAGAAAGACCTTCACGCGGCCGGCGACGCGGAGCGCGTCCTCGGCGCCGCCGCGCACGAGGATGGAGAGCATCGACCCGAACCCGCCCTGCATCTGCCGCGCTGCCACCGCGTGACCGGGGTGGGACTCGAGCCCCGGGTACAGCACCCGCTCGACGCCGGCGTGGGCCGCGAGGCGGCGGGCGAGCTCCAAGGCGGTGGCGCTCGCCCGGCCGACGCGCACGAAGAGCGTCCGCATGCCCCGCAGGAGGAGCCACGCCTCGAACGGGCCGGGGACCGCGCCCTGCACGTGGCGGAGGTGGCGGACGCGCTGCCACGCCTCGTCGTCGCGCGCGGCCACGAGCGCGCCCGCGAGGACGTCGCTGTGGCCGTTGAGCGCCTTGGTGGCGGCGTGCATCACGAGGTCGGCGCCGAGGTCGAGCGGCTGCGTGTGGACGGGCGTGGCGACGGTCGAGTCGACGGCGAGCCGCGCGCCGCGCGCGCGGGCGATCTCGGCCGCGGCCGCGATGTCGACGACGTCCCAGGTGGGGTTCGCGGGCGTCTCGATCCAGACGAGGGACGTCGGGCCGCGCTGGACGGCCGCGCGGAGCGCGTCGAGGTCGGTCGCGTCGACGAGCTCGAGATCGACGTTCCACGTCGCGCACCACTCGGTCATCCAGAGGCGGAGGCCGTGGTACATCGCGCGCGAGGCGACGAGGCGCGCGCCGGGCCGCACGAGCGCCTGCACGGCCGTGGTCGCGGCGGCCATGCCCGACGCGAACAGGCGCGCGTCGGCGCCGCGCTCGAGGGCGGCGAGCAGCGCCTCGGGCGCGCGGTACGTCGGGTTGTCGTCGCGCGTGTACTCGTGGGCGGCGGGCAGGCGATAGCCCTCGTCGCGCGCGTACGTCGTGCTCGCGTGGAGCGGCGGCACGACCGCGCCGGTCGCGTCGTCGATGAAGTGGCGCGCCTGCGCGGCGAGCGTCTCGGGAGAGGTCATCGGGGCCGAGGATAGCGCGGGCGCCGGCGCTCGCGCCCGCCCCGGTCGATGGCCTCGCGGCGCATCGACGCGGCGGGCCATGGGCTGCGAGGCGATCCGACTCAGTCCACGCGCACGACCGCGACCTGCGCGACCTTCCCGGGAGGCTCGACGTCCACCGTGAGGAAGTGTCGCCCGATGCCGTCGAGCCGCTCGGGGATCGCGCCGCCGCCGCCCGAGATGTACGCCGGGATCCCCGCGTTCTCGAACGCATAGAACGAATGGATGTGGCCGTAGAACGTGAGATCCACGCGCCCGTCCGCGAGCATCGTCAGCAGCTTGTTCGCCTCGGCGCGGCTCGCGAACGCGCCGTTGCGCGAGCCCACCGGATCGAGGGGCGCGAGGTGCATCGTGACCACGTGCAAGCGCTCCCGCCCCTCGGCGAGCCAGCCGTCGAGCCACCCGTACGCGAGCGGATCGATCGTCGCGCTCGCCGAGTCGAGCATCGTGAACTGCACGCCCCGGAACGCGAAGCTGAAGTTCCCCCGGCCGAACCACTCGTGATAGAGGTCGTCCCGCGTGCCGAGCTCGTGGTTGCCGAGCGTCGCATAGCACGGGAAACGCAGCGTCTTCATCTCGCGCTGGAACCGCTCGAGCTGCTCGGGCGAGCCGCGCGAGGTGAGATCGCCGCTGATGAGCGCGAAGCGGACGCCCTCCGCCTCGTTCATCTTCGCGTAGATGTCCTGAACGCTGTCGATCTTCTCCTGGACGTCGGCGAACACCGCGAACCGCCACGGCTCGAGCCGCGCCTCGTCCGGCGGGCGCAGCGAGAGCGCCGCCTCGGCGCCGGGCGGCAGGGAGAGGCGGAAGGTGCGCTGGGTCGGATGCGGCGCCTCGACGAGCTCCACGGGCACGCGCTCGTCGCCGACGCGGGCCGAGAGCTCGGCGTCGACGAGCATGTTCTCGATCGTGATCGTCCACGGCCCGCCCGCCTCGTCGGTGAGGCGCATCGAGAGCGCGGGCGCGCTCGCCCAGAGCGAGAGCGCGCCCGGCTCGAGGCGGCGGATCGCCGCGAGCCCCTCGTCCACGGCGACGCGCGCCTGGCCCCGCGAGGCCTTCCCCACCTCCAGGTCGCGGCGCGCGCGGCCCTCGGCGACGTCGAGGCAAGAGAGGGTGAGCGGCGCGGTGAGGGCGAGCAGCGCGAGGAGAGCGTGTCTCGGGATCATGGCGAGTCTCCAGGGCGGAAGAGCAGCGACAGGCGCCCGACGTACGCGGAGCCGGCCTCCACGTCGGCGAGCAGGCCCCAGCGCCGCGAGGCGTAGAGCCGGCCCTCGAGGCCGAGGTGGCCCGGGACGCCGCTGCCGAGGCCGGGGATCTTCGCGCCGCCGGCATACCCGTCGTGCCGGTGGTCGTAGACCACCTTGGCCTCGCCGCGCGGATATCCGGCGTGCCCGAGGTACATGCCGAAGGCGAAATGGGGAATCAAGAGCTCGTTCCCCTCGAGCGGGCGGCGGCCGTAGCGGTAGCCCTCGACCGCGATCCCCCACCCCATCTCCGCGAACGAGCCCCGGAGCGTGCGCCCGATGTGGGCGAGGTCGAGCCGGCCCTGGAGGGTGACCTCGCCGGTGGTGATCGAGAAGTCGTCGGAGGTGTAGCGATGATGGGTGATCGCGCCCTCGAGCTCGAGGAACGAGCCGTCGGCCGCGCGCGGGCTTTCCGGCGTGCGGGGGCCGAGGAAGCGGTACGCGGCCTCGGCGCGGAGGCGCGCGTTGTCGTCGTTCAGGGAAAACCAGCCTGAGCCCGAGAGGCGGAGCGAGCTCAGGCGCAGATCCATGCCCGGCACGAGGAACGTGCGGTAGGCGAACGTGGGGTCGTACACGTAGGCCACGCCGAGCTGCGTCTCGACCCAGGGCAGCGACCGAGGAGGGCTGCCGGTGCCGCCCTCCGGGGCGAGCACGCCGTAGAGGTCCGCGAGGAGGGAGATCCCGAACAGGCCTGCGCCCGTCACGGTGGTGAGCACGATGGGGGCGATGACGCGCCGTGAGGCCCCGGAGACCGCCGCGCCCGCGAGGCCGCCCACGGCGAGCCCGGCCCCTGCGCCCTCGAGCCCGAGGAGGATCCACCCCGTGCGCGCCTCGCCCAGGAGGAAGTGCCCGGTGCCGTGCGCGACGACCCCGGGGACCACCGCGCCGGCCGCGGCGAGGGCGCGCCGCCCGGTGGAGACGCGTTCCCTCGCCGGCGCGGCGGCCGCAGGCGCTTCGCTCGATGCGGATGCCGCAGGCGCTCCGCTCGACGCGGCGGCCGCAGGCGCTCCGCTCGGCGCGGCGGCCGCAGGCGCTCCGCTCGGCGCGGGCACGGCCGGGGAGCCCGGCGCGCCCTTGCCCTCCCCGGCCTGGGCCGGCGCGGCGACGAGGAGGAGCAACAGGGCGAGGAGGTGGCCTGTCGTACGCGGGGTCCTCAGCATCGAGCTCTGCGCGGCGGAGGCCTACCGTGGCACGGTCGCTCGGACTTTGCACGCGTCGACAGCACCCCGGCCACGACGTCGCTCCTCGGCCAGGGTCGGCCGCGTGTCCTCAGGACCACGAGCACATCGGGCTGCTCGCGCCCGCGGAGCGGACGGCGGGACATCAGCGACTCTTCGACCAGCACGACGCGCAGCGCCCGTATCGCCTACGAGCCCTGCGTGCGCGGTTATAGATTCAAGTTGACAACCACGTCGTCCGCGCCTCCGGCGGACCGCTCACAGGGCCGGTGAGACCGGCAACGCCGGGGCGAGGCGCGCGACCGAGATCGGGACCGGCTCAGCCGAGATCCGGGAACCAGCTCCCGTGGATCCCGAAGGGAACGCGCCTGGGCAGCGCGATGGTGGCGAGCGCGGGTGCCGCGAAGTCGGCCGCATCGAGCACGACGAGGTCGCTCGCGTTCCGTCTGCGATCGTAGACATAGCCGATGGCATAGCCGTCGTCCTCGTCGGAGCCCGGCGTCCTGGGGACGAAGACGCACTCGCCGGGGAAGCGATCGGGCCCGAAGTCATGGACCGTGGAACGGCCGGTTGCGACATCGTACTTGCGGAGCGCGGTATGGGTCGGAATGCCGTTTACCAGGTTGCGGAGCTCGAGGGCGTACACGTACCGGTGCGCCGATCCCGTACGGCGGTCGTCGATGCGCGGGAACTCGGCGTGCAGCGCGTCGAGCGCGGCCTCATGGACGACGCCCTCCTCGAGGTCCACGGTGTAGCGATGGAGCCGTGAGGGCGCGTCCAGCGTCGAGGCGCGCATGACGTCGAGCACGATCGTCCCGCCTTCCTCGTAGGCGTTGGCGGTGTGAACGACGCTGCAAGGCGCGATCGGGAACCAGCGCACCTGGTCGCCCCGGCCGTCGCGCGGCAGCACGCCGATGCGCGCGCCGTAGTCGTCGCTCCACTGGATCGGCACGGGAGTACGCCAGCCATGGAACAGCACGGGGAGATCGAGGAAGACCGCGTAACGTCGCGTGATCGCGAAGTCGTGCATGTAGGTGGGGCTCCCGACCTCGATCGGCTCCGATTGCACCAGCTCACCGGACGCATTCGCGCGGTAGTACGTGACGAACGGCGCCTGCAGGCCGTAGACGAAGAACAGCAGCTCTCCGGTCGAGGGGCAGATCTTCGGATGCGCGGTCATGCCGCGGGTCAGGCCGCCCGCGAAGTCGAGCGCGCCGACGGTCGCGAGCTCGCCGGTGACGACGACCGGAGGCGCCGTCTCGACCAGGGCCAGCAGCCTTCCCGCGTGACGGACGATGTTCGTGTTCGACGTCGTGGGCGCGTCGATCCAGCGGTTCCGGTACCAGCGGGCCCGACCGCCCTCGATGCGAACGCCGTGCAACATGCCCTGGCCGAGAAACCAGGTGGGCGATGGGCCGTTCCTCGGGTTGGGCCCATTGCGGACGTAGGTGCCCGCCAGCTCCGGCGGCAGCGTCCCCGTCACGTCGAGGTCGTGAACGGCGATCTCGTCGGGCACCGGGGCGAAGTTGCCGGTCAGGTGAAAGGGCAGGGTCTCGGGCGAACTGGGTCCAGTCATGCGCTCTCCTCGTCGTGGCCGTACCCGCTCCCCTCGGCCGGAGGACATCGCAATGGGACACCCGCGTTCGTCGCGCGTGCAGGGTGAAGGCTTCTTCTCGGCGGGATGGGCGCCCCTGCGCACCCGCGGACCACGGTAGCAGCCGCGAAGCGGGGCGCAACCGGCGCTCGACGAGTCCCACGCACCAGGAGCCCGCCGCGGGATCTGGAAAGAGAGTTTAACGCAAAGGCGCAAAGACGCAAAGGCGCAAAAAAAAAGAACAGTTGTTACGCGCTTTTTGCGTCTTGGCGCGTTTGCGTCAAAATTTCTCTTTGCTCGCGAGGCAGATCCCCGGTGGGATGTACGGACGCGCGGAACTAGGCCCCTCGCTGCCGCTCGAGCCGCTCCCGCATCACGTTCGGGATCCTCCCCGCCGCCTCGATCGCCCTCTCGAGCGCCGCCTTCGCGTCCTCGTGGCGGCCGCGCCGAGCGAGAGCGCGCGCCCGCGCCTCGATCACCTCGATCTGCTCCTGCCCCACCGAGTGGCGGGCCGACCGCTCCTCGAGCTCGTCCCACGCCTCGTCGCTCGCGTCCCGCGTCGCCAGGTCGATCATCGACCAGAGCACCTCTTCCGCGGGCGCCATCGCCGCATCCTCGCGCCCCGCCGCCGCGGCCTTCGCCTGCTGCGCCCGGATCGCCTCGATGATCTCGCGCGCCCTGCTCTCTTCGCCGCGATGGAGGAGCAGCCTCGCCAGGAGGAGATGCACCACCGGCCGCGCCTCCTCCCCGCGCAGCTGGCGCTCCAGCGACACGACCCGCTCCACGTGCGGCATGGCCGCGTCCAGGTCGCCCATCAGGTAGAGGTACTCGCCCAGGTTGAACTCCCCCACGACCTCCATGGTGCCGAGCCCCAGCTCGCGCGAGATGGAGAGAGAACGGCACAGGTCCAGGACCATCCCCTCGTTGTCCCCGAGGCACGCGCGGAGCATCGCCCGGTTGTTGATCGCGGGCCCGAGGTGCAGGAGATCGCCGCGCTCCTCGCACATGTGGATCGCCCGATCTAGCACCGCGCGTGCCTCGTCCAGCTTGCCCAGCCCCGGGTAGATGAAGCCCAGCAGGAGCAGCGACACCACCAGCGTCTCGTAGCCGTCGTCGCCCAGCCCTTCGGCCTGCGCCGCCGCGCGCTCGAACTGCTGCGCCGACTCCTCCTCCCGGCTGTCGCGGTGGAGCGAGCGCGCCACCGCCATCGACAGGCGCGCCGCGAGCGCCGGCGGCAACTCGCCCGGAGCGAGCGCCCCCGCCTCCTCCACCCGCTGCTTCGACCGCCCGTAGTCATCCATCCAGTCGAGCGCCGTGGCCTCGTCGAGCAGGATCTCGACCTGCTCGGTCACGTCGCCCTCCTCGACCGCCATCGCGCGCGCGCGATCGAGATCCCCGAGCGCGTCGTGGTAGCGGCCCAGCCGGTAGCGCATGAGCCCGCGGCCCCGGTACGCCGCCCTCCGCCGCGCCCCGCGCTCCGGGGCCGGCTGCGCGAGCGCCCGGCTGTAGTAGAGCTCCGCCTCCACGTAGGCGTGGCGCGCCCGCGCCCGCTCGGCGAGCTCCAGGTAGACCTCCTCCGCGACCGTGGCGAGCCCCGCCTCGGCCGCGTGGTGCGCGATCTTGTGCCGCCGCTGGTCCCGGCCCTCGTGCGCCGCCTCGCGGTGGTGCTCGTACGCGGCCAGGTGGATCCGCCGCCGCTCGGCCTCGGCGACGTCCTGCGCGACGGCCTCCCGCACCATCGCGTGCCGGAAGCGCAGCCGGCCCTTCCGCTCGTCGACCAGCACGCCCGCCCTCAGCAGCCGCTCGGTCCCGACGCGCGCGTCGAGCGGGAACGCCGCGCCGTCGCCGCGGAGATCCAGCTGGCGCAGCACGCCCGCGATCTCGTCGATCGACACGTCGGCGCCCAGCAGCGAGACGAGCCGCGCGTGCGACCCGAGCGCCGGCCCGAGCGCCTCGATCTCCGCCTGCGCCAGCGGATCGAGCTCCGGCAAGGCAGGCAGGCTGTCGAGCTCGTCCGTCGCCAGGTACCACGCGTCGCCCCGCCGGTGCCGGCGCAGGATCCCCTCGCGCTTGAGCCCGTGCACGAGCTCCACGAGGATCAGCGGCACCCGCTGGGAGCGCTCGAGCAGGCGATCGATCGCCGGCTCCGGCACGTCCCGCGCGGGCAGGAGCAGCCGCCGGCACAGCGCCCGCGCGCTCTCGTCGTCCAGCGGCTCGAGCCGCAGCGCCTCGCGCCGGGCGGCGCGCTCGCCCCAGGAAGGGTTCGCCTCGGCGAACGCCGGGCGCCCCATCGCGCAGATCCACAGCGGCGTGGCCTCGTCCGCGAGCGCCGCGTACTCGAGCGCCGCGAGCGTCGCGTCGCGGGCGTAGTGCGCGTCGTCGAGGACGACGAGCACGGGCGCCGCGGCCGCGCTCCGGCGCAGGCACTCGCCCGCGGCCCGCACGCGCGCCGAGTGCAGCGCGCCGGGCGCGGCCCGGAGCGCCTCGAGCTCCGGGAAGATCTCGACGCCCGTCTGCTCGTCCACCCACCCGAGCGCCATCGCGAGCCCGGAGCAAAGCTCCTCGCCGACCGCGGGGCCGAGCCGCTCGGCGAGCGCCGCGCGGACGCCGCTCTCCGGGGGCTCCTCGGGCACGCCGAGCGCCTCGCGCACGAGCTCGTGCAGCGTCGCGTCCGAGGCGGCGCTCGTCGGCTCGTGCCCCCGGAGATCGATGATGTGGGCGTGCGGCAGGCGCTCCCGGAGCCGCCTGACGAGCTCGGCGAAGAGGCTGCTCTTGCCGTGGCCGGGCCCGCCCGTCAGGGAGACGACCGTGGGCTGCCGCAGGCGGAGCGCGTCCTCGGCGCTCTGCAGCAGCTGATCGAGGATGTCGCGGCGGCCGACGAACGCGTCGGGCCGCGTCGCCTCCCGCGACTGGTCCTCGATGCCCGGCGGCAGCTCGTCGGCCGCCGGGGCGTGCGGCGCCTCCGGGAGCGCGGCCGACGCCTCGGGCGTGAGGAAGGGCCCGGTCGGCCCGGAGGCGGCTGGCCACCGCTCGGCGCGCGAGAAGAGCGGGCTCAGGAGACGCCGCGTCCCGTCCGCGCGCCCCTGGATGGACACCGGCGCGAGATCGATGAGCACCCGCGCGCACACCCCGCGCCGCAGCAGCTCGTCGGCCGCGCGCCGCGCGCGGCGGGCAGGGCTGGCCGCGCCCTCCTGGGCGAAGACGCCCACGTAACGCGCGCCCGAGGCGTGCGCGAGCTCGCCGCCGAGCGCCCGGAGCCGGCGCTGCACGGCGACGCGATCGGACGCGCTCTCGAAGAACAGGAGCCCCATCACGCGGCGCTCGATGCCGGCCACGGAGCGCGGCGCCTCGCGCTCGCCCGCCGTGCGCTCGTCCCGGAGCGCGCGCTCCAGCGCGGCGCGGAGCTCGGTCGCGCTCGCGAACCGCTCGCTCCGTTCCTTGGCCAGGCAGCGGTGCACCACCTCCTCGACCGCCCGCGGCACGGCCGCGCTGGCCGACAGGCGCGGCGGCCTGCGGCTCCGGTGGTCCTCCAGCACCGCCGCGCGCGGCCCCCAGAACGGGGGCCGGCCCGCGAAGAGCTCGTAGAGGATGACGCCCATCGCGTAGATGTCGGCGCGCGCGTCGAGATCGGCCCACCCGGCGGACTGCTCCGGCGCCATGTACTCGGCCGTGCCGACGGCCAGGTCCTCGTCCTGCCCGTCGTAGCGCCGCCCCACGACGCGGGCGATGCCGAAGTCGATGAGGGTCGCCTTGTGCTGATCGACGAGGATGTTCTCGGGCTTGAGGTCGCAGTGCACGTAGCCGCGGGCGTGCACGGCCTCGAGGGTCGCGAGGGTCGCGAGCCCGAGCCGGGCGGCCTCCTCGAGCTGCGGCGCGGGGCGCGCCGCGAGCCGGGCGGCGAGCGTGGGCGCGGCGATGTGCTCGATCACCGCGTAGGGCGAGCCGTCGTCCAGCACCCCCCACGCGTGCACGGCGGGCACGTGGGGGGCGCCGATCGACGAGAGCGCGTCGACCTCACCCCGGAGGCGCTGGGCCGCGTCGCGCCGGTCCGCGCGCGCGAGCTTGATGGCCACGCGCGCCCCGCCGCCCTCGGGCTCGGCCTCGACGACGAGGCCGAAGCCGCCCTGCCCCAGCGTCCTCCGGGTCCAGAAGCCCGGGAAGCGAGGCAAGGAGACGGGGACGATCTCCGTGATGTCCGGCGGGATCGACGACTGGCCGGACGGCGGCCGAGCGGACTGCGTGCACTCGGGGCACGCGCCCTGGCTCCGCCGCCCGCAGGCCGGACAGCGCCCCGCTTCACGGGCCGCGCGTTCCGGCTCCTCGCCTCGCAGGGCTTCCGAGCGCATTCACGCTCCTAGGGGGCGGGCGGCAAGAACGTGGTGATCACCTCGTCCATGCGCTCCCACGGCGAGACCGAAGGATTCCTGAGACACCCCCTGTAGAAGCCGTTCACCGTGTCCGTCCCGTTGCAGATGGTATCGCAGGAGCCCACGATCGTCATCGGACCACACTGCTGAACGGTCGTGGCCCCGGTCCCCGGGTCGACGCTGATGTGGCCGGCCGCACAGTCGCGCTGCAGCTGGCGCGCGCGCGTGACGCCTGCTGGTGAGTAGCAGGCCCGCAGAAAGGCCGGCTCCACCGTGCCGAACATGTTGCCCCAGAACGCGCCCTCTCTCACCGGATAGGCCGTGCGCTCCGCGGCGGTCGATGGCATCTCGTTGTTGCGCAGGGAGATCCTCACCGAGACGCCGTACCAGTTTATCCGCGCGGCGAGGCAGGCCGTGATCTGACGCTGAACGTATGTGTTGGGACCGATGGGGGTGGTCGCCCACCAGTGCGCGTACCCGAGCTCGCCGCGGTAGACCTCCGGGCGGGAGACCCCGCCGCTGTCGATCCATGAGAACGAGAACGTCTGGTCTGGGCGCAGCGCACAGCTCACGATGTAGCGGAGGAGGTCCCGCGCCATGGCGCCGTTCGTTCCCGGGTCCCGGATGGTCGACAGCGCGTTCTGGCTCAGCGCGTTCTGGCTCAGCGCGTTCTGGCTCAGCGCGTTCAATGTCAGCGAGTTCTGGCTCAGCGCGTTCTGGCTCAGCGCGTTGATGAGGTAGCCGTTGTCGCCCTCGAGCGCGCCCTCCGCCTCCTCGAGCAGCGCTTCCGGGTCGGAGTCGAGCTCAGCACCGATGCAGGCAGTGGTAACCAGAGGTACGACGAACAATGCAGCGAGACGCGCGCAGGAAAGTTCCATGATCGTCTCCCCCTTTCATCTCAGGGTTTTCAAAGCGAGGTCGAGCTATGGGAAAGTTTAAGTTACCATTTGGAAACGCCCCTGTATATGGCTTCGTAAAAGTTAATAAAAAACGTATCGCTCGATCAAAAATATATCGTTTGGTTGAACGAACACGAACGAGCGCCGCGTCGGCGGCTGGGAGCACGCAACGCACGCGCAGGTGGTAAGATATCGACGCACCACGCGAAGAGGCGACATGACGGACGAAGATGACGAAACCAGGACGTTGTTGTATGCTGAAAGGCTTATCGCGCACAGCGAGCTCCCGCCAGGTACGATGGCCGGCGAGTACATCCTCGAGGAGTTCATCGCCAAGGGCGGCTGCGGGGCCGTGTTTTCTGCGCGGCACCTCCACACGGGGAAGCGCGCCGCTGTCAAGGTGCTGAACGAGGCAGTGGTCCACTCCACCCGCGTGCTCGACCGGTTCGCGCGCGAGATCGAGGCCCTGCGCAGGATTTCCCACCCGAACATCGTCGAGATCTACGAGGTCGGCGAGATCGACGATCACCGGCCCTTCTACGCGATGGAGCACCTCGAGGGCCAGACGCTCGACGCGCTCATCAAGGCCGAGAAGCGGCTCGGGCTCCGCGACGTGCTGGAGCTGATGGAGCCGGTATGCGCGGCGCTCGGGGCGGCGCACGCTGCAGGGATCATCCACCGGGATGTCAAGGCGAGCAACATCTTCATCTGCTCGGGCCAGCCGCGCACCGTGAAGCTGCTCGACTTCGGCATCGCCAAGATGATGGCCCCCGAGGAGAGCTCGACCTGGCTCACCACCGCCGGACGTATGCCCGGGACGCCATCGATCATGGCGCCTGAGCAGATCCTGGGCGGTCCCATCGATGCGCGGGTCGATATCTATGCGCTCGGGGTACTTCTCCATCGCATGCTGGTAGGTAGATTACCATTCCACACAACCGACACGGACGAGATGGTGCGAAAGCACCTGGAGGAGACGCCGCTGCCCCCGAGCGTGCGGGTCCCGCTGCCTCTCGAGCTCGACGCGGTGGTGCTGCGGTGCATGGAGAAGATGCGTGAGCGGCGTTACAGCTCGGTCGAAGAGCTGATGAGCGCGCTCCGGGACGCCATCGGCGGGCCGGCATCGGTCTCGCCGGGCGGCCCTGATCCGACGCACGCGGCGGTGGCGGTTTACCTGGAGGTGCGGACGCGCGGCGGCGCCGACGAGCTCGACGAGGCGCTGGCCGCCGATATCGGGCAGGTGCTCGACCTCGCGGAGGCGCGGCTCTCGCGCGCGGGCTTCATCCTGGCGTCGCTCACCAGCAACGAGGTGCTCGGGGTGCGCCTCCTCCCGGCCACTGCGGCCGAGGAGCGGCGGGCGCGGCGGATGGCGCTCGACGCCGCCGCGTCGCTCCACGAGGCGCTGGCCCATCGCCCCGACGCGGACCCGCGCGTGCACGTCAACGTGTGCGTCCACGCGGACGAGGTGCAGGCGCGCCCCGGGCCGCCGCCCGAGATCACGGGGGGCGCGCTGATGAACGCTGGTCAGTGGGCGCCGGCGGACGAGGTGCACGGCGTGTTCGCGACGCCGAGCGCGACCGCGGGCATGACGAGCAACGACCCGGCGGAGCCCACGCCCGTACGATGACCGCGCGATGACCGGCGATGACCGCGCGACGACCGCGCCGCGCTTGCGTCTCCGGCCCGGTCCTCTGTACCTCTCCATCGGAGGAGGATCCCATGACGAAGGCCGCTGTTCTCCAGTTCTTCCCCGACTGGATCCACGCGCAGCAGGGCGAGATCGAGCGCCGAGGAGCGCTCAGGATCGAATACGACATGAGCCGCCTATCGCGCTGCTTCACGACCTGGCGCGGCGCCAAGATCGGCGACATCGTCGCCTACGTCCGCTTCCACCCCCGCGGCGAGATCGTGCAGGGGAGCGTCGTCGAGGAGGTGCGGGCCGAGGGGAGGCCGCCCGGGCCGGTGGTCGCGCACCGGGCCGCGCCGCTGGAGCTCGCGGTGCCCGACGACGCCACGGGCGTGGAGCTGTGGTTTCACCATTTCTCCCAGACCAGCCGTCGCTGCGACGCGTGGGACAGCCGCTTCGGGGAAAACTACTGGTTCGACGTCGGCGGCCCGCCGCCGCGGAGCCCGGCGCAGCCGGTCGTCTACCGCGCGGGGGCGCAGGCGCGGGCCGACATCGCGAACGTGCAGACCGCCCAGGTCTCGAAGATCAACGCGTTCCCGAGGCCCGCCGACGGGCCGAGCGTCGGGAAGGACATCCAGACGAACCTCAACCTCGTCGCGTGGGTCAGCCACACGGCCTGGGGCGCCAACGCGTGGATCGATGTCCACGTGTTCGACGGCGGCGACGCGCTCATCCACGCCGAGACGTTCCCGCTGGCCTATGCCGGGTTCGGCCCGGTCCAGCAGTATATCTTCACCGGCAAGATCTTCCAGGGATCCACGGCGACGCCAGGGTCGGTGTCGCCGCGGCCGGACGCGCGCAAGGTGCAGTTTCGCTTGTACTATGAAGTCGACGGCCAGGTGTTCACCGATGGCATCCTGCACCAGGCGGAGCTCCCCGAAGACGCGCTGATCTGAAAGGCGCCCTGCGCGCGCGCAGGGAGCGCGGCGCGCCACGGCGCAGGCCGCCGTGGGCCCTCCCGCGCCTCGAAGAGGGCTCTCTGGCTCCTCGAACGCCTCCCGGGCGCGCCGGAGGCGGCCGGACGCGCCCCAGACGTCCGCGCCGCGCCGCGGCGCGGCGCTCGCCGCGGGAGAGCGCCCCGTGGTAAGAGAGCGCTCCCATGGCGAGCCGCTTCTACGTCACGACGCCCATCTATTACATCAACGACGTCCCGCACCTCGGCACCGCCTACACGACGATCGCCGCGGACGTGCTGTGCCGCTATCACCGAGTGCGCGGCCACGAGAGCCGCATGCTCACCGGCACGGACGAGCACGGCCTCAAGATCCAGCGCGCCGCCGAGGCGCGCGGCCTCGCGCCGGGCGTCCACGCCGACGAGATCTCCGCGGCCTTCCGCGCCACGTGGCCCAAGCTCGGCTGCGCTCCGGACGACTTCATCCGCACGAGCGAGCCTCGCCACAAGAAGGCCGTGCAAGAGCTGTGGCGCCGCATCCAGGCGCGCGGGGACATCTACCTCGGCCACTACGAGGGGCTCTACTGCGTCGGGTGCGAGGCCTATTATACCGAGAAGGACCTGAAGCAGCCCGGCAACGTCTGCCCGCTGCACCACCGGCCCGTCGAGAGCGTCAAGGAAGAGAGCTACTTCTTCCGCCTCTCCAAGTATGGAGACGCGCTGCTCGACTACTACCGGCGCAACCCCACCTTCGTGCAGCCGGCGAGCCGCCTGAACGAGGTGACGAGCTTCGTGCGCGAGGGGCTCCAGGATCTGTCGGTCTCCCGCACCACGTTCCAGTGGGGCATCCCCGTCCCCGGCGACCCGAAGCACGTCATGTACGTGTGGTTCGACGCGCTGGCGAACTACCTCACCGCGCTCAAGGAGCCCGAGGACAACACGCGCTTCTGGCCGGCCGACGTGCACCTCGTCGGCAAGGACATCCTCCGCTTCCACGCCGTCTACTGGCCCGCGTTCCTGCTCTCGGCCGGCTACGGCGAGGCCGAGCTGCCGCGCCAGGTGTTCGCCCACGGGTTCCTCACCTACAGCGGCCAGAAGATGTCGAAGACGCTCCGCAACACCATCAGCCCCGTCGAGGTGGCGGAGGCCCTCTCCGAGGCGGCGGCGGCGGCCCTCCCCGGCGGCGCGGGCGCCGCGGCCGGCGCGCCGCCGGTCGGGGTGGACGTGGTGCGCTATTGCCTCATGCGCGCGATCTCGTTCGGTCACGACGGCGATTTCAGCATCCAGGACCTCCTGGCCCGGTACGGCTCGGAGCTCGGCAACGCGCTCGGCAACCTGCTGAACCGGGTGCTCCCGTTCGCCGACGAGGTCCCCGAGAAGGGGGAGCTCGGCCCGCTCGAGGAGGAGCTCCTCGCCGCGCAGCAGCAGGCCTCGGCGGCCGCGGCGGCGGCGTTCGACGCGCACCAGCCGACGCGCGCGCTCGACGCGATCTGGACGGTGATCGCGGCGGCGAACCTCTACATCGACAAGGCCGCTCCGTGGGTGGCCAAGAAGACCGATCCGCGGCGCCTCGGGACGATCGTCGCGACCCTGGTCGAGCAGCTCGGCGCGATCAGCGTGATGATCTCGCCCGTGATGCCGGTGGTGGCGGCCAGGATGCGCGATCAGCTCGGGCTGCAGCCGCTCGCGCCCGAGCCGGGCAACGACCAGTGGCCGCTGCTCCCCGCCGCCCGAGCGCCCGGCGAGAAGCTCCGCAAGGGCTCGCCGATCTTCCCGCGCCTCGAGAAGGAGAAAGAGGCCGAGCTGCTCGCCCGGTTCGCCCCGCCGCCGGCGGACGCCGAGGCGACAAAGGCCGCGCCCGGGGCCAAGGCCGCGCCCGAGGCGAAGGCGACGCCGGAGGCCAAGGCCGCGCCCGAGGCGAACGGCGGCGCCGGCGCCGCTGCCCAGCCGGCGCGTGAGGGCAAGGGCCCCGTGCCGTTCGACGACTTCGCCCGGCTGGACCTCCGGATCGGCGTGGTCGCGAGCGCCGAGCGCGTGAAGAAGAAGGACCGATTGCTCGATCTGCGGGTCGATACCGGCGACGGCGCGCCCCGGCGCATCATCTCGGGCATCGCCGCGAGCTACGCCCCGGAAGAGCTGGTCGGCAAGCGGGTCGTCGTCCTCTGCAACCTGCCGCCGCGCGACTTCGGCAAAGGGCTCGTGTCCGAGGGCATGCTGCTCACCGCCGAGGTCGACGGGCGAGTCCGCACCATCACGGTCGAGGACGCGGCGCCGGGCACGCCGGTGCTCTGAAGCCACGATCCAATTTGTAACATTTACTGCATTACCGGCACACGGCAAACGCCCCGGCGCCACCGCCGCGGCGTTCCGACCAGCCCGCATCCGTCCGTTCCAAACAGATACCCCCGGCGCGCTGTGCCGTGTTATGGGTCTTTTCCGATGATTCCCAGTCGGCTCGTCGAGATCGGCTCGCCGGGATCGCCGTTGGGGAGGGAGACGGAGGGTTCGATGCGCTTCCTTGGCGGCCTGACGAGGTCTCGTGGGCGGATGTCGATGGCGGCGGCCCTGCTCGCCTGCACAGGGCTCCTGGGGGGCTGCGACGACGGGAGTCCGCAGAAGAACGATGTCGCGCCGCCGGCCGAGCAGGCCAAGAACGGCCAGGCCAAGGTCGATGAGGGCAAGGCCGATCCGGCGAAGGGCGACACCATCAAGATCGGCGTGATCGCCACGATGACGGGCCCGCTGGCCTCGCTCGGCGAGGAGGCGATGCGGGGGGTCGACCTGGCGTTCGACGAGCTCGGCGGCGCGATCCCCGGCAAGAAGATCGTCCTCGTGAAGGAGAGCTCGGACGCGACCCCGAACGTCGCCCGGGACGCCGCCCGCAAGCTCATCGAGCAGGAGAAGGTCGACTTCATCGTGGGCCCGCTGTCGGGGGACGAGGGGCTCGCCGTCCGCGATCTCGCGAAGAGCCACCCGGAGCGGGTGTTCGTCAACGGCAGCGCCGCGGCGCAGGACATCACGCTCCGCGACCAGGCGCCGAACTTCTATCGGTTCTCGCCCGACGGCGCGCAGTGGATGACCGGCGTCGGGAGCTACGCCTTCAAGGAGAAGGGCTACAAGCGGGTCGCGACCCTCGCCGAGGATTACTCGTACCCGTACACCCTGGTGGGCGGGTTCATGGCCGAGTTCTGCCACGTGGGCGGGCGCGTGCCGAAGAAGCTGTGGGTGCCGCTCGGGACCAAGGACTATAGCTCCGTGATCTCGTCGCTGCCGAAGGACATCGACGCCATCTACGTGGCGCTCGGCGGCGCCGACGCCCTGACGTTCCTCAAGCAATACAAGCAGTTCGGCGGGAAGGCGCCGCTCATCGGCGGCTCGAGCACGGTCGACCAGATGGTCCTCGACTCGAAGGGGGACATCGCCGAGCACCTCGTCGGGACCATCTCCGGGGTGCCGATCGCGGACGACAATCCGAGCGAGGGATGGCAGGCGTTCGTCAAGGCGTACCGGGCCAAGTTCCCCGACGCCTACAAGTTCCCCTCGGGCACCCTCCACTCGTATTACACGAACATGAAGGCGGCCCTGCTCGCCCTGAAGCAGGCCGGCGGCGACCTCTCGAACGGCCAGCAGAAGCTCAAGGACGCCCTGGGCAAGCTCGAGTTCGAGGCGCCGAGCGGCAAGGTGAAGCTCGACAAGAACCGCAACGCCATCTCCGACTCGTACCTGACCGTGGTCGAGAAGAAGCCGGACGGGACGCTCTTCAAGCGCCTGCTCCAGGTCGTCCCCGAGGTGAACCAGACCATGAAGCTGCCCGAGGACGAGTTCCTCAAGCTGGGCTCGTTCAACCGCGACAACCCCAGCTGCCCGTGACGCGGGCGCCGCTCCGCCGCGCGGTGGGGCGCCGAAGCGCGCCGCGGCGGCGGGCGGACCGGACGCCAGGGAGATGACCCAGCTCATCCTCGTCACGCTGAACGGGCTGACCCGCGGCGCGCTCATTTTCCTCGTCGCGAGCGGTTTCACGCTCGTCTTCGGCGTGATGCGGCTCGTCAACCTCGCCCACGGCGCGCTCTGCCTGATCGGCGCTTACGCCGCCCACTCCATCCTCGAGGCGACCGGGAGCTGGGCGCTCGCGGTGCTCCTCGCGCCGCTCGTCACGGTCGTCGCGGGGCTCGCCCTCGAGCGGACGCTCCTCCGGCCGACGAAGGGCTCGGACATGCGCCAGGCGCTCGTGACGATCGGCGCCGGGATCGTCATCGCCGATCAGCTCCTCGCGCAGTACGGCGGCCACACCGTCGACGTGACCCCGCCGCCCGCCATCGACGGCAGCACCAGCGTCGCCGGCGTCGTCTACCCGACCCTCCGCCTCGCCACGATGGCCGCCGCGGTCCTCGTCGGGGTGGCGCTCTGGCTCCTGATCCAGCGGACGCGGCTCGGGCGCCTCGTCCGCGCGGGGATCGACGACCGGGACATGGTCGCCGCGCTCGGCATCGACGTCGACGCCGTCCTCCTGGTCGTCTTCGCGCTCGGGGCCTTCCTGGCGGGGCTCGCGGGCGCGATCGGCGGCACCAACCTCTCGATCTCCCCCGGCGACGACGGGAGCTACCTCCTCTCCTCGCTCGTCGTCGTGATCGTCGGCGGGCTCGGGAGCATCGGCGGCGCGGCGCTGGGCGCGCTCCTCGTGGGGCTCATCGAGCAGGTCGGCCTCGCGTACTTCCCCACGTACTCGGTGATCGTCACGTACCTCTTGATGATCGCCGTCCTCGCCTTCCGCCCCCAGGGGCTCCTCGGGAGGGCCGGGTGACGGCCGAGGAGCCCCGGAGCGCCGCCGGCCCGAGCGGCCCCGCGGCGCTCGCGATCCTCGCGCTGCTCGCGGCGTGCCCGCTGCTGCTGCCCGACTTCTTCGTGGTGCAGATCGGGGCGCAATCGCTGTTCCTCGGGACGGTCGCGCTCAGCGTGGTGTTCCTGTCGCGGTTCGCCGGGATGTTCTCCCTGGCGCAGATCGCGATCTACGGGGTGAGCGGCTACACGGTCGCGATCCTCACCGCGACGCACCGGCTGCCGTGGTACGCCGGCGTGATCGCGGCGCTCGCGATCGCGAGCGCGGTGGCGTTCGTGTTCGGGCTCGTCGCCTGCCGGACGCAGGGCATCTATTTCTTCATGATCACGCTCGCCCAGGCGATGCTGCTCTACCGGTTCGTCGACCAGGATCACGCCCTCGCCAACGGCCATACGGGCATCAACGGCGTGCGGGCGCCGTCGTTCGGCGCGATCTCGCTGTCGAGCCCGGGCGCGTTCTATGGCGTGAGCCTCGCCGCGGCCGCGGCGATGTACTGGCTCGTGCGCCGCGTCGTCCGGACGCCGTTCGGCCTGACGCTCCAGGGGATCCGCGACAACCCGCGCCGGATGCGGACGCTCGGCTTCAACGTGGCCGCGTACCGGGTGGCCGCGTTCACCCTGGCCGGCTTCGTGGCGGCGGTCGCGGGCGTGCTCGGCGTCTGGTACAACGGCTCGATCTCTCCCGGGGCGATCGACATGTCCCGGACCGAGGCCATGGTGGTGATCGCGGTCGCCGGCGGCCTCGCGCACCTGGAGGGCGCGTACCTCGGAGCGCTGTTGTTCACGCTGGTCACCAACTTCGCCAGCTCGTACACGGACCGCTTCAACACGCTCATCGGGCTGATCTTCCTCGGGGTCACCCTGTTCCTCCCCGAGGGGCTGGCGGGCGTCGCGCGCCGGGCCGCGCGCCCCCTCGGGCGGCTCCTCCGCCCCGTCGAGGGCCGACTTCTCCGGCGAGGGGGCCGCCGTGATCGCGGGCCGTGATCGCGCGCCGGCGCTGGAGGTCGCGGGGCTCGGGCGTCGCTTCGGCGGGTTCCACGCGCTGCGGGGCGTCTCGCTCCGCGTCGAGCGCGGCGAGCGCCGCGCGATCCTGGGGCCCAACGGGGCCGGGAAGACGACGCTGTTCAACCTCCTCTCCGGGGAGCTCGAGCCCACCGAGGGCGCGATCCTGCTGTTCGGCGAGGACGTCACGCGGCTCTCCCCGCACGAGCGGGCGCGCCGGGGGCTCGGCCGGACGTACCAGACGGCCCACCTGTTCGCCGAGCTGACCGTGCGCGAGCACCTCTTCCTGGCCGCGCGCGGGAGCGGCCAGCGCCGGACGAGCCTCTTCGCGGCGCTGGCCGAGCGGCCCGACTGGGCGCGCGCCGACGCGATGGCGGAGCGGGTCGGGCTGAGCGCGGAGCGCGGCACGCCCGCGGCGGCGCTCTCGCACGGCCAGCAGCGGCAGCTCGAGATCGGGATGGCGCTCGCCGGCGGGCCGCGGCAGCTGCTCCTCGACGAGCCGGCGGCCGGCCTCTCGCCAGGGGAGCGGGGCCGGCTCCTGGATCTGCTGTCGGAGCTCGAGCCGGACATGACGGTCCTGCTCATCGAGCACGACATGGATATCGCGCTCGAGTTCGCGAGCGTGGTGACGATCCTGCACCAGGGGCATACGGTCGTGACGGGGAGCCCGGAGGAGATCCAGTCGAGCGACGAGGTGCACGCGCTCTACCTCGGAGCGGTCCATGGGTGACCTCGGAGCGGTCCATGGATGACGCGCTCCTCTCGATCTCGGGGCTGCACGCGTATCACGGGCAGGCGCACGTGCTCATGGGGGTAGATCTCGAGATCGGCCAGGAGCCGCTCTCGCTCGTGGGCCGCAACGGGATGGGGAAGACGACGCTCTGCAACACGCTGATGGGGCTCGTCCCGCGCGCGGAGGGGCAGGTGCGGTTCGGCGGGGTGGAGATCCTCGGGGAGAGGCCGGATCGGATCGCGCGCCTCGGGATCGGGTATGTCCCGCAGGGGCGGCGGATCTTCCCGTCGCTCACGGTGGAGGAGCACCTCCAGATGATGGCGGAGCGCGGCGGCGAGCCGGGCGCGGGCTGGACGCGCGAGCGCGTCCACGCGCTGTTTCCGCGGCTCCTCGACCGCCGGCGCGTCCTCGCCGGCGCGCTCTCCGGGGGAGAGCAGCAGGCGCTCGCCATCGCGCGGGCGCTGATGATCGGGCCGCGCTTCCTTATTTTGGACGAGATCTCGGAGGGGCTGGCGCCGCTCGTGGTGGAGCAGCTCGTCGAGGCGCTGCGATCGCTGTCGCAGGAGGGCATCGGGATGCTCGTGGTGGAGCAGCGGCTCGCCGTGGCGGCGGCGCTCTCGCGCCGGCTCGCGGTCATGGTCGGCGGGCGGATCGCGCTCGAGACGACGTCGGCCGCGATGATGGCGAGCGCGGAGGATCAGCAGCGGTACCTCGGGGTGAAGGGCCGTCGAGGGCAGAGGGCGCGGTGAGGGGCTGAAGGCAGGGCGCGCGGCTTCGTAAGATGACTTACCTATCTGGCCGATGACGTCGCCACCGGCGGATGCCGGTCCCTGCAGCCGACGGCAGCCGCCCGACGTGGCCGCCGCCGCAATCGTGCTTCTCGCGGCGGCGGGCGGGGGACGCAGGGGGAAGCCGGTCCGCGCGCCGGGGGACATGCTAGCTTCACTCGATGCGTAGTCGCCTTGCATCGAGGAGGCGGTGAGCATCTCGTTGCGGGGACGCGAGGCCGTGGCCCTGGCCATGGCGGTCGCGGCGCACCTCGCGATCCTCGCGGCGCCGACGCCCGAGCGGCCCCCCGCGGCCCCGGCCGGGCCGCAGGCGGCCGTCGACGGCATCGACATCGAGCTCGAGCCGCCCGCTGCGCGGGGCGCCGCGGCGGCGCCGGCCGGAGGCGAGGCGGTCGCGAGCGCGCCGGAAGAGGCCGGCGAGGTCGGCAAGGCCGCTCCGGCCGAGAAGACGCCGGCGCCGGCGCCGGGCGCCGCGGCCGCCAAGGTCGCCTCGACCGAGCGCGCGAGGCCGGCTCCGGCCGCGCCCGCGGCGCCTGCCGCCGAGCCGAAGGAGGCGCCGGAAGCCGCGGCGCCGGAGGGCGCCGTGCCGGACTCCGCGCCGCCGGAGGCGACGGCGCCCGCCGCCGAGGCCGCCGCGCCTGGGGCTGAGGCGCCCGGGCCCGTGGCCGAGTCGCCGGCGCCCGCCGAGGCGCCCGGGCCCGTGGCCGAGGCGCCGGGCCCTCCGGCGGCGGCGCCGCCCGGCGGCGAGTACGGCGGCCCGCCCCCCGCGGCGGGCGGGGGCGTCGCGCTCGCGCCCGGGATCGGGACGCCCCTCTGGAGCGTGCCCGGCCTGCTCCCCGGCCCCGACGCGCCGCGCGCGGCGCCGACGGCCGCCCCGCGCGCCCAGCCCCTGGATCCGGCGATCGCGGGCAAGGTGCTGAACGAGACGCTGCACAGCAAGGACAAGAGCGTGGGGATCAGCGTCCCGGCCGCGGGCGTGGTGGCGAGCACCCTGGCGGACACGGTGCGCGCCTCGGCCGCGCCGCTCGACGCGCGCGCGACGTTCGAGGTGAAGCTCGGCGCCGACGGCCAGGTCCTCGGCGTCCGGCTGGTGAGCGCGACGGCCGGAGACGGCCCCACGTGGGATCGCATCGTGGACGCGGCCAAGGGCGCGCTCGCGGGGAGCGCGCTGCAGATGGGGCCCGACCGGCAGCCGGTGACGGTGACGGTCAAGGTCCAGTCCAAGGTGCAGTATCCGTCCGGCAGCAAGAAGAAGCCCACGCCGGAGCTCGTGTGCGCCGAGGAGGTGCTCGAGCAGCTCCAGCAAGCGGTGGAGAACCCGAACATGATCGGCGACCGGCGCGGCCTGGGCGGCGGGGCGGCGGCGGCCGACATGGATGAGGAAGAGAGAAAGCGGCTCTTCTGCATCCCTATCGGGCTCCGCGTGAAGGGGGATCTGTCGGATGTCGGGGCGCACAGGATCAACGTGGTCTCGGCGTCGTTCGCGGTGAAGCGCGAGGGCGAGCGCGCGCTGCCGCACGAGGACATCCTGCCGATCGACACGCGCGTGCCGTGGGCGCCGAAGGACCCGAAGAAGACGAAGCCGCCGCCGAAGCCGAAGAAGAAGTGGAAGAAGAAGAAGCAGCAGCAGCCTTGAGGCTTCGCGTCGAAGGTGACCGTCTGCGCGGCGCCCGTTACCAGGTCCATCGCTGACGAAGGAGGCGATGGCGACGGGAGCGGCGTGGGCCGATCGGGGGGCCCCGCGGATGCCGGCCAGGGAAGCCGGCGCGTTCGTTACGACGCCCGCGTCGGCTTCCGCGGGGCTGGCGACTTACGCCCCTTCCGCTCCGGGACGCGCGAGCGATTCCCCGGGATCGAGCGCTGTGCCGCCCTGACCGGTTCCGGCGCGAACACCTCGCTCATGGAGGCGGCCGTTACGGCGCGGGCGATCCATCGATCGAGCTCCGCCGGGGTGGTGCAGGCCTCGATGTGAGCCCGCTCCTCCGCCGTCAGCGACAGGCCGCGCGCGTCGAGCACGGCGAGCAGGGCCTCCTGCTTGCCCTCGATCTTGCCCTCGGCTCTCCCGCGCTTTTCAAAGAAGAGCCGGAAACGCCGAGACGCTTGGGTTTCAGGGACTTTGCTCGGATCCATGGCCAGCTCCCTGAGCGAGGCGACCATCGCGTCGCTCAGCACGGCCAGGATCGCACGTGCCTGCGCGTCTCGCAACGGCTCGTCGGTGAGGTGCTGCTCGGTGAGCTCCAGGGCGCGCACCACGATCCTGCGCGCAGCGGGCCCGTGGCGGTGGTGCACGGCCCAGGCGGCGAAGAGCGCCAGCTCCGGATACGCCGGATCGAGCAGCGCCTCGACGCGCCGACCCGAAAGGAGCAGCACCCGCGGCGTCAGCTCGAAACGCGTGCCGAGCTCGCCCCGAAAGCGCGCGGCCCGCTTCGCCCAGGAGGCCACGCGGCGGCTGGCCGTGATCACGATCACCTCGCCCATCGCCTTCTCCTGATGGACGAGCACGCTGACCGCCAGCGGCCAGCTCCTCCGCTTACGCTCATCGATGGAGTTCTGGATCTCGACCATCACCCAGCCTAGCCCCCGCGAGCGCAGGAGCAGGTCCGGACGAACCTCGATGGCCCTGGTGAAACGCACGGTGGCATCGGTCGCCTCGGCCGGCGTGCCGAACGAGCTACCGGTGAGCCGCCGGAAGAGGTCGGCGAGCAGCGCTGGACGGTCCCGCAGCGCGACGATGAGCACCACGTGAGGCGTTCCCGGCATCCGCTCCTCTCTACTCGACGCGAGAAGAGTTGGCGAGGCATCAAGTTGCGCGATCGATGCTCGTCTGAGGCCCGCCCACCCGCCGGAGCAATCACGAGATCCTTTCTTGCTATTCCTGACCAAACACGTCTGGTGCACGTAATGAAGTGCAGAACGCGCCAAGAGCTGCCTGCCGGAAGAGCGGAGAACGGCCGTGTTGACCTGCCGCGGAGCCAACGTGGGTGTGCTGGGAGGGGCCCGCGAGCGCCTCGGGCCCGGCGCCCCTGGCGGCCGCCACCCCCTCGGCCGCATCCGCCACCCCTGGCTGCCCGTAAGTCCCTGGAATTGCGTGCGTCCCGGCCTGGCACGCCGTTCAACGCGAGGAGGCCTTGAGGACGGCGAGAGCGGACGTGTACTCGGCCATCGCCGCCGAGATCGTCGCGGCTTGCCGCTCGAGCGACGATGCGCGGTGGAGCGCCTCGCGCTGCCGCGAGAGCGCATCGCGCGCGAGATCATCATCGCCCGCCAGGACCGCGAGCTCCGCGCGTCGCTCCCATTCACCGGCGTTCGCGGCATGCTGTTCAGCCTCTCGCGCCAGCGCCGCGCCGTACTTCTCGAGGGATTCCAGGCGGCGTTCCACCTCGTCGAACCGGCGAGCTTCCTCATCCCCGGCGTTCGGCTGATCCTTCGAACGACGTCGCAATCTCGAAAGGACGCGGGCGAACCAGGGAATCGCCGTTTCCCGTGCCCGCGCGGGGCCGAGCCGAGCAGCGGCGGCCGCGGCATCATTCATGCGCTTCAGCTCGCGTTCGATTCGCTCGGCGAGCTCGGCGAACTTCTCACCTTGGGAAGCCATTTCGACTCAGCAGCCTCGAGACCCCCGCAAACGCCGGGCGCGTCACCCGCCCGCGCCGCGGAGCCCCGCCTCGGTGACGGCCCGCTCCACGCGGTCGGGCGACCACGCGCCGGCGTGGCGCGTGAACAGCGTTCGCCCCTTGAACGCGCGGCCCGCGAGCGCCGCGGGCATGTCGGGCCAGCGCGCGACGAAGCTCCCCTTCGGCGCCCCCTTGCGCGCGGCGACCCAGGGAGGGGCCCCGCCCTCGATCGTGAACCAGTCGCTCACCCGCTCCACGTCCTGGGCCGCCTCCAGCCGCCCGACGAGCTTCGTGCTCGTGTTGCCGAACACGTTGTAATCCACCGAGCGAGGGCTCTGGGTGCATAGCAAACAACCGACGCCGTATTTCCGCCCCTGGGTGAAGAGCCGGATGAGCGGCTGCTTGGCGGGCGGCTTGCTGCCGCCGGCCGGGATCCAGTCGCGCGCCTCGTCGATGTAAAAGAGCAGGTTCACGCCGCCGGAGGTCGCGTCCACGGTCGTGATCATCCACCGGTACAGCTCCGTCGCGAGGGCCGCGAGGAAGAAGTGCTTCTCGTCGTCGTTGCTGAGCGCGTTCAGGTAAACGATGTTGAGCGGGACGCGCCCCGGCCTCGAGGGCCGGAGCAGCTCGGTGAAATCGAGGCGCGTCCCCCCCGAGAACAGCCGCGCGGACGGGCCCTGCACGAACGTGTTGAGCCGGCGCGCGAGCCGCTCGCGCTCGGACTTGCGGATCAGGCTGTCCACCTCGTCGATGCCCAGGTCCTCGGGGGCAGTGACGGCGGCCACGATGTCCCTCAGCCGGACCGGCGCCGCGCGCGGCAGGCGCTGCAGCACCTGGAAGAGGAACGTGCGCTGCGACTCCTCCTCGCCGCCGCACGCGCACAGGCTGACGAGGTTGGCCGCCACCGCCACGAGCAATCCCTCCTCCTCCTCGGCGCGGAGCGCCGGGTTCGCGATGTGCGACAGCTCGCTCGCGCTCGGGAGCCGCAGGGGGTCGAGGCAGAGCCGCTGGCCGTGCGAGGACCCCGGGGTGAGGATGCGCGGCTCCATGCGCTCCTGGAGCTCCTCCCACGCGCGGAGCAGCGCCGGCGGCACGTCGGGGCGCGGGCGCGCTTCCATCATCTGGACGAGATCGCCCTGCGGGTCGATCGCGAGGACGGGGACGCCGGCCCGCAGCGCCTCCTCCGCGATGATCTTGGCCATCCACGTCTTGCCGCTGCCCGCCGCGCCGACCACCGAGACGTGCGTCCGCAGCACCGCGGGATCCATGCAGACGGGCGAGCCGCCGTCGTCGAATCCGAGGAGCATGCCGGCGACGTCCGCGGTCCGCGCCGCCGGCGGCCCTGCTCCCGCGTCGAGCGCCGCGGGCGTCGAGCGCTCGCCGCTCGGCGGCGCCTTCCCGCGGCCCGGCGGCGCCTCCGCCGGCGTCGAGCGCGCGCCGCCCGGCGGCGCCTCCGCCGGGGCCTTTTTCCTTCGGCCCGGCGCCGGCCTCGGGCGCTCGCCGGCCGGCTTCACGACCGCCAACGCCTCTTCCAGCTCGGGATCGTCCTCCACCATCGGCTCGTCTTCGAGCGGCTCTCCGGCCGCGACGCGCGCGCCCTCCTCCGGCGCCTCGCCGCGCGTCGCCTCGAGCGCCGCCCAGCGCCGGTCCCACGCGCCCCTGTCCTTGTGGCCGAGCTCTGCGACGCAGGCCCCGGAGCGCTCGTGCTTGCAGCCGTCGCAGTAGGTGCGGTCACCCGGCGGCGAGAGCCCCCCGGCGCCGAGCGCGTGGTCGGACCAGGCCACCATGCTGGCGATGAGCTCGTGGATCTTGCCGCGCTTCGCCTCGACCTCCTCCCAGCGCGCCTCCCGCACGCTGCGGGTCGGGTGGAGGTAGAACACCGCCACGTCCGGCTTCGTGCCGTGCTGGTGGTGGTGCATCAGCGCGTACGTGAAGACCTGGAACAGATCGCTGTTGGGAGAGGTCGCCGGCGTGAGCTTGTAGTCGACGATGCGGTGCTTCCCGAGCCGCGGATCGAAGTACACGTAGTCGATCGCCCCGGTCACGTGGACGTGGACGTCCTCCCCCACGTGGAACGTCACGTCGACCCGCTTGCGCGAGTCCCCGAACAGCTGGCTCCTGAGCTCCGCGGCCGGCAGGCCCGCCGCCCGGGCGTGCACCGCGAGGCGCGCGAGCTCGTCCATGTAGACCTGGACCGCGGCGATGAACCCCAGCCGCAGCGGCACGGGGCGCGCCGCGAAGGCGTCCAGGTCGAGGCAGCTCGCGTTGAACCAGCGCATCAGCGCCTGCTGGAGGGCCGCGGCGTCGCGGGCGCCCTCGAGCGCGGCCAGCACCTCGTCCGAGCTCGCGGCGGCGGCGTTGAAGCGCTCGACCGCGGTGTGGAACAGCGCGCCGCAGCCGGGCGCCTCCCCGCCCTTGCGCCAGATGCGGCTCACCACCTTCCGCCCGTCCTGCCGCTCGGCCGTGGCGCGCGTGTCGAACCAGTGGAGCCTCGGGCACGTCGCCGCGACGCGGAGCTGGGTCACGTTGACGTGGACGAGCCTCATTTCCTGCCCCGGAGCTGGACGAAGAGGTCGTCGTCGGTGGCCGTCGCGTGGACGAGCCCCTCGTCGTGGAGCGCCTGCGCCGTCTTCTTGATGTGCGACCAGACCTCCGGGAAGCGCTTGTCGGGGACCTTCTTCCGGCCCGCGAAGATCTGCGCGAGCTCCCTGGCCATCAGGCCGAGGCGCCACGACAGCTCGGCCATGACGTGCTCGCGCGTCTGCTGCGGATCCCACGGCGGGGGCGGTACCGAGTCCGTGCCGCCCTTGACGATCTCCTCGGTGAGCAGCTCGCGCAGCAGCGGGTGCGCGAGCAGCAGGCTCTGGCGCTGGAAGGACGCGATCACCTCGTCCTCGGTCACCTTGCGGTACTGCCCGCGCGGGTGCTCGATCTCGAGGTCCTGGCTCTTCGCGGCGCCGAGGAGCCCCACCAGCGAGTCGAGCTCCGCGTGCCCGGCGAAGTCGAGGTGGAGGTGGAGGAAGCGCTGGCGGCCCAGCTTGCAGAGCGCGTCGTACGCGGCCTTGCCGGCGCCGCCGAGCCGCAGCGGCCGGCGCTCCTCGTCGGTGACCAGGATGCGCTTGTCCGTGTGCTTCGTGTCCTCGGCCATGCGCTGGAGCGGCGTCCGCGCGCCGTGCCCGCTCGGCGCGCAGAGGAACGTCACGCCCGTGGTCACGATCACGCCGTCGGCGCGCCTCTCCTTGGCGAGGAGGTGATATGCCGGGGCCTTCCCCCGCTTCTTCGCGGTGAGGTGCTCGATGCCGAGGAGCGTCGCGTTGGCCTTGCCGGCGCACCTGGAGAGCAGGCGGTGCGTCAGGCTCGCGAGGTTGTCCTCGTCGGGCGGCAGCGACGCTTGCTGCAGCCGGCGGCGGTTCTTGCCCTCCTCGAGCTTCTTTCTCACCTCGGCGTCGATGACGTCCTCGAGCTTCGGCGGCGGCGGCTTCGCTCCGCCGTCCTCGGGGCCGGGCCACTCCTTGAGCCAGCGCTTGCCGCCGACGGCCGCGAGCCGGTCCTGTTGCGCTTCCCAGCGGTCCCGCGCCCAGAGGATCGCGTCGCGCGGCCGGAGCTCCTGCACGCCGTCGAGGCGCCGCTCGAGCCACTCGCTGCCGAGCGGGAAGAGCCGATCGCGCTTGCGGGCGGCGATGACCTCCTCGATCTCCTTCTCCTCGAAGCCGGAGAGCGCGGCGTCGAGCCGCCCCGCGAGGATGGCGCGGGCCTCCTCGGGCGAGATCATGTGCAGCTCGAGGATCCGCTCGGCGATCCGGTCCCACGCGGCGGCCGGGATCACCTCGCCGGTGCGCAGGGAGAGCATGGACTGCTTCACGCCGGAGACGATCACGACGAGGTGCTTGGCCCGGTCGAGCAGCGCGTGGGCGTACGACATCAGGGCGCGTACGGCGTCCGGATCGAGGTTGTCGACCTGGTCGAGGCAGAGCACGAGCGGGAGCTCGGCGAGCGCGCACAGGTGGGAGAGGACGTGGAGGACGCGCTCCACCGCGGCGTCGTCCGGGAGGGAGAGGCCTTCGTCGCCGGCGGCCTGATCGAGCAGGCGCGTCTGGTCGAGCAGGCGCGCCTCGTCGGGCCCGAGCGTCTCGCCGGAGAGCCAGAGCACGGCGGCCAGGGCGCGCTTCTCGGCGCTCGGGTCGCCGAGGCTCGCGTGCGACGTCCCGGTGAGGAACGCGTTGAGCACGGGGATGACGGCGTTCTGGGGGTCGATCTTGGCGCCGAGGCGGGCGAGCGCCTCTTTGCGCGCCTCGATCTCCTTGGGGCCGGTCATCATCTTGCGGCCCTTGAACGCGCCGGTCCGGATGAGGGCGCGGTTGAGGATGGTGTAGAGGCGCGACTGCGTGTAGTCGCTCCCGCGGTGGCCCGCGAGGTCGCTGACGGTCGCGTTGAGCACGTACCGGAGCATCCGCTCGGGCGAGGCGAGGATGTTGTGCAGGTAGACGACGGTGGCTTTGTCTTCGCCGGCCCACTGGAAGAGGCGCGCGAGCAGGTGGCTCTTGCCGACGCCGGGCGCGCCGATGAGCAGGGCGCCGATGCTTGTCGGCTCCTTGGCGGCGTCCTGCACGACGCGCGTGAGCTTGGTGAAGGCGTTCTTGTGGATCGACTCGACCGTGGCCTCGCCGCCCCCGACGTCGGTGATGCGGTGGCTGCGGAACGGGTTGGTGCCTCGGAGCGCCTGGAGGAAGCGCTCGAACGTGGGCTCCTCGGCGCTCATGCGTCGTGCCTCCGCGCGACGTAGACGAGCAGGTTGCCGGCTTCGAGGATGCCGGCCTCGCGCTCGGCCTCGGCCATCTGGTGGTGGCGGCCGTCGGAGGGGTCGAGCGAGTAGCGGCGCTGGCGCCGGAGGGCGGCGAGCTCCGCGTCGAAGGTGGCGCGCGGGACGTCGGGGAGCGCGGCGCGGAGGGCGCGGAGGGTGACGTAGTTGTTGCCGCCGGAGACGCGGTCGAGGGCGGTGAAGGCGGCGTCGAAGCGGGCGGCGAAGGGGGCGGCGGGAGCGGGGGCGGGGGCGCCGGCAAGGGAGGCGGCGGGGGCGCCGGCAAGCGAGGCGGCGGGGACGCCGTTGGAGGGGGCGTCGGTGGGCGCCGCGTCGGCAGGGTCGGCAGGCGCTGTGCGGGCGCCGCGAGGGGCCGTGGGGCGGGGAGCGCCGTCGGTCGGGGCCGTGGCGGGGCGCGCGGGCGAGTCGGCAGCCGGAAGGACGGCGTCGGCGAGGAAGAAGAACAGCGGCTTCTTGCCGGTCAAGGCGCCGATGGTCCGGGGAATCCGGCGCTCGGCGAGGCGCTGATCGAGCGCCGCCTTGAACGCGCGGCCCAGGGCAGGCAGGAGGCCCTTGGGGAGCTGCGCCAGATCGACCGCGGGCGCGTCGGGCTTGCGCGCCGACTGGAGCTGCACCTCCAGGAGCCGGTCGGACTGCGCGACCGTCTGGAGATCTTCCTTGAGCAGCACGAGCACGGTACCGGGCGGCGGCTTCTTCCTACCTTCCGCGTCGCGAGAAAGCAGCACGCGCGCCTTCGCCTCCTCGGTGATCAGCGCCTTGATGGTCGCCGTGGGCTTGTCACCGGCCAGCTCCGCGAGCCGCGCGATCGTCGGGGGGTACGACGCGCCGCCGAGTTGCTTCTGGGACTCGAGGATGCCGAGGAGCTTCGGCAGGGGCGAGGGCGGCGGAGCTTTCTTGCTCGCCGTAGATTTCTGCCTCGCGGGCGCCTTCTTCGACGCTGCGGCCGTGCGGGGCGCGGCAGCCTTCTTCGACGCTGCGGCCGTGCGGGGCACGGCAGCCTTCTTCGGCTTCTCGGCGCTGCTCTTCCTGGCTGCCGTGGACTTCGTGGTCGTCGCCCGCGCGCGCGGGCTCGATGCGCTGTTCGTGTTCGTGGCCCACCTCCCGAGCGTCCGAGATTACCCGGGCGTCCAGCCATGGGAAGAGGCTCCGCGCCGCGGCGCGGCGGCGGAAGGCGAGCGTCTCGCGGGTCACGGGCTCGGGAGGATCCGATCAGTCTCCAGCGGCGAGGAAGACGACGCGGCTCACGACTCGCGGGTGGTCATCTCGGCTCGGACGTCCTCCCAGGGGAGACCGACGGGGCCCTCGCGCTCGAGGCGGTCCAGGCGGCGGTCGAGCTCAGCACGAAGCTCGGAGCTCAGCGGAAGGTCGTCCGAGGAAAGGCTTCGCCAAAGGTCATCGCTCAGCTCGAGCTTCTCATCGGCGGTGAGCTTGGACAGATCGAGTGTGGGCTTGTCCATGGGTGGATCCTGCACCAGCGGGGCCGGAATGCCAGCACACGCGAGCCTGGCCGGGGCGTCGAGGGCCCCCGCCGCAACGCGGGCGAGGCTTGCACCAGAGCGCTGGCGGGAAGTGCTGGCCAGGGATCGTGGGGTCGGAGGAAGGCCTCTCCAGCGCAGAGACGGGTGCCGCCCATCTTTTGCTAGAGGCACGTCCACTGGGAGACGGGTGTCACGCATCTTTTGTTGGAGGCACGTCCACCGCGGAGATGCGTGCCACCCGTCTTTTGTTGGAGGCACGTCCACCGGGAGACGGGTGCCACCCATCTCCCGCGTGGACGAGCCAGGTCACCCGGATGGGTTCACGGCGTCCCGCCCGCCTCGGGCGGGGGCGCCGGGACGGCTTCGGGCTTCCTGGCGGGGGCTCTTCGACGGGTCCTCGCAAGATCGTCGACCATCTCGACGTAGGGCGCCAGCAGGAACGCGGCGAGCGCCTCGCTCCCCGGGATCTCCGGATCGGCGTGGCTCTCGATCTTCTGGATCAGGCTCCGCAGCGCATCTCGGGCGGCGCTCCACTGCGGCCGGCCATCGGTCGGCGTTCCCTCCTTGGCGAGGACCACGTTCGTGAAGCCGTACGCCTCGCCGAAGCGCGCGTGGGCGGCGACGAGCTGCCGGTGATGCCGGGTCCCGCCGAACCCCTCGATCACCGCCTGCGCGCGCTCCTCCTCCAGCGTCTTCATCCGCTGCACCATCGCGGCCCACTGGACCCGGGGCCGGCGCGTGATGAAGCGAAGCCCCTCGGGCGTCGGGAAGAGCTGCGCGTAGAGCCAGCGCGCCTCGGACGGCGCCGGCGTCTGCCCATCGTCGGAGAGCGCGGCAGCCCCCGCGTTCCACTGCTCGAACGCGCGCCACCGGTCGTCGCTGTCGGTGTTCGCCGCGCTCCGCTCCTCCTCGCTCGCCGCCGAATGGCGCTGATCGGCCTGCGCGCTCGCCCGCAGGTCGCGGAAGCCCTGAAGCTCGGTCGCGGCCGCGTCGAAGCGCCTCCACGGCCTGTCGATGTGCGGCGGCAGCGCCGCGAGGGGCTCGAGCCCCTTGGGCAGCGGCGCGTCCGCCTCCTTGCGCTTGCCGCCCTTGGGCCGGAGCACCGCCGCGATGCGCGCGCTCATCTGATCGCGGAGACCGATCACGTCATCCGCGACGAGATCCGGGGGGAGGGCCATGGTCGAAAACATCGGGGATTCACTCACGGGGGAAACCTCCTGTGATATCATATGGTTCTGGCCTGCCGCGGTGGCGACATGCCGTCGTTTCGTTGCGGCGTCGCGACGCGGCAACAGATATGCCGGCGCAAGATGAGCCCATGTATCGGGTGCAGCGGATGAGGACAGCAATGAGGGAAGCGCAAGGGTCTGCCACGAACCGCAACGGATTGCGGCGTTGCGCAACGCATGCGCTGGCGCGCCACGAGAGTTTGCGCGTCGAGCTACGCAGGGGCGTTGGCGGCGCGCAGGGGATCCATAAACTTGCAGCGTCCCCTTAAGGGCTAGCGTCCGACTGATCCTTACCGAGGGCCGCCGTGCCGGGCGCCGCGGCCGGCGGTCGCCTCAGGTCACGGCCGTCTGATCGTAACCGGCCGACCATCGCCATGGGCGCGGCCCATTGCAGCGCTCGTCAGGGTCGACGAGACTGGACGCGGGGCCGCGTCGGCCCACGGCCCCGGGCGGGCCTGGAACGGTGCCCGCCGAGGCGGCCTCCGCCCGCGTCGCCACGATGTTCGCGTTGTTCTGTTCAGGTCGCGTCGGCGTCGCCAGCGGTCGGAGCAGTGCGCGCCGAGCTCGCCCACGCGTCGGGCGGCAGTTCGTCGAGCCGTTCGCACGGCCAGCCCGCCTGCAACCTGCCGATCACGTCCGTCGCCCAGGCGAGCGGGTTGGCACCGTGCATCCGACACGAGCCGAAGATCGTATAGCCGATGGCCAGGCGCTGAGCTCCCTTGTCGGAGCCCGCGCATAAGTAGTTCTTTCTTCCGAGCGCGACACGCCTTAGCTGCCGCTCGACTCCCCCAGTCGCACCGCCTTTCCCCCAGGCGCACCGCCTTGGGGGACTGCCGGGCCCAACGCCTAGCGATCGTGCAGACCGGCCGACGGACGGTCCACACGATTCGCATTATTTGGCATCGCAAGCTCTATTTTTTTCCCTTTGTTTTCGCGGCCGGCTTGGGGGGCGGCGGAGCATGCTCGCTGATCTTGAAGGTCTTCTTGAGCAAACGTTCAAGACACAGAACCACAACCTTGCGACCAAAGCTGGCGCCGGATCGGCTCATGACATCACGAATTTCGAAGCCCAGATCTCCGAGTTCGTTGGTCAGGTGCACCGTACCATAGCAATCGTAGTCATCCTGAACAATGTCATCTTGCTTGGGCAGAACCATCTTCCAACAAACTATATAGTCAGTAATCGTCAGCGGATGATTAAAGACGCTCTGCCCATCAAAATCATACTTGTACTCAATCGCAAGCAGATCGTCCTTTTTGAGAGATCCGTCTGCGCCAACGGCCAAGCTGTCCACGCCACGACCCGAGAAGGTGAGTGCCCTGGGCCAGAGAGCCGCTGTCGAATCCTGCGAAGTCACCAAATGCGAAAAGAGTGTATATAGCGCACCTACCCAGTGTTCCTCACCGGGAAGCGGTGTAACAAACCACTTATCGTGAAGCACGGGTACACTGGTTACACGAAATCGCGTGCGCTCACTGATCCCTTCCTTCAGTTCCTCAGCCTGCTGCGTCTGGGTCTCACGTTTCACGTCCACGGCCTCCTTCCGCAGCCGGTCTACAAGGCGTTGGAAGGTAGACTTCTTCTGGTACGCGGTATCGAGGAAGGACTTGATCTTGTCAACGAACGCATCGCTTCGGAGCAGCTTGATCGCATCCTCTGCGAGGTCGTTGCGATTTGTGACCAAGTCGAACGGGCCATCAACAACCAGAGCGTAGTGGGATTGCGCCTCGCCAGTAGCGAGGATCCCATATCTGGCCTCAAGCTTGCCATGGGAGAACAGTTCATTGTACGGGCAAACCTTGACCCCGTTACAGGAAATGAACGCGCCACGCTGATCAGTTAGGCGGACCCCAGAAATGGTTTTTCCTCGCCGATCGAGGTATTCATACTGCTTATGAGCTCTTGTGTTTCCATCGATGGCAGAGCAAGGCTATAATGCCGCCCTGCATGCTCGAACATCATAGCATGACGATCCCAGAACGTCCCATCACGCAGCCTCGTGATCTCGTGCGGATCCTTGATCGGCGCAGTAGCGTCAGGCTTCGCGAGCCAAAAATAACCGGCTGGAACATCATGCAGCGATTTCCCTGCCCAGATGCCGAGCGTGCACCGGTCATTATAACCGGTACTCTGCCTGAATGCATTCTGCGCGTCCGTGGGAAAACCAGTCTCCTTCGGCTTCAGGACTCTCACATCACCGTGCTTTGTCGAAGACAGAATATAATTGTACAGATAAGACGACTCCGGCTGCGTTGCCTTCGCAGTAAAGTAAGTATCAAAGTCCTCGACTTCGTAGCCCAGCACAACAATCATCGTTCCTTGCTTAAATCCATCAAAGTAGTCGCGACTCAGATGGTCAATAACGCTCTTGGTCTGCGCATCAGGAAGCTCGAGCAACTGCTCAATGTTCTTCCAAGGCTCCAAAATTCGATCAGGCGTAATATCTCGCTGAATATCCAGCGTTGCACGTGGGTTCTCGAGGAGCTTGAAGCGGAAGGTAGGCTCTCCTGCACACCGCGTAATAACAGCAAAACGATTAGAGGCGAAGCACAACTTGGAACCTTGGCACTTATAGCCAAGAGCGGCGCCTTTGGTTTTTGTGGTCCGCCCAATAGAGAAGAAAGCGACGTAGGGAGCAATATTCTTGCTCGGCTCAGGAAGTTCACTGAGACCCACACCGTCATCAAAGAAAATGAATCCCCGCTTCTGCGGAATGGGATAAATCTCGATACGTCGAGCTTTAGCATCGTACGCGTTGGAGACGAGCTCTCGAACGATTTCACACGGGTAACGCCGATTTACAGAGAGCTCAGAGAGGACGTGCTTAAAATCGATCTCCGGATTCATAGGCGGCATGTATTATTCCTCGCTCCCGCCGGGGACGTTTATAGACTGTATTCAGCATTGCGCGACAACAATACACATCAAGCACTATCTATGAGATCGGCAGGATTTACCTCGCGCGACGCGCAAGACACGAAGATTGGGTTACCCACCTATGCAACTTCTTAAGTCGAGTCCTCATTCCATCGCTTTCGCTTACTAACTCGACCGCGGCCCTCTCGGCGTTATCAGCCGCCTGGATCGCTCGCCGCCGCCTCAGCGCGGGGCGCCATGAACTCCAACCCTGCCTTGTCGTGCCACCCCCATCCATCGTGGAAAAGTAGCGTATCCGACGGCTACCCCGTCTTGTCAAGGAGACCAGCGCAGGCGCGTGCGGCTCCACGCCGGAGAAGGCTCCAGCGGGCCTCTATGTCCTACGCCTCGCATTCGAAAAGCGGCCCCTGCAACGGCTCGAGCGTCAGCGGACGAGCTGTTCAGCATCGCGTCAAGCGCCCGCGGGACGCTTCCGCGGCCGACCTCGCTTGATCTCCGGCATCGCTGCGCTGCGGAGAAGAACCGCGGGCGACACATCCAGCGCATTCGCGAGGCTGAGGAGCGTGCCGAGGCTCATGCTCTGCCGCCCAACCTCGATCGCCTGCATGGTCCGCAGCTCGATTCCGGCGGCTTCCGCGAGCTGCTCCTGCGTCATGCCGCGCTTCTGGCGTAGACGCCGCAGGTTCGCCGCGATGTAGAGCAGGAGGGTATCGAGCGTGAGCGTTCGCACGCTGTTCGCGTACCCCCGAGCCCGGTCCAGAATAATGATCCAGCGGATCGGATTTCCTTGACCTGCCGGCTGTCGGTCCGTAGCGTGACGAGACCACAAAAGTGCCGCCCGCGGGTGCTGGTAACACCCCGGGCGGCGTGGCCGAACCCCGCTTCCACGAGGTCCGACATGGAAACCGTACGTCTACGCCCCGACGGGGGCCAAGAGATCGATCCGCCCTCCCGCCGCCGCCCCCGCCCCGCAGCTCGCAACCGCCTCGCCCGCCCGCCCAAGACCCCTCACCAGCCCCCTCCCCCTGCCGTCTACCTCGATCCCACCGCGCTCCTCGAACAGCGCCCGCTCATCCGCCGCACCCTCCGCGCCCGCGGCGTTCTCCCCGCCGATCTCGACGACCTCACGCAGGACACCGTCCTCGGCGCCTGGCGCAGCATGCGCGCCGGCCGCTTCCGCCCCTCCCCTTCCGCGGCTCCCGCCGACGCCCTCCGCGCCTGGCTCGCCGGGGTCGCCGCGCGACAGGCATCGCACTACCGCGACAAAGCCTACCGCCGGCACGAGGCGCCCCCGCTCGATCCTCACCGCCTCTCCACGCTCGCCGCCCCCTCTCCAGAGGCCCGCCTCGTCGCGCGCGGCCTCCTGCGCGCCTTCCACCGTCTCCGCCCCGAGCTGCGCGAGATCCTGGCGCTCGCCGCCACCGGCGTTACGTCGCACGAGATCGCCGCCTCCCTCTCGCTCCCCCGCCCCACGGTCGCCACCCGCCTCCGCCTCGCGCGCCGCCTCTTCGCCCGCGCCCTCACCCGCTCCCGGAGGTGGCCGCGATGAGCCGCGCCGCGCAGCGCGCCTCCACGACCGCGCTCGCCGACATCCCCGCGGCCCTCGCGCCGCCGCCCATCGACATCGACACCGCCACGGGGGCGCCATGAGCGACGCCGTCGACAGCCTCCCCGCCGCCCCGCTCGTCGACGTGCTCACCGCCCCGGAGACCACGCTCGTCGACCTGGTGCTCGACATCCCCGGCGCCGCCTCGCGCGTGCTCGGCCTGCACGGCCTGCTCGAGCTCGGGCGCCTCTCGCCCCACGCCATCACGCAGCGCACCGAGCTCGGCCTCCACGACGCCCAGCGCCTGCTCGCCGCCCTCGAGCTCGGCCGGCGCGTCCACGCAGCGCGCTCCCGCCGCCCGAGGCGCCTGCGCTCGCCGCGCGACATCGCCCGCTTCTTCGAGCCCACGCTCGCACCGCTCGTCCACGAGGAGCTCTGGATGGCCGCGCTCGACGTCCACCGCGGCGTGCGCGGCGTCCGCATGCTCTCGCGCGGCGGCCTCACCGCCACCGTCGTCCAGCAGACCGACGTGCTGCGCGCCGCCCTCGAGATGGCCGCCGCCTCGTTCGTGCTCTGCCACAACCACCCGAGCGGCGACCCCAAGCCCACGGACGAGGACGTCGAGCTGACCAATGCCGTCGAGCGCGCCGCGCACCTCATCGGCGTGCCCCTCGCCGATCACGTCATCGTCACCCCCGCCCGCCGCTTCTCCTCTGTGCTCCGCCGCTGACACCGCTCCGGCGCTGCCGCCGGTCCTGCGCGACGCCAACCGAGGTCGGCCGCCGCCGCCGTTGCGGAGATCTCCTTACCGATAGCAAAGTCACTGCATCACGATAACTGACGTCCACGGCATCGGTGGGTCGCACATGGCCCCGCAGTCGCGGTGCCTGGCCCCGGCTTGGCATACCGCTCACTCCTTCCATACCGCCGTAATTCTCACGCGACCGACACGATTCCCAGACGATTGGCTCCTCATGTCGGCAATCGGTTGCCGTTCGATGTTTCGATGCAGTGCAGCTCGATTGTTCACAGTGCGACGCGACGGCGCCTCCATTCTCATCTTTTCGTCGATTCGAGATGGCACATGACGCGATGATGGATTAGCATCGTCCCCCGATGCACAACCGCTCTGACCAGTTCGCGAAGAACATGCTGCGCGACGGGTTGAGCCTCGTCTCGGCGGCGGAGACCGAGGTCGAGGTCCTGGCGGCGACCCAGAAGATCGATGTCTACAGCGTGCCTGATCCAGCGCGCGACGCCGAGCGCGCCAGGATGGGCCTGCTCGGAGAGCTGGCCGCGGAGCCAAGCCTGTTCGAGCCGTTCCACGGTACACCGAGCCTCCGTCAGGTCCGGCGGTGTCTGCGCAAGCAGCTCACGTGGCATCACGAGCTCGAACGCCGCGCCCGCGCCGCTGCCGGCGCCGTCGCGCCGGACGAGGACGCCGACGCGTCGCCGCAGCCTCCGGTGGCGTTCCCTGCGCTGGTCGTCATCAGCCCGGGGCGACCCGAGACCGTGCTTGACGCCTACCGCTGCGAGCGGGCGCAACCAGGCGTCTACCACGCCGTGCCCGGCCTCGTGACACGGGTGGTGGTGCTCGCGGAGCTGCCCCGGACGCGCGCGACGCTGATGCTCCGGCTGCTCGGCTCAGGCCGCGTCCTGCGCGACGCGCTGGCCGATCTCGCGGCGCTGCCGGACGATGCCTGGGAGAAGAGCATCGCCACGCCGCTGCTGATACACTTCCGGCTCGGAACCGAGGAGCCGGCGATCGACAAGGAGGACGAGGTGAGCGCAGAGATCCGGGCGTGGGTCGAGGAGTACGAGCGGAAGCTTCGGGCCGAGGCGCGCGCCGAGGAGGCGGCGCGTGCCGTGCTGACCGCGCTCCGGGTTCGCGGCATCGCCGTGCCGGACGTCGCGCGGGAGCGCATCCTGGTCGAGAAGGATCCGGAGACGCTGGAACGGTGGCTTGAGCGGGCCATCGTCGCAGCGTCACTCGCCGAGGTGCTCGACGGGCTGAGCTGAGCGACGCTGCTGCGCCTGCTCGCCGCCCTCGAGCTCGACCGTCGCGTCCACGCAGCGCGCTCCCGCCGCCCGAGGCGCCTGCGCTCGCCGCGCGACATCGCCCGCTTCTTCGAGCCCACGCTCGCACCGCTCGTCCACGAGGAGCTCTGGATGGCCGCGCTCGACGTCCGCCGCGGCGTGCGCGGCGTCCGCATGCTCTCGCGCGGCGGCCTCACCGCCACCGTCGTCCAGCAGACCGACGTGCTGCGCGCCGCCCTCGAGATGACCGCCGCCGTGCTGTCCTAAAACTGCAAGAACAGGCCGTTGCCGCTCACTGCGCCAACGTAGCGGCCGACTACGGGGTGTTGCCTATTCCGCCTCGATCTCGTCCAGCCGCAGGCGCCGGTGTCCCTCGAACACCGTCAAAATCCGGATGTCCTCACCAGCGACACGGTAGATGATTCGATAGGATCAAAGGAAGACCTCTCGGACGTCGTTGCGCCCTAGCTCTGGCACGACGCATCCGCCGAACGGCGTCGTCGCCGCGAGCTCCGCATGCTGAACGATGCGCGCTGTCCAGCGCGCAGCAGCCTTCCGGTCATCGCGTGCAATGAAGCAAAAGATGTCGACCAAGTCGTCACGCGAACGTTCCGTCCAGACTACGGCCACGCGATCGGCCCAACCTCGCGCTCCAGCGAGTCCATGAGCGCCTTCGTGTCCATCACCCGGCCCGCGGCGTCGTCGGCGAGCCCCTGTGCAATCGCACGAAGGAGGCGTACGCGGTCGTCCTCCGGACGTACGGGATCGGCCTGATCGCTCGTCGGAGTGATGGGATCCATGAGGGACAGGGTAGCGTACCGGCCCCTGCATGAGCAAGCCGTGGCTGGCAGCACACTGGGCCAAGCGCCTTCTGCGCGAGCCACCGACCCCCGCGGCCGTCCCGCTCGTCGACGTGCTCACCGCCCCGGAGGCCACGCTCGTCGACCTGGTGCTCGGCATCCCCGGCGCCGCGTCGCGCGTGCTCGGCCCTCACGGCCTGCTCGAGCTCGGGCGCCTCTCGCCCCACGCCATCACGCAGCGCACCGAGCTCGGCCTCCACGACGCGCAGCGCCGCGACGCCGACCAAGGTCGGCCGCCGCCGTTGCGAATATCTTCTTACCGATGGCAACGCCACCCCATCACGGTAGTTGCTGTCCATGGCAGCGGCCGGGCGCACATACCCCTGCAGTCTCGCTGCCTTGCCCCCGATCTGGCGACTCGCTCGTTCACCACGCAGCTAACAAAAGCGACCGACAACGATTTTCACACGACTGGCTCCCCACGCCGGTAAACGCTTGTCGTTCGATGCGCGGCGGCGCGACGATGCCTCATCTCGCGTCATCTCATCGATTCGAGATGGCACATGACGCGACGATGGATTAGGGTCGTCCCCCGATGCACAACCGCTCTGACCAGTTCGCGAAGAGCATGCTGCGCGACGGGCTCAGCCTCGTCTCGGCGGCGGAGACCGAGGTCGAGGTCCTGGCGGCGACCCAGAAGATCGATGTCTACAGCGTGCCTGATCCAGCGCGCGACGCCGAGCGCGCCAGGATGGGCCTGCTCGGAGAGCTCGCCGCGGAGCCAAGCCTGTTCGAGCCGTTCCACGGTACGCCGAGTCTCCGTCAGGTCCGGCGGTGTCTGCGCAAGCAGCTCACGTGGCATCACGAGCTCGAACGCCGCGCCCGCACCGCTGCCAGCGCCGTCGCGCCGGACGAGGACGCCGACGCGTCGCCGCAGCCTCCGGTGGCGTTCCCTGCGCTGGTCGTCATCAGCCCGGGCCGCCCGGAGACCGTGCTTGACGCCTACCGCTGCGAGCCGGCGCAACCAGGCGTCTACCACGCCGTGCCCGGCCTCGTGACGCGGGTGGTGGTGCTCGCGGAGCTGCCCCGGACGCGCGCGACGCTGATGCTCCGGCTGCTCGGCTCAGGCCGCGTCCTGCGCGACGCGCTGGCCGATCTCGCGGCGCTGCCGGACGATGCCTGGGAGAAGAGCATCGCCACGCCGCTGCTGATACACTTCCGGCTCGGAACCGAGGAGCCGGCGAGCGACAAGGAGGACGAGGTGAGCGCAGAGATCCGGGCGTGGGTCGAGGAGTACGAGCGGAAGCTTCGGGCCGAGGCGCGAGCCGAGGCGCGCGCCGAGGAGGCGGCGCGTGCCGTGCTGACCGCGCTCCGGGTTCGCGGCATCGCCGTGCCGGACGTCGCGCGGGAGCGCATCCTGGTCGAGAAGGATCCGGAGACGCTGGAACGGTGGCTTGAGCGGGCCATCGTCGCAGCGTCACTCGCCGAGGTGCTCGACGGGCTGAGCTGAGCGACGCTGCTGCGCCTGCTCGCCGCCCTCGAGCTCGACCGTCGCGTCCACGCAGCGCGCTCCCGCCGCCCGAGGCGCCTGCGCTCGCCGCGCGACATCGCCCGCTTCTTCGAGCCCACGCTCGCACCGCTCGTCCACGAGGAGCTCTGGATGGCCGCGCTCGACGTCCGCCGCGGCGTGCGCGGCGTCCGCATGCTCTCGCGCGGCGGCCTCACCGCCACCGTCGTCCAGCAGACCGACGTGCTGCGCGCCGCCCTCGAGATGGCCGCCGCCTCGTTCGTGCTCTGCCACAACCACCCGAGCGGCGACCCCAAGCCCACGGACGAGGACGTCGAGCTGACCAATGCCGTCGAGCGCGCCGCGCACCTCATCGGCGTGCCCCTCGCCGATCACGTCATCGTCACCCCCGCCCGCCGCTTCTCCTCTGTGCTCCGCCGCTGACACCGCTCCGGCGCTGCCGCCGGTCGTGCGCGACGCCGACCAAGGTCGGCCGCCGCCGTTGCGGATATCTTTTTACCGATGGCAACGCCACCCCATCACGGTAGTTGCTGTCCATGGCAGCGGTCGGGCGCACATACCCCTGCAGTCTCGCTGCCTTGCCCCCGATCTGGCGACTCGCTCGTTCACCACGCAGCTATAAAAGTGACCGACAACGATTTTCACACGACTGGCTCCCCATGCCGGTAAGCGTTCTGCGTTCGGTGCGCACGGCGCGACGATGCCTCAAACCGCCTCTTCTCGTCGATTCGATGATGGCGCGTGATGCGATGATGGATTAGGGTCGTTCCCCGATGCACAACCGCTCTGACCAGTTCGCGAAGAGCTTGCCCGGCTCGGAACCGAGGAGCCGGCGATCGACGAGGAGGACGAGGTGAGCGCAGAAATCCGGGCGTGGGTCAAAGAGTACGAGCAGAAGCTTCGGGCCGAGGCGCGAACGGAAGGCCACAGGGAAGGCCTTAACGAAGGCCTTAACGAAGGCCTTAACGAAGGCCGCAACGAAGGGCGTGCCGAGGAGGCGGCGCGTGCCGTGCTGACCGCGCTCCGGGTTCGCGGCATCGCTGTACCGGACGTCGCGCGGGAGCGCATCCTGGCCGAGAAGGATCCGGAGACGCTGGAACGGTGGCTTGAACGGGCCATCGTCGCAGCGTCGCTCGCCGAGGTGCTCGACGGGCTGAGCTGAGCCCTGCCGGCCTACGCCGTCGCGGCCGTGCCGAAGCGCCTCCGCGCCTGTCGACGTGGCGGCATCATGGACTGGCCGCGTGCGCCCCCGCCGCGCGCCCCCCGGCGCGCCTCCCCGGCTCGAAGCAGACCGGCAGGCGCGCCGGGCCGTGCACGATGAGCGCCTTGCGCGGCTCCCACGGCTCCTTGCTCGCCAGCTCCAGGCCCCTCAGCCGCGTGAGGAGATCCGGCAGCGCGATCCGGGCCTCCAGGCGCGCCAGCGACGCCCCGATGCAGAAGTGGATGCCGTGCCCGAACCCGACGTGCGGGTTGGGATCGCGCGCGACGTCGAACCGGCCAGGGTCGCGGAATTGCTGAGGATCTCGGTTCGCGGAGCCGATCACGGGCAGCACCAGCTTCCCGGCCGGGATCGTCTGGCCATGCACCTCGATCGCGCGCCTCGTCTCGCGGAACACCATCTGGAGCGGCGAGCGATGGCGCAGGACCTCCTCGATCGCCGAGGGCACGAGATCGGGCGCCGCCCGGACGCGCGCCAGCTCCGACGGGCTCTCGAGCAAGCACAGGATCGCGTTGTCGATCAGGTTCGTGGTCGTCTCGGTGCCCGCCGCGAGGAGGAACTGGAAGAAATTCAGGAGCTCGTCCTCGTTCAGCCGCTCGCCGTCCACCTCGGCCTCGACGAGCCGGGTCAAGAGGTCGTCCTCCGGCGCCCTCCGGCGCGCGTCGAGCAGGTCCGCGACATAGGCCTTCATCTCCTCCTTGACCGCGGCGTGCTCGCTCACGACCCTGGCCGCCTCCTCGCCCCCCGAGAGGGTGTGGCTGAGGTTCACGATCGCCTCGCTCCATCGCATGAAGCGCGCCCGGTCCTCGGCGGGAATGCCGATCATCTCGGCGATCACCATCGTGGGCAGCGGACCCGCATAGTCCGCCGCGAGGTCCATCGTCCCGTGCTCGATCCGCTGGTCCAGGAGCTCGCGCGACAGCTCCCGGATGCGCGGCTCGAGGCCCGCGATGGATCGCGGCGTGAAGGCCCGCTGGACGATCCCGCGGAGCTTCGTGTGGCGCGGCGGGTCGGAGAAGACGATCCACTCCGGGGCCTTGCCGGTCGGGGGCGTCACGGCGGAGCTGAACGCGTCGTGATCGGTCAGCGCCCGCTTCACACCCTCGTAATCGAAGATCATCCAGAGATCGAACGGGGCGATGTGGAGCGCGGGAGAGCTGCTCCGCATCTGCTCGTACAAGGGGTAGGGATCGCGCCGTATCTCGTCCGGAAACAAGTTCATCGCCAGGACCTCCGTCGTGTAGCGCCGCCGGGAGCTGCCGCCCGCGGAGAGACGATGCTAGGGGATGTCGCGAGGGAATGGCGCGCTTGAAGACGCGTCGCCCGCGTCCTCGAGGCCCGGCGCAGCCCGGCCGCCGCCCCGCGCTCCGCCGCGCCGGAGAGGGTGTCCCCGGCGCACCTGCGGGCGCTGTTCGTCCACGACGTCGGGGCTGCCGCCTGTGCTTCTGTCGACTTGCTGTCCTATTTGCGTTCGTAGAAGGTGAGGCTCACCCCACCCGCCGCCCCGCCGGGGTCGGAGCTCACATACGACTTCGTGTTGAGGATCGCGTAAGGGCCGTCCGCGCGCGTCTCGAAGACCGGCACGAGCGCGCCGAACGGTCCACAGTTCCTCACCACGATGACCTCGCCGTCACTCGACGACAGCGCGTACCTGGCGTCCAGGACCGTGCTCGCTCCGATGAGCTGGTAGTCCGCGCCTCCGGGGAGCACCGAGCCCGAGAGGCCGCTGAGCAGCATGCCACCGGTGACGGTGCCCCCGGTGATGGGAATGATGTTGCGCGTGCCGCGCTTGCTCGCGCCGACGGAGATGGAAGAGCCGAGCGTGACGGTCTCGGTGAACACGCTCGAGCCCCTCGCGCCGGTCGCCGTCGAGCACTCCCACGATTGATGGGGGACGCCCTCGGGATCCTTGAGCTGGATCTTCGGCTCTGCGGCGGCGACGTCGGAGATGTCATAGACGTCGAACTGGATCGTGCCCGCCTCGGCGTCGACGACGCGGGTGCCCGCGAACTTGCCAGTGTTGAGCCACGCGAGCGGGCTCGACGTCGCCACCTCGAAGTCCGGGACGACCCGGACCACCGAATCGCCGGCCGGAGCGACGCCGCAGCTCCGCAAATAGATGAGCGATCCATCGCTCGCCTTCAGGATGTTGATCTGCTCGAGCTCGATGGATCCGTTCGACAGCGTGAGCTCGAGGTCCATGCCGCCGGTGAGGAACGTGGCCTGGATCTTGTCGCCCTCGAGCGTGCCCCCCTTCACGTCGAGGAGGCGGCGGCGTCCGAACTGGGTGGTCCCGACATCGTGGATCTCGCCGAGCTGGAGCGTCGCCCGAAAGACGAGCTCGCCGCGCGTGGGGAGCGGAATGCCGCCGGGCATACCGCAGGTCCACGACGGATCGGGGACGATCGTCGCCTCGCCGCCGCCGCCGCTGCCGCCGCCGCCGTCGCCGACCATCCCGCCGGTGCCGCCGCTGCTAGCGGTCTCCATGGCTCCACCGGTCCCGGCGACTCCGCCGCCCGCGCCGCCCGTGCCGGCGCCGTCACCGGTGCCCGTCGTTCCACCAGGACCGCCCGACGTCGCGCCGCCAGAGCCGCTGCTCGTCGTTCCTGCGCTGCCATCCTCGCTGGACGAACCACACCCGCCAGAGCAGATGCCAAGGACTCCAATCAGCAAGAGCTTTATCGAAACATTCCCGATCTTCATCATCGGATCCACCTATCCAGGCAAGGGCATGTCGCTCGGGCGAGCTCTGATTCAGAACTGCGAAAAGAACTTCCAGATCGACTCACCGGAATTGCTCGGCATGGCGTGGCCGCCGCTGAACTCACACCAGACGACGGGGTAGCCCGCGTCGCAGCCCTCATAGCTGACGCAGGGGCTCGGGTCGACCGGCGTGGTCTGCGAACCGCAACCGTTTCGCTCGAGGAAGACATCGCGAGCGGTCCGACCATTGTCGAGCGGAACCACGTTGTCGGCGTCGCCGTGGGCGCCCCACATGGCCACAGGGTGGTCGCCGTCGTCGCAGCCGCTGTAGAGCGCGCCGGACATGGGGGCGATGGCGCGGAAGACGTCGCCCATCGCGCAGCCGATCGCGTAGGACATCATGCCGCCGTAGCTGAACCCCGTCGAAAAGATCCGGCTCTCGTCGATGCAGAGCTCGGCGCGGAGGCGGTCGAGCATGGCGCGGAGGAACGCGATGTCGCGGCCCCCCGAGTTCGCCCAGCCCTGGTCGATGCCCTCGGGCGAGACGAAGATCGCCGAGCCGGCGGCGCGGCTCTGGAGGCCGTAGTAGCCGCCGCCGAAGCCGGTCGCGACCTGCTCGGCCGAGCCGCCGCGGGGATGCCAGGCGAAGATCAGCCGGTAAGCACGGTTCGCATCGTAGCCGTCCGGTACGGCGAGGATGTACTCGCGCGTCGTGCCCCCGACATCGATGCTGAAGCGGCCGCTCGTCGGCGCCGTCGCGCTGCCGCAACCGGCGCTCTGCGTATCGCCCCCGGAACCGCCCGAGCCAGAGCCGGCGCCCGAGCCGCCCGCGCCAGCTTCCCCCGAGCCCGGGCGCCCGCCGCTGCCGCCAACCCCCGCCGACGAGCCGACCGTCGCCGACGAGCCGACCGTCGCCGACGAGCCACCCGTGCCGGAGCCGCTCGCGCCAGGCCCGGTGAGCCCTCCAGCGCTGCCGCCGCCGTCGGTCGTCCCATCTCCTTGGCTGGTGGAGCAGGCCAGCGCCGCGAGCGCGACGAGCCCTGGAGCGATCGCGCCCCAATTTCGAAGCGTTTCCATTCGCCCTCGCCTCCCTGTCCCGAGATCACCGTCCGTCGCCGCGTCACCCGGTGCGGGTGACCGCAACGACGTCGTACCCGAGCGCTCTGGCGCGAGGCATAGGCATACCCGCCTATGCCCCGATGCGGAACGTCACGCCGACACGGGTGGACTGGACGATCCGCGCGAGCGTCGCCTTCGAACGCGCACCGCCCAGCGCGCGACGCCGATCTCTCCCGCCTGTCGCCCCCTCACCCGGTCCACGCCGCCCAGACCTCGTCGCGCTCCACGCGCGGGGCGCGCTCGACCACCAGCCTGGCAAACACGGTCGGGTGCGGGACGCGGTCGAGGCGCACCGTCCGCCAGGGGAACACGGAGCGCGATCCGCAGGCCCGGGTGGCGCAGCGCCGAGGCCGCGAGCACGGTAGAGCCCGCCAGTCCGGACCGGAGCGACCCCCAAAAGCCTTGCCAGCCGGCGATGAACGCGCCGAAGATGCTCGTGAACGACAGGAGCAGCGCGCCGCGCCCCGCGTGGAACAGCGCATAGCGCCGGTGCACGGCGTGACCGGTGCACGGCGTGACCGGTGCACGGCGTGACCGGTGCGGAGCTTGCCGAGGCGTGGCTCGTCGGGAGGCGCCGTGGGGCGCTCCGCCGGCTGGCGAGATGGGTGCGGCTCCACGAACGCGGCGTAGCACGGAGGCCGCCGCGACCGTGAGAAAAGCACGCCAGCGCCGGCGCGCGGCCCCCTCGAGCCCGTCACGCCGCCAAGCATCGGTGCCAGTGCGGGCGACAGCGCGACCGGATGACGCGTGGCTGCACGGCGCCCCCCGATGCGCGTGGGCCGCAGCGCTGATGTCTGTAGACCTCTATCGCCCCGCCGCCGAGCCGCCATGAGGCCCAGAGTCGCCAGAGCTCGCCGGCGCCGCGCGCGCCGAGAGGCGTGCACAACGCTTGCATAGGCCCGGCAGCGACATCGCTGCGAAGCCCGGGTCGCAGCAGGAGCCGACCTGTCGAGGCCGATGCGAATTCGGCCGGCCGCCCATCGAAAAGTCCACCGATGACGGCCGGCGGAGAATATAAGACGGCCCGGGATTCGAGGCAGCTGTCCGCTCCTCCACGTCGAGGACGCGGTGTTTCCCCCAACGTGCCTGCGCGCCGGTGCAGTCGACGGCCGCTCGCCCCACGCCCCCATAGGTGATCCTGCGCATGAGAGTCCATTTCCCCCCTCGATGGATCTGCGGCGCCGCCGCCCTAGCGGCGGCGGCGTGGGCCGCGCCAGCGTCCGCTCAGGAGGCGGGACCGGCGCGCGGCCTCGCGCTCGACCGCTTCAACCCAGCGCCAGCGGGCGACCGGATGTTCAGCGTGGCGTCGCCGTACGCGGCCTCGCCGCACCAGGACGGCAGCCCCACGCTCCACCTCGCCCTGCTCGGCGACTACGCCCACAACCCGCTCGTGCTCACGCGCGTGGGCACCGAAGACCACCTCGGCGCCATCGTGGGGCACCAGCTGTTCCTGCACCTGAACGGCTCGCTGTCGCTCTGGGACCGGCTGCACATCAACGTCGACGTGCCGCTCGCCGTGCTGCAGGAGGGCGATAGCCCGGCGGCCGAGGGGCTCTCGTTCGCCTCGCCGAGCGGCGCGCAGCTCGGCGATCTCCGGGTCGGGCTGCGCCTGCGCCTGCTCGGCGACTACTTCGACCCGTTCCAGCTCGCCGTCGGCGGCTACGTCTGGTTCCCGACCGGCGGCGGCGAAGGCTCGTTCGTGGGCGAGGACTCGGTGCGCGGCATGCCGCAGCTCATCGCCGGCGGCCGGATCCCGGGCTTCGTCTGGTCGGCCGCGGCCGGCGTCGATCTGCGCCCGGCGCAGACGTTCGCGCAGGTGCGGCAGGGCCTGATGTTCAACGGCGGCGCGGGCGTCGGCCTGCTGCTGCTGCCCGAGGAGCAGCTCCAGATCGGGCCCGAGGTGACGGTGTCGACCGTGCTGGAGGAGCCGGAGGCGCGCAACACGAACGTCGAGGCGCTGCTCGGCCTGCGCTACCGCTTCGCGCCGGCGGTCCGCGACTTCGAGATCGGCGTCGCGGCCGGCCCCGGCTTCACGTCGGGCATCGGCACCCCGGACTTCCGCGCGGTCGCGATGCTCGCGTACTCGCCCGAGGTCCGGCGCGAGGACCCCGACCGCGACAAGGACGGCATCGTCAACGAGAAGGACGCCTGCCCGGACGTGCCCGGCGTCGGCGACCCCGATCCCAAGAAGAACGGCTGCCCGCCGTCGGATCGCGACGAGGACGGCATCCTCGACCGCGTCGACGCGTGCCCGGACACGGCCGGCATCGCGAACGACGACCCGAAGAAGCACGGCTGCCCGCCGCCCGGGGACCGCGACAAGGACGGCATCACCGACGACGTCGACGCGTGCCCGGACCAGGCCGGCCCGAGCAACGAGGACCCGAAGAAGCACGGCTGCCCGCCGCCGCCCGACAAGGACGGCGACGGCGTGATCGACGCGGAGGACGCCTGCCCCGATATCCCCGGGCTCCGCACCTCGGATCCGGCGACGAACGGCTGCCCCGGCGATCGCGACGGCGACACGGTGCGCGACGACAAGGACGCCTGCCCCGACGAGAAGGGCAAGCCCGACCCGGATCCGGCGAAGAACGGCTGCCCCGTGGCGGTGCGCGTCACCGAGCAGGAGATCGTCATCCTGCAGCAGGTGCAGTTCGACACCGGCAAGGCGACCATCAAGAAGGCGAGCGACGAGCTCCTCGACGAGGTCGCGGGTGTGCTGAAGGAGCACCCGGAGATCACCAAGATCGAGGTGCAGGGGCACACAGACCCGCGCGGCGGACGCGCGTACAATATCCGGCTCAGCCAGGCGAGGGCCGAGTCGGTCACGAAGGCGCTGGTCCAGCGCGGCATCGAGGCCGAGCGGCTCGCGTCGAAGGGCTACGGGCCTGACGTCCCGATCGCGGAGAACGACACCGAAGAGGGACGCCAGAAGAACCGCCGCGTGCAGTTCAAGATCCTCGAGAAGAAGCCGAAGCAGCAGCAGGAGGCGCCGTGAAGAGACGTTACGTCATAGGTGGTCTTGTCGGGCTCGCCGTGGTGGCCGGGCAGGGCGGCGCAGCGCACGCCGATCCCGAGCGGCTCTTGGAGGTCAGCCAGAGGGGTGACTTCCTCCTGATCGGCAACACGCTCGGATACGAGTGCGGCTCGGATGTGACTCTGCCGGCCCCTGTCGTCGGCACTGTGCCGGAGGAGTGCGGCGGGAGCGGCAACACCGACACCTCGCCCGATATTTTCTGGCGCTCCGACTCGCCCACGGCAGGGGCGGCGGAGGCGAACCGAGGCATCGCCGCGGACCAGGCGCGGAGCACGGCCTGGCTCCAGGTGCCGGCCGGCGCCAGCGTCACGCACGCGTTCCTCTACTGGGGCGCGCACACGGCAGCCAACGCGGGCGCGGACACGACGGTGACGCTCGATCGGCCTGGCGCGGGCGGCTTCTCCGCGGAGATCGTCGCCGCCGCGCCCTCCGGGGGCTCGTTCACCGCGTCGTCAGAACCGGGCGTTCCAGCGGCGCCACACGCGTATTACCAGTCGTACTCGGACATCACCGCGCTCGTGCAGGCGAACGGTACCGGCGCCTACCGGGTGAGCGGCGTCAGCACCAAGGCCTTCGGGGACAACGACAACAACAACTTCGCCGGTTGGTGGATGGTCGTGTTCTACGAGCTCGCCTCGGAGCCGCCGCGCCACCTCGCGCTCTTCCACGGCCTCGACGCGGTGAACACCGGGAATTCCCGGGAGGCCACCCTGGACGGGTTCCTGGTGCCGGCGGCGGGCTACGACGCGAAGATCGGCCTGGTCGCCTTCGAGGGGGACCTGGCCCATACCGGAGACCAGTTCTTCTTCAACGGAGGGGCCGCGCTCAGCAACGCCCAGAACCCGGTCTCCAACTTCTTCAACGGCACGCGCTCCAGCCTCGGGGGGCTGGTCTCGGTCGACGGCGATCTGCCCCAGCTGACGGGCGCCGCCGGAACCATGTCCGGCATGGACATCGACGTGCTCGACATCACCCCCAAGGTGTCCCCGGGCCAGACGTCGGCGCCCATCGTGGCGTCGAGCAACGGCGATCTGTACTTCCTCGCCGGCTTCATCACCTCGATCTCGACCTTCAAGCCGGAGTTCACGTCCTCCACGAAGGCGGCTCGCGACGTGAACGGCGGGTCGCTGCTCCCCGGCGACACGATCGAGTACACGATCGTGATCCGCAACACGGGCAACGACGCGTCGGTCAACACCGTGATGACCGATCCGCTGCCCGCGGGCGTGTCCTACGTGCCGGGCTCGCTGGCGATCGCGGCGGGGCCGAACATGGGCGCCAAGACGGACGCGGCCGGCGACGATCAAGGCGAGTACGACGCCACGAGCCGCACCGTCACGGTGCGGGTCGGCGATGGCGCGACCGGCGCGACCGGGGGAACGATCGCGGTCAACGGGACGACCACCGTGACCTTCCGGGTTACGGTCGACGCCGGCGCCACGGGGCTGATCGAGAACCAGGCGATCATCAACGCCGCCGGGCAGCAGGGCGCGCCCAACGAGGAGACGCCGACCGACGGCGACGACGAGACCGGCGGCCCCCAGCCGACCGACGTCGTCATCGACGAGTGCGAGACCGACGCGCAGTGCGAAGGGGACACGCCGCACTGCGACACCGCGGCGACGCCCAACGCGTGCGTCGAGTGCACCACGGACGCGCAGTGCGGGCCGCTGACCCCGCAGTGCGACCTCGATGGCAACGTCTGCGTCTGCGAGCCGACGGGCGCCGAGATCTGCACCGACGCGATCGACAACGACTGCGACGGGGTCATCAACAACGGCTGCGACGCGGACGATGACGGGATCGACGATCTCGTCGAGGTCGACGGCGGCACCGACCCGAACGACGCGGACAGCGACGACGACGGCGTGCCCGACGGGCAGGAGCCGCGCTGGAACGAGGACACCGACGGCGACGGCCTCATCAACGCGCTCGACCCGGACAGCGACAACGACGGGCTGTTCGACGGCACCGAGCTCGGCCTGCCCTGCGATAACCCGGCCACCAACGCGGCCGCGGGCCACTGCCGCGCCGACGGGGACGAGGGGGCGACCAAGACCGACCCGCTCGACGCCGACAGCGACGACGGCGGCGTGTCCGACGGGAACGAGGACGTCGACCTCGACGGCGTCATCGACGAGGGCGAGACCGATCCGAACAGCGGCGAGGACGACGCGACCCCGCCGGTGGACTCCGACGGCGACGGGCTGAGCGACGCGCTGGAGGAGACGATCGGGACCGATCCGAACGACGCCGACAGCGACGACGACGGCGTGATCGACGGCGACGAGCCGAACTTCAGCGACGACACGGACGGCGACGGCCTCATCAACGCGCTCGACGTCGACAGCGACAACGACGGGCTGTTCGACGGCACCGAGCTCGGGCTGGGCTGCGACAACCCGGCCACCAACACGGAAGCGGGCCACTGCATCGCCGACGCGGACGAGGGGGCAACCAAGACCTCGCCGCTCGACGCGGACACCGACGACGGCGGCGTGACCGACGGCAACGAGGATATCGACCGCAACGGCGTGATCGACGCGGATGAGACCGACCCGAACGACGGCGGCGACGACCTGCCGATGGTCGACACCGACGGCGACGGGCTGATCGACGCGCTCGAGACCGAGATCGGCACCGACCCGAACGACGCGGACAGCGACGACGACGGCGTGATCGACGGCGACGAGCCGAACTTCCGCGACGATCACGACGGCGACGGGCTCATCAACGCGCTCGACCCCGACAGCGACGACGACGGGCTGTTCGACGGCACCGAGCTCGGCCTGCCCTGCGGCCTCGAGGCCACCGATCCCGAGGCGGAGAGCTGCATCGCGGACGCCGACCCGGAGACGAAGACGCACCCGCTCGATCGGGACACGGACGACGGCGGCGTGCCCGACGGCGTGGAGGACGCGAACCACAACGGCGCCATCGACGAGGGCGAGACCGATCCGAACAACGGCGACGACGACCCCGTGGCGGACGATCGCGACGGCGACGGGCTGCCCGACGCGGTGGAGGAGATGATCGGGAGCGATCCGGACGACGCCGACAGCGACGACGACGGCGTGCCCGACGGGCAGGAGCCGCGCCCCGGTGAGGACACCGACGGCGACGGGCTCATCAACGTGCTCGACGTGGACAGCGACAACGACGGGCTGTTCGACGGCACCGAGCTCGGGCTGGGCTGCGACCACGAGGGCACGAACGCGGACGCGGGCCACTGCCGCCCTGACGCGGACAACGGCGCGACGAAGACCGACCCGCTCGACGCGGACACGGACGACGGCGGCGTGCCCGACGGCCAGGAGGACGTGAACCTCAACGGCGCCATCGACGAGGGCGAGACCGATCCCAACAACGGCGACGACGACGGGATGCCGGCGGACACCGACGGCGACGGGCTGAGCGACGCGGTCGAGGAGGAGATCGGCACCGATCCGAACGACGCGGACAGCGACGACGACGGCGTGCTCGACGGCGACGAGCCGAACTTCAGCGACGACCACGACGGCGACGGGCTGATCAACGCGCTCGACCCCGACAGCGACGGCGACGGGCTGTTCGACGGCACCGAGCTCGGGCACGACTGCGCCGACGCGGCGACCGACCCGGAAGCGGGGACCTGCATCCCGGACGCCGACCCGACGACGACCACGAACCCGCTCGACGCGGACACGGACGACGGCGGGGTGAAGGACGGCGACGAGGACGCGAACCACAACGGCGCGATCGACGCGGGCGAGACCGATCCCAACGACGGCGACGACGATCAGACCGACGCGTGCAGGCAGGACAGCGACTGCGGCGGTCCGACGAGCGGGTCGATCTGCGTGGATCATGCCTGCGTGGACGGCTGCCGCGGCGCCGACGGCAACAGCTGCCCGTCCGGCGAGGTGTGCAGCTCGACCGACAGCGCGCCGGGCACCTGCGGGCCCGCCGAGGCGAACGATCCGACCGGCATCTTCGCCGAGGGCAACGGCCTCTGCACCGCGCGGCCCGGCCCCGCGGGCAACGCCCGGAGCGCGGGAGCGCTCCTGCCCATGCTCGCCGCCCTCGCCGGCCTCGCCCTGCGCCGGCGCCGCACGGGCCGCTAGCGAACGCGAGAGGGCCCCGCCGCGGCGCGGGGCCCTCTCATGTAGTTTTCTTGCCCACCTGTAGCGCTCCTCCGTAGCGTACCGCGCCGAGGAGAACCACCATGGAGATGCTGCTCGCCAGCGAGCGCCGCGTCACGCGCCGCGCTGCGATCGTGGAGTGCCATGCCGTGCGCGAGCGGGGCTTCCGGCTGCTCGGGACCCGGGCGATCGACCTGTCCGTCGACGGCATGCTCGTGCTGACGAGCGCCCGCGCGCTCACGGGCGAGCCGGTGATCGTCTCGTTCCGGCTCCCGGACACGGACGTCTGGATCGACGCGACGGCGACGATCGCGCGCACCCTGCACGGCCGGCGCGAGGGCGACCCGGGCCGCGCCGTGGGCCTGCGCTTCGATCCGCTCGACAGCGCGTCGAGCCGTCGCCTCCGCGCGGCGCTCGAGCGCTTCCCGCCGACCTACCCGTACCGCGCGCAGCGCGTCGATTATGCGGCGACGGCCGCGATGATCGCGCTCAGCTGATCGGCGCGCAGGCGAGCGGGCCGACATCGCCCCTCGCGAGACGGCCGCCTGCGCGCGGCGACATCGCCCCTCGCGTCGACAGGCGCCTCGCACGCCCGTTCGCCACACAACCTGTCTTCCTGCGCCCACGACGGCCGGCGCGAGCGTTCACCACACAAATTCGCGGCAGGAACGATAAGCCATCTTTGGCGTGAGCGCGCGCGAGCATTGACTCGCTGGAGACCACAGCTACCCTGGTCATCGCGCAACAGGCGAGCATCCGCACACCGCCGCGCGAGCCTCACGGCCGCGCGGCGCAGCAACGGAGTCGACCATGCAAACGTTCCTTCGATTCGCGCGAGCGATCGCGGCGGCGGCGCTGCTCTGCGCCGTCGCCGCCCCGGCCGAGGCGCAGGTGCTGGGGCCGGCGCCCGAGGGCTGCACCGACGAGGTCCTCCCGAGCGGCGCGCGCATCCGCCTCTGCATTCCCCGTCGCGGATGGAACGGCGACCTCCTCGTGTGGGCGCACGGGTATGTCTCCCCTCTCCAGCCCCTCGACTTCTACAGCTTCTCGTTCCCCGAGGGGTTCAACCCGCAGGAGGCCGCGCTGAGCCGCGGTTTCGCCTTCGCGACGACGAGCTATCGGCGGAACGGGCTCGCGATCCTCCCGGGGGTCGAGGACGTCCGGCAGCTCGTCGCGGCGTTCCGCGCGAGGGCGGCTCCGGCGCACACGTACCTGTTCGGCGTCTCCGAAGGCGGCCTCGTCACGACGCTCTCGCTCGAGCGGTATCCGGAGCTGTACAGCGGCGGGCTGGCCATGTGCGGGCCCATCGGCAGCTTCCGGGAGCAGCTCAACTACTTCGGCGATTTCCGGGCCCTCTTCGATTATTTCTTTCCCGGCGTGCTCCCCGGCAGCGCCATCCAGATTCCCCCGGAGGTGATCGCCGGCTGGTTCACCGTCTACCTGCCCAAGGTGCAGGCCGCCATCGCCGCGAACCCGAGCGCGGCCAGGCAGCTCGTCCGCACCGCGAAGGCGGCCATCGACCCCGACGACCCGGAGACCATCGCGACGACCATCGTGAGCGTGCTCCAGTTCAACATCTTCGCCACGAACGACGCGGTCGAGCAGCTCGGGGGAAACCCCTACGACAACCGCGGGCGCCTCTACTTCGGCTCGCACGACGATCTCTTGCTCAACCTGCGGGTCGAGCGCTTCGCCGCCTCGGCGCGCGCGCTCCGGAGCGTCGCCGAGCACGAGACCACCGGCGACGTGTCGCTCCCGCTGGTGACGCTCCACACCACCCTGGACCCGATCGTCCCCTACTGGCACGAGCCGCTCTACCTGCTCAAGGTCGACACCTCGGACCGCGGCGTCGTGGTCCCTCTCCCGGTCCACCGCTATGGCCACTGCGCTCTGACCAACGAAGAGATCCTGGGCTCTCTGAAGCTCCTCCTCGCCCTCGGCCGCTGAGCGCGCGCCCCGCCCGGCCAGAGCGCGCGGCGCTCATCCCTGCATCCATGCAGCCACACCTAGCCCGGAGCGCGGCGGCCAATCGGCGGAGCCGCAACCGTGGCGGTGTGGAACCTGACCGAGATCGGAGGTACCTCTCGGGGGCCGCCGGCAAAGGCCGCCGCGCGCGCATCGAAAGGAGCTCGAGCGATGATCACGGTCTCCGGGCCGAACGCCGATCAGATCCAGTACTGGAACGAGGTCGGCGGGCCGAAGTGGGTGGCCCTCCACGACGTCATCTCGGCGCAGATCCGGCCGCTCGGCGCCCTCGCCATGGATCGCGCCAGGATCGCCGCGGGCGAGCGCGTCCTCGACGTCGGCTGCGGCATCGGCGACACGACGCTCGAGCTAGGCCGTCGCGTCGGCCCCTCGGGCGCCGTGCTCGGCGTGGACGTCTCGGCGCCGATGCTGGACAGGGCGCGCGCGGCGGCGCAGGCAGCGGGCGCCGCGAACGTGGCCTTCGAGAACGCGGACGCGCAGACCGCGGCGCTGCCCGGGCCGTTCGATGTCCTCTACTCGCGCTTCGGGGTGATGTTCTTCGCCGACCCCGCGGCGGCCTTCGCGAACCTCCGGAAGGCGCTGCGGCGCGGCGCGCGGCTCGCGTTCGTCTGCTGGCGACCGCTCCAGGAGAACCCCTGGCTGCTGGTGCCGACCCTGACCGTGGGCAGGCACCTCCCGCTGCCGCAGCCCGATCCGCACGCGCCCGGCCCGTTCGCGCTCGCCGACGCGGCGCGCGTCGTCGACGTCCTCTCGCGCGCGGGGTTCGTCCGGGTGCATTGCGAGCCGATCGACCAGGAGCTCTCGGTCGCAGGCGGGAGATCGCTCGACGAGACCGTCGATTTCCTCCTGAAGATGGGTCCGGCGTCCGCCGCGCTGCGCGAGGCGAACGCCACGCCGGAGCTCGTCGAGCGCGTGCGCGCCGACCTGCGCGAGGCCATCGCGCCCCACGCGGGCCCCGAGGGCGTGCGCATGGGCAGCGCCGTGTGGGTCGTGACGGCGGCCGCGGAGTGACGGAGCGGCGAGGCGGACATTCCCCTCCTTGCTTCCAACATCCTGTTTTGAGGTGACTATCTCGCTACCGGGGCCGAGTAGTGGTCAAAATTGAACATGAAGGCGGGAAGGCGGGAAGAAAACCTTAATGATCTTCCCGCCTTCCCGCCTTCATGTGGACTCTCTCTGGGCAAAGTTGACCACTACCCCGCCGAGGTGGCGCCGCGCCGGGGCGCTGAGCGCGCCGCGCCGGGGCGCTGAGCGCGCCGCGCCGGGCGCGAACGTCGCGCGGCCTCGGGCTCAGGCGACGTCGGGGAGCTCGACGTCGGCCGCCGGGAACTCGGCCCGGAAGCCGGAGAGCCGGACGGCGAACACGACCCGCCCGGCGTCGATGGGCGGCATGCGCGCCGGGTCGACGCGCGCGTCGAGCAGGCGCGCGCGGCGGACGCGCCCGGACGCGGTCGGCGTGCAGAAGTAATCGTGCCCGTCCCGGTGGTGCACGAGCCCGCGGAGGCGCGCGGGCACGAGCGCGCTCGAGGCGGGCAGGCTCGGGCCCGCGGCCGCGAAGCGCACGTCGGCGAAGACGTCGCCCCCCTGCGACGCCCGGAGCCGCTCGGCGCCGTCGGCCTCGCGCGCGAGATCGAAATCGGCGCGCTCCTTCGGGATACCCCAGTTGACCTGGCCGCCCACCACGCTCTCCCACGAGCTGACGTAGATCTTGCTGATCGACCAGCGCAGGCCGCGGCGCGTGCGGTAGCGCCCGGGGATGAACAGGAGCTCGCGATAAGGCCCCACGTTCGACGACGTGTAGTCGAGCGCCATGAGCAGGCTGTAGCGCCCGTCGAAGCGCGGGCGGAGCGCCTCCGGGATGAAGCACCGCTCCCGGAGCAGGCGCTCCGGGAGCTCGAGCATCGCGATGTAGGCGTCGCCGGTCAGCGTCCACGGCGCCGGAGCACTCTCGACGTCAGGAGGATGACTTCCGGCGCTCTGACCCATTCCAGATCTCCGTGGACTCGATGGAACGAGGCGACACTCTATCACGGTCGAGCAGCGTCAGCGGTGCCGCTACCCGAGCAGGTCGATGCCTCCCGGGGGCCGCGGGGCGACGGCGAGCTCGGACCGCTCGAGGTGGGCGAGGACGGCGAGGACCGCCGCCTCGTCCCAGGCGTCGCCGATGATCTGCAGGCCGATGGGCAGGCGCTCGGCGTCGATGCCGACGGGCGCGGTGCCGGCGGGGAGGCCGGTGAGGTTGGCGAGGAAGGCGAAGCGGCACACCCCGTCGAGGGCCGCGGGATCGAGGAAGGCGCGCCCCTCCTCGGCCTCCTGGTAGCGGGGCGCGGTGATCGCGGTCGTCGGGAGCGCGAGCACGTCGACGCCGGCGAGGGCCCGCGCCACCTCGCGCCGCATCCCCGCGCGGAGCCGCGCGGCGTCGCGCCGCTCGCGCTCGGTGACGCCCGAGAGCACGCTGAAGGTGACGCGCAGGTCCTCGCTGATGAGGTCGCGCTGCTCCCGAAAGGCGCGCTGGTGGGCCTCGAGCGACTCGGGGCCGATGACGAGGTAGCCGATCTGCGCCGCGTACCGGGCGATCGGGATCTGCACGTCCACGAGGACGGCCCCCTCGCGCTCGAGCGCGCGCAGCGCGCCCCGGCACGCGCTCGCGATCGGGACGCTGGCGTCGCGCCACTCCGCCTCGTCCACGCCGATGCGCAGGCCGCGCACGCCGGCGCCGAGGAGCGCGCCGAAGCCGCCGGGCGGCGGCGGGGGCGCCCACGCGGTGAGGTCGTCGTCGGGGTCGGGCTCGCTCGCGACGGCGTCGAGGAAGAGGGCGAGGTCGGCCGCGCTGCAGGCGATCGGGCCGGCGTGGGCGACCGAGCCCTTGAAGCCGTCGCCGGCGCGGCTCACGCGGCCGAAGGTGGGCTTGAGGCCGAAGACGCCGTTCAGCGCGGCGGGCGTCCGGATCGAGCCGCCGCCGTCGCCGCCGGCGGCGAGCGGCGCGAGCCCGAGCGCGACGCCCACGGCGGAGCCGGTGGAGGAGCCGCCGGCGGCGCGCTCGCTGTGGTGCGGGTTGTGGGGCATGCGCTGGTGGACGTTGTTGCCGAGCGGCGACATCCCCCACTCGGTCAGCACCGTCTTGCAGAGGAGCACGGCGCCCGCCTGGCGGAGCCGGGCGACGACGGCGGCGTCGCGCGGCGCGGGCGCGAGCGGGCCGCAGCGCGAGCCGAGCGTGGTCGCGAGGCCCTCGACGTCGAACTCGTCCTTGACGAGGAAGGGCACGCCGTCGAGGGGGCCGCGCGCCCTGCGGGCGGCGTGGCGCGCGGCCGCCGCGTCGGCGTCGCGGAGCGCCGCCTCGCGCGCGGCGGCGACGGCGATGTTCATGCACGGGCGCTGCGCGGCGAGCGCGTCGATCTCGGACAGGGCGCGCTCGACCACGCGGCGCGGGTCGGCGGCGCCCTGGCGGTAGGCCGCCGCGTAGGCGAGCGAGGTCCTGGGCCAGTCGCGGCGCGGGAGCGCGCCGAGCGCGGCGTCGCCCCAGCGCCGCGGCGCCGCGGCCTGGATCGGGCGGGCCTGCGCGGGGATCTCGTCGCGCCATGCTTCCGGGAGCGACGCGAGGCGGTCGATGCCCAGGGTGCGCTTCAGCACCTTCCGGAGCGCGGCGGACGATCCGGGCGCCTCGGCCGCGAGGCGCGCTGCGGTGAGCGCGCGGCCCGTGAGTCGGGGTACCTTCATGCGGCGCAGCTTACTCGACGGACCCCGTCGCGCGGCGGGCCGCGATCGCGGTGCGCGTCGAGATCGCGCCGGGGGCGGCGGGGGCGCGGCGGCGGGGGCGCGGCGGCGGGGGTGCGGCGGCGGGGGTGCGGCGGCGGGCCGGTTCGGCGCGGCTCGTGGCGGCACGTGCACCCAGGTGCGAGGGGGACGTCGTGGGCTCCGGCCGTCCGGCAGGTCCGAGATGTCTGAGGTCATCCCCCGAAGCGTCCTGCGATCGCCAGCACGTCCGAAACGCTGGGCACGCGGCGGGACATCCGCTGAATGCCGCACTCCTCCACGAGCCACACGGCATCCCCGTCCACGAAGACCTGCGCAGCGGCGTCGGAGAGGTCTTCGCGGAGGCTGAGCCCGGGCGGCAGCGCCTCCTCCGATTGGCACGTGGCCTCCGACGCATAGCCGTTCTCGAGGAGGTAGATCTGACGTTCGAACCATCGATCGACGCTCGTGCCCACCAGGCGCACTTGCACTTCGTCGTCGTCTGGCTCCTGCCACGAGGCCCACACCCCGACCGCCTCGTCCACGTAGATGCCCGTGCGCACCGAGGTATTCTCGGTCCAGCCGACGAACCAGGCTCCGTTGTACGGGTGAACCGGCGCAGACCAGATGCCGGACGCGGTCCGTTCACGGATCACGCTCGCCGCCCACGGGGCGAGGATCGAAATCCCTCGCTGCCCGCGGAACCCGCCCACGAGCTCGTCCACGGCGAGCACCGCGTTCGTGAGCGCCTCCGATGCCCGGAATCTCTCGAGCTGGGCGCGTAGGCCATCCTGCTCCCGCAAACCCGGCTGCCACTCGCCGAACGAGCTGGCCCGCGCGAATCGATCGGGGTGGCGCGGCGCCGTGGCGATGCACCCGCCGGGCTTCACCTGGAACTGCGTCTCGAAAGCGCCCTGGAGCACCCCGCGAACCCAGCAGCCGCCCTCCGCCTCGTGAAGCGCGAACGCCTCCGGGAAGTATCGGTCCGTGGAGTCTAACGACCCGAGCGGCGCTCGGGGCTGCGGAAGGCCGGCGATCGCGCCGTAGGAGTACCTCGCCGGCGCGGGCGAGAGCCCAGACGGCAGAGGGTGTGCGAGCAACGCCCGGAGCCGCTCGGTGGTCGCGCACGCCACGGTCAAGGCGTCGGCCAGCAGCAGGACGATCGCGCCGTCGAACCAGAGCAGCTGCTCCGAAGGCCCGATCGCGCGAGCCACGCGCGGCGGCCCCAGCGCCCCTGCGACCCACCCGGTCAGGTGCGCGGCCTGCGCTCCGTGGTTGTGGCGCTGGCGGAGGACGAGCCCTTCGGAGACCAGCCGCGCCGCCTCGCGGAGGGCGGCAGGATCGTCGGCTGGCAGCGGAGGTCGCGGTTCGAACGGGTTTCCGGAGCGCGGAATGCGCACCACCGCTCCCTCGTGCGATGCAAGCGAGCCCAGCGGCCCCAGATCCTCGAGCCCCGGGGCACTCGGCAGATCGTCGCGCATTGCGATGCTCATGGGCGGGGTCCCCAGGTTCCGGACGAGTTGTCGAAGACCCCTGGATTAAGCCCCGCCACCGAGCCCGTCCCGCCGGCTCGTCGGTATGCGTCATCATTGGCCGCCCTCATCGCGGGGTCGTTGATGTTCTGTGCGAGCGGCGAAGCGGGAAGCGTGATCGGCCCGGGCGCGCCGGCCGGGTTCACGACGCGTGGCCCCTCTGGGTTCTGGAGCCCACCCGGCACGTTGGTCGCATCTCTCGTCGACGCGCGGCCTCCCGCGACCGTGGGTGACGGCGGGCGCGGATCGGCGAGCGCCCAGAGCCGGGAGATCGTCTGCGAGCAGTTCGGGCACGCCGCGAGGTCCTTCGTTCCCGCTCGGCTTGAGATGCCACCGATCTCCGAAAGCGCCCTGCTGAGGTTCTGTCGTCCCTGCGGCGTGCCGGGGTCGCAGCTCTGCCCGGGGTTGCGGCCTTCCCAGTTCCGAAGGTGCGACGAGAGCGCCGCAGGCTCCGAGCAGGACGCGGCGTCCGTGTCGCCGCCGCGCGCGTTCCGGATCGGCAACGCCGCCGCCACGGCGGGGTGCAGGTCCGCCTCGCGGGAGGACGTGCCCGTCCCGATCGCGTTGCCATTGCGGTCGGTGAGTGTTGTCACGCTCCGCGCGAGGCCGTCGCGGTCGATCCAGACGAGCGGCCGCCCGTTCACATACCCGTACGCTTCGAGCCCTCCCTCGAGCCCCAGCGGCTCCGGGCTCAGGTATGTCGCACTCGCCGGATCGAAGTACCGCCACCGGTTGTAGTGGAGCCCCGTCTCCGGCTCGTACCAGTGCCCCGGGAATCGGCTCAGCGTGGCGGTAGCGTCGCCCACGATGACCCGGCCGTACGCCCCGGTCTCGAACACTTGGTCGACGGTCCCGTCGGCGTCCACGAGCGCTAGCGGCACAGGCGCCCCGTCCCGGTGCACGAGGTACTTCCACGCGCCGGGGCCGGCCTCGGTATCGATCGCCTGCGCGATCGGCGCCGGCGAGCCCGGCGCGTACGCGTAGCGCCGACGCTCTACCAGCGTGAACGGCGCTGCCGCGCCGGGGGTGCTCGCCGCGCGCTCCACCGTCTCTTCCAGGAGGTCCTCGCCATCCCAGCGGTAGCGGTGCCTCACGAGCGCCGCGTCTCGCCGCACGACGCGCTTCTCCAGGCGCCGCGCGAACCCGTCGTACACGAACTCGACCCGGGTGCCGTCGGGCAACGTCACGCCCGAGAGCAGGCCGAGCACGCTCCATGCGTAGGTGGTCACCGCGGCGCCCTCCACCTTCTTCACGAGCCGGCCGCGCGCGTCGTACGTGAGCATCGCGCCGTTCGCGGTCACGAGCCGACCGCCGCCCACGTGGGACTGCGCGCGGCCGTCGATCCAGCGGACGTCGCCGCGCGGCGAGAGCACGTAGTCCTCGGTCCCGGCCCGCCGCTCGTGCCGTTTCTGCGCGATGCGGCCGCGCGCGTCGTATGCGAACGACTGCGCCCCGCGATCGCGATCCGCGAGCACCAGGAGCTCGCTCGCGGGCGACCATCGGTAGTCGAACCGCAGGGTCTCCGGGCCCCCGAGCTTCCCGACCCACGCGGGCTCACCCGGGCGGACGGCGGCGGCGATGCCACGGCCGACGACGGACGAGCGGACGACGTTGCCGTGCGCGTCCCTCGTGAGCTCGAGCCCGCCCCCGCCCGCGAAGAGGCGCCCCGCCTCGGCGCCCGCCGGGTCGTACGCGAACGCCGCGATCGGCTGATGCGCGCCGCTGGCATCGGAGAAGAAGAGCGCGGAGCACCGCCCCGCAGCGTCGCGCGGCGTGGCGATCGAGAAGCCGCCAGCCACGCTCATCGCCGTGCGGTTCAGCCCGGCGTCGTAGAGGTGCCGGATGGACGTCGCGGACGACGGCTCGCTCACCAGCTCCGTGTCCTCGCGGGTGCAACGCCCTCGCGCGTCGTACGTGTACTGCGTGCGGACCGCCTCCGTCTCGAAGAGCAGGACGCGCCCGCGTTCGTCGTACTCCAGCTTGTGGAACGTGTCGTCCGAGAAGGAGCGGCCGATGACCCGATCGAGCTCGTCGTAGGAGAGCTCGACGAACTCGCCGTCGTCGAAGGTGATCCTCGACAGCCGCCCAGCTTGGTCGTTCCTGTACCGCAGCGTACGGCCGTCGAAGGTACGCTCGGAGCGGATCCGCCCCTCGAGATCCCGCTCGATGGTGTGCACGTCGCCCTCCTCGTTGACGATGCGCACCATGTCGAGCTCGCGATCGTAGGCGTACGACACGCGCGAGCCGTCGCTCCGCTCGACCGCGATCACCTCGCGGAGGCCTGCGTAGACCAGCCGGAACCAACGGCCGTCCGCGTCGCGCTCGCCGTTGAAGCGGCCGGCCTCGTCGTAGCTCATGAACGTGCGAGCACCGAGCGGCGAGCAATGCTCCACCACGCGCCCCATCGCGTCGTAGATCCACCGGTGGACCCCGCCCTTCTCGTCCCGCATCTCCACGAGTCGCCCGAGGAAGTCGTAGCGCAGCGCGCGCGTGCCGCCGTCCGGCTCGACGATCTCGACGCGGTTGCAGAGCGCGTCGTACTTCATCGACGTCGTGCCGCCGCCTTCAGTCCCGGCGTGGATCAGGCAGCCGCGCTCGTCATAGCGGAAGCTCGCGACCAGCCCCATCGCGTCCGAGAGGTAGATCAGGTTGCCGTTCGGATCGCGCGCGTGCTGCGTCTCAAGGCCGTCGGGGCCGCGCGTGGTCACGACGTTGCCGCGATCGTCGTACACGTACTCCGTCGCCCGCCCCAGCGGGTCGACCACGCGGTACACGCCGTCGGCCTCGCCCATCCTCCACGCGCGCCCGAGTCCGTCGCGGTATCCCACGAGCTCGCCCGACTCGTCGAACGCGTTGTCGTGCACCTGCCCCGCCCAGACGATCCGGTCGGCCTTGCCGAAGGCGTTCACCTCGACCCTCCGCAGCGCGCGCGAGGTGATGACGTTGTTCTCGCCCGCGCCGTACTCGACCTTCGCATGCAGGAATCCCTTCGCGCGGCTGCCGTCCGCGAGCACCTCGGGCACGCCCTCGGCCAAGAGCGCGCGCTCGTTGGGATCGTTGCACCACGTCTCCACGCAGCGACCGTGGTTGTCGTAGCAGTAGTGAACCTCGAGGCCGGTGGGCCAGCGCTCCAGCACGAGCCGGTGGTCAGCGTCGTACGCGAAGGTCATCGCGTGGCCCAGGGCGTCGCGCGCGGCCACGAGATCTCCGCGCTCGTCGTATTCATACGTGCGAAAGGACGTCCAGGCGCCCCTCGCGGACGCGTTCTTCACCTCGAACGCGGCGATGCGGCCGTCGCGGTGCCGGCGCACGCGGAGCAGCCGGCCCACGCTGTCGTTCACGAACTGGAGCGGACCGGTCCCGTTCTCGTAGAAGAGTCGGGCCTGGTTGCCGTTGCGATCCAGGAGCGCGCTGAGGCGGAATTCGTTGTCGATGGCAAAGCCGTCCTCGAAGACCCGCGTGATCCCGTCGTCGGCCTTGAGGAAGTAGCCTGCGCGCGTTCGCGTCAGCAGCCCGATCGGGAGCTTCACGGTCTCGCCCTCGTCGGGGCAGCGGCCCTCGCACGCGAGCGCGGTGGCCGTGACGACGCGCACCCGGCGGCGGCGGAGCTCGATGACGCGCCAGCCGAGCGAGTGGTTCCAGCCGTGGCCGAGTCCGTAGTCGAAGTCGCGCTGCGCGGAGCTGTAGGCGCGCTCGATCACGAGCGGAAACGCTCCCGGCAACGCCATGTCGGTGACTGCGAGGGTGTAGACGCGGCCCGTGACCGGATCGATGGGGTGTCCGGCCTGCGTTCCTCCGCCGCCCCCGTGCGCCGGGTTGGGGCAGCCGCCGCCGCTGCCCTGGCCGCAGCTACCCGCGTTGCGGCCGCCGCCCTCGGCGCCGTTGCCGCCGTTCTTGCCCCCTGCGCCCTGATCTCCCCCACGTCCGTTGCCGCCGCGCCCGCCAGGGCCTCCGCCCCCGGCGCCGCCGCCCATGATGAAGACACCGGGGTTCATTCCGGGGATGGCGGGGATGTTGGGGACCGGAGCCGTGCGCGCCATGACGCGATGGTCGCGGATCGAGCCGCGGTGTCAATAGCCGTCGCGAGGAGGGATGATGCTCGGAAGGGGCGGCGCGCGAGGTGGTGACGGGATGGGCGCGGCGAGCGGTGAACGGCGGAATCCGTCCAGCGCGCGACGCCGCATTCGCGACATCTGTACGGAGAGCGTCGAGGACGACGCCGGCCGCGGTGAAGCGTGGTGAGGCCGGAACCGACGTGCGGTGCGCCGTAGGGCGCGCCTCAGCAGCATGTATGTGTTGCGCGGCGAGCTCGACGGAGCTGTCGCGCTGTGCGATCGAGGGCTGCGCGTGTTCCGAGAGCTCGGCGATCGCTCGGGCGAGGCGGAGGCGCGCGGCATCCTGGGGAACGCCCATGCCGGCCTCGGGGATCCCCTGCTGGCCATCGAGCATCACGACCGACAGATGGCGATCGCCTGTGAGATCGGCGATCGGGAGGCGGAAGCTGCGTCGAGCTGAAACATCGGGATCGTGCATGAGGCGCTGGGCAACATCCCTCGAGCCGCCGGTGCGATGCGCAATTACGTGGAGTATCTCCGGTCGATTGGCCACACGGCCCTGCAGCATCATGAGGCTCACTTGAATCGTCTTCGAGCGAGGTTGGGCCGCAGCGCACGGTGAGGGCGAGTCGGTCGCCGCACCTTGAGGACGCGAACGGAGGCGCGGTGGCCTGCGTGAAGCCGCCATCCGCGTCCCGCATCCACACGTTCACGCTGCGCGCTCGGCGCGTGCCCTCGCCTCGCCGTCTCCAGGTGCGTACCCCGCGGATCGCTCCCTGGCACGGCGCGCGCATACCCGACCCCCGTAACCGCGACGGGGGGGGACCACGCGGAGGAGACCCATGAGCCAGAGACCATCCGATTCATCCATCCAGGTGAAGCCGCTCGCAGGGCACATCGGCGCCGAGATCCACGGCGTCGACATCTCCAGGCCGCTGCCTGACGAGTCCGTGGCGGCCATCCGCGCGGCGCTGCTGAAGTGGAAGGTCGTCTTCTTCCGGGACCAGCCGCTCGGCCACGCCGAGCAGATCGCCTTCGCCGCTCGCTTCGGCGAGGTGACCTACGCGCACCCGCACGAGGACGAGCCGTTCGACGAGCACCCGGAGATCCTCGCCATCGACAGCCGCCGCTACGATCGCCGCTACGGCAAGCGCTTCAGCTATGAGAACCGCTGGCACACCGACGTCACCGCGGCCGTGAACCCGCCGGCGGCGTCGATCCTGCGGGCGCACATCCTGCCGCCCTACGGCGGCGACACGACCTGGACCAACCTCGTTGCGGCCTACGAGGGGCTGTCCGCGCCGCTGCGCGCGCTCGTCGACGGCCTGCGCGCCGAGCACCGCTTCGGGCTGAGGTTCGCCCCGCAGGACCAGGACAGCCCGTACCTGCGCAAGGTGCGGGAGAACCCGCTCATCTCGATCCACCCCGTGGTGCGCGTCCACCCCGAGACCGGCGAGCGCGCGCTGTTCGTCAGCCCCGGGTTCACCAGCCACATCGTCGGCCTGTCGCCGCGCGAGAGCAGCGCGATCCTCGACCTGCTCTTCGAGCAGATCAGCCGCCCGGCGTACACCGTGCGGTTCCGGTGGGAGCCGGGCAGCGTCGCGTTCTGGGACAACCGGGCCACCGCGCACCTCGGCCCGCAGGACCTCGGGCACCTCGACGTCGAGCGCGTGCTCTACCGCGTGACGCTGACCGGGGACATCCCGGTCGGGGTCGACGGGGTGCGCTCCGAGATCGTGGCCGGCGAGTCGTTCGGCACGCGGCCCCCGAGCAAGCTGAAGCCCGTCCGAAAGGAGAAGACGCCCGAGGCGGAGGTGCAGGCGTGACCGCCGCGAGCGCGGGCGTCGAGAGGACGTCGTTCCGGGGTCCCCACGGGCCGGTCGAGGCGGTGCAGGTCCGCCCGTCGTCGGCCGGGCGCGCGCCGGCGCCGGCGGTGCTGATCCTCCACGAGGGGCTGGGGCTCACCGCCCACATGGTCGAGCTGGCGAGGCGCTTCGCGCAGGAGGGTTACCTCGCGTTCGCGCCGAACCTGTACTCGCATGACGCGGTTCACCGGACCTTCACCGAGGCGGAGGTGGCCCGCGGCGTCGGGCTGCTGCGCGCTCCGGACCGCGACGAGGTGGTCGCGCGGCTGCCGACGGACGAGCAGGAGCGGCTGAAGGCGGTGTTCGCCTGGTTCAGCGACCGCGATACGTCGACGTACCTGCCTGACGCCAGGGCGGCGGCGGCGCACCTGGCTGGGCGGTTCGACGTGCGCCCGGGGGGCATCGCGGCGGTCGGATTTTCGCTGGGCGGAGGGCTGGTGGGACAGCTCGCGGTTGCGGGCGTGGAGCTCGCGGCGGGCGCGGTCTTCTACGGGCAGGCGCCGCCGCTGGACCAGGTGACGAGCGTGCGCTTTCCGCTGCAAGTGCATTATGCGGAGGAGGATCCGGCGATCACGCCGAAGGCGCGCGCGGTGCAGGAGGCGTTCCGGGCTGCGGGGCGGGAGCTGATCTCGTTCGTGTATCCGGGGACGCGGCACGGGTTCTTCAACGAGACGCGGCCGGCGTACCACGCCGATGCGGCGCAGCTCTCGTGGCGGCGCACGCGGGAGCTCTTCGCCGAGCGTCTCGGCGGCGGCGTCGCCGCGCAGCCGCGGCCGTATGCGGTCGCCGGCGAGGGCGTCCGGGCAGCGGGGTAGCTGCACAGAAGCGCGGCCGCGGGGATATGCCGCCTCGGACGTAAGGCGGCTGTCTCGGTTAGCTAGCTAGCTACCTCAACCTGGGTCGGCTACCTCAACCTGGGTCGGCTACCTCAACCTGGGTCGGCTACCTCAACCTGGGTCGGTCACCTCAACCTGGGTCGGTCACCTCAACCTGGGTCGGTCACCTCAACCTGGGTCGGTCACCTCAACCTGGGTCGGTCACCTCAACCTGGGTCGGTCACCTCAACCTGGGTCGGTCGCTCCCACCTCTGGCACGGCCGCTGCTCAGGCCCAGGCCATGACCGCCTCCACGCCCATCGCCGAGAGCAACGCTCCGAGCCCCATCCGCACCGACGACGCCGGCCTCATCGCCGGCGCCGTCACCGTCCCCGCGCCGGCCGGCGACCTCCCCGGTTACCGCGCCCACCCCGCCTCCGGCGGGCCGTTCCCGCTGGTGCTCGTCATCCAGGAAATCTTCGGCGTCCACGAGCACATCCGCGACGTCGTCCGCCGCTTCGCGAAGCGCGGCTACTACGCCCTCGCCCCGGATCTGTTCGTCCGCCAAGGCGACCCGAGCCGCCTCAGCACCATCGACGAGCTCCGGGCGCTGGCCGGCCGCGTGCCCGACCAGCAGGTGCTCGCCGACCTCGACGCCAGCATCGCCTTCGCCCGCGCCTCCGGCCAGGCCGACGCCACCAAGGCCGCCGCGGTGGGCTTCTGCTGGGGCGGGCGCATCACGTGGCTCTACGCCGCGCACAACCCCGCGCTCAAGGCAGCGGTCGCCTGGTACGGACGCCTCACCGGCGACCGGACCGAGGCGCAGCCGAAGCATCCGATCGACGTGGTGAGCGCGCTGCAAGTCCCCGTCCTTGGCCTCTATGCCGGCCAGGACCAGGGCATTCCCCTGTCGACGGTCACCGAGCTGCAGCAAGCGCTCCGTGCGGCCCCCGAAGCCGGCGGCGCGCCCGGCGCCGCGCGCTCCGACATCCACGTCTACCCCGACGCCCCGCACGCCTTCTACGCCGACTACCGGCCGAGCTACCGTCCCGACGCCGCCGCCGACGGCTGGGAGCGCCAGCTCGACTGGCTGACCCGACACGGCGTCGCCTGACCGCGCGCCAGACGCGACCGCGCCTCGGCGCCCGCTGCTGCCCCGGCACCACGCTGCGCCTCCGCTGTTCCTCCGCACGCACCCGAGCTCCCTCGCTCCGACGCCCCCGCGCCCCCGGCGCGCCGCCGATCGGCTACCCTGACGCCGTGCGCGCGAAGATCCGAGACACCGAGATCTACTTCGACGTCGAGGGAATGGGCCTCGTCCCCGACGGCCCCGAGATGCGCGAACGTCCGGTGATGTTCGTCGTGCACGGCGGGCCGGGCGCCGATCACTCCTCGCACAAGGGCGGGATGACCCCGCTCTCCGACCGGGCGCAGCTCGTCTACTTCGATCACCGCGGCCAGGGGCGCTCGGCGCGCGGCCCGAAGGAGACATATACCCTCGAGAACAACGTCGAGGACATGGAGGCGCTCCGCCAGCACCTCGGCCTCGATCGCATCGTGGTGATGGGCACCTCCTATGGCGGCATGGTGGCCATGGCCTATGCGCTCCGGTACCAGCAGCACATCACGCATCTCATCCTCGTGGCCACGGCGGCCAGCCACCGCCTCATCGACCGATCGAAACAGATCGTGGCGAGCCGCGGCACCGACCAGCAGAGGGACGCATGCGAGCGCCTCTGGGCCGGCAAGCTCGAGAGCGACGAGCAGTTCGCCGAGTTCCTCCGGATCATGGGGCCGCTCTACTCGACCACGTTCGACCCGCCGAAGGCAGCCGAGGCCAGCGCGCGCGCCATCTACAACGTCGAGGCGTGGAACGTGGCCCTGGAGCGGTTCATGCGGACATTCGACTTCACGCCGCGCCTCCCCGAGATCAAGATCCCTACCCTCGTCATCGCCGGCCGGCACGACTGGATCTGCCCGCCCGATCTGTCGGAGGAGATCGCGCGCCTCATCCCGGGCGCCGATCTACGTATCTTCGAGCGCAGCGGCCACTCGGTGCGCGCCGACGAGCCGCGGGCGCTGCTCGACGCCATCGCCGGCTTCCTGGTCTACAGGCGGTAGCACGGTCGATGACGCCGAGCGCGGCGCGCGCTACTGAATCCCAGCCTTCTTCATCGCCGCGGGCATCCGCTGCATGATGACCGACCCGACCTTCTTTCCCACCTCCCCGCTGATTTCGGGGAGGAGCTTCGCGGCCTTCTTGCCGACCGGCGTGCCGTAGAACTTGATGAGCTCCTTCAGCTCATCGGCGGTGAACTTCCCCGCGTAGATGTCGACATTCCACTGGACCAGCTCGTCGTACGGCAGGACCTCGGCGACGACCGCCTTCAGCTTGCCGGTGTCCTTGGCCGAGATCTTCGCGCCCGCTTGCTGCATCGACGCCCCCATGTTGGTCATCAGCTGATCGATGAGGGCGTTGTAGACCTCCCTCGGCATGACGAGGTGCGTGAGCTCCAGGGCGAGCTTCTTCTCGGCCTCACCGGCGTGGGCGTCGCCGAGCGACACGAGGGAGAACAGGGTCACGAAGGCGAGCGAGACGATCCAGGAACGCGACGCGTGCTTTCTCATGATCCATGTCTATCACGGACGCGCCGCGGTCCGCGTCGCCCCGGCGAGCCCGCCGCCTCCCGTCGCTCGAGCCGCCGGGGCGCCCGTGGTGCGGGCGCGCGCGAGCCGCGCGGGCGACCCACGCTCCCCGTCATACGATCGTCACCTCGTCCCCCACCCGCAAGGCGCCGGACTTCGTCTCGTGGATGTAGTTCTGACCGAAGTTCACGTCGCCGGGCTTCTGCGGATCGCGCCGGTACGTGGCGAGCGTGCGGAGCGGCTCCGTGCCGCGCTCCGCGGTGCGCTGATCGGTGGTGGTGACGACGCATCGGGCGCACGGGCCGCCGGCGCGGAGCACGAGCTCGCCGATGCGGACGCGGCCCCACCGGTCCTCGTCGAAGGCGGCGCAGCCGCTCACGACGAGGCTGGGACGGAAGCGATCCATCGGCAACGCCGCGGCGCCCCGGTCCTCGAGGTGAGCGTTCAGGTCGGCGAGGGAGGCCTCCGAGATCACCAGCAACGGGAACTCGTCGGCGAACGACACCACATCTTCCGGGCGCGCCACCGAGTCCTTGAGGACGGGCCGCCGGAACGCCTCGCCGGCCCGGACGAGCCGCGCCGGGTGATCCAGGAAGTCGCTGAGCCACGCGGCGACCTCGTCGCCGCAGTCCTCGGCCAGGAGGCCGGTGCTGCTCCAGACCTCGACGGTGAGCAGGCGCGCGCCTTGCGCCGCCTGCGACGCGCGCGGCACGGAGATCGGCGAGCGGCCGGCGGCGCCGAGCGTGAGCTCGCCCTCGGAGAGCTGCGTCTCGATGAGCGCCATGCGCGGCAGCGGGCGCTGGGTGAGGGGCTTGCCCTCGGGGTCGATGATCATGAACCGCCGGTCGCCGACGAGGCCGAGCTCGTCGACGGCCGCCGCGTCGAGCGCGAGGCCACGGCAGCCTTTGACGGGATAGATGTGGATGGCGGAGAGGCGCATTCAGGACTTATAACACTCCTCGGCTCCGCCGAGGGCTCGGGCGTCGCGCGCCCCCGCGCCGGCGGGCGACGCCCTCCTCGGACGGCGTCGTCGCTCGGCCGGCGCAGCCTCGGCGGCGCTTTCATGGGCCCCCTCCGCGGCGACCGCGCGTCGGGAGCGGCTCCCTCCGCCGCTCCCCCTCACGCCACGCCGCCGTCCTCCGGGATCCCGAGCACCTGCCGCAGGTCCATCCCCACGATGATCTCGGCGTTCTGCCGCACCCAGTCGACGAGCGCCGGGCGCAGGGCGCGCGCGATCTCTTCCTTGACGAGCCCTTCGACGGCGCTGGGCCCGAGGTGCTTCGGGTCGAACGCGACGCCGCCGCCCGCGGCCAGGGCGCTGAACAGGCGCACGAGCGACTCGACGCCCGCCGCCTGACCGGCCGCGCCGAGCGGCTCGACCCGCTCGACGGCGATCTCCCCGCCGCGGCTCACGACGAAGCGGCGGAGGTCGGCCTGCTCGACGCCGCGCTTGAGCAGCACCGCCGAGGAGCAGTCGACCTCGATGCGCTGCACGCGCGGCGCCGTCTCGATCTCCTGCCGGGTGCCCTCGACGTCGACGCTGGCCGCGATGGTGGCGCCCGCCGGGATGCGGAACCCGTCCGAGCCCACCGCGCCCGCGAGCGCCTCGCGCAGCGTCAGCCGCGCGGACACGCGGGCGCCGCGGACGGCGGGGCCGCCGCCGTCGGACTCCAGGTTCAGGAGCACCTGACGCACGGTCACGACGAGATCGGGATCGCTCGTCGGGTCGTACGGGGGTATGGCCATGGGCGTCGAGGTGACGAGTCCGCGCATGAAGGCGCGGGCCTCGTCCTCGGCCGAGTCCTTCCCGACCCGGACGAGCCCTCCCGTGTAGAACACGTTGGGCGTCATGGCGCCTGTGCGGAGGTCGTACTCGACTTGCTGCAACCCCATGTCGCCGAGCGGCGGCGGCAGGTCGATGACGAGGTAGGGCTCGAAGGCGACGCGCAGGAGCGTCGGCGCGAGCGTCAAGCGCAGCGCCGTGGCGCTCGAGGTGGCGAGCGCGGCTATCCCGGTGCGCTTCAGGACGGTGCGCGCGGGGAGGTCGAACGAGATCGAGACCAACTCGAGATCGAGCCACGGGGGCAGGAAGCGCCAGGCCATTCAGGGAGGGTACACCCATCTCGCCCCCGGGAGGGCGGCCTATTGACCTGCCGCCCGGGGCGCGCCCATCATGCCACCCATGAAGCCAGAGGAATTCCTGGGCGAGCTCGACCGCAGGGTGGGAGAGCGCCTCGCCCGCATCGGGGCCGCGGCCGGCGCGGCGGAGCCAGGGAGCGGGATCGGCGTCCCGGAGCTGCTCGCGACCGCGCTCAAGAAGGAGCTCGAGGCGACCGAGGAGGCTGCGCTCTGGCTCACCACCGAGACGGACGTCGAGGTGAAGCTCGCCCTCGCCCGCCAGTGCGGCGATGAGGCGAGGCACTACCGTCTCATCGCCGAGCGCCTCCGCGCGCTCGGCGTCGATCCGACGTCGATCCCGGCCAGGTTCGGGCCGCCCACGCCGATGTTCGGGTACCTGAAGGGGCTCGGCTCGACGGTCGAGCGCGTCGCAGCGGGCCAGTTCACGCGCGAGGCGCTCGCCAAGGTGCACAACCAGGCCTTCATCGAGTACTGCGAGTCGCAGGGGGACGCCGAGACGGCGCGCCTCTACCGCGACGTCATCCAGCCCGACGAGGGTCATCACCACGAGATGGGCCGGCGGCTCCTGGCGCGCCTCGCGACCACCGAGGAGGCCCAGGCGCTCGCGCGCGCCGCCGCGATGCGCACGCTCGAGATCGCCGAGGAGCTCCAGGAGATCGCGCGCATCAAGATGGGGATCTGCCGCGCGCCCGGGTGCTAGCGGCCCAGCCCGCGACGCGGCTCTGGCGGATGACCGCGGGCTCTCGCCGCCCGCGGCGAACTCGCGAACGCGAGGGTGGGCTCAGGCTCTCCCGGTCGACGCCTGGACGTCGTTCGAACGGCGCCGCGTCAGCCATCGCGCGGAGCGGGCGACCAGGGCGGGCGCGGCCGTTCGGTCGCGCGCTCGCATGCGCCCCCTGGGCGTCCGAGCCGTTCGCGCGGCGCGTTCGGGACACGAGGGCTCGCGCGCGTCGGTCGCCGCTCCGAGGCCTATATGCGGGATGGCCCGACGTGCGAAGATCGCTCAATCCATTCAACCTCTGGATACCAAGGTTGCCTCGTTGTCGCGAGATATCCTCGAGGCGAAGAGCGGCCCAGTTGACCGAGGGGGATTGTCATGAGCAGGTTTCCGGGGGACAGATCGTTCCGGGAGGTGGCTCGGTTCACCCAGGATTGTGGCTCGATCTGCACCCATGCAAGCCAGTACTGCCTCGAGATGGGAGGCGGGCACGCCGACGCCACGCACGTGCGGCTGCTCCAGGACTGCGCTGACATCTGCGAAGCGGCCTCGAAGCTCCTCCTGCGCAGCTCGCCGCAGCGCGCCCAGATCACGAGCGTGTGCGCGAGCCTCTGCGACCTGTGCGCGGCGAGCTGCGACAAGTTCGCCGGCGACACGCAGATGAAGACGTGCGCGGACGAGTGCCGCCGCTGCGCCGCTGCGTGCCGGCAGATCTGAGGCGACGGGGCGTCGGATCGCTCTGACCGCGCGGGTCGCGCCTTCCGGCGCATGCGCGCTCGCGCGATGCACTGTCGGGAACAGCAGGGCGGCCAGCGGATACCATCGACTCTTTTGGTGCTGCACCTGAATTAACTTACGGCTCTGATTACCGGAGCGCTTCGACGAAACAGGTTGTTGGATGCTCTTTTCGCCCTGGCGGTCTTTCCCTTGAGACGAGCAGCGTTATCGCTTCCTGGCCTCCCTGCGGCCCCTGTCGTTCCTCATCGCCCCATCCCTTGAGCACGCGGCCTCTGCGCGCGGCGGCCGGGTCGCGCTCGCGGTCGCGTGCGGTCCGGCCGCGGAGCGCGACGCATGTGGCGGCGGCCCTCGGCTGCCGTGATATTCTCTCGCGCATGCGTTATCGAAGGGCGACGGGGGCGGCCGGGGTCGCACTCCTGTGCGTCGGGTGCGGCGCGGACGCGCCCGAGGTTCGGGTGCGCGCGGTGCGCGACCTGGGCGCGCTGACGTTCGAGCCATCGATTCGAGGGCGGGACGGCGGGTACAGCGCGCGGTGGGGTGATCGCTCGGTGTGGGTGTTCGGCGATACGACCCTGGAGGCGCCGGGGGCCGACGGCTCGCTCTGGAGATCGAGCACCTTCTGCTCAACCGACGACCTGGACGCGTCGGACGGGCTCTCGTCGCTGACCGAGCCGCTTGACGCGGCCGGCGCGCCTGGGGAGTTCCTGCCGTTCACGGCGGAGGAGCTCGAGTTCAACTCCGCGCACGTTGGCCCTCAGGCGGAGGAGACGTGCAAGGAGGACTGCGGGGCGCGCTACGCGCTGTGGCCGGGGCCGATCGTCGTCGATGAGGCGACGGGCCGCGCGCTGGTCTTCTACAGCAAGCTGATGGGGCGTGCCGGGGGGTTCAACATCGACGCGCTGGGCTCGTCCATCGCGGTCTGGGAGGGCCTCGACGCGCCGATCGTGCGTCCGGCGGCGCGCCCGGGCGCCGCGGATCCCACGCTGATTTTCGGCGCGGACGAGCCGTCGTTCACGGCGGCGGCGCTCGTACGCGAGGGGCTGCTCTACGCGTATGCCTGTGCGTGCTCGGGGCTCACGTGCCCGTGCCTCATCGCGCGCGTGCCGCTCGCGCAGGCGACGGAGCGCGGGGCGTGGCGGTTCTTCTCGGACGGCAGCTGGGTGGAGGGTCATGACGAGGCGGCGCCGGTCATGGCGGGAGCGCCGATGATGTCGGTGCACTGGAACGAGCACGCCGGCAGGTACGTCGCGATCTACAGCGAGCCGATGTCGTCGGAGATCTCCGTGCGGACGGCCCCGGCGCCGGAGGGCCCGTGGTCGGACAGTGAGGTGGCGTTCACCGCGGAGGCGCCCTCAACCCCGGAGGCATGGCCGTACGCTGGCCTGGGGCACGCGGAGCTCGCTCAGGAAGGAGGCCGGGTGGAGTACGTGACCTATTTCCGGGAGACGGGTTTCTTGGAAGGAGAGCTCCGACTCGTGGAGCTAGAGCTCGAGTGAGGGACCGAACGACCTCGGACGACCTCACCCGGGTTGACTGACCGGACGACCTGACCCGGGTTGACCGCGGCCGACCTGACCCCGGTTGACCGGGACGACCTGACCCCGGTTGACCGGGACGACCTAACCCGGGTTAGCCGAGAAGACGACCTGGCCCCGGTTGACCGACAAGACGACTTAACCCAGCTGACCGGGCCGCCACCCGGGAAACCTGAGACGATCCGGCCCTGGTTGACGGCCAGCAGCGAACCCGACCCGGGTTGTCCGAGCGCCACCCCATCTGCGCCACTCCACGCGCGTCGGGCTGCTCCCCGGTTGGCGGAGCGGCCCAATCCGGGTCGATCTGGCGATTGGACCCAGCTACCCGTAGGTACGCTCCTGTTCGGTCAAGCCGATCCTGCAACAACCTGCGTCTTGAGTCGCCTCGCTCCGCCATCTTGAGACGCACGTGCCCTCCGGCGACGTGTCGCCCCCGGTGGCCTCTCCGACCTACTCACCGTGCGCCGCCGGCGCAGCAACTACACCGTGAGCACGGCGTCCGTCACGGCGACCCCGTGAAACGCGCGCATCCACCACGTCCCCGCGGGGAATACGGCGCTGCGCACCCCGCTGCGCCACCGTTCGAGCGCCGCGCGGTACGACGCACGAAACGCGCGCACGGCGGCAGCAGCGATTCGCCATGCATCACCCTGCTCGCGCCCGACCGCAAACGTCGGACTGCAGCCGCGCAGCGGCTCGAAGCTCGTGGCACGCTCGTAGGGGGACACCCGGCTGGCGCCCTCCGCGCCAAGGACGTGTTGCCCTCGCCGCCCCACCTCCTCACGGGCCTGCGCTTCCTGGCGCTCCAGCTCGGCGGCGACCTCGCCGCGAAAGCCGTCGCCGCCATCCTGTTCGATGACAGGCGGCAGCGCGAGCGCGAGCGTTACTTCTTCTGGCCACTGCGGATTTTTCGGATCGAGATATGCCGCGGGTCGCGTCGCGCGCAGCACGCCGCAGCCGAGCTCGTTCACATCCACCTTGGCGCCCGGCCACTCGCGCGCATGTCGGACCAGGCCGGCGGCCACAGGATTCGCGAGCACGTAGGCGATCTTCTCCACCACCGCCGTCCGCGTCAGCAGCCGCACCACGCTCGTAGCCTCGTGGTCCCACACTGGCCCTTCCCACGTGCGGAGCACCTTGGTCCCGAGCGCGACGAGGCGATGGAAGAATTGCAAAAAACGCGGCAGGACGCCCATCGTATCGGTCACGACGAGGTGCAGGTGCGACGACATCGCGCAGAGCGCGTGGACCTCGATGCCGAAGCGGCGCGTCGAGACGGTGAGGGTGTAGACCAAGAGCTGGGTGATGGCAGCGTCAGGGCGGAAGAGCAGATGCCTGCGCAGGACGCGACGGGTGATGAGGTAGGTGGCGCCTGCGGCAATTTCGCGGGGCTGGCTCATGGCTGGCGTGCAATGGCAAACGCCGTGCCGGCTGGTGGGGTGAATGATTTCAAGGCATTGGCTCGCTCCTTGGGGTGGCGCCGCCAGGGCGCCAGGTGGTCCGCCACCTGGATAGTCCTTGAATCCACCTCAACCTGAATCCACCCCAACCTGAGTCGGGTCCCTTGAGCCACCCCAACCTGATCCATGATCCTGATCCAGCTCCACCCCAACCTGGGTGATCCACCCCAACGTGGGTCGCAGATCCACCCCAACCTGGGTCGAGTCGCTTAACCTGGGTCCGGTCGCGCCCAACGTGGGTCCGGTCTCAACCTGGGATCCGATCGCATCCAACCCGGGTCCGGTCGGCATCGGCGTCGGCATGCCAACCCGGGACCGGTCGCGAACCTGGGTCCGGTCGCGCGAACCTGGGTCCGGTCTCAACCTGGGTCCGAACCTGGGTCCGGTCGCGCGAACCTGGGTCCGGTCGGCACCCAACCTGGGTCCGGTCGCGGTCGAGCGCGCGAACCTGGGTCCGGTCTCAACCTGGGTCCGGTCGCGGTTCTTCTCAAACCGGCCATCAGGTAACCTCCCCCTGTGGCGACCAGCGACAGGAGCCGAGCCGAGTACCAGAAGCGGGTCAACCGCGTCATCGACTACATCCAGGCCCACCCCGGCGAGGAGCTCTCCCTCGAGACGTTGGCCGCGGTGGCGGCGTTCTCGCCGTTTCACTTCCACCGCGTCTTCAAGTCCATGACCGGCGAGAACCTCCGCGAGTTCATCCAGCGGACACGCCTCGAGACCGCGGCCAGCCATCTCACGTTGCGGCCGCGCGCCGACGTCCTCGAGATCGCGCTCGAGAACGGCTTCAGCTCGGCCAGCGCCTTCGCCCGCGCGTTCAAGGAGCGCTTCGGCATGAGCGCCTCCGCCTGGCGCAACGGAGGCGCCGCGGCCGCGCGCAAGGCGCGGCAAGCGGATCGCAAGCCGGGTGAAGTCGACCGCAACCCCGGCAAAGCAGCGGCGTGCGCGGTCGCCCAGGATGACGCCTCGTCGGGCACGGACGCCCGCCAAGACGAGGAGAAGATCATGAACGTGACCGTGAAGACGCTGCCGAGCTACCACGTGGCCTACGTCAGGAGCGTCGGCCCCTACGGCCCCGGAAGGAGCGTCGCCGAGGCCTGGCAGCGCCTCGTCCGCTGGGCGAGCGCGCGCGCGATCTGTGGACCCCGGACCGCATCTGCCTCGGCATCGCGCACGACAACCCCAAGGTCACCGACCCTTCCAAGTGCCGCCACGACGCCTCGATCGTGATCCCGGACGGCTTCAAGGCGGACGGCGAGGTCAACGTGACCGACATCGCCGGCGGGAAGTACGCCGCGAGCCTGTTCGTCGACGAGGCGAGCACGATCGGCGCCGCGTGGGACCGGCTCTTCGCCGAGTGGCTCCCGCAGAGCGGCTATCAGCCTGACCACCGGCCCTGCTTCGAGCTCTACCAGGGCGAGTTCCACGATCCCAAGACCAACACCTACCGCTGCGAGCTCTGCCTGCCCGTGCGCCCGCTCTAGCTGTGCTCGCCCGACGCCCGGCGCTCCCTGGCCGGACCTCTGCGCCGCGCCACGCGCGCCGGGCGCGGGCGCCGACGGCCCTGCCCGGTCGGGGCGCGCCGCCCCTCCGCGCACCCATAACTGCCCGATTTTGCTCACTTTTCACCCGGCTCCCGCCCCGGCTGCATTTGACAGCGCGAAACGCGTGCACTACGAGCCGACATGGCATTCATCTACGATGAGCCGAGCAGGACCTTTGGCGAGTACCTGCTCGTCCCGAATCTGACGACGAAGGACTGCGTCCCTGCGAACGTCGACCTCACGGCCCCCGTCGTCCGGTTCAAGGCCGATCGGGGCGCGGGGCCGCCGGACCCGAAGCTCGCGCCGCTCACGATCAACGTGCCCATCACCAGCGCGATGATGCAGTCGGTCTCGGGCGCCGATCTCGCGATCGCGCTCGCGCGCTGCGGCGGCCTGTCGTTCGTGTACGGCTCGCAGGGCATCGAGGAGGAAGCCGCCATGGTGCGGCGCGTGAAGAACTACAAGGCCGGGTTCGTCGTGAGCGACTCGAACCTGCGCCCCGACGCCACGCTGGGCGACGTCCTCGCGCTGACCGATCGCACGGGCCACTCCACCATCGCCATCACCGAGGACGGCACCCCCACGGGTCGGTTCGTCGGCATCATCACGAGCCGCGACTACCGGCTCGGCAAGACGCCGCTCAGCACGCCGGTGCGCGAGATCATGACGCCGTTCAAGTCGATCCACTGCGGCAAGGTCGGCATCGATCTCCAGGAGGCGAACGAGCTCATCTGGCGCCACAAGCTCAACACCCTCCCGGTCATCGACGAGCGGCAGCACCTGCAATACCTGGTGTTTCGGAAGGACTACGAGTCGCACCAGGCGCACCCGCTCGAGAACGTCGACCACGAGAAGCGGCTGATCGTCGGGGCCGGCATCAACTCGCGCGATTACCGGGACCGCGTGCCGGCGCTGGTGGAGGCGGGCGCCGACGTGCTCTGCATCGACTCGTCGGACGGCTACTCCGAGTGGCAGCGCGACACCATCGCCTTCGTGAAGTCGCAGGGCAAGCCGATCTACATCGGCGCCGGCAACGTCGTCGATCGCGAGGGGTTCCTCTACCTCGTCGAGTCCGGCGCCGACTTCGTCAAGGTCGGCATCGGCGGCGGCTCGATCTGCATCACGCGCGAGCAGAAGGGGATCGGCCGGGGCCAGGCGTCGGCCGTGATCGAGGTGGCCAAAGCGCGCGACGAGTACTTCCAGCGCACCGGCGTCTACGTGCCGATCTGCTCCGACGGCGGCATCAGCCAGGACTACCACATCACGATCGCGCTCGCGATGGGCGCCGACTTCGTGATGATGGGCCGCTACTTCGCGCGCTTCGACGAGGCGCCCGGGCGCAAGGTCCGCGTGAACAACCAGTTCATGAAGGAGTACTGGGGCGAAGGGAGCAACCGCGCGCGCAACTGGCAACGCTACGATCACGGCGACTCCAGCAAGAAGAAGGACCAGCTGGAGTTCGAGGAGGGGGTCGACAGCTACGTTCCCTATGCCGGCAAGCTCAAGGACAACCTCGACGTCACGCTCGCCAAGGTGCGCTCGACGATGTGCAACTGCGGCGCCATCTCGCTGCGCGATCTGTACATGCGCGCGCGCCTGACCGTCGCCTCGGCGGTCAGCATCCACGAGGGCGGCGTCCACGACGTGATGCTGAAGGACACGCGCAGCAGCCCGCGCGAGGCCTGACCTCCGGAACGTCGCTGAGCCCGGCGGCGCTCGGCGGACAAGCTGTGCCCCCGGGCGGGCCGCGGCGACGCTCGCCGCGCGCTGCGATCTCGCTACGCCCGGAGGAGCGCCCGCGTCCGCTGCTCCGCGCGGCGCCCCTCGGCCGTAAGGCGCTCGATGAAGCGCTCGATGATCGGATTGCGTCGGAAGTTCTCGCGCATCATCAGCTCGACGGGCAGCGGCTCGACCTCCTCGGCGACCTCGACGTCCAGCCGCGAGCGCGCGACCTCGGTCAGCGCGAGCGCCGGCGCGAGGCCGACGCCGAGCCCACCCGAGACGTACGAGACGAGGAGCGACACGCTCGACACGTCGATCGTCGAGATCGGCCGGATCCGCTCGCGATCCAGGTAGGCGTCGAGCAGCCGCCGCCCCACGCTGCCGGGCGCCAGCCGGAGCAGCGGCTCGTGCCGGAGCCGCTCGCGCAGCGCCGGCGCCTTGCCCTTGAGCCGCGGCCCCACCCAGAGGAACGGCTGCACGAACAGCGGCTGCTTCACGAGATCGCCGCCCGCCGAGGACGCCGACGCGAGGCCCAGGTCCACCTCCCCGCGCTCGACCCACCGCGCGGCGTCGATCGAGTTCGCCGTCGTGATCGCGAACCGCACCGGCGCGCGCTGCTCGAGCATCTGCCGGATGACCGGCACGAGCAGCCCCTTGCCGAGGTAGTCGCTCGCCGCGAGGCGCAGCGTCGTCGACGGCTCCCCCGCCAGCTCCGAGAGCAGCTCGAACACCCCTTCCGCCTGATCGAACAGGCGCGTGATCGCGCCGAGCGCCGCCTCGCCGGCCGGGCTGAGCCGCACGCCGCGCCCGTCGCGCTCGAACAGCGCCACCCCGAAGTGCTCCTCCACCCGGCGCACCTGCTGGCTGATCGCCGACGGCGTCTTGTGCAGCCGCCGCGCCGCCTCGGCGACCGAGCCCGACCGGGCCACCAGGAGGACATCCTCGAGCGCGGGGAGGAGCGACGCGTCCATGTAGCGTTACTTAACCCATCGTGAAAAAAGTTTCATTCGACTTAATGCTCGCGGACCCGCATAGTTCTACCGCCGCCCGACGCCGGACCGCCGGATCGGGGGCGCGCCGGCCGCCTCCCTGGAGCCAGCTGGCGCGCCCCGGCGCTCGGGCCGGTCCGCTTCGCACGCCGTCCCCTTCAGCCGCGTTCAGTTGCACCGCGAGAGGCCATCATGGGTAAGAGTCTCTATGACAAGGTTTGGGACCTCCACAAAGTCCGCACGTTGCCGAACGGCGAGGATCAGCTCTTCATCGGCCTTCACCTGATCCACGAGGTGACGAGCCCGCAGGCGTTCGGGATGCTCCGCGATCTCGGCCTGCGCGTGCGCATGCCCGATCGGACGTTCGCGACGCTCGACCACATCGTCCCCACCGACAACCGCAAGCGGCCGTTCAAGGACTCGCTGGCCGAGGGGATGGTCGACGCGCTCAAGAAGGCGTGCACCGAGCAGGGGGTCACCTTCTTCGATCTCGAGTCCGGGCGGCAGGGCATCGTGCACATCATCGGCCCCGAGCTCGGCCTGACCCAGCCTGGCATGACGATCGCGTGCGGCGACTCGCACACGTCGACGCACGGCGCGTTCGGCGCGATCGCGTTCGGGATCGGGACGACGCAGGTGCGCGACGTCCTCGCCACGCAGACGCTGAGCCTCCAGCGGCTCAAGGTCCGGCGCATCCAGGTCGAGGGCAAGCTCGGCCCGGGCGTCTACGCGAAGGACATCATCCTCGAGATCATCCGCCGGCTCGGCGTGTCGGGCGGCACGGGCTACGCGTACGAGTACGGCGGCTCGACCATCGAGGGGTTCTCGATGGAGGAGCGGATGACCCTGTGCAACATGTCGATCGAGGGCGGCGCCCGGGTCGGGTACGTCAACCCGGACCAGACGACGTTCGATTACATCAAGGGTCGTCCGTACGCCCCGAAGGGCGAGGCGTGGGAGAAGGCGCTCGAGTACTGGCGCTCGATCGCGTCGGACGAGGACGCGCGGTACGACGATGTCGTGCGGATCGACGCGAGCGCGATCGCGCCGACGGTCACGTGGGGCATCACGCCGGGCCAGGCGATCTCGGTGAAGGAGAAGGTGCCGGCGGCCGAGGACGTGGCGAACGAGTCCGAGCGGGCGCTGATCCGCGAGGCGCTCGAGTACATGCGGCTCGAGGGGGGCAAGCCGATCGAGGGGACGAAGATCAACGTGGCGTTCATCGGCAGCTGCACGAACGGCCGCCTCTCGGATTTCCGGGAGGTGGCGCAGCGCCTGAAGGGGCACAAGGTCGCGCCGCACGTGCGCGCGCTGGCGGTCCCGGGATCGATGGATGTGGCGCGGGCGGCCGAGGCCGAGGGGCTGGATCGGATCTTCCGCGAGGCGGGCTTCGAGTGGCGCGAGCCGGGCTGCTCGATGTGCCTGGCGATGAACCCGGACAAGCTCATCGGCGATGAGCTGTGCGCGTCCTCGTCGAACCGCAATTTCAAGGGCAGGCAGGGGAGTCCCACGGGCCGCACCGTGCTCATGAGCCCGGTGATGGTGGCCGCCGCCGCGGTCCGCGGCGAGATCGCGGATGCTCGTGACGTGTTCGGACTCTGACGACGCTCGCACCCGAGGGAGATTTCCATGGCACTCGACTTGATCCAAACCGTCACCGGTCGCGCCGTTCATGTTCCGGGGGACGACATCGATACGGACCGCATCATCCCGGCGCGCTTTCTCAAGTGCGTCACCTTCGACGGCATCGGCGAGCACCTCTTCCGGGACGTGCGCTTCGACGAGCGCGGCGAGAAGCGGGAGCACCCGCTGAACGACCCGCGGTTCGCGGGGGCCACGATCCTGATCGCCGACCGCAACTTCGGCTGCGGGTCGTCGCGCGAGCACGCGCCGCAGTCGATCGCCAAGGCGGGGTTCAAGGCGGTCGTCGCTGAGAGCTTCGCCGAGATCTTCTTCGGCAACTCGACGACGCTGGGCATCCCCTGCGTGTCGGTGAGCCGCGAGCACCGCGCCGCGCTCGCGGCGCGCGTGAACGCGGATCCGTCGACGCTCGTCACGGTGGACCTGCAGGAGCAGGTCGTGCGGGCGGGGGGCGATCTCGCGGTGCCGTTCACCATCAAGCCGGGGGCGCGCGAGTCGCTGCTCCGGGGCACGTGGGATCCGATCGCGCAGCTGCTCGAGGGCGCCGAGGAGGTCCAGAAGGTGGCGGCACGGCTGCCGTACGTGCAGCGCGCCGCCGCGCAGTAGCCCGCGCTCGACCGGCGCCGCCGCGCTGGCGGCTCGCCGGCAAAGCACCTCAAGCTGAAAGCAGGTCGAGCACCTCAACCTGCGGGCACCTCGACCCGAGCACCTCAACCTGGGTCGAGCACCTCAACCTGGGTCGAGCACCTCAACCTGGGTCGAGCACCTCAACCTGGGTCGAGCACCTCAACCTGGGTCGAGCACCTCAACCTGGGTCGGGTCGCTGGGCCAGGTTGCCGCCGAGCACCTCAACCTCGAGCACCTCAACCTGGGTCGGGCACCTCACAGGTTGCCGCCGCAACCTGGGTCGGGTCGCCGGGGTCGGGTCGCCGCAACCTGGGTCGGGTCGCCGCAACCTGGGTCGGGTCGCCGGGGTCGGGTCGCCGCCGCAACCTGGGTCGGGTCGCCGCAACCTGGTCGCCGCAACCTGGGTCGGGTCGCCCCGCAACCTGGGTCGGGTCGCATCGCCGGGTCGCCACCGCAACCTGGGTCGGGTCGCTCCGCAGAATGCCCACCGGCGCATCTGGCCCAACATGGCACGCTTCCAGCTCCGTCCGTCACACTGTGGCCCTACCGCGCTCGGCGTTGACACACAGGCCAGCCCACCCCTCTCGCAGCCCCAGAACTCCCCGCCTCACGCCGCGCTCCGGCTGGCAGGAGGTGTCGCCGAGCAGCCGAACGGGCGTGGCATGTCCAGTGCTCTGTCTCCCCTCGAGCTCTCGGACTGGCGCTGAGGAGCCGCGGAGCAGCAGCGCTCCGCATGCCGCGGCGCAGCGCCATCGTTCCTTGATCGCGTGTCTCTCACAGGCGCGCAGGACGGAGTATCCCCATGCGATTCGCATTCTTCTCTTCTCTTATCTTGCGTTCGTCGACCGCTCGCTCCTCGCTCCAGGGGCTCGTCGCGCTCTCTGCGCTGGTGGTGCTCACCGGCGCAAAGGGGCAGGGCTGTGGCTCCGCGGACGTGCCAACGACGCCGCCCGAGCCTGACTGTGGGCCTGGCTTCCACTGGGAGACGGTCTGTTCCCCGTGCGAGATCGGCGATGTGTGCGAAGACCAGTGTGTGCCCGATAAAGTCTGTCCTCCTGGATGGGGCCAGCAGACCTTTTGCGGCGCCAGCAGCACCAGCATCACCACCTCCGCGGGCCAGGGCGGCATGGACGGCGGCGTCGCCATGCCGATGCCTCCCGATGAGTGCTGGACCGACTGCGTGCCGCCGCAGCCGCTCTGCCCGCCCGGCACCATCGAGCAGACCGCGTGCAGCGGCGGCGTCACCCCCACGACTGCCACCGTCGGCTCCGGAGGCTGGACCGGCAGCAGCGTCGGTGTCGGCGGCACTGGCGGCACGGACGGCGGCGTCGCCATGCCGATGCCTCCCGGTGAGTGCTGGACCGACTGCGTGCCCGTCGAGCCCTACTGCCCGCCGGGCACGCAGGCGCAGACCGTCTGCGGTGGCACCACCGTCGCCGTCAGCAGCAGCGTCGGCGTCGGCGGCTCCGGCGGCTATGCTGGCGCTGGCGACGCTGGCGCCTGGGAGGGCACCGGCGGGTCCGGCGGGGTCACAACCCCGCCGGACCCCGGCGATTGCAGGACCGACTGCGTGCCCGTCGAGCCCTACTGCCCGCCGGGCACGCAAGCGCAGGAGATCTGCTACGACGGCATCCCCGAGACGACCGTCAGCGCCGGCACGGGTTACGGCAGCGGCGGCGCCTGGGGCGGCTGCTTCATCGAGTGCGTGCCCGCGGAGCCCCCCTGCCCGCCGGACACCATCCCGCAGACCGTCTGCGAGGACAGCTTCCCCGGCACGAGCGGCAGCAGCGGCACCGGCTACGGCGGCGGCGCCAGCCCGTACCCCGGTGGCGGCTGCCGGACCGAGTGCATCCCGGTGGAGCCCTACTGCCCGCCGGGCACCCTCGAGCAGAAGGTCTGCTCCGGCGCAGGCAGCACCGGCACCGGCATGGACGATGCCGCGTACCCCGGCGAGTGCTGGACCACGTGCGTGGAGGGCTCCATCTGCCCCCCCGAGGCGATCAAGCGGACCATCTGCGAGGAGCCGGCCGGCGGCGGCTCACCCCCGGTCTGCCGGACCGAGTGTGTCCTGATGCTGCCGTGACGCGGCGGGCGCGAGCGCCCCCTCGCGGCCACGGGAGGTGTCAGCAACGCGTCAACATCGCCCGCCCCCTGGAGCGTCATCGCTCCGTTGAAGAAAAGCGCCAAAAACGCCCTGGGAGATTCCACCCCTGCGACGCTTTTGGCGCATCAGCGGTCCGAGCGGGCGCCGCGGCGGCCTGGCGCGGCCGCGCCCTCTTGGAATGACGCCGGCCGGTGCGATTTCGCGAAGGGCAACCAGGCCCGACCGCATCCAGGGGAGCAGGAGGCGGCTCCATGACCCTGGCCCACCCAGAAGCATCTTTCTGCCCGGCCTTTCGACGGCCCCTGGCCCTGGTGCTCCTCTCGTGCGCGGCGCTGCCGCTCGCGGGGTGCCCCCTCCAGACCGCGTCCATCGGCCGTCGCAACGAGGATGCCTCGCACGTCGCGACGCCCGATCCATCGGACCAGGAGATCGGCAGCGAGACGCCGAACGTCGGCGGCGGTCCGCCCGAGGACGACGACGGCGGCGGCGGCAGCGCCGGTGCCGACGCCTTCATCGACGACGGCGACGGCGGCAGCGCCTCGGCCAAACCGCCTCCCCGCGACGCGAGCCTCTGCACGGCGAGCTTCCCCATGACCGTGCGCGACTTCTCCGAAAAACATCAAGATTTCGGCCCTTCTCAGACCACCGGCGGGAAGAAATTCGAGCCCGAGACCGAGCTCCAGAACGGCAAGCCGGTCGTCGCGGACCCGCCCGAGCAAGGCGCCAGCGCGGGCGACAGCTTCGACGAGTGGTTCCAGGACGATCCGGCCGTCAACAAGACGCTCCACCAGCTCATCCACCTCGATATCCGGAACGGCCGCGGACAGCTGGGCAACCGGAGCTTCTATTACGTCGATGGCCGCGGCTTCGGCAACGAGGGTTACGCGCACAACTTCGGCTTCACCGTCGAGTTCGAGGTGCCGTTCATCTACGCGCAGGGGAGCTCGTTCTCCTACGAATCGAGCGACGACGTCTGGATATCCGTCGACGACACGATCGTGGCCGAGCACTCCGTGAGCGACGGGGTGAACGGGGGAATCGTCCGTCTGGACGCGTGGGCCGATGCGCTCCACCTGAAGCCCGGGTCGTCCCACAAGCTCAAGGTCTTCTACGCCGAGCGAAACTTCGTGGCCTCGGTCTTCCTGCTGGAGACCGCGCTCAACGTCGAGTGCGTCGAAGCCATCGATTGAGCCGCCCGCGGCGCGGAGGGGCGCGTCTCCGGGTCAGCCCGCTGGTCGGTCGGGGCGCGGCGCCTTTGCGTACCTGAGCTCGAAGGCCCACGCCGGGAACACCGTGGCCGCGAGGCCCGCGCCGAGCCCGTAGAGGATCTCGTCGACCGGCACGCCGAGGAGCGTCCGGCCCGGCAGCAGCACGCTGGGCCGCCAGGTGCGCTCGAACACGCCGGGCACGAGCGCCGCGAAGGCGAGGCACAGGCCGAGGTAGAGGGCCGCCGACAGGAGAGCTCCGAGCAGGCCTGGCACGAGCAGATCGCGGCGCGCTCCGACGAGCGCGGCGGTGACCGCGATCATCGCCGCCACCGCGGCGTAGAGGACGGGCACCCCGGCCGCGAGGAGCGCCCCGGCCGTCGCGAGCGCGAGCGCGACCCCCGCCGCCGCCCGCAACCACGGTCGCGCCGCCGCCAACCCAGGTCGGGCCTGCGCCGCCGCCAACCCCGGTCGGGTCCGCGCCGCCGCCCGCAACCCCGGTCGGTTCTGCGCCGCCGCCAACCCCGGTCGGGCCTGCGCCGCCGCCAACCCCGGTCGGGTCCGCCGCGGCGCGCCCGGCGCGGCGCAGGGCACCAGCGCGCGGCGGAACGCCACGGCGTACGCGGTGGAGGAGAACGCGCTGAGCCCGACGATGAACAGCACGTCCTCGACGCCGAACCCGACCCGATCGGCCAGGTCGAACAGGAACTTGGGCGTCCAGTACGTCGGATAGAACAGCCGCTCGGTCGCCGCGAACGGCAGCGAGGCGACCGCCGCGCGCTTCATCAGCGAGCGCAGATCCGGGCGCGCCACCCAGATGGCGATCCCCGGCAGGAGAAAGAGGAGCGAGAGCAGCAGGAACTCGTGGGTCACCGCCCCGCCCTCCTCCTCAGCGCGCGGCGAGCGCGACGGCGGTTGCGGCCAACAGCGACAGCGTCGCCGCCCCCGCGGCCGCGACCCGGACCAGGAGCAGGCGCGAGCCCGGCGGCGCCGGGCGGGCCAGCAGCACGACGAGCGTCGCCGCCGCCGGCACGAGCAGACCCGGCGCCGGCCGCAGGCCCACCGCGCCCAGGCCGATCGGCGCGAGCAGCAGCGAGAGCCCGTTCAGGAGCGCCACGCACAGCGCGGCCCGCTCTCCGCCCACGCGCACGGCCAGCGTCCGCTTCTCGCTCTCCCGGTCCGACGGCTCGTCGGGGAGCGCGGTGGCGATCGCGCAGCCGAGGTGGCTCGGCAGCAAGCACGCGAGCAGCGCGAACGGGAACCGCCCGAGGTCGCCCCCCTGCGCCAGATACCCGTAGAGCGGCAGCACCACGCCGACCCCGACCATCTGGAGCAGCGCCCCGCCCCCGCGGTACGAGAGGCGGAGCGGCGGGTAGCTGTAGGCCCAGAGGAGCACGAGCGCCGCGATCGCGAGGAACACGAGGAGCGGCGCGCCGACCGCAGCGGCGAGCGCCGCCGAGACGGCCACGAGCGCCGCGGCGCAGGCCACGGCCGCGGCGCCGAGCGCGCGGGGCGAGAGGCGCCGCTCCACCAGCACGCGCGAGCCGCCCGAGAACGGCGTGGCGGTCCGGTTGAGGCGATCCGTCTCCTGATCCGCGACGTCGTTCGCGTAGACGATGAAGAGCTGGTCGAGGAGGCCGAAGAGCTGGACCGCCGCGAGCGTCCCGAGATCGAGCGGGCGGCCCGCCGCCCGCGCGCCGAGCAGTTGCCCGAGCAGCAGCGGGAGCGCGATGGTCGGCTGCGAGGCGAGCCGCGACGCCGCGAGCCAGGCCCGGAGCGCCCCCGGCCGGGCGCTCATCGCCCGCCGCCCCGCGACAGGCCGAGGCGCTCGGCCAGCTTGGCGCGCAGGTCGGTGAACGGCAGGTCCCAGCGGCGCTCGCCGTCGAAGCGCCACGCCTTGAGCGGGAGGAGGTCCACCTGGGCGAGCAGGTAATGGAGCTGCGACTCCTCGCGCGGCTCACGGATGAAGCTGAACGGGTTGCGGTACTCCCGGCCGTTCAGCTGCGAGTACTTGCGATCGTTGCTGGCCACGAGCTCGACGAGCGCCTTCTGCCGGCCGTCGAGGTAGTCGAAGAAGGCGAGATCGAACGGCCCGACGCCCGCCCGCTCGTCCGGCTTGCGCGTCACCCAGCGGGCCCAGTCGTAGCCGTAGAGGAAGTCGTGCGCGTAGCGGAAGCGCAGCTTCGACTTGTTGCCGAAGCCCACGCAGAGCGACACCACGCGGCACGCGAAATCGCCGATCGCGGGCGCGCTCCCGGCCTGCCACAGGCAGCACGCCAGGTAATCGAGGTCCCAGAAGATGTTGTCGGGGAAGTTGTCGACGATCGCGCGGATCACCTCGCCGAGCCCGCGGGCGAACGCCTGCGCGCGCTCGGCGTCCTCGCTGCCGCCCACGATCTGCTCGACCAGCGCGACCGGGGCGGGCGCGCTCGGCCGACCCGGCGCGACCGAGGCACGCGCGCCGAGCAGCGGCGTGAGCTGCGCGAGCTCGTCGCGCGCTTCGGCGGGGATCGCGCACGCAACGGGGGCGCCGGTCACCTCGGCCTCCCGCCGGCGCACAGCCCGGCGGCGAGCACGCCCGCCGACAGGACGACCGTCCCCCACCAGATCGCGCGGTGCAGCTCGAGCTTGTAGGCCGCCTGCGCGGCGAAGGCGTTCGTCACGGCGCCCGCGCTCTTCCCGACGAGCCGCGCCCGGAAGTAGAGCGCGACGGCCGCCGCCGGCGCGACCGACCCGATCGGCGGGGCGCCCGCGGCGAGGAGCGGCGCCGCGAGCCAGAGGAGCGGGCCGAGGCCGGCGAGGGCCTCCGTGGCCCGACGCGTGATCGCGTTGCCGAACAGCGCCGTCACGGTGCGCTTCCCCCCGGCGCGATCGCTCTGCTCGTCGGAGAGCCCGCTGGCCAGGGCGCTCGCCAGCGCGAGCGCGAGCAGGCCCGGCAGGAGCGCCGCGAGCCACGCCGGCGCCCACGCGCCGCACTGGGCATACGCGTGCATCACGGGGAGCACGCCGCCCACGCCGATCATCTCCAGGAGCTCGCCGCCGCCGCGGTAGTTCAGCCGGAGCGGCGGCAGCGTGTACGCGGCGAAGACGAGCAGGCCCAGCGCGGCCAGGGGGAGCAGCAGCGGGCGATCGAGCGCGTCGCCGGCCCCCCAGGCGACGAGCAGCGCGGCGGCGCCGGCGCCGAGGCCGGCGAGGAGCAGGGCACGCGCCGGGAGGATGCCGTCCGGGATGGTCTTCGGCGAGCAGCCCTCCGGGAACATGCGCCGCTTGAGGGCGTCGACCTCGCGATCGCCCCAGTCGTTCAGGAGCACGACGAACGCGACGTCCGCGACCATCCACAGCGCGCCGAAGGCGAGCGCGCCCGCCGACAGCCGGCCCGCGACGGCCGCGCCCACGGCCTGCCCGCATACGGCCGGGACGAGCACCTTGGGCCAGCTCGCGGGCTTGAGCGCGTACCACCACCGCGCTCCAGGGCTCATCGACTCGACGCGCATGGCTCAGGTCTTTCTGCTGCTAGCACAAGAACATGCGCGCTCATCGGCCCCACGAGGTCGCCCGGGCTCGGCACCCTCGCCGCTCGGGCGCGCCGGGGCAACGCCGCGGCGTGTCGGCCGCGCGCCGTGCGGCGTTTCCTTCCACGCCGATCTGAGCCACCTTATGCCCCGGCGGCCTCGCCGCACGACCTCGCGCGGCGGCGGCGCGGAGGCGGGAAGACACGAAGAAAGCCCAATGATTTTCATGCTTTCCCGCTTTCATGGGCGACCTCTCCGGTCCGAGGGCGGCGCCGCCGCGCAGCGCGTCGTCTCCCCCTCGCCCCGCCGCTCCCCGGGCCCGGCCGGCGCGCCCCGCCGGCGCGGCCCCGGCGAGCGCCCGGATCCCCGGCGGGGGCGCCCATGAGCGCCGACGCGGCCCGGGCGCGCGGCGCGCGGGAGCTCGCGGACGAGCCCGCCCGCCGCCGCATCCGCGAGGACCTCCGGACGACGCTCGTCGTCGAGGCGGCCGCGGGCACCGGCAAGACGACCGCGCTCGTGTCGCGGATCGTCGCCGTGCTGCGGAAGGCGCCCGAGGAGGGCGGCGGGACGCTCGATCGCATCGTCGCGGTGACCTTCACCGAGAAGGCGGCCGGCGAGATGAAGCTGCGCCTCCGCGCCGAGATCGAGCGGGCGCGCGGCGACGCGGCGTCCGGTCCGGCGGAGCGCGCGCGGCTCGACGAGGCGCTCGCGCACCTCGAGGCGGCGCGCATCGGCACCATCCACTCGTTCTGCGCCGATCTCCTGCGCGAGTGGCCGGTCGAGGCGCGCGTCGACCCGCTGTTCCAGGTCGCCGCCGCGGACCAGGCCGAGGCGCTCTTCGACCAGGCCTTCGACGCCTGGTTCCAGCGCACCCTGAACGACCCGCCCGAGGGCGTGCGCCGGATCCTCCGCCGGCGCCCGCGCGACGGCGCGCAGGGCCCGCGCGACCTGCTCCGGAGCGCGGCGTGGCGGCTCGCCGAGCACCGCGACTTCACGCGCCCCTGGCGCCGCGATCCGTTCGATCGCGAGCGCGCCATCGACGAGCTCCTCGACCGCCTCGCGGCCCTCGCGGACCTCGGCGCCGAGGCCGACCGGGAGGGCGACTACCTCGCGCAGAGCCTCCGGAACATCGACCGGTACCTCGCGGAGCTCCGGCGCCGCGAGGAGGTCACGGGCGGGCGCGATCACGACGGGCTCGAGGCCGAGCTCGGCGAGCTCGCGCGCTGGAAGGAGTGGCGCTGGAAGGGCTCGGGCAAGGCGTTCGGCGGGGACCTCTCGCGCGCCGAGGTGCTCGCGCAGCGCGACCGGGTGAAGGTCGAGCTCGACGCCGTGCTCACGGCCGCGAGCGCCGACCTCGCGGCCTGCCTCTCGCGCGAGCTCCGGCCTCCGATCGAGGCGTACGACGCGCTCAAGGCGCGCGCGGGCAAGCTCGACTTCCTCGACCTGCTCCTCTGCGCCCGGAACCTCCTCCGCTCGAGCCGCGCCGTGCGCGAGGAGCTGAACCTCCGCTTCTCGCACCTCTTCGTCGACGAATTCCAGGACACCGACCCGCTCCAGGCGGAGATCCTGCTCCTGCTCGCGGCGGACGACCCGGCCGAGACCGACTGGATGCGGGCGCGCCCGGTGCCCGGCAAGCTCTTCGTCGTCGGCGATCCGAAGCAGTCGATCTACCGCTTCCGCCGCGCCGAGGTCGCGCTCTACGAGGCGACGAAGGCCCGGCTCGTCGCGTGCGGCGCGAGCGTGCTGTACCTGTCGACGAGCTTCCGCAGCGCCCCGTCGATCCAGGAGGCCGTCAACGCGGCGTTCGCGCCGCTGATGCAGGGGGGATCGGGCGAGGGCGCGGCGAGCCAGGCGCGGTACGTCGCGCTCGAGCCGTTCCGGGACGACCCCGTCGGGCAGCCGACGGTGATCGCGCTGCCGGTGCCGCGGCCTTACGGCGACTTCGGGAAGATCTCCGATTTCCGGGTGCGGCAGTCGATCCCGGACGCGGTGGGCGCCTTCGTCCACCACCTCATCCACGGCGGCCGGGGCGCCGCGGGCGGGCGGCGGTGGACGGTGACCGAGCGCGAGCGCCCGGGCCAGCGGGTGCCGCTCGAGGCGCGGCACATCTGCCTCTTGTTCAAGCGGTTCCAGACGTTCGGCGAGGACGCGACCCGCGCCTACGTGCGGGCGCTCGAGGCGCGGCGGATCCCGCACGTGCTCGTGGGCGGGCGGTCGTTCCACGATCGCGAGGAGGTGATGGCGGTGCGGAGCGCGCTGCTCGCGATCGAGTGGCCGGACGACGAGCTCAGCGTCTACGCGACGCTGCGCGGGCCGCTGTTCGCGCTGACGGACGACGTGCTCCTCCTCTACCGCGACCGGTTCCATCGCCTGCACCCGCTGGCTCAGCCCGACGAGGCGGCGCTCGATCTCGCGGTCGAGGGCGGATCGCGGCCGCTGTCGGAGGTCGCGGAGGCGCTCGCGGTGCTCGGGCGGCTGCACCGCGAGCGCAACCGGCGGCCGATCGCGGACACGATCGGCGGGCTGCTCGACGAGACGCGCGCGCACGCTGGCATCGCGATCTGGCCGACGGGGGAGCAGGCGCTCGCGAACGTGCTGCGGGTGATGGATCTCGGGCGGCGGTTCGAGGCGGGCGGCGCGACGTCGTTCCGGGCGTTCGTGGAGCGGCTCGAGGCGGACGCGGAGCGGGGGGAGGTCGCGGAGGCGCCGGTCGTCGAGGAGGGGACCGAGGGGGTGCGGATCATGACGGTGCACCGGGCCAAGGGGCTCGAGTTCCCGGTGGTGATCCTGGCGGATCCGGCGTCGCCGGCGGTGCACCAGCACCCGTCGCGTCACGTGGATCCGGAGCTCGGGCTGTGGGCGGAGCCGCTCGCGGGCTGCGTGCCCGCGGAGCTCGTCGAGCGCCGCGACGAGGTGCTGCGGCGCGATCGCGAGGAGGCGGTGCGGCTCGCGTACGTGGCGGCGACGCGGGCGCGCGAGCTGCTGGTGGTGCCGGCGGTGGGCGACGCGCGCCCGGGGGACGGCTCGAGCGACGGCTGGCTGGACGTGCTGCACCCGGTGCTCTACCCGGCGCCGCGCGACCGGCGCAGCGCGCGGCGCTGCGAGGACCTCGGCTGCCCGCCGTTCGGGACCGACACGGTGCTGGAGCGCCCGGCGCGGTGCGAGGCCGACGAGCGCGACGCGGTGGCGCCCGGGGAGCACGCGCCGATGGCGGGGTCGCACCGCGTGGTGTGGTGGGATCCGAGCACGCTCGACCTGGATCGCGAGCCGGAGGCGGGGCTCCGGCAGCAGCGGATCCTGCAGGCGGACGCGAGCGGGGCCGGCGCGACGGCGGGCGCGGGCGCGACCGCGGGCGCGGGCGCGACGGCGGTGGGCGCGGGCGCGACGGCGGGCGCGGGCGCGACGGTGGGCGCGGGCGCGACGGCGGGCGCGGGCGCCGCGGCGGGGGAGATCGGGCAGCGCGGGTACGAGGTGTGGCTGGAGGCGCGGCAGCGGGCGATCCGGGACGGCGCGGTGGCGGCGATCCGCGTGAAGACGGCGACGCAGATCAGCCACGAGGCGGCGGCGGCAGCGGCGGCAGCGGCGGCGGCCGGCGCGGCGGGGCCGGCCCAGCAGCGGAGCGGCGCGGCCGGCGCGGCGCGCGCGGACGCGCTGCCGGTGATCTCGTTCGAGCAGACCGCGATCGCGCGCGAGGGCCGGCCCTACGGCAAGCGGTTCGGGACGCTGGTGCACGCCGTGCTCGCCGAGGTCGATCTCCGGGCGGGCGAGGACGAGGTGAGGACGGTGGCCGCGGCGCAGGCGCGGCTCCTCGGGGCGCCGGCCGAGGAGGTCGACGCGGCGGTCGCGGCGGCGATCGCGGCGCTCGAGCACCCGCTGCTCCGGCGCGCGGCGGAGAGCGCGGCGCGCGGCGCGTGCGAGCGGGAGACGCCGCTGCTGCTGCGGCTCGAGGACGGGACGATCGCCGAGGGCGTGGTCGATCTCTCGTTCCGGGAGAGCGCGGGCGACGTGGGCGTCTGGACCGTGGTCGATTTCAAGACCGGCTCGGACGCGGGCACGGCGCACGCGGCCCAGGAGGCGCAGGTGCGGCTTTACGTGCAGGCGATCGCCGAGGCGACGGGTGAGCGGGCGAGAGGGGTGGTGCTCCGGGTGTGAGGGGACGCCGCGGGTGGCGCATCGCGGGAAGGCCGTGGGTGGTACGATGGGCGGCATGGGTTGATGCGGCTCTACCCGCGAGCCCTGCGAAAGCTTTCCGCGGATCACGGCGGGGCGATCGCGCGGGCTTGGTGCTCAACTTCGCATCAAGGTCGCAGACGCGCTGCGATATGCGCGCTCGATGAATCTCATCCACCGCGATCGCAGCCCCGAGGACATCCTGTTGACCGACGTCCACGAACCCGTCATTGCGGGCTGGAGCCTCGGTCAGCTCATCCATCCGCATTCGAAGGTGCTGGATGGTCATGCACGCGCTGGAGCCGGGGGCCTCACCTCGACGCGCCCTGAGCGCGCGCTCCGGGCGCGGCTGCGCTAGGATGGCGCCATGCTCGACCGATGGCGGCAATTCCGTACCAACGCAGGGAAGTGGGGTGTGGTGCGCACCGTCGTGGCGCTCGCCCTCGCGCTCACGGGCGCCGCGATACTCACCGCGTACGCGCAGTCCTACTGGCCCACCGTGCCCGGCGTGGCGCTCGGGTTCTTGATCCCGTACCTGGCCCGGGACGCGCTCGTCGAGCATGCGCAGAAAGTGCGGCAATTTCAGTCATATTCCATGATCGGCGTCGGGCTGATCGCCGCGGTGGGGCGCGACGTCTTCAAGGAGGTCGGGCCCATCGGGCTCGCGGTGGCGCTCGCCTTCGCCGCGGCTCAGGTGGGCACGTACTTCTGGCTGCTCTCGGATCCCCGGATCTCGATCGTTCGCAGCTGAGGCGCTCACCGGGGTTGCCCCGGGGACGTCGAGGCGCGCGCTCGGCGGCGGCACGTCGGAGGAGCCATCGCGCGCAGTCGGCGGAGCGAGAGCCATCGCGGCCCCTCGGCAGAGCGACGTCGAGAAGCGGCGATGTCCGCGAGGAGGCGATCGTTCCTGGTACGATGCGCGCCGGCGCGGAGGCCGGCATGGGGACGAGCGACGAGGGCGGGAAGAAGCTGGGGGTCATCGGTGCCGCCATTGCGGCCATCGGGATGATGGTGGCGCGCGGCGCCGACGACTGTGGGCGCCTTGGGCTCAAGGGCCTCGGGGCGGCGGAGCATGCCGCGCCAGCGGCCGCGGGGGATGCGCTGCTCGGCGCGGGCAAGGCGGCGGCCCTCGGCGACGACGCGCTGCTCGGCGCGGGCAAGGCGGCGGCCCTCGGCGATCCTGCGCGCGCCGCGGCGCACGCGGGCGATGGCGCTCACGCGCCGAAGGTGCTCGAGGTGCAGCCCGGCACCGCCACCGAAGACATGGCCGGGAAGCTTGCAGAGCAGGGGCTGGGGCTGGGGGTGGAGATGCTCCCTGGCGCAACCGACGAGCAGGAAGCGGACGAGCCTGCGCGGGAGGCGGCCGCCGCTCCCGGCGTGCAGGGAGCACGGCCGGCGCCGATGCCGCCCGGCGCCGGCAGCGCCGATGCGGGCGCTGGCGCCACGGGCGCGCCGGCGCCCCGGACCGTGGAGCGCCGGTCCCCCGCGAAGTGATGCAGCGCGCGTATGTCAGCCTGTTCGGTCGATGTCGGGCGGGGCGTCGAACAGGCTGCCGCCCACATCCTCTACACCTGACAGGACGGATGACGGTCAGCGGCGCGGCGCCGTAAGATACAGCAGCTTCCCGTGGTCCATGCCCCCATGAACGCACCTGCCCTGCTCCTCTGCCCGCTGCTGCTCCTCGTGATGGGCTGCGTCACCGGCGAGCCGGCCCCCGCAGCTCCCTCTCGCGCGGCGGCCGACAACCCCTGCGCGCCAGGTGGAACGCCGCGGCCTCCCCGCCGGAACATCGTGGCCACGACGGTCACGCCGAGCGGACAGGTCATCGACTGGATCCCGATCGAATCCCAGACCCCCGACGGCAAGATCGCGTCCCCTCCCCCACCGCCGACGAGCCAGGGCGACGCCGCACCGATGCCTCCGAGCGGCGCCGCGCCGGCGCCGTCCCCGGAGGAGACCGGGGTCGAGCTCGGGCCGAGAGGTCCGGCCGGCACGGTGCCGGTGCTGCGCCCGCGACAGCCGCAGTGCGATTGCCTGCCTGGCTACGTCCAGCAAGCCGATGGCTCGTGCGCGGAGCTCGCCACGCACTGCTCGGGTGAGGGAGCGATGGCATCCAGCAAATCGTTCACCGTCTGCTGTCCGGAGCTCGCGCGCATTCCCCTGATGGAGCGCATCGATGGCAAGTGCGTGACCATGGGGCTCGGCGCGCACCTCTGCACGAAGTGCGGCGACGGCGCCTGCGGCGCGGGGGAGAACGACTGCAACTGTCCGAGCGACTGCCACGCTGCCAGTCCGAGCCCTGCCAGCGGCCCCGACGGACGCCTCCAGGAACGCCCCGCGGAGGCGTCCACCCCGGCAGCCGCGGTGGCATCATCCGGCCCATGAGCACCCTTGCCGAGATCGAGCGGTTCTACGACGCCGTCCCTCGCCGTCGTGCCGACGCCGAGGATCACGGACCGCTGACCCTCTTCATTCGCCGCGGCGACGGCTGGCCCTACTATGCCCGCCCCGCCCTCGGCGTTCGAGGCGCCGTGTCGGCCGAGGACGTGGCCGCGGTGCGCGCGCGTCAGCGGCAGCTCTCGATTCCGGAGGCGTTCGAGTGGGTGCTGGAGACGACCCCCGGGCTCGACGCGGCCGCCGAGGCGGCGGGCCTGCACGTCCGCCGCTGCCCGCTGCTCGTGCTCCGCGGCGAGCCCGTCCCGGCCGCCTTGCCCGAGGACATCGCGCTCTCGATCGTCGCCGCGCACGACCCGGATCTCGCCGCCGTGCAGGCCGTCGCGCACGTCGCCTTCGGCGCGCTCAGCACCGCGGCGGGCCCTGCTGGCCCGGCCGAGCGCGACGCCGCCGCAGCGACGCTCCAGGCCGGGCTCGCGGCGGCCTGGCACACGTCGCTGATCGAGGGAACGATGGTGCACGCCGCTGCCCGGGGCGGCGGCGTGCTCACCGGGCCGCTCTGCGTGGGCAGCTACCAGCACGCGCTGGACGTCGCCGAGATCGTGGGCGTCGGGACGCTGCCCGCGGCCCGGCGCCGGGGCCTCGCCGCCGCCGTCACCGCGGTCCTGGCCCGGCACGCCCTGGACGCCGGGATGCGCACCGTGTTCCTGTCTGCGCAGAACGACGATGTCGCGCGCGTCTACGAACGGGTCGGATTCCGGCGCGTCGCCACCGCGTGCATCGCCGAGCCGCCCGAGCAGGCGGAGCGCGTCGAGGACCTCGCCCCGTGACCGGTGCGAGGCCGGCGAGCTCGGTTCACCGAGTCATCGACGGCAAGAGGGGTCAGCCGGAAACGGCGTGATAGTCCGGCCCCTCTTCCCCGCGCAGGATCTCGGTCTGAACGACCGATGCGTCCCGCAGGTGCGCCACCGCTCCGAGCTCGCCGTCGCGACGGTACGCCGAGAAGGCGTGTTCGTCGGGAAAGGTGACGATGTGAATCTCCTTCAGGCTCAGCCCAGCGCTGTCGGGCGCCGTCACCACGGTTCGCTCGATCGCGCCGCCGTACCGGGCCATCACGGCCGCGGCCTTCCTCTCATACGCGCGGAATGCGTCGAGCGCCTCGCATCGCACCGTGAGGATCACAACCAGCGTCACCGGCACGTCGCCTCATCCACGCCACGCCGCCGCAGAAGCACAAAAAAAAAGAGCGCCCATTCGACGGTGGGGGGGGGAAACCGTCACGGGCGCTCTGCCTCCAGGTTTAGCAGGATGCGGACCAAGCGCTGCACCCTGGTTTTCCGCGCATTTTCCTTAAGGGGACTGCGTACCCCTTTCGATCCTGAAACCGGCGCATGCAATCCTGACATCCTCCGGTCGCTGCTGGCGACGGGGGCGGTGCGGCGCCACACCTGACGCCGGCGCCCGCCGACCGAAGCGAGACGCTCGACGCCGGCGGGCCCCGCCGCCAGCTCGGGCGGAGGACGTCGTCGCGCGCATCACACCTTAGCCGAGGCGACCACGTCGCTTGAGGCGGCGGGGCCACGTTGCTTGGGCCGCCGGAACCACGTTGCTTGACGCCGCGGGGACCACGGTCGCCGCCGCGCCAGGGAGCGCGGCCGCCGCGCGCGGAGCGGCCGCTCGACTCCGTCCGACGGAGCGCGCCGCGCCGGCACGCGCGCATCGTTGACATCGCCGCCAGGATTGCTCCAATGCGAGCGCCCGCTCCGCGCTGATCCAACGAGGAGGCATTCGATGCGGCACTTTCTGACCACGATGGACTATACCCGCGCCGAGATCGAGGGCCTCCTCGAGCGCGCGCAGCGCTTCAAGCGCCGGCCGATCGAGCCGCGCCTCAAGGATCGCACCATCGCGCTCGTGTTCTTCAACCCCTCGCTGCGGACGCGCACCTCCTTCGACGTCGGCATCCGGGAGCTCGGCGGACACGCCGTGGTCCTGGAGCCCGGCCGGGGCGCATGGCCCATCGAGTTCGAGGAAGGCGCCGTGATGGACGGTGAGCCGGAGGAGCACATCCAGGAGGTCGCTCGCGTGCTCTCGCGCTACGCCGACCTCATCGGCGTGCGCGCGTTCCCCAAGTTCCAGCGCTGGGAGGACGATCGCCAGGACAAGGTGCTCCAGGGGTTCGCCCGCCACGCGACCGTGCCGGTGGTGAACCTCGAGACCATCACCCACCCTTGCCAGGAGCTCGCCCTCGCGCTCGCCATGAAGGAGCGCCTCGGCCGCCTCGACGGCAAGAAGTTCGTGCTCACCTGGACGTACCACCCGCGCCCGCTCAACACGGCGGTCGCCAACTCGGCGGTCCTCATCGCCTCCAAGCTCGGCATGGACGTCACCCTCCTCTGCCCCACCGAGGAGTACCACCTCGACGAGCGCTACCTCGACGCCGCCAGGAAGAGCGCGGCCGACAACGGGCGGAAGCTCTCGATCACCTACGACATCGAGTCCGCCTACCGGGGCGCGCACGTCGTCTACGCGAAGAGCTGGGGCGCGATTCCCTACTTCGGGCGCTGGGAGCAGGAGAAGCCCATCCGCGACCGGCACAAGCACTTCATCGTCGACGAGCAGAAGATGGCGCTCACCGCGGGTGGGCTCTTCTCCCACTGCCTGCCGGTCCGGCGCAACGTGAAGGTCACGGACGCGGTGATCGACTCGCCCGCCTCCATGGTCATCGACGAGGCTGAGAATCGGTTGCATGTTCAGAAGGCCGTGATGGACGTGCTGGCCAACGGGTGGTGACCGCGATGGGCTCGACACAAGACGTCATCGTCCGCCTGCTCAGGAACCTCGGCAGCCGCAAGGAGGTCGAGCAGTACCTGAAGCAGTACGCGGCCGTCGATCAGCAGAAGTTCGCCGTCATCAAGGTCGGCGGCGCCATCCTCGACGAGGACCTGGAGGCGCTCGCGACCTCGCTCGTGTTCCTGAACCAGGTCGGCCTGTATCCCATCGTGATCCACGGCGCCGGGCCGCAGCTCGATCGGGCGCTCGCCGAGGCGGGCATCCAGACCGAGCGCGTCAACGGGCTGCGCGTCACGACGCCCCGCGTCCTGGAGATCGCTCGCCGCGTCTTCCTGCGCGAGAACCTGCGGCTCGTCGAGGCGCTCGAGGAGATGGGCACGCGCACGCGGCCGATCACCGCGGGCGTCTTCGAGGCGTCGCTGATGGACGAGGGCCGCCTCGGGCTCGTCGGCAGGGTGGAGCGCGTCCACGTCGACGCGGTGAGGTCCAGCCTGCGCGCGGGGCACCTGCCGATCCTCGCCTGCCTCGGCGAGACGCCGGGCGGGCAGATCGTCAACATCAACGCCGACGTGGCCGCGCGCGAGCTCGCGCTCGCGACGCAGCCGTTCAAGATGATCTTCCTGACGAGCGCGGGCGGCCTCCTCGACGAGCACGGGCGCATCATCTCGGCCATCAACCTCGAGGAGGACTACGCGGGGCTCATCGCCCAGCCCTGGTTGACCGGGGGCATGCGGCTCAAGCTGCAGGAGATCAAGCTCCTGCTCGACGGGCTGCCGCCGACCTCCTCGGTGTCGATCACGGCGCCGGATCACCTGGCGAAGGAGCTGTTCACGCACACGGGCTCTGGCACGCTCGTCCGACGCGGCGAGCGCATCGTGCGGCACGACACGCTCGACGGCATCGATCGCGGCCGGCTGCGCGATCTGCTCGAGGCGTGCTTCCAGCGGAAGCTCGACGAGCACTACTTCGACAAGAAGCCGTTCTACCGCATCTACCTGTCCGACTCGTACCGGGCGACGGCGATCCTCACGCTCGACTCGGGCGACAAGGCGCCGTTGACTCCGTACCTCGACAAGTTCGCGGTGACCACGGAGGCGCAGGGCGTGGGCATCGGCGGCTCGCTCTGGACGCGGATGAAGAACGAGAACCCGAAGCTGTTCTGGCGCGCCCGGAACGGCAACGAGATCAACCCCTGGTATTTCCAGCAGGCCGAGGGCAGCTACCGCAACGAGACCTGGACGGTGTTCTGGTACGGCCTGTCCAGCTTCGACGACATCCGCGCCTGCATCGATCACGCGCTGTCGCTGCCGGCGACCCTGCGCCAGCACGGCACGGTCGAGCTCTGACCCCGCGCCGCCGAGCCCGGCGCGCCCGCCGCCGCGCCGCGCCCGGGCTCGCGGCGGGTCGCGCCTCGGTCCGGGCTCACAGCGGGTCGTCGTCGCCGTCGGCGTCCGCCCGTGCGAGGGGCGCGCGCTCCCGGTCGGCCGCAGCGTCCGGCGGGAGCGACGCCGGCGGCGGGGCGCTCGTCCGCTTCTCGGCGGTGCGCGCCTTCGGCGCTCGCCGCGGCGAGCGCTTCGGCTTGGCGGACGCGGAGGACGCCTCCGGAGGGCGCGGCTTCTTGAGCGCCCGGGGCGGCAGGAGCTCCGAGTCGACAGCGACCTTCTTCGCCATGAAGATCGCGGCGTCGAGCCGGTAAAAGCTGCGCTTCCGGTAGAACTTGAGGGCGCCGATGTTGTTCTCGGCCACCTCCAGCACGAGGTGGGTGCAGCCGTGGATGCGCGCGAGGTGCTCGAGCTGCTCGAGCATGAAGGCGCCGACGCCGCGACCCTGGTAATCGGGGTGGACCGCGAGCTCCTCGACGAAGAGCGGGCGCATGTCGTGCTTCGTGAAGTACCGCTCGTTCATCCAGTTGTCGGTCCCGGTGATCTCGAACGCGCACTCCGCGTAGCCGACGATCTCCTGCCCATCGCCCTGGCGGACCTCGAAGAGGAGCTGCTCGACGCCTTCCTCTTCGTAGACCTCCAGGAACCGCTTCTTGGAGCGAGGACGCTGGTACTCGACCGTTTCCCGGTTCACGTCGCGGAACACCTTTTTGAGAAATTCCCAAACTCGGTTCAGGTCGCGGCGGTGGATCCGGCGGACGTAGATGAGGCTCTCCTCCCCGGCGCCGGGGGAGCTCGACTCGGCCTTGGTCATTGTCGCGCCCAGTCTACAGGACGAACGCGGAGCGGGCACATCGCGGCGAGCACGATGCTCGCTCCTCCGGGGAGCGCGCGGCTGGTGAGGGCGTGAGCGCGAGTACGGAGGATGGGAAGGCGCACACCTCAGGCAGGCATCACGCCATCGAAGGCGCTCGTCTCAGACGTCGACCAACGTCAGGCCCGCAGCGGCAGCACGCCCGAGGCGGCACAAATGGATCGCGGGGTGGTGGGGCCCCACCGAGCTCCGCTCGGTGGGGCGGCGGGGGCGCGTGCCCCCGCCGTGTAACTGCGGCGCGTGCCCCCGCCGTGAGACTGCGGCGCGTGCCCCCGCCGTGAGACCGCGAGACTACGCCGCGGTGTGCGGGCCGATCTGCTGGAGGCGCGCGTTGATCACGTCCCAGTTCAGGCCGGAGAGCACGTTGGCCACGTAGTCCGCCTTCTTGGTCTGGTAGTCCGCGAAGTACGCGTGCTCCCAGGCGTCGATCGCGACCATGATATGCGTGTTCGCGAACAGGCCGACATCGTGCTCGGTCCGGATGAGGTTGTTGAAGAGCTTCTTCTCCTGGTAGTCGTACACGAGCACCGTCCAGCCGTGCGCGCTCAGGAGCGCCGCCTTGGCGTCCGCCAGCCAGTTGTCGAAGCTGCCGAAGGAGGCCTCGATGAGCTGCTTCGACTGGGCGCTCGGCTGCGTCGAGCCGTTGCCGATGTTCTCGAAGTACAGCTCGTGCAGCACCGTGCCGTTGAACGCGACAGGCTCGCGGCGCTTGAGCTCGCTGTACGCGTTGTACGAGTAGTTCGGCGCGCTGCGATCCGCCTTACCGAGCTGCTCCCAGATCTCGTTGAGCTTCTTCACGTAGCCCTGGTACAGCGTGAAATGCGCCTTGAGCTGCAAATCACTCAAGCCCTTGGCGTTGCCGCCGAGGAGATGATCGAAGTTCTTCGGTTCGCGGGCCATGGTGCCTCCTAACGAGTGCCGCAAGCAACGCGTGCCGCGGGGTCAGGGCGCCGCTCTACCGCTGCCGCACTCCGGTAGCAACCCTGGCGTGCGAGGCTCCACAGCGCGACCTCGCGACGCAAGCGGACCTGCCCCGGACCCGACCGCCCTTGCAGGAAACTCCGTACAGGCGCGCGAGGCGCACCGTGAATGCGCGTCGGAACCGCGGCGACCAGGCCCGCGCCGCCACGCGCACAGCGCCTCCCTCGAGCGGGCCCGATGGCCCGCCTCGCCGGGAAAAACCTCGTGAAACGTTGAACGCCGCGGGCATTTCGGTCGATACTCCGGGGGCTTGCTGTTCCTTCGCGCAAGGAGGCGACCTCGTTCATGCCGGCTCGTACACAGGGGACCCATCCGACGGCCGCGCTCGCGGCGGCGCTGTGCCTGCTCGGGGCAGCGGCTCAGGCCGAAGCGCAGGAGCCCGCGAGACCCGAGGGCTTCGCGCTCGACAGGTTCCAGCCCGCGCCGGCCGGCGACCGGATGTTCGGTGTCCAGTCCGCCTACGCAGCAGGAGACGCGTCGCCCCACATCATGATCCTCGGCGACTACGCCCAGGACCCGCTCGTGTTGCGGAGGCTCCGAGGGAACGAGGATATCGGCGACGGCAAGGTCGTCGGCAGCCAGCTCCTGCTCCACCTGAGCGCCTCGCTCTCGCTCTGGGAGCGCCTCACGGTGAACGTCGATCTGCCGCTCGCGTTCCAGTCCGGCGACGGCGGGGTCGCCTCGGGGGCCGTGCTCCCGCAGCCGGCCACGAGCGCGCTCGGGGACCTCCGGCTCGGCGCGCGCGCGACCCTCTTCGGCGACTACTTCGATCCGTTCCAGATCGCCCTCGGCGGCTACGTGTGGCTGCCGACCGGCGACCCCGAGGCGTACTCCGGCGACGGCGACGTGCGCGGCAGCCCGCAGCTCATCCTCGGCGGCCACCTGGATCGCGCGGTGTGGTCGCTCGCCGCGGGGCCTGAGTTCCGGTCGACCAGGCAGTTCGCCAACGTCGAGCAGGGGATGATGGTGCACTGGGGCGCCGGCGTCGGCCTGCTGCTCGACGACGAGCGGCGGCTGCAGATCGGGCCGGAGATCACCGGCTCGATCACGATCTCCGACGTCCAGCAGCGCACGACCAACCTGGAGGCCCTGCTCGGCGGGCGCTACCGCTTCGCCAGCGACTTCGAGGCCGGGCTCGGCGTGGGCCCTGGCCTCACCGCCGGCGTCGGCACGCCCTCGTTCCGCGCGGTCGCCATGGTCGCCTACTCGCCCGAGGTGAAGCCGCCCGTGAAGGACCGGGACGGCGACGGCATCCCCGACGACGCCGACGCGTGCCCGGACGTCGCCGGCGTGGGGAGCACGGACCGCGCAAAGAACGGGTGTCCGCCGCCCAAGGACGCGGATCGCGACGGCATCCTCGACGCGGTCGACGCCTGCCCCGCCGTGGCCGGCATCGCCTCGCCGGACCCGAAGAAGAACGGCTGCCCGCCGCCCGGGGACCGCGACAAGGACGGCATCACCGACGACGTCGACGCGTGCCCGGACCAGGCCGGCCCGAGCAACGAGGACCCGAAGCAGCACGGCTGCCCGCCGCCGCCCGATCGCGACAGCGACAAGATCCCCGATCCGTCGGACGCGTGCCCGGATCTGCCCGGCATCGCCACGACCGACCCCGCCACGAACGGCTGCCCGGGCGACACCGACGGCGACGGCATCCGCGACGATCAGGACGCCTGCCCGAACGAGAAGGGCAAGCCGAACGAGGATCCGAAGCAGCACGGGTGCCCGGCCTCGGTCCGGGTGACCGAGACCGAGATCGTCATCCTGCAGCAGGTGCAGTTCGACACCGGCAAGGCGACCATCCGGCCGGTCAGCCACGAGCTGCTCGAGGAGGTCGCCGGCGTGCTCAAGGACCATCCGGAGATCCTCAAGATCGAGGTCCAAGGCCACACGGACGACCGCGGAGCGCGCCAGTTCAACACGAAGCTGAGCCAGGCGCGCGCGGAGTCGGTGCTGATGGCGCTCGTCGAGCGCGGCATCGCGCCCGAGCGCATGCAGGCGAAGGGCTACGGCCCCGACGTCCCGATCGCGGACAACAAGACCGAGGCGGGGCGCCAGAAGAACCGGCGCGTCCAGTTCAACATCATCGAGAAGGCAAAGAAGCAGCCATAGGGCTGGAGGCGTCGATGGCAAAGCGATTGGCAATCACGGGGCTGACCGGCGCCGCGCTGCTCGGGGCGCTCTCGGGGACCGCGGGCGCGGATCCGGTGCGCCGGGTCCAGGTGGCGCAGCGCGGCGACTTCGTGCTCATCGGCAACACGCTCGCGCACGAGTGCGGGCCGTCCGAGGTCGCGCCCATGGTGGGCACGGTCGCCGCGAACTGCGGCGTGGAGGGGACGCTCGTGGACACGGCGCCCGACGTCTACTGGCGGGCCGACAGCCCGCTCGCGGGGCAGGCCGAGGCGAGCCCCACGGTAGCCCCCTCGGCGGCCCGAACCACCGCGGTCCTCAACCTCCCCACGGGCGCGCGGGTGACCCACGCCTATCTCTACTGGGCGGCGAGCCGCGCCTCCGGCTCGGCCGATCTCACCGTGACCCTGGATCGGCCCGGCACCTTCAGCAGCAACGTGACCGGCACGCTCTCCGGCGAGGTGTCCTCCAGCGACATCCACGCCCAGGCGGTGGCCGACGTCACCGAGATCGTGCGGACGCGCGGCGCGGGCGCCTACCGCCTGGGCGGCATCTCCAACGCGATCGCCCTCAACGACGTGAACAAGTCCTTCGTGTTCGCCGGCTGGTGGATGGTCGTGCTCTACGAGCTGACCACCGCGCCCGCCCGCAACCTCGCCATCTTCGACGGGCTCGACATGGTGTTCGACGGCGAGGCGGTGGAGTGGACCATCTCGGGGTTCGTCGTCCCCTCGGGCGCGGGCCTCGCGAAGCTCGGCGTCATCGGCTACGACGGCGACAGCACGACCGGCGACGGCATCGAGTGGAACGGGACCGGGCTCTTCGACGCGGTGAACCCGGTGAACGACTTCTTCAACAGCTCCCGGTCGTTCCTCGGCGCGCCGGCGTCGGCGGCGGGCGATCTGCCGCGGCTCACCGGCGGGCCGCTGAGCATGAGCGGCATCGACGTCGACGTGGTCCAGGTCCCGTCCAACTTGCTCAGGCCGGGCGACACGTCGGCGGAGGTCGGGGCGGTGGTCCTGGGCAACGACAGCTACTTGCTCGGCGGCCTCATCACGTCGGTGCCGACGCGCCTGCCGGATCTGACCAGATCGACAAAGTCGGTCCTGGACCTCAACGGCGGCGGCGTCGCGCCGGGCGACACGCTCGAATACACGATCATCGTCGCGAACACCGGGGACGACAGCGCCGCGAACGTCGTGCTGAGCGATCCGCTGCCGCCCGGGGTCACCTACGTGCCGGGCTCGCTCGAGATCACCGCGGGCCCGAACATGGGCGGCGTGACCGACGCGGCCGGCGACGACGAGGGCGAGTACATCGCCGGCACGAGGACGGTCCGCATCCGGCTCGGCAGCGACGCCAGCGCGGCCCAGGGCGGGTCGCTCGGCGTCGACGAGACCACGACGGTGCGGTTCCGCGTCACCATCGACCCGGGCACGAACGGCGAGATCGCGAACCAGGCGACCGTCGCGGCGCAGAGCCCGGCGGGCGGATCTTCGCAGAACTACCCGACGGACGGCAACGGCACGGACCAGCCGGGCGCGCCGCCGACGTCGATCCTCGTCGACAGCGACAGCGACGGGCTGAGCGACGGCGACGAGATCGCCGCCGGCACGGACCCGAACGACGCCGACACCGACGACGACGGCATCAGCGACGGCGACGAGGAGCTCTGGGATCGCGACACCGACGGCGACGGGCTCGTCAACGCGCGGGACGTCGACAGCGACAACGACGGCCTGTTCGACGGGACCGAGGTGGGGCTGACGGCCTGCGACGGCCCGGGGACGGACGCGCTCGCGAGGCACTGCGTGCCCGACGGCGACGCCGGGGCGACGACGACCGATCCGCTGGACGCCGACACCGACAACGGCGGCGCGCTCGACGGCTCCGAGGACGCGAACCTGAACGGCGTGCTCGACGAGGGCGAGACGGACCCCACGACGGGGCACGGCGCGGACGACAGGCAGGTCGCCGACACCGACGGCGACGGGCTCGGCGACGCTCTCGAGGGGCATATCGGCACCGATCCGAACGACGCCGACTCGGACGACGACGGCGTGCGCGATGGGCATGAGCCGAACCCGACGGATGATCACGACGGCGACGGGCTCGTCAACGCGCTCGACATCGACAGTGACAACGACGGCCTCTTCGACGGGACCGAGCTCGGCCTCGGCTGCGACGGTCCGGGCACCGACGCGACGGTGGGCAACTGCACCCCCGACGGCGACGCGGGCGCCACGAAGACGTCGCCGCTCGACGCGGACACCGATCGCGGCGGCGTGACCGACGGCTCCGAGGACGCGAACCTGAACGGCGCGGTCGACGCGGGCGAGACCGCTCCTCAGGCCGGCCACGGGGACGACGATCGGCAGAACACCGACAGCGACGACGACGGGCTGAGCGACGATCTCGAGGAGACGCTGGGCACCGATCCGAGCGACGCCGACTCCGACGACGACGGGGTGCGCGACGGGCTCGAGCCGAACCCGGCGGACGACACCGACGGCGACGGGCTCATCAACGCGCTCGACGTCGACAGCGACAACGACGGCCTCTTCGACGGGACCGAGCTCGGCCTCGACTGCGACGGCGCCGGCACGGACGCGCCGTCGCGTCGCTGCACCCCGGACGCGGACGCCGGCGCCACGAAGACGTCGCCGCTCGACGCGGACACGGACGACGGCGGCGTGAGCGATGGCTCCGAGGACGCGAACCTGAACGGGGTCGCGGACAACGGCGAGAGCAACCCGACCCGCGGGCACGGCGACGACGACAGCGAAAACGACGACAGCGACGACGACGGGCTGAGCGACGATCTCGAGGAGACGCTGGGCACGGATCCCGGCGACGCGGACTCGGACGACGACGGCGTGCAGGACGGGCAGGAGCCGAACCCATCGGACGACACGGACGGCGACCGGCTGATCAACGTGCGCGACGTGGACAGCGACGACGACGGGCTCTTCGACGGCACGGAGCTGGGCCTCGCCTGCGACGGCCTCGGCACCGACGCGGAGGCTGGGCACTGCACGGCGGACGCCGACGGCGGGGCGACGAGGACGTCGGCGGTGCGCCGTGACAGCGATCGGGGTGGCGCGAGCGACGGCTCCGAGGACGCGAACCTGAACGGCGCGATCGAGGCCGGCGAGACCGACCCGACCGCGGGCCACGGCGACGACGACGACCAGAACGTCGACAGCGACGGCGATGGGCTGGGCGACGACCTCGAGGCGTACCTCGGATCGGATCCGGGAGATCGCGACAGCGACGACGACGGTCTGTTCGACGGCGACGAGCCGAACCCCAGCGACGACGGCGACGGCGACGGGCAGCCGGGCGTCCTGGATGCGGACAGCGACGGCGATGGGCTCTTCGACGGCACTGAGGCGGGGAAGGACTGCGCGGACGAAGACACCGCCGGCGACGCCGGGACGTGCACGCCGGACGCCGATGGCGGGGCCTCGACGACGAGCGTCGTGGACCCCGACACCGATCGGGGCGGCGCGAGCGACGGCGAGGAGGACCAGAACCACAACGGCATGGTCGACGAGGGGAGCGACGAGACCGATCCGAACGACGCCGGGGATGACCGCGGCGACCGTGACGGCGACGGCCTCTCGAACGCCGAGGAGACGGCGCTCGGCACCGATCCGGACGACGCGGACAGCGACGACGACGGGGTGATCGACGGCGAGGAGCGCGAGCCCGGCGCCGACACGGACGACGACGGGAAGATCAACGCGCTCGATCCCGACAGCGACGGGGACGGGCTCTTTGATGGGACCGAGCTGGGCAAGGACTGCTCGCACGCGGACACCGAGGCCGACGCGGCGACCTGCGTGCCCGACGGCGACAACGGGGACACGACGACGGATCCGACGAAGGCCGACACCGACGGCGGCGGCGCCATCGACGGCGAGGAGGACGAGGATCACGACGGCGTGGTCGACGCGGGCGAGCGCGATCCGAACGATCCTGCGGACGACCGGCCCATGACGTGCGAGCAGGACAGCGATTGCGACGCCGGCATGGTGTGCGATGAGGCGACGAAGCAGTGCGTCCCGGGTTGCCGCAACGAGGACGACAGCATCGGTCCGTGCCCCACGGCGCCGCCCGGCGACGGGATCGTGGTGCAGGGCGGCGGCTGCGCCTGCACGGCGGGCGCGGACGATCACGGCAGCCCCTCGGTGCCGTGGGCCTTGCTCGCGGTCGGCACCTGCGCCGCGGCGCTGCACCGGCGCCGTCGGCGCGGATGAGCCCCTCCACGACGGCGCCCCCGCCCGGAGCAGGTGGAGCGGATCCGACCCAGCGGGTCCGACCCAGGTTGCGGCGGCCAGCGGCCAGCCGACCTGACGCGGGCGGCCAGCAGCTGGCCTGACCCAGGTCGCCTACCCGACGCAGGTTGCGGCCGCCGACCCGACCGAGGTTGCGGCTGCCCGCTGCCGCCGACCCGACCGAGGTTGCGGCTGCCCGCTGCCGCCGACCCGACCGAGGTTGCGGCTGCCCGCCCCCGCCCGACCCGACCCAGGTTGCGGCTGCCCGCCCCCGCCCCGACCCAGGTTGCGGCTGCCCGCCCTCGACCCGACCCAGGTTGCGGCTGCCCGCCCCGCCCCGCCCCCGACCGAGGTTGCGGCTGCCCGCCCCCGACCCGACCCAGGTTGCGGCTGCCCGCCCCGCCCCGCCCCGCCCCCGACCGAGGTTGCGGCTGCCCGCCCCCGACCCGACCCAGGTTGCGGCCGCCCCGACGTTGCGCCGCCCCCGACCCGACCCAGGTTGCGGCCGCCCCGACCCGCCCCACCCCGCGGACCCGACCCACGTTGCGCTGGATCCGCGGGCTGCCGACGGGCCAGCAGGTCCGCCGATCGCCACCTCTCCGCCCGGGTCGCATGCGCCGCGGGTTGCCATCTGCCGTCCGTGGCTTAACGATATTTCCTCACGGGAGAGTCCATCTTGCTCCGACCTTCTGATTCCGTCGTCCGCGCCATCACGATCGATGGCGCTTTTCGCGTCATCACGGCGCTGACCACCGACACCGTGCGCGGAGCCATCGCGGTGCAATCGGCCACCGGCTCGACCGCGCAGCGGCTGGGGGAGCTGATCACCGGCGCCATCCTCGTGCGCGAGGCGATGGCGCCGAACCTGCGCGTCCAGGCGATCGTCAAGGGCGCGACCGGCCACGGGACCCTCGTGGCCGACTCGCACCCGGACGGCACGAGCCGCGGCCTGGTCAACCTGGGCAAGGGCGCCGCCGAGAAGAGCGCGGTGGAGATCGGCGAAGGCTCGCTGCTGCAGGTCATGCGCACGCTGCCGAACGGCATGCTCCACCAAGGCGTCGTCGAGGTCCCGGCCGAGGGCGGCATCTCCGGCGGCCTGATGACATACATGCAGGAGTCGGAGCAGGTCGTCTCGATGATCGCGGTGGCCACGCTGATCGGCGAGGACGGCGTCGGCGCCTCCGGCGGATATCTGGTGCAGCTGCTCCCGGAGGTCGAGCGCGGCCCGCTCATGGTGATGACCGAGCGGCTCAAGGATTTCGAGCGCCTCGACGACGTGCTCGCGCATGAGGGCGCCTCGGCGGACGTGCTGCTCGAGGAGCTGCTCTACGGCATGCCGTTCTCGCGGCTCGACGACTCACCGCTCAGCTTCAGCTGTCGCTGCAGCGAGCTCCGGGTCATGACCACGCTGGCGAGCCTGCCGCGGACCGACATCGAGGAGATGGTCGAAGACGGGAAGGTCCTCGACATCCGCTGCGACTACTGCGGCAAGGACTACCAGGTGTCGCCGTCGCAGCTCCGCTCGCTGTTGACGACGAGCTGATCGCCGCCCATGGCGCGCGGCCGGCGCGCCGGGCCGCGCGAGGTCACGCTGGCTGGTCGGGCGAGAGGCCGCGGAGCACGAAGGCGATGACCCGCTCGATCTCGGCCTCGTCGTCCCACGCCGCGTCGGGCGCGATGAACACGCGGTGGAGGATGTACCCCGCGAACGTCGAGGCGATGCAGCGGAGGACGAGGGCGGGCGGCCAGCCGACGATCTGCCCCTCGCGCTGAAAGTGCTCGATCTGGGCGATCCCCTTCGCGAGGAACGGCGCGTACACCCGGCTGGCGATGCCGATCCGCAGCTCGGCGTCGAACGGCAGCTCCTGCGCGAGGATGCGCACGAGCTGCGGGTGCGCGCGCACGAACGCGGTGCGCTCGGCGAGGAGCGCCCGCAGGAAAGCCTCGAAGGTCGGGTACGTCGCGTTGAAGAGCGGGTCCATCGAGCGCGCCAGCGCGGGCCCCACGAGCTGCTCCATGGCGGGACCGATCACCCCGAGCAGGAGGTCCCTCTTGGTGGGGAAGTACTTGAAGATCGTCGCCTCTGCGACCCCTGCGCGCCGGGCGATGTCCCTGGTCGCGGTCCCGCGGAAGCCATGCTCTGCGAAGGCAGCCACCGCGGCCTCGACGATCTTTCTTTGCGCCTCGGTCAAGGTGTCGTTCGAGCGCGGTCGTCGGCTCATCGGCGTTCCCTCGGCTCATCTCTAGTACCGCCCGGCCGCGATCCCGACGGATTTCGGCCGCCGCCGCGGGACGGACCGCGAGCGGCGCCCGCCGTCGCGCGCGAGGCGCTGCGCGCTCCAGCGGCGCGCGCCTCGTTCCGCGAGCGGCCGGCGCGCTAGGCGGCTTCGGCCCTGCGCGTGAAGAGCCGGCCGAGGGCCTGCGGGAGCGCGCCCTCGTCGAGCGGGTCGCTGCGCACGCCGACGTAGCCGTCCGGCCTGACGAGGACGGCGGCCGAGGACGCGACGCCGTACGCCGCGTGGGCGTGCCCGTCGGGATCTGCGAAGCCTCCGCCTTCGAGCGCGCCGATGACGAGGACCTTGAGGTCTGGCCTGCCGAGCTGCGCTGCAAGCTTTCGGGCGTGCTCGCGCGCCCCTCCGTCCGCCTGCGGGCCGGTGAAGAACAGCAGCGTGAACTCGGCGTCGCGCATCAGGTCGAAGAGGTGGACGTGCTCTCCCGCCGCGCTGCGGACCACGGCGTCCGGCGCGCGATCCCCCGCGCGGGGCCCGTGCTCCGGCGGGTTCCCGATCTGCACCGACAGCGGGCTCTTCCGGTAACGGATCTTGAGCTGCGAGAGGAATCCCAGGATCCGGCGCTGCACGGCGGAGATGCCGAGGGCGCGGGACGCGAGGCGCGGCGCGATCGCGCGCAGGGTCCGGCCCACCGGCCCGTGTCCGGCCATGAGGCCGAAGAGTCGGTCAGTGAAGTCGATCAGCTTGCGCGCCACGGGGAGCCGCTCCACCTCGTAGGTGTCCAGCAGCCACGCGGGCATCCGGCCCTGCTCGACGGCCGCGAGCTTCCACGCCAGGTTGTAGGCGTCCTGGATCCCGGTGTTCATGCCCTGCCCGCCGGCCGGGCTGTGGATATGCGCCGCGTCGCCGGCGAGGAACACGCGTCCTTTGCGCAGCCGCGCGGCCACGCGGTGGTGGAGCCGGTAGCGCGAGAGGACGATCGACTGCTGGACCTTGAAGGGTACCGGGATCATCTCGCGCATGGCGGCCTCGAACTCCTCGAGCGAGACCTGCGCGCCGTGCATCGGCGGAGGTTCGGGCCGGATGAGGATGACCCGGAACCGGTGGCTGCCGGGCACGGGAAACGCTGCGGCGACGCCCCGACGCGAGGGGCTGATGTAGATGTCGCCGTCGGGCAGCGGCCAATCGACGATGAGGTCGCCGAGCATGCAGTGTTCGTCGTAGGTATCGCCCTCGAAGGCGATGTCGGCGCCCTTGCGGACAGCGCTGTGCGCGCCGTCGCAGCCGAGCAGCCATCTGGCGCGCACCTCTTCGCTGCTCCCGTCGGCTCGGCGGAGCGAGCACGCGACGCCGGCGCTGTCCTGCGTGTAGGAGGCGAGCTCGATGCCGCGCTCGAGCGTCACGCCCAGCCCGGAGAGTCGGGAAGCCAGGACGCGCTCGGTATCGAACTGCTGGAGGATGAAGATGCCCGGGATCGGCGTGGACAGCTCCGGGAAGTCGAAGATCGGCAGCCGGGCGCGCTGCCCGTCGGAGAGGAGGACGTTGATGCCGCCCACGCGCACGGCGCGCTCCATGGCGAGATCGACGATCCCCATCCTGCGGAAGAGCTCCATCGTCCGTGTCTGAACTGCGAGCGCTCGCGAGTGATCCGAGGGCGGCTCCGGTGCTCTGTCCACGATCCGCACCGTGAGCCCCCGCCGGGCGAGCTCCCCGGCCATCGTCAACCCGGTCGGCCCTCCGCCGACCACCAGCGCGTCCAGTGCTCCCGCCATGACCCGCCTCCGATTTGGTGAGTGAGTACTCACTCACTAAGACAGGGCGAGCGGGTTGGCAAGGCAGCCGTCGCTGATGTCCACCGCAAGGCGTCGACCACAACGTGGGTTGGGGTGGCATCGGCCCGACCCACGTTGAGGCAGCCGAGCAGCCGACCGACCCAGGTTGCGCTCTGCCCCGGCGCTCTGCCGACCGACCCAGGTTGCGCTCTGCCGACCGACCCAGGTTGCGCTCTGCCGACCGACCCAGGTTGCGCTCTGCCGACCGACCCAGGTTGCGCTCGCCCCCCCCGCCCCCACCAATCCCGTCAAGGACGGATCCTCCACCCGCAAGCTCTCTCTCCTCTTCCCCTAGCCCCTCTCCCCCCACCCCTCCCCGCGTGCTTGCTCCGCGGGATCCATGCGATGGTCGCCGCATGGCAGAGGTCCACGTCAACGTCTACATCCACGCCCCGCTCGAGCGCGTCTTCGACGCGGTGGCCGATCACGAAAGCTTCCTTCGCTCCGAGGACGGCACCCGCACGACGCTCATCCGGCCGGGGCTCACCGAGCGCAACGGCCTCGGCGCCCTCCGCGAGGTGCGCGTCGGGAAGCGGATCCGCTACGTCGAGGAGATCACGGCCTTCGAGCGCCCCGCCTCGTTCGACTACCACATCCTCGAGAGCAGCCAGCCGCTCCGGCACCACGGCTCGCGTCTCCGCTTCACCTCGCGCGGCGACGGCACCGAGGTCGACTGGACATCGCGCTTCGAGGTCCCGCTGCCGCTCGTCGGCGACCTCCTCGGCTCGCTCGCCAGGCGCTTGTTCACCGCGGCGTTCACCGAGCTGCTCCTCGCCGAAAAGGCGCGCCTCGAGGCCTCGCAGCCCAAGCCCGCCGCATGACGCGCCCGCGGCCCCTCCGGCAAGCCGGGGAGCTCCAGACCTAGAGGCCCGCCGCCTTGCACGCCTCGGCGTACTGGGCCGTGCAGATCTGCTCCTGGGTCCAGAACGCGTCCGCGATCACCCAGTCCTTCAGGTTCTCCTTGGTGACCGCCAGCGGGACCAGCAGCACCGACGGGACGTCCTTCGTCCCGTTGCTGACCGTCTTGCCGCCCGTGATGTCCGTGGGCACGGGCTTGCCCGTGGCGAGGTGGTACGCGATCACCGCCGCGGCCTCCGCCTGCGGCTTGATGGCCTTGTACACCGTCATGTACTGCTCGCCGAGGAGGATCCGCTGGACGGCGGCGAGCTCGGCGTCCTGGCCCGTCACGGGCGGCAGGGGCTTGATGCCGGCCGCCTTCATCGCGGCGATCGCCCCGCCGGCGGTCCCGTCGTTGGCCGCGTACACGCCGTCCACCTGGTTGTTCAGCGCGGTGAGGGCCTGGGTCATCTGGTCCTGCGCCTTGTCGGGGCTCCAGTCCGGCGTGTCGTACTCCTTGACCACCCGGACCTTGCCGTCGAGCGCGCCGTGCGCCCCCTTCTTGAAGGTCAGCCCGTTGTCGTCGGTCGCCGCGCCGTTGATCATCACCACGCGGGCCGTCGGCTTGTTGTCGAGCGCCTTCAGCAGCGACTCGCCCTGGAGCCTGCCCACCGCCTCGTTGTCGAACGACACATAGTAATCGATCGCGTCCGTGCCCGGGACGAGGCGGTCGTAGGCGATGACAGGCACCTTCTGGGCCTTGGCCTTGTTCGCGATGACGGCCGCCGACGCGCTGTCGACCGCGTCGAGGACGAGCACGCTCGCGCTGTTCGTCAGCGCCGCTTCGGCCTGCGCCTGCTGCTGCGAGGCGTCCTGGTTCGCGTTGCTCGCGAGGATCTGGCAGTCAGGACAGAGGGCCTTCACCTTGGCCTCGAAGAACGGGCGGTCCTTCGACTCGTAGCGCGCCGTCTTCGACTCCGGCAGGAGCAGCGCAATCTTGGCCCCGCCCGCCTTACCCCCCTTGTCGCCCGCCGCCGCGCCCGTGGCCCCCGCCGCCGCGCCCGTGGCCCCCTCGGCGGCCCCCCCTTGCTGCCGAGAGCACGCGCTCAACGCGAGCGCACTCAGGGCCCACGCTGCCAGTCGACCGCTGAACGCTTTAGCCTTCATGAACTTTTCCCATGCACGTAAACTGCGGCAGCGCCGACGTATACCCTCACTGGAGAGTGCCGTCCATGGCCGCTGGCCCCCGGGGAGGGGCCGCGCTCGGCGAGGCCGATCCGGGTCTCGCCGAGCGCGTCGAGCGGGCGCCTCTGAGCGGGAAGTCTCCGAGCGGCCGCGCTACCGTGCGACGGCCCTCCGGGAGCGAGCTCCTCGGGGCAAGAAAGCGTGGATGACCCAATGCGAGAACCGAACTATCGACCTCACCATCTCCGGACCGTATCGCGCCTCGTCGAGCGGCTGAGCGCGGACCCGTGCTCCGTGGCCGTCATCGTCGGGGGTTCCCAGGCGAAGGGGCTGGCGAAGGAGACGTCCGACATCGATTTCTTCTGGGTGGTCACCGAGGAGGAGCAGAGGCGGCGTCACGCGACCGGCGAGCTCGTCTACGTCGCCTCGGACGAGGGCCTCGTGGACTATCCGGGCGGGTACGTCGACGGCAAGATCGTCAGCCTCGACCTGCTCCAGAAGACCCGCGAGCGCGGCAGCGAGCCGGCGCGCTCGGCGTTCCTGGGCGCGACGGTCGCCTGGTCGCGGCTCCCGGAGATCGACGGCCTGGTGCGCGCGATCTCGGCCTATCCCGAGCACGAGCGCGCGCACAAGATGCTTGGCTTCATCGCCCAGCTGGAGGCGATGCGGTATTACCTCGAGTCGGCGGAGCAGCACGACAACCGCTATCTCCTGACCTGGGCCGCGGCGCGCGCGGTGCTCTTCGGCTACCGGCTGATCCTGGCGCACAACCGCATCCTGTATCCATACCACAAGTGGGTGAGGGCCTTCGTGGCGGACGCGCCCGACAAGCCGGCGGATCTCCTGCGCCTCGCCGACGAGCTCATCGGCGCGCCGGGCAAGCGCACGGGCGAGGCGTTCTGCGGCGCGGTGCTCTCGTTTCGTGACTGGGAGAGACCCGCCCAGTGGCAGACGCGGTTCATGGCAGACTCCGAGCTCAACTGGCTCCATGCGCCGCCTCCGCTGGAGGACGCGTGAGGCAGCCCCGCGGGCCGGGCCACAGGCGGCGAGGACGCGAGGGCTCCCCCGGCATCGGCCCGTGTTGTTCGCCTACCTGTGCGCATATCTGTGCACAGGAAGACTCCGAAAACTCCAAAAAACGCCAAAAACGCCAAAGCTGGCTACGACATCAGCAGAAATGTACCGGGGTAGCCCTGTCCCTGCGCCCAAACTCCTTGCTGGAGACCAGGGGATCTGGTTAAACTCCCGAGCTCAACTTCCTTCCGTTCGACCTTCGGACATGGTTGGGCGCTCGCAGGGGTACTCAAGATGCGACCGACGGCAAGGTGTGCGTCGCTGCTCGGCCCGAAGGCGTCCGATGCAGCTTGTAGCCGAGGTTTTCCGATGAAGATGTCAACGAGGGCAGGAGCGCCGCTCCTGCCGGGCAGTTGCAGCCATCGAGTCGGAGAATCGCGCTCCTGGTTGAGGGACTCGAGGGCTCTCTCCGCCGCCTCCCTCCTGATGCTCGCGGCGTGCGCCGAAGGCTCCAGCCTGGGCGGCGACGGCGGAGGGGGCGGGGGCAGCCCGACCTCGACCTCGATCGGCGTGACCAGCTCGAGCAGCGTGGGCTCCTCGGTGTCGACCTCGGGCAGCACGACCAGCTCCGCGACGAGCGGCACGTCCGGCTCCGGCGGCGGTGTCGCGAGCACGACGGTGAGCAGCTCGGCAGGCGGGGACGGCGGAGCCGGCGGCATCGGCGGGGCCGGCGGCGAGGGCGGCGAGGGCGGCGCCGACGTGACGGCCACCACGGCGAGCAGCTCGGTCAGCACCACCGCGAGCAGCACCACCAGCGCCACCACGAGCAGCTCGGTCAGCACCACCGCGAGCAGCACCACCAGCGCCACGACGGGCGTCGGCGGCGGCAGCGCCACGAGCTCCACCACCGCGAGCTCCACCACCGGCGGGGCGACCACACCGGCGCTCGAGCTGCAGTACGCGGCGAGGGAGACCGGCGCCGAGGCCCAGCAGCTGTCGTTCAAGGTCCGGATCAGGAACACGGGCGCTGAGCGCATCGCGCTCAGCGATCTGACGATTCGCTACTGGTTCACGGCCGACGTCGAGATGGTGGATCTCAAAAGCGAATGCGACTTCTCCGAGGTCACCGGCGGGTGCGCCAACGTCACGAGGGCGTTCCGCGCGGCGTCGGGCACGGACGCGGATCACTACCTGGAGCTCGGCTTCAGCGCCGCCGCAGGCAACATCGATGCGGGCGCCACGTCCGGAGAGTCGCAGATCCGCATCTACAACAGAGAGGTCTACGACCGCATGACGCAGACCGACGACTACTCCTTCGAGGCGACGACGGCCTGGACACCCTCGATGCAGATCACCGTCTACCACGACGGCGAGCTCGCCTGGGGCGTAGAGCCCTAGTCAGCACGACACCTCCTCCCCGACGGCCGGCCCGGGCGAAACACCGCGCGAGCGCGCTCCACGCCCGGCGCGCCGGACACGGATCTCCTGGCAGATCCCTCGCCGCCGGACCACGACGGCCGTATTTCCAGACCATGTCCGCCTCGGGGACACCCCTGCACGCCCGTCGTTGCGCTGTGGCAGCCTGACACGCCGCGCGAGCACGCCACACCCAGCAACGCGCTCTCGCCTCTCCGGCGTTGCCGCGATGTAACCAAATTTCCAGGCAATTACGTCCTGCCGTGGGCCCCGAGGGTTTCTGCTCCGTCTGGAGACGGACAGCGCTGGCGGCATCATCCTTGAATAAGCAGCGTCCGGACTCTCAAATCTATGGACGCTACCGCGCTCGCCCCCCATCCGCCCCCGTCATCCCACATCCGGCCGTCGCAGGCCCCGAGCTCGCAAGATCCGCCGCGGAGCGGGCCGCGGCTCGGCCTCGGCCGGTTCGAGACGCTGAAGCGGCGCGCCGCAGGCACGCCGGGCCTCGTCAGCTTCGCGGGCGGGCTGCCGGCGCCGGGGGAGTTCCCGCGCACCAAGCTCGCGGCGTCGTTCGTCCGCGCGCTCCAGACCCCCAGCTGCCCGGCGCTCCAGTACGGCTGGCCCGAGGGCGACGAGGACCTCCGCTCCTGGATCGCCGGGCAGCTGCGGCGGCGCGGCGCCAGCGTCGCCGCCGACGACGTCATCGTGACGAGCGGCGCGCAGCAGGCCGTGTCGCTCGCCGCGCAGATGCTCCGCGGGCCGGGCGCCAGGATCGGCGTCGACCCCGAGAGCTACCCCGGGGCGCTCGAGCTGTTCCAGGCGCTCGGCGCGACGGTCGTCGACGACGGGCGCCACGTCGACGCCCACTACCTCATGCCCGCCGTCTCGAACCCGCGCGGCCGCAGGATGTCGCCCCGCGAGCGGGCCAAGGTCCTGTCGACCCTCCGGCCCGTCATCGAGGACGACGCCTACGCGGATCTCTGCTTCGACGGCCCCGCCCCGCGGCCGCTCCTGGCCGAGGCGCCCGATCGCGTGTTCCACGTCGGGACGTTCTCGAAGACGCTGTGCCCGGGGCTCCGCGTCGGCTGGCTCGTGCCCCCGCGCGCGCTCCGTGCCGACGTGCTCAAGCTCAAGCAAGCCGCCGATCTGCAGGCGGCCAGCTTGCCGCAGGCGATCCTGGAAGACTACCTCCGCAACGAGGACTTCGATCAGCGGCTCGTGCGCCTGCGCGAGTTCTACGCCCGCCGCGCCGCCCGCATGGAGCAAGCGCTCCGCCGGTACCTGCCCGGCTGGAGGTTCGAGCCGCCGGCGGGCGGCTTCGCGATCTGGGTCGAGCCCGACGCCGAGCCGAACGAGGCCTTCTTCCTGGCCGCCGCCATCGAGCACGGCGTCGCCTTCGATCCGGGGTCGCTGTTCCGCGCGAACGGCGCCGTGACCCCGTTCGCCCTCCGGCTGTGCTTCTCGTCCGTCGAGCGCGACGAGGACCTCGACGAGGGGATCCGCCGCCTCGCGCGGTGCTGGGCCGAGGTCGCGTAGCGCCGCACGCGCCCGCGATCGCGGCCAGCGCCGCGCATCGCCCTCGTCCTCCCCTTCCCGGGCTTTTCCGGCGTCTCCCCCGCGGCGGGCGATTTCCCGCCTCGCGGCGCGGCGCGTCCGGCGTCGACAGACCGATCTTCGGCCCCAGAGATCGCGTCGAGGACATGATCACCTGGACCCGCCGCGCGACGCTCCGCGGGCGCCTCGAGCGCCTCGCCCTCCTGGCCCTCACGCTGGCGGCCGTGCTCGCGTCCGCGCCCCCCGCGCGCGCACGCGAGATGTTCTTCGATTACGGAGATCACTCGAGCGCCGAGGAGGCGCTCGAGTTCTCCGGGCTCCACCTTTCCCGCATCGTCTATTCGGAGCTCGGATGTCCGAGCCGCCCGGTATGGCTGACGCTCGACGCCACGCAGGGAGAGACGCTGCGCGTGCAGCTCGGCGTGCCGGAGATGGACGCGCTCCGCCGCGAGCGCCCCTCCCTCGCGCTGCTCGGCCCCGGCCTGCCCCGGGCCGCGGCGCTGCCCTTCGAGGCGCCCGCGGGGCTCGGCGCGCGGCTCTTCTCGACCGGGAGCGCCCGCGCGCCGGAGGTGGTCCGCGAGCCCGTCACCGGCGCCCGCTCCTGGCTCCTGCTCGAGCTGCGGACGGAGGTGCCGGAGACCGGGAGCTACCACCTGGTCGCGTGGAGCCCGGAGGCGCGCCGCGTGCGGCTCTGGATCGCGCTCGGCGACGCGCCGAGCGAGGAGCTCAGCAACGTGGACGACCCCGAGGAGCGCGCGGTGGCGTTCCACCAGCCCTGGACGGCGCCCGATCTCGGGGCGACCTGCGCGCCCGGGCGCCCCGCGCGGCCCGGGGACGGCGCCTCGGCGGCGGCCTGCGCGCACGCGGCCGGCCCTGCGCGCGGCGCCCTGCCCGGCCTCGCGGCGGCGCTCGCCGTGGCCGCGGCGCGGCGCGCGCGCCGCCGCGACCGCGCGGGGCGCCGCGGCGGGCCGGAGCCGTGACCGGCGCCGCGGCCGGCGTCGCCGCGGGGCCGCTCACTGCTCCAGCGCGCCGCCCGGCTTGTGCGGGACGGGCGGACGACGCTCGAGCAGCTCCCGCGCCGCGGCGCGGACGACCGCGGGCACGTCCGCCGCCGCCGCGAGCTGCAGGAGCTCGGGCCGCAGGAGGAGGCGCACCATGGGCACCGCGATCTCCGGCGGCGCGCCCGGGTTCTGCACGATCGCCATGCGCACCCGCGCGCGCTGGGGCCACTCGGGGTGCCGCGCGATCTCCGTCATGACCTCCGGGCTCGCCGGGCGCCGCGCCGCGAGCCGGACGACGTCGTCCTCGGTCAGGCGCGGGTTCGCGAGCAGGTTGCGGATGACGAGCGGGTGCGGATCCCGCAGCAGGGCGTCGAAGGCGGCGCGCGTCGGCCGCCGCGCGAGCGCGCGCCGCTCGCCGAGCGTGAGCGCGCGGCCCGCGCCCGAGGTGGCCACCTGGCGCTCGTCGGGCGCCGGCGAGGCCGGCTGCGCCTCGCGCCGCCCCGCCTTGCGGCGCAAGAGCCGCGAGAGCGACAGGAGGGCGAGGGAGGCGGCGAGCTCCCGGAGCTGCGCGACGCGCTCGGAGAGCGCCGGATCCGCGAGGACCGGCACGACGGCGCCGAGCACGTCGCGCGCGGCGGGGTCGGCCTGCTCGGCGTCGCGGCACAGGTCGTCGAGCGCGCGGGCGACGGCGGCGGGCTCGGCGCGCAGCATCTCGCTCCGCAGGAACGCGACCCGCAGCCGGAGCTCTTTCACGGAAGAGACGGCCCGCCTCCATCGCTCCGCCAGCGGATCCACGCGCTCATGTTACTCCCCGCCGGCCCGGTGTGCAGCGCGTGCCCAGCATCTCGCGATGCGCGATGCGCGATGCGCACCACGCGAGGCGCGGTTATCCTGCGCCGCGCCCGAGGGGGCGGCGGAGGCCGTGCCCCGCTCGTTCACTGGGGCCGGCGAGGCCGCGCCCCGCCTTGAAAGGGAGGAGTCGCATGTCCGAGAAGGTTTCGTTCCCCGTGAAGGATGGGTCCTCGGCGACCGGCGAGATCGTCTGGCCGAAGCAGGGCGGCAAGGCGCCCGCCGTCGTGCTGATCCAGGAGTGGTGGGGCCTGAACGACCACGTCCGCTCGCTGCTCGATCGGCTCGCCGCCGCCGGGTTCGTCGCCCTCGCGCCCGACCTCTACCACGGCAAGGTCACCAAGGACGCCGCCGAGGCCAACCGGCTCATGACCGAGCTCGACAAGCCGCGCGCCCTCGAGGAGATCGCCGGCGCGGTCCGCTTCCTGTCGGCGCACGAGCGCTCGAACGGCAAGGTCGGCGTCATCGGGTTCTGCATGGGCGGCGCGCTCAGCTTCGCCGCCGCGGCGACGATCCCGGAGCTCGCGGCCGTGGTGCCCTTCTACGGCGTCCCGAGCCCCGCGCCCGACTACACGCGCGTCAAGGCGCCGATCCTCGCCCACTTCGCCGCGCGCGACGGGTGGGCGACGCCCGCCGCCGCCGAGGCGATCCGGAGAGAGCTCACCGCCCGCGGCCAGTCCATGGAGCTCCACGTCTACGACGCCGACCACGCGTTCGCGAACGACACGCGCCCCGAGGTCTACAACGCCGATGCGGCCAAGATCGCGTGGGAGCGGAGCATCGAGTTCCTGAAGCAGCACCTCGGCTGAGCGCTGCGCCCCGGCGCCGCCCCGGAGACGGCTCGCCGCGCTCCGCGCCCCGCGCTGGTCAGACACGGACCGCCGAGCCGCCGCGTTGCGACCGGGTCGGCCTTCTTTGCCGTCGCGCAACGAACCCTGATATAGACGCCTACATGGCCCTCCCCCCGGTGCTCCCGGGTTCGACCCACCAAGCGGAGTCGCCGATCGACCGAGCGCTGTCGCTCGCGCTCGCAGGAGAGCGCGACGCCGCGCTCCGTTGGGCCGCGGCGCTGGTCCGGCACGACCCGACCATGCCGTCCGCGCTCTGCCTCTGCGGCCGCCTCCTCGGCGAGCTGAACCGGCACGAGGCCGCGCGCGAGGCGTGCGCCACCGCGGTCGTCCGCGCGATCGATCTGGAGAACCTGCCGCTCGCCGTGGCCGCCGCGCGCGAGAGCGAGCGCTTCGGCGGCGATCCCGGCCCGGGCCTCGACCTCATCGCCGAGGCCTTTTGCCGGGACTCGCCGCGGCTCGGCGAGGGCGCGCCGCCGCCGCCGCCGCTGCCGACCGCCGAGGCGTTCCAGCCGCTCGCGTCCGTGCTCACCGGCGCGCTCCTGCTCAACAAGGCGACGGAGATCATCCACGACGCCACCCGCAGGCTCGCCGCCCAGACCGACCACCCCGGGATCGCGCCCCAGCCGGTCTTCTCGTCCGTCGGGCGCGACGCGCTCCGCGCCCTGTGCGCCGCGTTCACGCCCATCTGGGTGGCGGCGGGGACGACCGTCATCGAGCAGGGCGCCGCGCGCAGCGAGGCCTACTTCGTCGCGCGCGGCGAGCTCGAGGCCCGGCGCCGGCGCGGCAGCGAGGAGATCGTCCTCGCGCGGCTCACGAACGGCGCCATGTTCGGCGAGATGGCGCTGCTCTCGCGGGCGCCGCGCACCGGCAGCGTCGTCGCCACGCGGCCGTCCATCGTGCTCGAGGTGAAGCGCGACGCGATCGACGAGATCGCCCAGCGCGAGCCCGAGGTCGGCCTGGAGCTCGCCGCCTACTGCCGCGACCGCATGGTGGAGAACCTCGTCCGGATGAGCGACGTGCTCCGCGTCGTCCCCGACGCCGACCGGCCCGCGTTCGTGAAGCGGTTCCGCACCCGCACGTTCGAGAAGAACGAGCGGCTCCTCGTGCAGGACGAGCGGCCCCCCGGCCTGTTCCTCATCGCCTCCGGCGAGGTCGCCGTGGTCCGGCGCGACACCGCCGACGACGCCCACCTCGAGCCGCTCGTGCTCACCACGCTCGGCCCGGGCGACGTCGCGGGCGAGATCGCGATGGTCCTCCGCCGCGCGGCGAACGCCGACGTGATCGCCGTCCACCCCACCGTGGCGCTGTACCTGCCGGCCACCGAGTTCATGGGTCTGGTCGAGGATCACCCGGCCGTGCTGGCGCAACTCTACAAGCTCGCCGTCCAGCGCGACGAGGAGACCACGAGCATCATGGCCGAGGAGGTCTCCGTGGCCGAGGACTTCGTGCTGATCTAGGGCGCCGAACCGCTCGAGAGACGAAGAAATGCGCCATGGTTGGGCAGAGTTTTTGTTGTTGTTCCCTCTCTGCCTCTGTGGTTCAAACTCTCTGTTGCGCGGCGTTTCAACCTGTTCGGTGGTCTAGCAGCGTCCTGCGAGCCCGAGGTACGGGCGTCGATTGACGCTCCGCGCCATGGCCCGTAGACTTCCGGTCTATCCGTTGTTCTTGTTGATCAGCACTGAACAATTACCAGCGTAGGGTAGGCCACGCGCGCACGACAGGTCCTGCGACAATGACGACGAAGGCGTTCGGGCTGGAGGGACAGGTGCTGGTCGGCCGGTATCGGCTGATCCGCCCGCTCAGCTCGGGCAGCATGGGCACCGTCTGGCGCGCGGACGATCTCACGCTGGGCTCGCCGGTCGCGATCAAGATGCTCGGCCCGCTGTACGCGAAGGACGAGACGGTGCGCGCGCGCTTCTACCAGGAGGCGCAGGCGGCGGCGGCGCTCCGCAGCCCGCACGTCGTGCAGATCCTCGATCACGGCGTCGACAACGACGTCCCGTTCATCGCGATGGAGCTGCTCGAGGGCGAGGACCTCGCGCACCGGCTCCAGCGCGTCGGCCCGCTCTCGCCGGCCGAGACGGCGCGCATCTTCGCCGACGTCGCGCGCGCGGTCCGCAAGGCCCACGACGCCGGCATCGTCCACCGCGACCTCAAGCCCGACAACATCTTCCTCGCCCGCGACGACGACCGCGAGGTGGCCAAGGTCCTCGATTTCGGCGTCGCGAAGACGCGCCTGTACGGCAGCGAGGGCCTGGGGACGCAGGCCGGCGTGCTCATCGGGACGCTGCCGTACATGAGCCCTGAGCAGGCGCAGGGCGCGAACGTCGATTACCGATCGGACCTGTGGGCGCTCGGCGTCATCGCCTTCGAGTGCGTGTGCGGCCGGGCGGCGATCACGGCCGAGGCGCCCGGCGCGATGATCCTCGAGATATGCAGTGACCCGCTCCCCGTCCCCTCGAAGGTGGCGCGCGTGCCCGTGCCGCCGGCGTTCGACGACTGGTTCCTGCACGCGTGCAGCCGCGATCCGAGCGCGCGGTTCCCCTCGGCGACGGCGATGGTCGAGGCGCTGCGCGAGGCGCTCCTGCCGGGCGGCGAGGCGCAGGAGGCCGGGAGGGCGTCGCTGATCTCCGCCCCCGCCCCGGCCCCCGCCGCCGCGGGCGCCGCGCCGAGCTCCGTCCCGCCGGCGGACGCGGCGCCGGCATCCGCCGCGCCGGCATCTCCCGCGCCGGCGTCTGCCGCCCCAGCGTCCGCCGCACCGGCATCTGCCGCCCCGGCGTCCGCCGCGCCGGCGTCCGCCCCGCCGGTCTCCGTCTCGCCGGGCGGCGGCGCGGCCTCGCCGCCGGTCGTCGACGAGGGCGCGGAGGTCGACTGGCCGCCTCGCCGCGTCGCGCCCGTCACCGCCCTCGTGCTCGCCCTCGCGGCTGCGGTCCTCGGCGTGGCGCTCTTCGTGGGCTGGCGTGCGCTGGGCAGCGACCCGACCGCGCGCCAGCAGCCGTCCGGCGCGGCGTCGTCGAAGGCGCCCGCGCTCGAGGCGCAGGCGGCCGCTCCTCCGGCGAACGCGCCGCCGGCGGAGGCAGCTCCGGCCAGCGGAGCGCCCGAGATCGCGCCCTCCCGCGAGGCGACTGCGGCGGCCGCCGCGGCGCCCTCGGCCCCTGCCGCCGCGGCCGCCGCGGCGCCCTCGGCCGCTGCCGACGGCGCCGCCCCCGCGCGGGCCTCCCGAGCGCCCGCCGCGGCCGCATCGTGGGCCGCGTCGGCGCCCGATCGGCCGAGCAAGCCCGCCCCGTCCGCGCAGCGGACCAGGGCCGCGGCAGTGCCCTCGGCCTCCAGCGCGGCGCGGCCCTCGGCCTCCAGCACGGCGCGCCCCTCGGCCTCCAGCCCGCCGCGGACCAAGGCCGACCGCCTCGGCTTCTGAGGAGACGCATGCACCCGCGCTTGAGGGCCCTCGGCACTGCCACCGTCGCGTTCGCGCTCGCGCTCGCCGCCGCGCCCCCCGCGCGCGCGGCCGACGTCGACCCGGCCACCGTCAACGCTGCCCGGGCGCTCGCGGAGGAGGGCCTCGAGCTCTACGACCGGGGCGAGTACGCGGCGGCGCTCGACAAGCTCGGGCGCGCGGAACAGCTGATCCAGGCCCCCACGATCGGCCTGTACGCGGCGCGGTGCCTCGAGCAGCTCGGTCGCCTCATCGAGGCCTCCGAGCGCTACCTGCAGGTGAGCCGCACGGCGCTCGAGGCCTCGGCGAGCGACGTCTTCAAGGCGGCCGTCGCCGACGCCGAGAGGGCATATCGCGATCTCAAACCGCGCATCCCCAAGCTGGCAGTCGGGGTGCGCGGCGCCCCGGAGCGCGAGGTGCAGATCGCCGTCGACGGCAAGCCGATGCCGCCCGCGCTCGTGGGGGTGAGCCGGCCTGTCGATCCCGGCAAGCACCTCGTCGAGGGCGCGTGGGCGGGCCGGGTCGTCCGGCAGGAGGTCACGCTGGCGGAGCGCCAGGAGGCGTCGATCGCGCTCGCGTTCCCCGAGGTCCGCCGGCCCCCCGCCCCCGCGCCCGCCGGCCCCGCGTCGCAGGGCGTCGCGCAGCGCGTGCTCGGCTGGTCTGCGCTGGGCACGGGCGCGGCGGCGCTCGTCGTCGGCGGCGTCACGCTCGGCGTGACCCTCGCCCTGCGCGGCGATCTCATCGACCTCGGGTGCACCGAGAAGGTCGAGTGCCCGGACACGCCGAAGACGCGCGACAAGCTGGGCTCGTACAACAGCACGCGCCTCGTCCCCGCGCCGGCGTTCATCGTGGGCGGGGCGCTCGCCGCTGGCGGCGCGGCGCTGCTCCTCACGCTGCCGGCCGCGGCGAAGCCCAGGGACGCGGCGGTGCGTCCGTGGATATCGCCGTGGGGCGCTGGGATCACAGGGGTGTTCTGATGAGACGCAGCGGCTACTTGGTGCTCTTCGGCGCGCTCGGCGTGGCCGGCGCGCTCGGCGGATGCTTCGACAAGGGCGTGATCGCGATGAACGGCGGCGGCGCGGCCGGCGCCGGCGGGGCGGGCGGCCTGGGCGGCCTGGGCGGCCTGGGCGGCGACGGCGGCGCGGGCGGCGGCGTCGGCGGGGCGACGACGAGCGCCTCCACGGGCGACGAGCCCTGTGTGTCCTGTTATGACGGCCCCCCCCTCACCTTGAATGTCGGCGAGTGCAAGGACGGCTGTCTGCGCGACGGGGTGTGCGTCGATCAGGTGGTCCCCACGGCCGAGGGGTGCGCGACGGAGGCCATGGACGAGAGCTGCGACGGTGAGCCGACGTGCACCGGAAAGCTCGAGTGGAGCCGCAAGATCGGGGAGAACGGCGCGCAGTACGGCCATGACATCGCCTTCGACAGGGAGGGAAACCTCCTGGTCGCGGGGCGGTTCACGGGGGATGTGGGCTTCGCCACCGACCAGGGCTCGACCGACGCCTTCGTCGTCAAGCTCGACCCGACCGGGGCCAGGCTCTGGGGGAAGGCGTTCGGGGGGAACGGCTCGGATGCCTGCACCCGCCTGGCGCACACGAAGGACGGCGGCGTGATTGTGGCCGGGACCCACGACAACACCCTCCGTATCGACGGGACGCCGCTCGACAACGACTCCGGCACGGACGACGTGTTCGTGGCGAAGCTCGATGCGAACGGCGGCCTCGACTGGATGAATAGCATCAGCGGTTCCGCGGACGACACGGTCCAGGGGCTCGCCGTGGACGCCGAGGGCAACATCTTCGTCGCTGGCAGTTTTGTCGATCGGGCGACGGTGTTCGGCGCGAAGAACCTGGTCAGCTCCGGCGGAGAGGACATCTTCGTCGCCAAGATCGACGCGGGGGGGAACCACGTCTGGAGCGTCAACTTCGGCAATCGGAGCGAACAGGTCGTCCTCGACGCCGCGGCCACGCCCGACGGCGGCGTGGTCCTGGTCGGCAGCCTCGCGGGGGACATGAGCTTCGGGGACAAGCCCGTCAGCCCCCGCGGCTACGACGCCTTCCTGGTCAAGCTCGACAGGGACGGGGTGCCGCGCTTCGCCAAGAGCTTCGGCGATGACATGGCGCAGGCGTTCGTGTCGGTCGCGGTGGACGCCCAGGGAGGCATCGTCGTCGCGGGGGATACCCACGGAACGATGAACATCGATGGATCCACATCGCAGTATCGCGGAGGGGCCGACGCGGTGGTCGCTGCCTTCGACGCCGAGGGCAAGCCTCGCTGGAGCCGTCAATTCGGGAATCAGGAGGATCAGAAGGCGCTCGGGGTGGCGGTGGACCAGGCGGGCAACGTCATCGTGGTCGGAGAATTCGCGCGCTCGATCGATCTCGACTCTCGGCACCTCGAGTCCCGCGGCGACAGGGACGCTTTCCTGGCGAAGTTCACACCGGACGGCACGACGGTCTGGGCCATCTCGTTCGGCGATTCGATGACGCAGAGCGCAGCGGACGTCGCGGTCGGCGCGCTCGGCGTCATCGCGCTGACGGGCCATTTCGAAGGCAGCATCGATCTCGGGGGAGCCCCGCTGGCGAGCGTCGGGGGCTCCGACGCGTTCGTCGCCAAGCTGCAGCCCTGACGTCCGCCCCGCGGCGACGCGCGCTCCGCCCCCGCTGGCGCCCTTCCTGCATTCCTGCGCATCGAGGTCTGCTCGCCGCCGCATGCTCGTGCAGCCAAGCTCGAATCGCGGGAACCGTACGGGAACGCCCATGAAGTGATGGCGTGGCCCTGAGCATGCGCCGACCGGCATTCCAGTGAAGATGCGCCGGTACACATCCATTGACATCTCTCGGTCGTTGACCACACTTGCGCGAGGCCTCCTCGCGCTGCATTGAGCAAAGGCGGATCTCCGTACCCGCAAGCAGCACGAGCGTCCGACGCGCGGGGCAGGACGTCCGGTGGACCAGGGGGACACATGGAGGTCCGGTGAGAGCTCCATGTACCAGAACAACTGATCCACCGGATCGAGCGCGACCCGCCTCTGGATCCTCTCGAGATCTCCTGCGTCGCTCGCATTCGAGCGCTTTCCGGGGGGGCGCGCGGCGCGGTGGCGAGCTCCTCGCACCGGGCACCACATTTGCCTGCCGAGGAACCGCTCACGGAGGAGGAGGTCTCGCGCGATGATCAACACTCAAGAGAGGCCGGGGTCGCTGCCCTATACCCCCGTCACACCAGGGGCGCTGCCCTATACCCCCGCCACGCATGCTCAGGGGACGAGGACGGGCGTCCACGCGGCGGTCCAGGTCAGCCCCAGCATCGCGCCGGTGGGGGCCAGCCCCAGCATCGCGCCGGTGGCGGCCAGCGTGCCGCCCATGTCGTCCTCCTCGGGGGACCTGGACCGCGAGCTCGAGGCGCTCGCCCAGGGCGTGCGGCAGAAGCGGCGGAGCCGGCTCGCGGTCGGCATGGGCCTGATCATCGCGGCCGCGGCTGCGGTCGCGGTCACCACCTTCGCCGGCAAGGTGAAGGAGGCCGAGGCGGCCCAGGCCGAGGCGGTCGCCGCGCGCATCGCCGAGCAGGACAGGATCGCGCAGCTCAACCTGGAGCTCGAGGCGCGCAACAAGAAGATCTCCGAGCTGACCCTCGCGCTCGACACGGCCAAGAGCGACGCCGAGAAGGCGCAGAAGGCGTTCGCCGCGTACAAGGCCGCGGAGGAAGCGAAGGCTGCGGCCGAGGCCGAGGAAGACGAGGCCGACGCGAAGACGTCGAAGCTCTCGCCCAAGGCGGCCGCGGTCAAGGGCGGCCGGTCGGCGCCGGCCAAGGCCGCGCGAAGCGCCCGCGCGGGGGTGGCGAAGAAGGGCAAGTGCGTGTGCAAGCAGGGCGACCCGCTCTGCGGCTGCCTGTGAGCGGCAGCGCGCCGCCTGTCCCGTGAGCGGCAGCGCGCCGCCTGTCCCGTGAGCGGCAGCGCGCCGCCTGTTCCGTGAGCAAAAGCTCGCGGCCCCTCCCCCTCCAGACCCGCTGACAGGATGACGACACCGGCGGAGGCCGCGCGGCGCGGGCCGCGCGGCGGAACCGGGGTCATGGCGGCCGCCGAGGCGCGCTGCGCCGGAGAGCGCAGCGCCTCGGCCGAGGCTCGCTCACGGCACGTTCGCCGCGCCGGGCGTGATCGTCTCGGAGAACGCCCAGTCGGCGGCGGCCTGGTTCGTGTCCGTCCCGTCGGGCAGGCGGCAGAGCGAGCCCGGAGCATCGTTGACGTCCGCCACGGAGGCGGGCAGCGGCGCGCCCTCGACGAGGCTCACGCTGGCCTCCCCGATCGTGACCGCGGTGATGCTCCCCTCGTAGGAGAGGGCGTCGATCAAGGCGCCCGTCGTCGTGTTCACCAAGGCGATCCCGTCCGGCGCTCCGTTCTGCACCCGGTTGCTCTGCTCGTCGCCCGAGAACGCGATCTTCAGCGCGCCCTCCGGCACCACCCCCGGTTGGGTGTCGCTGCCGACCACCGCCGTGCTGCCAACCACGAGGTACTGGCCCACCGCGAGCGTCCCGGCAGGGCTCAGATCGAACGTCTCGTACACGGAGCCAGGCGCTCTCGCGCCGTTGATCAACACGATCGCGTGACCCGCGAGGTCCACCGGCGCGCCGGTGCCGTTGTAGATCTCGATGAACTCGGCACCATCGGTGTCCTCCTGATCGTAATCCACCTCGTTGATCACGAGCGCTCCCGCCACCGTCACCACCTCGACGGTCGCGGTGAGCGAGCTCTCCCCGAGCGTCGCCGTCACCGTGACGCCGGCGCTCGAGCCGCCGTCTACGTAGTCGAACGTGGCGCTCTGCTGCCCGGCCGGGATCGTGACCGACGCCGGCAGGGTGCCGGCGTCCGGCGAATCGAGCGCGAGCGCCACGACCGCGCCGTCCGGCGGCGCCGGGATGTCGAGCGCCACGGTGAACGACACCGTGCCGCCCGGCGCCGCCGTGGCCGACGACGGGTCGAGCGCCGCCAGCGCCGGCGCCTCGGCCGGGTCGAGGACGCGCACCGTCGCGGTGAGGCTCACGACGTCGAGGGCCGCGGTGAGCGTCACCGCCTCCGACGCGGCGACGGCGTCGAGCAGCACGGGGGCGCTCGTCGCGCCGGCGGGCACGGTCACGCCGCCGCCCACCACCGCGAGCGCCTCGTTATCCGAGGTCACGGCCACGAACATGTCGGCCGGCGCCGGCCTGGAGAGCGTCACCTCGAGCGGCGCCGGCACGGTCTGCGCCCCGGTCTGCCCCGCATAGACGAACGACGCCGCCGGCCCGAACGCCGCGAGCCGCGGCGGGCCCGGCACGAGGTCCTCCGCGCTGCGCGGCTCGATCTTCGAGTTGTCGTTCCGGAAATCGAGGATGCCGCGGATGCTCGCGAAGCGGTCGCCGACCACCGGGAACGGGTCGGCCAGGTACAGGAGGTCGTTCACGCGCAGATCGCCCGTGACGAAGAACTCTTTGTACATGGCCTCGAGCCCGGTCACCCGGACGTCCGCCACCTCGACGAGCACCCCCTCGAGCTCGGCGGCGCGCGGCCCGTTGGTGGCGATGTCGGCCGGCGCGACCAGCGCCGGCGCCGGCGCCGCCTCGCCGAGCGACGCGATCACCTCGACCACGGCGGATCCGAGCTGGATCTGGCCGTAGAAGTTCGTGACCGCCGCGCTCGCGATCCGCACGCGATCGCCCGCGACAACGGCGTTCTCCGGGCTGTAGACGTAGACGCCGGAGTACGCGGGCCCCGCATACTCCGGGTCCCCGGGCTTGACCTGCACGAAGAACCCGCTCGCGTGCTTCGCCGTCACGAGCACGTTCTCCAGGGCCACCACCATCCCCTCGGCAACGGTGCCGTCCTTGATGTCGTAGATCGACACAGGGCAGCCCTGCACTCCCCGGTTCGCGTCCGCCGGGCAGAGGTCGCACGGATCGCCCTTGCCGTCGCCATCCATGTCGGCCTGGTCGGGGTTCTCGAGGCTCGGGCAGTTGTCCGCGCCGCTCTCGACGCCGTCGCCGTCGCTGTCGTGCGGGTTCGGCGCCGAGCAGAGGGTGCTGCCCGCGTCGACCGGGCACGCGTCGCAGGCGTCGCCCTCGCCGTCGCCGTCGGCGTCGGCCTGCGCCCCGTCGTCGAGCGGCCGGATGGGGTTGAAGACGCTCGGGCAGTTGTCCGCGCCGTTCTCGATGCCGTCGCCGTCGAGGTCCTCGTCCGTCGGCTGCCCGGTGTAGACGGTCGAGCCGTTCACCGAGGCGTTCACGGGCGCGGTCGCCGCACGCGACGGGGTGCAGAGCGGCTCGCGCTCGGGCTCGTCGCAGAAGAAGGGCGGGTAGATCTCGCCCACCTCCCGCTCGAGCTGCTCCAGCCCCATCCCGATCTCGTCCTGCAGACAGACCTGCTTCGCGACGCCGCACACGTCGAGCTCGTCGCAGACCTCCGCGCCCCGGACCGCGGCCACCACGGCCGCGTCGCCGTAAAGGACCTTCCCGCCGCGCATCACGAGCACGACGTCCTCGGGATCGGCGGCGACGATCGCGCGGTGATCGGCGCGCTCCGCGCCGTTGAAGACGGCGATGTCCGCGACCTTCCCGAGCGACAGCGCGCCGATGACCTCGTCGGTGGCCGTGACCGAGGCGGCGCTCCCGGTCACCATCCTCCACAGCTCCTCGTCGGTGAAGAAGCCGTCGTAATACACCTCGTTGAGCGCCGCCGCGCACCGGAGCTCGCGCAGGAGGTTCATCGATCCGGTCGCGATCCAGTCCGTGCCGAGGGCGATCTGCACCCCGAGGCGGGCCGCGGCGGTGACCACGGCCGTGTCGCCGTAAAGGGTGATGTTGGAGCGCGGAGACCAGATGAGCGCCGTCCCGTTCTCCGCCATGGCCGCGTAGTCGGGCGCGGTGAGGCCGATCCCGTGGATGTACGCGCTCTGCGGCTTCAGCACGTCGTTCGGCGCCGTCTGCAGGCAGACGAACTCGTTGCGCGCCGACGCCTCGATCCCCTCGGCCACGTGCGGGCAATAGGCGGCCTCTCCCTCGATGTCCTCCCCTCTCACCATGTCGTTCGAGTAGCCGCAGCCGCTCACGAGCTCGCGGCCGCTCGAGTCGCGGAGCGGGAAGGTGTCGAAGAGGACCGAATCCTGCGCCAGGCCTTCCTGATCGCCCCGGTCCAGGTTCCGGAGGAGCCCGGTCGCGCTCCCCGAGCCGACGATCGACGTCGCGCCGCCCATCAGGAAGCGGAGCTCGCCCCACCGGATCTGCGCCTGCGTGGCCGAGCCCGGCGTGTCGATCCTCGTGTGGTCGTCACGGCCGGTGCGCCAGTCGTGCCGGTGCTCGTAGCGCTCCTCCGTCGGGGTATACGGGCTGTTCTGCGTGAACGTGAGGTGATCGTGCGTGTTGATCAGCGAAGGGGAGATGACGCCCCTCGGGCACGTGATCACCGTCGCGCCCGCCGCCTCGCAATCGCAGCCGACGCACGCGATCGTGCCCCGCTCGTCCACGAGCACCCGGCCGCCGCGGTACACCGCGCCCGGGGCGAGCACGACGCCCTGGATCAGCGTGGCGCCCGCGCCGGGGACCACCTCGCACGTCCCGTGCGCGACCGGCGGGAGCTCCCCGCAGGCGATCTCCAGGAGCTTCGACTTCGTGCAGTCGACCTCGCAGCCGTCGGCGGCCGCGACGTTCCCGTCGTCGCACTGCTCGCCCGGATCGACGACGCCGTCCCCGCAGCGCGGCGGCACCTCGATCTCGCACTCCGCCGAGCAGCCGTCGCCGCCGTCCGCGTTGCCGTCGTCGCACGCCTCGCCCGCGTCGAGCGCGCCGTCGCCGCAGCGGGGCCGCGGCGCCTCCTCGGGATGGCACGTCGGCGAACAGCCGTCGCCCTCCGCCGTGTTGCCGTCGTCGCACACCTCCCCCGCGTCGACCACGCCGTCGCCGCACACGCCGGCGGGGGTGTCGCCTCCGTCGTCGTCCCCGCAGCCGTTCCAGAACACGAGGCCCACGAGCACGGCCATCAGCCGCGCGAAGCGCATCGATCGGTGAGGCATGGCGCCAGTGTAGGCGATGCCCGCGCTCACCCGTATTGACTTCAGATGACGCGGCGGGAACGCGCCGCGATCGCCAATCCCGCGAGCAACGCGAGCCAGCCCACATCCGGCAGCGCGCCGCGGCCCTGGGGCGCGCCGGCGGCATAGCTGCAGGAGCTCTCGCGCCGCTTTCCGTCGATCGGCCGCCCTCCCTGGCCGCTCGTGCCGGGCAACGGGACGCCGCTCACGCCGCCGCTGCTCGAGCCGCTTCCGTCCCCGCCGCTCCCGGTCCCCCCGCCTTGCTCGGGCTCGCAGCCCGCGGCCTCGTCGCGGAGCGCGGCGAACGCGACCTTGGCGGCGCCGGCCTCGTCGACCAGGCCGTAGAGCCGCTCGGCGCCCGGCGCGTCCTGGAAGCTGGCCCAGACCACGCCGGCGACGTCCTCCCGCTGCGAGAGCAGCTCGAGCGAGGTGGTCAGGTTCGCCGCCTGGAGCTCCTCGCCCACGAGCGCCGACGACCACGCCATCCCGGTCACGAAGAACGGGCTCTCGTCCCCCGCCTGCTCGGCGAGCTCGCGCACCTCGTCGAGGGTGCCGCCGAACGCCACCCGGTCGACCTCGCTGAACTGGCTCACGAACAGCTGATGGCCGAGGTACGACCACGGGGTCCGCTCGCCGTAGCGCAGCGCGAGCTCCTCCAGCACGGGCTGCTCGTAGAGCTCGCGCAGGTAGTCGACCCCCGAGAACGGCGCCGCGGCGTCGTCCGAGGCGAGCAGGCCGCCCGCGATCAGCGACAGCTCGCCCACGTTGAAGAGCGCCTCGTTGCGGATGCGGATCTGGGCGAGGATCTGCGCGAGCACGCGCGGCAGGATGTAGGTGCAGCCGGCGTTCTCGGGATCGAGCGCGTAATCCGGGTCTTCGAAGCAGTTCGGCTGACTCCAGATCTCCCAGCGCACGACGTCCCCGGCGAACCTCGTCATCAGCGCTTCTGCCGTCGCGGCGAACGCCTCCACATAGGCGTTGTTGCCGTCCCCGTCCGGGTCGTCGTTCCAGCGTGCCTGTCCTTCTGCGAGCGTGCGGTGGGACAGCAGCCCGAGCGGCTCGAGGCCCGCGCCGCGCACGGCGTCGATGATGGCCTCGTACTCGTCGAGCTTGTCCTCGTCCCACGCCTCGGCGCCGTCGAGCAGGAACTCGACGCGCACGACGCCGGCGCCCGCGCGCGCCAGCTGCTCTGCCCGCTCCTCGTCGAGGATCACCCTCCCTGCGTCGACGGGCGCCCCCGGGTCGATTCCATAGAAGGAGCACGGCATGTCCCGCGCGGCCAGCGCGGGCGGCGCGAGGGAAAGCGCGGAGGAGGCGGCAAGAGCGACAATGACTGCACGCATGTTTCGAGCATAGCTGGGATGACCGCCCCGACCAAGAAACGACCCCTTCATGGACCATCCATGCTAGGGAGACGCATCACATGGCTTCCCTGGAACTGGACGAAGAGGTGCGCGGGCGCGTCGGGGACGCGGCGGCGGGCGGCGACGCCGGCGGCGAGGTGGACGACGCGGCCGAAGGCGAGCACGACGCGCCGCCTGCCCGGGGCTTGCGCGACTGGCTGCGCGGCGCGCCGCTCTCCGGTCGATTGCACCTCGCGCTCGGCCTCGTGCTGCCGGCGATCGTGCTCGTCGCGAACATGGTGCGGGTGCGCTCGTTCACGATCGACGACGCGTACATCTCCTACCGCTACGCGCGCAACTTCGCCCGCGGCCTCGGGCTCGTCTACAACGCCGGCGAGCGCATCGAGGGGTACACGAACTTCCTCTGGACGGTGCTGCTCGCGGCCTTCATCAAGGTCGGCCTCGACCCCGACGTCGTCGCCAAGGTGCTCGGCGGCCTCGCCGCCTGCGGCTCGCTCGGCGCGATCTACCTCCTCTCGGCGCGGCTGCGCCCGCACGGCGCGATCCCGTGCATCGCCACGTGGCTGTTCGCGACCTCGATCGTGCAGAGCGGATATGCCGTCTTCGGCCTGGAGACGCCGCTCTTCGTCCTGCTCGTCCTCGCCGGCACGGAGATGATGTTCCGCGAGCGCGACCGGGGGACGGGCTTCCCGTACTCGGGCCTCGTCTTCGGCCTGGCCGGCCTGACGCGCCCCGAAGCGCCGATGTTCCTCGGCATCCCCATGCTGTTCCTCGGCCTGCGCTTCTTCGGGCGGCAGAACCTCCTCCGCGGGGTCGTCTTCGCCGCGCCGATCGCGTGCCACATGCTCTGGCGGCACAGCTACTACGGCACGTGGCTGCCGAACACGCTGAGCGCCAAGACCGGGAGCCTCACCGACCAGCTCGCCGGCGGGCAGCGCTACCTCGCGGAGTACGCGGCGCACACCTCGCCGGTGCTCCTGCTCGCGCTCTTCGGCCTCTGCGTGGCGATCGTCGCGCGCCACCGCGACGCGCTGTGCGTCGCGGCCCTGGCGCTCGCGGTGGGCGGCTACGTGCTCCTCGTCGGCGGCGACTGGATGCCGTTCTACCGCTTCATGAGCCCGTTCGAGCCGTTCTGCTTCCTCCTCGCCGGCCTCGGCGCCCGCTCGCTGCTCGAGCCGCTGCTCACCGCGCTCTCGGCCCGCGCCGCGGCGTCGCGCGAGCGCGGCGCGGTCGCGCTCGCCGCGGGCGCCGGCGCGCTCGCCGTCGGCTGCATCGTCGCGCTGGGCGCCTTCCGGGCGCACAAGCTCGATCGCGCCCAGTTCCGGATCCTCGACGACGACAAGCGGTTCTGGGACACCGCCGCCGGCGGCACGGCCGCGTGGTTCCAGGAGCACAACAAGCCCGGCGAGGTCGCGGTGGGCGACATCGGGTACATCGGGTACGCGACCGACTATCCGGTGCTCGACCTCCTCGGCCTCGTCGATCCGGTGATCTCCAAGCTCCCGGGCGGCTACACGCGCAAGACGGGCCCCGGCTACGTGCAGCGCGTGTTCGACAAGTCGCCGCGGTACTTCGTGTTCGTCGGCGGCGCCGACACGTGCGACAAGCTCCCGTTCCCGGCGCAGGAGAAGCTCCGCAAGGACCGGCGCTTCCGCGGCATCTACGAGGTGGCGGGGATGATCCGCCACAGCAAGAACGGCTACTGGTGCATCTTCGAGCGGCGGGACGACGCGCCGCCGCCCGCGGCCGCCGCGCCCTGAGCGCCGCCGCCCGCGGGCGCGCGTCCCCGCGGCGAAGGCCCGCCCCCCCCCCCCACCTCGGATGCGCGCATCCCCACCTCGGACGCGCGCCCCCCTACCTCGGATGCGCGCAACCCCACCGCGGCTCCGCGAGGTTTGCTAGCATCGCCGCCCCATGCCCTGGCTCTGGTACGTAGGTCCCCTCGCGTTGCTCGTCGTCTGGTACCTGACCGGCTTGCGCGGCCGGCACGAGGCGCGGCGCGACGCCGAGCTCGTGCGCTGGCGCGTGCTGATGACCCCGAAGGCGGCCTCGCGCCGGTCCGGGGCGCAGCGCGACTCCCGGAAGACGGTCGCCGACATCGACGGCCCTCGCCCGGTGCGCTCGATGCCGGGCAGCCTCGAGCGGATGCTCGACGACGCGGGCGGCGGCGCGGTCGTCGCCCGCTACGAGCTCGTCCCGAAGCTCGCCTACGTCGCGGTCGCCGGGCCGGACGCGAAGAACGGCAGCGAGTACCAGGTGGTGGTCGCGAAGCTGGCCAAGCCAGCGCCCCGGCTCACCGTGTGCCCGCTGCCGATCATCGACGGCAGGCGCGCCCCCAACACCGGCGTCCAGTTCAAGAAGGACCCGGATTTCATGGAGCAGTTCCTGGTCGAGGGGCCGGAGGCGAAGTCGATCGGCCGGTGGCTCTCGGCGCGCGTCCGCGACGCCCTGCGCGACTTCCCCGACGCGTGGCTGTTCGTGCAGGACCGCGTCATGGCGATCGCCGTGTACGGCCCTGTGGACGCGGAGCGCCTTCAGGAGCTCGTGGTGGCCGCCGACGCGATCTTCGCGGAGCACGGCGCCGGCGGCGCCCCCTCGCTCCTCTTCGAGGACAGCGAGGCGGACGACGAGGACGAGGACGAGGACGACAGCGAGGCGGACGACGAGGACGACGAGGACGACAGCGACGACGAGGACGAGGACGAGGAGGCCGCGGGCGCCGAGCGCGCCGTTCGGTGATCACGGGCGAGCCGGACCGTGTTAGTCATCGCAGCTGGGACCGCTTGAACGCGAAACCGCTGCTCTCCGCCGCCGTCCTCCTCTCCCTCGCCCTGGCGGCCCGGACCGCCGCATCGGCGGAGAATACCAGCTGGATCCGATCCCAGGGCTCCCGCGCAGCGCTCGAGCTCGACGTCCTGAGCAAGTCGGCCGGATGGTCGATGGCCGACGTCGAGTCCGAGGTGAGCACGTTCGGCCTGAGCTTCGCCCTCGTCGGTCAGCTGGCGTGGCGCAAGCGGCTCCTCCTCGACGCGGAGCTCCCGCTCGCCTACGGCAGCATCTCCGCCACGTTCCGGTCGTCGCGGCTCGACGTCGACGAGAGCAGCAGCGCCGGCAGCTTCCTCTTCGGCAACCCCACGGTCGGCGCCCACTACGCGCGTACGATGTCCAAGAAGCTCGCCGTCTTCGGCGGCGGCGCGCTCTCGATCCCGGTCATCACCGATCCCAACGCGGACGCGCGCGCCGCGCTGCAGGCGACCCTGCCGGCGCGCGCCTACGCCGATCTGCACCGGCTCATCCCCGAGCACTTCCCCCTGCGGGCCCGCGGCGGCGTCGAGGCCGAGATCGCCACGCGGCTCGTCTACCGCGCCGACACCGCGGTGATGGTCGCCTTCCCGACCAGCGGGGGCGACGTCGACCTCGTGCTCGAGCAGGGGAGCGAGATCGAGCTGCGCGGCAAGGGCGCCTTCGGCGGCGGGCTCCGGCTCCAGGCCGCGCTGACGCTCGCGCACGAGGACCAGGCGCAGCTCGCGCTGGAGCCGTTCGTCGGCTACACGCCGGCAGAGCCCGGCTTCTACGGCCGGGCGGGGCTGCTCGTGGCGCTCGACGCGCCGCTCGGGTTCGGCCTCGCCGAGGACAAGGTCGCCACGCTGCGGCTCGCGGTCGGCCACAGGTTCTGACGTCCACCGGCGTGACGTCCGCCGGCGCGCCGCGGGAATGCTCCGCGCGCGCCGCCGCCCGTCGTAGGCTTCGGAGCGGGAGCGGACCGGGCGAAAGGGCGGGTGGATCACGATGGGCGAGCATCACGTCTCCGAGCGGGCGAACGAGGAGCAGCTCCAGGCCTTCATGCGGGCGCTGCTCGACGACGTCGCGGCGCTCGAGCGCCTCCTCGAGGAGGATCGCATCGAGTCGGGCGTGCGCCGGATCGGCGCCGAGCAGGAGATGTTCCTGGTCGACCGCGCGCTCCGGCCCGCGCCGGTCGCGCTGGAGGTGCTCGAGCGGGCCGCCGACGGCCGGCTCACGACCGAGCTCGCCCGCTTCAACCTCGAGGCGAACCTCACCCCCCTGCCGTTCGGCGGCGGCTGCCTGCGGCGCCTCGAGGCCGAGCTCGCCGACGTCGTCGGCCGGGCCGCCGAGGCCGCGCGCGCCGTCGGCGCCGACGTGCTGCTCGCGGGCATCCTCCCCACGCTGCGCGCCGGCGATCTCCGGCTGGAGAGCCTCACGCCGGTGCCGCGCTACCACGAGCTCAACCGCGCGCTCCGGGAGCTGCGCCAGGGCGACTTCCGCGTGTCGATCCACGGGCTCGACGAGCTCGAGATGACCCACGACAACATCCTGCTCGAGTCGTGCAACACGAGCTTCCAGGTCCACCTCCAGGTCGGGGCGCGGGAGTTCGCGCCGCTCTACAACCTGGCGCAGGCGGTGACCGCGCCGGTCCTCGCCGCCGCGGTCAACTCGCCGTTGCTCCTCGGGCAGCGGCTCTGGCACGAGACGCGGATCGCCCTGTTCGAGACCTCGGTCGACACCCGCCCGAGCGACCGCGAGGGCCGGCAGCACAAGCCCCGCGTCCACTTCGGCGACGGCTGGGTGCGCGAGGGCGCGCTCGAGCTCTTCCGCGAGGACATCGCGCGCTTCCGCGTGATCATGACCGCCGAGACCGGCGAGCCGCCGCTCGCGGCGCTCGCGCGCGGCGAGGCGCCGGATCTCCGGGCCTTGCGCGTCCACAACGGCACCGTCTACCGCTGGAACCGCCCCTGCTACGGCGTCGCGGACGGCGTCGCGCACCTGCGCATCGAGAGCCGCGCGCTGCCCGCGGGGCCCACCCTCCTCGACGAGGTCGCGAACGCCGCCTTCTTCTTCGGCCTCATGTCCGGCCTCGCCGAGCGGCACCCGCGCATCGACCTGGAGATGCCGTTCGAGGACGCCAAGGCGAACTTCTTCGCGGCGGCCCGCCACGGCCTCAAGGCGCAGCTCGCGTGGACCGGGGGGCGGAGCCTCCCCGCGCCGGAGCTCATCCTCACGGAGCTCCTCCCGGCGGCCCGGGAGGGCCTCGCGGCCGCGGGCATCGACGCCGCCGACATCGACCGTTACCTCGGCGTCGTCGAGGAGCGCGTGCGCCGCGGCCAGACCGGCGCCCAGTGGGCGCTCGGCTCGCTCGCGGCGATGGCCGGGCAGGGCACCCCGGAGCTGCAGTGCCGCGCGCTCTCGGCCGCGATGCTCGCCCGCCAGCAGGAGGAGTCCGAGAGCGGCGGGGCTGGCCGCCCGGTGCACACCTGGGAGCCCGCGGCGCTCGAGGCGGACCTGGATCTGCTGCGCGACAGCTACCGGACCGTGGGCCAGTTCATGTCGACCGATCTCTTCACGGTGCGGCCCACCGACATCGTCGACTTCGCCGCGAGCGTGATGGACTGGCGGCACGTGCGCCACGTGCCGGTCGAGGACGAGCGGGGCCGGCTGGTCGGCGTCGTCTCGCACCGCGCGCTGCTCCGGCTCGTCGCCCGCGGCGCCGCGGCGTCGAACGGGTCCGCGCCGCCCACGGTCGCGTCCGTCATGCACGCCGATCCCGTGACGATCACGCCGGAGACGCCGACCTTGGAGGCGATGCGGATCATGCGCGAGCAGCGCGTCGGCTGCCTGCCCGTGGTCGCGGGCGAGCGGCTCGTGGGCATCGTGACGGAGCGCGACCTCCTCGACGTGTCGGCGACCTTGCTCGAGGCGTTCCTGCGCGAGGCGTGAGCGGGCGTGGCTGCCTGCCGCGAGGGGGTGAAGAAGAAGAAAAAAACGCAAAGGCGCAAAGACGCAAAGACGCAAAAAAGAGACAGTAAAAAAATTCTCTCTCGTCTCTTCGCCTTTGCGCCTTTGCGCCTTTGCGCCTTTGCGCCTTTGCGCCTTTGCGCCTTTGCGCCTTTGCGTTCGTTCTTTCAGGCTTTCTTTGGCCGACCGCGATCTAGACACACCGCGCGGAGCAGCGCTCCCGGCGCCGAGCCGCTGGCAAACGTCGCACACCCCGCGAGCGCCGAAGCGCTGCAGAGCAAGGCGCTGAATCGAATGAGCTTCCGCATGGCCGATAACGCTGTCGAGAAGATCCGGTGTGGGCCCAATTTGCATTCAGGGCCGCTTCACCGATCTTCCACCCTCCTCGCCTCGCCGAGCGCGCGCTCCGCCTCGCCTCCACCGAGCGAGGTTGACACGCCGCGTTAGCGCACCTAAGGGATCCCTCCAACCGGCGAGCCGGGATCCGGGGGGGCTGCGCGGGGCGCGCGGGGCGGGCCCGCGGCGGGCCCTCCGGCAGCAGAGGAGTCGACATGGCTTCAGGCAAGAATGGGAAGGGCGGCAAGGACCGGGTGGCGGTCGTTGCCGGGCTGCGCACGCCGTTCACCAAGGCGGGGACGGCGCTCAAGGCGATGCGCACCGTCGATCTGGCCGCCACGGTGGTCAAGGAGCTCCTCCAGAGGAGCGAGGTGAGCCCGCGCGACGTCACGCTCGTCGTCTACGGCCAGGTGGTGCCGACGCTCGACTGGCTCAACGTCGCGCGCGAGGTGGTGCTGCGCACGGGCATGCCCAAGGACATCGACGCCTTCAGCGTCTCGCGCGCCTGCGCCACGTCGCTCCAGGCCATGACGAGCGCCGCCGAGGCGATGCTCGCCGGCCAGCACGACGTCGCCGTCGTCGGCGGCGCCGACAGCATGAGCGACGTGCCGCTCGGCGTCTCCCGCAAGCTCGCCTCCGCGCTGACCGACCTCCAGAAGGCCAAGACGCTCGGCGCCCGGCTGGAGATCCTCTCCCGCCTCTCGCTGAAGGACATCGTGCCCCCGATCCCGGGCTTCTCGCGCGAGCCGACCACGGGCGAGCAGATGGGCGAGGCCGCCGAGAAGATGGCGAAGCAGAACGGCATCTCGCGCGCCGAGCAGGACGCCATCGCCCACCGCTCGCACACGAACGCCGCGCGCGCCTGGCGCGACGGCACGTATGCGGCCGAGGTCATGCACGTGATCCCCCCGCCGTACGACAAGCCGGTCGAGCGCGACAACGTGGTCCGGGACGACTCGACCCTCGAGGCCTACGCCAAGCTGTCGCCCGCGTTCGATCGCCGCCACGGCACCATCACCGCGGGCAACGCCTCGCCGCTCACCGACGGCGCGAGCGCCCTGCTCCTGATGCGCGAGAGCAAGGCCAAGGCGCTCGGCTACCAGCCGCTCGGGTACGTGAAGTCGTGGGCCTACGCGGCGGTCGACCCGGGCTGGCAGCTCCTCATGGCCCCGGTGCTCGCCGCGCCGCGGGCGCTCGATCGCGCCGGCCTCTCGCTGGATCGCATGGACCTCGTCGACATGCACGAGGCCTTCGCCGCGCAGGTCGCGTCGAACCTGAAGGCGCTCGCGTCGCCGTCGTTCGCCGCGGACAAGCTCGGCCGGTCCGCCGCCGTCGGCGAGGTCGACCCCGAGAAGCTCAACGTGAACGGCGGCTCGATCGCACTCGGCCACCCGTTCGCGGCCACCGGGGGGCGCATGGTGCTCTCCACGCTCCGCGAGCTCAAGAAGCGCGGCGGCCAGCACGCGCTCCTCACCGTCTGCGCCGCGGGCGGCCTCGGCGCCGCCGTGGTCCTGGAGGCAGCATGACGACGACCGAGAGCGCCGCGACGCAGTCCCCCGCGGCCAAGAGCCCCGTCTCCCTCGAGGTGCGCCCCGACGGCGTCGCCGTCGTCACGTACGACGTCCCGGGCGAGGCGGTCAACACGCTGAAGCCCACGTTCGCCGGCGATTTCGAGCGGATCATGGGCCAGATCGCGAGCAACCCGCTCATCAAGGCCGCGATCCTCGTGTCCGGCAAGGCCGACACCTGGATCGCGGGCGCCGACATCGACATGCTGAAGAGCGTCACCACGGCGGCCCAGGCCGAGGCGATGTGCCGGGCCGGCCACGAGGCGGTCCTGCGGCTCGTGCGCTCGCCCAAGCCGATCGTGGCCGCGATCCACGGCGCCGCGCTCGGCGGCGGCCTCGAGGTGGCGCTCGCCTGCCACGCCCGGGTGCTGAGCGACGACAAGAAGACGGTGCTCGGCCTGCCCGAGGTGCAGCTCGGCCTGCTCCCCGGGATCAACGGGCTGCAGCGGCTCGCGGAGCGCGCCGGCCTGCAGGCGGCGCTCGACCACGGCCTCACTGGCAAGAACATGCGCCCCTCCAAGGCGCGGCAGCTCGGCGTCGCCGACGACGTGGTCCCCGCGCCCATCCTGAAGGAGACGGCCGCGGCGCTCGCGCTGAAGCTCGCTGCGGCCGGCCCGCCGTTCCGGCCGGCGCGCGCCGGCAAGAAGGGGCCGAAGCTCGACGCCGCCGCGCTCACCCGGGCCGCCCTCGAGCAGAACCCGATCGGCCGGGCCTTGCTCTTCCAGCAGGCCCAGAGGCAGACGCGCGAGAAGACCGGCGGGCACTATCCGGCGCCCGAGCGGATCATCGAGGTGCTGCGGACCTACGCGGAGCGGGGGTTCGACGCGTCGAGGGAGGTCGAGGCGCGGGCGTTCGGCGAGCTCGTCGTGTCGAGCACGGCGCACCGGCTGATGGAGCTCTTCTTCGCGACGAACGCGATGAAGAAGGACACCGGCGTCGACGACCCGTCGGTGCAGCCGAGGAAGGTCGAGAAGATCGCGATGGTCGGTGCCGGCCTGATGGGCGCGGGCATCGCCTACGTGAGCCTGAACGCCGGCATCGCCGTGCGCCTCCGGGATCGCGACGACGCGTCGCTCGGCCGCGGGCTCAAGTACGTGGCCGACATCCTCGGCGACCGGGTGAAGAAGAAGCAGCTCACGCCGCTCGAGCGGGACCAGAAGCTCGCGCTGCTCACGACGACGACGGACAGCTCGGGCCTGAAGAGCGCCGACCTCGTGATCGAGGCGGTGTTCGAGGATCTCGCGGTGAAGCACGCGGTCGTGCGGGACGTCGAGGCGAACGGCAAGGACGGCGTGATCTTCGCGTCGAACACGTCGTCGATCCCGATCTCCCGGATCGCGGCCGCGTCGAGGCGGCCGGAGAACGTGGTCGGGATGCATTACTTCAGCCCGGTGCACAAGATGCCGTTGCTCGAGGTCATCCGGACGGAGGCGACGTCTCCCGAGGTCGTCGCGACGGCGGTGGCGGTCGGCAAGCGGCAGGGCAAGACGGTGATCGTGGTGAACGATGGAGTCGGCTTCTACACGAGCCGGATCCTCGGGCCGTACATGAACGAGGCGAGCTGGCTCCTGGCCGAGGGGGTGTCGATCGAGCAGGTCGACCGGGCGCTCGTCGCGTGGGGCTGGCCGGTGGGCCCGCTGGCGCTGCTCGACGAGGTGGGCATCGACGTGGCGGCGCACATCGGCCCGATCATGATCGAGGCGTTCGGCGATCGCATGTCCCCGCCGCCCACGATGGCCAAGCTCGTCTCCGACGACCGCAAGGGCCGCAAGAACGAGCGCGGGATGTACCTGTACGGCGCGGCGGCGAAGAAGAAGGGCAAGGGGAAGCACCCGGACGAGAGCGTGTACGCCGTGCTCGGGCTGCCGGTGCCGAAGGCGAAGGACAAGCCGCCCGTGGCGGTCGAGGAGATCCAGATGCGGTGCTCGCTCCAGCTCGTGAACGAGGCGCTGCATTGCCTCGGCGAGGGCGTCCTGCGGAGCCCGCGCGACGGCGACATCGGCGCCATCTTCGGCCTCGGTTTCCCGCCCTTCCGCGGCGGTCCGTTCCGCTACGTCGACGCCCTCGGCCCCGCGGAGGTGCTCCGCCGCATCGAGATCTACGAGCGCCGCTTCGGCAAGCGCTGGACGCCCGCCCCGGCCCTCGTCGAGGCGGCGAGGACGGGCAAGCGCTTCTACGACTGACGCGCCGGGGCGCGGCGGCGGGCGGCGGCCTGACTCAAAAGCTGCCTCGCGCGCCGAGGACCGCGCCCGCCGGCCCCGCCTCCAGCACCCCCGCGCTGACCCACCTCGGGCGCGCGCCGGTCGCCGCGCCGGCCGGCGTCGGTTCGGTCCACAGCAGCACCGCCGCCGCTCCGAGCCCGGCCAGCCCCACCCCGAAGCCGAGGGTGCTCACCACGGCCATGGCGTTCGCGCCGTTCGCGGCGTCGAGCCCCGTGGCATCGCAGGCCTTCGGGTCGCTGGCCTGGATGGCGCTGCCGCAGTGCCGGTCGATGACGCCCTTCTTGCCGAGCACGAGCGCGCCCACGATCCCGCCCAGCGCGAGCCCCGCGACGCCGACCCCGCCCGCGACGTAGGCCGCCGTGCGACGGCCCGCCGGGGCCTCCGGCGCGCCGGAGGTCGGCGGCGGCGCTCCTTTCTTGATGTCCAGCACCAGCGCCTTCGACTCGCCTTCGGCGATCGTGATGCGCTGTTCCTGGACAGCCCCTCCCGGCATCTCGATCGCTATCCGGTGCTCTCCTGGATCCACCGGCAACGCGACGCCGAGCGAGGCGTCGCCCAGCTCGTGGCCGTCGCGCCGCACGACCGTTCCGGCCGGCGCGCCCGGCGGCAGGGAGAGCGCGAGCCGCGGGACACGCCGAGACAGCGCGTCGATCTCCTGGGCCGCGACCTGCGGTCGCCTGCCTTGCCGGGCCTTCTCGGCCCGCGTCATCCGATCGAACAGCGCCATGTAGTCCTTGAAGCGCGCCGCCGCGGTGGCGACCCGGCCCCACCTCGCCTCGCAGGAGGCCAGCGTGAACAGCGTGCCCGGCTGGGGGTCGAGGCGCTCGCTCTCGGCGAGGGCCTTGCAGCCCGTCTCGTAGCGACCTGCCTTCATGTCGGCGAGCCCTCGGTCGAAGAGCGCCTCGGCGGCCGCGATGTCCTGGGCCGCGGCGGGCGCGGAGAGCGAGACCAGGCCGAGGGCGGCGAGGAGCTGCGTGGGCCGGCGGAACCAACGAGTCATGATCTGGCGCTCAGCAGGCAAGGGAGCTCGGGACACGGGCCCCTGTGGGGGACGAGCGACGCGGAGCATGATGGCCGGAGGGCAGGCAGGCGAGATGAAAGATCACCCCTCCAGCGAGCCTCGCCGGGGCGCATCGGGCCGGTCACGGCGCGCGCGGGCGGCGCGGCGGCGGCGCGGCGGAGCTCCAGATCAATGCCGCCCATACAGGTCGGGGGTCGAGGCGGGCTCGCGCGGCGGTGGCTTCTTGTTGGCGGACGACGCCGAAGGCGCCTTGGACCTCGAGGGCGCAGACGTGCTGGTAGGCGCCGGCGGATGTGCGCTCGGGCGGCGGGAGGCCGCGGCGGGCGCCGAGGAGGCCGGCACCGAGGTCGCAGGCACCGCTGCGGCGCTGGACCCGGGCGGCGCGGCGCTGGGCTCGGGCGGCGCGACGCTGGGCTCGGGCGGCGCGGCGCTGGGCTCGGACGCTGCCGCGGGCGCTGCCGCGGCCCATCCGGGCGCTGCCGCGGTCGGCCCGGGCGCTGCCGACGCCTCGGAAACAGGGTCCGGAGCCGCCGCCTCCGGACCGCCTCCGCCGCGAGCGCCCAGCAGGAGCCAGCTCCCGGCGCCGAGGACCCCGAGCCCGAGCACCGCCAGTCCGGCGGCGATCGGCCCTCGCATCGGCCTCGCCGCCCTTGTCGGCCCGGCCGACACCGCCGCCTCGGTCTGGGTCCTCGCGAGCGTCAGCCCGTGGGAGCGCGAGTCGCGCTCCGGGTCCGGGATCGTCGCCGGCTCCGTCGTCTCGTGCGCCGGGGTCATCGCCGTGGCGGCGGCGACCATCCCGGGCCGGGACGGCGTCCCGGAGATCGACCACCGGTCACCGCTCACCGGGACGCCGAGCACCTCTCCCAGGGCCTGCACCGCCTCCACCGCCCGGCCGAACCGCGCCGCCGGCACGACGGCGGTGGCCCGCGCAAACCACGCATCGAAGCCCGGCGGCAACATCACACCTTGCGCGCGCGCGCGCTGCACCGGCGGCTCCTGGGGACCACGGACGGCCAGCAGCGCGAACGCGACCATGTCGCCCGCGCTCCTCGCCTCTTGCCGCCAGTACGGTATCCCCACGAGCAGCGTATAGGCGATCATGCCCAGAGCATAGATATCCGCGGCCCCCGTGAGCCTCGCGCCGACCTGGAACTGCTCGGGCGCCATGTAGATCGGCGTGCCGAGGTTGCGCGTGGCGCCGGCCGCGGCCGTGCTCTCGGCGATGAGCTTCGCGATGCCGAAGTCGAGGAGCTTCACGCGGACCGAGCCGTCCTCCCGCTCCGACAGGAAGATGTTTGCGGGCTTGAGGTCGCGGTGAACGATGGACGCGGCGTGGGTGCGGTCGAGCGCGAGCGCCGTCTGGTGGAGGTAGGTGATCGCCTCGGCGGGCGGCAGGCGGCCGGCGCGCTTCAGGCGCTGGCCGAGCTCCTCGCCGCGAAGCAGCTCCATGACCAGGAAGGGCGTCCCGGTCGCCTCGTCGACGCCCGCGTCGAAGACGTCGACGATGTACTCGCTCTCGACGTCCGCCGCGATGCGGGCCTCGAGCTTGAAGCGCTCGCGCATCTCCTCGTCGGCGAAGATGTGCGGGTGCATGGCCTTGAGGGCCCGGCGGCGCGCCGTCTCCAGGTGCACCACCTCGTGGATGCTCCCCATTCCACCGGTAGCGATGAGGCGCACCACGCGATAGCGCCGCGCGAAGACGGTCCCCTCCGCGAGTGTGGCCGACACGGCGGGAGGCTCTCTTACCGGGCTGGCGGCGTCAAGGATCCAGGGAGCCGGCGGACGGCCGCGAGCGAGCGCGGCGGCGGTCTCCCTCGATGCCCGCCGTCACGCATCGCCTCGCCTCGCCGCGCAGCCGCGCAGCATGTGGGGCCCGGCGCGCGGCGATCGCGCGGCTGGACGGCGGGGCGCCGGCATCGCGCTCGTCGAGGAGCTCCGGCGGCGCCGCTCTCCACTACAGGTCTCTCGCACAACGGACGCCGGCGTCATTGCCGCTGTTCGCCGGATCGTCCTTGATGCGGTAGTAAGTGAGCAGGTACGACGCATCGTTGATGAACGCCCCGCCGCGGACCACCCGGCCCGAGGCAGCGGCCATGTTGGCGCAATCCTCGCATTCTTCTTCCGGATAATTGGCGTGCCAGTCCAGGGCCCACTCCCACATGTTCCCCGCCAGGTCCGCCTGCCCCCATCGCCCGTCGCCCTTCGGCCGGGCCCCGACGGGCAAGATATCGCTGAACGCACAGTCGCTGGCCGGAGACCCATCTCCGGTACAGTCATACGCCGCGTAGCTCTCATCGATGGTCGCGTCCCGAGGCTCCGACCACGGGTATTCTCGCTGCTGTTCACCGCCGGCCGCGGCGTAGTTCCACTCCAGCTCCGTGGGCAGCCGGCCCCCGTCCCACGCGCAGAACGCGAACGCCAGGTACCAGGTCAGGCAGTTCACCGGTAGATGCTCGTGCGCTTCGGGCACGTCCGTCCATGTCGACAAGGTCGAATCGCACTTCAGCGCTTCCTTCAGCGCCGCCGCGTTCGCGGGCAGCCAGCTGTTGCTCCAGCCGTCATCCCACCCGCTCCTGTCGATGCGCGGGTGCTTCCCCGCGCCCGCCTTGGGCTTGCTGCCGGGATAGGCCTCCACGAACTTGCGAAACCGCCCCACCGTCACCTCGAACCGATCCAGCGAGAACCCGCTCACCGTGGCCGAATATCTCTCGTCGTTGTCTCGCTTGAAGCTCCCGCCGGCCACCTCCAGGGTCGCGCAGCAGCTCTCGTCGCCCCTCGGGCCGCATGTCTCGTCCAGCCCGGCGCAGCTCGGCGGAGCGGGGCACGCTCCTCCGCTGCAAGCCCCTCCAGCGCCGGTCCCGCTGGACGCTCCAGTGCCGGTCCCGCTGGCTTCTCCAGGACCGCTCCCGCCGGCCGCTCCTTCGTGCAGGTAATAGCCGTCGTCCAGCCCCACGAGCGTCCCGCACCCGCCGGTCATGACAGCCCACGCCGCCCACATCCATGCCGCGAGCTTGCCCTTCGCCATGCCCTCGTTCTACCGCCGCGGCGCGGAGGCTGTCCACCGCTGCGCATGGCCGGGATCACGCGGTGATGCGCCAGCCGGTCACGCGCTCGCCGCAGCGCGCCTCTACCGTCTGTCCCGCGGCGATGCCCGCCGCGCGCCGCTGGCCCACCGCCGCTACAGCGGCGGGCCCGACCCCTTTCCCTGACGCTTACAGCCCTCGTCGGTCCACGGCGACATCGCGATCCGAACCCGCGGATCGCGGCGGCCGTCTACAGACGACGGCTCCGGATGGGCCGGGCTCATGAACCACGTGGCTCTTCGGGGAACCGATGGATCGCCCTCGCGCCTGCCGCCATCATCAGGGCGTTCAACGCGCGGTGCTCGAACGGCCATCCAATGGATTCCACCTCGACAACGACGCGATTCGGCTCCGCCCGAATACACCGGATCGTCCACTTCCGCTCATCGCCAATGGCCCGACGGATCCATTTGTCGAAGGTCCACGGCTCCTCACCCTGCAGAGGGGCCCTGTCAATCGCCTCCGATAGCCAGCTGGGCATGGGGAAAGCTCGCCATCCAGCGCTGGAGCGTCCTGCCTCCTCGATCGCATTCCATGCTTCCTGGAGCTTGCCTGCCACGGCATGCTCCGTGCCCGGATCGCACTCGGCCACGAAGTGCGCGTTGCGGCGGACTCGATCCCGGAGCTCGGGGGGGAACTCGCGGTCCATCGGCGTCGCGTCGGTGATCAGCCGCGCCTTCCGCAGATCCAACGACACCGAGCCGCTGCACCAGACGGAAACGTCGCATATGGCCAGCGGCCATATGCACTCGCTCTGGAACTCGTACTTGCGACCGCCCATGAGCGGCTCGCGATGCCACTCCCGCCTGAGCGTGACGATCTCTCCGTCGCGATCCCTGATGAACTCGCCTCGCAAATCGTGGAGAGACAGGGCGATCTCGAGCCGTTCGACATTACAAAAGGTGAGCGGGGCGTAGTCCTTTACATAGCAATTCGCGCGCTTGTCGTCGATGTCCACCGAGCATCCCCACATCCAGAAGACGACATCTTCGGGCAGGCGGCGAGGAATATCGAAGGATATGTACGCCTCGTAAGGGTCGATTCGCTCGAAATCGTCTCCGGTCAGGGTGACCTGCTCATCCATGCGCATCGCTATTTCCCGCATTTGCCGGAAGACGGCGGGTTGCTCTGCTTCTTCTTGAAGACGTAAGACTGAAGCTTCGTCTTGTCGAGCGGCCCTCCGTCCGTCCTCTTCATTGTGCCGAAGTCGTGCTCGGGCTTGAGGGGAACCGGCCCCTCGACAAGCTCGAGCGCTTCGGAGATCGGCGCCTTTCTCTTCCCTGGCGTGTAGGGGTTCGCGCTTGAATTGACGGTGACGACGAGCTGGCCGCCTGGCTTCAGCACGCGAGCGACCTCGTCAGACACAGGATTGAACCCGTGGGGATTGATGGCGTGCACGCTATCGAAAGCGTCGTTGGCGTAGGGCATGATGTTCGCGTCGACCGAAGTGACGTCCGGATGCCGGGGGTTGAGATCGACGTTCACCGCGTCTCTCATGGGATTGTCGCCGGCACCCAGGTTCAGCTTCGACAGCCCGAGCGGGTCGACCTCCAGCGTGGCCGCGCCGTCGAACGCGTACAGCCGTGCTCCACCACGGATGCCGAGCGGATCGGCGCTGCACCATCGCCCCACTTCCGGATCGAAGTACCGGAATCGCGTATAGCACAACCCTGTCTCCTCGTCCGAATACTGCCCCAGCAGCCTGAACGGGCTCTCCACCGGCACCGCGCGCTGCGCCGCCGGATCCCTGAAGACCTCGACCACCCGCCCCCACGCCGAGTGCGCCGCCGACCAGGCCACCCGCCCGTCCGGATCCACGAGCTCCTTGGGCATCCCGAGGTGATCGTTTACCACCGCGAACACCTGCCCCTGCTCCGCTTGCAAGAGCGGCACGAACGTCCCTGGGTCGTGCACGAACACCCGAGCTCCGCGCGTCCGCTCCAGATCCGCCGCCAGCTCATTCCCGTCCCAGACGAACTCTACCGTACGGTCGGCCACCTCAGCGCCCGTCGGCACGATCTCCTTTCGGACTCGCCGCCCGAACGCGTCGTAGGAGAAACGCACCCGCGTCCCGTCCGGCCGCCGCACCTCGCGCAGCCGATCGCGACAGTCCCACGTGTACTCGGTCGCTGCGCCTTCGGCGCCGCCTGCGCGAGCGCTGAGGTCGAGCTTGACGACGCGCCGCCCCCGCTCGTCATACGTATATTTGGCTTTGCCCGTCTGTCGCAGAAGGTCTCCCGGGGCGATCTCCCATTCCGGCGACCCCGACTGAGCTTCGAGCCCTTCGAGCATCCTCTGCAGCGAGCCCGCCGCGTCGTACGCGAACACCTCGCGCAATGAGCCGCGCTGCGCCTCGAGGAGCTGGTCGATCCGGTCATAGCGGTACGTGGTCACGCCCCATCGACCGTCCTCGATCCGCGCCACGCGCCCGAGCGCGTCGTAGCTCCATTTCCGCTCGACGAGATCCTTGGTGATCTCCGCCCCGGGCGCCGACGCCGATACTCTCTGCTCGATGAGCCGATCCATCGCGTCGTACCGGCTCCGAATCGACACCTGCTCATCCGGACGACCGCGCCAGACCTCCCGTCCGAGCACGTCGCGCTCGATCTCCATCCGATAGCCGTCGTGCTCCACGGCGATCAGAGCATCCAGCGCGTCGTACACATAGCTCGTGGTCGCCCCGTTCGGCAGCACCCGCTTGGTCCGCCGCCCGAGCGCGTCGTACTCGAACCGAAGCGCCTTGTCTCCCTGCCGCTCCGTCACGATCCGCCCGAGCTTGTCTCGTTCGAACATCGTGACGACCTTGCGCTCCCCCTCCTCCACGACCGCGCCGAGCAGCCGCCCGAACGCGTCGCGCAAATACGTCGCTATCCCGTCGGTCGACCGCTCGAAGGCGACGTTGCCGAGCTTGTCGTGATTGAATGCTCGGAAGCTCCCGTCCGGATAGTCGATTCGAGACAGATTGCCGGCCTTCGAATAATCGTACTTCAACACCCTCCCGTCGAATGTTCGCTCCTCGACGACACGACCTGCGAGATCGCGCGCAAACGCATATCTCTCGCCGCGAGGGTTCTCGATCTCCCGGAGCCGCTCTTTTGGCGTATACCGGAACGACCACGTGTGCCCATCGGGCTGCGTGATACGCGTGAGCACGCCCGTGCCGGCATAGTCCATCGTCGTCACATGTCCGAGGGCATCCGTGATACGCGCGAGGTTGCCCTGCGCGTCGTAGGCGTGCCGAGCGATCGTTCCATCCGGACGCTGGATCTCGATCGGCCTGCCCAGCCGGTCGTACGTGAGCCGCGTCACCCTCCCGAGCGTGTCCGTCATCGACACGGGACGCCCAAGCGTGTCGTACTCGAACGTGGTCCGCGCTCCGCGCGCGTCCGTCTCGGCGATCACATTGTGCCGGGCGTCGTATTCATACCGCACGACGGGCCCCTCGGGCCCCTCGATCGAACACAGGCGCCCTCGGTCGTCGTGCGAGAGCTTGTACGTGACCCCCGTCGGATACTGAATCCCGATAAGGTCCCCGCGGGCGTCGTGCGTGTAAAGCGTCTCGAGCCCGTCGGGTCCGGTGCGTTTGACGGGAAGATCGCCCTCGTACGTCCATGCCGTCACGTTGCCCGCCGGATCCACCACCCGCACGACGTTTCCGCGCCCATCGCGCTCGAAGCGCGCGGCGTTCCCCGCGCCGTTGCGCTCCTCGACGACGTGGCCATCCTCATCGTACTCGCGCTCCGCCAAGACGACGCCCGTCGTCGTCTCTTCGCGCGTGACGAGTCCGTCGTCGTCCCACGTATAGATCTTCGGCTCCTCGCTCTCCGCCCTCGTCGTCCGCGTCCGCTCGTCGGCGTACAGCTCCACCTCGTGCAGGCCATCGGGTCCCCACGTCCGCACGCAACGCCCGCTCTCGTCGTCGTAGGTATACTGGAAGCGCGCGCCGTTCTTGAGCCGGGCGGAGATCATCCGATCTGCGCCGTCGTACTCGTACTCCTCGGCGTTCCCGAGCGCGTCGACCACGGCGGCGAGGTTTCGGGCGTTCGAATACCGGTAGCCCACCGATTGCTCGACGCGGCCGTCGACGCGCACGTCGAGCCGCGCGAGCCGGCCGCGGTCCCACGTGAAGAGGACCTCGCGCCCGGCCGTGTCTACCACGCGCGAGAGCAAGCCCTCCTGGTAGTCGAGCGTGATCGCGTTGCCGCTCGCGTCCTCGATCGAGCGGAGCAGCGCCTCGCGCCCCGGGCCGGCGAAGACGCGGGTGACACGGTTCTCTGGGCTGTAGACGCGATAGCTCCCGTCGAGGCCGACGCGGAGCTCGAGCCGCTCGCCGCGGTGAAACGATGCCTCGCCGGCGCCTACCTTGTCGAAGTAGATCCATCGACCTTCGCCGTCGTGCAGGTCGATCGTCTCCTCGCCCTCCTCGATCCACTCCTCGAGGCTGTGGACCCACCCCGGCCCCAGCGCCGCGTCGCGGTCGTCGTGGCGTGAAGAGGCATAGCGACGTTCGAAGACGAGCGGAATGACGCCGGGCAGCGAGAGATCCGTCGCCTCGTCGACGACCTCGCCCGTCGCCACGTCGACGGGATGCCCTTCGCGTTTCCGCTTGCGCGACGGCTGCCCGGACGAGCTCTTGCGTTTCCGGGGGCGCTTCGGGCGCCCTCTCCCGCCCCCCGCTTTGCTTCCCTTGCCGGGGGTCCCCTTGACCACGACCCCGTCTTTGCCCTTCTTCGGCTTCTTCGCACCTCCGCCGGCGGCGTCGTCAGCGCCCTTCTTGCCCGCCTTCTCGGCGCCTTCTTTCCCCGCCTTCTCGGCGCCTTCTTTCCCCGCCTTCTCGGCGCCTTCTTTCCCCGCCTTCTCGGCGCCCTCTTTCCCCGCCTTCTCGGCGCCCTGCTTCCCCAGCTGCTCCGCCCCCTGCTTCCCGAGCTGCTGCGCCGCCTCTTGCGCCCCCTCCTTGCCGACCGCTTCCGCGACGGCCTTGCCCGCCTTTGCGGCCAGCCTCCCCCCCGTGGCCGCCGCGCCCCCGAAGGGGATCATCCCCGCCGCGGAGATGGCCGCGTTCAGATAGTCGCCTTCCGCGAGGTAGATGGCCGCGTTGAGCCCGTCGGCGATCTCCCCGAGGCCCGGGATGAAGCCGACGATATCGAGCCCGGTGTGGACCCAGTCCGAGGCCTTCTCCCACCAGCTCTTCTCGGCCTCCTCGCGCATCTTGTTGAGATCCACGAGCGGCCCTGCATAAGGCGCCAACCCGTGGGCCATGAACACTGCCTTGCCGAACGTGTTCTCCGGCCCGTCCGGGCCCGCACAGTTCATCGCGTACAGCGATGTGTGATAGGTGACGTTGGCCCCTCCCGCGTGGACGGTCGTGCTGTGCGTGACCGGCCGGCAGTACCCCAGGTTCACGCCGCTCTTGACGCCGCCGCCCGTCCCCGGCTCGTCGCCCTGGACGGTGGTGATCCGGCTCGCCATCGTCGCGGTGTCGAACGTCCCGAGCCTCACCGTGGTCGCCTCGTCCACGCCGGCGGCCAGGCAGGCGCGGATCTGATACGGCACCGGCTTCATCTCGTCGCCGATGGGCGTCTTGCAGACATCCGGCTCGGTGCAGACGACCCACGCGTTCCCCGTCTTGCAAAGCGCTTCATTCTCGGCCACGAGTCGTCCCTCCCGGCGCCGCCATGCATGCCTCGAGCGCCTGGATCGGGCGCCTCTTGCTGTACGCACCGCGCCATGTCATGAACAGGCGCCCTTCCGGCACGTCGATCATCAGCGTGTCGAGGAGCATCGGCACCACCGCGCGCGAGCCCGTCTCGAGCAACGCCAGCAACCCGAGCTCGTAGCCCGGGAGCCGGAGTTCGAGCGCCCCGTCCGGGTGCAGGTTCTCGAGGACGATCTCCTCGTTGCCGCGGAGATAACCCGGATAGACGAGATCCGGATGAGCGCTGTTGTAGAACCGGTAATCGAAATCGAGCGGCGCGTGCGGCCAGCGCTCCGCCTGCCACGCCTCGTCGTAGGTCCCGGCGTACCCGCGCCGCGGCAGCCAGACGCCCGGGATCGGGCCGAGCCCCTCCGGCTTGTGGATCCGGCCGAGCTCGGTGACGGGGTCATCGGGCGACTCGATCTGCGGCGCCTCGAACGTGACGTCGCTCGGCGCCTTCCCCTCGGGGAGATAGCCCTTGCCGACGGGATTCTGCTCGAAGGCGTGGCGGGCCCCCCACGCGTCCTGGAAGGTCCCGCCGAACGCGTGCTCGTACCGGATAGGCACCTCGCGACAAGGCTCGGGGTCGGTGAGGCGGTAGTCGCCGCCCTCGCGCACCCAGCGCCGCGGCCCCGTCACGCGGAGCGTCTTGTCCACCTTGCCGACGCGCGCGCGGACGAACCACGCCGGCGCGGGCCAGCCCCCCGGCGCGTGCGCCGTCGCGTTGATGTGGATGTCGCTCCGCTGCTTGAACGGCGCGAGATCGCCCTCCATGCGCAGGCTCGACGAGCCCGCGTCCCCGTGGAACACGTCCCCTCCGGACACCTCGGGCTGCTCCGGATCGAGCTGCGCGACGCCTCCAGGGACGATGCGGAACGCCCCGCGCAGCACGAAGACGCCGAACTCGCGCCCCTGCGGATCGACGCTGTCGAAGAGGAAAGGCCAGAAACGAGTGTAGTTCCGTACGATCATGGCAGCGCCCGTCCAGCGGCGGATCAGTTGAGGTCGATGTACTCGCCGTCGATGTCCACCACCCCCGACGCCGCGATCAGGACCGTATCCCCGTTGACCTCCACCGCCGCGGCGTCCACGGTCGCGCGCTGGCCCGCCTTGACCTCCACGACGGCGCCCGCCGTGGTCGTGATCGTCACGCCCGCCGCGTTCGTGATCGTCACGCCCGCCGACGTCTGGATCGTCGAGCCGGCGGTGATCTGGATGTTCGCGCCCGCGCTCATGCTGATGTTCGCGCCCGCGCTGATCGACACGCTCCCCTCGGCCGTCAGGCTCACGTCCGGCCCTTTCATCGTGAGCGTGGACCGCCCCGTCGTCTGCGAGATGAACTGATCCGTCATCACCGTCCCGGTGGGCGGGATCTTCGGCGGCGGCTCGGCGGGTTGCTCGATCGTGACCGTATGCTTCTTACCCACGAGCGTCGAGTCCTGGACGCCGATCGCCGCGGCCCGATCCTTCCCGACCGTGATCGTCTGATTGTTCCCAACCGCGATCGTCTGGTCGTTCCCCACCGTGATCGCCTCGTCGTGCCCGACCGTACGCGTCCGATCGACGCCCGTCGTCTCCGTCTCGTTGTTCTTGACGAGCTTGTTCAGGTCCTTCTGCGCCTGGACATTGACGAGCTCCCTCCCCGCCGCGTCCTCGAACATGATCTCGTTGTAGCCGCCCGTCCCGCCCGTGGAGTTGCTCCTCCACCCGCTCTGCGTCTTGTTGTCAGGCAGCTTGTACGGCACCTTCTGCAGGTTCGTGTACACCCGTCCCACGATGACCGGCCGGTCCGGGTCCCCGCTCAGGAAGTCCACCAGGACCTCCTGCCCGACGCGCGGCAAGGTCACCCCGCCGTACCCGGCGCCTCCCCACGACTGGCTCACGTGGATCCAGCACGAGCTGCTGTCGTCCATCTGGCTCTCGCGGTCCCAGTGGAAATGCACCCGGACCCGCCCGAACTCGTCCGTGTGGATCTCCTCCCCGGGCGGCCCCACCACGGTCGCGCTCTCGACCCCGTTCACCTTCGGCTTCGGCGTCACGAGCTCCGGCCGGAAGGGGATGTCCGTCCCCCGCGCCTTGCACCGATGCGACCACTCGCCGTGATGGGTCCCGCTCATCGACGACTCGACGACGAGCAGCGTCCGGCTCTCGGCGAGCGCCTCGTGCGGATGCCCCGCGATGCTCACCACGCTCCCTGGCGCGAGGTCATGGGCGTTCGTCTCGAAGGTGCAGACCTTGGCGCTGCCGCGCTTCGCGTCGAGCCGCCGCTGCGCCAGGCTCGCCGCCTCCTTCTCGTCGGTGCGCGCCTTGCCCTTGTCGTCGGCGCTCGGCGTCGCGTCGCCCTGATCCGTGCCGAAGAGGAACGCGCCCGGCGTGTACTGGTAGCGCTCGAGCTTCGCCTCGAGCCCCTGCCCGCCCGACGCGCTGCCCACCAGCTTGTAGGCCGGCGGCCGGCGATAGTCGTGGTCCCGCAGGGTGTATTTCCCCGGCCGCACGCGCTTGCCCATCCGGACGTCGGTCACGAACGAGATGCCGTGGCTGCGTACGAGGCTCGCGTCGTCCAGGAACATCAGCGGAGCCCCGCGCTTCACGTTCGCGTGCGGCGCGTCCGACAGGACGAGCTTCGTCTCGTCCCCGATCTGCTCGAACGCGTACGCGATGCCCGCGTCCTCGAGCATCCGGCTCACGAAGGCGAAGTCCGACTCCGCGTATTGCACGCGGTATTTCCGCTTCTTGTAGGCGCCGCCGTCGATCCGCACCTCGGGCTCGATGCCCCACTCCTTGAGCACCTTGAGCGCGATGTCCGGCTCGGAGGTGTGCTGGAACATGCGGTAGTTCTTCCGCTGCGTGAGGAGCCACATCGTCGGCACGACGGTGAGCTGGTAGGTCGAGAGCCCGCCCGGCTCGACCCGCACCTGCTCGAGGTGGTTGCAGAGGCCCGACCAGGACCTGTCGTGCGCGCCCGCGCGCAGCGTGAAGCGCGCCGGCTGGCCCACGACGGCGTCGAAGTCGACGCTGGCGTTGTCCGAGACCGCGACCAGGTTGACCTCGAACAGGGACGAGAGCCGCTCTTGTACGGAGAAGTTGCGCACGTCGAGCGCGTCGCCCGAAGCGACCTCGACCTCGAGGTTCTTCCCGCCGATGCGGCTCGCGGCGGCGCCGGCCGCCTTGCCGACGCCCTTGGCCGAACCACCAGCGGTCGCCTGCGAGGGATCCTCACCATGGCTTTTTACGAACGTCATCCTCGCGCCCTCCTGCGCTCCGGCCCGCTCCGTCTGCTCGCGAGCGTCCAAGGCTCCTGTCGAACCAGGCAAGTCGAATCATGGCTGGGAATACGCCGGGGAGCGTCTCACGAGATCTGGTGTACTGTCCAGGGCCTGCTGTGCAGGCGAACGTCGCTGGATGGCCGTGCGCGGTCCGTTCGGCGTAGAGGGTCGGCGTCGAGGGTCGTTGGACGCGAGGCGATGCCAGGGTGTGCGCATTGCGCCGCTCCGTGGACGATGGCGGGGCGGAAGCAACACATCATCGAATCTGTAAAATTACACCATTGCACGCACAATGCTCGGCCGTGGCAGCGAGAATGGCGCCCTGCGGCCACGATGCCACACCCCTCGCGTCCCCTCCGGGGGACGACGCACGAGGAGGCGACGTGTAGAATTTCAAGTCTTAACGTTGCGGGTCGATCCTCGTACGCTCGCGTCCGATGGACGTGGTGTCGCTGTGCCCGCTGCCGGCGTCGGGGTTCGTCTGGCAGTCGCAGGACGGGAGAGCTGCGCAGACCGTCGTCGTGAAAGCGACGTTCGCGCTCGTGCCTGGGAGGTCGTATCTCGCGGCGGAGCAGCAAGCGCCGAACGAGGAGGACAAGCACTGGAACGACGATCCGGCGCGCAGCGTCGTCGCGCCGAGCGACAGGGTCCCCTACAAACCGCGCGCCGACGTGATGCTCGTCGGGCACGCGTACGCTCCGGGCAAGCGTCCCATGCGATCGATGATGGTCCGCGTGGCGGTGGGAGACATCGACAAGTCGATCGAGGTGTGGTGCGACCGGGCCTTCCGGGTGCGAGACGGCCAGCTCCTCGAAGGACAGGGCTTCACCAAGATGCCTCTCTGCTGGGAGCGCGCGGCCGGGGGCCCCGACACGAGCAACCCGGTCGGCGTGCGGTTCGACGCGCCCCCGGACATGTATGGCAGGGTCACGGTCCCGAACCTCCAGCCGCCCGGGATGCATGTGGTCAATCCCTCGGACACGTTCGCGCCGGTGTGCTTCGCCCCGATCGGGCGGAGCTGGCCAGGGCGAACATCGTGGCTCGGACACCTGGCCGGGAAGTTCCCGCAGCCCGGATGGGAGGAGCGGCCGCTGCCGGAGGGGCTCGATCCCGTGTACTTCCTGGCGGCGCCCCTGGACCAGCAGGTGGAGCAGATCCGACCCAACGAGCACATCATCCTCGAGAACCTGAGCCCCGATCACGCCCGCCTGGTGACGAACCTGCCGGGCGTCCGGCCGAGGGCGGTCGCGCACCGGGCCACGGGGGAGCACGAGGAGGTGGCGCTCGTCGCGGACACGCTGTGGATCGACGCCGATCGTGGGCTGTGCACGGTGGTCTGGCGGGGAAGGATCGGGCTCAGGCATCCGAGCGAGGCGGGGCGCATCGCGGTGACGCTCGAGGGCGACGCCGGCGGCCGCGTCTCCAGCGACGAGGCGAAGCCGTCCCCGCCGGAGGCCAGGGATGCGGCGGAGAAGCGCGGGGTGGAAGAGGACGCGGAGGGGACGCTCCAGCTGGGGGACAAGGTCAGCGCGGCGGTGGCGCCGGTGATGCCGTTCCAGGGCGGGGGCGAGCCGCGGCAGGCGCCCGCGCCGCCGACGTCGAGGCCGGGGGACGCCGCGTTGCCGTTCCGGCCGGGTGGTCGCCCGCCGCACACCGCCGAGCCGGCGCCGCCGCCTGCGCCGCTCGCCGTGAGCCCGCCGCCCCCGCCGCTCGTGGTGCTGCCGCCGCCGGCGGAGCCGATCGCCGGGCCTGCGACGGCGGGGCCGTGGAGCCGGCTGGAGGCGGGCGGGAGGCCTTCCATCGGTCAGTCCGTCGTGGAATCCATGGTGGGCTCGAGCCCTGCGCCGAGGAGCCCCGCGTCGCCGCCGGCGGAGCCGACCCCGGCGGCGGCCGCGCCCGCGCCCACGCCGAGGCGCGGCGGGCGTGAGATCGTCGATCTGCTCTGGTTCAGCCCCGCGGCGATGCCGAGGATCCGGAAGCACCCGGCGTGGAAGGAGATCCTCGCGGACGTGAAGCCGCGGCCCGACGACGAGGAGCTCGACGACGACATGCCGCCGGGCAAGCGGCCGTCGGCGAAGGATCGCCGGGACGTGCTGGCGATCCTCGCGCGCGGGCAGCCGATGCGGGTGGAGGACCTGGAGCAGGCGATGATGGAGGCCGTGGGCGAGGACGGGGCGTTCGTGCCGCCGCTCGTGCTGGTCGCCGGGGAGCTGGAGCTCCCGTTCGATGAGGTGGAGACGCTGAAGGCGCTGGTGGCCGCGGCGAGCCCGCTCGTGATGGCGGACAAGAAGCTGAAGGAAACGGTGGAGGCGATCCACGACGTCTTCAAGATGCCCTGGGTGCAGGGGGCGACGAGCGTGGTGGAGGGGCTGACGGGGCAGCTGCGCGAGGCGCTGGGTCAGAATCGCGTGGTCCCGGCGAGGACGATCGAGGCGCACGCGGAGAGGGCGCTGCTCGAGCACAGGCATTTCCAGAAAAGGCTGGTGATGGGGCAGATGAGATTGCGGGCGCTGCTCTCTTCCACCGGAGGTCACGTGAAGGTGCCTGTGTACTGGCCTGAGGCGGTGGGGAAGGAATTGCCGGGTCTCCAAAGAATGCAAGTGAGGATGATCGCCGCGCTCGGAATGCGCACCGAGCACCAGGAGAGCGCTGGCGTCGCGCTGCGGGCTTGCTCGGTCGCGCGGCGCGGAGCTCTTTGAGCCGCGCGCGTGGGCGGACCGGCGCGGCGCGCGTCCCGTTGCGGCGTTCCCGGCGCCGCGCGCCGCGCGCCGGCCCCGGAATCCCTGGACGCGCCCCGGGCCAGGGTGGCCCGCGGGTTGCTCCCCTCCCGGTGCGGGACAGACCGCGCGGGAGGGGTTCAGTCATGCGGAAGTGCGTGCGCGATTCGGTGGTCGTCATCACCGGGGCTTCGTCGGGGATCGGCAGGGCGGCGGCGCTCGCGTTCGCGCGGCGCGGCGCGCGGGTGGTCGTCGCCGCGCGGAACGCGTCGGCCCTCGAGGAGGTCGCCGCCGAGTGCGCCAGCGCCGGGGCGCGGGCGCTCGCCGTGCCGACGGACGTGCGGGACGAGTGCGCCGTCAGGGCCCTCGCCCGCGCCGCGGTCGAGGTGTTCGGCAGGATCGACGTCTGGGTGAACAACGCCGCGGTGTTCCTCTACGCGCGCGCCGACGAGGCGCCCTACGAGACCTACCGCCAGGTCATCGAGACGAACCTGCTCGGCTACGTGCACGGGGCGCGGGCCGCGCTGCCCTATTTCCGCGCGCAAGGCGCCGGCGTGCTCGTCAACAACGTCTCCGCGCTCGGCAAGTTCGGCGGGCCCACGATGAGCGCCTACGTGAGCGCCAAATTCGGGGTCCTCGGCCTCGCGTCCTGCCTGAGGCAGGAGCTCGTCAACACCCCGGACATCCACGTCTGCTCCCTCTTGCCCGCGGCGGTCGACACCCCGATCTACCAGCACGCCGGCAACTACACCGGCCGCGCCGTCCAGCCGATCCAGCCGGTCCTCGACCCCGAGCGGGTCGCGGCCGCGATGGTCTCCCTCGCCGAGCGGCCGCGGCGCGAGGTGCACGTCGGCGTCGGCGGCCGCGTCACCGCCGCGGCGTACACCGCCTTCCCGGGCCTCACCGAGCGCGTGCTGGCGGCGTACATCACGAGCGCGACCTTCCTGGATCGCGCCGCGCCGCACACCGACGGCAACATCTTCTCGCCCATGAAGCGCTGGACCGGCGTGACCGGCGGGTGGCGCGCGGCCTCGCGCCTCGCCGCGCTCCTCGACACGGCGAGGGCCGCCGCCCGGCTCGCGCTCGAGATCCCGTCCGCGGCGCTCGAGCGCCTCAAGCCACGGTGAGCTCGCCGATCTGGCACCCTCCGTACGCGATCTCCCATCGGTCCTGACGCGCCGTCGTCCCCGGGGTGCCTCCCAACCTCGGGGATTCTGTGACGCGTTCTCCACCGTCGGCCGGCATGCTGCGCGCCGACCAATCATTCAATGAGAATCAAGGAGGCGCAACGATGAGCCGTTATGTGGCGCGCACGCTCCGAAGCGATGACTTTTCGACGCTGATGGACCTCGAGGCGGCGCTCTTCGGAAGCGCGGGCGAGGGCGAGCTCGGGCGGTATTACATCCGTCTTTGCTGCGATTTCTTCAAGGACTCTTGCTTCATGGTCGAGGCCGCGGGCAAGCCCGCGGGCTACCTGCTCTCCTTCGCGCGCGGCAAGGAGGTCTATTGCACGACCCTCGCCGTCCTGCCCGAGTACCAGGGCTCCCGCGCCACGCACACGCTGCTCCGGGCGTTCGTCGGGTCGATCCTCGGCTGGGCGGAGTCGTGCTGGTTCACCGTCGAGGAGGACAACCACGCCGCGCGGGCGCTCCACGCCATGCTCGGCGCCAAGGAGATCGAGGTCCGCCCCGACTTCTACGGCACCGGACACCCGCGCATCATCTCGCGCATCGATCGCGACGCGTTCATGGCGCTCCGGGCCCGCTTCGAGCGGGTCGGGCTCGTCGATCGCGCCGCCGAGGCGAGGGAGCCGCGCGCGGCGGACGGCGGCATCGCCGCGGTGGCCTGAGGCGGACGGACCTCATGACGACCACCGCTCCGCTGGACGCCGCCCGCCGCCCCGGGGCGGCGGGCGACTGGCCGTGGACCGAGGCGCTCTCCGTCGTCAGCCGGGTCTCCGGCGTGATGGGGCTCGCGCTCGACACCGTGTTCCGGACCAGCCTCTTGCCCGAGCTGCCCGCCTCGCGCGACCGCGAGCGGGCGCGCCTCCTGCACGCGATCGCCGGGGAGCTCTGCGCGATGCACGCCCTGCGCGTCCGCGTGACCGGCGCGCTCCCCGCGCCGCCGTTCGTGCTCGTGGCCAACCACGTCAGCTACCTCGACCCGATCGCCCTCGCCTCGCTCACCCCCTGCACCGCCATCGCCAAGCAGGAGATCGGCGGCTGGCCGATCGTCGGCGAGCGCGCGCGCGATCTCGGCGTGCTGCTCGTCGACCGGCGGCGCCCGGCGAGCGGGGCGCGCGTGCTCCGGTCGGCGCTCCGCGCCCTCTGCCACGGCGTCCCGGTGCTGAATTTCCCGGAGGGCTCCACGACGCGCGGCGAGGAGGTCCTCCCCTTCCGCAAAGGCATCTTCGGCCTCGCCCGGATCGCGGGCGTCCCCATCGTGCCTGCGGCGATCACCTACGATGCCCCGGAGCTCTGCTGGGCGGGCGACGACACCTTCGTCCCCCATTATCTCCGCTTCTCCAGCCGCCGCGAGGCGAGCGCTCACATCACCTTCGGCCCCCCGCTCGGCGATCACGGCGGCGCGGCCGATCTCGCGGAGCGCGCCCGCGCCGTGATCCTGGACCTCTTGAGCCTTTAGGAGATCTCATGTCGCAACAACGAGCCGCCGCGTACCTGCGGCACGGGCAGACTCCCTTCTTCCGCCTCCCGACCGCGAGCTTCCAGGAAGCCGGCGCGTCGGCCTACGCCGGCGCCGACGCCGTGCTCCTCGGCGTCCCGTGGGACGGGAGCGTCACCTACCGCCCGGGCGCCCGGTTCGCGCCCTACGAGCTGCGCCGCGTGAGCGCCCTCGTGCAGTCCTATCACCCCGGCCACGGCGTCGACGTGTTCCGCGCGCTCCGCGTGCTCGACGGCGGCAACGTGCCGTTTCCCCCGTTCCACGCCGAGTCCGTGCGCGAGCTGGTCCAGGCCTCGGTCGACGAGGTGCTCGCCGCCGGCGCGGTGCCGTTCGTCGTCGGCGGCGACCACTCCATCGCGCTCCCGGTGCTCCGCGCGCTCGCGCGACGGCGCGGCCCCGTCACGGTCGTCCACGTGGACGCCCACCTCGACACGAGCACGGCGGAGGTGTGGGGCGAGCCGTTCCACCACGGCACGCCGTTCCGCAACGCCATCGACGAGGGGCTGATCGGCCGGGGCGCGCTCCACCAGATCGGCATCCGCGCGACCTGGGGCCACCCGGAGGAGGGCGCCTTCGCGGCGCACGCCGGGGCGACCCTGTACGGCATGGACCGGATCGACCGGGACGGCGCCTCCACGATCGCGGCCGCCATCCGCGCCGCCGCCGGCGACGCGCCCGTCTACATCTCGTTCGACATCGACGGCATCGACCCCGCCTACGCCCCGGGCACCGGCACGCCCGTGCCCGGCGGGCTCACCTCGCGCGACGCGATCCAGCTGCTCCGCGGCCTCGCGGGGATCAACCTCGTCGGCATGGATCTCGTCGAGGTGTGCCCCGCGCTCGACCACGCCGACATCACCCTGCACCTCGGCGCGCACCTCCTGTTCGAGGGCCTCGCCCTGCTCGCGACGAGGAAGGTCAACCGGCCGCTCGGGTGACGCACACCTGATCTCGGCGAGCGCGGACGCGGAAGCGGACGCAAAGACGACGAGAGAAATGCCGCCCCGCCGCGCCGCGCGGCGCCTCAATCCGCTGGCGCCCATCGCCATTCCGGTGTCACATAAGAGACACTGGGATGACACGCTCGCCCGATCTTTCCGGTCGTTACGCCGATCTCCCGCAGCTCGACGCCGCCTGGGCGCGCCTCGCGCGCGCGCACGGCGGACGTGAAATGACGGTGGGGACGTCCACCCAGGGACGACCGTTACGGCGGGTTGACTTCGGCAACCCGCTGGGCCCGACGTTCCTGCTGACGTCGCTCATGCACGGGGTCGAGGTGATCGGCGGGCTCGCGCTGCTCGACGCGGTCCGGTCGCTCCTCTCGGGCGGCCGGGGCAGCATTGCCGCGCACGCGCGGCTGGTCGTGATGCCGGTGGTCAACCCCGACGCGTTCGCCGACAACCTGGAGCGCCTCCGCGGCGAGAGATGGGCGTCGCAGCGGTGCAATGCCCGCGGCGTGGATCTGAACCGGAATTTCGCGCCGCTGTCCGCGTCGCGGCCGCTGCACCCGTTCGCGGGGTCGCGGCTCCGGTGGTCGCCGCATTACACCGGGCCGCACGCGTTCTCGGAGCCCGAGTCGCGCGCGCTGCGCGACGTCGCGCTGGAGACGCGGCCCGCGCTCGCGCTCGGCTTTCACAGCTGCGGCAACCTCCTGCTCTACCCCTGGGCGCACACCGGCGCGCCCAACCCGCGCGCCTCGCTGTACCGCGCGCTCGGCGACGCCTTCTGCCGCGCGCTGCCGCGCGAGCCGTACGAGATCCGGCAGGCGGCGCACTGGTACCCCACGGTCGGCGACATGGACGACTGGCTCGACGCCAACCTGGGGACGCTCGCCTTCACCGTGGAGGTCAGCCGCCCCGCGCGCTCGTTCCGCGATTTCCGCCGGCTGCTCAATCCGTTCTGGTGGCTCAACCCGCTCGAGGCCGACGCGGCGATCGAGAACGTCGTCCCCGGCGTGGGCGCGCTCCTCGGCGACGCGCTCGACCGCGGCGTGGGTCGGGCGGCCCCGCACGCGCCGCCGCGCCTCGAGGAGCCGCCGGCGGAGCTGTTCGCCGACGCCGCCGAGTGATGCGCCCGCGCGCGCGGCCGCCACCCGGCTGACCGCCGCCCACACCGGCCGGACGCCGGCGGACAAAAAGTGCCAGTCTTGCACGCGGCATCCACTATCCTTCGCGTGTGGACGCTGACTCGCCCCGCCTGCCGACGACCGTCAGGGTCAGCCTTAGCGCGGCGGAGCGCGCGGTCGGCGCGGACGAGTCCGACATCTGGCAGCACGAGGCCGACGAGATCGTCGACGGCAAGTACCGGCTGGTCCGGCCGCTCGGGCGCGGGGGCATGGCCGAGGTCTGGCTCGCGGTCCACGTCACGCTCAAGACCGAGCTCGCCATCAAGTTCCTCAGCGTCTCGCTGACCGGCGACCCCACGCGGAGCCGGACCGTCCTGGAGCGGTTCCGGTTCGAGGCCCAGATCTCGGCCCGCCTGGGCGCGCGCACGCGGCACATCGTCGCCGTCCACGACGCGGGCGTGCACGACGACATCCCGTATCTCGTGATGGAGTACATCCGGGGTCGGACGCTGTTCGCCGAGGTGCGCGAGAAGGGGCCGATCGAGCCGCGGCGCTTCGCGGACATGCTCGATCAGATCGCGGACGCGCTCACCGTCGCGCACGACATGGGCATCGTGCACCGCGACCTGAAGCCCTCCAACGTGATGATCCTCGACGATCCCGGCGCGGAGCTCACGGTGAAGGTCGCCGATTTCGGCATCGCCAAGGCGCTGCACGGCGATCTCGGCCTCGATCGGCCGCGCGAGACGGAGGCCGACGTCATGCTGGGCTCGCCGAACTACATGAGCCCGGAGCAGCTCTCCTCGCCGCTCGCGGTCGACGCGCGGGCCGACGTGTGGGCGCTCGGCGTCCTCGCCTATGAGGTGCTGACCGACTGGCCGCCGTTCCAGGGCAACACCATCGCCGAGCTCATCGTGGCGGTCAGCACCCGCGATTTCGAGCCGGCCACCGAGGTCCGGCGGTCGCTCCCCCGGGGGCTCGACGGCTGGTTCTCCCGCGCCCTCGCGAAGGAGCCGGCGCGCCGGTTCACCTCGATCCGCGAGATGGTCCGGGCCTACCGCGACGCGCTCGCGGCGCCGCCGCCCGCGCCCGCGAAGGCCTCGCCGGCGCGGCGGCCGGCGGCGCTCGTCGCCGTGGCGGTCGCCTCCCTGGGCACGCTCGCGGGCGCCACCGCGCTCGCGTGGCGCCTGCTCGGCGGCCCGCGCGCCGAGCCGGAGGCGGCGCGGCACCTGTCCCCCGGCGTGCGCGGCGCGCTCCAGGAGCTCGCGCTGCGCCCGCCGCCGCCCCCGCCGCCCGCCGCGACGGCGCCGCCGATCGCCGTCGCCCCGGCGGGCGAGCCCGCTCCCTCCGCCGCGGCGACCGCGTCCGCGCGGCCGCGCGGGGTCCAGCCGCGTCCTGGGGCGGAAGGCGGCGCTCCCCGCGCCACGGCCACCGCCAAGCCCGCGCCGCCCACCGTTCCCCGGCGCCGCAAGGAGATCGACAAGAGTGAGATCCTTTGAGCGACAGCTCATCACGCTGTGCGGCGCCGCCTTGCTCGCGGCCGCGCCGGCGCCGGCCCTCGCCATCGGCGCCGAGGAGGACGCGAAGACGCTGTTCGCGCGCGGGCGCGAGCTGCGGAGCGCCGGCCAGTGCGAGCAGGCGGTCATCGCCTTCCGGAGCGCGCTGGAGATCTACCCGGAGGGGCTCGGCGCGCTGCGGAACATCGCCGAGTGCGAGGAGGAGATGGGCCGCTACGCCTCGGCGCGGCGCGACTGGTGGGATCTCCGGCGCGCCGCGCTCCAGTCGAACGAAGCGAAGTACGCCGGGTGGAGCGAGGACGCCGAGCTCCGGTACCGGGCGCTCGGCAACAAGGTCGGGACGCTGACCGTCCGCCTGCACGGCGCCGAGGGGCGGTCGCCGGTGCAGGTGGTGCTGGACGGCAAGCCGCTCGATCCGAGGCTCCTCGGCGTCGCGCTCGAGCGCGATCTCGGCGCGCACACGGTCGAGCTCTTCTACGGCGGCGCCGCGCCGATCCTGGAGCGCGTCGAGCTCACGCCGGGCGCGAGCCGGGACGTGACGCTCACCGTGCCCGCGCCGCTCCCGGCGCGCGACGCGCGCCCCCCGGACGCCGCGCCCGCGCCGCCGTCGTCCAGCGGCGTCCGCACGGGCGGCTACATCGCGCTCGGCGTGGGCGGCGCGGGCGCGATCGCGACCGCGGTGGCGCTCGCCGTGCGCGCCAGCGCGCTGTCCAAGGTCGAGGACGGGTGCTCCCCAGCCGGCGGCGGGGGCTACGTGTGCCCGCGATCGCTGCAGGGGGACTACGACACGGGGAAGACCGCCACGACGCTCGCGGGCGTCTTCGCCGGCGTCGGGCTGGTCGGCATCGGCGCCGGCGTCACGCTGCTCCTGCTGAGCCCCTCCGAGGCCGCCTCGCCGGCGCCTGGCAAGCCTCCCGTGGCGGAGCTCTCCCTCACGCCGTCGCCGGTCGGCCTCGGCTCCCGCCTCCTCGTGCGCTTCTGATCGGGTCAGGCGCGCGCCTTGCCTGATCTCGCCGCGAACCCGGGCTGCGGCCCAGGTTGCGAGGAGGGGTGTCATGACGATGCTCGAACCGATCTCCGAGGTGCCGCCGCTGGTCGAGCGCGACCAGCCCGGGGCGGGCAGAACAGCGGGCAGGGCGGAGCGCCTGGTCTCCACGATCGGCGGCAGCGCCCTCGTGGCGTACGGGCTCGCCCGCCGCAGCGTGCCCGGCCTGGTCCTCGCGCTCGCGGGCGGGGCGCTGATCCAGCACGGCGTCTCGGGCCGCCGCGGCGCCGCGGGCGCGCCCGACGATCGCGCTCCACCCCGCGCGCGGCTCCTGCGCGCCGGCCAGCGCGTCGGCCGCCTGTTCGGCGCGCTGGCCCCGGCGGCCACGCGCGTCGCGCGCGCCGTGACCGTCGCGAAGCCCGCGGACGAGCTCTACAGATTCTGGCGCAATTTCGGGAACTTACCGCGCTTCATGGAGCACCTCGCCGAGGTCGAGGTCATCGACGATCGCCGCTCGCGGTGGGCGGCGAGGGCGCCCGGCGGCGGCTCGGTGTCGTGGCGGGCCGAGATCGTCGAGGACCGGGAGAACGAGCTCATCGCGTGGCGCTCCTGCGAGCCGGCGGACATCGAGAACGCGGGCTCGGTCCGGTTCGTCCCGGCGCCGGGCGGCCGCGGCACCGAGGTCCGCGTGACGCTCGACTACAAGGCGCCGGCCGGCGCGCTCGGCCGGGCGATCGCGAAGGTCTTCGGCGAGGAGCCGGATCAGCAGCTCAGGGACGACCTCCGCCACTTCAAGCAGCTGATGGAGGCCGGGGAGATACCGACGATCGACGGACAGCCCAGCGGCCGGAGATCGGCCGTGCTGGGCGGGGCCGTGCTGGGGAGGTGAGGCCATGCGCGCGCTCTGCTGGAACGGGGTGAACGATCTCCGCGTCGAGACGGTGCCGGATCCGCGGATCCTCGCCCCGCACGACGCCATCCTCCGCGTGCGGATGTCGTCCGTATGCGGCTCGGATCTGCACCTCATCGATGGCTATGTGCCCACGATGAAGAAGGGGGACATCCTCGGGCACGAGTTCGTCGGCGAGGTCGTCGAGGTCGGCCCGGACGTGAGCAAGCTGAAGAAGGGCGACCGCGTCGTCGTCTGCTCGATCGTCGGCTGCGGGCATTGCTTTTATTGCGAGCACGCGCTCTGGTCGCTCTGCGACAACTCGAACCCGAGCCACGCCGTGCTCGACGAGGCCTTTGGCGACACGACCGCCGCCATCTTCGGCTATAGCCACGCCTTTGGCGGCATCGCCGGCAGCCATGCCGAGTACGTGCGCGTCCCGTTCGCCGATCAGGGCGCCTTCCAGGTCCCCGAGGCGGTCCCGGACGACCGCGCGGTGTTCGCGGCCGACGCCTTGCCGACGGGCTACATGGCCGCGGACATGTGCGGTATCCGCCCCGGCGACGTGATCGCGGTGTGGGGGGCCGGCGGCGTGGGACAGATGGCGATCCTCAGCGCGTACCTGCTCGGCGCGGAGCGGGTCATCGCCATCGACCGGCTCCCCGAGCGCCTCCGGCTGGCCAGCGAGCGCGGCCGCGCCGAGGTGCTCAATTACGAGGAGGTGGACGTCCGCGAGGCGCTCCGCGACATGACGGGGGGCCGCGGCCCCGACGCGTGCATCGACGCGGTCGGCATGGAGGCGCACGGGCGAGGCCTCGAGTACGCCTACGACCGCGCCAAGCAGGCGATGCGGCTCGAGACCGATCGCCCGATCGCGCTGCGCCAGGCGATCATGGCGTGCCGCAAGGGCGGCACGGTGTCGATCGTCGGCGTCTACGGCGGGCACATCGACAAGTTCCCGATGGGCGCTGCGATGAACAAGGGCCTGGTCTTCCGGATGGGGCAGCAGCACGGCCAGCGCTACATCCCGCGCCTGCTCGAGCACCTCGAGCGCGGCGAGATCGATCCCTCGTTCCTCGTGACGCACCCGATGAGCCTCGAGGAGGGGCCGCGCGGATACCAGCTCTTCAAGAAGAAGCAGGATGGCTGCGTGCGCGCCGTCTTCACGCCGGCGGCGAGCGCCTGAGTCGGCGCCGCCGTCGCGCGGCGACGGCGCGATCGGCGCCGCGACGGTGGACCTGCGGGCCGGCGAGCGCGGCCTCTGCGCGGCGCCGGCCGAGCGCATCTGTGCAGGGGCGGCCGGGAACGGATCTCGCTCGTAGCGACGGAAGGAGCGCGCGGCGCTGAGCTTGTCTTTCCGCCCCAGGGCGCTACCCCTTGATGAGGCGGGGGCGCGCGCAGACGGCGAGGTCGAGATGAGCTCACGACGAAACAAGATCCTTGGTTCGGTGGCAGGGAGCGGCGCGGTCGCCGTCCGCGGGGCGGCCGAGGCGCTGTTCTCGGCGGCGGGCAAGGGGCTGCTCGACGAGGGCGCGCGGGAGGGCCTGCGGCGCGCGATGGTCGAGAACACCACGGCGGTCGTGGACGCGTTCGCGCCGGGGCTCTCGGTGGGGGCGCAGGCGACGGCGAAGATCATCGTGGATCACGGCGGGAAGCAGGCGGGGGCGCTCGTCGCTCAGGCGGCGGCGCGGCAGGCGGGCCAGGCGGCGCTCACCGACGGCGCGTCGGCCGCGGTGGCCAAGACGCTGACCCGCGAGGTGATGAAGACCGCGGGCCGGGAGATCCTGAAGGGCGCCGGCAAGGCGGCCGGGATCGGGTTCGTCATCGACGGCGCCTTCGGTGCGTACGAGGGGGTCACGGCCTTCCAGCGCGGCGAGATGACGAGGCAGGAGGCGATGGTGCACGCGGCCCAGGAGGCCTCGACGGGCGCGGTGGCGACCGGCGCCGGCGTGCTGCTCGCGGCGGGCCTCGTCGCGGTCACCGGCGGCGCTGCGGCGCCGCTCGTCTTCGCGGTGGGCGCCGGCGGCGCGATCGGCGCGAAGCAGGTCCTGCGGCGGCTCGTGGGCCGCGTTTCCTCGAAGATCCTGGTCCGCCCCGTTCCCGACGGAAGCCAAGCGGGGTGACGCCGCGCCGCGGCATGCGTGCCGGCGAGCTTGTCGCGGCCTCGAGGCGTCCACCCGCGCGGATCGGCATGGTTTCCGTGCATCGGCCGAGCGGCGGCCTCGCGGCGCTCGCCGCCGACGGCTTTCGAGCGGTGGCCGATCGACATAGATCATCGTCATGAAGCGACGCGTCCCGAGGCGATCGTTCCTGCGCGTCGGCGGGGCTGCGGCCGCGGCGCTGGCCCTGCCGTTCTCCCTGATCTTCGCGCGGAGGCCGAGGACGAAGAACGCGGCCGGCCGGTTCGGGCCGCTCCTCCCCGATCCCGCGGGCATCCTCGATCTCCCTGCTGGCTTCGCCTACCGGATCCTCGAGCGCGCCGGCGGCGACATGGACGACGGCTACCGGGTGCCCGGCCGGCCGGACGGGATGGGGTGCTTTCCTGGGCCGGACAACACGTGGATCTTGCTCAGGAATCATGAGAACGGGCCCGCCGACCGGAAGATCGGGCCTTACCGGGCCGGGCAGAGCGCGCCGGCGGAGGCGTACGACGCGGCGAGCATGGGCGGCGTCACGAGGCTCGTGCTCGACGCGGCGACGCTCGAGCGCCGCTCGAGCAACCTCGTGCTCGCCGGAACGAACCGGAACTGCGCCGGCGGCGCGAGCCCCTGGGGCTGGCTCACGTGCGAGGAGAACGTCGACCCCCGCCACGGCTACGTCTTCATGTGCGCGGCGAACGCATCGAGGGTGGCGCCGCCGCAGCGCCTCGCCGGATACGGCCGCTTCTTCCACGAAGCGGCGGTCGTCGATCCCGCCACGAACATCGCTTACCTGACCGAGGATCGGGCGGACGGCTGCTTCTACCGCTTCAAGCCTGCGGATCCTGCTGCGCCGTTCGAGGGCAAGCTGCAGGCGCTCGCCGTCGTCGGCGCCCGCAAGGCCGACACCTCGGGCTGGGCGCTGCGGGAGCCGCGCGAGATCGCGTGGGTCGACATCGACGATCCCGATCCGCGGGACGACACGGTCCGGAAGCAGGCGCAGGCCAAGGGGGCCGCGCTGTTCCGGCGCGGGGAGGGCGTCTGCCTCGCGCAGGGCGTGGTGTACGTCTCCGCGACGATCGGCGGCCCGGCCGGCGCCGGGCAGATCTTCCGGCTGGCCCCTGCCGGGGACGGCGGCGCGCTCGAGGTCCTCGCCCACGCGACGAGCACGGACGAGCTGGACGCGCCCGACAACATCACCGTCGCCCCCTGGGGCGAGCTCTTCATGGCGGAGGACGGCAGCCGGGGGAACTACCTGCGAGGCGTGACGAGGGACGGGCAGATCTTCGACTTCGCGCGCAACGCGCGGAGCCCGGGCGAGCTCGCCGGCGTGTGCTTCTCGCCCGACGGCAAGGCGCTCTTCGTGAACATGCAGGAAGACGGCCTCACGCTGGCCGTCACGGGCCCGTTCCCCGAGATCGCCGCGGGCGCCGGCAGCCCGACCCGGGCGGGGGCGCCGGGGTAGAGCGCCGGGGAGAGCGCCAGGTAGAGCGCCGACCGGCCCGAGCGGCCGCTCAGAACGGCGGCGGCGCCGTCTCGCCGGTCGGCAGCGGACCCGGCTCCGGCGCGTGCTCCGACTCGGCCGGCGCCGTCCCCGGCGCTGCCGTCCCCGGCTCCGCCGGCCGCGGGCCCTCGCCCGACGCCGGCACGACCCCTTGCAGCTCCTCCGGCGCTCCGCCGTCGGCCGCCTCCGCGCCCGCGTCCGCCTCGGGGACCGGCGCCTCCTCGGCCGGCTCCGTTCCGGCGACGAACACCTCCTCGACGGCGTCTTCCTGCCCCTCGCGCGCGAGGAGGCCCGTCTGCGGATCGATCTTCACGCGCACCACGCCGCTCGGCACCGGGAAGTCGGCCACCGGGCGCTTCGCGTGCGCCTGCTTCATGAAATCCACGAACGCCGGCAGCGCCGCCGTGGCGCCCGCCTCGCCCTTGCCGAGCGGCGCCGCGTCGTCGTAGCCGGTCCACACCGCGCAGGCGATGTCGGTCGAGTAGCCGACGAACCACGTGTCCTTCGACTGGTTCGTCGTCCCCGTCTTGCCCGCGATCGGCCGCCCGAGCGAGCGCGCCTGCTTGGCGGTCCCGGTCTGCACGACGGACGTCAGCAGGCTCGTGAGCACGTACGCCTCCGGCTCCTCCATCACGCGGCGCGCCGGGGGGCGCGGCGGCAGCGGGATCTCCGCCCCGCCCGGCCCGACGATCTTCGTGATCAGGACCGGCGGCTCGTAGACGCCGCCCGCGGCGATGCTCGCGTACGCGGCCGCCATCTCGCGCGGCGTGACCTCGTAGGCGCCGAGCGCGAGCGACAGGTCCGCGCCGAGCTTCGACTGGACGCCGAGCGCGCCGGCGAAGGCGACCACGTTCGAGGGGCCGACGCGCGACATCGCCGACACCGCGGCCACGTTCACGCTGTGCGCCAGCGCCTCGCGCAGCCGCGCGGGCGACTGCCCCTCGCTCTCGTCGTGGTTCTGCGGCTTGTACCCCGCGACGGCCTGCGGGTTCGTCTCGAGGATCGTCGACGGCGTCAGCGTGCGCGCGTGGATCCCGTAGCCGTAGACGAACGCCTTGAAGGTCGACCCCGGCTGCCGCCGCGCGAACGTCGCGCGGTCGAGCCCGCCGCGCACCGCCTCGTAGCCGCCGACCAGGGCGACGATCTCGCGCGTCCGCACGTCGATCGCGACGAGCGCGCCCTCGGGTCCGAGCTCGAGCCGCAGCGGCACCGGGGCCGCGGGCTTCGCCGGGCTGCCTGCGGGCGCGGCGCGCCTCGCCTCTGCGTCGGCGGCGTCCTCGTCCTCGTCCTGCCCCGTCGCGGCCGCCTCGACGACCGGCTCCGGCGCGGGGCCGATCAGGCTGACGCGCACCACCTTGTCGACGTCGGCGAACTTGCTCGGCGCGAGCCCGTTCGGGTTGTACCGCTGCGCGCCGCGGAGCGCGACCGTGCCGTCCAGCGTGCCCACGCGCACCGAGAGCGTGCCTCGGGCGTCGTCGGCGCCGGTCACGACCCCCCGGAAGACCTTGTGGCCGGCCGGCGTCCCCTCGAAGGGCGGCGGCTCCTTCTTGGTCCGCGCGAGCGGGCCGAACAGCTTGTGCCGCTTCGCGTAGGCGTCGAGGTTCTTGCGGACGGCCGCGCGCGCCGCCGCCTGCAGCGCCGGATCGATCGTGGTCGTGATCGTGTATCCGCCCTGCTGCGCGGCGGGCCCGACGACCTCGCGCAGCACGCGCTGCGCCTCGCTGACGACCTCGGGCGCGAGCTCGGCGAGCGACTCGGTCTCGATGGCGAGCACCACCGGCTCCCGCTTCGCCTGCTCGACCTGGACCTCGTCCGCGAAGCCCTTCCTGTGCATCTGGTCGAGCACGAAGTCGCGCCGCGCCACGGCGCGCTCGAGGTTCGCGCGGGGCGAGTACACCGACGGCCCCTTCACGACGGCGACGAGCAGCGCCGCCTCGGCGAGCGTCACGTCGCGCACGCTCTTGCCGAAGTAGTAGCGGCTCGCCTCCTCGACCCCGTAGCGGCCGTGGCCGAAGTAGATCTTGTTGAGGTAGAGCTCCAGGATCTCGTCCTTCGTGAGCTCCTGCTCGATCCTGCGGGCCAGGATGATCTCGCGCGCCTTGCGCTTGTAGGTCCGGTCCGGCGTGAGCAGGACGTTCTTCACGACCTGCTGCGTGATCGTGCTCGCCCCCTGCCTGGTCTGGGTCGAGCGGAGGTTCACCGCGAGGGCGCGGAGCATGCCGAGGTAGTTCAGCCCCGCGTGCTCGTAGAAGCCCGCGTCCTCGGCGGCGAGCGTGGCGAGCTTCACCTGGTTCGGGATCTCGCCGATGCGCACGACGGTGCGCCGCTCGGTGAAGAGCTCGCCGAGGCGCGTCCCGTCGCGCGCGAGGATGCGCGTCACCTGCGGGGGCCGGTAATCCTTGAGCTCGCGGGTCGAGGGGAGATCCGCCTCGTAGTGCCGGACGACGAGCACGACGCTCGCGGCGGCGAGGACGAGCAGCGCCGCGAGCGCGATCCCGATGCGCTTCGCCCAGGTGGCGATCCTGGCGCCCCGGTCCTGTCCGGCCGCGTCGTCCGGCGGCGCCGGCGGCGGGCCCTCGAGGCGCGGCGCGCTCGCCGTGCGCGCCGCCGAGCTGATCCGCTGCGGCGGTTCGCTCCCTCGCACCGGCGCGCTGGATCTCCGCGCGGGCGGCTCCGAAGCCTGCCGCGGCGGCTCCGACGCACGCCACTGCGGCTCCGACACCTGCTGCGGCGGCTCCGACGCACGCCACTGCGGCTCCGACACCTGCCGCGGCGGCTCCGACACCTGCCGCGGCGGCCCCGACGCACGCCACTGCGGCTCCGACACCTGCCGCGGCGGCTCCGACACCTGCCGCGGCGGCTCCGACGCACGCCGCGGCGGCTCCGACGCATGCCGCGGCGGATCGGCCCTCCTGGCCGGATCGTTGTCGTTTCCCCCTGGGTTCCCTGATTGCTCCGAGGCCATGACGTCGTCCCCGTGAACGCTGGCGCATGCGATCCGCATCCAGAGCGCCCGGCGCGCCGGAGCGGCGACGCTAGCACGCCCGCGGTGGCACGCCTCGTTTCAGGGCGCGGCCGCGGGGGCTCAGCCCTGGAACAGCCGCATCGCCACGATGGTGATCAGGATGCCGGCGATCAGGCACCCCGCTGCGATGCCGACGAGGAGCAGCGGCTTGGCCTCCGCCTTGGCCGGCGCCTTGGCGAGCGGCGCGGGCGCGGGCGCCGGCCTCACGGCGGGCGCCGGCGGCTGCTGGACCATCTTCACCGTCTTCGCCGGCGACTTGAACGGCGACGACGCGGGCGACTTGCTCGCCTGGAGCGCGGCGGCGTGCTGTTTCGCCGCCTGCTCGAGCACCGCGTTGGCGCTCTTCGGCATCATCGCCGTGTAGCCCTTGCCCGCGCCGCCCGCGAACGGCTTGAGCGCGTCGGCGAACTCCGCGGCCGACTCGAACCGATCCTCGGGCCGCTTCTCGAGCGCCTTGGCGAGCACCACCCCGAGCCCCGGCGGGAACTGCTTGCCGGGCACGCGCTCGTCGAGCGGGATCGGGTTCCGGGTCACGTGGTGCTGGATGTACTCCATGGGCGTCCGCGCCTCGAACGGCAGCTTGCCCGTGAGCACCTCGTACAGGATGGTCGCGAGCGAGTAGATGTCGCTGCGCGCGTCGAGCACCTTGCCCTGCGCCTGCTCGGGCGACATGAACTCCGGCGTCCCGAAGACCATGCCCTCCTGCGTGAGCATCACCGACCCCGGCCGGAGCTCGCGCTCCGTCACCTTCGCGAGGCCGAAGTCGAGCACCTTCGGGTAGTCCTTCAGCCCGCCGTTGGTCGACAGGAAGATGTTCTCGGGCTTGAGATCGCGGTGGACGATCCCCTGGATGTGCGCCTCCTGCAGGGCGCCGCAGACCTGGATCAGGATCGGGATCGCGCGCTCGACGGGCAGCGGCCCTTCCTTGCGGACCACCTGGTTCAGGTTCTTGCCCTCCAGGTACTCCATCACGATGTACAGCGAGCCGTCCTCGAGCTCGCCGTAGAGCAGCACCTTCACCGTGTTCGGGTGGGTGAGGTGGCTCATCGCCCGCGCCTCGCGGCGGAAGCGAGAGACGAGATCCTTTCGGTTCGCGAGCTTGGGGTGGAGGATCTTCACCGCCACCATCCGGTTCATCGCCGGCTGGGCGGCCTTGTAGACCGACCCCATGCCGCCGGAGCCGATCTTCTGAAGAATCTGGAACTGCCCCCCGAGCAGATCTCGACCGATGTTCGGGTCCGGACCGGCGGCCATGCGTGGAGCCGGAAAATACCACGCAACCCACCCGTATCGTCTATGACCGAAGCAGCGGACGCATCGGATCCGTCGTGGCACCGAAAATGACCGTAAAAACCGACGCCCCCGGGGCGGCCGAGGCGCTCGAGAGCCCCCTCCTCGCCGCCGCCGGCTTCTCGCACGCCTTTTTCACCCGGCGCGGCGGCGTCAGCGCCCCCCCCTGGGACACGCTGAGCTTCGCCGTCGCGCTCGGCGACGACCCCGCCGCCGTCCGCGAGAACCTGGAGCGCGCCGCGCGGCGCCTCGGCATCCCGGCGGCGCGGCTCTACTACCTCAGCCAGGTCCACGGCGTGGCGGCGCGCGTCCTCACCGGCGACGAGGATCGCGACGAGGTCGTCCGCGAGGTCGGCGACGTGACCCTCTCGCGCGTGCCCGGGGTCGGCTGCGGCGTCCGCAGCGCCGACTGCGCCCCGATCCTCCTCGCCGATCGTCGGAGCGGCGCCGTCGCCGCGGTCCACAGCGGCTGGCGCGGCACCGCGCTCCGGGTCGTGGTCGAGGCGGCCCGCGCGCTCAGGTCGCTCGCCGGCCCCGGCGCCGATCTCGTCGCCGCGATCGGCCCGCACATCGAGGCCTGCTGCTTCGAGATCGGCGACGACGTCGCCGCCGAACTCGCCGCCTGCTCCAGCGCCGGCGACGCCGCCATCGTCCGCGGCGCCCCCGGCGCGCGCCCGCACGCCGACGTCCGCCGCATCCTCAAGGCCCAGCTCGCCGAGTCCGGCCTCGACGCAACGTCGGTCGATGACGTCCGGGGGTGCACCGCGTGTGACCCCGCCCGCTTCTTCTCGTACCGGCGCGACGGACAGCGGAGCGGCCGGCTGCTCTCCGTCATCGTCGCCGGCGGTACCGTCATCGGCTAGAACGCTCTCATGGTCTCGCTCGCGCGCGACTCGTCGCCGATCGTCCTCGCCATGGTGGGCCTGCCCGCGCGGGGGAAGACATCCATCGCCCGCAAGATCGCGCGGTACCTCTCGTGGCTCGGCCACCCCACGCGGCTCTTCAACGTCGGCAACTACCGCCGCGCGCACCTCGGCACCGCGCAGCCGCACCAGTTCTTCGACCCCGACAACACCCAGGGCCGCCAGGCGCTGCTCGGCATGGCGATGACGGCGCTCGACGACCTCATCGGCTGGCTCAGCTCCGGCGGCGAGGTGGCGATCTACGACGCCACCAACAGCACCCGCGCCCGCCGGAACCTCGTCACCGAGCGCTGCCAGGCGCACGGCTTCCCGGTCGTCTTCATCGAGTCGATCTGCAACGACGAGTCGATCATCGAGACGAACGTCCGCGAGACCAAGCTCCGCTCGCCCGACTACCAGGGCGTCGATCCCGAGGCGGCGCTGCGCGACTTCCGCGCGCGCATCGCGCACTACGCCCGCGCGTACGAGCCGCTCGGCGAGCCCGAGAAGAGCTACATCAAGATCATCGACGTCGGCCGCCAGGTCGTGCTGAACCGCATCCACGGCTACCTGCCGGCGCGGCTCGTCCCGCTGTTGATGAACATGCACCTCACGCCGCACCCGATCTGGCTGACCCGCCACGGCGAGAGCGTGTTCAACGAGAAGGGGCTGCTCGGCGGCGACTCGGACCTCAGCGCGCGCGGCGAGGAGTACGCGAAGAACCTCGGCGTCTTCATCCGCGAGCGGGCCGGCGACGAGCACGTCAACGTCTGGACGAGCACCCTGCGCCGCACCATCCAGACCGCGCGCCCGATGACGCAGAACCACGTCGCGTGGCGCGCCCTCGACGAGATCGACGCGGGCGTCTGCGAGGGCATGACCTACGAGGAGATCCGCCAGCAGATGCCCGAGGTCTTCCACGCGCGCGCGGCCGACAAGTTCCGCTACCGCTACCCGCGCGGCGAGTCGTACGAGGACGTCATCCAGCGCCTCGACCCGCTGATCATCCAGCTCGAGCGCCAGCGCTCGCCCGTGCTCGTGATCGGCCACCAGGCGGTGCTGCGCGCGCTCTACGCCTACCTCGTGGATCGCCCCGCGCCCTCGTGCCCGACGCTGCCGATCCCGCTGCACACCGTCATCGAGCTGACCCCCACCGCGTACGCGTGCGAGGAGCGGCGCTTCCAGCTCGCGCCCGCGGTCCAGGGCGGCGACTCGAGCACCGCGCACCCCTGATCCTCCCGGCGCGGCGATGCGCGCGCCGCGCCGGGTCAGCGATCCCGGCTGATGAGCTTGCGGAGCAGCTCCAGCGGGTGGAACGGCAGCATCGCGGCCATCTCGCTGTCGGTGCCGGCCCGCTCGAGCACCGCCCGCATCGCGGGCGCCACGATCCCCATCGGATCGATCCGCTCCGCGATCGCGCGGAGGGCGCTGAGCGCCGCGCGCCCCGCGTCGATCCCGAGCGGGATGGCGAGCGCCGCCGGCACCGGCGCGAGGATCACGTCGCGCACCGCGACCGCGCGCGCCCAGGCGCCCGGGCTCGGGTCGACCTCGAGCTTCCGGATCGTCTCCGCCTCGGCGAAGCAGCCGAGCGACAGCTCCCCTGCCCGCTCCTCGATGGCGCGCGAGAGGTGCCGGTAGTCGCGCCGCCAGTCGCCGGCGAGCAGCCCCATGTCCTCCCGCACCTCGTCCGGCCCGAGGATCAGGTTGATCCCGCGCGCGTCGCGGCGGAGCGCGACGCTCGTCCAGAGCTCCCCGCCCTCGAACAGGCCGATCACCATCGTCTTGCCGGCCCCGGCGAGCGACTCCAGCGTGCCCCGCACGACGCCCGGCGACGGCATCGGCACGCCGCGCAGCCGCGCCGGCCAGAGATCGATCCTCCCGGCGAGGAGCTCCTCGCGCGCGAGCTGCAGCAAGAGGAGCGTCTGCGCGACGAGGTCGTCGCCGCGCCGCACCCGCGCCCCGAACCGCTCCACGATGGCCTCGAGGGCGCCCGCCTCGATCACCGCGGCCCAGCTCGCGTGGTGGCCCGCGGCGAGCTCCTCGGCGGAGAGCCGGGCGGCGCGCTGCGCGTCGTCGATCCGGAGCCGGCCGGCGTCCGTGTGCACGAGCTTCCTGAGCCTGCCGCCCGCGCGGACCGCGACGACGCCGCCGCGCGGCCGATCGACCTCGCGCTCGTCGATGCCCGTGCGTCTGGGCCGGAACAACGACAGCACGCGGACCCAGTCGGTCGCGGTGAACCCCTCGAAGCGGACGTCGGGCGAGAGCACGGGGCGAGCCTACTCCTGGCGCGCTCCGTGCGCGAGCGAGGCCGGCTACGCCCCCCACCAGAGCATCTCGTGCGCCTGGGTCTCGCCGCGGACCGGCACGATCACCCGGATCTTCTGGCCCTCGATCTGGACCACGTGGGCGGGGAAGCTGTCGGCCGGGTAGTACACGGATTTCACGAACCCGCTCGCGTCGAGCCAGAACAGGTGCACCCCCTCCGCGGTCGCCCCGTGCATGAGGAGCATCCGCCCGCCGCCGAGCAGCGCGAACTCCAGGCTCTTGAAGGCCATCTCCTCGAAGCGCTCCGGGGACGGGAAATCCTCCCCCACCGACCTGAGCTCCGGCAGGTGCGCGCGGAGGTGCTTGTAGAGCGTGTCGTAACGCACCTTCGCGAGCCTCGGGATCCGCCGGTCGCCCGCCGCGATCACGGGCAGCCGCTCCGCGTCGAAGGTCGGCACCTCCACGTGGGTGCGGTAGCGGTCCGCGAGCCTGCCGCGGCCGATCTCCTCGTCGCTGAGCGCCTTGAGCCACCACTGGAAGATCGCGAGATCGCCGGTCCCCGCGCGCGACTCGAGCCGGACCAGCGACTCCCACAGCGGCCTCCGGACCTGCCATTTTCCCCCGTGGTTCCTGGTCACGCACGCGCCGACGTAGAGCGCCCCGTGCGTCACGAGGGTGACCAGCATGGGCGGCGCCCCGCCCCCGCCCTCCGCTGAGATACCGCGCGCGCCGGCGGCGCCCTCGGCCGGCGAGAGCCAGGCGTCGCGCCGCTCGCGCGTCAGCGCCGCGCCCAGCCGGTGGACCGACGCGTCGGAGAAATCGAGCCCGAGGTCGGGCGCGCCGAACGCCCCGGGCGCGAGCCGGGCGAACACCTCCGCCGCGTGGTCGATCTGGGCCAGGATCGACGGGTTTCCGGCCGGGTTCGCGTCCGTGGAGCGCGCGGCCGCGAGGTCGGCGAGCGCGTCGGGCGGGTAGTGCGGCGCGAAGGTGCGCTCGAAGAGCTGGGCGGCCGTGATCGGTTCGGCGGGCATGGCGTTGGGCCGGCAAAGAGGCCGGGGATGGAGGTCGGGCGGGCGCGTCCGGCGCCGCTCAGAACATCTTCTTGCGCTTCGACGAGCTCAGGATGCCGAGCATCTCGCGGTACTTGGCCACGGTGCGGCGGGCGATCTTGATGCCGTCCGTCTCCTCGAGGATCTTGACGATCGCCTGGTCGCTGTAGGGATTCGACTTGTCCTCGGCCAGGATGATCTTCTTGATCGCCTGCTTGACGCTCTCCGAGGCGATGTCCTCGTCAGCCACCCTGTGGATCGACGAGTTGAAGAAGTACTTGAGCTCGAAGAGCCCCTGGGGCGTGTGCACGTACTTGTTCGACGTCACGCGGGAGATGGTCGACTCGTGCATGCCCACCGACTCGGCGACGTCCCGCAGGATCATGGGCTTCAGGTAGCCCACGCCGCGCTCCAGGAACTCGCGCTGCTTCTCGACGATGCACTCGGTCACCTTGATGATCGTGCGCCGCCGCTGCTCGATGGCCCGGATCAGCCACTGCGCGCTCCGGAGCTTCTCGCTGATGAACTCCTTCGCCTTCGGGTCCTTGAGCATCCGCTGGGCGAGGTTCTCGTTGATGTACAGCCGCTGGAGTCCCTTGTCGTTGTCGGTGACGACGAACTGGTTGCCGTCCTTGATGACGTACACGTCCGGGGTGATGGCGATGGTCTTCTCGTCGACCTCGGCGAAATTGCGCGCCGGCACGCTCTCCAGCTTCTGGATCTCCTGGACCGCGTCGTAGACGTCCTCCAGCGAGATCTTCAGCGCCTTCGCGATCGCGGGGAAGTTGCGCCGCTCCACGTTGTGGAGGTGGTCCTTGATGATCGCCATCTCGATCTCGTCGAAGCCGAGCACCTCGGCCTGGACCCGCAGGCACTCGGACAGGTCGCGCGCCGCGACCCCGACCGGGTCGAAGCGCTGGATCATCGCCAGCACCTCCTCGGCGTCCTCGGGGTGCAGCTCCGCCTCCCGCGCCAGATCGGCGAGGCACAGATCCGGCCCCTTCGTGCCGTCCGGACGTTCTCCCCCCTTGAGGTCGAGGTACCCCTTCTCGTCGAGGTTGCCGATGACGAGCAGGGCGAACTGCCGCTCGTTCTCGACGAAATCGCTCATCTGGAGCTGCCAGAGCAGGTGGTCGCGCAGGTTCGACGGCTTCGTCAGGTTCTGGTCGATCGGCGGCAGCTCCTCGAAGCCGCCCCGGTGCGCGGGCATCGCCTGCTGCAGCTGGCGGTTTTCCAGGAATTGCTCCCAGTCCACCTCCTTGACCCGCTTTTCCGTCTCGCGCGCCGCGATGTCGGTGTCTCGGTCGAACCGCTCGCCGTTCTCCAGCCGCTGCTCCGTCGGCAGATCGGCGTTCCTCCCCCTCTGATCCCCCTTCTCCCCGTCCCGCGCCTTCGGGTCGGTCATGTCGTCCGCGAGGACCGGGTTGCCGTCCAGCTCCTTCCTGATCTCGTCGACCAGCTCGAGCCGCGAGAGCTGCAGCAGCCGGATGGCCTGCACCAGCTGCGGGGTCATCACAAGCTGCTGGGACAGCTTGAACTGGAGCTTCATCTCCATGCCCATGAGGAGCTCCTTCTCTCAGTTCGCCGCCTGCGCCACCCGCCGAACGGGGGCCGGGGCATTGCGCGAGGTTCGTGCCATCGAGTGTTTCATTGGTGGCCTCACCCCCAACGTAGCATCGAACGGGGCAGCGGCCCGGGTCTTGCTTTCACGTCTGTACCAAAAAATAGCGCAGGCCCTGCGTCCTGCGCCGCTGAACGCGTTATCAGGCGCCGCCATGGCGGGATTTCTCCGCCCTCTGCGGAGCGCTGTCCTCGGCCTGTTCGGCGTGGCCCCCGTCAACGGATCGTTGCACCATCGGCTCCCGATCGGGAGGCTTGAAATCCCGAAAGATTGGGCGAGGCCGCGATGGGACAGCCGAAGGTGCGCGGACCTGCGCTGGGGAACGAGGGCGTGCGCGACGACGCCTCGCAGGATCTCGAGAAGGAGCGGATCCTGTCTTGCTCGCCCCTGGCGCAGCTGACCTCACCGAGCCGGCGCGCGCTGCTCGATCTCGGCAGGATCGAGCGGCTCCCGCGCCGGCAGTGCCTCTGCCAGCAGGGCGCGCCGCCGCGGCACCTGATCCTGCTCGGGGCGGGCCGCGTGAAGGTCGAGCGCACGGCCGAGGGGCGGGTCGTCCCGCTGGGCCACCGCGGGCCCGGCGACCTCGTCGGCGAGAGCGCGCTCGCGGGCGCGCCGGTCGCGTCCGAGAGCGCGATCGTGCTCGACGAGGGGAGCGGGCTCGTGGTGCCGCTCTCCGGGCTCACGCGGCTGCTCGCCGCCGACGCCGCGCTCCGCGAGGCGCTCGCCGCGGCGCTCGTCTCGCGCAAGCTCGAGACCGAGGCGCGCCTCGGCTCCTTGCTGCTCTGCACGGTGGAGGTGCGCCTGCTCGACTTTCTCCGCGCCGCTGCCCGGCGGTGGGGGCGGCCGCACGCGTCGGGTCAGCTGGTGTCCGCCCCCTTCACGCACGCCGACATCGCGCTGTTGATCGGCTCCACCCGCGAGACGGTCACCCTGCTGCTCGGCAAGCTGAAGCGCGCCGGCCTGATCGCCTTCGACCGGCGGCGGATCGTCATCCGGGATGGCGCGCACCTCGCGGCGCGCGTCGCGTCGACCTGATCGTCCGCCCGGAGGCGCCGGTGCGGGCCCTGCGCTGGAGCCGGACGACGGCGGCGCCGCTCGCCCCCGCGACGGCGCCCTCGCGCGGCTCCGCCGGCCGGGCCGCCGTATCGAGCTGCGCGGCTCCGGAGGCGCGCGCGCCTCGATCGCCCGGCGCGCCGCGCTCCGGGCTGGCGAGGCCGCCGCGGACCAGCCGGAGGCGAGGGAAGACCCCGGACCTCGTCGACGGCCGGGGGCTCTGCTCGACGAAGATCGTGCTGAGCAGCCGGCCGAAGGCGTACGGCTTGAGCAGGACCTCGCTCACGTCGTCCGCGCCGTCGCACGAGACCGGCTCCTCGGCGCAGAAGACGATCCGCCGCGGCAGCGCGCCCTCGCGCCGCAGGCGGCCCAGGATCTCCCGGGCGCCTTTCGTCCCGGGGGCGAGATCGATGAGCGCGACGTCGTAGACGCGCTCGCGGGAGAGGGAGATCGCCTCCTCCAGGGTCGCGGCCGGGCTGACGAGGGCGCCGCGGTTGCCAAGGAGGAGCGCCGTGGCCCTCCGGAGGACAGGGTCCTGATCGAAGAGGAGAACGTTCGGTTGGTACGTCATCGGGGTTCCCTGCGGCTTGCAGTCGAAGTGCGCCGCATCGACGGGGACGGCGACGCGCGCGCGTCCCACCGCTCGGCGGCAGCATCCGCGTCCGCGGACGGCCCCCGTCTTCGCAACGCACGTGCCGAGGGCGCGGCGGCGGCGCCGCCCGGCCCCCGTCGGCCGCGGTTCTCGGCGTCAACGCGGCCCTTTCGCGCGTCGCCGCCGGTGAGGCCGGCTCGTCGGCGCCCGGGCCGCCGCTGTGCCCATTTCGCGCTCCCTTCGCGGCGCCCCTCCGCCCCGACGACGAGCGCGCCCCCATGCTGTCGGCTCGCCTACCCCGCCCACGAGCGCCGGTGCGCGGTTCGTGCGCACGGGCCAGCCCAGGTTTGCGGCCCCTCCAGGGCGGCGCGCTCCGCCGATCCGCCCGTTGCTCCCGGCTCCGCGTCCAGTGCGGGTGCCAACGTCCGGGCCGCTCGTGCACCGCGCCCTGACGCGATCGGCGCACCGCGGCAAACTGAATTTCCCGCTTGATGAGGCTGGCGTAGGGTGCCACAAGCGTCCGCGCGCACGAGTGGCGGAACTGGTATACGCACCGGTTTTAGGTTCCGGCGCCGCGAGGCTTGGGGGTTCGAGTCCCCCCTCGTGCACCATGGCTTGAATCCTGGACGACCCGACCGCCCTGCGGCGCGATGCGCCCCGTCGCTTCAGAGGGGGCGGCTCTCCGGGGCGGCTCGGTCCGGGCGTGGTCGCCGGTGCGCGGGCGTGGTCCGCTGGCGCGCGGGGGGGAAGCGCGCGTCGACGGCGGAGGAGGCCGGCGCCATCCGGGCCGCGGAGGGCTCGCCTCGGCGGCGTCGTCGACGGAGCGCGCGGTCCCGGAATTGCGCGACGCCCGCGGCGCGACTACGTTCGCGTTCCTCGGCCGGACCCTTTCCTCCCACCTGACCGCCGCGGAGCCAAGGCACGTAAAGATGTTCACTTGGGCGATGAAGAAGATTTTCGGCACCTCGCACGAGCGCGCCATCCGCCGCATGCGACCGCGGGTCGAGGCGATCGGCAGGATGGAGCCGGAGCTGCAGAAGCTCTCGGACGCCGAGCTTCGGGCGAAGACCGCGGAGTTCAAGGAGAAGCTCTCCAACGGGGCGACGCTGGACGACATCCTGGTCCCGGCGTTCGCGGTCTGCCGCGAGGCGTCGAGGCGCGCGCTCAAGATGCGCCATTACGACGTGCAGCTCATCGGCGGCATGGTGCTCCACAACGGCTGCATCGCCGAGATGCGCACCGGCGAGGGCAAGACCCTGGTCGCGACGCTCCCCTGCTATCTGAACGCCCTCGAGGGCAAGGGCGTCCACGTCGTCACGGTGAACGACTACCTGGCGCGGCGCGACGCCGAGTGGATGGGCAAGCTCTACGGCTTCCTCGGCCTGTCGACCGGCGTGGTCGTCAACCAGCAGGGCGACGCGGAGAAGCGCGACGCGTACCGCTGCGACATCACGTACGGCCAGAACAACGAGTTCGGCTTCGATTACCTGCGCGACAACATGAAGTTCTCGGCGCTCGAGTACGCGCAGCGCCCGCTGCATTACGCGATCGTCGACGAGGTCGACTCCATCCTCATCGACGAGGCGCGGACTCCGCTCATCATCAGCGGCCAGGGCGAGCGCTCGAGCGACAAGTACCGCACGATCAACGAGGTCATCCCCCAGCTCCGGAACGAGGAGCATTTCGCCGTCGACGAGAAGGGTCACTCGGTGACGCTGACCGACGAGGGCGTGGAGACGGCGGAGCGGCTGCTCGCGGCGCTCAAGGTGCTCAAGGGCACGAACCTCTATGACCCGGTCAACCTCGAGACGCTGCACATCCTGAACCAGTGCCTGCGCGCGCACACGCTCTACAAGCGCGACGTCAACTACATGGTGCGCGAGGGCAAGGTGCTCATCATCGACGAGTTCACCGGCCGCGTCCTCGCGGGCCGGAGGTGGTCGGACGGCCTGCACCAGGCCGTCGAGGCGAAGGAGAACGTCCGGATCCAGGAGGAGAGCCGGACGATGGCGACGATCACCTTCCAGAACCTCTTCCGGCTGTACAAGAAGCTCTCCGGGATGACCGGCACCGCGGACACCGAAGCGGCGGAGTTCCACAGCACGTACAAGCTCGACGTCGTCATCGTCCCCACGAACAAGCCGGTGATCCGCGTCGACTACGAGGATCTCGTCTACAAGACCGAGAAGGAGAAGTTCACGGCGGTCATCAACGAGATCCTCGAGAAGCACGAGCTCGGCCAGCCGATCCTGGTGGGCACGACGAGCGTCGAGAAGAGCACCGCGATCAGCCGGATCCTGACCAAGCGCGGCGTGAAGCACAACGTGCTGAACGCGAAGCACCACGAGAACGAGGCGTACGTGGTCGCGCAGGCGGGCCGCAAAGGGGCCATCACGGTGTCGACCAACATGGCCGGGCGCGGGACGGACATCATCCTGGGCGGCAACGCGGAGATGCTCGCGAAGCTCAAGTTCAAGGAGCAGAACCGCCAGCCCGAGGCGGAGCCCGAGGCGTTCGAGGCCCTGGTCGAGGAGCTCAAGAAGGAGTGCACCGCGGAGGGCAACGAGATCCGCGAGCTCGGCGGGCTGTACATCCTGGGCACCGAGCGGCACGAGTCGCGCCGCATCGACAACCAGCTGCGCGGCCGCGCCGGCCGCCAGGGCGACCCCGGCACGTCGAAGTTCTACCTGTCCCTCGAGGACGACCTCATGCGCATCTTCGCCGGCGATCGGGTGAAGAACCTGATGGAGCGGATGGGCATGCCGGACGACGAGCCCATCGAGCACCCGTGGGTGACGAAGAGCGTCGAGAACGCGCAGAAGAAGGTCGAGGAGCGCAACTTCGACATCCGCAAGAACCTGCTCGAGTACGACGACGTGATGAGCGCGCAGCGCAAGACGATCTACGACATGCGCCAGTCGCTGCTCCTCGGCCGCTACTCCCCCGAGATCCTCGACGAGGAGGGGAAGCCGACGGGCGAGAAGCGGACGATCAAGCCGCTCGCGTCGATCGTGGAGCTGGTCCGGCCGGACGTCGGCTACCTGCTCGGGATGTTCGCGAACGATCCGGTGATGCCGCTCGACGAGGACGGCAACCGCCGCGAGATCGTGCGGAAGGACTTCGAGAAGACGGATCGGTTCGTCGAGCTCGAGAACCTGCAGCGCGAGCTCTACACGCGCTGGGGCGTGAAGGTCGAGCTCGAGTCGCGCCCCGACAAGGTCCTCGCGATCTACGACGAGTGCGCCGAGCTCGTGCCCCAGGCGCTCACGGAGCAGCGCGAGCGGCTGCTCGATCTGATGGACCGGATCATCGGCGCGATGGTCGAGGAGTCGTGCCCGGCGCGCAAGCCGCCCGAGGACTGGGACTGGGGCGGCATCTTCCAGGGCTTCCGCGAGCACTTCGGCGTCGAGCTGCCGGACGACGTCGCGCACATCGGCGATCAGGAGACGCTGGCGCGCGAGCTCTACGAGCGCGCCGAGAAGGCGTACGAGAAGCGCGAGGAGGAGATCGGGGTCGAGCTGTCGCTCCGCATCTTCCGGCACCTCTACCTGGAGGAGCTCGACAAGGCCTGGGTCGACCACCTGACCGACATGGACCACCTCCGCGACGGCATCGGCCTGCGCGGCTACGGGCAGAAGGACCCGAAGCAGGAGTACAAGAAGGAGGGCTACAACATGTTCGTCAACATGGTGGCCCGCGTCTCCTCGAACGTGGTCACGAAGCTCTTCAGCGTGAACGTCAGGCGCGCCGAGCAGGAAGAGGCGCAGATCGAGGCGGCGGATCGCCAGCGCCACGCGGCGGCGCTGCTCGACGCGGTCGCGCAGCACGACGAGTCGCTCCCGATCGGCGCGAACCCGGCGGCGGCGCTGCCGCAGCCCGCCGTCACCCAGGAGCAGGAGTGCCCCTGCGGCAGCGGCAAGCCGTTCAACACGTGCCACGGCGCCGAGGACGAGGCGACGGTCTGAGCCGGCGCGCCCTGCACGCTCGCCACGCTCGCCCCGCTCGCCACGCTCGCAAGGCGCCTGCGGCGCGCTGGCGAGGGCCCGCGCCGGGCCCTTGCTCCGGCGCCTGATCCCAGCATGGACACTGCCTGAGGGCCGACGCGTCGGCTCGGGGAGGCAGGACCATGAAGGTGTTCATCGACTCAGGGGACATCGCGGAAATCAGGGAGGCGCAGTCGATGGGGGTCATCGACGGCGTGACCACGAACCCGTCGCTCCTCGCCAAGGGGGGCAGGCCGACGAGGCAGGTGATCGCCGAGATCTGCGAGGTGGTCGACGGCCCCGTCTCGGCCGAGGTGGTGGCGGTCGAGCGGGACGCGATCCTCCGCGAGGGGCGCGAGCTCGCCAAGATCCACCCGAACGTGGTGGTCAAGGTCCCGCTCATCGACGAGGGGCTCAAGGCGGTGCGGATCTTCGCCGCCGAGGGCGTCCGGACGAACGTCACCCTCTGCTTCTCGGCTGCCCAGGCGCTGCTCGCGGCCAAGGCTGGGGCCACGTACATCTCGCCGTTCGTCGGCCGGGTCGACGACGCCGCGGGGGACGGGATGGACCTGGTCCTGCAGGTCGTGACGATCTACAGGAACTACGGCTTCCCGACGCAGGTGCTCACCGCGAGCGTGCGGCACCCCGTCCACTTCGTGCAGGCCGCCATGATCGGCTCGCACGCCGCGACGATGCCGCTCAAGGTCATCAAGCAGCTGACCAAGCACCCGCTGACCGACGTCGGCCTCGCGCAGTTCTTGGCGGATGCGAAGAAGATCCCGGAGCTGGTATAGCGAACCTCGTGGCCGAGAAGGACAAGGGAAGCCCGGGAACGAAGCGACGCGGGAGCCGCCCGGCGGCCCCCGCGGTCGTGTCCATCACGACCCAAGGCGGGCCGTTCAAGGGGGTGTCGACGGCGGTCGTGCGCCGGCGCGCGAGCAAGATGCTCGCCCACCTCGCCCTGCAGGGCGTGGAGCTCTCCGTCGCGCTGGTGAACGACGAGGCCATCCACGAGCTGAACCGCACGTACCGGCGCAAGGACAAGCCGACCGACGTGCTCGCCTTCCCCATGCTGGAGCAGAACGGCGCGACGTCGCGTAAGCGCGGCCGGCGAGGTCCTGTGGATCCGTCGGCGTGGCACGGCCTGCTCGGCGACGTGATCGTCTCGATCGACACGGCCGCCCGGCAAGCAGCCGAACGAGACCGTCCGCTGCTCGACGAGATCACGATGCTGCTCGGGCACGGCCTGCTCCACCTGCTCGGTTACGACCACAAAACCGACGCGGAGGAGCGAGAGATGACGGCGTTGACCCGAGAGCTCGAGGCCGCCGCGGCGTCGCGGGGCAGCAGTCCCACTGGAATCCGGCCTCGCAGCGGCGTCGCGAGACCGAATAAGACGGGGGCGCAATGACTTATCCCTTGCGATGCGAAACCTCGCTTGTTAAACGGACGCCCCCTTTCGACTTGGAGGAAACATGCCCGGTTCGAACAAGCTGACCAAGGCGCAGATGATCGTCGGTCTTGCCGAGGCCACCAACCTCGACAAGAAGTCCGTGGCCAGCGTGCTCGATGCGCTCAGCGAGCTGGTGAAGAAGGAGCTCGGTCCGGAGGGGCCGGGCGAGGTCACGGTCCCGGGCCTCGTGAAGATCAAGGCGAAGGAGATCCCGGCGACGCAGGACCGGGAAGGCATCAATCCGTTCACGAAGCAGCCGATGACCATCAAGGGCAAGCCGGCGAGCCGCAAGCTCCGCGCGGCGCCCGTCAAGGCGCTCAAGGACGGCTGAGCGGCGCGTCGGTGGCCGCGGCTTGCGCGGCCGCATCCGGCGACGCGAGCTCCGGAGGTCCAGCGGCTGGGCGCACCCCCGCGGCGACGTCCGGAGCTCCGGGCGATGCTTTCGCCGTGGAGCGTCGCGCCCTGAGCGCGCACGCGACGATCGCGAGGGCGAGCAGCGTCGCCAGCGGGGCGTCGCCCAGGCGGGTGTAGAGCGTCAGCGGCGTATCCCTGACCGCCGGGGTCGCGAAGGTCACCCCCGGCGCAGCGCTCTCGTCCCGGCTGCGCACCACGCCGCGGGCGTCGATCCACGACACGACACCGAGGTTCACGGCGCGCACGAGGTCGCGGCGCAGCTCGACGGCGCGCATGACCGCGAGCCGCGCGTGCAGCTCGGGCTCGGCGCTTCCGGTGAACCAGGCGTCGTTCGTGATGTTGACGAGGAGGTTCGGGGCGAGCGTGCCGGTGATCCGCCGCGCCACCCCGGTGAGCGTGTCCTCGTAGCAGTTGAGCACCCCGATCCGGAGCGCGGGCCCCTGCTCCCGGGGAAGCGTGAGCGCGCGCGGCTCCGCGCCCGGGACGAGCCCGCCGCTCTTCTGGAAGATGCGCCGCAGCCAGGGCAGGTAGGCGCCGCCCGGCACCGTCTCGCCGAACCAGAGCAGCTGCAGCTTGTCCTGGGTCGGCTGCATGCTCCCGTCGGGGAGCACGAGGGTCGCGGAGTTGTAGCTGTTCCGTTCCTCCATGCCGTCGTCGGCCTTCGCGGGCGGGGCCTGGGTGATGAGCCCGGCGAGGACCGGACCGCGGACGCCGGGGCCGAGGATCGCTCGACCGCCGCGCGGCGCCTGCCGGGCGCTGTGCGGGAGCGGGTACGGATACGCCGCCTCGGGCCAGAGGGTGAGCTCGGCGCTGCCGGCCTCGGCCTTCCGCGTGAGCTCGTGCAAGGAGCGCAGGATCCGCGGGTGGTTCTTCGGCTGCCAGCGCTCGTGAGGCCCCACGGCCTGGTTGACGAGCGCCACGCGCGCCGTCGGCAGGCCCGCGCTGGCGCGCTCCACGGCGGCCATCCGGAGCGCGCCGTGCGCCGCGAGCCCCCCGAACAGCGCGGCGCTCGCGAGCGCCGGGGAGAGGATCGCGCGGGGCGGCCGACGGCGGGCGGACCGCGGCTCCGGCGCGGGCGCGAGCGGGCGCCCGCCGGGCGCCACCCCGATCGCGGCGAGGCCCGCGCGGGCGAGCAGGGCGGCCCCCACGGCGAACAGGACCGAGACGCCGCGCTCGCCGACGAGGTCGGCGAGCTGCACGAGCGCCGGCCATGGGCTCATGAGGCCCGCCGGCGTCCAGCCGAAGACCGTCGGGAGGACCACGGCGGCGAACACGCCCGTCGCGAAGGCGAGCTCGAGCGGGGCGCGCACGCGCCGGAGGAGCACGCTCGTGACGCCGCCGCAGACCGCCCAGACCAGCGACTGGGCGGCCGCGAGCAGGATCAGCGCGAGGTAGGAGGCCGCCGTGCCGAGCGACGTGAAGCGCAGGATGACCTCCGGCACGAAGCGCAGGCCCACGATGCCCGCCGCCGTTCCCCAGGCGGCGCCGCGCCCGAAGGCGCGCCAGAACGTCGGGGCGTCGTGCACGGCGGCCGCCAGCAGGGCGAGGCCGGCGATGACGGCGGGATAGAGATCCGTAGGGGGGGCCGTGAGGGCGAACGTCGCACCGCCGACGACGGAGAGGAGCAGCGGGGCGCAGCCGCGGAGCGCGCGTCGGGTCGAGGCCTGGAGCACGATGCGGCGTTATACCGCGCGGGAGCCGCCGGGAGCCCGGCGGCTGCCCGAGGAGATCGACGCCGCCGCGAGCCTCGCACGGTCAGGGCGGACAGGAGGCGAGGCCCTGTCAAACGAGCTGCTGCACGGCTCGACACGCCGGTCGAGTTCGCTCGTGGACCAGCAGCAGTCCCCGCTCGCTCTGTCTACGCTCGGGCCCGCTCGCGACGTTCGCCAGGGAGGGCCTGGAGCGATACGCTCACCAGTAAACGGTGAGCCCACCGCGGAAGAGCCCACCGCCCGACGTATCGGTCGTGCGTCCGGTCTCGGGATCCCTGAACTCGGGGACGACGCCGTCGTCCGTGCGGCTGCGCACGAACCCGAGCGCATCGATGTTCAGGGCGAGGCGGGGGGAGAGCCGGAACTCGAGGCCGATGCCGCCGTGCGCGCCGAAGTAGTCGTACTCGGTGTTCGGAACGAACTCGTCGCCGCTGGCCGCGGCCTCGCCCCAGGGCCGCTCGACCTCGGCGTGCGACATGTTCAGGCCGCCCATGAAGTAGAACTGCGTGCGGCTGCGCGGGTTGACGAACAGCATCCCGCTCAGCGAGAGCGGCACTTCCGTCCGCTCGTAGCCGTTGTAGTCGGTGCCCGCGAGGAGGTCGGCGCCGAGGTCGAGCGCGAACGCGGGGACGGGCCGGTACCGCAGGCTGACCCCGACGCCGCCCATGCCGGCCTCCTCCGCGCCGCCGTGCTCGCGGCCCATCATGAGACCCTGGACGCGGAAGTTGACGCCCCACTGCCGGCGCCAGCGCAGCTTCGGCGGCGGAGGCGGAACGGGCGGGGTCATGCGGCGCACGATCACGCGCGGCGGGGGAGCGGACCCGGGCGTCACGACGATGACCTGCGGCGGCGGGCCGGAAGGCGAGGTCTGGTACACGACGACCGGGGGCGGGGCGGGACGGGTCGCGCGCCTGCCCCGCGGCGGGGGTGGGGCCGGCGGTGGGGGGGGCAGCGCCTCGGCCGGGGGGGGCTCGGCAGCGGCTGCGGGCGGCGGCTCAGCGGCGGGGTCGCCGGGCGGCTCCACTTCCTCACAGAACCACGCGCCGGGAGGACAGTTGTTGTTCTCCTGCGCGAGCGCGCTCATCGGCGCGGTCATCGCCACGGCAACAAGGACATGGGTCAAGCAACGGCGCATCGGGCGACTCCTCTTCGGTGCAGGGAAGTTAGCAACCGGGATGCCATCGACCATCTCGCTGGATTGTCGTCACCATGGCCATGAAGCACGCCGGCGTGCATCGGCCGCCACGGCGCGCTGTGGCGGAAGGTTCACACGCGCGCCGTCCCGCAGGGTACTAGCTCCCACGGCAAACGTCACGGCGCGGCCGCCCCGCCGGCAGCCCCGCCACCATCGAGAGCAATCGGGTTCATCATGCCTACGGTTACGTTGAAGCAGGGTCATGTTCGGCCGGTGTGGTCGGGGCATCCCTGGGTGTTCGCTCAGGCGATCGCGCGCATCGAGGGCGGCGCGGTCGCCGGCGACGAGGTCGTGGTCACCGACCCGTACGGCAGCGTGCTCGGCCGCGGGCTCTACACCCCCCGCTCGGCCATCCCGGTGCGCATGTACACGCGCGAGGACAGGCCGATCGACGCGGCCCTGTTCCGGCACCGGATCGAGCGCGCCATCGCGCACCGCCGCGAGCTCGGCCTGCCCGCGCGGGCGCCCGGCCACGAGACCGACGCCTTCCGGCTGATCCACGCGGAGGGGGACGGGCTGCCCGGGCTCATCGTCGACCTGTTCGGCGACACGGCGGTCGTGCAGCTCGGGACGATCGGGATCAAGCGCCGCGAGGGCGTGATCTTCGACGCCCTCCAGGCGGCGCTCTCGCCGCGCGCGATCGTGGACAGGACGCCGGAGTCGCTCGCGAAGCTCGAGGGGTTCACCGCCGACGCCGGCGTGGTGCGCGGCGACTTCGGGCTCGATCAGCTGCGGTTCGTCGAGCGAGGGCTGCGGTACACGATCCCGCTCGCGCTCGGCCACAAGACCGGGTTCTACCTGGACCAGCGAACGCTGCGGACCCGCGTGGAGCAGCTCGCCCACAACCGGCGCGTGCTCGACGCGTTCTGCTTCGTCGGCACCTTCGCCATGGCGGCGGCCCGCGGCGGGGCGAGCGAGGTCCTCGCGATCGACGAGAGCGCGACGGCGCTCGAGGTCGGGGCGGAGTGCGCGCGGGAGAACGGGCTGCTCGACCGGATCAAGTTCACGCGCGACGACGCCCGCAAGGCGCTGCAGAACGCGTCGAGGCAGGGGGGCTTCGACCTCGTCATCTGCGACCCGCCCAAGCTCGCGGGCACGCGCGCCTCCAAGGACGCCGCGCTCACCGCCTACCGGCGCCTCGCGTCCGGGGCGTGCCGCGCCACGCGGCCGGGCGGCATCGTCGTGCTCTGCTCCTGCTCCAGCGCCGTGAGCCTCGACGACCTGACCCGGGTGCTCGCCCTCGGCGCGCGCGACGCCCGCATGCAGGCGGCGGTGTTCGACCGGCATTTCCAGGGGGGCGACCACCCCGTCCCCGCGGCCTTCCCCGAAGGGCTCTACCTGAAGAGCCTCATCGCGCGCATCGACGCGCTCTGAAGATCGCCCGATGGACCCGCTCTCCCTGCTGACCCCCGACGCCGCGCGCGGCCTCGCCGGGGTGATCTTCGACCTCGACGACACCGTGCTGGATCACGGCGCCCTGACCGAGTCCGCCTACGGCGCGCTCTTCCGTCTGCGCGAGACCGGGCTCGCGTTGATCGCCTGCACCGGCAGGCCCGCCGGATGGGGCGAGGTGATCCAGCGGCAATGGCCGATCGACGCGACGATCGTCGAGAACGGCGCCGTCGCGCTGGTCCGCGAGCAGGCCGGCCCCGGAGAAGGGCTCGCCCCGAGCGCCGGCGCGAGCCGCGTCGTCACGCTCGACGCGCTCGACCGCGGCACGCGGCGGGCCCGTCGGGCCGAGCTCGTCGCGCTCGCCGATGACATGGTGCGTCGTTTTCCCGCGGCGGCGCTCGCAGACGACAACGACCAGAGGGTGACCGATGTCACCATCGACATCGGCGAGCACCGGCGTGTCCCGCCGGAGGACGTGCAGAGGATGCGCGCCGAGCTGCGCGAGCGGGGGGTGAGGACGCTCGTCTCGAGCGTCCACCTCCACCTCACCCGCGACCCGTCCGACAAGGCGACGGGCGCCGTGCGCCTGCTCTCGAGCCGGTTCGGCGAGGATCCGACCCGCGCGCGGTACCGCTACGCCTTCGTGGGCGACAGCGGCAACGACGGCGTCGCCTTCGCTGCATTTGCGTTGACCTTCGGCGTAGCCAACGTGCGCGCCCACCTCGGCAAGCTCTCCGTGCCGCCGCGGTTCGTGGCCTCCCTGCCCATGGGCCGCGGGTTCGCGGAGATCGCCGGCCGGATCGCCGAACTGCGGAAGAATGCACCTGAACCGTGATCTGCCCGCGCGCAAGGGCCTCGCGTGCGATCCGCCCCACACCTGGAGCAGGTAGCCTAGCCGCGACGCAACCCGAAGGAATAGGATCGAGCTTTCGGGAGGGGCGTGCCTCCCAACCCTTTACAGGGGCGCGTGTTCTCGGGGACCATGACCTTGGTCCCTCGCCCGCCAGCGGCAGCAGATGGCGTTTCGACCCCCGACCCCCGGCCTCCTCGTCGACAACAAGTACCGCCTCGCGGAGCGCATCGGCGGGGGCGGCATGGGCGACGTGTTCCGGGCGGAGCACGTGCTCGCAGGTCGCGCCGTTGCGATCAAATTCCTCCACCCCGAGCTGGCGGACAACTCGGAGCTCTCGCACCGGTTCTTCCAGGAAGCGCAGGCGGTCAACCGGATCCGCCACCCGAACATCGTCGACGTGATCGACGCGGGCGTCGGCGAGCTCGGTCCGTACATCGTGATGGAGCACCTCGACGGCGAGTCGCTGGGCATGGCGCTCGCGCGCTTCGGCCGCCTCGACATGGAAGCCGCCGTCGGGGTCGCGATCCCGGTGCTGGAGGCGCTCGACGCCGCGCACCGCGCCGGGATCATCCACCGCGATCTCAAGCCCGAGAACATCTTCATCGCCTTCGATCCGAGCCGCGGCTCGGCCGTCGTCCGGCTGCTCGACTTCGGCATCGCCAAGGTGCTCGACTCCGACGGCCCCTCGCCGCGGACGCGCACGGGCGTCGTCTTCGGGACGCCGGACTACCTGTCGCCGGAGCAGGCCACGGGGGAGTCGCCGCTCGACGGGCGGAGCGATCTCTTCTCGGTGGGCGTCCTGCTGTACGAGGTGCTCACGGGCACGCGGCCGTTCCGCGCGCCGACCGCCGTGGCGACGGCGTTCCGCGTCGTGCACGCGGAGGTGCCGACGCTCGCCTCGGCGGGCGTGACCGTCGACCCGCGGCTCGAGGCGATCGTGCAGCGGCTCTTGCAGAAGGATCCCGCGAAGCGCTTCCAGACGGCCGGCGACGTCGTCCGCGAGCTCGAGCGCGTCGCGCCCGAGCCGCCGCGGCGGACGGCGGCGCTCGGCCGGCTCATCAACGTGCAGCGGCGGATGGCGCTGAGCCTCGGGAACGCGCCGGAGAACGAGCGCGATCGGCTCTCGTCCTCGCGCGACCGCTCGCGCGCGGGCACGTCGTTCGACGTGAGCCCCGCGCCGCCGATGCGCATCTCGCCGCCGCTCGTGTCGGGCAGCCGCGTCACCGAGGCGCCGCCCATGATGCGGCCGTCGTCCGAGCCGGCGAAGCCCGCGCCCGGCGCGACGCTCTCGAACGCGCTGCGGAGCCGCGGGTCGGAGCCCACCCTGCTCTCGCAGCGCGGCGAGTCGCTCCCCACGGTGCGCAGCGCCGACCTCGGCCTCCGGGCCGAGCCGACCGTGCGCAGCGCCGACTTCGGCGCCCTCATCAACCGGCAGCGCGACACGCGGCGGCCCAACATCACCCCGGTCCGGCCGCTGCCGGCGCGCTTCGCGGGGGGGCAGTACCAGGTGCGCGGCCCCGTCCTGCGGAGCGTCGACCGCACCATCGTCGACGAGTACGGGAGGAGCGCGCGCGACGAGGTCGTCGCGCAGATGCCGCTCCGCTACGCCGACGACTTCAAGCACGACTCGATCAACGCGCTCGTCGGATACGATCTCGAGGCGCTCGACGCTTACATGGAGCTCGCGACGTCGCTGGTCCTGCGCGATCTCGAGCGCTGGCGCGACATCGGGAGGCTCGGCGTGGGCGGCGAGCTGCACAGCCTCGTGCGCACGTTGTTCGCCCGGCCGCTGACCGACATCGCTTCGCTCATGCGCCGCGGGACCTCGATTTGGTCGCGGCTCTTCACGTTCGGCTCGTGGCGCGTGGCCACCGGACCGACCGGGCGGGTGACGCTCCACATCGGCGACTTCGACCCCGCCTCGCTGCCGCTCCGGCTGTGGGTCGTGGGGATGGTCGAGGAGACGGCGCGGCGCGCGTCGGGCGGCGGCGTGAAGGTCACGATCACGCTCGGCGAGCTCGGCTTCACCTCCGAGCTCGCCTGCGAGATCAGCCTCTAGCTAGGTGCGGGGCTGCTCCGCCCGAGAGAGCCCGGCCTGGGCGGCCGGGCTGCTGCGCGCTCGCGGCTGCGCTGGCGGGGTCTTCAGGCAGGCTTGCGCGCGCGGTAGCACGCCTGACAGAACACGTCGCGGCCCTCGACCGGCTTGAACGGGACCTCGCCCTCGGAGCCGCACGACTTGCAGGTGATCGAGAACGTCGGACGGTTGCGCGGCGCGCGCGGCGGCTGCGCCGCGGCGCGGCCCTGCGCGGGAGCACGTCGCTCGCCGGCGAACGACGGCGCGCGGTAGTTGCCGTCGTCGCGGGCGGGCGGGCCGCCGCGCGGACGGCGCGGGTACTGGCTCGGCACCGTCCACGCGGGCGCGAGCCCCGAGTACGCGTCCTGCATCGGGCTGCGGTACTCGTTCACGTCGCCCGTGTAGTGGGGCTTCCGAGGCCGACCGTCGCCGCGCGCCGCGCCGCGGTACCCGCCGCCGGCGCTCCGGGCCGGCCCAGGGCGCTGGTGCTGCGCCGCGCGGGCGGTCGACGCGCTCTCGTGCTCCCCTCGGTTGTCCTTGCGCGCGCGGCGGCAGGTCCGGCACCGCTTCGGCGGGGCCGCGAGCCGCCGTTCGGCGTAGACGGCGGCTTCCGCGGCCGAGAATAGGAACGACGTGCCGCAGCTCGCGCAGACAATGTGCTCGTCTCGATGCTGTTCCATGATTCCTCTTTCGTCAGGCCGACGGGCCTCGCAGGCTCACGGGCTCGGGTGCTCGGGTGACTGAGGTAGACGGGAGCGCCCGGGAGCGGCCCCGCTGCGCTGGAGATGCGCAATTTACGCGGGGATCTCGATGAACTGGGTGGGATCGCCCTCTTGAGGGGGCACGGGAGTGCCTACGGTGACATGCTTGTCATGGCGGTCAAGCGTGCCGCCTCCACGCATCGCCGGGATCGATCGCGCGGCGTGGAGGCTTTGATTTCGAAGCTCCTCACGATACCATCCGCGCGACTTTCACGAGGAGCTCAGCTGCTCCCGTGACCGACCGCGGGCTGCGCCCGTCCACGCCACGCCACGCCGCGCCTCGCACCCAGTCGAAGCAATGAGCCATCCCTCCCTGCACCTCACCGCTCGTGACTTCGACGCGTACGCCGCCGAAAAGGCGACCTCGAAGGCTTACTCGCGCCCCCGCCTCGAGGTGAAGCAGCGCGCGCTCGCCTGGGCGCGCGGCGTCGTCGCCCGGCTGAGCGAGCTCGGCATCTCGGTCGACGTCCATGGCTCGGACGAGCACCCGTCGATCCGCAACAAGCACCGGGCCGACTGCCAGTGGGTCTTCTTCTGGCGCGATCAGGCCGCGCGCGACGAGCTCGATCGCCTGCTCGATCGCGGCCGCTCGATCTCCGATGCGATCGACGATCCGAGCCCCTACACGCGGCACGCGTTCCTCGCGCTGCGCATCTCGGAGGGCGAGGTGCAGGTGTGCTTCGCCGTCCACCCGGACGCGAAGGTCGACGTCGACAACCTCCGGGCCCGCCTCTCGACGACCGAGGAGGCGACCGGCGAGCCGGCTTCGCCGCTCGCGGCCGAGCTCACGAGCGCGCTCCACGCGCTGCCGGAGCAGTTCTCCTTCGGCGCCGGCGGCGGCGATCGCGTGGCCTGCAGCGCGGCCACGCGCGACGCGATCACGGAGATGCTCCGCCGCGCCGCCGACGGTCAGGTGCCGCTCTGGATCGGCTGGTCGGTCCCGCGCGAGACCGCGATCGAGCACGCCGACATCCTCGACGAGCAGCTCGAGGACGCGCTCGTCGCGCTGGCCCCCATCTACCGGCTCGTCGCGTGGTCGCGCGAGAACGATCGCATCGCGCTCGACCACAAGCTCGAGGGCATCGAGCAGGAGCGGGCGCGCGCCCACGCCGAGCTCGAGGCCGAGAACGAGCGGTGGCGCTCCGAGCAGGCCCGGGCGCGCGAGCGATCGATGGAGCAGGCCCGGGCCCGCGGCGACGAGCGCGTCGAGGCCGCCCTCCCCGCCCGCCGGCCGACCCTGGCGACGCTGTTCAAATCGACGAGCGGCGCCGGTCGCGGAGGAGAGCCGCGGCCCGCGCCGAGGCACGGCGCAGAGGGCGGCGCCCCGGCCCGGCGAGCGCCGCACGGCGAGGCGGAGCCGCAGGCGAAGGCCGAAGCTCCGCAGAGGCCGCCGGCCGAGCCCGCGCCGCGGGCGCAGCGCGCCCCGTCCGGCGAGCCGGACGCCGCGGCGAAGCCCGCGCCGGAGCCCGCCAAGGGCGGCGCGCTCGAGAAGGGGAGCCGCGTCCGCGTGCGCCGAGGGCCGTTCGGCGACAAGATCGGCGTGGTGAGCGAGCTCGATGGCCGCGGAGGCGCGCGCGTCCTCCTCGGCCTGCTCGCGACCAGGCTCGAGCTCGACGATCTCGAGCTCGTGGTCGACGGGCGGGATCGACCCGCGCTCTCGACATCGCACCGCAAGCCGCTCGCGCCGACGCCGCGCAAGGCGCGCTGAGCGTCGCCGCGCGGCACTCCCCCTCAATGGTCAAGCGCGATCCTTCAACCTACCCCGTGGGCCTCGGCGCCCAGTTCCGCAGCAAGCTCCCGCTCTACCTGACCGGCTCGGCGCTGCTCGCGACGCAGCAGCTGCTCATGGCCAAGCGCGACTTCCTCGTCAAGGACGCCGTCGACGCCGCCGTGCAGCTCCAGTCGGGCGCGGCCTCGCGGGCGGCGCTCGTCATGCTCGCGGTGAGCGTCGGCGCCGCGGTCATGCGCGTGTTCTCGCGGGTCACCATCTTCACGGCGGGCCGCAACGTCGAGTACGAGCTCCGGGCGATCCTGCTCGCGCGCCTGCACAAGCTCGGGCCGGCCTTCTTCCGCAAGATGCCGACCGGCGACATCATGAGCCGGGCGACGAACGACCTGACGCAGGTCCGCCTCCTCCTCGGCTTCGGCCTGCTGAACGTCGTCGGCTCGCTCTTCGCGTTCGCGAGCGCCCTGTACGTGATGCTCAACATCTCGAAGCGGCTCACGCTCGCGGCGCTCCTGACGATGCCGGCGCTGATGCTCGTCACCCGGTCGTTCTCGACCAAGCTCTTCATCCGCACCCGCGACAACCAGGAGGCGATCGGCGCCATGAGCGACCGCGTCCTCGCGAGCCTCGCGGGCGTCCGGGTCGTCCGTTCGTTCGCGCTCGAGGCGTCCGAGATGGCCGCGTTCTCGAGCACGAACCAGGCGTACCTCGAGAAGAGCCTCTCGCTCGCCAAGCTGCGCGGCTCCATGGGGCCGCTCATGGGGGCCATCAGCTCGGTCGGCGTGCTCATCGTCTTCTGGTACGGCGGGCGGCTCGTGCTGGAGCAGCAGATGACGAGGGGGGACTTCGTCTCCTTCTGGCTCGCGCTGCTGCGGCTCACGTGGCCGGTGCTCGCCCTCGGCTTCGTCGCCGCGATCGTCCAGCGCGGCCGCGCCGGCTACGTGCGGCTCAAGGCCATCTTCGACGCCATCCCCGAGGTCGTGAGCGGCCCGACGCCCGCCCCCGAGGTCGTCCGCGGCGCCATCTCCGTCAAGGAGCTGAGCTTCTCCCACGGCGCGAGGAAGGTGGTCGACGGGGTGAGCTTCGACGTCGAGGCGGGCGGCTCGCTCGCGATCGTGGGGCGCACGGGCTCGGGCAAGAGCACCATCGCCACGCTGCTCGCCCGGCTCATGCCCACGCCGCGCGGCACGGTGTTCCTGGACGGCGTCGACATCTGCGATCTGCCCCTGGAGACCGTGCGCGCGAGCATCGGCTACGCGCAGCAGGACGCGTTCCTCTTCTCGACCACGGTGGCGCGCAACATCGGCTACTCGCTGGACGATCCGGACTCGCCCGCCGCGCTCGAGACGATCCGCGCCGCCGCCGCCGAGGCCGAGGTGCTGAACGAGGTCCTCTCGCTGCCGGACGGCTTCGACACGGTGGTCGGCGAGCGGGGCGTGCAGCTGTCCGGCGGGCAGCGCCAGCGCGTCGCGCTCGCGCGCGCGCTCGTGCGCGAGCCGAGCGTCCTCGTCCTCGACGATCCGCTCTCCGCCATCGACGCGAAGACCGAGCAGGCGATCCTCGCGGCGATCGAGCGACAGGCCGCGCGGCGGACCGTCATCCTGATCACGCACCGGGTGGCGGCCGCGCGGCGGTGCGACGCGATCATCGTGCTGGAGCAGGGCCAGGTCATCGAGCGCGGCACGCACGACGAGCTCGTCCGCGCTGGCGGGCTGTACGCGTCGTTCGCCGAGGAGCAGCAGCTCGAAGAGGATCTCGCGACCCTCGAGGCGACGCCGTCCTCGCGGCCGGTGGAGCTCTCGTGACGCAGCCAGGCTCAGGAGAAAGCGCGACGATGCAGGCGAAACCGAGCGGCGCCACGGCCGCTGGAGAGGCGGGCGCGGGCCCGCGGCGCCCGGCGCCGTCCTCGGCGAGCAGGGGCCGCGCGGCGAAGAAGGCGAGCCGCACCGAGGACGTGCTGAGCCGCTTCCACGAGGAGGCGCAGCTCGGCGAGGCGTACGACGCGCGCATGCTGCTGCGGCTGTGGCCGTTCGTGCGCCCGCAGGGCAAGCACCTCGCGCTCTCGCTCTCGCTGCTCATCGTCACCGCCCTCTTGGCGCTCTTGCGCCCGCTCATCATGCGCGACGCGCTCGACGCCTTCGACGCGCCCGGCGGGCTCGATCGCCTCACGCGCAACGGCTTCTTGCTCACGGGCGTCATGCTCGCGGAGCAGTCGCTCGCGTTCCCGCAGCTCTACCTGATGCAGCTCGCCGGCGCGCGCGCCATGGCCGACCTGCGCGCGCGCGTCTTCGGGTTCTTGCACACGCGGCGCCTCGGGTTCTTCGATCGTACGCCGGTCGGCCGGCTCGTCACGCGGGTGACGAACGACGTGGACGCCATCGGCGAGATGTTCGCGTCGGGCGCGCTCAACGCGTTCGGCGACCTGCTCCGCCTCGCCGTCATCGTCGCGGTGATGGTGTCGCTCGACTGGCGCATGTCGCTGCTCGCCTTCGCGGCGGTGCCGCCCGTCGCGCTCGGCGTCAACTGGACGCGGCGCCGGATCCGCGACGCCTTCCGGGAGGTGCGGGCGAAGACGGCCCGGATGAACGCGTACCTCAACGAGCAGGTCTCCGGCATGGCCGTCGTGCAGGCCTACGCCAGGGAGGAGCGCTCGGCCGAGGAGTTCGACGAGATCAACGCCGCCTACCGCAACGCGAACAACCGCTCCATCGTGCTCGACGCGACGCTCGACGCCGCCATCGAGATGGTCTCGAGCGTCTGCATCGCCGCGGTGCTCTGGTACGCGGGCGTGAAGAGCTTCAAGGAGGAGATCTCGTTCGGGACGCTGTTCGCCTTCGTCGCCTACATCGACATGTTCTTCGTCCCGATCCGCGATCTCTCGGCCCGGTACACGCTGCTGCAGTCCGCGATGGCCGGCGCGGAGCGCATCTTCGAGCTGCTCGACAACAAGGACGAGGACGCGACGGCCACGGCGAGCTGTACCGACGCGGCGATGGCCGCGGACGAGAGCGTCGCGTTCGAGCTCGACAACGTCGTGTTCGGCTACAAGCCGGGCGCGCCCGTGCTGCGGCAGGTCTCGATCGCCGCGAGGAGCGGCGAGAAGGTCGCGCTGGTCGGCGCGACCGGCGCCGGCAAGAGCACCGTGGCGTCGCTGCTGCTCCGCCTCTACGACGTGGAGGAGGGCACCGTGCGGGTCTTTGGCCGCGACGTCCGCGCGTACGCGCGCGACGAGCTGCGCCGCAAGTTCGCCGTCGTCCCGCAGGACGTGTTCCTGTTCCCCGGCACGGTGCTCACGAACATCGCGGCCGGCGACGCGATCCCGGACCGCGCGAAGGTGGTGAACGCGCTGAACCGCATCGGCGCGCTCGATCTCTTCGAGCGCCGCGAGGGCGGCCTCGACGCCCCGGTGCTCGAGCGCGGCAGCAATTTCAGCGCCGGCGAGCGCCAGCTGATCGCCTTCGCCCGCGCCCTCTACCGCGATCCGCCGCTCCTCATCCTGGACGAGGCCACGGCCAACGTCGACAGCGACACCGAGGCGCGCCTGCAGCGCGCGCTCGAGGGCGCCATGGAGGGGCGCACCGCGCTGATCATCGCGCACCGCCTCTCGACGATCCGCGCCGTCGATCGCATCGTCGTCTTCCACAAGGGCTGCGTCGTCGAGCAGGGCACGCACGAGGACCTGCTCGCCGCCGGCGGCGTCTACAGCAAGCTGTACAGGCTCCAGTTCGCCCGGCAGGCGGCGGCGCACGCCTAGGGATCGGCGGGCGCCGGATCGTCGTCGCCGTAGCACTTGCCGGCGGCGCTCGCCGCGCCCTCGTCGGCGCCGGACGCGCCCTCGTCGTCGACGTCCGCGCCTCCGGCGACCACCCGCAGCCAGTACTCGGAGCAGCTGTCGTTCATCACGATCAGGTGCTGGTCGTCCACGCACGTCACCTCGGCCTGGTTGCCCGCCGCGTGCGCCAGCGTGCCGCCGCGCCTCGTGCCGTCGCTCTCGAACGACAGGTACACCTGATGCCATCGCGGCCGCGCGCCGAGGCCGTGCCTGAGCGCGTACCGCATGCCGCCCGGAAAATAGAGGAGCTCACCGTCCGGCGCCGACGTCTCGTAGACGCCCCCCGCCGGCGTGGCCTCGGTGAACTCGACGGGCGGGTTCGCGCTCTCGGACCGGTCGCACCGGCTCGGCGCGCAGCCCGCGGCGAGGGCGGCCGCCGCCCCCACCGCGCAGGCGGCCCACCCCGCGCGCCGCGCAGCCCCCCTGCCCGCTCCCTGGCTCCGCATGGCTCAGCCGAGCCAGCGCGCGGCGTCGAGCGCGTGGTAGGTGAGGATGAAATCGGCCCCGGCGCGCCGGATCGACGTGAGCAGCTCGAGCACCGCCCGCTTCTCGTCGATCATGCCGCGCTCGGCCGCCGCCTTGATCATCGCGTACTCGCCGCTGACGTTGTAGGCGCCGAGCGGCAGCGTCGTCGCCTCGCGCACGCGCGCGATGACGTCGAGGTACGCGAGCGCGGGCTTCACCATCAGCATGTCGGCCCCCTCCTCCTCGTCGAGCGCCGCCTCGCGCAGGCCCTCGCGCGCGTTGCCGGGATCCATCTGGTAGCCCGCTCGGTCGCCGAACTTGGGCGCGCAGTCCGCCGCCTCGCGGAACGGCCCGTAGAAGCCGGACGCATACTTCACGGCGTAGGAGAGGAGCGCCGTCCCCGTCAGCGACTCGGCGTCGAGCGCGCGCCGGATGGCGGCGACGCGGCCGTCCATCATGTCGCTCGGCGCGACCACGTCGGCCCCCGCCTTGGCGTGGACCACCGCCGCCCGCGCGAGCACCTCCAGCGTCGCGTCGTTGTCGACGTCCATCGCGCCGGACGCGTCCTGCCGGAGCAGGCCGCAGTGGCCGTGGTCGGTGTACTCGTCGACGCACACGTCGGTGATCACGAGCAGCTCCGGCACCGCGTCCTTCATCGCCTTCACGGCGCGCGGGACCGGGCCGTCGGGGTCGTAGGCGCTCGAGCCCGACGCGTCCTTGGTGCGCGGCAGCCCGAACAGGATCGTCCCGCCGATGCCGTGCTCCTTGCAGAGCCGCGCCTGCGCCGCCGCGGCGCTCACGGGCAGCTGCGAGACGCCCGGCATCGTCCCGACCGGGCGCGGCGCGTCGAGCGCCTCGTTGAAGAAGAGGGGGAGGATGAAATCCCCCGGGTTCAGGGACGTCTCCCGCACCAGGGCGCGGAGGGCGGGCGTGCGGCGGAGCCGGCGCGGTCGCTTCGTGGGGAACACGGCGGCGAAGCATAGCAGCCCTTCGCCCGCGGGGACCGCTCCGGTCTCGCCGCGCGCGATCCGTGGATCGCCCGAGCGCTGGAATCGGCTAGTGTTCGCCCGAAACCGCCCGCATGAGACCGGCCCTCCACTTTCCTTCTGCCGGCCGCGCCCGCCCCGCCGCGCGCGCGGACATGGCTCAACGCTGGACCGCTCCAGGGCGCACGGTCTGGCGCGCCGCCGACGCCGGACGCGGCGGGGTCACCGGAGAGGGCGTCTGCTGGGACGACAGCGGCACCGTATCGTCGTCGCCCGCGTCCAGCGCCAAGGCCTCGTCCGGCTGTTCTGCAGGCGTCTCCGTGGCGGCGACCGTGACCATTGCAATGTCGGACAGCGGGCACCACACGGTCCATGCTTCATTGCGGACGAAGCTATCGAGCGGGACGACTCCGTTCTCGATGCCGCGCGCGAGCTGGTCGAGCCTGACCGGGCCGACCGATCGCTCCCCGTTGGTGACGTACCATCGGTCCGTAAAGCCGCGCTCCGAGCTCCGCAGCTCCTGGGACAGTTTCACAGATCTCATTGAATGGACTCCAGAAACCGCCGGACGTTGAATCGAGCCGGTGCGATTCTATCCCCTTAACGCACCGAGTCAACATCACTGCAGATTCGCTATGACAATCAACGTCTGCCATGAGTGAACGACAGAACGACGGGAGTTTGACGGCGCTTCCAAGGCGCGACGACCCCTCCGACGAGGGTCACGGCGCGGCGTCGCCGCGGGCCGCGGGCGGGGGGCCGGGCGCTGCCAGGCCGGGCGTCGTGTACCTGGTCGGCGCGGGCCCGGGCGACCCGGGGCTCTTCACGCTGCGCGGCGCGGAGCTCCTCGCCACGGCCGACGTCGTGCTGCACGACGAGCTGGTCCACCCGGCGCTCCTGGACGGCGTGCGGGAGGGCGCCGAGGTGCGCTCGGTCGGCAAGCGCGGGGGCGATCGGGTCGTGAAGGACGCGAAGCAGGCGGAGATCGACGCGGAGCTGGTCGCGCTCGGGCTCGCGGGCCGCAGCGTCGTCCGCCTGAAGGGCGGCGATCCGTTCCTCTTCGGGCGCGGCTCGGAGGAAGCGGAGGCGCTCGCGCGGGCCGGGGTGCCGTTCGAGGTGGTGCCGGGCGTCTGCTCTCCGCTCGGCGCGACGGCCTACGCCGGCATCTCGCTGACGCACCGGCACATCGCCTCCAGCGTGATGATCGTCAGCGGCGTCACCCGGGCGGGCAAGGGGTTCGACTGGAGCGAGCTCGCCTCGGTCCGCGGGACCATCTGCGTCCTGATGGGCATGCAGGCCCTCGACGCGGTGGTCGCGGGGCTGATGGGGCCGGGTCGCCGCGATCCTGCGACGCCGGCGGCGGCCATCCAGTGGGGCACGCGGGCCGACCAGCGCGTCGTCTCGAGCCGCCTCGACGAGCTGCCCCGCCGCGCCCGGGAGGCGGGGCTCCAGAGCCCCGCGGTCATCGTCGTCGGCGCCGTCACCGGCCTCAGGGACGCGCTGCGCTGGTTCGACCGGAAGCCGCTGTTCGGCAAGCGCGTGCTCGTGACCCGCCCGCGGCACCAGGCGCGCTCGACGTCGCGGCTCATCCGCCTCCGCGGCGGCGAGGCGGTGGAGCTCGCGACCATCGAGATCCACCCGCCGCCCGACCCTGCGCGCGTCACCGCGGCGGTCCGCGGGCTCTCCGGGTACCACGCCGTCGTGTTCACGAGCGAGAACGGGGTCTCGCGCTTCTTCGAGGAGCTGGATCGGCTCGGCCTCGACGCGCGCGCCTTCGGCTCGGCCCGCCTCGCCGCGATCGGGGTCGGGACGGCCGCCGCGCTCGCCGCGCGCGGCGTCCGCGCCGACATCGTCCCGAAGGAGTTCCGCGGCGAGGAGCTCGCGGAGGCCATCCTCGCCGATCCCGCGCTGGCCGAGCGCAGGGCGGCGCGCTCCCCGGTCCGCGTCCTGCTCGCGCGCGCGCTCGTCGCCCGCGAGGTGCTCCCCGAGCGGCTCCGCGCCGCCGGCTGCGAGGTGGACGTCGTGCCCGTCTACGAGACCCGCCCCGCCTCGAGCGATCGCCGCGAGCAGCTGCTCCGGGCGCTCTCGGCGGGCGAGATCGACGTCGTGCTGCTCACGTCGAGCAGCACCGTCGACAGCCTGTGCGATCTCCTCGGCGAGGGCGCCGCGGCGCGCCTCGAGCGCGTGCTCCTGGCGAGCATCGGCCCGATCACGACCGCGACCGCCGAGAAGCGGGGGCTCCGGGTCGGCGTTACTGCGGAGGTGAGCACCACAGCAGGTCTCCTGGACGCGCTGGATCGATATTTCGCTGCGTTGCAACCTGCACCGACGAGCGCCGCCGACTGAGGAGCCGATCGCACGGCGTGCGGCGAGCTCCGCGCTCGACGGCGCAAAGAAAGAGCGCCGCGGCGGACCTGGGGGGGGGAAGGTCTCCGCCGCGACGCTCGGGTCCGGATAGAGCAGGAGACGTGCCTGCGCCTTCCTGGAGTGAATTCGGACACTTAGAGCGTCCGGGCAGGACCTGTCTTGCGCCCTTGCGTTACCGCATGGACATAGCTGCAAGGGATTCGCGACGTCCGCGTGCTGTCGTCAATCGACAACCGCGTTCCGCGGATGGGAGCGGGCGTACAGCCTCACATCCGGACAGCGGTGGTGAGATAAAGACCTTCGGTCGCTGTTCGGTCACTCGAAGGTCGCTCGGACGACGAGGAACTTGTTGTTGAGCTCGATGGTCGTGAGCCGCTCGAAGATGCGGGGGCTGCCTAGCTCGTTCGACAGGGAGTTGATGCGCCCGTGCTCGGTGACGAAGTAGAAGGTCTTCACGCCCTTCTTCTTCTGCTCGTTGATGTAGTCCTGAAACTTCTTCCCGCTCGAGACGAAGGCGGCCAGCTTGTTGCCGGCATAGAAGTTCTCGCCCTTCCAGTTCATCTGGTAGGCGACGAGCGGCCCTGGGATCTCCTGGCTCGCGCGCGCGTAGGCGAGCAAGGTCTCGCGCTGGCCCCAGTGGGGCGACGTCCGCACGAAGTACACGTCGAGCCCCCACGCCGTGAACGCGATCGCGAGCGAGGCGAGCGCGTAGAGGGCGAGGCGGCGGAGGCGCGCGACCACCAGCAGCAAGCACAGGAGGGCCGCCGCGGCGGTGAAGGCCCACAGGGTCGCGGAGAAGTCGAGCGACTGCGGCCAGGGGCGCTTGTAGTTGTACGTGAACAGGTGCAGCAGCCTGGCCTGGCTCGGCTGCCCCTCGCGCGCCATCGCGAGATCGCGCCCGACGAAGAAGACGAGGAGCGCGGCGCCGATCGCGACGGCGCCGAGCATCGCGCGCTCGTAGACGACCGTCGCCAGCGCGCGCGAAGGCGGCGCCGGCGCGGAGGCCGCGCCCGAGCCCAGCGCGCCCGCGCGGGCCTCCAGGCGCAGCATGTCGTCGAGCAGGATCCCCGTGAGCATCGCCGCCGGCGGGACGGCCGGCAGGATGTAGTGGTGGAACTTCGTCAGCATCAGCGAGAAGAGCGCGAAGCCGAAGAGGAACCACATCGCCAGGAACACCGAGGCGTCGCTCTTCCGGACCTCGGCCGAGCCGGGCTCGTCCGGGGCTCCGCCCTCGCGCCGCCGGAGCCACCACACGAGCGAGGCGGGCACGAGCCCCGTCCACGGGAACGTCGCGTAGCCGAGCTGCCACACGTAGTAGCGGAAGCTCACGTCGTCGCCCTCGTTCGTGTCGTGCACGTGGGTGAAGGCGCGCTTGAACATGTCGTGGAACAGGAGCCGGTCGGTGAACGGCTGGCCGTGCCGCGCGTACATGGCGACGAACCAGGGGAGCGCGACGCACGCGAGCACGAGCAGCCCGACGGGGATCTCCATCTTGAGCAGGTCGCGGTACCGGCGCGAGACGACGACGTAGCCGAGGGCGCAGAGCACCGGGAGCCCGAAGCCGGCCGGCCCCTTGGCCATCGTGGAGAGGGCGGCGAAGAACCACGCGGCGAGGAAGAGGAGCCGCTGGACGCGCCGCTCGCCCCAGCTGGCGTACAGGACGATCCCGAGCGTCTGCGCCCAGATGATCGCCTGGAGCGCCGGCTGCAGTCCGGGGAGCACGGGCAGCACCGACCGGCAGGCCTCGTTGCCGGGGAGCCCGCAGTTGCCCGGCGAGCCGGAGCTGAAGACGTCGCCGTGGAGGCGCAGGCCGAAGGGCGCCGTGTGGATCTCGACGTGGCGCGACAGCAGGTAGAGCAGCTGCGGCAGCGCGCAGGCGACGATCGCGCCGAGCACGAGGTGGTAGAGCGAGAGGCCGACCTTGAGCGCTCCGAGATCGACCTCGTAGACGCGCGCCTCCTCCGCGTCGTCGGTGTGGATGCCGAGCAGGAGGAGCGCCATCGCCGCGGCCATCGTCGCGACGAAGGGCATGTCGGTCATGGTCTGGTGGGAGACCATGAACCACTGCGGCATGGTGGTGAGGACGACGCCCGCGAGCAGCCCCGCGCGGCGGCTGAAGATCCGCGAGACGGCCTTGTAGAGGAGGTAAACGGCGATGAGCGTCAGCGCGAAGATGGGCAGCCGGACCGCCCACTCGGGCCACGGCGTGCGTCCCTCGGCCACGGCCGAGAGCATCTCGCCCGACCGGTAGCGGACGCCGAAGGCCGCCATGGCGAGCGCCTGCATCCAGAAGTCGAGCACCGGCTTCGACCAGAACCATCCGTCCTGTGCCCACCAGAGGGAGATCCAGTCGTTCCTGGCGAGGATCTCGCGCGCGACCTCGCCGTAGTGCGTCTCCCACGGGTCGGTGAGCGCGTGGCTCCCGAGCATGGGGAGGTAGAGCAGCGTGACGAGGGCGACGAGCCAGAAGCCGTGCCGCCGGAGGAGGGGGCGCGGAGCGCCGGTCTCGTCGGCGCGGCAGGGGCCGAGGCGCTCGCCGAGCCGGAACGCGCCGATCACGGCCGTGAGGAAGGCAGCAGGGACGGCGACGGCGGGCACCGCCAGCGAGAGCAGCGTGGGCGCGCCGCCCCGCGCGAGGGAGCTCGGCGAGAGGTAGCCCGCGACGCTGAGCGTGACGAGGACGAAGAACGCGGCGAGCCCGGACCCGAGCAGGGCGAGCGGGCCGAGCAGATCCCGGATCCCGACGCGCGCGGCGACGCGCTCCGGCGGATCGTCGAACGTGCCGAGCAGGTCGAGCAGGCCGAGCGTCGCGACGGCGATCCCGAGCGCGCCGAGCGGGACGCCCCAGCGAAGCTGAGGCGCGAGCGCCATCACGACGAACGCGAGCAGGGCGCCCGCGGCGGACACGGCAGCGCCGCGCCAGCGGAGCGGGTTGCCCTGCGGCACGAGGCGCACCTCGTCGGTGTCGGGCGCGGCGTCGTCCGCGCCGGCCGCGCCGTCGCGCGCTGCCGCCTCGCCCTCCGGCGTGGCGGCGCGTGGCGCCACGCCGCCCTCGGTCGTCTCCTCCGCCGCGGCCGTCCCGTCGCGGGCGTCCGCGGGCGCGCCGCTGCTCTTGTCGTGCGTGTCGTTCATGGCTGCGCCGAACGCGGAACGAGGCGCGGCCCTGACGTAGCAACTCTGCGTCGCCGGGCAAAGCAGCGGTCGCGCGCGCTCGCGCAGCGCACGCGCTCGCGCAGCGCACGCGCTCGCGCAGCGCACGCCGATCGATCGACGCATGCGCGCGCGGGCGTTCCTCGAGGTCTGCACGGGCTCAACCCGAGAGCGGCCGCTCATGAGGGCGCGCCGCCCGGGATCGCGCGCCGCGCCGGGACGGCCGGCGCGGCGCGATGACCGCGGCCGCGCGGAGGGCGCGGCGCGCGGCTACTTCGTCAGGCGCGCGATCTCTTCCTTGATGATCGTCTCGGCGAGGACCGGCACGACCTCCCAGACGACGCGCTCCACGACGTCGCGGGACAGCGCCATCACGGCCTCGACCTGCTCGGCGCTGAGCCCGAGGCCCTCGAGCTTGCTCGCCATCTGGCCGTTCACCTGCGCGGAGGCGGTGGCCGCAACCGCCGCAGGACCGGACGCCGTCTTCGGCACGCCGGACACCGGCGTCGGCGAGAAGGCCATCGTCGTCGTGACCGGCACGTTCGCCGCGCCGCCGGGCGCTGTCTTGACCGAGGCCTGGGCCGGCGCAGCGGTGGTGGTGGCGGGCGCGTTCGGCGTGTAGATGAGGGTCTTCGCGCGCTGGAGCGGGCTCGCGCCCGCGGCGGCGGGCTGCGCCGCGGCGGCCGGCTGCGCTGCGGCGGCGGGCTGCGCCGCGGCGGGAGCCCGCGCGGGCGCAGGCGTCGCAGCAGCAGCGGCGGGAGCCGCGGCGGCGGCCGGCTTCGCCTCGCCGCGCGACGCCAGCAGCTTCTTGACCTTGTCGATCATCTGCTGGGTGTCGAACGGCTTGTCCATGTGGTCGTCGGCTTGCGCGCTCGAGCCCTTCGCGGGATCGAACGGGTTCTGCTTGGACGACAGGATCAGGACAGGCGTCGCCGGTGAGGCCTGCTTGATCGCCTTGCACAGCTCGTAGCCGTTCTTCGGCTCGAGCGTGACGTCGGCGATCACCAGGTCGGGTTTATCGCTCTTGAGCTTCTGCAGCGCAGCGTCGGCGCTGCTCGCCGTCACGACGCGGAAATCCTGACCCGCAAAGGTGATTTCGAGCACTTTGCGCATGGTCACGCTGTCGTCTACGGCGAGAAGGGTGCTGGCCACGAACGGGTCTCCTCTCAGATGGCGAGAAAGCGATGACGGCTCTGGATATCTTCGGCTCCGGTCGCGCGATGTGTCAACATTCGCGGTGTATTTCGCCCCCGCGGGCCCCGCGGATGTGCGTTTTCCGCGCCGGTAGAGCCCGGTCCCACGCCTGTGGGCGGAGCCGAGGCGCCCCCCACGACCCCTCATGCGCCCGCGCCGCCCCGCCGCCCCGCCCCCCAACCCCCACCCCCGCGACGCCGCCGATCCGATCGACGAAGGCCCGGCCGCCCCGGTGCGCCCCCCGCAGGATGGCCGCTGGACCGTGCCGGCCGCGCTGGACCGGCGGCCGCTCGACGGGGCCGTCCGGGCGCTCTCGTCGGTCTCGTGGTCCGACGCGCGCCGGCTGATCGAGACCGGCAAGGTGCTCGTCGGGAGCGCGGTGGCGACGAGCGCCCGGCGGCGGGTGCTCAGCGGGGAGCAGATCGAGGTCCGCCTGCACGCGCCGCGGCCCGAGACGGTGCGGCGGCGCAAGCTCGAGGGCGAGCTCGTGGTCTACGTGGACGCGAGCGTCGTGGTGGTGAACAAGCCCGCCGGGGTGAGCACCATCCCCTACGGCGACGAGGACCCCGCGGAGCAGGCCGCGACGCTCGACGCGCTGGTGCGGGAGGTGCTGGCCCGGCGCGACCGCCTGCGCGGGCGGGCGCCGCTCGGCGTCGTGCAGCGCCTCGACAAGGGGACGAGCGGGCTGCTCGTCTTCGCGCGGACGCTCGCCGCGAAGAAACACCTCGCCCAGCAGCTCCGCGTCCGCGCGATGCACCGGCAGTACCTGGCGGTCGCGCACGGCGCCGTCGCGCGCGGCACGTACCGCAGCTACCTCGTCGAGGATCGGGGCGACGGGCTGCGCGGCTCGGCCAGAGACGGCCGGCGCGAGGGGCAGCTCGCGGTGACGCACGTCGAGCCGATCGAGGCGCTCCGCGGGCCCGAGGAGGCGGCCGGCGCCGCGGGCGCGACGCTGGTCGCCTGCCGCCTCGAGACCGGGCGCACGCACCAGATCCGCATCCACCTCGCCGAGGCCGGGCACCCGCTCGTCGGCGAGGCGGTCTACGTGCGGGACTACCGCGGGCCGAAGATCCCCGCCCCGCGGCTGATGCTCCACGCCGTCGAGCTCGGCTTCGACCACCCCGCCGACGGCCGGCCGATGCGCTTCCAGGCGCCGCCGCCCCCCGACTTCGACGAGGTGCTCGAGCGGCTCCGCGAGCCGCGGCGGAAGGACGCTACCTGACCTTGCCGCGCGCCTCGCTCATCGCCGCGGCGGTCGCGTCGACGAGCGGCATCACCTTCGCGTAGTCCATCCGCGTCGGGCCGAGCACGCCCACGGTGCCGGCGACGCGCCCGTTCTCCATGTACGGCGCGGCGACGAGGCTGAGCTGGCCGCCGCCGAGGTCGCCCGCCTCGCTGCCCACGAAGACGGTGACCTCGCCCGCGCCAGCGGCGAGGGTGCGGTCGAGCAGATCGACGAGCTCCTCGCGCTCCTCGAGCGCCTTCATCAGCTTCCTGAGCCGGTCGACGTCGGCGTACTCGGGCAGATCGATGAGGCGGTTCTGCCCCTCGATGACCACCTCGCTCCGCCGCGTCACGTCGGCCGTCGCCTTGCTGCCGAGCTCGAAGGCGCGGCGCCTCAGCGCGTCGATCTGGAGGCGCTCGTCGGCGAGGCGGCGGGCGAAGAGATCCCGGATCTCGCCCAGCGTGCGCCCCTCGATGACGTCGGCGAGCAGGTTGTGGATCCGGGTGAGCTCCCCTTCGTTGATCGTCTCGTCGATCGAGATGAAGCGGTTCTCGACCGAGCCGTCGGCGAAGACGAGCACCGCGAGCAGCTGCCCGGGCTTCGTCGGGATGAAGCGCAGCTGGCCGAGGGCGCGGATCTCCGCCCGCGGCGCCGCGACGACCGCCGCGGCGCCCGACAGCTCCGACAGGTAGCGCCCCGTCTCGCGGAGCGGGTCGCTCGCCACGGTGTAGATCTCGGCGAACCTGGCGCTGAGCTCGGCCTGCTGCTCGGGGGAGAGCGACCGGATCTCCACGAGCGCGTCGATGAACAACCGGAGCGCGCGGTCGGTCGGGATCCGGCCCGCGGAGGTGTGCGGCTGGTGGAGGTAGCCGGCCTCCTCGAGGTCGGCGAGCACGTTGCGGATCGAGGCAGCCGAGAGATCCAGCCCGTACTTGCGCGCGAGCGTCCTGCTGCCTACGGGGTCGCCCGTCGCGATGAACTCGGTGACCGCGGCGAAAAGGATCTTTCGAGCGCGATTGGAAACATCTCCCATGTCGACTGCAGGCGGGTGCGCGCCGCTGTGGCTACCTGGACCAGGGACCGCCCGGACCGGGAAGCCATGCGGGCCGGACCTTCGCTCCCATACGTCAAGACGCGCGTGCGGGCGCTGGGCCCACGGATGCGCATGAGACCTATTTTGAGGCGATCGCGCGGCCCGGTCAAATGGCACGGTAGGATGGACGCGACCGCCGCGCCCGAGGGTCCAGCATCGCCGCTGCCGGTGGCTGGCCCTCCGGCGCTTCGCCTCCGGCCCTCCGGCCCTCCTCCTTCTTCATTTCTTCAGCTCCAGCGGGCACCACGCCGCGCCGGAGGCCGTCCCTGCCAACGATGCCGTCCTTACGCCACGCCGCCGCCGCCGCCGCCCTCGCCCTCGCGCTCGGCCCGCTCGCCGCCGCGCCGAGCGCGCAGGGCAAGCCGAAGGTGCGGTTCGACCAGGACTGGGCCAAGCGCCCGTCGGCGCGCTACGCGGCCATGAGCGCGGAGCAGTGCCGCGCGGCGCTCGCGCGGCGGAAGATCGCGTTCGAGCCGGTGCCGCGCGCGCCGGGCGTGCTCGCGCCGGTGCGGCTGATGCAGGGGGTGGGCGGGGTCCTCTACCGGACGGCGCTGCCGGCTCACCAGCGCGCGGACAACCCGTACGACGTCTTCGACTGCCGCCTCGCGCTCGCGCTCTCGGACTTCAGCCGGATCCTGCGCGTGCACGACGTCGTCGAGGTGCTGATGTTCTCGGCCTGGCGCCCTCCGTCGAAGATGTGGCCCGAGGGCAAGCTGGCCACGAGGCACCCGGGCGGGCTCGCCATCGATCCTTACAGGTTCGTCAAGGAGCGCGCCGGCGACGGGTTCGCGGAGGAGTGGCTCGACGTCGAGCGCGACTTCGTCGGCAGGCGCGGCGCGCCGGTGTGCGGCGAGGGCGCCAAGGCGACCGGGCGCCCCAGGGCGGCCGGCAAGGGCGCGAGCGGCGGCCCGCCCGCGGACGCGGCGGCGCGCGAGCTGCGCTCCATCGTGTGCGAGGCCGCGGATCAGCACATCTTCACGTCGATCCTCACGCCCAACTACGACCGGGCGCACAAAAACCACCTGCATCTGGAGGTGACCCCCGGCGTCCAATGGCGTCTCGTGCGCTGATCCGGGAGGGGCGGCCCTCCCGGGCGCAAACCCGCTCTCGCCCCGAGGTCGACCCGCTATGTTACCCCGCGTGCCCGCACGAAGCTCCCCGCGCCCCCGCGCCTCCGCCGCATCGGCGGCGCTGACGCTCGCCGCCGTCGCGCTGTCGTTCACGTTCGTCGGCTGCCCCTGCGTCAGCGGCCCCGTGAACGCGAGCCCCGGCCTCCGCTGGTTTCTGTTCTCGAACTTCGGCGCCAGCAAGATCTGCCCCGAGATGCTGAAGAGCGGCGTCTCGCTGCGGCTCCAGGACCGATCGTCGAGCATCGGGCGGTTCTTCCCGATGCAGTGCTCGTACGACGTCAACGACTCCGCCCAGACGGTCACCGTGCACATCGCCGGCACCGGGTACGGCTACATGCAGCCGGCCAAGCGGGTGGGCTTCTCCCTCACCACCTCCGTCGAGTACCGGCCCGACTTCCAGATCGCGGGCGACGACATCTACGTGTGGGGGCGGCTGAACCGGATCGTGCAAGGCCCGAGCTTCCAGCTCGGCTACGTCGAGAACCCCGTCATCGACGTGATGGCGAACGTCGCGCCGTTCGGCGGGATCGCCAACCTGATCGGCAACCAGCTCGTCGCGGGCGAGATGACCCGCGGGTTCACCGTCCTCTACAACGAGGAGACCGGGAAGGACTTCACGCTGGGGATCCTCATGCCGCCGCAGCGGCCGCACCACCCGTTCGAGGTGGAGGACGACGAGCGGTACACGTTCGCGAACGAGGTCGTCGAGGTGCACGCGCACCAGCGCGACTACCTCGGGCCGTTCGAGGTCGCCGACGTGGACCAGGCGCTCTACCTCAAGGTGAGCGTGCAGGGCGCGCCGGTGGACATCATGATCGTCGACAAGCTGACGGGCGACGCGTGGCGCGAGGCGTACCAGACCGGCAAGCCGCTCGGCCCCCCGCCCGGCCCGGTGCAGGCGGGCGGCCCGCTGCAGCCCGGGATCGTCGAGACGCGCCGCTACAAGCTGCGCCCGGGCCTCTACTACGTCGTCATCGACAACACGGCGGCGGCCGGGCTCGTGGCGCCGCCCGTCACGCTGCTGAGCCCCCTGGGAGGCTCGGCCGCGCAGGTCAGCTACATGGCGCAGGTCGGCGAGTGACGAGCGCATAGCGACGGGGAACGGCGGCAACGGGCGGGTCACGTCGAGCAGGCGCGGTCGCCGGCCTTGACGCGGTTCGCCGCGAACGGGATAAACTCGCCATGGCCGTCGTTGCGAGAGAGGGGGACAACGTGACCCACGTCGACAAAGTTGCCCTCGACCGGCTGCGCGCCCGCCTCCAGGCGTACATGGCCAAGAAGGGGCTGAGGTCGACGGCGCAGCGCCGGCTGATCGTCGACACGTTCTTCTCGGGCGCGCCGCACATGACCATCGAGGACCTGCTCACGGAAGTGCGCGCGCACGATCGCGGCATCGGGTACGCGACGGTGTACCGGACGCTCAAGCTGCTCGCGGAGTGCGGCGTGGCCTCCGAGCGCCGGTTCGGCGACGGCCTCAGCCGTTACGAGCTCGCCGACGACGCCAGCGCGCACCACGACCACCTCATCTGCGTGAGCTGCGGCAAGATCATCGAGTTCGAGGAGCCGCGCATCGAGGCGCTCCAGGAAGAGATCGCCGCGAAGTACGGCTTCGAGGTGACCTGGCACAAGCACGAGATGTACGGCGTCTGCCTGGACTGCCGCGACTCCAAGGACGCGGCGTCCGGCGTCTCGTAGCCCGAGGCGCGGCGCCGTCGGCGGCGCGCGCTCAGCTCTTCGCGTCGAGCGCGCGGGCGTGGACGACGGCCATGACGCCGCCGAGCAGCGAGGCGATGGGGGCGTAGGCCGGCGGGAGCACGAACGCGGAGATCACCGCGGCGCCGACGAGCGCCGGGGCGACGCTCAGCGCGAGCCCGACGCGCGCCTCGAGGCGCGTGCGGTGCGCGAGCGCGAGGGAGAGCGCGGCGTCGCGGACGTCGTCCGAGGCGAGGACGACGGAGAAGTCGGCGGGGGCAGCGCCGGCCGCGCCGAGGGCCACGGAGACGTCCGCGGCGCCGAGCGCGGCGTCGTCGACGCCCGCGTGGCCGAGGACGGCGACGCTCGTGCCCGCGTCGATCAGGCGCCGCACCTCGGCGCCGCGATCCGCGGGGAGCACCTCGGGGCGGATGTGGTCGATGTCGAGCGAGCGGCCGATCGCCTCGCACGTCTCGCGCGCGTCGCCCGACATCAGCACGGGCTCGACCTGCGCGTCGAGCAGGTGCTGGATGGCGGCCCGCGCCCCGGGGCGCAGCCCGTCCTGCAGGCCGATGAGGCCGACGAGCCGCGCGCCCACCGCGACGAGGACCACCGTGCGCCCCAGCGCCTCGAGCTCGGCGACGCGGCTCTCGGCCGCGGCGATCGAGATCCGCTGCTCGAGCATGAGCGCGCGGTTGCCGACGCAGAGCTCCTCGCCGGACGAGGTGACGGCCGTCACGCCGAGGCCCGGGTGGAAGTTGGGGTTGCGCACCCCGTCGGGCCGCAGGCCGCGGGCGCGGGCGGCGCGCACGATCGCCGTGGCGACCGGGTGCTCCTCGGTGCGCTCGGCCCCGGCCGCGAGCGCGAGCACGTCGCCCGGCGTGAGCTTCTGCCCGGTCGCCTCCAGCTCCGCGAGCTCGGGCTCGCCGAGCAGCAGCGTGCCGCGGGCGCAGAACACGGCGACCGAGACCTTGCCCGCGCGATCCCAGGCGTCGGCGCTCTTGTAGACGATGCCCCGGCGGAGCCCGAGCAGGATGCCCCGCGCGACGTGCACCGAGGCGATGGAGGCCGTGATCGCCGTGGCGAGCGCGGCGAGCACGGCGGCCGCGGTCATCGCGATCTCGACGGGCGTCCGGCCGGCGACGAAGGCGGAGAGCGCGCCGATCACCGCGGCGCCGATCGCCCAGCGCTCGGTCAGGGCGCGGGAGGCCTGCGCGATGGGCGCGAGGGCGTCCGCGCGCCGGCGGGCGTCGAGCAGCACGCGCGCGACCGCGCGATCGCCGCCGGAGAAGGTGCACGCGCCGACGAGGCGACCCCGGACCACGGTGGCCCCGGCGATGACCGGGTCGCCGTCGCGGCGGCGCGCCGGCGTGGTCGCGCCGATCCAGGGGAGCACCTCGACGTCGCCGCCCGTGACCACGAGATCGACGGGGACGACGTCCCCCGCGTCGACCTGGGCGCTCTCGCCCGGCCGCAGCTCGTAGAGCTCGCCCTCGGCCGCGCCGTCGTCGCCGCGCGGCAGGGCTCGGTCGGCGGGCGCCGGGCTCGGCGCCCACGCGCCCGGCGGCCGGCGCGCCGGCGTGGAGAGCACGGACGCGATCCAGCCCCGCTCCGCGAACACGCGGTGGCGGGCGCTCTCGATGAGCCACGCGCTGATCGCGCTGGCGGTGGCGATGACGCCCGCGAGCGAGGCGGCCTCGGCCGCCAGCGCGCGATCTTCGCCGAAGAGGGCCCAGACCGCAGCCACGAGCCCGCCGAGGACGGGGGCGAGCATCGGCGCCGGGTGCGGATCCGTGGCGTCGCGCGCGGTCGTGGCGGCGCGGCCGAGGAGCATCCCCGCGCTCACCGTGGCGAGCACGATGCGCGCGCCGATGACGAGCTTCGCGTCGCCGGCGAGCGTGAGCGCGACCGCGAGCGTCCCCGCGATGATCGCGAGCACGAGCAGGAGCGCGCCGATGTCCCGCGCCTCGACCGCCTCGTAGCGCTGCGGCTCCTCGCTCAGGATGGTGTTCCCGATGGGCTCGAGCAGCGCGCGGTCGTCGTCGAGGACGGGCAGGTCCGGGAGCCGCTCGTCGAGCGACACGGGCGGGAACGCGTCGACGATCGGCGCGTCGAGCTCGGCGAGGCGCGCGGCGCCGTCGTCCGCGCCCGCCCGCGCGGGCTCGGCGCGCGGCGCGGAGGCGTGCGGTCCGGCGGCCACCGGCGGCGCGACCGGCGAGATCCCGCGCGCGGGGGCGCCGAGGGACGGCGCGCCGTGCGCGGCGAGGCCAGCCGGCCGGGCGTCGCCCGGCGCTGGCGAGGCCTCGCCGAGGAAGACGTGGCGGCACCGGGCGTTGCAGAAGTAATGGAAGCGCTGATCGAAGATCGCGACGTGCCCTGCGCGGAGCGGATCGATCAGCTTGCTGCAGCCCGAGCACGGGAGGGGCGCGACGGCGGGCCCGGCTGCGCGCGAGGCGACCACCTCAACCCGCAGCCGGCGTCTCGGCGAGCGCGGCCTCGACCTCCGCCAGGGCCTCGTCGATCTGCGCCTCGCTCACGATGAGGGGCGGCGTGAACCGGAGCACGTTGCTGCCCGCGATCGTGAGCAGCACGCCCCGGTCGCGCGCGCGGCCGAGCGCGGCGCGCGCGTCGACGCCCGGCGCGAGGATGAGCCCGCGGAGCAGGCCGCGCCCGCGCTCGCCGGCGCACACGCCCGGGAGCCGCGCGGCGATCGCGGCGAGGCCGCGGCCGAGCTGCTCGCCGCGCTTCTGGGCGGCCTCGCAGAGCTTCTCTTCCTCGACGACCGCGAGCACCGTGCGCGCCGTGGCGGAGGCGAGCGCGTTGCCGCCGTAGGTCGAGCCGTGCGATCCCGGGGGCAGCGCGCCGTTGAGCCGCTCCCGCAGCACCAGCGCGCCGATGGGGAAGCCGCCGCCGAGCCCCTTCGCGAGCGCCGCCGCGTCGCCCTGGACGCCGTCGTACGTCGCCCCGAGCCAGTGCCCCGTGCGCCCGATGCCGGTCTGCACCTCGTCGAGGAGCAGCAGGGCGCCGTGCTCGTCCGCGATGCGCCGCAGCTCGGCGAGAAACCCGGGAGGGGCCGGCAGGACGCCGCCCTCCCCCTGCACCGGCTCCACGAGGATCCCCGCGACGTCCGGGCCCATGGCGGCGCGCACCGCGGCCACGTCCCCGTAGGGCACGTGGGTGACGCCCGCGAGCGAGGGGCCGAAGCCCTCGCGGTACTTCGGCGTCCCGGTCAGGGCGACCGCGCCGAGGGTGCGGCCGTGGAAGGCGTTCTCGAACGCGATGATCCGGTAGCGCTCGGTCTCGCCGCGGTTGAAGAAGTGGCGGCGCGCCAGCTTGAGCATCGCCTCGTTCGCCTCCGTGCCCGAGTTGCAGAAGAAGGCGCGGTCGAAGCCGGTCTTCGCGCAGAGCTCCTCGGCGAGGCGGAGGTTCTCCGCGTTGAAGAAATAGTTGGAGACGTGCATGAGCCGGCCCGCCTGCTCGGCGATGGTCGCCACGAGCCGCGGGTGCGCGTGTCCGAGCGAGGCCACCGCCACCCCCGCGCACATGTCGAGGTACCTGCGCCCATCCGTGTCGAAGAGCTCGCACCCCCGGCCGCGGTCGAGGACGAACGCGGGCTGGCGGTAGTTGCCGAGGAGGTGCTTCTGCGCCGCGAGGAGCGGCGAGCTGGCGGGCGTCGAGGCGTTCGCCGGGGTTGGTGCGCCGGCGGGGCTGGGGGCGATGCTCATGGGGCCGATCTAACGCCGGGCAGGGGGTCGGAGCAAACGGTGGATGCACGCCGGCCGCGGATTGCTGCGACCCGGGCAAAACGTGCGTCCGGAGCGCGTCCGGAGCGCGCCCGGAGCGCGTCCGGAGCGACCGCCCGCGAGCGCCCGCGGCCGGCCCCAAGGCGCCCGGGGCCGGTCCCGAAGCGCCTCTGGCCGGCCCCGGTGAGGCGCGGCCGTCGGGGCGCGCCGGCGCTCGCCCGCCACGGACCGGCCTTCGCCCTGGCGATGGACCGACCTTCGGCCTGGCGATTGCCAGCGGATCGCGGCTGGTTATAGTGCCGGCCGTCCTATGAGCGATTCGGAACAAAATGGGTCGAGCCAGAACACCGGGGAGACGGCGGAGGCGCAGGCGGAACGCGCAGAGCCGGCGGAGCAGCGAGCCCCCACCCCCGAAGACAAGCTCGGCGAAGCGCAGGCCGAGGCCGCGCGGTTGCGCGAGCAGCTGCTGCGCACCGCCGCCGATTTCGACAACTTCCGGAAGCGCTCCCGGCGCGAGGTCGAAGAGGCGCAGCGCCGCGGGCGCGAGTCGATCCTGAAGGACCTGCTCCCGGTCTTCGACAACCTCGAGCGCGCCGCCACCCACGCGGAGAGCGCGCCCGACGTGAAGTCGGTCGCCGAGGGCGTGCGCATCGTGGCCAAGCAGTTCGTCGACACGCTCGATCGCACGGGCATCAAGCGCATCGCCGCCGTCGGCAAGCCCTTCGATCCCAGCGTGCACGAGGCCATCCAGCAGATCGAGTCGACCGAGCACCCGGCCGGCGTCGTCATCGCGGAGGTCCAGCCGGGATACATGCTGGGCGACTACCTGATCCGCGCGGCGATGGTCGTCGTCTCGAAGGGCCCGCCCGGCGAGGCCGCCCCCGCGGCGAACTGAGCTTCACCGCCGCTCCGCGCGCCGGCTCCCTCCGGCGCACATCGCCTGCCTCATGCGCATCATGGCGGTGGCCCACTCTGCTGTGCCCCGCCACCTCGCCGCACGATCTCCCCAAATATCGCGGACGCCACGGTCGTCTCCCCACCCAGCGAGCATTCAGGCCTGTAGTATCTTTCGCCGCATATGGGGAAGGTGATCGGCATCGATCTCGGGACGACGAACTCGTGCGTGGCGGTCGTCGAAGGGGCAGGGGTCGCCTCGGCCAACGACGTGCGGGTGATCCCGAACGCCGAAGGCGCGCGCACGACCCCCTCCGTGGTCGGCTTCCCCGCGAGCGGTGAGCGCCTGGTCGGGCAGGTGGCGCGGCGCCAGGCGGTCACGAACCCGCAGAACACCATCTACGCGGTGAAGCGGCTGATGGGCCGCAAGTTCAGCGCGCCCGAGGTCAGCAAGCAGATCTTGCTCGCCCCCTACAAGATCGTCGAGGCGCCGAACAGCGACGCCTGGGTCGAGGTCAAGGGGCGCAGCTACTCGCCCCCCGAGATCTCGGCGATGATCCTCGGCCAGATGAAGCAGGTCGCCGAGCGGTTCCTCGGCGAGCCGGTGACCGAAGCGGTGGTGACCGTCCCGGCCTACTTCGACGACGCGCAGCGGCAGGCGACGAAGGACGCGGGGCGGATCGCCGGGCTCGAGGTGCGCCGGATCATCAACGAGCCGACCGCCGCGGCGCTCGCCTACGGCCTCGACAAGGTGAAGGCCGAGACGATCGCGGTCTACGACCTCGGCGGCGGGACGTTCGACATCTCGATCCTCGAGATCGCGAACGGGGTCTTCAGCGTCAAGGCGACCGGCGGCGACACGCACCTCGGCGGCGAGGATTTCGACCAGCGGATCATCGACCTGCTCGCCGACGACTTCGAGGCCAAGCACCGGATCGATCTGCGCCGCGACCGCATGGCGCTGCAGCGGCTCAAGGAGGCGGCGGAGAAGGCGAAGCACGAGCTCTCGTCGTCGCTCGAGACCGAGATCAACATCCCCTTCATCGCCGTCGGCCCCGGCGGCGGGCCGCTCCACCTCGAGCGGTCGATGCGGCGCAACGAGCTCGAGATGCTCTGCGAGAGCCTCATCCGGCGGACCATCGACGTCTGCCGGGCGACGCTCGGGGACGCCAAGCTCCCCGTCTCCGCCGTCAACACGGTGGTCCTCGTCGGCGGCATGACGCGGATGCCCGCGGTGCAGGCCGCGGTGCGCGAGTTCTTCGGCCGGGAGCCGAACAAGGGCGTGAACCCCGACGAGGTCGTCGCGGTCGGGGCGGCGCTGCAGGGCGCCGCGCTCTCGGGGCACGTCGACGAGGTGCTGCTCCTCGACGTGACGCCGCTGTCGCTCGGCGTCGAGACCGGCGGCGGCGTGATGTTCAAGCTCATCCCGCGGAACACCACGATCCCGACCGAGCGGAGCGAGATCTTCACGACGAGCGTCGACAACCAGAGCTTCGTCCCCGTGCACGTGCTCCAGGGCGAGCGCGAGATGGCCGCCGACTGCCGGAGCCTCGCCCGCTTCGAGCTCACCGGCATCCCGCCCGCGCCCCGCGGGCTGCCCAAGATCCAGGTCACCTTCCGCATCGACGAGAACGGGATCGTCCGCGTCGAGGCGCGCGATCTCGGGACCGGGAGGGTGCAGGAGGTCCGGGTGACCCCGACGAGCGGCCTCACGCCGGACGAGGTCGACCGGCTCGTCTCGGAGGGCGAGCGGTTCAAGCAGACCGACGCGCTCCGGCGCGAGCTCGCCGAGCTCCGCAACCAGGCCGAGACCCTCGTCTACACGACCGAGCAGGCCCTCGAAGGCTACAGCGATCTGCTCGACGCCGAGCTCCTCGGCGAGGTCCAGGCCGAGTGCTCCGCGCTGCGCAAGCTGCTCGACGGCGGCGGCGATCTCGACGCGCTCCGGGCGGCGTACGCGCGCCTCGAGGGGGCGGCGTTCCGGATCGCGGAGTCGATGTATGGAGGGGACGATGACGCCGGCGCGAACAAGGCGGTCGAGACGTGACGCGCGGCCTGGCGGCGGGGCCGGCGAGCGAGCGCCGGCGCGCGCGCCGCGCCGAGGCCGTCCCCTCCGGCGCGCCGCGCGCGCTCTAGACGCAGGGCTGCGCGGGGCTTCGACGCGACGATGCTGAACGAGACCTTCGGACGCTATCGCTTGCTCGAGCGCCTCGGCGAAGGCGGCATGGCCGAGGTCTTCAAGGCCAAGAGCTTCGGCGTCGAGGGGTTCGAGAAGGTCCTCGTCATCAAGCGCATCCTCCCCAAGCTCGCCGAGCAGGGGCGCTTCGTCGACATGTTCGTGCACGAGGCGAAGCTCGCCGTCCGCCTCTCGCACGCGAACATCGTGCAGGTGTTCGACCTCGGCCGCGTCGACCACCCGAACGGCGATCCGACGAGCTACTTCATCGCGATGGAGTACGTCCCCGGGCTCGACCTGGCGACGCTGCTCGCCCGCTGCCGGAGGTCGAAGCGGCCGATCCCCCTCGCCATGGCCGTCTTCATGACCGCCGAGATCGCCAAGGCGCTCGACCACGCCCATAGGCGGCGCGACGAGCAGTCGCGCCCCCTCGGCATCGTCCACCGCGACATCTCGCCCCAGAACATCCTGCTCTCCTGGGAGGGAGAGGTGAAGGTCACCGACTTCGGCATCGCCAAGGCGACGCAGTCGATGACCGAGGAGGAGGTCGGCGAGAAGCGCGCCGGCAGGATCCGCGGGAAGCTCGCCTACATGAGCCCCGAGCAGTCGCGCGCCGGCGCCATCGACGGCAGGAGCGACCTCTTCTCGCTCGGGACGGTGCTCTACGAGATGATCGCCGGCTCGAACCCGTTCGCGGCGCCGACGGCGTTCGAGGTCATGCGGCGGCTGCAGGCGAGCGAGTACCCGCCGCTCGCGCTCGTGCGCCCCGACGTGCCGAGGCCGCTCGTCGACATCGTGAGCACGATGCTCGCGAAGAACGTCGAGGATCGGTTCCCCGACGCCGGGCGGCTGCACGAGGCGCTCCTCGGCTTCTTCTACGCGACCGGCGAGCGGTTCGGGGCGAACGACCTCGCCGAGTTCCTCGAGCCCTTCCACGAGGAGAAGGCGGGCGCCGAGCGCGAGGCGAGCGCCGCGCTCGAGGAGGAGCCGCTCGGCGCCAACGACCGCACGCCGGTCGAGGTGCCGCACACGACGAGCACGCGCAGCCGCATCACGGCGTCGGGGCTCCTCCAGCTGCTCGAGAAGGCCGACAGCAGCCCGGCCGCGCGCGGCCTCGGCGAGCGGCGCGAGGTCACGGCGCTCGTGCTCATCTTCACGGGGCCCGAGGCCGACGCGGCGAAGCGCATCGCGCGGGCGCGCGAGGTGCTGGCGCGCTACGGCGCGCTGCTGCTCGAGCAGGAGGCGTCGCAGCTCGTCGCCGTCTTCGGGCTCGGCGACGCCGACGGCCGCGACACCGAGGCCGCGGTGCGCGCCGCCCTCGTCATCCTCCGCTCGCGCGGCGGGGGCGCGGCGGCCTCGGCCGGCATCCACCTCGCCCGCATCCTCGTCGACGGCGCCGGCGCCCCGATCCGCGACGAGCGCCTCGCCTCGCTCATCGCCTCGGCCCAGGCGCTCGCCCGCGCGACCGAGTCCCAGGTCGCCGTGTCACACCTCACCTGGCGCGTCCTCCGCAACGCCTTCACGACCGAGGAGCTGCCCGGCGCGGGCCGGACCGCGCCCGAGGGGGGGCGCGTGGTCACCTCGGCGGAGCCCCCGGACGGCGCGTACGGGCGCTTCGTCGGCCGCCGCGACGAGCTCAAGCAGCTCGGGGACATCCTCGCCGCCGGCACGAGGAAGCGCGCGCAGATCGCGGTCATCCAGGGCGAGCGCGGCATCGGCAAGACGCGGCTGCTCGCCGAGATGGAGCGGCGGCTCTCGAAGGGCGACTACAACGTCGGCGTCTACGTCGCGTCGTGCCCGCACAACGGCGCCGACGTCCCGTGGAGCGGCCTCACCGCGATGCTGCAGGTGCTCTGCGGCATCCAGGAGGGCGACGACGAGGAGCGCATCCGCGCCGTGCTGCCGCGGCTGCGCGCGCTCGGCCTGCGCGAGGACGAGTCCGCGGCCGTGCTCGGCCAGCTCGGCGCGGCGCTCGTCGACCCGCGGGCGCCGCAGGGGACGACCGCGATCCTGCGCACCGCGTTCCCTCGGATGGTGCAGAGCCTCTGCGAGGATCGGCTCCACTGCTTCGCCTGGGACGACGCGCAGGCGATGGACCAGCTCACCGCCGAGACCCTCCTCGCCACGGCCGGCCGCGCCGGCGGGCTCCGCGCCGCGCTGATCCTGGCGACGCGCAGCGACCCGCCGCCGCTGCTCGAGGCGCACCCCCACTTCTATCGGATCCGGGTCGGGGAGCTCTCGGACAGCGACAGCGCGCGCCTCATGTCGGCGCGCATCGGCGCGACGTTCCTGCCGCCCGACGTGGTCGGCTTCTGCCGCGAGCGCGCCGGCGGCCACCCGCTCTTCCTCGAGGAGCTCATCAAGGAGCTCAGCGACTCCGGCGCGCTCACCGTCGTGAGCGGCGCCGTGAAGGCCCGGCTCGACGGCGCGTCGGCGGTGCCGCGCTCGCTGCGCACGCTCATCGCCACCCGGGTGCGGCGGCTCGACCCGAGCGACCGCGCCGTGCTCCAGGCCGCGGCGATCCTCGGCGATCCGGTGCCGACCGAGGTCCTCGCGGCGCTGCTCCAGCAGAAGCTCTCGCTCGTGAACCGCGCGATCTCCGGGCTCGCGACCCGCGATCTCCTGCGGCTCAAGGGCCCCGCGCAGGCGGGCTTCGCGTCGCCCATGCACGGCGAGATCGTCCTCGACGCGATCCCGCCAGAGGTGCGCCGGGAGCTGCACGCGGCGGCGGCGGCGGCGTACGTCGCGGTCGTCGGCGAGGACAGCGCCGAGCACGCCGAGCGCATCGGGCAGCACTTCTACCAGGCCGGCGACCGCGACCGCGCCGCGACGTTCTACGCGCGGGCGGCGCTCCACAAGATCCGCGCGAGCCAGCTCGACCCCGCGCTCCGGCTCATCTTCCAGGCGCTCGACCTCGGCGACCACGCCAACCGCCCGCCGGCGGAGCTCGCCGCGTGGCTCCGCGCGCTCGCGGACGTCGTGGTGCGCGTGCGCTCCGCGCCCGATCTCGGCGACATCGCCGCCCGCGCGCTCCGGCGCATCGACGAGGCCGGCGCCCCGGAGCAGAAGCTCTCGGCGCGCGTCGACGTGGCGCGCGCGCTCGGCGCGGTGGACCTCTTCTCCGACGCGTACGCGCGCCTGGAGGAGGCGTACGCCCTCGCCGGCGACCGCGAGGACCTCCGCCGGAAGGCACTCGCGTGCGAGACGGAGATCGGCGTGAGGACGGGCGATTTCACCCGCGCGGTCCGCGCGGTCGAGCAGCTCGAGGCGATGGGCGACATCGACGACGAGCGGCTCTTGCTCGCCATCTCCCAGACCCGCGCGGCGACGGGCGACCTCGAGGCGGCGCTCCGCGCGCTCGATCGGGCGGAGGCGCTCGGCCATCCGGGCGACCTCGCGGCGGCGAGCGAGCGCGAGAAGCAGCGCGTCCTCGTGCATTTCTTCCTCCGCGATTTCGCCGCGGCGGTGAAGAGCTCGGCCCGGGCCGTCGACCTCGCCCGGTCGGCGGGCCTGCGCTTCGAGACCGCCGCCGCGCTGCACAACCTCGGCGACGCGAGCCGGCGGCTCGGCGATCTACCGCGCGCCTACGCGTCGTTCGCCGAGTCGAGGGAGCTCGCCGAGGAGAGCGGCCACGAGCGCCTCGCCGCGATCAACCGCGCGCACCTCGCCTACCTCGACGGCCTGAACGGCGCGGCCTCCGCCGGCGATCTGCTGCGCGAGCTCGCGCGCTACGCCGAGGCGCGCTCCTACCGGACGGACGCGCTGGAGAGCCGGTACCTGCTCGGCGCGCTCCTGAAGCAGCGGGGCCAGGTCGACGAGGCGCGGCGCGAGCTCGCGGAGGTGCTCGAGCTCGCCTCCGCCTACGGCAACAAGCTCGTCGCCGACGACGCGCGCGCCGCGCTGTCCGAGCGCTGATCGCCCGCGGCGCTGACCGCCGCCGCGACGGCTCGCCCCCGCGGCGCCGACCGCGCCGCGGGGATGGCCGCCCTGGGCGGGAGCCCCGCCGCGCGGCGCGCGCGGCTCACTCGTCGGCGAGCTTCTTCTCGAGCGCCTCGAGGTGGGCGCGCACCTGCGGATCGGAGTCCCGCTGCGCCTCGATCTTGCGGACGGCGCTCATCACGGTCGTGTGATCGCGGTTGCCGAAGGCCCGCCCGATCTCCGGGAAGCTGCACTTCAGCCGCTGCTTGCAGAGATACATCGCGACGTGGCGCGCGAAGGCCACGCTCTTGTGGCGGTCCTTCGACGTGAGGTCGATCGAGCGCAGGTGGAAGTGGTGGCACACCGCGCGCTGGATGTCCTCGACGCTCATCATCTGCGCCCGCGGCGGCGACGTGGCCGTGATCTCGGCGCGCGCGAACGGGAGGTCCACGGGGCGGCCCGTGAGCGAGCTCTTGGCCGCCAGCCGGATCAGCGTCCCCTCGAGCTCGCGGACGTTGGAGCGGACCATCTGCGCGAGGTAGAGCGCGACGTCGTCGGTGAGCGCGATGCCCTCGAGCGCCGCCTTGTTCCGGACGATCGCGACGCGCGTCTCCAGCTCCGGCACCTGGATGTCGGCGACGAGCCCCCAGGAGAACCGCGAGACGAGCCGCTCTTCCATGCGCTCGAGGTTCTGGGGATACTTGTCGCTCGTCACCACGATCTGCCGGTCGAGCGTGTGGAGCGCGTTGAAGGTGTGGAAGAACTCCTCCTGCGTCTGCTCGCGCCCGGCCAGGAACTGGATGTCGTCGACCAGCAGCACGTCGCAGCTCGACCGGTACCGCGCGCGGAACTCGTCCATGCGGTGGTGCTGGATGGCCGTGATGAAGTCGTTCGTGAACTTCTCGGCCGAGACGTAGATGATGCGCGCCTCCGGCCTGCCCTCGAAGACGCGGTGGGCGATCGCGTGCATGAGGTGCGTCTTGCCGAGCCCCGTGCCGCCGCAGATGAAGAGCGGGTTGTACCGGCGGCCCCCGCCGCCCGCGGCCGCGATCGCGGCCGCGTGCGCCAGCTGGTTCGACGGGCCGACGACGAAGCTCGCGAAGGTGTGCTTCGGGTTGAGGTCGTCCGGCATCGACGGGACGCGCCGGAGCGACGGCTCGGGGCGCGGCGCCGGCGCCGGCGCCGCGCTCGTCGGGCGCACCACGAGCGCCCGCGGACGCACCGGGGTGAGCTCCACGCGCTGGGCGATCGGCGAGTCGAGGTTCTGATCGATCGTCCACGCCACCTGGACCGACCAGCCGGTGAGCTCTCGGATCTTGTCCGTCAGCGCCGGCAGGAAGTTGTCCCTGACCCACTCGAGGACGAACTCGTTCTGGACGCGCAGCGTGAGGACGCCGTCGGTCAGATCATCGAACTGAACTCCCCCGAACCACTGGTCGAAAGTCGCGGGGGAAAGCGTCCGCGTATGCTCGATCGCCCGATCGAAGACTTCGCGCGGCTCGTGTTTCGGAATCGTCAT